>CAWGDO010000016.1:0-50138 GCA_963821355.1 uncultured Actinomycetes bacterium | reverse complement strand
TCGACCTGCAGAAGTTCACCTGGACCGACTCGCGGGGGCCGAGCTATCGCTTCACCACCGTGATCCGGGCGACCGGGGCGACCGGTCGCGTGAACATCGCGATCGAGCGTGGTTCGAAGGACAAGTTCCGCTCGCTGGGGACCGTGAAGATCCGCAAGCACCGGTTCTCGAAGCGCTTCCGGCTCACGCATCTGGGCACGTACCGGATTCGCTTCAAGTACAAGGGCAACGCGACCGTCGCGGGCGGCTACGAGATCCACAAGTTCCAGATCACCCGGCGGGTGGTCTTTCGGGGCGCCGTTGCGCGCGGCGCGTCGCTCGGCGGGTAGCAGGCCGTAGGGTGAGCGCAGGGGGCGGCCTCAGCGCCGCCCCCCAGCAGCTCAGTGGCGCACGACGATGGTCATCCGCATGTTGTCCTCCTCGTGCAAGGTGCAGATGAACTTGTACGTCCCCGGCTCGGTCAGCGTCTTTCAGTACGCGTAGCCCGCCGATCCCGGCTCGGTCTGGAGCTTCTCGAAGCCCTTCGGGCGCCGGAGATCAGCTTGACGTCGTGGACGTCGGCCGAGTCCTCGCTCCACTGCCACGTGATCCGCGACTTCGGATTCACGGTCAGCTTCTTCGGGCCGTAGTAGTTGTCGTAGACCTCGACCTTCTTCTTCTGAGGCGTGTGGCCGGCCGCGTTCGTGCCGGCCAGCGCCGGTGCCGCGGCGAAGACCGCGGTACCGGCGAGGACGAAAGCGAGAAGGCGCATCACTTGGTGTAGTGCTCGAGCGGGGTGTAGCCGGGCTTGGCGGCGTGCGGATGCCGCTGCCAGGCCGCCTCCTGGTCCGGCGCCAGTACCCAGCCGACCGCCTGGTCCTGGGCGGGCTTGTCGAACGTGTTCGCGCCCGTGAACGGGCAGGCCGCAAACGTGGATCCGTCGGTCGGGAACACGGTCGTCACGCCGGTGTTCGACCCGAAGCAGTTGCCCGAGCCGTCACCGTCGTAGAACAGGTCATACCCGTTCAGATCTGTACCCCCGGCGCCGAGTGTGTTTCCCGTCACCGAATTGCCGCTCAGAAGCTGCAGGTTGGGCTCCTTCAGCGTGATCGCCTCGACCGCGCCGATGCCGTTCAGCCAGTTGCCGTAGACCCGGTTGCCCTGGACTGTGTTGCCGCGCCCGCCGAAGAGCAGGATGCCGACGCCGATCGGGTACGGGATCGTGCCCGCCACGAGAGTGTTGCCCTTCTTGAACGGCGCGCCCTTGTAGTAGTCGAAGTTGTTCCAGAACACGTCGTTGTTCGAGATCACGTTGTCCTCGGCCGGCGGGAACTTCTCCGTGTCCTGGCGTTGGGGATGATCCCGGTGCCGTTGTTCCAGAACTGCGACTTGGTGATCGTCACGTAGCGCATGTTCGTGCCGGACCAGCCGATCACGTTGCCGTACGCCTTCAGGTTCGTGGCGATCGAGCGCGTCGGCTTCGTCTGCTTCGGCGTCTGGCCGATGTAGAAGCCGGCGTCGTTGTTCCACGCGCCCACGTCAGTTCGCTCATCACGCCGCCATAGGAGTTGAACGCGTAGAGGCCGTAGGTGCCGCCGAACTTGGCGTTGTCGTGGTCGAACTTGTAGCCCTTCACGTTGAGCGCGAAGAAGCCGTTGGCCTTGTAGTGCTGGGCCTGGAAGCCGGCGACCCGGACCTGGTCGGCGTCGTGGACGTAGAAGCCGTTCTGCGCGGGCCGTGCTTGCCCTCGAGCTCGACCATGACCTTCTCCGGGTGCTTGACGTTGCCGACCACCTGGATGTAGCGCTTTGCCGATCCGGCGATCTCGACCTGGCCCTTGTAGGTGCCGTTCGCGACGCGGATCGTGTCGCCGGCCTTGGCCTTCACCGCGGCCTGGATCGTCGTGTACTTGCTGCCCTTCTTGCCCACCTTGAGCGTGTGGTGTGGGCCCTTCGGCGCCTTCTGCACGCCGGGCGGATTGGCCGGCGGCGGATAGGTCGCGGCGACCGCGGGTGCGGCCACGGCCAGCGACGCGACTACTGCATACGCGAGTACGCGCATATTGGGTCCTCCCTCCGGTTCATGGTTCGACCAGGTACCAGCCGGCCATTCCGGCGTCCTGGTGGCTGAACACGTGACAGTGGTAGAGCCAGCGGCCAGGGTTGTCCTCCGTCCAGCGGGCGGAGATCACCTCGTGCGGGCCGAGCGTTGGATTGTCCACGTGTGCGCCGGCGTCGTTCAGCCAGCGGTGCCCGTGGACGTGAAAGGTGTGGAACATGCGTCGCCCCCGTACGCGTGGAGTGCGACGTCCTGTCCCACCTTGGCGCGGATCGTCGGCGTGTTGCCGGCGAACGCGCGCCCGTTGAAGCATTGGAAGACCTCGGCGGCGTGGGTGATCTGCGGCGCGAGCTGGTGCAGCACGAGCACCTGCTCGACGTCCGGCACCTTCGCGCCCTTCTCGCGGATGATCAACGCAGCCGAAGAGGCCACGAGCCACGCTGATCGTGCCGTTCGGCCCGTGGTCGTGGTACGGCCACACCCCCGCCGAGCCGGGCACGCACTCCCAGGTGTAGGTGAACTCGTCACCGGGGCTATGAAACCGCCGGCGCGCGTAAAGTTGCTGAGGTAGGAGCCGTCGTAATCGGGCGTGTACTTCACGCCGTGCGGGTGCATCGTGTGCGCCTGGTCGAAGTGGTGGTCGCCGTTGCGGAAGTGCACCACCAGCGTGTCGCCCACCTCGGCCTGCAGAATCGGGCCGGGCATCGCGGGCGCGCCGATCGGGGCGGCGAAGCCGGCGCTGTACTGCTGGTAGAAGACGGCCCTGAACTGCGCTGGCGACGGGATCGGCATCTTCATCCACTCGTCGCGAGCGGTGTCGGCACCGGGTCCCAGCGCAGCGGCGGGCCTGGATCCAGTACTCGCGCGCCTGGCCGCCCGGCTGCGGCTGCGGCGTGGGGAAGCTCATGGTCGTCCACCGGGTCCTTCGGGATGCTCGGCGGCCGCTCGCGCCGAGGGCGCTTGACCCGCCGCGCGGCGGCATCCGCCTTGGCGGCGTCGCCGGCGTTGCGGAGCAACACGCGCTCGCCACCGATCGTGCACAAGAACGCGCCGGCGCCCGCGGCCAGGAAGCCGCGACGGGGCAAGCCGGTCTCTGGGACACGAAAGGGCATGAGCGAGCGTCGAGAGCGCGCGGACGTCGCGCCGCGAGCACGAGCATGGTAGCGCCCTTTGCAGTACAGCTGTACTGTCAACGGACAGATCGGCAAGTGCCACCGACCGCCCGCGACCCGAGGCCATCCGCGCCGCGATCATCGAGGCCACGATCCGCCTGATAGGACGCGACGGCGTCGACGGCGTCACCCACCGTGCGGTCGCGCGGGAGGCTGGGGTGTCTCTGTCCTCGACCACCTACCACTTCGCCTCCAAGGACGAGATCGTCTCCGAGGCTTTGCGCCGCGTGGCCGCGCTGGAGATCGAGCGGATCGCGCGCGACGCCGAGCGCCTGTTCAGCGACCCCGACGTGCCCTCGATCGCCCGCGCGCTGGCCGGGTGGCTGACCGAGCAGGTCCAGGGCGAGGGCCTCCTGCGCGTCCGCGCCGGCTATCACCTGCAGCTCGAGGCGGCTCGGCGCCCCGAGCTGCAGGCGATCCACGTCGCATGGGGGCAAGCTGTGCAGGACCTCGCCGAGCGCGTGCTGCGCGCGGCCGGCTCGCCGAGCCCGCGCACCGACGCCGCCATCCTCGCCAGCGCCATCGACGGGCTGCGCCTCGAGGAGGTCACGACTCCGCGCCCTGCCTTCGAGCGCCGCGTGCGCCCGGTCATCGAGCGCTTGCTGGCGATCCTGACCGCTCCGTGACCCCCGACCGAGCTGGGTGAGACCCGCCCGGCGACGCCCATTGCGATCGAGAGCTTCCCATTCTCGCCCGGCAACTCAGCAAGGTCGCCGGCAAGATCTTCCTGACTCCAATCATGTTGCACACACTCGCGTGGGACGAGACGCTTGCACACGAGCGATCCCCGGGCAGACGACAGCTCGGACGGGAGCGAGCATCTCCAAGCCGCGTCGACGGGTGCATGTCGTCGGTGGCCGGCGACGGGTCCGGGAGAACCGTCAGGTGTCGGTAGCGCCCGAACGGCAGGTTCAAGGCCCGAGGGCGCTGTATCGGTCGGCGCGACGCACGATGTACCGTTGGCCGACGCGGGGCGGCTTATCCGCCGTGGCGAGCGTCGATCACCGGTCGGCGCCGGTGCGCGTGTCGATGGGCCCGCCCGCGTCATCCGTCGCCGCCTGCTTGCGCGCGTTCTTCTTGGCCTGCTTCCTGAGCCGGCGCTCGCGGACCGCGTTCTCCCTGTTCAACTTCTTCATCGTCGTCTTCTTCTTGGAGCTCGACGCCATCCGTGTCCGTCCCTTCGTGTGGATTCCCGAGCACGTCGATGACGCGCAAGCAGTCGTTGTGTCGGCGCAGCCTCGACCTGATGACCGCGCCCTCTCGGGCGGCATGAAGGACCACCATGCCGAGCGCCCCGAGTGCGGCGCGTGCCCGGTGCGTACCGCCGACCCGCCAAGGCAGGCCGGCGGAAACCCGCGACGCGGAACTAGAGCTAGAGCGTCTGCACGTTCGCCGCAGCCGGGCCCTTGGGGCCCTGCTCGGCGTCGTAGCTCACCTTCGCGCCCTCGGGCAGCGACCTGAATCCGCTGCCCTGAATCGCGCTGTGGTGAACGAACAGGTCTTTGCCTGAGTCATCCGGCGTAATGAAGCCGAAGCCCTTGTCGTCGTTGAACCACTTCACGGTTCCTGTGGCCATCTTCGTTCCCCTCCGGGGTATGTGCACCGCGAGACGCGGAGGGTGCTCAGAGGCAACGACTGCAGAAACGCTAGGCACTGATTTCGCTCGAGCGGATACTCGGCTCGCACCGAAGGCTAGCGCTTCCGTACATGCGCGCCCCCGCCCGCGCACGGAGACCGGTCCGGCCGTGCTTACGAATCCAGGAGCCGCGCACAGCCCCGACGCACCGTTGGCTCGCCACAGCGGAGCCAGACCACGGTCGCGCGACACGCTCGCGGAGGGCACGAGCGCCCGAGCCCGGCGCAGGAGCTTCGGCCGCGAAGGCAGTGACGCCCGCGGACAGCGTCACCGGCGATGGCGCCCGGCAGGGCAAGGACGCTGATCGGGCGGGTGGCGTCGGACACGGCATCGGCCGGGGCTTGTCCCCGGACGAGGAGCGTTGTCCGATCGACAGGACCCGCCCGCCCCGAGTGCAGGCCCGGGGCGCCCCCGGTGGCTAGAGCGCCGGCCCCGCCGGCACCCAGGCGTCGCCCTCGCGCATGAGCCGGATCTCCTCCGACCCGGCGTCGGTGATCACGCGGAACAGCGCCTCGTCCTCCTCGGTGCCGGGCCGATCGACGACCTTGACGAGCTGCAGCTCGCGCGGCTCGACGGGCGAGCGCGCGGCAAAGGCCTCGCGGCACGCAGCCTCGAGCAGTGCGCGGTCCCAGCCGCGGTCCTGGGCGCGGGCCAGCGCGAGCGCCTGATCGGCCTCGCGCAGCGCCTCGCGGAACTCGCCTTCCTCCGCACGGCTGCGCCGGCCGGTGATCACCAGTCCTCCCACAATAAGTAGGACTATGACGACCACGACGATGATGATGATGACTTCGAGCCCGCTCACGGCCTCGGATTACAGCAGCACGTTGCGCGCGGCGAGGTGCGCCCCGACCTTGCGCTTGACGCGCTGCAGGGCGTTGTCGACCGTCTTGCAGTCGCAGCCGATGCGTTCGCCGACGTGCTCGTAGGAGTAGCCGTCGAGGTAGAGGCGCCAGAACGCGCGCCTCGAGGTCAGACAGCATGCGGTGGACAGGCAGGCGACCAGTGAGCGCGAGCTCTTCGGAGGAGATCACCTGGTTGACCGGGTCGTGGACGGTCGGGCCCGGGATCACCTCGTCGAGCGTCGGCTCGCCGTCGGAGGCGCTCGGCCGGCGTGCTCGAGAACGAGACGTACTGTTCAGCGGCGTGTGCTTGTTGCGCGTCGCGGTCTTGACCGCGGTGATGATCTGGCGCGTGATGCAGAGCTCGGCGAAGTTGCGAAAACTCGACTCGCGGTCCGTAGCGGTAGTCGCGGACCGCCTTGTAGAGGCCGACGAGCCCCTCCTGGATGAGATCGTCGCCGTCGCCGCCGGCCAGGAAGTACGACGACGCCTTCAGGCGCACGAAGCCGTAGTAGCGCCGGACGAGACGGTCGTACGAGGTCGGATCGCCCTGCTTGGCAAGCGCGATCAGGTACCCATCATCAACCTGAACTTGAGACTGAGAATGCGGGGAAAGACGGGCCACGAGCGTTCCTTTCGCACCCGTCGGCGGCCGTGCCGACGGGGTCGGAATTGTGCTCAGTGGCGCAATCCTCCCCGGAGCGCCAGCTGTATGAAGTCCCAGAGTCGACTCAACCTCAGGTCGAGCCTCAGCAAAGGCGAGGTTTTCAGACTTATGGATCGCTGTCAAGCGGTCTGTCGGCGCTGCAAGATCCCGTACAGCAGGGCCGCCGCCGCGGCGCTCGCATTGAGCGATTGCACGTGTCCGCGCAGCGGCAGCGCGACGAGCTGGTCGCATGCCGCGGCCACGCGCGGGCGCAGCCCCCGGCCCTCGGCGCCGATCACCAGCACGCAGCCACCGCTGTAGTCCGGCTCGAGGTAGGAAGCCGCGCCGCGGTCAGCCGCCGCGCCGTAGCACCAGCAACCCGCCTCCTTTGCGGCGGCCAGGAAGTCGGCCACGTTGCGCACGCGCGCGACCGCGAGGTGCTCGACCGCTCCTGCCGAGGCCTTGCAGACCGCCGGCGTGACGTCCGCCGAGCGCCGCTCGGGGATGACGACCCCGTCGGCGCCGACACACTCGGCCGTGCGGCAGATCGCGCCCAGGTTCTGGGGGTCCTGGAGCTCGTCGAGCACCACCACGAGCGGGTCGACGCGCCCCAAGAGGTCCGCGTCGTCGGCGTACGGGTACGGCCCGGCCTCTGCGCACAGCCCCTGATGCGCCTCGCTGCCGGCCCGCGCCGCGATCTCCTCCGGACGCGCCTCGAGCACGTCGACGTCGCGCAGCCACGGCTCGGCCGCGGCGCCGCGCGTCGCCCACACCCGGTGCACCGGGCGACGGCCCGCGCGCAGCGCCTCGCGGATCGGGTTGCGCCCGTAGAGGATCACTTGCCGATCGGCACGAGCTGGGGGCCGTCGGCGGAGTCACGCACCTGCCAGCCCTGGGCGGCGAGCTCGTCGCGCAGGCGATCGGCCTCGGCGAAGTCGCGCGCGGCGCGGGCCGCCTCGCGGCGCTCGAGCAGCGCGAGCGCGGCGTCGCCGGGTTCGCCGTCGCCCGCCGAGGCGTCGAGCAGGTTGTCCAAGGCGAGGATCTGGAGCATCTCGCGCAGGTCGGCGTCGCCCGTGCCGGGGTCGCGGCGGTTGGCCTCCCTGATCCAATCGAAGACCGCCGCCAAGGCCGCCGGCGTGTTGAAGTCGTCGGCCAGCGCGGCGAAGAAGCGCTCCTTCAGCGGCGCCAGGTCCTCGGGCGAGGGCCCGGGCGCCAAGCGCCGCGCCGCCTCGCGCACGCGACGGACGTTGGCGGCCGCCTGGGCCATCGTCGTGTCGTCGAACTGGATCGGCTGGCGGTAGTGACCGCCGGCGAAGAACATGACCACCGCGTCGCGGCCGTGCTCGGCCAGCGCCTCTGCAAGCGAGGTGATGTTGCCCACGCTCTTGGCCATCTTCTCGCCGCTCATCTGCAGCATCCCGTTGTGCATCCAGATCCGCGACAGCTCGGTTCCGCGCGCCCTGCGCGTCTGTGCAGCCTCGTTCTCGTGGTGCGGGAAGGTGAGGTCGTTGCCGCCGCTGTGGATCTCGAACCCGACGCCAAGCACCTCCTCGGCCATCGCCGAGCACTCGATATGCCAGCCCGGGCGGCCGCGCCCCCACGGCGCGTCCCACGCGGTGTCCTCCCCCGGCTTCTGGGCCTTCCACAGCGCGAAGTCGAGCGGATCCTCCTTCAGCTCCGCGCCTTCGACGCCCTCCCCCTGATCCATGTCGTCGACCGAGCGGTGGCTGAGCGTGCCGTACTGCGGATCGGAGCGCACCCGGAAGTACACATCGCCCTGCACCGCGTAAGCCGAGCCGTTGTCGAGCAGCGTTGCGATCAGCTCGACGATCGGGCCGATGGTCTCCGAGGCCAGCGGCTCACGGTCGGGCCGCCCGAGTCCGAGCCCCTCGGTGTCGCCGAGGTAGTGGTCGGTCATCTCGCGCGCGAGCTGCGCGCTGGGCACGCCGAGCGGCCGCGCCGCGTCGTAGATCTTGTCGTTGATGTCGGTGATGTTGGCCACGAACGTCACCTCGTAGCCCTCGTGCTCGAGGAAGCGCTTGAGCAGCGAGGGCACGACGTAGGGCCGCGCGTTGCCGACGTGGATGCGGTTGTAGACCGTCGGCCCGCACGAGTAGATGCCCACGCGACCGGGGTCGCGCGGCTCGAGCACGACTTTGGTCCCGGTGCGTGTGTCGTGGAGGCGGATCTCGCGGGCCATCCGACCGCAATCTACGCAAGGTGCAGGCCCGGTGCCGGGACGCTACGGACGGCGGGTCCGGCAGCCTGCCGGACCCGGGTATAAGGTCTCCTACCATGCCCGGCGAGGTGCCCCACTCCCGGCGCTTGGCCTTACTCGACGAGGCCTTCCGCACGCTGCCCGAGCGCTACCTGGGCGCGCCGGACGGCTTCGACGCCACCTATCACGTCCGTCTGGGCGACGTCGGGCGCACGTGGGAGGTGCGCTGCACTGCGCACGGCGCCCGCGTGCGCAAGGGCTGCACGCGGCGCGAGCCCGACGTGGTCATCGGCACCGACGCCGCGACCTGGCTGGCCCTGCGCGAAGGCTCGGTGTCCGGCGTCGAGGCGTTCTGGCAGCGCCAGCTCTACGCGCGCGGCGACGTCGACCTCGCGATCGGCTTCGAGGGGCTCTTCCGCCTGCCCAACGGCCGCCCGCCGCTGCTGCGCGTCCACGAGGTCAGGCTGCCCGGCCGCCGTGTGTCGACGCTGACCATGGGCGAAGGGCCGGACGTCGTGTGCATTCACGGTCTCGGCGCGACCAAGGCCTCGTTCTTCGACACGGCCGGCGCGCTCACCCGCGCCGGCTACCGCGTGCACGCCCTTGACCTCCCTGGCTTCGGAAGCTCGTCCAAGCCGATCGCCGGGCCGTACTCGGCGCGCTGGTTCGCCGACACCGTGGTGGAGGTCATGGACGCGCTCGGCGTCGGCCGCGCCAACCTCGTCGGCAACTCGATGGGCGGGCGCGTGGCGATCGAGATCGGTCTGCGCGCGCCCGAGCGGGTCGCCGGGCTGGCCCTGCTGGCACCCGCGGTGGCCTTCGTCAAGCGTGACTGGCACCCGATCGTGCGGCTGCTGCGCCCGGAGTTCGGCCTACTGCCCCACAACTTCGGCCGCGCCCGCGTCGCGCGCCAGTTCTGGAGCCTGTTCGCCGATCCCGATCAGGTCGATCCGAGCGTGGCCGACGTCGTCGTCGACGAGTTCCAGCGCATCTACGCAAGCGCCGGCGCGCGCCTCGCCTTCCTCACGTCGGCGCGGAACATCTACCTCGACCGCCCGTTCGGACGCGGCGGCTTCTATCCGCGCCTGTCCGAGCTCGAGGCGCCCGCGCTGTTCGTGTGGGGCTCGTACGACCGCCTGATCCCGCCGGGCTTCCAGCGCCACGTGGCGAAATGGCTCCCGGCGGCCGAGCAGATCGTGCTCGAGAACTGCGGCCACGTCCCCCAGGTCGAGCGGTCCGAGCAGACGATCGGCCTGCTGTGCCGGTTCTTCGCGCGCATCGACGCCCTCGGCGCCCCACGCGCGCGCGCCGCGTGAGCATGCGCCGCGCCGCGCTGGCCCTCGCGCTCGCGGTGCTGTTCGGCGCCGCGCCCGCCGGAGCGGCCGTGCGCGTCGCGCCCGTCGGCATCAGGCCCCACGGCACCCTGCACGTGCACGTGACCGGTCGCCTGCCCCAGACGCTGTCCATCGACGGGCGGCGCGTGGCAACGATCGATCGCGCGACCACGCGCGTGAGCCTGCGCAAGCGCTTCGCCGAGGGACGCCACCGCCTGCGCGCGTGCCGCGGCCGCGTCTGCTCGACCGGCGCGCCGTTCGTCGTGACCAACGGGCCGATCGTCGCCGGCTGCCCGGTCTTCCCGGCCGACAGCGCGTGGAACACCGACATCAGCCACGCACCGCTCGCGCCCGAGTCCGCCACCCTGGTAGGCGCCCAGGCCGCCGGGCACGACGTCCACCTGGACTTCGGCGACACCCAGTCCGAGTACGGGATTCCCTACAGCATCGTCGGCCCGGCGCAGCGCCGCGTGCCGATCACCTTCGGGACCGACGGCGCCGACTACGGCGACGAGAGCGACCACGGGCCGTTCCCGATCCCGCCCACGGCGCCGATCGAAGGCGCGCCCGCGGGACAGCCGAACCCCGCCTCGGGCGACCGGCACGTCATCGTCATCCAGCGCGGGCGCTGCGTGGACTACGAGCTCTACAACGCGGTGCGCGGCAACGGCGGGGCGTCGTGGCAGGTGTCGTCCTCGGCACGCTGGGACCTCACGCGCAACGCCCGGCGCCCAGCGGGCTGGACCTCGGCCGACGCCGCCGGCCTGCCGATCTTCCCCGGCCTGCTGCGCTACGACGAGGCCGCCTCCGGCACGATCCGTCACGCCCTGCGCTTCACCCTGCCGAGCGCGCGGCGCGCCTGGCAGGCGCCTGCCGGCCACTGCGGCACGACGACCGACCCGTCCGCACCGCCGTACGGCTCGCGCTGGCGGCTGAAGGCGTCCTTCGACGAAACCCCCTACCGCGGCCCCGCGCTGGCCATCGTGCGCGCCCTCAAGCGCTACGGCCTGATCTTCGCCGACCAGGGGTCGTCGATGTTCATCACCGGTACGACCGACCGCCGGTGGACGCAGACGATCGAGGACATCAACCAGCGCCACCCGATCCCGGGCGACGCCTTCGAGGTCGTGGCGGGGCCGCCGGCCACGATCTGCTGAGACCCTCGCGGGGCCGGAGGCGGCCAAGTGGCCGCGATGGGGTCCCACCCGCCCCCCGCGTCCGATCTCCTAAGATCGGGTCGGCCATGGGCGCCACCACCACGCGCAACGGCCACAGCACCAACCCGGTCGGAGACGGCCGCCTGCGCCGCGAGCAGGACCCTCCCGGCCTCGGGCCGCTGCCCGCACGGCTGGCCAAGGCGCTCGCGGGCCAGGTCACGCGGCGCGTCCCGCCGGCCGATCTCGACGAGCGCGATCCGGACTACATCCGCGAGTCGCTGCCGCGCCTGTGGCTGCTGTCCAGCCTGTACTTCCGCGGCGAGGTCCGGGGCCTGGGCAACATCCCCGAGCAGGGCCCAGTGCTGCTGGTCGGCAACCACTCGGGCGGCAACCTGACGCCCGACACGACTGTCTTCACGCTCGCCTTCAGCGCCTACTTCGGCGTCGAGCGACCCTTCTACCAGCTCGCCCACAACCTCGTGCTCTCGTTCCCCGGCCTGGGCTTCCTGCGCAAGTTCGGGACCGTCGCCGCGTCGCCCGCCAACGCCGAGAAGGCCCTCCGCTCGGGAGCCGCGGTGCTCGTCTACCCCGGCGGCGACCACGAGGTCCACCGCCCTGTCTGGGAGCGCAACCGGGTGGACTTCGCCGGCCGCCACGGCTTCGTGCGCCTCGCGCTCGACCACGATGTGCCGATCGTCCCGATCGTGTCGATCGGCGGGCAGGAGACCGCGCTGTTCCTCAGCCGCGGCGAGACGCTCTCGCGGCTGCTCGGCCTGGACAGGCTGTTGCGCCTGAAGGTGCTGCCGATCTCGCTCGCCGCGCCGTGGGGCCTGAACGTCGGCGACTTCCTCGGCCACATCCCGCTTCCCGCCAAGATCACTATCGAGGCGCTGCCGCCGATCCGCCTGCGCGACGAGGTCGGCTTCGACGTCGACGTCGAGGAGGCCTACGACCACGTCGTGCGGCTGATGCAGGAGACGCTCGACGCGCTGGCCGCCGAGCGCCGCGTGCCCGTGCTCGGATGAGGGTTCAGGCCGACATCGACATCGCCGCGCCGCGGGCGACGGTGTGGGAGTTCATCGTCGATCCCGGGCGCTACCTGCACTTCATGGCCGGCGTCACACGATGGGAAGTCGCCGGCGATGACGCCACGGGCCTGGGCGCGCGTTATCGCACGCTCATGCGCGTCGGCTCAGCGGAGGTCGGCGGGCTGGTCGAGGTGGTCGAGTGGGACGAGGAGTGCGACCTCGCCTGGAGCTCGGTGACCGGCGTCGACCAGCGCGGGCGCTGGCGCCTGCGCGCGCGGCCCAAGGACCACACGCACGTCGAGCTGCGCCTCGCCTACGGCGTGGCCGGCTCGGGCATCCTCGGCTGGGTCGCCGAGCAGGTGGCCGCGCCGACCGTGCGCGGCCATTTGCGCCGATCGCTGCAGCAGCTCAAGCGCCAGGTCGAGCACGAGCAGTTGCGCCGCCGGGCCGCGGCGCGCCGCGAGGGCCGCGACGTCACCAATGGTGGCGCCACGGGCGCCAGTACCAGCACGTCGAACGGAAGCTGACGACGAGCCGCTCGACGCTGCCGTCGCGCAGCGTGACCAGGAACGCGCGGCAGGTCCCGGCCCACGAGCTGCGTGTCTGCCACGCGAACGTGTAGTTGCCGCTCTCCTCGTCGAACTGCAGGCCGTCGTCGGACTGGGCGGGGCGGCCACCCGTCGCGTAGCCGGGGTGACGGCAGTCGACCGTCACGCTGCTCGGCGAGCCGTCGGCCAGCACGTCGAGCCCGTGGAAGCCGCCGAGCGAGAACGCGATCGGCACGACGCTCCCCGCGCGGACGGCGCTGCCATCCTGGATCGGGCCGACGAAGCCCCCGAACGCGATGTCGGATTCCTTCGCGACGACGGTGTAGCCGTGCGTCACCGTCGTCTCGTTGCCGGCGCCGTCGCGAGCGATGACGGTGAAGCTGAACGTGCCGGGCGTCGACGTGTCGAGGGCGGCGCCGTCGGCGACGTCACCCGTGCACGACGTCAGGCCCGAGCCACCCTCGTCGGCACACGAGTAGTCCGCCGCGACCTCGGTGCCCTGGTCGAACTGCGCACCGTCGGCGGGCGTCCGCAGGTCGACGGTGGGCGGCTGCTGCTCGAGCGGCTGCACGGCGACGATCGCCAGCGGGCGGGTGTCCGCGGCAACGTCCGACGGCGCCTTGGCGGTGAGTGCCCCGTCGGCGCCGACGTCGTACTGCCCGACCCTGCCCGCGCCGTACCCGGCGACGTAGAGGCTGTGCCCGTCGGGCGACAGCGTCATCCCGAACGGGTTGTGCGGCGTGGACACGTCCGTCTTGGCCGTCAGCGCGCCGTCCGCGCCGGCGGTGTAGTGCGTGAGCGTGTCGTCGGCGAAGTTGCTGACGTAGACCCCCGTCGCGGTGGCGAGGATCCCGGCGGGTCGCGTGCCGGCGGGCACGGTGTCCGCCGCCATCGGCGTCAGCTCGCCGCCGGCACCCACCGAGTACTCGCGGACGAACCCGGACCGCTGGCGGTTGGTGACGTAGACGCTGCGGCCGTCAGTGCTGACGGCAATGGCGAACGGGACGCCCGCCGCCTTGATCGGGTGGCGCTTGGCCTTCAGACCACCGTCGGCCGGATCGACGTCGTACTCCGAGATCGTGCCGTCGTCGCCCGCGTTGGTGACGTACGCGCTCGTTCCGTCGGGCGAGAGGGCGATCTGCACCGGGCCCGAACCCGCGTCGACACGCGTCGTGCCGGGGACGAGGGCGCCGTCGGCGGCGACGGCGAAGATCGAGATCGAGTTGCCGTCCTGGTTGGTGACGTAGACGTGGCGGCCGTCGGGCGCGACCGCGATCCCGAACGGCGTCGTGCCCGTCCTCACGGTGGCCGGCGACTTCGGCGTCAGCGTGCCGTCGTCGGCGATCGCGTACTGCGAGACGTCGTCGGTCGGCTGATCGACGACGTACAGCGTGCGTCCGTTGGGGCTCGCGGCGATGCCGGTCGACGTCGCCAGCCCAGGGGCCGGCGGCCCCAGCGCGTCGAGCACACCCCCGTCGCCGATCGCGTACCGGGCGAGCGTGGGGTTCGAGCTTGTGGCGTAGACGAATGCCGTCTGCGTCGCTGCGTGTGCCGGCGGCGCCGCCAACGCGAACGCGAAGGCCAGCCCAGCAACGGTAGCCATCCTGGCCATGCGAGCGAGCATGCTTTGGGGGGTCCTTCCTCCGGTGAGTCCTGGGGACGATACGACGTAAACGGTTTTGTGGGAGGCGGATGGACGACTGTCCGATCCGCTGGACGAATGTCCGGGGCGCATCCGGGTCGGGTGGGGGCCGGTACCGTTGGGGGGGCGTGCAGGCCTCTTCAGCGCTGGACATCCTAGTTGTCGATGACGACGAACCCTTGCGGGAGATGCTGACGCGCTCCTTCGAGCGCGAGGGGCATCGCGTCACGGCGGTCGCGGACGGTGAGGCCGCCATCACGCAGGCGACCGAGCACGACTTCGACGTCGTCCTGCTCGACGTCGCGCTGGGCCCCGGTCCGGCCGGTCACGACGTCGCCCGCGCCCTGCGCCAGCGCCGCGCGGTCGTCCCGATCATCATGCTCACGGCGCTCGACAGCGAGGCCGACGTCGTCCAGGGGCTCGAGGCCGGGGCCGACGACTACGTCACCAAGCCGTTCGGCCTCGCCGAGCTGCGCAGCCGCATCCGCGCGGTCCTGCGCCGCGCCCACGGCCGCGTGGTCGACGGCGTACGCGCGGTCGGCCCCGTGACCATCGACCAGCGCGAGCGCCAGGTCACCGTCGGCGGCGCGCCCGTGCGCCTGACCTTCAGCGAGTACGAGCTGCTGGCCTGTCTCATGGAGCGCCCCGGCAAGCTGTTCACGCGCCAGGAGCTCCTGCGCGCGATCTGGGGCGACAGCGCCTACCGCGACCCGCGCGCCATCGACGTCCACATCCGGCATCTGCGCGAGAAGCTCGAGGAACGCCCGGAGGAGCCGAGCCTGATCCTCACCGTCCGCGGCGCCGGCTACCGCTTCCGCGAGCAATGACCAGGCGCCGGGCTTATGGGCTGCGACCGCGGCTGCTCGCCGCGCTGGTCCTCACGGCCGCGGTGACCCTCGGCGTCGCGGCGCTGACGCTGCTGCCGCCGCTGCAGAGCCGCCTCACCGATCAGGCGTCGGGCGACCTCAAGAACGCGACGGAGACCGACGCGCTGCTGTTCCAGCAGCAGATCGAGGGCATCCTCGGCCGCACGCAGAAGGCCCCCCGCGATGACCGCCTCCAGGCCCTGCGCGACAGCCTGCAGAACCGCGCCTTCACGCTGCGCGCACGCACCGACGCGCGCGTCATCCTCACCGAGGCGGTGCCGGACACGCTCCCGATCGTGGACACCGACGTCGCCGGCAGCGCGCTGCCCCGCAACGACATCCTGCGCGCGATCGCCGACCCCGTCCCGCGCACCGTTCGGCGCGGCAACCAGGTCATCGTGACCGAGCCGCTCTTCGTCTCGCAGAAGAACTCGCTCGATCCCGTCAAGGGCCTGCCCGGCCTGTTCGTCCTCGTCACCGAGAAGCAGCTCACGGACGTCACGACCGCCGTCCACCAGGTTCGCAACGCCGTGCTGGCCGCCGCGACCGTCGGCCTGCTCGTCGCGGTGGTCCTCGGCATCCTGCTGGCCACCACCATCGGCCGCCGGCTCGCCCGCCTGCGCGCCGCGGCGGTGCGCGTGGCCCGCGAGGGGCCCGACGCGCCGACCCCGCACGACGACGGCCTCGACGAGGTCGGCGACCTCGCGCGCGCGCTGGCGACCATGCAGCGCGAGCTGCGCCGCCAGGAGGCCGCGCGGCGCTCGTTCGTGGCCACGGCGTCGCACGAGCTGCGCACGCCGTTGACGTCGCTGCAGGGCACGATCGAGCTGCTCGAGGACGACCTGCGCGCCGACAACCTCGATCAGGCCGACGCGCGCCGCCAGGTCGCGAGCGCCCGGCGCGAGCTGCGCCGGCTGGCGCGGCTGGCCACCGAGCTGCTGGACCTCAGCCGTCTCGACGCGGCGGTGCCTTTGCGCGAGGAGCCGGTCGAGCTGGCCGAACTGTGCCGGGCCGTCGCGGCCGAGTTCGAGCTGCGCGCGATCGAGCACAACGTCGAGCTCGACGTCAGCACGCCACCCGGCCCGTGCTGGGGCCGGGGCGACCCCGACGCCGTCGCCCGCGCGGTGCGCATCCTGCTCGACAACGCCCTTCGCCACACGCCGGAGTCCTCGACGATCCAGGTCGTCCCCGGCTATCACGGCGACAACGCGACGATCGCCGTCGCCGACGAGGGGCCGGGCGTGGTGCCCGAGGATCGCGAGCGGATCTTCGAGCGCTTCGAACGCGGCAGCTCCCCGTCGGGCGAGCGCGGCTTCGGCCTCGGCCTGGCCATCGGGCGCGAGCTCGCACGGCGCATGGGCGGCGAGCTGCGCCTCGACGAGGACGCGCCGCCGCCGGGTGCCCGCTTCGTGCTGGAGCTGCCGATCGAGCTGCCGTCGGGCTCGCATCCCGAGCCCGAGCACGAGCACGCGGCGAGCGATACTTCGCTGCAATGACGCCCGTTCCGCCGGCCCGGCACCTGCTGCGGGCCAAGGACCTCGCCGACGCCCGCTACTTCGAGCCCCTCGACGTGGCGGCCCTCGCCCGCGCGGCGCGCCTGTCGCCCGCCCACTTCAGCCGCGAGTTCCGCCAGGCGTTCGGCCAGGCGCCGCACCAGTACCTGCTCACGCGCCGAATGGAGCGTGCCGCTGCGCTGCTGCGCACCACCGATCGCTCGGTCGCCGACATCTGCCTGTCGGTGGGGATGCAGAGCATCGGATCGTTCACGACGACCTTCACGCGCATCTACGGCATGTCCCCCACCGCCTACCGGGCGAAGTTCCCGCCGGCGGCGAGCCACGCGATCGTCCCGACGTGCGTCACGCGCGCCTACGGGCGCCCGCAACACCGCACGTTTCGAGAAGAAAACGGCGCCGGTCGCCAGTAGCTTCGCCGGCGACCGTTCAGCGAACCCAGGAGGACAAGATGATCCGGATCGCCAACATGCAGCTTTGGGTCCACGACCAGGACGAGGCGCTCGCCTTCTACACGAACAAGCTCGGCTTCGAGGTGCGCGCCGACGTGACGTTGCCCGAGATGGGCGACTTCCGCTGGCTCACCGTCGGCCCGGCCGGCCAGGAGGACGTCGCCATCACGCTCATGGCGATCCCCGGTCCGCCGGTGTTCGAGCCCGAGACCTCCGAGCAGATCCGCTCGCTCATGGCCAAGGGCGCGGGCGCCACGGTCTTCCTGACGACCGATGACTGCCGCGCGTCCTACGAGGAGCTCAAGGCGCGCGGGGTCGAGTTCGTCGAGGAGCCCGAGGAGCGCCCGTACGGGATCGACGCGGGATTCCGCGACGTGTCCGGCAACCACCTCCGGCTCACCCAGGTCCGCGAGATCGTCCCGGCCTGATCGCGCACGCGGTATGCGCCGCCCCGGGCCGGCCGGGGCGGCGCGCCGCCTAGACGGACGCCTAGACTCACGTGGGTGAGCCTCGAGCGCCCAAAGCCGATCGCCGGAGCCCACGAGCACCGGCGGATGGTGCGCGGGCGCCTCGGTACCGGCTCGCTCGCGTGCCCCCAATGTGACGCGCCGGTCCATACGGTAGGCGCACTGGCCGCGAGTGATGCGCTCGGCTGCCCCTTCTGCGGCCACGCCGCCGTGGTGCGCGACTTCCTCTCGCTTGCGCAGCCTGCCCGCCCGGCGCGGGTCGAGGTCCGCGTCGCGCATCGCGCCCGCTGACGCCATGGATGCGCGTGTCTGCCCGTTCTGCGGTGAGCCTCCGGGCCTCGGCGTCTTCTGCGCGGCGTGCGGGCGCAACCTGTCGCCGGTCGAGCAACTTCCAACTCGCGCGGAGTGGGAGCAGACGCGACCGGCGGAGGCTGCGCCGCTGGACAGCCGCCCGCTCGCCGAGCGCTGCGCCGCGGCGACGGAGGATTTCCTGGCCAAGATGCACGCGGCCGGGGATCCGGGCGCCACCGACACTCCGATCACGGGGGCGTCGGGCTTCTTTCGCATGCCGTCGGTCCACGGGTGGGTCGTCCGCCCGGTGCACCGCGACGTCGGCGAGGACCCCGACGCAGACATCGCCGACCTGCGCCGGTACGAGCCGGGGCTCGTCCTCGCCACCGACGGCGCCTTCCATCGCGTCGACAGCGAGGTCAGGGGTTGGGGCCAGCGCGATTTCCCGCGCTTCCACGACAGCGTCGATCGCGAGCCGATCGACATGCCCGTCGAAGCACGGCTGATCGACGAGCTCGCGGCGGTCCTGCGCGACTGCGGCCTGTCCTAGTGGGTCTTCTCGTGACGTTGCGCCGGGAAGCCCGGGATGCCGGCGCCGCCGGGCAAGGACGGGGCACCGACGGCGAAGCCGTTGGTCCCGAAGGAATACCGGAGGTATTTCGAGGGTCGAGGACGCCGCACGGCGGTGATCGGCGCCCGGGATTTCCGGTGAAACGTTGCGAGAAGGCCCACTAGACGGCGCCCGCGCCGCGCGCCAACGCGCGGTCGTAGTTGAGCCGCATCAGCTCGATGACGTCGCGCACGTCGTCGTCACTCTCGATCCGGCGCGCGGCCGGGCCGGGCTTGCCCGGGAAGACGGGATGGTCGATCACGCGCCCCTCGGCGAGCAGGTCGGCCCACACGGCCTTGGGGAAGAAGAAGTGCGCGGCGTGGTCGCCGTGCAGGTGGCCGATCTCTCGGCGCCCGACTCTGAAGGCGAACTCGCCGCGGCGCCCCGGGCCGGCGACGACGCCGGGCCACGACGTGACCTCGTCGGTGATTTGCTTGCTGGCGGTCAGTGTCTGCGTCATGTCCCCGAGTGTCCGCCTCGGCGGAGGACGTGGACAGTGGCAATTCGTCCTAGGCCCTTCGGCCGAGCGGCTCCTTCAGCATGTGGGCATGATCCTGCGGCCGCTGGCCCCCGCGGACGAGGCGCCTTTGCGCCGCATCCATGAGACGCCCGAGGTCGCGCGTTGGTGGGACCTGCCCGCAGAACGCTTCCCCTTCGACGAGCCGGAGGCGACCCGCCTGACGATCGAGGTCGACGGTGCCGTCGCCGGGATGATTCAGTTCACCGAGGAGCACGAGCCGAAGTACCGCCACGCCGGCATCGACCTCTTCATCGACCCGGCCCTCCACGGGCGCGGCATCGGCACCGAGGCCGTCAGGCGCGTCGTGCGCCACCTCATCGACGACCGCGGCCACCACCGCATCACGATCGATCCGGCGGCCGCCAACGCCGCGGCGATCCGCGCCTACGAGAAGGCCGGCTTCCGGCGGGTGGGCGTCATGCGCGCCTACGAGCGCGATGCCGGCGGCGAGGGCTGGCACGACGGGCTGCTGATGGAGCTGCTGGCGGGCGAGGAGCGCTAGCCATCCACACGTACACCGAGCTGCGCAGGCCGCGCTCGGTGTAGCCCACGCGCGTCAGCAGCGCCGCCCGCCTGCCGGGGCGCCGCCGGCGATCGGTGACGGTGATGGTCGCGTCGTAGGGGTGGTGGTCGAGCTCGTACCAGCGGCCGTTGCGAACCCATGCGCCTTTGGAGAGCACGCGGTCGCCGCGGCGCACGAGGTCGTAGCGGATCGAGGCCTTCACCGGCTGGGTGGCGACGTCGAGGTTCCCGTCGAAACGAATCGGCTCGTTCGACGCGATCGCACGGTTCAGGCGGGCGTCGATCAGCGCGATCGGCCGGTACAGCGCGACGTGCTGGTCGGGCTTCTCGGCCGCCGCCTCCGCCGTCCCGACGGCTCCGGCCGCGGCGAGGCCCGCGAGCGCAGCGGCCGCCGGCATCCAGCGCGCCGGCGCCGGGGCCAGCGCGCGCACGAGCAGGAAGCCCGACCACGCGACGATCAGCCAGACCCACATCCCGCACTGCGAGCCCCACCACAGCGAGTAGGCCACGGTGGCGGCGAGCACCGGCGTGGTCGGCGTCTGGGCCGCCACCGCCGCGAGCGCGGCGCAGAGGATCAGGCCGATCGCGCCGGCCGTCGCGAGATCGCGTCGGCGGCGCAGGACGCCGACGACGGCGACGGCGCCGAGCGCGATCAGCAGCGCGATCGCGCTGACGACGCGGAGCCGACTCTGCGGGGCGGCGACGTCGTACTTGCGATCCCAGCGCGTCGTGGGATCGATCAGCCACCACGGCTTGGCGCCAACAGCGCGCACCACGGCGTTCTCCCCCACGTGCAGCCCGAGCGTCGGCTTGGAGGTCGTCGCGGTGCGCGCAACGAGGGTGAGGTTCCCGGGGTGGCCGGTGACCTCGTTGATGATCGCCGGCTCCCAGCAGATCAGGCCGATCACCACGGCAGTGAGCGCCCACGGCACGCGGCGACGGCCGCCGAAGGCCAGGCCCGCGAGCGCGACGACGAGCATCCCGGCGCTCGCCGCGAGATAGCCGAGGTGAGCCTGGACGACGAAGCTCGCGACGAGCACCGCGACGGGCAGCAGGCATGCGTCTCCGCAGGCGACCGACCAGCACAGGAAGATCAGCAACAGGAAGGGCATGAGCGCCGCCGACGGGTTCCAGATGTCGTGGAAGGCCTCGGCGGGCAACGACATGCACATCAGCGGGATCGCGATCGCCGTGGCGAGCATCAGCGGCCGCCCGCCGCGCCGCCGCGCGAGGGCCACTGTTGCGAGGACCGCGGCGAAGTTGACGATCCCCATCGTCACGGCCATCCACACCGGGTCGCCGAGTCGCGCGGGCAGCGCGAGCAGCCAGTAGAGCATCGGGCCGAGGTCGTGCGTGGCCCGGCCGATCACGATGCCGGCCTCCGAGTACTGGCCGACCAGCGGCGAGTGCACCGTCAGCACGTCGTACGCGCGCGTGGCGATGATGCCCTTGTCGTCGGTCGGCTCCCATCCGATCTGCACTGCGTGAACCGTCGAGACGACGACGGGGAGCCCTGCCGCCGCACCCGCGGCAACGGTCAGCGGCCATCCGGCCAGCGCGCGCGGCGCTGCGGGTCGACGCCACACGCCAGCAGCATGGCACCGGGGTCGCCGTCAGGCGCCGGGAACCCTCGCCTGACGGATGAAGCGCAGGACCTCGAGGCTCGCGTTGACGCCGGACGGGTTGTGCTTCGGCCATGGAGGGGCGGCGCCGGGCCAGCCGTGGTCGGTGCCCGACAGGCGCAGCACCTCGACGCGCAGGCCGTCGGGGCAGCCGCGGTAGACCAGACGGGTGACCAGCGCGTGGGGATAGGTGGTCGCCGGCGGCCCGGGACAGCCGTCGCGGTGCGCCCAGCGGGCTGCGTAGTTGGGGACGTTGCCCTTGCGGTCGGGGAGCTTGCCGTTGAACGGCACGATCGTGTCGGCCGTGCCGTGGATCGCCAGGAACGAGGCACGCGTGTCGCGCGAGCACGGGTCGAGCGCGCGGTACCCGGCCGAGACGGCAACGACCGCCGCGAAGCGCCCCGGGAGCTTGCACGCCATCCGGACCGCGAACCCGCCGCCGTTCGACACGCCGACGATCGAGATCCGGTGCAGATCGAAGCAGCCGCCCGCGAGGGCGCCATCCAGCAGGCGCGTGACGCCCTGCACGTCGGTCACCCCCCGCGAGTCGTTGAGCTGCCAGATCGAGCCCGCCCGCGCGGTCGGGTAGAGCACGGCGATCCCCTGCGCGTTCGCGGTCGCGGCGAGCTTCAGGTTGTCGTCGGCGTCGCCGTCGTCGCCGGACATGATCGCCACGAGCAACCGCGTCGCGCCCGCCTTGGCGCCAACCGGCATGCGCAGATGGCCGGCGTCGAGCTTGACGTCGCCCGCGGGCGGGCACGTCGCAGCGGGCTCCTGAGGAGCCTGTCGTGGCGGTGCCGGCTCAGAGGTTCCCGCGGCGGCGAGGGCTCCCCCGAGCGCGAAGAGCAGCAGGATGACGCCGATCAGCGTGAGGCCGGGCCGGAAACGCACCGGGGGCAGGATAGGGATCCGACAGGCCGACTTAGCAGCCGTTTTTCCGACGCTCGGTCGGTCTACGCCACCCGCAGATGCGGACGCTCCGTCCGCTCGGCGTGCGCCAGCGCGACCTGCAGGAACGCCTTCCCCGCCGGCGTCTGCCGGCGCCCCGCGCGCCAGATGAGGGCAATCGGCCACGTCAGGGGCTCGGGCCCGATCGGCCGCAGCTCGATCGGCGGGCCGGGTTGCTCAGCGACCGAGCGCGGGATGACCGCGATGCCCAGGCCCTTGCTGGCCAGCCCCCGGACGGCCGCCATCTCGGTGCAGATGAACGCGTTTCGGGGCTCGAGGCTGCGCGCGGCCATCGTGCCCTCGAGGCGACGCCGTAGCGCCGAGTTGTCGCGATAGGCGATCAGGTCCTCCGAGGCCAGCTCCTCGAACGTCACGCGTGGGCGAGCGCACAGCTCGTGGCCGACGGGCAGGGCGACGACGAACTCCTCCTCCCAGAGCAGGGTCGCGGCGAACTCGTCGCCGAGCGTATCCGGGTCGAGGGCGGTGAACGCGCAGTCGAGCTCGTCGGCGCGCAGGGCAGCGAGGACGTCGTCCTGTGTGTCCTCGACCATGTGGACGGCGACCTCGGGATGGGCGGCGCGGAAGTCCGCCAGCATGCCGAACAGGTCGTAGGGCCCGGTCGGATAGACGCCGCCGATGCGCAGCTGCCCGCGCAGCTTGCCGGTGAGCTCCTCCAGTTCGTCGTGCAGGCCGTCGACCTCGGCGAGCACGCGCTGCGCGCAGCTGAGGATCACACGGCCCTCGGCGGTCAGCTCGACGCTGCGGCTCGTGCGCCGGAACACCTCGAAGCCGAGCTCGAGCTCGAGGCGGCGGATCTGCTGCGAGATCGCCGACTGGGAGAGGTAGAGCTCCTCACCCGCCTTCGTCAACGAGCCGTGGCGCGCCACGGCGGCGATCGTGCGCAGGTGACGGAGTTCCATGCCGTCAATCGTGGCAGCGCGCCGGCCAGAAGTCGAAGTCACGGTTCTGGGGGCAGCCATAACTGCCCGTCATGGCCGGCTCGTGCACACGCTGTGGCCGCAGACGCGGTACTCGACGCCGGGCTCCATCGGCCAGCGGCGCGCGAAGCGATACGTGGTACCGCCGCCCGCGCGGCGCAGCGTGACGATGTAGGGCGTGTCGAAGTCCCACCCGCCGTCGAAGCCCGAGAAGGCGGCCTCGCGGCCGGTGCGGTAGCCGTCGGCGAAGCTGCCACGGGTAACAGGTGCCGGCCGCGGATCGCGGTCCACCGAAGCGCGCCCGACGAAGAACGCTCCCGCGCCGACGCCCGCGAACGCGAGCACGACGAGAAGCCGGGCGGCCATGGCGCGCCTACCGTGCCGGGACGGGCTCCGGGCGCCGTAGCGCGACGCTCAGGCGCCGCACGCCGCCGTAGCGCGCGATCAGCGCGACGAGGCCGACGACCGTGATCGGCACGAAGAGCACGAAGCGCACGACGACCGCGTAGGCCAGCGCCGCGGCGTGCGTGCCGGCGGCGACGAGGCGCACGGCGAGGATCACGGCGGCGTCGAACGTCCCGACGTAGCCGGGCGCGGCCGGCACGAGCGCGACGAGGTTGGCCAGCGCCATGATGTAGAGGCCGTCCATGAGCGACAGGTGAACGCCGGCGACGGCGCCGAGCACCGCGTAGACCGAGCCCTCGACGAGCCACAGCACCACCGACAGCCCCAGCAGGCCCGCGCCCGCGAGCGACAACAGGCGCCGCGTCGGGGCCAGCAGGCTCGCCGCCAGCTCGCGAACCCGGCGGCCGGCGCCCGTGTCGCGGCCGAGCAGCGCCGCGGCGGCGAGCGCCACGAGCACGCCGGCGACGACCAGCGCGAGCATCCAGCCCTCCACGCCGAGCGGCAGGCTCAGCGTGGTGACGAGCACGGCGAAGACGAGCACGAGTGCGAGCGCGTCGAGCACGCGCTCGGCGACGAGGGTCCCGAAGCCATCCGCCGTCGGCATCCCGGTGCGGCGCGAGCTGAGCACGGCCTTCATCAGGTCGCCGGCGCGCGCAGGCAGGGCGTTGTTGCCCATGTAGCCGACGGTCGTGATCGCGTAGGAGTCGACGCGGCCGAGCCGCGCGCCGCCGTAGCGCAGCAGCAGCATCCAGCGCTCGCCGCGCAGGACGGTCGCCAGCGCGTAGAGCCCGAGCGCAGCGCCCAGCCGCGTCAGGGCGACCGACGCCGCGGGCAGACGGGGCATCTGCTGGCGCGAGGCCCACCAGACGACCGCCGCCAGGGCGACGACCGAGATCGCCGCGGGCAGCAGCAGAGCTGGGCGGCGTACCGACACTCAGGCCCGCTCTGGGGCCAGCGCCTCGCTCATCGCGGGGGTCACCGGCACCCGCTTGTACGGCTGCTGGACATCGGCGTCGGTCTGCTCCTCGTGGTAGGAGCTCTCGACGTTGACCGCCCAGATGTCGTGCTCGGTGCGCCGGATCAGGACGTTGTCGACCGCGCGCATCGCGCTGAGCATCGAGTGGTCGGAGTTGTTGTAGCGGTGCAGGCCGTTGCGGCCGACCTGCTGGAAGTCCGTGCCCAGCGGGTCGAGCCAGCTCGCGGATCGTCGCCACGCGCTCGGCGTACGCCTCGTCGTACATCGGGTAGGCGAGCGGGACGCGCACGACGTAGCCGCGGCGGACCTGCTCGGGCTTGGCCAGACCGAGCTTGCGCGAGCTCGTCGGTGGCGAGCGCGACGAGGTCGTCGTCGTCCATCGTCCACAGCTCGTCGCCCTTGAAGGCGAAGTACTCCAGGCCGACGCACGCGGTGTCGGGATCGGGGACCATCCACGGGCTCCAGGAGCGGTAGTTCTGGATGCGGCCGACGTGGACGTCGGGCTCGTGGATGTAGATCCAGTTGTCGGGGAAGAGGTCCTCGCCGTCGAGCACCAGCGCGACGGTCAGGAAGTCGCGGTAGCGCAGGCCGCGCGCGGCCTCGCGATGACCTCGGCGGCGGCTGCGGCTCGGCGATGCCGACGGTCGCGCGCAGCGGCAGCGAGGAGATCACGGCGGCGGGCTCGATGACCTCGTCGCCGGCGTGTGGATGGCGACGCACGTCGCCGTCGACGACCTCGATGCGCGTCGCCGGCGTCTTCAGCCGCACCTCGCCGCCCATCTCCTCGATGCGCTCGGTCATCGTCTCCCACATCTGGCCGGGGCCGTAGCGGGGGTACTGGAACTTGTCGATCAGCGACTTGATCTTGTTGTCCTTGTTGCCGAAGAAGGCGGCCTTGGCGGCGCTGAAGAAGCTACAGGCCCTTGATGCGCTGGGCGGCCCACTCGGCGCGGAGCTCGGTGGCCGGGACGCCCCAGACCTTCTCGGTGTAGGACTTGAAGAAGTGCGTGTAGAGGCGCTTGCCGAAGCGGTTGGAGACCCACGTGCTCGAGGTCGTCCTCGCGTGCCCTTGGGCTTCATCGCGGCCCACAGGTAGGACAGCCGTGCAGCGCACGAGCTCGACCGGGCCGAGCTTCTTGATGACGTCGGTGCCCTTGAGCGGGTAGTCGAGGTACCTGCCGCGCCAGTAGATGCGCGACATGCGCGGGCGCATCAGGAACTCGTCGCCCATGATCTCGAGCCAGAGGTCGTTGACCTCCTTGCTCTTGGTGAAGAAGCGATGGCCGCCGAGGTCGAAGCGGTAGCCGTCGGGGTCGACGACCGTCTTGGCCAGGCCGCCGACCTGGTCGTCGGCCTCGAGCACGATCACCCGCGTGCCCGCCTTGGCCAGCAGGTAGCCGGCGGTCAGCCCGGCCGGGCCGCCGCCGATGACGACGTAGGGACGGTCCTCGCCGCCGTCGCCAAAGCGCGGGGCATCGATCTCGAGGAGACTCATGCCGGGAACCTTCCCCGCTGGAGCGGGGAATCCAGTCGCCTCGCTAATCGTCCCTAACGGTCCTTAACGGGTGGCGCAGGCCGCCACGTGGCGGCCGAGGCGGGCCCCGATTTCGTTCTCCTCGGGTGCCGCAGGCCGCCACGTGGCGGCCGAGGCGGGCCCCGATTTCGTTCTCCTCGGGTGCTACTTGCGCTCGTACAGCACCGCGCGCACGCCCTTGGGCAGCGGCCGGCCCTCGAGCTTCGGCGCCGCCAGCGTGCGCGACAGGCGCTTGTCGCGATCGAGCACGCGCTCCCATTGCGCGGCGCGCTTGCGGACCTCCTTCGTCCACGGCGCGCCCCACCGTGCGGTGCGGATGATCGGCTGGATGAGGAGGATCTTCTGGCCGGGCTGCAGCGCGTTGATGAACCGATCGGCTGTCGGCGTCGGCTTGGCCGCCCGAAGGCGGGCGAGCGCGTTGCGCCAGTCGAAGACCTGCGGGTCCTTGACCGGGCCCATGATGTTGGCCCACCGCAGCCCGATGTCCTTCGGCAGGTAGTAGTACATGTCGGGGCCGTACTCGGGGTGGGCGGCGACGACCATGTCGCCGCGCTCCAGGCGATCGCGTACGAGCACGGCGGTGGTGTGCGCGTTGCTCTTCGTGTTGAGCGCGTGCGTCCGCGGGTTGAACCAGAAGACGAAGAGGATCGCCAGGACGACGAGGCCCAAGCGCCCGCCACGCGCGAGGCCCGCGGCACCGAGCAGCAGCAGCGGCCCGACGAACACTGAGAAGTAGCGGTTCGACCACCCCGGCGAGATCTGCGACGCGATGAACGCCAGCGCCAGCGCCGTCACTGTGATGATCGCGACCAGGAGCGCCGCACGGGCCCGCGGCGACCGCCGCGGCGCGGCCAGCAGCGTGCTCAACCCGAAGCCCGCGGCCAGAGCGAAGGCCATCGCGGGCGCGGCCCCGCCGAGCACCGTCGACAGCCCGTTGAGGATGTCCTGGAAGCGCGGCGCCTCCGCCCAGGGGGCGCCGGTGTGCTTGGCCTGCGAGAGCAGCGTCGGCACCCACGGCAGGTAGAGCAGCGCCGCGACGCCGTAGCCGATCGCGGCGTCGCGCAGGAGTCCTCGGCGATCGCTGCTCTCGCGCCACAGCGGGACGAGCGCCGCGACCGTGCCCAGCGCGAGGAACAGACCCCAGTTGTGGGTGTAGGCCAGCAGCACCAGCGACAGCGAGAAGGCCGGCAGCCAGCGGCGTCGCCCCTGCAGGAAGACCACGACGAACGTGGACACCACGCAAAACGACAGGAGGGCGGCGAGGGAGTACATCCTCGTCTCCTCCGCGTAGTACGTCAGGAACGGGTTGATCGCGGCCAGCAGCGCCGCGATCCACGCCGCGCGGTCGCCGAACAGCGCGCGCGCCCCGAACCACGCGACCGGGACGTCGCCAGCGCGAAGACGATCGACATCGCATGGGTGCGCGCCTCGCCGCTGCCGAAGATGTCGATCCAGACGCTGCAGCAGCATGTAGTACAGCGGCGGCGAGCCGTCCTGCTGCAGCACCCCCGGAATGTGCAGCAGCGGGTGCGAGGCGATGCCGACCGAGAGGCCCTCGTCGATCCAGAAGCGCGCGTGGATCGCCTGGCTGCGCAGCGCCAGCGAGACGCCGACGAGGAACGCCAGCGCCATGATCGACTTTGGAAGGCTGACCGCCAGCCGCGCGGTGCCGAGGCGGGCGAAGCGTGCCCGCGGCCGCGCCAGGGTGGCGCCGGACGCGCTCACCCGCAGCGCCCCACGATCCGCCAGCCGCCGGCGATCGCGAAGGTCTTGACCGCCTCCTCCCCGCCGATGCTCTCGATCGGCGGCACGGGATGGCTCGTGCTCGTCGTCTTGGAGCGGAAGACGACCGCCGGAATCTTCGCCGGCGCGTCGCCCGGGGCGCTGGCCGACCGCACCGCCGTCGTGTGCTGGTGCAGCAGCCATGCCACCGCGGGCACCTGGAAGGCGCCGGTGTAGGGCGTCCCGCACGCGAGCAGGCGGTCGCGGCCGCCCGCTCGGGCGACCGCGTCGGCGAGGCCGTCGGCCAGCCGCGCCTGGTAGTAGACCGATGCGCGCACGGCTTCGAGGCGATGGACGCTCGGCGCGGCAAAGCCTGTGGCGGCGACGAGCGCGAGGACCGCAACGGCGACCGCGCCGCCGACCACGCGCCTGGGCAGCGCGCGTACGAACCAGCCGATGCCGATGCCCGCCACCACGCACGCGATCGCGGCGGGCATGATCAGGTAACGCGTGTTGCCGCTGAAGCCGTCGTTGGTCATGACGGCGACCTCGAGGACCCACACCGCGCCGCCGAGCGCCAGACCGAAGGCGGCGCGGCGCTCCGACCAGGTCGATCCGAGCCGCAGCAGCGACATGACGACGAGCGCGCCCAGCCCCACCCAAATGGCGGGGGTGAGCATGGCGAAGAACTGACGCACCACTTCGACGGCCGGGTTGTCGGCGAAGGCGGCGCTGTTGGCGCGCGGCGTGTGGGCGCGGTGCGCCGCGCGCAGCAGGTCGCCCGAGCCCCACAGCTCGGGCAGCAGCCACAGCACAGGGAGAGCGACGAAGCCGGCGATCACGAGCTTGCGCGCCGCGGGCTCGCGCCATAGCAGCCACAGGCCGTAGAGCCCGAGGAACGGCCATGCCTCGGGGCGCAGAAGCGCCGCGCCGAGGCCGAAGAGGAAGGCGTGGCGCGTGCGGCCGGCGAGGTGGCGGTCGACCGCGGCCAGCGCGAGCGCAACCAACAGGCCCTCGGAGTTGCCGAGTGCGGCGTTGCGCAGCGTCCAGGGCGCGATCGCATAGGCGGCCGCCGCGGCGGCGCCCGCCGGCAACCCGCCGAGCCGCCGGCGCGACGCGGAAGGCCATCACGACGCCCGCGATCGCCCCGGCGCGGGCCACGAACAGCCACAGGTCCGGCGCCAGACTGCCGAACAGGGCGAACGGCGTCGTCAAGCAGCACGGGCAGCGGCTTCCACGACGGCCCGTCGACCGTCGACGAGGTCCAGATGCAGGATCTCGCGGCCCCAGATGATCCAGGCCCACGGGTCGTAGGTGGGCGCCGATGGGATCAGGAAACTCAGCGCGGTGAGCGTGAGCACGGCGATCGCCACGCGATGGCGCACGACGACGCGCGGCACGGAAAGTGCCGGCACTCGGGGGCTTGGTGCTGCTGTCAGCTCGTGTGCGGGGGGCATGGCGCGGCGTGGCGATTGTGGCGAACGGCATGTTGCCCGCCGTTAAGACGCTGCAAGCATGGATGAAGGCTCCGCAACCACGACCGCGTGCTGATCGTTCAAGCAGCATGGGTCGCCGTCTCATCGCAATTGCCGTACTGGTGGGGCTCGTGCTACCCGGCGTGGCCGCCGCCGATCCGCCCTGGTCGGCCACGCAGAGCATGTCGTCGCCGCACCTGTTTGTCGATCCGGTCGACGTGACCGCCTCGGGCGACGGCACCGCGCTGGCCTGGTGGATGTGGCAGGACGGGACCGGAGCAGGCGCGCGCACCGGCTGGAACCTTGCCTCGCGCGCGCCGCGCGCCGCGACGTTCGGGCCTGAACGAGCAGCGCCGTCCAACACCGTGGCGATCACCGGCTTCGCCCAGACGCGCGCGATTGCCCTGACCGACCGGGCGATCGGCCCGGCCAACGTCGGCCGTACACGCCTGCAGGTCGCGTTCGGGAGGACCAGTGGGTCCTTCGACTCGCCGCGTACGCTCGCCGACGGCCCGCGACTCGACCGTCCGGTCCTGGCGGTGAACGCGGGCGGCGCCGCGGCGGTGGCCTACTTCCAGAACCGCGGCGGAACCAACGACCGCGTGATGGTCAGCCTGCGCCGGGCCGGCGGGAGCTTCGGCACACCCTTCCAGGTCGGCCACGGGCCCATCCGCTCGGTGGCCATCGCCGTCGGCCCGCGCGGCGACATCCTGGTGGCCTGGGACGCCCGCGGCACGATCCAAGCGCGCTACCAGCCCTCGTTCAAGACGGGCTTCGAGCCGATCGAGACCATCGCGTCGGAGCCGACGTACTTCGCGCAGATCCACGCGGCGGTCACCGACGTCGGGCGCTGCTACCTGGCCTGGAGCGCGCAGTTCCTCAGCGAGGGCGGCTCCCGCGGCCCGGTGTTCAACGAGGTCGCCGTGCGGCCCTCCGGGCATCGCTTCCGCGCCGCCCAACTGCTCGAGCGCGACGACGAGACACGCAGCCAGGAGCCGATCGCGCTGGCCACCAACGGTCGCGACGCGACCGTTGCATGGACCGGATTCGACGGCGCCAACGCGCGCGTGCGCGTGGCGTCCACCGACCCCAGCGCGCGCTTCGGCGCGCCGCAGGACGTCTCGCCCGCGGGCCGCGACGGAGTGGTCTCCGACCTCGCGGGCGCGGGCGGGACGCTCGTGGTCGCGTGGGACGACGGCACCTTCGACGCCAATCAGGTCTTTGCCGCGATCGCCACGCAGGGCGCCGCGTTCGGCGCCCCCGAGGCGGTCTCGGCAGCACAGGAGGCGCGGGCCAGCCGCGCGATCCTCGCGCCGCTACCCACGATCGTCTGGACCAACCGCCCGGCCGGCTCGCACCCGCCGGGCGGGATCAGCGCCGTCCAGACCTTCGCCCAGGCCGCGACGCGCGGCTAGGTGGTTGATTCCGCGGCCGCCGTGCCCGCATGTGCGCGGGCCGTGGATGCCGGGCGCCGCACGGCGAATGGGAGCCGTGCTGGTGGCACCGCCCCGTTCGGCGGGTGGCGATCCGGCGCCACGGAGCGCGTGCAGGCGGGCACGGGGGTTGTGGAATCAGCCACCTACACCTCCAGGCGGGTGTCCTCGAGGTCGAGGTCGCGCTCGATGCGGTGCATGATCTCGTCGTTGATCTTGCCCGACGTTGCGCAGCGCGGATGATCTCGGCGCGCTCGGCCTCGAGCAGCTCGCGCCGCAGGCGCTGGTAGTCGTAGCGAGCGCTCCTCGATCGCGCCGTCGTCCTCGTCGTCGAAGCGGGCGGAGAAGCGGCGGATGCGGAACTCGAAGCCCCTGCGCACGCGCTCGGCGGTCTCCTCGCGGACCCAGTCCTCCGCGGCGAGCTCGTCGATCCGCGCGATCGCGGCGCGCGCGGCGAGGAGGCGCGCCTTGGACTCCTGCTGCTCGACGCTGCCGTCGTCCTCGACGCCGAGCACCTTGATCACCAGCGGGAGCGTCGTTCCCTGCAGGATCAGTGTCGCCACGATCACCGCGTAGGTCAGGAAGATGATGAGGTCGCGCTGCGGGAACGGCCCGCCGGTGTCGATGGTCGTCGGGATCGCGAGCGCCGCGGCCAGCGAGACGGCGCCGCGCATGCCCGTCCAGGCGACGATCGCGGGCATCCACGCACGGCGGATAGGGATCGCGCTCGCGCAGGCGCTTGGAAAGAAAGCGCGGCACGTACTCGGTCGGATAGACCCACAGGAAGCGCACGACGATGACCGTGGCCGAGACGGCGATCGCGTCGATGACGATCGAGCTCCGTCGACATGCCGGCGATGCCGTCGATCACGGTCGGCAGCTGGAGCCCGACGAGCACGAACAACGCCGCGTTGAGCACGAACTGCACGATCTCCCACACCGAGAAGGCCTGGATCCGCGTCGCCGGGGTGATCAGCTCCGGCGAGCGCCAGCCGAGGTAGATGCCGGTTGTGACGGCGGCGAGCACGGCCGAGACCCCGAGCGCCTCGGCGGGCAGGTAGGCGAAGTACGGCGTGACCAGGGAGATCGTGATCTCGGTGGGCGCGTCGTCGATCATCCTGCGCACGTGCGCGACCACCCAGCCGACGGCGATGCCGATCGCGATGCCGACCACCGCGTTGAGCAGGAAGCGCCCGCCGGCCGTCGCGAGCGAGAACGCTCCCGCTCACCGCCGCCGCGACGGCGAACTTGTACGCGACCAGCGCGGTCGCGTCGTTGACCAGGGATCTCGCCCTCGATGATCGTGGTGAAGCGGCGCGGGGCGCCGACGCGCGAGGCGATCGCCGTCGCCGCCACCGCGTCGGTCGGCGAGACGACCGCGCCGAGCACGAAGGCGGCCTCCCACGACAGCCCGTCGACGACCGTGTGCGCCACCACCGCCACCGCGACCATCGTCGCGATGACCGCCCCGATCGCGAGCATGCTGATCTGGCCGACGTTGTCGCGCAGGTCGCGCAGCGAGGAGAAGAAGGCCGCCGCGTACAGCAGCGGCGGCAGGACGATCACGAGCACCAGGTCGGGATTGAGCTGGACATCCGGCATCCCGGGCAGGAAGCCGATGACCGCGCCGCCGACGACGAGCAGGATCGGGTACGGGATCCGCGAGTGGTAGGCGACGATCAGGAACAGCGCGACCGCCGCGAGCACCGCGAGCAGCGAGAGGTCCAGCGTGGTCTCCGCCGAGGCCGCGAGCACGGCGCTCATGGCTGTTTCCGCAGCGTCGCCACCGCGAGCGCGGCGACGCCCTCCTCGCGCCCGACAAAGCCCATCCCCTCACCGGTCGACGCCTTGACGTTGACGTGCTCGGTGCTCACGCCGAGCGCCTGCGCCAGCGACGCGCGGATCGCCTCGCGGCGCTCGCCGAGCTTCGGCCGCTCCATGAGCACCGTGCAGTCGACGTGCGCCACGCCCAGCCCGCGCTCGGCCAGCATCGCGACGACGGTGCGCACGAGCGCCATCGAGTCGGCCCCGCGGTAGCGCTCGTCGGTGTCGGGGAAGCGCTGGCCGATGTCGCCGAGACCGGCCGCCCCGAGCAGGGCGTCCATGACCGCGTGCGCGAGCACGTCGGCGTCGGAGAAGCCGTCGAGCCCGCGGTCGTGCGGGATCGTCACGCCGCCCAGGATCAGCGGCCGGCCCGCGACGAGCCGGTGCGAGTCCCAGCCGATGCCCCCGGCACCGGTCATCCGATGGCCTCCAGGCGGCGCTCGCGGCCCTCGAAGACCGCAAGCTCGCGCACGCCGAGGTCGTCGAGCAGCGCGAGCGCCTGCTCGTAATCACGCCCGACGTCGTCGGGGGTGTGCGCGTCGCTGGACAGCGCGATCGGGTTGCCGGCGTCGACCACCATCTCCAGGAAGGCGCGCGCCGGGTACAGCTCACCCACCGGCTTGCGCAGCCCGGCGGTCGACAGCTCGACCGCGATCCCCGATTCGGCGATCCCCTCCATCGCGATCTCGTAGAAGTAGCGCAGGTCGCGATCGGGCCGGGGGCGCTGGTCGCCCCAGTACTTGACGAGGTCGGGGTGGGCGAGGATGTCGAACATGCCGCTCACCGCGGCCTGGGCCAGCCAGTCGAAGTAGGTGCGCCACACCTTCTCGGGCGAGCCGGCGGCCGACCAGATGTCGTAGCGGTCGTAATCGAGCGCCCCGTCGCCGACGAAGTGGATCGAGCCCACCACGTAGTCGAACTTGCGTGCGGCGAGCAGCTCGGCCATCCGGTCCTCGCGGCCGGGGATGAAGTCGGCCTCGATGCCGAGCCGCAGATCGGTCTCCTCCCGCACGAAGGCGCAGTAGGCGTCGAGGTCGTCGCGCGCCGAATGGCGCCAAAGCTCGTGCTGCCAGACGTCGAGCGCCTGCGTGAAGCGGTAGACGTGCTCGGCCACCCCGAGCTCCTCGATCCCGCGCTCGCTCGCCACGGTGCGGTAGCGGTCGGCATTGCCGGCGGTCAGGTATCGCTCGGCGGGCGTCTCGTCGATGTCGTCGGGGCGCAGGTGGACGTGGTAGTCGGTGAGCACGGGCGGCGGATTCTCGCACCGCGCCCACCCGGGGCCGCGCCTACCCTGTGCGCTCCGCGCGGGTCCGCGCCTCCAGCTTGGCCGCCTCGCGCTCGTTGAGCTCGCGGCCGTCGCGAACGAAGCCGAGCAGCAGCTCGAGCTGCTCCTCGGTGTAGCGCCGGTAGTTGCGCTCGGACAGCTCCAAGTGGGCGGCGTAGAACTGGGCGGCGCCCGCGAAGGCGCCGGGCGTGACCTCGACGAGCACGCGCCGGCGATCGGACGGATCACGGACGCGGCGGGCGTAGCCGGCACGCTCGAGGCGGTCGAGCACCGTCGTGATCGCGCCCGTCGTCAGCCCCGTCTCGTCGGCCAGACGCCCGGCCGGCACCGGCCCCTCGCGCTGGATCACGTCCAGGCAGCGCATGTCCGTCCGGTTGATCCCGATCGCGTCGGCCACCGCCTGGTCGAAGCGGTCGGTCGCGTTCTGCGAACGGCGGACCTCGTAGATGAGCTCGTCGAAGAGCTTGCGTTTTTGACTTGCCATTCTGATCTCTTGATGATTAAGATACTTGGCGCATGAGCTAATTACCAAGGAGATCGGATGACATTCGCGATCGAAGCCAACGACCTCATCAAGACCTATCCGCCCGACGTGCGCGCGCTTGACGGCCTGAGCCTAGCCGTGCGGTCGGGCACGATCTTCGGGCTGCTCGGCCCCAACGGCGCGGGCAAGTCCACCACCGTGCGGATCCTGACCACGCTGTCGCGGCCCGACGCCGGCGACGCCCGGGTCGCCGGCCTCGACGTCCTCGCCGAGCCGGTGCGCGTGCGCCACGCCATCGGCGTCGTCGGCCAGAAGCACGGGCTCGACCCCGAGGCGACCGGGCGCGAGAACCTCGTGCTCCAGGGCGAGCTCTACGGGATCACCGGCCGCGAGCTGCGCAGACGCGCTGCGGAGTCGCTCGAGCGCTTCGGGCTCGCCGACGCCGCCGACCGGCAGGCCAAGACGTATTCGGGCGGCATGCAGCGGCGCCTCGACGTCGCCATGGGCCTCATCCACCGTCCGCAGGTCCTGTTCCTCGACGAGCCGACGACGGGCCTCGACCCCGAGGCGCGCGCCGACATGTGGCGCGAGATCGAGCGCCTGGCGCGCGAGGAGCAGATGACGATCCTGCTGACGACCCACTACCTCGAGGAGGCCGACCGGCTCGCCTCCCAGCTCGCCATCGTCGATCGCGGGCGCATCGTGGCCGAGGGCACGCCCCACGAGCTGAAGTGCCGAGCTCGAGGGCGACACGATCCACGTCGAGCTCGTCGATGGCGACGGCGAGGCCGCGCGCGGCCGCTCGCCGGCGTCGGCGGGATCGCGAGATGTCGCTCGAGGGCAGGACGCTTCGCGCTCGGGCGCGCGACGGCGGCGCCGCGATCCCGGCCGTCCTGGCCGCTCTCGATGCCCGCGACGTGCGCGTGGCCTCGGTCACGATGGCCCGCCCGTCGCTCGACGACGTCTACCTGCGCCACGCCGGGCGCACCTTCGACCACGAGGAGGTGGCGGCATGACGACCGCCCTTCGCCAGACCTGGCAGGTCAGCCTGCGCCACCTGCGCGTGTTCGTCCGCCAGCCCGCCTTCCTGGGCATCACCCTGACGCAGCCGATCATCTGGCTGCTGCTCTTCGGAGCGCTGTTCAAGACCGTCACGAAGATCCCGGGCTTCGACGACAGCTCGTACATCGACTTCCTGACGCCGGGGATCGTCGTCATGCTCGCGGTCTCCTCGGCCGGCTGGACGGGCATGGCCTTCATCGAGGACATCAACGGCGGCGTCATGGATCGCGTGCTGGCCTCCCCTGTGTGGCGCGGCGCGCTGAACCTCGGCAGCGTCGTCTACGCGATGGTCGCGATCGTCGTGCAGACGCTGGTGATCGTCCTGCTGGCGTGGCTGCTCGGGCGCCGACTTCAGCGGCGGCGTCGGCGGTGTGCTCGTTCTGATCCTGGTGGCGGCCCTGCTCGGCGCGGCGTTCGCCTCGCTGTCGAACGGCGTCGGCGTGCTCGCCCGCCAGCGCGAGACGCTGATCGGCGCGGTGAGCCTCGTCCTGCTGCCCCTGACCTTCCTGTCCTCGGCGCTGATGCAGCAGAGCCTCGTGCCCGGCTGGATCCGCACGGTCTCGACGGTCAACCCGGTCAACTGGGCCGTGGAGGCCGGCCGGTCGGCGGCGATGGAAAAGATCGACTGGGGCGTCGTCGGCACCCGCGTCGGGCTGCTGGTCGCGCTCGTCGTGCTGTGCGCGACGTTCGCAACGCGCGCCTTCGGCACCTATCAGCGCTCGCTGTAGTCCAGGTCCGGCGGCGGACACCGCGAACGCACGTCGAACGGGCGCATTAACCGCGCCCGTCTAGATTCCTGACGACGTGTGATCGCGTACGTCCTCCGGCGAGTGCTGTACGGCGCGGCGGTGCTCTTCATCGTCACCTGGCTCATCTACGGGATCGAGCCGGCGCTGCGACCGGAGAACTACCCCGGCCAGACCTGGCTTACGCTGGTGTGGCACGACGTCGAGCGGGCCCTGTTCCACCTCGACTTCGGCCACACCTGCGGCTGGCCGGGCTGCCCGCGGATCCACACGCTCTGGATGCGCGGGCTCGCCGGCGACCTGTGGATGCTGGCGGGCGGGATGCTCTTCGGCGTGGTCGGTGGCGTCGCCGCGGGCGCCTGGTGCGCGCGCCGGCGCGGTTCGGCCGCCGCGCGCATCGTCGAGGCCGCGGCCGCCGTCGCCTTCTGCGCGCCGGTGTACGTGGTCGGGCTGGGTCTGATCCGGCTGTTCAACCACGACATCGGGGTCTGGCCGGTCAGCAACTTCTTCGACGCGCGACCCTCGGCGTTCGTCTCTCCGATCGCCAATCCGTGGGACTGGTTTCGCTCGTACCTCATGCCCTGGCTCGTGGTTGCGGCGCCGTTGGCCGGGGCATGCCTGCGCTTCACGGCGAGGCTGACCGTCGACGAGCTCCGCGCCGACTACGTTCGGACCGCCATCGCCAAGGGCCTGCGCTACGGCCCTGTCGTGCGCCGCCACGCCGCGCGCGGCGCCTACCCCGGGGTGACCTCGCTGGTGTGGGGCTACATCCCCGTCTTCGTGACCAACGTGGTGCTGGTCGAATGGGTGTGGAACGTCCCCGGCTTCTGGTTCGCCACGCGGCGGGCCATCGATCAGGACCCCTTCTTTCCCGGGATCGACGTGCCGATGCTCAAGGCGCTCTCGCTGTGGACGGCGCTGGTCATCGTCGTCCTCAGCATCGCGGTGGACCTCATGCTCGCGGCGATGGACCCGCGCACGCGGACCGCTGGGCTGCCGTAGCTACCGCCGGACGTCCTCGCAGTCGCCGGCGACGCTGTCGGCGGGGTCGGCGAAGACGACGTCGTGGCCCGGGCCGCACCGGACCGTGTCGATGTCGCCGCGCACGACGTTGATTCGGTCGTTGCCCGGGCCGCCGGAGATCGTGTCGGGATCGAGGTTGCCGAAGATCTCGTCGTCGCCGGAGCCGCCGGCGATGTGGTCGAAGCCGCGGTCGCCCGTGATGTGGTCGTCGCCGGCGTCGCCGAAGATGCGGTCGTCGCCCGAGCGCCCGGCGATGGTGTCGTTGCCCGGGCCGCCGTGCAACTCGTCGTTGCCGTACTCGCCGTCGACGTAGTCGTCGCCGCCCGCGCCGAACAGCGCGTCGGGGCCGCCCTTGCCGAACAGCGAGTCGTCGCCGGGAGTGCCGTGCAGGACGTCGCGGTTCTGGGTGCCCGAGATGACCGAGGCTGCATCGGAGTCGTTGGCGCCCTCGGGCGGGGCGGCGATGACGGTCTCGCAGTTGAGCAGCTCGTCGCGCGTGGGCACGTCGGCCTCGACGTAGACGGTGTCGTTGCCGTCGCCGCAGTCGACCTCATCGCGGCTGTCGTCGGCGGCGCGGATGGTGTCGTCGCCGGCTCCGGCGTCGATCGTGTCGGGGTCGGGGCCGCCGACGACGAGGTCGTCGCCGTCGTCGCCGAACAGCTCGTCGGGGCCTGACCCGCCGTCGATCTGATCGGCGCCGTTGCCGCCCTCGAGCGTGTCGTCGCCCGAGTCGCCGTGGATGACGTCCGAGCCGTTGTTGCCGGCCAAGATGTCGCGCGCCGCACCGCCGTCGATGAGGTCGTCGCCGTCGCCGCCGGTGATGTTCTCGGTGCCCGACTCGCCCAGGAGCTGGTCGTTGCCGTCGCCGCCCCTGATCAGGTCGGAGCCGCGGCCGCCCTTGATGATGTCGTTACCCGGGCCGCCGTACAGGCGGCGGTCGTTGCCGAAGGTCGAGTCGACGATCTCGTCGTCGCCGGCCTCGCCGAAGACGTGGTCGTCGCCCGGCCCGCCGTCGAGGTAGTCGTTGCCGGGGCCGCCGTGGATCGAGTCGTCGCCGGTGCCGCCCTCCGCGTGGTCGTTGCCGTCGCCGCCGGAGATGTGGTCGTTGCCCGAGCCGCCGTTGAGCGTGTCGTCGCCGAGACCGCCGAACAGGTGGTCGTCGTAGGAGCCGCCGCCGAGCGTGTCGTTGCCCTCGTCGCCTTCGAGGATGTCGTTCTCGCGCCCGCCGGCCAGCCTGTCGTCGCCCGCGAGGCCGGCGATGAGGTCGCGCAGGCGTGTGCCGCCGATCGCATCGTTGCCCGCGGTGCCCTGGACGCGCGCGAGGCCGGGTTGGACGACCACGCCCAGCGGCGTCGTGCCCGGTAGCGCGATCGATCCCAGGCGCCGGTGGCGGAAGGGGCTCACGAGCGACAGCGTCGCGCCGCCGCCGTCGGCGACGTACACGCGAACGGCGTCCGGCGACCAGCCGGGAGCGCCGGGGCCGCTGCCCGACCGGAAGTTGCGCACGTGGCGGTCGGCGACGTCGACGAGCGCGGCGGCCGCGCCGCCGCGCGCGGCACCGATCGCGAGCGTGCCGCCGTCCGGCGAGGCCGCGACGGCGCCGCCGACGCCCTTGCCCAGGCGCAGCGGGTGCTTGTCGGGCTGGCGGCTGCCCGGGCTGATCGCGTACAGGCGCCGGGGCGCGCTGACCCACGCGCGGCCGGCGGCGTCGAAGGCGACGCCCGTGGCGCCCTTGACCTTCACCTTGCGCAGCAACTTCGGCGCCCCGGTGGCGACGATCGCCACGCGGCCCTTGGCCAGCACCACGGCGGCGAGGGAACCCTGCGGCGAGAGTGCGAGCGCCGTGGCGGTGCCGTGCAGCGCCACACGATGGCGGACGGCGAGGGTGGTGGGATCGAGGACGAAGAGTCGCTTGCCCGCGGCTGCGTAGGCGCTCGCGCCGCCGGGCGAGACGGCAACGCCGACCCCGGGCGCGCCGAGGTCGCGCGCCGCCACGGCGAAGGGAGCCGGCGTGCCGGGCACTGGCGCCGCCGGGACCATGCCGAGATCGAAGGCGGCGATGCCGTTGCCCGCCGCGGCGAACGCGCGGCGGCCGTCGCGCGTGATCGCGACCGCGCGCGATGGGCCGGGGAGCGCGGGGCGCGCGACGATCTGATTGGTGGTGACATCCAGCAGGGCGACGTCGTTGGTGCCGGTGGCCAGCAGCGCGACGCGCGCGTGGGCGGCCGGCGCGCCCAGCGCGGTGGCGAGCAGGGCAACGATCGCGGCGCGCCGCATGGGCAACAGGTTCGCGTTCGAGGCCCGCGGTCCTACAGTTCGGCGGGTGGCCCGGCCCGCAGGCTTTGGTTTCTCCCAGCGCTCCAATGGGACCGTGATCATCACGCACGGCGGGCGGCATGCGTCGACGTTGCGGGGGCGGCGTGCCGCCGAGTTCCTGGACGAGGTCGCTGCCGGCGGCGATCCGCAACTCGTGATGGCGCGGTGGACGGGGAACTACAAGCGCGGCAACGAGCACGCGGCGCGCGAGCACCCGCGCGGGCGGCGACGGGACAGGCAATGAGGGGAAGGAGTTCGGGGCGGCGCGGGGCGCGGGCGGGCTGCCGCCGCGCCGGGCGGGCTGCCGCCGGCGAGCTGTGCTGGATAGGGGGCCGGGAGCCACCCAAACCAGCGCAGTTGACGCGGGCGCCCGCGCCCGGCCGCCCTCAGTGCCCTGAAACCGCGTCGCGGCCGGCGCCCGGGGACCCATGCCGCTCGCGGAGCACCAGTTCCGCAACCCGCAGATCCAGCGTCGTCGTGACCTTGAAGTTCTCCGCCGGCGCCGGCACAACGGCCACGGTTCCCCCCAGCTCCTCCACCAGCGCCGCGTCATCCGTGGCGGCACCGACGACCGCGTCGCCCTGAGCCAGCGCCCGCTCGAGAACCTCGCGCCGGAACGCCTGCGGCGTCTGCACCGCCCACAGGCGCGAGCGGTCGAGCGTTCGCTCGACGCGGCCGTCCACGCATTCCTTGATCGTGTCGGTCACCGGGGCCGCGGCGATCGCCGCGTCCGCGTCGCTCAACGCATCGAGGCAGGCCTGGACCAAAGCCGGACTGACCAGCGGGCGCGCGGCATCGTGCACGACGACGTCGGCGCCCTCCAGCGCCGCGGCCAACGCTGCGCGTACCGAGTGCGAGCGCTGCGCGCCGCCGGCGACGCCGACCGTCCCGTCCGGCGCCTCAACGCCGGGCGGCAGCGCCACGACGATCTGCTCGATCGCCGTCAGCTCGCGAAGCGCGGCGATCGACCATTCGACCATCGGGCGCCCCGCCAACGTGACGAACGCCTTGGGCACCCTCGTCCCAAGGCGTTCGCCACGACCCGCGGCCACGACGAGCGCGACCGCCATCGAACCCGGCTAGGCGGTCGCGATCTTCGCGCCCGCCGACTCGGCCAGCAGGTTGTCGAGGTGCTCCTCCGCCTCGTCCTCGTCCTTGTCCAGCGCGTACATCAGCTCGGAGGCCAGGATCTTCTTCGCCCGGGTGAACATCTGCTTCTCACCCGTAGAGAGGCCCTTGTGATGTTCGCGAATCGCAAGGTTGCGAACCACCTCTGCCAGCTCGTAGATGTCGCCCGTCTTGATCTTGTCGCGGTTGTGCTTGAACCGGCGGTTCCAGTTCTTGGGCATCTCCGAGACATCGTCTGCAAGAACGGCGAGCACCTTCTTGACCGTCTCCTCGTCGATGACCCGGCGCAACCCTGCCAGAGCGGCGTTCTCGCACGGGACCATCACGGTCATGTCGTTGTGCAGGATCTTGATGGTGAGGTACTCGCGCTCCTCCCCGAACATCTTGCGGACTTCCTTGGTAAGGACCTTGCCCGCTCCATGATGCGGATAGACAACGTTGTCACCGCACTCGAACTCAATGTGCTCGAGCTCGGTGGCTTCGAGGTCCTCCACGAGCTGAACGTCAGTCACTTCAGGAATGGTCATCCTCCTTCGGGGGGTCAGTACTGCGGTCTAAGTCTGCAGGTAGCGATCCACGAGGTTGATCTCCTGCAGCCTGCGCAGGCCCTCGCGGATGTCCTTGGCGCGGATCTCGCCGACACCGTCGACGGTCTCGAGCTCCGCATCGGTGGCGGCGAGCATCTCGTCGAGCCCGCCGAACTCCTTGACGATCTGCTGGACCACCAGCTTGGGAAGCCGCGGAATGCGGCCGAGGATCCGGTAGCCGCGCGGCGACACCGGATAGTCCAGCGTGTTGAGCTTGCGGTCGTAGCCGAGCAGCTCGGCGAGGCGACCGAAGTCGAGCAGGTCCTGGTGGGGCAGCCGCCCGATCTGGTCCAGCGCGGCCGCGAAGTCCTCGTCGGTGTCCTGGGCCAGGTAGTCGTGCACGAGCGCGGCCTTGTCGGCCGCCGTGCCGACCATCGTCTCCTCCAGCTGCATCTCGATGAGGCGGCCCTCGGTGCCCAGCTCGACGATGTAGCGCTCGATCTCGACGGCCATCCGTGTGACGAGCTCGGACCGCTGCATGACGGTCAGGACGTCGTGCAGCGTGGCGCCGCCCTCGAACTCGAGGGCGGTGAGGCGGGTCGAGACCTGGTCCAGGCGCGTGCGGTACTTGTCGAGCGTCGCCAGCGCCTGGTTGGCCTTGGCGAGCACAACCGGGATGTCCTCGAGGATGTACTTCGCGCCGTCGACGTACAGCGAGACGACCTCGCGCCGCTGCGAGACAGCGATCACGAGCGCATCGGTCTGCTTGGAGACGCGCTCGGCCGTGCGGTGGCGCGTGCCGGTCTCCAGCGAGAGGATCGTCGGGTCCGGCATCAGCTGGACGTTGGCCATCGTGATCCTCGTGGCGTTGCCATTGAGGACGATGGCGCCGTCCATCTTGGCGACCTGATAGAGCAGGGCCGGGGTGTAGTCAATGTCCAGCTTGATGCCACCAGAGAAAAGAAAAGAGAGCTCCTCTGGGTCGCCGATAGTGATGAGCCCGCCGGTGCGAGCGTGGAGGATGTTGTCGATGCCCTCGCGGAGCGCGGTACCGGGCGCGACCATCTCCAATGCCTTGACGAGCCGGGGCTCTTGGCGACCCTCGAGCTCAGAGAGCTCATCCCCGGAACGCTGCGCCATCGAGGCCGATTCTAGCAGCGATTTTAGTCGGACCTTAGGCTCGTCAACGTGGTGTCAAGCCGCGCGAGGCGTCCGCTGGGCGGTTCCCAAGGCGTGGCGCACGGCGTCGCGCAGCGTCCCTACCCGCGCGGGTGATACCACCGCGGCGAGCCCGAACTTGGCCGCTTCCGCGCTCCGCCGATCGGGGTGCGCGACCGAGCGCAGCTCGCCAGTGAGGCCGATCTCGCCGAAGCAGGCCAGGGGCGAAGGGTCGGTCGCGACGCCGCGCGCCGAGCTGGCCACCGCCAGCGCCACGGCGAGATCGGCGCCCGGCTCGTCGATGCGCACGCCGCCGACGACGTTGACGAAGACGTCGCTGGTGCCCAGGCCAACGCCGGCGTGACGGCCGAGGACGGCGAGCACCAGCGCGAGCCGATTGCGATCGATCCCGTTGCACACGCGTCGCGGCGGCACCAGCTCGCTCTGGGAGACGAGCGCCTGGACCTCGACCAGCAGCGGCCTCGAGCCCTCCATCGCCGCAAGCACGACCGAGCCCGGCGCCTTCGTCGCCTCGCCCACGAAGCGCGCGCTGGCATCGAGCACCTCGACCAGGCCGCCCTCGCGCATCTCGAAGACGCCGACCTCGTTGGTCGAGCCGAAGCGGTTCTTGAGCGCGCGCAGCGTGCGATAGGTCCGCTCGCGCTCGCCCTCGAACTGCAGCACGCAGTCGACGAGGTGCTCGAGCACGCGCGGGCCGGCCAGCGCGCCCTCCTTGGTCACGTGGCCGACGAGCAGGACGGCGGTGCCCTGCCGCTTGGCGACGTCGGCGATGCGCGTGGCCACCTCGCGCACCTGCCCGACCGTGCCCGGCGCCGACTCCAGCGCGCCCGCGTGCAGGGTCTGCACCGAATCGATGACGCAGGCGTCAGGCCGCTCGGCCTGAAGCGCGGCGAGGACGGCGTCGAGGTCGGTCTCGGCCAGCACGGGGACCTCGAGGGCGTCGGCGCCCAGGCGTTCGGCGCGCAGGCGGATCTGCGCCGCCGACTCCTCGCCCGATACGTAGAGCGTGCGCCGCCCGGCGCCCGCGAGGTGACCGAGCGCCATGTTGGTCAGCGTCGACTTGCCGATGCCGGGCGAGCCGCCGAGCAGCACGAGCGAGCCGGGCACGAGGCCGCCACCGAGCACGCGATCGAGCTCGCCGATCGACGTGCTCAGCCGGGGCGCGCGCTCGGTGCGGACCTCGCGCAACGGCACCGGCCGCGGCGCGGGCGCGCCGCTGCGAGCTGCCCGGCCGGCGGAGACGCGCTCCTCGGCGAGCGTGTTCCACTCCCCGCAGGACGGGCACTGCCCGTGCCACTTGGGCGTCTGGGCGCCGCACACGGAGCACGAGAACACAGAGGTCGGCTTGGGCACCTGAGGAGCCTAGGGCCCGGGCCGGTCGAATCCGCCCCGGTCGCATCGAACGTCCCTGGTGCTCGAACAGGGTTCCAACGCCAGGGACGTTCGATGGAGGCGGGCTCACCACGGGACGGCGCCGTGCTCATCCACGAAGGCGCCGGTCGGGCCGGAGCCGTCCGACCTGCGCCATCGCGACGATCACCTCCGCCCCTGCTCGACCGTCTTCGTGCCGTTGTGGCCGCCCGTCGCCTTCGGTGCCGGCGGCGCTCGCACGGGCCCTCCGCCTGACCGCGGACGAGCGCTCGCATCTCTACCGCCTCGCCGGGCATGCCGAGCCGCGCCCCGGAACGATCGACCGGCACTAGTCGGGCAGCCCGTTGCGCCGCGTGACGTCGCGCGAACCAGCGCGCGCTGTCCTTCGGCGTGCGCTGCGAGCGTCTCGTAGTCGACGTGCACGAGGCCGAAGCGCTTGCTGTAGCCGTAGCGCCCACTCGAAGTTGTCCATCAGCGTCCACACGAAGTAGCCGCGCAGGTCGACGCCGTCGGCGATGGCGCGGTGCGGCGGCGCGGAAGTGGCCGTCGAGGTAGGCGATCCGGTCCGGGTCCTCGACGCGACCGTCGGCGACGGCTCGTCGGCGAACGCCGCGCCGTTCTCGGTCACGTAGAGCGGGACCGACGGGTAGTCGCGGTGCACGCGCGTGAGGACGTCGTAGAGGCCGTGCGGCGTCGATCTCCCAGCCCATCTCGGTGCGCGGGAGCCCGCGCTTGACGAACTCGACGTCGCGCGCTGCCGACCCACGGCGAGCGGCTCCGCGCCGTTGGCGCGCCCGCGCGCACCACGTGGCGGCATGTAGTAGTTGACGCCGAGCAAGTCGAGCGGCGCGGCGATGACGTGCTCGTCGCCGGGCTCGAGCGGGAGCGCCGGGACGTCGTCGGGGTAGCGGCCGAGCAGCACCGGGTCGAGGAACAGGCGGTTGGCGATGCGCGTCGATGCGCCGCGCGGCGTCGACGTCGGCCGGGTCGTCGCTCGCCGGGTCGACCGGCGTAGAGGTTGAGCGTCATCCCGTAGCGGCCGTCCGTCGTCCTGCGCGCGCATCGCCCCGACCGCCAGGCCGTGGCCGAGCAGCAGGTGGTGCGACGGCCCGCATCGCCGCGTCGTCGTCCTGGATGCCCGGGCGCGTGGCGCCCCTCGGCGTGCCCGGTGAACGCCGAGCAGAACGGCTCGTTGAGCGTCGTCCAGTTGCGCACGCGGTCGCGCAGGCGCTCGTGCACGAGCGCGGCGTACTCGGCGAAGCGCTCGGCGGTCTCGCGCTCCGGCCAGCCGCCCTCGTCCTGGAGCGCCTGCGGCAGGTCCCAGTGGTAGAGCGTCACCCACGGCTCGACGCCGCGCTCGCAGCAGCGCGTCGACGCAGCCGCGCGTAGAAGTCGACGCCCGCCTCGTTGAGCGCGCCGCGCCCGCTGGGCTGCAGCCGCGGCCACGCGAGCGAGAAGCGGTAGAGGTCGACGCCGAGGTCGGCGAGCAGGTCGAGGTCCTCGGGCCAGCGGTGGTAGTGGTCGTCGGCGACGTCGCCGGTGTCGCCGTTGAGCGTCTTGCCGGGCGTGTGCGAGAACGTGTCCCAGATCGACGGCGCGCGCCCGTCCTCGCGCGACCGCGCCCTCGATCTGGTAGCTCGCGGTCGCGACGCCCCAGGCGAAGTCGTCGGGAAAGCGCACCGCTATTCGACGCGCGTCAGGAAGGCGTGGACGACCTCGAGGTAGCGATCGTGCTCCTCGAGGTGGGGCATGTGGCTGGAGTCCTCGAACAGTTCCCACTGGCTGTCGCGCAGCCGCTCGTGGGCGCGCGCCACCACGTCCGGGCGCACCTCGTCGTGCGCGCCGGAGATCAGCAGCACGGGCACCTCGATCTCGCCGAGGCGGTCGGTGACGTCGAAGTCCTTGATCGTGCCCACGACCGTGAACTCGGTGGGGCCGTTCATCGTCCCGTAGACCGTCGGGTCCTCCTCCATCGCCGCGAAGCTGCGGTTGACCTCGTCGGGCCACGGATCCAGGCGGCAGACGTGGCGTTTGTAGAACTCCATGACCGCCGCCTCGAACTCCGGCGTCGACGTCTCGCCGCTGCGCTCGCCCGCGCGGATCGTCTCGACGACATCGGGCGGAAAGCCCTCGTCGAGCAGCTCGTTGGCGCCGGCGGCGAACTCCGCGGCCGAGGCCGGGGAGTCCGCGGCGACGATGCTGACCAGGCCGGGCGGACGCTCGATCGCGTGCAGGAGCGCGAGCATGCCGCCCCAGGACTGGCCGAGCACGTGGTAGCGGCGCTCGATCCCCAGGTGCGCGGCCAGCGCGGTCAGCTCGCGCTCGAACAGCTCCGGGGTCCAGAACGCCGGATCGGCGTCGGGCAGGTGGTCGGACCTGCCGTTGCCGAGCTGGTCGTAGAGGACGCACGCGCGGCCGGAGCGCTCGTGTAGCTGCGCGATCGACTCGATGTAGTCGTGGGTCGCGCCGGGGCCGCCGTGGCAGAGGATGAGCGGGGCCTGTGGGGCATCCGGATCGAGGTCGCCGACCACGCGATACCACGTTCGATGCCCTTCCAACGAGAGGTGGCCCACCATGGAGGGCCACCGTACCTGTTAGCGCCGCCGGGCCTTGCCCAGGTGAATGTGGATGAGGGAGGTCTGCATGGCGTGCAGCATCCCGTCACGCGCGTCGCCTCCCCATCCGGGCTCCACGTGTTCGCGCGTACGTGTGACGCCCGCCCCGGGGTGCGGGAGCCCGCACCAACGGGCAGTAGGGTCACGCGCTCACACGCCGAAGGAGGCCGCCGTGAAGCGGCCAGATCCCGGCGCGCTTCCTCGACGGCGTGATGCGGGGCGGGACGATGACGCTGTCGAAGTACCTGCATACGGCCGACAACCAGGCGGGTAGGCCGACGCCACTGCTCATCATCCCGGGCATCGGGCGCTTCGACGCCCAGTGCGACGACGTCGACCCCACGCCGGGCACGCAGACCACGCGCACGTCGATCAACTTCACCGCCTCGGTGAAGAACGGCGTCAATGTCTCGCGCCTGCTCGGCCGCGACATCGGCGCCGGCCAGCGCCCCGCCGTGTTCACCGCCCCGAAGGCCAGCCGGTCTCGGTTCTGGCCAGCGCCGACGGGCTCTTCGAGGTGATCATGGTGCCTGATCTGGGGGACGGCCTTCAGAGTCGGTTGAGCGCGGTCTCGACGTCGGCGACGAGGTCGGCCGTGTCCTCGATCCCGGCGTTGAAGCGGATGAAGCCGGGGCCGACGGCATCGCTGCCCCAACGCGCCCGCCGCTCGGCGTTGGAGTGAAGCCCGCCGAAGCTCGTGGCCTCGGCGACGAGCTCGCAGTTGCGCAGGAAGGTCTGCGCGCGATCCTCGCTGCCCAGGTCGAAGCTGACGACCGACCCAAGGCCCGGCCAGCGCACGCCGGTCACCTCCTCGCGCCCGCCGAGCAGCTCGGCCAGCGCGCGCGCATTTGCCTCCTGGCGCTCGAGCCGCAGGGCGTACGTGGCCAGCGAGCGATGCGCGAGCCACGCCTCGAACGGGCCGGGGATCGCTCCGGTGGCGATCCATATGAACGACGATCTCGCCCCGCCCGCCAGCGTTCGGCCGGCGTTCGAGCGAAGCCGGTCAAAGGACAAGACCTGCAAGACGCTCCCACTCGGTCACATCGATTTGCTGGTCGGGCGCGACGCTCCGTTCTCCTCGTGGTCGCTCGTAACGAACTGGATCGACAAGCGTTCGGCGGCTTGAGCCGGGTGCCTTGGCGAGCCGAGTGGCGCATGTCGTACGATGTGCTACCTAACCTTCCACGATGAACGGCCGAACGCTCTCCGCGCTCCTTTTCGCCTTGGTCATGACGTCGCTTGGCGCCACCGGGTGCAGCGCGGATTCGACGGGAACCGACAACGCCGATGTCGCCGCGGCCGATCTCGAGCGCGTCGAAGGAGACGCTCACCGCGACGATCCGCGAAGCGTACGAGACCGCGGTTCGCACGCGGAGTCGGGTCATCCTCGCCGGGGCGACGAGCGCCGACGCGAGGCGAGCTCTCCGGTGACGCTCTGTCCGCGTACACCATGTATGCGGACACTATGCAGAGCGGCCTGATTCAACAGCGGTGAGCTCGTGCTCGACGTCGCGACGGTCGACGGGCGCCAAGGTCACCATCGTCGGCGGTGACGTCAGCGACACCGGGACCGAGCTCGGCTTCTACGATTCCGAAGGAACCTGTTTGGCGCTGGCGTACCGCGGGCAGGGCGCACGCCCGAACGCCAATGGCGTCGACTGGGTGAAATAGCGGCCGAGCGCCGTCGCGCATCGACGTCGCGGCACAACGGCGGGCCCATTGTGCAGCGCCGCGCACAACGAGTTGCACGATTCGGCCGAGGAAGGCACGCCGGGCGGATGGCTCGGTTCATGCTCCGTCGCCCACGATGCGAACGATCCAGGCGCTCGGTTTGCTGCTCGTCGACGACACGGACGTGGTCGTCGCGATCAAAATCGCTGCGCCCCATCGGACCGATTATGATGCGAGCGTGAGCCCGAGCGCCATCGACGGGTGCAGTGTACAATGAATAACGTCCGTCTCTTCATCGCGAGCGCTGTTCTGGTCTCGGGCTGCCGCGCGATCATCGGCATCGACGACGTCGTCATCGTCGTGCCCGGCGATGACGGCGATGACGGCGGGGCGAACGACGCGCAGGTGTCGAACGAGGCGTCCTCGTCGATCGACACCGGGGCCGACACGACGACGACCAACCCGCTCCCCTGCGGCCTGCAACGGGAAGGTCGGTGGCGAGTGCTTCAAGTGTTGCAAGGACCTCTTCCCAACACAGGCTCCCGCGCTCGAGCAGATCTTGATCCAGCAAGGTTGCATCTGCGGCACGGGAAAGTGCGTGGCGGAGTGCACCACGACGATCTGCGTCGCGCAGCATCCGCCCGCCGCCGGTTGCGGTCAGTGCGTCGACAACGTCTTCAAGAACAGCGGGCCCGTGTGTGGGAACGCGATGGCCGCCTGCCGGAACGAGCCACAGCGCGGGTGCGCCGACGTTGCCGTGTGCATCGACGCCTGCAAGTGATCGCCTCCTGTCGGTGGTCGGCGGCTCTGCTCAGCTTCCCTTCGCCGCGCTCGTCGTCACGGTGAAGCCGAAGTCCGCGAGGATGTGCTGCGCGTGCTCGAGGAAGGCGCGGTATTCGACCGGTGGGATGACCGGCTCGTGCCCGAGCTGCTCGCGCCCTGCAGCGAGTGCTCTACCGAGCGTGTAGAGCTCGCTCGTCTTCGCGTGGGTGTCCACGGTGCCGACGACGAGGACGAGCCCCGCGGTCGAGACCAGACAAAGGCGTCGACCGCCACGGGCCCCCGACGCTGCGTCGGCCGCCGTCAGCTCGGGTGCGGTCAGCTCCACCCGGTAAGCCGCGAAGGTCCGCCTCATCGCGGCCTCGAGGATCCCCTGGAGCTGCGCGCTCCGCGAGCGCGCCGACGTCTCCGACTCGTACCCGATCGTCTTCATGGGCGCCTCGCGTGCACGCCTCGGACCAGCGGGAGAGCAGGCGAGAGCTTCTTGCGCGGTCGCGGGATCGAGTACTCCTCGAGGCGGTTGATCAGCGTGCGCCGCGACACGCCGAGCAGCTCCGCGGCGCGGGTCTGGTTGCCGTCGCATTGCGCGAGCGCGTCGAGGATCCGCTTCGCTCTCGACGTCGGCGACCTCGCCCTGAGGCGCTCGAGGTCGTCCTGCGGCGCGCTCGGCGCGCGGCGGCGCGGCGTCGACCAGCTTGCGCGGGAGGTGCGACGGCGCGATCGGTCGCGCCGCCGGCGAGCAGCACCGCGCGCTCGATCACGTTGCGCAGCTCGCGGACGTTGCCGGGCCACGCGTAGCGCTCGAGCAGCGCGACGCGCCTCGGGCGCGAGCGGACGGCGGCTGCGTCCGACCCGGCTGCGGCGCGCCTGGCGAGGAAGCGCGCGCGCGAGCGGCGCGATCTCGTCGACGCCGCTCGCGCAGCGGCGGGATCGTCGAGCGCGATCCCGTTGAGCCGGAAGAAGAGATCCTGGCGGAACGCGCCCGCGCTCGATCGTCGCGCCTCGAGATCGCGGTTGGTCGCGGCGACGAAGCGCACGTCGATCGAGCGCGGCGTCGAGCGCCGCCGACGCGCAGCACCTCGCGGTCCTCGAGCACGCGCAGCAGCTTGGCCTGCAGCGTCGAGCGGCAGCTCGCCGACCTCGTCGAGGAACACCGTGCCGCCGTCGGCCGACTCGAGCAGGCCCGGGCTGCGTCTGCGACGCGCGCCGGTGAACGCGCCCTTCTCGTGGCCGAACAGCTCGCTCTCGAGCAGCGATCTCGGAGAGCGCCGCGCAGTTGAGCGCGAGGAACGGCTTGCCCGCGCGCGGCGACGCCGCGTGGATCCGCTCGCGCGAGCACCTCCTTGCCGACGCCGGTCTCGCCCGAGGATGAGCACCGCGAGTGCGCTCCGTGCGGCGCGGCCGGCCTCCGTCGTAGACCTCGCGCATCCAGGGTCGGCGATGACGACACCGTCCTTGGTCTGCGGGACCGAGGCGGCGCGGCGGACCACCGCCGAAGCGCTGCCGATGTTGATCGAGTCGCCTGCCGAAAGCTGCGCGCGCTTGCTCGAGATCCGGACGAGCTGGACGGGATCC
>CAWGDO010000015.1:0-66093 GCA_963821355.1 uncultured Actinomycetes bacterium | reverse complement strand
GCCTTCCTGGAACACGTCGATGACGAGGACTTCCTGGACGAGCTGGCCGAGCTCGCTGGCGGGCGGGAGGCGGGAGACGCCATCCGGGCCTTCCTCGACAAGTACGGCATGCGCTGCGTCGGCGAGATCGACATCACGAGGCCGCGTTGGAGCGAACGCCCCACCACGCTCGTGCCCGTGATCCTCGGCCACATCAAGAACCTCGAGCCAGGCGCCGGTCAGCGGCGCTTCGAGCAAGGGCGGCAGGAGGCGTGGGCGAAGGAACAGGAAGTGCTGGAACGACTGCGGGCCCTGCCGGACGGCGAGCGGAAGGCCGAAGAGGCCAAGCGGATGATCGACCGGGTCCGGACCTTCATCGGGTACCGGGAGTATCCGAAGTACGGCATGATCGGCCGCTACTTCGCGTACAAGCAGGCCTTGCTGGAAGAGGCCGAGCGCCTCGTGGAGGCCGACGTGCTTCGTGAGAAGGAGGACATCTTCTGTCTCACGTTCCAGGAGCTCGACGACGTCGTGCGCACGAACGAGGTGGATGACCGGCTCATCTCCCGGCGCATCGACGCGTTCAGGTCGTATCAAGCGCTCACACCGCCGCGAGTGCTCACGTCGGATGGCGAGGTCATCACCGGGACGTACCGACGCGATGACGTGCCGGCCGGCGCGCTCGTCGGCCTACCGGTTTCCGCCGGGACCATCGAGGGGCGGGCCCGCGTCATCGTGGACATGGCGGAGGCCGACCTCGAACCGGGCGACATCCTGGTCACGGCCTACACGGACCCCAGCTGGTCGCCCCTGTTCGTCGCGATCAAGGGTCTGGTGACGGAGGTGGGGGGCCTGATGACCCACGGCGCAGTGATCGCACGGGAGTACGGCTTGCCGGCCGTCGTGGGGGTGGAGCACGCCACCGGGCTGATCCGGGATGGCCAGCGGATCCGCGTGCATGGAACGGACGGGTTCGTCGAGATCCTGCCCTAACGGCCCCTGCCGAGAATCCGCACCTTGCCGTCACCCGAGTTTGAGCCGATTCCTGCTCGGCGCCGGCCGCAACGGTGGCGAGTAAGAACGGGCGCCCGCCGCGGGCGACGTGTTACAGGTCGACCTCGCCCGTCACGCACGTGACGGTGCCGCCGCCGACCCAGATGGTGCCGTCGTCGTCGCGGGAGATGTGGACCCGGCCGGCGCGCCCGAGGGCCGTGCCCTGGGCGGCGACGTATGGGGCGGTCGCCCGGCGGGTGCGCAGCAGCCACTCCGCGAGTGAGGCGTTGAGGCTGCCGGTCACCGGGTCCTCGACCAGCGTGCCGTTCTTGGGGAAGAAGGCCCGGACCTCGAAGGCGCACTCGGACCCCGCCGGATATCGGCCGACGACGCCGATGTCGAGGTCGGCGAAGCCCGGCGTCAGTGCGAGCACGGCCTCGGCGTCGGCGAGCAGGACCGCGACCCAGCCGGGCCCGTTGTCGGCCCACTGCGCGTCGACGATCTCGTCGCGCGTGATCCTGAGCACCGAGGCGATCTGGTCGACGAGCTCCTCCTCCACCGGCCCGGAGCGCACGAGCGGCGGGGCGGCGAACGCGAGCCCGTCGGCCGTGCGCCGGATCGCGACCAGGCCGGCGGCGCACTGCTGGCGCACCACCTCGCCGTCCGCCGGCGAGCCGCCCGCCTCCAGCCATGCGTGACAGGTGCCGAGCGTCGGGTGCCCGGCGAACGGCAGCTCGGCGACCGGTGTGAAGATCCGCACCTGGTAGTCGGCGCCCACGGCGCTGGGTGGGAGCACGAACGTCGTCTCCGACAGGTTCGTCCAGTTGGCGAACCTCTGCATCTCCTCGGTGGTCAGCCCCGCGGCGTCGAGCACCACGGCAACCGGGTTTCCGCCGTACGGGTCGGCGGTGAAGACGTCGACCTCGACGAACGCGCGCACGGCTCAGGCTGCGGCGAGCAGCTCCTCCGCCACCCGGTCGGTCGCGTCGCCGGTGCCGCCGAGCAGCCGCCGCGAGAGCTGCGCGCGGCGGAAGAAGAGCGGGGCGTCGTGCTCCCAGGTCGCGCCGATCCCGCCGTGCGTCGTGATGTTCTGGCGCGCGGCGAAGTCCAGCGCTGCCCCGGCGGCCGAGCGCGCGGCGCTCGCGGCCAGCGCGAACTGCTGCGGGCTGTCGTCGAAGGCCCAGCCGGCGAAGTACAGCAGCGAGCGGGCGTTCTCCTGGCGGCGCAGGATCTCCGTGAGGCCGTGCTTGATCGCCTGGTAGGACCCGATCGCGCGGCCGAAGGTGAAACGTTCCTTGGCGTACGCGACCGCCATCTCCAACGTCGTCTCGACCACGCCGACCGACTCGGCGGCCAGCAGTGCCTGGGCGAGATACCACGCGCGCGCGAGTTGCTCGGTGCTGACGTCGAACCGCCGGCCGGCAGCGCCGTCGAGCGTGACGTGCCCCAGCGAGCGCGTCGCGTCGTAGCGCACGACCGGCTCGACCACCGCCCCGCTCGCCTCGACGGCGCCCACGACCGGCGTTCCCGACGCATCCACGCCGACGACGACGAACAGGTCCGCCCCCGGCGCGTCGGGCACCCAGGCGACCTCGCCGCTGAACGTCACCGAGTCACCGTCCACCGAGGCACGCGGCGCGTCGGCGCGGTGCTTGCCCGAGCGCGCGTCGACCGTCCAGCCCTCCACCAGATCGCCCGGGGGCCGCACCGGCAGCCACGCCGGGCGCACCTCGCCCGCGGCCACCGCCTCGAGCGCCGCGTCGCCGCCCGCCTGCAGCAGCGCGCTCGCCGGCAGCAGCCCGAGCAGCGGCGCACCGGCCAGCACGCGCCCGCACTCCTGCACCACCAGCATTGCGTCGAACGCGCCCAATCCGGCGCCGCCGTGCTCCTCGGAAACGAGCAGCCCGGGCCATCCGGCCTCCACCACCGTCGGCCAGAGGTCGGGCAACGAGCCGCCCTCGAGCGCCTCGCGCGCGGCCTCGATCGTCTTGACGCGCGACAGCGCGCCGCGCGCGGCCTCGCGCAGGAACTCCTGCTCATCGGACAGTGCGAGGTTCATCGAGACGGCCGGCCTTCCGGGTTCGTGGGTGCACTCGTCGATCGATGACGCGCTGTCATGCTGCCGCGGCCTCCTTCTCCTTGGCCCGCAGCTCGCTGAAGGGCACGCCCTTGTCCAGGCGCGGCTCGGGCGGCAGCCCGAGCACGCGCTCGCCGATGGTGTTGCGCAGGATCTCCTCGGTCCCGCCCGCCGACTTCAGGCCGGGCAGGAACGAGATCATGTACGCCCACTGACTGTCGTCGTCGAGCGCCTCGGGCCCGAGGACGTCGGCGATCAGCTCGCCGGCGGCGATCGCCGCGTTGACGGTGGTGACCTTGGCCAGCCCGGCCTCGGGGCCGGGGATCTGGCCCTTCTGCAGCGCGGTCAGCGAGCGGTATCCGGTGAACTTGATCGCCAGCAGGTCGACCGCGATCTCGCCCAGGCGCTTGCGCACCTCGGGATCGCGGCGGGCGTCGGGGTCGGAGGCGATCGCGCGCGCGAAGCGGTCCTCCTTGTAGCCCATGCCCTCCGACCCGAGGCCGATCGTCAGCCGCTCGAACATCAGGGTGGTCAGCGCCGTACGCCAGCCGTCGTTGACCTGGCCGACGACGGCGTCGGCGGGAAGCCGCACGTCGTCGAGGAAGACCTCGTTGAACTCGGCCTCGCCGGAGATCTGGCGCAGTCCGCGCACCGTGACGCCCTCGGCGTCCATTGGCAGCACGAACATCGTCAGGCCCTTGTGCTTGTGCTGCTCCGCGTCGGTGCGCGCCAGCATCAGGCCGAACGAGGCGAACTGCGCGTTGGTCGTCCAGACCTTCTGGCCGTTGAGCACCCAGCCTCCGTCGTCCTGCAGGCTCGCGCGGGTCTGCACCGCCGCGAGGTCCGAGCCCGCGGCCGGCTCGGAGAAGAGCTGGCACCACACTTCGTCGCCGTGGAGCATCGGGCCCAGGTAGCGCGCCTTCTGCTCGTCGGTGCCGTGGGCGATGATCGTCGGGCCGAGCATGCCGACGCCGATGACGTCGAGGATCCCCGGCACACCCGCGCGCGCGATCTCCTGCTGGACGATGACCTGCTCGATCGGGCCGAGCCCCTGGCCGCCGACGTCGGCCGGCCACGTGACGCCGGCCAGGCCGCCCTCGGCGAGCCGCCCTTGCCAGCGCCGGCGCCCATCGACGTACTCGCCGTCCTCGGCGCCGGCCCGCGTGCTGCGGACCTCCGGAGCTTGTGCCTTGTGCTCGCCGAGCCAGGCACGCACCTTCTCGCGGTACTCGGCCTGCTGCGGCGTGTCGTTCAGGTCCACTCGCACTCCTTTGGCTGACTGGCCAATCGGTCGGTTGGAAATATACGGAGCCGGGTCCCTCGATACCCTCCCAACAACACATGGGGCACGGCACTCGTGAACGTACCTGGACGGAGATCGAGCGCCGGATCGTCACGGGGGATCTGGTAGGTGGCTCGCTGCTCGACGAGGACGAGCTTGCCGGCGATCTCGACGTCGACGCGCCGGTCGTCCGCGAAGCGCTCTGCCGCCTGGAGCGCGATGGTTTCGTGCGCCCGGAGGAGGGCGGTGCCTTTGCGGTCGCGCCGATGAGCGAGATCGAGGTCCGCGAGGGCTACCCGGTGGTCATCCTGCTCGAGGGGCTCGCGGTGCGCAGCACCCCGCGCTTCCCGTCCGAGTCGATCGCGCGCCTGCGTGAGATCAACCACGCGATGGCCGACGAGGGCGCCGACCAGATGGCCGCCGCCACCCACGACTGGGAGTTCCACGAGGAGCTGGTGAGCCACTGCGGCAACGAGCAGCTGCTGAACACGCTGCGCCCGCTCAAGCGCCTGATGCTGCGCTACGAGTTCCACTACATGGGCACGCAGGACTTCGTGAGCCGCTCGGTCCACCAGCACGAGGCGATCGTCGAAGCGCTCGAGCGCGGCGATCGCGAGCGCGCGTCGGCACTGGTCGAGGACAACTTCCGCGACTCGATGCCGGGCATCCTCGAGCAGCTGTAGCACGACCGACACCTACGGTTTGAGGGTCCGGCGGCGCGGGGAGTGCACGCCGCATGGAGGAGAGGCGCCGCCCATCCCGGTGGTCGTCTGTTCCTGAAGTTCTTCCCGCCGTGGTTCCAGGGCGTCGCCTTCGCTGCCATCGCGATCGGCGCGCTCGTGCCCGCGGCGGTGATGTCGATCGCGGCGGCCAACCTCTTCACGCGCAACGTCTTCCGTGAGTTCATCAGGCCCGATTGCACGCCCGAGCGCGAGTCGCAGGTGGCCAAGCTCGCCTCGCTGTTCGTGAAGGTCGGCGCGCTGGCCTTCGTCATCGTGCTGCCGACCGAGTACGCGATCGATCTGCAGTTGCTCGGTGGCGTGTGGATCCTGCAGACGCTGCCGGCCATCGCTCTCGGGCTCTACACGCGCTGGCTCGATGCCCGTGCGATGCTCGTCGGCTGGCTGGCGCGGATGGCGGTCGGCACCTACATGGCGATCGACCTCGACTTCAAGGGCTCGGTCTACAAGGTCTTCGGGATCAACGCCTACGAGGCGCTGTGGGCCCTGGCGACCAACCTGATCATCGCGGTCGCGCTGACGGCGATCCTGCGCGCGGTCGGCGCCGGCGACAGCGCCGATGAGACCGCCCTTGACGACTACGAGGAACGCGAGGACGCCGAGGGCGCGGACGCCCTGCCGGCAACGCCCGAGCAGGAGCCGCGCTTCACGCACGAGCCCCAGCCGACGCGGCCGCGATAGCTTCCAGGCATGGCCTGGGACCCCGAGCACTACACCGCGTTCGTGCGCGCGGAGGTTCCCGAGTACGACCGGCTTCAGGACGAGGTCGCGCGCGCAACCGAGGGCATCGAGAGCAAGCGCATCCTCGAACTCGGGACCGGCACCGGCGTGACCACGCGCCGCGTGCTCGAGCGCCATCCCGGCGCGCGGCTCACCGGCGTGGACTCGAGCGCCGAGATGCTTGCGGCCACCGACCTACCGGGCGCGGACCTGCGCCTCCAGGATCTGCGCGAGCCGCTGCCCGAGGGCCCTTTCGACCTGGCCTTCTCCGCGCTCGCCGTCCACCACCTCGACGGCGCGGGCAAGGCCGACCTCTTCCGGCGCGTGGCGGGCGTGCTCGCGCCCGGCGGGCGCTTCGTGCTTGCCGACGTGATCGTGCCCCACGATCCCGCCGACATCGTCACGCCGCTCGACGAGGGCTTCGACCTGCCCGACACGGTCGACAACCTGCTCACCTGGCTGCGCGACGCCGGCTTGGAGGCGCGCGTGAGCTGGCAGAAGCGCGACCTTGCGGTGCTCGTCGCCGAGCGAGGCTAAGCGCCTGTTGCACACAGGACCTCGCGGTCAAGAGCGGCGAACTTCGGGCGGCACGACGGCGCGGCGGCGGCTGCGCGACTGGCAGCGCGCGGGCGTGTGGGAGCGCCTGCACAAGGCGCTGCTGGACCGGATCAGTGCCGCCGGGGCGATTGACTGGTCGGCGTGGGTGGTCGACTCAAGCCATTCCGCGCTCTTCATCCTGCGCGGCGTCGCCACACAGGCCGTCTGAGCATCGCCGACGGGGCGCCGACCGAGTTACGGTTACGGGCGGTGAGCTCGTCGCCCGATCCCGACAGACCCCATCGCCCACCGTGGCGGCGCATCTCTCCGTGGGTCTACTTCAGGCCGCGAGCCGGTCCAGGTGGCTCAGCCGGCGTCCGCGACCGCGCAATCGGCCACCCGATGCCGGCGGCGGAGCCGCGCAACTCAAGCCACCCCGGCCGTGAGCCCCGCGGCTCGATCCGATCGACGCGACGACCCTGAAGCGCCTTTCTGCAACAGGCTCTAAGCCCGCGCGGCGAAGCCGCGATCGAGCAGCTGCTGGGCCTGCTTGCCGGGGTCGGGCGAGTGCAGCAGCACGACGCCGAGGCGCCGGCCATTGCGCCGCGCGGCGGCCACCAGGCAGCGGCCGGCGGCGTCGGTGAAGCCTGTCTTGATCCCGATCGTGCCTGGGTAACCGGTGCGCAGCAGCGGGTTGTTGTTGAACAGGTACAGGCGGCCGCCCTTGATCGGGAAGGGCATCGCCGCGCGCCGGCGCCGGACGATCCGTGCCAGCCGCGGCTTGTCGAGCACCGCGCGCGCCATCTCGGCGAGGTCGACGGCGCAGGAATGGTTGCCGGCGTCGACGAAGCCGTCGGGCGACGAGAAGCGCGTGCAGGTCAGCCCGAGGTCGTCGGCCTTCTCGTTCATCCGGTCGACGAACCCGGCCACGGTGCCGCTGACCCGCTGGGCCAGCGCGATCGCCGCGTCGTTGCCCGAGGGCAGCAGCAGGCCGTTGAGCATGGTCTCGAGCTTGATGCGCTTGCCCTTGGGCAGCAGGCCGACGCCCGAGCCCTTGTAGGCCAGCGCCTCCTTGGTCACGCGGACCTTCGCGTCGGCCTTCTCGCGCTCGACGACGACCAGCGCGGTCATCATCTTGGTCAGGCTGGCGATCGGCAGCACGCGATTGGGCCGGTGGCGCCAGAGCACCGCGCCGGTGTCGAGGTCGAACAGCATGCCGCTGCGCGGCGGGTGCTTGAAGTGGATCTGAACCGGGTCACGCGAGCCGGTCAGCGCAAGCCGCAGGGGCTTGTTGCCCGGGTCGGCCGCCTGCGCCGGGCCGTTGGCGACCTGCAGCGGCGCGGGCACGGTGGCCGGCAGCCTGGCCTCGGTCGTCGGCGCGCTCGCCGGCTGTCCGCCGCCGCAGCCGGCGAGGACCAGCAACGACGCAAGGAGGCCCAGGCGCTTCATCGATCGGGAGGATGGCGCAAGGCGCCGACGATGCCGAAGCCAAGCAGCGCCAGGACGAGCGCCGAGAGGACGGTCAGGATGTCGACGCCGCCTTCCACCGCCGCGTGGATCGTCAGCGCCAGCAGCGCGCCGACGAAGGCCAGCGCCACCACCAGGATCGCGACGCGCATCAGTAGAGCGGGTACTTCGGCTGGCCATAGGCGGCGCTGCGGCGTGTCGCGAAGACCTTGATCGCCAGCAGGCCGAAGAGGAACCCCCCGACGTGGGCGAAGTAGGCGACGCCACCGCCGCTGTTCGTGGGGTCGGTGAGGCCGATGGCGCCAAAGATCGCCTGCTGGGCGAACCAGATGAACAGGAAGAAGTAGGCGGGCAGTTCGATGAACGTGAAGAAGATGATCAGGAAGATCAGCGTCAGCACCCTCGCGCGCGGATAGATGAGGATGTAGCCGCCGAGGACGCCGGCGATTGCGCCCGACGCGCCGAGCGTCGGCGTCGTCGAGTCCGGCGAGATGAGGACCTGCAGGGCGAGCGCCGCGATACCCGCGAGCAGGTAGAAGGCAACGAAGCGCACCGGCCCCATCGAGTCCTCGACGTTGTTGCCGAAGATCCACAGGAAGAGCATGTTGCCGCCGAGGTGCAGCAGCCCGGCGTGGGTGAACATGCTGGTGAAGACCGTGGCGATCGTCGAGATGCTGCTCGGCTCGTTGGTCCCGCAGGCCACGGCCGTGCCCTGCTCGACGAGATCGCAGTGCTGACCGGAGTGAGTCAGCTCGTAGGGGATCGCGCCGTAGTGAAACAGCGCGGACTGATTGAGCGAGTTCCCGCTGAAGTCGATCCCGGACTTCGGCTGCACGAACAGATAGACGAAGACGTTGATGACGATCAGCGCGATCGTGACGATCGGCTGGCGATCGGTCGGCAGGTTGTCCTTGAGCGGAAACAGAGTGCGGGCAAGGCTAGCTACCCGCCGTTCGGTCGCCGCTACCGCACGACCAGTTCTATCCGCCGCTCGCGCGCGCCGGCACGGGCGACGAGCGCGTAGTGGCCGGCGCGCAGCCGGCGGACCGGGTGCAGCGCCACGCGCACGAGGTCGGCCTCGGCGCGCATCCGCACTCGCGCGAAGGTGCGGCCGTCGCGCCGCAGCGTCAGGCGCACGATGGCCCCGCGCGCGTCGCGCACGCGGCAGGTCACGCGACGGCCGCGTTGCGTGCAGCTGACCCGCAGCCGGTGCGCGCTCGGGCTCGCGGCGGCCCGCGACGCGGGAGCGAGCGCGGGCGCCGGGACGGCCGCCGGAGCGGGCGTCGGCAGCGCGACGACGGCGTCCACGACCGCGCCGAACGTCTGCGCCCAGTACAGCGGAGCGCCGGCGGCGGCAACGCCGGTCGCGTGGTAGACGGGGTTCTCGATGTTGGCGCGATGGCCAGGCGAGCTCAGCCAGCCGTCGACGACGGCCTGGGCGCTCGTGTATCCCTCGGCGATGTTCTCGCCCCACGTGCCCGAGGGGTAGCCGCACGCCGCGATCCGCTCTCCCGCCGTGCGCGCCACCGGCGGCGCCGGGTCGTCGTGGTCCATGTAGTCGTAGGCGGACATGTGGCGCGCCTTCCACGTCGCGGCCGCCGTCAGCGTCGGCGAGACCGCCAGCGGCGGCAAGCCGAGTTGCGCGCGGTGGGCGTTGATGAGGTCGACGACCTGCGTCGCGAGGTCGGCACGGGTGGCCGGCCAGGATGCGGCGGGCGTGCAGTCGCCGACGGCCGACGCCGTCGCGGGGGAGACGGCGAAAGCGGCCGCGCAGAGCAGCGCGGCGGTCGGGAGCGTGGGGCGAAGGGCCAAGCCAGGGTGGGCGGGACCGACGGGACGCGACCGTATCTACCCATTTGCACGCTTCGAAAGACCTTCACGGCGGGCGGTCTGACAGGCTCGCCGAGCGGCAGGCGATCCGCGACAGGCCGTTTGCGCGGCGCGCTGCTAGCCCGTCGCGGCCATCGGCCCGACGCCGGGCAGAGGTATCTCCGCGCGGCCTCCAGCCGCGCGCTTGACCGAGTTGGCCTGCCTCCGGCCGGCCTCAGCCACGATGTGCGTGTCCGCGTGGTAGCTCGAGCGCACGAGCGGCCCGGCGGCGATGTGGTCGAAGCCGATCGCGCGGGCCGCCTGTTCGAGCGCCTTGAACTCGTCGGGATGCCAGTAGCGCACGACCGGCAGGTGCTGCGCGGTCGGGCGCAGGTACTGGCCGACGGTGAGCACCTGGACCAGGTGCTCACGCAGCAGCCCGAACGCCTCGACCATCTCGTCATGGGTCTCGCCGAGTCCGACCATCAGGCCGGACTTCGTGACGACCTCGTCGCCGCCCATCTCCTTGGCGTTGCGCAGCACGCGCAGCGAGCGCTCGAAGCGCGAGCCGCGGCGCGCGACGGGGTACAGGCGCGGGACGACCTCGACGTTGTGATTGAAGACGTCGGGGCGCTCGGCGATGACCTTGGCCAGCGGCATCTCCTGGCCACGGAAGTCGGGCGTGAGGACCTCGACCTTGCAGTGCGGGGCCTGGCGGCGGATCTGGCGGATGACGCCCACGAACGCACCCGCGCCGTAGTCGGGGAGGTCGTCGCGGTCCACGCTCGTGATGACCGCGTGGCGCAGGCCCATGCGCGCCACGCTGCGGGCCACCCGCGCGGGCTCGAGCGGGTCGTGCCACGTCGGCTTGCCCGTCTTGACGTTGCAGAAGCCGCAGCGCCGGGTGCAGGTGTCGCCGAGGATCATGAACGTCGCGGTGCCGCGCTCCCAGCACTCGCCGATGTTCGGGCAAGCCGCCTCCTGGCAGACCGTGTGCAGGTTCTCGGCCTCGATCCGCGCGCGCAGCTCGCGGTAGCGCGCGCTGCCGGGAGCAGGGACCTTGAACCAGCGCGGCTTGCGCTCGCGCAGCGGCCGCACCTCGCTGCCGAGCACCTTCAGCACGTCCATGCCGCCCGGATGCGCCCTCGATCGCGTGCTGTGCTCGCGCTCGCTCACGGCCTCGGACGATACAACTCGGACCCCGTGCTCCCAGCCGCCACACCGCCGCCGCCGCCGATCGTGCGCCATTACATCCCGTATCCGGCAACCCGCAAGCGCGAGATGCGCGCCTATGCGCGCCGCCACTACGGCATCGACAGCTACCGCCTGACCGCCCCGAAGGTGATCGTCGAGCACGTGGCGGTCGCCGGCTCGACCAACTCGGTGTTCGCCACCTTCGCGCCCGACGTGCCCGACGTCGAGCTGCACGAGCTTCCCGGCCTGTGCTCGCACTTCGTCGTCGGCGCCGACGGCACGGTCGTGCAGATGGTCCCGCTGTCGCTGATGTGCCGGCATACGGTGGGCCTGAACTACACCGCCATCGGGATCGAGCACGTCGGCTTCCGCGACGCCGACGTGCTCGGCAACCTGCGCGAGCTGCGCGCGTCGCTGCGCCTCACGCGCTGGCTGCGCTGCCGCTTCGGGATCGCGGTCGCGCAACGTCATCGGCCACAACGAGTCGTTGACGTCGCCGTACCACCGCGAGAACGTCGCGTCGCTGCGCCGCCAGACCCACGGCGACTGGGTCCACGCCAACATGGTCCGCTACCGCGCGCGCCTGCGGGCGCTGCCGTGCCCGACGTAACCTGCTGGGCATGGACGAAGGCATCGCCCGCACCCGCCTGAACCCCGACGCCGGCGAGCGTTTCCTGTCGCTGCGCCGCGAGCTCGGGGTCACGGCGTTCGGGATCAACCAGATCGTGCTCGAGCCGCGCCAGCGCGGGCGCATCCACCGCCACGCCCATCAGGAGGAGGTCTACCTCGTGCTCGAGGGGACGCTCACGATCCTGGTCGAGGGCGAGGAGCAGGCGCTCGAGCGCGGCGAGCTCATCCGCGTGGCGCCCACCGTGCGCCGCCAGCTCGTCAACCGCGGCCCGCAGCGGCTCGTGCTGCTTGCGCTCGGCGGCGCCAATGAGCACGACGGCCGCGACGGCGAGGCGTGGACCGACTGGGACAGCCCGACGAGCGGGCCGCCGCAGCAGGTCCCGCTGCCCGACGACCTCCCGGCCTGATGGCCAAGCTCGTCTACTCGGCGATCACGTCGCTGGACGGCTACGTCAACGACGCGGATGGGCGCTTCGACTGGGCGAGGCCCGACGACGAGCTGCATGCCTTCGTCAACGAAATGGAGCGCCCGATCGGCACCTACCTCTACGGGCGCCGGATGTACGAGACGATGGCCGTCTGGGAGACCATGCACACGGTCGAGGGCCAGCCGCCGCTGATCCTCGACTACGCGCGGATCTGGCAGGCGGCCGAGAAGGTCGTGTACTCGCGCACACTCGATGGGGTCTCGACGGCGCGCACGCAGCTCGAGCGCGAGTTCGACGCCGACACGGTGCGGGCGATGAAGGCGCAGGCGCGGACCGACATCACGGTCGGCGGCGCGCAGCTGGCCGGCGAGGCGATCCGCGCCGGCCTCGTCGACGAGTGCGACCTCTTCCTGCACCCGATCGTCGTGGGCGGCGGGACGCCGTCGTTACCCACCGACGTCCGCATGCGCCTCGAGCTGCTCGACGAACGCCGCTTCGCCAGCGGCGTCGTCCACCTGCGCTACCGCACGGTCTAGGTTGCCGCCGGCACTGCTCCGATAGCCGCGTCCAACCGCGCCGCGGAGACCAGCCGCTGGCGGCGGCCGAAGGCCTCGGCGAAGCGGAAGGCCATACGCTTGCGGAAGCAGGGCATGTGCGAGCCCGTGCTGTGGAGCTCGCGCGCGACCGAGGTCATCTGCACGTCGGGCAGGCCGCAGGCCACGACCCACTGAAACGGCCGCAGGTCGTTGTCGACGTTGACCGCGAAGCCGTGGGTGGTCACCTCGCGCGAGCGGTGCACGCCGATCGAGGCGACCTTGCGCTCGCCGGCCCACACGCCGATGTACTCGCGCCCCTCCACGGAGCCCGGGCGCGTCCCGTCGAGCCCCTCGTCGCGCAGCGCAGTGACGATGGCCTCCTCCATCGCGCGCACGTAGCCCATGAGGTCCGCGACGCGCATGATCGGGTAGCCAACGAGCTGCCCGGGGCCGTGGTAGGTCAGCAGCCCGCCGCGGTCGACGTCGACGATGTCGATGCCCTGCGCGCGATACCAGTCCTCGCCGAGCGCGAGCTCGCCCGGCTGCGAGCGGCGCCCGCGCGTGTACACCGGCGGGTGCTCGAGCAGCAGCAGCGTGTCGGGGATCGCGTCGGCTTGGCGGGCGGCACGCACGCGCTCCTGTAGCGCCCACGCCTCGCGGTACTCCACGAGCCCCAGGTTCACGGTCCACAGCTCGCCGCCCATCACCCCATGATGGCACCATCGTCGCCATGCCCAACACGCTGGTCATCACGAAGGTCGGCCCCGAGGCGGATCGCATCCTCGACGCCTTCCAGGAGCGCACGAAGCTCGCCGCCCGCGACGGCGAGACGGCGCGCATCTTCACGTTCGAGGGGGCCGGTCACGGCGTTGACGTCAGGCGCAGCTCGACGCGATCGATCCCGAGTGGGACCGCCACGTCGAGGTGGCCACGCAGGTGTAGCTACAGCGATTCGATCCGCCGCTTGACCGCCGCGAGGAACTGCGCGGCCAGCGCGCCGTCGAGCGCGCGGTGGTCCCACGACAGGCCCAGCACGGTGATCGGGCGGATGGCGATCGAGTCGTTGCCCTCGGCGTCGGTGACGACGACCGGGCGCTTGACCACCGCCTCGATGTCGAGGATCGCGACCTGCGGCTGGTTGATGACCGGCGTGGCCATCACCGAGCCGTACTGACCCGGGTTGGTGATCGTGAAGGTGCCGTCCTGGACGTCGTCGGGCCGCAGCGTGCGCGAGCGCGCCGCGCCGGCGAGCTCCCTGATGCGCTTGGCGAGGCCCTCGGCCGACAGGTCCTGGGCCTGGCGGATGACGGGGACGATGAGCCCGTCCTCGCCCAGCGAGACGGCGATGCCGAGGTTGACGTCGGTATGGACGGTGTGCTGATCGCCCTGCAGCCACGCGTTCAAGGCGGGGAACTCACGCAGCGCGTCGATCGTCGCGCGGGCGACGAACGGCAGCGCGGTCAGGCCGACCTCGCGCCGCGCGCGCTCGACGCGCGACATGTCGACCTCGATCCACGTTGTGCACGTGGCCGCGGTGTCGAGCGAGCGCTTCATGTGCTCGCCGACGATCTGGCGAATGCGCGACAGCGGCGCGGCGGCGGGCGGCTGGTAGGGGCCCGCCGGGGCAGCCGGCGGTGCCGCGGCCGGGGCCGGCTTCGGCGCCGCCGGCTCGGGCTTGTAGGGCGACTCGATGTGTAGCGGTGGTTCTTCGGCGCCCGCGCCGCCGGACTCGATGAACGCGAGCACGTCCTGCTTGCGCACCCGCCCGCCGCGGCCGGTGCCCTGCACCTGTTCCAGGTCGACGTCGTGCTCGGCGGCGATGCGCTGCACGACCGGCGAGTAGCGCCTGTCGCCGCGCCGGCGCGGCGCCGGCGCATCGTCGGGCGCCGCTGTCGCCGGCTCGGGCGACGGCGTCTCGGTCGACTCGGCGGGCGTGTCGCCCGTGGCCGCGGCCGCCTCGCTGGTGGGCGGCGCGCCGTTCTGCTCGGAGGCGTGCGGTTGCCCGGGCTTGGCGTCGGTGGCCAGCCGCGCGAGGACCGTGCCGACGTCGACGGTGGTGCCGACCTCGATGACGATCTCGGCCAGCCGGCCGGCCGCGGGCGACGGGACCTCGGTGTCGATCTTGTCGGTCGAGATGTCGACGATCGGCTCCTCGTACTCGACCCAGTCGCCGACCTGCTTGCGCCACTCGACGATGGTGCCCTCGGAGACCGAGACGCCCATCTGCGGCATGACGACGTCGACCGTCGTGGTCTCAATATTCGAGGAGCTCACGGGCGGCCTCCTTCACGCGGTCGACGCTCGGCAGCAGCGCCTGCTCGAGCGGGGGCGAGAACGGGATCGGCACGTCGGGCGTGGCGACGCGGCGCACCGGGCCATCGAGGTCCTCGAAGGCCTTATCGGCGACGACGGCGGCGACCTGGGCGCCGGCGGCGCACATCTGATTGGCCTCGTCGACGACCAGCACCTTCGACGTCTTGCGCACGCTGGCGAGGATCGCCTCCTCGTCGAGCGGCACCAGCGAGCGCAGGTCGAGGACCTCGACCGACGCGCCATCCAGGTCCTCGGTCGCCTCGAGCGCGGTGTGAACCATCGCGCCGTAGGTGATGATCGAGAGGTCGGTCCCCTCGCGGGCGACGCGCGCGGTGAACGGCGTCTCGTAGAGCCCGGTCTCGACCTCGCCCTTGACGCGGCGGTACAGATGCTTGTGCTCGAGGTAGACGACCGGGTTGTGGTCGCGGATGGCCGAGATCAGCAGGCCCTTGGCGTCCTGCGCCGTCGACGGCGCGACGACCTTCAGCCCCGGCGCGTGCATGAACCATGCCTCGGGGTTCTGGGAGTGGAACGGGCCGCCCGAGAAGCCGCCGCCGCTGGGCAGGCGCACGGTGATGTTCACCGGCAGGCCCTGGCGGTAGTACATCTTGCCGGCGACGTTGACGAGCTGGTCGAAGCCGCACGAGATGAAGTCGGCGAACTGCATCTCGGCGATCGGACGCAGGCCGACGACGGCCGCGCCGATCGCGGTGCCGATGATGCCCGACTCGGCCAGGGGCGTGTCCATCACGCGGTTGGGGCCGAACTCCTCGACGAAGCCGTCGGTGACCTTGAACGCCCCGCCGAAGACGCCGATGTCCTCGCCCATGACGAGCACGCGCTCGTCGCTTCGCATCTCCTCGCGCATCGCGTCGGAGATCGCCTGCAGGTAGGTCATGCTGGGCATCAGCTCTGCCCCCCGCCGAAGCCGCTCCACGGCGCGTTGCCGTCGCCGAGCAGCAACGGCTCCTCGCCTTCGTAGAAGAGGCGATCGGTGGCGGTTTCGGGATCGGGCATCGCCATCGCGAGCGCTTCTTGCGTGCCCTCGTCGATGGCCTGCTTGATCTCCTCGCGCAGCGGCGCGGTGTCGACGCCGGCCTCGCGCAGGCGCGTCTCCTGGCGGTCGATCGGGTCCTTCTGGCGCCATTCCTCGACCTGCTCCTTGGGCACGTACTTCATGTCGTCGTGCGCCGCGTGGCCGTGCATGCGCATCGTGACCGCCTCGAGCAGCGTCGGGCCCTCGCCCGCGAGCGCGCGCTCGCGGGCGCGTCGCGTCGCCTCGAACATCGCCTCGACGTCGTTGCCGTCGACGGTCTCGCCCGGGAAGCCGTAGGACGCCGCGCGCTCGACGGGGTCGACGGCGAACTGGCTGGCGGTCGGCGTCGAGTAGGCGTACTGGTTGTTCTCCAGCACGAAGATCACCGGCAGCTTCTGCACGCCGGCCCAGTTCATCGCCTCGTGGAAGTCGCCGCGCGACGTCGAGCCGTCGCCGAACCATGTGATCGCGCAGCGCTGCTCGCCGCGCAGCTTGAACGCCATCGCCATGCCGGTGGCGACCAGCATCATGTCGGGGAGCATCGACACCATCCCGACGCAGCCCACGCGGTAGTCGCCGAAGTGCACGTTGCCGTCGCGCCCGCCGGTCACTCCGCCCTCGCGGCCCATGTACTGGGCCAGGATGCGCTCCGGCGTCACGCCGCGGACGAGGTGCCCGCCGAGGTCGCGGTGCAGGATGCACAGGCGGTCGGCCGCGGCCATGGCGAACGTCGAGCCGACCGACACCGCCTCCTGGCCGAAGCCGTCGTAGAACGATCCCGGCACCTTGCCCTGCCGGTAGAGGTTCATGGCGCGTTCCTCGATGCCGCGCATCAGCAGCATGTAGCGGAGGAGCGCGATGCGGTCGTCGAGCGTCAGGTGCTCCGATACGGACCCTGGCGCCTCGGCGCCCACCGTCTTCGTTGCCATCGAGCCAGCTGTTCCCTTCGTGGTCGGGGGCCCGCACGGGATCGCCGCGCCTGGGGCCCTGAGCCTCGCGCCCGCGGCCGGGATCGCCGAACCGTGCTGACGCGCCTCTCACTCCAGTTCCGTCGGAGGGTAGCTGACCCCCCTGCCGAAGGCCCCTAACCTGATGGCGTGGGCGAGACGACCCTGTGGCGGAGTCGCCTCCGCTGGCGGTTGCGCGGCGCGAAGCTGTGGCCGACGTTCGTCGTCGTCGTCCTGGCCGAGGCCGTGCTGCTGCAGATGCTGCCCGTGGCCGGCGACAAGGGGCCCGGGCTGTTCGCCGCCGTGCTCCTCGCCGGCGTTCCCAACCTCGTGCTGGTCGCCGTGGCGGCGCCGCTCGCTGGGCGCTGGCTGCGCTCGCGGCGGCCGTCGATGCCCAGCGTCGTGGCCGCCGACCGCGCCGGAACCGTGCTGCTCATCGCGGGCGCGGCATTCGTGGTCGTGCTCGGGCTCGCGCACCACACCGTCGTGCGTGCGGCCAGCGACGACCTCGCCGCACAGGCGGCGTCGGCGCGGCGCTTCGTCATCAACCAGGCGCCGCACGAGTTCCAGGAGCACGTCGACCACCTGAGCACCTGGAAGCAGGGGCCCGACCTCTATCGAACATGCGTGGCCGGCAACGACCCTGAGCGGGCGTTCTGCGTGTTCGTCAACACCGACCAGTCGCCGCCCGGCGTCACGCGCGATCCCGACCAGCGGCCGAACGCGGCGGTGGAACGCTCTGGGCGGTAGAGGCTACGCGTCGTAGTACAGCGCGAACTCCCACGGGTGCGGGCGTATGCGCACCGCGTCGGCCTCCTCCCGGCGCTTGTAGGCGATCCAGGTGGCGATGAGGTCCTCGGTGAAGACGCCGCCCTTGAGCAGGAACTCGTGGTCGGCCTCCAGCGCCGCGAGCGCCTCGTCGAGCGAGCCCGGGACGTGGCCGATGCCCGCGAGCTCCTCCTCGGAGAGCTCGAAGAGATCGACGTCGTGGGGTGGCCCCGGGTCGATGCGGTTCTGGATCCCGTCGAGCCCCGCCATCATCAGCGCTGAGAAGGCCAGATACGGGTTCGCGCTCGGATCTGGCGGGCGGAACTCCAGGCGCTTGGCCTTGGCCGAGGACGAGTAGACGGGGATCCGCACGGCCGCTGAGCGGTTGCGCTGCGAGTAGACCAGGTTGACCGGCGCCTCGTAGCCGGGTACCAGGCGGCGGTAGGAGTTGGTCGTCGGCGCGCAGAAGGCCATCAGCGCCGGCGCGTGGGTGAGCAGCCCGCCGACGTAGTTGAGCGCCTCGCGCGAGAGCTGGGCGAAGCCGTTGAAGTCGTACATCAGGTTGTGCCCGTCGCGCGACAGCGACTGGTGGACGTGCATGCCCGACCCGTTCTCCTCGAACAGCGGCTTGGGCATGAACGTCGCGCTCTTGCCCGCCTCGCGTGCGACGTTCTTGATCACGTACTTCTGCAGCTGCGTCTGGTCGGCGATGCGCAGCAGCGTGTCGAATCGGACGTTGATCTCCGCCTGCCCGGCCGAGCCGACCTCGTGGTGCTGGAACTCGCAGGCGATGCCCATGTCCTCCAGCGCCACGACCATGCGCGCGCGCAGGTCGCCGTGGGTGTCCATCGGGGCCGTCGGGAAGTAGCCCTGCTGCGAGCGCAGCTTGTAGCCGAGGTTGGTCCCGTCGCGCTCCTCGGCGCCGAAGCCGGTGCCCCGGTTCCAGTACGCCTCGGCCGAGTCGACCTCATAGAAGGCGGTGTTCGCCCGCTGGTCGAAGGCGACGTGATCGAAGATGAAGAACTCGGCCTCGGGACCCATGTAGCAGGTGTCCGCGATCCCGGTGTGCGCCAGGTAGGACTCGGCCTTCATCGCAACGTGGCGCGGGTCGCGCGAGTAGGGCTCGCGCGTGATGGGGTCGACGACGTCGCAGACGATCGACAGCGTCTTCTGCTCGTGGAACGGATCGATGACCGCGGTCGCCGCGTCCGGGACAAGGATCATGTCGGACTCCGAGATCTCCTGGAACCCGCGGATCGAGGAGCCGTCGAAGCCCAGGCCCTCGGTGAACGCCTCCTCCTCGAGCGCGTAAATCGACAGCCCGAGGTGTTGCCAGGTCCCGGGCAGGTCGGTGAACTTGAAGTCGACCATCCGCACGCCGTGGGCGCGCGCGAGGTCCAGCGCGTCGCGCGGCTGGACGCGGCGCCCGGCTGCGAAGCGCCCCACGGTCAGCGGCGCCTGGCCGTCGCCGTTGCGCGCGAAGGCTGTGGGCGGGCCGGTCAGCTGATCTCCTCCGCGCTGCCGGTCGTCTCCGCGTCGCGCAGGCCAGGTACCCGCTTGACCAGCTCGTCGAACTTCACGCCGGTCAGCGCCTCGAGCAGCGCGGGCAGCTCGGCGACGATCTGCGTGACGTCCTTGGTGATGCGCGAGGCTCCGGCGGTGGCGCCGTTGCCGCCGATCATCACGATGCGCTCGGTCTTGGCCAGCGGCGCCGAGACCGCGGCGGCGAGATCCGGCAGCACCTCGAGGACGCGGTCGGTCACCGCGGCCTCGTTGTAATCGCTCCAGCTGCGCGCCTTGGCGGCCATCGCCTCGGCCTCGGCCAGGCCGCGCAGCCGCAGCGCGTCGGCCTGGCCCGCTCCCAGCGCCGCGGCCTCCTCGCGCTGCGCTTCGGCGACCGCGAGGATCTCGCGCGCACGGGCGAGGGCCGGCTCGACGACCTCGGCCTCCAGCTCGCGGCGCCGGCGCTCGACCTCGGCCTGCATGAGCTCGATCATCCGCTGGCGCTCGATGATCTCCACGCGCAGCTCCTCGGCGCGCACCTGCTGGCGGCTGATCGCCTGCTGGAGGTCGTAGGCGAGGTCGGCCTCCGCGGCTGCCCGCCTGCCCTCGGCCTTGGCCGCCGCCCGCCTGACCTCGAACTCGCGGCGCGACTCCTCGATGGCAAGGTCGGCCTCGTAGCGCGCGGCCTTGGCCTCGCGCTCGGCCTCGGCCTCGCCGCGGATCGCGTCGCGCTTGACCTGTGCCGTGCGCGGGCGGCCGAGCGCCTCGAGGTAGCCCTGCTTGTCGGCGATGTTGCGGATCGTCAGCGACACGATCTGCAGGCCCATGCTGTCGAGGTCGGGCCCGGCGAGCTCGCGCACCGCCGCCACCAGGCGCGCGCGCTCGCGGTAGATGTCCTCGATCGACAGCCCGCCCACCGCGGCGCGCGTGTGGCCTTCGACGGCCTGCATCGCGGTGCGCACGATGTCCTCTCCACCCCGGGAGAGGAACTGCTGGGCGGCTCGCTCGATGCCCTGCTCGGAGGCGTCGATCCGCACCATGCAGACGCCGTCGATCTGGACCGGCACGCCGTGCGTCGTGTACGTCTCGGCGGTCTTGACCTCGAACTGCATGAGCTCGAGCGAGAGGCGCTGGACCCGCTCTCGGAAGGGGCGCACGAAGGTGCCGCCGCCGCGCACGATCCGGTACCCCTGGTCGCCGCGGCGCGGCCGGCGACCGGAGATGATCAGCACCTCGTTCGGTCCCACCTTCGTGTACTGATGGGCCCAGACCGCGAATGCGATGAGCAGCAGGCCGGCGAGCACCGACCCGGCGATGATGAGCGCGACCTCCATCAGGTGAGCGCCTCCTCGGATTCGTTTGCGGCGATGCCGAAGTCATCGCCGTGAGTCCAGATCGTGTCGGCGTCGAGCCGCTCGGCGCGCGGCGCCGTACTCAGGGTTGATGTCGATCTCGTCGGCGAAGCGGAGGAAGCCGTGGCCGGCGAGGTACCGACCGACGAGGTCGGCGAGCTGCTCGTCGCTCTCGGCGACGAAGAAACTGATGCCGCGGTCCTCGATGGCGGTCACCGACTCGCCCGCGGCGGTGCGCCGGACGGCGATCTCCAGGCGGGTGCCCTCGTCGTCGGACAGGACGGTGAGGAGCCGCACGTGGGCGTCGGCCAGGCGGGCCTCGGCGGCCGCCCATTGGTCCGGCCGTACGTCGGTGGCGTAAAGGGTGGCGGGGTCGAGCGCGTCGCGCCCGCGCGCCAGCTCGATGCGCACGTAGCGCAGGAGGCTGACCACGTCGGGCGCGGAGGGGCTCGCCTCGCCGGCGGCCGGCCCCGCGTCGAGCCGTGCGCGGCGTGGGCGGCGCAGCAGGGCGGCGCGCTCGAGGACGCCGACCACCGGCCCGTCGGCCGAGAAGCCGTCGACGGACGGGATCCACACGTCGGGATCCGCGCTCGAGCGGAAGACGGCGGCCGGCGGGACGAGCCGCAGGTCGCGCGGGCGCAGGACCAGCGCCTGGACGTCGTCGGCCTCGCTTGCGTAACCGGCTGAGACGAGGTAGCGGCAGACGTGCGCGCGGATGCCCCCGAGGTCGGCGGCACGCAGCTTGGGGCCACCGATGATCGGCGCGCTGATCCGGCCCTCGTGCTCGTAGACCGGCAGCTCGTAGTCCATCGGGTCGGCGCGGAAGTAGCACAGCGGCAGCGTCCGGGCCGGGGCGATCGCGTCGAGCAGCGCGGCGACCTTGGCGCGCAGCGCGAAGATGTTCGCGGCCTCGAGCCTGCGCCCGGCGACCTCGCAGGCGAAGATCTCCTTGAGCACCGGATGGGGATCCGGGTTGACGCCGTGATGGACGTCGATGCGCGCGGTCTCCTGGCCGCCGATGCCCGCGCGCACGCCGAGGCGGAAGCGGTAGGCGCCGTCGTCCTCGGTGCGCTCGAGGAAGATCGGCACCGGGGCGTCCTGTCCCTGATCGGCGACGACGTGCCTGACCCAGCGCCAGACGCTCATCAGTACCCCCAGCCCGCGGGCGCCTGGCGGACCACCGTCTCCTGGCCCCGCTCGCCCGTGCGGATGCGGACCGACTGCTCGCAGTCGTAGACGAACAGCCGGCCGTCGCCGATCTCGCCGGTGTAGGCCGCGCCGACGACCGCGGTCACGGCCCTGTCGACGAGCTCGTCGGGCAGGACCGACTCGACCTTCAGCTTGGGCAGCAGCGAGATGTTCGCCCGCGAGCCGCGGTACTGCTCGGTGTAGCCCTTCTGGCGCCCGCAGCCCATGACCTCGCTCACCGTGAGCCCCGAGATCCCCAGCTCGTCGAGCGCGTCCTGGACGCGCTGGAGCCGGTCGGGACGGATGATGGCTTCGATCTTCTTCATCGCCTACTCCTCCAGGCGCCCGGCGACGCTGATCGGCACCGGTCTCGGCCGCGGCCGCTGGGAAGGGAGGGCCGGCTGGTGGTACTCGAAGCCCGGCACCGGCATGAACTGCTCGGGGTAGCCCCACATCCCGTGCTCGACGATGTCGAGCCCGTAGCGCTCCTCCTCGGGCTTGACGCGCAGCCCGTAGGTGGCCTTGATGACGAAGAAGACCAGGAACGAGACGGTGAAGACCGAGGCGAAGGCGGCGGTGACGCCCAGCGCCTGGACGGCGAGCTGGTGGAAGGAGCCGCTGTAGAAGAGCCCCGCGTCGCCGACGCCGTTGGCTTCGGCCAGCCGCTTCGAGGTGAACAGCCCGCACGACAGCGTGCCCCAGATGCCGGCCAGGCCGTGCGACGACAGCGCGCCGACGGGATCGTCGAGCGTGCGGTCGATGAGGATGACCCCGCCGACGACGATGATCCCGGCGATGAAGCCGATGATGGGGGCGGCCCAGAACTCGACGTAGCCAGAGGGCGCGGTGATCGCGACGAGCGCCGCGACGGCGCCGTTGGCGGTCATGCCCATGTCGAAGGTGCGCGTGACGAGGTAGATCGTCGCCATGGCGCCGATCACGCCGGCGGCGGCAGCGAGGTTGGTGACCACGACGACCTCGGCAAAGCGGCCGCCCACCGCCTGCAGCGTCGAGCCCGGGTTGAACCCGAACCAGCCGAACCACAGGATGATCACGCCGAGGCCCACGAACGGCATCGAGTGCCCCGGGATCACGTTGGGCTTGCCGTCGCTGCCGTACTTGCCCTGGCGCGGGCCCAGGAGCAGCAGGGCCGCGAACGCGCCGGTCGCGCCGATCAGGTGCACGACCGTCGAGCCGGCGAAGTCCTGCATACCGAAGTTCGCCTGCAGCCAGCCGCCGCCGAAGATCCAGTGGCTGATGATCGGGTAGATCAGCGACGAGAAGATGATGGCGTAGATCAGGTACGCGCCGAACTTGATCCGCTCGAGCGTCGTGCCCCACACGATCGCCAGCGAGACCGCGCAGAAGACGAACTGGAAGAAGAACTTCGACGGCACGGTGGCGTCGGAGAACGCCATCGCCGGGAACGCCGCGCTGTTCGTCGTATCGAGGAACGCCCCGTGCGTTCCGGCGAACCAGCCCGCGCCGCCGAAGGCCAGCGCGAAGCCGATCGCCCAGTAACAAAGCGCCGCGATCGACAGGTTGGCGAGCACCTTGGGTACGACGGTGCCGACGTTCTTCTGGCGCGAGAAGCCGATCTCCAGCAGCAGGAACCCCGCCTGCATGAAGAGCACGAAGACGGCCGCAACAATCACCCAGACGGTGTTGACGGCCACGAGCGCGTCGTTCAGCGTCGGCTGCACCGCGAACCCTCCGCGGTCGGAGACAGAATTCGTTTGGACCCGGGGCGGTCACGTTCTGTGACCGACCCTCAAACAATCAAGGCTCGCCCTCGCGGGCGCGCTTGGCGTTGGCCCGCTGGACAGGATTTACGCCGCGGCGTTGGCCGTGGGGCCGAAGCTACGTCGCGTAGTCGCCCGCGCCGAGGAAGTGCAGCGACACGTAGGGCTCGTCGCCGACCACCCACGAGTCGTGCCCGGGCGCGACGTAGAAGAGGTGGCCGGACTCCATCACGCGCTCCTCGCCGTCGTCCATGAGCACCGCCGCGCGGCCCGAGACGACCAGGCCGACGTGCTCGACCTGGCAGCGGGCGGCAGGATCGCCGCCCACGTGCAGCGACCAGCGCCAGCCCGGCTCGTAGGTCGCGCGGCCGACCGTCATGCCGCCGATCCGCACGAGCTCGAAGCGGCCGAGCTCGAACTCGCGCACCTCATCGGGCGTCTCGAACGCCCGGAGGTCGATGCCCGGCATCTCCTAGAGAGCCAGCGCGATCGGCTGCTCGAGCAGCGCCTTGATGCGGGCCAGGAACTCGGCCGCGTCGGCGCCGTAGAGGATGCGGTGGTCGCAGGCCAGCGTGAGCGACATCGTGTTGCGCGCGACGATCTCGCCGTCGCGCACGACCGCGCGCGGCTCCATCTTGCCGACCGCGAGGATCGCGGCCTGCGGCGGGTTGATGACGGCGACGAACTCGGTCACGCCGAACATGCCGAGGTTGGAGACCGTGAACGTGCCGCCCGACAGCTCGGGCGGGGTCACGGCGCCGGCGCGCACGCGCTCGGCCAGCGGCGCGGCTGTCGCGCGCGATCTCGCCCAGGGACTTCTTGTCGGCGTCGAACACCGTCGGCACGATCAGCGCCTCCTGCGCGGCGACGGCGACGCCGATGTTCACGCGCGAGTACAGCTCGAAGTGGCCGTCCTTGTAGGAGCCGTTGGCGCGCGGGAGCTCGCGCAGGGCGATGGCCGCCGCCTTGACCACCATGTCGTTGTACGACGGCACCGCGCCGCCGGTCTTCTCGACGGCCGCCTTGAGCTGCGCACGCAGCTCGACCGCGGCTTCCATGTCGACGTCGGTGCTGATCGTGAACTCCGGCACCGTCGCCTTGGACTCGGCCATGCGCCGCGCGATGACCTGCTGGGTGCGCGTGAGCTCCTGGACCGTCACGTCGCCCTTGGCCGTACCGGTCTCGGCCGCGGCAGGCGCAGCCGGAGGCGGCGCGGCCTCGGCCTCGGGCTCGGGCGCGGCCGGCACCGCGGGTGCGGGCGTTTCGGCGGGCGGCGCGGCGGGTGCTGCGCCCGAGGCAGCTGCCTCGACATCAGCCTTGACGATCCGCCCGCCCGGGCCTGTGCCCTGCAGCGTCGTCAGATCAATCCCCTGCTCGCGCGCGATGCGGCGCGCGACCGGAGAGGCCTTCGGGCGCCCGCCGTTGCCCTCGGATGGCGGGGCGGCGGGAGCAGGCGCGGCTGCGGCTGCCCGAGCGGCCGGCGCCGCGGCGGGCGGCTCGGCGGTCGCCGCCGGAGCGGCCGGGGCCGGCGCCTCGCTCGGCGAGCCGTTCCCCGACGCCTCGGCCTGCTGCGCCGCTTCGGCCGGCGCCTCGGCCGCGGCGCCGTCGCCGGCAGGCGCCTCGCCACCCGCGCCGATGCGAGCGATGACCTGGCCGATGGGCAGCGTCTCGCCCTCCTGGGCGACGATCGACAGCGCGCCGGCCGTGTCGGCCTCGTAGGTCATCGTGGCCTTGTCGGTCTCGATCTCGACCAGCTCGTCGCCGCGGGCGACCTCGTCCCCGTCGGCCTTGAGCCACTTCAGGATCGTGCCTTCCTCCATCGAGTCGGACAGGCGCGGCATGACGACCTCGGGCATGCCACGGATGCTACCCGCGAGCCCCGCCGGCCCTTCAGTTCGACGCCGCGAGCAGCCGTGTCAGGTCGTCGGCGGGCATCGGCCGCGCGAACAGGTAGCCCTGCCCGAGGTCGCAGCCCAGCGCGACCACGGCGCGATGCTGCTCGTCGTCCTCAATGCCCTCGGCGACGGTCCGCAGGCCCAGCGCCTGCGCGAGCGAGACGATCGCGCCCGCGATCGACGAGCCCTGCCCGTCGCCGAGCCCGGCGATGAACGAGCGGTCGACCTTGATGACGTCCAGCGGGAAGCGGCGCAGGTGCGACAGCGACGAGTAGCCGGTACCGAAGTCGTCCATCGCCAGCCGCACGCCGAGGTCCTTGAGCGAGCGCAGGACGGCGGCCGCGCCGGCCTCCATGATCGCGCTCTCGGTGATCTCGACCACGAGGCTCGCGGGCTCGAGGTGATGCGCCTCGAGCGCCTCCGCGACTCCGGCGACGAAGTCGGGCTGGCCGAGCTGGCGCGGCGACACGTTGACCGTCGCCTGCAGCCACGACATGCCGGTCTCGTCGATCAGCCGCCGCAGCGTGGCGCACGCCTCGCGCAGGACCCACGCGCCGATGGGGACGATGAGCCCGGTCTCCTCGGCCAGCGGGATGAACGATCCGGGCGGAACGAGCCCCCGCTCGGGATGCTCCCAGCGCACAAGCGACTCGAAGCCCTCGATGCGTCCCTCCGAAAGCGACACCAGCGGCTGGCAGTGCAGGCGCAGCTCGCCGCGCTCGACGCCGCGCCGCAGCGCCGCCTCGAGCGCGAGGCGGTCGCGCACGTCCTGGCGCATGGCCTCGTCGAACAGCTCGGCGCCGTCGCCGCGCTCCTTGGCGCGGTACATGGCGGCGTCGGCGTCGCGGATGAGGTCCTCGGGCGCCTCGAAGCCGTCGCGCGACAGCGCGATGCCGATGCTCGCCTGCAGGAAGGCCTCGCCGTCCTGGACGGCGAACGGCTCGGCGAAGGTGGCCAGCAGGCGATCGGCGATCGCGCGGGCGTCGCCCTCGTCGCCGATGTCCTCGCACAGCAGCGTCAGCTCGTCGCCGCCGAACCGCGCCAGCGTGTCGGACGGGCGCAGCGCGGAGCTCAGGCGCATGGCGACGTCGACCAGCAGCCGGTCGCCGGCCTTGTGGCCGAGCGAGTCGTTGACGACCTTGAAGCGGTCGAGGTCGAGGAAGAGCACCGCCAGCCCGCCGTCGCGCCGGCGCGAGTTGCGCAGCGCCTGGCCGAGGCGGTCGAGGAACAGCGTGCGGTTGGGCAGGCCGGTCAGCCCGTCGTGCAGCGCGCGGTGGGCGAGCTCGAGCTCGGCGCTCTTGCGCTCGGAGACGTCGCGCGAGACGCACACCATCTCCTGAGGCTCGCCCTCGGCGTCACGAACGGCGCGGAAGGTGGTCTCCAGCCAGACGATCGAGCCGTCGCGCCGGCGCGCCCGGTAGGACGCCGTGCGCGAGCTGTCGCCGCGCAGCGCCTGCGTCCAGCTGCGCTCGACGATCTCCATGTCGTCGGGGTGGTCCATGCCGAGGTACATCGGCTTGTGCCCGAGCATCGCCTCGGCGTTCCAGCCCAACAGCGTGCGCGAGACCGGCGAGGCGTAGAGGAAGGTGCCGTCGAGCTTGTGGCGCGACAGGAAGTCCGTGGAGTGCTCGGCGAGCATCCGGTACTCGGCCTCGCGTGCCGCGAGCGCCATGCGCGCGGTGACCTCGACGGTGACGTCCTCGACCGTGCCGACAAGGCCTCCGGGCCGGCCGGTGGGGTCGGTGACCGGGGCCACGTGGATCCGCGCCCAGCGATCGATGTCGGCCTGGACGCGGGCGTCGAGCGAGGCGCGCGCGCCCAGCGCCCGCGCCTTGCGGACCTCGGCGACCACGCGCTCGCGGTCTTCCGCGGCGAAGCGGTCCATCCACGCGGCGCCTTCGAGCGTGTCGCCGCGCAGTCCGAAGATCTCGCGCAGATGCTCGTTGGCGTAGACGAGGCGGCCGTCGTCGGAGATGGCAAAGATGCCGACCGGCGAGGCGGCGGCGAGCGTGCGGAAGCGCTCCTCGCTCTGCGCCAGCGCGCGCTCGGCGGCGAGGCGCTCGCCGATGTCGGTCATCTGCGAGAGGAAGTACATCGGCGCGCCGTCGGCGTCGCGTACCACGCTGGCGCTGAGCGACACCCACGCCTCGGTGCCGTCGGCGCGCAGGTAGCGCTTCTCGGCGCGATAGGTCCCAAGCTCGCCCGCGGCCAGCGCGCGCATCGCGTCGCGGTCGGCCCCGAGGTGCGAGGGGTGCGTGACGTCGGCGACGAGCACGCCGGACAGCTCCTGCGGCTCGCGCCCGAGCATGGTGGCCAGCGAGCGGTTGACGCGCACGAAGCGGCCGTCGATACCTGTGATGGCCATCCCGATGCCCGCGTCCTCGAAGGCGCGCTGGAAGCGTTCCTCGGCCTCTCGCAGCGCGGCGGTGTCCTGGTAGGTGCCGATCGTCAGCCCGAGCTCGCGATCGACGCCGACGCTACCCAGGCACCAGCGCCAGCCGGTCAGCGCCGACCCGAAGCGCAGCGCCAGCTCGAGCTCGTCGCACTTGCCGGCGACGACCTCCCTCCAGCTCGGCGCGATCGTGGCGTGGTCCTCGGGATGGACCACCTCGGCGGCCGAGCGCCCGATGAGCTCCTCGACGGGTACGCCCACGGCGCGCGCCAGGGCCTCGTTGCCGTGGACGATGGTGCCGTCGAGGTCCGTGACGATCGCGATGTCGGGCGTCAGCTCGAGAACCTGCGCAGCGCTGATGCTGCGCAGGAGGGCAGGGTCGGTGGGTCGTGGGACGGCCACACATCGATGATCGGCGCTTGCGCTCAGGGTTTGAGCGTTCGCGGCCTGGCTGGACGGGCCTTGATGGCTACCCTGGCGCGATGGATCCCGCCGATGTGACGCATCGCGAGATCACGCGCCGCGAGTTCGCCCGCCAGGCGGCCTCGTTCGAGCGCGCGGGCTCGATCTTCCGGGCCACGGACATCCTCGAGTGGATTGGCGCCAACGTGCCGGTGACACCCGCCGACAGCGTGCTCGACGTCGCCGGTGGGACGGGCCAGCTCGCGCGCCACCTGGCGCGGTCGGCGGCGGTCGCCGTCGTGGTCGACCTGACCGTCGAGATGCTGCGTACGGGCGCGCGCTCGGCGCGCGACGCGGGCGATCGCAACGTCGTCTTCGTGGAGGGCGACGCGACGCGCCTGCCGCTTCCCGCCGAGCAGTTCGACGTCGTCGTCTGCCGCTTCGCGCTGCACCACATCGACGACATTGCCGCCGCGGGGCGCGAGATGGCTCGCGTGTGCCGACCCGGTGGTGCGGTCGCGGTCATCGACATGGTCGCCGAGGCCGGCGAGGTGGGCCGCCGCCACAACGAGCTCGAGCGCCTGCGCGATCCCAGCCACGCGGTCGCCCTCGACGAGGCCGGTCTCGTAGCGGTCCTCGCCGACGCCGGCGTGCGCGCGAGCGTGGTCGCCGAGCGCCGCCAGCGCCTGCCGGTGGTCCCCTGGCTGGATCAGGCGCAGCCCGGCGACGCCGAGCGCGAGCACGTGCTCGCCGCGCTGCGGGACGAGGCCGACGGCGGCGCCGAGACCGGCCTTCGCGCGCACCGCGACGACGAGGGCGCCCTCGTCATCGAGCACCGCTGGCTGATCGTCGGCGGGGTACGACCGACACCGGGTCGCTGACGCGGACCAGGGGGCCCGCCTGCGGCCGCCACGTGGCGGCCTCCGGCACCCTTTACAGGTCGCGGAACGTCGCCAGCACAGCCTCGACGATCTGGGGCTCGTGCGGGAAGGCGATCTGCTCGAGGTTCTTGGCGTAGGGCATCGGCACGTCGGCGCCGGTGACGCGGCCGACCGGCGCGTCGAGGTCGTCGAAGGCCTGCTCCTGCACGAGGGCGGCGAGGTTGGCGCCCACGCCGCCGTGCGGCCAGCCCTCCTCGACGATCACGAGCCGGTTGGTCTTGCGCACCGAGGCGAGGATCGTGTCGAGGTCCAGCGGGCGCAGCGTGCGTGGGTCGATGACCTCGGCCTCGATCTCGTGCTCCTCGGAGAGGACGCGAGCCGCCTTCTCGGCGGTCGACGCCATGCGTGAGATGCCGACGATCGTCACGTCGGAGCCCTCGCGCCGAACGACGGCCTCGCCGAAGTCGACGACGTGGTCCTCGTCGCTGGGGACCTCGCCGCGCTGGCCGTAGAGGTACTCGTGCTCGATGAAGATCACCGGGTTGTCGTCGCGGATCGCGGCCTTGAGCAGCCCCTTGGCGTCGGCCGGCGTCGACGGCACGGCCACGAGCAGCCCGGGCACGTGCAGGAACAAGGCCTCGAAGCAGTGCGAGTGCGTGGGGCCGAGCTGGTGCCCGGCGCCCTGCGGCATGCGCACAACGAGCGGCACCGCGACCTGGCCGCCGAACATGTAGCGGATGTGCGCGGCGTGGTTGACGATCTGGTCGAGCGCCAGCAGCGAGAAGTTGATCGTCATCAGCTCGACCACCGGGCGCAGCCCGGTCATCGCCGCGCCGACGCCCATGCCGACGATCGTGTTCTCGGAGATCGGCGTGTCGCGCACGCGCTTCTCGCCGAACTCCTCGAGCAGGCCGGCGGTGACCTTGAAGGCGCCGTTGAAGACACCGATGTCCTCGCCCATGAGCACGACGGTCTCGTCGCGCACCATCTCCTCGCGCAGCGCCTCGTTGAGCGCCTCGCGGTAGCGGAGTACTCGCGTGCCGGTCGACTGCTGCTGCTGTTGTGCGGTAGCGGCCATGCTCACTCGTCCTCTTGGGCCTCGACGGCCGCGGTCATCTGCTGTGGGATGTCGCCGGTCTCCGACTGCTGGCCGTCGAAGCTCGCCTGCCCGCCGCCCGCCAGCGCACGCTCGTCCTCGCCCTTGTGCACCCCGGCCGAGCGCTCGTCGACCGAGTACCAGCCGTGCACCTGGCCGCCGAGGACGTAGACGTCGTCGTAGAGCGACTCCGGCGGCGGCATCGGCGAGTCGTCGGCGAAGGCGACGGCCTCGTCGACGCGCCCGATCGCCTCCTGGTCGAACTCCTCGCGCTCCTCCGCTGTCACGATGCTCTCGGCCTCCAGCCGATCGCCGCACTGCAGGATCGGGTCGCGCTTGCGCCACTCCTCGACCTGCTCCTTGCTGCGGTACTCCTCGGGGTCGGCCATCGAGTGGCCGCGGAAGCGGTAGGTGATCGCCTCGACGAGCACCGGGCGGCGCTCCTCGCGCGCGATGCGCAGCGCCTCCTGAGTGACGTGGTACGTGTCGAGCACGTCCATGCCGTCGCACTCCATGCCCGGCACGCCGAAGCCCTCGCCCTTGACCTGCAGGTCGGTGACCGCCGAGTGGCGCTCGAGCGCCGTGCCCATCCCGAACTGGTTGTTGGTGACCATGAAGACGACCGGCAGCTTCCACAGGGCGGCGAGGTTCATCGTCTCGCCGAACGTGCCCTGGTTGGAGGCACCGTCGCCGAACGTGCACAGCGTCGCGTCCTCGGTCCCCAGGTAGTCGGAAGCCAGGCCGAAGCCGGCGGCGATCGGCAGGTTGCCGCCGACGATGCCGTAGCCGCCCATGAAGCGCCGCTGGAGGTCGAACATGTGCATCGAGCCGCCGCGGCCCTTGGAGACGCCGTCGACGCGCCCGAACAGCTCGGCCATCACGCCGTTGGGGCCGGTGCCGCGGACGAGCGCGTGCCCGTGCGAGCGGTAGGTCGAGATGAGGTAGTCGTCGTCGCGCATCGCGCGCGCCGAGCCCACGATCGTCGCCTCCTCGCCGATCGCGAGGTGCAGGAAGCCACCGACCTTCGCCTTGGCGTACATCTCGCCCGCGCGCTCCTCGAAGCGGCGGATGAGCATCATCGTCTGCAGCCACTCGCGGGCTACGTCGGCATCGGGAAGCGGGTGGTCGGCCATCGTTTGCAGGACGTTAGCGGGTCGATGACAGCATCCGGCCTTGGGCCGGGCGGGACCTGCTCGCCGCGGCCACGTGGCCGCGCTCGGCACCCGCTAGCGCAGATCCGCGTCGCCCTCGAACGACGCCCAGCGCTCGAAGAACTCGCGCTGCTCCATCGCTTCGAGGTCGGCGCGCACCATCGTTACCACCCGTTTGGCGTCGCGGGGCAGCAGATCCCAGTACAGGACCGTCTCGCCCTCGTCGACGTCGACGATCTCGACGTGGTCGACCCGCTCGGGCGCGGCCAGGACTGCCGGGGCGATGCCGCCGCGCCGAACGACGATCCGGTAGCGCGCCTTGGCCCGCATCATGCGGCGGCCAGGGCTTCGCCGTCCCACACCGCAGGCACGTCCCGGACCCCGAGCGCGATCGCGCGCGCGGTCGCGTCCTCGAGCGCCGCGCGCACCCCGCGCAGCTCCGCCGCCTTGACCACCGCGCCCGGGTGCATCTCGCAGGCCGCGGCCGCGATCACGACGTTGTCGGGATCGGCGAGCGAGCGCCCGCCGGCGAAGGCCTGGCGGAAGGCGGCCAGCGCGAACGGGACCGCGCGGCCGATCTGCTTGGCGTAGGTGGCCACGCGCATCGCGAAGAGGCTGTCGAACGGGAACGGATCGGGCCAGCGCAACGGCTGCAGTCCGTGCTCGGCCGCCGTGCGCTCGATCTGCGACAGCGCAATGTCGCGCTCCTCGGCACAGCGGAAGGAGTCCCAGCTCTCGGCTCCTGGCAGCTCGCGCGCGACGACGGGCACCCACTCGACGCCGGGGTGGAGCTGCAGCGCGCGCTCGGCGGCCAGGTACGCCGCGGGCGACGCGAGGTCGAAGAAGAACGCCGGGCGCTTATCCGTGGATGAGCCAGCCATCCGCCGCCCGCGCCGCCTCCATGACTCCCTCGCTCAGCGTCGGGTGGCCGTGGACGATCCGCGCGACCTCGGGGTAGCCGCCCTCCAGGAGCTTGGCGTTGACCAGCTCCTGGATCAGCTCGGTCGCCTTGGACCCGATGATGTGGCCGCCGAGCAGCTCGCCGTAGCGCGTGTCGCCGACGATCTTGATCAGGCCGCTGCGGTCGCCGTAGACGGTGCCCGCCCCGACGGCCCCGTACTGGAGCTTGCCGACGATGACGTCGTGGCCGGCCTCGCGCGCCTGCTCCTCGGTCAGCCCGAAGGAGGCGACGTTGGGCTTGCAGAACGTTGCACGGGGGACGTCGACGTACTCGATCGCATGGGTCTCCATCCCGGCCGCGTCCTCGACGGCGATGATGCCCTCGTCGGAGGCCTTGTGCGCCAGCGCGGGGCCGGGGACGAGGTCGCCGATGGCCCACACGCCCTGCACGCTGGTGCGCAGCGCGCCGTCGACGGCGATCAGCCCGTCGTCGTCGAGCTTGACGCCGGCGTCGTCGAGGCCGAGGCCCTCGACGTCGGGGCCGCGCCCGGCGGCGATCACGAACCACTCGAAGTCGCCCGACTGGTCGCCGAAGGTGCAGGACACCGTCGCGTCGCCGCTCTCGACGTTCTCGACCAGCGTGTTCGTGAGGACGTTGATGCCCTGCCGCTTGAACCCGCGCTCGGCGAGCTTGGAGATGTCGGCGTCCTCGGTCGGCAGCACGCGCTCGAGCGCCTCGAACAGCGTCACCTCGACGCCGAGGCGCGCGTAGGCCGAGGCGATCTCGGTGCCCGACGCGCCGGCGCCGACGACGGCCAGCGTCTTGGGCAGCTCGTTGAACGCCCATGCCTCCTCGGTGCCGATGACGCGCCCGCCGAACTGCGTGCCCGGGATCGGCTTCTTGACCGAGCCGGTCGCCAGCACGATGCACTTGGAGACGTCGATCTCGTCGCCGTCCTTGCTCGAGCCCAGCCGCACGCTGCCCGCGCCGGTGAGCGCGCCGTGGCCCTCGAGATAGTCGATCTTGTTCTTCTTGAACAGCCCGCTGACGCCGCCGGTCAGCGTCTTGACCACCTTCTGGCGGCGTTCGCCGACGGCCGCGAAGTCGACCTCGGGCTCGGCGACCTTGATGCCGAACTCGTCGGCGTCGCGGACCTCGTCGAGGACGTCGGCCACGCGCAGGACGGCCTTTGCCGGGATGCAGGCGACGTTCAGGCAGCGCCCGCCGACCGTGTCCCTCTCGATGACGGCGGTCTTCATGCCGAGCTGGGCCGCGCGGATGGCGGCGACGTAGCCGCCCGGGCCCGAGCCGATGACGACGCAGTCGTACTGGGAGTCAGCCATGAGGCGCCTGAATCTAACGAACGCTCGGCGCCTGGATCCTGCCCATCACGCGGATGAGCTTCCAGAACAGCCAGCCGGCCACGCCGATGATCGCCACGCACACGACGACGGCCAGGAGGTTGGAGGCGCGCAGGAGGAAGAGCGAGAAGAAGACGACGATCAGCGCGAGCAGCGCCTCGAAGCCGAGCACCGCCCAGTAGCGCGCGAACCACAGCCCGACGGCGGCGACGTACATGACCACGCAGAAGGCGAGCACGCCGATGGCGCTGGGCTGATCGCCCTCGACCTCGACGCCCGCGATCAGCGCGACGAGGTTGGCGGTGCCCAGCAGGGCGGCGAGGATCGCCGCGGCGGCGAGCGCCGGCGGCCGCTCGCCGGGCTTGAGCGGCTCGAGCTGCGCGCGCACCTCGGCGTTGCGCTCCTCGGCGCGCGCGTAGCCGCGGCGCATCGCGCCTTCGCCGCTCGCGGGGCGCGGCTTGCGGCTGCGCTTACCCACGCGCCCCGCCGTTCGTTGCCGCCCGCAGCGCGCGCGCCGCCGCCTCCGGATCGTCCGCGTCAGCGATCGCGCGCACGACGACGATCCGCTGCGCGCCCGCCTCGACGACGTCGCCGACGGTGCCGGCGTCGATGCCGCCGATCGCGAACCAGGGCATCGCGATGTGCGCGGCGGCGTACGTAACGGGCTCGACGCCGATCGCGGGCCGGCCCTCCTTGGTCGGCGTGGCGTGCACGGGCCCGACGGCGATGTAGTCGGCGCCGCTGCCGCTCCCCGCCTGCGCCTGCTCGATCGAGTGCGTCGAGAGGCCGACGATGGCGTCGGGGCCGACGATCTCGCGCGCGCGGGCGACGGGCATGTCGTCCTGTCCGACGTGCACGCCATCGGCGCCGCAGGCCGCGGCGAGATCGGGCCGGTCGTTGAGCAGGAAGAGGGCGCCGGCAGCGTGGCAGCGCTCGCGCGCGTCGTGCGCGGCGCCGAGCAGCTCGTCGTCGGAGGCGTCCTTGTCGCGCAGCTGGAAGAGGTCGACGCCGCCGGCCAGCGCGCCGTCGAGCGCGCGGGTCATCCCGGCGCGGTCTGCGACGAAGTACAAACGGGCATCACGTAGGTGCTGCCGGTGGTCCACGGTCGACAGTGTTGCGTAGCGCTACCATCGGTAATGCAACGGGAGCCCATTGGGCTGAGAGGGCGGCATCGCGGCCGCCGACCGTCAGGAGCTGATCCGGGTCATGCCGGCGAAGCGAGAGGAGACACCATCCCAAACAGCTACCTCCGCGAGCCATCCAGGCTCGCGTCTTGATGGCGACGTGCGGCATCCAGCCGTCCGAGACCAGAGCTACGACGTAGTGATCGTCGGCGGCGGCATCGTCGGCCTCGCCGTCGCGTGGCGCGCGCAGGCGCGCGGCTTGTCGGTGCTCGTACTCGAGCGCGGTGAGTTCGGCGCGCAGACGTCCCACGTCGCGGCCGGGATGCTGGCTCCGGTGGCCGAGGCCGACGCCGCCGAGCGGCCGCTCCTCGCGCTGGGCCTGCAGAGCGCGGAGCGCTGGCCCGCCTTCGCCGCCCAGCTCAGCGAGGTCACGGGCGTCGACATCGACTTTCGCGTCTGCGGGACGCTGATGGTCGCCCGCGATCGCGACGAGGCCGAGGCGCTCGAGCGCGAGCGCTCGCTGCGCGAGCGCATGGGGCTGCGCGTCGAGCGCCTGCTGCCGAGTGCGGCGCGGCGCCTGGAGCCCGCGCTCGCCCCGACGCTGCGTGGTGCGCTGCACCTGCCCGACGACCACGTCGTCGATCCGCGGCTGGTCTGCGCGGCGCTCGTGCACGCGGCCGGGCAGGCCGGCGCGGTCCTGCGCGCCGGAGTCGAGGTCGACGACCTCGATGCGCTGCCGGCCGAGCAGGTCGTGGTCGCCGCCGGGCCGTGGTCAGGCGCCTTCGGCGACGAGGCGCGCGTGCGCCCGGTCAAGGGGCAGTCGCTGCGCCTGCGCGATCCCGGCGGCGCCGGGCTCGTCGAGCGCGTCGTGCGCTGGGACGGCGGCTACCTCGCGCCACGCGGCGACGGGCGCTACGTGCTCGGAGCCACCAGCGAGGAGCGCGGCTTCGAGACGGCGACGACCGCGGGCGGTGTCTACGAGCTGCTGCGCGACGCCTCGGAGCTCGTGCCCGGCGTGCTCGAGCTCGAGGTCGAGGAGGTCATCGCCGGCCTGCGCCCGGGCACGCCCGACAACGCGCCGATCCTCGGCCGGTCACAGGCCGATCCGCGGATCGTGTGGGCGACCGGGCACTACCGCAACGGCGTGCTGCTGACGCCGGTCAGCGCGGACATCGTCGTCGCCGAACTCGCCGGCGAGCCGGTCGAGCACACCTTCGGGCCGGGGCGATTCGTAGGGGCCGCGGCATGATCGTTGTCAACGGCGAGCCCCGCGAGCGCGACGGCGCGACGATCGCCGAGCTGCTGACCGACCTCGGCGTCGAGGAGCGCGCGCGCGGCGTCGCGGTGGCGGTCAACGGCGAGATCGTTCCCCGCGCGTACTGGCCACACCATTGCGTCGCCGCCGGCGACCGAGTCGAGGCGCTCAGCGCGATGCAGGGAGGCTGACATCCCCGAGCACACCCGTGTAGGGCACGCGACCGCCAGGAGGGGAGACCCCGTGGGCCTGTCCACCATTCCGATCACCGATACCCCCTTCGAGGTCGCGGGGCGCACGCTGCGCTCGCGGCTGATCCTCGGCACCGGCGGCTTTCGCCGCCTGGAGACGCTGGCCGAGGCGATCCGGGCAACGCACGCCGAGCTGGTCACCGTGGCGCTGCGCCGCATCGATCCCGGCGCCCGCGGCTCGCTTGTCGACGTCCTCGAGGACTGCGGCGTCGAGCTGCTGCCCAACACCGCGGGCTGCTTCACCGCGCGCGATGCCGTGGTCACCGCGCGCCTGGCGCGCGAGGCGTTCCAGACCGACTGGGTCAAGCTCGAGGTCATCGGCGACGAGCGCACGCTGCTGCCCGACGCGCCCGAGCTGTTGCTCGCCGCCGAGGAGCTCGTGGCCGACGGCTTCGTCGTGCTGCCCTACACCAACGACGACCCGGTCCTCGCCCGCCGCCTGGAGGACGTCGGCTGCGCCGCGGTCATGCCGCTGGGCTCGCCGATCGGCTCGGGCATGGGCATCCGCAATCCGTACAACGTCTCGCTCATCGTCGAGCGTGCCGGCGTGCCGGTGATCCTCGACGCCGGCGTGGGCACGGCGAGCGACGCGGCGCTCGCGATGGAGCTCGGGTGCGACGGCGTGCTGTGCGCCAGCGCGATCGCCCGGGCGGAGGATCCGGTCGCCATGGCACACGCGATCCGCGCGGCGGTCGAGGCCGGCCGGCTCGCGCGCAGCGCCGGCCGCATCCCGCGGCGCCTGCACGCCGAGGCCTCGTCGCCGGCGGAGGGCATGGCCGACCTCACGCCGCCCGTCGAGTGAGCGGATCGCAGATAGACGACCTCATCGACCGCTGGCAGGCGGCGTGGGTCGGGCGCGACCGCGCGGCCTTCACGGCGGTCTGCGCGCCCGACGTCCACTACGAGGACCCGCTGTGCGGCGATCCGCTCGAGGGTCCCGAGGCGCTGGCCGACCATGCCGCACGCCTGTGGGCCACCTTCCCCGATGCGCGCATCGAGCGCACCGGCGAACGCCTGAGCGACGGCCGCTTTGTCGCCGCGCCCTGCAAGCTCCTGGGTACGCACCGCGGCGAGATCGAGGGCCTCGCGCCGACCGGGCGCTTCGTGGTCGTGCACCTCGTCTTCTACTGCGAGCTCGACCCCGACCGCGAGCGCATGTGGCGGGTGCGCGCGTTCTTCGACGCCTACGACGCTGCGGTCCAGCTCGGTGTGCTCCCGGCGCGCGGGACCCTCGGCGAGCGCGCGCTGCTGATGCTGCGCGGGTTCGGGCTGCGGGCTCGGGGCTGACCTACTTGGTGACGGTCAGCGTTGCATCCATCCCGGGATGGATCGTGCACACGTACTTGACCGTGCCCGCCGTCGTGGGCGTGAACGAGAACGTGGCGCCCTTGCCGAAGTTCTTGGACTTGAAGTCCGCGCCGGACTGAGCGGTCACGTTGTGGTCGACGGTGTCGTCGTTGGTCCACGTGACCTTTTGCCCGACCTTGACGGTGACGGTCTTGGGGTCGAACGCGATGTTCTGCATCTTGATCGTGACTCCCCCGCCACTGGAAGCAGCCGCCGGCGTCGACGTCGAGGCGGCCGGCGTCGAGGTCGAGCTGGAAGAGGAGCTGTTGCTGCTCCCGCAGCCGGCGACGGCGGCGAGGGCCAGCACTGCGCCCAGCAGGAGCGCGATTCGTCTCATATCGGTCATGACGCCTCCGGGAATCGATCCTTCCTAGGCAATCTCCGCCAGCACAGGCGCGTGGTCTGAGAGCTGACCGTGGTCGAGCGTACGCCCCGGCGCCGTCGCATGCGCCGCGCGCGCCAGCACGTGATCGACGCTGTGCCCAGCGACGCTCGTGAACCCCGCCGCCACGGGGTGGCGCGTGTTGAGGTCGCCGCCGATCACCACCGGCGCGTCGCCCGCCCACGCGCGCGCGGCCGCCGCGGCACGCGCCACGTCGGCCTGCGCGCGCGCCTCCGAGTGCGCCTGGGCGTGGAGGTTGCAGACCCACAGGCCGCCCTCCAGGCGCACGCCGTGGACGACGCGGCGCTCGGGCCACGAGCGCAGCGTGCGCACGCGGTGCTCGAACACCCGCTCGCCGCGCACCAGGATCGAGTTGGCGCCGCCGCCCCAGGACTTGATGATGTCCGGCCTGCGCTGCGCGACCCAGCGGGTGGCCGGCAGCAGCCAGTTGCGCGACGTGCGCGCGGTGCGCGCACCGGCCGCGCACGCGCGCCCGAGCTCGGGCGGCCACCACGGCGGCACCTCCTGCAGAAGGGCTACGTCCCACTCCCAGGACGCCAGCCGCGCGGCGAACTCGTCGAGCAGCTCGCGGGGCGTGTCGGGGGCCGAGCGCCCGTGAAACAGGTTCCAGGTCAGCACCAGCACCGCGACGTATCCTCCCCGTCTTGACGCGCCACTTCCTCACCGGCCGGGAGCTGACGGCCGATCAGCTCGACGCGCTGCTGCGCCGCGCCGCCGAGCTGAAGGTCGCGCCGCGCTCGTCACGGGCGCTGACCGACCGCGTCGTGGCGCTCGTCTTCGAGAAGCCGTCGACACGCACGCGCGTGTCCTTCGAGGCGGGCATCGTCGAGCTCGGCGGCCATCCGATGGTCCTGCGCGGCGACGAGAGGCAGCTCTCGCGAGGCGAGTCGGCCAAGGACACCGCGCTCGTGTTGTCGCGGCACGTTGACGGGGTCGGCGTGCGCACCGGGGCCGACGCCGTGCTCGAGGAGCTGGCGGCCTCCGGCACGATTCCCGTGTTCAACATGCTCAGCGCCGGCCACCACCCGTGCCAGGCGCTGGCCGACCTGCTCACGCTGCGCGAGGCGTTCGGGCGCCTCGAGGGCCTCAAGCTCGCCTCGTGCGCGACGGCAACAACGTCGCACGCTCGCGGGTCGTGCTCGGCTGCCTGGCGGGCGTCGAGGTCGTCGTCTCCTCGCCGCCGGGCTATCAGCTCGACGGCGTCGCGAGCGTCGAGGATCCCGCGCAGGCGGTGGCGGGAGCGCACGCCGTCTACGCCGACGTCTGGGTCTCGATGGGCGACGAGGTGACCGCCGGCGAGCGCCGCGCGGCCCTGGCTCCCTACCGGATCGACGATGCGCTGCTCGACCGCGCCGCGCCCGGCGCCATCGCCCTGCACTGCCTGCCCGCTCACCCGGGCGAGGAGATCACCGCCGAGGTCCTGTACGGCGAGCGCCAGCGCATCTGGGATCAGGCCGAGAACCGCCGCCACGCGCAGAAGGCGCTGCTCGAGTGGCTCGTTACGACGCCATAGGCCGCACCTACACCGCCACGCGCCGCACCGACCCGCGCATTGCCGCGCGCATCTGGGCCGCGCTCGGCCCAGCGCGCACGGTGGTCAACGTCGGAGCCGGCACCGGCAACTACGAGCCGCCCGATCGTGAGGTCACGGCCGTCGAACCGTCGGCGGTGATGATCGCCCAGCGCCCGCCGGGCGCCGCGCCCGCGGTCCAGGCAAGCGCCGAGGCGCTGCCTTTCGCCGACGCGAGCTTCGACGCGGCCATGGCCGTGCTCACCCTGCATCACTGGGATGACTGGCGCGCAGGGTGTGCCGAGCTGCGGCGCGTCGCGCGCGAGCGCGTGGTCGTCTTCTCGTGGGACCCGAGGTTCCGCAGGCGCTTCTGGCTGGGTCCCGAGTACTTCGACCTGTTCGTCGACGAGGACGTCGACCCGTTCCCGCCGCTGGACGAGCAGGCCGCCGCGCTCGACGGGCGCGTCGAGGTCGTGCCGGTGCCGTGGGACTGCGCCGACGGTTTCTTCAGCGCCTTCTGGCGGCGCCCGGAGGCCTACCTCGATCCGGCGGTCCGCGCCGGGATCTCGACGCTCGCCAAGCGCACGGACGCCGAGCTCGCGGACGGGCTCGCGCGGCTGCGCGCGGACATCGACAGCGGTGCCTGGGCGCGCCGCCACGCCGACCTGCTGGAGCGCGACGAGCTCGACCTCGGTTACCGATTGATCGCCGGCGCACGCGCCGGATAGCCGCGAACGATCGAGGGGGACTAGGGTGGCGCCATGCCGCAGCCGAAGAAGTCGTCTCGCTCGTCGTCGTCTCGTTCAACATCGAGCCGCGCCCCCAAGTCGGCCGCGGCCGGCGCGAAGCCGGCGGCGAAGCGCACCACCGCCAAGCCCGCGGCGAAGCGCACCACCGCAGCGCGCGCCACGGCCAAGCCCGCCAAGTCCGAGGCGGCCGTGCAGGCGAACCTCACGGCGCTGCGCGACCAGCTGCGCAAGGGCGTCGTGCTCACCACCGACGGCGTCAAGGCTGCGATGGACGATGCCGTCAAGCGCGGCAAGCTGACGCGCAAGGACGCCACCGAGCTCTCGCGCCACCTGCTGGCCTCCGGGCGCACCCAGGCCGACAGCTTCCGCTCTGATCTCGAGCAGGTCATCGGCAAGGGGCGCTCGCATGCGGCCAAGTCCAGCGACCGCGTGCTGCGCGAGGTCGATCGCGCGCGCCGGCGCGTGGGCGTCGGCTCGTCGTTTCCGATCACGCTCTACGACGAGCTCAATGCGACGCAGGTCCAGAGCCGCCTCCGGGACCTGAGCAAGCCCGAGCTGCGCAAGGTGCGCGACTACGAGCGCCGCCACGGCAACCGCAAGTCGGTGCTCGGGGCGATCGAGAAGAAGCTCGGCTGAACTACGCTGGGGGCGATGGACGCCCCGACGAAGACGCGCCCCGAGCGCGGCCAGGAGCTCGAGCTGACGATCGACACCCTCGCCTTCGGCGGGGCCGGCGTCGCGCGCCTCGACGGCTACGTCGTGTTCGTGCGCGACGCGGTGCCGGGTGACCGGGTGCGCGCGGTCGTCACCAAACGCAAGAAGGCCTACGCGGAGGCTCGCCCGGTCGCGCTCCTCGAGCCCGGCCCGGAGCGGATCGACCCGGTGGCCGACCACCCCGGCGCGCCCTGGCAGATCCTGCCCTACGAGCGCCAGCTCGCGGTCAAGGCCGAGCAGGTCGCCGACGCGCTGCGGCGGATCGGCAGGCTCGACGACTTCGCGCTCGAGCCGATCGTGCCCGCCGTCGAGCAGTGGCGCTATCGCAACAAGCTCGAGTACTCGTTCGGCACCAACGAGGCCGGCGGGCTGGTCTGCGGCTTCCACGCCCCCGGATCGTGGGAGAGGATCGAGCACATCGAGGACTGCCTGCTGGCCTCCGAGCGCGGTAACCAGGCACGCCGCGCCGCCCTGGAGTGGTGCCGCGAGCGAGGGCTGCACGCCTATGATCGCCGCGCGCAGGCAGGCCTGCTGCGCAACCTCGTCGTGCGCGAGGGCCGGCGCACCGGCGAGCTGCAGGTGCGCCTCGTGACCTCCGACGACTCGGTCGCCGCTCGACGGCCTCGCCGAGGCGGTCCGCGCCGACAGCGTGCTGTGGACGCGCGCGCTGGACGTCGGCGAGACGACCGCGGGCGGGATCACCGAGGTCCTGCACGGCATCGAGGCGATCGACGAGGAGCTCGGCGGCCTGCGCCTGCGCGTCAGCGCCGACGCGTTCTTCCAGACCAACACCGAGATGGCCGAGCTGCTCTACGGCGTGGCGGCCGAGTACGCGGGCCTGCAGGGCTGGGAGCGCCTGTACGACCTCTTCTGCGGCATCGGGACGATCGGGCTCTCGCTGGCGGGACGCGCGGGCGAGGTGTGGGGCCTGGAGATCGTCGAGGAGGCGATCGCCGACGCGATCGCCAACGCACGGCGCAACGAGATCGGCAACGCGCGCTTCTTCGCCGGCGACGTACGCCTGGCGCTGCGCGAGCTCGTCGAGCGTGCCGGGCGCCCGGACGTGCTCGTCGTCGACCCGCCGCGGGCGGGCCTGTCGGCCAAGGTCGTGCGGCGCGTCATCGAGGCGGCGCCGAGCCGGATCGTCTACGTCTCGTGCAACCCGACGACGCTCGCGCCCAACGCCGCCCAGCTCGTCGAGGCCGGCTACGCGCTGCGCCGGGTGCGCCCGGTCGACATGTTCCCGCAGACGCCGCACATCGAGTGCGTCGCGCTGCTCGAACGCGCCTGAATCAGGGCCCCGGCCGCCGGACTGGCCGTCCGGCCAGTGTTCGACATCGAACGGTTCGATGGAATGTGCTGTCTGGAAAACCGTCCGCCGGGGAGCGCCGGCGACCCCCCTTGTCGGCGCTCCCTTGCGGACCCCCGGATCCGGTGGGCCTTCGTAGTCGTGGTGCCGCGACGCCGCGTGCGGCGGCTGATCTGCCGCGCGTGGCGCCTTGCCACACCGCATGCGTGGCAAAGGCGCCACGGTGGACCGCTCCTCGGTGAGGCTTGATGTGAGTTCACCATCCGCGCCGCGTTGGTGACGCTGTGTGGTCAGGGCAGCGAGGGAATAAGACGGGGCGCCACCGCTGGCGCGGGCTGCCCTGCAGAGCCGGCGGTCGACGGGGCGAGCCGAGTGGCGGCGTGCCAACTCGGGGTCGCTCGGGGCTTTGTACTCGCCATGCGAGCGAAAGGACCCACGCGACGCGATTCGGCGGCCGCCCGGCGGCGGGCCCACTCAAGCCCCTAGCTCTCTTCGCGCGCGTCGTCGAGCCGCGGGTCCTGCGCCATCGGCTCCTCGATGCGCTCGAGCACGCCGAGCAGCTCCGTGACGCGGCAGACGAGCAGGCGCTCCTCGTCGACCTCCACCCAGACGCCGGCCGACGCCGGGAAGACGACGTGGTCGCCCGGCCGGATCGGCATCTGCACGCCGGCCCCCTCCCACCAGTCGAGGCCGTGGCCGACCGCGAGCACGATCCCGTGCTGGGGCGGCGGCTCGTTCGTGCCCGGCGGCACGACGAGGCCCGAGCTGCGCATGCGGTCGGGCTCGAGCTCCTTGATGACGACTCGATCGAACAGCGGGCGCAGGTGATGGCGGGCCATTTCCACTGAGCCTACGCGGTCGCCGTGACGTGGTTGCGTCCTCGCCCCGACGCGGCCGCAGCCACGATCTGACATTTGGAACTGCATCTGGCATGTGCCGCCCCGAACGCCGGGGAGTGTCCGATCCATGAGCGCCATCCGGACCGATGCCTCGCCGCGCTTCGCGCGCTCGCCCCAGCAAGCCCCGCAGGCCGCGACAGTGCTCGCCCGATTGGACCGCATCGATGTGTGGTCGCTGCCCTACCTGTTCATCGGGATCATCGGGCTGGGCTTCCTCTTCACCTTCTACGACATCTTCGACATCAACGTCTCGTTCATCCAGACGTGCGTCGCGCTGAAGCCCGGATGCACGCCGGAGAACGCGCTCGGCGCGCTGAAGCTGCCCGTCGTGCTGAACCTTGTGGGGTACGTGATCGGGACGCTCGCCCTCAGCCCGCTGGCCGATCGCTACGGCCGGCGCAACATGCTGCTGGTCACGATGCTGATCACCGGCCTGGGCTCGCTCTACAACGCCCTCGCCCCCGACTACACGCAGTTCATCGTGGCGCGCGTGATTACCGGGATCGCGATCGGCGCCGACCTCGCGATCGTCAACACCTTCGTCGGCGAGGTCGCGCCGCGCCGGTCGCGGGCGCGCTTCACCTCGGTGATCTTCGTCAACTCCGCGCTGGGCGCTCTGCTGGGCATCTGGCTCGGGCTCATCCTCACCACGCCGAAGGAGCCGTGGCCCGGCGGGCTGCCGTTCGCCCAGGCCGGCCCGGGCTTCGAGAGCGGCTGGCGCTGGATGTACGCCATCGGCGCGCTGCTGGCGCTGATCGCCGATCGTGCTTCGCTTCGAGCTGCCCGAGTCGCCTCGCCGGCTGCTCAGCCGGGGGCGCGTCGACGAGGCCGACGCCGTTGTCTCCGACATGGAGCGCAGCGCCGCGCGCCACGGGCCGCTGCCGGAACCCAAGCCGGCCGACAGCCAGGCGCACGAGAACGAGAGCGACGGCAGGGTGCCCTGTCGCGAGCTCTTCGCCACCCCGATGTACCGCGCGCGCATCCTCCTGCTCGTCGTCGTGTGGTTCCTGGGCTACGTGACCGTCTACGCGTTCTCGGCCGGGTTCACATCGATCCTGACGGCGGTCGGCTACAAGCCGCCGGAGGCGGGCGTGATCGTCGCCGTGGGCGCCTCGGCTTCCTGGCCTGCGGGCTGTTCGCGGTCTTCTTCGGCGAGCGCCTGCCCCGCAAGCTCTGGCTGCCGATCGGTGCGGTGCTGACGCTCCTCGGCGGCGTGCTCGTCGCGGCAGCCGGCGACACCATCGGCGTGGCCTTCATCGGCGCCGCGATCGTGTTCTTCGGCTTCAACATCTGGGTGCCGATGACCTACGCGCGCTCGGCGGAGAACTTCCCCACACGCGCGCGCACGACGGGCTTTGCCCTGGTCGACGGCGTCGGCCACCTCGGCGGCGGGATCGGCGTCCTGCTCATCGCCCCGGTCATCCCGCACCTGACCGTGCTCGAGCGCGCTGCTGCTGGTCAGCGCGTTCCTCGTCGTCGCGGCGGTCATCGGCCAGTTCGGGATCGAGACGCGCGGGCGGCGCTTCGAGGACCTCGCGCCCTAAGACTGGCCAAACGCCCATTGCGTCAGGCCTGGTGCGTCCGGGTACGTTTCCGCGCCGTGGCCAGCGCTACGGACCGCACCGCACGGCGCGTGCCGCGAATTCGCGACGTGGCCGCGCGTGCGGGCGTCGGGGTTGGCACGGTCTCGCGTGTGCTCAATGACTCGCCCGGAGTCGCCGAGGGCACGCGCGAGCGTGTGCGTGCGGTCATGGACGAGCTCGGCTACCGCCCCAGCGCGACCGCCCGCAACCTCTCGCTGGGGCGCACCCAGACGCTCGGCGTCATCGCGCCGTTCTTCACCAGCCCGTCCGTCGTCGAGCGCCTGCGTGGCATCGACGACGTCGTCGGGCGCAGCCCGTACGACCTGACCCTCTTCAACATCGAGACGCGCGACCAGCGCCGCGCCGCGCTGCGGCGTTTCGCCCGCCGCGACCGCGTCGACGGCGTGATCGTCATCTCGCTGCCGTTGACGCCGGGGGAGATCCGCGGGCTCAACCACGACGGCGTGCCCGCGGTCTGCGTCGATGTCGCCAACGCGCTCCTGCCGCACGTCGCGATCGATGACGTCGCCGGCGGCGCGCTGGCCGCCCGCCACCTGCTCGACTGCGGCCACGACCGCATCGCTTTCGTCGGCGACGTCGAGGAGAACGCGTTCGGCTTCGCTTCCAGCGAGCGGCGCCTGGACGGCTTCCGCGACGAGCTGCACCGCTGCGGGCTCGGGCTGCCGGCCTCATACATCAAGCGTGGCCCCTTCGGCCGCGCCACGGCCAGCCGCCTGGCCCGCCAGCTGCTGTCGCTGAAGCGGCGGCCGACCGCGATCTTCGCGGCGTCCGACGTGCAGGCGTTCGGCGTGCTCGATGCCGCGGCGCGCGCGGAGCTGGCCGTGCCCGGCGACCTCTCGGTGATCGGCTTCGACGACATCGAGCTGGCGTCCGCGATCGGGCTGACGACGGTCCGCCAGCCGCTGCGCGAGTCCGGTCGCGCCGGGGCGGCGCTGCTGCTCGGAGCGCTCGACGGCGCCGGCGGCGGTCCCTCCGTTCCGCTGCCCGACCTCACGATCGTGAAGCGCCGAACGGTCACGCCCGTCGCATAGATGGAAATTCGACACCCGGCGCCTTGACAGTCGGCGTGTTGCCGCTAGGGTCTGGAACCGGTTCCAACATTTTGTCGCTTGCGTCCGCGACGGTGTCGCGGGCGACAGGAGGGCCGGGTCCCACGCAAGCCACAGTCCCCCACGTCCGTTCCGGTGTGGGCAGGGTTGAGGATGCCCTGCTGCGCCGGTATGTCGTCGACGGCGATCTGGCCGCCCGCGAGCAGCTGGTGGCGCGCATGCGCCCGATCATCCGCCGGCTTGCGCGCCGCTATCGCTACAGCGGGTACGTGGAGGATCTCGAGCAGGCCGCGGCGCTGGGGCTGACCAAGGCGCTCGAGCGCTTCGACCCGAGCTTCGGCACCGACTTCGTGCGCTACGCGGTGCCGACGATGATCGGCGAGATGCGTCGCTGGCTGCGCGACCACTCGTGGGCGGTTCGCCCGCCGCGCGAGGCGGCCGAGACCTGGCTCGAGGTCGTGGCGGCCAGCGAGCGGCTGGGCGCGATCCTGGGCCACGCCCCGACGACCACCGACCTGGCCGAGCATCTGGAGGTGCCGGTGGAGCGCGTGATTGCAGCGATGGAGGCACGCCGCGGGCGCTGGGCAGTCTCGCTCGATGCGCCCGCGCACGCCGACTGCGAGGACCGCACGGTGGCCGATCAGCTCGGCATGGAGGACGACGACCTCAGCCGCGCCTTTGACCGCGCCTGGCTGCGCGAGCTGGCCGCGATGCTCGAGCCGCTGGAGCGCAGCATCGTGCAGCTGTACTACGCCGGCGACCTGTCCCAGCGCGAGATCGCCGCGCGCATGGGCATGTCGCAGATGAAGGTCTGCCGCGTGCTGCACCGCGCGGTCGAGCGCCTCCGCGCCGCCGACGCCACCGCAGCGGCCTAGGCTACTCGTCGCCGCCCGTGGCGCCGCGCTGACGGGCGAGCCAGTCGCCCAGCTGCTGGCCGACCTCGCCGATCGACGAGCCGGCGGTCTGAAACGCGTCGGAGATGCGCGCCGAGTAGTGCTCCTGGGCGGCGTCGGCCTCGTCGCGCAGCGGCGCCTCGTCGCCGCGGCGGATGTACTCGCCGCCGACGATGCGGTCGTAGCCGCCTTCGCGCACCCAGTCCAGCAGGTGGCGCACGCGGCGCACGGGCATCGGATGGGTCAGCCCGAGCTCCTGCAGCATCCGCGTGAGGCGCTCGAGGCCCTTGCCCCGCTCGCTGTAGTCCATCGACTGGGCGATGAAGGCGTCGAGGTTGAGGTCCGCCGCGGCCTCGCCGGCCGAGATGACCATCAACGCGCGGCAGACGGCCATCGGGTCGCGGGTGACGAGCGCCGCGGCCCGATCGCAGCTCAGCTCGGCCCCGCGGAACCACTCCAGCAGCGCGAGCTGGATGGCCAGCAGCGGCAGCCCGGCCAGCAGCGGCAGCCGCACGCCGGAGCCGATGCGCAGCAGGATCAGCAGCGCGGTCTGGTAGAGGACGTGACCCGAGTGCACGTGGGCGGCCTCGTGGGCGAGCACGACGCGACGGCCGTCGTCGTCGAGGATCCGGACGAGCTCGGAGTTGAGGACGACGATCGGTCGGTCGGTCCCGATCGTCGCCGCGTTGGCGAGCGGGAACTGCGTCATGTAGAGGTCCGGCACACGCTCGAGGTCGAGCGCGTTGAAGCACTGGCGGTGCAGCACCCAGATCTGGGGCAGCTGCTCCTGCCCGAGCCGCACCGAAGAGCCGAGCGACGACGCCCGCAGCGCGCGCTCGTACCCCAGCGCGATCAGCCTGCGCACCACGTCGTCGAGGTAGGGGACCTTCTGCAGCGCGGCGGTCGCGGCGCGGTCGGCCGGATGCTGGTAGGCCCGCGGCGAGATGCCCTCGAGCTTCCATGCGTCGACGGGGAGTGCCATCGCCTGAGCTTAGACTGCCCGCCCATGCGCGCCGCCACCATCCGCGACGGCGAGGTCGTCGTCGCCGACCATCCCGACCCGCAGCCCGGCGCCGGCGAGGTGCTCGTGCGCGTCCACGCGGCCGGCATCAACGGCGCCGACATCCACCAGCGGGCGCGGCCACTACCCGGCGCCACCCGGCTCGCCCCCCGACATCCCCGGTCTCGAGCTCGCCGGCGAGGTCGTCGCACGCGGCCCGGGCGCGCAGCGCTTCGCCGAGGGCGACCGCGTCATGGCCATCGTCGGCGGCGGCGGCCAGGCCGAGCTGTGCACTGGTGCACGAGCGCCAGCTCGATGCCGGTGCCCGACGCGCTCGACTGGCGTCGCCGCCGGCGGCGTCCCCGAGGTCTTCACGACCGCGCACGACGCGCTCTTCACGCAGGCCGGGCTGCGCGCCGGCGAGCGCCTGCTCGTGCACGGCGCCGCCGGCGGCGTCGGCACCGCGGGCGTCCAGCTCGGCGCGAGCGCGGGCGCCCACGTGACCGCGACCGTGCGCAACGCCGACCGTGCGCGACGAGGTCGCCGCGCTCGGAGCGCACGCCGTGATCGACCCGGAGGGCTTCGCCGAGCACGGCCCGTTCGACGTCGTGCTCGAGCTCGTCGGCGCGCCCAACCTCGCCGGCGACCTCCAGGCGCTCGCCGGCTGCGGGCGGATCGTCGTCATCGGCATCGGCGGCGGCGCGAAGGCCGAGCTGAACCTCGGCGCGCTGATGGGCAAGCGCGCGACGCATCCGCGCGTCGACGCTGCGCCCCCGCCCGCTCGAGGAGAAGGCCCTCACCGCCCGCGCGATGGAGCGCCACGTCCTGCCGCTCTTCGAGCGCGGTGCCGCTGCGCGTCCCGGTGGCCGCCACCTATCCGCTCGACGCGGTCGGCGAGGCCTACGAGCGCTTCGCCGCCGGCGGCAAGCTCGGCAAGATCGTCCTCACGCCGCGATGAGCGCGGCCGGCGCCGGGCGCCGGACTCAGAGCTCCTCTTCGATGTCTTCCTCGTCGGAGACCGGGACCTCGTCCTGTGCGTGGATCGTGCACAACGACGGGTCCACCCGACTCGAGCACCTGCTCGAGCTCGCGCTCGGTCAGCTTCGCCCCGCACTCCTCGCAACGGTCGCCGACCTGCTCAAGGGTCTTCTCCTCGAGGTCCATGGTGTTCGACGTTACACCCTGCGCGGAGCCCGTCGGGAACAGGCGAGCCGACGCGGTCGACGTTGGGGATCAGGTAGCCCACCGCGATCAGTGCCGCCGTCGGCAGCTCGGAATCGAGCAGCACCTTCGCTGGCCACCGCGACGAGACAGCGCCGATGAGCATCCCGAGCTCGGCGGCGCGCGCGCGCAGGTCGAGGCGCCTGGCGTAGGCGGCGAAGGCGGCCGAGGAACACGAGGTCGAGATCGCGACTCACGCGCGCTGCGGCCGCCGGTGCCCCAGTCGGGCAGCTCGAGCGTGAGCGCGTCGCCGCGCCGCGACGTCGTCGCAGCGAGACGGCCGCGGCCGCCGCGGCCGCTCCGAACGATGTCGATGACCGCGACGAACAGCGGCAGCGCGATCGCCAGCGCGGGGCGAGTCGAAGGCGACCGCGAAGAGCAGCGCCGAGGCCGACGCAGGCGACCGCCTCGGGACGGTCGTCGACCGCGGGCGCGCGCATCGTCGAGGTCGAGCAGCGCCGACGAGCAGCCCGGCGCCCGCGAGCGCCAGGACGCAGCGCCGAGCGGCTCGTCCCGGCGCCGGCGACGAGGCCGCGACGATCGCCGACCGCGAGCAGGCCGGCCGCACTCCGCACGCGACGAGCGCCGAGAGCTCGGCGGCGCAGCGCCGGCGAGCGCGGGCGCGACGAGGAAGTAGGCGACAGCGCCGCGCCGAGGACCGCTAGTAGGGCGGCAGGTCCGCGTACCAGTCGCCGAGCACGCGGAAGGCCGACCAGAAGGCGCGCTTGGCGTCCTCCTCGTCGAGCGACTCGTCGATGTTCGGCGTGACGAGCGCGTCGATCGACGGCGTCAGCTGCTGGACGACTGCCGGGCTCGAGGTCGACCGCGCTGGGCGAGCGGCAGGTCGAGGTCGTTGAGCGCGGCAGCGCGTCCTCGCCCATCACGACGACGATCTTCGGCTGCACGATCGCGATCTCCTCGATCACGCGCGCGATGCAGGCCGGGTCGGCGAGCGACGCGTCGCCGACCGGGCACTTCACGCACAGCGTCCCGTAGACGGCGAGCGGGTCGATGCCCAGGCGCTTGAGCGACTTCATCAGCGCGGTCCCGGCGCGGCCGTAGAAGGCGACGCCCTCCTCGATCTCCGCCGGCGGCGGGGCGTACTTGAGCAGGAAGACGTCGGCCTGCGGGTGGCCGGAGCCGAGCACGGGCATCAGGCTGCCGCGCGGGCAGTGGTGGCAGGCCTGCAGGTCGCGCGTCAGCGAGTTGATCTCGCGGATGGCGCGCTCGAGGTACTTCTCGCGGATCTCGTCGTCGGTCGCGGGCATGGGTCCTGCGAGGTTCGACGGTCCGCAGGTCGTCCCTCCCCCTGCATCAGGCCTTGCGCGTCGCCCGGCGCACGCGGCGCTCGCGCGCGGCGCTCGCGCGCCCCCGGCGGCGTCGCCTTCGTCTCCAGGAACTTCAGCGCCTGCACGTAGAGCAGGTCGTCGGCTTGCGTGACGATCTCGCGCCTCGCGCAGCGACTCGAGGAACTCCTCGGGCCCGTCGAAGTCGCGCATCCGCACGCGCGCCGTGCCCAGGCCCTGCGCGACGTGCGCGTCCGAGCCGGCGCCGGCCGAGGATCCGGTACTTGGCGGCGAAGCGCGCCGCCTCCTCGTTGAAGGAGCCGATCGCCACGCGCGGGTTGTAGACCTCGATCGCGTCGACGTCGTCGACGATGTCGAGCAGGTGCTCGTAGTCGGGCACCGCGTGCATGCGGTCGAACGGGTGCGGCACGTAGACGAGGCCGCCCTGGCGCTTGATCTCGGCGACGGTCTCGGCCAGCGTCAGCCCGCGCGGGATCTTCTCCGTGAGGAACAGGCCGATGACCTCGCCCTGGTTGGCGGTCTTGACCTCCTCGGCGACGATCACCTTCACGCCGTACTCCGCCGCCTTCGCGGCGGCCTCGAGCGCGCCGGAGATCTCGTTGTGGTCGGTGACCGCGATCGCGCCGAGCCCCTGGTCGCGCGCCGTCGCCAGCAGCACCTCGACCGGCGTCGCGCAGTCGTGGCTGTGGTCGGTGTGCATGTGCAGGTCGACGTCGATCAGTCCGCCGGCGCTCGAGCGCGCGTGCGATCCGGGGTTGCCGTGGGTGTCGTGGCGGCGCGCGGTCAGCGTGCGTAGAGCGCCTCGAGCTCGTCGGCGACCGCGCTCCATGGCCGCGGGCGCGCTCCCGCGCGCAGGCGTTCGCGCAGCTTCTCGTCGGTCACCAAGCGCGCGAGCTGCGCGACGAGCGTCTCGACGTCGCGGGCTCGAACAGCAGCCCGGCCTCGCCGTCGAGCAGCGTCTCCTCGTAGACCGCCAGGCGCGAGGCGACCGGCACGGCGCCGGCCGCGATGGCGCGAGCGATCAGCCCGGGCGCCGGCGTGACGCCGTCGGAGGCGGCGACGAGCATGTCGGCACCGGTCGAGCACCTGTCCTCGGCGTCGTCGACCCAGCGAACGCGCGTCGCGAGGTCGGCGCGCAGCGGCGTCGTCGACGACGGGCCGCGCTCGGAGTAGACGACGGCCTCCCAGGGCAGCGCCGGAGCCAGGCGCCGCAGCGCGCGCAGGAACAGCCGCAGCGCGCCGCGCTCCTCGACCTCGACGAACGCGATCCGGACGCGCGCGCCCGCGTCGGCCGGCCGCTCCAGCGCGTCGGCGCCCGGGGCGAGCGACCGGTAGTCGCCGGGGAAGTACCGCTGCAGCAGGTCGGCGGTGGTGGCGTAGCTCGCCGTGCGCGCGTCGAGGCGACCGAAGACGAGCTGCACGACCTTGCGCGCGACCTGCGTGGCGACGATCCGCTCGGTCGGCGCGTGGAAGGTGCCGACGTTCAGCGCGCGCGAATGGCGCAGCGCGGCGCTCGGCGACGCTGGGCGCGAACGGCTCGTGGACGTGGCAGAGATCGATCGCGGCGTGTTCGAACAGGTCGGCGATCGTGCGCGTGACGTCGATCGGCAGCGCCGCACGGCGCCGGCCCGGCAGCGGCGGGAGCGCCTCGCCGACGGCGAGCACGCGGACCTCGCCGGGCGCCGCCTGCAGCGAGCCCGCGCGCACCGCCTTGCGCGAATCGCGCACGAGCGCGTGCGACGAGGACGGCGCGACGACCAGCACGCGGTGCCCGCGCGCGGCCAGCTCGTGCGAGACGCGGTCGACGAAGGTGTTGACCTCGTGGCGGTCCTCCCACGGATAGGGCGTGACCTGGGCGATGGAGAGAGGCTCGGGCACCCGCGCGCAGGATAGTCAGCGCCGCTGGGCGAATGCCCGCAGCGCGGCCGGCGCGTCGGGGCCGTCGAAGAGCTCGATGCAGGCGCGCTCCTCGCGCTCCATCGCCGCGCCGAGCAGGTCGCCGAAGCGGTCGTTGAGCATCCCCTTGGTGCGCGCGACAGCGGCGCGCGAGACGCCGTCGAAGCCCTCCGCCCACGCCGCGATGCGCTCGTCGAAGCGCGCGGGGGGGATGACCTCGTTGACGAAGCGGTGGCGCTGGGCCCATTCGACGTCGCGCAGGGCGCCGGTGAGCAGCAGCTCGCGCGCGGCCGTCTCGCCCATCGTCGATGGCAGGAAGTGCGAGCCCGCGTTGGTGTAGGTCAGGCCGATGCCGACCTCGGGCGTGCCGAACCGCGCGCGGTCGGTGGCAAGCCGCAGGTCGCAGCTCGCGGCGAACTCCAGGGCGCCGCCGATGCAGACGCCGTCGATGGCGGCGATGACCGGCACGGGGGCCGCCAGCGCGGCCGTCGTGACGCGCTGGAAGGCGGCGACCGTCGCCGCCCACGAGTCCGGCGTGGCCTCGATCGCCGCGAACAGGTCGTCGCCGGCGGAGAAGTGATCACCGGCGCCGCGCGCGATCACGCAGCGCACGCTCTCGTCAGCGGCCGCCGCTTCGATGGCGTCGGCGATCGCCTCGATCGTCTCGCGGGTCCACGCGTTGCGGTTGGCCTGGCGGTCCCACGTCACGACGCGGGCCGACCGCGAGCTCCGTCACTGTCGAGCGTGCACAGCTGCGCAGCTCCTCTCCCCGCGCCGTGCGGTACACGACGCGCGTCTTCTGCTCGCCCACCGGCAGCGCGCCGGGCGCCACCGCCTCCACCTCGAAGCGCGCGCCCAGCTCGGAGCGCAGCGTGTCCGCCACCCCTTCGACGCCGTCGGGCGTCTCGACGAAGACTCGCAGGGGCGGGACGATGGGATCGCCCTCTGCAACCACGGCGTAGCGGCCGAGACCGGCAAAGCGCCCGAGTACCGCGCCGATCGCGCCCGGGTGCACGTTGACCGCCTGTACCCGCAGCATGTCGTCGACGCGGCCCTCGATCCTGATGCGCACGCCGGTGCGCCCGCACGGGCACGGCGAGGTCCACACACGCGCGAGGTCGCCCGAGCGGTAGCGCAGCAGCGGCGAGGCCTCGCGGCGCAGGTGCGTCCACACGAGCTCGCCGTAGGCGTCGTCCTCGAGCGCCAGCGGGTCGTCGCCGCCGGGCTCGACGAGCTCGAGCACGGCGTGGCCGTCGATCGTCAGGTGGAGGCCGGCGCGTGCCTCGCACTCGCCGGCCATCGTCGACCACACGTCGCTCATCCCGAAGCTGTCGGCGACTGTCGCGTTCCAGGTCGCCTCGATCTGGTCGCGCACCGCGCCGAGGCCGGCGCCCGCCTCGCCGGCGGTGACGATGTGGCGCAACCCAAGTGTCGCGGGCTCGATGCCCGCCTCGCGCGCACGGCCTGCGAGGTGCGCCGGGAACGAGAGCGTGCCGTAGATCGCGGTCAGGCCGAGGCGCGGGATGAGGTCCAGCAGGCGCCGCGATTGGCCGACGCCGACGGGCACCACGGTCGCGCCCGAGGCCTCGATCGCCATGTGGTCGGCGATCCCGCCCGCGTAGAGCGCGTAGTTCAGGCAGTGGGCGACGACGTCGTCGCGGCGCAGCCCGGCGATGCGGAAGGCCGCGCCGCCGATCGCCGAGTTGGCCGCGTGGTCGGCGGCGGTGAGCCCGATGGCCACCGGATCGCCAGTCGTCCCCGACGTGACGTGCAGGCGCACGAGCGACTCGCGCGGCGCGCACAGGTGCTCGCCGAACGGCGGCCGCGCGGCCTGCGAGGCGCGCAGGTCGGTCTTGGTCAGCAGCGCGATGTCCGCCAAACGCCGCGCGCCGGCGATCCGCTCGCGGTAGAACGGCGAACTGCGCTCCAGGTAGGCGAGCTGGGCCCGCAACGCCGCGGCGTCGTCCACGCGCGCACGCTAACGGAGGAGCAGCGCGGCGGGCCGTCCGCCGGGACGGCCCGCTGCCGCGATGGTGCTGAGGAGGAGAGTGCCGCGTCCGCCGGAGGAGTCGGCGGATCCTGCGCGGTCCTTGGTGCGTGTCACGCAAGGTACGGGCCGGGCCGCGCGGCGTCGTCGGCCGCGCGGACCATCTTCGTGTCCCTCCGCCGGATGAGGCGGTTAACCGCACCCCGCCGCGCGCCGTCGCGGCGCGCGCGGGCCCTACGAGGCCTTCGCGGCGGCCTTCCTCGGGGCCGTGCGGCCCTGGGGCCGCGTGCCCGGCTTGCCCGCGTACTTGGCGATGAAGCGCTCGGTCGCGTCGCGCGCCTCGTCGTCGGGGCGCTGCGTTGTGCGGCGACTTCATCAGGTACGAGCTCGGGCCGTCGAGCTGGCCGCTGATGCCGTGGTTGAGCGCCAGCTTGCAGCAGCGGACGGCGTCGATGACGATGCCGGCCGAGTTCGGCGAGTCCCAGACCTCGAGCTTGAGCTCGACGTTGAGCGGCACGTCGCCGAAGGCCTGGCCCTCGAGGCGGATGTGCGCCCACTTGCGGTCGGTCAGCCACGGCACGTAGTCCGACGGGCCGACGTGGACGTCGTTCTGCCGGCAGCTCCTGGCCCATGATCGAGGTCACCGCGTTGGTCTTGGAGATCTTCTTGGACTCCAGGCGCTCGCGCTCGAGCATGTTGAAGAAGTCCATGTTGCCGCCGACGTTGAGCTGCGAGGTGCGCAGCATCTTGACGCCGCGCTCGTGGAACAGGCGGGCGAGCATGCGGTGGACGATCGTCGCGCCGACCTGCGACTTGATGTCGTCGCCGACGATCGGCAGGCCGGCCTTCTTGAAGCGCTTGTCCCAGTAGTCCTCGCGCGCGATGAAGACCGGGATGCAGTTGACGAAGCCGCAGCCGGCCTCGAGGACCTGCTCGACGTACCACTTCGTCGCCTGCTCGGAGCCGACCGGCAGGTAGGAGACGACGACGTCGGTGTGCGTCTCCTTGAGGATCGAGACGATGTCGGCCGTCTCGCCCGGCGCCTTCGTGATCTTCTGCGCGGCGTACTTGCCGATGCCGTCGTGCGTCATGCCGCGGTAGACGGGCACGCCGAGCTTCTTGGGGACGCTTGGTGAACTTGATCGTGTTGTTCGGATCGGCCCAGATCGCCTGGCCGAGGTCCTTGCCGACCTTCGTCTTGTTGATGTCGAAGGCGCAGGTGAACTCGATGTCGCTGACGTGGTAGCCGCCGAGGTCGACGTGCATCAGGCCGGGGACGCGGGCCTTCGGGTCGGCGTCGCGTGTAGTAGTGGACGCCCTGCACGAAGGAGTTCGCGCAGTTGCCGACGCCGATGATCGCGACGCGGACCTTGTCGTGCTGGTAGCGCGTCTTGCCGTTGGTGGCGCGCCGTTCGCGCGGCCGGCCGCCGTTGCCGTTGGTGCTCAAGTGAGAAGTTCCTCTTCTAGGAAGTTTCCGGGGCCATCCAACCCCGTCGTTGACCGCCGGTTACAGGTCGGCGACCGGCTCGGCGGCCGGCTGCTCGGTGCGCTTGAGCTCCTTGCGGACGTGGAAGATGCGCTGCAGGACGGTGATCGTGCCCAGCGCCGGCGAGGACGTACACGGCCGGCTCAGCAGCTCGAAGTCGCCGAGCGAGTCCGGCGAACACGAGGCCCGCGGAGAGGATCACGACGCGCACCGCGCGGCTGGCGATGCCGACCTTGCACTCGACGCCGAGCGCCTCGGCGCGCGCGCGCGTGTAGCTGACCATCAGCGACGCGAGCACGGCGACGACGACGGCCGCCGCGGCGAACTCCTTGTCGCTCGCTCGGCGAAGTACGGCGGCGACCGCCGTCAGGACGATGCCCTCCTCGATGCGGTCGAGCGTCGAGTCGAGGAACGCGCCGAACGGCGTGCCCTTGCCGGACATCCGCGAGTAGCGGCCGTCGAGCGTGTCGCAGACCGAGCCGACGATGAACGCGATGCCGCCGAGGATGAAGAGCTCCTGCCAGACGAGCACGGCGGCGACGACGTTCAGCGCGAAGCCGGTCAGCGAGATCGCGTTCGGCGTCAGGCGCGACTCGATGAGCCGGTTGCGGCCGCCTCGCGGCGCACGCCGGGCTCGCGCGGCGCCGTGGCCGGGGACTCTTGGCGGGTGTGCGACGTCAGGCCTTGCGCGGCGCTGAAGGCCCACACCGTCGGGCGGGCGCGGGCGAGCCAGGCGGCGGCCGCAGCGCGCGACAGGCCGGCGGTCAGGCGCCGAGGACCGCGTCGGAGAGGAAGTGGTTGGCGGTCGCGACGATGACGAACGACCACGAGCAGCGGGTAGAGGCGCCCAGAACGATGCGCGTCGACGCGGTGCTTGACAGCCGCGCGAGCGGGACGCCGATCATCAGCGCGAAGCAGACGTGCATCGACGGGACCGCCGCGTACGGGTTGAAGAGCGCGTTGACCGTCGCCGAGTCGTGGCTGACGCCGGTGAAGTCGGCGACGGTGTCGACGAAGCCCCACTCGGGGAAGAAGCGCGGCGGCGCGGTCGGGAAGCGCCGCGTAGCCGATGAGCGCGATGCCCATCGCGACCATGAACATGTTGCGCACGAAGTAGAAGCTGCTTGTTGTGGAACAGGTAGAGGAACGCCAGCGCGCCGAGCGTCACCGAGGTCTGGGCGTTGATGTAGACCCAGCTGGCGACGTCGATGATCGCCGGCTTGGCTCGATGCCCAGGCCTGGACGCTCGGCTCGACGAAGAAGTCCAGCGTCTGCTCGATCTCGATGAGGTCGCGCGCGTTCTGGAAGGCGATCGTCGGCGCCCTGCGGGTCGTCGATCCAGCCGCGGACGAGCCGGTACGCGTAGTACGCGGCGGCGAACAGCAGCACCTGGCGCACGACGTCGAGGACGCCGTGTGGCAGGAGCCGCGCCTGGAGGGAACGGGCGCGTGCCAAGAACATCGTCCACAATGTTAATCGCCCTATCGGCTGCCCGAAAGAAGGGCTAACCACACCTAACAGGAACCAACGATCCGTTTCGAGCGCGATCGAGGGCCCGGTGGCTGACTTCGAGGACGGCAGCCCAGCCCCTCTGTCCGCCGGTCCTGTTGCTGCTCGCTGGAGGGCCGCGGCAGACGCACGAGGTGGCTTCGGTACTTGCATCGGGGTACCCCGCGGCGCGGGTGTCGCTGGAGCGGCTGCGGTCGGCCGGGCTCGTGCGGGAGCGGGCGGGCTCGCTGTTCGCGATCACGCACCGGGGCCGGTCCGAGCTGGCGCTGCAGCGTGAATTGTGGGCGCTCTCCGCGCGCGTTGGCGGCGCGTGGCAGCCCGGGCGATGAAGGCGGGTGGGCGCTCGCGCCGGCGGTCGGCCGCACCGGGGCGCAGGGCGCAACCGTGTCAGATAGTTGCCGGAAAGCGGCAGCTCATTGCCACAGTTCGCACCGCGTGCCTTCGGCCCACTCGCCCTCGCTGCCTTCGTCGCGCGGCGCCGAAACGCGCCGCGGACGGCAGAGTCAGCCCCCTCCCAGCGAGCAGCGCGGCGACGTCGCGCGCACCCGCCCCAGTGCAAAGCTCGTGCGCAACTCGACCGTGCCCGGCGCGTCGACGCGCACGCGCGTCCAGTCGCCGGGACCCGGCGATACGCACCCTCGTCCCGTCGCCAAGCGCCAGTACGGCGTGAAGCGCACGCGCAGATCGACGACGCCCGGCCGCGACGCCTGCAGACGCACCGATTTGCCGCCGATCGCCGTGACGTGCGCGGCGCCGCCCGCGAGCGGCCGGGCTCCCCGGACCTCGTACACGCGCCAATGCGCGTCGTGCCAGACGGGGCGCAGGTAGGGCTGGCCGTCGCGCACGATCTGGGCCTCGCGCGCGGCGGAGTAGTCGATCGGTGCGTCGGCCAGGGCCACGAAGCGCACCGCGTTGTCGTCGAGCCAGCGGCCGTAGCTCGCCGGGGTAATCGGACGACTGTCATAGAAGATCGCGTTGCGCGCCCGGTCGACCTGGCGCTCCCAGCCGCGCGCCAGCGGCACGTGCGGGGCGACCCAGCGCGATTCCCAGTGGTTGTCGGTGAACGGGATCTCCACCCGGAAGGGCGCGCCCTGACGCGTCCCCAGGAAGCCCAGCAACCCGGCGTAGTAGCGCTCGTGCACCGACGGGTCGTTGGCCGAGCGCGCCCAGTCGTCGATCGGCGCCACCCATTGCCAGTACAGAAGCGGGAGGGCGAGGAGTGCGAGCACGCGGCGGTTGCGCTGCCAGAGCACCGCGGTGAGCATCGGGCCGGAAAGCAGCGCGCCCAGCCGCACGACGTTGCCGCCCATCGGCGTCGACAGCGCGAAGCTCGCGATCATCCCGAGCGCGTAGAGCCCGGTGCCGATGCGCAACAGCCGTGCATCCCGCGGCAGCGCCACGAGGACCGCGAGCGCGGCAGCCAGCGCCGGCCAGAAGCTCGATGGCACGAACGGGAAGCTGCCGCCCTCGGGAAACGCGACCACCAGCGCGACCGCCGGGGCCAGCGCGCAGGCCGCCAGCGCGATCGGCCACGCCCGCCGGCGGTCGAGCCACCACGCGGCTGCCGCGAGCGCGACGAACACACCGGCGACCGGGCTTGCGAGGGTGGCCAGGGCCCCGAGCACGCACGCCCAGGCCACGCGCCCGCGCGCCGCGGCGAGCACCGCCGCGAGAGCGATCGCCACGCCGAGCGCGAAGGTCAGCCGTCCGCTGATGAGGGTCGTGACCGACCCGACGGCAAACCAGAGCGCTGCGACCCGCTCGCCGTCACTCCCGCGGACCAGCCGCTCGAACAGCCACGCCGCGGCGACCGCGCTCAGCGCGCCGACCAGGCGCGGCCCCAGCAGCGCGGCGAGCGGCGGGAAGAGCACGCTGTAGCCGGGCATGTGGTGGCCGCCGTACCAGCCGTTGTCCCACAGCACGAGGCCGAGGTCGGCGCGGTAGTACTGGGCAGCGAGGTCCGCGCTCGGCGGCGTGTAGAGCAGGTAGCCGAAGGCCAGCAGCGCGGCGACTGGCCACGCGCGGACGCGTTCAAGCGTCCAGGAAGGCGACGATGCGATCGATGACATCGGGCCGGTCGTGCCAGGCCCAGTGCCCGGCGTCGCTGAGGTGTTCGACCTCGGTCTCCCCGCCCAGCGCCGCCGCGTAGGCCTCGGCGAAGTCAGGCGGGATGTACGGCTCGCGGTCGCCCCACACCACGAGCGCCGGGCAGGTCACGCGGCCGAGATCGAGCCCGGCCCGGGCCAGCGCGTCCTCCGGGCTGGAGCGGTACAGGCGCAGGATCGCCCGCTGCGTGCCCTGGTCGAAGTACGGCCAGGCCTCCTCGACGACGGCGTCCGGGATCAGCTTGCGGGCGACCCGGCGGATGCCCAGCCCCATCGCCACCTCGCCGACGAGCGGCGTGCGCCAGGCGCGGGCGACTCGGTGCCAGCGGTAGCCGGGCAGCAGCGGCACGGCGTTGATGACGACGAGGCGCTCGACGCGCTCGGGCTGGCGCTGGGCCCACAGCAGCCCGACGACGCCCCAGTCGTGGACCAGCAGGCGCACGCGCTCGGCCTCGACGTGGTCGAGGAAGACCTCGACGAAGCGGTCGTAGCCAGGCATCGTGAAGTCGAGGTCCCCGCGCTTGCTGCTGCGCCCGAAGCCGAAGAGGTCGGGCGCGATGCCGCCGGTGCGCCGCAGGAAGGGGATCCAATCGTCGGAGCTGGTCGGCACGCCGTGCAGGTACAGAACCGGCGGCTCGTCGCCCTCGGCGCTGCGCCAGAACAGCGGCTGGTCGCCCAGCATGTCGTTGTGCACGTGGACCTCCGGCATCGGCCGGGCCACGATACTTCGCCTCGTGGCGAGCCCCTGGCGCCGACCCTCCGCCCGCCGCGTGCGCGCCATCCGCGAGCGCCTGCGGGCGATGTACGGCATCCCGGTCATGGCCCCGCACGGCGATCCCCTCGGCGAACTCGTCCTCACGGTGCTGTCGCAGTCGACCAACGACCGCAACCGCGACGTCGCCTTCCTGCGCCTGCGCGAGCGCTTTCCGTCCTGGGAGGCGGTGCGCGACGCGCCGGTGGAGGAGATCGAGGAGGCCATCCGCCCCGGCGGGATCTCGAAGGTCAAGTCCGCCCGCATCAAGGCGATGCTCGAAGCGATCGGCGATCCGCTCGACCTGTCGTGGATGCGCGACGCGCCGATCCCCGACTCCCAGGCCGCTTTGTGCGCGCTGCCCGGCGTCGGCCGCAAGACCGCGGCATGCGTGCTGCTGTTCGCCTACGGCCTGCGCGACGTGCCCGTCGACACCCACGTCTCGCGGGTCGGCATGCGCCTGCACCTGCTCGAGCCGGGCGCGCCGTTCGATCGCCTGCACGACCAGATGCTCGCGATCACGCCGCCGGGCGCCGAGCTCGAGTTCCACGTCAACCTGCTGCGCCACGGACGGCGGACGTGCCACGCCCAGCGCCCTGCCTGCCGCGCGTGCGCACTGCGGCGCATGTGCCCGTCACGCCAGGAATGACGCGAGCGCCGAACGCGCGCCGTGATCGCTCATCACGGTGATGTGGCCGCGCCCGGGAACGACGTGCAGCGCGCTACCGGGGATGAGTCGGGCGGTCTCCGTGAAGAGATCCGGGCCGTAGAAGCGGTCATCGGCACCGGCGAGGAGCAGCGTGCGTGCCTGGATGACCGGGCATGCGGCGAGGTCGAAGGCGTCCTCGGCCTCGATCGTGGTGGCCATGTCGTCGAGATCGCCGGCGTCGCGGATGAGGCGCGGGCCGAGCAGCCAGGCCGCGGCGCCGGCGGCGATCTGCCCGCGGCCGGGCGGCACGAGGCCCGCCGCCATCACAGCGAACGCCTGCCGCCACGCGCCCCTGCGGATCCGGGCGGCGACGCGGCGCTGAAGCCGGCGGCCGTCGGGGCCGAGACGACAGGCCGTGCTGACGAGCGCGAGGCGATCGACCGCGCCCGGATGATCGGCGGCCAGTTGCTGCGCGATGCTGCCGCCGGTCGAGACGCCGACGACATCGACGGGCGCGCCGAGACCCTGCCGGATCGCCTCGCCGTGCTCGGCGGCGAGCTCGGCCATCGTCATGCCACGCGCGAGCCGCCGGCGCCGGTTGAAGACCACCACGCGGCGGCTGCGCGCCAGCTCGGCAACCGGTCCGAGCGCCGCGCGCAGCATCCAGTCGCCGTCGACGCCGGTCGTCGGGGAGAGCCCCGCCAGCAGGACGAGCGGGCGGCCCCGAGCCGATGGCGGCGAACGGCAGCGCCCCCGTCGTCCCGCGCTCGACGTTCACGGCTTGGCAGTCTGTCAAGGCGCGGGCCCATGGCGTCCATCGTCATCACCTATCTCGAGCTCGACGGCCCCGGCGCCCTGCGCTCCGCGCGGGCCCGCCGCGAATCGCCGATGTCGCGGTCGGGCGGGTCGAGCCGCCCGACGGCGCCGTGAACCGCTGGTTCTATGCCGAGGTCGGGCGGGACCACAATTGGACCGACCACGCCGGGCGCTCGGCGGCCGAGTGGCGCGCGTGGGCCGAAGGCGTCGAGACGTGGGTGGCGACCGCCGGCGCCAAACGTGCCGGCTACTACGAGCTGCGTCGCGACGGTGCGAGCGTCGAGCTTGCCTACTTCGGCGTGCTGCCTGCCTTCCGGGGCCGGGGCCTGGGGGGCTTCCTGCTGACCCACGCGCTGCGCCGCGGGCTCGAGCTCGCCCCGCGCGTCTGGCTGCACACCAACACCCAGGACGGGGCGGCCGCGCTGCCGAACTACCGCGCGCGGGGGCTGCGCCCGTTTCGCACGGTGGTCCTGGAGCGCTGAGGGGCGGGGCCGCGAACGGCCCCGCCCCAGCACTGCGCCATCGAGTCGAGCTACGCCCCCAGGGCGGTGCGACGGCGCGCGCGCACGATGAAGGCGCCACCCAGACCGCAGGCGGCCAGCAGCGCGGCCCCGCCGAGGGCGGCGATCTCCCAGCCGTCGGTGCCGTCGTTGTCGGAGGCGGCCGTCGTGGTGGCCGGCAGCGGCTTGGCGACAGGCTGTGTCGTGCCATACGCGGCGGCGAGCTGCTCCGGGGTGAGCGAGCCGACACGGTCGGCGTACGACTTCGTGTTCTGCAGGTCGTACTTCGTGTCGCCGTGGGCCACCGCGCCGGTCTTCGCGACGGACGCGCCGCCGTAGGCGACGGGCGTGCGCTGCGCGGTGGACGGGTCGTGGATCGGCGAGGCGACCGCGAGGGCGGGCAGGGCGAGGGTCAGCGCACAGGCGCTGGCGGCGATGCGGCGGGTGAGCATGGTGACCTCCTGAGGTCTTGAGAGACGGGCCGCGTGCATTGCCGTGACGGTAGGTTCGCCGCCCCGTGCTCACCGCGTCATTTGACCCCCTGGCTGTGTGTGTGGCGGCACAGAGGATGCGCGGGTGCCCATTTCATGATCTGCTAGCCTCACACTAAGATTTCCAACGTAGAGAACCAGCAGGCAAGGAGACCACACAGCATGGGCAAGACCATCGGCATCGACCTCGGCACGACCAACTCGTGCATGGCCGTTCTCGAAGGCGGCGAGCCGACCGTCATCGAGAACGTCGAGGGTGGTCGCACCACGCCGTCCGTGGTCGCCTTCGCGCAGGACGGCGAGCGCCTCGTCGGCACTGTCGCCAAGCGCCAGGCGGTCACCAACCCTCAGAACACCGTCTTCTCCATCAAGCGTTTCATGGGCCGCAAGGAGGCCGAGGTGCGCGAGGAGGAGTCGATCGTCCCCTACAAGGTCGTCGCCGGCCCCAACGGCGACGCGCGCGTCGACGCGGGCGGCAAGCAGTACAGCCCGCCGGAGATCAGCGCGATGATCCTCGCCAAGCTCAAGGCCGACGCCGAGGCCTATCTCGGCGAGACGGTCGACAGCGCGGTCATCACCGTCCCCGCGTACTTCAACGACGACCAGCGCCAGGCGACCAAGGACGCCGGCAAGATCGCCGGCCTCGACGTCAAGCGCATCATCAACGAGCCGACCGCGGCGTCGCTGGCCTACGGCCTCGACAAGGAGAGCGACCAGACGATCCTCGTCTTCGACCTCGGCGGCGGCACCTTCGACGTGTCCGTGCTCGAGATCGGCGACGGCGTGTTCGAGGTCAAGGCCACCGCGGGCGACAACCACCTCGGCGGCGACAACTTCGACAAGGCGATCGTCGACTGGCTGGCCGCCGAGTTCAAGCGCGACCAGGGCATCGACCTGACGCAGGACCCGATGGCCCTCCAGCGCCTCTACGAGGCCGCCGAGAAGGCCAAGATCGAGCTGTCCTCCGCGCAGGAGACGCAGATCAACCTGCCCTTCATCACCGCCGACCAGTCCGGCCCCAAGCACCTCGACGTGCGCCTCACGCGCGCCAAGCTCAACGAGCTGACGTCGGACCTGATCGATCGCGTGGTCGCGCCGGTCCGCCAGGCGCTCGACGACGCCAAGGACAAGGGCGCGGCGAAGATCGACCACGTCGTCCTCGTCGGCGGCATGACCCGCATGCCCGCCGTGCAGGAGAAGGTCAAGGAGCTCACGGGCAAGGAGCCGCACCGCGGCGTCAACCCCGACGAGGTCGTCGCCGTCGGCGCCGCCATCCAGGCCGGCGTGCTGGCGGGCGACGTCAAGGACGTCCTCCTGCTCGACGTCACCCCGCTGACCCTCGGCATCGAGACCAAGGGCGGCGTGATGACCAAGCTCATCGAGCGCAACACCACCATCCCGACCCGCAAGTCGGAGATCTTCTCCACGGCCGAGGACAACCAGCCGTCGGTGGAGATCCACGTCCTGCAGGGCGAGCGCGAGATGGCCACCTACAACAAGTCGCTGGGCAAGTTCCAGCTGACGGGCATCCCGCCGGCGCCGCGCGGCGTGCCGCAGATCGAGGTCGCCTTCGACATCGACGCCAACGGCATCCTCAACGTGTCGGCCAAGGACCTCGGCACCGGCAAGGAGCAGAAGATCGAGATCAAGGCGGGCTCCGGCCTCGCCGACGAGGAGATCAAGCGACATGGTCTCCGACGCCGAGACGCACGCCGACGAGGACCGTCGGGCGCGCGAGCTGGCCGAGGCCCGCAACACCGCCGAGAACGCGGCCTACCAGGCCGAGCGCCAGCTCAAGGACCTCGGCGAGCAGGTCGACTCGTCCTCGCGCGAGGAGATCGAGGCGGCGATCAAGGAGGTCCGCGAGTCGCTGACCTCCGAGGACACCAACGAGATCAACGCCAAGACCGAGGCGCTGCAGACCTCGTTCCACAAGGTCTCCGAGGCCATGTATGAGCGTGCCCAGCAGCAGGCGTCCGCGGCGCAGGGCAACGGCGCGCCGGCCGACGGCGCCACCGCCGAGCCCGAGGCCGAGGAGGACGTCGTCGACGCCGAGGTCGTTGACGAGGGCAAGTCGTGATCCCCGAGGAGCGCGACACCGCAACGCAGGCAAGGCGCCGCCGCCGAGACCGAGGCGGCCGCCCCCGAGCCCCGGCTGAGCCGGAGGCGGCCGGAGCCGCAGGAGGCGCGAGCCGCAGCAGGGCGCAGCAGCCCGCCTCCCGAGCCCGAGCCCGACTACAAGGACAAGTGGCTGCGGGCCGTCGCCGACCTCGACAACGTGCGCAAGCGCGCGCGCCGCGACGTCGATGCCGCGCAGGCGCGCGGCATCGCCAAGCTCGCGCGCGAGCTGCTGCCCGCCCTCGACAGCTTCGAGCGCGCGCTGGCGGCCGCCGAGGCCCAGCCCGAGAACCGCGACCACCATTTGACCGACGGCATCCGCCTCGTGCAGACCGAGCTGCTCGCCGCGCTCGCGCGCGTGGGCATCGAGCCCGATTCGCCGAAGGGCGAGCGTTTCGATCCCCACCGCCACGAGGCCGTGGCCCAGCAGCCGGCCGACGGCGCCGAGCAGGGGACGATCATCGAGGTCTACAGCGCGGGCTATCGCTACGGCGACGACGTGCTGCGGCCCGCCAAGGTCGTCGTAGCGGGGTAGATGTGGCCCAGCGTGACCTCTACAGCGTCCTCGGCGTCGACAAGAAGGCGTCGCCCGAGGAGATCAAGAAGGCCTACCGCAAGCTCGCGCGCAAGTACCACCCGGACACCAACCCCGGCGACAACCAGGCCGAGGAGCGCTTCAAGGAGATCTCCGCGGCCTACGACGTCCTCGGGGATCCCGACAAGCGCAAGCAGTACGACCGTGGCGGCTTGTTCGCCGGTGCCGGCGGCGCGGGCGGCGCCCGACCGGCTTCGACACGGGCTCGTTCTCGGACATCCTCTCCAACCTCTTCGGAGGCAGCGGAGCGGCCGGCGCCGGCGCACCGGCCAAGCGCGGGCCACGCGCCGAGCGCGGCCGCGACCTCGAGGCCGAGGTCTCGATCACCTTCGACCAGGCGATAGAGGGCGCGCAGGTGCCGGTGACGGTGCCGACGTGGCAGATGTGCCCGACCTGCCGCGGCACCGGCGCCAAGCCGGGCACCGTCGCCGATGGTGTGCCCGAAGTGCCAGGGCCGTGGCATCGAGTCCCAGGGTCAGGGCCTGTTCTCGATCTCACAGCCGTGCTCGCGCTGCGGCGGCACCGGGGCGATGATCGAGGACCCGTGCCCGACCTGCCAGGGCTCCGGCGCCGAGAGGACGGTCAAGAAGTACCGCGTGAAGATCCCCGCCGGCGTGCGCGACGGGATCGCGGGTGCGCCTGGCCGGGAAGGGCGAGCCGGGCCGCAACGGCGGGCCGGCAGGCGACCTTAACGTGATCACCCGAGTCTGCTGAGTGCCCGATCTTCAAGCGCAAGGGCGACAACCTCGAGGTCGACGTCCCGCTGACGATCCCCGAGGCGATCCGCGGCGCGGAGGTCGAGGTGCCGACGCTGAGCGGGCGCAAGAAGCTGCGCGTGCCCGCCGGCACCAGGCACGGGACCGTGCAGCGACTGCGCGGTGAGGGCCCGCCCCGCATGGGCGGCAAGACGCCGCGGCGACATCCACTACCGCTTCATCATCGACGTCCCCGCGAGCCTCAGCGACGAGCAGTCCGAGGCGGTCGAGAAGCTGTCGCAGGTCATGAACGCAACCCGCGAGAGCGGCTGTTCTCAGGAGCGGCCGACCGCCGCACGACGACCCGAGTCACGCGTCGACTCCCACCGCGGCGTGTTCATGATCTCCGTCGCGGCCGAGCTGGCCGACATGCACCCGCAGACGCTGCGCAAGTACGAGGCCGCGGGCTGATCGCGCCCAGCGCTCGCCGAGGGCACGCGCCGGGACTCGCAGGCCGACGTCGAGAGCCTGCGCCGCATC
>CAWGDO010000014.1:0-860720 GCA_963821355.1 uncultured Actinomycetes bacterium | reverse complement strand
TCATGAGGTAGATGCACAGCCCGGCGCCGATGAGCGGGAAGACCGGCACCAACGGGACGCGGAAGCCGCGGTCCATGTCGGGCTGCGTCCGGCGCAGCACGATGACCCCGATGTTGACGATGAGGAAGGCGAACAGCGTGCCGATGTTGACGAGCTTGGCGATCTCCGAGAGCGGCACGAAGGCCGCGATGATCGCCACGAGGATCCCGAAGACGGCTGTGATCGTGGCCGGAGTCTGGCGCGGGCTGAGCTTCCCGGCCCACCGGGGGACGAGGCCGTCGCGGCTCATGGCGTACATGATCCGCGTCTGTCCGTAGAGCACGGTCAGCACCACCGACGTGATCGCGATCAGCGCGCCGACGGAAAGAATGTCGGCAGCCCAATCGCCGACGCCGGCGCCGACCTGGAGCGCCGTCGCCAAGGGCGCATCGGATTTGGCGAGCACATCCGCCGGCGCCAGCCCGACCGCCACGACGGCGACGAGGATGTAGATCAGCGTGCAGATCAGCAGCGCGCCGATGATTGCGAACGGGAGGTCGCGCTTTGGGTTCTCGGCCTCCTCGCCGGAGGTCGAGATGGCGTCGAAGCCGATGTACGCGAAGAAGATCAGCGCGGCGGCGTCGACCGTGCCGCTGAAGCCCTTGTCGGTCGTCCACGGCGAGTAGTTCTCGCCGTTGATCGAGCCCACGCCGACGACGACGAAGAAGATCAGGATCGCGACCTTCAGGCAGACCATCACGGTGTTCGAGCGCGCGCTCTCGCGGACCCCGTACATGAGCAGGCCCGCGACCGCGAGCACGAGGAACACGGCCGGCAGGTTGACGGTGCCGCCCTCTCCGGGTGGCTGCGAGATGGCGTCGGGCAGGTTGACGCCGAAGAGGGAGTCCAGTAGCGACTGCAGGTAGCCGCCCCAACCGACGGCCACGGCCGCCACCGACACGCCGTATTCCAGGATCAGGTCCCAGCCGATGATCCAGGCGACGAGCTCGCCCATCGTCGCGTAGCCATACGTGTACGCGCTTCCGGAGACCGGTATCGAGGAGGCCAGCTCGCCGTAGGAGAAGGCCGAGAACAGGCAGGTCACCCCGGCCAGCGCGAACGAGAAGATGATCGACGGCCCGGCGTCGCCGATGGCCTCGCCGATGATGACGAAGATCCCCGTGCCGATGACGGCACCGATGCCGAGGGCGGTGAGGTCGAGGACCCCGACCGCGCGCTTGAGCCCGTGCTCGGGATCGGCTTCGGTCTCGCGGATGAGGACGTCGGTCGGCTTGCGGGCAAACAAGCCCGCGCGGGTGGCCGTTGCCATGGAAGGTGCCTCCCCGCGGGGGAGGCGCAGCAAACGGCGCGTGGGTTCGGCGGTACATTCGCGCGGGGCGGGTGGGCGCAACGCGCCTGAGCGGGCGCCGGCGTGGCGCGCCTGCGGGCGGGCGCCGGCGCGGCGCGCCTGCGGGCGGGCGCCACGCGGGGGATCGCAACCGCGCGACCATTCCGTCCGGCGCGCCCGCTACCGTCCAAGGTTCTATGCCCGAGTTTCGCCTCGATCCGATCTTCACCCCCGCCGCCGACCAGCCGAAGGCGATCGACGGCATCGCCGAAGGCGTCAACGAGGGGGACCGCTTCGTCACCCTGCTCGGCGCCACGGGCACTGGCAAAACGATGACGATGGCCGGCGTCATCGAGCGCGTCCAGAAGCCCGCGCTCGTCCTCGCTCACAACAAGACGCTGGCCGCGCAGCTGTGCAACGAGTTCCGCACCTTCTTCCCCGACAACGCAGTCGAGTACTTCGTCTCCTACTACGACTACTACCAGCCCGAGGCCTACGTCCCGTCCAAGGACCTCTACATCGAAAAGGACTCGGCGATCAACCAGGAGGTCGATCGCCTGCGCCACGCCGCGACGGCGGCCCTGTTCGCGCGCCGCGACGTGATCATCGTCGCCAGCGTGTCGGCGATCTTCGGCCTCGGCTCGCCGCAGACCTACGACGACAACCTGCAGGTGCTGCGCAAGGGCGACGACGTCGATCGCGACAAGCTCGTTGCGCAAGCTCGTCTCGATCCAGTACTCGCGCAACGACCAGGCGCTCGGCCGCGGCACCTTCCGCGTGCGCGGCGAGGCGCTCGAGATCTTCCCCGCCTACGCCGAGTCCGCCTACCGCGCCACGCTGTTCGGCGACGAGATCGAGCGCCTGCAGCACTTCGATCCGCTCACCGGCGAGCTCATCGAGGACGACCTCGAGCACGTCGCCATCTGGCCGGCCACGCACTACAACGTGCGCGAGGGCACGATCGAGGGGGCGGTCGAGGAGATCGGCCGCGAGCTCAACGCGCGCTGCGCCGAGCTCGAGGCTGAGGGCAAGCTGCTCGAGTCGCACCGCCTGCGCCAGCGCACGCAGTACGACATGGAGATGCTGCGCGAGATGGGCTTCTGCAACGGCATCGAGAACTACTCGCGCATCCTTGACGGCCGCATGGCCGGCGAGCGGCCGTACTGCCTCATCGATTACTACCCCGACGACTTCGTCTGCTTCATCGACGAGTCGCACCAGACCGTGCCGCAGATCGGCGGCATGTACGAGGGCGATCGCTCGCGCAAGCAGACGCTCGTCGAGTACGGCTTTCGCCTGCCCAGCGCGCTCGACAACCGACCACAGACGTTCGACGAGTTCCTGTCGATCACGCCGCAGATGGTCTTCGTGAGCGCCACGCCGGGCGACTACGAGCGCTCGCACTCGGCGCGCGTCGTCGAGCAAATCGTGCGACCAACGGGGATCGTCGATCCGCACGTCGAGGTCCGCGAGACCCGCAACCAGATCGACGACCTCATGAACGAGGTCCGCGTCCGGGTCGACCGCGACGAGCGCGTCCTCGTGACCACGCTGACCAAGAAGATGAGCGAGGACCTCACGGACTACTTGCTCGAAATGGGGTTCAAGGTCCGCTACCTGCACTCCGAGGTCGACACGCTGGAGCGCATCCAGATCATCCGCGACCTGCGCCTGGGCGAGTACGACGTGCTCGTCGGCGTCAACCTGCTGCGCGAGGGGCTCGACCTGCCCGAGGTCTCGCTCGTGGCGATCCTCGATGCCGACAAGGAGGGCTTCCTGCGCGGCGAGACGTCGCTCATCCAGACGATCGGCCGTGCGGCGCGCAATATCGAGGGCACCGTGCTCATGTACGCCGACAAGGAGACCGCGGCGATGCGCGCGGCGATCGGCGAGACCGAACGCCGCCGCGCGATCCAGCTCGCGTACAACGAGGAACACGGCATCACCGCGGCCACGATCGTCAAGGGGATCAGCGACATCGCCGAGTTCCTCCAGCAGGAGGGCAAGACGCCGCGGGGCCGCCGGCGCTCGGAGCGCAAGCGGGCCAAGGCCGAGGACATGTCGATGGGCGAGATCGAGAAGACGATCGTCGAGCTCGAAGAGGAGATGCTCGCCGCGGCCGACGACCTGCGCTTCGAGTACGCCGCCCGCCTGCGCGACGAGATCCGCGAGCTGCGCCGCGAGCTCGTCGCGATGCGTGAGTACGAGGCGCCGGCCTGAGCGGCCGGCGCGTCGTCAGCGGCCGATCAGGCCGCGATCAGCGTCGCCTGCCCGGGCATCCGCGCCGCCTCGCGGGCGATTCGGCGTCGTCCTCAGGGCTGACGCGTGGTGGTGGCCGGGGGCGCGGTCGTCGTCGTCCCGTCGCCCCGCTCGTAGGTCACCGCGAACGCGTCGCCGGTCGGGTTGAGCTCGGCCGGCGTTGCCGAGACCGTGCCGAAGTCGTCGGTGACGAAGCCGGAGTCGCCGCGGCCGCGGTGGTCGGAGCTCAGACTGATCGCGAGGGGCGACCAGGCCGGATTGGTGATCGTGCCGGCGTGGCCACTCGCGCTCGTCGCCTGTGCGTTGGCGAAGGTCGCGGTGCCGAAGTCGGCCAGCGGCAGCGTGTCGCACCCGCTGCCGTCGCACACCGACGGGGCTTCGGCGATCCATTCCGCCGACGTGACGTCGACCGTCGCGGCCTGGAGCTGCGTGCTGAAGACGGTGCCGCGCGTGCGGTTGGCCAGGTACAGCTTCACCGTGTAGCCCGTGACCGTCACGCTGGCGGAGATGGTGTCGCCCGGGCGCACGGTCATCTTGAGCGCGACGGGATCGTCGGGGACAAGCTCGTACCAGGCCGAATAGAACGCCTTGCCGCCGGCGCAGTCGGCCTCGGTGCCGACCTGCTCGAGCGCCTTCGAGGACGTGTGCAGGCCGCCGAGCCCCAGCCAGTAGGCCGAGTAGCGGCGCCGGCCGGAGTTGCAGCTCGCCTTGGGCTGCACCCACGTCCCGCTGACGCGCTTGAAGGTCACGCCGGACCTGCTGACCGAATAACCGGCCCAGTTGGAGCTCGTGGCCGTACGCGTGGCGGCCTCAGCCGGGGCGGCGGAGGCGGCCAGCGCGACCATCGAGATGGCGAGGAGGGCGGTGCGGCGGACGAGGCTCACGACCAGAGGATCGGCCGCGCACCCAAGAGATCCCTAAAAGGTTCCTGAGATCTGGCCGATCCTCCGGTTCGTGACGGTGCGACCCGCCTACGCGTAGGCGGGCTGCAGGGTGCGCCCGCGGCGCTTCGCCGTCCAGGCGAGCGGCGCCAGCGCCGCGCGCACCGCGAAGGGCGGCGGGAACGGCGCGCGCACCTCGCGGCGGAACTCGCGCGCGAACAGCGCGAGGTCCAGCGGCTTGGGCATGCCCGAGCGCATGCACCGCCCCTCCTGGGCGAGCGCGACGACCGTCTCGAACAGCCGTTCCATCTCCAGCGCCGGCCGCACTTCGACGAGCACGTGGGCGGTCTCGTCGCCGGCGTTGAAGAACCTGTGGGTCTTGCCGGCCGGGACGACCACGGTCTCGCCCGGGCCGGCGATGATCTTCTTCATCCCGAGCCGGAAGCCCATCGTGCCGCTCACGACCTCGAAGGTCTCCTCCTGCTCCGGATGGACGTGGGCGCCGGGGACGGCGCCGCCGGGCGCGAGCACGAGCTCGATCGCCAGCAGCTCACCGTCGGTGTCCGCGGCCGTCTGGCGGAAGATGATCTTCTCGCCGCTGATCGGGTTCTCCAGAACCTGTCCTGCATGAGCCATCGTGGGCCTCCCCCGAGGATTTGTCGTTGGTCGATGAAGGAGCGCCGCGTTGGTCCGGCAGATACATCGATGCGCGGGTGAGCTCGCGCGCCGCGCGGCGGGGTTCGCGCGCCGCGCGGCAGGATTCGCGAGCCGCGCGGAGGAGGCTGCGCGGAGTGCGCCTGGCGTGGCGGTAGGTTGGCGCCCCGTGGTCGAGGCCTTGCTGAGCTGGTACGCGCGCGAGCGCCGCGACCTGCCGTGGCGGCGGACCCGCGATCCCTACGCGATCCTCGTCTCGGAGGTCATGCTCCAGCAGACGCAGGTCGCTCGCGTGGTCCCGCGGTACGAGGCGTGGCACGCGCGCTGGCCGACCCTGGAGGCGCTCGCCGCCGCGCCGCTGGCCGACGTCCTGCGCGAGTGGGTCGGGCTCGGCTACAACCGCAGGGCCGTGAGGCTTTGGGAGGCGGCCCGGGTGGTGGCGCGCGACGGGTGGCCGGAGCGGCTCGAGGAGCTTCCGGGCGTCGGGCCGTACACCGCGGCTGCTCTCGGGTCGTTCGCCTTCGACCGCCAGGAGGTCGCGGTCGACACCAACGCCCGGCGTGTGTTCGCGCGGGTGGGCGCCGAGCTGGCACCGCCGCCGGGCCGGGCCGCCGAGTTCAACCAGGCGACGATGGAGCTCGGCGCGATGGTCTGCACCGCCCGGGCGCCACGCTGCGGCGTCTGCCCGCTGGCCTCGTGGTGCAGCGGCCCGGAGCCGGCGCCCGCGCGCGGGCGCTCCGGCGAGCGCTTCGAGGACTCCAACCGCTGGGTGCGCGGCCGTGTGGTGGCCTCGCTGGCGGCCGGCGAAGGGCTGCCGGGCGACATCGCCGCCGAGCGCCTGGAGCCCGCCCTGCAGGGGCTGTTGCGCGACGGGCTCATCCGCCGGGTGGCGGGCGATTTCGCGTTAGGCTGAGGCGACCGTGGCCCTCGACCGCCCGTCCATCGTCCGGCGTGATTTCCCGACCAACCGGCGCGGCTACGACCCACCGGCGGTCGACGCGCACCTCGATCAGCTCGCCACCGAGGTCGAGGCGCTGCAGCGCCGCGCCGCCGAGCCGGCGACGCTGTCCCAGCAGGCCGGCGAGCAGGTCAAGGCGATCGTGCAGGCTGCCGAGCGCGGCGCCCAGGAGATCCGCGAGTCTGCCCAAGCCGAGGGGCGCGAGCGCGTCGCGCGCGTGACCGAGGCCGCCGACCGGCTGCGCGCGCGCATCGAGCAGATGGAGCGCGACATCGTCGAGGTGATCATCGACCTGCGCACGAACGTCGAGCGCCTTCAGCGTGACCTCGAGGCGCTGCAGTCGGGTGTCGCCGACCTCTCGCTGGCCACGCCCGCGCCGGGCGAAGCTGCGGCGGGCGAGCCCGAGGCGGCCGCTCCCGAGCCCGCCCCGCCGGCCGCCGACCAGGACAAGCCGCAGGGCGCCAACGGCGATGCCGCCGCCGCGCGCATCGTCGCCCTCGACATGGCCCTTTCGGGCACGCCGCGCGCGGAGACCGAGCGCTTCCTCGCCGAGCACTACGCCGTGCCCGACCGCGAGGCGCTGCTCGACGAGGTCTACGCAGCCGCCGGAAACTAGATCTAGAGGTCGGCTGCAACGTCCTCGATCCGGGCGCGCAGCCAGGCGTGGGCCGGGTCGGTGGTCGCCCGCGGGTGCCACCACAGCGTCTCGACGAAGGTCGGCAGCTCCACGGGCGGGTCCAGGAGGCGGATCGAGCCGGTGCGCCGCAGGAAGCCCTCGGCGCGCGCCGGGACCAGCGCAACGAGATCGGTGCCCTGGAGCAGGAACGGGGCCAGCAGGAAGCTCTCGACGCTGAACTCGATCCGCCGCGGCACGCCCAGGCGGTTGAGCGCGAGGTCTGGCAGCGCGACCGGCTGCCCGCCGCCGCCCATCGAGTAGATGATGTGCCCGAGGGCGGTGAAGTCCTCGAGCGTCATGCGCTCGCCGACGCGGGCGTTCCCGTCCCAGATACAGCACGTCCAGCGGTCCTCCCAGAGACGTGCGCCCGGCAGGTCCGTCTTGCCCATGATCTGGGTCGGCTCGACGACCATGTCGACGTCCGCGTCGCGCAGCGACCGCTCCGCATCCGCCAGGCGAGGGAGGACCTCGATGGCCACACCGGGCGCGTCGGCTGCCAGAGCGCGGGCGAGTGGGCCGATGAGCATCAGCACCGTGTAATCCGAGCAGCTCACGCGGAACGACCGCCGGTCGCGCGCAGGGTCGAAGGGTGTCGGGTCCGCGATTGCGCCGCGAATGAGGTTGAGCGCCTCCCGGACGGGCCCGGCGAGCGCCTCGGCGCGCGGCGTGGGGACGAGCACGGCGCCCTGGCGCACCAGCAGCGGATCGCCGCACTGCTTGCGCAGACGCGCGAGCGCGTTACTCATCCCCGGCTGGCTCAGCCCGACTCGCTGGGCCGCGCGGGTGACGTTGCGCTCGCTGAGCAGGGCGTCCAGCGCCACGAGGAGGTTGAGATCGAGGCCTCCGAGATCCATTGCCAACGTGAATCTTGCCTATCACAAGATTCAGTTGCCACATGCCGTGGCGCCGATCTAGGCTGGCGGACCGGCGCGACGAGGAGGAGCCGGGCCGCCCTGCCCTCGCCGCGACGAGGACGGGGGTACGACGAGGAGCGGGGCCGCTCGGTCCCAGGGCAAGGAGGAGACGAAGGTGACAAGCGAGGAGATCCCCGTCCTCATCATCGGCGGGAGCCTGGTCGGCCTGACCACCGCGATGCTGCTCGGCGAGCACGGCGTGCCGTCGCTCTCGGTCGAGCGTCATGCGGGCACGGCCATCCATCCGCGCGCCGGGCACTTCCAGCTCGGCACGACGGAGATGCTGCGCCAGGCCGGGCTGGAGGACACCGTCCGCACCACCTCGGCGAAGACCTACAGCCCGAGCGGCGGGATCATCGCGGTCGAGTCGCTGGCGGGGCGCGAACTCGCCACCTACGTCAAGGAGCTCAACGAGGGCGTCGAGGGCTGGAGCCCGACGGTTCGGGTCTTCATCAACCAGGACGTGCTCGAGCCGATCCTTCGCCAACGGGCGGTCGAGCTCGGCGCCACCACGATCAACCGCACCGAGGTCGTGGGCCTCGAGCAGGACGACGATGGCGTGACGGCCACGCTGCGCGACCTCGACAGCGGGGACGAGCGAATGGTCCGCGCGCGCTACGTCGTCGCGGCCGACGGCAACCGCAGCCCCACGCGCGGGCGCCTCGGCATCGCGATGGCCGGCTACGGCGAGCTCTCGCGGAGCATCACGATCTACTTCCGCGCCGACTGCGCGGCGCTGCTGAAGGACCGCAACCAGGGCGTCATCTACGTCCACAACCCCGAGCTCCGTGGCTTCTTCCGGCTGGACCGCAGCGGTGGCAAGGGGTTCCTCGTCATCAACACGGTGGGCGAGGACGTCACCACCGACGAGGCGGTCAGCGTCAGCGACGGCCTCACCGAAGAGCGCGTGCAGGACTTGCTGGAGAGCGCGATCGGCACGCCCGACGTGCCGTCGGAGGTTCTCGACGTCGCGCACTGGCGGGCTGAGTCCAACTACGCCACGCGCCTGAGCGAGGGGCGCGTCTTCCTCGCCGGCGACGCCGCGCACGTCGTGCCGCCCAACGGCGGTTTCGGCGGCAACGCCGGCATCCTGGACGCCCGCAACCTGGCGTGGAAGCTCGCCGCCGTGATCAAGGGCGAGGCCGAGCCGGCGCTGCTGGACACGTACGACGCCGAGCGCGGCCCGCTGTCTCGGTTGGTGGTCGAGCAGGCCTACAACCGCTACGCGACGCGCGTCGTGCCCGAGCGCGGCACCGACGATGTCGAGCCGCTCGTCGCCGACATCGAGATGGAGCTCGGGCTCGTGATGCACTCGAGCGCGGTGATCGCGGACGGCGGCGAGGACGACGGCGCCCTGCACATGCATCCGTCGGAGAGCCGGGGGCGGCCGGGAACGCGTGCGCCGCACGTCGTGCTCGGCGATGACCGCTCCACGATCGATCTCTTCGGCCGCTCATTCGTCCTGCTGCGTGCCGCCGGCCCGGGGGCCGACGACTGGGCGCCCGAGGGCGTGGAGGCGCACGTCATCGACGCCGAGGGGTTCGCCGAGGGCTATGGCCTGTCACCTGGCGGCGGGTCGCTGGTACGACCCGACGGGATCGTCGGGTGGCGCTCGACCGAGCCGTTCGAGCGCGAGGAGCTGTCCCGCGCGCTGGACTCGATCCTGGCGCGGGAAGCGGCCTACGCCTAGTCCGGTCTAACCCGCGAGCCCCAGCAGACGCTCGGCGTTGCCGTGCGCGATGAGCCCGAGGTCGCCCGGGCTCAGCGGCGCGGTCTCCAGCAGCCGCTGTCCCTCCTCGTTGGGCGCGTACGGCCAGTCCACGGAGAACAGCACCCGCTCGACCCCGAAGACCATCAGCGCGCACAGGAGCGGCGGCACGCTGAACAGCCCGCTGGTCGTGATGTGGACGTTGGCGAGCATGTACTCCGACGGCAGCCGCTCGAGCCCCGTGACCGTCGGCGGCAGGTTGTCGTCGACGCGCTGGAGCATGAACGGCAGCATCTCGCCCATGTGCCCGATCACGAGCGACAGCTCCGGGTGACGATCGAAGACCCCGCCGAGGACCATTCGCAGCACGTGGATCGCGGTCTCGGCGTGCCAGCCGAAAGCGGCCGCGCTGAGGAACCAGCTCACGGCCGGGGAGAAGCCCTCGTAGTAGGCATCGCGGACGGCCGGCACGGGCTCGGCGGGGTGCAGGTAGAGGGGGACGCCGAGCCTGGCGGCGCGCTCGTGCAGCACGTCGAAGGCGCGGTCGTCGAGGAAGCGCCCGTTGGTGTGGCCGTTGATCATCGCCCCCAGGAAGCCGAGCTCGGTGACGGCACGTTCGAGCTCGTCGGCCGCGGCCTGCGGCGCGGAGGTCGGCAGCGTGGCGAAGCCCGCGAAGCGATCCGGATGGTCGGCCACCGCCCGGGCCAGCGCGTCGTTGGCGTCGCGCGCGAGCGGGATCGCGGTGTCGGCGTCGAGATGCTGCACACCCGGCGTGGTGTGGCTGATCACCTGAAGGTCGATCCCGGCCGCGTCCATGGCGGCCAGCCGGCGCTCGCCGAGATCGGCGAGGTTGGCCGCGAGTGGCCCGCCGGCGTCGGTGTCGGGGTTGCGTAGGGTGCCGATCGCCTCGGCGATCGCCGGCGTCCAGAAGTGGTCCTCGAGGCTGATGACGCGCATGACGCCGTATCTTCGCGCGCGCGGCCGCCGTCAGCCCGCGACCAGCCGGCACATGAGCGCGGCGGCCTGAGCGTCGTCGAGCCCCTCGTCGAGCGCGAGCGAGCGCCAGGTGTGGAAGGCGAGCGCGTGCCCGATCGCCGCCGAGAGGGCCTTGCGCCGGGGGCGGCCGCGCATGAGCGCCGCGCGCGCGGCGGCGATGTAGTCGCGGTAGCGGCTGAAGTTCTGCCGGACGGGCTCGCTGGTCGCCTCGTCGCGCAGGAGGTTCTCCATCATCCGCGCCGTGCGCCGGTAGTACGAGTACAGCGCGTCGAGCGCTGCGCGCAGGCGCTCGTCGGGATCCTCGATTCCCGCCCACGCCTCGATGTCGGGCACCGGGTGCTGCGCCGCCCAGTGCGCGCTGCAGGCCGCGAAGAGCGAGGTCTCGTCGGGGAAGTGGCGATACAGCGTCGAGCGGCGCACGCCGGCGTGCTCGGCGACCGCGCTCATCGTCGTGCGCGCGGGGCCGACCGTGCCGTGCAGCGCGACGGCGCTCTCGGTGATGCGCCGGCGCGTTGCCGCTTCGAGCTCGGCGCGCTTCTTCATCCGGTATGGACGCTTTTGGTCGGCCATTGCTGTCCACCCAATATTGACAGATCGTGAGGGCGTCTGTACATTGGCGCGACATTATTGTTCGATGAAAGGAAGAACGATGCTGAAGACGACGGGGGCGAAGGTGGTCGGGCCGACGGACGGGAAGGCCGGCTCGCTGGGCATGATCGGCGTGCGCTTCATGATCGACGGGGCCGAGACCGACGGCGGGCTCTCGCTCGTCGAGCACCCGATGCCGCCGCGCGCCCTGGCCGCGCCGCTGCACCGCCACCTGCGCGAGGACGAGTACAGCTACGTGCTCGAGGGCCGGGTCGGGGCGTTGCTGGGCGACGAGGTCGTCGTCGCCGGCCCGGGCGACCTGATCTTCAAGCCGCGCAACCAGTGGCACACCTTCTGGAACGCCGGCGACGAGCCCGCCCGCATCCTCGAGATCATCGCCCCGGCCGGCTTCGAGCGCTTCTTCGAAGAGCTCGTCGACCTCGGCGGGGCCGTGCGCGCCGAGCCGCAGGAGCTCGCCGAGCTCTGCGAGCGCTACGGCCTCGAGATGCAGCCCGACACCATCCCGGGGCTCATCGAGCGCTTCGGCCTGCGCGCCCCAGGTGACGTGGAAGAGGAGGTCCTGGCCTAGGCTTGCCGGATGCGCCGAGCGCTCCTTGCCGCCGTTGTCGCCGCTCTGTGCCTTCCGGCCGGGGCGGCGGCGCGCGTCCCGCGCGACTTCTTCGGGGTCATGGCGAACGGGCCGCTCGACCAGCCGGCGTTCGCGCTCGACTCCGAGTCGGCCACCATGCGCCGCGACGGCGTCGGCACCGAGCGCATCGAGATCGCCTGGGACCTCGTCGAGCCGCAGCAGGGCCAGTACGACTACACGCTGCCCGATCGCAAGGTGCTGGCCGCCGCGCGCGCCGGGATCGACGTGCTCGGGCTGATCGTCCGGACCCCGGGATGGGCGGCCACACAGCAGGGCAGCCCGTTCTCACCGCCGCGCGACCCAGCCGACTACGCCGCGTTCGCCAAGGTCCTCGTCGCGCGCTACGGGCCGAAGGGCCAGTTGTGGCGCGAGCACCCCGAGGTCAGGCCGCGCCCGGTGCGCGCGTGGGAGGTCTGGAACGAGCCGAACATCGCCGTCTACTGGACGCAGCAGCCCTTCATGCGCGGCTACGCGCGGCTGCTGAACACGACGTACGCGGCGATCAAGGGGGCCGATCCCGGCGCGACGGTCGTCATGGCCGGGCTGGCGAACTTCTCCTGGCGCGACCTCAGCCGCCTGTTTCGCAAGGGCGGAAGCAAGCTGCGCTTCGACGTCGCCGCCGTGCACCCGTTCAGCGGGCGGCCCTCCAACAGCGTCAAGATCGTCAAGCTCAACCGCGACGTGCTCGACCGCAACGGCGCGCGGACCAAGCCGATCTGGCTGACCGAGCTGACCTGGTCGTCGGCCAAGGGCCGCAAGATGCCGCTGACCCAGAACTGGGAGACGACCGAGGCCGGGCAGGCCCAGCGCCTGCTCGAGGCCTACCGGCTGTTCATCCGCGCGCGCCACGTCCTGCGCCTGCAGCGGATCTACTGGTACACGTGGGTCACCGTCGACCGCGCGTCGTCCAACTCGTTCGACTACTCGGGCCTGCGCACGCAGCTTCCCGGCGGCCGGGTCGTCGACAAGCCGGCCGCCAGGGCGTTCCGCACGGCCGTGCGCCGCTACGGCTGAGGCGGCCTCCACGGCTCGCCGGGGCGCCGCGCCGGCGGCGTCCAGCCGTGACCCTCGGCCGTCATGTGCAGCGCGCGCATCGCGCGCTGCTTGGTCTCCCACGGCACGCGCCGGTACAGCGGGACGAAGACCATGCGCCAGAACCAGTCGCCGCTCTGGCGGTGCGGTTCGGTGGTCGCCTGCGGGTGGCGCGCCCGCAGGTCCTCCATCACGGCCAGGCGCAGGTGGTGCTCGGCGCGCTCGCGCAGGCGCTGCTGCGCGGCCGCCAGACCGCTCACGCGATGCCTCCGCTCGCCGTCCAGGCTCGCCAATTGGAGGCCGCGTGAGTCATCCGGCTGCGGGCACCGCCGAAGGCGCGGGCTGGGCAGGCGCGGTCGCTGCGCCCTTGCGCAGCTCGGCCAGGCCGTTCTGCGCGGCGATCGCGATCGGCTCGAACAGCGCGCCGATCGGCGGCGAGTAGATGTTCTCCATCCAGGCGAGGTCGTCGAGCGTCGCGCCGCGCTTGGCCACGAAGGCGAGGAAGTCCGAGCGCTCCTTGACGCCTTCGCCGCCGTGGATCTGGCCGCCGATCAGGCGCAGCGTGCCGGGCTCGGCCAGCAGCTTGACGTGGGTCTTGGTCGCGCCCGGGAAGTAGCGGGCGCGCGACACGCCGACCCCCTTGGCCAGCACATAGGGCACGCCCATTGCGCCGGCCAGCGTCTCGCCGAGCGAGAAGCCGCCGATCGTGTAGTCGCCGGCCACCAGGCCCCACGGCACCCAGACAGGGTCGTAGGTGCGGTCCTCGCCGGCCGCGTTGGCGCCGGCGGTACGCCCCTGCGAGTAGGCGTGCGACCCGGTCAGGCCGCGGATCGGCACCATGGTCAGGCCGTGTGGCACCTCGATGACGTCGCCCGCGGCCCAGACGCCGTCGGTCGTGGTGCGCATGTGGTCGTCGACGATGAGCCCGCCCGTCGTGCCCACCTGCAGGCCCGCCGCGCTGGCCAGCGCGGTGTTGGGCATCTTGTGCAGGCACACGATGACGACGTCGCAGGCGATCTCGCCCTTCGACGTGGCCACCGCGCGCACGCGCTCGTCGCCGACGAACGCCTCGACGGCGGTGCCGAGGTGCAGCGTCACGCCGCGGCTGGTCAGCGACTCGTGAACGGGTTCGGCCACGTCGGGGTCGAGCACCTCGTGCAATACCCATGGCCCCTCGTCGACGAAGTGCACCTCCAGGCCGCGGTGGCCGAGGTTGCCGGCCATCTCGACGCCGAGCGGCGTGGCGCCCACCACGGCGACGGTCTTGACCGTCTCGAGGAGCTTGTCGAACTCCATCGCCTTGCGGATGTTCTTGATGTAGTGCAGCCCCTCGAGGTTGGCGCCCGGCACGTCGGGCTTCTCCCACACGAAGCCGGTGCAGACGATGAGCTTGTCGAAGCCCTCGTGCTGGTTGCGCGCGGTGATCGTTCCGCGGTCGAGGTCGATCTCGGTGACCACCGTCTCCATGCGCATGTCGAGGCCATCGGACACGTAGCGCTCGACCGTGGACAGGAAGAGATCCTCGAAGCGCGGGATCTCGCCGCCCATCACGAACGGGATTCCGCACGGCGAGTAGGCGATGTCCTCGAACTCCGTGTAGAGCGACACCCGAAGGCTGGGGTCGACGCGCTTGGCGGTGGTCGCGGCGGAGATGCCGGCGCCGCCGCCACCGATGACGATGAGCCGTTCGCTCATCGCGAGGGCTCGCCCTTGAGGTCACCTGTCACGACTGTCGAGCAATGACGCGCTGTCATGGCTGTCCTTCCTCTAGGCCGCTCGGCGCCGCGGCCCCGGCGAGGGCCCCGTCGAGATCGCCGGCCAGCAGGTCTTCGAGTCTCTCACGGCGGACGCACACGCGCCAGCGGCCGTCGTCGCGGGCGACCACCGCGGGGTGCAGGTCGCCGAAGCGCGTCGCCTGCGCCTGCTGGTAGGCGCCCACGGCGCGCACCATCAGGACGTCGCCCGCGGCCACGTCGGGCAGTGGCGTGGCCGGGTGCAGGACGTCGACGTTCAGGCACAGCGGGCCGCTGATCAGCGCCCGGCCGGTGGGCTCGCCGGAGGGCGCCTCGATCCGCGGCCACGTCCACAGCGCGCCCGGCACGAGGTTGGTGCCCGCGTCGACGACGACACAGCGCGTGCCATCGGCCAGGTGCTTGACGGCCACGACCGTGCAGGCGAGGTCCACGGCGTCGCTGACCAGCGCTCGACCCGGCTCGAGCATGACGCGCCCCTCGAAGCGGCTGTCCAGAAGCGCGTTCGCGACCGCGTCGGCGTGCGCGGCCACCGCCGGCGCGGCGGGGAGGCTGCCGCCGAGGTCGATCGTCCCGACATCCAGGCGACGGGCGAGCCGGCCCAGGCGGTTGGCCGCGCGCGCGTGGCCGCCGGGCGCGGGCGGCCAGCGCACCATGATCGCTGCGCCCAGCCGGCGGGCGCGGGCGAGCGGGCGCTCGAAGCCGGTCGAAACCAGGTGCGCGCTGAGCGCCTCGACGTGCAGGCCCAGCGCCCGCGCGCGCTCCACCGCGGCAGGCAGGGCGCGCGGCGCGATGCCGAAGCGCGTCGGCTCGACGCCGATGCCCGGCAGCGCGACGCGCAGGCCGGCGCGCACGACTCCGGCCATGGCGAGCCGCTCCAGCTCGTCCTCGGAGTCGGCGATCACGAGCGCTCCGTCGGCGGCGGCGCGGCTCAGCAGCTCGTCGGGCTTGGCCGGCCCGTTGACCACGATGTCGGGCCCGGCGGCGCCGATCGCGTCGCGGGCCAGCGCATACTCGGCCGCGCACACGACCTCGTGGCCGGCGCCCTCGGCGGCCAGCGCGCGCACGATCGCGGGCAGGCGGTTGGTCTTGTAGGAGTAGGAGATCTCGGTGTCGGGCCAAGCGGCCCGCCACGCGCGGCGGAACGCGCGCAGGTTGGCGCGCACGCGATCGAGGTCGACCAGCCACAGCGGCGAGCCGTGCTCGGCGACGAGCTCGGCCGGCGTCATCGCTGCCGCCGCACCCGCTGCGCCAGGCGGGCCGCGCGCTCCGTGCCCTTGCCGTCGAGCAGCTCGGCGACCGGCTCGCGCCAGCGCCCCGCGGCCGCCTCGGCCAGCGCGTCGGCGAGCACGGCGTCGAGGTGCTCCATGGCCCACGGCGGCGCCGAGAGGTTGAGGCGCACCGTCGTCGCGGCGCGGACGTCGCCGAGGCCGTCGCCGGGGTAGACGGCCACGCGACGGGCGAACAGGGCGACCATCAGCTCCTGGGCCGTCGGGCCGTCGTCGGCGAGCTCGAGCGCGCAGGCCAGGCCGCGCTGCGGGCGTACCGCGAGTTCGAGCCCGTCGAGCCGCGCGAGCGTCTGCTCCAGGCGGCCGAGGTTGGCGCGGATCGCCGACTCGGCGCCGACGCGGTAGCCGTCGTCGCGCAGCGCGGCGAGCGCGCCGCGCTGGGAGACGAGATTGGTGTTCAGGCGCGTCAGCGCGGCCTTGAGCTGCAGGCACCCGCGCATCAGCGCGGGATCGCCCGCGAGGAAGCCCATCCGCGCGCCGGCCATGCCGAAGCAGTGCGAGACCGAGAAGGTGGCGACGGCGTGCGGGCCGGCCGGCGGCGCCGCCGGCGGCGCGCCGGGGTCGACGGCCAGCAGCGAGTGGGTGACGTCGTGGATCAGCAACAGCCCGTGGCGTTCGGCCAGCGCGGTGAGCGCGGCGGCCTCGTCGGCGGCGGCGAGCGTGCCGTAGGGATTGCTCGGGTCGACCAGGCAGATCGCACGCGTTCGTGGCGTGATCGCGGCGGCCACCGCCTCGGGGTCCAGGCGGTAGTCGTTCTCGGGGCCGATCGGCACCGTGACCGGCACGCCGCCGGCGGCCAGGACCGCCGAGGGCAGGTGGAAGTAGCCCGGGTCGCCGAGCACGACCTCGTCGCCAGGGTCGATGGCCGCGAGCAGCGCGAGCGCGAGCCCGGCCTGGGCGCCCTCGGTGCCGATGACCTCGAAGTCGTCGTCGCGCGCGCGGCCCAGCGCCTGGGCCGCCGCGTCGCGCAGCGGCTCGATGAGGTCGGGCGGGTAGACGTCGAGCGCGTCGGGCTCCAGCGCGGCGCGCATCGCCTCGACGGCCGAGGCCGGCGGGCCGTGGAAGCAGGTCAGCCAGCCGAGGTCGGCCCAGTCGGCCGGCAGGCGCGTCGTGCCCTCGGGATAGAGCTCGTCGGGGCCGAGGCCGACCAGCGCGATGGCGTCACGGTAGGTGACGTAGTTCCACATGGCGTGGTGGCTCGCCTGCAGTGCCGCCAGCCGGCGCGAGCCGATCGCCGCGCGCGCGCCCGCGGGCGCGGCCCAGGTCAGCACGCTGCTCATGCGGCCTCGTCCTCGCGTACGAGCCGCACGACGCGGTAGATGTCGAAGCGGTCGGCCTCGACGGCCGTCGGCTCGTAGCCGGCCGCGCTCGCCCAGTCGAGGATCTGCTCGACCGGGCGCAGCCGCCACACGCAGCGCCCGCCCTCGTGGTTGACCCAGACGCGCGCGATGTATTCGATCTCCGGGTTGCGCGTCTGGACGTTGAAGACGATCTGGTTCGGACAGACCGTCGTGGCCAGGTCGTGCATGTGGCGCTCGATGAGCGCGTCGTCGTGGTAGATGCCGTAGAGGCCGAGCTCGACCACGACGTCGGGACCGGGGCGCAGCGCCGCGAGCGCAGCGCGATCGAAGGCGTCGGCGCGAACGTAGTGCACGCGGTCGCCGAGGCCGAGCGCTTCGGCTCCGCGGCGCGCCTGCTCGAGCGCGTCGGGGTCGATGTCGGCGACGATCGCGCGGGCGTGGGGGTGGCGTGTCAGCGCGTTGAGCAGGTACGGCGCGGGGCCGGCCGCGAGGTCGGCGACCACCGGCGCGGGTGTGCGCTCGGCGCGCAGCGCGTCGAGGACCGCGCGCTCGGCGAGCACGCGGATGTCGCGAAAGGCCACGCAGGTGCGCCGGCGCAGAAGGCGCCGGTCGATGGCGCGGCCCAGCGGCGTGCGCCCCGACGGTCGGTTGGCGTAGACGTGGGCCATGAACGGCCCGGAGTCGAAGCCGTGGCGGTAGCCGATGCGCAGCCCGTCGCGAGCAGCGCGCCGGTTCGTGAGGCAACGCGCAGCGCGGCGAAGCGCCAGGCGCGCGGGGAGATCGGCGACAGCTCGCGCTGCAGATCGGCGAAGGTCGGCGGCGGCCTCAGCCGGCATGCGCGTAGCGCGGCGTCTCGACGAGCTCGCGGACGCGGTAGAGCTCGTGGGCCTCGGCGGCCCGCCGCTCGCCGTCGCCGCCCGCGAGCGGCGCGAGGGCCGTGCGCATGCGTCGCACGTCGGCCGTGACCCTGTCGATCGCGGCGCGGTCGTCGCCGTCGGCCGCCTCGCGGTAGACGGCGAGCAACTCGGTGAAGTGGTCGAGCGAGCCGAGTGCGTAGCCGACCAGCTCGTCGAGCGCGGCGAGGTCGTCGATGCGCTCGTAGATGACCTCGCCCTCGGGCGGGGGGTCGTAGGCGTCGGGGTCGACGCCGTGCGCGGCCGCGCGCTCACGGAACAGGAGCATGTGGCGGGCGTTGTCGGCCACGAGCTCGGCGAGCAGCTCCTTGGCCTCGGGATCGTCGACGCTCGGCACGCGGGCCGAGAAGAGGTCGACCCAGCGCGCATCCCGTAGGCGTGGCGCGCGAAGACGCGGCCGAGGCGGGCGCGCTCGGCGAGGACTTCGCTGAGCTCTGAGACGTTCTCGAGGGCCATTTACTTTCGGAAATCCTCGTTGACGGTAGTAGCGTGAACATACTCCACGGACACGCCGCTCGCCAGGGTGTTCGACACCCAGCACAGCGGCCGCGCGCGCTCGACCAGCGCGCCAGGAGGTCGGGCTCGACCGCCGCCGCGGTGTTGACGACGAAGCGCTCGTAGCGCAGCTCGCGGCCCGCGCGCTCGGCCGTCACGGTGACGCGCAGGCCCGGGACGTCGAGATCGCGCTTGCCGGCGGCGAGGCCGACCGCGAGGCAGAAGCAGCTCGCGAGCGCCGCGCAGAAGAGCTCGGTCGGCATCATGCCGGTGTCCGTGCCGCCCGCGGTCTCGGGCTCGTCGACGCGGATCGCATGGCCGCGCGCCTCGACAGCCGTGGCGAAGCCGCCGTGCCACGTGGCCACGACCTCGAGCGCCATCAGCCCGCCGAGGAAGCGCTCGTAGGCGCCTCGTGCGCCGCGGCGGCGCGCGTCCCAGCTGTGGCGGGCGGCGACCGCCCGCCCGCCCGCGCGCAGGCGCTCGGCGAGCGCCGGGCTCGCCGCGACGCGTTCCAGCGCGGCGGCGAGCGCCCGGTCGTCGCCGACCGGCGCGAGCAGCGCGCTCTCGCCGTCGGCGAGGAAGCTGCGGAACACGTCGAGGTCGGACGACGACCGCCGGCAGCCCGGCGGCGAGCGCCTCGAGCGCGACGAGCCCGAAGCCCTCCTTGACCGAGGGGAACGCGAACACGTCGGCCGCGCGGTAGAGGCCCTCGAGCTCGGCGTCGCTGACAGGGCCGAGCACGCGCACGTCGCCGTCCACGCCGAGCTCGCTCGCGCGCGCGTCGAAGCGCTCGAGCTCGTCGCGGTAGTCGAACAGCGTCGTGCCGCCGGCGATCAGCAGCAGCGGGTCGGCGTTCGGGCGAGCGCCCTGCGCGCGGCGGCGAAGCGCGCGAGCAGCGTGAGCGAGCCCTTGCGCGGCTCGATGCCGCCGACCGTGAGCACCGCGAAGCGCGTCGCCGAGGCCCGCGCGCGCTCGCGCGCGGCCGCGCGCTCGCCGTCGTCGCGCGGCGGCCGGAAGCGCGCGGCGTCGACGCCGTTGGCCACGAGCCCGGCCTCGACGCCGAACTCGTCGCGCAGCCGCTCGACCCACGGCTGCGAGACGCACAGGACGTGGTCGGGCTCGGCGATCGAGCGGTCCTGGCACTCGATGAGCGACGGCGACGTGAAGTCGTCGACGTGGTGCACGGTGCGGATCACGTGGTCGATGACGCCCTCGTCGCGCAGCGTCGAGCGCGGCGTTGGCCGACAGGCAGTCCTGCGCGTGGACGACGTCGAAGCCGCCGTCGCGCAGCGGTCGCGCAGGCCCTCGGCGTAGGCGTCGAGCATGCGCGCGATGCGCTCGTCGAACGGCGCGTCGGGCGGCGACGTGGCGGACGACGCTGCGGCCCGACCGGCGGCCGCGGAAGAAGCCGTCGCCCGGGCGGGCGAGCGCGAACAGCTCGACGTCGTGGCCGCGCCGCGCCAGCGCCTCGGACACCGCGAGCGCGTGCACGACGCCGCCGCGCGGCTTCACCGAGTAGGTGAGCATCGCGATCCTCACGCGATCGCCCTCGCGGCCAGCCGCGCGGCCGCGGCGTTGGACGGCGCGACGATCGCGCCCGCGTCGCGCAGCGTGCGCGCCTGGCGGCGCGCGTCCTGCGGATCGGCGGCGGTGCCGCACACGTGCGCGATGACCGGCGCGCTTTCGGCGATGCGCCGCACCGCGCCGGCGAGCTCCGCCGCCGGGTCGGCGTGCGCGCCGTGGCCGAGCACGACGTCGAGCAGGACGCAGCCGGTCGCCCGTCGCCGGCCGCGTCTTCCAGCAGCGCCAGGCGCACGGTCGAGGTCGACCATCGGGTGCGGGCGCCCCTGCGTGTACTCCTCCGTGCCGAGGTCGACCACAACGTGGCCGTTGCCGTCGATCGCCTCGGGCTCGGTGCCGACCGGCCCGACGAGCGGCTCGAGCACCACGCACGCCTCGTGCGCGAGCGAGCCGCCGGAGAACAGCCCGAGGAGTCGCCCGCCCGCGCTCGAACGTCCCGGCGTTGGAATCCTGTTCGGCACCAGGGACGTTCGACCGGAGGCGGCGGCGAACGCGCCCGCCTCGAGCGTCGGGTGGACCTCGAAGCCGGCGCTCGCCGTCCCAGCCGACGAACGCGGCGACGACGCGCTTGCCGCCGGCGTCGACGTCGCCGAGCGCGTCGACCGCCTCGGGCCGGCGGCTTGGACACGAGCAGCAGCGTCTCGGTGCGCGTCGTCGGCGGCGAGCATCGCGATCGCCTGGCGCGAACATGATCCGCCCCGACGGCGGCCGACAGGTCGCGCCCGCCGACGCCGACGATGTGCGACACGCCGACGCCCGCGGCGTCGAGCAGGCACGCGCGCCTCCTGCGCGCCGGTGCCCGCCGCGGCGACGATCGCCGACCGGCCCGGCGCGGACGACGTTGGCGAAGCCGAGCCCGACGCCGGCCGAGCATCGCGGTGCCGCACTCGGGGCCCATGACCAGCAGCCCGCGCTCGGCGCCGCGGCGCTTGAGCGCGATCTCGTCGGCGACCGAGACGTGGTCGGAGAACAGGAAGACGTGCAGGCCGCGCGGTCAGCGCGCGGTGGGCCTCGAGCGCCGCGTACTCGCCGGGCACCGAGACAAGCGCGACGTTCCCGTTCGGCGGCGGCCAGCGTGCGCGGCCGCTGCGGGCCGCGGTCGGGGGTTGCGCCCGCGCCGCCCGCGAGCAGCCGCTCGACCTCGGCCAGGACCTCGTCGCCGCGCCGTCCTCGCCCTCGACGGCGATCACGACGTCGGTCGGGCCGAGCCTCTGCGCGCGCCCCCAGCGCGGCCAGCGCCTCGAGGTTCGCCGGCGTCCCCATCACCACCTCGCAGCGGCCACGCCGTCGTGCCCGCGCAGCCGTCTGCGCGATGCCCATCAGCCGCACGCTGTCGACGTAGCGGTTGGGGAGCGTCAGGACCTGCCAGCTCATCGCGAGGACCCGCGCCGCGGCTCGAGGCTTGCGACGGGCGAGCAATGGCGCGCTGTCACGCCGCCACGGGGCGGGCGCCAGCAGCGAGGGCCCGTCGGAGTCGGGGACGATCCAGGTGCCGTCCTGGCCGCGCACGGCGGCGGCGAGGTGCCGGCGGCGGTGATCACCGCGCGACCGCCGTGATCGACGAAGCGCGCCGCGCCCTCGATCTTCGGCCCCATGCTGCCGGCCGGGAACTCGCCCGCGTCGAGATGGCGCAGCGCGTCGGACACCGTCAGGCGCAGCGCCTCGCGCGCGGTCGGCGTGCCGAAGTCGAGCGCGACGCGCGGCACGCCGGTGAGCAGCACCAGCAGGTCGGCCCCGAGCGCGACCGCGAGCTCGGCCGAGCAGCGATCCTTGTCGATGACGGCGTCGAGGCCGACGAGGTTCCCTCGCGCCATGTCACCGGGATGCCGCCGCCGCCCGCGGCGATGACGAGCACGCCGCCCTCGGCGAGCCGGCGCACGTGGTCGACCTCCAGGACCCGCAGCGGCCGCGGGCTCGGCACGACCCGCCGCCAGCCGCGGCCCGCGTCGGGCGCCACGTGCCAGCCGCGCTCGCTCGCCAGCCGCCGCGCCTCGTCCTCGCCGTAGAACGGCCCGATGGGCTTGGTCGGCTCGTCGGAAACGCCGGGTCGTCGTCGTCGACGAGCACGCGCGTCAGCACGGTCGCGGTGGGCAGCGTCGGGTCGACCGCGGTCAGCGCCTGCTGGAGCAGGTAGCCGATCTCGCCCTGCGTCATCGCGTCAGCACGTCGAGCGGCAGCGCCGGTGCGTGCGGCTCGCCGATCGCCTGCTGCAGCGCGAGCGCGCCGACCTGCGGGCCGTTGCCGTGCGTGAGCACGACCTCGTGGCGCGGCCGAGCCGGGCGACGGCGCGCGCGGCCTCGAGCGCGTTGGCGGTCTGCTCGGGCCAGGTGCCGCGCTCGTCCTCGCGGATCAGGGCATTGCCCCCGAACGCGACGACGAGGCGGCCATGGCAGCTGCGTGCCTCCTACGCGCTGCGGATGGCCAGCCAGATCGCCCGCGCCGGGCGGTCGGTCGGGTTGCGCCAGGAGTGGGGGTGGGCGGTGCGGAAGTGGATCGAGTCGCCTGCCCGCAGCTCGTAGTCCTCGCCGTCGACGGTGAAGCCCATCTCGCCCTCGAGCAGTACGACGAGCTCCTCGCCGGGGTGGACCATCGGCTCGGGTCCGCTGTCGGCGCGCGGCTCGACGAACGCGTCGGCGCCGGCAGCGAAGAACGGGCCGTAGCGGCCCGAGACGTTCTGCAGCACGAGCCCCTTCTTGGACGTGTAGAGCTGCGCGCGCTCGTCGCGGCGCACGACCGTCACCGGGCGCAGCGGATCGGCCTCTTCGATGAAGTAGCCGACGCTGCGCCCGAGCGCGGTGGCGACCTTCATCAGGCTCGTGATCGTCGGCGTCATGCCGCTCTTCTCGATCTTGTGGATCGCGGCGGGGGAGAGGCCGGCGCGGCGCGCGAGCTGCTGCAGCGACCAGCCACGTTCGGCCCGCGCCTTGGCGACCTTGGCGCCGATGGCCGACACCGTCTGCTCGATGTCGGTGGCGAAGTGGGGCTCTGTCAGCTGCTGCGTTGGCGTCGTCATCAACTTTCCAAGACGAAATGTGCACTATAAGAAAGGCCAGTGCAAACGCTCCTGGCCGTTTCCTATCGTAGATGGACCGGCGGCCGCAAGGGGGTGGACAGGCGGTCACTGTCGCAACATTCCCCGCGCTTATCGCTTGACTCGGGCCGCTCGGCGCAGATAGAACACCATTCGCGATCCGACACGATCGGCCGGCGTCCAAGCACGCACGGCATCTGCGTTCCCAAACAGGGGGTGCGACGTGGCCAAGACCGACCTCGCCGAGCAGCCGGCGGGTACCGAGCTCTTCGACGTCAAGGAGAAGATCTTCCCAGACGTCCAGGCCGAAGACGGCGAGTCCGCCTACACGTTCATGCACACCGTGCCATACGAGGGCTCGGTGGGGCTGGTCAACCTGCTCACGACGACGCGCGTGCTGCGCAAGGGCTTCGAGACGAAGCTGGTCCTCTACGGGCCCGGCGTGCTGATGGCCTCGGGCACCCGCGGGTTCCCGAAGGTCGGCGACGAGGCCTTCCCGGGCCACATGGCCATCAACAACCAGATCCGCACGTTCCTCGACGAGGGCGGAACCGTGTACGCCTGCCGCTTCGCGTGCGGCGCGCTCTACGGCTTCCCCGAGGACTTCCTGATGGACGGGGTGACGCCCTTCCATCCCCTCGACGTGCTCGACGCCGCGCTCACCGCCTGGCGCGACCGCGCCTTCCAGCTCAACACCTGGACGGTGTAAGTGGTCCCTCCGGCGAGTCCTGCACCGGCCTCCCGGGCGCAGACGGCGCCTGGCCGCGTCCTCGGACTCGCCTTTGCCACCAGCAAAGGCTTCGCCCTGCGTCCTTGCCAGGCATCCGCCTGCATCCCGGGAAACCGGCACAGGACCCGCCGGAGGAACCACTGATGGCACCTGTCCGCGAGGACGCCATCGCGGCCTGGCGACGCGCGGAGGCGCGCGTCTACCCGACCGTGATGGTGGACGCGGCGATGTACGAGCAGTACCTGACCATGGTGCGTGCGGTGGCCGACGAGCTGTCCGACGTCGGCACCGAGGACGAGCTCGTGACCGCGTGGGAGGAGCGGCGCGAGCTCGCGGGTGCGGTGGTCGCCGCGCACGCGCCGTCGATGCGCGCGTTCATGGACCTCGACGCGGTGCGCGACGCGGCCTTCTGCCATCGCCACCGCGAGATCACGCGCTCGCGCGGCAAGGAGATCGCGCGCGAACGTCTTGAGCAGGCGCAGCGCGAGGGCGCCGAGTGGGTCGTGCTGTTCGACGACGTCGCCCCGATGGGCTCGCATCGCCTCGAGATGCACGTGCGCTCGGGGCGGGCGCTGCACGCATCGTGTAAGCGCGACGTCGACCGCCCGGCCACCTACGCGCTGGAGGTCGTCCAGCTCGATCCACGGACCGGTACCTGGCTGCTCGACGAGCCGCCGCTGATGCCGGCCCAGACCTACCGTACGCCCGACGAGTGGGAGGCGCGCATCGCCCAGGCCCGGGCGACGTTCGGAAAGGACTGACCCGATGAACGTGACCCACCCGCAGCGGATCATCGACGCGCACTGCCACATCGGCGAGATCCCGCCGTGGAAGTTCTACGACCTCGAGCATCCGGTCAAGCCGACGGTCTACGACTACCGCTCGACCGCCGAGTTCGTGAAGAACCACATGGACGAGTTCAAGATCGAGCGCGCGCTGACCATGTCCAACTACGGCGTGCCGGTGCACGAGATCTCGTTCGACCTCAACGACGTGGTCATGGACGCGGCCACGACCAACGACCGGATCCTCGCCGCGATCTGGGTTTCCTTCCTGCCGCGCAATGCGGAGATGACGCGCAAGGCGCTGAAGCTCGCGGGCGAGTCTCGCGTCGTCGCGCTCAAGACGACCTTCCTGCTCGGCGGCAACCCCGATCCCGGCTCGTGGGACGAGGAGACGAAGGCGATCGCCGACGAGTGCTTCGACGCCTGCGAGAAGCACGACCTCGTTTTTCACTTCCACACGAGCCCCGGCGGCAACTCCGACATCTCGAACTTCATCCCGCTGGTCGAGGAGTACGGCAAGCGCTGCAAGATCTACCTCGTGCACTTCGGCGGCGGGGTCTCGGGCCACATCCGCTTGGTGCCGAAGTTCCTGCAGTGGGTCAGGGACGGCTACAAGGTCTACACCGACACCTCCTGGGCGATCGGCTTCGGGGCGCGCTGGCTGCTGACCGAGATCGAGAACACCGGCGTCGGCGGCGACCGGGTCTTCTTCGGCTCCGATGAGCCGTGGTCGGACTTCATGAGCGAGTACTGGAAGATCAACGGTATCCGCGGCATCTCGCAGGAGCTCAAGGAACGCGTCTTCTGGCGCAATTACGAGGAGCTGTTCGCGGGCCGTGGCTGACCACGCCACCCTTGCGCTCGACGACCGCCGGCTCGTGGTCGAGCTGCAGTCGCTAGGCGTGCGCGTCGAGGATGAATCCGGCGGCGGCGTACAGGGCCGCCGCGGCGGCGCGGGGCCGTCCGACGCCGGTTTCCTGTGGGTGCGCGGGCTTCCGCTCACGGTCCCGATGCACGCCGAGTATGCCCAGCGCTCCCCGTACACGCTGCGCATCGGCGAGCGCGGCGCGCGCCTGGAGCTCGGCGGCGAGTACGTGGCGCCCGTGGTGGTGCCGCCGCGGCCGCGCATGTACGACATGCAGACCGCCGATGGCGTGCCCTACTGGAAGATCGCGCTGCTGCACCTCGACTCGATCGCCTCGACCGTCGTGCAGAAGTGCATCTACTGGGGCACCCACGAGCAGTGCGCGTTCTGCGGCATCGAGCTGACGCGTGGCGAGCAGACGGTGCCGGTGAAGACGCCCGCGATGCTGGCCGAGGTCTGCACCGCCGCCCGTGACCTCGACGGCGCCGTGGACGTCACGCTGACCACCGGCTCGCTGAACCGACGCGACCGCGGCGCGCTGTACATCAGCAGGTGCGCGACGGCGATCAAGGAGGCCTGCGGGCTGCCGGTGCAGGTGCAGTTCGAGCCACCCGACGACCTCGCGGTGCTCGATGAGGTGCACGCCGCCGGCGTCGACGCGGTCGGCATGCACCTGGAGACCTTCGATCCCGAGGTCCTCGCGCGGGTGGCGCCGGGCAAGGCTCAGGCGGGCATCGACGGCTACTTCCGCGCGTGGGAGCGTGCCGTGGAGATCTTCGGCCGCGGGCGCGTGAGCACGTACGTGATCCTCGGCATGGGCGAGGACCGCGCCCTCACCGAGGACGGCTGCCGGCGCGCGATCGAGATGGGCGTCTACCCGTTCGTCGTGCCGCTGCGGCCCGTGCCGGGCACGTTGATGGCCGACGAGCGGCCGCCCGACCCCGACTACGTGGCCTCGATCTACCGCTCGGTGTCCGCGATGCTGGCCGGCGCGGACCTCGACCATGCAGCGGCCGGCGCCGGCTGCGCGCGCTGCCAGGCGTGCTCGGGGTTGTCGGCGTGGGAGCGCGTCTTCGAGAAGGAGCGCTGGCGTGACCTCGCCGGCCGTCGCGCCTCCTAGGACCGCCATAGCCGTGCGGCTGTGCCGCGGCCGGCGCGATCTCGCGGCGCATCACGCGGTGCGCTGCGCGGTCTTCGTCGACGAGCAGGAGATGTTCGCCGGCGACGACCGTGACGAGCGCGACGGCACGGCGTCGACGCTGCACGCGATCGGCATCGCCGGCCGCAGGATCGCCGGGGCCGTGCGCCTCTATCCGCTGGGTGCGGGCGACTGGAAGGGCGACCGCCTGGCCGTGCTGCCCGAGGTGCGCCACGGGTCGCTCGGCGCGCGGCTCGTACGCTTCGCGGTCGCCACGGCGGGCGCGCGCGGCGGGGCACGGATGGTGGCGATGATCCAGGTGCCCAACGTCGCGTTCTTCGAGTCGCTCGGCTGGCGGCGTGACGGCGAGGCGGAGGTCTTCCACGGCCGCCGGCACCAGCCCATGGCGATTCCTCTCAGCCGGCGCGTGTGAGCGGCTCGGCGGCAAGGTCCCACACCACCGCCGACTCATCTCCGCCGGCCAGCCGCAGCACGCAGGTGTCGTCGAACGTGCCGCACGGCGCGCATGTCAGCCCACGGCGGGTGAAGGTCTCGCACGCGGCCTCGGCGCTCTCGGGCGTCGCGGCGAGGACGAAGCCGAAGCTCGGGAACGTGATCAGCCAGCGCTCGAGCGCGACGCCGCCGGGGCGCGGAAGGCGGTCGAGGTCGAGCGTCGCGCCGCACGCCGCGAGCTCGAGCATCTGCAGCAGCGAGCCCGCCACGCCGGGCATCGAGACGTCGCGCGCCGCGTGGCACAGGCCGCGCTCGGCGACCTCGACGAGCGCCTCGCCGTCGTCGCGCAGCAGGGCCGGGTCGCGGTCGCGCAGCGAGGTGAAGATCGGCGGTTCGGTGTCGCGCTGCTCGCCGTCCAGGCAGAACGCTGCCAGCAGCACGTCGCCGGGCCGCGCGGCCCCGGCGCGCAGCGGCGCTTTCACCGATCCGGCGCAGAACGCCGACAGCGCGGGCGGCCCGCCGAGCGTGAGATGCCCGCCGACGACGGCGACGCCGAGGCGGTCGGCCGCCCACGCCAGGCCGTCGAGAACGCGGTCGGCGTGCACGCGATCGGGGCTGATGAGCATGTCGACGAGGCCGAGCGGGCGCCCGCCCATCGCGCGCACGTCGGCGACGTTGGTGACGACCGCGGCGGCGCCGGCGGCGAACGGGTCGGCGGTCAGCAGGGCCGGCGCGATCGCCTCGCCGCACAGGACGAGCTGTTCGTCGCCGTGCGCGACGACCGCCGCGTCGTCGCCGTCGACCGGGAACGGCAGGCGGTCGAGCAGGCGCAGGTCGCGCTTGGCGAGGAGGCCGGGCGCGTCGCGGACGGTGGCGGCGAGATGAGCGAGTCCGGTCACGGGGCGAGCGCCAGCGTGCTGCAGAGCGTCGCCGCCGTCAACGTCGGACTGCCGGCCTTCGCCGAGGCGGTGCGCGAGCAGGGCGCGACGGCGATCGACGTCGACTGGCGCCCGCCGGGCGGCGGCGACCCCGATGCTGGTGGCGCTGCTACGCCGCGCCTGGGGCGCGCACGGTGAGCGCATCGACGCGGCCAACGCGGCGGCGCTGGCGGCGATCGAGGGGACGCGGCCACACGTGGTGGCCGTCGCGCCGGCCCACGAGGTCGATCGCCGGCCTCGAGGACGGCACGCTGCTGCACGCGGGACCGCCGATCGGCCTGGGAGGACGTCTGCGAGCCCCAGCGCCGCGCGCTCGTCGCCGCCTGCCTGTTCGAGGGCTGGGCGGACGACCGCGCCGCCGCCGGGGCCGCGCTCGCGGCGGGAGATGTGCGGTTGCGCAGCGGCAACGAGCACGACCACGTCGGGCCGATGACGGGCGTCTGCTCGCCGTCGATGCCGGTGTGGGTCGTCGAGGACGACGCGGCCGGGGTGCGCGCATACTCGACGTTGAACGAGGGGCCGGGGCGGACGCTGTGGTTCGGCGTCGGCGACGACGAGGCGGTCGCCGGCGCGCGGTTCTTGCGCGACTGCGCGGGCCCACTCCTGGCGCGGCTGCTCGACGCGCACCGGGCCGATCGACGTCTTCGACCTGGCCGCGCAGGGCCTGCAGATGGGCGACGAGCTGCACATGCGCAGCCAGGCGACGACGAACCTGCTGTGGCGACGGCTGCTGCCAGCGTTCGCCGCCGAGGGCGGCGAGGAGGTGGCGGCGAAGCTGACGGCCAACCACCACTTCTTCCTCAACCTCGCCATGGCCGCGGCCAAGTGCGCCTCGCTGGCGGCGGCGGGCGCGGTGGGCTCGAGCGTCGTCACGCTCATGTCGCGCAACGGCACCGAGATGGCCGTGCAGCTTGCCGGGCTACCGGGCCGCTGGTTCACGGCGCCCGCCGCGCCGGTGCAGGACGCGCTGCTGCGCGAGGGCTTCACGGCCGACGACGCGGCGCTCGACATCGGCGACTCGGCGGTGATCGAGTGCGTCGGGCTCGGCGGCATGGCGGTCGCCGCCGCGCCGGCCGTCGCGGCGTTCTTCGGCGGCGACGCGGCCGACGCGGCCGAGCGCACGCGAGCTGATGGGCGAGATCTGCGCGGGGCGCTCGGCGCGCTTCACGCTGCCCGCGCTCGACCATGCCGGCAGGCCGGTCGGCATCGACGCGCGGCTGGTCGTCGAGCTCGAGATCGCGCCGCAGATCACGACCGGCGTGCTGCACGCCTCGCGCGACGCCGGCCAGATCGGCGCCGGCGTCGCGCACCAGCCGATCGAGCCGTTCCGCGACGCGCTGGCGGCGCTCGTCGAGGAGCTGGGATGACCGCGATCGCCGCGCCGGTGATGGCGCGGCTGCGGCCGGGGTGGGAGTCGTGGGCCGCCGAGCCGGGGCAGCTCGACCTCGACGGCTTCGTGGCGCTGATCGCGCCGGCCGGCACCCCGTGGCTGCCCAACGCGATCGTCCTCGATCGCGGCCCGACCGTCGTGTGGGACCCGGTCCTGCCCGCGATCGTGCTCGGGCCGGCAATGACGCGCCGCGGGCGGGCGGTGCTGTCCGCGCTCGGGGCAGCCGACGACGGCGCGCTGCGGCCGGCGCCGGAGGCGATCGACGCGCTGCGCGACGGCGACATGGGCGCCGCCGTCGCCGGCCTGCTCGGCCGCGGGGCCGGCCTGACTCCCGAGGGCGACGACATGCTCGCGGGCGCGTTCGCTGTGCGCGCCGCGGCCGGTGCGCCGGTGGCGCTACCGCGCGACCTGCGCGAGCGCACGACCGCCCTTTCGGCCACCCTGCTCGAACTCGCCGCCGTCGGTGCCGCGCCGCGCCCGCTGCACGCGCTGCTCGATCTGCGCAACGAGGACTGGCGCGGCGCGCTGCGGGACCTCGAGCGCCTCGGGTCGTCGAGCGGCCGTGCGATCGCGCTGGGCGCGGCGGCGACCGCCGCGCGGGCGCTGTGGCCGTTCATCGAAGTGGTTCCTCGCACGCGACTCGGCGTCGTCGCGCGCACTGCGCCACACTAGGGGTATGAGCGATCTGACACCACGACGTGGCGGAGGCGTCTCGCGCAGCAAGCGCGAACAGCGCGCCTATCGCCTCGTTCTGATCACAGGCGGCCTCGCGCTTGCCGCTGTCGTCGTGCTCGTGCTGTCGATCGTAGGCATCGCGAGCTTCGGCCTGTTCATCCTGCTTGCGGTCCTTGCTGCCATCGCCGGCTACCTGCTCAGGCGCACGCTGAACCCATAACCGTGGGGTCCGTCGCCTGGATCGCCTTCACGCCCGTCAAGGGGCTGCGCCTGCAGCACCGCAACGAGGTGGAGATCACCGAGGACGGCATCCCCGGCGACCGCGCGTTCTTCCTCGTCGACGAGCGCGGCGCGATGGTCAGCGTCACGCGGCTGGGGCCGCTGGCCGCAGTCGTCGCCGATCACGATGCGCGCGCGCAGACGCTGTCGCTGCGCTTCCCGGACGGCGCGGAGGTCGGCGGGCCGGTCGAGCTCGGTGAGCCCGAGGCCGTCCGCTTCTACGGGTTGAACCTGCACGCGCGGCCGCTGAACGGATCGTTCTCGGAGGCGCTGTCGGAGCACTGCGGAACGGCGCTGCGGCTGGTCGCCGCGCCGCCCGACCGGATCGGGGTCGACCGTGGCCGCGACGGCGCGGTCACGCTGCTGTCGGTCGCGTCGCTTGAGCGGCTGCGCGAGGAGGCGGGCGCGGACGAGCCGGTCGACGGGCGGCGCTTTCGCATGACCTTCGGCGTGGATGGCCTGCAAGCGCACGAGGAGGACGGCTGGATCGACCGCGAGGTCGGGGTCGGCGACGCGCGCGTACGGGTCGGCGGGAACGTCGGGCGCTGCGCAGCGACCACGCGTCAGCCCGACACCGGCGTCGTCGACTTCAAGACGCTGCACTACCTGCAGGCCTACCGCGAGGAGGTGGCGACCACCGAGCCGCTCCCCTTCGGGGTGCACGCGCGCGTCGTCGTGCCCGGACGCGTGCGGGTCGGCGACGTCGTCGAATTGGTGTGAGCATCAACCACCTTGGTTGAGCCGCGGCGTGCGCCGCTCGCGTCACCATGAGGTCATGACCCTGCCTCGCAAACTCCTCCTCACGATCGCCGCGGCGACCGCGGCGGTGGCCGGCGCGACGGCCGCGCAGGCCGAGACCGTCCTCAGCTCGGAGCCCACGCCGACCACCGTGGCGGCTTGGCACGGCACCGTCATGTGGTCACAGCTCGATCCGGCGACGGGCAACTACAAGCTGGTCAAGTCGGTCGACGGCGGCGCTCCAACCGCCGTGCCGGTGCCCGAGCGCTCCGGCGGACCCTTCGACATCGACCTCGGCACCAACCGCTCGGGGAACGCCTACGCGGTGTACACGCGCGACGGCGACATCTATCGCATGAGCGTCGCGACGTCCGTCGAGACCAAGATCACCAAGCTCAGCTCGCCGGCGATGGCCGAGCGCGATCCGACGATCCAGCGCGGCGAGATCGCGTTCATCCGCCGCGACCACGGCTATGACCAGCTGCGCATCGGCGACACGACGAGCGCCTCGACGGGCAGCCGCTTCCTGGTCAAGGAACGCTCGATCCTCGGCGCCGAGCTCGCGATCAAGCAGGTCGCCTACGTCGAGCAGTCCGGCAGCCGCCAGTACGTCCGCGTGCGCAACATCAGCACCGGCCACGACCAGGTCGTCTACACAGCGTCCTCGGGCGGCGCGAACTTCGCCAGCGTGACGCGGCCGACCTACGACGACCAGCTCAACGGTTTTATGTGGGCGCGCAAGAACCTCGGCTCGGGCACCGGCAACCGCTTCGTGCGCTACCAGCTCCCCGGCTCGAAGCTCACCTACGCCCAGGGTTCGCCGCGCTACAACTCGACGGCGTGGGCCGGCGACCAGCTCGGCGCGGCGACGTCATCGTCGCTGGACGGCGGCGACGGCGCCAACTCCTGCGACGACGCCGGCGTGCACTACTGCCAGGTCACGATCACCGGGCCCCTGAACTTCAATCTGAAGCCTTGACCCCCATCGCCCGCTCGACCTCCTCGTAGGTGGGCGCCGGGATGGGCAGGGGTGTGGCGGCGGCCGGGCGCAGGCCATCGAGCATCAACGCCAGCGGCCGCCGCCAGCCGTCTGCCCGCAGGTCGGGCGATGGGAGCACGCAGGCGACCGCGGCCTTCGTCAGGCCCAGGACGTCGAGCGTGTTCACGTCGTCGCGCAGGGCGCCGGCCTCCTTGGCGCGCTCGACGAGCGGGTCGACCGCATCGAAGATCCGGCGGTGGAGGCTCATCAGCTCCGGGTGCTCCATCAGTGCCTCATCGGTGGACTCGAAGAAGCCGCGGTCGCGCGCCTGCAGCTCGGAGTAGCGCTCGAGGCACTGCACGAGCGCGGCCCACGGATCGGCTACGGCGGCGGCCTCCGCGGCCGCGGCGATCGCCTCCGCGATCCGGTCCTCGAAGATCGCCTGCACGAGCGCGTCCTTGCTCGGGAACCGCCGGAAGACCGTCGCGTTGCCTACGCCGGCGCGACGGGCGATATCGGCCATGCCGACGTCCAGGCCCTTCTCGGCGAACGCTTCGGCCGCCGCGTCGAGCACGAGGCGGCGGTTGCGTTCGGCGTCCGAGCGCAGCGGGCGCCGCGAGAGGTCGGTCACGGCGCGCAGCCTACGCCCCCACCATGACCGGTTGTGTCGCGTCGATGCGGGCGAGGTCACGGCGGCGCAGCAGCACGGCGATGAGCACGACGCCCGCGGCTATGAGACCGGCGCTCACCGTGAAGGCGAGCTGGAAGCCCTCGACGAGCGCGGCGTTCTGGTCGGCGACCGACGGCGCGTGGCCAAGCCCGGTCAGGTACGAGGTGGTGCGCTCGCCGGCGAGAGTGGAGAGGATCGCCAGGCCGAGCGCCCCGCCGACCTGCTGAGACGTGTTGAACAGACCGGATGCAAGCCCGGCGTCTTCCGCCTCGATCCCGGTCGTGGCCACGAGGGTCAGCGGCACGAACGTGCAGCCCATGCCGATCGCCATCGGCGCCAGGCCGATGAGCAGGTCGAGGTAGGAGCCGTCGACCTTCGTCGTCGCGGCGAGGATCATCAGGCCGATCGCGGCGACGGTCATCCCGCCGAGCACCGTCTGCTTGACGCCGAGGCGCGGGATGAGCTGCTGCGAGAGCCCGGCGCCGATGATGATCCCTGCGGTGACAGGGAGAAAGGCCAGGCCGGCCTGCAGCGGCGAGTAGCCGAGGATGCGCTGCACGTACAGCGAGGCGAAGAAGAACATCCCGAAGAGCCCGCCGACGACGACGAACATCACGCCGTTGGCTGTCGCCAGCGTCCGGATGCGCAGGATCCCGAGGCGGACCAGCGGGGCGACCGAACGCCGTTCGACCATGACGAAGATCGCCAGTAGGGCGAGCGCGATGCCGGTGAGGCCGAGCGTGTGTAAGGAGGTCCAGCCCTTGTCCTGGGCCTTGACAATCGCGTAGACGAGCACGATGAGGCCGGAGGTGACGCTCACCGCGCCGGCGAGGTCGAAGCGCCGGTGTTCCGCCGGCCCGTGCGACTCGGGCACGTAGCGCAGCGCGGCCGCGGCGACGCCGATGCCGATCGGCACGTTGATGAGGAAGATCCACGGCCAGCTCAGCACGTCGGTCAGGACGCCGCCGAGGAGCAGGCCGACGGAGCCGCCGACGCCCGCGATCGCGCCCCAGACGCCCATCGCGCGGGTGCGCTCCTTGCCCTCGGCGAAGGTCGTGGTCACGATCGACAGGGCGGCGGGGGAGACGAGGGCGGCGCCGAGGCCCTGGAGCCCGCGCGCGATGATCAGCATCTCACCCGAGGACGCCAGCGCATTGGCCAGCGACGCGACGGTGAACAGCGCAAGTCCGGCGAGGAACAGCCTGCGCCGGCCGATCAGGTCTGCGGCGCGGCCGCCGAGCAGCAGGAAGCCGCCGAACATCAGCGTGTACGAGTTGACGATCCACTGCAGCTGGGCGGTGGTCAGGTGCAGATCGGTCTGGATCGAGGGCAGCGCGACGTTGACGACGGTCGCATCGAGCACGACCATGAACTGGGCGAAGCAGACGACGACGAGCGCGGTCCAGCGCGCCCGCGAGGAGAGGGTCTCGAGCATGAGGTCCTTTTGCGAAACGGATCGAGGAGTCCGCTTGAGGCTACCAAAACGGACTGGCTGGTCCGGTTCGTGTGACCGAGATCACAGAGACGCCCGATTCGGGCATGACTCCCGCAAAGTCCGCACTCGCACACGGTCGAACGTCTGTTCGGCTGGTTACACTCATTTCAGATGCCGCCGACCAACGCGATCGTCGTCTCGGGCGCCCGCGAGCACAACCTCAAGGACATCTCGGTCACGCTCCCGCGCGACGCCCTCGTGGTCATCACGGGGCTGTCGGGATCGGGCAAGTCGTCGCTGGCGTTCGACACGATCTACGCCGAGGGCCAGCGCCGGTACGTCGAGTCGCTGAGCGCGTACGCGCGGCAGTTCCTCGGGCAGATGGACAAGCCCGACGTCGACTCGATCGAGGGTCTGTCGCCGGCGATCTCGATCGACCAGAAGACGACATCGCGCAACCCCCGGTCGACCGTCGGCACCGTCACCGAGATCTACGACTACCTGCGCCTGCTGTGGGCGCGGATCGGCCACCCGCACTGCCACATCTGCGGCAAGCCGATCGCCGGGCAGTCGGCCGAGCAGATCATCGACCAGGTGATGGAGCTCGAGGAGGGCACGCGCTTCATGGTCCTCGCGCCCGTTGTCCGCGGGCGCAAGGGCGAGTACGGCAAGGCGCTCGAGGAGCTGCGGGCCGAGGGCTTCCAGCGCGCGAAGGTCGATGGCGAGCTGCGGATGCTCGAGGACGAGATCGTCCTCGACAAGAAGTACAAGCACGACATCTCGGTCGTCGTCGATCGCCTCGTGATGCGCGACGAGCTGCGCAAGCGCCTGGCCGACTCGATCGAGACCGCGGTGGCACTGGCCGACGGCATGGTGGAGATCGAGACCGTTCCCAAGGAGGATTCGCCCCACCCACCCACCGTCACGCTCTATTCCGAGAAGTTCGCCTGCCCCGATCACGGGCCGGTGATCCCGGAGCTCGAGCCACGGATCTTCTCGTTCAACTCGCCGCACGGTGCATGCCCGCGCTGCACGGGTCTGGGCTCGCAGATGGAGATCGACCCGGAGCTGGTCGTGCCCGATCCGTCGCTGTCGATCGGCGAGGGCGCGCTGGCGCCATGGGCGACCTCGACCTCGCACTACTACGAGCAGATCAGCCAAGCGATCGCCGAGAAGTACGGCATCGACCTCGAGGCGCCATGGCAGTCGCTGGACGAGGACGCGCGCGACCTGTTCCTGTACGGCACCAACGGCGACCGCATCGAGGTGTCCTACCGCAACCGCTACGGGCGGCGGCGCTCGTACGCGACGCGCTTCGAGGGCATCGTGCCCAACCTCGAGCGCCGCTACCGCGAGACCGACTCCGACCTCGCGCGCGAGAAGATCGAGGAGTACATGTCGCTCGTGCCGTGCCCGGCCTGCAAGGGCGCGCGGCTGAAGCCCGAGTCGCGAGCGGTGCTGGTGGGCGGCGTGGCCATCCACGAGTTCACCTCGCTGAGCGTCAAGCGCGCGCTGCAGTGGCTGGCCGACGTAGAGCTGTCGGAGACCGAGCGCCACATCGCCCGCCTCATCCTGCGCGAGATCGACGAGCGGCTGCGCTTCCTCGAGAACGTCGGGATCGGCTACCTGTCGATGGACCGCGCGGCGGCGACGCTGTCGGGCGGCGAGGCGCAGCGCATCCGGCTGGCGACGCAGATCGGCTCGGCGCTCGTCGGCGTGCTCTACGTCCTCGACGAGCCATCGATCGGCCTGCACCAGCGCGACAACTCCAAGCTGATCGCCACCCTCGAGCGCCTGCGCGGCCTGGGCAACACGGTGATCGTCGTCGAGCACGACGAGCAGACGATGCGCGCGGCCGACCACCTCGTCGACCTCGGCATCGGCGCCGGCGAGCACGGCGGGCGCGTCGTCGCCGAGGGCACCGCGGATGAGGTGGCGAAGGTCAAGGAGTCGTTGACCGGGCAGTTCCTGGCCGGCACGGCCAAGATCCCGGTTCCGGAGAAGCGCCGCACGCCGAGCGGCCACGTCGAGATCCGCGGCGCCAAGCAGCACAACCTCAAGTCGATCGACGTCAGCGTCCCGCTGGGGGCGTTCACCTGCGTGACCGGGGTCTCCGGGTCGGGCAAGTCGACGCTGGTCAACGAGGTGCTGTTCAAGGCGGTGGCAAACCGCCTACACCGCGCGCGCCAGCGCCCAGGCGCGCACACCGCGGTGCTCGGGCTCGACCAGCTCGACAAGATCATCCAGGTCGACCAGTCGCCGATCGGGCGCACGCCGCGCTCGAACCCGGCGACCTACACCGGCCTGTTCGACGTCATCCGCGACCTGTTCTCCAAGACCCAGGAGGCGCGGGCGCGCGGCTACAAGCCGGGGCGCTTCTCGTTCAACGTCAAGGGCGGGCGCTGCGAGGTCTGCCGCGGCGACGGGCAGATCAAGATCGAGATGCACTTCCTGCCCGACGTCTACGTGCCGTGCGAGCAGTGCCACGGCAAGCGCTACAACAAGGAGACCCTCGACATCCGCTTCAAGGGCAAGACGATCGCCGACGTGCTCGACATGCCCGTCGAGGAGGCTGTGGAGTTCTTCCAGCACATCCCCAAGATCCGCCGCCGTCTGGAGACGCTCAACGCGGTCGGCCTGGGCTACATCCGGCTCGGTCAGCCGGCGACGACGCTCTCGGGCGGCGAGGCACAGCGCGTCAAGCTGGCCACCGAGCTGTCCAAGGTGGCGACGGGCAGCACGCTCTACATCCTCGACGAGCCGACGACCGGCCTGCACTTCGCCGACGTCGAGCGCCTGCTCGACGTGCTCCAGCGCCTGGTCGACCAGGGCAACTCGGTCGTCGTCATCGAGCACAACCTCGACGTCATCAAGAGCGCCGACCGGATCATCGACATGGGTCCAGAGGGCGGCGAGGACGGCGGCGAGCTGATCGCGTTCGGCACGCCCGAGGAGGTCGCCGGCACGCCGGGCTCATACACCGGCGAGTTCCTGGCGCCGCTGGTCGAGCCGGCAGCGCCGACGGCGCGCCGCGGCGCCGGCAGGCGCAAGCGCCGCGTGGCGACCGCAGCCTGAGGCGGCCCGATGGGCGCGGCGAGCTACGTCGAGCGCCCGGTGCCGTTCGGCCTGGCCACGCACGCCTGCTGTGTCTGGCGGCAGGTGGCCGGGCCCGAGGGCCACGTGCAGCAGGTGCTGCCAGACGGTTGCGCCGACGTCGTGTGGATCGAGGGCGTTGGCCTCGAGCTGGCCGGGCCGGCGACCGAGCCGGTCGCGGTCCGGATCCCGCCGGGCGCGACGGTCCTCGGCGTGCGCTTCGGCCCCGGCGCTGCTGGGCCCGCGCTCGGTCTGGCCGCGAGCGAGCTGCGCGACCAGACGGTGGGTCTCGATGCGCTGTGGGGCCCGGCCGCGGCGGACCTCGAGGAGCGGCTCGCCGCTGCCGCGGCCGCCGATCGTCCCGCGCTGCTCGCCGACGCGCTGGCTGCGCGGCTGCGCGAGGCCCGCCCGCCGGATGTCCTCGTCGCCGGTGCCGCGGAGCTGCTGGCGCGCGGGATGACGGTCGCCGCGGCGAGCCGCGAGGTCGCGCTCGGTGCCCGCCACCTGCGCCGCCGCTTCCACGACGCCGTCGGCTACGGCCCGAAGACGCTGCAGCGCGTCCTGCGCCTGCGCCGCTTCTTGGCGCTCGCCGAGGCCGCCCCGACGCCCGACCTCGCCCGCGCCGCCGCCGAGGCCGGCTACGCCGACCAATCGCACCTCACGCGCGAGTGTGGCGAGCTGGCGGGGCTGCCGCCGGCGGCGCTGCTGGCTGCTCGAGGAACGGCGTCAGCAGCCCGGGTCTGACCGCCTCGGCGAAGCGCAGGGCCTCGCCGAGCTCGACGTCCTCGACGTCGTAGTGCTGATGGCCGGCAGCCGTGGTGGCGGTGAGCGTGGCCAGGCCGGCCCGTCGTTGGAAGAGGGTCTGCTCGAGGTTCCAGCCGATGATCCCCTCGGGAGCGAGGATCGACCGCCGGCGGACGAGCGAACCCAGGCGCGCCACGAGCCGCGCTCCCGCGAACGCATGGCCGAGGCTGCGGTAGCGGTCCTCCGCGAGCGCCAGCGCGGGGACGACGAGCGCGATCGCGCTCTGCCAGATCCACGCCGGCCAGTCGAAGAGTGCGCAGGCGACGACGAGCACGATGACGAACAGCGCCCAGCCCGCGATCGCGCGCGTGTACCGCCGTCTGCGCGCACTGGGACCGTGGACGACGAGCGGGCAGGTCAGCGGCTCGCGTGTTTGCGTGATCGTGGCGGCCACGCGCATCGCCTCGCCCGCGGGTGCCGGCGGCAGGAGCAGCGATCCACCGCGCTCGGCGCCGCGGCCCACGCGCAGGCCGGTGGCGATCGCGATGGCGCGCGCGCCGCCGACCGCGCGCAGCAGCAGCGGCTCACTGAGCTCGACGCCGTGCAGGCGGCGCTCCTCGATCGTGGTGGCGCGCGTGGTGATCAGTCCGCGCGTCACGTGCAGCGTGCCGCGCGGGTTGCGCGTGAGACGGAAGTCCCAGAAGGCGAGCACGTAGCCGATCGTCGATGCGACGGCCACCACGGCGATCGCAAACGCGAGGCTGATGACGACCGCGAGCGCGAGCGGCGCATCGCGTAGGCGATCGATCGCGTCGTGCAGGACGCCGTAATCGCTCGGATCGAGGTGCGCCTCGTTGGCGAAGTTCGCGGCGAAGCCGACGACGACGCCGACGGCGACGATGCCGGAGAGCGTGAACGGCGCGTAGCGGATCCAGCGGGAGTCGAGGCGGACGATCTCCGTCTCGGGCTCGGGTAGCGCCTGGTCGGCGTCTTCGGCCACTGTCGCTACGGAGGGCGCCGTCCCACGATGCAGCAGCTCGTCGCGCAGCTGTTCGGCCACCTCGACGGTGAGGCCGTCGAGGCGCACCTCGCCGCCCCGGTCGCGGTCGGACCGGCCGGTGCCGATGCTGACACGCGCCAGGCCGAGCAGGCGATGGAACGCGTGTGCGGTGACGTCGACGGTGCGCAGGCGGTCGCGCGAGACCGCGAGCAGCCGCCGCCGGAAGAGGCCCTGGCGCACCTCGACGCGGTCCTCCGTGACGCGATAGCGCGTCGTGAACCAGCGCAGCAGGCCGAGCCCGACGGTGAACGCCACGCCGAGCAGGGCCCACAACTGGCCGTTCCCGCTGCGGCTGCCCGCGACGATCACGGCGAGCAGCGCCGGCAGCGCCCGCGGGATCTCCTGGACCGGATGGACGAGGAGCATCCGCCGGCTGAGCCGCTGCCACTCGGGCGCGGTGGCGACCTCCGTCTCGCTCACGTCGCATCGCCCCGCGTGGCGTGTGCCGCGGTGGTGAGGTCGTCGACGAGCCGCTGCGCCGTCTGGTGGTCGAGCCCTTCGATCTTCAGCGGGCCGGCCGCTGACGCCGTGGTCACGGTCACGTTGGCCAGCCCGAAGAGCTGCTCGAGCGGGCCGCGTTCGCTGTCCACGGTCTGGATGCGCGAGATCGGCGCGATGCGCGATTCCTGGTGCAACCAACCGGCGCGGGTGTAGACGGCCTCGGGTGCGACCTCCCAGCGGTGCACGCGGTAGCGCCACTGCGGCATGACGCCGGCATGCGCGGCGGCGATGAGCGCGGTGGCGACGAGGCCCGCGATGCGCAGGCTCGTGTGCCCGCCCGCGGTGACAAGCCACACCACCTGGGCGGCCGCCACGACCAGCCAGAGGCCGAGCGCGCGTGCGGTCCAGTAGCGAATCGCCGTGCGGCTGACGCGGTGACGGGGCGGCCGTAGGCGCACCTGCGGCACGGTAGATCCTTGGGTTGACACGCGTGGAGACAGGGTGTCAGGAACGCGACACCGGCGAAGAGGTTCCGCGGCCTAGCCGATGTAGGGCGGGATCGTCAGCGCGCGTTCGTAGTCGGCGCGGGAGTGCACGGGCTCGCCGTGCGCCACGACGACGTGCTCGAACGGGAGGTCGAGCAGCTCGCGCAGCGCGGGCAGCACTCGCTTCTCGTGCCACGGCGTCGCCCAGACGCGCAGCTCTCCCGCGGGCGCGGTGAGCGCGTCGGCGAAGACCAGCGCGTGCTGCTCGGGCAGCCACAGCGGCGTCTCTTCGCGGCCGCGGCCGTCGTAGAGCGCGACGAGGCCGCCGGGGAGCACGCTCTCGGGCTCGATCGGCGTCAGCTCGGTCTCGGGGATGTCGTCGCGCCAGAACAGCCGCGGCCCGAAGGCGCGAGCGCCGTAGCGGCGCACGAACAGATCGACGTCGCGTACGTGGTCGGGCTTGAGGATGACCACCGCCGTCGGCGGCCGCGCGTCGAGCCGCTCCCACACGTCGGTCGCTTCGGTCGGCGGGGCGAGCGGATCGAGCGCCAGCGTCTCGCCGCCGGACTCCACACAGGTCGAGGTGACGAGCGGCTCCCAGTCGAAGCCCGGCCGCCACGCGGGATGCTCGAAACGCCAGACCCACAGCCCCGGGGCCACGTCGATCATGCCGGGTCACCCTGCCAGATCGCGTCGAACGCCGCGGGGTCGAGCGGCAGCAGCCAACAAGCGGCGACGCGCTCGTCGCGCAGGCGGTACAGCCCGACGGTCGACCACCGGCGCTCGGCGCCCGCGATCGTCGCCGTGCCGTCGGTGAGGACCGCGACGTGATCGCGGTCGCGAGGACGCGCTCGGCCTGCGCGCGTGTCATCCCGTGCTCAGGTGTCTGAGCTTGTCGGGATTGACGATGATGCGCACGGCCTGGATGACGCCGTCGGCGACGTCGAGCGAGAGGACGCCCACGGTGTTGCCCTCGGCGTCGCGCGCGAGGCGGCCCGGGCGGCCGTTGACGTCGACCGGGTGCATGGTGACGCCGTCTGCGCCGGCACCCGGCCGGGTGATCGCGACCATGAAGCGGGCGACGCGCTCGCGGCCGTGCAGCGTCTTGCGCGGAGCCTGGACCTTGCCGCCGCTGTCGGTGTAGGTGTAGGCGTCAGCGGCCAGCAGGTCGATGAGGCCCTCGAGGTCGCCGCTCTGCGTGGCGACCACGAAGCGCTCGGTCAGCTCCTCATGCGCCTCGCGTGAGACGTCGAAGCGCGGGCGCTCGGCGTCGACGTGGCGGCGGGCGCGGACGACGAGCTGGCGGGCGTTGTCCTCGCTGCGGTCGATGACCTGCGCGATCTCGTCGTAGGGGTAGCCGAACACTTCGCGCAGCAGAAAGGCGGCGCGCTCGACGGGCGTCAGGCGCTCGAGGAGCACGAGGAAGGCGAGCGACAGCGAGTCGGCCAGCTCGGCCTGCTCGCTCGGATCGGGGGCGTGCTCGTCGGCGAGCAGCGGCTCGGGCAGCCATGGGCCGACGTACTCCTCGCGGCGGGCGCGCGCCGAGCGCAGGTGGTCGATGGCCAGGCGCGTGGTGATCGACGACAGATAGGCCTTGGGGTTCTCGACGTCGACCGGCGCGGCGCGGTGGTAGCGCAGGAACGCCTCCTGGACGATGTCCTCGGCCTCGCTGACGCTCCCGATCATCCGGTAGGCAATCGAGAACAGAAGGGGGCGGAGCTCCGGATGTACGTCGGTGGTGGTCACGTGCCCTACGACGAGGGAGCAGACCCCACTGTGACAGGCAGCGCGCGCTGCTCAACCCCCGAAGCGGCTCCTGAGCGCGAGGACGTTCGCCACGTAACGCTGCGTCTCCGGGAGCATCCCGATGCGGCGCACGGAGTCGAGCCCCTGGTAGTACGCGGCGGCCGCCATGGAGGGGTCGCCGTTGGTCTGGCGCAGCAGATGGGCGAGGTAGAGCGATCCTGCCTTGACATTGTCGGTCGCCGAGGAGGGATCGAGGCGCGTCGAGCTCAGGTTGGCCTGCACCCAGCTCCAGGTGCCGGGCATGATCTGCATGACCCCGCGCGCGTTGGCCGCGGAGGTCATCGCGTTGTTGAAGCCACTCTCCTGCCAGGCGATCGCCGAGGCGAGCGACGACGGCACGCCCTGCGCTGCGGCGAGGCCGCCGACCTGGGCTGCGTTCAGGCGCCCCGGGCAGGCCATCGGCGCGGCTTGGGGCACGATGGTCCGGGCAGGCGCGGGTCCGCTGGCGGCGATCGAGGCGCCCGTCGGAAGCTTGATCACGGTCCCGGCGATCAGGAACCCCTTCGGATCCAGCCCGTTCATGTACGCCATCCGCGCGGCGGGGACGCGCGCGGCGGCCGCGAGGCCGCTGAGCGTGTCGCCGGGGCGGACGGTGTAGGCGCCCATTGCCTCGGGCGCCGCCGACGTCGTCGCAGGCGCGGCCTGCGCGACGGGCGCGCTGCCCGCGGCGGGGATGCGCAGGCTCGTCCCTTGGATCACCCACGAATCGGTCTTCAGGCCGTTGGCGGCCGCGAGCGCGGAGAGCGAGAGCCCGTTGCGGGCCGCGATGTCGCTCAGCGTGTCGCCGGCCACGACGCGGTAGCCGCCGCCGCCGGTGCCGGCGGAGGGCGCCGCGTTGACGGGCGGGGTCGGCATCTGGCCGGGCGCCGGGATGGTCAGGTTCGTGCCCGCGACGACGCGCGCCTCGGGCGAGAGGCCGTTGGCCGTCGCCACGGCGCTCGTCGGCAGGTTGTCGGCCATCGCGATGCCCCACAGCGTCTCCCCGGGGGCGACGGTGTGGATGGCTGCGGCGGAGGTCGCCGGTGTGAGTGCGCAGACCGCCAGCGCGGCCAGCAGGGAACGGGCGAGCATGTGCGTTGCCTACCACCGACCGCCCGCGACCAACTCGCGCCGCGCGATGTTCCGTGAACCTGCAAGCCACGGTTCACGTGCGATCCTAGTGTCGTGCCGGGTGACATCCGCCTTGTTCATAGCGCCCGGCAGGAGCAGGCGGATGTCACCCGGCGCGGCACTGTCGTGACCGCTGCACAGGCCAAGCTGTGGCTTCAGAAATGGCGCTGGTACGAGCGCAACAGCCTGCCCTGGAATCGGGCACGGATCCACTGGGAGTTCGCTCGGCGCGAGGCGTTCGTGCGCTGGCCCGTGCACGGCAATGTGCTCGAGGCCCTGCGCGAAGGGCGCCTGGAGGTCGGCGCGGGGACGCTGTTGGAGCCCGGGGTGTGGATCACGGCGCCCGACGCCGCGCGCGTCCGCGTCGGCGAGGGCACCTTCCTCAACCTCGGCGTGATGGTCGCGAGCGTCGAGCTGGTCGAGATCGGATCGCACTGCATGTTCGCCAACGGCTGCTTCGTCACCGACGGCAACCACCGCTTCGACGACCCGACCAGGCCCATCACCTGGCAGGGGTTCACGACCAAGGGGCCCACACGCGTCGGCGACAACGTCTGGTGCGGCGCCAACGTCGTCGTCACCAGCGGCGTGACCATCGGCGACCGTTGTGTCATCGGCGCCAACTCCGTCGTCACCGAGGACGTGCCGGCCGGCTCGATCGCGGCGGGCGCCCCGGCGAGGGTGCTCAAGGCGATCGAGTTCGCCGCCGCCGGGCCCGCTACTTCGACACGGTGATCGAGATCCCGTAGATGACGCCGCCCGCGAAGACGAACGCCGCGAGCGCGGCGACGACGAAGTAGGCCGATGCCGTACGGTGGCGGTCGGCGCGGCGGTGATCGGCGGCGCGCGTGGCGCCCAGGATGAGGGTGGCGAAGCTCACGGCCACCGCCACGCCGGCAAGCGTCGCGGCCCAGACGAGCTCGAAGATCTGGTTCCAGTCGATCGAGGCGACGGTCATGCGTCGGCCGTGAGGACCTGCCCGCGCGCCATGCGCTTCCCGAAGAAGGCGAGCACGACGCCGAGGATCGAGAGCGACACGACGACGGGCCCGAGCGCGCCGGTGCCGAAGATGGAGGTCACGCCATAGGCGAGTGCGCCGATCAGTGCCGCGGCGGGCAGCGTGAGGGCCCACGCCACGGCAATGTTGCCCGCCACGCCCCAGCGCACGGCAGACAGGCGCGTGGCGGCCCCGGCGCCGATGACGCCGCCCGAGATCACGTGCGTGGTCGACAGCGGGTAGCCGAGGTGCGAAGCAACGAGGACTACGGCGGCGCCCGAACCCTGCGTGGAGAAGCCCTGCGCCGGGTCCATCTTGATGATGCGGGTGCCGACGGTCCGGATGATCCGCCAGCCGCCGGTATAGGTCCCGAGGGCGATGGCCACGGCCGAGGACACGATGACCCAGGTGGGGACGTCGAACTGGTTCGCGGGCAGGTTGCCGTGGGCGATGAGCGCGAGCGTGATGATGCCCATGGTCTTCTGGGCGTCGTTGGTGCCGTGCGCCAGCGAGAACATCGAGCCGGAGACGAGCTGGCCGAGACGGTAGGAGCGGTTGACGGGGCCCGGCCGTACGCGGCCGACGATCCGGTAAGCGATGAGGATCGAGATGCCGGCGACCGCCAAGGCGAGCACCGGCGCGACGAGGCCGGGGACGATGACCTTCTCGATGAGCCCGTCGCCTTGGATCGCGCTCGCGCCGCTGGCCGCGAACGCCGCGCCGACGAGGCCGCCGATCAGCGCGTGCGAGGAGCTCGAGGGCAGCCCGAAGTACCAGGTGGCGAGATTCCAGGCGATCGCGCCGATGAGGCCGGCGAAGACCACGGTGGTTGTCACCGCATCGGACTCGACGATGCCGCTGCCCACGGTCGCCGCCACCTTGAGGGAGATGAAGGCGCCGGCGAAGTTCAGGACCGCCGAAAGCGCGACGGCAAAGCGCGGCGACGAACGTCGAGTTCAGCCGCTGGTGGACGTCGTGCGTGATCCGGTCGCCGTCCTGCTCGCAGATGACGATGTCCCGCGACAGGTCGGCCCTGTCGGGGTAGTGGGCGAGCATCTGGTCCAGTAGGTCCGCGCCGCGCATGATGTTGGCGGCGGCCTCCTCGAAGAGGTCGAAGAAGACGTAGTCCTTGCCGGTGAAGAGCTGGGACAGGCGGGCCATGGGCGGCGCAGCGTAGCGTGTGTGAAAGCGCTGTGAAGCCCGTCGTACCCGGCTGCGCTCGCGGCCCTACAGCCCCGTCAGCGCCTCCCGGAAGGCTGCGAGCTCAGGCTCCTCGATCGAATAGCCGTGCTCGGGCCCGGGGTAGCGGCGGGTGCGGACGTCCTCTGCGTAGGCCATCACGCCGTCGTTCATCTCCTGCTGGAGATTCGCGTAGCGCTTGACGAAGCGCGGGCCGAGGCCCTCGCGAATGCCGAGCAGGTCGTGGAAGACGAGGACCTGGCCATCGGTCGAGGGCCCGGCGCCGATGCCGATCACCGGGACCGCCATGCGCGGCATGATCTCGGCCGCGACCGCCGACGGGATCGCCTCGAAGACGATCGCGAAGCAGCCGGCCTCCTGCAGGGCCAGCGCCTCACGCGCGATCCGCGTGGCGGCCACGGCGGTGCGCCCCTGCGCCTTCCACCCGCCCAGCGAGACCGACGTCTGCGGCGTCAGCCCGACGTGGCCCATCACCGGGATGCCGGCGCCGATGATCGCCCGGGCGCGGCTCAGCGAGATCTCGCCGCCGCCCTCGAGCTTGACGCAGTCACAACCCGCCTCCTTGATGAAGCGCAGCGCGGTGCGAACGGCCTGCTCGTCGGAGATCTCGTAGGAGCCGAACGGGAGATCGCCGATGAGCAGCGGAGCGTTCAGGCCGCGGCGCGCGGCGCGCGCGAGCACGAGCAGCTCGTCGAGCTCGACGGGGGTCGTGCTCGTGTGGCCGAGGATCGTGGTGCCGGCCGAATCGCCCACGAGCACAAGGTCGACGCCGGCCGCCTCGGCCGCGCGCGCGCTCGGATAGTCGTACGCGGTGACCATGACGATCGGCTCGCCCAGGCGCTTCATCTCGAACAGCCGCGGAAGCGTCATCGGCAGTCGCGACGCGTCCGCCGGAGCCTTGATGTCGGGGTGTGCGCTCATGTTGTCGTTCAGCCTCCGGGCTGTCCGTTGGACCTGAGGATCGTGTTGTCGATGAGTCGCGTGCCGCCCACGCGGGCGGCGACGGCGAGCAGCGCGTCACCGTCGACGCGCTCCACGGGGGCAAGATCGTCGGTGCGCACGAGCTCGAGGTACTCGGGCTCGACCCCGCGCGCGTGCATCGCCGCGAGTGCCGCACCGCGCAGCGCGTCAGCGTCGCGCTCGCCGGAGGCCAGCGACGCCTCGGCGGCGCGCAGCGCGTCGTGCAGGGCCAGTGCGCGCTCGCGGTCGTCGCCGTGCAGGCGGACGTTGCGGCTCGACAGCGCCAGGCCGTCGGGCTCACGGACGGTGGGGCGCACGTCGACGCGCACTGGAAGGTCGAGGTCGCGGACGAGCCTGCGCACCACGAGCGCCTGCTGGGCGTCCTTCTGGCCGAAGAACGCCACGTCCGGCCCGACCATGTTCAGCAACTTGGTCACGACGGTGGTGACGGCGTCGAAATGCCCGACACCGCGCTCCACCCCCTCCAGCGACTCCGTGAGCCCGCCGACGTGGACCGTCGTGGCGAACCCGGGCGGGTAGACCTCGGCCTCGGCGGGAGCGAAGAGCATGTCGGCGCCCGCATCGGCGGCCAGCGCGGCATCGTGCGCCTCGTCGCGCGGGTAGGCGGCCAGGTCGCCGGCGTCGTTGAACTGCGACGGGTTGACGAAGAGCGAGACGACGACCTCGTCGCAGGTCGCGCGCGCGTGGCGGATCAGCGACAGGTGGCCGTCGTGCAGCGCGCCCATCGTCGGCACCAGGCCGATAACGCGCTCGGCCCGGCGCGACGGGCGCAGCGCCTCGCGCAGCTCGACGACGGTGCGCACGGTCCTCATGTCGCCGCCACCTCGCGGGTCGCGCCCGCCAGCGCGTCGTAGAGCGCGAGCAGGTCGGGCGCTCGCTCGCCGATCGCCGCGCGGTGGCGGGCGACCGTTGTCTCGTCGCCGCGCGCGATCGGCCCGGTCAGCGCTGCGGGGCCCTCGGCCGCCCAGGTCTCGACGGAGGCGCGCACCAGCGGCACGAGCAGCGAGCGGTCAACGCCGGAGACACGTTCGGCTGCGGTTTCCAGGGTGATGAGGAAGTTCGATGCCATCGACGCGCCCGCGTGGTAGGCGGCGCGATCCTCGGCGGCGATCTCGAAGGAGCGCATTCGCAATCGCTCGGCGAGCCCGCGCGCGAAGGCCAGCGCGCGCGCCGAGCTGCCTGCGACGGCCGCCCCGGCGCCCGCGAAGTCCGCACCGCGCCGCGTGACCGTCATCAGCGGGTGCAGGCCGAACCGCTCGTGCGGCGCCAGAACGTCGAGCCCAGTGGCGCCGGAGCAGTGACCCACGAGGGGGCCCGGTGCCACGGCGGCGGCGGCCGCCGCGATCTCGCCATCGGGCACACACAGCAGCACAACGCCGGCGCCCGCGCCGTCGTGACCACGGCCGAACGGACCGGTCGCTCCAAGTGCCCCGGCCAAGGCGCGGCCCAAACGGCCACCGCCCACAATGGCGATCGTCTCTTGCATCTGATGTCGGATCCAGCCCCAAGGGGTGCCGGTCGCGTTGTGCTGTGCCCAAAGCGTAGCGATTCGCGTCACGGAACTCCGGAGCTTGCGACATCGCCTCCGCGACGCGACCGCGCGGCGTTCTACGCTGAAGTCGTGCCGCCTTCGAAGGAGGAGCGTCGGGAGGCGCTCAAGGCCGTCTACCAGCAAGCCCGCTCATGCACGACCTGCCCGCAGCTCGCGGCCACGCGCACGACGGTCGTCTTCGGTTCGGGCAACGCCGACGCCGACCTGATGTTCATCGGCGAGGCGCCCGGCAAGAACGAGGACGAGCAGGGCCTGCCGTTCGTCGGGCAGGCGGGCAAGCTGCTCGACCGGCTGCTGGGCGACATCGGGCTGACGCGCAACGACGTCTTTGTCGCGAACGTCCTGAAATGCAGACCTCCCGGCAACCGCGATCCGCACCCCGCCGAGATCGAGGCCTGCGAGGACTACCTCATGCGCCAGGTCGAGCTCATCGAGCCGCGCGTGATCTGCACGTTGGGCAACTTCGCCACGAAGCTGCTACGCGGCGATCCAACCGGTATCACGCGGCTGCACGGGCGCGAGGAGGTCCGGGTGGTCGGCAACCGCGCCGTGCGGCTGTATCCGATCTTCCATCCGGCTGCGGCGCTCTACACGCCGGCCAACGTCGAGGTGCTGCGCCACGACTTCGCGCGGCTGCCCGAGCTGCTCACGATCGCGCCGCCGCCGCAGCCCGGCGAGGAGGAGCCGGTGCCCGAAGTCGCCGAGCCGGAGATGGTCGCCGCGATCGACGACCGCCAGATGGGCCTTTTTTGACAGTCCACCGCGCGGCCGCGATCGGCTTCGCACGCTCGGTGGACGCCTACGAGCGCGCGCGCCCCGAGTACCCGCCGGAGGCGATCCGGTACCTCGCGCGCGAGCTCGACCTCAGGCCCGGCCGCACCGTGGTCGACCTCGCCGCCGGCACCGGCAAGCTCTCGCGTCCGCTCGCCGCGCTGGGCTGCGTGGTGATCGCGATCGAGCCGGTGGCCGAGATGCGCGCCGCCATCGGCCACGGCATCCGTGCTCTCGATGGCACAGCCGAGGAGATGCCGCTCCCCGACGGCAGCGCCGACGCCGTCATCGTGGGCCAGGCCTTCCACTGGTTCGACGGCCCGAGGGCGCTCGCCGAGATCGAGCGCGTCCTGCGGCCCGGCGGCGCGCTGGCGCTGGTGTGGAACCGCCGTCCCGTCGAGAGCTCGGAGCTGCACCGGAAGATCACCGAGCTCATGGCTCCCTATCGGCGCGCCACGCCCGGCCACGCCAGCGGCAAGTGGCGCGAGGCGTTCGCCGGGCGTGACCTCGCCGAATGGAACCACGAGTTCGTCCAGCGCCTCGACGCCGACGGCCTGGCCGATCGCGTCGGCTCGACGAGCTTCATCGCCGCGCTCGACGACGCCGAGCGCATTCCGTTGCTCGAGCAGGTACGGGCCCTCGCGGGCGGCGGAGCGGTTGACGTTCCGTACGTCTGCGAGGTGCACGTGTGGCGCCCGAGCTGACCTTCCGCGCCGCCACCGTCGACGACGCGCCGGTGATCGCACGGACCGTCGCCATCGGGTTCGACGGCTATCGCGAGTTCGCGCCGCCGGGCTGGGAGCCGCCGCCCTACGCCGTTGAGCTCACCACGACCCGCGAGCGACTCTCTCAGCCCGGCACGTGCGCACTCGTTGGCTTCGACGGCGACGAGCCCGCCGGCCAGGTCGGGCTGCTCGCCGATCCCGCGCCGGCAACCGTGTACCTGTGGCAGCTCTTCGTGCGACCGCCGTACTGGGGAACGGGCCTGGCCGATCGCCTCCACGCCGCCTTCCTCGCCGAGGCGCGCGCCCGCGGCTACGAGCGCGGGCGGCTGCGGACCCCGGCGGGCCAGGCACGGGCGCGGCGCTTCTACGAGCGCACCGGCTGGGTCACCGACGGCGTGGCGAGCCACGAGGAACGCATCGGCCTCGACCTGCTGTCCTACGACCGCGCGACGTTGACCTGACGCCTTGACCGCACCGGAAGGCGCCTGCGAGGGTCTCCGCGTCCCCCCGAATTCGCGAGACGGAGGTTGGCCTTGGCCGTCGCCACCCAGACGATGACCGACGAGCAGCGCAAGTCGGTCGCGCTCGAGTACCTGAAGGCCTTCGACAACGGCGGCGTCACGTCGACCGGCGGGTCGGTCCTCGACCTCTTCGCCGACGACGCCCAGGTCTACTTCGGGAAGTGGGGACTGGCCACCGGCAAGGAGCAGATCGGCCAGCTCTTCACCGACGTCGGCGGCACGCTCAAGTCGATCCGCCACGATTACGCCAACTTCAACTGGATCATGACCGGGAGCGACACCTTCGCCTGCGAGGGCACGAGCTACGGCGAGCACGAGGACGGCGAGTGGCGCGCCGGCGTGACCCATGCGGGCCGTTGGTGCGACGTCTTCGAGATACGCGACTCGCTCATCCAGCGCTGCTTCATCTACCTCGACCCCGACTACGCCGGCAAGGACACCGACCGCTACCCGTGGCTGAGCACCGACGGGCGCGACGCGTCGCAGCCGCTCGGCTGACCCCGGCTCACGTCTCGCGCAGGAGCGCGTCGCCCATCGGCGTGCGCTCGTAGAGCACCCGGCGGCCGTCGCGCGCCGCGCGCACGAGGCCGGCGCGGCGCAGGATGCCGAGGTGCTCGTTGACCCCCGCGGGCGACGCGCCGAGGCGCCGCGCCAGGTCGGTCGTCGCGGCCGGGGTTCCCAGCGTCGCGAGGATGCCGGCGCGCCGGCGGCCGAGCAGCGCCTCGAGCGCCTCGAGGTCGTAGCCCTCGTGGGGCGCCCACAGCATGCCGATCCCGACCGGCGTGTAGATCAGGGCCGGCTGCCACGGCTCGTCGATCATGGCGAAGACCTCAGGCCAGGCGAACGCCGCGGGAACGAGAAGCAGGCCGCGGCCGCCGAGATCGACGTCGTGGTCGGGTCCGCGGTCGATCTCGAGCGTGCCGTCGCGCCAGTGCACGTTCGGGTGCAGCTCGTCGAAGACCTCGATCGCGCCGCCCGCGGTCAACCGCCGCGCGCGGTGGAGGATGTCGGCTTCGAGCGCCGTGCGGATCTGCGCCCACCACGGCGCGATCGCGCGCTCGGAGTACTCGGCCATCACGCGGGTGAGCTCGTCGAGGCCGCGCTCGGGGTCGTCGAGCAGCGGGCGCACGACCTCCGGCACGGCCCCGCCCCGGAAGCGCCAGCCGATCTCGATCGCCACGCGCTCGGGCGGCGTGGCCCGCACGCGCGCGAGCTCGTTCTCCAGCTCCGGCAGCGGGGTCGACGGCGGCGGCGCGATGAAGTCCGGCACGTACCCGTTGCCGGACGTGGCGAGCAGGTCGAGGACGGAGTAGTCGAAGCCCTCGAGGCGCTGGCGCGCGGCGCGCGCCCAGGGCAGGTGGAGCGAGTGGCGCGCGGGATCGCGCAGGACGTCGGTGCTCCAGGTCAGGTCGAACAGCGGCGAGATCGCAAAGCGCGTGCGGACGAGGTCCTCGTGGCCGAAGCGAAAGCGGATCACCGCGGGATTGTCGCGCGCCATTCGGCGCACAGCGAATCGTCAGGGCGAGGGGGTCAGCTCGCGAATCGTCAGGCGGCGAGGGCGATCAGCTCGCGCGCCGCCCGCGGCGCGGGCCACCTGGCGATGATCTCCAGCAACGCATCCACCACGGCGGGGTCGAACTGGTCGCCGGAGCAGCGCCTCAGTTCGGCCACCGCGTCGGCGACGGGCATCGCCGCGCGGTAGCAGCGGTTCGTCGTCATGGCGCTGTAGGCGTCGCACGCGCAGATGATGCGTGCGGCCAGCGGGATCGCCTCGCGCGCGATGCCGTCGGGGTAGCCGCCGCCGTCCCAGCGCTCGTGGTGGTGGCGGACGATCAGCCCGACGTCGGCCAGCACGCCGCCCACGCGCTCGAGCATCTGCTGACCGTCGACCGGATGGCGCTTGACAACCGCGAACTCGGCGTCGGTCAGCCTGCCCGGCTTGTTGATGATCTCGTCGGCCACGCGGATCTTGCCGATGTCGTGCAGCAGCGCTCCGAACTCGAGGTTGCGCCGCTCGCGGCCCTCGAGGCCGAGCGCGTCGCCGACGGCGAGCGCCAGCGCGACGACGCCGTGGCTGTGCTCGCCGCCGGTGTAGGCGTCGTCGGCTTCAAGCACGTCGCTCATCAGCAGGGCGGTGCCGCGGTAGGCGTGCGAGAGGGCGAGGGCGTGGTCGATGCGCGTGCGGCGCTCGCGGGCGAAGAGCGCGAGGAGGCCCATGAGCGGTAGCACCGCGGCGATTGCGAGCGGCTGGTGCTCCCCGGCGACGCCCGCGAGAACGCCGACCGGAGCCAGCGCCGCGTCCACGGCGTAGACCCAGACGAACAGGCGGAGCGCGACATTCGGCGGGACGCCGTGCGAGAGCTTGTCGCGCACCACGGTCACGCCGGCATCGCAGATGCCCTGGGCAACGATCGCCAGCACCAACACCGATGTGCGTCGCCGTGCTCGATCCGACGCTGCGCTACTTCGCGGCCAACGACGGCGGCCTGCTTTCGCTGCTCAACGTGCAGATCCTCTACTACCCGCCCACCGGCGGTGTGCTCACGCTGCCGCTCGGCGTCAACGCCGGCGGCAAGACATGGGCGCCGGCGCTGCCGACTACCGTCGCCGCCGACCTGCTCGGCGTGCTCAACGGCGGCAAGGCGTCAGTCGCCTTCCGCTTCACGCCGATCGGACTCGGCGCGAAGTGGCGGATCGACGACGTCTATCTCGACCCTCGCGCGAGTCGCTAGTCGTCCGGCTGCGTGACGCGCCGCGCGGCGGGGGCAGACCGCCGCGCGGCGCGCAGCGCATCGAGGGCCGCGAGGTTGCGTTCGCGCTCCCGGCCTACGGCGGCACGCAGGCCGAAGGTCAGGGCCTGCGCGCCGTCGTCGGTGCGTAGCGCTCCGGGGCCCAGGCGGGCGCGGATCACCTCGCGCCGTCGGCGCGCCTGCAGGTCGAACGCCTCGCCGCCGAAGGCGCGGGTGGTGCTGCGGCCGCCCAGGTGGCGCACGGCGACCTCGGGGTGCAGGATCGTCGGCACGCCGGCCGCGCCGGCGCGCAGGCATAGGTCCATGTCCTCGTAGAAGAGGAAGGCGCCGGGGTCGAAGGGGCCTAGGCGGCGAAGCAGAGCGGTCCCTGCGACCAGGCAGGCCGCGATGGCCCAGCCGACGGGCCGCGGCCGCTTCGCCCGATGTGGCTGCGGCAGCGCGCGGGCCGGCAGCATGGCGCGCGCGAGTGTGCTCGCGCGACCGGGGAGTGGATGCGCGCTGCGCTGCAGCGAGCCGTCGGCGTCCAGCAGCCGCGGGACGAGCAAGGCGTCGATGCCCGCCGCGCGTTCCGCGAGTTTCGCCAGCCCCGCGTCGGGCAGCTCGCAGTCGGGGTTGAGCAGGACGGTGACCGGATGGCGCGCGCGGGCGACGCCCTCGTTGTTGGCCGCGCCGAAGCCGGGGTTGCCGTCGAGCACGACCAGCTCGGCGCCCGCGGCCTGAGCGATCGCGGTCCCGTCGTCGGAGGAGCCGCTGTCGACCGCGAGGACCTGGGTCGCCTGCGGCAGGTGGGTGCGGATCGAGCGCAGCAGCCGCGGCAGCTCCGGCGCGGAATCGTGCAGGACCGTGACGACGCTGATCGCCGTCACGCCGCGGCCTCGGACAGCAGCGCGTGCAGGCCGGCGGCCGCGCGTCCCCACGTGTATCCGGCCGCGCGCTCGCGCGCCGCGGCGCCGAGGCGCGCGCGCAGTTCCTCGTCGCCGGCGATGCGCAGCAGCGCGGCCGCCAGCGCCTCGACGTCGCCCGGCGCCACGCGCAGCGCGGCGTCGCCCAGCGTCTCGGCGAAGCACGGCAGGTCGGAGACCACCGCCGGCGTGCCGTGGGCCGCGGCCTCGAGCGGCGGCAGCCCGAAGCCCTCGAGGTACGAGGGCTGCACGACGGCCAGCGCGCCGGCGTACAGCGCCGCCAGCCCGGCCTCGTCGACGTGCCGCCCGCCGTCGCCGACGAGCACGAGCTCGGCATCGAGTCCGCGCGCCTGCGCGCGTGCATGGGCGGCCGTGAGGACGTCGAGCGCCTTGCGCGGCTCGCGCGCACCGACGTACAGCAGGTAGCGGCCGCGGTGCGCCTGCGCCGGGCGCGCGGCGACCCCGGGCGAGACGACGGCCGCGCGCACGCCCCACGCCGCCAGCAGCTCGCCGGCGACCGCGTGGGAGTCCGCCGTCACCGCGGCGGCGTTGCGGGCGAGAGCGCGCGGGCGCGCCAGGGCATGCCACGCACGCTCGTATGCGCTGAAGTCGTGGGGGCGGCGCTCCCAGGAGCGGTCGTGCACGGTGAGGACATACGGCGCGCCCGGGGCAGCCGGCGCCGGGGCGGGCAGCCAGACGACGTCGGCGCCGCCCACCAGCGCGGCCAGCGTCGGGCGGCGCGCGACCGCCGCGGCCCCGAACAGCGCGCGGCCGCCCAGGCGGTGGCGGACGAGCTGCACGCCGGGATGCACCGGCTCGACCGGCTCCCGGCCTGGGACGAAGGCCAGCCACTCGTCGGCGGCGAAGCGCTCGGCCAGCGTGGCGAGCAGCTCACGGGTGACACGGGCCACGCCGCGCCCGGCGAGCAGAGCGCGCGCGTCGACACCCACCCTCATGTTGGGTGACGGTATAGGCTCGCGCGCCTATGCAGCAGGGTTCCCGGGTCGCGCTCGTGCACGATTTTCTGGTCGACGTGCGCGGCGCGGAGCGCGTCTTCCTTGCGCTGTGCGACCTCTTCCCGCAGGCCGACGTCTTCACTGCGGTCTATGACGAGGAGGGCACCGAGCGGCGCTTCGCGCACCGTGCGGTGCAGACGTCGTTCCTGCAGCGCCTGCGCCCCACGGCGCGCACCTTCCGGACGCTGCTGCCGCTGTATCCGGCCGCGATGGAATCGCTGGACCTGCGCGGTTACGACCTCGTGATCTCGAGCTCGAGCGCCTGGGCGCACGGTGTCATCCCCGACGACGGCGCCGTGCACGTCTGCTACTGCCACAACCCGTTCCGCTACGCCTGGAACGCCCGTCAGGAGACGCTGCAGGCGCGCGGCCCGTTCGCGCGCGCGGCGCTCGGCGCGGTCTTCCAGCGCTGGCGGCAGTGGGACTGGATCGCCGCGCAGCGCGTCGACGCCTACGTCGCCAACTCGCAGACCACCAAGCGCCGCGTCGCGCGCTACTTCGGCCGTGAGGCGACGGTGCTGCACCCGCCCGTCGAGGTCCGGCGCTTTGTGCCGGCCACGCCGGGCGACGCCTACGTCGTGCTTTCCGAGCTCATGCCCCACAAGCGCATCGACCTGGCCGTGCGCGCCTTCAACGAGCTGCGCCTGCCGCTGGTCGTCGTCGGCAACGGGCCCGACGCGCGGCGCCTGCACCGCCTCGCGGGCCCGACCGTGAGCTTCACCGGCCGCGTCACCGACGCCGAGGCCGCGCACCTGCTCGCCCGCGCACGAGCCCTGGTCGTCACCGCCACCGAGGAGTTCGGCATCGCCGCCGTCGAGGCGCAGGCCGCGGGCCGGCCGGTCATCGCGCTGCGCGAGGGCGGCGTGCGCGAGACCGTGGTCGAAGACGAGACGGGCGCCTTCTTCGAGCGCCCGGATCCGGCCGAGCTCGCGGCGGTCGTGGGCTCGTTCGACGCGCTGGCCGTCGACCCCGATGCCTGCGTGGCCAACGCCCGGCGCTTCGACACCGCGCACTTCCGCCGCGGCCTGCGCGCGGTCGTCGAGCTTGCGCTCGACGGGGTCGGCTCACGCCGCGCCGCGCGCCGCCGCCCGCCGCGGCGAGCCCGCGGGCTGACGCGGCCGGTGTGAGCCGGCGACCGGCGTCCACAGACCGATCTGGACTGGGGCCCGGGACGTATGAGACTCTCGACGGCGAGCAATCATGAGCACCGAGCCGACCGTCATCCGCGGCGCCTGTCCGCACGACTGTCCCGACACCTGCGCGTGGGAGGTGACGGTCCGCGACGGCGTTGCCGAGAAGCTCGTGGGCGTCAAGGAGCACCCCTTCACGCGCGGAGGGCTGTGCGCCAAGGTCAGCCACTACCTCGAGCGCACCTACAGCGACGACCGGCTGCTTCATCCGCTCGTGCGCACGGGCCCGAAGGGCTCTGGCGAGTTCGAGCGTGCGTCGTGGGACGAGGCGCTCGACCGGATCGCGGCTCGCCTGCACGCGGTCGTCGCCGAGCACGGCGGCGAGGCCGTGCTGCCCTACAGCTTCGCCGGCACGCAGGGGCTCGTGCAGGGCGCATCGATGGATCGGCGCTTCTTTGCGGCGCTGGGCGCCTGTCGGCTGGACCGCTCGATCTGCGGCCAGGCCGCCGCGGCGGGCCAGCTCGAGGCCGCGGGCACGCTGGTCGGCCTGCGCCCCGAGGATCTCCTGCACAGCAGGCTCATCGTGCTGTGGGGGACGAACACGATCGTCACCAACCTGCACCAGTGGCCGATCATCCAGGCCGCGCGCAAGGCCGGCGCGCGTGTCGTGGTGATCGATCCGCTGCGTACCCGCACCGCTGCGGCGGCCGACTGGCACCTGCGCCCGCTCCCCGGCACGGATGGCGCGCTCGCGCTCGGCCTCATGCACGTGATCGTCGCCGAGGGCCTGGCTGACACCGACTACGTCGAGCGCCACACCGAGGGCTTCGACCGGCTGGCCGAGGAGCTGCGCGACTGGCAGCCCTCGCGCACCGCCGACGTGACCGGCCTGCCGGTCGACGAGATCGTCGAGCTGGGGCGCGCGTACGCGACCACCCGCCCGGCCGCGATCCGGAGGCTGATCGGGATCGAGCACCACCGCGAGGGCGCGCGCATGGTCCGCACGATCAGCTGCCTGCCGGCGCTCGTCGGAGCATGGCGCGAGCGCGGCGGCGGCATCCTCGGCACAACGGCATGGGCGGCATGGAGCCCGCTCGACCAGAGCGCACTGGCCGGGCCGCAGCCCGCGACCCGCAAGGTGAACATGGTCCGCCTCGGCCACGCGCTGACCGAGCTCGAGCCGCCCGTCCACGCGCTCGTGGTCTACAACTCCAACCCCGCGACGATCGCACCCGACACCGGCAAGGTGTTGCGCGGCCTCGCGCGCGAGGACCTCTTCACGGTCGTCCTCGAGCACTTCCTGACCGACACCGCGCGCTACGCCGACGTCGTCCTGCCGGCCACCACCCAGGTCGAGCACGTCGACCTCGTCCCGTCCTGGGGGCACACGTACATCACCTACAACCAGCCGGCGATCGCGCCGGTCGGCGAGGCGCTGCCGAACACCGAGATCTTCCGCCGGCTGGCCGCCGCGATGGGCCTCCCCGGCGAGGCTTTCGCCGACAGCGACGAGGATCTCGTGCGCGCCGCTGTGGCCGGCGCGCGCTGGCCCATCGCCGATATCGACTACGACGAGCTGCGCAGAGTCGGCTGGGCGAAGGCCGATCTGCCCGAGGACTTCCGGCCGTTCGCTCACGGCAACTTCGGCACGCCGTCGGGACGGCTGCGCCTGTGGTCCGACGACCTGCCGCCGGGGTACGACCCGCCGCCGGGCGACGACGAGCCGCTGGCGCTGATGACGGCCAAGTCCGCCCACCACTTCCTCAACTCGACCTACGCCAACCTTCCCCGACACCTCGCCGGCGAGGGCGAGCCGCGGCTCGACCTGCACCCCGACGACGCCTCGGCGCGCGACATCGCCGACGGCGACCTCGTCCGGGTCTACAACAGGCGCGGCGAGGTCCGCGCGCGGGCGCGCGTCGGCGACGTCGTCGGGCGCGGCGTCGTCGCCCTGCCGTCGGGCTGGTGGGGCACGCGCAGCCCCGGCGGCACGGCGGCCAACGCGCTCACGACAGACGAGCTCACCGACCGCGGCGGCGGAGGCGCCTTCCACGGCGCGCGGGTCGAGGTCGAACGGGTGCCGTCCGCGGCCGACGTGGGTACTAAGCGCAGCGGCGATCCATTGGAGGTCTCATGACCAGGAATCGAGCGCTCAAGATCGCGCTGCCGTTCGCGGCGGTGCTCGGTGCCGGCACGGCGGTGGCGATCGCTTCGATCCCGTCGTCGTCGGACGGCGTCATCCATGCGTGTTACTCGACGACCGGCACCGGCACGTCATCCGGTGCCTTGCGCGTGATCGACGCCGACGCCAACCAGACCTGCTCCACGGGCGAGACGACGCTCACGTGGAATCAGACCGGCCCAACCGGGCCCCAGGGCGATCCAGGCCCGCCGGGCGACACCGGCGGCGACACCTCCGGCGGCGGGAGCTTCGGCGGCACGGACACAGGCACGACGACCCAGCCCGGCGGCCCGAACGCCGACATCTTCCTCAAGCTCGACGGCGTCCCCGGCGACAGCACCGACAAGCAGCACAAGGGCCAGATCGACGTCGAGGCCGTCGCCTACAACGACAAGCTCAGCGGCAAGCGGCACGTCGCGACGATCCGCATCGACAAGGTCACCGACTCCTCGTCGCCCAAGCTGCTGGCCGCGTCGGCATCCGGCAGGCACTTCAAGAGCGCGACGGTCACCTTCCGCCTTTCAGGCGCGGACCCGGGAAGCGCCTTTGAGACCTACAAGCTCAGCAACGTCGTCGTGTCGAGCTTCGAGCAGGGCGGCGCGAACCCCGACAAGAAGGCGCTCGGCTCGCTCGAAGAGGAGGTGGGGCTGACCGCCGCGCGCCTGCAGATCATCCAGCGGACCCCGACCAACAGCGGCAAGGACGGGCCGGCCGTCAGCGCGAGCGTCGACCTCAGCCACCTCAAGCACTAGTCCGGTCCTAGAGGTCGCGGCGGCCGAAGGCGAACGCTCCCACAAGCCCGACGAGCGCGACGTAGACCACGATCCAGGGCAGCAACAGCGGGCCGGCGTCGTGCGAGCCGCCGAGCGGCCCGAGCTGCACGATCGCGCCGGTGACGCCCGGGATCTCCTCCACGAGCAGCCGCAGCGCATCGCGGTAGAGGGCCTCGAAGGGCAGCACCCACGACGACGTGTTGGCGATCGTCTGCAGGGTGTGGGAGTTCAGCGCGTCGCCGATCGAGCCGAGCAGGCCGGCGAGCAGGCCGGCGCCGAAGACCATCAGCACGCCGATGCCGTTGGCCGTCGAGGTCAGGAAGATCGACCCGAGCAGCGACAGCGCGGCGACGACGACGACCGCGAGCGCGAGGCGCAGGCCGGCGGCCACCGGGTGCTCGGGCCACCAGTCGCCTGCCAGCCCGGTGACGACGACGGCCCCGGTGTACACGATGCCGACGTAGGCGAAGGCGACTGCTCCGGCGGCGACGAAGCGCCCGGCGAGGTACTGATTGCGCCCCAGCGGCCGGACGATCAGCGGCTGCAGCAGACCGGTCTCGGCGTCGCCGCGGACGGCCGACAGCGTGAGGAAGACCGCCAGCACCGCGCCCAGGAACAGGGTGCCGAACATGGCGAGGCCGAGCAGCGTCGCGCCGGCGAGCGTGCGCGGGTCGAGCCCGAACTGGTTGTCGCCGAAGCCGTTGACATCCTTGAACAGCTCGCTGGCGCCCCACGTATAGAGAGCTCCGAAGGCGAGCGTGAGCACGACGACGACGATGAAGACCCGTCGGCGCAGCGACTCGCGGAGGGCGTGGGCGGCGACGACGAAGACGTCGTTCATGTCAAATCGTGCTCGACGACGGCGAGGTAGGCATCTTCGAGCGTCGAGCGCACGAGCCGCACCTCGTAGATGCGCTCGCCCTCGGCGACCAGCCGCTCCACGATGGCCGGCACGTCGTCGCGCGTGGCGCCCTCGAAGCGCTGCGTGCCGCCGGCGGTCTCGACCTCGACGCCGTGCGGGCGTGCCAGCTCGTCGGGGCGGCCCGCGGCCAGCAGCTCGCCGCGGTCGATGATCGCAACCCGATCGCAGACGCGCTCGACCTCACTGAGCAGATGGGTGTTGAGCAACACCGCCACGCCGCGGCGTTGCAGCTCCTCGAGCAGGTCGCGCACGATCCGCCGCCCGACCGGATCGAGCGCGCTCGTCGGCTCGTCGAGCAGCAGCAGCCGCGGCCCGCCGACGAGCGCCTGCGCGATGCCCAGCCGCTGCTGCATGCCCTTGGACATCGTCTCCACGCGCCTGTCGGTGGCCTCCGTGAGCCCGACGAGGGCCAGGAGATCGGATCGCTCCGAAGCGCCGCCCGCCGAGCCGCTCAGGCGCTGGTGCAGGTGCAGCAGCTCGTCGGCACTGGCCCAGCCGGGAAAGCGGAACAGCTCGGCGAGGTAGCCCAGCGCGCGCCGCGCGCCGCGGCGATCCCGCCGGAGCGCCGCACACGCGCACGCTGCCGCCCGACGGCCGCACGAGCCCGCAGGCGCTCTTGACCAGCGTCGACTTTCCCGCGCCGTTCGGTCCGAGCAGGCCGACAAGCTCGCCCTCGGCGACGACGAGGTCGACGCCGCGCAGGGCGATGGTGGCGCCGTAGCGCTTGGCCAACCCCTGGACCTCGAGCGCGGGCGTCACGAGCGGCGTCTGACGATACCGTCCCGTCCGTGGTCGCCCGCCTGCTTGTCGCCGGCCTCGCCGTAGCGGCAGTCGTCGTGGGTGCGACGAGCCTGCGCACCGACCATCGCTGCACCGACGCGGTGGAGGCGGTGAACCACGCGACGAAGGGCGAGCTCGTCGCCGCGGCGCGCGTGGTGGCCGACCGTTGCGGAGACACGCGGATCGACGTCCAGGCCAGCCAGGCGCTCTTCCTGCGCGGCGGCGCGCCGCCCGCGCTTGTCGTGGCGCGCCGGATGACCCGGGCGAGCCCCGACGACTACCTCGGCTGGCTGTCGATCTGGCGGCTTACGGGTGATCCGGCCGCCCTGGCGCGGGCGCGTGAGCTCAACCCGCGCGGGACGCCGTCGCGATGACGGACGTCACGAGCAGGCAGGAGCCGGCAGTCGCGGCGCGCCCGGCATCGGTGTCGCGCGGCCGGCGCTGGGTTCGGGCCGTGGTGCGGCCCGAGGTCGCGATGGGAGTCCTGCTCCTGGTGGGCGCGGCGCTCGTGCTCATCGAGACGCGCGGCACGGCGCCGTGGTTCGACGAGTGGAGCTGGATCGTGCACCGCCGCAACGGCGGTCTCGACACGTTCCTGCAGCCGCACAACGAGCACTTCGTCCTCGTACAGGTCGCGATCTACCGCCTGCTCTTCGCGACGGTCGGGCTGCAGCACTCTTTGCCGTATCGGGCAGTAATGGTCGCGGCGGGATCAGCGTGCGTTCTGCTGGTCTTCGTCTACGCGCGCCGGCGTGTGGGCGGCTGGGCGGCCGTGGCCGCCGCGGCGCTGCTGCTCTTCCTTGGGCCCGGTTGGGAGGTCCTGTTGTGGCCCTTCGAGATGGGGTGGCTGATCTCCGTCGGCGCCGGTCTCGCGTGCTTGCTTGCGCTCGACCGCCGCGACCGCTTCGGCTACATCGCCACAGCCGTGCTACTCGCCGTGTCGCTCGCGTCGTCGGGCATCGGCGTCGCGATCGCGGTCGGTGTCGCGGTCGAGATCCTGGCCGTGCGCCGCCGGCCCGGCGACCTGTGGATTGTCGCCGCGCCGGTGATCCTCTTCGGGGTTTGGTGGCTCGGCTATCACGGCCGCAGTGAGTTCACGCCCTACAACTTTGCGCGCGCGCCGCGCTGGGTAGCTGACGCGGTCGCAGCATCGCTGGCGGCGGTCACGGGCCTCGGCGGAAGCCTGGTGCCTGACCACCCCGGGACGCTGCTCACGTGGGGACGTCCGCTCGGCGTCGCGCTGCTCCTGATCATGGTCTTCGCGTTGCCGCGGCTGCGGCCGATCAGCCCACGGGTCTTGACGCTGGTGGCGATGGTCGGTTCCTTCTGGCTGCTCACGGCGCTTGATCGGGGGAGGATCGGTGGCCCCTACGTCAGCCGATATCTGTACGTCGGTGCCGTCTTCGTCGTCCTCATCGCCGTCGAACTCGGCGCTGGCCGGCGCATGTCTGCCCCCGTCGCGGGCGTGCTGGCGGTGATGCTCCTCGCGGCCATCGCGTCAAACATCCGGATCCTCGATAACGCCGCGCTCTACCTGCGGGAGAACGGGCTGCAGACGCGCTTGGTTCTGGGGGCGGCGGACCTCGCCGGCGGCGCGGCCCGGCCCGACTTCGTGCTCGGCATTCCGGGCTATCCCTTCGTGCGCGTCACCGCCGGGGAGTACCGCGCGGCGGCCCGGGACCTCGGGACACCCGCCGCGGGCCAGGCAGCGCTCGCCACCGTGCCCGAGGAGTACCGGCGGATAATCGACACCGAGCTCGTGGGCGCCGAGGGACTCGGCCTGCGTGCCGACGCGGCGCAGCCGGACGGCCCGGCGCCGAGCATCGTCGGCTCCGCTTCCGGAGCAGTGGCCAAGCGCGGGTCGTGCGTCGTCCTGCGGCCCGGCGCGGTGATGTCGGCGGCGACCCCACCCAGCCTGCAGGTCACCCTGCCCGCGGCGGGCGCCAGGATCGCGGCTCCGGACGGCTCGGTGGCGGTTGCGGTGCGGCGCTTCGCAGATGGCTTTCGGGATCTCGGGACGGTCTCGGCGGGACAACCCGCGAGCCTTCGGATCCCGCGCGATCAAGGCACGCGCCCGTGGGAGCTCGTCGCGCGTCCGTCGGGCGGGACGGTCGAGATTTGCGGGCTGCGCTGAGCGTCACGCAGCGAGCCAACCCTCGATGCGGGCGAGCAGTGCATCGTCGAAGGAGGTGTCCCAGTCGCGGCTCCACTGCACGGCGCTGCCGCGCACGCGGCGGTCGACGTCGCCGACGGCCGCCACGGCTCGGCCGAGCTCGGCGGCGATCGCCTCCACCGAGACCTCCGCGGCGAGGAGGTTGGGCGAGATCGCCGCCAGCGCTTCCGGCGTCTTGTTCTCGAAGCTGTTGGTCACGGTCAGCATCCCGGCTGACGCCATCTCGATCGGCACCAGGCTCGGGTGCGGCGTGTACATGAGCGCGAGGCCGACGTCGTGCTCGCGCAGCAGTTCGGCGTAGGCGCGCTGGTCGGCGCGCCGCAGCAGTTCGAGACGCGCGCCGCCACCGAGGTCGATGAGCCCGCGGCCCTCGCGCGCGCCGATCCCACGCAGCTCCCAGCCCTCCAGCACGCCGTCCTCGAGCGCGCGCGACAGCGCCAGCACGCCCAGCTCGAACATGTTGCGCGCCGCGTGCGGCTCGGGCCGCGCATAGAAGAGCAGGCGACGGCTCGCGCGCGCCGCCAGCTCGGCTGCGTCGGGCGGCGGCACCGCCGTGATCGCGTTCTGGAACGACGCCGAGTCGCGGTCGCCCGCCTCTTGGCCTTCGGAGTAGACGCCGATTCCGTGCCGGCGGAAGTACTCGCGCAGGAGCTCGGTCGAGAAGAGCGCCACGTGGGGCAGGCGGTAGGAGCCCGCCGCGAGCGCGGCGTAGGTCCCCATCGGGAAGGTGAACGGCTCGTATTCCTGGACCAGGTAAACGAAGCGCTCGCCGTTGAGCTCGGCGGATGCCGCAGCGGCGACGTGCGCGCTCCACCACGTGCTCGCCACGAAGCGGTCCTCGCGGCTGACCTCGAGGCGGTTGGCCTCACGGCCGAACGCGACGTCGACGGCGTCGAACACGCCGGCCAGGCCCTCGTAGGCCTCGACCCGCCGACGCCAGTCGCGCGGCAGCGGCGGTGCGGGATCGACGGTGACGATGCGGACGCGCAGCCCGCGCTCCGCCAGCCGCCGGGCGAGGTTGAACTTCGCGATGTAGCCGCCGAAGAAGTGCTCGAGGTCGATCGTCGGGATCAGGACATTGACGCGCGCCGGGGCGTCGTCGCGGACGGCAAGCTCTAGCGGGGCGATCTTGTCAGCGATCGCGCGCGCGGTGCCGCCTGGGCCGCGGCGGCGCGGGCGCGGCCTCAGGTCGGTGGGCGGGACCGCGTCGAGCCGCAGCCGGCTCTCCGGTCCGCTGGCGCGCGCGGTGGCCGCGAGCGCCCGGCGCCACGTCAGCGCATAGGCGAGGGTCCACTCCGCGCCGAGGGTCTCCGTTCGGCGCCCGGAAACCTCGCGCGCACCGCGGCCCCAGAGGCGCGCGACGGTTGCGAGTGAGCGGTCGGCCTCGAGGAACTCGTCGACCGCCTGGCGTTTGTCCGAAGACATGCGATCCGCGCAGCGCAGCCGCAGCACGGTTGCGAACTGCATGATCCGCAGCACGTCGGCGAAGTAGTGCATGCGCCACATGCGCACGCGCTCGCGCGGGTCGCGGCGCAGGTTGCCCACGCGGTCGCGCAACGAGGTGACGCGGTTCGCGGCCGCGTGCCCGAGCGAGGCATCCCCGTGCTGCACGTAGTCGTAGAGGGGCCGGTCGACGAACGCGATGTCGCCGGTGGCGAGCGCCGTGAGCCCGAGCCAGTGGTCGTGGAAGTGGGTGAACTGCGCGGGCGGGAAGGGCAGCGCATCGTCGAGCAGGTCTCGTGGGAAGAGCGAGGCCGCGCCGGTCACGGAGTTGGCGACGAGCAGCGAGCGCAGGTCGGTGTGGTTGTTGCGCCGCCGCTGCCAGTAGCTGTCAGCGCGCACCGCGCCCCCGCGGTCGATGATGCGGGCGTCGCTGTAGACGAGGCGCGCGTCGCCGAGCTCGGAGAGCAGCGCGGCGAGCTTGTCCGGGTACCACGCGTCGTCCTGGTCGGCGAGCGCGACGAACTCGGCGTCGCGCGGAGCGAGCGCCAGCGCCCGCTCGAAGTTGGCGTAGAACCCCAGCCGCTCGGGGGAGCGCGACACGGCGAACCGCGGATCGCCCGCTACGGCGGCCTCGAGCGCGGCGAAGCGCTCGGGCCGTGAGCAGTCGTCGCTGATCACGCACACCCAGTTGTGATGAGTCTGTGCGCGGATCGAACCGAGCTGGCGCTCGAGCAGCTCCAGCGCCGGGTCGTACGTCGCCATGCAGACCGCGACCAACGGCCCGGCCGCGGGGTCCGGAGGCGCGACCGCCATGGGAGCTGGGCGCTCGGCCGCGGCGATCCGCGCGAGCGGCGCGAGCGTTCCGTCCGTCGCGGCCAGGTCCACGGCGTACGGCCCTGCCCCGGGGGTCACGGTCGCGATGCCCCAGAAGCCGCTGCGGTAGCCGTAGCCCAGGACGCGGTGCACGTCCAGTCGCGGCATCTTCTGGGCCATTAGTGGCTGGGCGCCGCCGTCGACGACGATCCGCAGCCCCCCGACGTCGTCGCCCGGGCGCGCGCACCAGCCCGCCACCAGCAGCGCGGTCCCCGCGCCGACCGCGAGCTTCGCGGGCAGCGGAGCGTCGAGGTGCACGTGCAGGTCGCCGTCAGCGGTCACGAGGCTGCCGGACCCTACACCGCAGGTAGCCTGCCGCCATGGGGATTGCCGACGCGCTGCGCTCACGTATGGCGGCTCGAGCCGCGCCGACGCCCGCGCGCCTCGACGGCTGGCTCGAAGACGTCCACGGCGAACGATTGGCGACCATCGATGCTGCCTGCGCGAAGGGCGGCGACGAGCGCTACGCGCTGTTCCGCCACATCGAGACCGACGTCTGGGCCCTCCTGCTCACGCGTCAATACGACGCCTTCCCCAACATCAAGGCGCTACTGCCCGATGTCCCGGATCCGGCGTTGCAGGAGCTGTGGAACGGCGCGAGCGGCGTCGCGCTTGCCGCGCAGAGCGCCGCGTTCTACCGTCGGCTGTGCCAGCGCTTCGGCGAGTGGTCGGACGTTCTGCTGAACGAAGCGCGCGTGCTCGACTTCGGCTGCGGCTGGGGGCGGCTGACGCGCTGCGTGGCCCGCGACGTCGAGCCGGGCCGGCTGTACGGATGCGATCCGGCGCCGCAGATCCTCGACGTATGCGCGCAGGCCCGCGTCCCCGCGACCCTGGCGCGCAGCGAGTTCGTGCCCGAGCGCGTGCCGTTCGATGAGCAGTTCGATCTGGCCTTCGCCTTTTCAGTCTTCACGCACCTCTCCGAGCGCGCACACACGGCGAGCCTGCGGGCGCTGCATGGGGCCCTGCGGCCGGGCGCGATCCTCGTCGTCACCGTGCGGCCCCCGGCCTACGCGCGACTGTCGCCGCTCCTGAACGGCGTCGAGGTCGCCGCGGGCGAGCCACGCTACGTGTTCGTGCCGCATCCCGCCGAGGAGAGCCACCCTCAGTACGCCGGCGGCGAGATGACGTACGGAGAGGCGATTGTCACGCTGCCGTTCATCGCCGAGCGCTGGAGCCCGCTGTTCGAGCTGCTCGAGGTGGACCTGCTCATCGACGACCTCTACCAGGTGATGGTCACGCTCAGGCGCCGGTAGACTGCCGCGCCCGCATGGAGCGGCTCCAGCTCGACTTCGATCCCTACGCCAACGAGCCCGGCCACTGGGGAGCCTCGCTGCTCAACGACGCGGAGCTGCTGATCGCGTGCCTCGATGCCGTACGGCCGAGCTCGGTGGTCGAGGTGGGGGCGTACGCGGGCGACCTGACCACGCTCCTGCTCGACTGGGCGGCGGGCGCCGGCGCCCGCGTATGGGCGATCGATCCATCGCCGCAGAAGGAACTGGTCGCCCTCGCCGAGCGCCGCGAGGACCTCGAGCTTGTCCGCGCCGACAGCCTGCAGGCGCTCGAGACGATCCCGCTGCCCGCGGCGGCGATCATCGACGGCGACCACAACTACTTCACGGTCAGCGAGGAGCTGCGCATCATCGCCCGGCGCGCGGAGGATGCGCTGCTGCCGCTCGCTGCTCTTCCACGACGTCTGCTGGCCGCACGCGCGCCGCGACGACTACTTCGCGCCCAACGTGATCCCGGCCGAGATGCGCCAGGCGTACGTGCAGGGCGGCAACCTCGTCCCCGGTGACGAAGGCGTCGCCTCGACCGGCTTGCCGTACCACTACCCGGCCGCGCGCGAGGGCGGCCCGCGCAACGGGGTACTCACGGCGGTCGAGGACTTCGTCGCCGCGCGCGACGACATCGGGCTGGCCGTGATCCCGGCCTTCTTCGGTCTCGGTGTGGTCTGGGATCGCCGCGCGCCGTGGGCGCAGGCGCTTGCCGAGGTCGTCGAGCAGTGGGACGGCAACCCGCTGCTGGAGCGGCTCGAGGCCAACCGCGTCTTCCACCTCGCCCGCTCGGCGCAGATGATGGGTCGGGCCGGTCGCCAGGAGGCCGTTCTGCGCCGCCTGCTCGAGTCCAAGGCGTTCACCGTCGCCGAGTGGCTCTCCCGCCTACGCTATCGCGCGGGCATCGCGACGGAGGCCTCCGTCATCTCCAAGGAGGAGATCCGGCGCGCGGTCGAGCCCTAGCGACGCCGCAGCCGGCGACGCAGCTTGTTGAGCTGGCGCAGCGGCTTCGTCAGCCGCCAGCTCGTGCTCTCGTCGATCTCCTTCTGCCGCGCGTCAGCCTGTAGCTGGATCGAGACCGCGCGGGCGTGCGCGGCCGCCGCCTCGGCCTCGGCCCGGCGCGCGCGCTCCTTCCAGGTGCCGGGCACGACTCCGATGTCCGGCATCCGGTCCTCCCACTTCTCGGCGACCCGCATATGGGCCTGCACCCACGTTTCCGGGCTGCCGATCAGCTCGAGCGAGTGATGGTGGATGACCTTGAAGTCGGCCGTCACGACCTTGCGCCCGGCCTCACGCACCTGCAGGCAGTAGTCGAAGTCGTAGCCGTGCAGGAGGCCGAGTGACTCGTCGAAGCGGATGTTGCGCACGGCCCACGGCGAGAGCGCAAGGACGAAGCCGTCGACGGTGTCGACCTCGCCGAGGCGCGCGTAGGCGGGCATTTCGGCGCCGTTGAAGGCGAAGGCCGGCAAATCGCCGCCGCCCATCTCGCTGTAACGATGGACGAACGATGCCCACGTGACCGAGCCCTCCCACCACGCGATGCTGCGAACGCCGATCGCGCCGACGCAGCCGACCACGGCGACGTCGGGATCACTTAGTGCCTTGCGCAGCTTCGCGCAGAAGTCGAGATCGGCGATCTCAGCGTCCTGGTGCAGGAGGACGAGGGCCTCGACGTCGTCGCGGTGGGCGACCGCGTCAAGGATCAGGTTGTAGGAGCGAAACAGCGAGCCGGCGGCACTGTTGGCGATGACCTCGGAGTCGGGCTCGGCGGCCATCTGTATCCCCCGCTGCGCGCAGCGACGGTAGGTGTCCGGCTCGGTAATCGACGAAGCGAAGACGATCATCGCGCGCCCTTACCCTGGCGCTGCCGCCGCAGCCACGCGCGCGGGCCGCGCCACGGCGCGCCCGTCAGCCGCTCGATCTCGGCTTCCGCGGCCGCGAGGCGCTCGCGCACCGAGGCCAGCTCGCCCGCCAGCTGAACCTCCTCGACCGAGGGCACGTGCGCGTCGTAGCGCCGGTCCGCGATGGGCGCAGACTGCAGCTCGGGCCCGCGCTGCTGACCGGGTTGCGCTGGGGCTGGCACCGCGTCGGTCTGCTTGCGCCACCGCACCCCGGTCCTGTCGATGCGCTCGAGCGGCTCGCCGATTGCGTGCGCGCGCCGGAATTCGTCGACGGCGCGTCGGCATCCCTCGAAGAGGCCGTAGTCGTCGACGACGAGGTAGCCGCCGATGACCAGCCCCGGGTAGAGCGCGTGCAGCGCATCCCGCGTGGGCTCGTAGGCGTCGGCGTCGAGCCGCACCAGCGCCCACCGGCGGCCGGACAGGCGGCCGAGGCTGTCCTCGAAGAAGCCGGGTACGAACTCCACTCCCTGCTCGTAGCCGAGGCGCGCGAAGCTCGCCTGCACGTCCTCGAGCGGAGCTGCGAGGAAGTCGTACGCGGCGAGGTCGACGCCGTTCTCGCGCGCGGTCTCGGAGGGCGCGAAGCCCTCGAACGAGTCGGCCACGTAGACGGTCCGCTTGTCGCCGAGCGAGTCGAGCGTGGCGCGCATGAGGATCGACGCGCCGCCGCGCCAGGCGCCTGCCTCGACGAGATCGCCCGGGATGCGGTCGGCCACCACCGACTCCACACAAGCCTGCAGGTCGTCGAGGCGGCGCAGCCCGACCATCGTCAGGCCCTGCAGCGGCCAGTCCATGCCTGCACCCCGTAGCTCCAGCTGGTCGCCGCGCAACTCGCGCGAGAGCACGGTGCCGTCGGGCATAGCTCCCACGGACACGGTGCTCGGGCCGATGAGGTCGCAGAGTCCGAGCTTGAGGAGATCGAGGTAGGCGCGCCGCATGCTCTCGGCGTCGGCGCGCGCGCCGGCGGCGCGCGCCGGGCGCGGCGCGAGCTCGTCGTCGGCGATCCGAGCCGTCGTCATCGCCGCGGAGGATAGATTCCTCGCCCCGTGGGCGCAGGCGATCCCGACCTCGTGGCCAACCTCCAAACCGCGCTCCCGGCGTCGCTACCGGCCGGCTGCGCGACGGCAGTCTTCTGCTTCGGGACCTGCTTTCATCGGCACGCCGAAGTCGCGGGAATCGAAATCGAGGCCGGCGGGCGGCGCCATCGCGTCGACGCGCACGGAATGCCGCGCCCGGATCTCGGCGGGCGCGCTTTCAGAAGCGGGTTCTGGGCGACCGTTCCGATCGAGGCCCAGCGCGTAGGGGCGCTCGACCTCACGCTCGTGGCAAGTCTTCGCGACCGCGGCGAGCGCTCGGTGCCGCTCGGGCGTATCGCGGTCGTCGCGCTCGAAGGGGCGCGCGCGGCGACGCCCGAACCCGGGCTCATCGCGGTATGCATGGCTACGTTTGAGCCCGACCCAACGCTCTTCCGGGCGCAGGTGGAGTCGCTGCGCGCGCAGACCGATCAGCAGTGGATCTGCGTGATTAGCGACGACTGCTCTGGGCCCGACCACTTCGCCCGGATCGAGGCCGAGATCGGCGGCGACGGGCGTTTCGTGCTTTCGCGCTCGGCGCTCCGGCAGGGCTTCTATCGCAACTTCGAGCGCGCGCTTCTCATGGCACCTCCCGAGGCCGAGCTGGTGGCGCTGTGCGACCAGGACGATCGCTGGTTCCCGGAGAAGCTCGAGGTGCTGCGCGGCGCTCTCGGCAGCGCGCGGCTGGTCTACAGCGACCAGCGGCTCGTCGATGCCGAGGGGCGTGTACTTCGCCCAACGCTGTGGGAGGGGCGGCGCAATAACCACACCGATCTCGCTTCGCTGCTGGTCGCCAACACGATCACGGGCGCAGCGACGCTGTTCCGCCGCGAGGTCGCCGAGCTCGCGGTGCCCTTCCCGGACACGCCGGGCATGCAGTTCCACGACCACTGGCTGGGGCTCGTCGCGCTGGCCTCGGGCGACGTCGCCTACGTCGAGCGTCCGCTCTACGACTACGTCCAGCACCGGGGCGCGGTTTTCGGCGAGGTCACGAGCGGCGGTGGGCCCGCGCGACCCAGGTGGCGCGTGCCCCTGCGTGGGGGGCGCGGCGCGTACTTCCTCGGCTACCTCGCGCGCCAGGTTGCCGCCGTGGCCCTGTTGCAGCGCTGTCGCGGGCGCCTGAGCAGGCGCAAGCGCGCCGCGCTCGAGCGCTACGTCGCCGCTGAGCGCTCACCCGTCGCGTGCGGCTGGCTGGCGCTGCGCGCGCTGCGTGTGTTGATAGGGAAGACCGAGACGCTCGGCAGCGAGACCGAGCTGGTGCGCGGGATCATGTGGCGCTGGCTCATTGCGGTCTGTCCGGCGCGCGCACCGGGTGGAACCCCGTGCGACGCGAGCTTCCCCGACCCGACGAGCTTCGAGCAGCGACGGCTGCGCCGATGGCGGGCGCGCGCCTGACGGCCGCGTACGCTTCCGCGCACATGACCGAGGCGCCTGTGGTGATCGAGGTTCAGAAGGTCCGCAAGACCTTCCGCATCCCCGAGCATCCGATGGACAGCTTCAAGGAGCGCGCGCTGCACCCGCTCAGCCGCCGCGACTACCGCGAGCTCAACGCCGCTGCGCGACGATCTCCTTCGACGTCCACCAGGGCGAGTTCTTCGGCATCGTCGGGCGCAACGGCTCGGGCAAGAGCACGCTGCTGAAGATCATGTCGAGCATCTACCGCGCCGATGCGGGCCGGATCCGCATGGCTGGGCGTCTCGCACCGTTCATCGAGCTCGGCGTCGGCTTCAACCCCGAGCTCACCTCGCGCGAGAACGTCGTCCTCAACGGCGTGATGATGGGTCTGAGCCGTCGCGAGGCGCCAGAGGCGACTCGACGCGGTCCTCGAGTTCGCCGAGCTGCGCGACTTCGTCGACCTGCGGCTGAAGAACTACTCGTCGGGAATGATGGTGCGGCTCGCCTTCGCGGTGATGGTCCAGGCCGACGCCGACATCATGCTCGTCGACGAGGTGCTCGCGGTGGGCGACGCGTCGTTCGCCCAGAAGTGCATCGACGTCTTCCGCGAGAAGCGCCGGGCGGGCAAGACGCTCGTGCTGGTGACGCACGACATGGCGACCGTGCAGAGCTTCTGCGACCGCGCGATGCTGATCCACGACGGCGAGATGCGATACCTCGGAGATCCCGAGGAGACCGCGCTGCGCTACTACCGGCTGAACTTCGGGGGCGAGAGCGAGAACGGCGCTCCGGTGCCGGGCGGCGTACCCGACGTCAACGTGCGCATCGTCGATGCCTGGCTCGAGAACGCAGGCCGGCGAAGCGCGTGGACAACGTCGAGCAGGGCGAGCCGATCTTGCATCGAGCGTGGTCTTCGAGGCGCGCCACGACCTCGAGGCCCCCGCGTTCGGCTTTCACTTCCTCAACGCCGACGGCGAGGTCGTCTTCGGGTTCAACCGGACGCTTCGGGACAGTCGGACGCCGAGAGCCGACGGATCGTCGCCGGGCAGCGCGTGCGGATCACCGGGCGCATCGAGAACGTGCTCGCTCCCCGGGCGCTACTTCCTCGCACTGCTGGATCTCGCGCAACCGTACGCAGGGCGACCTCGCGCTGCACATCGTCCGCCTGCTCGAGTTCGTCGTCTACGGCACACAGCCCGGGCCCGGCAGCGTGACCGTGCAGGCCGACGTCGCGACCGAGCTCGAGCCCGAGCGGACGACGACCCCACCCCCGCCCGCAGCGGCGCCGGGCACGCAGCCGCCAGGAAGGGGGACCCCGTGGGCCTGACCGACACGCCCCTCGAGCTGCGCGACGTGCGCGGCCCGTCGGCCCTCGGCGGGGGCTGGCGGCGCTCGCTGGAGCTGCTCTACCTGATCGCCGTCATCGAGTTCAAGCGGCACGTACTTCGGTACGGCGCTCGGCTACCTGTGGTCGCTCGCGCGCCCGCTGATGCTCTTCGGCGTCCTGCTCGCGGTCTTCACGCAGGTGTTCCGCGTCGGCTCGCAGGTGCCGCACTATCCCGTGCTGCTGCTGTTCAACATCGTGCTCTTCGGCTTCTTCCAGGAGGCGACAGCGACCGCCGTGACGTCGATCGTCGGCCAGGAGGGAGTCGTGCGCAAGACGCAGTTCCCGCGGCTCGTGATCCCGCTGGCCGTCGTGCTGACGTGCCTGTTCAACCTCGGCCTGAACCTCGTCGTGGTGCTCGTCTTCATGCTGGCGTTCGGCGTCGGGCCGACTGTGGACGTGGCTGCTGTTCCCGGTCCTGCTGGCGCTGCTCGTCGTGATCACCGCCGCGGTGTCGATGATCGTCGCCTCGCTGTACCCGCGCTTTCGCGACATGGCGATCATCTGGACGGTCGGCTCGACGATGCTCTTCTACGCGACGCCGGTGCTCTATCCGATCGAGGTCGTGCCGGCGACGCTGCGTCATCTGATCATGCTCAACCCGCTGGCGCCGCTCTTCGAGCTGGCGCGCAAGTGGGTGATCGACCCGGGCGCGCCGAGTCCCGCCGCCGCGGCCGGGGGCACCGGCCTCGTGATCGTGCTCCGCCGCGATCTATCGTCGCGATCTGCGTCTTCGCGGTGTGGATCTTCAACCGCGAGGCGCCGCGGATCGCCGAGGAGCTGTAGCGGCTGGGGCGGCGGCCAGCAGCGCCCCCGCGAGGACCACGGCGAAGAGCGTCAGGCCGGGCATCTCCCAGTCCCAGTCGATGAGGCTGTGGAAGGCCCACAGGACGAGCGCGGCGGCGGGCCCGGCGACCAGCGCGGGATCGGCGCGATGCGCCGCGGCGACGGCCACGCCGACGCCGCCCAGCAGCGCCGGCGAGCAGAGCGACCCCGACGACGCCGAGCTCGGCGAAGGTCTCGAGCTCGAGCGAGTGGGCGTCGCGGACGACCTCGTCGACGTGGCGGTGCTGCAGCCAGGCCACGCGGAAGCCGCTCGCTCCGATGCCCGCGAGCGGATGGTCGGCGCCCGTGTCGAGCGCGACGCGCCAATAGGCGTAGCGATTGGAGCCGAGGGACCCCAGGCGCTGGTTGGTCGCGCCGGTGGCGGGTGCGGAGCCTTGGCGCCCGCCCGCGATGGCGATCGGCACGACGAGAAGGGCGATGATGGCGGCGAGGGCGATCCAGCCGGCGTGGCGTGGCAGGCGCAGGGCGCGCTCGGGGAGCGGCGCGCGAGCGGCGACGGCGGCGGCCGCCATGAGCACGAGTGCCACTACGAACACGATCGCGCCCTCACGCTCCCGCGTGGAGAGCGCGGCGGACCCAGTGCGCACCGCGGGCGCCACCGCTGCCGCGATCGCGCCGGCGACGCCCGCGGCGAGCACGAGCACCGCGGCGCGAAGCTGCGCGCCGGTCGGTGCCAATACGATCAGCGCCAGCAGCCCGGCGGCCAGGGCCGCGAAGGCGCCGCGCGAGAAGCTCAGGTAGCAGCCCATTCCGAGCGGCACGGCTGCCGCGGCCGCGGCGGCACGCAGCGCCGGTTCGCGATCGCGGTCGCCTGCGATGCGTGCGCAGAGCACGAGGCCGATCGCGGCCAGCGCTCCCATCGCGTTCCAATAGGTCAGCGGCTGGTCCAGGCGCCCGGCCGCGCTGGCCTGGGGGTGCTCGGTGATCACCCCGGGCAACAGCCGCCCGAGGATGCCGTAGCCGACGACGATCACCGTCCCCGCGGCGGCGAGCGCCTCCAGCGCGCGGACGGCGGCGCGCGGCCGGAAGGCTCCCGCGGCCGCGGTGAGGACAACCGCGTAGAGCAGCGCGCGCTCGGCGTCGTCGCCGGCGTAGTCCGCCACCGGCGCCCAGGTGGCCGACAGCGCGATCCAGGCCGCGTAGGCCACCGCCGCCGCCAGCGCGATCTGCGCGGCGCGGTTGCGCGGAATCAGCTCGCCGCGGGGTGCGGCCGCCGCGACGAGGCCGAGCACCACCCCGGCGACCACGAGTGCGACGTCGCGCGGCCCGTCGAAGAAGCCGCCGGCGAAGAATGCGAGCACGACGGGCCCGGCGATGAGAGCCGCGCGCGCGGCGAGCAGGGCGGCGGCGCGCACTCAGGCGCGCCCGCCGACGCGACCGACGGCGCCGACCAGGCCGATGCAGCCCACGCACCCGCGGCAGTTGACGCAGCCGACGCATGCGATGCAGCCCGAGCACCCGACGTTGCCGATGCCGGCGAGGATGCCCGCGCTGCCGACGGTGCCGATGCTCAGCGCGACGCCGGCGCTCGCGACCGTCGCGGCGGCTGCGGCGACGCCGGCGCTGGCCACGGTGCCCGCCGACGCCGCCACGCCGGCGCTCGCCACGGTGGCGGCGGAGGCCGCGACGCCCGCGCTCGCGACGGTCGCGGCACTCGAGTGCACGCCGGCGGAGGCGATCGTGCCCGCGGAGGCCATGACCGCCACCCTAGTGGGCCTTCTCGCAACGTTTCACCGGAAATCCCGGGGCCGATCACCGCCGGCATCCCGGGCTTCCCGGCGTAACGTCACGAGAAGACTCACTAGTCCGGCAAGGCCGGCGCCGGCGAACGTCGCCGCGCGCCGGCGGCGGCGGTCGCGAAGCCCAGCACGGCGACGGCGGCGGCGAGCTGCAGCCCCAGCACGATCTCCGCGAAGCCGAGGATCGAGGTCCCGGCCGAGGCGAGCAGGATCGGCTCGGCGACGGCGACCGCGCCCAGCGCCCAGAGGAAGGCCGTCCGGTGCAGGGCGAGGAGGTACTGCACGGTGAGGTAGGTGGCCGCGAGCACGGTCATTGCAGCGCCGAGCACGACGAGGGCGTCGGCGGCCCCCGTGAGGTCGGGACCGAAGGCCAGGCGCAGCAGCAGGTCCGGCGCGACGGCGAAGACGAGCAGCGCGGGCGCGGCCACCACGGCGACGATCCCGAGCGCGCGGATGAGCACCGGGCGCGGTGAGCGCCCTGCCGCCGCACGGCGAGTGGCCTCCGGCAGCAGGTGCAGGCCGACGCCGATCGCGACCCACACCACCGCCTTGGCCGCCACGGCGGCGGCCGCGTAGGACCCCGCATCGTCGCCGCTGAGCTGGTGCTTGGCCATGATCACGTCGATGTTCTGCAGGAAGGCGAGGAACACGAGCGCGACGATCGGCGCCCAGCCATCGGTCACGACCGAGCGCAGTGTGCGCACCCGGCCCTCCACCGGTCGCACCGGGCCGACCGCGCGGTGCAGCTCGCGCTCGAGCCAGACCACCACGAGCACGAAGGCCAGCGGCGTGCCGAGAAGCGCGCCGGTGACGCCCAACCCGATCGCGTAGAGGAGCAGGCCGCAGACCAGCCGCCCGGCCGCCTCTCCGATGATCGACTCGCCGACCGGGCGATAACGCCCGAGCCCCTGCAACGCGCCGCGCTGCAGGCACAGCAGCATCCACAGGACCCCGGTCGGGGGGATCGCAGCCGCCGCCCACGGGACGTCGTGCACGCCGATCAGCGCCGCGAGCGGCTCGCGCAGGAGGGCGGACACCACCGTGACCACGACCAGCACCTGCAGGAGGCGCCGGATCCATGCGCTCAACGTCGCGCGCACCAGCTCGGGATGGCCGAGGCGGTCCATCGCCGCCTCGCGCGCCGCCGCGGCCTGCATCGACTGGCCGGCGACGAGCAGGATCAGGAAGGCCGAAATGAGCGCCGCGAGCGTCCCGTAGCCGGTTGCGCCGAGCAGCCGGGTGAAGACCACCGTGAACGCGAGCTGGATCGCGTTGTTGGCCAGGGTGGCCGCCGCGAGGCCCGCCGCCTTGCCCGACTCCGAACGCGAGATCGCCTCGCGCAGGGGCTGCTCGCGTCCGCGCGGGCGGGTCCTCGAGGGCTGGGTCGGTAGTGCTCACCGGCGCCGCGACGGTAGCATCGAACAGCGTGCCCGCCTTGCACCGTATCGTCGCGACCGCGGCCGCAGTCGCCGCTCTCGCAGCGCCGACGGGTGCGTACGCGCAAAACGGCGCCGGCGACGAGCAGTACACGGACCCGTTCGCCAACCAGTCCCAGCAGCCCGCAAAGCCCAAGCCGAAACCGGCGCCGGTGCAGCAGACCACGACGCAGCAGCAGACCACGACGCAGCAACAGACGACGCCGAGCGCCCCGCAGGCCGCGCCACAGGCGCAAAGCACCGCCAACGCGGGCGGCCAGCTGCCGCGCACCGGGTTCGACATCCTTCCGCTGGTCCTGGCCGGTGTGGCGCTCGTGGCGGCTGGACTGCTGCTGCGGCGGCGTGCCGCACATGACGACTGAGACCGGCTCGCCGGCCGAGACCGAGGCGCTGGCAGCCGGCCTCGCCGATGACCTACACCCCGGTGACGTGGTGCTCGTGTCGGGCGACCTCGGAGCCGGCAAGACGACTTTCGTACGCGGGGCGGCGCGGGCGCTCGGTGTCCACGTCCCGGTCACCAGCCCGACGTTCACCATCGCGCGCCGCTACGAGGACGGCCGCCTGCCGGTCAGCCACCTCGATCTCTTCCGCCTCGACGGCCTCGACGGCGAGGAGCCCGACCTACTGGCCGACGAGCTCGGCGGCGATCGCGTGGCCTTCGTCGAATGGCCCGAGCACGGCGCGCCGGACCTCGGCGACTTGACCGTCGCCGCGCGCGTGCACCTCGAGCACCTCGGCGCAGATCGCCGGCGCGTCATCATCGAGACGTGATCCTCGGCCTCGACACTGCGACGCCGGCGACAGCCGTGGCGGTGCTGCCCGACCACGGCGATCCGGTGGAGCTGCGCCACGAGCCCGACCCGGGCGAGCGGCCCGGCCACGCGGCCCAGCTGCTCCCTCTCGCGCGCCGCGCGCTGCAGGCCACCGGCGCGACGTTCGCCGACGTACGCCGCATCGGCATCGGCGTCGGCCCGGGGACGTTCACCGGCCTGCGGATCGGCGTCGCCACGGCGCGCGGCCTCGCCCAGGCGACGGGCGCCGAGCTGGCGCCCGTCTCGACGCTCGCCGCGCTGGCCCACGCGGCGGACGGCGACCGGGCGGTGCTGGCGGTCCTCGACGCCCGCCGCGGCGAGGCCTTCGCCGCCGCCTATCGCCAAGGCGAGCAGCTCGCAAGGCCGGTCGCGGTAGGCCCCGACGAGCTCGCCGAATTGCTCGATCCCGCCCTGGCGCCGTGGCTTGCCGTGGGGGATGGGGCGATACGATTTCGGGACAGCCTGGAGCCGGCGGCCGAGGTCCCGGCGGACCCCTCCGCGCTGCATCGCGTCAGCGCGCTGGCCGTGTGTCGGCTGGCGGGGGTCGCCCGCCCCGTCGACCGTGCCGCGCTGCTTCCGGACTACGTGCGAGCGCCAGACGCCGTTCCCCGCCGATGACCGCAGCCGACATCCCGACGACCGCCCCGCTCGAGGTTCGCAGGCTGACATACGCCGACCTGCCGCAGGTCATCGCCATCGAGCGCCGTGCCTTCCCGACCGCGTGGTCCCTGGCGATGTTCGTGCTCGAGCTGAGCAAGCCCGGCGGCATCTGCCTCGCCGCCCGCCGCGACGGGGTGCTCGTCGGCTACCTGATCTGCTCGCGCTACGACACGGTCTGGCACGTCATGAACGTCGCCGTCGACCCCGACCTGCGGCGCACGGGCATCGCGACGACGCTGCTGCTGCAGCTGCTCGAGCGGGTCGGCGACCGCGCGGCGCGCTTCACGCTCGAGGTCCGCACCTCCAACGCTCCGGCGATCTCGCTCTACGAGCGCTTCGGCTTTCGCTCGGCGGGCACGCGCCGGCGCTACTACCAGGACAACGGGGAGGACGCGCTCATCATGTGGCGCACGCCTGCGACCCTCAACGGTTCGCTGGACGACGTGCCCAACGCGGGCCCCTTTCGGTGATCCTGGCCATCGAGACCAGCTGCGACGACACCTGCGCAGCCGTCGTTACCGAGGGCGGCGAGCCGCGCTCGAACGTCATCTCCTCGCAGGGCGTCCACGACCGCTACGGCGGTGTGGTGCCCGAGGTCGCGGCACGCCACCACGTCGCGCTCATCAACGACGTCATCGACGACGCGCTGCGGACGGCCGATGCCACCCTCGACGACGTCTCGGTCGTCGCGGTCACCCAGGGGCCCGGCCTTGTCGGCGCGCTGCTGGTCGGCGTCGCGACGGCCAAGGCGATCGCACTTGCCCGCGACCTGCCGCTGGCCCCGGTCGACCACCTGCAGGGCCACGTCGCGGCCAACTTCCTGGTCACCGACGGCGGTCCTTTCGAGCCCCCGTTCCTGTGCCTGGTGGCCTCGGGCGGCCACACGTTCCTGGCCCGCGTCGACGAGCACGCCGGCTACGCGGTGCTCGGCGCCACCCTCGACGACGCCGCCGGCGAGGCGTTCGACAAGGGCGCGCGGCTCCTCGGCCTGCCCTATCCGGGCGGTCCGGCACTCGAGCGTCTGGCGCGGGAGGGCGACCCTGACGCCTTCGAGTTCCCGATCGCCGCCGGCGTGCCGGGTCTGGACTTCTCGTTTGCCGGCCTGAAGACCGCCCTGCTCTACAAGGTCCGCGACCTCGGCGAGGAGGACGCCGATGAACGCCGCGCCGACCTCGCCGCCTCCTACCAGCGCGCGATCGTCGAGGCGCTGGCGCTGCGCGTCGAGCGCGGCCTACGCGAGACCGGCCTCGGCCGCGTGGCGATCGGCGGCGGCGTGGCCGCCAACGGCCCGCTGCGCGAGCGCCTGGCCGGCATCGGCGCCGACCTGCACGTCCCCGACCGCGCACTGTGCACCGACAACGCGGCGATGATCGGCTCCGCCGCGCGCTGGGTGACGCCGCTGCGCGAGTTCGCCGACCTCGACGCCTACGCGAGCGGTGAGCGGGGCTTCGGTTGACCCTGATCCTCTATGGCCGCCCGGGCTGCCACCTGTGCGACGAGGCCCGCGCGGCGCTCGAGCGCGTCGGCCACCCGTTCGAGGAGGTCGACATCGAGGCCGACGACGCGTTGCTGGCACGCTACCTGGAGCGGATCCCGGTCGTCGCCCTCGACGGAACCGAGCTCTACGACTTCTTCGTCGACGAGGCTGACCTGCGGGAGCGGCTCGCCGCTAGAGTCCGTGGCGCATGAGCGTCGGCGACGCCATCCACTCCGCAGGGGCAGACTCAGGCGACGCCGCACCGATGCCCGAGCGACTCTCGCTCGGCGTCGCGGCGCGGCTGTCGCGCTACCTGCAGGTCCTCACGCAGGCCAAGAAGATGGGCAAGGAGACCATCTCCTCGCAGGAGCTCAGCGACTACACGCACGTCAACTCGACGCAGATCCGCCGCGACCTGTCGGGCTTCGGCAAGTTCGGCAAGCGCGGCGTGGGCTACAACGTCGACTCGCTCGTCTCGCAGATCCGCAAGATCCTGCGCACGGCCGGCCAGCACAACATCGCGCTCTTCGGCGCCGGTCACCTCGGCCGCGCGATCGCCAGCTCGGACATCTTCGCCGACCACGGGTTCCGTGTCGTCGCCATCTTCGACGTCGACCCGCGGAAGGTCGGCCACTCGATCGGCAGCATGCCGATCCGTCACGTCCGCGACGTCAAGCAGGTCGTCGAGGACGAGGACATCGTCGTCGGTGTGCTCGCGGTCCCCAACGCGGCCGCCCAGGAGCTCGCCGACCACCTCGTGGACGCCGGGGTCAAGATCATCTTCAACTACTCCGAGGCGCTGCTGCAGGTGCCGCCCGAGGTCACCGTCCACACGTCGAGCCCCGCCGTCGACCTCCTCTACGCGCTCTACTTCTACCTCACGTAGTTCATGCCAATCGACCTCGATCAGGCCGTCGAGGTGTTCGCGGGCTCCAGCGACTGCACCGTGGGCATCGAGGAGGAGTTCGCCGTGCTCGACGCGGCGTCGCTGGACATGGTGCCCCGCTTCGAGGAGCTGCGCGAGGGCGCCGTCGCCGAGGACCCGGCGCTGGCGGAGTCGATCGCCGGCGAGCTGATCTCCAGCGAGATCGAGATCCGCTCGGGGCGCGGGGAGGACGTCCACGACGCGCTGCGCCGCCAGCGCGACATGCGCGCGCGGCTCTTCGCGCTGGCCGAGAGCCGCGGAGTCGCACTGGGCGCCACCGGCACGCATCCGTGGGCGGACTACCGCGAGCAGCGCAACATCGACACCGAGCACTACCGTCGCGTCGTCGACGGTCTGCGCTACGTGGCGCGGCGCAACAACACCTTCTCGCTGCACGTCCACGTCGGCGCGCGCGACCTCGATCGCGCGGTCCGCGCCTGCGACCGCCTGCGGCCGGTGCTCCCCTTCCTGCTGGCCGTGAGCGCCAACTCGCCCTACCTCGACGCCCGCGACAGCGGCCTGCACTCGGCGCGCTCGCAGGCCTTCACCAAGAGCTTTCCGCGCTGCGGCATCCCCGACGCCTACGGCTCGTGGGCCGCGTACCGCGAGTACGTCGACTTCCTCGTGCGCACCGACTCGATCGTCGAGTACACGCAGGTGTGGTGGTCGATCCGCCCGCACCTGGAGTTCGGCACGATCGAGGTGCGCATCTGCGACGCGCAGACCAGTGCCGCCGAGTCCGAGGCGCTCACGGCGCTGATCGTGGCCTGCGTCGGCCAGGCGCTGCGCGACCTCGACGAGCGCGTGCCGTTCACCGATCCGCCGCGCCGGCTGGTGGAGGAGAACTTCTGGCGCGCCATCCGCCACGGGCTCGACGGCACGTTCATCGACCTCGATCGCGGCGAGCTGTTCCCCGCCTCCGCGGTCGTCGAGCGGCTGCTGCAGTGGACGGCGCCGGTGCGCAACGAGATCGGCATCGAGCCGTCGTTCCCCGCGCTCAACGGCGCCCAGCGCCAGCGACGTGCGATCGACGCGGGTGCCACCATGCAGGAGGTCTTCGCCGCAGCGGTGCGCGAGACGAGCCAGACCTACGTCCAGGAGGCCGAGACGGCATGAGTGAGCAACAGCAGCAGCCCGCACAGCCCACCGAGGACGAGCTGCGGGCCGCCTACGAGGAGCAGCTCAAACAGATCCGTGTCGACGACGTCCTCGTGCAGACGGTGCTGTCGCTCATCAACCTCGGCAGCCTGCGCGCCGGACTGGTGCCCGGGAACGAGAGCGAGGCCGATCCGGCCCAACTGCGCCAGGCGATCGAGGGCGTGCGCGCGCTGCTGCCGCTCGTCGAGCCCGACTCTTGGCGCCGATGTGGGCCAGATCCGCGACGCGGTCTCGCGGCTGCAGATGGAGTACGCGCGGCTTGCCGGTGCGGGGACGCAGGAGCCCGCGCAGCCCGAGCAACCCGCCGCCGAGCCCGCCGAACAGCCGCCGACGCCCGACGGACCGGGACCCGCCGAGACCAGCGGAAGGCTCTGGGTTCCGGGGCGTTAGCGCGCCACGTCAGCGCGTTCCGGGCCCCGGACCTCGATAGCATGCCCCGGCCTTGAGCCGGGCGTGGCGCCCTAACGGGCGCTTTTTGCCGTTCGCTCACGCGTCCGCGTGCTGGAGGAGGGCCGTGACGCGCATCCGATCACATCGCCGAAGGACTTCCGAACTTGAGTGACTTCCTGACCGACCACGGGGTCGTCATTGCGCTTGTCTGCGCGGCGTGCGCCGTGGCCTATGGCCTGCTGACAACACGGTCGCTGCTCGCGCTCTCGCCGGGCAACGCCGAGATGCAGCGCATCTCCGGTGCCGTGCAGGAGGGCGCACGGGCCTACCTGAACCGCCAGTACACGACGATCGCCCTCGTGGGCGTCGTCCTCTTCGTCGCCCTCATCTTCATCCAGGACTTCTCGGTCGCCATCGGCTTCGCGATCGGCGGCCTGCTCTCCGGTTCGGCGGGCTACATCGGCATGAACGTGTCGGTGCGCGCCAACGCCCGCGTCGCCGAGGCCGCGCGCGGCGGTGTGCCACCGGCGCTCGCGGCGGCCTTCCGCGGCGGCGCCATCACCGGGCTGCTGGTCGTCGGGCTCGCGCTGTTCGGTGTCGCCGGTTACTACGGCGTGCTGACCTGGATCTTCGACAAGACGCCCAAGGAGGCTGTCGACGCGCTGATCGGCCTGGGCTTCGGCGGTTCGCTGATCTCCGTCTTTGCCCGTCTGGGCGGCGGCATCTTCACGAAGGCGGCCGACGTCGGCGCCGACCTCGTGGGCAAGGTCGAGGCCGGCATCCCCGAGGACGACCCGCGCAACCCGGCCGTGATCGCCGACAACGTGGGCGACAACGTCGGCGACTGCGCCGGCATGGCGGCCGACCTGTTCGAGACCTACGCCGTCACCGCGGTGGCCGTGATGCTGCTCGGCGTCCTGCTCTTCTCGGACGGGGACGCGACCAACGTCGCGCTCTATCCGCTCGTTCTCGGCGCCGTGGCCATCCTGGCCTCGATCATCGGCACCTTCTTCGTGCGCTCCGCCTCGGGCAACGTCGAATGGGCGCTCTACAAGGGGCTCATCGCGTCGGGCGTGATCGCGGCGGCGGCCTTCTATCCGATCACGAAGTGGCTGATGGACGACACCAAGCTGCGGGCCGTCGCGGGCGGGGTGGCGGCCGGGCGTCGCGGCGTCGCGGCCTTCGTCATCCGTGGGCAGGCGCCGAGCGTCGGCGACCTCTACCTGTGCTCGATCATCGGCATCGCGGTCACCGCGTTGCTGTTCCTGATCACCGACTACTACACCTCGACGCGCTTCAGCCCGGTCAAGAAGATCTCCGCTGCGTCGCAGACCGGCCACGCGACGAACATCATCCAGGGCTTCGCCAGCGGCCTGCAGGCCACCGCGCTGCCCGCCCTGGTCCTCGTGTTCGGGATCCTCGTCTCGTGGAAGATCGCCGGCGGCGGCACGGTCGGCATCTACGGCATCGGCGTCGCGGTCATGGGCCAGCTCTCGCTGACCGGCCTGATCGTGGCCCTCGACGCGTTCGGCCCGATCACCGACAACGCGGGCGGCATCGCCGAGATGGCCGACCTGCCCGAGGACGTGCGCAACGTGACCGACCCGCTCGATGCGGTCGGCAACACGACCAAGGCCGTGACCAAGGGCTACGCGATCGGCTCGGCCGTGCTGGCGGCCGTGGTGCTCTTCGCGTGCTTCAAGTTCGAGTTGCTGGCCGAGGGCACAGTGCGCGTCTTCGCGATCGACGACCCCGTCGTCCTCATGGGCCTGCTGCTCGGCGGCCTCATGGTCTGCCTGTTCGCGGCGCTGTCGATCGAGGCGGTCGGTCGTGCCGGCGGCGGCGTCGTCGAGGAGGTGCGCCGCCAGTTCCGCGAGAAGCCGGGGATCATGGAGGGCACCGACACGCCCGACTACGCGACCTGTGTCGACATCGTCACCAAGGCCGCGCAGCGGGAGATGATCCTGCCGTCGCTGATCCCGATCGTCATCCCGTTCATCGTCGGCCTGATCGACGTCAAGGCCCTGGGCGGCCTGCTGATCGGCGTGATCGTGGTCGGGTTCTTCTTCGCCGTGCTCATGACCGCCGGCGGCGGGGCGTGGGACAACGCCAAGAAGCTCATCGAGGACGGCGCCTACGGCGGCAAGGGCTCCGAGGCCCACGCTGCGTCGGTGACCGGCGACACGGTCGGCGATCCCTTCAAGGACACGGCGGGCCCCGCCATCAACCCGATGATCAAGGTCGCCAACATCGTGGCGATCCTGATCATCCCCGTCATCACCTAGTGCCAGCGATCGGTGGCAGGTCGCCCGTAGGCTGAGGCCATGGGCGACCTGCAGACCGAAGCCGTCCCGGCGCCGCCGCCGGCCCTTGGGGCGGCCACGATGTGCGAGGCGCTGCTGGCGACCGCTGCGCTGCGCCCCGACAAGGTCGCGGTGCGCACGCCCGACGACAGCCTCGCGCTGACCTACGCGCAGCTGACGCGGCGGATCGCCGCCACTGCCTCGCTCCTGCACGACCTCGGCCTGCGGCGCGGCGACGCGCTGGCGATCATGCTCGTCAACCGGCCCGAGTTCCACGTCGTCGACGCTGCGGCGATGATGCTCGGGGCCACGCCGTTCAGCCTCTACAACACCTCGCCGGCCGAGCAGATCGCCTTCGTCATGGGCGATGCGGGCAACCGGCTCGTCGTCACCGAGCCGCGCTTCGCCGACGTCGTGGGCGCGGCCGGCGCCGACGCGCGGACGCTGCTGCTCGACGACCTCGCCGAGGGCGACGAGAGCTTCGACCTCGAGCGCCACTGGCGGGCGGTCGGCCCCGATGACCTGCTGACGCTGATCTACACCTCGGGCACCACCGGGCCGCCCAAGGGCGTCGAGCTGACCCACGCGAACATGCTCGCCGAGCTGCGCGGCGTGCACGCCGCGGTGCCGATCGAGAGCGGCGGCCGCTGGGTGCTCGTTCCTGCCCTCGGCGCACGTCGCCGACCGCTGGGGCTCGCACTACTCGGCGCTCATGACCTACGGCCACACGGTCACCTGCGTGCCCGACCCCACGCAGGTCATGGCGGCCGTCGCCCAGGCGCGGCCGACCGCGTTCGGCGGCGTGCCGCGCGTGTGGGAGAAGCTCAAGGCCGCCCTGGAGGCCTCGGGCGCGGCGGCGCTCGCCGCCCGACCAGCTGCGGGCCGCCCTCGGGCTCGACGAGGCGCGCTGGCTCGGAGTCGGCGCCGCGCCGACGCCCGTCGAGGTCCTCGAGTTCTTCGACGGCCCGCGGCATGCCGATCTGCGAGGTGTGGGGGATGAGCGAGGCCTCGTGCATCGTCACGACCAACAGCCCGGGGCGCATGCGGTTCGGCTCGGTCGGGCTGCCGATCGACGGGCATGGAGCTCTGGATCGCCGACGACGGCGAGCTGCTCGTCCGGGGCCCGCTGGTCATGGCCGGCTACCGCAACCGCCCCGACCTCACCGCCGAGGCGATCGACGCCGACGGTTGGCTGCACACCGGGGACGTCGCTGCGCATCGACGACGACGGCTTCGTCTGGATCGTCGACCGCAAGAAGGAGCTGATCATCAACGCCGCCGGCAAGAACATGTCGCCGGCCAACATCGAGGCGCGCCTGAAGTCCGCCGGCACGCTCATCGGCCAGGCGTGCGTCGTCGGCGATCGGCGTCCGTACAACGTCGCGCTGCTCGTCCTCGACCCGGACACCGGCGCCGGGCTCGACCCCGAGGACGCGTCGGTCATCGCCGGCGTCCAGGCGGAGGTCGACGCCGCCAACGTGCATCTCTCGCGCGTGGAGCAGATCAAGCGCTTCCGCCTGCTGAGGGCCGAATGGCTGCCCGGCGGCGACGAGCTGACGCCGACGATGAAGCTCAAGCGCCGCCCGATCGCGCGCGAAGTACGCCGCGGAGATCGACGCCCTCTACGCAGGATGAGGACCAATGGCGAGACGGGCCGACGGGGAGCCTAGACTCCCGGTGAGGAATGGCTGAGCGCCGGCTGCACGGACTCCAGCGCGTGCTGGGGGTCAACGCGCTGTTCTCGACCGCCTACGGCAACGTCGGCTCGTCGATCTACTACGCGCTCGGCCTGGTCGCGTCGTTCGCGCTCGGGCTCACGCCGGTCGTCTTCGTCATCACCGGCGTTCATCTTCTTCCTGACCGCCGTCGACGTACGCCGAGGCGACGGCGATGTACCCGGAGGCGGGCGGCTCGTCGAGCTTCGCCCGCCGCGCGTTCAACGAGTTCTGGAGCTTCTTCGCCGCCTGGGCGCAGATGCTCAACTACACGATCACGATCGCGATCTCGGCGTTCTTCGTGCCGCACTACCTCGGCGGGCTGTTCTGGGAGCCGCTGCGCTCACTCGCCCGGCGACATCGTCTTCGGCATCGGCGTCGTGATCGTGCTGTGCGCTCGTCAACGTCGTCGGCGTGAAGGAGTCGGCGGGCGTGAACGTCACGCTCGCGGTGCTCGACTTCGCCACGCAGCTGCTGCTCGTGCTCGTCGGCCTGTTCCTCGTGTTCTCGCCGCAGACGCTGGTCGACAACGTCGATCTTCGGCATCGCGCCGACCTGGAAGGACTTCTTCCTCGCGATCCCGGTCGGCATGATCGCCTACACGGGGATCGAGACGATCTCGAACATGGCCGAGGAGGCCAAGGACGAGACGAAGACGATCCCGAAGGCGATCAACCGCGTCGTCATCGCCGTCTTCGCGATCTACGCGCGTGCTGCCGGCCGTCGCGCTCTCGGCGCTGCCGGTCACCCAGCACGTCCGACGGCGACGTACAGCACGCTGCTCGGGCGAGCCGGAGAGCCAGGGCGGCTACGCGGGCGACCCGATCCTCGGCGTCGTCAAGCAGATCGACCTCGGCGCCTTCCAGAACGCCGGCGAGATCTACGTCGGCCTGCTCGCGGCGACGATCCTGTTCATCGCGACGAACGCCGGGATCATCGGCGTCTCGCGGCTCGTCTACTCGATGGGCATCCACCGCCAGGTGCCCGACCGGCTGCGCCAGCTGCATCCGAAGTACGGCACGCCGTGGATCGGGATCCTGCTGTTCGGCGGCGATCGCCTGCATGGCGATGATCCCGGGCAAGGCCGACTTCCTGGGGAACATGTACGCGTTCGGCGCGATGCTGTCGTTCACGATCGCGCACCTCGCGGTGATCCGGCTGCGCGTCAGCTAGCCGGACGTCGCGCGCCCGTACCGCGGGCCGATGAACATCCACGATCCGCGGCGTCGACGTCCCGATCTTCGCGATCCTCGGCGGCTCGGCACGGCGCTGGCGTTCGTCGTCGTCACCGCTGCTGCACGTCGACGTCGCGATCGCCGGCATCGGCTGGCTGCGCGTCGGCTGCATCGTTCTACCCGTGGTACCGCCACCGCCACGGCCTGGACCTGACCGAGACCGTGCAGCGTCGCGATCGCCCGAGCCGGTCGTCGCGCACGAGGCCGAGTACGACTCGGTCCTCGTCGCGCTCGACCCGCGCACCTACTCGCCGGGCGCCGTCTCGACCGCGGTGCGGATGGCGGCGCGGCGGCGGCGCGGCATCCACGTCCTCGTCCCGATCGTCGTCCCGGCGTCGTCGCCGATCGACGCCGCGATGCCCGAGCAGGAGCTCGCGGCCCAGGCGCTGATCGAGCAGGCCCGGCTGCAGGGCGGCCGGCGCGTGACCGGGCACTGGGAGAAGGTCCGCGCCGGGCAGGCCGGGCGGCTGATCGTCGAGGAGGCGCGCGAGCTGCGCGCCCGCGCGATCGTGATGCCGCTGCCGCCGCGGCAGGCCGGACCGGTGTTCGGCAAGACGCTCGAGACCGTCCTGCCAGGACCGTCCCTGCCGCGTGATCATCCAGACGGACCCCGCACGCGCAGCGGCCGAAGGCGCCGCAGCGCCGCGTAGCATCGGCCGCCGATGTCCGCGCACGCAACGTCCACCGCCAGCATGACGACGGTCATGTCCGTCGCTGCTGATCGCTGATCGGCATCGCGATCCTCGTGCGCACGGTCGACCGCGGGCGGCGGCCCGCTCGCGACGGGCATCCTGATCGGCGTGCTGTTCGTGGCCGCCGGCGCCGGGCGGCTGTGGGTCGCGCGGAGCACGCGTGAGCGACGCGAGGGGCACCTGCGCCGCGAGCAGCTGTTCCGGCGCGGCCTCGGGCTCGCCGATGCTGTTCAGCATCGTCTGGACGCGTCGCTCGCGAGCGCGATCTACTTCGCGCTCGGGCGTCATCGCGGACTACGCGCTCGGCCTGACGCCGGTCGTCTTCCTCGCCTCCGGCGTGATGTTCCTGCTCGCGGCGATGACCTACGTCGAGGGCTCCTCGCTGCACCAGGACCGCGGCGGCTCGACGGTCTTCGCGCGCTACGCGTTCAACGAGCTGTGGAGCTTCGTCGCCGGCTGGGCGATCCTGCTCGACTACGTGATCCTGATCGCGGCGACGGCCTTCAGCGCCACGAACTACCTCGGCGCGTTCTGGGAGCCGCTCGGCGAGCGGCACCGTCGAGATCATCGCGGTGCTCGGCGATCCTCGGCTACGTCGCGGTCGCGCAACATCCGCGGCTTCTCGACGACGCGCTCCTCGCGCATCGCGGCTGCTCGTCGTCGCCGACATCGGCATCCAGCTGCTGATCATCGTGCTCGGGATGGCGCTGCTGTTCGACCCCGACGCGATCACGAGCACGATCGACCTCGGGACGACGCCGACGTCGAGGACGTCGATCGTCGCGCTCGGCATCGCGACCGTCGTCTCGACCGGCCTGGAGTCGGCCGCCGGGCCTGGCGGGCGAGGTCGCGGTCTGGCGCCGCGACCTGCGACGGCTCGTCGAGCGTCGTCGCCCTGGTCGTGTTCGTCGTCTACACCGGCATCGCCGCTCGTCGCGATGAGCGCGCAGCCGGTCGTCAACGGCAAGACGGCGCTCGGCGAGCAGTACCGCGACGCGCCGATGCTCGGCGTCGTCGCGGCCTTCGAGGCGGAGTGGCTGCGCGACACGCTCAAGTACGTCGATCGCCGCCGTCGCCGCGGTGACGCTGATCGCGGCCGCGAACTCGGCGATGCTCGGGCTCTCGCGGCTGGCCTACTCGCTGTCGACCAACCGCCAGATCCCCAGCGCGCTCGGGCGGCTGCACCCGACGCGCTTCACGCCGTGGGTGCTGATCGTGCTCGCGACGCTGCTCGCGGCGGCGCTCGCGATGCCGCGCGACCTCGACCTGCTGCTCGGCCTCTACGCGTTCGGCGCGCTGCTCGGCCTGACGATCGCGCACGTGTCGATCGTCGTGCTGCGCTTCAAGGAGCCCGAGCGCGCGGCGCCCGTACCGACATCCCGCTGAGCATCCGCTTCCGGGGCGCCGATCTGCCGCTGCCGGCGGTGCTCGGCGCCGTGCTCAGCGCGGCGGCGTGGGTGAGCGTCGTGGTCACCCACCAGGGCGCGCGCTGGGTCGGCTTCGGCTGGATGGTCGGCGGCCTGACGCTCTACGTCGTCTACCGCACGAGCGAGGGCAAGTCGCTGCTGCAAGCGCGTGACCGTGCCGGAGGAGGCGCTGCTCGGCGAGCACCGCGAGGCCGAGTACGGCTCGATCCTCGTGCCGATCTTCGGCACGCCGCTCGACGACGACATCGTGCAGACCGCGGGCCGCCTGGCGGCCGAGGAGGAGCCGACGTCGAGGCGGACAGGGGGCCACGATCGAGGCGATCTGGGTCTTCGAGGTCCCGATGTCGCTGCCGATCGACGCGCGCGCTGCCCGAGGCGCAGCTCGAGCGGGCCCGCGCGGCGCTGGCGCGCGCGAAGGCCGTCGGGGAGGAGTACGACGGCGTCGAGGTCGCGACGGCGACGGTGCGCGCGCGGCGCGCCGGGCAGGCGATCGTCGACGAGGCCCAGCGCCGCGGCGTGCAGGCGATCGTCCTCGCGGCCGAGGAGCCGTCGAAGATCCGCGGCGGCGCGCTGCTCGGCGGCCGCGGCGGCCCGCTGGACAACTTCGTGGGCGAGGCCACCAAGTACGTGATCTCCAAGGCGCCGTGCCCGTCATCCTCACCGCCCCGCCGATCGGAGGAGCGCCCCCCGCCCGACGGGGCCGTGGTCTCGCGTGACGGGGCTTCCGCGGGCGCGGACGGCTAGCGTCACGAGAAGACCTACTAGAGTCCGACGCGATGGCGTTCATCCTGATCGTCGGCGCCGGCCGCGTCGGCTCGCAGGTGGCGCGCTCGATGCTCGCCGCCGGCCACGAGGTCTCCGTCCTCGACGAGGACCCGCTCTCCCACGAGCGGCTCGATTCGGGCATGGCCACGACCTGGGAGGACGCCGGTGGCCGCTTCACGATCGGCCACGGCGCTCGAGAGCGACGCGCTGCGCGAGGCCGGCATCGAGCAGGCCGACGTCTTCATCGCCTCGACCGACGGCGACAACACGAACCTGACGATCGCGCAGATCGCCAGCAAGCAGTTCGACGTGCCGAACGTCATCGTGCGCGTGATGGACCCGGCGCGGGCCGAGTGGTACGACGAGCAGGGCCTGCAGACGATCTGCCCGACGCGCTACGCGATCGAGATGTTCGAGCGGGCGCTGGAGGCGTAGGCCCATGTACGCGTCATCGTCGGCGGCGGGAAGGTCGGCTGGAACCTCGCCCGCGAGCTCCTCGACAAGGACCACGAGGTCACCGTGATCGAGAGCGACCGCTCGCGCTACCTGACCGTCGAGCAGGAGCTCGAGCACGTCATCCAGTACGGCGACGCGACCGAGCTGTGGGTGCTCGAGCGCGCGGGCATCCAGCGCGCCGACCTGATCATCGCGGTGACCGGCGACGACGAGGACAACCTCCTCATCTGCCAGATCGCCCAGGAGAAGTACCTGTGCTCGCGGATCATCGCCCGCGTCAACAACCCGCGTAACCGGCAGTACTTCGATCTGCTCGGCATCCAGCCGGCGGTCAGCGCCACCGACCTGATCCTGCGCCTGATCGAGCACGAGGTGCCGTCCTACGGCATCGTCCACCTGCTCGACCTGCGCGACGAGCAGCTCGAGATCATCGAGATCGAGGTCGGCCAGGGCGCGCCCGCGGCCGGCATGACGGTCGCGGACGTCGAGCTGCCCGACGGCTCGCTGATCATCTCGGTGCTGCGCGACGGCCGCGGCTTCGTCCCCAAGTCCGACACGGTGATCGAGCCCGGCGACGAGGTGCTGCTGGTCCTCGACCCCGGGCTCGAAGACCGCATCACCGCGCAGTTCACGAACTCCGCCGGCTGACGCGCCCAACGTGGCCATGCGAGTGCGGCGATCCGCCGCCACACTTGTGCGATGGCATCGGTCGCAGTGGTCGGCGGCGGGATCGGCGGTCTGACCGCGGCGCTGGCGCTGCTCCGGGCGGGCTTCGACGTCCACGTCTACGAGCAGGCATCGGCGCTGGGAGAGGTGGGGGCCGGCATCCAGATCAGTCCCAACGCGTCGCGCGTGCTGCACGGGCTCGGCCTCGCCGAGCGGCTGGCCGGGGCGGGCGTGCGTCCGCTGGCCTGGCACCAGCGTCGCTGGGAGGACGGCCGGACGCTGCTGCGCGCCCCGCTGGGCGACCGGGTCGAGGCCGCGTTTGGCTTCCCGCATTACCAGATCCACCGCGCCGATCTGCTGTCGGTCTTGGCCGGCGCCCTGCCGGCCGAACGGGTCCATCTCGCGCACCGCCTGGCGGATCTCGTCGATCGCGGTGACGGCGTCGAGGCGCACTTCACCAATGGCACGCACGCGACCTTCGACCTGCTCGTGGGAGCCGACGGCATTCATTCGGCGACGCGCAGGATGCTGTTCGGGCCCCAGCACCCCCGTTTCACGGGCTGCGTGGCGTATCGCGGGCTCGTGCCGGCGGAGCGCTTGCGTGACCTCGGGCTCGAGGTCACATCGCAGGTGTGGATGGGCCCGGGCGCGCATTTCGTGCACTACTTCGTCAGCGGCGGCCGTCTCGTCAACTTCGTCGCCGTCATCGAGCGCGACTCGTGGACGCGCGAGTCGTGGACCGATCGCGGCGAGGTCGCCGACGCCCTCGCGGCCTTTACGGGCTGGCACGAGCAGGTCCGGGCCATCCTCGGGGCGGTCGAGGAGACGTTCATCTGGGCGCTGTTCGATCGCTCCCCGCTGGAGCGTTGGTCGGAGGGGCGCGTAACGCTGCTCGGCGATGCCTGCCACGCGATGCTGCCCTTCATGGCCCAGGGCGCCGCGCAGGCCATCGAGGACGGGGCGACGCTGGCGGCGTGCCTGGCCGGGGCGAACGCCGACGTCGGCGAGGCCCTGCGCCGGTATGAGTGTCTGCGCATCCCGCGCGCGTCGCGCATCCAGGCGCTGTCGACGACCAACAAGACGCGCTTTCACCTCCCCGACGGCCCCGATCAGGAGGCTCGCGACGCCGAGATGGCAGGCGGATCGACCGACTGGTCGTTTCAGACCGTCGCGTGGATCTACGAGTACGACGCCGCGACCGCGGCTAGCTCACGCGGAACTTCCGACTGAGGTCGCCGACCTGCAGCGTGTAGGCGCCGGGCGCCAGACCGAGTGCCGTGGGGCTGAAGGCGAGCTGAGCGGTCGTGACGCTGCCCGGCCACAGGTGCACGCGCGTGAAGGCGACCAGCTTGCGGCTGCCGTCGGCGCTCTGCACGAAGGCCAGCACGGTGTCGTCACCGCCACGCCGGCCGGAGTTTCGCACCTTGACGCTCGCCCGGACCATGGCGGCGCCCGTCCGGACCCTTCAACGCATCGATCAGCGCGGCCTGCGCGGAGGTCAGCTGCGGGTTGGGGTCATCGCCCTGGCCCTCGGCGTACGGGCTCTCGCCGACCGCGACGACGACCGTGTCGACCGTCCGGGCCGCGGCGACGGCGTCGGCGCGCTGCGCGACGGCGGTCGGGTTGTTCCCGTCGTTGAGCGGATCGCGCGTCGGGTTGCGGTTCGTCGTCGTGTCGGCGACGGGCGCGCCCTGCTTCCAGACCACGCGCGCGAACGCTCCGGCCGCCTGCTGGATGCCGTCGCGGATCGTGGTGACGTCGGGCACCGGGATGTCGGGCGGCAGCCCGAACGCGCCCTGCCACGCGACCGACCAGCCGCCGAGCTGGTTGGTCGGGCTGTCCGACGCCGGCCCGGTGACGAGGATCCTGCGCGTGCGGCGCGAGAACGGCAGCACGCCGTCGTTCTTGAGCAGCACCAGGCTCTCCTGCGCGGCCTTGCGGGCCAGCGTCCGGTTCGCCGGATCCTCGACCGCGGCGTTCGCCTTGCTTGCGTCCACGTAGGGATGCTCGAAGAGGCCGAGGCGGAACTTCAGCGTCAGGATGTGCGAGACGGCGTCGTCGATCCGGCTCACCGGGAGCAGGCCGTCAGTGACTGCCGCGTTCATGGCCTGCGTGAAGCCGTCGGCGTCGAGCGGGATCATCGACATGTCGAGACCGGCGTTGAAGGCGAGCGCGACCGCGTGCTCCATGTCGGGGGCGACGTGGTACTTGGTGATGAGGTTCTCGACGTCCTGCCAGTCGGAGATCACCACGCCCTTGAAGCCCAGCTGGCCGCGCAGGACGTCGGTCAGCATGTGGTGCGAAGCGTGCACCGGCTCGCCGTTCACCGACCCGCTGTTGACCATGACGGTCCCGACGCCGGCGTCGATGCCCTGCTTGAAGGACGGCAGGTGGATCGACTGCAACTCGGAGTCGCTGATCGTCGCGTCGGTGCGGTCCATGCCGCTGTCCGGGGCGGAGTAGCCGGCGAAGTGCTTGGCCGTTGCGACGACCGAGGTCGAGCTGGACAGGTCACGGCCCTGCAGGCCGCGGATCGTCGCGGCGCCGAGCGTGCCCGTGAGCAGCGGGTCCTCGCCGAAGGGCTCGTACGAGCGCCCCCAGCGCAGGTCGCGTTCGGTGTCGAGGACCGGGGCGAAGTCCGAGACCACGCCCGTGGCGCCCACGGCGCGTGCCGTGCTGTGGCCCAGTCGCTGCGCCAGCGCCGGGTCGAACGTCGCACCGAGGCCGATCTGGTGGGGCACGATGAGTGCCGCTAGCGCGATCACTCCTGTCACGAGCGCCACCCAGACGCTGCGCCGCTGGATCGCCGCCGTGAGCTTGCTCATGCCCTCTCCTCCTGATGACCGGGACCGTCTGCCGGCTTGTTTGTGCCCCGAATCTCCAGTACCAATCCAAGCGCCATGTCGTTCAGTTCCCGAACATCGAATCGCGAACGGATCGTCGCTCTGCTGCGCGAGCGGGGGCCGATGTCCCAGGCCGACCTCGCCCGTGCCAGCGGCCTCTCGCCGGCCACCGTCTCGGGCATCGCGCGCGAGCTGCGCGAGGAGGGCTGGCTGGAGGACGACGCCGGCGACGCTCCCGTCCGCGGCCGCGCGCTGGCCTTGAGCCGCTCGGCCGGCGTCGCGGTCGGCATCGACTTCGGCCACTCACACGTGCGCGTGGCTGTTGCCGACCTGGCGCACACCGTGCTGGCCGAGGCCGAGGAGCCGCTCGACGTCGACCACGAGGCCGACGAGGGTGTTGCGCGGGCCGGGCACATCGTGCGCGCGCTGCTGGCGGAGGTCGGCGTCGGGGCCGACCGCGTGACCGGCGTCGGGATGGGGCTGCCCGGTCCGCTGCGCCGCGACTCCGGTGAGGTCGGCGATTCGGCGATCCTGCCCGGCTGGATCGGCGCGCGACCCGAGGAGCTGATGGAAGCCGAGCTCGGCCTGCCGGTGCGCGTCGAGAACGACGCCAACCTCGGCGCCCTGGCCGAGACCGTGTGGGGCGCTGGCCGCGGCTGCGCGGACCTCGTCTACGTCAAGGTCGCCACCGGCGTCGGCGCGGGCCTGGTGCTCAGCGGGCGCCTGTATCACGGCCACGGTGGTACGGCGGGCGAGATCGGCCACGTCACGATCGACGACGCCGGCCCGATCTGCCGCTGCGGCAACCGCGGCTGCCTGGAGGCCTTCGCCGGTGCCGAGGCCGTCCTCGAGCCCCTGCGCCGCCGCCATGGCGAGCGCCTTACCCTGCGCCAGGTCGTCGCCCAGGCGCAGGCCGGCGACGTCGGCTGTCGCCGCGTGATCGCCGACGCGGGCCGCGCTCTCGGCGTCGCCGTGGGCGGCGTCTGCAACCTCCTGGCCCCCGAGCGGGTCGTCGTCGGCGGCGAGCTTGCGCAGGCCGGCGACCTGCTGCTCGACGCGGCGCGCGCCGGCGTCGAGCGCTCGGCGATCGCGGCGACCCGCGAGGTCCCGGTGCTCGCCGGCGTGCTCGGCGAGCGCGCCGAGGTCCTCGGCGCGGTGGCGCTGGTGCTGCGCGAGTCCGAGCGGTTCGTAGCCGAGCCGGCGGGGGTGGGCCAGGCATGATCGAGAGCGCGGATCGCTTCGCCGTCGCGACGGGACGCGACCGCGACGCCTGGAGCGGCGGTCGAGCGCCGCAAGACGCGTTGGGGCGCGTGGCTGACCGATCTGAAGGGCGCGCTGGAGTCCGCTAACCGGTGAACTGCGCCGATGGCGAGCCGACGCTCGCGTGAGCGACGACGCGGGGCGCGTTGGCGGCGCGGGCGGTCGCGACGTTGCGCATGAACCGGCGGGCGCCGCGCGAAACGCGCGCGGTCACGTGGTACGTGCGGGTCTCGCCGACCCTCAGGTGTCCGACGCGCACGCACATGGCGCGGCCGACGGCGCGGAAGCGGGGTGCGGAGGCCAGCGTCAGGCCGCGGGGCAGGACGTCGCAGACGCGGACGTTGATGGCCCCGGCTTCGCCGGCGTTCCGCACGCGCAGCCTGAAGGACACGGTGTCGCCGGCGGCGGCGACCCGCGCCCCGGTCACCCGCTTGCTCAGCGACAGCCTGGTGCCCGCGACGCGGTCGGACAGCACCGAGAGGGACGAAGCGGGAACGGGCGGCGCGACCGGCCCGTTCGGGTCCGGCTCGGGCGGCGGGGGCGGCGGCAGCGGCGGCTGCCCGTTGTCGACGCGGGTCTGCGTCTCGTCGCGGTTGGGATGCGGATCGGGCGTCGGCTCGGACTGGTCACCGTGGACCGTGGTGACGTTCGTGAGCACGGTGCCGTTCGCCGTCGACGCCGGCACGCTGCCCGTGATCGTGACGGTCATCGACTTGCCGGCGGCCACGCTGGGCGCGGTGCAGGTCACCGTCCCGGTCGCGCCCACGGCAGGCGTCGTGCAGGTCAGCGGCGGGTCCGCGGTCGAACTGACGAACGTGACGCCGGCCGGCAACTCGTCGGCGAGCGTGAAGTTGGTCGAGGTCCCCGGCCCGTGATTGGTGGCGACAAGCGTCCACGTCAGCGTCCCGCCCGGGGCGATCGTGTCGGCGGAAACGGTCTTGACGACGCCGAGGTCGACGTAGGGGTTGGGCGGAACCATGACGTTCGCGGCGTCGCAGCCGTCGAACACGCCTTCCAGTGGGTCTGAGGAGTTGGCGCTGAAGCAGGCGGTGTTTTGGAGGGATGCCGACGTCGTTCCCTGCGCCGCGGCGTTCACACGGCCCACGTACGCATAGGTGAACGAGCCGCCGACGGCGACCGTGCCGATGTCGCATCGGATGGCGCGCTCCATGCTGTCGTAGACGCAAGCGGGGGAGGCGGTCGAGCCGTTTGGGTTGGTGGCGAAGCGGACGAAGTCCAGGCCGGAGGGCAACGGGTCCTTGGTTACGACGTTGCTCGCGGGGGCCGTGGGGTAGAGCGGATCGTTTGGCGTTCGCTTGGGGTTGGTCACCATCGTCGTGTACGTGACCTCGTCGCCCGGCTTGGCCATCTCGGTCGAGGGAGACTTGGCGATCTGGACGTTCGGGGCCCGGATAAGGGTGTCGAAGGCGAGGCCACCGAAGAAGTACGTGTCACCGGTGGTGCCGAGGCACACCGACGCACCGGTCGCGTTGTTGGGGATCGTCCCCTCGGGGATCGCGAGGGCGTCGAGGTCGAAGCCGAGCTGGTTGTCGAACCCGGGGACCCGGCCGCCGACCGTCACGCCGTTGGCGGAGATTGTGCTGTTGAAGAAGTTGTCGACCGGATTCTTGGTGTCGTGCATGTGCGGGAGGTTCTGGCACTCGGTGCCCAGGCTTCCGAGCGCGAGGTAGTCCTTGTCGATCGCCCGGTCACCTTCGTAGGTCCACGTGGTCGCGTGAGCATCGACGTTGCCGCTTGCAGGTGTCTTGAACCCGGTGAAGTTGAGCGGGCCGACGACGAGCTGCTGGCCGCTTTGCACCTGCACGAACGCGAAGCCGTCGAACAATGTGAGGTTGCGCCAGGCGGCGGTGGGGCTCTCCCACGCGACTAGCAGCGTCCAGCCCCCGTGGCGGTTGTAGCCGCGACCGGCCTGCACGTTGGCGACCGTTACAAGGACTTGCTTGGATCCAGCGCGTGTTCGCCGGCGCGTTGCCTGGAGGCCCCCGATGATCTCCCGCGTCACGTCTGCTCGCACCTGATAGGCGAAGCCCGGGCGGTTGTAGGGATGGTCGTACCAGCTCTCGACGCCGTCCCACAGCCCGCCGCGCCCGGGCGCCGTCGCGTCCAGCCATGGTGTACGACCCTGCCCCGATACGGAGCAGCGCGGTCTTCCACGCGTTGTTCGCTGTCGGTGTCTCCGCCTCCCGGAGCACCGAGCCGGTTCGTCGTTGTTGACCCCGCGTGCGAGATCCGCTCCCCAATAGAGAAAGGCGCGCACGACGCGCGCATCGCTCGGCAGCGTCAGCGCGGCCGTGCTGGAGTCGAAGTGATCGCCGCCTGGGTCGACGTTCACGTACTTCATGTTCTGATCGTTGTTGTTGGCGCCGAGGCACGGCTCAGCCTCAAAGCGCTGCTGCCGCGTCCGCGCGCGCACGCGGCGCGACACCGAGTTGCCCGGGCAGGTCAGCAATGTGTTGCCGGCGACGGTGAAATTGCCGCGCACGTTCATGTTGAAGCTCGGTGTCGCCGCGGGAGCGGGCTCGCTGATCCGATGACGCACCGGTGAGTTCGGCCAGTCCACGGTCGGGCTCTGGGCGGCCGCGGTTTCGGCTGCCGCGGCGACCACCAAGACGGTCGCGATCATCGTGCTGCAGGCCCGAACCGTCGCGCGCATGCGGGCACACTCCCACCGGTACGGGTGAGCGAGCGTCACCCGCTGCGGGTGATCCAGTCTCAGCTCGCCAAACGGCGGACGGTGGCGGCGTTGCGTCCGGCGAAGTTCTCGGTCTGGCTGTGGCAGTTCGGGCACAGGAGCTGGAGGTTCTCGAGGCGGTTGTCGTCGTTGCGGCCGTTGACGTGGTGAAGCGCGAGCGTGAGCGGCTCGCCGAGCCAATCCTCGATGCCGCACCGTTCACAACGCGCCGCCTTGAGCCCGTCGGCAAGGAGGCGCCGCCGCAGGTTCCACCGGCCTCCCGCGTCGTGCCGAACGACCAGCAGTTGCTCGATCGGCGTCGCTCGCGGGCGGGGGACGATTGCGCCTCGTCTGCGCGCGGCGTTCCACGTTTCGCGGGCGAAACCGAACTCTTGCTGGCACTCGGTCACGGAGTGCCCGGCGTCGTAGAAGCGCTGGATCTCGGCCCAGTCGTATCGGCGCGTGAAGCGCGGGTCGGCCGGTCGCCGAGCGTTCGCGCGTGGTAGGAGACCGTGTGCTTCGTGATCCCGAGCCGCTTCGCAATTTCGGTGTGGTTGAGACCTTGCTCGAGGAGTGCGGCAACGCGCTTCTTGGTGTCAACGTGCCGCTTCGCCATTGCGAACACATGTTCGCATGCATGGCGGACAGAAGGTTGCCGCCCGTTGCTATGCTCGGCCCGGCCGATTGCGGGATGGTGTAATTGGCAACACGCGTGACTCTGGATCACGAATTTGGGGTTCGAGTCCCTGTCCCGCAGCTTTGGCCTACTTGCAGCGTTCGTTCGAATAGTCGCTGCCGGGAGCCCTCCGCGCCGCCGGACGCGGTGTCATGTTGCTCGCACTCGCCCACGAGCCGGGTAGCGCGATCGGGTCGCCTCGGAGCCTCGGTCGTGAGCAGTGTCGCTGCCGCGTGGGTTGAGAGCAGCGCCGCTGCCTCGCTTGCCGTTATCCCGTGGCCACCGTGGGGCTGAAGGCGTCGTCCAGCGCGCTCTGGCGGCGCTCGTGGAGAATGGGCGACTGCGTCTTGAATCCCTTGACGATGAGGTAGATGCCGAGCGACGCCTCCCAGGCGATCTCCGGGATCGTGAAGATGAACTGGGTCGAGGAGGTCTGCTCCCAGGCGCCGAACAGCACGAAGGTCGCCCCGACCACGCTCAGCGGACCGCCGATGAGGCCGAGGAGCGCCATGCGCCGCGGGACGAGTCCGGACGTGTACATCAGGTAGCCGAGCAGCAGGCCGTTGCCGAACCCGGCGCAGAACGCCGGCCCGAGCAGGAACGTGGCGTCGTGAACGGCGACGAGCGACCGCCCGACCGTGGTCAGCGTCGCCGCGTCGGTGCCGGTGGCTCCGGCGAGGTCGTCGCGCAGCGTGAGGACCGAGAGGACGCTGACGACGCCGACGACGATGATGGTGGACTCCACGGTGCGGCACGCGACGTAGCCCAGCGAGATGCTCTGGCTCTGGCGCTTGAGGATGGGATACATCACCACCGCGGTGGCGATGCCCGAGATGGCGAGGAGGACCTCCAGGAACGCGCCGAACTGAATGCGCGTGTCGGCGCCGGAGCTGAGGATGAAGTTGGCGTTGTTGAGCAGCGGGTCGTAGAGCAGCAGCGCGGGGATGGACGTGACGAAGGTGAGGACCCACCACACCCCTGCGATGTGCGCGGTGCGTCGCGTCGAGGTGTCGAGCGCTCCTTCGTTCGAGCGCTGCGGCGAAGACGTGGACATACCGGCTCCTCTCTGTTTGGAGGGTGCGGACCGCTAAGAGCGCGACACGCGAGAGAGGCCGGCCTTGAGCTGGACCGCAAGGACTACCCCGCCGGGGGCCGGAGCGAGGCGTTGTCGGCGACCATACCTAGGGGGAACGGCGCTCAGGATTTTTGTGGCACGTCCGGAGTCGCCCGCGAGATCAGTCCTCCTCGACGACCTCGACCCCGCTCCCGGTCGCCTCGAACACCGCCGGGATCGTCGCCGTGAACGTCGCGCCGCGGCCGGGCTCGCTGATGACGCCGACCTCGCCGCCCAGCAGCGTCGCCAGGCGCTTGCAGATCGGCAGGCCCAGGCCGAAGCCGCGTACGTCACCGGCCCGAGGCTTGCGGCGATCGAGCTGCACGAAGTCCTCGAAGACGCGCGACTGGTCGGACGCTTCGAGGCCCGGCCCTGTGTCGCTGACCGCGAAGCGGACGTGCGCGCCGCCCCCGAGCGCCGTGGCCGACACGCGGACCTCGCCGCGCTGCGTGAACTTCAGGCCGTTGACCATGTAGTTGCGCAGGATCTGGCCGAGCTTGAAGCCGTCGGTGCGTAGGGGCGGCACGCCGTTGACGTCGTCGAACACGACGGTCACGGCGGGCGAGCGCGGGAAGTGCGCGACGATCCCGCGCAGGGCGCTGAACACCTCGTCGACTCGCACCTCGGAGACGCGGACGACCTCGCGCCCGGCGGCCAGCCGGGCGAGGTCGAGGTGGTCGTTGACGAGGTCGAGCGCCTCCTCCATGGCGCCGTCGATGAGACGGACGTCCTCGCGCAGGCGCGGGTCGAGGCTGTCGCCGCCCTCGCGCAAGATCGCCTCGGTCATGCCCCGCACGGCGTAGAGCGGCGTACGCAGCTCGTGGGTCAGCGCGCTCAGGAAACTCGCGCTGCCGGCGGCGCGCCCGCGCAGCTCCTCGGCCTGCTGGTTGAGCTCGGCCAGCAGTGCCGTGATGCCGCGGTTGGTGTCGACCAGCTCGCGGTTGAGCGTGGTCAGCTCGCGCTCGCGCTCGCGCAGCGTCGCCAGCGCGGTGACGAGCTCGGCGTTCTGCATCCGTAGCTCGTTGACCGTCGCCTCCGCCTCGCCGGACTCGTGGCGTTGCAGCGACCCGAGGACGTGCGCGAGCTCGTCGATCCCGGGCAGCCATGCCTCCGGCTCCAGTTCGCTGGTCAAGCGAACGAACGCGATCCCGCCGGCGTCGCTGGCCTCGACTCGGTCGACGAGCTGGCGCAGCTTCGCCAGGTCGAGCCGGTCCTCGGCCTCGCCCGGCGTCTCGCCCGTCAGCGCGACGTGCGAGATGCCGCGGATGCTGACGACGGCCGCCGGCGGCTCATCGTCGACCGCCAGCTCGACCTCGGCGTCGGGGCCGTGACGCTGGGCCAGCCGGGCCACCTCCCAGACCGCGGTGGCGAGGCGGCTCTGCGCTTCGGCGCCGAGCTGGAGGAAGCCGGCGAGGTCGCGCGCGCGGCGCCGGGTGAGGAGGACGTCCTCCTGCGATCGCAGCGCAAGCGTGATGACGGGCCCCCCCATCGAAACCGAATCTAGTCGATCGGCCGGACCGCGTGTGCGCCTGGTCATCCGATCGGATGAGGTACCGCTCATCCACCTTTACCTCCATCCCGGCGATGTGAGTGCGCCGCTCGGCAACGATCCTCCATGCTGAGCCGGCGGAGTTCAATGAGGGGGGCGCCGCCGGCCCGAGACTCCAAGCCGCGAGTATGACGACGACCCCCAGGGCACCAAGCGTGACCAACTGCTCCTCCACCGGGGGGCGTGTGGAGGATGCAGCGGGGCGTCGTCATCTCGTGGCGATGCGTTGAGGAGGGCGAGTGGACTGGGACGCGGGGCCCGAGCGCGGGTCGACGGAGACGACTGCTGCCGAAGTGTCGGATGGCAGGGCCTTCGTCAGCGTTCTGGTCGTCGACGACAGCCCGGTCTTCCGCCGCGGGATGGGTCGCGCGGTGGCGATCCACGCGGGGCTCGAGCTCGTCGGTGAGGCCGACGGCGGCGAGGCCGCGCTGGACGCGATCGAGCGCCTGCAACCCGACGTCGTGCTGCTCGATCTGCGCATGCCCGGCCTCGACGGCTTCGGCGTCCTCGAGCGCCTCCGCGACGCTGATCCGCCGCCGACGTGCCGGGTGCTGATCGTCAGCGCATCGCTCGACGAGGACGTCGAGCAGGCCGCGCGCGCCGCCGGAGCGGCGGGGTGTGTGAGCAAGGAGAGCCCGCGCGCGGACATCTGCGCGGCTGCTCTGCGCCTGGCCCGGGGGTAGGGTTGGGGCCGCGGAGCCACCGTGGCCAGGCACGAGCTGCAGCGCACGACCGTCGTCGTCGCCGACGACCATCCTCTCTATCGCGAGGCGCTCGTCCGCGCCGTGCGCGCACGACCCGAGTTCGAGCTCGTGGCCGAGGCGAGCGACGGCCGTGAGGCACTGGAGGCCATCCGGGCCGACCGGCCCGACGTCGCGGTCCTCGACGTCGAGATGCCGTCGCTGCGCGGCCTCGACGTCGTCGAGGCGCTGCGCCGCGACGCCGTTGCCACGCGCGTCATCCTGCTCAGCGCGCACCTCGAGAGCGAAACCGTCTACGCGGCGGTCGCCGGCGGGGTGGCCGCCTACCTCTCCAAGGCCTCGCCGGGCGAGCGCATCTGCGACGCGATCGCGGCCGTCGCGCGCGGCGACGTCATCCTGCCTCCCGAGGTCCAGGCCGGCCTGGCCGCCGAGATCCGCCTGCGCACCGACCCGGGCCGCCCCGCCCTCAGCCCGCGTGAGCAGGAGGTCCTGACCCTGATCGCCGACGGCCTCAGCGCGCCGGCCGTGGGCCGCGAGCTGCACCTGAGCACCGCAACGGTCAAGTCGCACCTCAAGACGCTCTACGAGAAGCTCGGCGTCAGCGATCGCGCAGCCGCGGTCGCAGAGGCGATGCGGCGCGGGCTACTGGAGTAGCGGGCGCCGGTACTCGGCGATGTCGAGGCCGAGGCGCTCGTCGAAGGCCGGCGGCCGCGTGAGCGTCCAGCCCTCGCGCTCGTAGAAGCGGCGGGCCCGCGCCTGGTCCGCGGGCGTGAACAGGCGCATGGAGGCGAAGCCGCGGGCGGTGGCCTCCTGGACGGCCGCGGCGTGGAGCGCGGCGGCCAGGCCGGTGCCCCAGTGGGCGCGCACCACGAAGAGCTGGCGGAAGTGCACGAGGCCGGGGTCATCGGACGGCGCGAACTGGAGGCGATTCGCGGGCAGGAAGCCGACGTGGCCGAGCAGCTCCTGCGCTTGGGTGGCGACGAGGTACCAGACGTAATCCTGGCCGAGCAAGCGCCGCAAGCGCTCGACCTCTTCGGCGGTCGAGGGCGGCGTCCACCCGTGCGGTGCGAATGCGCGGTAGGTCCCGAAGCCTTCGACCGTGACCGCGGCGATCCGCTCAGCGTCCGCCTGCGTCGCGGCCCGGAGCTCGACTTCGCTCACGCCGCGGCCTGTGCCGCCCAGTCGGCGTACAGGGCGGCGTACGGTCCGCCGGCGCCGATCAGCTCGTCGTGGCTGCCCTGCTCGACGATCCGCCCGTGGTCGAGCACGATGATGCGCCCCGACTGGCGGATGGTCGACAGCCGGTGGGCGATGACGATCGCCGTGCGCCCGGCCAGCAGGCGGCGCAGCCCGGCCTCGATGCGCCCCTCCGTGTGAAGGTCGACGTTCGAGGTCGCCTCGTCGAGGACGAGGATCCGCGGGTCGGCAATCAGCGCGCGGGCGAAGGCGACGAGCTGGCGCTGGCCGGCCGAGAGCTGCACGCCGCGCTCACCGACCTCGGTGTCGGGGCCCGCGGGCAGCGCGGAGATGAAGTCCCACGCACCCACCGCGCGCGCCGCGGCCTCGATCTCCTCGGCGCTCGCGCCCGGGCGGCCGAAGGTGATGTTGTCGGCGATCGTGCCGCTGAACAGGAACGCCTCCTGGGGCACGATGCCCATCTGCGAGCGCAGCGAGTGCGCCGCCACGCCGCGTAGGTCGTGGCCGTCGACGAGCACGCGCCCGTCGGTTGGGTCGTAGAAGCGCGCGACGAGTTTGGCGAAGGTGGACTTGCCCGCGCCCGTGGCGCCGACGAGCGCCACTGTCTGCCCCGGTGGCACGGTGAGCGTCACGTCCTGCAGCGCGTACTTCGTCGCATCGCCGGTGCGATAACGGAACGAGACGTCCTCGAAGCGGATCTCGCCACGGATGCGCGGCAGCTCGATCGCGCCCGGCCGGTCGGTCAGGTCGGGCGTCTCGTCGAGCAGCTCGAAGATCTTGTCGAGCGCGGCCATGCCCGACTGATAGGTCGTGTAGACCTGCGAGAGCTGGCCGATCGGGTCAAAGAATCCGTTGAGCGCCGCGATGAAGCCCACGAGCACGCCGATCTCGATGTCGCCGTTGATCGCCTGGCGGCCGCCGATGATGAGGATGCCCGTGATGGCCACCGCTGAGATGAACTCGACGAACGGGAAGTACGCGGCGTTGAGGTTGACCGTGACGAGATTCGCCTCGCGGTTGACGTCGTTGAGCGCGGCGAAGCGCGCGCGGTGGCGCGGCTCCTGCGCGAAGGCGCGGACCACGCGGATACCCGAGAGCGTCTCCTGCAGGTACTGGGTGATCGCGCTGATCGTCTCGCGCGTGCGCCGGTAGGCGTCGGCGCTCGCGATGCGGAAGGCCAGCGACGCGATCGCCATCACCGGGAAGATCAGGAAGGTGTAGAGCGCAAGCTCGGCGTCGAGGTAGAGCAGGATCCCGATCGAGCCGATGAGCGTCAGCGACGCCTGGAAGAGCGTGATGACGGTGTCGGTGACGAGCGAGTCGAGCGCCTCGACGTCGTTGGTCATCCGCGAGATGAGCATCCCGGCCGGGCGGCGCTCGTAGAAACCGACCGGCATACCCTGCAGGTGCCGGAAGATCTGCAGGCGCAGGTCGGCGAGGGCGCGCTGGCCGACCCAGCCCACGAGGTAGGTTTGCGCGTAGCCGGCCGCCCAGACGACCAGCGCGCTGGCGATGAATGCGACGACGACGAGGTCGAGCGTCTGGACGTCGCCCTTGAGGATGCCCGAGTCGATGGCGGCCTTGGCCAGCGGTGCGGGCGCCAGCGACGCGGCGGTGCCGGCGACGAGCGCGACGAACATCGCGATGACGCGCGTGCGGTACGGGCGCAGCAGCACGATGAGGCCCCGCAGCTTGCGCCCGCGCCCGGACGTGCCGCGCAGGCGCCGGCGCAGGTCATCGCGGCGCGTGGCGGCCTGGGCCGCTTCGCTGCCCGACGTCACAGCCCCGCCACCTTGCGCTCGCGGTCATTGCGCGTGAGGAAGACCTGGTCGGGCAGGCCCTTCTCGACGATCTCGCGGTACAGCTCGGACTGCTCGACCAGGTCGTCGTGCCCGCCCGCGGCCGCTACCTCGCCGTTCTCGAGCACGACGATCGTGTCGGCCAGCGAGATCGTCGAGAGCCGGTGGGCGATCACGAACGTCGTGCGCCCGGCCATGACCTCGCGCAGCGCCTGCTTGATCTCCTGCTCGGTCGAGGCATCGACCGACGAGGTCGCGTCGTCGAGGATCAGGATGCGCGGGTCGGCCAGCAGCGCTCGCGCGATCGCGACGCGCTGGCGCTGGCCGCCGCTGAGCGTCAGTCCGCGCTCGCCGACGCGCGTGTCGTAGCCGTCGGGCAGCCCCTCGATGAAGTCGTGGGCCTGCGCGCGGCGCGCGGCGAGCTCGATCTCCTCGCGGGTGGCGTCCGCGCGCGCATAGGCGATGTTGTCTGCCACGCTGGCGCTGAACAGAAACGGGGAGTCGTCGACCACCGCCAGGGCGGCGCGCAGCGAGGCGACGTTGACGTCGCGCACGTCGGCTCCGTCGATCAGGACCGCGCCGGCGCTGACGTCGTAGAGGCGCGCGAGCAGCTGGACGAGCGTGGTCTTGCCCGCGCCCGTGGCGCCGACGAGCGCCACTGTCGTGCCGGCCGGGATGTCGAGGTCGACGTCGTGCAGGGCGGGGCGATGGGCGCCCTCGTATTCCAGTGTCACGTTGCGCAGCTCGACGTGACCCGAGCCCTCCGGCAGCGGCGGAGCGTCCGGCGCCGAGGCGATGCGCGGCTCGCGGTCGAGGATCTGGTAGACGCGGGCGCCTGCCGCCGTCGCGCGCTGGGCCAGGCCGAGCGAGATGCCGAGCGTGCGCATCGGCGACAGCAGCATGAGCAGGTAGGCGTAAAACGCGCTGAACTCGCCGATGCTGAGGCGCCCGTCGATGACCTGGCGCCCGCCGTAGAAGAGGATCGCGGCGAGGCCGAGCTGGGGGAGGAAGCCGATGAACGGGTTGTAGAAGGCCTGCAGCCGCGTGGTGATCATCGCCTGGTCCCACACCCGAGCCACCTGGTCGCGGAAGCGGCTGAGCTGGCGGTCCTCGCGCGCGAAGGCCTTGACCACGCGCACGCCGCCGATGTTCTCCTCGACGTCAGCGGTCAGCTCGGCGATGCGCTGCTGGAACTCCTGCAGCGCCGGGCGCGAGCGGTAGCCGTAGCGCGCGGCGACGAAGACCACCACCGGCACCGGGATCAGCGAGACGGCCGCCAGGCCCGGCTGCACGGCGATCATTGCGCCGGCGGCGAGCAGGATCGTCAGCCCCGACTGCAGCATGAAGACCAGGCCGTAGCCGAGGAAGAAGCGCACCGACTGCAGATCGACGGTGGCGCGCGACATGAGCTGGCCGGTCTGCTGGCGGTCGAAGAAGCCGAGCTCGAGTGCCTGCAGATGGGAGTACATGCTGTTGCGCAGGTCGAGCTCGACGCCCAGCGACACGCGTCCGGCCAGGAGGCGCCGCGCCACGGTGAGCGCGAGCCGCAGGACGCCGGCCCCGAGGACGGCGAGCCCGAGTACGGTGAGCCCGCTCTGATCGCCCTCGCGGATCTGGTCGATCGCCCGGCCGCTGAGCCACGGGATCGCCACGGTCATGACGATCGCGGCGGCGGCCAGCAGCGCCGAGAGCACCACGCCGGTGCGGTAGGGGCGCAGCCATCCCAACAGCCTCACGAATGTCGACACGGCGATTCATGCTAGTTGACCACCTCAACGATTTCGGTCGGCCATTGGACCTAGGACCGAGGGGCGGTGGCAGCGGCGAGCGGGGCGGCTACGCTCCGGCCATGGCCGCGCCGGCCTTCGGACTGTGCGACTCCTGCCGATACCAGCGGCTGGTGCGCAGCGGGCGCGGCTCGGTCTTCACGATGTGCCTGAAGTCGCGCGAGGACCCGGCGTTTCCCAAGTACCCGCGCGTGCCGGTGACGGCCTGCTCGGGCTACGAGCGCCGGGACGAGGCGTAGGTGCTCGCGGCCTGCCGCGTCGTCGCCGCCGCGCGCCGGGCCTCGACCTCGTTGGGATTGGCGCTGTAGCCGCGGTACAGGTACGACAGCGGCATCGCGAGCGGGTGGTGTTGCATCTGCCAGACGTGACAGAGCTCGTGGGTGACGAGGTCGTCGGCGCAGTCGGCGATCGCGCCGCGTATGAGGATCAGGTCCCACATCGTGTAGCCGTCGAAGCGCCGGAACCACGGCAGCCGGAACAGCCACGGGGCGCTGACCAGGCGCACGTGGCGCATGCGCACCGCGCGCGGGTAGAGGTCCAGGGTGTCCAGGCGGGCCTTGGCCTGGGCAAGCTTGGCGCGCGCGGCCGGACTCAACCGCCCGACGACGAAGCTGCCGCCTGCTGTTGGGCCTTGAGGTCCTTCTGCAGCTTCTTGTCGGCCGACGGCGAGTATGGCTCGAGGACGAGGAAGCCGCCGTTGTTGAAGCTCGAACCGTTGAGCGTGAAGAGGTACTGCTCGTCGGTCGCCTGGTCGACGAGCGCCGCGTCGGGCGAGAGCGTGACGTTGGCGACGCTCGGCACCTTGGGTGCCAGCGTCGAGGTCAGCGGGCGCTTGAGCTCGGACTGCACCTGGTCGCGGCGGAAGTACAGCGCGATGGTCTGCGCCTTGCCCTTGACCGGCGGGATGAGCACGACGACCTGCTTGACGCCGTCGAGGTAGCGGAAGGTGTAGAGCGCCAGCTCGAGGCCTTCTCGGCGAAGGAGCAGGCCGCGCTCGGTCGACGCCTTGCCCTTGTCGATCGCGCAGCTCGGCCCCAGCCCGCAGAGCTGGTACAGGACGCCCTTCTCGCCGTGGATCTGGATGTTGCCGCCCTGGTCGGCGCCGGTACGCAGCGCGACCGTGAGCGGGACGCCCTTGAACGAGAGGTCGTTCGCATCGATGTTGACGAGCTGCTGGCCGCGGTCACGGTACTCGGGCGCGACGTGCCCGGCGATCTCGCTCGCCCCCTGCATGCCGCTTGACCCCGGCTTCCACGGCGACCACGGCGGTCCCGGCTTGGTCGTCGACGGCCCGACGATGAGCGCGACGATGCCGACGAGCGCGGCGATCCCGACGGCCACCAGCGCGCCGGTGAGGAACTGAAAGCGCGGGGAGTACGACGAGCGGCGGGCCGCGGCGACCGCGGGGGCGCCGCCCGCGCTGCGCCGCTCTGGCAGCAGATCGCCGTCGCCGTCGTCGTCGATGGCGTCGGACTCGACGACCTCAGCCTCCGGCGGCAGTAGCGGCTCGCGCGTGTCCGGCAGCAGCGAGCCGGGATCGTGCTTGGGTTGCGTGCCCGCCGGATCCCAGGGCCGGCGGGCGTCGTGCTTGTCGTCGTCGCGCTCGCTCATACCTTCGGCCAGATCTCCTCATCGAGGACATCGATCGATGGCGGACGCGGCGAGGCGGCCTCGAGCAACTCGACGACCTCATCGCCATAAAGCTCCTTGCGCTCTACGAGCGCGTCGGCCACGCGCGCCACGGCCTCGCGGTTGACGCGCACGCAGCACACGGCGGTCAGGTAGGCCTGGCCCAGGATCTGCGCTGCGGCGCGGCGCTTGGCCGGATCGCCGAGGACCGAGCCGATCGGGTCGGAGTCCATGGCGCTGCCCATCCGCGCGCGATTCATGATCTGCAGGCCGATGCGCTCGAAGCGGTCCATCAGCTCCTTCTCGACGTCGGCGAGGCGCTCCTTGGACACGCGCCCGGTCAGGTCGAGCGGCTCGGGGCCCATGCCGCTCATACCGACCATCCGCGACGCGCGCCACGTGGCGCTCTGGATGTCGCCGCCGACGCCGACGGAGTTCTCGCCGTAGAAGACGTGCTCGGCGGCCATGGCGCCGAGCGTCCACACGAGGTTGCCGACCTCCTCGTGGCGCCAGCTCGAGAAGCGCTCCTCCTTCTCGATCGCCTGGTGGTGGCCGAGGGAGCCGCCGCGCATCCGGATCGACAGGCGCGTCGAGAGGACGTCCTTCATGTAGACGTGGCTGGTGACGGCGTGGCCGGCCTCGTGGATGGCGACCGCGCGGGTCTCCTCGTCGATGTAGTTGACGCCGACCGCGGTGCCCGACTCGATCGTGGTCATCGCCTCGACCAGGTCCTTGCGGTCGAACTCCGAGCGGCCCTCGGAGTGCGCGTAGGTGAGGGCCATCGAGCAGACCTGCTCGATCATGGCCGGGGAGTACCCGTTGGTCATCCGCGCCAGCTCGTCGCGCCGCTCCTCGTTGTCGAGGTCCTCCTCGTGGCTGACGCGCCCGAGGTAGAGATCGAAGATGTCCTTGCGATCGTCCTTGGTCGGCGTGCGGAACCAGATGTGACGCCCCATGCGTCCGGGCCGGATCAGGGCGGGATCGAGCGCCTCGAGCGGCACGTTGGTGGCGCCGATGAAGTAGACCTGCTCGGGGCGTGGCTTGGGTGGCTTGATGCGCAGCCGCAGCCTGCCGATCCGCGGCGGGATGAAGTAGGTCGCGTCGAGGAACGTGTTGAAGCGGTTGCTGAAGAACTTGCGCATGAACGGCGGCTCGTCGACGCCGTCCATCTGCACGAGCAGCTGGTTGAGCGCGAGCTGTCCGCCCCCGCCGCCCATGCCGGGGAACATGACTCCCTGGATGCGGTCGCGCACGCCGCCAATGAACGTCGGGCCGACCGGGCCTGACGGCTCGGCGCGCGAGGCGAAGATCCGATCGCGCCATACGCGATTCTCGAGAACGAGGTCGCCGGTCGGCGTCAGCGAGCCCCACGGGCCGTACATCGGGGGCTCCTCGAACGGGCTGCGCGTCGGCTGGAAGCTGTAGGAGCCCTGCAGCGCCTGACGGCGCATGCCCACGGCATCGATCTCGTCGATGAAGATCATGCACGTGTTGCCCCACTTGCGGGCGAGCTTGCGCGCCTTGCGGATCAGGAACATCACGATCACGACGTCCATGCCGATGAACGTCTGCGCAAAGCCCGACCCCGGCATCGTGACGATCGGCGAGTTGAACGACGTCGCGATGCCCTTGGACAGCATCGTCTTGCCGGTGCCCGGCGCGCCGATGAACAGCAGGCCGCGTTCGGGCTTGCCGCCGGCCATGCGGAACTCCTCGCCCGCGGACCACAGCTCGATGACCTTCGTGACCTCCGCCTTGGGCTCGGCCTGCCCGCGGACGTCCTCGAGCTTGACGCCCCAGTCGGCGTCGCCCGGCTCGTAGCCCTTCATCTGCTTGAGGCCGAAGAAGAGCAGCGGCCCGAAGAGGATGAGGATGTTGACGAGGAAGAACAGCGGGATCTGCAGGCCGAAGCTCAGCAGATAGACGAACAGCTGCGGCAGGAAGTCGAAGAAGTCGCTGAGCGTCGCGCCGAACGCGTACAGCAGGGCGATGGCGCCACCGACGATGAGCACAAGCCAGAACAGGTGGCGAAACTGGGTGCGCCAGAACCACACGCGGCGCTGGCCCACGATGTCGGCCTCCATGAGCTCGCGTCCGGCGCCGTAGAGGCTCGCTCGTGGGATCAGCTTGTGCGCGAGGACGTCGATGAAGCCGCGGAAGGAGATGACCAGCACAAAGGTCGCCACCAGCGCCCAGAACAGCGGCCAGTCGTTCTTGCCGTAGAGCCACGCGAAGACCGCCGGCGAGGTCAGGACGGCGACGAACGTCGCCGCGCGCGCGAGCCGGCGCCACTCCTTCTGCAGGGCCATCTGCTCCGCGGCGCGTTGCGGCCCGAACACGGTCCTCTCCCCGTTGGCCATGGTCGTCTCAGAGTATTGCGAAACAGGCTTAGTTACAGATCAAGACGTCCAAATCGCATTCGGCCTTTCGTCCAGGCTTTTGTACCGCAAGGAGGTCCTACCCGCGACAGCTACGCCGCGCGCCGTGTACCTTGGCCGCTCCTTGCGCTGTTCACTCGCCGCCGCCGCTCTCGTCGCCGCGCTCGCCCTCGTGCCCGCATCCGCGGTGGCGGCGCCGGCTCTGACCCCCTGCCGGGGCCAGCACGACTTCGGCTGCGCGACGCTGAACGTGCCGCTCGACCGCACCGGCGCGATGCCCGGGACGGTGCCGCTGCACTACGCGATCCAGCGTCGGGGACCCAAGCCGGTGTTGATCGCACTCTCCGGCGGCCCCGGGCAGTCGTCGGTCAACGCGGCGTCGTCGTTTGCGATCTCGCTCCAGCCCGCTCTCAGCCGCTACCGGCTGGCCGTGCTCGACCAGCGCGGGACCGGCGAGTCGGGCGTCCTGAACTGCCCCAACGTCCAAGGCCTACGCTCGCTCGACCCGTTCCTGCCCAGCGCGCTGCAGGCATGCGCCAACCGCATCGGGCCCCAGCGCGCCTTCTACACGACGGCCGACACGGTGCTCGACATCGACGCCCTGCGCCAGGCGCTGGGCGCCGACAAGATCGCGCTGAGCGGGATCTCATACGGCACGCACGTCGCGTTGCAGTACGCGCGCGCGTTCCCGCAGCACGTCAGCAAGCTGATCCTCGACTCGATCGTGGGGCCGGACGGCCCCGACGCCTTCCTGCTCGACACGTACCGCAACATGCCGCGCGTGATGCGCGAGCAGTGCGCCAACGGCGCGTGCCGGTTCGCGACGCTGGACCCCGTCGACGACGTCTCGGTCCTCGTGCGCCGGATGAACGCGCGCGGACCGCTGCGCGGGACGTACTTCGATGCCGACGGCAAGAAGCGCACGACCCAGTACGACAACCCCGACCAGCTCTCGTTCCTGCTCACCGCTGGTGACCTCAACCCGTTCCTGCAGGCGGAGCTGCCGGCCGCGATCAGCGCCGCGCGGCGCGGAGACAAGGCGCTCCTCATGCGCCTGAAGCGCATCGGCCAGGGCGCGCCCACGAAGCTCGCCGACCTCTCCTTCGGGCTCAACGTCGCCACCGGCTGCGAGGACACGACGCTGCCCTATCCGCTCGCCACGCCGCTGGCCGCCCGGCCGGCGCTCGCGCAGCAGGCGCTGGCCGCGATCCCGCCCACCGACTACGACCCATGGGATCCGCAGACGGTGCTGCGCACGAGCTACGTCGACGACTGCCTGGACTGGCCCGGCGACGTCGTGCGCCCGCCGTTCACCGGCCCACTGCCCGACGTGCCCGCGCTGCTGCTCGGCGGCCGGCTGGACACGCGCACGCCGGTCGAGAACGCGTTCGCCACCAAGCGCGAGCTGCCCCATGCGTCCGTGGTCACGTTGAAGGGCTCGGGCCACGACGCGCAGGACAGCGACGTCACCGGGTGCATCAACGAGGCGTTGCGCCGGTTCATCGCGCGTGCGCCGGTCGGGCATCCATGCGCGGGCAAGAACAACGGCGTCGCGCCGGTGCCGCTGCCGCCGCGCTCGATCAACGACTTCAAGTCGGCGCCCGGCGTCGGCGGCAGGCGGGGGCGCGTGCTGTTCGCCGTGCTCGACACGGCCAGCGACGCGCGGCTGACCTCGCTGCAGGACCTGTTCGCGGGCCTGTCGATCCGCGGCGGCGGGCTGCGCGGCGGGCGATTCAGCGGCGAGGCCGCGTTCGACGGGCGCCTCACCCTGAACGACTACCAGTACGTCCCCGGCCTGCGCGTGAGCGGCACGCTGAGTTCGAGCGACGGCACGCTGGCCGGCACGCTGCGCGTGACCGGCACCGCGCACGGGACGCTGAAGCTCGATCACCGCGGCGGCGTGACCGGCGAGCTCGGCGGGCGCGAAGTGCACTTCAAGCCCACCCGCGGCGCCACCGCCGCGTCGGGTGGGCCGGGCCTGGCGTTCGCGCGGGACTTCGCGGTACGGCGGCTGCCGGTCCTTGCCCGCTGAGGTCGTGGCGACGCGGTCACCCGTCGCGGCTCTGCGCGCGCGCCCGCGCGCGATGGCGCTCGCCGGCGCGCTGGTCATCGCCTTCTCGGCCATCCTCGTCAAGCAGTCCGGCGCGTCGCCGTCGACCGCGGCGATCTTCCGTTGCGCGTACGCCGTGCCGGTGCTCGCCGTACTGGCGTGGATGGAGGACAGGCGCCTCGGCCCGCGCGACGCTCGCGGGCACGGGCTCGCCGCGCTGGCGGGCGTGTTCTTCGCCGCCGACCTGATCTGCTGGCACCACGCGATCGAGGACGTAGGCGCGGGGCTGGCGACCGTGCTCGGCAACCTGCAGGTCGCCTTCGTCCCGCTCGTGGCCTGGCTGGCGCTCGCCGAGCGCCCGGCGGCGCGCGTCCTTGCGACGCTGCCGCTCGTGCTCAGCGGAGTCGTGCTGATCTCCGGCGCCCTCGAGCACGGCGCCTACGGCGACAACCCGGCGCAGGGCGTGATTTACGGCATCGCGACCGGCCTGGCCTACACCGCCTTCATCCTGCTGCTGCGCGCCGGCAGCGGGGATCAGCTGCGCGTCGCCGGGCCGCTCTTCGACGCCACACTGGTGGCGGCCGTCATGTCCATCGCGGCGGGCCTGGTCATCGGCGACGCCGACCTGGTCCCGTCGTGGCCGGCCCATGCGTGGCTGGCCATCCTGGCGCTGACCTCCCAGGTCCTCGGCTGGCTGCTGATCTCCGCGTCGCTGCCGCGACTGCCCGCGGCGCTGACGTCGCTGCTGCTGACGATCCAGCCGGTCGGCGCGGTCCTGCTCGGCGTCGTCCTGTTCGCCGAGTCCCCGTCGAAGCTCCAGCTCCTCGGCGTGGTCGCGATCCTCGGCGGCCTGGTGATGGTCGCGCGGGTACGCCCGCCGGCGACCGAGGGCATCTAGGCGGACCGGACGCGCGCGGGTACGCCCTCGGCCCGCGCTCCGGCCGGCACGTCATGGGTCACGACGGCGCGCACGCCGACGCGCGCGCCGTCGCCGACCGTGACGCCGCGCAGCACGCCGGCCGCCGTGTCGACGACGGCGCCCTCGCCGATCACCACGGGCGCGGTGAGCAGGCCCTGCTGGCGCACCGGGCGCTCGACGTCGGCGAGGTCGTGGTCGAAGTCGACGATGACGACCTCGTCGTCGAGCCGGGCGCGGGCGCGGACCTCGATGCGCTCGTGGGCGGCGAGCACGCAGCGCTCGCCGAGCGCCGCGCCGGCGCCGATCGCGACGGTCGCGCCCTCGCCGACGTGGAAGCGGCAGCCGTCGCCGATGCGACAGCCGTCGCCGAGCGTCACGAGCGCGCCGGGGGCCACGTCGAAGCGCACCTGGCGGCCGAGGCGCGGGCGCCCGTCGACGGCCAGGCGGCCGTGCGCATGCAGGCGGGCGAGGGTGAGGCGGAGCATGCACCCGTATCCTCGCTCACCGCCATGGGAGGGTTGACCCGCAACGAGCGGCTCATCATCGGCGGCATCGTGGTGGCGACCGTCGTCGCCGGCATCGCGCACTACGCGGACTGGGCGCCGCTGCTGGCCTTCGCGCTTGCGACGATCGCGCTCGCCGGGCTGGCGCACGTGGTCTCGCTGGCGACCGAGCAGGTGGGCGAGCGCTTCAGCCCGGCGGTCACCGGCGTGCTGCAGTCCACGCTGGGCAACCTCCCGGAGCTGTTCGTCGTCATCTTCGCCCTGCGCGCGGGCGAGGTTGTCGTCGCCCAGACCTCGATCGTCGGCTCGCTGCTGGCCAACGCGCTGCTCGTGCTCGGCCTGGTCATCGTCGTCGGCGCCCGTACCGCGCAGGACGGCGTGATGCGCTTCGGCACGCGGCTGCCGAACGACACGGCGACGCTGCTGCTCGTGGCGAGCTTCATCATCGTGCTGGTCGGGGTGGCCCACGCGACGCACGAGCCGGCCGCGCGCCACGAGCAGACGATCTCGGCCGTCGCCGCCGTCGCCCTGCTCGGGGTCTACCTCGCCTGGGTGGTGCCCTACCTGCGCGGCGAGGCGCCGCCCGAGCTCACCGGCACGGGCGGCGCCGCGCGTCGCCTTTGCCGTGTCGATCGGCCTGCTGGCCGCGGGCGGCGTCGGATCGGCCTTCGTGTCGGACTGGTTCGTCGACGCGCTGCAGCCGAGCATCGACCAGCTCGGCGTCTCGGAGGCTTTCGCCGGGCTCGTGGTCGTCGCGCTGGCGGGCAATGCGGTCGAGAACGTGGCCGGCGTGGTCCTCGCGCACAAGGGCCGCTCCGACCTGGCGATCTCGATCGTCAAGAACTCCGTCGCCCAGGTGGCGGCCTTCCTGTATCCGCTGCTGGTGCTGGTCTCGCTGTTCTTCGCCACCCCGCTGACCTTCGCACTGTCGCCGGTGCTGATCGCCGCGCTGCTGCTGACCGCGCTGGCGATGTGGCAGATCACCGGCGATGGCAAGGCCATGGCCTTCGAGGGCTGGGCGCTCGTCGCGCTGTACCTGATCCTCGCCGTCTTCACGCTCTACGAGTGATGTCGCGCCGGGTCCGGCTGATCGTCATCTGCGTGGCGGGCGCCGCTGTCGTCGCGCTGGCGGCCGGCTTCGCCGTGCTCAAGCTGACCGGGGGCGACGCGCCACCACCGCCGAGCCTGGAGGGCAGCCCCGCGGACGGCGGCGCGGTGTCGGGCCGGCTGGGCCCGGCCGCCGGCTCGTTCGTGGGCTATCGCGTCAACGAGGAGTACCTCGGCGTCGGCGTGCGCACCGCGGTCGGGCGCACGGGCGCGGTGACCGGGACGGTGACCGTCGACGGCAGCCACGTCGGCGCGGCCGACCTGCGAGCGGACATGACGAAGCTGCGCTCGGATCAGTCGCGACGCGACGACACCCTGCGCTTTCGCGGGATCGAGACCGACCGCTACCCGACCGCGCGCTTCACGCTCGGCCGCCCGTTCGCGCTGAGCACCGCACCGCGACGCACCATCGGCACACTCCTGCTGCACGGCCGCCGCGCGCCGATCACCGTCAGCGCGCGTGGCCAGCGGCTGGCCGGCGGGCGCCTCGAGCTCGTCGGGAGCGCTCCGATCCGTTTCGCCGACTTCGGTATCGAGCCGCCGAGCGTGGCCGGGCTCGTGTCGGTCCGCGACCACGGCGTGCTCGAGTTCCGCCTGGTGCTGGCGCCCGCGCGCGCCTAGGTTCTCCGTACCCGCTCGACCACGCGCCGGCGCAGGTCGCGGGCCAGCAGCACGCCCCAGCGCGCACGGAAGCGGGCGATGGCGCGCCGCGAGTCGTAGACCTCGATCAGCGAGGAGGGCAGGCAGGGCGCGCCGAGGGCGCGCGCCGCTCGGTCGGCGATCTCGAGCTGGCCCAGCGCGGTGGGGTGCACGGCGTCGGGAAAGAGCCAGGCGCGCCCGGCGAGGTCCTCGAGCGCGACGATCGTCGCGTCGCGCTCGGCGCCGACCGCACGGACGATCGCGCCCGCCGTGCGCGGCTTGGGCGTGGCGCGCGGGCGGCCGAGGTCGACGGGCAGCGTGCACAGGACCAGCCGTTCGCTGCATGCGGCCAGCGCGGCGGCGATCGCGCGCAGGTCGCGCTCGAAGGCCGCGGCGTCCCAGTCCACCGAACGGGCGTCGTTGACGCCGACATGGAGGCAGGCGACGTCGTAGGGCCCGGCCAGGCGCGGCATCAGCTCGGCCAGGACGTCGCTCGCCCGTGCGCCGTCGCGCGCGAGCTTGGTGAACGGGAGGTCGAGCGCCTCGGCCAGCCACTGTGCCCACGACTGCATCGGCACGCCCAGTGCCGGCTCGCCGCGGCCGTTGGTGATCGAGTCCCCGACGGCGACGAGCCCCCGGCGACTCATGCGAGGGCCGCGCGCGTCAGCTCCTCGACGCGCCCGTGCAGCCAGTCGACGACGTGCTCGTGCTCGGGCTTCATGAGGACGCTGCGCAGCACACGGGCGCCGTCGGCGTCGAGCTCGAGCCACGGGTGGTTGGCGGCGAGGGCGTCGCGTCCGAGGTACAGGGTGCTGAGGAAGACCGGGTCGCCGGGGTCGTCCATGCCGGCCTGCAGCACGGCGCCGCTCGCCGCGTCGAGCGCCGACAGCGAGGCGGCGCGCGGCAGGTAGGTGACGATGTCGAGCTCGGGTTCGACGTGCAGCGTGAGCACGTCCGACGCGCGCAGGCGCGCGGCCCAGTCCAGCGCCGCGCGGCGCCCCGCCGCCAGGACGGGGCCCAGCCCCTGGTCGCGCTCGAGCGGCAGCGCCTGCAGGGTCAGCCACAGGCCCGCCGCGGCGGCGCCGGCGCGGGAGCACTCGAGGCTGATCTCGCCGAGGTGCAGGTCGGCCTCGATGAAGTAGGTGAACGGCGAGTCGTGGCGGTAGACGCTCTGCACCGCCGGGTCGGCGAACAGCACCGCCCCGCAGCCGTAGGGCTGAAGGCCGTGCTTGTGCGGGTCGACCACGACCGAGTCGCACTGCGCGATCGCCGCGTACGGTGCCGGTGCGACCAGCGGGTCTTCGCCGCGCGCCAGGAGCGTGAAGAAGCCGCCGTAGGCGCCGTCGACGTGCAGGCGCACGCCGTAGCGCTCGCGCAGAGCGAGCGCCTCGTCGACGCGGTCGATCGCGCCAAGCCCGGTCGAGCCTGTGGTCAGCACGACGGTGCCGACGTCGCCGTGGGCGCACTCTGGCCTCCACCGCGTCCATGTCGATGCGCCCGTCGGCGCCGGCCGGCACCGCCCTCGCGGTGACGCCGAGCAGCTCGCACATCCGCGCGTGCGTGTAGTGCGCGGCGCCGCAGTGCACGATCCGCTTGCCCGGGTGCGCCTCGCGCGCGACCCAGAGCGCCTCGAGGTTGGCGATGGTCCCGCTCGAGGTCAGGTGCCCGAGGACCGGCGCGGGCAGGCCGAACATCTCCCGCAGCTGCTCGACGACCTCGACCTCGAGCGCGCTCGTGCCGGGGCCGCCGTCGAGCGCGTGGTTGTTGGGGTTGACGAGCATCGCCGCCAGGTAGCCGGCCACCGCGACCGGGTGCGGCGGCTTGAGCATCTGGCCGGCGTAGCGGGGGTGGAAGAAGGGGTAGTGGTCACCCATCCGCTCGCCGAAGGCGTCCCACGCGGCTTGCAGCCGCTCGGCGTCGGGCGCGCTCGCGGGGTGGGCGTCGTAGGCGCCGAACCGCTCCTCCCACGCGGCGATCAGCTCGGTCGCGCGGGGGACGAGGTCGGCGAGCTGGTCGGCGCGGGTGGCGGGCGGCGGCACAGGATCGCATGCTCGCACGCCGGCGCCACCCCGTGGCTAGGGCACCGAAGGCGGCAGGGTCCGAGGCGCCCGCGGCCGAACCGCGCTGACGAAGTGTCGCCCTGCGACACCTAGGCAGCACAGTGGTGACTTGTGTGGCCTATGGCCACCCTAGTTACCACCGTTCGCCGGCGGACGGCCACCTGCGCTCGCGGCGCGGCCCGCGCTCGATCCCTCAATGCCCGCCCAGCCGCCCAGCCCGCGAGGTCAGCCGCCGCAGCCGCCGCGCGTGCGCAGCCGTGAGCTGGCCCGCCGCGAGCTGCCAGCGCCACTGCCCGCCCGCCGTGCCCGGAAGATTCATCCGCGCCTCGGAGCCCAGGCCGAGGACGTCCTGGGCCTGCAGCATGCACAGGCGCGCCTTCGACGACAGCGCAAGCTCCATCAGCGCCCACCACGGCTCGCGGCCGTGGATGCCGGCGGCGCGCACGGCGCCCGCGCGCTGCGGGTCGAGCGTCGAGAGCCAGCCGCGCAGCGTGTCGTTGTCGTGGGTGCCCGTGTAGAGGACCCGATCGGCGCGCATGTTCTCGAGGTTGTGGACGCTCTCGGGGTGCTCGAGGTCGAAGCCGAACTGCAGCACGGCCATCCCGGGCAGCCCGAGTGACTCGCGCAGGCTCGTCACGGCGGGCGTGATGACCCCCAGGTCCTCCGCGATCAGCGGCAGGCGGCGCAGTGACCCGCGTGCCTCATCGAAGACCGCGCGGCCGGGCCCCCGCACCCAGCGGCCGCCCGAAGCGTCGCGGGCGCCGCGCGGCACCGCCCAATAGGCCGCGAAGGCGCGGAAGTGGTCGATGCGCGCAAGGTCGAACAAGGAGAACGTGCGGCGCAGGCGCTCGACCCACCAGCGGTAGCGCCGGCGGCGCAGCGCGGGCCAGTCGTAGAGCGGGTTGCCCCACAGCTGGCCGCGCGCGGTGAAGGCGTCGGGCGGGACGCCGGCCACGACGTCGTCGCGGAACAACGCCGGCCAGCGCACGTGGTCGGCGCTGCCGGCCGCGACGTAGATCGGCACGTCGCCGATGAGCCGTACGCCGCGCGCCGTCGCGTAGGAACGCAGCTGCGACCACTCGCGCTCGAACCGCACCTGGTCGTTCAGTGCCCGTGTGCCGCCCGCGAACGCGGCCCAGTCGTCGATCCAGAACGCCTCCCGCTCGCGGAACGCCTCACGCTCGGCCTCCGACACCGGCGCGTCGGGCTCGGCGAGCAGCCCGCGCCAGGCGGCGAATGCGGAAGCCGACTTGTACGGTGAGCGCTGGCGATTGGGCGGCCCGAGCGGCAGCACCTGCCACCACGATTGGCACGCCTCGGCCAGCCAGTCGACAAACTCGAACGCGGGTGCGCCAAGCTTCCCGCCCGGAAGCGAGGTGATGTGCAGTTGGACGCCGCTGGTTCGTGGAAGTCGCATGTGGGAAAGAGGGGTGGACGTGCCCGCCCGCGCCAAGGCCAAACCGCCTAGCCGCATCAGGATCGAGCACCCGGCACCGACCGTCGACGCCGGCCGATACGCCGTCAAGCGCACCGTGGGCGACACGGTGCACGTCTCGGCGGACATCTTCCGCGATGGCCACGAGGTGCTGCGGGCCGTCGTGCGCTGGAAGGGGCCGGGCGAGCGGCGCTGGCGCGAGTCCCCGCTGACCGCGGTCGATGCCCACCACAACGGCGTGCGCTGGGAGGGCGTCTTCACCGTTGAAGCCCCGGGGCGAACGCAGTGGAACATCCAGGCGTGGGTCGACCTCTTCGCCGGCTGGCGCGACGAGCTGGCACGCAAGGTCGAGTTCGGCCAGCCCGATCTCAGCGGCGAGCTCAGCGAGGGCGCCGTGCTCGTGAATGCGGCCGCCGACCGCGCAAAGGGCGACGCGAAGGGCGCCCTCCAGGCCGCGGCCGACGCGATCCCGACGGACCCGCAGACCGCGCTGACCCCCGAGCTGCTCGAGCTGGTCGAGGCCGCCGCTGAGCGGACCGAGGCGACCGAGCTGCCCGAGCCGCTGGAGGTCGACGTCGACCGGACGCTCGCGCGCTTCGGCTCGTGGTACGAGCTGTTCCCGCGGTCGTGGGGCGGCTTCCGCGGCGTCCAGGAGCAGGTCGGAAAGCTCGCCGAGCTCGGCTTCGACGTGCTCTACATGCCGCCGATCCACCCGATCGGCCACACGAGCCGCAAGGGCCGCAACAACACGCTGACCGCCGAGCCCAGCGACCCCGGCAGCCCGTACGCGATCGGCGACGAGACCGGCGGCCACGACGCCATCCACCCCGACCTGGGCACCGACGAGGACTTCAGGGCGCTGGTCGCGACCGCCAACGAGCACAACATCGACGTCTGCCTCGACCTCGCGATCAACTGCTCGCCCGACCATCCGTGGCTGAAGGAGCACCCCGAGTGGTTCTTCCGCCGCCCCGACGGGACGCTGAAGTACGCCGAGAACCCGCCCAAGAAGTACCAGGACATCTACAACGTCAACTTCGGCTCCGAGGACTGGCGCGGGCTGTGGGACGCGCTGCTCGCGGTCGTCCAGCACTGGGTCGATCGCGGGGTGAAGGTCTTCCGCGTCGACAACCCGCACACCAAGCCATTCGCCTTCTGGGAGTGGCTGATCAAGGAGATCCGGGCCAAGGACCCCGATGTCGTTCTTCTTCGCGGAGGCCTTCACGCGGCGCTCGGTCATGCGCGAGCTGGCCAAGATCGGCTTCGGCCAGAGCTACACGTACTTCACGTGGAAGAACCACCGCTGGGAGCTCATGGAGTACGTCAACGAGCTCGCGCACGGCCCGGAGCGCGACTACTTCCGCCCCAACTTCTTCCTGACCACGCCGGACATCCTCACCGACTACCTCGCCCACGGCGGGCCCCCGGCCTTCCCCATCAGGCTCATCCTTGGCGCGACCCTCAGCCCGAGCTACGGCGTCTACTCCGGCTACGAGCACTACGAGCACGTCCAGCGCCCCGGGAGCGAGGAGTTCATCGACAACGAGAAGTACGAGCTCAAGCAGCGCGCGCTCGACGGGCCGCTGCTGCCGATGATCCAGCGTCTGAACCGCGTGCGCCGCGACAACCCCGCGCTTCAGCGCCTGGACAACATCGGCTTCCTCGACGCCGCCAACGACGTGATCCTCGCCTACGCCAAGCGCGAGGGTGCCAACGCGATCATCTGCGTGGTCAACCTCGATCCCCACCACGCGCAGGAGGGGCTCGTCCACGTGCCATACGAGCTCGGCGTGCCGCCCGCGTTCACCGTCGACGACCTGCTCGACGGCACCGAGTACCACTGGCGCCTGGGCGGCAACTACGTGCGCCTGGACCCGAGCGAGCGCGCCGGCCACGTCCTGCGGGTGCGCACGGCATGAGCCCGCCACCCCCGCCGTCCTCGGGCCACTGGTTCGAGTCCGACCCGCTGTGGTTCAAGAGGGCCGTGTTCTACGAGATCCACCTGCGCGGTTTCTTCGACGGCAACGCCGACGGCTCCGGCGACTTCCGCGGCCTGACCGAGAAGCTCGACTACCTGGAGTGGCTGGGGATCGACGTCATCTGGCTGCTGCCGATGTATGCCAGCCCGTTGCGCGACGGCGGCTACGACATCGCCGACTACTACGAGGTCCATCCCGACTACGGGACGATCGACGACGTCAGGACGTTCATCGAGGCCGCCCACGAACGCGGGCTGCGCGTCATCGCGGACCTCGTGATGAACCACACGTCCTCGGACCACCCGTGGTTCCAGCGCGCGCGCCAGGCGCCGGCCGGCTCGCCCGAGCGCGACTGGTACGTGTGGTCGGAGACCCACGAGCGCTACGAGGGCGCCCGGATCATCTTCACCGACACCGAGGTGTCGAACTGGACGTGGGACGACGTCGCGGGCGCCTACTACTGGCATCGCTTCTTCAGCCACCAGCCCGACCTCAACTACGATAACCCCGAGGTCCGGGAGGCGATGCTCGATGTCCTGCGCTTCTGGCTGGAGCTCGGCCTCGACGGGTTTCGCCTCGACGCGGTGCCCTACCTCTACGAGCGCGACGGCACCAACTGCGAGAACCTCGACGAGACCCACGCGTTCCTCAAGAAGGTGCGGGCGACAATCGACGACGAGTACCCCGATCGGGTGCTGCTCGCCGAGGCCAACCAGTGGCCCGAGGACGTCGTCGAGTACTTCGGCGACGGCGACGAGTGCCACATGGCCTTCCACTTCCCGGTCATGCCGCGCATGTTCATGGCGGCGCGCCGCGAGGAGGCCACGCCGATGTACGAGATCCTCGAGCGCACGCCCGCGATCCCCGAGAACTGCCAGTGGGGGCTGTTCCTGCGCAACCACGACGAGCTGACCCTCGAGATGGTCACCGACGAGGAGCGCGACTACATGTACGCCGAGTACGCCAAGGACCCCCGGATGAAGATCAACGTGGGCATCCGCCGCCGGCTCGCCCCGCTGCTGGACAACGGGCGCGACGAGATGGAGCTCATGCACGCGATCCTCTTCTCGCTGCCCGGCTCGCCCGTCCTGTACTACGGCGACGAGATCGCCATGGGCGACAACGTCTACCTCGGCGATCGCGACGGCGTGCGCACCCCGATGCAGTGGACCGGCGACCGCAACGCCGGCTTCTCGCGCGCCGACTTCGCCCAGCTCTACGCGCCGCCGCTGATGGACCCCGTCTACGGCTACCAGGCGGTCAACATCGAGGCGCAGCTGCGCACGCCGACCTCGCTGCTGCGCTGGCTGAAGCGCTTCATCGCGCTGCGCAAGGAGCACCCGGTCTTCGGACTGGGCGAGTACATCCCGCTCGAACCGTCAAACCCGAAGGTCTTCGCCCACGTGCGCAGCTACGAGGACGACGTCGTGCTCTGCGTGCACAACGTTGCGCGTTCGGCCCAGGCCGTGGAGCTCGATCTGTCAGCCTACGAAGGGCGCTGGCCCGAGGAGATGCTCGGGCGCACGCGCTTCCCGCGCATCGGCGAGCTTCCCTACCTGCTCACACTCGCGCCGCGCGGCTGGTTCTGGTTCCTGCTCAAGGAGGACCCCGAGGCCGACATGGAGCTGACCGATGGCAAGCGTTGAGGTCACGCTCGCCGCGCTCGACGAGGCGGCGCTCACCGAGTGGCTGCTCGAGCGGCGCTGGTTCGGCTCGAAGGCGCGCGACGTCGCCCAGCTCAACGTGCTGGACGTCGTCGTGATCCACGACGGCCCGCCCGCGCTCGCCTCGCGCGCTCGTCGAGGCGCGCTTCCCCGGCGGCACGCACGACGTCTACCAGCTCCTGCTCGGCATGCGGCCGGACGGCTTCGGCGAGGCGGTCGTCGCCGAGGTCGGCGGTGTCGCGGTCTACGACGCGTTCGCCGACCCCGCAGGCCTGCGACGTGCTCGGCGGCCTGCTGCGCGACGGCGCCGAGGTCCACGGCGAGCACGCCCGCGTCGAGTTCCATTGGCTCGATGACGTCGAGCCGCCGCGGCCCGGCGCCACGCGTCCGCGCGATCGGAGCCGAGCAGTCCAACACCTCGATCGTCTTCGACGAGGCGCTGGTGCTCAAGGCGTTCCGCCGCGTCGAGGCCGGCGACAACCCCGAGCTCGAGATGCTGCGCTTCCTCAGCGCCGCGGGCTTCCCGAACATCGCGCCGCTCGGCGGCTGGTACCAGTACGAGGGCGAGCTGATGGACGCCACCTTCGGCGTCGTGCAGCGCTTCGTCGCCCGACGCGCGCGACGGCTGGGAGCTCGCGCTCGACGAGCTCGGCGGCGCGATCCCGAGCGCTTCGTCACGCGCCTGCGCGACCTCGGCGGCGTGATCGGGCGAGATGCACACGCGTGCTGGCCTCCGACGCGACCGACCCCGCCTTCGCGCCCGAGGAGCCGTCCGACGAGTCGCTGGCGCTGCTGACCGCGACGATCGACGAGGAGATCGAGCGCCTGTTCCTCGAGCTGCCGCGACAGCGAGGCGGTCGCGCCGATCGCGGGCCGCGCGCGCCGAGGTGCGCGACCGGCTGCAGCTGCTGTCGCACGTCGGCGCGCGCGGGCGGCTGATCCGCCACCACGGCGACCTGCACCTCGGCCAGACGATGCTCGCGCGCGGCACGCGCTGGATCGTGCTCGACTTCGAGGGCGAGCCCGCGCGCCCGCTGCTCGAGCGCCGGCGCAAGCGCTCGCCGCTGCGCGACGTGGCCGGGATGCTGCGGTCGTTCGCCTACGCCGCCTCGGCCAGCGACCTGCAGCGCGGCGTCCCGGCGCCCGAGGGCTGGGAGGAGCGCGCGCGTGAAGCGTTCCTCGGCGGGTACTTCGAAGCGGTGGACCCCGTGCTGCTGCCGCCCGGCGAGACGCCCACGCGCACGCTGCTGTCGATCTTCGAGCTCGAGAAGGCGGTCTACGAGCTGCGCTACGAGCTCAACAACCGGCCGGACTGGGTGGGCATCCCGGTCGCCGGCATCGCCCGCCTGCTTGAGGAGCCGCTGATGAGCGTCGAGACCGACATCGAGGCCATCGTCCGCCGCGACCTCGCCGATCCGCACCGCCTGCTCGGCGCGCACCCGCACGAACGGCGGCGTCGTCGTGCGCGCCTTCCGCCCGGCGGCGGCGAAGGTCGTCGCGCGCCCCGACGGCGGCGAGCCCGTCGAGCTCGACGCAGCGCCACCCGGCCGGCCTGTTCGAGGGCGCGGTCGCCGGCGCGAAGCTGCCGCTGCGCTACGAGCTCGAGGTGCAGTACGGGCCGGGGGAGACGTTCACGCTGCGCGACCCGTACGCGTTCATGCCGACGCTCGGCGAGATCGACCTCCACCTCGCCGGCGAGGGCCGCCACGAGGAGCTCTACGAGAAGCTCGGCGCGCACGTGCTCGAGCTCGACGGCATCGCGGGCGTCGCGTTCGCGGTGTGGGCGCCGGGCGCGCGGTCGGTCTCGCGTCGTCGGCGACTTCAACTCCTGGGACGGGCGCCTGCACCCGATGCGCTCGCTGGGCGCCTCGGGGATCTGGGAGCTGTTCGTGCCCGGACGTGCCCGAGGGCTCGCGCTACAAGTTCGAGCTCCGCAGCCAGCGACGGCGACCTGCTGCTGCGCGCCGACCCGTTCGCCTTCGAGGCCGAGCTCCCGCCGAAGACCGCGTCGGTCGTCAACCGCTCGCGCTACGAGTGGAGCGACGCGAAGTGGATGGAGCTGCGCGGCCGAGCGCGAGCCGCTGCGCGAGCCGATGTCGATCTACGAGGTCCACCTCGGCTCCTGGCGGCTGAACCCGCTCGAGGACAACCGCTCGCTGACCTACCTCGAGCTGGCCGACGAGCTGGCCGCCTACGTCACCGACCTGGGCTTCACGCACGTCGAGCTGATGCCGGTCATGGCGCACCCGTTCACCGGGTCGTGGGGCTACCAGGTGACCGTCGTACTTCGCGCCGACGCCGCGGTTCGGCACGCCCGACCAGTTCCGCGCCTTCGTCGACCGCATGCACGAGCACGGGCATCGGCGTGATCCTCGACTGGGTGCCGGCGCACTTCCCGCGCGACGAGTGGGCGCTGGCGCGCTTCGACGGCACCGCGCTGTTCGAGCACGCCGACCCGCGCCGCGGCTCGCACCCCGACTGGGGCACGCTGATCTTCAACTTCGGCCGCCACGAGGTGCGCAACTTCCTGCTCTCGAGCGCGCTGTACTGGCTGCGCGAGCACCACGCCGACGGCATCCGCGTCGACGCCGTCGCCTCGATGCTCTACCTGGACTACTCGCGCAAGGAGGGCCAGTGGATGCCCAACGAGTTCGGCGGGCGCGAGGACCTCGACGCGGTCTCCTTCCTCAAGGAGCTCAACGAGGTCGCCTACGGCCGCGAGCCGGGCATCGTCTCGGCCGCCGAGGAGTCGACGGCCTGGCCGGGCGTCTCGCGGCCGACCTACGTCGGCGGGCTGGGCTTCGGCTTCAAGTGGAACATGGGGTGGATGCACGACACGCTGGGCTACTTCCAGCAGGATCCGATCCACCGCCGCTACCACCACCACGAGCTGACCTTCTCGCTCGTTTACGCGTTCAGCGAGAACTTCATCCTTCCGCTCAGCCACGACGAGGTCGTCCACGGCAAGGGCTCGCTGTACTCGAAGATGCCTGGCGACCGCTGGCAGAAGCTCGCCAACCTGCGCTGCCTGTACGCCTACATGTGGGCGCACCCCGGCAAGAAGCTGCTGTTCATGGGCGGCGAGCTGGCCCAGGAGAGCGAATGGAGCGACGAGCGCTCGCTGGACTGGCATCTGCTCGAGAACCCCGAGCACGCCGGCATCCAGGCGCTCGTGCGCGATCTCAACCGCGTCTACCGCGAGCGCCCGGCGCTGTGGCAGATCGACGACGACCCGCGCGGCTTCTGGTGGCTGGAGCCCAACGACGCCGCGAACAACGTCGTCGCCTTCTGCCGCGCCGGCGACGATCCGGCCGCCGACGTCGTCGCCTGCGTGTGCAACCTCTCGCCCGTGCCGCGTTCGGGCTACCGCCTTGGGCTGCCGCAGTCCGGCCGCTGGCGCGAGCTCGTCAACACCGACGCCGAGGCCTACGGCGGGACGAACTCGGGCAACATCGGCGGCGTCGAGGCGGATGCGGCGGGCTGGCACGGCCAGCCGTTCTCGGCCGAGCTGACGCTGCCGCCGCTGAGCGTGCTCTGGCTCGTGCCCGACCGCTAGTAGTGGGCCTTGAGGCGACGTCGCACTCGAAACGGCGGGCGTCGATCACCGCCAGGCGGCGTCCTCGACCCTCGAAATACCTCTGGTATTCCTTCGGGTCGGCGTCCTTGCCTGGCGGCGCCGCCACTCCGCCGTTTCGCGCAAAGTCACCTCAAGACCGTGCTCTCGGCGCGTGGCGCCGGCTTGCGGTGAAAATCACGCCGTGACACCGACTTCGGCGAATCGTTGTCGGCGATCACGCGACTCCCGTCGCTGACGGGAAGGACATCGCCCACCGCGCGTCATGGCCCCCATGGGGGCTTATCGAAACTTCGTCGCATGGCTCGGTCACGGCCGCTGGTTCGGAGTCATGCTGCGCCAGCTGGGCGGATCGCGCGTCGACGGCTGGCTCTACGGCCATTTCAACGGCCGCCTGGCGATCACCGGGCCGCCGGTCTTTCCGGTGCTGCTGCTGACGACGACCGGCCGCCGGTCGGGCGTGCCACGCACGACGCCGGTCATCTACGTGCGCGACGGCGATCGCCTGGTCGTCAGCTCCGAGCAGACCGGCCAGCGGCGGCCGGCCGCGTGGCCGCTGAACCTGCACGCCGAGCCGCGCGTCAGCGTGCGCCTGGGCGCCGAGATCGCGGCGTACCGTGGCCGCCCGGCCGCGCCCGACGAGGTCGAGCGCTACTGGCCGGCGCTGCTGCAGGCGTGGCCCGCGCACGACACCTATCGCGCGCGCAGCGGCGTGCGGCACGTGTTCGTGCTCGAGCCGGACGCAGCCTGAGCTCGAAGAGAGCCCGACGGGTGTGCCGCGGCAGGTGCGCCGGCGATGGTGGCCGCGGCACACCCCTCAGGGCTCGTGGGTCTACGGGCGCCTGAGCGCGCCCTCGCCGGCGAGCGCCGCGCCGAGGATCGCGACGAGCGCGGCGAGCTGGGCGACGGCGGCGACGCCGGTGCCGAGAACGACCGTCGCGAGGGCGAGGACCGCCGCGACGCCGCGATGGATCTCGCGCCCGAGGCCGAGCACGCGCCGGAACCACACGTCGGCGGCCAGGAACAGCGCGACCCCGCCGCCCAGCGCGAGCGCCTGACCGGTCGTGAGCTCGTCGCCGGCGTGGCCGGTGGCCTTCTTCAGGCCGACCGCGGCCAGGACGATCCCGAGCAGCAGGAAGTAGTGGGCAAAGCCGAAGCCGTGCAGGGCGATCCACGGCTGCCTGGGCGCCGGGGCGCGCGCGAGCGCCGTCTCGGCCTGCGCATCGTCGTCGTCGCCGAAGTAGGCCCACCACAGCGCGGCCGACAGCAGCAGCCCGAGCACCGCGACGATCACCAGGTCGGCGTCGACGGCCAGGCCGGCGGCGCCGATGCCGATCGCGACCACCGACTCGCCGATGGCGACGATGATCACCAACCCGTGGCGCTCGACGAAGTGCGCGGGCGCGATCTCGAAGCCCTGCTGGTTCTCGCCGCCGCCGGCCAGGCGCGGGGTGCTCCATTCGAGCGCCACGGCGATCGTCCACAAGACGGCTTGGGGTGTGCCGCCCAGCGCGCCGCCGACGAGCACGAGCGTCGCCGACACGAGGTTGAAGGGCACGATCCCGCGGATCGCCTCGGCGGAGCGGTCGGAAGCCAGGCGCATGTAGAGCGCGGCGTGGACCACCACGACGAGCGCGTAGGCGAGGCCGAAGGCCAGCCCGCTGCCGTCGAAGGCGTCCGGGATCGACAGCGCGAGCACGAGGTAGCCGGCCATTCCGCCGAGCAGCACGCTGCGCCGCGCGAGGCCGCGCGTCGACACCGCGTTGGTCAGCCACGCGTAGCCGGCGTACATCCACCAGATGAGGCCGAGCATGAGCATGACCTGCCCGAGCGCGCTCCACGTGACCTCGTCGGTGAGCACGGCCGTCAGCTGTGTGACCGTGAAGACGAAGACGAGGTCGAAGAACAGCTCGAGCGTCGAGACCCGCGTGACCACGGGCTGCGCGGTGAGCTCGACGGTGGACGCCACGCGGCGAGCCTAGCGATCGCCCTACACGGGTTCGTGGCGCACCAGGTCGTAGTCTGCCGCCCGTGCCGCATCGCGAGATCCACAGCTGGCTGATGGACATGGACGGCGTGCTCGTGCAGGAGGAGCACGCGATCCCCGGCGCGGACCGCTTCCTCAGCCGCCTGCGCGAGCTCGGCCTGCCGTTCCTGGTCCTGACCAACAACTCGATCTACACGCGCCGCGACCTGTCGGCGCGCCTGAGCGCGAGCGGCCTGGAGGTCCCCGAGGAGGCGATCTTCACCTCGGCGCTTGCCACCGCGGGCTTCCTGCACGACCAGCGCCCCGGCGGCTCGGCCTTCGTCGTCGGCGAGGCGGGGATCACGACGGCGCTGCACGAGGCCGGCTACACGCTCACCGACCGCGACCCCGACTACGTCGTGCTCGGCGAGACGCGGATCTACAGCTTCGGGCGCATCACGCAGGCGATCCGGCTGATCGACAACGGCGCGCGCTTCATCGCCACCAACCCCGACCCGAACGGAGCGTCGCTGGAGGGCCTGCTGCCGGCGACGGGCGCGGTGGCCGCGCTCATCAGTCGCGCGACCGGCGTGGACCCCTACTTCGTCGGCAAGCCCAATCCGCTGATGATGCGCTCGGCGCTCAACGCCATCGACGCGCACTCCGAGACCACGGCGATGATCGGCGACCGCATGGACACCGACGTGGTCTCCGGCCTGGAGGCCGGGCTGCACACGATCCTCGTGCTCAGCGGCGTCACCACGCCCGGCGAGACCGATCGCTTCCCGTACCGGCCCTCGCGGATCGTCGACTCGGTCGCCGACCTGGTCGACGAGCTGGGCTGAGCGGGTACGGCAGCGGCATGGTCCGCCGCACGCTGATCGTTGCGCTGGCGGTGCTGGCGGTCGCTGCCGGCGATGCGCGCGCCTGCACGGGCAGCGAGTGCTACGTACAGGCGACGACGCTTGGCGAGGCGCCGGCGACGGGGTCGGGCGTGTTCCGCTTCCCACAGGCCGTCGCCTACAGCCCGGGCGCGGGCACGATTCTCGTCGCCGACCAGTACGGCGCCGTCGTGCAGCGGTTCGATCGCGCAGGTGCGTGGCTGAACGAGCTGGGCGGCTACGCCGACTCGGGGCAGCTCGGGCGCATCGGGGTCGTCGGCGGACTCGCCACCGATCGCGCCGGACATGTCTACGTCCTCGACTCCGAGAACGACCGCGTGCAGGTCTTCGCGGCGGCCACCGGGCAGTGGCTGGCCGCGTGGGGGAGCACCGGGCAGGGCGCGGGGCAGTTCCGCCTCGGCGACAACACTGGCGCCGGCGGCATCGCCATCGACCAGCCGACGGCCGCGGCGGCCCCGGTCGCCTACATCGCCGACCAGTACAACCACCGCATCCAGGCCTTCCGCCTCGACCAGGCGGCCTCGAGTGATCCGGGGCACCCGGTCCTGCCCGCGGGTGGGCGGGCCGGTGACGTCGTTGCCATCCCGACGCCCGCGACGATGTGGGGCAGCCACGGCGACTGCTCGGCGGGCACGTGCGCCGACCCCGCCTTCAACCAGCGCCTCAACTACCCGCAGGGCATCGCCGTCGACCCGCGCACCGAGCACGTGCTCGTGGCCGACGACGACAACCACCGCGTCGTGGAGTACCTGCCCGACGGCACCTACGTGCGCCAGACCGGCTCCTACGGGACCGCCGACGGCCAGTTCCGCTTCCCCTACGACGTCGGCATCGACGCGCGCGAGCCGCGCCAGCTCTACGTGGCCGACAACAACAACCATCGCGTCCAGGCCTTCGACCTCGCGACGCTGGCCTTCCTGCGCACGTGGGGCCAATTCGGCACCGAGGTCGGCGATCCCGCCTTCACGCGCGCGCTGGCGGCGGTGGCCGACGACCCGGCCGGCGGCGTCGCCGTGGCCGACACGGCCAACAACCGTGTCGAGACCTACGACCCCAACGGCGGGCGCACCGCGGCTTGGGGCATCGCCGGCCGCGGACCCGGCTACGTGACGCGCCCGGAGGGCGTCGCGATCGACGCCGCGGGCAACGTGCACGTGGCCGACACCCTTGACCACCGAGTCGAGCGCCTCGGCGCCGATGGCGCCTACCTGGGGCAGACCGGCTACGTGTCGCCCAACTCCGGCTACGCCGCGCCTGCCGCGGGCAACGGCCAGTTCAACACCCCCGGCGGTGTCGCGGTCGATCGGGCCGCGGGCCGCGTGTGGGTGGCCGACACGGCCAACTCGCGTGTGCAGGCGCTCGGGCTCGACGGGATGTGGCAGGCGACCGTGACCGGGTTCAGCGCGCCGCGCGAGGTCGCGGTGGGCCCCGACGGGGCGGTCTACGTCGCCGACACCGGCAACGGGCGCGTGCAGCGCCGCGATCCGAACAGCGGCGCGTGGACCACGCTCATCACCGGGCTCTCATCGCCCGCCGGCGTCGCGGCGACGAGCACGACGATCTATGTGGCCGACACCGGCAACAACGCGATCCTGCGCGTCGGATCAACGGCGCTGCCGGCCCCGCCCGGCGGCCTGCACGCACCCACCGGGCTGGCCGCCGGGGGCGGCGCGGTCTACGTGTCCGACACCGGCGCCAACCGCGTCCTGCGCTTCAACGAGACGGCGGGCACCTGGGACGTGATCGGCACCGAGGGCACCGGCGCCGGGCAGTTCATCGCCCCGCACGGCCTCGCCCTCAACGCGAGCGCGACCACGCTCGTCGTCGCCGACACCGGCAACGACCGCCTGCAGCGCATCACGCTCAGCGGGACGCCGCTGCCGGACCTCGTCCGCCTGACCGTCAGCACGACGGGCACCGGCGCGGGGATCGTCTCGAGCGCGCCGGCCGGGATCTGGTGCTCGACGGACTGCCGCCAGGGCTACAGGCCGGGCGCCGTCGTGCGCCTCCAGGCGCAGCCCGCGAGCGGATCGGCCTTCGCCGGGTGGTCGGGGCCCTGCACGGGCACCGGCCCGTGCGACGTGACGATGAGCGCCGCGCGCGCGGTCACTGCCGCGTTCACCGCGGTCGGCCCGCCTGCGCCGCCGCCTGCGGCGCCGCCGGGCCCGACGAGCGGGCCTGTGCCGGGCGGGTCGTCGTCGCTTGCGCGCGATCGCACCGCGCCGAGCCTGCGCGGCGTGAGCCTGCGGCCGCGGCGCCTGCGCGCGGCACGTCGCGGCGCGACGATTGCCGCGCTGGCCTCGGGCGCCACGCTGCGCTACGCGGCGTCAGAGCGGGGCGTGCTGACGATCGCGATCGAGCGGCGCGACGCGCGCGGGCGCTATCGAGCGCTGCGCGGCACGATCGGGCGAACCACGAGCGCCGGGGCGCACCGCCTCGCGTTCCGTGCGCGCCTGCGCGGCCGCCCGCTGCGGGTCGGCCGCTACCGCCTCGTCCTGCGCGCCGCTGACGCGGCGGGGAACCGCTCGGCGGCCCGTCGGCTGACGTTCACGGTGGCCACCGGGCGATAGCGGTACGCGTCGTACGGGTACGGTGCCGCGGGTGTGCGAGGAGTACCCCTGGGAGCGCCCGCTGGGCGCGCACGTACTCGACGACGGCCTGATCGAGTTCCGCGCGTGGGCGCCGGTGCCCGCGCGGGTCGCCGTGCGCGTCGGCGGCGCCGAGCACGAGCTGGCCGACGAGGGCTTCGGCATGCATAGCGCGCGTGTGCCAGCGGCGGCGGGCGACGACTACTGGCTCGTGCTCGACGGCCGTCGCCAGCCCGATCCGGCCTCGCGCCACCAGCCGGCCGGGCTGCGCGGGCCGTCGCGGGTGGTCGACCCGCTCGCGCTGCAGTGGACCGACCGGCGCTTTCGCGCGGCGCCCCTGCGCGACGCCGTCCTCTACGAGCTGCACGTCGGCACGTTCACCGCGGAGGGCACCTTCGCGGCGGCGGCGCGCCGCCTGCCGGCGCTGGCCGAGCTGGGCATCACCCACATCGAGCTGATGCCGGTCGCCGAGTTCCCCGGCCACCACGGCTGGGGCTACGACGGCGTCTACCTCTCCGCTGCGCACTCTGCCTACGGCGGCCCGCATGAGCTGGCGGGCTTCGTCGATGCCGCCCACGCGGCCGGCGTGGGCGTGATCCTCGACGTCGTCTACAACCATGTCGGCGCGAGCGGCGTCCGGGCGCTCGAGGCCTTCGGCCCGTACTTCACGGACCGCTACAAGACGCCGTGGGGCAAGGCCGTCAACTACGACGGCGAGCAGTCGGATCCCGTGCGCGAGTGGGCGCTGCAGAGCGCGACCGGTTGGATCCGCGACTTCCACCTCGACGGCCTGCGCCTCGATGCCATCCACGCGATCCACGACGCCGGCGCGCGCCCGATCCTGCGCGAGCTGGCCGACCGCGTCCATGCCTGCAACCGCCGCGCGCTGGTCATCGCCGAGAGTGGCCTCAACGACCCCAAGGTCATGCGCCCCGCGCGCCAGGGCGGCTACGGCCACGACGCCGCGTGGGCCGACGACTTCCACCACGCGCTCCGGGCGCTGCTCACCGGCGAGCGCGACGGCTGGTACGAGGAGTTCGGGCGGGTCGCTCACCTGGCCAAGGCCTTCCACCGCCCGCACGTCCACGACGGCGGCTATTCGACTTTCCGCCGCCGCCGCTTCGGCGCGCGCGCCGACGACCGCCCGCCCGAGCGGTTCGTCGTCTTCTGCCAGAACCATGACCAAGTCGGCAACCGCGCGCTCGGCGACCGGCTGCCCGCGCCGGCCCGGCCGCTGGCCGCCTTCTGCACCTTGCTGGCACCCTTCACGCCCATGCTCTTCATGGGCGAGGAGCACGGCGAGCGCGCGCCGTTTCAGTTCTTCTCCGATCACATCGACAAGCGCATGGCCGACGCGACTCGCGAGGGCCGGCGCCAGGAGTTCGCCGCGTTCGCCGAGTTCGCCGGCGAGGAGGTCCCCGACCCGCAGGACCCGGCGACCTTCGAGCGCTCGAAGCTCACGTGGCGGGGCAGCCCCAAGCTGCGCGGGTTGTACGCCGCGCTGCTGCGCGCGCGCCGGACGCTGCCGCCGGGCGTCGACGGCATCGACTTCTCCGACGAGGCCGGCTGGCTGCGCGTGCGCCGCGGCCCCTTCGAGCTGGCCTGCAACTTCGCGCGAGGCGCACGCACGGTCCCGGTCAAGGGACGCGAGCTGCGCCTCGCGACCCACACGGCGCGCCTCGGCCGCGACGGCGTGTCGCTGCCCGCGCGCGGGGGAGCGCTGATCGCCTCATGAGCCGCGAGGCCTGGCCCGGCCAGCCGTTCCCGCTCGGCGCGACATGGGACGGCTCCGGGACGAACTTCTCGCTGTTCTCCGAGAACGCGCAGAGCGTCGAGCTGTGCCTGTTCGGCGAGGACGGCACCGAGGAGCGCGTCGAGGTCGTCGAGCGCACCGCCCACCACTGGCACTGCTACCTGCCCGGCGTCGGGGCGAGCCAGCGCTACGGCTACCGGGTCTACGGCCCCTACGCACCCGCCCAGGGCCATCGCTTCAACCCGGTCAAGCTCCTGATCGATCCCTACGCCAAGGCGATCGAGGGCAGCGTGCAATGGGAGCTCGCCAACGTCCTGCCCTACACGCCCGACGACACGCCCGACGCCGACCTCGAACCCGACGACGAGGACGACGCCGACGCGGTGCCCAAATGCGTCGTCATCGACCGCTCCTTCGACTGGGAGGGCGACGTCCGGCCGCGCACGCCGTGGAACGAGACGGTGATATACGAGACCCATGTGCGCGGCTACACGAAGCGGCACCCCGCCGTGCGCGATGACCTGCGCGGCACCTACGCAGGGCTCGCGGCCGACGAGGCGCTGGCCTACCTCAAGCGGCTGGGCGTCACCGCCGTCGAGCTGCTGCCCATCCACCACATCGCCGACGAGTCGTTCCTGCACGACCGCGGCCTGACCAACTACTGGGGCTACAGCTCGATCGGCTACCTGGCGCCGCACAGCGAGTACGCCGCCACCGGCCGCCGCGGCGAGCAGGTGCGCGAGTTCAAGGGCATGGTCAAGGCGCTGCACCGTGCGGGCATCGAGGTGATCCTCGACGTCGTCTACAACCACACCGCCGAGGGCAACCACCTCGGCCCGATGCTCTCCTTCCGCGGGGTCGACAACGCCAGCTACTACCGCCTGGTGCCGGACGACCTGCGCCACTACATGGACTACACGGGCACCGGGAACACGCTCGACGCGCGCAACCCGGCCGTCCTGCGGCTGATCATGGACTCGCTGCGCTACTGGGTCAGCGAATGCCACGTCGACGGCTTCCGCTTCGACCTGGCCAGCGCCCTGGCGCGCGAGCTCTACGACGTCGATCGACTCAGCGCCTTCTTCGACACCATCCACCAGGATCCGATCCTGTCGCAGGTCAAGCTCATCGCCGAGCCCTGGGACGTCGGCCCGGGCGGCTACCAGGTCGGCAACTTCCCGGTCCTGTGGAGCGAGTGGAACGGCATCTACCGCGACGTCGTGCGCGACTTCTGGCGCGGGCAGGCGAGCGTCGGCGAGTTCGCCTCGCGCTTCACCGGCTCCAGCGACCTCTACGAATCCGACGGGCGTCAGCCCTTCGCCTCGATCAACTTCGTCACCGCCCACGACGGCTTCACGCTGCGCGACCTCGTCACCTACAACGAGAAGCACAACCACGCCAACGGCGAGGACAACCGCGACGGCACCGACGACAACCGCTCGTGGAACTGCGGCGTCGAGGGGGAGACCGACGACCTCGAGATCATCGCCCTGCGCTGGCGCCAGCAGCGCAACTTCCTGGCCACACTGCTGCTGTCCCAGGGTGTTCCGATGATCCTCGGCGGCGACGAGCTTGCGCGCACCCAGCAGGGCAACAACAACGTCTGGTGCCAGGACAACGAGCTGTCGTGGTACGAGTGGGGCCTGCGCGAGGGCCAGGGCGACCACCTTGACTTCACCAGGCGCCTGATCGAGCTGCGCAAGGCCCACCCGGTCTTCCGCCGCGGCAAGTTCCTGGCCGGGCGCGAGCGCGAGGGCTCGGGGCTGCCCGACGTGTGGTGGTTCCGCCCAGACGGCCGGCGCATGACCCAGCGCGACTGGCAGCAGCCGGGCGGGCACATGCTCGGCGTGTTCCTCAACGGCCAGGAGATCGCCGACCGCACGCCGCACGGCGAGCCGATCGAGGACGACTCGTTCCTGCTGCTCTTCAACGCGCACCACGAGGACCTGACCTTCACGCTGCCTGCTCGTCGCTTCGGCGGCGAGTGGACGCACGAGCTGTGCACCTTCGAGCCCAAGCTCGAGCCCGGGTCGCAGCACTGGGCCTCGCGCGGCGAGATCGCGGTGCGCGCGCGCTCGATGCGGCTGCTGCGCCGGGCGCGATGACGCGGATCGCGCTCATCGGCGCGGGCTCGACCGTCTTCGCGCGCAACCTCATCGGCGACGTTCTGCGGCGCCCCGAGCTGGCCGACACGACGACCTTCGCGCTCATGGACATCGATCCCGAGCGGCTGCGGACGTCGGCGGCCGCGGCCGGCGCGATCGCGACCGCGTTTGGCGCGCGAGCGACCGTCGAGGCGACGCTCGACCGCCGCGCCGCCCTGGACGGCGCCGACTACGTCGTGACGTGCTTCCAGGTGGGCGGCTACCACCCCGCCACGGTGGTCGACTTCGAGGTGCCCAAGCGCTTCGGGCTGCGCCAAACGATCGGCGACACGCTCGGCGTCGGCGGGATCATGCGCGCGTTGCGGACGATCCCGGTCCTGCTCGATGTCTGCCGCGACATCGAGGAGCTGTGCCCGAACGCGCTCATGCTCCAGTACGTCAACCCGATGGCGATGCTGTGCTGGGCGGTGGCGCGGGCCAGCGACGTGCGCGTTGTCGGCCTGTGCCACTCGGTGCAGCACACCGCGGGCGAGCTCGCGGCCGACCTCGGCATCGCACCCGGCGAGATCGACCACCAGGTCGCCGGGATCAACCATCTCGCGTTCTTCCTGCGCCTCGAGCGCGATGGCGAGGACCTCTATCCGGCCCTGCAGCGGGTCGGCCCGCCCGACGGCAACCGGGTGCGCTACGAGGTGCTGCGTCATCTCGGCTACTTCGTGACCGAGTCCTCCGAGCACTTCGCCGAGTACGTCCCGTGGTTCATCAAGGCTGCGCGTCCTGACCTGATCGAGCGCTTCGCCATCCCGCTCGACGAGTACCCGCGCCGGTGCGAGGCGCAGATCGCCCATTGGGAAGCCCTGCGCGCGCGGCTGGAGGCCGGCGACGGGATAGACGTCGCGCCGAGCGTCGAGTACGGCGCCGACATCATCCGCGCGTGCGAGACGGGCGAGCCGTTCGCGTTCAACGGCAACGTGCCCAACGACGCCGGCGGCCGCAGGCTCATCGACAACCTGCCGGCCGACTGCTGTGTCGAGGTGCCGTGCGTGGCCTCCGAGCGAGGGATCGCGCCGCAGCCCGTGGGCGCCCTGCCGCGCCACCTGGCGGCGCTCATGCAGACCAACGTCAACGTGCAGGGACTGACGGTCGACGCGGCCCTGAGCGGAAGGCGCGCCGGCGTCCACCACGCGGCGATGCTCGACCCGCACACGGCCGGCGAGCTGCCGCTCGACGAGATCGCGCAGCTCGTCGACGAGTTGATCGAGGCCCACGGCGACCTGATCCCCTCGCTGCTGTGATCGCGACCTACCGGCTGCAGCTCTCGCCCGAGCAGGATTTCACGGCGGTCCGCGCGCTCGTGCCCTACCTGCGCGACCTGGGGATCTCGCACCTGTACCTGTCGCCTTCGCTGCAGGCGCGCACGGGCTCGACGCACGGCTACGACGTCGTCGACCCGACCCGCGTCTCCGAGGTGCTCGGCGGCGAGGAAGGGCTGCGCGCGCTGGCCGCCGAGGGCCTGGGCGTGGTCCTCGACATCGTGCCCAATCACATGGGCGTCTCCGGTGAGAACCGCTGGTGGGCCGACGAGCGCGAGCGCGCGCGGGTCTTCGACTACGACCCCTCCGACGGCTGGTACCGGCGCTTCTTCGACATCGACGACCTCGCGGCGGTGCGCGTCGAGGATCCCGAGGTCTTCGAGCTCGTCCACGGCAAGGTGCTCGAGCTCGTGCGCGACGGCGTCGTCGAGGGGCTGCGCGTCGACCATCCCGACGGCCTGGCCGACCCGGCCGGCTACCTGCGCCGGCTGCGCGACGAAGGCGCGCGGCAGGTGTGGGTCGAGAAGATCCTGGACCCGCACGAGGCGCTGCGCGACTGGCCGGTCGAGGGGACGGTCGGCTACGAGTTCCTCAACGACGCCGCGGCGCTGTTCGTCGACCCGGCCGGCGAGAACGCGCTGGCGCGGCTGCCGTGCGCCGGCGAGCGCTTCGAGGACGTCGCGCTGCGCGCTCAGGTCGAGCAGGCGACGACGACCTTCGCGCGCGAGGTGGCACGCCTGCGAGAGCTGCTCGACATCGACGGCATCGCCGAGGCGCTCGCGGCGCTGCCGGTGTACCGCACGTACGTCGAGCCGTGGTCGGGCCGCGTCGACGAAGCCGACATGCGCGCCATCGCGGCGGCCGCGGACGGGCGGCTGGCCGACGTGCTCGCGCTGCGCGAGCGCGGCCACGACGAGCTGGTCACGCGCTTTCAGCAGACCTCGCCGCCGGTCACCGCCAAGGGCATCGAGGACACCGCCTTCTACCGCCACCTGCGCCTGCTCGCGCTCAACGAGGTCGGGGGCGATCCGGCGCGCTTCGGGCTGAGCGTCGACGAGTTCCATGCGCGCAACGAGCAGCGCGCCGAGCGCTTCCCGCGCGGGCTGCTGGTCACTCAGACCCACGACACCAAGCGCTCGGGCGACGTGCGCGCGCGGATCGGCGCGCTGAGCACGATGGCCGAGGACTGGGTGGCGCTGGCTGAGCGGTGGCTTCGCGAGGCCGATGCGCCCGACGAGCACTGCGCGCACCTCGTGCTGCAGACGCTCGTCGGCTGCCGGCCGATCGAGCCCGAGCGACTCGAGGGCTACGTCGAGAAGGCGCTGCGCGAGGCCAAGCTGCGCACGAGCTGGGCGCAGCCCGACGAGGGCTACGAGGCGCACGCGCGCCGCTACACGCGCTCGCTGACCGAGCGGCCGCCGGACGGCTTCGTCGCGTTCACCGAGCGCGTCGCGATCGAAGGGCGCCGCGCCGCGTTCGGCCAGCTTCTGCTCAAGCTGACCTGCCCGGGCGTGCCCGACGTCTACCAGGGCGACGAGCTCGAGGCGCTCAGCCTCGTCGACCCCGACAACCGCAGGCCGGTCGACTGGGGCGCGCGCCGCGCGGCGATCGATCGCCTGCGCTCCGGCGCCGCGCCCCGCGACTACGGCGAGCGCAAGCTGGACCTCATCCGCCGCACGCTGGCACTGCGCGCGCGGCGCCCCGACGCCTTCGCCGGCAGCTACGAGCCCGTCGAGGCGGGCCCGGACGTGTGTGCCTATCTGCGTGGCGGCGAGGTGCTGGTCGTGGTCCCGGTGCGCCCCGGCGCGAACGCCGACGTGACGCCGCCCGGGAGCTGGCGTCCGGTGCTCAGCGGTTCATGGCCGGTGGCGCTGCTCGAGCGGGCGTGAGCACCTCGCTCGACGTGCGCGGAACGCGCAGGCCGACGAACGTGGCCACGGCGACGATGATCGCCACGGCGAAGGCCTGGATCAGACGCTGGTTGCCGTCGGTCGTGTAGGACGAGTGCAGCGCGCCGAGCAGCGCCGCGGCGAGCAGCCCGCCGGCAAGGCCCGCGCAGGAGGCCTCCAGGCGCGAGCCCGGGCGGTCGGCGGCGAACGCCCAGCCCAGGAAGGCCCCGGCCCCGATCAGCCCGATCGCTGCGCTGGAGGTCCGGCTGGTGTCGGCCGACAGGAAGCTCAGCGCGTACGCGCCGGAGTAGACCGCGCCGGCGAGCACCCCGGCACCGAGCCCGAGGACGAGCGAGACGATCGGGTCGCGCGAGCGGCGCGAGAGCAGCCCGACCACCAGCGCGGCGACCGCGGCGATGACGCCGTAGTAGATCCCCTTCTGCAGCGCGAAGTCGCTGACCGTGGTGAGGTCGTCGGAGCTCAGCGGCCGGCGGTGGACCGTGTTGCGCGCGATGAGGTCGGCGGGGAATGCGGCGAGCAGCGCGGCGCCGGCCCCGGCAAGAGCGGCGCCGGTGTGGTCGGTGCGCGACGGCGCCGGCTCGGGCGTCGGCGCAGGAGTGGGGACGGGCGGGGGCTCGGGGTGAATGGCGCTGGTGCCGCGCAGCGCCGCGTCGAGATAGCGCCCGAGCTCGTTGACGTCGTAGTCCCAGCGGCGGTCGGACAGCTCGAAGGCGTTGAGCCGGCGCAGCGGCGCCAGGCTCGGCGGCAGCTCCTCGCGCGGCGGCAGCCGCGCGCCGTCGACCAACACGGGGATGACCTCGACGTCGGAGCGCGCCAGCGCGCGCTCGATCTCCAGGCGCACCCAATCCGCGTCCTTCTCCAGGCGGCGCTCGCCGGTCTTGTCGCGCGCGTCGCTCCAGCCGTTGCCGATCATCACCAGCACGACGTTGCACTGGTCGATCAGCATGTTGATGTGCTGGGCGAAGTCGACCCCGGGCGGGATCTCGATGTCGCGGAAGACCGCCTCGCTGGTGTAGCGGCGGGAGAGGTCGCCCTGCAGGCGCCCGGCATATCCGCGCGAGTCCTCGCGCCGGTAGCTGATGAAGATGCGCTCCGCCACGACTAGCTCTCCTGCGTGCTCTTCGTCTGGTGCTGCCGCTCGGAGGCCCAGGCGGCGTGCTCCCGCGACACGCGGGCCTCGACGCGCTCGGCCAGCAGCGCCGGCGGGTCCTTGGCCGTCGCGTAGCAGCCCGCGTGCGCGACATAGAGGAACTTCTCGTGCTTGAGCGATTCGGCGGTCGAGCGGTAGGTCGTCCAGTTGGAGTGGAACTGGAAGAGCTGCTGGATGCTCTCGAGCACGACGACCAGCGCGCCGAGCGCACCGGCGATCCACGTCGGCAGGTCGGCGGCCGCGATGACCGGGATGACCGCGGCGGAGACGATCTGGACGACCTTGATGCGCATGTACCAGCGCTTGTTGCTGCGCGCGTGGCCGCCGTACCACCTGATCTGGGCCTCGAGGCGCTCCCACGCCGCGGGCTGCGCCGGCGCGGCGACTTCGGCCGGCTCGGGCGCGGACGTGACCGGTTGTGCCGCGAGAGGAGTCGTGGTAGCGCTCATCGCGAAGCCCCCATCGCCATCTTCATGTCCCTTTCCAAGTCGCCCCCGCGGCCGATCGCTTCCCGAAAGTACGTTCGAAGGCCAAGATTGTGTCGAGACGCACGATCTTGTCCCGTTTCGGGCGGCAAAAGCGGGACAGAAACGCCATCGCGCGTGCAACCGCGATGTCGCTGCATAGGTAGGGTCCGGCGGCGGGTGGCCGACCGCGTCCTGATCCTGTCCTGGGAATACCCGCCGATCGTCGAGGGCGGGTTGGCGCGCCACGTGCGCAAGCTCTCCGAAGGCCTCGTCCGGCGCGGCGTGGCAGTCCACGTCCTCACCCGCGGCCGTGAGCGCGATCTTCCCGAGGAGGTGCGCGCCGGCGTGCGCGTGCACCGGATGCCAGAGCCCGCCACTCCCCGCGACCTCGACGAGTTCGTCGCCTGGGTCGAGGGGATGAACGAGCACATGCGCGCGGCGGGGCGCGCGCTGACTGCCCGTTACGACTTCGACGTCGTCCACGGCCACGACTGGCTGGTGGCACGCGCCGCGGCGGCGCTCGCTCGCGAGGCGCGGCGGCCCTACGTCACGACGATTCACGCCACCGAGTACGGCCGCCACCAGGGCTGGGTCGACAAACACCCGCAGAGCTTCATCCACGGCGTCGAGCGCCGGATGGCCCGCCGCGCGGAGGGCGTCGTCGTCTGCAGCCACTACATGCAGGGTCACGTCGCCGACGTCTTCGGCATCGACGAGGCCAAGGTCGAGGTCATCCCCAACGGGATCGACCCGCTCGACCTCGCCCCGGTCGACGATCTCGCCGCGCTGCGCTCGCGGTTCGCCGACCCGACCGGGAAGCTCGTGCTGCTCATCGGCCGGCTCGTCTACGAGAAGGGCTTTCAGATCGCGCTCGATGCGCTGCCGCGCGTGATCGAGCGCCTTGACGGCGTGCGCTTCCTCGTCGCCGGCTCGGGCACGCACGAGGCCGAGCTCAAGGCCCAGGCGCGGCGCCTGGGACTCGAGCGCCACGGCAGCTTCCTGGGCTGGATCGGCGACGACGTGCTGCGTTCGCTGTACCGGATCGCCGACCTCTGCGTCGTCCCTTCGATCTACGAGCCGTTCGGGCTGGTGGCGCTGGAGGCGATGGCCAGCGGCTGCCCGTGCATCGTGGCCGACACCGGCGGCCTGCGCGAGGTCGTGCCCAACGACGACGTCGGGCTGCGCTTCCGCTCGCGCGACCCGCGCTCGCTGGCGCAGATGATGGAGTGGGTGCTGGCCAATCCGGCGCTGCGCTACCGCCTGGTCACGGAGGCCTCGGCGCACGTCGCGCACTTCGACTGGTCCGACGTGGCCCGGCGGACGGCCGAGGTCTACGACGCGGTCGCGGCGCGCGGTGTCAGGCGGCGCCCGGGCTCGCCGTCGCGGGCAGCGACCTAAACCGCGGCCGACAGGTCCGACGGATCGCCGACGAGCTCGAACTGCTCCTCGATCATCATCATGGCGAAGAGCTGCTGCACCGGACGCGCGCCGCGGACCAGCACGAGGCGGCGGCCCGCGCGCCGGCAGCGGCGGCGCACGGCCACGAGCCGCGACAGCCCCGCGGTGTCGAGGAAGTCCAGCGCCCGCAGGTCCAGCAACATGCGGCCGGGTGCGGTGCGCTCGATGCGACGCATCTCATCGTCGAAGTCGTAGGCGCGAGCGAGGTCCAGGGAGCCCCGCAACGTCACATGGACGGTGTCGAAGTCGGGATGCTGGACCGTGAGCTCGATAGGTGGCACGTACGCACTCCTCTCCGGCGACCCCCGGTGACTACCCGTTCGGTGTCCGAATAACACCGTCTGCCTACAAAACGACGCAGGCGTCGTGCGCGGCGCGCGCGACCTCGCACCTCGCGGCGCACGCGCCCGGCGCGGTCGAGGACGGTCAGCGTGCCGCGCGAGAGCGACGGCGTGACGACCACGCCGGCACCGGCCTGCACGTTGTAGGAGCCGTAAGGCACGCGCGCCACGCGGCGCACGCGCCCGTCGCCGAGGCCATGCGTGTGCACGCTGGCACCGTCGCCGCTGGCCACGAACGCGACGCCGTGCCCGAAGCTGACGTGCTGCGGCGCCGCGTCGGCGCCGAGCAGCACTCCGCCCCGCGTGCCGGCGGCCGGGAGCACGGCCAGGCGGCGCTCGCGGCCGGCGCTCACCCACACCCGCCGGCCGCTGGGGGAGAAGGCGACGTCATGGGCCAGGAACGGCGGGCGCACCAGGCGGCGCAGGCGGGGCCGCAGCGGTTCGGACACGTCGACGACGGCGATCGCCGCCGCGCTGGATCCGAGCGCTGCCCATAGCGTCCGGCCGGCCGGATCGAGGCTGACGTGGCGGGCGCCGGAGCCGACCTCGACGCCGCCCGCGATCCGCCCGCGGCGCAGGTCGACCACGACGACCTCGCCGCGCTCGCCGTCGGTGACGAAGGCGTGGGTGCCGTCGGGCGCGATCGCGGTGTAGCGGGGGGCGCCGAGCCCGCGCAGCACCCGCCGGACTTGCACGGGGCGCGCGGTCAGCAGCGACACGGCGCCTGTCGCCGGGTGCGCCACGACGACGTGGCCACCAGGCCCGCTCTCGATGCTGCGGGGGTCGTCGACCGTGGCCAGCCGGCGCAGCACGCGGCCGCTGTCGAGCGCCACCTCGACGATGTGCGCCTCGGTGTCGGCGGTCGCCAGCGCGATCGGCTCGCGGGCGCTGGTCGCTCGCGGGCCGGGCACCGCGGGCAGCGCCCCGGCTGCCCGCCGGCCCGCGAGCGCCGGCAGCGCTGCGATGCCAAGGCCGAGGAGGGTGCGGCGGTCGAGCTCCACGTCCATCACTACGTGCCGGCGGCGCGCGGGGGTCCGAAGTCTGGGCGAAGACCCCGGGCCGTCGCGATGCTGGCGGCGCCGGCGCCGCAAGCTAACCGTGGGCGACGAACGTCCCTCGCGTTCGACTCCTGTTCCAACACCAGGGACGTTCGTGGTCCCAGGTTAGTTCGCTATGCTAATTAGCAATGCGAACCAGCTCCCAAGCCGATCTGGCCGTCAGGCTGCGCCTGGTGGTCGCGCGCACCGCGAGGCGGCTGCGCCAGGAGGCCGGCGAGGAGCTCACGCCCTCCCAGGGGGCCGCGCTGGCGACGATCGATCGCCACGGCCCGCTGACCCCGAGTGAGCTGGCCGACCGCGAGCGCGTCCGTCGCCCGACGGCCACCCGCGTCATCACGGTCCTCGAGGAGGCCGGGCTCGTCGACCGCGCGCCCGATCCCTACGATCGACGCTCGTGCCTGGTCGCCGTGTCAGCGGGCGGCCGCGAGCTGCTGGCGCGCGTGCGCACCCGCAAGAACGCGTATCTCTCGCGCCGCCTGCGCGAGCTGTCGCCCGACGAGCGCGAGACGCTCGATCGCGCCGCTGCGATCCTCGAGCGGGTGCTCGAGGAGGGCGACGCGGCGTGAGTGAGGCGCTGCGCCGCTCCGTCAGCTCGCTCGCCGTCCCCAACTACCGCCGCTACTTCGCCGGCCAGGTCATCTCGGTCTCCGGCAACTGGATGCAGATGGTGGCCGAGATGTGGCTGATCGTGAAGCTCACGGGCAGCGGCGTCTCCGTCGGCCTCACCGCCGGACTGCAGTTCGTGCCGATCCTCCTGTTCGGGGCCTATGGCGGGCTGGTCGCCGACCGCCTGCCCAAGCACCGCGTGCTGATGGTCACCCAGGCGCTCATGGCGCTGCCGGCGCTGGCGCTGTTCGCGCTGACCGAGTGGAGCACCGTGGCGCCCTGGATGGTCTTCGCCTGCGTGCTGGCGCGCGGCTCGGTCAACGCCATCGACAACCCGACGCGCCAGAGCTTCGTGAGCGAGCTCGTAGGGCCCGAGCGCGTCGTCAACGCGGTGTCGCTGAACTCAGTGGTGGTGCAGAGCGCGCGCATCATCGGCCCGGCCACGGCCGGCGCGGTCATCGCGCTCTCCGGCGTCGGAACCTGCTTTGCCTTCAACGCGCTCTCCTTCGCCGCCATGCTCGTCGCGCTCGCCGGCATGGACCGGGCCGCGCTGCGCACCGTGCGGCCGGCCGAGCGCGGGCGCCGCGACCTTCGTGCTGCGCTGGCGCACGTGCGCCATGCGCCCGGGCTGTGGATCCCGCTGGCGATGATGGCGCTGGTCGGCACGCTGTCGTTCAACTTCCAGGTGCTGATGCCCCTGCTGGCCACCCAGACATGGCACGGCACCGCGCTGACCTACGCGCTGCTGACCGCGGCGATGGCTGCCGGCTCGGTGGTCGGCGCGCTGGCCTCCGGGGCGCGCGGGCGCGTGTCGCCGCGGCTGCTCATCGTGGCGGCCACCGGGTTCGGCGTGCTCGAGCTCGCCGCCGCCATCGCTCCGTCGCTGCCGCTGCAGGTCGCCGCGCTCGTTCCGCTGGGCGCGGTGAGCGTGACCTTCTCGGCCGGCGTGAACTCGACCATGCAGCTCGCCGCCGATCCGGCCATGCGCGGTCGCGTGATGGCGCTGTATTCCGTGGTCTTCCTCGGCTCGACGCCGTTCGGTGCGCCGCTCGTCGGCTGGCTGGCGCAGGTCGCGGGCCCGCGCGCCGGCATGGCGCTCGGCGGGGCGGCCGCGCTGGGAGCCGCGGCGCTGGCAAGCGGCGCCTACGCGCGGATCGGCGGCCCACGGCTGGCCGAGGCCGCAGCCGCGGCGTAGAGTCGCCACGGGTGCTCGTCGACCTCCACGCCCACTACCCGATGCACGTCATCCCGCGCGAGCAGGGCGACACGCGCGCCGCGGTGCGGGCGCCGCGTCACGGTGGGCGCTGGAAGGCGATCCTCGTCGACCTGCTCTCGCGGCTGTTCAACTACCAGGGCCCCGGCGACAAGCCCAGCGTCACGGTGGAGCTCATGCATGCGGGTGACGTCGGCGCGATCCTCTCGGTGCTGTACTCGCCCTTCGACGAGATGGACCTCGATCTCCCGTACGGCGCGCCCCCGCGCGCGCAGTACTTCCAGTCCGTGCTCGACCAGATCGACGCCGTCGAGGCGCACGTCGCGGGCGAGCCGCTCGGGGCCACCGTGGCACATGATCCCGCCGCGCTGGAGCAGGCGATCCTCGCCGGGCGCAGCGCGATCGTGCACTGCATCGAGGGCGGGTTCGCGCTCGGCGCCACGACCGCCGAGGTCGACACCAACGTCACGACACTCGCCCACCGCGGGGTGGCATACGTGACGCTCGCCCACCTGTTCTGGCGCGGGGTGGCGACCAACGCGCCGGCGCTGCCCTTCATGCCCGACGGGTTGTATCGCCGCGTGTTCAGCGAGCCTGCCGAAGGGCTCACGGACCTCGGCAGGGCGGCCGCTACGGCGATGGCACGCGAGGGCATCCTGGTCGACATCACGCACATGAGCGACCGTGCGGTCGACGAGACGTTCACGGTCCTGCCCGCCGACGTCCCGGTCATCGCCTCGCACATGGCCTGTCGCTTCGACGGGTCCTCCGAGTACAATCTGCGCGACGCGACGATCCGCGAGATCGCGCAGCGCCGCGGCGTGATGGGCGTCATCGCCTGCGAGCACTGGGCCGGCTCCGGCCCGCCCAAGCGCAAGCTGAAGGGCTTCGACGACAGCTTCGAGCTCATCTGCGCCCACATCGACCGCATCGCACAGGTCACCGGCTCACACGACTTCGCCGCGATCGGCTCCGACCTCGACGGCTGGATCAAGCCGGCGCTGCCCGGACTCGAGCACCTGGGGCATATGAAGGCCCTCCAGGAGGCACTCGCTGCCCGCTACGGCGCCGACGTGTCGGCGAAGATCTCGGGAGGCAACGCGCTCGAGCTGCTCAAGCGCGCCTGGCGCGGGGCGCCGACCGCAACGGCCCGGTAGAGCGCGACGCTCCCGGCGAGCGTCCACACCACGAAGAGCAGCAGGGCCGGAACGGCGTGGCTGGTCGGGAACGCGCCGTTGAGGGCCAAGGCGCCGGCGGTGACGGCGGCCCCGTACCCCAGCGCACGCGGGAGCACCCCGGCGCGGAAGGTGAGCACGGCCACGATCGCGCACAACAGCGCCAGCGGGTACAGGCTCGCGACCGTCGTCGCCCCGGCGAGGCCGTCGAGCGCGTCGTGCAGCTGCGTCGCGTCGGCGACGTGGGCACGGTGGATGGCGACCTCGGGCGCGCCGCTGGCGATCTTGAGCGTGATGGCGGTCAGCCCCGCGCCCAGCGCGGTCGTCGACAGCCAGCCGCTCGGCCCCTCGGCCTCGCGCAGCACGCTGCACAGATAGGCGAGGAAGGGCACGAAGAGGACGAGCGCGACGAGCGCGACGACCTCCCGGACCGGTTGGTAGGTGCCGCCGTTGCCGACCGCGACGGTCAGGGCGACGGCGAAGATGGCCCCACACGCCGCACCGACGCGTGACTGCGTTGGCTTGCTCATGTGCGTCTCCTTCGTCGGGATTGCCAGCGATCGCGAGGCTAGGCCCGGCGGGGCGCCGCGTCGTCGGCGCTCGCGGCGATCCGGCGTACACCGTAGGGTTGATCTGGCGGGCGGCGAGATCGGCTGGCGGGATGATGCGGGCGGCGACGGGCCCGGCTACGGTCCGTGCGTGGAACGCTCCCGAATCGCGCTGCGCTGGCAGTCGGTCCAGGGCGCGGTGGACTGGGCGATCGCGATCGTCCTGTGCGGCATCGGGCTGGCCGACGCGATCGGCACCCGGTTCGCCGAGCCAGTGTGGGCCGCCGTCGCCGCCACGCTGCTCACGTTCCTGCCGCTGGGCCTGCGCCGCCGCCACCCGGTGGCGGTCCTCGCGACTGTCGCGACGGCGTCGCTGATCCTGGAGCTCGCGCTCGGCGATCCCGCCAACGGCAAGCAGTACTCGTTCGAGGTCTTCGTGGCCTGGTTGCTGGCCGCGTACTCGGCGGGCGCCTACACGGAGCGCCGCGCGCATCGGATCGCCATCGCGGTCGGCGCGGCTGCGGCGGCGGTCTGGCTGGTGTGGTCCTACGCCGCAGGAGCGAGCGACCAGAACACCGTGCCCTCGACCTTCTTCGCGGCGGTCGCGTGGCTCGCGGGCCGCGCCATGCGCCGCCGCCAGCAGCTGGTCGAGCTGCTCGGCGATCGCGCGCAGCAGCTCGAGCGCGAGCGCGAGGATCGCATCCGTGCCACGGTCGCTGACGCGCGCGCGCGCATCGCCCGCGAGCTGCACGACGTCGTGGCGCACAGCGTCAGCGTGATGGTCGTCCAGGCCCAGGCCGGGCCACGCCTGGCGGGCGATCGCGACAAGACGGTCGCCGCGTTCGAGGCGATCGAGTCGAGCGGCCGCGAGGCGCTCGTCGAGCTGCGGCGGCTGTTGGGGATCCTGCGCACGGCCGACGAGCAGCTCGCGATCGGCCCGCAGCCGGGCCTGGGCTCGCTCGGCGGCCTCGTCGATCAGCTGCGCGAGGCGGGGCTGGCGGTGGAGCTGCGGATCGAGGGCGAGCAGGTGCCGCTCGCGCCGGGCGTCGATCTCGCCGCCTTCCGGATCGTGCAGGAGGCGCTCACCAATACGCTCAAGCACGCGGGGCGCGCGGGCGTTCGCGTCGCGGTGCGCTACAGCCCCCTGGACGTGGAGCTCGAGGTCGTCGACGACGGCGCTGGTGCCGGCGCCCCGGCGACGGTCAACGGCTCGGGCCACGGCCTCATCGGCATGCGGGAGCGAACGGCGCTTTATGGCGGGCGCCTGGATGCCGGCCCGCGACCGGGCGGTGGCTTTGCCGTCCGCGCCAGCCTGCCGCTCACGGGGGCGTCGCGGTGACGATCCGCGTCGTCGTCGCCGACGACCAAGAGCTCGTGCGCACCGGCTTTCGCGTGATCGTCGACGCCGAGCCCGACATGGAGGTCGTCGCGGAGGCAGGCGACGGGCGCGAGACGGTGGAGGCGGTCCGCCGTTGGCATCCGGACGTCGTGCTCATGGACATCCGCATGCCGGCCCTCGACGGGATCGAGGCCACCCGCCTGGTTGCTGCCGAGCCGCGGGCGCCGCGCGTGCTCATCCTCACCACGTTCGACCTCGACGAGTACGTCTACGAGGCGCTGCGCGCGGGCGCGAGCGGCTTCATGCTCAAGGACGCCGGTGCCGGCGAGCTGCTGCATGCCGTACGGGTCGTCGCGGCCGGCGAGGCGCTGCTCGCCCCGGCGATCACCCGCCGCCTGATCGAGGACTTCGCGCGGCGCCCGCGCGCGAACGCCCGCCCCGCGGCCATGGACGAGCTGACACCGCGCGAGCTCGAGGTGCTCGGCCTCATCGCGCGCGGCTCCTCGAACGCCGACATCGCCCGCGAGCTCGTCGTCAGCGACGCGACGGTCAAGACCCACGTCGCGCGGATCTTCTCCAAGCTCGGCCTCCACGACCGCGCGCAGGCCGTTGTGCTCGCCCACGAGAGCGGCCTGGTCACGCCGGGAGCCGCGTGAGCGACGACGTTCACGCCGCCTTCGCGGAGGCGGCGGCGGACGACGGGATCGTGCTCGCGAGCGGGTCCTTCGACTGGCTGTGCGAGCAGGGCCACGTCGGCCTGGAGCGCGTGGCCAAGGCCCGCCGCGACCCGGCCATCGTCACACCGGTGATCGCGGCGCTGGAGCAGCTCGCCGCGATCTACGCCCGCCTGAAGGGCGACGTCTCAGTCCTGCACGCCGCCCGCGAGAACCTCCTGCTGCCGGTCGACCTCGTGCACGAGCCGACCGGGACGCTGATCGCCGTCGACGACGTCGCCCACTTCAGCTCATTCCGCCTCGCGGCGCTCGAGCTCTACCGCGACGACGCATCCCTCGGCTTCGACCGTGCCGAGCACATGGCGCTGTGCCGCGAGTGGAGCGCGCGCACCGACGGGCTGGACCGCGCGCTGGCCGCCAAGGGCTTTGGCTTCGGCGGCCGCCAGCGCGAGCGCGCCTACCACGACGCGCTGCGCGACCTCGCGACGCCGGCGATGGGGCACCCGCCGCTCGTGCGGATCACGGCCGTCGACGGCGACGGCGCGGCCGCCTACCACCGCCACCGCGAGGCGCTGCTGGCCCTCAGTGGCGCCTGAGGCTCGGGTCGTGCACGTCGGTGGCCGAGACGTTCACGGTGAAGCAGCGCGCGCAGCGCACGCGGACCTTGTAGGTCATCTGCATCTCGTGCATCGACTCAGCCAGGACGTTCCCGCACTCCACGCAGACGTAGTCGTCGGGGCCGTTGCCGCGGAAGACGGGCCGGTCGACGTCCTCCTGGACGGCGGTCCCGCCGTCGTAGGGCACCTCGCCCTCGCGGACCTTTCGCATCACGACGCGGGCCATCGGAGCCTCAGACGTCGCCCACCTTGGTGGTGAAGTCCTTGATGAGGGCGTCGAGCACACCGGCGACGACGCCCTCGCCCATCGACGCCGCCTTTCCTGTGATCTGGGCGTTGGTGTGGATGTTGCCGCCGCCGTCGGCGAGGTCGAAGGCGACGGTCGCGTTGGCGTGGCCCTGCCCGCCCGCCTCGCGCGACTTGATCGTCAGCACCGCACGATGGGCGTCGGGATCCTTCTCGGTGACCTCGACGGTGCCGGTGAACTTCATCGACATGGCGCCCATCTTGACCACGATCTCGGCCTTCACGGCGTCGTCGCTCCTGCGCTCGAGTACGTGGCCACCCTCGACGGCCGGGACCACCCGCTCGAGGTCGAGAATCGAGGCATAGCTCTCGTCGAGCGGCTTCGACGTCGAGAACGAATGGTCCAGCTCTACGGCCATGGGCGGTCTCCTGGGGACGACGGTGGGCGGGCGAGTCTATGGATGGCGTAGGGTCCGCGCGTGTCCATCGAGCCAGGCACCTACAAGCTCGGGCCCGACGACGGCACGCTGGCGGTGAGGACCGGCCGCACCGGCGCGGCGGCCAAGGCAGGCCACGATCTGCTGATCGAGGTCACGGCCTGGGAGGCGACCGTCGCGGTCGGCGAAACGAGCTCCATGGAGCTGACGGCCGACCCCAGGTCACTGCGCGTGCGCGAGGGCAGCGGCGGCATGCAGGCCCTCGGCGATGACGACATGGCGAACATCGAGAAGACGATCGACGACGACGTCCTCGAGGGCCGCGCCATCGCGTTTCGCTCGACCACCGTGCAGGCCGCGGACACCAAGCTCGACGTGGAGGGCGAGCTGACGCTGGCCGACACCACCCGCCCGATCGCCTTCGCGGTGACCGTCGACGACGGGCGCCTGTGCGCCGTCGCCATGGTCAAGCAGACCGACTTCGGGATCAAGCCCTATTCCGCCCTGTTCGGAGCCCTGAAGGTCGTCGACGAGGTCACGGTGCAGCTCGACGCCGGCCTGCCTCAGTCGCGGTAGACGGTCTGCGCGTCAAGCCCGCCCTCGACGCCCGGCGGCAGCTCGCCGCTGCCATGCGCGTAGAGGGCGATGTCCGCGATCGTCGCGGCCGTGGCCGGATCGCTGCCGTCGCCGGCGACCCACGCTCCGCTGGACCACTTCAGGCTCTCCGGCGGGGCGCTGAGCGCCATGCCCGCCAGCAGCTGCGCCTTGTCGCGGATCTTGGCGGTGGCGCTGGTGATCGCCGCCGACGTGCCCTCCGACGGCGTCGTGTTGAAGCCGTGCCCGACGCCGAAGCGGTCGGTGTCGGCCGGGACGACCTTGACGTCCAGCGCGGGCACGCCCAGCTCGCTGGCCACGAGCTGGGCGTACTGCGGCTCGTTGCCGTCGGCGTCGGTGGTCAGGCTGAGCACCATCTTGCCGGTCGGGTGCACGCGCAGGAACACCGCCCTATAGGCCTCGTCGGCCATCACTGCCCCTCCTTGTCCTCAGCATTCGTCGCGGCGAGGCGCCCGCGCGTCTGATGGGCGGTCAGCGCGTTGTGCTCCTGGAGGTCGCAGAACGCGGGCTGCGGCCCGCCGAGCGGATGCGGCGGCACCGCCGGCCGCTCGCAGCCCGGGTAGATGCACGTCTTGACCTCACGCTCCGTCATCAGTGACCCATCCCGGCGTCGTGTTGCCGCGGCTCGGGCCGTGCCCGCTGGGCATCGCGACCGAGCTGCCCGGCACCGGCGTGGCGCTGGCCCAGGGCTCCGCCTTCGGCTCATCCTGCTCGGGCGGCAGGTCCAGCGGCTCGATGACGTCGGCGCCGATCGCCTCCGCGACCTCGCCGAGCGCGCGGAAGCTGTGGCCGCTGACCAGCGCGTCGCAGTACGGCAGCGCAGCGAGCATGCCGCCGGCGCGCACCGAGAACGCGCTCGCGCTCACCCGCGGGTTGACCCACACGATCCGGTGGGCCAGGCGGGCCAGGCGCGCCATCTCACGCTCGACGAGCGCGGGGTCGCCGCGCTCCCAGCCGTCGGAGAGGATCACCACCACCGCCCCGCGGGCCATGCCGCGACGCCCGTGGCGGTCGTTGAACGTCTTCAGGGCGTCGCCGATCCGGGTGCCGCTCGACCAGTCGGGCGCCGCAGCCGCGGCGCGCTGGATCGCGCGCTCGGGGTTACGCGAGGCCAGCGCGCGCGTCAGCCGGGTCAGCCGCGTCGCGAAGACAAACGCCTCGGCGTTCGGCCCGCTGCCGGCCGCGCTGGCCAGGAACTGCAGGTACGCGCGCGCGTAGGGCTCCATCGAGCCCGAGATGTCGCACAGCATCACCAGCCGGCGGCGGACCTCGCGGCGGCGGCGGCGTGCGAGGCGGATCGGATCGCCCGCGGTGCGCCGGCTGGCGCGCAGCGTGCGGCGCATGTCGATGTGCTGGCCGTGGCGGCCCTTCTCGTAGCGGCGGGTGCGGCGCTCGGGCGTCACGAGCCGCAGACGGGCCATCAGCCGGTAGAGCTGCGCGAGCTCCTGGGGATCGAGCGCATCGAAGCTCTTGCCCGCAAGGCGCTCCTCGTCGCTGGCCATCGCGAGCGGCACATCAATGGGGGCCCGGTCGTCGTCGTCGCCGCCGTCGGTGGCCGCGACGCTGTCGTCGCCCCGCGCGCGGCGGGGATCCCCGGCGGGCCGGTCGTCGCGCGGCGCGGTGGTCGCGCGCGCGTCGTCGGGGTCGAAGCGCTCGCTGAGCGGATCGCCGAAGACCGCGAAGAAGACCCGGTCGAAGGCGGGGATCTGCGCCGGATCGGAGACGAGCACCGAGCGGGCGGTCCAGTACAGGCGCCGGCGGCTGACGGGGCGCACGAGCGTGAGCGCGCGGGAGAGGTCGGCCTGGCGCGCCGGCGTCGTCGGCACGCCGGCGTCCTGCAGGCGCCGGCTGAAGGCCACCGTCAGCGGCGGCAGGTCGAGGTGGATGGTCTCGACGCCGAAGGCGCGTGCGCCGGTCAGGCCCACGGGGTCCTCCCTCCTGGCGGCTCCGCACCCGGCACGAGTGTGGACGGGGACGACCGGCGCACGAGCTGGTCGAGGCCGGCCGCGCGGATCACTTCCTGGTCCTCGTCGTACTTGAGCACCGCCCCGAGCGTGCGGTCGATCGCCGCCGCGTCGAGCGTCTCCACGCCGAGGAGTCGCAGGGCCGACAGCCAGTCGATCGCCTCCGCGATCCCCGGCGGCTTCTGGATGTCGGAATCGCGCATGCGCGAGACCGCGTCGGCGACCTGCACCGCCAGCGCCTCCGAGGCGCCCTTGACGCGCCGGCGGACGATCTCCACCTCGCGCTGCGGCGTGGGGTAGGCGATCCAGTGATACAGGCAGCGACGCTTGACCGCGTCGTGCAGGTCGCGCGTGCGGTTGGAGGTCAGCACGATGATCGGCGGGTGCGTGGCGTGGATCGTGCCGAGCTCGGGGATGGTCACGCTGGCCTCGGCCAGCAGCTCGAGCAGGAAGGCCTCGAAGTCGTCGTCGGCGCGGTCGATCTCGTCGATCAGCAGCACCGCAGGCCGCGGCCCGGGGTGCTCGAGCGCGCGCAGCAGCGGGCGGCGGATGAGGTAGTCGGGGCCGAAGAGGTCCTCCTCACGCAGCGTCTCGCCGCTGGAGTCGGCCAGCCGGATGCTCAGGAGCTGGCGCGGATAGTTCCACTCGTAGAGCGCCTCGGCGGCGTCGATCCCGTCGTAGCACTGCAGGCGGATCAGCGGTGTGTCGAGCACCGCGGCCAAGGCCTTCGCCGCCTCGGTCTTGCCGACTCCGGCCTGGCCCTCGAGCAGCAGCGGCTGCGGCAGGCGGACGCTGAGGAACATCGACGTCGCCAGACCCTCGTCGACGAGGTAGTCCACGCCGGCCAGCCGCTGGGCAAGCGTCTCGATATCGGGCACGAAGTGGTCGTACTCGTTTGCGCGGTCGGCCGCTGCGACGACCATGGAGTAGTCCTCCTCGGTGTCGACGTCGGGCGGGATCGGGCCCTCGATCGGCACCTCGGTCACCTCGTCGCCGTGCTGGTCGAGCAGCCGCCAGACGCCCTTGTCGCCGTGCAGGCTGCCGAGCTCGCCGAACGTCGCGTGCGAGAACGCGATCGGGTGCCCGCGGCCGTCGTCGTAGCGGCACACGGCGATGGGCGCGCCGTCGCGGCCGCCCAGCAGCGCCTGTACCGTCGCCGCGGTCACCCCGGGCTGGTCGCCGAGCATGAGCACCACCACCGTGCAGCGCAGGTCGACGACACCGAGCGCCTTGACGATCGACGACGAGCAGCCGTCGCCATAGTCGTCGTTGACGACCACGTCGGCGCCCTCGAGATCGACGGCGTGGCGCACCTCCTCGGCCGCGCCGCCGAGCGCCACGACGAGCTGATCGAACGCGCATGCCCGCGCGACGTCGACCACGTGCCCCAGCAGCGTCGCTTCGCCGTAGGCCAGAAGCTGCTTGGGCCGGCCGAGGCGCTTGGAGCCGCCGGCGCCGAGCACCAGCCCGGTGACGAACTCGTCCTTCACTGCGGCGGCTCGGGGCGCCCCTGGATCGCGGCCCACACGCGCGCCGGGGTGCACGGCATGTCGAGATGGTCGACGCCGTGGGTCTCGTGCAGCGCGTCGATGACGGCATTGACGATCGCCGGCGGCGAGCCGACGTTGGGCGACTCGCCGACACCCTTGGCGCCGAGCGGGTGGTGCGGGCACGGCGTGACGGTCTCACCCAGCTCGAAGTCGGGGCACTCCAGCGCGGTCGGGATCAGGTAGTCCATGAACGATGAGTTCAGGCAGTTGCCCTCCTCGTCGAAGCTGATGAGCTCCATCAGCGCGATGCCGACGCCCTCGGCGAGGCCGCCGTGGATCTGGCCCTCGACGACCATCGGGTTGATCCGCACGCCGCAGTCGTCGACGGCGATGAACCGCCGCACGGTGACCTGCGCGGTGTCGGGATCGATGTCGACCACCGCGATGTAGGCGCCGTACGGATAGGTGAGGTTCGGCGGGTCGTAGATCACCTGCGCGTCGAGGCCGCCCTCCAAGCCCTCGGGCATCGGCTCGCCGCTGTAGGCGCGCACCGCGATGTCCTCGATCAGCGCATCCTTCTCGGGGTCGCCCTTGACGTACCAGCGGCCCTTCTCCCAGGCGAGGTCCTCGGGCCTGGTCTCGAGCATCGTCGCCGCGATGAGGCGCGCTTTGTCGCGCACCTTGCGCGACACGACCGCCACCGCCGCGCCGGAGACCGGCGTCGAGCGGCTGCCGTAGGTGCCCAGGCCGTAGGGGGACTTGTCGGTGTCGCCGTGGCGGACCTCGACGTCCTCGGGCGGGATGCCGAGCTCTTCGGCCACGATCTGCGCGAAGGTCGTCTCGTGGCCCTGGCCCTGCGTCTGCGCGCTGATGCTGACCACGGCCTTGCCCGACGGGTGTACCCGCAGGTCGGCGCCGTCGTTCATGGCCAGCCCGAGGATGTCCATGTGCTTGCGCGGCCCTGCGCCCACGCCCTCGGTGAAGAACGACACGCCGATGCCCATCAGCTCGCCGCGGGTGCGCTTCTCGGCCTGCTCGCGACGCAGGTCCTCGTAGCCGGCGATCTCCATGGCGACGCGCATCGTCTCGGCGTAGTCGCCGGAGTCGTAGGTCCAGCCCGTCGTCGTCTCGTAGGGGAACTGCTCGGGCTTGATGAAACTGCGCATGCGCAGCTCGATCGGGTCGACCTGCATCTCGAGCGCCAGCGCGTCGACCATCCGCTCGACGAGGTAGACGGCCTCGGTGATGCGGAACGAGCAGCGGTAGGCGACGCCGCCGGGCGCCTTGTTGGTGTAGACGGCCTTGACCTTGACGTGGGAGGCCTGCAGGTCGTACGAGCCGCAGACGATGTGGAAGAAGCCGGCCGGGAACTTCGTCGGCTGGGCGGTCGAGTCGAAGGCGCCGTGGTCGGCGATGACGTCGACGCGCAGGCCGGTGATCTTGCCTTCCTTGGAGCACATCTCGGCGTGCATGACGTAGTCGCGCGCGAACCCCGTCGAGACGAGGTTGCCGGTGCGGTCCTCGACCCACTTGACCGGCACGCCGGCCACGATCGAGCCGGCAATCGCGCAGACGTAACCGGGGTAGACGGGCACCTTGTTGCCGAAGCCGCCGCCGATGTCGTTGCACATGATGCGGATCATGTGCTCGGCGAGGCCGGCGACGTGCGCGTAGACCGTGCGGTGCGCGTGCGGCGCCTGGTTGCCGTTGTAGATGTCGAGCTGCCCGGTCTGCGCGTTGAAGTCGGCGATGATCCCGCACGTCTCCAGCGGCGCCGGGTGACAGCGCGGGTAGATGATGTCGCGCGTGACGACCGTGTCGGCCTCGGCGAACGCCTGGTCGGTGGCGTCGCCGTCGCCGGCCTCCCACGTCGGGCTGGCGAGGTTGTCGCGCTGGCCGGACTTGTCGTCGCGGATCAACGGCGCGTCCTCGTCGAGCGCCTTGCGCGCGTTGACGACAGCCGGCAGCGGCTCGTACTCGACGTCGATGAGCGACAGCGCGTCGTTGGCCGAGTACTCGTCGGTGGCGATGACGAACGCCACCTCCTGGCCCTGGAAGCGGACCTTGTCGCCCGCCAGCACGGCCTGGGTGTCGTAGGAGATCGTCGGCATCCACGCCAGGCCGAGCGTCTCGAGGTCCTTGGCGGTGACGACGGCGGCGACGTTGGGGTGCGCGAGCGCCTTCGACGTGTCGATCGAGACGATCTTCGCGTGGGCGTACGGGCTGCGCAGAAGCGCGCCGTAGACCATCCCCGGCAGCTTGATGTCGTCGAGGTAGTTGCCCTGGCCGCGGATGAAGCGCGCGTCCTCCTTGCGCTTGAGCCGGCCGAAGCCGATGGGGCGCTCGGCGGGGGCCTGTTCAACGGTCGCCATGGTCAGATCTCCTGTGTCGTCGCGGGCTCGGGGCGCGACCCCGCCGCGGCTTCGTGGTCGGCCGCCCAGTGCACTGCGGCGACGATGTTCTTGTAGCCCGTGCAGCGGCAGATCGCTCCGGAGATCGCCGTGCGGATCTCGTGGTCGGTGGGGTTGGGGTTCTCGTCGAGCAGCGCGCGCGTCGTCATCAGCATGCCCGGTGTGCAGAACCCGCACTGCAGCGCGTGGTTCTCGTGGAAGCCCATCTGGATCGGGTCGAGCTGCCCGTCGACCTCGAGCGACTCGACGGTGCGGATCTCGTGCCCGTCGCACATCACCGCCAGGACCGTGCACGACTTGACCGGCTGGCCGTCCATCAGCACCACGCAGGCGCCGCAGTTAGAGGTGTCGCAGCCCCAGTGGGTGCCGGTGAGATCGAGCGTCTCGCGCAGGAAGTGCACGAGCAGCAGGCGCGGCTCGATGTCGCGCGTGACGCTCTCGCCGTTGACAGTCATCGTGACTTCCATGTTCTAGACCTCTTGCTCCAGTGCGCGCGCCGTTGCGCGGCGCAGTGCGCGGTGGGTGAGCACGCCGGCGAGATGGCGCTTGTAGTCGACCGGGCCGCGGCCGTCGGCCATCGGCGCGCAGTCCTCGGAGGCGATCGCGCCCGCCTGCTCGAACAGCTCCTCCGACGGCGCCTTGCCGCGCAGCAGCTCCTCGGCGCGGGTGAGGTGGATGGTGGTCAGCCCGACCGCGCTGAGCGCGATCCCGGCGTCGGCGATGGTCGCGCCGTCCATCCACACCGCCGCCGACGCGGCCGCGATGGCCCAGTCGCCGGCGCGGCGCTCGACCTTCTCGTGTGCGCTGCCCGCGCCCGGCCGCACGCCCAGGCGCACCTCGGTGAGGATCTCGCCCGCGCCGACCGCCGTCATGTAGGGGCCGACGTGGAAGTCCTCCATGCCCACGATGCGCTCGCCGTCGGCGCCGCGGATCACGACCTGCGCCTTGGCAGCCGAGCAGACCGACGACAGGTCCTCGGCGGCGTCGGCCTGGCATAGCGAGCCGCCGATCGTGCCGCGGTTGCGCACGACGGGGTCGGCGATGACCTCCTCGGCGTCGCGGAACAGCGGGTACCGATGGGCCAGCAGGTCGGACTTCAGGAGGTCGACGTGCCGAGTGAGCGCGCCGATCCTGATCTCGCCGTCGAGCTCGCGGATGTAGGCGAGATCGACGATCTCGTTGATGTCGACGAGGTGCTCGGGATTGGCGAGCCGCAGCTTCATCATCGGTAGCAGGCTGTGGCCGCCGGCGATCACGCGTGCCTCGGAGCCGAGCCGCTGCAACGCGGCGACGGCGTCCTCGACGCTGGTGGCGCGCTCGTATCCGAATGGCGCGGGGGTCTGCAACACGTCCTCCTTTTCGTGTCAGCGGGCGGGCATTCGCTTACGCGGCTGCCCGATGTCCTCGCGCTGCTCGTACTGGACAGGGGCGTCGCTGCCGATGACCGGCGAGCGTGGCATCGCCTCCGGCTTGGATTGGCGCACGTCGGGATAGAGCAGGCGCGCCGCGAGGCTGCCGCCCTCCACGTTGCGCAGGACCGGGCCCGCGGGGTTGGCCGTCGCGATCGGGGCCTCGCGGCCCAGGCGCGCCAGGGTGAGCGTGCCCTTCGTGTAGACCTCGGCGATCCGCGGCGGCGTGATCGACGTGCTTTCGGGGAACTGGCGGAACCCCGCGGCGGCGGCGCCCGGGTACAGGCCGTCGACGAGGCCGAGCGCGTCGTCCATGCCTGCCTTCTTGACCAGCAGGCCCTCGAGCAGGTCGACGCCCGCGTCGAGTTGCTCGTTGATCGCGGTGACGACGCCGTTGACGGGCGCGCTCTTCTCCACGATCTCGCCGACGCTGGCGATGACGTCGTCCAGGCCGGCGGTGATCGCGCGCAGCTGGAAGATCGTCGAGACCAGGTAGTAGACGAGGGCCAGGACGATGAGGACGACGGCGATGATGAGGACCACTCCGGCTGCCGGCATCGCTAGCGCTCCTCGGCGTCGTCGATGATCACGTCGAGCGAGCCGCCGTACTCGGCGACTCCCGCGACCGTCTGCTCAACCTGCTGCTGGGTGGTCAGCAGCAGCGCGGCGGCGTCGAGGTCCTTGGACCCGGCGGCCGCCACGCCGGCGATCTGGTGCACGCTCGGAACGATGCTCTTCGCCGCGCTGAGCACGCCGTTGAGCAGATAGATCACCACCGGCAGGATCACCACCAGCAGGACGATGTCCCCGATCCACCAGAGGGTCATCGCGGCCTCCTCTCGGCGACGATCGCCGCCTTGCGGCCGATCCCCGGCAACGCGCTGAGGATGATGTCGAACTGGGCGTTGATCGCCTTGACCGACCCCTCGAGCGGGCGCAGGTGCTCGGCCTCGACGCCCTCCAGTGCCGAGCCGAGCGTGCCGAGCCCCTCCGAGATGCGCGTCAGGCCCCTGCGCACCTCGATAAGCGCGAGGGCGAGCACGGCGATGACGACGACGGCGAGGATGACGCTGAGCAGGACGAGCAGGTGCGTGGTGCTCATGACTCACCGAACCCGTCGGTCAGGGCGTTCATGTAGCCGTCTTGCACAACCGCCTCCTCCACGATCTGGCCGAGCACGGGCGCGGTGGCCGCGAGCTGCGGGATGTTCGCCGTGTTGCCGGCGACCGCGGTCGCGGTGACCAGCAGGCCGTCGACCGAGCGCTCGATGCTGCGCACCGAGCTGATGAGCGCGATGAGCAGGCCGGCGACGATCAGCGCGGCGGCAAGGCCGATGATCAGCGCGATCGTCCAGTAGCCGTGGTCGGACATGGCGAGCGTGACCGTCATTTGCCCACCGCCGCCTTTCGCAGTGCCCGCGCCGAATGCAGGATCCGTACGCCGGAGTCGTTGATCCGCGCGACGCCGCCGAGCTCAGCGGTCTGCTGTCTGACGACCTCGACGGCCTGCTCGGCGGTCTTGGCCTGCTCGGCGATCCGCCTGGCCAGCGCCACGATCGTGATGACGATCGCGGCCGCGACGAGAATCACGACGATGCCAAGCCCCAGCCCGATCGACCATCCCGCAGAAGCGGTGATCCCCACGACACCCTCCTCCACCTAGTTGCAGCCGCAACTGACCTTACTCAAGGACATGTGAGCGTGTCCAGGAGTCACGGCAGCCCTCGCAGCAGAAGTACACGCGCCGGCCTTCGTGGTCGACGAGCGGCGTGTCGTCGGTGGCGGCCACGACCATGCCGCACACCGGGTCCATCGCCGTCGCCGGTGCGCTCGCCGGGGCGACCACCCGCACCGAGAGCTGTTGGTGTCCGCGACGCACGGCGACGATCCGCGCGAGAATCGACAGCGCGATCTCGTGCGGGGTGCGCGCCCCGATGTCCAGGCCGGCGGGCGTCTCCAGCGTCGCGAGGCGCTCCTCGGCCACGCCCTCGGCGCGCAGCTCGTCGACCACGGCGGCGCCCCGCACGCGGCTGGCGACGAGCCCCACGTATGGGAGCCCGGCGTCGAGGGCCATGCGCAGCGCGGCCAGCTCGTCGCGGCCGTGGGCGGCGACGACGAGCGCGAGGTCGCCGTCGGTGGGCTCGACGGTGCATCCCTGCACGGCGACCATGTCGAGGTCGAGTTCCGCGCCGAGGCGCACGAGCGCGCCGGCGATCGGCGTCTCGCCGGACACGAGCACCCGCGGCGCGACGAGCACCGGCTCCAGGAAGATCTCCAGCGACCCGCCCGACAGGCACGGGTTCTGCACGGTGACGGCGCCCTCGGCCGCGGGCGCGTCGTCGTCGCCGGGCAGGATGCGCAGCAGCAGCGCCTCGCCGGTCTCCAAGACGCGCAGCGCGTGCAGGCGCACGCTCTGCTCGGCACAGGCGCCGCCGACGAACCCCTCGATCGTGCCGTCGCCGAGCACCAGCGCAGCGTCGCCCGAGCGCACGCTGGTGGGGCGTTGCGCCCGCACCACGGTCGCGACCACGTAGGGCTGGCGCGCGGTGCGAAGCTCGTCGGCACGACGGCTGAGAGCCGGAGCGATCATGCTGTGCAAAATCTACTCGGCGCGCGCCACCGGCGCGCGACAAGCAAGGCGAGCGGCGAAGCGGCTCGCCTTACCCTTGGGGTCTTCTGGCCGCGCCGATGAACCGTAGGAGCTCACGCGTGGCGCTCACGCCCGACGGGTTGTGGTCGGGCAGCGGCGGGCCCGCGCCCGGCCAGCCGTGATCGGTGCCCGAGAGGCGCAGCCGCTCGACGCGCAGGCCGTCGTCGCAGTCGCGGTAGGTGAAGCGCGTGACGAGCTTTCGCGGCGTGCTCGCGCGCGCCCGTTCGCAGCCGTCGCGCCGCGCCCAGCGCGCCGTGTAGCGCGGCACCGACCCGGCCCGGTCGGGCCGCTTGCCGTTGTACGGGACGACGGTGTCGGCCGTGCCGTGGATGTCCAGGAACGACGCCCGCGCGTTCGCCGGGCACGGATCGAGCGCGCGGTAGCCCGCCGCGACCGGCACCACCGCGGCGAAGCGGCCGGGCAGCTCGCAGGCCATGCGCGCGGCGAACCCAGCGCCGTTCGACACGCCGGTGATCGAGATCCGCTGCGCGTCGAAGCAGCCGCCGGCCAGCGCCTTGTCCAGCAGCGCGCTGACGGCATCGACGTCGGCAGCGCCCTGTTGGCGGTTGAGCGCCCAGAACGTGTCGTCGGAGGTGGGGTAGAGGACGGCAAAGCCCGCACGCGTGCCCGCCGCAGTCACGCCCAGGCGATCGGACCTGTCGCCGCGACCGCCGGGCACCACCACGACGATGAGCGGCGTGGCGCCGGGGCGGGCGCCCGCGGGCACGTGCAGGAAGCCGCCGTCGAGCTCGCTGCGCCCCGCGGGCGGGCAGGTCGCCTGGGCAGGGCGCGGGTCGGCCGCGCGCGGCGCCGCGCGATGGCCGCCGCCACAGCCGGCGGCGGCGGCGAGTGCGACCACGACGGCGGCGCGGGACGCGATCACGACCCGGCGAAGGACATCCGCAGCCGGGTCCCGCCGCCGTCGGCGGGGCGTTCGATGTTCAGCTCGGCGGTCAGCCGCCCGATGACCGACAGCCCCAGACCGAGCCCGGGGCTGTTGGGGTGCGGGCTCATGCCGCAGCCGTAGTCGCGCACCACGACGACGAGCCGGGTGGGCTCGGCGCAGGCAACGACGCGCATGGGCCCTGACTTGCCGTCGCGATAGGCGTGCAGGACGGCGTTGGTGACCGCCTCGCTGACGGCGAGGGCGATGTCGGGCGCGACCCCGAGCCCGTGCAGTTCGGCGAAGTCCACAACGGCGCGGCGGACGCCGGGCACCGCGGACGGCGTCGCCTGCGTGCGCAGCTCGAGCCGCTCGATTTCGGGTGCGGAAGAGGGCTCCATGGCTCAGATCATCGAAGCGTCGGGTTGGGGGTTCTCGGCGACGCCGGCACCGGCGCTGGGCACCGCGACGAGCTGCAGCGCGAGCATCGCGCGGTCGTCGACCACGTCGCCGACCTGGAAGGCCCGCAACGCGCCCTGCACGGAGGCGATCATGCTCGCGGGCTCGGGGCGATCGGGCAGCGCCTTGAGCAGGCGCTGCTCGCCGAACCGGCCGGAGTCGGAGGGCGTGTCGGTGACGCCGTCGGTGTAGAAGAGCAGCGCGTCGCCGGGCAGGAGCTCGACCACGCGCTCCTGCCAGTGGGCGGTCGCCGTCATGCCCAGCAGCAGGCCCGGCGGCCCGACGGTGGCCGGCGGCATGCTCGGGCGTGCGAGCACGGGCAGCGGGTGGCCCGCGCTGGTGAGGCGCATCAGCGCCCCGGTGCGCGTCGGCACGACATGGGCGCATGCCACCGTCAGCAGCGAGATGTCCGACCGTTCGAGGAGCACGTCGTTGAGCAGCTTCACCACGGCGCTCGGGCTCGGGTCGAAGCGCGCCGCGGTGGCGAGCGTGTAGCGGGCCAGCGCGGTCAGGGCGGCCGCCTCGACGCCCTTGCCGGTGACGTCGCCCACGATGGCCATGAAGCCCTCGTCGAGCGCGATCACGTCGAAGAAGTCGCCGCCGACCTCAGCGGCGGTGTCGCCCGCGGCGTAGGACGATGCAAGGTCCCATCCCGGCACGCTCGGCAGGCGCGCAGGCAGCAGGCTCTCCTGCAGGGTCAGCGCGGTCTGCGCGCGCTCGGTGTAGAGGCGGGCGTTCTCGACCGCGGTCGCCGCCCGGCGCGCGAGCTCGGAGGCGAAGTCCAGGTCGTCCTCGTCGAACGCGCGCCGGCTCTCGGCCGAGACCAGCGTGACCGCGCCGATCGTGCGCCCCGCGACCGCCATCGGCACCATCATCACCGAGCGCATGCCGATCGCGCGGATCTGCTCGAGCTGCTCGCGGTCGGCGATGCTCTGCTCGAGCAGGGCGTCGGGGATCTGGGAGTAGAGCTGTGGCCGGCCCGATCGCAGCACCTCGTACAGCCCGCCGGCGTCGCCGGGGTCGGGTGGGTGGCTGCGGCGGTACTCCAGCGCGAAGGCGACCTTCTCGGGATCGACGTGCGCGACGGCGACCTGGTCGAGGCGCCCGCTCGCGTCGATGACGTCGACGGCGCACCAGTCGGCCAGGACGGGCACGGCCAGCTGCGCAACGCCCTGCAGCGTCTCGCCGTAGTCCAGCGACGAGGCGAGCGTCTCGCCGGCCTGCGCGAGGAAGCGCTGGCGCTGCTCGGCCTCCTTGACCTCGGTGACGTCCTCGATGACGCTGACCGCCAGCAGCTCGCCGCTGTGCAGGCGCAGCGGCGCCGCCTTGACCAGGCGCCAGCGCTGCTCGCCGGTGTCGCGGTTGATGACGCGGGTCAGCAGCGGCTCGGCGGGCAGCCCGTTGACGATCTTCCAGCTCGGGACGTCCTCCGGCTTGAGAGGCCGGCCGTCCTCGTGCGTCGATTCCCAGCGCGCGGCGATCCCGCCCAGCGGCTGGGCGACCAGGTCGGCCGGGCCGGCGTAGCCGAGCAGGTCGGCGGCCGCCTGGTTGGCGTAGCGCATGCGCCGGCTGGTGTCGGTGACCGTCACCGCCTCGCTGAGGTTGGACAGCATCCCGTCGAGCTGCTCGCGCGTCGCGCTGAGCTCGTCGACGAGCCGCCTCTGGCGGCGGTGAAGACGCGCGCTCCACCACGACAGCGCGACGCCGGCGGCGAGTGCGCCCAGGACGAATCCGAGCACCACGCTCACGCAGCCGACCTCATCGATCGCCCTCCGCCCCCTGGCATGGGACGCATTCTGGCATCCGCGCACAACGCGAGGAGCTGGGGATGGCGCGCGCACACCCCCAGCTCCTCCATCCCCCGGCGCGCCCCCCGGGCGCCGTATGGGCCGTCCGTGGCCTAAGCCATGTCCCTGAGAACGGCCGCGCGTTCCATGACGTCGGCCGAGTAGTCGCCGCCGGCGGTGCGGCGATCGGCGTCGTGGTGATCGCGCCAGCCGATCATCGCCCCGCCGGGCCCGGCGCTGTACGCGGCAAGCGCAAAGCGCAGCCGATGGCCGTTCGGGATCCGCCACTTGATGGCCAGCGCGACGTTGGCCTCGATCGTCTCGACCATGTTGCGACATCCCGCCGACAGGGTCGGGACGCGCCCCTTCGGCAGCGCCGAGGCGAAGGCGGCCACGTAGGTTCCCTGCCGGCAGCCGCGCGTGCTGTTCAGGAACGCCTGTTGGAAGCGGTCGTCCTGCTGGAAGACGCCGCGGCCGTGCCCGTCGCCCCCGACGGTGTTGCGCAGGCTGCTCTCGCGAGAGCCGATGGCGAGCACGAGCGCCGGCGACACGTGCGGCGCCTGCATCGCGACCAGCGTCTTGTGCAGCACGGCGACGCGCGCCGGCCCGAAGCGTGTCATCTGGTGTTCCAGATCGGTGCTCGTGACGTTCATCTGAAGCCTCCGCCGAGCACGATCGCGCGCGCGGGTTGCAGCGCGGTTGCGGCCGGGTTGCGGTCGCGGTCAGCGCAGCGAATGGGTGGCGGACAGCGGTGCCATCCCGAGGCGTAGCGCGGCTGCCTCGGCCGAGCGCAGCAGTTCGCCGGCGCGCGCTTCGTCGCCGGGGCCGTTGCGCGCCTGCAGCGTCGCGCCGTGCTCGTGCTCCGTGCGTGCCAGGGCGGTCAGCGCGCCGAGCGCGCGGTTGCGGTCGGCTGCGGTGGTGAAGTGGCGGTCGGCGTCGTCGTAGCGCCCGTCGGCGGCCGCGAGGACGCCGAGAAAATGCGCGGCCGAGCCCAGGCACGCGGCGGAGCTGATCTGCACCATGCGCATGGCATAGGGGGCCAGCTCGGCTTCGAGCAGCCCCAGGCCGGGATGGTCGGGCAGCGCCGCGCACGCCTCGGACAGGAAGGCGACGGTCGCCAGCCAGTAGATGTTCCTTGGCACCCGCGCCAGGTCGCCGGCCATGAGCTCTGCGCACAGCTCACGCGCGCGGTCCTCATCGCCGGCCGCAAGGTGGGCGCAGGCGAGCGCCGCCGGCCACGCAGGGATCGAGCGGTAGCGCGCGCCGACGACCGCGATGTGCTCGAGCAGCTCCGGCAGGCGGCCCGTGTCGCGGCTGCGCACGAGCGCCTGCGCGCCGTGCAGGCTGTCGGTGTCCGCGGCGTGCGCGCGGTGCCCCAGCGCCAGCGCCTGGTCGGACAGCCGCTCGGCCTCCTGCCAGTGCCCCGCCATCTGCTCGCGCGCGGCCTGCCAGCATGCCGCCAGGCTGCGCAGCAGCGGCTGACGCAGCTCGGCGGCCAGTGCCGAGAGCTTGCCGTGCTCTTCGATCGCGGCGTCGGCGTCGCCGAGCTCGAAGAGGTCGTAGATGCGCCAGTGCAGGCCCTGGACGCCGAGCTCGACATGGCCGATGCGCGCCGCGAGGTCGAGGACCTCGGCGCTGACGCGCAGGCGCTCCTCGAGGTGCTCGATGTGCAGGAGCGCGACGTGGCGCGCGGTGAGCGCCGCGGCGATGGCGGTGGGGTCGCGTAGGCGCCGGGCGCTCGCCAGCGCCTCCTCGCTGAGCTCCACCGCTCGCTCGGGCTGGCCGGAGAAGTGCAGGACCTCGGCCAGCCGCCCCATGACGCGGATGCGCAGGACGCTCTCGCTCGCGCCCAGCTCGTCGAGAGTCTCTTCGAGCACTTCGGTGAGCGTGGCGTCGGTCGCGCTGGCCTCCCAGTAGCGCCCGGCGAGGCCGAGCGCCGCCCACGCCAGCGGCTCGGGCGCGTGCAACTCGCGCGCCAGGCGGGCGGCGTCGTGGAAGCTCGTGCGGGCCTCCACGTCGCCGGACCGCCACTGCGAGCGCCCCAGCGAGAGCAGCAGCGAGCAGCGCTCGAGGACGAGCGCGTCGCCGTCGAGCTCGTCGATGACCTGCAGGGCGCGGCGATAGTGGTCGCCTGCCTCCTCGTACGCCAGCGACCGCGATGCCTGCTCGGCGGCGGCCCGCAGGTGGCCGACGACGACCTCAGGGCCGAGGAGCGCCCGCGCCTCGAAGGCGTGGCGTGCCAGCTCGGCCGGATCGGCGCTGCCCGATGCCGCCGAGCGCGGCGGCGATGCGTTGGTGCAGGCGCACGCGGCGGCTGCGCATCTGGCGCTCGTACAGCGTCTGACGCACGAGCGCGTGCGGGAACGCGAAGCGGTCGACGACCTCGGGTCCTCGGCGAGAAGGCCGGCGCGCGCGCCTTCCTCGAGCGCGTCGAGCAGGTCGTCGCTGCCCGCCGATGTCGCCGCGGCGCAGCGTGACGAGGTCGAACTCACCACCGATCACCGCTGCTGCCTCGAGCGCGGACAGCGTCGGGGCGCTGAGGCGCGCCAGGCGGCGCCCGATGACCTCCTGCACACCCGCCGGGACCGACAGCTCGGCCAGCTCACCCGCCCGACTCGGCCAAGTCGCGCAGCAGCTCCTGGATGTAGAGGGGATTGCCGCCGGTACGTGCGTGGAGCTGGGCGACGAAGCCGGCGGGCGGCTGCAGCGACGAGCCGGCGGCGACGATCGCCGTGGTGTCGTGCTCGCTGACTCCGGCAAGCGTGAGGCGGTCGACGCGCGGCTCCCGGCGCACGTCCGTGAGCAGCTCGCCGAGCGGCCCGGCGACGACCTCGACGTCGCGGTAGGCGGCGAGGACGAGCAGCGGCGCCTGGGCCGCGCGGCGCAGCAGGTGGCGCAGGAGCAGCAACGTCGGCGTGTCGGCCCACTGCACGTCGTCGAGGACGAGTAGCAGCGGCGCCGTGCCGGCCACGCCGGCGAAGAACCCGGTCGATCGCTTCGAACAGCCGGTAGCGCTGGGTCTTCGGGCTCGCCGGGCGGCGGGGCGGCGGCGTCGCCCGCGCCGCTGCGCAGCTCGGGCACGAGACGCGCGAGCTCGGTGAGCTCGGGCTCGGCCTGGCCGGGCAGCTGCGGGGGACCGCAGTGCACGACGAAGTGGCGCAGCGCCTCCATGAACGGCTCGGTAGGGGAGCAGTGCGCCTTCGTCGCAGCGCCCGTAGAGGACGTTGGCGCGCTCGCGGTGGAGCTCGCGGGCGAAGTGCGTGAGCAGCCGCGTCTTGCCAACCCCGGCCTCGCCGCCCACGAGCACCAGGCGCGGCTCGCCGGCACGCGCCTGGTCCCAGCGCTCGCGCAGGCGCGCGAGCTCGGCCTCGCGCCCGACGAAGCGCACGCGCGGGGCCGCGTCGCCCTCCTCGCCGGGCAGCCGTGGCAGTGGCACCGAGACCGTCGACGCGGTGGGCGCGCCGCCGCGCAGAAGTCGCTCGTTGAGTGCGACGATCGGCGCCGACGGCGCCGTGCCGAGCTCGTCGCGCAACAGCACGCGCAGCTCGTCGAAGACGCGCACGGCCTCGGCGACGTTGCCGCGGGCCTCGTGGATCTCCATCAGGCGGGCGTAGCCGGACTCGCGGAAGGGCTCGCGCCGCGTCAGCTCGCGCGCCGCGCGCTCTCCCTGGGCGAGCTCGTCGCCGCCGATGCGCAGCGCCGCGCCCGCCTCGGCCTCGAGCAGCGTGGTGGCGTGCTCCTGAAGCTCGCGGCGGCGTTCGTCCACCCAGGCACCGTCGAACTCGGGCAGCAGCGGGCGCGCGGCGATCTCGAGCGCGCTGGTGGCGGTCGCCAGCGCGGCGCGGGGCTCGCCGCGTTCGAGGGCTGCCTCGGCGTCGGCGACGGCGCGGGCGACGACCTCGACGTCGATCACCGCGTCGCCGGGCAGCTCGAGCGAGACGTCGGCGCGCCCGGCGAGCGCCGCGCCGATCACGCGGCGCAGGCGCGCGAGCAAGACCTTCAGCGCGGCCTCGGGCGACGCGGGCGGATCGGACGGCCACAGCACCTCGATCAGCTCCGCCCGGCTGACCGGCCGGCCCCGATCGGCGGCGAGATAAGCGAACAGCAGCCGCCCCTGGCGCCCGGGGAGATCCCCCTCGACACGACGACCATCGATCTCGACCACCAGCGGGCCGCACAGGCCGGAGCCATCGTCTTCGCGATGCTGCAGTCGGCGATGATGGATCCCGACGTCCTCGACGACCCGCGCCGTTTCGTCGCCGGCCGTCCGACGGACGTCTATCTGCACTTCGGCGCCGGCCTGCATCGCTGCTTCGGCGAGCACGCTGCGAGGGTTCAGCTCGGGCAGGCGGCCACGGCGCTACTGGCCTGCGAGGGCCTGCGGCGAGCGGGCCGCGTGCGCTGGCATGGCCCGTACCCCGTCGGGCTGAAGGTTCGCCTCTAGACGGTTGATTCCGAATCTCCCCTGCGCCGCTGCGTGGCCGGGCAACGAGGGAAGGGAGTCTTCGGTGCCGCCGGCGCGGGAGGTCGTGCTCGGCGGTCGGCGCCTGACGGGCGGGTCCGGGACGAGTGGCGGCGTGCCAACTCGGCGTTGATTGGTGCTTTGACCACCTCAGTGGTGGTCAAGGAACCCGCGATGCGCAAAGGCGGCCCGCCCGTCAGTCCGCCGGGCGCTCGCGCACGACCTTGCGCGCCGGCTTGTCGTCGCGGAGCCCCAGGTAGCGCGGGTGGCGCAGCGAGCCGTCGCGCGTCCATTCGGTGAAGGCGACCTGGGCGACCAGCTCTGGCGTCACCCAGGTCGTCCCGCGCGCCGGCGGGTCGCCTGCGTCGAACGGCGACGTGGCGCGTTGCAGTGGCGCCATGCGCTTGGCCAGGTCGCGCAGCTCGCGCTGGTCGAAGCCCGTGCCGACCTTGCCCGCGTAGCGGAGCTTGGCGCCGTCGTAGTAGCCGACGAGCAGGGCACCGAACGCCTCGCGGGTGCCCTTCGGGGCGGTGTAGCCGCCGACCACGAGCTCCTGCTCGGCAGAGCACTTCCACTTCAGCCAGTCGCCCGACCGGCGGCCCTGGTAGGGACGGTCGAGGCGCTTGGCGATGAGGCCCTCCCAGCCGCGCCGGCACGCGTCGGCCAGCAGCTCCTCGCCGCGCTCGGCGCGCCGGTACGGCGTCCAGCGCACCGTCCCACCGCCGAAACGCAGCGCCCTGCGCAACGTCGTCTTGCGCTCGTGCAGCGGCCGGTCGCGCAGGTCCTCGCCGTCGAGCCACAGCACGTCGAAGACGTAATAGGCGATGCGGACGCCGCGGTCGTGCCCGCGCTGCTGCAAGGCCTCGAAGCTCGACTTCCCGCGCACCATGCCGACGACCTCGCCGTCGACGACGAAGCGCTTGCACGGGTCGGCGTCGAGCGCCGCCGCGACCTCCGGGTAGCGCGCGTTGAGCGACAGGTAGTTGCGCGACTCCAGCGCGACCGAGCGGCCGTCGCGGAAGGCCAGGCAGCGGTAGCCGTCGAGCTTGCGCTCGACGACCCAGTTGGGGTCGTCGAACACATCGCCGCTCAGCGTCGCCTTCATCGCCTCGGGCTGCTTGGGTATCGGGTCGGCCATATAGGGCACTCCTATACCCGAAGCGAATCGGGTACGCCTTCGGGATGCCCCGCTCGATCTGGAACGGCGCCGTCTCCTTCGCCGGTGTCGACGTCCCGGTCAAGGTCTACGGCGCCACCGATCCCCAGGGCGTGCAGTTCCGCGAGCTGCACGAGCCGGACGGCGGCGAGATTGCCCACAAGCTCGTGGACGATGACGGCAAGGAGGTCGATCGCGAGCAGGTGGCCAAGGGCTTCGAGGTCCGCTCTGGCGAGTACGTCGTGCTCGAGGACGACGAGATCAAGGCGGCCGCGGCGACCAAGCGCAAGACGCTCGACGTCGAGCACTTCGTCGAGCGCGAGCAGATCGACCCCGACGTCTACGACCGTCCCTACTACCTCGCGCCCCAGGACGGCGCCGAGGAGGCCTATGCCGTGCTCGCGGCGGCGCTGAAGCGCACCGGCCGCGTCGGCATCGGGCGCGTCGTACTGCGCTCGCGCGAGCAGCTCGCCGCCGTCTTGGAGGCCGACGGGATGCTGCGGATGCACACGATGCGCTTCGCCGCCGAGCTCGTCGACGCCTCCAAGCTCGACAGCCCGAAGGTGAACCGCAAGCCCGAGCCGCGCATGCGCAAGATGGCCGCCCAGCTCGTCGACGGGCTGACGACGAAGTTCAAGCCCGGCAAGTACCGCGACACCTATCGCGACCGCGTGATCAAGCTCGTCGAGCGCAAGGCCAAGGGCGAGGAGATCGACACCGAGGCCGCGCGGGCACCCGAGCCTTCCGACGACCTCATGGCGGCGCTGGAGGCCAGCCTCAAGGGAGCCAAGCGCTGATGCCTCGCTCGCTGTGGACCGGCACGCTGAGCTTCGGCCTCGTCAACGTTCCGGTGTCGCTGGTCTCGGGCGTACGCGACCAGAGCCTGCACTTCAACCAGATCCACAAGCGCACGCACAAGCGCCTGCACGTCTCCTACGTCTGCACCAAGGAGGACGCGCCGGTCGACTATTCCGAGATCGCGCACGGCTTCGACACCGGCGACGGCTACGTGATGCTCACCGACGACGAGCTCGCGGTCGCCCAGCCGGAGAAGACGCGGACGATCGAGATCTCGGAGTTCGTCGAGCTCGGCGAGATCGATCCGATCCTCTTCGACCATCCCTACTACCTGCTGCCCGCCGGCGAGGGCGACGGACCCAAGCGCGCCTACCGGCTGCTGCTCGACGTGATGGCCGACGAGGGCAAGGTCGCGATCGGCCAGTTCGTCCTGCGTACGAAGGAGTACCTGGTCGCGGTGCGGCCCAGGGAGAACGTCCTGGCGCTGACGACGATGCTCTTTCAGCGCGAGATCCGGCCCACCAAGGACCTCGACCTGCCCATGCGCAAGCGGCCGAGCAAGGCGAAGGTCGACCAGGCGGTCGCGTTGGTCGAGGCGCTCGTCGCCGATTTCGATCACGGCCAGTACAAGGACCGCTACCGCGACCGGCTGCGCAAGGTCGTCAAGGACAAGGAGGCGGGGGAGACGATCAAGGCGCCGCGGGCGCCGAAGTCGCCCAGCGCGCCGCCGGACCTCATGGAGGTGCTGAAGGCGAGCCTCGACGAGGTGCGCGCCAACGCGCGCTGACCGCGCTACGTGTCCTGCGCCTGGCGCTCCAGTGACTCGGCGACGACGAGCGGGTCGGCGGGCTCGAAGAACGAGCCCCTGAGGAAGTCGTCGATCCCCGGCCATCCGCCGGCGCGTAGCTCCGCCTCGGCCGCATCGATGTCGTAGTCGGTGCGGCGCTGCTCGACGTCGGGACCGAGCAGCGCCCAGTAGGCGCCGGGTCGCCCCTCGAAGGGCATGCCGACACTTCCGGCGTTGACGAGGCGCACGCCGTCGAGCGAGCGGTCGAACTGGGCGTGCGTGTGGCCGCAGACGACGACGCGCTGCTGCACGGCGGCGAGGATCGGCCGCCAGCGCTCCTGCGGCGTGATGGCGGTGAGGATCTCCTCGTCGCTGCGGGGCGAGCCGTGGCAGAAGAGCGTGTCGCCGAGCACGTCGACGTCGATCACTTCCGGCTCGCCGAAGGAGGCGAGGAAGTCACGCTGTCCGCGATCGATCTGGGTCGCCGTCCACATAGCCGCGGGCCGCTCGACGGGCTGCTCGTCGTCGAAGGCCTCGACGACCCAGCGGTCGGTGTTGCCGCGCACGAAGACGGCGCGATCGCCGAGCGCGCGCAGCAGCTCGATCGTCTCTCGCGGAAGCGGTCCCGGCACGGCGTCGCCGCCGATGAGGATGAGGTCAACGCTCTCGCGCTCGACCTCGGCGAGCACGGCGCGCAGCGCGACGGTGTTGCCGTGGATGTCGTACAGGGCCGCGACGCGCACGGTCGCTACAGCAGCGCGTCCGCCAGCGCCCGGTAGTCGGACAGCGGGGCGGGGCCGTGGCCGAGGGGCTGCAGCGCGACGTGGTCGGCGCCGGCATTGAGGTGGGCGTGCACCACATCGGCGATCTGCTCCGGCGCGCCGTGTGGGATGACCGCGTCGATGAGCCGGTCGCTGCCGCCGTCGGCGATGTCGCGCTCGGTGAAACCGAAGCGCAGCAGGTTGGTCGTGTAGTTGCGCAGCCGCAGGTAGGTGGCCGCGTACTGGCGCGCCGCCGCGCGCGCGGTGTCGTCGTCGGTCTCCACGACGACGGCCAGCTCCGGGGCGATGAGCGCGTCCGGCCCGACCTGGTCGCGCGCGAAGCGGGTGTGCTCGGGGGTGACGAAGTAGGTGTGGGTGCCCAGCGAGCGCTCTGCCGCGAGCGCGAGCATCTTCGGTCCCAGCGCCGCGGCGATGCGGCGGTCGCGCGGCACCGGCTCCGAGGCGGCGTCGAGCCCGTCGAAGAAGCGGCGCATCCGCGTCAGCGGGCTCGTGTACTCGGCGGTGGCCTCGGGGTGCCCGATGCCGATTCCCAGCAAGAAGCGTCCTGGGAAGTCTCTCGCCAGCTCCGCATGTTCGCGGGCGACGTCGGCGGGCTCGTGCTGCCAGACGTTGAGGATCCCCGTGGCGATGGTCAGAGCGCTCGAGCGCTCCAGGAACGGGCGCACCTGCGCCAGCGAGGGGCTGCCGCCGACCCAGAGCGTGCCGTAGCCCAGCGCCTCGATCTCGGCGACCGCATCGGTGCCGTCATGGCGGCGGCGCCAGACTCCGATCCTTCCCGGGTCCATCGGCACTGGAGCCTATGGCTTCGGGCACCTGCGGCTCCTTGCCACGGCGACGGCGGCGATTGATCTCCTCGCGCGCGACATCCCAGCGTGAGCGCAGCTCGCCGATGATGTTGTCCCATTCGCGGCGGATCTCGTCGTCGGCCGGGCGCTCGCCCCGGCGGATGCGGCCGAGCTCCACCGTGACCTCGTGCCCTGCGGCGGCGGACCCGACGATCACCACCATCGTGCAGAACAGGCTCGAGATCATCGCGAAGACGGCGCCGATCACGCCGTAGCGGGTGGCGTAGCTGCTGAACAGGTGCGGTATGTAGACGGTCGCGCCGACCGAGTAGATCGCCAGCAGGATCGAGCCGATCACGGCGAACGGGACCAGTCCGCGCCAGGCGATCCGCTGCGCGCTGAGCAGCCACCCGCTCAGCACCAGGAAGGCCGCCGAGAAGGGCATGATCACCAGGGTTGCGGCGAGCTCGAGGCGCCCCGTGCCGATCACGGCGTGGATCACGCTCGTGAGCGTCGTGTATAGCGCCAGCAGCAGGATCCAGCGCAGGCCGTTGAGCGAGTTGCGCACGCTGAGCGGCGGGAGCTCCCAGGTCTGCTCGAACAGCCGCTGCACCCCGCGGGTGAAGCTCAGCACCGCGACGATGAGCAGAAGCGCGCCGAGGAGGCCGATGCTCGTGCTCGTGCCGCTCGGCGGCTGGAAGATCTCCTTCACGGCGTCCGCGCCGCCGCCGGTGAGGTCATAGCGCTCGATCAGGTGGTCCGCGGTGTCCTTGCCGCCGATGTGCGGCAGGAGCGCGCCGAGGAGGATCGTCAGCGGGATCAGCGCCGTCAGCGCGCTGGAGGCCAGCGCCACGGCGCGGTCGAAGCCCGCGACCTTCTGGAAGCGGTTGACGACGCGCAGCACGAACGCCGGGCGCAACCAGAACGTCAGCGTCCGGAGCACCCGCTCGCGGTTGATGCGCGCCGTCAAACCCTCCATTGCCATCCGGGCCCTCTGTGGGCTGCGAGCCTACCTGGGCCCCAACAGCAGGGTGTCGAGCCCCCGCGTGAGGCCGACGAGGGCGGGCACCGCGCGCACCGCGATCAGGGTGCCGGCGACGTAGGGCTCGGGCGTCGACCCGGCATCGTGACGAATCGTGAGGCGCTCGTCGGGGAGGCCGAAGACCACCTCGGTGGACACGACGAAGCTCGGTAGGCGCACCGAGTGGACCTGCGCCCCGGCCACCGTGGCGCCGCGTGCCTCCTGCGGGCCGTGGAGGTCCTCGATCGGGTGGCCGAGCTCGGGGCGGCGGATCTCGCCGAGGCGCTCGGCGAGTTCGCGCGCGGTGCCTGACGGCACGTCGGGCTTGGTCGCGCTCGCGTAATCGATGACCTCCCACTGGGGCAGGTGACGCGCCGCGAGCAGCGCCGCCGCCTGGCACATGGCGGCGGTGAGCGAGAAGTTGCCCGACGCGACGACCCCGATCGACCGCGCGCGAGCCGCGGAGTCGATCTCGTCGAAGTCCGTGGCCGTCAGCCCTGAGCTGCCGATGACGACAGCGACCCCGGCGTCGATCGCCGCCATGACGTTCGCCTTGACCGTCGTCGCCGACGTGTAGTCGATGAGGACGTCGACCCCGTCCAGCGCCCCGCCGACCGTCGCGTGCACCGGCACTCCCAGTGCTTCGCCCCCGAGCGCCTCGCCGAGATCCCGCCCCGCGGCCGAGCGCGCGACGGCGCAGCGCAGCGTCAGGTCCGGCGCCTCCCGCACAGCGGGCACGAGCGCGCGCCCGGCCCAGCCGGTAGCGCCGGCGATGCACACCGACAGGCCGGCCATCTACGTCCCCCGCGAGGTGCCGTACTCGTCGTGGCGGCGCACCCAGATCTCCGGCGGGCTGCCCTCGTCGCGCCCGTTCGCCGTCCGGTCGAGCAGCGGGTAGTAGCCCATGAGGACCTCGAGGCCGCGGCGGTAGGTCGAGTAGGTCTGGTACACGGCGCCGTCGGAGAGCACGAACGAGCTCAGGCCCGGGCCCTCCTCCATGAAGCCCGCCGGGTCGGTCCCGCAGTCGGCCGCGATCGTCGGCACCGGGCCCAGCTCGCCCTGCAGGAACGGCTCCACCTGCTCCTCGGTGTACGAGACGCCGAAGTCGTAGTTGAAGTCGCTGTCGGCCGACGACGCCCACGGGAAGCTCCAGCCCATGCGGCCCCTGTAGGCCAGCAGCTTCTCCAGCGGGGCGTGCGAGACACACGTGAAGGTCACGTCGCGCGCCTTCAGGTGCTCGACCGTGCCGTTGAAGGCGTCGGCCGCCGACGAGCAGACCGGGCAGCCGGCCGTGTACCGCGGTCCGAACATGAAGTGGTAGACGACGAGCTGCGAGCGCCCTTCGAACAGCTCGGCCAGGGTCCTCGTGCCCGCCTCGGTGTCGAACCGGTACTCCTTGTCGACGAGTACCCACGGCAGCTCGCGCCGCTCGCGCGCCAGCTCGTCGTTGCGGCGGGTCAGCTCCTTCTCCTTGACGAGGAGCTCGTCGCGGGCGCGCAGCCACTCCTCGCGCGTTGCCACCTTGTGCTCGGTCATCGCGCCTGCCTTTCTGCGTTGAGCCGGATCTCGCGCTGCTCGGCAGCCGAGAGGTAGCACGCATCGACGACGCGCGCGAGTGCGGCGGCCGTGGAGCCATCGTGTCGGCTCCAGTCGCCCGCGCGGATCTTGTCCACGAACTGCTCGACGACGGCGTTGTGACCGCGCCCGGCCTTGACGGCGACGCGCTCGGCCACCGCGGTCCCGTCGTCGTCGCTGAAGACCTGCAGCGCGCCGCTCGGCGCATAGTCGTCGACGATCAGCTCCGCGCCGCCGGCCGTGCCGTACAGCGTGATGCCGAACTCGTCGCCGTCGCGCCGGTGCGCGGCCCAGCTCGCCTCGACGAGCAGCGTCCCGCCGTCGGCCAGGCGCATGAAGACCGACGCGAGGTCCTCCACGTCGAAGGTCTTCTCGCCGTTGCCGCCGGTCTTCTTCGAGCCGGGGCTCGATCCGAAGCCCGCACTGGCGAGCAGGTCGTAGGTGGAGGCGCTGACCGCCGTGACCTCCGGGTTGCCGAGCAGGAAGAGCGAGTAGTCGAGGACGTGCACGCCGATGTCGACGAGCGGCCCGCCGCCCGCAAGCTCGGAGCGCGTGAACCAGCTGCCGACGGTGGGGATGCCGGTACGGCGAAGCCACCAGGCCTTGGCGTAGTACGGCCGCCCGAGCCGGCCGGCATCGATGACCGCTTTGAGCTTCTGGATGTCGCCGCGCTGGCGGTGGTTGAAGGCGACGTCGAGGACGCGGCCGGCCGATCGGGCGGCCTGGACCATCGCGTCGGCTTCCGCCGCGTTGCGTGCGATCGGTTTCTCGCAGAGAACGTGGATGCCGCGCTCCAGCGCGGCGATGGCGATCGGGGCGTGCAGGAACGTCGGCACCGCGATGCTGACCGCGTCGAGGTTGCCGAGTGCCAGCAGCTCCTCCCAGCCCGCGACCTCGTGCCCGATGGAGTACTTCGCGGCGAGCTTGCCGCGGACGGGCTCCTCGAGCCCGGCGAGCGCGACGATCCGCGTCTCGGACAGCGCGTGGTAGGCGGCCAGGTGCTGTTGGCCGGCCCATCCGACGCCGATGACGCCGACGCGCAGCGGCGCGGTCACGCGCCCGCCCGCTCGAACCACGCCCGCGGCGCCTCCGGGCTGCCGGCGACGGCGCGGCGGCCGCCCGGCCGCGGCGCGGCCCACTCGATCGCGTTGGCGATGACGCGCTGGACGTCCGGGTGGTGGTAGATCGGATAGTCCTGGTCGCCGGGGCTGAAGTAGAAGATGCGCCCGGCGCCGCGGCGAAAGCAGCAGCCGCCGCGGAAGACCTCGCCGCCGGCGAACGAGCTGACGAACACGAGCTCATCGGGCGCCGGGATGTCGAAGTGCTCGCCGTACATCTCGTGGGCGTCGATGACGATCGGGTGCGGCACCCCGGCCGCGATGGGATGCGCCGGGTCCACGGTCCAGACCAGCTCGCGCTCGCCCTCGTTGCGCCAGCGCAGGCTGCACGACGTGCCCAGCAGGCGGCGGAAGACCTTCGCGTAGTGCGCGGAGTGCAGCGCGAGCAGGCCCATCCCGCCGAGCACCGCCTCCTGCACGCGATCGACGACGCCGTCGTCGACGTCGTCGTGCGCGGCATGGCCCCACCAGGTCAGGACGTCGGTGTCGTCGAGGACGGCCTGCGTGAGCCCGTGCTCGGGCTCCTCGAGCGTCGCGGTGCGGACGCGCACGCGTTCGCCCAGCAGCGCGGCGATGCCCTGGGCGATCGCCCCGTGCATCCCCTCCGGATAGCGCGCGCGCACGTCCTCCTCGCGCCGCTCGTGGACGTTCTCGCCCCACACCGTCACCCGCACCGCACCGTTTGCGCTCATCGGCCTGATGCCTAGCAGACCGCGCGCTCGGGCTAGCGCTCGGCCGGCGGGATGTCGCGCAGCCGCGCTGCGAACTGCGCGATGTCCTCGTGCGAGTAGGACATCCCACAGCAGCGCGAACTTGATCAAACGACCGCCGCGGCGGGTGGGTGTAGCGGCCGTGCATGGCGCCCGTGTCGGCGAAGCACGCCGTCTGCCCGGATGTCTAGCCGAGCGGTTAGGTGTCGTGCTCGGCTCTGCGAATACGGTGGGTGCGACAGGGGCGTTGGGGCTTGGGTCCCCGGCGCGTCGTCAGAAGGGGATCTTGAACGTCACCGGCCTCTGACGGCGCCCATCGCAGCGCGCAGCCCACGGGCACGTCACGATCCGAGGAGACCCACCGAAGTGAAGATCCGTCGCATCATCCTGACCGCCGTCGTGGGGCTCGTGGCGGTCGGTGCGCTGGCCGCTCCGTCGCTTGCGGCCTCCTCGCCGTCGCGGACCCAGCGGGTCGAGGACACCTTCTTCAACTCGGTCATCCCGAGCCGCGTCGACCACCTCATCGGCTTCACGCCGACCACGTTCGCCATCCACCCAGCGGGGCAGCGCGTCGTGCCGATCAAGGTCCGCGTCGGAGGGCGAAGCTACCGCTACGTCTTCGGCAATGCAGCCGCGGTCGTCACGCCGTCGGACGGCGTGCGGCAGATGATCCGCGCGGCGGCGCTACCCGGGCCCGGAGGGCATCTTCCTTGACCGCCGTCTCACAGCCGCCGAGCGTCGTTACGTGGGGGTCCGCGTGGACCTCGGCCGCGACGCCGACGTGCTGGCGGTGCAGCGCGGGCATCCGGCGTGCGCCTCCGGGGTGTCACTCGCCGCCGCGCGGGGGATCGCGGCGGGGACGGTTCGCACCTGGTCGGCAGCCGGCGTTCCGACCCCGGCGAGCGGTGACGCGATCGCGCTGCGCCGCGCGGGCACCGGGATCGATCGGTCAGTGGAGCCACGCTTCGGCGCCGGCTGGCGACTGCCCGCAGGGGCAAGGGCGGCGTCCGACGGCGGCCTGTCAGAAGCCGCGTCGGGGAGCCTTGCAGTCGCTGCGATCACGAGCTGGTCGCGAGCCCGCGCGTACCAGCAGACGACGTGCGCAGTTCCCGTCGGTGGCGTGGCGCCGAGCGACGCGACCGTACGCGCGCTGTCGCACCCCAACGCCTATCCCGTCTCGTTCGTGACGCTGCGGCGTCTGGGCTCGGTGCGCCCCATCGTCGCCGCCTTCGTGAAGTACCTCACCGGCCCGCAGGCCACGACGTCTTTCCGTCAGCGCCGGATGCTCCTGGCCAACGAGGCGTGGCCGACGGTATCCGGCCCGGAGGTACCCTCGCCGCTGCCGTCGCAGCCATAGACGACCGGTGAAAGCCCGGATCACCCGAACCGGTTGATCCCCCACCAGGACACGGGTGTAGCGACGGCTCCGACGAAGAGCGCGAAGAGGGCAGCATCGATCATGGCCGGTGGGTTCCACGGGCCGGCGACGGGCCCCTGCCGCCGTTGGACGGATGACCGATGCGTGCTCAGGCGGGTGCCGGCTGAGGCTCGCCGGTGCGACGGCGCAGCGCCGGCATCACCTGCGTGGCGAAGAGCTCCATGCTCTTGACGGTGCGGTAGTGGGGCATGTCGCCGACGCCCATGAGCGCGATGACCTGGCCGAAGCCGAGCTCGTCGGCGAGCTGCTCGAAGCGCTCGCCGACGCTGTCCGGGCTGCCGACGACCACCATGCCGTGCTCGACGAGCTCCTCGTAGGAGTACTCGTTCGGCGGCTTGCCGCGCGCGGAGAGCATCCCGCGCAGCGAGCCCAGCGAGGTGTAGCCGGGCGGCATCACGCGCTCGATGCCCTGCTTGAGGCCCTTGTGGAAGAGCCACTCGATGTGCTGGCGGCCCTCGGCGTGCGCCTGCTCGTCGGTCTCGGCGACGTAGACCGGGATCGACAGGCCGAGCTTCTCCGGGTCGGGCTCGTAGCCGAGGTCGTTGGCCGCGCTGCGGTAGCCGTCGAACCAGCGCTTGACGACCGGCGTGGGCGCGTAGACCGACATGTACGTGTAGCGCTTCTCGGCGCAGAACTTCATCGTCTCCGTGCTGCCGGCGCCCGGGATGTAGATCGGCGGGTGCGGATCCTGCAGCGGGCGCGGCCAGACGTTGACGTAGCGGAACTCGTAGTTGGGGCTGACCCACTCGAAGACGTCCTCGCTCGTCCACGCCTTGATGATGAGGTCGTGCGCCTCGTTGAAGCGGTCGCGCGAGCGCGTCGGGTTGATCGAGTGCGCGAAGTACTCCCAGCCGATGCCGCGGACGAAGCCCGAGACGATGCGACCGTCGGTGATGTGGTCGAGCATCGCGATCTCCTCGGCCACCCGAAGCGGGTGGTCGCGAATGCCGATCGCGTTGCCGAGCACCATGACCTTGGCGCGGCTCGTGCGCCGCGCGAGCGCCGCGGCCATGATGTTCGGCGACGGCATCAGCCCGTAGGCGGTCTGGTGGTGCTCGTTGACCGCGATCCCGTCGAAGCCCAGCTTGTCGGCGTACTCGAGCTCGTCGAGGTAGCGGTGGTAGAGCGTGCGCCCGAGCTTGGGGTCGAAGTGGCCGTTGGGGAAGTCCAACGACGGCGACGCGTAGCGCTCGTCGAAGTCATCGGGCAGGTACGGGTACGGCATCAGGTGGAAGAAGACGAACTTCATCGGACGCTGCCTCCAGGAACTCGCTGACGGCGTCGGCGAACGCGTCGGGCCGCTCGAAGTACATGGCGTGGCCGCAGTCCTCGATCACGCGCAGGGTCGCGCCGGGGATGCGCTCGGCGTAACGGCGGCCGTGCTCGATTCCGACGACGCGGTCGTCGTCGGCCCACAGGACGAGCGTCGGCGCGGTGATGCGGTGCAGCCGGCGCTCGAGCTTGGGGTTGCTGAGGAACGGCGCCCAGCCGTAGCGCGCCAGCCCCGCCATGTCGCGATACATCGCGAGGATGAACGTCGACGTCCGGCTCCTCCGGGAAGGTCCCGGCCGCCGCCTCGGGATGCTTGTAGAGCGTCGCGACGACCTGGTCGGGCGTCATGAGGAAGAGGTCGGTGGCCATGTGGCCCGGGATCCGCAGCCCGGCCGCGCCGAGCAGCACGAGCCGTTCGATCCGCTCGGGCGAATGGACGGCCAGCTCGGCCGCGATCCAGCCGCCGAGCGAACCGCCGACCACGGCGACGCGCTCGAGCCCGAGGCGATCGAGGACGTCGAGGTAGTGGTAGACGAGATCGTCGATCGCCTCGACCTCGGGGAGGTCGTCGGAGCCGCCGAAGCCGGGGTGGTCGGGGGCCAGTACCTCGAACTGGCGCGCGAGCAGCCCGTGGAAGGGCAGCCACGCCCCGGCACCGCCGCCGGCGTGGAGGAACAGCAGCGGGGGGCCGGACCCTCCGCGCAGAAGCGCGATCGAGCCGCCCTCGACCTGCAGCTTCTCGCCGGCTCCCTCGATGGGCGTCGTCGTGGTGTCGCTCACGTTCGTCCTCCTGCCGAGCGGTTGACGGGCGAGGGCGGAGAGTACCGTTGGGCGCACACGACCGAGCCCCAGGAGGCTTGCGACGCCCGGCGTGCCGGATGGGCTCGGACGAGGGCGCGGTCGTCGACGCTGAGCTGCGCGTCTACGGCGTGGAGGGCCTGCGCGTGGCCGACGCGTCGATCATGCCGTTCGTGACCACCGGCAACACGCACGCGCCGGCATTGATGGTCGGCGCGCGCGCCGCGGGGCTGATGCTCGGGTCGAACACACGTTGAGTCCGCCTTCCAGGCGGCGCGGCAGGGTCCGACGAACTGTGGTGTGAGCCATCCCGAGGACAGCCTGGTGCGCCGCGCGTACGCGTTCGCCGACGCTGCCCACCGCGGCCAGCGCCGCAAGGACGGCCGAGCGTTCATCGATCATCCGGTCCGCGTCGCGCGGCTGCTGGCCAGCCGCGGCTACGACGAGGAGGTGCTGGCCGCCGGCCTGCTGCACGATGTCGTCGAGGACACGCCGATCACGCTGAGCGAGGTCCGCGAGCGCTTCGGGGCCCGCGTCGCCGAGCTCGTGGCGTGCGTGACCGAGAACCACGAGCTGCCGGCGAGCGAGCGCAGGCGCGCCTACCGCGACCGGCTGCGCCGCTCCCCGCACGCTGCGCGAGCGATCTGCGCCGCCGACAAGGTCTGCAACCTCGCCGACCTGCGCGAGGCCGCCGGCAGCGGCGGCGAGCTGGTGCTCGCGCGCTTCGAGGGCGGGCTCGGCGCGCAGGTCGCGCACCACGGCGCCGCGCTCTCGATGCTCGAGGAAACGGGCACCGACCGGGCGCTGCGCGAGGCCATGCGCGCCGAGCTGACGGCTCTGCGCCGCCTAGCGGCCTAGCTTCCTTCCTCGAACGCCGGCTCCAGCGGTCGGCGCGGCTCTGGCCCTGCCGGGCGCTCGATCGCGATGTTCGGCAGCCTGCGCTCGAGCCAGCCGGGCAGGGCCCACGTCCGCTCGCCGAGCAGATGCAGGACGGCGGGCAGGAGGAGGCAGCGCACGACGAACGCGTCGAGGAAGACGGCGGTCGCGAGGCTGAAGCCGAACAGCTTCATCGCGCGGTCGTCGTCGAGCACGAACGACAGGAAGACGAAGATCATGATCGTCGCCGCGGCGGTGATCACGCGTCCGGTGGACGCGAGGCCCTCGCCGACCGCTCGCGTCGCGTCGCGCCGCCGAGTCCACTCCTCGTGGATGCGCGACACCAGGAAGACCTCGTAGTCCATCGACAGGCCGAAGACGATCGCGAAGAGCATCACCGGGAGGAACGGGTCGATCGGCCCAGTCCTGGACCCCGAGCAGGCCGCCGAGCCAGCCCTACTGGAAGACCGCGACGGCGACGCCGAGCGACGCGCCGATGCTCAGCAGGTTCATCACCGCCGCCTTGATCGGGATCACGATCGAGCGGAACACGAGCAGCAGCAGGGCGCCGACAGCCCGACGACGATCGCCGATGAACAGCGGCAGCTTGCTCGACAGCACCTGGCTGAAGTCGATCGACGTCGCGGTGGCACCGCCGACAGGAGCGTCGTGCCGGTCGCATGCTCGATCGGCGGCACGCGATCGTCGCGCAGCCTGCTTGACGAGGTCGGTGGTCGCGGTCCTGCGGCGACGTGCGCGGGTAGACGTTGAAGGTCGCCGTGGTGCCGCGCGGGCTCACGTGCGGCGGCGCGACCGAGGCGACGTCGGGGGTGTCGCGCAGCGTCGAGCCGATGCGGTCGAGCGCCTGCGTGTCGCCCTATCGGGAGCTGGGCGACGACCAGCAGCGGCCCGTTGAAGCCCTGGCCGAAGCCCTCGGCCAGCAGGTCGTAGGCCTGGCGAGTGGTGCGCGAGGTCGGGTCGTTGCCGGCGTCGCTCGTGCCGTGCCGCATCGAGAGGGCGGGCGCGGCGAGCACGAGCATGATCGCGAGGCCGGCGACGACGCCGGCCAGGGGCGGCGCTCGACGGCGGCCGACCAGCGTCGCCACCCGCCGCCGCCCGCGGAGGCTGCTCTGCGCCCGGCGCGGGCGCGCGAGGCGCTCCCCGAAGCGCGAGAGCAGCGCGGGCAGCACCGTCAGCGAGGCGAGCATCGTCAGCGACGGCGAGCGCCGACCGCGATCGCCACGCCGTAGAGGAACGAGACGCCGAGCGGCGAACATCCCGAGCAGCGCGATGATCACGGTCGTCCCGGCGAACAGCACGGCTCGGCCGGCGGTGTCCATCGCCGTGACGATCGCGTCGTCGGCGCCGACGCCGGGGCGGTGCTCCTCGCGGAAGCGCGTGACGATGAACAGCGCGTAGTCGATCCCCACGCCGAGGCCGATCATCACCGCCAGCTCGGTCGAGACGTCGGCCATGTCGATGACGTGCGACGCGAGGCCGATCAGCGCGACGCCGGTGCCGAGGCCGAGCAGCGCCGTGAGGATCGGCAGGCCCGGCCGCGATCCGAGCCGAAGGTGATCAGCAGGACGATGATCGCGGCGACCAGGCCGACGCGGGTGGCGGCGCCGAGCGACGGCCGCTGGACCTGCTGGATCGCCTGGCCGCCGAGCTCGACCTGGAGCCCCGGCGAGCGCGCCGCCTCGGCGCTGGAGATCACCCGCTTTACGGCGGCTGTCGGCAGCTCGTTCGCGCGCTGGTCGAAGTTCACCGTGGCGAAGGCGATGCTGCCGTCCTTCGACACCGCCTTGGCGCCGGCGGCCGCGTACGGGCTGGTGACGCCCGTGACGTGCGGGAGCTTGCGATTCGCTTGAGCATCGGCGCGACGCTCGAGCGGACGGCGGCGTCCGTGACGTTGCCTGGCGCGCGTGCAGGACGATCTGGTCCGAGTCGCCGGCCTGCGCCGGGAAGTCGCGCTTCAGCAGGTCGATCGCCCGCTGCGACTCGGTGCCGCTCAGCGAGAAGTTGTTGCTGTACTTGGTGCCGAGCGCTCCGGAGATCCCGAGCGTGACGACGAGCAACGCGATCCAGCCGATCACGACGGTACGCCGGTGATGGGTGGTCCAGCGGGCGACGCGCGCGACGATGCCGCGCGTGTCCGGCGACCGCTCAGCGGCCGGCTGGTCGGCGCCGGGCGGGCTGTCCGCTTCTGTGTTCATTGCGGCCCCCGTGTGCGATAGAATTTGAACATCTAATAAGTTGGTTTTCGATCTGTTTGAAAATCAACGTTATAGGCTAGCATCTCAGCCATGACTGTCAACCGGGTCACCGCGACGCGGGCCGTCGCGCAGGACGCCTCGCCTGACGATGTCCGCGAGGTGCTTCGGCTGCTCGTCAGCGTCGTGTCGGGCCTCAAGCGTGGTCGCGACGAGGTACCGGCGGGGCTTCGTAAGGCGTTCGAGGGCGGCGGCCTCGGTCCGCGCCACGTGCCGGTGCTCATGACGGTCGGCTTCGACGGGCCGCTGAGCGTCAGCGAGATCGCCGAGCGGATCGGGCTCAGCCTCGCGACGACGAGCCTGATGGTGGGCGAGCTCGATCGCCACGGCCTCGTCGAGCGCGCCGAGGACGAGCGCGACCGGCGGCGCACGATGGTGCGCCTGCCCGAGGCCTACCGCACGCTCGTCGACGGCTGGGCGCAGACGCGCTATGCGCCTGTGGCGCGCGCGCTCGAGCGGCTGTCGCCGGCGGCCCGCAAGCACTTCATGGAGGGCCTCGCCGTCCTCGCCGAGGAGTCGAGCAGAGCGCTCACCGCCGACGTCAGCGGGCCGGCGCCGGAGCCGGCGCCGCGCTGACCGACAGCGCGCCGCCGCCCGCTCCGACCAGCGCGCCGAAGACGAGGAAGACGCCGAAGACCGAGCCGCCGTCGGCGTCGCCGTGGAAGAGGCCGCCGGCGAGGCTGACGAGGATCGACATCGCGATCGCCCACGCCGGGCCGGTCGTCGCGCCCCAGGCGGCGCCGTGCACCGTGGTCCCCGCCGCGACCGCGCGCGCCGCCGCGAAGCCGGCGTAGAGCATCGCGAGGATCATCAGGCCCACGAGCAGGACGATCGCCGGCAGCAGCACGTAGGCCGGCATCGCGTCGGAGTAGGAGAAGACGCGAAAGCCGCCGTCGCGCCCGGGGACGTCGCGGGCCTGGTCGACCGGGAAAGGCAGGCCGAGGGCACCGGGCGCGTCGGCCGTGAAGCGGGCGCCCGCGCCGAGCGCGGCGAGGTGGACGCCGTGCTCGCCGGTGTAAAGCGCCTCCTCGACGAGGGCGGTTGCGGTGCTGCGACCCGCGCGGACGGTGTCGACGTCGGCGCCAAGCGGATCGGGCGCGGCGGAGTCGAGATGCGCATCCAGGCCATCGGCTTCAACGTCGACCCGTCAGCCAGGCGCGAGCTGCAGTGCATCGCCCGTGCCGGCGGCGGCGTGTACGCCGATGCGAACAACGCCGACGCGCTGCGCGACCAGCTCCACGCGCTGTCGACCCGCGCGCTGCGCCAGTACGTGCCGAGGGGCAAGCGCGAGGTGGCCGACGCGGGCAAGCTGGCGCAGTCGAGCCTCGACATCGTCACCCCGAGCTTCGACGTCCCCGATCGCCAGAACTCGTCGTCGACCGGGCAGCCGTTCTCGCGGCGTGGCTTCGTCGACGGCATGGGCGTCGTGTCGCGGCCGCTCGGCGTGGGCGCGCAGGCGGCCTCGGACATGCCGTTCTCACAGCCCGGGCGCTACTACCTCAAGCTGGGGCTGAAGGACAGCGCCGACAAGGCGTTGTACAACGTCACCGGCGGGCAGCCGTATCCGGTCGAGCTGGCGATCGCGGTCCTCGGGCGTCACGGCGGCAACCCGTCGCCGTCGAAGGGCCCGGCGCCCTCGAGCGGCGGCCCCCAGCCCGCCGGCGTCGCGGCGCCCAACGAGCCGCCCGCCACCACGCTGCTGGTCCTCATCGGGAGCGGCCTCGCCGCGCTGGGCTTCTTCGCCGGCGGCGCGGTGCTGCGAGCGAGGCGGCGGCCGTGAGCGCGCGGCGCGCGGCGATCGCAGCACTGGCGGGCGGGCTGCTCGCGCTGCCGGCCACGGCGGCCGCTCAAGGTGGCGGCAAGCCCGTCGTCGGCGGCGGCTCGTTCAACAACGCGCCGCTGCTCGCGCCGGGCGCCTACACCGACACCGTGGCCGCGGGCGAGACCGTCTACTGGAAGGTCCACCTGCAGAAGGGCCAGCTGATCCGGGTCAAGGCGACGGTCGACACCTCGCAGGTCGAGACGGACCCGACGGCCGCCGACTGGATGCCCGGCCTGTACCACCTGGACTACCGCCTCGACATCTTCAGCCCGCTGCGCGAGCGGCTCAGCGGGGAGAGCGGCGGCGGCTACGACACCGCCACGGAGGGCCTGGAAGGCGATCCCGAGGCGGGCGAGAAGTCGGGGACCGCCACCGGCCCGCGCGCGCTCGGCTACGAGCAGCTGCTCGCCGGCGACTACGACAAGGACGTCTTCCCGGCGCCCGGCGAGTGGTACGTCTCGCTCAGCGCGGCCGATACGGACTTCGCGCCGGCCGAGATCCCGCTCGAGCTGCCCGTCGACCTCGACGTGCAGGTCCTCGGCGTGGCCCAGCCGTCGTCGCCGGACTTCGCCAAGGCGCTGCCCGGCCCGCAGCAGCAGTTGCCCGGCGCGCCGGCGCCGAGCCAGGGGAGCGTGGCCGACCTCCTCGCCACGGCCGACCAGCCCGCCGACCCAGCGCTGACCATCGCCCTCGTCGGAGCCATCGCGCTCGTCGGCGGCCTCCTGCTCGGGGGGCTGGCGTTCGCGCTGCTCAGGCCCGGGCGCCGGCGCCCTCACACATGAGCGACCGGCGCGCGGATGACGAGGGTCGGGCGCCGGTCGCTCGAGGAGGAGGAGAAACGCGAGGAGGAGGTCCCTCGTAGTCGACGTTTCCCGCGTTCGGGGCGGCCCAATCAGAGGGCCAATCAGAGCGGTCAGGCGGCGGACGTGGGCTCGGCGCCCTGCTCGCGCACCCACTGGCCGACCAGCCCGCGGAAGTGCGCGATGAACCGCTCGTGCTCGTGCGCCGGGTACAGCGAGCGGACCGTCTCGATCAGCAGCCGATCGAAGCTCGGGCGACGCGATCCAGTCGAGCACGAGCTCGTCGACGTGGCTCAGGCCGGCCGCGCAGAACTCCGCGTAGCGCTCGGCCTCGAAGTACTCGTCGGCGAGCTGCCGATAGGCCGCGAGCTTCTCCTCGTAGGAGAGGTCGTCGCGGTCGCCGACCTCGAAGTAGTGGCGCGTGTCGAGATCCAGCTGCGGCTCGCCGGCCGGTGACGACGCAGAACACGCACCACTTCACCAGCGCGCGGATCGCCCACGGGAAGTAGTAGTGAAGGCTCGTCAACCCGACGTCCGGGCACGCGTTGGCGTAGTCGATGGGATAGACCTCGTCGCCGCGCACGAGGCACTCGCACGAGTTGAACTCCCAGCGGAAGAACGCGTTGATCAGGCGGCTGATCGTCACCACCTCGTCGCCGACCTGCGGCGTGAGGAAGTCGTGTGAGACCGCGTAGCGGTCGTGCAACGGCTCCTCGGGGCGGAAGCGCATGACCATCGTCTCGGGGCCGATGGACAGCGAGCGCGCGAAGACGTCGTAGCCGTCGATCGCGGCCTGGAGGTGCATCAACCGCTCGCCCGAGGCGTCGTAGGCCGCGTGCAGCTGCGCGTCGTCGGCGATCCGGCTGACGCCCACCCACTGGCCGCCGTCATAGGGCTTCATGAACAGCGGGTAGCCGACGCGCGCGGCAATCGCCTCGAGGTCGAAGGGCCGGTTGTACTTCGCCGCGGTGTAGGCCCAGCGCGCGTTGTCGGGCGGGTGCTTGTACGGGACGAGCACCGTGCGCGGCACCTTCAGCCCGCAGCGGATCATCGCGCAGTAGGCCGCGTGCTTCTCCATCGACTGGAACGTGAACGGGCTGTTGAGCAGGTACACGTCGTCCATCAGCGCGACCTTCTTCAGCCACTCGCGCGGGTGGTAGTACCAGTAGGCCAGGCGGTCGACCACGAGGTCGTGACGCGGCTGGTCGCGCAGGTCGAACGGCTCGATCGTCAGCCGCTCGACCTCGATGCGGTGGCGGGCGCCGTCGTCGTCCTTGATCGCGCCGAGGCGGCCGACGATCGTCTCGAACGCTGTGGGCCAGTCCTCCTCGGTGCCGAGCAGCAGGCCGATGAGGTGGGTGGTCGTCGGGCATCAGCAGAAGCGGGGGAGATGATGAGCGAATTGCGCGCGCCACGACGGCCAGTCGTGCGGCGACGTCGTACCCCCACAGGTCGAGCTCGTGACGGATTCCCTTGCGCGCCAGCAGCGCGGCGAACGCGCTTGGTGCTCTCCAGCGCGCCGGTCGTGTCCTCCCACTGGCCCTGGCCGCACACGAGCAAGAGGCTCACGCGCGCGCGCAGCCAGTCGAGGTGGTCGCCGCCCAGGTGCTCGACGTAGTCCATGGGGTTGTGTGAAGTAGGCGACGTCGCCACGCTCGCCCCAGCCGTGCCAGCTGCGACGGGTCGTAGCTGCCCGACATGCACAGCGCGAGCGGGAAGAGATCCGCGCGCCGGAGCGCGAAGTTCGCCGCGTGGTAGGCGCCGAGGCTGACGCCGGCGGTGGCGATCTCCGTCGGCCCGCCGCAGTCGGCGTGGACGTGCGGCACGACCGGTCGAGCGATCCACGACTCGTAGGCGCCGTGCGTCGCGGGCCCGCTCCTCGAGCGGGACCGCGCGGTTCGACCACGACGCGCGCGTCGAACGAGTCGACGCAGTAGAGCTTCACGCGCCCGGCCTCGATCAGCTCGTCGACCGCGCCGACCATCCCGTTGTTCTCGATGTCCCACGCGCTGCCCCTGCTCGGCCGGGAAGACGAGCACCGGCCGGCCCCAGTGGCCGTAGGCGACCACGGAGCCGGTGCCGCCGATCGAGGGGGCGTCGAGCTCGACGTGGTCGCGCCTCACGGCAGCCACACCTCGCGCAGCAGCGAGGTGAGATGCGGGTCGAAGGCGTCGCGCCAGGCGGTGTAGTTGTGGATGTCGGGCCCCTCGTGCAGCGCAGCGGGCCAGCCACGCGCGGCGAGCGCGCGGGCCATGAGGCGATTGTTGTGGACGTTCTCCTCCGACGCGCCACAGGTCAGCATCGACCGGCACCGCGAGGCCCGCGCGCTCGCGCAGCATCTCGCGCACGAAGCGGACCACGCGCCGGTAGCGCACGAAGCCCGCCTCGTGGGCGTCGAAGCGCGGCACGAAGAAGCTGCCGGACTGCAGGAACAGCGCGCTGAACGGCCGGGGTGGCGGTGGTGGGCGTGGAGCATCGCGAGCGCGCCGAGGCTCGCGCCCATGCCGACCACCCTGCGCACCGCCACGGCCTTGCCGATGGCCGGCAGCACCTGCGTCGCCAGCGTGCGCGCGTACGCGCGCTGGCCGAGTACCACTCGTCGCGCTCGCCCGGGCGCCAGCAGCGCGACGCGGTGGCGCGGCAGCCGCCCGCGGCGATCTTGACGCGGCGTAGCAGGTCAACCGCGCGAGCGCGTCGAGCTCCGGGCCGTCGTGGGCGACCAGCAGATCCAGTGGCTCGCCGTCGGGCGCGTCCTCGGGCCGCCACACGGCGACGTCGACGTCGGCGCCCATCGTGCTCGAGGCGACCGTCAGCCCGTCGGTGCGGCCGTTGGCGCGTGGCGCGTCCAGCCATGCCGGCGCCGCGTACCCCGGCAGCTCCACGACCGACTTCTCGCCGAAGGCACCGGGCGCGCGCCGGGGATTGCCGTCGTCGGTCACCAGCGCGCTCCCGCCGCCCTCGAGCTCGAGCTCGAAGGCGTACTCGAAGCGGTCGAGCGCCGGCGCGTCGATGGTGAGCGCCCAGCCGTCGCCCTCGCGGGCGAACCGGTTGCGCGTGGCCGGGAAGCCGCGATCGGTGAAGAGGCGTACCCCGGCGAGCCCATCGCCCGGGTCGGCGAGCCGGAAGGTGACGCGCCCTTGGTCCACGATCGGGTCTGCCGAGGTGGCCGGAATCGACACCGCGAGCACGCTATCGGGTGCGTGATCACCCCTAATGGGTGACGATGGATCACCCCCCGAGGCGCGAGTCTTGCCAGCGTGGTGGTCCGTGGCTGACCCGCACTACGAGATTCGCATCCGCGGTCGTGTGAGTGACGCGGTCCTCGCGACGTTCGATGGCCTCGAGAGCGACGCGGAGCGGGTCGAGACGGTCCTGCACGGCCCGGTCCGCGACCAGGCCGAGCTGCACGGGCTGTTGCACCGGGTGCAGTCGCTGGGCCTCGAGCTCGTCGAGGTGCGCCGGCTGCCCAACGGGCTGGACTGAGCGCCCCTACGGGCACGAGGCCGAGGTCGCGCGCCCGCTGCACCGCCTCGCGGCGGCCCGGCGCGTCGAGCTTGCGATAGATCGCCTTCAGGTGCGTCTTGATCGTGTTGACCGAGACGAACAGCTCACCGGCGATCTCCTGGTTGGACATCATCGTCGGCAGGTAGCGCAGGATCGCCTGCTCGCGCTCGCTCAGCGGCTCGGCCAGCAGCAGCGTCGCGGGTCGCGTGCCCTCGCGCCCGCGGCGCTCGATGGTCTCGAGCGCCCTGGCCACCATCGCGGGATGCGAGGTCCCGCGCTGTGCATGGCGGTGCAGCACGGGCACGACGGCCGGCGCATGCGTGACGATCATGCGCTGCAGACCCGCCGGATCGGCGATGTCGAGGGAGCGCTCCAGGGATCGAGCCGCATCGTCGTGTTCGGCGAGCCCGTCACACGCCAGCGCGTCGAGCAGCCACGCCTCGGCGCGCATCGAGAGCGGCGCGCGCACGCCCCAGTCGTCGCCGTTCGTCTCCAGATGCGGCGCCAGGATCGTGCGGGCGGCCGCCGGATCGCGCTCGACCAGGCGCAGCGTGGCCAGCGCGTTGGCCACCGCCAGCGACGTCGCGCTCTCGCGCTCGGCGCGCTCGAGCAGCCGGCGGCCGAGCTCGCGCTCCCCGACGGCGGCGCGCAGGAGCCCTTCCTGCGCGACGATCGCGTCGCGCAGCTGAGGGAGCAGCGGCCATTCGCCGAGCTCCTCGCGCGCGGCCTGCAGGATCCCGAGGGCGACGTCGGGGTCGCCGCGGTCGCTTGCCAGCAAGGCGCGATTGAGGGCGTGGGCGGCGCGCAGCGGACGCTCGCGACCGTTGGACAGCGCATCGTCGGCGCGGGCCAGCAGGTCCTCGGCGTCGTCGAGCTGACCGCGCTGGATGGCCACCCAGGCCAGGACGCCGTAGGCGCCTCCGGCCGGGCCCGAGCGGGCCCAGCCGCGCCGCTCGGCGAGCGCCACTGAGCGTTCGGCCTGCGCCAGCGCCCGCGGGAGCTCACCGCGGAAGGTGCGCGCGATGGCGAGGTGCGTGCCGGCCGCCAGGGCGATCCAGTCGTGCCCTGCGTCGCGGGCGGTCGCATGGGCGCGTTCGAGGTGGCCGGTCGCCGCTTCGAGGTCTCCCGCCCACAGCTCCACGATCCCGAGCTGCGCCAGCACGAACGCGCGGACCGGGTCGGTCACCTCGCCGTCCTCGAGCATCGCCGGGCTCTCCAGGAGATCGCGAGCGGCCTCCAGCGAGCTCTCCAGGTCGCCGCGCATGCGCCCCTCGTAGAGGCTCACCGCCGCGATGCTCGCGGCGAACTGCGAACGCCGCTCGTCCGGCACCTCGGCGGCGCCCTCCTGGGCGCGGCGCAGCAACGGCGCCGCGCTGGCGCGGTCGCCGCGCGCCAGGTACGTCCCGGCGAAGGCGAGGGCCAGCTCCGGGCTCGCGTCGACGCGCTCGCGCGGCATCGCGTCGAGCGCGGGCCGCAGCGCGCCCATCTCGCCGTCGATCATCAGGTGAAGCCATTGCGTCTTGGTCAGCTCGGCCGCGACGTCCCAGGCGTCCGCGGCGGCCGCATGGCGCATGGCGGCGGCGATGTCGCCGTGCCCGGCGAGCCACCGCGCCGCGCGCGCGTGCAGCTCGCGCACCTCGCCGGGACGTTGCGAGCGCAGCTCGGCGCGCAGCAGCTCGGCGAACAGGGGGTGGTAGCGGTGCCAGGTGCCGTGCTCGTCGAGCGGCGTCGTGAGCACGCCGCGCTGCTCCAGGCGCGCCAGGGAGGCCTGGCCGTCCGTCGACCCGGTGAGTGCGTCGGCCAGGTCGGCGCTCAGCGTGTCGACGACGGAGGTCCGCAGCAGGAAGTCGCGCAGCTCCGGCGGCTGGCGCGCCAGCACCTCGCTGACGAGGTAGTCGCTGATCGTCATGTGCGTGCCCGCGAAGTGCTCGATGAAGCCGCGCGGATCGGGATGCTGCTCCAGCGACACCGCCGCCAGCCGCACAGCGGCCGCCCAGCCCTCGGTGCGCCGCCAGAGCGCCGCCAGGTCGGCGGCCGTGAGCTCGAGCGCCGAGCACCGCGAAGAGCGCGGCCGTCTCATCGAGCGAGAAGGCCAGGTCGGCCGCGCGGATCTCCGTCAGGCGCCCGTCGAGGCGCAGGCGACCGAGACCGATGGCCGGATCGACGCGCGTGAGGATGACCAGCCGCAGCGCCGGCGGCGGAAAGCGCGGTGAGCCGCTCGAGGTCCTCCTGCACGGCGTCGAGGACCTCGTGAAGGTCCTCGAGGACCAGTACGACGGGCTCCTCGCGCGCCGCGAGCGCATCCACCAGCGCCGGCAGGACGAGGTCCATGCTCATCGGCTCGCGCGGGCTGACCTCCAGCGCGGCGATGGCCTCGTCGCCCGTCGCGCGGCCCAGCGCCTCCAGCACGGCGCCCCAGAACCGACGCCGGTCGGCATCGTCGGCGTCCAGCGACAGCCAGGCGACGGGTCCGGGCGGTGCGCCGTGCTCGATCCACGAGCTCAGCAGCGCGCTCTTGCCCGCGCCCGCGGGCGCGGCCAGCAAGGTCACCGGGCCTTCGACGCCCGCGTCGAGGACAGCGAAGAGCCTGGGCCGAAGGACCGTCGGTCTCGGTTCGCGGGGAACCGCGAACTTGGTCTGAGCCACCCTCCGCGACTGGGCCCACCCAGGCATCGCGCCAGATCATGGCTACGGGGCGCGGTTTGCGCAAAAGGTGAACGGCAAACGGCAGCGAGCGCCGCGCGAGCTGTGGCGAGCGGTCAGTCGAACTCTTGGCCGTGTGCGGTGACCGCCCAGAGGACCAGCCCGTTGGCGACCAACGCGATGATCGACCAGATCGGGTACGCGCCGGCCGAGAAGAAGCACACGAAGATCCCGAGGACGGCCAGGACGCCGGCCAGCCATTGCCCGGCGAAGGTCCGCGAGAACACCATGAGGCCGGCCAGCACCTGCAGCGCGCCCACGATGATCGCGATCCAGCCCCACGTGTTGAGCGACGACCATACGAGCCCGTCCTCGTGGAACGCCGACTTGTTCCCCAGCGCGACGATGCCCCAGATGACGTTCATGCCGCCCGCGACGACCAAGTAGGCGCCGGCGAACGCGATCCAGCCCGAGCCCGACTCGTCGGTGACCGGACGGGCCGAAGTCCGCCGGGGCGTTGCCGGTGTACCTGCCTCCATGTCAGCTCCTCTCCGAATCCGGTGCTACGGGCGGAACGTAGGCGCAGCGGGGTGACTCCTCATCACCCGCTCGGGGTGATGTCCGCTCACCCCGCCGCGCCGGAGACTGGTTGCCGATGCTCATCGCGAGGAACGTGCCTCGCAGATGAACGCGCCGCCGCGCGCGGACGCGACGCCTGACGGCGGCCGCGTCGGCGACCGCGTCGAACAAGCGATCGAGGACCGCGCCGACGTCGAGCGGGTCATCGAGCGCGGCGAGGCCGAGCAGTCGCCGCGCCGCATCCTGCTCAAGCGCGCGCGTGCTGGCTCGGCATCACCGGCGTGTCGCTGTACCTGGTGGCGCCGAGCGTGCTCGACGTCCTGGCTCGTGGCGCGACATCAGGCGCTTCAGCCCCGCCTGGCTGGCGGTCATGGCCGGTCACGCAGCTCGCGGCGCTGGCCTGCCTGTGGGCGCTGCAGCGCCTCGCCGTCCACGCCCGCGGCTGGTACTCGGTGATCACGTCGCAGCTCGCGGGCAACGCGCTCTCGAAGGTCGCGCCGGGCGGCGGCGCGGTCGGCGCCGCGCTGCAGTACAAGATGCTCGTCGAGGCGCGGCGTGCCCGGGGCAGACGGCGGCGTCGCGGGCTCACCGCCGTCAGCCTGCTGACCTTCGCCGTCGTGCTCGCGCTCCCGGTGCTTCGCGATCCCGGCGATCGTGCGCGGCGGCGTCGACCGCAGCCTCGTCGGGGCGACGATCATCGGCGCCATCGTCTTCCTCGCGCTGTTCGCCGTCTGGGCGCCGTCTGCGTGGCCTTCGACGGGCCGCTGCGGTGGGTCGGCCGCGTCGTCCAGCGCGTCCGCAACCGCCTGCGCCGCGCACTCCGAGCCGCTGCACGGGCCTGCCGTCGCGCCTGCTGCGCGAGCGCGACCGCATCGTCGGCGACGCTCGGCCCGCGCTGGAAGCGCGCGCTGTGCGCGACGATCGGCCGCTGGGCGTTCGACTACGCGACGCTGCTGGCCGCGCTGGCCGCCGTCGGCTCGCGCCCGCGCCCGTCGCTGGTGCTGCTGGCGTTCTGCGCCGCGCAGCTGCTGGCGCAGATCCCGATCACGCCGGGCGGCCTCGGGCTTCGTCGAGGCCGGGCTGACGGCGACGCTCGGCGCTGGCCGGCGTGTCGGCGGGCAACGCCGTGCTGGCGACCTTCGCCTATCGCCTCTTCTCGTACTGGCTGCCGCTGCCCGCCGGACTCGTCGGGGCCGTGCTGCATCATCGGCGCTACGCGGCGCACGAGTGAGTGCGCGCGAAGGAGCTGACAAGGAGCGATGCCCCAATCACGGAGACGGCGGCCGTGGCACCGCGAGCCGGTGGACGAGCCCCCCTTCGAGCCGCGCGACCTGGCGGGTCTGTTCGCCGCGCCGCGGTGGCTGCTCGATCTCGGGCAGTCCGCCTGGCTGCTGGTGGGCGTGACGTTGTTCATCGTCGCGGTGATCTGGGTCCTCGCGCTGACCGAGACGATCGTCGCGCCGTCTGATCACCGCCACGGTGGTGGCGGCGGTCGCGTCACCGGTCGTCGCGCTGGCTTACAAAGCGCGGGCTGGGCCGCGGGCTGGCGGCCGCGCTGTTCATGCTCGCCGCGATCGCCATAGGCGATCGGTCTCGTCGTGCTCGGTGGTTGGCGGCATCACCAACCAGCTGCAGGCCGTGAGCGGCGAGCTGTCTTCGGCCAAGGACACGATCGCCGGGTGGCTGCGCGACATCGGCGTCAGCGACAAGACGGCCGGCGACGCCACGGCCGATGCCTCCTCAGCGGTCAACAAGGCGGTACCCGCCCTGCTCCACGGGATCGGGAGAGGCCTGAGGACGCTGTCCTCGCTCGTCGTCTTCCTCGCGTTCACGGCCCTGAGCCTCTTCTTCCTGCTCATGGACGGCCCGCTGATCCGCCGCTGGACGGAGAGCCACATGCGCGTCCCGGCCGACGTTGCGCATCAGATGACGAATCGCGTCCTGCAGTCGCTGCGCGGCTACTTCGTCGGCGTGACGATCGTCGCGGCCTTCAACGCGATCGTCGTCGGCGTGGGCGCCCTGCTGCTCGGGGTCCCGCTGCTGGGAACGATCGTCGCCGTGACGTTCCTCGGCGCCTACATCCCCTATCTGGGCGCCTGGAGCGCAGGCGCGTTCAGCGTCCTCGTCGCGCTCGGAGGCGCGGGTACGGACGCCGCGCTCGGCATGATCGTCGTGCAGTTGCTGGCGAACAGCGTCCTGCAGCAGTTGGTGCAGCCGATCGCCTACGGGGCGGCGCTCGGGATCCACCCGCTGGCCGTTCTGATCGTGACGATCGCCGGCGGCGCGCTCTTCGGCGCCGTGGGCCTCATCCTCGCGGCGCCGCTGACGGCGGCCGCGACCCACATCGCCGCTGACATGTCGCTCACTGCCCGAGAGCGCGCGCCGCGTCGCCCGGTCCAGAGCCGGGGACCGATCGTCGGCGAAGCGCCCGGCTAGACGCAACTTGCCTTCCGTCACCCGTTGATGGCACGCTGGCGCCGGGCATGAGCGACGACCGCGCCCCGGCTGATCCGAACGGTGCCCTACGGGGCGACCTTGGCATGGGAACCGCAGATGCCGCGCCTGCGCCCCGTGCGCGTTGCGGTGGCGTGGGCGGTGTCGGCGGCATCGATCGCGGTGGCCGCATGGATAGTGCCCGGGGTCGCCCTGCACAGCACGGGCGCCGCATTCGTCGCGGCCGCCGCCATCGCCGTGCTGAACGCCATCCTGCCCCCGCTGCTCGCGGCGCTGCGCCTGCCGTACATGATCGCGGCGGGCTTCCTGCTCATCCTCTTGGCCGACGCGTGGCTGCTTCTGCTCGCGGCAAGGGCGCTGCCCGACGACATCAGGGTCGACAGCTTCGGCGACGCGCTCCTGGCGGCGATCGTCATCGCGGGCGTCAGCCTCTGCCTGCAGGTCATCCTCGGGCACCAACGACGACGACGAGTACACCCTGCGCGTCACCCGCCGGATCGCGCGCCGCCTGGGCCTCGTCGAGCGCACGAACGTCCCCGGGATCATCTACCTGGAGATCGACGGCCTCGCCCTGCCGATCCTGCAGGCCGCGATGCGCGACGGCAGCGCGCCGACAATGGCCCGCTGGCTCGCCGACGACGGCTACCGGCTCATCGAATGGGAGACCGACCTGTCCTCCCAGACCGGGGCCAGCCAGGCCGGCATCCTCCTGGGCTCCAACGAGGACATCCCGGCCTTCCGTTGGGTCGAGAAGAAGACCGGGCGCGTCATGACCTGCTCATCGCCGGCCAACTGCGCGGAGATCGAGCGCCGCCACGCCACCGGTGCCGGGCTGCTGATCGAGGGCGGCGCCAGCCGCGGCAATCTCCTGTCGGGCGAGGCGGACGAGGCCATCCTCACCGTCAGCCGCACCGAGGATGAGAAGCGGGCGAACCCGGGCTATCGCGCCTTCCTGGCCAACGGCTTCAACGTGACGCGGGCGCTGGTGCTGTTCCTCTGGGAGATCACGCTCGAGGTGACCGCCGCCATGCGTGCAGCCCGCCGCGACGTCCGGCCGCGCGGCCACCGCGGCGGGATCTATCCGCTGATGCGGGGGGCGATGTGCGTGATCATCCGCGACTTCGTCGTCTTCGCGGTGCTCACGGACATGATGCGCGGGCGGCCCGCGGTGTACGCCACCTTCGCGAGCTACGACGAGGTGGCCCACCACTCGGGGCTGATGCGGGCCGACACGCTCGAGGCGCTGCGCAAGCTCGACCAGCAGTTCGACCGTCTGGCGCGCGCGCGGCCGTACGCCCCGCGCCCGTACGAGATCGTGGTGCTGTCCGATCACGGGCAGACGCAGGGCGCGACGTTCAAGCAGCGCAACGGCTACGGGCTCGACGATCTCGTCGAGCGCTCGCTCGCCAGCGACCACGCGGTCACCGACCTCGGCGGTGGCGACGAGCAGGACGTAAGGGTGCAGCAGGCCGTCGACGAGGCCACCGGCCATCGGTCCGACAAGCCCGCCAAGGACGACGTCTCCGAGCAGCAGGTCATCGTCATGGGCTCCGGCAACCTCGGGCTCGTCTATCTCATGTCGCAGAAGCGGCGGCTGTCGATGGAGGAGATCGACGAGGCCCACCCGGAGCTGCTTCCGGCGCTGCGCGCCCACCCTCACGTCGGCTGGCTGCTCGTCCGCTCCGACGAGCACGGCGCGGTCGTCCTCGGCGCCGACGGCACGAACTACCTCGACGAGGAGCGCGTCGACGGCGAGGACCCGCTGGCGCCGTTCTCACCGACGGCGGCTCAGCACCTGCGGCGCACCGATGGCTTCGCACACGTGGCCGACATCATGGTCGGCAGCTTCTACGACCCCTCGCTGGACGAGGGCTGTGCCTTCGAGGAGCTGATCTCCTTCCACGGCGGGCTCGGCGGCCCGCAGACCCGCGGATTCATCCTCTGCCCGCCGAAGCTGGCGCTCCCGGAAGAGCCGGTCATCGGCGCCAAGGCGGTCCACGATCTGCTGTGGTCGTGGCGCCAGGCACTGCAGGGAACGACGCCGGCGCAACCGGCCATCCTTCCGGCCCGCGAGGCCGAGCCGGCGGGCTGAAGCGCACGCTCAGCCCGGAGTGGGGTGGCGCGGCTTGAACGGGCGGTGCTCGTCCTTGCCCTGCTGCACCACCAGGGCCGTGGACTCCGGCACCTCGATCCAGACGCCCGGCAGATCGGAGAGCGGCTCGGACACGATGACTCGGTCCTCGTCGGTGAAGCGCGCGAAGTACGGGTTGTCGGGGTGCAGTTTGCGCAGCGTGTCGGCGTCGGCGGAGGCGTACAGCGTTCGCGACTTGCCCTCCGACGAGTACCGCACCGCCCACAGCCGGTCGCCGTTGCTTATCCCAAGCGTCATCTGGACCGGATACTCCACGCCGTGGGCGTGCCCGATGGACTCGACGAGCCCGACGGCCTGCTCGACGGCGGCGATGGGGTCGCCCTCCAGGCCGAACGTCAGCGCGAGGTAGAAGAGCGTCTCGGAGTCGGTCGAGCCGCGGATGTCGTCGAAGTACGGCGGGTCGACCGCCAGCATGAGGTCTCGGCGCATCAGGTCAAAGCCGTTGATGGCGCCGTTGTGGACGAACAGCCAGCGCCCGTGGCGGAACGGGTGGCAGTTGGTCTCCTGGACGGGTGTCCCGGTCGTCGCCCGGATGTGGGCCAGGAAGAGCGGCGACTCGATGTGCTTTGCGATGTCGCGCAGGTTGGGGTCGCTCCAGGCGGGCGTGACGCTGCGATAGCGCCCCGGGTCGCTCTGACCGTCGCGCGTCGCGTACCAGCCGATGCCGAAGCCGTCGCCGTTGGTCGTCTCGACGCCCATCCGAGCGTGCAGGCTCTGGTCGATGAGGCCGTGTTGGGTCTGATAGAGCAGCTGGTCGAGAATGATCGGCTGGCCGAACCAGGCGTTCCAACGGCACATGGCGCGGATCCTACGCGCCAGCACCCCGGCAGCGGGGCCATGCAAATGGGATGATGCGCTTTCAACAAGAAACACGGGATAGTCCGAGGCGACGGGGCGGTCGTGTTCGGACACCACGACGAAGGAGGGGCGATGAGCCTTGAGGACAGCTTGAGTGCCCAGGATCTCGACGAGCTGGGCCCGATCGACTACGTGGTCCTCGAGTGGCCGCGCAAGGAGCAGCAGCCGGCGGGCGACGTCGCGCCGCTGATCATCGATCTCGTCGAGCGCGGGATCATCCGGATCCTCGACGTGGCCTTCATGGTCAAGGACGAGGACGGGACGATCATGGCCCTCGACGCCGGTGCGATGGACCGTGACGCCGCCGGCTTCGCCGAGTTCGAGGGCGCCTCGACGGGCCTGCTCAGCGACGAGGACCTCGAGGACGCCGCCAGCGTCCTGGAGCCCGGGACGTCGGCTGCCGTGCTCGTCTGGGAGAACCGCTGGGCCGCTCCGGTCGCGGTCGCGGTGCGCAAGTCGGGCGGCCAGCTCGTCGCCAGCGGCCGCATCCCCATCCAGGCCATCCTTGCCGCCCTCGAGGGCGCCGAGGCCGGCGCAACCAGCTGAACTGAAAGGAGCCGTCATGCCCGGATTGCTTCGCGGGGTCGCCCGCACCGCAGTCATCGCCGGTACTGCCACCTCCGTGAGTAACCGCGTCTCGCGCCGCCAGGCGCGGCGCTGGGGGGAGCAGGAGCGCAGGATCCGTACGACCAGGCCCCTCAGCAGTACGAGGAGGCCCCGCCGCCGGCCGCGCCGGCCCCGGACCCCATCGAGCAGCTCAAGCAGCTCGCCGACCTGCACCAGCAGGGCGTGCTGACCGACGAGGAGTTCGCGGTCCAGAAGGCCAAGATCCTCGGCAGCTGATTGGCCGATCGGTGGTCGGGGCGACGATCCGGTGGGCCGCACGGGGGGCGGCCTCCGCCGGCCTGACCGCCGGCGTTCTCGTCGTGCGCCCGGCCGTCGCCACAGTGGAGATCGCACGGCTCGCGCAGCGTGACATGCAGGCGCGCGTCGCCGACCGCGTGGGTCAGGCCACCCTCACGCTCATCGATCGAGCCCTGGAGTCGCCCTACGCCGACCAGGCCGTGCAGCGGGTGCTCGAGAGCGACCTCGCCGAACGCTCCATCGCCCGCGCGCTGAGCGGCGATCTCGTCGACGTCGTCGTGCGCGACCTGGTCCGCTACGAGGTCTCGCAGCGAGTCGTCGAGCAGCTGCTGGACGACGGGGTCGCCGAGCAGATCGCCACGCGCTTCCTCAGCGGGCCCGAGCTCGAGCGCGTCGTGGCGCTGGCGATGGAGAGCGAGGCCCTGCAGGACGCGATCGCCGAGGCCTTCGACAGCCCGGGCGCCGAGCGCCTGCTCGAGCGTGCGCTCGAGAGCCCGGGCGTCGAGCGGATGATCCGGCGGATCGTCGAGAGCCGCGTCGTCGACGAGACCGTGGCGGGCGTGCTCGACGACCTGCCGCGCACCGAGGCGCTATGGATCCTCGTCGACCAGATCGTCGCCAGCCCCGCGGTCACCCAGGCGATCACCCAGCAGGGAATGGGCTTCGCGGATCAGATGGCCGGCGCGGTGCGCGCTCGCTCGCGTACCGCCGATGCCAGGCTCGAGCGGCTGGCGGGGCGGCTGCTGCGGCGGCGGTCGGCGGAGCCGGAGTCCAACGACGGCCCCACGACGGTCGAGTCGACATGACCGAACACTCGATCGAGCCGTTCCAGCAGGCGCCGCCGGTGGTGCCGGTGGTGTCCGTCGAGGCCGGCGGCACCGTCTACGCCGGGCTCGCGACGCGGACGCTGGCCTTCGCGCTGGACGCCCTGATCATCGATGCCGTCATCCTGTTCGTCGGCGGCATAGTGGCCCTGTGCCTGTCGCTCGTCGGCATGCCCCAGGACGTCCGCAAGGTGCTTGCCGCCATCGGTGCCGTGGTCGCGTTCATCTGGATCGTGGCGTACTTCGCCTTCTTCTGGTCGGCCACCGGCCAGACGCCCGGCAACAGGGTGATGCACATCGATGTCCAGGACGCCGACACGGGCGAGCCGATCAGTGGGCGCCGCGCCCTCGTCCGCGTTGTCGCGCTGGCGCTCTCGGCCATCATCCTGTGCATCGGGTTCCTGTTCATCCTCTTCGACCGGCAGCGGCGCGCGCTGCACGACCGGCTCGTGGGAACCGTCGTCGTCTACTCGATCGACAGGGGCCCGGCGCTCAAGCCGATCGCGGTCGCCACAGGCGAGAAGGCGGCGCTGAGCTCGGCTGCCACCGCGACGAGCCCGCGGTCCTCGCCGATCGCGCGCTGACGCGCGTGGCCGGGATCGCCTGCCAGCGTCCCGATCGCTTCGAGCTCGTCCTTGCAGCCGAGTGCCGACGCGAGCGGACGGCACTCGTCGAGCACGTCGGCGAGCCGCTCGACGGCCGGCCGCAGCCGCGCGGGCTCCTCGGCGACGAAGCTCGCGTCCATGCCGTCGCGCGCAGCGAGAAAGCGGTTCTCGGCCAGCGCCTCGGGCATCAGCCGCTCGCGCCGGCGGCCGCCCTCGGCGTGCCGCAGCACCAGGCACTGCACCAGGGCCGCGAGCGCCGCGGCATCCGCCGAGCGCGCCTGGCCGTCCATGATTCGCACCTCCACCGTCCCGAAGCGCGGCTGCAGCCGCGCGTCCCACCACAGGAAGCTCGGATCGGGCACGGCGCCGGCGCGCACCAGAGTGTCGACGGCGGCGACGTAGTCGCGGTAGCTGTCGAAGTGCCGGGGGATGCCGACGCGCGGGAACATCGAGAAGATCGGCACGCGCGCCGAGGCCAGCCCCGTGTCGCGGCCCTGCCAGTAGGGCGAGTTCGCCGAGAGGGCCAGGAGCAGCGGCAGGTCCGCACGCAGCCCGGCCAGGGCGCGCACGGCCGCGTCGCCGCCGGGCACCGCGACGTGTACGTGCAGGGCGAAGGTCGGCTCGCGGCGGCCGAGCCCGCGCATCGACGCGCGGATGCGGTCGTAGCGCGCGCCCGACGAGACCTCGATCTCGTTCCACACCACGGAGGGATGGGTCCCGCCGACGGCCGCCCGCAGACCGAGGGGGCCGAGCGCCTCGGCCAGTGCCCGCCGCAGGTCCGCGAGCTCGGTTGCGGTGCCTGCGGCCACCGCGTGCGGGTGGCTGGCGAGCTCGAGGGCGCAGGCGTGGGTCTCAGCCGACGCGCGGCCGGCAAGCCGCTCCGGCAGGGCGGCCCTCACGTCGTCGAAGCGGTTGACGAGCGTCCAACCGCCGGGCTCGAGGAGCATGACCTCCTCCTCGACGCCGACGGTCCATGGCCGCTCGGCGCCGATCGGGTTCCACCAGGCCCAGCGCGGCAGCGTGGAGTGCCTGCGCTCGTGCCCCGTGCCGGCGCGGTCGAGCTTGGGTGTCGAGTGGCATCTCCGTCTGTGAGGATACGTCGAGCGCGTGGTGCGCTGCAGCGCCTGCGTCTTGTGCGCGACGTTCCCGGTCGCGATATTGCGGCCGTGACCGCCGGCCAGATCACCTACGTTGGGCATTCGACGGTGCTCGTCGAGCTGGACGGTGTGCGCGTGCTCACCGATCCTGTCCTGCGCGGGCGCGTGGCTCACATCCGCCGGCACGTACCGATGGCCGCGGTCGACGATCTGCTGCCGCTGGACGCGATCCTGATCTCGCACGCCCACGCCGACCATCTCGACGTGCCCTCGCTGCGGCGCGTCGGCGGCGAGTGCACGGTGATCGCGCCGCACGGGTGCGCGCCGATCCTGCGCCGCGCCGGCGTGCGCGAGACCGTTGAGATGACCGTCGGCGCGACGCACAGCGTCGGATCGATCCGCGTCGAGGCCCTGCCCGCCCTGCACGACGGCAAGCGCCATCCGCTCGGCCGCGACATGGACGCGCTGGGGTTCCTGCTCGACGGGCCCACCCGCGTCTACTTCGCGGGCGACACGGACCTGTTCGACGAGATGGCGCAGCTCGCCGGGCGCGTCGACGTCGCGTTGCTGCCGATCGCCGGCTGGGGCCCGCGGCTGCCCGCCGGCCATCTCGGCCCGGAATCGGCCGCCCGCGCGGTCGCGCTCATCCGTCCGGCTGTCGCCATTCCGATCCACTGGGGGACGATGCGGTCGATCGGCGCGCGCCACGACCCCGACCCGCGTACGCCGGCGCTCGCCTTCGCCGCGGCCGTGGAAGAGCACGCCGCCGCGACGGAGACGCGCATCCTCATGCCGGGGGAGAGCATGAGCCTCGCGTAGGCTGCGCGGGACATGACCGATCAGGAACCCGACCCCCTTGAGCAGCTGTCCTCGCAGGAGCTGCACGACCTCGCCGTGCGCCGCGCCCGCCGCCACCTCGACGTCCGCTTTTTCTGGCGGCTCATGGAGTCGCTCCCAGCGGCGGAGGCCGCGGCCGGCCAGACCGAGGATCTCGAGAACGACATGGAGCGCATGAGCGGCCACCTCGACGACATCACCGACTCGGGGCGCGGCGAGGTCGCCGAGCTGATGCGGCCGCTGTACCTCGATTACCTGCGCAAGCACAACGTCACCCCGTCGGGGTGACGACGGGCCTCAGGCGGTGGCCGTGCCGACGGGCGGCGCGCCGGCATCGTCCTTGCGCAGCTTGCGCAACTGGAAGGCGCCGACGCACGCGATGGCGCCGCGGAAGATGAGGGAAAGGCCGAACAGCAGGGCGAGCGTCGCGAGGCTGACCTTCGGCACCGCGAGGATGAGGATCCCCAGCACGAGGTCGGCGAGCGCGCCGAGAAGGGCCCAGCCGCGGTGCTCGGAGTCGCCGATGGCGCGGACGAGGCTCGCCACGCCGACCACGATGAGGTAGATCCCGAGCACGAGGACGAGCGCGAGCAGGCTCTGGCCCGGGCGGCGAAGGCAGACCAGGCCGGCGACGAGGCCGACGACGCCGACGATCGCGGCGAGCGCGCGCGACTCCGCGTCGCCGATGATCGCGTTGACCAGCTCGAAGATGCCGGCGAGCAGCAGGTAGATCCCGAAGATGACGCCGATCGCCAGCAGGGTGATGTCCGGATAGGCGATGGCGAGCACCCCGGCGATCAGCGACACGACCCCGAGGATCGCGAGCATCCACCACTCCTTCGCGATGGTTCCGACGTCGTCCATGGCGCCGAAGATATGAGCCGCGCGGGTGAGGCCGGATCACCCGGCCCGGGTGATCCGGCCTGACGCCCTGCGACACTTGCACCGCGTGCGCGACAGGCTCGACCGCTGGCAGCAGTCGACGGTGTTCTCGGCGTTCCCGGTCGCGGTGTTCAAGAAGTTCCAGGAGGACCGGGCGTCGCGTCTGGCCGCGCTCATCGCCTATTGGGCCTTCTTCTCGCTGTTCCCGCTGCTGCTGGCGTTCGTCTCGATCCTCGGCTTCGTCCTGGAGGGCAACGAGGACTTCCAGAAGGACGTGCTCGACTCGACGGTCTCGCAGATCCCGGTCATCGGCGACCAGCTCGCTCGCGACGTCACCTCGCTGCAGGGCAGCGGAGTCGCGCTGGCGATCGGCATCGCGCTGGCGATCTGGGCGGGTCTCGGCGTGACGCTCGCCATCGAGAACGCGCTCGACGAGGTGTGGGCGGTGCCGCGCATGGACAGGCCGGACTTCTTGCGCTCGCGGCTGCGCGGGCTCGCCGTGCTCGCCGTCATCGGCACGGCGAACGTCGTCTCGACGGCTGTCGTCACCCTGTCGCGCAACGGCACGATCCAGCCCCCGCTCGCCGGAATCCTGAGCTTCTCGGGCTCGGTCGTCATCGACTTCGTCGTCTTCCTCGTGGCGTTCCGGCTCATGACCGCCGCGGCGGTGACCACGAGACGCGTGCTTCCCGCCGTCGTCCTGGCGACGCTGATCTGGCTGGGGATGCAGACCCTCGGCGGCCTCTACGTCGAGCACGTGGTCGCTCAGTCCAGCGAGACCTACGGCGTCTTCGCGGTGGTGATCGGCCTGTTGTCCTGGCTCTGGCTCGCCGCTCAGCTCGTGCTCGTCGCGGTGGAGATCAACGTCGTCCTCGACCAGCGCCTGTGGCCGCGGTCGCTCTTCGGCGGCGGCCTGTCCGCGGCGGACGAGGTCGCGCTGCGCCGCGCGGCGCAGGCCGAGCAGCGCGATCCGCGCGAGCGCATCGACGTCAGATTCGATCCGGGAGAGCGCTGAGCGCTCGTGACTAACCGCCGGTTTGCAGCTCCTTGGAGAAGAACTCGAGGGCCTTGCTTGGTCTTGGTCACCTGCTCGCCCGCGATGTCGACGCCGCGGCTGGTGAGGAAGGCCCGGCTTTCGGCGGCGACCTGGAAGGCCTCGTTCCTCGCGCACCTGGTCGACAGCTCGAGCACGCGCGACCCGTCGGGGTACAGCCACATCTCGGTGACCAGCCTGCGACGCAACCCCTCGGGGTTCGTCTTGAGCTTGAGGACGAAGATCGGTCCGAGGGTCGCGAGATCGTCGAGGCCGACGCCCTCGGGCGCGTGCTTCTTGTAGAACGACGCGCTGCTCCTTGGAGAAGACCTTGCTCAGCGCCCGATCGCCGCGGGCTGCCTCTCTGACCTCGCCGGTCGAGACGACGCCCTTCAGCGTCGCCGAGCAGACATAACCCCCGGGCATCGCGTCGACCTCGACGACGAGGTTGTCCGACGTCCGCATCTCGGCTGGGATGTCCTCCGGCACGACGGGCCGCAGCTTGACGACCGAGTCCTCGCCCTTGCCCTGGACGCGCCGCGCGCGCACGACGACGCCGGCCTTGTTGAGGGCCAGGTCGGGCGTGTCGAAGAAGAAGACCTGGCGGATCTGCGCGTCGAGCGGATCGAGGTCGAGCGCGCGGATGGCGGAGCGCTGGGAGTTCGTGGGGACGGTCAGCTTCAGCTCGACGCTGTCGGCGCCCTCGATCAGCCCGAGGATTTCGACAAGGCCCTCGTCGGACAGGGCGAGCGGTGCTGCGGTGGTAGCCATGGTGCGAGGTTCGCAGACGGGATCGGATCGCCGCAAGTGGGTATGCGCCGGCCGGCGAGCGGGGTGTACGCTCCCGGGCGCGACGCGCGCGGTCCCCCTTTGCCGCGGCGCGACGCGCGAACACCCCTACCTCTCTCGACAAGGAGCACAGATATGAGCACGCTCATTGCGGTTGCCTACGACGACGCTGAGACGGCGGAGAAGGTCCGCCAGGAGCTGATCGAGGCCACCAAGGAGCACCTGCTGCGGCTGGAGGACGCGGTGGTCGTCGAATGCCAGCCGGACGGCAAGATCAAGCTGCACCAGGCCATGAACACGACCGGCGCGGGCGCGCTCGGCGGTGCGGCCTGGGGCGGCCTCATCGGGCTGCTGTTCCTGGTCCCGCTCTTCGGCATCGCCGTCGGCGCGGCGACGGGCGCCGTCGCCGGCAAGCTCACCGACACGGGGGTCAACGATTCGTTCTTGAAGGAGCTCGGCGCCAAGCTCGAGCCCGGGAAGGCGGCGCTGATCGCGCTGGGCAGCACCGACGCGCGCGACAAGGTCATCGAACGCGTGGCGCCCTACGGCGGCCACATCATCCAGACGTCGCTCAGCCACGAGGACGAGGAGCAGCTGCGCGCGGCGATCGGCGACCCTGCCGAGGCCTCCGCCGCGGCCGGTTCCTGAGCGGACGCGTCATGGGCGAGCAACGTTCCGGCTGGGTGACGTTCGCGGGAGTCCTGCTCCTGATCGCGGGCGTCCTGAACGTGATCTACGGGATCGCCGCGATCGGCGACTCGAAGTTCTTCGTCAACGACCAGAAGTACATCCTCAGCGGCCTGCATACGTGGGGCTGGGTGAGCCTCATCCTCGGCGTCCTGCTGCTCTTCGCGGCCTTCTCGCTGTTTAGCGGCGGCCTCTACGGGCGGATCGTCGGGATCATCGCCGCCGGGCTGAGCGCGATCGCCGCCCTGCTGTCGATCCCCGCCTATCCGTTGTGGTCGCTGGCGATCTTCGCCCTCGACATCGTGATCATCCACCAGATCGCCACGCGCGGCACCGAGGGCCGGCGCGCCGCGTGACATCGCGCTCCCGCGCGGCTGATCCGGGCCGCGCGGGAGGCACGTTCCGCCGCATCGACGTGCACGGCGTCTTGTCAGAATCCGTCCGACGTCGGACTATGATCACCCGCGATCGATCGACCCTCGATCGACCCTGGAGCTCTTAGGAGGAGCCAACCGAGATGGTTATCGCTGCCGATTACCCGTTTCTCGACATCCTCTGGACGATGATCATCTTCTTCGCGTGGGTGGTCTGGATCTGGATCATGATCGTGATCCTCACGGATGTCTTCCGCCGCAAGGACATCAATGGATGGATCAAGGCGCTGTGGGTGGTCTTCCTGATCATCCTGCCGTTCCTCGGCGCGCTGATCTACCTCATCGCCGAGCACGACGGCATGGCCAACCGCCAGGCCGACAGCATCGGCCGCCAGCAGAAGGAGTTCGACACCTACGTCCAGTCCGTCGCCGCGGAGGGTGGCGGCGGCAGCGCTGCGGAGATCGAGAAGGCCAAGTCGCTGCTCGACAGCGGCGCGATCACTCAGGAGGAGTTCAACGCGCTCAAGGCGAAGGCGCTGGCTGCGTAGGCGGCAGCAGCGCCGCCTTTTCGCGTTGGTACTCGTTCTCGTCGAGGATCCCGCGCGCGCGTAGGTCGGCCAGGCGTTCCAGGCGGGTGAGCGAATCCTCGGAGGAGGCGGCGCTCGCCCGCCCGCCCGGCAACACGCCGCGCATGCGGCGCGACAGCTCTCCGGCCTGGACGTCGGGGAACTCCTCGAGCGTGCGGCGGCGCACCCACTCCAGCCAGACGAAGGCGATGATCGCCAGGACGAGCATCCAGATCAGGTTGCGCGTCCATGGGACCGGCCCCCAGATGAGGAGCAGCAGGATCAGGAAGCCAAGGGCGACCCGCGTCGCGGCGGCGTGGTCGCGCATAGCCGGCGCGCTCACGGACGCGCAGAGCTGTCGCCCGCTTCCCGGCGCCGCTCAGCCACGCACCCACAACGATGATCACGCCGAGCACGATCGAGCCCCAGGCGACGTCGGTCAGCAGCGAGGTGCCGATCGCCAATGTGTGTTTGGCGGCCGGCCGGATGTTGGGCGCGTCAGCGATGGCGTTGACGACGTAGTCGCTGCCGAGGCGGCGAGCCGCCAGCACGATGACCCCGGCCAAGATCATGCAGCCGCCGACCCAGACGATCTCTCGCCGCGTGTCGGCCGCCAGCCAGACCGCAGCCGCGAACAGGATGAGCGCCAGCGGGAGCAGGATCCACGGCAGCGACTTGAGCAGTTTCACAGCGTCCTGGCTGCTCTTGAGCTGATCGGACTTCAGCACCGTGATCTGCTGGTACTGCGGGGGCAGCTTCTGCACCACGGACGTCGGAAGGCCGACGCCGGAGGCGACCTGGGTGAGCAGGTTCTCGACGTCGAGGTTGACCTCCCCGCCGGGCGCGAGGTCACCGTTGACGAGCTTGAGGAAGACCTTGTGTGCGGTCTGGTTGGTCTTTTCCCACGCCGTCAGTGCCGCGTCGGTCCCGAGGATCTCCGGAGCGCGCTGCGTCGCGACCCGGCGCGCGGCGGCCGCCAGCGGCGCGGCCAACGGCTTCAGGTTCTCCGGCAGCTGGTCGCGCACGGCCGTCTCCACCGGTGCAGACTGGTAGAGACGATCCAGGAGCGCGGTCGACAGGGCGACCCGGATCGTGTCGTCGCGCAGCAGTTGGTCGCTCGTCTTGACCCAGTTGTCGGTGTTGAGCAGCTGGCGGTTGGCCCAGAGGGCAAAGCCTCCGATCGCCCAGCACAGCGTCGCCAACACGAGCAGGACCACGATGCCCGTGCGCCGTGTTGCCGTCAGTCACGCCACTGGTCATGACGGGCACGCTACGGCGGGCGGGGGTGACGAGGCATCACCCAGTCTGGGTGATGCAGCGCACAGAGGAAGCGCTCGCCGTCGCGCGCGTCTTGACTCTCCATGCTCATCGAACGCCAAGCCGCGGTCCTCCCCCTCTCCTACGCCCAGGGGCCGCGCGACACCCCCCTTCTGGAAGAGACCATCGGCGAGAACCTGCGCCGCACGGTCGAGCGCTTCGGCGAGCGCGAGGCGCTGGTCGTGGTCGATCAGGGCTACTGCTCCACCTACCGCGAGCTCTGGGACGAGGTCGGCCTCGCTGCCCGCGGCCTGCTCGCTCGCGGCGTGCGCAAGGGCGACCGCGTCGGGATCTGGTCGCCCAACCGCGCCGAGTGGATGATCACCCAGCTCGCCACGGCGCGCATCGGCGCGATCCTCGTGACGATCAACCCCGCCTACAAGGCGCACGAGCTGCAGTACGCGCTGGCCAAGGCCGGGGTCAGCGTGCTGGTGCTGGCGCGCGGCTTCCGGCAGGCCGACTACGTCGCGATGGTCGAGCAGGTCCGCCCGCGCTGCCCGATGCTGCGCGAGACGCTCGTGATCGACGACGACTGGGATCAGCTGCTGCTCGACGGCCGGCGCGTGGACGAGCGCGACCTCGCCGCCGTCGAGGCGACCCTCGATCCCGGCGACGCGATCAACGTCCAGTTCACCTCGGGCACCACCGGGCTGCCCAAGGGCGCGACGCTCTCGCACCGCAACATCCTCAACAACGCCTACTTCACCGCGCGCGGCCTGCGCTACAGCGAGCGCGACCGCGTCTGCGTGCCGGTGCCCTTCTACCACTGCTTCGGGATGGTCATCGGCACCCTCGCCTGCACCACGCACGGCGCCTGCGTTGTGGTGCCGAGCGCGTCGTTCGATCCGCTGGCGACGCTGGAGGCCGTCCAGGCCGAGCGCTGCACGTCGCTTTACGGCGTGCCCACGATGTTCATCGCCGAGCTCGAGCACCCCGACTTCACCCACTTCGACCTCTCCAGCCTGCGCACCGGCCTGATGGGCGGCGCTCCGTGCCCGGTCGAGGTGATGAGCAAGGTGCGCTCGCTCATGCACATGGACGAGGTCGAGATCGTCTGCGGCATGACCGAGACCGCGCCGGTCTCGACCCAGACGGCGGCCGACGATGACATCGACCGGCGGGTGACGACCGTGGGCCGCGCCCACCCGCACGTCGAGATCAAGGTCGTCGATCCCGTGACCGGCGACGTCGTCCCGCGCGGCGTGCCCGGCGAGCAGTGCACGCGCGGCTACAGCGTGATGCTCGGCTACTGGGACGACGAGGAGGCGACGCGCGAGGCGGTCGACGAGGACGGCTGGATGCACACCGGCGACCTCGCGGTGATGGACGACGCCGGCTACCTGAGCATCGTCGGACGCATCAAGGACATGCTCATCCGCGGCGGCGAGAACATCTACCCGCGCGAGGTCGAGGAGTTCCTGCTCACGGTGCCTGGCGTCAGCGAGGCCTACGTGATCGGTGTTCCCAGCGAGCGCTATGGCGAGGAGGTCATGGCCTGGGTCAAGGTCCGTGACGGCCTCGAGCTCACGTCCGATCAGCTCGCCGAGGCGTGCCGCGGGCGGATGGCCACGCACAAGATCCCGCGCTACTGGAAGCTCGTCGACCAGTTCCCCATGACCGTCACCGGCAAGGTCCAGAAGTACCGCATGCGCGGGATCGCGGCGGCGGAGCTCGGGCTATGACCGCGCCCGACAACTTCAACGTCCGGGTCGCGCTGGCCGACGACGAGTCGCTTCGCCGCCTGGCCGAGCGCCACGGCGGCCCGCCGCCGGAAGGCCTCGTGGCGATCGCCGACGTGGGCGGCGAGCCCGTCGCCGCCGTCGGCTTCGCCGACGGCCGCGCCGTCGAGGATCCCGAGCAGTCGAGCCCGGCGATCATCACGCTGCTGCACATGCACCGCTGGGCGCTGCGTGCAATCGTGACGGTGTGGGGAGCCTGAGTTTTCCGAACGAATCAGCGCAGTACCGGGCGGCGCGCGACCGCCTCCTCGAGGGCGAGATCGAGCTGCGCAGGTCGATGGAGGCGCTCGCCGCCGCGCGGCGCGAGCTGCCGCCGGGAGGCGCGATCCCCGAGGACTACGTGTTCCACGGCGCCGGCGCTGACGGACTGCGCGAGGTCAGGCTGTCCGAGCTGTTCGCGCCCGGCAAGGACTCGCTGGCGATCTACAGCTTCATGTTCCCGCGCGACCCCGGCGACCAGCGGCCCGGCCCGACCGCCAGCGAATTGGCCGACCTGCCGCTCGCGCAGGCGCCGTGCCCGTCGTGCGTCGGGCTGCTCGACCAGCTCGACGGCACCGCCGAGCACGCGGCCCAGCTCATGAACTTCGTGGTCGTCGCGCGGGCGCCGATCGTGCGCCTGCTCACCTTCGCGCGCGAGCGTGGCTGGCACCGGCTGCGGCTGCTCTCCTCGGCCACCAACAGCTACAACCGCGACTACCTCGCCGAGACCCCCGACGGCGCCCAGCGGCCGATGCTCAACGTCTTCGAGCGCGACGGCGACACCATCCGCCACTTCTGGGGCTCAGAGCTGTTCTACGCGCCCGCCGACGCAGGGCAGGACCCGCGGCACGTGGGCACGCTGGAGCCGCTGTGGAACCTGCTCGACCTCACCCGCGAGGGCCGCCCGGCGGTCTGGGACGAGCAGATCCGCTATTCGTGACCGACCGGATCAGGCACGATCCGGATGTAGGGCAGCGGTGACTCCCAGCCGTCGGGCCAGATGTCTTTGGCGTCGTCGTCGGAGACCGAGCCGGCGATGATGACGTCGTCGCCCTGCTGCCAGTTGACCGGCGTGGAGACCTTGTGGCCGGCGGTCAGCTGCAGCGAGTCGATCACGCGCAGAACCTCGTCGAAGTTGCGTCCGGTCGTCATCGGATAGACGAGGACGAGCTTGATCTTCTTGTCCGGGCCGATGACGAAGACGTTGCGCACCGTCGCGTTCTGGGCCGGGGTGCGCTCGGTCGGATCGCCGGACGTGTCGGCCGGAAGCATCCCGTAGAGCTTGGCGACGTTGAAGTCGGCGTCGCCGATGAGCGGGTAGTTCGGCGCGAAGCCCTGGGTCTCCTCGATGTCGGCCGCCCACTTCTCGTGGCTCTCGACGGGATCGACCGACAGCCCGATGATCTTCACGTTGCGCTTGTCGAAGTCGGGCTTGATCTTCGCCATGTAGCCGAGCTCGGTCGTGCACACGGGCGTGAAGGCCCGCGGGTGGGAGAAGAGCACCGCCCACGAGTCGCCGATCCAGTCGTGGAAGCGGATCGGACCCTCAGTCGTGTCGGCTTCGAAGTCCGGCGCGGTCTCGCCGATCGAAAGAGCCATTTTCCAGTCCCCTTTCGGAAGATGATTGCCGGCGGCGATCCTTTCACTCGTGAGGGGGTGCAGACAAGCGGCGACCGGGTGCAGACAAGCGGTGACGGGGTGCGGACAAGCGGTGTCGGCCGGGGCGAGTGCCGGTCAGCGCCTCGCGAGCGACCGCGATCTGCCCGGGCCCGACGCCGCAGCAACCACCGATGATGTGCGCTCCCTCCTCGCGCCAGCGCATCGCCATGCGCGCGTAGTGGTCGTCGCTGCCGGGGTCCGACCGCCGGCCCTTGCTCGTCGGGTAGCCGAGGTTCGGGTGGCCGCCCCGTCGAGGATCACGCAGCGCTGCGCGGCGAGCGCGTCGGTGAGGCGGTCGTAGGCCGAGCGCGCCGGTGAAGGTCGCGTGACGGCCACGGTGGACATGTCCTGATGACAGCAGCGCGCCCGCATCCCGACGATCGGGTGCGCACCCTGAGGTTCCGCGCGCCTCGCGTCGTGCCCTGACGCGGCCGGGAAGGTTTGTGCGCAATCAGGCGTCTGGACCCTCATGGTCCGAGGCTCGGTCATCGCGCATCCGCACCTGCATGTCGTGGGAGCGGAGCCGGTCACCGCGTCGGAGACGCCGCCGCTGATCGAGCGCGCGGTGGAGCTCTGGGTCCTCTCGGGCGCGGTCCGCAGAGTCGCGGCAGGCAATGGCGGCGTGGTCGTCCTCGAAGCCCCCGCCGGCCTGGGCAAGAGCGCGCTGCTGGAGCACGGCGCCGCGCTGGCCGAGGACGCGGGCTGCCTCGTGCGCCGGGCGGTCCCGGGGCCGCTGGAGCGCCACTTCGCCTTCGGCGTGATCCGCGCGCTGCTGGAGGCGCCGCTGCGCGACGCCCCCGACCAGGAGCGCGCGCGGCTGCTCGAGGGCGCCGCGGGCGCCGCCGGCCGGCTCCTCCTCGAGGGCACCGTGCCTGCCGGCGACCCGACGATGGTGATCGCCCACAGTGTGCTCTGGCTGTGCTCGGCACTGGCTGATAGGCAACCGCTGGCGCTGGTGATCGACGACGCCCAATGGGCCGATCGGCCTTCGCTCGAGGTCCTGTCGTATCTCGCGCGCCGGATCGAGGACCTTCCGCTGCTGATAACGCTCGGCGCGCGCGCCGACGACCCTGACGCCCCATCGGATCTGCTCAGCCTGATCGGCGGCGTGCGATCGGCGACCGTCGTGCATCCGCGGCCCCTGACGCTGCGCGGCGCCGCGCGCCTGATCCGCCGCGAGGCGCCCCACACGCCGGCTTCGGTGTGTCGCAACTGCCATCGCGCCGTCGGGGGCAACCCGTGGCTGCTCGGCGAGCTCGGCCGCCAAATCGCCGCCCACGGCCCCGAGGCGCTCGACGAAGCCGGCGGCGACGCTCCGCCCGTCTCGTCGATCGCGCGCAACGTCGTGCGCCGGCGGCTGGCGGCGCTGACCCCGCGCGACCGGGCGGTCATTGCGGCGCTCGCGGTGGTCGGCGACGGCGCCCCGCCGCACGTGGTCGCCGCGCTGGCGGGCATCCCCGTCGGCGAGCTGGGCCCGGCCCGCGATGCGCTGCTGGCCGCCGGCCTGCTCGGGTCGGGCGGCGAGCGCTTCGCGCACGGCCTGATCGCCGTCGCGGTGGCCGACGACCTCACGCGCACCGAGCGCGAGCGCCTGCACCGCGAGGCGGCGCTGGCATTGATGGCCGGCGGCGCCGACGACGACACCGTCGTCAGCCACCTGCTGCAATGCGGCCCGCAGGCGGACCCGGACGTCAGCGCGCTGCTCGTACGGGCGGCTTCGAGCGCGGCGCAGCGCGGCGCGCCGCACGCCGCGGCCGCCTACCTGGAGCGGGCGCTCCTGGAGCGCGCGCCGGGCGACGACCGCGGGCGCATGCTCTCCGAGCTCGCCACCCTGGCCTTCGACGCCAGCCTGCCTGACGCGCAGGGGCGCCTCCTGGAGGCCCTGCGCGAGGTGCGCGATCGGGAGGGCCGCATCGAGGTGCTCACGCGCCTGGCCGCCCTGAACGTCATCGACACGGGCGACGACGACCTCGCGCGGCTGTTCGAGCAGGAGCTCGCCGCCGAGGTGGACGCCGACGCGCAGCTGGCCGTCGAGGTCGCGCTGCTCGACACGCTGATGCTCATCCCCGAGCGCCACGCCGAGCGCGCGCGGCGCGCACGGGGGATCGAGCTGTCAAGGGTCCGCGATCCGCTGCTCTCGCGCGTGGTCCTGGCGCACCGCGCGTGGATCGGGGTCGAGCTCGGGGAGCCCGACGCTTCCACCTGCGCGGCGCTCGCGCTCGAGGCACTCGACGGCTACGGGCTGCTGCACGAGGCCGGGCGTCGCTCGTCTTACCACTTCTGCCTGCGCACGCTCATCAAGACCGACCACGCCGACGAGGCGTGGCGGGCGATCGCGGCCATGGAGGCCGAGGCGACGGCGCGGGGCTCGCTGCGGCTGCGGGCGGCCGCGTCGTGGTACGCGGCTGACCTGGCGATGCGCACGGGCCAGGTGGCCGAGGCCGAGAACCACGCCCGCCTGGTGCTCGACCTCATCGACGAGGACCTCAACATCTTCACCGGCGGGGCGCTGATGCTGCTGCTGTGCGCGCTCGCTGAGCGCGGGGAGTACGGCGAGGCGCACGAGCTCCTGCGGGAGCACCGCCTTGACGGCGTGCTGGGCCCGACGCGCTGGGAGATCGGCATCCGCCACGCGCGCGCGCACCTGTACCTCGCCGAGGGCGACTTCGAGCACGCGCACGCCGAGGCCTGCGACGTGGGCGCGCTGCGCGAGGCGCAGGGGCGGCCGAACCCGAGCTGGACGCCGTGGCGTTCGATCGCGGCCCTGGCGCTGGCGCACCTCGGTCGCCGCGACGAGGCCGCCGTGCTCGCCGACGCCGAGCTTGCTCTCGCCGAGCGCTTCGGCGCTCCGGTCCCGATCGCCGGCGCGCTGCACGCGCGCGCTGTCGCCGAGCCCGACCCCGAGGCGCGCGTTGCGCTGTGCGAGCGGGCGATCGCCGTGGTCGCCGATGTTCCGGGGTTGCTCGAATCGCTGCGCGCCCGCCTGGAGCTGGGCAGCACGCTGGCCTATATGGGCCGCCGCGTCGAGGCCCGCCATGCGCTGCGGCCCGCGCTGGCCGACGCCGACGGGGCCGGCGCCGTTGTGCTGGCCGATCGCGCCCGCCGCGAGTTGGTGGCGACTGGCCTGCGCCCGCGCAACGCCGCCCTCGAGGGCGCGGCCGCGCTGACGCCGCGCCAACGCCAGGTCTGCGACCTGGCTGCCGCGGGCAAGGGCAACCGCGCGATCGCTCAGGAGCTGTTCTTGAGCATCAAGACCGTCGAAACCCACCTCGCCGCGGGCTATCGCAAGCTCGGTGTCAACGCCCGGGCCGAGCTCGCCGCGCGGCTGGCCGGCTAAGGGTCCCTCAGGGTCCAAAGATCAGGGTCGCCGACCGATTGTCAGGTCGCCGGCCGGCCCGGATAGTGGGGACGACGATGCTCTACCCCAAGGTCACCGAACGCTCTCGTCCGCGCGAGACACGACGCCGCGGGCGGCGCCCCACGCAGCCGCGCGTCGCTCTCGTCACCGGCGACTCGCGCGCCCTGGGCCGCGCGATCGCGCGGCGCCTTGCACGCGACGGCTTCGCCGTCGCCGTCAACGATGTCGGCGACGCCGATCAGGCGCTTGCCGTCGTCGGTGAGATCCGCCGCGACGGCGGGGTCGCCGAGGCGTTCAGCGGCGACGTCAGCGACGCGCGCCAGGCCACCGCGCTGGCGACCGCGGTGGCGGGCAGCCTCGGCCCCATCGACGTGCTCGTGCTCAACGCCACGGGCGTGCAGCCCGAGGCGCCGTTGGGCGAGGTCGCCTGGGAGCTGCGCCGCGTGCTGCTGCCCGCGATGAAGGCCAACGGCTCCGGCCGGATCGTCAAGGTCGATCCCGAGCTCCTCGACCCGCCGCCGAACGACCTCACGCGCAGCTGGGCGTGGGAGCTCGCCCGGATCGGCATCACCGTCAACACGGTCGCGCCGCGCTTCGTCGCGCCGCACCGCGACGTCGCGCACGCGGTGAGCTTCGTTGCCTCCGAGGACGCGGGGCACATTACCGGCCAGCGCATCATCATCGACGGCGGCCGCGGGCCGGCGGGCTGAGAGCGTTGTACACCGCGCACCTCGCCACCGGCGTGCTCGCCGCCGTGTCCGCGCTCGGCGTGCCCGCCGGCGCCACGTCGACGTGCTCGTATGACGCCGTGAGCGGGACGCTCAACGTGCAGATGCTCGCGCCGCGCGTCGCGATCCGCGCGGCCGGCGATCGCGTCCTCGTCGACGGCCGCGACTGCGCCGCGACGGCGATGACCGCGAGGATCGTCGTGGCGAGCGCGTTCGCGCCCGGCGCGGACACCGTCGTGGTCGACGAGCGCCACGGCCGGGTGCCCAAGGTCTTCGCGCTGACCGGGTCCGGCGGCGACACGCTGGAGGTGATCGGCACCGCCGGTCCCGACCGCTACCGCGCCGAGGACGACCTCGGGGCGAGCATCGACCTCGACGGCGACGATGATCCCGACGTCGTCGGCACCGACGCCGCGCGCGTCGTGCTGCTCGGCGGTCCGGGCGACGACGTCCTGCGGGCCAGCCGGTCGGGCGACGATCGCGTCGACGGCGGGCCCGGCAACGACCGCGTCTTCGCCCGCGGCGCCGCGGGCGACCGGCTCATCGGCGGCCGCGGCTTCGACAGCGTCCGCGCCGACGCGGGCGACGTGACCATCGGATTCGAACGCAGGGGGCAACCATGACCTATCTCGTCGTCGGCCTCGATCAGAGCACCTTCGCGCCGTGGCACGAGAACATCCGTGCCGACGATGTGGCGACCGCGCGCCGCATGGCGTTCACGCGCGCCGCGGCCCGCGGGATCGAGCTCGTCGTCGCGGCCGTGATCGGGCCCAACTCGATGATCATCAGCGAGCCGGCGGATGTGCCGGCGCGGCTGGCGAGGGCGGCCTGAACGCTTGGGGGGTCCGTCGGTGCGGCGGCGTGCGGGTGGGCGTCGCCGCACCGACTACCGCGTAGGTCCCGGCCATCGCCACCAGTATCCCGGCGAGGCTCGCGGGGTGCAGCGCCTCGCGGAGTACCAGCGCAGACGCGATCGCGGTCACGGCGGGCACAACCAGCAGGAGCGCCGTGACCGCGCTGGCGGAGAAGACACGGAGAAGGTGGACGAAGACCAGCAGCGTGCCGATGCCCATGCCCCACGCCAGCCAGCCCACGCAGAGCCCGAACTCGACGCTGACGTCGACGTGGCCGCCGGTCAGCAGCGCTGCGGGCGCGACGATCGCCGTGCCGACGGCGGACTGCACGGCCACGGCCACACGCGGGTCGGCCACGCCGACCCAGCGCTTCTGCAGCACGGTTCCGCCCGAGAGCCCGAGCATCCCGAGCAGGGTAAGGCCGACGCCGGCACCGACCCGTGCGCTGCCCAGCTCCGGCGCCAGGCTGATCGCCACGCCGGCGACGCCGACGCCGAGCCCGGCCCATACCCGCGCATCGGCGCGCTCCTGGCCGCTGGCGATGGCCAGGCCGGTCGTCGCGAGCGGCGCCAGGCCGAGCATGACCAGCGCGGACAGCGCGGCCGGTACGCCGAGCGCGAATCCGCCGTAGATGCCGCCGAACTGCACGACCTGCAGCAGGATCCCGACGACGGCGAGCCTCCCGATCGGCGCGCCGCGCCAGCGCCCGCCCCACAGGGCGAGCGGCACCGCGACGAGCGCCGCCATCGCGAAGCGGGTGGCGAGCAGCGGAAGCGGATCGGCGCGGTCGATGGCCAGCGCTCCGACCACGTAGCCCGAACTCCACAACAGGACGAAGGCCGGGAGGACTGCGCGATTGGGCATGCTCCTACGGTGCCGGTCCACCGCCGCGCGACCAATCGCAGCCGCCCGTGGACCGATGCAGATCCGTGATCGGTTCCTTGAAGCTTCGGCTGGGGCGCGCCACCATGGCGGTGTAGATCTCGACCCGGCACATCTGCGCTCGTTTCTGGCGATCGTCCGCTACGGCGGCTACCACCGCGCCGCCGAGGCGCTGCACCTGACCCAGCCGGCGGTCAGCCGCCACATCCGCCGCCTCGAGGAGCAGCTCGGCCAGCCGCTGTTCGCCAAGCGCGGCCGCGGGGTCGAGCTGACGTCCTACGGCGAGCGGGCCGCCGTCGAGCTCGGCGAGGTGCTCGCCACCCACGACCGCGCTGTGGCCGTGCTGCAGCGCGGCGGCGAGGCCGGGCCCTTCGTGCTCGGCACGATCGAGAACCTCGTCGACCCCCTGCTGCCCGAGCTGATCGCCGCGGTGCGCGAACAGCTCGGCGATCGCCCGCTGCAGCTACGAGTCGACCGCTCGTTCGTCCTCGTCGAGCGCGTCGCCCGCGGCGAGGTCGACGCGGCCATCGTCGGCGATCCGGGGCGCACGAAGGACGCGATCGCCATGGGGACCATCGCGGCGCGCTGGTGGGCGAGCCCCGCGCTCGCGGCGCTCGAGACCCCGCCGCAGCCGTTCCCGCTCGTCGCCTACGACCCGCCCTGCGGGCTGCGCGACCTGGCGGTGAGCCATCTCGACGGGCTTGGCCTCGAGTACGTGCTCACGGCCGAGAGCCCGCATCTCAACGGCGTGCAGACCGCGGTCCGCAACGGCCTCGGCTATGCGCTGCTCGCCGCGGGGAGCGACGGGCTGCGCCCCGTGGCGCACGGCCCGCTGGCCGCGCCGATCCCCTCGCGCCTGTGGCTGCTCCTGACACCGGCCCACCGCGCGCTGGCCGCGCCGCTAAAGGCCGCCCTGTGGCGGGCCAGCACCCGCCGGAGCCTCCCCGAGGCTGCTTAGCGGCACCGCGGCGCGCCCGCGCGGCAGCCCGCGCACGGCCACCAGGAAGGTCGTCGCCAGCACGCCGGACATGACGTAGAAGACCGTCTGCATCGAGTGCGCGAAGCCCGATCTGGGTGTGGGCCGCCGTCCGGCTCTCGCTGACGAGGATCGCGCCGAGGACGGCCAGGCCGAGGCTGGCCCCGAAGTTGCGCGCGGTCTGCGTGATGCCGGTGACCTCGCTGTAGCTCGTGCTCGGCGCACGGTTGACCGCATCGGTGCTTGCCGTCCCGAGCATCAGTCCGATCCCTCCGCCGGCCAGCATCACGTACGGCCACTGATCGTGAAGGGACAGGTCGGTGAGCTTGTGCGCCAGCAGGTAGAAGCCGACCGCGCCGAGCACGCTGCCGGACACGACAGCGGGTCGCGCACCGCGCTTGTCGAGGATCCTCCCGCCGACCTGGGCCATGATCACGAAGCCCAGGAAGAAGTACAGGAGATACAGCCCCGCGTGCGAGGCGTCCTCCAGCAGCGCGACCTGTGCGTAGAGGCTCGCGAAGAAGAAGAAGGGCACGAAGACGATCGACATCAGGATGATCCACTGCGCGCCGGTGGAGGTCAGCCCGAGGTCCTTCTGGAGGTCCGGGATGGCGATGGCGACGATCGTCTGGTCGATGAACGTCATCGCCACGGCGAAGACCATCGCCGCGAGCACGAGGGTCTGGTTGGAACGGACCATGGCGCGGGCGGCGCTCAGGGTACCGCTCGGTCGCGGACGTCCGCGCCGCCCGCGGCGTCGAACGTCCCTGGTGCACGAACAGGATTCGTACGCGAGGGACGTTCGTCGGCGCGCGGGCGCTTAGCGCACGAGCCGCACCGTGATCTGGTCGTCCTCGGCGCGGACGATCGCGTCGCCCTGCGCGGCCCGGAACTGCCCCGTTCCGCCGGTGACGGCCTGCGCCTGCTCGGGGCTGCCCGGCACGAACGGGCCTTGGATGATGAGCGTGCCCTCGGGCAGGGCGATCGATCCCATGCACTCGAAGGTGCTCGTCGGAATGTTGGCGCCGACGTCGATCAGGGTGCAGTCCTGGCGCAGGTCGCCAGGCGCTCCGCCGTCGGGACGGACGACGCCGTCGCGGACGACGATGTGGTCGCCGCGGGACAGGCCGGGCTTGTCCAGGTCGATGACGGTCAGCTGCGGTGTCGGGCTGGTCTCGACCAGGCGGATCGTGCGGTCGTGCCCGTGCTTGTCGACGCCGGCCGGCGCGTCGGAGCCGGAGGCATAGGCGCTCCCGGCGAGCCCGAGGGCGCCGACCGCGAGCAGCGACGACAGCACCCGGCGGGTGGTGTGGCGTGTCATGTCGTTCTCCTTCGTGAGGGGTTCAGTGAGCCGCGAGCAGCTCGAGGTGGTCGAAGCGCTCCGCCTTGAGGACCGGGTGGCCGGCGGCGTCGAACCATTCGGCGCGCGGGCGGTCGTAGTAGAGCTCGACGCCGTTGCCGTCCGGGTCCGACAGGTAGACCGAGACGGTGGCGCCGTGGTCGGTGCCGTGATCGATCGGGACGCCATGGTCGATCAGGCGTCGCACGGCGCGGGCGAGCTCGCGGCGGTCCGGGTAGAGGAACGCCACGTGGTAGAGGCCGGTGTGCCCCGGGGGCGGGGGCGATGCACCGGCGCTCTCCCACGTGTTGATCGCGATGTGGTGGTGGTAGTCGCCCGCCGCCAGGAAGGCGGCGTCGAGCCCCACCTCGCGGCCATCGGCGGTGACGCCGAGGCCGAGCGCGTCGCGATAGAAGGCAACCGCCCGATCGAGGTCGGAGACCTTGAGGTGCACGTGCCCGATGCGCACGGCGGGGTGGATGCCTGCGTTGTCCATGGCGGGCAGTGTCGCGGGCCGCCCGCCGACTGCCATCGGCGTAATCACCTATCCGGGCCTCGGCACCTGAGCGAGAATCGCCGGCGTGGACGTCGGCTCTTCCCCGTCGCTGGTCGGCCGCGCTTGCAGAGCGCGAGACGCTCGCCCGCGCGCTCGAGGGGCTGGGCGCGGGCCGCGGCGCGATCATCGTCGTCGAGGGGGAGCCGGGAATCGGGAAGTCCGCGCTGCTCGCCGAGCTGGCGCGGGGCGCGCGTGAGACCGGATGCGCGGTCCGTGGCGCGCGGGCGTCCGAGTTCGAGGCCGATCTGCCCTACCTGATCTGGCACGAGGCGCTCGACGTCGAGCTCGAGCGCTCGGACCGCCACGCGGTGCACGCGACGCTGCGCGGCGCGCTCGAGGAGCTCGCGGCCACCGATCCGCTCGTGCTCTGCCTCGACGACGTCCACTGGGCGGACCCGGCGTCGCTCGACGCACTCGCCGCGCTCGTGCGCCGACCGCCCGCAGGTCCGATCCTGCTGGCGCTGGCCTCGCGCGAGGGCCAGGTCCCGGGGCGGCTCGCGGCGGCCCTGGGCACGGAGCGTGCGACGCACATCATGCTGCGCCCGCTCACGCAGGCCGAGGCGATCGAGCTGGTCGGCGAGACCGCGAACGACATCTACGCCCGGGCCGGCGGCAATCCGCTCTACCTCGAGCAGCTCGCCCGCGCGCGCGAGGCCAGCACATCGACGGATCGGTGCCGACCACGGTCGCCGCGGCGCTGGCCGCCGAGCTGACCACGCTCACGGACGACGCGCGGCGGCTGCTCGACGCGGCCGCGATCGCCGGCGACCCCTTCGAGCGCGGGGCTGGCGGCAGCGGTGGCCGAGCTCTCCGACGCGGCGGCGATCGCGCGCGCTCGACGATCTCCTGGCCGTCGCCCTCGTACGCGAAACGGACACGCCGCGGCGCTTCGCGTTCCGGCACCCGCTCGTGCGCCACGCGATCTACGCCGCGATCCCCGGCGGCTGGCGGCTGGGCGCGCACGCGCGCGCCGCCGCCGCGCTGCAGCGCGGCGGGGCCGCCCGGTCGAGCGCGCGCATCACGTCGAACAGGCCGCCGGCCCGGGCGACGAGGAGGCGATCGACCTTCTGGCCGAAGCCGCCGACGAGCTGCGGTCCCCGGCGCCCGCGGTTGCGGCGCGCTTTCACGCCGCGGCGCTGCGCCTGCTGCCCGACGCCGCCGACCATGGCGACCGGCGGGCGCTGATCGGCGGGCTGCTCGCCGACGCCCAGGGCGCCGCCGGGGATCCGTTCGGAGCGCGGGAGACGCTGGTCGGGGCGTTGCGCACGGCGCCCGCCGAGCGGCGGTTCGCGCTCACGGTGGCGCTGGCGAACTCGGAGTGGTGGCTGGGTCGCACCGACGACGCTCGGCGGCGGCTGCAGGTCGCGCTCGGCGAGCTGCCCGCCGAGCCGTCGGCCGATCGCATCCGCCTGCGCCTCGCGCTCTGCCTCCTCGCCCTCTCGGCCTGCGAGCTCGGCGACGTCCAGGCACAGGTCAGCGATGCGCGCGACGACGCCCGTGCGATCGGCGACCCGGTCTTCGAGGCCGCGGCGCTGGCGCTCGGCGCCCTGGCGTGCGTCACGGCGGCCGACGGCCCGGACGGGGCCGCTGCGCTGCAGGAGTCGTCCGCAGCGCTGGAGCGGCTCACGAGCGAGCAGCTCGCCACGCGGCTCCCGGCACTGTGGATGCATGGCCGTGCGCGCCACGCGCTGGGGCGGTTCGATGCGGCGCTGGCCGATTTCGAGCGCGGATTGGCAACGGCGGCGGACACGGGGCGCCAGAACATCCAGCTGGAGCTGATCCTCGAATCGGTGCCGACGCTGGTCGAGCTGGGTCGGCTGGCCGACGCCGTCGACGCGGCCGAACGAGGACTCGAGCGGGCGCGGCTGTCGGGGATCCCCCGCGTCCTCGTCTGGGCGCACAGCGCGCTCGCGTCGGCGCGGCTGGCCGCGGGCGACGTGGCCGCTGTCCTTCACCACGCAGGCGAGGCCGCAGAGCTCGCCACGCCGGCGGGCTTCCACGCGGCGTGCCAGCCCGGCTGGTGCCTCGGCGCGGCGCTGACGGCGGCCGGGAATGCCGACCGCGCGGTCGCAACGCTCGTCGACGCGTTCGGCGGCGACGCGCTCGAGGCTGTGCTGCCCGCACAGCGGCCGGGCGCGGCCGCAGACCTTGTCGAGGCACAGCTCGCCTGCGGCGATCTCGACGGCGCCGAGACGACGCTTGCGCACGGTGAGGCGGCCGCGGCGCGCGCCGGAACGCCGTGGGCGGTCGCGGTCACCGGCATGGCGGCCGGCGCCGTGCTGATCGCGCGCGACGACGTGGCGCAGGCCGCCGCGACCGCAGCGAGCGCGCGAGAGGCCGCGGGCGGCGCGCCGCTCCTCGCCGCGCGCCTGCGGCTGCTCGAGGGGCGGGCACTCGCGGCCGCCGGTGGTCGCGAGGCCGCCATCGAGGCGTTGTCGGCCGCCGAGTCCGAGCTCGACGGCTTCGGAGCGCTGCGCCGCCGCGACGAGGCGGTGCGCGAGCTGCGCAAGCTCGGCCGTCGCGTCCTTCGCCCCGCCCGCGAGGCGGCCGCGGGAGCATCCGCGCCCCTGACCGCGCGCGAGCTCGAGATCGCCGAGCTGGTCGCGGCCGGGCGCACAAACCGCGAGGTCGCCGAGCAGCTGGTCGTCAGCACGCGCACCATCGAGGCCCATCTGCGCAACATCTACGGCAAGCTCGACGTCCGCTCGCGGGTCGAGCTCGCTCGCGAGGTCCAGCGCATGGAGGGGAACGGATCATGACCCGCACAGGCACGATCGTCGTCGCCCTCGCGGCGCTCGTCTGCGGTGGCGTGGTGGCCGTGGTGGCGCTCAACAGCGATCACCAGGACGCGAAGGTCGTCTGGGCGATCTTCGGGCCCGCCGTGGGCTGGAACTTCATCGGCACGGGCCTGTACGGATGGCACCGCAGGCCCGAGAGCCGGATCGGTGCGCTGATGGTGCTGCTGGGCTTCGCGTGGTTCGTCTCGGCGCTCAGCCTCACGAACTCGCCGTTGCTCTACTCGATCGCCCAGATCACCGGCGGGCTCTGGGGCGGCGTGTTCCTGCACCTCGAGATGACGTTCCCCTCCGGCCGGCTGGCGCGGGGGGCCGACCGCGCGATCGTCATCGCGGGCTACCTGGTCTTCACCGTGGCCAGCATCCCCGCGCTGCTCGTCGCCAACCAGCACGACCTCGGCTGCGACGACTGCCCGGACAACGTCCTGCTCGTCCACCACGATCACACGCTGGCGACCATCGCGCTCGTGGCGCAGGCGCTGCTCTACGTGGCGCTCTTCGTCATCGTGCTGGTCCGCCTGACGCTGCGCTGGTGGCGCACGAGGCCGCTCGAACGGCTACAGCTCACGCCGGTCTACTCGTGCGGGCTGCTCGCCTTCCTGCTCGTCACCGTGGCCACCGCCGGCGCGGGCGACGCGGTGTGGTGGGCGGCGTTCGTCGCGACCGCGGTCCTGCCGTTCGCGTTCCTGGCCGGGCTGCTGCGCAGCCACGTCGCGCGGCTGGACGCCGAGCTGCGCGCGCGCCTGCAGGAGCTGCGCGGCTCGCGGGCGCGGCTCGTTCAGGCCAGCGACACCGAGCGCCGGCGTCTGGAGCGCAACCTCCACGACGGCGCCCAGGCGCGGCTGGTCGGCGTCACGCTCCTGCTCGCCCACGCGCGCCAGCGCGTGACCGGCGACTTCGAGCTCACGACAACGCTGGATCGCGCGATCGCCGAGTTGAGGACGAGCCTGGCCGAGCTGCGCGAGCTGGCGCGCGGCATCCATCCCGCGGTGCTGACCGATCAGGGCCTCGATCGCGCGGTGTCCGCCCTCGCTGCGCGAGCCCCCGTGCCTGTGACGATCGACGCCGACGACGGTGAGCGCCTGCCCGCCGCGGTCGAGATCGCCGCCTACTACGTCGTCGCCGAGGCGATCGCGAACATTTCCAAGTACGCGCAGGCGACCGAGGCCACCGTGGCGATCCGCCGCGAGGGCGGACGCGTGAGTGTGGACGTCACCGACGACGGCATCGGCGGCGCCGACGCCGGTCAGGGCTCGGGTCTGTCCGGCCTCGCCGATCGCCTCGGCGCGCTTGACGGCACGATCGCGGTGGACAGCCCGCCCGGCCACGGGACGCGCGTGCACGCCGAGATCCCGTACGGCCTGGTCGCCGAGCCGTCGTGACGCGCGCGGCGCGCGCGCTCAGGCGACACCCGCCGCGCTGCTGCGACGGCGGCTGGGGAACCGCTCCTCCACCGCGTCGAGGAGGCCCTCGACGCGGCGACAGAGCGCGTCGCCGACGCCGCCGTCGCGCCCGACCTGCACGACGGCGCGGTAGTGATCGAGCTTGCGCGCGCGTATGTGGGTGCCCGTGATCAGGGCGTGGTTCAGGGTGGCGATCTTGTCGGCCAGCGCGATGTCGAGGGCGGGCGACCCGGCCGCCCGCAGCTGGTCACGCAGCGCGCGCTTGCGACGGCCGTAGCCACGGATGCCGTCGTCCTCGGTGAGCTCGGCGACGATGCGTGCGACGGTGTGGCCGAAGTGCGCCTCCACGTCGTCGACGCTGCGATCGGTGTCCTCGACGACATCGTGGAGCAGGCCGGCGAGCTGAACGACCGGGTCGAAGCGGGCCTGGCGGAGCACGTCGGCGACCGCCTGGGCGTGGGGGAGGCCCTTGCCGGGCTCGGTCGCGACACCGTCGTAGGCGTCGACCAGGAACGCGACGGCGTGGGCGCGCTCCTGTGCGGGGTAGCGCACGGCGGCAGCCATTTGTGGCGATGCTACCGGCAACGCCCCGCGCAGCGGTCGCCGTCCTTGTCCTGCCCAAGCCGAACACAACCGGCGCAGCTCGGCGTGGCGGCGCCGGACCCGTGGGGGTGGGTCCGGCGACCGCTTCGCCATGTCCTCGCGCGCCGGGCCAGAACTTCTTCAAGGAGGCCCGGACGACAGCGCCCTCAGGAACTACGGCTGGCCGCCCCAGGTGTCGTGCCCTGCTCCGCGCGTGAGGAGCACCTCGTAGGTCGGGTTGTCGCCGTGCTGCTGGGTGTAGAACCAGCGCCAGCGGCCGACATGTCGTCAGCTCCGGCCGCGCCTCGCTCGGAGTAGATCTCCGGTCGCTCCCGACCGGAGGTGTCATAGTCGCGAGCGTCGTCTCGCGCGGGCCGACCGCGACGGCCGGCGTGCGCCCGGGCGATCAGATTGCCGCGATCGCGGGCCATCGTGTGCGGCCGGCTGGTCGGTGCTATTCCACGGCCAGTTGGCCCGTCGTCCAGGGCCCGCCGTTGGTGTCGACCGCGGCCGTGAGGGAGATCGGCTTTCCCTTTTTCGGGTCCCCCCACGGACTGGCGAGGTGCGGGTTTGACATGTCGTGCGAGCTCGAGGTCAGCGTTTGTCCGCTGTGCACGACCAGCGCGAAGTTGCCGGCGTCGGTGGCCGCCTCTGCCGTCACGCCGTAGATGTAGAGGTAGCCGCGGGCTGCGGGGTTCAGATTTGGATTCCAGGCGTAGAACCTGCCAAGCGGTTGCGGCTTGTTGCTTTGGAAGCCCCACTGGCCGCTTCGGACCATAGGACTGGTCGATGGCTGGTTGGTGAGCTCGACGTAACCGCCAACCAAGGTCGGCGTGGGGCCCAACCCGGTCATTTTCGACGCTTCCGTGAGGTGCAGGTACATGTACCCGTACCCCTCGGTGGGGGGCTTGAGAAAATCGTTCCAGCAGTACCCGGCGGCCACGAGCTGCTGGGTGGAACCAGGCTGTCGCCAGGAGCAGGCGGGAGCGATTTGGCAGGCCTGAGCTTGTCCTGTTATAACGTCCATGTGGCCACCGACCACGACCATCCGCCCGGGGTCGGATTCTGTACCGGTTTTATGGGTGGGAGGCTGCTTCCCCACACGGTGGCGAGAGCCTTGACGTCACAGCTCGGCAGCCGCCATCCCGCGAGCCGGGCAATCCGTCCCATCGCCGCGGAGGAGGAGAGGTTGGCTTCCGGCTGCATCACCGACTTGTTGTGCGTGGTGTCGTGCTTCAAGCCCAATGCGTGTCCGACCTCGTGGGTTGCGACCATAGGCAGATCCACACGGCTGCCGGCTTCGAACAGGTAGACGCACCCGCCGAAGACGCCCTCATACCAGGTAGGCTGGTAGCTCTCCAGCGATGTCCACGAGAGAGCGCCGTTGAACGTAATGTCGACCTGCGTGAAGTTGCCAATAGATGTTGTTACGGTTTCGCCGCCGACGCTCTGTAGCGGCCCTTTTGTTGCGGTAGGTGTCCCGAAGTTGAAAAGTATGTCGGGGCGGCCGTCCCTTTGACGGGAGATCGAACGGCGACACGTCCGACCACAAGCTGCACGCACGCGCCACCGCATCCGCGACCTGGGCCGTCTTGCCGGCTAAATCCCCTTTGGAAGGCGTGTTTTTGATCCCGTTAGGTCAGCGGCCCTGGCTGACTCCACACCTTCCCAATCGTGTCGTCATCAGCCATGGACAGACCTCCCCGAAATCGCTTTGGCGGCCACCCCACCACTCCGCGCAAGATCAACGCCAAAAAGGACTAACCTTTCGGTAGCTGAGCTTCCGTGGGTGTCGGCTAACCGGGCGACCGGCCGAAAAGGGACGACGACGGCAGCGCCCATCACCGCGCTGCCCGCCGCATCGGCCGTCACCGGTGCGGGGCCCTCGGACATGACAGAACGACCTGACGAATCAGAGGGTGGTGATCAGCAAGTCGCATGACACGCCGATCCACAGGTCTTGACTATTCCTCAAGGCGATTCGTACGGCGAGCGAGTGTCCTACCGCTTGGAGGCAGAGAAGCAGCAGCCGCCGGTAATTGAGCCTAAACGCGTCCGCTAGCGCTTTGCTGTCAGGCGACAGCGGAGGCGCGGAGTTGGCCTTGCCGGGCTCGCGTCGCTTGGACGCGATGCTCACCTGGAATGTCCTGCGTCACCTACGCAAATCGCAGTCGGTGGTACGGTCGCGCAGCGGCCGTCACTCCGGGCCGTCGCCGTCGGCGAATCTAGCCCCGTGAGCATCGGACAGGTCGGGCACACTGCATCCTGCACCTGCTTGCCATCCGGAGCAATCCACGAGTCGGAGCAGCCATGAGCGACCAGCACCAACGCGACGTCCTACCGATCCCGGACGCACCGTTCGAGGGTTCGCTTCCGTTTGACGCCAAGGACCCGGACGCAACGTTTCCGCCGATTCGGCCGCTGGCGGCGCCGGCCGGCGCGCCGAACGTGCTCGTCGTTCTGCTCGACGACGTCGGATTCGCGGCATCCAGCGCGTTCGGCGGGCCGTGCGCGACGCCGACGGCCGAGCGGCTCGCCGGAAACGGGCTGAAGTACAACCGCTTTCACACGACCGCGCTCTGCGCGCCCACGCGCGCAGCGCTGCTCAGCGGGCGCAATCATCACACCGTCGGGATGGGCGTCATCACCGAGCTCGCGACGTCGGCGCCCGGCTACAACTCGCTGCGCCCCAATACGTGCGCGCCCCTGGCGGAGACGCTCAAGCTGAACGGCTATTCGACGGCGCAGTTCGGCAAGTGCCACGAGGTGCCGGTCTGGCAGTCGAGCCCAATGGGTCCGTTCGACGCGTGGCCCACAGGGGGTGGCGGGTTCGAGTACTTCTACGGCTTCATCGGCGGTGAGACCAACCAGTACTACCCGGCCACGTATGAGGGCACCACTCCGGTCGAGCCTGACCGGACGCCCGCGGAGGGCTACCACTTCACCGAGGACATGACCGACAGGGCGGTCAAGTGGGTGCGCCAGCAGAAGTCGCTGATGCCGGACAAGCCGTTCTTCGTGTACTACGCCCCGGGGGCGACGCACGCGCCGCATCACGTCCCGACTGAGTGGTCGGACAAGTACAAAGGCCGCTTCGACCAGGGCTGGGACGCGCTGCGCGAGGAGATCGTCGTTCGCCAGAAGGAGCTCGGCGTTGTGCCGCCCGACGCCGAGCTGACGGCGCGGCACGACGAGATTCCCGCCTGGGACGACGTGCCGGACGACATGAAGCCGGTGCTCGCGCGCCAGATGGAGGTCTACGCCGGCTTCCTCGAGCACACTGACCACCACGTCGGTCGGCTCGTTGACGCGCTCGAGGATCTCGGCGTGCTCGAGGACACGCTCGTCTACTACATCATCGGCGACAACGGAGCCTCCGCCGAGGGCACCGTCAATGGCTCCTTCAACGAAAACTTCATCTTCAACGGCGCGGCGGAGCTCGAGACGCCGGAGTTCCTCGCTGCCCATATCGACGACTTCGGCACCCCCAAGGCCTACAACCACTTCGCTGTCGGCTGGGCGCACGCGATGGACACGCCCTACCAGTGGACGAAGCAGGTCGCCTCGCATTGGGGCGGCACGCGCAACGGCACGATCGTCCACTGGCCGCGTGGGATCGAGTCGCGGGGTGAGATCCGCTCCCAGTTCCACCACGTGACCGACATCGTCCCGACGGTGCTCGAAGCAGCCGGGCTGCCGCAGCCCAAGTCGGTCAACGGCGTACCCCAACAGCCGATGGCGGGCGTCAGCATGGGCTACTCGTTCGACGGCGCGACCGAAGCCGGCCGCCACGAGACGCAGTACTTCGAGATGTTCTGCAACCGGGGCATCTACCACCAGGGCTGGACGGCGGTCACGCGCCACTCGACGCCCTGGGTCATGACGCCTGAGCTACCGGCGCTCGACGAGGACGTATGGGAGCTCTACGAACCAGGCGACTGGACACAGGCACATGATCGCGCGGCCGCGATGCCCGAGAAGCTCGCTGAGCTCCAGCAGCTGTGGCTCGAGGAGGCCCGCAAGTACAACGTCCTCCCGCTCGACGACAGACGCATCGAGCGCTTCAACGCCGACCTCGTCGGCCGCCCCGAACTCGTGAAGGGGAACTCGCAGCTGCTCTTCGGTGGAATGGGCCGCCTCACCGAGAACAGCCTCGTCAACATCAAGAACAAGTCGCACGCGGTGACGGCGGAGATCGTGGTGCCCGAAACGGGCGTCGAAGGCGTGATCATCGCCCAAGGCGGCGCCTTCGCCGGCTGGAGCCTTTACACCAAGGACGGGCGCCCGAAGTACTGCTACAACCTGCTCGGTCTGCGGCAGTTCACGATCGAGGGCGATGCCACGATCGCACCCGGAACGCGCCAGGTGCGCATGGAGTTCGCCTACGACGGCGGCGGACTCGCCAAGGGCGGCACGGTCACGCTCTACCTCGACGGCGACAAGGTCGGCGAAGGCCGCGTCGACGCAACCGTGCCAATGATCTTCTCCGCAGACGAGACGGCCGACGTCGGACGCGACGGCGCGTCGCCGGTCAGCGACGACTACGACGCCGCGAGCAGCGTCTTTACCGGCACGGTCAACTGGGTACAGATCGATCTCGGGGACGACGCCGAGGACGCCGACCACCTGATCACGCCCGAGGAGCGGCTCCGGGTCGCGATGGCCCGCCAGTAACGCGACGAGCGCCCGATGCCCTCGGGGCTCTCGACACGCAGCGTGGCGTCGACCGCGGCGAGTGGGTCATCCAGGCCGGTCAGCCCGCGGCCCTCGTGCCTCGCGCCACCCACATCGTCGTCGCGAACCTCCAGGCGCGCACGCGGGCGTCGACGCCGGCCGACACGGCGCGCGGCGTAGCTCAGCCGGCGGTGTCCGGCGCATTCGCACGATCCTGGACGCGGGTTCGATTCCCGCCGTCTCCATATTTTCCGGTTTTTGGTGCAGTGCACTGCCTGGCGCGGTACCTACGTGGGAGCGGTACCCGTGCCGACGACCAGCTCGCAGGGGCTTTCGAACCCGCCCGCCGTCTCGTACCGTGAGAGCTCGATCTCGCTCCGCGCCTCCTCGCGCTCGGGTTCGCTCAGTCCCGCAAACGTCTGGTGCAGGGCCCCGAAGGACTCGCGCGCGAAGCGGACGAACTCGGCAGGGGACGGTAGCCGCAGGGGAGCGGCGACTCGCCGCGCCTCGACGTCGTGAAGCTGCCCGCTCAAGGGGCCGCCTCGATCACACCGGGGGCGCCGAGGCTGAACGGGCCCGGCTGGCGTTGCGCTGGCGCCGGCAGCTGCTCCCGGCCGCGGATGACCACACCGGGATCGAGAAGAAGCCGTTGGCTTCGGGTATCGAGTACTGGCCTCAGCGGCGTGCCTCGGGACCTTACGGGCCGTCTCTTGCCCGACGCTAGCCGGCCCCCCGCAGGCCTTCGCGCAGCTCCGAGCGGCGGATCTTGCCGCTCACGGTCTTCGGGAGCTCGGTCACGAAGTGGATCTCACGCGGGTACTTGTACGGGGCTGTCAAGCGCTTGGTGTGATCCTGCAGCTCATGGGCCAGGACGTCGCCCGGCTCGTGGCCCGCGGTGAGCACGCAGAAGGCCGTGACGATCTGGGTGCGCTTGGGGTCGTACTTCCCGACGACCGCGGCCTCCGCGACCGCCGGGTGCTCGAGCAGCGCGGACTCGACCTCGAACGGCCCGATGCGATAGGCCGACGACGTGATGACATCGTCGTCGCGGCCCTCGAACCAGAAGTAGCCATCGCCGTCGCGCCACGCCTTGTCGCCGGTGTAATACCAGCCGTGCCGGAACTGGGCCGCGGTGGCTTCCGGGTCGCTGTGGTAGCCGTCGAAGAGCCCGATCGGACGCACCGGCTCGTAGCGCACGGCGATGCTGCCGACCACGTCGTCGGGCGCAGGCCGGCCATCGTCGTCGACGACGTCGACCTCGTAGCCCGGCATCGGCTTGCCCATCGAGCCCGGGCGAACCGGGACAGCCCGGTAATTGGCGACCAGGCAGGTCGTCTCGGTTTGCCCGTACGCGTCGTGGATCGTCAGCCCGGTGGCGTCGCGCCAGACCTTGATCACCTCGGGGTTAAGTGGCTCACCCGCGCTCGTGCAGTGGCGCAAGTCGGGCAGCTCGTACTTGCCCAGGTCCGCCTGAATGAGCAGCCGATACAGCGTGGGCGGCGCACAGAACGAGGTGATGCGCGCGCGGCCCAGGACGGAGAGGATCGTGTCGGCGTCCGGCTTGCCCAGCGCCACCTGCACCACCGTGGCCCGCTCGTGCCACTGCCCGAACAAGCCGCCCCATGCCGCCTTCGCCCAGCCCGTGTCCGTGACGGTCCAGTGGCGATCGCCGTGGCGCAGGTCCTGCCAGAACCGGGCCGTTCCGATATGACCGAGCCCGTAGGAGGACGGCTGCACCACCATCTTCGGGTAGCTGACTGTGCCGCTGGTGAAGTAGAGGAACATCGGGTCATGCCGCGCCGTCGGCGACGTTGGCGTCTCGCCGTCGCCCGCCGCGTCCATGAGCGCGTCGAGGTCCTCCCAGCCGTCCGCGCCGCCGCCCCACGCGATCCGGTGACGTAGGCTCCCTGGCGGGTCCTCGATCGCGTCGACCTTCTCGACTCCTGCGGCATCGGTGATAGCGGCGACCGCGTCGGCGCTGCGGAAGCGGTACGCGATGTCCCGCGAGGTCAGCTGGTTCGTCCCTGGCGTTGGGACCGCGCCGATCCTGATCGCACCGAGCACCACCGCGTACCACGCCGGCACCCGCGGGAGCATCACGAACACGCGATCACCCTTATGGATCCCCAGCGCCAGCAGTGCCCGTGCCGCGCGCCGCGACTCCCGCGCCAGGTCGGCCACCGTCTGCTCAGCCACGACGCCGCCCTGTCCGTCAAGCGAGACGAGCGCCAGGTCCGCCGGCGCCTCGGCCGCCCACCGCTCGACGACGTCTATGACGGCGTTGAAGAGCTGCGGGACCTCGATCCGGAACGTCGCGCACTCGGTCTCGTAGTCCGTCAGACGCGGAGGCACGTCCGCCGCTCGTGTGATCTCGGTCATTCAGCTTCCTTCATGTCGTCAATGGCAGAAGCGCCGCCGGTTACGACCGGCGTTGCTGCTTCTGTGCCTCCAAGCACTGGTCGAGCGCTTGCGGGGCGGATCTGGATCGGCTTCGGGGTGCGTCGCAGCGGCACGGGTGCTTCGAGTTGCGCCGAGGAACCTGCGCGAGGTCTGGTCACGGGCGCATTGCCCCGGGCGCCACAGCTACCCGTGGGCGCGCTTGTTGTCGTGGCCCTGGCTGCTCAGCGCCTTCCCTGCGTTCTGGACGACGTGGCGCAGGAAGTCATACTGAGTGTGGACCAGTCGCTCTGCCATCTCCAAGGCAGCGTCGACGATCTCCTGCCTCCGGGATGGGTGTCCGCCGAGTGCTGGCAGCGCCTCGTCGACGGTGTCGACGAAGTTGCGCACTGCCTCTATGGCAGCACGCTGCCCGGACTCAAGCGACTTGAGCACCTCGTCCGAGACCTCGGAAGTCCGGTTGACCACCGCTCTCGCCTGCTCCTTGCCTTCCTTGCCCTTCTTCGTGCGCCTTGCGCTCCGCGGCGCGGCGCTTGCGGGTGGCCGCCCCCTTGCGTGCTGCCGCGCTGCGCTGAGCCTTGGTCTCTGGCATTTGGGTTGCCCCTTTCGCAGGACGTGCGTCCCGTCGACTGTGCATTGCGGAAGTCGGTCAGCCGGCGTTGCGACCCGGCGTTGTCGACCCGCGTGAATCGCTGCACGGCTTCGCCGCCACCGTTTCGCGCGGACGCTAGGCCCAAACCACCGGCCGTGTCATCGGTAGAGACCGCTGATCCGACATCGGTAGAGAACGCGAACGGCAGGCGCCTCGCTCCGCCGCGCTGGTAATCGTCGAGCCGCTGTTCGTGCTCGTCCGAGGCTCGACGGGCGTGCACAAGCCAGCGTCACAACACCACTCCTCTCGCGCACGGATGCGGTCCGACACCGTCAATACGCGTCTGGCGACAGCCGCGCCGTGCGGACCTGCTGTCAGCGCGGTTGGGGTCCGCCGGCGCGCGCAGGGCAGCGTCCGCGAACGCGACTCCGTCACCGGCCTTCGACGCGCTTCTTGAGCTCTGCCGCGCGCGCCCCCACGAGCTGGCCGCGCAGCACGTCGACCAAGGGGCCGCGGATGACCAGCCCGAGCACACGGCCAAGGTCGACATCGAGGCGGTAGGTCGCCCGAGTGCGCCCATTGCCCAAGTCCTCCAGCTCCCACGAGCCGTCAACGGACTTGAGCTCTCCCTTTTCCTGGCGCCAGTCCAGGCGGGTTGGACCGTTGTAGGCGAAGCGAACCGTCGATTTGATCGTACGAACCTTGGCGTCGGAGGAACTCTCGACGAGAGTGACGTGGCCTTCGGCGTCGCGCTCGACCTCCTGCATGTCCTTGAGCCCACCCTGCCATTCCGGCGCGCTCAGGACGTCCTCGATGACCTCCCAGACCCGTTCGATCGGCGCCTCGATCTCGGCTGCCGAGGAGCCACTGATCGTTCCCATCTGCTCGCTCCTTTCGTGGTTCTGCCACGAGCCTAAGCACCCATACGACGAGGTTGCATTGTCATCCGCCGCCTCCCACGCGCGGTGCGCCGCGGCGGCTGAGTCCTCTGAGCCGAGCGCAGCGCGCTGCCCGAGCGCGCGTCCGTGCGCCGTGCTCGCACGCCAGCGCGAGCACCTCGCCGACGTGACCTTCGCGAAGCGTGGCCTCGCAGCCCGGCTCGTGCACATCTGCAAAGCGCAACTCGAACGGCTGGCGTTCCGGCGGTCGTGCCGGCGGGAGCGCCGATTCCGGCGAGCTCGCCGAGCGCGAGTCGGTGTCCAACCCGGTTGCGCCGTCGCGCCGCAACGAAGTCGACGTGCTACCAGTCGGGGCCATGAGCGCCCGCCTTTCTCGGTCGTCCCCACGGCCGTTCCGACCGGGGCACTCCCATCCGGAGACCACTCTCCTCGCTCTTCCGCCGATGTCAAATGCGCGCCTCGGCGGACAGGGTGGCACGCGCGGCCGGTGACCGGGTCCGGACGGAATGGCGCGACGCCGACTGGCCCGGCTGCTCGCTGACGGCGAGCAGCCGTCGCATTCGTGGCGTCGCCGGGCGATGAGCGGGTTCCCAGCCGATCAGTGGTTCTGAGTCGTGCGGGTGAGCTGGTGGGCGCGTTCGCGGGCGAGGCCAGTTGGCGTTCGCGGGCGCGCTGCTTGCGTGCCGACACCGCGGCCGGCAAGGAGACGTCGGGAGTGCGGTGGTAACGGTCGTGGACCACGACCCGGTCTGCGTCTCGGTCTCCGGCACGGTCTGCGCGGCGAGCTCGGCCTCGGCGGCATTGGTGCGCTCCGAGAGCGCCGTCTGCGCGTCGCCCTCGCAGACGCGCCAGGTGCTGCGCTTATCGGGAATGACGTGCAGTTCAGTCAAGGCGTTCCTGCCGCGGAAGGTCGCCGGCGCTCGGTCGCCGCCGACGCGCCGCACCGTTTGCGGTTTTCGAGACGGCGCGCTGCGAGTTCCCCTCGGTCGACGCGGCGCGCTCGTTCGTGCAGGGCTGGGTGACGCGCTGGAGCGCGCCGGCGTCGAGGGTGAGCCGCACGTGCATGTCCGAGACGAGGTGGAAGCGATCGAGTACTGACGCCCACGCGTCGCCGGTGCTGGGGCGAGTCCGTCATGGGTGAAGCGGTCGAGCGCTTGCCGGCGATCAACGCCGTCCGGCAGGCTAGCGGGCCGATCTACCCGTGAGCGCGATGCTCAGCGCCCGGCGATGAGGTCGCGGCTCAACGCCTTCGCGGTGATCACCGTGACCGACAGCCCGAGCTGCTCGACCCGCGAGGGCAGATCGCGGCGCAGCCAGTGTGAGACGCGTGCGGGAAGCGTGGAGACGATCGCTTCGTCGAAACCCTCGGTCTCGAGGGCGTGGCGCACCGCGACGAGCGGGTCGGGGTCGCCGATCACGCCGTCGACGTGGCCGCCGGCCGCCTGCTCGAGGAGCGGTAGCGCGAGCTCGAGCGTGAGCGCCGCCTCGTCGGTGTCGGGGTCCCAGTAGGGGCGCGGGACGAGGAGCATGAAGCGGCACGGGCCGCGCGCCGCGCGGGCGCGCACCGCGTCCATCAGGGCGGGTGTGGCAGCCGTGCGGTAGGCGATGATGACAACGCGCGTCGGGACAGCCTGCGAGCTCACGGCCACCTAGTCTCGTTCGGGGGGCGGCTGCGCGCAAGCCACCCCCACTGGGATGGTCTACGCCGCGGTGGCGTCGGGCGCGGCCGGCGCCGGCATGTGGCGATCGGCGCACGCGTAGAACACAGCGGCTGACTCGCTCCCGCGGCGGAGGTCGGGTGGTCAGTGCCCGGGATTACCGGTCGCGCGGTCGAGCACGAGTCCGCCAAGCGCGATCGGCGACAGACGAGCAGCGAGTCTGCGGCGAGTCCGCAACACATCTGCGGGTTGTTTCCGCGGGGATCCGGGCGGACCCCGATGGCGCGCTGACGACTGGGCGCACGATCCGCCAAAGGTCTTTGTCGACGCTGCGAACCCAACTGATCCGATTGCGGCGCGGAGTCTGCGCCGCGCGCGAGTCGTCTTCCAATCCCCGCCATCACTCAACCCCGAGGAGGAGAGAGATCATGGCGACCACTGTCACAGAGCGGCGATTCGCTCCGGCGCATCAGCACAACGGAGCCGCGCCCGCAAATGTCTGCGCCAGCCCGGAGTGGGGCAACTCGGCTCCGCTTGCCCTTGCGGCGTTCGCCGTTACCACCTTCATGCTCAGCATGATCAACGCCGAGTTCATCTCCAAGGGCGTGGAACCGGCGGTGTTCGGCGTCGCCTTGATGTTCGGCGGCCTCACCCAGCTGCTCGCGGTCGACGGTTCCTTCCAACGCGCTCGAAGTGCCTCCACCGGTCGGGCCGCGCAGCCCGTCGACGTCCGCGGGCGAGGCCCACTCGTCGACGATCTCCCCGGCCTCGGCGATCAGACAGACGTCGACCTTGCGTCGACTCGGATCCAATCCAGCGTGCAACATGAAGACGGGCCTCGCCGAGCTCGCTCCTCGGTGACACGCTGAGCCTCCCACCGAGGAGGTCGTCCTTCATCGCAGTCCAGAGCGTTTCCTGAAGCACCCGGGTCCGCCTACGCGTCGGTCCCGGCGGCGGTGTGCGCCGCTGCCTCGGCGCCGCGTTCGCAGAGATGGGAGATGCGCGTGGTCCTCACGGTGATCCTGCGCCAGCGCGTCCTGCGCCCGGCCACTCGCTCTGCTGAACGCGTCGCCCGGCGCGACGTGACCTTCTCGCCACGGCACGGAACGCGCATCGCGGCCAGCGTGCAGGCGCGATAGCCGCGCGGCACACGAGGCCGTCTGATGCCTCGGTGCCGGCGGGCTCGCGAATGCACCGGGGTGGGAGGGTTCCCACGCTCGCGGAGTGTCCTGTGGCACCCCGGAGCAGTGTCAACCGGGGGCCGGCGGATAGGGTTGGGACATGCGCGCGCGGCGCTCGTCGCTCTCCGTTCCCGGGTCCTCGGAGCGAATGCTGGCGAAGGCCGCCGCGCTTGAGGCGGACGAGATCGTGGTCGACCTCGAGGACTCGGTAGTCCCCGACGCCAAGGAGCAGGCGCGCGAGCTGGTGGGCGATCTCTTGGCAGCCGAGCGACCGGTGGCGGTGGCGGTGGCGGTGCGGATCAACCCGCTTGCCGGACGGTGGGGCGAGCGGGACGTTGCCGAGCTGGTGGCGCGAGCTGGGCCGCGAATCGGTTCGCTCGTCATTCCCAAGGTCGAGTCCGCGGAGGACGTTCTGGCGGTCGACCGTCTGCTCGGTGCGGTCGGCGAACCCGTGAGCCGAGTCGGTCTGCAGGCCCTCGTGGAGACCGCTGCAGGGCTCCTGCGCGCCGGCGACATTGCGGCCTCCTCGCCGCGCCTGGAGGCGCTCATCCTCGGATATGCGGATCTCGCTGCCTCGCTGGGGCGCGCGCCCGGCCCCGCACCGCCCGAGCGCTGGTTGTACGCCCAGGAGACACTGCTTGTGGCGTCCCGCGCGGCGGGCGTCCAAGCGATAGACGGGCCGTATCTCGAGATCCGTGACGACGACGGTCTTCGGCGGCGCGCGGAGCATGCGCGCGCGCTCGGCTTCGACGGCAAGTGGGCGGTGCACCCCAGCCAGCTGGACATCATCAACGCGGCGTTCACCCCCGGCGATGACGAGCTCGCACGGTCGCGCGCGGTCCTCGACGCGCTTGCCGGCGCCGAGGGGCGCGGCGCGGTCGAGCTCGACGGCGAGATGATCGACGAGGCCAGCCGCAAGCTCGCGCTGCACGTGGTCGCGCGCGGGCGCGCCGCAGGGGTCGACGGGGGGCCGCGGTGAGCCGGCTGGAGCCGCCGGGCGTGCGCGTGGGAGGACCGTGGTTCGAGGACCTCGAACGCGGCCAGGTGTTCGACGACGCACCGGGACTCACGCTGACCGCCGGCGCCGCGGCGCTGCACCAGGCGCTGACCGGCGACCGGCTGCGGCTCCCGCTCGACGCGACTCTGTCGCGGGAGGTGACCGGCAACGACGGCGCCGCTGGCGCACCCGAACCTCGTGTGCGACGTGGCGATCGGCCAGTCCACGGCGCCGTCGCAACGCGTCCGCGGCAACCTGTTCTACCGAGGGCTCGTCCTCGCGCGGCCCGTGTTCGTCGGCGAGACGCTGCGCACTCGCACCGAGATCGTGGGCCTCAAGCAGAATCGCCGCCGCCCCGGCGCTCCCGCGACCGGGCTGGTTGCGATGCGGATCCAGACGACCGCGGCACGGCGGCCCGGTGCTCGACTTCTGGCGGTGCCCGATGATCCCGCTGCGCGATCCAGATGCGCAGACCGGCCATGCAGACGACTTCGCCGACATCCCACGCATGCTGGACGAGGCGCACGTGCGCGCTGCGGTGCCGGCCGGCTGGCGGCTCGATCGCCTGCGCGCGGCGGCACCCGGGCCCTACCACGCGGACCTCGAGCCCGGACAGGTGTTCCTCGTCGAGGCGGGTGAGACGGTGACCTGCGCACCCGAGCTCGCGCGGCTCACGCTCAACGTCGCCACGGCACACACCGACGCGACCGGCAGCGCCCATGGCCGGCGCCTCGTCTATGGCGGGCACACGATCTCGATCGGCGCCGCGCACGCCGCGCGCGCGATCCCGGCGATCGCGACGATCGTCGCGTGGGAGGGCTGCGAGCACCTCGGGCCGGTGTTCGAGGGCGACGTCCTGCGCACGGAGCTGCGCGTCGAACACGTGGACCGCGACGGGCTCGCTCGCCTGCGCGCGCTGGTCAGCGCCGAGCGCACCGGCGCCGAGCCCGCGCCGGTGCTCGACTGGACGTTCGTCGCGGTGGTGGCCTAGATGCCCGGGATCCTCGACGGCATGCGGGTCGTCGAGGGCTCGGCCTTCGTCGCGGCTCCGCTGGGCGGGATGACGCTGGCCCAGCTCGGGGCCGACGTGATCCGCTTCGACCCGATCGGCGGCGGGCTCGACCGCGGGCGCTGGCCGGTGACAGCCGACGGCCAGAGCCTGTTCTGGGCTGGGCTCAACAAGGGCAAGCGCTCGATTCAGGTCGACCTGAGCTCCGACGAGGGGCGTCTGACTCATCGCCGAGCTCATCACCGCCCCGGGGCCGGACGCCGGCCTCTTCCTGACGAACTTCCCGGCCCGCGGCTTCCTCGACTACGGGCGGCTCGAGCGCGCGGCGGCGCGACCTGATCATGGTCAACATCGTCGGCAACCACGACGGCTCGTCGGCGGTCGACTACACGGTCAACCCCGCCACGGGCTTCGCGTGGGCGACCGGGCCACGCAACCTCGCGGTGCCGTTCAACCACCTGCTGCCGGCGTGGGACGCGATCACCGGAGCGCTGGCGACCACCGGGGCTGCTCGCGGCCGAGCGCCGCCGCGCGCGCACGGGCGACGGGCAGTACGTCCGGATCGCGCGTGTCCGACGTAGCCTTCTGGATGGTCGGCAACCTCGGCAAGATCGCCGAGGTCCAGATCAACCACCACGAGCGCCCCAAGGACGGCAACTACCTCTACGGCGCCTTCGGCCGCGACTTCCTCACGAAGGACGGCCACCGCGTGATGATCGTCGCGCTGACGCTGCGCCAGTGGCGCAACCTCGTCGAGGCGACCGGACTCGGCGAGGCGTTCGACGCCATCGCGCGGCTCATGGACGTCGATCTCGACGACGAGGGCGGCCGCTTCGTGGCGCGCGAGGTGCTCGGCGCCACGCTGAAGCCGTGGGTGCTCGCGCGCGCGCTGGACGAGGTCCGCGAGACGTTCGACCGCCATGGCGTCTCCTGGGGTCCCTACCAGACGTTCAGCGAGCTGGTGGAGCACGATCCCCGCTGCTCGCCGGAGAACCCGATGTTCGCCGAAGTCGAGCAGCCCGGGATCGGCACGTACCTGATGCCCGGCTCGCCGCTCGCGTTCTCGGACGCCGATCGCCTCCCGGCGACGGCCGCGCCGGTGCTGGGCGAGCACACCGACGAGGTGCTCGCCGAGGTGCTGGGTCTCAGCGACCGCGAGATCGGCGCGCTGCACGAGAGCGGCGTCGTGGCCGGGCCGGCGCCGGCGCCGCGCCGGCCGACGACGGCGGGGTGACTCAAGCGAGAAGACTTGGCCGGCGCCGCGCGCCACCCATGTCGTGACCTCGACAGGGTGACGGTCCAGCAACCCGAGCGGCGGCTTACTGAGCTGTGGGGTGAGGAGCTCATCGGCGGAACCGGGAAAGCTACGCCGTTGCACTTAGGAACGGCGACCCACACGTCCAACCAGCAGAGTCGATATGAATAGGGAGCACGTGGGGAGCGGCGGGCTGGCAAACGGCCTGGAAACCACCGGGTTTCGCACCCTGTCGCGCTCACCGTCTCCGCTACTACTCCGTCAGGCCAACCACGCTCGGGCCGCGTCGGACCGAGTCGCCACCAGCTCCCCGGGCACTTCGTCCAGACACGCCGGGCAGCACCACTGGTTGGCGTCGTCTTCGTAGCGCATCTCCGTGTAGCAGGCGCGAGCGGCCCGGCGGCGACCGCCGCCGGGCCGCTCGCTTTTACGCGTTCGTCCGTGCGGGCTCGCGGTCGCGGTGAAGCTTGCCCTTGAGCTCCTCGACCTTCGCGTGGGCCTCGGCCCGGGTCTTCTCCTCATGCGCCTTGCGGAGCTTGGCGCGGGCCGCCTTCTTCGCATCGCGCTGGGCCTCCTGCGCGCGGGCGATCTCGGCCTCCACCTCGTAGACGGGGCGCCGGACGATCGTGCCCGACAGGCGCGCCATGTCGGCATCGATGATCTCGGAGTGCTCTTCCATCACGTGTGCCAGCAGGATGGTCCGCCCGACCTGGACCGTCTTCGAGACCTCGCTCAGCGCCGACTCGGTCTCGTCGACATCGTCGAGGTCGTAAAGCGAGCCGAGCAGCAGGCCGGTCGCTCCTCCGAGGAGGACGCCCAGCGGCCCACCGAGGATGCCGACGAGGAGGCCGATGAGGCCTCCGCCGGCCGTGCCGGCGTACGTGTCACCGCCGACCTGGTCCTTGACGACGACGTGACCATCGTCGCCGCGAGTCACTACCGCGGCGCCCATCAGCTTGGTCCGCCCTTGCGCGTCGAGCTGCTTGAGCGAGCTGAGCGCCTCGTACGCCTTGTCGTCCTCGCGGAAGGTCACAACGACCACGTTCCCGGTCGTTGCAAGTTCGTCATCGGTCATCGCGTATTCCTTTGTCGATTGCGTGCCAGCTCGAACGTAGGTGTGCCGGCAGGTTGGTCTATACCGAGTCGTGGCGCCCGACATTGCCGGCGCTTATGGCGCCCCGAGTTCGCGCACGCAAAAGGCAAGACCGCGTCAGACGCGGTCTTGCCGAGTGCGAGGCTGGCATTGTGGTTTCAGGAGCCGGCGGTGGTGACCTGCCCCGGCGTTGGCGTCTCGGCGTGCGTGGCCCGCCCGTTGGTCGCGACGCCCCAGTCCTTGTCGACGTCGTCAGGCAGGTGCTTGACCTGGAAGGCCAGGACGATGCGCATCACTCCGATCGCGACAGCCCAGATCCCGGCCACGGTGATCAGTGCGGCGAGGGTCGCACCGGGGTTGGCCAGCGCGAGGACCCCAAGCGGGACCTCCACCAGCCCGATGATGAGCAGCAGCCACCAGTCGGGCAGGAACCGCCGCGCCGCGAACGCTCCGGCGATGGCGAGCGTGCCGGTGACGATCAGCCACGCGGCCAGCACGATCGCGACGGCGACCAGCCCGGGCTTGGGCCAGACGATGATGAGGACGCCGGTGGCGATCGAGAGCAGCCCGATGACCACGTTCGCCCGCCGGACGCGAGCGTCGATGCCGGTGGTGAGCGCCTCTGCCACGCCCTGGACGATGAACAGCACGCCGATGAATGTGGCCAGGCTTCGGATCGACCAGTCGATGCTGAAGATCAGAAAACCGGCGACGACGAGCAGCGCGCCGTTGAGCAGCAGTACCCACCAGTTGCTGGCGATCTGCTCGGCGGCGTCGCGCGTGAGTTTGTACCCGAACCTGGGCACGGTGCCTGGAGCGGCGAACATGATGGTTCTCCGTTAGTTGGGGGTCTTCGACGGGGGCTGGACCGGCCGGCCGTTGTGTTGAGCGGCCGCGTGTGCTTCTTTGGTCAGTGCGAGGATCTGGTTGGAGAGGGCGAGGAGCTCGCGGTTCTGCTCGTCCTCTTCCTGCACCGTCTTCCATTCCTGGTCAGCGATGACCTGTTGCTTGGCGTCCGCGCGGTTCTGGCTGATCATCACGAACGTCGACAGGAAGATCGCCTCCAGCGAGACGATCATCGTCAACAGGCCGTAGGGGTAGGACTCCACGCCGAAGCCGATCCAGGCGCCGAACCAGATGATGTGCAGGTACACGAACGTCATCGAGCCGGCGAAGCGGGTGATCACGTCGGCGACCCTGTTCTCGACGGCCTCGAGAGCGCTGCCTGCGCCTGCTTGACGAGGGCCGGGTTGACCGGCGGCTCGAGTCGGCGGGACGACGAGCCGGCGGAGCGATGTGCATGGTGAGCCAACGTACGGACGACTCCGCACGGCGCTAGACGTTTCGCACGCTCCAGCCATCACTGCTTGTTCTTGGCGGCGCGTGACACGCGCGTACGTTCGGAGCCGTGAACGTCACGCGCGAGCCCGAGGCCACGAGCACGCTGGTCGACCACCCTGGACGCGCCGCCCGCAGGGTCATCGCCGCCGACATAAGTGGTGTGGCGGCGGTTGCGGTCGCGCTGGAGGCCGGCGCGTCGTGGTCGGTCGGCGCGCTCTGCGCGTCAGACGTCGCCGCACTGGTCTTCGTCGTCTGGGTCGGGGTCAGCGTCCGGGGTGCCGATCCAGCGGCGACCGCACAGTTGGCGCGGACCGAAGACGCCTCGCCAGTCGCGGCGGAGGGCGTCCTCGTGCGCGCCGGTGTCGCCAGCCTGCTGGCCGTGGCCTTCACGCTCGCACAGGCGGGCCACGCGACCGCTCCCGATCGCGGGCTGCTCGCGGCGCTGGCCGCGGGAAGCGTCGCGCTTGCCTGGGCGTCGGTGCACACCGTGCACCTGCTGCGCTACGCGCGGCTGTACTACAGCCCGCCGGTGGGCGGCATCGACTTCGGCGGCGAGCCCCCCGGCTATGCGGACTTCGCCTATCTGGCGCTGACGATCGCCATGACCTTTCAGGTCTCCGACACCGCGCTCACGGTCAAGCGCGTCCGCCGCGTGGCCCTCCATCACGCGTTGCTGTCCTACGTCTTCGGCACCGTGATCGTGGCGATCACCGTCAGCGCGGCCGCCGCACTCGTGGTGAATTCGTCGTGACGCTGATCGCGCCGCAAGAGCAGGGCACCGGTCTCGACGCCGACCGCCCGATGCGGCTGGCCGCACCCTCCCTGAGGGGTGTCGTGCGCATCGTGGCCATGGTCGTCGCCTGTGCGATCGTTCTCAACCTCACGTGGCGGCTGCGCGATGTCGTGCGCCTCGTCGTCATCTCGCTCTTCGTGGGTCTCGCGTTGCTGCCGCTCGTCGACGCGCTCGACGCACGGCTGCGCGTGCCGCGCGCGGCGGTCATTCTCGCCCTCTACGCCGCGCTTGCCGCCGGAGTGGTGATCGCCGGGGCCGTCGTGGTCCCGAGCATGGTCAAGCAGGTCGGGCAGATCTCACGCGACGCACCACGGTACGCGCAGGACCTGAGGCGCAACAAGACGTTCCGAAGCTACGACGACCGGTACCACATCACGGCGAGCATCCAGCGCGACGTGCAGTCTCTGCCGCCCCAGCTGCACAAGGCCACCGGCCCGCTTCAGGATGTGACCGTCAAGGCGTTCGGCGTCGTGGGTCAGTTCGTCACGGTGCTGACCGTCGCCTTTCTTCTGATGCTCAACGGCCGGCGCTACGTCGGAATGGCTGTCCGCCTGACGGGGTCGCAGGAGCCGCGATACCGCAAGCTCGTTGTTGACATCAACCAGGCCGTCGCCCGGTACATGCTCGGGAACGTCGCGATCAGCGTGCTGGCGACCGTGGCGACCTGGCTGGTGCTGACCATCCTCGGGGTCCCGTACGCCTTGTCGCTCGGCGTCGTCGTCGGCTTCTTCGATCTGATCCCACTGGTCGGGGCGACGATCGGCGCGATCGTCGTGGCGTTCTCCACCCTGACCGTCGATTTCCCGACGGCGACCATCGTCTGGATCGCCTTCGTCATCCTCTACCAGCGCTTCGAGAACTACCTCGTGCAGCCGCTCGTCTACGGCCGCACGCTCAACGTCAACCCGCTCGTCACGATCCTCGGTGTCCTGGCGGGCGCATCCCTGCTCGGGATTCTCGGCGCGCTGCTCGCGATCCCGATCGCCGCGGCGGTCCAGATCGTCCTACGCGACTGGTGGGCCAACCGCAGCGACGCGCCAGGCGCGGTCGCGCCGCTGGAGCGCGCGCCATAAGCCTCCACTATCGCCACTCCGGCCGGGCGGTCTTGCTCCCGATCCCAACCGCCGGAGACTTGGTCACACCGATTCCACGACCAATGGAGCAACCGATGGACATCACCAGCCCCGAGATCGAAGCCGACGTGCGCGCCCAGCTCGCGGATGACCCGCGCCTGCCCTACACGGAGGAGATCGCGGTGGAGGCCTACGGCGGCGCCGTGACCCTGCGAGGGACCGTCGGAAGCTTCACCCAGGAGCGCGCCGCGATCGCGGACGCGCGCCGCACCCGCGGCGTCTTCGACGTCTACTCCGAGCTCGAGGTGCGCCCGCTCAACGACAACCGCCGCGAGGACGCCGAGATCCGCGGCGCCGCGTTGCAGCGACTGCTCTGGGACTCCGAGATCCCCGGCGACTACCTCGACGTCCGCGTCAAGGATGGCTGGGTCACGCTCAAGGGCGAGGTCGACCACCAGTACCAGAGCGACAGCGCGTTCGACGACGTCGCAAGCCTCTACGGCGTGACCGGCGTGACGAACGACATCAAGGTCGTCGAACGGCTGTGATCCCGCTCTCCGACGGTATTCCAGCGCGGCGTTTTCCCTGGGTCAACGTCGCGCTGATCGTCGCGAATTTCGCCGTATGGATCTTCGATGAGCTGCCGCACCTGAACTCGTCCGTCCTGCACGCATCGTTCTACGCGTGCGCGCTGGATAGCTCGTGCCATGCACCCGAGGCATGGGGCGTCAGCTGGTTCACGGCCATGTTCATGCACGGCAGCTGGGACCACATCCTGGCCAACATGCTGTTCCTTGCCATCTTCGGCAAGAACGTCGAGGACGCGTTCGGGCACCTACGCTACCTCGCGTTCTACATCGCGGGCGGCTTCGTCGCGACGATGACCCAGGCAGTCGTGACGCTGCTCGCCGGCAGCGCCACCGCCGCGCACGTGCCCACGTTGGGGGCGAGCGGGGCGATTGCCGCCGTGCTCGGTGCCTACTACGTGCTCTTCCCCGACTCGCGGGTCCTCACCTTGGTCATCGTCTTCCTCGTGCGGATCCCGGCGTGGGTCTTCCTGGGCGTGTGGTTCCTCTTCCAGTTCGTCGAAGGCAACTTCGGCCTCTTCTCCGCGAGCGCCAACGGTGGCGGCACCGCCTTCTTCGCGCACGTCGGCGGCTTCCTGTTCGGCCTCCTCGTCGCGCGCGTGCTCGCCGGAACGCTGGCGCGCGAGCCGGCGACCGCTCCCTCCTGAGCGGCCCAGTACGATCCTCGGCGCGACGCCTTGACCGAGAACGCAGAGCAAGCACGACGCGATCTCGCGCCCTGGCGGCGCTGGGGTCCTTATCTCAGCGAGCGGGCGTGGGGGACGGTGCGCGAGGACTACAGCGCAGACGGTGATGCGTGGTCGTCCTTCCCGCACGACCACGCGCGCTCGCGCGCGTATCGGTGGAGCGAGGACGGCCTGGGCGGCATCTGCGACGACCGTCAGCTGCTCTGCCTGGCCTTCGCGTTCTGGAACGGGCGCGACCCGATCCTCAAGGAGCGCATCTTCGGCCTGACCGGGCACGAGGGCAACCACGGCGAGGACGCCAAGGAGTACTGGTGGTACCTGGACTCGACGCCGACGCACTCCTGGATGCGCTGGCGCTACGTGTATCCGCAGGCCGCCTTCCCGTACGAGGCGCTGCTGACCGAGAACGCCCGACGCGACCGCCGCGCGCCGGAGTACGAGCTGCTCGACACGGGTGTCTTCGACGAGGATCGCTACTGGGACGTGACGGTGGACTACGCGAAGGCGCGGCCCGACGATCTGTGCCTGCGCGTGCGCGTCCGCAACGCGGGGCCCGACGCGGCGACGCTGCATCTGCTTCCCACGCTGTGGTTCCGCAACCGTTGGTCGTGGGATCCGGAGGTGGCGCGGCCCGAGATCCGCGAGAGCGCGGGCGCGCTCGTCGCGCAGGACGCCGTGCTCGGGACCATGACGCTGAGCGCGAGCGGTGCGCCCGACCAGTTGTTCTGCGACAACGAGACCAACGCCCGCCGCCTCTGGAACGGCCGCGGGCCCGACTATCCGAAGGACGGCATCAACGACCACGTCGTTCACGGACTCGCGACCGTCAACCCGCAACGCACGGGCACGAAGGCGGCGCTCTGGTACCGGCTCGAGGTGGATCCGGGCGAGACCGCCGAGGTCCGGCTGCGGCTGGCGACCAAGCCCCGCAAGCTCGGCAAGTCGTGGTCGGAGGCGCTCGCGTCACGCGAGGCCGACGCCGACGCCTTCTACGCGTCGCTGGCGCCGGCCGCGAGCGCGGACGAGGCGCTCGTCATGCGCCAGGCCTTCGCAGGGATGCTCTGGAGCAAGCAGTTCTACAACTACGACGTCGAGCGCTGGCTGCGCGGTGACCCCGGCCAGCCGCCGCCGCCCGCGTCCCGCTTGACCGGTCGCAACGCCGGGTGGCGGCACCTCTACAACCACGACGTCGTCTCGATGCCGGACAAATGGGAGTACCCGTGGTACGCCGCGTGGGATCTCGCGTTCCACTGCGTCACGCTCGCCCACGTCGACCCCCGGCTCGCCAAGGAGCAGCTGCGGCTCATCACGCGCGAGTGGTACATGCACCCCAACGGCCAGCTGCCGGCCTACGAATGGAACTTCGGCGACGTCAACCCGCCGGTGCACGCGATCGCGGCGCTGGCGGTCTACGAGCTCGACGGACGTCGCGACCGCGCGTGGCTCGAGCGGGTGTTCCACAAGCTGCTGCTCGGCTTCACATGGTGGGCGAACGTCAAGGACCCCGAAGGCGACCATCTCTTCGGCGGGGGTTTCCTGGGCATGGACAACGTGGGGCCGTTCGACCGATCGGCGCCGCTCCCGGAGGGCCTGATCCTCGAGCAGGCCGACGGCACGGGCTGGATGGCCCTCTACTGCCTGAGCATGCTCGAGATCGCGATCCTGCTGGCCAAGGACGACGCGGCCTACGAGGACGTTGCGATCAAGTTCTTCGAGCACTTCACGCTGATCGCCGAGGCCATCAATGATCGCGGGCTCTGGGACGAGGCCGACGGCTTCTACTACGACCGCGTACGGCGCGCCTCGGACGGCGAGGCGTGGCCGGTTCGTGTGCGCTCGATGACCGGGCTGATCCCGCTGTGCGCCGTCGCGATCGCGGGCGCCGACGCGACCGCGGGCCTATCGGAGTTCAGCACGCGGGTCACCGAGTTCCTCCAGGCACGGCCCGAGTACGGGGCTGCCGTGCAGCCGGCTCGCGACGGCGAGACGACGGCGCTGCTCGCCCTTGTCGGCGAGGATCGCCTGCCGCGCGTGCTGGAGCGGCTGGCCGACGAGACGGAGTTCCTGTCCGCCCACGGGATCCGCTCGCTGTCGGCGGCCTACCGCGATCGCCCGTTCGAGTTCTGGATCGCGGGCGAAGTTGCGTCGAGCGTCGACTACGAGCCCGCTGAGTCGACGACGGCGCTGTTCGGTGGCAACTCGAACTGGCGCGGGCCGATCTGGTTCCCGGTCAACTACCTCGTCATCGGGGCGCTCGAGCGCTTCTCGCGGCGCCTCGGCGATGGCTTCACGGTCGAGTTCCCACGCGGCTCCGGGCAGGAGCTGACGCTGCGCGAGATCATCGCTGAGCTCTCGGGCCGTCTCGTCGGCATCTTCCTGGAGGACGCCGGCGGCCGGCGGCCGGTTTTCGGCGAACGCGAGATCTTCCAGCGCGACGCGGCCTGGCACGACACGCTGCTGTTCCACGAGTACTTCCACGGCGACGACGGCGCCGGGCTCGGCGCCTCGCACCAAACCGGATGGACCGGCCTGGTCGCCGACCTGGTCATCCGCCTGTCGGAGGCGAGGGCCACGCCGTGACGACGCCCGCGCTCGGCGCACACGTTGACGGCGATGGCGTCGACTTCGCCGTCTTCAGCAGCGTCGCCGACGCCGTCGAGGTCGCGCTGTTCGAGCGGGGAGAGGAGACGCGTCATTCGCTGGAGCGCGACGACCGCGACGTGTGGCGTGGGCACGTCGCCGGCGCCGGCCACGGCACGCGATACGGGTTTCGCGTGTATGGGCCGTGGGAGCCGGCCGCCGGCCTGCGCTGCAACGCCGCCAAGCTGCTGCTCGACCCGTACGCGCGCGCAATCGCCGGGGCCGTGGAGTGGAACGCGGCCGTCTACGGCGAACAACGACGCCGACTCCGCGCCGTTCGTTCCGCGGTCGGTCGTGTCCGACGACGCGTTCGACTGGGCCGGCGACCAGCCGCCCGCCGCGGCGCTCGCGGACTCGATCATCTACGAGCTGCACGTGAAGGGGTTCACGCGCCTGCACCCGGAGATCCCGGAGGAGCTCCGCGGCACCTACGCCGGGCTCGCCCATCCCGCGGCGATCGCGCACCTCGAGCGCCTCGGCGTCACCGCGGTCGAGCTCCTGCCCGTCCACCAGTTCGTCCACGACGCCGCGCTCGTCGCCCGCGGCCTTCGCAACTACTGGGGGTACCAGTCGATCGGGTACTTCGCGCCGCACAACGAGTACTCGGCCACCGGCGATCCCGTGACCGAGTTCAAGGCGATGGTGCGAGCGCTGCACGCCGCAGGTCTCGAGGTCGTGCTCGACGTCGTCTTCAATCACACCGCAGAGGGCGACGAGCAAGGCCCGATCCTTTGCTTCCGCGGGCTGGACAACCCGGCCTACTACCGCCTGGCCGAGGACCCCAGCCGATACGTCGACAACACCGGCTGCGGCAACACGCTCGACACGCACCGGCCGCAAGGCCTGCGGCTCGTGATGGACTCGCTGCGCTACTGGGTGGCGGAGATGCACGTCGACGGCTTTCGTTTCGACCTCGCGGCCAGCCTCGGCCGCGCGACGAGCGACTTCGACCCGTTCGGCGGCTTCCTGGACGCGGTCGGGCAGGACCCGGTGCTGTCGCAGGTCAAGCTCATCGCCGAGCCGTGGGATGTCGGACAGGGCGGCTACGACCTCGGCGACTTCCCGCCCGGGTGGAGCGAGTGGAACGGCCGCTACCGCGACACCGTCCGCGACTACTGGCGCGGCACGCCCGGAACGCTCGCGGACTTCGCAACGCGCCTGACCGGATCGTCTGACCTCTTCGGCGGCGGGCGCCGGCCCACCGCCTCGGTCAACCTGGTCACCGTCCACGACGGGTTCACGTTGACCGATCTCGTCAGCTACGACGCCAAGCACAACGAGGCCAACGGCGAGAACAACCGCGACGGCACCACCGACAACCGCAGCTGGAACTGCGGCGTCGAGGGGCCGACCGACGACGACGGTGTGCTCGAGCTGCGGGCCCGTCAGCGCCGCAACCTGCTGGCCACGCTCCTGCTCTCGGAGGGTGTCCCGCTCCTGTTGGCCGGTGACGAGCTCGGGCGCACGCAGGGCGGCAACAACAACGCGTACTGCCAGGACAACGCGATCGGCTGGACCGACTGGGCCGCTGCCGACACGGACCTCACGGAGTTCGTCGCAACGCTGTGCCACCTCCGGCGCGGGGCGGCGCTCTTCCACCGCGGGCAGTTCCTCGAGCGCGACGAGGTGGCCTGGCTGCGTCCTGACGGCGAGCCCATGCAGGACGCGCGACTGGGGCAACCCCGACGCGCGCGCGATCACCGTCGCGCTGTCCACCGTGCTGTTGCTCATCAACGCCTGGTGGGAGCCGCTGGCGTTCCGCCTCCCCGGTGACGGTGCGTGGGACGTGCTGGTCGACACCGCCGATCCGACCGCCGGCCGACGCGCTTCCAACAGCATCCAGCTGGCCGGCCGCTCGCTCGTGCTGCTCAGATCGCCGCGATAGGTCACAGGTATCCCAACGACCCGTACTCGTATGACGGGCTCGGGCGCCTCGAGCCAGCGTGTCGGTATGCCCGATCCATCTTTGACAAACGCCGTCATGAAGGCGCTGGCCGAGAACCGCCGTGTCCATGCAGACGAGATCGCGGTGGACGATCGCACCGGCGACATCGTCCTGCGTGGGACGGTGGGAAGCGTTGTCCAGCGCGCGGAGGCGGCGCGTACGACCCGCGCAGTGCCCGGCGTCCAGAACGTCGAGGACGAGCTACGTGTACGGCCGCTCGGCACCGACGGCCGCCCGGACGCCGACACCGAGGCCGCCGTGCTGGCCGCGTTCATCGACGACGACGAGCTCCATGCCTCACTCGTCGAGGTCGAGGCGCGCGACGGCACGGTCACGCTGCGTGGGCTCGTTGAGCTCGAGTGGCAGCGCGACCGGGCCGAGCGCATCGCCCTCGAGGTCGGCGGCGTGTCGCGCGTCGTCAATCGGCTCCGTGTCGGGCTGAAAGTGTCCGCGGCGGAGGTCGCCCAGCGCGTCACGCAGGTCGCGGGCGCCGACGACGTCAGGGTGTCCGTCGTCGACAACGACGTCACCCTGGCCGGGACCGTCGCCTCGCGCGAGTACCGCGAGGCTGTGATCGCGGCAGCGGCCGCCACGCCTGGGGTGGTCCACCTCCACCACGCGCTCGTTGTGCGCACGGATCAGACTTGAGGTCATGACTGACGAGTTTCCGCGCCCGATCCGCCTCCCCGGAGAGCCGAAGCGGCCCCGCGAGCCTTATGCGCCCCCGCAGCGCCACGACACGCCATCGGTTGTCGACGACGACGTCGACCTCTTCGGGGCCGAGGCGGCCGCCGCCCGGCTCGCGAGCGCATCGCTGCGGTCCAACCGGGCGCCGTCCGGCTGGCCGAGGACGGCCGGCCGCTGCTGGCGCACGTGCGCGAACGCCACGAGACCACGGTCGCCATCGCATGGAGGCACCACCCCGACCCCGTCGCCCATCCGCGCGCCGCCGTGCTCGCCCTCGCCGCGGAGGCCGCGGCAGCACGCGGCAGGTTCTGGGGGCTCACGCGCGAGCTGCTGCACATGCGCCACCACGACCCCGCGGACCCGCACGCCGCCATGACCCGCGTCGGGCTCGATCCGGAGCGCGCCCTGGAGGCGATGCGCGCCGGCACCGGCGCCGACCGCATCGTCGAAGACGTCGGCAGCGCGCTGGCGAGCGGTGTGACCTTTGCGCCCGCGGTGTTCATCAACGGTGATCGCTACGAGGGAGAGCTCGATCCCGCCGCGGTCTCCGCGGCGCTCGGCGCGATCACCTGACTCGGCGGCTTGATCTCGCGGCGCAGGATCTTGCCCGTCGGGCCCTTGGGCAGCGCGTCCTCGAACCAGACGTAACGGGGGTACTTGTACGCGGCGACCCGGTCCTTGACAAAGCGCTTGATGTCCTCGGCATCGGCGTGGTGGCCGGGCTTGAGGACCACCGCAGCGCCGACCTCTTCGCCCAGCTCGTCGTGGGGCACGCCCACGATGGCCCCCTCCATGACGTCGGGGTGCTCGTGGAGCACCTCCTCGATCTCGCGCGGGTAGATGTTGAAGCCGCCGCGGATGATCATCTCCTTCTTGCGGTCGACGATGAAGTAGTAGCCATCGTCGTCGACGCGGGCCATGTCGCCTGTGCGGAACCAGCCCGCCGGGTCGATGGCGGCCGCGGTTGCCTCGGGTTTGTTCCAGTAGCCCTTCATGACGTTGTGGCCGCGGATCGCGATCTCGCCGATGCCCTCCGCCTCGTCGATCAGCCGCATCTCGACGCCATGGACGGGCAGCCCGATCGAGCCGGGCTTGCGCTCGCGGTCGCGCCTGCTGAACGACGCCACCGGCGAGGTCTCCGAGAGTCCGTAGCCCTCGAGCACGGTGCATTCGAAGCGGCGTTCGAACGCGTGCAACACCTCCACAGGCATGGCGGCGCCGCCCGACACGCAGATCTGCAGCGATGACGTGTCGAACTCGTCCGCGTGGTGGAGCATCGCCGAGTACATGGTCGGCACGCCTTCGAAGACGGTCACGCGGTCGCGCTCGATGATGCCGAGCGCCTTGCCGGCGTCGAAGCGCGGCAGGAGCGAGAGCGTCCCGCCTGCGGACATGGTCGCGTTGAGGCCACAGGTCTGGCCGAAGGCGTGGAAGAGCGGCAGCGCGCCGAGCGTGACGTTGACGCGCACGAGCCTCGGACTGCGCCGCAGGAGCCGCTGCCCGGCCCCGCCGGCGACCGTTCGCGCGAGCGTGAAGGCCGCCAGCCCTCGAGCACCGCGCCGCCCAGAGCGAGCAGCGCTCCTTCCAGGGCGCCGAACGCCAGCCCGCCCGCGGCGGCGAGCACCGTCCCGGGGGAAGAGCGCCGGCGTGAGGAGCACCCAGGCCATGAGGGCGGCCGCCGGCGCGGCGACGCCCGCCGCCACGACGAGGTTGCGCAGCTCGGCGGGCGAGTGGGGCAGCAGGACGGTCGCCGTGACGACCGCCAGCACGACGAGCGCGAGGGCGCCCAGAAGCCGGAGTGGCATCGGGCGAGGGTAGCCGTGCCCACGTCGGTGGATGTGTCCTGTCCGTGCACAGCACCTGTGTCGGCCTTGGTTGAGACTACGATCGCGCCATGACCGAATGGGGTGGGCCAACGCTCTTCTGCTTCGATGGCTCCGACGGCTCGCGAGCGGCGCTGGGGGCGGCTGCGCGCCGGCTGCGGCCCGGCCCGGCTGTCGTGCTGACGGTGTGGGAGACCGTGGGGATGCGCATGGCGAGCCAGGCCTTTGCCGTCACCGCGCCGATCGACAACGAGGCAGAGCTCGACGAGCAGGAGCTCGCGGCGGCCCGGGCCGCTGCTGACGACGGCGCGCGCCTGGCACGCGACCACGGGTGGGACGCCGAGCCACGACTGGCCATGGCCCGGCCGACGACCTGGGGCGCGATCGTGGAGGTCGCCGACGAGCTCGACGCGAGCCTCGTCGTCTGCGGGACGCGCGGCCTGAGCGGCGTCCGTGGCCTCGTGCTCGGCAGTGTGTCGAGCGCAGTGCTCCACCACGCACGGCGCCCGGTGCTGATCGCACCCGAGCGACACGCGCCGACGCGCGACGCCGGCCCCGGCCCCGGCTAGGAGTGCCCGACCATCGCGTTGCTATCGCCGCTGCGCTGTCGAAGAGGGACAACGGCAGGGCGAGGCGCTGACGATCGGCGCCATCGACGCGTCGAGGATGCGCACCTACCCTCGCCGACGTGTCCGAGCAGCACCTGTTCCGCACCATTCTGGCCGAGGCGGCGTGAGCGCCATGGAGCTTCGACACCTGCGTTACTTCGTCGCGATCGCCGAGGAGCGCAGCTTCACCCGCGCCGCCGAACGGCTTTGGGTCGCACAGCCGGGCCTGTCGACCCAGATCCGTCGGCTCGAGGCCGAGCTCGGGATCAAGCTCTTCGAGCGCCACGCGCGCGGGGTCGACCTCACGGACGCAGGACGCGTGTTCCTCGAGCGCGCGCGAGCCGCGTTGGCTGCCGCCGAGCTGGCCCGATCGACCGGACAGGACCTCGGGGCGGGGTTGGTGGGAACGGTCCGGCTGGGCATCGCCAAGGAGACGCCGGCCGCGATCGTCCCGTCCCTGCTCGGATCGTTCGGACGTGACCGGCCCGACGTCGACGTCACCGTCGTCGAGTCCTATGGCGGCACGCTCGTGCGGGACCTGCGCGACGGTCGGCTGGACGCCCTGATTGCGCCGTTCGCCTTTGCATCGGGCGACCTGCGCTCGCTGCGCCTCGGCTCCGAGCCGTGGGTCGTGCTCGTCGGGCGCGGGCATCGGCTCGCGAGCCCTGGGCCCGTCGCCGCCCACCAGCTGCGTGGCGTCCCGATCGTCGTGACCGGTCATCGCGACGGCGCCGCGTACGACCGTGCTGTCGGGGAGACGCTGAACGCGCTCGGCCTGACCCCGGTGCTCACCCGCGGCGGGCCCGGACCGGCGCTCCATGCCGCGGTCGCCGCCGGCTCGGCCGTGGCCCTCACCACGGCCGCGGCGGCGACGAGCGGCGACATGCTCGTCCGGCCGCTCGAGCTCTCGCCTCGCATCGGCTTCGCGCTCGTGTGGCGCGACGAGACCCCCGCGCCGGCGCTCGGGGAGTTCATCCGCGCCGCGCAGGCCGGATCGGAGCCGGACCATCACGCCGCGCGCCTGGCTCTCGTCCCGGCCGCGTGAGGAGCACGAGATGGCATTGGCACGCCATCGCCGGCCGCTGACGGCGGCCGAGGAGGTGCGTCTGGCCCGGCGCATCGAGCGTGGCGACCGCGCGGCCACGGAGGAGATGATCATGCGCAACCTCGGTCTCGTCTCGTCGATTGCCGACCGCTACCGGGGTCGTAGCGTCTCCTTCGAGGATCTGCTGCAGGAAGGCGCGGTCGGGCTCGCGCGCGCCGTCGAGCGCTTCGACCACCGCCGTGGCCTGAAGTTCTCCACCTACGCCGTCTGGTGGATCCGGGGGTCGCTGATGGACGCGCTGGCCAACGCGGGGCCGGTTCGCATACCGTCGGTGGCTCGACGCCAGATGGCCGCGATCGAGCGGGCTCAGAGCGAGTTGCGACAGATGCGTCCCACGCCCCCGACGACTGACGACATCGCGCTGCGTGCGGGCCTGAGCGTGCGAACGGTGCGCGCGTTGCAGGCCGCGCCGCGTGTCACCGCGTCGCTTGACGACCCGATCGGCGATGCCACGATCCCGCTGGGCGAGTTGATCGGCGACGACGGCGGAGCGGATGCCGCGCAGCGGACCGAGGAGCGCGAGACGTCGCGCCGGCTATGGGCGAGGCTGCGCGTCCTGCCCGAGCGTCAGCGGGACGTCGTCCTGCGCCGCTACGGCCTGCGCGGTGGCCCGCCGCAGACCCACAAGGAGATCGGCGCGTGGCTGGGTGTCGGCGAGGAGCGAAGCCGCCAGATCGAGCGCCAGGCACTGCACTGGCTGCGCGAGATGGCCGGCGCCCCGCTGGAGGCGGCGTAGATGGTCGCGGCTCCATCCGCGGTCGATGTGTCGTGCGTTGTTCACGTGCACAGCACCTACTCGGATGGGACGGCCTCGGTCGAGGAGATCGCTACGGCCGCCGCCGAGGCGGGAGCCGACGTTGTGCTCCTGACCCGTGCACGGGGGCCTCTACACGACCGCGATCGAGACCTTCGCGACGCTTGGCGCTTATGAGGCGATCAAGGATCGCGGGCAACAGGCGGTCGGGGTCGTCAATGCCACGGACTTCCTGCGTCCGCATCGAGCCGGGCGTCTCCAGGTCGTCGCCACCGCGATTCACCAGGGGCGCACCCAGCAGCTGTGGCAGGTCGAGATCACACGGCCCGCGGACGCAAAGCTGGTCGCCCGAGGCCAGGTCCGCCTTCAGAACGTGGACGCGCCGTCGTGAGTCGCGCACGGAGCTCGACGCGGTCGTGGTGTTGCCCGACGGCCGACCTCTGATCAGCCCAGCTCGATGGACTCCGCGCCCGCGACGCGCAGGTGATCGAGCACGCTGCCGCTCGCCTCACGCAGGCGAAGCACGTCGACGAGGGGCGCGTGCGAGCCGCCTGCGAGCCCGTCGGCGAGCAGCGCGCCGCCGCGCGCAGCGGTGCTCGCCTCGCCCGCGGGCAGCGTGACGACCGGCGCGACATCGGCGAGCGACTCCGCGAGTGCCGCAACGAGCTCGGGCACGGCGGCCAGGCGGCCCGAGACGACGATCTCGTGCGGGTCGCGCACGCTGACCGTCAGGCTGCGCACCGCCTTGGCGGCCGACTCGAGCAGGGCCGCCCAGCCGGCGGCGTCGGACTCCGAGCGCCACAGCGCGGGGAGGTCGGCGACGTCGCGATCGCCCGACGGATCCAGGGCGCCGCCGCTGAAGAGTGTGCGCTTCTGGAGCGCCCCGCCGAGCAGGTAGGCGAGCTCGCCGTCGAGCGCGCCGGCCGCGCGCAGGCCGATCGGCCCCGATGAGCCACCCACGCCGTCGACGATCTGGCCGCCGGCGACCGCGAGCGCGGCGCTGAAGCCGCCGCCGAGCTCCAGCAGGATCAGCGCGGTCTCGTCGAGCCCGAGCGCGCGGCGCGCGGACTGCTCGGCGATCGCCCATGCAACGGCGCAGACCTTGTCGGCCGTCCCGATGTCGATGCGGTTGTACTTGCGGTGCGCCGGGACGGTCGGCAGGTGGATCGCGCCGGGGCCGAAGACGACCGGCAGCCCGCTGGCCGACAGCGCGCGCAGGAGCCCGCGCAGGCCGACGATGCCGGTCGCCGAGCGCGCCTCGTCGCGCCGCACGAGGACCATCTCGGCCAGCTCGCGCTCGCGGGTGTCGGCGGCCGGCACCAGCGGCAGCCCGTAGCCGCTCGGTCCGTACACGAGGTCGTAGGGGCCGTGCTCGGTCAGTGCGGCGAGCAGCGGGCCCGGATCGCCGGCGAGATCGCGCGAGGCGAAGGTCCGCTCGACGACCGGCGTGCCGTCATCGAGCACGCAGAGGTCGAAGGAGACGGTCCCGGGGTCGACACCTGCTACGCGCGGCATACCATGCGTCCATGAGCGACACGAAGAAGTACACCGACGAGGAGGTGCCGGCCAAGCTCGCCGAATACGGCCTGGACGACTGGTATCTCGAGGGCGACTGGATCCGGCGCAAGTACAACACCGACGGCTGGCCGTCGACCCTCATGGCCGTCAACGCGGTCGGCTACCTGTGCGAGGCGGCGGGCCACCATGCCGACCTCAACGTGACCTGGGGCAAGCTCTGGGTCAAGCTCGCCACGCACTCCGCCGGCGGCATCACGGACAAGGACTTCACGCTGGCGCGCAAGATCGAGGAGACCATCCTCTGGCGCCCCGAGGACGACAGCCCGCTCGACGGCCCGATGGGCAAGTTCGTCTTCTCCAAGACGTAGTCACAGCGCCTCGAGCGCCACGTCGTAGATGCCCTCGAGGTCGAGCACGATGCCCTTGGACTGGAACATGCGCCGCACGCACGCCTTCTGAAGCGTCATCTTCGGCCCGCCGACGGCCAGGGCCCCGAGCTTCTTGACGCCGTCCTCCTCTTCGAGGTCGTCGGTGGTGCCGACGCCCTCGACGCCCACCGGGTCGGCGGCCGAGTAGTCGACGACCACCTGCACGCCCTCGATGCCCGCCCAGCCGCTGCGGCGCAGGATCTGCACGCCGATCGGGCCGGCGGCGAAGATCGCGACGTGGCCGGCGAGCGCCGCGTCGAGCTCGTCGCTCGTCTCGGGCTCGGTGACCTCGAAGCCCGCGTCCTGCGCGACGGCGATGCCCCGCGCGCGGCGGAACTCGCCCTCGAGAACGTCGGGCGGGAAGGTGAGCACCGTCACCTCGGCCTCCTCGCGCCGCAGCAGCTCGGCGGTGCGCAGGCCGACCGGTCCCACGCCGATGACCGCGGCGCGGCTGCCCTTCAGGTCGACGACGCCGCGCACGCGCGCCACGCCCGCCGCCGAGGTGGTGTTCGAGCCGTCGGAGTCGAGCATGATCGACGGGCGGAACGGGTCGAAGAAGAGCTTCTGCGCGGCGTCGAAGACCGCCTCGCCGTCGCGGACGTTGGAGCCGCCCACCCAGAAGGCGGTGCTCGGCCAAACCCTTCGGCCCGCGCGGGAACATGGCGCCCTGGACCACGTCGTCGAGGCCGTCGGCCTTGATGCCGGGATAGGGAATGACGACGTCGACCTCCGCGTCGTAGGCCGCGATGGCGTCGAACGGGCTGGCGTGGTCGTCGGTGTCAAGCTGGATCAGGATCCGCTTCACGAGGGGTCCTCCCTTCGGGGTTCCGGGAAGCTCAGGTAGCCCCAGTCCAGCGGGCCCTCCTGGCGGTAGCTCTTCTGCAGGCCGCGCGCGATCGTCGCCTTCATCAGTTCCTTGCCGAGGTAGAAGGCATGCCCGGGATCGTCGACGTCCAGTTGCTCGAAGACGCGGTACATGTTGGTCTCGCGCAGGAAGCGGTCGCGATTGAACGTCGTAGATCCAGTCGGCGTCGGCGTAGATGCGGTAGTTCGGATCGGTGATCTGCTCGTGCATCGCGCGCAGCTCGTCCTCGCCGGGGCAAGCGCATCTCCTCGTCCTTGCTCGTGATGAGCCCGGCGTCGATGTGCTTGGGCGGGCGCGCCCTGGCGCTGGGCCAGGTGCATGATCTGCGCGGCGAGCACGGCCTCGCGCACGGCGCCGCGCGCCCAATCGATCACCTCGGTCGTCAGCACCGCGCGGATGCCGACCTCCTGGCAGAAGCCGATCAGCAGCGCGGTCACGCCCGCCGAGTCGGCCTCGGTGAGCTCGGTGAGGTTGCCGATGCCCATGAACAGCTCGGCCTCCGGATGGCGACGGCGCACCTCGACGTAGCGGGCCAGCGAGGCGGCGAACCCCGAGTTGATGGGGGCCAGGATCGAATCGAGCATGTACGGCCGGCCGAGGCGCTCCATGTGCGCGGCCATCCGATCCAGCCCGTCGAGGTCGTCCGGGATCGTCGGTGATCAGCACCGGCGTCGCGCGCAGCTCGCCGGCGAGGTCGATCGTCTCCGGGGTGAGGCTGAGCACGTAGTCGACGCCGGCTGCGTCGGCCATGAGGATGTGCTCGGGGTCGAGCGTGTCGATGCTCAGCGCGATCCCGCGCTCGCGCAACGCTCGCGATCGTTGGCGGGCCCTTCCTCGAGCCACGAGCGGTCCAGCGCGAGCCCGAGGTCGACGACGTCGGCGCCGGCGTCGCGGTAGCGCCTCCGCCGGCGCGATGACCTCGTCGCGCGACAGGTACGGCACCTGGTTGATCTCGGCGAAGACGCGCACGTCGCGCGGGCCGAGCTCGGCGCGGATCGCCTCGCGCCCGTACCACTCGGGCCAACGACAGGACGTCGACCGGGCCCTTGTGCACCGGCAGTCCCGTCGCCTCCGCGATCGCGTCGACGTCGCCCTCGCACAGCCCGGGGATGACGATCTGGTCGACGCCGCTCGGGCGGCTCCAGGCGCTTGGCGATCCAGCGCGTCGTCATCAGCGCCGCGACGGTGATGTTCATCACCGCGACCTGATGCGGGACGTCGAGCTCGGCGAGCACGCCGCGCAGCGCCGGCTCGGCCAGGCGGCCGGTGACGAACAGCGTGTCAGCCAACGACGCCGCCGTTCACGTTGACCGCCTGGCCGGTGACGAACGCGGCGGCGGGCGAGGCCAGCCAGACCGCCGCGCCGCGCGACGTCCTCCGGCGTGCCCCAGCGCCGCAGCGGCGTCGCCTCGGCGACCGCCCGCGCGGAACTCGGCGTCGGCGCCCGCGCCGAACGCCGTCTCGATCCAGCCCGGGCACAGCACGTTGACGCGAACGTCGCGGCGCCACCGAGCGCGCGAACGACTTCGAGAAGCCGAGCACGCCGGCCTTGACGGCGCTGAACAGCTCGGGGTTGTCGCCTGCCATTCCGGTTGTCGCATGGTCCCACCCGATGTTGAGGATGCAGCCGCCGGCCGCCATGCGCGCGGCGACGAGCCGCGAGCAGCGGATCGTCGCCCTTGAGGTCGACGTCGAGCAGCGCGTCGAGCTTGCGCTCGGCCGGCCAGTCGGCGGCCTCACCGGTGAGCACGTCGGCGCCCGCGTTGTTGACCCAGACGTGGACGTCGCGAGCGCGCCGAACGCGGCGTCGACGATCGCCGCGCAGCCGTCTGCCGTCGACGAGGTCCGCCTGCAGGAGCGGGTGCTGCTCGCCGAGCCCGCGCTGCAGCTCGCGCGCCGCGTCCTCCGAGGCCCTGAACCCGATGCCGACCTGCGCGCCGGCGCCGGCGAATGCGGTCGCGATCGCGCGGCCGATCCCGGAGCTCGCTCCGGTGACGACAGCGCGCAGGCCGGCGAGCGGCTGCTCTCCGGCCTGCGCGGTCAATGGGCTGGCTACCCCTCGATGCCGCCGGCGAACGGGTGGCGCGCGTTCGGTGTGTCGGCGAGCACCTTGTCGACGCTCGGCTCGTTGCCCATGGCCCGGGCGATCGACAGCTTGACGGCCTCGTAGTTGTAGTCGTAGATCTTCTGGTCGTCCGTCGGCTTCCCAGTGGATGAAGACGCCGACGATGAGCAGAGATCGTCGACCTGGTCCTTCGGGATCGTGCCGTCGGCGACCGAGTCGACGACGGCGCGTGCGACGGCCGCCTGGGCGGGGCCGAAGAGCTGGACGGCCTGCGTGGCGCCCTTGATCGTCACCTTGTTGGTGATGATCGTGTCCGGCTTGGCGGCGAGGTTCGGCGTAACCACGGCCAGCAGATTCGTGTGGCCCTCGCTCTCTGTCGTGAGCGCACTGGCGAATGCCGTGCCGACGGATCCGCTCTTGGATCCCGAGAATCAGATCGATGTGAGCAACCTCGTTGCCGTCGCCGTGAGCGCCTCGCCGGTCGCCAGAGTGATCGCCATATCCCGTCCCCTCCTCGTATTGTGGCTCGACCGTGCGGACGAGCCTACAGAACGTCGCGTCGCGCGGCGAAGCTGCTTCGCCCAGACGGTGGCCAGTCGCGTGTGTTCTGGAGGTCACAGCGCCGAAGCCGGGCAACATCACGCCGGCCCACGACTTCGCCGACACGACGTACGCCGACATGATGCGCTCGGGCCTCGCGCTCGGCCCGGTGCTCGCGCATGCCGCCGAGCGCGGCGTCGGCGAGCTGATCCTCGATGGCGTTCGGGCGACGACGCGCGTCGCGCCGGCGAACACGAACCTCGGAATCGTGCTGCTGCTGCGCCGCTGGCGCGCGCGGCGGCTACGCGCGCCGAGGACGAGACGCTGCGGGCGGCGGTCGAGCGCGTGCTCGCAGCCCTCGACATCGACGACGCGGCGGCCGCGTTCGCCGCGATCGCGCGGGCGCGGCCCGGCGGCCTGGGCGACGCGCCCGAGCACGACGTCCGCGAGCCGCGCGCGCGTCGGCCTGCGCGAGGCGATGGCGGCCGCCGCGCATCGCGACAGCGTCGCCTCGGAGTACGCGACCGGCTACGCGATCGTCTTCGGCACCGGGCTGCCGCTGCTGCGCGCCGCGCTCGGCGGCGGCGCGCGCACCCTCGACGCGATCGTGGCGCTGCATGTGGGCCTGCTCGCCGAGGTGCCGGACACGCTGATCGCGCGCAAGGCCGGGCGCGGCGGCGGCGCAGGCGGTGTCGGCGGCGGCGCGTGAGGTCCGCGACGGGACGCGCTCGATCGACGACTTCGACGCCTCGCTGCGCTCGACGGACAACCGCCTGAACCCGGGGACGACGGCCGACCTCGTGTGCGCGACGCTGCTCGTCGCCCAGCTCTCCGGCGTGGACCTATGAGGGTCCTCGTCGTCGCCGTCAGCGCGCGGATGCTGGCGCAGCTGGCGGCCGCCGACGGCCACGACGTCGTCGCCGCTGACCGCTTCGGCGACGTCGACCTGCGGGCGATCGCGCCGTGCACGACGGCGGCAAACGCGAACGCGCTCGTCGACCGCGCCGAGGAGCTGCGAGCCGACGCGGTCGTCTACGGCGCGGGGCTCGAGAACCGGCCGGACCTGGTCGCGCGCCTGGCGGCCGGGCGCGAGCTGCTCGGCACGCCGGCGGAGCTGCTCGACGCGGTGCGCGATCCGTGGGCGGTGGGCGAGGCGGCGCGCGCCGCGGGCGCGCGCGCGCCGCGGACGACGATCGAGCCGCCGGCCGGCGACGGCTGGCTGCGCAAGCCGCGGCGCGGCGGGGGAGGGCGGGGCGTGCGACGCTGGCGCGGAGGGCAGCTGCACGCCACCGAGATCCTGCAACGGCGCGTCGGCGGGCTGCCATGCTCGGCGGTCGCCGTCGGCGACGGTCGCGACGCGGTGGTCCTCGGCCTCACCGAGCAGCTGCTGCGCCCGCGCAGCTACGCATGGGCGGGCAACACGACGCCGCCGCGGCTGCCGCCGGTCGAGCTGGCGGCGCTGGGCGAGCAGCTCGGCGCCGTCTGCCGCGAAGTCGTCGCGCGCTTCGGCGTCCGCGGCGCCTTCGGCGTCGACGCGATCTGGGACGGGCGACACGTGTGGGTGCTCGAGGTCAATCCGCGGCCGACCGCGAGCCTCGAGCTCCTCGGCCCAGGGAGCTTCGCGCTGCACGTGCGCGGCGCGCGCGGTCTGACGCTCTGCCGGCGCGCTGCCGACGGCATATGCGAGGGTGAAGCTCGTGCTCTTCGCCGACCGCGACCTCCGCGCGCCGGAGCTCGACTGGTGGCCGTGCGGCCTCGTGCGCGACATCCCGCGGCCCGGTGAAACGATCGCGCGCGGGCAGCCCGTCTGCACGCTCGTATCGCAGACAGCCGGGCCCGAGGAGATCGCGGCGCGGGGCGCGGCGCTCCTGGCTGCGCTACCCGAGGCGGTCGAGGTGCATGGCTGAGGTCATCTGCGCCGGCTGCGGCACCGTCTGCGACGACGTCGTCGTCGACCTCACCGCCGAGCCGGTGCGGGTCGAGCCGCGGTGCCCGGTCGCCGAGACCTGGTTCGCCGCCCGCGTGCCCGACGACGACGCCGGTGCTCGCGTGCGAGGCGAGCCGGTCGACCTCGACGTCGCCGTCCGCCGCGCCGCGGAGCTGCTGCGCGACGCGCGGCGGCCGCTGATCTGCGGCTTTGACGGCGCGACGGTCGAGGCGGCGCGCGTGGCGATCGCGCTCGCCGACCGGCTCGGCGCGGCGGTCGACACCGGCGCGGGGCGCGCCGGCGGCGCTGACGCCCTGCGCGGCAGCTCGACGGCGACGCTCGGCGAGATCCGCGACCGCGCGCAGGTCGTCGTCGTCTGGCGCGCGGACCCCGAGACCACGCACCCGCGCCTGCTCTCGCGCCTGCGCCTGCCCGGCGCGCGGACGCACGCTGGTCGTCGTCGACGACCGCGACACGCGCGACGGCCGCACGCGCCGACGTCCGCCTGCCGATCGCTCCCGAGCGTGACGTCGAGGCGCTCACCCGGCTTCACGCCTTCGAGAAGGGGCTGGCCCCGGCCGCGAGCGACCTCGACGATGGCCTGCGCGCCCTGCTCGATCGTCTGCACGAGGTGCCGCACGCGGCCTTCCTGCACGCGGCGGCGACCGGCGCGCGGGCGCTCGCGCTGCACGAGCTCGTGCGCAAGCTCAACGATGAGCGCCACGTCGTGACGCTGGCGCTGCGGCGTGCCGGCGGCGCGCGGGGCGCCGACGATGCGCTGATCTGGCAGACCGGGTACGCGGGCGCGGTCGACCTCGGCTCGGGGCATCCGGAGCTGCTCGAGCCGGGCGCTGGGAGGCCGACGTGGTGCTCAGCGTCGAGCGCGATCCCGGCGAGGTGCCCGAGGGCACGGCGGCCATCGCGCTGTCGAGCGCGCCGATCGCGGGCGCCGAGGTCGTCGTGCGCACGGCCGGCGCCGGCTCGACGTGGCGGCACCGTGCACCGTATGGACGGCGTACCTTCGCTCGCGTCTCCGCTGTCGTCCGATCGCGCGCGCGCGGCGGAGGTGCTCGAGCGCCTGCTCGCGGAGCTCGCGACGTGACGGCGATCGCGAATCACCGGCGGGCGCATCCATGACCCGGCCAACGGCGTCGACGGCGACGTGCGCGACCTGTGCCTCGACGGCGGCAAGGTCGTCGAGGACGTCGGTCCCGACGCCCGCCGCATCGACGCGCGCGGCATGGTCGTCATGCCGGGCGGCGTCGACATCCACGCCCACATCGCCGGCCCGAAGGTCAACGCCGCGCGACAGGCTCTCGCCCGAGGAGCACCGCGACGATCCGCAGGACCGCACCGAGATCCTGCGCTCGGGCACCGGCGGCCTGGTCCCGTCGACCTTCACCACCGGCTATCGCTACACGCTGCTGGGCTACACGACGGTCGTCGAGGCCGCCGCCCCGCCGCTGGCCGCCCGCCACGTCCTGGCCGAGTTGCGCGACACCCCGCTGATCGACAAGGCCTTCCTCGTCCTCATGGGCAACAACCAGGTGCTCTTCGAGCTCATTCGCGAGGGCTCGGCGCACCTGCAGGACGCGATCGCCTGGTGGCTTGCGTCGACCGGCGGCTATGGCGTGAAGCTCGTCAACCCCGGTGGGGTCGAGCTGTGGAAGCAGGACAACGGGCGGATCTCATCGCTCGACGAGACCGTCGCCGGCTTCGAGGTGACCCCGCGCCAGGTCGTCGAGGCGATCGGCACCGCCGTCGATGCGCTGGGGCTGCCGCACCCCGTGCACGTGCACGCCAACAACCTCGGCGTCCCGGGCAACGCGAGCACGACGCTCGACACGATGCGCGCGCTCGACGGCCGCCGGGCGCACTTCGCGCACATCCAGTTCCACGCCTACGGCGGCGAGCCCGAGGGCCTTCCGCGCTCGCGGGCGCCCGAGTTGCTCGAGCACCTCGCCGCGCACCCCGAGATCACCGCCGACGTCGGGCAGGTCATGTTCGGCCCGGCCACGACCATGACCGCAGACGCCGCGGTCTCCGCCGTCCTGCGCGACATCGAGGGTGGCAAGTGGCTCAACCACGACACCGAGGTCGAGACCGGCTGCGGCGTCGTGCCCTACACCTACAAGTCGCGCAACTACGTTCACGCCCTGCAGTGGGGGATCGGGCTGGAGCTGTTCCTGCTCGGGAAGGACCCCTGGCAGGTCATGCTCTCAACCGACCATCCCAACGGCGGCTCCTTCCTCAGCTACCCCAAGCTCATCCGGCTGCTCATGGACCGCGGCTTCCGCGAGGACCAGCTCGGCCGGGCCAACCAGAAGGCGATCCGGCGCACCGCGCTGCTCGACGGCCTGGACCGCGAGTACACGCTCAACGAGATCGCGGTCATCACGCGCGCGGGGCCGGCGCGGCGCCTGGGCCTGGCCGACAAGGGCCACCTCGGCGTGGGGGCCGACGCCGACGTCACGATCTACCACGACCGCGCCGACCGCGAGGAGATGTTCGCCACGCCACGCTACGTCCTGAAAGCCGGCGAGCTGGTCGTCGAGGACGGCGAGCTGCGCCGCGCCGGCGACGGGTTGCTGCTCAGCGCGCACGCTGAGTTCGACACCGACGTGACTGGGGTGCTCGAGCCGCTGTTCGGCGAGCGCTACACCGTGCGCTTCGAGCACTACCCCGTGCGCGACCCGGCGCTGCGCGAGCCCGCCCGGCTCGTGGAGGCGACGCGATGAGCGGCTTCACGCTCGGCGACGCCGAGGTCGCCGACACGTTCGCCGAGGCCTTCCCGATGCGCTACGCGCGCATGCTCATCACGGCGGCCACGCCCGAGTGGGCGCTGGAGGCAGCGCGCTCGATGACCGGCTTCGCCACGTCGGTGATCGGCTGCAAGTGCGAGGCGGCGATCGAGCGCGCGCTCGAACCGGGGGAGACGCCCGACGGCCGCCCGGGTGTCGCGGTGTTGCTCTTCGCCATGGATCGCGAAGGCGTGGGCAAGCGGATCGTCGAACGGGTCGGCCAGAGCGTCATGACCTGCCCGACGACGGCGTGCTTCAACGGCCTGCCCGAGGCGGAGAAGACAGCGCCGCTCGGCGCCACCCTGCGCTACTTCGGCGACGGCTTCCAGGCGAGCAAGGTCATCGCCGGCGAGCGCTTCTGGCGCATCCCGGTCATGGAGGGCGAATTCCTGGTGGCCGACGAGGTCGGCGTCGGCGCCGGCGTGGGCGGCGGCAACCTGATCGTGCTGGCCGCCGACGACGAGTGCGCGCTGGGCGCGGCGCAGGCGGCCGTCGACGCGATGCGCGGCGAGGGCGTCGCACTCCCGTTCCCCGGCGGCATCGTGCGCAGCGGAAGCAAGGTCGGGGCACTGACCTCCAAGTCGATGCCGGCCTCGACGAACCAGCAGTTCGCGCCGACGTTGCGCGCCCAGGCCGGCGACACGCTGCTGCCCGACGGGGTGGGCGCTGTGCTCGAGATCGTCATCGACGGCGTCTCGGAGGAGGCGGTGCGTGAGGCGATGCGCCGCGGCCTGCACGCCGCCGCGGCCGCCGGCGCATCGCATCTGAGCGCCGCCAACTTCGGGGGCAACCTCGGCGAGTTCCACTTCCCGCTCAGCGAGCTGCGCGACCCGCCGTGACGCTGACGCTCACACAGCGCACCGCGCCGCCGGCGAACGTCGACGCGTCGGCGCTGTCGCCCTCGCGGCTCGACGGCATGGTCGCGAGCGACGTCGCGGCGCTCACGCTGCGCTGCGGCCGCGAGCGCCTGCCGGTCGGCGACCTGTTCGACGTCGCCGGCCGCTGCGACGGCGACCTCGTCCTCCGCGGCGACCTGCGGCTGCTGGACGGCATCGGGCGCGGTATGGCCGACGGGCGGATCCGCGTCGAGGGTGACGTCGGCGCGTGGGCCGGAGCCGAGCTAGCCGGCGGCCGCATGGTCATCGAGGGCGGCGCGGGCGACCACCTCGGCGGCGCCTTCCCTGGCGCCCGCGCGGGCATGACCGGCGGCGAGATCGTCGTCACGGGCGACGTCGGCGAGGAGGCCGGCGCGGGCATGCGCCGCGGCCTCGTGGCCGTCGGCGGGCGCGCGGGCGCGGGCGCGGGACTGCGCATGCTCGCGGGAACGGTCATCGCGCTCGGCGGCGTCGGCGCCGAGGCCGGCATGGGCAACAAGCGCGGGAGCATCGTCTCCGGCACCCGTGCGACGCCGCTGCCCAGCTACGCCTTCGCCACCAGGCTGCGCCCGCCCGCGCTGGGTCTGCAGCTGCGTCGCCTGCGCGAGCTCGGCCTCCCGGTCGCCGACGCGCTGCTGACCGGGCGCTGGGCGCGCTGGTCGGGCGACGGCCTGGAGCTCAACCGGGGGGAGATCCTGATCTTCGATGACGAGGAGGACGGCGCGTGACGCTCTCGCTCAACGACCGTGCTGTGGAGCTGGCCGACCGGCTCGCCGCCGACGCCGAGGCGGCGCGCGTGGCGGTCACCACGCTGCCGAACGGCACGCGCGTGATCGACTGCGGCGCGCAGGCGACGGGCGGCTTCGAGGCGGGGCGGCGGTTCGCCGAGATCTGCATGGGCGGGCTGGGCGCCGTGGCGTACGCGCCACTGGTCCTCGACGGGCGCTGGCTACCCGCGGTGACGGTGACGACCGACCGGCCCGCGATCGCGTGCCTGGCCGCGCAGTACGCGGGCTGGCGGATCGACCGCGACGGCTACTTCGCGATGGGCAGCGGGCCGGGGCGCGCGCTGATCCGTGCCGAGGAGCTCTACGACGACCTCGAGTGGGACGAGCATGCCGGCGGGGCGGTGTTGTGCCTGGAGACGCGCGAGCCACCGCCGCCCGCGATCGCCGACTTCGTGGCGGAGCGGGCGGGCGTGCCGGCCTCGGCGCTGACGCTGCTCATGGCCCCGACCGCGAGCGTGGCCGGCGGCGTGCAGATCGCGGCGCGGGTCGTCGAGACGGCCCTGCACAAGCTCCACGAGCTCGACTTCGATGTACGGCGGGTCGTCGCGGGCTTCGGCAGCTGCCCGCTTCCACCCGTGGCGGGCGACGACATGGAGGCGATCGGCCGCACCAACGACGCAGTGCTCTACGGCGGCCAGGTCCACCTCACCGCCGAAGCCGGCGACGACGGCGAGCTGGGCGAGCTCGTCGAGCGCCTCCCGGCCGCCGCGTCGTCGGACTACGGCGAGCCGTTCGGCAAGGTGCTCAAGGAGGCCGAGTACGACTTCTACAAGATCGACCCCCTGCTGTTCAGCCCCGCGCAGATCAGGCTCACGAGCGTCGCGAGCGGCCGCAGCTTCGAGGCGGGCGCGGTCAACCTCGAGGTGCTGGAGCGCTCGTTCTGGGGCTGACCGTCGCGATCCTGGGCTCCAGCGGCGGCTGGCACGCCCAGCAGCTGAGCGACGCGCTGGCCGCGCGCGGCCACGAGCATCGGCTCGTGCCCGTGACGCGGATGGTCGGGCGTATCGACGGCGACGTCTCCGTCCGGAGCCGCGAGCTGTGTCTCGATGGTTGCGACGCCGTCGTCGTCCGCGGCGTTCCGCGGGGCTCGCTCGAGCAGGTCATCTTCCGCGTCGACGCCCTGCACGCGCTCGAAGCTTGCGGCGTGACGTGTGTCAACGGCCCGCGTGCCATCGAGCGGACGATCGACAAGTTCCTCGCCTCGGCGCTGCTCGCTGGGGCCGGAGTGCCGACGCCGAGGACGATCGCGTGCGAGCGCGTCGAGGACGCGCTCGAGGCCTTCGAGGCGCTCGGCGGCGACGTGATCGTCAAGCCGCTCTTCGGTTCGATGGGGGCGGGTATGACACGCGTGGACGATGCCGACGTCGCCTACCGCGTGTTCCACGCGCTGGAGCTCGAGCGCGCCGTCTACTACCTCCAGGAGGCACTGGCGCACCATGACCGCGACGTCCGCGCGCTCGTGGTCGGCGGACGCGTGCTCGCGGCGATCGAGCGGGTCGGCTCGGGCTGGCGGGCGAACCTCGCCCGCGGCGCCCGGGCGCACGGCATCGAGCTGATCCCCGAGCAGGAGCGCCTGTGCCTCCAGGCCGCCGAGGTGCTTGGCGTCGACTACGCCGGCGTCGACCTCCTGCGCGCCGCGGACGGACGCGACTATGTGCTCGAGCTCAACGGGATCCCCGGATGGCGCGGGTTGCAGGAGGCCACGGGCGCCGACGTCGCCGGAGCGCTCGTCGAGCACGTAGAGGCGCTCGTCAGCGCAGCGCCGCCAGCTCGCGCGAGCCGATGACGCCGCGGTGAAGCGCCGTCGCCACGAGCGCGCCCGCGGCGCCGGCGGCCTCGAGCGCGCGCAGGTCGTCGACGTCGCGCACGCCGCCGCCGGCGAGCAGCTCGAGGTCCGGGAACGCGGCATGGACCTCGGCGATCAGTGCGACGTCGGGCCCGGCGCCGCTGCCCACGCGGGCCAGGTCGAGCACGATCGCTTCGCGAACCGAGGGCAGCCCGCGCATGGCATCGAGCGCGGACAACCCGGCGAGCTCCGCGTCCGGCGAGAGCAGCCGACCCTCGCGCAGGTCGACGCTGACGATCACCGTGCCCTCGGGAAGCTCGGCGAGCAGACGGGCGAGCGCATCGGATCCCGGAAGCGTCTCGGTCCCGACGATCACGCGGTGCGCGCCGAGGCCGAGCAACGCCCGCGCTGCGGCCGGATCGCTGACGCCGGCGTCGACCATCACGTGCGCCTCGCGCGCCAGCTCGCGCAGCAGCGCGGCGTTGTCGCGGCCGCTTCGTGCGGCGATCGCGTCGAGGTCCGCCACGTACAGCTCGCCGAGCCCGAGCTCCTCGCGGAACCCGCGCGCCAGGGCGAGCGCGTCGCCGTCCTCGCCGCCGATGACGCTGGTGGCCGGGCGATAGCGTTCGCGCTCGCCGCGCACGGCGTGGACAGCCGTGCCGTCCTTGAGATCGATGACACCGACGACGCGCATGCCAGGCACGGCGGCGGCCACGCTAGCAGTGGACATCGGCGGCGCGAACACGAAGGCCGCCTGGCTCGACGGCGACGGGCTGCGCACGGTCTCGCGCCCGTTCGAGGTCTGGCGCAATCGCGAGGCGCTGGCAGCCGTGCTGCGCGAGGTCGCCGCGGAGGTCGCTGCCGGTCCCGCACCGGCGATCGCGATCACGATGACCGCCGAGCTCTCCGACGCCTTCCGCACGAAGCGCGAGGGCGTCGAGTTCGTCCTCGACGCCGCCCAGGACGCGCTCGGCGAGCTGAGCGTCCTCACCACGGCGGGCGAGCTCGTGTCTGTGGGCGCCGCGAGAGCACGGCCGTGGGACGTCGCCGCCGCCAACTGGGTCGCGACGGCGCTTGCGGTGGCGGACACACACCCCGAAGCGCTGCTCATCGACGTCGGCAGCACGACCGCCGATGTCGTGCCGATCGCGGCCGGCCGCGTCGCCGCGACCGCCCATAACGACCTCGAGCGACTGCTGGCCGGCGAGCTCGTCTACACGGGCGTTCTTCGCACGAACCTCGCTGCCATCGCGCCGCGCGTGCCGGTCCGCGGCGGCTGGTGCCCGGTGTCGTCGGAGCTCTTCGCGATCAGCGGCGACATCCATGTCGTCCTCGGCCACCTGGCACCGAACGCGTATGACTGCCCGACGCCCGACGGCCGGCCGGCGAGCGCCGAGTTCGCCCGCGAGCGCATCGCCCGCCTCGTGTGCTCCGACGTCGAGCAGCTCGACACGGCCGAGATCGACGCGATCGCCGCCTTCCTCCACGGCGAGCAGCTGCGCCAACTCGAGGACGCCGCGCGCCAGGTGCAGCGGCCGCTTCCGCCTGAGGCTCCGGTCGTCGCCGTCGGCTCCGGTGCATTCCTGGCGATCGCGGTGGCAGGGCGGCTGGGTCGGGCGACCGCGCCGTGGAACGCGACGGGTGGCGAGGTCGCACCCGCCGCCGCCCTCGCCGCGCTGCTGGCAGCGCGTCCGTGCTGACCGTCGTCAAGGTCGGTGGCGGCCTCGGCCGCGGCGCGGGAGACGAAGCGCTGCGCGCGCTCTGCGCCGCCCTCGGCGAGCTCGGTGAGCGCCACCCGCTGCTCGTCGTTCCGGGCGGCGCGTGGTTCGCCGACGCCGTGCGCGAGGCGGACCGCCGCTTCGGCCTGCCGGCGACGACGTCCCACCGCATGGCGGTCCTCGGCATGGAGCAGTTCGGCTGGCTGCTGAGCGAGCTGATCCCGGGCGCGGAGCGCTCCTCCGCACTGCGCGCCGACACACACCGGACGACCGTGCTGCTGCCGGGCGCGCTGCCGCTCGACCGGCTCCCCGCGTCGTGGGGGGTGACCTCCGACTCGATCGCCGCGTGGGTCGCCGGCCAGGCCGGCGCCGGACGCCTCGTGCTGATCAAGGAGGTCGACGGGCTGTTCGCGGACTGGCCGCCGCGAGGCGAGCCGCTCCCCCGCTTGACGGTGGCCGAGCTGGCGGCGCTGCGGCCCGGAGGCGTCGACGCGTACCTGCCGACGGCGCTGGAGAACGCGAGCTTCGAGACGTGGGTGATCAGCGGGCGCGACCCGCGGCGCCTGACCGAGCTGCTCGACTGCGGGGCGACGGTAGGCACGCGGATCGCCTGAGCGCGCTTGCTACCGTGGCGCCATGGATGTGCAGCAGGGCCAGGACACCAGGGCTGCCACCCTGGCTGACCCCACGCTACGGGAGTACAAGCTCAGCGGCGGGTTGGAGACCTTCGCGAACCGCAGCTTCTGGCCGGGCTTCTTCTCCCGGGTCGCGGCTCGCAAGCAGTGGGATGCGGCGGCCATCGACTTCGCCCCCGACGCCGCCGCCTGGCCGGAGCTCCCGGACGAGCGCCGCCAGCGCCTCACGACGATTCTCGCCGGCTTCCGCGTGGGCGAGGACGCGGTCGCCGGGAACCTCACGCCATTCGTCGCCGCGGCGAACAGGGAGACCCTGGCTTCCCAGGAGAGCTTGATGGCCTGGACCTTCACCCTGCAGCGCCGCGACGAGGAGCGCCACGCCCGATTCTTCGACCGCATCGCGGCAGAGGTCCTCCGGTTGCCCGGCGACACCCCCGACGGGCGGCGCGCAGCGGCTCGCGAGCACGCCACGCCGGAGATCCTCGAGCTCTTCGAGGAGCTGCTCCCCACGTTGGCCGCGGAGCTCGCGGCGGGTGAATCGGGGCTGGGCGACGGCGTCAGCCTCTACCACATGCTGCTCGAGGGCGTCGTCTTCAACGCCGGGACGAACGCGCTGCTCGAGGACCTGGCCGACGGCGCGCTGCCCGGCGTGCGCGAGGGTGTGGAGCGCGTCGAGCGCGACGAGCGCTGGCACGTGGGCTTCGGGCTGCGCTGCCTGATCGAGACACAGCCCACACAGGAGCGCATCGATGACCTGGTCGCGCGCGCCGGGGCCGCCGCCGCGGCCTGGGGCGACGCCGTCCCCGCCGCCATACGTGAGCGCAGCGCATGCACGATGGCGCACAGGCTGCACGTCTCCGGGTTCACCGAGACGCGCGCGGCGTAGAGCGGGCTTTCGCCGTCATGCCGCGCACGCAGCCCGCAGGGCACGGACGCGCGCTGCGTCGAGCGGCCCGGAGCGCCTGCCGTAGCCGCATGCGGCCGACCGGACGCCGGCGATGTCGGCGCCGGTTGCGCGAACTACCGGCAGGTCCTCCGCGCGCAGCGCGCCCGCCAGCGCGACCTCGAGCCCCAGGGCGTGTGCCTCGCCAACCAGCGCCGTGAGCGCGTCGGGCGACAGCCAGTCCAGCAGCCCCTGGCCGTCCTTGACCGCCGTGTCGAGCAGGCACACCGCGACGCCCGCCGCGCGCGCCACGCCCGGCAGCAGCTCCGGCGCGAGCGGTTCGTGTGCCACGCGGCGGGCATCGGCGTACGCGGCCGCCACCACCACCGCGCCCGGTGCGCCGTCGCGGACCGCCCGCAGCAACGCCACCGCCTCCGCCTCCGTCGAGGCGCCCCACAGCCCGACCTTCACGAACGTCGCGCCGCTGCGCGCCGCGCCCAGCGCGGCGAGGGCCGCCGTCCCGGGAAGGTTGGGCATGTCGCCGATCGCCGCGCTGACGGGCAGCTCCGCCGGCACAGCAGCACGGACGTCCGCGATCACCGCCGGCGACGACGCGCCCAGCGAACCCTCGGCCGGGTTCTTGACGTCGACGATGTCGGCGCCCGCCGCCGCGGCCTCGCGTGCCTCATGGCCGTCCACGACGCTCACCAGCAGCTTCAGGCCCACGGGGTCCCCCCTCCTGGCGGTTCCGCGCGCGGCGGAAGTGGGGACGGGGGTGACCGCTCCACGCGCGCGCCGCGGTTGTCGAACGTCACGAGCTCCACGCTCCCCTCGTCGCCGACCACGCCGGCCATGCGGTCCGCGAGCTCGCGACCGGCCGCCTCGCCACCCACGATCCCGTAGACCGCCGGTCCCCAGGAGCTCTGGCCGGCCCCGGCAGCTCCGCTGCGCAGGAGCGCCTCGACGAGTGCGCCCGCGCGCGGGTGGAAACGGCCGCCCTGCACCTCCGCGAACGCGTCGCCGACCAGCTGCTGGATGCGCGTCAGCGCGCCGCCGAACTCGTCGAGGTCGCGCTCGACGAGCGCCGGCAGCAGCGACGTGAGCACGAGCTGCGCGATCTCCGCCGACCGCCCGGGCGCCGGCACGAGCCGCCGGAACGCCTCCTCCTCGGCGGGGCCCGACAGCCCGGGCTCGGCCCGCGGGATGACGAGCACGGCGCGCCACTCCTCGGGCATCGGGTAGTGCAACAGCAGCGGCGCCGGACGCTCGACGTCACGCCGCACGCCACCTTCGACCACGAGACCCCCGAGCGCGAACGTCCAGGTACCGACTGCGGAGCGCGCCGCGCGGCCGACCGCCTCGGCGAGCTCCGGCGCGTCGACCATGCGGTCGTGCAGTGCCGCCAGTGCCTGCGCCACCGCGAGCGCCAGCTTCGTCCCGGACCCGAGCCCGACGTGCGGCGGGATCGCCTCGACCACGTTCAGGCGCGCCCCGCCGTCGAGCCCGAGCGCCTCGCGGCAGCGTCGCGCGAAACCCAGTGCACGTTCTGCGTCGATGCCTTCGGCGGACAGCTCGTCGGACGGCTGCGCCTCGACGACCACGGCTGGCCGGCTCACCGACACCCCGAGCCCGCCGAAGCGCCGCGCCCCGTCGCCGGCGACGGCGAGCATGCCCAGGTGCAGGCGCGCCGGCGCCTCGACGCGCACCGCACTCACGCGCCTCCCACCTCCGCGCGCAGGTGGCGCGTGACGTAGGCCATCGCCTCGCGTTCCCGCGGGCCTGCGGTCTTGTCGACGAGCACCTGCAGGCGGGCCAGCTCGGCGCGGATGTGCTCGGCCGGGAGCAGCCGTACCCGGGAGGCGAGGATCGATGCCTCGAGCACCGCGTGACGCGCCCGGTTGAGCCCGAGGAACTCGCGCCCCGTGCCGCGGCCGACCACCACCGTGCTCACCCGCGCTCGCTTCGCGCTGTCGTCGACCGTCTCCACGCGCACCTCGCGCCAGGAGCACGCGTCGTCGAGCACCGCGCCCTCGACATTCGCTGCCGGATGCGTCGCCGGATGCGGATCGCCGAGCGCGGCCTGGCTGAAGAGGAGGATGTCGTCGGTCAGGTTGATGACCGCCACGCCCGTCGTCTGCAGGTTGCGCAGCGTCCTCGTGCCGCGGTAGGGCTTGATGACGATCCGCTCCTCTCCCCACTCGACGCCCATCGCGCCGCAGTTGACGCTGCCGTCGGGGTTGATGGTCGTCACCACCGTCTCGACGATCACCTACAGGGCCTCCAGGTAGCGCGCGGTCTCCCAGTCGGTCACGGCCGCAGCCTGCGCCGTGATCTCGGCGCGGCGCATCGCCACGCAGTGCTCGACGACGTCGTCGCCGAGCCACTCGCGGGCGAGCGCGCTGCGTTCGAGCAGGTCCGCGGCCTCGCTCAGCGTCGCGGGCAGCGCCGGCGCCGCGCCTTGGGCCAGCGCGTAGATGTCGCCGTCGACGGGCGGCGGCGGGTCGCACTCGCGCTGCACCCCGTCGAACCCGGCGGCGAGCGCCGCCGCGACCGCCAGGTACGGGTTGGCGTCCGCGCCCGCCTGGCGGTGTTCCACGCGCGTGCCGAGCGCGCGCACGCCGGCGGAACGGTTGTCGACGCTCCATGTCGCCGTCGTGGCCGCCCATGAGTAGGGAACGAAGCGTCGATAGGAGTTCGGAGTCGGCGCGCCTAGCGCGGTCAGCTCGGCCATTCCCTCGAGCAGCCCGCCGAGGAAGTGGCGCATCGTCGATGGCGTGCTCTCGCGCAGGCTGAGATGCAGGTGGCACGAGCTGCCCGGCCAGTCCGAGCGCGGCTTGGCCATGAACGTGGCGAGGAGCCCGCGCCGCGCGGCGACCTCCTTCACGGCGCTTTTGAGCAGGAACGCCTCGTCGGCGGCCTGCAGCGCGGGCGCCGCGCGCACGTTGACCTCGAACTGGCCGGGCCCGGACTCGGGGTTGCAGGCCTCGACCGCCAGCCCGTACCGCAGCAGCGTCTCGCGCACCGCACCGGTGAAGTCCTCGTGACGCGAGGCGGCGACGACGCCATACACGCTCGGTCGCTCCTCGACCGCCTTCAGCTGCGACGGCCGCTTTGCGAGCACCGATCGCGGCGTCTCGCGCAGCGCGTAGAACTCGAGCTCGACGCCGACGACCGGCTCCAGGCGCAGCGACCGAGCGCGCTCGACGACCGCGCGCAGAACGGCGCGCGGCGAGACCGGCACGGCGCGGCCGTCGCGATCGACGAAGTCGCACAGCACGAGCGCCGTACGATCGTGCCAGGGGACGAGCCGCGCGGTCTCGAGGTCCGGCATCGCCAGCATGTCGGGGTAGCCGTCGCGAGGGAAGTAGCCGCCGTACTCCGGCGGTCGCCCGACGGGCTCCGCCTCGTCGATGGGCAGGGCCCAGATGACCTCGCACAGCGCCACGCCGTGCTCCGCCGCGCGGTCCAGCTCCGCGATCGGCACGCGCTTGCCGCGCATGATCCCGTGGGTATCGGCGCCTGCGAGGATCACCGTCTCCACGCCGCGCCGGCGCAACAGACGGACGCAGTCCTGTGCCAACGTTGGGCAGAGTGTAGATGCGGCCATGCGCACGCTCCTGATCGACAACTACGACTCGTTCACGTTCAACCTCTTCCACCTGCTGGGCGAGGTCAACGGCGACGAGCCGATCGTCATGCGCAACAACGAGCTCACATGGGAGGAGCTCGCGGCGCTGCCCGTCGACAACGTCGTCATCTCGCCCGGCCCCGGGCGCCCCGAGCACGAGCGCGACGTCGGCGTGTCGCTCGAGGCGCTGCGCCGGGCGGAGGTGCCCGTGCTCGGCGTCTGCCTGGGTCATCAGGCGCTCGCCCACGTGCTCGGTGGAACGATCGACCACGCACCCGAGGTCATGCACGGGCGGCTGAGCGCGATCGAGCACGACGGGCGCGGCCTGTTCGCGGGGATCCCGCAGGGCTTCGCCGCGGTGCGTTACCACTCGCTGGCAGTCGGCGCGCTGCCCACAGAGCTGCGCGTCACCGCGTGGACCGACGAGGCGGTGGTCATGGGGATCGAACACCGCACGCGGCCGCTGTGGGGCGTCCAGTTCCACCCGGAGTCGATCTCCACCGAGCACGGTCGCACCCTGCTGCGCAACTTCCGCGACCTGACGCGCGCGCGTAGTCAGATCCGAGGGCGCGCCGCGCGCTCCGCGGGCCGGCCGGCCGCCGGCGCGCAGGTCCACCATCGCACGCTCGCGACCTGGTGCGACCCGGAGGCGAGTTTCGTGGCGCTCTACGGTGGCCACGAGCACGCCGTGTGGCTCGACAGCTCGCGCGCGGAGCCAGGGCTTGCGCGCTTCTCGTTCATGGGCGCTCCTGACGGTCCGCTTGGTCAGGTCGTGCGCTACGACGTCACCGCCGGTGCCCTCACCGTGGACCGGTCGGACGGGCGCGAGGAGCTGCGCGAGAGCGTCCTCGACTACTGCGAGCGCGAGCTCGCTCGGCTGCACGCCGACGCCCCGGAGCTGCCGTTCGACTTCACGTGCGGGTTCGCGGGGTATCTCGGCTACGAGCTCAAGGCCGAGCTCGGGGGCGAGCTGGTTCACCGCTCGCCGCTGCCCGACGCCGGCCTGTTGCTCTGCGACCGAATGATCGCCTTCGACCACGACGAGCGACGCGTCCACCTGCTCGCACTTGCCGACGGGGCGGGCGCTGCCGCCGCCGAGGCATGGCTCGCCGATACGGAGCGCGCGCTCGCGACGCTCGCGCCCCCGGCGCCGCCCGCGCCGCCCGTCCGCGGCGCGCTCGCGTTCGCCGCCCGCGAGGATCGTGCCGCGTACCTGGCCAACATCGCCGCGTGCAAGGACGAGATCTTCGAGGGCGAGACCTACGAGGTCTGCCTGACCACGGAGCTGCGCAGCGACGGCACGATCGACCCGCTCGCCGCCTATCGCGTCCTGCGCGCGCGGAACCCCGCCCCGCACGCGGCGTTTGTGCGGCTCGGCGAGCTGTCGGTGCTCAGCTCCTCGCCCGAGCGGTTCCTGCGCGTCGACCAGGAGCGGGTCGTCGAGTCCAAGCCGATCAAGGGCACCGCCCCGCGGGCCGTCCATCCGGCCGAAGACGCGTACCGCGCGGTCGCGCTGCGCGAGGACGACAAGTCGCGCGCCGAGAACCTCATGATCGTCGACCTCGTCCGCAACGACCTCGGCCGCGTGTGCGCCCTGGGGACCGTCGACGTACCGGCGCTCATGGCGGTCGAGTCCTACGCCACGGTCCACCAGCTCGTGACGACGGTGCGCGGCCGGCTGCGCGACGAAGCCACGGCGATCGATGCCGTTCGCGCCGCCTTCCCCGGCGGCTCGATGACCGGGGCGCCCAAGCTGCGCACGATGGAGATCATCGATCGCCTCGAGGCAGGCCCGCGCGGCGTGTACTCCGGCGCGCTCGGATTCCTGTCGGTGAACGGTACCGCCGACCTGAGCATCGTGATCCGAACGCTCGTCGCGTCGCCCCACGGGCTGCAGATCGGCGCGGGCGGTGCGATCGTCGCCGCCTCCAATCCGGCCGCCGAGCACAACGAGATGCTGCTGAAGGCGCGCGCGCTGCTCGAGGCGGTCGGAGGCGCGCTCGTCGACGAGCGCGAGCTCGCCGCCGGGCATCGATGACGCCCCCGCTTCTGGCCGCGGACTCGTGGCTCGTGGCCGACGGCCGCGTTCGCGGGCTCGACCGCCACTGGGCGCGGTTTGCCGAGGCGTGCGCGGAGCATGCCGTCGACACGGAGGCGCTCGCGGCGCTCCGCGCGCGCGCCGAGGCCGAGGTGCCCCCCGAGGGGCGCTGGTTCCCGCGGGTTGAGCTGCGCGCCGATGGCGAGCTCGCTCTCGGGGTGCGCCCGGCGCCGCCGCGCGAGCCGACCGTCGTCGCCTGGATCGCCGACGTGCCCGACCCACGCCGTGTCCCGCGGCGCAAGGGCCCCGACCTCGAACGGCTCGCGGCCCTGCGCGAGCGTGCCGCCGCGCACGGCGCCGGGGAGGCGGTCATCGCCGACCCTGACGGGCGCCTGCTCGAGGGCGCGTTCACGAGCCTGCTGTGGTGGGACGGCGAGCGGCTCTGCGTGGTCCCCGACGAGGCGCCGATCCTCCCCGGAATCACGCGCGCGCTGCTCGTCGACCTCGCGCGTGACCGCGGCGTGCCCGTGGAGCAGCGCCGCCCCCGGCCGCAGGAGCTGGCCGGCCGCGAGACCTGGCTGGTCAGCGCGCTGCACGGCATCCGGGCGGTGACGCGCTGGGCGGGCGGCGATCCGCCGGCCGGCGACCTGGCGCGTATGGACGGCTGGCAGCGCCTGCTCGACGGGCTCGCCCTCAGTCAGGTCGTCTGAGCGGGCGCAACCAGCGGCGCCCGATCGCGAACGAGCGGTACCCCTCTCCATGCGAACGGCGCCTCCGATCGGATTCGCTGCGAGGCCCTATGCACGGGCATACGATCCGGCCGGGTCAGAAGGGGGAACTACGGACCCTTTTTGCTGACCAGTTACCGGTAAATCGACGCGATGGGAGCTTCCGTGAGCGACACTGCCGTCGACGTATCCAGCTTGGACAAGCAGAACGGTGTCACGCTGGGTCGCATTCTTGGGCGAGGCAACGTCGGACAGGCTGAGGAGGGTTCCGACGGCGTCATGCGCGCCACCATCCGAATCCCCGAGGACGAACTCGTCTACGACCCGGGGGTCCTCATCGTGCCTCATGGGGGCACGATCGAGCTGACGCTCATCAATGACGACAAGAACACCCATTGTGCGGTCCTGCCGAGCAATGGCGACACCCAGTTCATCTGGCTCGTCAACCATTCGAAGGGCACTGCGACCCTCGAGCTCGACGGGCCGGGGTACTACTGGTACGGCTCCACGACGGGCAACGACGAGGGTCGGGGCCTGACGGGGGCGATTGTCGTGAGCGGCAACGTGCCGTCCGAGGCGCGTCTCGATCGCCCGCCCCAACCGCAACCGTAATCGAACCCTGCTCACCGTTGGAAAGGAGCACTAGATGGCAACTGAGTACGTAGACGCGGGAACCGCCATCCCCTACGCCGCCCTGAGCATGTCGGCCGGCAAGGCGCCGCCGGTGGCCAAGGGCGTCAACTTTGAGCGGATTCTCAACGCCCGCGACGAACCGCACAACTGGCTGACCTACTACGGCGCCTACGACGCGAACCGCTACAGCCCGCTGGACCAGATCAACGCGAGCAACGTCGGCAAGCTCAAGCCGGAATGGGTGTTCCAGGCCGGTAATCTGGGCTTGCGGTCGGGCGCAACGACGTACGCCTTCGAGGCTTCCCCGCTGGTCGTCGACGGGGTCATGTTCGTCTCCGGATGGGACGGCCAGTGCTGGGCTCTCGACGCGGCGACCGGGTCCGAGCTCTGGCGTTACAGGCACGCCTCCCCGTTCGACGTGTCGCTGTGCTGCGGCAACGTCAACCGCGGGGTCGCCGTCGCTGAGGGGAAGGTCTTCATGACCACCCTCAACGCCCACATCATCGCCCTGGATGCCGAGACCGGCAAGAAGGTCTGGGATCAGGTGTACGGCGACGTCCGGGCCGGCGAGAGCGCCACGGTCGCCCCGCTGATCGTCAAGGACATGGTCATCGTCGGCAGCTCCGGCGGCGAGTTCGGCTCGCGCGGCCACACCGACGCGTTCAAGCTGGAGACCGGCGAGCGCGTGTGGCGCTGCTACATGATCCCCAAGCCGGGCGAGCCCGGCTCGGAGACCTGGCCGGACGACGGCGAGGCCTGGCAGCGCGGCGGCGCGAACTGCTGGATCACCCCCTCGTACGACCCGGACCTGAACCTCTTGTACTACGGGACCGGCAACCCCTGCCCCGACTTCGACGGCGGGGTGCGCGAGGGTGACAACCTCTACACCGACTCAGGGGTCGCGGTTGACGCCGACACCGGGCAGATCAAGGCGCACTTCCAGTACACCCCGCACGACCTGTGGGACTACGACTCCGTGATGGAGCACCTCCTGTTCGACCTCGACGGGCAGAAGCTGGCGGCCCACTTCGACAAGAACGGGTTCCTCTACATCCTGGATCGCACCGACATGTCGGCGGTCCGCGTGGGGCCGTTCGTCGACCGCATCGACTGGGGTGAGGTCGACGAGAAGGGCAACGTGACACCGCTGCGGTTCCCCGACGCGGAAGGTGACCCCGTCCACTTCTGGCCGGGACCCGCCGGCGCGAAGGAATGGACGCACGCCTGCTACAGCCCGAAGACGGAGCTCCTCTACGTCCCGGTGCAGGACGTCGGCGCGACGGCCACGCGGCGGCGCAGGGAGTTCAAGGAGAGCATCCCGTACTGGGGCGCCGGCGTCGCAGTGGACGGTGAGGACCAGACCGGGTACGTGAGCGCCTACGATCCGCGCACCGCTCAGGAGCGCTGGCGCTGGACGAACGACACCTGCATGTGCTCGTCGCTGCTGGCCACGGGCGGCGATCTCGTGTTCGGCGGGGAGCCCACCGGCGAGTTCAACGCGTGGAACGCCGAGACCGGTGACCTGCTGTGGCAGTTCCAGTGCGGCAGCGGCCACCACAGCAGCCCCTCGTCGTACAGCATCGACGGCAAGCAGTACATCGTCGCGCCGAGCGGCTGGGGCGGCTGGGCCGAGGGGTTCCTGCCCAAGATGCTCGGGTCCTCCCACGGGAGCGCGCTGTTCGCGTTCGCGCTGCCGGATTAGTAGCAACTGAAACTGAATATCGGTTCGTGATCTGCCACGTCCGCGAGGGCGTGGCAGATCACGGCTAACCAAAAACTGTCAATGATCGGCAGTCTTCTCATCCTCGGATTTACCCTCAGTCTGGACAACGTCCGCGTGACGTCACTCTGCGATTCGCGCGGCCAGCTCGACGAGCAGGCGGACGCCATAGCCGGTCGCTCCGCGGCCGAACGCGTCGCCACGATCCTCCTCGAGCATCGCCGTGCCGAGCATGTCGACATGCGCCCAGGGTCCTTCACCCGCGAACTGCTGCAGGAACGTGGCAGCGACGATCGGGAAGCCGAAGATCTTGCCCGCGGTGTTGCGCAGGTCGGCGACGGTCGAGTCGATGAGGGAGCGATAGCGCGGGTGCAGCGGCCACGGCCAGGCGAGATCGCCGCTGGCGTTGCCGGCGTCGACGATCGTGCCGCGCCACGAGTCGTCGTTCGCGAAGACGCCGGCGTACATGTCGCCCATGCCCGCGCGCATCGCGCCGGTCAGCGTGGCGAGGTCGACGAGGTGCGTCGCACCGTCGCGGCGTGCCCACCACAGGGCGTCCGCGAGGATCAAACGCCCCTCGGCATCGGGGTTCGTGACCTCGACGGTCAGGCCGGCGGCGGTCGTGATGACGTCGGTCGGCCGGATCGCGCTGCCGCTCAGCATGTTCTCGCAGGCGGGCACGACGCCCGTGACCGACAGCGGGAGCCCGAGCTCGGCGATCGCGCCGAGCGCCGCGACGACCGCAGCGCCGCCGGCCATGTCGGCCTTCTGGCGGACGATGTCGGACTGCGGCTTGAGGAAGTAGCCGCCCGTGTCGAAGGTGACCGCCTTGCCGACGAGCGCCAGTCGTGGCGCATCGGGAGCTTGGGACGGCTCGTGCCGGAGCACGATGAGGCGCGGCTCGATCGGGCTGCTCCCGCCGACGGCGGCGAGCGCGCCGAGCCCGGCCTCGCCGGCGTCGATGACCTCGGTGCTGACTCCCGGCACCGCGGCCGCCCGCTCGGCGAGCCCGGCGGGGGACATGACGTTCGCCGGTGCGTCGACGAGCTCGCGGGCGACGTTGACCCAGCGCGCGACGAGCGCCGCGCGGTCGGCCACGGGCGCGAGGTCGTCGCCGACGCCGCAGATCACGAAGCGCTCGACGCCGGGCGGCGGTCCACCGCTGCGCCAGCGCCGGCCGTCGTAGCCGCCGATGACGGCGCCCTCGGTCAGCGCGCGCACCTGCTCGTCGACGGGCACGGCAGGGACGCGTCGAGCGCCCACGCGACCGTCCCGCCGTCGCGGCACGCGCGTACGGCTCGCGCGGCCGCCGTGCGCAGTCCGTCGGCGTCGGGCTCGCAGCGCGACGACCGCGAGCGGCGCGCCGTCCGGCGCGTACGCGATCGCGACCGGGTCGGCGTCCGCCAGCGCGCGGTCCGGGGCGCCCAGCTCCGTCGCCCGCGCTCCCGCCGCCGCGACCAGGTCGGCGCCGACGGCGAGAGGGTCGCCCGCGGTTACCTCGACGTCCATTGTGTGACCACGACCGTTGACCATCCTTCGCTAGAATTTCAGCCACATGCACTCTAATCAGGAGGCACTTATGACGTGGGTCAAGCCGAAGTTCGAGATCGTCGAGCTGTGCTCCGAGGTCACTTCCTACCTGTTCCACCGGTAACAGACTGACGCCGGGCCACGTGCGCGTCCGCGTTCTTGGCTCGGCCGCCGGTGGAGGGTTTCCGCAGTGGAACTGCCGCTGCGGAACGTGCGAGGCCGCGCGCGAGGGTGTGCGCGCGCGGCCTCGCACGCAGTCGTCGCTCGCGATCCGCGGTGACGAGGGGCCGTGGTTTCTCGTCAACGCCTCGCCGGACGCGCGTCAGCAGCTCGAGACGCTCACGCCCGACGACGTCGACGCCGTCCGCGCGCCGCCGGTGGCGGGCGTGCTGTTGACCGACGCCGAGATCGACCACACGGCGGGCCTGCTCCTTCTGCGAGAGTCGGGTGCGCCCGTGCGCATCTTCGGCGCCGCCGCAGTCGAGCGCGCGCTCCGCGAGACGATCGTGCGGATGCTGGAGCGCTTCTGCGGCGTCGACTGGCAGACGCTCGAGCCGGGGCGTGCGCTGCGGATCGACGGGTCGAGCCTCGTCGTCGAGCCGTTCGAGACCGGCGACGACGACCAGCGGGCTCGTGGTCCGCGACGACGCGAGCGGCGGCGTGCTCGCCTACGCGCCCGCGCTCGCCACGCTCGACGACGGCGTCCTGGCCCGCTTCGCCGCGAGCGACCTCGTGCTCGTCGACGGGACCTTCTGGCGCGACGACGAGCTCGCCCTGCTCGGCATCTCCGACCGCAGTGCGCACGACATGGGCCACGTCCCGCTCTCGGGTCCCGGTGGCACGCTGGAGGCCCTCGCCGGACTGGAGCGGCCGCGCAACGTGCTCGTCCACATCAACAACACCAACCCGATCCTGCTCGAGGACTCGCCCGAGCGCGAGGCGGTCGTCCGTGCGGGCGTCGAAGTCGCCTACGATGGCCTCGAGGTCCGCTTGTGACCGGAGTTCGTCGCCCGTCTGCGCGCGCAGGGAACGCGCTACCACCACCTGCATCCCTTCCACCGGCGGATGGACGCCGGCGAGCTCACGCGCGACGAGCTGCAGCGCTGGGTCGCCAACCGCTTCTACTACCAGAGGTGCATCCCGCTGAAGGACGCGGCGATCCTGTCGAACTGCCCCGAGGTCGAGGTCCGGCGCGAGTGGATCCAGCGCATCATCGACCACGACGGCACGACCGACGGGACGGGCGGCATCGAGTCGTGGCTGCGGCTCGGGCGAGGCGCTCGGCGTCTCGCGCGACGAGCTGGTGTCCGAGCGGCGCGTCCTGCCCGCGGTGCGCTACGCGGTCGACGCCTACGTGAACTTCGCGCGCCGCAGGCCGTGGATCGAGGCGGTCGCGTCGTCGCTGACCGAGCTCTTCGGGCCCGGCGCGATCCGCGTGCGGCTCGACGCGCTCGAGCGTCACTACGGGTGGATCGACCCCGCCGGGCTCGAGTACTTCCGCGCCCGCCTCGTGCAGGCGCCGCGCGACGCGCAGTACGCGCTCGACCTCACCGTCGAGCGCTGCCGCACGCCCGAGCAGCAGGACGCCGCCGTCGCGGCGCTGCGCTTCAAGACCGAGATGCTGTGGGTCCAGCTCGATGCGATCGAGCGCGGCGACACGCAGCCCGTGGGGGAGAGCGGCATGACCCGGCCCCGCCTGGTCACCGGCGCGCGCCTGCGCTACGACGAGGTGCGCGAGGAGCACCTGCTGCTCATCCCCGAGGGCGTCGTGCGGCTCAACGCCGACCGCGGCGGAGGTGCTCGAGCTGTGCGACGGCGAGCGCTCGTTCGACGACATCGTCGACGCGCTCTCCGCCCGCTACGAGGGCGCCGATCTGCGCGACGACGTGCAGGAGCTGATCGATGCCATGGCGCAGAAAGGACTCGTGGTCGATGCAGCCGCCTAGACCGTCCACGCTCATCGCCGAGCTCTCCTACCAGTGCCCGCTGCACTGCCCGTACTGCTCGAACCCGCTGCACATCGGCGGCGAGACGTACCGCGACGAGCTCGAGACCGAGCACTGGATCCGCGCCTTCCGCGAGGCGCGGGCGCTCGGCGTGCTGCAGCTCGCGCTCACCGGCGGCGAGCCGATGTTGCGCCGCGACCTGGTCGAGCTGTGCGCCGGCGCGCGCGACGCCGGGCTGTACTCGTCGCTCATCACCGCCGGGACGCTCTTCACGCGCGAGCGCGCCGAGGCGCTGAAGGCGGCCGGGCTCGACCACGTGCAGATCTCGATCCAGAGCCCAGACGCCGCGGACAACGACCGCATCGCGGGCAACCGGTCCTTCGAGAAGAAGATCGCGGCCGCGGGCTTCGCGCGCGAGCTCGACTTCCCGCTGACCATCAACTGCGTGCTGCACCGCCAGAACCTCGATCGCATCGAGGAGCTGCTCGACCTGACGCTCGCGCTGGGGGCACAGCGCCTCGAGCTGGCCAACACGCAGTACTACGGCTGGGCAGTCCCGAACCAGGACGCGCTCATGCCGTCGCGGGAGCAGCTCGAGCGCGCCGAGGAAGCGGTGAAGCGCTTCCGCGAACGGGTCGGCCCCAAGGTCGACGTGCTCTGGGTGCTGCCCGACTACTTCGAGGACCTGCCCAAGCCGTGCATGGGTGGTTGGGGTCGCACGGCGATGGTGGTCGCCCCGAACGGCGACGTGCTGCCCTGCCAGGCCGCGTCGACGATCCCGGGCCTCGAGTTCGCCAACGTCCGCGAGCATCCGCTGGAGTGGATCTGGAACGAGTCCGACGCCTTCGCGCGCTTCCGCGGCACCGACTGGATGCAGGAGCCCTGCCGGAGCTGTCCGCTCGGGCGCCAGGAGGTGGACTTCGGCGGCTGCCGCTGCCAGGCGCTACGGCTCGCGGGCGACGCGGCGGCGACGGATCCGGTCTGCCGGTTCTCGCCCCATCACGACCGCGTCGTCGCCGCGCGCGAGTCGGTGCAGACCGACGAGTTCGTCTACCGCACGATGAAGCGGCCGCGGGTCCCTGAATTGGGTTAGAGCCCTAAGGCGCGGCGCACGGCCGGAACGTTGCGGCGCGACACCGGCACCGCATCGCGCTCCGTGCCGTCCATGATCAGCGACAGCTCGCCGCGCTGTCCACGCTCGACCGCCCTGACGCATGTGAGGTTGACGAGGAAGCGCCGATGGACGCGCAGAAACTCGCCGCCGCCGAGCTCGTCCTCGAGCTTGTCGATCCCGCGGACGGACGCCTGCAGACGCCCTTCATCGGTCACGAGCCAGACGTCGTTGCCGTCCGCCTCCGCGAAGCGCACCTCCGGACGGTGCAGCAGCACCATCCGCTCGCCACTCACGCCGACGATGCGGGGCGGTGGGCCCATCCCGCGCTCGGGCGCCTCGTCCTCCATCGCGTCGCCGTCCTCGGCGCCGAACAGGGCCAGTGTCCCGATGGGCTGTCCGGACAAGAACACCGGGCGCAACGTGAGCCGGCACGGCTCGCTGCCGAGAGCGGTCGCGATCTGCGTCGAGCCGATCCAGTCGTGGTCGATGCGGGCCTGCTTGGCGGCGTGACGGGCCAGCCGCCCGAGGTCGAGGGCCGGGCGCCAGCGAACCGCCGGGTCGATCGCGGGCACGCGGGCGGGGACGCCCAGCAGCAGGCTGGCCTCCTCGTCGGCGATGACGACCTTGCCGCTTGCGTCGAGGGCGGCGAGCGCCGGTCCCGACCGTGCCTGCGCCTGCGTGAACGCCGCGGCCAGCTCGGCGCCCGTGTCGATGGCGCGCAGGCGCAGGATCGCGCGTGCTCCGCCAACCGCGCTCGACAGCCAGCCCGGCCGCCTGCGCCGGAAGCCTGCTGCGCCAGCTCGAGACGTCGAGGACCGCTACCGGGTCATCGGTGACGGCGTCGCGAACGGCGACGCCGGCGCAGACCCATTCGTCAAAGCCCCGGCACCAGTGCTCGGGGCCGTTGATCAGCACAGGGCCGGGGGCCTCGAGTGCGGTGCCCATGCCGTTCGTCCCGGTCGCCCATTCCGACCAGCACGACCACGGTGCCATGTTGCTCTCCCGCGCCCGGCGCAGCGTGTCCTTGTCGCCGTGAACCGTCAGGATCCGGCCCCCGCCGTCGGCGACCGTGACCACGCCGCCGACGCTCTCGACCTCGGTCGCGATCGACGCCGCGGCGCCGCCGAGCTGGGCGAACACGATCCCGTGCTCGAGCGTGTGCTCGGCCGAAGGCTCCTCGGTTGCGGACGCGGCCGGCGCCTGGGTCAGGGAGGGGTCGACGTGGTACTGCTCGCGACAGCGATACCAAGACGTGGCCACTTCGGGTCGTACCCCCCGAACGCGGTCGTCCCCGGCGAGAAAACGCTCTCGCGCCGCGGTCACCGCTTGGTACCGCTCCGCGTCACTCATGCGATGACGCCTTGCGGTCTGGCTCATGTGCGGACCGTAGTCTATGCAGGAACGGCCGCTCTTTGCGGAATTCGCCGCGCTCGCCCAACGCGGCGCCGGGACCCGTCGGCGCGTCCGGGTGCGGCGCATGTCTGACAGCTGACAGCCGGCCCGCCAGGCACCGCCCGCGGCGCGGCTACGCGCAGGCAGCCGCCGTGAACGCCCCGACGTCCTGGCCCACGCCGACCGCCTCCACGTCGCGGAACATCCGGCCCTGAGACGGGCGCAGCTGGTGGAGGAGATGTCCGTTGGTGGTGACGCCGAGAATGTGGACGCCCTGGGTCGTCGTGGCGCCGGCGACCCGCTGAAAGGTGCCGACGTCGATGATCTGCGTGGTGTTGATGACGACGCCGCCGCCCGTGATGACTACGTTGACCTCCTCGAGGTCGCGCCACGGCTGCGTGCCTGCGCCGTTGCGTGCCGCAAGCCACACGCGGCCGTCCCCGGTGACGGCGAGGAAGTCGGTTTCCGCCGCCATCGACGTGATGGCGGAGTCGACGACGTCCCCGGGGCGTCCGGAGATCTCCGTAAAGAGCGACCACGTGTTGGGGCCGCCCGTCGTCGTGAAGATGCGCCCGTCGCCTGTGGTGGTGACGAGCTCCACCGAGGTGTTCGGAGCGTCGATCGCGCCCAGGCCGAGCATCGCAACCGAGCGGTAGTCGCCGCGGTCGCCCGCGAACCACTCGACGTCGGCGGGCACGTCCGGTGAGGCGGTCCCGTGCTCGTGGATCGCGGTGAGCAGGAAGCCATTGTCGGTCACGACGGCCATGTGCAGCTCCGAGCGCGCGGGCCCGTTGCCCTCCGAAACGATGAAGCTCGTCGCGGCCGCCACCCGGCGGGCATTGTGGGGGAAGTACGCGGTCGCCTCCTGGGTCCAGGCGCCGGTGTCGGCGTTGCGGAACAGGAGCACGGCGCGTGCGTCGTTGAGGGCAAGCAGCACGTAGAGGCCCTCGGGCTTGCCGTTGAGCGCCGGCTCGGTTCGCCGTGCCGCCGCGACGTCGACGACCTCGCCCAGGCCCTCGAGGTCGAGTCGCCCGGCCGCGGCGAGCACGTTCCCGAAGGGCGTCCAACCGGTAGGGGTCCTGATCGTGTGCCAGACCTTGCCATCGGCCGTGCGGCCGACCACGTGCAGCGCTGCGGGATTCTCGGGCACCGTGCCTCCTCGGTGACGTAGGGATTGCTTCGATGGAGGCGCGGGCGCCGGCACCTGATACTTCACGGCGCGCGAAGCGCCCGGGCTCGCAGCGCCCGCCATCATGTGCCCGATGGCAGACCTTGAGCTGAGTCGCAGCCGAGATGACCGACGCGTCTTTGAGGTCGACGGCGTGGGCGCGCTGCGCCTCGGCGGGATCTTCTCGCGGGGTGCGACCGCCCGGGCCGGCGGCGCGTCGTGGTCGTTCGTCCGTCGCGGCTTGTGGGACAGGACGATCGAGGCGCGCGATGCGGCGGGCGCGGAGGTTGGGTCGTTTGGTCCGCGGGCGATCCGGCGTGGGGGGACGCTGCGCTGGGGAGGCCGGGAATTCGAGTTGCGGCCGGTGAGCTCGTGGAAGGAGCGTTATGCACTGCTGGACGGCGGGCGTGAGCTGGCGCGGCTCGACGGCAAGGGCTGGGGCAAGCGCCCTGTCGCGGTCAGCATCGACGAGCCGGGTGCCGTCGAGCCTGGGCTGTTGTTGTTCGCGGTCTACCTCGTGCGCCGCCTCGCCGAGGACGCGAACACGGCCGCGGGTGCCGGATCGACAGGCGCGGCGACCGGATAAGACTCGATCATCTCCTCGTAGCCGCCCGGCTCGCGGAGCGTCCGCCGTTCGCGTGTTGCCTTGGCTGCCAAAGCCCATGGCGCCGCCGACGCCGTAGGGTTGTCACATGGCAAAGCGCGGACATCCGGAAGGGTCTGAACCGTTCGACGTGACGTTGCCCGCGGGGTTCGAGCTGGGCGAGCACCACGCGGTGCTCGAGGCGGCCGCCGAGCAGGCCGGTTGGTCCGTCGAGCGCGACGGCTCGGTCATCGTCATCCGGGACATCTGGACCGAGAACGAGGACCATGCGGCGTGGCTCGTCGCGACGAAGGTGGGCCTGTCGCCGGAGCGGGTGACCGTCTGGGCCGGCCGCGCCGGGTAGCGCGGCCGTCGGCTTCAGCGCCCGATTTCGCCTGACACCGCATTCGCCACTCCGGTGCGGACAGTACCGCGCACGCCCCGCGATCAGTGCCGGAGGAGGGACGTGGCACCGCCGCTGCTTTGAGGCTGCGCATGTCGGTTGCCGGCATCGTCCGATGAGTTTGCGTGCCGTCGGTCGTTTGACGTGGTGCCGGACGCAAACCTCAACAACGGAGACGCAACGATGTCCTTGGCAATCGCAGACAAGACGGTGTTGGTGACCGGGGCCAATCGCGGCCTGGGCCGGGCGCTGGTCGACGAAGCCCTGAGGAGGGGCGCAAGGCGGGTGTACGCCGCCTCGCGCCAGCCGATGGTCGTCCCGGATGAGCGCGTCACGCCGTTGACACTGGACGTGACCGACCCGGCGCAGATCCAGCAGGCGGTCGACAGCGTCGAATCTCTCGACATGCTGATCAACAACGCCGGTGTGTCGGTCGCCGATGACATGAGCGATCGTTCCGCGTTCGAGCAGCACCTGGCGGTCAACCTGTACGGGACCCTGGATGTCACGCAGGCGTTCCTGCCGTCGCTGACGCGCAGCCACGGAGCCGTGGTCAACGTCGTGTCGCTCGGCGCGGTAGCCGCAGTGCCGGTGCTCCCGGCCTATTCGGTCTCGAAGGCGGCCTCGCTCTCGGTCACCCAGTCGCTGCGCGCGCTGCTGGGTGGCCAGGGCGTGAGCGTTTACGCCGTCATGCCCGGTCCGATCGATACCGACATGGTGCGGGCTCTCGAGATTCCGAAGACGCCGCCTGAGGACGTGGCGCGGGCCACCCTGGACGGCGTGGAGCGGGGTGAGGAGGAGATCTTCCCCGACCCGATGTCGCAGTCGCTGGCAGACGGCTGGCGCGCGGGCGTGGCAAAGGACCTCGAGCGCCAGAACGCCGCGATGGTCCAAGCCGAGCCGACCGGATGAGTTTGCGTCCCAGCGGCCGTTTGACGTGGTGAAAGATGATGAGCGATCGAGGCCACGACATGGATCAGCGTCTTCTGCTGGCGGCCGCGCAGGCCGGGGATGAGCGGGCGTTCCGTCGTCTCGTCGAGCCCTACCGACACGCGCTCGAGGTTCATTGCTATCGGATGCTGGCGTCCGCGCAGGACGCCGAGGACCTCGCCCAGGAGACGCTGCTGCGGGCGTGGCGGGCGCTGGACCGCTTTGAGCCCAGAGTGCAGTTTCAGACGTGGCTTTATCGGATCGCGACGAACGCCTGCCTGGACGAGCTCGAGCGCCGGCCGCGCCGACCGGAGCCGGTCGATCCGTTCCCAGACCGGCCGTGGGATGAACCGGCCTCGCCGACCTATAACCCTGCTGCGCGATACGCGATCCGGGAGGGGATGGAGCTGGCGCTGTTGCGCGCGATCCAGGAGCTGCCGGGTCGCCAGCGCGCGGTGTTGATCTTCCGCGATGTGCTCGGCTGGACCGCCCCGGAGGTCGCCGAGCTCTTGGAGTCAACCGTGGCGTCGGTCAACAGCGCGCTGCAGCGTGCACGCGGCACAATCGGGCAGCATCTGCCCGCGACGATGCGGCCGGCAGCGGGTCCGGCCGAGCGCGAGCTGCTCAACCGTTACGTGGCTGCGTTCGAGCACGCCGATATGGACGGGCTGGTGGCGCTCCTGCGCGAAGACGCGACGCTACGGATGCCGCCGCAGCCGTCGCTGAGCGGTGGTCTGCAGATCGCGCGCTTCTTCCTCGAGACCGTCGCCCGAGGCGATCTGACGCGGATACGACACAGACCGACCTGGGCGAATGGCCGACCCGCCGTGACCATCGAAGTGCGAGCCCAGGACGGCACTTGGATCCCGGAGGGGATCAGCGTGCTCGAGATCGAGGACGGCCAGATCGTGGCGATCGATGCGTTTCTCGACCCTGCGCTGCTACCGCGGTTCGGAGTCCCGGCCGGACGCTAGGCCGGGAGCCGCCGCTCTCTGGAGTGGCCGGTCTATGGCCTCCCCCAAAGCGCGGCGAGCCGGGTAGTTGAGGGCTCGCCCGCGTTGGCGGTCGACCCGAGGGCCCGCGTGGGTCGCTAGCCTGGTGAGGAGGAGGGCCCGCGGTTCTCCCGGGTGTGAGTCCTGGCCGAAGCAGAACCGCCGCTAGGCTCGGTCAATGAGTTCGCGGGCCGACGATCAACTGCCGGAGGCGGGCAGGCTCCCCACCGGTCGGCTCGCGCGGACTGCGCGTGTCGGTGGGCTGGTGACGGGTCAGGGCCTGCGGTGGGCGGGGATGCGGACCGCCAACCGGGTCCGGACGCCCGAGCGTGCCGCCGCGGCCGAGAGGGAGCGGACCGCGGCGCTGGTCCAGCAGGTCGTCGAACAGCTTGGGCAGATGCGCGGCGCGGCGATGAAGGTCGGCCAGATGCTCTCGATGGTCGAGTTCGACGGCCTCCCGGAAGAGGAGCGCGACGAACTGCAGCGGAGCCTCGCCGCGCTCCGCGACGACGTCCCGCCGGTGCGGTTCGCGGACCTGGAAAAGCTGATGCGGCAGGAGTTCGGCGGGCCGCTGCAGCACGTGTTCCGCGACTTCGACGAGCGTGCGTTTGCCGCGGCCTCGATCGGCCAGGTCCATCGCGCCACGACCGTCGACGGCGACGAGGTGGCCGTGAAGATCCAGTACCCCGGGGTCGCCGAGGCGGTCGACACGGACCTGCGCAACGCGACGCTGCTGCTACCGCTGGTCAAGCGGCTCGCCCCGGGGCTGGACGCGAAGGCGCTCGCCGCGGAGATGCGCGAACGGATCGGAGAGGAGCTCGACTACGAGCTCGAGGCCCAGAACCAGCGCCGCATCGAGCGGCTGCTGCGAGGACATCCCTTCGTCCGCGTGCCGCGTGTCCACACGAGCCTCTCGACCCGGCGCGTGCTGGTCTCCGAGTACGTCGAGGGCGAGCGCTTCGAGGCCGTGCGGCGGGCCGACGAGGCGCAGCGCGACCGCTACGGCGAGATCGTCTTCCGGCTCTACTTCGGGTTGCTCTATCGCGACCGGATCGCGCTCGGAGACCCGCACCCCGGTAACTACCTGCTGTGCGCCGACGGCCGGGTCTGTTTCCTGGACTTCGGCCTGCTGCGCGACGTCGACGCCTCCCGCGTGGCCGCCGAGCGGGCGATCGCCCTTGCCGTCCGCGACGGCGACGCGGAGGCCCTCAAGGCGGCCCTACGTGCGGGTGGGTATCTGCCCGCCAGCCGCGCAGATGCAGTGGACGCCGATTTCGCGCTCGGCCTGATGCGAATGGCGATCAGGTGGTACGCCGTCCCGGGAGCGCGCCGCTTCTCCCCCGCTGACGCCCGGCGCGACTTGGACCGTGAACGCCCAGACCGGGAGGAGCGGGCCGCGATGAGGGTGCAGCTCAACCAATTCACGCTGCCACCCGAGGCGATCCTCATCCGGCGGATGCACGGCATCGTCGCCGTCGTCCTCGGGCAACTCCGCGCGGGCGCCGACTGGGGCGCGATCGCCGCGGAGTACCTGCACGGCGAGCCGCCCTCGACGCCGCTGGGGGAGGCCGAAGCCGCCTTCTTCACCCGCCGCGGTCGGACGACGAGCGCCGCACCCGCGGCCGCCGACTGAGCCGTCTCAACGGTCCGTGGGCTCGCCGGCTCGCGCGACACCGTGCTGTAGTTCAGTCTTCGGGGCTCACCGCGTGGAGTTCGATCCGGTAGACGAGGGTGTCCTCGTCGATCGGCCCCGCGTGCGCAGCGCGGTCGCGCAGGGTCTCGCGGTCGGGCTCGCCGGCTCGCCGGACGTCCGTCTCGGTGATCGCTGCGAACGGGACAAGCTCGATGGCGTCGACCTCGATCAGACCGGGGCCGACCCGGTAGCGGCCGCCCTGCTTGACCTGTGGCCGCTTCCACAGCCGGACCGACAGCGTGATATCGCCGGCCAGGACGTCATCGCGCAACTCGCGGCTGAACTCCACGCCCCGGACGCTAGCTGGTGACGTGCCGCGCGACACCCGCTCTCGCTTCCGCTTGACGTCGGCCCTTGGTTGAGGTGTCGGGCGCTCAGGCCTGGCCGCCGAGCTCGGCGAGCTCGGCTCGGTAGAGGAGCTGGGCGTCGAGTTGCATCGAGGCCAGGTGGCCGTCGAGCTCGAGGCTGATCAGGCCGTGCAGGCGAGACCAGAAGATGACACCGCGTAGCAGGATGGCCGGCGGTCGCGGCCGGCCGCCGACGCGCTCGGTCCAGGTCTCGAGCTCTGCGCGCAGCTCGGCGGGTAGCTCGGGCGCCGGCTTGCGGGGTCGGGGCAGGCGCTCGATCGCGTCGAGGATCACCGTCATGGCGCGCTGGGCGGCGGGGATCACGCGCTCGGGAGCCAGCTCGCCCGAGCCGTGTCGACGACGACGTCGAAGCGCAGCTCGTCCCCCGCGGCGTCGGAGCCGGCCAGCTCCAGGTCCTCGGGGCGCACGCCCACGACGACCTCGCCCGCTCCGCCGGCCTGCGCAGTTGCCTGCCGCAAGTCTGCGTGCCGAGGCCGGCGATCGGAATGACCGCGGCGTTCGTGGTCAGGAGCGCCGGGTGGCGATGCGCAGCCGGTTGCCGTCCGGGTCGACGAGGGCGCACTCGCGCCCCGCGAGCCCTTCTTCATCGATCGGGACCGCGAACTCCTCGGACACGGCGTCGATGTCTTTGACATAGAGGTGGATCAAAGTGTCCGGCCGAGCGTCGCCCTTGTGCTCCGACAGGTAAAGCCGGACGCTCCCACGTGCCACGGAGACGAACCAGGGAAAGCCGGGCTCGAACTGATGCTCCCACTCCTTGACGAACCCGAGCCGCCCGTACCGCAGCCCCGCCGCCTCCTCGACATAAGAACCGGCACGACCTCCTCGTCCATGCCCCGACACTAACCAGTCGCCGCGAGTCGGCGAGGCTCGCGCGACTGCTCCTTTTCGCCCCGCACAATGCGCAGTGATCGCGGAGCGGGAGTGTTGGCCTAGGCTCCCCGCTGCGTGTCCGGAGCGAGCGTCCCAAGGCACGAGCTCACGACGCTTGCCAGCGGTTGGGTGCGGAGCGCCACGGAGGCCTTCTCGTAGCGCGGCTGGCGGCCGCGCCACGGGTCGTCAGGCTTGCGCCATTCCACGCTCGCCCTCGCCAGGTCAGGCGCCCGCCGCAGCGAGCGCGTCCTCGGGGTTTGGGTAGCGGACCATCTCGATGACCTTGCCGTCGCGGAAGGTTGTGAGATTGGCGACGGGCGGAGCCGGTTCATTTCCTTCGAAGGGCGGCCGCATGATGACCACGACCGCTACTTCCGCTGAGCGCCCGCTTGACCTCCGCTAAGCGGGCGCTCGAGGGCACTCAAGAGTCGCGCGTGAACGCGTCCACCAGCACGAGCGCGAGCGCGGCGGCGACGAACGCGGCGATGCTGACGATGCCGTGGCGGAACGCCGACGCGAAGTCGCCGTGCGATGACGCGAGCTGGTTGTAGAAGACGCTGCCGGTGACCGCGATGCCGGCGGCCGAGCCGATCCGCTGACCGGTCTGCAGCACGCCGCCGGCGCTGCCGGCGCGCTCGACCGGCACCTGGGACAGCGTGAGAGTCAGGTTGGGCGAGATCACGAGCCCGCCGCCGAGGCCGGCGATCAGCAGCGGCAGCGCCGTCCACAGCGCGACGTCGTGGCCGGGATGGGCGCCCACCGCCAGCCAGACGCCGGCCATCCCGACGAGGAACGTGGCGAGCCCGAAGGCCACGAGCTTGGGGCCGCGGCGCAGCGCCTGGCGGCTGCCCGCCGACGAGACCAGCGCGCCGCCGATGGCGAACGGCGTGGCGGCCAGGCCGGACTTCCACGCGGGGTAGTTCAGCCCGAGCTGCAGGTACTGGGTGAGGATGAAGAACACCGCGATGAACCCGGCGAAGTAGAGGAGGCCCACCGGGGCGCCGAGCACGTAGGAGCGGATCCGGAACAGGTCGAGCGACACGAGCGGCTCGCGGGTGCGGCCGTAGCGGCGCTCGTGCAGGACCCACACGACCAGCAGCACGGCGGCCAGCGGGAACAGCGCGAGGCGCAGCGGGCTGTGCCACGTGCGCTGCTCGATGAACGGGACGAGGATGGACACGACCGCCGCGCCCAGCAGCACGACGCCGAGCGGGTCGAGCGCCTGGGGCCGGCGCTCGGCGGCGGTCGGCGCCGGCAGGTAGCGGCGGGCGAGCAGCAGGATCGCCGCGCCGATCGGCAGGTTGACGAAGAACACCGCCCGCCAGCCGTCGTGGACGCCGAACAGCGCGATCAGCGCGCCGCCGATGAGCGGGCCGACCGCGGTCGACACGCCGATGGTCGAGCCGAAGTAGCCGAACGCCTTGCCGCGCTCCTCGCCCCGGAACAGGCTCTGGATGAGGCCCGAGATCTGCGGGCTGATGAGACCGCCGGCGAACCCCTGGACGATCCGCATCAACACGAGCGCGAGCGCCGTCGGCGCCAGCGCGGAGGCCGCGCTCGCGACCACGAACAGCGCCACGCCGAGCATGAACACCGGCCGCCGGCCGTGCGCGTCGCCGAAGCGCCCCGCCGGCACGAGCAGCAGCCCCAGCGCGAGCGCGTAGCCCGCGACGATCCACTCCAGCTCGTTCGGCTGCGCGTGCAGGCCCTGCTCGATGCTCGGCAGGGCGACGTTGACGATCGAGACGTCGAGCAGGGTCATGAACCCGGCGGCGAGGCACGACGGCGAGCGCCTTCCAGCGGTCCGGGTCGGGGCGGTATTCGTCGTGGCGCGGCGGCGCCGGGCGCGTAGAGGCTGCGGAGGCCACGGACCGTGGCTCGTCGATACCTGGATCGATGGCCTCGAGCTCAGGCGTATGGCGCACGAATTCGGATGACATCTGTCAGTGCTCCTGATGGTCTGCGCGCCGTGGCTCGGTCGCTAGGTGAGGCTCCCGATCCGTCTCAACGCCGACAGGGAGGGCAGGAAGACGTACTCCCCGCCGCGGAGCACGTCGAACGTCTCGATGCCATGGATGCGCGCTGACCGGCTCCTGCGGGATCGTGAACGTCGCACCGTCCTGCTCCAGGCCCACGATCGCGTTCATCGCCCAGGCTCGTGAGGTTGCCGTTGTTGAATTCACTCCCGCTGCAGGAACTCGAGCGTGGCCATCGCCTTGGCACTGATGAAGATGGAGTCGAGCCCGTGGGCGACCTCGTCGTCCCGCTCGGACTCGCGTCCGGGTCGTAGGACACTCCGAAGGTCGCGCTACGCCGGATGATGCGGTGAAGGTTCACGTCCGCCAGGAGCGCCGTCTGGGTCTCGCGCGGGTTCACGCCCCCATGTGCAGCGGGCCAGGACTCGCCGTCCGTCCTCATCGGCGGCGTACGTGAAGTCGTTGTTTCGACACCGGTCCGCGCCGAGCGCCGCGTCGTCCCGCTGGGGCGCCAGCGCGCCACCAGCTTCGCCGCGAGCAGCTCCCGCTCCTCGTCCGCCGTGCGTCCGTTGACATGCCGCCACCATGCCACCGCGCGCGGGCGGTCGCCCCAGTGTGCACCCCGGTAGGCTCGCGGGACGCTTGGCGCCGCACGCCCGCACCTGGGCAGGAGCCGGTGAGCCCGCGTCAGCTCGGGCTCGGGCCGCGCGCCGAGGACGTCACGGTTGCCACTGCGGTCGATCAGCTCCTCGCCGTAGCGCGCGGCCGCGGGCGTTCGATCAAGATGATGGCGCAGCCGCCGCTCGCATCGGACGTTCTCACCGGTCAAATGCAATCAGGCAGAGACGTGAGGTCGACTGGCCACCATCACCGCTCAGATCTGCCGAGCGTTCCCGTTGGGCCTGACGGTTCACGTCACGAAGGCTGGGTGGGCGACGCCTGCCCATATCGTCGAGGAGGGATGAGCGATGCAGTTCCATCTCAACGGATACAAGATTGGCGACCCGTGCATCGACGACGCGCATCCGTCGGTCGCGGCACGGCCCGACGGCCTCCCCGACCATGTCGACCTCCTGATCATCGGATGTGGCCCGGCCGGTCTGGTGCTGGCTGCGCAGATGGCCAACTTCCCCGAAATCGGGACCGCGGTCATCGACCGCAAAGACGGTCCGCTCGAGGTCGGCCAAGCCGATGGAGTCGCCTGCCGCACGGTCGAGATGTTCGAGGCGTTCGGCCTGGCTGATCGTCTCGTCAACGAGGCCTACTGGGTCAACGAGGTCAGCTTCTGGCGCCCGGATCCGCAAGACCCGACGAGGATCACTCGGACCGGACGCATCGAGGACACCGAAGAGGGCTTGTCGGAGTTCCCGCACGTGATCGTCAACCAGGCGCGGATGCTCGCCTACCTCCGCGATCACATGGAGCGGTCAGCCAGCAGGTTGCGGCCGTTCTACGGTCTCCAGGCGAGCGCCGTCGACATCGATACCAGCGGCGCGTCGGAGTACCCCGTGACGGTCACCGTGCGCCACATGAGCGGGCAGGAGCCGACGGGCGAGACCTCGACGGTCCGGGCCAGGTACGTCGTCGGCTGCGACGGCGCGCGCAGCCCCATCCGGACCGCGATCGGCCGCGAGCTGGTCGGCGACGCGACGAACGAGTCCTGGGGCGTGATGGACGTCCTGGCCGTCACCGACTTCCCCGACATCCGGCTCAAATCCGCCATCCACTCCGCGCAGGGCAACATCCTGATCATCCCGCGCGAGGGCGGATACATGGTCCGGCTGTACATCGAGCTGGACGAGGTCGACGACAAGGAGATGGTCGACAACCGGAGCGTCACCCCGGAGAAGCTGGCCGAGGTCGCGAGTCGCATCCTGCACCCGTACGCGATCGAGGTCAAAGACGTCGGGTGGTGGTCGGTATACGAGATCGGCCAGCGCCTGTGCGACAGGTTCGACGACGTGCCGCAGGACGAGCTGCCCACGCGTCGTCCGAGGGTGTTCATCGCCGGCGATGCCTGTCACACGCACAGCGCCAAGGCGGGCCAGGGCATGAACGTGTCGATGGCCGACGCCTGGAACCTCGGGTGGAAGCTGGCTTCAGTCCTCAGGGGAACGGCCAAGCCGGAGCTGCTGCACACCTACTCCGAGGAGCGTCAGGCGGTCGCCAAGGAACTCATCGACTTCGACCGCGAGTTCTCCAGGCGGTTCCGCGGCCGCCGGACGGAGTCCGCCGACAGCGCGGACGCCACCGTCGACCCGGACGAGTTCCAGGAATTCTTCGCCGCGCAGGGCCGCTTCACCGCGGGAGTGGCGACCAGATACGCGCCCTTCGATGATCACCGCCGGAACGAGGTTCCAGCACCTCGCCGAGGGCTTCCCGATCGGAATGCGCTTTCACTCTGCCCCGGTCGTCCGGCTGGCCGACGCCAAGCCGGTCCACCTCGGCCACGTCGCCCTGGCGGACGGCGTGTGGCGGATCTACATCTTCGCTGACCGGAGCGACCCGACCGGCGGATCCTCGCGGGCGCGGGAGCTGTGCGAGTTCCTGGAGACAGAGGTGTCTCCGATCAAGCGCTTCACGCAGGCCGGTGCCGAGCCTGACTCGGTGATCGACGTTCGTGCCGTCTTCCAGCAGGGGTATCGCGACCTGGCCGTCGACGAGATGCCCTCGGTCCTGCTGCCGCGGAAGGGCAGGTTCGGTCTGATCGACTACGAGAAGATGTTCTGCCGCGACCCGAAGGCCGCTGACGTCTTCGCGCTGCGAGGCGTGAACCGCGAGGTGGGCTGCATCGTCGTCGTCCGTCCCGACCAGTACGTCTCACACGTTCTGCCCCTGGACCAGCACGAGGCGCTCGCGGACCACTTCGCCGGGATTCTGATCGACGCCAAGGGTTTGGCGGCCGATCACGACCGCCTTGGCGCGGCTTGCGCCCAGGTCAGTCGACCGACCGCGGCCGGCTAGCCTGAGATCGGCGCGATGTGCTACTTATCGCGCTGGTCGAAGGGCGCTGCCAGATCGACGTCCTCGCCCTCGGCCGTGACCTGGCCGTTGGATGGGCGCATTGGCCGGAGGGCCGTCCCTTGAACCCGTCGTAGCGACCTCCGTAGGATCGAAGCGCCCCCAGAGGATCCTCTTCGGGCGCGCATACCCCCAGTACCGGGGAGGGAGTGATGTCGGTTGCCGCGGTCGGTCCGGCAACGCAGCCAGCGCGGCCAAAAGCGTCGCCGGCTCCTCGCGCGCCCCCGCGCGCGCTGACTGCCTCAACACACCGAGCAAGAGGAGTCAGATCATGCGCAGATTTGCGGTTGCCACAGCGCTCGTTGCGGTCGTCGGTCTCATAGGCGCCGGCGCGACATTCGCCAGGGGTGACCACGGCCGCGGCCACCGGGGTCTCACCTTCACCTCGACCGAGGCCGCGTTCGCGGCGATCCCGGTGACGGCGGGCAAGTTCAGCGTCGGCGACCGTGTCGCCTTCTCCGACGACGTGTTCGCAGCCAAGGGCGGCCGGCAAGTGGGCACCGACGGCGGCCAGTGCACGACCGTGCGCGTCACCGACGCGGCGGCCGCGTCGGGCGTCCTTCAGTGCCTCGTCACCTTCGACCTGCCGGGCGGGCAGATCACCACCCAGGCGCTGAATACGTTGACCAACGGCGGCTTTGCCGGCGCGCAGACCGGAGCGATCACGGGCGGCACGGGCAGATTCCGCGACGCCAGCGGCCAGTTCACGGTCGAGTTCCTGAGCGGCGGCGCCACAAACCTCACGTTCTTCCTGGACGACTGACACAAACTCACACGGTGCTCGCGCTCGGCGCCCCGGGCGCGAGCACCGGGTCGTAGACGCAGACGTGCCCGCCGAGCAGCGGCGGGTACGTGTGGTCGCGGGGAGTGGGTTCACGCAGTGGCATCGGGCGACGACCGCACGACTGGGCGTCACTACCGCCTTCATGCAAGCCGGCACTGCGACGACGGCTATCTCAACGACTCGCGCGCTGCTTCCCCTCGCCTGATCTCGACCGGCTGCGTGTTAGCGTCGTGAGGCCTTGGATGATCTGTCGCGCCGGGTCTCGGATGCCGACCGCGAGCAGGCGGTCGTCTTGTTGCGTGAGGATCTTGTCGTGGGACGATTGACGCTCGACGAGTTCTCCGAGCGCGTCGAGACCGCCTATCGGGCGCGGACTGCCGAGGAGTTGGTGGCTGTTCGGGAAGGCCTACCTAATGGACCTTCGGAGCAGCTGCGCGACCGGCGCAGACCGACCCGTCTCACCGCGGGACTGTTCGGTCATGTCGTGCGACGCGGCCGCTGGCGGCTGAAGCGACGGGCCCTTGCCGTAGCTGCCTTCGCTGACGTCGACCTCGATATGCGCGAGGCCGAGATGGACAGCCCGCAGGTAGCCATGACTGTCGTCGTTGTCTTCGGCAACGTCGACATCTATGCGCCGGAGGGCGTCGACGTCGACGTCGGCGGCATCGTCGCCTTCGGTCACCGACGTGACTGGGGGAGAGATGCTGCCCGCGCGGGGGCGCCCTGCGTTCGCGTTCGCACTCTCGCCCTGTTCGGAACGGTCGACGTCTGGCGCGTGCCGCATCAGATGCGCGGCAGCTACGGGGACATCATGCAGCAGCTCGAAGAGGCGCAGCGCCATCTTCCTGCCTGAAACGGGCAGCCAAGCACCGAGGATGCGACGGACACGAGCCAGAAGCGAGGCGGGCACCGGTCGCGCGCCCGTGGACGCCCTTTCCTCGTCCGCAGCAGGCGCGCAGCGGACCGGCGCGCGGGCGCTCGCATCCGCGGCGAAGGCGAGCGCCGCTTGCCGCGCGGGAGCGGGTGTGCGTTACAACCACGGCCGATTTCTGCGCGAGCACGAGAGCAGGTCTCTGGCGCCCGGCGCTCGGGGACGCCTATGTGTTGCGCGAGTCGGTGGCGCGGCTCCCCATCGACACTGAGTGAGGGCGCCGCCGACCGTCGCCCCCGCCCAGTCTCATGGAACGCGCCAATCGCCTTGCGCGAGGACGGCTCGCGGAGGCGAACCGCTGCCGGTCGATAAGCGCACTGACCATCGGCGACGCGCTCGCATGTCATCCGTCGGATCAGTGGTGGTCGGGTCTCAAACCGGGAGTGTGAACAGAAAAGTGCTGCCGCCTCCGGGCGCAGCCTCCGCCCAGATGCGCCCACCGTGCGCCTCGACGATCCGCCGGCAGGTGGCGAGGCCGATGCCGCTGCATCGTGCTCCCCGCCGCCGCGCTTGAACATCTCAAAGATTGCGGTGTCCTTGGGTAGGCCGATCCCGTTGTCGCGTACGGAGAAGGCCCAGCCGGCTTCGCCCTGTCGCGCAGACACCGTCACGCGCGGTGCATCGCCGTCGCGGAACTTGAACGCGTTGGCGATGAGGTTCTGAAAGACCCGGAAGAGCCCGGTGCGGCTGGCTTGCAGTGTTGGAAGCGCGCCGACCTCGACGTGCCCGTCGACGCGTTCGATCTGCGACGCCACACGCCCGGCATCGCGTCACGCAACCGGGCACCAATCTCGTCACCGAGGCGGACGCCCATCATTCGCTCGCTACTGGGGTTCGTGTAGCCCACCTCGAAGTCGACCAGCGCGCCCGCGGCATCGAAGGTCGGCCAGACGACGCCGATTGCATCCGGCAGCGCATCGAACACGGCTACGATCAAGGGCGCCGCCGCGCCGAGCAGCGCCTCGAAGCGCTCGTCTCGGACGCTCATCGCCCCACACTAGTCCGTTCGCGGTCCCCTAGTGCGTGTCTGCGCGCCACGCGCCGGCATGGCGTCCGCGGTACTCGTCGTTGGCGTGCTTCTTGTCGGCCATGAGGTCTCTTTGGGTCGGGCTGAGACCTAATGTATGAACGAGAAAAGGGAGGGCCCGCCTACGGGCTCCCGCCCATGGCGCTCATGAGCCTGTCGCGCGTGATGCCGTAGCTCGCGAGGTGATCCGCCGCCTCGTCGGCGTCGAACGGATCGGGCAACCCGCTGAGGATCTCGTCGATGCGATCCTGCGGGTACCCGGCCCGGTGGAGCGCGTCTCGCGCAACGGTCTTGGAGATCGTCCACCGTCCGCCGGCCATGCGGGGTCACGATACGCGGCGTCGCGCAGCCGCGCCGCACCCCGGCGGACCCCCCGAGTACCTAGTTGTTACGGATGTCCCCGGCGTCGTTCCGCCGACGCGAGAAGTGAAGGAACGCAAGGCAGAACGCTCCCCGAGGAATCCAGCCCGCAAGGCCGATCCCTTCGCCTGCGGGCTCACGACCTGGGCGGGGCGCGGCGCTGCCGTTCAGGCCGCGGTCCCACCGGGGCTGGTGCGGCAGCAGGCGTCCGTCGGGCGTCTTACAGCGCCGTGTCGAGGACCGGGGCGTGCGCGTCGGACTCCAGCTTCGCTTCGACCTCGCCGGCGCGGTGGACCATCGCCGCGCCGCGCTCGGCGTCTAGCACGTGGAAGGCGTTGGGCTTGTTCTTCAGCCCGGCGACCCGCGCGACGCGCTGCTGTGTCTCGCCCTGCATGTCGCGGGTGACCTCGGGGTCGAAGGGCAGCATCAGGAACGTGGAGCCCACCCACCCGCGCAGATAGCGCGTCGACGCCTCGATCATCGGCATGAAGGTCACGAAGCGCACCGCGCCGGTCATCGGGTCGCTCTCCGCGCCGGCCGCCGTCGGGAATTCGCAGCCGGTTGGACACGCCGTTGGACACAACCGCATGTCCGGCTGCGGGGCATTCCGCGTGTCCGACGCGCTTCACTCTCAGCACGACGCGGCCGAGGTGCCGCTCCTGGCTACTCGCCGCGGTATCTCACAATGCACCTCGCGCCACGGGTCTGCCGCGCGACGACGCTGTGCGCCGCATCGGGCGGTCAGGATTCTGAGAGGCCCTGCGGCTCCTTGGGCAGGAGACGGTGGCCGTCGACGATTGCGGTGGCGAGGTCGATGAGTTTGCGGTTGTCGGTGCGGGATCGTTCGCGCAGCATCTCGAAGGCAGTCGCGTCGTCGATGGAGTGGCGTTCCATGAGGATGCCTTTGGCGCGTTCGGTCAGGGCGCGGCGTCCGAACGCGCCTTGGAGGTCGTGGTACTCGGCGAAGCGGCGCAGCACGATGTCGATCGAGCTTTGCCAGTCCTCGACGTCGGCGTCGCTGATGTGGGCGAAGACGCCGCGCTTGGACGCCTCCTTGATGAACTCGGGGTCGCGGGCGTGCAGCAGGACGATGACCGGGCAGGCGGCTTCGCGCACGATCTTGTCGATGAGGTCGAGGGCGTGCCGTGAGCTCTCGCCAAGGCCGACGAGGGCGACATCGGGGCGTTCTCTGGCGGTTACCGCACCGACGTCGGCGACGTCGATCTCGCGAGCGATGACCTCGTGACCGAGGGCGATCACGATGGGGGCCACCAGGGCGAGGCGGTCCTTGCGCTCGTTGGCGATCAGGACGCGCAGATGCTCGGTATCGCGGCTGCTCATCGTCGGCTTCCATCCGCAGTCTAGCCCCGTCCAGCCCGCCCTCGACGCGCTCATCCAGCACCCCGGGGCGCGGGGTGTACGATGGCTCTTCGCTCCGCCTCGACCCCCGGCGGACGAGGTTTCCCCCGGCTGCGACACTCGGCCGCCGCAGGCGCATCGACCGCGATTATCGACGCCTCAACCGCTCGCGTCAGGAGCCTCCTCATGCATCGTCTTGCCGAAGCGCCCGTCCGAGAGGAGGTGTGACATGGCCCGGGCCTCGATCCCCCCGTTGCGCGTCCTGGTCGCCGGTGGCGGTGTCGCCGGGCTGGAAGCACTACTCGCGCTGCGCGCGACCTGGCCGGCGATTGCACCGAGCGCACGCTGCTGACCCCGGAGGCGGAGTTCGTCTATCGCCCGATGGCGGTCGGCGAGCCGTTCGGGCGCGGGCGCGCGCAACGTCACCGGCTTGACGTCATCGCCAAGGACCTGGGTGCCGCCCTGATCTCCGGCTCGCTGGCCGAGGTGGACGACCGGGCTCGCACAGCGGTGGCGAGCACGCGCGAGCGGCTGCCCTACGACGCGTTGGTGGTGGCCATCGGCGCCGGAAGCGAGCCCGCCTTCCAACGCGCCCTCACGTGGACCCCGGAGAGCAACGAGGAGGTCTATGGCGGCCTCTTGCGCGATGTCGAGGAGGGCTACACGAAGCGGGTCGCGTTCGTGATCCCGCCGGACGTCGCCTGGCCGTTGCCCGGATACGAGCTCGCTCTGATGACCGCCTGGGACGCGCGGGGGATGGGCATGGACGACGTGCAGATCACGGTCTACACGCCGGAGAGAGCGCCGTTGGAGATCTTCGGCGCCGCCGCCAGCGAGTCGCTGCGCGAGGATCTCGAGGAGGCCGGCATCGAGGTACGGACCGAAGCCCATGTCACCGCGACGCGGGAGGGGCAGCTCGTGGTCGACCCTGGGGACAGCCGCTGGAAGGCGGGCGGGTCGCCGCGCGCGCCGGCGCGGACATCGATCCGCAGCCGTTCCGGCCAGTGCTGCGCGGCGTCCTGCTGACCGGACGCGGACAGGCGTGGATGCGCAACGTCAACGACGGCGACGTCCCTGACGGCGAGGCGCAGCGAAACGCGCTGTTCTGGCCGCCGACGAAGATCGCCGGGCGCTACCTGTCGCCATACCTCGCCGAGCTCGACGACGCGCGAACGCTCGGCGAAGCACCGCAACCCAGCGGTCAGCCGGTCGAACTCGACCTGGATCGCGAGAGGCCGGGCGCAGCAGCCGACGGCGCCGACGGCACATAGACATTTCGAATCCTTCGATCACAGGAGAAGAGACATGACTGACCAGGCATCGCAGGGCGATTTCGCCGCCGGCGAGAGAGCCGATCCCCAGGGCGCGCCGCGTGACTTCGCCGAGGGCGAGGAAGAGCACCGTCCGGGAGCGTCGCGACTTCGCCGAGGGCGAGGAGGAGCACCGTCCGGGAATCCCGCGCGACTTCGCGCAGGGTCAGGAGCACGAGCCGGCCGACGAGGCATGATCGGCAGCGCTGCAGAAACACCCGCGAAGGGCCCGGCGCTCGATGCCGACGAGCTGCGGCGCCTGGACGCCCATTGGCGCGCAGCGGACTACGTCTCGGTGGGGCAGATCCACCTGCGCGCCAACCCGCTGCTGCGCGAGCCGCTGGGACTGGAGCACGTCAAGCCGCGATTACTGGCGCACTGGGGCATGACGCCGGGGTTGAAGTTCGTCGACGCGCACCTCAACCGACTGATACGGACGCGCGATGCCGACGTGCTCTACGCCGCGCGGTTCGCTCGCCGCGGCGCCGTTGCGGCCTAGCCGTGGGGCAGGGAGCGCCGTCAGGCGACGGTGCCGACGAGCGCCCCGATGCCGGCGGTGATCGCCATCGCGAGGGCGCCCCAGGCCAGGACCCGGATCGTCGCGCGGATCCTCGGCGCGCCGCCCAGGCGCGCGCCGAGATCGCCGAGCAACGCGAGCGCGATCAGCGTCACGGCGACGGTGACGCCGACCCGCGCTCCGGCCGGCGTCACGGCGACGGCCAACAGCGGCAAGGTGGCACCCGTCGCGAACGACAGCGCCGACGTCCATGCGGCCTGAAACGGCCGGGCAAGCCGAGCCTCGTCGAGGCCCAGTTCGTCGCGGGCGTGCGCCGCCAGCGCGCCACGACGCGACAGCGTCACCGCCACCTCGCTCGCCAGCGCCGGCGGCAGACCGCGCTGCTCGTAGACGCCCGCGAGCTCGCGCAGCTCGCCGCCCGGGTCGCGACGAAGCTCGCGCGCCTCTAAACGAATATCGGCCTGCTCGGCGTCGCGCTGCGAGCTGACCGACACGTACTCGCCGGCCGCCATCGACAGGGCGCCGGCCACCAGGCCGGCGCTCCCCGCGGTCACGATCGCGGCGCCCGACGCGCCCGACGCCGCCACGCCCAACACCAGGCTCGCGGTCGACAGAATGCCGTCGTTGGCACCGAGCACCGCGGCGCGCAGCCAGTTGGATCGGTGGCTGAGATGGACCTCGCGACGGGAGATCGACGCGCGCACTTACACCGCAGCAGGGCGCGTTGTGCGTGCGGAGGGTGATAGGGGAGGCCACGCCGCGGCCGGCTCGTTGGTTGATGACGCCTCGCTGCGCCGAGCCACCTCGAGGCCCGCGTGCCAGCCGGGCGCGCGACCGTGCGGCGGCGGCCGGAGGTCGTCTGTCGACAGACCTGCGCTGGCGATCAGCCAGGCGGTCACCGAATTCGAGTTCCACATGTCGCCGGCCTGGAGCTCGTCGCGCCCCCACACAGGCCTCGGGACAGTGGTGACCGCGTCGAGGAGCCGGCGCGCGACCCGAGGATCGCTGGTGAGCCGGTGGGGCCCGCCGACCGCCGCGCCGAGATCCGCGATGCACCCACCGCGCCAGCAGCGAACCTCGTAGCGAAACAGCCGCCACCAGCCGACGTAGCGGCTCCCGACGGCGCCCGTGGCGACCACGCCCCGGTGCTCAGTGTCAGCGTCCGGCGAGGGCGCGACTTCGATCGTGTAGCGATCGCCGTTGAGCTCAACAACGAGTGCCGCGTGATAGAGCTCGCATCGTGGCCGATGCTGGCGCGCGGCTTGGATGGCTTCGAAGACCCGACCGTTGAACCGGACGCAGTGACCACCCGCGCCCAGGGGAATCCAATAGAGATCGGTGGCCGCTGTGCGCGATGCGTGCATGGGCATCTCCAAGACTCGCCGGCAGAGCGCCGGTCCTCATCCGCACTCTCACGTAGGGCGCGTGCGGATCGTCCGCACAACCAGGCCTGCCGTGGAGCGTCTAGTGGCCCTTCTCGGAACGTTTGACCGGAAACGGCATCAGGCGGCGATCTGGTGACGGGCTTCGAGGAGGCGGATGCGCTTGGCGCGGTGGGGGCCGTTGCGGTGCTGGACGTGGCGGGCCAGCGCCCAGGCGAAGGCGTCCCAGTCGATGTAGTCGGCGTTGTTGACGACGAACTCCTGGATGGGGAAGAAGTGGCACTCGACGGGGTTCAGGTAGCTGGCATAGGTCGGGGTGGGCACCAGCTCGATGCGGTTGGCAGCGGCGAACGCTTGGATGGCGGGCGTCCAGTTGGCCGACAGGCAGTCCTGGATCCAGTAGATGCGCCGTCGGGCGGGAATGACGGCGCGGATCTGGGCCATGAAGGCGAGGTTGTCGCTGCCTCGGCGGCGGGGCCGCAGTCGCACGCGCAGGCGGTCGTCGTGGACGTCAAAGCCACCAAAGACGTAGCGCGTGCCTTGCGTTCGGTGGTAGGTCACGCGCTGGCGCTCGGGCCGCCCGCGCAGCGCCCACCCGGCGCCGGCGGTCGGGCGCAAACTGATCGGTCCCATCTGGTCAAAGGCGATCACGTGCCCGCCATCCGGCGGCGGCGCGGCCGTGAGTTGCAGGATGCGCTCGGTCTTGCGCTCGTAGTCGGGGTCGGGACTGGCCTTCCACGTGCGCGTGCGCTGGAACGACAGACCTGCTTCGGCGAGCACCCGCCCGAGATGCGCCGGGCTGATCTGGACCACACCGCTGTCGACAAGGTGGTCGGCGAGTCGCGGCAGCGACCAGCGTGTCAGCGCGACCCCCTGGTCGTCGGGACGGGCACCGGCCACCGCGATCGCCTGACGGCGTTGCTCGTCGGTGATCCGACGGGGACGCCCGCCCCGATAGTCAGGGTCCAGCGAGGCCATCCCGCGCTCGTTGAACTCGTGGATGACCCTGCGCACGTGCGACTCGTCGGTCAGCCACATCGCGGCGATCTGCGGCACGCTGTTGCCGACGTTGGACGCCAGCAGGATCGCCGCCCGCTGGCGCGTGGCGAAGTGCTTGGCCTGCTTCGCCCGCCGCTTGAGCGCCACGGCCTCCTCGTGCGCCAGTGGCCTGACGAACACCTCCGCGGGACGCATCACCACCTCCACGGCTCGAATGCGTCCCCATTCGCCACCGCCGGCGAGTTTCCGGTCAAACCTTCGGAGAAGGACCACTAGACGCAGTGCGCCTCGGGCGTTGCGCGCTGGCTGGGCGTGTGCGCCACGGCTACTCAGGCGCCTGGCCTTTGGTGGCGTCGGTCGCTCGGGCGATGTGCGCCAGCCCTGCGGCGATCGTGTCGCGGTTCGCGTTCAATCCCTTGGCGATGTCCCCGGTGGTGCTCTGCGGGTGGGCCTCGAGGTAATCGACGATGCGCCCCTCTACGTCGTCCTTGCGCTCTCGCGCGGTGGCGCGCCGGTCGCTCGCGCGACGCGCGGTCGCTCGACGCGCCGAGCGTTGTGGCACCACGGGCAGGCTGGCAGGCGTCGACTGTGGCTTGGGCGCTCCGTCGACGGTGCGCTGTGTGTGCATTGCCGAAGACCTCCTGACCCTCTGGAGGTGCCGCGCGACAGGAGAGGGAACGAGACCCAGCGCGTGAGCCAGCGGCTAGGCCCCGCGGGTCTGGGTGATGGCCTCGAGCTCCGCGCCTCGGCGTTGTCACGCTTCGGTTGCCTTCGCTTCGAGGGCTGAACTCCTGGCCCGCAGGGTCAGCTGAACTACCGACGATACTCTCTTTTCGGGCCTGTTCGCCGGGTGTGACGTAGTCTCACGCTTCTCCTACGTTCGCGAGCATCCGCTCGGCTCCCGTTGACGACGAGAGCGTGCACGGCACTAGCCCTCTGATCGAGGCTTCACCGTGCCTCTGATCGAGGCTTCACCGTGCTCTCGGGCGGTGGGTCGAACCCGACGTCGATGACCTCGAATCCCTTGTGGCGCTCGCTGCCCGCGTATCCGGTGTAAGCGCGCTCGTCGGCCGCGGTCAGCCGCACCCGGTCGGTGAACGGCGTGAGCAGCGCTCGCGGCCACAGCCGCCGCTCGGCAACGACGCTGATCTCGACAGCAAACACGGTGACGAGCGCCAGCAGGTAGATCCATGCGATCAGGCCGAGGACGAGCCCGAAGACGCCGTAGGCCTCGCGCGTGCCCCTCAGCGCATGGGTGACAAGATAGGTGCCGAGGAGCTGGACGACCTGCCAGCCCACGCCGGCAGCCACGGCGCCCGACACGCAGGTCGCGCGTGGGTACCTGCCTCGCCGTGAGCGTACGGAAGGCGAGCAGGAACAGCCCGATGTTGGTGAGCACGGCCAGCAGGATCGCCCCGACGCCGAGCGCCATGCCGACATCGGCGCCGTAGGCGCTCGCGCCCGTGGTCAGGCCGGCGAGCGCGGTCGTCACGAGCACTCCCGCACCCAGCACGGGCAGCAGCAGCAGGCTGCGCAGCCGACTGCCGACGGGGTTCGGTCGCCGGTCGCGCGGAACTGCCCACACGCGGTTGAACGCGTTCTGCGTCGCGCCGGCAGCGCCCAGACAGCCGTAGAGCGTCACGACGATGCCGACCACGAGCCCCGTGCCGCTGCCCGTGAGCGAGCGCACGTTCTCGCGCAACTGGCTGCCGATCACCGGGAACTCGACGAGCGCCGAGTCGATGAGCTTGGCCTGGAGGTGCGGGTCGCCTTGCAGCACGAAGCCGAGGATCGTCACCAGCAAGAGCAGCAGGGGAAACAGCGACAGGAACCCGTAGTAGGTGATCAGCGCCGCCAGGTACGTGCCCTGGTCGTCGAAGAACTTGTAGACCACCGCCAGCGGGAAGCCCAGCCAGCGATGGGCGCGCTGGTAGGTGTCGAGCGCCTCGAGGACTCGGCTCGTCACAGGGTCGCGTGCCGCACTACAGCCGTCGCGAGGACCACAGCACGGCAGACAACACAATCGACACGACCGACACCACCAGCCCGATCAGCCATCCCTTGGAGTCCTGCGAACTCATGATGGCGGCAATGACCACCCCGATCCCGACCACGCCGCCGGTTGCCACCACTCGCATGAGCGGCGCCTCGAGCGGGAGGCGTTTGCGGCCGCTGGGGATCATCCCCCCGGGACGCTCTGTGTGCGCCTCGCGACGCTCGTTGTGCGCTATGTCCCGCGCTCGCCGCTCGGCGTCGGTTTCCGCCGGCGTCGCCAGCGGCGAGGGAACGGGCGAGTCTGCCGGTTCGGTGCTGCCCTTGGCCTGCATGTCAGCGACCTTCCCGAGCGCGGAGCGCCGCTCGCGGCGTACCACTGCTCCGTAGTGGACGGCTCTTCCGTCGCTGCGGACGAAACTGTCCGTGAGGTCGCCGTCCAGCATTGGTCGGCGGTGCTCTGCGCGAAGTCGCTTCGCAGGAGCGGTGAAGGGGCCTGATAGGGAATGGAATTCTACTCCCCAGGTGTACGATCGGCGTTCGCTCGCCTCAGAGCACGGTGAGCGATGCCGTTCCGGCTCCAAACCTCGGCCGGCGTAGGCGTATCGACCTCAACGGTCACGGCCTATCGCACGCTCAGGAGCTGACCTCATGCTTCGTCTTGCCGAACGAGAAGACACGTCGTGGGCCCCGGTGGCCAGGGCGTTTGCGGGGCTCCGCGACATCGGTCGTCGTCATCGTGCGCTGATCACCGTTGCGTGCTCGCTCGGTACCGCAGCGCTTCTCGGGTTCGCGCTCGCCGGGCGAGGCCACGAGTTCGGGGCAGCGATCGCCGATGCTTCCGTGGGCGTGCTTGGCGTGACTGCGCTGCTGCAGATCCTCGCGCTGCTCTCGCGCAGTGAAGCGTGGCATCTCAGCATCGGGGCGGCCGGCGGGACGGTCGAACGCCGCGTCCTCTATCGGGCATCGAGCGTGCAGGTGCTCGGGAGCGTTCTCAACGGGCAGCTCGGGGTCGCGGCGCGGATCGCGGCGCTGCGCCGATCGTCGCCGGCCGTCAGTCCGCAGGTGCCGACGCTCATTGCCGCGGAGGTCCCGATCCTGGCCGTGGAGGCGGCCCTGGCCGCGCTGGCGTCGGTGACCCTGGTCGGGCCGCTCGGGCTGCCGTGGTGGCTGCCGATCATCGGCGTGGGGGTGATCGCGACGGCCAGCGCCGGCCTGCGGCAGCTCGCGTTGCGCAAGGGGCGCGAGCTGTGGAGGGGACTCGCGGTTGTCCGCTGCCTGGGCGGCGGGAGCCGCGTGGTCGCCTTCGTGCTGGTTGCCGTCTTCGCCCAGATCCTGCGCAACTGGCTGCTGCTTCACGCGGTCGGCGTCGATGCCTCGCTCTTCGACGCGGTAGCGGTGCTCATCGCGGTGGTGATGCTCGGCCAGCTTCCGCTCGGTCCCAGCGCCGGCGCGGCGGCTGCGGTGCTCATCCTTGGCAGCGACGGAGTCGCGCAGGCAGCGGCCGCCGGCGTTCTGATGACCGTGACAGGCACCATCGGTGGCCTGTGCTTCGCGGCGTGGGGCGGCGCCGATCACTTCTGGTCCGGCAGCACGTGGGCGTGGCGACGGGCACGTACCCCCGATCCGCGGTCAGGCTGACGCACGCGGCGACCCTCGATTGCGGCCAGGACCTTGTACCAGTCCTCGTCGGTCATCTTGAAGATCGTGTGGTCCGCGGTGATGCCGGCGTTGTTGACGAGGATGTCCAGGCGCCCGTGATGGTCGATGACCTCCTGCACGGTGCGCCGGCAGTCGTCGGCGGAGCCGACATCGCCCTGGTGGATGGACACCGGGATCTCGTTCTCGGAGAGATCGGCCTGAAAAGGCCTCGGCGCGCGCGAGCTCTCCGAGCGCGTGCTCGAAGCGATCGCCTCGGCGCCCTGCAGGTCTCGGCCGACACGCTCTACGAGCAGGCGGATGACCGTCGGCGACGCGCGTCCTGGTAGTCGGCGATCGACCCCAGCGTCGTCTCGTAGGCATCGAGGTAGGCGCCGCCGGCCTGCTTGCCGGCATCGAGGATCCGCTCGTTGAGGTCGCGGACGCGCTCGGTAGGGCAGGATGCGGGGCTAGGCGACGAGCGGAAGGCACGCATGCTGCAGCAAGACATCGACCCGCAGGAAACCCGTGAGTGGCTGGAGGCGCTCGATGCCGTCGTGGACCACGATGGGCCCGACCGCGCCCAGCACCTGCTCGAGCGGGTCGTCGGCCACGCGCAGCTGACCGGTGCAGCGCCGGCTCCGGCCGGCACGACGCCGTACGTCAACACGATCCCGCCCCAGCACGAGCCCGAGTACCCGGTCGACGAGGAGCTCGAGCGGCGCGTGCGCTCCCTCATGCGCTGGAACGCGATCGCGATGGTGCTCAAGGCCAACGAGGAATCCTCGGAGCTCGGCGGACACATCGCGAGCTACCAGTCGGCGGCGGTGCTCTACGAGATCGGCTTCAACCATTTCTGGCACGCCCCGTCCGCCGAGTCACGGTGGCGACCTGGTCTACCTGCAGGGCCACTCGTCGCCGGGCATCTACGCTCGGGCGTTCCTCGAGGGGCGCCTGACCGAGGAGCAGCTCCGCGGCTTCCGCCAGGAGGTCTCGCGCGACGGGTTGTCGTCGTACCCGCACCCGTGGCTGATGCCCGACTTCTGGCAGTTCCCGACCGTCTCGATGGGGCTCGGGCCGATCATGGCCATCTACCAGGCCCGCTTCATGAAGTACCTGGCGGGGCGTGAGGTCGCCGACACCGCTGGACGCAAGGTCTGGGCCTTCCTGGGCGACGGCGAGACCGACGAGCCCGAGTCGCTGGGCGCGATCTCGCTCGCCGGGCGCGAGCGGCTCGACAACCTCATCTTCGTCGTCAACTGCAACCTGCAGCGCCTGGACGGCCCGGTTCGCGGCAACGGGAAGATCATCCAGGAACTCGAGACGGTCTTTCGGGGCTCGGGCTGGAACGTCATCAAGGTCGTGTGGGGCTCGCGCTGGGACGACCTGCTGGCCCGCGACCGCGACGGCCTGCTGCTCGCGCGGATGGAGGAGGCCGTCGACGGCGACTACCAGACCTACAAGTCGCGCGACGGCGCGTACGTGCGCGAGCACTTCTTCGGGACCAGCCCGGAGCTGCAGGCGATGGTCGCCGACATGACCGATGAGGAGATCTGGGCGCTCAACCGCGGTGGCCTGGACCCGCGCAAGGTCCACGCGGCCTACAAGGCGGCCGTCGACCACACCGGTCAGCCGACGGTGATCCTCGCCAAGACCATCAAGGGCTATGGGATGGGGGAGGCGGGCGAAGGCCAGAACATCACCCACCAGCAGAAGAAGATGACCGAGCACGCGCTGCTGGCCTTCCGTGACCGCTTCGGCCTGCCTCTGTCCGACGAGGAGGTCCGCGACATGAGCCTCCACCGCCCGCCGGAGGACTCGCCGGAGATGGCGTTCCTGCGCGAGCGGCGTGCCGCGCTGGGCGGGTCGCTGCCGGCACGGCGCACCCGGGCCAAGGCGCTGACCGTGCCCGAGCTGTCGGCCTTCGAGTCGCAGCTCGCGGGCACGGCCGACCGCGAGGTCTCCACGACGATGGCGTTCGTCCGGGTGCTGTCGACCGTGCTGCGCGACAAGCGCATCGGCCGCCACGTCGTGCCGATCGTGCCCGACGAGTCGCGCACCTTCGGCATGGAGGGCATGTTCCGCCAACTCGGGATCTTCTCCCAGGTCGGCCAGCTCTACACGCCGGAGGACGCCGACCAGCTGATGTTCTACCGCGAGGACAAAAAGGGGCAGGTCCTCCAGGAGGGCATCAACGAGGCCGGCGCGTTCTCGTCGTGGATCGCCGCCTCCACGTCGTACAGCAACCACGCCGTGCCGATGATCCCGTTCTACATCTTCTACTCGATGTTCGGCTTCCAACGGATCGGAGACCTGGCGTGGGCGGCCGGCGACAGCCGGGCACGCGGCTTCCTGCTCGGCGGCACTGCCGGGCGCACGACGCTCAACGGCGAGGGCCTGCAGCACGAGGACGGCCACAGCCACCTGCTGTCGGCGACGATTCCCAACTGCGTCTCCTACGACCCGGCGTACGGCTACGAGGTCGCGGTGATCGTTCAGGAGGGCCTGCGCCGCATGCTCGCCGAGCAGGAGGACGTCTTCTACTACCTGACGCTCATGAACGAGAACTACCGGCACCCGGCCATGCCCGAGGGCGCGGAGGAGGGCATCCTGCGCGGGCTGTACCGCGTGGCGGAGGCCGAGCCGTCCGACGGCTCGCCACGGGTGCGGCTGCTGGGCTCGGGCACGATCCTGCGCGAGGTGATCGCCGCCGCGGAGCTGCTGCGCGAGGATTGGGGAGTGTCGGCCGACGTCTACAGCGTCACGAGCTTCACCGAGTTGCGGCGCGAGGGAATGGAGGTCGAGCGCTGGAACCTCCTGCATCCCGGAGCGGAGCCGCGGCGCGCCTGGGTGGAGAGCACCCTGGAGGGTGGTGACGGGCCCGTGGTGGCGGCGACCGACTACATGCGCGCGTTCGCCGACCAGATCCGGCCGTGGGTACACGCGCCCTACCGGGTGCTGGGTACCGACGGTTTCGGCCGCAGCGACTACCGAAAGGCGCTGCGCGCCTTCTTCGAAGTCGACCGCCACCACGTCGCGCTGGCAGCGCTGGCCTCGCTGGTCGCCGAGGGCGCAGTGGACGCCGCCGTCCCCGGCAAGGCGATCCGCTCCTATGGCATCGATCCCGAGCGGCCCGCGCCGTGGCACATGTGAGGGAGGCTGCGTTGGCTGAGATCAGAGACGTCCTGGTTCCCGACATCGGCGATTTCGCCGACGTGCCGGTCATCGAGGTGCTCGTGTCGCCGGGCGACGACGTGGCACCCGAGGACCCCCTGGTCACGCTCGAGTCCGACAAGGCGACGATGGACGTTCCGGCTCCCTTCGGCGGTACGGTGGCGGAGATCCGGGTCAGTGTGGGCGACACGGTCTCCGAGGGTTCGGCGATCCTCACGCTCGAGGTCGGCGCCAACGGCACGTCGGCGCAGGCCGCGGCCGCCACTCCTACCCCACCGGAGAGCGCGCCGACCGCCGCCGAAGCGCCTGCGTCGCCGCAGGTTGCGCCCGCCATGGGCGAGGACGGCACGCCGCCTTACGCCAGCCCCGCGGTACGGCGCCTGGCGCGCGAGCTCGGCGTCGACCTCAGCCGGGCGGAGGGATCCGGGCGCAGGGGCCGCATCACCAAGGAGGACGTGCGGGCGATCGCCGATGGTGCCCGACAGCCCGCCGCGAACGCGGTCGCGCCCGTTGTGGGGCTGGAGATGGCCCCGTGGCCGACGGTGGACTTCGAGAAGTACGGGCCCGTCGAGCGCCGGGAGCTCTCGCGTATCGCGAAGATCAGCGGCCCCAACCTGGCCCGCAACTGGGTGATGATCCCGCACGTCACCCACCACGACGAGGCGGACGTCACCGAGCTCGAGGCCTTCCGCAAGCGTGTCAACGAGGAGCACGCCAAGGAGGGCGTGAAGGTGACGATGGTCGCGCTGCTGCTCAAGGCCTCGGTCGCGGCCCTGCGCCGCTTCCCGCAGTTCAACGCCTCGCTCGACGGCGACGAGCTCGTCCTCAAGCACTACCACCACCTCGGCTTCGCGGCCGACACGCCGCAGGGGCTCGTGGTGCCGGTGATCCGCGACGTCGATCGCAAGGGGCTCATCGAGATCGCCGGCGAGCTGACCGAGCTCTCCGGACGCGCGCGCGAGGGCAAGCTCAAGGGCGAGGAGATGCGCGGGGGCACGTTCACGATCTCCTCGCTGGGCGGCATCGGCGGCACCGGGTTCACGCCGATCATCAACGCGCCGGAGGTGGCGATCCTCGGCGCGACGCGCTCGGCCATGAAGCCGGTGTGGAACGGCGGCGAGTTCGAGCCCCGCCTGATGCTGCCGCTCTCGCTGTCCTATGACCACCGGGTGATCGACGGTGCGGCCGCGGCCCGCTTCACGGCCTACCTGGCAGCCGTGCTCACCGACCTGAGGAGGGTGCTGCTCTGATGGCCGACCTCGTCGAGGTGAAGGTCCCCGACATCGGCGACTTCGCCGACGTGCCGGTCATCGAGGTGCTGGTCTCCGCGGGCGACGAGGTGGCGGCGGAGGACCCGCTCGTCACGCTGGAGTCCGACAAGGCGACGATGGACATTCCCGCCCCACAGGCCGGGACCGTTGCCGAGCTCAAGGTGGCGGTGGGTGACACCGTCTCCGAGGGCACGCTGATCCTGATGCTCGACGCGGCGGCAGGCGACGGCGCCGGCCCCGATGCCGCCGCCCCGGCCGGCGCGCCGGCGCCGGCGCCCGACGCGGACCTCAACGTCCAGGTCGCGGTGCTCGGCGCCGGGCCGGGCGGCTACACGGCGGCCTTCCGCGCCGCCGACCTCGGCCTGCAAGTGGCGCTGATCGACCGCGGCGAGACGCTCGGCGGGGTCTGCCTGAACGTGGGCTGCATCCCGTCCAAGGCGCTGCTGCACGTCGCACGCGTGCTCGCCGAGTCCGAGGAGCTGAGCGCAGCCGGCGTCTCCTTCGCGCGGCCGGACATCGACCTCGACGAGCTGCGTCGCTGGAAGGAGAGCGTGGTGGGGCGGCTGACGGGCGGCCTCGCGGGGCTGGCGCGCCAGCGCAAGGTGCAGGTGATCCGCGGCGACGGCCGGCTGACCGGCCCGAACGCCATCACCGTCAAGACGGACGACGGTGAGACGACCGTGGGCTTCGAGCACTGCATCGTCGCGGCGGGCTCGAGCCCGGCCTGGCTGCCCGATCTCCCGGACGACGAGCGCGTCATGGACTCCACGAGCGCGCTGGACGTCGCCGACGTCCCCGAGCGGCTGCTCGTCATCGGCGGCGGCATCATCGGCCTGGAGATGGCGACGGTCTACGACGCGCTCGGCTCCCGGGTGACGGTGGTCGAGCTCATGGACCAGCTCATCCCGGGCTGCGACCCCGACCTCGTCAAGCCGCTGCACAAGCGCATCGCGCAGCGCTACGAGGCGATCCACCTCGGCGTGCGGGTCGACGCCGTCGCAGCCGGCGACGACGGCCTGACGGTGAGCTTCGCGGGAGAGGGCGCTCCCGAGCCCCAGAGCTTCGATCGCATCCTCGTCGCGGTCGGGCGGCGGCCCAACGGCGCCGGCATCGGCGCCGAGGCGGCGGGCGTCGACGTCGACGAGCGGGGCTTCATCGCCGTCGATCGCCAGATGCGCACGAACGTCGGCCACGTCTTCGCCATCGGCGACGTGGTGGGCGAGCCCATGCTCGCCCACAAGGCCGCGCACGAGGCCAAGGTGGCGGCTGAGGTCATCTCCGGCCAGGACGTTTCATGGGACGCGCGCTCGATTCCGAACGTCGCCTATACCGACCCCGAGATCGCGTGGACCGGGCTCACCGAGACGCGGGCGCGGGCCGACGGCATCGCGTACGAGAAGGCGTCGTTCCCGTGGGCGGCCTCGGGCCGCTCGCTGACCCAGGGCCGCGACGACGGCCTGACGAAGCTGCTCGTCGAGCCCGAGACCCGGCGGCTGCTCGGCGCGGGCATCGTCGGGCCCAACGCCGGCGAGCTGATCGCCGAGGCCGTGCACGCGATCGAGGTCGGCTCCGACGCCCAGGACCTCGGCCTGACGATCCATCCCCACCCGACGCTGTCCGAGACGCTGGGCTTTGCCGCCGAGATGGCCGACGGCACGATCACGGATCTCATGCCGCCGCGGGCCAGGCGCGCGAGCACGACGGCGGCGACCTAGCGCGCATGCTCGAACGGCGCACGAAGATCGTGGCCACGCTGGGCCCGGCCACGGACGCCCCCGGTGTCCTCGACCGCATGGTGGCCGCGGGCGTCGATTGCGCGCGGCTGAACTGCTCCCACGGGACCGCCGAAGATCAGCGCCGCCGCGCCGGCGAGGTGCGCGCGGCGGCCGGGCGGGCCGGACGGCCGCTGGGCGTCCTCTTCGACCTGCAGGGGCCCAAGCTGCGGCTGTCGGCGGACGTCGGCGTGCGCGCGTTGACGGCGGGCGAGCCGGTCGTCTTCACCGGCGATCCGCAACCGGGCGATCCCGATTGCATCCTCGTCGACTTCCCCGACTTCGCGCGCCTGGTGACCGAGCGCTCGGAGATCGTGATCGGCGACGGCGTCCCGCGCCTGGCCGTCGAACGGGTGCAGTCGGGTGACGTGCTCGCGCGGGTGGTCTCGCCCGGGCCGCTGGCACCGCGCAAGGGGATCAACGTGACCTTCGCCCGCCCCGAGCTACCGGCGATCACCGACAAGGACGTCGCCGACCTGGCGCTCGCCGTGGAGGCGGGCGCCGACTTCGTCGCGCTCTCGTTCGTGCGCTCCGCGGCCGACATGCAGGAGCTGCGCGAGCGTCTGACCGAGCTCGGCTCCGACGCGCGCATCGTGGCCAAGATCGAGAAGGTCGAGGCCTACGAGCACCTCGACGAGATCCTCGCGGCCAGCGACGGCGTCATGGTGGCGCGCGGCGACTATGGCGTGGAGGCGGGCGTCGCCCGGGTGCCGCTCATGCAGAAGGACACGATCCATCGCGCCACGCAGGCGGGGAAGCTGGTCATCACCGCTACGCAGATGCTCGAATCGATGATCCAGGCCCCGGAGCCGACCCGCGCCGAAGTCGCCGACGTGGCCAACGCCGTCATCGACGGCAGCTCCGCGGTGATGCTCTCCGCCGAGACGAGCGTCGGGGCCTACCCGGTCCAGACAGTGCGCGCGATGGCCGACATCGCCGAGGCCGCCGAGGAGGCCCCGGAGATCCACGGCCGCGCCCGCGAGGTCGCGCCCGACACCGCAGCCGGGGCGGTCATGCACGCGGCAGTCGAGCTCGCCGAAGAGCTCGACGCGGCGGCCCTCATCGTCCCGACCTCCACCGGTGGAGCTCCACGCGCGTGCGCCAAGTATCGCCGCCGCCGGCCGATCGTGGCCCTGTCGCACAGCCCCCGGGTCGCCGATCAGCTCACCCTCGAATGGGGCGTCTACCCGACGAGCATGCCGGTGGCGGAGAACGTGGACGCGCTGATCGACGCGGCGCTGCTGTTCGCGCGCGACTACGCCGGCCTGCCGAGCGGGGCGCGCGTCGTGTTGACCGCCGGCCGGCGGGCGGGCACCCCGGGAGCGACCAACCTGATCATGGTCCGCGAGATCCCCTGAGATCTGGCGGGGACGGGCCTGGGCCCGCTTCTTGGGGCCCGGGTATCGCCTTCGCCCTCGGAGCGACGCACTATGGCCCGCCGCACGGTGTACAATGGAAGCTCGCTTCGCCCCAGATCTCGGCGAGCGAGGCAGTTCCGGCTCCAACACTCGGCTGGCCAGGGCGTGTGACCTTGACGGGTCCGCGCCGCCACGTAGCTTCATCGGAGCCGAGCGATGCGCCCTCTTCTCATGGCATCGGATCACGCCGACGGTTGGTCCGTCGGCGCCGTCACCGCGACGCGTTCCGATCTCGCTCAGCAGATTCGGAGTTAGCTCATGTCTGTCACGGTCAATCCCGATCCCGGCACCCCTATGGCCACCCGGCCTGCCAACGGACGACTCGCCGACGTCCCCGCCGACACGCCAAAGCGTTCGCCGCTGGGTCGCGTGCTCGCCCGCGCCACGAGCCTGACGTCGGTTGCGTCGATCGCCGCCGCCGGCATGATCCTCATCGGCGTCATGGCCCTCGTCGGCGGCCACTACGACCGCCAGGTCGTCCACGACCAACTGGCGCCCCAGAAGATCTTCTTCCCGGCCAAGGGCAGCCCGGCGCTACTGCCGGGAGTCGAGCAATACGCCGGTCAACAGGTCCTCAACGGGACCCAGGCCAAGGCCTATGCCAACGATTTCATCAACGTGCACCTGTCGAAGGTGGCCGGCGGCAAGACCTATTCGCAGGTGAGCGCCGCATCGATCGCCGATCCCACCAATGCCACGCTGACCGCCCAGAAGGCCACCTTGTTCCAAGGCGAGACGCTGCGCGGACTGCTGCTCAACGCTTGGGGATGGTCACTGCTCGGCACGATCGCCACCCTGGCCGGCTGGGTGCTGATCGTCATCGGTGGACTGCTCCTCGCGCTATCGCTGCTGAACTGGAACATCAACCTGCGGGGCCGCGAGACCGCGCCCGCCGCCTAGATGACGAGAAGGAGTGAGCACATGGAACAAGCGGTCATTGTCAGTGCCGCGCGAACCCCGGTCGGTACGTTCGGCGGCTACTTCAAGGACGTGCCCGCCCCAGAGCTGGGCAGCCACGCGATCACGGCGGCGCTCGAGCGAGCAGAGGTCTCGCCGGACGAGGTTCAGGAGGTCCTGCTCGGGTGCGTGTTGCAGGCCGGGCTCGGCCAGAACGCGGCACGCCAGGCAGCGATCGGAGCCGGGCTGCCGGTCGAGGTGCCCGCAACGACCATCAACATGCTCTGCGGCTCCGGCCTGAAGTCCGTCACGCTGGCGTCGCAGATCATCCGGGCGGGCGACGCGGACATCATCGTGGCCGGCGGCATGGAGAACATGACGCGGGCGCCCTACCTGGTGCCGAGCGGTCGCTTCGGCGCGCGCATGGGCGACACGCAGATGATCGACTCGATGGTGCATGACGGGCTCATGGACGCCTTCGAGCACGTCCACATGGGGATCACCGCCGAGAACGTCGCCGAGGATTACGGCGTCACGCGCGAGGAGCAGGACGAGTTCGCGGCTCAGAGCCAACAGAAGGCCGAACGCGCCATCGCGCAGGGGATCTTCAAGGAGGAGATCGTCCCGATCGAGGTGCCCCAGAAGAAGGGCGAGACGCGGCTGGTGGACAACGACGAGCACCCGCGCCCGGGCACGACCCAGGATGCGCTGGCCGGGCTGCGCACGGCGTTCCGCAAGGATGGGGGAACCGTCACCGCCGGCAACGCCTCCGGGCTCAATGACGGCGCGTCCGCCATCGTGGTGATGTCGCAGCGCATGGCCGAGGAGCGCGGACTCGAGCCGCTCGGAGTGGTGGAGAGCTACGCATCGGTCGGAGTACCGCCACGCATCATGGGGATCGGCCCCATCACGGCGACGCGCCAGGCGCTCGCGAAGGTCGGCCTCGGGATCGAGGACGTCGATATCTTCGAGCTCAATGAGGCCTTCGCGGCGCAGTCGCTCGCCGTTCGGAGGGAGCTCGGGATACGCGAGGACCGCGTGAATCCCCACGGCGGCGCGATCGCGCTCGGCCACCCGATCGGGGCGAGCGGGGGGCGCATCCTCGTCACCCTGCTGCACGAGATGAAGCGTGAGGGCCTGGAGCGCGGTGTCGCCACGCTGTGCGTGGGCGGCGGCCAGGGACAGGCCGCCGTGATTCGCAAGGCGGCGAACGGGCGAACGGCGCCCACGTCGTGAAGCACCGGCGGCGCGGCTCGACGCTCACCGCAACGACGTCCAGGGTGGCGTCGCCGCGCAGGGCCGGTGCAGACACCTTCGACATCCAGGGTCGGCGGTGGTACGGTCAATGTGCCTCGTCCCAGAGCCCGACGGGGCAATCGTTCCGGCTCCAACTCTCGGCCGGCGTGGCGTGTGACCCCCAACGGTCGGCGCCGAACGCAACCGTCAGGAGCCGATCGTGTCCATCTCCGCACCGAACCGGGCGACCAACGGGGCAGGCCGCGCTCGCCCAGCACCGCGGGCCTGGCTCAGATGGCCCGGGACGTCGTCAAGCCGGGCCGTCTACTCATCGACGGCGAGTGGGTGGAAGCGGTCAGCGGCGAGACCTTCGAGACGCTCAATCCGGCGACCGAGGAGAGTCTCGGGCGCGTGGCACACGGCGCGGCGCAGGACATCGACCTCGCCGTGGCTGCGGCTCGTCGGTGCTTCGACGACGAACGCTCGGAGTGGCGGCGGATGACGCCGTCGGAGCGCGGCAAGGTCATCCATCGCATCGGCGATCTGATCGAGCAGCACGCGGACGAGCTGGCCATGCTCGAGACGCTCGACAACGGCAAGCCGATGACGATCGCCAAGGCGGCGGACGTCGCCCTGGCTGCCGACCTGTTCCACTACATGTCGGGCTGGGCGACGAAGATCGAGGGCCACACGATCCCGATCTCCGCCGTCACCTCGCCCGGTTCCGAGTTCCTCGCCTACACGCGCCGGGAGCCGGTGGGCGTCGTCGGACAGATCATCCCGTGGAACTTCCCGTTGCTGATGGCGGCCTGGAAGCTCGGCCCGGCACTGGCGGCCGGCGTGACCGTGGTGCTCAAGCCCGCCGAGCAGACGCCGCTCTCGGCGCTGCGACTCGGTGAGCTGATGCTGGAGGCCGGGCTGCCCGCCGGCGTGGTCAACATCGTGACCGGGTTCGGCGACGCCGGTGCGGCGCTCGCGGCCCACGACGACGTCGACAAGGTCGCCTTCACGGGCTCGACCGAGGTCGGCCGGCTGATCGTGCAGGCGGCGGCGGGCAATCTCAAGAAGGTCACGCTCGAGCTGGGCGGCAAGAGCCCGCAGGTGCTCTACAAGGACGCCGACATGGACGTGGCGATCCCCGGCGCGGCCAACGGCATCTTCTTCAACCAGGGCCAGTGCTGCAACGCCGGCTCGCGTCTGTACATCGAGCGCGACGTCTTCGACGACGTGGTCCAGGGGATCTCGGACGAGGCGGGGAAGATCAAGGTCGGCCCAGGGATCGACCCGGACACCCAGATGGGGCCGCTGACCTCCGCGGAGCAGCGCGACAAGGTGCTCGGCTACATGTCGTCGGGCCTCGACGCGGGCGCCCACGCGTCGGCCGGCGGTGGCCGGGCGGGCGACCGCGGGTATTTCGTCGAGCCGACCGTGCTCACCCACACCACGCCCGACATGAAGGTGGTGCGCGAGGAGATCTTCGGCCCGGTGGTGTGCGCGATTCCCTTCGACTCCGAGGACGACGACGTCATCCGTAGCGGCAACGACACGAACTTCGGTCTCGCGTCGGGGATCTGGACGCGCGACATCAACAAGGCCCACCGGACCGCCCACCGCCTGCGCGCCGGCACCGTGTGGATCAACTGCTACAGCGTGTTCGACGCCGCGATGCCGTTCGGCGGCTACAAGGAGTCGGGCTGGGGCCGGGAGATGGGCCACAACGCGCTCGAGAACTACCTGGAAACCAAGTCCGTGGTCACCCAACTCGCATAGCGGGCGACCGTGCGATGGCCGGGGCCGCGCCCTACCCCCGCGGCCCCGCCTTCGCCTAAGGCAGGGCCGCCGACGATCTCATCGTCAACCGCCGAGGCGAAGCGACCGGAGCGCCGGTTCGGGAGCTGATCCGACGAGAGCCATCGCGCCGAGCTCACTTGCCTCGAACGGCGCGTAGCGCGTCTGGCGCCGATCTCCGACGTCGACGACGCCCTCGCGGATCTCCGCGCTCGCGGTCTTGTCCAGGACCCGCAGGCAGATTGGCGGCCGCGACGGCGTGGGCGGCGCACGCCGAGCGCGCCGGTGAGCGATCTCGTTGCCGAGCAGCGGCGCTGATCGCCTATTTCGACACCTCGGCCGTGATCAAGCTCCTCGTGCAGGAGGACGGGTCCGGGCTTGCTGATGAGTTGTGGTCGCGGGCGAGGTCGCGTATCGCCAGCCGCCTGGTGTACCCCGAGGCGCGTGCCGCTCTCGCGATGGCATCGCGTACCCGACGCCTCGACCAGGGTTCGCATCGCGACGCGGTCACAAACCTCGATGGCGCGTGCGCCGCGATGCAGCTCATCGGGATCGACTGGGAGCTCGCGCTTACGGCCGGCGACATCGCAGAACGCCACGCGCTGCGCACCTACGACGCCGTGCATCTCGCGACGGCGCTCAGCATCGACGACGCCGAATTGGTGTTCGTGACGTGGGACCGGGACCTGGGCCACGCTGCTGTCAGCGCGGGACGGTCCGCGATCCCGCGGCCGGGCTGACGTACGACGGACTCAAGCTTTCGTCTACCGCCAGGCGAGTCGCCGTCCGAGACGATCGGCAGGTCGCGGCGGCATTGACGAGAGCAAGGAGCGCCGGCTCCTCACGAACGGCGCGGGGGCCGCGATCCGTTCTGCGCGTGGCATCTCGCCACGGCAGCCACCCGCCCGGATGGCTACGTTGTCACGTCGCGAGTTCGAGCATCGTCGCCGCTCTTCGCGACGCCGCCGTCGGGGGTACAAGCCTCTCGTCACAGCGCCGACCGCCGGTCAAGCCGGCGGCCTGCGCTGGACAAGCTCTCCTCCTGTCTCTCAGCCCTGCGTCACCGGGGTGGGCGTCGCGCGAGGCCGGACGCGATCCTCCAGCTCGTGGGCGACGCGCCGCAGCTCAAGCGCGAATGCGATCTGCATGGCGCCGGTCACGAGCGCGAAGGCCCCGATGAGCGCCAGCAGCGCAAGGGCTCCAGCGCCCGGATGGGCGAACATGATCACCCCGAACGCGACCGAGAGCACTCCGCCCAGCCCGAGCAGCAGCGACCCTCCGCTGCTGACCGGAACGTCGAACGCAAGGGCGATCTCGAAGACGCCGATGGCGATTGCCCACGCCGCGATGGCGTAGAGCAGCCCCAGCGCCGAGAGGTCGGGCCAGATGAAGACGACGACGCCGACCGCGATTCCGACCAGGCCTTCGAAGACGAGCCAAGCTCGCCGCTCGCGTGCGAGGGGAACGCTGAGCGCTCCGGTGATCGTCGAGACTCCTGAGACGAGCGCGAAGGCGCCGAAGAGCGCGATCAGCGTGGCCAGGCCGATGTTCGGCCAGATGAGGATGACGACGGCGAAGGCGATCGCAAGCGCGCCGCGCAACGCCGTGACCTTCCAGATATGGGCGAGCTCCTGCTCACCCTCCTGCAGCTGCGTTTCCGGGTTCATGTCTGTGTTCCTTTCAGTTGCACTTCGTGGTTAGTTCGTCGGCCTTCTGTTCGAGCTCGTCGCGAGCCGCGGTCACCCGTTCGCGCTGCTCCCGCCAGGCGTCGCCGGTGCGGTCGCGGGCGTGCGCAAGGTGCTCGTCGACGGCGATGCGGCGCGTGCGGACCTCGGCGATCGCCGTCTCGGCGCGCGCTCGCTCATTCCACGCCTTCGCCGCGACGTTCGTCTGCACCCGCTCGAGGTAGGTGTCCCAGCTGTCGAGCTCGGCCTCCACAGCGGCGACGAACGTCGGCCAATCGCCGGAGAGGTCTGCGGTCAGCGAATGCTCGGCAACATCGACTCTTGTCCTCAGCTGCCCGAGCTTCTCCTCGATCTCGCCAGGAGCCTGGCGCGCTGCGGCGCGGACGGATGCCTCCGCCTCGTGCAGTGCGTCGAGATGACGCCGAACCCGCCGCAGGCCGCAGGCCTGCGCGCACGCCTGCATGCAGTCGATGCGGCGGCGGACCTCGGCGAGCTGGTCCTCGATGGTGGTGGTGATGGTGCTCAAATCGAGCCTCCTGTTTCGTGTTGTCCGACGGCACGAAGGTTCGGGGCCGCCGATGCCAACGCTCTGCCAGCCGCGGCGGCGGTTCTGCCAACTCAGGTGAGCGCGAGACTCAGGTGAGCGCGACGCCCGCGCGTAGGCGGAGCTCGTCCGCCGAGGCGGTGTCGCCGCGGGCGTCGGCCAGGTCGGCGAGTCCGAGAAGCGCTGCCGTGGGCGGACTGTCGGCGAGTGCGACGAAGAGGATTTCCCGCGCCTGGCGCGGCCGCTGCGTCTGCGACCGCTCCAGGACCTCGCGGTAATGCCGCTCGGCGATGTGCGCAGCTCCGCGCCTCGCAGCGATGCGAGCGAGCTGGAGCGCTGCATGGGCCGCGGCCACCGGCGCTTGGGCTGCCTCGGCGGTGGCAAGTGCCTGGCGCTGGAGCTCCTCGGCCTCGCGCAGATCTCCGTTCGCAAGCGCGATCGACCCGAGCCCGGCGAGAGCGAACGCCGCGTGTTCGCCGAACCCGATGTGCCCGGCGAGCTCGAGCGCGCGCCGGTAGCCTTCGATCGCCGCGGCGCCGTCCTGCCGTCGCTCAGCGACCCAGGCCTCCAGCAGCAGCCCGGGGACGCGAAACGCGTCGTACCCGATCGCGTCCGAATGGCGGCGGATCGCCGCCGCCATCGCGGCGACCGTGGAGACGTCGCCATCACGCGCCGCAGCCGCCGCGCGGATGATGCTGCTCGCCGCGACGCCCCAGTCGTCTCCCGCCGCCTCGAAGGTGGCCGACGCGCTTCCCGCCATCGCGTCAGCCCGTTCGGCGGTGCCGGATTGCGCAAGCGCGAGGGCGAGCGTGAACTGCGCGAGCCCCAGCTGCCGCGGGGCCGCAGCCGTCGCCGCGAGCGCGAGCGCGCGCTCACCCGCCGTAAGCGCGGCGTCGAGATCGAGCTCCTCGGTCGCCAGATAGCAGAGGCCGGCGAGCAGCTCGATCCGCAGCTCCACCGGCGCGTCATCGCGCGTCGCAGCCAGCGCGAGATCGAGGAAGCGCCGTCCCTCGGAAACGCGTCCGGCCAGGCCGAAGTACCACGCCAACGTTCCGAGCCGAATCGCGAGGCCAGGGTCTGGCGCGTCGCGTGCGTACGTGAGCGCAGCCCAGAGATTGTCGTTCTCCAGCGCCAGCCGGCTCTCCCAGCGCAGCCATTCCCGCCCGCGCAGCTGCGCCCGCGCGTCCTCGGCGAGGGCCGCGAAGTAGTCGGCGTGGGCAGCGCGAGCGGCGGTCAGCCCGCCGCTCTCGGCGAGACGCTCGAGCACGTACTCGCGCACCGTGTCGAGCATGTCGTAACGGGCGACGCCGCCCGAGAACGAGGCCGACACGACCGACTTATCGACAAGCGCAGCAACAAGGTACGCGACGGTCGCCTCGCTGAGGCCGTGCTTCTCGGCGACCGCGACGAGCGAGGCCAAGGACGCGCCGCCGCGGTGGACGGCAAGCTGCTGGAGCAGCGTCTTCTCGTCCCCATGCAAGAGGTCGTAGCTCCATTCGACCAGCCCTTGCAGCGCGACGCGACTGGGGTCGGTTGCGGGCGTGTCGCGTAGGAGCGCCGCGCGGCGCTCGAGGATGGAGACGAGCTCAGCGAGCCCGAGCACGTTCACGCGCGCGGCGGCCAGCTCGATCGCCAGCGGCAGTCCGTCGACCCGCCGCGCGACCTCCGCCGCGAGGGCCAGATCGTCGGCGTCCGGCTCGAAGCCCGGCCGGGCCGCGCGCGCACGCTCGAGGAAGAGTTCGACGGCCGCCGAGCGCGCAGCCCCGGTGCCGTCATCGAGGAGCGGCAGTGGCGCGATGGGGACCCGGACTTCGCTTGCGACGCGAAGCGCCTCGCGGCTCGTCGCCAAGATCCGCACCCGGGGACACTGCGCGACGAGCGTCGAGGCGATCCGCGCGGCCTCGTCGAGCACGTGCTCACACGCGTCGAGAATGATGAAAGCGCGGGCGTCGCTAAGACGTGAGGTCACCCGAGCGAGCGGGTCGGCGCCGCGAACGTCGACGGCGTCCGCGAGGAGCCGAACGGCGTCCTCCGCGCCGCCCGCGCGCGCGAAGTCGACAAGCCAGATGCCGTCCCCGAACTCGTGCTCGAGCGAGCGCGCCACTTCGACTGCGAGCCGGCTCTTGCCGACGCCGGGTGGCCCGGTGAGCGTCACGAGGCGGTGCTCGCGCAGAAGGCCGGCGACCTGATCCAGCTCGTCCTCGCGACCGACGAACGACGTCGGGAGCGCCGGGAGATTGCCGCGGCGCCTGCGGTCGACAGGGACGGCGGCGATCGCCGGGTCGTGCGCGAGGATCGCCTCCTGGAGGCGCCTCAGCTCGAGCCCCGGCTCGAGGCCCAGCTCGTCGCCGAGCACGCGCCGCGCCTCCTGGAACGCCTCGAGCGCGTCCGCCTGGCGGCCGCTGCGATAGAGCGCCAGCATCAGCTGTCCCCACAGGCGCTCCCGGAAGGGGTTGTCCGCGAGCGCCGAGCGAAGCGCCGGCGTGAGCTCCCGGTGCTCTCCGAGCGCGAGCGCAACCTCGAACTGCTCCTCGAGCGCGTCGACGTGCAGCGTTTCCCACCGGCGCGCCTCGGCGCTGAACCATGCCGTGCCGGTCAGCCCCTGCAACGCCGGCCCGCGCCACAGAGCCAGCGCCGCCGCGACTGCGTCAGACGCGGCACGAACGTCGCCGTCGCGCAACGCGCCGCGCGTCTCCGCGAGCAACTCCTCGAACCGGACCGCGTCCACGCGCGCGTCCCTCAGTGCGTAGCCGTCGGCGGAGCCGACGATCGAGCTCTCGCCGAGCGCCGCGCGAAGGCGGGCGATGTGATGATGCAGCGCGTTGCGCGGAGCGGCCGGGAGCTCCTCCCCCCACAGGCCTTCGACGAGCGCGTCGACGTCGACCACCCGGCCCTGGCGAAGCGCAAGCATCGCCAGCAACGCTTGACGCTTCGAGCCGCCCACCTCCGCGAGCGTCCCGCCCGCGACAACCTCGAAGGGGCCGAGAAGCCGGATTTCAAGTGGCGCGCGCATCCACGACGGCGGGTGGCCTGCACGGACGAGTCTCGCAGGCTCGAACACGCGCGGTGAAGCCGAACGCCTCGAGCGCCCCTGGCAGTCAGCGCCCGTCGTTGGCATTCGGTTGGCATCGCCCGGGCGCACCCTCCTGTCGATCCGACAGCGAAGGAGACTCAGATGAACCCGCCCCCCGACAACGACCCGCAAGGCGGCCCGCCCTCATGAAGCTGGCCATCCTCGGCGCGACCGGCAGCGTCGGCCGCGAGCTCGTCACGCAGGCGCTCGCGGCCGGCCACGAGGTCACGGCGCTCGTCCGCGCGCAGCCCAAGCCGGGCGAGATCGATGACCGCGTTGCGCTCGTCCTCGGCGACGCCACGAGCGCCGACGCCGTGAAGCGCACCGTTGATGGAAGCGACGCGGTCCTCAGCGCGCTCGGCCACGCCAAGGGAGCCCCCGACGACCTCCTCGCCGAGGCGAGCGCGAACCTGATCGCCGCGATGCAAGCGGACGGCGTCAGCCGGCTCGTCGTGCTGTCGTCGGCCGCAGTCGTCGATGCCGCGGACCGGCCGAGCCTCCTCTATCGGGCAGCCCGCGTCCTGCTACGCGCGGTGATGCCGCGCGTCGTGCGCGATCACCGCGAGCAGGCCCGCCTGATCGAAGAGAGCGGCCTCGCCTGGACGATCGTCCGCGGGCCGATCGTCTTCACCGACGGCCCGCGCACCGCGTCTCTCGCACGCAGGCCCGATCGGGCGCGACAGCGGGCCACGTGTCTCGCGCGCCGATCTCGCCGACTTCATGCTCGCAATCGCAACCGACGGCGGCTTCATGCGAATGAAGCCGCTGGTCAGCCAGTAGGAGCATCACGATGCTGCCGCTCTCCGACGGACTCCACCCCCGACGGTTCCCGTTCGTCAACGTCGCGTTGATCGCCGCCAACCTCGCGGTCTGGATCCTCTACGAGATCCCGCACCTCAAGTCGGCCGTCTACCACGCCTCGTTCTATCCCTGCGCCGTCGACGGCAGCTGCCACGCGCCCGAACCGTGGGGGATCAGCTGGTTCACCGCGATGTTCATGCACGGAAGCTGGGACCACATCCTCGGCAACATGCTCTTCCTGGCCATCTTCGGCAAGAACGTCGAGGACGCATTCGGGCACCTGCGCTACCTCGGCTTCTACGTCGCCGGCGGCTTCGTCGCGACGATGACGCAAGCCGTGGTCACCCTGCTCTTCGGCTCGGCGTCCGCCGCGCACGTCCCGACGCTCGGCGCCAGCGGCGCGATCGCCGCCGTGCTCGGCGCCTTCATCGTCCTGTATCCGACCGCGCGCATCCGCACCTTGGTGTTGGTCTTCTTGGTCCAGATCCCCGCGTGGGTCTACCTCGGCGGCTGGTTCCTCTACCAGCTCGTCGAAGCGCACCTCGGCCTCGCCTCCGCCTCGGCGAACGGCGGCGGCGTCGCCTTCTTCGCGCACGTCGGCGGCTTCGTCTTCGGCGCCGCCGTCACTGCGGCGCTCCTCAGCGCCGGGCGAGTCGTCCCGCAGAGCCTGGTGCGCCGCCCCGCCCTCGCGTCGTACTGAGACGGTTCCGGCAATCACGCAAATTGCATGACGACGGCTCACACCGTTCGTCCCCATGCTCATCGATCCAACCACCCCCTAAGAACAGGAGCACCCCATGTCCAACGACCAGGTCATCGTCGACGAGATCCGGGCCACGCTCAACAGCGACCCGCGCATCCACAACCCGGCCGAGCTGGCGGTCTCGGAGAGGGCGGGGACGGTGACGCTGCGGGGCACCGTCCGCAGCCTCCACCAGCGCCGGACGGCGGTGGAGATCGCCAGGTCGGTGCGAGGCGTCCGCGCGGTCGAGGACGAGCTGCGCGTCGACCCGCGCGATCACTGGAAGGACGAGGAGCTGCGCGGCGCCGCGCTGCAGGCTCTGATGTCCGATGACAGCGTTCCCGCCGACTGGCTCGACGTGAAGGTCACCGCCGGCTGGGTCACCCTCACGGGTGAGGTCAAGCACCAGTCCGACAGCGACGCGGCGTTCGCGGCCGTCTCGCGGCTCGCCGGGCGTGGGCGGGATCACGAACCAGATCAAGGTGATCACCGCCGGCCTCGGCGGCTGAGACCAGCGGGAGTCCGTCGCCGCGGATCGAGCGAGGCAAGCTGCGCCGAGGGCGAGGCGCCGGGATGGCGCGCGCAGATCCGCACGCGCAGCGCCAAGGGACGGATCGCGAAGCGCATCGGCGCCACCAGCAACGCCGCCTCGCCATCGCGCCCGGCGTGGACCTCCCCGGGCGCCGTCACCTCGACCGCGGTGGCGGCCCACGCTCGCTCGGCAGGGCGCACGGGCGGCCGGTCGAGCACCAGGACACCAAGCCGACCGGTGTCCAGCCGCGGACGCGTCTCCACCGCGACCCTCCGATCGACCGCGTACGGGTTGTTGGAGACCATCACGACCGCGGGCTCTCGATGCTCGGCGCCGCGGTCGTCGACGATGGCGAGCCCCGATGCCGGCGCGCGAGGTCCCAGTGCTTCCTGCGCGGTGGTCAGCAGCGTTTGCAGCCGCGCGTCGCGGTAGCCCTCTTGCCGCACCGCCTCGGCGTAGAAGCCGAGGATCACGTTGTCGACGAAGACCGATCCGTTGACCTCGCCGACGTCGATGCGGCGCTCGAGACCGTCCGTGAAGGCCTCGAGCGCCCCCACGACGTCGCCGCGCTGCACACCGAGATCGCGCGCGAAGTGGTTTCGGGTGCCCGCAGGAACGCACGCGAACGGCAGGTCGTGCGCGCACGCGGCCGCTGCGACGACCGCCATCGAGCCGTCGCCGCCGGCCATGCCGAGCGCATCCGCCCCCCGGTCCACCGCGTCGGCCACGAGCGCCGCGAGATCGTCGGTCGGGCTCGAGGACGATCGGCTCGATGCCGAGCTCCCGCGCGCGCTGCGGCAACGCCAGCCGAACCGCCGTGCCGCCGTCGGGGCGGGTCTGGACTTCGCGTGCGCGTTGCGCGTCGATCAGACGATCGCCTGCTGGGGCGACAGCGCCGGGGGCAAGACGACACCGCCGGGTGGGGTGTTCTCGCAGCTCAGTGTCGGGCCGTACCACGCCTGTGCGCTGCGCAGCGACGGCATCATGGACTGCTGGGGTGCCACCAGCACCGGGCAGAGCACCCCGATGCCCGGCACGTTCATGGCGGTCAGCTCGGGCGGGGCGTTCACGTGCGCGCTTCGCAGCGATGAGACGCTCGTCTGCTGGGGCATCGCGGCGACGCCGCCGACCGGCGCGTTCACGGTAGTCAGCTCGGGAGCCGAGCACGCGTGCGCGCTGCGAGTCGACGGCACGGTGGCCTGCTGGGGCAACGACCAATTCGGCGAGGCGAGCCCGCCGGGTGGCACGTTCCTGTCGGTCGCGGCGGGGCGCTTCTACACCTGCGGGCTGCGCACCGACCAGACCATCGCCTGCTGGGGGCTCCCGGACGGGCAGAACACGGCGCCGCCGTCGGGCGCGTTCACCTCGGTGCAGGTCGGCCCATACGCCTACTGTGGGATAAGGACCGACCAGACGCTCGCCTGCTGGGGCTTTAACGGGGCCAACCTCCCCTACAACGAAGCCACGCCGCCGGCCGGGACGTACCTCTCGGTCAGCAACGGCGGCCATTTCGGCTGCGCGGTCAGAACCGACCACACGCTCGTGTGTTGGCCCTCCGCAGCACCTGCGGCTGCGAGCAACCCGTCGGCCGCGCCCACCCCGGCAGCGACCAAGCCCACGCCCAAGCCGATCTCCGCGGCCAAGGCGTTCTCCCTGCCCTCGGCCAAGACCTGCCTGAGCAAGCGGTCCTTCACGATCCGCATCCGCAAGCTGGCGGGGGTCACGTGGGTCAGCGCCGCCGTCAGGGTGCACGGCAAGCGCGTCAAGACGATCAAGCGCTCGCGGATCACCGCCCCCGTGAACCTGCGCGGCCTGCCCAAGGGGCGCTTCACGGTGGCGATCACCGCCAAGGCCGCCGACGGGCGCGTCGTGACCGGCAAGCGCACCTACCACACCTGCACCGCAAGCACAGCTCGCCAGGGCCCAAGCTCTGAAGCCCCCCGAACCCGCGGAGGGCAAATGACAACAGTCGTCACTGTTCATGCGATGGAGCAAGACCGTGACTACCGCTTGATGGTCCCTTGCGAGCGTCTGCCGGCCGTGCCGCGAGACGCTCGCAGGCAGGCGGAAGCGATAGCGCGTCGCGACGCCCTCGCCGAACGACCGAGGCTCGGGTCGCATGAATATCGGCGACTACCGCGCATTGCTGTGCAGGAGGAGTCTTCGAGCTGGCTGCTGGGACGCGCGCCGCTGCGTCTGGCGCTCGATAGCAGCAGCGCGTCGCGGACGGCGCCGGGCTGCTCCATGCAAAGCGCGAGTGGCCGCGAGACTCGGCTTTCGTCCTACTTGAGGTACTGGGCGAGCCAAGCGTGGACGTCGCCAATGCGGTTGAAGAACAGCGTGATGTGACCCTCGTCGGGTGAGTGGCGTCCGTCCGCGCCGGCAACGTGGTCGCGCAGCCATCTGCCGTGGTCGGCAGGCACCATGAGGTCCTGTTCGCCCTGCCAGACGAGCGTGGGCACCGTGATCTGACCGACATCGAAGCCCCACGGAGCAAGGAAGGCGTTGTCGTCGTCAACCCAGCCCTCGACGCCGTCGCGCAGGCCACGCTGCATGGCCTCGAGCAGATACGCGGCTGCCTCGCCGGTGAGCGCCGCCGCGTCGACGTCACTGAGATGGGGCCGCATCGCGACGGCAAGGTCCTCCGCCTCAACGGCCGTCATCCCCGCCGCTTCCTGAAGGCAATACGCGGTCAGATCCTCGCGACCGGCCTGCGCTGCGGCGAACTCGGCCTGGTTGCCCTCGCCCATACCGGCGAGCCAGTCAAGGTCGGGCGCGTCCGCCGGTCCCACGCCCGCGATCGTCGCCGCCGCCGCGCAGCGCTCGGGCAGCAGCGCCGCGCACGCGAGCGCGTGTGGCCCGCCGCCCGACATGCCGTACGTCCCGAACCGGTCGTCGCCGAGGTCGTCGAGGATCGCGGCCACGTCAGCGGCCACGTCCGCAACGGAGCGACCAGGCTGCGGCGAAGAGCCGCCGTAGCCCGGCCGGTCGAAGGCGACGAGCCGCAGTCCCAACTGTTCCGCGCTCTCGGCCTCCGTCCGGTAAACGCCGCCGGCCATCGGCGTCCCGTGGTGCACGACGAGGGGCGGACCGTCGGCGGCACCCGCGACGTGGACGGTAAGTGTCCGGCCGTCGGGCGCGGTGACCTCGTGAACGCGCCTCATGCGCGGTAACCCCTGGCGAAGGCCTCATACGCGCTGCGCACGATGTCCACGTTCTCGCTCATGGTTACCTCCGCCACGTGCCCGCCTCGTAGACCGCAGATACCAGATGAACCTACGCCGGCTGCAGGCCCCCATGCAAGCCTCTCGCAGCCGAGCGAGGCCTCGGCATCGGCGCGACGAGAGTCAGGCGCGCTACCGCTTCGCAGCACATGCGGGAGCGCGGTCGTGAATGTCCGCGCTCGTGAGTTAGACGACCACCAAGTGCGCCGACCGGCGCCCTAGACACCCGCTCGGCCGAGGTGACAGGTGTCTGCGCGAGATCGCTCCGCGCTCTTGGACATCGTCCAAGGCGAGCGCGTCGGACAGCGCAGCGCGCGTGCTCCCTCTTTCACCGATGCAGGCGTCGTCTGCGTGATGCACACCGGTGTCGCGATGTCGATGACCGCGCCCCTGGCCGGCGCTGGGGGCTCGCGGATGGGGCCGATGAGCCGGTTCAGGAGCCGGCCGTCAGGAGGTCGCCACCGGCCGTAGCAGGAGCCGTGTTTCTCATAGGCTTTCGCGCATGACCGAGAGGATCGTGCTCGACCGCGAGGAGATCGCCGGGATGATCCGCGGCGCGCGCCTGCTCGAGCTGCGCGTGGACACGCCGCAGGACGTGCGAGAGAAGTGGCTCGGCGCCGCGATGACCGCGATGGACGCGCTCTACGGGCTGTGCGATCGCGAGGGAACCGACGCCGTATGGGACGTCCTGGAGATGCTCGACCGGCGCGAGCTGCTGGCCTTCTCGTCGCTGATGACGTCGGAGCTCAGCGAGACGTCGTTTAGCGCGAACGCCTGACGCTCTAAATCTTCGACTCCTCTTCGAGGCCGGTGGTTTCGTGCGGGCCATCTTGGCTGCTTACGTCGTACTCAAACCCCGCGCGGGTCGGATCGCCTGCACCTGCGCCCTCATCGCCGCGCTCTCGCTCGCCGCCTGCGGCGGTGACTCGTCCTCGTCGACCGGCACCAATGCGAGCGCCAACGCGGAGCAGGGCCAGAACGGCGGCCGGCGCGGCTTCTTCAACCTCGATGCGAAGACGCGTGCCTGCCTGAAGAACCAGGGCGTGACGCTGCCGACCGGCCGGCGCCCGCAGAACGGGCAGGCGCCGCAGAACGGGCAGGCGCCACCGAACGGGCAGGCGCCACCCAACGGGCAGGCGCCGCCGAACGGCCAGGCACCGCCGAACGGGCAGCCCGGGAACGGGCAGCCGCCCGGCTCCAACGGCAATTCGGCCCAGTTCCAGAAGCTGCGCGACGCGCTGCAGAAGTGCGGCGTCAACTTCCCCAACGGCGGCGGCGGGAACGGCGGTGCGCCGCCCAACCAGGGCTCGAACACGACGAGCGTGAGCTGAGATGCGTCGTCGTCCCGCCGTCACCACCATCGCGATCGGGATCCTGGCCGCGGCGGCCGTCGTCGTCGCGGTGCTCGTGATCGGGTCGCCGTCGACGTCGAGCGCCCAGGAGCGGACGGTCACCGTCGCCCGCGGGGTCGTGCAGTCGACCGTGTCGGGCAGCGGCAACCTCTCGCCCGCCAACCAGCTCGACCTCGATTTCGGCACGAGCGGCGAGGTGACGAAGATCTACGTCAAGGAGGGCGACCACGTCGGCGCCAACCAGGTGCTGGCCAAGCTCGACGACAGCGCCGCGAAGGTCGACGTCGCCCAGGCCGAGGCGGACCTGCAGTCCGCGCAGGACACGCTCGACCAGGTCGAGGCATCGGGCTCGTCGAGCACGACCTCGTCGAGCACGACGACCGCGAGCGACACGACGACGGCGAGCACCACGACCGTGTCCAACACCGTGATGGCGCGGGTGGCGCAGTCGACGCCGCCCGCGTCGACGACGCCGACGACCACCACCCCGACCACGACGACGACGACGCCGACGACCACCACCCCGACCACGACCACGCCGACCACGACCACGCCGAGCACGACCACGACGAATCCGACCACGACCACGCCGAAGACGACGACGCCGAGCAAGCAGAGCGGCAGCGGGTCCAACAGCGGCAGCGGGAGCGGCTCGAGAAGCGGATCCGGGAGCGGGTCGGGCAGCGGCAGCAACGCCCCGAGCGGCTCCGCGCCGAGCGGCGGGGGCGGCGGCTCCGGCGGCGGCTCGGGCGGCGGCGGCTCCGGCGGAGGGTCTGGCTCCGGCAGCGGTTCCGGCGGCAGCACGATGTCGCTCGCCGCCGCGCAGGCCAATGTCGAGAGCGCGCAGCTCAGCGTCACGAGCGCCGAGAAGGCGCTCGCCGCCACGACCTTGCGCGCGCCCATGGCGGGCACGATCGCTGCGGTCAACGGGCAGGTCGGCCAGACCGCCGGATCGAGCTCGAGCAACGGCTCCAGCTCGTCGAGCTCCTCCAACAGCTCCAACGGCGCGAGCATCCTCGGCGGCCTCGGTGGAGGCGGCTCGTCGAGCTCGTCGAGCTCGTCGAGCTCGTCGGGCTTCATCACGCTCGCCCAGATCAGCCGCTTCAAGATGGACGTCTCGCTCAGCGAGTCGGACATCGGCTCGGTGAAGGTCGGCCAGTCGGCGACGGTCACCGTCAACGCGGCGTCCGGCGAGCAGTTCGCCGCGCGCGTCAGCCACATAGGCGTGCTGTCGTCGTCGTCGAGCGGCGGTTCGAGCAGCGCGGTCAGCTACCCGGTGACGCTGACGCTTACCCAGACCGGCAAGGCGCTCAAGTCCGGCATGAGCGCGACGGCTGACATCATCACCTCGCAGGTCACGGGGATCGCTATCCCCTCACAGGCGCTGAGCGGCTCGACCGTCACCGTCGAGGACAAGAACGGCAAGCAGACGACCCAGCAGGTGCAGACCGGGGTGGTCGGCGATTCGACGACGCAGATCATCAGCGGACTGAGCGTCGGCGAGACGGTCGTCGTCCGCTCGACCTCGGCAGCCGCCGGCGCGTCGGGCTCGGGCGCCAACCAGCTCAACAACGCCCTGGGCAATCGCCTGGGAGGCGGCGGACTCGGCGGCGGCGGCTTCGGCGGACTCAGCGGCGGCGGCTTCCGCGGCGGCGGTGGCGGCGGCTTCGCGCCGCCCGGAGGCGGACCGTGAGTCCTCCCGCGCGTGCGCGGCGCCGGGCCCGCCCGGTCATCGAGCTCGAGCGCGTCGAGCGCGTGTACCAGCCCAGCGAGGACGTGAAGGTGAGCGCGCTCGCGGGCGTCTCGCTGCGCATCGAGCGCGGTGAGTTCGTCGCGATCATGGGCCCTTCGGGGAGCGGCAAGAGCACGCTGATGCACATCCTCGGCTGTCTCGACGCCCCGACCGCCGGCCGCTACCTGCTCGACGGCGTCGACGTGCGCAACATCGCCGAGGACGATCTCGCCGACCTGCGCAACGGCAAGATCGGGTTCGTCTTCCAGTCGTTCAACCTCGTGCCGCGCACGAGCGCAGTCGCCAACGTCGAGTTGCCGCTGGCCTACGCCGGGCCTCGGACGCCGTGAGCGCCGGCGGCGCGCCGTCGCGGCGCTGGCCGCGGTGGGCATGGAGGATCGCCTGCACCACCTGCCCTCCGAGCTCTCCGGAGGCCAGCAGCAGCGGGCCGCCGTCGCGCGCGCGATCGTCACCGACCCGGCGATCGTGCTCGCCGACGAGCCGACGGGCAACCTGGACTCACACTCGACCGCGGAGATCCTGTCCATCTTCCGGCGCCTCAACGCCGGCGGGCGGACCGTCGTGCTGATCACCCACGAAGGTGATGTCGCGGCCTGCGCACGGCGCGTTATCCGTCTTGGCGACGGACGGGTGCTCTCTGATGAGCAGACCGTTGCCCGCGAGGACGCCGCGTGACGCTCGCAGAGACGCTGCGCATCGCGCTGGCCGGGATCGCCGCCAACAAGCTGCGCTCCGGACTGACGATCCTCGGCATGACGATCGGCGTCGCGGCCGTGATCGTCCTGGTCGCCGTCGGCAACGGCTCCAAGAAGCAGGTCCAGGCCGGGATCGATGCGCTCGGCTCCAACGTGCTCATCGTCCAGGCCCAGAACGGACCGGGAGGGCCGGGCGGCTTTCGCTTCGGCGGCGGGGGCGGCGGGCTGACGCTGACCACGCAGGACGCCACCGCGCTGCAGGACGAGTTCAACGCGCCCGACGTCAAGTCCGCCGCGCCGGTCGTGACGGCCACCGGCACCACGTTGGTCGCGGGCTCGACGACCTACCAGCCGTCGTCGTTCGTCGGAACCACCCCGTCGTACGCACAGACGCGCGACTACCAGATCGCGACCGGCTCGATGTTCACCAACCAGGACGTCAGCAAGCACCGCCGTGTCGTCGTGGTCGGCCCGACCGTCGTGGCCAACCTGTTCGGCGGTGGCGACCCGGTCGGCCAGTCGGTGCGCGTCAACGGTTCGAGCTTCGAGGTCGTCGGCGAGACCAAGCCGAAGGGCTCCAACGGCGTCCAGGACCAGGACGACGTCGTCATCGCGCCGATCACCGCCGTGGAGGACGCGATCAGCGGTTACGGCGCGATCAGCAACATCACGGTTCAGGGCCGATCGGAGGCCACGCTCGACGCCGCGCAGGCCGAGGTGGCCTCGATCATCGAGCAGCGCCACAAGATCACCGACACGGCCGACCCGGGCTTCCAGGTCATCAACCAGGGCTCGGTGCGCCAGGCGTCCGATCAGAGCACGCAGGTCTTCACCACGTTGCTCGGCGCCGTCGCCGCGATCTCGCTGCTCGTCGGCGGCATCGGCGTGATGAACATCATGCTCGTCAGCGTCACCGAGCGCACCCGCGAGATCGGCATCCGCAAGGCGATCGGCGCTCGCCGCGCCGACATCCTCACCCAGTTCCTCATCGAGGCCGTGCTCGTGTCGGTCTTCGGCGGCCTGCTCGGCGTGGCCGTCGGGATCGTCGGCAGCCAGTTCACGATCGCCGGCGTCGACCCGGCGATCGCCCTGTACTCGATCTTCCTGGCCTTCGGCGCCGCGATCGCCTGCGGCCTGTTCTTCGGCACCTACCCGGCGGCACGCGCGGCCGTGCTGCGCCCGATCGACGCCCTCAGATTCGAATGACCGATCCCGATACGGAGACCCCCATGCCCGACCGCGACGACCGCCTCCTCGAGCTCGACGACCCCTACGAGGACGACTGGGAGCCCATCGACGAGGAGTCCACCGAGAGCGCGCTGCCGGCGCGAAGGCGCCGGCGATTCGTCACGCCGGTCTCGGCCGCGCTCGCCGCGGTGCTGGTCGCCGCGCTGGGCTTCATCGGAGGTGTGCAGGTGCAGAAGCACGCCGACAAGAACGGCAGCGGGTCCGGGAACGGCGCCCAGGCCGCGTTCGCGTCGGCGCGCGGCGGCGGAGGCGGAAGCGGCGCGGGCGCGCGCGGCGGCTTCGGCGGCGGAGGCGGGTTCCCCGGCGCCGGCGGCGGCGGAGCGAACGGCCAGAGCGCGCCGACCGTCGGCCAGGTCGCCAACAAGAACGGCAAGACGCTCTACGTCAAGGACAACAACGGCAACACCGTCAAGGTCAAGACCACGAGCCACTCGAAGATCAACCGCACCGCCTCCACGAGCGCAGGCGCGATCCATCCCGGCGACACGGTCATCGTGCAGGGCACCAAGAGCTCGAGCGGCACGATCACCGCGACGCAGATCAACGCGACCGCCGCGGGCGTGAGCAGCGGGCTCGGTGGGCTGTTCGGGGGTGGCGGCGGATTCGGCGGAGGCGGCGGTGGCGGCGGCGGCGCCGGCGGCGGTTCCGGCTCGGGCGCCGGCGCCGATCCTCCGACGGGCTCCGGCGGCTAGGCCGAGTCCTCCTGGGACTGCAGGATCTGGCTGAGCTCGGCGGCGTCGCGAGCGCGCTCTCGCGCGTCGGCGAGCGCCGCCCGCGCCTGCTCGGCCTGGTCGCGCGCGGCCTGCCAGAACGCGTCGTTCTCCGCGCGCGCGGTTGCGCGCAGCTCCTCGGCGTAGTCGGCCGAATCGCTGATCTGGTCGGCCGCGAAGTGGCGCTCGCCGAACAGCGTGACGTCCAGGCGCTCCGGGCCGATCGTCCGCCGGACGAGCCGGACGCGGACGCCGTCGATGATCGGGTCGATGTCGACGTAGGCGCCGAACGTCCCGCGGTCGAGGTGCTCGACCGTCTGCGCGAGGATCGAGTGGTAGCGGCCGATCGCGAGGCGGTCGCGCCCGCCGAAGCGGCGTCCGAGCAGCCGCTCTTCGACGACGTCGCGGCGGCGCATCAGCGAGCGCTCCGAGCGCAGTCGCTCGAGGCCTAGCTCGAGGATCCCCGGCGCGGGCTCGTCCTCGTAGATCCGCCACGCTCCCACGGCGGCGAGCCTAGTGCCGTGTCAGGCAACGTTGGCCTTGTTGACGACGCGGCGGAGGTTGCCGTCGTGGGCGTTGCGGTTTCGCCAGGCGATGTAGCGGCGGATCATGCGGCCCTGGGTGCGGTGGTCGGGGTGGTCGGTGCCGTCCGGCGCGAAATAGCGCAGGCCGGTGAACTGCGCCTGGATGCGGTTCAGCCAGCTGGCGTAGAAGGGGACGTAGGCCAGCTCGACGTTGTTGTCGGTGGCCCAGTCGCCGACGCGGCTGTCGGTCTTGGTGGTCAGGTGCGGGCTGAAGTTGTCCAGCACGAACGCCAGGCGCACCTCGGGCGGGTAGAGCGAGCGGATGTAGCGACAGAAGGCTAGGAACTCGGTGCGGCCCTTGCGGGTCTTGATGTGGCCGTAGAGCCGGTCGCGGCGCAGGTCGTAGGCGGCGAGCAGATGCCGGACGCCGTGCGGGCGCTTGTAGGTCGCCCGGCGCCGGCGCCGACGCCGGCCTTCGCAGTCGGCGCGCCGCGCCCGTTGGCGTCCGGGGTGGGGCTGGAGGTTCAGCGGCCCGAACTCGTCGATGCAGATGACGACGGTCGGGTCGTCGGGGCCGGGCTGCCGTACGAGGATCGGCTCATGCGCCTCGCGGTTGACGTGGACCTCGATGATCGTCCCACGCCGGATGACGTTGCCGCTGACATCGCGCTCGTCGGGCGCGCGCTCGGTCCAACGGATCTCACCGAGGTACACGCGCGACTTCAGAAGCGACGCGACGGCCTGCTTCGAGAACCCGTTGCCGCCCTGCGATGTCCGGACGCCATGGGACTCAAGGAACCGACCCAGCTCGCTCGGTCCCTCGCCCGCAGCCCGACGCTCGAACACCTCGCGGATGAGCGGCGCGACAGCGGGATCCTGGGCAAGCCGTTGATCGGCGTTCTTGAGGTAGCCGATCGGCGTCCGCGCGATCCCCTTGCCCGCGCGGACCGCCCGCGCCTTCGCCTTGACGAAGCCTACGGCCAGCGCGTCCCACCGCATCTCTCCAAGTCTCAGGACCTCACGAAACGTGTCCCGCCCGGTGGGCGTGGACACAATCGATATCCGTGTCGGAGCACGCGATGGCATAGTCGATCTGCCGGCAAACCGTGATCGCGTCGTGTGCGTTGCGGCTGAAGCGGTCCAGCTTGTAGACGACAATCCCGCCCGACTCGCCCGCCGCCACGCGCTCGACGATGGCGCGGAAGTCGGCGCGGCGTTCGATGTCTCGACTCGACGTGTCGAGATCCTCCGTCCATCGCTCGATCTCGACCTCCATCGAGGCGGCCTTGCGCTCGATCGCGTCGCGCTGAATCTCGGGCGAGATCAGCACCCGCCGCTTGCCAACCGAGGACACACGGACGTAGCCCTCCCACGGCTTCCCATTCCTGCGCCGCTTCCTCATTCGATGCCTTCCAATGGCCTTGGTGTGATCCGGTACAGATCATCCACGGATTGAGGGGCCCTACGTCAAGTTCTAGTTGCGCGGCTTGAAGCCGCTAGCTCGTCGGCATGGACCATCACCGACCCGTCGCTCTTGACCACGATCAGCCGCAGGGCCTCGGGCAGGACGGGGGGCAGGCGGCCGAGTAGCGAACCTCGCAGCGGCCGACGATGAGGCACGGGGGGCCGGGGAGCTTACGGGCGTCCCAGACACAAAGAAGGCCCCGACATCCGTGTGCGGGGCCTACCCAACCCTCATCGGCAGGCCGGTGCGCGAGCTTGAGCTCAATCGTCAAGCTGGCGCGTTGCGCTACCTCACCACTCGCGCGCCCGCGGTCCGCAGGCCCGTGTTCGCGGTCCGCTCGCCCAGCGCCAGGGCGTGGCTCGGGCGACTCGGCGCCGCTCAGCCAGCGCTCAGCCAGCGCTCGGCGCGCTCGGCCAGCGCCGGGCGGTGCTTGACGCTGTGGCTCGAGCCGCCGCCAGCTCCCTGACTGACCAGGCCAGCCCCCGCCGCGTGACCGACAGAGCGGAGTGCTCCCTCCGCGCGGAAGGAGGCGTCTCCGCCCAGCCGAGCCCACTTCTGCGTGGGACGACCTGGGAGAGCGCGCTCGCGCGAGCCGCGACTCCTGCAATCGCTGCCGTAAGCGAGCGTGCGCCGCCTCGCTGGCCGCGCTCCGGCCGGTCGTCCTTCGCAAGCGCAAACTGGAAGCCAGCCGAGAGTGCCGCACCAAGGCGATAACCGGGTAAACCGTGGACATGACGATCTCGCCGCTGAACGCCCTCGCCGCACGGCTTGAGTCGGTCGAGGCGCTCGACGGTCCGGGGCGAACGCTCGGTCGCACGGTCCGAGCGTTGATTCCGCGTGGCGCTCCCAAGGAGGCGCTGAGCGGCGCGTGGCTCGGTCACGCCGTGCACCCGATCATGACCGACATCCCGATCGGCGCATGGACGAGTTCGGTCCTTCTGGACTGGATGGGCGGGAAGGACAGTCGATCCGCCTCGGATCGACTGATCCTGGCCGGCGTCCTCGCCGCGGGGCTGACGGTCGCCACCGGCTGGTCGGACTGGGCCGACGTGGAGGAGCGTGACGCCGCGGTGCGTCGTGCCGGCCTCGTTCACGCCGGCGCGAATGCGACGGCGACCGCGCTCATGGTCGGCTCCTACCTCGCGCGCCGGCGGGACGCGCGCGGGCGCGGCAAGCTGCTCTCGCTCGCCGGCTCGGCCGCGCTCGGCGCAGGCGGCTGGCTGGGCGGGCACCTGAGCTACACGCTGGGCGCCGGGGTCACGGCGAGCGCGCCCGCGGCTCGGATGCAGGCGACGACGGCCACCGAGTCCGCCTGAGCGCCGGCGCGGTCGCGAAGACCGATCCGGCCACGCATCCCGCGACGCGGCACGAATCCCCGTGGATCGGGGCCCGGTCACGAGGAACGCGGCGGGCTACCGCGCGGAAGTGGGATCCCGGCGCGTTGCGGCCTACGTGCGCCACGCGCATGGGGACAGCACGGGAGTTGATCCGGCGCGACCGCTGAGCGCAAGCGGGGTCGCTTTCCTCGTGGTCGCCGAGTCGCCGCTCCTTGGCAGGCCCTTGGCCCTCGACGAGTGGCGTGGCGCTCGTGAGTTTCGTCCAACGCGAGAGCGAGATCAGCGACGGGGCTGGCTACCGCTCACCGATGGCCGGAGGCGCGATACGCCATGGCTACTCGCCCGCCTGGCTTCGGTGCCGTCGCTGGCCCTGGCTGGGTGCGACAGCCCCGCGGCGATGGTGCCGCGGTTGGCGTTCAATCCCTTTGCGATGTCGCCGGTGGTGCTGTGCGGGTGGTCCTTGAGGTATTCCACGATGCGCCCCTCGACGTCGTCCTTGCGCTGTCGCGCCGCGGCGCGACGGTTACTGGCGCGGGCGCGCGGTCGCTCGACGCGCCGAGCGCTGTGGCACCACTGGCAATGTGACGGGCGTCGATTCTGGAGACAGTGGGGTGGGCGCGCCGTCGACGGTGCGCTGCGGTTGCATTGACGAAGACCTCCTGACCCTCTGGAGGTGCCGCGCGACAGGAGAGGGAACGAGACCTAACGCGTGTGCTGGTGGCTAGGCCCTGCGGGTCTCGATCATGGCCTCGAGCTCCGCGCCTCGGCGCGGTCGCGCTTCGGTTCACTGGAAGGCCAATGCGTTCACGCGGAAGCCGGGCTTGGCGAGCGCGCCTCGGCGGCCCGTGCCTTCGCGGCGCGCGGCGCGAGCGTCGCGCTTGTCGCCCGCGGCGAGGACGGGCTGCAGGCGGCGGCCCGCGAGGTGCGTGGGCTCGGCGGACGCGCCCTCGCCCTGCCCACCGACGTCGCCCATGCCGACGAGGTCATGCGCGCCGCCGAGCGCGTCGAGGCCGAGCTCGGCCCGATCGACGTCTGGGTCAACGACGCGATGGCGAGCATCTTCGCCCCCGTCCGCGAGATCGAGCCCGACGAGCTGCGCCGTGTCACCGAGGTCACCTACCTTGGCCAGGTGCACGGCACGATGGCCGCCCTCGAGCACATGCTGCCCCGCGACCGCGGGACGATCGTCAACGTGGGCTCGGCGCTCGCGTACCGCGGGATCCCGCTGCAGGCCGCTTACTGCGGGGCGAAGCACGCCGTGCGCGGTTTCACTGACTCGCTGCGCACCGAGCTCATGCACGAGAAACGCAACGTGCGCGTCATCAGCGTCCACCTCCCCGGGCTGAACACGACGCAGTTCGGCTTCGTGCGGCTGCGCATGCCGCGCCGGCCGCGCCCGGTCCCACCGGTCTACCAGCCCGAGGTCGCCGCGGAGGCGATCGTCTGGGCCGCGCAGCACCCGCGCCGGCGGGAGCTGTGGGTCGGCGCGTCGACGGTGCTGACGATCGTCGGCAACCGCATGGCGCCATGGATCGCCGATCGCTACCTCGCCCGCACGGGCTACGACAGCCAGCAGACCGACGAGCCCGCCGGCCCGGCGCGGCTGCACACCGATTACGTCAACGCGCCGCTACCGGGCGATCACGGCAGCCACGGCCCGTTCGACGACGAGGCCAAGGCGCGCAGCCCGCAGCTGTGGCTCGCCGAGCACCGTCGCGCGCTGACCGCAGCCGGCGCAGCGGCGGCCGGCGCCGCGGTTCTCGCCCGCCGGTGAGCGCCGAGCCGCGGATCGACGACTACGCGTCGTCGGCGACGGGCACACCGCCGCGCTCATCCATCGCGGCGGATCGGTCGACTGGTACTGCCCCAAGCGCCTCGACAGCGGCAGCGTCTCCGCGCGCCTGCTCGACGACCGTCGCGGCGGCGACTTCGCGCTCGCGCCCACCGCGCCCCGCGGCGAGCCGGCGACGACGCACTCCTGCTCGCCTGCGGCGAGCGCGCGCGCCGTGGCGATCACGAGCTCACGGCGCGCTTCACCGTCGCGCCGCGCACCCGCGTGCGGCTCGAACTGCGCGACGTCGCGCCGGAGTCGCTGGAGGCCGACGAACGACCTGCGCCAAGCGACGACGACGTCCTCGACGCCCGGATCGTGCGCAGATTTGCGGGTTAGCGTGGGCGAGCGCGCAGCCACAGGTAACCGTAGGCGTCGAGCTCGATCGCGAGGCGTCCGTCCATGACGCTGTGCTGGCGCAGTTCGAGAAGGTCCTCGACGTCTGTGACGTCCTCGCCGAGCTCGAGCTCTGCGCAGACAGGCTCAGCGGAGAGGTTGTGCACCACCACCACTGTCGATCCCTGCCAGTCCGACCGGCGCGCGAACAACGCGGCTGGTTCGTTCTCGATCAACGTGCTGACACCCCAACCCAGCTCCGGGGCCACGCGGCGCTCGTGGATGAGCCGTACCGGGACATGCGATCGGCTCGGCGCGGCGCGGAACCACGGATGCTCATCGGAGGTGTGGTTGACGACGAGATCGACAATCACCCGCAAGCCCCGGTCGCGCGCATGCCGTATGGCCTCGACGACGTCTCCGAGGTCGCCGAGGCGCGGGTCGACCGCGAGGTAGTCGGTGATGTCGTAGCCGTCATCACGATTCGGCGTCGGGTAGAACGGCATCAGCCACAGGCACGAGGCACCCAGGCGGGCGGCGTGATCGACGCGGTCGATGAGCCCGCCGAGATCACCACAGCCATCGCCGTCGGCGTCGTGGAACGTCTCGACGTCGAGGCAGTTGATCACCGCGTTCCTCCACCACAGGTCGCTTGTCGGCGCGGATCGCATAGCAGCCGAAGATGCGCTTACCCCGGAATGCGCGCGAGGCACGCGCTGCTTCTCGAAATCGACACCTCTACGGCCGCCCCGTCCACGCGGAAGGAGGAGCGGCTGCCATGAGCGGGTCGGACGACAGCCTGCTCACCTTGGTCGGGGCGGGCAGATACGAGCCGGCGCGCGCCCTGCGCTTGGCGCGGTCGCTGTCGCGTCGTCGGAAGAATCATGCGGTTGCAATCGGTGCCGCGGTCTGGCTAGCGTTGGCCATGGGTGTTGTCAGGACGGTCGTCCTGTCGGGGTGGTCGCTGAAGGGGTGGCGTTCATGAGTCGTCGAGCACTGCTGCGGGTGATGGGTGTCGTCGCGGTCGTGCTGACCGCGGGCGTGCCGTCCGCCGGCGCGGCCGATCTGTGGACGGAGACCGGTTCGTCGTTGACGTCCGTCGATTACTGGCAGGGCATCACCTTCGATGCGGCCACTCGGACCTTCGCCTTCGACGGGCCGGCGCAGGGCCTCCGGCGAACCGATGCCCGGCTTGGGCGCTTGGCCGGTCGCAGCACGGGGATCCCGTCGACGGTCACGAGTAGCGAGGGGTGGAACCACGTCGGCGATCTGAGCTTCGACGCCGCCGGCGGCCCGCGCCTGCTGGTTCCGCTCGAGTGCTACTACCCGACGGCCTCGGACCCGAATACGTGCCACACCGGCGGCTTTGGCGTCGTCGATCCGGTCACCCTGCAGTGGCGCTGCTACGTCAAGCTCGAGCCCGCGCAGATCACCAAGGCGATGTGGGTGGAGGTCTCACCGGACGGCCGCTGGGTGTGGACGTCGTCGGGAACCGACCTGTTGGCCTACGACGCGACCCAGATCAGCTCCCAGCGCGCCGGCCCCGCCGGCACGCCGCTTGCCGCGGCAAAGCGGATCGTTGGCGTCCTGCGCGCTCCCGGCGTTTCGGGTGCGGCATTCTTGGGCGACCGCCTCTACCTGGCCTTCGACAGGGGATCCTACGTCCAGGTTCTCTCCTATCCCGTCAACCCGACGACCGGCGATGTGGGAACGACGTGGCGGTTGGAGATCCAGCGCACGAAGACCTCGTCGCGCTACGAGACCGAGGGACTGGCCGCGGCCGATGCGCTCGGCGGCACGCTTCACTGGCAGATCCAGCCCCAAATCCCCTTCTACGCCAGGATCGTGCACTTCGTGCCCGCAAGCTGACGACCGCGCCGCGCCACCCGACTCGTACGACCTGAACAGGCGCCGCAGCATGGCTGGGGTTCCGCGTTGTGCCAGCGGACCTGCTCTGCGCGACAAGGAGCAATGGCGCGGCGGCCTGCGATCGCAGCCGGCGTCGCGGGGCTGCGGGGCAGCCCTCTAACCGTCCGGTCTCGTCGCCATCCGAACGAATGCGCGTGCGTCGCGCTGTGATCGAAGTCCAGTTGGGCGTCTGACACCGGCAAGCTCGGCGGGCCAGGTTGCCAACGGCGCGACATGGCGAGAATGTCGTGCGTCGCAAACGCGTTGACGCTCCGCATCGTGCTCTGCGTCACGCTCGAGCGGTGCGGTGGCGGCGTGGACGCGCGCCGTGAACATCCCGAGGCTCAGGTGGCGGGCACGTGGGAGCCGGACACACCCGTCACAACCGCCTGCGACACGAGCAGGGCGCCAAGCAGGTGTGGCGACGGCGTGTGAGCACGGAGGGCTGCGTGTGGGCGCCCGTCATCGCCCCGCTCCCGACGGTGCGGACTGCGCCGGGTCGAGCTGGCGTGCCAGCCGGGCGCTGAGCAGCGCTCCGGCGGCCGCCAGGCCAAGCGCACCCGGAAACACGCTCGTGCGGATGTGGTCGCGCGCGAGCAGGCATGCGGTCGCGTCGATGCCGTCCACCACGGCTGACGCTTCGAGCCAGCCGCGCACGGGGGCGCCGCGGTTCAGAGCGACGAGCAGCCCGAGCCCCAGGCCGAGGTCGCGGGCGCCGACCATGCGAGCGAACAGGCGCGTGCCGCCCTCGGACCCGTCACGGCCAGTCATGGTGCGGCCAACGAACCCCGGCGCCAGGACCGACACCACGCCGATGGCGATCCTCCCGCTCGCCAAGCTGACCGCCAGGTCTCTTTCCTTCATCAACGGGATCGTACGAATCAACCGTCAGCGGCCACAACAGCGCCTCACTCCTTCGTGGCGACCTCCCACCGCGCCGCGTGCCCACGAGGTGAGGTCACGGTGGGTGGCGTAGCCGTAGGCGCCACAGCCCGCCACGATCAGCGCGGTCGCTCCGGCCGCCTGGCACAGCGCGGCCGGATCCGCCTTGGCGTAGTCGTTGAGCACCGGCGCGACGGCGAGGCCGTGCAGGAGGCCGAGCCCGAACAGCAGGCCGACCGCGAGCCGCTCGTTCCCACGCGACGCGGCGACGTTGAGCCCGAAGATGCAGGCGAAGGCGCCGACGAAGAACAGGATGCCGGCGCCGCCCCCGAGGTCGCGACCGACGTAGGCGCCGAGGGCTGTGCAGCCGACCGTGAGTGCGACGAGGCCCATGACCTGACCGAGCAGTTCACGTGTCGCGTCGCGGGTCAGCGACTGGCCGGCGAGGGCCGGGTTGTCGCCCGTGGTGGGGATCGTGCTCATGCGTGGCTCCTTCTCTGCGCGGGCCGATCCCGTCACCACACCGGGAACGGCCAGACGGCCAGGACGATCACGGCGGTCCACAGCAGCACCATCCACCAGGTCGAGTTGAACCCCATGAGGTCGCGGCGAGGGCGGGGGTGATACCAGCGGCGCGCCCGCGGTCGTCCTTGGCCTCGATCTCGTCGTCGTGGCTCAGGCCGACCGGAGCCGCTGCTGCCGCGGTGTCGCTGCTCACGCTGGTGCTGTTCATGAGACCTCCATCAGTCGATTGGAACTGGCTCCAGGGTCTCGCCTGCAGCGGGCCCGCCGCGCCTGTGAAGTTCCCTGGTCGAGTCCCTGGTGGGACCCGGTGCGCACACGTTGAAGCACTGCGGAAGGGGGCAGACCCGGGCACCGACTAGGTAAATCGCCGGTGAGCTATTGCGTCCGCCCCCGCCCACCCATCGGGGCGTCCGACGATGACGTCGCGACCACACCTTCTGCGCGCCCCGGCTCGTGCGAACGGCCGATGCCGAGCACGTCGCCCTCCGGCGTCAAGCGGTGATCCCGATTCCAATCGTCAGCACCCCGGCCTCGCGGAGGTGATCTGGGCCTGGCGCGACGAACACGGCCGCCGCCGTCGAGGCCATCGCCGCCACCGTGCGCCGCTCGCGAGCGCTCAACGATGCCCAGAACGCGAGCGGTGACCGTCGAGGGAGCTCATCACGGGGCGGACGTGGCGTGCTCGTTTGCCGGCGCCACCCTGGATACGGCCGAGTTTCTTGACGTCGATGTGGATCAGTTCGCCAGGACGGGCGCGCTCGTAGCGCTGCGCGGGCTGAAGGCCAAGGCGCCCGAGCTTGCCCATCCCGATGCGGGTCAGGATCGCCGACACCGTCGACAGCGCCATGTCCAGTACCTCGGCGATCTCCGCGCCGGTCATCCGCAGCCGCCGAAGCGCGGCGATCGCCTGCACGCGCCGCTCGTCGGTGCGATTGGCAACGACGGCCGGCGCCGAGGACCGGTCCAGCAACCCCGTGGGCCCCTCCGCCCGGTAGCGCCCCAGCCACTTGCCGGCGGTGCGGTCGCTGACTCCGGCCGCCTCGGCGGCCTGCGTCAGCGACCACCCCGCGCGCTCGACACGTTCGACCAACAGCTCGCGGCCCTTCAGGCTGAGCCTGGCGTTAGCGTGCAGCTTCATCCGGTGTCCTCCTTGGGACTGGTGGCTTCGACACCAACCAGCCTCCAAGGAGGCCCGGATGAACAACGTGGCTAGGAACTACACCCAGACGTACTGCAAGCTCGCAACGCGTGGACTGCGGCGCGCTTGACTGGATAGTGCCGCTGAGCGGTAGTGATGAGTGTCACGGCGCCGCCCGGCCAGCAGACCGATGTGAGTCACGTCAGGCTGCCAACGTCGCGATCGTCGCGGACGATGCAGCGAAAGCCGATGTGCGTCGTCGAGGTGTCGATGGCTTCGCCCTGGCGGGCGGCCGGCCGAAAGCGCAGGCAGTAGTTCGGGGCGCACAGATGCGAGCCGCCCTTGATGACTCGCCGCGGGAAGCGCTCGTTAGTCGTCCACGCCGGTGCGCAGCACGCGTGCGCGGCCTCGTCGACGTCGAAGGCGTCGGTGGTCCACTCCCACACATTGCCGGTCATGTCGAACAGGCCGTAGCCGTTGGGCGGATAGCTCCCGACCGGCGAGGTGCCCAGCCAGCCGTCGGTCATCAGGTTCTGCCAAGGGAACTCGCCCTGCCAGGAGTTGGCCATCATCCGCCCGTCGGGCGCGAGCTCGTCACCCCACGCGAACACCCGCCCGTCCAAGCCGCCGCGCGCGGCGTACTCCCACTCGGCCTCGGTCGGAAGGTCCTTGCCCACCCACGCGGCGTACGCCTCGGCGTCTTCGGGCGCGACGTGCACGACGGGGTGCCGGGCGCGCGTATAGGTGTCGCTGCCCGGTCCCTCGGGCCGCCTCCAGCTGGCGCCGGGCACGTACTGCCACCAGTTGCGCGCGTCGGACAGGTCGACCGGGCCGCGCGTGGGGCGGAAGACAAGCGATCCCGGCCGCAGCAGCGACGCATCGGCATCCGGATAGTCCGCGGGATCGAGCGGGCGCTCGGCGACCGTGGTGTGCCCGGTCGCCTTCACGAAGCGCCGATATTCCCCAACGGTCACGGGGCGCTCGTCGATCCAGAACCCGTCGACGCCCACCTCGCACACGGGGCGCTCCTCGGGGTAGAAGCGCTCGTCGCCCATGCGAAAAGAGCCGCCCGGGACGTGCCGCATCCCCTCCTTCGCCGCTGTGTCAGTCGCCATCGGCCCCATGCTCGGCACCGTTGAGGTCGTCGTCAAGAACGCGAAGCTTCACACCCGCACGCTCACGAGGCCAACGAGCCGCGGGAGCGTACGGTTGGCCCCGGCAGGCGCGCTTCCGCGTCGTCATAGTCGCCGGCGTGCTCTCCTTCCGCGACGGTGCCGATGTCGTCGTCCTGGGGCGGCGCCGCCTCGCCCTCGGCGAAGGTGCCGATGTGGTCGTCCTACTAGCAGCGCTGTCACACATGTTTCGGATCGGCCCAAGAAGTCGCACGCGACGGTCTCGATCGCATTCAACAAGCGTCGACGCCTGGCCGCCTCATCCCGATTGGGTGATCGCCGGACCCAGACAAGGGCGGGTGACTCCACGCCGTTGGCCACACGGGGGTCGGTCTGTCGCCTCTTCTCGGGCGCGCCGTGCGCCTGCGATCGGCTGCATCGTCGGCACCCCCGCAGTGGGGCCGTCACGCCTGCCCCGCGGGCCGCTTCGCGAGTCCTGTCGGACCAGGGCTTGACAGCCCCGCACTCGGCGACAGCAGATCACCCCATCGGGGCGAGGGCGGCGAGCCACGGCGCTGAGACCATTGGAGCGTCGAGTGATCAAAGCCCCGCCGACAGGAAGAACGTGATGACCAATCAGTCCGAGCCGGCGTACGGCGAGTCATCAGCGTGGAAGCCCGAACGTCCCCGTTTTACGGTGTTCGGGCTGCTCGTTTCGTGGCTCGCCACGGGCGTCGCTCTGATGGTGGCGGCCGGGCTCCTGCCCGGTGTCTATATCGACGGCTTCTGGGGTGCGTTGCTCGTGGCGGCGATCGCCGCGGCGCTCAACGCGGTCATTCCGCCCGTGCTGGCCGCGCTGCGGTTGCCGGCCACGCTCGTCCTCGGTTTCGTGCTGGTCCTGCTCGCCGACGCGGCGATCCTGGTCCTGACTGATGCCCTGACTGACGGGATCCTCCGTGTCGACGGCTTCGGCTGGGCGCTGCTTGCCTCGCTGGTGGTCGCCGCGGTGAGCGTCGGGCTCGCGGTCCTCGTCGGCTCGGATGACACCTACTCGCTGCGAGTCGCGCAGCGCATCGCGCGTCGGCAGGGCATCATCGCCGGAACCGACGTCCCGGGGATCGTCTTTTTGGAGATCGATGGGCTCGCGCTGCCGGTGCTGCGGCGGGCGATGCGCGACGGCAACGCCCCTACGATGGCGCGCTGGCTGGCCGAGGATACGCACGGTCTTGCCGAGTGGGAGACCGATCTGTCCTCGCAGACGGGTGCCAGCCAGGCGGGGATCCTGCTGGGATCCAACGAGGACATCCCCGCCTTTCGCTGGGTCGAGAAGGAGACCGGGACGTTGATGACGTGCTCGGCGCCGCCGGACTGTGCGGAGATCGAGCGACGGCACGCGACCGGCGTCGGGCTGCTGATCGACGGCGGCTCGAGCCGCGGCAACCTGCTCTCCGGCGAAGCGCAGGACGTGATCCTCACGGTCAGCCGGATGGAGGAGGAGAAGAAGGCCAATCCGGGCTATCGGGCGTTTCTGGCCAACGGCGACAACGTGACGCGCACGCTCGTGCTCTTCGGATTCGAGGTGCTCCTGGAGTGGATCGCCGCGCTTCGTGCCGTCCGCCGCGACGTGCTTCCGCGCGGCCATCGCGGCGGGATCTATCCGTTGATGAGGGGCGCGCTGTGCGTCTTCGTGCGCGACCTGATCGTCTCCGGCGTGCTCACCGACATGATGCGCGGGCGCCCCGCGGTCTACGCGACGTTCTCCAGCTACGACGAGGTCGCGCACCACTCGGGTCTCGAGCGCGCCGACACGCTCGAGGCCCTGCGCAAGCTCGACGCCCATTTCGCGCAGATCGACCGAGCCCGCCGCTATGCCCCACGGCCCTACGAGATCGTGGTCCTCTCCGACCATGGACAGACGCAGGGCGCGACGTTCAAGCAGCGCAACGGATACGGCCTGGACGAGCTCGTCGAGCGCTCCCTTGCGCGCGGCGAGGTCTCCGGGGTCGCCGGCGGCGACGAGCAGAGCTCGATGGTCGGCCTCGCCGTCAGCGAGGCCACGGGCAAGAAGGCCAAACGAGCCAAGAACGACGTCTCCGACCAGGAGGTCGTGGTCCTCGGCTCCGGCAACCTCGGCCTCGTCTACCTCATGGAGGAACGCCGCCGGCTGACGCTTGAGGAGATCGACGAGCGCCACCCGCAGCTCATCCCCGCCCTCCGCGCGCACCCTCACGTCGGCTGGTTGCTCGTCCACTCCTCCGAGCACGGCCCGGTCGCGCTCGGCGCCCGCGGCACCCACCACCTCGCCGACGGGCGCGTCGAGGGCGAGGACCCGCTTGCGCCGTTCTCGCCCACCGCGCCCGCGCACCTCCTCCGGACCGACGGGTTCCGGCACGTCGCCGACATCATGGTCGGCAGCTTCTACGACCCCGAGCTCGACGAGGGCTGCGCCTTCGAGGAACTCATCTGCTTCCACGGCGGCATCGGCGGCGTGCAGACACGCCCGTTCCTCCTGCACCCCGCTTATCTCGAGGTGCCCGACAGCCCTATCATCGGCGCGGCGAGCGTGCACGGCATCCTCGTGGGCTGGCGTCGTCGGCTCCAGGCCGACACGAACAGCGTGGGCGTGAACATCCACGGCCAGGAGGCGAGCCACCCGACATTCACCCAATCTGCATGAGCGCTGCAGCCGCGGACGCGGTCAGTCTCGGCGAGGACGAGACAACGGTGGGCCGCGGGCCGACGCAGGCGGCGGTCACGGACTTCGGCGCGGTCAATTACAGGGACTTCATGCCGGAGGAGGGACTCGAACCCCCGACACGCGGATTATGATTCCGCGCGACTTCGGCTTGGCAGCTGGGCATTTCGGGTCCGTTGGACACGCGGTTGGACACCACTGGTCCGGCGACCGTACGCGATTCCGTGTTCCGGCCAGGCGGGGCCGGTTGCCACCGCGGGCGCGCCGAGTCACGGTGGCTATGTGGTCATTCCGGTCGGGGTGGCGGAATGTCGGTGATCTCGATGGCTCGTAGTGGCGTGCAGCCGCCGGGTGGCCAGTCGTCGCAGAAGACGCAGATGACGTACGCGTCGGGTCGTGCTGCGCTGGGCGCGATCAGGCCGTACCAGCCGTCGTGCCAGAGTGCTTCGCCGATCTGCTGGTAGGGCGGCCAGCTAAGGCGCTGCGGGCGCGGGGGTTGCAGGCCGACCGCGGCGAGCCGCTCGGCGGTGCTGAGGTCGACGATAGTGAGCTCGATGCGCCAGAGGTGGTGATCGTGCGGGATCGCCGCGCGTGGCGGCAGGCCGCGCTCGGCGAGGTAGCGGTACCACTCGGCGGCGGCGGTCGCCGGCTCGTCGGCGAGATATAGGCCGCGGATGATCTCGCCGCGTTGCCAGCGGCCGTCCGTCGGTTCGGTGGCGCGGCCGAGCAGCTCGGAGCGGTGCGGGGCGTGGCGGATCCATTCGCCGGAGATGGCGACGGCATCGACCGCGAGCGCCACGCGCTCAGGAGACGCCGGGGTACTCGAGCTCGGCGATGAGCTGCGCGACGCGTCGGTACTCGCCGCGGGCGAGCAGCTCGACCGGCTTGTCGTCGTCGAGCGCCTCGATCGGGCGATTGAGCCAGACCGGGATGTACTCGGGATCCATGACGCGCGTGAGCCGGTCCGCCATCTCTGACAGCTCGATCAATCGTGCCGCGCGCTCACCGGTGGGCGAGCTTCGCCCGTTGAGCCAGTCGCGCACCGTGCTGGGCTTGGCCCCGGTCGCGGCGGCGATCTCGCGGTCGCTCAGGTGCGCGAGATCGCGCACGCGAGTTGCCTCGGCGGTCAGAGCGGACACACGATCAGAGTAGCAAGCTTCGTCACAAATCCGTCAAGTTTCCGCCCGCGGCGTCCGAGGGCGTTGGACGAGGGGGCGGCCTCAGAAGCGCACGGTTCTGCTCTTGCATGGGGGAGCGGCAGTCCGTACGACGCGCGGGTTCGCCTCTGCGTTGCCCCGTCGTCTCAGGTGGGGCGTGCCTACTCGACGAGTATCGCGCCCAATGCGCGCTGGCCATCGGCGCCGATGCCGAGCCCGTCAGAGAAGTAGTTCTCGATGCTCGCGAAGCGCGTGCTCATCTCGTCGAACGCGGCGCGGAGGTAGGTGGTCGCGACGCCGAGCACGGGCGTCAGAAGTGTGGGATCGCCGCCGGCCGCCTCGAACTGGTCGAAGTAGGGCTTGAGGGCGGGGAGAAGGTCGCGGTTGGTGATCATGTAGTCGGCGAAGACGTCCTCTTCTGAGACGCCGAGCAGGGTCAGCGTGGCGGCGGCCGCCCAGCCGGTGCGGTCCTTGCCGGTCGTGCAGTGGAACAGTGCCGGACGACGTGCGCCGTCGAGGACGTCGGTGAACATACGCCCATAGGCCGCAAGTGCGCTGGGCAGGGACACGATCTCGCGATAGCCGTGCTCGAACAGTGCGGCGGCCTTGCCGCCGCCCAGCATCTGCTCGGCGAGCGCCGGATCGGTGAGGACCTTGGCGAGCTGTGCGGGCGCAGTCTGCTGCGAGTCGGCGAGGACGTCGCAGATCACGAGCTGCGCGCCGTCGGGAACGTGGTCCGGTTGGGCTTCGCGCTCGCCCTCGGTGCGCAGGTCGAACACCGTCTGGATCCCGAGTCGGCCGAACGTCGCCATGTCCTCGCCCGCGAGCTTGTCCAGCTCGATCGAGCGATACAGGACGCGCATCTTCACGCGCCCGCCGTTGCGCGTCGGGTACCCACCGATGTCGCGCAGGTTCGGCACGGACGCGAGCTCGATCAGCGTGCCAGGCTTGGTCTCCGTCGCCATCGGCAATCTCCTGTCTCTGCGTTCGGGTTGGCACGCTACGGCCGAATGAGCGCGCCGCCATCATCCCCACGGGATGAACTTCCGTGCCGCCGGGCACCGATCGGCGACCGCGACGACCTCGCCTGTAAGGACGACGGCTCAGTCGACCTCGACATCCAGCACGACACCCCCGGACCTGAGCACGCGTCCAACTGGCTGCGCGCGCCCGCGGCACGCTCGGCGTGACCACGCGCCTCTACGCCCCGGCGCCCGCGGCACTCGACCGAGGCCGGAACCCGCCACCGATCACCAGGACCAGCGCTGACGCAGACCGCGACGCGACGGCGTGAATCGACCAGTCACCGTCGCCGAGACTCGATGCCCGCCTTCGGTCATCCCTTTCGGGCGATGCTCGGGCAATGTCCGGGCCGTAGCGTCATTACCGTGATCTGGGCCATCCTCGCCGCAGTCGGGGTCCCGTTGTGGCTGTGTGCCGCGGGCATCCTCACGCTGGTCGCGCGCAACCGGACGCTGCGCAAGCGCCCAGACAACATCCCGGTGCGGATCCTGCGGCCCGGGCAGAAGCGATGGCGGGCCGGGGCACGGCATCTGGGTGCACGACGTGTTCCTGTTCCGTGCCAGCCCAGCCGCTTGGAGTGAAGCCGTGCTGTGGGCGCAGGACGCGTCGGCACGCGTGCCGACCGACGACGAGCGCGGCCGCCTGCGCCGCCTCGGCGACGAGCCGCTCGTGGCCACGCTGACGCTGGACGACGGTCAGACGATCAAGCTCGCCGCGAGCGGCGATCGCAAGGCGGCCCTCCTCGGGCCGTTCACGCCAACGCCAGCAGCATCACCAATCAGTAGAACGCCGACGGCCGCGCCGGGCTCCCGCGGGCCGCGATGAGCCGGCTCGCTCTCGCAACGGACGACGGATGAAGTCGAGCGGGGTTGCTGGGAGCGGCTCCGTGGCTGGAGGGGTGGCTCGGGGCGCGGGCGACGACGAGTCAAAGCGCATACTTGGCCTTGGGGTCTGCCACGCGACTTGCTGTGTTGAAGAGCCACCAGATGCGCGGGCCGGTCGTGTGCACCGATCTAACTTGCACCGACGGCCGGGGCGCATCGCCCGAACCGGATGAGCAGTCCATCGCACCGACGCGAAAGGACTCGTCCTCGTCGAGGAGATCATCCCCATGGGGCGATGGCCGCTCCGGGATCGACGGCGAACATCGCAGAAGCCCAGCTAGACCAAACGAAAGGAGCAGCCATAGCGATCGGACCCGTTCAGCTCATAGTCCTGGGGTTCAACCACCCCGAGTTCCACGGCGAGATCATCGCCGAGCTCGAGCGACTGCGAGAGAGTGACACCGTGCGTGTCATCGACGCGCTTGCGGTGCACAAGGACGCGGACGGAGAGATCGACGTTCAACACCTGAGCAACCTCTCCAAGGACGAGGCGGTCGAGCTCGGCAGCAAGGTCGGCGCACTCATCGGCCCTGGGCATCGAGGGTGAGGAAGGGATGGCGGCCGGCGCCGAGGCGGGTGCCGAGGCGACAGCAGACGGCGTGAGCGTGTTCTCCGACGAGGAGGCGTGGGACGTTCTTGAGGACATCCCGAACGACTCGGCCGCTGCGCTGCTGCTGTTGGAGCATTCCTGGGCGGTGTCGCTCCGTGACGCCGTCGCGCGCGCGGGCGGCTTCCGCATCAGCGACGGCTTCATCAGCCCGCTTGACCTGGTCGAGATCGGGCTGCTCTCCGGCGAGGAGGCGGAGGAGCTCCACGCCGCCGAGACGAGCCACCAGGCCGCCTGAGGCCCATCCATCCAACCACGACGATCGGAGCAACCATGTTCGCATCCCGCAGAGTGGCCCGGCGCACCTCCCGTCGCGTCGCGCGCCGCCGCTAGATCTCGACGTGCGACGAGGGCCCCCGCCGGTCATCTACAGGCGGGGGCCCCTCGACGTTTGCCGTCGCCGCCGCGAGCGCTGCTCAGGCGACCACGGGCACGAACTTGGAGGGCGCTCTTGGGTGGAACGGTCGCATGTCATCGTGGTCGCGGGCGACGATGGCGCACGTCGCTTCGGGCACCTCGTTCCAGACCCCGGCGATATCGCCCAGCGGCTCGGAGACGATCAGCCGTGCGTCCTGCGAGAGCTCGCGGAGCAGCTGCCTTTCCGGATAGAGCCGGCGCAGCGTGGGCACGTCGGTCGTGTAGTAAAGCGAGCGCGACTTGCCCTCGCTCGAGTACCGGACGGCCCAGGTGCTCTCGCCGTCGGTGGTGGCGATGGTGCCTTGGAAGGGGTGGGGGACTCCCAGCCGGCTGCCGACGGCCTCGACGAGACCGATCGCCTGTTCGATCGCCGCTGGCGGGTCGTCCTCCAGGCCGAAGGTCAGCGCGAGGAAGAACAGCACCTCGGAGTCGGTCTGGCCCTCGATCTTCGGGTACAGCGACGGATCGACGGCGAGCACGAGGTCGCGCTTGATCGCGGCGAACTCGTTGATGTAGCCGTTGTGCATGAAGAGCCAGCGCTCGTGGCGGAAGGGGTGGCAGTTGCTCTGCTGCACCGCGCTGCCGATCGCGGCGCGGATGTGGGTGAAGAAATGCGACGAGCTGATGTGGTTGGCAAGCTCGTGCAGGTTGTGGTCGTTCCAGGCGGGCTCGGTGCTGTGGAAGACGCCCGGGATGGGCGTGTTGCCGTACCAGCCGACACCGAAGCCGTCACCGTTCGTCGTTTCGGCGCCGAGCCGCGAGTGCAGACTCTGGTCAACCAGGGAGTGAGCCGGGGTGTAGAGCGCTTCCTTGAGGAGGATCGGAGATCCCGAGTATGCGAGCCAGCGGCACATGAGCCGCCCCTTTCGGTCGTGTGGTTGGTCGTGTCGGCGGTGACGTGGCCTCCGCAGACGGGGGGCATTCCGGGGTGAGGAACAAATCCGCGAGGTCGCGGACCAGGTGGTCGAGGCCGCCGTCGCCGGCGGTGCGGGCGCGCTGACGGTGCGCGCCGTTGGCGGTGGCGAGCAACCGGACCTGTTCGAGCTCGCTCGCGCAACCCAAGGCGAGGGCGTGCGGACGGCACCTGTCGAGCATCGCGTCGAGCGTCGCTCGCACCGGGATCAGCCTCCCGCTCGCGGGCTCGATCAGCCGCGCAGCCATGCCGTCTCTTGCGGCCAGGAAGCGGTTCTCGCGAGGACCTCGGCGTTCGGAGCGGGCTGTGGCGAGTCCCCCTCGAGCTCCAGACGCGAAAGCGATTGGATCAGCGCGACGAGGGGGCCGCCTCTGCGAGCGTCGACTGGGCGTCCATCAGCCGGGCCTCGACGGTCCCGAGCTTGGGCTGAGGTCGGACGTCCCACCAGAAGAAGCTCGGATCGGGTACGGCTCCGGCGCCGATCACCGGGTCGAGCGCGTCCACGTAGTCGGCGTAGCCGGAGAAGGGCCGCGGTGGCCCGCTGCGCGGGAAGGCCTGGACGCCGCTCGAGCTCGCCGTTCCAGCGTGCCCACGGCGGGCAGGCCTCCAGCAGCGCCACCGATTGTGCCTCGGTGGGGCTCTGCGTGGCCTGCACGGCCTCGAGCCGCGATGTCAGCTCGGCGACGCTCCGGCGCAGCTCGGCGACCTTCTGGCGTTCGTTGACGAGATCGGCTGCGAGACCCCGCAGCGCGGATCCGAGTCGCTGGGCGCGAGACTCGCCCTCGGCTCCCCCCAGGTCGGGCTCCCTGGGCGTCACGCGCGGCCTCGCTCGGGCGCCCGGGTTCCGGGAATCGGGAGCGGCTGGGGGCTGGCCGGTCGGGGGGCGGCGCGTTCCAGGACCGCGAGCCCGAGCTCGTAGGGCGGCGACCATCCGTCAGGCCGGATCGAAGGGTGACGTGCGCGGTCGATCAGGTCGGCCCGCTTGACGCTCTGGGCGACGCCGGCCCCTGGCCCCCTTGCCCGTGCGAGCAGCTCGATGTGGGCCAGGTGGATCGCGCTTGACCGCGAGTCATTGCGGCGGGTCAGGAACCTGAGGGCGTGAAGCTGGGCCGTCGTGAGGCCTTCCATGAGCAGGTCCGCCTCCGAGATCGGGGTGTGCTCGAGCAGCTCGTGCAGCCAGGCGACGACGCGGGCCTCCCCGGGGACCGCCGTCGCCACTCTCCGGACATGGTCGATCAGCGGCGCTCCGCCCGCGTCGCGCTGCCCGCGGTGCAGCGTTTCGGCGATGGTCTGCGCGCGATCAGCGTCAAGCAGCCCGCCGCCACGTGTCGACCCATTTACCTGCGCGGCCACGGTCGTTCGCTCACCATCTGAGCTTGCCTCGAGCATCTACCGGGCGCCTGAGCTCGGCTCAGGTTCGTGGCACTGTTTCCTCGTCGCCATAGACGATGATCCCGTAGACCACATACACGCACAGGCTGAAGACGGCGAGAGACCACCATGGGTAGTTGCCGCCGATCGATAGCAGCGCCCCGATCGCACCGAGGCTTCCGCCGATGATGCCGATCACCCGCCCGTAGGTGTTGCCGGTAAACAGCGAGAAGCCCCCCGTGAGCTGGATCACCCCGAGGACGATCAGGACCCAGCCCATCGTGTTGAGGTTGGTGAAGATGTAGCGCTTGTCGTTAACAAAGATGTTCGCGTCGTCCAGCGCGCCAATGCCATAGATGATGTTGATCGTGCCCACGAGCAACAGCAACGTTGCGGCGAACACGACTCGGCCAGCACCTCGCATGTCGGCCTCCTTGAGGTTGAAATCGGTGTGACATCGTGCAGCAGCGGCGGCGCGGGGTCATCACCCCGATGGCATGAGATAGCCCTTACTCGACATCCTCGTCCGGACTCTCGAACGCCGCGGAGACGTCGTAGCCGAGCGCCAGCGCCAGCTCGGGGGCGGCGGCCACCGCCCGCACCATGCCGACCTGAGGCGCGACCGCCACGAGCGTTCCGATGATCTCATCGACGGAAGCGCCGGCGGCCAGGGCCATCGCGATGTTCGGCTGGTAAGAGCTGACCGTCGCTTCGATGGCCAGCAAGGCCCCCAGCCGGACCAGGGCGTGCGTCTTCTGGTCGAGCCCGGAGGCCTCGATGTTGGCGTGTCCCCTCCCGGATACCGACTCCACGAAGCGCTCGTCGTTCAAGGCGAACCTTCGCAGCGTCTCCTTGCTTTCGGTTCTCACCGGGACATCTCCTCGCTCGCGCCAACTGAGGCAAGTCCGCAGGACCGTTCCTGTCCACACAGCTGAGTCCGCAGAGCCGTTTGGCAACAGCTTCAAGTACACACCGACGGCGGGCCATCGTCATCGTCCCGATGGCATGAGAGCCTCCCCGGCGCTGGGCTCGCCTAGAGAAGCCCGACCTCGCGGGCGCGCTGGACCGCGTCGGTGCGGCACGTCACGTTGAGCTTGCGGTAGACCGCCATGGCATGTGATTTGACGGTGTGGCGCGACAGGTACAGGCGCTGGCCGATCTCCGGGAACGAGAGGTGCGTGGCGAGGTAGGGGAGCATCCGCAGCTCCGCGGCGGTCATGCTCGAGGTTCCGGGGGCGTCGGCGCGCATAGTCGTCAGGCGCGCGCGCAGTTCCTCCACCTGGGCCGGGAGCACCCCCAGATCTGGTTGCCGGCGCAACACCGCCTCGATCTCACGCAGCACCGTCCTGGCTCCGCCGGCGTCGGCGATGGCCAGGTAGGCGCGAGCGAGCTCCAGGCGGGCCTGTACCGCGAGGTACGGGAGCGCGTACGTCAAGCGCAGGCGCAGCGTCTGCGTTCGGGCGAGGAGCGCGTGGGCGCTCGCGGCGTCCTCGCGGTGCAGTGCGACGCGCGCAGCAACCGCATAGGCGAATGCGCTGGTGGGGTGCCGGTCCATCCGTGACTGGCGGATTACCCGGAGCGCCCGGCCCGCGAGCTCCTCGGCCTGGACCCAGGCGCCGCCCCCGATCGCGATCGCTGCGCGCTCGCCGAGCGCCACCACCACCGGCTCGGGCCCTCCGATCTCCATGTCCTCCTCGGCGACGTCGGCGAACAGGTCGTCGGCTCGGTCCACCTCCCCGGCCAGCCACTCCGCGATCGCGAGCAGCAGCACGGCCGTAGGGCGAAACGGGCTCCCCCGATCAAGCGTTCGAGTCGCGAGCTCCGCATCTGCGCGCATCCTCGTCGCCCCTTGAGGACAACGCAGGGCGCGCAGGAGGGCCAGCCACGCGGCGATCGACTGGCTGCCGTCCGACAGGGTGCCCTCGTACGTCGCGCGTTCGGCCGCCTCGGCCAGACGGTCCGCCTCTGCCGGCCGACCCCAGATCGCAGTGACCAGTCCAGCGAGCACGGCGACCGCTGCGTTGCGTTCGAGCGCGCCACGCCCCTCCAGCCAGTCGAGCCAGCGTTCGACGGTTGCGACACGGCCGCTCTGGTAGGCGGGCATGGCGCAGCGCTCGACCAGTCGCGCCACCCGGTCGACGTCGCCGGCCGCCTGCGCGTACCCGATGGCCGTCTCGGGCAGCTGGTTCGCCTCGCACCAGCCGGCCGCGCGCTCGAGGAGCTCCGACATCAGGTCGGGTTCGGCGCGGACCAGCTGCGACCGGAGTAGGTCCTGGAAGAGGTGGTGGTATCGGTACCAGTCCCCATGGGCGTCGAGCGCCACCACGAACAGGTTGGAGCGAGCCAGCGACTCCAGCGTCGCCGAGGAGCCGCTCTCCTCGAGGACCGCGTCGCAGAGCTGCCCGGACATCCGCTCGAGCACGGCGGTCCGCGTCAGGAACCGAAGCTCGTCGGGGGAGAGGTGCCCCAGCACCTCCGACTCCAGGTAGTCGGAGACGAGGCGGTCGCTCCCCGAGAACGTCGCCGCGCCGTCGGCCCTGATCCCGCGCGCCCGGATCGACAGCGCGGCGAGATAGAGGCCGGCCGACCAGCCCTCGGTCTGTCGGGTGAGCTCGGCGGCGTGCTCGTCGGACAGGTCCGCGCCGGCGGCACGGAGGAGCTGCTGAGCCTCGGTCTCGGTCATACGGAGCTCGTCCTGCCCGATCTCGAGCGTGAGGCCGTGGGCCCGCAGCGCTCCCAGGTGCAGCGCCGGCTCGCCGCGCGCGGAGAGCGTCAGCTGCGAGCCCTCCGGGACGTGTCGCGCGAGCGCCGCCACGGCGTCCCAGGCTACCGGGCTGTCGAGCAGGTGCAGGTCGTCCAGGACCAGGACGAGCTGCTGGTCCATCGCCGAGAGAGCCGCGCCCAGGCGCGGGACGACCGTCGCCTCGATCGACGCGCCGGGTGACGCGAGCGCGTCGAACACCGTCCGATCAAGGGACGAGACGCGGTCGAGCGCGACCGCGACGTAGGTCAGCAGGACGATCGGGTCGTTGTCGCTCTCGTCGATCGACAGCCACGCGAACGGGCGCTGCGAGACCGAGGCCCACTGCGCGAGGAGTGTCGTCTTGCCCCAGCCCGGGCCTGCGGCGACCACGACGATCGGCGTCTCGCGCGCGCTTTCCACCAGGCCGATGAGCTTCGCGCGGGACACGGTGCCGGTGCGCTCGTGCGGGGGACGCAGTTTCGACTCGAGCAGCTCGAACGCCGGAGCCGACTTCTGCGACCCGCCCGCCCGGCCTATGCGGGATGATCGGAGATCAGTTGCCAAGTTTCTCCCTCCGAGTTCCAGGGCGGTGGTCGTCCGACCCTTGATCGGAGCGGCGAGAGGTGGATCATCCGAATCGGGTGAAGCCCGTCGAACGAAGCGGCGCGACGGACGGTCGCGGGGATCAGTCTAACCGGTGAAGGCCGGAGACTGCTACCGCAGCGCAGCGGCTCTGGGAAGCGTTGAGCGCCAGCGGACGGGGGCAGTGCTGCCTGCTGACGCGAGAGCCCCGTCGTGCCTCGTCTGGTATGCCACCGGCTGCCAGCACAGGTCGATCGGCTGGACGAGGACCGCTCGCGCCACCGCGGCGGCGCCGAGCCGAAGCGCCTCGACGACGCGCGACGGGCTCGTTTCGAGGCGGCCGATCAGCGGTGTGCGGTTCGGCACGGCGATCTGGAACGCCGGGCATCGCTGCTGTGCTCCATCATGCGCTCAAGCTCCGCGGCCTGGCTGTTGTAGGCGTCCGTGCGGCCGCGCATGAGCGCGCGGACCAAGGGACTCCGAGGTCAGGAGGCTCCTCATGCCATAGGCGTTGTACGGACCGCCGCCGACGGTGACATCGCCCAATAAGGATGGAGACAGCCGGCCAGAGCCCGGGCAACTCGATGCGATCGGTGCAACTCATCCCAACGGGGGGATGCCACTTCAACGGCCCGCGCCTAGCGTCTGTCTCCGAGGCGAAGACCTGTCGCAGACGCCCGAGCGTCGAGAGACGAGAGGAAGTGGACCCATGCCGGATGCAGGAATCGACCGCAGCAGGCTCCCGATCCGGCGGCCGCCGTTCGCGGGCGTCGACGAAGCGAACGCTCGACGGCTCGGTGCCCGACTGGAACCAGGCGAGCCACGTCCAGCCGCCCGAGGGTGCGCCGAATGTGCTTCTCGTCCTGATCGACGACGCCGGCTTCGGCAACCCGAGCACCTTCGGCGGTCCGATCGAGACCCCGAACTACACGCGGCTCGCGGAGAACGGGCTGCGTTACAACCGCTTCCACGTCACCGCCGTCTGCTCACCGACGCGCGCCGCGCTGCTCACCGGCCGCAACCAGCACCGGGTCGGATTCGGTCTCGTCGCCGAGTTCTCGGGGCCCTTCCCCGGCTACAACGCGACGATCCCGCGCGACTGCGCCACGCTCCCGCGCATCCTCAAGGAGAACGGGTACCTGACCTCCGCGATCGGCAAGTGGCATCTCACGCCCGACGACCAGCAGGGGACGAGCGGGCCGTTCGACCGCTGGCCGAACGGTCTCGGCTTCGACTACTACTACGGGTTCCTCGTGGGCGGGGCGGGCCAGTTCGACACGCTGATCTGGGAGAACCAGAAGGTCCAGGGCGTTGGGGAGGGGAAGGACGGCAAGCCCTACTACTTCCCGGACGACATGGCGGACAGGTCGATCGACTGGCTCCATCGCGTGCGCGCCGAGAAGCCGTCCGCCCCGTGGTTCCACTACTTCTCGACCGGGTGCAGCCACTCGCCGCACCACGTGCCGAGAGAGTGGATGGAGAAGTACCGGGGGAAGTTCGACGAGGGCTGGGACGTCATCCGGGAGCAGACGCTTGCGCGCCAGAAGGAGCTCGGAGTCGTACCGTCCGACACGGAGCTGCCGGAGAACGAGGCGTTCCCGAAGTGGGACTCGCTGACCGAGACGGAGCGGCGACTGTACGCGCGCCAGATGGAGGCCTACGCGGGCTACTCCGAGAACGCCGATTGGAACGTCGGCCGCGTCCTCGCCGCCATCGAGGAGATGGGCGAGCTCGACAACACCGTCGTGATCTGGATCTGGGGCGACAACGGAGCGAGCATGGAGGGCACGCTAAGCGGCACCTACAACGAGGCGACGACGCTGAACGGCGTCCCGCTCACGACGGAGCAGCAGCTCGGGCTGATCCTCAAGCACGGCGGCATGGAGGCCTGGGGCGGGCCCGAGTTCGACCCGCACTACTCCGCCGCGTGGGCCTGGGCCGGCAACTGCCCGTTCAACTGGGGCAAGCAGGTGGCGTCGCACCTCGGCGGCACGCGCAACCCACTCGTCGTCCACTACCCGGACCGGATCTCCGACCCGGGCAGCCTGCGAAGCCACTTCACCCACGTGATCGACATCGCCCCGACGGTGCTCGAGATCGTGGGCATCCCCGCACCCACGCACGTGGACGGCGTCGAGCAGGAGCCGCATCACGGCTTCACCTTCGCGGACTCGCTCTCCGACCCCGCCGCGCCCGAGCGGCATACCCAGCAGTACTTCGAGGCTGTCGGCAACCGGGCGATGTACAAGGACGGCTGGTGGCTCGCGATGCGCCTGCCACGCATCCCCTGGCTACTCGACCCCGAGGTTCTGCGCCACTTCGGCCCGGGCTGGAACCCCGATAACGACCCGGTCGAGCTCTACTACCTGCCCGACGACTTCGGGCAGGCGAACGACCTCGCGGCAGACGCACCCGGAGAAAGTTGAGGAACTCCGCAAGCTCTTCTGGGAGGAGGCGGACCGATACCAAGTGCTGCCGCTCCTGGGCGGACTGTCGTCGTTCTACGGTGTCCTACCGCCCACCCCGAAGGAGTCGAAGTTCACCTACCGGGGACGGATCGAGAACATCCCGCCCGGGCTGCTTCCGCACATCTATAACCACTCCTACACGATCAGTGCCGAGCTCGTCGTCCCCGACGGAGGTGTCGAGGGCGTGATCCTCGCCGCGTTCGACCATCTCGGCGGATTCGCGCTCTATGTCCAGGATGGGAAGTTGAAGCACCACTACTCGATGCTCGGTGTCCTCGAGTACACGCAGGCCTCCGAGACACAACTGCCGAGCGGGGACGTCACCGTCGAACTGGTCTTCGCCGCCGACGCACCGAAGCCGGCCACCGGCGGCGAGGCGACGCTGCTCGTCAACGGCGAGCCGGTCGCGAGCGGCCGGATGGAGCACACGGTTCCCTCGCGCTTCAACTTCTACTCCGGCATGGACATCGGTTGCGACAACGGCCACGTCGTCGACCTGAGCTATGCCGACAAGGCGCCGTTCCGCTTCACGGGTGAAATCAAGCAGGTCGTCTTCGACATCGCCCCACACATGAGCGAGGAGGACGCGAGGACATTGCACGAGCACGCGGCGCAGGCCCTGGCGGCGCACGCGGCGAGCGCCTGAGATGGAGGCAAGAGAGGATCACCATGAGTGACAACGAGCAGCTGGACGTCCTGATCGCGGTCTATCTCATCCCCGACCTGGCGCAGCAGGACTTCGACGCCTACGCCAAGCTCGCCGGCGACCGCGAGATCGACACCGACGGCGTGGCGCTCGTCGTCAAGGACGCCGAGGGGGAGGTGCACGTCCAGGAAACCGGTGACCACCTCGGCCGTAAGGGCGTCAAGGCGGGGGCCGGCGTCGGCCTCGTCATCGGGCTCTTCGCCCCGCCGCTCCTGGCGGCGACCGTCGTCGGCGGTGCCGTCGGCGGACTGGCGGGCAAGTTCGCCCGCCACCGCGCAAAGGCCGGCATCGGCGACAAGCTCGACGACGCGCTTCCTCCCGGATCGGCAGGCATCATCACGATCTACGACCACGCGCATGCCGAGCTCGTCGACAAGACACTCGCGAACGCCATCCGGAAGTCGACCGCGCAGATCGACAAGGCCTCAACGGCGGAGCTGAAGTCCGGCCTCAAGGAGGCATCCGCCGGACTCTCGGGCTGAAGGAGCACTAGCGAGGAGGTTGGCAATTATGAGCGTGACCAAGATCGAGCACCCGAGCATCGACGAGCGTCGGGTGACGGGTAAGAAGACACGGGAAGTGACGCCTACCTCGGCACACGCCGGCTGGAAGCCGGCTGGAAATCGCCCTGACCCGGTTGCGCTCCTCGAGGAGCAGAATGCGACCCGTGAGCCCGACCTGGTGCCGGTGCGCCACGGCCGGATGATGGTCTCACCGTTCACCTTCTACCGGGGCGCTGCCAAGATCATGGCCGCTGACCTGGAGGACACGCCCAGGGCCGGCTTGGAGGTTCAGCTCTGCGGCGACGCCCATCTGTCGAACTTCGGGGTGTTCGCCTCCCCCGAGCGACAGCTGCTGTTCGACCTGAACGACTTCGACGAGACGCTGCCCGGCCCGTTCGAGTACGACCTGAAGCGGATGTCTGCGAGCTTCACAATCGCGGCCCGTAACAACGGCTTCAGCAAAGCCGACGCGCGCGACGCCACACTCGCCTCGGTGAGCGCCTACCGCGAGGCGATGGCCGAGTTCGCCGAGATGTCCACGATGGAGGTCTGGTACGCCCATCTGTCCGAGGCGACGCTGATGGCGGCGATCGAGAGCTTCGCGAGTGCGAGCAAGGGCAAGTCGAAGAAGGAGGCGAAGAAGACGGCGATCAAGGCAGAGGCGAAGGCGGCGAGGAAGGCCGCCAAGAAGGCCCACACGCGAGACAGCCTGCAGGCGCTGTCGAAGCTCGGCGAGCTCGTCGACGGCCGCTACCGGATCGTCAGCCAGCCGCCCATCGTCGTCCCGATGCGCGACCTGGAAGGGATGTACGGCATCTCCGCCGATGCAGTTCGAGCATGCGATCCACGAGCAGTTCCGCGCCTACCGAGCGACGTTGCAGGACGACCGCCGTCACCTGCTCGAGAAGTTCCAGATCATCGATATGGCGCGCAAGGTCGTCGGTGTTGGCAGTGTCGGCACGCGCGCGTTCATCGTCTTGCTCCAGGGGCGCGACCAGAACGATCCACTGTTCCTCCAGGTCAAAGAGGCAACGGCCTCGGTGCTCGAGGATCACCTGCCGAAGAGTCGCTACAAGCAGCCCGGCGAGCGCGTCGTGAAAGGGCAGCGACTGATGCAGTCCGCGAGCGACATCTACCTGGGCTGGACCAAGGGCGACCAAGAGAACCGCTACCTCTACTGGCGCCAGCTCCGTGACATGAAGGGCTCCGCCGAGGTCGAGTCGTTGACGCCACCCGCGCTCGGGTTCTACGCGCGCCAATGCGCATGGACGCTCGCCCGCGCGCACGCCCGCTCCGGAGACCCGATCGCGATCACCGCGTACCTGGGCAAAGGCGACGCGTTCGACGAGGCGATCGTCGACTTCTCTGAGCGCTACGCCGACCAGAACGAGCGCGACTACGAGGCCTTCACCGACGCGGTCCGAGCGGGCCGACTGGAAGCGATCGAAGGCGTCTGACAGAGCGCAGCATCGGGGCCCCGAATCGCGAATGCACGCAGGACGCGTCGGAGGTCGCCATGAGTGAGTCCATGTCGCACGAGAGCCTCGGCAGCGAAAACGATTCCGATCCGGACGCCCGAATGACGCCCTTCACCATCCGAAGCCCCACGACGGCGCCGTCGGGTCGTCGGCGCTTCCCCGGTCCCGATCGCGGTCGCGAAGCAGTTCTCGCTGAAGACGACGGGGCGTTCGTCCCTGGCCCGGAGGGCGCGGCGGAGTGCCCGGAGGGGAACGACTGCGAGACGGGCATCCGCACATGGCGCGCGAGCGGCACCTTGCCCGCGAGTCGGTCGGAGCGTCGCCGTCGCCCGAGCGGCTTGACCGCGATGTTCACCACCGTCGCGGTGACACCGAGCGAAGCAAGCCCTTGGGCGGCCGCGCGACGGCCGGTCCGCCCCCCGGTGAGCGCGAGCACCACGGCGGCGATCAGGGAGAGGCGCGAGTAGTCGGCCGCGCGCGAGAGGCAGCTCATCGCGCCAATGCGACTGCGGTGGCCGCGACGATCACGCCGGCTGTTGCGGCGCACCCGTCCCGACCCCGCGATCTCGTCTGAACTGGATGATGCACCCCGGCCGCCTCGACATGAATCTGCGGCCGCACGCTTCGACTTCGGGTCACTTGACAGGACCCGAACTCCGTGCGACCGGCAGTCACGACAGCGACGCGATGGCGATGAGCGAAGACGCGGGAGATCGGGCTCGTCGGTGTCGCCGCCCGCCGTCCGGCGCTGTGGGGAAGGCGACGCTCGGTCACCCGGGTCGGTTTGCCACGCCCCGCAGCGGCGCGATCCGCACGCGCTTCGTCGGACGGATTTGAATGGAGTGGGTTCTGGCGATCGTCGCGCTCGCGCGCTCGGCGTCGCCGCGGTCTCCCGGCGGCTGCTCGGGACGCCGATCACGTCGGCGATGGTGTTCATCGCCATCGGCGTGCTGGTAGGACCCGAAGTGCTCGACGGGATCGATCTTTCTGAGTCGAACCTTCCTCACGAGCAGCTGATCGTCGTCGCGATCTACCTGACGGAGCTCTCGGAGTTCGCCCACGGCCTGACGGCGGCTCCCCTCGCCGGCCGCTATGGCAGGTACGAGCAACATCCGCGCGACAAGGCGCCGCCGCTGGAGAGCGCCTCGGTCAAGGCGACACGCGTGCGCGGACCGGCGGCGCGGCCCTCCGGCGTTGCCGGATGAACCGGCGACAGCGCCGCTGGGTCGTCGCGTGACGGCGGCACGATCGGCGGCCGCGGGGCGAGATCCAGCGACTGCGGGCCTTGGCGATGGAGCGCAATCTCATGCCATCGGGACGATGCCGCGCGACCGGGCGGGCGTAACGCTACGGGGCAGGCAAGTACGCGTGCGGTGTGGACTCGGCTGAGCCGGAGAGCCGCCGCTGGAGAGGAGGGTCCCGTGAAACGTTGGCTGGCGGCGGTAATTGCGCTGGTGGTGGGGGCGGGCACGCTCGTCCTTGCTGTCGCTGTCGCGGTGAGCGAGTTCCCGCGCGGCCTGGGCGTACTGGGCTGCGTGTTGATCGCGGGCGCGTGCGCCTGGTATGGCGTGCTCCGCCGTGGCATCGCGCGCGTGGCGGGCCTGACGGTCGCGGGCGTGGCGCTCGCCGGTGCGGTCGCCCTGATCGTCGCTGGTGGGGCGCGGTTCGTCGATCTGCTGGTGCTCGTGGGGTTCCTCGCGTTCCTGGCGGCGGCACGGGCGACGCTGTACGTCCATGTCGACCTTCCGGGCGCGTCGGCTCCGGGCCGAGCGGTCCTCTTCTTCAATCCGAAGTCGGGCGGCGGGAAGGCAGAGCGGTTCTCGCTCGCGAAGGAAGCGCGCGCGCGCGGGATCGAGCCGATCGAGCTGAAACCCGGCGAGGATCTCGAGACGCTCGTTCGCGGGGCCGTGGATCGCGGCGCCGACGCGCTTGCGATGGCCGGCGGCGACGGCTCACAGGCCGTGGTCGCGTCGGTGGCTGCCGAGCTCGGGCTGCCCTACGCGTGCATTCCCGCCGGCACACGCAATCACTTCGCGCTCGACCTCGGCGTCGATCGCGACGACGTCGTCGGCGCCCTCGATGCGTTCGTCGACGGCGGCGAGCGCATCGTGGATCTCGCCGAGGTCAACGGGCGCGTGTTCGTCAACAACGTCTCCCTCGGCCTCTACGCCGAGGCGGTCCAGCGCAAGGGCTACCGCGACGCCAAGCTGCGCACGATCCTCGACACCGTCCCGGACATCCTCGGCCCGACCGGCAGCGGCCTCGACATGCGCTGGAGCGGGCCCACTGGGCACGAACACAGCGGCGGTGGGGCGGTGCTGGTCTCCAACAACAAGTACCGGCTCGGCCGCGCGGTCGGCTCGGGGACACGCCCGCGGATCGACGATGGCCTGCTGGGCATCACGGTCGTCGGCCGCCCGACCGGCGGCGGCGACAGCGGCCGTTCGGCGCAGCGCCCCTGGCGCGAGTGGTCGGCGCCGACCTTCGAGGTCGACTCGGACCAGCCTGTCGCCGCCGGGATCGACGGCGAGGCGCTCGTCCTCGACGCCCCGCTGCACTTTCGCATCCGGCCCGGCGTCCTGCGCGTGCGCATCGCCCGCAAGCACCCGGGCGCCTCGCCCTCGGCCATGGCTCCAGAGGGCGTCTGGGCCGGCCTGCTCGAGCTGGTGCGAATCGCCCTCGGCCGCCACGAGAAACCCGTGACTGCGCGTGCCAGTACTGCGTGACCCGCCCGAAGTCGATCATCCCCGACACTGCCCAGATCACGATCGCGCCGAGGATCGCCTCCGGCAGGTCCTTGAACAGCCCGGCGAGGAAGAGGATCGTCAACAGCGCCATCAGCGCGCTCACGAGGAAGGCGACGGGCGGCGATTTCGCCCCGACGCGCTCGGCTATCGCCGACGCCGAGAGCTCCGCCGAGACGGGGCTTCGCGACCAGTGCCGGAGGAGGGACTCGAACCCCCGACACGCGGATTATGATTCCGCTGCTCTAACCGACTGAGCTACTCCGGCGGGGGATGGGAGTTTAACGGGATGGGATGGCCGCACGATGGGCCGGGCCTGCTTGCGACCTGGCCTCCACCGGGTAGGCCTCAGCGGATGCGTGGTGCGACCACAGCCCGGGGGGCCGGCACGCGGTACATGGCCGTGTATCTCAACGACCATCTGGCCGGCTCGACGACCGGCATCGAGCTGGTCCGGCGTGCGGCACGCGAGCAGAGCGGCACGGAGCTCGGCTCCTTCCTCTTGCGACTCGCAACGGAGATCGCCGAGGACCGCAAGGCGCTGCGGCGCGTGATGGCAGCGGCGGGAGCGCGCCCGGACGCGGTCAAGGTTGCGCTCGCCTGGCTGGCCGAGAAGGTCGGGCGGCTGAAGCTCAACGGGCGGCTCGTGCGCCGCTCTGAGCTGTCGCCGCTGGTCGAGCTCGAGACCGTTGAGATCGGGATCTACGGCAAGCTGCTGCTCTGGCAGGCCCTGCGCGATCGACGCCCGCCGGGTTCGGCGGCCGTCGATCTCGACGAGCTGATCGACCGCGCACAACGCCAGCTCGCCGACGTCGAACGGCATCGGCGAGCAGCCGCGTCCGCCCTTCTCGTTCGCTGACAGACTCGGCGAAGTCCCGCGAGCCCTGCGGTGCCACGGATGTCATGGGCCGGGTTCAAGGAGGCGCCGCCAGCGGCGCGCGCCGCTCACGCGGAGCGGATCCGCCATCGCACCGCTCGTCTCACGGGCGGGCGGCCCGGCGAGTGTCTGGTCGCCATCCGCGGAGCTCTTGCTCAGGACGAGCGCTGTCGATTTCGGGGTGTCTTCTTCGTGTAACGCGTAAGAGCAACCCTTCAGGAGGATCGAGATGCCGAAGATCACCGCAGTCGAGAGCGTGTCCCTGGACGGCGTGATGCAGGCGCCAGCTGCGCCGGACGAGGACCCGCGCGGCGGGTTCGAGCACGGTGGCTGGGCGGCGCCCTACACCGACGAGGTCGGGATGCGGGTCGCGGGCGAGGGCATGGCGCGCGAAGGCGCGATGCTCTTCGGCCGGCTCACCTACGAGCGCTTCCACAAGGCTTGGGCCGGGCGCGACGACAATCCGTTCTCTCCCGTGCTCGACGCCCGCCGCAAATACGTCGCGTCGACGACGCTGAGCGATCCGCTGCCGTGGAAGAACTCGACGTTGGTGAGTGGCGACGCCGCTGCGTCGGTCGCCGAGCTCAAGCGCAGCGCGTCCGAGGGCGACATCGTGCTGCTCGGCAGCGGCGCGCTGCTGCGGTCGCTGTTGTCTGCGGACGTGGTCGATGAGCTGCAGCTTTCGATCTATCCGCTCGTGCTCGGATCGGGCGTGCGGCTGTTCGATACCGACGGACCGCACCTGCCGCTCGCGCTCGCGGACTCGGTGCCAACGACCACCGGCGTGATCATCGCGACCTACCGTCGCGAAGGGTCGTGAAGGCCTGACCGGGGGGAGGGGGCGCGGTCGGGCGGCTCCAGCTACCATTTTTCTTACCGGTCCGGGAAGCGCCTTGGGTGGCAAGCATGGGGTGGCAATGCTGGAACCAGAGCAGGTCGATCTCGCGGACCTCGCGCTCGCGCTCGAGGACCATTCCGACGAGCACAGCTGGTGGCTCGACACGGCCACCGGCAGGGTCGAGCCGCGGTTCGCCTCGGGGCTCGACGACGTCGGGCGCAGCGCCGAGGGTGAGCCCGTCGCGCTGATCCCCGTGGAGCCGCTGCCGGCGGACGTCGGCTACGGCGACATGGAGGACTTCGTCGGCTACGTGCGCGACGCCCGGGCGCGCGATCGCCTGGAGCGCGCGATGGTCGGCCGCGGCGCGTTCAGGCGCTTCAAGGACGCGCTGCGCGAGTACCCGGCGCTGCGGCGATCGTGGTTCGCCTTCCACGATGCGCGCAGCGAGCGGCGCGCGATGGAATGGCTGGTCGACCACGCGATCGTCGAGCGCGAGCTTGCGGAGCTGGCACTCTCCGAGCGCGCCGATCCCGAGCCGGGCGACCTTCCCGGGCTGCTCGACGCCCACGGTCTGGCACATCGGGTGACGCGCGACCTGCGGCGGATCTACCGCGCGCGGTTGCGCTCGGTGCTGCTGATCGGCGCCTGGGCGAGCGGCGATGCGTACCCCGAGTCGCCGGTCGAACTGCTGGTCGTCCTCGACGGCTACGCCAGCCGCTGGACGGAGAAGCGCCGCATGGACCAGACGATGTGGCGCCACTCGATCCGCAACGACGCGGTGGTGACGGTCATCCCCATCACCGAGACCGACCTGCGACGGGCCGCAACGCCGCTGATCGCGCGCGCCGTCGCCGAGGGGCTGAGGATCCAGTGAACACGCTGACGACGCCGATGGACCGTGCCCGCCAGGATCTCGCCGCGGCGCGGGCGCTGGTCGACGCGGGCTTTCCGTCTCAGGCACTGTCGCGCGCGTGCGCGGCGGCCTTGAGCGCCGCGCGCGCCGCGCTGCTCGCGGTCGGCGAGGTGCCCTCGACCTCCGCGGGCGTGGTCGCGGCGTTCTCGCGGCGGGTCGTGGCGGACGACAGCCTCGAGCCCGATCACGCCCGCGCGCTGCGCAAGCTCTTCGAGGACCGCAACGACGTCGAACACGCGCTCGCCGAGACGCCGCAGAGCGAGGCCGAGGACGCGCTCGTGTCGGCCAAGCTCGTCGTTACCGCGGCGGTGCGCTTCATCGACGAGCGCTCGCCGCGCAGCGCGTAGCCGGTCAGGCGTTCTGGAGGCGCGTGAGCGCTGTCTGCAGCGCGCCCTCGCGGACGACCACCTCGCGGCTTGCGGCCTTGAACGCACGGGCGTCGTGGCGCTTGGCGGCGGTCGCGAGCCTGCGGTAGGCGCGCTCGGCGGCGGCGAGCGGGCCGCCCACGGCCTCGGGGGTCAATCCGCGCGGCTACCTCTCGGGCGAGGGCCGTGCGCGCGTCGCGATAGGCGTCGGCGAGCTTGGTCGCCTGTACCGCCTGCGCGTCCGGGCGGTGCGCGCGACGGAGTGCGCGGCGCGCCTTCGCACGCTCGGCGCCCAGCTGCTGCATGGCCTGATCGACGCTGTGGACGTACGCGGCGTGCTGCGTGATCGCCGTCGGCTGAGCCGGAGCGACCGCCTCGGGCGCGGCCGTCGTGCCGCCCGACAGATGGCCGGCGGCGAATCCCGCCGTGCTGGCGAGCAACGCCAGGCCGAGGCCGAGCGCGGCGGGCGCCGTCCAGAGGCGCGTGCGCCTGCGAGCGCGTGTCTGCGCCGGAGTAGAACGGACGGCGCGGCCGGGAGCCCGCTCTGGCCGCGCCGGCCGCTGGGGGGGCTTCGCTGGCTTCGGCGCCTGCGCCTCGCGCCGGGCGGCCGCCGCGGCGGCCGCTTCTGCTGCGGCGACCGCGTCGACGTACCGGCGAGCGGCGACGGGCACGGGGACCGGTGCCTTCGAGCCGAGCGCCTTCTGCGCCGCTCGCATGAAACGCAGCGGCGACGCATGGCGCTGTCCGGGATGCTTGTTCAGGCCCGTCACCACCACGTCGTCGAGCGCGGCGGGGAGCCCGCTACGGCGCTCCGAGACGCGTGGCGGCGCCTCGACCAGGTGTGCCTGGAAGGTCAGCAGCGGCCGGTCGTAGACGAACGGCGGCGCGCCCGTCAGGCACTCGACGAGGATGCAGGCCAGCGCGTAGACGCTGCTCGCCGGCTCCGACGGGGCACCGCGTACCGCCTCCGGCGCGCAGTAGTCGGCGCCTTCGATCGCGCTCGCGTCACGGCACGCCTTCTGCTTCGCAGGGCGGATGCCGAAGTCGAGCAGCAGCGCCTGCCTGGGCCGATTGGTCGTGATCAGGATGGTCTCGGGGGTTAGCGTCCCGTGGGGGAGGCCCAGCAGCGTGGCGGCCTCGAGGCCGCCCGCGACCTGGCCGAGGTACGTCATCGTCGTCGCGGCGTCGAGCGGGCCTTCGCCCAGCAGGTCGGCGAGCGTCTCGCCGTGCGGGATGCTGTGGGCGACATAGAGCACGCCGTGGTCCTCGCCGGCGCTGAGCACCGGAAGCAGCGGCGCGTCGATGCCCTCGCGCACGCGCCCGAGCGTCAGCACCTGGCGGCGGAGCTCGTCGTCCTCGCAGGCCGAACGGGGGAAGACCTTGAGCAGGACGCGCCTGCCGTCGGTCGTCGTCGCGTCGGCCAGCGCGCAGCCGTAGCGCTCGTCGTGGGCGCGGATCCGCGCGACGCGGTAGCCGCCGATCACGGCGCCGACCGTGACCGGCCGGTCCGAGCTCGCGGCCGTCGTGTCCTTGTTGCGACGCATCATCCGCCGTCGTCGAAGAACGCGACCGACGGCTCGCTCGCCGGTGCCTTGGGTTTCGGAGTGCTCGGGCGAGGAGCGGCCGGCGCCGGGCGCGAGGGTGCCGGCGCCGGCCGGCTCACCGGTGCGGTAGCTACCGGGCGCGGCGCCGGCCGGACGACGGCGACCGAGCGCGCCGCGACGGTGGCGACCGCGGGCGTCGCCGCCTTCGGGGCGGGCTGGCGCTTGCGTACGACCTTCGGGGCGCGCAGGCCCGGCAGCTCCGCTGCCGGTTCGAGGTTGGCGATGGCCGCCGGAGCGGCGGGCGCGGCCGCGGCGGCGGGCGCCTTCGGCGCAGGATCGCTGCTGCGGGTCGTGGTCCCGACCGCGTACGCGCCGCCGAACGACACCGCGCATACACCGGCGATCCCGAGGGCTACGAGCGGTGCGCCCATCAGGCCGGGCACCGCTTCGCCTTGTCGGCGCCGGGCATCAGGCACAGCTCATGGCGAACCGGCGCCTGCCCAGGCCGTGTCGTGAACGCGATCTGCTTGCCGATCTGCCCGGACTTGGTGATCGTGATCACGATCTGCGTCCCGACGCGGAACGTTCGCTCGAACCTGCGCAGGCGCACCCGGCCGCTCGAGCCGGCGCGGTGCGACTCGCGTTTGAGGTGGCAGCCCCCGCCCTTGCAGCGGCCGGTGACGCGCGCCCCGGGCGGTGCGGTCACGACGAGCTTCGTGATCTTGGTGAAGCTCCTCGAAACGCGCCCCGCAACAGCAATCCGGATGCCGCCGAGGACACTCAGCCGCGACTTCGACGCTGCGCTCGCCCCGGTCGAAGACGACTTACCGCGAATCGGACACGATCGCGATCTTGAACGGCGAGCCGCCGCCCGACGAACTCGAGCCCGACCCCGAGCCGGAGTCGGCGACCCTGACCGACAGCGTCCTGATACCCGCGCACCATCACGCCCTGACTGTCCTTCGCCCGGAGGCCGATCGAATAGGTGCCGGCCGTGGGGAACACGAGCGTCACCGATGAACCGCTGGCATCAGGGAACTTGTTGTCGCTGTTGACGTCCCAATCCAGGCCCGTGATGGTCCCGGTTTCCGTCGGGATCCGTGGAGGTCGACGTCAGTGTGACGCGCTGTCCGGCGACCGGCGACGTCGGGCTGACGTGAAGCTCGGCGACGGGAGCTGGTCGACGAAACGGGCTTCGTGATTGTCGTCGACTTGCCGTCGTTGTCCGTCACCCGCAGCCCAACGTTCACGACTCCCGGTACCGGGAAGGCCGTTGGAAACATCGACGCAGCCCCGGCGGTGAAGACGCCGTCCCCGTCCAGGTCCCACTCGTAGCTCTTGATGGTTCCGTCCGAATCGCCAGAGCCGGTGGACGCGATCGCCAGGCGCTGGCCGAGGACCGGGACGTTGTAGGTCTGTCCTTCGAATAGATCGTCCTGCCGCACGGCAAAGACGAACGCGGCGACGGGCGGGGCGTTGACCCGCACGGAGAGAGACGTACTGCTACTCACCCCGTCGGTGTCGGTGACCTTAAGCGTGACGATGTACGAGCCCGCTTGTGGGTATGGGTGTGTGACCGTTGTTCCAGGGGTGGGCGGGCTGCCATCGCCGAAGGTCCACACGGACGAGTTGATGCCGGTCTCATCAGTCGATAGCGACGTGAACGTGAAGGTCGGATTGTCGACCTGCACAAGCCGGCTGGCTGGATCGACCTTGAAGCTCGCGACCGGAGCTGCGGCGTCGACCGTCACCGTGTTGGAAAACGTATTCGACTCGTTGCCTGAGTCGGTCGCGGTCAACGTGACGTGCTTCAGGCCGCCGGACGTGTAGGGATGTGTCACGCTCGCGCCGGTCGCAGTGGCGCCATCGCCGAAGTCCCACTGGTAGCTCGTGATGCTTCCGCCGGGGTCAGGATCGCTGACGTTCGCAACGAAACTGACGTTTTGGCCGGCCAATGGAATGTTCGGCGAGAACGAGAAACCGCCCGTCGGCGGGGCTGCCAGCGCCGACGCTGGAAGACACAGCACCAGAAGTGCCGCGACGTTAACGATAAATGATTTCCCTGCTAGTCGGCGATTGAACGCCGATTTCCACCCAATTGAGCCCCTTGTCCAGAGGGACCCACGGCCGCTGGGTCGAGGCGGCATGCCACGATACGCCACACCCAAAACCCCCCCGGGTTTGAGTAACCAGTTTTTTCGGTCTAGCGGACCGGTTCTAGATTCCTGACCGAGAGCGACTTTAGTGCCGTCGGTCCTCCTGAGCAACCCTGAACCTGCGCAGATGTTCCATTTCCCACACAAATCACATCGTTCGGCGTCGCGCCGTCCGGACCACGGCCAGCGCCGCGAGGAGCGCGAGCCCCGCTGCCAACAAGGCTCCGTCGGTCCGGTGGCCGGGCTGGGCGCGGATCGCGTCGAGCGCGGCGCGAGGCATCGCCGGCAGCTCGAAGAGCGGCACGTGCGCGTGCCTGTGCGCTAAAGCATGAGTGCGTGGCGGCGTGAGCCGCCGTGCAGCGTCGCCGGGCGGAGCGACAACGTCGCGGGGCGCCGCGACCGCTGCCTGCGCGTGCCGCGCGGGCAGCGGCGCGCCGGTCCGCGCGATGTCGCTGTCGGTGTGCGATGACTCGGCCGATGCGACGCGCATCGTCGGCGCGGCTTGGGGCGATGGCGCTGGGCTCGCGATGCGCGCGGCCGTTGCGGCCTGCGGCGACACCTGCGTGCCTGCTACGGATGGCGCGGTCGCCGCGGGCGCCGGCAATGGTGCCGCGGCCACGACGACCGGGGCCTGCGGCGCCAGGTCCGACGGCGGCGCAATCGGCGGCCCGGGCTCCGGCGTGCCGCCGGACGGCGGCGCGGCGCTTACCGGCGCGCTCTGCCCGTCGGTGAACGCATCGGCCTCCTGGTCGGTGACGACCGACTGGGCGGCATCCTGCGCCTGGGCGTCACCGGTGCAGTTCTCCAAACAGGTCGCCTCGTCGTACTGGTAGATCGTCTGGACTGTCGCCCCGACATTGCCCGCGATGACCGCGATCCAGGCCAGGAAGGTCTGCGGCCCGTCGAACGGGGGCGCCCCCGAAGTCGCGGCCGACGTCGTCTGCTGCTGGTCGGTCGCCTCGTTCTGGGCGACGGACTGCGACGTCGTCACGTCGCGGCACTCGAACGAGCAGCCGTCCTGGATCTGCCAGACGAACTGGAAGGTGTCGGCGACGTTGATTGCGGTCACGATCGCGTCGGCGGTCGCGTTGGCGAGTTGCGTGGTCTGCGCGTCCTGCGAGGCCGACTGGGTCTGGCTGGTCGAGTAGCAGAACGCCACGCAGCCGAGCTGCGTCTGCACGATGAACTGGATCGTGGTGGCGACGTTGAGCGCTAGGGCACCGGTCGGCGTCGAAGCGCTGCCGGTGGCCGTGGCCTTCTGGTTGGTCGCGGAGGATTGCGTGGCCGTTTGCGTCTGGCTCGTCGCGTAGCAGTACGTCTTGCAGCCCTGCTGGACCTGCCACACGGTCTGGAAGACCGTGCTCATGTTCTGCGCGCTGGCGATCGGGACGGTCGCCGCGGGGGAGGACGGGGCGCTGGGCGGAGGCGACGTACTGGACGCAGCCGATGCGCTGGACGGGGCCGGGTCGTGCCACGCGGGCTTGCGCGTCTCCTGGTTCGCGGGCGCAGCGGCGGCGGCCGTAGGAGGGGTCGCGGCGGGGCTGCCGCCGCCGCATGCGCAGCGGAAGGTGGGTCGGGCGCGGCGTGCGCGTCCGAGGGGTCGGATGAGGCCTGCGGTGCAGGCGGGTCGGGCGCCGCCGGCGGATCCGGAGGCGGGGGTGGGGTGGGTGGAGTGGATGCCGCGGGCTCGGCCGCCGGCTCGCGGCGCTCCCGGGCCGGACGTCGCGGTGGTGCTCGTCGGCGTGGCCGGCGCAGCGTCCGGCGCGCTCGGCGCAGCGGCTTGATCCGGCGAGACCGCGCCGCCTCCCGGCTCTGGCGTACCGGTCGTCTCGTCCGCGCGAGCCGACGCCGCCGCGGCGCCGGGCAGGAACAAGGCCACCGCCGCGGCGCGAGCCACGAGCGCGCGCCTCACGACGCGCCTCCCCGGCATGCGCCGCGCGGGCCGGTGACCGCCGGCCGACCGATGATCGGCCGACCGGCGGCACCAGGTGAGCGCGTCATTGCGCTCTGTACTTCCCTAGCCGTGGGTCCTCCGGGCACGATGAGTGCGCTTGGCCTTCTTGGCCTTCGCGCTCTTCTTGTGCTTCGGGGCCGTGTGGCTGGCACGCCGGCTCTTCTTGGCCGCGCGGTGCTTCTTCGCCGCGCGGTGCTTCTTCGCGGCGCGCTTCTTGGTCGCCTTCCGCGCCACAGCACGAGGCTGGGCACTCACAGCCGCCGTGGAGGCGGCGGCGACGACCGCTGCGACCCCGGGCCCATTCGGGGCGGGGTTGCCACTACCGGCCGGCGGAGTCGCGGGCGGGGTCCCGGGCGCCTCTGAATCAGAGGAGCTCGAGTCGCCACCGTTGACCGCGTTCTGCTCGGCGTTCGCCGAGGAGGACGCGCTTTGCTCCGTGTTGGCCGACTGCACCAGCGCCTGCACCTGCCCGGCGCGGCCGAGTCGCTGTCCTGCGACTGGTCGGCATCCTGGCTGGTCTCGGCATCGTTGGACGCCGACGAGTCCGCGATGTTGAGCGCGAACTGGACGCCACCGCCGTTGACCGCGTTCTGGTCGGCGTCAGCCGAGGAGTTCGCGTCCTGGTCGGTGTTCGCCCACTGCCCGGCGAGCTGGACCTGGCCGGCACCGCCGCAGCCCACGAAGCAGCTCGCGCTGCTGGACTGCGACTGGTCGGCACTCTGCGTGGTCTCGGCGGTGTTGTCCGCCGAAGAGATCGCCGTGTTCGCGGCGATCTGCACGCCACCGGTGTTGAGCGCGTTCTGCTCGGCGTTGGCCGAGGAGTCAGCGGTCTGGTCGGTGGTGGCCCACTGTCCGGCTGCCTGGATCTGCCCGGAACCGCCACAACCGGCGAAGCAGCTGTCGCTGCTGGACTGGTCCTGGCTGGGATCCTGGGTGGTGTCGGCGTCGTTGGATGCCGACGAGTAGGCGGAGTTATCCGCCAGCTGGAAGGCGCCAGCGTTGAGCGCGTTCTGCTCGGCGTCGGCCGAAGAGTTCGCGTCCTGGCTGGTGTCTGCCCACTGGCCCGCCAATTGGATCTGACCGGAGCCGCCGCAGGCCGCCACGCAGCTGCTGCTGCTGGACTGGGTCTGGTCGGTGCTCTGGTCGGTGCTGGCGGTGTTGTACGCCGACGAGTCGGCGCTGTTTCCCGCCAGCTGGATAGCGCCGACGTTGAGCGCGTCCTGCTCGGCGTTGGCCGAGGAGTCCGCGGTCTGGTCGGTGCTCGCCCACTGGCCTGCGGCCTGGGCCTGCCCGGAACCGCCACAAGCGACCACGCAGCTGTCGCTGCTGGACTGGTCCTGGCTGGTGTCCTGGGTGGTGTCGGCGTCGTTGGACGCCGACGAGTAGGCGGAGTTACCCGCCAATTGGACCGCACCGGCGTTGAGCGCGCTCTGGTCGGCGTCCGCCGACGAGGTCGCGTCCTGGCTGGTGTCTGCCCACTGGCCCGACAGCTGGATCTGACCGGAGCCGCCGCAGGCCGCCACGCAGCTGCTGCTGCTTGACTGGCTCTGGTCGGTGCTCTGGTCGGTGCTGGCGGTGTTGTACGCCGACGAGTCGGCGCTGTTTCCCGCCAGCTGGACGCCGCCGACGTTGAGCGCGTCCTGCTCGGCGTTGGCCGAGGAGTCAGCGGTCTGGTCGGTGCTCGCCCACTGTCCGGCTGCCTGGACCTGCCCGGAACCGCCACAAGCGACCACGCAGCTATTGCTGCTGGACTGGTCCTGGCTGAGATCCTGGCTGGTGTCGGCGTCATTGGATGCCGACGAATAGGCGGAGTTATCCGCCAGCTGGAAGGCGCCAGCGTTGAGCGCGTACTGATCGGCATCCGCCGAAGAGTTCGCGTCCTGGCTGGTGTCTGCCCACTGGCCCGCCAATTGGATCTGACCGGAGCCGCCACAAGCAACCACGCAGCTGCTGCTGCTGGACTGCGTCTGGTCGGTGCTCTGGTCGGTGCTGGCGGTGTTGTACGCCGACGAGTCGGCGCTGTTTCCCGCTAGCTGGATAGCGCCGGCGTTGAGCGCGTCCTGCTCGGCGTTGGCCGAGGAGTCAGCGGTCTGGTCGGTGCTTGCCCATTGGCCTGCGGCCTGGGCTTGCCCGGAACCGCCACAAGCGACCACGCAGCTGTTGCTGCTGGACTGGTCCTGGATCGGGTCCTGGGTGGTGTCGGCGTCGTTGGATGCCGACGAGTAGGCGGAGTTATCCGCCAGCTGGAAGGCACCGGCGTTGGTCGCGCTCTGGTCGGCGTCCGCCGACGAGGTCGCGTCCTGGCTGGTGTCTGCCCACTGGCCCGACAGCTGGATCTGACCGGAGCCGCCGCAGGCCGCCACGCAGCTGCTGCTGCTTGACTGGCTCTGGTCGGTGCTCTGGTCGGTGCTGGCGTCGTTCGACGCCTCCGAGGAGGCGCTGTTCCCTGCCAGCTGCACGGCACCGGTGTTGAGCGCGTTCTGCTCGGCGTTGGCCGAGGAGTCAGCGCTCTGGTCGGTGCTTGCCCACTGTCCGGCTGCTTGGGCCTGCCCGGAACCGCCACAACCGACCACGCAGCTGTTGCTGCTTGACTGGTCCTGGCTGGCGTCCTGGCTGGTGTCGGCGGTGTTGTACGCCGACGAGTCGGCGTAGTTGGCCGCCAACTGCACGGAACCCTCGTTGGTTGCGTACTGATCGGCGTCCGCCGACGAGTTTGCGTCCTGGTTGGTCTCCGCGTTCTGACCCAGGATCTGGGCCTGGCCCGAACCGCCACAACCGGCCGCGCAGCTATCGCTGCTGGACTGGTTCTGACTGGCGGTCTGGGTGGTCTCGGCCTCGTTCGATGCGTCTGAAGTGGCCGAGTTGTAGAGGGACTGTTCCGCGGAGCTGTCGCCAGTGGTGAGGTCGTAACCGCTCAGATACTGCGGCGCGTTGGAGTTGACGCCGTTCTGCACGGCGTTCGCCTCCGAGTTGGCCGTCTGGTCGGTACTCGCCGACTGGTCGAGCTCCTGTGCCTGCCCCGAGCCGCCACAGCCGGCGAAGCAGCTGTCGCTGCTTTCCTGGCTCTGGTCCGCGCTCTGGGTGGTACCCGGGTCGTTCGACGCGGACGAATCAGCCGAGTTGCTGTTGTTCTGCGTAGCAGAGCTCGAGCCCTCGGTGATGTCGCCCCCGGCGATTGCGACCGGGATGTTGGCGTTCACGCCGTTCTGGTCGGCATCAGCCGACGAGGAGGCGTCCTGGCTGGTGCTGGCGCTCTGTGAGAGCCCCTGCGCCTGCCCGGAGCCGCCACAGCCGAACAGGCAGCTGCTGCTGCTCGTCTGGCTCTGGCCGGCGTCCTGGGTCGTGTCGGCGGAGTTCGATGCATCCGAGCTCGCCGAGTTGTCCAGGGTCTGATCCGCCGAGCTGTCGCCACCCGTGATGTTGCCACCGGCGACCGAGACCGGGATGTTGGCATTGACGCCGTTCTGATCGGCGTCGGCCTCCGAGTCGGCCGTCTGGTCGGTGCTGGCATCCTGCGACAGGTCCTGGAACTGTCCCGATCCGCCACAGCCGGCCACGCAGCTGGAGCTGCTCGACTGCGACTGGTTGGCGGATTGACTGGTACTTGCCTCGTTGGATGCCGACGAGTCCGCCGAGTTGCTGTTGTTCTGCGACGCAGAACTCGAGCCCTCGGTGACGTCACCGCCGGCGACGGCTATCGGGATGTTTGCGTTGACCCCGTTCTGATACGCGTTCGCGGACGAGTCCGCGGACTGATCAGTGGTGGCGTACTGACTCGCATCCTGTGCCTGGCCAGCGCCACCGCAACCGAACAGGCAGTTGGAGCTGCTCGTCTGGTCCTGAGTGGCGTCCTGGGTGGTGTCGGCCGAGTTGGACGCGGACGACGTCGCCGAGTTGTCCAGGGACTGGCTCGCGGAGCTGTCACCGCCCGTGATGTCGCCACCGGCGACACTAATGGGGATGTTCGCGTTTACGCCGTTCTGATCGGCGTCCGCTTGCGAGTTCGAGGACTGATCGGTCGATGCCGACTGATCCAACTCCTGGGCCTGCCCGGACCCGCCGCAGCCGGCCACGCAGCTGGAGCTGCTTGACTGCGACTGACTGGCGGTCTGGTTGGTCGAGGCGTTGTTCGACGCCGAGGAGGTTGCCGAGTTGCTGTTGTTCTGCGAGGCAGAACTCGAGCCGCCCGTAACCGTTCCTCCGGCGACGGAAACCGGCACGTTGGCGTTGACGCCGTTCTGATGCGCGTTCGCCCCCGAGGTCGCGTGCTGGGACGTCGAAGCGCCCTGGTACGTGGCCTGTGCCTGCCCGGAGCCGCCGCAGCCCGACACGCAGCTTGAGCCGCTTGTCTGGGACTGGCTTGCGCCCTGGGTGGTGGAGGCGGTGTTCGACGCCGACGAGCTTGCCGTGTTGGTCAGGTTCTGCGTGGCAGAACTTGGATCACCCACGGAAACCCCACTCCCGTCAACCACGACGGGAACGTTGGCGTTGACCGCATTCTGATTGGCGTCTGCCGACGAGTCGGCACTCTGCGCAGTGTCGGAGGTCTGCGAGAGCTCTTGCGCTTGGCCCGATCCGCCGCAGCCGACGGTACAACCGTCGCCCGCGGACTGGGTTTGACCGGCGCCTTGCGCGGTGGCACTGCCATTCGCGGACTGGGAGCCGCCGGCATTGCCCGCTGTCTGACCGGCGGAACTGTCCCCGAAGGCCGGGGCTACAGGTCCAGCGATCGCCAGCGCGGCGAGGCTAGCTCCCAGAGCGATGAAGCGCTTACACGCCATCAAGCTCCCTTCCGATGGATTGCACATGTAGTGGGCGACATGCGCGCCCGCCAGGCGCCGCTTATCGACGCTCAGCTCATCGAAAGACGACCTCCGCAGCATGGGCGGAGGTGAGCTGGACAGCGCTTCTATATCGCCGGTCTCCGACTCCGGCTGGAGATGCTGCCCCCCAATTGCTCGAGGCGAGTATGCGCCGCCGCGCCCAGCGCATGCAACCAATTTGGGCCTTTACGCAACCGTACGTTGCGGAAAAATCGGCTCCTGAGCGGCGATTCCGGCCGCCGCGCGTATGTCAGCCGGCGCTCGGCGGTTGCTTGCCGGGGAGGTCCCCGATCCCCCTCGGGCGCGCGCGGCGCTTGTAACCGGCCGCCGTCTGCACGCTCGATGGCCGCCATTCCGCGCCCCCGCGCTGCGTAGGCACGCCCTCGGCGTTGAGCGCGTCGGCGATCGCCTGCAGGGTCATGCCATCGGCCCGCATGCCGGCGATGCGTTGGCGCAGCGCAGTCCAGTCGGTCGCGTTCGGATCGCCGGCGGCGGCATGGCGCTTGGCACGCGCGGCCGCCAGGCCCTTGCGCGTGCGCTCCGAAAGGCGGTCGTGCTCGATCTTGGCCACGGAGGCCAGCGCGCGGGCCGTGCCGCGGCCGGCCGGGCTGGCTGTGTCGAGGTCGATGTCGACGGCGACGAGCCGGATGCCGTTCTCCTCGAGCCAGTGCACGAGCGTCCCGAGCTCGGCGACCGAGCGGCTCAGGCGCTCCAGACCGCTGACGATCAGGCACGACGCGTCCCCGGCGGCGATGCGCTGCAGGGCGTGCGACAGCCCCGGGCGGTCGAACGCCTTGCCGTCCTTGGGCTCGCGGTCGGCGACGAGCTCGACCAGCTCGCAGCCGTGGCGCTCGCAGCTGCGCTCGATCGCCTGGCGCTGGGCGTCGAGGTCGTCGCGGTCGCCCTCGCCATCGGCCGGCGCGCTCGCGTAGCCCAGCGCGCGGGTGGCCGCCGGTGCCTCCGCGGGAGGCTCCGGAGCGGCTTCGACCGGCGGCGCCCCGGCCTCGACCTCGGCTGCGACCGGCTCCTCGACGGGGGTCGGCGGGGCGGCCGCGGGGGGCTCGGCTGGAGCGGGCGGCTCCGGTGGCGGGACGGGCTCGGCGGCTGCCACGGGCTCGGCGGCGGCCGATTGTGCGGCAGCCGCGGGCGCCGCCGTCGCGGCCGGCTCCTCGATCGCGGCCGGCTCAGGCTCGGGTTCGGGCGCCGGGGCGGGCTCGGGTTCTTCCTCGGGCATCCACGGCAGCCGCCGCGGCGGTCGCCTGGTGACGGCCAGCTTCCCCGGCTCGGTCGCGGTGTCCAGGCCGACGTCGAGCGCGATCAGCCGCGTGCCGCTCCTCTCGAGCCGGTCGACGACCGAGGCGAACTCGGCCACCCCGCCGCTCAGGCGGTCCAGTCCGCTCACGACCAGACACGACGCCTCGCCGGTGTCGATCCGCTCCAGCACGCGCCCGAGCCCGGCGTCGTCCCCAACGACGTCAACGAGATCGAGCCCGAGCCGTTCGCACGCCCCCGCGATCGCGACCTGCTGTGCCTCGGCATCGCTCGCGTCCTCGGGAGTCGCGTATCCGAACGCCCGGACACGCACTCCGACCGGTCCCTGTCGCGTACGCGTCCTCATCACCCGTGCCGACGATAACCCGGCCGGGGCGTGAAGTCGAACCTACGCCGCCTGGCGCGACGCGCTCACCGCTCCACCGGCGCGTGCCGCGTTCTCGACGATCGCGTCGATGATCTGCGGCCAGGCGCCGCGGGGGAGGTCGTGGCCCATGCCCTCGATCGTGATCAACCGCGCGCCGGGGATCGCCCGCGCGGTCGCCCGGCCGCCGGACCGACCGACCAGCTTGTCCGCGGTCCCGTGGATGACGACCGTCGGCGCCGTGATGTGGCGCAGCTCCGCGGTGCGATCGCCCGAGGCCAGGATCGCCGCGAGCTGGCGGGTCGACGACCCGGGATCGTGGCCGCGGTCGTACATGCGCCCGAGCAGCTCCCGCAGTGCGGGCTCGTCGCGATCGAAGCCAGGTGAGCCGATCCAGGCGAACAACCCGGTGGCCTGGTCGACGAAGCCCTCGCGATCACCGGGCATCGGGCGCAGGAACTTGCTGTATGTGCGCAGCGCCGGCTGGCCCCGCCAGCGGCTGCCGGTGCTCGACATGATCGAGACAAGCGACATAACCCGCTCGGGTCGCCGGGCGGCGATCGTCTGCGCGATCATGCCGCCCATCGAGGCGCCGACCAGGTGCGCGCGCTCGATTCCGAGGTGGTCCAGCAGGCCGACGCCGTCGGCGGCCATCTCGGCCAGCGTGTACGAGGCGGCGCGCTTGTCGCGGCGCAGGATCTGGCCGAGGGTCGGCACCGGGGCATCGCCGAAGATGGTCGAGCGGCCGATGTCGCGGTTGTCGTAGCGCACGACGAACAACCCGCGGCCGGCAAGCTCGGAGCAGAAGTCGTCCTGCCACGCGAGCATCTGCGTCCCCAGCCCCATGATGAGCAGCAGCGCGGGGTCGGCGGGGTCGCCGAACGTCTCGTAGCAGAGGTCGATGTCGCCGACGCGGCAGAAGCTCTCGGCCATGGCGACGGAATCTAGCCGGTGCGCTGCGCAGGCCCGTCAGGCGGCGCGCTGCGCTGGACCGTCAGCCGGCGCGGCGGGCACGACGAGCTTCTGCGCCTGGCGCTCGGGCGTGATGCGCACGACGTCCCAGATCAGGCCGAGCCGCTCCATCGTGCGGATGAGCCACGCCGACGGATCGAGCTCGAGGCGGCCCAGACCGTGGAAGGCCGAGCGCGGGAAGGCGTGGTGGTTGTGGTGCCAGGCCTCGCCGAGCGTCGGCAGCGCCAGCCAGAAGACATTGGTCGAATGGTCGTCGACGGCGAAGCGCCGGGTGCCGAAGAAGTGGCAGACCGAGTTGATCGACCACGTCACGTGGTGGACGAAGAAGACGCGGACCAGGCCGCCCCAGAGCAGGCCGGTCAGGGCGCCGGTGATGCGCCCGGTGATCATGTAGCCGACCGCCGCCGGGATCGCGAGGCCGAGCACGACGAGCCACGGGAACGAGCGGTTGATGCGGCGCATCCCGCGTGTCGTCCATGAGGTCGGGGGCGTACTTGCGCTTGCGCGCGATCCCCTGCTCGGTGATGAGCCAGCCGACGTGCGCATGGATCAGCCCGCGCAGACCCGAGCCGGCGCCGACGTGCGGGCTGTGCGGATCGCCCTCCTCGTCAGAGTGCGCGTGGTGCTTGCGGTGGTCGGACACCCACGAGATGACCGGGCCCTGCACCGACATCGAGCCCATCACCGCGAAGAGGTACTCGACCGGCTTGCTGGTGGCGAACGAGCGGTGGGTCAGCAACCGGTGGAAGCCGACCGTCACCCCGAATCCCGTCACCACGTACATCACGGCGAAGAGGACGAGGTCGTGCAGGCCCACGCCGTTGCCCCACAGGAGCACCACAGCGACGATGAAGGCGATGAACGGGATGATCACGGCGAGCAGGTTCGAGATCTGGCCGGATTTGGACATGTCTCGACCCTACGCGCAAGTTCGTCGACGGTCTGTGCGTCAGCGGCTCATCGGACAGGCCTAAAATTGTGCTCATGGCACAAGAACGAGGCGAGCACCTCGCCGTCCGGCGCCGTAACCCAGAGCATCCGGCCGTCGAGCAGCAGCGACGCCTCGCCGGCGTCGCCCGGTGCGCGGTGCTCGATCTCGGCGTCGAGCGGTTCCTGCGGGGGGCCGGCGGCTGGGCGGTCGTCGAGCGGCTCTGGCCGGTGGTCGGCGGCGAGACCCTCCTCGAGCGCCTCCCAGTAGACCGCGTTGTTGACGTGGTCGGCGAGGTCGAGGTCGGCCGCGCGGAAACGCCATGGCACGACCCGAGCGGCGTCCGTCGCCGGGCCGGGGTGGCGCAGCCGCGCGCGCACGCGGCGCCCCGCCGCCGAAGGGCCGTAGACGTCGTCGAAGCCCGCGGGCATCGGCCGCGGTCGCGTCCCGTCGGGATCGAGGTGGACCCAAAGCGCGACCGCCTCCACCAGCCCGCCCTCGTCGCCGCGCACGGTGCTGCGCCGCTCGGCCACGAGCGAGCCCGTGCCGCTGCACCACGTGGCGACCGCGACCGCCTCGCGAAACCGCGGGAAGCGCTCGACGCGCAACCGCAGCCGGCGCACGACCCAGACGCCGTCGTCGTGCAGGCCTGAGTGGACGAGGTCGGCGAACGCCGCGTCCTGCAGCCAGCGCGCGATCGCGTCGAACCGCGCGCGCCCTGACGGCGCGACGTCGCCCAGCCCCGCCCGTCCGTGATCGGTGAACACGCGCCCGGCCGAGGGCGGCGGAACGAACGGGGTCGGCTCCACCACCCGGACCCTAGAGTGCGTCCAGCTCGCGCAGGAACGCGCCCGCGCCGACGACGCGCGCGCCGGCGACCGTCACGCGCTCGGCCAGCCGCGCATCGGACGTCGCGACGGTCAGGCTCGCGGGCTCGGGGTGGCGCGTGACGAGCGCCGCGACATCGTCGTCGGCCGCGTCGCGCCCTCGGCGGCGGGCGAAGCGGACGGCAACGCGGTCGCCGCCACCGACGCCGTCATGGCGCGGACCGTCGAAGATCACGGTGATCGGCTCGTCGCGTGCGGCCGCGAAGGCCTCCAATCGCTCGACGAGGCGACGCTGCGCAGAGCGGCGATCGCGCCACCAACCATCGGGCCTGGCGCCCATGACGTTGTTCCCATCGACGATCCACTCGGGCACGCGGTACACGGTGGTATCACGCTAGTAGCGTCCCGGCCATGACCGGTCTCGCCCGCGCCGTACGCACCGTCGTCCAGCAGTGCCTCGCCGTCGCGCCCGGCGAGGACGTCGTCGTCGTCGTCGACGCGCCGCTGGCCGACGTCGGCGAGGCGCTGCGCGACGAGGCCGAGCGCGCGCAGGCCGACGCGGTGCTCGCCGTGATGGCGCCGCGCGAGAACCACGGCACCGAGCCGCCCCGGCCGATCGCCGAGGCGCTCGCGGCGTGCGACGTGTTCATCGCACCCACCAGTCGCTCGATGTCGCACACCCAGGCGCGCAAGCGCGCGACCGACGGCGGCGCCCGCGGCGCGACCATGCCGACCGTCACCGCCGACATGCTCGCCCGTCTGATGGACGTCGACTTCGAGGTCCTGCGCGCGCGCTCGCGCGCGGTGGCCGAGCTGCTCGACGACGCGGGCGAGGCGCACGTCACCTGCCCGCGCGGCACCGACCTGAGCCTGGACCTCGGAGGCCGCCGCGGCATCGTCGACGACGGCGACCTGACCGTCCCCGGCGCCTTCGGCAACCTGCCGTGCGGCGAGGGCTTCATCGCGCCGGCCGGGGGAGAAGGGACGATCGCCACGCGGTCGATCGCCTCGCTCGGCCTCGTGCAGGGCCACCCCGCGCACCTGACCGTCGAGGGCGGGCACATCACCCGCGGCACAGGGCCCGAGGGCGAGCGCCTGCTCGAGCTTCTCACCGGCGCCGGCGAGCAGGGCACCAACCTCGCCGAGCTCGGCGTCGGCACCAACGACCGCGCGCGCCTGACCGGCAACATCCTCGAGGACGAGAAGATGCTCGGGACCGTCCACGTGGCCTTCGGCGCGAGCGCGGGGATCGGCGGCACGGTCGCCGTGCCGATCCACCTCGACGTGATGGTCACCGACGCGACGCTGACCATCGGCGACGTCACCGTGCTCGACGGCGGGCGCTACGTCCTCTCGTGAAGGCCCACTAGGTGCTGCTCGCGGTCCCCAACGTCTCCGAAGGGCGCGACCACGACGTGCTCGATGCGATCGGCGAAGCCTTCAGGGCCGGAGGAGCGCGGATCCTCGATAGCCACGCGGATCCTGACCACCATCGTGGCGTGTTCACGCTCGCGGCGGCGTCCGGGATCCTGCACGAGGCGTGCGCCGCCGGGGCCCGCGAGGCGATCGAGCGCATCGATCTCACCGCCCACGCCGGCCTGCACCCGCACGTCGGCGCCCTCGATGTCGCCCCGGTCGTGTACCGCACGCCCGACCAGCGCGGCGCGGCGACCGCCGAGGCGCTCGCGCTGGCCGATCTGCTCGGCACGCTCGGCCTACCCGTCTTCCTCTACGGCGCGCTCGCGGGCGGGAGAACGCGGGCCGAGTTGCGCGCCGGTGGTCCGCCCGGTCTCAAGCAGCGCATGGCCGACGGCCTGCAGCCCGACTTCGGCCCCGCCGCGATGCACCCGACCGCCGGCGCGGCGCTCGTCAGCGCGCGCCCGCCGCTCGTGGCCTTCAACCTCGAGCTCGGCCCGGCCGCGACCCGCGCCGACGCGCGCGCCATCGCTCAGGCGATCCGCGAGGGTGGCCCCGAGGGACTGCCCGGGCTGCGGGCGATCGGCCTGACGCTCGCCGCGCGCGGCGACGTGGCGCAGGTCTCCTGCAACGTCGAGGATCACCACGCGCTGCCACTCGCCGACCTGCTGGCGGCCGTCGAGCGCCACGCCCCGGTTACCGAGGCCGAGCTCGTCGGCCTCGCGCCACGGTCCGCGTTCGACGGCTGGCCCGATCGCGTCCCGATCCGCAATCGGGCGACGATCGAGGAGCGACTAGAGTCCTAGCTGAAAGTGGCATCAACACGCAGAAAGCGCCGGACCAAGCACCGCGGCAACGCCGCCGGGGTGGTCGAGACGCGCGGGCGCACCGGCCGCAAGCTGTCGGAGACCGAGCGCAAGACCCAGTCGCGCGGCCAGCGCGGGAACCGCTACTCGAAGCCGCCGAGCTGGCGCAGCGCGCTCCAGCGGGCCGGCATCGCGTCGGCGCTCTTCGTCGTCGTCTCGATCTTCCTGCTGAAGCTCAAGCCCGCGCCCGCGGTGCTCTTCGGCATCTTCCTGGTGCTCTTCTACACGCCGCTGACCTACTTCACCGACAGCTTCATCTACCGTCGCCGGCAGGCCAAGCTCGCCCAGGGGAAGGAGTAGCCGTGGACGTGCGCATGTTCACGGTCGGCCCGCTGCAGGAGAACTGCTACCTCGTGCGCGCCGACGGCGGCGATCGCGCGCTGCTGATCGATCCGGGCGACGAGCCGTCACGCCTGCAGAAGGCGATGGACGAGCTCGGGGTGTCGCTCGAGGCGATCCTGCTCACCCACACGCACTTCGACCACATCGGCGCGGTGGCGCCACTGGCCCGCGCGACCGGGGCGCCGGTCCACTGCCCGCGCGGCGAGCTGGCCGTGCTCGCCGACCCCGCCGCCTTCTTCCCGCCGATGTTCGGCCCCGTCGAAGGGTGGGAGGCCGACCACGCGATCGACGGCGGCGACCGCCTCGACCTTGCCGGCCTGGACATCGAGGTCCTCTTCGACGCCCGGCCACAGCCCCGGCCACGTGACCTTCGTGATCGACGGCGCGCTGTTCTCCGGCGACGTCCTCTTCCAGGGGTCGATCGGGCGAACCGACCTGCCCGGCGGCGACCACGCGCTGCTGATGGAGTCGATCGCCGGCCTGCTCGAGCGCTTCGACGACGAGACCACCGTCCATCCCGGCCACATGGGGCTGACGACGCTCGGGCGCGAGCGCGCGAGCAACCCGTTCCTGCAGGCGCTCGCGGGCCGGTGAGCGAGAAGCTCCAGGCGCCGCGCGGCACGTACGACGTGCTGCCCGACCAGGCCGTCGTGCGCGCCGGCCTGGAGGCGGCCGCGCGCCGCATCCTCGAGCCGGCCGGCTACCGGCGCATCGAGACCCCGACCTTCGAGGCCACCGAGCTGTTCGCGCGCGGCGTCGGCCAGTCGACCGACATCGTCCAGAAGGAGATGTATACGTTCGAGGACGCCGGCGGGCGCTCGATGACGCTGCGCCCGGAGGGAACGGCGCCGGTCTGCCGCGCTTACCTCGAGCACGGCATGCACAAGCTCCCCCAGCCGGTGAAGCTCTGGTACCTGTCCAGCTTCTTCCGCCAGGAGAAGCCGCAGGCCGGGCGCTACCGCCAGTTCTGGCAGCTCGGCGCCGAGGCGATCGGCTCCGACGACCCCGCCGTCGACGCCGAGACGATCGTCCTGCTGCACACGCTGCTCGGCGAGCTCGACGTGCGCGGCCTGCGCCTGCGGCTGGGCTCGCTGGGCAGCCTGGACTCGCGCGTCGAGTACCGCGAGCGCCTGGCCGCCTACCTGCACGCCCATGAGGACCGCCTCTCGCGCGACGTGCGCGACCGCATCGACCTCAACCCGCTGCGCGCCTTCGACGCCAAGGACCCGGGCACGCAGGAGGTCATGCGCGACGCGCCGCTGCTGCTAGACGCCCTCGGTACCGAGGACCGCGAGCACTTCGACGAGGTCTGCGCGCGGCTGCGCGTGGCCGGGATCGACTGGGACCTCGACGGCGCGCTCGTGCGCGGCATCGACTACTACACGCGCACGATCTTCGAATTCACCTCCGACGCGCTCGGCGCCCAGTCCGGCGTGGCCGGCGGCGGGCGCTACGACGGGCTCATCGAGCTGATCGGCGGCCCGCCGACGCCCGGCATGGGCTGGGCGGCCGGGATCGAGCGGATCCTGTTGTCGGCCGGCGAGCGGCCGCTCCCCGAGCCGGTCACCGATCTCTACGTGGCGCACGAGGACCGCGGCGTCGAGGCCTTCGCGCTGGCCACGGAGGCACGCGCCGCGGGCCTGGCCGTCCAGCAGGAGCTCGCCGGGCGGTCGATCAAGGGGCAGCTCCGACAGGCAGATCGCGCCGGCTCTCGCTACGTTGCCATCGTGGGCGCCGACGGCATCCAGCTTCGCGACATGGACTCCGGCGAGCAGGAGAGCGTCGAGTCAGCGGCCGCCGCCGTCGCGCGCGTCATCAAGGGGCGCCACGCGGGATGAAGCACGCCCCGCGCGCCAACACCTTCCGCGACGCCTGGGCCGGCGACCTGAGCGCGGCGCGCTGCGGCACCGAGGTGCGCGTGGCCGGCTGGGTGCACCGCCGCCGCGACCACGGCGGGCTGATCTTCATCGACCTGCGCGATCGCTCGGGCATCGTGCAGCTCGTCGTCCACCCGCAGGCCTCCGGCGATGCGTTCGCGCTGGCCGAGGATCTCCGCTCCGAGCACGTGCTCAGCGCCGAGGGCGAGATCGTCAAGCGCTCGCCGGAGAACGTCAATCCGAACCTGGCGACGGGCGACATCGAGATCCATGTGCGCTCGCTGCGGCGCCTGGCCACGAGCGAGACGCCGCCCTTCCCCGTCGACGAGGACACGCCGGTCGACGAGATGATCCGCCTGCAGCACCGGATGCTCGACCTGCGCCGAGAGCACATGCGCGAGACGATGGAGCTGCGCCACACCGTCGTCGCGACGATGCGCGAGGTGCTCAACGAGCGCGACTTCCTGGAGATCGAGACGCCGATCCTCACGCGCTCGACGCCCGAGGGCGCGCGCGATTTCCTCGTTCCCAGCCGCCTGCAGCCGGGCTCGTGGTACGCGCTGCCGCAGTCGCCTCAGCTCTTCAAGCAGCTGCTGATGATGAGCGGCTACGAGCGCTACTACCAGATCGCGCGCTGCTTCCGCGACGAGGACCTGCGCGCCGATCGCCAGCCGGAGTTCACCCAGCTCGACCTCGAGATGGCCTTCGTCGACGAGGGCGACGTCATCGACGTGATGGAGGCGGTGATGTCGGCGGTCTTCGAGGCCGGCGGCATCAGCGTCCCGGCGCCGCCGTGGCCGCGCATGAGCTACGAGGAGGCGATGCTGCGCTTCGGGTCCGACCGCCCCGACCGCCGCTTCGACCTCGAGATCGTCGACGTCTCCCAGGCGCTGCGCGGCAGCGAGTTCAAGGTCTTCGAGTCGGTCCTCGCCGGGGGCGGGACGGTGCGCGCCGTCAACGCGGGTGCGCGCGAGATGTCGCGCTCGGAGCTCGACGGCCTCAACGAGGTCGTCCAGCGCCACGGCGGCAAGGCGGTGGCGTGGGGCTTCGTGGAGGACGGCGGCCTGCGCTCGCCGATCGCCAAGTTCCTCGGCGAGGAGCGCGTGGCAGCGGCCGCCGGCACGCTCAACGCCGCCGCGGGCGACCTGCTGCTGTTCGTCGCCGACCAGCCGCGCGTGGCGGCCGAGGCACTGGGCGCCCTGCGCCTGGAGCTCGGGCGGCGCTTCGGCCTGATCCCCGAAGGCGGCCACGACGTCATGTGGACGATCGACTTCCCGATGTTCGAGCCGGTCGAGCGCGGCTGGGGCGCCGTGCACCACCCGTTCACCGCGCCGCGCGGCGACTTCAGCGACCCCGGCGCGATGCTCTCGCGCGGCTACGACCTCATCGTCGACGGCTGGGAGCTCGGCGGCGGCTCGATCCGCATCAACACGCCCGAGGTCCAGGAGCAGGTCTTCAAGGTGCTCGGCATGTCCGAGGAGGAGGCGCGGGTGCGCTTCGGATTCCTGCTCGAGGCGCTGAAGTACGGCGCCCCGCCGCACGGCGGCATCGCGATGGGGATCGATCGCGTCGTCGCGTTGATCGCCGGCCGCGAGTCGATCCGCGACGTCATCGCCTTCCCCAAGACGGCCTCCGGCGGCGACCCGCTCACCGGCGCACCGGCCCCCGTCGACGCCGCGCAGCTGCGCGAGCTCGGGGTCCGATCGATCGTCGAGCAGAGCTAACTTCCGCTCAAGAACGGGCCCTTTCTGCCGACACGGAGGGCGTGGAGCAGCTCAGCCTTCCCTATCGCATCGCCATTGTCGCCCTCCTCGCCGTCGGCGTCCTGTGGTTCGCCGTCCTACGGCCCAAGTCGGGGGGCGAGGCCACGCCCGCCGCGACGCAGGCGCCCGGCGTGACCGGCCTGGCCAACGACGTCAGCAAGGCCAAGGGCGCCGTCGACGCGTCCAACGCGGGCGCCGCCGCGACCAAGGCGGCCGCCGACGCCGCCGCCGGCGACGCCACAGCGGCCAAGCCCGCGACGACGGCGAAGCCCGCGCCGGTGGCAAAGGCCACCAAGGCGCCCAAGGCCGTCAAGCCCGCGCCGAAGCCGGCCAAGCCCGGCCTGGCCGCCGACGCCGCTCCCGGCGACCCGTCGCGCCCGCTGCTGGCCGATGTCGACGCCGGCAAGGTCGTCGTCGCGCTCTTCTGGAACAAGGAGGGCTCCGACGACCGCGCCACGCGCCGCGCCCTGCGGGCCGTCAACCACCACCACGGCAAGGTCGTCACGACCGCGATCCCGGTCGGCGCGGTCGGCAAGTACGAGGCGATCACGCGCGGCGCCCAGGTGCTCGAGTCCCCGACGGTGCTGGTCATCGGAGCCGGCGGCAAGGCGCGCGCGATCACCGGCTACACGCAGGCCCAGGAGATCGACCAGGCCGTCAGCGACATCGGCGGCAAGGGCTTCGCGGCCAAGAAGGCGTTCCAGCTGACCGGGTTTTCCAAGGTCGCCGACGACGTCTGCAAGGACTTCCACTACGCGGTCGACCAGAAGGCCGACCCGCCGACCAGCGTCGCCGAGCTCTCGAAGGTGCTCGCCATCGCCGAGCGCGAGCAGACCGCCGGGGTCGGCCGCCTGACCAAGGCCAAGGCCGCGAGTGGCGCCGAGCGCGGTCTCAAGGCCTCCATGCTCGCCTTCGCCAAGAAGGACAGCGGGTGGGTGGCCGACGCGCAGCGCAAGCTGAAGGCCGGCGCCGAGCCCGGCAACGTCTTCCTCACGCTGGTCGGGCTCGAGGGCGACGGCGGCCACGCCTACCAGGCCGCCGCCAAGAAGGTCCACGCGCGCGGCTGCTACACGACCGCGGGCTGACCGCCGCCTCCGGCCTACACTGGCCGGGTGCCCGACGAGCGCTTCGAGGAGCACCTGCTCCATCCCGTGCGCCGTGGCCGCATACCGGCCCATGACGGTGTCGCCGGCGGGGCCGCGTGTGGCGACCTCGTCCGCATCGGGGTCGCCGTGGACGGCGATCGCGTCGCCGACGCAGGCTTCGAGGCGGCGGGTTGCGGTGCCGCGCAGGCCGCTGCCAGCGCGGCGGTCGAGCTGGTTTTCGGCGCGCCGGTGCTCGACGCAGCGCGCGTGGGCACCACCGCGATCGCCGACGCGCTCGGCGGTCTGAGCCCCGGCAAGCTGCACGCCGCCGAGCTGGCGGCCGACGCGCTGGCCCGCGCGCTGGGCGCGGCTGTTGTCTCCGACGGCTCGGCCGCGGCCGACCCGCGGCGCACGCTCGTCGCGATGAGCGGCGGCGTCGATTCGGCGGTGGCGGCGCTGCTCAGCGCCGAAAACGAGGCCGCCGCCATCACGGTCGAGCTCTGGCGCGACCCCGACAACGATGCCGAGCGCTCGTGCTGCTCGGCGAGCGCCGTGCGCGTTGCGCGCGCCATGGCCCACCAGATGGGCATGGCGCACCTCACGCTCGACCTGCGCGACCAGTTTCGCGCCGGCGTCGTCGATCCGTGGCTGGCCGATCACGCCGCGGGGCTGACGCCGAACCCGTGCGTACGCTGCAACGGCGGCGTGCGGCTCGACGCCATGCTCGCCTTCGCTCGACGCATCGGCGCGCCGACCCTGACCACCGGCCACTACGCGCGGCGCACCGACGACGGCCTGCTGCGCCTGGCCGCCGATCCCGCCAAGGACCAGGCCTACATGCTCGCCGGCTTGTCGCGCGCCACGCTCGAGCGCCTGCGCTTCCCACTCGGCGACCTGCGGAAAGCACGGGTCCGGGCGATCGCCGCCGAGCACGACCTGCCGGTTGCCTCCAAGCCCGATTCGCAGGATCTGTGCTTCCTGGCCGGCACCGGCCGCGCCGCCTTTCTTGCCCGCCACGGCGACCTGGGCGAGCGGCCCGGCGACATCGTCGACGACGCCGGCCGCGTCGTCGGGCGCCACGGCGGCGCCCATAACTTCACCGTCGGCCAGCGCCGGGGCCTGCACGTCGGCGGCGCGGGCGAGCCGCTCTACGTCCTGCGCACCGATACCGGCGCGAACACGGTGACCGTCGGGCCGCGCGCCGCGCTGGCCACGCGCACGGTGCGCGTGCGCGAAGCGCGCATGCACGGGCCCGGCGACGAGGTCTCGGCCGTCAAGCTGCGCTACCGCGCGCCGGCGGTGCCGTGCACCCTGCGCGGCGACACGATCGCGCTGCACGAGCCGGTCGACCGGGCGGCGCCGGGACAGACCGCGGTCTTCCTGCGCGGCGACGCCGTGCTGGGATGCGCCACAATCGCAGCGTGACCTCAGACGAGATCCGCGAGCTGTTCCTGGGCTTCTTCGAGCAGCGCGACCACCTGCGCCTGCCCAGCGGGTCGCTCGTACCCGCGAGCTTCGATCCGTCGGTCCTGCTGACGACCGCGGGCATGCAGCCGCTCAAGCCGTACTTCTTGGGCATCGAGAAGCCGCCGCACCCGCTGATCACTACCTGCCAGAAGAGCTTTCGGACCGTCGACATCGAGAACGTCGGCACCACCACGCGGCATCTGACCTTCTTCGAGATGCTGGGCAACTTCTCGATCGGCCAGTACTTCAAGCAGGGCGCCGCCGAGTACGCCTGGGAGCTGTCGCTCGACGGCTTCGGGTTCAACCCCGACGACATCTGGATCACCGTCCACGAGGGCGACGAGGCGCTCGGTCTCGGCCCCGATGAGGAGGCCATCGCGGTCTGGGAGGCGATCGGCGTGCCGCGCTCGCGGATCATCCCGCTGAACAGCGAGGAGAACTTCTGGCAGGCGGGCCCGACCGGGCCCTGCGGGCCGTGCAGCGAGCTCTACCTCGACCGCGGCCTGGAGTGGGGCACCGAGGACGACCTGCCCGGCGGCGAGAACGAGCGCTTCCTGGAGTACTGGAACCTCGTGTTCATGCAGTACGACCAGGCTCCGATCGGCACGCTCACCCCGCTGCCCGCCAAGAACATCGACACCGGCCTGGGTCTCAACCGCATGGCGGTCATCCAGCAGGGGGTCGACTCGATCTTCGAGACCGACCAGTTCGTGCCGCTCATGAACCTCGGTCGCGAGCTGGCCACCAGCGAGCCCGACGAGCGCGCGCTGCGGATCCTGGCCGACCACACGCGCGGGATGACCTTCCTGATCGCCGATGGCGTCGTGCCCTCCAACGAGGACCGCGGCTACGTCCTGCGCCGGATCATGCGCCGCGCGCTGCTGCAGGGCCATCGCATCGGCATCCCGCACGGCTTCCTGCCCCAGTACGTCAGCCTGATCACCGACATCATGGGCCCGGCCTACCCCGAGCTGAAGGCCCGGCACGAGACGATCAGCAAGTGGGTGACCGCCGAGGAGGAGAGCTTCGGGCGCACCCTCGAACAGGGGACTCGGCTGCTCGACTCGCTGCTGAGCGCGGGCGAGGTGTCCGGCGCCGACGCCTTCCGCCTCCACGACACGTACGGCTTTCCCATCGAGCTCACGCGCGAGATCGCGGACGAGCGCGGCGTGCCCTTCGCGGGCGACGCCGAGTTCGCATCGTTGATGGAGGCCCAGCGCTCGCGGTCGCGCCAGGGCGCCGGGCGCGCGATGGCCGGGGCGCTGAGCGTCGAGGGCGAGCCCACGACCTTCACGGGCTACGAGCACCTCGAGGAGCACACGACGGTCACGGGCCTCAGCGAGCAGGACGGGCGCACCATCGTCAAGCTCGCCGAGTCGCCCTTCTACGCCGAGGGCGGCGGCCAGATCGCCGACGCCGGCACCATCGCGTGCGAGGACGGCGACTGTCTCGTGCGCGTGGCCGACGTCGTGCGCTCCGGCGACGACCAGGCGATCGTCGTCGAGGCCGTCGAAGGCGTGCTCGCGCCGGGCGAGCGGGTGGTGGCGCGCGTCGATCGCGAGGCGCGCAACGCCACCCAGGCCAACCACACGGCCACCCATCTGCTGCACGCCGCGCTGCGCGCACGGCTGGGGCCCCACGTCCATCAGGCGGGCTCCTACGTGGGACCCGACAAGCTGCGCTTCGACTTCTCGCACACCCAGCGCCTGAGCGACGGGGAGCGCCGCGACGTCGAGGACCAGGTCAACGAATGGATCCTGCGCAACGACCCGGTGCGTCCGCTGACGACGACACTCGAGGAGGCCCAGCGCCTCGGCGCGATGGCGCTCTTCGGCGAGAAGTACGGCGACGTCGTGCGGATGGTCGAGGTCGGCGACGGCTCCTACTCGCGCGAGCTGTGCGGCGGCACGCACGTGCGCTCAACCGCCGAGATCGGCGTCTTCAAGATCACGAGCGAGGGCTCGAGCGCGTCGAACGTGCGGCGCATCGAGGCTGTCACCGGGCCGGCGGCGGTCGCGCTGCTGCGCCATCACGACGACCTGCTCCACGAGGCGGCCGACGCCCTGCGCACGCAGGCCGAGCGGCTGCCCGAGGCCGTGGCGGCGTTGCGCGCCGAGGCGCGCGCGGCGGCCAAGGCCGGCACCGCCTCCGCCGGGCCCGATGCGGCGGAGCTGGCCGCGCGCGCGGGCCAGGTCGACGGCGCGGTGGTCGTCGCCGAGGTGGTCGAGGCGCCCGACGCCAAGGCGCTGATGGAGATCGCCGATCGCGTCAAGGGCAAGCTGGGCGAAAGCGCAGCGATCGTGCTCGGCACGGCGGTCGAGGGCCGCGTGCACCTCGTCGCGGCGGTGACGCCCGCGCTGGTGCAGCGTGGCGTACGCGCGGGCGAGGTCGTCAAGGTCGCCGCGCAGGTCGCGGGCGGCGGCGGCGGCGGGCGCGACACGATGGCGCAGGCCGGCGGGCGCGATCCCGACAAGCTCCCCGACGCGATCGAGGCCGCCCGCGCGGCTATCGTCCACGCTCTCGGCTAGATGGCTGATTCCAAACCCCCCACGCCCGGCTGCCCGCGCCCCGCGGCGCCGGATCGCCACGGTCCGAAGGGGTCCGTGGCTCTGCCACTGTCCCCCTTCGGCCCGCGTCGCCCGGCATCCACGGTGCACGGCCATCCGGCCGCGCGGGATTCGGAATCAACCATCTAGTGGTCCGTCCACGCGCTGTGCACGCGATCTGCCGGACGAACCACTAGCCTCGTGCGCGTGCTTGCACTGGACTACGGCAGTGCACGCTGCGGCTGCGCACTCAGCGATCCGACGGGAACGCTGGCGACACCGATCGAAGCGGTCGAGCGTCCAGCCACGCGCAAGGGCTTCGCGCGCGTGGTCGATGTCGTGCGCGACCGCGGCGCGCAGCGGGTCGTCGTGGGGCTGCCGCTCGGGCTGAGCGGCGCCGACACCGACCAGACGCGCGAGGCGCGCGCGTGGGCCGACCGGCTCGCGGCGGCCATCGCCGTGCCGGTCGAGCTCTACGACGAGCGCTTCACGACGGCGATCGCCGCGCGTGGGCCCAGCGACCGCACGAGCGAGGACTCCCGCGCCGCGGCCGTGCTGCTCGAGGACTGGCTGGCGCGCCACGCCGGAGAGGTGGCCGGCTGATGCCCCTGTTCGGCGGCAGCGACGAGAACCGCGAGCGCAGCGCGGCCGATCGCGAGGCCGCGCGGCTGGAGCGCGAGCGCCGCCGCGCGATGCGCGAGGGTCGCGAGCCGCCCGAGAGCCTGCCGGCCGGCGACGAGCCGCCGCCGCCGCCTCCTGCGACTGACGAGCCGAGCTGGGAGCCGTTCGCCGACGAGCCCGACCCGGAGCCGCGGGCGGCGGCCGGGGAGCCGAAGCCGCTCGCCGACGAGCCCGAGCCAGACGACGAGCCCGAGCCTGACCCGTTCGAGCCCGAGACCGACGGCTTCGAGGCCGACCCCTCCAAGTCGGACTCCGACCGCTCCGGATCCGCGGCCGACGCCGAGGTCACCGAGCCCGAGCCCAACCGCTCCGCGCCCGTCGAAGCCGAGGCCGCTGCGCCCGAGCCGCCTCCCGCCGATCCCCAGGCCACCCAGCCGCTCGAGCCCGTTGGCGCGATCCAGGCGCGGCGCACGGTCTCGCTGCCGCGCGCGCAGACCGACGAAGGCGATCAGCACACCGATTCCTGGGATCGGCCGATCGGCACGGTGCGCGTCTCGCGCGCCGAGTACCAGGCGCAGCCCGGGGCGCCGGGTGTGCCCCCGCACCGCAACCTCGGCGTGCGCAAGGCGCCGCGGCGGTGGGCGCGCCGCCTGCTCGCGGTGCTTGCGCTCCTGCTGGTCGCGGCGATCGCCGTCGCGGCCTTCATGACCTACCAGCCGTTCCACGGCAAGGGCTACGGGGCCGTCGTCGTGAAGGTCCCCGAGGGCGCGAGCGCCAGCGACATCGGCGACCTGCTCGCCAGCAACGGCGTCGTCGACTCGGGCTTCTTCTTCGCGCTGCGTGCCCGGCTCGCCGGCGATCGCGACAAGCTGCGCGCGGGCACCTACACGCTGAAGAAGTCGATGCCTTACAAGGATGCGCTCGCCGCGCTGACGCAGGCGCCCAAGGCCGCGCCGACGATCGACGTCACGCTGCCCGAGGGACCCTCGCGGCGCGAGCTTGCCCCGCGCGTCAAGGCGGCCGGCGTCCGCGGCGACTACGTCAAGGCCAGCGTGCGCTCCAGGCTGCTCAACCCCCGCACCTACGGCGCGCCGAAGGGCACCAGGAGCCTCGAGGGCTTCCTATTCCCCGACACCTACGAGTTGCGCAGCCGCACGGCGACCGCCCGCGCACTCGTCAACCTGCAGCTGCGCAACTTCAAGCGCCAGTTCGCCCAGGTCGACCTCAAGCGCGCCCGTCGCAACCACCTCAGCCGCTACGACGTGCTGATCATCGCCTCGATGATCGAGCGCGAGGCGATGGTCGCCAAGGACCGCCGCCTGATCTCCGCGGTCATCTACAACCGCCTGCGCAAGGGCATCCCGCTCGGCGTGGACGCCACGCTGCGCTATCGCCTGAACAACTGGACCAAGCCGCTGAAGGAATCCGATCTTCAGATCAACTCGGACTACAACACGCGCAGAATCCAGGGCCTGCCGCCGACGCCGATCGGCAACCCCGGCCTCGCGTCGATCAAGGCGGCGGCCGACCCGGCCAGCGTCAAGTACCTCTTCTACGTGGTCAAGCCCTGCGGCAACGGAGCGCACGCCTTCAGCTCGACCGATGCGCAGTTCCAGAAGGACGTCGCGGCCTACAATGCGGCTCGCAAGAAGCGCGGCGGCAAGGATCCCTCACGATGCTGACCGACATCCCCGACGAGGCGCGCGCGATCCTCGAGAGCGATGCGCTCGCGCACCTGGTGACGGTGAACGACGACGGGAGCCCGCAGGTCAGCTGCGTCTGGGTCGGCCTCGAGGACTCCGAGCTCGTCTTCGCATCGCTCGGCCCGAGGCGCAAGCTCGACAACATCCGTCGTGATCCCCGGGTGACGCTCTCGCTCGAGGGCACGCAGATGATCGGCCCGGGGCTGAAGGAGTACCTCGTCGTCTACGGGCGGGCGCGGGTCGAAGATGGGGGAGGGCCCGAGCTCCTGCAGCGCCTGGCGCACACCTACCTCGGGCCCGACGTCAGGTTCCCCGCCATGGACGACCCGCCTCCGGGGGTGACCGTCCACATCGCCATCGAGCGCCTGGGCGGCGTCGGCGCTTGGGCCTGACGCGGCTCGGCGTCCTCGGCTGGCCGGTCGCCCACAGCCGCTCGCCGGCGATGCAGAACGCCGCGCTGCGTGCGGTCGGCCTCGACGACTGGCGCTATCAGCACGTGCCCGTGCCGCCCGAGCTGTTCGCCGAGACGGTGCGCGCGCTGCACGGCGCGGGCTTCGTGGGCGCCAACGTCACGATTCCGCACAAGGAGGCCGCGCTGGCCCTCGCCGACGAGGCCACGCCGGCCGCGCGGGCGATCGGCGCGGCCAACATGCTCTACCTCTCGCAGGGCGCGATCGCGGTCGACAACACCGATGCGCCCGGGCTGATCGCGGCGCTCGGCGACCGGCCACCGAGCAGCGCGCTGCTGCTCGGCGCGGGCGGCACCGCGCGGGCCGCCGCCTACGCGCTCGCGCGCGCCGGCGCCGCCGTCAAGGTCTGGAACCGCACCGCCGACCGCGCCCGCGCGCTGGCCGCCGACCTCGACGTCGAGGCCGTCGAGGCACCCGGCCCCGCCGAAGCGCTCGTCAACTGCACCTCGGTGGGGCTCGCCGATCCGCTTACGACGTTCAAGGATCTGCCCCTCAGCGCCGATTCCCTCGGTCAATACGCGTGCGTGGTCGACTTCGTCTACCGGGCGGGCGGCACCCCGCTGGTGCAGGAGGCGCAGCGCCGTGGATCACGGACGATCGACGGCCTCGAGATCCTCGTCGCGCAGGGTGCGCTCAGCTTCGAGGGCTGGACCGGCCGGGCCGCTCCCCTCGACGTCATGAGGCAGGCCGCGCGCGAGGACCCCGCCGATCGCGATGAGCGCCTCCGAACATCCCCACCTCCGCCCGGTCGCGCCGGCGACAGCCGCGGGCGAGGCGCTGGCCGCTGAGCGGCCCGGCGAAGCGTGGGACGGGATCACCTCGCCGCGCGCCCGCCCCGGCGGGCCGCGCTTCCTGACCGACGTCATCGTCGAACTCGGCCTCGCTGCGCGCGAACGCGTCGAGGAGGCCATCGAGAGCGCCCGCGCCGGCGGCGTGACGCCGGAGGAGGTCCTGCTTGCGTCCGGCGCGCTCACGCAGGACGCGCTGGCCCGCGCGATCGCCGAACGCAACGGCCTGGACCACCTCGACCTGACCGTCTTCCATGTCGACATGGGGGCCGCCAACCTCATCTCGTCGGCGGCCGCCAAGCGCTACGACGCCGTGCCGGTGCAGTTCGCCGGCGATCGCGCGCTGCTCGTGGCGATGGCTGATCCCGCCAACGTGCTGGCTGTCGACGACATCGCGCTGATGACCGGCTACGAGGTGCGCCCCGCGGTCGCCTCGCGCGAGGACATCGCCGCGCTCATCGCTCGCCTGACGCGGCTGGACGACGTCGTGCAGTCGGCGACCTTCGAAGAGGAGGAGGAGCAGGGAGCCGCGGAGGTCGTCGACCTCCTCGAGTCCGCCGAGGACGCGCCGATCATCAAGCTCGTCAACGGCATCGTGGCGCAGGCCGTCGAGCAGGGCGCCTCCGACGTGCACCTCGCACCCGACGGCCAGCAGCTGCGCGTGCGCTTCCGCGTCGACGGCGTGCTGCTGGACTCGGCCACCGTCCCGCGGCGCATGGTCAGCGGCGTCATCAGCCGCGTGAAGATCATGAGCGACCTCGACATCGCCGAGCGCCGCGTCCCGCAGGACGGCCGCGTCGGCGTGACGATCGACGGCCACCACGTCGACCTGCGCGTCGTGTCGTTGCCCAGCGTGCACGGCGAGTCGATCGTCATGCGCATCCTCGACACCTCGGAGGGCGTGCCCGAGCTGGGCAAGCTCGGGATGGCCGACCACGAGCGCGAGCGCTTCGAGCGCGCCTTCCGCCAGGCCTACGGCGCCGTGCTGGTCACCGGGCCGACCGGCTCGGGCAAGTCGACGTCGCTGTACGCGGCGCTGGGCGAGGTCAACACCCCCGAGAAGAACATCATCACGATCGAGGATCCCGTCGAGCGCCAGATCGACGGCATCACGCAGGTGCAGGTCAACGCGCGCGCCGGCCTGTCGTTCGCCAGCGGCCTGCGGGCGATGATGCGCGCCGACCCCGACATCATCATGGTCGGCGAGATCCGCGACCGCGAGACTGCGCAGATCGCCATCGAGGGCGCGCTCACCGGCCACCTCGTCCTCTCCACGCTGCACACCAACGACGCGCCCGGGGCGATCACCCGCCTGATCGAGATGGGCATCGAGCCGTTCCTCGTCGCCAGCGCGATCGACTGCATCGTCGCCCAGCGCCTGGCGCGCACGCTGTGCCAGCACTGCAAGCGCCGCACCATCCTGTCGGCCGAGGTCATGCGCGACCACGGCTTCCCGACGCTCGCCGACCTGGAGGCCTACGAGCCGGTCGGCTGCGCGCGCTGTGGGGGGTCGGGTTATCGCGGGCGCATCGGCCTGTACGAGGTGATGACGGTCAGCGAGGACATCCGCACGCTGGCGATCGAGCGCGCGTCAGCCGACCGGATCGCCGAGGTGGCCGTGCAGCAAGGCATGCGCCGCCTGCAGGAGGACGGGCTGGACAAGGTCAAGCAGGGCCGGACCTCGATCGCCGAGGTCTACCGGGTCACGTCAAGCGGCAGCTAGCCGGACGACCTTCGGACGTCCGTCCGTCGCGGCTCAAGAAGCGTGGCCGAACGTCCGATCCGCCAGGCGATGAACTTCGATTTCGCCGACCTGCTCATGGACGTCGTGGCGCGGCGCGCGTCCGACCTGCACATCACCGCCGGCGCTCCGCCGATGGTCCGCATCCGCGGCCGCCTCGTCGCGGTCGAGGGCTACCCCAGGCTCACGCCGACCGACTGCCGCGAGGTCGTCTACTCGATCCTGACCAACGACCAGCGCCAGAAGCTCGAGACCGACTGGCAGATCGACTTCGCCTACTCGGTGCCCGGGCACGCGCGCTTCCGTGTCAACGCCTACTTCCAGCGCTCGGCGATCGGCGCGGCCTTCCGCCTGATCCCCGCCGACCTCGTCACGATCGACGACCTCGGGCTCCCGTCGGCGGTGCACGACTTCACCAAGAAGCCGCGCGGGCTCGTGCTCGTCACCGGGCCGACCGGCTCGGGCAAGTCCACCTCGCTGGCGGCGATGATCGACCAGATCAACGCCACGCGCGAGGAGCACATCATGACCGTGGAGGACCCGATCGAGTTCCTCCACGCCCACAAGAAGTGCGTGGTCAACCAGCGCGAGGTCGGTTCGGACGCCCAGTCCTTCGGCCTGGCCCTCAAGGCGGCCCTGCGTCAGGACCCCGACGTCATCCTCGTCGGCGAGATGCGCGACCTGGAGACGATCTCGACCGCGCTGACCGCGGCCGAGACCGGCCACCTCGTCTTCGCGACGCTCCACACGCAGAGCGCGCCGCAGACGATCGACCGCATCATCGACGTCTTCCCGTCCGCCCAGCAGGACCAGGTCCGCGTGCAGCTCTCGGTCGCGCTCATGGGCGTCATGACCCAGCAGCTGCTGCCCACCGCCGACGGCGCCGGACGCATCGTGGCCTGCGAGGTGCTCGTGCCCACGCCGGCCGTGCGCAACCTCATCCGCGAGGGCAAGACCCACCAGATCCCGTCGGCGATGCAGACCGGCTCCGGCGTCGGCATGCAGACGATGGAGGCCGCGCTCGTAAGCCTCGTCCGCGCCGGCAAGATCACCCAGCGCCTCGCCGAGACGCGCTCCTCTGTGCCCGAAGAGCTGCGCCGTCTGCTCGGCTTCGGCGACATGCAGGCCGCCTGACGCTCATGGCCGCATACGTCTTCAAGGCGATGGACCTCACCGGGGCAAAGGCCACCGGCGAGGTCGACGCAGACTCCAAGCAGGTCGTCGCCGACCAGCTGAAGGCCCGTGGCCTGATCGTCCTCGACATCAAGGCCAAGCACTCCTCCAAGGAGATCTCGCTCGACTTCATGAAGCGGATCAAGCCGACGGAGCTGACGATCCTGACGCGTCAGCTGTCGACGATGATCAGCTCGGGCATGACGATCCTGCGGTCGCTGTACGTCCTCGAGGCCCAGACTGAGAACAAGCTGCTCGCCGACGTCATCGCCGACGTGCGCAAGGACGTCGAGGCCGGCCTCCCGCTCAGCGGCGCCCTGGAGCGCCACCCCAAGGTCTTCTCGCCGCTCTTCGTGGCGATGACACGCGCCGGCGAGACCGGCGGGGTGCTCGAGGACTCGCTGCTGCGCGTCGCCGACCAGCTCGAGAAGGAGGACTCGCTGCGCCGGCAGATCAAGTCGGCGATGGTGTACCCGGGCGTGATCATGACGTTCGCGCTGATCGTCCTGATCGCGCTCGTGACGTTCCTCGTCCCGGTCTTCGTCGGCGTCTTCAAGCAGTTCGGCGGCGACCTGCCGACGATCACCAAGGTCACCGTTGCACTGTCGAACGCGATCAAGGGCGAGTGGTGGGCGTTCATCGCCGTCACCGCCGCGTCCGTCTACGGCTTCCGCAAGTTCCGCCGCAGCGAGTGGGGCCGCCCCAAGTGGGACGCCATGCGGCTGCGCACGCCGATGAAGATCGGCACCATCGTCCAGAAGGTCGCCCTGGCGCGCTGGTCGCGTACCCTCTCTGCCCTCGTCTCGGCCGGCGTCCCGCTGCTCGCGGCCCTGGACATCACCGCCAAGACGGCCGGCAACCACGTCGTCGAGAAGGCGATGGCCGACGTCGTCGACTCCGTCAAGCGCGGCGGCACCATCGCCGAGCCCCTCAAGCACGCCTCCGTCTTCCCGGGCATGGTCGCCCAGATGGTGGCCGTCGGCGAGGAGACCGGAGCCCTGGACAGCATGCTCGCCAAGATCGCCGACTTCTACGAGGACCAGGTCGAGGCCGCCGTCAAGTCGCTGACCTCGATCCTCGAGCCGGTCATGCTCGTCGTGGTCGGCGCGATCGTCGGGTTCATCGTCATCTCGATGTACCTGCCGCTGTTCAAGGTCTACGACTCCATCCGGTAGGGCGCCTGATCGCTCCACGGGAAGTTGGCCCCTTTCCGCGCGCGAACAAGCAGCGGGCACGATGACCGGAGCGCCCGGCGCCGCCGGCGACGCAGACCGGCCCGCTCACGGCGGTCAGCGTCAAAGCCGCGCGAGGGCTGCCCGTCTGCTTGCCGTGCGGTGGCGAGGGCCCGGCCCCGCTCCACAGCCTTGCGACGATCGGAATCTGCGTGGCCAAGCCGATCAGGCTGGCCAGCACGATGATCACGCCAGCGTCTGCTTGACGCGCCTTGTGTGGCAGGCGTAGGTTCGCGTGGCGGGCACCTTGTGGCGCCCGGCAGTCCGGGTCGCGTTCCGGCGGCGAGCCGGTACGCGGCGCGTTTTGCACTGCTGGTATCCGCCGCACGCCGGTCGGCCCCAATCATGAGGGAGCGCCAGCATGCGGATGATGATGAAGGTGCAGATGCCGACCGGATCGGGCAACGACGCGATCAAGGACGGGAGCCTGCCGCAGATCATGGGCGCGTCGCTTGAAGCGCTGAAGGCGGAGGCGGCCTACTTCACAGCCGAGGACGGGATGCGAACCGCGTTGATCTTCTTCGAGATGAACGATTCGAGCGATATCCCGCCGGCGGCAGAGCCGTTGTTCATGGGGCTCGGCGCGAAGATCACGTTCTCGCCGGTGATGAACGCGCAGGAGATGCAGTCCGGCGTCGCGAAGGCGACGGAAGCGATGTAGCGCTATTGCGGCCCCGGGGGCCTTGCTGGCGAGCAGATCGATCTGGAGCGCACCCCGATCCGCGAGGGGGAGCCCGCCGCTCGTCCGATCGCGGGCAGACAGTCACCTGCCGCCCCGTATGTCTCGCGGGACGGGACCCCACGTGTTGCGGCGAGCTGGCTCGTCTGGACTGGCGATGAGCTGGTCATGCCAACGTTCATCTCGGCGCCACACGTGAGTCACTCCGCCTACCGCCTCCGGATCTGCGGTCGAACCCGGACGTCGCCATCACGATCGACACCGAGAGCTTCCCGCCCCAAGTGCTCAGCATTCGGGGCACGGCGTCGATCACCGAGGTGGACGGGATCCCGCCGGAGTACGCCCAGGCGGCGCACCGTTACCTCGGCGCTGAGGAGGCAACCGCCTATCTCGCGCAGATCGACCACCCGAGCACCCGCATGGCGCGAGTCGCATGGAGTCGCACGGGACACCCGACGAGATCCAGATCACCCGCTCAACGTGGGAGCTCCTGGACGACCACTTCGTGACGGAGCCGATGGGGCTCGTAGACGTGAAGGGGAAGGGCGCAATCGAGACGTGGCGGCTCGTCGGCTCACGCGGCCGGTAGTGCGGACGATGGGGAGCACGTCGCCGGCGTGATGCCGGCTGTTCAGGCGGCGATGTCGTGCGCGTCGCCGAGGTCGAGCTCGAGCGCCGCGAGGTTCTCGCGCAGATGCTCGATCGAGAGCGTGCCTGGGATCGGCAGGACGACCGGCGAGCGTTGCAGCAGCCAGGCGAGCTTGACCGTGTTCTCGGTCACGCCGAGCCGCTCGGCCGCGGCGGCCACGCCCGGCCCGCCGTCGCCACGCAGCGGGTAGTACGGCACGAACGCGATCCGTTCGCGCTCGCAGAAGTCCACGACGTCGTCGTGGCCGCGGTCGGCGAGGTTGTAGCGGTTCTGCACGGCGGCGATCTCCACGACACCGCGGGCCCGCTTGATCTGCTCCACGCCGACCTCGGAGATCCCGACGTGGCGGATTGCGCCGCGGTCGACGTAGGCCGTGATCGCGCCGAGGCTCTCCTCGAGCGGCGTCTCGGGGTCGACCCGGTGCAGGTAGTAGAGCCCGATCGCGTCGATGCGCAAGGAGCGAAGGCTCTGCTCGATCTGGGCCCCGAGCACGTCCGGCCGGCCCTCGCCCGCCCGGTAGCCGCCTTTGGTCGCGACCAGCACCTCGTTGGGGGCGCCCTCGAGCGCCTCGCCGATCGCGCGTTCGCTCTCGCCCCCGGTGTAGAGGTGCGCGGTGTCGATGTGGCGCACGCCCGCCGCCACTGCCTCGCGGACGAACGCCACATGCTCGGGCGCGGTGGTCAGACGATTGGTGCCCAGGCCGACACGGGGCACGTCTACGCCGGCGAGTCGAAAGGTGGCCACGCCGTCCAAGGCTAGGACACGCCGACTCCCAGCATCCAGTTGCTCTTCGCCGACACGGATCGTGGACCTCTTGGCCGCGGCATGCGAGAGTGCGGCAATGGCCGTCAGCATCGATCATCTGCGGGAAGTCAAGCTGCTGCGCGAGCTCACGGACGCAGACATCGCGAGTCTCGCCGCCGATCTCGCCGAGCGCCGCGTGGCGGCGGGCGACCCGATCGTCGGCGAGGGTACCGGCGGCGTCGCCTTCTTCTTCATCCTGGAAGGCGAGACGAGCGTCACCGTCGGCGGCGAGGAGGTCGCGACGCTCGGACGCGGCGAGTACGTCGGCGAGCTGGCGCTGCTCGATCCCGAGGGTCCGCGCAGCGCCACCGTCACGGCGAAGACCGACGTCGTCTTGGCGGCGATGTCCGCCTGGCAGTTCCGGCCCTTCGTGCTCGCCCACCCCGCGGTGGCCTGGACGCTGCTGCAGCGCCTTGCCCGGCGCCTGCGCGAGGCGCAGACCCCCGTCGAGGCCTGAGTGCCAGTCGACCTGGTCATCGACATCGAGAACACGCCGGGGGCGCTGGCGCGCGTCGCGGCCGCCATCAGCGATGCCGGCGTGAACATCGCGGCGGCGACGTGTCTCGGGCCGGGTGAGCGGGCCGAGCTGCACATCCTCGTGCCGCACGCCGAGGCCGCGAGGCATTCGCTGGCGATCTCCCATCTCGCCGTGAGCCGCGAGCGCGAGGTGGTCGTCGTCGACGTCGAGGACCGGCCGGGCGTGCTTGCCGACCTGACGCGGAAGATCGCCAAGGCCGGCGTCGACCTCGACCTCGTCTACGTCGCCACCCGCAACCGCGTGGTCTTCGGGGCCGACGATCTCGACGGGCTGCGGGCCGCGCTGGCCTGACCCCGGACTCCGCAATCCTGCGGATGCTGCGGCCGCGGCCCGTGCGCTACTGATACGGACGTGCTGATCGGTCGGGAGCATGAACGCCGGCAACTGCAGGCTGCGGTTGCCCAGGCGCGCGAGCGGCGCGGCTCGATCGTCCTGCTCGCCGGTGAGGCCGGCGTCGGCAAGACCGTGCTCGCGCGCGGCGTGCTCGAGGAGTCGGGACTCGCGTTCCATCAGGGCGCAGGTCTGCAGGGCGGTGCGCCGGCCTACTGGCCGCTGACCGCCGCGCTGCCCGAGCTCGGCGGCGCCGGACGATCTGGACCGCGCGGCCCTCTGCGACCGGGTCGTCGCGACGTTCGCGGCCGCCGCACGGAATGATCCTGCCGCCGTCTTCCTCGACGATCTGCAATGGGCCGACGAAGGCACGCTCGACATGCTCGCCGTCCTCGCCCCGACGCTCGAGACCCAGGCGCTGCTCGTCGTCGCGGCGTACCGCAGCGACGAGATGCCGCGTGGCCATCCGCTGCGCCGCCTGCGCAGCGAGCTGCGCAGGCAGGGCCGCCTCAACGAGCTGGCCGTCGAGCCGCTCGACGCCGCCGCGACCGGCGCGCTGCTGGAGGCGGTCCTGGGCGCCGACGTCGCGCCCACGCTGCTGCGAGCCGTCCAAGCGCGAACCGCCGGGCTGCCGTTCTTCGTCGAGGAGCTCGGCGCCGTCCTCGCCGCCGCGAATCGGCTGCGCCCGGGGCCGCGCGGGCTCGAGCTCCGCGACGGCGACGAGCTGCCGCTGCCCGAGCACGTCCGCGACGCGGTCCTCCTCCGAGCCGCGGGCCTCGACGATGACGCGCGCGCCGCGCTGACCACTGCCGCCGCCATGGGCCGGAGCTTCGACGCGCCCCTCGCGTGCACGATCGCCGGGCTCGAGCACTGGCCTGCCGAACCCTTGCGTCGCGGCATCGTCGAGGAGGACGCGCGCGGTCGGCTCGCCTTTCGCCACGACCTCGTTCGCGAGGCCTTCTACGGCGAGGTCGCCTGGGCCCAGCGCCCGGCCCTGCACCGCGCCATCGCCGAGGCGCTGGAGGGTGACGGCGCGCCTGCGTCGGCAGTCGCCGAGCACTGGGCCAAGGGCCGCGAGCCCGACCGAGCGCGCCACGCCTACCTCGCCGCCGCCGAGGCCTTCGCCGCGGTGCACGCCTACCGTGACGCCGCGCATGCGATCCGCCGTGCCCTGGAGCTGTGGCCCGAGAACGACGAGGAGGACGAGCGGCTCGACGCGCTTGAAGACCTCGGCCGCTGCGCCGAGCTGGCCGGCGACCTGGGAGGCGCGGCGCGCGCATGGCGCGAGGCCGCCGACGGAAGGCGCGCGCGCGGCGAGCACGTCGAGCAAGGCGAGGCCCTGCGCGCGCTCGCCGCCGCGCTCGAGCTCCAAGGACGCTGGGAGGACGCGCTCGCCGCCCGCGAGCAGGCCGCACACGCGCTGGCGGCCGGAGGCCGCACCGCCGATGCGGCCGCCGAGCGTCTCGCCGCTGCGGCCCACCTGCGCTCGGCCGCGAGCTTTCGCGCCGCGCTCGCCCTGCTCGAGACCGCCAAGGCCGAAGCGACAGCCGCCCAGCGACCGGACCTCGAGGCGCGCATCCTCGGGCTCGAGGGCAACGTCCGCGCGCGCATGGGCGAGCACGACGCGATCGAGCTCGTGCAAGCGGGCCTCACCGTCGCCCTCGAGCACAACCTCAGCGGCGCTGCCGCGGAGGTCTACCAGCGCCTGGCCGACTCGCTCGAGCACCTCGGCGACTACCGCGGCGCCCGGGAGACCTACGACGCAGCGTTCGACTTCTGCGCGGCCAACGCGCTGGAGCCGACCGCCCAGCTCTGCCTGGCGTGCCTGAGCGTCGTGCTGCGCCAGTCCGGCGACTGGGACCACGCCGCCACCGTGTGCCGCGAGGTGCTCGACTCACAAGCGGCGACGCTGCACGCCCGGTCGGTCGCCTGCGGGATTCTCGGCCTGATCCTCGCGCTGCGCGGGCGCCACAGGCCCGCCCGGCCACTGCTGCTCGAAGCGGCGACGCTCTCGCGGCGGATCGAGCTGACCGCCATGGAGCTGCTCTCGGGCTGGGGCCTCGCGGCGCTCGAGCAGCCCCGCGCGCCGGCCGCGTGCGCCGAGCGCTGCCACGCGATCCTCGACCGCTGGAACGAGACCGAGGAACGCCACTACGCGATCTCGCCGCTGCGCTGGGCGGCGACGGCCTTCGCCGAGGCCGGCGAGGGCGACGCCGTACGGGCGTGTGCCGCGGCCCTGACGCAGGTCGCGGCGGACACCGGCCAGGACGAGGCGATGTCGGCGCTCGCGCATGCGCTCGGCGAGACCGCGCTACTCGACGGCGAACCCAGCGAGGCGGCCACGCAGTTCGAGCGGGCCGTCGCGCTGCTGGCAGACGTCGGCGCCCCGTTCGAGCGCGCCGAGTCGCGCCGGCGCGCCGCCGCTGCGCTGGCAGCGAGCGACCGCCGCGCCGACGCGATCGAGCAGCTCGTCGCCGCCCATCGCGCCGCCCGGCGGCTCGGCGCGCGGCCACTCGCCGAACGCCTCGCGGCCGACCTGGCCGGACTCGGCGAACCCGTCGAGCGGCGCCTCGGCCGGCGAGGCGGCGGCACAGCTCGAGCACGGCGGCCTGACGCGCCGCGAGGTCGAGGTCGTCCGCCTCGTCGCCGTCGGCCAGACCAACCGCGAGATCGCGCGCGAGCTGTTCCTCAGCCCGCGCACCGTCGACACCCATGTGCAGAACATCCGCATGAAGCTCGGCTGCCGGTCGCGCGCCGACGCCGCGCGGCGCGCGACGGAGCTGGGCCTCGTCGCGCCGCCGCTCGGCTGATCAGTGCAGCGCCGGGTCGCGCCCGAGCGAGACGTCGGCCAGGAACTCGTAGGCGCGATTGGCGCCGAGCGGGTGCATGAAGGCGCCGGCCTTCACGTCGCGGTAGGCACGCGCCAGCGGCGAGCCGTTGAGGTACCCGCTGCCACCCGAGAGGATCAGCGCCCGGTCGACCACGCGCGAGGACGCGTCGTTGACGAAGATCTTGGCCGCCTGCGCCTCGGTGAACAGCCCCAGGACGTCGCACTCGGCGCCGGAGTTCTCGTCGAGCATCTCCGCCGCGCGCGAGAGTGACGCGCGGGCCGCCGCGAGGTCGATGGCGTTCTCGGCGACCAGCGTCCGCGCCCGCGCGTCGGGCTCGCCGCGCCGCGCCAGGGCGGCGTTGGCCGTCTTGTTCGCCGACTCCGCGATGCCCAGCGAGGCCGACGCGTGGAACAGCCCGGCGGGGAGGTTGCGCTCGATGTAGCCGCGCGCGTCGCCGGCAGGGAAGCCGCCGCGCACCGCCGCGGCCGGCAGCTCGACGCCGTCGAAGGAGACCGACTGGCTGCCCGAGGCGCGCATGCCGAGCGCGTCCCAGTCGTCGTGCAGCACGACGCCGGGGGCGTCGACCGGAACCGGCGCGTAGCCGTAGCGCTCCGTGCCCTCCGCGTCGACATAGGACACCGAGGCGTAGAGCACCGTCGCGCCCGGCGACCCGGTGCAGAACAGCTTGCGGCCGTCGATCCTCCAGCCGTCGTCGGTGCGCGTCGCAGTCGTCGCGGGTCGCGTGAGGTCCTGGCCGGGCTCGCTCACGGCCACCGCGATCACCATGCCCTCGCGCACCACCGCGACCAGCGGCCCCGCGAGCGCCGCGGCCCGGCGATCATCGCCGGCGGCGTCGGCGCGCTGCCACAGCCGCGCGATGTTCATCGAGCACCGCGAGGTGCATGTTCACACCGATGGCCACGGACGCGTCGCCCTGCGCGAGGCGGCTCGAGGCGACGATCAGGTCGCGCGTGGACCCGACGCCAAGCCCGCCGAGCTGCTTGGGGACGGGGGCGGCGTAGTAGCCCGACGCCTTCAGCGCGCGCACGCTCGCATGCGGGTAGGTCGCGGCGCGATCGTGTGCCGCCGCGTCGGCGGCGAAATCCTCGGCCAGCCGTCGGGCCAGGGCGGCGAGATGCCGCCCCGGCTCGGTCGTGGCCGTCAGCTCGCAGAGCACGGATCCACCTCGACGTCGACGGGGACTCCGTTGGCGACCATGTCGTAGACCGCGGAGCGCCGCGTGGCGCGCTCGACGACCTCGCGCAGCTTGTCCTCCGGCGCGTCGCCGGAGACCTTGAACGACATGCCGATGCGCGTGAAGCCGTTGCGGTAGTCGTCGTCGAGCCCGAGCGCGCCGCGGACGTCCATGTCGCCGACGAGCGTCGACTCGACGTCGGTGAGCGGCACGCCGCGCGCGGCCGCGACGTAGACGATCGACGTGGTCACGCAGGCCGCCAGCGCGTGCAGCAGGTACTCGGCGGGGTTCGGGCCTGTGTCGGTTCCGAGCAGGATCGCCGGCTCGCCCGCGTCGAGGTTCCAGCCCTCCTCGCGGGAGGTGTCCTCCTGGCCGGCGCCCCAGAAGTCCTTGATCGTCGAGCGGTTGTGCGCTCCGCCGATCCAGCGGTTCGTCGCGCGGAACTGGAACCGCGCGAGCTCGGGCTGTGCCTTGATCGCATCGAGGGTCCCGAACATCTGCTCGGTGTCCACCCCGTTGCGGATCTTCTCGGCCAGCTTTGTCATCTTCGCCCTCCTGTGGGGGTTGCGTTGTCGCGGCGAAGTAGACGCAGCGTCGGTTCGGCCGCGGTAGGGGGGCGGTAAAGGCCCGGTAGCCGGCGGTGGAGGCCTACCGAGCATTTACCGGCCGCGGCTAGCTTGCGGCGATGACAGCCCACGACACCGCCCATCAGGGCCTCCCGCAGGCCGACGCGAGTTCGCTGGTCGACGCCGACGGAGCTCGAGACCAAGGTCAAGGAGATGTACGGGCAGGTCGCCCGCGAGGAGGAGGCCGAGCTTCATTTCGAGGTCGGCCGCGACGTCGCCGCGCGCGTCGGCTACCCGTCCGACCTGCTCGACGCGATCCCCGGCGAGGCGCTGGCGTCCTTCGCGGGCGTCGGCTATCACCTCGACCTGGCGGCGCTCGCGCCCGGCGAGACCGTGCTCGACCTGGGTTCGGGCTCGGGCACCGACGTCTTCTGCGCGGCCGTCCAGGTCGGGCCGGCCGGCAGCGTCGTCGGGGTCGACTTCACCGACGAGCAGCTCGCACAAGGCCGCGCGCCTGCGCGATCGCGAGGGGTTCGCGCAGGTCGACTTCGTCGAGGCGAGCATCGACGACCTGCCGTTTCCCGACGCGAGCTTCGACGTGGTGATCTCCAACGGCGTGATCAACCTCTCGGTCGTCAAGGACCGGGTGTTCGCCGAGGCCGCCCGGGTGCTGCGCCCCGGCGGGCGCCTCGCCGCTGGCCGACATCGTCAGCGGCAAGCCGCTGAAGGAGCGCACGCGGCGCAACGTCGAGCTGTGGGCGGCCTGCATCGCGGGCGCGATCCCGCGCTCGAACTACGTGGAGAGCATCGAGGCGGCCGGGTTCGCCGTCGAGACGGTCCGGCGCAACGACTACCGCTTCATCTCCGAGCGCGCGCTCGACGCGTGCAGCACCTACGAGGTGGAGAGCGTGTCGCTCGTCGCGCGCAGGCTCTGAGCCCACGCGGCGGGTGTGGTTTGCCGTACGCGCGCTGGGGAGGCACTTCCCGGTACGGCCGGTGTGCGCGGGCGTTCAATGGTTGTTCATGCACCGATGCGCCCAAGGAGTCCCCTGATGACCACCACCAACCTCGCCGCCATCGCCGCCGCATCCGCCGTCGCGGTGTCCGGTCTTGCGCCCGCCGCAGGCATCGCCAAGGCGACCGACACGGGCAAGTACACCGTGACCAAGCAGACCTACGTGTACCGCCACGCCGGCCAGATCTTCGACGGCACCATGCTCAAGGGCTGGACCTTCAAGGTCGAGCGCCTGTCGCCCAGCGGCAAGTGGGCGTACGGCATGGCCTACGGGCACGTCAACCGCCACGACTGGATCGACGCCGGCCTGCTGACCAAGAAGAAGTAGCCCCGCGACGTTTGCCGGCCAACTACGGCGAGCCCAGGCGCTGCGGCGCCGGCTCGTCGTAGCGGTCGGCATCGCCGGTGAAGTCACCGCCCGCGCGGGCACGGTCGGCCGCCCTCGAGGTCTCCTGCGCGACCACCGTGGCGCGGCCGTTCTGGCAGACCGGCCGGAAGTGCAGGTAGGAGAAGCGCACCGCGTCGACCGCGCGGTCCGCGCGCATGCAGACCGCCACGCCGATGTGCGTCGGGAAGATCGAGCTGCCCGCGTTGGCGTCGGTCGACTGGAAGACGACCCGGAACACATAACGCCCGCCGTCCTTGGACTCGGTGTCGATGCTCTCCTGGCCGCGCAGCAGCCGATGGGCCATCCCCTGCGCGGACTCGAGGGCGGGGTCGGAGTCCGAGCCCCTGCTGCGCACGACGAGGAAGAACGCGACGGGTATCGCCAGGAAGACGATCACCAGGAGCCCTGCCCGCACGGCGACAGCGTAGCCCGTCACCGGGCGTGGGATCGTGTGCGCATGAGCACGTCATCGCAGCGTCCCCAGGGCACCGTGATGCCCGTCGCGACCAGCCCGCGCCCGATCGATCCGGGCGTGACCATCGGCCACGTCCACCTGCGCACCGCCGACATCGATCGGATCCGCGCGTTCTACGTCGACGTGCTCGGCTTCGATGTCGTCGCCGAGGCCCGCGACGTCCCGGGGTGGGGCACGACGGGCGACGTCCTCTTCGTCTCGGCCGGCGGCTACCACCATCACCTCGGCTTCAACACGTGGAAGTCGGCCGGCGGCGATCCGCAGCCCGACGGCGTCGCGGGACTGCATCACGTCGCCATCCGCTACCCGACGCGCGCCGGCCTGGCCGACGCGCTGCGCCGCCTGCAGGCCGTCGACTGGCCGCTGCGCCAGACCGCCGACCACGGCACCCACGAGGCGATCTACATCACCGACCCCGACGGCAACGACCTCGAGCTGTGCTGGGACCGCCCGTTCGACCAGTGGCCGGTTGACGAGGACGGGCACCTGCAGGGGCACTTCGGCGATCAGCTCGACCTCGAGGAGCTGCTCAGCGCTGCGCCACCCGCCTGACCGCTCGACGGCGCGCGACAAGCGCGACCCCGGCGAGCGGGATCAACGCGACCAGCGCGAGCCCCCACGGGACGCCGCCGCCGGTTTCGGCGGCCCGTGGCGCGGGCGCCGGTCGGGCCGGCGCCGCCGTGGGCCGGCGCACCACGAACGTCCGCGTGTCGACGAGCGTGGCCGGTCCGTACGCGCCGTCGACGCGAAGGGTCGCGCCGCCGCCGGCGAGCGCTAGGCGCGCCTCACCGACGTCGTTGCTCGTCAGGCCGTCGAGGTCGATGCACGCCGCGGTTCGTCCCTGCGTGTCGAGCGCGTGGATGAAGGGCGCCTCGTCGGGGCGCTGGTAGAGCGTGTAGGCCCAGCGGCCGTCGGCGCTCATCACGCGGGTGATCGGCAGCCCCTGCATCTTCTCGTCGGGCTCGCGCGGGTCGATCACCGGTTTGGTGACCATCCGCCGGTTGCGCAGGTCGTACGCGCGCACCTCGTAGTGGTTGGTATTGCTCACCGACGTGTAGTGGATGAGGTACATCCAGCGTCCGTCGGGCGAGATCGCGTCGACCGTGAACCAACCGGGCAACACGATCCGCGCGCGCGGGCGCAGGCGCCGCGCGTCGAGGACGACCAGACGTGTGCGCTTGACCGGGTAGGAGCGCTGCATCTCGGAAAGGACGAGCGTTGCGCCGTCGGCCGACAGCCCGGTGGTCGACCCGTCGTAGGCGACGCCGGGCACGCCGAAGCTGCCCGGTATGAGCCGCGTGCGTTCGACGGACGCCGCCGTCGCGGCGGATGCGCTCTACCAAGGTGCGGTGACCGTCGGCCACCGTGACGTAGTTGAGGTCGCCGCCCGGCGCGCCGGCGCCCGCGCCGGCCTGCATCGGGGGCACCGGGCCGCCCGCTCCCTGGGCGGCAGCGGGCACAGCGAGCGACAGCGCGCAGCAGCCCAGGAGCGTCGTGACGCGTTGCATGCCCCTATTACGTCCTCCGACCCGCAACAGGTTCCGCCCGCCAGATGTGCCAGCCTCCCCGGCCGATGGCCGGGCACCGACGCCGCTGGTCGCGCGCGCATGCCGAACGCCTGCTCTGGCGAGCGGGCTTCGGCGCCACCCCGAAGGAGCTCGAGTTCTGGGCCGCGCGCTCGCGAGACGAGACGATCGACTGGCTGATCCGCGGCGGGCACGGGCCGCACGGAACGCGACGGATGGTCGGCCCCGCGCCGCGCGCCAACGGCAAGCCGCTGGATCCGGTCAACGAGTGGGGCCACGACGTCCTGTGGTGGCTGGACAAGATGGTGCGCAGTCAGCGCCCGCTGCAGGAGAAGCTGACGCTCTTCTGGCACGACCACTTCGCCACACGCGACCAGGACGCGCCGCTCATGCTTGCCCAGAACCGCAAGCTGCGCGCTCACGCGCTGGGCATCTTCCCCGAGTTGCTGCGCGCGGTGACGACCGATCCGGCGATGCAGTCGTTCCTCTCGCTGGTCGACTCCGACAAGCGCGACCCCAACGAGAACTACGCCCGCGAGCTGATGGAGCTCTTCACGCTCGGCGTCACCGGCGGCTACACGGAGCACGACGTGCGCGAGGCCGCCCGTGCGCTGACCGGCTTCAAGGGCAACTACCGCCAAGGCAGGCCGCTGACGGTCGCCTACGACCCTGAGCGCCACGACGACGGGCGCAAGCGCCTGCTCGGGCACAGCGGCCGCCTGGACTGGCAGGACGTGCTCGGCATCGTCGTGCGCCACCGCTCGCACCCGCCGTTCCTCGTCGGCAAGCTCTGGGAGTTCTTCATCACCGAGCCCCTACCGCCCGCCACGCGCAAGCGCCTCGCGCGCGTGTACGTGGAGAGCCACCACCGCATCGCGCCGGTCGTGCGCGAGATCCTCACCAGCCGCGCGCTGTACGCGGAGCTTGACCACCCGCGGATGGTCAAGTGGCCGATCGTGCAGATCGCCGGCGGCCTGCGCATGGTCCGCCGCGGCGTCGACACCGACGACTGGGCGTGGATCGCCTCGATGATGGGCCAGATGCCGTTCAGCCCGCCGAGCGTCGCCGGCTGGGACTGGGGACCAGCGTGGATGTCAACCGCCACCATGCGTGCTCGCTTCCTGTGCGCGACATGGATCTGCAAGGACCCTCCGGTCAACGTCGCCAAGGGCACGGTCGATCCGAAGTGGACGCCCGCCGAGCAGGTCGCCCGCGCCCGCGCCGCCACCGGCCGCCCGTGGACGAGCGCGGCCACCGACCGCGAGCTGCTGAGGCTGGCCCGCCGTTTTCTGTCGATCAACGTCAAGCCCGGCGCCGAGGTTCCCCAGTACCAGGCCGAGCTCGCGCAGTCCGCGCTGCGCCACCTGCTGCTCTCCGGCCCCGACGCCTGTCTCTGCTGATGCACTGCGACGACTTCACCCGCACCGACGCCGACCGCCGCTCGCGACTTGGGCGCCCGATCAGCCGCCGCGCGCTGCTGCAGGCCGGGCTCGGGGCGACGATCTCGCTCTACGCGGCGCGCGCGCTGCCGCTCGGCCGCGCCTTCGAGGCCGCCGAGGCCAGCGCGCAGGCCGCACCCAACGCCCCGGTGCTCGTCAACGTCTTCGTCCCCGGCGGCCTCGACCTCCTCGACACCCTGGTGCCCACCGGGGCCTACGGGCGCTACGCCGACCTGCGCCCGGCGCTCAAAGTGGCCCAGCCGATCGACCTCGGCGCCGGCCTCGGCGTGCATCCCGCGCTGGGCGAGGGGCTCAACGGCGGGCTGAAGGGCCTGTTCGACCGTGGGCGGCTGGGGTTCATCCCGGGCATCGACTACACCAACCCGGACCTCAGCCACTTCAACAGCCGCCACTTCTGGGAGACGGGCCTCATCTCGCTGAGCCCCGCGCCCGGGTGGCTGGCGCGCTGGACGGACCGCCACGGCGGCCCCGACAACCCCTTCCAGGCGCTGTCGATGGACGCCGGGCTGTCGCCGCTGCTGCGCGGCGCGCTCAACCCGGTCGCCGCCGTACAGTCGCCCGACGACGCGCAATCGTGGGTGCCCGGCGTGTGGGGTGAGTGGCAGGACCGCATGATGGAGCACTACTCGGCCATCGCCGCGCAACGCCCGCGCGCGCCCGGGCCGGCGGCCGTCTTCGCCGCCGCGCGCCAGAGCCAATACGTCGCGCACACGCTCAAGCCCTACGTCAAGGAGCCCACGACGCACGCCGATCCGCTCGCGCCGCCGGTCCAGTACCCGGCAGGCGAGAACGGAGAGGGCACCAACGGCTTCGCCGAGAACCTGCGCTACCTGGCCGCGATGCTGACCCTGCCGCTTGGGATCCGCGTGGCGACGGTCGACGCGCCCGGCGACTTCGACACCCACGACGATCAGGCGGCGACGCTCGTGCGCGATCTGGCGCAGCTCTCGCAGGGGCTGAGCGCGTTCCAGGCCGATCTCGAGGCGCGCGGCATCGCCGACCGCGTGCTGACGCTCGTCTGGACCGAGTTCGGCCGCCGCCCGCGGGAGAACTCCTCCGCCGGCACCGACCACGGGGCCGGCGGCATCGCGTGGGTCATGGGCGCGCGCGCCCGCGGCGGGCTGCTGACGCCCTACCCCGACCTCAACGCCTTCGACGACGAGGACAACCTCAGGGTCACCGTCGACTTCCGCGCCGTCTACGCGGGTCTTCTCGAGCAGTGGCTTCAGACCGGCGCCGACGAGGTGCTGCCCGACGCCGGGCGCGTGGGGCGGGTGCAGGTGGTGGCATGACGCCGTCCACACGCGCGCAGGGCACGCAGCGACAGCGAGGGGAGACCCCGTGGGCCTGACGCCGCTGCTGGCCGCCCTCGTGCTCGGGCTGCAGACGACCAACGTCGGCCTCGGCCTGCGCGAGTACCGCTTCAGCGTCTATCGCCCGAGCGTGCACGCCGGCCGGGTGACCTTCAACATGACCAACTTCGGCGAGGACGCCCACAACCTGCGGCTCACGGGGCCGGGCGGCTACCGCAGCGCCGTCAGCCCCGACGTGGAGGCCGGAGACAGGGCGAGGTTCACCGTCCACCTGCGCCGCGCGGGCCTCTATAGGCTTGTCTGCCTCAAGCCGGGGCACGCGGCGAAGGGCATGAAGGCGACGCTGCGCGTCGTACACCGGCGCAGGTAAGCGCGATTACCTACCGTCGTGGTTGGACTTCGTGTTAGGGTCTCCTAACCCTGATTAGGGCAACCTAACCGGAGACCCAGGAGGATGCCGTGCTGACGACGTTCGTGATCGCCCTGCGCGAGGGCCTCGAGGCCTCGCTCATCGTGGGCATCATTGCTGCGTTCCTGCGCCGGCAGGGTCGTCCCGATGCGCTGCGGGCGATGTGGCTGGGCGTGGCGCTGGCCATCGCCGTGTGCCTCGCGGTCGCCGTTGTCCTGCGGATCGTCGACAACCAGCTTCCCCACCGCGAGCAGGAGGGCCTCGAGACGATCGTCGCGCTCGTGGCCGTCGCGATGGTCACCTACATGATCGTCTGGATGACCGAGCACGCGCGCGACCTCAAGGGCCAGCTGCAGGAACAGGCCGCCGGTGCGTTGGTCCAGGGCTCCGCGATCGCGCTCGTGGCGATGGCCTTCCTCGCCGTCCTGCGCGAGGGCTTCGAGACCTCGGTCTTCCTGCTCGCCGCCTTCAACGACGCCACCGACCCGACGTCGGCCGGCATCGGCGTCGTGCTCGGCCTGGTAGCGGCGGTGGCGCTCGGCTACGGCATCTACCGCGGCGGCCTGCGCCTGAACCTGTCGCGCTTCTTCCGGGTCACCGGCGTGGTCCTCGTCCTCGTGGCCGCGGGCCTCGTCGCCTCGTCGCTGCACACCGCCGCCGAGGCCGGCTGGGTCGTCGGCGGTCAGGCCGAGGCGCTGAACCTCAGCGCGATCGTCCGCCCGGGCACGGTCTGGGAGTCGCTGATCACCGGCATTCTCGGCATCCACCCCCAGCCGACCGTGATCGAGGTGGTTGGCTGGCTGCTGTACGCGATCCCGATGCTGACGATCGTGCTCGTCCCCGACGCCGTCCGCCCGCGCGTGCGCGCGATGATCGCCGGCGGCGCGGTCGTCGCCGCGCCGATCGTGCTGCTCGTCGGCACGCTCGGCGGCGGCGAGGAAACGAGCTCGGCCGTCGCCAGCTCGGGCGCCGGCAAGACGGTCAACGTCTCGATCTCCGACAACGGCTGCGAACCCGCGAACCTCAAGCTCGCCTCGGGCCCGACGACGTTCGTGGTCACCAACAAGGGCTCGACGAAGGTCTCGGAGTTCGAGGTGGTCAAGGGCGACCGCACGCTCGGTGAGGCCGAGAACCTCACCGACGGGCTGACCGGGAAGTTCTCGCTGACCCTGCAGCCCGGCAGCTACCAGCTGCGCTGCCCCGGCGGCGCGCGCGAGAACGCGGTGCTGGCCGTCACCGGCAAGCGCACCGAGGTCGCCCTCGCGCCCGAGCTGCAGCGCGGCGTCGACGGCTACCGGACGTTCCTGGAGCGCGAGACCGCCGCGCTGGTCACGGGCGTCGAGGCCCTGCGTACGGCGCTGGCCGGCGGCGACCTCGCGGCCGCCCGCAGCGCCTACGCGAAGGCGCGGGTGCCCTACGAGCGCGTCGAACCCGTGGCCGAGAGCTTCGGTGACCTCGATCCGCGCATCGACGCGCGCGCCAACGACGTGCCGAAGTCGCAGTGGACGGGCTTTCACCCGATCGAGCGCAAGCTGTGGGTGCAGAAGACGACGAAGGGCACCGCCGCGCTCGCCGACGGCCTCGTCGCCGACTCGCGCAAGCTCGAGGGCCTGGTGCGCACGGTCAAGCTCGAGCCCGCCCAGGTCGGCAACGGCGCCAACGAGCTGCTCGGCGAGGTCTCCAAGTCGAAGATCACCGGCGAGGAGGAGCGCTACTCGCACCTCGACCTGCTCGACTTCGACGCCAACGTCGAGGGCGCCCGCGCCGCGTTCGACGCCATCCGCCCGGCGCTCGCCGGCAAGGACCCCGACCTGGTGGCAGAGATCGAGCGCCGCTTCGGGCTGGTCGACGCCGCGCTGCGCCCGCACGAGACGGCGGACGGCTTCGTGCCCTACACAGCCCTGGCCAAGCCGCAGGTGCGCCGGCTCAGCGAGGTCATCGACGCGCTGGCCGAGCCACTGTCGGAGGCTCCGGCCCGGGCGCTCTCCGGCTAGATGGCTGATTCCAAACCCCACACGCCCGGCTGCCCGCGCCCCGCGGCGCCGGATCGCCACGGTCCGAAGGGGTCCGTGGCTCTGCCACTGTCCCCCTTCGGCCCGCGTCGCCCGGCATCCACGGTGCACGGCCATCCGGCCGCGCGGGATTCGGAATCAACCATCCAGTGCCCCGCCTGACCCGCCGCGCGTTGCTCGCCTCGGCCGCGGGTGGCGGCATGGCCGCCGTGGCCGCGGGCGGCTACGCGCTGGGTCACGACACGGGCGCCGACGACGAGAAACCGCCCGACGCGGCCGACCAGACGGTCGCGTTTCACGGCCGCCATCAGGCCGGCATCGCCACGCCGGCCCAGGATCGCCTGCACTTCGCGGCTTTCGACGTCGAGGACGGCCTGCGCGCCGAGGACCTGCGGGCGCTCATGCGCGCTTGGTCGCGTGCGGCCGAACGGATGGCGGCCGGCCAGCCCGTCGGCGAGGCCAACGACGTCGCGCTCGCGCCGCCCCAGGACACCGGTGAGGCGCTCGGCCTCACGCCGGCCCACCTGACCGTCACCTTCGGCTTCGGGCCGTCGCTCTTCGACGAGCGCCTCGGCCTGGCCGCGCTGCGACCGGCGGCGCTGCGCGACCTGCCGCCGCTGCCCGGCGACGAGCTCGTGCGCGCGCGCAGCGGCGGCGACCTGTGCGTCCAGGCGTGCGCCGACGACCCGCAGGTCGCCTTCCACGCGGTGCGCAACCTGGCACGGATCGGACGTGGGGCCGTCACCGTGCGCTGGTCGCAACTGGGCTTCGGGCGCACGTCTTCGACCAGCCGCGCGCAGGCGACGCCCCGCAATCTGATGGGCTTCAAGGACGGCACGGCGAACCTCAAGGCTGAGGACACCGAGGCGCTGTCGCGTCATGTCTGGGTGAGTGGCGACCGGCCGGGGGAGCCGTCATGGCTGCGCGACGGCACCTACCTCGTGGCGCGGCGCATTCGGATGCTCATCGAGGTCTGGGACCGCACCTCGCTCGCCGACCAGGAGCAGACGATCGGCCGCCACAAGGAATCGGGCGCGCCGCTGGGTGAGCACGACGAGTTCGCGACGCTGAAGGTCGACAGGCTCCCCGCCGACAGCCACGTGCGCCTGGCGGCGCCGTCGAAAAACGGCGGGGCGGCGCTGCTGCGCCGCGGTTACTCGTTCACCGACGGGCTCGACGACCGCCTCGGCCAGCTCGACGCCGGCCTGTTCTTCCTGTCTTTCCAGCGCGACCCCGCGGCCTTCGTGCGCGTCCAGCGGCAGTTGGGCGCCAACGACAAGCTCAACGAGTACATCAAGCACGTCGGGTCGGGCGTGTGGGCGATCGCGCCCGGCGTGCAGCGCGGGGGGTTCGTCGGGCAGACGCTGCTGGGCTCGGTCAGCCGCCGATGACGTCGGCGAGGTCGACGGTGTCGCCCGAGTCGGGCGCCTTGACGTCGACCGGCACGCCGAAGTTCGTGTAGTCGATGGTGAACTGCGCGCTCGTCGGGATCGGCTGCTTGGCGCTGTAGGAGATCGACTGGCGGCGGGCGCGGCCCTGGCTGTCGATCCAGATGTCGGTCGGCAGCGTCTTGTTGCCGGTGAGCTGCTCGAGTTGGCGGACGGACGCCCCGGCCGCGCCGGCCGAATTGGCGAGCTTGTCGAGGTCGATCGTCGCCCGGTAGTGGGTCGTTGGCGTGCCGTTGATGTCCTCGCTGCCGATCTTCTTGACGTCGCCGGCCTTCTTCAGATAGCCGAGGTATTGCGTGGGATCGGTGCCACCGCCGAGTTGCTGCAGCGCGCCGAGGTCGACGCCCTTGCGCTTGCCGAGCTTGTCGAGGTCGAGCTTGATCCAGTGCTTGCCGCCGGGCAGGTTTGCCGAGAGCGCGTCGCTGCGCATGTAGACGGTCAGCCCGTCGAGGCGCTCCTCGATCTTGACGTCGCCCCGCCCGGGGATGGTTGTCGTCACGTCGAGGTGGCCGCGCTTGTGCTTGAGGTCGAAGGCGCCCGCGGCGTTGAGCGGAACCTCCTGGCCGGCGCCGGTGACCTTGCCGGTCATCGTCATCTGGACGGTGCCGGCGTCGGCGGTCTTCGTGGCCGCCTGGGCGACCGGGTCGACGGCTTCCTTGACGCTGTTCTCCGCGCCGCACCCGGCGGCGAGCGGAACGAAGGCGCAGACGAGCAGGACCGGTAGCAGGCGGCGCATGCCGCCAGGGTAGCGTGCCATCCGGCACCCCTAAGCGTCGACCTCGATCCTTCGTCCAGGGCCGACGCGCAGCGAGCGGCGGCCCTGCAGAAGCTCGAGCAGCTCGGCGCCGACGACGGCGCGCCGCCAGCCTTGAAGAGTGCGCACTTCGGGCTCGCCGTCGCCGTTGCGCACCGCGGTGACGATGCGCTGCAGGTCGGCGCGCGCGGCGATCAGCTCGTAGGCGAGCTCGGCTTCGGCCGCGCGGGCGCGGACGAGCGCCTCGCCCAGCGCGATCAGCGGCGCGTCGGCGGGGTCGGTGGGGGAGGGGCGATCGCCGTCGATCGGGATCGGCTCGCGCGCGCGGCCGCGCTCGACGATCTCGAGGATCGCGCGGCCCCGGCGGCGCAGCGTGCTCTCGTTGAGCCCGCGGATCTGGGCCAGGCGCTCCAGCGAGCCCGGACGGCGCTTGGCGATTTCGACCAGCGCCGCGTCGGCCAGCACGGTGGGCACGGGGCGGTCGGACTCGCGCGCCGTGGCCTCGCGCCACTGCACGAGCTCGTAGCCGACGGCGCGCTGGGAGGGCTCGAGCGAGTTGATGCGCGGCAGGCGGGTGAAGATCGAGTCGGGCTCGCGCGCGTCGGAGGCGTCCTGAAGGGCGCGGCACTCCTCGACGGCCCAGTCCAGGCGCCCGCGGTCGCGCAGCGCGCCCTGCAGCGCGTCGGTCAGCTCCAGCAGGTGCAGGACGTCCTCGCGCGCATAGCCGACCTGCTCCTCGCTGAGCGGCCGCGTGTCCCAGCGCGTGAACGACGCGCTCTTGCGCAGCCGCACGCCGACCATCTCGTGCAGCAGCGCTTCGTAGCCCAGCTGGGCGCGCAATCCGGCGAAGCCGCCCGCGACCTGGGTGTCGAAGATCGCGTTGACATCGGTCGACCACTCGCGGCGCAGGAGCGCGACATCCTGGCGCCCGGCGTGCAGGACGACCTGCACCTGCGGGTCGGCGAGCGCCGCGGCCAGCGGCGTGGGGTCGTAGTCCTGGGTGAGCGGATCGAGGACCTCGACGCGCAGGCCGTCGGACGTCTCCACCGCGATCTGGACAAGGCACAGCAGCGCGCGGTAGCGGCCCTCGCCCATGAACTCCGTGTCGATGCCGAGCCGCCCGGCGGCGCGCGCCTGGGCGGCGAGCTCAGCGACGACGCCGGTGGTCATCCGCTGAATCTACGGGTTTGCGGCGGTGCACCTGCCGGTGGGGATCGCTTTTCGGCGGCTCTTCGTCCGGCCAGTGGCCGTGCTCGTCGAAGTAGGCGCGCGCGCGGTCCTCCTCGTCACGTTCACGGTCGCCCTTGACGCCGACGCGGTAGAGCAGGTTCAGCAACCACACCGACAACCCCGCGGCGACCAGCAGCGTGCCGCCCTCCACACCGTTCTCGCTGAAGCCGGTGACGATGGCGATGACGAAGCCGGCCGCGATGATCGCGATCGGAAGCCAGGTGCGGACCACCTTCATGCTCATGCCGCCTCCCGCAGCCCGCCGACGCTGAAGCGCTCGACGAGCTCGGCCGGGGTGAGCGCCTCGCCGCGGGCGCAGAGCCGCAGCGACGCGGCGAGCTCGTCGCGGACGTCGTCGGCGCTCTGGCCCTGGGCCGCGCGGTCGGCGAGCGTCACGGCCCCGTGGCGCTTGGCCAGGCGCGCGCCGTCGGGGCCCAGGACGAGGGCGACGTGGGCGTGGCGGGGCGCGGGCAGGCCCAGGCGCGCGCCGAGCCAGAGCTGGCGCGGGGTGGAGTCCAGCAGGTCGACGCCGCGCACGACCTCGCCGATGCCCTGGTCGGCGTCGTCGACCACGACGGCGAGGTTGTAGGCGAAGGCGCCGTCGTTGCGGCGCACGACGAAGTCGTCGACGACGCCTTCGTAGTGCCCGGCGAGGCGGTCCTCGAAGGCGACGTTCGCCGTGTCGGCGCGCACACGCAGCGCGGGCGGGCGCCCGCCGGACGCGCGTTCGGCGCGTTCGGCCTCCGTCAGGCGCAGGCACGTGCCCGGGTACGCGCCCTCGGGCATGGCGTCGTGCGGCGCCGACGCGGCCTGGCGGATCTCAGCGCGCGTGCACCAGCACTCGTAGATCAGGCCCTGCTCGCGCAGGGCCCGGACGGCGTCTTCGTAGAGGTTGAGGCGCTCGGACTGGCGCACGACGGGCCCGTCCCAGTCCAGGCCGAGCGCCGCGAGGTCGTGCAGCTGCTCGTCGTAGAACCGCTCGCGGACACGCCCCGTATCGAGGTCCTCCATCCGCACCAGATAGCGCGCGTCCTGGCTGCGCGCGAACAGCCACGAGACCAGCGCGGTACGCAGGTTGCCCACGTGCAGCGTGCCGGTGGGGGAGGGGGCGAAGCGCCCGTCGGCGGTCACATCCCGATTGTGCCCTCTATCCTCACCGCGCCGATGGCCGACGACGCTCCCACACCCCCCGAGGACGCCCAGCGCTCCTGCCCGCCCTGCCGCGGAACCGGCCGCATCGTCTCCCGCCTGGGCGGATCGGCGAGCACGGTGACCTGCCCGTGGTGCGAGGGCACCGGCCAGGTGATCCCCGGCCACGACGCGCAGGCCGCACGCCGCGGCGCCTCCGGCAATCCCCCGGACGACGCCGCTTAGCGCCGCAGACGCTGGACGAAGGGCCGACGCCGGCGCGGGGGCGCTTGAGTTCGCCGGCGGCTAGGCCGATGCGCCGGAAAGCATGCCTCTTATCGCGCGTTTGATGCTCGTTGCGACCGCGGTGCTGCTTGCCGCCTGCTGGACAGCCGTTCCCGCCGGCGCGGCCACGCTCAACTTGGACGTGACACCGACGGTCACCGATACGCCGAACGACGGCGTCGTCGGGCCGGGCGACCAGCTCACCATCACCCTCAAGGTCACGAACAACGGGACTACCGCTGCGTCACCGGATGGGACGTTGACGTCGTCGACCACCGGTGTCACCGTCACACAGGGCACGTCGGCCTACCCGGGCATCGCGCCGGGCACGAGCGCCGCGAACGACACGCCGTTCAAGGTGACGGTCGACAAGTCGCTGGTCTGCGGGACGACCCTCAACTTCAAGCTGAGCCTCACCGACGGCACCGACACCGCGAACGTGCCGTTCACCATCGACACAGGGGCGCCATCGACGACCCCGCAGTCCTATAGCGGCAGCCCCGCATCCGTTGGCTCCGTGGGGACGCAGCTGCGCCCTCGGCTGGCGGCAGAGGGCACCGCGGACGTCGCCACACCGGGGATCATCAAGGCCGTAGAGGTCAACGTCGGCCAGCTGCAGCACGACAACATCGGCCACCTTACGCTCACGCTCGTCGCACCCGATGGCCGGGCCGTGCCGCTGGTCAACGGCCGTGGCGGCCCGGCCCCGGATGACTTCACGAACACCACGTTCACTGAGACCGGCGCCGCGTTCTCGGACTCGGACCTGCATCACACCGGTGCGTTTCAAGTGGCGGCTCTGACCGTCTTCCGAAACATGAACCAGGCCGGCCGCTGGCGCTTGGACATCGACCAGACCGACCCCGGGGAGCACGGTCGCCTCGCGAGCTGGACGCTGAAGATCAAGTCCGCGGACTGCTCGCCGCATTCGTTCGTCGACCTCAAGGTCCCGCCGCGCGTCGATCCCAACGCGACGGTCGCGCTCGACGCGTCCGGCTCGCGCAGCGCCACCAACAGCATCAAGCAGTACGAGTGGGACTACGGCGACGGCCACTTCGTGACCGGGACTTCCACCGTCTCGCACAGCTTCGGCTACGGGCCTCACACCGTGAAGGTCCGTGTGACCGACGACGGCGGCGTCATCGACACGGTCAGCAAGACGTTCATGGCCAGCTTCGCTCCGACGGCAACGATCGCGACCGTCGTAGGCGCCAAACAGGAGAAAGACGTCGAGCTCGACGGGTCGGCATCTTCGGATGTCGAGAGCCCCACGCTCACGAAGTACGAGTGGGACCTCGACAACAACGGCACCTTTACCGACGCCACCGGTTCCCGGCCGGTCGTTCGCTTTCACACGTCGGGCACTCACACGATCAATCTGCGCGTCACCGACGGCGACGGCGCCACCGGCGTCGACTCGAAGACGTTCGACGTCGCGCCGACGTTCGCGCCCACGCCCGTGGTGGCCGCCACGCCGAACCCCGTCGCGGCCGGCGCGCTCGTCAGCTTTGACGCGAGCGGGTCGACCGACGACGGGACCATCGTGGCCTACGACTGGGACCTCGACGGCAACGGCACGTTCGAGACCACCGGCACGTCGCCGACGGCGGGCAGGAGCTATCCGAACGCGGGCGTCGTCAGCGTCGGCCTCAAGCTGACCGACGACGACGGCCGGTTCACGGTCACACACATCGCCGTCCTCGTGCGGGGCGCCGGCGGCGGCTCGGGTCCGGGCTCGCCCGGCGCGACCCCCGGTGGGCGCACGCCGACGGGCGGCACGGGCGCGGCTGGCGGCGCGGAAGGCGGCATTGCCGGCGGACCCGCGCAGGGCGCGCTCGCCGCCAGCCTCGCGGGTTCCCCGATCCAGAAGCTCAAGCTGATCACCAAGACGGGGCTCAGCCTGAGCTGCCGCGCCGACCGTGCCGCCACATGCAGCGTGACCGCCACGCTGCCGGCCGCCAAGGCGCGAAGCCTCGGGTTGTCGAAGTCGCGCAAGAAGGCCTTCGTGCTCGGGCGCGCGAGCGTGCGCCTCCGCAAGGCCGGCACCGCGACGATCACCGTGCGTGTCTCCAAGCGGACCCTCGGCAGGCTGCGCCACGTTTCCCGGGTATCGGTGCTCGTGACCGGCAAGGCGGCCGACAGCGGCGGCGGCCGGGCCGTCCTGCGCCGGGTCGTTCTCCTGCGCCGCTAGTCCATGCGTCCAACGGTTGGCCCGCGCGCTGGAGCAGACGCCCTCACGGGGCGATCAGTTGATGTGGTGAGTCAGCTTCGCAACGATCACGCTGTTCGTCGTCCGGCGCTGGGGAGGGACGCGCTCTCGTCCGAGCGCGGGTCGTTCCTCATCGAGACGATCGTGGGGGCCCTGCTGGTAGCGGTGGTGGCCGTCGCGATGCTCAACGCGTTCGACGGCGCCGACCAGGTCGCGGGTCGCACCAAGATGCGCGCGCTTGCGGCCTCCCTCGCGCAGAGCGACCAGGAGCGGATGCGCTCGATGCCCGAGGCGACGCTCAACAACCTGCGCGAGACGAATCCCAAGTACGTCGACGGTGTCCGCTACGACGTCGCTTCGCGCGCGGACTGGATCGCCGACCCCACGTCGACCACCGACTGCACGAACAACGGATCGGCCGGCGACTACATGAAGATCACGACGACGGTCTCGGCGCCGACCCAGCCGATCCTCAAGCCGGTCGTGGTCGCGAGCGTGGTCACGCCCGCGCCGGGCACGTTCGGGCTCAACCAGGGCAGCCTCGCCGTGACCATCGTCGATCGCAACGGCACCGGCGTCGCGGGCCAGTCGGTCTCCATCAGCGGGCCCGCCAGCGCCTCCGACGTCACAGACGACAAGGGCTGCGCCTTCTTCGGCTACGAGCCGCTCGGCAGCTACACGGTCTCGACGACGCGAACGGGCTGGGTCGACACGCAGGGCAATACCGCCGCCACCAAGACGGTGAGCGTCGCCAGCCAGCAGATGTCGACCGCGACGCTGCAGTACGACCAGGCCGGCGCCGCGGTCGTGCAGTTCGACACGGTGGCGACCGACCCCGGTGGCGCCAGCCGCACCGTCGTCGCGCCGAACTCCTCGGGACGCAACATCCGCGTGGCGCACAGCTCGCTCCTGCCGCCGAACTGGCGGGCCTTCGGCGACACCAGCAACCACACCGCGATCCCCGCCCTCAAGCTCTTCCCGTTCACCAGCGCCTACGGCGTCTACGCCGGCGACTGCGACAAGCAACGACCCCAACAAGCAATCGCCCGCCCAGACGGTCGACAGCGTCCAGGTCGACCCGGGCGCCTCGCCCACGCTCACGGTCCGCGAGCCCGCGGTGAACGTGCACGCCGTCAACAACGGCGTCGACGTCGCCAACCCGCACGTGAAGATCACCGCCGTCAGCCCGTGCAGCGGCACGTGGGACTACGCCGCCGCCACCGACACCAACCCGAACGGCACGCTCAAGTTTCCCGGACCTGCCCTACGGCACCTACAACGTCTGCGTCGACAACGGCACCCGCAAGTTCACCAAGACGAACGTTGCGAACACGTTGCGCGCCGGGACCGCCGTCCTCGACCTGGACGTCAACAAGAGCGGTAGCTCCGGGGGGACGTGCTGATGGACACCGTGCGCGACGAGCGCGGCTTCACGCTGGTCGAGATGCTGATCAGCATGGTCATCGGCGTGATCGTGATCCTCGCCGCGTACACGGTCCTCGACGCCAGCAGGCTCGCTTGGCAAACGGACCCAGGACCGCGTCGACGCCGCCCAGCGCGGGCGCCTGGCCATGGACGTCATCGGCTCCGAATTGCGCTCGCAGGTGTGCCTGCCGGGAGCGGTCCCGCCGATGGCCGCCGGCGCCACGCCGACCGACTTCACCTTCTACAGCAATCTCGGCGACCAGAACTCGCCGCCGCAGAAGCGCCGCCTCTACGTGCAGAACGGCGCCATCAAGGAGCAGACCTGGACGGGCACCTACTCCGGGTCGGGCACGAGCCTGACGGTGAACTGGGCCGCCACGCCGACGTCGAAGACGCTCGTGGACCCGGTCGCCCAGGTGGACACCGCGACCCCGTACTTCCGCTTCTGGGGCTTCGACGCGAACCTGCCCGCGACGATCAACCAGCCGCTCGACGTCACGCCGCTGAGCGCGGCCGACGCTGGGCAGGGTCGTCCAGATCGACGTGAACTTCGTCTCGCGCCCGACCGGGGCGACGACCACGAGCCCGCGCGACTCGATCTTCCAGCAGTCCATCTTCTTCCGGACCGCCGACCCCATGGACCCAGGGAAGGGACCGAAATGCCAGTGAGCCCGCGCCGCGCCGCCGAGGCCGGCTTCACCCTCGTGACCGTGCATGGGCGTGCTGCTCGTTGCGAGCCTCCTGAGCGTCGGCGACCTTCGCCGCGGTCAACGGCGACGCCCGCGAGTCGGGCAAGGACGTCGGGCGCAAGCAGGCCCTGGCCGCTGCCGAGGCCGGTGTCAACGACTACCTCTTCCACCTCAACCAGGACAACGCGTACTGGACCAAGTGCACCAACGTGCCGCGACCCCAACGCGGTCAACGACGTGTGGGACGGCACGGGCACCGATCCGCGCAAGTGGCGCAACGTGCCCGGGAAGCACCGCGCAGTACGCGATCGAGCTGCTGCCGGTCGCGCCGTACTCGAAGTGCACGCCCGGCACCAACGTCGCGAGCTCGATGATCGACGCCTCGAGCCGCACGCTGCGCATCCGCGTCACCGGACGCGTGCCGACGGCCAACGGCATGGACTACCGCTCGGTCATCGCCGCGGTCAAGCGCGACGGCTTCCTGGACTTCCTGTACTTCACCGACTACGAGACGAGCGACTCGGTGTGGTACGCGGTGTCGACGGACGGCCGCCCGACCGGCGGCCCGCAGGGCGACGTCATCAGCTGGGCGGCGAACAACTGCAACAGACCTACTACCGCGACGGGCGCGGGTCGCTGAAGTGGAACGGCAAGTACACCGACAAGGGCGAACCGCTGGCGCCCACGATCACCTGCACGCAGATCCAGTTCGCCAACAAGGACGTCGTCTCCGGGCCGCTGCACACCAACGACGACCTCTACACGTGCGACAACCCGACGTTCGGCCGCAACACGCAAGACCGCATCGAGTCGGGCGACAGCTACCGCACGGCCTGCACGGCGCGAGCACAAGCCGAACTTCAAGGGCACCTTCCTGCAGGACCAGAAGGTGATCGGCATGCCGGCGACCAACTCGCAGCTCAAGCAGATCACCCAGCCGGCCTACCTGTTCTCGGGCACGCAGACGATCCAGCTCGCGCGTCGACGACATGCTCGTCAACGGGAGCCCGAAGGCGTACCCCAGTAACGGCGTCCTCTACGTCCAGAACAGCGGCTACTGCCCGGCCTATCAGCCGTTGAACCCGGACAACGGCACCGCGAGCTGCGGCAACGTGCGCCTCACCGGCGACGTACGGCCACGACCTGACGATCGCCACCGAGAACGACATCGTGATCGACGGCGACGTCAAGAAGTCCGGTGACGCCATGCTCGGGCTCATCGCCAACCAGTTCATCCGCGTCGCCAACCCGTCCAACCACACCGACGCGAGCAACCCGTCGGACTGCGACAACGTCGCGAGCACGGCCAACCGCCAAATCGACGCCGCGATCCTGTCGCTGCAGCACTCGTTCACGGTCGACAACTACTACTGCGGCCACCCGATCGGGACGCTCACGTCAACGGCGTCATCGCGCAGAAGTTCCGCGGCCCGGTGGGCACCGGCGGCGCCAGCGGCGCGTCGACCGGCTACGTCAAGGCCTACAACTACGACGACCGCATGGCCTACCGGTCGCCGCCGAACTTCCTGGACCCGGTCCAGTCGGCCTGGCGCGTCGCCCGCTACACCGAGCAGGCGCCGGCGCGCGGCGGGGCCTAGGACGACCTGCATGTCTCCCGCGACCGGCGCGCGCGACTGCGCGCATCCCAGCACGGCTTCAGCCTGATCGAGCTGCTTGTCGTCGTCCTCATCGTCGGCATCCTCGCCGCCATCGCCCTGCCGGCGTTCCTGTCCGAGCGATCGAAGGGCGAGGACGCGGCGCGCCAAGCAGACGCGCGCAACGTCGCCGGCGTCGTGGAGGCCTGCAACGCCGACACCGAGAGCTACCAGGCGTGCACGACTCCTGCCGCACCTGCGAAACGCGCCGGGCGTGACCTTCGGCTCCGCCCGGGCGAGGTGGAGGTCACAGCGCCCAGTGACCGCGAGTACACGGTGACTGCGCACTCGAAGTCGGGCACCGACTTCGTGCTGTCGCGCGTACCGAGCGGTCAGCAGCGGACGTGCTCGCAGTCGGGACGCGGCGGCTGTCCGGCACGACGGCCACCTGGTAGTCGGACGTCCGTCCATCGCCGGTCTATGGGGTCAAGACCCCATAAGGGGCCGTCGATGAACGGGGCGTAACCAAAGCCGTCTCTCTCCGGATGCCAAGGGCAAACCGCCTCGCGAGGGCGGGACGCAAAGCCTACGGGCCTCGATGTGAGGTGGCCGGGCTGCCGCAACCGGAAGCAAGTGGGGAGCCGGCCGGAAGCATCAAGTCCTAGGAGGACATACATGCTGCGCAAGCTGCGCGACGACGAGCAGGGCTTCACGCTCATCGAGCTTCTCGTCGTCATTCTGATCGTCGGCATCCTCGCCGCGATCGCCCTGCCGACCTTCCTGGGTCAGCAGAAGAAGGGTCAGGACGCATCGGCGAAGTCCGATGCTCGTAACGCCGTCTCGCAGATCGAGTCGTGCTTCACCGACACGCAGAACGTACACCGCCTGCTCGAACTCGACCTAGCTGCCCCAGCTCCGGCCGGCGCTGCGGTCGGGCATGCCGGCGACCAGCGAGCCGAGCGCCTCGGCAACGGTGACCGCTACACGGTCACGGCTACCTCGAAGTCCGGCAACTCGTTCATGATCATCAAGAACGCCGGCGGTAGCTACGCGCACCTGCACCACCGGCGGCGACGGTGGCTGCCCGACCGGCGGCTCCTGGTAGTCCGCATCTGCATCCAAGTCACTGCGCGCGAGGCGGGCTCCGGCCCGCCTCGTCGCGTTTGAACCCGCATCCGTTCCTCTCGCTACCTTCCCGCTCCCCCATGGCCCTCGCCATCGCTCCTCGCCGCCGTCGGCGGCCTCCTCATCGGCTCGTTCCTCAACGTCGTCGCCTACCGCTTGCCGCGCGGCGAGTCGCTCGTGCACCCGCGCTCGCGCTGCCCGCGCTGCGAGCACGCAGCTGCGCGCGATCGACAACGTCCCGGTGCTCTCGTGGGTGTTCCTGCGCGGGCGCTGCCGCGTACTGCGGCGCGCCGATCTCCGCGCGCTACCCGCTGGTCGAGCTCACCACCGGCGCGCTCTACGCCGCCGTGGTCGCAAGCCAGGACGATGCGGTGCGCATCGTGCTCGGCCTGCTGCTCGTCACCGCGCTGGTGCCGATCACCCTCATCGACTTCGACCACCGGATCATCCCCAACCGGATCACCGGGCCGGCGGCGATCGCGGCGGTCATCGCCATCGTCGCCCTCGACACCGACTTCCTGCCCGAGGCGCTGATCGCGGCCGTCGCCGGCGGGGGCTTCTTCTTCATCGCGGTCGTGCTGTATCCGCGCGGCATGGGCATGGGCGACGTCAAGCTCGCCGGCATGCTCGGGCTGTACCTCGGCCGGGCCGTGGCGCCGGCCATCCTCATCGCGCTTGTCAGCGGCGTGCTGGTCGGCGCCGTGATCATCGCGCGCAAGGGCGCCAAGGAGGGCCGCAAGACCGCGGTCCCGTTCGGCCCGTTCCTCGCGCTCGGCGGCATGATCGCCTTCTTCGTCGGCAACGAGCTCGTCGACGCGTACCTCGACACGTTCTGAGCCGCCGCGCGGCGCTCGACGACGCCGTGGACGCATGTCGGACGGGGCGCACCAAACACCTCAGGAACGCGGCTGACCTGCCGATCAGAGGGTGGCATCCCGGCTACCCCAGCCGCCGGGGCACCTTCTTCCCCATGGCCAAGCGCTCCAAGACACTCGTCGGCATCGACATCGACTCCACCGGCATCGCCGCGGCCTCGGTCACGGTCAACGGCCGGGTGCGCGTCGAGCGCGCCGCTTTCACACCGCTCGAGCCGGGCATCATCCGCGACGGGGAGGTCGCCGACGTCGACGGCCTGGCCGACGCGCTCCGCACCCTCTACCGCGAGAACAAGGGCCTCGACAAGCGCGTCCGCGTCGGTCTCGCCAACCAGAAGATCGTCGTGCGCGTCGTCGACCTGCCCTATCTCGAGGACCCCAAGGAGCTCGACGCGGCCGTGCGCTTCCACGCGCAGGACCAGCTCCCGATGCCGATCGAGCACGCGGTCATCGACCATCTCGCGCTCGACACCATCACCGACGAGACCGGCCGCCGCCAGCGCGTGCTGCTCGTCGCGGCCCGCCGCGAGATGGTCGAGCGGATCCTCTCGGCGCTGCGCGCCGCCGGCATCAAGCCGGTCGGCGTCGACCTCTCCGCCTTCGCCATGGTCCGCGCCCTGTACCGGCCGGGCCCGGAGGACGAGCACGCGCTCTACCTCGCGATCGGCGGCCTGACCAACCTAGCCGTCGCCCGCGGCAGGGCGTGCACGTTCGCACGTGCCTCGGGCAGCGGCGTCGAGGCGCTTGCCGTCGAGCTTGCCGAGCGCAGCCAACTGACGCGCGAGCATGCGCACGAGTGGCTCGTCCACACCGGCGTCGAGACCCCGAGCGAACTGATCGAGGGCGACGCCGAGATCGTGGCCAACGCGCGCCAGATCCTTCTGGACGGCGTGCGCCGCATCGCGGCCGACGTTCGCAGCTCGCTGGACTTCCACCGGATGCAGGACGACGCCGCGAGCGTCTCGCGCGCCGTCATGACCGGTCCCGCCACCGCCATCCCGGGCTTTGCCGACGCGCTTGCGTCCGAGCTCGGCATGCCGGTCGAGGCCGGGTCCGTCGGACGGCGTTCCCGAGGGAATGGACCCCGGCCGCGTGACGGTCGCCGCCGGCCTGGCACTCACGGAGGCGCCGGCATGAAGGCCGTCAACCTCATTCCCGCCGACGAGCGCCGCGGTGGCGGCAGCGCGACCGGCTCCGGTTTCGCGTCGTACGTCGTCCTCGGCGTCCTCGCCCTCATCGTCGCTGTGAGCGCCGCGTACACGCTCGCCAACCGCACGATCGCCGACCAGCGTCGACGAGCTCGCCGACGTGCAGGCGCGTGCGGAGACCTCGGCGAACCAGGCGAGCTGCGCTCGAGAGCTACACGACCTTCGCCGGCCTGCGCCAGAAGCGCAGCGAGACGGTCCGTAGCCTGGCCACGAGCCGCTTCGACTGGAGCACACGCGCTGCACGAGGTCGCCCGCACGATCCCGTCCGACGCGTGGCTGACCTCGATGCGCGGCTCGGTGCTCGCCGAGCTCGATCGGTCGACGGCGGCAGCAACGACCCGCTGCGCTCGTCGCTGCCGGGCCCGGCGATCGAGCTCGTCGGCTGCACGACCAGCCAGGACAAGGTGGCTGCCGTCATCTCGAGCCTTCGCCGCATCGACGGCGTCGAGCGGGTGAGCCTGTCGTCGTCGGCCAAGGTCGAGCAGCAGCAGACGGCGGTCGCGGCCGCTCCTGGCGACTCCGGCAGCTCGCGACGTGACTGCCGCCACGGCAGCAGCCGCTACCCGCAGTTCTCGATGACCCTCTTCTTCAAGGCTCCGGCCGTCGGCGACGGACACGCTTCCACAGGGGACGACGACATGACGATGCGCGACCGTCTGATCATCGTCGTCGTGCTGGTCGCGGCCGCGCTGGCCGGCGTCTGGTTCGTCGGCCTTGCGCCCAAGCGCAAGGAGGCCGCCGACCTGCGCACGCAGATCGACGCGGCCAGCCAGCAGCTCGCCGAGGCGCAGCAGAAGGCGGCGACACGCGCAGCAGGCCAAGCGCCGCTACGACAAGGACTACGCGACGATCGCCACGCTCGGCAAGGCCGTTCCGAAGAGCGACGCGCTGCCCTCGCTGATCTACCAGCTCGCAGACCGCCGCCCAAACTCGCGCATCGACTTCCGCTCGCTGAAGCTGTCGGCCGCCGGCGGCCAGGGGCCCGCCGCCGCTCCGTCGACGCCGGCGAACACCGCGAAGGCGGCGAACTCCGCCAACGGGATCACCACCGGCGGCGCGTCGTCGTCAAGCGGCTCGTCGAGCCTCCACGCACGCCCTCGCCATCATCCGCCCCCCGCCACGCAGGCGGCGGCGGCGACGCTGCCGCCCGGCGCGACCGTGGCTCCGCGGGCTTCCCCACGATGCCGTTCTCGTTCGTCTTCAACGGCTCGTTCTTCGACATGGAGAGCTTCATCGCGCGACGTGCAGCCGCTTCGTGCATGTCAAGGGCGACGCGCGTCGACGTTCGCGGCCGCCTGCTCAGCATCGACGGCTTCTCGCTCGACGCCGGCCCCGACGGGTTCCCCGACGTCAAGGCGAGCATCTGGCCACTGCCTACCTGCCGGCGCCCGACGACACGCGTACGCCGGCGACACGTGCCGCCACGCGGCGATCCTCGGGTGGCGGGCGACTCCGCTCACCCTCGTGCGCCCCGACCACCTCGGAGGTGGCCGCGATGAACGCGTGCGCGGTCTCCTTCGCGACCTCGTCGAGCGGCGGCTGTGGCCGGTGGCCGTGCTCGCTGCTGGCGGCGGCACTCGCCGTGCCCGTCTACCTGGGCCGCTCGTCCGGCCGAGCGCAAAACGCCGCGCCGCTGCCTGCGCCGACCGAGCACGCCGACCTCGGCAAGACGTCGCAAGGCCGCCGTCACGCTCGACACCGACGACGAAGCCGGTGGTGCGAACGGCAGCGTCCGCAACCCCTTCAAGCAGCAGCACCTGCCCAAGCAGCGAACACGGCCACGACCGGCACGTCGGCGCCCGCGCCCAGCGCGCAACACCCCGCCCACGGCTGGCACGGGCGGCACCGGCGCCGGCGGCGACGGCTCGCTGCCCCCGCTCGGCCCGAGCGGCGGCACTGGCGGCGACAAGAAGCCCGCGCCCAAGCCCGAGACCGATTCGCTCGACCGGTACCACATCAGCGTGAAGGTCGGCCGAGCCGACGGCACGCTGCGCAAGCTCAACGACGTCGCCCGGCTCTCGCCGCTCCCGTCGGTCGACGACCCGTTCATGGTCTACACCGGTGTCCTGAAGGACGGCAAGACCGCGGTGTTCCTGCTCTCCTCGGACGCCAAGGCGACCGGCGACGGCAAGTGCAAGCCCAGCAAGGACGACTGCGAGTCGGTCGAGGTCAAGAAGGGCGACACCGAGTTCTTCGATCTGACCATCGACGGCCAGCCGGTCCAGTACGAGCTCGACGTCCTCGACGTCAAGAAGGTCAGCGCCTCGGATTCGAGCTCCGGCTCGAGCAGCTCGGCCACCGCCAGCGCCGCGGCGGCGTCCGAGCGCCACTCCAACGCAGGCGCCAAGCTCCTGCGCAACGCGCACGTCAAGGCCACCAACCGCTTCAAGGGCGCGTCCAGCTACCGCTGGCTGCCCGACCAGGGCGTGCTCGTCCGCACGCCCAAGCACGGCGGCGCACAGGCCTCCGTCACCGGCGCCACCGCCGCGTCGCCGGCCGACGCCGCCGCCTCGCTCCCGGGCCAGCCTGTCTGGCACTGGGCGATCGGCGCCTGACGAACCGCCCATAGACTTCGGCGCCCGATGGCGCTGAAGCTCATCACCGCCGGCGAATCCCACGGCCCCGGCCTGACCTGCGTGGTCGAGGGGCTGCCCGCGGGCCTCGAGCTCGACCGCGAGGCGATCGATCGCGACATGTCGCGCCGCCAGCTCGGGCACGGGCGCGGCGGGCGGATGAAGATCGAGCGCGATCGCGCGGAGGTCACCGGCGGGCGTGCGCCACGGCCGAACGCTGGGCGGCCCGATCGCGCTGCAGGTCGCCAACCGCGACTTCGCCAACTGGGAGGAGCGGATGAACCCGTGGCCGGTCGAGGCCGACGTGGCCGAGGTCCACCTGCCGCGCCCCGGCCACGCCGACCTCGTCGGCACCTGGAAGTACCGGCTGCACCGACGTTCGCAACGTGCTCGAGCGCGCCAGCGCACGCGAGACCGCCGCGCGCGTGGCCGGTGGCGCGCTGGCCAAGGCCTTCCTGCGCGCCCTCGGCGTCGAGGTCCGCTCGCACGTCGTGCAGATCGGCTCGGTGCGCGCGCCCGCGCGCGACGGCGCCGCTGAGCCTCGATGACTTCGACGGCGTCGACGACGACCCCGTCCGCTGCCTTGATCCGGACGCGAGCCGCGCGATGGTCGAGCACATCAACGTCCAGCGCAAGGCCAACGAGTCGCTGGGCGGCGTCTTCGAGGTCGTCGCCTTCGGCGTCACGCCGGGCCTCGGCTCGCACGCGAGCTGGGAGGCGCGGCTCGACGGCCGCCTCGCGGGCGCGCTGTGCTCGATCCAGGCGGTCAAGGGCGTCGCGCTCGGCGACGCCTTCGACGTCGCGGGCCGGCCCGGCTCGCAGGCCCACGACGAGATCTTCTTCGACGACGAGCGCGGCTTCTACCGCGAGACGAACCACGCCGGCGGCCTGGAGGGCGGGATGACGACCGGCGAGCCGCTGATCGCCCGCGCCGCGATGAAGCCGCTGCCGACGCTGACCAAGCCGCTGCGGTCGGTCGACATCGCCACGCACGAGCCGACCGAGGCGCTGCGTGAGCGCACCGACTCGGCGACGGTCCCGGCGGCCGGCGTCGTGGGGGAGGCGATGGTGGCCTTCGTGCTGGCCGACGCGTACCGCGACAAGTTCGGTGGCGACCACATCGACGACGTGCGCGAGGCCGTGGCGCGGTACGAGGAGCGCATCGGGTGGCGGAGGCGCTGAGGCCCGCCCTCGTCTTCGTCGGTTTCATGGGCGCGGGCAAGTCGCGCGCGGCGCGCGAGGCGGCCGCCGCGCTCGGCGTCGCGGTCCACGACGCCGACGCGCTCATCGAGGCCGAGCTCGGCGAGCCGATCGAGGCGTTCTTCGACCGCGAGGGCGAGGCCGCCTTCCGCGCCGTCGAGGAGCAGGTCTGCGTCGGGCTGCTCGAGACCGCCGACGGCGGCGCCGTCGCGCTCGGCGGCGGCGCGCTCGGGTCCGAGCGCGTGCGCGCCGCGCTCGCCCGCCACGTCGTCGTGCTGCTCGACGTCGACCTCGAGACCGCCTGGCAGCGCGCGAGCGGCGGCGCGCGCCCCCTGGCGCGCGATCGCGCCGCGTTCGAGGCGCTGTTCGACGCTCGCGCGCCGATCTACGACGCCGCGGCCGACGCCGTCCTGCCCTGTACCGGCGAGGGGGTCGTGGCGAGAGCGCTCGGCGCGCTGCAGGCCATCCCCGAGGGCCATCGCCTCCTGTGGGCCACCGCGGCGTCGGGCGACTACCCGGTGTGGGTCGGGCCGCTGCGAGCGCGCGCCGTGGCCCGCCACCGGTCGGCGCGTGGTCGTCAGCGACGAGACGGTGGCCGGCCTCCACGGCGGGCGCGTCCCGGCGCCGACGGCCTCATCGAGATCGCGCCGGGTGAGGAGCACAAGACGCTGCAGACCGCCGAGCGCGTCTGGCGCGCGCTGGCCGCTCGCGGCGTCACGCGCGCCGACCACGTCGTCGCCCTCGGCGGCGGCGTGGTCGGCGACCTCGGCGGGCTTCTGCGCGGCCACCTACCAGCGCGGGATCGCGGTCGTGCAGGTGCCGACGACGCTCGTGGCGCAGGTCGACTCCGCCTACGGCGGCAAGACCGGCGTCGACCTGCCCGAGGCCAAGAACTACGTCGGCGCCTATCACCAGCCGACGGCCGTGCTGACCGACCCCGCGCTGCTCGACACGCTGCCCGAGGAGGAGCGCGCCGCGGGCTACGCCGAGGTCCTCAAGACCGCGCTGATCGCAGGCGGGCCGCTGTGGGAGCGCGTCGCCGCCGGCGAGCCGGTCGACGACGCGACGATCGTCGCCTGCGCGCGCACGAAGCTGCGCGTCGTCGCCGCCGACGAGCGCGACGGCGGCGCGCGCCAGGTCCTCAACCTCGGCCACACGGTCGGCCACGCGATCGAGACGGTGACCGGGCTACGCCCGCTACCGCCACGGCGAGGCGGTCGGCCTCGGGCTGCTCGCCGCGCTGCGGCTCTCCGCGCCAGGACGCGCTGCGCGAGCAGGTGCGCGAGCTGCTGTCGGCGCCGGCCTACCGACGCGCCTGGAGGGCGCCGAGGCCGAGGCGGTGGTCGCCGCGACCGCGCGCGACAAGAAGCGCACCGGCGAGGCCGTGCCGTTCGTGCTGGTGCAGGGGCCGGGCGGCGTGACGCCGGGCCACAGCATCGGAGCCGCCGAGCTGCTCGCCGCCGTGCGAGAGTTGTGCGCACCATGAGCGTGCGCAACCGCGTCGAGGTCATGCACGGCGTCAACCTCGATCAGCTCGGCCGGCGTCCCGCGGCGACCTACGGCGAGCTGACCTACGACCGCCTGGAGCAGCGCATCGACGAGTTCGCGCGCGAGCTGGGCCTGCGCGCGCGCTTCTTCCAGACCAACGCCGAGCACGAGTTCGTCGAGCACCTGCACCGCCTCGAGGGCCTGACCGACGCGATCGTCATGAACCCCGGCGCGTGGACGCACTACGCGTGGGCGATCCGCGACGCGCTCGAGATCGCCGCGCTGCCGACCGTCGAGGTGCACCTCTCCGACGTCGGCACGCGCGAGGAGTGGCGCCGCGTGTCGGTCGTCCGCGACCTCTGCGTCGCCACGGTGGCCGGGCAGGGCGTGGACGGCTACCAGGCGGCGCTGCAGCGCTTGAAGGAGGAGCTAGAGGCCTAATGCCTGACGGGATCGCGACCGTGAGCACCGACAGGGCCGATCGCGTGGCCGAGGCATTGGCCGACAGCCAGGCCGACCTGCTGCTCGTCACCGACCTCGTCAACGTTCGCTGGCTGACCGGCTTCACCGGCTCGAGCGCCGCCGCCGTCGTGGGGCGCGGTGGCGATCGGCGCTTCGTGACCGACTTCCGCTACCTGACCCAGTCGGCCGAGCAGCTCGCCCCGGTTTGGGAGCGCGAGATCGCCGTCGACCTGCTGGCCGGGGTCGTCAAGGGCCTGCCCGGCACCGGCGACCTGCGCCTGGCCTTCGACGACGGCGACCTGAGCGTCAAGGACCACGCCCGCCTGGCCGGGATGCTGCGCGCCGGGATCGAGCTCGTGCCGGCGGGCGAGGCCATCGAGCCGCTGCGCGCGGTCAAGGACGACGGGGAGCTCGACGCGATCCGCGCCGCCGCGCGGCTGGCCGACGACGCGCTGACCGAGGTGCTCGGCCGCGGCCTCGTCGGGCGCACCGAGCGCGAAGTCGCCCTCGACCTCGAGTTCACGATGCGCCGCATGGGCGCCGAGGCGGCGTCGTTCCCGCCGATCGTCGCCGCCGGCGACGCACGGCGCGCTCCCGCACGCGTCGCCGCGCGACGTCGCGATCCCGGCGGGAACGCTGTGCGTCGTCGACTGGGGCGCGCAGCTCGACGGCTACGCGTCGGACTGCACGCGCACCTACGCGACCGGCGAGATCGATCCGCGCGACGCGGAGGTCTACGAGCTCGTCCAGCGCGCCCAGGAGGCGGCGCTCGCCGCGGTGCGCGCGGGCCCGACGGGCCGCGAGGTCGACGCCGTCGCGCGCGCGATCATCGACGCCGCCGGCCACGCCGAGCACTTCGGCCACGGCCTCGGGCACGGCGTCGGGCTCGAGGTGCACGAGGGCCCGCGGCTGTCCAAGCGAGGCGACACCGCGCTGGCGGCGGGCATGGTCGTGACGGTCGAGCCCGGCGTCTACGTGCCCGGCGCGGTCGGCGTGCGCATCGAGGACCTCGTCGATCGTCACCGACGACGGCGCCGAGGTCGTCTCGTCGCTGCCGAAGGACCTGCAGATCATCGCTTAGCGCGGGCCAGCGCCTGGTCCGCATACGTGCCGAACGGCTCAAGATCTCGGGTGAAGAGCCGAAAAGGTGTGCATGAGCGGGAGGAAGCCCGTGCGCGCTGTGCTGGCGCTGCTGGTCGGCTGGACTGTTCTGCGCGAGGCGGAGGTCGGGCCGCTGCGCCCGGTGCTCCACGGGCCCGCCTTCGGCAAGGCGGCCTACTGGGTCGTCGTCATCGGCGCCTCGCTGCTGACCCTGGTTCGCGCGCGCTCGCTGCGCGGCCGCGAGGGCCTCGCGTGGGGACTGATCGGTCTGGGTTCGCTGCTGTGGGCGAGCGCCGACGTCTACTGGACGCTCGTGCTGGCCGACAACGCCGTCATCCCGGTGCCGTCGGTCGCCGATGCCGGCTACCTCGCGCTCTACCCGCTGGTCTTCGCCGGCCTGTGTCTGCTGCTGAGCGAGCGCATCGACGGCGCGCCGCGCGCGCTGTGGGTCGACGGGCTGACCGCGGCGCTGGCCGCGGGCGCGTTGAGCGCCGCGATCGTCCTACAGACCGTGCTGAACACCGTCGGCGGGAGTCCGCTCGGCGTTGCCACCAACCTCGCCTATCCGTTCGGCGACCTCATCCTGCTCGCGGTCGTCGTCGCCGCCTTCGCGCTGCGCGGCTGGCGCGCCGATCGCACCTGGATGCTGCTGGGCATCGGCATCGTGCTCTTCTGGATCGCCGACTCCTACTACCTGGTCACGGTCGCCAACGAGACCTACACCTACCCGAGCCTCTTCGACGGCGGCTGGACGGCGTGCCTGGTCCTCTTCTCGGTCGCGGCATGGCAGCCGGCCGGCCGTGCCGTCGTTGCCGAGGACCGCGGCGCGGCGCGCTTCACCGCCTTCCCGATCGCCTTCGCCAGCCTCGGCCTGGGGATCCTCGTGCTCGCCGCGCTCGCGTCGCTGAACGCGGTCGCCGTGCTGCTCGCCGCAGCCTCGCTGCTCGCCGTCTTCGCCCGGCTGATCCTCAGCCTCCGTGAGAACGCGGGGATGCTCGTTGCCAGCCGCGAGGAGGCGCTCACCGACGCGCTCAGCGGCCTGGGCAACCGCCGCGCGCTGAATCGCGACCTCGCGCGGGTCGCCGGCGGCCGGCGCGACCCTGCGGTGCTCGCGCTCTTCGACCTCGACGGCTTCAAGCACTACAACGACGCCTTCGGCCACCCGGCCGGCGACGCGCTGCTCCAGCGCCTGGGAGCCAAGCTCGCCGCGCACGTGGACGGGACCGGCTCGGCCTACCGCATGGGCGGCGACGAGTTCTGCGTCCTCTGCCGCTCGACCGCCACCGACGACCCCGACGGCCACGCCGCGGACGCCGCCGCCGCGCTGACCGAGCACGGCGACGGCTTCGTGATCACCTGCTCGTTCGGCGCGGTCGCGGCTGCCCGGCGAGGCCGCCGAGCCGGAGGAGGCGCTGCGGATCGCCGACCAGCGCATGTACGCCCACAAGGGTGGCGGGCGCACCTCGGCGCGCAGCCAGAGCCGCGACGTGCTGCTGCGCGCGCTGTCCGAGCGCGACCCTGGGCTCGGCGAGCACATCAGCGGCGTCGCCGAGCTGGCCGAGGCGGTCGCCCTCCGGCTCGGACCTGGACGCGAGCAGGTCGAGCACGTCCGCCACGCCGCCGCCCTGCACGACGTCGGCAAGATGGCGATCCCCGACGCGATCCTCGACAAGCCCGGCCGCGCTCGACGACGACGAGTGGCAGTTCATCCGCCGCCACACGATCATCGGCGAGCGCATCGTCGCCGCCGCGCCCGCGCTGCGCCCCGTGGCCGCGCTCGTGCGCTCCAGCCACGAGCGCTGCGACGGCGCCGGCTACCCGGACGACCTCGTCGGCCAGGACATCCCGCTCGGCGCGCGGATCGTCTCGGTCTGCGACGCGTTCGACGCGATGGTCGCCGACCGCCCGTACCGCGCGGGCATGGACGCGGCCGACGCGCTCGCCGAGCTCGAGCGCTGCGCGGGCTCGCAGTTCGACCCCGGGGTGGTAGCCGCGTTCGCCGCCGCCTGGGGCGAGCGCGAGGTCCTGCCGGCGGCCGCGTAGAGTCGCGCGCCGTGCGCGCGCACTGGCTGAAGGGCATCGGCCACGCCGGCGCTTCGATCCCCGAGGCGTGGCTGCGCGACGGCCGCGCCGGCGTGCTCGAGCGGACCGGCTTCCCGCGCCGCCCGCGGATTGTCCCGGGCGACCGGCTCGTCTACTACGCCGCGGGCTGGCGCCGCGTGTTCGCGATCGTCGAGGTGGTGGGGGAGCCGACGGACCGCGAGTCGCGGTCGGGGCGCTGGCTGTGGACGCTCGCGGTCGAGCCGCTGCTCGTGGTGCCGCACATGGAGAACGCGCCGCCGGTGGAGGCGATCGGCGTCGCGGCGCGGTCGATGAGCCAGCAGTCGCACATCAGGCTGACGCCAGAGCACTACGAGCGGGCGGTCGAGGCGCTCGCGTCGGTGGCGGCCTGAGCGGTCAGACGCTGGGGTGCGCGGCCGCCAGGCGGGACTCGACCGCGTCGTGCGCGCGCCGCAGTGCCCGCTGATCGCCGCTGGCCACGAACTGCGTGTTGGCCAGGAACATGTAGGCGTCGAGCTCGAAGGCGAGCTGTGCGGCGTCCAGCGACGGGTCGATCTCGGCCGCCTCCTGGCCGGCGACGACCTCGGCCTCGAGCAGCTCGACCCAGCCGTTGACGACCGCCATGGCCTGGTCGCGCACCCTGCCGGGGTGCGTGTCGAGCTCGCTGGCGGCCGACGCGAAGAAGCAGCCGCCGGGGAAGACGCCTTCGCTCACGTGGCCGAGGAAGCGCTCGGTGTACGCGCGCAGGCGCGCGAGCCCGGGCGCAGCGGACTGCGCCGGTGCGACCACGACGTCGTCGTAGATCGCTCTCGCCGCCTCGATCGTCGCGAGCTGCAGCTCCTCCTTGGAACCGAAGTGCGCGAACAGGCCGCTCTTGCTCATCCCGACCGCGTCGGCCAGCCGCCCGAGCGACAGGCCCTCGATGCCGTCGAGCGTGGCCAGGCGCGTGGCCTCGCGGAGGATCGCATCGCGGCTGCGCTCGCCGTCGCTGCGGCGGCGGGGCCGCGGCTCGGCGCTGCTGCGCGGACGCGGCTCGCTGCTGCCGCGCGGGACCCGCTCGCCCTCGTTGCGCGCGCCGCGCGAACGCTCGTCGCTGCCCGGGGTCGCTCGTGGAGTGGCCATGTCGCTTGACAAGTTAGCACGATCGGTCGTACTCTCTCGATCCAATTAGAACGACCGGTCGTGCTAACTACGACCAGAGAGGACCGCCGCCGTGAGCCGCGCTCAGACCTCAACCGCCACCTCGTCACCAGCACCCGACTTCGCTGCCGTCAAGGCCCGCCAGCAGGCCACCTGGGCCAGCGGCGACTTCTCAGCCGTCGCCACCACCATCGTCCTCGTCGCCGAGCGGCTCGCTGACGCGGCCGACCTGCACGCAGGCTGGCGCGTGCTCGACGTCGCCACCGGCAGCGGCAACGCCGCGCTCGCCGCGGCGCGCCTCGGCTGCGACGTCACCGGCGTCGACTACGTGCCTGACCCTGCTCGAGCGCGGGCGCGAGCGGGCGCGTGCCGAGCGCCTGCCGATCGCGCTCGTCGACGGCGACGCCGAGTCGCTGCCGTTCGCCGACGGCGAGTTCGACGCGGTCCTCAGCGTGTACGGCGCGATGTTCGCGCCCGATCACGTCCGCGCCGCGAGCGAGCTCGCCCGCGTGTCCAGGCCCGGCGGGCGCATCGGCCTGGCGAGCTGGACGCCGACGGGCTTCCTCGGCGCCATGTTCCGCGCGATCGCCGCGCACGTCCCGCCGCCGGCCGGCGTGGCCTCGCCGATGCTGTGGGGCAGCGAGCAGCACCTCGCGAAGATCTTCGGCGACCAGGTCCGCTGGACCGCCCACCACCGCCGCATCCACAACTTCCGCTTCGAGTCGCCCGAGGCCTTCGTGGACTTCTTCGTCACCCACTACGGGCCGACCCACAAGGCCTACGAGGCGCTCGGCGACCGCAGGCGCGAGCTGCACGCCGACCTCGCCGCGCTTGCGCGCGAGTGGAACCGCCTCGACGACGGGGGCGCGATCGCGATCCCGGGCGAGTACCTCGAGTCCGTCGGCGAACGCGTCTAGAGGTCCCGCGCCCACGTCTGCTCGACCAGGTCGTGGCCGAAGCTGTGGTGCGGCGCGGACTCGACGAGCTCGAAGCCCGCGCGCGCGTAGAGCCGGCGCGCGTCGTGAAGGGCGTCGTTGGTCCACAGCGTGATCCGGCGATAGCCGGCCCGCTTGGCGAAGCGCAGGCACTCCGCGATCAGCCGCGCGCCGATGCCGCGCCCGCGGGCGGACGGCTCGACGAGCAGCAGGCGCAGCTGGGCGACGTCGTCCTCGCGACGCACGCAGAGCACGCAGCCGACGGGTGCCCCGTCGACCTCGGCGATCCACGCCGCCTCGCGGCGTGGATCGCGCCGCTCGACGTAGTCGGCGACGATCCGCGCGACGAGCGCCTCGAAGGTCTCGTCCCACGCGTACTCCTGCGCGTAGAGGACGCCGTGGCGGTGCACGATCCAGCCGAAGTCGCCGACGTGGGCGGGACGCAGGACGAAGCCGTCCGCGCGCGGCGCGTCCTCGAGCACGCCGCGCACGACGTCCATCGCTGCGACCAGGCGCCGCTGGTCCTCGTCGCCGAGCGCGTCGAGCAGGTCACTGATCTCGGCCGCCGAGCGTCGGTCGAGCTCGGCGAACGCCGCCGAGCCGTCGGCGGTCAGCCGGATGCGCTGCCGGCGTCCGTCGGCCTCCGAGCGCTCGCGGGCGACGAGCCCGTCGCGCTGCAGGCGGGCGAGCAGCCGGCTGAGGAAGCCCGCGTCGATGTCCAGCTCGCGGCGCAGGTCGGCGACCTCGGTGACGTCGCGCTGGCCGAGCTCGTAGAGGACGCGCGCCTCGGTCAGCGAGTGCGGCGTGCGCAGCAGCCCGTCGCGCAGGACGCCGATGCGGTTGGTGTAGAAGCGGTTGAAGGCGCGGACGGCGGCGACGCGCTCGCCGCTGGGAGCGCCCGCGGTGCCGCACGCGGCAAGTGCTTCGAGCATGGCTGACATCATCAACGAAATCGTTGACGTCGTCAACAATGTCGAATAAGCGAGGGTCAGTCGCCGGGCGGGCGGTAGTCGATCGACCGCTGGGCGGCGGCGTCGACCTCCTCGGGAGTCAGGAGCAGCGCGGTCTTGGTGGTCGCGCCACCGGCCGCGTTGACGGTGAGCGCGACCGCCGCGGCCGCCTCCGCGTCGGGGAGGTCGGCGACGACATAGGCGTCGTGCTCGCCGAAGGCGAAGTAGAAGTGCTCGAGCGATCCGCCGGCGCTCTCGAGGGCGTGCGCCACCGCATCGCGGCGGCTGCTGCCGCCGGCGCTACGCAGACCCTTGACTCCCTCGAGCGTGTACGAAGCCTGGATGAGGAATTTGGGCATGGGGCACCCTCTCACCGCGCGCCGCGCGCGTCCAGCCAGGCGAGCACGTCGCCCGCGTTGCGGTCGGGCGGAAAGACCGGATAGAAGACCTTGACGATCTCACCGGCCTCGCCAACGAAGGCCAGGCGCTTGTAGAGGTGCATGCCGGAGGTCTCGAACGTCGGCAGCCCCATCGCGTCGGCGAGCTCGAGGTCGTGGTCGCTGAGCAGGGGATAGGGGATGTGCTCTCGCTCGGCGAACTCGCGCTGCTCGTCGGGCGTCTGCGTGCTGATGCCGATGAGCGCGGCGCCGTGGGCGGCGATCTCGGCGCGCAAGTCGCGGAACGCGCAGCTCTGGGGCGTGCACCCGCGCGCCCCCGGGATGTCGTCCCAGCCGTCGGGCAAGGGCTCGCCCGGCGTGCCCGTGCGCGGGTAGACGTAGGCGACGAGGCGTTCGCGGGCTGCCTCGGCCAGATCGACCTCGCCGCCTTGCGTCGAGGGCAGAGCCACGCCGGGCACGGTGGACCCGGGCAGATGGTCGGCCGCGCCGTCGTCGACCGGGACGGGGAGGTCCGGGGGCAGGCTCCTGAAGTCGGTACTCATCGGCTCATGGTCGCATCTCGCATAGGGTCGGCTCGGTGAGCGACTACGAGGTGATCGTCGTCGGTGGCGGCTCGGCGGGCTGCGTGCTTGCGGCGCGCCTCGGAGAGGCCGGCCGCAAGGTCTGCCTCGTCGAGGCCGGGCCGGACTACGGGCCCTACGACGACGGGCGCTGGCCGAGCGACATCCTCGACGCGCGCCAGCTTGCCTTCTCGCACGCCTGGGAGACCGACCGCGAGGACCGCTCGCAGCTGCGCGCACGGATCCTGGGCGGCTGCTCGGCGCACAACGCGTGCGTGGTGCTGCCCGGCGCGCCCGCGGACTACGACGAGTGGGGACACGGCTGGAGCCACGAGTTGATCGCGCCCTATCTGGAACGCGCCGAGTGCGAGCTGCGAACGCGCCGTTTCGGCGAGGAGGAGCTGTCGCCGTGGCATCGCGCCTTCGCGCAGGCGGCGGGCGCCGACGCGATCCTGCATCCGGTCAACGCAGTCGGCGCCGTGCGCTGGAACGCGGCGTTCGCCTATCTCGATCGCGCGCGCGACGCGGTGACCGTCATGGCCGACACGCTCGTCGATCGTGTGCTGCTCGACGGCGACCGTGCGATCGGCGTGGCCTGCGACACCGGCGAGCTGCGGGCCGAGCACGTCGTGCTGGCGGCCGGCGCCTACGGCTCGCCCGGGATCCTGCTGCGCAGCGACGTCGGGCCGTCGCGCGGGCTGCCTGTCGGCGAGGGGCTCATCGACCACGTTGGCGTCGGGTTCGGCTACGAGCCGACCGTCGCGCTCACGCGCGAGACGGCGGAGTTCGAGCGCCGCAGGCAGCTGTTCATGGGGCAGGTGACGATCGCGGCGCGCAGCAGCGCGTGCGACGAGGGCGTCTGCGATCTGTTCCTGTTCCCGGCCATCGAGCCGCTGGGGCCCGACGTATACGACATCAGCGTCGGGGTCTTCGCGATGAAGCCGGCCTCGCGGGGCTCGGTGCGGCTGACCTCGCGCGACCCGCGCGCTCCGCTGGCGATCGACCACGGGTTCCTGAGCGACGAGCGCGACGCGGCGGTCCTCGTCGAGGGCGTCGAGCGGCTGCGCTCGCTCGTCGAGCACGATCCGATTCGCGTGTATTGGGCGCGCGAGGCGCGGCCGGGACCCGATGTGCCTGCAGCCGAACACGTGCGCGCGTCGGCACGCGGCTTCTTCCATCCGGTCGGGACCTGCGCGATCGGCCACGTCGTCGACGGCGACGGGCGCGTGCTCGGGATCGACGCGCTGTCGGTGGCCGACGCGTCGATCATGCCGTCGATCCCGCGCGCGAACACGAACCTCACGGCCGTCGCGGTGGCCGAGCGGCTGGCGGAGCGCATCGCCGCCGCCTGAGCCCTAAGCGGGCCAGTCGCGCAGGAGCGGCCAGACGACGCGCAGCACGCGCGCGAACGCGCCCTGCCGAAGGCGGTCGGGCGTGTCGCAGGCGGTGTGCCGGCAGGGCTCGTCGGGGACGCCGAGCTTGGCCGCGGGCGCGCCCGCGAGGGCGAGCTCGCGGTGATCGGAGTTGCCGGTGGCGCTGTCGCGCAGCCAGCGCACGTCCACGTGTTGGCGGTGCGCCGCGGCGAGGATCGGGTCCTCGACCGTTGCCCGCGGCCGCGCCGATGTGGAGCGCAGCTCGAAAGGCGTTCCGCGGCCGACCTCGTCGAGCGCCAGCGCGAGGCGGACGTCGTGCAGGCGGCCGGTGCGCCGCAGGCGCCGTACCAGCGCGGCCGCGCCGAGGTGGTCCGGTTGGCCGGTGTAGGGGCGCTCCTCGGCGCCGGTGGCGACGAGCCACACGTCGCACCTCGGGTCCGGGGCGGCGGCGAGGGCGGCCGCAAGCGCGACGATCGTCCCGACGCCGGAGGCGTTGTCGTCGGCGCCCGGGGCCGGCGGGACGCTGTCGGTGTGGGCCATGGCGATGACCAGGCAGTCGGACGGGGTGTCGCGAATGCCGATGACGTCGCGCGAGCGGCCGTGGCCGGGCACGCCGAAGCGCTCGAAGCCGACACGCAGCCCGGCGGCTCGGAACCGGGCGGCGACGCGCTGGTGCGCGCGGCGCTCGGCCGCCGAGCCCGCCGGCCGCGGGCCCGCCTGCGCGAGCGAGACGGCGAAGGCGTGCGCCTGCGCGGCAGACGGCGGTGGCGCGGCGGCGGCGAGCGCGCAGCAGATGACGGTGCTCGCCAGCACGGGCGCGAAGGGTATCCGCAGTCCCTCCACACAATCGACACAGACCGCGTCTTGTTCCGTGACGCCCCGGACCGCACCCTCGACGCATGGCGGAAACGACGCAGGTCCTCGGCGACATCGTCCAATACGACAAGCCGGTGTGGGAGCCGCTGGAGCTCGCCGTCGGCGAGGAGCTGATGTCCGCGTTCATGTGGATGTTCGAGGTGCAGACAATCGACGATCGCCGCTTCCAGGCCTACAAGCACATCGACACACGGCAATACCTGAACGTCGATCACCACGGCCAGGCATACGACTACGTCGGGGAGAAGGACGGCAGGGATCGCTACGACGTCGTGCCACTCGCCGGCGCGCTCGAGCTCGCGCTGGGATCGTGGGAGCGCCTCGGCGCCAGCCCCGCGGAGGTCGCCGACGCCCGAGCAGCGATCGACCGCGCACGCGCGGCGACCGACCGCGCCCAGGAGCGGCCATGACCGCACTCCCCGCTCGCATCGCGCGCCCTGCCGCGGACCAGTGGGGCGTGCTCTCGGATGCCGAGTTGCGCGCGTCCTGTGCGTGACGTGAGACCAGGCGATCGCACGCCCGCGCGAGACCCTGGTGCGCATGCGTGCCGCGGGCGCGCCCGGTGCAGGCGGCGGCGCGGACGGGCCGCGTCCTACACTGATCCCGCCGTGATCAGCACTAACCAACTCAAGAACGGAAACCACATCGAGGTCGACGGGACCGTCTTCAAGGTCCTCGAGTTCCAGCACGTCAAGCCGGGCAAGGGCGGCGCGTTCGTGCGCACGAAGCTGCGCCGGGCATCGGACGGCAACGTCATCGACAAGACCTTCCGCGCCGGTGAGAAGTTCCGGGCCGTGCGCACCGAGGCCCGCAAGATGACGTTCCTGTACGCCGACGGCTCCGACGCCCATTTCATGGACGCCGAGTCCTACGAGCAGATGGCGGTGCCCGAGTCGGCGGTGACCGACGCGCTGCGCTGGACCAAGCCCAACGACCCGGTCGACGTGCTCTTCATCGACGGAGAGCCGAGTGACCTGCAGCTTCCGGCCTCGGTCGTGCTCGAGGTCTCACAGACCGAGCCCGGCCTGCGCGGCGACACCGCGTCGGGCGGCGGCAACAAGCCGGCGACGCTCGAGACCGGGGCGACGGTCCAGGTCCCGCTGTTCGTCGAGATCGGCGACCACGTCAAGGTCGACACGCGCTCGGGCGAGTACATGTCTCGCGCCTGAGCGCGCGCCGCTCCGCTTCATGTCCCGCCGCTCGGACCAGCGTCGCGCCGCCGTCTTCGCGCTCTACCAGCACGACGTCACCGGCCGCGAGCTCGACGTCCTGTTCGAGCGCGACGCGTCGACCTTCACCCGTGCTCTGGCCTACGCCGCACAGGACTATGCCGACGACCTCGACGCGCGCATCGCCCGCCACGCGCACGGCTGGACGATTGACCGCATCGCCCCGCTGGAGCGGGCGATCATGCGCATCGCGCTGCTGGAGATGGTGCACCCCGACGTCGCGCCCGGCGATGTCCCGATCCCGCCCGAGGGCGCGATCTCCGAGGCCGTCGAGACCGCCAAGCGCTTCTGCGGCACCGAGGCGCCGGGCTTCGTCAACGGCATCCTGGCCGCCGCTCTGCGCGAGATCGGGGAGAATGGAGGCCAGCCATGACCGAGGTCGACACGAGCACCCTCGACGCGCTCGTCGCACGCCTGGAGCGAGCGGCCGAGCAGCTTCGCACCGGCGATCTGTCGCCCGACGCGGCCGCCGGGCTCGTCGAGGACTGTGCGGGTCTGGCCTCGCAGGCCTCGGCCGAGCTCGAGCGCATGGCCCGCGCCGCGCAACACGAGCCGATCCCGGGCCAGGACTCGCTCCTGTGACTCGCAGCGCCGGGTGAGCGCCTACCCGGACGCGCTGCGCGACGAGGTCGAGCGCTACCTCGAGGCCCTGCGCTTCCCGAGCGCGGCCGAGCAGACGGCCGGCCTGGAGGAGGCGATGCGCTACTCGCTGCTGGCCGGCGGCAAGCGCATCCGCCCGGTGCTCGCCCTCGCCACCGCCGCCGCCATCGGGCGCGAGCCGACGAGCGTGCTGCCGCTCGCCGCCTCGATCGAGCTGATCCACACCTACTCGCTCATCCACGACGACCTGCCGGCGATGGACGACGACGACCTGCGCCGCGGCCGCCCGACCTGCCACGTCAAGTACGGCGAGGACGTCGCGATCCTCGCCGGCGACGGCCTGTACGCCGAGGCCTTCCGCCTGCTGCTCACCGAGCAGGCCGGCGACCCCTCGCTGCTCGTAGCCGCCGCGCGCGAGCTGGCCGGTGCGACCGGGGTCGACGGCATGGTGGGCGGCCAGTACCTCGACGTCGCCGGCGTCGGCGACACGCCCGAGGAGCTGCGCCGCCTGCACGCGCTCAAGACGGGCCGCCTGATCGGCGCCTCGGTCGTCTGCGTGCTGCTCTTGGCCGGGATGAGCGGGCAGCAGACCGGCGCCTGGCGGCGCTACGCCGCGGAGCTCGGCGTCCTCTTCCAGATCGTCGACGACATCCTCGACGTCACCGGGACCGAAGCCGCGCTCGGCAAGCCCAGCGGCACCGACGAGCGCCTGGGCAAGCGCACGTACGTCAGCCACTTTGGCGTGGACGGCGCCCGCGAGCTGGCAGCCGAGTCACATCGTGCCGCGCGCGCCGCGCTGCAGGACGCCGCGGGCGGCCGCGCGGGCGACCTCGAGCTCATCACCGACTTCATCCTCACGCGCAGCGCGTAGCCTGTAGCCCTCCATGGCCCGCATCCTCGACCGTATCGACCGCCCCCAGGACCTCCACGAGCTCAGCGAAGACGACCTCGCCCAGGTCGCCCAGGAGGTGCGCGAGCACATCATCGACACGGTTGGGCAGATCGGCGGGCACTTCGGCGCCAACCTCGGCACCTGCGAGCTGGCCGTCGCGCTGCACTCGCTGCTGGACTCGCCGACCGACAAGATCCTGTGGGACGTCGGCCATCAGGCCTACCCACACAAGGTGCTCACCGGCCGCCGCGACCAGCTGCCGACCATCCGCCAGTACGAGGGTCTCGCGCCGTTCTGCTCGATCCGCGAGTCCGAGCACGACATCATGGGCGCCGGCCACGCGTCCACGGCGATCGGCTACGCCGTCGGCCTGAAGGAGGCGATGCGCCTGCGCGGTGAGTCCGACGCGGGCAAGGTCGTCGCCGTCGTCGGCGACGGCGCGATGACCGGCGGCGTCGCCTTCGAGGCCATCCACCAGGCCGGCGGGCTGGGCACGCCGATCGTCGTCGTGCTCAACGACAACGGCATGTCGATCGCGCCGAACGTCGGCGCCCTGTCGCGCTACTTCAACCGCGTGCGCCTGAACCCGAAGCTGTGGCACGCGCGCGAGGGCGTCGAGGACCGCCTCACCGAGCTGCCCGGCGGTATCGGCTCGGCCTTCGAGCGACTCGGCCCGCAGCTCAAGGAGTCGATCAAGGCGTTCTGGGCACCCGGCCTGTTCTGGGAGGAGCTCGACTGGGCGTACACCGGCGTCATCGACGGCCACGACACGCGCGGCCTGCGCCGCGTCCTGCGCCAGGCGCTGGCCGCCGACCGCCCGGTCGTCGTGCACATCGCGACGGTCAAGGGCAAGGGCTTCGCGCCGGCCGAGGAGGGTGGCCTGGAGGGCATGGAGCGCTGGCACGCCGCCAAGCCGGGGTCGATCGTCTCCGGCGCGCCGGCACCGTCGAAGCCCTCCACGCGGGCGGCCGTGCCGCAGTACACGCAGGTCTTCGGAGCATCGATGGTCGACGAGGTGCGCCGCGACCGCCGCGTGATCGGCATCACCGCCGCGATGAACTCCGGCACCGGCCTGAGCACGCTGCAGGCTGCCGAGCCCGAGCACTACTTCGACGTCGGCATCGCCGAGCAGCAGGCGGTCCTCTTCGCCGCCGGGCTCGCTCTGGAGGGCGCCAAGCCGGTGTGCGCGATCTACTCGACCTTCCTGCAGCGCGCCTACGACCAGATCGTCCACGACGTCTGCCTGCAGGAGCTCAACGTCGTGTTCGCGATGGACCGCGCCGGACTGGTCGGCGACGACGGCCCGACCCACCACGGCGCTTTCGACATCGCCTACCAGCGCTGCCTGCCGAACATCGTGCTCATGGCGCCGCGCGACGAGGCGATGCTCACACGCATGCTGCGCACCGCGCTGACCTACGACGCCGGGCCGGTCGCCCTGCGCTACCCGCGCGGGGAGGGTCTCGGCGTCCGGTTGCCGGCCGCCGACGAGGTGACCGCCATCCCGATCGGGCGCGGCGAGCTGCTGCGCGAGGGCTCCCACGTGGCCATCGTCGGCTACGGGACGGGCGTCCAGAAGGGACTCGAGGCCGCCGACATCCTCGCCGAGGGCGGGATCGACGTCACGGTGGCCGACGCGCGCTTCGCCAAGCCGCTGGACGCCGACCTGCTCGCGGCGCTGGCGGCCGACCACGAGCTCCTGGTCACCGTCGAGGAGGGCGTGCTCGCCGGCGGGTTCGGCTCGGCGGTGTGGGAGTGCCTGAACGACGCGGGCGGCGCGCTGCCGCGCATCCTGCGCGTCGGGCTGCCCGACCGCTACGTCACGCACGGAAAGCCCGCGCTGCTGCACGCCGAGGTCGGCTACACCGGCAAGGCGATCGCCCAGCGCATCGAGGCTGCCGTGGCGGCGGGTTCAGGCGCGCTCGCGAGTGCCTGAGACGATCACCGCGGTCAGCGCCTCCAGCACCAGCAGCATCGCGATCGCCAGCACGGCGGTCTCGGCGACGTACCACGGCCAGCCTCCCAACACGCTCAGCAGCGAGGCGTGCACAGGCTTGTCGCGCAAGTACATGTAGTTGCCGCCGGTGATCAGGTCGGCCACGGCGGCCACCGCGGCGACGACGAGCGTCGCTCCGAAGACCCGCCATGTTGCGCCCGGGCGCGGGTAGATCTCGCGCCCGAAGACGAGGAAGAACCCAGCGACGATCGCCCCGACGTGGTAGGCGAAGTAGGTGAAGTAGAAGGCGCTCGGGAACGTTCGGGCGAGGTCCGGGGTCAGCGTCGCCTGCAGGGAGGCGGTCAGGGCCCAGAAGTACGTCAGCTCGACGAGCAGCGGCCGCGGGCGCAAGAGCGCGATGACCGCGGTGATCGAGACGACGTCGGTGAGCTGCAGCGGCAGCGTGTACTGGGTGGACCAGATCCCCTCGACGACGTCGGCCACCTGCTCGCCCACCCAGCCGGCGACCACGAGCAGGGCCAGAACGTAGGTGATCGCGGTGACCGCGCGCCCGCGCCGCGCCAGCCACACGGTCACGACGGTGGCCGCGACGAGGACGCCCAGCGCCGCGAGGTGCTCAACCGAGAACTGCCGCACCGTCGCCGCCGGGACCGCGCATGGCCCATCATCCCAAGCGGTGCGATCAGCCGCCGCCGTGGTCCTCGTCGCCTTCGCCGCGCGCGCCGGACGCCCGGGCAGCGCCGCGTACGCGGGCGTGTTCGCCGAGTGCGTGCGCAACCCGCTGCGCCCGGAGCGAGGGCGGGTAGCGCCGCGAGGCGTAGCCTGTGTCCGATGCCGGTCCGCCTGCGCTTCGCCGCGGTGCTGCTCGCGAGCGTGGGGCTGGCTACGGGCGCACCGGCGGGCGCGCAGGTCGCCCCGCCCGACACGGAGGGGCTGGCGCCCGAGGCGCCGCAGCCCGACGCGCCGCGGTCGATCGCGGTCGGCCGGCCGTGGCACGGACGCCTGGTCAACGGCGTCCAGCTCCCCGAGGCCGGGACCGACTTCATCACCTGGGACGAGGTCCTTCATCGCATCCCCGACCGCGGGTCGCGGCGCTGGGGCACCGAGGCGCTGGTGGTGGTCCTCGATCGCGTCACCCGCGAGTATCGCGAGGCGCACCCGGGGGTCCCGCCGATCCTCATCAGCGATCTCAGCCGCGAGCACGGCGGGCCGTTCGGCCGCAAGTACGGCGGGCTCGGCCACGCCTCGCATCAGAACGGCCTCGACGCAGACGTGATGTACCCGCGCCGCGACGGCGCGCTGCTCGCGGCCGAGCGCCCGTCGCAGGTCGACCGCGCGCTCGCCCAGGACCTCGTCGATCGCTTTCGCGCCGCGGGCGCGGTCAAGCTGTTCGTCGGGCTTGACCTGCACCTGCGCGGCCCGCGATCGATCGTCGTCCCGCTCGCCCACCACGACGACCACGTCCACGTGCGAATTGCCAACCCCGGGCGTTAGATGGTTGAGTCCACGACCCCGCACCCGCGTGCACGCGTCCCGCGGCGAGGGTGGGTGGGGCAAATCACGGTTCCGCGCACGGCGGCCGCCGACTCAACCATCCAGTCAGCGCTTGACGGCGCGCCACATGAGAAACATCGGCACGCGCGCCCAGCGGCCGCCGGCCGGGTCGGCGGGCTCGCGCAGCGCTTCGATAGCGAAACCCGCGGACTCGAGCGCGCCGGCGTAGTCGCGCAGCGGGTAAGCGGGGCCCTCGAACGTGAAGGCCAGTCCGTTGCGCTCGATCGGCACCTCCATCTGGCGCTGCTCGAGGTAGGACTCGGTGACGGCGAAGTGCTCGTCGTCCAGCCAGGTGCCGGCGTCGGCCATCGGGTGGGTCACGCACGCGCACAGCCGGCCGCCGGGCCCGAGCACGCGGGCAGCCTGGGCTACGGCCGCCGGCATGTCGGCGACGTCCATGAGGCTGTTGTAGGCGACCACGAGGTCGAAGCATCCATCGGGAAGGGCAGCGCCTCTGCGCGGCCCTGGACGTAGTTTGCGGCCGGATCGGCCTCGGCGGCCGCGCGCAGCAGCGTCGGCGAGGCGTCCAGCCCGGTAACGCGGTGGCCGCGGGCGACGAGGTCGCGGCTGACGCGCCCCTCGCCGCAGCCGACCTCGAGCGTCGCGTCACCGGGCTCGGGCACGAGGGCGAAGAACGCGACGCGGTAGACCCAGTACGCGTCGTGGCCGGGGGTGCGCGCCCACGCCAGCCAGCCCGGCGCGCGGTCCTCGAAACCCTGTGCACCACGCTCACGCGGCATGCCATCGACCTTAAGTGAAACGACCCGCCAGTGGCGGGCCGCTTCGGGGAGGAGAGATACTGCTATGTGGGTCCAACTATGTGTGATCACTGAGGGAAGACTTTTCGCGGCGCCGCAGGGCGTCGCTTGTGATCACGTGTTACATAGTGCCTGGCGAACGGGTGATCGTGTGTGACGGTCGTCACGGTTCGGCACCACGAGTAGCGTTCGCGACCCCTCCCGATGGCCAAGGTCCGCCTCGACACTCTGCTGGCTCGCCGCGGGCTGTTCGCGTCGCGCGCCCGCGCCGCCGCGTCGGTCATGGCCGGCGAGGTCCGCCTCGGCGGCAGCGGCGAGCGCGCCGCGAAGCCCGGCCAGCTCGTGGCCGAGGACGAGCAGCTCGCGGTCGACGAGCGCCCGCGCTTCGTCTCGCGCGGCGGCATCAAGCTGGCAAACGCGCTGCAGGCCACCGGGCTGCGACCCCGCCGGCCGCCGCTGTCTCGACGTCGGCGCCTCGACCGGCGGTTTCACCGACTGCCTCCTTCAAGCCGGCGCCGCGCACGTCGTCGCGCTCGACGTCGCCTACGGCGAGTTCGACTGGTCGCTGCGCACCGACGAGCGCGTCACCGTGCTCGAGCGCACGAACGCCCGCGCGCTGACGCCCGATCAGCTTCCCTATGCGCCCGGTCTCGTCGTCGCGGACGTGTCGTTCATCTCGCTGGCCAAGGTCCTTCCGGCGGTGCTGGCCTGCTGCGCCGAGCGCTTCGACGCGCTTGCGATGGTCAAGCCGCAGTTCGAGGTCGGTCGCTCCCGGGTCGGCAAGGGCGGCGTCGTGCGCAGCGCCGAGGACCGGCGCGCCGCGCTGGTGTCGGTCGCCGCGAGCGCGCGCGATGCCGGCGCCGCGGTCCTGGGCTTCGCGTCGTCCGGGCTGCCGGGGCCGAAGGGCAACCGCGAGACGTTCGTGTGGCTGGCCGAGGTCGGCCGCGCCGGGGCGGTCGATGACCTCGAGGCGGCGGCGACCGAGGTCGAGCCGTGACCGGCGCGCGCAGGGCGACCGTGCTCTCGCACGCACGGCCGGCGCAGACCGCCGAAGCGCTGCGCGCGCTCATCGCGGCGGCGGAGCGCGAGGGCGTCGTGCTGCGCTTCGACCCCGAGGAGACGCGCAAGTACGGCCTGAAGCCGCGCGATGGCTTCGAGCTCGATGCGCCGCTGAGCGACGACGTCGAGCTGTGCGTGTCCCTCGGCGGCGATGGAACCATCCTGCGTGCGCTGCGGCGCTACGCGGGCACGAGCGTCCCGGTCTTCGCGGTCAACTACGGCGAGGTCGGGTTCCTGGCCACGATCGATCCCGAGGAGGACGAGGGCGACCTCCACGAGGCCTTCGAGCGCGCTCTGGCGGGCGATTTCGAGGTCCTGACGCTGCCCGCGCTCGCGCTCGAGACACCCGAGGGGCCACAGGCGGCGATCAACGACCTGTCGATCCACCGTCGGGCCGGCGAACGTGTCGCCCAACTGTCCTACGCCGTCGACGGCGAGGAGGCAGGCTCCGTGCGCTGCGACGGGCTCGTGCTGGCCACCCCCGCCGGCTCGACCGGCTACAACCTCGCCAACGGCGGCCCGGTGCTGGCGTGGGGAGTGGAGGGGTTCGTGGTGTCGTTCATCGCGCCCCACTCGCTGACGGCGCGCGCCCTGGTCGTCGCGCCGGGCGACCTGCTGTCGGTCCACAACCGCTCGCAGGGCGAGGTCGACATCTCGCTCGACGGTAGGCCGGCCGGGACCCTCGGGCCTGGCGAGGCGATCAGCGCGTCCTTCCTGCGCGAGGCGGCCGATCTGGCGCAGGTCCCCGGCTCGTCCTTCTATCGCCGACTTCGGCAAAAATTCGGGAGACTGGCCTCATGAGCACCATCGTCATCGCCGGTGGACACGGGCAGATCGCCCTGCGGCTCGCGCGGCTGCTGAGCGCGCGCGGTGACACCGTGCGCTCACTGATCCGCAATCCGGGGCACGAGGCGGACGTGCACGCCACCGGTGCCGAGGCCGTGCTCGCCGACCTCGAGCGTCTCGACGACATCGCCGAGTTCGTCGACGGCGCCGACGCGGTCGTCTTCGCCGCGGGCGCCGGCCCGGGGAGCGGGCCCGAGCGCAAGCAGACGGTTGACCTCGACGCGGCGGTGAAGCTGCTCGAGGCCGCGCAGCGGACCGGGGCGCGGCGCTATCTGATGATCAGCTCAATGGGCGCCGCCGATCCGGCCGGCGGCGCCGAGGCGATGCGCCCATACCTGGAGGCCAAGGCGGGGGCCGATGCGGCGCTTGCCGCGAGCGACCTCGACTGGACGATCGTGCGCCCGGGCAGGCTGACCGACGACCGCGGCACCGGGCTGATCGACGTGGCCGGATCGCTCGGCCGCTTCGGCTCGATCGCGCGCGACGACGTGGCCGCGGTCCTCGTCGGCTGCCTCGACGAGCCGCGCACGGTGGGCGCGACGTTCGAGGTCCTCGAAGGCCGCACTTCGATCGCCGAGGCGCTGGCGGCGCTCTAGTGGGCCTTGAGGCAACGTTGCACTCGAAACGGCGGGCGTCGATCACCGCCAGGCGGCGTCCTCGACCCTCGAAATGCCTCGGCATTTCTTCGGGTCTGCGTCCTTGCCTGGCGGCGCCGCCACTCCGCCGTTTCGCGCACAACGTCACCTCAAGACCCACTACTAGCGTCGCAGCACCTGCGCGGCGATCCGCTTCATCGACGTGGCCTCCGCCAGCGGCTGCGCGAGTCCGCGGGCGGCCAGCAGGCCGTGGACCCAGCGCGGGTAGGCGACCGTCCGCGCGCGGCGCTCGATTCCGCGCACGAGAGCATCGACCGCGGGCCCGAGGGGGCTCGTCGTGGTCAGCGGCCAGCCTGCGCGCCGGCGCGCCTCGGCAGCGGTCGGGTCGGAGAAGACGTCGCGGACCAGGTCGGTGTCCAGATAGGAGAAGTAGGCGACTCCGACATCGACGCCGGCGGCGGCGACCTCGACCCGGAGCACGTTCGCGAGTGCCTCGACGCCGGCCTTCGAGACGGCGTAGGGCGCCGAGAGCGGGCCGTGGAGCGCGCTGTAGATCGAGGCGATGGGGATGATGTAGCCGCGACGCTCGATGACGTGGGGCAGCGTGGTGCGTATCGTCCGCCAGACCCCGAGCAGGTCGACCTCGACGACGCGCTCGAAGTCATCGGCCGGCATGTCGCGTACGGTGCCGGCACGGGCGATGCCGGCGTTGGCGACGACGACGTCGATGCCGCCCAGGCGCTCGACGGTGCCCGCCGTCGCTCGCTCGAGGTCCGCCCAGCTCGTGACGTCGGCCTCGAACCACGCGGCGCCGGGAAGCTCGCCGGCGAGCGCCTCGAGCCGCTCGGGCTCGAGGCCCACGAGCGCGACGCGGGCTCCGCGCGTGGTGAGCGCGCGGGCGGTGGCGGCGCCGATGCCGCGGGCCGCGCCCGTGATCAGCACGGTGCGGCCGTCCAGGTCGTAACGGGTGCGAGCCATGTGTGCAACAGGACGCTCGCAGACTCACGCGCCTTCGTCGCGCCTTCGTGACAACTTTGCGCAGCTCTGGGGCGATTGCCGCCGGTCCGTCGGCGCCCGCTGGTACACCGTCGCGCGTGCTCCTCGAGCTGCGCGTAGAGAACCTCCTCCTCATCGAACGGGCCGAGCTGCGCCTCACGCCGGGGCTCAACGTCCTCACGGGCGAGACGGGCGCGGGCAAGACGGTGCTCGCGCATGCGCTGGACCTGCTGCTCGGCGGGCGCGCACGGGCGGGGATCGTGCGGCCAGGCGCGGCCGAGGCCTACGTCGAGGGGGTCTTCGAGCTGCCGGCGGCGCTGCGCTGCGAGCTTGGCGAGCGGCTGCCGGCCGACGCCGAGGAGGTGGTGCTGGCGCGGCGGGTCAGCGCCGAGGGCCGCACGCGCGCGTATCTCTGCGGGCGTTCGGCGTCGGTCGGCGATCTGCGCGACGTGGCCGTAGGGCTGCTCTCGTTCTACGGCCAGCATGAGCACCGCAGGCTCGTGCTCGCCTCGTCGCAGCTCGAGATCCTCGACGGTTTCTGCGGCGCCGAGCAGCTCGCGCGGCGGGCGGCGTTTGCGGCGATGTACGCCCGCGTGCGCGAGCTCGGGGCGGCGCTGGCTGAGCTGCGCGAGCGCGCGGGCGCCCGCGAGCGCGAGCTCGATCTCCTGGCGTTCGAGCTCGACGAGATCGAGGCTGCTGATCCCTCGGACGCCGAGGAGGCCGAGCTGCTGGCGGCGCGCGAGCGCCTGCGCCATCTCGATGCGCTGCGCGGCGCAGCGCTGGGCGCCGCGCAGGCGGCGGCGCCTGACGAGGGGCCGGGGATCACGGCGCTGCTGGCGGGCGCCGGCGCCGGGCTCGACGGCGTGGCGGGCGTCGACGCGAGCCTCGACGCACTGGCCGAGCGCTGGCGTTCGCTGGCCTACGAGGCCGAGGACCTCGCCGGCGAGCTGCTGCGCTACGCCGAGGGCCTGGAGCGCGAGCCCGGTGCGCTGGAGGCGGCCGAGGAGCGCCTCGCCGTGCTCGATCGGCTCAAGCGCAAGCACGGCGGGAGCATCGCGGAGGTGCTCGCGCACGCCGAGCGCTGTCGCGCGCGCCGCGACGAGCTGGCGGGTGCGGAGGTCGCCCTCGAACGCGGCGCCGCCGAGCTCGAGGCGGCGCTCGCCGAGCAGGCCCGGGTGGTCGGCGAGCTGCGCGCCGCGCGGGCGGCCGCAGCGCCTCGGCTGGCCCATGCCGTCCACCGGCGGCTCGGCGAGCTGGCGATGGAGGGCGCGAGTTTCGAGATCGAGCTGCAGGACCGCGAGTCAGGCCCATCGGGTGCCGATGTCGTCGAGTTCCTGATCGCGCCCAACCCGGGCGTCCCGGCCGGGCCACTGCGCGAGATCGCCTCGGGCGGCGAGCTGTCGCGCGTGATGCTGGCCCTGATGGGCGTCGCCAGCGACGGCTCCGAGACGACGCTGGTCTTCGACGAGGTCGACGCCGGCATCGGCGGGCACACCGCGCGTGCGGTCGGGGCGCAGCTGCGGGCGCTGGCCGAGGGGCGCCAGATCCTCTGCATCACCCACCTGCCACAGATCGCGTCGCTGGCGGCGCGTCACTTCTCGATCGAGAAGGCCACCGACGCCGAGCCGGCGCGCACGACCGTGCGTGAGCTCAACGCCGGCGAGGTCGTCGGCGAGCTCGTGCGCATGCTCGGCGCCGACGCCGATGACGTGGGCGCACGTCGCCTCGCGCGCGAGCTGCTCAAGGCGGCGTAGTAGCGTCGGCACATGCCAAGCCTGGTCACGTCCGACGGGCGGACGCTCGGCTGGCGCGAGCGCGGCGCCGGTCCGCTGCTGCTCTGCCACCCCGGTGGTCCCGGGTGCTCGTCGGAGTATTTCGGCGAGCTGCCCGTCCTCGCGGCGCAACGCACCCTGCTGCTGCTCGATCCGCGAGGCACGGGCGCCTCCGACCGGCCGGCGGATCCAGCGGCCTACGACCTCGAGCAGTACGCCGCCGACGTCGAAGCCGTGCGCGAGCACCTCGGTCTCGAGCGGATCGACGTGCTCGGCCACTCGCACGGCGGCTTCGTCGCCATGACGTGGGCGGGGACGAACCCCGAGCACGTCGGGAGGCTCGTGCTCGCCAACACGGCACCGCGGTTCACCGATGCGATCCGCCAGGCGCGCAGGGAGCGCGCGTTGTCACACCAGGGCCAGCCGTACTACGAGGATGCGATGGCCGCGATGCGCGCCCACCACGAGGGCCGCTACGCCGACGACGCCGAGCTGCTCGAGCTCTACCGGCGCGAGTCGCCGCTGTTCGCTCCGGTGGGGGCCGACCTGACGCGCGTCGGCGAGGCGATGTCCCGCGCGGGCACCAACGCCGATGCGCTGCGCCATTTCAACGAGCACGTCGCCGGACGCATGGATCACCGGCCGCTGCTGGGTCGGGTGGATGCGCCGACGCTGGTGATCGGCGGCGACCTCGACCCCTTCGGCCCGTCGGCGCAGGAGGAGATCGCCGCGGTGCTGCCCAACGCCACGCTCACGATCCTGCCGGGTTCCGACCACTTCCCGTTCCTCGAGCCAGAGCAGGCGATGGCGTGGGAGCAGGCGGTGCTGGACTTTCTCGGGGCGAGTGGGCCTTGAGGCAACGTTGCACTCGAAACGCGCACAACGTCACCTCGAGACCCACTAGTGGCCCTTCTCCGAAGGTTTGACCGGAAACTCGCCGCGCGGTGGCGAATGGGGACGCATCACGAGCCGTGGAGGTGGTGATGCGTCCCCCGGAGGTGTTCGTCAGGCCGCTGTGCGCATGACGAGGCGGTCACGCTGAAGCGTCAGGGCCAAGCAGGCCAAGCACTTCTCCACGCGCGAGCGCGCGGCGATCCTGTTGGCGTCCAACGTCGGTAACTCGGTGCCGCAGATCGCGGCGATGTGGATGACCGACGAGTCGCATGTGCGCAAGGTCATCCACGACTTCAACGAGCGCGGGATGGCCTCGCTGGACCCTGAGTATCGGGGCGGGCGTCCCCGCCGGATCACCGACGAGCACCGTCGCCAAGCGGTCGCGGTCGCCGGTGCCCGTCCCGACGCCCAAGGGGTCGCGTTGACGCGCTGGTCGCTGCCCCGGCTGGCCGACCATCTCGCCGAGCACGGCGTCGTTGACGATCAGTCCCGCCCACCTGGGGCGGGTCCTCGCCCAGGCCGGGCTGTCGTTTCAGCGCACCCGCACGTGGAAGGCCAGCCCCGACCCCGACTACGAGCCCAAGGCCGCCCGCATCCTCGAGCTCAAGGCACAGCCGCCCGCCGACGGCGGACACGTGTCGCGTTCGATCAGATGGGGCCGATCAGCCTGCGCCCGACCGCCGGCGCGGGCTGGGCCGACGCGCAAGCGCCCCGAGCGCCAGCGCGCGACCTACCACAAGCTCGCAGGGCACCCGCTACGTCTTCGGCGCCTACGACCTGCACGAAGACCGACTCCGCGTCCGGCTGCGGCCACGGCGGCGCGGCCGCGACAACCTCGCGTTCATGACCCAGATCCGCGCCGCGATCCCTCGCCCGCGCACGCATCTACTGGATCCAGGACGGCCTGACGGCCAACTGGACCCCCGACATCCGCGCGTTCGCGGCCGCCAACAACATCGAGCTGGTCTCGACGCCCGACCTACGCCAGCTACCTCAACCCCGTCGAGTGCCACTTCTTCCCGATCCAGCGAGTTCGTCGTCAACAACGCCGACTACCTGGACTGGGACGCCTTCGCCTGGGCGCTGGCCCGCCACGTCCAGCACCGCAACGGCCCCCACCGCGACAAGCGCATCCGCCTCCTCGAAGCCCGTCACCAGATCGCCGCCTGATGCCGTTTCCGGTCAAACGTTCCGAGAAGGGCCACTAGGACGTGCCCATCGCGGCGGAGGCAGCTCCGTCGCCTGCAGGTCGATCGCGGCCTGCACCAGCAGCGGCTCGGCGTCCGGCGGGCCGACGAGCGATACCCCAACCGGCAGTCCCGAGCGTGAACCCAGGCCGGCCGGGACCGCGACCACGGGGAAACCGGCGAAGTTCCAGGTCGCGGTGAAGGCGATGAGGGGATCGCCCTCGCCGCCGAGGTGGCCCGGGTCGTAGCCGTCGCCGCGCGGGCGCGCGGTCATCGGCACGGTCGGCTCGAGCAGCGCGTCGACGCGGTGGTCGGCAAACCACGCGCGCCAGCGCTCGGTCACCTGCGCGCGGCGCCGCTGAGCGGCCTCGTAGGCGACGGGATCGTGGACGCGGCGGGCGAGGTCGACGAACTCGCGGATGCTCGGCCGATAGCGATCAGCGCGGTCGGTGAGCGCGGAGTGATAGGGCCAGACCTCGTGGAACAGGATCGTCACCGAGTCCTCCGGCTCGACGCCGGGCGCCGCCGACAGCTCGACGACCTCGGCCCCGAGCTGCTGGCACGCGACGCGCGCCGCATCGAGACCGTCGAGGACGTCGGCGTCGACCTCGACGGCCTGCGGGCGCTCCGTCATCGCCACCCGCAGCCCGGCCAGCGGGCGCGGGCCGCGGCGCGCGGTGACCGGCAGCGCCGCGACGACCGGATCCGGTCGCTCACCGGGCTCGGTGGCGAGCGCGGCCAGGAGCGCGCTGCAGTCGGCGACCGTCCGCGCCATCGGCCCCGTGTGATCGAGGGTCGGGCTGAGCGGGATGATCCCGTCGGCCGGCACGCGGCCGTAGGTCGGCTTGATCGAGCACACGCCGGTCAGTGCCGCGGGGATCCGCAGCGAGCCCGCCGTGTCGCTGCCCAGCGCGGCCGGGACCATCCGCGCCGCGAGGGCCGCGGCCGAGCCCCCGCTCGACCCGCCCGCGGTGCGCTCCACCGCCCACGGGTTGCCGACCTGGTCGGTCGTGCCGCCGGCGGCGAACTCGTGGGTATGCGTGTGGCCGACCAGCACGACGCCGCGCGCGGTCAGCCGCCGCCACGCGGCGCCGTCGGCGTCCGCCACGTTGCCCTCGAGCACCCGGCTCGACGCCGTCAGCGGCAGGCCGCGCACGGGGAAGAGGTCCTTGAGGGCCAGCGGTATGCCGCGGACCGAGTCCGGATCGGCGAGCCGCTCGTCGCCCGCCGCCGGCCCGTCCGCGCCGGGCCGAGGACCGGCGCCCGCGAGCCGCTCCCCGGCCGCCAGCCGCTCGTCCGCCGCTCGCGCGAGCTCGCGCGCGGCCTGCGGATACAGCCGCACCCACGCATTCACGGTCTGCGTCGAGCCGTCGAAGCTCGGCTCCCCGCCGTTGCGCTCGGCGATCCTGGCCAGACAGGCGTCGAGCAGCTCGACGGCCGCAAGTTTGCGCGACCGCAGCAGCGCCGCGGCTTCGAGCAGGTCGAGGTCGGCGGGGTCGGTCGCGACGGGCCCGGGCACGCCGCGGCACGCTATCCGCTACGCGACGCCCTCAGCCGAACGCGCCGTCGCTCGAGATCGACCAGCCCGAGATGCGCGCGTAGTCGCGCAGCGCATCGACGCCCTCGCGGGAGCCGCGCACGAGCACGAGCACGCGTGTGCTCAGCAGACTGGGGCGCTCGTCGATCTCGCAGCCGACGCCGAGCTCGACGCACACCTGCTGGATCTCGCGAAGAAAGGCCGTGCGGCGCCGACGACTCACGGAGAACCCCAGCTCGCGCGTGACGACCTCATCGTTCACGCCATCGATCGTAGGAGGCGATGCGGCGGCAAGCCGCAGGCGATCCGACTGCAAACCGGTCCGTTTCCTGCAAGAGCCGAGCCCCCGCAGCCGCCATGCTGATGGCCATGGATCAGCGCATCAGCCTCATCACCCTCGGTTACCGCGACTACCAGCGAGCCCGCGACTTCTACGCCGCGATCGGCTGGACGAACGCGATCTCGCCCGACGACGAGGTCGTCTTCTTCCAGGCCGGCGGGATGATCTTCGCCCTCTGGGATCGCGCCAAGCTCGCCGAGGACAGCTGCGTGCAGGACGCCGGCGGGTGGGGCGGGATCACGCCCGCCTACAACGTCGGCTCGCCCGAGGAGGTCGACGAGGTCCTCGCGGGCGCGAAGGCCGCGGGCGGCAGCGTCCCGCGCGCGGGCGCCAAGACCTTCTGGGGCGGCTATTCGGGCGTCTTCATCGACACCGAAGGACATCCATGGGAGGTCGCCCATAACCCCGGCTGGACCCTGAACGACGACGGCACGATCAGCCTGAGCTGATCGTGCCGCGGGCCATCGCGCGAGCAGGTCGCGTCGGGGCGCGAGCCGCGTCGCGCGGCCGCGCCTACTCGTCCCCGTTGCGCTCGAGATCGAGCGCGCACGAGTTGATGCAGAACCTCAATCCGCTGTCGCCCGGCCCGTCGTCGAACACGTGGCCCAGGTGGCCGCCGCAGCGCGCGCAGGTCACCTCGGTGCGGATCATGCCGTGGGAGAGGTCCGTGCGGGTCTCGACGGCCTCACCGAACATCGGGTCGGTGAAGCTCGGCCAGCCGGAGCCGGACTCGAACTTGGTGTCAGAGCTGAACAGCGCATTGCCGCACCCCGCACAGCGATAGACGCCGTCGCCCTTCTCGTTGACGTAGCGCCCGGCGAACGGACGCTCGGTTGCCTGGTGGCGAAGGACCTCGTACGCGGCGGGGTCGAGCTCCTGGCGCCACTGCTCTTCGGTCTTGACGATCTTCTCCATGTGACTCCTTACGCGGGGCCCACGTCAGGGCGACCACAATGGCCGCCATTCGGCACCCGCGTACCTGTTGGTCCGGTGGGAAAGGCACACGTTACGCGCTAAGAGCGAGGTGTCCGTGCCGCTCGCTACCTTGCTGCGGTGCAACCCAGCCTCGCCCGTGGCCTAGACTCAGGAAGGAACCAGCGTGCCTAAGCCGCGATACATCTTCGTCACCGGCGGCGTCGTCTCGTCGCTCGGGAAGGGAATCGCTTCGGCCTCCATCGGCCGCCTCCTCGTGGCCCGCGGCTTGACCGTCGGCCTGCAGAAGTTCGACCCCTACATCAACGTCGATCCCGGCACGATGTCGCCGTACCAGCACGGCGAGGTGTTCGTCACCGAGGACGGGGCCGAGACAGATCTCGATCTGGGCCACTACGAGCGCTTCACCAACACGAACACGACGCGCGCGTCGAACGTGACGGCCGGCGGCATCTACAACTCGGTCATCCGCCGCGAGCGCCGCGGCGACTACCTCGGCGGCACCGTCCAGGTCGTCCCGCACATCACGGACGAGATCAAGCAGCGCGTACGCCTGATCGCCGAGACCAGCGACGTCGACGTGGTCATCACCGAGATCGGCGGCACGGTGGGCGATATCGAGTCGCTGCCGTTCCTCGAGGCGATCCGCCAGTTCCCCGTCGACGTCGGCCGGCGCCAGTGCATGTACATCCACCTGACGCTCGTGCCCTACATCGGCCACGCGGGCGAACTCAAGACGAAGCCGACGCAGCACTCGGTCAACGAGCTGCGCCGCATCGGTATCCAGCCAGACATGCTGCTGTGCCGCTCGGAGAGCGAGCTGGGCTCGGATATCCGCAAGAAGATCGCGCTGTTCGCCTCGCTCGGCGACGACGCGGTCATCTCCGCCAAGGACGTCGACAACATCTACAAGGTCCCGCTGTGGTTCCACCAACAGGGCGTCGACGACCTGATCATCGATCACTTCGGGCTCGACGCGCAGCCGGCCGACCTAGAGGAGTGGCAGGAGATCACCGAGCGCGCCGACGCCGCCACGCAGCCGGTGCGCATCGCCATCGCGGGCAAGTACGTCCAGCTCGAAGACGCCTACCTGTCGGTCAGCGAGGCGCTGCGTCATTCCGGCTACCTGCACGGCGGCCAGATCGAGATCGACTGGGTCGACTCCGAGACGCTCGAGACCGAGGAGCAGGCGTCCGCGCGGCTGGCCGACGCCGACGGCATCCTGGTCCCAGGCGGCTTCGGCGGGCGCGGCATCGAGGGCAAGATCCGCGCGGTGCAGGTCGCTCGCGAGCAGGGCGTGCCTTTCCTCGGGATCTGTCTGGGAATGCACGTCGCGGTCAGCGAGTTCGGTCGCAACGTCGCCGGCATGCCGGGCGCGAACTCGACCGAGTTCGACATCGAGACCGAGTACCCGGTGATCGACCTCCTGCCCGAGCAGAAGGAGGTCACCGACCTCGGCGGCACCATGCGCCTGGGCGCCGACCCGATCAAGCTGCACGCCGACACGCGCACGCGCGAGCTCTACGACGAGGCCGTCGTCTACGAGCGTCACCGCCATCGCTACGAGGTCTCGATCTCGCTGCGCAAGCGCCTGGAGGCGGCCGGTCTGGTCGTGTCGGGGACATCGCCGGACGAGCGCCTGGTCGAGGTCATCGAGCTGCGCGACCACCCGTTCTTCGTGGCCTCGCAGTTCCACCCCGAGTTCAAGTCGCGACCAGAGCGTCCCGCGCCGCTGTTCCGCGAGTTCGTCGCCGCGGCGCTGGAGCGCGCGCGCGAGCGCCACCCGGTTCCAGGCGGCCCGGATCAGGACGTGAGCGGCGAGGTTCGCGCCTCACGCGCCGCGTAGCGTGCGCCCAGCCTCAGAGGTCGAGCGCCGCAGGCTGAACGACCTGTTCGCCGAGCTGTGCGCCATCCCGAGCCCGTTCGGGCACGAACGCGCGATGGCCGAACGCGTGACGGCCGACCTGCGTGCGCTCGGCTACCCCGTCACCGAGGACGACGCGGCCGAGCAGACCGGCGCCGAGTGCGGCAACCTGCTCGCGCGCATCCCGGGCCGCTCGGAGCGCTCGGTGATGCTGTGCGCGCACCTCGACACCGTGTCCCACGACGGGGTGGTCGAGCCGGTGCTCGTCGACGGCGGTTGGGAGAGCGCGGGCGAGACGATCCTGGGCGCCGACAACAAGGCAGCCGTCGCGGTCCTCATGGGGATCGCGCACCGGGCCGCGGTCGAGGGCTCGCCGCTTGGCGTCGAGATGGTCTTCTCGGTCAGCGAGGAGAACGGTCTTGCGGGGGCCAAGGCGTTCGACACCTCGGTGCTGCGCTCGGACCTCGGCTACGTGCTCGACCACGCCTCGCCTATCGGCGAGATCGTCGTTGCCTCGCCGACCTACTACCGCCTGCACGCGGCCTTCCGCGGCGCCGCGGCGCACGCCGGCATCCGCCCCGAGACCGGCCGCAGCGCGATCGTGGCCGCCGCCAAGGCGATCGCCGCCATGCCGCACGGGCGCATCGACGACGAGACGACGACCAACGTCGGCACCATCGCGGGCGGCGCCGGGGGCACCAACGTCGTGCCCGAGCACTGCTGGTTCGACGCCGAGGCTAGATCGCTCAGCGACGCCGCCGTCGAGACGATCGTCGCCGAGATGGTCGGCCACTGCCACGACGCGGCCAACGACCCCGCCTGCGAGTGCGACGTCGACATCAGTGCCGAGCGGCTGTTCAGCGCCTACCGCCACAAGACGACGGCGCCGAGCGTCGTCGCCGCGGAGGTCGCGCTGCGCGCCTGCGGCTACACCCCGCGGCGGATCCTCACCGGCGGCGCCTCGGACGCCAATGCGTTCGAGGCCAGGGGCTTCCCCTGCACGAACCTCGCCAACGGCACCGAGCGCAACCACGAGACAACGGAGCGCGTCAGCCAGGCGGCGCTGGAGGGGATGCTCGACGTGACCTTCGCGCTGCTGGACGAGCTGGGCGGCTAGTCGCCCGATATGTCGATCGGCCTTTGCATCGCGACGGCCACGACCGACACGCCGTCCGGCATCGTCACCGTGAAGCGCTCGACCTCGCGGAAGCCGAACGCGCGGTAGAGCGGCTCGCCGGCCAGCGTCGCGCCGAGCGCGAGCGTCTTGAAGCCCTCGTGGCGGGCGGCGCGCTCGCAGGCCTCGAGGATCGCTCGGCCGAGGCCGCGCCGGGTCCAGTCGCCGCGGACGAACATGGCTCGCACCCGCGCGGGCTCGGTTGCCGGATCGAGCAGGCGCTCGTCATCGTCTGCCGCCCCCGAGCCCGTATAGAGCTTGTTGCGCCTGCTCCAGCCGCCGCACGCGACGATGTCGTCACCGTCGGTGTGGACGAAGTACGTGCCGTCGTCGATGAGCTGCACGTCGAGGTGCGCGATGTGCTCGGCGGCGCTCGTCGTCTGGCGCTCGTCGTAAAACGCCGGGAACAGGTCGAGCACCGATGCACGCATCAGCTCGGCGATGCGCGGTGCATCCGACGCCACGGCCAACCGCTGTGGCGGCAACGGCGCGGCGCTCGCGCGCCGCCCGTCAATCCTGTCGCGTTCAGCCCCCGACATGATCGCCCGCCGACGACTCTGTCAGGCGCCGGCGAGGGAAGCAACGACACGGCTGGCCGGGCCCGAAGCTCGCGCCTCACGCGCGCGCGGCCATGGTGGCGCGCTCGCGCAGCGCCCCGCGCAGCAGCTTTCCGGTCGGCAGGCGGGGGAGGTCATCGACCACGATCACCTCGCGCGGACGCTTGTAACCCGCCAGGCGCGCGGCGGCGAAATCGGAGAGCTCGTCGGGCTCGGCCGGTGCGGTCAGGGTGACGAACGCTATCGGCGCCTCGCCGCGCGTGCTGTCGCGCACGCCGACGACGCCCGCGTCGGACACGGCCGGATGCTCGCGCAGCACAAGCTCGATCTCCGCGGGCGCGACCGACGCGCCGCTGACCTTGATGAGCTCCTTGAGGCGATCGCGGATCTCGAGCTGGCCGTCGTCGCGGATGCTCACAAGGTCGCCGGTGCGCAGCCACCCGTCGGGGGTCAGGCAGGTGGCGGTCTCCTCCGGCAGCCCGTGGTAGCCCTCCATGACCTGCGGGCCGCGGATCCAGAGCTCGCCGGGCTCGCCGGCATCGACGTCCGCGCCGGTCTCCGGATCGATCAGACGGGCCTCGGTGCCCGGGACGAGCCACCCGACGCTGCCCGCGGTGCTGATGCGCCCGAGCGGTGCGCTGATGGTGCACGTGGTCTCGGTCATGCCGTAGCCGCTGCGCGCCACGCACCCGACGCGGTCAGACAGACGGTCCTCGATGCCGGGCGTGAGGTGCGCGCCGCCGGTGACCAGGGTGCGGATGCTCGAGAGATCGTGCTCATCGAGGAGGGGAGAGGTCGCCATCGCCTCGAACGCCGGCGGTGGGACCGCCATGTGCGTGACGCCGTGGGCGGGGACGAGGGGAAGGAGGGCTTCGAGCCTCGGGATCGGGACGGTGACGATCGTCGCGCCGGCGACCAGCCCTCCGCCGAGCAGCAGCGTGAGGCCGATCGAGTGAAAGAAGGGCGCGCCGGCGAGCACCACGGCGTCGGCATCGAGCGGGCCGCCCGTGCTGAGAGCGGCGATCGCCTGTGCCGCGCCCGCGGCGAGGTTGCCGTGCGTCAGCCGGACGCCCTTCGGCAGCCCGCCGGTGCCGCTGGAGAACGGCACGGCCGCGAGGTCGGAGGGGGAGAGGTCGGGCTCGGCGTAGGGATCGCCGGGGTCGCCGGCCAGCTGCTCGTCGAGCGGCGTCTCGCCGCCCGCGACAACAAGCTCGACGCCGGGCGCGGCCGCGTGCAGCGCCTCCCCGACCGCAGGTGCCATCGGGGCGAAGGCGATGGCGAGGCTCGGGACCGCGCGCTCGAGCACGCGCGCGCACTCGTCGGCGGTCCACAGCGGGCTGAGCGGCTCGATCGCGGCGCCGGCGCGCCAGACACCCATCGCGACGACCGGCCACCACGCGAAGTTCGGCATCGCGATCGCGACCAGGTCGCCGCGGCCGATCCCGCGGGCCCGGAGCCCGGCAGCGATCGCAGCCGAGCGCGCGGCGAGCTCGCCGCGGGTGATCCGCTCGCCGGTCGCACCGTCGACCACCGCAGGCGCGGACGGATCGGCGGCGGCGTGGCGAAGCGCGGCGATCACCACGGCCGGCTCGGTCGGCGGCGCGGCGAGCGAGCTGCGGTGGATGGACGATGTCCTCGTCATCGATGTGTCCCCCCGGGCATTTCGAAACACCGTTGCGTAACGGGTAACGTAACGGCGTTGCGATACTGTGTCAACCCATGGGACGACCCCGGGAGCACGACGAGGCGACGCGCGAGCGCCTGCTTCAGGCGGCCGAGCGCCTCTCGGCAGCGAAGGGCTTCGACGGTGTGACGGTGCGCGCCGTCGCTGCGGAGGCGGACACGAGCACGCGCGCGGTGTACGCGCTGTTCACCTCCAAGCAGGGCCTCGAGCAGGCGCTGCATCAGGCCATGTTCACCCGCCTGCGCGATCTTCTGCAAGCCAGCCCGCGCACCGACGACCCGCGCACCGATCTGCTCGAGCTCGCGCTCGCCTACCGCCGATGGGCGGTCGAGCGCCCCGAGCGCTACGCGCTGGCCATGCATCGCTTCGTCGGCCAAGGCGCCCGGCCGCGGTCCGAGGAGGGCTTGGCCGTGTCGCGCGCCGCACTCGACGAGCTGCGCCAGACGGTCGCCCGCCTCGACGATGCGGGGCTGCTCGGCGACCGCGATATCGAGGATGCGGTGGTCCATCTTCGCGCGGTCGTCCACGGGCTCGCCGAGTTCGAGAACATCGGCCTGCTCGGTCCCGACCCCGAGGCCGAGTGGCGTGCCGTCATCTCGGCGATGCTCGACGGCTATCTGCGGGCGCCCGCCGCCGCGGCGGCCTGACCGCCGCGCGTCAGCGGCCTGACCGCGCCTCCGCGCACGAGTGCGCAAGGCTTCGCCGATGAGCGCAGCCGATCGCCGTTTCGAGCACCTCGGCGGACGCACCGTCTACGACGGGCGCATCGTCAGCCTCCATGTCGAGCGCTACCGCTATCCCGACGGCGAGGAGGTCGAGCGCGAGGTCATCCGCCACCAGGGCGCGGTGGCGGTCGTCGCCCACGACGGCACAGACCTGTTCCTCGTGCGTCAGCCGCGCGAGGTGGTCGACGACCCGGACTTCCTCGAGATCCCGGCCGGCCGCCTCGACGTCGAGGGCGAGCCGCCGCTGGCCGCCGCGCAGCGCGAGCTCGCCGAGGAGATCGGCAAGGGCGCCGACGACTGGCAGCCCATCGCCGAGTACGTCTCCTCGGTGGGCGTCATGGACGAGACCGTGCACGTCTTCCTGGCCACCGGGCTGCGCGACGAGCACGCCGAGGCCGAGCACAACGAGCGCATCGAGATCGTCCGCTGGTCTCTGGCCGACCTCGACGGCGCGATCGCGGCCACGCGCGACGCCAAGACGCTGATCGGGCTGCTGTGGCTGAAGGCGGCAGGCTCGGATGCCCGGCCATGAGCAGACCGTCCGTCGTCGTGTCCATCACCGCCGCGCTCGCGCTGGCCGCGGCCGCACCAGCCGTCGCGGCGCCGAAGTCGTCCGGCGGATCGACTGCGCCTGGCCAGGTCTTCGCGCCCAACCCCGTCGCGGATCTCGGCATCCAGACGCTGACCGATCAGAAGGACGCCGACTTCTTCTCAGCCGACCCCGCGCTGGCGCTGGCCTACCACCGCGTCACACTGACCGACCTCGACGGGACGGGCACGCTCTCGGGGACGTACGCGAAGGTGATCAGCTCGACCGGCAAGGCGGCGACCGACACTGGCAACGGATTCACCTCTATACGCGCGACCAGGACCAGTTCGAGCAGACCATGGGCTACTACTGGATCACCCAGGCCCAGCGCTACACCCAGTCGCTCGGCTTCGGCTCGACGCTGCCGGCGGTGAACAAGCGCCAGCAGTTGCTTCGCATCGACCAGTACGGCGGCGACAACTCGTTCTACCGCGAGGGCACCGGCAAGCTGACCATCACGTACGGCAAGGGCGGCGTCGACGATGCCGAGGACGCGGAGGTCATCGTCCACGAGTACGGCCATTCCGTGCAGGACAACCAGGTCCCGGGCTTCGGGACGACACCGGACGCGGGCGCCATCGGCGAGGCCTTTGGCGACTACCTGGCGGTCACCGTCTCCGAGCACTTCGCGCCGACCGCGGACGAGCCGTGCGTCGCCGACTGGGACTCGACCTCGTACACCTCGACGACGCCGCACTGCCTGCGACGCGTCGACGGCAACAAGCACTACCCGGAGGACCTCGTCGGGGAGGTTCACGCCGACGGCGAGATCTGGTCGCGAGCGCTGTGGGACATCCACCAGGCGCTTGGCGCCAAGCTGGCCGACACGATCATCATCCGCGCCCAGTTCGACTTCACGCCGGACATCTCGATGCCCGACGCAGCGCAGGCGACCATCCGCACCGCCGCGAAGTACGGCACCAAGGCCGAGCGGGCCGTGCGCGCCGCCTTCGCCGCCCGCGGACTGGCGTAGCGCCACGCACGTCGTGCACGGGGCCGTGCGCGGCTGACGCACGCGCGCTTGCAGCGCCAAGGACGGCTGCGCAGCGGAGCGAAGAACGTGAGTGACCATGGCCGTCACGCCCACACACCTGCCCGCGCCCGCGCCCGGCGCCCCAATGCCGGGTGCGGTCGGGACCGCACCAGCCGCCGACGGCGGGATGAGCGGCCGGATGCTCGACTTCCTCGCCTACCTGGAGTTCGAGCGCGGCCTGTCGCGCAACACGCTGGACGCCTACCGGTCCGACCTGTTGCAGCTCGGCTCCTTCCTCGGGCGCCGCGGCGTCGACGTCGCCGCTGCCGGGCCCGCGGACCTCGGCGCCTTCCTGGCCGAGCTGGCCGCAGGCGGCGATGGCCGCCCACCCGTTGCGCCGGCGACGCTGCAGCGAAAAGCGGCGTGCCTGCGCTCGTTCTACCGTCATCTGCGCCGCGAGGGCGTGCTCGACCACGATCCGACCGCGGAGCTGCGCGCGCCGCGCAAGAGCCAGCGCCTGCCGGAGGTGCTCACTCGCGACGAGGTGGCCCGCCTGCTCGGTGCGCCCACGGGCGCGGACCCGGCGGCGCTGCGCGACCGCGCGCTGCTCGAGCTCATGTACGCCTGCGGCCTGCGGGCCTCGGAGGCGATCGGGCTCGACGTCCGCGACGTCGATCTCAAGCTCGGCGTCCTGCGCGCTCGCGGGAAGGGCTCCAAGGAGCGCCTGGTGCCCATCGGCCGCGAGGCGGTGGTCGCGACCGCCGCCTACCTCGAGCGCGGACGGCCCGCGTTCGTCGGGCCCCGCGACGAGCCGCGCCTGTTCGTCAATCGCCGCGGCGGCGGCCTCACGCGCCAGGGGCTCTACAAGATCGTCCAGCGCCACGCCCGCGCGGCGGGCCTCGACGACCGCATGAGCCCGCACACGCTGCGCCACACCTTCGCGGTGCACCTGCTGGCCGGCGGCTGCGACCTGCGGTCGCTGCAGGAGATGCTCGGCCACGCCGACATCGCCACGACGCAGATCTACACGCACCTGTCGGCCGAGCGGCTCACAGACCACTGAGCAAGAATGCGTGCGTGAGCCGCCGCGCGTTCGTCGTCGTGCTCGACGCCTGCGGGGTGGGCGAGCTGCCCGATGCCGCCGATTACGCCGGCGACGAGGGCTCGAACACGCTCGTGCACGTTGCCCAGGATGCGGGCGGCCTTGACCTGCCGGTGCTGGGCCGACTCGGCCTGGGATCGATCGTGCCGATCGAAGGCGTTCCTCCGGCTGCGCACCCTGGCATTCACGGGCGGCTGCACCCGCTCGGGCCGGGCAAGGAGTCCACGACCGGGCACTGGGAGCTCATGGGCGTCGTGCCGGGCGCGCCGCTCCCGACCTATCCCGACGGTTTCCCGCCCGACGTCGTGCAGACGCTCGAGCGTGTCACCGGGTTGCGGTTCTGCGCCAACACGCCGGCGAGTGGCACCGAGGTCATCGAGGAATGGGGCGAGCACCACCTGCGCACGGGCGACGTGATCCTCTACACCTCGGCCGACTCCGTGCTGCAGCTCGCCGCCCACCACGACGTGCTCAGCGAGGACGAGCTGCTGGCCGCGTGCGCCGCCGTGCGCGAGGCGATGACGGGCGAGCACGCGGTGGGCCGTGTGATCGCGCGGCCGTTCGAGGGCAAGCCGGGCTCCTTCCGCCGCACCGAGGGACGCAAGGACTTCTCCGTCAAGCCGCCGGGGCGCTCGTACCTCGACGAGCTGCAGGACGCGGGCGTGCCCGTCCACGCGGTCGGCAAGATCCGCGATCTGTTCGCCGGCGTCGGCGTCGACGTCTATCACCCCGCGCCGACCAACGAGCGGGGCATCGCGGAGCTCACGGCGCTGGTGACGGACGTCGACGCTGGGCTTGTCTTCGCCAACCTCGTCGAGACCGATCAGATCTACGGCCACCGCCACGACGTCGAGGGCTTCCACCGCGCGCTGCGCGAGATCGACGCCGCCACCGGTGAGTGGCTGGAGCTGCTGCGCGACGACGACCTGCTCGTCCTCACCGCCGACCACGGCGTCGACCCGCGCGCGCCACACACCGACCACACGCGCGAGTACGCGCCGCTGCTGGCGACGTTTCCCGGCCAGGACGGCCGCCGCCACGACGGGCCTCTCGCCGACGTCGGCGCGACGGCGCTGAAGTGGCTGGCTGGACGGGACGCGCCGGAGTTGCCGGGCGTACCCTTCGTGTGAATGCCGGAGCTCCCCGAGGTCGAGACGATCCGCTGCCAGCTCGCGCCCCTCCTCGAGGGGCGCGTCGTCGAGCGGCTGGTCATCGCCGACCCGCGATGGTGCCTCCCGCTGGCGCCAGAGGCGGTCGTCGACGCCGTCCAGGGCAGGCGGGTGGCGCACCTGCGCCGCCGCGGCAAGTACCTCGTCTGGGAACTCGAGGACGACGTCTTCCTGCTCATGCACCTGCGCATGACGGGCACGCTGCTCTACGACCCGCCGCCCGGCACGCGCCACGAGCGCGTGCAGTGGGAGCTCGAAGACGGCCACGAGCTGCGCTTCTGTGACCCACGGCGCTTCGGCACCGGCGAGCTCGCGCTGGGCACGGCCGCCCGTGATGCGTTCTTCGCCGCGCGGTTGGGGCTCGAGCCGCTGGACCGCGCGCTCACCGGCGACGCGCTGCGGAGCATGGCCCGCGGGCGCCGCGCGCCCGTCAAGGCCTTCCTGCTTGACCAGCGGCGGATCGCGGGCGTCGGGAACATCTACGCCGACGAGGCGCTCTTCCGCGCGCGCGTCCACCCGCTGCGCCCGGCGGGCAAGCTCACGCGCGCCCAATGGGATGCCGTCGCGGAGGGCGTGCGCGAGGCGCTCACGGCCGGGCTCGCCGCGGGCGGCGCCACGATCGACGACTTCCGCCACGCCGACGGTGTGCGCGGCTCGTTCCAGGACGAGTTCCTCGTGCATCGCCGCCACGGTGAGCCATGCCCCGCGTGCGGCGGTCCGATCGCGAAGTTCGTGGCCGGTGGGCGCGGGACGTACGCCTGCGAGCGCTGCCAGCCGCGGCCCCGGCGCCGGCGTCAGGCCGCGGCGAGCTCGGTGAGCCTGCCCGCCTGATCGGCCTCGACGAGCTCGGAGAAGCCGCCCACGATCTCGCTCCCAATGATGATCTGGGGGAAGCTGATCATCCCCGTGCGCTGGACGAGCTCCGTGCGTCCGACCGCGTCCTTTGCCAGATTGACCTCCTCATAGGGAAGGCCACGGCGGTCGAGGAGCTCCTTGGCGCGGGCGCAGAATGAGCAGGGCTCGGTCGAGTACACGATGATCTTGGGCATTGCTTCACTGAGGATAGCGGGGGGTCTTTGCCGGGCCCGCTGAAGACGGAGGGCATCGTCGTGCGGTCGTTGCGGTACGGCGAGGCCGACCGCATCCTGCATCTGTACACCCCACGGCGCGGGAAGATCGGCGCGATCGCAAAGGGGGTCCGCCGTGCACGCAGCCGCTTCGGCGGGCGGCTCGAGCCGTTCTTCCGGCTCGACCTCGTCCTGTACGAGGGCCGCGGTGAGCTGCTCACCGTGACGTCGGCCGAGACGATCGCCGGCCACCCGCGCCTGCGCGAGGACGGCGCCGCGCTCGACACCGCCGCGCGCGCGTGTGACGCGGTCGCGCGCCTCTTCGACACCACCGAGCCCCATCCCGACGTCTACAACCTGCTCTGCAACGAGCTGGCGCTGCTCGACGCCGAGCCGGCGCTTGCCGGCCACGCCAACCAGCTCGCCTTCCGGATAAAGCTCCTGCTCGCCGCCGGCTTCGCGCCGCAGCTCGCCGCGTGCGCCTCGTGTGGCGAGAGCGAGCACCTCACCGGCTTCTCGGGCGCGGCCGGCGGAGTGGTCTGCGCGGCGTGCGAGGCGGGGTCGTTCGCGATGGACGAGGAGGCGCACGCCTTCCTGGTCGAAGCGCTCGGCCGGCCGCTCGCGCAGACCCCGATGGCCGACGGGCGTGCGCTGCGCCAGGCCGAGCGCGCGATCGCCGAAACGGTCGAGCACCACGCGGGGATCCGTCTGCGCGAAGCGGTTGCCCGGTAGCATCGCCCCGCAGTGGCGGACAAGTGGGTGTACGAGTTCTCCGAGGGCTCGAAGGAGATGCGCGAACTGCTCGGAGGCAAGGGCGCCAACGTCGCGGAGATGACGCGCATCCTCGGGGCCGATCGCGTCCCGGGCGGCTTCACGATCACCACGGACGCCTGCGTGGCCTACATGCGCGAGGGCGCGTTCCCCGACGGCATGGACGAGCAGGTCGACGAGGCGCTCAAGGATCTCGAGAAGGCCGCCGGCAAGACGCTCGGCGACGCCGAGGACCCGCTGCTGGTGTCCGTGCGCTCGGGCGCGCGCGAGTCGATGCCGGGGATGCTCGACACGGTCCTCAACCTCGGTCTCAACGACGACTCCGTGCAGGGGCTGGCCAAGAAGACCGAGAACGAGCGCTTCGCCTGGGACTCCTACCGGCGTTTCGTGCAGATGTTCGGCAACGTCGTGCGCGGCGTGTCCGGCGAGCAGTTCGAGAACGAGATCAAGCGCATCAAGTCCGATCGGGGCGTCAAGGACGACACCGAACTCGACGTCGAGGCGCTGGTGGAGCTCACGCGTGCCTTCCAGGGGATGTACGAGTTCCCGGCCGACCCGCGCGAACAGCTAGAGCAGGCAATCCAGGCGGTCTTCGACTCCTGGAACGGCGAGCGCGCGGTGTCCTACCGCCAGATCAACCGCATCCCCGACGACTGGGGAACGGCGGTCAACGTGCAGCAGATGGTCTTCGGCAACAAGGGCGACACCAGCGGGTCGGGCGTCGCCTTCACCCGCGACGAGGTCACCGGAGCGCCTGAGCCGAGCGGCGACTTCCTCATCAACGCGCAGGGCGAGGACGTCGTCTCGGGCGTGCGCAACACGCTGGACATCTCCGCGCTCGAGACGCAAATGCCCGAGGTCCACGAACAGCTCATGGAGATCCTGCGCGAGCTCGAGCGCCACTACGGCGACATGCAGGACACCGAGTTCACGGTCGAAGAGGGCCAGCTGTACATGCTGCAGACGCGCAACGCCAAGCGCCCGGCGCAGGCGGCGGTGCGCTTCGCGGTCGACGCCGTCGCGGAGGGCCTGCTCGACGAGGCCGGCGCGCTCGTGACCATCGACCCCGAGACCCTCGACGCGCTGTTGCACCCGACCTTCGATCCGCAGGCCGAGTTCGACGTACTGGCCTCGGGCGTGGCCGCGTCGCCGGGTGCGGCCATCGGCGAGATCGTCTTCACGGCCGCCGACGCGGTGCAAGCCGCCGCCGACGGGCGCGACGTCATCCTGGCGCGCCCGTTCACCGAGGCCGACGACGTGGCGGGCTTCCATGCCGCCAAGGGGATCGTGACCTCGGAGGGCGGCAAGGCCTCGCACGCGGCGCTTGTGGCGCGCGGCATGGGCGTGCCGGCGGTGACCGGCGCCAGCGACCTCGAGATAGACCCGGCTGCCGGCGAGGTTCGCGTGAACGGCAGGACGCTGCATGCCGGCGACCGGCTGGCGATCGATGGCACCACGGGCGCAATCACCACCGACGACGTGCCGCTCGTCGAGCCCGAGGTGGGGGAGGCGTTCGACACCGTCCTGCGCTGGGCCGATGAGCTGCGCACGCTGCGCGTCCGCACGAACGCCGACACCCTCGAGGACGCCCGCAAGGCGCGCGAGTTCGGCGCCGAGGGCATCGGCCTGTGCCGCACCGAGCACATGTTCTTCGGCGAGGACCGCCACGAGAAGATGGTCCAGGTGATCCTCGCCACCGAGGTCGACGAGCGCCGCAAGCGCCTCGCCGAGCTCGCACCCCTGCAGCAGGGCGACTTCGAGGGCCTCTTCGAGGCGATGAAGGGCCTGCCGGTCACCATCCGCCTGCTCGACCCGCCGCTGCACGAGTTCCTCCCCGACCCCGACGACCTGCCCGAGGGACCCCAGCGCGACCGCGCCCGGTCGCTGCAGGAGGTCAACCCGATGCTCGGCACGCGCGGCGTGCGTCTCGGGATCCTCTACCCCGAGATCTACGAGATGCAGGTCGTCGCGATGATGCGCGCGGCCAAGGCCGTGCGCGAGCGCACGGGCGAGATGCCGCATCTCGAGGTCATGGTCCCGCTGGTGGGCTACGAGCGCGAGCTCGACGTCGTGCGCGACTACATCGAGCGCGTGGGCGAGGACGAGGGCCTCGAGCACCCCGCCGACTACACGATCGGCACGATGATCGAGCTGCCGCGCGCGTGTTTCCTGGCCGACCACATCGCCGAGGAGGCCGACTTCTTCTCCTTCGGCACCAACGACCTCACGCAGACCGGGCTCGGGTTCAGCCGCGACGACATCGAGGGCAAGATCCTCGGGCGCTACATCGAGATGAAGATCTTCGACCGCTCGCCGTTCGAGACCATCGACGCGCCCGGCGTGGGGCAGATGCTGCGCATGGGCGCCTGGCTGGGCCGCAAGACCAAACCGGAGATCAAGCTCGGCGTCTGCGGCGAGCACGGCGGCGACCCCGACTCGATCGACTTCTTCCACCACTCGGGGATCGACTACGTGTCGTGCAGCCCGTATCGCGTGCCGGTGGCGCGGGTGGCCGCCGCGCAGGCGGCGGTGCGCGCGGCGGCGGACTGAAAGGAGCCACCATGCCCGACCTCCAGTTCATCGAGCCGGCCTCGTTTGGCCCGAGCACGCTGCCGTTCTCGCAGGGCGTCCGCGCCGGCAACCTGCTCTTCATCGCCGGGCAGGGCGCCGTCGACGACGAGGGCAACTTCGTCGGTCAGGGCGACATCCGCGAGCAGACGCGGGTGACGCTCGACCGCGTGCGGCGGGTGTGCGAGGAGGCGGGCGGCGATCTTTCCAACGTGGTCACCGCGACGGTGTTCCTCACCGACCTGAACAACTTCGCCGCGTACAACGAGGCGTGGGTCGAGGCGTTCGGCGACCATCGGCCCGCGCGCGCGACGGTCCGCGCCGACCTGCTCTTCGACATGATGGTCGAGGTGCAGGCGATCGCCGTGTTCGACTGAGGGGTGCCGAAGCCGGCCACGTGGCCGACTGAGGCGGGCCCCCTGTCGCGGCAGTGACACGGTTTCGCTACCAGTCGATCGGGCGTCCGTCGCGATAGAAGCCGCCGGTCGGCCCGCCGTCGGGCAGCGTGGCGGCCCATACGACTCCGGCCGCGCCCTGGCTCACCGGCCGCCCGCCGACGCCGCCCATGTCGGTCGCCACCCAGCCCGGGCAGACCGAGTTGACGAGGATCCGGTCGCGACGCAGCTCGGCGGCCAGGATCCGTGTCAGCGCGTTGAGCGCGGCCTTCGAGGTGCGGTAGGCGGGCGTGCCGCCGCCCATGTCGGTCAGCGCGCCGGCGCCGCTGGAGACGTTGACGATGCGCCCGGTCGGGTTTTGGCGCAGGAGCGGGATTGCCGCCTGGGCCACGCGCCATGCGCCGAGCACGTTGGTCTCGAACGCCTCGCGGACCTCGCCGAGGTCGGCGTCGACTCCGCTCTGCCAGGTGTCGTAGAGGATCGCGGCGTTGTTGACGAGCACGTCGAGGCGCCCCAGGCCCGCCGCGGCGGCGCGCACGCTGCCGGGGTCGGCGACGTCGAGCTGCAGCGGGGTGATGTTCTGCGCGCCGAGCTGGCGCGCTGCCCGCGCGCCCTTCGCGGGATCGCGAGCGCCGAGGAGGACGGCGAAGCCGCGCTGGGCGAGCTGGCGACAGACCTCCAAACCGATGCCACGGTTGGCGCCGGTGACGAGAGCCACCCGCGCGTCAGTCGACGTGGAGCACCGCCTTGCCGGCGATCCGGCGCTCGACGAGCGCGTGGATCGCATCGGCGGCGTCGCGCCAGCCGGCCTCGAGGTCGATCTGAGGGTCCAGTCGGCCGGCGGCGAGGAGGGCGAGCAGCCGTTCGAGCATGCCGGTGGCGCCGCGGCGCTTGGCCAGCTCGGGGAAGACCATCAGGCCGTAGATCTTCGCTCCCGGCGCCCGGCCGAACAGCGTGCGCGTCGGGTACTCGGTCGTCGCGCTCGGGTCGCTGTTGGCGAACGAGACCACAATGCCGTCGGGGGCCACGCGCTGGATCGCGACACCGAGCGAGTGCCCGCCGACGCCCTCGGCGATGACGTCGAAATCCGGGCCCTCGGGGGTGAGCTCGTGCATGACCTCATCGGCGCCGAGGTCGGTCAGGCCGCGGGCGCGCTCGGGGCTGGCCGACACGGCGGTCACGTGCGCGCCGCCCACGTGTGCAAGTTGGACGGCGAAGCGCCCGACGCCGCCACTCGCCCCGGTGACGAGCACGCGCCGGCCGATCAGGTTGCCGGCGATGTCAAGGGCGAGGAGAGCCGTGATGCCGGCGACGGGCAGCGTTGCGGCCTGAGCGAAGCTGATCTCGTCGGGGAGCACGGCCATCGCGTGGGTCGGGACCGCGGCGCGCTGCGCCCAGCCGGTGGTGATGAGCGCGACGACGCGAGCGCCCTCGGGCGGGCCGCTCCCGTCGGGCGCCGCGCGCTCGATGACGCCCGCGATGTCCCAGCCGGTGAGGCTGCCCGGCGGCTTGGTGGTAAGGGACCGGACCTCGCCGCGGTTGAGCGAGATCGCCTGCACGGCAACCAGCGCCTCATTGGGGGCCGGCTGGGGGTCGGGCGCCTCGGTGAGCTCGACGCCTGGATCTGTGGAGGAAGTGAGGAGAGCGAGCACGACTCGACCCTACACCTCGCACAGTGCGCAACTCCTCGCGCTTGCCAGCGTCGTGACGCGCCGCCGGCGATGCGAGAATCGGTGGCGATGGACCCGCACGCCCACCCCGGCGCGGTGGCTCAGCGCTACGCTGCGCGCCGCCGCGAGTTCGAGCAGGCCTGGCTGTCGCCGCTGGCCGCGCGCTCGTGGCCGGCGCGCCGCGCACGCGCCGAGGACGACTGCGGGCTGCGCACGCCGCTGCAGCGCGACCGCGACCGGATCGTGCACTCCAAGGCGTTCCGGCGCCTGAAGCACAAGACGCAGGTCTTCGTGGCGCCGGAGGGCGACCATTTCCGCACCCGCCTGACCCACACCATCGAAGTGACCCAGATCTCGCGCACGGTGGCGCGGGCGCTGGCGCTCAACGAGGACCTCACCGAGGCGATCGGGCTGGGGCACGACCTCGGCCATCCGGCATTCGGCCACATCGGCGAGGCAGTCCTCGACGACTGCCTGCGCGAGCGCTTCGGCCGCGGCTTTCGCCACTACGAGCACTCTCTGCGCGTCGTGGACGTCCTCGAGCGCGATGGCGTCGGCCTGAACCTGTGCGAGAACGTCCGCGACGGGATCCTCCGCCACTCCGGGCGGGCGCCCATGCCACGCACGCTCGAAGGGCGCATCGTGCGCATCGTCGATCGCGTCGCCTACATCAACCACGACATCGACGACGCGCTGCGGGCGGGCGTGCTGCGCGAGGAGGAGCTGCCGGCCGAGCCGATCGCCATCCTGGGGACTACCGGCTCGCAGCGGATCGACGCGCTCGTGCACGACCTCGTCGAGCACTCGGAGCCCGCGAGGGACATCGTCCAGGGCTCGGAGGCGGGCGCCGCGATGGACGAGCTACGCACGTTCATGTTCGACTACGTCTACCTCGGGCCTATCGCGCGGCGCGAGCACGCCAAGATCGAGCGGATGCTGCGGGCGCTGTTCGAGCACTACGTCGCCGAGCCCGACCGCATCCCCGACGGCGGCGGCGCGCCCGACGCCGACCTGCCTCAGCGCGTCACCGATTGGCTGGCGGGCATGACCGACCGCTACTGCATCCGCGCCTTCGAGGCGCTCTCGGTGCCCGAGGCGTTCGCCCTCTAGGCTGGCGGCAATGGCCCGCTACACCGACGACTCCCGCAATCGCGTGCGTGACGCGGTCGACATGGTCGACCTCGTCGGCACGCGGGTGGAGCTGCGGCGGGCGGGCGTGAACCGCTTCGAGGGCCTGTGCCCGTTTCACGACGAGCGCACGCCGTCGTTCGGCATCAACCCGGCCGAGAAGCTGTTCTATTGCTTCGGCTGCGGCGAGGGCGGCGACGCGTTCAAGTTCGTCCAGATGACCGAAGGGCTTGATTTCAAGGGGGCGCTCGAGCAGCTCGCCGACCGCTACGGCGTCAAGCTCGACCTGGTCGAGGAGGACCCTGCCGCCGCCGAGCGGCGCCGCGTCCGCGAGCGCCTGCTCGAGCTGCTGGAGCGCACCGCGGCCTTCTACGTGCGCTACCTGTGGGACTCCGCCGAGGCTTCGGGCGCACGTTCGTACCTGATCGGCCGAGGGCTCGACGAGGCCACGCTGCGCGAGTTCCGCGTCGGCTACTCGCCGAGCGCGTGGGACAAGGTGCTCGTCGTCTCGCGCCGCGCCGGGTTCAGCGATCGCGAGCTGGTCGACGCCGGGCTTGCCTCGCGCTCGCGCGGCGAGGGCCGCACGTACGATCGCTTCCGCCGGCGGATCATGTTCCCGCTGTGCGATTCGCGCGGCCGCGTGCTCGGTTTCGGCGCGCGCGCGATGGGCGCCGATCAGAAGCCCAAGTACCTCAACTCCTCCGACAACGCCGTTTACCACAAGGGCCGCCACCTGTTCGGGGGCGACGTCGCGCGCGCGCCCGCGGCCAAGGCGGGCGCCGTGATCGTCGCCGAGGGCTATACCGACGTCATCGCCATGCATCAGGCCGGGCTGCGCCACACGGTCGGGCTGATGGGAACGGCGCTGACCGACGAGCAGGTCGGCGAGCTGGCGCGCCTGGCGCCGACGGTCTTGCTGGCCCTCGACGCCGACGCCGCGGGCCAGGAAGCGATGCTGCGCGCGGCACGCGTCGCCGCGCGGCGCAACCTCGCGCTGCGCGTCGTGCCGCTTCCGCCCGGGAGCGACCCGGCCGACCTGGTCGCCGCCGAGGGCCCGACGCTCGATGGCGGATCGCGTCGAGGCGTCGGTGCCGTTCGTGCGCTTTCGGGTCGAACGCGCGCTCGAGGCCGGCGACCTGACGCACGCGGAAGGCAAGGACGCGGTCATCACGGCGCTGCGGCCGGTGTTCGACCAGCTCGAGGCGAGCGCCGTCCGCGACGAGCTCGTCGGTCTGGTCGCCGATCGCATGAACCTGGCGCCGTCGCTCGTGGCCGAGCGTCTGGCCGCGCGCGGAGCGGCCCCAGCCCCCGGGCCGGCCGGCAACGGCGGGGCACGGCGGCAGGCGGCGCCGCTGGACCCCACCGGCCGCGCCGAGCACGCCTTCCTGGCTCAGTGCCTGGCCGCGCCGTCGGCGGGTCGCGCGGCGCTCGCTGCGCTCGACCTCGATGCCGCATTCGGCTCGGACCTCACGCGGCGCGCGGCGGCACACGTCCGCGACCGGCTGGCCGGCGGCGCCGAGGTGCCGCCCGGCGACGACGAGCTCGCGACCCTGGTGGCCGAGCTCGTCGTACGAGCCGGGGAGATGCGCTCCTCAGAGGCGGCGCTCGAAGGCGAGCGCCTGAGCCTTGAGCTGCTCAGCATCGAGCGCCAGATCGCCGCCGCGCGGGCCGCGGCCGCGGGCGACGTCACACCGCTCGTGACCCGGCGCCAGGAGCTCAAGCGCCGCCGCGACGCGGCAATCGCGCTCGCAATGGAGGAGACGCACGCGGCGCCGCAGTGATGGCGAGTGCGCCCGACTCGGCCGCGACCGCGTCGAACGCCGGGATCACCTCGCGCTCGAACAGCTCGACCGTCCGCGTGGCCTCCTCGAACGTGACGTCGCCGAACATGAGGTCGGCGACGAAGTAGTTGATGCCCGCCTCCTGTGCCTGCGCGGCGATGTAGTCGCGGGCTTGGGCCGGGGTGCCCGCGAATCCGGCGCCGGCCTTGTGCCAGTCGACGAAGTCCTCGGGCAGCACGCCGTCGAGCGGGGAGGGGACGTCGTACTTGCGCCAGAGGTGGTTGAGGCTGTGGAACCACGGGCGGTAGGCGCGGCGCGCGACCGCCATCGCCTCGTCCTCGGTGTCGGCCAGCACGATGATCCGCGAGACGCCCATGAACGGGATCGCCTCGGGCGGCTGGCCGAGCGCGTCCCATTCCTCGCGGTAGGCATCGGTGATCGGGCGGACCATCGACGCGGGCAGCAGCGCGACGACGTTGACCGCGTGCTTCGCCGCCCACGCGGCACGCTCGGGGCGCGAGATCCCGAACCAGAGCGGCGGGTGCGGGCGCTGCACGGGCTCGAGCGTCATCGGGACGGAGTCGAAGTCGTGGTAGGGCCCGTGGTGGGTCAGCTCCGGCGACGCGAGCCCCTTGAGCAGTACCTCGAACGCCTCGTCGAAGCGCTCGCGCCGACTGTCCCAGTCGACCTCGAAGAACCCGACCTCGACCGGCGACACACCCGCGCCGACCCCGAGCTGCAGCCGGCCGCCGCTGAGGTGGTCGAGCATGCAGACCTCGTCGATGAGCCGCAGCGGGTGATAGAGCGGCAGGCAATAGACAAGCGGCCCAATCCGCAGCGTGGTCGTGCGCTGCGTCGCGGCGGCGAGGAAGACGCTCGGCGACGGCGCGTGCCCGAGCGGGGTGCTGTGGTGCTCGGCGAGGTGATAGGCGTGGAACCCCGCCCGCTCGTAGCGCTCGAGCAGTCGCAGGCGCTCCTCGAACTGCCGCCCGACTGCCAGCCCCGACTCGTCGATGTGGTCGAAGACGCCGAACTTCACGCTGCCTCCTGTCCCGCGGGTGGCATGGCTACGGCGCCCGAAGGCGCCGTCCACGTGAAAGCTCCGGGGGTGGGACTCGAACCCACAACCTAACGGTTAACAGCCGTTCGCTCTGCCGGTTGAGCTACCCCGGAATGTCCGAATGAGCTAGCGAGGACACGCGCCCTCGACCGTCAATCTTACGGGAAGATCGGCAGCTCCGGCCTCGACCTGAGCGTGACACGTGATGAAACTGCAGCGCGGCCGGATGGTCACCGAAGCCGCAGATCGCGCAAGCCCCGCCCGCCTCGGCGATCAGCTGGTCGCGCATCCGGGCACGGCGGCGGGCCACCGAAGCGGCCCGGCACTTGCGGCCAGCGGCGGTAACCATCGCGGTCGAGCACGAAGGAGGTGGGGCCGTGGTCGGGACACATCCGCACGTCAGGCCCGGCATCGGGTGGGAGCGGCGTGCGACCGACGCTCAGGCGGACGGTGCGGGCCGTCTGCAGCTCGTACTTCGCCAGCCAGTGGCGGACCGATGCCGGGCTTCGAGCGAACACGTCGGCCATGTCGCGGATCGAGAGCCGGCACGCGACGATCTCGGCGAGCAGCTCGCGATCAATCTGTCCGCGGGCGGCGTGGCGCGGTGCGTGGGCCGAGGTCAGGCCGTGCTTTCGAGCCCAATACGCGACGGTCGATGGGTGGAGGTCGACCTCGCGCGCGATCGACTCGAACGACCGGCCGGCTGCGAGTTGTGCGGCGAGCCAGTCCCTGTCCATGATACGAACACTAGTTCGCCTGTCGGACGGCAAGGGCCTCGACGAGATCGGCCGCGCGCCCCGCGGCGTCATGCGTGCGTGACCACGCCGCGATCGCCGTGGCACGTACGCGCATCCGCTCGTCCGACAGTGCGCGCTCGACCGCCAGGCGCACCGCGCGCGGTCCGAACAGGCGGCGCGGGATGCGCACGCCGACGCCGGCCCAGTCGACGCGCGCGGCGTTCTCGTTCATGTCGCCGGCGGCCGGTACGACGACGACGACGCAACCGCAGGCCAGCGCTCGGACGACCGTGCCGTGGCCGCCGTGGCAGACGACGACGTCGCAATGGGGCATCGTGCGCGAGTAGGAGACCCATTCGACGAGCTGCGTGTTCGGCGGGACGTCGACAGGCGGCGGACGAGCGGCCGGCCGGTTCCAGGTCGCCAGCACGCGGACGGGCAGGTCGGCCAGGGCCCGTCGAGCGCCGCCCGCAGCAGCCCGTGCTGCGGGGTCCTGCGCCGTCGACGGCGCGACGAGGACGAGCGGCGCGTCGCCGCGCGGGCAGCTCGACGTCGCCGAGCGAGGGCTCCCACAGCAGCGGGCCGACGACGTGCGTCGCGGGCGGGGGCACCGGGCGCGGGTACTCGAGCTGCGGGAACGTCGCGACGAGGGCCAGCGCCTCGCGAGATGCCTCCGTGCACGCGCGCGAGCGGCGGCAGCCCGAGCCGGCGGCGCGTCTCGTCGAGCTCGATGCGCCCCCGCTCGAGTCCCGCGTCCGATCACGCGCGCGGCGAAGCCCCACAGCCGGCGCCCGACCGCGTGCGCGGCAGCCGCGCGCCCGAGCGAGTACGGCGGCCAGTCGCGATCCGTGCGCGGATCGACGTGCGGGATGAGCGTCGCGACCGGCACGCCCTCGAGCTCGCCCGCCAGCGCCGGCGCGAGCGTGAGGATGTCCGCGACGACGACGTCCGGGTCGCACCGCCGCGCACCAGCTCGACGCGTCTCGCCGGTCGCGCGGACGACCGCCTCGTAGGGCTTCAGCGGCCGCTCCCGCGTCGGGAAGACGTGGTACTCGGGCGCCGCCGCGAAGCGCATGCCCTCGCCTCGACGTCGTCCCGCCAGCGCTCCACGTCTGCAGCGTCACCTCGTGGCCGCGCGCCGCCAGCCCGCGCGCCGAGCGCGATCATCGGGAACGCGTGGCCCGGGTCGCCGAAGGCGCCGAGCAGGACCCGCACGCGGCTCGCGACGGCGCGTCAGCCGCGTTCAAGCTCGGCGACGAGCCGCAGCTGCGTGATCCGGTCCGCCTTGTCCACGCCATCGGCGTGACGCCGAGCGTCCCGACGCCCGCGTCGCGGTAGGCGGCGAGGCGGTCGCGCACCTGGTCGGCCGGGCCGCACAGCGACACGGTGTCGATCAGCTCGTCGGGGATCGCCGCCATCGCCTCGTCCTTCTTGCCGTCGAGGTACAGATCCTGGACCTCCTTGGCGGCGTCCTCGAACCCGTAGCGCTGCACGAGCTGGTTGTAGAAGTTCTGCTTGCGCGAGCCCATCCCGCCGACGTAGAGCGCGAGGAACGGGCGCATCAGGTCGCGCGCGGCGGCGGCGTCGTCGCCGACGTAGCACCTTGCACCGTCGGCGCGATCTCGAACGTCGTCGAGCGTCCCGCCCGGCGCGAGCCGCGCCGTCCTCCAGCTGCGGCGCGCACTCCGCCGACGTGCTCGGGCGAGAACATCGTCGGGATCACGCCGTCGGCGATCTCGCCGGCGAGCTGCGTGTTCTTCGGCCCGATCGCCGCGATGTAGATCGGGATCTGGTCCTGGACGGGCGCGATCGTCAGCTTCAGCGCCTTGCCGGGCCCGTCGGGCAGCGGCAGCTCCAGCGTCTCGCCGTGGTACTCGACGCGCTCGCGCGCCAGCGCCATCCGCAGGACCGCGACGTACTCGCGCGTGCGCTGGAGCTGCTTGCCGAAGCGCACGCCGTGCCAGCCCTCGCTGACCTGCGGCCCCGAGGAGCCGATGCCGAGGATCATCCGCCCGTCGGAGAGCTGGTCGATCGTCGCCGCGGTCATCGCCGTCATCGCCGCCGAGCGGCCCGGCATCTGGAAGATGGCCGAGGCGAGCCGGATCGTCGACGTCTGGCCGGCGAGCCAGCCGAGGATCGTCGCGGTGTCCGAGCCGTAGGCCTCAGCGGTCCAGACGCGAGTCGTAGCCGAGCCGCTCGGCCTCCTGGACGATCTCGAGCTGGTCCTCGCTGGTGAGGCCCGAGGCCCCAGTAGCCGATGTGCACGCCGAGCTTCACTGCAAGTGTCCTTTCAGTGGACAGGAATCTGGCTGTTCATGTCGAGCCGGAACGGGTACCTTCCCGGGCGGGCAAGCCTATGGGACGTGATCGTTCCCCGATCGAAGATCTTCGCCTGGCCATCGACTGCCTGCCGTTGCGCACGCGCGAGGCGATGCTCGACGGCGTGCGCTGCAACGAGATCATCGTCGGCGCCTACAGCGACCGTGCGGGCGGTGTCTGCCCGATGCTCGCCGCCCATCGCGCCGGCGGGCGCACGAGCTTCGTCTCCTTCGCCCGCGCGTGGGACCGCTTCGCGTCGGCCAAGCGCGCCCGTCGTGCCAGCGCCCGCGAGCTGCAGCTCCTCGAAGCACACCTCGAGGCCTCGATCGCCGCGGAGCGCGGGCTCGACCTCGCCACCGCGATCGCCGACCACCAGACGCTCGTGCGCAGCCGGAAGGCCGACGAGGCCCACGCCCTCGGCCTCGGCTGGCTGCGGGACAAGCGCGCAGAGCCCGCGGACCGTCCCGAGCGCGTCTAAAGCGCCTCGCCCGCGCGCAGGAACTGGATCTCGGGCACCACGCACCCCGGCGACATCTTCAGCAGCACGCGCACGGTCTCCGCGATGTCGGAGACCTGAATCATCTCCTCGGCCTTGACATGGTCCTTGACGAACTCGGTCATCGGCGTGTCGACGAACGCCGGGCAGAGCGCGGTGGACTTGATGCCCTGCGTCCCAAGCTCCTTGTGCATCGCCTGCGTGAAGCCCACCACCGCGGCCTTCGTGGCGCTGTAGACCGACAGCCACGGCTGGCCGCTCTTGCCCGAGATCGATGACATGTTGATGACGAGCGCGCAGCGGTGCTCGGCGCCGGCGGCGCGCAGCATCTCGGCGCACTCGCGGTAGAAGAGGATCGGCGAGCGCAGGTTGACCGACAGCTGCAGATCGACCCGCTTGGCCTGGATCTCGTCGACGTTCGCGCCGACGCCCACGCCGGCGTTGTTGACAAGCACGTCGAGGCGGCCGAAGCGCTCGCGGTGCGAGCGCACGACCTCCTGCACTACCGCCTCGTCGCCGAGGTCCCGCTCACCGCGTTGACGTCGAACCCGTCGGCGCGCAGGCCCTCGGCCGCCTGCTCGAGCTTCTCCGGCCGTCGCGCCGCGATGGTCAGCGCGTGGCCCTCCTCGCCGAGCATGCGGGCGATCGCAAGCCCGATCCCGCTCGATCCGCCTGTGACGATCGCCGCCCGGTCCGCCATGTCGTGGGTCCTCCCTCGCGTCGGACGTGGCGCGGCATTCCATCATGTGCGCCTACACTCGGGCGGCGTGCAACGTCCTCTCTCTGTTCTGATCGGCCTGCTCGGGGTCGCTGCGCTGACGGCCGGCTGCGGTGGCTCTGACAAGCCGGACGCCCCGCCGCCGCAGCCCGAGCCCAGCGCCCAGTCGGCCGACTTCCCCTCCGCCCAAGGCGAGACCATCGACGACCTCAGCTCGATGGCGCAGGGCAAGGGCCCGGTGCTCGCGCCCAGCGTCTCGATCCTGCACAAGGGCCCCAACCGCTTCGGCTTCGCGCTCTTCGACACGGCGCGCAAACAGATCACGGGGGTGCCGGTGGCGGTCTACACGGTGCGTCCGGACGGCTCGGGTTTGCGCGGGCCGTACGTGGCGCGCTCGGAGTCGCTGGCCGTCAAGCCGCAGTTCGAGAGCCAGACCTCGGCCAAGGATCCCGATGCGGCCAAGGCGGTCTACGTGGCCGACGTGCCGTTCAAGCGCAACGGCAAGCAGGCGGTCATCGCGATCGCCAAGCTCGACGGGCGACTGCTCATGACCAACGGCTATCCGGTCAACGTCACGCGCGCGAGCACGAACAACGCCCCGCCCGACGTGGGCGACAAGGCCATTGACGTCCACACCCAGACGCTGACCGACGTCGGCGGCGACGCCGCGGCGCTCGACACGCGGCGTCCCGAGGCGAAGGACCTGCTGCAGGACGACCTCGCCGACGTCCTGGGCAAACGGCCCGTCGTCATCACCTTCGCCACGCCGCAGCTCTGCCAGAGCCGCGTCTGCGGGCCGGTGGTCGACGTCGTCGAGCAGGTCAAGGCGGGCGCGCCCAGGGACGTCGCCTTCATCCACCAGGAGATCTACAAGGACAACGAGATCAACAAGGGTGTGCGCTCGCAGGTCGCAGACTGGCGGCTGGCCAGTGAGCCTTGGACGTTCGTCATCGACAAGAACGGGAAGATCAGCACCCGCTTCGAAGGCGCCTTCTCGGCAGGCGAGCTGCAGCGGGCCGTGGCCAAGGTGAGCTAAGCAGCGCGGGCCTGCGGCGCGCGCCCGCGGCTACACGACGCCCTGCAGCACCTTGTAGACGACGATCGCCCACACGATGAGGACGATCACGGCAACCAGGCGCTGCAGCCAGACGACCACCGCGCCGTGCTCGCGCGGCGCGCGACGCCGCGGCGCGCTCGGGCGTGCCGCCGGCTCGGGTGGCGGCTCGGGTGCCGCCGCCACGGTCTGGTTCTCGGCGGTCTTGAGGCGGCGCTCGAGCGCCTCGATCTCGCGCACGGCGGCGCGCTGCCCCTCGGTGGCGCGGTCGCGCTCGGCGATCGCCGCGTCGCGCTCGGCGATCGCGGACTTGACCTCCCATTGCGCGGCGGAGCGCTGGTCAAGCGCCTCGTCGCGCTCCTGCTGCGCGGCCGCGCGGGCCGCGACTGCCGCATCGCGCTCCTCGGCGACCGCGTCGCGGTCGAGGGCGGCGCGCGCACGCGCGTCGTCGCGCTCGGCCTTTGCCTTGTCGCGCTCGCGCTGGATGGCCTCGCGCTCCGCCGAGGCCTCGCCGACCGCGGCCAGCCGCGCGTGCGCGGCGTCGAGCTGGGCGGCCAGACGCCGCACGGCCTGCTGCTCGCCCTCGAGCTGGGCGCGCAGGGCGCGGACGTCCTCATCGCTGGAGACAGGCGGCGGCGCCGCCGCATCGGCTCCGCGGCGGGCCGGCCGCGGCGCGCCCGTCGATTTCTTGCGCCGCTGCCCGGGCGCGCGCGGCGCGGGCAGGTCGACCGCCAGGCTCGGCGCGACTGCCAGCTCGGCCGCGGCCACGCCGACCGGCTCGCCCTCCCACGGGAAGGCGGCGATCCACGGCTCGCCGTCGCCGGCCGCCCACGGCTTGTGGTCGAGCAGGGCGAGCATCCGCCGCGAGCCGTCATCGGCCTCGACGGTCAGCACCGGGCGCACGAAGCGGTGCCCGCGGAGGCCGTACCAGCGGCCCGTGACCTCGAGGCGGTCGGTCTCGGTCCACTCGAAGCGGTCGACCTCGAAGACGACCTCCTCGGACACGACCTCGCCGGCTGGAGCGCGCTCGCGGGCCATCAGAGCAGCACGGCTACCCGATCGCGATTGCCAATGCACCTTCGACCGGACCGGTGGGCGCGGCGCACGCCGCCGCCGCGCGGTGTAGACAGAGGAGCGTGCCCCGTCGCCGCCGCCGCTCGATGTTCGCCTCGGCCCCGCCGCGGCGTTCCTCCGTGGCCTGGCTCGAGCCCGGGCGCCGGCGCCGCCGTGGGCGCAACGGCATCCCGTGGCGCGCCGCATTCATCGTCCTGCTGGTCCTCGCGGCGGCCGGCGGCGCCGCGTACTACGTGATCAACCGCCACCACAAGGCCGACATGCGCCGCGACGCTGCCCAGAGCTTCGTGCGCGCCTGGGCTCGCAGCGACGAGCCCGCCATGTGGGCGACGCTCGACGCTCGCAGCCGCGCTGCCTACCCGCGGGCCCGCTTCCAGCGGCTGTACCGCACCGCCAACGACGCGGCCACCGTCACGGGCGTGCGCGTTGGCAACCTCGCGGGCCCGAACGACGGGGTCTTCACGGCGCCCGTCGCCGTCGCCACGCGCCAGTTCGGCACGCTTCGCGGGACGGTCCGATTGCCGGTGCATGACGAAAATGATGGAGCAAGGATCGCCTGGGCGCCGCATCTTCGCTTGCCGGGTCTGCGCTCAGGCGAGCAGGTGCGCCGCCGCATCCTCGCCCGTCCGCAGCGCGCGGCGGTGCTCGGTGCCGACGGCCGCCGCCTCGACGCCGACCCGGCGACCGCCGCGATCGCCGGCCGCCCGCCGGCCGGCGACGACCCCGGCAACGGCCTCGAGCGCATGTTCGACGCGCGCCTGGCCGGCCGGCCGGGCGCGGAGCTGATCTTCGGCGATCGCGTGGTAGCGAAGGTCAAGGTGCGCCGCGGCCACTCCGTGCACGCCACGATCCGGCCCGGACTGCAGCGCGCGGCCGCGGCCGCGCTCGGCGGCAAGCTCGGCGGCGTGGCCGTCGTGCGTCCGCGCGACGGCTCGGTGCTCGCGCTCGCCGGCCTCGCCGTCTCGGCGCCGCAGCCGCCCGGCTCGACGTTCAAGATCATCACGGCCTCCGGCGCGCTGCAGCACAACATCGCCACGCCGTCGAGCAGCTATCCGGTACGCACCTTCGCCGTCCTCTCGGGCGTCAAGCTGCGCAACGCGAGCAACGAGTCCTGCGGCGGCACGCTGACTCAGGCGTTCATCGACTCCTGCAACTCGGTCTTCGCTCCGCTCGGTGCCAAGCTCGGCGCCACCAAGCTCGTGCGCACAGCTGAGGCGTTCGGCTTCAACGAGCGCCCGCGGGTGCCCGATGCCAAAGCGAGCACGATCCCGCAGCCGCGCGATCTCAAGGACAGCCTCGCGGTCGGGGCGAGCGCAATCGGGCAGGACCGCGACCTCGCCACACCGCTGCAGATGGCGGTGGCGGGCGCGACGATCGCCGAGCGCGGGCGCCGTGCGCGGCCGCGGATCGTCCGCAGCGACCGCGTCATGCGCAGGCGCGTGGTCAGCGCCCGCGTCGCGGCGCAGGTGCGCGAGATGATGCTCGGCGTCGTGCGATCGGGCACCGGCACCGCGGCCGCGATTCCCGGCGTTCAGGTCGCCGGCAAGACCGGGACGGCCGAACTGCGCCCAAATTCGACCAACCCGAAGGACGCGGACGCCTGGTTCGTAGCGTTCGCGCCGGCCGGCGACCCGAAGGTCGCGGTCGGGGTCATGCTCGTGGGCGCTGGGTTCGGCGGCAAGGCCGCCGCCCCGATCGCGCGCCAAGTTCTGCAGGCGGCGCTGCGGTGACCGCGTGCGCAGGCGCGCGGCCGGGTACCGCGTGTGGTCGATGGTCCATAGCGACGAGCTCATCCTCGAGACCGAATCGGCATCCGTGTCGCGCGCGCGTCACGCCGTGACCGGCTTCGCGCGTGCGCACGGCGTGCCGTCCAACCTGCTCGGCGGCATCGCGCTCGCCGTGTCCGAGGCGTGCACGAACGTCGTCCAGCATGCCCATCGCCAGGCCTCGCGAGCCGGTGCGTTCTCGATCGCCGTGACCCTCGAGCGCGAGAGCCTTCGCGTCCGGGTGCGCGACCAGGGCATGGGGATGAGGCCTCGCCCCGACAGCCCCGGGCTCGGCCTCGGCCTGCCGATCATCGCGTCGACGTCCGACGCCTTCTCCGTCACGCCGTCCGAGGGCGGCGGGACCGAGCTGTGCATGCGATTCGACCTGGCCACCGCCTGACGACGGCGCCGCTCGCGGCGATTTCATCGCCGTTCGGCACCCGATCTCCTGCCGTCCGTCTAGTTGCGCGAGTGATTTGCCGGGTTTTGGCGAATCGCACCGTTTGACCTGACGAACGCGGTCCTTCGACGTCTGGGTGAAACGGGGCACCACACGCATGAGCGCCAGCGCCAAGCCGCCGAGCCTGGGCGAACACGCCATCATCGAGCTGCGGCGGATAAGCGATGTCCTGCAGGTCGAGCACGCGTCGTTCTACCTGCGCGATCCCGAGCCGCCGAACGGCGCCGTGCGCGTGGCCGAGACGGGCTGCCCGCTCGGCGAGGCGCTCGCCGAGCACCAACGATCGTCGGGCGCGCGCTGCGCACAGGCCGCGTGCAGGAGGTCGAGCCCCGCCTCGACCCCGGTGGGGCGACGGGCGCCGCGCTGGCGACGCCGCTCGAGCGCGACGGCGAGACCTTCGGCGTCCTGCTCGTCGTCTCGCTGCGCAGGAACCGGCGCCTCGGGACCACGGACGCGCAGGTCATAGGTCGCGCCACCGAGACCCTCGTCGAGCGCATCCTGTTCGCGACATCGCGCGATCCGCGGCACGGCGTGGCCTCGGACCGCTTAACGCGCTCCGTCCCGGCGCGGCCGCCGCGCTAGACTCGAGCGCGGGCTGGGATCCGACCACCGAGTGGTGGAACGCACGACGACAATGCCGACGACCACGGCCCAGCGTGGCTTCCGTCACGAAGCGCTGCTCTACGCGCGCGACGAAGGGTTCCTCGCCGCGACGCTGCCCTTCGTCCGCGCGGCGGTCGCCGGCCGCGAGCCGATCCTTGTCGTGGTGCCGGCGCCGAAGATCGATCGTCTGCGCCGCGAGCTCGGCGACGATGCCGGGCACGTCGCCTTCGAGGACATGGCGGGCGTGGGCACGAACCCCGCGAGGATCATCCCCGCCTGGCGCGAGTTCGTCGACGTGCACGAGGTGGGCGGCCGGCGCCTGCGGGGCATCGGCGAGCCGGTGTGGGCGGGGCGCAGCACGGCTGAGCTGGCCGAGTGCCGGCGCCACGAGTGCCTGCTCAACCTCGCCTTCGCCGACGCGGCCGACTTCTGGCTGGTCTGCCCATACGACACCGCGGCGCTCGACTCGGCGACCATCGAGCGCGTTCATCACAGCCATCCCGTGTGCGTGCAGGACGGCGCCGCGCGCCTGAGCACCGGCTAGGCGGAGCGCGGGAAGGCCGCCCAGCGGGTGTCCGCCGGCGGCCCGCCGTCGGCGCCGGCGACCGCGACCCCGCCGATGAAGTGGGTGGCCGTGTCGCAGCCCGAGCCGTAGTCCCACCAGCCGTCGATGCGATAACCGCCCTCGACGGGAACGGCCCGCGCCGGCAGGTTCGAGAACGGGCAGCGGAAGTCGCCGTCGCCGAACAGCTCGACCTGCCCCTGCTCGGGCCACATGGTGACGGTGTGCGCGTGCCCCGCGGTCAGGGCGTAGACCCAGCCGCTGGACGGGCAGCCGCGCGCGAGCTCGATGGACATGCGCAGGAACGCGTCGAGGCCGAGCTCGTGCCCCCCGAAGCGCCGCGGCTGCAGGACGCGGAAGAAGCCTGCCTCGATGTACTCGCGGTTGGTCTCGTCGGGCAGTCGCCCCAGCTCCTCGCACTGCGCCTGGCGCTCGCGCAGCACCTCGCGCATCGCCGCGGCGCGCGCGACGAGCTCGTCTGCGGTGACGTCGGTCATCCGGTGTTGCGCAGTCCGGCGGCGATGCCGTTGACGGTCAAGAGCAGGGCACGGGCGACCGCCGGGTCGGGAAGGCGGCCCGCGTCGCGGTCCTCGCGGAAGCGCGCCGTGAGCGTGACCTGCAGCAGGTGCAGCGGCGCCAGGTAGGCGTCGCGCACCCGCAGCGTCTGCTCGAGGATCGGGTTGGCGGCGAGCAGGGCGTCCTGGCCGGTGACGCGCAGGATCTCGGCGACGGTCAGGTCGTGCTCGGCGCGGATCGTGTCGAAGAGGTGGTGCAGGTCGCGCGGCACGAGGCGCTGCACGTAGTGGCCGGCGAGGTCGAGGTCGGTCTTGACCAGCGTCATCGCCACGTTGGAGAGGAAGGTGGTGAAGAAGCGCCAGCGCTCGTGCATGTCGGCCAGCACCTCGCCGAAGCCCGCCTCGCGCGCGGCCGCCAGGCCGCTGCCCACGCCGAACCAGCCGGGGACGATCTGGCGCGACTGCGTCCACCCGAAGACCCACGGGATGGCGCGCAGGCCCTCGAGCCCCGCGCCGGACTCCGGCCGCCGCGACGGGCGCGAGCCCAGGTGCATGTCGGCGAGCAGCTCGACGGGGGAGGAGGCGAAGTAGTACTCGGGCAGGCCGGGGTCCTCGATGAGCGCGCAGTAGCGCTGCTGCGCGGCCTCGGAGACGACCTCCATCACGCCGGCCCAGCGGGCAAGCTCCTCCTCGGTGCGCTGCGGTGCCCGGCGCAGGACGCTTGCCTCGACCGCGGCGGCCAGCATCAGCTCGAGGTTCTCGCGCGCGAGCGCGGGGAGGAGGTACTTGTCGGAGATGACCTCGCCCTGCTCGGTGAGCTTGATCTCGCCGTCGAGCGTGCCCCAGGGCTGGGCGAGGATCGCGTCATGGGTGGGGCCGCCGCCGCGCCCGACCGTGCCGCCGCGGCCGTGGAAGAGGCGCAGGCGCACGTGATGGCGCGCGGCGACCTCGCGCAGGCGCTGCTGGGCCCGGTGGATCTCCCACTGGCTGGTGACGATGCCGGCCTCCTTGTTGGAGTCCGAGTAGCCGACCATCACCTCCTGCACGTCGCCGCGCAGGTCGACCACGCGCCGGTACGACGGCTCGCGCAGCAGCTCGTCGAGCAGCTCGTCGGCGCGGCGCAGCTCGGCCACGGTCTCCAGCAGCGGGACGAAGCCGATGCGGGCCACGCCGGCGTCGAGGTCGATGAGGCGCGCCTCGCGCGCCAGGACGGCGGCGGCCAGGATGTCGTCGGCGCCGCGGCACATCGAGACGATGTAGGACTCGATCGCGTCCGGCCCGTGGCTGTCCAGCGCCCGGCGGATGGCCCTGAACGTCTCGTAGGTGCGGGCGTCGGCGGCGTCGAGCGGCGGCGGCGTCGGGGCCAGCGGGCGCCGCGAGGGCAGCTCGGCGGCCAGGAGCGCGGTGCGCTCGTCGCGCGAGAGCGTGGCGTAGCGCCGGCCGCCGTCGATGCGGTCGAAGAGCTGGCCCAGCGCGGCGTGGTGGGCGTCGGCGTGCTCGCGGACGTCGAGCGTGGCGAGGTGCAGCCCGAAGGCCGCGAGCGTCCGCATCGCCTGCTCGAGGCGCCCGCGCGCGATGAGCTCGCCGCGGTGCAGCAGCAGCGAGTCGCGCACGAGCGCGAGGTCGGCCAGCAGCTCGCCGGCGCCGAGGTAGTCGCGTCCCGGCTCGTGCGCGCGCCGGCGGGTGATCCGCGTGCGGGTGTTGAGCAGCTTGTGGCGCACGCAGGTCAGCTTCAGGCGATAGGGCTCCTCGGCGTTCAGCCGCCGGTAGCGCGGGTCGAGCTCGGGCAGACGTTCGAGGTCGGCGGCGAGCGAGGCCTCAAGCTCGGCGGTGACGCCCGTGATCCGCACCGACGAGGACAGGTCGGCGCGCAGCTCGTCGATCACCGCCAGCGCGTCGCGCAGGGCGTGCTCGTTGTGCAGCGCGAGCACCTCGAGCGTGGTCGTGGGCAGGACGTTGGGGTTGCCGTCGCGGTCGCCGCCGATCCAGCTTCCGAAGCGCAGCGGCCGCGCGCCGACGGGCAGGTCCAGCCCGAGGCGCCCGAGCTCGTCGACGAGCGTCTCAAGCGTGTCGGGCACAGCGTCGCGGTGCAGCTCGTCGAGGTAGTAGACAGCGTTGCGCGCCTCGTCGACGACGTCGGGGCGCGAGACGCGCAGTTCGTCGCTCTGCCAGAGCAGGTCGATGAGCTCCTCCAGCCGGCGGCGGACCCGTCGCTCGCCGTCCGCGCCCGAGGCGCGCTCGCGATCGTCGAGCAGGGCGCCGATCCGGCGCAGCTTCGTGAGCACGGTGCGCCGCGCGGCCTCCGTGGGGTGGGCGGTGAAGACCGGCCGCACGGCGAGGTGGGCGATGTCGGCGCTCAGCTCGCCGCGCCCGATGCCGGCGGCGGCGATCCGCTCGACCGCCTGCGACAGCCACGAGCCGCGCTCCTCGCGGATGGCATGCAGCTCGCGCGCGCGGTGGACCTGCTCGGCGATGTTGGCCAGGTGGAAGTAGGCCGTGAAGGCGCGCACCAGCCGCGTGGCAGTGACGGCGTCGATCTCGGCGAGCACGGCGGCAGCGGCCTCGCGGTCGGTGCGCACGAGCCGGCGAACCCTCTCGACGAGGTCGAGGACCTCGCGGCCCTCCTGGCGCACGAGCGTGTTGCCCAGCAGGACGCCGAGCTCGCGGATGTCGCGGCGCAGAGCGGCCTGGGCCGCCTCGCGGGTGGCGGAACGCTCGTCGGTGAGCATGGTTGCCTGGATGGTGACGGACGGAGCACCCGGACTCATTGGTGCGCGTGAGCGCGCAGCAGGTCGGCCGCCGCCTCGTTGCCCCCGTGCGCGGCCCAGTCGGCCGGCGTGCCGTTGTAGAGCTCGTCGCGGATCGCCGGGTCGGCGCCGGCGTCCAGCAGCGCCTGGACCGCGTCGAGGTGGCCCGACTGCGCCGCGAGGTGCAGCGCGACGGTGCCGACGCCGTGTTCGGGGCCGCCGAACCTGGAGCGGCCGTCGGGGTCGGCGCCGAGGGCGACGAGGCGCTGGATGGCCGCCACGCGCCCGGTCGCGGCGGCCCACATCAGCGCGCTTCCCTGGTAGACGTCGGCGTCGAGGCGCGCGCCGTGGGCCAGGAGCGCGTCGAGCGCCTCGACCCGGTCGTTGCGCGCCGCCCAGGCCAGGGCCTCGTCGAGCGCCTCCTGGGCATCGTCGGTGGGCTGCCAGGCCGGAAAGCCGCTGTGCGGTCGATAGAAGCCGCGGTGCGCGCCGGCCGCGGGCGTGCCGGCCAGCTCGGCGATGAGCTCCACGCGCCCGAGCCCGGCGGCGGCGCGCAGGTTGCGCGGATACACGCCGTGCTCGGCGAGCAGCTCGGCGACCTCGCGATGGCCCCAGAACAGGGCGACGATCAGCGGCGTGCCGCCGTCGCCGCGCGCGGAGACGTCGGGCCGCGCGCCGGCGTCAAGCAGCGTGCGCGCGAGCGACGACTGGGCGGAGTAGGCGGCCTGATGCAGCGGCGTCCAGCCGTGGGCGTTGGCGCTCGTGGCGTCCGCGCCGCGCTCGAGCAGCAGCGCCGTCAGGCGCTCGTCGCCGGTCGCGCCCGCCATCCCGAGGAGGTCGTTGCCGTTGGTGCCGCGGGCGGCGACGAGGCCGGGGAAGCCGTCGAGCGCGCTGCGCAGCCCGTCGAGGTCGTGCGCCTCGATCGCGCGGTAGGCGCGGGCGAACGGCTCGCCCGTGTCGCGCAGGTTGGTGACATGGCGGCGCAGCGCCGGCCAGCTCGCGAAGCCGTGCGCGCGGGCCACGACAGTCCGGGCGCCCGCCCGCGTCAGCGGCGCGCCGGAGAAGGCCGCCAGGGCGCGTTCGGTGCCGTCCTGTGCGGAGGCGAGCAGGCCGTCCGCGCGGCCTTCGTAGTAGTCGAGGTCCTCGTGGTAGGCGTGCTGCAAGCCGGGGCCGTGGGTGGCGACGCGGTCGACGTAGGCGCGCAGCCGCGGCCAGCTCGGGAAGCCGTGCTCGCGCGCGATCACGAGCTGGGCACCGGTGAGCTTGAGCGGCTCGCCGGGGTCGTGGGCCGCCACGCGGGCGATGGCGCCGGGATCGCCGGCGCGGTATGCGCGCAGCAGGTCCTTGGCCTGCTTGCGCAGCTGCTCCAGGCTCGGAGCGGCGGGGAGCGAGGTGGACACGACAGCCTCCTTTCCGGATCGCCCGCGGTCCGCTGGCACCGGGCGGAAAGAAGGTTGCGATGTGCTGTCCTTCGCTACCAGGGTGGGCTCGGCCCTTTCGGCGGACGCGGCGCGGCCCCGGCCGCGCTCGCTCGAAGCTACCAGACCGCCTCGAACAGCTCCCGGATCTCCTGCGGCGATGCGGGCCGCGGGTTGGCCTTCGCCGCCCCGCGCTCGGCCGTCGCCGCGGACAGCTCGCCGAGGTCGTCGCGAGGGATGTCGTAGTCGCGCAGGCGCGTGTCGAGCTTGATCGCCGCGAGCTCCTCGGCGCACGCGGCGGCATCGTCGACGCCCATCGCTTCGGCCAGGCGCGCGATCTCGCCGCCGGCGACGTCGGCGTTGAAGCGCAGCGCGGGCGGCAGGCAGATCGCGTTCATCGCGCCGTGGGGCACGCCGTAGCGTCCGCCCAGCGACTGGGCCATCGCATGGCCGAGGCCCATGCCCACCCGTAGCGCCGCGCCGCCGTGCATCGAGCCCTCCAGCAGGCCCTTGCGCGCCTCGAGGTCGTGCCCGTCGGCCAGCACCGCCGGCAGGTGGCGCGCGATGAGCGCTGCGCCCTGCAGCGCGTGGTCGTCGCTCTCGTCGTCGCGGCCGGGCACGTAGAGCGCCTCGGCGCAGTGCGTCAGCGCGTTGAGGGCGGTGCCCGCTGTGACCTGCGGCGGCATCTCGAGGGTCAGCTCGGGCTCGTAGACGATGCCCTCGACGCGCGCGTCGAAGCCGGCGTCCTTCGTGCGCGTCTCGGGGTTGCGCACGCCGAAGAACGGCGTCCACTCCGCGCCCGCGTACGTCGTGGGGATGGACACCAACGGCAGGCCGGTCTGCACCGAGACCGCCTTGGCCGTGTCCATCACGCTGCCGCCGCCCAGCGCGACGAGCCCGTCGGCACCTTCGGCGAGCGCCAGCGCCTCGCGTACGCCGGCGATCCCGGCGTGGGGCTGAGCGCCGTGAAAGCGCTTGGCGACCGGTAGGTCGAGCTCCTGCCAGAGCTCCTCGGTGATCAGCAGCGGCTCGCGAACCGACAGCTCCGCGAGCACCTCGTCGAGCGATTCGAGGCCCCAGCGAACGATCATCGGTGCACCCTCGCAGATGTCAGGTTCCCTTGCACGGGCGTCCTATATCGTGGCCGACATGGCCGAGAACGGACGCATCCTGACGACGCACGTGGGCAGCCTCCCGCGCCCGCAAGCCGTGGTCGACCAGGTCTTCGCCGAGGACAAGGGCGAGGACGTCGACCGCGACGAGTACGAGCGCGTGATCGGCGAGGCCGTCCGCGATCGCGTGCAGCACCAGGTCGACGCCGGCATCGACATCGTCAGCGACGGCGAGATGAGCAAGATCGGCTACGCGACGTTCATCCGCCACCGGCTCAGCGGCTTCGAGGTCGGCGACGTGCCGCGCGCCACCCCGGCCGATCTCGACGCGTACCCGAGCTTCCGCGACCGCCTCGCCGCCGAGGGCGCAACCGCCAAGTACCTGCGGCCGATCTGCCGCGGCCCGATCACCTACGAGCACCGTGAGCCCCTCGAGCGCGACCTCGCCCGCCTGACGGCTGCGGTCGAGGGCCAGCCTGTCCACGGAGCGTTCATGAACGCTCCGTCGCCAGGGATCGTGGCGCTCTTCCAGCCCAACGAGTACTACGCGACCACGGACGAGTACATCGAGGCGATCGCCAACGCGATGAAGGTCGAGTACGAGGGGATCGTCGGGGCCGGCTTCTACCTGCAGATCGACGCGCCCGACCTCGCGATGGGCCGCCACATCATGTACCGCAACGAGCCCGACGAGGTGTTCGTCGAGCGGGTCGCCGTCCACGTCGACGCCATCAACCACGCGATCCGCGACCTGCCGGGCGACCGCGTCCGCGTCCACATCTGCTGGGGCAACTACGAGGGCCCGCACCACCTCGACATCGAGCTGCGCCGGATCATCGACGACGTCGTGCGCCTGAAGCCGTCGACCTGGCTGTTCGAGGCGGCCAACCCGCGCCACGCCCACGAGTGGGAGGTCTGGCGCGAGCACAAGGACAAGATCCCCGACGACAAGATCCTCGTCCCCGGCGTGCTCGACACGACCGCCAACTACATCGAGCACCCCGAGCTCGTGGCCCAGCGCCTGCGCTTCTTCGTCGACATCGTCGGCCCCGACCGCGTCATGGCGGGCACCGACTGCGGCTTCGGCACCTGGGCCGGCTTCGGACCGATCGATCCGACGATCTGCTGGGCGAAGATGGAGGCGATGGCCGAGGGCGCACGGCTGGCGACGGAGCGCGCGCGGGCGTAGGCGTGCGTTCTGGTCGTCCGCGTGGCGCTCTTGTGGCGCGCGGCCAGGGGAATGAGGGCGGCTGGGTTCGGTCGCGGGCGGTCGGCGCAATCGTGCTGGTTTGGGTGGCCAGGAGCCCCCTAAGTCAGCACAGTTGACGAAGCGTGCTGGTTTGGTGTCACAGGACGACACGTATCCAGCACAGTGGAAGCGACCGCCCGCGAGCGGGCCGCCCACCTTTGATGCCCGTCCAAACTACGGCGCCAGCACGACCTTCCCCCGCAGCCCGCCGGCCTCCGCAAGCGCGTGGCCGCGCGCGGCGTCGGCGAGCGGGAGCACGTGCGCGACGCGCGTGCGCAGATCCCCGGCGGCGAGGTCGCGCGCCAGCGCGCGCAGTACGGCCGCGTCGGGCATCACGCGAACGGTCTCGAAGCGAAGGCCCGATGGGGCGTCGGCGCCGGGCGGGCGTGTGAACACGGCCGTGCCGCCGTCGCGCAGGCGCGCGGTCGACGACGGGCCCAGGGGCACCGCGTCGAGCACGGCGTCGACGGTGTCGATGCTCGCGAGGTCCGCCGACCGCGGCAGCACCTCGGCGGCACCGAGCGAAGCGACCCACTCCTCGTCGTCGGTCGAGGCCTGTGCGATCACGCGCACGCCGTCGCGCGCGGCGAGCTGCGTGGCGAAGCCGCCGACCGCACCGCTGGCGCCGGTCACGAGCAGCGTCGAGCCCGGCGGCGCGGCGATGATGTCCAGCGCCTGGCGGGCCGTGAGCGCGTTGAGCGGGAGCGTCGCGGCGACGGCGTCCTCAAGATCGCCCGTCAGTGGGGCAAGCCAGCCCGTTTCGACGCCCGCCGCCTGCGCGTAGGCGCCGACGCGCCCGCCGATGCGGCCGAACGGGATCATGGCGACGACGCGATCTCCCGGCGCAAAGCCGACCACCGAGCCGCCGACCGCCGTCACCTCGCCTGCGAGGTCCCAGCCGGGCACGTACGGCAGCTCGAGGCCCGGCGGTGAGTGCACGCCGGCGCGGGTGGCAAGGTCGGTGGGGTTGACGTTCGCCGCCCGGATGCGCACGACGACCTCGTCCGGCCCCGGCGCGGGGTCGGGCCGCTCGGCCAGGTGCAGCACCTCGGGGGCCCCGAACTCGCTGACTTCGGCAACCTGCATGGCGTGGAAGGATCCCAGGCCGTGCTCTTCCCGGCTTTCGGCCGGCCGACCGACCGTCTCGCCCTGCGCTTCCCGGAGGGCGAGCTGAGCTACGCGCAGGTGCGCGACGCCGCCGCGCACGTGGCCGAGCAGGTCGCGGGCGCACAGCGCGTGGGGGTGTGGGCGCTGCCGGTACCCGAGACGTGCGTCGCCGTCGTCGGCGCGCTGCTGGCGGGCGTCGCGGTGGTCCCGATCAACGCCAAGGCCGGCGAGCGCGAGCTCGGCCACATCCTCGGCGACAGCGACCCGGCGGCGATCCTGTGCGCGCCCGGCGCCGAGCTGTCAGCGGCGGCAGCGCAACGGCCGCGCATCGAGGTCGACCTCGGCGCGCGCGGCGGCGCTCTCCCGGACGAGCCGGCGGACGAGGCACCGGCCCTCGTGGTCTACACCTCTGGCACGACCGGCCCGCCCAAGGGCGCGGTGCTGCCGCGGCGCGCGATCACGTCCAACCTCGACGCACTCGCCGAGGCATGGGAATGGACACAGTCCGACGTCGTCGCACACGGGCTGCCGCTCTTCCACGTCCACGGCCTCGTGCTCGGCGTCCTCGGTCCACTGCGCCGCGGCGGCGCCACTCACCACCTCGGGCGCTTCTCATCGGAGGCCGTGGCCGCAGCGCTGGAGCAGGGCGCGACGATGGTCTTCGGCGTGCCGACGATGTACCACCGTCTGGCCGCCGACGCCGAGGAGCGCCCGGAGGTGGCGCGCGCGCTCGGCAAGGCGCGCCTGCTCGTGTCGGGTTCGGCGGCGCTGCCCGCGGTCGAGCACGAGCGGATCGAGCGCCTTAGCGGCCAGCGCATCGTCGAGCGCTACGGGATGAGCGAGACGCTGATGAACACCGCGATCCGCGCCGGCGGCGACCGGCGCCCGGGCTACGTCGGCCCGCCACTGGACGGCGTCGAGATCCGGCTGCTCAGCGACGACGGCGATCCCATCGACGCCGACGACGACGAGACCATCGGCGAGATCGCGGTCCGCGGGCCCAACCTCATGCTCGAGTACCTCAACCGCCCCGACGCCACCGCCGAGGCGGTCGTCGACGGCTGGTTTCGCACCGGCGACCTGGCCACGCGCGCACCCGACGGCTACATCCGCATCGTCGGGCGCCGCGCCACCGACCTCATCAAGAGCGGCGGCTACAAGATCGGCGCCGGGGAGATCGAGGGCGCCCTGCTCGAGCACCCCGGCGTCAAGGAGGCGGCGGTCACCGGCGAGCCCGACCCCGACCTCGGCGAGCGCATCGTCGCGTGGATCGTCGCGGCGCCCGGCGCGTCGCCAACGAGCGACGAGCTCGCCGACCACGTCGCCGGGCTCCTGACGCCGCACAAGCGCCCGCGCGTGGTGCACATGCTCGACGAGCTGCCGCGCAACGAGATGGGCAAGGTGCAGAAGACGCGGCTGCCGAGCGGCTAGCGAGTCGCGGTCAGCCGCTTCGTGATCGTGGTCGGCTCGCCGGTCGCCGCGACCGCCGAGATCTGGACGTTGACCTTCAGCGCGCGGCGGCCGCGCAGCGCCTTGGCCAGCGCGCGCGCCTTCGTGAGCGACAGCGCAGGGCGCAGGATCTTCGTCTCGCCGGCAGGCAGCTTGAGCTTGATCGTGGCCAGGGCGACCGTCACGCGGCGGTGCTTGCGCGGCGGCGCGGCCGCCGGGGTCGCGGTGGCCGTCGCGGTCAGCGTGCACGTCGTGTCACAGCCGACGCGCAGCGGGAGGTTGCGCGTGCTCACCAGCCCCGCGGTGCGCAGGACTCGCAGCGAGACCTGCGGCCCGAGCGGCGCCGGGAGCGTGGGCAGCTTCGGCGGCGGCGGGTTGCCGAGGGCGGGCAGCACCCCGCACGCGGGCGCGGCCGGCGCGGCAAGCGCGAACTGCTGGACGCGGTTGTTTGAGCTGTCCGTGACGGTCAGCGTCCCGTGGCAGTCGATGGCGACGCCGGTGGGGTGGATGAACTGGCCCAGCGCGACCCCGCGCCCGCCGAACATGCCCAGCCGCTCGCCGTCGGGCCCGAACTCCTGGACGCGGTTGTTGCCGCGATCGGCGACCCACAGGTTGCCCGCGGCATCCAGCGCGATCTGGCCGGGCGCCTCGAGCTTGCCGAGCTTGCTGCCGCGGCCGCCGAACTCGTCGAGCATCTCGCCCGATGGGTCATAGACGTCGATGCGCCCGGAGCTCGTCGTCGTGTAGGTGCGCGAGCCGTCGGGCGTGACGGCGATCCCGCGCACGTCGCCGATCCCCGTCGTCGCGCCCAGGTAGGTACCACCGGTCCCGAAGCGCGCGATGCGCTCGTTGCCGGAGTCGGCCACCGAGATCGTGCCGCCCGCGTCGATGGCCAGCGCCGAGGGGTCGAGCAGCTGCCCGGGCCCGCTGCCCGGGGAGCCGATCGAGCGCACCGGCAGTCCGGTAGCGCGACTGAAGACGACGATCCGCGAGCGCCGGCCGTCGAGGACGTAGGCGTTGCCGCCGCCGTCGAAGGCGACGGCCACGGGCCGCGGGAGAATCGTCGGTCCCGGCGCCGGCGACCCCCAGACCGCGGCGACGGTGCCGTCCGGGTTGAGCAGCTCCAGTCGGCCGTTGACCGAGTCCGTCACCGCACGGATGCCGCTCGCGTCGGCGGCCACGCCGAGCGGATCGTCGAACTGCCCCGACGCGCGCCCCGACAGGCCGAATGAGCGCAGCAGTTGGCCGCCGCGGTCGAAGACGTCGATGCGGTCGTTGCCGGTGTTGGCGACGAAGATCTCGCCCTGCTGGTCGACAGCGAGCCCGCGCGGATAGGCGAGCTGGCCGGCCCCGGTGCCGTACGAGCCCCAGCGCGCCTTGTACGGGTAGTCGGGCCCGCTGCTGAAGCGCACGACGCGGTGGTTGAGGTCGTCGGCGACGAAGACGCGTCCCGAGTGGTCGGCCGCAACGCCGTAGGGGAAGTTGAGCTGGCCCGGGCCCGAGCCGCCGGAGCCGACGACGCGCAACAGGTGACCGCCCGTGTCGTAGACGACCAGGCGGTGGTGTTGGTCGTCGGCCACCAGCAGCCGCGTGCCGCGCACCGCGATGCCCCGCGGGTTGGCCAGCTGGCCGGGCGGGACGATCTCGGCGCCGTGGCCGCCGTCGAGGGTGAAGCGCTGGACACGGTCGTTGCCGGTGTCGGCGACGTAGACCGTGTTGCCCGAGACGGCCAGGCCGCCGCCGGCCGCGGCCGAGTTGCCGCTGCCGGCGCCGAAGCGGAACTGGCCGACCGCGCTACCGGTCCCGCCCCACGAGTTCAGCAGCGCACCGTTGGCGTCGAAGCGGTCGATGCGGTTGGAGCCATCGGCCACCAGCAGCGTGTTGTCGCCCGCGACCGCGATCGCGCCGACCGCGCTGAGCTGCCCCGGCTGGGAGCCGGCGATACCGACCTCGCGGCGGAAGACGCCGTCGGGCCCGAAGACCTGGACGACGTGCGAGGCCTGGTCGGCGACGTAGATCGAGCCGTCGGGTCCGACCGCCACGGCCTGCGGGAAGCGCATCACGCCCTCGGCGCGCTGGCCGACCTGGCCCGCCGCGTAGTACGGGCATGTCGGCGTCGACGCGCCGGGGCAATCGGCCTCGGCGGCGGCCGGGCAGAGAGCGGTAGCGGCGAAGGCAACGCTCGCGACGAGCGCACGGAGCTGGACCGGCACATGGGGCATCACCCCATCCTGAACACGAGACGCGCCAGAAGTCGCGCCTCGGGAGTGATCTTGCAGGCGACCAGGGCACTGCAGCGCACAGCGCTCGAGCGCAGCAGGCGGGTCTACGCCCGCAAACTGCGCCGAATGGCCAAGCTCACCAGCGGTGTGTCGCGACGGTGAGCAGGTCCTCGAGCTGCACGCAGAGCAGCTCGTTGGCTCCGTCGATGACCCCAAGCCGCAGGGTGGCGCGATAGTGCGCAAGCTTGCGCTTGGAGATCGGCTTGTCGGTGACCAGGGCGTCGCGCAGGCTGGCGATCTTGTCGGCGAGCGAGACCTCGAGAACGGTCGTCCCTGCCGCCACGGTGCGGCTGCGCAGCGTGCGCTTGCGCTGGGCGTAGTGCGAGATCGAGGTGTCCTCGGTCAGCGCGTCGACCATGCCCGCCACGGGCTCGCCGAAGGCCGCGCGCACGTCGTCGACGGTCCGCGGGGTGTCCTCGACGACGTCGTGCAGCAGCGCCACCATCTGCGCCAGGTCGCTGCAGCCGGCGCCGCGCAGCACCTCTGCCGCGGCCCGGGCGTGCGCCAGCCCCTTGGCGGAGCGGCTCGCGACGCCGACGTAGGCATCGCTCACGAACCGGATCACCTCGGCGCGGCTGACCTCGAAGGACGCGGGGGAGGTCGGCACGGCGCGGATCCTAAACGTTTTCGCCAGCCGTTATCAGGGTGCAGAATTCACCCATGCCATCAGCACGCTGGGCGACCTTCGATTGCTACGGGACGCTCGTCGACTGGAATGCCGGGATCGGCGCTGAGCTCGCGCGGCTGTTCGGTGCGGAGCGCGTGTCGGCCCTGCTGGACCGCTACCACGCGATCGAGCCGCGAGTCCAGGCCGGGCGGCCGCGGGCGACGTACCGTGACGTCATGGCCGCGGTCCTCGCCGAGATCGCGGCGGAGACCGGCACCGCGTTGCCCGATGGCGAGAGCGACGCCCTGGGCCGTTCGCTCCCGGGCTGGCCGGTGTTCGAGGAGGTCCCGCCCGCGCTGGCCGAGGCCCGTGAACGCGGCTGGAGCCTGGTGGCGCTGTCCAACAGCGATCGCGACCTGATCGAGGCATCGCTGCAGGCGATCGGCGTGCCGTTCGAGGGGGCGATCGTCGCCTCCGAGATCGGGTCCTACAAGCCGGCACATCGTCACTGGGAGGCGTTCTACGAGGCCCATCCGGCCGCGCGCGGGCGCCACGTCCACGTCGCCCAGAGCCACTCGCACGACATCGTGGCCACGGTCGAGCTCGGGCTCCCCTCGATCTGGATCAACCGGCTGTCGGAGCGCAGGCAGCCCGCGCCGACGCGCGAGCTGCCAGACCTTCACGGCCTCGCCGACGTCCTCGACGAGCTGGTGCCCGCCGTCAGCTGACCTCGCTGCGGGTGATGCGCCACAGGCCGATCGCCACCGGCAGCGCCAGCCACAACGCGAGCGTGGTCCCCGCCTGCGCCCATTCGGTCGCGCTCATGAGGTGATCGGTCATGGGCGCCAGCGTCCGCGTCGCGTCGGTCCAGCGCGCCACGCCCTCGAGTGCGTGGATCGAGCCGATGGCCCCGGTGATCACCGGCAGCACGAAGAGGGCGACGATCGCCGGTGGCGAGGCCAGTGCCACCGCGCCGAAGGCCACGCCGCCCATCATGCCGGTGGTCAGGACCACGACGATCTGGACGAGCATCCCGATCGGCAGCGTCCACGCGTTGTCGACGTTCGGTGCGGCGATGGCAGTGCCGGCGACCGCGACGACGAAGGCCACGCCCAGCGCGGCGAGCGAGAGCAGCACGCTGGCGGCGAGCTTCGCCGTGAGCACGCGCGAGCGGTGGGGCACAAGCGTGAAGGTGATCAAGGTGGTTCGCTGCGACCACTCGGAGGTGACAAGCAGGACGCCCATCACCGGCAACAGGACGCTTGCGGGTTGGACGGCGAGGCTCAGCATCGAGCGCAGCGTCTGGTCGTGCTGCTTGCCGACGAGGTCGACGATGACAACGAGCAGGACGGTGATCGCGGCGACGGCGAGCTGCAGCCAGAAGCCCGAGCGCGTGTCGGTCATCTTGCGCAGCTCGACTGTGGTCAGCCGGGGCATGCCCGGGCGCGTGAGGGCCACGGTGCTCATCGAACGGCCTCCAGGAGGTCGGGGTCGGCGGCGGCATGGCCGCCCTCGGTGAGGTCGAAGAAGAGGCGCTCGAGCGCGGCGCTCTCCGACGGGCCCAGGTGGGTCAGCGCCACGCCGCCGGCCAGGGCAGCGCGGCCGACGTCCTCGGGCAGCGCGTCGACGAGCAGGCCGCCGCCGTCGGCCGCGCGGATCGGCAGGCCGGCCGCGTCGAGAGCGGCGACGAGGGCGGCCTCGTCGATCGCATCGACCAGTGTCCCGGTGCCCGCCAGCAGCTCGTCGCGTCTGCCCTGGGCGACGATGCGTCCGGCGCCGATGATCACGAGCCGATCGGCGATCGCCTCGACCTCGCGCAAGAGGTGCGACGACAACAGCACGGTGCCGCCGCGATCGGCGAAGTCGCGCAGCAGCCCGCGCATCCAGCGCATGCCCTCCGGGTCCAGGCCGCTGGCGGGCTCGTCGAGGATGAGCACCTCAGGGTCGCCGAGCAGCGCATGGGCGATGCCCAGGCGCTGGCGCATCCCCAGCGAGTACTGGCGCACCCGCTTGCGCGCCGCGTGACGGTCGAGCCCGACGCGCTCGAGCAGCTCGTCGGCGCGTCGCTGGTCGACGCCTATGAGCTGCGCGGAGACGGCCAGCGCTTCGCGGCCGCGGCGGCCGCCGTGCTGGGCGCCCGCGTCGAGCAGGATCCCGACGCGGTGGCCCGGGTTGGGGATGTCCCGGTAGCGCCCGCCCAGCACGGTCGCGCGGCCGGCGTCGGGGTTGGACAACCCGCACAGCAGCCGCATCGTCGTGGTCTTGCCGGCACCGTTGGGGCCGAGGAAGCCTGTGACGATGCCCGGTTCGCAGCGAAACGACACGTCGTGCAGGACCGTGCGACCGCCCAGGCGCTTGGTGAGGTCTGATCATCGGCGCGCTGTGTATCGCGTCGTGCAGGAGGGGCTGACCAACGCGCGCAAGCACGCGCCGGGCGCCACGGTCGCGTGCGAATCGCCGCCGCCGACGACCGGCTGCTCGTCGAGGTGGTCAACCGGCGCCCCGTCGGCGTGCCCGCCGGCGCGCCTGGCGAGCCGCTGCCGGGCGCCGGCACCGGTCTCGTCGGCCTGGCCGAGCGGGTCGCGCTCGCGGGCGGGGCGCTCGAGCACGGCCCCGAAGCCGCGGGCGACTTCGTGCTGCGCGCGAGCCTGCCGTGGGCACCGTGATCCGCGTCGTGCTGGTCGACGACGACGCGCTGGTCCGCTCCGGGCTGCGCATGATGCTGGCGGGCGCGCAGGGCATCGAGGTGGTGGGGGAGGCCGACGACGGCCGCGGCGCGCTGGGTGCCGTCGATCGCCATCGCCCGGACGTGGTGCTCTTGGATATCCGCATGCCGACGGTCGACGGCATCACCGCGACGCGACTGCTGCGCTCCCAGCCCGATCCGCCCGCGGTGCTCGTGCTGACGACCTTTGACGCAGACGAGCTCGTTCTGCGCGCGCTGCGCGCCGGAGCGGCGGGCTTCCTGCTCAACGACACGCCGCCCGCGGAGATCGTGCGGGCGATCGAGCTCGTCCACGCGGGCGACTCGATGCTCTCGCCGGCCGTGACGCGCCGGCTCATCGCGCTGGTGGCCGGCGACAGCGAAGTCGATGTCAGGCGCGACGGCGCGCGCGAGCGCCTGGCCACGCTCAGCGAGCGCGAGCGCGAGGTCGCTCGCCGTCGGCCAGGGCCGCGCCAACGCCGAGATCGCCGCCGAGCTGCACATGAGCGTGGCGACGGTCAAGGCGCACGTCTCGCGCCTGCTGGCCAAGCTGGATGTCGACAACCGCGTCCAGATCGCGCTGCTCGTCCAGGACGCGGGTCGCGGCTAGTGCGCCGCGACCCGGCGGTACTTGGCGACTGCCAGCGGCGCGAAGACCGCGACGAGGCCCGCGATCCAGACGAACGACATCCAGATGTCGCTGTTCGCCGGGGTGCCGATCCACAGTGAGCGCAGCGCGTCGGACCACGTGGTGAACGGGTTGGCCTCGGCGAACTGGCGCAGGCCGTCGGGCATCGAGGCCGCGGGGACGAACACCGACGAGGCGAACGTCAGCGGGAAGATCAGCGTGAAGCCGATCGCGTTCGCGGTCTCCGGCGTGGACGAGTACAGCCCGACCAGCGCGAAGATCCACGAGAACGCGTAGCCGATGAGCAGCAGCAGCACGAGGCCGAGGATGACCTGACCGACGCTCGAGTCGATGAAGTTGAAGCCCGCGATGAAGCCGACGGACAGCAGCACGACCAGCGACAGGCAGTTGAGCAGCGACGTCGGAGAACGTGCGGCCGGCGAGCACCGACGAGCGCGACATCGGCAGCGACCGGAAGCGGTCGATGAGGCCCTTGTGGACGTCGTCGCAGAGTCCCAGCGCGGTGGCGAAGCCGCCGAAGGAGATCGACTGGACGATGATGCCGGGCATCAGGAAGTCGACGTAGTCGAAGCCCGGCGTCTGGATCGCGCCGCCGAACACGTAGACGAACAGCAGCACGAACATGACCGGCTGGACCGTGTAGCCGATCAGCAGGTCGGGCTGGCGGGGGATCCGCTTGAGGTTGCGGCGGGCGAGCACCACGGTGTCGGGAACGGTCAACGCGAGCGCGCTCATGCCGCCACCTCCTCGAGGGCTTCGTCGTCTTCCTCGGTCGTATGGCCGGTCAGCGCGATGAAGACGTCGTCGAGCGTCGGGCGGCGCAAGGCGATGTCGTCGATGGCGACGTCGGCGGCGTGCAGCCGCAGCACCGCCTCGGCGATCACGCCCGAGCGCCCGTGCACCGCGGCGCTGACGGTGCCGTCGACGAGCGCGGGGCGCTCGTCGGCGATCTCCGCCAGCGCGGCCATCGCCGCGTCGGCATCGTCGACGTCCTCGAGATGGACCTCGAGGTGCTCGCCGCCGACGCGGTCCTTGAGCTCGTCGGACGTGCCGTCGGCGATGACGTTGCCGTGGTCGACGACGACGATGTGGTCGGCGAGGCGGTCGGCCTCGTCGAGGTACTGCGTGGTCAGCAGCACGGTCGTGCCCTTGGCGGTCTGCGCCTCGATGGTCTCCCACAGCCCGATCCGGCTGCGCGGGTCCAGGCCCGTGGTCGGCTCGTCGAGGAAGAGCACCGGCGGGCTGAAGACGAGGGCGGCGGCGAGGTCGAGCCGGCGGCGCATGCCGCCCGAGTAGGTCTTGACCGGCCGCTTGGCCGCGTCGGAGAGCTCGAAGCGCTCGAGCAGCTCGTCGGCGCGGGCGCGCGCCCGCGGGCGCGGCATGTGGTAGAGCCGGCCGACCAGCTCGAGGTTCTCGAACCCGGTGAGGTTCTCGTCGACCGCGGCGTACTGACCGGCGAGGCCGATCTTTGCGCGCAGCGCCGCGGCGTCGCGCACGACGTCGAGGCCGGCGATCCGGGCGTGGCCGCCGTCGGGCTCGAGCAGCGTGGCCAGGATCCGCACCGCAGTCGTCTTGCCGGCGCCGTTGGGACCGAGGAGCCCGAGGACACTCCCGGCACGGGCGGCGAAGTCGACACCACAAAGCGCGCGTACCGGACCGTACGACTTCTCGAGACCCTCGACGACGATCGCGTCATCGTTCATGTCCTGCAAGCTAGCCAAGGCCGGGCGGGCAAATAGTTCGGTTGAACACACCTCCTGCGGGCCCCGTCGGTGTCATGCTGGTTGCAATGACCGGCACGCTGCCGGCATCCGCACTGGACCCGTTCTGCGAGCAGTTCCTGCTCGACCCCTACCGGGCGCACGAGGAGCTGCGCGAGGCCGGGCCCGCCGTCCTGCTCGAGCGCCACGGCGTCTGGGCGATGGCCCGTCACGACGAGGTCCAGGAGGCGCTGGGTGACTGGGAGACCTACCGCTCGGGCGCCGGCGTGGGGCTGGCCGATTTCACCAAGGAGACGCCGTGGCGCCCGCCGAGCCTGCTGCTCGAGGCCGATCCGCCGACCCACGATCGCGCGCGCAAGGCGATCGCCGCGGCGTTGTCGCCCAAGCGCGTGCGCGACTTGCACGACGCGTTCGCGAAGGAGGCCGAGGCGCTGGTCGATCGCCTGGTGAGCCGCGGGCGCTTCGACGCGATGGCGGACTTCGCGCGCGCCTATCCGAGCAAGGTCTTCTCCGATGCCGTCGGTGTCCCCGACGAGGGCCGCGAGAATCTCATGGCATACGGCACGATGGTCTTCAACGCCTTCGGTCCGCGCAACGAGATCTTCGAGCGCTCCGCGCGCGGCGCGGACGAGGTCCGGGAGTGGATCGCCGCGATGTGCCGGCGCGAGAACCTGCGCGACGGGGGGCTGGGCGCCGCGGTGTACGAGCACGCGCCGGACTCCGGGCTCGGGCCCGACGAGGCGGCGCTGCTCGTGCGCTCACTGCTGACGGCAGGCATCGACACGACCGTCCACGCGCTGGGCAACGCGATCCTGTGCTTCGCCACCCATCCCGACCAGTGGGCGGCGCTGCACGCCGACCCCGGCCGGTCGCGCGCGGCCTTCGAGGAGGTGCTGCGCTTCGAGTCGCCGGTGCAGACGTTCTTCCGTACCACGACGCGCGAGGTCGAGGTCGACGGGGTGACCGTCCCGGAGGGAGAGAAGGTGCTGCTGTTCCTCGCCGCGGCGAACCGCGACCGGCGCCGCTGGGAGAACCCCGAGCGCTTCGACATCTCGCGCAAGGCCGGCGGGCACGTCGCATTCGGCTCGGGGATCCATGCGTGCGTGGGCCGGATGGTGGCCCGCCTCGAGGGCGAGCTGCTGCTCGGCGCGCTCGCGCGGCGCGTGGTCGGCGATCGAGCTCGACGGCGAGCCCGAGCGCATGCTCAACAACACGCTGCGTGGCCTGACGCGCCTGCCGGTCCGCCTGCGGCCCGGCTAGCGGCGCGCGCCGCTGCGGGCGCGGGTGGGTTCGGCGAGCATCGTCTCCACGAAGCGGATCGCAGCCGTCGTGCTCTCCAGGCGCCACAGCAGCAGCGCGCGCTCGAAGCCGTCGGCCTCGTCGGCGGCGCTGCCCAGACCCTCGGCGACCTTGGCGAAGCGCTTGCGCTGGGCGTTGAGGAGCGGCTCCGGGCTCGCGTCGCGCCGGCTGAGGAACAAGAGCTTGAGCATGAGCATCGAGCGGGCGTCGCGCACGTGCGCGACGGGCTGGCGCAGCCAGCGGGTGACCGCGCGCTTGCCGTTGGGCGTGGCCTCGAGGATCGTCCGCGCGGGACCCGAGCGGCTCGCGACCGTCCCGGCCGGCCGCACGAGCTCGAGGGCCGTGAGCGTGTCGACTGCGCGATAGACGAGCGGCCGGCGGACGCTCCAGATCCGCCCGACCTCGCCTTCGGGTTCCATCGCGCGCGCCATGGCGAAGCCGTGTGTCGGCCCTTCGGCAACGAGCGCCAGTACGGCCCACTCGCCGGCGGTCAGCTCGTCGCGGGGGCGCGGCATGCATGATCAACGCTAACCGGCTTGTTCGGTAGTCAGGGATGGACTAGCGTGCGACCGTCAGACCACGAGGCGCGGGTTGCGGCTCGCAGGGAGACGGACCATGGCAGTAGCCGTGTCCGCGGAGCACCAGGCCGACATTTTCGTGCGGTCCCCACGAAGGCGACACAAGATGGCGACCGTCCGCCCGGCTGAAGTTCACGCCCTGAGCCGGGCGGCGGTCGCCCGAATCGCCGCGGCTCCCGGTGCGCCATCGGGCATGCCCCGGCGCTGGAACCGCGCGGCGATCCTCGAGGCGTTGCGTGAGTGGGTCCGCGAGACGGGGGGTCCGCCCAGGCGCCAGGACTGGTGCGGCGAGCAGCCGGCCACTGCGGGGTTCGCGCAGCGCAAGTGGATGAGCGAGCACCCGCGGTGGCCGAGCAGCTCGTGCGTCACGACGCACTTCGGCTCCTGGAGCGCGGCGTTGGCGGCCGCCGGGCTTCCGGCCCGTCGCCTGACCTTCGAGAGCTCGGTGGCCGAGCGCGTCGAGGCCGCGCGGCGCATGGCGCAGACGGGCCTGACGCTGCCCGCCATCGCTCAGGCGCTCGAGGTCTCGGTGTCGAGCGTCAACAACTACCTGCGCGCGAGGCAGTGTCCGGGGTGTGGCGGCCCGGTCACGAGCCCACGGGCGACGCGATGTGGCGCATGCACGGCGCACGAGCCGACCGTCGCCAGGGCGTGGACCCGCGAGGCCGTACGAGAGGCGATCCGCGACTGGCAGGCCGTGCACGGCGCGGCGCCCACCTATCACGAGTGGACACCGTCGCGCACCTCGCCCGGCCCGTGGGAGGCGGAGAGCCCGCGCTGGCCCAGCGCCGCCGTGGTCTGCGACCTCTACGGCGACCACGACGACCCGTGGAACACCGCGCTCGCCGACGCCGGCGCCGTCGCGCACTTCCGGCGCTGGAGCGACGACGCGATCCGCGCCGCGTTGGCCGGCTTCTGGGCGCGGACGGGGCGACCGCCGACCTCGGCTGACCTGCGTGATCCGGCGTGGGAGGGGCCCGGCGCCCCGACGTTGCGCCGGCGCTTCGGCGGCGTGGCCGCGGCCTGGCAGGCGCTCGGCCCGGCTCCGGCGGAGGCCCGTGCCTGATCCGCGGCCCTCGGGCGTCGTGCAGCCGAGCGATGCTCGCGGCCCGGGGCTCGTGGCCACCATCGCGCGCCTCGCCCCGTAGTCCAATCTTGACCTCAGCGCTGCGTGCGGATAGCGTCGCCAGCGCGCGTCGTTGCAGACGCAACGGCGTTCGATCGCCGCCGGAACCGACCAAGGGAGCAGCCGCGCATGCCAGTCGTGCCGATGCGTGAGATCCTCGACCGCGCGTTCGCGGAGCGCTATGGCGTGGCGGCCATCAACGTCGTCGACGATCTCTCGCTCGAGGCGGTGCTTGCTGCCGCCACGGAGCTCGAGGCGCCGCTCATCGTCCAGACGTCGCTGAAGACGGTGAAGTCGATCGGCGTCGGGCCCTTCTACGCGATGTGGCGCGCCCGCGCCGACGAGGTGCCGGTGCCGGTCACGCTGCACCTCGACCACTGCCCCGATCGCGAGTGGATCTCGAACTGTCTGCGCGTGGGCTGGAACTCGGTGCTCTTCGACGGCTCCGAGCTCGCCGTCGACGAGAACACGCGCCAGACGATCGAGGTCGTCGCCGAGGCCGACGGCTACGGCGCTCAGGTCGAGGGCGAGATCGAGAGCGTGCTGGGGGTCGAGGACGGCGTCGGGTCCGACGAGGCGGGCGAGATCCATCCCGTCGAGGTCTCGGGGCAGTTCATCGAGGCGACGGGGGTCTATTCGTTCGCGCCGGCAATCGGCACCGCCCACGGTCTCTACAAGGCCGAGCCCAAGCTCACGCCCGAGCGCGTGACCGAGATCGTCGAGCAGCACCCGATCCCGATGGTGCTGCACGGCGGCACAGGCCTGACCGAGGCGCAGTTCGCGGACCTGATCGCGCGCGGGTGTGCCAAGGTCAACATCTCGACGGCGCTGAAGATCGCGTTCGTCGACGCCCACCGCGAGTACCTGGAGGCCAACCCCGGCAAGCACGACCCGCCGTCGCTGCTCAAGCACGTGCGCGAGGCCGTCAAGGCGATGGCCGAGTACCACATTCGCACCTTCGGGTCGGCGGGGCGCGCGTCGGCAGAGACCCCGGCGGCCGTCTAGCCGAGTGCCGGCCCTCATCTTCGACTGCGACGGCGTGCTCGCCGACACTGAGCGCGACGGCCACCGGCCCGCGTTCAACCAGACGTTCGCCGACGTCGGCCTGCCCGTGCAGTGGTCCGAGGCGGAGTACGGCGAGAAGCTGCGCATCGGCGGCGGCAAGGAGCGCATGGCCTCGCTGCTGACCGACGACTTCGTCCGCGAGCACGGCCTGCCGGCAGACCCCGACGGCCAGAAGGAGCTGCTGGCCGACTGGCACCGCCGCAAGACCGCCATCTACAAGGACCTCGTCCGCTCCGGGCGCCTGCCCGGACGTCCAGGGATCGCGCGGATCGTCGACGAAGCGCTGGCGGCCGGGTGGTCGCTGGCGGTGGCCTCGACCTCGGCCGAGGAGTCCGTGCGCGCGGTGCTCGACCACGTCGTGGGCGCCGACGTGGCCGCGAACTTCGCCGTCTTCGCCGGTGACGTCGTGCCTGCGAAGAAGCCCGACCCCGCGATCTACGTGCTGGCCATCGAGCGCATGAACGTGTCGCCCGAGGACGCGATCGTCGTCGAGGACTCGCGCAACGGCCTGCTGGCGGCGGCCCGCGCCGGCCTGCGCTGCATCGTCACCGTCAGCAGCTACACGGCCGAGGAGGACATGAGCGAGGCGCTGGTCGTCGTCAGCAGCCTCGGCGACCCCGGCGAGCCGGCGCGCGTCCTGGCGAACCGCTCCGCGGCGCGCCCCGGCGACGAGGTGACGCTGGCCGACCTGGAGACGTGCCTCAGAGAACCCCTGCCCGACAAGGAGGCGGCATGAGCGATACGGCGCTGAGCCGTGGCGAGCTGATCGTCCGGACGATCGCCCAGACGGCGGTCGACAACGAGACCTACTTCTGCGAGCTCGACGCCGTCGTCGGCGACGGGGACTTCGGCTACTCGCTGGCGCGCGGGTTCGAGATCGTGCTCAGCGACTGGGACCAGATGGAGTACACGGACGTTGGTGGCCTGCTCAAGAAGACCGCGCTGGTCCTGACCAAGCGCATCGGCGGCACGTCGGGACCGATATGGGGCACCGCCTTCCTGCGCGCCGGCGCGACGCTGACGCCGACGCCCGAGCCCACCGGCCCGGAGGTGATCGCCGCCCTGCGCGCCGCGATCGACGGCATCAAGCAGCGCGGGAACACCGATCTCGGCGACAAGACGCTGCTCGACGCGCTGGTTCCGGCCGTCGACGAGCTCGAGGCCGCGCTGCAGGACGGCGCCCAAGACGCGCTTCCGCGCGCGGCGGCCAAGGCGCGGGAGTCCGCCGAGGCCACGAAGGGCATGCTCGCCCAGCGCGGGCGGGCGAGCTACACGGGTGAGCGCAGCCGCGACTCGGTCGATGCGGGAGCCATCGGCATCGCGGTGATGCTCGAGGCGGTCAGCAAGGCCTGGCAGGAGATGGAGCTGGAACGGGCGTGACCTGTCCGGTGTGTGGTGGGGAACTCACGAGAGAGGAGTGGTCGTGAAGAAGTTCGTCAATGACCCGCAGCAGTTCGTGCCCGAGATGCTCAAGGGCATCGAGCTCGCGAACCCTGGCAAGCTGCGGTATGTCCCCGAGTACAACCTGATCATGCGCGCCGACGCGCCCCGCGACGACAAGGTGTCGATCGTGCAGGGCTCGGGGTCGGGGCATGAGCCGGCGCACGTGATGGTCGTCGGCAAGGGCATGCTCGATGCGGCCTGTCCCGGCGACGTGTTCGCGGCACCGCCGTCGGACTACGTGTACGAGACGACGAAGCTGATGGCCAGCGAGAAGGGCGTCCTGCACATCATCAACAACTACACCGGCGACCGCATGTCCTTCGACATGGGGCGCGAGCTCGCCGAGGCCGAGGACATCAAGATCGCAACGATCATCGTCGACGACGACGTTGCCGTGAAGGACTCGACCTACACGGTCGGCCGCCGCGGCGTGGCCGGCAACTTCTTCGTCATCAAGGCGGTCGGGGCGGCGTCGGAGAACGGCGCGTCGCTGGAGGAGATCGTCGACCTCGGCGAGCGCGTCAACTCGGTGACGCGCACGATGGGCATGGCCCTCACGTCGTGCACACCGCCCGCGAAGGGCTCGCCGTTGTTCGAGCTGGGTGGCGACGAGATGGAGATGGGCGTCGGCATCCACGGCGAGCCCGGCCGCCGGCGCGAGAAGCTCGCGAGCGCCGATGCGATCACCGACGAGCTGCTCGAGGCGGTCGTCTCCGACCTGCCCTACACGTCCGGTGACGATGTCGCGCTGATGGTCAACGGCCTGGGCGGCACGCCGATCTCCGAGCTGTACATCGTCTACGGGCGCGCGCATCAGAAGCTCTCCGACGGCGGGATCAACGTCACGCGCAGCTACGTGGGCGAGTACTGCACCTCGCTCGACATGGCCGGCGCCTCGATCACGCTGGTCAAGCTCGACGACGAGCTCAACGCGTTGTTCGACCAGCCCGCCGAGGTGGCGGTGCGCATCTTCTGACGCGGCTCGCGGCCGGCGAGCGAGCGCTCGCCGGCCGCTCAGCGCCGGTACATGGCGGTGATCTCCGTGAAGCCGCGCACGGGAAGGGCGCGGCCTTCCACGATGAGCACCACCCAGCGGCGGTGGTCGCCGGCGGGACGCCGCACGGTCATGTCCCAGCGCGCGCAGAACGCCTCGACCTCGGCGACATCGCGCTCGGCGACGGTGATGATGCCCGCGGCGATGTGGTCGGGACTGCCGAGGTCGCCATCGGGGGCGTGGCGGTCAAGCCAGCCGGACAGCATGGCGTCGAGTTGCTCGGAGAGGGTCAGCGGAAGGAGAGGCTCGGTCGGGAGAGTGCGCATGACCTGAGAGGACGCTGCGCGCCGAGATCCCTTTCGTTGTGTGCGCTACCGCTCACGGCTGGGCGCGAGGCCCGCGGGCGGTTACAAGCGATATCGGTCCTTCGTGTCCACGCCGCGCGAGAACGTGCGTCCGATCATGTAGGCGGCGACGGCCGTGAAGAGCAGGCCCAGCGCCAGCGTGATCTCATAACGATCCGCGCTGCCGTTCAGCGTCACCGCGCGGGGCTGCGCGGGCTCGACCTGGGCGGCGAACGCCGGAGTGCGCACGGGTGCGGGCCGGGGATGTCGCGCGCCGCCGGCATCGGAGGGGTCGCCGGCGGCCCCAGTCGGAAGGGACGTCCGGCCCTTGACGGCGGCGCTCGTCCGATGCTGCCCGGCGACCGCCGGTGCGGACGTGTGGCGTGAAGACGTGGCTTTCGAGTCGTGGGCGGGCGCCGCCGTGCGGCGTCGCGGCGCGGCCGGGTGGACGCGCTGTTGCCGGGCGGCCTTGGGCGTGGCTGCTGCCTGGTGCTGAACGGGGTGTGCAGCGGCTGGCTGAGGTTTGGCCGCTGCCTCGGGCTGCGGGCTGCGATCCGCGGTCCCGGCGCCCTCGTCGTCGTGGGGCTTGGCGGGCTTGGCCGGCTTGTCGGCCGTCGGCGCGCCGGGAGTGCCGACGTCGGGCGGCGGGGGCGGATCGACCTTGGGCGGCTTGGGCGGCTCGGGGACCTTCACGTCGGGCGGCTTGGGCGGGTCGACGTCGGGTGGCTCGGGTGGCTGAGGTATCTCGACGGTCGGCGGATCCGGCGTCCCTGGGCCGGCAGGGGCCTGCGCAAGCGCCGCCGGCGTCGCGATCAGGCCGATAGCCAGGATCAGCGCCACACCCCACGACATGCCCCTCGAAATCACAGCCCACCCCCTCGCCCAGGCCACCCCGGCTGAGCACGTGTGACGAGCCTAGCGCGATCGCGCGCGCCTGGTAAGTCCATTTGGCGCGTTGCATGGCGCACCGCGCGCGAGCAACGGCGGTCGTTCGCGTTGCGGCGGCGCGGTCGTCCAACCTTGTCCGTCCCCGCGCGTTGGTCTCATTGGGGGTAGCTCACGGAGGGGCTCAGAGCAGCTCAGAGGTCGCCCCCCACCTCTGGCGGCTCGGCGGGCCAGGGATGGCCCCTCCTAACGTCGGCTGGCCAAACGGTGCAGCGACTCGTGGCAACGCGGGAGCTGCTCGACCATCGCGACGACCCAGCGCGCCTCCCTGAGGGTCATGGGCGGCGTCTCGGTGAGCAGCCGGCCGACCCAGCGAGCGGCCGCGCGCTCGAAGCGCGGATCGCCCTCCTGCGCCATGAGCGAAAGGATCTCGAGGCTGTCGCCCAGGTTGATCCAGGCCAGCTCGGCCGCGGCGGGGAGGACGATCGAGAGCTTGCGCGTCTGCAGCGAGCGCTGGAAGTTCGCGTATGGGCTCCCCTTGGTCGATTCGCGGTAGGGACCGCCGTTGCCGGCGGCCCCCCGCGCAGATCCCAGCGTGCGCGTCTAACGCACTGGGCTCCTGCCTTGGGTGTCTGGCGTCGAAGCGCGCGTTGGGGCAGGGGTGCATCCGTTGGGCGGGTGGGAGCCATCGGGCGGCGATGCGTCGCATGCGCTCCCAGTTCAGGTGGTGGCGCTGGCTGCGGCGCCGCAGCGCGCGTAGCCAGTGCCGGGTGACCTGGTCGTGGAACGCGTTGATCGCGTCGCTGTTGCCGGGCACGGCGTAGTAGGCGTAGTGCCCTCGCACGACGCTGGCCAGCCATTGGCCCTGGTCGGGGATCGGGTGATGCCGGCGTCGCTGCGCAGCTCGTCCTTGACCTCGCGCAGCTTGGCCCGCATCCGTTTGGCGATCGTGATGCGCTTGAGCATGAAGCGCCCGTTCTTGGTCTTCGCGCAGATGTGCGTGAAGCCCAGGAAGTCGAACGTCTCCGGCTTGCCGCTGCCCGCGGCCGGCGCGGTCTCGGGCGGCGAAGCGCCCGAACTCGATCAGCCGCGTCTTCTCGGCGGCCAGCTCCAGGCCGAACTTCGCGAGCCTGTCGCGAAGGTCGGCCAGGAACCGCTCCGCGTCCCGCTGATGCTCGAACCCCACGATGTAGTCGTCGGCGTAGCGCACGATGATCACGTCACCGCGCGCGTGCCGGCGCCGCCACTGGTGGGCCCACAGGTCGAAGACGTAGTGCAGGTAGACGTTCGCGAGCAGCGGCGATGCCGATGCTCCCTGCGCCGTCCCGCCCTCGGTCTGCGACCACTTCCCGTCCTCGATGACCCCTGCCCTGAGCCATTTCTGGATCAGGCGCAGGACCCGCTTGATCCGCGATCCGGTGCTCGAGAAACCTCACCAGCCACGAGTGATCGAGGCTGGTGAAGAAGTCGCGGATGTCCGCGTCGAGCACCCAGTTCACCTTCTTGCGATTGATCCCGGCCGCGAGCGCGTCCAACGCATCGTGCGGGCCGACGCCCGGGCCGGAACCCGTAGGAGAAGCCGAGGAAGTCCGTCTCGTAGATGCCGTTGAGCACCTCGACGACGGCGCGCTGAAGGATCTTGTCCTCCAACGCGGCGATCCCGAGCGGCCGCTGCCGCCCGTCCGGCTTCGGGATGTACGCCCTCCGGGTCGGCTTCGCCCGGTAGCTGCCGCGATGGACCCGACGATGCAGGTCCCGAAGGTTCGCTTCGAGATCCTGCCCGTAGTCCTGCCACGTCACGCCGTCGACCCCCGGCGCGGCCCTCGGGTTGATCGCCCGGTACGCCGCCCGCAGACGATCGACGTCGACGTGGTGCAGGAGCGCGGTGAACCGTGCTTCTTGTCCTTCCGCGCCCTCGGCGCACGCGATCCAGCGCACTGAGCGCGTCTTGCCCGGCTCTGCGTCCGGGACGCGTTTTGCTGGCCGCGTTCCCCTCGGCCGGCCCCCTTTCCTCCACCACCTCCGCCGCCGGCACGCCGGCGTTGTTCGGCGGCTTCGCAGGTACTACGAGGCCGTCTGACTTCCCACGGTCGTTCATCGAGGGCTTCCCGCCTCAGCGTTCCCCTCGCGGCCCGCCACCCGCCGATCTGCCACCCCGCGAACCATCCAGGGCGGGGCATCATCGACCAGCCACGGGCGACCGTGGGACCTCCCGGTTCTCGCGCATGGAGATTCCGCGCATGCCCAGGTTCTCTGACCGCGCGGGGTCCGCCGGCAACTCGCGATAACGCTGCCGACGATGTTGCCTTCCGCCTTTCGTGACGGCGTCGGCACCCCGAGACCATTGATTTCGCGGCTCAATAGCCCAGCCTACGCGTACCCCTGTCAACGCTTCGCCGACGCCCTCACGAACGCCAACGCATGACTCGGGGCCACCGTGGATCGCTACTCCTTCGATGTCGGGCTCTCTCCATCCCTTCTCCATGCCGGTTTATCCCGGCGCTCCACGAACAGATGTTCGCATCCGTGCAGTACGTCACGCGAACGGCTCGCCGCCGTCGTGCCCGATGAGTGCCAGCAGGCCGTCGTGGTCGGTGCGGCAGGCCGGGCACACGGTCAGGTGCACGGCGACGCCCGGGAGCTCGGCGCAGGGGTCGCCACCGCCGATCTCGATCTCGGCGTACCGGTCGAGCGCCGCGCACGTCGGCCCGCAACCCGCGTCGCGGTCATCGACGGCGAGCACCGCCTCGAGGAGGGCGCCGGTGTCCGTCAGGACGCGCCTTCCAGGGCGGCGGTGAGGCCGCCGACCTCGTCGACGGCTCAGGTTGCGATCGAAGCCGTGCGAGACAACCGTCTGGCCGGGCTCGAGCTCGAGGCGCTCTCCGTCCAGGGTGACCTCGACGCGATCGGGCTCGAAGGAGACGAGGTCGCCGATCGCCGCCATGTCGTCGAACGGGGCGCGGTAGGACCAGGCCGCCTGCTTGGCGTCGTCGATGTCGTAGTAGGAGGCGATGCCCTTGTACGGGCAGAACGTCTGCAGATCCACCGGGGTCAGCGCCTCGGCCACCACGTCCTCTCGCGGCACGTACCAGCGAGGGGCGAAGCCCGACTCGTACAGCACCAACGGCCTGGTGGTGTCGGCGACGACGCGGTCGCCGGCGCGGACGACCAGGTGGCGGGACGTGTGGCGGATGTCGATGCGGTGGTAGGGGTCGGCGGCGTGACCGAGGACGCGGTCATCCTCCTCGTAGAAGGCGTCCATCGCGCGCCACGCGAGCGCGACCTTGTCGCGCAGGATGGCGGCGTGCTCGGGGAGCGCGACGTGCTGCCAGGCCCCGCGGGCGGCGTAGCGCGTGCCTCCGACGACCTCGAACCATGCGGTCTCGCCGAGCTCGGGGTGCTCGGTGCGGTGGTCGGTCGGCCTGAGCGCGCCCTCGGCGAAGTCGGCGATCGGGAAGTAGGCGACGGGGTAGCGGCCCGGTTCGAAGAGCAGGACGGCGTCGTCGCTCTGCACCACCGTCCGGCCGCCGAGCTCGGCGCGCATCCGCCGCCGCAGTGGCTCGGCGTACAGCACGCGCTCGGGCATGCCGGGCACCAGGAACTGCCCGTTCGGGTTTCGACCCAGCGGTCCTTGCTGCCATGAGAGACCCATGATCGCTCCAATCGTTCGGGAACCGTCATGGGATTGGTCACGCAGCGCGCGGTCGTCTTACTGTTCAGGTGGTGACTGTCGAACGCTCCCCGGCGGCCGCGCTGGACCACACGTCGCGGCGATGGGTCGAGCAGTTGCATCCCGACCATCCGCGTCACGATCACGCCGCCGCCAGACTCCACGACGTCCTGCACCGCGCCGCGATACACGAGCTGCATCGCCGCCACGGGCAGCTGGGCGCGCTCGCGGGCCCCGAGCTCGACGACGTCGCACAGCAGTGCGCCGACGACGCGATGATGAAGATCCTGGCCAGGATCGACGCCTTCGAGGGCCGCAGCCGGTTCACGACCTGGGCCTACGCGTTCGTGGTCTTCGAGGTCTCCAGCAAGGTCGCGCGGCACGCCTGGCGCCACCATGCGCCGAGTCGCGACGACCTGACCTGGGAGCATCTGCCCGACACGCTCACGCCCAGGCCCAGCGATCAGGCCGAGCGCCGTGAGCAGCTCGCGGCGCTGACGAGGGCGATCGAGGAGGACCTCACCCCACGCCAGCGCGAGGTCTTCGTGGCGCTCGCTCTCAACGACGTCGCGATCGACCTACTGGCGCTGGAGCTGGGCTCCAACCGCAACGCGATCTACAAGAACCTGTTCGACGCCCGGCGCAGGCTCCGCGCCAGCCTGGCCGCCGCCGGCCACCCGCTGACCGACGAGGAGGTGAGGGGTGACCGATCTGCACCGCCTCGACGAGCTGTTGCGCGCACAGGAGGGCGACGCCGGCTGCGACGCCGGCGTCCCGATCATGGACCAGTACGTCGAGATCGAGCTTCGTGGCGAGGACCCCGGCGAGCGCTTCCCGGGGACCACGATCCACCTTCGCGCGTGCGCGGGCTGCCGCGCCGACCACGACGGCGTGCTCGAGGCGGCCCGGCGTTTCGGGGATCTCGATCCCGAGGGGTAAGACTCGCTCCCGCGGCGGGACTCATCTCATCGACGGCGCCACTCGACACCTCGGCGCCGCCCCCGAGAGGAGCGCGATCATGACCCGTAAGCACTCAGCTGCCCGAAACCTCATCCGCCGGCTGCGGCCCTCGCCGGAGCGCCTCGCCGCGGCCGCGGCGCTGCAGGACCCGAGCCTGCTCATGCAACTGCAGGCCACCCAGGAGCACGGCGAGCGGCCACCCCGGCGCCGACGCGCCATTCCCGCGGCGATCCGCGGCGAGACCGGCGGTGCGCTGCTGCTCGTCGCCGCCATCGTCCTGGCGCTGGTGTGGTCGAACTCACCGTGGCAAGCGAGCTACGCCGCCTTCTGGCACGCCCCCGTCGCGCTGACCGTCGGGCAGTGGACGCTCGGCGCCGATCTGCGCACCTGGATCGACGAAGGCCTGATGACGCTGTTCTTCCTCGGCGTCGGCCTGGAGGCCAAGCGCGAGCGCGACCTCGGCGCGCTGCGCGAGGGGCGGCGGCTGACCGTCCCGGTGCTCGCGGGGCTGGCCGGCATGAGCGTCTCGGCGCTCGTCTACCTCGCGCTGACCGCCGGCGGCGCCGGTGCGGGCGGCTGGGGCGTGGCCATCTCGACCGACACGGCGCTCGCGCTCGGCGCGCTGACCATCACCGGAGGCCGTCGAGCCCACCGGCTCCAGCACCGTCTGCATCCGTGGACGAGCAAGGTCGTCGTCCCGATCTTCGCGCTGGCCAACGCCGGCCTACACGTCGACGGCCACGTGCTTGCCTCGGCGGCGAGCTCCGCGGTCACATGGGGCATCGTCCTGGCCTACCTGGTCGGCAAGCCGCTGGGCATCCTCCTTGCGTCGTCGGTGGCGAGCCACCGCGTCAGCCTCAGCCGCGGCGAGCTGCGCGGCACGGCGCTCTCGGCGGGCATCGGATTCACCGTGTCGCTGCTGATCGCCTCACGGGCGTTCGACGGCGCGCTGCTCGACCAGGCCAAGGTGGGGATCCTGGCCACCGCGCTCCTGGCCCCGGCGCTGGCGGCCGCGGCCCTCGCGCCGCTGCGGCGCCGCGTCGGCGACTCAACCGTGCGGCGCGGATCTCGTGTCGGAGCGACCTTGCCGTGCGCGGCATGACGAGCGGCCGGCTGTTGTCCGTCAACGTCGGCGGACCCCGCGACGTCGCCTGGCAGGGCAAGACCGTCCGCACGGCGATCTGGAAGGAGGCGGTCGAGGGTCCGCGGATGGTCCGGCGGATCAACATCGACGGCGACGACCAGGCCGACCGGCTCGCGCACGGCGGCGAGCACCGCGCGGTGTTCGTCTACCAGATCGAGTCCTACCGCTACTGGGAGCGCGAGCTCGGGCGCAACGACTTCACCTACGGGCAGTTCGGCGAGAACTTCACCGTCGAGGGTCTCGCCGACGACGAGGTCTGCATCGGCGACCGCTACCGGATCGGCGAGGCGCTCTTCGAGGTCACCCAGCCGCGCGTGACCTGCTACCGCGTGGGCATCCGGATGGACGATCCGGCGATGCCCTCGCTGCTGGTCGCCCACCACCGCCCCGGCTTCTACCTGCGCGTCCTCGAGGAGGGGGAGGTGCAGGCCGGGGACGAGATCGTCAAGGTCGCCGACGGACCCGAGCGACTGACGATCGCCGAGGTCGACGCGCTGCTCTACCTGCCCGGACAAGTCGCGCGCGCTGCTGGAGCGGGCGCTGCGCGTGCCGGCGCTGAGCGAGGGCTGGAAGGGCAGCTTCCGCGAGCTGCTCGCCAAGGCCGGACGACAGCCGGCGCCGGCGTGGACCGGCTTCCGGCCGCTGCGCGTCGCCGAGATCCGGCGCGAGAGCGCGACCGTCAGCTCGTTCCGGCTTGTCCCGACCGACGACGCGGCGTCGAGCCCGGCGGCACTGGCAGGGCAGTACCTCGCCGTGCGCGTGCGACCGGACGCGGACGCGCTGCCGGTGACCCGCAGCTACTCGCTGTCGGACGTTCCCGGCGAGCGCGGCTACCGGATCAGCGTCAAGCGCGAAGGCGTCGCCAGCCGCTACCTGCACGACCACGTCAAGGTCGGCGACGTGCTCGACGTCGCCGCACCGCGTGGCAGCTTCGTCCTGCGTGACGGCACTCGTCCCGTCGTCCTGATCAGCGCCGGAGTCGGCGCGACACCCGTGCTCGCGATGCTGCACGCCCTGGCGCGCGAGCGCAGCGCGAAGCCGGTCTGGTGGCTGCACGGCGCCCGCAACCGCGACGAGCACGCCTTCGGCCCCGAGGTCGACGAGCTTCTGCGCGCGCTCGCCGGACAGCCACCGCGTCCTGGCCTACAGCCGGCCGGCCGCCGGCGAAGCGCTCGGCTCCGATTACGACGTCTCCGGACGACTCGACCTCGCGGTCCTCGAACGGGCAGAGGTCCCCAAGGACGCCGACTACTACCTGTGCGGCCCCGAGGAGCTTCATGCGGGCCGTCGGCGCCGCGCTCACGGCCCGCGGCGTTCCGCCCGAGCGCGTCGCCACCGAGGCGTTCGGCGCTGTCGCCGTCCATGCCTCCGGTCTCGTCAAGGCCGGCGACCGGGCGCCGCATCCGCCCGACGGCCCACCGGGCACCGGCCCGATGGTCACCTTCGTGCGCAGCAACGTCGCCGTCGCGTGGGACGACCGCTACCCGAGCCTGCTCGACTTCGCCGAGGCCTGCGACGTCCCGGTCGGGTTCGGCTGTCGGCAGGGCGTCTGCCACAACTGCGAGAGCGGCCTGGTCGAGGGCGCCGTCACCTACGTCCTCGACCCGCTCGAACCGCCGGCCGAGGGGCGGATCCTCGCCTGCTGCACCCGCCCCGCGTCGGAGCTCGCCCTGGACCTGTGAGGGGCCAGGCTTGACGCAACGCCGCTCGCCGTCATCTGGCATGCACGAGGTCCAACACGTTCCCGACCACAAGGCCGCTGTTGCCTCCGCCATGCGTACGGCACTCTCGACTACCCCTCGAGCTCGTTGCGGACGACGTCGGAAGGCGCCGAGCGCTCGTCCGGCGACGCCTGCTTCGCCCCAGGCGGAGCAGGCGTCAGACGTGGACGGTCGAGCGCGCCTGGTGCTCGTCCAACCCAGGCGTTTAGTGAGCGCTAGCGGAGACGCTCGCATCTCGGGCAAGCGGAAGCAGTGGAGCCGCCGATCGAGCAGAGGTCTGCGAAGACACCGATTTGTAGGGGTTCCAGCTCGCCTTGATCTCGGTTGATTCGCCGGGCGAGGGCGCGTAGCGTTGGCATCGTCCAGTCGAGAGGGGTTTGGCACGATTCTTCTGCGACGTGTGGGGTTGGCGGCCGCCGCATTGGCGCTAGTTCTCGGTGTCGCTTCATGCGGTGGCGGTGGGGGGTCGACGACCGCCAAGGCTCAAGACAACCTGATCCGCTCAAACCCGGCGAACGGGAAGACGACGATCACGGTTGGGTCCAAGAACTTCACCGAGGAGTTCGTTCTCGGGGAGATCTATGCCCAGGCCCTGAAGGCCGCTGGCTACAAGGTGAAGACTCGGCTGAACCTGGGTTCGGAGAAGGTGGCGCTGAAGGCGATCAAGGATGGCCAGATCAGCGGCTATCCGGAGTACACGTCCACCGCGCTCGGCTCGTTCTTCCACGTACCCGCGAGCAAGATTCCGTCCAATGCCACCCGGGCCTACAACCAGGCGAAGGCGGACCTTGCCAAGGAGGGGATCGTTGCTTTTCCACCGACCCCGTTCGCCGACTCGAACGCCGTCGGCACGCTCACGACGACGGCTCGCAAGCTTGGCCTGAAGGACATCTCGGATCTAACCGGCAAGTCACGGAATCTCGTTCTCGCCGGTTCGCCTGAGTGCCGCGTGCGGATCGACTGCCTCGCGGGCCTTGAGAAGAACTACGGCCTTCGGTTCAAGCAGTTCAAGCCGATGGCCATCGGGCTGCGTTACATGGGGCTCGACAGCGGTGAGGCGGACCTCTCGATCCTGTTCACCAGTGACGCCCAGCTCGCGAGCTCGACCAAGTACACGGTCCTCAAGGACGACAAGGGCTTGATCCCGCCCGGTAACGCGATCTTCATCGCGTCGAAGCAGGTCGCCGACCGGGCGGGCCCGGACCTGGGCGCGACGATCGAGAAGGTCCAAGGCAACCTGACGCTCCCGGTCATCCAGGAGCTGAATTCCCGGGTCGATATCGGCAAGCAGGACCCGAAGGCGGTCGCCCATCAATACCTGACGTCGTTGGGCTACGTCCGGTGATGCGAGGCCCCGAGACCCCCGAAGCCAAGGCTGCCGCGAGCGAGGCAGTACGGGCCGGGCACAGCCCCAATGTCGCTGCCCGGATGGGTCGCTGGAGCGCGCAGCATCGCAAGACCGCGATCTGGGGGTGGCTTGCGTTCGTGATCGTTGCCTTCATGATCGGAAGCGGGGTCGGGACCAGGACGCTTGACAACGCTCATCTCGGAGTCGGCGAGTCGGGACGCGCAGACCGCACGGTGGACGCCGCGTATCCGAAGAGCGCCGACGAGATGGTGCTGGTGCAGAGCGCAACGGAGACTGCGAACGGCCTCCGCTTCCGCGCCGCGGTCGGCGACGCTCAGTTCCGCCTGTCTCAGCTGCCGTACGTCTATGCGATCGAGAGCCCATACACGCCCGCCAACCGGTCCCAGATCTCTGCCGACGGCCACTCCGCCCTGACCCGCTTCAAGATTGCCGGCAACCAGAGCACGGCCAAGGAGCGCGCCAATGCGACCCTTCGGGCCATCGACGCCGCGCAGGCTGCCCATCCGCAGTTGACGATCGGTGAATTCGGCGACGCGAGCTCCGACAACCAGGTGAGCGCTTCGATCAGCAGCGACTTCAAGACCGCGCTCGTCACTTCGCTGCCGGTCACCCTTCTCATCCTTCTGATCGCCTTCGGGGCCCTGGTGGCTGCCGCCGTGCCCCTGCTGCTGGGTCTCACGGCGGTGCTCGGGACGATCGGCCTGGTCGGCGTGATCAGCCACATCAACGGAGTGGACGAGTCGATCAACGAAGTGATCCTGCTGATCGGCCTCGCGGTCGGCGTTGACTATTCCATGTTCTACCTGCGCCGCGAACGCGAGGAGCGGGAATCCGGGCGCAGCGAAGCGGCCTCGCTGGCGGCCGCAGCTGCGACCTCGGGTCGTGCGGTGATGGTCTCCGGTTTCACGGTCATGATCGCGATGGCCGGGATGTACCTCGCCGGAGCACCCACCTTCGCGTCGTTCGCCACCGGCACGATCCTCGTCGTTGCGGTGGCCGTCGTCGGGTCGCTCACCGTCCTTCCAGCCATCCTTGCCTGGCTTGGAGACCGTGTGGAGAAGGGGCGCATCCCCTACCTCTCCAGGAGGAAGTGGAACGTCGGCGAGAGTGGGGCGGTGTCGCGGATCCTCAACCCGGCCCTGCGCCATCCTGTCGTCGCCGTCGTGGCCAGCGGAGCGTTGCTCGTGTTCCTGGCGATTCCAGCGTTCAGCCTCCACACGGCGACGCCGGGTGTCGAGACGCTTCCGCAGGACCTCGGGGTGATCAAGACGTACAACCGCATCCAGGCGGCCTTCCCCGGCGGGCCGATTCCGGCGCAGGTCGTCGTGCATGCCGACAACGTGAAGTCGCTGCCGGTGATTGGCGCGATCAACGATCTCAGCGCTCGGGCCGCCGCCAGCCCGGACTTCAAGCAGCCGATCACGACAACCGTGAGCCCCGGTCACACGGTCGAGCAGGTCGACATCCCGGTTGCCGGAGACGGCACCGACGCCCGATCGACGGCGGCTCTCGCACACCTACGAGACAAGCTGATCCCGGCCACCATCGGACGGGTCCCGGGCGCGACGGCCGACGTCACCGGCTATACCGCGAGCTCGACGGACTTCAACGACACGATGAAGTCGCACGCCCCGGTGGTCTTCGTCTTCGTCCTGTCCGCGGCCTTCATCCTGCTGTTGTTCACGTTCCGCTCCGTCGTGATTCCACTCACGGCGATCATCCTCAACCTGCTGTCGGTCGGAGCGGCCTACGGGGTGATGGTCTGGATCTTCCAGAAGGGCCACCTGGAGTCGTTACTCGGCTTCAAGTCCAACGGCGCGATCGTTTCCTGGATGCCGCTGTTCATGTTCGTCGTGCTGTTCGGCCTCTCGATGGACTACCACGTGTTCATCCTCACGCGAATCCGCGAGGCCTTCGACCGCGGCAGGCCAACCGAGGACGCGGTCTCGCACGGGATCAAGACGACGGCCGGTGTCGTCACCAGCGCCGCGGTGGTGATGATCTCGGTGTTCGCGATCTTCGCCACCCTGTCCCTGCTCATCTTCAAGGAGCTGGGCATCGGCCTGGCGGTCGCGGTGCTCATCGACGCCACCATCATTCGCGGCGTGCTGCTACCGGCGACCATGAAGCTGCTCGGCGACTGGAACTGGTATCTGCCGAAATGGCTCGAGTGGATGCCGAGGGTCGGGCCCGGGACGGGCTCATATGCGCAGCCCCCCGAGGGACCTGATGCGTCAGCCGCCGCGATCAAGCATCCCCCGATTCGGACGTAGAGCAGATCTCGATCCCCGCGTGGTCAAGGTGATGAGCATCCGGTCGGCCTTCCTCGCCGCCTCAGGCGACTGCGATCGCCTCCGCGGCGCGGCTTGGCGGCCATTGATTGCACGCCAACCTCGACAGAGCGATTGCGACGCGGGTTCGAAGCGCGCCCTGCAGCGGCGTGTCGTCGTGGCGGTGGGCTCCACGAGCTGTCAAGGCCGGTCGAAATGTGGGCCGGTAGCGCCGGTTGAAAAGTGGACCACCCTGGCGAGGTGTTGCCGGCGCTGCGGAGCTGAGGCCCGGAGGGCCGAGGCCGGCGGCTGACGAGCATGAACATGAGGTTGGCGGCCTGGGGGTCGAAGCGGCCTCAGGCGGAAGCGAAAGCGCGCATGCGAGCGGCAGCGCGCGCGGGTTTCTCCGGCGCGAGCATGCCGCTGCGCTGAACGGATAGGCTCGCTCGGCGCAAACGCAGTCGTGCGGACGGGATTCATGCCGCTCCAGAGGGCGAATGAGGCAGAGCTCTACTACGAGGTGAGGGGCGATGGGCCTCCGCTTCTCCTGATGATGGGTGCCAGCGGGTATGGGGGCGTTTTTGGGCGGTTCGCGGAGTTCCTGGCCGACGAGTTCACGGTCGTCACGTACGACCGCCGCGGCAACGGGCAGAGCCCCAAGCCCGCGGGCTGGACTGCGACCTCGCCGGAGGAGCAGGCCGATGACGCGGCCGCGCTGCTCGCGGGCCTTGGTCTGGCCCCGGCGGCGATCTTCGGCACCAGCAGCGCGGGGATCTTCGCGCTTGCGGCGCTGATCCGCCACCCGGAGTCCGTGCGCGGCGCAGTGCTCCATGAGCCAGGGCTGTTCGCACTCTTCGATGACCCGAACGGCGTGCGCAATAGCTTGACTCAGCTGGTAAAGGAAGGCATGGAGGCAGGAGGGCCAGCGAGGGGCTTCGAGTGCTTCCTTCGCTTCGGCGCAGGAGACGCAAACTGGGAGCGCCTGGAACCGGGCGTCCAGAAGGGGATGCTGGCGAGCGCGGATACCTACTTCGGCGTCGAGAGCGGCGCGTTCGATTCCTACCTTCCCGACGAGGAGACGCTTGCCTCGATCACCATCCCGATCAAGCTTCTCGTAAGCGGGCAGAGCCACGCGTTCTTCGCTGAGGCCGCCGCTCGGCTCGCCGAGCGGCTCGGCGTCGAGGTCGCACGGACGCCCGGAACGCACTTTCCCTACCTCGACCATCCCCAAGAGCTCGCGCAGACGGTCAGGCCGTTCCTTCGGCGCGTCAGCCGCTGACCGCAAAGACGCGATGAGGCAGCCCGTCGTAAGCCGCGTTTCGGTGTGAGAGTCGGCGGCTAAGCGAAGTCGCGACATACGACCGGAAGCGACGAGGGGTGAGCGTCAGCCGAGGCGGGGCGCGCTGCCGCAACGAGACAGAAGGAGTCCTCCTCCGTTCCAGAGAACGCTGAATTGCGAAGGGTGAAGGGCGCCAATAGTCGTGTCGCGGCTCGTCTGGGCGAGGGCTGGGAGGATCGCCGGTGCGGCCTTACTCCTTCCTCTACCTCGCGCCCTGCTCGCGGCGGCGGCCCGTCACATGCCACGCTCCTCGCGCGCTGCGCGTCTGGTCAGCCCGCGGACGCTGTTGCGCTGGCATCGGGCGCTCATGCGTAGGAAGTGGCGGCAGGCGCCCGGCCCGCGCGGACGCCCGCCTACGCCGTCCGAGGTGCGGGCCCTCGTGCTGCGGCTGGCTCGCGAGGTCCGCGACCTCAACGCCACCGCGGCGCGTCCCCTCCTGGCCGCCTGATCGCGCCCGCGCGCGACGCGGTCAAGGTGCAGCGCCCCACCGGACGAGCGACCTTGACGGCGCTCGCGAGCCGGCGCCAACCCTCGCCGCCAGCACCGGGAGGCTTGACATAGAAGCTTCAGTCGTGGCAGTCGTGCGCCGGTCAGCTTCCGGAGATGGGGAGCAGCAGGGCGATCTCCTGGCGCTCCTCGAGGCGCTACGACGCCCGGCGTGCACGCCACCGATCACGGGCAGCACCGAGCGCAGCGCGGGAGCCAGATCCGGCTCGCTGTCGCGCAGGCGCGCGGAGATCGTCGACGGTCGCACCGTCCTCGAACTCGAGCGTGAGCGCCGGCGCGTTGGAGAGCCGGGACAGCCCGCCGCCGAGACGGACACGCACCTGTACTGCTCTGCCGCTCTCCCTTCAGGCTGCTGGCTGCCACCGGCCCGGCATCGACGGAGCGTATCGTCGACCGGACCACGCGGTTGGCGCGGTAGCCTGCCGGCGTGGACGACCGTGCCGGCCTGCTGATCCGCTACGGAGGCGATTTCGTGGACGGGGTCGTGGCGCGGGCGTCGGGGTCGTTCGTGGAGACGGTGGACGGGCAGCGGGTGCTGGATTTCACCGCGGGCCAGATCTGCGCCACCGTCGGGCACAACCACCCGCGGGTGGTCGCGGCGATCGAGGCGGCCTGCCGCGACGTGCTGCACCTCAACTCGTGGATGCTGTCCGAGCCCGTGCTCGCGCTCGCCGACCGCCTGGTCGGGACGCTGCCCGAGCCGCTTCGCCGGGTGATGCTGCTCTCGACGGGCGGCGAGGGGATCGAGGCGGCGCTGCGCATGGCCAAGCTCTCCAGCGGGCGCTTCGAGGTCGCCGCGCTCACGCGCAGCTGGCACGGGGTGACGGCCGGGGCCTCGGCGGTCACGTACGCGGCGGGGCGCAGCGGCTACGGCCCGGCCGCGCCCGGCGCGTTCGCGCTGCCCGCGCCGTACGCCTACCGCTGCCCGATCCGCCATTGCGACGGTGCCTGCGACTGCACGTGCCTGGAGGCGGGCTTCGACCTGTTCGACCAGGCCTCGGTCGGCTCGCCGGCGGCCGTGGTGGCCGAGCCGGTGCTGTCGGCCGGTGGCGTGATCGTCCCGCCGCCGGGCTACTTCCTGCGCCTGGCCGAGCTCGCGCGCGAGCGCGGGATGCTGCTCGTGCTCGACGAGTGCCAGACCGGGCTCGGGCGGCTCGGTCGGATGTACGGCTTCGAGGTCTACGACGTGGTGCCCGATCTGCTCGTGCTGTCCAAGACGCTGGGCGGGGGCGTGCCGATCAGCGCCGTCGCGACCAGCGCCGCGATCGAGGAGGAATGCCACGCGCGCGGCTTCGTGCACGTGACCTCGCACGTCTCAGACCCGATGCCGGCCGCCGCGGCGCTGGCGGTGATCGACGTCGTCGAGGAGGAGGGGCTTGCCGACCGGGCGCGCTCGCGCGGCGAGTACCTGCTGGCTCGCCTCGGCGAGCTCCAGGAGCGTCACGAGCACATCGGCGACGTGCGCGGCCTCGGTCTGCTGTGCGGCCTCGAGCTCGTCGAGGACCGCGACACGCGCGAGCCGGCCGACGCCCTCGGCCTGGCCCTCACCGACGAGTGCCAGCGCTGCGGGCTCTCCATCAACCTCGTGCGGGGAGGCACGGGCGGCCAGGCCAGCTGCCTGCGCATGGCGCCCCCGCTCACCGTCGCCGAGGACGAGATCGACCTCGCGGTGACGATCATCGACGAAGCGCTCCAGACGATCACGCGACCGCCGCGCGGCGGGCGTCTCCAGCCCCGGGCGCCTTTAGGCGAGGCTGTCGCATAAGTCACCGGGCACGAAGGTGCGCCCTCAACTGGGCCGTTCTAAGGACTTCTGGGAGGGTTCCGAGACAAATCAGTCGCCGCGAAACGGGTCTGTTTGGGCCGCCGCCGATATATGCGACAGCCTCAGGCTATCCCGGAAGTCGAGTCTGGCCAGCGCGCCGCGGATCCGCCGATGGCCCCAACGCGGATTCTCCCGTGCCAGCCGCAGCACCAAGGCCCGCAATCCAGCTGGCACGGGCGGGCGTCCACGCTGGCACGGCGGCTGCCGCCACTTCCTGCGCACAAGCGCCCGATGCCAACGCAACAGCGTCCTCGGAGTGACCAGACGCGCGCCGCGCGAGGAGCGTGGCAGGTGACGGGCCGCGCCGCGAGCAGGGCACGATCAGCAGCGCGAAGCTGCGGCCGCGATACCCGACGGTGCAACACCTCCAGCTCGTAGCGCAAGACCACCACTCGATGTCCGTCCGTCGCGGCCACGGCGACACCAAACGAGAGCGCCGAGCAAGGCCCTAGAACGCGAGGTAGAGGAAGGAGAACGTCATATCGCCGATCTTCCCCATCCCGCGCAGCCGCGACGCGACATGAGTATTGACACCCGTCAGGTCACGGGCCGGTCGCGGAGCGTCTGATCGCCTCGAGCATTTGGGTTAGCTGGAGCCAGCCCGTGAAGGGCTTGGGATCGCCGTCTGATGGTTTCTGTATGCCGCGTCACGTCGGCCGACACCGTCACGATCACCGTGCTCCGGCGCACCGGATCCGGTCCGTTCACCCTCACCACGCGCTACGCCGGCTGAGCCGTCGAGGCCCGCCGCACCAGGCGCGGCGGCGACGGGGTGAACGCGGGGAGGCTCGCCGGCGATCGCGGCGAGCAGCGCCGCCGCCGCGGCCGCGCCGAACTCGGCGTAGTCGACGCGCACGGAGGTCAGCGGCGGCGACGCGAGCGCGGCGAGCGGCGAGTCGTCGAAGCCCGTCATCGACAGCTCGCCGGGCACCGCGGTCCCGCGCTCGCGGGCGGCGGCCACGACCGCCGCCGCGAGCGCGTCGCTCGTGTAGACGATCGCGGTCGGCGGCCCGTCGAGCAGCGCGCGCGCGCCGCGGCTCGCGTCCGCCGCGTGCGCGACCGGCCCGGCTCGAGCCCGGCCGCCGCCAGCGTCTCGCGCCACGCCGCGAGCCGCGCCTGCACGTGCTCGTACGTCCGCGCGGGCCGCCGACGAACGCGATCTCGCGGTGCCCGAGCTCGAGCAGGTGCTCGACGGCCGCCGCATCCCCTCGGCGTGGTCGGTCTCGACCCACGGGAACGGGCACGGCGACACCGGGCGGCCGGCGACCACCACCGGCACGCCGGCCTCGCCGAGCAGCGCGAAGCGCGGGTCGTCGACCTCGACGTCGGACAGCAGGAAGCCGTCGACGCGGCCGGCGGCGGCGAGCCGCTCGTAGGCGCCGCGTCGACCTCGCCCCGGCGGCACGAGCGCAGCACCAGATCGTGGTCGGCCGCGCGAGCGTGCGCTCGATGCCCGAGAGGAAGCGCACGAAGAACGTGTCGACCTCGAGCTGGTCGACGTCGCGCGCGAGCAGCAGGCCGACCGCGCGCGCGCGCGCCTCGGTCAGCGCGCGCGCCGCTGGCGCTCGGCCGCCAGCCCAGCTCCTCCGCCGCCGCGAGGATCCGCCGCGCGTGTCCTGCGCCACGCCCGGGCCGGTCGTTGACCGCGAACGACACCGCGGCCGACGACACGCCGGCGCGGCGCGGCGACGTCGTCGATCGTCGGTCGGCGCCGGGTTCCCGGGGCGTGGTTTCGTCGTGAGACGGCATCTGCGGGGTATCGTCCCACAACGGGAACTTAAGCGCTTTAGCGCAGGAGTCAGCGGGAGGAGATGCGCGATGCGGATCATGCGAGCTGATCGCTCGCGGGGGCAGTCGCTGGCGGTCGCGACGGCTGCCGCGTCGCGGCGCAGGCCGCGGCCGGAGCTGTCGACGACCGACCGGCTGCAGGACCGGCGCGAGGTCGCCGCCGGCACCCGGGCCTACGTCGATCGGCTTCGAGGACGGCCGGCTTCTACGCGAACGGCTGGCACATCACCGGCGAGATGGGCGGCGTCTGGACGCCGCCGCTGAAGCTCGCTCGACGGCGTCTGGTTCGGCGTCGACGGCCAGTGGGTCGGCCCGGCGACGAAGTTCACCAGCGGCTGGGGCTACACCCGGCTACGACCTGCCCGACGCCGGCGGGCTGCAGCTGCAGCGCACCGACTTCGTGCCCGACGGCCGCCGCGGCGCGCTGTTCGGGCTGAAGCTGACGCAACCCGGGCGCGGCCGCGAAGACCGTCGACGGTCACGGTCGACGCGCACTCCGAGCTGATGGGCGCCTACCCGTGGGGCTTCGACGGCGCGACGCCGAACGCGAGCGACAACGCTCGCCGACACCGGCGACGTTCGACGGCCGCGCGCTGGCGTTCACGCGACGACGGCGCGCTGCGCCCGGCCGCGCCGGCGCACGACTACGCCGCGCTCGTCGCCTCGAACGCGACGCCCGACGGGCGGCGACGACCGGCGCCGGCTTCTGCGGGCCCGCAGCCGGCACGTGTGCCCCGACGGCGCGCAGGTCGACGCCGAGCGTCGTGCGACGACGGCCCGTTCGGCAAGGGCACCGGCGGCCAGCTGCGCTACCGCGTCACGTGCCGGCGCACGGCGACGCGAGACGCTCTGGATCGCGCGTCGCCGGCTCCGACAAGGGCCTCGCGCGGCGCGCAGCGCGAGCTCGCCGGGCGCTGCAGCGATCCCGGCGCGCGCAGCTCGCGCGCGAAGATCGCCGCGCGCGACGCGCTCGCCGCAGCACGCAGCGTGTCGCTGCCCGGCGACCCGCGGCTGCGAGCAGGCGATCGAGTGGGGCAAGCAGAACCTCGCCGACCTCACGCAGACGCGCCGACGACCTGCAGATCCGCTTCACCGACGAGGGCAAGGCAGTACCCGGCGCCGCGTCGGGCACGGTCGCGCAGCGCGCGCTGGATCGGCGCCGGCTACCCGGACTACCCGTGGATCTTCGCCACCGACGGCGAGTACACGGCGTTCGCGGCGGTGGCGCTCGGCCAGTTCGAGGCGATCAAGGACCACCTGCGCGCGCTGCGCGACGTCTCGCGACGATCGCTCAACGACCGCTCCGGCAAGGTCGTCGCACGAGGTCGTCACCGACGGCTCGGTCTACTTCGGCGCCAACAGCCGAGCGCCGGGCAACACCGACGAGACGGTCAAGTTCCCGAGCACCGTCGCGCTGGTCTGGCGCTGGACCGGCGACAACCGCTTCCGCGACGAGATGTACGACTTCGCGGTGCGCAACCTGCACTACGTCGACCGACCAAGCTCGACGCCGACGACGACGGCTGGCCCGAGGGCCTCGGCAACGTCGAGCGCACCGGGCATGGGCCCGGAGAAGCTCGACAACGCCGTCTACACATCCGCGGCCTGCTACGACCTCGCCGACATGGCGCAGTCCAAGCACGACCGCGCGACGCCGACGTGGGCGACGCGGCCTCGCGCGACCGGCTGCGCGCGCGCTTCGAGGCGACGTGGTGGTTCGCGCGGCGCGACGCAGTACGCCGACTCGCTCGACGACCCGGCAACGCGCAGGTTCCAGCAGAGCACTGGATCGGCGTGACGCCGATGGAGGCCGAGCTGACGCGCGGCGGCAGCGCGGCCCGGGCTCGCCACGCCCGAGCACGGCGTCGACCGCGCTCGCCGGGCGCGAGAGCGACTGCTACAGCGGCACGCGCCCGTTCAACCGGGCCTGTTCCACACCGGCTGCGGCGGCGGCCCGGACGGCAAGGGCGAGCGGTCGATCTTCGGGCTGAACACCGCGATCCAGGCCGTCGGCGAGGGCAACTACGGCCGCCTGGGCGCCGGGCAGCAGCAGCGCTACACCGACGCCAACGCCGAGACGATGTTCTCCGAGCCGGCGACCGGCGGCACGCCGGACGAGCAGCCCGGCGCGATGCCGGAGATCTTCCCGTCGCCGGGCTCAGCCGGCGCGAGAACATCGACCGCTGCTGGACGCTGCCGCTCGATGTTCATGCAGGCGTGGGGCCACTACGGCACCGCGTGGCCGGTCGTCCACCAGCAGCTCGGCGTGCGGCCGGACCTCGGGCGACGGCGCGGCTCGACGTCGTGCCGCAGGTGCCGGCGCGGCAGCCGATCGTCCGGCACGGACATCCGGCTCGGCAGCCGGGTCGGTCGACGTCCGGGCCGCGCAGAGCGGCGGGATGCTACCCCACGGACGTGGACGCGGCCACGCCGGCGCGAGCGTGCTGACGATCGGCGCCACGCTGCCGCGCGGGACGCAGCGGTCCACGTCGTGCTCGACGGCCCAAGGTGCAACTAGCCAGCGCACGGCTGACCAACCGCGGGCTCGAGGTGACGGTCCGGACGCGGCCCGGCGCGCATCACGTGCTCGTCGTCTCGTAGGCCGCGACTCAGCGGAGGCCCGCTCCGGCGGGCCTCCGAACCGAGCGAGGTCCGCTCCGGCGGGCCTCGCTACGGTTACGATCCCGATGAGCGCCCATGAGCCTCGCCCTTGACCTGTTCAGCCCGTCGCGGATGGTCGCGAGCGGCCCGGCGCGGCGATGGCGTGCTCGTGCTGCGCTCGGCCGACCCGCTCGGCGGTCATGCAGCGAGCATGGCCCACGCGTTCCGCGCCCCCTGAAGTTCTCGATGTCGACGCTGACCTTTGAAGACCACACGGCGACGTTCGGCCCCGGCGACCCCGAGCACGATCCGGGCTCCTACCTCGGCACGTTCGCCGCGTCGTTCAACTCGCCGGTCTTCGCGCCCGAGGCGGTCTGTCCGAGCGAACCACCCGGCACCACAGGCAGCCTGTCGCCCACGCTGCACGGAAACGGGTTCTGGAACAGCGGCGTCATGGACACGTCCAGCGCGACCCCGCTGCCCAACAGCAACTCGGTCACGTTCACGGCGCCCGGTACCTACACGTACTACTGCATGATCTACCCCTTCATGAAGGGCACCATCGTCGTCCAGTGAGACGGCGACGACCACGACCGCAGCCCCCTTACACGTCACGGGTCGGACGACTATGGCCGCCGTCCCGCTGCATCCGCGGCCGTCGTGAATACCGCCGGCGCATCACGGACGCTGACGGGAGTACGACGCACGAGCAGAATGACGTCGATAGCAGCCGCAGCGCCGTGATTGGCTAAGTGAGCCGGCAGAAGCACGAGGCTCGCCAGGCGGCCTCCCGTCGCCCTGCGCCGCTCGCCTGACCCGTAGCTTGGCGGCCGGAATCCTTCGCGAGCGCGATAGACGCCACGGACGAGCGCCGCATCCGCCGGCATCTGACGAGCGCCTCTGCTCCGTGAGGATCGAGCGTCTCGAACCCGCATCGACGCAAGCCCGCTTGGGACGAACTGCGAGCGCGTTGTCCGGCGGGCGTGGGCGACTGCAACCGCTGGACGATGACGCATGCTCCGGCGGCTCGGACTCCTCGTGGTCGCCTCCGACAGTGATCTCAGCGGCTGCCATGACTGCCGCAGCAGATAAGACGGAAGAGCGCGCCGGTTCAGTCGCCGGTCCCGCGCCTCGGTGCCGACTTCGCCTGGAGAGGGGCAGCCCTTGTCATCGTCGCAGCGGCTTCTCCTGCCAGGCGAGAGGAGCGTCGCGCCGCCTGTCGTCCGCGAGGATCCGGGGGACCCCGTGGGACGTGGCCGCGCGCGGCGTCAGGACAGGCTGATCGTTCCGGTGACGACTACATTTCGGGGCAGGCCTCGCACCGCGACGGTGGCGGTTGCCTGGAGCGCCTCGTCGCCACGCAGGTCACCGGCATTGACTCCCTCGCGCACGGCCAGCTCGATCTCGCGCTGCGCGGTGACGCCCAACGTCTTGAGGAACCTGCGCACCGACATGTTCAGGGCCTCTTCGTCCATGGCGCCCCCGGCTTCTCGAGATTGGCAGCGGAACCCATCGTGCCCCTCGCCCACCGATCGCGCAAGGGGCACCGGTCCTTGTCACGCTCGCGCCTCGCGCGCCGAGGGCGGCTGGGGCGTGCGGGAAGGGCGTAGGCCGACAGCCGGAGGCCGGATCAGCGGCAACGGCAGCCGCTAGGGGCCCGCGTCGTGCCGAAGCCCCGGCCCAGGCTTCTGGTCCGAGCTCGGCTCGTCCGTCCGCACCGCCTGACCGAACTCCGGGCATGCCTCGTTGCGGCACTCCCAGTCGTGCTCCGGACCGCCGAGCGCTTCGCTCGCCGGCTGGCCGCAGGATGGGCAGAGCGGTGGGGTCGTCGCCATGGCGATCTTGTACCCGCTCTGGTGGCGCAGCCCGACGACCTCCTTGCTCGTGGCGCGGCGTTGCGATGTCGCTCGCGACGTCATGAAGCAGTTTCATGCCCCGACAGGCAACACCGCCGTAGTGCGCGGAGACCCTTTCCTTTGCGGTCTACGGGCAGTCTGCCCGCGCCCCGCTGCAGTCCGGGCTCCCGTGCATGCCGATCTTGCAGCGCCGCGGCATGCGGCAGCCGGGACGGTCTCCGCGCGCGCGCCAGCGCTCAGGCGAGCCCGGTGGTCGCCGTCGCTTGCGTCCCAGCCGCTGGCGCGCCGGCCGTGACCCCGGCGCCAAGCGTGTAGCTCAGGTGTCCGCCCAGCCAACCGCCCGCGCCGAGCGCAGCCGAGCCGGCGAGCGAGAGCAGCTTGCCGCGCCCGCGCGCGCCTCGCTTGCGCGCGCGGTAGGAGCCGATCATGAGCGCGGTCGCCGTCGCGTTCGCAGCGGCGTGGACGAGGCCGGAACGACGCACCGCGGCATCCCGCTGCTCGGCGTCCGCCCAGTCCGACCAGCCGGTGGCGACGGTCGCGCCCGCGGCGAGCACGCCGGTCAGGATTAGCCGATCCGAGGCGGACCGGCTGTCTCTTCCGCCCATCCAGTCCAAAAGGACCGAGCTCGTCCACGCGCCGATTGGGATGTCGGTCATGATCGGATGCAGGGCGTGACCGAGCCACGCGCCGCTCAGCACCTCCTTGGGAGCGCCATCCGGAATCAGCCCTCGGACCGTGCGGCCGGCCGTCCGCCCCGGACCGTCCAGCGCCTCGACCGACTCAAGCCGCGCGACGAGCGCATTCAGCGGCGAGATCGTCATGTCCTCGGGCTACCCATTACGCCGCGTCCGACTCGCAGACCGAGCTGGCCGACTCGCCGCACTGCTGCTCCGTCGCACACGCTCGCCTTGGACGACGGACGGGTGTCTCAGACGATCTTCGGCAGACGCCCGCTTGGGACCGCGAGCACCAGCCCTCGGCTTGGAGTTCTCATGACCGACGGAGACGGGAGCGTGCCGCACCTCACGTGGCCCTCCCGGCGATGCGGGCAACAACCCATGTAGACGGCAAGGCGATCAGGTCGTCGCGCCGAGCTCGACGGGGCGCCGGCTGGTGGTTGAGGACGACTATGGCGCCTCCCGCGGGCGCCGATATCGAGCAGCCCGATTGCGTGGCGGCCGGCCTTGACACCGTCGTCCTCTCACAGGGCGCGCGTGCACGGATGGGCGTCCCGGTGGGGGAGGGGTCCGCTAAGCCACGCTCAGGACGATCAGGAGACGGTCGACCCCGGGCCCGGTTGCCCGCTTTCGCCCGCGGTTGCGGTCGTCCTCACACGCCCGGACGGCGCGCTCGCGTGTCGTCCAAGGCGAGCGCAACGGCAGCGCAGCACGCGCGCTCGCTACCTTCGCGAATGCAGGCGTCGTGTGACTGGCGCGCGCCGGCGTCGCCGCGTCGCTGACCGCGTCTGCTGACGGCGACCGCGCGCCGCGACCTGCCCGGCCGCGCGCTCGCGTTGGTCTCGCTTACGGCGCTGGAACACGTCCCGAGAACCCGAGCTGGCGAGAAGCACAAAGGTCGGCGGCATGCGGCGCGGCCGGAGGGGTCCATGTCCGGGAAAGGGCATTCTCGGACGTGCCGGATGTGCGCTCCCGCTCGTTGCCGAGGACCGATAGCGAGACCATGTCGCGCGGGCCGTCCTCCTTAGCGGTAGAGCCACATCGGGCCGCTTGGATCGTCGAAGCACATCACCGCGAAGCCCGACCGTCAGCGCTGGGCGTACTGAGGGTGGCGGCCGGGCGGTCTCGGTTTCGGCGGATGGGAGCGGCCGCCGACGCTCGAGCTGCACGATCTTCAGCTCCGTCCCGACGTGACAGGCGGCGTTCACGGTTGTCAGTCGAGCGTGATGACGACCTTGCCGTTGGCGCGGCCCTGCTCGACGTACGCCAGCGCCTCGAGGGTCTGGTCGAACGGGAACGTCTTGTCGATGACGGGGCGGAGGTGGCCGGCGTCGTAGAGGGCAGCGAGCTCGCGCAGTTGGGCGCCGTTGGCCTGCATCCACAGGAACGAGTAGCTCACGCCGAGCTTGCGGGCCTGCTTGCGGATCTTGCGGCTCAGCAGCCCCATCGCGACGCCGATGAACTTCGGCGCTCCGAGCTGCTTGGCGAACCCGGGGTCCGGCGGGCCGGCGACGCCGATCGCCTGTCCGCCCGGCTTGAGGACCGTGAGGGACTTCTCGAGGTTCTCGCCGCCGAGCGAGTCCAGCACGACGTCGTAGCCGGAGAGGACCTCGGCGAAGTCCTCCTTCGTGTAGTCCACGACGACGTCGGCGCCGAGGCTGCGCACCAGCTCGGCGTTCTCGCCGCGGGCGGTCGTCGCCACCGTGGCGCCGAGGTGCTTGGCGAGCTGGATGACGGTCGACCCCAGGCCGCCGGAGCCGGCGTGGACGAGGACCTTCTGGCCGGGCTGCACGTGGGCGCGGTCGACGAGGGCCTGCCAGGCAGCCAGTGACACCAGCGGCACCGCGGCCGCCTCGTGCAGGGTGAGCGAGGCTGGCTTGGGGGCGACGTCGTCCTGGTCGATCGCGATGTACTGCGCGAAGGTCCCGATCCGCAGGTCGCGGGGGCGGGCGTAGACCTCGTCGCCGACCTGGAAGTCGCGTACGGCGGAGCCGACCGTGGTTACCACGCCGGCGACGTCGTGGCCGAGCACGAACGGGGTCCGGTACTTCAGCAGCCGCTTGAACTCGCCGTTGCGGACCATCTTGTCCAGCGGGTTGATGCTGGCGGCGCTCACCTTGACCAGCACGTCACCGTCGCCGACCTCGGGCTCGGGTACCTCGGCGGCGCGCAGTCCGTCCTTGCCGTAGTGCTCGACGACGAATGCCTTCATGACCGTTCTCCCCGTCTCAGAGGAACTCGAGCGCCCGCTTGACGAAGTCCTCGTGGAACTGGAACACGCCGCCGTGCCCGGCGTCGGGATAGAGGACGAGCTGGCTGTTCGGGAGTCGTCGGTCGAGGTCGACGGTGTTCTTGGTGGGCACCATCTTGTCGCTCTCGCCGTTCACGACGAGCACCGGCTGGTGGATGCTCGCGAGGTCCGCGGGCTGTCTGCTGACCCCATCGGTGGATGGCCTTGAGCTGGGCGCGGAATGAGCCTACGGAGATGGCCTTGTCGCGGTCGTTCGTACGTTCCTCCAGCCGTGCCAGGAACTCCTTGCCGGCTCGGCGCCCGTTGGGCGTCCTGGTGAAGAACAGGAACTGCTTGGGGTCCTGGCGGGTGAGCAGCCCTCGCGCGGTGTCGAGGTAGGAGATGCGGGTCACCTTCTCGATGCCCTCGCCGCCCGCGGGGCCGGTTCCGGCGAGGATCATCTTGCGCACGAGCTGCGGCTGCTGCTGCGCGATCACCTGGGCGATCATGCCGCCCATGGAGAACCCGAAGAGGTCGACCTGATCGAAGCCGAGGGCCCGGATGAACGTCACGGCGTCCCTTGCCATCTCCTCGATCGTCGTCGGCGTGGACCCGCTGGAGGCGCCGACACCGCGGTTGTCGAAGGCGATGACCCGATGCTCGGCGGCGATGCCGTCCACGACTCGGGGGTCCCAGTTGTCCAGGACCGCGGCCAGGTGGGTGAGGAAGACCACCGGCACCCCCGTGCTCGGCCCGAGCTGACGGTAGGCGAACTCCACGCCGCCAGCGTTGATGGTCTGCGTCGGCGCGGTCTTCCACGTCGTGTTCAAAGCCGCACCCGTCGGTGCCTCGACCGTCGTCATTGCTGACGCTCCTTGTGTGTCTCGTGGTTGCATTACGAGGCGGCGAGTTGGTTGGTCTTGCGGATCTGCTTGTCGAAGATCCGGGCGGGGACGAGGCGGCGGAGCATGCTGACGCGGCCGGCCCCCGAGCCTGCGGTGTAGCGCAGCTTCGGTTTCGGGTCGGTTGCCGCCGCGACGATCACCTTGGCGATCACGGCGGGGTCGTCCCCGGTCTTCATCCCCTCCGCCAGGATGGCTTCGAAGGTCTGCCGTCCCCGCTCGTAGACCGGCAGTGGGTTCTCACCCCGCACCACGCTCGCGTCGAAGCCGGTGCTCGTGTTGAAGGGCTCGACGAGCAGAACCCGGACGCCGTGCTCGCGAACCTCGTGGTCCACGGACTCGGAGTAGCCCTCGACCGCGTGCTTGGACGCGACATAGCTGGCCATGAAGGGCTGGGGCGCGAATCCGCCGACCGACGACATGTTGATGACGCGTCCGCTCCCTGCGCGCGCATGTGGGGCAGGACGGCCTTGGTCATGCGGATGAGGCCGAAGACGTTGACGTCGAAGACGATCCGGTCCTGGGCGACGGAGCTCTCCTCGCTGGCACCGGATGAGCCGATGCCGGCGTTGTTGACCAGGACGTCGATGCGGCCGGATCGCTCGAGCACCTCGCGCACCGCACCGGCCACCGACACATCGTCGGTGACGTCGAGCGGCAGGAACACCACTCCGTCTCGCTCCTGCCCGATCGCCGCCTTGCGGCTCGTCCCGTACACGGTAAATCCCGCGCCGAGCAGCGCACGCGCGGCCGCCTCACCGATCCCCCCCGACGCTCCCGTCACAAGCGCTACCCGATCTGTCCCGGGTGCCATAAGCCGCTCCTTCTCCCGAATTGTATTACGACCATACTACAATAGTACGGGCATAATGCAATAGCGGGACGCGTGTAGGTCCCCAGCACGATCGAGAGCAGTTCGACGAGAGAGGTTCGCGATGCGCTACCCCAAGGACCAAAAGCAGGCGACCAGACAACGCATCCTCGAAGCGGCCGGACGGCGCTTCAAACTAGACGGCATCGACGGCGCCGGTGTCGCCGCCGTGATGTCCGATGCCGGCCTGACCAACGGCGCCTTCTACGCCCACTTCGCCTCCAAGGAGGATCTCGTCGCCAACGTCCTCGCCGAGCAGCTGCGAGTTCAACGCGAGAGCTTCCGCGCCGCGCCCTCCGATCGCGCCGGGCTCGAATCGCTCATCCGCGCCTACCTCTCCCCCGAGCACCGCGACCAGAGCGCCGACGGCTGCCCCTCCGCCGCGCTGCTCGACGAGATCGTCCGCCGGCCCGCCGGCACAAAGGATGTCTTCACCGACGAAGTCCTCGCCACCGCCGACGAGATCGCGGCCCGCCTGGAGCCGAAGGACCCCGACGCGGCGCGAACCGACGCGCTCACGCTCTTCGGCCTGCTGGTCGGCACCCTCCAGCTGTCCAGGGCGCTGACCGATCGCGACCTGTCCGATCAACTCCTCGCCCAGGGCGTGGAGACGGCCTTGAAGCTGCTCGATGACCGCGCGTCCACGCGGGCGTGACGACAGCGCACAGGCGCGCGCCCGCCGCCTCGTCAATGCGGGCGTCGTCTGGTCGATCTCGCGAACCACCCGAGCGACCACGCGTGGACCGGGAACGGATCGGCGTCAGGTACGCGCGCCAGCCCCGGATCAACGGAGCTCCTGGTCGGTGCGGTGGGCGTGCGCACGAAAGTCGTGCTCGGGGAGCAGGCACTCGCGGGCGTAGCGCCCGGGCCGGGGTGTCGCCGAGCGGCGCCCTCACAGCAGCCGGCGCTCGCGCACGGCCTCGCGCACGTCGCGCAGGATCTCATCCGAGCCCGGGGTGGGCCCGAGTGCGCGGGCGATCATCACCGCGCCGACCATCGCGCTGAGCGTCACCGTCGCGCGACGACGCGCGTCGTCGTCGCCGCCGAGCAGCGGCTCGAGGTGGGCGAGGTAGCGCTCGACCTGCGCGCGGTAGGCCTCCTGCGCCGGCCCGCCGACGCGCGGCATGTCCGTGCCCAGGGCCGCCACGCCGCAGCCGCTCGCCGGGTCGTCGCGGTGCGCGGTGGACACGTAGGCGTCGGCGAACGCGGCCAGCGGGTCCTCGGCGCCGGCCGTGATCTCGACCAGCCTCGGCTCGCTGTCGGCCAGCGCGCGCTCGACGGCTTCGGCGATCAGCTCGTCGCGCGAGCCGAAGTGCTTGTAGAAGCCGCCGTGGGTGAGCCCGGCGGCGCGCATGATCTCCGCCACGCCCGGCTGCTCGGTCCCCGACTCGCGGATGCGCGCCGCGGCGACCTCGACGATCCGCTCGTGGCTGGCTGCCTTGTCCTCCTTGGAGTGCCTCATCGCAACTTGGATGATAGCGATCATCCATCCATGTTAGGATGACGCGCATCATCCAAATCGAGGCCGAGGAGGCCGCATGCAAATCCAAGGAACCATCGCGCTGGTCACCGGCGCCAACCGCGGGATCGGCAAGGCATTCGTCGACGCGCTGCTCGAGCGCGGAGCGGCGAAGGTCTACGCCGGTGTACGCGACATCGAGACCGTCCGCGCCGCCGACCCGCGCCTGGTGCCGGTGCAGCTCGACGTCACCGACGCCGACCGGGTCGCCGCCGTCGCACAGGAGCTCGGCGACGTCGAGCTTGTCGTCAACAACGCGGGCATCGCCCGTCCGGGGACCCCGTTGAGCGCCGCGCTCGACGCGGCCCGCGCCGAGCTCGAGGTCAACTACCTCGGCCTGATCGCCACCACGCAGGCCTTCGCGCCGGTGCTCGCGGCCAACGGCGGCGGGGCGTTCGTCAACGTGCTGTCGGTCGGGTCATGGATCGGCAGCCCGATCCTGTCGACCTACTCGGCATCCAAGTCCGCGGCTTGGAACTTCACGAACTCGGCACGCGTCGAGCTCAAGCGCCAGGGCACGCACGTCGTCGGCGTCCACGTCGGCTTCGTCGACACCGACCTCACCGCCGCGCTCGACGTCGACAAGATCGCGCCGGCCGCCGTCGCCGCCGCGGCGCTCGACGCCGTCGAGGCCGGGGAGCCCGAGGCGGTCGTCGACGACTTCAGCCGCCAGGTCAAGGCCGGCCTCAGCGACGACCAGCGCACCCTCTACCCGCAGGTCGAGCTCGACTTCGCGGCGCTGGTCGGGTCCCCGACGTGACCCGCGTGGCGACCAAGTAGGGGTCGCCTGTCTAACTGGGCGAAAGCGGCGGACTGCGTTAGTGGAAGCTCACGCGGCGCGTAGCGGCCGGAGCTGTCCGGCGCGCCGGTCGGCGTCGAAGGTGTAGATGCCGAGCGCGTCGACGTGTTCGAAGATGGTAGGCATCAGGCCGGCGAGCTCGTCGTCGGCGGGCCGACCGGGGAGTGCATCGAGGCCGAGCTGGATGTAGATCGTGTTCCAGTAGACGATCCCCCTGGGGTGTGTCCGAGAAGGACAATTCCCGGACGTGACCGGCGCTTCCGCTCCGTTGGGCAAGCAGGCATCTGGGTCCACGCCAACGAGACGCCTCCTCCGGACGAGCGGCAGGCCTGTCGGCTGTCGCCCGCCTCGCGACTGCTCTCGAGCGAAAGTAGTCACGGCGGCGATGAGCTCGTCGGCAAATGGATCGGGCCACGCAGTCACGCCGTCCCCGCTTCGATCCAAACAGCCCGACTCAGGAGCGGCCATCCGCCGAGATCGAACACGACTCGGGCGCCGGCCACGCCGAAGCGATCAGTGATAGAGCCCCAGGCTCGATAACCGGGCGCACGCGCTGGCCGTCTCGCGGTTGCTATGGCACCGCCAACCGAAAGTACAGAGGAGACGGCCTCGTTCCCACCCGTTCCCACCCGGCGTACCGCGCGGACGAGTGTCGGCGCGGGATTTGGCTTCCTAGAGCCCTTTGCGAAGCGCGCCCGAGAGGATTCGAACCTCTGACCTTCGGTTCCGTAGACCGACGCCCTCGCGCTCTATTTGGCTCTAGCAAGCCAAATCTGGAGCACGGGGTCGCCAGTAAGTCGCCAAGAAATCAGAATCGGAGTCACTTCGGAGGCGACCCACGACCGGCCCGGACGGTTCCCGGTACCCTGCCGGGAAGCCGCTGGCGTTGCGACGCTCGCTCCGCGCATTGAGCGGGCGCACGGCCCACGCCGAGACCAGACGACCGCCCGTCGTCCGGGCAGGCGCGCGATCAGCCAACGTGGCAGCCACTGCTCACGCAAGAGGCGGCCCCGCGTCTGTCCCGCCGTCCGCGCGTTGCGCGTCTCTCGCCGGCCGGGTGCGGACGCCCCTGCTGAAGTGAGAAGCAGGTCCGGTCCGACGATCAGATCATGGCCGAGCGATTGACGATTAGCAGCGACCCATCGAAGAATCGGCTAAGGCCGTCGAGAGCACGATGAAGGTCCTAATTGACGAGAACCTGCTGAAGCGGTCTGGGAAAGAGACCGCTGATCCCTCATTCGGATCCTGTTCAAGGAAGCGTCATACCGGATTACGTTGATCAAATGATCTCCTCTGCTGCTCGTATTCGAAATGCTGCGGGAGCCCACGGAACGGGAGCAACGCCTCGCTACACGCCGGAGGAGCTTGCCATCGCCTGCGTAGCTGCAGCTGGCGTTGCTATTTCGTACCTTGGCACGAAACTCCCTTAGTTCCGGGTACGAGAAAGCTGGAAGATGACCGCGCTGCGACGAAGTAGGCATGGTCCGCCGAGCGCGCGAGAGACGCGCAATTCGCCGAGTCGTCGGCAAGTACCACGCGTGTCGGCGCGACAAGGTGGGACCCGTCGGCGCTTAACGATGGAGACGTGACGCATGAGTAGGCCGGCGGCGGAGCGTGTGGCGGCAACCAGCACACCGCCACATGCTCTGCGCGAACGGCTTCCGGGGGTCAGCGTTCGACCGCTGGAATGGCGATGGGCGGAACGGTCTCCGGCCGCTCGCCGATTCGTGCGACGTCGAGGGCGATCAGGCCGAGGTTCGCACCGGCAGCTGCTCCGACGATCGTGGTGATGACCGCCATGAGCCCGGCTGTTGCGTTGAACCCCAGCAGCGCGCCGACGAGGGCGCCCGTCAGCGCGACCCAGATGCCGATCCTCGTGGCCCTGGCCGGCCGGTCGCGGTTGACCCAGGCCCAGTAGGTGCCGAGGCCGATCGGCGTGCCGATGGAGAGAACAGCCATGAGTTCGCTGTCGAGGGGCACTGTCGGCAAAGCCACCAGCACGATGATCAGGCCGATGAACCATCCGCCGAGGCCGAGCACCAGCAGGTAGACGGAGCGCAGCATCGCGCTCGCCTTGCGCCCGAAGCCGCCGCGCTTGTGCGCCCGGCGCCACATCAGTAGCAGTGACAGGATCGTGAGGAGTCCGAAGCCCATCATGGCGCCGAGGACGATCTTGGCGATGGCGCCTTGGCTGAAGCTTGGGCTGAAGTCGACCTTGTTGCGGGTGTAGAGGGACGTGTCGACCTTGCCGCTGTCGAGGTAGGTGTTGAGCAGACGGGTGCTGGCTGCCGGTTCGTACGCCCAGAAGTCGTCGGCGTGGCCGAGGTTCGAGAGCACGACCTGACGGCCGTTCGCGAGGTGAGGCAGGAGCTCGCGGGTCGCATTCTGTGGCGGCGTTGCGAAGTCGAGGTTGCCGCCGATCAGCAGCGTCTCGACGTTCGAGTCTTGCACGTGGGTGTACTCGTTCTCGTCCGGGTTCGCCGGCCAGGCGTCGAGGAGGCGGCCGCCGGCCCAGATCAGGTCGGTGCCGGGAGAACCGATCAGCGATCCACGGTCTGCTCCCGACGCGAAGAAGCGCCTCGCGTACGTCGCGTCGCTGCGGCTGATCGCCGCCACGTCGCCCCAGACCTGCGCGCGCGGGAAGACGAGCTGCGCCATCAGCGACAGGAACCACGCGCCGCTCGCGTCGCCCTTGTCGGCGGAGAGGAGTGTGTCGATCGTCAGTGGCGAGGCGATCGGGCCGCCGCCGTCGGAGGTCTCGTTGATCAGGCCGAAGAACGCGGCGGCTTTGACGTCGCCTTTCTTGATCGGCAGGAACAGCCAGTGACCGGGAACGTGAGCGAACGACGGACTTCAGCGACGCGGCGAGATCCGGCGTCCGGTTACGACAGCTCGTGTCCTGGGCGCAGAGCGCCGCGTAGCGACGGATCTGCTCGCCGGTCGTCTTCGCGTCCCAGAGGAAGTTGCCGGGTGGGTTGACGCCGATCATCACCGAGCGGTGGATGCTCTTCGGGTAGCGCCAGGCGTAGATCATCGCGGTGCGGGTGCCCGCGCTTTCGCTGACCAGGTCGATCTGGTGGTAGCCGAGGGCGCGGCGGGCGAGCGTCGAGGTCGTCGACGTCGTTCGGGGATCGAGTAGCCGGCCAGATCGACACCATCGCTGCGGAGCCGGTCGGCGCACGACCGGTACGCCGCGGCGTCGGCGCGGAACGACTGCTCGCTGAGGAGGTCGCGCGAGTGCTCCCGTGACGAGCTCACCTCCGGGCAGTCGAGCCGGGTCGATCCGTCGACGCCGCGGTAGCCGACGAGCACGACGTCGTGCTTGTCGGTGAAACGGCTCGCGTCCGGGAACTCCATGTTGGTGATGCCGGGGCCGCCTTGGAGGCGGAAGATCGGGACACCCGGGTGTGCCGAATGGGCACGAATCCGCGTGACCGGAAGTGCGATCAGGCGCGAGTTCGGATCGTGGCGGTTCTCGGGCACGACGAGCGTCCCGCAATCCGCGGCGGAGGTGCCGTTCTCAGTCGTGTAGTTGCAGCTCTTGAGCGTCAGCTGGCCTGCATGCGCGCCGGCAGGCACGGAGACGGACGTAGAGCCGCCGGCGAAGTGGAGGTAGCCGAGCGCGAGCGTGAGGAGGGCGATCAGGGCGAGGCCGGTGATCCGGCCGCGACCGAAGCGTTTCGCGACGGTCCTCTTGCCGTTGCCGGAGAGATCGCGCATCGGTCAGCCCTCCGATCCGACGGCGACGGCCGGCAGGATCGACTTCTTCAGTGCGGCGTGTGGTGCGGTCATCACTGCTCCTCAGGTTGGTGCAAGTTGCCTGGGGATCAATCTGGGACCGCCGCCTGTGCGTGTCATCGCCCGCAGGGCGCGTCTGCGCTCCTCCTCAGCGCAGATCTTTGCCGCTCGCGCCTCTGTCGAAGGACAGAGGCGCGTCTACGCGCCGGGCGTGACCAGCCCGCTCTCGTACGCCAGGACGACGGCCTGCACGCGGTCGCGGAGCCCGAGCTTGGCGAGCAGGCTGGAGACGTGCGTCTTGATCGTGCCCTCGGTGACGAACAGCTCGGCGGCCAGCTCGGCGTTGCTCTTACCGTGCGCCAGCATCGTCAGCACCTCGCGCTCGCGCTGCGTCAAGGCGTCCAGCCGCGTGCCGAGCTCCGGCCTGACCGGCCGGCGTGCGAACTGCTCGACGATGCGCCGCGTGACCGACGGGGCGAGCAGCGCCTCGCCGGCAGTCACGACGTGCACCGCGTGCAGGAGCTCCTCGGGTGGGGCGTTCTTGAGCAGGAAGCCGCTGGCGCCCGACCGCAGCGCCTCGAACACGTACTCGTCACGCTCGAACGTGGTGAGGATCACCACACGACTGTGCAGCTCGCCGTCTTCGGTAATCCGCCGCGTGGCCTCGAGTCCGTCACCGTCGGGCATCTGGATGTCCATCAACACGATGTCGGGCCGCAGGCGCCGGGTGCTGGCCATGGCCTGCTCGCCGTTCGCCGCCTCGCCGACAACCTCGATCTCGGGATCGGACTCGAGGATCATCCGGAAGCCGGCGCGAACCATCGCCTGGTCGTCGGCCAGCAGCACACGGATGCTCACAGCGCACCGTCCGAAGTCGGGCAGCTTGACGCGCACGGCGAACCCGCCGCCGGATGCCGGCCCCGCCGCTCAGTTGGCCGCCGTGCAGGGCGGCACGCTCGCGCATGCCGATCAACCCCAGGCCGCCCGGGCTCGTCCCCGATAGCGCCGTCGCCCCGCGGCCGTCGTCGATGATCTCGACCTCGAGCTCGTCGGGCCAGTACCGCACGCGCACGTCGGCGCGCGACGCCGCCGCGTGCTTGAGAGTGTTAGTCAGCGCTTCCTGCACGATGCGGTACGCCGACACGCCGATCATCGGCGGCAACGAGCGCTCCTCCCCTTCGACGCTGACCGCGACAGCGAGCTCGGACTCACTCATGCTCGCCGCCAGCCGCGGAAGCTGGCTCAGGCCAGGGCGCGGAGCCAGCACATCGTCCTCGTCGCCGGCCTGCCGCAGGAATCCGAGCAGGCGGTGCAACTCCCCCACCGCCTGTCGGCTCGAGACCTCGATCGCGGTCAGCGCCTCCTTCGCCTTGACACGGTCACGGTCGATCACGACCCGGGCGGCGCCGGCCTGGACGCCCATCATGCTCACGTGGTGGGCGACGACGTCATGCAGCTCCCGCGCGATCCGCACGCGCTCCTCGAACACGGCGTGCTCGGCCTGTGTCGCACGTGACTCCGCCACCTCGGCCTGCTCGGCCCGCGCGCGGACAGCAAAGCCTGCAACCCAGGCGACGGCGAAGTCGACAGGAATGAAGACGAGCTCGGCGACCGAGTGCCCGGGGATGAGGTAGACGATGGTCGCCGCAGCGCCGACCACGATCGCCAGTCCGAGGCCGGCCCGCCGGACGTCCCGAAGGTTCCCGAGCAGGAATGCGGCCGCCAGCTGCACCGGGAAGAGGGACTCGGGGTACGCGATCAGCAGCGGGTCGACGAACGAGATTCCCGCGGCCAAAAGGAAGAACGCCGCCGGTCCGGCAAACGGAAACCATCGCCGCGCGAACACGGGTAGCACCAGGATCGCGAGCGCGGGAAGGCAGAACCACAGCGTCGTTGTCGGAGCTCCGGACGAGCCGCGTCCGAGCACCACGTCAAGCATCGCCACGATCGCCAGCAGCGCGATCAACAGGTCGAACCAGTACGTGCGGGCGAGACGTTCGATTCGGCTCACGCATCGAACGTACTCCGCCAGCTCGCGGACCGCCTCTCACAAGGTCAGACCCGGGATCCCTCTCAAGTACTACCCACCTCCGAACCGGCAGCCTGGCGACGACGCCCGCGCCGGCGGCACCTCGCCCTAACGGCGCCCACACGCTCGCGGACGACGCCCACAGTGCGCACCACTGGCGCACGCACGGCGCTGCCGCCACCAGCGCCCGGACGAGGCGCCGGAACCGCTACCGGTCGGTCCCCCGCGCTCGCTGCCAAGACAGCCGCATCGCCGCCGCAGCGGAGCTCATCAAGAACGACCGCTTCCGATCCGCCAACTGCCAAAGGAGGCCTCGAGCCCGGATGCCCGTGCCGACGTCAAACCAGGGCGCAGAATCCAAGCGCTGGTTGGTACCGCTCCTCGCCAGAAGCGGTACTTCGGCGCCTGCTCTCCCGACGCGGGCGGTAGCCGGCGCGGTCACCGATCCCGCGCCGCTTGGGACGAGTTGGGAGCGTCCATGACGCGGGTACGCGGACCCTTGCAGCGCCCGCACGATGCGGAACTGCCCGAGTCCGTGACAGGCATCGATGTAGCGCGTACAATCAACCGATATGACGCCACATTCCGAGCCGCTGAAGAATGAGGTGGGGGTCCGCGAGCTGCACGACCGCCTCAGCCGCTACGTCCAGCACGTCCAGAACGGCGCGGAGGTCGTCGTGACGATGCGTGGCCGTCGCGTCGCGCGCCTCGTTCCCGTCGATGAGATCGACCCGCTGGCCGATCTGCGCGCCCGCGGCCTGGTTCGCGAACCAGCCGCGCCTCGTAGCCCACGCGCACGGCGAGCAAGGCTCAAAGCCCCCAGGCCCGTGTCCGACCTCGTCGCAGACCAACGGCGCTGATCGTCTACTTCGACACGTCGGCGCTGATCAAGCTGATCTTCGACGAACCCGGCTCCGAGCTCGCCGTGGAGCTCTGGGATCGAGCCGGCCTCCTCGTCTCAAGCCAGCTCGTCTACCCCGAAGCACGCGCCGCGATCGCCGCCGCTACTCGCGCGGGCCGCATCGACGCTCCGACGCATGTCAAGGCGGTCGCCGCGCTCGAGGATCTCTACGCCCAGTTGCGGATCGTCGCGATTGACGAACCCCTCGCCCGCCAGGCCGGCGATCTCGCCACCCAGCACTCCCTGCGCGGCTACGACGCCGTCCACCTCGCATGCGCGCTGAACGTCGAAGGCGACGACGTGCTGCTGGCAACGTGGGACAACGCGCTGAACGCCTCCGCGCGCGCAACCGGCCAACTCATCGCCAACGACACCGGCTGAACCAGACGCTCGAAGCAATGCGAGCGCCGAGGTCACCCGCCGCAGCAGCGGCTTGTCGATTGAGCGCACCCATCGCTTGCGGTCTGGGAGCCAGCGCAGACATCGCCAAGAAAGTCGCCAGAAAATCGAACCGGCGACTGCATCGCCATCGAAAACCGCTTGAAACCGCGGCCCCGTTCGATTTGACCTTCGACCCTCCAGACCGAAGGGTCAAAATCCGCAAGAAACCCAGTATTCATGCGGGTTTCCCAGCGCGCCCGAGAGGATTCGAACCTCTGACCTTCGGTTCCGTAGACCGACGCGCTGGGGCATGATTTGGCTCTAGCAAGCCAAATCTGACGACTCAAGTCGCCAGCAAGTCGCCAGAAAATCGAAATCGTCGCCGAAGTTTGGAGGCGACGCGGACACTTGCTGTTCCTCGCCCGCCGTCCGGCGTCGGCGCATCGGCGGCTCCGGCCCGGCGATCCGGTCTCGCCAAAGCGCCGTCCGCTCGCCCGGTGGTCAGTCACCCCGCCACCGAGTCGTGCGCGCGTCCCAGGTCGTCAACTCTCCGCTGATGTCACCGATCAGGGTGTCGACGAACTCGCTGACGTCGCCGAGCAGGTCGGCCCACAGCTCCGGCGCAGGGCGCTGGTAGGCGAGGCGCCTGAGCATCGCTGAGTAGGGCACCTGGCGATCGGGCATGTTCGCCAACGCCTCCGCAAGCGGGACCACGTCGTGACGTCGATGCGCGGCAACATCGTCGATCGCAGCCCGCAGGGTTCGCGCCGAGATGTTGAGCGACCGGCTCAGGACCCAGACGTCGGCGAAGTCGCGGTCGCGTGTGTTGAGCTCGCGGCGGCTCATCATCGTCGCGATCTTCTCCGCAAGCGTCAGCTCAGGCGCGTACGAGCCGAGCCGGATGGTGCCGGTGCCGAGCAGTTCGGGCAACTCGATCACGACGGGACGGTGCGGGTCGCCGAACGAGAAGTCGAGCGTCGTTGTGACCCTTGCCGTTGACAGGAGTGCCTCGAGTTTGACGCGGACGCCGTGGTACTCGGCGCTCTCGCGCATGAGCTCGGTTCTGATCGTCTTCGCGTCGAAGGCCAGCCCATCGTCGAGCCCGACGGCAACGATCTCTCGCACGGCGGTCGCGATCGCGGCTTCGTCGTTGGCCACGCCGACGGTCGCAAGGTCGGCGTCCTTCGTCATTCGACGCGCCGAGGTCGCGGCCATGAGCATGCCGCCCTTGAGCGTCATGTTGGCGGCGTACGGGGAAGCGGCGAGTCGGCGCAGGAAGCCCTCCACGGCGTACACGACCAGCAGCGCGCCGGTGTTGCCGCCGTAGTCGTTTCCCGCGAGCGCCTGCAGCGCGCGATAGACCTCTCGCCCGCGCTGTTCGCTCACGCGAGGATCACCTCAAGCGCCCTAGTCATCTGCGATGCGCCACCGAGTTGGCGGGCGAGCTCGGTTAGTCGCAATGGTGCGGCGTCGGCGCGACGCATATACCGCTGCAGCGCCGCAAGCGCCACATCGCGACCCGCGATGCGCTGCAGGCGCATCGCGTCGACGACGCATCGCTCCGCGGAGTAGATCCAGAACGCCTCGCCGGCGTCCGTGTGCTGTTGCAGCCGGTCAAGCGCGAACGTGGCGGCGGCGAAACGATGCAGTCTGGTTGCCGGCGTGTCGATCTTCGGCCAGTGCGCACCACGCGCGACGGCGAGGTCGATGGCTTCGGGGAGCTCATCCGAAAGGTCCCAGTAGGAGAGCCCGGAGTTCAGGCAGATCGTCGCTTGCGGCGCTCGCGCGGCAAGCGCCGCGAACTCGCTGTACATCGCAGGGCCGCTGTCGGCAGGCTGCATGACCCCGCGGGAGATCGTCAGCAGCAGACCCTCATCGCGAAGGCGATAGAGGATGTGCCGGGGGATGCCCGCATCCCCTGCATCCCGGACGCGGAACGGCTGATTGCCGAAGTGCTCCTTGATCTGTTTCAGGGGTTCCGAAGCCACCGACAAATCCTAACCACATTTGCTGTTGGTGGTCAGTTTTTGTCGTTTTCGGTCGCGAGCAGGGGCCTTCAACGTCGGCGAAGCCGACGCCGCCGGAGCAGTCATGTCTCGTCGGATGCGAGAGCGCACTCTGCGTCGGTCAGTTCGATGCCCGCGTCGCGGAGCAACTCGACGACGCGATCCGCGGTGTCGTCAGGGAAGTCGGTGCCCGGGAGACCAGCAGGTCGTCGTCGCGGATGTGACGCTCGGCGGACTTGAGCGCCTGGAGAATCCCGAGCCCGAGACCGCGCGCGGCCTCGATGAGGCCGAGACTCGCCCGCCGGGTGATGTCCTCGAGCCACGGCTCGACGGCCCCTTCGAGCAGCGACCAGGCCGCTTCGGTCGGTTCGACATATCCCTACCGCGTTCGTCCGGCGTTGGCGGCGAGGTCTTCTTGGTCGAGCGCGAGCAGCGCCGCGAGGACGGCATTCGCGACGTCGTCGGTCTCAACCTGCGCCAGCCGCGAGCGCGCCGCACGTTCGGCGCGGTCTTCGAGTTCGTGGTCAGCGGCGACGAGCTCATCGAAGATGCCGGCCCTTTCGGCCTCGCTCGACAGCGCCAAGGCCGAGGGGGTCGCCCCCGGGGCGCTCATCGTCCCTGCCACCGGCGGTACGCGGCGACGACGACCCCGAGCTCGCTTCTGGGCGCGAACGTCAGGTCGGCCAGTGCGACCTCGTGCTTGGCGCCGTCACGCAGCACCCGCGCGGTCAATCCAGTACGGGCGTCGGGTCCGCACTCGACGCTGATCAGCTCAACCGCGGCGCCGGCGATCGCCGCGCGCTCCCCGCGGACGAGCGCTTCCTCCGCGCCGACGAGGAACCCTCCGAGTTGCTCCTCGTCACCGTAGGCGTCGACGGTCAGCTCCTCGATCAGCGCGTCCAGCTCGGCCGTGGTGGTCATGCGGTACGCAGTGCATCGAGGTCGGGGATCAGGCCGCGCCGCAGAGCTTCGTCCTGCAGATCGGGAGGCAGGGTGCGGGCGTCGACGATGAAGCCGCCCGCGAGTTCGACCAGCCACGCCACCGGATGCTGCTCGATCATCGCCACCCGCGTCAGATCGGGCTCGAAGATCCCGATGTCAAGCAGCCGGTTGATGATCACGGCCTTGTTGGCCATCGTGGTCTGCACGACGCCCAGCGCCTCGGCGAGTTGCTTGGCCGTCATGTGCGGTGTCTGCGTTCGGTCGAACAGGAAGTTGACCTGGCCGGCGGCGTAGATCGCGCCCGCCGCCCAGATCCTCGCGTCACCACGCACGATCGGGGAGGGCCGCTTGGCCGCCAGCCGCGTCACGAGCCTTCTCGTGATGAGGCCGTACTCCTCGTCGAGGTGCTCCCGGCACGCAGCGTCGGTGATATCGATGATCTGCTGCGCCCGATCACGCAGCCCGGCGGGGATCCGCAGGTCGTCGGAGGGCATGGCGGAAATGCTCGCGCGCGCACCGGACGCACACCAGCGAAGCCGGCCGGCGCTACGCGAGCCCGAGCGTGAGCTGCTCGCGAGGCGGCTGCTGAGGCGGACGGAGCCGCTGCAGGACCCTCACGGACCTCGATCGCGCCGCGCTGCAGGCAGCCCTCGGCCCACCCCTCGCGCCCGACCAACGACGCCACAAGGAAGACGTGCCGACCCTGCTCCAACGCTATCCGCGCCTGCATGCGTGCACCTGACGGCGCGCCGGCTTCGATGACAACCGACCCCAAGCTGATGCCCGCCATGACCTCGTTGCGCATCGGGAACGTGGAGCGCGTTGGCAGCGCATCAGGCCAGAACTGCGAGATGACCGCCCCCGACTCGGCGATCCGGTCTGCCAGCGCGTTCTCCCTCGGGTAGGTACAAAGGATGCCCGTCCCGACTACGGCGATCGTGCGACCGCCCGCGCTGAGCGTGGCGGTGTGCGCCTCGGTGTCGATGCCTTTGGCCAGGCCCGAGACCACGGTGACGCCACCGGCCACAAGTTGCTCACCGAGTCTCCGTGCGCGCGAGCGACCCTGGTCGGTGGTGTCGCGCGTGCCGATGACCGCAACCGAGCAGGAGTCCTCGCCGCGCAACTCGCCGCGGTAGAACAGAAACGGACGCGGGCTACGAAGCACCCGCAGGTTCGCGGGATACTCACCGGTGGAGCGTGCGCGCGAGGCGGTTGGCGCGGCGGAGGCGAACGTCGGAGCGCGGTTGGTGACCGTGCTCGACGGGCGAGATCGCCGAGCGGACGCGAGCCGGTGAGGCGACTCGGCGCACTCTCGCGCGGGGGTTGCCGGCCCTCGATCGGCATGCCGCTGACGCCCTCGATCGAGCACAGCGCGAGCAGTCAGAGGTTGACGTCGCCGCCGAGATCGAGCGCGGCGTCGCGGTTGCCGTCGGCCGCCGTCAGGAATGGTGAGCGGCGCGCTGCCGATATCCGCTCGTCTGGGCGCTCGGACTCCATCGGCGTCGACGCTAATCTCCTTCACGGACGCCCCGGACACGCCGCTGTCTCCGCTCATGGAGGCAAGCGCCCGGGGCTTTGTCGTTCCTGGACACCGACGCTGCCCAATCGCGTGCGGTCCGGGCGCTCCGCAACGATGCCAACGTGACCACGGCTTCGACGATCGACCTGACGCGGGCGCGCGAGCGACTCGTCGAGCTCGACGACGAGCGGGCCGAGCTGTGCCGGACGATCGCCAGCATCGAGGCCACCACCGGCGGCCCGGACGTCACGACCGCGGAGGGCCGCGTGGCGCTGTTCACGTCGCTGTTCCGTGGACGCCCAGATGTGTTCGCGACCCGCTGGGAAAGTACGAAGAGCCCGGGGAAGTCTGGATGGGCGCCACGGTGCTTGAACGAGTGGCGACCGGGCGTGTGCGAGAAGCCGAAGGTCAAGTGCGCCGACTGCGCCAACCGGCGCTTCGTTGCGTGGTCAGAGGTTGAGGCGCGCCGCCATCTCGAAGGGCGCCAGACGGCCGGCATCTATCCGCTGCTGGCCGACGAGACCTGCTGGCTGGTCGCCATCGACCTCGACGGCCCGGGCTGGCGTGAGGACGTCAGCGCGCTTCGTGACAGCGCCGGCGAGTTGGGCATCCCGGTGCTCGTTGAGCGTTCGCGTTCGGGGAGCGGTGCGCACCTGTGGGTGCTGTTCTCGCGACCCGTGAACGCCCGCGCGGCGCGCGCCGTCGGGACGCTGCTGTTGACGTGTGCGATGCGCCGCCGGTCGATCTCGATGGCCTCCTATGACCGCGTGTTCCCCAACCAGGACACGATGCCGGCCGGCGGGTTCGGCAACCTGATCGCGCTGCCACTGCAGCACGCCCGCCGTGCCGAAGGCTGCACGGTGTTCCTCGGCGAGGATCTCGAGCCATGCCCCGACCAGTGGATCTATCTCGCCGGCGTTCGGCGACTGGACGGCGAGCAGGCCGAGCAGATCGCGGCTGATGCCGAAAGCGCCGGCGGGACGCTGGGTCTGCCCGAGCGCACCGCCACGAAGATCCGCGCACGCCCACGTCAGTTGACGCCCACACCGTCGAGCGCGATCGAGATCTGTCTGACGGGCCGGGTCGAGATCCCCGTTACCGGAATGTCGCCCGATCTCCGCGACCGCCTACGGCGAACCGCGGCCTTCGCCAACCCGGAGTTCTTCGAGCGCGAGCGCGCACGGCTGTCCACATACAAGACGCCTCGCGTCATCGCCTGCCACGAGGACTCCGGCGATCGACTGCTCCTCCCGCGGGGTTGTCTGGAGGTCGTCGTCGACGAGCTCGAAGCAGCCGGCGCCAGCGTGACCGTCCGTGACGAGCGCAGCGACGGCGCCCCGATCTCGCTGAGATTCGCAGGGACCCTGACATCGCCACAGCAAGCGGCCGTCAGAGCGATGGCAGCGCACGCGAGCGGGGTCCTCGTGGCGCCGCCCGGTGCCGGGAAGACCGTGATGGCGACCGCCCTCATCGCCAACCGCGCCAGATCGACGCTCGTGCTTGTGCACCGTCGCCCGCTGCTTGAACAGTGGGTCAGCCGGCTGGCCGAGTTCCTGGACATCTCGCCCGATCAGATCGGATCGCCGGCGACGACTCCGGGCGCCAGCGGCATCGACGTCGCGATGGTCCAGACGCTCACCCGTCGCGAAGTTGTCGACCTCTCGCCCTACGGCCACGTCATCGTCGACGAGTGCCACCACGTCCCAGCCTTCTCGGTCGAGCGGTTGCTGCGTGACCTCCCGGCACGCGCCATCACCGGCTTGACCGCGACCCCGCAGCGCCGTGACGGACACCACCCGATCATCACCATGCAATGTGGCCCCGTCCGGCACACGCTGACGCGCTCCGAGCAGATCGAGACCGCGACCCGACGAGTGCTGGTCACCCGCGACAGCGGGTTTGATCCGGCGCGGCTCCCTGTCGATCCGGGCATCCAGGAGATCCTCAGCGCGGTCGCCGCCGACGAGGACCGCACACGACGGATCGCTGACGACGTCGTGGCGGAACTGGCCGAGGACCGCTTCCCGCTGGTGCTCACCGAGCGCCGCGAACACCTGGACGCGATCACCGAGCTCCTGAAGGCCAAGACCGAGCGCGTCGTTGTTCTGCACGGCGGCATGGGTGTCAAGGCGCGACGTCGTGCCGATGAGATGCTCGCCAGCGACGGGCCGCGCATCGTGCTCGCCACCGGCCGATACATCGGCGAGGGCTTTGACGACCCGCGCTTGGACACGCTCATGCTCGCCATGCCGATCGCGTGGAAGGGCACGATGACCCAGTACGCCGGTCGGCTGCACCGCCACCACGACGCCAAGCACGAGATTCGCATCGTCGACTACGTCGACCAAGCCGTCCCCGTGCTGCGCCGCATGCACGCCAAGCGCCAGAAGGCCTACGCGAGCCTCGGCTACACGACCGGCTGACGCTCGGCAACGGCAGGGCGCGAGCAGCCGCTCGGTCAGATGCAGGCCGCCGACGATGCACAGCTCGTCGGGGCGGTCCCGAGCGCCCCGGCCAAGGTCAGACACGCCGCGATGACCTGAGCGGTCTTCCGCGCGATAACCGGCTGCCGTCGATCGCTTGTCGGTCAACGACGATCCGACGCGACCACCCGCACCAGATCGCCGCAGACTTCCCGCCACCGCCAACGTCGCCAAAAACGTCGCCAGAAAATCAACCGCACGCGCCAGAGGCATCGAATAGCGCCTGAAACAGCTGGCTCGGCGGCTTGACCTTCGGTCGTCCGGACCGAAGCTCAAATGAGCAAAAACCCCAGCATCTATGCGGGTTTTAGAGCGCGCCCGAGAGGATTCGAACCTCTGACCTTCGGTTCCGTAGACCGACGCTCTATCCAGCTGAGCTACGGGCGCAGGGCCGCGCGGCGGCGGTTCCCGAGTCTAGCGACCGGGAACGGGAGCGGCCGCGTGGACGGAGAGGGCGGGATTCGAACCCGCGATGGAGTTTAAACCCCATACTCGCTTAGCAGGCGAGTGCCTTCAGCCACTCGGCCACCTCTCCCTGTCGGTCCCGGCAGTGTAGACCCGCTGCTGCGCGGCCGGAGGGTCGGCGATCGCCCCTCGGTCAGGCTACGCTGGCGCGCGGAGGGGTGGCAGAGCGGTCGAATGCACCGGTCTTGAAAACCGGAGTCCGTTCACGCGGACCGCGGGTTCGAATCCCGCCCCCTCCGCTGCCTCGGGCGATCGCGCGCGGGCGCCGGGTGCGTCAGCGCCTGCGGACCCGCAGCCACGCGAGGATCAGCAGGGGCACCACGACCACGACGGTGATGATGACCGGCCACATGGGCCAACCCTAATGGGCGCGGGCGCTCGTTCACCCCCTCCGGGTGATGGAACGCCGCGAAAGCGCTGCGAGCATGGCGCGTATGGCCACGGGATCTCAGACACACACGGCTGCGACGGCGGACGGCCACGAGGCGGCGGCCTCGCGGGATCCGCTCAAGCCGATCGCCCACCCCTCGATCGCCGAGCGTGCCGCCCACGGCAAGGCCGCGCGCGCGGAGGTGCCGCGCTCGTCGCACGCGACGCTCCCGCCCCGGCCCGACGACATCGATCCGATCGAGCTGCTCGAGCGCCAGGCGAAGACGCGGGTGCCCGAGCTGGTGCCGATCCGCCACGGGCGCATGCTCGTCTCGCCGTTCACGTTCTACCGCGGCGCGGCACTGATCATGGCGCAGGATCTCGCCCCGACGCCTCGCTCGGGGCTGCTGGTGCAGTGCTGCGGCGACGCGCATCTGTCGAACTTCGGGGCGTTCGCCTCGCCCGAGCGGCGCCTGGTGTTCGACATCAATGACTTCGACGAGTCACTTCCGGGCCCGTGGGAGTGGGACATCAAACGGCTTGCGACAAGCATGCTCATCGCCGCACTCGACAACGGCTTCCCGGTCAAGGTCCAGGAGCGCGTCGTGTTGGACACGGTCAACGACTACCGCTCGGCGATGCGGCAGTTCGCGGCGATGTCCAACCTCGAGGTCTGGTACGCGCACCTGGAGATCGAGAGCACGCTGCAGCAGTTCTCCGGGGAGCTCAAGGCCAAGCAGGTCAAAGCGGTGGAGAAGCAGGTGGCGAAGGCGCGCACGCGGGACAGCCACGCAGCGTTCTCAAAGCTCACCGAGGTCGTCGACGGCAGGGCGCGGATAGTCGACCAGTCGCCCCTGATCGTGCCGATCACCAAGCTCGCGGCCGATGAGGCGGCGGACGAGATCTTCGAGGAGTTGCAACGCCTGATTCGCCGCTACCGCTCATCGCTGCAGTCCGACCGGCGAGTGCTGCTGGAGGCGTTCGAGCTGCAGGACGTCGCGCGCAAGGTGGTGGGCGTGGGAAGCGTCGGGACGCGAGCGTGGATCGCGTTGCTGATGGGTCGTGACAGCAGCGACCCGCTGTTCCTGCAGATCAAGGAGGCCGAGGCCTCGGTGCTCGAGCCATTCCTCGGCCCGAGTGAGTACGCCAACCACGGCGAGCGCGTCGTGACCGGCCAGCGGCTCATGCAGGCCGCCAGCGACATCTTCCTGGGCTGGCTGCACGTCGACGCCGGGATCGACGGCGTCGCCCGCGACTTCTACGTGCGCCAGCTCAAGGACTGGAAGACGTCGGCCGCGATCGAGGCGATGACCCCACGCGGCATGGCCGCCTACGGCAGGCTGTGCGGCTGGACGCTCGCACGCGCGCATGCGCGTAGCGGCGACCGCATCGCGATCGCCTCCTACCTCGGCGCCGGGGACACGTTCGACCGCGCGATGCTCGAGTTCTCAAACGCCTACGCGGAGCGCAACGAGCGCGACTACAACGCGCTCGCCGACGCCGTCAAGTCGGGCAGGGTCGCCGCCGAGACCGGGCTCTGATCACGCGCGGTGGAAGGCCGCGCGCGCATCGTCGGCGCTGGCGAACCAGCGGTCGGGCCCGATCTGCGCGATCAGCCCGAACCGATCGAGCACGCGCTGGACGTGCTCGTTGGCGCCCGCGACCGCGAAGACGATGCCGCGCTTGTGCAACTGGTCGGCGAGCTCGAGCAGCGTCTTCGCGCCCGTGTAATCGACGTCGTCGATCGCGTCGGCGTAGAGGACCAGCCAGCGGGGCGGGTCGGGCACGCCGACGAGTCCCATGACCTCGTCGGAGAGGCGCTCGACGTTGGCGTAGAAGATCCCGACGGCGAAGCGGTAGACCACCAATCCAGGCTCGGTGACGGTGCCCGGCACCGGCTTGAGCAGCGCAGGCCGCCCCTGCTCGTTGAAGCTGAGAACAGCGTTGTGCGGCGCGTAGTGACGGCTGACATGGACGAGCAGCGACAGCGCGATCGCAAGGATGATCCCCTCCTCGACGCCGATCGCGATCACGACGGCCGCGGTCACCAGCGCGACCCAGAACTCGTCGCGCCGCAACGCGTAGATCGCGCGCATGCTCCGGACCGCGACCAGCTTGACCCCGATCACGAAGACCACCGACGAGAGCACGGCGTCGGGCAGGTACTCCAGCGGTTTGGTCAGCAAGAGCAACACGACCGCCACCGCGGCGGCGGCCGTCAGCTGGGCGACCTGCGTGCGGCTCTTGGCGTCGTCGACGATCTCGGTCTTCGTCGGGCTGCCGTTGACGACGAAGGCGCCGGTGAGGCCTGCCGCGACGTTCGCGAGACCGAGCCCGACCAGGTCAGTGTCCTCGTTGAAGCGCTCGCCGTATTTCACCGCATACGCGCGCGAGGTCGCCGCGCTCTGCGCGAGGATCACGAGGAACATCGAGAACGCGCTGGGCAGCAGGCGCACGACGTCGTGCCAGCTCACGCCGCTCGGCAGGCCGATGCTCGGGAGGCCGCTCGGTACCGGGCCGAGGGTGGCGACGTCGTGGGCTTTCAGGTCCAGAGCCCAGCTGAGAACGATCGACCCCGCCACCGCGACGAGGCCGCCGGGGATCGCCTTGATCCGGCGCTCGAAGAAGACGAACACACCGATCACCGAGGCGGAGACGAGCGCCGTCTGCCACGAGGCCTCGCCGATGTGCCCGAGCGTCTTGACGAGGTCGGCCAACGTGGCACTGAAGAACGGCACGTCGACCGACTGCTTGGGGATTCCGAGCATCCCGCCGACCTGGCCGGCCGCAACCTGGATGCCGACGCCGGTCAGGAAGCCGACCAGCACCGTGCGCGACATGAAGTCGGCCAGGAAGCCCAGACCGGCGATGCGCGCCAGCCACAGCATGCCGCCGGCCAGCAGTGCGCTCAGAGCGGCCAGTCCGGCCCATTGCGGCGAGGCCGGCGCCAGGCCGGAGATGCCGAGGCCACCGATCCCCGCGAACATGATCGCGGCGGTGGCAGAGTCGGCACCGACCACCAGATGCCGCGACGACCCGAACAGCGCGAAGGCGACGACCGGGACCAGCATCGTGTAGAGCCCGGTGATCACCGGCATCCCGGCGATCCGCGCGTAGCCCATCACCTCGGGGATCGCGAGCGCCGCCAGCGTGATCCCGGCGACGATGTCCGCGCGCAGCCACCTCCGGTCGTAGGGCTGGATCCCGTCAAGCACCGCGCGCAACCATCTCCGATCGGCCGCTCCTCCGCTCGGCGCTCCGAACCTGCCGTCCGGCGCAACAAACGGTGCGCTGCCCGCGCATGTCGTGACGGAGTGGCACCATCACGCTCGTGCGGCTCCAGCATCGCCGGAACTACAGCTCGCACACCGACGCCGAGCTCGCTCGCGCCTTCCGAGTGCTCGCCCATCCGCTTCGGATCAGCGCCCTGCGGGCCTTCGCGATCAGCGACGAGCCGCTCGCCGCCGGCGACGTCGCCTTCATGGAACGCGAGGAGATCCCGGCTCCGACCGTCCGCCACCACCTCCAGCTCCTGGCCGAGGCAGGGCTCCTGCGCACCGTCGGACCGCGCTCGGGCGGGTCGCCGGGGCGCCCGGCCCACCGCTACGTGCTCACCGACCTCGGCACCGACGTTCTGGAGCTTCTGCACACTGCGGCGGCGGCCAGCGGACCCCGCCGCAGCACACGTTCCGTTTGACTTCCACCTCTCCGGTCGGATAGGCAAGCGCCGTGGCCTTTGCCGAGCCACAGTTCGAGCTGTCGGAAGAGGATCTCGACGAGCGCACGCACGTGATCGCGATCGCGGGCGAGATCCACGTGTCGACGGCGCCCCGATTCAGCGTGCTGCTCGACAGCGCCATCGGCCGCGGCAAGACCGCGGTCGTCCTCGACCTGAGCGCGGTCGAGTTCATCGACTCGACCGGGCTGTCGGTGCTCCTCAACGGCCTGCGCCGCGTGACCCGCCAGCGCGGGCACATGTCGCTCGTGTGCACGAACCCGACCGTGCTGCGGTTGTTCGAGATCACGCGCCTGGACGCCACCTTCGACATCCACGCAACCCGCGAGGAAGCGATCAGCGCCGTTCGCTCGGCGGCAGGGTAGCCGGGGCTCCGTAGGGCACGAGCACGTCGGGCAACGCCACGCTGCCGTCCTCGCGCTGGCCGTTCTCGAGCAGCGCGATCATGTGCCGCCAGGTGACGGCGGTCCCGTTGAGCGTGTGCAGCACCTCGGCCGACGCGCCCTCCGACGGGCGATAGCGGATCTTCAACCGCCGCGCCTGGTAGTCGGTCGTGTTGGACGTCGAGGTGACCTCGCGATAGCGGCCCTGGCCGGGCATCCACGCCTCGCAGTCATACTTCTTGGCCGCGCTCGCGCCGAGCTCGTCCACGCCGATGTTGACGACGCGGTACGGGATGCCGAGCTCCTGCAGCAGCTCCTCCTCGATAGACAGCAGGCGCTCGTGCTCGTCGCGCGACGCGTCCGGCTCGACGAACGTGAACATCTCGAGCTTGTCGAACTGGTGCACGCGGAAGATGCCACGCGTGTCCTTGCCGGCGGCGCCGGCCTCGCGCCGGAAGCACGACGAGAAGCCGGCGTAGCGCAGCGGCAGTTCGTCGACGATCTCGTCGGCGTGCAGCGAGGCGAGCGCGACCTCGCTGGTACCCACGAGATAGAGGTCGTCGTCGGCCAAGCGGTAGATCTGCTGCTCGGTGTCGGGCAGAAAGCCCGTCCCGTAGAGCGCCTCCTCGCGCACGAGGACCGGCGGCACCACCGGCTCGAAGCCGTGGCCGGCCAGCCTGTCGAACGCCCAGCGCACCAGCGCGAACTCGAGCAGCACGAGGTCGCCGCGCAGATAGGCAAAGCGCGAGCCCGACAGGCGCGCCGCGCGCTCCATGTCGATCCGCTCGCCCGCCAGCTCGAGGTGATCGGCGCCCGTCGCCCCCGCCTCGCCGACCTCGCGCACCACCTCGTCCTCGGCGGCGGCGGTCTCGTCGGGCAGGTTGGGCAGGGAGACGAGCACCGCCTGCAGGTCCTCCTCGGCGGTGCGGGCGCGCTCGCCCAGCGCCTTGACCTGCGCCGAGACGGCCTTCATGCGCGCGATCGCATCGGTCGCGTCCTCGCCGGCCTGCTTGGCTGCGGCGATCCCCTCGGAGGCCACCTTCTGCTCGGCGCGCAGGCGCTCGGAGGCCGCCGTGGCCTCACGCCAGCCCGCATCGAGCTCGGTCAGCTCGTCCACCCGCGCCGCCAGGTCCGGCGAGCGGCGCGCGAGGGCGGCGCGCACCGCGTCGGGGTCGCGGCGGATCAGCCGGAGGTCGAGCACTCGGCCATCTATTTGCCGGCGTACTTCGAGAGGAAGGCCGCCACGTCGTTGGCGTCCTCCCCGACCACGATGTTCTCCGGCATGATCGCGCCCGAGAAGCCGCCGTTGCGAATCGCGTAGAGGACGTTGTCGGGAGTCTCTTTGCGGGTGTTGAAGTTCGGCCCGTCGACGCGCTCGCGCTGGCGCACGTTGTCCGTGGTGCCCTGAGCCCCGACGACCCCGAGCGTGTGGCAGCCCGAACAGCGCTCGGAGAAGAGCTGCGCGCCGTGCTGGACGTTGGCCGGTTGCGAGTCGATCTCGGACGAGATCCCCTTCTCCCCGCAGGCGACGACCCCGGCGGCGACCAGTGCGAGAGCACCGGCGGTGGCTGCGCGGCGTCGGCCCATGACGGGCGCCATCATACGAAAGGCCATGACGGGCGGACGCCTCCTGCTGCTGCTCCTCGCGCTGGCGGCCGTCTCGGTGGCCGGCTGCGGGTCTGACGTCGCTTACACGCGCGCGCCTGACCGCCGGGTGCAGGTGACCCTCGACGAGTACAGCATCACCCCCGAGCGCATCGAGGTCACCGCCGGCCGGATCACGTTCGACGCGCGTAACGACGGCCGCCTCACCCACAACCTCGCGGTCGTGCAGTTCAAGCAGCCGACGAGCGGCGAGCAGGAGAAGCAGTACGGCGAGGCGACCAAGACACTGTTCCCCGGCCAGAGCGGATCGACGACGATCGACCTCGATGCGGGCAAGTACCGCCTCGTCTGCACGCTTGCCAACCACGACAACCTCGGGCAGTACGGCGAGTTGAAGGTGGTGCCGTAGATGACCACCGACGGCTGCGTCGGGATCGTCGCCAACCCGGCTTCGGGGCGCGACATCCGCCGCCTGGTCGCCGGCGCGTCGGTGTTCGGTAACGCCGACAAGGCGGCGATGGTCTACCGGCTGCTCGCGGGCCTGGGCGCCGTGGGCGTGCAGCGCGCGCTGATGATGCCCGCGGGCGACGGGCTGTCGCGCACGCTGCACCGTTACCTTGCGGGCCGCACGCCCGATCGACTGCCGGCGCTGACCGAGCTCGACATGGCCCTGACCTCGACGGCGGCCGACACGACGCGCGCGGTCGAGCGCATGCTCGACCAGGGCGTCGCCGCGATCGTCGTCCTCGGGGGCGACGGCACGCACCGCGTCGTGGCCAAGACGTGCGGCGACGTCCCGATGTGCGCGTTGTCGACCGGTACCAACAACGTCTTCCCCGAGATGCGCGAGACGACGGTGGCCGGCATCGCCACCGGCCTGGTGGCGACCGGGCGCGCGGGCGCCGACGCGTTGCGCCGCGAGGCGGCGCTCGTCGTCGAGCGCCGCGACGCCGAGCCCGACCTCGCGCTCGTCGACGTCGCGGTGACGCGCGAGCGCTTCGTCGGCGCCCGCGCGCTGTGGCGCCACGACGCGCTCAGCGAGCTGTTCGTGACGGTCGCCGATCCCGGCGCCGTCGGGCTGTCGTCGGTCGCGGGAATGCTTGCGCCCGGGAGCCGCGGGCTGCACGTGCGCCTGGCACGCGACCCCGCGCACGCCGAGGTCGTCCTCGACGTGGCGCTGGCGCCCGGGCTGGTGACCCCGATCGCCGTCGCGAGCTACGAGGCCTTGCAGCCTGGCGTGCCGGTGGCGCTCGCCGCCAACGGTGCCTCGCTGGCGCTCGACGGCGAGCGCGAGATCGAGCGCCACGGCGACGACGGCGCGACGGTGCGCCTGGCCGACGGGCCGCTGCGCATCGACGTCGACGCGGTGATGTCCGCACACGCAGCTTCCGTGCAACGCGCAGCGGAGTAGGGTCGCCCTCAACCGGTTGCCGTCCCCCCAGGAGGAGAGCCATGTCGGCTGTCGCGCCCCCGGTCTCCGGGGAGCTCACCAAGGACCAGCTGCTCGAGGCCTATCGCGTGATGCGCACCATCCGCGAGTTCGAGGAGCGACTGCACATCGAGTTCGCCACCGGCGAGATCCCGGGCTTCGTGCACCTCTACGCGGGCGAGGAGGCGATCGCCGCCGGCGTCTGCGCGCACCTGCGCCCCGACGACTACATCGCCAGCACGCACCGCGGCCACGGCCACTGCGATCGCCAAGGGCTGCGACGTCGACGGCGATGATGGCCGAGATCTACGGCAAGCGCGACGGCATCTGCCACGGCAAGGGCGGCTCGATGCACATCGCCGACCTGTCGAAGGGCATGCTCGGCGCCAACGGCATCGTCGGCGGCGGCCCGCCGCTGGTCTGCGGCGTCGGCCTGACCGCCAAGGTCAGGCGGCACCGACCAGGTCGCCGTCTCGTTCACCGGCGACGGCGGCTCCAACCAGGGCACCTTCCTGGAGAGCCTGAACCTCGCCGCCGTGTGGAACCTGCCGGTCGTCTTCGTGGTCGAGAACAACGGCTACGCGGAGTCGACGTCGCCCGACCTACCACCAGAGCGGCGTCGACGTCGCCAAGCGCGCCGACGGCTTCGGCATGCCGGCGTCGTCGTCGACGGCTTCGACTTCTTCGCCGTGCTACGAGGCCGCGGGCGAGGCGATCGAGCGCGCCCGCGGCGGGCGGCGGCCCGACGCTCCTCGAGTGCAAGGTCATCCGCTACTACGGCCACTTCGAGGGCGACCAGCAGACCTACCGCGGCGCCGGCGAGGTCGAGGAGATCCGCGCGCACGCGCGACTGCCTCGACGCGTTCTCCCGCCGCGTCACCGAGGCGGGCATGGTCGAGCGACGACGACCTCGGCAGCGATCGACGACGACGGTCGCCGACGCTGATCGACGAGGCCGTGGCCGAGGCCAAGGCGGCGCGCCGACCCGACGCCCGCCGAGGTCACGACCGACGTCTACGTCAGCTACTGAGAGAGGAGGCAGTCATGGCACGACGCATCACCTTCCAGCAGGCGCATCAACGAGGCGCTCGCCCAGGAGATGGAGCGCGACCCGACCGTCGTCATCATGGGCGAGGACGTCGTCGGGCGGCGCCGGCGCGCCGGCGAGGACGACGCCTGGGGCGGCGTCCTCGGCGTGACCAAGGGCCTGTACCGCCGAGTTCCCCGAGCCGCGTCCTCGACACGCCGATCTCGCGAGTCGGCGCTCATCGGCGCCGCCGCCGGCGCGGCGGCCTCCGGGCTGCGGCCGGTCGCCGAGCTGATGTTCGTCGACTTCATGGGCGTCTGCTTCGACCAGATCTTCAACCAGGCGGCGAAGTTCCGCTACATGTTCGGCGGCAAGGCCGAGACCCCGATGGTCATCCGCACGATGTGGGGCGCCGGGATCCGCGCGGCCGCGCAGCACTCGCAGGCGCTGTACCCGATCTTCACCCACATCCCGGGCCTGAAGGTCGTCGTGCCGTCGAACGCCGTACGACGCCAAGGGCCTGCTGATCCAGGCGATCCGCGACGACGACCCGGTGATCTTCTTCGAGCACAAGGTGCTCTACGCGCATCGAGGGCGAGGTGCCCGAGGAGCGCGTACACGATCCCGTTCGGCGAGGCCAACATCGTGCGCGAGGGCGACGACGTCACGATCGTCGCGCTCGGGCGCATGGTGCTGCTGCGCCGAGCAGGCGGCCGACGAGCTCGACGGCGAGGGCATCGACGTGCGAGATCATCGACCCGCGCACGACGTCGCCGCTCGACGAGGAGACGATCCTCGAGAGCGTCGAGAACACCGGCCGGCTGGTCGTCGTCGACGAGGCCAACCCGCGCTGCGGCATCGCGGCCGACATCGTCGCGCAGGTCGCGCAGGAGGCCTTCGGCGACCTCAAGGCCGCGCCGCAGATGGTGACGCCGCCGCACACGCCGGTGCCGTTTCAGCCCGGTGCTCGAGGACGCCTACGTGCCGAGCCCGGACGGATCGCCGACGGCGGTGCGCGAGACGGCCGGGGGCGCGCGCGCCGGCATGAGCGACGGATCCAGAAGCTCGGGCATGCCCAAGTGGGGCCTGTCGATGACCGAGGGCCGCCTCGTCGAGTGGCTCGTCGACGAGGGCGCCGAGATCGCCGTCGGCGACGAGGTCGCCGAGGTCGAGACCGAGAAGATCAACGGCGCGGTCGAGACGCCCGGTCGCCGGGCGTGCTGCGCCGGCGGGTGGCGTCGCCCGGGCGACGTCGATCCCGGTCGGCGGCCTGCTCGGCGTGGTCGCCGCCGCCGAGGTCGCGGACGCCGACATCGACGCGTTCGTCGCCGAGTTCGAGGCGTCGTTCGTGCCCGGCGAGAGCCGAGGAGGACGCCGGGCCCGAGCCCGAGACCGTCGAGGTGGCGGCGGGGACCCTGCGCTACCTGCGCCAGGGCGAGGGCGACGACGCGGTCGTGCTCCTGCACGGCTTCGGCGGCGACCTGAACAACTGGCTGTTCACCACGCCGGCACTGGCCGAGGAGCGCACCGTCTACGCGCTCGACCTGCCCGGCCACGGCGGCTCGTCGAAGGACGTCGGGCCGGGCGACCTCGACTTCCTCGTCGACGCGGTGGCACAGTTCCTCGACACGCTCGAGATCGAGCGCGCGCACCTCGTCGGCCACTCGCTGGGCGGCCTGGTGGCCGCGAGCCTCGCGCTGCGCGACCCGTCGCGCGCGCGGTCGCTGACGCTCGTCGCGAGCGCCGGCCTCGGCGAGGAGATCAACGGCGAGTACCTCGACGGCTTCATCTCGGCCGGCAGCCGGCGCGAGCTCAAGCCCGTGCTCGAGCTGCTGTTCGCCGACAGCGGCCAGGTCACCCGCCAGCTCGTCGACGACGTCCTGAAGTACAAGCGCATCGACGGCGTCGCCGCGGCGCTGCGCTCGATCGCCGACCACGTCTTCGGCGAGGGACGCCAGCACGTGCTCGTCGCCGACCGCCTGGCCGAGCTCGGCGTGCCCCTGCTCGTCGTCTGGGGCGAGCAGGACCGGATCATCCCGCCCGAGCACGCGCGCCACGTCCCGGACAGCGCCGAGGTCGTCGTGCTGGAGGGCAGCGGCCACTCGCCGCACATGGAGGCGGCGGGCGACGTCAACCGCGTGATGGAGAGGTTCCTGGCCGGCGTGTAGCAACGCGCCGCGAGCGCGCGCGGCGGGGGGAAGCCCGGCGCCGGCCAGGTTGCCGCCGTTGCAAGACGATCGCGATGTGAACAGAGGACCGTCCAGGGCCGGCGCCGGGCTCGGCGTCAAGTTCGCCGTCGGCGCACGGGCTCCTGCTTGGTGGCGCTCACGCCGTTCCCCACGCGCGCGCGGCCAGGAATGCGATGACGATCGCCGCGGCGGCCATCGTGCCCATCTCGCGGCGCACGATCGACAGGACGACCGAGCGCTGCTGGTCCTCCTCGAGCTCGCCGACCGCTTGCGCGTCCTCCAGCCCACGCGCGTCGAGCACCGCCTGCGCGGCGGTCAGGCGCAGCTGCTCGGCGACGAACGAGACCGCCACCGGCAGCAGCGCGTAGAGCCAGTACAGGTGGTCGTCGGGCTCGAAGCCCAGGACAGCCAGCACGCCGGCGGCCGCCGCCTGCACGACCGCGCAAAGCTGCCCGGCGCGGCACAGCACCCAGAACGCGCGCGACGGCTCGACGGTCCACCACCGCCAGGCGCCGAGCGCTCCGGCGACGAGGTTGACCGCCGCGGTGACGAGCGCGACGACCTCGGCCACCTGCGTCATCTGCCACTAAGTATCAAGACGTTACAAATGGTGGTAGAACCCGGTTTCCCGTCCCCCCTCATGCTCCGCTCGTACTTCCCTGCCGTTGTCTTCCTCGTCCTCGGCGCGACCGTGGGCGGAGTCTTCACGATCATCAACACCTACATCGGCGCGCGCGGGCGGCCCAAGGTTCGCACCAAGACCGATCCGTACGAGTGCGGATTGCCGTCGGACGTCCAGCGGGGGTTCCGCTTCGGGATCAGCTTCTACCTGATCGCGATGCTCTTCATCCTCTTCGACATCGAGGTCGTGTTCCTCTACCCGGTCGCGGTGCAGCTGCGCGCGTTCGGGACGTTCGCGCTCGTCGAGACGATCGTCTTCATCGCGCTGCTGCTCGTCGCGTTCGTGTACGTCTGGCGACGAGGAGCGCTCGAATGGAGATAGTCCGGCGGGAGAAGCCGCCCAGCGACTTCCGCATCCGCCAGCTCCGCTCCCAGCAGATGCTGCGAGGCGAGCTGGAGGGCGACGATCTCGAGCAGCACGTCCGCGATTCGCTGCTCATCACCACGCTCGACAAGGCGGTCGCCTGGGCGCAGGGCAACTCGATGTTCCCGGCCACGTTCGGGCTGGCCTGCTGCGCGATTGAGATGATGTCGATCGTCGCCTCGCGCCTGGACATCGCGCGCTTCGGCTTCGAGGCCTTCCGCGCCTCGCCGCGCCAGGCCGACATGCTCATCCTCTCGGGCCGCGTCTCGATCAAGATGGCGCCCGTCATCCGGCGCGTCTACGACCAGATGCTCGAGCCGCGCTGGGCCATCGCGATGGGAGCCTGCTCGTCGTCGATGGGCGTCTACAACAACTACGCGATCGTGCCGGCCGACAAGTTCATGCCGGTCGACGTCCACGTGCCGGGCTGCCCGCCGCGCCCCGAGGCGCTCATGCACGGCATCCTCAAGCTGCGCTCGATGATCCAGCAGGACCCGAGCCTCGGCTGGCGCGACCGCTACAACGCCGTCGGCACCGAGGAGCTCGCGCCGACGGCGCCCACCGACGCAGCCGCGGTCAACGTCTTCCCGCCGGGGGACACCGCGGGTGCCTGACGCGCCTGGCCTCGAGCTCCTCGCCAAGGAGCTGTGCGAGCGCGCGGAAGACAGCGTCCGCGACACCGAGTTCTTCCGCGGCAAGGCCGCCATCCACGTCGTGCCGCCCGCCATCCGCGCGACGCTGCAGTTCCTGCGCGAGAAGGGCTTCACCTTCCTGGCCAGCGTGCACGGACTGGACTACTACCCCGTCGAGCCGCGCCTCGGCGTTCAGTACGAGCTGCTGAGCATGGAGCAGCTGGACCGGATCACGGTCAAGCTGCGCGTCCCGCTCGACGACGCCCACGTCGAGTCGGTGACGCCCGACTGGCCGACCGCGAACCACCAGGAGCGCGAGGTCTTCGACATGTTCGGCGTCGTCTTCGACGGCCACCCGGACTTGCGCCGCATCCTCATGCCCGAGGACTACGAGGGCTTCCCCCAACGGCGCGACTTCCCGATCGGTGGCGAGCCCGTCCTCTTCACCAAGGACGAGGCCTTCGGCCGCGACTACACCGCATGACCGAGCTCTCCGAGTACCGCCGCCAGGAGGAGTCGATCGACATCTCGGCGCGCTCGCAGCCGATCGAATCGGCGACCGAGTCCGAGCTGCTGACGATCAACTTCGGCCCGCACCACCCCGCCACGCACGGCGTGCTGCGGCTGCTGGTCACGCTCGAGGGCGAGGTCGTGCGCGACCTCAAGCCGATCATCGGCTACCTCCACACCGGCATCGAGAAGACGGCGGAGGACAAGAGCTACTGGAAGGTCATCCCCGTCGTCGAGCGGATGGACTACCTGGCCTACTACTTCAACTCGATGGCCTTCATCGGCGCCGTCGAGACGCTACTCGAGGTCGAGGTGCCGCCGCGCGCGCAGTACCTCCGCGTCATCCACATGGAGCTCAACCGGATCATGAGCCACCTCGTCTGGCTCGGCACGAGCGCGCTGGACCTCGGCGCGATCTCGATGTTCTGGTACGGCTTCCGCGAGCGCGAGACGATCCTCGACCTCTTCGAGATGTCGTCGGGCCAGCGCATGCACACGCGCTACTTCCAGGTCGGCGGCGTCATCGAGGACATCCCCCTCGGCTTCGTCGAGGGGGTGCGCGCCTTCTGCAAGATCATGCCCGAGCGGGTCGACTCGTACATGGACCTGCTCGCGAAGAACGAGATCGTCCTGCAGCGCCTGCGCAACGTCGCCCCGCTGCCGGTCGACGAGCTGCTGGCGCTGGGGGTCACGGGTCCGCTGCTGCGCGCCGCCGGCCACCCGTGGGACATGCGCAAGGCGACGCCGTACTGCTCCTACGAGGACTTCGACTTCAAGGTCCCCATCGGCACCCGAGGCGACAACTACGACCGCTTCTTCGTGCGGATGCTCGAGATGAAGGAGTCGGTGCGGATCATCGAGCAGGCGCTCGACGGCCTGCCCGAGGGTCCGTTCATCACCGAGGACCGCAAGGTCGCGCTGCCGCCGCGCCACGAGCTGGCCACCTCGATGGAGGCGCTCATCCACCACTTCAAGCTCGTCACCGAGGGCTTCCGCGTCCCGCCCGGCGAGGTCTACTACCCGATCGAGTCGCCGCGCGGCGAGCTGGCCTGCTTCGTGCGCTCCGACGGCTCGAGCAAGCCCGCGCGCGTGCACATGCGCGACCCGTCGTTCGTGAACCTGCAGATGACGGCCCCGATGGTCAAGGACGTCTACATCGCCGACCTCATCGCGTCGCTGGCGTGCCTTGACCCCATCATCGGGGGAGTCGACCGGTGAGCGGAGAGGGAACGAAGTAGATGGCGATCGATCCGAGTCGCGTGCCGCGCTTCGGGCACGGCTCGCGCGTCCCCGGCTGGGACGAGGCCGCCGACCTGGAGAAGGACCCGGCCCCGATCCCGGACCCGGCCACGACGCCGGTGCCCGACGAGCTGCGCGCGCGCATCGAGGAGTACATGGCGCGCTACCCCGACCGCCACTCGGCGGCGATCCCGGCCCTGCACGCCGTACAGGAGCGCTACGGGTGGTGCTCGCCGGAGGGCATCGAGCAGGCGGCGTGCGTCATGCGCCTGACGCCTGGATACCTCACCGCCGTGGCGACCTTCTACGACATGCTCTTCACGCAGCCCGTCGGCCGCCACGACGTCTACGTGTGCACGAACATCTCCTGCTCGCTGCGGGGCGCCGACGCGCTCTTCGAGGCCTTCCACGAGCACGCCGGCGACGATCCCGAGTTCAACCTGCGCGCGTTCGAGTGCCTGGGCGCGTGCGACCTCGCGCCGATGGCCTCGATCGACGGCTCCTATGTCGGACCGATCGAGGTCGACGAGGTGCCCGAGGTCATCGAGGCCGTCCGCCGCGGCGAGGAGCCGCTGCCCGACCGCCAGCTGAAGTACCGCAAGTCCACCGACCCGAACGCCGCGGCATGAGCACATGAGCGCAGCCCCCCTCCTCTTCAAGGGCATCGACGAGCCCGACCTTCACACCATCGACGTCTACGAGCGCACGGGCGGCTATGAGGCGCTGCGCAAGGCGCTGACGATGACGCGCGCGGAGGTCCTGCAGGAGCTGGAGGCCAGCGCCCTGCGTGGCCGCGGCGGGGCCGGCTTCGCGATGGGCACGAAGGTGTCCTTCCTGCCCAAGGGCGCGATGGACAAGTACCTGGTCTGCAACGCCGACGAGTCCGAGCCCGGCGCCTTCAAGGACCGCGAGCTGATGCAGAAGAACCCGCATCAGCTCGTCGAGGGGATCATCATTGCCGCCTACGCCGGCGGCATCACTCGCGCCTTCATCTTCATCCGCGGCGAGTACCAGCTGCAGGCCGAGCGCCTGGAGGCGGCGGTCGAGCAGGCCAGAGACAAGGGCTTCCTCGGCAACCGCATCCTCGGCTCCGACCACTCGCTGACCCTCTGGGTCCATCGTGGCGCCGGCGCCTACATCTGCGGCGAGGAGACCGCGCTCCTCGACGCGCTGGAGGGCAAGCGCGGCAACCCGCGCCTGAAGCCGCCGTTCCCGGCCAACCAGGGCCTGTACCAGGGACCGACGCTGGTCAACAACGTCGAGACGCTGTCGACCGCCCCGACGATCATCCGCATGGGCGGCGAGGAGTACGCCAAGCTCGGCACCACGGGCTCGACCGGCACCAAGGTCGTGTCGATCTCCGGCCATGTCCAGCGCCCGGGCAACTATGAGATCGAGCTCGGGATCCCGTCGCGCGAGATCATCTACGGCCTGGCGGGCGGCCCGCTCGAGGGGCGCGAGATCAAGCTGTGGTTCCCCGGCGGCTCGAGCTCGCCGGTGCTGACCAAGGACGACCTCGACCTCAGCTACGACTTCGACACGATGGCCAAGGCCGGCTCGATGCTCGGCTCGGGATCGATCATCATCGTCGACGACTCGACCTCGGTCGTGGACGTCGCGCTGAAGGTCGCCAAGTTCTACCGCCACGAGTCGTGCGGGAAGTGCACGCCGTGCCGCGAGGGCACCAACTGGACGGTCAAGATGCTCGAGCGGATCGACTCGGGCGAGGCGACGCCGATGGACCTCGACATCATGGCCGGGGTCCAGGAGAACATCATCGGCAACTGCCTGTGCGTCCTGGGCGACTCGATGGCGATGCCGATCGGCTCGATGATCGCGAAGTTCCGCGAGGAGTTCGAGGCCCACATCGAGGCGGCGCGCGCCCGCAACGAGCTGGCGACGACCGAGCAGGCGCCCGAAGAGGCGATCATCCAGGGAGCAGTCGCCTAGTGAGGGAGCACTGATGCCGCGCCCCGAGGAGCGGATGGTCACCCTCTCGATCGACGGGGTCGAGGTCAGCGCGCCCCAGAACGCGATGCTCGTCGACGCCGCCAAGTACGGCGACGTCGAGATCCCGGTCTTCTGCTACGAGCCCAAGCTCGGCGCGCCGGTCGGCGCCTGCCGCATGTGCCTGGTGGAGATCGAGGGCATCCCCAAGCTGCAGACCGGCTGCTCTACCCCGGTCAAGGACGGCATGGTCGTCCACACGCAGACCGACCGCGTCAAGCAGGCGCAGGAGGCGGTGGTCGAGTTCCTGCTCATCAACCACCCGCTCGACTGCCCGGTGTGCGACAAGGGCGGCGAGTGCCCCCTGCAGGACATCTCCTTCGGCTGGGGCGGCGGGCGCTCGCGCTTCATCGAGCCCAAGCGCCACTTCCAGAAGCCGCTCGCGCTCAGCCCGCTGGTCGCCATCGACCGCGAGCGCTGCATCCTCTGCTACCGCTGCGTGCGCTTCAGCCAGGAGGTCTCCGAGGACTACCAGCTCGTCCTCGAGGAGCGCGGGGCGCACACCTACGTCTCGACCTTCGACGGCCACCCCTACGTCGCCCCGTTCAGCGGCAACATCGTCGAGCTGTGCCCGGTCGGCGCGCTGACCTCCCAGCCCTACCGCTTCCGCGCGCGCCCGTGGGACATCGAGGGCTCGGGCTCGGTCTGCAACCTGTGCCCGGCGCAGTGCAACGTGACCTTCACCGTGCGCGACGAGCGCGTCCTGCGCGTGCTCGGGCGCGACAACGTCGAGGTCGACGACGGCTGGCTGTGCGACAAGGGCCGCTTCGCCTACCAGGCGGTGCACGTCGACGAGCGCATCACGCGGCCGCTGATCCGCGACGGCGGCGAACTGCGCGAGGTCAGCTGGGAGCGCGCGCTGTCCGAGGCGGCCGCGGCGCTGCGGCGCGCCAAGGGCCGCGTCGGCGCGGTCGCCGGCGGCGAGACGACCAACGAGGAGGGCTTCCTCCTGCAGCGCCTCATGCGCGAGGGCCTGGACTCGGGCGACCTGGACTCGCGGCCCGGCGGGACGCTGGCGCTCGATCTGCACCGCGCGCTGGGCGCGCCGGCCCTGCAGGCGACGGTGGTGGACCTCGAGTTCGCACACAGCGTGCTCGTGCTCGACTGCGAGCCGGTCGACGACATGCCGATCGTCGACCTGCGCATCCGCAAGGGCGTTCGCCGGCGCCACGTCGCGCTCGCGGTGGCAACCAGCAGGCCGTCGTCGCTCGACCCCAATGCGGGCGCCACCGCGCGCTTCGCGCCCGGCGCGGGCGAGGCGTTCGTCATGGCGCTGGCCGCGTCCTTCGAAGCCGGCCGGCGCGAGGACGTCGAACGCCTCGCGGCGACCGCCGGCGCCGAAGCCGCCGAGGTGCGCGCCCTGGGGCGCGCGCTGCAGGCCGGCGAGGACGTCGTGATCCTCTACGGCGAGCGGCTCGTCTCGGGGCCGCGCGGAGAGCAGGCCGCGCGCGCCCTGCTCGCCCTCGCGCGGGGGCTGGACCTCGACAGCGGGCGCGACGGCGCGGGCCTGCTGTGCGTGCCGGCCGGCACCAACGGCCGCGGACTGGCCGAGGCCGGCGTGCTGCCCAACGCCGGCCCGGGCCTGGCGGACGTCGAGGCGTCCGGCCGCGACACCGCCGCGATCGCGGCCGCGGCGGGCGCCGGCGAGCTGACCGCGCTCTACCTGCTGCACTGCGACCCGCTCGTCGACCTCCCGGGCCGCGACGTGTGGGCCGGCGCGCTGGAGCGCGCGACGACGGTGGTCGCGCACGCCGCCTTCCTCACCGACGGCATCCGCGAGCACGCCAACATCGTCTTCCCCGCTGAGAGCTACGCCGAGAAGGAGGGCACGCTCACGCATCCCGACGGGCGCCTGCAGCGCCTGCGTCCGGCGATCGGGCACCCCGGGTCGACGCGGTCGGAGTGGTCGGTGATCGCCGACCTTGCCCGCCGCCTGGACCTCGACCTCGGCGTGCTCACCGGCGCCATGGTCAGCGCCCAGCTCTGCGCCGCGGTGCCGTTCTACGCCGGCCTGACGCTCGAGGCGATCGGCGGCAAGGGCATCCGCTGGCAGGAGCGCGAGGCCGCGGCGACCTTCCCCGCGGCCGAGCCGGAGGCCGCGGACGGCGCCGAGCCGCCGAGCGCGGCAGACGCCAACGGCCGCCTGCGCCTGGGCACCTTCCGCTCGATCTGGAACGCCACCGAGGTGCGCGTCTCGCCCGCGCTGCGCTTCCTGCACCCCAAGCTGCGCCTGGAGATCTCGCCCGCCGACGCCCAGCGCCTCGAGCTCTTCCAGGGCGACCGCGTCGTCGTCGGCGCCGACGGCCACACCGTCGACGCGACGGTGGCGCTGCGCGACGCGATCCCGGAGGGGAGCGTCTTTCTGGAGACAAACGCCCTGGACGGCCCGCTCGTAGAGGTGCGGCGAGCACCCCCGTCCGCGGCCACGCCGGGCACGGCGCCGCCAGGAGGGGAGACCCCGTGGGCCTGACCGCTCTCCCGCTCGCCGAGGTCGGCTACTACGAGCCGTGGTGGATGCAGATCCTCAAGGCGATCGTGATCTTCGCGGTCGCCCTGCAGCTCGTCCCCATCGTGCTCCTCGTCGAGCGCAAGCTGCTCGGGCGCTTCCAGAATCGCTACGGTCCCAACCGCGTCGGGCCCTTTGGGATCCTGCAGCCTCTGGCCGACATCGGCAAGCTCCTGACCAAGGAGCAGTTCCGGCCGCGCACCTCGATCGGCTGGCTGTTCGCGCTCGCCCCGGTGATCTCGATCACGACCGCGGTCGCCGCGTTCGCGATCATCCCCTTCGGCGGCGTCGTCGACATCTTCGGCACGAAGACCGGGCTGTACGGCCTCGACGTCTCGATCGGGCCGCTGTACCTCTTCGCGTTCGGCGCGATCGCCTTCTACGGGATCATGCTCGGCGGCTGGTCCTCGGGCTCGAAGTACTCGTTCCTGGGCTCGATGCGGGCCGCCGCCCAGCTCATCTCCTACGAGGTCTCCCAGGGCCTCGCTCTGGTCGGCGTGATCATGACTGCGGGCACGCTGTCGCTGGTCGGGATCGTCGAGGCCCAGCAGGGCATGTGGTACTTCATCCCGCAGTTCGTCGGCTTCCTGATCTTCCTCACCGCGTCGTTCGCCGAGACCAACCGCCCGCCGTTCGACCTCGTCGAGGCCGACGCCGAGCTCGTGCAGGGCTACATGACCGAGTACGGCGGCGGGCGCTTCGCCTCCTACTACTTCGCCGAGTACCTCAACGTGCTCGTCGTCTCCGGCGTGGTGACGACGGTCTTCTTCGGCGGCTGGCTGCTGCCCTTCGGGCTCGACCCGCCCACCTGGGTCGACCCGTTCGTGGTGCTCGCGAAGATGTGGTTCGTCGTCGTCTTCTTCATCTGGATCCGGGCGACACTGCCGCGCCTGCGCTACGACCAGCTGATGAGCTTCGGCTGGAAGGTGCTGCTGCCGCTGGCGACCCTCAACGCCCTGGTGACCGCAATCGTGGTGGTGGCATGAGCGACGCGAAGTGGCAGTTGCCCGAGGAGACGATCGAGGTCGTCCGCAGCCCGCAGCCGAGCGCCGCAGGCGGCACGTACCGTGCCTTCGGCGAGACGCTGCGCGGCCTGAAGACGACGTTCCGGCGCGGGATCGTCCAGGGCGTGACGACCTTCCAGTACCCCGAGGAGAAGGTGCCGGTCTACCCGCGCTTCCGCGGCCGCCACCGCCTGCACCGCTTCGAGGACACGGGCCTGGAGAAGTGCGTGGGCTGCTCGCTGTGCGCCGCCGCCTGTCCGGCGGACTGCATCCGCGTGGTGGCCGCCGAGAACACGCCCGAGCACCGCATCAGCGCCGGCGAGCGCTACGCGGCCGTCTACGAGATCAACCTCGCGCGCTGCATCTTCTGCGGCTACTGCGAGGTCGCCTGCCCGTTCGACGCGATCACGATGGGCAACGACTTCGAGATGTCCGACTACTCGCGCCCCGACCTCATCTTCACCAAGGAGATGCTGCTGGCCGAGCCCTTCGAGCGCACGCCGCTGCGTCGCGAGGGCGAGTAGCTGGGGCGGGTGGGAAATTAATCCGCATGTCCGAGGTCTTCTTCTTCATCGCGGGCATCGGCGCCGTGTCCGGCGCGGTCGGGGTCGTGATGGTGCGCAACCCGTTCTACGCGGTGCTGGCGCTCGTCTTCCACCTGCTGTCGCTGGCGGCCCTGTTCCTGCTGCTCGAGGCGCAGTTCGTCGCCGCCGCGCAGGTCGTCGTCTATGCCGGCGCCGTCATGGTCCTCTACGTCTTCGTGGTGGCCTACGTCGGCGGCTCGGGGCCCGCGCAGTTGCGCGCGCCGGTCGGCCGCGGCCAGCGCACGGTCGCGCTGCTGTTCGCGCTCGCGCTGTTCGCCGAGCTGTCGATCGCGATCCTCGGCTCCGGCCTGCAGGCGCTCGACACGGACGGGCCGACGCTGCCCGCCGCATTCGGCAGCCCGGCCCAGATCGGCGAGCTGCTGCTGACGAAGTTCCTGCTGCCGTTCGAGGTGGCGTCGTTCCTGCTGCTGATCGCGGCCGTCGGCGCGGTGGTGCTTGCGCGCCGGCGCGGCGGCATCGGTGAGGAGGCCGAGCGCCTGTCGGTCATCGACTTCACGCGACCGCTCAACACGGGCACCATGGCCGAGGCCGTCGGCGGGCCGAGCTCGCGCGAGCCCTTCGAGCTCGGCGTCGGCGGCGGCGACAAGCCGCGCGAAGACGAGGGCGGCTGGTGAACCTCGACTGGTACCTGGTCGTCTCCGCGCTCGTGTTCTCGATCGGGGCCGCCGGCGTGCTCACGCGCCGCAACCCGCTCGTGATCCTCCTGTGCCTGGAGCTCATGCTCAACGCGGCCAACATCGCGCTGATCGCCTTCGCGCGGATGTGGAACAACGGCGAGGGCCAGATCTTCGCGATCATCGTGATGGTCGTCGCGGCCTGCGAGGTCTGCATCGGCCTCGGCCTGGTCGTGGCGATCTTCCGCCGCCGGCTGCCGATCGACGTCGACGAGATCCGGGAGTTGCACGGCTAGATGCAGACGAGCGCCTGGCTCATTCTCGTCTTCCCGCTGATCGGCTGCATCATCAACGGCTTCGGCTACCGCGCGCTCCCGGCCAAGGCCATCGGCTGGATCGGCACCCTCGCGATCGCGGCGGCGTTCGTCGCCGCGGTGGCGACCTGCATCGCACTGGAGAACCGCGCCGAAGACGCGCGCCAGGTCGTCTACGTCGGCTGGGACTACGCCAACAGCGTCGGCGTCAACGGGCAGATCTCGATCCTCGTCGACCCGCTGAGCATCTTCATGGCGCTCGTGGTCACCGGGGTGTCGACGCTCATCCACCTGTACTCGGTGGCCTACCTGTCGAGCGATCGCGGCTACGCGCGCTTCTTCGCCTACCTGAACTTCTTCGTCTTCTCGATGCTCGTCCTGGTCATGGCGGGCAACTTCCTGCTGCTGATCATCGGGTGGGCGTTCGTCGGCGCGGCGTCGTACCTGCTGATCTCGTTCTGGTACCGGCGCACGACGGCGACGGCGGCCGGACATCAAGGCGTTCGTCGTCAACGTGGTGGGCGACGTCGGCCTGGTGCTCGGGACCTACTTCATCTTCCGCCACTCGCACACGCTGAACTTCCTGGGCACCTTCGACACGGCCTCCAGAGACTTCGCCGGACACGAGGGCGCGCTGACCGCGGGGCTGATCCTGCTGCTGGTCGGCGCCTTCGCCAAGTCGGCACAGGTGCCGCTGCACACGTGGCTTCCCGACGCCATGGAGGGCCCCACCCCGGTCTCCGCCCTCATCCACGCCGCCACCATGGTCACCGCGGGCGTCTACCTGATCGCGCGCATGCACCCGCTGTTCCAGCTGTCCGACGCCGCCTCGCTGGTTGGGGCGGTCATCGGCTGCGTGACGCTGCTGATCGCCGGGACGATCGGCCTGGCGGTCACCGACCTCAAACGCGTCATCGCCTACTCGACGATGTCGCAGATCGGCTACATGATCATGGGCGTCAGCGCGGGCGCCTACGTCGCGGGCCTCTTCCAGCTCATGACGCACGCCTTCTTCAAGGCGCTGCTGTTCATGGCGGCCGGCTCGGTCATCGCCGCGATGGCCGGCGAGCAGTCGCTGGACCGGATGCGCGGCTTCAAACGCGCGATGCCGTTCACCTACCTCTCGTTCGTGATCGGCGGCCTGGCGCTCACCGGCCTGCCCCCGTTCTCGGGCTTCTTCTCCAAGGACGAGATCCTGGCCGACATCGGCGCACGCGGCGGCGGCTGGTGGATCCTGTACGCGGGCGGCTACATCGGCGCGATCTTCACCGCGCTCTACACGTGGCGGATGATCTTCCGGGCGTTCTGGGGCGAGCCGTGCCCGGAGGCGCGCGAGCTCGAGGACGGCCACCTGCACCACGCCGAGGCGCCGTTCAACCCGGCCAGTGGCGAGATCGAGGACACCGACGTCGGCTTCCCCGGCCCCGAGCACCACATCGCGGAGCGCTCGGGCGAGATGAAGGGCGCGATGGCGGTGCTCGCGGTGCTCGCGACCGTCGGCGGATTCGTCCAGATCCCGTTCATCGACCACGTGCTCGAGAACTTCCTGGACCCGTCGTTCGCCGACGCGACGATCGACGTCACGCCCAGCGATGCGCTGACCGTCTTCGGGATGGTGCTGGGCACCGTCATCGGTCTGGCCGGCATCTACGCGGCCTACCAGGTCTGGGTTGTACACCCGGGGACGAGCGAGCGGGTGCGCCAGCGCTTCAGCGCGCTGTACCGCCTGTTCGTCAACAAGTGGTACTTCGACGAGATCATCGACGCGCTCGTCGTGCGTCCGTGGGCATGGGCCGGGCGCTTCGGCCAGCAGACCTTCGAGCGCGTGGTCGTCAACGGCTTCTTCGTCGGCGGGACGACAGGGATCGTCAAGGCAGGGTCGGCCGCCGCGCGCGCCCTGCAGAACGGCTTCCTGCGCGCCTACGCCGCGCTGCTCGTGCTCGGCCTCCTCGGCGTCGCCCTCTACTTCCTGTTGCAGAGCGCGTGAACCTGACGATCCTCCTCTGGCTCCCATTGGCCGCCGTGCTGGCGGGGCTGATCCTGCCCGCCACCGAGGCGCGCTTCGCGGCGCTGCTGGGCTCCGCGGCGGCGCTGGTGCTCTCGATCGTCCTGCTGGTCAAGTTCGACACCGGCGAGAAGGGACTGCAGTTCGTCATCGACAAGGTCTGGATCAGTGAGCTGGGCATCCACTACAAGCTCGGCGTCGATGGGCTGAATCTCTTCCTGATCGTGCTCGCCGCGGTGCTGTTCTTCGCCAGCATCGTGTGGTCGGCCTTCCGCGAGTGGGAGCGCCCGCGCCTGTTCTACCTGTGGTTCGGGCTCGCCGAGAGCGGCGTCCTGGGCGCGCTGATGGCCCAGGACCTCGCGCTGTTCGTGATCTTCTTCGACCTCATGCTCGTGCCGTTCCTCTTCCTGGGCGGCGGCTGGGGCACGTCGGAGAACCGCGTGGCGAGCATGGTGAAGCTGTTCATCTACACGCTCGTCGGCTCGCTGCTGATGCTGTCGGCGGCGGTGGCCACCGGCGTGCTCGCGCCAGGCGACACCGTCACGTTCGACCTCGTCCAGCTCTCCTCGACGGCGCGGCGGCTGCCGGTCGGCTCGCAGGAGTGGATCTTCCTGTTCTTCGCCGCGGCCTTCCTGGTCAAGATGCCGGCCTTCCCGGTGCACGGCTGGATGCCCGACGGCTACCGGGCGATGCCGATGCCGGTGCTGGCCGTCTTCTCGGGGATCTTGTCGAAGGTCGCCGCCTACGGCTTCCTGCGCATCGCGCTGCCGGTCTTCCCCGACGCCGCGGTGCACTTCCAGGAGCTCGTGCTGCTGATCTCGCTGGCCTCGGTGCTCTACGGCTCGGCGATGGCCTTCACGACGTCCGACGTGCGGCTGATCCTCGGCTACTCGTCGGTCGCGCAGCTCGGCTTCATCACGCTCGGCATCTTCTCGCTGAAGGACACCGGCGCCCAGGGAGCGCTGCTGCAGGCGTTCAACCACGGCCTGGTGGTCGCGCCCGCGTTCTTCATCTGCGCGGTGCTCGCCGCGCGCGCCGGGGGCTCGGAGGACATCCGCGACATGGGCGGCATCGCGTTCCGCGCGCCGGTGCTTGCCGTGCTCTTCCTGATCGTCGCGTTCGCCAACCTGGCGATGCCCGGGTCGTCGAACTTCGTCGGCGAGTTCTTCATCCTGCTCGGGGTCTTCACCTCGAAGATCGTCATCGCGATCGTCGCCTTCACCGGCGTGGCGCTGGCCAGCGTCTACACGCTGCGGCTGTTCATCCGCGCCATGCACAACCGCGTCGGGCCGCACGTCGAGTCGCGCGAGATCGCGCTGACCGACGGGCTCGTGGTCGCGCCGCTGGTCGTGCTCATCGTCGCCATCGCGCTCTACCCGCAGATCGCGCTCAAGCGCAGCCAGGACGCGGTGCAGGCGTCGATCAGGGACGCCAAGGCGCTCACCCAGCCCGCGAGGGAGGCGTCGCGGTGATCCTCGCGGCGAATACGACCCCACCCGCCCCGCACATCGACTGGGCCGGGGTCTCGCCGCTGATCGCGCTGCTCGGCGGCGCGACGCTCGTGCTCATGGTCGGGCTGCTGCGCCCGCGGGTGGTGCGCGAGACCCTCGTCCCGCTGCTCGCGCTGGCCGCCTTCCTGGCGACCATCGGCCTGGGCATCTGGCAGTACGGCGAGGAGAAGGACCTGATCTCCGGCGCGCTGCGCCTCGACGACCTGACGATCGTCCTCTCCTTCATCTTCTGCACCGGCGGAGCGGCGGCGGTGCTGTTGTCGTGGCGCGCGGTGGCGCCGCGCGAGGCCGCGCACGGCGAGTACTTCGCGCTGCTGCTGACCGCGACGGCGGGGATGTGGGTGCTCGTCGCCGCGCAGAACCTCGTGACGCTGTTCCTCGGCCTCGAGCTGCTGTCGATCCCGCTCTACGTGCTGTGCGCCACCGAGATGCGCCGCGCGACGTCGCTGGAGTCGGGGCTGAAGTACCTGATCATCGGGTCGGTCGGCTCGGCGACCCTGCTGTACGGGCTGGCCTTTCTCTACGGGGCGACCGGCTCCACGGACTTCGCGGGCATCGCGCGCGCGACCGGAAACGTCGCCAACGACTCGCTGCTGCTCACCGGCATCGGGCTGAGCGTCGTGGGCCTCGCCTTCAAGGCGTCGGTGGCCCCGTTCCACCAGTGGACGCCGGACGTCTACGAGGGCGCGCCGACGCCGGTCACCGCGTTCATGGCGGTGGCGACCAAGGCGGCCGCGTTCGGCGCCTTCCTGCGGCTCTTCGACGTGGCGCTGCTCGACGCCAGCGTCGACTGGGCGCCGGCGCTGGCCGTGCTGGCGACGATCACGATCATCGTCGGCAACGTCGGCGCGCTGGGCCAGAGCTCGCTGAAGCGCCTCATGGCGTGGTCGTCGGTGGCGCAGGCCGGCTACATGCTCGCCGGCGTGGTCGTCGCGACCCAGCTCGGCGTGCAGGCGACCGTCTTCTACCTGGCCGTCTACCTGATGATGAACCTGGCCGCGTTCGCCGTGATCGTCATCCGCGAGCGCGAGACGGGCCTGGGCGACGACATCGCCTCGGTGCAGGGCCTCGGCGTGCAACGGCCGTTGCTGGCGATGTCGATGACGCTCGCCATGCTCGGCTTGGCGGGCATCCCCGTCACCGCCGGCTTCATCGGCAAGTTCTATTTGATCGACGCGGCCGTCTCGGGCGACTACACGTGGCTGGGCGTGGTGATCGTCATCGGGTCGATGGTCTCCCTGGCCTACTACCTGAAGGTCATCGTCGCGATGTGGATGCAGGACGCTCCCGCGCCCGGCACCGCGCTGGCGACCGGACAGCCGGCGATGGCGGGCGGCTCGCCCGAGGCCGACACGGTGGGCGTACAGCCCGAGACCTGGTTCGTGGCGCTGCTGTTCGGAGCCGCGACGCTCTTCTTCGGCATCGTGCCCTCGCCGCTGTTCGACCTCGCGGTCGACGCGGGGCACGCGTTCCGCGGCCTCTTCTAGGAGGCCATGTCGCCAGCGCGACCAGGGGGCGTGGAGATCGCCACCACCGACTACCACACGGCGGGCGAGCCGTTCCGGATCGTCACCGCGGGCGTGCCGGCGATCGCGGGCGCTTCGGTGCGCGAGCGACGGGCCACCGTCACCGAGGAGGTCGATCGCGTCCGGCGACTGCTTTGCCACGAGCCGCGCGGCCACGCCGACATGTACGGCTGCTTCCTCGTCGAGCCCGACGACGCGGGCGCCGACCTCGGCGTGCTCTTCTGGCACAAGGACGGCTACTCCACAGCCTGCGGTCACGGGACGATCGCGCTGGGCGCCTGGGCCGTCGAGTCGCGTCGCGTGCCCGCGCCGGATGAGGGCGCGGTCGACGTGACGGTGGACGTGCCCTCCGGGCGCGTCGTGGCGCGGGTGCGCATGGACGGCGGCCGTGTTGCCTCGGTGGCCTTTCGCAACGTGCCGTCCTATGTCGTCGCCCGCGACGTCGAGGCCGCGGGCGTGCGCGTCGACGTGGCCTACGGCGGCGCGACCTACGCCGCGGTACCGGCCGCGTCCTTCGGTCTGCGCGTCGTGCCCGACGACCTGCAGGCGTTGATCGACGCCGGGCGCGCGGTCAAGCGTGCGCTGGAGGCTTCGGGCGTCGTGCGCGACCCGGACGGCGTCTACGGCACGATCCTCTACGAGGAGCTCGGCGACCTCCACCAGCGCAACGTGACGATCTTCGCCGACGGCGAGGTCGACCGCTCGCCGTGCGGCTCGGGGACGTCGGCGCGGTGCGCGCTGCTGGTGGACGAAGGCGCGCTGCGCGAGGGCCTCGAGCTGCGCCACGACTCGATCGTCGGGTCGACCTTCCTGGCGCGGGTCGTCGGCGCGACGAGCCAGGGCGTGCTCACCGAGGTCGAGGGCATGGCCTATCGCACCGGCGAGCACCACTTCGTGCTCGACGCACGGGATCCGCTCGGCACCGGCTTCGTGCTGCGATGAGCCTGCCGTTCCTCTCGGCGGCCGACGTCGAGCGCCTACTGGGCGTGACCGCGGCGGCCGACGCGCTGGAGGCGGCGCTGCTCGCGGGGCTCGACCCCGAGGGCGAGGCGCCGCGCGGCGTCGTCGCGATCGGTCGTGGCGAGCTGCTCGTGATGCCCGCGGCGGTCGGCAGCCATGCCGCCGTCAAGCTCGTCACGGTCGGCGGGCAGCCGCGCGTGCAGGGCGTGTGCGTCGTCTTCGACGCGGGCACGCTGGCGCCGGTCGCCCTGATCGACGGGATCGCGCTCACCAACCTGCGCACGCCCGCGGTCTCGGCGCTGGCGGTGCGGCGCCTGGCCGTCGAGGACGCGCGCCGGCTGGTCGTCTTCGGCCGCGGTCCGCAGGCCCGAGCGCACATCGCAGCGATGCGCGCGGTGCGCCCGATCGAGCACGTCGACGTGGTCGGCCGCGACGCCGGCGACACCTCCGAGCTCGTCGCGGCGGCTGATGTCATCTGCTGCTGCACGACGGCGCGCGAGCCGCTGTTCGACGGCGCCCTCGTCGCCGATCACGCGACGGTCGTTGCGATCGGCTCTCACGAGCCCGACGCGCGTGAGGTCGACGAAACGCTTGCCGGCCGCGGCACGGTGGTCGTCGAGTCGCGCCGCTCGGCGCTGCGCGAGGCCGGCGACGTCATCGCCGCAGGGATCCCGGAATCCGAGCTGGTCACGCTCGCCGATCTCGTCCGCGGAGGCGCGACGGCGGACCCCGCGCGCCCGCGTCTTTTCAAGAGCACGGGCATGGCGTGGGAGGACGCGGTGGTCGCCGCGGCACTGACGGTCGCCGCGAGCGGGTAGCGCGCGCGGCGGCAGGCCGGCCTGACAGGATGCGCGCATGCGCATCTCCGCCCGGGCCGACTACGCGGTGCGCGCCGCGGTCGAGCTCGCGGCGGCAGGCGAGGGGCCCACGAAGGGCGAGGCGATCGCCCAGGCGCAGTCGATCCCGTTGAAGTTCCTGGAGAACATCCTCGGCGACCTGCGCCACGCCGGCATCGTGCGCTCCCAGCGCGGCGCCGACGGCGGCTACTGGCTGGCCAGGCCGGCGACCGACATCACCGTCGCCGACGTCATCCGCGCGGTCGAGGGCCCGCTGGCCTCGGTCCGCGGGGGCCCGCCCGAGGACGTCGACTACGCCGGGGCGGCCGCGCCGCTCGTGCAGGTCTGGATCGCCGTGCGGGCGAGCCTGCGCGCCGTCGTCGAGCGCGTCACCCTGGCCGACGTCGCCGCCGGCCGCCTGCCGGCGCGCGTGGCGAAGCTGGCCGAGGACCCGGAGGCGTGGGTCACGCGCTAGAGGCTTGGCGTGGGTTTCGTCGTCCGCGCGCGTTGGCGACGCTGTGTGGTCAGGGCAACGAGCGAGTGAGACTGGCGGCACCGCCGGCGCGGGCCGACCTCGCGAGCCGGTGGTCTACGGGGCGTGCTCCAGCCAGAGGGGCGGCGTGCCAACTCCGCGTCGCGTGGGGCTTTGTACTCGCTCTTCGAGCGAAAGGACCCACGCGACGCGATTCGCCGACCGCCGGCGGCACTCGTAGGCCCCGAGGGCGACCGCCCGCGCCTTCGGCCCCGCCCACCTTCAACGCCGCAGTCCTGTCCTGCAGCTCCACCCACATCAAGCCACCAGTGCGCCACTATGCGGCCACCGCCTGCGGTGCGGCCGATTGCCCGACCCAGACGATGTCGCCGGGAGCGAGTTCGAGCGCGAGCGCGTCGTCGCGGGTGAGCTGGACGGTCAGCGGTGTGCCGTCGCCGAGCGCGAGTTCGGCGCGGACCTCGAAGCCGAGGTGCACGACGCGGTCGACCATCGCCTCCAGGGCGCCGTCGCGCGGGTCGGCGGTGACGTGCAGGTCGTGCGGGCGAACGAGCGCCTCGCCCAGCCGCGCCACCGGGCCGAGGAACGACATCACGAAGCCGTTGGCGGGGCGGTCGTAGAGCTCGCGTGGGGTGCCGGCCTGCTCGATGTGCCCGTCGTTGAGGATCGCGATGCGTGTCGGCGACCTCCATCGCCTCCTCCTGGTCGTGGGTGACCAGGACGGTGGTGACGTGGACCTCGTCGTGCAGGCGGCGCAGCCAGGCACGCAGGTCGGCGCGGACCTTGGCGTCCAGCGCTCCGAACGGCTCGTCGAGGAGCAGCACCCGCGGCTGGATCGCCAGCGCGCGGGCCAGGGCCATGCGCTGGCGCTGCCCGCCGCTGAGCTGTGCGGGGTAGCGCGCCTGGTAGCCCTGCAGGCCGACGATCTGCAGCAGCTCGTCGACCTTCGCCGCGACCTCGGCCCGCGGGCGCTTGCGGATGCGCAGGCCGAAGGCGACGTTCTCGCGCACGGTCATGTGCTTGAAGGCCGCGTAGTGCTGGAAGACGAACCCGATTTCGCGGCGCTGGACCGGCAAGCCCGGTGGCGTCGGCGCCCGCGATCACGACGCGCCCGCTGTCGGGCGCCTCGAGCCCGGCGATCACCCGCAGCAGCGTCGACTTGCCCGAGCCGCTGGGGCCCAGCAACGCGGTCAGCGACCCTTGCGGGACCTGCAGCGAGACGTCGTGGAGCGCGCGGAAGGCGCCGAAGCGCTTGGTCACGCCGTCCACCGAGATCATGCGCTCTCCTTTCGGGGCTTGAGCAGCGTCATCGCCAGCAGCGTCGCGATCGCGATGACACCGAGCAGCGCCGAGGCCGCGTAGGCCCCGGCGAGGTCGAAGTTCTCAAAGCGCTGCTGCACGAGCAGCGTCAGCGTCTGGGTCTGCCCGGCGATGTGCCCCGAGACGACGCTCACCGCGCCGAACTCGCCGATCGCGCGGGCCATGGTCAACACGACGCCGTAGGCGATCCCCCAGCGGATCGCGGGCAGCGTGATCCGCCAGAACGCTCTGGCACCGCGAGGCGCCCAGGGTGGCGGCCGCCTGCTCCTGCTCGTCGCCGACCTCGCGCAGCACCGGCACGACCTCGCGCACGACGAACGGCAGCGCCACGAACACCGTCGCCAGCACCATCCCGGGCAGCGAGAAGATGACCTGGAAGGGCAGCGACACCCAGCCGCCGCGGCCGTAGACGAGCAGCAGCGACAAGCCGATGACCACCGGCGACAGCGCGAACGGCAGGCTGATCACGGCGTCGAGGACCGCCTTGCCGCGGAACCTGCCGCGCGCCAGCGCCAGAGCGGCGATGACGCCGAAGATCGTGTTGACCGGCACCGCGATCAGCGGCGATCTCGATCGTCAGCCAGAACGCGTGGATCGCCGCCGGCGTGGTCACCGATCGCCACACGGGCATCAGACCGTGCTCGAAGGTGCGGTAGAAGATCAGGCCGACCGGGACCAGCAGCAGCACCGTCAGGTAGCCCAGCACGAGCGCGCGCAGCGCCAGCCGCCCGCGACGGTCAGCGCTCATGGCGAGACCCCCAGCGCGCAAGCCCGCCGATCGAGAGCAGGACCAGCAGCGAGAGCCCGAGCAGCACCACCGCGACCGCCGCCGCGCCGACCGCGTCGTCGCTCTCGACCTGCCCGAAGATGTAGACCGACGCCAGCTGGGTGTGGAAGGGGATGTTGCCGGCGACGAGCACGACCGAGCCGAACTCGCCGACCGCCCGCGCGAAGCTCATGCGCCGCGCCCGACAGGATCGCCGGCACGAGGTTCGGCAACACGACGCGCCGGAAGACGGTCGCCGGCCGCGCGCCCAGCGAGACGGCGGCCTCCTCCATCTCGCGATCGAGCTCCAGCACCACCGGCTGCACCGAGCGCACCACGAACGGCAGCGTCACGAAGGCCAGCGCCATCAGGATCGCCCACGTCGTCGCCACGGCGTGGATGCCGACCGGCGACGTCGGCCCCACGAGCGCCAGCAGGATGATCCCCACGACGATCGTCGGCAGCGCGAAGGGCAGGTCGATCAGCGCGTTGATCACGCCCTTGCCGCGAAACTCGTCGCGGACGAGCACCCACGCGGTCGCCGTGCCGGCCACCGCGTTGAAGGCGGCCACGACCAGCGACGTCCACAACGACAGCTTCAGCGCCGCCAGCGCCTGGCGACTGGACACGGCCGACCAGAACGTGTCCAGGCCGCCGTCCGTCGACCGCGCGACGAGCGCCGCCAGCGGGATCAGCACGATCACGCTCAGCCACAGCGTCGCCACCCCGAGGCCCAGCGCGCCCGCGCCGCTGCGCCGCCACACGCCGACGGCGACCAGCGGCGCGCGCAGTGAGGACGTCACTTGGCAGTGGAGACCCCCGCGTCGGCCTCGATCTTCGCCACCGAGCCCTTGTCGGGATCAAAGAACTCGTCGTTGACCTTGCCCCAGCCGCCGAGGTCGCGGATCGTGAACAGGCCGCTGGGCGTGGGGAACTTCGACTCGTTCTTCCTAAAGACGGCCTCGTCGACCGGCCGGTAGCCCCAGTCGGCGAACGTCTGCTGGGCGCCCGGCGACAGCGCGTAGTCCAAAAACGCCCTGGCCTGCTCGGGGTGCTCGGACTTCGCGATGACCGCGATCGGGTTCTCGATCAGGATCGTCCGGTCGGGGATGACGTAGTCGACCTGCTGGCCCTTCTTCTGGGCGGTGATCGCCTCGTTCTCATAGGAGATCAGGACGTCGCCATTGCCCGAGGTGAAGTCCTGCAGCGCCTCGCGGCCGGACTTGTCCTGCGTCGTGACGTGCTTGGTCATCAGCTCGCGCAGGTAGTCCAGCCCGGCCCGCGGATCCTCGCCGCCGCCGCTCTTGGCCCCGTAGGCCGCCAGGATGTTCCACTTCGCCGCGCCCGACGTAAACGGGTTGGGCGTCAGCACCTTGACCCCCGGCCGCAGCAGATCGTCCCAGGTGTGAATGCTCTTCGGGTTGCCCTTGCGGACGATCAGCGCGACGACCGAGCGCGACACCAGGCCCTTGTGCGCGTTGCTGGCCCAGTTCGGCGCCACGAGCCCGTCCTTGACCAGCCGCGTCATGTCGGGCTCGAGCGAGAAGGTCACGACGTCTGCTGCCAGCCCGCCTTCCACCGCCCGGCTCTGGTCGCCCGAGGCGCCGTAGGATTGCGCGAACGAGACGCCCTTGCCCGCGGCCGTCTTCTGAAAGCCGGGGATGACCTGGTCGTAGACGACCTGCGGGGTCGAGTAGGCGACCAACGACAGCCTCGTCGAGCCCTTCCCCGACGACGCCGCGGCGCCGCCGCCGCCCGACGTGTCGTCGGCGCCGCCGCAGCCGGCCGCCACGAGGGCGGCGACGACGAGGACGGCGAGGAGCGAGGGGGTTCGCAACATGACCTCCGAGAGAGAAAATGCCTAAAGCCAGTCGGGTTTCGGCACAATACATCATGTCGAGCAAATCGGTGGAGAAGGTCGGAAAGGTCGCGATGAGTGCCTTCCGAGGGGCGCGCTAGCGTTGCCTGCCCGTGCAATATCCGGCCGAGACCTTCACCTTCGAGGAGCGCGCGCGCCTCGCTCCGCACGTCACCAACCTCGATCGCCCGGTCTTCGCGCTGGTCAACCTGCCCGAGACGGTCAAGGGCGCGCTGTTCGCTCGCTACTCGCGCTATCAGGGCACGCTGCGCCGGCTGTTCCTCGACGAATTCGCCGACTCGGCGCCACGCGGCGCCGGATTCGCCCCACCCGCCCACCCCCAAGCGGCCGACGAGGGCAAGCGCGCGGCCGAGCTCTACGAGCGCATCTTCCTCGGCTACGGCGACGACTCCGTCGCCCAGCTCGGCGGCGCCCACGTTGCCTGCGAGTGGGTCTCCAACGTCCTCACGAAGGTCCTGCAGCGCCCGCGCCTGGCCGCCTACCTCGAGCAGTCCACGCGCTACATCGCCTACGACGCCGAGATGCCCGGCGGGGGCTATCGCTACTACCGCGACCCCGAGCTCGGCCCGCACTACGCCAACGCGATGAACGCCCTGTTCAACGCGTACGCGCCGTCCCTGCCGCGCGTCGCGGCATGGGCGGCCGACGAGTTCCCAGGCGAGGACGCACCCGCGCGCCGTCGCGCGATCCAGGCCAAGGCGCTCGACCTCCTGCGCGGGCTGCTGCCGGCGGCTTCGTTGTCGCACATGGGCATCTACGCCAGCGGCCAGACCTACGAGCAGCTCATCCTGCACCTGCTGGCCCACCCGCTGCCCGAGGCGCGCTCCTACGGCCGGATGATCCTCGAGGCGGTGCAGGCCGTGATGCCGTCCTTCGTCACGCGCGTCGAGCGTCCCGACCGCGGCGGCGAGTGGGTCAACTACCTGGAGGGCCGCGAGCGCGCGGCCGACCGCTGGGTGCGGCGCCTGGGCCTCGATCGCGAGCCCGGCGAGCCCGACGCACGACCATCGGTGCGCCTGCTGCACGTCGACGGCGACGAGGACGCGCTCCTCGCCGCGCTGCTGTTCGAGGCGGCCGGCGCCGGCGAGGAGCACACGCGCATCCGCCTGGCGGCGCTCTCGGCGCCCGAGCGCGCCGAGCTGCTGGCCGACCTGGTGGGCGTGCGCGCCAACCGCCGCCACCGCCCAGGCCGCGGCTTCGAGGCGCTGCGCTACCGCTTCGAGATCGTCTCCGACTACGGCGCCTTCCGCGACCTGCAGCGCCACCGGATGCTGACGGTCCAGTGGCAGCGCCTGACCCCGCAGCTCGGCGCCGGCGTGCCCGAGGAGGTGCGGCAGGCGGGCTGCGGCGACGACTACCAGCGCGCCCTGGAGATCTCGCGCGTCGAGTGGGAACGCCTCACGGCCGAGGGCCACGACCGCGAGGCGGCCTACGCGCTGTGCCTCGGCTACCGCATCCGCTACGTGCTCGACCTCAACGCGCGCGAGGCCATGCAGCTCATCGAGCTGCGCTCGGGGCGCGAGGGGCACCCGAGCTACCGCGCGGTCGCGCACGAGATGCACCGCCTCATCGCGGAGGTGCACCCCGCGGTGGCGGCGGCGATGACACACGTCGACACCGAGGCCGAGCCGCGGCTCGAGCGGATCCTCAGCGAGATGCGCACGCAGGCGCGCATCGACGCGCTCAGCCGGCGCTGAGCGACGCGCTCAGCGCGCCGATTCAGGCTGCCGGCTGGCCGGCACCTGCCGACAGACGTCCGGAGCAGCAGCCCGCGAGGCGCGACGCAGCATGCCGTACGCCAGCGTGACCTGACCCACCAGCGCCCGCCGGCGCTCCCTGGATCGGTACTGGTAGAGGTTGACCAACAGCCAGCGCGCGTTGTCGCCGGCCGCGGAGTTGGCCGCGGCCAGGCCGACCAGGTAGGTGAGGCAGTGCCCGGACGGCACGGTCGCTGCGACGGTGCCCAGCAGGATCGAGGCCCCTCGCCCGCCGACCCCCACGTGCTGGAGCGCGGGCGCCACGCATCGCTCGACCTCCGGCGCCGGCCGCGCGACGTCGCAGCGCGCCGCGGCACCGAGCTCGCGGGCGAGGCGCAGCGTGGCGCGGCGCATCTGCCGGGCCTCGGCATCGGAGGTGGCGTCGACGCGCAGGCGCGGCTGGACGAGCCTCGTCCGGGCCGGAACGGGCTCCTCACCCTCGGTGAGGAAGACGACGAGCAGCCCAACGGCCACGAGAGCCGTGACCGGCTTGAGCAGTGCCGACGGGCCGATCATCGTCAGGGCCAACGTACCTGAGGCTCCTGGACCAGGGAATCACCTGCTCCTGGCGCCCGCCCGGGACCGACGGTCACTCGACACTTGGGCCTGATTGCGTCGACGTTTCGGCGAAGAACCCCGTAACTACGGGACTTTCTCATTTGACACATCTTGGCCGTGTGTCGAACAACTGCAACCGCGTGTGCGCCGTGGGGTGAAATCGCCCGATGCCGTCCAGCGCACTGCTTTTCCCCGGCCAGGGAAGCCATGCGGAGGGGATGGAAGAGCCCTACCGCGGCCATCCCCTGCTCGAACGCGGTCTGGAGCTGCTCGAATACGACCCCTTCGAGCGGCTTGTCGAGGGCACCCGCTTCCAACAGCCCGCCCTCTTTCTGTGCTCCGTCGCGGCGTGGGACGAGTGGCGCGGGGAGGCCGACGACGAGGGCGAGGCCCGAGCCGCAGCGGGCCACTCGCTCGGCGAGTACGCAGCCCTGGTCGCGGCCGGCGGCCTCGAGTTCGACGACGCCGTACGCCTCGTTGACGAGCGCGCCGCGGCGATGGCCGACGCCGGCGAGCTCAGCGCGGGCGGCATGGTCGCCATGCTCGGCGGCGACGCGCAGGCCGTGCGGGCGCTCGCCGAGCGCCTCGGGCTCGTCGTGGCCAACGACAACGCGCCCGGCCAGCTCGTCCTCAGCGGCCCGGCCGACGCCGTCGCCGAGGCCGAGGAGGTCGCCCGCGACGACGCCGGTGCCCGCGCCCGCCGCCTCGACGTCAGCGGCGCCTTCCACTCCACACTGATGGAGCCCGCCGCCGCGCGCCTGCGCACGGCGCTCGAGGCCACGCCGGTGCACGAGCTGCGGATCCCGGTCTACTCCAACGGGACGGCGCGGCCGTTCATCGACGTCCGCTCAGAGCTGGCCGAGAATCTCCTGCGCGGCGTGCGCTGGCGCGAGACCCTGCTGGCGCTGCGCACGGCCGGCATCGAGCGCTTCGTCGAGCTCGGGCCGGGCTCGGTGCTGACGGGCCTGGTCAAGCGAACCCTGCAGGCGGTGTGAGGATGGCCGCGACGATCGAGACCATCACGCGCCATGCCGTCAGGCCGCGGCTGACCGCCAAGCGCAGGCGCGGCATGACCGCCGGGATCTTCGGCGTCGGCGCATCGCTGCCCGACCACGTCATCACCAATGCGGACATGGCGCAGCGCCTGGACACCAGCGACGAGTGGATCGTCCGCCGCACCGGCATCCGCGAGCGCCGCCACCTGCAGGGCGAAGAGACGCTCGCCGACCTGGCGACGCGCGCCTGCCTGCTCGCACTCGACGACGCCGGCCGCTCGGGCGCCGAGGTCGATCACGTCATCGTCTCCACCTTCACGCCCGATCGCGTCACGCCGGGCCTGGCCCCCGAGGTCGCGCGCGTTCTCGGCGCCGACCGCGCCGCCGCCGTCGACCTCAATGCTGCCTGCGCCGGCTTCCTCTACGGTCTGGACCAGGCGGCCGCGCTCGTCGAGTCGGGCCGCGCGTCGGTCGTGCTCGTGTGCGGTGCCGAGGCTCTCAGCCGCGTCATCGACCACGACGACCGCTCGACCGCCGTCCTCTTCGGCGACGGCGCCGGGGCCGTGGTAGTCGCCGGTGGCGAGCTCGAACTGGGCGTCGGCGGCTTCGTGCTCGGCGCCGACGGCGAGCAGGCCGACCTGCTCTACGCCGAGCGCGACGAGCGCATGCTGCGCATGCAGGGCGCCGAGGTCTACCGCCACGCCGTGCGGCGCATGGTCGCGGCGAGCCGCGAGGCGCTCGAGCGCGCCGGCAAGACCATCGAGGACATCGATCTCTTCGTCGCCCATCAGGCCAACGTCCGCATCATCGAGACCGCAGCGCTCGAACTCGGGCTGCCGCGCGACAAGGTCATGGTCAACGTCGACCGCGTGGCCAACACCTCGTCCGCGTCGATCCCGCTCGCGCTGGCCCAGGCCGAGCGCGAAGGCCGCCTGCACCCCGGCGACACGATCGCCATGGCCGCCTTCGGCGCCGGCTTCGTGTGGGGCGCGGGCGTCGTGACCTGGAAGGAACGCGTGCATGTCTGCGCGTAACGGCCACGAGGGCTGCGCCCTGGTCACCGGCGGCACGCGCGGCATCGGCGCGGCGATCGCCGAGCGTCTCGAGGCGGATGGCTGGAAGGTCGCGCGCCTGGGTCGCACGTCGGGCGACGTGCAGGCCGACGTCGGAAACGGCGAGCAGGTCAAGGCCGCGTTCGACGAGGTCCGCGAGCGCTTCGGCCCGATCCTCGTGCTGGTCAACAACGCCGGCGTTCGCCACGACGGGCTTGCCATCCGCATGCCCGAGGACGAATGGCAGGCCGTCGTCGACACCAATCTCACCGGCGCCTTCCACTGCACGCGCCGCGCTCTGAACGACATGCTGAGCGCGCGCTGGGGGCGCATCGTCAACGTTTCGTCGGTCGTCGCCGAGCGGGCCAACCCGGGGCAGGCGAACTACGTCGCCGCCAAGGCCGGGCTGCTCGGCTTCACGCGCACGGTCGCGCGCGAGATGGCCAAGCGGGGTGTCACGTGCAACGCGATCACCCCGGGCGTCATCGAGACCGACATGACCGCCGACCTTGCCGGAGGCCTCATCGAGGCCGTCCCGGCCGGTCGGGTGGGGCGGCCCGAAGAGGTCGCCGCAGCGGTCGCCTTCCTCGTCTCTGAGGAGGCGGCCTACGTGAACGGCGCCACGCTCTCCGTCGACGGAGGGCTGGGCGCATGAACAAGAACACCAAGGAGGCCTGACATGGCCAACGTGCCCACCGATCAGGAGGCCCTCGACGCCATCCGCGAGGAGCTTTCGAGCATCAAGGTGCCGGGCGCCGAGAGCGCCGAGCCCGACCAGACGTGGAGCGATCTCGACGTCGACTCGCTCGACCTCGTCGAGGTCGTCAAGGCGCTCGAGGATCGCTACGACGTGCAGATCGCCGACGGGCGCCTGAAGTCGATCGCCACCGTCGGCGACGCCGCCGCGCTCGTCCAGGAGCTGACGCGCGAGAAGGCGGGTGCGACAGCGTGACGGACGTCGTCATCACGGGGCGCGGCGTCGTCTCGTCGATCGGTGAGGGCCCGGACGCGTTCTTCGAGGCGCTGCTGAACAAGCGGTCGGGCATCGCCGACGGCGTCGGCGCCTGCCTGGACTTCGATCCCGAGGTTGCGATGTCGCCCAAGGAGGCGCGCCGCTCGGATCGCTACACGCAGCTCGCCGTGGCGGCGGCGGTGCAGGCCGCCGAGGAGGCCGGGTTGCCCGATGGGGTCGATCCCGTGCGCTTCGGCGTGCTCGTCGGCACCGGCGTCGGCGGCCTGAACACCCTGCAGAACGAGTGCACGGCGTGGCTGGAGGGCGGCGATCGCGCCGTCTCCCCGCACTTCGTGCCGATGATGATGCCCAACGCGGCAGCCGGCATGATCGCCATGCGTCTCGGCGCGCAGGGCCCGGGCTTCAGCGTCTCGAGCGCCTGCGCCACCGGCGGCCACGCCATCGGCGAGGCGACGCGGATGATCGTCCGCGGCGAGGCCGACGCCGTCGTCGCCGGCGGTACCGAGGCCGCGCTGACCGGTCTGTGCATCGCCGCCTTCAAGCGCATGGGCGCGCTCTCGCGCGAGGGCGTCTCGCGTCCGTTCGACGCCGGGCGCGACGGCTTCGTCATGGGCGAGGGCGCCGCGGTGCTCGTGCTCGAGCGCGAGGACCACGCGCGCGCTCGCGGCGCCGAGATCCTGGCGCGGGTCGCGGGCTACGGCGCCTCGAACGACGCGTTCCACATCACCCAGCCCCACGAGGGCGGCCGCGGCGCGATCCAAGCGATGCGCGCCACGCTGGAGAACGCCGACGCAGCGCCGGGCGACGTGGGCTACATCAACGCCCACGGGACCTCGACGCCCTTCAACGACAAGATCGAGACCGTCGCGGTCAAGCAGGTCTTCAACGGGTCGGCGACGCCGCCGCCCGTGTCCTCGACCAAGTCGCACATCGGCCACCTGCTCGGCGCTGCCGGCGCGGTGGAGGCCCTCGTGTGCGTCGAGGCGGTACGCCGCGGCGTGCTGCCCCCGACGATCAACTACGAGCAGCCCGACCCCGACTGCGATCTGGATTACGTGCCCGAGGGGCCGCGTGAGGCACCAGGGCTCGAGCTGGCGCTGTCGAACTCCTTCGGATTCGGCGGACAGAACGCCTGCCTGGCTGTGAGGAAAGCATGAGCGCAGTCTTCGATGTCGCACCAGAGCATCTCGTCGCCCGCGCGCGGCTGGAACTGCTCTTCGATTCCGGGACGTTCCGCCCGACCCGCTCGCTCGTCGGCGACGGCGTGCTGTCGGGGTCGGGCCGCGTCAACGGGCGTGTCGTGTGCGCCTGGGCGCAGGACGGCTCGTTCAAGGGCGGCTCGCTCGGCACCAGCGGCGGCGAGACGATCGCCCGCACGATCACGCACGCCGACAAGGTCGGCGCGCCGGTCGTCGGCTTCCCGCATTCGGGTGGCGCGCGCCTGCAGGAGGGCGTCGCGGCCCTCCACGCCTATAGCGCGATCTTCCGCGCCCAGGCGCTGGCCGCCGTCCCGCAGATCAGCGTGATCGGCGGCCCGTGCGCGGGCGGCGCGGCGTACTCGCCGGCGCTGGGCGATCTCACGGTCATGGCCGGGCACGACGCCAAGATGTTCCTCACCGGGCCGGCGGTCGTCGAGCGCGTCACGCGCGAGCAGGTCACGGCGCTCGAGCTCGGCGGGCCCAAGGTCCACGGGCGCAACGGCGTCGCGCACCTGTTCGCCGACAACGACGTGCACGCCGCCGAGATGGTGCGCTCCGCGCTGGCCCACCTGCCCTCGCGTGCCGGCGAGTCGCTGCCGCTGTACCCGCCCCAGGAGCCGGCGCCCGGCGACCCGGGCGAGATCCTGCCCGAGCGCGAGCGCGAGGTCTATGACGTGCGCGAGGTCGCCGCGCGGCTGACCGACGGCGGCGAGCTGCTGGAGTTCGGCCCGCGCTGGGCGCGCAACCTCGTCGTCGGCTTCGCCCGCATCTCGGGCATGCCGGTCGGCGTCATCGCCAACCAGCCCAAGCACCTGGGCGGCTGCCTCGACGCCGAGTCCTCGCAGAAGGGCGCGTGGTTCGTCGACATGTGCGATCGCTTCGGCCTGCCGCTCGTCGTGCTCGTCGACACTCCCGGCTTCCTGCCGGGCGTCTCGCAGGAGCAGGCCGGCGTCATCCGCCACGGGGCGTCGCTGCTGCGCGCGTTCAGCGTGGCCACGACGCCGCGCATCACGGTCACCCTGCGGGCGGCCTACGGCGGCGCACACATCGTGATGAATTCGCGCGACCTGGGCGCGGACCTCACGATGGCCTGGCCGCATGCGAAGATTGGTGTCATGGGACCGCGTCAAGCAGTCGAGGTCGTCAACCGCCGCGAGATCGCGGCCGGTGCCGACGCGCAGGCGCTCGCCGACGCGTACGCGGCCGAGCACCTGCCGGTGCGGGTGGCGGCGTCGCGCGGGTTCATCGACGAGGTCGTGGCTCCGAGCGAGACGCGCGAGCGCATCGCCTTCGCGCTGGAGGCCGCTCGGTGAACCCGACGGCCACCGCCGCGCGGCGGGAGGTTCAGACACGCAACGCGACCGAGGAGGCCATTCTCGAGGCGGCGCGCGAAGCGCTCGCCGAGAAGGGCTTCGAGGCGCTGACCATGGACGCGATCGCGCGCAAGGCGTTCGTCTCGCGCACGGCGGTCTACTTCTACTTCCCCAACAAGCGCGCGGTGGTCGATCGGCTGATCCAGCAGGTCTTCAGCCAGATGTACCTCGCCGCGAGCCCGTACCTCGACGGCGACGGCGAACCGCGCCGCGAGCTGCGGGCTTCGCTGGCCCGCGTGATGGACGTCGTCAACGGCAACGCCGGCCTGCTGCTGCTCGCCGCGCAACTGTCCGGCGCGCGCGGCGAGCACCTGCCCGACGAATGGGCGCCGTACATCATGCGCTTCGTCGAGCGCGCCGCCGCGCGCATCGAGCGCGACCAGGAGCGCGGCATCGCGCCCGACGACATCTCCCCGCGCCTCTCCGCGCAGGCGCTGCTCGCGATGGTCGAGAACCACATCACGCGCGAGGTCGTGCTCAAGCGCGGCGACGCGACCGAGTCGATCCGCACGCTGTCGGAGCTGTGGTGGCGGGCGGTCTACTCCAGGCCCGGCGCCGCGGCGCCGGCCTAAGGTTGTCATCCGCAGGCGCCTGCGGCGCCGCGCGGCCGAGGGCAGTGAGGGTGTGCGGGCCGCGACGCCGGCCTCCGTCACGAATCCGACGAAGTTCGTATCCGGTATGAAAGGCGCGTAGGCGTCGCGTGATCCCAGCGACCGTGTCGGGCGCCGATTGCGTCCGGGGCGGTGAGTACGGTGCGACCGTCCGGGACAGGGGCATCCGGGAGGCAGACGTGGACGGGCAGGCCGTTCTTGTTCGATGGGCTTCGAGCCCGTGTTAGTACTTGGCCGCCCCTGCGACTTGCCCGGATGCGCTTCGAGCGCGGATCCGTAGGTGTCGTCTTGCCCGCCCGCTGCTTCACCCGTCGATCATCGAGATGGAGGTGAGTGCAGTGACCAGACGGTGCATCGGGCTGGACGTGCATCGCGAGTTCGCGCAGGTCGCGATCTGGCAGGACGGGCTGGTCCGCCAGGCCGGTCAGATCGCGATGACCGCCGGAGGCGCTGCGGCGTGTTCGCCGACAGCCTGGCGCCGACCGACGAGGTCGCGCTGGAGGCGACGGGCAACACGCACGCGATCGTGCGTGCTGCTTCAGGGTCGGGTCGCGCGGGTCGTGGTCTCCAACCCGCAGAAGACGCAGGGCGATCGCCGAGGCGAAGGTCAAGACCGACAAGGTCGACGCCGAGATCCTCGCGCAGCTGCTGGCCGCCGACTACCTGCCGGCGGTGTGGGTCGCCGACGAGCACACCCAGGCGCGCCGGCGCCAGGTCGCGCGGCGCGCGCACATCGTCCGGCAGCGCACGCGGCTGAAGAACCAGGTGCAGGCGATCCTGCATCGCAACCTGATCCCGCGCTGCCCGGCCGCCGACCTGTTCGGGCATCAAGGGCCGCGCGCTGGCTGGCCGAGCAGCCGCTGCCCGCCGACGAGCGCCAGGCCGTCGGTGGCGCTGCTGCGTCAGCTGGACTTCCACGGCCAGGAGCTGCGCGCTCATCGACGCCGAGCTCGCCCGGGTCGCGCTGGGCTGCGAGAGCACCAAGCGGCTGATGACGATCCCCGGCGTCGACGTCACCGTCGCGATGTCGATCACCGCCGCGGTCGGCGACTTCTCGCGCTTCCGCTCGCCCGACAAGCTCGTGCGCTATCTCGGGCCTGAACCCGCGGGTCAAGCAGTCCGGCGGCCAGCCCGCCAGCCACGGCCGGATCACCAAGCAGGGCCGCGCGCACGCCCGCGGGATGCTCGTCGAGGCCGCCTGGGTCGCGGTCAAGACCCCCGGGCCGCTGCGCGCGTTCTATGAGCGCGTGCGCGCCCGGCGCGGCATGCAGATCGCCGTCGTCGCGACCGCCCGCAAGCTGTGCGTGCTGTGCTGGCACATGATCACCCGCGGCGAGGACTACGCCTTCGCCGGCCGTCGCTGACCGCCAAGAAGCTACGCGCACTGGAGCTCAAGGCCGGCCATGCCCCCGCCGCGGCCAGAAGGGCAGCGCCGCCGGCTACTCGCTCAAGGACGTCCGCGCCCGCGAGAAGCAGATGGCCGAGCAGGCCGAGCGCGCCTATCGCCAGCTCGTCGCCGACTGGCAAGCCAAGGCCCCCCGCCAACAGGTGGGCGTGGCCGCCGCCAACGGGACGCGACTCTCAAGGCCCTCTGCGGGGCAAGCTGCGCGGCAGGCATCAGTCCCAGATCCTGCGCTTCGCTCGGGGGTCGACCACGCCCACCCCGCAGGCTAACGCGACCACCGCGCACCATCGATGCCGCGCGGCCCTTGAATCTTTCATCCGTCGAACCGCGGCGAGTGTTTGCCGGTTTCCGGCAAGAAACCGACGCAGTTCGGGCTCGACCCGGCGCGGACGGCCGCGACCGCCGGCGGCACCCGCCAACTCTCACCCTCATTGCCCTAGTCCCGCAGCGGCCGCGGCGCTAGGCGTCCGGCTGCACGGACGCCGCGCCCACGGCGTGCACGCCGCCATCGACGTGCACGATCTCGCCGGTGATCGCACGCGCGAGCGGTGAGAGCAGGAAAAGGCAGGCGTCGGCCACCGGCGTGGGGTCGCCGAGGTCCCAGCCCAGCGGCGCTTGGCGTTCCCACACCTGCGCGAGGCCCTCGAAGCCGTCGATGTTCGACGCCGCGACCGTCTGCAGCGGGCCGGCGGCGACGAGGTTGGAACGCACGCCGCGCGGGCCGAGGTCGCGCGCCAGGTAACGGTTGATCGACTCCAGGGCCGCCTTGGAGACGCCGGCCCAGTCGTAGGCCGGCCACGCCCTGGTGGCGTCGAAGTCCAGACCGACGACGCCCGGCGCCTCGCCGCGCTCGAGCAGCGGCAGCATCGCAGCCGCCAGCGCTTTCAGCGAGAAGGCGCTCGTCTCGATCGCCGCCATCGCCGAGGCGCTCGGCGTGTGCAGGAACTGGCCGCCCAGCGCGTCGGCCGGCACGAAGGCGATCGCATGCAGCAGGCCGTCGAGGCTTCCCCAGCGCTCGTCGAGCGCGCCCGCCACGGCCTCGAGGTGGGCCGGGTCGTTGACGTCGAGCTCGAGGACGTCGGCCTCGGTGGGCAGGCGCTTGGCCATGCGCTCGGTGATGCGCAGCCCGCGCCCGAAGCCGGTCAGGACCACCTCCGCGCCCTCCTCCTGGGCGCGGCGCGCCACGGAGTAGGCGATCGAGCGGTCGGTCAACACGCCGGTGATCAGCAGCTTTCGTCCTTCGAGAAGCATGGTCGGGACAGGCTATTCGGCTAGGTCGCGCGTCGTATTCCCGATCTACACTCGGGGCATTGGTGCGGTGCGAGCGAGGCCGACGCTCGCGCCGCACATGCGTCCGTACACGCACCTGTCGCGCTCAAGACCGCGCCTTAGGCGGCCGACTGCACGGTCCGTATGCGTGTGCGCATCCCGCGCCCATCCCTGCTGCAGGCGTTCGGCGTCGTCAGCCTCCTGGTCATCGCCCTCCTGGGCGTGACGGCCGGGACGATCCTGCACAGCCGCATCGAGCGGCGCGCATCCGCCGATGCCGAGCGTCTTGCGATCGCGATCGCGCGCGTCGGGATCGCCGGGCAGGTCCACAGCGGCGAGCTCGACAGCGGGCCGCTGTCTGCGCACCGGATCGCCGACCTCGACGACTGGTTCTCGTCCAGCGGCCTGCTGCGCGGCAAGCTCTATGACAAGCGCGGCCGCATCGCCTGGTCCGACGACCACGCCTTCATCGGGCGTAACGCGATTGACCACGACGAGGTGCGCGAGGCGCTCGAGGGTCACATCGAGGTCGGCGTCGAGGAGAACGCCGAGGAGCTCGGCGCCAAGGGGCGCTTCACCGAGGTCTACGTCCCGATCCGCGGCGGCGTCTTCGAGAGCTACATGTCCTACGCGCCCACGGCGCAAGCGATCGCGTCGGACACGCGCATCCTGATCCTCACGCTCGTCGGCGGTCTGCTGGCGCTCTGGGCCGCGTTGTTCCGCACGGTCGCCCGTGCATCGCGCCGCCTGCGCCATCAGGCCAGCCACGACGCGCTCACCGGCCTGTCCAACCGCGCCGAGCTCTACGAGCTCGGTGAGCGGGCGCTGGCCGGCGCCCAGCGCGACGGAGCGCTTGCGGCGCTGCTGCTCATCGACCTCGATCGCTTCAAGGAGGTCAACGACACGATGGGCCACGAGCAGGGCGACCACCTGCTCGTCGAGGTCGCCACGCGCCTGCGCGGCGTGCTGCGCAGCACCGACATCCTCGCCCGCCTCGGCGGCGACGAGTTCGCCGTGCTGGCCGTGCTGCCCAACCGCGGCGCGCTCGGCGAGGTCGCCACGCGCCTGCAGAGCGCCCTCTCGCGCCCCTTCGAGCTCGGCGGCGTGGCCATCGAGCTCGGCGCCTCGATCGGGATCGCCGTGCAGCCCGATCACGGCGACGACGTCTCCACCCTGCTGCGCCACGCCGACGTCGCGATGTACGAGGCCAAGCGCGCCACGACGGGCATCGAGACGTACGACCCCGAGCGCGATCCGTACTCGCCCGAGCGCCTCGCCCTGCTGGGCGAGCTGCGCCGCGGGGTCGACCGCGACGAGCTCGTTCTCTTCTTCCAGCCCAAGGTCGCACTCGGGAGCGGCGAGACGATCGGCGTCGAGGCGCTCGTGCGCTGGCAGCACCCCGAGCGCGGGCTGCTCGGCCCCGGCGAGTTCCTCGGCCTCGCCGAGCGCACCGGACTGATCGCCGACATCACCCGCTGGGTCCTCGACGCGGCGATGCGCCAATGCGGCGAGTGGCGGCGCGAGGGCATCGACCTGCCCGTCGCCGTCAACCTCGCGGCGGCGAACATCGTCGACTCCACGCTGCCCGATGCGGTCGCCGAAACGCTGCGCCGCTGGGACGTCCCCGCCGATCGCCTGGAGTGCGAGATCTCCGAGGACACGGTCATGGGCGATCCACGGCGCGCCACCGACGTACTCGAGCGCCTGCGCGCGCTGGGCGTGCGCCTGTCGCTCGACGACTTCGGCACCGGCCACTCGTCGCTGTCCTACCTCAAGCGCCTGCCGCTCGACGAGGTCAAGATCGACCGCTCCTTCGTCAGCGGGATGGCCGACGACGCCAGCGACGCGGCGATCGTGCGCTCGACCATCGACCTCGCGCGCCACCTCGGCCTCGCGGTCGTGGCCGAGGGCGTCGAGACGACCGAGGTCCTCGACGTGCTGGCGAGCCTCGACTGCGACGTCGCCCAGGGCTTCCTGCTCAGCCGCCCGCTGCCGGCGGGCGAGCTTGGCGTCTGGCTCGCCGCCCGGGTCTAGTACTCGTAGAAGCCGCGGCCCGTCTTGCGGCCGAGGTGGCCCGAGACCACCATCCGCTTCAGCAGCGGCGGCGGCGCGTACTCGTCGCGCTTGAACTCCTCATAGAGCGAGTCGCAGACGCTGTAGAGGACGTCGAGGCCGATGAAGTCGCACAGCGTCAGGGGGCCCATCGGGTGGCCGCAGCCGAGCTTCATGCCCTCGTCGATGTCCTCGCGGCTGGCGAAGCCCTCCTCGTACATGCGCACCGCGGCCATCAGGTAGGGCACGAGCAGGAAGTTGACGATGAAGCCCGAGCGGTCCTTGGTCTTGATCGGCGTCTTGCCGATCTGGGCGGCGAAGGCCTCGGCGCGCTCCACGGTCTCCTCGGCGGTGTCGAGCCCGACGACGACCTCGACCAGCTTCATCACCTGCACCGGCGAGAAGAAGTGCAGCCCGATCACACGCTCGGGCCGCCCGGTGGCGGCGGCCAGCCCGGCGATCGGGATCGACGACGTGTTCGACGCGAGGATCGTCTCCGTGGGCAGCGTCTCGTCGAGCGCCCGGAAGGTGTCGAGCTTGACTGCCTCGTCCTCCACGATCGCCTCGACGACGAGCTCCGAGTCGGCCAGCGCGTCGAGGTCGGTTGACCACTCGATCCGCCCCAGCAGCTTGTCCGCCTCGTCCGCGGTCAGCCGCTCGCGATCCACCCCGCGCGCGACCGACGCCTCGATGCTCGCGCGGGAGTGCTCGAGCGGCGCGGTGTCGGGCTCGTAGAGCCTCACCGCCACGCCGGCGCGAGCCGAGGACTCCGCGATACCCGATCCCATGAACCCGGCGCCGACGACGCCGATCCGCCCGATGTCTGCCATGAGCCGGGACCCTAGCCACTCTCGGACATTCGTCCGCTCGACCACCCGGCGGACCCGCCGCGACCGACCACATGAGGTGAACCGTCCCCGCAAAAGGCAAACAACCAAGAAGACGAGAGAAACATGAAACGCCTCAACATCCTGCTTGCGGGGATCGCTGCGGCCGCCGTGATGGCGGCGCCGGCATCGGCCGCGACCAGCACCGTCACCGGCACGATCAGCGCCGGCACCCTGAGCATCTCCACGTCGGCGGCGCCGAGCTTTGGCCTGTTGCTCGACGGCACGGACCAGACCGCGAGCTACACCGTGCCCACCACGGTGACTGACGCGACCGGCAGCGACAGCGGCTGGAACCTGACCATCACCTCGACGCAGTTCACCGCGGGCGCGTACACGCTCCCGGCCACCGCCTCGAGCGTCACCGGCGTCACGAACACGTGCATCTCGACGTGCACCGCCGCGAACAACGTGATCACCTACCCGCGCGCCGTCCCGACAGCGCCGACCACCGCAAAGTTCTTCAACGCCGCGCTCGGCACTGGCGCGGGCAAGTGGAACACCACGCCCGCGATCAACGTCAACGTCCCGGCGAACACCCACATCGGCACCTACACGAGCACGCTCACACTCGCCGCCGTGAGCGGGCCGTGATCGCCTGACCAACCCGATGACCCGGGCCCTCCCCAGCCCCCGTCTCGCCGCCGCCCTCGCGCTGCTCGCGCTGGCCGCCCTGCCGGCCGGCGCCCAGGCGCGCGCGAAGTTCGCCGTCGATCCGCAGGGCGCCAGCTCGGCCCGCGGCTACTACGTCTTCCACACCGTGCCGGGCCACGTGGCCGTGGGCCGCGTTCGCATCGCGAACGTCGGCAATCACACCGGGGCCGTCTTTCTCTCCCCCGTCGACGCCGCGACGGGCGCCACCACCGGCGCCGTCTACGGCGCCTCGCCGCGCGGACCGGTCGGCGTCGGCGCGTGGACCGCGCTCTCGCGCTATCGCGTGCGCCTGCGGCCACGCTCGTCCACCATCGTGCACTACACCGTCCGCGTTCCGGCCGGGACCACCGCCGGCGACCACCTGGGCGGCATCGTCGCCGAGGATGCCCACGGTTCGACGAGCACCCGTTCTCGTCGCGGGCGGCGCTTCAGGATCGACGTGCGCAGCCAGACCATCATTGCCGTCGAGATCCGCGTCCCCGGTCCCCGCCGCCCGAGCCTCGGGCTGACCGGGCTGCGGGCAGGCGGTCAGGACGGCCGCCAGGCGCTGGTGCTCGGCATGCGCAACGACGGCAACACGCTCGTCAAGGGTCGCGGGCGGCTCGTGGTCTCCGACGCCAGGGGCAAGCGCCTGCAGAACGCGCGCTTCCCGATCGACACCTTCGTCGCGGGCACGGCGATCGGACTTCCGGTCCCGGTGACCCGCAAGGCGCTCGGCCCCGGCCGCTACCACGCGATCGCCGAGCTGCGCTACCGAGGACGCATCACGCGCCGCGCCTTCGACCTGACGATCTCCGACCACCAGGTCAACCAGGTCTTTCGCTCGCGGCCCGGACTGCTCGCGCCGCACCGCTCCGCGCTCGCCCTGCTGATCGGCGGCGCCGCGTTCGCGCTGGCCGGCTTCGCGGTCGCCGCGGTGATCTTCCGCCGCCCGCGGCCGCGATGACCCGCCGGGTGACAGCGATCGCGGCGTCGGTGCTCGGGCTGACGCTGTTGCTGCCCGCACCGAGCGCCATGGCAGCGCTCTCGCTCGTGTCGGCCGCAAACGGCACGTTCGGCGTCACGCTCAACGGCGTCGACCAGACGCCGACGTTCACCTTCCGCGTACGCGCTCTGAACCCGAGCCCCTACGTCAACACGGGCTACCACCTCACGATCTCCGCGCCGATGCTCACCGGCCCGGCGGGGCGGACCATCGCGACGGGTGCGATCCAGTCAGTCGCCTCCGTCTGCACGGCGGGCTGCGGGGCCGCGACGGCCAACACCGTCGGCTACCCGCTCACGATCCCCACCGGCGCGCCGGTGACGTTCTTCAGCACGCCGGCCAACACCGGCCAGGGCACCTACCGCATCACCCCGACGGTCAGGGTCACGGTGCCCGCCAACGCGCGCGCCGGCACCTACACGACCAGCGTCACCACCGCGATCGTCGCCGGCCCGTAGCCTTCGCCGCCGCATGTGGTGGCGCGAAGCGGTCGTCTACCAGATCTACCCGCGCTCGTTCGCGGACGCCTCCGGCGACGGCGTGGGCGACCTCGAAGGGCTGCGCGGGCGCCTGGAGTACCTGCAGTGGCTGGGCGTCGACGCGATCTGGCTGTCGCCGATCTTCCGCTCGCCGATGGCCGACTTCGGCTACGACGTCGCCGACTACGGCGACATCGAGCCGCTGTTCGGCGACCTGCGGACCTTCGACGCGTTGCTCGAGGACGCCCACGGGCGCGCCATCCGCGTGCTGCTGGACTGGGTGCCCAACCACACCTCCGACGAGCACCCGTGGTTCGTCGAGAGCCGCGCTTCGCGTGACTCGCCCAAGCGCTCGTGGTACCGCTGGCGCGACGGCAATCCCGGCGTTCCGCCCAACAACTGGCGCGCGGCGTTCGCCGACGAGCCGGCGTGGACGTGGGACGAGGGCACGGAGCAGTGGTACCTGCACACCTTCCTCCCCCAGCAGCCCGACCTCAACTGGGACGAGCCCGAGGTCGTCGCAGCGATGCACGACGTGCTGCGCTTCTGGATGGACCGCGGCGTCGACGGCTTCCGCGCCGACGTCGTGCACCTGATCGGCAAGGATCCGGCGCTCGCCGACGTCACGACGCCCGACATCGTCAGCTACCACGACCACGAGGGCACGCACGCGCTGCTGCGCGGCATCCGCGGCGTGCTCGAGGAGTACCCGGACCGCATGATGGTCGGCGAGGTCAACCTGCGCGAGACGTCGCTGATCGCCCCCTATCTCGGCGAGGACGACGAGCTGCACCTCGCGTTCGACTTCGAGTCGCTCAACGTGCCCTGGGACCCCGCGGCGTGGCGTGCCCGCATCGTCCACGTCGAGACGGTTATGGGCGGGCGCTGGCCGACGTGGGTCTTCTCCAACCACGACCAGCCGCGCGTGCGCACACGCCTGGGCGGCTCCGAGGCTCGGGCCCGCGCCGCGCTGGTGATGCTGCTGACGCTGCGTGGCACGCCGTTTCTCTACGCCGGCGATGAGCTCGGCCTCGAGGACGCCGACGTGCCGCCCGAGCGCGTGGTGGATCCCGGAGGCCGCGACGGCTGCCGCGCGCCGCTGCCATGGACAGCTGGGCCTGGCCACGGGTGGCCCGCCGAGCCGTGGCTGCCATGGCCGCCCGAGCCCGCGGCGCGCAGCGTCGAGGCCCAGCGGGCCGACGAGGGCTCGGTCCTGCACCTGTGCCGAGCCGCGCTGGCGCTGCGCCGCAGCTCGCCGGCGCTGCGCCTGGGCACGCTGGAGCTGCTCGACGACGTGCCCGATGGCGTGCTGGCCTACGAGCGCGCCCACGGCGCCGACCGCCGGCTGGTGTGGCTGAGCTTCGGCGCCGACGCCGTCGCGCCGCCGCCGGGATGGGTCGCCGATCTGGCGACCGCCGGCGCAGCGATCCTGCGCCGCGCCTAGCCCGAGCGCAGCGCCTCGGCCGTCGCCGCGTCGGCGGGGAAGAACGATTCGATCGCCAGCTCGGCGACGGTGATGTCGACCGCCGTACCGAAGGTCGCCAGTGTGCTGAAGAAGCGCAGCTCGCGGCTGCCTGAGCGCACGACGAGCGGCACGAAGATCCCCGGGTCGGCCCCGTGGCTGCCCGACGGCCCGGGGTATTCGGCGACCTCGTCATAGAGGGCTTTGAGCGCCTGGTCGCCGGTCACCGTGACCTGATGGCGCAGCCGCTCGAGCATGTGGGCGCGAAACTCGCCGAAGTTGACGATCTGCCGAGCCATCCCGTCGGGGTGCAGCGCCACGCGCATGACGTTCACCGGAGGCTCGAGCAGCTTGGGGGCAACGCCCTCCGTGAGCAACGCGATCCCGCTGTTGGCCGCGACCATCTCCCACCAGCGGTCCACCACCGCCGCCGGGTAGGGCTCGTGGCCGCGGAGGACGAGATCGAGCGCCTGGCGCACCGGCGTCATCTCGGGGTCGTCGAGGCTGCGCTCGCCGTAGCGCGGCGCGTAGCCGGCCGCGAGCAGCAGGTGATTGCGATCGCGCAGCGGGACCTCGAGCTCCTCGGCGAGCGCCAGCACCACCTCGGGGCTGGGGTTCGAGCGGCCGGTCTCGACGAAGCTGAGGTGGCGCGCCGACACGCCCGCATCGAGGGCGAGGTCGAGCTGGCTGCGACGCCGCCGCTGGCGCCAGTCGCGCAGCAATGGCCCGACACCCGCACGCACCGTCATCTCTGTCATGGCCGGCGACCATAGCGCCGGCCCGTTTCGGCGGCACTTACCCCTGAGGTCATGGCCGCGGGCTATAGCCTCCCGCGCCGATGATCGACGCCAGCGTGCTCGTCGTCGGCGGCGGAGCCATCGGTGGGATCACGGCCGCCAAGCTCACGGCCCGGGTCGGGCGCGTCGTCGTGCTCGACACCGACGAGGCGCACGTCGCGCGCCTGCGCGATCCGGGCCTGACCTTCGTGGAGGCCGGCGTCGAGCACGTCGTCGCGCTCGACGCGGTCACCTCCGCCGACGAGCTCTCCGGCCGCTTCGACTTCGCGCTGGTCGCGGTCAAGGCGCCCTATCACCGCGCCGCCCTCGAGCCGCTCGCCGCCTCGCGGGACATCGAGGCGTTCGTCTCGCTTGGCAACGGCCTCATCCAGGACGCGATGGCCGCGATCGTCGGCGAGGACCGGCTGCTGTCGTGCATCGTCGAGTGGGGCGGCACGCACGAGCAGCCCGGGCGAGCGGTGCGTGACACGATCGCGCCGATGGTGGTCGGCGAGCTCGACGGCTCCGATCGCGAGCGCACGCGGCTGCTCGCCCGCTGCCTGGAGGCGGTTGGCGACGTGCGCCTGACCGGCAACGTGCGCGGCCAGATCTGGTCCAAGCTGCTGGTCAACACCGCCTTCACCGGGCTCTCGGCCGTCTCCGGGCTGCGCTACGGTGAGGTCGCTGCCCACCCGGATGGGCGCGCTGCCGCCTACGCGATCTGGGCGGAGGGCGTGGCGGTCGGCGAGGCCGAGGGCGCGGACTTCGACACGGTGCTCGGCGTCGAGCCGCGCGAGCTGGTCGAGCGCGACGACGCCGCCCTGGCGCGGATGATGGCGATCGCCGGCAACACGAAGCCGTCGATGCTGCAGGACCTCGAGCAGGGCCGGCTGACCGAAGTCGACGTCGTCAACGGCGGCGTCGCGCAGCGCGGCCGCGCGCACGCGATCGCGACGCCGTTCAACGATCGCGTCGTCGCGCTCGTGCATGCGATGGAGCGCGGCGAGCGCCGGCCCGCGGCCGCCGAGCTCACCGCGCTGGTCTAGGCGCTGGTCTTCGCCGCCGCCTGCTCGCGCTCGCGCAGCTCGATGCGCCGGATCTTCCCGGTGAGCGTCTTGGGCAGGTCGTTGACGAACTCGATGCGCCGCGGGTAGGCATAGGCCGACAGCCGGTCGCGCACGAAACGCTTGATGTCGTCGGCCAGCTCGTCGGAGGGCTCGTGGCCCTCGGCCAGCACGATGAACGCCTTGACGACGTTCCCCTTGATCTCGTCGGGCGAGGCGACCGCGGCCGCCTCGCGCACGGCGTCGTGCTCCAGGCAGGCCGATTCGACCTCGAAGGGGCCAATGCGGTAGCCGGCGGCGATGATCACGTCGTCGGCGCGCCCTGCGTACCAGATGTAGCCGTCCTCGTCGGCCATCGCGGCGTCCTTGGAGTGAAACCACTCGCCGCCGAAGGTCTCCTTCGAGGCCTCCTCGTTGCGCCAGTAGCCGAGTGGGTAATGGGGGTTCGACCGTGCGCGCAGGCAGATCTCGCCGCGCTCACCTTGCGCCACTGGCTGCTCTTCCTCGTCGAGCAGCTGCACGTCCCATCCGGGCATCGGGCGGCCCATCGACCCCTCGCGCACCTCCATGAACGGGAAGTTGGCGACCAGCGGATAGCTCTCGGTCAGCCCGTAGAAGTCGAGCACGGTCAGGCCGTACTGCTGGCGGAACCAGCGGATCGCCTCGGGGTTCAACGGCTCACCGGCCGAGCACACGCGGCGGAACTTCTGCGGATAGCGCGTGCCGGCGTCCTCCACGGCCATCATCGCCCGCATCGCGGTCGGCGTCGTGAAGACGTTGGTGACCTCGTGGCGGGCGAGGAAGTCCAGCTGCTTGTGCGGGCTGAAGCCGCCCTCGCGCTGATAGACCACCTGCAGCGCGCCCAGGCGCCACGGCCCGAGCAGCGGCGCGATGCCCGCCGCCCACGCCCACTCGCCCATGCCGTGGAAGCGCTCCCCGTCCTGCACCTCGTGGCAGTAGATGAACTCCTCGTGGGCGAGGATGTAGCGGTGGGCATGGACGATGCCCTTGGCCAGGCCGGTAGTCCCGCTCGTGTAGTAGAGCTGCGCCGGGTCGTCGGCCGCCGTGTCGGCCGTCTGGAACTCGGTCGAGGCACCGTCGAGTAGGCCGTCGTCGAGCACGAGCAGCTCGCCGACCAGCGACGCGTCGAAGCGCGGCGCGTTGGCCTTGTCGGTGACCAGCACGGCCGGCTGCGAGTCGCGCAAGCGGTGGGCGATGCCCTCGTCGCCGTAGAGCACCGACATCGACAGCAGGATCCCGGCGTTCTTCCACGTGCCGAAGAAGATCGCCGCGGTCTCGGGCGTCGGCGGCAGCACGACCGCCACCCGCTCGCCCCGGCTCACGCCGTGGTCGCGCAGGACGTTGGCGGCCTGGTTGGCCAGGTCCTGCAGCTCTCCCCACGTCGGGTCGCGGCGCGCGCCGTCGAAGCGCTCCCAGATCATGGCCGGCTTGTCGCGCGGATGCTTGTCGCAGACGTCGGCGGCGATGTTGTAGCGGTCGGGCACGTGCCATTCGTGCTCGGCGTAGAGCTGGTCGTAGCGACTCATGGTCCCATTCTCTCTCACCACGTCTTCGCGTGCTGGCCTTCCGGCGCAGGCCCCAGCGTGACGCTGAGCGGGTCCAGCGTGACCTCGGCGAGCTCGGGGACGGCATCGCTGAGCGCGGCCAGGCGCACGACCACGTCGCGCGTGGCCGGCGCGTCCGCAGACAGCTCCTCGGCTTCCTTGATGTCGGCCTCGCCCTGAGGCTGCGGCGAACGGAGCCGCAGGGCGGCCCCGTCGCGCAGGATGACGTCGCGGACAAGCAGAGGCGCGAGGCTATTCCTCGTCGCCGCGCTCGGCGACCTTCTGCTTGAGCTCCTCCATGACCGTCGGGTCGCGCAGCGTCGTGACGTCGCCGAGCTCGCGGCCCTCGGCGATGTCGCGCAGCAGGCGCCGCATGATCTTGCCCGAGCGGGTCTTGGGCAGGTCAGCCGACCAGATCACGCGCCTGGGCCGCGCGAGCTTGCCGATGCGCTGGGCGACGTGGTCGCGCAGCTCGGCGACCATCTCGTCCGAGCCCTCGAGGTCGCCCTCGAGCGTGACGTAGGCGACGATCGCCTGCCCGGTGTCCTCGTCGCTCTGGGCGACGACCGCGGCCTCCGCAACCTTCGGGTGCGACACGATCGCCGACTCGACCTCGGCGGTCGACAGCCGGTGCCCGGAGACGTTGATCACGTCGTCGACGCGTCCGACGATCCAGAAGTAGCCGTCGGAGTCCTTGCGCGCCGCGTCGCCGACCAGGTAGGTCTCCTTCCCGTAGCGCGCGAAGTAGGTGTCGATGAAGCGGTCCTCGTCCTTGTAGAGGCTGCGCAGCATCCCCGGCCATGGCCGGCGCAGCACGAGCAGCCCCTGCTCGTCGGTGAGCTCCTCGCCGTCGTCGTTGACCACGGCGGCGTCGATGCCCGGCAGCGGCGTGCCGGCCGAGCCCGGCTTGGTCGACTGCGCGCCCGGCAGCGTGGTGATCATGATCCCGCCGGTCTCCGTCTGCCACCACGTGTCGACGATCGGGCAGCGCCCGCCGCCGATGACCTTGTGGTACCAGAGCCAGGCCTTCGGGTTGATCGGCTCGCCCACCGTGCCGAGCAGGCGCAGCTTGGACAGGTCGTGGCCCTCCGGGTACTTGGCGCCCCACTTGATGCACGCCCGGATCGCGGTTGGCGCCGTGTAGAACAGCGTGACGCCGTAGCGGTCGCACAGCTCCCACCAGATGTCCTTGTCGGGGTAGTCGGGCGCGCCCTCGTACATCACCGACGTCGCACCGTTCATCAGCGGCCCGTAGACGATGTAGGAGTGGCCGGTGACCCAGCCGACGTCGGCCGAGCACCACCAGACGTCCTCGTCGGGCTTGAGGTCGAAGACGTACCTGTGGGTCCAGGCGACGTGCGTGAGGTAGCCGCCGGTCGTGTGCAGGATGCCCTTCGGCTTCGCGGTCGAGCCCGAGGAGTACAGGATGTAGAGCGGGTGCTCGGCGTCGAGCTCGACGGCCTCGCACTCGTCGTCGGCCGCGTCGAGGGCGTCGTGGTACCAGACGTCGCGACCGTCCTTCATCTCGCAGTCCTCGTCGGTGTGCTTGACGACGAAGATGGTCTGCAGGTCCGATAGGTCGCCCATGACGTCGTCGACCGCCTGCTTGATTGCCGCGGTCTTGCCCTTGCGCCTTGCGCCGTCGACGGTGACCAGCGCCTTTGCGTGGGAGAACTCCATGCGCTCCTTGACCGCCTCGGGGCTGAAGCCGCCGAAGACGACGTTGTGCGGCGCGCCGATGCGCGCGCAGGCGAGCATCGCGACGACGACCTCGGGGATCATCGGCAGGTAGATCCCGACGACGTCGCCGGTCTCGATGCCGTGGTCCTTCAGCGCGTTGGCGAAGCGCTTGACGTCGCGCAGCAGGTCGGCGTAGGTGACGTCGCGCTCCTCGCCCTCCTCACCCCGCCAGTGGAACGCGACGCGATCGCCCTGGCCGTTCTCGACATGGCGGTCCAGGCAGTTGTAGGAGGCGTTGATCTTGCCTCCGACGAACCACTTGTAGAACGGGGGATCGGACTCGTCGAGGACCGTGTCCCACTCCTGGAACCAGTGCAGCGCCTTGGCCTGCTCGGCCCACCAACCCTGCGGATCCTCACGTGCCGCGTCGTGCTCGGAGCTGTCGGTGATCAGCGCCGCGCCGGCGAAGTCCTGCGGGGCCTCGAACCATTCCTGGTCGAGGAGCCCGCCCAGTTCCTGCTCGAGGGTCGCGCTCTGGCCATCCGGCATGTCCTCTCCTCTCCCGAGCGTGTGGCTCGTCGTCGTATGACTAGAGTCCTACCCGATCGCACGCGGAAGCCGCCGGCGCGCACGGTGAGCGTATCGGCGCTGAAACCCCGTCGTTGGTCAGCCTACTCGGCCTGGCCGAACGCCTTGATCTCCTCGAGCTCCTGCGCGCGTCAGCTCGCGCGGGGCCTCGCCGCGGGCGACCTTCTCGCTCTGGACCTGGTGGCGGATGTCGTCGACGATCTCGGGGTTGGCCAGCGTGGTGACGTCGCCGACGTCGGCGAAGTTGGAGATCGCGGCGATGACCCGGCGCATGATCTTCCCGGAGCGGGTCTTGGGCATGTCGCGCGACGATCCACACGTTCTTCGGTCGCGCGATCTTGCCGATCTCGGTCTCGATCGCGCTGGGCCACCTTGTCGCTCGATCTCCGTTGCTCGGCGTGAAGCCGGGCTTCAGCGAGACGTACATCTCGACCGCCCGGCCGCGCAGCTCGTCGATCACCGGGACCGCGGCGGCCTCGGCGACCTCCTCGACGGTGAGGCTCGCCGACTCGAGCTCCTTGGTTCCGAGCCGATGGCCGGCCACGTTGATCACGTCGTCGATGCGGCCGAGGATCCGGAAGTAGCCGTCGGCGGCCTGCACCGCGCCGTCGCCGGCGAGGTACGGCCAGTCACGCCAGTCCTTGCTCTCCGGGTCCGGCAGTACTTGCGGTAGTAGGTCTCCACGAACCGCTCGGGCTGGCCCCAGATCGTCTGGAAGATGCCGGGCCACGGGTTGCGGATGCAGATGTTGCCGGCCCGTCCGCTGCCGGCCTCGACCATCCTTGCCGTCCTCGTCGTAGATCACGGGATAGATGCCGAGCACCCCGGGGCCGCAGCTGCCGGGCTTCATCGGCTGCAGCGCGGGCAGCGTGCTGCCCAGGAACCCGCCGTTCTCGGTCTGCCACCAGGTGTCGACGATGACCGCCTCGCCCTTGCCGACGACGTCGTGGTACCAGCGCCAGACGTCCGGCTCGATCGGCTCGCCGACCGTGGTCATGTGCTTGAAGTGGTAGTCGTACTTGCGCCGGCTCGTCCGGGCCGAGCTTGCGCAGCATCCGGATCGTCGTCGGCGCGGTGTGGAAGATGTTCACGCCGAGCCGCTCGGCGATCCGCCATGGCCGGCCCGGCATCGGGATAGGTGGGCACGCCCTCGTACATCACGCTGGTCGTGCCCGAGCGCCAGCGGGCCGTAGACGATGTAGGAGTGCCCGGTGATCCAGCCGATGTCGGCCATGCACCAGTAGGTGTCCTCGGGGTGGATGTCCTGGTAGTACTTCGACGTGCCGGCGACGTAGGCCAGGTAGCCGCCGGTGCTGTGCTGGCACCCCTTCGGCCGGCCGGTCGTGCCGCTGGTGTACATCAGGAACAGCGGCGCCTCGGCCGGCATCGACACCGGCTCGACCATCTGCGCCGCGGTAGTCCGCGAGCACCTCGTCGACGAAGTAGTCGCGGCCCGTCGACCATCGGGCTCTTCGAGGCGTACTGGCCGCGGGTGCCGGCGCCAGACCAGCACCTTGTCGACCTCGTGCCCGTGCTCGCTTGGCCGTCGCCACCGCCTCGTCGGCCTTGGCCTTGTGGTCGATCAGCTCGCCGTTGCGGTAGTAGCCGTCCATCGTCACCAGGATGCGGCTCTGCGAGTCGGCGATCCGCTCGCCGCACGCCGCGCCGCTGAACCCGCCGAACACCTCCGAGTGGATGACGCCGAGCCGGGCGCAGGCCAGCATGGAGACCGGCAGCTCGGGGACCATCGGCAGGTGGAACGTCACCCGGTCGCCGGTCTTCAGGCCGCAGAAGTCCCGCAGCAGCGCGGCGAACTCGTTGACCCGGCGTGTACAGCTCCTGGTACGTGATCGCCTGGGTGTCCTCGTCCTCCGGCTCGGGCACCCAGATCAAGGCCGCCTTGTTCCGCGCTCGTCGGCCAGGTGGCGGTCGACGCAGTTGTAGCAGGCGTTGAGCTTGCCGCCGACGAACCACTTCCAGAACGGCGGGTTGCTGGTGTCCAGGGTCGTGTGCCAGTAGGCGTCCCAGGTGAGCAGGTCGGCGTACTCCTTGAAGCACTCCGGGAAGTGCTCCTCGCTGAACCGCTCGAAGATCGCCGGGTCGGCGCGTTGGCCTGAGCGATGAACTTCGCCGGCGGCTGGAAGTACTCCTCCTCGCGCCAGTGGACGGCGATCTGCGCCTCGGAGACGAGAGCGTCGCTCTCCAGGGCGCTGCCGCCATCGCCGGTTGCCGTTGGTGTGTCCTCGGGAGGCATCCAAGCTCCTTTCTGGCTCCTCGTGCGCGAACGAACAAGCTAACCGAGGGCGGGGGCCGGCGCGACCATTCAGGCGCCGGCCCGCCCACGTCACGCCGCTTCGAGGCGGCGCGGGATCAGCGCTTCAACGGAATTACGGGCAGCATCACCCTCCCGAACGTCGAGTTGACGACCACCGCAAACGACGCGTACCAGGCGGCCGCCGCGGTCGCGAGGCCGATGTAGCCGCCCCACTTGATGACGTTCTCGTGGTTCGCCCGAGTTGCCGGCTCCCAGCAGCACGAACGTGACCGTCAGCAACAGGAAGACCAGGGCAACCGCGCCCGTCGTCCGCAGCGACGCGACGAACATGTACGCCGTGAAGATCGCCCACGCCCATAGGTAGAGGCCGACCGCGTGACCGGCGTCGGCCGCCGGGATCTTCGGCGCGTAGAACACGACCAGCGCCCAGAAGGAGATCCAGAACGCGCCATACGACGAGAACGCGACCGCGCCGAACGTGTTCCCCGTGCGGAACTCCCACATCCCGGCGAGGAGCTGGGCAATGCCGCCGTAGGCCAGCGCCAGCCCCAGGACCACCGGTTCACCACCCGAGCTGACCAGCTTCGCGTTGAACATGCTCAGGACGAACGTCGTCATCGCGAACCCAGCCAATCCGAGCGGACCGGGATCTGCGGGAGTCCAACCCGCGATCGCCCGATCACCTGCAGTGGGATCGCGCGGTGTGGGCTGAGGGCGAACAGTTCCAGCTTCCATCAGCTCTCCTCTCATCGGCCTGCGCAGGCAGGCATAGAGTGGCCAGAGGCCCCTAGCGCTCGATCTACTGCCCTCTTCGGCCTTGTGCGAAACGGCGCTTGGTCAGCGCCGAGACCAGCCGCCGTGGCCGCGCGCTCAGGAGCGCCGCTTGCGCTTCTTCTTCCTCGACGAGCTGTGCTGCTCCCCGGCGGCCGACGGGTCCGGGCGGCGGGGCCTCGGCGGGGTCGGCGGTGGTGCCGCCGGCGGCTTGCGCTCCGCGCGCGGCTCCTCGGCCGGCGAGCGCGACCGGCTCTCCCCCCGGGCGGCCTCGCGCTGCTCGCGCAACTGCTGCTGCGTGGGCCACGGCTCGGCCTGACCGGTCGTCCACGCGCGCGGTATCTGCGGCCAGCGCCCGATGATGAGGAAGCCCAGCGCGCCGAGCCAGAAGATGCGGATGATGCCCTGCTGGTCGAGCGGCAGGACCGGTGCGACGGTAACGCCGACGATCATCCCCAGGATCCCCATGAAGCGCGAGAGCAGGCCGACGCGCATGGCGTGCAGGGCGATGAGGATGAAGGCCACGCCGAGCAGCAGCGCGCAGAATTCCCAGACGATCTGACCGACGAGCGTCGCCGTCGGGCTCAGCGCGTCGGTCGCCGCGGAGTTCGATTTGTCGGCCGCGTCCACGAAGCTGGCGGCCCCGAGGTAGCGGGCCACCTCGGACACCGCACGACCGACGCCGAAGCCGATCGCTCCGACCGCGGCGAGGATGAGTGCGAACTGGGGCAACACGGGCTTGCGGTTGCGCGTCGCACGGAACAGATAGGCCAGCGCGATGAAGACCGCCAGCGAGCCGATCCCGTAGATGATCGCCCCGGCGATCGGCAGCCCGGGGTGCTGGCCCACGTCGACGGCGTAGGCCGAGATCCGGCCGGGGGGGTTCGTGCGGCCGGCTGCCGTGTTGCCCATCGTGTCGACGACGTTGAGGATCCGGTCGTCGAACTTGCTCGAGCTCGGCTGCCCTACCGTCGTCAGCACGACGCCGAGGAAGGTGCAGCCCGCGGCGACGAAGGCGGCGATGCCGGCGCGCCCGCGGTGCTCCGCCTCCCAGGCGAGGATCTCCTGCGGCGTCATGCATCCGCCCCAGGGCCGACGTGCCGCTGGACCGGCACGGGCGTCACCGCGTGGGACGGCGGCGGCGCGTCGAGCGCGTCTCGGTCGACGGCGCGCGACACGCGGTCGCCGACGGCGAGGACCAGGTCGAGGAACGGCCCCGCGACGCGCAGGGCAGCCTCGATGCGCCCGCGCCAGACGAGCTGCGTGGATGTGGGCGGCGCCACGGGCGCGATTGTATGGGCCGCGCCCGCGAGCGGCGCGGCAGCGGCGCCAACCGGCGTCGCGAGGCCGCGCCCGCCCGGTCACGGCGCGGCGGGTAGAGTGCGGGCGCGATGGAGATCCGCGAGGTCATGACCGAATCGGTCGTCACCGCCACGCCCGACGCGCCGGTGCGCCACGTGGCCGAGCTCATGCGGGAGCGCAACGTAGGCTCGGTCGTGCTCGTCGACGACTCCGGGTTGCCGATCGGGTTCATCACTGATCGCGACCTCGCGGTCAGCGTGCTGGCCGACGGCCACGACGGCGACGCGCCCGCCGGCGGGCACGCCTCCAGTCCGGTGGTCACGGGCGCGCCGGGGATGGACGTCACCGAGGCGACGAAGCTGATGGTCGACAACGGCGTGCGGCGCCTGCCGATCGTCGACGGCGAGAGACTGACCGGCATCGTCACGCTCGACGACCTCGCCGTGCGCATCGGCGATCTCGAGATCGCCGCGTCGATCACCGCGCAGGTCACGCGGGCGGCGCTGCCGGACTTCTACTTCTTCGACCGCGGCGGCTGAGCTAACAGCGCGCCGCCACGCGTGCCGGCGCGCCCGAGCCGCCTTCGAGCGTGGCGGCCATCGCACACGCTCGGCCCGGGGCCACGCCGCGATCGAAGCGCACCAGCACGCCGGTCGTCCCTTCGGGCAGGCGACCGATCCGTAGCGTCCGGTGCCGGCGGTCCAGCGCGCCGGCGTGCAGCACGCGCGTGCGCCCGGCGATCGTCGCCGTGCCCAGTCGCCCGCCGCGCGGGACGGCGAAGCGCCCGTGCGCCGGGACCAGCTCGATCGCCCTCAGGGCCGGCCCGCCCGAGGTCACGTCGAGCGTCATCGCGCCCGGCCGCGGGACGCCCGGGATGATCGACGCGAGCTGGCAGTTGGTCGCGGTGACCTGCAGCTCGGCCTCCACCGGGGCGCCGCCGCCGGCCGGCGCGATGCGCACGCTGATCACGTGCGCGCCAAGCGCATACATCTTCGACGGCGCCAGGAGCTGGTCGCGACCGCCCTCGTCGCGGCGCGGCGGGCGCCCGTCGAGCAGCCAGGTGACCGAGGCGACGCGGGCGCGGTCGGCGGGGCGCGCGTATCGGATCGAGAAGGCGACGAACAGCCGGTTGCGCGCGATCAGGCCGCCGTAGGGGTCGCGCACGCGCACGATGAGGCCCGGCGCGACGCGCACCGGCAGCTCGATCGCCGCACGCGGTGCGACGATCGCGTCGCACCCGGGGTCAGGCACCGGCGCCGCGAGCGCGGCGGCAGGCACCGCGAGCAGTGTGGCGAGCAGGGCGAGAGACAGGCGACAAGCCTTCACGGCCCTGCAACGGGCGCGGGCCGCTCAGGGTGACGCGAGCAGCGAGCGGGCGGCCGCCAGGAGGTCGCCGTCGGCGGAGCGGCTCGCGGCGGGCAGCAGGTCGGCCACCGCGTCGGCCGCGGCGACGACGTGCGGCGGCGACCACGGGCCGGTCAGCACCACCGCGGGCACGTCGAGCGCGCGCAGCTCGCGGCGGCCGGCCGGCCAACTCGCCAGGCCCGCGTAGTCGGCGAAGAACGCCCGGTGCGCTGCCCGGGCGCGGGCAAGCGCCTCGCCGTCGACACGGCCGCCGAGCCACGCCTCGACCCCGGCCTCGGGCCCGCGCTCGCGCACCGCCGCCTCGAGCTCGACGTGCTGAGCGGCGAGGCGCTCCGTGGCCTCGGGGACGAACATGAACAGCGGCGGGTTGGAGAGCACGGCGGCGGACACGAGCGCGCGGTGGCGCTTGATCAGATCGAGGGCCACGAGCGCGCCGAAGCCGTCGCCGCAGACGAGCGCCGGTGCCGCATCGAGCGCGCGCAGCAGCGCGGCCGCGTCTTGCGCCTGCTCCTCGACGGTCGTGCCCAGGTAGGGATCCGGCGCCCCGCTCGACCCGTAACCGCGGCGGTCGTAGGCGATCACGCGGGCGTCGGCGGCCAGCTCCTCGGCCAGCGGCGCGAGCGTCTGCGCGTCGGCCGCGAGGCCGTGGATGAGCAGCACCACCGGGCCGGAGCCCCGCTCGACGACGTTCAGCTCGACGCCCGCGCCTTCCACAATCGGTGGCACGGCTAGGATGGTGGCATGGAAGGTTTTGGCGGCATGTTCGGAGACCCCGAGGAGCTCCAGCGGCGAATGGCCGAGTTCGCCGAGCAGCTCCAGGGTCAACAGCGCCTCGCTTGGGCCGACAACGCGATCAAGCTCGCGGTCGACCTCACCGTCGCGGCAATCAACCGCGTCAACATCCAGGGCACGACTGCCGAACAGGCCGAGCAGATCCGCAGCGTGATGGCGGTCGTCTTCCCCGAGGCCGTCACGCTCGTGCGCGAGGCGCGGCAGGGTTTGCAGTAGCCGCCTTCTGCTGATCGCGGTCGGCGCGGCCGGCGGCGATGACGTCCTTGAACGAGCGGAAGCGGAAGATCAGGCCGAGCGCGATGAAGCCGATCGACAGGCTGAGCACGGCGATCGCGATCTGCTGGCCGACCGAGTAGGCGGCGACCGTGGCGCCGCTCGCGGTGCCGTGGAAGACCTTGACGAGGAAGGCCTGCTGCACCCCCGCGCCGCCGGGCGTGAACGGCACCGCCGCGGCCACCGCGTTGACACCGAGCACCAGGAGCACGTTCTTGACCGACCCACCGATGTTGAACGCGTCGAGCAGGAACCAGAACGCGGTGAAGCGAAAGCACCAGCCGCCGAGCTGAACCAGCCAGACCTCGCGGAAGTAGCGGCGGCGGTCGCGCAGGATGGTCAGGCCCTGGCGCACGCGCGCCCAGAACGCCCTGACGCGCTGCGACAGCATCGCGAAGGCCACCAGGCCGAGCGCCGCCAGCACGGTGAGCACGAAGAGCAGGAAACGCGGGTGGCCGGCGAAGAACGACAGGTCGAACGCGTGGAGCTTGGAGAAGTCCGGCGGCTTGGGGAACACGCCCTGCGTGAACGCGAAGGTGAGGATGAAGACCGCCATCGTGGCGTCGAAGATCAACTCCACGCAGAAGGCCGCGGCGACCGCCGAGTAGCTCGATTCCGGGATCGAGGTCTTGGTCAAGAAGAGGCGGATGACGTCGCCGCCGCGGGCCGGGATGACGTTGTTGAAGCCGTAGGCCGCGACGTACGCGCCCCAGATGCGCCGGAACTCGATCGTCTGCTCCGGGTAGGCGGCGCGCAGCACGTGGAAAGCGGCCCGCGCGCGGATGGTGAGGTAGATCGCGAACGCGGCCAGCCCGATGAGCAGCGCCCCGAAGTTGATGTCGGCCAGGCTCGAGAAGAACTGGCTGACGGCGCTGACGAAGCTCGAGATGTCGTCGAGGAGCGAGGCCAGGACCACGGTGTCTCTAGCTTAGGCGGCTGCCACCTCGAGCCCGAGCGCTCGCCAGACCGAGCGGTCCTCCAGCGACGCGGCCACCAGGTCGGCCTCGAGCGCCACCCCGTCGAGCGAGGGGATCCCGATGGTCCGCGCGCCGGCGGTCCGCCCGGCCGCCAGCCCGGTCGGCGAGTCCTCGAGCACGGTGCAGGCCGCCGGCGTGGCGCCCAGCGCTCGCGCAGCCGCGAGGTATGCGTCGGGCGCCGGCTTGGGCCGCTCGACGTCCTCGGCGGTCACGATCGCATCGAAGGCGCCGGCGAGCCCCGCCGAGGCCAGGCCCAGCTCGACGAAGCGCCGCCGCGAGTTGGAGACCAGGCCGAGCGGCACACCTGCGGCTCGCAGCGCGGCCAGCAGCGCCGCGGCGCCCGGCATCGGCTCGATCCCTCCCGCCACCTCGTCGACCACGAGGTCGTACAGCTCGGCGCTCAGCTCGGCGCCGGGGCGGCCCGAGCATCCGCTCCAGCTTGACGGCCGACGTCGCGGGCGACGTGCCCAGCAGCTCGCGCTTGTGGTCCATCGTCCACGTCTGGCCGTGGCGCGCGAACAGCGCAACCTCGGCGCGCGTCCACGCCGGCTCGGTGTCGAGCGTCAGGCCGTCGTTGTCGAACAGGGCCGCGGCGGGGAGCATGCGCGCTATCGTCGCTGAACATGAGTACGCAGGAGCGCCCCGCCAAGCAGGAGCGCCCGCCAAAGGAGCGCGCCTACCTCTCCAAGACGATTGCCGCGGTCGCGGTGGCGATCCTGCTGATCGCGTTCGGCCTCTCCAACCGCGACGACGTGCGCATCGACTGGCTGGTGACCACCACCCGGACGCCGCTGATCATCGTGATCGTCGTCAGCGCCGTTCTCGGCGTGATCCTCGGCGCGCTCGTGGTCAGGGGTCGCTCGCGTAAGGGGAAAGGCCGCCGCGGACCCGCTCAGGGATGACCTGCTTGGCCATCGTCGCCGGGTCGACGAAGACGTGCACCAGGCGGCCCTCGACCAGCAGCTCGCCGTCGCGGCGGACCGCGGCCTGCGTCGTCATCGAGGTCGTCCCGAGCCGCGCGATGGCAAGCTCGACGTCGATCTCGTCGTCGAAGCGCGCCGACGCGCGATAGGTTGCCGCAGCCTCGACGACGACCACATCGGTGCCCTGATCGACGACCGACTGGTAGGAGCCGAAGGCCGCGCGCCACATCTCCGTCAGCGCAACGTCGAAGTACATGAAGTAGTGCGCGTTGAAGACGACCCCTTGGGGGTCGCACTCGTGAAAGCGCACGCGCAGGCGATGGACGAACGGCACCCGGCGATGCTACGGGGCCTCCGGGCGGTAGGTCCCGAAGCTCCAGAGGTTGCCCTCGGGGTCGCGGGCGCTGAACTCGCGTGAGCCGTAGTCGGTGTCGGTGAGCTCGCGCACGATCTCGGCGCCGGCCGCAACCGCGCGCTCGTGATGGGCGTCGGGGTCGTCGACCACGAGGTAGGTCGACGACGGGCCGTGGTCGAAAGCCATGCGGCCGTCCGAGCCGTCGCTCTTCGAGCCGAGCATGATCCACTCGCCGCCGAAGTGCAGCTCGGCGTGGAAGACCGTGCCGTCGGCGCCCTGGTGGACCTCGCCGCGCTGGAAGCCGAAGGCGCGCTCGAGGAAGTCGATGGCCGCCACCGCGTCGCGGTAGCGGAACGTGCTGAAGATGGATTGTGTTGCAACGGTCATGGCAACCGAGGCTACGCGGGCCGCGCACCGGCTGTCTTGGACGAATGTGACCTACTGGACCATCTAGCCCTCGAAGCCGGCGTCGTCGGGCAACCGGCTGGCGAGGAACTCCGACGGCGTCGCGCCGGCAAACTCGCGGAAGTCGCGGTTCAGGTGCGGCTGGTCGTAATAGCCGCAGTCGTAGGCGATCTCGGCCCAGCGCTCCGGGTCCTCCCGGCGCAGCAGCGCCACGACGCGATCGAAGCGCAGGATGCGCGCAAGGAGCTTGGGCGGCAATCCGATCTGCTCGCGGAACTTCGCGCCCAGGTGCCGGCGGCTCCATCCGAGCTCGCCGGCGAGCGCCTCGACCGCGACCGAGCCGTGGGTCGCGCGCAGGCGCCCCCATGCCCAGGCCACCTCGAGCGAGGCCGGGCGCGCCTGCGCCAGGCGCGCCGCGAGCGCGGCATCGAGCAAGTCGAAGCGCGCCGCCCAGCCCGGCGCCGCGTAGAGCCGCTCGGCCAGGCGATCGACCTCGGCGCCGAGCACGTCGTCGAGCTCGACCACCGCATTGGCGAGGTGGTGCATCGGCAGCCCCAGGAGCCGGTGGGCGCCCAAGGGCGTGAGGTTGACCTCGATGCCGTGCTGGTAGCCGGCGTGCTCCGTGATGGCCGGGCCGTCCCACAGGCCGGTGACGAACGACGTGAAGCGGCCGCCGCGGTGTGCGGCGTCGAAGACGTCGATCGCCGGCCCGAGGCTGAGGATGAGCGTGACGTCGGCGCCCGGGACCTCGCGGCGGCGCAGCGGGCGCGGCGTGACCTCGAAGTAGCCGATGTAGCCGCGCACGTGGCCGCGCAGCCGCGGGTGGGCGTCGCGGGAGCCCATCTCCCAGCGGCCGAGCGCCGAGTCGTGGCGCGCGATGTCTAGCGCGTGGCCCACTCCCCCGCCAGGTGGACGATCGTCGCCGCCGCGGCGGCCATCTCCTGCACCGACGCCCACTCGCGCACCGAGTGGTACTCGTGGCCGCCGGTGAAGATGTTCGGCGTCGGCAGGCCCATCGCGCTCAGCCGCGAGCCGTCGGTGCCGCCGCGAATCGGCGTGCGAACCGGTTCGATGCCCTCGGCGCGGATTGCGCGCTCGGCCACGCTCGACGATCTCGGGATAGGGCTCGAGGTGCGAGCGCATATTCGGGTACTGGGGCCGGACGGCGACCTCGAGCCGCGCGCGCGGCTCGCTGGCGGCGACCTCGTCGACGATCCCGCGCAACAGCGCGACATGCTGCTCGAGCAGGTCGTCGTCGAAGTCGCGGACGATCGTCCGGATCTCGGCCCGGCCGGCCGTCGCACGGACCTCGTAGGGATGGATGAAGCCCTCGCGCCCCGAGGTCGCCTCGGGCGAGAGCTCAGCAGGCAGGGCGGCGAGGATCCGGCCGGCCAGCCGCGCGGCGTTGACGAGCTTGCCGGTCGCCTGGCCCGGATGGACGTCGACGCCCCGGATGGTCACGATCGCCTCGGCCGCGGTGAAGGTCTCGTCCTGCAGCTCGCCGAGCTTCGAGCCGTCCATCGTGTAGGCGCAGAACGCGCCGAAGCGCTCGATGTCGAAGAGCGTCGCTCCTTCGCCGATCTCCTCGTCGGGCGTGAAGCCGACGCGCAGCGTCGGGCGCGGCAGCTCGGGGTGGGCGGCGAGGTGCGCGACGGCGGCGACGATCTCGGCGACGCCAGCCTTGTCGTCTGCGCCCAGCAGCGTGTCGCCGCTCGCCGTGACGATGTCGTGCCCCTCCTTGCCGGCCAGCTCGGTCTGCCTGGCCGGGTCGAGCACGGCCCCGTTGCGCGGCAGCTCGATGACGCCGCCCCGGTAGTCGCGGTGCACGATCGGCTCGACCCCGGTCCCCGAGGCGTCCGGGCTCGTGTCGACGTGCGCGATGAGCCCGATCACCGGCCCATCGCCGTCGACGGTGCCCGGGAGCGTGGCCATGACGTAGCCGTTGTCGTCGAGCTCCGCGTCGTCGAGGCCGGCCGCCTTGCAGCTCCGCGACGAGCATCCGCGACAGGTCGAGCTGCCCCGGCGTGCTCGGCGAGCGCTCGCGATCGCGCCTGGACTGGGTGTCGACGCGCACGTAGCGCAGGAAGCGGTCCAGCAGATCGGGCGCGATCTCCTCGGCCAGCGGGGACGTGAAGGCCGCCATATGCGCTACGCCGCCGCCAGCGCGCCGAGCGCCGCCAGCACCTCGTCGTCGTGCGTCTTGGGCGACGCCTTGGGGATGACGTGGCGGATGACGCCCTCCTCGTCGATGATGAACGTCGCGCGCGCGTTGCCCCAGTAGGTGCGGCCGTACATCGACTTCTCGACCCAGACGCCGTAGCGCTCGGCCACCGAGTGGTCCTCGTCGGCCAGCAGCGTGAAGCCCAGCGACTGCTTGTCGTAGAACTTCTTGACGGCCTTGACGGGGTCGGGCGAGACGCCGAGGACGGTCGCTCCGGCCGCGTCGTAGTCGGCGCGATGGTCGCGGATGCCGCACGCCTGGGTCGTGCAGCCGGGCGTATCGGCCTTGGGGTAGAAGTAGAGGACGACGCGCTTGCCGCGCAGGTCGGACAGGCGGACGGGGTTGCCGTCCTGGTCGGGGAGCTCGAAGTCAGGTGCCGCGTCGCCGGCGGCGGGCATGGTCGGGTCGGGCATGGACGACAGCATGACAAGCGCCGCCCGGATGCCGCCCTGCGCCCGGGTCAGTTGCCCTTCGTCGCGAAGCTGATCCGTTTGCAGCCGGTGAGCTTGTAGCGCTTCAGGCTGCGGCGGCTGACGAAGATCGTCGCGCGCGCCGATCCGCAGTGGATCGTGCCGTCCAACGAGCGTCGGCGATCCGCGCGACGACCGCTGCGTAGCATGCGCCGAGCCGTCGAGCCGAGCGTCGAGCGTCGAGCGTCGAGCGTCGAGCGAGGCTAAGGGGTCGCGGCGAACAGCCGCCATTCGTCGGCGACGCCCTTGAGTCGCTGCGCGCCGCGATCCTCGAACCCGATCCCCGATCCGGCCACGAGATCCTTCACCGTGCTCGAGACAAGCACGTCGTCGGCGCTGGCGAGGGCGGCGATGCGTGCCGCGATGTGGACCGCGATTCCGCCGACGTCCTCGTCCATCACCTCGACCTCGCCGCAATGTAGGCCGATCCGCGCTTCCAGGCCGAGGGAGCGTGCCGCGCCCACGATCGCGTGTCCGCACCGGATTGCCCGCGCCGGTCCGTCGAACGTCGCCAGGCAGCCGTCGCCCAGCGTCTTCACCTGACGCCCGTGGAAGCGCATCAGCTCCTGCCGTACGGCCGCCTGCTGCGCGGACGGCAGCTCGCGCCAGCGCGCATCGCCGAGCTGCGCCGCGCGCTGCGTCGACCCGACGAGGTCCGTGAACATCACGGTGGCGAGCACGCGGTCGGGCTCGGGAACCGAGCGCGCGCCGGTGAGGAACTCCTCGATCTCCCCGAGCACAGCGTCCGCGTCGCCCGCCCATGGCAGGTGGTCGATCCCAGGAAGCTCCATGTACCGGGCGCCGGGGATCTGTGCCGCGAGCTCCCGGCCCGCGCGCCAATTGACGACCCGGTCGCCGCGGCGGTGAAGGACGAGGGTTGGAACTTGGATCGCGGGCAGAACGGCTCGCACATCGATGTCCAGGAACATCTCGAAGATCTGCAGGACCATCCCGGGGCTGGCGGCGGAACGCTCCATGCGGGCGGTGAACTCCACCGCCCGCGGATCGCCGGCAAGACTGGGCGCGAAGAGCTCAACCATGCCGTCCGCTTGCCGGCCCCAATGAGGCACGATGAACTCGGCCGCGGACTCGCGAAGCGCGTCAGCGGGCGAGGCCCAGGGATAGTCGGGCGCCTCGGTGGTCCGGCCCATGGCACCGTAGAGCACCAGAGCGCTCACCCGATCGGGGTGTGCGGCGGCGAGCAGCACGCTCATCGGCCCGCCCTCGGAGATCCCGAACAGCGCCGCCCGTTCGCACCCCGCGGCGTCCATCACCGCACGGACATCGTCGATCCGCTGCTCGAGCGTCGGCACCTCGCTGACGGGGTCGGAGAGCCCGGTGCCGCGCTTGTCGAAGATGATCAGGCGTGAGAACGAGCTGATCCGGTCGAAGAAGCGAGCGAACGCAAGCGACTCCCACTGGAGCTCGAGGTGCGTGGCGAAGCCGAGGACGAGGACGACGTCGAACTGTCCGTCGCCGACGACCTGGTAGGCGATCGAGACGTCACCGGACTTGGCGTAGTGTGTCGGCGGGCTGCTCAGCGACTCGCATCATCGCCGAGATCATCGGAGCCTGACGTACGGCCGGAAAACGCTAATGCAGGCCCGTCCGCGAAGACGGTCGCCCAATCCTTCTTGATGATGAGGATCTCCACCGGCGTACGGTCGTCCAGGGGGGAAGAAGGCGCCTGTGCGCCGGCCTCCAGGAACCAGATGTTGACGAGCTCGCGCAGCTTGTCCGGCTGTTCGGCCGCCAGGTTGTTCACCTCCGCCCGATCGACGTCCGTGTGGTACAGCTCCCACTCGTCGTCGTTGAAGTTGCCCCACCCCGCGATGCACGGATGGGTGGTGACGGCCTTCCAGCCTTCGTGCCAGATCGAGCGCGAGCCGAGCATGGCGTAGAACTGCGTCTTGCGGCGCGACTCGGCGGATGCGTCGTCGAAGCTGTCGCCGCATGCTGACGCCGTCGTACCGCGACTGCGTATCGCGCGAGGCAGGCGCGTCATGACAGCCGCGCCGATCGGGGCAGGGGCGGCCGTCGCGAAGGGCAGGGCGGTTGACGCCGATCCGCATCGCGTCAAGCATGCGTCGTGATGGCCACCGAGGCACCGCCCAGGCCGGGGATGCGCTGGGTCCCAGGGGGGAGGTTCGCGATGGGCGACGAGCGCTTCTACCCCGAGGAGCGCCCGGTGCGCGAGGTGAGCGTCGACGGCTTCTGGATCGACGAGCGGCCGGTCACCGTCGCGGAGTTCCGGCGGTTCGTGAAGGCAGACCGCCCACGTGACGGTCGCGGAGCGCCCGCTCGATGCGGCCGAGTATCCGGATGCTGATCCGGCGCTGCTCAGGCCAGGATCGCTCGTCTTCCGTCCCACGCGTGGGCCGGTCGACCTGTCCGATGCGCGCAACTGGTGGGAGTACGTGCCGGGCGCGAATTGGAGGCGGCCCGAGGGCCCGGGCAGCGACACCTACGCACGTGCGGATCACCCGGTGGTCCACGTCGCGCCCGAGGACGCCGAGGCGTACGCGGCGTGGGTGGGCAAGGCGCTGCCCAGCGAGGCCGAGTGGGAGTGCGCCGCGCGCGGCGGACTGCAGGGCGCCGTCTTCGCGTGGGGCGACGACTTCGCGCCCGGCGGGCAGATGATGGCCAACTCGTGGCAGGGCGAGTTTCCGTGGCAGAACCTCATGGCCGATGGCTGGCTGGGCACGTCACCCGTCGCCAGCTACCCACCCAACGGCTTCGGCCTGTTCGACATGACCGGCAACGTCTGGGAGTGGACGAGCGACCCGTTCGCCGTCGACGAGACCACACACTCCTGCTGCGCGCCAGAGAACCCAGCCGGCGAACGCTTCCCACGGCGCGTCATCAAGGGCGGCTCACATCTGTGCGCGCCCAACTACTGCCTGCGCTTCCGCCCCGCCGCCCGTCAGGGCGAGGCGATAGACACCTCCACCGCGCACATCGGCTTTCGCTGCATCGTGCGCGACGCCGCGACCTGCGCGTCTGACAACCGCCTACTTCAGCAGCCGCGACAGCCGCCGGTCCTTGAGCACGCGCCCGCCGGTCTGGTCGTGCGGGCAGTAGCACATGACGTAGTCCTCGTAGTGGACCGCCTCGAGCGTCGTGCCGCAGCGCGGGCACGGCTCGCCCTGGTGACGATGGACCTCGAGCGGCATCGGCAGCTTGTCGGGGATCGGCAGCTGGACCACGCGCTCGTAGTGCTCGATCGCGCCGTCGAGGCGCTCGACGCTCGCCTCGCGCAGCGCGTCGGCCTCGTCGTCGTCGAGGTCGTCGGCGCGCTTGAACGGCGACAGCTCGGCCGTCCACAGGATCTCGTCGACCCACGAGCGACCGATGCCGGCGATCACGTGCTGGTCGCGCAGGACCGCGTGCAGCGGGCGCGCGCCCTGGGCCGCGAGCAGCTCGCGCAGCGGCGGCGGGTCGGGCCACGCCTCGGGCCCGAGGTCGACAAGCGCCTCGTCGGCCTCGACCTCCACCGCGCGTAGGACCTTGACCCACGCGCGCTGCTTGGTGCCGAACTCGCGCAGGCGCAGCTCGCGCCCGTCGGTCAGGCGCACGAGCAGGCGCGAGGTGCGGTCGCGCAGCGTCGCGCGCTTGTCGAAGAGCTGCAGGCGCCCGGCCGACATCAGGTGCACGAGCAGCGCCAGATCGCCCGCGACGTCGACCACGAGGTGCTTGCCGCGCCGGCGCACGCCGGCGATGGCCGCGCCCTCGATCGCCTGCAGCGGCGGGTCGAACGTCTTGAGCGCGTTGATGCCGGGCGCGAGGGCGGACTCGACGACGACGCCGCGCAGCGCGGCATCCAGCCGGCGCGCGGTGATCTCGACCTCGGGAAGCTCAGGCACCTCCCGACAATGCTACGGGGCGTCAGACGACGCGCAGCAGTGCGTTGATCACGCGCGGGTCGAACTGCATTCCCGACCCGGCGCGCAGGCGCCGCAGCGCCTCCCGGCGCGCCAGGGGCTTGCGGTAGGGACGCTCGCTGGTCATGGCGTCGTAGGCGTCGACGACCGTGACGATGCGCGCGGTCAGCGGGATCTCCTCGCCGCTGAGGCCGTCGGGATAGCCGGTGCCGTCCCAGGCCTCGTGGGTGGCGCGCACGGCCGGCGCCAGATGCTCGAGCCCGGCGATCCCGGCGAGCATCTCCTCGCCCTCGATCGTGTGACGGCGCATCCGCTCGCGGCGCTCGTCGTCGAGCGGGCCTGGCCAGTCGAGGATGTCCTGGTCGACGGCCAGCTTGCCGACGTCGTGCAGGACGGCGACGAGCTCGACCTCGGTGGATTCGAGCGGATCGAGGCGCAGGCTCTCGGCGACGACGCGCGCATGTGCCGCCAGTCGATGGCTGTGGTCCGCCGTCGGCGCATGGTGCACGCGCAGCTCGTGCGCCAGGGCCTCGACCGCCTGCGCCATCCATGGAGCCTCGGCCGGGATCGTCATTTGCCCTGCCATGGACTGGGACACGATGACAAATCTATGGCGCCAAGGAGTAACGCGCTGGATAAACGGCAGCGGACGACCGGCGAGCGGTGCAGTTCTCCTTGCGAGCACGCCGTCGGGTTCGCGCGCGAACGGGCTTCTCCTGCCCCGCGCCTACGACGCGATGCACACGAGCTCGCGCGGGCGCAGCAGCGCGATCAGCTCTCCGTGCGAGCCATCGAGGCGCGTGGCGGCGATGCCGCCCTTCTTGAGGTCGATGCGCGCGCCGGTCAGGTCATAGACGACCTGGGTGAAGTCGGGCTCGTGGCCGACGACGAGCACGCGCTGCTCGGGGCCGGCCGCCGCCATCAGCTCGAGCGCGTCGGTCGCGTCGAAACCCGCGTACAGGGGCGCGTGCTCGATCGGCTCGATCCGCAGCGGCTCGCAGGCCAGCACCGCGGTCTCGCGGGCGCGCACCTTGGGGCTGGTGAAGGCCAGGTGCACCTCGACCTTCAGCGCGGCCAGCGCCTGGCCCACCACGCGCGCCTGCTCGCGCCCGCGGTCGGTGAGCCGGCGAGCCTCGTCGGGCGCATTGTCGTGGGGCTCGGCCTCGCCGTGCCTGAGGAGCCAGAGCTGCGCGGCCATCCAGGCGCGCAGGCTATCCGCCCCGCGCTATGCGGAGTAGGCGCGCGTCGTCGAGCCGCGGTACGTCGTGCCGTCGGGGGCCTTCCACACCAGGCGCCACTCGCGCCCGTCGACGAACGCACCGGACTTCGTGAAGTAGCCGCGGGCGTCGGTCTGCACCGTGGTCAGCTCGTGCCACGAGCCGGTCTTGCCGTGGATCTCGATCGTCGCGGTGCTCGCGCCGCCCGCCGGGCGAACGAGGCCCCAGAGCGACACCTTCTTGGAGCCCGACCGGCGCACCGCGAGCGGCAGGCGGAAGCCGTCGTAGGAGGGCTTGTGCTTGCCGCCGGCCGTGAACAGGCCGGTCTGGAAGCCCGAGTAGCGCTCGAACGAGGGCACGTTCAGGACCGGGAGGTCGTCGCGCAGCAGGTATTGCGAGAAGGCGACCACGCGCTTGTTGTCGTAGGCGATGCGCTCGGACGTCGAGCGGTAGTCGGACTGGCGCTGCAGGCTCACGCCGCGGATCGGGTCCGGGGTGCTCTCGATCCCGAACTCGGTGAGGTAGATCGGCAGGTGGGAGGTGATGGCCCCGACCTTCGCGGCCTTGTCGAGCGCGGTCGTCAGGCGCGAGAGCACGCCGATCGTCACATCGTTGGGCTGCTTGGGATGGAAGGTCGGGCCCTCGCCGGTGGTATAGGCGTGGTGGGCGTAGCCGGCGGCGCTGACCTTCGTGCAGTTCTGTGACGTCTTGTGGTACTTCGAGTCCAGGCACAGCGCGTCGCGCAGGAAGGTCAGCGGCGCGACGACCTTGCCGGTGCCGCGTGGCGAGGTCTCGCCGAGCAGCACCTTGGCGTTGGCCATGCCGGCGTCGCGCAGGCCGCGCTGGGCGGCGAAGTACAGGTTGCGATAGATCCGCGGCGACAGCGGCGTCTTGTGCACCGAGTATTGCGGCATCAGGAACTGCGGCTGATTGGGCTCGTTCCAGATGCTCCAGGTGTCGACCTTCGAGCCGTAGTGCGTGGCCACCGCCTGGACAAACTTGTGGAACTCGTTCGGGCTCGGGCGCGTGAGCGTGTCGCGCGCGCCGTTGGTCGCCCAGCGCGGCACCGGCCCCGAGACGGTCAGCAGCAGGCTCCAGCCGCGCTTCTTGATGCCGTCGACGACATCGTCGTAGGCGCCCCAGTTGTAGCTCGACGGCGAGGTCTCGTCGAACTTCGGCTTGATGCGCGAGTCGGGGTCGGGTGCGACGTCGTGCCAGTAGAGCACGAGGCGCATCGAGTGCACGCCGAGCGCCGCGATGTCGGCGAAGGACTGCTCGCGGGTCGCCGGGTCCTTGAGGTCGCGTGGCGCTTCGAAGGTCATCGACTGCGTCGAGTCGGCGTGGGCGGCGGCGGGCGCGAGCAGGACGAGCAGAGCGCACGCGGCCGCGATCAGGTTTCTGGGACGTCGCATGAGGATCAGCACCGTGTCTCAGGAACCGCCCCAAGACCCGAAAGGTTGTGGTCGCAATCCTTGCTCGGGGCGCGATCGCGGCGCTTGTGACACCGTAGCACTAGGGTTTCCGGCTCGTGACCACGGACGTTGCACCGGACGACGTCGTCCGCACCCACGCCGAGGGCGCCGCCAACGAGCGCGAGCCGCTGCTCGTCCTCGCGCCGCTGGTCGAATTTCTCGACGCGCACGGCCTCGGCTCCGGCGAGGTCGAGGTCGAGCCGCTCGGCGAGGGGCACTCCAACGTCACCTATCTCGTGCGCCGCGACGGCGCCGAGGTCGTGCTGCGCCGCCCGCCGCGCGGGCCGTTGCCCCCCAGCGCCCACGACGTGCTGCGCGAGGCGCGCGTGCTGGCGGCGCTGGCGGGCCGCGCGCGGGTGCCGCCGGTGCTGGCGGTCTGCGAGGACCCCGAAGTGATCGGCGCACCGTTCTACGTCATGGAGAAGGTCGGGGGCCATGTCGTGACGAAGGCGATCCCGTCCACGCTCGACAGGCCCGACGACCGCCGGCGCATGGGCGAGGAGCTCGTCGACGCGCTCGTCGAGGTGCACGCGGTCGACTGGCGGGCCGCGGGGCTCGAGGGCTTCGGCAAGCCGACCGGCTACCTCGCGCGCCAGCTACGGCGTTTCCTGGGACTGTGGGAGCACAACCGCACGCGCGAGATCCCGGCGGTCGAGTCGGTCGGCGGGTGGCTGGGGTCGCATCTGCCGGAGTCGGGCCCGGCGACCGTCGTCCACGGCGACTACCGCCTGGGCAACACGATGATGGCCCCGGACGCGCCGGCGCGCATGGTCGCGATCTTCGACTGGGAGATGGCCACGATCGGCGACCCGCTGGCCGACGTCGGCTACATGTGCACGCTGTGGGTCGACCGCAACGATCCGCCCAACCTGTTCGAGCTCTCGAAGGTCACGCGCGAGGAGGGCTTTCCGCTGCGCGAGGAGCTCATCGCCCGCTACGAGGAGCGCTCGGAGCGCTCGATGACCGACATCCGCTGGTACCGCACGCTCGCGCTGTGGAAGTCGATCGTCTTCATGGAGGGCAACTACAAGCGCGCGATGTCGGGCAGCACCGACGACCCGTACCTCAAGGGCTTCGGCGACGGCGTGATCCAGCTGGCCAAGCGCGCGGAGGCGCTGGCGCGTGGCGGGTGACCGCAGCGCCGTCCTGCTCGACTGGGGCGGCGTGATGACGGGCGACCTGTTCGGCTCCTTCCGCGCCTTCTGCGCCACCGAGGGCCTTGATCCCGACGGCCTGGCCAACCTCTTCCGCCACGACCGCGACGCTCGCGCCCTGCTCATCGACTTCGAGTGCGGCCGTCTCGAGGAGGCCGACTTCGAGCCGCGGCTGGCCACGGCGCTCGGGGTGGGCGACCACGACGGCCTCATCGACCGGTTGTTCGCCGGCTCGGCCTTGGACGATGCGATGGTCGCGGGCGTGCGCTCGCTGCGCGAACGCGGCGTGCGCACCGGCATGGTCTCCAACTCGTGGGGCACGCGCCGCTACCCGCGCGAGCTGCTCGCCGAGCTGTTCGACGGCCTGGTCATCTCCGGCGAGGAGGGTTTCCGCAAGCCCGACCCGCGGATGTACGCGCTGGGCGCGGAGCGCATCGGCGCCGCGCCCAGCGACTGCGTCTTCGTCGACGACCTGGCCTTCAACCTGGATCCCGCGCGCGAGCTGGGGATGGCGGTGGTGCACCACACGGCGGCCGAGACGACGCTCGCGGAGCTGGAGCGGTTGGTGGAGGCTTAGCGCGCGCCCGGGCATGCCGCGCCCGGGTCGCTGCGCAGCGAGGGTAGGTAGGCGCACTCGTTCGCGTCACCCCGCGCGCGTTGTGCAACACCTGTGCCGCGCGGTGCGGCCGGCGCTGCGCGGATGACCTACCGCGGGCACGACCCGCTGCCCGTCCCGCCGTCGACGCGCACGGTCCCCTCGGGCCCCGAGATCTGCGCGGCGGTGCTGTACCGGCACGTGTGCGCGCTCGTGTGGTGCAGTCCGAACAGGTCCCCGCCACGGCCGACCAGGCGCAGCATCACGGTGTGTACGCCGGAGGGCAGGCCGGACACGGTGAGAAAGCGCCGGGCACCGGGGTGCAGGACAACGTGTAGCGAACCGCGGCGCAACAGCGTGGTGCCCTTGCGCGGCACTCGGAGATGGTAGGTCCGGCCGGTGTCGGTCTTCAGCGTGCCGGCCTCGCGGCCGCGCGCCGCCGATGGAATCCGCGCGCTCACGCCGGTGCTCAGGAAGCCGATGGAGCGCATGGTCGGCCCGTCGTCGGACTCGAAGGCCGACCAGGCGTCGAGCTCGGAGCCGTGAACCGCCGAGCTCCCCGGGAGGTTGACGTCGAGGTTCGCAAACGTGCCCGCGGGCTGGCAGTTGGTGGCGGTGAGCGCGAAGGTCGTCGAGACCGGGGCGCCGCCGCCGGCCGGCGTCACGCTGACGGTGATCTGGTGATCGCCGGCGGGCATGCGCCGCGACGAGCCCGAGACGCCCTTCCACTCGTAGGGAGCTGTCGCGTCGGTCCGCACCACCTTGGCGTCGAGCGCCCAGGTGACCTGCGCGATGCCCTGCGGCGCGCCGCCACCACCGGCCTTCTGCACGGTGAAGTCGAAGAACAGCCGGTTGCGCGCCAGCAGGCCGCCGTACGGATCGCGCGCGATGAGCTTCGTCCCGTTGCGGAGCGTCAGCGGATGCGCGACCGCGGCGTGCGCCGCGTAGATCGGGCAGTCCGGGGGCTGGGGACCGGCGGCGGCGGAGCCTGCCGGGGCGAGCACCGCGAGGGACAGGAGGCAGAGGAGTGTGGACCGAAGACGAGGCATGCCACGGCAACGACCGCCCCGAGCGGCGGTTACGCTCGCAACCCCGCCAGGTCCTCGTCCTCGGCCGCCCAGGCGCGCGTGCGCTCGTCGCCCGCGAACGCGATCTCCAGCGAGCGTCGCGCCTCGTCGAGGCGCCCCGCACGCGCGTGGAAGCAGGCGAGCTGATAGTGCACGATGGGGTGGTCGGGCCAGTCGGCCAAGGCCGCGCTCGCGATCTCCACGGCCCGGTCGTAGTCGCCGGCCTCGTAGGCCGGCTGCGCCGCGTAGTAGTGCTCGAACGGCGACGCCGGCAGGGCCGCTCCCGGCTTGCCGCCGATCGCGAGCACGGTGGTGCCCGGCTCGGCCGCCACCGCCGAGCGCATCGTCCCCACCTCGACGAGCAGACAGGCGCCCGCCGGCGCGTCGTGCTCCTCGCCGCCGACCGTGAAGGTCGCGCGACCCTCGAGCACGATGTAGAGCTCCTCGTGCGGGTCCCCGGCGCCCGTGGTCGTCTCGTCGTGGCGCTCGATCAGCGGATCGCCTGCGGCCGCCGCGGTCCACGCCGCGACGCCGAAGCCGGTCGCGCCCAGGACCCGCCGCAGCGGCAACCAGGTCAGGTCCCCGACGCGAACGCGCTCGAGGTCGTTCAGGTTGGCGATCCGGAAGGCGACGAGCCCGATTCTATGCGCCGCCGCAGCTCGGCCCCGCGCCCGGCCGCCACCGCCCGGGCGGCCCGCGTCGGGCTGAGGTCGACGCCGCGCGCCGCGGCGAGGTCCAGCAGCTCCTGACGCTCCTCCCCTTCACGCGCGGCGCGCGCGAAGAGCCAGCCGAAGAGCAGGAGCGTGAGGATCGAGCCCTCGATCATCATGATCGCGCCCGCCGCGTTCTGATCGGCACCCGGTGAGATCCCGTGCGCGGCCTCGCCGGCTGCGTACACCTTGAAGAAGACGTGGCCGCCGAAGACGAAGACGTTGCCGAGGATGGCCCCCGTCAGCCGCACGGCGAGGATGTAGACCAGTCGCGCGAAGTTGCCGAACCAGGCCGGCTTGGGCAGGGGTCCGAGGAGCGCCATCCACATGTTGAAGCCGAAGGCGACAAAGCCGAAGTGCGCGAGCGCGTGGACGACACCGTGATTCACCGCCGCGTCCTGGAAGAAGGGCACGTGCCACAGGTACAGGTTGACCGCCCACAGCGGAAACGCGACCAATGGGTGGGCGAGCACGCGCAGGCGATCGAAGAAGCGGATGCGCAGCACGGGCGCCAGCACCGGGCCGGTGAGCCCGAGCACCATCATCAGCGTGCCGATGTCGCCGATGACGAGGTGCTCGACCATGTGGACCCAGAACAGGTCGTCGGCGAGCGCGCCCAACGACGTCAGCGTGACGACGATCAGGCCGAGGCCGCCGAGGAAAGAGGCCCGCCGCCAGCCCGGGACCGCGCGCGGCGTGCCGGCCAGGTGGTGGACGCGGAATGCGTAGAGGATGCCGACGATCGTCGCTGGCGCGAGCTGGAGGAAGACCTCCATGGCTGCACGTTAGCCCGCCGCGATCATCGCGACGCCGGCCAGGGCAGCGACAACGCCGACCTGCTGCACGCGCCGGATGCGCTCGCCCAGGACGACGCGCGCGAGGATGACCGTCATCACGGGGTACAGCGAGCCGACGACGGCCACGCTGCTCAGCGCGCCCTTCGTGTTGGCCAGCGCGTAGAGCCCGGTCGCGCCGCAGTCGAGCGTCCCCGCGAGGACGAGCACGCGCGCGGCATCCGGCGCCGGGAAGCGCATCCGGTGGTTCCACGCGAACGCTGCCAGCGCGGGCACCGGGATCACCCGCGACAGAACGAGCAGCCAGAGGACCGAATCGTCGGCCGCCGAGTCGGACAGGACGAAGTACGAGCCGAAGCCGAGCGCGGCGACGAGCGCGAGCGCGACGCTCAGCGAGGCGGCGGCGGCGCGCTCCGCGTCGTCTTGGCGCTCGCGCGACGCCAGCACCACGCCGCAGACGGTCACCGAAAGCCCGATCGCGACGATCGTCGAGACGCGGTCGCCGGTGGCGACCCCGACGACGACCGGCAGCGCCACGCCTGTAGCGCTGATCGGCGCGACGATGCTCATGGTGCCGATCGCCAGCGCACGGTAGAAGCAGCCCAGCGCGATCACGCCGGCGATGCCGGCCGCCACGGAGAGCGCGACCGCGCGGGTGCCGGGCAGGGGCTCGCCGCTGGCCGCGATCACGACGAGGACGAGCGCGAGGCCCGTGCCCTCGACGAGGCAGAGCACCACCGGGACCGGGAGGCGCTTGCTCTGCAGACCGCCGAGGAAGTCGGCCACTCCCCAGCAGCTGGAGGCAGCCAGGGCGAGGGCGACGGCGAGCATGAGCGGCCATCCTCGCACGGCCGCCTTGGGCCCCGCCGCGCGGTGGAGGGTTCGCGACGGGGCCCAACGGCGCTAGTGCACGCGCTCCGCGCGCGGGACCGCTACTTCAAGGAGGTGAAGTCGAGATCCCAGCTCGTGGAGTACTGGTTGACCACACCGCGGACGTTCGATGACTCGACGGTGGGGATCTTGTCCCACAGGTACGGGATACCTGGGGCTTGCTGCGTGACCATGTCGTCGATCTTGCCCCACGCCTCGTTGCGCGCAGAGCCGGCCGGCACCAGTGCCGCCTTGTCCATGGCGGTGTTGATGGCCGAGACGTTGAGCTGCGTCCAGTTGGAGTTGTTCTGGGGGATGATGTTCTTGCCGTTGAAGACGGCGTCGAGCATCGCCTGCGGGTCGTTGAAGTCCTTGAACCACCCGACGTTCGGGCAGATCGCGATCTTCTGCGCCGGCACGTTGCAGAACTTCGTGTAGAGCGTGTCCTGCGGGACGGTCCGGAACTTGATCTTACGGCGACGCCGTTGCGGCGCAGACCGCGTGCCAACGCCTCGGCGAGCCGAGGCTCGTCTTCGGCGAGGAGCACGCGCATGGGCACAGCCAACGTAGTGTTATCCAGATAACGGCCACGCAAAGACGGGCGTCTCTGGACACTGCGGATATCAAGATATCAAATTGATATCCTCGCCTTATGGCCAAGCAGAGAAAACGACGCGACGACGAGACGGCGCTGTTCGTCCGCCTCCCGCGCGAGGAGGCCGAGAAGCTCGACCGCTTCGTCTTCGAGCGGCGGATCCCCAAGCGCGACGTCGTGCGTCGGCTCGTCGCCGAGCACCTCGACGAGGTCGACGTCATCTGGCAGCGGCCCCTGCCGCCGCCGATGCCCGTGACGCTCCCGCACGGCGCCGACGTCGTCGTCGGCCGCGCCGACTTCGTCCCCACCGAGGCCGCCGAGGTGCTCGACGTCGACGAGGTGGCGGAGCTTCTGCAGGCCGAGCCCGACGCCGTGCGCGAGCTGGCCGAGGCGGGCAGCCTGCCCGGCCGCAAGATCGGCGACGAGTGGCGGTTCCTGCGGCGCGCCGTGCTGGCGTGGCTCGGGGGCGCCGAGCCGCCCAGCTAGTCCCGCTTGCCGCGCCCGTAAAGAAGGCGCACGAACTTGGTCCGGCGCGCGGTCATCTTCGCGTTGTAGGGATACATGTGCAGGTCGCGGCGCGTGTGCAGCCGCGAGATCAGCAGCGCCTGTTGCTGGGCGAACTTGCGGATCCCGCCGGCGCCGTGGCGATGGCCCATGCCGCTGGCCTTGACGCCGCCCATCGGTAGCTCGAGCGCCGAGGAGTCGACCAGCGCGTCGTTGATGCACACGGCGCCGGCCTCGATGCGCCGCGCGACGGCCTCGGCGCGCGCGGCGTCCTTGGAGAAGACCGACGCGCCGAGGCCGTACTCGGAGTCGTTGGCCAGGCGGATGGCCTCCTCGGCGTCGCGCACCCGCATGATCGGCAGCGCCGGCCCGAAGGTCTCCGCGCGCATGATCTCCATCGTGTGGTCGACGCCCACGAGCACCGTCGGCTCGAACCAGTAGCCGCTCTCGCCGTCATGGCCGCGCTCCCCGCCGACGACCACCTCCGCCCCTTGTCGCGGGCGTCCTGCACGTGGCGTTCAACGATGTCGACCTGCGGCGGGAACGTCATCGAGCCGACGTCGGCCGTGCCCGGGCCCGCGGGGCGATCGTTGCGAAGCGCGCGGGCCTTCTCGGTGACCTTGGCGACGAACTCGTCGTAGACCGGCGCCTCGACGTAGACGCGCTCGATGCTCACGCAGGTCTGGCCGCCGTTGAACATCGAGTAGTACACCGCGTGGTTGGCCGCGCGCTCGAGGTCGGCGTCGGCGAGCACGATCATCGGGTCCTTGCCGCCGAGCTCGAGCGACACGTGGGTCAACGACCGCGCGGCGCGTTCCATGACCTTGCGCCCCGTCGCAGTCGAGCCGGTGAAGTTGATGAGGTCGACCTCGTCGATCAGCGCGGCGCCGGTGTCGCCGCGCCCGGTGGCGACCGCGAAGACGCCGGCCGGCATGCCGCAGTCGCGCATCCCGTCGGCCAGCAGCAGACTGGTCAGCGGCGTGACCTCGCTGGGCTTGAGGATCACCGCATTGCCCGCGGCCAGCGCCGGGATGCAGTCGCCGAACGAGTTGGTCAGCGGGTAGTTCCACGGGCCGATGACGCCGACAAGGCCGAGCGGGCGATAGCGCAGGACGAGCTTCTTGCCCTTCAGCAGCGGCGAGGCGGTCTTGAGGCGTTCGTCGGCCAGGAAGCCCGGCGCGTGCTTGGACCAGAAGCCGAATGCGTTGGCGCCGTACAGGACCTCCGCGAGCAGCGCATCCTCGTACGCCTTGCCGGTCTCCGAGACGATCGTCTGGATCACGCGCTCGGAGTTGTCGACGAGCCACTTCTGCGCGCGGCGCAGCACGCGGCCGCGGCCTTCGAAGCCCAGGGCCTCCCAGGCCGGCTGGGCGGCGCGCGCGGCACGGGCGAGCTCGGCGACCTGCTCGGCGGTCATGTCGGGGACGTGGGCGATGACCTCGCCGGTCGCGGGGTTCTCGACCGCGATGTCTGCCGCCGCTGTCGCGGCCCCGTTGGTCGCCGTCTGCTCCTCGACGCTCGCCACTGTCCTGCTCCCCTGATCGGTGATGAAATCGAAGGCGGGACCCGCCTCGCGCGGCCACATGGCGGCGCTCGGCACCCGCTTGACGCTGTGTCGAACGTTACCGTGGAGGGCATGTCGCTCGCCGCGCCCGACCTCGTCGTCCCGGTCGTGGCCTTTCGCGCGTGGCGCATCGTCGACGGGCGACTGCTGTCGCCCTACATCCCCTGCCGATGGGACGGCGCGGTGATGCACGCCGAGTGCTATCCCGCCAACCGCACGCTGCAGTTCGAGCGCGGCTGGCTGAACGCGCCGCACGATCCGCCCCACCGCGACTGCCAGTGCGGCATCTACGGCTACTTCGGGCCTGGCATGCAGACCTACTACGGCGAGTTCGAGTGGGTCGAGGGGATCGTCACCGTCTGGGGACGTCTGCAGGCCCATCGCGGCGGGCTGCGGGCCGAGCACGCGCGCGTGTGCGCGCTGGCGCGCAGGCCGGCGGTCGAGGCGATCGCCGGCGAGCTCGGCGTCGACGTCGTCGAGCGCGCGGACCTGGAACCGACGGCCGCGCGCTACGGCGTGCCGCTGCCGCCCTCGCTCGTCCCCGCGTCCTAGGCCGAGAAGGTCAGCGTTTCGATGCTGATGTCCTCGACCGGGCGGTCGCGCGCGTCGGTGCTCGTGGTGCCGATCCGCTCGACGACCTCATGGCCGTCGGTGACGCGACCGAAGACGGTGTGCTTGCCGTCGAGCCACGGGCACTCCTCGGCGGTGACGATGAAGAACTGCGAGCCGTTGGTGTCGGGGCCCGCGTTGGCCATCGCCAAGGTACCGCGGACGACCTTGTGGTCGTTGATCTCGTCCTCGAACGTGTAGCCCGGACCGCCGGTGCCGGTTCCCTGCGGGCAGCCGCCCTGGATCATGAAGTCGGGGATGATGCGGTGGAAGACGAGGCCGTCGTAGAAACCCTGGCCGGCGAGCTGCTTGAAGTTGCTGACGGTCTTGGGGGCGTCCTCGTCGAACAGCTCGAGGGTGATCTCGCCTTCCGACGTCTTCATCACTGCTTCTGACATAGGACCTCCTAGCCGAGGAGCTGGAGCTCGACGAGGCGCAGGCGCGCGCCGTCGGTCGGCGGTGCGGTGAACCACAGCAGCAGGTTGCGGTACTTCGTGGAGCCCGCGCCGAGCACGACGTTCTCCTTGCCGTCCTCCTTGACCCCGACCTTGGAGACGTTGGTGATGTGGCTCCAGCGTGTGTCGAGGATGTCGGGCGGCAGCTCGGGCTCGTCGGTCGCGTAGACCTCCATCGTGAAGCCCGGCGTCGTGGTCTGAAGCTTGATCTCGCGGATGCCCTGCAGCTTGCCGAGGTCGACGGTGTAGCCGACGCCGATCGACTGCGGGTCGTTGGGATCGACGTACCACGAGGTGCTGGTGTCGCCGTCGAGCGCGCGCTCGGGCTTGCCGACGGCCTTCGCGCGGCCGTACGGGTCGTAGGCGCTGCCGGCGTCGGTCTTGAGCTCGATCGGCTGCGGGCCGGTGTCCTGCGGCTGCGTGGTCGTCGGAGTCGACGTCGTCGGCGGCGGGGTGCTGCCGCTCGGGGTCGAGGTCATGGGCGTCGGGGTCGTCGGCGCGGGGGTGACCGGCGTGACCGGCGTGCCCTGCGTCGTCGAAGGCGTGGAGCTGTGGACCTTGGGCAGCGTGCTCGACTTCGGCGTGCTCGACGTCGTCGGCGTGGATGCCGTCGGCGTCTGCGTGGTCGGGGCCTGCGTGCTCGCCGGTGGCGTGACCTGCGCCTGCGGCGGCGCGGCCGCGGGCGGCGGGGCCGACGCCGTCGTCTGGGCGTTCGAGTCGCTCTTCAGCGCGGCATAGCCGGCGCTGACCGCGCCGAGCACAAGCAGCAGCGCGAGGACGAGGACCGTCGAGGCCGCGCGCCAGCCGGGCCGCTCGCCGAGGCTGCCGGGTGCCGCCGTGCCGCACGACAGGCACCAGTCCTGGCCGTCCTCCATCGCAGCGCCGCACGTCTTGCAGGTGCGCCCGGACGCCGGCGGGGCGAGCGCCTCTTCGGGCGGGGTCTCGCGCGGCGGCTCCGGCGCGACCTCTGGCGCGGCGACCGGCTCTGCCTCGAGCAACTTCACATCCTCAGGGTTGCACAACCGCCCGGGGCGGCGCAAAGCGAGTGCCGAAGGCGGCCACGTGGCCGCCCAGAGGCGGGCCCCGCTTTCGGCCTCTGCGGGTGCAGCGCCGGCGTCAGGTCCGGGCGATCTCGAGTCGCAGCGTGGTGCCGTTGACCGGCGTGCCGTTGACGGCGTCGACCACGCGCTCGGCCTCGCTGCGCGGGACGCTGAGGAACGAGAAGCGCTCGAGCACGCGCACGTCGCGCACCGCCTCGCCGTCGATCCCGGCCGCGGCGGTCACCGCGTGCACGAGATCGGCGACCTCCACGCCTTCGTTTCGCCCGACGCCGGCGATGAGCTTGGCCTGCGGCTCGTCGCCGTCGCGCGAGAGCCGCGGCTTGGAATGCCGGCGCGGGCGCTCGGCCACGGGCGCCGGCTTGGTGTGGGCCCCTTCGGCCCACGGCGTGATCTCGGTGCCGATGTGGCGCTCGATGGCCGCCAGCTCGCGGGTCTGGCGCGGCTCGATGAAGGTGATGGCGCGGCCCGAGCGCCCGACGCGGCCGGTGCGGCCGATGCGGTGCACGTAGACGTCGGGGCTCGTGGGGACGTCGAAGTTGACGACGTGCGTGACGGTCGAGATGTCGAGGCCGCGAGCGGCGACGTCGGTGGCCACGAGGATCGGCAGCCGGCCGCCCTTGAAGGAGAGCATGACGCCGTCGCGCTGGCCCTGCGACATGTCGCCGTGCAGCGCCTTGACGTTCATGCCGCGGTCGCGCAGCTTGCGGTACAGCTTGTCGCAGCGGATCTTCGTGCGGGTGAAGACGATCGCCTGCTCAGGCCGCTCGGCGCGCAGGACCTCGACGAGCCTGTCGGCCTTGTCGCCCGGCTTCACGTCGACCGAGAACTGCTCGACGGTGTCGACCGTCAGGGTGGCTGTCTTGACCTTGACGGTGACCGGGTCGTAGAGGTACCGGTCGGCGAGCGCTCGGATCGGCGGCGGCATCGTCGCGCTGAACAGCGCCGTCTGGCGGCTGTTGGGGGTGATCGTGAGGATCCGCTCGACGTCTTCGAGGAAGCCCAGGTCGAGCATCTCGTCGGCCTCGTCGAGGACGACGAAGCGGCAGCTGTGCAGGATCAGCGAGGCGCGCTGAATGAGGTCGAGCACGCGGCCGACGGTCCCGACGACGATGTGCCCGCCGGCGCGCAACTGCGCCTGCTGGGAGCGGATCGGCGCGCCGCCGAAGACCGCGACCACGTCGACGCCCTTGCGCTGGGCATACGCGCGCAGCGCCTGGGTGACCTGGATGCACAGCTCGCGCGTCGGCGTGAGCACGAGCGCCTGGACGTCGTGCGCATCGGGATCGACGTGCTCGATCATCGGCAGCCCGAAGGCGGCGGTCTTGCCCGAGCCGGTCTGCGCCTGGCCGATCATGTCGCGGCCTTCCATGAGCACCGGGATCGCCTGCTCCTGGATCGGGCTCGGCTGCTCGTAGCCCACGTCCCGCAGAGCATGCAGGGTGGACTCGGAGAGACCCAGGTCGGCGAACGCGGCCATGCGCGTTGCAGCTTACGAGGTGGACTGACACGACGACTACGCGCTCGGGTCCAGCAGCACCTTCCCGGTCGTGCGCCGCTCGGCGAGGTCGATCTGCGCCTGGCGCGCCTCGGACAGCGGATACGTGGCGCCGACCACGGCGCGCAGCTTGCGGCGCGCCGCGCGCTCGTAGAGATCGGCGAGCGCCTCGTCGATCATGTGCGGGCGGCCCAGGCAGTGCATGAGCCAGAAGCCGACGACCGCGCGCGAGCGGCCAAGCAGCTTGCGCGTGTGGACGTCGTTGCCGGTCCCCGACGCGATGCCGTAGGTGACCAGCCGGCCGAACGGCGCCAGGGCGGCCAGGCAGGCGTCGAAGACCGGGCCGCCGGCCATCTCGAAGACGACGTCGACCTGGCGGCCGAGGTTGGCCTCGATGAGGCGGTCCTTCAGGCCCTCCGGGTGGGCGTCGATCGCGGCGTCGGCGCCCAGCTCGAGGGTCAGGTCGCGCTTGGCCTGCGTCGAGGCGATCGCGATCACGCGCCCGGCGCCCATCGGCTTGCCGAGCTGGACCGCCAGCGAGCCCACGCCGCCGGCGGCCGCGACCACCGCAACCGATTCGCCGGGCGCGACCCGACCGGAGGTGCGGTACAGGTGCCACGCCGTCAGCCCCTGGATGACGAGCGCCAGCGCGGTGGCGTCGTCGACCTCGTCGGGGATCGGGAACGTCAGTGCCTCCTGGGCGATCGCGTACTCGGCGTAGCCGCCGGTGCCGCACAGGGCGACGACGCGCTCGCCGGTGTCTTCGCGCACGCCGGCGACCTCGCCGCCCGGGACCAGGGGCAGCTGCTGCGGGGCCAGGTAGTCGTTGCGGCGCTGGTGGGTGTCGGCGAAGTTCATACCCGCGCGCGAGACGCGGATGAGGACTTCGCCGTCGCGCGGTTCGGGCCTCGGGAGCTCGACGAGCTCGAGCACCTCGGGGCCGCCGAACTCCTGTTGCTGGATGGCGCGCATCGCGGCCAGATCCTATGGGCCGATACATTCCTGCGCCTCATGAGCCTCACCGTCGTCGGTTCCATCGCCTTCGATGCGGTCAAGACGCCCTTCGGGGAGCGCGAGCGCATGCTCGGGGGGGCCGCCACCCACTTCAGCCTCGCCGCGTCGTTCTTCGACCAGGTGCGGCCGGTCGGCCCCGTCGGCGACGACTTCGGCCCCGAGGACTGGGCGGTGCTCCAGACCCGCGGCACCGTCACCGACGACGTCGAGCACGTCCCCGGCGGCAAGACCTTCTTCTGGGCCGGCGAGTACAGCGACAACCTCAACGAGCGCGTCACCCACGCGACCGACCTCAACGTCTTCGCCGACTTCCAGCCCAAGCTCTCCCCCGCCGCGCAGGCCTGCGACGTCCTCTTCCTGGCCAACATCCAGCCCGAGCTGCAGCTCGGCGTGCGCGAGCAGTGCGGCGACGCGCGCTTCGTGGCCATGGACTCGATGAACTTCTGGATCGACAGCGCGCGCGACGCGCTCGTCGAGACGATCCGCGCGGTCGACTGCCTGATCCTCAACGACGAGGAGCTCGAGCAGCTGACCGGCAGGGCCACCACGCCGGCGGCCGCGGAGGAGCTGCTGAGCTGGGGCCTGAACGCCGTCGTCGCCAAGCAGGGCAAGTACGGCGCCGCGCTGTTCTCCAAGGAAGGCTTCTTCGCCCTGCCCGCCTATCCCATGGCCGAGGTCATCGACCCAACCGGCGCGGGCGACAGCTTCGCGGGCGGCTTCGTCGGCTACGTCGCTGCCCAGGGCGACGAGCCGCTCAGCCACGACCTGCTCGCGCGCGCCATGGCGTACGGCACCGCCCTGGCCTCGTTCAACGTCGAGGAGTTCGGCACCGAGCGCGTCGCGCGGCTGACCAGCGACGAGGTCACCGAGCGCGTCGGCGACCTGCAGGGCATGACGCATTTCGAGCTGACGCCGCTGACGCTGCGCGGCTGACGGTCAGCGGTGGGTCGCCGCGTACGCGCGCGGGAACTCGCGCAGGCGGGCCGGCAGCGCGGGCCGCACGGTTCGCGCCGTGTCAAGGGCGAGGCGCAGCGAGCGCTCGCGCAGCGGGCCCCAGGTGAAGCCGTAGCGCTCGCGCAGCGTCGGGGGGAGCAGCCCGACGGTCAGCAGATTGACCGGTGCGTAGGCGGGCCGCACGACGGTGCGGGCGATACGCCGCGCGTCGTCGCCGACCAGGCAGGCGCCGTCGATCGTCGCCTCGACGTAGGCGGCGAAGGCGGCGACGGTCGGCGGCCAGTGGCCGGGCGGGACCCCGCAGGCGACGGCGAAGCGCGTCTGCTCGGCGTAGTAACGCTCGCGCTCCGCGCCTTCGAGCGGCGCAACACACCGCGCATAGGTCACCAGGGTCGTGTCCACGAGGGTCGCCCAGACCCACAGCAGCAGGTCGGGGTCCAGCGCTCGGTAGGCCCGGCCGTCGGACACCGTGCCCTGGACGCGAGCATGGACGGCGGCGAGCGCCGCGGACGCCCGCGCGGCCTGCTCGCCGTCGCCGAAGACGATCGTGGTGACGAGGTCGAGCGTGCGATAGAGGCGCCTCCACGGGTCGCGCTGGAAACTCGAGTGCTGGGCCACGCCCGCCGCCACGAGCGGGTGGGCGACCTGCATCAGCAGCGCGCGCCCGCCGCCGACGAGCAGGACGCCCTCACGGTTGACGCGCCAGGTCACCGTCCCGGGGCCGAACAGGCCGCCGTCGACGTCCATCGGATCGACGATAGCCAGCGCACGCCGGCCGTGCACCCGGTGCCCGGCCGGGGTAGAGTCCACCCCGTGACCTGGGGCTTCCTCTGGCTCATGTTCGCGCTGAAGATCCCGATCATCGCGCTGCTCTGGATCGTCTGGTGGGCGGTTCGCTCGGAGCCGGACACCGAAGAGCAGCCGGGCGGCGACGACGGCGGGACGAAGTATCGGCCCCCGCACCCGCGCCGGCCGTTCCCGCGCCGCCCCCGGCGCGGCCCGCACGGCGACCCGGCGCTCCCCGCGCCGCCGCGCACGCGCTCGGTCGTGGCGCGCGCCAAGCGCGTCGGCCCGGCGTAGATGCCGGCCACGTCGGTTCTGTCGGACGGCACGATCCGCCGGCTCATCGCCGACGGCCACGTCCGCATCGAGCCCTTCGACGAGACGATGGTCCAGCCGGCGAGCATCGACCTGCGATTGGGCAGCTCGTTCCGCGTCTTCCACAACCACCGCATCGGCGCGATCGACCTTGCCGACCCGCCGAAGAACCTGACCGAGCACGTCGAGATCGACGACGGCGAGTCGTTCGTCATCCACCCGGGCGAGTTCGTCCTCGGGCGCACGCAGGAGTACGTCGAGCTGCCGGACGACGTGGTCGCCAGGATCGAGGGGAAGTCGAGTCTGGGCAGGCTCGGGCTCATCGTCCACGCCACCGCCGGTTTCGTCGACCCGGGCTTCAAGGGCACGCTCACGCTCGAGATCACCAACCTCACGCGCGTGCCGATCATCCTGTGGCCGGGCAAGCCGATCGCGCAGCTGTCGTTCATGGCGCTGGACCGGCCGGCAGAGCGCCCGTATGGGCACCCCGATCTGGGGTCGCACTACCACGGCCAGGTCGAGGCGACCGAGAGCCGGTACGAGGGCGGTCCGGCGCGGCCCGATCCCGCCCCGCGGTGAGGTAGGCTCGCGGCCCATGGTCCACGCGCTGCTCGTCTTCGCCGCCGAAGAGGCCGAGCCTTCCAAGACCGCCTTCTACCTGTGCGGCGGGCTGCTGGCCGGATGGGCGGTCGTGCTGGGCCTGCTCGGCCTGCGCAGCGCCGAGTTTCCGGGCGGCACACGCGGCGAGCGCGGCGTGATCACGATCAGCGTGGTCCTCGTGGTGGCGACGATGGTCGCCGCCGTCGCCACCGCGTAAGAACCGCACGCCGCGACATGACATCAGTCACGTCCAAGTCCGGACGGGCGGCACTACCGCGCGCCCGGCGCGTGGCGCACCATGGTGCCCATGCAACATGCCATCGAAATCAACGACCTGCGCAAGGCGTACGGCGACGTGGAGGCGGTGCGCGGCATCTCCTTCACGGTCGCTCCCGGGGAGGTCTTCTGCCTTCTGGGACCCAACGGCGCGGGCAAGACGACCACGACCGAGATCCTCGAGGGCTACCGCGCGCGCACCGCCGGCGATGTACGCGTGCTCGGCCACGACCCCGAGCTGGGCGAGCGGGCGCTGCGCGAGCGCGTCGGCATCGTGCTGCAGGAGGCCGCCGCGCAGGCCGAGTTGACCGTCGCCGAGGTCCTGACGATGTACGGGCGCTACTACCCGCGTCGCCGCCCCCCCGTCGAGCTGCTCGAGCTCGTCGGGCTCGAGGGCCGCGCCGACGATCGCGTCAAGCTTCTCTCCGGCGGCCAGAGGCGCCGCCTGGACCTCGCCCTCGCCCTCGTCGGCGACCCCGACCTGCTCTTCCTCGACGAGCCGACCACGGGCTTCGATCCCTCGGCCCGCCGCCACGCGTGGTCGACGATCAAGGACCTGTGCGCGCTGGGCAAGACGGTCGTCCTGACCACGCACTTCATGGACGAGGCGCAGGCGCTGGCCGACCGCGTCGCCGTCATGGTCGAGGGCCGCATCGTCGCGCTCGGCACCCCCGAGGAGATCGGCGGACGAGACGTGGCGCCGACCGAGATCAGCTTTGTGCTACCCGACGGCACCGCGATTGCCGACCTGCCCGACCTCGACGGCGCGCGGGTCTCGCAGCCCGCCGCCGGCCGCGCCCTGATCGTGAGCGCCGAGGGCGTGCGCACTGCCCACGCGCTCACCGGCTGGGCACTCGAGCGCGGCCACGAGCTGCGCGGCTTCGCCGTGAGCCAGCCGTCACTCGAGGACGTCTACCTGCGACTGACCGCCCGCGAGCCCGAGGAGGTCGCGTGATGAGCGCCATGTCCCAGGCCGCCGAGCGCACGCAGCCCGCCGCCCGTGGCGGCAGCGGGGGCGACATCGCCCTCACCGCCTGGCAGGTGGCCTACGAGCAACGCGCGTTCTGGCGCAACCGCACGCGGGCATTCTTCTCGTTCGGCATGCCGATCATGCTGCTCCTGCTCTTCGGCTCGCTGAACAGCGGCGCGCGGATCCAAGAACTGGGCAACATCCCGTACGTCACCTTCTTCCTGCCGGGCATCCTGGCCTACGGGATCGTGATCACCCAGTTCATCAACATGGCCGGCGGGCTCGCCATCCAGCGCGACAGCGGACTGCTCAAGCGCATGCGCGGAACGCCGCTGCCCGGCTGGGCCTACGTCGCCGGCCGCGTCGGATCGACCACGGGCGTCTCGCTGATCATGGGCGTCGTGATGCTGATCCTCGGCCGCGCCATCTACGGCGTGCACCTGCGCGCCGAGGCGGTGCCCGCCGTCGTCGTCGCCGTGCTGCTCGGCGCCGCGACGTTCGCCGCCCTCGGGATGGCGGCTGTCTCGATCATCCCCAACGCCGAGGCGGCGCCGGTGGTCGCCAACGTGCTGATCCTGCCGCTGTCGTTCATCTCCGGGATCTGGTACCCGATGAACGGCGCTCCGCAGTGGCTGCACGACATCGCGAACATCTTCCCCATGGCGCGCCTGGCCAACTGCCTGCACGTCGCATTCGACCCGCTCAACCACGGCTCGCCGTGGTCCGGCAGCGACCTGCTCGTCATGGCGATCTGGCTGGTCGTCGGCGTGCGCCTGGCCATGCGTTTCTGGCACAAGGAGACGGCGCGCTGAGCAACTACGAGCTGCAGCCGGCGAGGGTGCGCACGGCGCGTGCCGCGGGCATCTTCGCCACGCTGATCTCGCTGCCGGCGATCATCGCGCTGCTGGGCGACGAGCCGTCGGCGACGCGCATCGTCGTGGTGCTGACGGCGCTTGTCGTCTTCCTCGCCATCTTCCTGGTGGCGATCCGCGGGCGGATGAAGCCCAAGCCGCCCGCGCTGATCGCACGCGCCTACGCGGCCGACCTCGCCATCGCCACCGCGCTGACGATCGGCGACCGGCCCGAGTGGAACCTGCTCTTCTACTACGTCGTCGCCATCGGGGGCCTGCGCCTGCCGCGGCCGTGGAACTTCGTGTCGGTGCCGGTGACCGCCGTGATCGCCGGTGTCGCGGCAACGATCGGCGATGCCAACACCGGCGCGGCCTGGGGCCAGGCGCTCGGCCTGCTCGGCATCGGCGCCGCGATGGTGGCGATGGGCGAGATCATGAGCTCCAACCGCGAGCTGCACGAGGCCCGGGCGGAGCTCGCGCGGCTGGCCGTGGCCGACGAGCGCGCGCGATTCGCGCGCGACCTCCACGACCTCCTCGGCCATTCGCTGTCGGTCATCGCGCTCAAGGCGCAGCTCGCACGCAAGCGCCTGCCCGACGACCCTGTCACCGCAGCCGCCGACGTCGCCGATATCGAGGCGGTCACGCGCGAGGCGCTGCGCGAGGTTCGCGAGGCGGTCAGCGGCTACCGCCGCCCGCAGCTCGACGCCGAGCTCGACGGCGCGCGTACCGCGCTCGACGCGGCCGGCATCGAGACGACGATCGAGCGCCCACCCGTCGATCTTCCCGCCGAGGTCGAGGCGGCGCTCGCCTGGACCGTTCGTGAGGCGGCCACCAACGTGATCCGCCACAGCGGCGCGCGCCACAGCACGATCCGCTTGGTGCCGGCGCTCGGTCAGGCGACCGTAGAGGTCATCGACGACGGGTGCGGGACCAACGGCGACCCGGGCGGCGGCAGCGGGCTGCTCGGCCTCGGGGAACGCATTCGCCAGGCGGGCGGACGCCTCGAGGCCGGCCCGCGCGAGGATGGTCCGGGCTTTCGCGTGCGCGCGATCGTCCCGCTAGGCTCGCTGGGGTGATCCGCGTCCTGCTCGCCGAGGACCAGGCGATGGTCCGCGGCGCGCTTGCGGGCCTGCTCTCGCTCGAGCCCGACATCGAGGTCGTCGCCGAGGTCGCGCGCGGCGACGAGGTGCTACCCGCCGCGCTCGCCCAGCGCCCCGACGTTGCGCTGCTGGACATCGAGATGCCGGGGGCCGACGGGCTGCAAGCGGGCGCGGAGGTCGCGCGCGAGCTGCCCGAGTGCAAGGTCCTCATGCTCACCACCTTCGGCCGCCCGGGCTACCTGCGCCGCGCGATGGAGCAGGGCGCCGCGGGGTTCCTGCTCAAGGACGCCCCCGCCGAGGAGCTTGCCCGCGCGATCCGCCGCGCGATCGCGGGCGAGCGCGTCGTCGATCCGGGGCTCGCCGCCGCCGCCTTGAGCGAGGGGCCGAGCCCGCTGACCGCGCGCGAGCAGGACGTGCTGGCGGCCGCGCGCGAGCATGCGACGGTGGCCGACATCGCGGCGGCCCTGCACCTCTCGCCGGGCACGGTGCGCAACTACCTCTCGGCCGCAATCGGGAAGGTGGGCGCTCGCAACCGGGTAGAAGCGATCCGCAGCGCCGAGGAGAAGGGGTGGCTGTGAAGGCGCTGTCTTTACCATTTGTCCCACGGACAGCGACAGCACAGGGAGAACCATGAGCACCCAGACCGATGCGAAGGCCGGCGCCGACGGCGTAGCCGCGGACGGCAGCGGCACGCTGTCCGTCACCGACAACCGCACGGGTCGCGCCTACGAGATCCCCATCGCCGATGGCACCGTGCGCTCCACCGACTTCCGCCAGATCAAGGTCGACGACGACGACTTCGGCCTGATGACCTACGACCCGGCCTACATGAACACTGCGTCGTGCCGGTCGGCGATCACCTTCCTCGACGGCGAGAAGGGGATCCTCGAGTACCGCGGCTACCCGATCGAGCAGCTCGCCGAGAGCTCGACCTACCTCGAGGTCGCCTACCTGCTCGTCCACGGCGAGCTGCCGACCTCCAAGCAGCTCGACGAGTGGATCGGCGAGATCACCATCCACACCTTCGTCCACGAGAACGTCAAGGGTTTCATGAAGGGCTTCCGCCACGACGCCCACCCGATGGGGATGCTGCTCGGATCGGTGGGCGCCCTGTCGACCTTCTATCCGGACGCCAACGACATCAAGGATCCCGAGAACCGTCACCTGCAGACGATCCGGCTGATCGCCAAGATGCCGACGCTGGCGGCCTTCGCCTACCGCCACAACATGGGCCAGCCCTACGTCTATCCCGACAACGACCTGGCCTATAGCGGCAACTTCCTGAGCATGATGTACAAGATGACCGAGCTGAAGTACCAGCCCGATCCGCGGCTGGAACGCGCTCTGGACATCCTCTTCATCCTGCACGCCGACCACGAGCAGAACTGCTCGACGAGCGCGGTGCGCTCGGTCGGCTCCTCGCAGGTCGACCCCTACTCGGCCGTGGCCGCGGGCGTCGCGGCGCTCTACGGGCCGCTTCACGGCGGCGCCAACGAGGCCGTACTGCGCATGCTCAAGCGCATCGAGAACACCGACAACATCCCGGACTTCATCGCGGGGGTGAAGGAGGGCAACGAGCGCCTGATGGGCTTCGGCCACCGCGTGTACAAGAACTACGACCCGCGGGCGAAGATCATCAAGAAGGCGTGCGACGACGTCTTCCAGGTCACGGGCAAGAACCCGCTGCTGGAGATCGCCACCGAGCTCGAGAAGATCGCGCTCGAGGACGAGTACTTCATCTCGCGCAAGCTCTACCCCAACGTCGACTTCTACTCGGGGCTCATCTACGAGGCGATGGGACTCCCGACCGCGATGTTCCCGGTCATGTTCGCGATCGGCCGCACCAGCGGCTGGATCGCGCAGTGGCTGGAGATGGTCCAGGACTCCGAGCAGAAGATCGCCCGGCCCCGCCAGATCTACACGGGCGACCGCGGGCGCGAGTACGTCGGGCTCGAGCAGCGCTGATTCGACATAGACGCGTTGCGTGACGCAACTCACCCACGGCGCCGACCGTTCCGCCTACGGTCTGCGCTGTGGCCCTGCGCTTGAACAACGGCACCGAGGTGACCATCCGGAGGATCAGGCCGGGTGACAAGGCGATGCTCGCCGCCGCGGTGAAGCGCCTGTCGCCGCGCACCGCCCGCCTGCGCTTCCTGGCGCCCAAGAACCACCTCACGACCGCCGAGCAACGCTACCTGACCGAGATCGACTTCGTCCACCACTACGCGCTCGTCGCGGTCCAGGCCGACGATCCGCGCCCGCTCGTCGGCGTCGGGCGCTGGGTGCGCGACGTCGACGATCCCGAGGCCGCCGAGATCGCACTGCTCGTCAGCGATCGCTTCCAGCGCCAGGGGCTCGGCATCGCGCTGGGCAAGGCGCTGAAGGAAGCCGCGCGCGCCCGCGGCATCACGCGCTTCACCGGCACCACGCTGACCGAGAACGCGGCCGCCCTGCGGCTCCTCGCCCACCTCTCCGACAGCCTGCGCACGCGCGTCGAGGGCGCCACGTACGAGGTCGTCGCAGAGCTGGCGGCGGCCTGATAGGGCGGCTGGACGCCGCACCCCGTCATCGGGACGCGGGGCAGGATGCCCCGCGGAGGTAGCCTCGCCTCGATGGCCGCCTACAAGCTGACGGTCCGCCGCCGCGGAAAAACCGAGCGCACGCGCTTCGGCTCGCTGGACGACGCGCTCGCGGCGCTCGAGGCCCGGCTCGACGACCTCGCGCCCGAGGCGCGGCGCAGGGCCGGGCGCGCGTTCACGCGCCAGATCGAGCCCGTCCAGCAGGTCGCCGTGCGCGGCGAGATCGCCGGCCCGGGCGCGCGCGGCGGCGTCGACGTACGCGGCGACGGCTCGGCCGAGGCCTTCACCGGCCGCTGGCGGCGCGAGCTGATCGACCGCCGGCCGGGCGAGACCGCCTACGACGCGCTGGCGCGCGCCCTCGCCCGCTAGCCGTCTAACCCGGCAGCACCAACGCCGAGCCGTTCGCGCGCAGCCAGCGCTGCGGCTCGCGATAACCGGGGCGGTGGCGCTCGAGCAGCGACCAGAAGCGCCGCGAGTGGTCCATCACGACGAGGTGACAGGCCTCGTGCCAGACCACGTAGTCGAGGACCTCGTCGGGGCCGAGCAGCAGCCGCCAGTTGAAGCTCATTGCGCCCGTGGTCGAGCACGAACCCCAGCGCGTGCGCTGCCCGCGGATCGTCAGCTTGGTGTACGCGCGCCCGAGCGCGGCCACCGCCTCGTCCAGCCGCGGCGCGACGTCGGCGCGAGCCGTGCGCCGGTACCAGCGCTCGATCGCATCGCGCGGCTCGTCGGCCGGCACGAGCAGCATGTCGCCGCGCCGGTGGGCGCGCACGCGGCCGGCCTCGGGCGCGAGGCGCAGGTGCGCGCCGAGGTAGGGCACGTACCCGGCGGGCACCGCCAGGCGATCGCGGGCGGCGCGCAGCTCCGCCTGCCGCCGCTCGATCCACGGGCGCAGCTCGGCCACGGCGAGCGCCGCCTCACGCTCGCGCGCGCGGGCGGGCAGCGTGACCTTCACGCCGGCGTGCGCGTCGACCTCGACGCGCACGCGGCGTGCACGTTGCGAGCGGCGGATCGTGTAATCGAGCTCCACGACCCGCCAGCTTAGGGGCGCGCCAGGCGGAGCCGGCTCAGGCGTCCTGACCGCGCCAGGCGACGGCGAACGCGATCGGCTGGTCGCGCAGCGCGCTCCACTTCGGCTTGAGCTCGAGCCACGCGTCGTCGATGACGCGCTCGCGCATCTCGACGAGCGTCCAGCCCGCCGCCAGGCCGGCGCTGACGTGTTCGCTGAGCAGGTGCACGTAGGTCTGGATCGCCACCGGCTCGCCCGATGCCGAGTCGTAGTGCGTGGGCATCCCGGAGGCCATGATGAAGTGCGGGTGGAAGCCGACGAGCACGTAGATGCCGCCCGGCCTGGCGATCCGCCGCGCCTCGACGTAGAGCGGCCGCAGGTCGGCGAGATGCTCGTCGACCAGGCATGTCACCACGAGGTCGTAGGCGCCGGACTCGAGGCCGGTCTCCGACACGTCGGCCTCGACAAGGCTCGCGTAGACCTCACGCGCGCGCGCGACGTCGAGCATCTCCGGCGTCAGGTCGACGCCGTCGATCGTCGCGATGCCGCGCTCGCGCAGCCACGCGCCGGTCCGGCCGGTGCCACAGCCGAGGTCGGCCGCACGGTCGATGGTCTCCCACGGCACCTCGCCGAGCGACTCGAGCAGATGGATGTCCATCGCGTCCTCGACGGTCTGCTCGTAGGTCCTGACCCACTCGCCGTAGCCGCTGCGCACGTCGACCGTGCGGTAGCCCCTGGTGTCGAACGCGCCGAAATCCGTCATACGTATTAGTGTCGCAAACCGGAAGCTCCGGTGACCTCACAGCACCCGCGACATCGCCAGGCGCGGGCTCGGAGTCGTTTCGAGCATGCACGAGATAATCAGCCCGTGGCCCGATCCGTCGTGCACCTGCCGCCCGACGTGCGCTCGCCCTTCGAGGTCTACGTCAACGGCGTGCGCCAGCGGTTGGGCGAGGACTACTACGTCCAGCAGGGGGCGCTGGTCTTCGAGCGCGAATTGCGCAAGGACCGCATCAGCGGGTGGCGCTGGTTCCTCGGCGCCTGGGGCGTGGGGACCTACCGCCAGGACGACAGCGTCGACGTGCGCTACGAGCGTCCCGACGGGTCGCCGGCGGTGGCCGAGAAGCTGGACATCGAGCAGGGCTGAGCTACGCCGCGGCCTGAGGCCGGCGTGGCTGCCCGAGACCGGTGTGCTCCGCATCCCACGGGCGCCAGAGCTTCAGCGAGCTGAGGATCGCGCGCGTCGCCGGCGAGCGGTTGAGCGTGTAGAAGTGGATGCCCGGTGCGCCGTTGGCCAGCAGATCGGCGCACTGCATCGTCGCGTAGGCGACGCCGAACTCGGCCACCGCCTCCTTACTCGCGCGGCGCGCCTCGATCTCCCCGAGCACGTGGCCGGGGATGCTGGCCCCGCACATCGAGGTGATCCGCGTGAGCTGCTGCGGGCTGGTGATCGGCATGATGCCGGGGATGATCGGGACGTCGACGCCGATCGCGCGCGCCCGGTCCACGAAGTCGTAGTAGAAGGCGTTGTCGAAGAAGAGCTGCGTGATGAGAAAGCCGACGCCGGCGTCGACCTTCTCCTTGAGGTGGCGCAGGTCGTCCTCGGCCGAGGCCGCATGGATGTGCGTCTCGGGGAAACACGCCGCCCCAATGGTGAATGGGTAGTCGCCGGCGATCAGCTCGACGAGCTCGCGCGAGTACTCCAGTCCGCCCTCGGTCTTCGTCCACTCCTGCTGGCCCTGCGGCGGATCGCCGCGCAGCGCCAGGACGTTCTCGAAGCCCAGGCCCGCCATCTCGTCGAGCGCGACGCGCAGCTCGTCGACCGTGGCGCCCACGCAGGTGAAGTGCGCCATCGCCTCCAGGCCGATCTCGTCGCGGATGCGCGAGACGATCTCGAAGGTCTTGCCGCGCGTGGAGCCGCCGGCGCCGTAGGTGACGCTGATGAAGTCCGGGTCCAGCGGACGCAGCGCCGCCAGGGCGAGGTACAGGTTGGCCTCCCCCTCGGCCGTGCGCGGGGGAAAGAACTCGAAGGAGAACGTCGGCCGCTCGCCCGAGGCGAGGATCTCGTCGATCCGCATCGCGCCCATGGTACGCGCGCGTCCCCCGGAGGGCGGTCAAGTTCCTGCAGGCCCTGCCGATCCACGGGATGCGAACACATGCTCGTTCGCCCTCTCCTATGGCGCTGAACAACTTGATCTCCAAGGTGCTGGCCGGTGGCCTCGCCGCGGGCGTCTTCCTCTTCTGGTGGCCCGCCCACTTCCCCACCACCGGTGGGGAGTGGCTCGTCGGGCGGGGCCTCGCGTGGGCGCTGGCCTACGAGATCCTCATGCTCAGTTTCAGCCCGCTGGAGAACCTCGCGACCCGTTCGATGCCGCGCCCCGGCGCCGCCGATCGGGCGCGGCAGGTGCGGGGCCTGCTGTCGGCCGCACCGCAGCCGGCCAAGGCCGGCGGCGCGGTGCTGCTGGCCTGCACCGGCCTGCTACTCCCCGCCATGATGCTGGCTCACGCGCACAACCCGCTGTCCAAGCCCGCGCCGCGCCCTGTGCAGGTGGTCCGCAAGGTCGTCGTCCGCAAGGTCGTGCGGCAGAAGACGGTCGTCGTCCGCCCGCCGACGGTCGTCCAGACGCCGGCGCCAGTGACGACCACCCCGCCGCCGGCCACGTCCGCGCCCGTCGCGAAGAAGCAGCCGAAGGCAACGACGAGCAAGCGGGCGACGAAGGCCAAGAGCGAGGCCAAGAAGACCGCTGCCAAGACCGAGCACAAGCAGGACCCGGCCCCGGCACCGACCGCGAAGCCGACCGCTCCGGCCGCGACGACCACGCCGCCGGATCCCGCCGGGGCCGCAGCGCCGCCGGCGAGCGGCACCGCGACCCCGACGACCGACGCGCAGTAGCCCCGCAACGACGAACGTCCCTGGCGTACGAATCCTGTTCGTGCACCAGGGACGTTCGATGGGTTAGGCGCGCGCCGGGACGCGGTCGGCGCGCAACACCACGACGGCGACGGCCACCGTCGCCGCCAGACACACGGCGGCGATCACGAACGCGAGCTGGTAGCCGGCCACGAGGGCGTGATCGGCCGTCCAGCCGCGGTCGGTGAGCTGCTGCGTGCGGTCGGTGGCGATCGCGCCGAGGGCCGCGAGCCCGAGGGCCGCGGAGATGTACAGCGAGACGTTGATGAGCGCCGAGGCCACGCCGGCATCGGCGGGCGGCACGTCGGCCAGCGCGATGGTCAGCAGCGGCATGAACGCTGTCCCGGCGCCGACGCCCATCAGCAGGAACGCGATGAACACGGTCGGGAAGTACGCGTCACCGGTGCCCGCGCTCGAGAGCAACAGCAGCCCGGCCGCCATGATCGCCAGCCCGGCCATCAACGGCCGGCCCGCGCCGAAGCGATTGACCATGCGCGCGGTCGGCCCGGCGGACAGCGCCGCGACGACCAGCGTCCACGGCAGGAACGCCTCGCCCAGCTCGGCGAGGCCTTACACCTCGACCCCAACAACACCGTCCTGATGCTCAACGACCTCGAGGCCGAGGGCTGGGCCGAGCGCCGCCGCGACCCCGAGGATCGCCGCCGCCACACCGTCGAGCTCACCGCGGCCGGGCGCAAGGCGCTGACGCGCGCCGAGCAGGCGCTCGACGGCCTCGAGGGCGACGTCCTCGCCGACCTCACGCCCGACGAGCGCGACACGCTGCGCGAGCTGCTCTTCCGCGCGGTGGCCGACGTCCCCGCGGCGGTGTGAGACCGTGTCGCTGACGCGACCAGGGGGCCACCTCACGCGGCCACGTGGCCGCGTTCGGCACCCCTTTAGGCCGCGACGCTCCAGCGCTCCGGGCTGGCGCCGTCGCCCTCCGCGCGCCCGGTCATGTGCAGGTGGCGCAGGTAGCAGAGCGTCTCGCTCAGCCACCAGTTGACGTTCAGCGGCGTGAGGTCCTCGCCGTACAGTCGTGGCACCGCCTCGAAGGCCGTGAGCGGGCCGTCGCCGCGCAGGAGCTCCTCGAGCGCGGCGAGCCGCTGGGCGACCAGCGCGCGATTGGCGGCGATGTGACCCTGGACGTCGGTGAAGGTGCGGCCGTGCCCTGCCAGGCACAGCCGCGCGTCGAGCGCCTCGACGCGATCCAGCGACGTCAGGAACTCGCCCGCCGGATCGGGCGTGTAGCCGTAGTCGTAGTACAGCGAGACGCGACCGAGCAGGTGATCGCCGGAGATGAGCAGCCGGCGTTCGGGCTGCCACAGGCACACGTGCGACGGCGCGTGGCCCGGGGTGAGGACGACCTCCCACTCCCCCAGGTCGGTCGCGATCGTCACGCCGGGCAGCAGCTCGCGGGCGGGCTCGACGAGCCCGGCAATCCCGTAGGACTGGCCGCGGCGCGCCTGCGCCCACTCGCGCAGGGGCTCCTCGGGCACGCCCGCCGACCGGGCCACCTCCAGGCGCCGCTCCATCGCCGCGTCGGGATCGTCGAAGGCGGCCGTCATGTGGCGGTGGTCGGCGTGCATCCACAGGTCGCAGCCCGCCCGCTCGACGATCGTCGCGGCCTGGCCATAGTGGTCGGAGTGCGCGTGCGTGCAAACGATGAGCCGCACGTGCTCGACGCGCAGCCCGACCATGTCCAGCGCGCGCTCGAAGTTGGCCATCGAGCCGGGCTCGTGCATGCCGGTGTCGAAGAGGACGACCCCGTCGCCGGCCGCCACCGCCCACGCGTTGCAGTGCGGCACGCCGGGCCACGGCAGCGGCAGACGCAGCCGCCAGATCCCGGGCAGGAGCTTCTCGCCCCGGCCGACCTCGCGCTTGCGGGCGGGCGCCGTCATCGCGGTGGGACCATAGAGTGCAGGCGCCAGCCCGCACGAGGAGCAATCACCATGGCCACCGACGTTGACCAGTCCGCCGAGACCGCCCGGGTCGCGCGCGGGTACTTCGAGGCCCTGGGCCGCGGCGAGGGCGACGCGCCCCTGCGCTTCTACGCCCCAGACGGCCTCGGGCACATCCACGGCGTCTTCGGCCCGGCCGCGCCCGATGTGAGCGCCACGTTCTTCTCGGAGCTCTTCGAGGCCTTCCCAGACTGGCAGTTCGAGGTCCTCGACCTCGTCGCCGAGGGCGACCGCGCGGCGGTGCGCTGGCGCGCGCGCGGGACCTTCGCCGGCCCGGGCAGCTTCATGGGCTTCGAGCCCAACGGCGCACGGGCCGACCTCGAGGGCATGGACCTCGTCTGGGTGCGCGACGGCAAGATGGTGCGTCTCGAGGCCTACATGAACGGGGCCGAACTCGCGCGCCAGCTCGGCGCGCTGCCGCCGCAGGGCTCGGCCGCCGAGGCGCGGATGGCCAAGGCCTTCAACCTGCTCACGCGGACCAAGCGCCGCATGGTCGCCGACCCCGAGCCGGTGGCCGAAGGCGTCTGGGTCGTGCGTGGCGGCCTGCCGACCAAGTCGATGAACGTCTACCTCGTGCGCGACGGCGACGGCGTGATGCTCTTCGACGCCGGGATCAAGGCGATGACAAATGCGGTGGCCGCCGCCGGCGCCTCGCTGGGCGGCATCACCAGGATCGTCCTCGGCCACGGCCAGCCCGACCACCGCGGCGTCGCGCCCTACCTCGGCGCGCCGGTGCTCTGCCACCCCGACAACCGCGCCGACTCCGAGGGCGACGGCGGCTTTCACTACTTCGACTTCTCGCAGCTGCCGGCCTATGCGCGGCCGGTCTACCCGCACCTGCTGCGCATATGGGACGGCGGCCCGGTCGTCATCGCGGGCACGGTCTCCGAGGGCGACGAGCTCGCGGGCTTCGAGGTGGTCGAGCTGTCCGGTCACGCGCCGGGCCTGATCGGGCTGTGGCGCGCGTCGGATCGCCTGGCGCTGACGAGCGACTGCTTCTACACGCTGGACCCGATGACCGGCCGGCACGGCTCGCCGCGCGTCCCGCTGGCCGCCTTCAACCACGACACCGAGCAGGCGCGGGCCTCGATCCGCAAGCTCGCCGCGATGGAGCCGGCGGCGGCGTGGCCCGGCCACGCCGATCCGCTCACCGGTGACGTGCGCGGTCAGCTCGAGGAAGCGGCAGCGACGACCTAGGAGGATTAAGTGGGCAAGCGCGGCCGCGCCCGCGGCAGGACGGAGAAGCTCACGGCCCCGGAGAGCGAGTACAGCTCGCCGCAGGGCGACGTCCTCGTGCTGCGCGGGGCGCTGACGGCCAAGACGCGCCACCAGTACCACGACATCCTGCACGGCAACGTGCTCTCACAGGAGGACGCGTGGCAGCGCGCGGTCGAGTTGCTCTTCGAGCGCCTCGCCGTGCGCTGGGTCGTGTCCGAGGTGCCGACCGAAGGCCAGCGCGAGCTGCTGATGCGCTTCCGCGTCGCCACGCAGGAGGAGCGCGCCTGGATCCGCGAGGTCCTGCGCGGGCACGTCGCCGAGCACTTCCCCGAGCTCGAGGCTCCGTGAACGGGCTCGACCCCGCCCCCTTCGCCGACCTCCTGGCCGGCTACTGCCTCGAGGTGGGAGGCGGCGAGGCCGTGCTCGTGCGCTCGACCACCCTGGCCGAGCCGCTGTTGCTCGAGCTGCAGCGCGCGATCCTCGAGCGCGAGGCGTGGCCGCTGCTGCGCGTCGAGCTGCCGGGGCAGACCCGCTCCTTCTACGACCACGCGCGCGACGTGCACCTCGACGACTACCCCGACCTCATGCTCACCGAGGCCAGGAAGGTCGACGCGCTGCTCGGAATCCAGGCGCCCGCCGACCCGCGCGAGCTCGCTGGGGTCGACCCCGAGCGCATCACCCGCTACGCGCGGGCGCGGCGGCCGATCCGCGAGGCGACGATGAAGAAGCGCTGGTGCGGGACGCTGTGGCCGACGGAGGCGCTGGCCGCGCAGGCCGGCATGACACTCGACGATTACGCGGCCTTCGTGCGCGGCGCGCTGTTCCTCAACCAACCCGATCCGGTGGCCGCCTGGGGCGGCCTGCACGCCTTCCAGGAGCGCCTGATCGGCCGCCTCTCGACGGCCCGCGAGCTGCGCGTCGAGGCCGAGGGGACCGACGTGACGCTCGGCGTCGCCGGGCGAACGTGGGTCAACTCCGACGGCAAACGCAACATGCCCAGCGGCGAGGTCTTCACCGGGCCGCTCGAGCGCAGTGCCAACGGCCGCGTGCGCTTCACGGTCCGCTCGGCGCCGGCGGGGATCGACGTCGACGGCGTCGAGCTCGTGCTGCGCGACGGCGAGGTCGTCGCGGCGCACGCCGAGGTCGGCGACGACTACCTGCAGCGCGCCCTGGCCACCGACGACGGCGCCCGCTTCCTCGGCGAGGTCGGCATCGGCACGAACTTCGGCATCGCCCGGCCGACGGGCACGATCCTTTTCGACGAGAAGATCGGCGGCACCGTGCACCTCGCGCTCGGGCGCTCCTATCCCGAGACAGGCGGCAAGAACAAGTCGGCGCTGCACTGGGACCTCATCTGTGACCTGCGCGCCGGCGGGCGCCTGATCGCCGACGGCGAGGTCGTGCAGCAGGACGGGCGCTTCGTCGCATGACCGCTTGATTTCTCGCGGCGCGCCGTTACGGGCCTTCGATGCGGCTGTTCACCGGAGGTCTTCCCATGCGCAAGCTCCCGCTTCTGACCGTCGCGGCGACCGTGCTCGCCGTCCCCGCCGCCGCCCCGACGGCGGGCTGGAACTGCTCGGCCGGCGCGCTGCTGGGCCAGCCGACCGGCGCGCCGGTCAGCGCCAACGTCGGCGCGGCCACGTGCAACGCCGCGAGCGCGGGCGGCAACCTCCCGGCACTGCCCATTCCCGTGCAGGCAAGCGTCATGTCGGCGCGGACCACGCTCGACGGCCCCGCGGACCAGCCCGCCCAGCAGACCGCCGGGGCGACCGGGGAGGTCGCCGGCCTGACGCTCGACGTCCCCGCCGACGCGCCGATCCCGATCCCGGCGACGGCCGTGCCGGTCCCCGGCGTGGGCGACGTCGACATCACGCAGGCGCTGCGCTCGCTCGTGCCGGCGGCGGCCGGCCCGCTGCTGGGCGTCAAGCTGTCGAGCGCAACAGCGAGCGGCCGCTGCGCGGGCGCCAGGCCCGAGCTCAGCGGCTCCTCGCACGTGCTCGGCCTGACCATCGCCGGCCAGGAGCTGCCGGTCGACGACGCGGTGACGCAGCTGGTCGCCCTCGCCGGCACGCTGGATCCCTCGCAGCTCAGTCCGTCGGCGCTGCCCGCCCCACTCAACACGCTGCCGGCCGACCAGCTGCAGCCGCTGCTCGACCAGTTGCCCGCGGTCCCCTTCTCGGCTCCCGTGCAGATCAAGGTCACGCCCGGCTCCCAGGCGCGTGACCACGGCACGCTGACCCAGAAGGGCCTGCAGGTCTTCGCGGCGATCGCGGGCCAGACGGTCTTCGACCTCACGCTCGGCCAGGCGACGATCTCACAGGGCGACGTGAGCTGCGGCCAGCCCGTCGCAGCCGCGCAGCTGGCCTGCACGCGGCGCCGCCTCGCCCTCATCGACGTGCTCGAGCGCGCGGGCTACGCGCGCCTGTACGGCGCGGCCGACCGCCGCTACATCGGCAGGCGGGTGAGCGTCGTCGCGTCGTGGAGCGGCAAGGTCGTCGCCCGGCCGAAGGTCCGGCGCGACGGCACCTTCACCGCCAAGGGCAAGCTGCCACCGCGGGCGCTGCGCCACACCAACCGCGCGCGCTACCAGGCGCGGATCGGCAAGGAGAAATCGCTGCGCCTCAAGCTCTTCCGGCGGATGCTCGTCACGCGGATGACCAGCGCCAGACGCAAGGTGACGATCGCGGGGCGCGTCGTGCTCCCGCTCGCGCGGCCGATGCGGACGATCACGATCAAGCGCCGCGTCTCGTGCACGAAGAACGTCGTCGTCAAGACGCTTCACCCGGACTCGAAGGGGCGCTTCTCGGTCACGCTCGCCGCGCCGCCGAGCGGGCAGGCGGCGGTCTACAGGCTGGCGACGAAGGTGCGCAAGAACACGCGCAATCGCAAGCTGTTTCCGACCTTCACGCTGCCGCGGGCGGTGGCCCTCAGGCAGTAGCGCGGTCGATTCAGGCGGCGGGCGGGCTTCCGGCGGGGTCCGACGACGCCTTCACGGTCACCGAGTTGGGGTCGTGCGGAAGCTCGAACACCTGGTGGTCGTGATCGACGTCGTAGACGTGGAAGACGCGCCCGCCGCGCTGGACAATCCGGAAATCCTCGCCATCGCGAGCGTTCCCGGTGCGGTTGAGATAGTGGCCCTTGTCGGGGCCCGCCACGATCTTCTCGTAGTGGCGACCCTCGACCTTCTCGGTCTTCTCGCCCTTCGGCCGCTTGCTGCTGGCGTCAGTCAGCGCGGCCGCAAAGTTCTTGCCCTCGCCGTCGGTCGGCGCAGCGGACGTGCTGCGCGTGGTGGCGGAGGCTTGACGGTGGGCATGGATCGAGACGACCTCACTCATCACTCGTGTCATCGGCCGCACGACCGCCCAACTTGAGAGAGTGGGGTTCTCCCCCCCTTGCAATCCGCCCGCTAACTCCATGGCGCAAACGTCCGCGACCGCCGACCATGAACCCATGCTCTCGCTCGACCGCCCCGGCGCCCTACTCCGCCAGCTCGGCTTGGACACCGTGTACCTCCTGCTCGCGCTGCCCATGGGCATCCTCACCTTCACCGTGGTGGTCACCGGCTGGTCGGTCTCGCTGGGCCTGCTGATCACGCTGATCGGGGTGCCGCTGGCGATGCTGACGATCTACGTCTCGCGCTGGATGGCGTGGGTCGAGCGCCACCGCGCGGCGCTGGTGGTCGGCGAGCCGATCCGCGGCGTCTACAAGAAGCCGGCCACGGGGCGGTTCCTCGCCCGTCTCAAGGCGCAGTTCTCCGATCCGTCGACGTGGAAGGACCTCGGCTGGCACCTTTTGCTGCTGCCGATCGGCATCATCGACTTCGTCGTCGTGGTCGCCGCCTGGAGCGTCGCCTTCGGCCTGCTCTTCATGCCCGCCTGGTGGTGGGCGGTGCCCGCCTCCGACCCGACCGACCTCGGCCTCTTCCAGGTCGACTCGTGGGGCTACGCATGGCTGTGCGTGGCGATCGGGATCGTCGCCCTGCCGATCGCGGCCGCGCTGGTGCGCGGCACCGCGGCGGCGAGCGGCTCGCTGTCAGAGGTGATGCTGGGACCGAGCCGCCGGCAGCTCGAGCAGCGCGTCGAGGTCCTCGCGCAGACGCGCGCGGGCGCCGTCGACGCCGCGGCCGCCGAGCTGCAGCGCATCGAGCGCGACCTCCACGACGGCGCCCAGGCGCGGCTCGTCGCCCTCGCGCTCGACCTCGGCATGGCCGAGGACCGCTTCGATCGCGACCCCGAGGGCGCGCGCGAGCTGGTCGAGAAGGCGCGCGCCGAGGCCAAGCTCGCGATGGGCGAGCTGCGCGACCTCGTCCGCGGCATCCGCCCCGCGCTGCTGGCCGAGCGCGGGCTGGGCGAGGCGATCGGCGCGCTGGCCGCGCGCACGCCGCTGCCGACGTCGGTCGACATCGACCTCGACGGCCGGCTGCCCGCGCCGGTCGAGCTCGCCGCCTACTTCACCGTCGCCGAGGCGCTGACCAACGCGGTCAAGCACGCCCAGGCCCACAGCGCCAAGGTCCACGTCTGGCGCGACAACGGCCGCCTGCGCGTCGAGGTGCGCGACGACGGCCGCGGCGGCGCCGACCCGGCCGGCCACGGGCTCGACGGGCTGCACAAGCGGCTGGCCGCGCTCGACGGCACACTGGCGATCGCGTCGCCCAGCGGCGGCCCGACCGTGTTGTATGCGGAGGTCCCATGCGCGTCGTGATCGCCGAGGACCTCGCCCTGCTGCGCGAGGGCCTCGTCGCGGCTGCTCAACGAGAACGGCTTCGAGGTCGTGGCCGCCGTCGCCGACGGCGACGCCTTCCTCGAAGCCGTCGAGGAGCACCGCCCCGACGTCTGCGTCGTCGACGTGCGCCTGCCGCCCGGCTTCAAGCGACGAGGGCGTGCGCGCCGCGCTCGAGGCACGGCGGCGGATCGAGGGGCTGCCCATCCTCGTGCTCTCCCAGTACGTCGAGCGCACCTACGCGGCCGAGCTGCTCTCCGACGGCCGTGGCGGGGTCGGCTACCTGCTCAAGGACCGCGTCGCCGACGTGCGTGACTTCGTCGAGGCCGTGCGCCGCGTCGCCGAGGGCGGCACGGCCCTCGACCCCGAGGTCGGTGTCGCAGCTCCTCGGCCAGCGCGACGACGACGGGCCGCTGACCGAGCTGACGCCGCGCGAGCGCGAGGTGCTCGCGCTGATGGCCGAGGGCCGCTCGAACGCGGCGATCGCCGAGGCGCTCGTGGTCACCGAGGGCGCCGTCGAGAAGCACGTCTCGAACATCTTCATGAAGCTCGGCCTGCCGCCGTCCGAGCAGGACCACCGCCGCGTGCTGGCCGTGCTCACCTGGCTGCGGGGGTAGGCCCGCGCGGGCCACGAACGTCCCTGGCGTTGGAACAGGGTTCGTACACCACGGACGTTCACCCGCCTTGGCCTCGAACCAACGCGGGAACACGGGGGCCATGTCGTACTGTCCAGCCCGTGGACCGGCGCACGAAGATCGTCGCGACGATCGGGCCCGCCTCGCGCGACCGCGAGGTGCTCGTGCGCATGGTCGAGGCGGGCATGGACGTCGCCCGGCTGAACTTCTCGCACGGCACCCACGAGCTGCACGCCGAGACCGCCCAGATGGTGCGTGATGCCGCCGGCCGCGCCGGGCGCCCGGTCGCGATCCTGCAGGACCTCCCGGGGCCCAAGCTGCGCATCGGGGCACTGCGCGACGACGTCGTCGAGCTCAAGGTCGGCGACCACGTGACCTTCGTGTGCGGCGACGGCAGCCCGCCCGGCGACGCGCGGCGCATGTCGATCGCCTGGGACGGGCTCGCGCAAGCCATCGAGCCGGGCGAGAACCTCTACCTGGCCGACGGGTCCGTGCGCCTGCGCGCGCTGACGGTGCGCGCCGGCGACGGCGAGATCGACGCGGAGGTCGAGGTCGGCGGGACCGTCGCCTCGCGCCAAGGCCTGAACATCCCCGGCCCGCTCGACCTCCTGCCCGCGGTCCCCGAGGAGGACCTCGCCCACCTGCGCGCGGGCCAGAAGATCGGCGTCGATCTCGTGGCCCTGAGCTTCGTCCGCCGTCCCGAGGACGTCCTCTTCGTACGCGAGCACACGCGCACGCCGCTGATCGCCAAGATCGAGAAGCCCCAGGGGGTCGAGCGCGCCGAGGAGATCCTCAAGGTCTCCGACTGCGTGATGGTCGCGCGCGGGGACCTCGGCGTCGAGATGCCCATCGAGGAGGTGCCGATGATCCAGAAGCGCCTCCTCGCCCTCGCCGGGCGGATGGCGCGGCCCTCGATCACGGCGACCCAGATGCTCGACTCGATGGTCAGCTCCTCGCGCCCGACGCGCGCGGAGGTCGCCGACGTCGCCAACGCGATCCTTGACGGCACCGATGCGGTGATGCTGTCCCAGGAGACCGCGATCGGCGCGCACCCGGCGCTCGCCATCGAGATCATGGCGGCGGTCGCGCGCACGACCGAGCGCGAGGCGCCCTACGAGCAGTGGAACGACATCCGCGTGCGCCGCGACGAACGCGACCCGGCGTACACGGTCGCCCACTCGGCCTGCGTCGCCGCGCGTGAGCTCAGGCTCGACGCCATCGTCGTGCCGACGCTGAGCGGGCGCTCGGCGCGCCTGGTCAGCGCGCACCGCCCGAACGTCCCGATCCTCGCGCTCTCGCCCGGCCGCGAGACCGTGCGCCGCTGCGGGCTGATGTGGGGCGTGAAGGCCGCATCCATGCGCCGCCACGAGGTCACCGAGGCGCTGATCGCCGACGCGACGCGGCGGGTCGTCGAGCTGGGCTGGTGCAAGCCGGGCCAGCGCGTTGGCGTCACCGCCGGGCTGCCCGGCGGCAAGCCGGGCACGACGAGCCTGTTCCAGGTCCAGCAACTTTGACGCCGTGGCGCCCGCCGCCGACGTTATGATCGACGCGTGGTCGGAGTTCGCGCGCCGCTGCCGCGCACGAGTCTGAGCGTCGTTGCGTGCTTCTGCGTCTCCGGCGTGTTGGCGTACGCCCCGCCGAGCCTGGCGCAGTCGCCGCCGGGCCCGAAGTTCCTGAAACTCAAGGGGTATGCCTGCAAGAACCGCGAGACGGGGGTCGTCCGGCTCGTCGGCAAGCGCGGCCGCAAGAAGTGCTTCCCGAACGAGCGGGCGATCCTGCTGACCGGCGCTCCAGGGCCGCGCGGGCCGATCGGCAAGCGGGGATCCCGGGGGCCGAAGGGTGTCTCCGGCCCAGCGGGCTCCGCCGGCGAGACCGGCGCCGCGGGTGCCGCCGGAGCCGCAGGTCCTCCCGGCCCAGGGGGCCCCATCGGCCCGCAGGGCCCGGCCGGCGCACAGGGCACCGCGGGCCCGCAGGGAGCAACCGGCCCGGAGGGAGCAACCGGCGCTCAGGGTCCGCAGGGCACGAGCGGGGCTACTGGTGCCCAAGGGCCGCAAGGCGCGACCGGATCCCAGGGACCACAGGGCAACACAGGCGCCATCGGCCCCGCCGGGCCACAGGGACCGCAGGGCGCGACAGGAGCCCAGGGCCCGCAAGGCGACGCCGGAGCGACTGGCGCAACGGGAGCCCAGGGACCGCAAGGCGACACCGGCGCCACCGGAGCCCAGGGCCCGGTCGGGCCGCAGGGCGACACCGGCGCCACCGGCGCGCAGGGCCCGGTCGGGCCGCAGGGCGCGACGGGCGCTCAGGGGCTGACCGGCGCGACCGGGGCCCAGGGTCCGCAGGGGCAGACGGGCGCGACTGGACCGGCAGGACCCCAGGGGCCGCTTGGGCCGACCGGGCCGCAAGGGCCCGTCGGACCGGGTGGGCCGCAGGGAGCAACCGGGGCGACCGGCGGCACCGGCGCGACGGGCGCTCAGGGCGCGATCGGACCGGCGGGTCCGCAGGGCTCGACAGGCTCCACCGGTGCGACCGGGGCGCAGGGAGCGACCGGTCCCGCGGGGCCGCAAGGCGCAACAGGCTCGACCGGTGCGACGGGCGCAACCGGCGCAGCCGGGCCGCAAGGCGCCACCGGCGCGACCGGCCCCGCGGCAGTAACCGCGGTGGGCTCCTTCTTCTCGAGCGCTCCCGGCACGGTCGTGGCCATCGCAGGCACGGTCCCTCTGACGACGGCCGGGACCGGCAACACTTCCGGAGCGTTCACGCTCGCCTCGAACACCGTCACCGTGGTCCAGGCCGGGACATACCTCCTCAGCTACCACGGCGCCGTCAGTGCCGGGACCCCCGTGTTCCAGCTCGTCGTCAACGGCACCGTTGTCCCCGGCACGATTGGCGTGGCGGTCCTGACAGCTGCGGGAGCTCGAAATCTCACCGGTTCGGCCGCCGTGACCTTGACGGCGAACTCGACCGTGCTCGTGCGCAACGTCTCGAACGCCACCGCCACGTTGGCTGCCGCCAGCGGTGGCCAGAACCCGACGAGCCTCTCGCTCACCATCCTGAAGGTCGGTTAGGGCCTCAACCGACGGCTTCGATCCAATCGAAGCGCCGCCCGCAAAGCTCACGCGCGCGGCCGGGCGGGACGCGGAGCACAGCCGACTCGGGCTCGGCGCGGACGAGCGCCACCGGGCCGATGGGGAGCCCATCGCCGTTGCCCGCGCCCGGGCGCAGGCCACCACTGGAGACATGAGCCTCGATCGCGTGCGGGCCGGCGCTGAGCGTCGCCGTCCCCATCGGCACCCACTGCCCCGGATAGCTGAGCTCGGCCCCGGTGCGCCCCACGGTCACGCCGTCGATCATCACCTTCGTCGGGGCGTGCGGCGTGCCGCCGAGCCAGACCTCCCACCGACCGGCCGACGGGAGCTGCGCCGTCGACCCGAGCGGGGCGACGACCGGCACGCGCGCGATCGCCGCGAGCAGCGCCCCATCCGGGCGCGCGGCTCGCCCGAGCGCGAGGACGTCGGCGCAGCGCGGAACCCCTCCCGGAGCCAACGCGGTGCCCAGCGCCATGTGCACGCGCACCGGCGGCGCGGCCTGATCGCGCTGCCAGACGTCGTACCACCGGCCGCGCCAGGCCCGTCGATACGACGACGGCGGGCGGCTGGCCACCGGCGAGCGCCGGAGCACCAGCGTCCGGTACTCGCTCAGCCCCGCGTAGGCGAACGCGTCGATGTCGGCCGATTGGCCCTTGCCGAGGTACTCGCCACCGACCAGCGGCACGACACGCGTGCGCAGCTCGCCGGCCCCCTCGGCATCCATTCGCCGCAGGAACCAGCGCGGGCCGTACGGGTCGTATTCGGTCATCAGCGTGGGTCCCTCGCCGGCGAAGCGCTGCCCGATGCGGGCAAGCTCGGCGTGGCGCTCATGCGGGGTCAGCGCAACGTCGTGGTAGGCGAGGGCATCCGACCAAGCGACGCCGGCCACGACGACGAACGCGACGACCCATCCGAGCCATCGGCGCCCCACCTCGAGCAGTGCCGCCGCGGCGATACCCGCGAGTACGACCGGCGCGGGCGATGCGACCGCGTAGGCCTTGGCGTCGATCCACGGCCAGGCATACGCGGTCACCAATCCGGCGCCGATGAGCACGCCGCCGGCGTAGCCGAGAACCGTCCACAGCCTGCGCGCGACGAGCATCGCCGCCCCCAGGACCGCGGCCAGCACGAGGACGACGAGCAGCACCGCGGTCGCCGCGCCCGCAGAGGGATGCACCCGGAAGTCGCCGACCGGCCACACGCCCAGGACCTGCAACGGGCTCAGCGGCTCGCGCAGGTTCCCCAGCCGCTCGGAAGCCGCAGCCGGGGTGTTGACCAGCCCGCGTGTGAACCCGGCTCCGGTGAGCGGCACGATCGAGCACACGAGCGCGACCGCCGCGAACGCCCCGAGCACGCGCAATGCCTCCGGCCAGCCGCGCAGCCGCACGACGAACACGCCCAGGGCCGCCAGTATCGGGGCCAGCCAGACCACGCCACCGACGCTCACGGCTCCCAGCACCGCCGCGCACGTGACCGCGAGCACCAGCACCTCGCGCAGGCGGGCGACCACACCGCGCGGGACGGTCCCGCCGAGCTGAGCGCCCGCGGCGGCGACCGTCGCGAGCAGCGCCGCCGTCGCGAGCTCCTTGACGCCGCCCCAGAGCGCGTACCCGTAAAGCAGCGCGGCGCCCGCGGCCAGCAACGCGACGCCCGCGCGCAGCCACCGTCGCTCGATCGCCGGCACCAGGACGACGTCCAGGGCCAGCGCCAGCAGGACCGCGAGCACGCCCAGGTACGGCTGCAGCAGCCACGCGAGGTCCTGGCCCACGAGCCTGCCCCCGACGGCGAACGGCAGGAGCGCGCCGATCGGGTAGTCGCCCGAGTCCAAGAGCCGCAGCAGGACGTCGTGCGTCGAGGCGCCCAAGTTCGACGCGTCGCGGCCTTCCGCGAGCACGTGGTCGGCCAGCGCGATCCATGTCGCGCTGTCGTCCAGGCGGATGTAGCCGGCGATCGCGGGCTCGCCGGAGAGCACGACCGGAGCGGCGTAGACCACGAAGACCGCAAGCGCGGCGGCGCCTGCTGCCAGATCCGGGCGCGGCAAGCGGGTGGTCTGCCCGGCCCGGAGCGCCACGCCGGCGACCGCACCCGCGACTGCCAGCGGCGTCGCCAGCCCGGCAGTGCCGCGAACCGAGGCCGGGACCTGCAGCACCACGACGAGCGCCGCGAAGCCCGCCCCCGGCAGCAGCGCGCCCGGCAGCGACCGCCCGGCGAGCGCCTCGAGCAGCAGCCCCCACCCGGTCGCGAGCGCCAGAAGGATGGCGGGGAAGGCGAGCCACGCGGCGACGAGGCTCACGGCTGCTCAGCGCAGTTGGACGATGCCGCCGCGGAGCACCGACGCCAGCGCCTGCCCCGGCCGCGGGTCGTATGCCTCGACCTGGAAGGCGGCGTCGGGGAACGTGAAGTACACGCTGCGGTGCTTCCGGCGGTTGTAGACGATGAGCGCCCCCGACTGCGCGGTGACGGCGGTGTACCCCTTGCGCTTGCCCGCCGCTGTCAGGGCGGCGTAGGCGTTCTGCTGCGGATACGTCCCGACCGTCACGAAGCCCGGTCGCGGGTCGCCGACGCGAACGCCGGCCGGCAGATAGCGGATGTAGATCTGCCCGCCCGCCGCACGCGTGAGCTCGTAGGTCGTGTTCGCGCGCGCGCCCGCCCAGTACACGGGATTCGCCTGGGCGCGCGCGAACGCCCGCAGCTGCGCGTCGTCGACCGCCACCGGCCGGCCGACCGGCGCCGAGACGACCTTGTCGCCAGCGTCGTCGCCGCGCGTGAGCAGCCACACCAGCAGCCCGGCCAGGAGCGCGAGCACGACGGCGCCCACCACGACGACACGGCGTGACCGCGGCCCTCCACGCGATGCAACCGCAGCGATCGGCTCCGCCGGCGGATCCGTCATGGAGCGAACCTACCCGCTCCGTGGGACGGCGTTTCAGGCGGGAACGGGCGGGCGGCGCGCGTAGAACTCCGCCTCGGCCCGGCCCAGCTCGGTCACCGGCGGGTCGCCGTAGATCCACTCGCGCGCGATGCGGTGCCAGTTGGCCGTCGCGCGCAGCTGGCCCAGGACAGCGAGCGTGAGCATCTCCAGGCGGCGGCCGAAGAGGTGGTCGGGCGGCAAGGTCTCGTGGCGCATCTTGCCGAAGTGGCGCGACCGCGGATCGCTCATCTGGATCATCACCTCGGTGGCGATCTCGGGCGCGAGCTCGATCTCCTCGTCGCGCGAGTACCACCACGTGAAATCGTCGAACTGCTCGAGGATGCCCTCCTCGGTGTAGTAGCTCGTGTCGCCCATCCAGCCGCCGCGGTGCAGGTGCTCGATGAGCTCGCCGCCACGCCGCTCGATCCCCAGCCGCTGGCTCTGCAGCTCGAACTCCGCGGCCGAGGCCGGGATGCGCTTGAACAGACCGAAGTCCAGGAACGCCATCCGATCGTCGTCGAGGAGCAGGCAGTTGCCCGGGTGCGGGTCGCCGCTGAACTGGTTGTGGCGATACATGCAGCCGAAGTAGAAGCGGAAGATCGTCTCGCCGATGCGGTCGCGCTCGTCCCTGGGCAGCTGCTTCATCTCCTCGAAGCCGCGCCCGGCCACGAACTCGCTGACGATGACGCGCTCGTGGCTGAGGCCGGTGACGACGTCGGGGATGACGATGAACGGATGGCCGCGGAAGATGCGCGACAGCCGGCGCTGGTTCTGGGCCTCGAGCTCGTAGTCGAGCTCCTCCTCGATGCGCGAGCGGATCTCGGTGCCCAGGGCCTTGGGATCGAGCCCGGGCGCGACCGACTTCATGAGCCGCAGGATCATCCCCAGGTTCTGCATGTCGGCGCGCACGGCCGTGTTGACGCCCGGGTACTGGACCTTGACGGCGACATCGCGACCGTCCTCCAAGCGCGCCTTGTAGACCTGGCCGATCGAAGCGGCGGCGATCGGCACCGGGTCGAAGGTCTCGAAGACCTCGTCGAGGCCGTCGCCGTCGTACTCCTGCTCGAGGACCTTCTTCATGTCCTTGAAGGACACCTTCGGGGCCGCGTCGCGCAGCTCGGCGAGCTTGGCCTGGAACTGCTCGCGGAACTCCTCGGGAACGAGGCCGACGTCGAGGAACGACATCACCTGCCCGAGCTTCATCGCGGCGCCCTTCATCGTCCCCAGCGCAGCGACGATCTGCTCAGCGGTCTCGAGCTGGCGCCGTGCCAGCGCCTTCTGGGCCTCTTCCTCGTTGCGGGTGACGTTCATCGCGCGCGTCCCCACTTGGCGGACCGCCTGTTCGGCGGCAAGCCGCCCGACCGTGGCCGAGCGCCGCAGGCGCGAGGTCGGTATGGGCTTCTTCTCGCGCGGGGCCACTTGCAGGCAGGCTATCGAGTGGCGGCCGCCTGCCGGCTAGCTGCGCTGCACCTGCGAGCCCGGCACGATGTCGTCCGAACCGTCGTCCCAGCGCACCCACGCCTTGTGCCCGCCGTCGTAGTCGTCGCCGAGCAGCACGAGCGTCGCGGGCTGGCCCAGCGCCGTGCACGATTCGTCGCCCTCGGGGTCCAGGCCACGCCACACACGCACGAAGGCGTTGCTCTCCCACTCGTCGGCGACCGTCGTCGGCTCGGTGTGGCCTGGGCGGATGATCGTCTCCGGCGGCAGGGCGAGCAGGACGTCCATGATCGAGCGCTTGAGGTCGGCGTAAGTCGTGTGGCCGGGCGCGCGCACGCCGCCGACCGAGTTCTTGAACAACGTATCGCCCGTGAAGACATTGCCCTCCACCAGCAGCGAGAGCATGCCCTTCGTGTGGCCGGGCGTGTGCAGTGGACGCACCTGGAGGTCGCCGACGCGCACGGTCTGGTCGGGTGCCATCTCGCCGGTCACGCCATCGACGCGCTCGTCGGGATGGGCGAGGACCTCGAGGTCGGGCCAGCGGTCGGTAAGCCTGGCGAGCTCCTCGACGTGGTCGTGGTGGTGGTGGGTGAGCAGGACATGCGTCGGGGTCATCGCGTGGCGCTCGGCCGCCGCGATCAGCGGGCTGACGGGTCCGCCGGCGTCGACGAAGAAGCCCGCACCGCCGGGCTCGCCGACGAGGTAGGTGTTCGAGAGGTACTGCGAATGCATGGAGCGCTCGATGACCATGCGCCGCATCCTGCCACGCCTATGCTCCAGGCATGCCCGAGCTCATCCATACGTGCTACCGCATCGGCGACATCGACCGCTCGGTCGCCTTCTACGAGGCGCTGGGCTTCGAGGAGATGGGTCGCTTCCCGATCCGCGACGAGGCCATCAACGTCTTCATGGGGCTGCCCGGCGACGGCGCGCGCCTCGAGCTGACCTACAACCACGGCGTCGACGCCTACGAGCTCGGCACCGGCTACAACCACATCGCGATCACCGCCTCGGACCTCGACGCCACGCTGGGCAAGCTCGCCGAGCAGGGCATCGAGCCCGAGAAGCCGCCCTACACGGTCCGCGAAGGCGGCTCGCGCATCTGCTTCGTGCGCGATCCCGACGACTATCGCATCGAGATCATCGAGCGCGATTAGCTACAGCATCTCGGCGAGGACCGCGCGGTGCGTGCCGCGCGCCGCTTCGTAACGCGCGCGGCCGGCGTCCGTGATGTGGGCGAAGATCCCGCGGCGGTCGTCTTGGCACATCGCCCGCGTCACCAGGCCCTCGGCCTCCAGACGCCCGACCAGGCGCGAGAGCGCGCTCTGGCTGAGGTGGGTGGCGGCGGTGAGCTCCTGCATGCGGCAGTGCTCGCCCTCGGACCTGACGAGGCGCTCGAGGACCTCGAACTCGTTGATCCCGAGGTCGTGGTCGGCCTCGAGAGCGCGCTCGAGGGCGGACACCACCCGAGCGTGACGGCCGGCGAGCTCATGCCAACCGGCGAGCAGCGCCCGGTCGTCGTTCGTCGGGGTCATAGCCCTGCGTATTGTACCGCGCGTCGGCAACATTTGCGCTTACATCACATGTACAAGACATTTATGCACGTGCATGTATCATCATACAATGGCTTCTCCCTCCTCCTCCCTGTCGACAACCGACGGACGGCTGAGCGGGCGCGCGTGGGGCGCGCTCCTCGTGCTGTGCGGCGCGCTGTTCCTGGATGCCCTCGACGTCTCGATGACCGGCGTCGCCCTGCCCTCGATCCGCAACGACCTGCACATGTCCACCGGCTCGCTGCAGTGGGTCGTGAGCGCCTACGTGCTCGGCTACGGCGGCTTCCTGCTCCTGGGCGGCCGCGCAGCCGACCTGCTGGGGCGCCGGCGGATGTTCCTCATCTCCCTCGGCGTGTTCGTCGTCGCATCTGCGCTCGGCGGATTGGCCAACGACGGCACGCTGCTCATCGCCACGCGCTTCGTCAAGGGCGTCAGCGCCGCGTTCACCGCGCCCGCCGGGCTGTCGATCATCACGACGAACTTCGCCGAGGGCCCGGCGCGCAACAAGGCGCTGTCGATCTACACCGCCACCGGCGCGACCGGCTGGTCGCTCGGCCTGGTCTTCAGCGGCCTGCTGACCGAGATCGGCTGGCGCTGGGTGTTCTTCCTGCCCGCCCCGTTCGCCCTGGCGACGCTCATCGGGGCGGTCGCCCTGGTGCCGTCCGACAGCCGCGTCGCGCGCGCTGTGCGCAAGTTCGACGTCGCGGGCGCGGTGAGCATCACCGCCGCGATGCTGTTGCTCGTGTACACGGTCGTCGAGGCGCCCGACCAGGGTTGGGGCTCGGTCCGAACCCTCGGCTCGTTCGCGATCGCGGCCGCGATCTTCGCGACCTTCGTGGCCATCGAGCGGCGCACCCCGGCGCCGCTGGTCCGCCTCGGGATCCTGCGCTCGGGCTCGCTCGTGCGCGCCAACCTCGGCGCGATGGCGCTGCTGGGCTCCTGGTTCGGCTTCCAGTTCATGCTCACCCTGTACCTGCAGCAGGCGCGCGGCTGGTCGGCCCTCGAGACCGGGCTGGCCCTCCTGCCGGCCGGCCTGATCGTCGCGACGCTCGCGCCGCGCGTCGCTCCGCTCGTCGGCCGCTTCGGCGTTTCGCGGGTGATCGTGGCGGGGCTGAGCTCGATGGTGGCGGCCTACGCCCTGTTCCTGCCCATCGGCCTGGACTCCGGCTACGTCACCGCCATGCTGCCGACCTTCGTGCTCGCCGGCCTGGCCTTCGGCCTGGCCTACGGGCCGCTGAACATCGCCGCCACCAACGGCATCGCGCCCGAGGAGCAGGGGCTCGCCGGCGGCCTGGTCAACACGTCGTTCCAATTCGGCGGGGCGCTGGTGCTCGCGATCGTGACCGCTGTCGCGAATGCGAACGGCGCCTCCGACGGCTCGGCGCAGGGGCTGCTCGACGGGTTCCACGCCGCGATCTGGGTGTCGCTTGCCGCCGCGCTCCTGGGCGTCGTCGCCATGGCGATGCCCACCCGCGAGCGCGCCGTGGCCATCGAGCCCGCGTAGGGGCGGAGCGCGCCGGCTGCCACCCGGTGGCCGGCGCGCTCTAGGGTCTGCGCGACATGGCCGAGATGTCCGCCGTCGCCGACCTGGGCTCGAACTCGTTCCGCCTTGTCGTCTTCACCGCCGGCGACGGCTGGTGGAAGCGCACCGACGAGATCTACGAGGCGGTCCGCATCGGCGAGGGCCTGGCCGCCACGGGCGAGCTGGGCGAGCCGGGCATGGCGCGCGCGCAGGCGACGATGGAGGTCTTCGCCCACTTCTGCCAGGCCAGCGGCATGGAGGTCGAGGACATCGACGCGGTCGCTACCTCAGCCATCCGCGACGCGACAAACTCACCCGCCTTCCTCGAGCGCGCGCAGAAAGCCAGCGGCCTGCGCGTGCGCGTGCTCACCGGCGAGCAGGAGGCGCGCTACGGCTACCTGGCCGCGGTCAACTCGACCACGCTCTCCGACGGCGTGATGCTCGACATCGGCGGCGGCTCGATGCAGCTCGTGCACGTCGTCGGGCGCCACGCGCGCGAGCTCGACTCGTGGCAGTTGGGGGCGGTGCGCATGAGCGAGCGCTTCCTGCCCGGCGACGGCCCGGCCAAGCCGAAGCAGATCCGCGAGCTGGTCGGATACGTCGCCGGCAACCTCGAGCGCGCGCCCTGGCTGGGCCGCTGCGGCCCGCGCCTGGTCGGTATCGGCGGCACGATCCGCAACCTCGCCGCCGCCGCCCAGCGCGACCTCGACGTCCCCGAGGCCGGCGTCCAGGGCTACGTCATCACGCGCAAGGAGCTCGACCGGCTCGTCGACGAGCTTGCGTCGCGCACGCCGGCCGAGCGCGCGAAGTTCCCCGGCATCAAGCCGTCGCGCGGCGACATCATCCTCGGCGGTGCGATCGTCGTGCAGACCGTCATGGAGATCGGGCGGCTTCGAGGGCCTCGAGGTCACCGAGGCGGGGCTGCGCGAGGGCGTCTTCTTCGAGCACCACCTCGACGGCGAGCCGCCGCTGTTCGACGACGTGCGCCGCGCGAGCGTGATCAATCTCGCCGCCCAGTACGGCATGGACCCCGACCGCAGCCCCCACACCGCGCACGTCGGGCACCTCGCGCTCGGCCTCTTCGACGAGCTCGCCGCCGCCGGCGTGCACCCCGGCGACCCGATGGAGCGCGAGCTGCTGTGGGCCGCGGCGATGCTGCACGACATCGGCATGACCGTGGACTACGACGACCACCACAAGCACTCGCGCTACCTGGTTCTCAACGCCGGCCTGCCCGGCTTCGAGCAGCGCGAGGTCGCGCTCATCGGCCAGGCGGTGCGCTACCACCGCAAGGGCATGCCCTCGCTGGGGCCGTTCGCCCCGCTCGCGGTCGACGGCGACTCCGAGCGCCTGGATCGCATGTCCACGCTGCTGCGGCTGGCCGAGGACCTCGAGCGCTCGCGCGACCAGCTCGTGCGCGAGGCCCACGTCGTCGTCGCCGACGGCACGGTGCGCCTCGACCTCGAGTCCGCAGGCGACGATCGCGTGCCGCGCTGGGCCGCCGGCCGCGAGGTCGAGCTGTTCGCGCGCGCGTTCGATCGCGACCTGACCATCTGAGCGCAAGTTCCCGGGGGCGCCTGCGTTGCGAGCAGGCGTCTCCCGATCCCCGGGCCGGCCGTCTCCCTCAGGCGGTCGGCTCGCCGGGGCGGCCCGGACCGACCGGGACCTCGAGCGGCTCGGTCGGTGCGCCGATCGCCTCGACCTCCTCGATCTCGAGCTCCGGCGGGTCCATGCCGTCGCACACCAGGCGGAAGGCGCCGGTGCCGACCTTCGGGTCGCCTTCGAGCACCAGGCCGGCGATGACGTCGCCCTCCTCCCACTGCATCCGCTCGATCTCGAACGGGTTCATGCGCACGGTGTGCGGCGGGAACGGGCACCTGCCGTTGTGCTCCGCCTTGGCCTTCGTGATCGCCTCGAAGTTCTTCGCCTCGGCGCTCATGGGTCGAAGAGTACTCCGGGGTTGAGCACGCTCTTGGGGTCCACGGCCGCCTTGGCCGCGCGCAGCGCGGCGGCGAATGGGGCCGGGCGCTGGGCGTCGTACCACGGGCGATGGTCGCGGCCGACGGCGTGGTGGTGGGTGATCGTGCCGCCCGCGGCGAGGATGGCGTCGGAGGCGGCGGACTTCATCTCAAGCCACTGCTCGAGCTCGTCGCCGCGCCGCGCCGGGGCCAGGACGGTGAAGTACGGCGCGGGGCCGTCGCGATAGACGTGCGTGAAGCGGCAGGTCACGCGACAGGGCTCGCCGAGCGCCGCGCGCGTGGCGCCGACGACCGCCTCGTGGAAGGCCGGGAAGCGCTCCCAGGTGATCGCGCTCTCGAAGGTGTCCGACAGGATCCCCATGCGCACGAAGAGGTCGCGCAGGTAGGGCATACGCAGGAACGCCTCGCGCCAGGCGCCGGCCCCCGAGGCCGACGGCTCGTCGGCGACGCCGCCGTGCTCGCGGCACAGCGCCAGCGCGCGTTCGAGCGCGCCGTCGACCGGGTGGTCGGTGGACTCGAAGCCGAGCACGAGGACCGCGCGCTCGCCGTCGCCCGCGCCGGTCTGCGCGGCCTCGAGCGCGTCGATGAGCCGGCAGTTGGCCGGCTGAAGACCCGCCTGCACGACGGCGCGGACGGCCTCGGCGCCATCGAGGAACGACGCGAAGCGCACCGTACGCCCCGCGCGGTGCGCCGGCCGCGGCTGGACGCGCACCCACGCCTCGGTGATGACGCCGAGGCTCCCCTCCGAGCCGAGCAGCATGCGATCGGGCGACGGCCCCGCACCCGACCCGGGAACCCGCCGCGACGCCCACGTCCCCGACGGCGTGATCGCGCGGACCGCTTCGACGAGGTCGTCGACGTGCGTCGGGCCGATGGCGAAGTGCCCGCCGGCGCGCGTGGCGATCCAGCCGCCGAGCGTCGAGAGCTCGAAGGACTGCGGGTAGAAGCGCATGGTCAGGCCGTGGGCGCCGAGCTGCTCCTCGAGCACCGGGCCGGCCGCGCCGGCGCCGATCCGCGCGGCCCGTGAGACCGGGTCGACCTCGAGCACGCGGTCCAGCGCGCCGAGGTCGAGCGACAGCGCGCCGTCGAACGACCCGGGCACGCGCGGCTCGATGCCGCCGACCACGCTCGTGCCGCCCCCGTACGGGATCACCGCCACGTTGGCCGCCGTGGCCCACTCGAGCAGCGCCTCGACCTCGGGCTCGTCGCGCGGGCGCGCAACGAGGTCGACCACGTGCTCGTAGTCACCGCGAAAGCCGCGGACCGTGTCGACGTAGGACTTGCCGAGGCTGTGGCACGCGCGGTCGTCGTCGTCGTGCGAGCAGATCGCGGCGAGGACGGCCGGCGCGGCGACGCGCGGCGCCGGCAGGGCGAACCCGGCGGCCGGCTCATCGAGCTCCGTGGAGCCGAAGCCGAGCATCTCGACGATGCCGGGAGCCGCCGCGCGCGCATCGGCGGCGCCGATGGCGGCGTCCTCGAAGCCCCAGCCCCAGCGGTTGCGTGTGCGCGCCATCGCCGACCCGATCCTATGCTTGGTCGCCTACCGCCATGCCCGACGAGCCCGCCCTCCTCGCACGCGGCCCCTGGGACCCCGACGACGTCGAGGTCCACTGGAGCGACGATCACTACGACCCGCCGCATGCGCGCACCGAGCAGGCCGATGTCGCCCTGGCCGCGCTGCGCGATCGCGGCTCGCCCAGCCACGACGGCCTCGCCGCGCGGCTGGTCGCCCACGAGGAGCACAACGGGCGCCTGACCCTGCACCTGCAGCCCGTGCGCTGGGCGCTGCGCCTTGTCGAGGGCGACGCGTCGCTGTCGGTCGCGTCGCTGTGCGTGATCCGGTCGGCCGACGGGCGCTGGCTGGCCGGCCGGAGGGCCTCGTGGCTGTCGGTGTGGCCGGGGCGCTGGGCCCTGGGCGCGGGTGGCGCGGTCGACGTCGGCGAGAGCCCGGTCGACACGCTCACGCGCGAGCTCGACGAGGAGTGGTCGGTGGCGCCCGAGCGCGTGCGCTGCGAGGCGCTCGTGCGCCTGCCGCACAAGCTCGTGATGTTCGTCGGTCAGGCGTGGCTGCCCGAGGGCGCGACCGTGACGCCCGACCACGAGCACGACGCCTACGCGTGGTGGCCCGCTTCGATCGACGACTGGCCGCCGGAGGCCGACGAGCCCCTGCGGCGCATGGCGGGCCTCCTGGAGTGAGACCCCACCGCGGGTCCTCCCACAGCCGCGCCGCGCACCCGGCGGGGCAGCGCGCTGGGAGCCTGTCCTTCGACACGCTCAAGCGCCTCTCGTTCACCCACTCGGCGATCTACCTCACGCTGCTGGTCGTGTGGATCATTCCGGGCCTGCACCAGCTCGAGTTCGTCTTCGGAATGGCGCACGGGCTCGGCTGGATCGCGATGTGCTGCCTGACCCTGGCGGCCGTCCGCGCGCGGGTGATCCCGACGCGGCTGGGGGTCGCCGTCGCGGTGATCGGCGCGATCGGGCCCTTCGTGGGCTCCTACGAGTTCGTGCGCGAGGAGCGCCGCCGGCTCAGCGCGCCGTCGCGCGCAGGTACGTGAGGACGGCGGCGACGCGCCGGTCCTCGGCGCGCTCGTCGCGCAGCCCGAGCTTCTCGAAGATCTGACCGACGTCGGCGTCCACGGCATCGCGAGACACGAGGAGACGCTCCGCGATCGCCTCGTTGGACAGGCCCTCGGCGATAAGACCGAGGACCCCGCGCTCGCGGTCGCTGAGGTCGGCGAGCTGCCCGGCGATCCCGGCGCGCGCGACGAGGCCGTCGACGATCGCCGGGTCGACGACGCAGCCGCCGTGCGCGACGCGGCGCACGGCGTCGAGCAGCGTCTCGATCTCGCTGACACGGTCCTTGAGCAGGTAGCCGCGCCGCGCCTCGCCGTCCTCGACCAGCCGCAGCGCGTAGGACAGCTCGAGGTACTGCGAGAGCACGAGCACGCCGACCTCGGGATGGGTGCGGCCGATCTGCTCGGCCGCGACGAGCCCCTCGGTCGTGCCCGTCGGTGGCATGCGGATGTCGACCAGCGCCACGTCGGGGCGGTGGCGCTCGACTTCCCGGTACAGGGACTCGGCGTCGGCCGCGATTGCGGCCACATGGACGCCGCACTCGCGCAGCAGGGCGGCGACGCCGTCGCGCACGAGCGCCGAGTCGTCGGCGATGACGACCCTCAGCGTGTCGCGCGCGAGGTCGTCCCACTGCGCGGAGAGCACGAGGTGGCGCCCGCGCAGGCCGCGCAGCTCGACCTCTCTGCCCTCCTCGAACCAGATCTCGTCCTCGAGGTCCTCGTCGGCCTGCACGAGCTCGCGCACGATCCCGGAGACCAGGATCTCGCCGCCATGGGCCATGTCGGCGATGCGCGACGCCTTGACGACCGTGCGCCCGTGCAGGTCGTCCTCGCGGACGGCCGGCTCGCCGGTGTGCATGCCCATGCGCACGCGCAGGGCGGGTGCCGTCGCGAGCGGCAGCGAGCGTTGGACCTCGACCGCGCAGCGCAGCGCGGCGCGCGCGCTGGGAAAGGCGACGAGGTGGCCGTCGCCGATCGCCTTGATGAGCGTGCCGCCGTGGTCGGCGACCGCGGCGCCGAGCAGCTGCTCGTAGTCGGCCAGCGCGCCCAGCCAGCGGGCCTGGCCGAGGCGCTCGAGCATCGCCGTCGAGCCCTCGACGTCAGCAAACAGGACCGTGACCGTCGCCCCCGGCACGAGCACATCGTGTCACGCAGGGGACCCGCCCGTTAGGGCGTATTAGCTGTCCGACCCGGGTTCAGCACGCGCGCTACAGTCTGTTTTCAGAGACATGGCAGTCAACACCACAGTGCAGGTCACCCTTCCGCAGATGGGGGAATCGGTGACCGAGGGCACCGTTCTTGAGTGGCACAAGCAGGAGGGGGAGCGCGTCGAGGCCGATGAGGTCCTCGTGGAGATCTCGACCGACAAGGTCGACGCCGAGGTCCCCGCGCCGGCCAGCGGGACGGTCGCCAAGATCCTGGCCGCCGAGGGCGACACGGTCAGCGTCGGCGCCGTGCTCGCCGAGATCGTCACCGACAACGGCGCCGCGCCGGCGGCGGCCGAGTCCGAGGCCGACGAGCCGGAGGCCGACGCACCTGCCGCGCCGGCCGCACCCGACCCCGCCGCTGCACCCACCGGCGAGGTCGTCGACATCGTCACCCCGACTGGCGGCGAGTCGGTCACCGAGGGCACGATCCTCGAATGGGCCGTCAAGGTCGGCGACGCCGTCGAGGACGGCCAGACCGTCGTCGAGCTCTCGACCGACAAGGTCGACATGGAGCTGCCTGCGCCGGCCGCCGGCACGATCACCGAGATCCTCGCCGAGGAGGGCGAGACGGTCACGGTCGGCCAGGTCATCGCGCGCATGCAGGTCGGTGCCACGGCGCCGAGCCCGGCCGCACCCGAATCGTCCGGCAACGGCGCGCCGGCCACCGCCCCGCGGGCGCCGGCCGAGATTCCGGACGACGCCAAGATCTCCCCCGTCGCAGCCCGGGTGGCGGCCGCCGAGGGCATCGACCTCGGGGGCATCACCGGTACCGGGCCGGGTGGGCGCATCACCAAGGCCGACGTGCTCGACGCCAAGAACGGCGACGCCGCCGTGGCCACTGACGGCCGGCGCACGCTCATGAAGGGCGGCGCCGCGATGCTCGCCCGCTACATGGACGAGAGCCGTTCGATCCCGACGGCGACCTCGTTCCGGACCATCGCGGTGACCACGATGGACGGGCGGCGCAAGCAGCTCAAGGACGCAGGGCCAGAAGGTCTCGTTCACCCACCTGATCGCCTACGCGATCGCACAGGCCGCGCAGCACGACATGCCGGTCATGACCCACCACTACGGCGCCGACGACGGCAAGGGCTACCGCGTCGACGACGGCGCGGTCAACCTCGGCATCGCGGTCGACGTCGAGAAGAAGGACGGCACCCGCACGCTCATGGTCCCCGTCATCCGCGACGCGGGCCGCAAGAACTTCGCCGACTTCAAGGCTGCCTTCGACGGGCTCATCGACAAGTCGCGGACCAACACGCTGACCGCCGACGACCTGACCGGCGCGAACATCTCCCTGACCAACCCGGGCGGCATCGGCACCATCGCCTCGGTCCCGCGGCTCATGGTCGGCCAGGGCACCATCGTCGCCACCGGTTCGATCGCCTACCCGCCCGGCCTGCAGAACATCGGCGACGACGATCGGCGCCGAGAAGGTCATGACCATGACCTCGACCTACGACCACCGCGTCATCCAGGGCGCGGAGTCGGGGCGCTTCCTGCAGCTCGTCGAGGCCTACCTGCAGGGCGAGAACGGCTTCTACGACGGCGTCTTCGCCTCGCTCGGCGCCCAGCTCGGGCCGCCGCCCGCGCCGCCGGCGCCGGCCGCCGCGGCGGCGGTCGCCCGCGAGGCACCGGCCGCGCCCGGCGCGCCGATCGACGAGGAGATGCTCCAGGCCGTGCAGGCCGCGACCTCGCTGCTGAAGGCCCACCGCACCCACGGCCACCTCGCCGCGAGGCTGGACCCGCTGGGCACCGAGCCCGAGGGCGATCCGGCGCTCGAGCCCACGACCGTCGGGCTGACCCCCGAGATCATGGGCCGGATCCCGGCCAAGATCCTGCGCATGTACGTGCCGGGCGCGACGCTGGCCGAAGCGCTGCCGCACCTGCGCGAGACCTACTGCGGCACGATCGCCTACGAGATCGAGCACATCGCCAGCCACCGCCAGCGCATGTGGCTGCGCGAGAAGATCGAGTCCAGCGAGTTCCGCAAGCCGCTGACCAACGACGAGCAGCTCGCGCTGCTGCAGCGCCTCGTCGAGGTCGACGCGCTCGAGCGCTTCATGCACAAGGCCTACCTGGGCCAGAAGCAGTTCTCGATCGAGGGCCTGGACATGACCGTCCCGATGCTGGACGAGACGATCCAGCTCGCGGCGGCGCACGGAGCGCGGGAGGTCGTCGTCGGCATGGCCCACCGCGGCCGGCTCAACGTGCTCGCCCACAACCTGGGCCGCCCGTACGAGACGATCTTCGCCGAGTTCGAGGGCGCCTCGACGCTCGAGGCGGTGACCTCGATCCCGCAGGGCGGCACCGGTGACGTCAAGTACCACCACGGCGCTCAGGGCACCTACCAGCTCCCGAACGGCGACGCGATCCTCGTCAACCTCGAGTCCAACCCGTCGCACCTGGAGTACGTGCACCCGGTCGTGGTCGGCGCCACGCGCGCCGCGCAGACCGGGCGCCAGGGCCCGCACGCCCACCGCGACACCAACGCGGCTGTCCCGATCGTCCTGCACGGCGACGGCGCGATGCCCGGCCAGGGCGTTGTCGCGGAGACGCTGAACCTGCAGGCGCTCGACGGCTACAAGGTCGGCGGCACGATCCACCTGGTCCAGAACAACCAGGTGGGCTTCACCACCGACCCCGAGGACGCGCGCTCGACGCGCTGGGCCTCGGACATCGCCAAGGGCTACGACACGCCGATCATCCACGTCAACGCCGACGACGTGGCCGCGTGCATCGCCGGTGTGCGCCTCGCCTTCGCGTTCCGCGAGGAGTTCGGCCACGACGTCGTCCTCGACCTCATCGGCTACCGCCGCTTCGGCCACAACGAGGCCGACGAGCCCGCGTACACCCAGCCCGAGATGTACGCGAACATCAAGTCCAAGAAGCGCGTCAGCGAGCTGTGGGCCGAGAAGCTCGTCGTCGACGGCGTCATCTCGCAGGAGGGCGTCGAGCGCCAGCGCCAGGACGTGTGGGACGAGCTCACGCGCCTGCACCAGGACCTGAAGGCCCAGATCAAGGCCGCCGAGGACGCCGGCGCGGTCGAGCAGGCCACCGGCGAGTACCAGCTCGACCGCTCGCCCTCGCCCGAGGTGCAGACCGCGGTCTCGGCCGACCGCCTGCGGGTGCTCAACGAGGAGCTGCTGACGCTGCCCGACGGCTTCACGGTGCACCCCAAGCTCATCAAGCAGCTCGAGCGCCGCCGCCAGGCCGTGGGCGCCGACGGCGGGATCGACTGGGCCCACGCCGAGTCGCTCGCCCTCGCCTCGCTGCTGACCGAAGGCGTGCCGATCCGCCTCACCGGCCAGGACGTCGAGCGCGGCACCTTCTCGCAGCGCCACATGGTGCTCCACGACGCCAAGACCGGCCAGAGCATCTGCCCGATCCAGAGCCTGCCCGGCGCGCTCGCGCCGTTCGAGCTGCACAACTCGCCGCTCAGCGAGATGGGCTGCCTGGGCTTCGAGTACGGCTACTCGGCCGAGGCGCCCGAGACGCTCGTGCTCTGGGAGGCCCAGTTCGGCGACTTCGGCAACTCGGCCCAGGTCATCATCGACCAGTTCATCGTCTCCGGCCTCGCCAAGTGGGGCCAGACGACGCGCCTGACCCTGCTGCTGCCGCACGGCTACGAGGGCTCGGGCCCCGAGCACTCCTCGGCCCGCCTGGAGCGCTTCCTGCAGCTCGCCGCCGAGGGCAACATCCGCGTCGCCAACCTGACGACGCCGGCGCAGTACTTCCACCTGCTGCGTCGCCAGGCGCGCATCGCCAAGCAGCGCCCGCTGATCATGATGACCCCGAAGTCGCTGCTGCGGCTGCCGCAGGCGACCAACCGCCTCGAGCACCTGTCCGAGACGCGCTTCTTCCCCGTGCTCGGCGAGCCGCGCGTGGAGCCCGACAAGGTCACGCGCCTCGTGCTGTGCACCGGCAAGATCTACTACGACCTCGTCGGCCACCCCAGCCGCGAGGACAACGAGTCCGTCGCCATCGGGCGCGTCGAGCTGCTGTACCCGTTCCCGGAGGCGCAGATCCTCGAACTGGTCGACAGCTATCCGAACCTGCGCGAGGTCGTGTGGGTGCAGGAGGAGCCGCGCAACATGGGCGCGCGCGCACACATGTCGCCCCGGCTGATGCAGGTCCTCCCCCAGCACCTCAAGTTCGGCTACATCGGCCGGCCGGAGCGCGCCTCGCCGGGCGAGGGCTATCCGGCGGCGCACACCGGCGAGCAGAACCGCATCCTGCGCACCGCCCTGGACCTCTCGCTGCCGGTCACGCTGTACCCCGCCAAGCTGCCGGGCCAGCGCTAGTGGGCCTCCCTGCCGCGGTCGTCTTCGACCTCGACGACACACTGCTCGACACCACGGGCCTCGAGGCCGAGATGCTCGTGGGCCTGTGCGCGGCGCTCAACGAGGAGCTGCCGGGCGTCGAGTTCGCCGAGCTGCGCACGCGCTTTCGCGACGGCCGCGACGACCTCTACCAACGCGTGCTCAGCGGCGAGCTCGACATCGCCGAGTACCGCCGCCTGCACCTGATCGCCGTCTGCGAGCCGTGGGGCCAACCGTCGGAGGAGCTGCAGGCCGCCGCGGTGCGGCTGCGCGACGAGCAGCTGCATCGCTCGCGCTTCGTCGAGGATGCGATCGAGCTGGTCCGCGACCTGCGCGGCGCCGCCGTGCGCACGGGGCTGCTGACGAACGGGCCCTCGTGGATGCAGCGGCGCAAGGTCGAGCTGCTCGGGCTCGACGAGGAGCTCGACGCGATCGGCATCTCCGAGGAGCTCGGCGCGTCCAAGCCCGACCCCGTGGCGTTCGCGGCGACGCTCGAGCTCATGGGCAGCGCGCCCGGCGAGGCCGTCATGGTCGGCGACCACCTCGACTGGGACGTGCGCGGAGCTCTCGCGGCGGGGATGCGCGGCGCGGTGTGGGTCGCCGGCGACGACGAGCGCGAGCCGCCGCCGGGCGCGCTGCGCGTCACGCGGCTGGGCGAGGTGCCGGCCGCGCTCGCGGCGCTGGCCTGATGGGCGTCGCCGCCTTCGGCCCCGGCCGGGTCAACCTGATCGGCGAGCACACCGACTACAACGACGGGCTCTGCCTGCCGTTCGCCATCGCGCAGGGAGTCACCGTGCGCGCCGACGCGCTCGGCGACGGGCGTGTCGAGGTGCACGCCGACGACCTCGGCGAGACGCGACAGCCTTCGACGCTGCGGCGCCGCCGCGCGACGGCGAGGGCTGGCGCGCGTTCGTGCGCGGCACGGTCGGCGAGCTGCGGCGGCCGGCCACGCCGTCCCGGGCGCGCGCGTGAGCATCGCGGGCGACCTGCCGCGCGGCAGCGGCCTCTCGTCGTCGGCCGCGTTGTCGACGGCGCTCGCGCTCGCGCTGATCGCGCTGGCGGGCGAGGCCGAGGGCGACCGCCGCGACCTCGCCCGGCTGTGCTCGCGCGTGGAGAACGACTGGGTCGGCGCGCAGACCGGGCTGCTCGACCAGCTCGCGGCGCTCTTCGGCCGCGAGGGCCAGGCGCTGCGGCTGGACTGCCGCGACCTGACGATCGAGCCGGTGCCGCTGGAGCTGCGCGGCTGGACGCTGGCCGTGGCGCCGTCGGGCCACGAGCACGTCCACGCCGGTTCGGGCTACAACGAGCGCCGGGCGGAGTGCCGCGCGGCCTGCGAGGCGCTGGGCATCGCGACGCTCCGCGACGCGCCGGACGACGCGCCCGCGAGGCTGCCGGACCCACTGGACCGCCGCGTGCGCCACGTGCTCACCGAAAACGCCCGCGTCGACGCCGCCGTGGCCGCGCTGCGCGCCGGCGACCTCCCGGCCCTCGGCGCCCTGCTCGACGCCTCCCACGCGAGCCTGCGCGACGACTACGAGGTCTCCGTCGAAGCCGTCGAGCAGACCGTCGCGCGCCTGAAGGCGGCGGGCGCCGCCGGAGCGCGCATCGTCGGCGGCGGCTTCGGGGGGTCGGTCCTCGCCCTCTTTCGCGCCGGACGCGCCGCTGCCGCCCGGAACGACGGTCGTCGAGCCGGCCGCCAGCGCGCGCGTGCTCCACTAGTGCTTCAAGGCCACTAGCCTGTCGCGCCCATGGAAGCGCGGCTGCTGATCTCCTGCCCCGACCGCCACGGCATCGTCGCCGCGGTCTCGGGCTTCCTCGCCGCACGCGATGCCAACATCGTCTCGTCCGACCAGCACTCGACCGATCCCGAGGGCGGCGCCTTCTTCATGCGCATGGCGTTCACCATCGGCGCCATCGGCGAGGACTTCGCGCGCGCGTTCGCCGACGAGGTGGCCTCGCGGTTCGCGATGGACTGGCGCCTCGACGACGCCGGCCGCGCCAAACGCGTGGCCGTGCTCGTCTCCCGTGAGGACCACTGCCTGCTCGACCTCCTGTGGCGCCGCCGGCGCGGCGAGCTGAACTGCGAGATCCCGCTGGTGATCTCCAACCACCCAGACCACGCCGCCGACGTCGAGAGCTTCGGCGCGCGCTACGAGCACGTGCCCGTCGTCAAGGGCGAAAAGCCGGCCGCCGAGTCGCGGATGCTCGAGCTGCTGGCCGGGCAGGGCTTCGATCTCGTCGTGCTCGCACGCTACATGCAGATCCTCAGCGGCGACTTCCTCGCGGGCATCGGCGCCCCCGTGATCAACATCCACCACTCGTTCCTGCCGGCGTTCGCCGGCGCCGACCCCTACCGCCGGGCGCAAGGAGCGCGGCGTCAAGGTCATCGGCGCCACCGCCCACTACGTGACCGAGGACCTCGACGCCGGCCCGATCATCGAGCAGGACGTCGTCCGTGTCACTCACCGGGAGAACGTGGACGCGCTCGTGCGGATCGGGCGCGACGTCGAGCGGACGGTGCTCGCGCGCGCGGTCGGCCTACACCTGGAAGACCGGGTTCTCGTGCACGAGAACCGAACCGTCGTCTTCTGAATCCTGGCTGGGGCGCGCTGCCTTCACGAGGGCCATGACGTGCTCGGCGAGCTGGTCGCGCAGGTCGTCGGCGACCAAGTTGCCGTGCTCGTCGAAGTGCGTGTGGGCCTGCATGACCGGCAGCTCGCGATCGACGACGTCGGCGCCGATGGCCGCAAGCACCTTGCGCAGCTCGGCCTGCGCCCACACCGCGCCGAACAGGCTCGTGCTGGCGCCGATCACGGCGGTGGGCTTGCCGCGCAGCACGGTCGTGGCGACAGGGCGCGAGACCCAGTCCAGCGCGTTCTTGAGCACGCCGGGGATCGAGTGGTTGTACTCGGGGGTCGAGATCAGGACGGCGTCGGCACGGGCGATGGCCTGCTTGAGCTCCTCGAGCGCCGGCGCGTGGTGGCCGGCGTCCTCCTCGTCCTGGTCGTAGGGCGGGATATCGCGGAGGTGCTCGAAGAGCTCGAACTCCACGCCGGGCGGCAGCAGCTCAGCCGCCGCCCGCAGGAGCGCCGTGTTGTGCGAATCGCGCCTCAGGCTTCCCGAGATGCCGAGGATCCGCACCGATCTACGCCTCCTTGCGGCGCAGCTCGAGGTGCACCGTCAGCGTGACCTCGTCGCCGATCGCCATACCGCCCTTGGGCAGCGGGGCGTTCCAGTTGAGGTCGAAGTCGTTCTTGTTGACCTTCGTCTCGAGCTCGATGCCGACGAGCTCGATCCCGGCGATGTTCACGGTCGGCCCGATGAGGATGCCGGTCCCGTGCACGGGCTTCGTGACGCCCTTGACCGTCAGGTCGCCGTCGACCTCGATGGCCTCGCCCTCGCCGCGGCGCACAGCCGTCGAGACGAAGGTGATGGTGGGGTGGCTGGCGACGTCGAAGAAGTCGGGTGACAGGACGTGCCCGCGGAAGTCCGGCAGCTCGATGTCGACCGATTCGACAGGAACGGTCCCGGTGAGGCGGAAGTCGTCGCCGTCGACCTCGAGGCCGGCCTCGACCTGCTTGAACGAGGTCCGGTATGTCGACACGGCCATGTGCTGGATGGCAAACGTGGCCGTCGAATGAATCGGATCGGCAACCCACGATCCGGACAGCGTGCTCGGAGTGGTGGCGCTCATTGGATGTCAGCCCTCCTCAGACTGGAAAAACCTTACAGGTTGTGCGCGCAACAACGTAGCACAGTAATTGCACATACAACAGTCTCGCCTATAAACCTTTCGTTACGGCCGGCCATCGCGCTCCAGTGCTTCCAACACAGACGCGGCCCCGGGCGCGATGTCGGGCGACAGCCGACCGAGCAGGTCGCGCCATCCCGGCTCCAGCACGATCGCGGCGCGCACGCGATCGAGGCCAGTCGGCAGGTCGCCCGCCTGCGCGGCGGCCAGGCCCGCCCAGAACAGCAGCTCGTGGTTGCCGGGCGCCATCTCGCTGGCCAGTCGGTAGCGCTCGCCCGCCTCCTCGTGGCGACCCTCGCCGACGAGCTGGTCGCCCTCCGACGCCATCGCGTAGGCGTCGGAGAGGTCGAGCAGGCGGTCCATCTGCGCCAGCGGCTCCGGATCGTCGTCGACGCGCAGGTCCACGGTGCGCTGCCACGGCTCGCCCTCCGCGGGTGCCACGACCAGCGCCGCCGACTGGCGCCCGCGGGCGTCGCCGCCGCGCGCCTCGGCGGCGTGCAGCGCCGCGAGCAGCCGCCGCGCCAGCGGCCCACTCGCCGCCTCGAAGGCGTGCGCCATCGCGGGCCACACCTCGGGCGAGGCCATCATGTTGGCCTGCGCGCTGAACTGGTGACCGCTCTCGTGCCCCGCGTGCGCGATGCAGCCGTCGCCGGTGTGGCTGGCGACGTTGCCGTGGGCGTCGGCGACGGCGACCTGGCGAAAGCGCGCGAGATCGTCGGCGGCGACGAGCTCGTCGAGCGCGTCATGGGCCCGCGCGCCCGTGGCGAGCCGGTCGAGCGCACGCGGGCCATACGCAGGCTCGACGATCGACTGCGTCGCCACCGCCCCGACGCCCGGGCACAGCCACGGCACCATCTGCCCGACGCCGAACCAATGCGACTGCACGGCAACGCCGAACTCGCCGGTGTCCGGGTCCCGCGCCACGATCGAGTAAGTCCCGCGCCGCAGCATGGCGCGCAGAGACTATCGTCGGACGAGATGGCAACCGATCGCCGCATTCTCGAGCGCGTGCGGGCGATCCCGCCCGGCTTCGTGCGGGCATACGGCGATCTCTCACCCGGCGCGCCGCGCCACGCGGGCGCCGTCCTGAGCGCCTGCGACGACCCCAGCGTGCCGTGGCACCGCGTGGTGCGCGCCGACGGCTCGCTGGCCAAGGGCGACCGCCAGCGCGCGCTGCTCGAGGCCGAAGGCGTCCCGTTCCGCGGCGCGCGCGTCGACATGGCGGTTGCGCGGGTGCCCTTCGAAGGCTGATTCGGTGGCCGCGCGGGGGTCGCCGAATCAGCCATCGAGGCAGGGTCGGGCGCTCCGTCGGGGAACCTATGGCGATGGCCCTCGGGTCACTGCGACCTGTGCGCGACATGGCGATCGATCTCGGGACCGCCAACACCGTCGTGCACGTGCACGGCATGGGGATCGTGCTCTCCGAGCCATCGGTGGTTGCGATCGACGAGCGCACCGGCGAGGTCGTGGCGGTCGGCGCCGACGCCCAGCGGATGATCGGGCGCACGCCGGCACAGATCTCGGCGACGCGGCCGCTGCGCCACGGCGTCATCGCCGACTTCGAGGTCACCGAGCAGATGCTGCGCCACTTCATGCGCAAGGTGCTCGGGCGCCGGCGCGCGCATCCGCGCCTCGTCGTCTGCGCGCCAACCGGGATCACCGAGGTCGAGCGGCGCGCGGTCGAGGAGGCCGCGATGTCGGCCGGCGCACGCCGCGTGCACCTCATCGAAGAGCCGATCGCGGCCGCGATCGGGGCCGGCCTGGCGATCGCCGAGCCCGTCGGGCGCATGGTCATCGACGTCGGCGGCGGCACGAGCGAGGTCGCGGTGATCTCGATGGGCGGCATCGTGCTCTCGCGCTCGGTGCGCGTCGGCGGCTACGACCTCGACGACGCCATCGCCGCCTATATCCGCAGCGAGCACGTCATCGCGATCGGCTCGCAGACCGCCGAGGCGATCAAGCTCGCCGCCGGCTCGGCCGAGGCGCTCGAAGAGGAGCTCGTCACCTCCGTCCGCGGGCGCGACCTGCTCTCCGGCCTGCCGCGCGAGATCGAACTCAGCAGCGCCGAGATCCGCGGCGCGCTCAGCGCGCCGCTCTCCGAGATCCTCACCGCAGTCCACGCCACGCTCGAGGAGACGCCGCCCGAGCTGGCCGGCGACATCGCGCGCGACGGCATCCTGCTCGCCGGCGGCGGCGCGCTGCTGCGCAGCTTCGACACGCGCGTCGAGGCGGAGACGGCGATGCGCGCGCGGCTGGCCGACTCGCCGCTGACCTGCGTCGCCGTCGGCGCCGGCCACGCTCTCGAGGAGCCCGACGCGCTGTGGCGCGCGTCGCCGCGCCGCCGGCGCTGACGTCGCTACCGTGCCGCACGATGTGGCTGCAGCGTGAGATCACCCTCGAGCCGCGCCCGCGCGGCTTTCATCTCGTCACGCGCGAGGTGGAACGCGCGCTGCCCGAGCTCGGCGAGCTCGAGATCGGGCTCTGCCACCTGTTCATCCGCCATACGTCGGCGTCGCTGACGCTCAACGAGAACGCCTCGCCCGACGTGCGCCGCGACTTCGAGACCTGGTTCAACGACGCCGTGCCCGAGCGCTTCGAGTGGGAGCACACGATCGAGGGGCCCGACGACATGCCCGCGCACGTCAAGGCCTCGCTGCTGGGGCCGTCGCTGTCGCTGCCCGTCACGCGCGGTCGCCTGGCCCTCGGCACCTGGCAGGGCGTCTACCTCTGCGAGCACCGCGACCGCGGGGGCGCGCGCTCGCTGCTGGCCAGTATCTGGGGTCAGTCGCGCGGGGAGCCGTAGCGCATCGCGCGCAGCTCGCGGACGTCGGCGGGCGTCCCGCGCGGCGCGGGGGCGATCAGGTCGGGCTCGATCGTGGTGACGGTCGCCTGGCCGTCGACGAGGTCGACGCGGGCGGCGCGCGCGAGTGGGCGGGCCGAGACGACCCGCTCGAGCTCCTTGTCGCGGAAGAGCAGGCCGACGCCGTCGTCGAGCAGCCACCCGGGCGCCAGGATGCCGTCGGCGACCGCGCGCAGGTATACCGGCCGGCGCCTCGGCTGCTCGTCGGCGTGGACGGACAGCGAGCCGGGTAGGAAGCCGAGCCCGGGCGTGGGCTCCGGCGCGCCCGCCGACGTCGTGACCGCACCCTGAAACCAGCACATCGCGCCCGCGCTGAGGCCGGCGAGTACGACGCCGCGCTCCCAGGCGTCGCGGAGGATGCGATCGAGGCCGTGCACGTGCCAGATCGCCAGCAGGTTGCGCATCGAGCCGCCGCCCACGTAGATGACGTCCTGCGAGAGCACGATGTCACGCAGCGGCCGGCGCACGTCGGCCAGGCGAAAGAGCGACAGCACCTCGGGCTCGCACGGGCGGTCGCCGAACGCCGCGTGGAAGCGGGCGATCTGCTCGTGCGCGTCGCCCCCGGCCGTGGGCAGGAAGAGGATCCGCGGCACCGGGCCGCCCGCGAGCTGCAGCACCAGTTCGTCGAGCGCGGGATCGCCGGGGGGCGCGGTGAAGCCGCCGCCCCCCAGCGCGAGGATCGTCCTCACGCGACGGCCAGCGCCACGGGCGCTCCCAGGTCGACGGCGGCGAGCTTGCGCTCGACAACGCGCCCGCCGCGCAGCGCGACGTGCCAGCCGCGCTTGCCCGGTCGCGACGCCACGACCCGGTGCAGGTCGGTGCCGACGAAGTGCAGCGCGGCGCCGTCGTCGGCCGCGTAGCCGGGGCTCATCCCCTCGCGCACGAAGCGCCGGTACTCCTGGCGCCGGGCGGGCTCGCCGTCGTAGTGCACGCAGTTGGAGTGCGGCAGCAGGCCGAGGCCCTCGACGCGCTGCGGCGCGCCATGGAAGGCGGTGACGGCCTCGGCGAACCAGCACAGCGAGCCCGCGCTGAGCCCGCAGAGCACCACGCCGCGACGCCACGCCTCGGCCAGCGCGAGATCGATCCCGTGGGCGCGCCAGGCGCCGAGCAGGCTGATCACCGAGCCGCCGCCGACGTAGACCAGGTCCTGGCCCAGCAGGTGCTCCCCGGGATCGCCGGTCGCCGCCGTGCGGTCGCGGCGGAAGAGCGAGAGATGGCTGGGCTCGCAGCCGAACGCTGCGAACGTGCGGTAGAAGCGCACGACATAGTGGTCGGCGTCGCCCGACGCAGTCGGTACGAAGCAGACCTTCGGGCGCTGCGCCCCGGTGAGGCGCAGGACGTAGTCGTCGAGCAACGGGTTGCCGGCATCCATCGAGAACCCGCCTCCACCGAAGGCAACGATCTGGGGCGGTCGCTCCTCCATTGGCGCAGCGTAGGCACCGCCCGGCCCGGCGGCTTGAGCCCGCCGGTCCCAGCCGGACCGACCCGCTGTCCTACACCGGGGCGGGCTCGCGCTCGGGAGCGCCATCGGGGTGGTCGGCCACGACGTCGTACGCCATGCGCGTCAGCAGCTCGGCCAGATCCGCCTCTTGTTCGGGCGACCACCCGTCGAGCAGCTCGGTCAGTCGCTCGCGCCGGGCCGCCACGAGGCGGTCGAACGCGTCGCGACCGCCGGCGGTGAGCACCACCGCGTCGTCCGGGCCCTCGACGTAGTGAAGCTCGCGCAGCTCGCCGATGCGGGCCGCGACGCGTTCGGGGTCGACGCCGCGCGCCCGCGCGATCGCGCCGGCGTCGGTCGGCTCGCCCTCGCCCACACGCGCGAGGACCCAGCACTGGCGCGCGGTGAGGTTGAGCCCGGCGCGTTCGACGATCCGCTCGAGGATCCGCTCACGGCTGTCACGGCGGGCGAGCGTGGAGAGCGCGCGCTCGATCTCCGCCCGCGGATCGTGGTGCTTGGGCGCGGCGAAGGCCTCGCCCACGCCCGTGGCCTCCACGGTGCGCCGCAGTGGCTTCTCGGGCAGCAGCCACGCCAGTACGAAGGCGAGCGCCGCGACGGGCGCGCAGACCAGGAAGATGGTCGTCAGCGCATCGGAGTACGCCTGGACGAACTCCACGCGCAGCGCGGCAGGGAGCTGCGCGACGCTGCCGGTGGTCACCTGCCCGGCTGACGCGCCCTTCGGCAGGCCCGGGATCTTGGCGAGCTCGTGGGCGAGCCGGTTGGAGAAGATCGCGCCGCAGATGGCAACGCCGAAGCAGCCGCCGATCGAGCGGAAGAACGTCGCCCCCGCGGTGGCCACCCCGAGGTCGCGGTAGTCGACGTCGTTCTGGACCGCGAGCACGAGCACCTGCATCACGAGGCCGAGCCCCAGGCCGACCACGAGCATGTCGAACGAGCGCTCGGCCGCCGAGGTCGACGGCCCCATCCTCGACAGGAGCAGGAAGCCGACGGCGAGGATCGCCGTGCCGGCGATCGGGAACGGCTTGTAGTGACCCCAGCGCGCGATGATCTGCCCGCTCCCGATCGACGTGACGAGCAGGCCGAACATGAGCGGCAGCAGCTGCAGACCCGACGAGGTCGGCGACGCGCCGTTGACGATCTGCAAGAAGAGCGGCAGGTAGGTCGTGGCGCCGAACAGCGACATGCCGATGATGAAGCCCATCGCGCTGGCGATGGTGAAGACGCGGCTGGAGAACAGACTCAACGGCAGCACCGGCTCGGCGGCGCGCCGCTCGACCGGGATCAGCAGCGCCGTCGAGATCACCGCGATCACGCCGAGGCCGATGATCTGCCAGGAGCCCCACGCGTAGGTCTCGCCGCCCAGGCTCGTCGCCAGGACGAACGAAGCCGCGGCGAGGCTGAGAAGCATCGTCCCCCAGACGTCGATGCGCGCCTCGCGGCGTTCATGCGGCACGTGCAGCGCGACGCCGATGACCGCCAGGGCGACGATGCCGATCGGCAGGTTGACGTAGAAGATCCAGCGCCAGGAGGCGTTGTCGACGAGGAAGCCGCCGATGAGCGGGCCGATGACGCTGCTGAGCCCGAAGACGGCGCCGAAGATCCCCTGGTAGCGCCCGCGGTCGCGCGGGGAGACGACGTCGCCGATGATCGCCTGGGCCAGGACGATGAGCCCGCCGCCACCGAGGCCCTGGATCGTTCGGAAGACGATCAGCTCGCCCATGCCCTGGCTCAGCCCGCACAGCGCCGAGCCGATGAGGAAGATGACGATCGACGCCTGGAAGATCCGCTTGCGCCCGTAGAGGTCGCCGAGCTTGCCGTACAGCGGGGTCGAGATCGTCGAGGCCAGCAGGTAGCCGGTGACGACCCATGACAGCTGGTTGACGCCGCCGAGCTCCGCGGTGATCGTCGGCAGCGCGGTGGCCACGATCGTCGAGTCCAGCGCCGCGAGGAGCACGGCGAGCATGAGCGCGCCGAAGACGACGAACACCTCGCGTCGCGGTCGCGTCGCGGGAACCGGGAGCGCGGCCGCGTCCGCGGACATGCGCACAGCCTAGGTCACCGGCCGCGCCACACCGGATCGCGCTTCTCGGCGAAGGCGATGGCGCCCTCGCGCGCGTCCTCGGAGGTGAAGACCGGGCCCGCCAGCTCGCCCTGGCGCTGCCAGAAGTCCTCCTCGCTCCAGCCGAACTGCTCCTGCAGGATCGCCTTGGTGGCGTCGAGGGCCAGCGGCCCGTTCTTCGCGATCGCGGCGGCCAGCTCGAGCGCCCCGTCGAGCGCGCCGCCGCGCTCGGTCACGCGGTTGACCAGCCCGAGCTCGTAGGCGCGCTCGGCCGTGATCGGGTCACCCGTGAGCGCAAGCTCCATCGCGAGGCCGTAGGGCAGGCGACGAGGCAGGCGCAGGAGCGCGCCGGCCGCGGCCACGAGCGAGCGCTTGACCTCGGGGATGCCGAGCCTGGCGCCGCTTCCCGCCACGATCAGGTCACAGGCCAGTGCAACTTCGAGGCCGCCCGCCAGTGCGAAGCCCTCGACCGCCGCGATCAGCGGCTTGCGCGCCGCGCGCTGGGCGATGCCGGCAAAGCCGCGATCGCCGACCCACCCGCGCTCGCCGGCGACAAACGCCTTGAGATCCATGCCGGCGCAGAAGCCCGGGCCGGCGCCGGTGAGCACCCCGACCGCGAGGTCGTCGTCTGCGTCGAGCGCGTCGAGCGCCGCTGCCACGCCCTCGGCCAGCGCGAGGTTGACGGCGTTGCGCGCCTGCGGGCGACTGAGCGTGATGACCAGCACGCCATCGCGACGCTCGGTGAGGACGGGCTCGTCGGGCATGGCCGGGCACCCTATCGGCGCCGGTAACGTCTGCGGCCGATGCGGCGGGTGGCCGAGGATGCGGACGGGCTGCGATGACCTTCGGCGCCGGCGCGATCGCGTGGTTCGAGGGGCTCGAGCGCGACAATTCGCGGGCCTACTTCGCGGCCACGCGTGCGACCTTCGAGGACGAGGTGCGCGGGCCGTTTGAGCGGATGCTCGACGAGCTGAGCGCCGAATTCGGCGGCGAGGCCAAAGTCTTTCGGCAGCACCGCGACGTTCGCTTCTCGCGCGACAGGTCGCCGTACAAGACGCGGACGTACGGGATCCTCCACTCGCTGCCGGGATCGGCCGCCGCGCTGTACGCCGAGATCTCCGCCGGCGGGCTCTACGCGGCGTCGGGCTACTGGCGCATGGCGGGCGACCAGGTCGAGCGCTACCGCGCGGCGGTCGACGACGACGTGGCCGGCGAGGCGCTGGCGGGCGTGGTCGTCGCCATGCGCAAAGCCGGCCTGGAGCTCGCTCCGCCCGTGCTGAAGACGGCGCCCCGCGGGATGGCGCGCGATCATCCGCGCGGTGAGCTGCTGCGCTACAAGGACCTGATCGCCGGGCGCCGGCTGGCCCCGGGGCCGGCCCTGGCCACGCCAGCGGCGCGCGACCACGTCGCGGCGACCTGGAGCGCCGCGCGACCGCTCGTTGCCTGGCTCGACGAGTACGTCGGCGCCTCGGCAGCGACAGGTTGATCGGGGTGCGCGGTCGGCCCCTTTCGGCCGCGCACCCCGCACAGCACGTCCCCGATTCCGTTCGGACCCCCGGACGTGCGTGTCCCCCAATCAACCCGTGCCTTTCCCCCAAGTCACCCCCTGGTCTCCAGCGATCGCACCCGGTCGTGCCGGCTTGGGCGTTTGTACCCGAGCGCGGACTGGATGCTCGACGGCCGCCACAGCGCTCCGCCGCGCAGGGTCGGAACCTGCTCGGCGTTGAGCCGTTCCGCGATCTCGCGCAGGCTCATGCCATCGGACCGCATCGCGGCGATCTGGTCGAGCAGCTCCGGTCGATCCCTGACCGCGGGCCGTCCGTTGCCATTGGCGTGTCCGTTCCCGTTTTCGCCGGCGTGGCTCTCGGTCTCGTCGACCTGGCCGCCCAACGCCATCAGGGTCGCTGCCACCTGGCGCCCTGCGGGTGTCGACGTGTCGAGGTCGAGGTCGAGCGCGACGAGGGTCGCGTCGGCGTCGCGGAACCACGCGACCAGATTGGCGAGCTCCTGGCGCGACCCCGTGAAGCTCTGCAGGTCGCTGACGATCAGCCCGCGGGCCTGGCCATCGGCGATCCGGTCAAGCGAGTAGACCAACCCCGGGCGCTCGAGCGATCGCCCGCCCGGGGAGTCGCAGATGATCTCGATCAGATCCCTGCCGGACCTCTCGCACGCCTCAGCAATGGCAGCCGCCGCGCGATCGTGCTCGTCCGACGTGGTGCCGGCGGCCATCGTCACGTAGCCGATCACCGCCTCGCGCTCGGGCTCTGGCGGGGTCGTCGGTTCGGGCGCCGGATCCGCAGCGTCCTTTCGGCGACCAAAACGCCGGCGCAGCGCGACGAGGCCGACCCCCGCGAACAGCGCGAACGCAGCCAAGAGCAGCACTGTCGGGAGCGAGTTCGAATTCGAGGTGTGGACCGAGCCGGGCACGGAGCGCGCCGGCGTCGTGGCGCCGGGACTCGGCGCCTGTGCCGGGGTCGCCGCAGGCTTCGCGGTGGCCGGCGTCACCGCAGGCTTCGCGGTGGCCGGCGTCGCTGCGGGCTTCGCGGCAGAGGGCTTGTCCGGGCGTGCCTGCACCGGACGGGACGCCCGTCGCGCGAGGCCGAGCGCCCGGAGCGTCCGCCGCCCGGCGACGCCGTCGACGGTCAGCCCGCGGGCGGCCTGCAGTCGCCTCACGGCGGCGGCCGTCAGCGGCCCGAAGCGGCCGTCGGCACCGGGCGCCCCGACGCTGTAGCCCCGGCGCTCGAGCGCGTGCTGGATCCGGCGCACCTGGACGCTCGGCTTGCCGCGCATGCCGTCGCCCTGCGACAGCGTGCGCACGGGCACGGGCTCTGCTGCGGCGACCGGCGCGGCGAGATAAAGCGCCGCGATCGCGACGATCGCTGTGATGGTGGTTATGACACTCGCCCTATTGCCACGGGCGGGCAGTTGGAAAGTCATGACACTCCCTTCGAAAACGGCTGTGCGGAGCGCCGGCGCGCTCAGCGCGCGCAGACGCGGACGATCAGCACCGCGAGGGGAGTGCTCAGCCGGGGCGCTGCAGAAGGGGCGTAAAGCCCGCGGGACCCGTCAGGGCCGGACGCAGGCGGTGACGGCGAAATGCGCCGCAGGCGAAGGCCATGAGAACGACGATCACGTCGCAATACAGTGCCGAGGACAGACCGCCGGGCGCGGCGCTGCCGGCGCCGAAGCCGGCGCTGCCGGGCGGTCCGAACGGCGCCGGGCCCTTGCCGCCGCCACCAGGCGCCGCCGGGGCCGGGGTCGTCGCGCCGTTGCCGGCGCCCGGCCTCGGCCGAGGGGCGATCGTCCCGCGGGCTGCGCGGGTGAAGAAGATCGGGTCGTTCGCCGGCTCCGGCGCCGACTTGCGCGGCATCAGCACGGCCGGAGCGCCGCTGGCCAGGATCGCTGCGATGACTGGCAGCGGCGGCCCGGGCGAGGAGTCGGTGCTCGAGTGCGCCGGCAGCTTCTCAGGATCGGTGGACCCCGCCGCATCGACGGGCGCCCCGGCCGGAGCGGGCGCCGGCGCGGTCGGCGTCGACGGCAACGGCTGCGCGGCCGTCGGCGCGGCGCTGGTCGGGCCCGCCGAGTCGGGCTGCGTCGCGGTCGCGGCAGGCGCGGTGGTGGTGCTCTGAGGCTGCGCGGGCGCCGGCTCGGACGGCGTCACCGCGGGCGGCTGGTCGGCGGCCGGCGCCGGTGCCGGCGCGGGCGCCGGCGGGGCGGCATCCGCGGCCGGCGCCGGTGCCGGCGCGGGCGCCGGCGCGGGCGCCGGCGGGGCGGCATCCGCGGCCGGCGCCGGTGCCGGCGCGGGCGCCGGCGGGGCCGGATCGGGCGCGGGGGCTGGCGCCGGCGCCGGTGCGGGATCGGCCGCCACGGGCGGAGGTGGTGCCGCGGGCGCCGGGTCAGCGGCCGGCGTCGGGGCCGGGTCGACGACCGGCTGCTGATCTACGACCGGCGTCGGCACGGGGTCGACGACCGGCTGCGGCGTCGGCACCGGATCGGCCACCGGCTGCTGATCGACCACCGGCGTCGGCACCGGGTCGGCGACCGGCTGCTGATCGACCACCGGCGTCGGCACCGGGTCGAGCACCGGCTGCTGATCGACCACCGGCGTCGGCACCGGATCGGCCACCGGCTGCTGATCGACCACCGGCGTCGGCACCGGGTCGACGCACCGGCTGCTGATCGACCACCGGCGTCGGCACCGGATCGGCGACCGGCTGCTGATCGACCACCGGCGTCGGCACCGGGTCGGCGACCGGCTGCTGATCGACCACCGGCGTCGGCACCGGATCGGCGACCGGCTGCTGATCGACCACCGGCGTCGGCACCGGATCGGCGACCGGCTGCTGATCGACCACCGGCGTCGGCACCGGATCGGCGACCGGCTGCTGATCGACCACCGGCGTCGGCACCGGATCGGCGACCGGCTGCTGATCGACCACCGGCGTCGGCACCGGATCGGCGACCGGCTGCTGATCGACCACCGGCGTCGGCACCGGATCGGCCACCGGCTGCTGATCGACCACCGGCGTCGGCACCGGATCGGCGACCGGGGCCGGGTCGAGCACCGGCTGCTGATCGACCACCGGCGTCGGCACCGGATCGGCGACCGGGGCCGGGTCGACACCGGCTGCTGATCGACCACCGGCGTCGGCACCGGGTCGGCCACCGGCTGCTGATCGACCACCGGCGTCGGCACCGGGTCGGCCACCGGCTGCTGATCGACCACCGGCGTCGGCACCGGATCGGCGACCGGCTGCTGATCGACCACCGGCGTCGGCACCGGGTCGGCACCGGCTGCTGATCGACCACCGGCGTCGGCACCGGGTCGGCCACCGGCTGCTGATCGACCACCGGCGTCGGCACCGGGATCGGCGACCGGCTGCTGATCGACCACCGGCGTCGGCACCGGGTCGGCGACCGGCTGCTGATCGACCACCGGCGTCGGCACCGGATCGGCGACCGGGGCCGGGTCGAGCACCGGCTGCTGATCGACCACCGGCGTCGGCACCGGATCGGCGACCGGGGCCGGGTCGAGACCGGCTGCTGATCGACCACCGGCGTCGGCACCGGGTCGGCCACCGGCTGCTGATCGACCACCGGCGTCGGCACCGGATCGGCCACCGGCTGCTGATCGACCACCGGCGTCGGCACCGGGTCGGCGACCGGCTGCTGATCGACCACCGGCGTCGGCACCGGATCGGCGACCGGCTGCTGATCGACCACCGGCGTCGGCACCGGATCGGCGACCGGCTGCTGATCGACCACCGGCGTCGGCACCGGATCGGCGACCGGCTGCTGATCGACCACCGGCGTCGGCACCGGATCGGCCACCGGCTGCTGATCGACCACCGGCTGCTCATCGACCACCGGCGTCGACACCGGGTCGGCCACCGGCGTCGGCACCGGGTCGGCCACCGGCGTCGGCACCGGGTCGGACCGATCCGACGGAATTTGCAGCGGATCGGGCAGGACCGCAGGCGAAACGAGCGGCGCGTCGATGATGGCGGTCGGCGGTTCTGGTGCGGCGTCGCCCGCCGTCGTGCCGGACTCCGGAGCCAGGTTGCCCATCGCATGCGGATCGAGCGCCGGATCCGTCGGCGCCGCAGGCGGATCGACCGGGGAATCGATTGCCGCACCCGCATCGACCGGCGTCGGGTCGGTGGCCGGCGTCGGATCGGCCACCGGCGCCGGATCGGCCACCGGCGCCGGATCGGCCACCGGCGCCGGATCGGCCACCGGCGTCGCGTCGCCGACGGGCGTCGGATCGGCCGGCGTCGGATCGGCCACCGGCGTCGCGTCGCCGACGGGCGTCGGATCGGCCGGCGTCGGATCGGCCACCGGCGTCGCGTCGGCCACGGGCGTCGGATCGGCCGGCGTCGCGTCGGCCACCGGCGTCGCGTCGGCCACGGGCGTCGGATCGGCCGGCGTCGGATCGGCCACCGGCGTCGCGTCGGCCACGGGCGTCGGATCGGCCGGCGTCGCGTCGGCCACCGGCGTCGCGTCGGCCACGGGCGTCGGATCGGCCGGCGTCGCGTCAGCGACCGGCGTGGCGTCAGCCGTCGGCGACGCGTCGGCCACCGCGAGCGCATCGTCTGCCCACGCAGCCGATGCAGCTGCGGCGGCGAGCAGGAGGGCCGTGAGCAGGGACAGGACGAGGCAGCGGATGGCCGCACGGAACCCGAGGGCCTCGTTGGCCCCCATCGTCCTCAAACCTCGAACTGCGACTTTGCCGTAGGGCAAAGGCCCCCAATCCCCCGATTGCGTGCGGCGGCATGCTTGCAGGAACGAGTGAGCGCCGACGCGCCAGGATTAGAAACGTCGGAGGATGAACATCCCTAGGGACGTCGCGTCGGCGGTGCGGCGGCGCGACACGTCCGCAACGGGGTGTTGCGTACACACCCAGATTCCCGATGGCTATGCGACGAACAGCGTCAGGTCGGGCTCGCGCTCGCCGCGCAGGACCTCGAGGTCGACTTCGACCCACGCGATGTCGCGCGCCTCGGCCAGCACCCGCGCCTGCGGTTTAACGACCCGGGCCGCGAGCACGCCGCGGCAGTTCGCCATCGCGGGATCGAGGCGGATGCGCTCGAGGTAGCGGGTGAGCTGCTCGACCGCGTCGATCGTCCCCACGCGCTTGATCTCGACCGCGACCCAGCCGTCGTTGTCGTCGCGGCACATGAGGTCGACCGGGCCGATGTCCGTCGGCCATTCTCGGCGCACGAGCCGAAAGCCCTCACCGCACCACTCCGGCGCGCCGGCCAGCGCCTCCTGCAGGTCGGCCTCGACGCCGTCCTTCTCGAGCGCCGCCGCCTCGCCCATGTCGTGCGTGACGTCGGAGAGGACCTCGGCGATGCGGATGTCCAACCGGTCCTCGGTGGTCCCGGCACGCTTGCGCACGACGATCCGATCAGGCTCCTCTTCGATGACGGTCGGCGGCGTCATCCAGTTGCTGGGCTTGAACCCGCCGTGGTCGGCGTGGACCATCACCGACCCGTCGCTCTTGACCATGATCAGGCGCAGCGCCTCGGGCAGGACAGCGGACAGGCGGCCCGAGTAGCGGACCTCGCAGCGGGTGACGATGAGGCGCATAGGGCCGCGGAGCTTACGGGCGCCCCCAGACAAAAAAGAAGGCCCCGACATCCGTGCGGGGCCTACTCAACCTTCATCGGCAGGTGCCCGGGCGAGCTTGAGCCCTTCCAGCGAAATTGGCGCGTTGGCGCTACTCAGGACGACCGGCGCCCGCCGTGCGCAGGCCGGTGTTCGCCGTGCGCTCGCCCAGCGCCAGGCGCGGCTCGGGCGGCTCGGCGCCGGTGAGCCAGCGCTCGGCGCGCTCGGCCAGCGCCGGGCCGTGCTTGAAGGCGTGGCCCGAGCCGCCGCCCATCAGCCACACGCGGCCGTCGTGGTCGGGGTGCGGGGCGACAAGGAAGTTCGAGTCCGCCGTGATCTCGTACTGGCAAGCGCGGTGGCCAACCAGCGGGGCGCTCGCCAAGGCCGGGAACCGGTGTGCCACGTAGTTGCGCGCCAGGCGCTCGTGCTCAGGCACCGCGACGCGCTCCATCGTCTCGGCGTCGCAGGCCGGCCCGTCGACGTCGGGCGACACCTTCACGCCACGCCCGTCGAGGTCGCCGAGGCCGTAGGCGGCGCCGTCGTAGTCCACCCAGCCGGGCACGCCGGGAGTGCGCCACGGCGCGGGCGCGCCGAAGTAGAAGACGTCCTGGTGGGTGATGCGCAGGGCGAGCAGCCCGGGGAACAGCGCGGGCAGCCAGGCGCCGCACGCCCACACGACGCGGTCGGCCTCCAGGCGGCGCCCGTCGTCGAGCACCACGGCGGCGCCGTCGGGCCGCGCCTCGGCGAGCACGAGCTCGGCGCCGCCATCCAGCGCCTGGGCGGCGAGCGCCTTGACCGCTTCGCGTGCCCGCAGGATTCCGGCCTCGGGCTCGAAGAGGGTGAAGCGCACGTCGTCGGTGGCCACGCTCGGGAAGACGGCCGTCGCGTCGACCCGCTCGCAGGGGATGCCCTCGGCGCGCAGCGTCGCCTCGCTCACCGCCTCCCAGCCGTTATGGCGGCGGGCCAGCCAAGCCACTCCGCAGGCCACCACCAAAGCCGGATCGACCTCGTGCCACAGCGCCCAGGCGCGCCGTGCCGAGCGGGTGTGCCACGTATCGGCCGCGTGCGAGCAGCGGATGATCCGCGACTCGTCGCCGGACCCTGCGCGCACGTGCCCGGGGGCGACGCGCTCGACGAGCACCACGTCCCAGCCCGCCCGCGTGCAGTGGCGCGCCAGCGAAGCACCCAGGACGCCGGCACCGACGACCACAATCGACGGCCGCCCGCTCATAGGCAGAGCGGCCGCTCGGCCGCCAGCGCGCCGAGGAGCATCGCCCCGATCGTCGCGATCGCCTCGGGCCGCAGACGCGCCGACCACCCGGGCGGGGAGGAGAGCGCCATGCCCGCGACCCTACTCGCACGCTAGGTTCAAAGGCATGTCCCGCACGGTCTCCTCGATCATCGCCGGCCGGCCGGCCACCGACGCCCCCGGCGGCCGCGAACCCTCGACCAACCCCGCCGACGTCGACGATGTCGTCGCCGACGTCCTGCTCGGCGACGCTTCGACCTTCGTCGCCGCCTGTGAGGCAGCGCGCGCCGCACAGCGCGAGTGGGCCGCCGTGCCCGCGCCGGTGCGCGGGCGCGCCATCCAGCAGGTCGGGCGGCTGGTGGAGGACAACAAGGAGGCGCTCGCGCGGCTGGTGACGCGCGAGATCGGCAAGCCGTACTCCGAGTCGCTCGGCGAGGTGCAGGAGATCGTCGACACCTGCAACTTCTTCCTCGGCGAGGGCCGGAGGCTCTACGGCCAGACGGTGCCGTCCGAGATGCCCGACAAGCAGCTGTTCACCTTCCGCACTCCCGTCGGCGTGGCGGCGATCGTGACCGCGGGCAACTTCCCCGTCGCCGTACCGTCGTGGTATCTGGTGCCGGCGCTGCTGTGCGGCAACGCCGCGGTGTGGAAGCCGGCCGAGTACGCACCGGCGACCTCCGAGGCGCTGGCCCAGCTCTTCCTACACGCGGGACTGCCCGACGGCGTCTTCAACCTCGTGCTGACGGACGGCCCGCAGACCTTCGCCGGGCTCGAGCAGGCGCTCGAGCGCCGGCTGGTCGACAAGGTCGGCTTCACCGGGTCGAGCGCCGTGGGCGCGCGCGTCGGCGAGCTGTGCGGGCGCAACCTGCAGGCGCCATGCCTGGAGCTGGGCGGCAAGAACCCGCTGGTCGTCATGGACGACGCGGACCTCGACCTGGCCGTCGAGGGCGCGCTGTTCAGTGGCTTCGGCACCGCCGGCCAGCGCTGCACCTCGCTGGGCACGGTGATCGTCGACGACCGCGTGCACGACGAGTTCATGGCGCGCTTCAAGTCCGCTGTCGAGGGCGCCGCGATCGGCGACCCGTCGCAGGACGTCCTCTACGGCCCGATGATCCACGAGCGCTTCCTGCGTCGCTTCGAGGACGAGTGGCTGGGCCTCATCCGCGACCACCACAGCGTCCACGGCTCGTCGGGGACCGGCCGTATCACCGCGGCCAACCCGCGCGAGGGCTTCGTCGGCGACGATCCCGAGCGGGGGTTGTTCGTGCACCCGACGATCGTCGACGGGGTGCGCGCCGACGACGACCTCGCCAACACCGAGACCTTCGGCCCGCTCGTCGGCGTCGCCGCATTCGGCGACTTCGACGAGGCGATCGCGCTGGCCAACGGCCACGGCTACGGCCTGAGCGCCTCGATCTACACGACGAACCCCAAACACGCCTTCCGCTATCGCGAGCGCATCGGCGCGGGCATGGTCAGCGTCAACAACTCCACGAGCGGCGCCGAGGCGCACCTTCCCTTCGGCGGCAACGGGCGCTCGGGCAACGGCTCGCGCCAGTCGGGGATGTGGGTGCTCGACCAGTTCACGCGCTGGCAGGCGCTCAACTGGGACTACGCCGGCAAGCTGCAGAAGGCCCAGATGGACGTCGCCGAGATCGACGCGGACCTCGATTACCGCCTCGAGGGCTAGTTACTCGCGCGCGAGGCGCGGCCCGAATTCGGCGAGCATGACCTCGTAGTCGACGATCTCCTCGATCTCGACCTCGGCAACGTCGGTCATGCGCTCGATGAAGCGCCTGCGCGACGGCAGGTGGCTCTCGGCCACCTCGCGGCTCGCCCAGAACGTCAGCCCGAGCGTCGTGCCCGGCCGCGACAGCATGAGGATCCCCTCGAACCCGTCGATGTCACGCAGCCAGCGAGCGAGCTCCTCGCCGACGATCGTCGCGTTCGCGATGGGCTGGTCGGATGTCTTCACGCGCGTGAGGCTGACGTGCACGTCGTCGCTCCCCGGTTCGTGGTCAGTTCAGGCCGGCCGATACCAGCGCGGCGAGGTCGTCGGCGGTGGCTGCAGCGCGGCGCCGGCCACGAGCACGCTCGGCTCGGGATCGGCGAGGTGGCGCGCCAGCGCATCGGCGAAGGCATCGGTCAGGCCATCGACGCGCTCGGCGCGCACGCCGAAGGCCTGCGCGAGCGCGACGAAGTCCGGCGTCAGCAGGTCGACGCCGTAGGTCTCGCGCTCCTGGCGGCGCTGGTCGAAGCGCAGCATCCCGTAGCCGCCGTCGTCGACGATGACCGCCGTGAACGGCAGGCGCTCCTGGGCCATCGTCGCCAACTCGCCACAGGCGAAGAGAAACCCGCCATCGCCCGAGACGCTGACCACCGGGCCCGCACCGGAGAGCGAGACGCCGAGCGCCTGCGGGAACGCGGCGCCCAGCGTGCCCCAGCCGAGCGGGTAAACCACCCGGCGCGGTGCGGCGAAGCGGTGGAAGCCGCCGATCCAGTAGCCGGGAATGCACATGTCGCACACCACGACCGCCTCGGGTGGCAGGGCGCGCCCGAAGGCCGCGAGGAAGGCCATTTCATCGGGGGCCTCGCGCTCGAGCCATTCGCGGGCGCCCGCGCGGACCGCGTCGAGGTCGGCCCACGGCTCGTGTTCGGCGGCGGCACTGGCGAGCGCCTTCGCGCCCGCCGCCGCGGCGGCATGCACGACCGCGTCGACGCGGTAGTTCTTCGCCGCGTCGGCCGGATCGACGTTGACGGCGACGAGCGCGGGGGGCTGCGGCTGGCGCCAGTTCTGGGTGTTGACGCCGTCGAGATCACTGCCGATCGCCACCACGAGGTCGGCCTCGTCCCACAGCCCACCGGTCGCGGGGACGTGTGTGGGCAGGCCGACGGCGAGCGGATGGTCGCCCAGCAACCCGGAGGCCTGGTAGCTGGTGAAGACCGGAGCCGACAGGCGCTCGGCCAGCGCGGCCACCGCCGCGCCGGCGTCGTCGCGGACGGCGCCGCCGCCGGCCCACACAAGCGGGCGCTGCGCGCGGTCGAGCAGCACGACGGCGGCCTCGAGATCGCGCGGCTCGGGCGGCGTCGCGGCTGCTGGCTCGTCGCCCGGTGCGGCGGGGGATGACAGCGCATCGGTGGCCACCTCGAGGTAGACCGGGCGCTGTGGGTGGGCCAGCGCCGCCGCGATCGCCGCGCGCGGATCGGGCCCGGCGAACTGGGCCTTGGTCACCGGGGTGAACATCGCGCGCTGGTCGGTGCATTCGTGCAGCACGCCGCGGTAGACGCCCGGCCGGCGCAGCTTGGCGGGGATGTCGGTGGCGATGACGAGCACCGGCGCGCCGCCTGCCCACGCCTCGCCGACGGCGCCCAGCGTGTTCGCCGCGCCGGGTCCCGTGGTCACGAGCGCGACGCCGAGCCGGCCGCTCGCGCGCGCGTAGCCGTCGGCTGCGTACGCAGCGGCCTGCTCGTGGCGCACGCCGACGAGCCTGATCGGCGATTCGCGCAAGGCCTCCCACGCGGCCAGGTTGTGCACGCCGGGCAGGCCGAAGACCACCTCGACGCCGGCCTCCTCGAGGCTCGCGACCAGGAGCTGCGCGCCGGTCGCCGTGGCGGCCTCAGTACCCATCGCTCACCACGTTGCGCAGCGGCTCGCCCGCCGCGTAGCGGCGCAGCTGCTCGGCGGCGAGCGCCCACGCGGCCCGGTCGGCCGCCGGCGTGTCGCCGGCGCTGTGCGGGCTGATCATCACGTTGGGAGCCTTCCACAGCGGATGATCGGGGGGCAGCGGCTCGGGATCGACGACGTCGAGCACCGCACGGATGCGGCCCTCCTGCAGCGCGGCCACGAGCGCATCGGTGTCCGTGGTGGCGCCGCGGCCGGCGTTGACGTACAACGCGCCGTCGCGCATCGCCGCCAGCTCGCGCGCGGCGAACGAGCCGCGCGTGGCCTCGGTCAGCGGCAGCAGGTTGACCACGACGTCCGCAGTCGGCAGTAGCTCGGGCAGCGCATCGACGCCGTGGACGCCGTCGCGCGCGCTCCGGGCGACGCCGACGATCTCGCAGTCGAAGGGCTTCAGCAGGGCGGCGAGCTCGCGCCCGATCGCCCCGTAGCCGAGCACGAGCACGCGCAGGTCCGAGGCGTCGCGCACCTTCACCGGCTCCCACTCGGCGCGCGCCTGCAGCTCGGCGCACTCGCGCGCCTGCTTAGCGTCGGCCAGGATCGCGGCGACCACCCACTCGGCCATCGCGCGATCGCGCGCGCCGCGTGCGCTGCACAGCGTCACCCCGGCGGGCAGGTGCTCGGCGATCCAGTCGACGCCCGCCGACAGCACCTGCACGACGCGCAGCGCGGACAGCGCCTCGAGGTCGGGCAGGTGCAGCCAATCGGGGACGATGAACTCGACGCCGGGCCCCGGCTCCGAGGCCAGCTCGACGCCGGGCGGCAGCGCGCCCAGCGACTCGGGCTGGAAGGTCCAGACGATCACGCCGCCGGCAGCACGCGCGGCTGGGCGGCGCGCAGCCGCTCGAGGAGGTCGGCGACCTCGCCGTCGGCGCCGTCGAGGTCGAGCGCGCGCTCGGCGGCGCCGATGGCGTCGGACACGCGATCGGTGCGTGCGAGCGCGTGCGCGTATCGCGTCCACGCGGCGGCCGACTGCGGGTCGAGCAGCGTGGCCTGCTCGGTGGCGGTGACCTCGGCGCCGAGGTCGCCCGCGAGGTGGTGGGCCAGCGCGAGGTCGAGCAGGCCCTCGACGCTCGGCGCGATCCGCCGCGCGCGCTCGAGCGCGGCGATGGCCGCCGAGCGGTCCATGAGCCGCAGGCGCAGCCGCCCGACGCGCTCCCACGCGTCGGCGTCCTGCGGACCGCGTGCGGCGGCGCGATCGGCCGCCTCGGCGGCAAGGTCGATCGCGCCCATGTCCTCGTAGATGCGCGCGGCGAAGCGATGGGCCGCGGGGCGGTCGCCGTCGACGCGCGCCCAGTCGCGCACGGCGCGGCCGGCGGCGGGCAGGTCGCCCGCCTGCCAGAAGGCGAGCGTCATCAGCCGCAGCACGGCGGCGTTGCCCGGCTCGGCGTCGCGTGCGTACACCAGGCGCTTGGCGGCGAGCGGGTAGTCGCCCTCGGCCATCGCGTGCTGGGCGGCGGTCATGAAGCGCTGCACGCGCTCGGCGCCGGGATCGGGCTTGGAGAAGTCGACGAACTGCAGCGAGCCGGCCGGGACCGTGCGTACGCCCGGCGAGAACTTCACGCGGGCCCACTGCTGAATGTCGTCGCCGCCCCCCGTGAAGTAGATCCCGGTCACCGAGCCCACGCCCCACTCCGGGTAGCTCAGGCAGCGCGCGTAGCGGTGCACGACCGAGTGGTCGGGGACGCGCGAGCCGAACGGGTCGTGCTTGCGCCGGTCGGCCTCCTGCTCGCGGTGGCGCTGCTCGGCCTCGTAGGCGCGGCGGCCCTCCTCGGCGCGGGCCTTGCGCGCCGCGGCGGCGCTGACCTTCACGGCGTTCCTGGAGACCCGTCCGCCGCGCGATCCCTCGGCCAGCGAGATGAGCTGGTCGGCCGCCTCGTTGATCGCCTTCAGGTGGCGTTCGTGCTCGAACTGACGCCCGGGAGGCGCGAGATCGGGGTGCCAGACCTTCGCCAGGCGCCGGCGCGCGAGCTGGACCTCGCGCTGGTCGAAGGGCGGCTCGAGCTCCAGGAGGAGCACCGCCTGCTCGATGTCGAGCACTCCGGGCATGAATAACCGACGATAGCGCCGCGAGGCCCAGAAGCGGCGCCTCGGTTGCACCACTGCATCGCGAGACGTTCACCATTGCCGCGTGACCGTCACCCTCGCCGTCGTCGGCGACGTCCTCGCGCCCGCCGTCCTGGGCCTACGCCCGCTGCCCGACCAGGAGCGCTTCTCCGGTCTGCCCGGCGACACGATGATCGCGGCGCGGGCGGTGCCCGGCCGCGAGCCGGTCGCGGTCCTCGACGGCGGCGTCGCGGTGGGCTTCATGGTCCTCGATCGCGACCCGGCTTTCGCGGCCGCCGCCCGCGCGCCGGACACCCTCGGCGTACGCGCCTTCTTCGTCGACCGCGACCACCAGGGCCGCGGCGTAGGGACCGCGGCGCTGCGCGCGCTGCCGGCCTTCGTGACCGCCCGCCACCCGGACGTCCGCCACCTGGCGCTGACGGTCAACGTCGCCAACCCGGTCGCGGTGCGCGCCTATCGCCGCGCAGGCTTTCGCGACACGGGGCGCTTCGACTACAGCGGCCCGTACGGGCCCCAACACGTGCTGGTGCTCGACCTCTAGTCGATCAGCCGCCGCTGCAGCAGCACGATGGCCAGCCGCCACATCAACAGCGCGAAGGCGACCAGCACTGCGACGTGCCCGACGTCGGCCCAGCCCTGCCAGCCGAACGACGCGTCGCGCACGAGCTGGACGCAGTGATAGAGCGGGTTGAACTTGGCCAGCACCTGCGCCCACTGCGGAAGCTGGGTGAGCGGGAAGAAGGTTCCCGCGACGAGGAACAGGGGCGTCAGCACCGCCGCGCTGACGTAGCTGAAGCCGTCGATCGACTTGACGATCGCGGCGATCATGATCCCGCAGGCCCCCCAGCCGAAGCCGGCCAGGAAGCCGATGAACGGGATCGGTCAGCATGCCCCACGTCGGGTCGAGCCCGAAGACGATGCCGACGAGGATCGGGACGCTGCCGTAGGCGCCGGCCCGGCTGGCGATCCAGAGCGTCTCGGCCGTGACGAGCTCCTCGGTGTCGACCGGCGCGGCCAGGATCGCGTCGTAGGTCCGTTGGAACTGGTACTTGACGAAGGTCCCGAACATGGCCGGGAACACGCTCGCGAAGAGCACGCCGGTGGCCACCGTCCCGGTGGCGACGAACTGCACGTAGTCGTAGCCGTCGACCGTCGAGACCAGCGACCCGAAGCCGAACCCGAAGGCGACGAGGTAGATCGTCGGCTGGACCGTCGAGGAGAACGTCGTCGACTTCCAGAACGACGAGAAGTTGACGACCTCGCGCACGAGCACGCCGCTCAGCGCCGAGCGTTCGAGACGGCCCTTCATTCGATCTCCTCCCCGGTGAGCAGGACGAACACGTCCTCGAGGTTGGCCGGCCGGCGCTCGCCGTCGAGGCCGTGCGCCGTCGCCGCCGAGGATCGACACGCTGGTACCGGTGCGCCGCGTGCGGGCGCCGCTGGCGCGCGCGGTGGCCTCGATCTCGGTGAGCCTGGCGGGCGGCCCGTAGACCTCCAGCGCCTCGCGGCCCGCGTGCTCGGCGACCAGCTCCGCGGGCGGCCCGACCGCCACGGCCTTGCCGTGCGACATGATCGTCACGGTGTCCGCGAGGCGCTGCGCCTCCTCGATGTAGTGCGTGGACATCAGGATCGAGGTCCCCTCGCTGCGCAGGTTGTCGATCAGCGCCCACAGCTCCTGGCGCACCTGCGGGTCCAGGCCGACGGTCGGCTCGTCGAGCAGGATCAGCCGCGGGCGGTGCACGAGCGCGCGGGCGATGAGCAGGCGCCGGCGCATCCCGCCCGACAGCTTGTCCACGCGCGTCTCGCGCCGGTCGCGCAGGTTGGCGAGGTCGAGCGCCCACTCGATCGCGGCAGGCCGCTCGTGGCGGCCGATCCGATAGAGGTGCGCGAAGACGAGCAGGTTCTGCTCGGTGGTCAGCGTGACGTCGAGGTTGTCGAGCTGCGGCACGACGCCGCACTCTGCGCGCGCGGCCTTCGAGTCGTCGGGGAGCACGTGGCCGAGGACCTCGAGCTCGCCCTCGTCGGCGATCGCCTGCGCGGTGAGCATCTTCATCGTCGTCGTCTTGCCGGCGCCGTTGGGCCCGAGCAGGCCGACGCACGTCCCCTCGGGGACGTCGAGGTCGAACCCGTCGACTGCGCGTGATCGGGCCGTAGCGCTTGACCACCCCGCGCAAGCGGATGGCAAGACCCCTGGACACCGCTTGACCGTAGCGAGCGCGGTGCCGCTGCGAGGTACGGCTACCTCATGACCTCGACCCTCGGCCGGCGACGGACCGGCCACGAGCGCGGTCCCGGCGCGAGCTCCGCGCCGGGACCGAGACTCCCCGTAACTAGCTGCTGGTGGCGGATCCGACCTCGCGGCGCCGACGCAACCCGATCGCTGCGGCGAACCCGGCGAGGACGGCGGCAATCGCCGCGCCTGCGCCGATACCGGCCGAGCCCCAATCGAGGTCCGAAGACGACGACGTGCTCGTGGCCGCAACGTGGCGTTGGACGGGACCAGCCGTGCCGGCGGCCGGCGGGACGTACACGTTGGCCTTCACCGGGGCGACCGTGCCGCTGGCCGGCGGGATGTACACGTTGGCCTTCACCGGGGCGACCGTGCCGGCAGCAGGCGGGACGTAGACATTGGCCTTCGCCGAGCCGCTGCTGGAAACGCTCGCGGGCGGGACGTAGACGTTGGCCTTCACCGAGTCGGCGGGCCTGGCCGCGGCCGGGCCGGCAAGCGCGGCGACGCCGAGGACGGCGGCAAGTGATGCGGTGATGGTTCGAGTTGTGCGCATGGCGCTCCTTCGTGGGGTGAGCGGGACGTCGTGTTGTCCCTTGGAGCGCGCAGCGGTCCTCGGAAATACCGTCGCCGCGTAGGCTCAGATCGCGCCGGATACCCTGAGCCCGATGGACTACGTCTTCCAGATGTACCGCCTGTCGAAGGTCTTCCCGCCAGACAAGACGGTGCTCAAGGACATCACGCTTGCCTTCCTCCCCGGAGCGAAGATCGGCGTGCTCGGCTACAACGGCGCGGGCAAGTCGACGGTCCTGCGGATCATGGCCGGCGTCGACACCGAGGTCCGCGGCGACGCGCAGCTCGCGCCCGGCGCGACCGTCGGGCTGCTCGAGCAGGAGCCGCAGCTCGATCCCGCCAAGGACGTGCGCGGCAACGTCGAGGACGGCGTGGCCGAGGTGCGAGCGCTGCTCGATCGCTTCAACGAGCTGGCCGCCAACTACTCCGACGACACCGCCGACGAGTTCGCCGCGCTGCAGGCCAAGATCGACGCCGCCGACGCCTGGAACCTCGACACCAACGTCGAGTACGCGATGGACGCGCTGCGCCTGCCCCCCGCCGAGGCCGACGTCACCAGGCTCTCCGGCGGCGAGCGCCGCCGCGTCGCGCTGTGCCGGCTGCTGCTCGGCGCGCCCGACCTGCTGCTCCTCGACGAGCCGACCAACCACCTCGACGCCGAGTCGGTCGCGTGGCTCGAGCGCCACCTGGCCGAGTACAAGGGCACCGTCGTGGCGGTGACCCACGACCGCTACTTCCTCGACAACGTCGCGGGCTGGATCCTCGAGGTCGACCGCTCGCGCGGGATCCCCTACGAGGGCAACTACTCCAGCTGGCTGGAGCAGAAGCAGAAGCGCCTGCAGCAGGAGGAGAAGACCGAGAAGGCGCGCCAGCGGACGATCGCCGCCGAGCTCGACTGGGTCCGCCAGAACCCCAAGGGCCGCCAGACCAAGCAGAAGGCGCGCCTACAGAACTTCGAGGCCCTCGTCGCCCAGGAGCGCAACGTCAAGCTCGACGAGGTCCAGATCCACATCCCGACCTCGACGCACCTGGGCAACGTCGTCGTCGAGGCCGAGCACCTGCGCAAGGGCTTCGGCGACAACCTGCTCATCGAGGACCTCAGCTTCTCGCTGCCGCCCGGCGGCATCGTCGGGGTCATCGGCCCCAACGGCGCGGGCAAGACGACGCTGTTCCGGATGATCACCGGCCAGGAGGAGCCGGACGCGGGCACGCTGCGCATCGGCGACACCGTGCAGATGGCCTACGTCGACCAGTCGCGTGACGCGCTGGACCCTGACAAGACCGTCTGGGAGGAGATCTCCGGCGGCCTTGACCAGATCAAGGTCGGCGAACGCTGGATGAACTCACGCGCCTACACCGCGGGCTTCAACTTCAAGGGCTCCGACCAGCAGCAGAAGGTCGGCAAGCTCTCCGGCGGCGAGCGCAACCGCCTGCACCTCGCCAAGCTGCTGCGCGAGGGGGGCAACCTGCTCCTGCTCGACGAGCCGACCAACGACCTCGACGTCGACACGCTGCGCGCGCTCGAGGAGGCGCTGCTCGCGTTCGCCGGCTGCGCGGTGGTCATCTCCCACGACCGCTGGTTCCTGGACCGCATCGCCACCCACGTGCTCGCCTTCGAGAGCGACTCGCAGGTCACCTGGTTCGAGGGCAACTTCGAGGCCTACGAGGAGCACCGCCGCGCGCTGCTCGGCGACGAGGCCGACCGCCCGCACCGGATCACCTACAAGAAGCTGACGCGTACCTAATCGCAGAGCGCGCCGCAGCTGACGTTCGCCGTCGCGGCGGTCATGGTGCGCGCGCGATCGGAGGCGACGAACGCGGCGACGTTGCCGACGTCCTCGAGCGTCGCCGCCCGGCCGAGGAGCGTCGCGTCCTCGATGGCCGACGACGATCGCGTCGCGGCCTTCGAAGCCCTCCGGCAGCGACTCGGCGACCCCGCCGGTGCGCAGCGTCACGACACGGATGCCGGCGGCGCCGAGCTCCATCGAAAGCTGGCGGCGCATGGCCTCCATCGCGTGAAAGGCCGTCTGCAGGCCGCCGAGGTGGTAGCCGCGGGGCGGCTCGCCCTCGCCGCCGAAGACGAGGATGACGCCGCCTCCGCCGGGGACCATGTGGCGCGCCGCGGCGCGCGAGGTGACGAACAGCGTGCGCACGGCCGTCACGACCGGGCGCAGGTAGTCCTCGACGTCCATCTCGACCATCGGCGTGCCCTGCACGTCGCCGTGACTGATCAGGTTGAACGAAATGTCCAGGCGGCCGGCGGCTGCGACGACCGCGTCGGCGTGCTCGTCGACCATGCGCTCGTCGAGCGCATCGACCTGCGCGACGTCGACCGCTCCGCCGGCGCCGCGGATGTCGGCGGCCACGCGCTCGAGCTTCTCCGGCGTGCGTCCCGCGAGGAACACGCGCGCGCCCTCGCGCGCGAAGGTCCTTGCGACGGCGCCGCCGATCGCGCCGCCACCGTAGATGACGGCGTTCTTGCCTTCGAGCAACATCGATTGCCTCCCTGGTACGCGTGCTCGTTACAGACAAGACCTTCCCGGATCCCGGAACTCATCGGCCTCACGCGTCTAGATGAGTCGTGCCACCGCTCGCGGTGGGCGGGCGGGCCGGAAGGGGCATAAACCGACAGGTCGAAGTCGGCGGTGCTTGACGTCTCCGCCGACTTGAACGTCAGCACCTGGCCGGCGTGCCCGGGGAGGGCCACGGAAATCGGGAAGTTCGCAAACTCGCCCGGGAGGAGCCCCGCCGAGGTTGCGTTCCGCCGACCTCGACCTGCTGTTGATTGGCGGTCGTGGTCTGCCCGGCTTGGCGAGCTTGGACGTCAGCACCTTCGAGGTCCAGCCCGGCGGCGGCTCGGTGGCGACCTCGATGAAGCCCGGCGGGAACTTCACCTGGAGCCTGGTCGTCTTCGCGTTGTCAAGCTCGTTGGGCACCCGGATGTCGAGCGTCACGTTGGCGCCCGCGGGCACGGCGTTGGGATGCACGCTGACGTGGGCCGCCGACGACGCCGGCCCACCAGAGCGCCGCGGAACAACCGCCGCAAGCACGGCGACCGGGGCGGCCGCATTGAACACATGGCTCTTCATCGTGATGCTCCTTGTCTTGATCGTTGTGCGGACACGACATGCAGCGGAGGCGCGCAACGCGCTCCCGCGGTCATGCCGCGGCGCACGACCGGCCAGCGCGTGGCCGACGAGGAGCTCGTCGCGCTGTACGAGCCGCGCAGGCGGCCGGACGACGACACGAATGGCGGCGCGCCGACGCGGGCAGCCGCGCGCACGACGCACAAGCGCCGCCTCGGCCGGGTAGCGCCCGGCCAGTAATGGGAGCGCGATCGCGAACGCGGGCGCCATGCAGAGCAGCCCGGCATCGAAGCCCGCGACGTGCCCGCCGACGAGCCACAGCGCGACGGCGAAGGCGAGCGCCAGGACGACGAGCAGCCGCGGCGAGGCCGGCTCTCTCATCGCACGGGCACCGTTAGCGTCTTGGTGTACTCGTCGAAGTCGGAGACCCGATCGACGATCGTCAGCTCCCAGGTGCCCGCGGGCGAGAGGACGATCGCATCGGCGAGGTAGTGGCCGGGGCCCGCCTTGTGGACCGTGACCGGTAGCGGGCCGATGCCCTTGTCGTGATGCATCGCCTCCACGGTGAGCCCTTGGTCTTCGTGACGGCGCGCCGCTGCGGGCGTCGAACAGGTACACGTGGAGCTGGTTCGCGCCGACGCGCGCAGGGTCGAGCGTCGTCTCGAGCTCGATCGGGCCCATCCGCGTCGTCGTCGAACAGGGGCCGCCGTTGGCGCTCGACTTCGGCGGCGCGTAGCTCACCAGCGCCGAGGTGACGCCCAGGACGACGACGAGCAGCACGACCTCGGCGCGCAGCGTGCGGTGGAGTAGGCGCCCCGCCCCACCGGGCGCCTCGCCGTGCGCCGGCCAGGCGGCGCAGTGACGGAACCACGCGCTGGCGGTTGACTGCGCCGAGCGCGATGAGCGCCATCAGCAGCACGAACTTGATGAGCACGGCACGGCCGAACGGCGTGTCGAACAGGTGCGACAGACCGCCCATGTCGATCAGCGCCTGGATGACGCCCGTGACCAGGAGCGCCGCCACGCACGCAAGCGCCATCGGCGAGAAGCGCACGAGCACCGCCGCCAGCAGCCGGCTGCGCTCGGGCGGCTCGAGCCTGCGGGTCGCGCCCGGCACGACGAACAGCAGCATGACCAGCCCGCCGGCCCAGACGCTCATCGCGGTGACGTGGACCACGTCGAGGGGCAGCAGCACCACCACCGGATGCAGCGTCGTCGCGTGTCCGGCCAGCGCGGGCGAGACGAGCAGAAAGGCCACCGGAACGGCCAGCGCGGCAAGCACGCCTCGCGAGGGGCCAGGCGCCGGGGCGACGCCGGCCGCGCCGACCGCCGCCGGGCGCAGCACCGCGACCGCGCGGGTGCCCGCACCCACGAGCAACACCCCGCCGAGCACGAGCCACGCGAGCACGCGCAGGCCCCACACGGTCCCGAACCGCGTGCCGAGGACCTCGCGCACCGACGCTCGGGTCCAGCGCCGACCAGAACGTCGTCCCCGACGCGGTCGCTCCCTGAAGGACGATCCCGAGCACGCCCGACACGACGCCGATGACGACGGCGATCCACAGCAGGCGGCGCGCACGCCCGGCGAAGACCGCGGCGGCCTCGGGCCAGTCAGCGCCCGCGCCGGCGGCGACGGCGAGCGCCGGCCGCCAGGCCGCCAGCAGGAAGGCCAGGCCGCCGACCGCCAACGCGATCGCGAGGTAGTCGAGGCCACGCACGACGCCGAACGCGGTCTCGGTCACTGGGCCGGCGCTCGCGCCCGCCAGCAGGTCGGCGACGGTCTCCCCGGCCGCACCCGGCGTGCCGATGCTGAAGACCACGCCGCCCTCGACCGGGTGGCTGTCGGCCGAGATTACGCGGTAGGTCGCGGTGTAGGTGCCGTCCGCGAGGTGCGGCTTCAGGCCGACCGCCACCTCCGATCCGCGTCCCCCCGGGTGCACGACCTTGCCGTTGTCGACGCGCTCGCCCTTGGCGTCGAAGACCTTGACGGCGCCGAAGTTGCCCTCGACCGGTTCGCCGAAGCGGAACACGACCGCGCTCGGCTGCGTCTGCAGCACGGCCCCGCGCTCGGGCGAGGTTCCCTCGAGCTGGGCGTGCGCGAGCGCAGCCGCGGGGCTGAGGGCAAGCACGGCGAGTGCGAGGACGAGTGCGCGCGTCACCACGCTTCGGCGGCCTCCTTGGCGGGCTCGGGCTGGGTGTCGCCCGCGCGACGCCGGCGCGCGAAGAGGACGCCGCCGATGGCCAGCAGCGCGAGGACGCCGAGCCCGACGAACATTCCGACGGGGGCGCTGGACTGCTCGGGCTGCCACACCAGCGTCCCCTTTATGGCGCCCGGCCGGTTGCCGACCTGCAGCGGGATCGAGTAGTCGAAGACCTTCGTGCGCTTGGACTTGTCCTTGACCTGCGGGGGCAGGCTCTGGCTCATCCAGTGCATACGATGGTCATGCCACTGGACGCTGCCGGTGCGGTCGATGACCTTCCATTGCGGCGGCGCCTTGGGATCGGCGCTCGCGGGCACCTTGACGTCGGCGTAGCGGTCGTCGTCGAGGTAGTAGGCGGGGGAGCGCTGGTTGAGCTCGACCGTGCCGTTGCCGAGCACACGAGCGTACGGCTCGCCGTTGTAGCCCTGCACCGTGACCGTCTGGCCGGTGCGGTTGGTCATCTGGAAGCGGTCGTCGTAGTTGAGCACCTGCAGCTTCAGGCCCGCGACCTTGGGCGTGACGGCATCGACGATCGAGCGGTAGTTCGGGTTGCCCTGGTGCGCGAGCGCGGCCGGCGCTACGAGGAGCGCTGCCGCCGCGACGCCGAGGGCGAGGGCGCGACGCAAGGCGCACCTCCTTGGATTCGGGTCGGCGTGTTGGACGAGCGGATGCGGCCGCGCTCAGCGCGCGGCCGACGGGCACGGAGGCCCGCGCTCGGCCAGCCGGGCCGCGAGCAGACGGCCGCCGCGGGGCAGCACGGCGCGCGGAGCGCGCGGTAGACGGTCGCTCAGCGTCCGGGCGGCGCGGAGCGCCGGCCCGGTGAAGCGCGCCGCCAGGCGCGACAGCCGGCCCTCGCCGACATAGCGGCCGGCGAGCAGCGGCAGCAGTAGCACGAGCGCCGGCGATGCCATCATCAGCTCGCGCCGGTGATCGCCTCGGCCACAACGTGGGCCACCTGAACCCGGGCAACCCCAGCAGGAGATGAACGTCGCGCCTTGCCACCAGCGCCGAAGGGTAGAGGCTCGGGGCGGCGCTGTCGCCAGTCCATCGCTCGCGTGTTAGAGCACGTCGAGCAGCGCGCGGGCGCTGTCGAGCACGACGTCGGCGGCGGCCAGCTGCGCGGCGCTGAACGGGCCCGTGGCGACCGCAACGCAGCGCAGGTCGTCGGCCCGCGCGCAGGCGATGTCGCGCGGCGTGTCGCCGATGATCACGGTCTGCTCGCGCGGGAAGCCGCCCGCGCGGGCGCGGGCGATCGCCGGCAGCTCCGTGCGGTCCTCGTGGTCCGAGCCGAACCCGCCCACGCCCGGCGCGAAGTAGTCCCCCAGTCCCGCGCGCGCGAGCTTCAGCCGCGCGACCGGCTCGAGGTTGCCGGTGAGCAAGCCGAGGATCACGCCGTCGCGCCCGTGCAGCGCGTCGAGCACATCGGGCACCCCGGGCGCGACGTACGCGCTGAGGTCGTCCGGGCACAGCCGCGCGTACGCGGCCACGCAGGCCGCGCGGAAGTCGTCGCGCCCGTCGTCGAAGCGCTTGGCGCTGACGCCGCTGAGCAGGCTGATGTCGCGCGCGATCTCGACGTCCGTGCGCCCGGCCGCCTCGACCTTGGGCCCGCGCGGATCGGTGATGCCATAGACCTCGCGCAGCGCCTCGTGGACGGCGGCCACGTGGGCGGCCGTCGCCTTGAGCAACAGCGTCCCGTCGATGTCGAAGAGCAGCAGGATCGGGCGAGACTAGACGCTCTCGGCCCTCGAGCCCGGCAGCGCCCAACGCTCCTCGATGCGCGCGAAGCGCCAGACCGCGAGCGCGATCGCCCAGGTCGCCACGAACAGGCCGGCAACGATGTAGCCGACGGCGTTGAGGTCGATGCCCGCGATCCAGTCCCAGAAGCCGCCGCTGAGGCTGAGCTCGGCGGCGGCGATGGACAGCAGCTCGATCGTGCCGATGATCAGCGCCACGACGACGGAGAGCCCGGTGACGGTGATGTTGTAATAGACCTTGCGCACCGGCTTGGAGAACGCCCACCCGTAGGCGAAGTTCATGAACGAGCCGTCGATCGTGTCCAGCAGCGACATGCCGGCGGCGAACAGCACCGGCAGGCACAGGATCGCGTACCACGGCAGCCCGGCCCCGGCCGCGCCCGCGGCGAGGAAGAGCAGTGCGACCTCGGTCGCGGTGTCGAAGCCCAGGCCGAACAGGATGCCGAGCGGGTACATCTGCCACGACTTCGTGACCCGCGCGCTGAAGCGGCCGAGAAAACGGTTCATGAGGCCGCGCGACTGCAGCAGTTCCTCGAGCTCCTCGTCGGAGTGCCTGCCACGGCGCATGTCGCGGAACACGCGCAGGATGCCGACGAGCACGACGAGATTCAGCGCCGCGATGACGTAGAGGAACGTCCCCGACACGCTCGTCCCGACCAGCCCGGTCACCGAATGCAGCGTCGAGCCGTCGTCCTCCACGGGCCCTGCCAGCGCCTTGATGCCCAGCGAGAACAGCACGGCCAGCGCGAAGACAACGCTCGAGTGACCGAGCGAGAAGAAGAAGCCGACGCCGAGTGGCCGTTGCCCGTCGTTCATGAACTTGCGCGTCGTGTTGTCGATCGCCGCGATGTGGTCGGCGTCGAAGGCGTGGCGCATGCCCAGCGTGTAGGCGGTCAGGCCGACGCCGGCCGTGAACGCGCCGCCGGCGCCGAGGGTGAAGTGGTGAGGGACGACGACGCCGAACAGCAACCCGAAGCCGACGACATGCAGGCCGACGATCACCGCGGCCAGGCCGCCGGCCCTGGCCCACTCGGCCGCCGTCAGCGAGTTGCGGATCCGGGTCAGCATGCGAGTTCCTCCGTCGTCGAGCAGTCCGGGCACAGGCCGGCGATCGGGAAGTGGGCGAACCGCGGGCTGTAGCCGACGGCCTCGTGCACGGCGGCGCGCACCGCGCCAAGCGCCGCCTGCGGCAACGCGCGCACCGCGCCGCACGCCTCGCAGAGCACGAACGCGCGCGGGCGGCCCGCGGGCTGGTAGAGGCCGGGTCCGTGGCCGAGGTGGACGTGCGCCACGAGGCCCAGGCCCTCGAGAACCTCGAGGTTGCGGTAGGCCGATGCGACGTCGCCCTCGCCGGCGAGCTCCTCCGCGCTCAGCGGGCGGTCGGCCGCGTAGAGCGCGTGCAGGAGCAGGCGCCTGGCGCTCGACAGGCGCAGCCCGCGGGCGCGCAGTGCGGCGAAGGCGGCAGGGGCGGTCGACGCCTCGACCGCAGGCGTGAGGTGCGGGACTGTCACGAGAGACTCCTCCTGGTCGAGCGCCCCACCCGCGTGGCGCGTTCAGGGTGCTACTGCGCACGACCCGTAGGAGCGGATCAGTGGATGTGCGAAGACGCCTCGCTCGCCGCGCAATCGGCGCACACCCCGTGGATCGGGAAGTGGCTGAAATGCGCGTGGTGGCCGAAGTTCGCGCGCAGCTGCTCGCGAATCGGGTCCAGCTGCGCCGGGTCGAGCGCGATCAGCCCGTGGCAGCGATCGCAGGCCAGGTACTCGCGATCCTGGCCGCGGACGATCGAGTAGAGGCCCGGGCCGTGGCCGGGATGGATGTGGCTCACGACACCGAGCTGCTGCAGGCGCTCGAGGTTGCGGTACACCGAGCTGACGTCGAGCTCCAGATCGATCTTCCGCGCGATGTCCTCGGCCGACACGGGCGCGCTGGAAGCGAAGAGCGCCTCGAGCACCAGCCGCGTGGGCGCCGAGACGCGGTGCCCGGCCTCGCGCACGACGCGCAGCGCGTCGTCGAGGTCGTGCAATGCGGCGGGCGATCGCTCGGGCGCGTGGGTCATGGCTCGAGGTCGGCCGCCCAGCGCTCCTCGATGTGGCCGAAGTGCCACACCCCGAGCGCGACGACCCAGGTGAGCACGAACAGCCCGACGATCGCGTAGCCGACGAGGTTGAGGTCGAGGCCGGAGGCGACGCCCCAGATACCACCGGTGAGGCTGAGCCGGTCGGCGAGTACCGCGAGCAGCTCGACCGTCCCGACGAGCAGCGCCACGGCGACCGACAGCCCGGTGATGGTGATGTTGTAGAAGATCTTGCGGACCGGCCTCGAGAACGCCCAGCCGTAGGCGAAGTTCATGAAGGCGCCGTCGATCGTGTCCAGCAGCGACATCCCGGCGGCGAAGAGGATCGGCAGGCACAGGATCGCGTACCAGGGAAGCCCGCCCGCCGCCGCGGCACCGGCCGCCGCGAGCAGCGCGATCTCGGTCGCCGTGTCGAACCCCAGGCCGAAGAGACATCCCAGCGGGTACATCTGCCACGGCTTGGTCACGGCGCGTGTCGCGCGGCCGTAGAAGCGGTTCATCAACCCGCGCCGGTCGAGCTGGTCCTCGAGCTCGGCCTCGCTGAGCTCTCCCTGGCGCATGCGTCGGAAGATCCCAACGATGCTCACGAGGACGAAAAGGTTGAGCGTGCCGATGAGGAACAGGAACGTGCCCGAGACGGCCGGGCCGACAAGGCCGGTCGCCTGGTGCAGTGTCGAGTCGTCCCTCTCCGCTGCGCCGCTGATGCCCTTGATGCCGATCGCGAACAGAGCGGCCAGCGCGAAGACGATCGTCGAGTGCCCGAGGGAGAAGAAGAACCCGACGCTCAAGGGCCGCTGACCTTCGCCCATCAGCTTGCGCGTCGTGTTGTCGATCGCGCTGATGTGGTCGGCGTCGAACGCGTGGCGCAGGCCCAGCGTGTAGGCCGTGATACCCACGCCCACTCCGAGCACGCTGCCCGCCCCGACGAGCATCGCGACGCCGACGACGTGCAGGCCCACGACGACCGCCGCCAGCGCACCGGCTCGCCGCCACTCCGCGGCGGTCAGTGACGATGCGATGCGCTGCGGGCGCGCCACCACAGGCACGCTAATCCCGAGCGGCTCCCAACTGCAAGCCGTTTGCAGTTGGAGGTAATTCAGAGCACCTTCGGCACCGCCTGCAGGGTGAGCACGAGGCCGACGCCAACGATCGCCAGCGAGCTCAGCGCCGGCAGGACGGCGAGCACGCGGCCACCGCTCGCCCCATTGAGGCGCGTCGACACGCGCCCGGCCGCGACGACGGCGAGCCCGAGGCCGGTGAGCGTCGCGGCCAGGCCGGCCGAGAAGGCGACGATGAGGATCAGGCCAAGACCGATCTGGTGCTGGGCGACCGCACCGAGGAGCACGACGAGCGCCGACGGGCACGGGATGAGGCCGGCCGAGGCGCCCATGGCCAGGATGTTGCGCGGGCGCAGGTCGCCATGGTCGTGATCGTGGTCGTGGTGGTGGTGACGGCCGTGCGCGTGCGCGCGCGCATGTCGGACACGCGAGCGCACGACCGACGCGCCGACGCCGAGCACGAGCAGCCCGGAGACGAGGTTCAGCCATGGATAGAGCTGCTCGGGCAGGACGTAGGCCGACAGCGCAAGCGCCACCACCCCGAGGGCGAACACCCCGATCGTGTGGGTGACCGTCACGGTCAGCCCGAGGGCAACGGCGTGGCGCGCGGTGCCGCGCGTGCCGACGAGGTAGGCCGCCACCATCGCCTTGCCGTGCCCGGGCGACAGCGCGTGCACCGCGCCCCATCCGAACGCCGCGAGGAGGAGCAGGACGAGCACGCCCTGCCCGGCCGCGGCACGCTCGAAGACGGACCCGAAACGGTCGCCGGCACCCCGGTCGCGGGTGGTCGCCTGGCCGCCGCCGTCGCCCCGCGGGGCCGTCACGGTGCCGGCGCCCGGCGCCACGCGCAGGTGGGCGACGGGGCGGTCGGCCGGGCTCGACAGCAGCGCGGTCGGATAGACGCGCAGGCGCTGTGTGGGGTCGCTGTCGGTCACGTCGCTGTGTACCGCGGTTGCGCGCCCGGGCGCGGCGAGCACGGCCTTCCACCCCACGCGACCCGCGAAGGTCGAGTCGCGGACGACGACGTCGCCGCGCGCGGCCACCCTCGCGCCGAGCAGCAGTTCGACGCGCGTGGTGTGCAGCCCGCCCGCGCCCATCGGGAAGCTGATCCGCCCTCCCGGGCGCATCACGAGCGCGACGGGCCGCCCGCCGACGGTGAGCGAGACCCCCCGCGCGACGTCCGCGCGCTTGCGGCCAAGCACGGCAGCCGGCGACAACCCGCGCTCCTGGAAGGTCGGGATCTCGGCCTGGTCGAGGACGTAGCGCACGTCGACCCGATCGCTCGACACGCGGACGACGTCGAGGTGGTTGATCGAGAAGTTGCCCAATGGGTGCGCTCCCGCGGGCGCGGCGAGCGCCAGCAGCGCGAGCGCCGCGATCAGCAGCACGCGCCTCATCGCAGCGCCTCCCGCAGGCTCGCACCGAGCGCCGCGCGCCCCGCGCGCGCCCCGGCCAGCCGGCGTGCGGCCAACGCGGGCTCGCCGGCGCCGCGCGCGATCAGCCCCGCGTGGGCCAGGAAAGCCGGATCGCGAGAGCCGATGGCCAACGCGCGCCGCGCCCAGCCCAGCGCGGCGCGCGCATGCCCTGCGCGGTACAGGGCCCACCCCAGGGCGTCGGCCGAGCGAACGCTCGGTGCCGCCGCCCAGGCTCGGCGACCGAGCACGACGGCCCGCCGCGGGTTGCCGTGGTCGGCCTCGAAGAGGGCAAGCTCGACGTCGGCGTTGACGCCGGCGCGGCGCTGGAGCATGACCTCGGCGCGCACGAGGGCGAAGCTGCGCTTCGCCGCGGCGTGGCGGCCCGCGGCCGCCTGCGCCTCGCCGAGGGCGGTCACGTAGGCCGGCAGCGGCAGCTGCTCGATGAGCCGCGACAGCCGCGCGATGGCCGGCGCCAGCCGCCCGCGCGCGACGTCGGCCTGCGCGAGCCCGGACTCCGCGGCCGGGTAGCCGCGAACCGCCGAGAGCGCTCCGCGGTAGTCGCGCACCGCGGCGTCGGTCTGGCCGGTCTGCAGCTCCAGGCCACCCAGCAACGAGCGCACGTAGGCGTCCTGCTCGGGCACGGCGCCCCCGGCGGAGACCGCGGCGCGCATGGCGCTCAGCGCGCCGCGCAGGTCGCCGTGCAGCTCGCGGTAGTAGGACACGCGCGCGTAGGCGGCGAGGTCGGGCTTGCGGTCGACCATCTCCTGCAGGGCGTTGCGGGCCTGCGGGTAGCGGCCCAACTCGACGAGCGCGTCGACGAGCGCGCCGAACGGCTGGTCGACCATGGGCGCGGCCGCGCGCGCGCGGCGCGCGTCGGCCAGGCCGGCACGGAAGTTGTGGCGCGAGAGCTCCAGCGCGCTGCGCTGGGTCAGGGCGGCCGGGTCGCCGGGTTGCAGAGCGAGGGCGCGATCGACCGCGCCTTGCGCGCGGGTGTAGAAGCCGGCGTCGCCGGTCTCGCGCACCTTCTGCAGGTAGGCGCCGGCCAGCAGCGTCCAGCCGTCGGCGCGCAGTGGCGCCGCGCGCACGGTGGCCTGGAACTTGGCGATCCGCACGTCGGTCGAGTCGCTCGGCCGGGGCGCCGCCGGCAGGCTGGGGTTGGCGGTGGAAGCGGGGCGGCCGTCGTCGCGCGTCATCAGCACGGTGACGGGGAGCGCGACGGCAAAGGTCGCGAGGAAGGCGATGAGCATGCGGCGCATGGGCTGGTGGCGTCGAAGGGAAGCGGGCGGGGGCGCGAGGCCCCCGCCCGCTCATGGCGTCCGGCTAGCGAGACCCGGTGGGGTCGCCGGGGACGGGCGCGTGCGCGGGCTCGGTCCGCTTCAGCTGCGAATCGAAGCCGGCGCGCGGCGATGCGACGTACGGGAACGAGGTCCGGAACGGCTTGTCGTTCTGGTCCACGCCGTCGCCCAGGGGCAGCTTGTTGCCCTTGAGGAAGCCGCCCACGACGCGCTCTTCGATGTCGACCACGTCGTCGGTCAGGCGACGCCCATTCGGGAAGCCCTGGGTGTCACCGGCGAGCACGCCGAAGCGGCTCGGGTGCGGGTTCGGCGCGATGCCGAGGTTGATCTTCAGCGTGTCGGTCGGCGGCGCGCCCGGCGCGATCTGGGTCAGGCCCGGAATGCCCGTCAGCAGCGCCTGCACGAGGTCCGTGCGGTTGTTCTCGGGGACGTTGAGGCCCGGGAACAGGGCGTTGATGACCTTGGCGAGCTCCGGCGAGAGCACGTATTTGCCGAAGTTCTTCAGGTCGTCGGACGGCTGGGTCGCGTTGAAGCGATCCTTCTGGCCGAGCGGGATGATCACCTCGTTGACCAGCGGGTTGCCGAGGCGGCTGACCTGGCCCTCACCGTGATCGTCGGAGACCCGCTGCCCGCGCTTGGACGCGGTCGAGGCGGCGCCACTGGCCACCGGGCTCTGGCGGGTGACCTGCAGCACCGGACGGTCGGTCGAGGACCACACCCCGACGACCGCGCCGGGCGCCTTGGCGTCGGCCGGTGTCCTGTGGTTGCGCGTGACGTCGGCCTTGGGCACCTGCAGGGCGATCGTGTGGACGTTGTAGCCCGCGACGTCGTCCTTGCCGCCGCCCTGGTTGCCCGTGCCGATGCCGGTACGGCCCGGCATGTCGATGTTGATCGCATCGAAGGTCGAGCCGAGGTCGACGAAGAACGGGTCGTCGACCTGGCCGGCGAAGACCTTGCCGCCGCCCGGCAGCGACTTGATCGCCTGGTTGGCGACCGCGTCGTAGTTCGGGAACGTCTTGGGCCCGACGTTGTTCGGGGCGGTGGGCAGGCCGCTGGCCACCAGCTTGTTGCTCACCAGATGGCCGTGCTCGTAGCGCTCGCGCCACACCGAGTAGGTCTGGACGAGGTTGAGCTTCGGATCGTCGATCGACTTGACGCCCGGAAGCGCGTAGAGGAACGAGTTGGGGTTGCGGACCTTGGTCTTGAACTTGAACCGGTAGCGGATGTCGTACTTGCCGTCGCCGGTGTTGTCGACGTTCATGTAGTACGACGCGCGGTCGTCGAACCGGTAGAAGTTCGGGCCGCCGGCTGGATCCTCGAACGGGATCCAGTTGCTGACGAGGGTCACCGAGCCGGGGGCGTCAGGCGCCACGAAGGCGTAGACGTCGGTGTCATCGCCCGTTGGGTCGAGCGACGACAGCGGGGCCTCGCGGTGGCTCGATCCCGAGCCGGCGGACACCGCGAGCACGCCTGCCGCCAGCGCTGCCAGCAGCGCCACCGTCAGGATTGCGAGCTTGCGCATGAAGCTGCTCCTCCTTGGGAGGTCGTGGGTTGTCACGACTCCTTTTGACGCAGGGCAGCGTGCACCGGATCACATAAATTTCCCTGCAAATCGTGCTTATTTGCAGGTGCGCTGCAACTGCGGGGAAGTCGCAGTTGCGGCGCGTGCTGCGGGTGGGTGTCGGGCTGCAGCCTGCCTTCGCGATCGGCGTCGCGCTGGGCTACTTGGTCGGCCCGTCGGCTGCGCGGCTGATCGAGTCGACAACGGCGGCCGTGGCGGGCCGGCGGCGATCGCTGGCCCTTGTCGAGACGTAGAGCGCGCGGGTGAACGGGCCCTCTGCGATCGCGCGCACCGCCACGCGCGGCTGACGCTCAGGCCGCCCGAGGGCCGGCACGATCGCCGCGACATCGCCCGCCGCGACGAGGTCGAGCAGCATCTGCATCTCGCCCACCCGATGGCGGATGTCGGGCTCGAATCGGCCGACCGAGCGGCACAGGCGCACGAACATCGCGCCGTAGGCGGTGTCGCCGCGGGGAGCGGCCCACACGGTCGCGTGCAGCGAGGCCAGCGCCACCGGCCCCTCGCTCTGCGCCGCCGGGTGGTCGCAAGGCAGCGCGAGAACCATCTCGTCGGGCTCGAGGTAGCGGCGATGCAGCTGCGCGACGCGCGGGCGCGGCGCGTGTTCGTACTCCTCCGCGATCGCCACGTCGAGCGCGCCGCGCTCGAGCAGGGGCAGCGACGTCTCGGCGTCGGTCTCCAGCAGCTCGACCCGTACGTCAGGGTGGCACTCGGCGAGCAGGGTCATGGCCGGGATCACCAATGCGCTCGCGGCGGTCTGGAACGCACCGACGCGCACGGTGCCGCGCACCTCCCCCGCCCGCACGGCGAGCTCGGCCTCGATCTCCTCCACGCGCGCCAGCAACTCGTCCGCCCGCGCCGCGAGCGTGCGGCCGGCATCGGTCAGCTCGAGCCGGCGCCCGGCCTTGCGGAAGAGCTCGACGCCTGCCTCGCGCTGGAGCTGCGCGAGCTGCTGAGAGATCGCGGAGGGCGTGAACGCGAGCGCCTCGGCGGCGCGGGCGATCGTGCCCTGGGCGGCGAACTCGCGCAGCACGGCCAGTCGGCGGGGGTCGAGCATCAGTTAAGGATCTCTGCAAGATTTCGTTGATAAAGCATCGCTTGTATTGAACCTATCGCGGCAGCAGGATGCCCGCAATGGCACCGTTTCTCTCCTTTATGGCCGTGGCGACCGTCGCGCTCGTGATCCCCGGCCCCGACACGTTCGTCGTCCTGCGCACCGCGCTCGCCGACGGGCCGCGCGCGGGTATGTGGGCAGCGGCCGGCTCGGGCCTGGGCAATCTCGTCTGGGGCACCGCGTCGGTGCTCGGCGTCGCTGCGCTGCTGGCCGCCTCGGCCGGGGCGTTCGCCTTCGTCAAGCTCGCCGGCGTGGGCTACCTCGTCTACCTCGGCGCGCAGGCGTTGCGCGCGGCGGCGCGCGGCGATGCCCTCGCGGCGCTCGATCGTGCCCGCGCGGAGGTCACCCGCGCCGCCGCCCTGCGCCGCGGCCTGGCGAGCGACCTGCTCAACGTCAAGGTCGGGCTGTTCTGGACGGCGCTCGTGCCGCAGTTCGTCAGCGGCGGCAGCAGCCCGCTGCTGCCTGCGGCGATGGTCGTGGCGATGGGCTCGCTCGTGTTCGCGTGGCTGGCCGCGTACGCGCACCTCGCCGCGCGCCTCAGCCAGACGCTGAGGCGCCGCGGGGCCGCGCGCGCGGTCAACGGGGCCATTGGCGTGGTCCTCGTCGCCCTGGGCGGGAAGCTGGCGCTCTAGCGCTCGATCCCGTCCGCGCGAGTGAACAGGGTGCGGTCGCCCAGCAGCGCGTCGTGGATGAGGCGCTCGTAGGCCTCGAGCTCGTGGTACTGCGCGAACGAGTCGTCGTAGTCGAACCGCATGCGGGCCTTGCCGAGCGACCATCGTCGGGCCGGGCACCTTCGCCAGGAAGCTCGCGGCGATGCTGCCGCGATCGCCGAGGTCGAAGACGAGCTCGTTCGGCTCGAAGCGGTCGTGGGCCTCGAACATCCGCCGCGGCGGGTCGCGGAACGTGATGCGTCAGCAGCCGCCGGCCCTCGGCCATGCACTTGCCGGTGCGCAGGTAGAACGGCACGCCCGCCCAGCGCCAGTTGTCGATCGCCACGCGCATCGCCACGAACGTCTCCGTGTCGGAGTCCGGCGCGACGCCCGCCTCGTCGCGATAGCCGCGGTACTGGCCGCGGACCGTGTCCTCGGGCCGCAGCGGCGCGATCGCGTCGAAGACCTTCACGGTCTCGTCGACCAGCGCCTTCGACGAGAACGACGTCGGCGGTTCCATCGCGACGAAGCCGAGCACCTGCAGCAGGTGGGTGACGATCATGTCGCGGAAGGCGCCGGTCTCCTCGTAGAAGCCCGCGCGCGTACCGATCGACAGCGTCTCGGGGACGTCGATCTGGACGTGCGCGATGTGCTCGCGGTTCCAGATCGACTCGAAGACGCCGTTGGCGAAGCGCGCGGCGAGGATGTTCTGGACGGTCTCCTTGCCGAGGAAGTGGTCGATGCGGAAGATCTGGGCCTCGTCGAACACCGCGTGCACGGTCTCGTTGAGCGAGCGCGCCGAGTCCAGGTCGGTCCCGAACGGCTTCTCCATGATCATGCGCGCGCGCTCAACCAGCCCGGTGCGCCGCAGCGTCTGGACGATCCCCGGGGCCGAGACCGGCGGCACGGAGAGGTAGTGAAGGCGCCGCGCCTGGCCGCCGAGCTCGCGCTCGGCCCGCTCGACCGAGGCCACGAGCGCCGGCGCCTCCTCGTCGGCATCGGAGTAGGTCAGGGTTCGCGCGAAGCCGTCCCAGTTTCCGTCGAGCATGCCGGGGGCGAACTGCGTGATCGCCTCGCGCGCAAAGGCGCGGAAGCCGTCGCTGTCCATCGGCGCGCGCGACGTGCCGACGATCCGGTAGCGATCGGGCATCAGCCCCGCCTGGTCCAACCGGAACAGGCCGGGCAGGAGCTTGCGCCGGGCGAGGTCGCCGGTGGCGCCGAAGAGGACGATGACGTGGTCGTCTGGGGTGTTCTGTACGGAGTCTCTGAGCACGCCGCCGACGGTACGGTCGCCGGGCGGCGGTCGAATCAGTGACGTGCCTAGTCTTGGTCCGCCGCGATGAGCTCGCGCTCGCCGATCGGGAGCCAGCGGATGCGCCGGCGCACGTCCTCGGGTGCGCCCGCGAGCTCGCGCTCGATGGCCTCGCGGCCCTCCCGGAAGTGCGTCCAGCCCTCGTAGTGCACCGGGATCGCGACTCGCGGCCGCACGCCGCGCAAGGCTCGACGGCCTCGCGGGCGGTCATGGTGTAGCGCAGCGGGCCGGTGACGGGGAACCGCACGCCGCCGAGGTGGAGGAGCGCGATGTCGACGCGGGATCCGCCGGCGACCTGGCGCACGCCGTCGAAGAGCACCGTGTCGCCCGAGATCCACAGCGCGCCGTGCTCCTGGCCGTCCCAGCGCAGCGCGAAGCCGACGACGTCGCCCGACGAGCGGGCGGCTGAGCGGCGGCCCGTGGCGGCACGGCGTGGCGGTGACCTCGATCGTCGGGCCGATCGGGCGCCTCGAGCCGCGTCGTGGCCCACGGCTTCGAGCCCGCGGGCGCCGTCGCCGAGCCGCCTGGCGCCGGCGACGGTCGTGACGACCATGCCCGCCGCGGGCAGCAGCGCGCGCCCGGCGGTGTCGAGGTTGTCGTCGTGGTGGTCGTGGGTGAGCAGCACGGCGTCGATCGGGCCCGAGGTCGCCGGCGGCGATCGCCGGGCCGGCGAGCTTGCGCGACGCGGTGCCCCAGCCGAACGCGTAGTCGCGGCCGGGCGGGTCGAAGGTCGGGTCGGTCAGCAGTCGCCAGCCCTCCGACCTCGATCAGCGCGGTCGGCCCGCCGATGTGCGTGAGGCGGACGTCGGTCACGCGCGCACTGGGTTGCGCCGCGCGTGCCAGCGCCCAGTCCAGCGCGTAGTCGGCGACCTCCTCCCAGCCCTCCCAGGCGGGGAGGAGGTGCGGGCCGCTGAACTCCTTGACCTCGGTGATCGTGGCCGACTTGTAGTGCTTGGCGTTCGACCGCTGGACCTTCGGCGGCATGAGGTGGTCGTCGCTGCCCGAGATGAACAGCAGCGGCGCGCGGTCGTCGTTGTTGTAGTCGACCCAGGTGTCGTCGTGGCCGGGCTGGATGTTGGCCAGCGCGCTGCCCCAGAAGATCGAGCCGGACGCGGGGATGTGGTAGCGCTCGTACAGCGCGCGGGACTCCTCCTCGGTGAAGGTGTTCGTGAAGGCGTAGTGCCACTGCTCGAAGCGTGAACCCGACGGCCCGGTGGCGGTTGGCCGGGTTCTTCAGCACCGGGAACGTCGCCTTGATCTGCGACAGCGGGACGACCGCCACGCCCTCGGTCGGCGCCGAGTTGATCGCGACGCCGGCGGCGCCGAAGCCGTGGTCGAGCAGGATCTGCGTGAACGCGCCGCCGGCGGAGTGGCCGATGAGGATCGGCGGCGTGTCGAGCGCGTCGACGACGGCCTCGAGGTGCTCGACGATCGCCGGGACGGTCACCTGCTCGATCGGGGTCGGGTCGGCGTTGAGCGCCTCGACCTCCACCTCGAAGCCGGGATAGGCGGGGGCGAGCACGCGGATAGCCGCGTGCCTCGTAGTGGGCGACCCAGTGCTCCCAGCTCCGCGGGGTCACCCAGAAGCCGTGGATCGAGGACGATCGTGTTCGGCGACATGATCTAACCCTACAGTTTGTGGGAGGTAGCCTAGGCCTCGGCCCACGCCGGGCGCTGCGTCGTCCCCGGCTCGCTCGCCCCAAGAGCACCAGAGCGGACTCTCCGCGCGGCCGACCTCGGGCGGGAACTGGCGACCTCGCCGGTGCGACGAGCATGCGAGCGGGCCCATCATCGCGGGGAGATCGCCGGCGGGACTAGGACACCGACTTACGAGGTGCACACCACTCCGACCCTCGAGATCGCCGTGGACGGCGGGAGATCCCTCATGACCAACAACTACCTTCAGCAAGACCGACTACCTCGCCTACGTCGACGGCAAGGCACGCGAGGACGGCGTGCGCGACTTCTTGAACGCCCGCGGCGTGCGCGACTACGACGTCCACGCCGTCGCCGAGCGCAAGCAGGCGCTCGTCGAGGAGGCTCTCGCCCGCGACGGCGTCGAGGCCTTCCCCGGCTCGGTGGCCTGGGTCGAGCACCTGCGCGGTAACGGTGTCCGCACGGCGGTCGTGTCGTCGCGCGCCAACAGCGCCGATGTGCTGCGCGCGGCGGGGATCGCGGACCTGTTCGAGCTCACGGTCAACGGCCACGACGTCGCGACGCTCGGCCTGCGCGGCAAGCCCGCGCCCGACGGCTTCCTCGAGGCCGCCCGGCGCCTGGGCGTAGTGCCGAAGCGCACCGTCGTGGTCGAGGACGCCCTCGCCGGCGTCGCCGCCGGCCGCGCCGGCGGCTTCGGCCTGGTAATCGGCGTCGCCCGCAGCGCCGCCCGCAAGGACCTCCGGTCGGCCGGAGCGGACATCGTCGTCGACGACCTCGGGGAGCTCGTGCCGTGAGCCCGAACCACGCCCGTGCCGCACGCCTACGCGAACGCCTCGAGGAGCGGCTGATCCGCTCGCCGTCCGAGCACGCCTACCCGGTCGAGGACTGGCAGATCGTCGAACGGCGCTTCGACCCCGCGTACCTGCCTGCGCTGGAGTCCGTGTTCGCGGTGGCCAACGGCCACCTGGGCCTACGCGGGACGCCCGAGGAGGGCGCCCCGGTGCACGAGGCCGGCGCCGTGCTCAACGGCTTCCACGAGACGTGGCCGATCGTCTACCCCGAGGACGCCTACGGCCTGGCGCGCACCGGGCAGACGATCGTCAACGCCACCGACGGCTCGATCATTCGCCTGTTCGTCGACGACGAGCCCTTCGACCTGGCCACCGCCAAGCTGCTGCGCTTCGAGCGCGTGCTCGACATGCAGATCGGCGTCCTCAGCCGGGAGGTCGAGTTCGAGACTTCGCGCGGCCACCGGATGCTGATCCGCTCGCGACGCCTGGCCTCGCTCGAGCACCGCCACCTGGCGGTCATGGACTACGAGGTCATGGCGCTCGACGCGAGCGTGCGCATCGCGGTCTCGTCGGAGCTCGTCACGTACGGCCCTGGCGAGGCCTCGGACGACCCGCGGCGCGGCAAGGGCTTCGCCGAGAAGGCGTGCGTGCCGGTCACGGCGCGGGCCGGCGATCGCCGCGCCGTCCTGCAGCTCGCCACGCGCAACAGCGGCCTGGAGCTGGCGGTCGGGATGGAGCACCACATCGACGCGCCGGGGCACGTGTCGGTCGACGTGAGCGCCGAGGGCGATGGCGCCCGACTCGTCGTCATCGCCGACCTGCAGCCGTGCGAGCCGCTGCGCGTGTCCAAGTACGTCGCCTACCACTGGGCGGCGAAGGCGCCCGCCGGCGATCTCGTCGCCCGGGTCGATCGCACGCTGGACCGCGCGGCGGGCGACGGCTACGACGTGATCGAGTTCGACCACCGCCATCACGTCGAGCAGTTCTGGGCGCGCAGCGACATCCAGCTGGACGGCGCGCCCGACCTCCAGCAGGCGGTGCGCTTCAACCTCTTCCAGCTCATGCAGGCGACGGCGCGCGGCGAGGGCCTCGGCGTGCCGGCGAAGGGGCTGACCGGGCACGGCTACGAGGGCCACTACTTCTGGGACACCGAGATCTACGTCGTCCCGTTCCTCGCGCACACGAGCCCGCAGTGGGCCAAGCAGGTCCTGCGCTTCCGCTGCGGGATGCTGCCGGCGGCGCGCAAGCGGGCGCGCGAGACCGGCCACAGTGGCGCCCTGTACCCGTGGCGGACGATCAGCGGCGAGGAGGCCTCGGCGTGGTACGCGGCCGGCACGGCGCAGTACCACATCAACGCCGACATCGCCTACGCCATCCGCCAGTACGGCTTCGTCACCGGAGACCTCGACTTCGTCCTCGGCGACGGCGCGCAGGTGCTGGTCGAGACCGCCCGGCTGTGGATGGAGCTGGGCTTCTTCTCCGAGCGCCGCGGCGGGCGCTTCTCGATCAACAGCGTCACCGGCCCGGACGAGTACACGACGGTCGTCGACAACAACGCCTACACGAACCTGATGGCCAAGGAGAACCTCGAGGCCGCAGTGCACGTGATCGAGTGGCTCGAGGCCCAGGACCCCGAGGCCCATGCGCAGCTCGTCTGCGCGACGGGCTTGACGGAGACCGAGGTCGACGGCTGGCGCCGCGCGGCGGACCTCATGTACGTGCCGCGCCACGAGCAGCTCGGCATCGTGCTGCAGGACGAGCACTTCCTGGACCGCAAGCGCTGGGACTTCGAGGCGACGCCGATCGAGAAGTACCCGCTGCTGCTGCACCACCATCCGCTGGAGCTCTACCGCCACCAGGTGATCAAGCAGACCGACGTCGTGCTCGCCACCGTACCTCGTGGGCCACCACTTCAGCGAGGAGGAGAAGCGGCGCACGTTCGACTACTACGACCCGCTGACGACCGGCGACTCGACGCTGTCGGCCTGCATCCAGAGCGTCATCGCCTCCGAGGTCGGCTACCCGGAGGCCGCGCTGGAGTACTTCGTGCACGCCTGCGCGGTGGACCTCGCCGACGTCCACGGCAACACGGCCGACGGCATCCACATCGCCTCGTGCGGTGGGACGTGGCTGGCGCTGGTCGCCGGCTTCGGCGGCCTGCGCGAGGATGACGGCGAGGTCTGCTTCCACCCGCGCCTGCCGGCCGAGTGGGACCGCCTGCGCTTCCGCGTGCAGGTGCGCGGCCAGCTCATCGAGGTCGACATGACCGGCGAGCGGACGACCTACCTGCTCCTCGAGGGGACGGGCCTGCTAATCCATCACTTCGGCGAAATCGTGCGGCTGAGCACCGGCGAGCCGGTGAGCATGGGCAACCCGCAGGAGCTGGCGCAGGCCGCGTAGGTCGCCCACCAAGGCGGCGAGCAGCGCCAGCGAGATCGTTACGCCGACGGCCGTCAGCGCCGCCGGCCACGCGACGGCGAGCGTGGCCACCGCGCCGGCGTCGAGCGGATGGCCCGCGGCGATCGGCAGCGCGACCAGCAGCGCGCCGGCCATCGTCGCGGGGCCGCCGCCGGGCAGCGGCACCATCGCGCCCGAGCCCTGGGCGGCGCACGCGGCGATGACGACGGCCGGTGCCGCCGGCAGGCCGAACGCGAGCAAGAAGCAGCTGACGGCGGCCAGACGCAGCACGCGGGCGCACGACCTGCCAGGGCAGGACCTGGCGCAGCCAGCGGCGCGGCTGGCGCAGGACCGCCAGGCCGCGGCCGACCTCGCGTGCCGCCCGCCGCGCGCGTGCCCAGCGCATGGCGAGCAGGCCCGCGACGGCGAGGGCGGCCGCCGCCACGCCGAGCACGATCGGCGAGGGCGCGGCGAGCGTCTGGATGCCGAGCCACGCCGTAACGAGCGCGATCACGACGCCGCAGACGGCTTCGAACGAGCCCTCGGCGCACAGCGTCCCCGCGAGCGCCGGCCAGGTGGCGCCGTCGAGCTCGCGCCTCGCCAGCGCGATGCGCACCGCGTCGCCGCCCCGCGCCGACAGCACGCCGGTCAGCCCCGCGCCGCACACATGCCACGCGCACGCGCGCGACCGCGTGACCCCCGGCCAGCTCGCCGTGAGGACGCCGCGCCATGCCAGCCCGCGCGAAACCTGCCCGCACACGTGCAGGGCGACGCCGGCTGCGAGCAGCGCGAGCACGTGGCAGATCTTCCTACAACGACGCGCGCAGTGCCTGAATGCGCCGACGCGAGGTCTCCAGGGCGCCGCGATCGACGTCCCCGCGGCGGATCGCGGCGGCCAGCCCGTCGGCCGCGCGCGCCGCCGCCGCATAGGTGCGCGCATAGAGCAGCAGGTCGACGCCGGCACGCGACGCCTGCACGCCCGCGCCGGTCGGCCCGCCGTAGGCGGCGAAGGCCGGCCCCTCGAGGTCGTCGGAGATCGTCACGCCCTTGAAGCCCAGCCCGTCGCGCAGCTCGCCTTGCACGACGCGCGGCGACAGCACCGCCGGCTTCGGCGACAGCGCGGGATAGACGGCGCTCGAGAGCATCACCAGCCCGGCGCCGGCCTTGATCGCGGAGCGGAACGGCACCCGGTCGACCGTGTGCAGCTCGTGCAGTGGGAGGCCGATGCGCACCACGCCGGTGTCGGTGTTGCTCGGCGCCGCGCCGAAGCCCGGGAAGTGCTTGGCGGTGGCGGAGACCCCGCCCTCATGCAGCCCGCGCGCGAAAGCGGCGCCGAAGCGGGCGGCGGCCGGCGCCGTGAAGCCGAAGCCGCGCCCCTCGGCGTGCAGCGCGCTCTCGGGGCGCACGACGTCGACGACGGGCGCGAGGTCGACGTTCATGCCCGCCGCGCGCAGGGTCGCCGCCGTCGCCCGGCCCTCGGCGTGCGCGACCGAGGGGGTGCCCATGGCGCCCATCTGCGGCGCGCTGCGCGTCGGCGCGCCGGGCAGCCGCTTCACGCTGCCGCCCTCCTGGTCGACCATGAGCAGCAGCGGCGCGCGCAGCCCGGCCGGCCGCGGCATGGCCTGCAGCCGCCGCGTGAGGGCGCGGACCTGCGCCGGCGTCCCGATGTTGGCGCCCAGGAAGATCACGCCGGCCGCCTCGCCGCGGCGGATGCGCGCCAGCAGCGCGGCCGGCGGCACGCGCCCGGCGAACGGGAAGACGACGTGCTGGCCGGCGAGCTGCGCGGGCGTCAGCGTGGCCGGCCGGCCCGCCGGCGCCGCCTGCGCGTGGCTCTGCGAATCCGTGCCGGACGCCTCGTGCTTGCCGCCACACCCGGCGAGCAGGAGCGCGGCGACGGCGAGCGCGACGGCGCGGCGGCTCACCGCGCGAAGCTCGTCTCCGCGGTCAGGCGCGCAGCGAAGGCGGCGATCAGCCGCGCGCAGGCTGCGACGTCGTCGAGCGCCACCATCTCGACGGGCGAGTGCATGTAGCGCAGCGGTATGCCGATCGAGGCAGTGGGCACGCCGGCGCGGGAGAGGTGGATGGCGTCGGCGTCGGTGCCGGTGTGGCGCCCAGAGGCCTGGATCGTGACCTCGATGGCCTCGGCCTCGGCGGCCGCGTAGAGCAACTCGAAGACACGCGGGTTGAGGTTCGAGCCGCGCTCGAGCACCGGGCCGGACCCGAACGGATGCGCTCCCAGCTCGTTGACGTCGATCCCCGGTGCGTCGGTGGCGTGGGTGACGTCGACGACGATCGCCACGTCGGGTCGCAGCGCATAGGCGGTCGTGGTCGAGCCGCCGAACGTCGTCTCCTCCTGCACGGCGGCCACGCCGACGACGTCGCCGGGCGCGCCGCCGGCCTCGTGGACGAGGCGAGCCGTCTCATAGGCCACGAAGCAGCCCAGCCGGTTGTCCATCGAGCGCGCGATGGCGCGATCGTTGGGCAGCTCGACCGGGTCGGCGTCGATCACGGCGACGTCGCCGATGCGCACCAGCCCGCGCGCCTCGTCGCCGTCCTTGGCCCCGATGTCGATATGGAGCTCCTCCAGCCGCGCGACCTTCTTGCGGTCGTCGTCCTTGAGCAGGTGGATCGGTTTGCGGCCGATCACGCCGGGCAGCGCGCCCTCGCGCGTGCTGACGCTGACGCGCTGGCCGACGAGGATCTGCGAGTCCCAGCCGCCGACGCCCGAGAAGCGCAGGAACCCCTGGTCGTCGATGTGGGTCACGATCAGGCCGATCTCGTCGATGTGACCGACGACGGCGAGCGTCGGCGCTCCGCCGGTTCCCGGCACGCGCGCCCACACCGAGCCCATCACGTCGGTGGTCACCTCGGCGAAGGCGGCGCTCGCGTCGCGGAACACGGCCGCCGGCGCGGTCTCGTAGCCCGACGGGCCGTGGGCCGTCAGCAGCGAGTGCAGCACGGGTGGGATCGCCATCGCGGGCACCCTAGTGGGTCTTGAGGTGACGTTGTGCGCGAAACGGCGGCGTGGCGGCGCCGCCAGGCAAGGACGCAGACCCGAAGGAATACCAGAGGTATTTCGAGGGTCGAGGACGCCGCCTGGCGGTGATCGACGCCCGCCGTTTCGAGTGCAACGTTGCCTCAAGGCGCACTAGCGCGGGTGCCAGCCGTAACGCGACGTTAAGCCCCACCTGCGAGCATGTCGGTGGCATGATCCGCGTCCTCGTCGTCGATGATCATCCGGTACTGAGGGCGGGCCTGGAGGCGGTCCTTCGCGCGGAGCCCGGCTTCGTGTGCGTGGGCACGGCCGGGGACGGCCATGAACTGCTGGCCGGGCTGCGGCGGACCCGCCCCGACGTCGTCCTGCTCGACTGGCGTCTGGGCGGCGAGGACGGCGTCGCGCTGTGCCGTACGCTGCGCGCCGAGCCGGCGCCGCCGGAGGTCGTGCTCTACACGGCGACGGCCGAGGAAGGGCTCGCCGCGCAGGCCAGCGCGGCCGGCGCCTTCGCCGTCGTCGAGAAGACCGCCGACATCGATCAGCTCTTCGACGCCCTGCGCCTCGCGGTGCGCGGCGGGCGCCAGGCCGCCTGAACGCCGCTCAGCGGCGCAAATCCGCCGTCCAGGAGGATGAGATCGCGCTGCTGAGCGAGCTGGTGGCCAAGGGCCGCACCGCCGCTGACGAGATCCTCGGCCACCACGCGCTGCGCGAGCAGGCGATCAGCGACCCGCTGACCGGTCTGGGCAATCGTCGCAAGCTGGCCGAGCGCCTCGGCGAATGGTCCGCGCAGGATGGATCGCCGGCGCCGCGGCCGCTGATGCTGTTCGACCTCGACGGCTTCAAGCGCTACAACGACACCTTCGGCCACCCGGCCGGCGACGCGCAGGCGCTGACGATGACCGGCGGGGACTTCTCGATCACCGCCTCCTACGGCGTCGTGCACCTGCCGCACGAGGCCGACACGCTCGAGCGGGCGCTGCAGCTCGCCGACGAGCGGATGTACTCGCACAAGCGAGTGCGCACAGCCCGCTAGCGACGGCGCTCCACCGTACCCTCGATGAGCCCGTAGGGCTCGGCGCTGGCATGGAAGACGCGGTTGTCGTTGTCGATGCCGAACCGCGCGAGGTCGTAGAGGAGGTGATGACGATTGGGCAGCGACAGGTGCACGCGCTCGATCGCGTCGACCGCGCGCAGCACCGCCTCGCCCATCTTCCGCAGCGTGAACTGCACCGACGGGCTGTAGTGGTCGGCGAAGGTGGCAAGGATCGCGTCGCGTGCCGCGCGCCAGGCGGCGCCGTAGTCGATGCCGCCCTCGGCGTAGGTCCAGCGCGCGCCGACCGCGGTTGCGAGGACGCGGTCGTCGGTCTCGGGGAGCGTCGTGAAGCGCTCGCGAAGGAAGCCCTCGAAGCCCGAGCCGGTGGTGCGCAGCAGCACGAGGTCCTCGATGCCCGCTTCGACGCGCGCGCTGAGGCCGTCACCCGAGACGACCGCGATCCGCTCGCCGCCACCGGCGCGCTGGAAGGCGTGGTCGTGGTCGCCGAGGCGCGCCCACGGGTGCTCGACGAGTTGCACACGCGCGCGGTGCACGGTCGGCCCGGCCTCGACGAAGTGGTCGACGAGCACGCGGCCGAAGATCTCGAGGTCCTCGACGGCATGCTGGGCGGCGAGCGCGTAGACGGTGTTGCGCATCGTGTCGGTGGCCAGCAGGCCACTGTTGTCGCCGGTCGCGTGCACGGCGGCGAAGTCGCCCTCCAGCGCGACGTCCACCGTCACGTCGCAGAGCTCGTGGCGGTCCGCGTCGCGGGTGACCTTTACGAGGCGGATCTCCGACTTGCCGTAGCTGTTACGGCCCAGCGCGAACGTCAAGGTCAGCTCCCTCGGTAGGTGCTGTAGCCGAACGGGCTCAGCAAGAGCGGCACGTGGTGGTGCTCGTCGGCGGCCACGGTGAAGACGACCGCGACCTCGGGGTAGAACGCGGCCTCGCCGCGATCGCGGAAGTACGCGCCGGTGTCGAAGGTCAAGCGGTAACGCCCGGAGGCCAGCGGGGCGCCGTCGGGTAACAGCTCGCCCACCCGCCCGTCGGCATCGGTGCTGCCGCGGCCCAGGATCCACCAATGGTCCTCGTCGAAGCGCTCGAGGATGACCGGCACGCTCTCGGCTGGCTTGCCGCGCGCGGTGTCGAGGACGTGGGTGGTGATCATCCGTCGAGCTCCCGCAGCCGCAGCCGCGCGATCTTGGCGATCTCGCCGAGCGCGATCTCGACTTCCTCGTCGAGCTCGTGCCCAAGCCGCTCCTCGCCCCAGGCGAGGATCGAGGCTCTCGTGTGCTCGCGCACGCAGACCACGAGCGGGAAGCCGAAGCGCTCGCGATACGCGCGGTTGAGCGCGCGCCAGCGCTCGGCCTCCTCGTCGCCGAGGCGTTGGAGGCCGGCCGACGCCTGCTCGCGCGCCGACGCGCCGCTCAGCGCCTCCCGGGCGCCGAGCTCGGGGTGCGCGGCGATGAGCGCGACCTGGCGCTCGCGCGGCGCCTCGCCCACGGCCGCGACCATCGCGGCGTGGAGGTCGTCGGCATTGGCGAACGGGCTTTTCGCGAAGGCGGTGCGCGCGACCCAGGGCGAGGCCTCGAAGATCGCGCCGTAGCGCGCCACGAACGCCTCCTCCTCGTCGTCGAGGCCGACGATGTGCTCGGGGCGCATGGGGATGCGCCGCAGCTCGCGGCCGGTGGCGTCGCGCAGCGCGGCCGCGATCGCCGGCGGCGTTGAGATGTTGGGCGGCTCGCCGACCCCCTTCAAGCCGTACGGCGCCTGCGGGTCGGCGTGCTCGAGCACCTCGATGCGCATCGGCGGCATGTCGAGGATCGTCGGCAGCAGGTAGTCGGTGAACGACGCGTTCAGGACCTCGCCGTCCTTGACCTGGATCTCCTCGAGCAGGGCGAGCCCGAGGCCCTGCGCGCTGCCGCCCTCGATCTGGCCCTCGAGCGCCTGCGGGTTCATCGCCTTGCCGACCTCCTGCACAGTGGCGAGCTCCACCACGCGCACGAGCCCTAGCTCGGTGTCGACGTCGACGATCGCGCGGTGGGCCGAGAACGCGTACTGCACGTGCGCGTCGCCTTGGCCGTCGGCGTCGAGCGAGTAGGTCGGGAGATGGCGCCACTCCACGGTCTCCTCGATTGCCTCGCCCTCCTCGAGCACCGCCGCGGGCTCCGGCGCAACGCCGCGCTCGGCGGCCAGCACCGCGAGGCGCTCGCGCACCGCCTCGCAGGCGGCCTTCACCGCGCCGCCGGTGACGTAGGTCTGGCGCGAGGCCGAGGTCGAGCCCGCCGATCCGACGGCAGTGTCGGCGTCGAGCACGGCGACCTGTTCGACGCCCAGCTCGGTGCGGGCGATCTGGGCCTGGACGGTGACGATCCCCTGGCCGACCTCGGCCGCCGCGGTGTGCACCTCGACGAGCGGCTCGCCGCCGTCCATCGACAGGCGCACGCGCGCGGTCGAGTAGTCGTCGAAGCCCTCGGAGAAGCCGACGTTCTTGATGCCGACGCCGTAGCCGATGCCCCGCTTGACGCCCTCCCCGCGGGTGACGTTGGCGATGCCGCCCGGGAGGCCGTCGGGCTCGTCGGGCGGCAGCGGCATCGCGCGCACGCGCTCGAGCAGCTCGGCGACGGGCGCCGGTTCGCCGACGCGCTGGCCCGTGGGCATGCGGCTGTCGGGGCCCATCGCGTTGCGTATCCGCAGGTCGACGGGGTCCATGCCGAGCGCCCCCGCGAGGCGGTCCATCTGCGCCTCGTGGGCGAAGGCGACCTGCACCGCGCCGAAGCCGCGCATCGCGCCGCACGGCGGGTTGTTCGTGTAGGCCACGTAGCTGTCGATGCGCGCGCTGGGCACCTCGTAGGGCCCGCACGAGAAGCACGCGGCGTTGGCGCAGACCGCGGTCGAGCTCGAGGCGTAGGCGCCGCCGTCGAGCACGATCCGCGCGCGCACGAAGATCAGCCGCCCGTCGCGCGTGGCGCCGTGCTCGTAGCGCATCCGGCACGGGTGGCGATGGACGTGGCCGTAGAAGGACTCCTCGCGGTTGTAGGCGATCCGCACCGGGCGCCCGGTGTGCAGGGCGAGCATGCAGGCGTGGATCTGCATCGACAGGTCCTCGCGCCCGCCGAAGGCGCCGCCGACCCCTCCGAGCGTCAGGCGCACCTTCTCCGGTGGCAGGCCCAGCGACTCGGCGACCTGGCCCTGGTCGACGTGCAGCCACTGCGTGGCGATGTAGAGGTCGACGCCGCCCTCGCCGTCGGGCACCGCCAGGCCCGACTCGGGCCCCAGGAAGGCCTGGTCCTGCATGCCGACCTCGTACTCGCCGCTGACGACGACGTCGGCCGTCGCCTCGGGGTCGCCGTGGTTGATGCGCAGGTGGCGCAGCACGTTGCCGCTGAGGTGCAGCGGCGGCGCGCCGGGCGCCATCGCGGCCTCGGCGTCGGTGAGCGGCTCGAGCACGTCGTACTCGACTGCGATGGCGGCGGCCGCGCGGCGCGCGGTCTCCGGGTGGTCGGCCGCGACGATCGCCACCGCCTCGCCCTGATAGCGCACGTGGTCGATGGCGAGCACCGGCTGGTCGGGGATCTCCATCCCGTACGTCTTGCGCCCGGGCACGTCGGCGTGGGTGAGGACGGCGTGCACGCCGGGGATCGCCAGCGCGGGCGCGATGTCGATGCCCCAGATGTCGGCGCGCGGGTGCGGGCTGCGCAGCGTGGCCCCGAACAGCATCCCCTCCACGCGCATGTCCGAGGCGTACGCGAACTCGCCCTTGACCTTGGGGACGCCGTCGGCGCGCTGGGTGGACGTGCCGATGTGGCCCGGGCGCTGGATCGCGGGCCGCTCGCGGGTGTCGGGGACGATCGTCACGCCCGCGCCTCCACCCGCGCGAGCAGCCGCTTGCTCTCGCGCGCGAGATCGGCGGCCAGCGCCGCTTCGTCGGCGGTGCACAGCTCGCCGCCGTCGACCACGGCGCGCCCGCCGACGAGCAGCAGCTCGGCGCGCTGCGGCGCTCCGAGCACGAGCGCGGCGACCGGGTCGGCGATGCCGGCGTGGTCGATGCCGTCCAGCCGCCACAGCGCGAGGTCAGCGAGCTTGCCCGGCTCCAGCGAGCCGAGCTCGTCGTCGCGGCCCAGGCAGCGCGCGCCCTCGATCGTGGCCAGCGCGAGGGCGCCGCGCGCGGTCAGCGCCGCCGGGCCGCCGGCCAGGCGCGCGAACAGCAACGCCTCGCGCAGCTCGACGGACAACGCGCCCGACTCGTTGGAGGCGGCGCCGTCGACGCCGAGGCCGACCGGCGCGCCCGCGCTCGTGAGATCGACCGTGCGCGCGATGCCCGCGCCCAGGCGCGCGTTGGAGCTCGGGCAGTGCGCGACGCCGGTGCCCGTCTGGCCGAAGCGCGCGACCTCCGCATCGGACAGGTGCACGCAATGCGCCAGCCACACGTCGTCGCCCAGCCAGCCGAGGTCCTCCAGGTACTGCACCGGGCGCACGCCGAAGCGTTCCTGGCAGAAGACCTCCTCCTCGAGCGTCTCGGCCAGGTGGGTGTGCAGGCGCACGCCCCGGCGGCGCGCCAGCTCCGCGGTCTCGGCCATCAGCTCGCCGGTCACCGAGAACGGCGAGCACGGCGCGAGTGCCACGCGCAGCATCGCGCCGCGCGCGGGGTCGTGGAAGCGGTCGATGGCCGCTTCGCTGGCGGCGAGGATCGCGTCGCGGTCCTCGACGACCTCGTCGGGCGGCAGGCCGCCGTCGGAGCGCCCGAGGTCCATCGAGCCGCGGCACGGGTGAAAGCGCACGCCGATCGTGCGCGCGGCTTCGATCTCGACCTCCAGCAGGTCGCCTGCGCCGGCCGGAAAGACATAGTGGTGGTCGGTCGACGTCGAGCAGCCCGAGCGCGCCAGGGCGGCCAGTCCCGCGTGCGCGGCCGCCGACTCGACCTCGGCGTCGACGTGCGCCCACACCGGGTAGAGCTCGACGAGCCATTCGAACAGCGTGGCCTGCTGGGCCAGGCCGCGCGTGGCCCACTGGTAGAGGTGGTGGTGGCAGTTGACGAGCCCGGGCGTGGCCAGGCACCCGCGGCCGTCGATGCGCCGCGCCTCGCCGTCCGGCGCCGGCCCGTCGCCCACCGCGACGATCCGATCGCCCTCGATGACGATGTGCCCGTCGGCGTGCTCGGTGCCGGCCGCATCGACCGTCGCGATCGCGCAGCCTTCGACGACGATGCGCGTCACGCGGCCCGCTCCTCGTGCGCGAGCCGCTGCGCCGCCAACCGCACCGCGTCGAGGATCTTCTCGTAGCCCGTGCAGCGGCAGAGATTGCCCGCCAGCGCCTCGCGGATCTCGGCGTCGCTCGGCGCCGCGTTGCGCGAGAGCAGGTCGTGGCTGGCCACGATCAGGCCCGGCGTGCAGAAGCCGCACTGCACGGCTCCGGCTTCGACGAAGGCCCGCTGGACCGCGTGCAGCTCCCCGCCCTGCGCCAGACCCTCGACGGTGACGACGTCGCGGCCCTCGGCCTGCCCGGCCAGCACGAGGCAAGAGCAGACCAGCTCGCGGTCGAGATAGACCGAGCACGACCCGCATTCGCCCTGCTCGCAGGCGTTCTTGGAGCCCGGCAGGTCGAGGTGGTCGCGCAGGGCCGAGAGCAGGCTCTCGCCCTCCCAGACGCCGTCGACCTCACGGGCCTCGCCGTTGACGGTGAGGGTCAGGCGCACCGCTGCTCCTCCCACGCCCATGTCAGCGTGCGGCGGGCCAGCACGGCGAGCGCGCGGCGGCGGTAGGCGGCGCTGCCGCGGACGTCGTCGATCGGCGCCGCCGCGCCGGCGACGAGCTCGCCGAAGCGCGCGAGCGCGGAGTCGCTCAGCGGTCCGCGGTCGTCCCAGTCCAGCTCCTGCGCGCCGAACGCCTCCGCATCGGTCGCGCGGATCGGCGTCGGCCCGGCCGAGCCGATGCACGCGCACACCGCCCGGCGCTCGGGCCAGATCGCCAGCGACAGCGAGCAGACGGCGATGACCATGGCGTTGCGCGTGCCGATCTTGGCGAACTGCTGCGCGCCGGCCGCGGCCGGCAGGCGGAAGGCCGCGATGAGCTCGTCGTCGCGCGCGGCCGTGCGCTTGGGCCCGGCGATGAAGTCGGCCACCGGGATCCTGCGCGTGCCCTCGGTGCTCGCCAGCTCGACCTCGGCGTCGGACACGTAGAGCGGCGGCAGCGCGTCGCCGGCCGGCGAGGCGGTGCCGAGGTTGCCGCCCACCGTGCCGCGGTTGCGGATCTGCGGCGAGCCGACGGTCCGCGAGGCGATGGCAAGGCCCGGCAGGCGGTCGCCGAGCTCATCGATGATGCGCGTGTACGAGACGCCGGCGCCGACGCGCAACCGGCCGTCGTCGCTGCCCCACTCGCGCAGGTCGGGCACGCGCGTGAGGTCGAGGATCGCCTCCGGGCGCGTCCGATCGAAGTTCAGCTCGACCATCACGTCGGTGCCGCCGGCGATCGGCAGCGCGTCGGGCCGCGCGGCCTTCATGGCCAGGGCCTCTTCCCACGTGTCGGGCGCGAGGATCTGCACGGTGACGATCATGATGCACGGATGCAGACTTCACGTGGGATCCGGCGGCCGTCGTACACCCTGGTCACCCCGGCCAACCACTACCCCAGCCGCCTGCCCGCGTTCGCCGACGCGCCGGTCGTCAAGCTGGTCACGCCGCGCTTCGCGCCGTCGCGGATCGGCGAGTACCTGGTGACACTGCCGGCCGGCGCATACGCAATGCCGGCCGGCTACGAGACGTTCCTCTACGGGCTTGACGGCGACGCCGGCATCGACGAGATCTCGCTCGGCCCGGGCGGCTTCGCCTATCTGCCGGCCGACGACGCGTACGAGCTGCGGGCCGGCGCGGCCGGCGCGCGCCTGCTCATCGTCAAGCGCCGCTACGAGTCCTACGGAGGCCTGGCCGCACCCGGGCCGCTCTCCGGCCACCGCGACGACGAGCCGTTCGCCGACACCGACGTCCCCGGCTTCCGCCGTCGCGAGCTGCTGCCGGTGGCCGATCCCGCGTTCGACTTCAACATGAGCCTGCTTGCCTTCGACGCGGGCGTCGGCCTCGGCAAGGTCGAGGTCCACGACGAGGAGCACGGCCTCTACATGACCGCGGGCAGCGGCACCTACCTGCTCGAGCAGACAGAGCACGAGGTGCAGGCGGGCGACTTCATCTACATGGCGCCCTACTGCCCGCAAGGCTTCGAGGCGCGTCCCGACGGCGCCGAATACCTGCTCTACAAGGACGTCTGGCGCGACGGTTTCTGAGGAGGGCCGCGCTCGTCCGATCGTCCACCGAGGTCCGACTCCTGACCTCGGCCGCCGATACACCGGCGCACAGAGCGCTAAAGGCAAACCCGCCGCGAGGCGGGGACGCAAAGCCAGAGGTCTCCGCCGCGGAGATGGCTCAGCTGCCGGTCTGACGACCACCACGTCCAGCGACCCAGCTCATGCCTGCACTCTTGACCCGCGCTGCCTGCCTGCTCTGCGCCACCCTGACAGTGGCCTTCCTCGCCGCGCCCGCGTCAGCGGCCGACGCTCCGTTCACCACACGCTTCGCGCAGACTGCGCACGGCGACATCGCCGCGGTCGGCAACACGCTGCTCACCTGCCCCACCGCGACGGCCGGCTGCGACGCGGCACGCGCCGGGACCGCAAGCGGCGACGCTCTGAACGACAACAACTGGAACATGACGCCGGTCAACAAGGCGGGCGGCACGGTCAACTCCTCCTCGGCCACGGTCACGCTTCCGGCCGGCGCCGCGGTCCTATGGGCGGGTCTGTACTGGAGCGCTGACACGAGCGCTGGCACCAACGGGGCGGCCGCGCCGAATGCCGCCGCAAAGGGCACGGTCAGCTTCAAGGTCCCCGGCGGCTCGTACCAGTCGATCTCCGCCGATGCGGCCAACGTCCTCACGTCGAGCTTGCAGGCCACGCGCTACCGCGCCTTCCGCGACGTGACCGCGCTGGTCGCGGCCGGCGGCGCGGGTTCCTACTCAGTGGCCGACGTCCAGGCGGGCACCGGCCAAGACCGCTTCGCGGGCTGGGCGCTGTTCGTCGCCTACCGCGACAACGCCCAGCCGATCCGCCGCCTTAACGTCTACGACGGGCTGGGCACGGTGCAGAACGGCACGTCCTTCTCGACGAACATCCAGCCCTTCCACACGCCGGCCACCGGCGCCGTGACCACGAAGGCCGGGCTGCTCTCGTTCGAGGGCGACGCCGGGTTGGCGACCGAGACGGTGAAGTTCAACAACCACGACCTGACCGACGCGCTGAACCCGACGAACAACGCGATGAACTCGACGATCGAGTCCGGCGGCACGCGCTTCACGGCCAAGGACCCGGACTACACCAACCAGCTGGGGATGGACCTCGACGTCTTCACCAACAATCCCGGCGCGCTGGCCAACGATCAGAACACGGCGACGCTGACGTTCAGCTCGACCAATGAGTACTTCATGCCCTCGGCCTTCTTCCTCGTCTCCGACGAGGGCCCGGCGACGAGCACGGGTGCCGGGCCGACGATCGCGGCACCGGCGGGCGGTGTGGCGCACGACGGGCAGGCGCTGAGCGCCGACCCGGGCACCTGGAACGGCACCGGGCAGCTGGCCTACCGCTACCAGTGGCAGCAATGTGACGCCTCCGGCGCCAACTGCCATGACATCGCCGGCGCGACGAACAGCACGTTCACGCCGACAGCGTCGCTCGTCGGGAGCACGGTCCGGGTCGTCGTCACCGCCACCAACGACGCCGGCACCTCCGCGCCGGTCGTCTCGGCGCCGATCGCGGTGAAGGCCTCCGCACCGCCTGCGAACACCGCGCGGCCGGTCCTCTCCGGTCCGGCGGCGCAGGGCCAGCCGCTCACCGCCGGCACCGGCTCGTGGGGCGGACCCGCAGCCTCGTACGGCTACCAGTGGCAGCGCTGCGACGGCGGTGGACAGAACTGCGTGGACATCGTCGGCGCAGATGGCGCGACCTACACGCCGGGCGCCCAGGACGTCGGCCACACGCTGCGCGCGGTGGTCACTGCCTCTAACGACGCGGGCTCGGCGACCACGACCACCACTCCGAGCGCGGTCGTCGCCGCGCAAGACCTCGGCTCGGTGCCCGGCAGCCTCGTCGGCGTCACGAGCTGCCAGCAGCTCGTCGGCGGCGCGAAGTACCGCCGCGTCGCCCTGGCCGGCATCGGCACGGTCCGCGTGCGCGCATACACGAACGGGCCGGCGCGCGAGTCGTCGCCCGTGCGGCTGACCACCGAGGTCACCGGCGGTCGCGCCAAGAGCGTGCGATACACCATTGACGGGCGCTCCGTCGCCGCGCGCGCCGGGGCGCTTCATCCCGCCAAGCTCGCGCCCGCGCAGCTCGGCAACGTCGGCGCGCACACGCTGCGCACCACGGTGCGCGGACGTCGCGGCGCGGCGCGCACCGTCCTCCTCAAGCTGACGACCGTGCCCTGCCAGACACTGTTCACCGCGCAGCGCTGGCGCACCACGGCCGGCGCCGGCCTGCGCCTGCGCATCGACTCGCGGACCGCGCTGACGGGCCTGACCTTCAAGCTCCCGGCCGCGCTGCTGCCCAAGCAGGGCGCCGCCAAGCGCACGGCGGGCTTCCTGCGGCTCTCGCTCGCCGGGCGCCGCAAGCCGCTGCGCTTCAACCTCTCGCTGCCCAAGCGCGGCCGGAAGGCCGTGCTGCTGCGGGCGCCGGGCAGGCCGACCGTGACCCGGACCGGCCGCGGCCTGGTGGTCGCCGGCCTGCCGGCAGGCACCGCGGTCACCGAGCTCACGATCTACCGCGTCACGAAGCTCGACGCGGCCACCCCGCGACGGACCTACGGCATCGGCGCCGTTGTGGCCCGCAGCGGCGCGCCCGCCCAGACCTTCAGCGCGCGGCCGGCGCCGCCGCGCTAGAGTCGGTCTGATTTCATGGCCGGCGCGCAGACGGGCACGGCGGTCGTGGAATCAACCATCTACTACGCGGCCAGGCGCGCCAGCGTCCCGGCCAGCACCTCCACGCCGCGCTCGAGGTCCTGGGGCGCGGTGTACTCGTCAGGGTGATGGCTGACGCCCCCGGCGCTCGGTACAAAGACCATGCCGATCGGCACCCGGCGGCCCATGATCATCGCGTCGTGGTAGGCGCCGCTGGTCATCGTGCGGTGCGCGAGGCCGAGCTCGCGGCAGGCCGCATCGGCCGCCTCGACGACCCGCGGATCGCAGGCGACGGGGACGTCCTCGACGATCGGCTCGACCTCGAGGTCGAGCCCCCGGCGCTGCGCGATCTCGCCCGCTGCGGAGAGGATCGCCGCCACGACCTGCTCGCGCGCGGCGAGGTCCGAGTCGCGCACGTCGACGTCGAGCTCCACCTCGCCCGGCACGACGTTGATCGCTCCCGGCCGCGCTCGCAACACCCCGACGGTGCCCACGGTCGTCCCGCTCGGTGACTGCCCGGCCAGGCGCTCGAGCACGAGCATCACCTCCGCGGCGCCCGCCAGCGCGTCGCGCCGCAGGGCCATCGGCGTTGCACCTGCGTGCGTCGCGGCGCCGCGCAGCGTGATGCGGAAGTCATGCGGCGCGGCGATCGCGGTGACCACGCCGATCGACTCGCCGCCGCTCTCGAGCACGACGCCCTGCTCGATGTGCAGCTCGACGAGCGCGTGCACGGTCGCTGGGTCGATGCGCGCCTCGGCGAGCCGGTCGGGGTCGAAGCCCGCCTCGCGCAGCGCGTCGGCCATGCTCACGCCCGCGCGGTCGCGCAGCCGATCGAGATCGGCACGCTCGAGCTCGCCCGCCGCCGCGCGGCTGCCGACGCAGCCCGTACCGAAGCGCGGCTCCTCGCCCGCCCAGGCGACGAGCTCGATCGATCGCCGCGGCCGAGCGCCGTCGGCCCGCAGCGCGTGGACGGCCTCGATCGCGCCGATAACGCCCAGCACACCGTCGTAGCGGCCGGCGTTGAGCGTGGTGTCGACGTGCGACCCGGTCATCACGATCGCCGCGTCGGGCTCTGAGCCCACCCACCGGCCGAAGAGGTTGCCGACCGCGTCGAGGCGGACCTCCAGCCCGGCCTCGCGCATCCGGTCCATGACGCGCTCGAGCGCCGCGGCGTACGTCGGCGTGTAGACCTCCCGCGTGATGCCGCCCGCGGCCGGGTCGTCGTTGAAGCCGGCCAGCTCGGCGATCGCGTCGTGCAGCCGCGTCACGGCGTGGATCATGATGCAGCCGCCGTGACGACGTCCGAGCAGCTCGCCACGACCGTCCTCGAGCGCTGCGACGCGCTCGCCGCCTTCAGCGAGGAGGACGGCCGACTGACCCGCCGCTTCGCCACGCCCGCCTTGCGCGCCGCCGGCGACGCGGTGGCGGACTGGATGCGCGAGGCGGGCATGACCGCGCGGCGCGACGCGATCGGAAATGTCATCGGCCGCCTCGAGGGCGAAGGGCCGGGGACACTGCTGATGGGCTCGCACCTCGACAGCGTCCGCGACGCGGGGCGCTACGACGGCCCGCTCGGCGTGCTGGTCGCGATCGCCTGCGCACAGCGGCTGCATGCGCGGCTGCCCTTCGCGCTGGAGGTCTACGCCTTCGCCGACGAGGAAGGGGTGCGCTACGGCACGGCGTACCTGGGCAGCGGCGTGGCCGCCGGGCGCTTCGACCCCGCGGTCCTCCAGCGCCGCGACGCCGACGCCATCACGATGGCCGACGCGATCACGGCCTTCGGCGGCGACCCCGGCGCGCTCGCCGCGGCGCGCCGCGATCCCGCCGGCCTGCTCGGCTACCTCGAGGTCCACATCGAGCAGGGCCCGGTGCTCGAGGCCGAGCAGGCGCCCGTCGGCGTCGTCGATGCCATCAACGGCCAGACGCGCGCCGCGGTGACCTTCACCGGGACAGCCGCGCACGCCGGCACGGTGCCGATGGACCTGCGCCGCGACGCGCTCACCGCCGCCGCCGAGTGGATCCTCGCCGTCGAGGCGCTCGCGCGCGCCACGGACGGGCTCGTCGCGACCGTCGGCGCGGCGAGCGTCCAGCCCGGCGCCGGCAACGTCGTTCCCGGGCGCGTCGCGCTGACGCTCGATGTCCGCGATTCCGACGACGCCGCCCGCGAGGCCGCGCGCGACGCACTGCACGAGCGAGCGCGGGCGATCGCCGTCGCGCGGGGCCTCGACGCCGAGTGGGAGGTCGTGCAGGAGACCGCGGCCGTTGCCAGCTCGGCGCAGCTCACCGCCGCCCTCGCCGCCGCCGTGCTTGCCTGCGGCCACCGCGAGCTCCACCTCACCAGCGGCGCCGGTCACGACGCGGCGGTGATGGCCGCGCTGACCCCCATGACGATGCTCTTCGTGCGCTGCGCCGGCGGCATCAGCCACAGCCCGGCCGAGTCGGTGGCGCACGCCGACGTCGCGGCGGCGATCGAGGTGGTCAGCCGCTTTCTCCAACACCGGCACGGCTAGCCGCGCCGCGCTGGTCGTAGACCCGCTGGTTGTCCTGCACCTCGGGCAGGTGCTCCATCGCCCAGTGGCAGATCGCCACGAGCGGCTCCGTCAGGGTCATGCCAAGGGGCGTGAGCCGGTACTCCACGTGCGGCGGGATGCGATCGATCACGGTCCGCTCGACGAGGCCGTCGCGCTCCATCGAGCGCAGCGTCTGGGTCAGCATCTTCTGCGAGATCCCCTGGATCGTCCGCCGGAGCTCGCCGTGGCGCCGTGGACCTTCGACCAGGGCGTAGACCACGAGCGAGGTCCACTTGTCGGCGACGCGATCGAGCGCCTGCCGCGACTCGCAGTTCTGGTCGAGAACGTTCGGCTGCGCGGTCAAGGTGCGGTCCAATTGGTGCCTCCGGGCACTTCGAGGTGCCTACTTGTCAAACGGTGCCCGCGATCGTACCTTCGCGCGACGATGCTGAACACCTCCGTCTTCACCTACACCGCCGGCGAGCAGGGCCTCTTCGTCAACTCGTATCTGGTCGAGGCGTCCGCCGGGATCGTGGCCATCGATGCCGGCCTGCTGGTCTCTGACGCGCGGGCCTTCCGGGCCCGGCTCGACGCGCTGCACAAGCCGCTGCTGGCCGTCTTCGTCACCCACGGCCATCCCGACCACTTCAACGGCGTGGCCGAGCTGGTGCGCGGCCTGCCTGACGTACCGATCTACGCGACGGCGGCCGGGAAGGCGGTCATCGAGGAGGTCGCGGAGCCCAAGCGCGCGCAATGGGCCCCGACCTACGGCGACGAGTGGCCGGCCGAGACCGTGTACCCCGACCAGGTGATCGCGGAGGGCGAAACGGTCGTCTTTGGCGATCTCAGCGTGCGCGCGCACGAACTCGGCCCGTGCGAGAGCCCGAGCGAGGCCGTCTACGTCGTCGAGCGCGACGGAGCCGCGCCGATCGCGTTCACCGGCGACCTCTTCTACAACGGCGTGCACGCGTACAACGCCGACGGCCTGACGGCGGCCTGGCTGCGGGCACTCGATGCCGCCCCGCCGCTGCTCGCCGATGCCGCCCTCCTCTATCCCGGCCACGGGCGCTCCGCCGGGCTGTTGGCGCTCGACGAGCAGCGCCGCTACGAGCTGATGCTGCGCGAGACCGTGCGCAACCTCGCCGGCGGAAGCCGGTCGCTGACCGAGGAGCAGAAGCAGGAGCTCTCCGAGCGCATGGAGCGCTTCCTCCCCGGCGCGCCGTTGGCGTGGCTGATCGGCCTGAGCGCCGATCCGGTCGCCGCGGAGCTCGCCGCGGAGGACGAGGCGCTCAGCGCGGCAGCGTGAAGCGGAAGGCGCTGCCGCCGCCCTCGGCCGCCTCGACCCAGATGCGCCCGCCGTGGGCCTCGACGATCGCGGCGGCACACGGACAGCCCGATGCCGGTGCCCTCGGTCTCGTCGTTGAGGCGCGAGAACATGCCGAAGATCCGGCCGGCGTGCTCGGGATCGACGCCGACGCCGTTGTCGCGCACGGTGACCACCCACTCCTCGCTGTCGCGCAGTGCCGAGACCTCGACGCGCAGCGGCGCCTCGCTGCGGAACTTCACCGCGTTGGCCGACGAGGTTCTGCAGCACGCGCCGCAGCTGACGCGGGTCGCCGTCGACCTCCGGCAGCGGCCGCACGTCGAGCGCCGCGCCGGCGGCCACGAGCCCCGGGCGCAGGTCCTCCGCCACCTCCGCCATCAGCCTGCTCCAGCGCCACCCGCTCGCGGCTGAGCTCTCCGGCGCGCGCGTAGGCGAGCACGCCGTCGATCAGATCCCGGGCGCGCTCCGTGCTCGCGCGCAGGGCGCAGCAGTCCGGCGGCGGCGGCTCCTCGGCGCGGCGCTCGAGCAGCGCGATCAGATCGCGATGCCGGTGATCGGCTCGCTCAGGTCGTGGGCGACGACGTCGGCGAAGCTGCGCAGCTCGGACTCCATGCGCCGCTGCTCGGTGACGTCGGTGAGGAAGTTGACAAGCCCATCGCCGAGCTTCGCGGTGCGCTGGATGAACGTGCCGAGCATGTAGCCGTCGCCGAACGGCATGTCGTAGGTGACCTCCTGGACCCACGGCTCGCCGGCGTCGCACACGCGCGACATAGGCGTCGAACGCGTGGCTGTCGCGCATCTGCGGCAGCGCCTCGAGCAGCGTGTAGCGGTCGGGCATGCTGGCGACGAGGCCGGAACCCGCGCAGGATCGTCGGGTTGCCGTAGCCGAAGGAGAAGTCGACGACTCGCCCCGCGTCGTCGCGGATCGCCCACAGCACGCCGACGGCCTCGGGAAAGCCGTCGAGGAGCGCACGGAACCCCTCGGCGCCCTGCGCGCCGAGCAGCGCTTCCAGCTTCGGGTCGTCGCCCCAGGCCTCTGTCTGCACGCCTGAGCGGGTGCCGAGCCCGGCCACGTGGCCGCGGCGAGGTGGGTCCCGCTTTCTTCTTTCTATGGGACGAGATCGTACGCCCGCTCGCTGAGCAGGTCATAGCCGCTGTCGGTCACCACGACGAGGTCCTCGACGCGCATGCCGCCGTGCTCGGGATCGACGATCCCGGGCTCGATGGCCACCACGTCGCCGGCGATCAGCGGCGCGCGGCCGGTGCGCCCCAGCGCCGGAGCCTCGTGCACCTCGAGGCCGACGCCGTGGCCGAGCGAGAAGAAGAAGCCGTGGCGCAACGTCTCGCCGGGCTCCTTCGTGCGCTGGGTCGGGTGGCCCGCGGCCTCGATGACGTCGCAGGCCGCGCCGTAGACGTCGACCCCGCGCGCTCCCGCGCGCGTCGCCGCCAGCGCGCGCTCGTGCGATTCGAGCACGACCCGGTGAAGCTCGGCTACGGGGTCGGAGACGTCGCCACGCACCCACGTGCGCGTCATGTCGGCCCAGCAGCCCGAGGCCTCGTCCTGCGGCCAGATGTCGACCGCAATCGCCGCGTGCGCGGGCAGCGGGCCGCTGCCCGACTCGTGGCCGACCGCGTCGCCGGGCCGCATCGGCGCGACGATGATGTCGTCTGGCGCGGCGGCGCCCATGCGCGCGCAGACCTCGCGGATGCGCGTGCGGACCGCCTCGGCGGTGAGCACCTCACCGCCGGAGCGCAGCACGTCGCCGTCGATGTCGGCCTCGCGCAGAGCGCGCGCGGCCTCCTCGAGGCCGGCGAGGCCCGCCTTCGCCGCACGGCGGATGCCGGCGAGCTCGGCGTCGGTCTTGCGCCGGCGGCGCTCGACGAAGAGGTCGTCGTCGGGTCGCAGCTCGATGCCGTCCTCGCGCAGGCGGTCGGCGAGCGCGAGCGGGAAGTCCGGCGGCACGGCCGCGGAGGCGATCCCCAGGCGCTTGACCGCGCGCACGTAGACCTCGCGCTCGACCAGATCCCGCGCGAGCCCCTGGGCGATCAGCTCGTCCATGCCGAGCTCGTCGGTGAGGATCCGCTCGACATCGGGCGCCGCCTCGGCGATCCGGTCGATCTCCAGGGGGTTGGTGACCACCGCGCGGCGGCCGTCGATCTCCAGGTAGAGGAACGGGTCGCCCACCGAGAGCGGCAGCTCGTGGCGCATCTCGGGAGAGCGCTGCGTGTCGCCGTGGATGAGGACGCCCGCCATCAGCGCCCACCCCCCAGCAGCGAGCGCAGCACGTACTGCAGGATGCCGCCGTGGCGGAAGTAGTCCGCCTCCTTGGGCGTGTCGATCCGCACCCGCGCCTCGAACTCGGCGTCGCCGGCGCGGACCTTGGCCGTGCGCGGCAGCTCGCCCGCGTTGAGCGCGTCGGCGACACCGGTGATCGTGAACTCCTCGTCGCCGGTCAGGCCGCTCGTGTCCGCCTGCAGCGGCAGCACGCCCATGCCGACCAGGTTGCGAGCGGTGGATGCGCTCGAAGCGCTCGGCGATCACGGCCTTGCACGCCGAGCAGGTTCGTGCCCTTGGCCGCCCAGTCGCGCGACGATCCCGAGCCGTACTCCTTGCCGCCGATGACGACCAGCGGCACGCCCTCCTCGGCGTATTTCATCGCCGCGTCGTAGATCGACATCTCCTCGCCGTCCGGCAGGTGGCGTGTGACGCCGCCCTCGGTGCCAGGCGCGAGCTGGTTGCGGAGGCGGATGTTGGCGAAGGTGCCGCGCATCATCACCTCGTGGTTGCCGCGCCGCGATCCGTAGGAGTTGAAGTCGCGCCGGCTCGACGCCGTGCTCGTTCAGGTAGCGGCCGGCGGGGCCGTCCTCCTTGATCGAGCCGGCCGGCGAGATGTGGTCGGTCGTGACGCTGTCGCCGAGCATGGCGAGCACGCGAGCGCCCTGCACGTCCTGCACCGGCTCGGGCTCGCGCGGCATGCCGCTCGAAGTACGGCGGCTGGCGCACGTAGGTGGAGTCGTCATCCCAGGCGAAGCGGTCGCCCGTGGGCACGTCGAGCCCGTTCCAGCGCTCGTCGCCGTCGAAGACCTCGCCGTAGCTCGCTGCGGAACATGTCGGATTGCACGGCCTCGCTCGACGGTCTGCGCCACCTCCTTGCCGCGACGGCCAGATGTCGCGCAGGTAGACCGCCTCGCCGTCGGCGTCCACGCCGAGCGGATCGTCGACGAGGTCGATGTCCATCGTGCCCGCGAGCGCGTAGGCCACGACCAGCGGCGGCGAGGCGAGGTAGTTCATCTTGACGTCGGGGTTGATGCGGCCCTCGAAGTTGCGGTTGCCGCTGAGCACCGAGCAGACCGACGAGGTCGTCGTCGTTGACCGCCGCGCGATCTCGTCGGGCAGGGGCCCCAGTTGCCGATGCACGTCGTGCAGCCGTAGCCGACGAGGTTGAAGCCGAGCTGCTCGAGCGGCTCGGTCAGGCCGGCGCGATCGAGGTACTCGGTGACCACCTTCGAGCCCGGCGCCAGCGACTGTCTTGACCCACGGCTTGGCGGCCGCAGGCCGCGGGCCACCGCGTTGCTGCGCGAGCAGGCCGGCGCCAAGCATCACCGACGGGTTGGAGGTGTTGGTGCAACTGGTGATCGCCGCGATGACGACGTGGCCGTGGTCGATCTTGAAGTCCCTCCGTCATGCTCACGGCGACGGCGGTGTCGGACCGCTCGGCGATGACCGTGCCGGCGGCCACGGCCGGCGCGTGGATCGGCTCGTGCGGGTCGGGCTCGTGCCCGGGCGCGCCGTTGGCCGGCGGATCGGAGGCCGGGAAGGTCTCGGCGATGGCCTCGTCGTGGCCGTGGGCGACTGCTCCTCGGCGTCTTCGCCGACCAGGTCGGCCAGCGCGCCGCGAAAGGCGTCCTTGCGCCGTGCAGCGGGACGCGGTCCTGCGGGCGCTTGGGGCCCGCGAGCGAGGGCTCGACGTCGCCGAGGTCGAGTTCGAGCGTGTCGGTGTAGCGTCGGCTCCTCGGCGTCCTCGTCGTGCAAGAGGCCCTGCTCCTTGGCGTAGGCCTCGACCAGGTCGATCAGCTCCTTCGGGCGGCCGGTGAGGCGCAGGTAGCGCAGCGTCTCGCGCGTCGATCGGGAAGATCGCCGCACGTCGCGCCGTACTCGGGCGCCATGTTGGCGATCGTGGCGCGATCGGCCAGCGGCAGGCTGCGAGACGCCCGGGCCGTAGAACTCGACGAACTTGCCGACGACGCCCTTCTTGCGCAGCATCTCGCGTGACCGTCAGCACGAGGTCGGTCGCGGTCGCGCCCTCGGGCAGCTTGCCGGTCAGCTTGAAGCCGACGACCTGCGGGATGAGCATCGACACCGGCTGGCCGAGCATCGCCGCCTCGGCCTCGATGCCGCCGACGCCCCAGCCGAGCACGCCCGAGGCCGTTGATCATCGTCGTGTGCGAGTCGGTGCCGACGAGCGTGTCGGGATAGGCGCAGGCCGCGCTGCGTCGTCGACGAAGACGACGCGCGCGAGGTACTCGAGGTTGACCTGGTGAACGATGCCGGTGTCGGGCGGCACGACCGCGAAGTTGTCGAAGGCCTTCTGGCCCCAGCGCAGGAACGCGTAGCGCTCGCTGGTTGCGCTCGAACTCGCGCTCGGCGTTGAGCGCGAAGGCGTCGCGCGTGCCGAAGTCGTCGACCTGCACCGAGTGGTCGATGACGAGCTCGGCGGGCACGAGCGGGTTGATCTTCGCCGGGTCGCCGCCGAGGTCGCGCCATCGCGTCGCGCATCGCGGCGAGGTCGACGACCGCCGGCACGCCCGTGAAGTCCTGCATCAGGACGCGCGCGGGCGTGAAGGCGATCTCCTCGCTGGGCTCGGCCTTGGCGTCCCAGCGCGCGAGCGCCTCGACGTCCGTGCGCGTCGACCGAGCCGTTGCCCTCGGTGCGCAGCAGGTTCTCGAGCAGCACCTTGAGGCGAAGGGCAGGCGCGCGACGTCGTACTTGGACTGCAGGCGCGTCGATGCGGAAGATCGTGTGCTCGCGATCGCCGACCCTGAGCGTGTCGCGCGCTTGGAACGAGTTCGGATGCTCGGGCATGATCAGGGTCCTTTCAGGCATCAGCGGGGAGCAGTACGAATGCTTCCCCGCGGGCGGGGTCATCGAGCGGAAGTGTGGGTCGACGGTCGCGATGCGCTGCGTCCGCAGCAGTCCGGCGAGTGCGACCAGCGATGCGTCGGTCAGGCCGGCGAAGGGGTGGCGGCGCGCGATGCGCAGCGTCTCGCCGATTGCGTCCGCCCACCAGCGCACGAGGAAAGCGCCGGCATCGAGGTCTCGCCACAGCGCCTCGCGCGGCCAGCTCACCGCCGCGCTTGTACACGAGGTAATCCATCTCGGCCACCGCCAGCGGCGTGGCCACAAGGTCCTCGTCGAGCGTCGTGACCCAGTCAGCGATGAGCGCGTGATCCGGGTCGGCGGCGTCGTAGAGCGCGACGACGATGTTCGTGTCGAGGACGACCGTCAATCCTCGCCGAACCCCTCCATCATGGTGTCCCAGTCGCGCCGGACGCTCAGGCCGTCGTTGCTGCGGAAGATGCCGATGGACGGCTTCGGCCGCCGCGGCTTCTGCACGGCACCCGCCAGCGTGCGGCGGATGAACTCGGCTTTGGTCAGGCCCTCGTCGGCGGCGCGGCGGGCGAGAGCCTCGTCCAGATCGGGGTCCAGATAGAGGCTCGTCTTCTTCACCCTACGTAGGGTACAGCACCTCGTTCCTCGGTGGAGACGCGAAAAAGGCGGATGGTGGTGATGATCGCAAGCAGCGTCAACAGCACCGCGCTCGTGACGCACCACTCGCAGATCGCGTGGATCGAGAACAGCTCGCGATAGGTCAGGTAGGCGCTGAAGCCGAAGCCGGTCAGCGTGATCAGCGCGCCCATCATGAGCCCGGCCTCGCCCGGGATGAACAGCGACGCGAGGATCAGGACGTAGCCGATCAGCCCGAGCAGCGCGACGGGCACGCCGGCGAGCTTCGACCACTCCGACGTCTGCACCTTGATGCAGTTCGCGCCCAGGCCGCAGGCGGGGTCGATGCCCTTGTAGTGGATGTAGGTCAGGTAGGACGCGACGCCGAGGCCGGCCAGCGCGAGGACGATCGCGGCAACGCGCAGCCGGCGATCGTTCACGTCTGCCCCAGGAGGCCGTTGATGGCCGACTTGAACGCGTTGACGTCGGTGGGGCTCGCGTTGACCTTCTGCAGCGAGCCGCCGCGCTTGGCGATGAGGATCGTCGGCGTCGACTTCACGCCCTGCTGGTCGGCGAGTTGGTTGGCCACGGCCAGCGGCTTGAGCGCCGCCGGCGTGCCGGCGAACGCGGTCGCCTTGGCGGCGTCGACCCCCGAGGCCTTGTAGATGCTGTCGAGGAACTCCTGCGTCACGTAGCCGCTGTTCTCCTCGCCCTGGTTGTAATAGAAGACGTCGGTGAAGTTCCAGAGCTTGTTCTGCTCGCTCGCGGCCGACGCCGAGCGGCCCGCCGTGACCGAATCGTCGCCGATGAACGACAGGTTGCGGAACTCCATGCGCACCTTGCCGGTGCGCACGTAGTCCTGCACGAGCTGCGGCAGCGTCTGCAGCGCGTACTCGCGGCAGAACGGGCACTGCAGGTCGGCGAACTCGACGAGGCGCACGGGTGCGCCGGGCTTGCCGAGGTAGATCCCCTGCTGCGGGATGCCGGCCAGCATCTCGGCCGACTCCTTCTGGCCCGGGATCGGGCCGGCGGCCTTCTGCGCGGCCGCGGGCCTGTTCTGGGCGCTGTTGTCCTTGCCCCCGCTGACGACGATGGCCACGACGACCAGGACCGCCGCGGCGCCGAGCACCGCCAGCAGGATGGTCAGGCGCTTGCGCCGCTGGGCGGAGGCGGCCTCCGCGCGCTCGGCTTCGAGGCGTGCGGCACGCGCTGATTCGCGGCGCTCCTGCTTGGTTGGCTTGCGGGGGGTGCTCATGTCCCACGCATGGTGGCGCATGGGCCGTCAGGCCGGAGTCAGCAGGCGAGAAGCGGCCGCCGGGCTCAACCGGCGCGATCGAAGCGCCCTGCGCGCCGCGGGCGCCGATCGACCTCGAACCACACCCGGCAGCCCTTCGTGCAGTCGACGCCCCAGCGGCCGGCGAGCTTGGCCAGAAGCTTGAGGCCGTAGCCCTCGGTCTGCACGTGGGCGGGGTCGAAGCCGACGCCCGGATCGGCGACCTCGACGCGGGCGAAATCGCCGTGCAGGCGGGCGAAGAAGACGATGCGCTGGTCGGGCCGTAGCGCCGCATGGCGCACGGCGTTGCTCACGACCTCGGTCGCCAGGAGGGTCACCGTGTGCTCGATGTCCTCGTGCAGGCCGTGGGCATGCAAGGCGCGCCGTGCCAGCCGCGCAGACTCCGCGCGCGGCTCCAGGGCCAGAAGCATCTCCCTGGTGTCGCTGGCAAGGGGCGCCATGTTGTGGGCCTTTGGCTGCCCCTAAATTCGGAGCGGTAACCGTGCTTGGCGTACTTGTTGCATCATCGCACGCACTCGCGCGAGGCCGTGGCGCATCGGCGCCTCGCGAGGCTCGCGAAGGGGATACTCCGCGGCGTGCGCCGCAGCGCGCTGCTGGCCCTTTCGATCGCGGTCCTCGCCGCCTCCGGCTGCGGCTCCGGCGACGTGCACGAGATCGCCGCTTGGCGCGCGGATCCGCCGTACATCCCGCCACCCGACCCGGCCGCGAGCGCCGCACGATCCGACGACGCCGCCAAGACGAGCGCGTCGCCCGCGGCGGGGCAGCGCGCACCGAGCGACGCCGAGGTCGCACGCGAGCTCGAGCAGGCCTTCGGGACCAAGAGCAAGAAAGTCGTCGACGCGGCCGGGCTGACCTCCGGCGGGCTGGCCACCGTGCCGCCGTCGGCCCCGGCGCGGGTCGCCGCCGTGATCAACGCGGCCAACCAGGTCGCGCGCAAGCCCTACGTGTACGGCGGCGGCCACGGGCGCCTGGCCGGCGAGACCTTCGTCGACACCGCCTACGACTGCTCGGGTTCGGTGTCCTTCGCGCTGGCGGCCGCCGGCCTGATCGACCGCCCGATGGACTCCACCGCGCTGGGGCGCTACGGGCGCCCCGGCCCCGGCCACTGGCTGACGATCTACGCCAACGCCGGCCACGCGTGGATGATGGTCGCGGGCCTGCGCTTCGACACCTCGGGCCGCTCAGCGGGCGGCTCGCGCTGGCAGGCCCGGCCGCGCGGGATCGGCGGGTTCACGGTGCGCCACCCGCCCGGGCTCTGAGCTATGCGACGTGCAGCATCCGCTCGGTGTCCGTCAGCGCGAGCAGGCGCGCGACAGGGCTTCCGCGGCGGCGCACCACATGCAGGCGACAGCCTGCGGCACTGGCGGCGAGCAGCACGCGCAGCGCGGACGGATCGGCGAACGTCGCCGCGCTGAGATCGACGGTCACCTCACCGTCGACGCCCGCCAGCGCCAGCGCGAGCTCGGGCGCGGTGGCGACGTCGATCTCGCCCGCCACCGCGACCACGGTTCCGCCTTCGCAGCGCCGCACAGAGACGGAGAAGAACGGGTCGCGTGACACGCGGCGACCCTAACCGGGCCGGCCACGCCTACGCCACACGGAATACCGCTCGTTGCGGAGATCTCCGCAACGCGCGAGACCCCGGCGCGCAGAAGGCGCGCCGGGGTAGCAGCGGCAAGGGGGGCTACGCCGCCTCGCGCAGGTCGGCCAGATCGTCCATGTCGGCCAGCCGGTTGAGGGCCGAGGACTCGAGGCGCTCGGCCTCCCGGGCGCCGATGCCCAGCTCGCGCTGGATCTGTGCGCGGGTCCTGGGCTCGCCGAGGGTGCCGAAGCGCAGCTCGATGACCTTGCGCTCGGTCTCGGGAAGGCGCTGAAGCGCCTCGCCGATGCGCTCGTTGACGAGCGTCTCGTGGACCTCCTCCTCGGGGGAGGGGGCCTCGCCGGATTGCAGGTCGCCGAGCGTGGCCGAGTCGTCGTCGTCGCCGAGGCGCATGTCGAGGCTCGAGGGGGTGCGATCGACGGCCACGATGGCCTCGACCTCCTCCAGCGGCATCTCGACGGCCTCCGCGATCTCCCCGACCTCGGGCTCGCGCTCGAGCTTTACGGCCAGTTCGTTGCGGGCACGCCCGACCTTGCGCGCCTTGGTGGCGACGTGGGCGGGCAGCCTGATCGTGCGGCCCGTGTTGTCAAGGCCGCGCTGGATGGCCTGCCTGATCCACAGCGTCGCGTAGGTGGAGAACCGGAACCCCTTGCGCCAGTCGAACTTCTCGGCGGCGCGAATGAGGCCCAGCATCCCCTCCTGTACGAGGTCGTTGAGGGTCAGGCCGTGGCCCTGATAGCGGCGGGCGATCGAGACCACCAGCCGCAGATTGCAATTGATCAACCGCTCCTTGGCGACGAGATCGCCACGCTCGATGCGCTGCGCCAGCTCGAGCTCCTCGGCGGGCCGAAGCAGCCTGAACTGGTTGGCGCGCTGAAGAAGCTGATCGAGGGCGTCGGCATGAACGAGTGCCTCGTCCCGGAGGGGGTTCGTCGTTTCGAGCAAGATCCTCCATATCTCAAATCCGATTACTACAGTTGGTATTGTACCCCGGATTGGTTGCTTACGCAACCTCCTCTGGGCCACTGTCCTACAACGCCGCCGCGAGACTGAAGATGCGGTCGGCTCCTATTCCTACACGGCCGGGCTGATTTGGTCACACGGCCCGCCGATCGTAGGAGCGCAACCTCTGCTTTTCCTATCGGCAGATGAAGAGGACCTTATGAGTCCCCGGCCGGCCCCGAGTACGAAACCCTAGTGGCCCACTAGGTGCAGTTCCTAGCCAACTAGGCCAGCCGGGCCGCCGACGGCTCACGGGAGCAATGGAGCCGGCGGCGGCCCGGGGCGGCCGTGGTGGGCGGGCAGCTAGGCGCGGCCCACCCACCAACCGCGGCCGGAGCGGGTGGGCCGGGTCATCCCATCTCCGCGCCGCCGCGGCTCTGCCGCCATTTCGAAGACTCTGGCGCTCACCGCAAAGCGAGCGTGGTCTCGGGATCGAAGAAGTGCATCCGCCCGACATCGACGCCCAGGCGCACCCGATCGCCGGCGACCACGCCCGCGTCCGGCGCCAGACGGGCGGTGATCCGGGCGCTGACCTGCTGGGCCGCCGTCTGGCCGCCGACCTCGCGCGCGACCTCGAGCTGATCCTCGGTCAGCACCGCCGGGGCGTCGAGCTCGCAGTGGACGAGCAGGTCGGAGCCCAGCGACTCGACGAGCACGACGGGCGCCTCGAGCACGGCGTCGCTCGCGATGCCCGGCGGCACGTGGGACAGCGCCTCGGGCCTGATGCCGACCACGACCTCCTCGCCGCCGCGCGCGAGCACGGCATCGGGCAGGTAGGCCGGCAGCCGCACGCGCTGGGGCCCGAGCACAAGCGCGAGGCCGTCGCCGTCATGGTCGAGGTGCCCGCGTGCGAAGTTCATCTCCGGCGATCCGATGAAGCCGCCGACGAAGAGGTTGGCCGGCCGGTCGTAGAGCACCTGCGGCGTGTCGCACTGCTCGAGGTGCCCGTCGCGCATGACCGCGACGCGATCGCCCATCGTCATCGCCTCGACCTGGTCGTGGGTGACGTAGACGGTCGTCGTGCCGAGCTCCTGGCGCAGGCGGGCCAGGTAGGCCCGCATCTCCACGCGCAGCTTGGCGTCGAGGTTCGACAGCGGCTCGTCCATCAGGAATGCCTGCGGCTGGCGGACGATCGCGCGCCCGACTGCGACACGCTGACGCTGCCCGCCCGAGAGCGCCCGCGGGCGGCGCGCGACCAGGTCCGACAGCCCGAGCCGCTGCGCCGCGGCGGCCACCCGCTCGGCGATCGCCGTGCGTTCCATGCGTTGCATGCGCAGCGCGAAGCCGAGGTTGCCGGCGACGTCCATGTGCGGGTAGAGCGCGTAGCTCTGGAAGACCATCGCGATGTCGCGGTCCTTGGGAGCCAGGTCGTTGACTACGCGCGGGCCGATGCGGATCGTCCCCTCGGTGGCGTCCTCCAGGCCGGCGAGCATCCGCAGGGCAGTCGACTTGCCCGAGCCCGACGGGCCGACGAGGATCATCAGCTCGCCGTCGCCGACCTCGAGGCTGAAGTCGCGCACCGCCGTGGTGCCGTCCGGGAAGACCTTGCTCACGCCCTCGAAGGCGAGACCGGCCATCAGCGATCACCTCCCGCGCGCACGCGCGCGATGAAGTCGCGGTACCAGAGGGCGCTGCGTTTGGGGGCGCGGGCCTGCGTCTCGAAGTCCACGTGGACGATGCCGAAGCGCTTGTCGTAGCCCTCTTCCCATTCGAAGTTGTCCAGCAGCGACCACACGCAGTAGCGGCGCACGTCGGCGCCGTCGGCCACCGCGCGCGCGAGCGCGGCGAGGTGGCCCTGCAGGTAGGCCGTGCGCTCCGGGTCCTCGACGCAGCCGTTGGTGGCCGGCGGATCGTCGAACGAGGCGCCGTTCTCGGTGATGTAGACCGGCAGTGGTCCGTAGTCGCGGCGCAGGCGCAGCAGGACGTCGTGCAGGCCGCCCGGATCGACCTCCCAGCCCATGGCGGTGGTCGGCGGCGGGGCGGGCACCTGGCGCGCCTGCAAGGGCAGGTCCGCCGGTGCGGCCGCGATCCGCTGCGGGTTGTAGTAGTTGACCCCGAGGAAGTCGATCGGCTGGCGGATGAGCGCCAGGTCGCCGTCGCGCACCGACAGCGGCGGTCCGTAGAGCGACTCGTAGCAGTCCATCATGTCGGCGGGGTAGGCGCCGCGCAGCAGCGGGTCCAGGAACCAGCGGTTGAGGTGGCCGTCGATGCGCCGGGCCGCGTCGCGGTCGGCCTCACCCGGGCCGGCCGGGTGGATCGGGAACTGGTTGAGGGCAATGCCGATCTCGGCCAGCTCGCCCAGCGAGGCGCGCATGGCCTGCAGGGCGAGGCCGTGCGAGAGCAGCAGGTGGTGTGACGCGCGCAGCGCGGTGGGCCAGTGGCGCAGGCCCGGCGCCTTGGTTCCCTCCGCGTGGCCGAGGAAGGCGACCACCCACGGCTCGTTGTGCGTGATCCACTGCGACACGGCGTCGCCGAGCTCGTCGGCCACGATCGCGGCGTACTCGGCGAAGCGCGCGGCCGTGTCGCGCTCGCCCCAGCCGCCGGCGTCCTGCAGCGCCTGCGGCAGGTCCCAGTGATACAGCGTGGCGATCGGCTCGATGCCGCGGTCGAGCAGGCCCTCGGCCAGGCGCCGGTAGAAGCGCAGCCCCGCGGCGTTGGCCGGCCCGCGCCCGTCGGGCTGCACGCGCGGCCACGCGATCGAGAAGCGGTAGCACTCAAGGCCCAGCTCGGCCATGAGGTCGAGGTCGGACTCCCAGCGGTGGTAGTGGTCGCAGGCGACGTCGCCGGTATCGCCGTTGGCCACCGCGCCGGGCACGCGGCAGAAGCGATCCCAGATCGACTCGCCGCGGCCGTCCGCGTGCGCGGCGCCCTCGATCTGGAAGGAGGCTGTGGCCGCGCCGAGGCGCAGCGCCGGCGGGAACGCTCCCGCGTCTGGCTCGTCGCCGAGTTCAAGGACCTGCGGTTCGATCGTCGTCATCCCTTGACCGCCCCCGCGGTGAGGCCGCGCACCAGCCAGCGCTGGGTGGCGAAGAACGCCACGACCACCGGGATCGCCGAGACGACGCCGGCGGCCATGAGCGGCGCGTATTGCTCTTGGTAGTTGCCGATGAAGAGCCGGATCCCGAGCGGGATCGTCTCCGCGTGGGTCTGCGTGAGCGCGCTCACGAACAGCAGCTCGTCCCATGCGAACAGGAAGGCGTAGACGAAGGTCGCCACCAGGCCCGGCGCCGCGCTCGGGAGCACGATGCGGATGAACGCCATGAACGGCGTGCACCCGTCTACCTGCGCTGCCTCCTCGAGATCCGGCGGGATCGCGAGGAAGAACGAGCGCATGAAGAAGATCGCCACGGGCGTGAAGAACGCCGTGTAGACGATGATCATCCCCGTGCGCGTATCGATCAGAGAGATCGGCGTGTGCCGCTTGAGCCAGATCATCCCGAGGAAGACCGGCAGCAGGAACATCGAGCCGGGGATCAGCTGCGTGCCGATCGCGGCCAGCGAGAACGTCCGCGCGCCGCGGAAGCGGTAGCGCGCAAGCGCGTAGCCCGCCGAGGCGGCGAAGGCTGTTGCCAACAGCGACGCGGCCGTGCAGATGATCAGCGAGTTGGCGAAGTAGTGGCCGAAGTCGATCTGCGACCACATCTTCGAGAAGGCCTTGAACGTCGGGTGCAGGAAGTCGTAGCTGCCGCTGGAGAGCCGGCCTTCGGTCTGCAGCGACGACGCGACCAGCCAGAAGACCGGCGCGAGCATCACGATCAGCACCACCCACGTGAGCACGTCGAGGCCGCGGTTGATCAGGCGGCGACGCGCGCGGTAGGAGAGCGCGGTCATCGCGCCAGCTCCAGATCGCGCCGGAAGCCGATGTACCAGATGCCGACCCAGCCGAGCATCGCGAGCATCAGCAGCACCGACGCCGCCGACCCGAACCCGAAGAGGTTGTTGGAGAACGACTGGCGGACGATCAGCGTCATCAGCAGGTCCGCCTTGGGGCCTGGGTTGGTCCCCATCATCACCACGGGGATGGCGTACTGGTACGTCGCGTAGATGACGTTGAACAGCAGCTGGATGGCGATCAGCGGCCGAAGGAGCGGAATCGTGATCCGCCGGAAGCGCTGCCACGCATTGGCGCCGTCGATCGAAGCCGCCTCGTGCAGCTCGTCGGGCACCGCCTGCAGGCCCGCGAGGAAGATGAGCATCGCGAACGGCAGCGCGCGCCAGATGCTTGGGATGACGATCGCCCAGATCGCGTTGTCGCCGATCAGCCACACCGGCCGGTGGCCCAGCACGTGCGTGTAGTCGACGAGGACCTTGTTGATGATCCCGTTGTCGCTCTGCCACATGAACTGCCAGAGGCTCGCGACGACGAAGCTCGGTATCACCCATGGCGTCAGCATCAGCGTCCTGGCGACCTTGACGCCGCGCATCGGGCGGTTCAGGAGCAGCGCGAGCGCGAAGCCGCCGACGAGCGTCCCGGCGACGGTGGTGGTCGTGTAGATCACCGAGTTGCGCGCGGCGTCCACGAAGCCGTCGTGGAGCGGGTTGGCGCTGTCGAAGAGGATCGCGCGGTAGTTGTGCAGCCCGTTCCACGGGGCGTCGAACAGGCGCGAGAAGGTGAATGTGTTCAGGTTCTTGAACGAGAGCACGACCCCGCCGACCATCGGCAGGAGGTGCACGATCAGCATGAAGACGACCGCCGGCAGGATCAGCCGGTACGCGAGCCCGTGGCGCGAGTGGCCCTTGCGGCGGCGCAGGCGCCAGGCTCGTGGCGGCGCGGGGGCGCGCACGACGTCGGCGCTCACCTCGTCCCGCAGGACGGGTGGCTTGAGCGTGGGTGTTGGCATGAGGACCCGAAGACGAGGTGCCTGAGGAGGCGCGGGGCGCGCCCGCGCCTCCCCCATGGCGTCGATGGATGGATCAGCCCGTGCTCTGTGCGAGGAAGCCGTCGGCCTGCTTGGCCGCGTTGTCGAGCTGCTTCTTCAGCACGGCGTCGCTCACGTTGCCGTTCGCCGCGGCCGTCGTGAGGATCTGGCCGAACGAGCCCTTGTAGGCGTTCTCGACCTGCGCCCACTGCGGGATCGGCGAATACGTACGCCCATCCTGCACTGCGGTCAGGAACTTCTCGAGGTTCGCATCCTGAGAGCCGTACTGCTTCTGGGCGCTCTCCTTGGCCGGGAACATGCCCAGCAGGTTGGCGTAGCCCTGCTGCACCCGGTCGGAGGCGAGGTACTTCAACAGCTGCCAGGCGGCGTCCTGGTGCTTGGAGCTCTTGAAGACCATCAGGTCCGAACCGCCGAGGAACGTGAACGCCTTGCCCGTCGGGCCCATGGGAAGCGGGGCGACGCCGACGCTCGCGCGCGCGGCCTTCGACCACGTGTCGTCATCGGCGCGCTTGACCGAGCCGAGGACCCATGGGCCGCCGATCCAGACGGCCAGATGGCCGCCCTTGAACTGGTTCTCGACCTGCGTGCCGTCGCGCTCGAGCATGCTCTTGTCGAACGTGCCGTCCTTGATCAGCTGGGTCATGAACCGGATGCCCTCTTCGGCCTGCGGCGAGTTGATCGTCGAGGTCTTGTTGTCGGGCGACAGCTCCGAGCCGCCGGCTGCCCACACGAACGGCATCACGTCGTGGACGAGGTCGAACGCCTTGCCGCCGGGCTGGCCGAACGGCGCGATCGGCTTGCCACCGATGGTCGGAACCTTCTGCTTGATCGTCAGCAGGCTCTGGCGGAACGTGTCCCAGTCCTTGAACGCGGTGCTGGGATCCAGGCCCGCCTTCTTGAGCACGTCGCTGCGGTAGTAGATGGCCCGCGCCTCGGTGAACCACGGCAGCGCCCACGTGCCGTCCTGGCCGACGACCTTCGTCGTGTTCCAGATGGCGGGGTTGTATCCGTTGGAGCCGCCGATCTGGCCGACGTCCTTGTCGAGGTTGGCGAAGCCGCCGAGCGCGGCGAAGAACGGCACCTGCGTCGTGCCGGCCTGCGTGATGTCGGGCCCCGTGCCGGAAACCGCGGCGTTGCGGATGCGGTCGAGCTGGACGTCCCAGCCCACCACCTGCACGTTGACCTTGATGCCGGTCTGCGCCGTGAACGGCGCGATCAACTGGTCGAGATCCTTCTTCGGATCAGGGCTGTTGGGCATCGTCCACAGCGTCAGCGTCGTGTTCTGCTTGGCAGGCGTCGACGTGGCGCTGCTGGTGCTGGACTTGTTGTTGTCACTGCTGCTCCCGCCACAGGCCGCGACGGCCAGGGCGAGCACGACCGCGATCAGCCATGAGACCGTCGCGAGCTTCCTGCGCATAGCTTCTCCTCCTGCGCGAAAACGATTTTGTCCGGTCGCTCCCGTGATCCTGCGCGTGGGTCCTCGATCACCCCCTCGTTTACGCCCCTGATGGCGGCGACGTCGTGGACCCGCGTACGACGAGCTCGACTGGCAGCGTCATCACGGCAGGTGTATCGGGCCTGCCATCGATCAGCGCCAGTAGGGCGCGACCGGCCTCCGCTCCCAGGCCGGTCTTGTCCTGCCGCAGCGTGGTGAGCGGCGGATGGACGTGGCCGGCGAATTGAAGATCGTCAAAGCCGATGATGGAGATGTCGTGCGGCACGGCGCCACCCGCCTCGGTGACCGCGCGGATCGCCCCGAGGGCCATGAGGTCCGAGGCCGCGACGACGGCGGTCGGCGGCTCGGGCAGCGCGAGCAGCTTGGCCATCTCGCGATGGCCGCTCTCGACGTAGAAGTCGCCGTACGCGACGTACTCGTCGCGGTAGGCGAGGCCGAGGGCCTGTCCCTCGGAGCGATAGGCGCGCAGGCGGTCGGCGCCCGGCCGCGTGTCGAGCAGGCCGGTGATCGTGGCGATGCGACGGTGCCCGAGACCGTGAAGATGCCGCATGGCAAGGGCGATTCCGCCGACATTGTCGGAGATCACGTACTCCGTGGCGGGTCCCACGAGCTCGACGTCGACGCCGACGCACGCGAGGTCTGAGCGCACGAGCCGGCGGACCTCGGCGTCGTCGGGATCGACGTCCATCAGCACGACGCCGGCGACGTTGTGATGGCGCGCGCGCTTGAGGTAGGAGTGGTCGCCGTAGCCGTTGCCCGGCCGCTCGCTGGCGAAGAGCAGCAGGTCGTAGCCCGCGGCGCCGATCGCGTTCTTCAGGCCCACGAGGACCTCGTAGAAGAACGGGTTGCCGAACGGGTCGGGGTGGCCCTCGCCGGTCTCGAGGAAGACGCCGATGAGATGCGAGCGCTGGGTGACGAGGCTGCGCGCCGCGGCGGCCGGCGTGTAGTCGAGCTCGCGCGCCAGGCGCATGATCCGCTCGCGCGTCTCGGGGTTGACGTCCGAGTAGCCGTTCAGCGCCCGCGAGACGGTGCCGATCGACACGCCGCTGATGCGGGCGAGCTGGCGGATGGTGATGCGTTCTTCCATTAGCGAAAACGTTTTTGGAACAGCGGCGGAAGTGTAACCACATCGACCGGCGGTTTGTCAAGGGGGACGTGACTAATCTCCCGCCATGACCGCCGGCGACCTCCCCGCATGACCACCGGCAACGCCATCGGCCTCGTCGTCGCGACCCTGCTCGCATCGGGCGTCGAGTTCGTCGAGGCCCTGACGATCGTGCTCGCCATGGGCACGACGCGGGACTGGCGCTCGACGTGGGCGGGGGTCGGCGCCGCGGTGCTGGCGCTGGCCGCGATCACCGCGATCGCCGGCTACGCGCTGGCGCAATGGCTGCCCGAGGCGCTGGTGTCGCTGGTCATCGGCACGCTGCTGCTGGTCTTCGGCCTTCAATGGCTGCGCAAGGCGATCCTGCGCGCCGCCGGCCTGAAGGCGCTGCACGACGAGGACGCGGCGTTCCGCGCCGAGGTGGACGCGGCGGCGCAGGCCGGCGACGAGCGCCGCCTCGGCCTGGATTGGTTCGCCTTCGTCGTCAGCTTCAAGGGCGTGTTCCTCGAGGGCCTGGAGATCGTCTTCATCGTCATCACCTTCGGCCTCAACGCCGGCTCGATCCCGCTGGCGGTCGTCGGCGCCGCGCTCGGCGGCGTGATCGTCATCGCCGCCGGGTTCGCGCTGCACCGCCCGCTGGCGCGCGTGCCCGAGAACACGATCAAGTTCGTCGTCGGCCTGCTGCTGACGACGTTCGGCACGTTCTGGGCGGTCGAGGGGCTGGGCTGGTTCTCCGCGGGCCAGGAGCGCCTGGACTGGCCCGGCGGAGACCTCGCGCTGCCGGTGCTGCTCGTCGCGTGGTGCGCGCTGGCGTGGGCGGCGGTCAGGCTCGTCGCGCCGCGCGCCGGGGAGGCCGTGTGATGCGCTTCGTCGCCGGCTTCGCGCGCTTCTGGTGGGACTTCGTTGTCGGCGACGACTGGCGGATCGCCGTCGGCGTCGTCGCCGTGCTCGGCGGCGGCGCGGTGCTGGTGGCCGACACGGAGGTGTCGCACGCCGTGGTGGCCGTCCTCGCCGCCGTCGGCATCGCGCTCGTCGCGCTCTGCAGCATCGTGCTGGCGACGCGGCCGCGCTGACCCGTCCTCCTCCGGGCGGGTTGCGAATCGTCCGCGATGAGGACGACGCGTGGGAATCGCGCACCTAGCCTTGCCGGGTGCCACGCCCCCTCACCACGATCGCCGTCACGGTCGCCGCGGTCCTGATCGTCGCCGGCGGCGCGTCGGCGGCGACGCTCGACCGCGATCCCCTTTTCGGTAGCGCCCAGGTCGTACTCGACGATGGCTCGGTGACCCCGCTCAGCGGCTACGCCGATCCGGGCGGCGATCGGCTGCGCGTCGCCGTCCGCGCCGCATCCGCGGGGCCGTGCGCGGCAACCGCCGCGGCGGATGCGGGCCCGCTGCAGAGCGACACGCTCGTGACCGACGAGTATTCCGTCGACGTGCCGCTGTCGGGCGCGGTCGGCCCGCGCCTGCTCTGCGCCTGGCTCGAGCGCGGCGGAGCCGCTGCCGCGCCGCCGGTCGGCGTTCCCTTCAGCGTGGTGCCGCCGTTCGCAGAGGTCCGGCTGGGCGCGCCGGTCGTCGTCCACCGCGGCCTGCCGTTCACGCTCGGACTCCTCGCCCGGTCCGATGGTCCGGCCCGTCGCGTCTTCGGGTCGCTGGTCCCGGGTTCGGTCTGCCCGCCGACCTTCACCGCGGCCGCCGGATTCCCGGCGTTCCCGTCTGCCGGGCTGTCGCTCCTGAGCACGAAGGACCAGACGACGCTGCCGCTGACGCCCGCCCCCGGGACCTACCGCCTGTGCGCCTGGGTGCAGCCGTCGGCCGGCGCTGCGCCGGAGACGGCCGCCGGCGTCGCGGTGACCGTCCCGGCGCGCCGGACGCGGACGACGACCGAGAACGGCAATTGGGTCAACAAGCACGGCACGGCGCGCGGCGTCGTCTACGTCGACGGCGCGATCCGCGGGACGGTCCTCATCGAGGCGGCGAGCGAAGTCGTGGGGGCGCCTTGGCGGCCGGTGAAGCGCTACGCGATCGCACGCTGGCATCACAAGACGCGCTGCCGCGACGTCTGCGAGCTCGCCACCTCCGATCACCACGTCCGCGTGCGCGTGCCGGTGGGCTTCAACGTGAGGGCGCGCTTCCTCGGCACAGCCGACGCCGCGCCCAGCCGCGCGCAGTTCACGAGCGTGATGCCGTACTAGAGGGTTGATGTGGGTTCATCGTCCGCGCCGTGTTGGCGGCGCTATGTGGTCAGGGCAACGAGGAACTCAGAATGGGCCGCACCGCCGGCGCGGGCCTTCCTGGCGAAGCCGGCGGTCGACCGGGCGCGCTGCGGCCGAGGGGCGGCGTGCCAACCGGGCGTCGCGTGGGGCTTTGTGCTCGCTCTTCGAGCAAAACGACCCACGCGACGCGATTCGCCGACCGCCGGCGGCGGTCGCCGGGCGCGAGGGCGACCGCCCGCGCCGCCGGCCCCGCCCACCTTCAATCGCCGCTGATCTGCCGCGCGTGGCGCCGCGTGCACCACATGCGTGACAAAGGCGCCACGCGGAACCAATCCTCGGTGCCTGGCTGGACCCCGCATCGCGCGGCCCAGCCCACATCGAGCCACTAAGTAGACGTGGCGTTCACGGACCGACGACCGTCGTCACCTTCATGGCCGTGATGGCCGTGTGCGGGGCGAAGATGTCCTCCCCGGGCTCCTCGGTGCAGCGCACCGCCACGGTCGTTCCGTTCGTCACGTTCGTGAGCACGCCGGTCAGCGCGATGGTTTCGATGTCGGCGTGGTCCCCGAGTGCCTCGAGCTGGAAGTCGGCCCGGTCGAGCTCCCTGGTCCCCTGCTCGAGGCCGCAGTGGTCGAGGAAAACTCCCTTGAAGTTGGCGTTGCTGACGTCGAGCTTGGCCTGGACGAGCCAGTTTCCGGCGCCCAGCGTGCGCGTGAGGAGGTTGGGGCAGTCGGTCAGGTTCTGGTCGGTGCACTGCGGCACGATGGCCTGGCCGCCGGATGCGACGCGCACCTCGGCCACGCCCGCGGGTCCGGCCGGGCCCTGGGCGCCGTGCAGCGCGTTCTGCGCGCCGGTGGAGATGTCGGCGAGGCGGATCGCGCCGTCGCTGATCTCCGAGCTGTGGACGGCGTCGTCGGCGATCTCCGGCGCTCGCACCGCGTCCTTCGCGATCTCCGGCGAACGGACCGCGTCCTTGGCGATCTCCGGCGAACGGACCGCGTCCTTTGCGATTTCGGGCGAACGGACCGCGTCCTTGCGGATCTGCGGCGAGCCGATGCTGTCGCGCGGGATTGCGGTGACGGCGGCCGCCGTGCCCCCGAGGGCGACGAACAGCGCCAGGCTGGCGACGATGTTGGCGTAGCTGATGCGCATGCTCCTGAGACGCCGTTGCACACCTCGGCGATCCCGTGACGTGCGGCACACACGCGGCCACGGGCACAATGGGCGCATGAGCCGCGAGCCGGACACCAACGTCGTCGGCGGCGAGCTGCTGTCGTGCTCGGCCGATCCGCTGACGGGCTTCTATCGCGACGGCTGCTGCGCCACCGGGGTGGAGGACGTCGGCGGCCATACGGTGTGCGCGGTCATGACCGCGGCGTTCCTGGAGTTCAGCGCGCTCGCCGGCAACGACCTGTCGACGCCGCGGCCCGAGTGGGGCTTCCCCGGACTGTCGCCCGGCGACCGCTGGTGCGTCTGCGCCTCGCGCTGGCTGGAGGCCTACGACGCGGGCTGCGCTCCGGGCGTGGTCCTCGCCGCCACGCACGCCCGCGCGCTCGACGTCGTGCCGATCGACGCGCTGCTCGCGCACGCCGAGCAGGCCGACGTCGTCGAGTAGCAGCGCGGCCGCGCCGGCGTGGCAGACTGCGCGCCGATGCGCCTGCTGCCCCGCGAGGCAGGACCGGCTCCTGCTCTTCCTGGCCGCCGAGCTCGCGCGGCGCCGGCGCGCGCGCGGGCTGCGGCTCGAGCAGGCCGAGGCGACGGCGCTGATCGCCGACGAGGTCTGCGAGGCGGCGCGCGACGGGCGTCGCCTACGAGGAGGCGGTCGCGCGCGGCTACGCGGCGCTCGGGCCCGAGGACGTGCTCGACGGCGTCGCGCGCGCTGGTGCCGCGCGTCGAGGTCGAGGCGCTGTTCGCCGACGGCTCGCGGCTGCTCGTGCTGCACGACCCGATCGGCGCGGTCCGGGCCGCCGCCGCCCGCCGCAGCTCGAGGTGCCCGTGGGGCCGGAGCGACCGTCACGCGTCGAGGTCGTCAACGAGGGCGACGTGCTGGTCGGGCGTGACCTCGCACTTCCACTTCTTCGAGGTCAACCGCGCGCTGCGCTTCGACCGCGCGGCGGCGTGGGGCATGCGCCTCGCCGTCCCGGCCGGGCGTGAAGGTCTTCTTCGAGCCGGGCGAGCCGCGCGACCGTGCGCCTGCGCCCGATCGGCGGCGCGCGCGTCGATCCGCGGGCACGGCGGGCTCGTCGACGGCCCGCTCGACGCGCCGGGCGCGCGCGAGGCGGCGCTGGCGCTGGCGCGCGAGCGGGGCTACCGCGGTGCCTGAGCGCCGTCCGCCTCGGCGACACGGCCCTGACGCTCGTGCCCGAGGGCGACGACGTCGGCGGGCCCGACCAGATCCTGGCCGGCTTCGGCGGCACGATGCGCGACGGCCTCGGCGTGCGCGCCGAGCGCGGCGGCGTCGAGCTCGCGATCGTCGGCGGGCTCCTGCTCGACCCGGTGCTCGGCGTGCGCCGCACGAGCATCGGCATCGCCGACGGGCGCATCGTCGCGGTCGGCCGCGCCGGCAACCCCGACACGATGGACGGCATCGACGTCGTGCTCGGACCCGGCGACGGCGGTCCTCGACGCGACCGGGCTGATCGTCACGCCCGGCGGCGATCGACACGCACGTGCACTGGCTCTCGCCGCAGGTCGCCGACGCCGCGCTCGCCGGCGGCATCACGACGCTCGTGATCCAGGACTTCGGGCCCGTCTGGAACCTCGGCTGCAACCCCGCCGAGGGCCTGGCGGCGACCTGGGCCGCGCTCGAGGCGCGTGCCGCTCAACGTCGCGCTGCTGGTGCGCGGCTCGTCGCGTCGACCCGGCGCCCGTCGAGGCGGCGCTGCGCGCCGGCGGCGGCGGGCCTGAAGATCCACGAGGACGTCGGCGCCGGCGCCCGAGCAGATCGCGCACCGCGCTCGACGTCTGCGACGCGCCACGACGTCCAGCTCGCGATCCACACCGACGGCCTCAACGAGGCGCTCTCGCGTCGCAGGACACGCTCGCCGCGTTCGCCGGCCGCACGGTGCACGCGTTCCACATCGAGGGCGCCGGCGGCGGCCACGCGCCGGACCTGCTCGACCTCGCCGGCGCGCGAACGTCCTCTGCCTCCTCGACCTCGCCCGACGGTGCCGTTCGGCGTCGACGCCGAGGCCGAGCACCTCGCGATGGTCGCGCGCCGTGCACGTGCTCGACCCGGGCGGCCGCGCCGGCGACTGCGACGTGCGGCCGCGCTGCGCGTGCGGCCCGCGCACGATGGCCGCCGAGGGCGTGCTGCACGACCTCGGCGTGATCCCGATGCTTCAGCTCGGACTCGCAGGGCATGGGCCGCGTCGGCGAGGTCGTGCGCCGCGCGTTCCAGAACGCCGCACGTGATGAAGCGCGCGCGCGGCGCCGAGGCCGGGCCCGGGCGACAACGAGCGCGTGCTGCGCTACCTCGCCAAGGTCACGAGTCAACCCGGCGATCGCGCACGGGCTCGCCGAGCACGTCGGCTCGCTGCAGCCGGGCCGGCTCGCCGACGCGGTGCTCTGGCAGCCGCACTTCTTCGGCGTGCGGCCCGAGCTCGTCCTCAAGGCCGGCATCGCCGCCTGGGGCGCCGTCGGGCGACGGCAACGCGACGACGATGCTCGCCGAGCCGGTCGCGCGTCGCGCCGCAGATCGGCGCGCGCGGCGGCGCCCCGGCGCGGCTGTCGCTCGCCTTCCTGGCCGCGCGGCGGCGATGGACGCCGAGCTGCCGACGACGCGCGCGCGCGCCGCGCGTCGAGCGGCTGCCGCGACCTGACCGCCGCCGACATGGTGCGCAACGACCGCGCGCGGCGACGGTGCGGGTCGACCCGCGCACGCACGCGGTCACGCTCGACGGCGAGCCGGTCGGCGCGCCGCCGGTCGACGAGGTGCCGCTCTCGGCGGCGCTACCTGCTCGGCTGAGCCGCGGGCGGCGCGGGCACCTGCTGCGTGATGCAGTGGACGTTGCCGCCGCCGAGCAGGATCTCGCGCGCCGGCACGCCGACGACCTCGCGGCCCGGGAACTGCCCTCGAGGATCTCGAGCGCCTCGTCGTCGTGGCGCTCGTCGAGCAGCGGGACGACGACGCGGCTGGTCGCCGATGTAGAAGTTCGCGTAGGAGCCGGCGAGCCGATCCCCGGCCCGCGCGGCTGCGTGCCCTCCACGTGGTCGACGCCGGCGGCCTCCTCCTCGGTCATCGAGCATCGGGCCGGGCATCGGCAGCTCGACGCACCTCGAGCGAGCGCCCGCGCGCGTCGGTCGCCGCCTCGAGCCGCGCGCAGCGCGTCCGCGCGAGATCTCGTGCTGCGGGTCGGCAGTCGTCGTCGGTCCAGTGCAGCGCGACGACGCCCGGCCGCAGCGAAGCAGGCGATGTTGTCGATGTGGCCGTCGGTCTCGTCGTTGTAGAGTCCCGGCGCCGAGCCAGAGCACGCGCTCGACGCCGAGGTAGTCGCGCAGGTGCTCCTCGATCTGTCCTCGCGCGTGAGCGACGGGTTGCGGTTGTGGTTGAGCAGGCACTCCTCGGTGGTGAGGCACGTGCCCTCGCCGTCGACGTGGATCGAGCCGCCCTCGAGCACCAGCGGCGCGCGGTAGCGATCGGCGCCGCTCGATCTCGAGCGACCTTGCGCGCGACGAGATCGTCGTGATCCCACGGCGCAGTACAGGCCGCCCTCGAGGCCGCCCCACGCGTTGAAGTCCCAGTCGACGCCGCGGCGCTCGCCGTGCCCGTCGACGACGAACGTCGGCCCGACGTCGCGCATCCAGGCGTCGTCGGTCGTCATCTCGACGACGCGCACCTCGGGCGGCAGCGCCGCGCGCGCGTGCTCGAACTGGCGCGCGGACACGCGCCATCGTCACCGGCTCGCCGCCGCCGGATCGCCGTCGCGACGGCCGCGAACGCCGCCTGCGCCGGCTTGGCCGCCCAGGCGCCAGTTGTCCGGCCGCTCCGGCCAGATCATCCAGCAGCCGTCATGCGGCGCCCACTCGGCCGGCATGTGGAAGCCGTCGGCCGCCGGGGTGGTGTCGTGCAGGCGCGCCATGGCTTCAGAGTTTCCCTGGATCGTCGCCTCACCGGCACATGCACCCACTTGCGCGCATTCGCGGCATGGCCGCGGTAGTCGTTCGGGCGGTCTTCGCCGTCAGTACGTGGGATCGGAGGCACTGCGCCATCCAGCGGGACCTGTTGGCCACGTTGCGACAGACGCTGCGTCCCTGCGCTCGCCTCGCGGCGAGCGTCTGATGGCGGACCACCTCCTCCCGACCTACGCCGGCGCGAGCGCGCGTGTCTTCGCCGCGTGCCAGGCGAGCCCCATCGCCTCGAAGCGCTCGACCGCCTGTTCGATCAAGGTGCGGTCGCTCCGGGCGAGACCGAGCGTACGCAGGGCGAACGGCTCGAGATACGTCCCCGGCTGAAGAAGGGGGGTCGCGGCTTCCTCGGCCTCGCTCGTCCGGCCGAGCGCGATCAGCGCCTCGAGTTTCGTCGCCAGCGCGTAGAGGCTGCCGTCCATCGACCATTGCCACGTCGCGCCGGACGACTCGAGTAAGGCGTCGAGCCGTTCGAGGTCGCCTCGCAGCAGGGCGAGATGTGCCGGCGGCGGGTCGAGCCAGAAACCCATGCCGCCGTCTTGAAAGCCCTGCTCGACTGCAGCCTCCTCGAGTCGCTGCGCCTCGGCATCGAGACCGAGCTCGCCGCACGCGACGGCACACGAGAACAGCGTCCTCGCGTTGAGCACGCACGGCGTGCCCTGGTTGTCGGCGACGGCCCGTTCGACGCGGTGCTGAAGCCGGCGCACCTCGTCCCAGTGTCCGAGCGCCTCCTCGACGAAGAGCAGAACGCCGAGCGCGTGAACCTCGTGGTGCGTGCTCAGGCGTGAGGCGACGATGTCGTGCTTGCGCCACGAGCGCCTCTGCCTCGTCCGGCCGGCCGGCGGCGAGCGCAGCGGTCGCTCCGTAGAAATAGATGTGCGCGATCTTGTCCGGATCGGTCAGGCGATCGATGAGCTCGAAGCGGCGCCGCGCCCAGCGGTCGGCCTCGTGGAAGTCGAGGCTCGACGAAAGCCGCTCCCGACCGGACCCAGTAGGCGTAGGACAGCAGAACCGGATCGTCGAGTCGCTCGGCAAGCGCGACCGCCTGTTCCGCCAGCTCGGCGTCGTCCTCCCACATCGACTTGGTGACGAAGGCTCTGGCCTGCGCGTGCGCCCCCCGCATCCGCGAGCTCGAACGTTCGGGCGAGCCAGCTCTCGACCAGGCTCGTGTTCGAGCGGACGCTTCCACATCCCGCCGCGCATGGTCGATTCGAACGTGAGCTCCGCGTACAGCTCTGCGAGCGCCTCCGTGCCCTCCGTCAGCTCGATCGCCTTCTCCATGGCCGACCACATGGCCTCGCCGTCGAACTTCAAAGCGTTCACGCGGCCGATCGCATGCCACACCTCGGCGTCGCCCGGCGCGATCTCGGCGGCGCGATGAAGCAGCGAGAGTGTGTCCTCGAGGTCGAAGCGCGCCAGCGAGAGCTCGGCGGCACGCCGTAGCCAGCGCAGTGCCGCCGCCGACAGCTCTTCGAAGCTCTTCCTCGTGGTCCCGCCAGGCGAGCTCCACGATGCCGGGAGCGACCGCCTCGGAGTAGTGCTGCGCCAACACGCCCGCCCGGCCGTCCGTCGCGTCGTCGGCCTCGAGCCACCGCGCGAAGGCGGCGTGGAGGCGCGCCCGGCTTGCCTTCGGCAGGCTGCTGTAGGCGACGTCGCGGGTGAGCGCGTGCTTGAAGACGAGCTCCGGTTCCGTGGGACGGACGAAGCCGCGCTCCACGAGGGTGCGTACCTCGGCGCTCGATCCGGTGAGTGCGGCCAGGCCTCCTGGAGTAAACGAACGGCCGATCACCGAGGCGGCCTGGAGCGCCTCTTTCGCCTCGGCCGGCAGCAGGTCGATGCGGGCGGCGAGGACGCCCTGAACGGAGTCCGGGATGCCGAGATCGACTCCGGCGTCGCGCAGCGACCAGCCGCCGTTTCTCCGCTCGAGCAGCCGTCTTTCGAGAAGATCCGCGAGCACTTCCTCGACGAAGAACGGGTTTCCCTCCGCGTGGCGAGTGACCAGCTCGAGTGCGCGCGCCTCGAGTGGGGCGGCGAGCGCGGCCGCGACGAGCTCGCTTACCTCCTCGTCGGCGAGCCGTTCCAGGCTCAGGACGTCTGGCGCCGGGAAGTCAGCTCGCTCGAGCCGCGCGGTAGCGAGCACAAGGACCGGGCCTTCCGCGTCCGCGAGCACGCGCTCGAGCACCTCGACCAGCGGTTCGGCCGCCCAATGCAGATCCTCGATGACCATGACCGCAGGCCCCCGCTCACCGAGCTGCGAGATCAGAGTCACCCACTGATCCTGCAGCTGGAGAAGCGCCGCCCGCGGCTCGAGATCGCCGGCCACGTCGAGCCCGACCGTAAGGCCGAGGATCTCGCGGCCGGCAAGTCGCTCCAACATCTCTTCGGCCGAGTCCTCCTGACGCAAGCCGAGTTCCTGTCGCAGCACGTCCGCGAGCGCGTTGTAGGTGACGCTGCGCCCGTAGGAGAGGCAGCGACCGAGGCGAAACTCCGTCCCGGCCGGCAGGCGCTCGCGGAACTCGCGGACGAGGCTCGTCTTCCCCATGCCCGCCTCACCCACAACCGTTGCGAGCCGCGGATGCCCGTCCGCCCGCGTGCGCGCGAGCATGTCCGCGAGCCACTCGAGCTCGCGCTTGCGACCCACGAACCTCGCTTCCAGCCCGTGCCCGCCGCGCGGGCGCCGCGCCGAGAGCATCCGCCCGAGCTCCCTACAGGCGACGCCGCCCTCCTTCCCTTTCGCCTCGACCGTCCGCGGCTCGCCGAGCTCGAACGCGTCCCCGACGATGGATGCGGTGCGCTCCCCAACCAGTACCTGGCCGGGCTCCGCCGCCTGTTCGAGGCGCGCGGCGACATTGACCGCGTCGCCGGTCGCGAAAGAGCTGCCCTCGCGAGGCCGGCCGACCGCGACCTCGCCGGAATTGACGCCAATCCGTAAAGAGAGCCGGCCGCGGAAGAGCTCCTGCAGCCGCTCCTGCATCCAGAGGGCGACTTGCAGCGCCCGCTCGGCGTGGTCCTCCTGGGCGGCGGGCGCACCAAACACGGCGACGACCGCGTCGCCGATGAACTTCTCGATCGTTCCGCCGCCTAGCGCGATTTCTGCTTCCATCGCGTCGTAGAAGCGGTCGAGCAGATCGCGCGCGTACTCCGGGTCGAGCGACGCGCCTAACTCGGTCGAGCCGACGAGGTCGGCGAACAGGATCGTGGCGAGCTTGCGCTCCACTGGGCGAGTTTAAGTCGCATCTCGCACAAGTCCAACTCGCGCAGCAGAAGCGAGATCCATCGCGGGGCCTCGAAGGTCGGCGAGTCGACTGGGACCGCGACCTGCGACCTCTCGGAGTCTTCGGCACCTGGATCTTTCGCGGCACCTCGATCTGTCCGCGGTGCCTCAGGCTCGACCTCATCGCGGACGATCTGATCGACCCATGCCGGTCGCGCTCGCGCGGTGGGACGACCGTCGAGCCGAGGCGCCGTCGTAGGTCCGGCCGCACAACGGCGGCTCGACCGCCCAGGACCTCCTGGCCGACCCTGCGACGACCGGCGGCGATGTTAGCGCTCACCACCAGGACCTCGCGTAGTGCCCCGATGCTTCTTGCTTCACTGCGCCAATCAGCCTGGCAGGAGCTGTCCGATGACGGGCTGGCTTGACGCCCTCCCTGTGAACGCTAACATCGCGCCGCGCGAACCGGCGAACGGGAGGAGCTCTTCGCGCATGGGTCCGATCCTTAGCCCCACGTCCCTGGAGTGCCGGCGCGCTCGTCGCCGCCGCGATCGCGCGCTCGGCCGGGGCCTCCCGAGCCTCGGACGAGCCGGTCGCCGCCACCATCACCGACGACACCTCGGCTGAACGGAGGAGTCCTTCATGCTCAGATCCGCTACGCGACGCATCTGCGGAACGAACATCGCCGCTGGTACGGCGAGTGCGCTCACGCTGACTGGTGTCACGCTCGCGCTGGCACTTCCGGCGCAGGCAATAGACAGGGTGCCTCCGCCCAGACCGAAGGGCCCGTGTGACATCTACGCCGCCGCCGGCGACCCCTGTGTGGCCGCTCACAGCACCACGCGGGCGCTGTACGCGTCTTACGACGGCCCGCTGTATCAGGTCAAGCGGCTGTCCGACGGCGCGGTCAGGGACATCGGCGTCGTCGAGCCGGTGGCTAAGCCGCAACCGGATCCGGGCGGGTACGCCGACGCGGCCGCCCAGGACGCGTTCTGCGCTCAACACGACCTGCTGGATCAGCACGCTCTATGACCAGTCGCCCAAGCACAACGATCTCACCCAGGCGCCCCGCGGCGCTTTCAGCGGGCCGGCGATGGGCGGCGCGAACAATCTGCCGATCGCCGACATGGCGCCGGTCACCCTGGGCGGGCACAAGGTCTACGGCGTGTTCATCGAGCCGGGCATGGGCCTGCGCGACAACGACACCGTCGGCATCGCGGTCGACGATCAGCCGGAGGGGACCTACTGGGTCATCAACGGCCGCCATTACAACGACGGCTGTTGTTATGACTACGGCAACGCCGAGATCGACAGCCGCGACGACGGCAACGGCACGATGGAGACCACCTACTACGGCAATGCCACCGCCTGGTATCACGGTCCCCCGCCCGGCCCGTGGATCATGACCGACCAGGAGAACAACCTGGTGGGCTGCGTCAACCCGGGCTCGACGTCGAAGCTGTGCCCGGATCTGCCCAGCATCGACTGGCGCTTTGTCACCGCCATCGCCAAGGGCGAGCCGCACCACTGGGCCTCCCTGGGCGGCGACTCGCAGACGGGCGCGCTGGCGACCATGTTCGACGGCCCGCGCGTCGACTCAAGCTATGACCCGATGCGCAAGCAGGGCGCCATCCTGCTCGGCAACGGCGGCGACAACAGCAATGCCTCCCAAGGCACCTTCTATGAGGCCGCGATGACCGCCGGCTACCCGACTGACGCCATCGACCAGCGCGTCCAAGACAACGTCGTGGCCGCCCGCTACGACGTGCAGCGACTCAGCCTGACCCCCGCCTCGGCGACCAGCGCCCCGCCGGGACTGCAGACCTTCAGCCCGGGTTCAAGCCAAAACAGCACCGTCACGTTTACCAACACCACCGGATCGCCCGCGGTGGGCGTCAAGCTGAGCATCACCGTCCCTGACAAGCGATGGACCAGCGTCGTGGCGGGCAGCACCGACACCTCGATGAGCTTCCCCGACCCGGTCAAACCCGGCCAGAGCGTCAGCGCCACCTTCCGAGTCACCGCGGGCCCCGCGGCGTTCAACGGCGATCTGATCGCCAACGCCGCCTGGACGAACCCCAGCACCGGTGCGACGACGCTCCGAGACCACCACCGAAAAGGTACGCAACGTCAGCCCGATCAAGATCAACGAGTTCCGCACCGGCACCAGCGGCAACCCGACCAACGCGTTCATCGAGCTCTACAACCCCGGCGACAGCACCGTCGACCTGTCGAACTGGACCCTGACCGAGCACCCGACCCAACAGCCCGTCTCCTCGGCGGTGACCGTCCCGGCCGGGACGACGCTCGCGAGCCACCGCCACTACCTGCTCGGCCTGTCCAGCTCGGGGCTGGCCGCCCCCGCCAGCGCCGGCGACACCACCATCGACGTCAGTAGCTCGACCGGCCTCGCTGCCGGCCAGCAGGTGCAGATCGGCTCCGGCTCGGCCGCGGAGACCCGCACCATCGCGGCCGTCACCAACACTGGTGCGACCGGGCCCCGCGTACCGGGCAAGATCGGCAACGCCGTCAAGCTGTCGGGAAACGGTGAGTACGTGAACCTGCCGTCGGGCATCGTCAGCGGGCTGAACGACTTCACCATCTCGGCGTGGGTCAACCCGTCGCAGAACAGTGCCTGGTCACGGATCTTCGACTTCGGCACCGGGACTACGGCCAACATGTTCCTCACGCTCAGCGCGGGCGGCGGGCCGCTGCGCTTCGCGATCACCACCGGCGGCGGCGGGGCCGAGCAGCGGATCGACGGCCCCGGCACGCTTCCGTTGGGCAACTGGTCACACGTCGCGGTGACGCTGTCGGGCAACACCGGCACGCTGTACGTCAACGGCAACCCGGTCGGCACGAACTCCAACATGACCCTACACCCGTCCGACCTCGGTGCAACCACCCAGAACTGGATCGGCCGTTCGCAGTTCACCGCCGACCCGTACCTGGACGCCACCGTCGACGACTTCCAGATCTACGACCACGCGCTGGCCACTGCCGACATCGCCGCGCTGGCCAGCGGGCAACCCGGCGCCGGCAACGTTGCGTCGTACAAGTTCGACGAGGACTCCGGTCCAACCGCGCTGGACTCGTCGGCCAACGGCCGCAACGCGACGATCATCAGTCCGCCAAGCCAGAGCACACCGTTGTGGCAGCCGCTGCCCGACGGTCCGATCATCACAGTCCCCGCCGGCTCCAGCAACGTGCCCGTCACGAGCACCTCGGGCTTCACGGTCGGCCAGAAGCTGGCCCTCGGCTACGGCGACACGTTCGAAACGGCGAGGGTGACCGCCGTCGGCAAGCCCGGCACACAGGCCCGGCTCGCAGCCGCGGCGCCCGCCGGCGCGACCAACATCAAGGTCACGTCGACGACCAACATCACCGCCGGCGACACGATCCGACTCGACATCGACTCGAGGATCGAGAAGGTCACCGTCGCGTCGGTGGGCACCTCCGGCGCAGGCGGCACCGGCCTTACCCTGTCCGCCGCGCTGAAGTTCGACCACGCGTCCAACCTCCCCTTCAGCGACCGGGGCACCGGTGTCACCTTCAGCCCAGCGACACGCTTCCCGCACTCCAGCAACGAGCCCGTGCAGCCACTGAACAGCGCCATAACCCTGGACAAGCCCCTAGGCAGCGGCCACGCGATCAACACGCCGGTGGTCGACGCCGCCGTGACGAACGCGGGCTACCAGGGCCCGCCGGCACCCGACCAATGGTTCGGGGGACCTGCCCTCTCAGCCAGCGCCGGCAATATGGTGCTGCGCGATGCCCACGGCGTGGTGGCCGACAGCCTCAACTACGGAAGCCTGGTCGACCCGTGGCTCGCCGAGGGCTACCAGGCCAAGTCGGGCGCCGGGCAGGGAGGGTGCGTGGCGCCCTCGCCGGGCACGGCGACCGGTGCCGGCAGCAGCGCGGTCCGCGACCCGGACGGCGCCGACACCGACAGCAACTGCACCGATTTCACCAGGTCCAACAATCCCACGCCGGGTGGGGCCAACCTCCGGTAATTTCGATGAGTCGGTTCCGGTGCCCACCGTGGTCGGTGGGCACCGGAAGCCTGTGGCGATCCGGGCCAGCGGACGAGCAGCCCGGGGTGCGCTCAGGGTCGACGCACACAGGCGTCCTGGGCGACCAGCGGAGCCGGGATCGCCGTGATCGCGCGGTCGCGACACCCTTCCGAAGTTGGAAGGGGTCTCTGTGCGACTTGTCGAGAGAACACCGGCATCGTTGTGAACAGCCGCGCACGCCTGGATCACACGGGTCGCAGACAGGTTGGCCTGAAGTCTCCGGACGGCTCGCCCGGCCCGGGCGTGGACGCCGTGTCGAGAGCGTTGAGCCTAGGCATGTCGTGCCCGCGGGGCACGATCGTCGACGGGACGCGGCGGGACCCCCCCGCGAGTAGACGCGCGCGAGCCCTGCCGGCGACGAGGCAGCGTGCCGGTCGACCGCCGACGACTCGACTGCCAAGCAGTCCGTCAGACTATGCACGGTTTCGCCCGGTCATCCGCTGGAAGCGCTGCTTCGAGTCGCATAGGAGCGGCGCCGCTTGGACCAACGCGGCATGTGCTCCTTATCGACGACGCGAGCACTCTCGGTCCCAGGGTCTTGCATCGGCACCGCGCGCGCTCTGACCAGCCGCGCCGTGTTCCTCCTCACCGCCGCCCGCTTTTGCAATCGCCGAGGTGTCGCATAGGTCTCAGCGACGATCTGGACGCCGCTTCGCCGCGACCGATTTGCCTCGACGACGCTCGGAAGCCCGTAGAACGCGTTTGTGTAGCTCGGCGATTTCCGTCGCGCCGCTCGCGCGCACTTACGCCACAGCCTCGTGTGGATGCAGCAGTCCGGTTGGCGCCACCGCTACGAGCGCTTGGGAGCGTCCCAGCTCGGCCATATGGCCAAGTGACCACAGATCAGCCGACCCGGTCGTTGTCGGCTACAGCTGCGAGATCAGGAGCCCGCTGGTTTTCACGGGTCCGCCGCCAGCTGCGGGCGGCGATCTGGGCACGCCCGCGTCCCATCCCGCGCAACGTCGCAAAGGCTCGAACCGGGTCGGCGTCAAGGAGCGCGATCCAGTCTTCTCCGAGCCCGTCGACGAGTCGGCGCGCGCGACGCGGGCCGATGTGCGTCACCGACAAGAGCAGTTGAGGGGCCGCAGCAGCCCAGGACACGAGCGCCAACGGCAGCGAGCCGCTCTCCGTGGAGCAGCTGCAGGAGCGCTCGCCGCGGGCGCGGGGCGCCCTCGCCGCCGCCGGGCAACCCCGGGCCCGATCGCGCGCGACGTGGCGCTGGAGCACCTGGCCGCCACCGTCGACGCCCTGCACCTGCTCCTCAAGGAGACGGCGTCATGACTCACTTGGCGACGGCCGTTCTTGGCGCCATGTCCAAAGCCCGTCCGCCGTCGCCGGACAGGCCGGGTCGCCCGATGACAACGACACGCCGCCCGTGAGAACCGGCACCGACAACCGCCGAGGCGGTTGCTTTATCTCGTCCGTGGCGCGTCGGTCAGCTTTTCTTGCTGCCGCAGAGGTGGATGGTGCGGTGGTCGCGGTAGGTGCGGCCGGTCGTCGTCACCCACGCGATCGTGATGCGCATGGTGCGCGAGTCGCTCGTGCAGGCAGTGTCGGCGAAGGAGACGGTGACCCGCCGGCCGGTGCGGCTGGCGGTTGCGTGGGCGCGTTTGCCGTTGATGTACACGGTGCCGCTGCGCACCTTGCTGTGGGCGCCGAGCTTGTAGCCGTGCATGACGACCCGGCGTTGGCTGCGCGCGTGCTGTGCCGGGTGAGTAGCCGGCGGGGCACTCGGGGTGGTGCCGGGGGGGTTCGGCGTGGTGGTGGTGGTGCCGGGGCTTGGTGCGTCGGCGACGGTGAGTTGCCGGGTAGTGGTCGCGGCCGGCGAGCCGTTGCACGACGCGGTCTGACCGGTGTAGATCAGGGTGGTCGAGCATCCGGCTCCGTCGGTGACGGTCAGCGAGGCGGTGTAGCGGCCGGGGGTCGCGTAGGTGTGCGTGATGGTGCGGTCGCTCGTGGTGAGCGTGCTGCCATCACCGAAGCTCCACCGGTAGCTGGCAATCACATTGGCCGCCACGATCGACCCGGACGAGGCCGACGCGTCAAACCGGGTCGCCTGCCCCGCGGTGGCGCCGGTGACTGCGGCAAACGCCGCGACGGGCGCCTGGTCCGGTGTGATCGCCACCGCGGTCGGGACGGTGCCGACGCTGATCGGGGTGCCGGGCGTGCCCGTGGCCACGTCGATCGGGACTACGTTCTTGCTGCCCTGGTTGGTGACGTAGGCGGTCTTGCCGTCCGGCGTGATCGCCACGCCGACGGAGCCGGAGCCGGCGTTGATCGGGGTGCCGGACGTGCGGGTGGCCACGTCGATCGGCGTCACGGTGTTGTTGCCGAAGTTGGTGACGTAGGCGGTCTTGCCATCCGGTGTGATCGCCACCGCCACGGGCCATTTGCCCACGCTGATCGCGGTGCCGGGCGTGCCGGTGGCCACATCGATCGGCGTCACGGTGTTGCTGCCGATGTTGGTGACGTAGGCGGTCTTGCCATCCGGCGTGATCGCCACCGCCTGAGGCGTGCGGCCGACCACGATCGCGGCGCCCGCCATGCCGGTGGCCACGTCGATCGGGGTCACGTTGTCGCTGCCGCTGTTGATGACGTAGGCGGTCTTTTCGTCCGGCGTGATCGCCACAGCCACGGGGTCGCTGCCGACGCTGATCGCGTTGCCGAGCGTGCCGGTGGCCAGATCGATCGTGGTCACGGTGTTGCTGAGCTTGCTGGTGACGTAGGCGGTCTTTCCGTCCGGCGTAATCGCCATACCCTCGGGGATGCGGCCGACGCTGATCGCGCTGCCGGGCGAGCCGGTCGCCACATCGATCGGGGTCACACTGTCGCTGCCGCTGTTGGTGACGTAGGCGGTCTTGCCATCCGGCGTGATCGCCACCGCCTGGGGCTGGATGCCGACCCCGATCGCGCCGCCCGGCGTGCCGGTTGCCACGTCGAGCGGAGTCACGTTGTTGCTGCCATTGCTGATGACGTAGACCGTCGGTCCCCCAGCCGATGTCTGAGCACCGGCCGCCGGCGCCCACACACCAACCAGCAGGCCGGCCACCACCGCGGACAACGCCACAGCACGCCGCGCCCCGCGAATCGGTACCAGGGCAGACATCGATACCGCGCTTGTCTCAAACAGCACTGCGTTCTCCGTTCATGGGATCGGGGCGGGCGTGCCTCAGCCGTCGCTGGCGCCCGGCGAGCTTCTCGAACAGCACGCGGATGGCAGTGCGACGGCGGCACCACCCGATGCGGTACTCGGCGCGGAGCGCCCGCACTTGAGCCAGCCACCTGCAACCCACGCGCACGCGACGATGGCGTAGAAGCGTCACGCGGCCCCGGGACCTGGACCGCTCGCCGGCGCGCTAGCTCGCGGTGGCGCACGGCTCTCAAGTCGGGTCGTCGTCGTGCCGATGGATCCGTATCGGTTCGTATCCCGGACCGAAGGAGCTTCTCGAAGCGCGAGCGACCAAGGCCGGTCAGGCCCCATCGCCCGCCTCGAAAGTGCGGCGCGCTCTCGCGCTCGAGATGGACGACGACCAGAAGGAGATGGACCCGGGCGATGAAGCGCGGGCCTGTAGCCCGCTGCGCCGCCGACTCGTTGCGGCTGGAGTTGTCGTCGTCGACAGCGGATACACATCGCGCAGCCCCATCCGCCACCAGGCGCGCCAGTCCCGGGCGCCGGCCGATCCGACCACGAACCCGCCCGCCGAACCCCACCACCAGCGAACGGCCGTCACCCGCCGGCCACAACAGCTGTCGCCCTACCAGCGGATGAACATGGTGTCGCTCACTGGTCGAGCGCGGCCGTGGTGGGCGACAACCAGCTCCAGCATGTGTGTGCCCCGCCGGTAGACGATCGGTGGTCCCGCGAACGACGGCAAGGACGGCGCGGACGGTCCGCGGACGCGGACTTCGCGCAGCTCGCCGGGACACCGATGCGCGAGGGCGTGGGACATCCAGACGCGTGGCCGGCGCTGCTCCATCTCGTCTTCGGCGGCCTCGAGGACGAAGACGAGCGGCCGTTCGGGGGATTGCTCGTTGTCGCGATGAATCCAGATGCGCGGCCCGAGCGCGGCGTAGAGCCAGAACTCGTCGTGGTGCGCTGGGTTGATCTGGCCGCGAAACCCCAAACCGAACGGACTGGCGCCCGTGGTGGTCCAGTCCCAGCGGCGGTCGAGCCGCAAAGGGTTGGCGTGTGCCTCGGCCAGGTCGGTCACCCACACCAACTCGAAGAACTGTTCTGGCCAGGCCAGGCGCCGGTTTCGCGTCCCCTGGCCGCGGTGCACTTGTCCGGCGTCCAGCACCCACCCATCGTCTTCAAGCCGTCGCGCCGCGCGACCGGGATCGGCCACCATGCAGAAGACGTGGTCGAGTTCGAGCACGGTCACCCGGCGACGGTAGACCACCGCGCACCACGCGACGCGCGATGATCAACCTTCGCTTCCGCGGTCGGATGACAGCCAGAGCGACGACGACAGCCGACACGCGCGGCGCTCGTTAGGAGCGAGCTCGTAGTCGGTCACCCTGCAGGCCTACGGCCGGCGCCCGACCGGCTCTCCCCGCGACGTGCCGCCTGACGCTCCTAGGCCCGCCGGCGATCGCAGCGGCGCCCCGGCTGTCGCCGTGCGTCGGAGGCATCACTCCGCCGGCGAGGCTCGCGGTGTTGCGCTCGCAGGCGAGAACAGCAGCCTCGCGGCAGCCGGCACGAGCGGAGCTCTCGAAATCGCCCGCGACCGCTCCTGTGCGCGGGAACGGCGCCTTGCGTTCCCGGCATTGCGCTGGGACAGTGGGTCGTCGGTCCAGCGTTGCTCACCTTCGAGGAGCTGCCGATATGGAGACGTCGCCGAAGAAGCGCGTTCTCGTGGTCGCCAACCGCACCGCGGCCACCCCACGACTCCTGGAGGAGGTGCGCCGCCGGCGAAAGAGCGGGCCGTGCGAGTTCGCGTTGCTAATCCCCGACGTCAACGACCGCAAGCAGGCGGACTGGACGCTTGAGATCGCGGTGCCGCTGCTTCGGCGCGCTGCCGGAGGCCCGGTGGAGGGCCTGGTCGGCGGTGCCGACCCGTTCACCTCCGTGCAGGACACGGTCGGCGATGGCCGGTTCGACGAGATCATCATCTCGACGCTCTCGAAGAAGGCATCCAAGTGGCTGCGGCGCGACCTTGTCCGAAAGGTCGAGGGCCTCGGGCTGCCCGTGACCGCCGTCATGCCACGCGCGACGACTCAGCAGGGCATCACGGACACGAAGGCGTTCGACAGTGGGATGATCCAAATGGGCGGTGGCGGCGGCTGACGCGTGTCGTGGGCGGCGAGCGTTGCCTCAGCGGTTCGCTGCTGCCCCCGTGGGCGCTACCCGACGAGAAGCCGGCCGCGCACCGCGCAGTGCTCGATAGAGACGAGAACCGGTAGTCCGCCCAAGCACGCGGGCAAGCTGGCGTGCGAAGCAGATCGACGCAAGCGCGCCGACCCAGAGGAAACTGCATGCGCCCGAACGCCCTTTCCGCGCGTGGACGGTCCCGCGATCTCGCTCGGGGACACCGCTGGCGGACGCCCGACCCCGCCGCCCCAGACGTCGAGGCGCCCTGACCCCCCGGCCAGGGCGCCCCGCGTGTCCGACCCAGCGGTCCAGCGGGCCGCATGGATGCGGCGTCGATTGAACACCATCGCCGCGCCACGCATTGTGATTTCCGTCATCTGTCATGGGCGGCCGGCCAGCTCGCTCGCTCACCGCTTGCATCACGGTGCCCGGCGCCGCCCTACACCGCGCCGACGATGCGCCACGGCGCCATCACCTCATCGACCAGGAGGAACACCATCAGCGCCCTCAATCGCGTCTCAGCCCATGCGCCGACACCGAGCGCGACGGTTGCCAATATCGTCTACATTTTCGTATGCTTCAGCGTATCCACTCCCGGAGTCAACATGGCTCAGACCACGACCGTCCGCGTCCATCCCCACACCCGTCAGGCGATTGCCGAGCTGACCGCGCAGCGCGGCACGACCGCCGCTGACCTTCTCGAAGAGCTCGTCTCGCGTGAGCGCGACAACGCCCTCCTGGACGCAATGAACGACCACTTCGCCGGCCAGACGACCGAGCAACCCCGCGCGCTCGAGGATGAGCGCGCCGCGTGGGAGCACACGCTGCTCGACGGCCTGGACAAGCCCTCGTGAACGAAGCCCGCCAGGGCGAGATCTGGTTCGTCGACCTCGATCCGACCCGCGGGCGCGAGCAGGCCGGCCGGCGCCCCGCCCTGGTCGTCTCGGTCGACCAGTTGGGCACCGGACCGAGCGAGCTTGCCACCGTCGTCCCGCTGACGACCACGGCGCGCCCCAACCCGCTGTACGTGGCCATCGAGCCGCCCGAGGGCGGGGTGCGCGAGCCCTCGCACGCCATGCCCGAGATGGTGCGGGCCGTCTCGCGACAGCGGCTCGTCGAGCGCTGGGGCGTCGTGCGCGACGCCACGCTCGAGCAGGTGCTCCAGCGCGTGCGCCTGCTCGTGCGCTCGCCGTAACTCGTTGCCGCTGATCGTCCCGCCGCTGCTCGGGCACGAAAGCCGGCACTGCCGTCGGAGGTCGCAGCCGGGCAGGGTCACATCGCTCGCACGTCCTTGTTCTGAGTTGCGTGCTCGGCACTCTCTTTTCTCCACCTCCTGGTCGAGCAGTCCGGCCCCCGATCGGATCCGAGCGGTTTCGCCGATCGCACCGTCGCCGACTGGCGACGTGGTTTTGGCGCGGCGACCCAAGCGGCACATGAGGCTCCGAAGAGACCGCGTGGCCCTGCGCGGAATCGTTGCTCGGGTGCGAACGCGGGCCGGGCACTCGGCGCCTGGGACCAGAAGGCCCAACGAGGGTCGCGCCTACGTCAATATGGTGATCTTCGACACAGAGCGGCGGACGTGGGAAGGACTGATCTGCCCTCGCGTCTTGTGGCGGCAATGGAACCGGGTTGGCTGGTTCCGCCACGAGGGGGGCTACATGATCAGTTCGTCTTGCCAGCTCAGGGCCGCCCGCAGGTTGCGCCGCAGGTCCGCGCTCCTCGCGCCGTTGGCGATCGGGGTGCTCGCCGGCGCGCCCGGGTCCGCGTTGTCGAGCGCCGCGGCAGCGCCGATGCGGTCTACCTCGTCGGCCAGCACGAGTTGCGCCGACTACACATGGCAGAAGTCGCCGAAGGTGATCGTCCACGAGAGCGAGTTCCTCGACGGCGGCGGCGACTCGGGCAGCGCGGCCGACATGGTCAATGCCGTTCAGCGCGTCGTCGACCAGTTCAACGCGATCGGCGCCACGTCCGCGAAGATCACCAAGGTTGAGACCACCACGGACCCGTTCGTGTTCGCCAGCGGCAACAAGGACGGCGCGATCCACGTCGGGTTCGGCACGCGCGACGACATCAAGGCCGCCAACAACGGCAACGACGCCGACGGGCTCACCGGTCCTGCGGAAGCCACGGCGGACTGCTCGATCAAGCAGGCGGACATCCTGTTCCCCGATCAGAACAGCCCCGACGCTGACTCCGGCGCGACGGTCATGTGGGACTTTGGGACGCCGTTCGGGACCCACGACGGGCGCAAGTTTTACGACGCGACAGCGACCGACTCGGCCTCAAGCACCTGGTTCCGTCCGTCCTTCCTGCACGAGCTCGAGCACGCGTGGGGTTTCAAGCACGTGCAGGGCGAGTACACGTTCATGACGCACCGGCTCCCCGCCGGGTTTCCCTGGGCCAATCGGCCCTCCAAGGACTCGGTCCGTTCGCTCCCATACGAGGTCGGCGTGCTGCGCTCGCTGTACCCGGCGTCCGGCACCCGTTATGACGTCGCGGCACTGAACACGTGGTGGGGGCCGCCTTACACGACAGACGACGACGCCGGTTCGCAGATCGACTTGTGCAAGCCGAGCCGCGGCGACGCGTTCAGCGACGCGGTGGACGGCAGCGACACCACCGGCCTGACCTGCGGCGTGAACAGCACCAAGACCGTCGCCGGATCGACCGAGGTGTGCAGCGGCGACACCCTGAGGACGCGCTACACGCTCGCGAACTACTCGACGGCGAGCATGAACGTCACGACGATCCTGTCCTTCTCGACCGACGAGCAGTACACCAACGACAGCTCTGAACCAAAGTCGTCTGACGCAGGCCATGACGTCCTCGACGCTGAGTCCTCGGACGTCTTCCAACAGAGCTTCACGGTCCCGCCACTCGCAGCGGGGACATACCGCCCGATCCTCTACACGATCAGTGAGGATGAGGCGGCCGATGCGAACAGCGTGAAGGCGGACTGGATCCCGCTGCGGGGCACCATCACGGTCCCGGCATCATGCAACGGTCCGTCACCGAAACAGGGATAAACCTCGGCAGGCACCGAGCGTGAGCTGTCTGGCGGCGCGCCTTTGGCGCGCCGCCGACGCGAATTCGGCCGCTCACGCCGGGAGCGTAAGCCGGGAAGCCGGTCGACAGGACCGTGTGGATGCCATCAGCGTTCTGGTGATTCGTCTGCCGCACCTATGGCTTACGTCCCAAAACGATGAATCCGATGTTCGCTGCGAGGAACGTCTCCGCACGACCAGCCTGCTCCAAACCGTCCCACCACACCGCCGCCTCGTCCGCGGTGATGCGTCCCGCTTGCGCCGCGGCAGCGATCGTTCCCTCGTTGAGCTGCCGGTACATCGAAAACCCGCGTGCACCGGTCAGGCAGATCGCGTGCGGGATCACGCGCACATCGGCAAGACCGATGCGCCGAAACAGCCCGAACAGCTGCCGCCCGACCCAGGGGTGGCGCACCGCCGCGTCGAGCACCTCGGCCATCCGACGCGTCAGGCCCGGGTCTGGTGCGTCCACCACGGTCTGGTCGGAGTCGAAGTCAAAGGCCAGCACGAAGCCGTCGCGACGGACGACCCGTGCCATCTCGCGCACGGCGGCCTCCGGACTCTCGAGGTAGCGCAGGACGCGCTCGACTCGACAAAGGTCAAAGTGTTGGTCGGGAAACGCAAGCGCATGCGCGTTGCCGACCTCGACGGTGATCGCCAGATCGAACTGCGCGGCACGTCGTCGCGCCTCGGCCACCATGGCCGGGCTGGCATCGATCCCCACGACGCGCCCCCGCGGCCCAACCTGTTCTGCCAAGCGCTGCAACTCGTGGCCGAGCCCGCAACCGACATCCAAGAGCCGATCTCCGTCCCCGACCGGGCAGAGCTCGCGCATCCGCCGCTTGATGTCCTGGATCATTGGACTGGCGTCGGCGCGGTCGATCCAAGCAAACGCGAGGCCGGGCTCGACCGAGCCTTCCCCCTGCTGGAATCCTCGATGCAGGCTGTTCATCCGCTCGCGGCTCCGACCCTAGTCCCGAACAGACCAGCAATCCAGCCCGCCCCCTGGCGTAGCCAGGGGGCCCGGTACAGCAGGCCCTCGCCCTCGGGCCGCCTTGACCAGGGTGGCTGGCGAGTCTCGGCCGAACCCGTCGACTCACCAACGGGCCCGGGAAACCGCAAGGCCTGCTCATGTGGTTTCGGCTCGAGCGCCCGGCGTCGCCACAGTCTCCCCGAGGCCAGCGGTCGCGACGCCCAGCCGCCCGTCGGCTGGCGCGCCCGAGTGCCCTGAACGTCGAGGCGCCCTGACCCCCAGCCAGGGCGCCCCGCGTGTCCGACCCAGCGGTCCAGCAACCGCCTGGGACGACCAGCGATTGAACAGCATGGGTCGCGCCGTGTGTGTGGCGATTTCGCGCCGACCTTCAGCTGCGTCGGCACCTCGCCCCTTCGCCCCCGTAGGGGGCTCGGGGCGCCACCGACCGCCGCCCTCGCTGTCGCTTGACGGCGGCCCGCGGCGGCCCTACACCGCGCCGTCGACACGACGGCGCGATCACGTCATCGACCAGGAGGAACGCCATGAGTGCCACCCTGCCCAGACGCTGACCGACCGCCGCCTGGTCGCCCACCTGGCCGCCGACGAACCGGCGGTGAACGCCCGCATCGTCGCCGAGCTCTACCTGGCCGATCCGCAGGGGCGCTGTCGCCCGGCCGCTCGACGAGCGCGACTGGGTGACGCTGGCCGACGGGCGCGAGCCGCCCGACGAGCCCGACCCGCCCGGGCCCGGCGAGCTGCGCGACGCGCACGGGCGCCGCTACCGCCTCGCCCCGGTCGACGACCACCGCTACGGCCGCCAGACGCGCTGGCTGCGCCGCGGGATCCGCGGGCGCCCCGAGCCGGTGAGCCGTGCGCACCGTCATCGGCGCGCTCGAGGACTACGAGCCCGCGCGCGCCCTGACCCGCGCCGCCGTCGCCCACCGGCCTCGCGGCACCGGCACCGAGGTGCTGGTCGGCGAGCTGCGCGAGCTCGAGCGCAGCCGGCTGGTCCTCAACCGTGCCCTGCGCGAGGCCGTGCAGCTGCGGGTGCGCTCGGGCGAGCTGAGCCTGTCGGTCATCGCCGCGCGCTGCGGACGCGGCAAACGCCGCGCCACCGGGCTGCGCGTCGGCGACACCACCTGGCTACAGCGCCGCCTCGGCGTCCTGCCCGAGACCGGCGTCTCACAACCCACCCCGTGGATCCACACAGACGTGCTCGCGCTCATCGCCCGCCAAGGGCTGGGCGTCGAGCCCCGGGAGGTCGAGCTGGCCTAACGCCCCCGACCGACACGCCGACCGGCCGTCCCCACCCGAGGCGGTGGGCGTCCGGCGGCCACTCAGCGACCGCCGCGGAGGTCCCGGCCCGCGGCCACCGGGGCGGCGCCCGGCTCCCCACCGGGCGTCGCCCAACCACTTAGCGACCAAGAAGGGAGAGTGACAGATGCAGCGGCAGGTCCTGATCGAGAACACCGACGAGCACGAGCGTCGGCTGCGCGAGGAGGACGAGCAGCGCGCGCTCGACGAGGAGCACCGCTGGGCGGCGCAGGATCGCGCCGGTCTCGGCCCGTGGGGCGCGCGGGCCCACCGCCTGGCCCGCCGCGAGCGCGCGCGACGTGCACGACCCAACCAGGGAGGTGAGCTGACATGAGCAGCGCCGCGATCGCCGACCCCGTCGCCTTGGTCGATCCGACCGGCGCCCGCCGGACCGTCAGCGCTGAGCCCGGCGGGCCACGTCGCGCTCTTCGTCCGCGCGCTGCACGCCCCGGCAGCCGCGGCGCTGCACCGAGCGGACCGGCAGCGCGGGCCTGGTCGAGGCGTGCGCCGTGACGCGCGACGTCGACGGACGCCCACGTCCGCACCGTTCGGGCAAGCGCGGCGCAGTTCGTGCGCTGCGGGGACGTCGCTGCGCTGCAGGCGCTGGCACGCACGACCAGGGCCGAGGGACGGGAGTGCTGGTGCTCGGTCCTGCCGCGCACCGAAGCCGTCGCCGGCGGCAAGGCGGTGCCCGGCGGCGCGCTGCTGTGGGCCGACGTCGACACCCCGGGCACGCTGTGGCGCGCACGGGCGCTGCGCGAGCGCCTCCCGCTGCGGCTAATCGTCGAGTCCGGCGGCGCGGCGGACCCGGCCGAGGCGCGCTGGCACCTCTACCTGGCCGTCTCGCGCTGGCTGGACGGCGCCGAACTCGAGGCCGCCAACGCCCGCCTGGCCGGAGCTGCTCGGCGGCGACCGGGTCGGCGACCGCGGCCGGCTCATGCGCCTGCCGGGCACGCGCAACCTCAAGGGCGGGCGACCGGGACGCTGGTGCCGCGTCGTGGCCTGCGACCTGCACGCGCCCGCGCTCGACGTCGAGGCGGTCGTCGGCGCGGCTGCCCGAGCCTGCGCAGCCGCCCTGCGCCCCGGCGGCGAGACGCGATCGCGGCGAGCCATCGCGCCTCTGACGAGCTCGCGTCCGCGCGAGTGGTTCGCGCTGCTCGAGCCCGACCGCCCGATCAGCGACGTACGGCTACGCCCAGTGCCCGCTGCACGACGACCACATCCCCTCGCTGAAGCTCTACGACGAGCCCCAAGACGGCTGGTACTGCTGGGCGTGCGCACGCGGCGGGGACCTCATCGAGTACGCGGCGTGGCGCTGGTACGGGCGGACCGGCCGCGAGCTCGACGCGACCGACTTCCGGGCGCTCATGGGGCGACTGCAGGAGATCGGGGTGCGCTCCGCCGCCAGGGCCGCGTGATCGGCTACTTGGTGCCCGTGATCCTAAAGGCGAACGCAGACCGCTACCGCGGCGACGTCGCGATCGGTGCTTGACCACTGTGGCGACCACGCGCTGCAGTACGCAACTGCCGAGATAACCAACGGCCGCGAGCGCAGAGCTGCCGCCTTGCGCTGCCACACCGTCACGCGGCGACGACCGAATCGAGGGCTGCAGCGTTTCGTCCGACGCGAGACCGCCCGTCGTGGCTCAGGCATCGCTTGTGGGTCGCAGGAACGAGCAGTAGCGCTTGTCGATGCGCTTTCGCTTCCGGTTGCAAAGCCCCACCGAGCACAGGCCGACCCCGGTACCGCGGCAAACACCGTGACAACGGACGAGACGTGCAAACTGGTCCGATCCGTCCGCGCAGGGGCCAGATTGGACGCCCGCGCGAGGATCGGACGCGCCGTTGCAAGGTCGAGAGCCTTCTCGGATGTAAGTCCCGTGGAGGCTCGACTTCTCTTCGGCCATGATGAACGCCGGGCTGATGCGGGCTTTCGTTTTGCGCTCGCTCGCTGTGGCGCTCCGCTCGACGCGCCGACTGAGGCCGAGATCGCGCGGCGCGGGACGCTTCGCGGATGCTCAGGCCGCGCGCCGGACCGGCCCGAGCTCCTGATCGAGTTGCACGGGCAGGACGGGGGCATAGGCGTGGGCAAGGCCCGCCGTGACCGACCGCAGATCGCCGTCGCGGGCATGGGCGAGCTGTCGCGAGGCGCCGCCTGTCGCCCCGAGCCGAGGCAGTGCAGCGAGCTCGCGCTCGCAGCCGAGCCGCTTGGCGTGGCCGTGGCAGGCCGCGAGGATCCGCGCGAGCTGTGCGCTCGCCGGGACGCGCTCGCCGGAGTCGCCGTCGATCAGCTGCGCCTGCATGCCGTCGCGCGCCGCCAGGAAGCGGTTCTCGGCGATGAGCTCGGTGGCGGGTAGCTCATGACCTGGGCGGTTGGGGCGCTGAAGCTCGAAGCGCGCGAGCGACTGGATGAGCGCCGCCAACGCGGCGACCTCTTCGACGCTCGTCTGCCCATCCATGATCCGGACCTCGACGGTGCCGAGCCGGGGCTGCAGGCGCACGTCCCACCACAGGTGCGAGGGGTCGGCCACGGCGCCGGAGCGCTGCAGTGCGTCGACGGTGCCGACCCAGTCGGCGTAGCCGCGAAAGCTGCGCGGGACGCCGGTGCGTGGGAAGGCGCCGAAGACAATCGTGCGGGCCGACGCGAAGCCCGTGGCCCTTCCCTGCCAGAACGGGGAGTTGGCCGACAACGCGAGCAGCAGCGGCAGGTGCACGCGCAGGCGGTTCAGGAGTGCAACGGCGGCCCCGGGCGTCGCGACGCCGACATGGACATGCATCGCAAGGGTCGGCTCACGGGACGCGAGCACGCGCATCGACTCGCCGACCTGCCGGTAGCGCGGATGCGACGAGACGACGGTGTCGCTCCACAGGGCAGAAGGGTGCATGCCAGCGACAGCGGCGCGCAGCCCGTGGCGGGCCACTGCACGCGACATCCTGCGGCGAAGCTCCACGAGCTCGGCAGCTGCATCCGAGACGCGGCGATGCACCCCGGTGGTCACCTCCATCACGGCCGCATGGGTCTCCGGCGTGACGCGATCGCGAAGATCCAGCGGCAGATCGGCGATCAGCGCGTCCGAGCGGAACGCCAGCGACCAGTCGCGAGGGTCGAGGAGCATGAACTCCTCCTCGATCCCGATCGTGAACTGGTCCGAGAGCGAGCCACCCCGCCACTGCGCCCAGGCCGGAAGGTCGAGGCGCCCACTCAGGCTCCGTCTCGGTGTCATGCGCCCTCATGGCCTTTCGTGTCGCTGAGCAAACGGCCACGCCGCGGCCAAGCAACCCGCCACCGCTCGCGGAGACGGATGTGGACCCGTGACATGCCACGAGGATCGCGGCTACGGGACTCCCTGTGAATCGGGGAGCACCCCTGAGATTTCGCCGGCGGACGCTCAGGGCCCCCGCCGTCCGCCCCGCACCCACCGCGACTCTGGCACAGGAGCCCCGCCCAGTCCGACGCACTTGACTACATCCGTCGTCAAGAGAGAGCAGTGAGCTGCAGGGTCGACCGGGCTCCCACTCCTGCCTCAAGGCGACAGCGATGGTGCTCGACCTCCATCCGATCGGCAGCTCACGCGCGCCCTCATTGTGCCTATGCACGGGACGCAACGCGTCCGGCCAAGTGGCGCTTCCGTGGGTCGTCGCCAAGCGAGCACCTCGTCGGCACCGCCTTAGGACGCCCGCATTCATGAGAGAGCGCGGCGCGGAATGCCGTAAGCGGATCCCTATCCGGACGGATCGTCTGCGGTGAAGAACAGGATCCGGCAGGGACGTCACGATCGCCTCGGAACACAGCGCCACGAGATCCCTTGGGTGGCCCGAAGCCCGCGCTGATCCGACGTCGGGCACTCAGCGCCTGGTCTCGTACCTGGTCAGCACCACGCCGTCGGGAAACGTCCGCGTCTCCACCAGGCTCAGGTTCACCCAGTTGTCCAGGGCCGTGAAGAATGGCGTGCCGCCGCCCACCAGGACCGGATGGGTGACGATCGCGTACTCGTCGATCAGCCCGGCCCGCATGGCCGCCGCGGCGAGTGTGGCACCGCCGATGTCCATGGGGCCGCCGTCGTCGGCCTTGAGCCTGGTGATCTCGGTGACCGCGTCGCCGGTGACCAGACGGGTGTTCCAGTCGACCGTGCTGGTCGTCGAGGAGAACACCACCTTCGGCATGTCCCGCCAGCGGCTGGCGAACTCGATCGCCGCCGGTGTGGCGCCCGGCTGCTTGTCGGCGGTCGGCCAGTGGGAGCTCATCGTCTCCCACAGTTTGCGCCCGTACAGCGCCAGGCCTGTCGCCCCCACCCGGTCGGACCACCACTGGAACAGTTCGTCGCTCGGCACGCTCCAGCCGAGGTCGTCGCCGGGCGCGGCGATGTAGCCGTCCAGGCTCAGGTTCATGCCGAAGGTCAGTTTCCGCATGGCGTCAGCCTCCCGTGAGTCGGTATTCGGCGTACAGACCAGCACGGAGCGCAAAAATCATCGGTCAGGCCCACCGAGGGCCAGTTGACCACGACGCCAAGCAGATGCTCCGTACGGAAAGGAACCGGTGCCGGCACACCGTCGCGTGGAGCCCGTCCCGAGAGCACTGGCCGAGGGCGGTGTGCCGTAACACTGGTTCGGTGATGTGTGCCGGTGAGGGGACGACAACCGGGACCGCGCCACGCCCATGTGCAGGCGTGGGCCTCCCGGCCGGACTCAGGCGCTCCTGCCCGGGACCCATTGCCCAGCGCCACGCAAATCCACCGGACCACCACGTGGTGCATAGGCATGACCTAATGCAGAGCAGGGGCGCCGACGGGACGGAGGCCTAAGTCAACTCGCTTGCGCAATCGCCTGGGAGGAGCGGCCCGCCGAAGGCAACGCGCCGCGCTCCTCATGCCTCCCTTGCGACAGCGCGAGCGAGCAGGTGCGAATTCGACATAAGCCGGGGGGGCCGAGTGTGCGGGGCGATGGGCGCCGAGCGCGACGCGATCGGTGCCCGGGCGACGATCATGCGCCGGGCTTGCGACCCCAGGCGGCGAACAGCACCGGCGTCAGCACGCGTCTGGCGGGATCGGCGAGGTAGCGCTGACTGGCCTCGTAATCTGCCTCAGACAGGCCTGCGGCGATGAGCCGCTCGCGTTGCGCAGCGAGCGAATACCGGTCAAACGCCGTGCCCAGCGATCCGCCGCGCAGCACGTAGCAGCGTCCCTCGCAACCGGTGTCCTCCAGGCCGGCCTGCTCGACGCGAGTCAGCAGCGTGCGCCCGAAGTGCCGGTCATAGCCAAAGCCTTCGATCACGGTGAGGATGGCGTCGTAAGCCCTGGCCGTGGCCGGCGTGTCGTCGGTGGCGCCGCCAAACGCCCAGTCGAAATCCTCCAGCAACAGCCGACCGCCGGGACGCAGGGAACGCACGATCCGGTCGAACGCGTCACCGGAGCCAAGCCACGAGACCACCGAGCGGGCGTGGGCGAGGTCAAACGACGCCTCGGGCAGCGGATCTGCCATGAGGTCGTGGCGACGCACCTCGAGGACCTCGGAGGCCAGCGGCTCGACGTGCGTGACATCGATGTCGGTGGCCAGGACGTAGCCGTCGCGGCCGACCTGCTCGGCCATCCACGCGGCGACCGATCCGCCGCCCGCGCCCACCTCAAGGCAACGCTGCCCCCGACCGAGTCCCAACGACTCAAGCAGCGTTCGCGTGCCCGGGTCCCAGGTGGCCTCGATGCCCGCCAGCCGCTCCGGCTTCTCCCGCTCGAACCCATACCTCGCCAGCGGGCGCCTCCTTGGCGGCTTGAACCATCGCCGCGCCGGCGGACTCCATGGGGCACGCCGTGGTCGCGGCGAGCTGTCAGTACGCGGCGTGGCGATGATAGGCGCGCGCGGGCCTTGGAAGCGGCCAGGGGCCATTGTGTCGATCCCCAACCTCGGCTCCAGCGGAAAGGTCACCAGCACGCGCGGCCGGACAAACTTCCAGGGCGACCTGCGCAGCTTCCCAACGAGAACGAGCTGGTGTGACGCCACCCCGGAGACACGGACCGGGCTACAGCAGCCCGTCGAGACCGGGCGCGCTCTGCGAGGCGCGGAACTGGATCACCTCACACGTCGCCACCCCGCCGCTGACGAAGGGGTCACTCGCCGCGAGCGCCTCGATCTCCTCGCGGTCATCCCCGCGCGCGACGATGACGCCACCCGTGCGCGGAATTCGGCGGCCAGAGACAACAAAGCGGCCCGCGTCGTAGTGCTCGGTCAGCCACGCCATGTGGTCGCGCATGAGCGCGTCGACCTCCGCAAGCGGCTTGACGTAGGTGAGCAGCAGCACGAACACGGGCAGGCAAACTACCGCTCACGTCACAGCACCCCCACGTGTCGAGCCACTCGCAGACCGGACTGCTCCTTCTCGTCTTCGGACTTCGCGGCTATGCCGATGCGCTGGCCGGCGGGGTCGCCGCGGTTGTGGCAACGCATCCGGAGTCCGAAGCTGCACGAGATCCCTCGGAGTAGCATCTGGCGTGCGGGCCAGCGACCTTCCTGAGGGGCTGACGGGTGAGCAGCGCAACTGATCGTGACGCCGCTATGCGGGCTCGGCTCCAGCAGCACTGGGACGCTTCCGAACGCGGGGACGTCGACGCTGAGCACGCGATCTACGCTGAAGACGCGATCCTGGACTACCCGCAGTCCGGCGAGCGCTTCAGAGGCCGGTCAAGGATCCAGGCGCAACGTGGCGGGCACCCGGCCGAACGCCACTTCACCATCCGGCGGCTCCTGGGCGGCGGCGACCTTTGGGTGAGCGAGTGCGTGATCACCTATGACGGCGTGCCCACGTACTCGCTCAGCGTCATGGAGATCCGCGACGGTCTCGTAACGCACGAGACCCAGTATTTCGCCGACCCCTTCCAGGCGCCTGCCGGGCGCGCTGCGCTTGCTGAGCCGATTCCAGCCCAAGGCCAATAAGCCAATTCAGCGGCCGGGCGACGGCGCACGCGCCGACAGCACGCGGGGTGTGCCGGAGGTCGAGTAGACATCCTTGCGGGCGATGTGCGCATCGGCGGTGATGGGGAAGATGTCGACGCCGTCCCATTCGAGCCTTGCGGCCGTCGTCGGGGTGCGTCGCGCGCGCCGTCCACTCGCTCACCGCGAAGTCCTCACCGCGGCGGATCGCCCTGCGCTCGAAGCGCAGCGTCGGCCACCGCGCGAAGATGGCCGCGATGTGGTCGCGCACGGCGGCGGCGCCCGCGACTCGCTCCCCGGCGGTGTGATTGTGAAAGACGATCGCGTCATTGTGCGCCGACGCGACCGTGTCGAGGTCCTGCGCGTTCCACGCAGCGTCGTAGCGGTCGATCAGAGCGGCAATCTCCATGGGCGCATCCTGCCCCTCCGTGTGCGCCACCGCCAGGCCGCGACGCTGTCCTAGCGTCCGGCGCTGCCCTCTACCGACCCAGACTCGCCGACGCGACGTGCGCGGGAGCTCCTACGGCGCCGAGTACCCGCGGGTCGCCTTGGTCAGCTCACCCGCCTTGACGAGCTGCGCCAGGCGCGTGGCGACCGAGTCGCGATTGAGCCCGAGCGCCGCGGCGACGCCGCCGGCGGTCGATCCCGGGTTGGCTCGCACGTAGTTGATGAGCCGCTCGCGTGTTTCGCCACGCCGGCGCCCAGGTCGACCAGTGGATGGCGAGCGCGATCGGCGCCGCCGGCGGCGCGCTGGCGCTGCCGCGCCGTCCGCGCTCTCGAGCGCGGCGAGCGCGGCCTCGAGACTGGCCGCCTCTTCGACCGACGGGCGCAGCTCCGCAAGACGCTCGTCGATCTGGCGACGGATGGTGTCGAGCAGGTCGGCCATGGGCGCGGGAGTCTGCCATGCGCGGGCGCGGCCGTCGCCTCTGCGACCAGAGGACGGTCCAGCGACGGAGGGTCGCAGCCGACTCCATCAGGCGGCCTCCGCTCCGCACAGTGACACCTGCGGGCCGGGAGGATCTCAGGCCGCACACGGGCTGGCGGCCGTCCGCAGGTCGCGGCCAACTCCGGTCGCTATTCAGATGTCCCCGCCGCCCCATTAAGTTCCGCTAATGAATTCCGCGGTCGTCGCCGCGATCATCGCAGCCAGCGTCAGCATCGTGACCCTGATTGGCACCTTGGCCGCGCAGTATTTCGGCCGCCGCGCAACGAGCAGAGAACTGGAGAGAACGCTATCGGAGCAGCGCACGCGGACGCTGAATGAACGGTTTGCCACGGCCGCCGACAAGCTGGGGAGTGATAAGCCGCCAGCGGTGCGACTGGCCGGGGTGCACGCGATGGCGGGGCTGGCGGATGACTGGCCGGAGAACCGGCAGACCTGCGTCGATGTGCTGTGCGGCTACCTGCGCATGCCATACGCGCCTGACCCGGGCGAACAAGCTCCCGCGCCAAAGCGACTCGCCTTCCGGGCCGACCGTGAGGTCCGCCACAGCGTCATACGGATCATCGGCGCTCACCTCAGACAGAAAGCAGAGATGTCGGGGCAGGGCGTGGACCCCGCGGCGGTGCCCTGGAAGGGCATGAACTTCGACTTTACGGGCGTCGTGTTCGACGGCGGCGACTTCTCTTCCGCCGACTTCTCGGGCGGGAAAGCTGACTTCAGCAGCGCAGTGTTCTGCGGCGGCACGACTGACTTCAGCAGCTCAGTGTTCGCCGCCGGCAGCACGGTCCTCTTCAACGGCGCCGAGTTCTCCGGCGGCGAGGTCAGGTTCTCCGGGGCCACATTCTCCGGGGGCAGGGTCAGCTTCACCGGCGCCGAGTTCTCCGGCGGCCATGTCGGCTTCGGCGGCGCCAGCTTCTCCGGCGGCGAGGCCGACTTCGGCGGCGCCAGCTTCTCCGGCGGCGAGGCCGACTTCGGCGGCGCCACATTCTCCGGCGGCAAGATCGAGTTCCGCTACGTCCAGTTCTCCGGCGGCGCGGTCGACTTCAACCACGCCGAGTTCAAAGGCAGCACGGTCGACTTCAGCCACGCCAAGTTCACTGGCAGCCACTTCCGCTTCAACCAAGCAATGTTCTCCAAAGGCGCGGTCGACTTCAGCTACGCCAAGTTCACCACCGGCTACATCGGCTTCGACTACGCCAAGTTCACCGGCAGTACGGTCCTCTTCACCAGTGCCGAGTTCACCGGCAGCACGGTCGACTTCATCGGCGACTTCGCCGACGCCAAGTTCACCGACGGCAACGTCGACTTCAGCGAAGCCAAGGACTGGTCACACCCACCCGTACTCCCCTGGACGCACGGGTCACCCTTCTCGCCGAGCACGCAGCCCACAAGTGTGAAGCTCCCCAAGAAGGCAGACCAGCCCCAGCCGTAGACCTGCCTCACCCCTTGGCTCGCCGAGCTGCCGGCCGCCACGCTCGCTGGGGGCCGGCCAACGGTACAAGGTGAGCCAGGCTGGGTTTGCGGGAGTCCTCGATTCGAGGACTCTGTCCTCGGCGGAGCAGACGCCCGTCGTCACGGGTCGTCCAAGGACGTACTCACCTGAGCTGCTTGATCGCGGCGCGGGGGCAGCCATCGACCGCGGCAGTGCAGGTTCGACGTACTGCACATCGCGGCCATCACCGGCCAGAAGGTCAGCGACGCCGCGACGCGTCGCGGTCCGGACCAGCCATCTCTGAACGAGCGCACAAGCGCCTGGGCCGCAGAACTCCACGCCGGCGTCCCTTGCCGGCTGGCTGCATCCATTCACCCACCACGACCCCAAGGAGGGTCTCGATGTCACACACCATCCTGCTCGTCGACGACGACGAGACCATGACCGCGTTCCTGGCCGATCAGCTGGCGGCCGACGGCTACCAAGCAGGGGTCGCCCAGACCGTCGATGAGGTCTACGACGCGGTGGCCGCGCTGCCGCCGGAGGTCGTCGTGCTGGGCGACCTGGCCGAGCGCCGCCACTCGCTCGGGCTGCTGGACGACATCCGCGCCGGCGCGCGGCCGTTCGATCCCGACGTCCTGGTCGTCGTGCTCAGCCGGCACGCCGGGCAGTTGGACGTGCTGCGCGCCTTCGACAAAGGCGCCGACGACGTGCTGGCAAAGCCCGCGGGTTACCCGGAGCTGCGTGCCCGGATCGCCGCGCTGCTCGGTCGCCGGCGCGGACGGCGCGGCGAGGTGATACGCGTGCGCGACCTCGAGATCGACGTCCGCGCGCGGCTGGTGCTGCTGGCCGGAGAGCCGGTCGTCCTGACCCAGCGCGAGTTCGCGCTGCTGGTCCATCTGGCCGGAGAGCCCGAGCGGGTGTTCACCAAGGCCGAGCTGATGGACCAGATCTGGGGCTACCCGGCCGGGTGCACGACGCGCACCTTGGACTCGCACGCCTGCCGGCTGCGCCACAAGCTGGGCGTCCACGGCGACCGCTCGTGGGTGCTCAACGTGTGGGGTGTGGGCTATGCGCTGGCCGACCCGCGACCGGGCGACCAGGCGGCGGTGGCATGAAGCGCACCCCGCTGCGGCGAGGCCGCGGCCCCAGGCGACGCTCGCCGCTGGTCCGACGCATGCGCCTGCGGCGGACAACGCAGCTGGCGCGCTCCTCGGGCGCTCCCGCCTCGCCGGTCCAGCGCGCCAAGGTCGCGGGTCTGCGCTGCCTGGTCTGCGGGGCGGCCACGCACGTCGACCCGGCCCACCTCGTGCCGCGCTCACTGGGCGGCTGCGACGCGGCCGACTGCGTGGTCCCGCTGTGCCGCACCCACCACCGCGCCTACGACCACGGCGGCCTGGACCTGGTCGCCCACCTCGAACCGCAGCGGCGCGCGGAGGTCGCCCACGCCGTGGGCCACCTTGGGTTGCTGAGAACGCTGCGGTGTCTCAGCGGCCGCCGCTCGGTCGGAGCGCAAGACGAGCCATGAAACTCACTCACGTCCAGCCCGGCGACATCGTGCGCGTCGACGACGGCCTCCCCTACCACGCCGTCGTCGTCGCGCGCGAGCGCGGGCGCCTGCGCGTCCGCATGCTCTCCCGTCAAGGCGCCCCGCGCACCGTGAGGGCCGCGTGGGTCGTCGAGCACTGGCGCCACGCCCAACCACGGCCCACGACCCGCCCCACAGGCGGTCTACCATGAGCTCGATGGCCGTCGAGATCAAGAAGCTCGACCTGCGGATCGGCGACGTCGTCGAAATCGACGGGCGCCGCTACGACGTCATTCCCGATGGGGAGGGCGGGGTCGCGCTCGAACCCGCCATCACCGTGAGCTCGCGCGAGCTTCACGAGCGTCACGGCACGCGGCCGGCTACCAAGGGAGAGTTCGACAGGCTTTTCGGCGACCTGCCGACCGACGGCGAAGGCTGACCCGTGCCGACACCCGAGAACGCGCGACCGGACGTGCGCGTCCGGTTCGATGCGGATGTCTGGGAACAGGAGGTGCAACGGCTGCGCGCCCGCTCCCGGCAGCGAACGATCGCTGCCGCGGCGCGCACGGCGCTCGAGACCGGACGTGGTTCGCCGCGATGGCTGGCGTGCGATGCCGAAGGCGCGCGCGGCGTTGCGGCGCGTCAGGCGCGACCGCTCACCGGCGGCGGGATCGGCGCGAGCCGTCCCGGCCGCGCCGGGATCCAACGATCCCAACCATCAAGGAGGTGGGCCTCATGACTCACGGCATCACCGCGCACGACTCGCTGATGGTCGTGCGACACCCGGCATGGCACGGCCTCGGCGTCGTGCTCGACCACTCCCCGCGCTCCCTCGACGATGCGCTCGCGGTGGCCGGCCTGACCTGGTCGGTGGCCAAGCAGTCGCTGCACCGGCCGGACGGCCGGACCGTCGAGGGCCCTCACGGCAACGGTGCGCGAGGACACCGACACGGTCCTCGGCGTCGTCTCAGACGAGTACGTGGTCGTGCAGAATCGCGACTGCTTCGCGTTCCTCGCCAGCCTGCTGGGCTCGGAGCTCATCTTCGAGACGGCGGGCTCGCTGTGGGGCGGAAAGCAGGTCTTCATCACCGCCAGGCTGCCCGACCACATCACGGTCGGCGGCGACGAGATCCTGCCCTACGTCGTGCTCTCGGCCTGGCACACCGGCACCGGCGATCCGGGCCATGACCACCCCGGTGCGCGCGGTGTGCGCCAACACGGTGCGCGCCGCGCTCGATCGGGCGCGGTCGGTGTACCGCGTGCGCCACGTCGGCGACCCGACCGGGCAGCTGCATGAGGCGCGCGCCGTGCTCGGGCTGACCGTCGATTACTACCGCCAGTTTGCGCGCTTCGGCGACGAGCTGGCACTGGCGCCGATGAGCGAGCGGGCCCTCGCCGGGGTGCTCGCCCAGCTGTACCCGCACCACACGGCGCTGGGCGGGCGCGCCCTTCTCGCGCGTGCGCGCGCGAGAGACTGTGCTCGCTCTCTTCGCCGACGGCGAGACGGTCGGCAACGCGCCCGGGTCGAAGTGGTGCGCGTGGAACGCGATCGTCGAGTTCCACGACCACCACGGCCGCCCGCGCACCCCGGAGGGCGCGTTCACGCGCAAGCTCGAGGATCCCGGCGGCGTCAAGCGCCGCGCGCTCGAGCTGATCAGCGCCGCCTGAGCGACCCGGTCCTCCACCCGCGCGGCGCCCCAAGCTGGGACGCCGCGCGGGCCCTCTCCATATCCGACAACGACTCCGACCACCAGGAGGTGATGGCCGTGCGCGGCGCCGACGCGCTGCTTGCAGGACTCGACGAGCGCCAGCGCCGCGCCGCCCGGCACCGCCGCGGCCCCTTGGCCGTGATTGCCGGCGCGGGGACGGGCAAGACGCGCGTGCTCGTCGCCCGCGTGGCCTGGCTGATCTCGTCCGGGCACGCGCGCCCCGAGGAGATCTGCGCGTTGACCTTCATGAACGACTCGGCGCGCGAGATCGCCGAGCGTCTCGAGCGCATGCTCGGAGCCGAGGTGACCTCGCGGATCACCGTCGGCACGAGCCACCGGATTGCCAACACCCTGCTGCGGGGTTGCGCCGCGCGCTTTGCCCGTTACGGGCGCTACTCGATCTGGGACACCGAGCAGACGCGCCGCGCCCTCGGGCAAGCACTCGCCGACTGTGCGCAGGCGACTGCATCTGCGACCAGAGTGAGCGCGCTCGCCCGCGACGGCGCCCAGCGGCTCTGGTCACCCTGGCAGGCCGCGGTCGCGCTGCCAGGAGACAAGCGCGAACCGGCATGGGCCGGATTGCTGGCCTACGTCGCGGTCACTCGCGCGCGGCTGACCCTGCACGTTAGCTGGGCGCGCGAACGCACAGGACGCCAACGCGAGCCGTCGCGCTACCTGGGCGACGTGACGGGCCCATCTCCGCGAGCGCTACAAGCCCACGTCGTCGCCGGCGGGAGGCGTCCGTAGCGCAACCAGGCAGCCCGCACCCGCCGCATCGCATAGCCGTGTTATCCGCGCGCGACGGAAGATCGTTGCGTTGGATGGAACTGGCGAGCGACGGCCCCGCTTTCATCAGTTGCGCTCCCAGGCGATTGCGAAAGCGGAGACCGTGAGAGCAACGCAGCGAGCCGCACAGGTCGATCAGTAGCCGTGCGCCAATCGCTGGCCAGCCTTTCCTACCAGGGCCCGTAATCGATGCGTAGCCATGTGAACGTCACGATCCCAACGTGTCGCCCAAAGGGCGAAATCACCGATCCCGGTTCGAGCCGCAAGCGCCCTCAGCATCCAGATGTGCGTGTAGTGATAGTTGACACTGGCAAGCCTCGGCGGTTTGCCGTCGGGATGATCGTAGGTAGACCACCAGCCGGTGTCATATTCCGGTAGATGTCGCCTCAGCGACTCCAACGCGGATGTCGGCACGTCCTGGACTCGAGTGGATGGCGTAACGGCTGCGAGGTCGAGCAGTCCCCAGATCGCGTGGATCCATCCATTGAGGATCCTGGACGGCGGCGTGGTCGGGGTTTCCTCCCAGCAGTCATCTGTCGTCGACCCGAATGTCGCCGCCAGCCCCCCGCGAGCAACTGGCACTAATAGCATTGGCCACGCTTCGTTCGCGGCGTCCAAGAACGCGGGCTCCTTGGTCAGAAGGTGGGCGCGCACCAACACACTCATGGCTTGACCCTGGTAGAGGGCGCTCATCCATCCAGCTTTGAGTGACGACTCTTTGAACATTGCACGCGGCGGGCCGCCTGTCCATCCCATCCCTCCAGCGGGAGATGGTTCCGCTCTCAACACGAGGTACCGGGCTTGGGCCAGGAAGCGACGTTCCCAAAGAGGATCTCCTGTGTCTCCGAGCCGCTGAAAGCAGGCGATTGCATATCCGGCCACGGCCGACCAGGTGCGAACCGGGATGCCCTCCTCGTCGAATGGCTCATAGTGTCGTGTTCGAAGCGCCGGCCGAAAGTCAAGGCTGTAGCGGCCGAGCATCCCTTGGGTGGGCTCGACCAAGCCGTCGGTTTGCGGGCCCATGTCGGGGACATTCCCAGTGACAAGCGCCCACACCTTGGGGATGGTTCGCGTCAAGTCCGCCTCACCCTGCGGTTTAATGTGGCCCGAGGATACCCTCAGGCAGAAGCACTGCGAGGCTCCGGCTAGCCGAGGCGCTTGCGATGGACGACCAACGGAAGGCCACTCCGGCCCGACGCGTGGCACCCGGTGCATAGGCACGACGTCGCCGTCCGCGAGCTCGCTATCGGTGGGAACTCAAGCACCGTCGCTGTCGCAACGAGGCATATGCGAGAGCCGGTCGTCGCAGAGCTGGCGCTTGGTGCGGACCGGGGATAGGCATACGCAGGCCCGCCGCGTGACCGGTTGGAGCGGTGTCGCTAAGTCATCTTGGCGCCACCGAGAACGGGTCCTTTCGCTGCGAGGTCTCGGGCCCTACTCGGTGCCTTGGAACATCGGATCGAGCATCTGGTCGTTACTGAAGACGAGCGGCCGAGTCGTGAAGACAACGACTACCGGCAAACTTTCTTCACGAGGCCCCGTATCGGCCTGGTGCCGGGCCGGCGAGGCGGCAAGAGGACAACCGGTAGGTCGGCGGGTTCTGAGACAGCTTCTTAGGGCAGCCAGCGCACCTGATCGGCGAGATCCAGCTCCCCGGGGTGCGCGTCCATGACCGCCGCCAGCGCCTGGACCAGAGGCCCGATGCCGCCGCGGTGGCGGGGCAGGCTGGCATCGGAGGTCAACAGCAGCCGCCATGCTCGCGCCCCGCCGCCCCCCACGCCCGAGCCAATGGCACGAAGTCGCGGACGTTGTTGGTCACGAGCGCGCGTCGCTCGGTGGCGCAGAGGACTAGGAGCGCCTCGTCCTCTGATCCTTTCAACCCACGCTCGAAGACCGTCACGGCGTCGTGGCCGCGTTCCCGTACGCGCTCGGCGATCTCGTCGGCGTAGTGCTCGTCGAGCAGCAGCCTCACCCCAGCACCCGCTGGGCGCGCTCCCAGCGCTCGCGCTCGCGCTCGGCGAAGCGCAGCTCGTCGGCACGGTAGGCGTCGATCTCCTCGGCAAAGTCCGCGTAGTAGTCCACGGCGGCGCGCACCAGACGTTCGGGGATGCCGAGGTAGGAACCCGCTGCGGCGACGTCGCCGCCCTCGCCGCGGACGGTCTCGATGACCTGCCAGACGTCGATCCGTGCCGGCCAGCGCCGGGCGCCGCAACCCCGACGCACCAGAGCGGAACGCGACCAGCGGGTGCCGGTCGGTCCGTAGGCCCTCCGCGATCAGCCGCTCCGCCAGCGCGTTGCGCGACTCCGAAGTCTCCTCCGCGCGCTCCCCCAGCAGCCGCAGCGTCGACGCGGCGAGACGAAACGAGCGCTGGACGCCCTGCCCCTCCCCGGTTGATCGTCGGTTCCCCTCACGTGCGCGTCCGGTCGGGGGCCGCATAGACGATGGCCCGGCCAGCCGGCGACACCGCCGGGGCCATGTAGCCGCCGTACGCATGGCCGCTGACGCCGAGCATCTGGGCGAATGGCCCGCGCGGGCGTCCCCACCACAGCTGATAGGAGCCGCACGGCCACTGCGGGCAGCGGTCGGCGTTGTCGTAGTACCGCAACTGGCCGACGATGATCGAGCCCCGCGGGGCAGGGCCAGCCGGAGCGACAGCAGGGTCGACGAGCAACGCGGCGAGCATGAGAGCCGCCAGACGCCTCACGCCGCGATGCTACGCTCGCCCGCCGCCCTCGGCCAATGACCGCCGGATGTCGTACAGCGCTGCGGGCGCTGAGAGCCGTACGAGCGCTCCCGCCCGCAGCGCCAGCGATCACTGCGAAGCGCTCGAGGCGCTCGAGGCGCTCGCCGGACTACCCGAGCGCAAGCCCACCTTCCTCACGCTCAAGGTCGCGGGCTACAGCTACGACGAGATCGCCGCCGAACTCGGCTTGACCTGGCTGACGGTCAACCGGCAGCTCGTGCGAGCACGAGCCGCGGCACGAGCCCGCGTGACGAGGCAAGGACGCTGCCGCCTGCACCGCTCCTCGCTCGGGGCGCGCGAGCTGGTCACTGCGAACGGCTCGGGAGTCCGAGCCACTCGCATTTAGCGGGTAGTTGTCTCTGTCTTCCCCGTGAGCGTGCTCCCGTCGGTTGGCGAAACGGATGCGCACGCGGGTTGGCACGCTGGGCAACGGCCGACGTGCGATGGTCATCGGACCACAGCGCCAGTCCCGGGTGGCACGGAACGCAACACACTCTCGTCCGCAGCGGCGGGGACTTCTGCTGTGCGGCGACAGGAACAGTGACGCTGTTCCGCTGGCGCAAGGCTGCGGTACTGGCACACGAGGGATGGTGTCTGCTACGCCGGTGCTCGAGGCCGCGTTCGCGAGGGTCGTCAAGCCGTAGCCGGAACCCTAGAGTTGGGCGGTGGAGACTCGCCGCAAGGTCGTCACCGTCGTCTTTGCCGATGTTGTCGAGTCGACGGCGCTCGGGGAGCGCGTGGATGCGGAGACGCTGCGGTGGGCAATGCAGCGCTGGTTCAATCGCATGCGCGACGCCGTGGAGCGCCACGGCGGGACGGTCGAGAACTACGTCGGCGACGCCGTCATGGCGGTCTTCGGGATCCCGGTAGCCCACGAGGACGACGCGCTGCGCGCCGTGCGCGCGGCGGCCGCGATGCGCGACGCGGTGGAGACTATGCGCGCCGCGTCGATCGTTTCGAGCCTGCTGGAGCCTGGCGGAGCCGCAGTCGTCCCCGAGGAGGCTTTCTGGGCGGTGCGCAAAGTGCTCGAGGCGCTCGCACGACACCGGCCGCTTGTCTTTGTCGTCGACGACCTGCACTGGGCCGAGCCGACGTTCGTCGAGCTTGTCGAGCACGTCGCCGACTGGGCTCGCGACGCACCGCTGCTGCTGTTGATCATGGCGCGGCCGGAGCTGCTCGACAGCCGACCCGGCCGGGGCGGGGGCAAGCCGAACGCCACATCGGTTCTCCTGGAACCCCTTGCCGAGGCCGACGCGGCGGATCTGTTGGCGCACCTGGCCGGCCCCGCGGACCTCGGTGAGGGCACGGCCGCGCGCATCCTCGACGTCGCCGAGGGCAACCCGCTGTTCGTCGAGGAGCTGGTCGCCCTGCTCGCTGACTCGGGCGGCGGCGAGCTGCCCGACGCGGTGCCGCCCACGATCCAGGCGCTCCTCGCTGCACGGCTCGACCGCTTGTCCGGCGCCGCGCGCGCGTGATCGATGCCGCCGCGGTGGAGGGCAAGGAGTTCGGTCGTGAGCGAGTCGAGTGGCTCGTGGAGGGCGACGTCGGCGAACATCTCCTCGCCCTCGTCCGCAGCGACGTGATCCGGCCGACGTGCGGCGAGGGTGTGTTCCGCTTCCGCCACCAGCTGATCTGTGACGCGGCGTATGACGGCGTCTCCAAGGAGCGGCGAGCCGTGCTGCACGCGCGGCTGGCGGACTGGCTCGACGAGCACCGAACGACGGTGTCGTCGGTCGACGAGCTGCTCGGCCATCACCTGGAGCGCGCGGTGCTGCTGCGCGGCCACGCGCCTTCTCGAGCGCGCGCTGGCGCTCGCGCCCGACACGGATCGCCCGGCGTTCCTCGTCGCGCTGGCCGACGCGCTCTATAACGACGGCGAGCTGCGGCGCGCGGTCACCGCCGCCCGCGACGCCGTGGCGCTCGCACGCGCCGCCGGCGACCGTCGCACCACGGCGCGGGCGCAGCTGGTCGAGCTGCGCATCACCAGAGGACACCTCGAAGGCGACCTCGACGTGGCTTCGGCCGAGGCCGCCGTTAGGCCCCTGCTCGCCGAATTCGAGGCGCTCGGAGACGACGAGGGACTGGCGAGCGCGCTGCGTTTCATGGGCTACCTCACGATGGAGCGCTACGAAGAAGCGACGGGCTACCTTGAGCGAGCGCTGGTCCACGCAGAGCGCGCGGGAGATGGCCTCAATGTCGCCTGGGCGGCCGGAACGCTCGGGCTCACCGCGGTGTACGGTCCGCTGCCGGTCGCCGACGGCATCGCGCGCGGCCGAGCACTTCGCGGCCGACTCGTCGGCCGGCGCGCCACCACGGCGGCACTGCAGCGCTTTGAAGCGGTCCTCGTGGCAATGCGCGGCGACATCGATCGGGCACGCGCGCTCCACGACAAGGCGGACCGCTTCGTCGAGGACCTCGGCAGTCGCACGACGGTGGCGAACGCGGTCTTTACCCGCGCCAACCTTGAGTTGCTCGCCGGCGCGCCCGAGCGCGCGGAGAGGGTGGCGCGCGCGTCCTTGGAGGCCTTTGAGGTGATGGGCAACCGCAGCCAGGGCTCGACCGCGGCTGCGTTCGTCGGTCTCGCGCTCGCCGAGCAGGGCCGCGATGACGAGGCGCTCGAGTACGCCGACATTGCCGCCGAATGGGCGGTGACAGACGACATCGCCTCGCAGGTCATGCAGCTCGGGATCCGCGCGCGCGTTCTGGCGGGGCGCGGCGACCTCGCGCCTGCCGAGGCGGCGGCGCGGGACGCGGTGGCACGGTCGAACGGGTCGGATGATCCGTGGCTGCGGGGCGGTGCGCTCGAGGACCTGGCGCTCGTGCTCGAACGCGCCGGTCACCCGGCCGAGGCCGCCGACGCGCTGCGCCGCGCGCTTGTCATCTACGAGCGCAAGGGCAATGTCGTATCCGCCGCCCGTGTGGGTGCACTGATCGAGTCGGCTGCGGGCGTCGGCGACGGATAGCCCGCGGAGCACGGCGATTGCGACTTAGCTACACGCCCCACGGTTAGGGGCCAGTCCGATGTCCGGGTAGCCGATCGCCCAACGCGACGGCCGTCGCTTTCGCTCAGGTGCATAATGCGAGCGCTCGGCCCACTCCCCGTCGTGCGCCCGCTCGGGACGAGCAGCGAAAGCACGTTGAAGACCAGCGCGCCTGCACGCGACCGGCAGTCTCGGGCGGCCGACTCGACCAACCCCTGACCTGCCGGCGCAGGCCTCCGCTGTTGCGTCGAGCTTGGGCTGGTGGCGCAGTCGGAGTCCCCGTGTCGAACCGGCGCGGCCCGGCTGCACGCAAGGCCCGCGCCGCTGCGCGTCGCGTGCCCGGCTCGACGCCGCCCCTTCCCCTGGTGGCGAGTGCCCGCCGCCACCGGTCTGGTGTAGCGGTGTAGACACGACGAGCGGCTCAACTACAACAAGATGCCGTTGAGTGCGGCGTGAGCTGGCTGACGGTCAACCGCCGGCTCGTGCGGGCGCGAGCGGCCGCACGCGCGGCCTGCGGGGTCACGCGCTGCCACGGTGCGACCCCTGGGTCTGTCGCCCAGTCGTGACGCGCTCGTCACTGCGAACGGTCCGGACATCCGGGCCTTTCGCATCTAACGGTGGGGACTTGGGTTGTGATGCAGCGACAAGAAGATGCGGTCGCCGCGCGAGCGCGACCTATGGTGAGGTCTATGACGTTCGACGCGAACCCTGCTGGCTTCTACGACGAGCTGGCGGACGACTACCACCTCATCTTCGCCGACTGGAACGCGTCGATTGCTCGACAGGCGAGCGTCATCACCGCGCTGTTGCACGACCACGGCATGGCATCCGGAACGATCCTTGACGCGTCGTGCGGCATCGGCACGCAAGCACACTCGGCCTGGCCGGCGCGGGGTTCGCCGTGACGGCCTCCGACATCAGCCCAGCGTCGGTTGAGCGGTGCGCGCATGAGGCCGCAGCGCGAGGATTCGCCGTCACGACCGCTGTGGCCGACCTACGCGTGCTTGACGTCCCCGGCGCTGGGAGCTTCGACGCGGCGATCTCCTTCGACAACGCGCTGCCGCACCTGCTGTCCAACGACGACCTGAACGCGGCCTGCCGCGCATTGCGGAAGGCGCTGCGTCCCGGTGGAACGCTGCTGGCGTCCATCCGCGACTACGACACCGTGCTGCGCCAGCGCCCGTCCGGGGACCTGCCGCGCCGCTTCGTCACGGACGCCGGCGAGCGCATCGTCTTCCAGGTCTGGGAGTGGGAGGCACAGGACATCTACGTCGTCCGCCAGTTCATCATGGACAGCCGCGCGCAGGACTGGGCAGTCACCGAGCGTCGCACGACCTACCGCGCGTTGTCGCGGGTCGTCCTGTCAGATGCGTTGCGCTGCCACCGGGTTTCATGACGTCGGCATGGCGGATGCCTGAGCAGACCCGGCTACTACCAGGCCGTCGTATCAGCTCGCGCCGCGCCGTGAGTGCCGCCGCTTGGTGCTGAGCGACGGGTCGTCGACCTTCCTGCGCGGCGGCGGCGCACCGGCGTGGTTCAGGTGGTTGGCGCGCAGGACGAGCGCCCAGTCGCGTTCGTCGGCGTGGCCCATCTGGCGGAGTTGCACGAGTGCCGTACATGCCCGGCACGTCCGCGATTCGTATTCGATTGGGCGCCTGCGTGTTTCCTTTGGCATTGCGTTCGCGCTGCGGCTGCGTGCAAGCGAAAGGACGCTGCGTTCTGCTTGGGACGACACGCAGTCGTCCGGGCCGCCGACTACCCGCGCTCACTCCTGCGCGACTCCGCTCGTCCGGGGCTGGCGGCAAGAGCGCTCGCACGTGACGAGATCCAGGCGTCCGGCCTCGGGCGTCCGGCGCCCGTCTCGCTCCTGCCTCGGCGAAAGGGCGGCAGCAGGCGCCTGCGCGGGCGGCCTGAGGGTCACCGGCACGAGCCCGCCGGTGACGCTCGCGCCCACGCGGAACACAGTCCCAGGTGAACCAGGGCTCCGCCGCGTGCTCGCGTCGCCGACTACCCGGCACGCCGCGTGGTCGCGGATCGAGCTTCGGGTTAGCGGCGTAGTCGGCGCTCCCCAGTCGAGGCGGCGCCAGTCCGCCCGCGCGCACGGCGTCGCGCCCGGCGGAGCGCGCGCCGGGACGACGCCACAGCTCTCCCTCACCTGGTCGCATGTGAGGCGGCGGGCCGCAGCTCGGCGTCCTGACGGTCGCGGGCTACAGCCCGACGAGATCGCCGCCGAACTCGAGGTGAGCTGGCTGACGGTCAACGGCCAGCTTGTGCGAGCGCGAGCGGCAACTCGTGTGAGGCGGAATCCGCCTCGGTGATTGTGCCCGGCTCTCGGCGGGCCGTTGAGCGCTCGCCACTGCGAACGGCTAGGTCATCGGGGCGTTTCGCATCTAAGGCCAACGCGCATCTCGCCCCGGCGTGCGTGGCCCGCCTGGGGGCGGGGCTGCTTCATGTCGCCTGTTGGGCTGGCGGCGCCGCGGGCCGCGCTGCGCGATTCAGCAGCGTGCGTCCGACGGGATTACGCGGATCGACACCTCCGTGGCGCTTAGTGGTGCACACATGCAGGGGCGTAGTCGCGTTCGGGCAGCGCGTCGTGCCATTCGGCGCGGGTGAGCGGGCGGCCCGCCACGGTGCAGGCTCGTCGTGCCCACGATCGCGGTCGAACGTCCCAGACGTAGCCGCGCCCGTTCTCATCGAGCGTGACGAGCCCGTTGCCGCCTTCCACGAAGGCCGTCCGCACGTTTCGTCCGGCGACGCCCGGCAGCGCGCCGCCGATCTGGCGTCGCGAGGGCATGTCCCAGAGTTGCGTCGTGCCGTCGCCGGCGGTGACGGCGAGGAGGCGGGCGTCTGGGCTGAGGGCAAAGCGGCCGGCGCCGGCCTGGCTACCCATTGGGGCCCCACGTGGCTTCCACGTGCTCGTGTCGAGCGTCCAGACCGGGCCCGCGTTATCGGCGTAGAACAGCTGCTGTCCGTCTCGCGAGAACTGCGTCTGCGTTCCGGCGCGTGCCGGCACGCGAGCGAGCACTGCGAGGTGCGGGATGCTGAGGATGACCAGCTCGCCCGTGCGGTCCTCGCGTACCAGCGTCGCCGCCAGCTTGGTGCCGTCCGGGCTTACGCTCAGGCTGGTCACGGGCCCGGTGAGGCCCTTGTACAAGCTTGCGGGCCGCTGCCTTGCCACGTCCCAGACGTAGATCGCACCCTCCTTGCCGCTGGTGGCCAGCCAGCGTCCGTCCGGCGTGAAGGCGAGCGCCAGCACGGCGCCGACGTGCGCGAAGCTCGGCGAGCCGCGCGGCTGGCCGCTCCGAACGTCGATGAAATGGACTGCACCGTCGGCCGTCCCCGTGGCCATCGTCTGCCCGTCACGCGTGATTGCCAACGTCGTCGCACCGGCGGTGGCGTCGGCGGCGGGGCGGACGGTGACGCGAGGCGCGGACGCCAGCGTTCGGCTGTCGAGCAGGTCGACGGATCCGCCGGCAAATCCCACGGCGAATGCGGGGCTCGCGGAGGTCACCGGGCTGAGATCGGTGGGCGTCCGCGGCCCGACGCGGAAGGGCCGCCCGAGCCGTCGCTGGCCCGCGAGGTCCCACGCAATCACGCTGCCGTCGCGACCTGCCGTGTACGTGGTCCGTCCGTCCGGAGAGATCGCGAGCTGCTGGACGTCGCCGGCGTCGTTCTCGACGGCCGCGCCAGGCGTCAACCGCGCTGCGTCCCAGACGGTGAGGCGTCCCTCGCGGCCGGCGGTCACGAACCCGCGGGAATCGGGTGTGAAGCGCATCGCGGTCAAGGCTTCGTCCCGTCCGGCAGGCCGACGCGAGACACCGGTGCGAAGGTCCAGCAAGCGCTTCGACCCGTCGCGTAACACGAGCGCCGCGAACCGTCCGTCGGGGCTGACGTCTGCGACGCTGCCCCCAACGGGGAACCGGCGCACCGGCCGAAGTGTGCGAGCCTGGCGGATCACGGTGGTGTCATCGGCGGCACTCGAGGTCACGAGCCGCCTGCCGCCCGCGACGAATCCGCCGAGGGCCTGCGTCGGGCTGGGGCTCGACCCGATCGGCCGCGGGAGTTCGAGCAAGCGGCCGGTCCGAGCGTCCCACCGCGCGAGATACCGGCGGGGGCCCGTGTCATTGCCAAACGCATGGAAGTCCGCGGCCATCACGCGTGAGTTTGGCGAGAACGCGACGTTCCCAATCTCACCCAGGAAGGTGGGAGCGAATCCCAGGTCGACGCTGCCGAGTCTGCGGTGACTGTGGGCATCCAGCAACTCGATCCGCGGATCCCCCGTGGGGCCGTACGCGACAACGGCGAGGCGCGTGCCGTCGGCGCTGAAGCGCACCGCCGTGATCGTGCCGCCGCTCACGTTGTAGGACGGGCCGCTCGGCCGTCGGGTGGCGGTGTCGAAGAACATCACGGCGCCGTGGCTGTCACCCGCAGCGATGGACCGGCCGCGCAGGCCCAGGTCGATGGCGAGCAGCGGGTTCCCATCGCCGCGCATGAAGCCGATCGCCGCCGGGGCGCGCAGCAGCGCAGTCAGGAGGTTGCTGCGGGTAGCGAGCGAATCGTCGAGCTCGACGCCTTGCCGCGCGAGCAGCAGCGAGCGGTCCAGGTCTCCCTCGGTCAGCGCCTGGATGCCGAGTCTCTGCGCCTGGGCGGCCCGCGTCTGCGCACGCGCCGCGCTGCGCTGATGCACGGCGATGACGCCTCCGAGTACCGCGACGAGCAGCAGCGCTGCGAGGCCGGCGAGCACCAACCGCAGCCGACGATGCGCGCGTTCTCCGGCGGCCCGGCCAGCGTCGAGGAACGCCCGCTCGCTCCGGTTGAGCTCGTGCTCGTGGTCGGCGCGCCACTCCAGCGCCATGGCCAACCGCGCGCCCCGGTAGACGTCGCCCGGGTCGCGCCCACGCTCGTCCCACTCGCGGGCGGCGCCGGCGAGGTGGCGGTGGACGCTGCGACCCTGGGCATCCTCGTCCAGCCAGTCACGCAGCCGCGGCCATTCGCGCAGCAGCGCTTCGTGGGCCACCTCCACCGTCGTGGCGCTCATCGTCAGCAGCCGGCGCTCGGTGAGGACCGTGAGCACGCGATCGACGTCCTGGTCGGCGTGGCCCTCGAGCTCCGCGAGCGGGATCCGGCGTCGGACGACGGCGCCGCCAATGCCCTCCCCAGCCAGTCTCAGCAGCACGGTTCGCGCAACGCCCTGTTGCGCCGGCTCCAGCCCGCCGAACGCCTCCTCCGCCAACCGCGCCACCGCTCCACGCACACCGCCTATGCGCTGGTAGGTCGCGTAACGCAGGCGCCGCCCGTCACGCCGCTGCCACAGCTCGAGCAAGGCCGCCGACAGCAGCGGAAGGGCCCCGGGCTCATCGTCGACGTCCGCCAGCAGAGCGTCGACGAGCTCCGCCTCCACCTGCAGGCCGACGCGCCGTGCCGGAAGCTCTATCGCCCGACGCAGCTCGTCGCGACGCATCGGCCCAACGAGCACATGGCCGGCTCCGAGCAGCTTCGACAAGGCCGCATGGCTCGCGCAGCGCCCGTAGAAATCGGCCCGGACCGCGAGCACCACGATGCCGCCACCTCGGCGACGGCGGGCCACGTGCACCAGCGCGTCGATGAATGCGGCCCGCTCGCGCTCGTCACGACAAGCGGTGAATACCTCCTCGAACTGGTCGACCGCCAACACGACGTCCTGGCCGGACCCGATGTCTGCCATCCCCGTGCGCAGCTCGAGCAACGGATGCTCTCCAGGCCGAATGAGCACCTGCGGCCACTTGTCGCTGCCGGGTAGGACGCCGCTGGCCAGGGCTGGCAACAACCCCGCTCGCACCACTGACGACTTCCCGCTTCCCGACGGCCCGACGACGCCCAGCAGCGGCGAGCCGACGGCCCGCGCGACGAGCTCTGCGACGAGCTGCTCGCGGCCGAAGAAGAACTTGGCGTCGGCGACATCGAAGGACGCCAGGCCCTTGAACGGACACACCACCGGCGCGTCGCGCTCGACGAACAGATCGGCGTGCCCACGAGCAGCCTGGAGGTCGACGATGTTCCCCACCATGTCGTCCTCCGCCGCGCGCAGGACCGGGCGCTCGGCCACGATACGACTCGCGACGTCGCCCACACGGCGGATGGCCAAGGTACGCGCCCAATCGACGGCAACGCGGTGCACGCGCCGCGGCACGCCCCCGCTCGCCTCGACGAGATGCTCGACCGGTACCTCCGCGTCGGCGCGTTCGCCCGCGTAGAGCCGCGCGATGGCTCGCACGCCTTCGGCGTCCAGCGGCGTCAGGCTCAGCGTCGCGTCGGCGCGCAGCCCGGCCGGCAGGGCGCCATCCTCGGCTGTGATCAGCACAAGCACCGGCAGCGCGGCCAACCCGTCGCCCAGCTCGCCGAGCACGCTCCACACGTCCTCGCTCGCCCGGTCGACATCGTCGAGCACCAGCAGTGTGGGCCGCCGCGCGACCCGAGCGCGCGCCAGCACCGCGAGAGCGGTCTGCGGCGCGCCCGCCCCGGAGCCGTAAAGCACCGCGCCTCGGTCGCGATGCACCTCGCCGGCCAGCTCTGCCGCCAGCCGCGTTTTGCCCATCCCGCGCGCGCCCGCGACCAGCATAAGCCGGCCGGCGCCGCCGTGCGCGGACCGCCACTGCTCACGCAGGGCGTCGAGGTCGGCCTCGCGGCCCACCAGCGGCGCGTCGGCGTCGAGCTCGGGTGGCAGCTCGACCGCCTCGGCCGCGACCGAGACGACGGGCGGGAAGTCCGCGGGCAGGTCACCGACGACAACCTGAAACAAGTGCTCGGGTCGATCGAAGTCCTTCAGCCGCCGCTCGCCGAGATCCCTGAACGAGATCCCCGCTCGCAGATCGTCCTCCAGCAACTTGCGCGTCGCGGTCGACAGCAGAATCTGACCGCCATGCCCCAGCGCGCAGATCCGCGCCGCCCGGTGGACAGCGAGGCCCACGTAGTCCGTCGCACCGACCACCGGCTCGCCGGTGTGCAGCCCCATCCGCACACGCACGCCCGCGCCCTCCGGCCAGCGCTCCTCCGCCAGCGCCCGCTGCACCTGCACCGCGGCCGCGACCGCGTCTCCAGCCCGCGGAAACGCCACAAAGAACGCGTCCCCCTGCGTACTGACCTCGCGGCCACCATGACCGGCACACGCGGCCCGAACCAACCGATCGTGACGTTCCACAACCTCCGCGTAGCGCTCACCGAGCCGGCGAAGCAGACGCGTCGAACCCTCGATATCCGTAAACAGGAACGTGACCGTCCCAGTCGGCAGCCCCGACATGAGCTCATGGCTACGCCCCCCAGGAAGCCATGTCAAGGCCCACCATTGCTGGTGCGTCTAGTCGGAGGCCGCGAGGTCGACGATTGGACGCTGCCGTGCGGGTTTCTACTTTAAGTCCTTTGTGCGATCTTCTGGTGCAGGACAGAGACTGCACAGTTTTTCGTCTAGACGCGCGCACTCTTACAGGCGTACGGTCGAGCGCGACACGACTCATCCGCTCGAGACCATGGGAGGTCATCATGGGTCGTCTATGGGGGCATCGTCCGAGCCCGGCGATGGTTGTTGCGCTGCTCGCGCTCGTCATCGCGATGGGCGGTACCAGCTAGGCGGCGATCAAACTTCCGGCCAACAGCGTCGGCACCAAACAGATCAAGGCCAACGCGGTCGTATCGAGCAAGATCAAGGATCGTTCGCTCATGGCGAAAGACTTCGCCAGTGGGCAGATTCCGCCAGGACCTGCCGGCCGCCAGGGCCTTACGGGGCCACAGGGGCCACAAGGACCGCCCGGGCCTCAGGGGCAACCGGCCGTGACGACGGTGGATGTGGTCGACAGTGGGGCACCCGCCACGTCCCCCGTCGAAGTCATGTGTCCCAGCGGTGAGATCGCGACCGGTGGCGGCGGCATCACAAGCGGATCGCTTAGCGAGAGCAGGCCGGTGTTGGATGCCGATCAGTTCCCAGTGGGCTGGCATGTAGCTGCGACAGCGACGGTCACGGCCTCAGTGGTGTGCGCTGGATAGCGAGGCGTCTTGGCGTAGCTTTGGCGCGGCGCTCCTGCTAGCGGCCACCTTCACGACGGGCGCGGGCCCATGCCGCGAGACCCGTCCCCGCCGCGAGACCCGTCCCCGAGGGCCGTTGCGCATTCCGCACGACGCAGCGGCTCGGGGGTTGGTTCCGCGTCTCGCGGGGCGGAACGCGATTTACCTCTCGATCGTACTTGGACTTCTTATCAATGGGCAATGCGGCGACGTCGGCGAGTCAGGTGACTCAGTGACCCTCGAGGGCGCACGTATCTCTCCGGCCGGCTTCTTTGCCAAGAACTTTGGGAGTCGGCTCACGGGCTATTACTTGTGGATGAGGGGTCGATTCACATCGTCACCGGTCGTGCACGGTGTGATCAAGATCACCGACCTAGCCTCGATTCGTCACGACGCTTGTCGCGTGGGAGCGGCTGATTGCGAGGAAACGTCCTCCTGAGCAGGGAAGATGCGGCTGTCTGAGGGCTGCATCCCCTACCCAGGAGGACGTCATCTTGCCGGTGAAGCATCACACGCGTGTCGGATCGCTGGCGGTGCAGGCCGATGCGCGCGGGTTGGTGTCGCGGTCGGGAACGGCGTTGGTGGCCGAGCTGGCCGGCCGGCTCGGCGTGACGGCGGCGCTGTCAGAAGCGCTTGTGCATCTGCACCGGCGTCGGCCGACGCACGATCCGGGCCGGGTGCTGGTCGATCTGGCGGTGATGCTGATCGACGGTGGCGAGTGCGTTTGTGACCTCGGTGCGCTGGCCGACCAGCCCGACCTGTTCGGCCAGGTGGCGTCACACTCGACCGCGTCGCGGGTGCTGCACGCGATCGGGCCGGCCGAGCGCGGGGTGATCCGGGCGGCCCGGGCGGCGGCGCGCGAGCGCGCCTGGAAGCTCGGCGCTCGCCCCGAGCGGATCGTGCTGGACTTCGACAGCCACCTGGTCGAGGTGCACTCCGAGAAGGAGGGCGCCGCGCCGAACCGCAAGCACGGCTTCGGGTTTCACCCGTTGGGCTGCTGGCTGGACGAGCCGGGCGAGGCGCTGGCAATGATGCTGCGCCCGGGCAACGCGGGCGCCAACACCGCCGCCGACCACATCACCGTCCTTGATGATGCGCTCAAGCAGCTGCCCGCCGACGTCGCAGACCGCGAGCGCGACCAGCCGGCAGAGATCCTCGCGCGCGCCGACGCGGCGGGCGCGACGCACGCGTTCGCCGCCGCGCTGCGCGAGCGGCGCATCCGCTTCTCGCTGGGCTACTACGTCACCGAGACCGTCGGCGCCGCCGCGCTGGCCCTCGACGACGACGCGTGGCGGCCGGCGCTGGACCCTGACGGCGAGCCGCGCGACGGTGCGTGGGTGGCCGAGCTGACCGGGCAGGTTGACCTCTCGGGCTGGCCTGAGGGCACGCGGTTGATCGTCCGCAAAGAACGACCGCACCCCGGCGCCCAGCTGCGCTTCACCGACACCGACGGGCACCGCTACCAGGCGTTCCTCACCGACCAGGACGGCGACGACCTCGCCGCGCTGGAAGTCACCCACCGTCTGCACGCCCGCGTCGAGGACCGCATCGCCGAAGCGCGCGAGCTCGGCCTCGCCCGACTGCCCTTCCAGGCGTTCTCAGACAACGAAACGTGGCTGGAGCTGATCCTGCTCGCCCAAGACTTACTCGCCTGGCAGCGCATACTCGTGCTGGACCCCGACAGCGCGCGCCTGGCGCCCAAACGGCTGCGCCACCGCCTGCTGCACGTCGCCGGCCGACTGACCCGCTCAGGGCGGCGCCGCACCCTGCATCTGCCCGCCCACTGGCCCTGGGCCGACGCGCTCATCACCGCGTTCGCGCGACTGCGCGCACTGCCCGCACCCGGCTGACCGCCGCCCCGCGCCGCCCCGCTGACCATAACGCCGGCCCGCGCGATCCGCGCTGCCCGAAAACAGCCGCAACGCGAGCCGACCAGCACCGAGCCACGCCACCCGTCCCCCGCACAGCGACACCCGCCCGCCACAAGACCCACAAGCCAGCCCGAACACCGCCCAAGCCGCCAATCCCGCCGACTCGTGGAGAATCGAGGCTAGAGGATGCTCCACCCGGGCCGACTCCCCCGGGCTGCTCGTCGCCGTGGATAGCCTTCACGGGCCCCTACGTCTCGACACTCCGCCCTCACTATCACCGCGGCCGGCAACGCGCGATGAAGGGCCTCGCGGCAAGCGGGTCACTGCTCGACCATCGCGGCCTCCAAAGAGCCCGCCACGCCCCGCCGCTTCAGGCGGCCGCTGTGGCGTGACGGTGGCAGCGGCCGCCTGACGCGGCCCCGGCGGCTTGCCCCCACCGGCACGGCCCGACGTCATCCCCTTACAAGCCGCCGTTCGCCGGCACCCCCAACCGACTTCGGCGTCGGGGCGAGCAGGCCGGCCTCGCGCATCAACCTGAGCACGCGCTTGCGGCTGGTGCAGATGCCGCGCAACCTGAGGCGGGCGGGGATCTTCTTGTGGCCCTCGCCGACGAACGGTGACGCGGCGATGACTTGGCGGATCGCCACCAGGAGCTCGTGGTCGGGCATCGCGCCGACCGGGCCGGGGCGCCGGCGCGCGCGTGGAGCCGTGGGCTGCGTGACCGCAGGACAGCCTTTCCGTCGTATCGCCGGCGCGAGGCGGAGGGCCTTGCCGAGGGTGATCAGATCCTCCTGTAGGCGGGCAGCTCAGACGTTTGGGACGCCGCGAAGCGCAAAGCGTGGGTCAGCGCTTGACGTACGGCGACAGCTTCAGCCCAATGTGGTCCACGATGGGGCGAGGCGGGTTGTCGCCCTCGTCCAGTGCGAAGTAAATGCGCCCCACCCGGTCGGGGGTCGTGTGATCGTTGACCTTCACGTGATGCTCGCGCGAGTAGCTTCTTCCGTCGTGCTGGAACAGCTGAAGCTTCGCGCGCCGCATCGGCTCGTCGTGTCGCGAGATGATGAGATCGTGCTCGGTTCGAGCGATCTCGACGAAGTCCCCACCGAGACCGCCGGCACCAACGCTCTTGGACCAACGTAGGGCCAGATCCTTGAGCCGCTCGACGTGCTGCACCATGTCGGCCGGGTCAGGGTGCGGATTACGATCCAAGCGCTTCGTGCACCCCTCGGTGACGACGAATCGACCATCTTCGTCGGACAGAGCCTTCACGAGTTCGGCGCCCTCTCGCCACGTCATGCGCGACTCGCCCTCGATTCCCACCGCCCGGTCGGGCGCGTCGACGGACACGGAATCGAGCGCTTCGTCGAGCTCCAGCGGCCACAGGTCCGGATCGCTCTCGGCAAGAATGATTGGCATCACTCCGCCACGAACGTCGCTGAGAAGGCCGCCAAAGAGCCCTCCGCACCCCGGCTGGTTGAGCACGAGGAGATCCCCTCCGAAGCGCTGGACCTGCTGGCGTGCCCACGCTCCGCCGTTGCGGTATGGCTGCTCCAGCACGCGATTGACGCGAACTCCGTGGGCCCAGAGCCGCCGCCGCAGGGCGTCACGTTGCGCGCTTCGTAGGTTCGCCGACAACCAAAGCCACCGGTGGTGCGCCATCCGGATCGCGCGCGCGAAGCGACTCTGCAGGGCGGCGGTCCGGGCGCCCCGAGCCCCCTATGGGGGCGAAGGGGCGGGGTGCTGCCAAGCGGTGAAAGTCGGCGCGGAATCACCACGACGGCCTCGCGTTGGTGTTCAATCGACACCGCATCCATGCGGCCCGCTGGGACCGCTGGGTCGGACACGCGGGGCGCCCTGGCCGGGGGGTCAGGGCGCCTCGACGTCTAGGTGCGGCGCGGGCGCGCATCCGCCGACGGTTTCCCCCGAGCGAGATCGCGGGACCGGCCACGCTGAACGGCGTTCGGGCGGCTTGCGGTTTCCTTTAGGTCGGCGCGCTTGCGTCGATCTGCTTCGCACGCCAGCTTGCCCGGCGTGTTTTGGCGGCGACTACTGGTTCTCGTCCGTGGCGGTGGCGCGACCCGATCCCCACCGCGCTGCTGCCTCTGCCTGACAGGAAAAGTTCGCTCAGGGTGCCGCGGCGACCGACGGGCGGCTTGTCGGCACGCTAGCCCGTGGCCTGGATCGGAATAAGCGGCGCCGGCGCGGTGCTACGCCCTGATCGCGGTGAGCTCTCTTAGCAGGCGCCGGATAGCCCGCGCGAACTCAATCGGATGGTCGTGATAAGCGGCGTGCGTACCCGGCGTCGTCTCGACATCCCTGCCGAGCCGCTGCCCGAGTCGGCGGGCGGCCTCGGTATAAGGGGCAAGGCCGTCAGCGCTGACAAGCAGCCTCACGCGCGGCGCGACGGCTGCCAGCGTTTCGTCATCGGGCAGGTACCGCTCGTAGGTTCCGAGCTCGATACCGAACAACGTCTCGGAACTGGCTCTCATGCGCTCACGCAGGTCCGGCGCGAGCTTGTCCCAGGCGTCCTCGCCGGCCACGTAGCGCCACCAGGGCTCCGTCGCGGCCTGCGGCCCGCCCGTTTCCATGGCCGACCGGATTCGCGCCCTCAGCGGGGCTCGCACCGCGTCGAGGTCATCGAGCAATGCGAACAACGCCGGCTCGTGCAGGATCGCTCCGCGCAGGGCCGCGGGATGACGGGCCAGCAGACATAACGCGAAAGGTGCGCCGCTGCTCGTGCCGCAGACGACCGCCGGACTGCGCACGAGCGCAGCCAAGAGCCCAGCGGCGTCATCGGCCTGTTCCTCCGGCGAGGTCGTCTTCCAGCTGGCCGGGGCGGGACTGCGCCCATTGCCTCGGCGGTCGTAGGTGACGACCGTGAACTCATCGGAGAGCAGATCGGCGACCGCGTCAAAGTGGCCACCGTCCCCGCTCCCTCCCATGATCAGCAGAAGCGGCGCTCCCGTGCCCCGGATCTCGTAATAGAGCTCGGTCCCGTTGACGCTCGCTCGCGGCATCGCGCGCATGCTCGGCTAGACGGTGGCAACCGATTCTGCCCGTCACGCCGCACCTCCGCAAGCGCCCAACGACGATCCAACTGCTGGCTCCCTGCCACTCGACACTCGGACGGCGACACCGCCGGAGCCTCTCGTCGGGCGACGCTGCTGCTCTCGCCTGACAGCAGGCGTGAACAGCGCCTGGCCGGCACCGCTGCATGTGCCTCGATGCGACAGCGCGGGTGCGACGATTCGGTGCGTCGGCATCGCTGCCGAGATTCGATCAAACCACCACTCTGCTGTCGCTGGCGAAGGGGGTGGTGATTCGACGGGCAGCTCCGAGCTGCTGGGCAGCTTGCTCGAGCGGGCGGTGCTCGCTTTGCCTGCACCGTCAGCGTCAGCGAGCCCGAGCGGTGTGCTGAGGCCGCGTCTGTGCTCGCGCATGGGGCTGAGTCTCTGATCTTCGTCGAGGCGACGATTCGAACTCAGAGACGCACGCGTTGCAGCCGGTGGAGAGCGATGTCGCGGTGGTCCCCGGCGCTCGTGCGTGGATTGGCGTAGGGTCTGACACGCAATCCAACAAAATGAGGGGGATCACCGTGATCTTCATCACGACGTACAGGGTCAAGCAGCTCAGCAAGGATGAGACCAAAGAGCTGATGGGCGTGTTTGCCGATAAGGGTGTGGTGGGCAACGTAACGGCCCACTACCTAGCCGCGGACGGCAGTCAAGGCGTGCTGATCGCGGAAGAGGATGATCTGGAGGAGGCCTACCGGAACATCCTGAACTACTCCGAGTGGATCGAGTATGACACCAAGCCCTACCTGACGATCGAGCAGGCTGTGCCCCACATCGTGGACTACATAGGTTGATGGAATCCCGCGCGGTGGGAGTCCTTCCAGCGTGCCCCTCGTTGACGCTTCCGCAATCCGCGAAACGCCCCGCATGAGGGCCGGCGCACTGAAGGACCGTCGAAGGCCGTGCCAACTGGAACGTCTCGGACACGCGACCGCTTCGGGCTAGAACCCTGCCGCACGTCGCAAGTGCGGTGTTCTACGCACGGCGACCGCGGTCTGTCCCGGACGCGTGCGTCACGCGCCGGCGGTACGCCTGGCGGGTTCCTTTGGAAAGGGTTCTTGGATGGCATTCAAGGTGCATCAAATCACCAATTACAACTATTCCTTCGATGCGCGGGTCGGTGGCCCCGGTCGGCTTCAACTTTGGGGCAGCGCAGGGAAGGTCGCCGAAATCGGTTTTATCGACGACGCTTCCGCGGTTCCGCCGCCAACGCTCTCTGCTGGTCTCAACAGCGCGACGGCGTCGTTTAGGCGTAACGCACTCCCTGGGTTGATCGACATGCTTCGGAATGAGCGTCCGGTGAGTGTGACAATCAACGATCAGCCACCAGGATTTGTCTTTGTTCACACCGGGCTGGAACCAGTAGGGGAGGCAGAGGCCTAGCCCGGGATGGCTCGTTGGGCAGCCGCGCCTCCGGTGATCGGGCCCGACGGCGGCGATGGCCGCCCGGCGCGTGGCCGTCCCGTGATCATGCGCCGCTGTTCGGCCCGGTCGCCTCCCAATGCCACAGCGTTTCGGATCCTCGACCCGGGACCGCGCCGCGATTGCGGACCACATCGCCTGACCGGGGCGGACCGCGACGCGAGCACGCGCCCGCGCGCCGCCGCGCGTTCCTATCCATGGGCCACAGCGGACCGCCGCTGACCTCGCTAGCACGCTGCTCCTTTCGCCTGTCAGCACAAGTCCGACATCGCGGCGAGCGGAGTGCTGGCTGGCCGGGGGCGTGACTCGGCGGCCGCCCTACGCCTTGAAGGAGAACGAATGATGCGCGCAGCGTCACCGTCCAGTCGACGGGTGCGCCACCGGTGACTGGGCGGTTACGGGGACGGCAAGCGCCAGCAACACCAGGACCCCCAGCAATGAAGCGGGGACCGTGGGACGTCTGCGCATGACATCCACTTCCTGATGATTTGTGCGTCGAGGACCGACTACTGCGGACCCGTGGACTGAGACCTCCACACGACTTCCACGAGACCACACAACGCCGCGCTGCTGCGTCGAGGCAAACGAGCGGTGCTGGCGCATCGGTGCGTCGCGCCCGCCTCCAGGCGATAGCGAGAGCGCCGCCGAGCGACCACGCCGAGCGGGCCCGCACTCCAACGGTCCGCAACAACGCTGCTGAACGTCAAGCGTGACGCCGCGGTTGCTGTCCGCGATGCGATGGCCGACCGACGCGCTCTGCGGCGGCATCATCAGCCGAGCAGCCGTATGAGCCCGCGTCCGATGAAGAACAGCCCGGCGGCGCTGAGCAGCCCGACGGTGAACCCGCGACCGCGGCGAGCGATCTGATCGCGCACAGCAGCGAGCCCGCGCTGGCTGGGACCGGGGGCAACCCTGGTCAGGGCGACGGGCACCCACGCCGGCATGCAAACCAGGCCGACGAGCACGAGGACGAGCACCGCTTCAGCTGCGATCTCAACGTCAGCTCTGGAGATCTCTTTGGCGGCCGGTGCGATCAGGGCCAGCGTCGTGAAGTTCGTCGCCATGGCGAACACGCCGAACGCAAACGCCGCCCGAGCCTGGCGCGAACCACTCGCACCCCGGTCGTCACCGCCCTTGCGACTCGGCGACCCGCTCCGGCGCCGTCCCGAGACGAGAACGAGAACAGCCACGTTGACCAAGACCAGGCCGAGAACGAGGTCGAGCGTCGCGTCGAGGTGCGGCTTGGTCGGGAGCGAGATCGCGCGTCCGAACAGCTCGATGGCGACGACGATCACGAACGTGGTGAGGACCACGCCGGCGGCGTAGCGCAGCCCTGCCCTGGCCACCGTCGGGGCCGGCGAGGAGCACGGTTTGCTCCGTCAGCATGACCGGGCTGACCGCTCCGCCCAGCCCGAGCGGGATGATGACCGCGAGCGCCGCCAGCACCGACCGGACTATAGGTCTCGGCCTGCGGTCGCGCCTGGCGCTCACAAGTGGACGACCGCGTGGCAATCATCGAAGTTCGGCCCGCGCGCCGCACGCCGAACGACCCATCGCAGCGCCCGGTGCGCGACGGCCGAGTGTCGAGTGGCATGGAAGGCCGAAGGGTCCCGGCGGCCCGTGTGAGCCCAGACGGATCTCGTCGTCGTTACGCGGCCACCTCAGCCCCGCTTGGGCGGCATGAGGGCGCCGATGATCCAGAAGAGCGGGATGAAGATGCCGATGATGAACATCACCCAGTGGCCCTTGCGGATCGACATGATCCCGAGGGTCACCAGCAGCACGAAATAGATCGCGCCCAGCAGTACGAATCCGGTGCTTGACGCGGCGAGTGGGGTGAGCACGAGGGTCTCCGTTGCGTTGATCCGGCGTTTGCAGCTGAGGATCGGACAGCCGCCCGGTGCGCGCCGCTTGGCGGCGGGCTCCCCGGCTGCAGGTCGCGACATCATCACTTGTCCAGGGTTCGGGTGCCGGGCCACGGCCCCAACCGCTCGGCACAGCACGCTTTGGTCGGCACGGCGCAGCGCGCAAGCAGTCGGACCACCGGTCGCCCGCGCGCTTCCGTTTGCAGGCGCGATAGCGATAGCGCGCCGGCCAACGTCGAGGACGCTCGGGTTTCGTCCAACGCGATAGCGCGATGCGCCGATCGTCGCGCGGGCCGTAAACGCCTTCACGTAGTGTCGCCGGCCCATGCCACGCCGCATGACGGACCCGCGTCGCACTGGAGCGTCTCGCGGTTGTGGAAGGAAGCTGCTCCGACGTGCGATCCCCCTGCCGAACTGGCGCCTGGGGTCTGAGCGAAACTCCGGTAGCAGCTGCCGACGATGATGTCGCCATCTGCGCGAACGCGTCGGTGCGGGCGACGGGTGACCCGGTGCGATCAGGTGCGAGTCAACCGGCGGCGAGCTTCGACACCGCGTTCTGCATCTCGTACGTCCCGCAGGATCTGGATAGAGACGACGAGCACCCAGAGCGGGAAGACGAGCAGCAGCCATTCGACGTGCGGGATCGTGAACAGCAGCATCAACGCGCCCACGTAGCCGAACACCGTCATCCACCTCGCCGATTGCGCCAGGCCTCGCAGCATTGTCGTGAAGACCGCCATGAACGCTCCGGCCAGCTTGGCGGCGAAGACGTACCAGAGGAAATAGCTGGTGTCGAAGGCGAGGCGCACCGACTCCAACTCCGGCCTCCCACGGTGCATCTCGGCGACACCCGCCGCGCCGACCGCCACCGACGCGTAGAGCGAAGCCACGAAGACGATCCCCGAGCCAAACAGGACGCTCGAGAAGAACTGGTCCTCGCGGCTGCCGAGACGGGAGCGGACGACGCCGATGAACCAGAGAAAGAAGATGCCGGCGAAGGCAATCAGGTGCGATGCGACGAGGACGAGCGCCGGATCGACCCCCGAGAACCCGTCGCGCTCCGACGTCGGGTTCCCGGGCGCCGCGATCCGCTCGAGCACGACCGCCGCGGCAAAAAGGCCCGCGAACAAGACTCCCGTGATCCCCGCTGCACGCGGAGTCCTGAGCTCACGCAGGCTCGCGGACGCCCCTCCGCTCATCGGCAACACCTCCTGGAGTACGAAGCCGACGCTACCGCTACCGCGGTCGGACCGCGATCGCCTCATCGTCGCGGATGAAGGAGCTGTCGTCGCGCACCGGTTCGACCGTCCGCTCGCTGCCGACATGGACGAGCGCCGCGCTTCGGGCGCGGGCGATGCACTCGCTATCGCATCGAGGCACATGCGAGCGTCTTGGCTCGCCTGCCCAGAGACGCCTGCCTCGGACGTCCCGAGCGAGCGTTGGCGTGCGTTACGCGACACGCTCGCTCTGGGAGGCCAGGCGTAAGCATCGCTGCGTCAGACTCCCCGAAGCGACCTCGTGGCCGACTCGCTGGCCTAAATACGCGAACCTCGTGCCGGGAACCGCTATCGCGCTTCATCCGGCGAGAAATTCGCGGATGTCGTCGGCGACGGTCTCGGGTTGGTCGAGCAGGAAGAGGTGGCCGCCGCCGTGCACCACTCGCAGGCGCGCGGTGGGCATGCGGCTGGCCATGAGGCGCGAGTTGGCGAGCGGCACGATCGGGTCCTCGTCGCCGGCGAGGATGAGGGTGGGCTGGACGATGCGGTGCAGCCACGGGAGGCTGCTCCAGCCGCACACGGCGTAGAGCTGGAAGGCGTAGCCGAGGGGGTCCGGCGGGTGTCGGAGGCGGGCGCTCGCCTGCCGCTCGAGCAGCTCGGGCTGGCGCCTCGTGCGGCCGCCGGCGATGCGGGGAACCTCGAAGCGGAATGCGCGCGGGTGGTAGTAGCGCGCCGGCGACGCCAGCAGCATGGCCGGGTAGGGCCATGGCGGGACCCCGCCAACCCCGGGCGCCGTGGCGCATAGGATCAGGCGGCGGACACGCTGCGGCACGCGGCGCGCGAGCTCCTGCGCGAGGCCGCCGCCGAAGGAGTACCCGAGCACGTCGACGGCTCCGAGCCGGAGGTCGTCGAGCAGCGACGCGACGATCCTGGCCAGGCCGCCCATGCGCAGCGGGCGCGCTGGGCGCTGCGAGCCGCCGGCTCCCGGCGGATCGAAGGCGACGACCTCGCGGTCGCGGGCTACGTCCAGGAACGGCTCCCACATGTCGAGGTTGGCGCCGATACCGGTCACGAGGACCAGCGGGGGACCGGTGCCGGGGCGGCGCGCGACGCGCAGCTCGAGACCGTCCGCGCGTGCGAGGAACGGCGTCCAGCTCACGCGAAGGCGCCGACGCCGGTGATGTCGCGCCCGACGATCAGCGTCTGCATGGTCTCGGTGCCCTCGTAGGTGTGGATGACCTCGATGTCGCCCATGTGGCGGATGACGTGGTTCTCGAGCAGGACGCCGTTGCCGCCGAGCATGTCGCGCGCGTCGGCGATCACCTGGCGGGCCTTGCGCGTGTTGTTGAGCTTGGCCAGGCCGGCGATCGTGTCCGACAGCCTGCCGGTTTCCTCCAGGCGGGCGAGCTGCATGCAGTAGAGCTGCATGCCGGTGACCTCGGCGAGCATCTTCACGAGCCGGTCCTGGACGATCTGGAAGCGAGCACAGCGGCTTGCCGAACTGTGCTCGCTGCTTGCTGTAGGTGAGCGCGATGTCGTAGGCGGCGACGGCGTGGCCGAGCGCGCCCCAGGCGCACGTCGTCCGCGTCGTGACGAGTACGCGGCCGGCGTCCTTGAAAGTGCGGGCGCCGGGCAGGCGCGATGCCTCGGGCACACGGACGCCCTCGAGGCGGATATCGGCCTGCCAGATCGCGCGGGAGGCACCCTTGCCGACCATCGTCACCGGCTCGAACCCCGCCATGTCCTTCTCGACGAGGAAGCCCTTGACCTGGCCGTCCTCGTCCGACCTGGCCCACACGACGACGACGTCGGCGATCGAGCCGTTGCCGATCCAGCGCTTGGCGCCGTCGAGCACCCAGTCGTCGCCGTCCCGGCGCGCGCTGGTCTCGAGCGCGACGGAGTCCGAGCCGTGTGCAGGCTCGGTCAGCGCGAAGGCGCCGACCTTCTCGAGCCGAGCCAGCGCCGGGAGCCAGCGCTGCTTCTGCTCCTCGGACCCGAGCAGATCGATCGATTTCATCGCCAGCCCGGACTGGACGCCGAGGAAGGTACCGAGGCTGCCGTCGCCGCGATGGACCTCCATGTTGACCAGCCCGCGGGCGAGCGGGCTCATGCCGGGACAGCCATAGCCCGCGATGTCCTCGCCGAGCAGGCCGAGCTCGGCAAGCCGATGCATGAGGGGCCAGGGCAGCTCTGCGGCCTCCCAGTAGTCGTTGATCGCCGGCAGCACCTCCTGGTCGACGAAGCGGCGCACCTCGATGAAATGCCGCCACTGCTCGTCGGTGAACTGCTCGCGGATCAGGAAGTAGTCCGTCGCGAGCGCCTCTCCGAGGTGCTGGTAGGGAATCGTCGCAGAGGCCATCGCTCTCTCCTCAGTTCGCGTGGACGTAGCTGCCCGGCGCCTTGGCGGCCGGCTTGTGCTTGCGGCTGCCGAGCTTGGCCGGGCGCGCCCTTCAACTCGCCCGAGCGCGCGCGCAGCCACTCGACGTAGTCCGGCCACCAGCTCCCGCGCCGGACCGGGACCTGCTCGAGGAACGCCTCTGTGTCTTCGCCACGCTTCTCGGAGACGCGGTAGCTTGCCCGGCTCTCCGGGCTCGGCGGGTTGATGAGCGCCTGGATGTGGCCGCTCGTGGACAGCACGAACCGGGGCGCGCCACCGAGCAGTGCGGCGCTGCGGTACGCGTTCTCCCACGGGATGATGTGGTCATTGAGCCCGGCGACGACGTAGGTGTCGACGTCCACGGCGGCGAGGTCCACCGGGGTCCCGAACACCTCCAGCCCGCCCGCCCGCGCGAGCGAGTTCTCGAGCGAGAGGAGCATGAAGTCGCGGTGCAGCCCGGCCGCGAGCCGCACGGTGTCCTGGTTCCAATAGAGGATGTCGAACGCCGGCGGCGACTTGCCGAGCAGGTAGTTGTTGACGACGTATCCCCACACCAGGTCGTTGGGCCGAAGCCACGCGAACACACCCGCCAGCGCCTGGCCGTCGACGTACCCGCGGCGCGCCGACTCGGCGACAGCCGCGGCCGCCAGCTCGCGGTTCGTAAACGCCGCCGCTGTCCCCGCGCGCTCGTTGTCGAGTGCGCAGACGAGCAGTGTCAGGCTCGCGATCGCGCCCAGGCCGCCGGTCGCCGCGAGTTGTCCCAGCAGGCCGGAGGCGATGATCCCTCCCGAGCAGGCCGCGTTCAGGTGCACGGCCGAGCTGCGTGCGATCTCCGCGACCGCATCGCGTGCGTCGAGTACCGCGCGCGCGTAGGTGTCGAGGTCGAAGTGCCCCTGGCCCTCGTCGGGGTTGCGCCAGGAGATCATGAACACCTGCAGCCCCTGTTGGAGCATGTGCTCGACCATGCTGCGCCCGGGCGCGAGGTCGAGCACGTAGTACTTGTTGATCGTCGGCGGCACGAACAGCAACGGGACCTCGCGCACCTGCTCCGCCTGTGGCGCGTAGTGGATGAGCTCGAAGACGTCGGTGCGGAGCACGACGGAGCCCGGGGTCGTCGCCAGGTTCTCGCCGACCGAGAACTTGCTGGTGTCGACCATCGCGGGCAGGCGTGGCGGCCGCGAGACGTCGGAGACGAAGTGCCGCGCGCCGCGCACTAGGTTGGCGCCGCCCTGGTCGATCGTGGCCTTGATCACCGCCGGGTTCGACCACGGATAGTTGGTCGGCGCGAGCGCGTCGACGAGGTTGCCCGCTGCGAAACGCGCCTGGCGCTCGGCCCGCCAGTCGACGCCGGCATCCGTGATCAGGCCGTCGACGGCCCCGCCGATCGACAGGTACGTCTGCATCGCCCGGTGGAACGCCCAATTGCCCTCCCACGCGGGATCGGCGAACCGCCGGTCGCCCTTGGCTGGGCCCACGTTCGACCGCCCAGCGGCCACCCGCGCAAGGTCCGCGCCCAGCCCGCCGACCCTGCGCGCGGTCCTGCGGGGATGTCGTACGAGCCCCGCCGCGATGCGCGCCGTCGCGAGCGGCCGCACGAACCGCGACCGCTGCCCGACCGCGGCGTCCGTGAGCAGGACGTCCAGGGCACCACGGCCCGCGCCGGCCACGCGGCTCGCGGAATTGCTTGCGCCGTCTGCCATGGCGGCGCCGCTAGGAGGACCCGACCTCTGCCGGCACCTGGATCTCGCGCTTGAGCACCTTGCCGGTCGGACCCTTTGGCAGCTCGTCGACGAACCAGATGTGGCGCGGGTACTTGTAGGCGGCGACGCGCTCCTTGGCGTGGGCCCGGATCGCCGCCGCGTCGGCCTGCTCCCCGTCCTTGAGCACGATGACGGCGGCGACCTCCTCGCCGAGCTCGGCGTGCGGCGCCCCGACGACCGCGCACTCGCGGACGGCGGGATGCTCGTAGAGCACCTCCTCGATCTCGCGCGGGTAGACGTTGTAGCCACCGCGGATGATCATGTCCTTCTTGCGGTCGACGATGAAGAAGTAGCCGTCCTCGTCGACTCGGGCCATGTCGCCGGTGTGGAACCAGCCGCCGGCGGATGGCGGCCTCCGTCGCCTCCGGTTTGCGCCAGTAGCCTTTCATCAGGTTGTGGCCGCGGATGACGATCTCGCCGACCTCGCCCTGCGGTGCCTCGTTGGCGTCGTCGTCGAACACCTTCATCTCGACGCCCCTGATCGGCGTGCCGATCGAGCCGGGCTTGCGCTCGCGGTCGGGGTGGTTGAACGACGCGACCGGCGAGGTCTCCGACAACCCGTAACCCTCCAGGACCTTGCAGCCGAAGGCGGCATCGAAACCGCGCAGCACCTCGACCGGCAGCGCCGCGCCGCCCGACACGCAGACGCGCAGCGCGGCAACGTCGTACTCGGCTGCGGCGCGGATGGTTGAGCAGCGCGCCGTACATCGTCGGAACGCCCTCGAAGATCGTCACACGGTCGCGCTCGAGGATCTCCAGCGCCTTCGTCGGATCGAAGCGCGGCAGCAGCGTCAGCGTCGCGCCGGCGGCGATCGCGGTGTTGAGCCCGCACGTGAGGCCGAAGACGTGGAACAGCGGCAGCCCGCCGAAGATGACATCCGTCGAAGAGACCGAGAACAGCTCGCCCGAGACCTCGGCGTTGCTCGTGAGGCTCGCGTGCGTGAGCTCGGCGCCCTTGGGGGTGCCGGTCGTTCCCGACGTGTAGAGGATCACCGCGGTGTCGTCGCCCGTGCGCTCGACGAGCTCCGTGCTCGGCTCGGCTGAAGCGACCAGCTCGACGAAGCCGGCCGGGTCGATCAGCACGCATTCGGCGCCGGCCGCGGCGGCGCCCGCCTCGGCGTCCTGCGCGAAGCCGCTCCAGGCGAACAGCACCTTGGCCCCCGAGTCCTGCAGGTAGAAGCCGACCTCGCGTGCCTTCAGGAGCACGTTCATCGGCACCACGACGGCGCCGGCGCGCTGGGCTCCATGGAACAGGACCGCGAAATGCGGGACGTTCGGCACCATCAGCCCCACGCGGTCGCCGACCTCGACGCCCATCGAGCGCAGCAGGCCGGCCACGCGCGCCGCCGCCGCGTCGAGCGCCGCGTACGAAAGCTCGACGTCATCGAGCTTCAGCGCGATGTTGTCCGGACGCCGCGCGGCGGCTGACGACAGCAGATCCGCGAGACTCATCCGGCGCTCCTCTCCGCGTCATGGCGGGCCGGCCGGGCCGCGCACGGTCGCCAGAGGCGACCATGCGATTCTCTGCTCGCGCGACGGTGTTTGCAAGCGTTCATGCCGGTCACCCCCGCAGCGCCGACGCGAAGATCCCGCCCAGCGCGCTCCATCGGGGCCGCGCCGCGAACTCCGTCAGGCGCCGGCCGGTCGAAGCCGCGGTCCGGTTGGTGACGAACCAGGGCGGCTTGGGCACCGGACGGAATGGTCCGCGCACGACTGTGCGCTCGGTTCCCTCGAGCAGCAGCGCGTTGTGCACGACGCCCCGCCCGCTCTCGATGTTCGTGAGCGGGTGGCCAGGGAACGCGCCCCAGGTGGCGCGAGGCGTCAGGTAGCCGAGGCCGGTCCACGCGTTGACGGCGATCGTGCCGTAGCGAAGTTCGGCGATTGCGTCGTCGAAGGTGCGTCCCAGCGCACGGATGGTCTGTGGGTGTGCGATGACGTTCGCGCCCAGGGTGCCGTGCAGGCGCTCGTTCGCCGCGTGGACGGCGGTGCGCAGGAACGCCGCCGGGTCGTCGCCTGCGAGCTCGGTGACCCCGAGGACAGGTCCGAACCACTCGTCGTGCAGGGCCGTCTCGGCGGCGTCGTCGATGTCGAGGCCGGCGACGAGGACACGCTCGCCGTGGCGCGTCGCACCCGGCCGGCAGGCCGCCTCGTCCACGCGGGCGCTCGCGCCCGCATACCAGGTCGGCCGCGCCGGCGCATCGGCAAGGGCGACAGCGCAGCAGCTCGAGGAACCGCTGCTTCTGCGGCCACGCGGCCGACAGCATCACGACCTGCGATGCGACGCAGTTGTGACCCGCGTTGTGGAGTTTCTGGGTGGCCACGTGCTCGGCCTGGAAGCGCAGGTCGCTGTCCGACCAGCGGCCGGGCAGGACGATCAGCGGGCGACACGCCGCCGAGCTCGCTGGTGATCGGCTTGCTCAGCCGCGGCTCACCGGCCACCCGGCGCGCGCGGCCCTCGTCGCCCGTGCCGAAGACGATCGCGTCGTGCGTGGCGGCGCTTCCCGTGATGTGGACCGCGGCGATGCCGGGATGCTGGGCGAGGAAGGCGCCTGCCGCTGCCCCGCCGGTGACGATGCGAACGAGGTCGCGCCGGACGAGCGGCGCGAAGATCCGCTCGAACACCGCCAGGAGCGGCTCGAGCACCGGGCTGAGCTTGAGCACCGCGACGCGGTTCTCGGCGAACAGCTGGTAGATGACGTCGAGCGGCGCGATCGACGTCACGTTGCCGGCGCCCAGGACCAGCGCGACGCCATGGGTGTCCTCGGGGGCCCGCTGGGCCAGGCCCGCCGTCGCCCGGGCCTGCTCGCGGCCGATCCCGGGCTGCATCCACACCGACGCGGAGTAGCCGGGAAGCAGGAGCCGGTCGAACATCCGGTGCGGCAGCACCTCGACCGTCACCCGCCCGCCAGGCGCTGTGCCCATCCGGTACCCCGCCAGCGGGCCAGCGCCCGCCACGAGCGAATCCAGCGTCTCGCCGAGCGCGGACAGGGAGGACAGGAGCGCGTACGGGCCGGATATCCATTCCTCGCCGACGAGCGGCGACGCGGGATCGAGACCCTTGATGCGACAGGCCTCCTCCACCCAGCGACCGGCCTCGCGCGCGGCGGCCTCACCGAGCTCCAGCAGCAGTTGGCGGCGCGCCGCGAGCGGGGTGCGGGCCCAGGCCCGCTCCCCGCTGCGCAGCTCGCCGATCGAACGGTCGAGCGTGTCGCTGATGTCGATGCCGAGCGCCGTGGTCACGCCACCACCGTCGGCCGGGCCGTGGGCCGGGTGGTCCCAACGGGCCTGTCTCGCCGCGTTGGTGCCGGTCATGCGGACGCTGTTGCGGGAGTTCTGAGCACTTCGACGCCGGCGGCGATCACTTCGTGCGCGGCGCGTTCGCCGGAGCTGATCGCGCCGTCCATGTAGCCGTTCCAGACCTCCGCGGTCTCGGTGCCGGCCCAGTGGATACGTCCGCAGGGCTCACGGAGGCCGGATCCCAACGTGGTCCACACGCCGGGCGGGAAGTAGCCGCCATAGCAGCCGCGCGTGTACGGCTCCTCTGCCCATGACCGCTCGATGTAGTCGTTCGGGTGCGCGGCTTGGCTCCCGAAGAAGCGTGCGAAGCAGGCGATGACCGCGTCGCGCCGCTCGGCGACCGGTAGGCGACCGAGCTTGCGCGCCTGCTCGCCCTCGAGGAATCCGAGCAGCACGCCGGGGTTGCCGGCCGGGGGGGTGTTGTCGAACACGACCTTGACCGGTCCGTCGGTGCTCGTGACCTGACCGGAGAACCCGTCGGCGCGCCAGAAGGGTTCGTCGTAGACGGCCATGCACTTGATGACCGAGCCTTGGGGCATGCGCTGCGTGAGCTGGTCGCGCCAGCCCGGCAGTGCCGGCTGATAGTCGATACGGCCGGTGAGCGTCGGCGGGATGGCGACGATCACGTGTGCGGCCTGGACCTCGAGTCCGTCGGCGTGGATCGCGACGGACTCGCCGTCGTCGATGATGCGCCGGACGGGCGATTCGAGGATGATCCGGTCGCTGAGCTGTGCTGCTGCGCTGATCGCGATCTGCTGCGAGCCGCCGACGATCCGGTGCTGCTGGGCGCCGCCGTCGGTCGAGATGAGCATGTCGAGCCCGCCGCCGGAGTGGACGTAGAACAAGAAGTGCAGCAGCGACAGGTCGGCGGGTTGCGCGGCCCAAACACCCTCGCAGATGAGCTCGAAGAACCCCTTGGCGCCGCCCGTGTGGGTGTGCTTGTTGAGCCAGGTGGCGACCGTCTGGCTGTCCCACTCGGCGGCCTTGGGCGCGCGCCAGGGCGCGTCGAGCGGAACCTGCTTGGCCATCCGGTCGAGCCGCGCCTGCGCCTGGGCGACGTCGGCCAGGACGAACGGGTTCAGTCGCGGGATCGCGCCCCGGTAACGCGACAGGCGGCCGCGATACTCGAACTGGTTGTAGCCCTCGTCGTAGGTCTCGAACAACTCGAGCCCCAACTCGCGGACCCATTCGTTGACGCGCAACTGCGTGGGGCCGACCCACTGACCACCGACCTCGACGACCGAGCCGTCGCCGAGCGGATGGTTCAGCGTCCGCCCGCCGACACGGTCGCGCGCTTCGAGGATCAGCACTGACAGGCCGGCGGCCGTCAACGAGCGGGCCGCGGCCAGGCCGGCGAGGCCGGCGCCGACGATCGCGACGTCACATTCTCTGCTCTCGGGTGTGGTCATTCGGGGCTCCATGGGATCGCGTGAACTTGCCCTGAGAGCGTGTCGGACCACCGCCATGTGCGCTTCGCGAATAGCGCGTAGAGCTCCGAGGCGGTTGTGCGTCCTTCGCGTAATGCGCGTTCGCCGCGCCCGGTTGAGTCGTGGTCTAGCGTTCCTCGTCAGCCGTGCCTCTGACGGACGTTCAGCGATCGGTCGAGTCAGTCGCTCGAGCTCTCAAAGAGCGCGAGGACGAATTGGTGTCGCTGATGCTCGAGCGATTCATCGCCGAGGTACCGGCGGCCGGCGTCCAGGACGACCCGGATGTGGCCGCGGCGATGCGCGAGAGCTCTTACGCGAACCTGCGAGCGGCGCTCGCGGAGCTCGCGCGCGGTCGGTCGCCGCTGGCGGCGGGGCCGCCGGCCGGCGCGGTCGAGGAGGCTCTCACCACGGCCCAGGCGGGCGTGCCGCTCGCAGCGCTGCTGCAGACCTATCGGATCGGGCACGCCGTCGCGTGGGACGCGATGATCGAAGCGATCAACGCGATGGATGATCTCGACCGGCAGGCGCGCACCGACCTGCTGCTGGTGTGCTCGCGCTACACGTTCGCCTACGTCGATCGGGTGATCCCGTTGGTGACCGAGGAGTACACGCGTGAGCGCGACCGGCTGATGCTCGGCCGCGCGCAGCGCCGGGTGCAACTGGTCCGAGACATCCTCGACGGGGCGGTCGTCGACGGCGGCGAGCTGGGGTACGAGCTCGCCACCAGCCACCGCGGCGTGATCGGATGGGGTGCCGGAACCGAGGACGCACTCCAGCTCCTGGCGGGCGCGCTGGAGCTGAGGTTGCTGGCGGTATCGGTGAGCGGCCAAACGGCCTGGGCGTGGCTCGGCGGTGCCGGCCAGAGCGACCAGCGGCTGCGCCGGGCGCTCGCCGAGCTCGAGCCGCAGGATGTCGGTCTCGCGTTCGGCCGCCTCGGCGAGGGGCCCGAAGGCTTCCGCTGCTCGCATCGCGAAGCCCGGGGCGCACACCGACTCGCGGCCGCCACCGGGGCCGCCGTGACGCACTACGACGATGTCGCGCTGGAGTGCCTGATGCTGGCCGACGAGCGCGCCGCGCGCGCGTTCGTCGCCGCTGAGCTCGCGCCGCTTGACCGAGGCCGCGACGGCGGCAAGCTGCGCGAAACGCTCAGCGCCTACTTCGCTTCGGGGTTCAACGCCTCCGCGGCCGCCGCGACGCTGCAGGTCAACGACCGCACGATCGCCTACCGGCTGAACTCGATCGAGGAGCAGCTCGGGCGATCCGTGCGCGCGCGCCAGACCGAACTTCAGGCCGCGATTCGTCTCGAGCGCGTGCTCCAGGCGCCGGCGCCTTAGTTTCGGACATTCGCGTAGTCCGACCTGCGGGATCTCCGATCCTCGCCGAGCGCCGACCCGCCCGGCTGCCAGATCCTCACAGCCTGAACTGACGGATCTCGGGCAACCCCCGACTCAACCAGAGGAGAGGCAATGACTACTACGCGGGCCGCTGCGCCCGACAAACTCGACCGCGGGGCGATGAGCGTGACGGACATCGTGTTCTTCGTCCTCGCGGGCGTCGCACCGATGGGCGTCGTCGTCGCGCTCACCGTGCTGGCGATCGCGCTCGGCAACGGCGCCGGCGTTCCTCGGCACGTACTTGGTGGCGGGCATCGTTCTCGCCCTGTTCGCGATCGGCTACGTGCGCATGAGCCGGCGCGTCACGAACGCCGGCGCGTTCTACGCATACGCCACCAAGGGGCTCGGCCACCATGTGGGCGGCGCGACCGCGTACATCGCGGTCCTCGCCTACAACGCGGCGACGATTGGGATCCTGGGGGCGCTTGCGTTCTTCGCCAACCAGGTGATGAACAGCGTCGTCGGGATCGACCTGCCGTGGCAGGCGTGGGCGCTGATCGCCTTCGCGATCGTTGCGGTCCTGTCGTACTTCGAAGTCACGCTGAGCGCGAAGGTGCTCGGGCTCGCGCTCCTGTGCGAAGTCGCGATCCTGCTCGCCTTCGACGTCGGCGTCCTGATCCAGAACGGATTTCACGGATTCTCGCTGGACGTGTTCAAGCCCAGCATCGTCTTCGGCCCGGGCTTCGGCGTCACGTTCATGCTCGCGTTCGGTTCGTACGTCGGATTCGAGGCGACCGCGCTCTACGGCGAGGAGACCAAGAACCCGCACAGGGCCGTTCCGCGAGCCACCTACATCGCGCTCGCGGTCATCACCCTGTTCTACCTCGTGACCACGTGGGCCGCGATCAGCGCGTACGGTGTCAATCAGGCCCAGGCCGCCGCGGGAGCGGACCCGACCGCGTTCCTGTTCGCAGCAAACGCGAAGTACGTCGGCGGATTCAGCACCGACGCGATGCAGCTGCTCGTCGTCACGAGCCTGTTCGCGGCCTTCCTGGCGTTTCACTGCAACACGGCTCGCTACCACTACGCACTCGCCCGCGACGGCCTGCTGCCGAGGGCGCTGTCGCACACGCATCCGAAGTACGGCTCGCCGATCGTCGCCAGCGCCGTCCAGCTGGCGATCGTTGCGATCATCGTGATCGCCTTTGCGATCGCCGGCCTGAACCCCTACCTCCAGATGGGGACCGCGTTCTACGGGCTCGGCGTGCTCGGGATCGTGCTGCTGCAAGCCATCGCGAGTACGGCCGTAGTCGGGTTCTTCCTCCAGCGCAAGGAGCCGGGCGTCTCGAAGTGGGGCACGATCGTCGCTCCCGCGCTCGGCGCCCTCGGCCTGACGACCGGGCTGGTGTTCATGGTCAAGTACTACCCAACGCTGACCGGCAGCAAGGAAGCGTGGATCAACGCGCTCCCGTGGCTGCTTCTCGTTGCAGCCGCGCTCGGTGCAATCGCCGCAACCGTCCTGCGCAACCGCGAGCCCGACGAGTACGAGCACATGGGAGACGAGCCCAGCGACATCATCCTGGGCGAGCAGCGCCTCGGAGAGCCCGCATCGATCGACGAGCTCACGCCGGCCTGAGCCAACCCGCACGGCTCGCCGACGCGACCCGGTGAGGACCGGCGTCGGTCACTAGACACAGCCACGCGCCCTCACGGTCAATTGGACCGTGGGGGCGCGGCGCGTCCTCGCAGGCCGGCAGGCGCCATGCAGGTGCCGAAGCCCTGGGCGCGGCTCATGGGATCCGGAGGGCTCGACCAGCGAGGTGATCGTCCTTGGCACGACCGGCGGCGCCACGGAACGCTGCGGCGCGTGCGCAGGCTCTGCGGGGTACGACCGAGACATGCAGGCCACGGCGCCCGGCCCGTGGCCGAATCCTGCCGGAACCGGGCAAAGAGCCAGACTTACTCCTCGGTGGACGGCGTCACCAACTGGGCCGCTCGCAGGACTTCCTACGAGAGCTCGATCACTCGGGCTTGTCTGAAAATCGTGGTGTCCACGGTTCGTAGCCAGGTACCGCCATTCGTGGTGACCGCCGCTTTCGGTGTGGTTGCGAGCGCGTGGCCAGCCGAGCGCGAGACAACCGGAATGGAATGTGATGAAAGCGAGCTTTCCGGGCGCGGCGTAGCCGCCGGGAAGGAGGTCGGCCCTCTGCATCGAACAGCGTAGGTCAGGCGCGCGCGGATAGCCGCCGCGCGGCTGGCCGTCCGAAACCGAGCACCGACCACGGTCACGGTACGCGGAGCGGCGCGATCCTGCCCGCGCCGCTCCCGGAGAGGAGGAAGGGGGCTATGCTGCACGCTGGTCTGGATCTGAGCCGCAAGCGGGTCGACGTCTGCCTGGTGTCCGATCATGGTGAGCTGCTCGGCCACTTCCCGGCGCCGGCGGATCGCGACGGTCTGCACGGGCTCGCGCGCCGGGTCGCTGCCTACGGGGTGCCGGTGCGCGGGGTGGTCGAGTCGATGAACGGCGCCCGGTTCGTGCGCGACGAGCTGGTCGCGCACGGGTGCGAGGTGCTGATCGCCGACGCCCAGCGCGTCAAGGGCCTGGCGCCGCTTGCTTGCAAGACCGACAAGGTCGACGCGCGCGTGCTCGCCGAGCTGTCGTTCCGTGACCTGGTGCCGGCGATCTGGCTGCCCGACCCGCAGCTGCGCCGCGAGCGCGAGCGAGCCCGATTCCGGCTGCACCTGGTCAAGCATCGCACCAGCCTGAAGAACCGAATCCACGCGACGCTGATCGCGTTCGGGCACCAGCGCTCGATGTCGGACCTGTTCGGGGTGGCGGGTCGCGAGCTGCTCGCGCGCTCGAGATCCCCGAGCCGTGGCGCGGCCACGTCAACGCGAGCCTGGTGCTGATCGACCAGCTCTCCGCCGCATCGATGAGATCGAGCGCGACCTGCGCCGCTCGGGTGCCGAGCACCGCTACGTCCCGCTGCTGATGACCGCGCCCGGGATCGGCTGGGTGCTCGGCTACACGATCGCCGCAGAGATCGGCGACATCAGCCGCTTCTCCTCGCCGACCAAGCTGATCGGCTACACGGGCCTCTGCCCCAGGGTCAGCCAGTCCGGCGACGTCGACCGCCGCGGGCCGCTCTCCAAGCATGGCCCTAGGTATCTGCGCTGGGCGCTGATCGAGGCCGCGCAGCACGCGCTCACTACCCCGCCTACCACGAGCGCTACCCGCGCCGCAGACGCCGCCACGGCCCACAGCGCGGCCCGAACGTCGCGAAGGTCGAGCTCGCGCGCAAGCTCGCCGAGGCGATCTGGCATGCTCACCCGCGACCAACCCTTCGCTCCGGCAGGCGCCGCGTTTCGTCTGGCTGCCCGACAGCCCTAGTTGGAAATGCGCCGCCGGAGCGAGCCCCAACGACACCTGGTCCCCGAAGCAGATGCGGCGATAGAGAGATGAGCACCGCTCCAACCGGCCCGCCCCGCGCGCGGACCGTGACAGCCGTTCCGGCCACGTGCGGGACACGCCGCTGGCGTGTCAAGCGTCATGGGCCAACCTTGTTCACACCAGTGAACTTGCCCAGGCGCTTGACAGGACAGCGCGCGCTCCCGCCCACAAGATGTCGACGGGTCGACAGCGAGGCTTGACAACGGGCCCGCCTTCATAGAGACGAAACGCGAACACGTCGCCGGATGCTCACGAGGCACTCGCTCTCCGGGTCGAAGCGGTAGCCAGCAGCATATCCCGCTGACGCAGCGTCACCCGCCCTCACCTCCTGGCGCGTCATGCCGCCCTCGCCCACAGGAATGCAGCGGACGGCGGGCAGCTCGCCACGCATGTCGGCATGCCGACGCGGTCGGCGTCAAGCGCCTCATGCCGACCTTGGCACGAGGCGACGTTCTCGACAGCGCGGCCGGCGTCCTCAGTCTGCGCGTCGCGGACGACGACGGGCACCTCGGGCAAGCGGAGCGCCCTGGCTGCCGCGATACGGTGGAACCCGGCGACGAGCTTGAGGCCGTGCAAGCCGGCGAGCGCCTGCATGTGCTGCGTGGTCGAGCGTCCGGACGTGCTCCGGGACAGGTATTCGGTCAAGCGCGACCTGGCGCCCGACGTCGGGAGCGATCGAGGCCATCTGGCGCTCCTGTGCTTCGGGCACCCGCCGCGCTGGTGGGTCGAGCCCTCGCGTCGCGCAGGCCCGCCAGGGCGTGCCGGCCTGGGGTGGAGGCTTGGCTCGCCGGCGGGCGACGCGCGCTATGACTGAAGCCAGTCGCGGTCCCTGCGGAAGTACAGGGAGCGCAGCTGCTCGCGGGTCTTGCCGATCAGGTCGCCTTTATGGGAACGTTCCCATAAAGGCGATCATGGGACCTCTCGGCTTATGTCCCCTCGGGCTGAGATGCACCGCGCCGCTGGTTCGGTGCGCGCGCCGAGAAGGGGCCCATAAGCCGAGCCGAGCTCGCGATGCGCGCTTGCCGCGCGAAGGAGGGGAGTCGGTAACACGCACGAGATGCGCGTCGAGGAGCGAGAGCAGGTCTCGGTCGGTCGCCGCGAGCAGCGTCAGGCACGGCTGGTTCACGCCTATTGCAGCCACGGCGCCGTCGTGGCCCCTTCGGTCGATGAGGGGAAGTCTGAGCCCGACTGCCGCAGAGGCGACGAAGCGGACGCGCTCGCCGATTGCTCCCGGGAGCGTCCGCTTGCCCGGCGGCGGCTAGCACCGCGCCGCCGCGGAGTTGCGCTCGGTGCCAGCAGATCCGCCGACTCGGGGCACAATTCGGAGTTACACTGCTGGAGCGCAACAGTCGCAACGTGCGCCTCACCGACGCTGGTGATGGGATCAGCTACGAAGGGTGCGAGGCAGCCCGAAGCGGCCGAGAACGCTGCTGTCGACAAAGTGGGTAATCGCAGAGATGCGGTCGCCCGCGAGAGTCAGCACGAGCACTCCGACGGCGTGCGCGATCGGTGTTTGCGAGTCGGTGCGATAGCAGCCGAATGCTGGCTGGCCGTTGGCTCGGGTTGGGATCAGCTTGTGGCGGCGCCCGCCCCGCCAATTTAGGTACTCGTAGATCGCCGAGCGGCCCTGGTATTCGAGCGGGGGCGGCGGCATCGTGAACCACGCGTCTTCGGTGAGTAGCGCGACGACGCCGTCGATGTCGTCGGCCATCCAGGCATCGGCGAAACGGCGAACGAGCTCGTGTTCTGTCGGTGAGTTGGGCTCTGGCGCTCGGCCCCGGTCTGACGCGGGAAATAGGCGTTCGGTCGTTACCCGCGCGCGCCTGAGGGCGCTTTTGACCGAGTCCTCGCTTGTCTCGAGCGTTCGGCTACCCTCGGCCGCGCGTGGAAGCCGAGGACGTCGCGGAGAAGCAGGACGGCGCGTTGGCGTGGTGGGAGATGCTGCAGGGCTGCGACGAACGCGAGCTCGACGGTCTCCCGGGTCTGGTATCGAGCATCTGGACCCGGCGCCGTATCGATGATCCCCTCGAGCAGGGCGTCGGGGTAGGGCTGGAGCCAAGTCACCTCGCCGAGCCTCGTCGGCTCCGGCGGGGCGAATGGCGGCTCGGGTGCCGGCGGCGACCGGCGGCCGAGCGCGCGCAGGGCATCGAGACATCGATTGGTGGCGATCCGGTAGAGCCACCGCGCAGCGATGCCGTGCCCTCATAACCCGACAGACCGCGCCAGGCGCTCAGCAACGTCTCCTGGAGCGCGTCCTCAGCGCTCTGCATCGAGCCGAGGATCCGGTAGCAGTGGAACTGGAGCTCCCGCCGGTAGGGGTCGGTTAGCTCGCGGAATGCCTCCTGCTCGCCTTGTGCAGCGCGCGTCAGCAGCGATTGGCCCATCTTCTGATCCTCGCATCTCGACTCCGATTTCGCCGGTATTAACAGCTATGACGTCGCGCGCGCCGAGAAAGGGTCGCCCCGGCGACCGCGCAACAGGCACTGACCCTTCTTCGGCCCCGCCGGCGTCTCAATACGCGGATGGCAAACCCCCCGACACCAGGAGGACCGGAATGACCGCGTACGCAATCGGGTCGGCGCAGGAGCACCTGGCCGTTCGGCTCGAGCTGCTTGATGCCGAGCAGGACCTGACTCGCTGGAGGAGGCTCAAATGCTGCACCCCGCTCTCGCTCGAGCGCTCGCCAGCGCTCACATCGATGACCTACATCGCGCGGCCGCCCGCTGGCACACGATCCGTCTCGCCCATCGCGCCGCGCACGAGCCACGCGTGGCGGCCACTCCAACCGCCATACAGCGATCCGCCTCCGAGTCAGCGGCGTGGACTTCGTGCGCCCCGGCCGCGGGCATGACGCCAACCGAGACTGCTCAAGCAGCCCCATGGCCATGCCAATCCGTCGTCGACGTCCCCTCGGGGCCGCGAGCCGGAATCGATCTGGCATCGAGATCGTCATGAGTCCTTGCCGATGCTCAGGCTGAACACGAGGATCGGCGGGTCCGACAGCACTCCTACGACCGCCTTCGCCGGCCCGCGACGCTGCCGCTTTCGGACAAAGGGAGTCACGACGCCCGCGCTGGCTCCCGTACACGCCCAGACACGAATGCAGGTCCGACCCCGTGGACGACGTCCGTCTCGCATCTCGCCAGAAGCGCAATCCGTCGCTCCCGCGCCCGCAGGTGGACGGCGACCGGTCACAGCCCGTCTAGGAATCCGAGGAGCGCGTCTGGCGGGCGGTAGCGGCCGGGTTTGCTGTCCAGCGGCTTCGTCCGGGCCAGCGCTCGTTCCTTGAGCGCGAGGTCGGCGTGGAGGTACATCTGCGTGGTTTCGACTTGTTCGTGTCCGAGCCACAGCGCGATCACCGTGGTGTCGACCCCGGCGTGCAACAGCCGCATCGCGGCCGTGTGGCGCAGCACATGCGGCGTGATCGTCTTCGCAGTCAGGGACTGGCAGCGCTCCGCGGCGCGGGTGGCGTGCTTTCCGATCCGGCGGGCGAGCGCTTTGCGGGTTAGCGGCTTGCCGGTGCTGGTCGGGAACAGCGGCTCGCTGGGCGGGCTTCCACGTTCGGCGAGCCACACGCGGAGTACTGCGGCGGTCTGTTTGGTCAGGCGGGTGATCCTCGGCTTGCGGCCCTTGCCCGTCGTGGTGGCGTGCGCGCCGGTGCCGAGGTGGATATCGCCAGCGAAGGCCGGTCAGCTCGAGGCTCGCAGTCCGGCTGGGCGAGCAGGCTGATGATCGCGTGGTCACGGCGGCCGGTCCAGCTTGAGCAGTCGGGCGCGTCGATGAGCGCGTCGAGCTCGGCCTCGGTGAGAAAGGTGACCAGCCCGCGGTCGTGGCGTTTTGGGCCCGATCTGTAGGACGCGCTCGATCGTCGCGGCGTGTTCTGGGTGACGCAGCATGCAGTACCGGTAGAAGGTGCGGATCGCCGCCAGTCGCGTGTTGCGGGTCCGGGCACCGCACCCGCGGTCGGTTTCCAGGTAGTCGAGGAACGCGCCGATCAGCGGCGCATCGAGCTGATCGAGATCAAGCTTCGACGGCTCGACGCCGAGCGTCTCGGAGGCGTAGGTCAGTAGCAGCCGGATCGTGTCGCGGTAGGACGCGATCGTGTGCGGGCTGGCGTCGCGTTCGCGGATCAACCGGTCGGTGAACCACGACTGCAAGGATGGTGCGAGCGCGCTCATTGCCCCGGCCCTCGAGGTGCCGCTCCAAGCGCTCGCCGGCGAGCGCCATCAGCTCGGGCGCGGCCTCGAGATACCAATACGTCTTGCCGGGATCCACGTGACCGAGGTAGGTGGACAGCGCTGCGATCCTCGGGATGGGATCGCCGTCGGCGGTGCGGTATGCGTCCAGCAGCGTGCGGACAGCAAAGCTGTGGCGGCAGTCGTGCAGCCTTGGCCGGCACGCAGCCGATCGCGGCAGGATCCCCGCTTGGGCGAGCAACCTTCGAAAGGCGGTCTGCACATCGGCGATCCACAGCCTTGTGCCGACGGTCGAGATCAGCAGCGCCTCGGTCGGTCCTGCCGGTCGGGGGCGATCCCGGCGACGTAGATAGCGCGTCAGCTCGCGGTCGTGGTCTGGTGCAGCGGCAGCTCGCGGGATTTCCCGAACTTCCCGTGGCGGATGATGAGTGTGCCGAGGTCGGCGTCGAAGTCGGCGCGGTCCAGTGCGATCGCCTCCCCGATCCGCATGCCGTGACGAGCAGCAGGCCGAACAGCGTTCGGAACGTCGCGGTCTTGTGCGCGGTGCGTAGCGTGCTCGTTGCTGCCATCAGCGCCTGGATCTGCTCATCGGTATAGAGGTAGGGGACCGCGCGGCGTGACCGGTCAGGCAGCACGTCGGCCGGCGGCACCTCGACCCGCGGATGAACTTCGTGCAAGTAGCGAGCGAACCCGCGGACCACGCCCAGCCGCATCGCGTGCCAGTGCTCCCCACGTCCGGGGAGTCTTGCTCATGCGACTGCGCGCTCGACCGTGATCTGATCGGCGCCTGTCGCGTCGAGATGATCGAGGAACTGCCGCAGAAGCCTTTCGGTCCCGTCCAGCTGGTACCCCAGCGCTCGACGGACGGCCAGGTACTCAGCCATTGATTCGCGCAGGGAGCTCATCGGACCGCTCCCGGCCACGGCCGGGCGATCTGCCTCAGCGCCTCTCGATCGACCTTTGCGTAGATCGTGGTGCTCCTCGCGTGGCGGCGACAACGCCCCCCGTCCGGCACCAACCACTGCAAACGCCGAACCAACGTCCGCGCGTGTGCAACCTGCGAAAGGCCACGGCGCGGCGCTGCTGCAAGCAGCTGACCATCTCGTCGTGCTCGCGGCCACGAGGTCACGACTGGCCACGACAGAACAAGCCAGAGGGATCGGGCCAAAACGCGAATCCTTTGGCCCGATCCCAGCGAGAACAGCCGCAAATTGCGGGAAAGTCGCCACCCTGCCGGCACGTGCGCGGAGCCGCAAGAAGCCTGCAAACAAGGCAGATTCAGGGGTTCCGAGCGCCTGGATCGCACCCAGGAGGTCGGGGTTCGAATCCCCCTATCTCCACGTCGAGAACCTCTTGCAACAGCGGGGGTTCTTGCGTTTCGGGTCGCCGGCGC
>CAWGDO010000013.1:0-279502 GCA_963821355.1 uncultured Actinomycetes bacterium | reverse complement strand
AGTTCAATTCTCTCCGGCTCCATAGTTTCCCGACTAGTTCGCCGGGCCCCACACCATGAGCGACTGGGGGTCGTCGGGGTCGACCTTGACGACAACATCGCCGCCCCGCGTGATCCCCTGGAGCGTCGCGTCATGCAGCGACTGGGAAATGCTCACCTGGTAGTCGGCGCCGCCGTCGGGCGGGTGCACCGTGAGCTGGAAGTCGATCTGGTGGCCGCCGCCGAGCTGCGTGCCGGTCTCCTGCATCGAGTCGACCGTCGCGCGCGCCTCGACCCCGGACTGGTTGATCTTCGTGATCTTGTCCCGCTCGCCCATCTGCGCGCCGGGGCTCATCGCCTGCTTGGCGGTGCCCTTCATCTTGTCCATGAAACCCATCTAGTTCTCCTTCCTTGAGAGGAACCGATCAGACCACATCGGGCGCGCCCGCGCAAGGCGTCCCGGGCGCTAAGGCGTGAGGACGTGGCCCACGGATGGGTTCGTGCGGCCGTCGAGGAGCTCGAGGTAGGCGGACTGGACGGCGTCTGGGCCCTTGCCGCGCTTGATCTTGAGCCAGCCGGCAGCCCACTCGACGAAGGGCATCCAGGCCTCCCCGACGTGGCGGTCGAGCTCCTCGCGGCCCCAGTCGGCGCTCCGCCTGCGCACGTGGTCCGGCGCGAAGAAGAACTCCGGCTGCGGGCCGGGTAGTGCCTCGCCGCTCTCGCCAGTCGGCGCCTCCCAATGCGTCGCGCCGACCACCGCGCTGTGTCGCAGCTCGTCGCCGAAGTGGCCGTGGATGACCGAGCGCACCGCGGAGTCACCGGCGATGTCGACATAGACTGCCGGCGCTGCCGGCAGCGAGGGGACATCCGGGTAGCCGATCACGCGGTCATAGACGCCGAGGTCCTCGACGAACTGCGCCCGGCTCGGCGATGTCGAGCCCGACCACCTCGACCCCCTCGCGGCGAGCGAGGAGGAACGCGGCGCTGAGCGCTGTCTTGCTCGAGGCGCTCGACACGATCGCCGTCCCGGCTCCGAAGAGGTCCTCGTCGCCGAGGAAGTCGTCGATGAGGAACGACGTGAAGAAGAGCGGCCACAGCAGCATCTGCTGCTCCTCGACCGCTTCTCGTACAGGGGGAGTGCATCGACGAGGGCATAGCGGTTGTAGGCGGAGGGCAGGCTCGCGCGGTGAGGCGATGCGTCCACGAACCCGCGTTCATCGATTCGCTCCGGGTCGACCACGAGCTCGCTCGACGGCGGGAAGTAGCCGTAGACCCGGCTGCCCTCGGGAAGATTCGTATCCCCGGCCTCGGCGACGTCCGCGAAGCCCCAGACCGGGACGCGACCCCAGTCCGGATCCTCCGCCGGGAAGAAGTCCCAGTACGACATCGCCTCGCCGAAGACCGCGTAGGTGATGTTGTTGGTGGTCAGGCCGAAGGAGTCGACCCTGAGGAGTGCCTGGCCGGGTTCGAGCGCGGGGTTGTTGCCTTCGACCACGCGGCACGCGTGCAGGTCGTCGCGCCTGACCTCGAAGTCCATCGGGTGCAGCCTAACCCGGCGCGGCGATCTGGGTCTGCGGGCTGACCGCGCCGCGCCGCCGCTCGTTTTGCCCTGGGGGGTTGGGATAATCTAGCCGCGATCCGGTTCGGCAACGGCTACAGGAGGACCTTGATGCGACGTCGGCTCCTGGCACTCGGTATCGGGCTTGGCGCACTGCTCGCGTTTCCCGCGACGGGCGTGGCTCGCACAATCGACGTCTTCCCCGGGGACTCGATCCAGCACGCCGTGCACAAGGCGCGGGCGGGCGACGTGATCAAGGTCCACCAGGGCATCTACCACGGGAGCGTCGAGATCACCAAGAACGGCCTGACGCTGAAGGGCTCCGGGATCGACCGCAACAAGGGGAGCCTGATCAAGCCCGCGGAGCCCAGCAGCCCTCGAAGCGCTGCGGGAAGGGCGCGCCGGGATCTGCATCCTGCCCCACAACCAGGAGAGCCGCAAGGCCCGCACCAAGGACACCGTGATCGAGGGCTTCCAGATCCGGGGGTTCAAGGACTTCGGCGCGATGCGCATCGGGCGCTAAGCGCACCACCTTCGATCACAACAAGTTCGTCGACAACGACGGCGTACGGTGCGGCCGCCTTCGGCTCGATCCGGACCAAGTTCCTCCACAACCTCGCGGTGGGCGGCGGCGAGGCCGGCTTCTACGTCGGCGACTCGCCGAAGTCCCGGGCGATCCTGCGCGGCAACCGCGCCCGCGACAACGGACAGTTCGGGTTCTTCCTGCGCGACTCCTCGCACGGTCGCGCCATGAGGAACGAGGCGGTGCACAACTGCCTCGGCATCGGGCTGCTCAACACCGGCGCGTCGGGAGGCGTCCTCAACTGGCGGATCAGAAACAACGAGGCCGACTCCAATAACCACTTCTGCAAGGCCGCAGGCCGGCGGCCCGCCGATTTCCGGCACGGGCATCGGCGTCCTCGGCGCAAAGAAGACCGTCGTCAAGAACAACTCGGTGCTGAGCAACCGGCCATCGCAGCCCGGCGCGCCGTTTGCGGGAGGCATCGTCGTGGCTTCGACGAAGCCGCTCGGCGGGAGCGCCGCATCCAAGAACCGGATCCTGGAGAACCACGTCCTGAAGAACAAGCCGGCGGACATCGTCTGGGACGGCCAGGGCAACGGCAACAAGTTCCGGAAGAACCGGTGCGACACGTCGCTGCCGAATGGGCTCTGTCATTAGGCCGGTCGGCAGCTTCAACGGCAAGCCTCAGGCCGGGGCGTGAGCTCCGGCCCTGAGGGCTGGCCACACCAGTTCCGGCCCGCCGACGGGGAACCAGACGGTGCGTTGGTCCTGCTCCATGGACGGGGTACCGACGAGTTCGACCTGGTGCCGCTGCTCGAGGCGCTCGACCCCGAGCATCGGCTCGTGGGGCTGACCCCGCGGGCGCCGCTCTCGCTGCCGCCGGGTGGGGCGCACTGGTACATCGTGAGGCAGGTCGGCTATCCCGACCGCGAGACGTTCTTCGAGAGCTTCGCGGCCCTGTCGCGGTGGCTCGATCTGCTGCCCGAGGCACTGTCGATGCCCTGGGAGCGGATCGTGCTGGGCGGCTTCTCGATGGGGGCGGTGATGTCGTATTCGATCGCGCTCGGGCCCGGCCGCCCGACGCCCGCCGGCATCATGGCGCTCAGCGGCTTCATCCCCACCGTCGAGGGGTTCGAGCTCGAGCTGGAACGGGCCCGCGGCCTGCCCGTGGCGATTGCCCATGGCAGCGCCGACGAGGTGATCTCGGTCGAGTTCGGCCGCGATGCCCGGGACCGCCTGCAGGCCGCGGGAGCGGACGTCCTCTATCGCGAATCACCGGTCCCGCACACGATCGATCCGGCGATCATCCCGGACCTCAGGGAGTGGCTCGCGAAGACGGTGCCGCCCAGCGGCGACGGCTGAGCGTTGCTACGGAGAGCCGGCGGACCCGCCCGCCAGCTTCGGCAGGCTCACCCGGAGCTTCGACACCTTGACCGTGAACGGTTGGTTGCCCCCTTGGTAGTAGGGGGCGTCCTTGCCGAGCAGCTGCAGCTCGGCGACGTCACCCGCGGCGAACCGCCAGCCGTTGCCGTGGAGCTGGAAGGCGATCTGGCCCGACTGGTTGTTCCTCAGGCTGTAGACGCCGCGGCTGATGAGGCGCTGCTGGCCGCCGCTGATGTCCCAGAGGCGGGCGTCGATCTGCCCGAAATTGCCGGTCGTGTCGATGTTGGCGCGAACGGTGGGAAGACCGATCATGTTCATCGGCGAGCTGAACTTGTGCTGGTAGGCCGCCGTGTTCGGCTCGTTGGTCTGCGTGATTGTCTTGCAGGAGTCAGACGTGCCGGCGATCGGGTCGAACGCGCTGGCGACCGAGGAGCTCCCGCCGGCAGACGTGAACGTCTTCGCCGCGTCGGAGCCGAAGGTCACGCCTGGGCGCTGCAGCGCCTCCCACGTCCGTGCCTTGTACGGCCCGCCGTCGGGTGTCGTGTTGGGACAGGTCTGGCTGAACGCTGTCACCGATCCTGGAGCCGGCCCCTTCGCAGAGTTCGCCAGGTGGGCGGAGAAGAACCGGGAGCCCTGGTTGTTCAGATACTTGTTGGTGAGCGCCTTGTTCGCCCCTCGGCTGTGGCCGAGATCGCCGAACTGGAGGCTCACGGGGAACCCGGAATACGCCGTGCGCAGGTAGTTATAGGCGCGAAGCGCGTGCTCGGGCGGGAAGAGGTCGTCCGTCCAGCCGTTCTCGATCAGAAGCGGCGCGGGCTTCGAATGACCCTTGACGAACCGCAGCGCGTAGGCGTCGTGGAACTCATATGTGCGCCGTAGCTCGGCCTTCGCGTCGGCGCTCAGCGGCTGTCCGGCCTGGATCTCGGCGAAGCTCATCGGCAGGTTTGCGTCGCGGTTCGTGCACGGAGTGGAGGCCGGCGCGGTGCCGCAGTAGTAGCCGTTCAACTTGCCGAGCGCGAAGAGGCCCGCGAGGTAGCTCTGGATGGGAGTTCCGATCGGGTTCAGGCTCTGCGCCTCGGGGGCGATGTCCGTGTCCAGGAAGCGGCCGTTGGGAAGCAGCGCGTCGACCAGATCCGACCACGGCCAGCGGGGCCACGCGGCGGCGATGTGGAGCGGTGTGCCATTGGGGCTCTTCCAGGGCACGAGCGTGCCGTTGGGCTCGCGGATCTTGTTGTCGAGGAACGCGAGCTCCATGCTCTGGCCGCCGCCGTAGGAGATCCCGGTGACGCCCATCGCGTTCGGTTCCGTGATCCCCTCGTCCACCAGCTTGCCCAGCAGGTATTGGGTGTCCCGGGCCTCGTAGCGCGTGTCGGCGAGGCGGATGTAGCCCTGCCCGCAGGCACCCGAATGATCGCCGCTCGTTCCGCCGCCGCAGGAGTTGCCGAAGCCGCGCGCCGTGTAGTTGACGACGGCGTAGCCGAGCTTGGCGTAGTAGTTGTTGTTGTAGTCGAAGGTGGTGGAGCCGTTGCCCTGGGGCGTGCTCGACTCGAAGTCGGTCTTGCTGCCGCCCCAGCCGTGGAGCATCACGATCGTCGGGAACGGCCCGTTTCCCTGAGCGGGCAGGGTCACGTCCGTGTCGAGCGGGACGCCGTCCCAGGTCGGGACGCGCTGCGCCGAGCCGGTCGTCGGGCAGAAGCGGACGCCGTCCTGAGCGTTGCACGCGTGGCCGAACGGCTTGGGTGCCGCCGCGCTCGCGGTCACTGAAAGCGAGCCGGCCAGCACGACGGCACAGAGCGAACCGAGGGTCGCTGCCAGCGCTCGATGCTTTGCCAGGTCCATGTCTCTCCTAACCCGCGGGGGAATATATCCGCCTCGGTACATTTTGGTAGCGATAGGCGGATGATTGATCTCGATGCCTGGCTGCCGGATCCGCAGGTGCGCGGCCGGCATCGCCGCAGGGCCCGTGCCGACCCCGACGATCTCTGGCGGGCCGCTTCGGAGGTCACGATCGCGGAGGCTCCCCGGCTCGGACGCGCCGTCCGGTGGCGCATCCCGGAGACTCCGGCGGACATCTCGTTTCGAGACCTGCTTCGGTCCTACCCGTTCACCGTCCTCGCCGAGGGCGAGCGCTGGTCGGTGTCCGGTCTCTGCGGCCGTCTTTGGACCCTGCGGCGCGACTACCCCACGCTCCGCGGGCCGGACGACTTCCTCCAGTGGGACAAGCCGGGAACCGTGAGGGTCCTGCTCGCGGACTGGGTCGAGCCCGAGGGAGACGGTCAGGCGGTGGTGTGCAACGAGTCGCGAATCAGCCCCGTCGATGGGAGCGCGGCGTTTCGGCTCCGGGCGCTCTGGATGATCGTCGGCGGGCTCGAGCGGCTGGTGGGCGGCGAGGCCCTCAACGCCGCGACCCGCCGGGCGGAGGAGAGGTTGCCCCCCTCTTGACTTACGGCCTCTCGGCCAGGTGGTACACGGTGCCGCCCAGGGAGGCGACGTAGATCTGCCCGCTCGGCCCAACGCCGAACGCGGACGGGGCCACGGCGTTCAAGCCGAGGTCGTGCTCGGCGACCGCGCCGGTCAGCCTCGGCTTGAACGCCCGGATCTCTCCGGTGCAGTTGTCGGTGTAGACGTACTGGCCGGCGAGCGAGGGGAGGTCCGGGCTGCGGACGACGTCGCCGCCGATCACCGCGCACCCGAACGGCGCGCCGCCCCCCGGGTCCGAGTGCGGGTACTCGAGGACGGGGTCCACCGGCGTCCCCAGCCCGGGACGGCCCGGGTCGAATGAGTGGAAGCCCTCGAACTCGGGCCAGCCGAAGTTGGCGCCCTTCGCCGCGGCGAGGGTCGTGTAGTCCACCTCCTCGTAGGTGTTCTGCCCGACGTCGCCGATCGCGATCCGGCTGGTCTTAGCGTCGATGCTGAACCGGAAGGGGTTGCGAAGGCCGTAGGAGTAGATCTCGGCCTTGGCGTTCTTGCCGACGAACGGGTTCGAGGACGGGATCGTGTACGGCCGGCCGTTGGCCGGCAGCGGATCGATTCGCAAAATCTTGCCGAGCAGGTTGTTGAGGTGGCGCGCGTTGTCCTGGGGGTCGTCGCAGCAGCCGCCGTCGCCGGTGCTGATGTAGAGGTGTCCGCCGGGGCCGAACATGATCGTCCCGCCGTAGTGGTCCGTGTGGTCCCGATGCAGGATGCGGACGACCTGCCGGCGCGTGCTCGGCGCGGCGTGGTACGGGTTGGCCGACGTGGTGCGGAACTCGTCGATGACGATGTCGTGATGAGTGTCGCTGTAGTCGAGGTAGAAGCGGTGCGACTGCTGGTAGTTGGGCGGGAACGCGATCCCCATCAGCGCGCTGTCGTCGTCGGTCGTGACCCGGCTCGAGATGTCGAGGACGGTTCGCTTCTGGGTCCCGTCGCGGTTGACGACCTTGACGACACCGGGGCGCTCCAAAACCCACATGTGCTGGGTGTCACCGGGGGCGAAGGCGACGTACATCGGCTGGTTGAAGTCCGCTACCGGGCGCAGCGGCAGGGAACCGCCGCCTCGCGCGAGCGCAGTCCCTCCGGCCATCGCGCCAACGAGAATGGCCGCGATCACGACCCCTGCCGCCAGCAAGCCCCTTCCCTGAAGCCTCATCGCGGCGACCTTAGCGCAGAATTCGCGCCGTCAAGTGGGTTTTGCTGCGCTTTCCCTCAAAATTACCCCGCTGCCCGACGGATCGCGCGTCAGAAGGCTCTCGGGACGCCGCTCGATCGGAGCGCCCGCGGCTCCGAGCCGCTGCTCGAGCTCGGCGAGCCGGGGCGCGTCGTCGACGGCGAGCTCGAACCACTCGAGGCCCCGCGAGCCGGCCGGCGGGGCGGGCGCGCCTGGACCGGCCCAGGTGTTCACCCCGATGTGGTGGTGGTAGCCGCCGGTCGACAGGAAGAGCGCGCCCGGGTAGCTGCGCACGGTGACGTCGAAGCCGAGCAGCCCGGAGTAGAAGCGCTCAGCGTCGTCGAGGTCGGCCACGTTCAGGTGAATGTGGCCGATTCGCGTCCCATCCGGCATCCCGCTCTGCGGTTCGTCCTCATGCAGGTCGGCGAGCAGCCCGTTGACGTCCAGCGGCAGCGTCGACATCCGGATCTCCGCGCCGTCGCGTTCCCATTCGGCGCGGGGGCGATCGCGGTAGATCTCGATGCCGTTCCCCTCGGGGTCGTTGAGGTAGATCGCCTCGCTCACGAGGTGGTCCGAAGCACCGGAGAGTCGCCCACCGGCGCGGACCGCGCGAGCAAGAGCCGCGGCCAGAGCGGGGCGATCAGGAACGAGGATCGCCAGGTGAAACAGCCCCGTGGTCCGGGGTGGGCGAGGCGGGGCATCGGCGCCCTCGTCGAGCTCGACGACCGGGGTGCCGTCGAAGCCGAGGCGGGCGACGCCGTCGGCCGCCTCGATCGGCCGCAGCCCGATTGCGCGCTCGTAGAACTCCCGCTGCGCGTCGAGGTTGGCGACCCGCAGCCTGACCGGTCCCGGCTCCATGTGTCCAGGCTACGGCGTTGCGCCGCGCGTGCCGCGGAGCGTGAAGCCCACCACGATCTCGAGCGTCCCTCGGACGAGGAGCCCGATGCCCACGAAGGAGGGCGAGCGTCGTCAGGCCGATGTCGGGATTGGCGAGGACGATCACGCCGGCGACGATCGACACCACGCCGAGCAACCCTACCCAGCCCCGGTTATTCGTGGCCTCCATCGCCTCCACGATGTCGCCGATCCCGACCAGGATGAACCAGAACGAGAATGCGATCAGCAGGGCGAGGAGGCTTGCGCCGGGCCTGACCATGCAGACGAGCCCGGCCATGATGCCCACGAATCCCACCAGGACCCTCACCACGCCCAGCGAGACCGACCCGCTCGGGGCGAAGCCCGCGGCCAGGGTGAAGATGCCCCAGACGAGGAGGTAGGCCCCGAGGATGATCCCGAGCGCCCGCAGGGTGATGTCGGGGTACGCGAGCGCAAGCGCCCCAGCCACGATCGGTCCCGCCGATCAGGACGAACAGCCACCACTTCGAGGCAATCCATTCCCCGAGGGTCGTCCGGTTCTCCATGACGGTCTCCTCTCGTCGCCTACACGCGGGATTGTCCTCCAGGCGTAGAACGGCTCTCGCACGGTGAAGAACAGGCCATTCACGGGCTCGAAAGTTGGCCATTTCGGCGGGTTTCTCGTCCGGCGGGGCGGGAAGGAGCGTAGGCGAGATGGATCTCACGACTGCAGCCGAGGAGGACGACTCAATCGGCGTGTCTCCTCGCCTGCCGGGGCCGGCGGCTTCGGCAGCCCGATCGAGAATCCGGCGATCGATGCGATTCCGGACGACCCGTTGGTGCGCCCGCATCCGAGTGAGCCCGGCGTTCTCGCGGACGGCACCGCGGCGCCGCTCGAGAATCCCGACGACAGCGTGTCGGCGGATCCGCTGATCCGCGGCCGATAGCTCTACGCGGCGCGCACCGAGTGGACCGACAGGTCCCGCGGCGCGCCGCTCTCCCGGAGCCGCCGGCGGCGCCCGAACTGGAAGCGGTCCTCGTCCATCGCCGCCCGTGCCGGGTCCGAGACCAGGACCTCGCCCGCCTTCGCGCACTCACCCACGCGGGCCGCGATGTTGACGTCCACGCCGAGATAGTCGCTCCCCACACGGCGCGGGCGGCCCACGTGGACGCCCGCCCGGATCGTCGGCGTATGGCCCTCGACCTCGACCTCGCTCACGCCCTCCTGCGTCTGAAGCGCTGCGCGCACGGCCTCGTCAGCGCTTCCGAACACGGACATAGCGCCGTCGCCCAGCCGCTTGACCAGGCTCCCTCCGTGGTCGGAGATCGCCTCGTCCTCGACCGTGGCCACCTCGCGCAGGAGCTCGAGGGCCGCTTCGTCGCCCGCCTGGAGCGCCCATGGAGAGAACTTCACGATGTCGGTGAACAGGAAATCCGCCGAGTCGCTCAGTGGCCGTCGGCTACGGTGCCCGGCCTGATGGCGCTTCCGGCCCTCTCCTTCCGCCTGCCCGCAGCCGCGCTCGTCGCGTGCGCGCTGCTCACCGCGCCGGCGGCGGCGCAGATGCCCGCGCCCGCGCCGCCGGCGCCGGTGGCGCCGGCCGACGGGACCACGGTGAAGGCCAACACGCCGCTCTTTTTCAGCGCGCAAGGTCAGGGCGCCCTGGTCGTCCACCTGTCAGCGTCTCCGTCGCCGGTCGACGGCTGCGGAGCCATCGGCGACGACGGCGGCCGCCTCGACGGCACGCCGTCGCCCACCGACCCCACGCTCGTGCAGTTCAGCGCCACCGACGGGCTCTCCGCCGGCACCTGGTACTGGCAGGTCACAAGCCCGGCGGGCTGCACCGCCGGCCCGGCGTTGCGACTCGTCGTCATTGCGCCGCCACTCCCGCGCCTCGCGCATGCCCCGATCCCGAATCGCATCGGCACCAGCAACCACGCCCTTCTCGTGCTCGCCCTGGGCAAAGGCTCGCCGGACGTGCCGCGCAGTCGCCTCGTCACGCTCGTGCGCAACGGCGCCAAGCGCTGGCGCCTCGACGCCCGCGGACCCGTCTACCGCGTCCCGCGCCTGGGTGACGGGCACTCCGACGTCGGCTTCGCCGGCGCGCTCGTGTCGCCCGGCGCGCTTGCCACCACCACGCTGCTGCGCCAGAACTACGTGCGCGTCCGTCGTGTCTGCTCCGCGAGCGGCTGCCGGACGACGCACACGCCGGCGGGTTCACGCGTCGTCGAGCGCGACCTCGCGCTACGGCCCGACCTGCCGTGGGCGCCCGGCCCGGAGCACCCGACCAGCGGCGAGATCGACCTCGAGACGGTGCTGCTGCACGAGCTCGGCCACTTCGCGGGCAACCTGCGCCACACACCGGTGGGCTGCCACGACACGCCGATGGTCGTCGCCCTGGGCCCCGGCGAGTGGTGGCGCTCGCCCACCGACTGGCACTACGACGCGTGCGCCGGGGCAGACGCCCGCTCGGCGGCCGCATCGCTGGTCGCGCCGTGGCGCGCCACCGAACGCGTCATCGAGCGAACCGTCGTCCTGCGCTGACTCCCATCGAACGTCCCTCGCGTTGGAACAGGATTCCGACGCCAGGGACGTTCGTGTAGCTAGCGTGGGCGGGGATGGACGCCGCCCTGCCGCCCGGGCCGCGCGAGCCGGCCGCGCTGCAGACCCTCGAATGGGTCACGCGGCCGACGGCGTTCCTGCGCCGGTGCGCGGCGGCGTACGGCGAGGCGTTCACGATCCGCCTGGCCTTCGACGACGCGCCGTTGGTGCTCGTCTGGCATCCCGATGCCGTGCGGGCGGTCTACGCGGCCGATCCGGAGGTGGCACGTCGTGGGGCCAGCCCCGGCCCGTTGCGCCCGGTGGCCGGCCCGCGCTCGATCCTGTTCGCCGACGGCGACGCGCACCTGCGCATCCGCCGGATGATGCTCCCCGCGTTCCACGGCGACCGCATCGCCGCCTATCGCGAGGTCGTACGCGAGGTGACGACCGAGCACGTCGCGGCGTGGCCGCGCGGGCGGCCGGTGGAGGCGTTGGGGCTCATGCAGGAGCTGACCCTGGAGGTCATTCTGCGCGCGGTCTTCGGCACCGATGACCCGCGGCTGGCGGCGGACATCCGCGCAACCCTCGGCGTCGCGAACTCGCTCCCGCGCGCGGTGGCGATGTCGCTGGCCCAGCGCGACCTCGGGCCGTACAGCCCGTGGGGTGCGTTCATCCGCCGGATGGCGATCGTCGACGAGCAGCTCATGGCGCTCATCGCGCGCCGGCGAGCCGCGGGCGCCGGCGGCGACGACGTCCTCGGCGCGCTCCTCGCCGCCGGCCTCGACGACGAGGAGCTGCGCGATCACCTGGTCACGCTGCTCGCGGCCGGCCATGAGACGACGGCGGGCTCGCTGGCGTGGGCCATGGAGCGTCTCGCCCGCGCGCCTGCGGCGCTGGCGCGTGTCCGCGACGGCGACGAGCAGTGGATCGACGCGGTGGTCAAGGAGACGCTGCGGATCCGCCCGGTGCTGACCGTCGCGCCGCGCAAGCTCGCGGCGCCGCTGAGCGTCGACGGGCTGCGGCTGCCGTCAGGCGTCCACGTGGCACCGTGCATCTACCTCGTCCACCGCCGCGAAGACCTCTATCCCGACGCGTCGGCGTGGCGGCCCGAGCGCTGGCTGGGCGCCGCGGCGCCGGAGTCCTTCGCGTGGATCCCGTTCGGCGGGGGTGTGCGACGGTGCCTCGGCGCGGCCTTCGCGACGATGGAGATGGCGGAGGTCCTGCGCGTCGTCGCGACGCGGCTCGACCTCGCGCCGGCCGACGCGCGCGGCGAGCGGATGCGCCGGCGCGGCATCACGCTGCAGCCGGGCCGCGGCGCGCGCGTCGTGTTCAGCGACGCGTCGTCTTCTTCCGCTTCGTCGTGACGGTCTTGCGCGTCGGCAGCGCCTGCCGGTGGCCGGCCTTGTCGACGGCGACCAGCGTGAAGAGCTGCTTGCCGACCGGCAGCTTGGAGGCGACGACGCGGAAGCGCGTGGCGCTGAGCGCCTTGACGCTGGGCTTGCCGGTCTTGTGCTTCGTACACGCGACCTTCCGGCCGTGGCGCGTGCAGCGCGCGCGGTAGGTCGAGCGCACGCTCGCCTGCACCGCCCGGATGCCCGCCGAGAACCCGGCGTCGCTGACGCTGACCGACAACGTGCACCGCGTGACCGTGCAGCTCACCTTCGTGATGCGGGCGACGGGAGCGTTGAGGTCGAGGTTCGTCTGGGACTGCTGCACCGGTGACGGCGTCGACGGCGGTGACGTCGGCTGCGTTGCCGGGGCGGCGGCGACCGTCCCGGTGGGCGCGCTGCTGGCCAGCGCGCTGCCGCCGGAGTTGGCGGCGCGGACGTCGCAGCGCAGCATGGCCCCGAGGTCGGCGCTGGTGATCGTGTACTGGTTGCTCGCGCCTGCCGCGGCGACGCCAACGTCCCTGGACTGGACCGAGCGGACGAACTGGTAGGTGAACGACGGCGAGCCGCTCCAGTTCCCCGGCGAGCAGGTCAGCTGCCGCCCGACTGTCGCCTGGCCGGTCAGCACGGGCCCGGCTTGTAAGGCCGGAGCAGGCGGCGGGTCGGCTTGCTCCAGGAACGCGCGGATCGGGGGGTACGCGGCCTCGGTGTAGATGCCGGGGAACTGTGAGCTACCGCACCCCACACCCGACGACACGATGCCGGCGAGGCGATCGTCAGCCGGCGTGCTGGGGCCGGTGGACACGACGAGCGGGCCGCCGCTGTCGCCCTGGCAGGCATCCTTGCCAGGGCTCGTCGCGCAGATCTGGCCCGGCTCGAGGTCGACGATGAAACTGGGTTTGTCTTCGCAATCCTCCGGTGTGTAGTACTGAACCGAGACGCCCCTCAACTTGGTGACCGTCGGGCCCCCATAGGTCGTGGAGCCCCAGCCCGTCACGAAGAGGGAGTCACCGGTCGAAATCGCCTGCCAGGTGTCGTCGTCGACGATCTGCGTCGGCTGAATGTCGGGCAGGTTCTGAAGCGGCGTGGCGAGGGTGAGCAGTGCGGCGTCGTAGCTGAACTGATTGGCGTCGTAGTCGGGTTCGAACGACACCCGTTGCACCTGCACCCGCTGCCCGTCCTCCTCGTGCCCGAGATCGGACGTGCCGGCGAGCACGTCGATCTGGTCAGGCTGCGCCGGCTGGCCGGATCCGTCCAGGTTGAACACGCAGTGCGCGGCTGTGATGACGTGCGTGCTGTCGCGGATCGTGCCCCCGCAGTACTGACCTGCAGGATTGGCCGCCGCAACGCCGGCATGGACGAGCGCTACCTGGTACGGGTGGTCCGCGATCTTGACCTGCACGCCACCCACGATGGCCGAGGCAGGCGCGCACCAAACTGCAGCCGCAAGCAGTACGGCCGCAGGTACAACCCCCCATCGCGGGCCCATCGTGGTCGGTTTCGGCATCCTGTGGGACCGCCAGTAACGGCGGTCGACAATCAGACAGGGTAGTGCGCGTGGAAGACCCGATGTGGATCTCTCGTGATGCGGCGATTCCGTTGCGCGAGGTGACGCTGCGCGCGAGCCGTTCGTCGGGACCCGGCGGGCAGCACGCGAATGTCACGGCATCGCGCATCGAGGCGAGCTTCGACGTAGCCGCGTCGAGCGCCCTGAGCGATGGGCAAAAGGCGCGCGTCATGGCCCGCTGCGGCCCGGTGGTGCGCGCCGTGGCGCAGGACGCCCGCAGCCAGGCGCGCAACCGCGAGCTCGCGCTGCAGCGCCTGCAGGCGCGTCTGAAGCACGCGCTCGTCGTCCCCCGCTCACGGCGGCCGACCAAGCCGACGGCGGCCTCGAAAGCCCGGCGGCTGGAGACCAAGCGACGGCTGTCGGAGCGCAAGCGGGCGCGCAGGCGGCCGCCCGAGGAGTAGCTCAGCGCACCGATCGCGCCAACCGTAGAGCCGCCTTCCGGCCCAGCGCCGTCTCCAACCGATAGGTGATGCCGTCGCGCACCCACACCACCGTGTTGCCGGCCAGGCGCGGCTTGAACTCGTCGGGCAGATCCAGCGCGTGCTTGCCCGCGATGAACAGGCCCGGCGCGCCGTTGACGTCGACGGCCACGACCGGCGTGCGAGCGTCGACGAGCTTGCGTATGAACGGCAGCGAATCGGTTGCCACCTCGTCGAGCAGCGCGCCGACGCCGGCGGTGCTCGCCGGCAGCCCGGGCCGTGGGACGTAGACCAGCGAGACCTCGGCCGGGACGATCGCGTGGCCGGCGTAGATCGCGTCGGGCGCTCCGAGGGCGCGCACTTCGGCGATGGGATGACCGAGGTGGCGTTCGGCCTGCTCCGCCGTGACGCGACGGCCGAGGTCGAGCGTACGGGCGGGGGCAAGATGGGGCAGCCGGTGGACGCGCTCGACCGAGACGGCACCGATGCCCAGCCAGTCGCGAAGCGTCGCGCGCACGCCGGGCGACGCGGCCAGCAGTGTCCCGAGCGCGAGCAGCACGACGAGCACGACTACGAGGGCGGGCGCCAGGCGCCGCGGCAACCACCCACGTCCGGAGCGCGCGCGCCGCGGCTCGCGCACGATCCGCGCCTGCACCGCGGCGGCGAGGTCCGGCGTCGCCGGCCACGCGATGTCGTCGCGCAGTGCGAGCAGCTCGCGCTCGAGCTCGATGCTCACGGCGCCATCACCTCCTCCACGCCGGCGCGCTCGCGCACGCGCTCCAGCGCCCGCGACGTGCGCGACTTGACGGTCCCGCGCCGGCAGCCGAGGGCCGCCGCGGTCTCCTCCTCGGAGAGCTCGAGAAGGTAGCGGCAGACGAGCACGGAGCGGTCGCGCTCGTCGAGCTCGCCCAGAGCCTCGATCAGCGCCTCGCGGCGCTCGGCCGACAGCGCGACGGCCTCCGGCGAGGGTCCTGCGGCGGCGCGCACCGCCTGTTCGGCGGCACGCAGGGCAAGGCCCGCTCGGCGGCCCGCGGCCCGGCGCCGGTTGCGCGCCTCGTTGGCGACGATCGCCAGCAGCCAAGGCCGGAACGGCGCGCCGGCGCGAAACCGCGGGAGCGCTCGCCAGGCCTTGACGAACCCGTCCTGCGCGGCCTCCTCGGCGTCGGCCGACGAGCCGGCGGCGAGGCATGCGACGCGGTAGGCGATGTCCTGATGCGCGCGCACGAGGGCTCCAAAGGCGACGGCGTCGCCTCCTCGTGCCCGCTCGACGAGCGCGGCTTCGCTGTCCGGTGGCCGGCCCACCACCGATAGCTGTACACCGCGCGGCGGCGCGACGTTCCCAGCCGCCGCCGGTTGCGCGAGGATGGCGCGATGGCAGAGCAACGGGTCCGGATCGTGGCGTGGACCGCCCTCGTCACGATTCCGCTCGCCGGGCTCGCGCTCCTGCTCGCCGCGCCGGACGCCGACGTGCACTGGGAGAACCACCCGGCCCACTTCTGGCTCGTGCTGGGCGCGTCGGTCGCCACCGCGATCCTCGCCTACGCGACAGGCGAAGTGGCCTCTCGCCGCGGCGACGGCCGGCTGTTCCTCGTGTCGCTGGGCTTCCTCGCGGCGGCGGGGTTCCTCGGACTGCACGCGCTCGCCACGCCGAAGGTCCTGCTCGACGGGCCCAACGGCGGCTTCGTCCTGGCCACGCCGGTCGGGCTGCTGGTGGCGGCGGTGCTGGCGGCGCTGAGCGCGGCGCCCGCGGAGATCGTCACGCGCAACCTCCAGCTCCTGCGCCTCGGCGTGTTCGCCCTGATGGCGCTCTGGGCGGTGGCCTCGCTGACCCAGATCGCGCCGCTGAACGACCCGATGCCGCCCGAGTCCGGCTCGACGCCACTGACCGTGCTGGCCATCGCCGGCATCGCGCTGTACGCCTACGCCGCCGTGCGCTACGCGCGGCTCTATCGCCGCCGGCGCTCGGCGATCGTGGTCGCCGTCGTCACGGCGTTCGTGCTGCTCGCCGAGGCGATGGTGGCCGTCGCCTTCGCGCGCAACTGGCACGCGAGCTGGTGGGAGTGGCACGTGCTCATGCTCACTGCGTTCGCGCTCATCGCGCTGGCGGCTCGCGCGCAGGGGCCCAACGAGCGCTTCAGCGACCTCTACCTCGAGGTGACGGCGGCGGGCACGCGCGAGGTCAGCATCGTGTTCGCCGACCTGGCCGGATTCACGACGTTCAGCGAGGGGCGCGACCCCCGTGCGGTCTCCGAGATGCTCAACGTCTACTTCGAGGCGGCCATCCCCGCCGTCGTCCAGCACCACGGCGGCGAGATCGACCGCATCGTCGGCGACGAGATCATGGCCACCTTCAACACGCGCGGCGACCAGCCCGACCACGCCCAGCGCGCAGCCGCGGCCGCGCTGGACATCCAGCGCGAGACCGCCGCCGTGGCCGCCGCGCACCCCGACTGGCCGCGCTTTCGCGTCGGCGTCAACACGGGCGAAGCGCTCGTCGGCGTCGTCGGCGCGCGCGAGGGCCGCAGCTATACGGTCATCGGCGACACGGTCAACGTGGCCAGCCGTTTGCAGTCCGCGGCGCCGGTCGGCGCGGTGGCCGTCGGCGCGGCGACGCTGCGCCACCTGACGGGCGCGCGCGTGCAGAGCCTGGGCCCGCTGCCACTGCGCGGCAAACGCGAGCCCGTCGACGCCTACGTGCTCGAAGCGCTGCGCTGAGCTCTGCACTCGTCGGCGCGCGCCTCGGCGCGGTCATAGAGGGCGGTGACCGCTGGGGGGCGCGCGGCCACCGCCCTATGTGACCTGCAGGGCCCTGACGGGGCCCCTGCAGCTTGTTAGAGACCTGGCGGGTGGACGGCGGTGTAACCGCTGGAGGAGCGCATGTCCTTCTGCCAGCGCGTGTTGTTCCGGGTCCGGCCGCTGGTATCGAAGCGAATGCCCGCCACGACCATGTAGGCGTGGCTGGCCTTGCCGTAGATGGTCACCCACTGGCCCGGGCCGGGGTCGCCCCACTGCGTAAAGTCGCCGGAGGTCAGCGCCTGGTCGAGCAGGCCCGCGCCGTGCAGCGCGTAGGACACCGAGCCCGAGCAGTCGTAGCCCGAGTCGTTCCACTTGCCGTGGCCGCCGCCGTACTTGTAGGGCTTGCTCGCGATCTGGTTGCCGGCCGCGATGATCGCCTTGACCTGGTCGGGCGCGCTGGCGGGTGCGATCGCGAGGCCGTCTGGCCCGATCTGCGCCATGTCGCCGGGCGCCAGTTGCGTGGGCTGCGTGCCGGCGCCGGGGTCGGGCTGGCCGACGAGCGTGCGCAACGCGTCGATGTCGGCGGCGTCCATGATGCCGTCGACGGGACGGTTCTGCGCGGTCTCGAAGTTCCTGACCGCCTTCTCGGTGCCCGCCCCGAACTCGCCGTCGACCGTGACCTTGAATCCGGCGCGGGTCAGGAAGTCCTGCAGCACGCGGATGTCGTGGCCGCTCATCCCGCGCTCGACCGGGATGCGGTCGCCGAGGCTGTGGTGGGCGCCGTCCTCCTCGGGGTCGTCGGAGAAGCCGCCGTTCGCGTTGGCCTTGGTGCCGCGCAGCGCGCGCTTGAGGGCCGCGACGGTGCGCCGCCCGACCGTCCCGCTGGGCGTCAGGCGCGACGCGCGCTGGAAGCGCTTGACGGCGCGCAGGGTCGCCGTCCCGAAGTTCGAGTCGGTCTTGACCTTGAAGCCGGCCTTGCCGAGCGCGATCTGCAGCTCGCGCACGTCGGGCCCGCTGGCGCCGGCGCGCAGGGTGCGGTCGCCGAGGTGGGCGGCCCGGGTGGGCGAGGCGGCGAGCGCCGTCGGCGCGGCGATGGCGGTTACGAGGACGGCAAGGCTGAAGACAAAAGCACTACAGGAACGGCGAACGACTGACGGCGGCACGAAGCTATGACCCCTCTTTTGTTTGGCGCCTACGGGGTTAGCTGTCGGGCTCGCGCGAAAAGGTCGCGCTACGCCGCACTCATGGCGACGATTCGCCCCATGCCACCAAGGTGGCCATGGGTCCCCCGCTCCCTACCGTTGGGCACGGCAGGGACTCGGCTGGTCAAAACGACCGGGGCAATCTAGCGGATAGATCGGCGATTTTGCGTGCTGCTTGAGAAATTCGGCTGAACGTCCACTGTTCCTGCTGGTTTCTAACCTCTCAGCACGGCATCGGCGACCGCCAGCGCGACCTCCGCGCGGGCATTCAGCGACGTGGCCAGGACGTACTCGTGGGGCGCGTGGGCGCCGCCTCCGCGCGGCCCCAGGCCGTCGACGGTGAGCGGGATGGTGGCGGCGAAGTGGCTGGCGTCGCTGGCGCCGCCGCGGCCCGCGCCGACGATCGGGCGGCCGAGCGCCGCGCTGGCCGCCTCGAGCAGCGTGCCCGTCTCCGCGCGCGCGTCCATGCCGGGCCACTGGCGCACGAGGTGGGCCTCGAGCCGCGCGCCGCCGAGCTCGTCCGGCACGGCGTCGAGGACGGCGTCGAACGCGTCGAGGCTGTCGGCGCGCAAGTCGCAGACCAGTTCGCCGACGCCGGGGACGACGTTGAACGCATCGCCGGCGTGCAGCACGGTCGGCACGGCGGTCAGCCGCTCGGAGCCGTGAGGGTCGTTGCTCGCCGCGATCGCGTGGGCGGCCGAGGCGAGCGCCAGCAGGGCATTGACGCCCTTGTCCGGCGCCGAGCCCGAATGGGCGCTGCGCCCGTGCGCGGTGACGCTCAGCGTGCCCGCCGCCTTGCGCTTGACGACCACGGCCTCCAGGCCGTCCTCGGCCAGCTGCCCTCCCTCGAAGCACAGACAGGCGTCGAAGTCCGCGAAGCGCGGGACGTGCACGAACGGCCCGGCGCGCCACTCCTCGTCGCAGACGAGCAGCAGCGCGGCCTCGGCGAACTCGGCGGTCCGGGAGGCCAGCGCGCGCAGGACGCCGAGCGCGAGGACGTCGCCGCCCTTCATGTCCACCGCGCCCGAGCCGATCAGACGATCGCCGTCGCGCGTGAGCGCACGGTGCTCCTCGTGCGCGATGACCGTGTCGAGGTGGCCGAGCAGGAGCACACGCCGCGAGCCCTGCCCGGTCAGGTGCACGATCAGGTCGGGCGCGTGATCGACCGTCGAGCACGGCACGCGTTCGATCGTCGCCTCGTTGGGCGCCAGTGCGGCCACGAGCGCGACCGCCTCCTCCGCGCCGTGGCGGTCGCCGCTGGGGGTCGAGATCGCCACCAGCGCCTCCAGCTCGCGCTCGGCATGAGCGGCGATCGCGGCCGAGTGCTGTGCGATCCATTCGTCCACGCTCGCGTACCCTCTCACGCCATGGCTTCCTCACCGCGCGTGGGCGATCCGGCGCCCGACTTCACGCTCGAGGGCACCGACGGCCCCTTCCGGCTCTCCGACCACCGCGGCGAGCGGGTCGTGCTGCTGTTCTACCCCGGCGACGAGACGATGGTCTGCACCAAGCAGTTCTGCTCGTACCGCGACCGCTCCGACGACATGGCCGGGCTCGACGCGACGGTGGTCGGCATCTCCCACCAGGACCTCGACTCGCATCGTGCGTTCACCGAGCACCACGGGCTGACCGTGCCGCTGCTGGCCGACGTCGACAAGGCCGTCGCCCGCGCCTACGGCGTCACGGCGCCGATCGTGGGGACGCGGCGCTCGGCCTTCGTGATCGACGAGGACGGCATCGTGCGCCACCGCCATGTGCATGCGCTCGGCCTCGACTTCCTGAACGCCGATGACCTGCGCGCGGCGCTCGACTCGCTGCCGGCGCGTACGTGATCCAGGAGCGCACGCTCCACGACGGCGGCCAGACCGCCGACGAGGTTGCGGCGTGGCTCGTGGAGTGGCTGGGCGGAGCGCGTCGCTCGCTGGACATCGCGCTCTACGACGTGCGCTTGCCGGGGCCGCCCGGCAACCTGGTGGCCGAAGCGATCCGGGCCGCCGCCGGTCGCGGCGTGGCGGTGCGGATCGCCTTCAACGCTGACGGCAACCGCGCTCGCAAGCCCCTGCCACCGCCGCCGCGCACCGAGCCATCGCTGCTCGAGGCGCTCGGCGTACCGGTGCGCGCGATCCCCGGCGAGCCCGATCTCATGCACCACAAGTACGTCGTCCGCGATCTCGCCGGGGTCTGGACCGGCTCGACCAACTGGACGCTCGACTCGTGGACGCGCGAGGAGAACGTGCTTGTCACGGTCGTCTCCGAGGCGCTCGCGCACGCGTACGCGCGTGACTTCGAGGACCTGTGGCGGCGCGGACGCGTCGAAGGCAGCGGCGCCTTTGACGTCGCGCCGGTCGACGTCGGCGGCACCCCCGTGCGCGCATGGTTCTCCCCCGGGCGCGGGCCCGAGCTGTCGGCGCGGATCGCCAAGCGCATCCTTGCCGCAAAGCGCCGCGTGCGGATCGCGTCGCCGGTGCTGACCGCGGCGCCGATCCTCGCCGCTTTGAACCAGGCGCTGTCCGAGGCGCGCGTCGACGTCGCCGGGGTCGGCGACGCGACGCAGATCGGGCAGGTCTTCGCCCAGTGGCGCGACAACGAGCACTCGGCGTGGAAGGGGCCGCTGCTGGCGCGTGTCCTCAACGGGCTGCCGTGGTCGGGCAAGGTCTCCACGCCGTACGCACCCGGCGCGGTCCATGACTACATGCACGCGAAGGTCACGGTCGCCGACGACGTCGTGTTCATCGGCTCCTTCAACCTGTCGCGCTCGGGCGAGGAGAACGCCGAGAACGTGCTCGAGATCGTCGACGCGGCGCTGGCCGAGCGGATGGCGAGCTTCATCGACGTCGTGCGCGCGCGGTACCCCGCGGTCGCCGTACCGGCCTACGCGGCGAGCTGAAGGCCCTGGCGCTCCGCGCCGCGCCGGACGATGGCGACGACCTCGTCGGGGTCGTCCGTGCTCGCGAACAGGTCGAGGTCGGCGGCCGCGATCATCGCTTCGGCCGCGAGCCGCTCGCGCAGCCAGTCGGTCATCCCGGCCCAGAACCCGGTGCGCACGAGGACGACGGGGAAGTGGCGGATCTTGCCGGTCTGGATGAGCACAAGCGACTCGAACAGCTCGTCGAGCGTGCCGAAGCCGCCCGGGAAGACGACGAACGCGCTCGCGTAGCGCACGAACATGATCTTGCGCGCGAAGAAGTAGTGAAACCGCAGGGCGATGTCGAGGAAGGGGTTGGGGAGCTGCTCGAAGGGCAGCTCGATGTTGAGCCCGACGCTCGTGGCGGCCGCATCGCGCGCGCCGCGGTTGGCGGCCTCCATGATCCCGGGACCGCCACCCGTGACGATGGTGAAGCCCGCCTCGCCGAGCTTGCGCGCGGTCGCCCGCGCAAGCGCGTAGTCCGGGTGCTCGGGCAGCGTGCGGGCCGAGCCGAAGACCGAGACGCCGCAGCCCAGGCCGCCGAGCGCCGCGAAGCCGCCCGCGAGCTCGTCGTCGATGCGCTGCAGGCGCTCGGCATCGCTGCTCTCGGTGGCGACGGCCGGCCGCTCGGCACCGAGCAGCTCCTCGTCGTGCGTGGCCGGAGGACGGGCGTCGGGCACGCACGCGAGCGTAGCGACGCGCGCCGAGCCGCCCGACCGCGCGCCCCGCGCCGCATTCACACGCGCGGGGCGGTACAAATGGACGTGGCGATGTCGGAAGAGCCCACTGATCAGGGACCCGAGGAGCAGCAGGAGGCGGCAGGCGGGGAAGCAGCCGACGCGCGAGCGAGCGAGCCGGAGGGCGCGCAGCCGCCCGCTGCCGAGGAGCAGCCGCCCGTCGCGGAGCAGGCGCCGCCGGCGGCGGAGCAGGCCGCGCCAGAACAACCACCGCCCGCGACCGAGCAGCCCGCGGCGGAGCAGCCCGCAGCCGAGCAGCCCGCGCCAGAACAACCAGCGCCCGCCGCCGATCAGGCCGCGCCCGCAGCCGAGCAGCCCGCGCCAGAACAACCAGCGGCCGCCGCCGAGCACCAGGACGACGCACCCGCCGCCGAGCACCCCGGCGGCGACCGGCCGCCGCGCGAACAAGGCAAGCCGCGCCACGACCGGCCGCGGCGCGACCGGGGCCCCCGGCCGCCGCGGCGCGACCGCTCCGGCCCGCGCCAGCCTCAGCAGCAGCCGCGAGCGAGCGGGCCGTTGCCGTTCCAGGAGCTGCGCGACGCCGCCACGGCCGTCGTCGAGCTCTTCGGCGCCCGCCAGGCGCTGCGCGACGCCTTCTCCGCCCTCGGCGACAAGGAGCGGCGCGACCTCTCCAGGCTCGTCGCCGAGGACGGCGACTGGCGCGTGCGAGCGCGCAACATCGCCGCAGGCTCGCTCGGCGCCGGACGCGTCGGGAAGGCCCTCGCCGCCCAGCAGATCTCGATGGCGCGCGTCGAAGACCTCTGGACTCTGACGCTCTCCAAGGAGGAGGCCGCCGAGCGTCAGTCGCGCGTCCGCAACGCGCGCCGCCGCGACGAGCGCCGTTCCCAGCGCGACTCCGAGCGCGAGCAGCGCAGCGACCGGGTGTCGCGCGCGGACCTCGAGCGGGCGCAGGACGGCCGCGTCGGCGCGCAGATCCGCATCGTCATCGGAGGCGAGGAGGTCGACCGTCGCCGCAAGCCCGACGAGGAGCCCAAGGAGGGCCAGCCCAAGCGCGGGTCGGACCTCCTGGACCGCCTCGGATACTGAGCGCGGTGGCCCGGCCCGCGCGCAGCCGCTGGGCCGCCGGGCTGAGCGTCGCAGCCGTCGCCTGGTGCGCAGCGCTCGTCGTCGCCGTGTTCGTGCTACCGGCCTATAGCGACGGATCGACGCTCGCCCAGGAGAACTCGGCGTGGGTCGCCGTCCCGGCCGCCGTCCCCGCGGTGCTGGCCGGCCTCGCCGTCTTCGGCCTGCGTCTGCGCCACACGCGCGGAGCCGGCAGCGGCACGGCCTGTACGTGTACCGCGATCGTGCTGTTGCTCGCCTTCGGGATCGTGACGATGTGGTCGATCGGGCTGTTCGCCGTCATCGCGGCGCTGCTGCTCACCGTCGCCGCCGTGCTGACGCCGGCCAGTCGCACATAAGCCTGGAAATCGCGTCTGGCTTTCGGATAGACCAGCGGACCTCGATCCCGCAACCCGGAGGGCAGCCGTGCCGTTCAAGCCCGACCCGACGTTCTATCCGTCCCCCGCCAGCGCCGCCGAGGGTCCGCCCGAGGAGCTGGCCTACGTCGTCACGCTCAACACCGGCACCGACGGCGATGCCAAGCCCGACGCGCTGGCCGTCGTCGACGTCAACCCCGAGTCCTCGACCTACGGAACGAAGGTCGGCCGACTGGACATGCCCAACGTCGGCGACGAGCTGCACCATTTCGGCTGGAACGCGTGCTCAAGCGCGCTGTGCCCGTGGGCGCCGCACCCTCACGTCGAGCGACGTTACTTCCTGGTACCGGGTCTGCGGTCGAGCCGCATCCACGTCGTCGACGTCAAGGACGACCCAGTCAACCCCAAGCTGACCAAGGTCATCGAGCCCGAGGAGCTCCACCACCGCACGGGCTACAGCCGCCCGCACACGATCCACTGCGGGCCCGACGGCCTCTACGTCTCCGCACTCGGCAACCCCGAGGGCGACGGCCCAGGCGGCGTGCTGCTCCTCGACCACGACGACTTCAGCCCGCGCGGGCGCTGGGAGATCGATCGCGGCCCGCAGAATCTGGCCTACGACGTCTGGTGGAACATCGGCTACGACACGCTGCTCACCAGCGAATGGGGCACGCCGAACATGGTCGAGGGCGGCCTGCAGCCCGAGCTGCTGCTCTCCAACCAGTACGGCCATCACCTCCACGTCTGGGACCTGCGCCGGCGCCGCCACAAGCAGGCGATCGACCTCGGACCTGAGCACCAGATGGTCCTCGAGCTGCGCCCCGCCCACGACCCCAGCCGTCCCGTACGGCTTCGTCGGCGTCGTCGTCTCGACGGCCGACCTGAGCGCTTCGGTGTGGCTGTGGCGCCGCCAGGACGACGGCACCGTGGGCGTCGAGAAGGTCATCACGATCCCGCCCGAGCCCGCCGACCCCGACCAGCTGCCCCCGGCCCTCAAGCCGTTCAGCGCCGTGCCGCCGCTCGTCACCGACATCGCGCTGAGCGTCGACGACCGCGAGCTGTTCGTCTCGTGCTGGGGCACCGGCGAGCTCAAGCGCTATGACGTCTCGACGCCCGACGAGCCGCGCGAAACGGGCAGCGTTCGCATCGGCGGCATCGTCGGCAACGCGCCGCACCCGGCGTCAGGCGCGGTCAACGGCGGCCCGCAGATGGTCGAGGTCAGCCGCGACGGCAAGCGCGTGTACCTGACCAACTCGCTCTACGCCGCCTGGGACGTGCAGTTCTACCCCGAGGGCATCAACGGCTGGATGGTCAAGCTCGACAACAACGGCGGCCTCGAGCTCGACCCGAACTTCTTCGTCGAGTTCGACGGCGAGCGCCCCCACCAGGTCCGCCTGCAGGGCGGCGACGCCTCGAGCGACTCCTACTGCTTCCCGTCGTGACCAGCGACGCGGCATGGGTGACCCTGGCGGTCCTCGGTGTCTACCACGGCATCAACCCGGCCATGGGCTGGCTCTTCGCCGTGTCCCGCGGCATGCAGGAGCGCAGCCGGCGCGCCGTGCTGCGCTCGCTCGTGCCCATCGCGATCGGCCACGAGGCGTCGATCGCGCTCGTCGCCCTGCTCGTCCTGACCCTCAGCACCACGACCGACCCGACGGCGCTGCGCTACGGCGCCGCCGCCCTGCTCGTCGCCTTCGGGATCTTCCGCTTCGTCAAGCCACGCGCGCACTTCCGCTGGACCTCGTTGCGCGTGAGCGACCGCGAGCTGGGCGTGTGGTCGTTCCTGATGTCGACCGCTCACGGTGCCGGCCTCATGATCGCCCCGGTCATCCTCGGCCTGCGCGCCTCGCACAACCACGACGACATGGCGATGCTCTCCGGCGGGCCGATCGACATCGCGGCGGTCGGCCTCGCCGTGCACGTCCTGGCGATGCTGATCGTGATGGGCGCGATCGCGTTCTTCGTCTACGAGCGCGTGGGCCTGCAGATCCTGCGCCGCGCGTGGCTGAACACCGATCAGCTGTGGGCCGGCGCGTTCATCCTCGCCGGCCTGGTCACGCTGACGAGCTAGTGCCGTGTCAGGCAACGTTCGCCTCGTTCATGGCGGAGCGATCGTCGTTTCTGGCAAGGACGCAGGGAGGGAGCTGTGCCGGCGGCACAGCCCCGACCGAGGACGACGCGAGCACGAGCGCCCGCCAGGAGCGGCGAATGTTGTCTGGCGCGGCACTGGCGTTGGCCTTGGCGGCCGCGCGGTAGCGGTTGACGACGCGCTCGCAGCCGCGCATGTGCGGGTGCTTGCGCCCGACATACACCGTGTCGTGGCCCGGGCCGCAGTCGACCGTCGTGCGCCCGGTGGCAAAGGCGAAGATCACGTCATTGCCGGCGCCGGCGCGGACCTGGTTGCGTCCGCGGCCGCGCAGGCGAATCTCGTCGCCGCCGGGGCCGCCGGCCACAGTGTTGTTGCCCTCGCCGCCCTGCAGGAAGTCGTCGCCGGCGTCGCCGCCGATGCGATTGGTGCCACGGCCGCCGTAGACGATGTCATCGCCCGCTCCACCGTCGAGGCGGTCGGTCGCGCGCGCGCCGCCGGCGCTGTGCAGGCGGTCGCCCCAGATGACGTCGTCGCCCGCGCGACCGAAGATCGCATCCGAGCCGTGGGCGCCGAGCAGGTTGTCGTTGCGGTCGGTTCCGTGGTGCGTCGCGCCGCCGGCCGGCCCGATCCACGTCGCGCCGACCGTCGGGTCGGCCAGGGGAGGCGCCTCGACGATGCTCTCGCAGGTGGCGAAGGAACCCGCGCGCCGGCTCTGGGCGTTGGAGATGCCGCCCGGCTTGCCGTACGGGTTGATCACAAGCGTGTCGTTGCCGGCGCCGCAGTCGACCGCGGCGACCGCGGTGCCGTTGTTGACGTAGATGACGTCGTCGCCATCGCCGCCGCGGATGTGGTCGGGGCCCGAGTCGGCGTAGATAACGTCGTTGCCGGGGCCGCCGTCGACGGTGTCGGCGCCCGAGCCCGCGTGGATGAGGTCGTCGCCGTCGCCGCCCGTGATGACGTCGGGCGCCGGGCCGCCGTCGAGCAGGTCGTTGCCCGGGCCGCCGTCGAGCTCGTCGTGGCCGAAGCCGCCGTACTCGCGGTCGCTGCCGTCGCCGCCGGCGAGGCGGTCGTCGCCGGCGTCGCCCACGAGCTGATCGTCACCGGCGTTGCCGGAGAGCTGGTCGGGGCCCGTGCCGCCGTCGAGGCGGTCGGGGCCCGGCCCGCCGGTGAGTTGGTCGGCCCCCTCGAGTCCCTCCAGCGTGCCGCCCTGGACCGACGTGACCTGCAGACGATCGGGGCCGGGGACGCCCAGCCGCGCGTCGCCGGTCGGCTCGACCGGGGCCGGCAAGGCCGGCGCGATCGGCAGGCCCGCAACCGACGGGACCATCGGCAGCGGCGTCGTGCCCGGCAGCGATTGCGGCCCCGCGGCGGCGGCGGGCGCGGCGGCCGTCAGGGCAAGCAGGACAGTGGTGGCAACGGTCAGGCGGGCGGCGCGCGTCATGCCCGCCGTGGTCGGCGCGCACGCTCAACTCTTGAATGCGGTGGACCACCCGCCGAGCGGGGTGCTAGTGCCCGAGGACGGCGGCCAGCCGCCGCTCGAGCGCGGCGCCCACCGCCTCGCGCACCGGGCCCTCCTCGAAGCGCTCGACGAGCGCCTGCAGGAAGCCCTCGATGACCAGGCGCTGCGCGACCGCCTGGGCAGGCCGTGCGACGCGCAGGTAGAAGAGCTGGTCGCGATCGATCTGGGCGATCGCGGCCGCGTGGGTGCAGCGCACGTCGTTGGCGAGGATCTCGAGGCCCGGGATCGCGTCGGCGTGCGCGCGCTTGGAGAGCAGCAGATTGCGCGACTCCTGGAAGGCGTCGGTGCGCTGGGCGCCCGGATCGACCTTGATCATCCCGCGCCAGACGGCGCTCGAGCGGTCGGCGAGGATGCCGCGGAAGGCGAGGTCGCTCGTCGTGTCGGGCGCCGCGTGCTCCTGGAGCGTGTCGAAGTCGACGTGCTGGCGCCCGCGCGTGGCGTAGGCGCCGGTGACGGTGCCGTGCGCGCCGGGACCGGCGAGCTGGGTCTCCTGGAAGACCTTGCCGTTGGCCGAACCGAAGCCGAGCGTGATCCAGTCCAGTGAGCCGTCGCGCCCGACCGTCGCCCGCTGCGTGCCGAAGACCCAGGTCGACTCCTCGAGGTCCTGCAGGTCGACGAAGCGCAGCCGCGCGTTCTGACCGACGACCAGCTCGACGACGCCGTTGACCAGGCCGTCGGGCGCCGAGGCCGACTCGTGCCAGACCGAGGCCTGCGCGCCCTCCTCGAGGACGACGAGCAGCCGCCAGTGCAGCGCGGTGCCCGCCTGCTCATGGGCGGTCGAGACCACGATCGGCGCCTCGATCGTCGTGTTGCGTGGAACGTAGACGAAGGTGCCGTCGGTCCAGTGCGTCGCGTTGCGCGCGGTGAACGCGCTGTCGTCGCGCACGACCGAGCCGAGGTGCGGCTCGACGAGCTCGGGGTGTTCCTCGGCTGCCTGCCGCAGCGGCAGGACGATCGCGCCCTCAGGCGACGCTTCGTCGAGCCCGAACGAGCTGGGTGCGGTACCGCCCGGTGCGATCGGGAAGCGGTCGAGGTCCAGCTTGTCGATCGGCGTGAACTCCCAACCGGGGACCCCGCGGAAGGTCGGGAGCTCGGGGTGAGCCGTGGTGGCCTCAGCCAATCGAACCCTCCATCTGCAGCTCGATGAGCCGGTTCATCTCGACGGCGTACTCCATCGGCAGCTCCTTGACGATCGGCTCGATGAAGCCGTTGACTATGAGCTTGCCGGCCTCGTCCTCGGGGATGCCATGGGCCATGAGGTAGAAGAGCTGCTCCTCGCCGACCTTGGAGACCGTCGCCTCGTGGCCGACGTCGACGTCGTCCTCGCCGATGCGGATCGTCGGGTAGGTGTCCGAGCGGCTCTCCTCGTCGAGCAGCAGCGCGTCACAGACGACCTTGGACTTCGAGCCGTGGGCGCCCTTGGCGACCTCGAGCAGCCCGCGGTACGACGAGCGCCCGCCGTCCTTGGAGATCGACTTGGCGAAGATGTTCGACGTCGTGTTGGGCGCGGCGTGCACGATCTTGCCGCCCGCGTCCTGGTGCTGGCCGTGCCCGGCGAAGGCGATCGAGAGGATCTCGCCGTGGGCGCGCTCGCCCATGAGATAGACGCTCGGGTACTTCATGGTCAGCTTCGAGCCGAGGTTGCAATCCACCCACTCGACGGTGGCGTCGGTCTCGGCCTTCGCGCGCTTGGTGACGAGGTTGAAGACGTTGTTGGACCAGTTCTGCACGGTCGTGTAGCGGATGCGCGCGCCGGGCTTGGCGAACAGCTCGACGACGGCGGAGTGCAGCGAGTCCGAGCTGTAGGTCGGCGCCGTGCAGCCCTCGACGTAGTGAACGTAGGAGCCCTCGTCGGCGATGATGATCGTCCGCTCGAACTGGCCCATGTTCTCGGTGTTGATGCGGAAGTAGGCCTGCAGCGGCATCTCGACGTGGACGCCCGGCGGGACGTAGACGAACGAGCCGCCGGACCACACCGCGCTGTTCAGCGCCGCGAGCTTGTTGTCGTTCTGCGGGATGAGCGTGCCGATGTACTCGTGCACGAGGTCCTCGTGCTCGCGCAGCGCGGTGTCCATGTCCATGAACAGGACGCCCTGGGCCTCGAGCTTCTCGTTGACCTGGTGGTACACGGACTCGGACTCGTACTGCGCGCCGACGCCCGCGAGGAACTTGCGCTCGGCCTCCGGGATGCCGAGGCGGTCGAAGGTGTTCTTGACGTCCTCGGGGACGTCGTCCCACGAGCGCTCGGCGCGCTCCGACGCGCGCACGAAGTAGTGGATGTCGTCGAAGTCGACCTCCGCGAGGATCGGCGAGCCCCAGGTCGGCATCGGTCGCGCGAGGAAGTGGTCGAGCGACTTCAGGCGGAACTCGCGCATCCATTGCGGCTCGGACTTGAACTCCGAGATCTTCGCGACGAGCTCGCGGCTGAGGCCCTTGGGCGCCTTGAACAGGTAGTTCTCGGCGTCATGGAAGCCATAGCGCTCCGTGTAGTCACCGCCGAGCGTCCTGAGCGCGGCCTCTTCGGGCGTGAGCTGCTTGGTGCTCTGGGGAGTTGCGGCCATGGGTCTACTCCACCTCTACCTTCACGATGTCGCCTTCGACGACGACCTCGAATGTGTCGACGGGAACGTATGCCGGGAGCGTTCTGGGCTTGCCGGTGCGCAGATCAAACAGCGAGCCGTGCCGCGGGCACTCGACGGTGCACGCCTCCTGGTCGAGCTCGCCCTCGGCCAGCGTGCCGTTGTCGTGCGAGCAGCGGTCCTCGATGGCGAGGATCTCGCCATTGCAGTTGAACACGCCGATCTCCAGGTCTTCCCATTCCACGATGCGCGTGGCGCCGGGCGGGAGCTCAGAGAGCGCGCAGACATCGATCAGCTCAGTGGCCATGTACGAAGGGGTACGAAATCCGTCTTGGACGGTATGAATTGTATCGGGCGCTAGGGCCGGGGCCCGGATCCGCGGACGCTAGCGGTGCGTGCGCCCGACGCGGATGGTGCGGCGAGCGACCACGACGTAGGTGCCCATCGTCGCCTTCAGGCGCAGGCGGACGGCGACGGCGCGGCCGTCGGCGATCGCCGCGCGCCCCCGCGCCGGCAGTCTGATGCGCATTGGGACGTGCACGGGGCCGCTCAGGTTGCGGCGCACCGCTCGCATCGTCAGCTTCTTGGGGCCGTCGCTCGCCGAGCCGGTCAGCAGGGCGCCACAGCGTGTCTCGCAGGTGACCCACGCGCTCACGAAGCCGTTCTTGCCGCTCTGGCGCGTCGCCGCGCTGAGGGTCGCGCGCGGTGCCACGGCGAGCTTGACCGGGGGCTTGGGCTTGGGGGCCGGCGCCGCGGTCGGCGCCGCCGGCGGGCGCGCAGCCGAACCGGTGGCCGACCACACGAAGCTCGTGGTCGCCGTCGCGCCCTGGTAGGCGTTGCCGGCGCCGGAAAACACGTTGACCGTGAAGCGATAGCGGCGGCCCTCGCCCTGCTGGAGGGTGCCCAGCGCCACACCCGACAGGCCCTGGAGCGAGCCGTTGTAGAGCTGGGACGCAGGCCGCCCCGGCGTGACGTCCTGCACGATCAGGTTGAGCACGTCCGACAGGCGGGGACTCGATTCCGACAGGCCGGACGCGGCCAAGGCGAAGGCGCCGGCCGTGTCGCCGACGTTGGTGACCGTCACCTCGCCCGCGCGCGACTCGCCGGGCTTCATGCCCTGCGCGACGAGCACCGCGGCGTCGGGCCGATCGGTGGCGATGAGCGGCCCGGTCGGCTGGCCGACCGCGGCGCGCGCGGCGCCGTGGTCGCCCACGAGTGCCGCGGCGGCGAAGAGCCCGACAGCGATGGCGACGACGGCGACGCGGGAGAGCGCAGCGGCCATCAGAAGTCCACGTCCCCGTCGCTCTCGGTCCAGCTGCCGGCGGTGATGACGTTGCCGGCGAGGTCCTTGACGACCGCGCTGAAGGACCACTTCATGCCCTTTGCCGTCACGGCGGTGCTCTGGACGTTGGTCGGGGTCCCGAACGTGATCGTGATCGTCGTGCCGTCGGCCGAGAGGGCCATCGTCGACGTGAAGTTCGTGGTGGCGCTGACGTAGTTGCCGGCCGTCGCCACGCTGCCCATGCCGAGCTGCGTGGCGCCGGTGCTGTCGTACACGGTGATCGAGTCGTTGGAGCCGCTGTTGGTGAAGCGCATGCGCACGCTGGTCGCAGCGCCGTTCCAGCCGCTCAGCACCGACGTCGGGTCGATCGCCTCGGAGTAGGTGAACGTCAGCGTGTCGCCGTTCTCGATCTTGCCGGCGGCGCCGCCGGCCTTGTTCGTGCCTACGACGCGGGTGGCGGTCGGCTTCGTGGTGTCGATCGTGAACGTGTTGGCGTTGCTCGTGCCGGTGTTGCCGGAGGTGTCGGTCTGGGTTGCCTGGGCCGTGTAGGTGCCGGCGGCGAGGGTGGTCGCCGTGGTGGTCCAGGACGTCCCCGAGCGCGTCGCGCTCCTGGTCTGGAGCGCGGTGCCGGTGGCGCTCGAGCCGCTGTAGATCTTCACGGTCACGGTGGTGGAATCGCCCGTCTGGTTGCCCGCTGTCCCCGTCAGCGTCGGCGTCGTGTCGTTGGTACGGCTCCCGTCGGCGGGTGCCGTGATCGTGACCGCCGGCGCGAACTTCGGGGCGGTTGCGAACGACGACCCCGCGTTGGTCGCGGACGCGGTGAACGTCGCCTGCGAGCCCTGCACGGCGGCGACGGCCGCCAGGAGAGCGGCCAACAGGACGACGAGCCGCTTCATGCGGACTGCGGGCGCCCCTCGGGAGTGGTGTCGCGCCACAGGCCGGCGAGGGCGCTGATCGCGATGAGCAGGGCCGGCAGGCCGATGATCAGCATGCGCACGCGGCGCTCGCTGAGCGCCGCCAGGCCGTAGCCCACATACGGAAGATGGAAGGCCACGCGCGCCTGGCGCGCATTGGCAAGGTTGATGGGACCCCACGCGTCGGCGGCGCGGTTGGCGTCGCCCTTGGTGGTCAGCACGCGCTTGCCGTCGACCGTCGTCAGCGTGTGGATGCGGTGCGTGACGAGCCCGGCGAGCCCGGGCGGGCGGAAGGTGATGACGTCGCCGGCGTGCAGGCTCGCCGTGGGCACGACGCGGTCGAAGACGAGCGAGCCGCGGTCGTACGTCCCCGTCATCGAGTCGCTCGTGATGACGTAGCGCTGGTAGCCCAGCAGCGCCGGCACGAGGACGACGAGCGCGAGGATCAGCGCGGCGCCGGTGAGCACGATGCCGAAGGCACGGCGGGCAAGCGGGAAGGCAGCGGCTGACGACATGGGGACCCCTTCAGACACGCGGTGCAGGACGGAAAGCGGTGAGGCCGTGCCGCCGCACTCGGCACGGCCTCCGCGGTGTGGGACGGGTGGGGCTAGGACTGCGTGGCGGACCAGACGAAGTCGGTGCCGGCCGTCAAGCCCTGGAACGTGTCGTTCGTGCTCGACGGCAGGGTCGCCGTGATCACGTAGCGGTGCTGGGCGCTGCCGGCGTAGTTGCCGAGCGCGGCGCTCGTGAGGCCGTTGACCTTGCCGGTGTACTTCGTCGTGGGCGACGAGCACGAGGGAGGCGTGCTATCGGACCAGACGCCGCAGTCGGCGACGGTGAGGTCGATCTGGCCCAGCAGGGCCGAGGAGCCCGTCGGGCTGGCGGTCTTGAGCGTGAAGTCGCCGGCCAGTGAGCCGGTGTTCGTGATGTCGACCGTCGAGCTCGGGCTGTCGCCGGGCTTCATGTTGCTCACGTTGAGCAGCGCCGTGTTCGAGGACTTGGCGATGACGAGGGTGCCGGTGGTGAAGGCATTGCCGGCGTTGGCGCTCGACGCGGTGAAGTTCGCGCCGGATCCGACGGTGATGCCGACCGCCGCGAGGACCACGGCGAGGGCAGCGAGGGTACGGCGCGGATGCGCCGCCAAGGCGTGCAGACGGGTCACAGCTTCTCCAGGTGTTGAGAGACGGATGTCGGCGCGACCGGACTGCGTTTACTGGGGGCGAGTCAAAGGCCGGAGCGCTTGCACCCCCTATCGGCCCGTCTTGAGGTGGGCTTAGCAAAACGTTCGCTGACGAGACCTTCTCCCCAGAAGTGGGGATAGGCGTCCCAGCGGGGGAAACGGCGGCCGGCGAGGGCCCTGAATGGCGGTCAGCGAGGGGCTTCGGCTTCTGAGGGCGGCGTCGCCGGCTCCCAGTCGGCGGCCGCGCCGAGCGACGCGCTCTTGAGCACCTTCAGCGACAGCAGCGCGCACTTGATGCGCGTCGCCGAGATCTCGATGCCCAGCAAGTCCAGCACGAACGAGCGGTCCAGGCGCAGGACGTCGTCGACCTTCATGCCCTTGACCTCGTCGGAGGCCATCGAGGCGGCGGCCTGGCTGATGGCGCAGCCGTGGCCTTCGAAGCGTACGTCCTCGACGGTTCCGTCGTCGGTGACGCGCAGCATCACGGTCAGCTCGTCACCACAGAGCGGGTTGTTGTCGGAGAACTGCAGGTCGGGGTTCTCCATCGGCCCCCAGTTGTGGGGGCGCTTGTAGTGCTCGAGGATCTCCTCGCGGTAGAGGTCATCCATGGTTAGGCGAACACCTCTCGAACCTTCGTGAGCCCGGTGACGAGCGCTTCGACGTCCTCGACCGTGTTGTGCACGCCGAACGAAGCGCGCGAGCTGGCGCCGACGCCGAGGCGGCGCATCAGCGGCTGGCAGCAGTGGTGTCCGGCGCGCACGCAAACGCCCTCGCGGCCGAGGATCTCGGCCACGTCGTGGGGATGGATCCCGTCGAGCGCGAAGGAGACAAGCGCGCCGCGCTGCGCGGCGTCGGACGGGCCGTGAACGGTCACGCCCGCCACCGCGCGCAGGCGCTCGAGGGTGTAGGTCACCAGCTCACGCTCGTGCGCGCGAACCTGCTCCATGCCGATGCCCTGCAGGAAGTCGACGGCGGCACCGAGCCCGATGGCCTCGGCGATGTTCGACGTGCCGGCCTCGAACTTCGCCGGGCTCTGCGCCCAGCGGGTCTCCTCGGCCGACACCGAGGCGATCATGTGGCCGCCGGTAATGAACGGCGGCATTTCCGCCAGAAGGTCCAGGCGCCCGTGCAGGACGCCGACGCCGGTGGGCCCATAGGCCTTGTGCCCGGTCCAGCCGTAGAAATCTGCGTCGAGCGCGGCGAGGTCGACCGGGATCTGCGGCACCGCCTGCGCACCGTCGACGACGACGATGGCACCGGCAGCGCGAGCGCGCCGGACGATCTCGGCGACCGGGTTGATCGTCCCGACCACGTTGGAGACGTGGACGACCGCGACGACCTTCACGTCGCCGCCGGCGAGCATGGCGTCGAGCTCGTCGAGCCGCAGCTGACCCTCGTCGTCGATCCCGACCACCGAGAACGCCGCCCCGCGGCGCAGCGCGAGCTGCTGCCAGGGCACGAAGTTCGAGTGGTGCTCCATCTCGCTGACCACCACGCGGTCGCCAGGGCCGACGTTGGCATCGCCCCACGCGTACGCGACGAGGTTGAGCGCCTCAGTGACGTTGCGCGTGAAGATCGTCCCCGCCGGGTCCCAGTTCAGCCAGCGCGCGATGCGCTCGCGCGCGCCCTCGAAGAGCTCGGTCGCCTCGGCGGCCAGCGGGTAGACGCCGCGATGCACGCTCGCGCGATGGTGCGAGTAGTAGTCGTCCATGGCGTCGAGCACGGCGCGCGGCGTCTGCGACGTCGCGCCCGAATCGAGGTACACAAGCCCCTCGCGGTCCAGCGACGGGAACTCGTGGGCCAGCGCGGTGTCGGCCAGGGCGCCCATGGCTAGGCCGCCGCGACTTCGTCGCGCACCCAGCCGTAGCCCTCGCGTTCGAGCTGCTCGACGAGCTCGGAGCCGCCCTGCTTGACGATTCGCCCGTCGTACATGATCGAAACGCGGTCGGGCTGGACCATGTGCAGGATCCGCTGGTAGTGGGTGATGATGAGCACGCCGAGGTCGCTCTCGGCGGCGACGGTGTTGACGCCGTGCGCGACGGTGTTGAGCGCGTCGATGTCCAGGCCGGAGTCGGTCTCGTCGAGGACGGCGATCTCCGGGCGCTGCAGGGCGAGCTGCAGGATCTCCAGGCGCTTCTTCTCGCCGCCCGAGAAGCCTTCGTTGAGGTAGCGCGAGGAGAACTCGCGCGGCACGTGCGTGAGGTCCATCGCCTGCTCGACGAGGCGGCGGAAGTCCTTGAGCGACACCTCGCTCTCACCGCGCTGCTCGCGGTGGGCGTTCATGACCATCCGCAGGTACTTGGTGATGGTCACCCCCGGGATGGCGACGGGGTACTGGAAGGCCATGAAGAGGCCCATGCGCGCCCGCTCGTCGGGGTCGGCCTCGGTGATGTCCTCGCCCTTGAAGATGATCTGTCCGTCGGTCACGTCGAGGGTGGGCTGGCCCATGATCGCGTTGGCGAGTGTCGACTTGCCCGAGCCGTTGGGGCCCATGAGCGCGTGGATCTCGCCCTTGCTTGTGGTGAGGTCGACGCCCTTGAGGATGTGCTTGTCGCCGGCGTGGACGTGGAGGTTGCGGATCTCGAGATCGGCCATGCGTCTTTCGGTGTCGTGGGTCAAACGGCGACGGGCGCCTGCGCTGAGGACGGCGCCGGCGCACGGTCGGAGAAGGCGACGAGCTCGGCCAGCGTCGTCTGGGCCAGCGCCTTGATGACGCCGCCCTGGACACGGGTCCACAGCAGCTTGGTGGCGCAGCCGCGGCCGTGGTCGTCGAGGTGCGAACACAGGACGCGCCCCTCCTCGGAGTCGTCGATGAAGCAGCTCATCGGGGCGACAGCGCCCTCGAGCGACAGGACGACCTCGTCCATGGTGATCGCCTCGGGCGCGCGCGACAGGCGGTAGCCGCCATGGGCGCCGCGCGTGCTCTCGACCAGATCGGCCTTCTTCAGCAGCGCGACGATGCGCTCCAGATAGGCGAGCGGCAGGCCCTCGGCCTCGGCGATCGCCTTCAGCGAGACGGGCTGGCCCGAGCCCTGCCGTCCCAGCTCGACGAGTAGGCGTACGCCGTACTCCGCCTTCGTCGTGAAGATCATGACGCCAATCCTACCAATGAGGTCGGAGATCCCCGATGGGCGGGCCCGCGGCGTCGACGAGCGGTCGCCACGTTTCTTCATCGCGCGGTTCTGGAAGGATGAAGCCGCCCCACAGCATGGCCCGACACCGCCCCCCGTGTTTCGTGGCTGTTCTCGTGGTCTGCCTGCTCGGCCCGGCGGCGACCGCCGTCGCGGCGTGCTCGGGCGCCGGAAGCCTCCCGACGCACGCGACGGTCGACCGCGCGGTCGACGCCACGCTGTGCCTCATCAACCGGGCGCGCGCCGAGCACGGGCTCGCCTCGCTGCGCTCGGCCGGGGCGCTCGAGCGCGCCGCCGCCGCGCACAGCCGCGACATGGTGCGCCGCGACTTCTTCTCGCATGAATCGCCGGGCGGCTCGACGCCCCAGCAGCGCATCGACCGCACCGGCTACCTCAACGGCGCCCGATCGTGGGCCATCGGCGAGACGATCGCGTGGGGCACCGGCGGCTACGCCACGCCCTCGTCGATCGTGCGCGGCTGGCTGCACTCTCCTGGCCACCGCGCGATCCTGCTCGATGGCCGCTACCACGACCTCGGCATCGGCGTCGCGATCGGGGCACCGAGCGGCAACGGCGGCGCGACCTTCACAGGCGACTTCGGGGCGCGCCGGTAGATCCGTCGCACGCGGGGGCGATCATCCCCCGCATGGATCGCGCTGCCGAGGACGTCGAGCGCGACATGGAGGTCGCTCTGGGGCGCTTTCGGGCGCGCATCGGCCTACTCGTCGGAGTGTCGCTCGTCCTGGACCTCGCAGCAGCCGGCCTCGCGCTCGGCTTCGAGCACGGCGCCCAGGACGCCTTCTCGACCTATTTCAATGCGCTGTTCTGGACGACGACGCAGCTGCTCACCGTCTCCTCGTCACTGCCGAACCCCGAACGCGCCGCGACCAAGGTGCTCGACGTGGTGCTCGAGGCCTGGGCGCTGGTCGTCGTCGCCTCGCTGGCCGGGACGTTCGCCGACCTCCTGCACCACCGCACCCGCCACCGCGCGATGCGCGAGCGCGCGCTGCGCGAGCGCAAGCGCGCGGAGGCCTGACGTCCGGTAGGCTCGCGGCCATGGTCCTTGGCCTGACCGCGGAGGCGGCCACCTTCGGCCTCATCCTCGTGTTCTTCGTGATCTTCCCGGTGCTCGTGACGGGGCTGATCGCGTTCACGATCGCGGAGGTCTTCGGGGAGCGCAGCGACAACCAGGAGTACGCCCGCCACCACCGGATGCCGGGTTCGTAGGACCCATCGCTATGGCACGTCCCGTCGCCGTCGTCACCGGCGCCGCGCGCGGCATCGGTCTGGAGACCGCGCGCCGCCTCTCGCCTACCCACCGCGTGGCGCTGCTCGACCTCGACGTCGAGGGCATCGAACGCGCCGCCCAGGACCTCCCCGATGCCATGTGGGCGGCCTGCGACATCACGGACGCCGAGGCCGTCGTCGGTGCGATCGAGCAGGTCGTGGCCGAGTGCGGCGGCATCGACGTGTGCATCTCCAACGCCGGCATCGCCACCGGCGGCGCCCTGCGCCACCTCGATCCCGACGTCCTCGAAGCGCAGATCAACGTCAACCTCACCGGCAACTGGCGCCTGATCCACGCGTGCCTGCCGCACGTGATCGCGCGCCGCGGCTACGTGCTCGGCGTCGCGTCGCTCGCGGCCATCGTCGCGCCGCTCGGCCTCGGCGCCTACGCCGCGTCGAAGGCCGGACTCGAACACCTGCTCAACGTGCTGCGCATCGAGGTGCGCCACCTCGGCGTCGACGTCGGCGTGGCGTACTTCTCGTGGATCGACACCGACATGGTGCGCGGCGGCGAGGCCCAGTTCCCCGCCTTCGCCCGCATGCGCGCCGGCCTGCGCGGCCCGGCGGGCAAGACGCTGCCGGTGAGCGCCGCCGCCGACGCGATCGTGCGCGGCGTCGAGCGCCGGTCACGGCGCGTCGTCGCGCCCGGCTTCGTGGGGGCGCTCCACCGCCTGCGCGGCCTCGTCCCCGAGCTGCTCGACCGGCAAGCGGTGCAGATGGGGCCCGACGTCGACCGCTTCACGGCCGAGATCGTCGCCGAGCGCGGAGCCTTCGGGGCCGGCCTGCGGCCGGGCGAACGCGGCAGCGAAGCGGCCGCGCGCAGCGCCGGGCACTGACCTAGCCGGCATCAGCGGACTCGTACGAACGTCGAGCGGCTCTCAAGCCGCGACGAGCGGCTGCCCGATAAGGGGGCTGGTGCCGTCCGCCTTCGGTGCCCGGGGGAAACGTGTGGAGGAATTGATGAACGTGGTCTGGGGAATCCGCTGGGACAAGGAGAGCGACCGCCGCCGTGGCCTGCTCGTCTGGCTCGCGCTGATCGTCGCGCTCGCCGCGGCATTCGTGTTGCACGTGCCGAACGCGCTGGCCGACGGCGCCAAGAGCCCGCCCGCCGCCGCGCCGGCGCCGGGTGCGACGCTCGACGACGTGCGCGCCGCCATCGCGGCGCCGTCCGGGGCCACCGGCGCCGGCGTCGACGTCGCAGTGATCGACACCGGCATGGTCCCGGTGCCCGCGCTCGCCGGCTCCGGCAAGGTCATCCAGGGGCCCGACTTCTCCGACGAGGCCGGCAACCCGCGCCTCGCCCACCTCGACACCTACGGCCACGGCACGCACATCGCCGGCATCATCGGTGGCGACGACCCGACGTCAGGCTTCCGCGGGATCGCCCCGGGCGCTCGGCTGATCAATCTCAAGGCCGCGGGTAGCGACGGCTCGACCAAGCTCCGCTCCGTCGTCGCGGCCGTCGGCTGGGCCATCGCCCATCGCAACGATCACGGGCTGAACATCCGTGTCCTGAACCTCGCCTTTGGTACGCCGCCGACTCGTTACCAGAAGGACCTGCTGGCCTACGCACTCGAGCAGGCCTGGCAGGCCGGCATCGTGGTCGTGACCTCGGCCGGTAACGACGGCACCAAGGACCACGGCCTGACCTCGCCGGCTTACGACCCGTTCGTCCTGGCCGTCGGCGCCGACGACCTCGCCGGGACGGCCGCCGTCGGCGACGACCTGGTGCCCGACTGGTCGAGCCGCGGCGACGGCGTCCGCAACCCGGATCTCGTTGCGCCCGGCCGCTCGATCGTCAGCCTGCGCGATACCAACTCGGCGCTCGACCTCGCCCATCCCGAGGCACGTGTCGGCGACGATCTGTTCAAGGGCAGCGGCACCTCGCAGGCCGCGGCCGTGGTGTCCGGCGCCGTGGCGCTGCTGCTCGAGCGCCGGCCCGATCTGAGTCCCGACCAGGTCAAGGCGCTGGTCGTGGGCAACGCCGACGGCTTGACCGGCTTCGGCCCTGACGCGCAGGGTGCCGGGCGGCTCGACGTCGCGAGCGCCCTGGCCGCGCCGGCGCCGGATCCCGCCAAGGTCCGTCAGGCGTTCGCGCCGGCCAAGGTGAACGGGCTCGTCGTGAAGCTCGTGCTCGGCGGGATGGGCCAGCGGCCGACGGACGTCGGCCCCGTCGGTCCCGATGGTGGCAAGTGGAAGGGCTCGTCGTGGGGCGGCTCGTCGTGGGGCGGCTCCTCCTGGGGCGGCTCCTCGTGGGGCGGCTCGTCCTGGGGCGGCTCCTCCTGGGGCGGCTCCTCGTGGGGCGGCTCGTCCTGGGGCGGCTCCTCCTGGGGCGGCTCGTCCTGGGGCGGCTCCTCCTGGGGCGGCTCCTCGTGGTCGAGCAAGGACGACGGTTGATCCGTGCTCGGTGAACGAGCACAACGATGGATGACGAGGGGCGCCCGTGTGGCGCCCCGCCTGCGTCGCCGCCCGCGCTTCCGGCCGGGCGGCCATCCGCGTGTCTGGGCCCTGATCGCGGCGATGGCCGCGACCGCGCTGGCGCTCACGGTCTTGCATGTCCGCGACCTGCCGGCGCTCGGGCCGACGCCGCGGCCCTCGTGGTGGCTGCTCGCCCTGGCCTTTGCGGTGGCCGAGCTGTGCGTGGTGCACGTCGAGTTCCGCCGCAACGTCCACATCTTCTCGCTCAGCGAGGTGCCGCTGGCCTTCGGGCTGATCTTCGCCGACCCGTCGGCGATGCTGCTCGGCGTCCTGCTCGGGCCGATCGTCGTGCTCGTGGTCAACCGCGGGCAATCGCCGGTCAAAGTCGCCTTCAACGTCGCGCTGTTCTGCCTGGGCGCCTCGCTGGCGATCACGATCCTGCACCTCCTGGTCCCGGCCCGCGACGCCGTCGATCCAGCCGTGTGGGGCGCGGTGCTGGTCGCCACGCTGGCCAACGCGGTCCTCGGGGCGCTGCTGGTCTGCGCGGTCATCCGCCTGTCGGGGCAGCCGATCGCGGCGAGCAAGCTCGTGCGCACGCTGGGCATGGCGATCGCGGTGTGCATCACGAACACGTGCCTGGCCCTCGGCGGCGCCGCCGCGGTGGCCAGCGATGCCCGGGCGGCCGTCCTGCTCCTCGTGCCCGCCGGGGCCGTCGTCCTCGCCTATCGCGCCTACATGGGCGAGCGGCGCAAGCACGAAAGCCTCGAGTTCCTGCACGACGTCACCCGCCTGCTGGCGCGCGCGCCCGACATCGGCGCGGGCCTGGCCGTCCTACTGCAACGCACGCTCGACGTCTTCCGCGGCGATCTCGCCGAGATCATCCTGCTGCCGTCCGACCAGCGCTCCGAGCCGCTGCGCACGACCCTCGAACAGGGCGACGCGGTCGAGCAGATGGCGCCGGCCGGCCGCTACGTCGCCGAGGCGCTGCGCGCCCTCGTCGACGGCGACACGCCGGCACTACTGCTCGAGCGCCCGCTCGCCGATCCGCTGCTCGACGCGGCGCTCGCGCAGCGTGGAATCCATCGCGCGATGCTCGCCGCGCTTCCAGGCGAGACGCGCGTCGTCGGCACCTTCCTGGTGGCAAACCGGACCGCGGCCGGCGGCTTCGACGACCACGACCTGACCCTCTTCGGCACGCTGGCCAACCACGCGAGCGTCTCGCTGGAGTACGACCGCCTCGAGCACCTCGTCTCGCAGCTGCGCGAGTTGCAGGGCCGCCTGGAGCACCAGGCCTACCACGATCCGCTCACCGGGCTGGCCAACCGCACGCTGTTCCTCGACCAGCTCAGCGAGCTGCTGGCCTCGGGCCGCCGCGACTACACGGTCCTCTTCCTGGACCTCGACGACTTCAAGACGATCAACGACTCGCTCGGCCACGCGATCGGCGACGAGCTGCTGGCGGCGGTCGCAGGTCGCCTGCGCGGCACGCTCAAGCGCGACGACGTGGCGGCGCGCCTGGGCGGTGACGAGTTCGCGGTCCTGCTCTACGACGTCCACAACGGCGAGGACGTCGCGCGCGTCGCCGATCGCGTCATCAAGCTGCTCGGGCGGCCGTTCTCCGTGGCCGGGCACGAGATCTCGGCGCACGCCAGCCTCGGCATCGTCGAGGGCTGGACGGCCGAGGTCGCCGACGCCGAGGAACTGCTACGCAACGCCGACGTCGCGATGTACACGGCCAAGAATGCGGGCAAGCAGCGCCACGAGGTCTTCGAGCCCGCGATGCATGCCGCGGTCCTGCGCCGTCACCGTTTGAAGGAGGACCTCCAGCGCGCGGCCGAGCGCGGGGAGCTGATCGTCGAGGTCCAGCCGATCGTCGAGCTCGACACGGGCAACGTCACCGCGGCCGAGGCGCTCGTGCGCTGGAACCATCCCGAGCGCGGCCGCATGACTCCGGGCGACTTCATCGACGTAGCCGAGGAAACAGGGCGCATCCTCGAGGTCGACCGCTTCGTGCTCGAGCATGCGTGCGGACTCGCCGCGGGCTGGCCTTCGGGGCCGCAGGGCGGGGTCGCCCTGCACGTCAACGTGTCGCCACGCGAGCTTCAGCGCCCCGAGCTCATCCGCCGCGTCAACGACGCGCTGGAGACCACTGGACTGCCGCCCGGCCGGCTCGTGCTCGAGATCACCGAGAGCGGCCTCATGCGCGACCCGCGCGCGGTGCTCGGGCGCCTGCAGGCGCTGCGCGAGCTGGGCGTGCGCCTGGCGATCGACGACTTCGGGACGGGCTACTCGTCGCTGAGCTACCTGCGCTGGATGCCGATCGACGTGCTGAAGATGGCCAAGAACTTCGTCGACGACCTCGGCGACGGCGAGCAGCACACGGCGCTGGCGGGAACGATCGCCGGCCTGGCGCGCACGCTGAGCATGACGGTCGTCGCCGAGGGCATCGAGCGCCCCGAGCAGGCCGACCTCCTGCACGGCCTGCAGGTCGAGCTCGGCCAGGGCTACCTCTTCGCGCCGCCGCTGCACCACGAGGCGTTCGCGCAGCTGCTGCTGGCGCGCTGCGCAGCGTAGCCGCCCCGTCGCGGCGAACGTCCCTGGCGCATGAACAGGGTTCGTACACGAGGGACGTTCGACGCGACGGGAGGGTTGACGGGCCTCTTCTTGATCGATACAGTCTTGAACGATTCAGATGGCCGCTCGCACCGCACACGCCCCCACGCTGGCCGACGTCGCCAAGCACATCGGCGTCTCGCGCACGACCGTGTCCAACGCCTACAACCGGCCCGATCAGCTCAGCCCGGCGCTGCGCGAGCGGGTGCTCGCGGCGGCCGGCGAGCTCGGCTATGGCGGCCCCGATCCGATGGCGCGCTCGCTGCGGCGCGGGCGGGCCGGGTCGCTGGGGCTCGTCTTCGACCACCCCCTGCGCTTCATCTTCAGCGACCCCGCGGCCGTGCTGTTCCTCTCCGGTGTCGCCGCCGGCTGCGAGGAACACGGGACCGGCCTCGCGCTCGTCCCGCAACTCCCCGAGGGCGCGGCCGAGGTCGTGCGCTCGGCGCTCGTCGACGGCTATGTCATGTTCTGCACGCCCGAGGACGACGAGCGCCTCAAGGCGGTCATCGCCCGCGGCCTGCCCTACGTCCTCGTCGACTACTCGCCGCACGTCCCGGGGCCGCACGTGAACATCGACGACCGCGGCGGGGCGCGGGCCGTCGCCCAGCACCTCGCCGATCTCGGCCACCGCCGCTACGGCATCGTGCTGCCCTACGAGAAGTGGGGCACCGATATCCCCTACGGCGAGCCCGAGGCCACGGCCGCGCGCGCCGAGGAGGTCTCGCGGCCGGATCTCGTCACCGACTACCGGCGCTGGCGCTGCTTCATCCGCTACGAGCGCCTCATCGGATGGCGCGAGGCACTCGAGCCCGCCGGCGTCGACTGGTCGTCGGTCCCGGTCGCGTCAGCGCCCGGCAGCGACGGGGAGACCGGTTACCTCGCGGGCGCCCAGCTGCTGGACCGCGCCGACCGCCCGACGGCGATCATCTGCCTGTCGGACGTCCTCGCGCTCGGGGTCATGCGCGCTGCCGCCGAGCGCGGCGTGCGCGTACCGCAGGACCTGAGCGTCGTCGGCTACGACGACATCTCCGACGCGGGGACCGCCGCCCTGACGACGGTCTGGCAGCCGCACGCCGCCAAGGGCGAAGAGGCCGTGCGCCTTCTCGGCGAGGGCGGCGACGACGTCGTGCTTCCCACCAACCTCGTGGTCCGCGCCTCCAGCGGGCCTGTCCCGACCCACTGATCCCGAAAGGAGCCAAAGCCATGATGGACCACGTCATCGCCTCCCTGTTCGCCACCGACGAGAGCCGGCGCCAGTTCGCTGGTCCGCCGCGGCGGCCGGACCGCGCCCCCGCCGCCGCAACGGTCGCCGAGCCACGCGCCCCGGTGCGCCGCACAGCGGTCCGGATGCTGCGCGTCATCGCCGATCGCCTCGAGCCGGCCCCGCGCTGCGCCGAGGCAAGGTAGGCGTCAGCCGCGGTGTAGGGTGCCGCGGCCATGGCGGACAGGAAGGTCGACATCGTCCTCGTGGGCGGCGGCATCGCCTCGGCGACCGCCGCCCACACACTCCGCGAGGAGGGCTTCGACGGCTCGATCCTGCTGGTCGGCCGCGAGCCGCATCCGCCCTACCATCGCCCGCCCGCGTCGAAGGAGTACCTCCGCGGCGAGCACGGCGCCGACGGCGCGCTCGTCCATGCCGCCGACTGGTGGGAGTCCGCGGGCGTCGAGCTGCTCACGCGCACGAGCGTGCTCGTGCTCGAGCTCGATGCCGACGCGCGCGCCGCGAAGCTCTCGTCCAAGGAGGTCGTCGGCTTCGACCGCGCGCTGGTCGCCACCGGCGCGATGGTCCGGCGGCTGCCGGTCGACGGCGCCCAGCTCGAGGGCATCCACTACCTGCGCGCGCTGGGCAACGCCGACAGCATCCGCGCCGACACCGAGGGCGCCGAGCGCGTGGTCTGCGTCGGGGGCTCCTACATCGCGTCCGAGGTCGCCGCCTCGCTGACCGAGCTGGGCCGCAAGGTGACGATGGTCATGCTCGAGGACGATCCGCTGGAGCGCAGCTTCGGCACCACCGTCGGGCGCTACTTCCGGGGGGTGCTCGAGGAGCACGGCATCGAGGTCATCGGCGGCGACGAGGTCTCGCGCTTCGAGGGCGACGAGCGCGTGGAACGGGTCGTCACCCAGAACGGGCGCGAACTGGAGGCCCAGGCGGTCATCTGCGGCGTCGGCGCGCTGCCCGACGTCATGCTCGCGCGCAAGTCGGGCCTGGCGCTGGGCGAGCTCGGCGGCGTGCTGTGCGACAGCCGGCTGCGCACGTCGGCCGAAGGGATCTTCGCGGCGGGCGACATGTGCGAGTACGACTCCGTCGTCCACGGGCGCGTCGTGCGCATCGAGCACGAGGAGGTCGCCGCCGCACAGGGCCGCACCGCCGCGCGCAACATGCTCGGGGCCGACGCCGCGCACGACGAGGTCCCCTACTTCTTCTCCGACCTCTCCGACTGGACCTCGCTGGAGTACGTCGGCCCCGCCTTCGGCTGGGACGATGAGGAGCTCGAGGGCTCGATCGACGACGGCGCGTTCGCCGTCTGGTACCGGTCCGGGGGCGCGGTCCGCGCGATGCTCAGCGTCGGCGGCGCGGGCGACCTGGATCGGGCGCGGGCGCTGATCCGGGGGACGTAGGGCGCGCGCCATCCGGAGCGGCAAGCTCGGGCGAGGCCGCACGCCGACTGAAGGGTTGTGGGGCCTATAGCCCCCACAAACGTTCAATCGCGCGCTCGCGGGCGCGCACAGCCGATAGCCGGGGCGGGAAGTGTTCCCCTCGGTGCCCTGGCCGCACGGCGCCGCCTGACGGCGTGCGGACGACGTATGTCCTTGACAGCCTGAACACTAACGATATATCGTGATGCAGCATCGACAGAAGGAGACACACGATGACTGCCATCGCAACAACTGATTGGATCGCCCCTCGCGGCGGTGGGCACCGTGCTCACAAGCGCCACGCGAAGCAGGTGCTCGTCGGCGCCGCCGTGCTGCGCGCCATGTCCGAGCACCGCAAGCGCCGTGGCGGCGGGCCTGGTTTCGACCCGCGGGGCTTCGGCTTCGGGATGCGCGGCTTCGGCCCGCCCTTCGGCTTCGGCGGCCCGCACGGCCGCGGCCGGCGCGCGCGGCGAGGCGACGTCCGCGCGGCGGCGCTCCTGCTCCTCGAGGAGGAGCCGCGCAACGGCTATCAGCTCATGCAGGAGATCGAGGAGCGCAGCGGCGGCGTCTGGCGCCCGAGCCCCGGCTCGATCTACCCCGCGCTCTCGCAGCTCGAGGACGAGGGCCTTGTCCGCAGCGACGAGAGCGCCGGTCGCCGCGCCTTCGAGCTGACTCCCGAGGGGCGCACCTACGTCGAGGAGAACCGCGAGGCCCTCGGCACCCCTGGGACGACGCCGGCAGCGACCTGCCGGAGGGCCTGATCGAGCTGCGCAAGCTGATGATGCAGCTCGGCATGGCGACGATGCAGGTCGCCCAGGCCGGCGACGACGACCAGACCGCCGAGGCCCGCAAGGTCCTCGAAGACGCTCGCCGCTCGCTGTATCGGATCCTCGCGGGCGACGAGAGCTAGCCGCTCGGCGCCGCGCGAGTCGAGCGTCTCGCGCGGCGCCGTCGCTCACCGTGGACCTGAGACCGAGATGCGGCGTATCATTCGTCACAAGATGGCTGAGGACATCAACCTGATCGGACCGGACGACCCGGTCTATCGCCTCGATCTCACCGAGGCGCAGCTGAAGGTCACGCACACCGCGCTGAAGACGCTGTTCGACGGCCTGGGTCACGAGGAGCGCGACGTCCAGGCGATCGTCCTCGAGGTCCTCGCCAAGCTGCCCGACGAGCACGAGATCCGCGCGATCGACCTGCAGCGCGAGATCCTGCGCCGGCGCAGCGCGGCAGCCTAGAGCGTCACCCCGCGCTCGGCCAGGAGCTCGTCGACGCCGGCGGGCCGCGGGCCGTCGAACTCCGCGCGCGCGGCCAGCTCGAGCAGCGCACGCGGCTCCTCGTCGACCTCGTCGCGGCGGAAGGCCAGATAGGTGGCAACCGCGGCGGCGAGCTGCACCGCCGGGTCCTCGGCCTGCGGATCGAGCGCGCCGGCCTCCTCGGCGATCCGCTGTGCGGCGATCTGCGCGAGGTCGGGTCCGAGCGGCTCGTCGTCGTCCTCGAAGCGCTCGAGGAGGTCCTCGAGGCCGGCGCCGCCGTCAGGGTCGACGACGACCACCGCGCGGTGGACCGCCTGTGAGAGCGTCACGGGCTCAGGGTCGGTGGGCATGGTCATCGGGTTCCCACCCGTCCTGTCGGCAAACGGCTAGCGTGCGGGCATGGCCACGATCGCCGTCCTGGGCACGGGCGTGATGGGCGCGCCGATGGCTCGCAACCTCGCGCGCGCGGGCAATAAGGTCCGCGCGTGGAATCGCAGCCCCGAGAAGGCCGCGCCGCTGCGCGACGACGGCGTCGACGTGCACGACGATCCGGCGAGCGCCGCGAACGGCGCCGACGTGGTCATGACGATGCTGGCCGACGCCGACGCCGTGCTCGACGTCGCGCCACGGGCCGGGCTCGCCCAACACCAGATCTGGTGGCAGGCGTCGACGATCGGCATCGAAGGCATCGAGCGCTGCGACGTCGTCGCCCGCGAGTCCGGCGCCGTGCTCGTGGACGCGCCTGTGCTCGGAACGAAGATCCCCGCCGAGGAGGGCAAGCTCGTCGTCCTCGCCTCAGGTCCCGACGAAGCGCTGGACACGTGCGCGCCGGTCTTCGAGGCGGTCGCGCAGCGCACGATGCGGCTCGGGCCGGCCGGCGGGGGCACGCGGCTCAAGCTCGCCGTCAACTCCTGGGTCCTCGCCGTGACGCAGGGCGCCGCCGAGACGATCGCCCTCGCCCAGTCCATGGGGCTGGATCCAGCGCTGGTCTTCGAGGCCGTCGAGGGGGGCGCCCTCGACCTTCCGTACTTCCGCATGAAGGCCAAGCTGATGCTCGACGACGATTTTCCCGCGTCGTTCGCGCTGGCCCTGGCCGCGAAGGACGCAAGACTGGTCGGCGAGAGCGCCGAGCGCCACGGCGCCGACGTGCCCGTCGCGCGCGCGATCGCCGAGCGCTTCACCGAAGGCGTCCAGGCCGGCTACGGCGACGAGGACATGGCGGTCACCCACCGCCTCTCGCGGCCGGGCTGATCAGGGGGCGGCCCGCGCCCGCTCCACAGCCCCGTCGAGCGCCGCGCGCGCCTCGTCGCCGGTCATCCCGGATCCCCGCAGAAGGTCGATCGCCGTCGAGCGGACCTGGCCGATGATGACGCTGATCGACAGACCAGGGTCGTCCTGCAGGACCCTCGTGGCCTTCACCGCCGCCGCGAGCGCGTGGCGACGCGCGCCCGTGTCGCCCTCCGGGTGCTCGAGCTGCTCGCCGAGCTCGAGCACCGCGTCGGCGAGCAGGCCGACCGCATCCGCGACGCCGGCCGGGGCCGGGCCGTGGCGGCGGATCGCGCTCAGCGCGCGGCGCGCCAGCACTCGCGTGTTGCGCACCGCGTAGTCCATCTGCTGCGCGGCCTGCGCGTAGAGCGGCACGCGCTCGCGCGTGCGCCGCGCGCGGCGAACGCAGCGTGAAGGTCTCGCGGGCGAGCGCGACCGCGTCGAAGAACGCCGACAGGTCGTCGTCGGTGGCGCGCGACATCTCGAGCGCGCGCCGGGCGCGATCCTGGTCGCCCTCGCGCAGCGCTTCGGCTGTCATCCGCAGCGCGACGGCCAGGTCCGAGACGACCGGCGCCGCCGCCCTCGCCATCGCGCGGACCGGGTCGCGGGGGAAGAGGACGAGGCCGACCAGCAGCGCCACGGCCCCGCCGATCAACGCATCCAGGAACCGCGACGGCGACGGGCTTGCGCCCGGTTGCAGCGTCGCGACGACGAGGATCCCCGAGATCGCCGCCTGGTTGACCAGCAGCGCGCCCACGCCGACGAGCAGCGCCGCCGCCATCGACAGACCCACGACGAGCATGAGCACGAGCGTGTTGGCGCCGAGGGCGCGCACGATGATGTCGGCCACCGCGATGCCGACCGCCACGCCCACGGTGAGCTCGACCGCGCGCACGGTGCGCCCGCCGCGCGACACGCCGAGCGAGATGACCGCTGCGGCCGGAGCGAAGTACGGGTGGGGATGCAGCAGCGAGGCCAGCCCCCAGGCCGCGCCGGCAGCCACCGTCGTCTGCAGGATGCCCCACAGGTCGCCCTGCACGCGGCGCACGCGGCGTCGCAGGGCGCCGCGGACCTCGGAAACGGACGGCAGGGAGCGGCGGACGGGCACCGGCTGGATTGTGCCCGCCCGCCTCAGATCCGAATGCCTACGGCACGACCGTGATGCGGTCGCGCGGCGTCGGCGCGATCGGGTCGTGCGCGGTCAGGTAGGCCGCCAGCGCGTCGAGGTCGACGGCGCCGCCGAGCCGGTCGGTCCCGTTGCGCAGCTCGGTGAACCCGTCACCGCCGTCGGCCAGGAACGAGTTGACCGTCACGCGGTAGTTCGCGGCGGGGTCGACCGTGGTGCCGTTGATCTTGATCGTCGACGGATCCACGCGGCTGCCGAGCGGGCCGGACGCGCTCCATGTGTAGGTGAGCCCGCCGGAGACCTGGAGGACCTTCGGGGTCGTGCCCTGGCCGTCCCACTGCTGCTCGAGCACCCGGTCGATCTGGGCGCCGGTGAGCGTCAGGGTGACCAGGCTGTTGCCGAACGGCTGCACCGCGAACGCCTCGCCGTAGGTGATGTCGCCCGCGTCGAGGTCGGTGCGGATGCCGCCCGGGTTCATGAACGCGACGACGGCGTTGCCGAAGCCGTCGGGCGCCGTGGCCGCGAGCTGCGAGTCGGCGATGATGTCGCCGAGGACCGACTCGCCGGCCGCGTTCTGATCGCGCGTCAGCGGCGCGGTCGAGGCGCCGATGCGGCGGTTGGCGATCGGGGCCACGATCGCGTCGTACTTGTTGATGATCGCCGTCTGCGCCGGGTCCTTGGCCACGTCCTGGCTGACGAGCTTGTTCTTGGCCGTGACCGAGACGACCTGGCCGGTGCGGCGGTCGATGCGCAGGTTGGCGTCGGTCAGCGCGCGCCCGAACGACGACGCGCTCGTCGCGCGCTTGCCGCCGATGACGCAGTTGTAGAGCGCGTGGGTGTGGCCGGTGACGTAGAGGTCGACCTCGTTGCTGGAGCGCCCGATGATGTCGGCCAGCGGGCCGACCGGGTTCTTGCAGTCGTTGAGGCCGCCGGCGTCGACGCTGTCGCCCTGGTGCATCAGCACGACGATCGCGCGCACGCCCTTGCGCTTGAGGACGGCCGTGTACTTGTTGATGGCGTCGGCCTCGTCGCCGAAGGTGAGGCCCTCGACGCCCGACGGCGTGACGATCGTCGGCGTGTCCTTGAGCGACGACGCCGATGAACCCGACCTTGACGCCGCCGACGCGGCGGATCTCGTACGGGCGGAACAGCGTCTTGCCCGTGTCGTCGTCGGTGACGTTCGCGGACAGGTAGTCGAAGTCCGCGCCCGCGAACCCGTCGCCGTCCTGGCAGCCGTCGACCGGATGGCAGCCACCATCCTGCATGCGCAGCAGCTCAGACGAGCCCTCGTCGAACTCGTGGTTGCCCACCGTGCTGATGTCGACGCCCATCGCGTTGAACGCCTCGATCGTCGGCTCGTCGTGGAAGAGCCCCGAGAGCAGCGGGCTGGCGCCGATGTTGTCGCCACCGCTGACGACGAGCGTGTTGCGGTTCTTGGCCCGCAGCTTCTTGATGTGCGTGGCGAGGTACTCCGCCCCGCCGGCCGCGGGCTTGCTGTCGGGCAACGTGAGCGTCCCGGGAGGCGCGAGGTTGCCGTGGAAGTCGTTGAAGCTCAGCAGCTGAACGTCGACGGCGCGCGGCTTGGGCTTGTGGTGGTGGCGCGAATGCGCCTGGGCAGGGGCGGCCGTGATGAGCAGCGCGGCCGCGGCGGCGAGGCTGACGGTGCGTAGGTTCATGACGCGACGCTTATCTCCACGAAAGCGCCGCGCTGAAACTACGTCGCGCTCTTCTCCAGGTGCCCGCCGAAGCCGAAGCGCATCGCCGACAGGGCGCGATTGCCGAAGTCACCCTCGCCGCGCGAGGCAAAGCGCGAGTACAGGCTCGACGTGATGATCGGCGCCGGCACGCCCTCGTCGATCGCCGCCAGCGCGGTCCAGCGGCCCTCGCCGGAGTCCGAGACGCGACCTGAGAACTGCTCGAGCTTGGGATCCGAGTGCAGCGCCTGCGCGGTGAGATCCAGCAGCCATGAGGCGACGACGCTGCCGCGACGCCAGACCTCGGCGATCTCGGCGATCGGCAGGTCGTACATGTAGGCCTCGGGGTCGCGCAGCGGCGTCGTCTCGGCGTCGTGCTCCTGCTGCTCGGCGCCGACGTTCGCGCGCTCGAGGATGTTCAGCCCCTCCGCGTAGGCGGCCATCATCCCGTACTCGATCCCGTTGTGGACCATCTTGACGAAGTGCCCCGCGCCCGCCGGGCCGCAGTGCAGATAGCCGTTCTCCGCCGTCGCCGGATCGCCCTCGCGGCCGGGCGTGCGCGGCGCGGCGTCGACGCCCGGCGCCAGCGCGCTGAAGAACGGGTCCAGGCGTTCGACGGCCGTGTCGTCGCCGCCGATCATCAGGCAGAAGCCGCGATGCAGGCCGAAGACGCCGCCGCTCGTGCCCATGTCGACGTAGTGCAGGTCGCGCTCGCGTAGGGCTGCGGCGCGGCGCAGGTCGTCGCGGTAGTAGGAGTTGCCGCCGTCGATGATGGTGTCGTCGGCCTCCAGCAGCGGCCCGAGCTTGTCGATCGTGTCGTCGACGAAGGCGGCAGGGACCATGATGCAGATGCAGCGCGGCTGCTGCAGGCCTTGGACGAAGTCCTCGAGCGAGCCTGAGCCGGTCGCGCCCTCGCCCTCCAGCTCGCCGACCGCGTCGGGGCTGACGTCGTAGACGACGCACTCGTGCCCGGCGGCCATCAGCCGGCGCACCATGTTCGCGCCCATGCGGCCCAGTCCGATCATGCCGATCTGCATGGCGTTGCTCCTTACCCGCTTGTGTGCTGGGCGACGCTAGCAGCGGGTAGCAACTCCGGCATGCCGGCGGTGCGTGCGTGGCTGGTGTGGTGGGCGTTGCTGACGGCGTTCTACGTGGTCCTCGTCGACACCCGCAGGATCCAGGAGCTGGTGGCCGCCGTGGTCGTCGGCGCGCTCGGCGCGACCGCGTCGCACCTTCGACTACCGCGGCTTCGACACGCTGGGCGAAGAGCTGATCCTGTTCAGCGCCGCGTGCGGGTGCGTCGCGCTGCTGCGCCTGCGCCGGCGCGAGCGCGGGACGGAGGCGGGCGCGTCGTCCCGGCCGGTTCCGAGCCTCGCCGCGCGAGCCCTCGGTGGCGCGCTCGTCGGTCCGGTGCTCGTGCTGTCGGCCTACGTCATCGTCCACGGCCACCTCACGCCGGGCGGCGGCTTCTCGGGCGGCGTCATCGGCGCCGGCGCCCTGCTGCTCGCCTACGCGGCCGGCCAGAGCGTGCGCCTGCACCGGGTCGGCTCGATCGAGCTGCTCGAGGTCACCGAGGCGATCGGCGCCGGCGGGTTCGTCCTCGTCGCGCTCGGCGGCCTGATCGCGGTCGGCGCGACGCTGCAGAACTTCCTACCGCTCGGCACGTCGGGGATGCTGCTGTCGGCGGGCACCATCCCGGTGGGCAACGTCGCCATCGGCATCGAGGTGGCGGGCGCCGGCGCGCTGATCATCGCCGAGTTCCTCGAACAGGCGTTACTGGAGGCCGGGCGCAGCCCGGCCGGTCACGAGCTGCCGGAGGCCGATCGATCGTCTCAGGACGCGGGGCAGGCGGCCCCGCGGTGACCCTATGAACCTCCTCGCCTACCTCGTGGCCGTCTGGCTCTTCCTCGTCGGCATCTGGGGCGTGGTCTCCAGCCGCCACCTCGTCCACCTCGTCATGTGTCTGGCCGTCACCCAGTCCTCGACCTACGTGCTGCTGCTCGGCATCGGCTACCGCAACGGCGGCCAGGCGCCGATCTTCGGCGACATCCCGCAGTCGACGCCCGTCGTCGACCCGGTCGTGCAGGCGCTGACGCTCACCGACGTCGTGGTCAGCGTGACGGTGAGCGCGCTGCTGCTCGCACTGGCCGTGCAGGCCCACAAGCGCTTCGGCTCGGTCGACCCCGACGAGCTCAACGCGCTGCGCGGCTGATGGTTCTGACGTCGCTGGCCATCCTCGTGCCGCTGCTGGCGGCGATCGTGCTGGCGGCCACCACGTCGCTGCGTCGGCGGCGCGCCGCCGACGTCGTCGCGCTCGCCGCGGCCGCCACCGTCATCGGGCTCTGCGTTGCGCTGGTCGTGCGCTCGCCGTACGAGCCGGTCGTCGCGTGGCTCGGCGGTTGGCAACCGCGCAACGGCGTGGCGCTCGGCATCGACCTCTACGCCGACCAGCTCGGCGCCGGTCTGGCCGCGTTCGCGGGCGTGCTCGCGGTCGCGGGACTGCTGGTGGCCTGGCACCAGGTCGACGTCGCCGGCCATCTTCCACGCGCTCGTGCTGGTCGTGCTGGCCGGCATGGTCGGCTTCTGCCTGGCCGGCGACCTGTTCACGGCCTTCGTCTTCTTCGAGCTGATGGGCGTCAGCGCGTACGCGCTGGCCGGGTTCCGCGTGCAGGAGCGCGCGCCGCTGGAGGGCTCGCTGAACTTCGCGGTGAGCAACTCGGTCGGTTCGCTGCTGCTGCTCATCGGCATCGCGCTGCTCTACGGGCGCACGGGCGCGCTGAACCTCGCACAGATCGGCGACGCCCTCGCCCACCACCGGCCCGATGCGCTCGTCGCCGTCGCCTTCGCGCTCGTCGCGTGCGGCTTCTTCGTCAAGGCGGCGATCGTGCCCTTTCACTTCTGGCTCGCCGACGCCTACGCGGTGGCCCCGACGTCGATCTGCCTGATCTTCGCCGGGGCGCTCAGCGAGCTCGGCCTCTACGGCGTCGCGCGGGTGTACTGGACGGTTTTCTCGGGCCCGCTCGAGCCGCACGCCGAGACGGTGCGCGACGTCCTCCTCGCCCTTGGCCTCGCAACGGCGCTGATCGGCGGCGCCATGTGCGCGACCCAGCGCCACCTCAAGCGGATGGTGGCCTTCGCGACGGTCGGCCACATGGGCATCCTGCTCTGCGGCGTGGCGCTGCTGAACGAGGCCGCGCTGGCCGGCGTCGCGGTGTTCGTCGTCGGCGACGGCCTGGTCAAGGCGGGGATGTTCCTGGCCGTCGGCGGGCTCGAGCACCGCCGCGGCAGCGTCGACGAGCACGAGCTCTACGGGCGCGGGCGCGACCTCAAGGCGCTGGGCGTGCTGTTCTGCGTGTGCGGGCTGGCCCTCGCCGCGATGCCGCCGTTCGGCCCCTTCGTCGGGCGGGCGATGATCGAGGACGCGGCCACGCACGAGGGGCTGGGTTGGGTGTCGCCCGTGCTCGTCGTGGCCAGCGCGCTGATCGGCGGCGCCGTGGTGCGCGTCGTGCGCACGGTCTTCCTCGGCCGCGGCCCCAAGCCGCCGCCCAGCCGCACGACGGGGAGGTCCGAGTCCGGCGACGAGCCGGTCGACCGCGGGCGCGCCCCGCTGGCGGGCGTGATCGTGTCGGTGGTGCTCGTCGCGCTCGGCCTCCTCTGGGGGCTCGTGCCCGGGCTGGTCGACGCGGTCACCGGCGCGGCCGCGCACTTCGTCGACCGCTCCGCGTACGCGGCCACCGTCCTGCACGGCGGGTCCCCGCGCCCGCCCGCGACCCACGGCGAGGGGCCGACGACGGCCGCCTGGCTGTACGGCGCGGCGTCGGCGGCGCTGGCCGTCGTCATCGCCTGCGCGCCCACGGTGCCGGTCGGCGCGCTGCGCGACGTGCACTCCGGGCGCATCGGCGACTACGTGGCGTGGCTGGCGGCGGGCACGGCGCTCGTCGCCTGCGTCTTCGTGCTGACACTTCCGTAACCACGGTCCGGCCGCCCGGCTCTAGGTTCCGCCACCATCAACCGCTCCTGGAGGCCTCAGTGCGCTCACGTCTCGCCGTCCTGCCGCTCATCGCCCTGCTCGCCTGCCTCCTGGCGGCGGCGCAGGCATCGGCCGCCTCGCCCTCCGGCGTGGTCATCAGCAAGCTGCGCCTGCGCACTGCCGCGTCGCAGTTCGACGAATACGTCGAGATCGCAGAACACGACCTCGGCGACCGTCGACCTCTCGGGCTGGCGACTCTTCGACTGCTTCACCTCGGGCGGCACGCCGAGCGTCGGCGCCGACGGCGATCCGCTGAGCGCGGGCACGAAGCTGCCGGCCGGGCAGACCTTCGTGTTCGGCAAGAACGGCGGCGACTACACCGGCACGGCCGACGCCACCTACAACTTCCAGGTCACCGAGGCAGGCGGCTTTCAGATCAGGGACGCGGGCGGCGTGATCCAGGACGCCGTCGGAGCGCCGAGCACCGCCTGCGCCGAAGGGACGGGGCTGACCTTCCCGACCACGGGCTCGGACTTCACCTTCACCCGCAAGGCGGCGGGCGTCGGCCTACAGGACACCGACGACAACGCGGCCGACTTCGACGGCCCGTCCGGCGCGGCGAACGGCACCGCGTGCGGCATCGCGTGCGAGCCACCGCCCACGCCGCTGGCCATCGACGCCATCCAGGGCTCGGGCAACGCCACGCCGCACAACGGCCAGCTCGTGCAGATCACCGGTGTCGTCATCGGGGTCGACAACCAGCAGGGCGTCTCGAACTTCGTCAACCTCGATCCGCGTCAGGCCGGCATCTACGTGGAGACGCCGACCGCCGAGCAGGACGCGAGCGCGGCGACGTCGGAGGGCATCTTCGTCGGCGGGCTGGGCGCGGCCGACCGCAACGCCAAGCACATCGGCCAGACCGTGACGGTGACCGGCAAGGTCACCGAGCTGTTCAACCTCACGGCGATCGACGCCAGCGGGCGCACGGCCGTCTTCGGCGCCCGCGCCGCGCTGCCGGCGCCGGTGACGATCGACCCAGCACAGGCCGCGGCGCAGACGACGCTCAGCAACGGCACGCGCCCCTACTACGAGACGCTTGAGGGCATGCGCGTGCGCCTTGCCGTCGGCACGGCCGACTCCGGCGGCACCGACAAGTTCGGCGAGCTGTTCCTGCGACCCGGCACGACGCGCGAGCGGGTGTTCCGCAACGCCGCCTTCCCGGTCGGCCCGCCGGACCTGCTCAACCTCGGCCAGGACGCGGGCTCGCGCGACGTCGACCCGACCAACCCGTCGCACACCCCGTCGTCGACGACGCGAGTCAACGCCGACCTCTTCGACTCGGTGACCGACGCGACCGGCCCGTTCGGCTTCGCCTTCTCCGAGTACCAGATCATCCCCAGCCTGGCGCGGCCCCGCGCGTGCACCGCGGCCCGACGCGCTACCCGCCGGTCGTACCGCACCAGCCGCGCGGCACGCTGCGCGTGGCGAACTTCAACATGGAGAACCTGTTCGCCGCCGGCATGGTCGACGACGGGCACACCTTCACCCAGCGCGAGGTCGACGCGAAGACCACGCGACTGGCCGACGCGGTCGGCCACGTCTTGCGCCGTCCCGACGTGGTGGTGACCGAGGAGGTCGCCTCGCCGATCCCGCTGGCGCAGGTGGCGCGCAAGCTGCGCCGCTACACCTCCATCTGGCTGCCGTCGACCGACGCGCGCCACATCGCCGTCGGCCTGCTCGTCAAGGACGGCGTGGAAGTCTCCAACATCAAGCAGCTCGCCATGCAGGACACGACGACGCTGTCGGGCTGCGCGGACGACCCCACCTCGCACAAGCTCTTCGAGCGCCCGCCGTTGCAGGTCGACGTCCGCAAGGACGGGCTCGACTTCACGCTCATCGGCAACCACCTCGCGTCGCAGAGCCACCCGGAGCCGTGCCGCCGGGCCCAGGCCGACGTCCTGCACGCCGCGGCCGCAGCGCTGGAGGCGGCGGGCCGGCAGGTCATGGTCATCGGCGACCTCAACGACTTCGAGGACTCGCCGGCGCTCACCCAGAACCTGGTCGCTCCCGGCGTGACGCTGCAGAACCTGTGGTCCGAGGCCCCGGCCGACAACCGCTACTCGTTCCAGTTCGACGGCCAGCTGCAGACCCTCGATCACATCTTCGTGACCGACGGGCTGCACGCCGCCGTCCAGGACGTGCGCTACGTGCACTTCGACAACGACTACTTCGAGCGCGACGAGACGCGCCACGCGGCGGGCGTCTCCGACCACGACCCGCCGCTCGTGACGATCAAGCTGCCTGGCATCCGGTAGGTGAACGCTCGGAGCATGCGGCGGCCGGGCGGCTGACCTCGGAGGAGCTCGCCGAGCGGCTCGACTCCGCATATGGCGCGCAACGCTTGGCGCGAGCTCGGGCCGGGCCGCTAGCCTGCGCGGGCTCGTGGCCATCACCACCGCTGTCGTGCCGGTCGCCGGGCTGGCAACTCGTCTGCGCCCGCTCTCGCGCGGCGTGCCGAAGGCGCTCCTGCCGGTCGCGGGCAAGCCGGTCGTCGGCCACATCGTCGACGAGCTGGCCGCCTGCGGGATCGAGCGCGTGGTCCTCGTCACCGGGAGCGGGCGCGCAGCCTTCGCGGCACACTTCTCGGGCCTGCCGGGACCCGACGTCGTCTGCGCCGAGCAGCCGCGCCCGCTCGGCCTCGGCGACGCGATCCTGTGCGCGGGGCCGCAGGTCGGCGAGGAGCCGTTCGCGATCGCGCTGGGCGACGCGCTGATCGGCCGCGGGCGGCCGGCGCGCGTGGTCGAGCGCCTGGCCGCCGCGGTGCGCGACGGTGCCCGCGTCGCGGTGGCCGTCGAGGAGGTCGCCCCCGACCACACCGATCGCTACGGAATCGTCCTGCCCGACGGCGAGGGCGACCCGTTCGCGCTCGCGGATCTCGTCGAGAAGCCGGCACCCGCCGCGGCCCCCAGCCTGCTCGCGGTCGCCGGCCGCTACGCCGCCACGGCGGCCTTGCTCGACGCGCTGCGCGCGACAAAGCCCGACGCCGGAGGCGAGGTGCAGCTTGCCGACGCGCTCGCGGCCGTGGGCGGCGTGGTGGCGACGCGGCTGCGCCCGGGCGAGGAGCGCTTCGACGTCGGCACCGTGCCCGGCTACTGCGCAGCGTTCGTCGACTACGCGCTCAGCGACCCCGAGCTCGGCCCCGCCCTGCGCGCCGGAGCCCGCGCGCTCCTCGATGGCGAGCGGTAGCGCGTTCGCGCGCGCCGCGCTGGCTGGCAACCCGTCCGACAGCTACGGCGGCGCGGTGCTCGCCGTTTGCGTCCCCGCGCTCGCGGCCCACGCCGAGGCGACGCGGGCCGCGCGCCCCACGAGCGATCCGCCGAGCCCGCTCGTCGACGCGGCCGTCGCACGCTTCGGCCGCGGCGCGTGCGCGGTGCGCTGGCGCACCGACGTCCCGCGCGAGGTCGGCCTGGCCGGCTCGAGCGCGATCGTCACCGCGACGCTGCGCGCTCTCTGCGCGCTGCACGACGACGCGCTGCACCCCGACGCGCTGGCCGAGATGGTGCTGGCCGTCGAGGTCGACGACCTCGGTATCGCCGCCGGGCCGCAGGACCGCTATGCACAGGCCCACGAGGGGCTCGTGCTGATGGACTTCGGCAAGGCGCGCCCGCGCGTCGAACGTCTGGACGCCGCGCTGCTGCCGCCGTTGTACCTCGCCTGGCGCGCGGACGCCGCGCAGACTTCGCACGCCGTGCACGGCGGCCTGCGCGAGCGCGCGGGCGAGGCGACGGTTCGCGCGGCCATGGCCCGGCTGGCCGGGCACGCGCACACGGCGCGCGACGCGCTGCTCGCGGACGACGCCCCCGCCTTCGCCGGTGCGGTCGACGCGTCATACGACGAACGTGCCGCGCTGATCGATCTCGACCCGCGCCACGTCGCCATGGTGCATGCCGCCCGCGGCGCGGGCGCGAGCGCCAACTACGCCGGGTCCGGCGGGGCGATCGTCGGCACGCTGCCGCCATCTGGAGCTGCGGCGCTGGAAGCGGCGCTGCGGGCGCTGGGATGCGAGGTCATTGCGCCAATCGCGTTCGCAACGCATTCCGGTTGCCGTAGGACATAGACTGCCCGCGCGCCACGGGACACCGACCGCGAGGAGAGCGAGGCCGCATGCCCGAGCCAAGTCCAGACGACATCGAGCCAGTCGCCCACGAGACGCGGGATCGAATCATCACGGGCACCGTCACGGTGGTCCCGTTCCTCACTCTCGGCATCGTCGCCTGGCAGGTGTGGGCCAGTTGGCTGCACTGGAGCGACATCGCCGTCTTCGCGATCCTCTACTGCGTCACCGCGCTTAGTGTGACCGTCGGCTTCCACCGGCTGTTCACGCACCGCTCGTTCGCAACCAGCCGCTGGATGCGAGGCGTGCTCGCCGCGGGGGGTTCGGCAGCGATCGAGGGGCCGGTCATCTCGTGGGTCGCCGACCACCGAAAGCACCACGCGTTCGCCGATGTCGAGGGCGACCCGCACAGCCCGCACGTCGATCACGGCGGCGGCTGGAAGGGCGCGCTGCGCGGCCTTGCCCACGCCCACGTCGGGTGGCTGTTCCTCCACACCCAGCGCGGCGCACGCAAGCGCTATGCGCCGGATCTGATCGCGGATCCCATCGTCAGCTGGGTCGATCGCACCTTCGTCCTGTGGGCGCTCGGCGGGCTCGCCGCCGCGTTCGGCCTCGGCTGGCTCATCGGTGGAACGCTGACCGCCGCGTTGACCGGGCTGCTGTGGGGCGGCGCGGTGCGGCTGCTCGTCGTGCACCACGTGACCTACTCGATCAACTCGCTGTGCCACTTCTTCGGACGTAAGCGCTTCGACACGGGCGACGAGTCGCGCAACCTCGCGTGGCTGTCGGTGCTGTCGATGGGCGAGTCGTGGCACAACAACCATCACGCCTTCCCGACATCCGCCGCCCACGGCATGCGCTGGTACGAGTTCGACGTCTCCGCGCTCGTGATCCGCGGCATGGAGCGCGTCGGCCTGGCGTGGGACGTCGTACGCATCGACACGGTCCGCCAGGAGCGCAAACTCATGGCGAAGACGACGTAGGCGTTGGCGCTCGCCCGGACCGCTCCACTCCGCGCAGTGCTGGCCGAGGCGCTCCCCGAGCGCCCGTTCAGCATCGGCTTCTGGGATGGCACCGAGGTGCCGGGCACGGCGCCGGGCCCGCGCTTCAGCATCCGCTCGCCGCGGGCGGCGGCCCACGTGCTCTACCACCCCTTCGAGCTCGGCCTCGGGCGCGCGTACGTGTCGGGCGAGATCGAGGTCGACGACCTCGACGCCGTCGTGGACATCATCCGCGAATGGCATCCGCCCGAGTTCGATCGCGCGACGAAGGCACGGCTGGCGCTCGCTGCGATTCAGGCCGCCGGGCTCGAGAAGCCGCCCCAGCGCCCGGAGGCCGAGCTGGTCCCGAACGGGCGCCGCTACACGATCTCGCGCGACCGGCGCTCGGTTCGCCATCACTACGACCTGCCGCCGGAGTTCTTCGCGCTCTTCCTCGACGAGTCGATGACCTACAGCTGCGCGATCTTCTCGCGCGGGGCCACGACGCTGGCGGAGGCCCAGGAGGCCAAGCTCGAGCTGGTCTGCACGAAGCTCGGGCTGAAGGAGGGGCAGCGGATCCTCGATGTGGGCTGCGGCTGGGGCAGCTTCGCCCTGCACGCCGCGCAGCGCCACGGCGTCCACGTCACCGGGATCACCCTGTCGGCGCCGCAGGCCGAGAGGGCCCGCGCCCGCGCCGCGGAGGCGGGACTTGCCGACCGCATCGACATCCGCGTGCAGGACTGGCGCGACCTGACCGGCGAGCAGTTCGACGCGATCGCTTCCATCGGGATGGTCGAGCACGTCGGCGAGGACTCCATCGACGCCTACGCGCAGCGCCTGCGCGAGCTGCTCAAGCGCGACGGGCCGCTGCTCAACCACGGCATCGCGCGGCTGGAGCTCGGCGATCCGCGCGGCGGGCCGTTCACGCAGCGCTACGTCTTCCCCGACGGCGCGCCCCTGCACATCTCGCGGATCCTGCTGGCCTGCGAGCGCGCCGGGTTCGTGACCGACCACGTCGAGGGCTTCGCCGGCGACTACGCCGAGACGCTGCGCCACTGGTACACGCGCCTGGACGAGCAGCTCGACGAGGCGGTGCGCCTGGCGGGTCCCGAGCGTGTGCGCGTCTGGCGGCTCTACCTGCGCGCGGCGCGGTGGGGCTTCCTCAACCGCTTCACGTCGATCTACCAGGTCCGCGCGACCTGAGCCCGCCGCTGTAGAGGCATTCCTGCTTGGTACTCCGGGTACAGCCCGGGGATGGCACGTGGGAAGAACACGTCCGGCTCGGCCAGCGTGCGCATCGGCGCCCACGCGAACGCGCCGGCGTCCGCCGAATACGTGTCGGAGCGCGAGAACCTGCCAGACGAGGTCGAGCCCGGCGTGACCTACCGCAACGTCGCCGTCCGCTGGCGACTCGCAGCCCGCTTGGACGATCCCGAAGGTCCCATCTGAGGAGGCAGCAATGGCACAGTCAAAGACAGCCGCGAAGCGAACCACCAGCCGCCCGAAGAGCACGAACGGCCGGGCGACGAACGGCGCGAGCGCGACGCGCAGGAAGCCGACCACGAGGGCGAGCAACGCCGGTAGCAGCAGCGCCGGCAGCAGCCGGAGTGGCAGCAGCCGGAACGGCAGCAACCGCAAGCGCACGACCAGCCGGCCCGCCGCCAACGCGAGCGCCGGCAAGAAGGCCACGACCGCGGTCGTCGACACCGCCCGCAAGGCGCGCGGACCGGCGCTGGCGGCCGGCGCCACCGCTGCCGCCGTGGCGGGCGCGGCGCTGCTCAAGCGTCAGCTCACGCCGAAGCGCCGCAAGGTTCTCGGCGTGTCCGTCCCCGTCGCTTCCGGGGTCGACCTGGCCAGCTGGATCTCGAGCGCGAGCAAGCGCGTCGCAAAGACCAGCCAGGAGCTGGGCAAGCTGTCCCAGGACGTCGAGCAGGCCGCCAAAAGCGCTCAGAAGGTGGGCGACTCGCTCTCCTGAGCGCCGGCCGACCCACCGAACGTCCATCACGTCGGAACAGGGTTGCTACGTCATGGACGTTCGGTCCTGCGCGGCCCGAGCGCGCAGGCGCTCGGTGGCCTCGAGGTCGAGTGCCAGTCCCTCGGGGTCCTCGTCGGGATCGCCGACGACGACCACCCCGTAGTCGCGCGCGGCGCCCTCGACGCTCACGTAGCCGTCGCGCACGTCGCGCTTGACGCGTTCAGGGTCGCGCTCGAACGGGTCGCCCCAGCCTCCGGCGCTGGTGTTGACGTAGCGCAGGATCGCGCCCGGCGGCGTGGAGTTGCCGGCCTGATCGAACGGGTAGACGTAGGTCCCTTCGGGATCGAGGACGTTGGTGCCGGGGTCGACGACGCCTGCCAGCGGCCTGGCGGCGGCGTAGGCCTCGGGCCCGGTACCGGGCGCGCCGTCGAGCCCGTCGGCGGGCGGGTCGAAGACCCACACGCCGCCCGCGCGCCCGTCACGCCCGCCCTCGACGCCGAAGCCCGCCACACGCTTGGCGCGCAGCGACATCAGGTGGTGCTCGGTCGGCCCCAGCCACATCGTGTCGCGCAGCATCGACGCGCCGCCGCGATGGCGCCCCGCGCCGGCGCTGTCGGGAATCGGCTCGTGGCGGACCATCACGACCGGCACGTCGGCCTCGATCTGCTCGACCGCCACCGCGATCCCGTTGGCCTGGTAGCTGAGCATCTGGGTGTCGCCGTCGCCGTCGCGCGTGCCGCCGAATGGGCCGACCTCGCCCCCGCACTGCGCGGCCGAGACCCACGGCGTGCCGTCGGGACGGGCGCCGAACGCATTGTGGATGTCGGTGCCGCCGCGGTCGCCCGCGATCGCACGCGGGCCCGCGCACCCGGCCAGGGCACGCAGCAGCGCCGAGATCATCACCTGGCTCTGCTCGTAGTAGGCGAAGACGGCGCCATCGGGCGGCATCGCGCTGACCACTGTGCCCTCGGGCAGAACGATGTCGACGTTGCGGTACAGCCCCGACGTGAAGGCGCCACGCGGGTCGAGCAGGTACTTCAGGGCGACGCCGACGGTCGTCTTGACGTCGAGTGCCGTTGCGTTGATGCACGAGCGTGCCTGGCGCGAGGTGCCGCTGAAGTCGACCTCCAGGCGCTCGCCGCGCTTGGTGATCGCGACCTGGACGCGGTATTCCTCGCTGTCGTCGACGCCGTCGCAGTCGGCCATGTCCCAGCCTTCCCAGCGCCCGTCGGGCAGCTCGGCGAGCGCGGCGGCCATGCGCTCGGCGTTGGCGTCGCAGACGTAGTCGATCGTCCCGAGCATCGCCCTGGCGCCGTAGCGCGCGCCGCTCTCGATCAGCAGGCGCTCGCCGAGCCGTAGGCCGGCGCAGACGCTCTGCATGTCGGGGAACAGGATCTCGCCGAAGCGGACGTTGTCGAAGATCAGGCTCCACGTCTCGCGCACCGGCTCGCCGGCGCGATAGAGCGGGCGCGGCGACAGGACGAGCCCGTTCTCGTAGACCGTGCGCTTCGTGCAGCTGAACCCGCCGGGGACCGCGCCGCCCATGTCGAGCTGGTGGGCCTTGAGGTTGACGAAGGCCAGCAGCTCACCGTCGTGGAAGACGGGGCGGATGAAGAGCACGTCGTTGACATGCGTGCCCGTGCGATACGGGTCGTTGGCGACGATGACGTCGCCGGGCTCGAGGCGCTCGGGGCCGTACTCCTCGATCGTGTTGCGCACCGAGTCGGTCATCGTGCCGGTGAACAGCACGATGCTGTTGCTCATGGCCGGCGTGGCGTAGTCGCTCGCAGGCGGGCCGGCGATGGTGCCGGCGAAGTCGTAGAAGTCGCGCAGGATCGGCGAGAAGGCGGCCGTGAGCAGGCGGCTGCACATGTGCTCGACGACGTAGCTGAAGCGGTTTGCCAGCACCGTCGCGGTGAAGCGATCGCAGCCGTAGCGCGCGCTGAAGGCGGCGTCGTCGAGATCTCTGATCATGGCTGCGCGTCGATGACGATCTCGCCGAAGCGCCCGACGGTGGCGGTCTGCCCGGGCATCACGACGGTGGTGGAAAGCGGCTCGCGGATGATCGCGGGGCCCCGAATGACGGCGCCGAGGCCGAGCGCCTCACGCTCATAGGCGGCGGCGTGCAGCGGCTCGGCTTCGAGGTGGCGCAGCTCGACCGTGCCGATGGGCTCCGGTTCGGGGGCCGCCGCGACCTCGTCGTACTCGAGCTTGTCGGCGCCGACGACGAGCTCGACGCGATAGGTCACGCCCTGGACGGGCACGTACGCAAAGCGGTTGCCGTAGCGCCGCTCGTAGGCGTCGTGGAAGGCCTCGATCAGCGCCGGCATGGTCTCGGCCGTGATCGGCTCCTCGCCGACCTCGACGAACGGCGTCTCCCAGCTCTGCCCCAGCAGCCGGCCGTCGAGGCTGCGCCGGACGGTCGACCCCGCCGTCGACCGCCGCGACGCGCTCGCGCAGCGCGTCCTCCATCTCGCGGTAGCCGGTCTCGACCTGGTCGGCGGTGTCCGGCGACAGCAGGACGTAGGCGCTGCGGCTCTCGTAGTGGACGAGGTCGGTGCTGAGCAGCCCCATGGCCGAGAACAGACCCGGGTGCGGCGGCACGATGACGCGCGCGACGTGCAGCAACTCCAGCGCCGCGGGCAGCAGCATCGGGCCCGCCGCGCCGTAGGCAACGAGACTGAAATCGCGCGGGTCGACGCCGTGGCGGACGGCGACGTTGGTGACCTCCTCGGCGATGTTGGCCACTGCGATCCGGTAGGCGAAGGCGACGCGTTGCTCGAAGCCCAGCGGCGTGTCGAGCGCCTCGAAGGCGCGGCGCGACAGCTCGGGGTCGAGCGCCATCTCGCCGCCGGCGAAGCCCGCCGGGTCGAGGATGCCCATGAGCAGGCAGGCGTCGGTCAGCGTCGGCGCCTCGCCGCCGCGCCCGTAGCACGCCGGCCCGGGGTCGGCGCCCGCGCTCTCGGGCCCAACGCGGATGTCGCCCGACGGCGAGATCGACACGATGCTCCCGCCGCCCGCGCCGACGCTCGAGACCTCGGTCGACAGCGCGTTGATGACGACGTCGTGCTCGATCTCGAAGGTGTTGTTGACGAACGGGGCGCCGTCGACCACGAGCGAGACGTCGGTCGACGTGCCGCCGACGTCGGCGCAGAGCAGGTTTCCGGTGCCGAGCGCCGCGCCCAGGCGCGTGCTCGAGATTGTGCCGGCGGCCGGGCCGGCGAAGACGATCCGGAACGGCTTGTCGAGGGCGTCGCGCCAGGGCAGCAGCGTGGCCGCACAGTCGGCGAAGTTCAGGTCGCCCTCGAAGCCGAGCGCGCGCAGCTGCTCGTCGAGCACGGCCGAGTAGCGCCCGAAGATGAGCTTCATGAAGACGTCGACGACGGTCGTCGACGCGCGCGCGTACTCCTTGGCCAGCGGCGAGGTCTCCGAGGAGATCGACACCGCGACCTCGTCGCCGAGCTCCTCGAGGACGAGCTCGCGCAGGCGGCGTTCGTGCGTCGCGTCGACGTAGGCGTTCAGCAGGCAGATGGCCACGCCCTGCACGTTGCAGCGCCGCAGGACGGCGAGCTGGCGCCGCGCCTGATCCTCGTCGAGGGCGCGCAGCTCGCTGCCGTCGGCCAGCGTGCGCTCGACGATCCCGCGGCGCAGGTAGCGCGGCACCAGCGGGCGGGCGGCGTCGCCGAACGGGCGCCGCCACGACGGGTCGGTCTGGCCGTCGAGCGGGCGGCGCAGCGTGCCGCGGTCGAGGATGTCGCGAAAGCCCTCGGTGGTCAGGAACGCGACCTTCGGCAGGCGCCGCGTGATGACCGCGTTGAGCCCCATCGTGCTGGCGTGGTTGAACACCGCGCTGCCCTCGACGCCCACCCGTCGTGCGCCCTCGACGACCGCGGCGGCGGGCTCGGCCGGGTCGCTTGGCACCTTCGTCACCGAGAGCCGCCCATCGCGCACGGCGACGACGTCGGTGAACGTGCCGCCCACGTCGACGCCGATCATCGGATGCTCAGGCCCAGCGGGGTCAGCGAACCCAGCCGCGGCGCGCGCTCGCGCTTGGCCGAGGTCAGGCACTCCTGGCACTTGACGACGTCCCACAGGCCGCCCTCGCCGAGGACGCGATAGGCGGCCAGCGCCCGCGCCCCGCACGACGGGCAGGCGCCCTCGACGGGCTCACGCTCGACGGTCAGGTGCGTCTCCTGCGGCCGCGGGAAGGTGTGCACTATCGGGTTCCTCCGTTGGGGACGACGACGCCCGTCAGGTCGCGCTTCTCGGCCGAGGCCGCGAGCGCGTCGTTGATCTGGTCAAGGCCGTAGCGCGCGGTGATGATCGGCGTGGCGTCGAGCCGCCCGTCCTCGAGCATGCCGACGAAAAGCGGCAGGTCACGGCGCATGCGCACGTTGCCGTTCTGGCAGCTGAGCAGGCGCCGGCCCTGGAGCGCGAGCGCCATCTGCGGGTAGGTCACCGTCGCGCCGAGTCGCTCGACGCCGGTGAGCACGACGGTCCCCGCGCGGCGCGCGGCAAGCAGCGCCTGCTCCTGGGCCTTCGTCGCCCCGGCCGCCTCGAGGACGTAGTCGGCGCCGCGGCCGCCGGTGAGCGCACGGACCTGCTCGATCGGGTCGCCATCGGCGGGATCGACGAGGTCGGTGGCCCCCAGCTTGCGCGCCATCTCGCGGCGGTGGGGCAGCGGCTCGACCGCGATGATCCGCCCCGCGCCGGCGATGCGCGCGCCCTGGATCATCCACAGCCCGAGGTGGCCGGTGCCGAAGATCGCCACCGAGCGCCCCGGCTTGACCTCGGCGACGTTGAAGACCGCGCCGACGCCCGACGTGATGCCGCAGCCCAGCAGCGAGAGCACGTCGTCGGGCAGGTCGGTGTGCAGCGGGAAGGCCTGGTTGGCCGTGACGTTCATGACCTCGGCGTAGCCGCCGACGTTGCCCGCCGCCGTGACCGGCGCGCCGTCGGCGCGCTGGGCGACGTGGAAGTACGTCGTCGCGTCGAAGAGCTCCGAGCACTGGTCGGGCCGGCCCTCGGCGCAGTAGTAGCAGTGCCCGCACTCGGGCGTACCGGGCACGAGGACGCGGTCGCCGACCTGCACGTGTATCACCCCGGCCCCAACCTCCTCGACGACGCCGATCGAGGCGTGCCCGAGGATCGTCGGCGGCACCTTTCCCAGCTCGCCGCGCTGGTTGATGCAGTCGGTCGAGCAGAACGGCGTCGCGCCGGTGCGGACGTGGACGCGGCCGGGCGTCGGGTCGAGGAGCTCGATCTCCTCGACGACGAAAGGTGCGGCCAGCTCGGCCAGGACGGCGGCGCGCATCTAGTGGGTCTCCTCGTGACGTTGCGCGCCCACGACTACTAGTCCCCCACGCTGATGCCGGCGAGGATGCCGCCGTCGACGCAGAACTCCGAGCCGGTGCTGTACGTCGCGTCACAGACGATGTGCAGCATGGTCGCGGCCACCTCCTCGGACGTGCCGAAGCGCGGGATCGGATAGCGGGCCGACTGGGTGGCCTCGTCGGCCGCGCCCTCGATCATCGGCGTCTTGATCATGCCGGGATGCAGGGAGTTGACGCGAATCCGGTCCGGCCCGAACTCGATCGCGGCGGCCTTGGTCAGCCCGCGCAGCGCCCACTTCGACGCCGTGTACGCCGAGGCTTGCCCGACCGCGATGTACGCGGCCATCGAGCTGACGTTGACGATCGCCCCGCCGCCCGCGCGGCGCATCGACGGGTGGACGGCCTTCATGCCCAGGAACGCGCCGGTGAGGTTGGTGTCGATGACCCGCCGCCACTCCTGCATGGGAAGCTCGGCGATCGGCGCCACCGCAAGGACGCCCGCGTTGTTGACGAGGATCGAGATCGGCCCGAACGCGTCCTCGGCGAAGCGCACCGCGGCCTGCCAGGCCGGCTCGTCGGTGACGTCCAGCGCAACGAAGCGCGCGCCGTCGCCGAGCTCGTTTGCCAGCGCGGCGCCGTCTGTCTCGAGCACGTCGCCGATGACGACCTCGGCCCCTTCTGCGATCAGCGCGCGGGCGTGCGCCTCCCCCATCCCTCGCGCGCCGCCGGTGACGAGCGCGACGCGCCCCTCGAGCTTGCTCACGGTTATTGTCATACCGTATGACCGCGAGGGCTGCAATCCTCGAGGCGGTCGGGCAGCCGCTCGTGGTCGAGGAGGTCGAGCTACGCGAGCCCGGCGCCGACGAGGTCGTCGTCCGGATCGGCGCCGTCGACGTCTGCATCACCGATGCGCTCAGTGCACGCGGCGACGTCGCCGCGGCGCCCCCGACCATCCTCGGGCACGCGGCGGCCGGCGTCGTCGAGGCCACGGGCGCGGCGGTGAGGCGCGTGCGCGTCGGCGATCGCGTCGTCGTGGCCGGCACGCCGGAATGCGGCGAGTGCTTCTTCTGCGTGCGCGACCGGCCCGACCAGTGTGTGGAGATGCTCGGCGGGATCGTGCCGCCGCGCGTCGTGGCCGCGCGCACCGACGGCGTGGCGGTGCACGCCGACGGCGGCGTGGGCGCGTTCGCCGAGCGCATGGTGGTGCGCGAGAGCGGCGTGGTCGCCGTCGAGAGCGACCTGCCCGACGAGCAGCTCTCGCTGCTGGGCTGCGGCGTGACGTCCGGCGTCGGGGCGGTGCTCAACCTCGCGCAGGTGCACCCCGGCTCGTCGGTGGCGATCGTCGGCGGCGGGGCGCTCGGGCTGTGGATGACCCAGGGCGCCCGGATAGCGGGCGCGGCGAGCATCGTCGTCGTCGAGCCGCGCCCCGTGCGCCGCGACCTCGCGCGCGTGGTGGGCGCGACCCACGTCGTCGACCCGGCCGACGGCGACCCGGTCGAGCGGGTGCGCGAGCTGACCGGCGGTCGCGGCGCCGACTATGTCCTGGAGGCCGCGGGACCGCCGGAGGCCATGGCGCAGGCGCTGGCGATGACGCGGCCCGCGGGAACCATGGTCCCGTCGGGCTGGGAGCGGCTGGACTCGACGGTGACGCTCCCGGCGGTCGACTTCGCGATCGCCGGCAAGCGCATCCAGAGCTGCCAGTTCGGCGGCGCCCACATCCGCCGCGACATCCCGCGGTTCGCGGCCATGATGGCCGCCCGCGTCCTCGATGCCGAGCCGCTGATCAGCCGCCGGTTCGGCCTCGAGGAGGCCAACGAGGCGCTGGCCGCGGCGCTCGCCCGCGAGGTGATCACGGGCGTCCTGCTGCCCGGCGCGTAGCGCCGTCTCGCGCACGCTGCCTGCCCGGTGCTCCCGTATGATGGTCAGACAATGTCGACTGCTCCAACCGACGCCGCAAAGACGACCCCGGCCGAGCCGGACCTCACGCCCGAGGAGCTGATCGCCAGGGCGGTCGCCCTCCGGCCGGAGCTCATCGAGCGCCAGGCCGAGGCCGAGCAGCGCGCCTACTACTCCGAGGAGATGCACCAGAAGTTCGTCGAAGCGGGCTTCTACCGGTGCTACATCCCGCGCAAGTACGGCGGCTACGGGTTCGACGTCAAGGCCATGACGCGCATCCAGCTCGAGCTCGCCCGAGGCGACATGTCGACGGCCTGGTGCGCGGGCCTCGCCAGCAACCACGCGCTGCAGGTCGGCTCCTGGTTCCCGGAGGAGGCGCAGGCCGAGGCCTTCGGCGACGGGAGCTTCCGGGCCGCCTCGGTGGCGGCGCCGACGGTGACCGCGACGCCCGTCGACGGCGGCTGGGAGATCAACGGCGACATCGCCTACTGCTCCGGGATCCCGTACTCCAACTGGTACATGGGTCAGGCGATCATGCCCGGCAAGCAGGAGAATGGTGAGCCGCGCGTGATGCTCTTCATCGCTCCCGAGAGCGAGTGGGAGATCCTGTGGGACAGCTGGGGCGACCAGCTGGGCCTGCGCGGCAGCGGCTCGCACACGATCCGGTTCGACAGGGCCCGCATCGCGTCGCACCTGGCGCTCGAGGACACCAACATGATCGACGTGGACCCGGCCCAGACGCCGGGCTACGCGCTGCACGGCAACCCGCTCTACTCCGGCCGGGCGCTGTGCGTGTTCACGATGTCGGTCGCGGGGCTCGTCGTCGGCGGCGCCTACAACGCGCTCGACGAGTACGAGAACTGGATGCGGGCCAAGATGACGCCGCTTCCGCCCTTCATCAAGCGCACCGAGGATCCCGACTTCCAGCGCTGGTACGGCTCGGCCCTGGCCAAGATCAGCACCGCCGAGGCGGCGCTGATGAACTGCGCCGACCGCCACATCGAGTTCTGCGAGCTGCAGGCGTCGGGCGACCGGCCGTACACCTGGGAGGACGACCTCTGGCTCTCGACCATCGCGCGCGAGGCGATCCTGCAGGCCTGGCAGGCCGTCGAGATCGACCTCTACCGCACGATCGGCTCGAGCGCGGCCAAGGCCGGCCAGCGCTTCGAGCGCCTCTTCCGCGACCTCGCCATGGCGGCCGGGCACCGCAACTCGATGATGCGCGATCCCCTCGTGCGCCAGCTCGCGCAGCTGCGGCTGGGCGTCGTCCCCGAGGGGATGCAGCGGTGAACGAGGACGGGCGTTACGAGCGCGGTCTCGCCGCCCGTCGCGAGGTGCTCGGCGACGCGCACGTCGACCGCTCGCTGAGCACCGCCACCGAGTTCACGTCGGTCGCCCAGGAGTTCGTCACCGAGTCCTGCTGGGGCGACGTGTGGACGCGGCCAGGGCTCGATCGCCGCACGCGCAGCCTCATCAACCTCGCGATGCTGACCGCGCTGAACCGCATGCACGAGTTCCGCGTGCACGTGCGCGGCGCGGTCAACAACGGCTGCACGACCGAGGAGATCCGCGAGACCCTGTTGCAGGCGATCGTGTACTGCGGCGCCCCCGCCGGCCTCGAGTCCTTCCGTCAGGCCCAGGCCGTGCTCGACGAGCTGGCCGCCGAGCGCCCTGACCACACGGCGTCGCCAACACGGCGCGGACGATGAACCCCCATCCAAGCCCCTAGCCGCTTGCGGCGGTGGCGTCGCTCTGCGCCATCGCCGCGAACACGGTCCGGGCCGCCGCCTCGACGTGGCGCACGCAGGCTGCCGCGGCGGCGTCGGCGTCGCGGCGCTCGAGCGCCTCGACGATCTGGCGCACCTCCTCGACCGTCTCCTTGGCGCGGCCGGGCTGGCTCATCGAGGTGGCACGCAGCACGGTGACGCGCGCCTGCAGGCTCTCGACGAGGTCCTGGATCGTGCCGTTCGCCGCGCCCTCGAAGAGGGCGTCGTAGAAGTGCTTCTTGGCCTCGAGCATGCCCTGGCTGTTGGGACGGCCGGATTTCGCGCGCTTCTCGATCCCCTCGAAGGCGCGGCGCAGCGCGCGCATGTGGGCATCGGTGGCGCGCTCTGCAAACTGCCGCGCGGCCATCCCTTCGAGCACGGCGCGGACCTCGTACAGCTCGGCCGCGCGCTCGACCGGCGGGGAGGCCACCACGGTGCCCTTGTGCGGGATCGTCGTCACGAGGCCCTCGGCGGCGAGCTGGCGCAGGACCTCCCGGATCGTCGTGCGTGAGACCCCGGTCTGCTCGATCAGCTCGCGCTCGACGAGCCGCTGCTCGGGCTTGAGCCGCATCTCGACGATCGCCTGGCGCAGCTGGTCGAAGACCTGCTCGCGCACCGGCGCCGCGACACGATTGACCTGCACCGACAGGCCGTTGACGCCCTCGAGGCTGTTGGTCGGCTTGCGGGCCATCTGTATGACCAGCATACAGCCGGTCTTACACGTTGCGGGGACCTGCTCCCTCAGGATCGATGCCCAGATGCTCGGTGGTCAGTCCGCGCGCGACCCAGTCGCTGATCACTCCGGCGAGGTGACCCCAGACCATCGACATGTCGCGCCAGATGCGCTGCATACGCTGACCGTCGTAGGCGGCGCCGGAGCCCGCCGTGCGGAAGACGTACTCCTGCAGCGCGTCCCAGCACAGGCGCACCGATTCGCGCGTGATCGACTGGATCCGGAGGTCCTCCTCGACGCCGAAGTGCACGCCGTCGTGCACCTGCCGGTGGCAGGCCTCCATCCACTGGTCGGCCGCCTGCAGCAACGCCGCGTGGGCGGTCTCGAGCTTGCCGCGCGCGTGGCCGTACCAGCGCTGGTAGTCGGGATCGTGCGCGCGCAGGATGATCGGTGGGCGGTGCGTCGTCCGCGTGGTGATGAGGTGCAGGTACTCGTCGAGCGCGCCCTTGACCATGCCGACGGCGAGCGCCCCGAACTCGAGGCCGAAGAAGCTCAGCGCGCGCCCGAGATACATGGGGTTGCCATGCAGGCGCTGGCCCGCGGTGCCCTGGGAGTTGTCGAAGTCGAGCATGCGCGCGTCGGGCAGCGCGAAGTACTCGGGGATCCGGCCCTTGTCGAAGACGATGCTGTTCGAGCCGCTCCCCTTGAGGCCGAGCGTGTGGCCCCAGTCGTCGAGCATCGTCCACTCGCTGCGCGGCGCGACGAACAGCATCGGCGGCCCGGCGGGCGGGCCCTCGGGGTCCGGGCCGGCCGGGAGCGTCTGGCCGAGGTAGTGCGTCGCGTACGGCGCGCCGGAGCAGTAGTGGTGCGTGCCGGTAAGCTCGAGGAAGCCGTCGCCGGTCTTGCGCGCCCTGCCGACAGGCGCCGCGACCGATGGGCACAGGAAGTCGGGGTCGGCGAACAGCTCGTCCTGCGCGTGCTCCTCGAACCATGCGGCGACAAGCAGCGCGTGCGCGGTGGGCAGGCAGAGCTGCCAGCCCGTGGACGGGCAGCCGTGCGTGATGTGGATGATCACGCGCACGAAGGTTGGGATGTCGAACTCGTAGCCGCCGTAGCGGCGCGGCACGAGCATGCGATAGAAGCCGGCCTTGCGGAACTGCTCGTCGGTGTCGGGCGCGTAGCAGGTGCGCTCCTCGGTCTCCGCCTGGCGCTCGACGAGCGTCGGGGCGATCGCAGCAGCCCGGGCAATGAGTTGCTCCGGCGTCGGCTCGGGCTCGAGCGCCCGCACGTGCGGCTCGGCCGTCATTGGGCCGTGAACCCGCCGTCGGCCATGACGATGGCGCCGGTCATGAAGCTCGACGCGGGCGAGGCGAGGAAGACCATGATCCGCGCGATCTCTCGCGGATCGGCCATGCGCCCCAGCGGGTGCGACTTGCCGATGTCGCCGCGCGCGGCCTGGGGGTCGGGCGCCCCCGCGAGTGCGTCGTTGACAAAGGCGGTGTCGACCGCGCCCGGGGCGATCGCGTTGACGCGCACGCCCTGCGCGGCGTGCTCGATGGCGAGCTGGCGCGTGATCTGGGCAATCGCGCCCTTGGTCGCGCAGTACGCGCCCTGCGCGGGCAGCCCGATGACGCCGGAGATCGACGAGACGTTGACGATCGCCCCGCCTCCTCGCTCGATCAGGTGCGGCAGCGCCTCGCGGCAGTGCACGAAGACGCTGCGCACGTTGGTCGTCATCAGCCCGTCCCACTCGTCGTCCGTCGTCTCGACGATCGGCTTGAGCAGGAACCGGCCCGCGTTGTTGACGACGACGTCGAGCCCGCCGAAGCGCTCGAGCGCGAGGGCGACGGCGGCGCGGGCGGTGTCGGCCTGGGCGGCGTCGCCGGTGAGGGGCTCGACGCCGTCGTCGGCGAGTTCCTGGACGGCCGGGTTGATGTCCTCGGCGACGACATTCGCCCCCGCCGCCCGCAGCTGACCGACGACCTCGGAGCCGATGCCGCCGGCGGCGCCGGTGACGATCGCCACCGCGCCTTCGAGGCTTGCGTCGTCCATTGCGGGCGGGACGTTATCGCATGATTGTCATACAAAGTGGCCCGGCACGGGGCCGCGCGAGGCGCCACGGTGGCGCCTCGCGAGCGGACGGGTCAGGAGGCCGGCGCCCCGAGCCCGATCGGGCAGCTCACGCCCGTGCCACCCAGGCCGCAGTACCCGTTGGGGTTCTTGGCCAGGTACTGCTGGTGGTAGTCCTCGGCGTAGTAGAACTCGCCGAGGGGGGCGATCTCGGTGGTGATCTCGCCGTAGCCGGCGGCGCCCAGGCGCACGGCGAACATGTCGCGGGAGCGCTCGGCGGCCTCGCGCTCGGCGTCCGACCCGAAGTAGATGGCCGAGCGGTACTGGGTGCCCATGTCGTTGCCCTGGCGCATGCCCTGCGTCGGGTCGTGGTTTTCCCAGAACAGCCGCAGCATCTCGTCGTAGCTGGTCACCGACGGATCGAAGACGACGAGCACGGCCTCGGTGTGGCCGGTGCGCGCCGAGCAGACCTCCTCGTAGGAGGGGTTGGGCGTGAAGCCGCCGGCGTAGCCGACCGCCGTGGTCCACACGCCGTCGGCCTGCCAGAAGACGCGCTCGGCGCCCCAGAAGCAGCCCATGCCGACGACGATCTGCTGGAAGCCCTCGGGCCAGGGGGGCGTCAGCGGGTTGCCGAGCACCTCGTGGCGCTCGGGGACACGAATCGGCTCGTCGCGGCCGGGCAGTGCATCCTCGGCGGCGACAAGCGTGGTCTTTGCCTTGTTGAAGAGAAACATTCCGCTTTCACTGTACGCCGAGCAGCCCTGCCGTTACGACGAACGTCCCTGGTGCACGAACAGGGTTCGTACGCGAGGGACGTTCGATGAGATGTGGCGCGTCAGCGGCGCGAGGCGACGAAGAAGTAGATGAGCTGGCCGATCGAGGCGGCCAGGGCCGCGACGTAGGTCAGCGCCGCCGCCTGCAGCACCTTGCGCGCCCCGTCGAGCTCGGTCTGCGCGAGCAGCCCGCCGCCCTCGAGCGCCACGAGCGCCCGCCGTGAGGCGTCGAACTCGACCGGCAGCGTCACGAGCTGGAAGACCACGACGGCAAGGAAGAGCACGAGGCCGACGTTGACCAGCCCGGTCGACCCCAGGATGAGGCCGATGAAGGCCGGGAAGATCCACAGCTGGGACCCGATCGAGGCCGCGGGGACAAGCGATGAGCGGATCTGCATCGGCTTGTAGCCGCGGGCGTCCTGGACCGCGTGCCCGGCCTCGTGCGCGGCCACGCCGACCGCGGCGACGCTGGCCGCGACGCCGACGTCCTCGCTGAGGTTCAGCGTCTTCGAACGCGGGTCATAGTGGTCGCTGAGCTGCCCGGCCACCGGCCGGATGCCGACGCCCTGCACGCCCTCGTTGCGCAGCACGGCCTCGGCGGCCTGCGCACCGGTCATGCCGTTCGCGGTCGTGACCTGGCTGTAGCGCTTGAACGTGCTCTTGACCTTGAACTGCGCCCAGAGCCCGAACAGCAACGGGATGATCGAGCAGACGAGAAAGACGCCGGTGAGAGACATGGTCAGCATGACTGTAGCCCGACGGATGTCAGTCACGTGTCAGGATTGGCTGAGTGTTCGATGCGCCGTCGTGGTGGTGGGCCGACCTGGGCGGCCTCCCCGCCCCCCGCCCCAGCCTCGAGGCCGATCGCGAGACGGACGTCTGCATCGTCGGTGGCGGGTACACGGGGTTGTGGACCGCCTACGAGTTGCGCCGCGCCGATCCGTCGCTGGAGGTCATCGTCCTCGAGCGTGAGGTGGCCGGCTTCGGCGCCTCCGGACGCAACGGCGGCTGGGTGCTGGGCGAGATCTCGACCGGCTCGCGCCAGCGCGAGGTTGCGGGCCCCGGGGCGATCGCCGCGCTCGAGCGCGCCGCCCAGGAGACCGTCGACGAGGTCGGCGCGGCCTGCGAGCGCGAGGGCATCGAGTGCGACTTCGTCAAGGGCGGCTCGCTCACCGTCGCACAGACCGAGGCGCAGCTCGCGCGCCTGCGCGGCGCGCCTCGCGGCGAGATGCTCTCGCTCGACGAGGCGGCCGCTCGCGTCACTGTCGCGGGCCTGCGCGGCGCGCGCTTCACGCCGCATTGCGCGCGCGTGCAGCCGGCCAAGCTGGCGCGCGGCCTCGCGGCAACCGTCGAGCGCCACGGGGGCACGATCTACGAGCGCACGCCGGCGCTGACCATCGAGCCCCACCGCGTGCGGACGCCCCATGGCAGCGTCCAGGCGCGCTGGATCGTGCGCGCCACCGAGGGCTACACCGGCGCGTTGCCCGGGCTGCATCGCGCGCTGCTCCCGCTGTCGAGCTCGATGATCGTCACCGAGCCGCTCGACGCCGCCACCTGGGCGCAGATCGGCTGGGAAGGCCGCGAGACGATCGACGACGCCGCCCATCACTACTGCTACCTGCAGCGCACCGCCGACGACCGCATCGCGATCGGCGGCCGCGGGCGCCCGTACCGCTTCGGCTCGGGCACCGACCGCGCCGGCGAGATCCCAGACACGACCGTGCAGCAGCTCCACGGGCGGCTCGCGCGCCTGTTCCCGATCCTGCGCGACGTGCGCCTCGACGGCGCCTGGACCGGCGTGTTCGGGGTGGCGCGCGACTGGGCCGCCGCCGTGCATTGCGACCGTCAAAGCGGCCTGTGCTGGGCCGGCGGCTACGCGGGCGAGGGCGTCGCGGCCGCCAACCTCGCCGGCCGCACGCTGCGCGACCTGATCCTCGAGCGCGATACCGACCTGACGAGGCTGCCCTGGGTCGGCCACAGCGCGCGCGCGTGGGAGCCGGAGCCACTGCGATGGCTCGCCGTCCAGGCCGTCTACGGCGCGCTCCGCACCGCCGACGCGCTCGAGACCCGCACCGGCCGCCAGTCGCGGCTGGCCGACGCGGCGGGCGCGTTGTCCGGCCGCTAGTGGGTCTTGAGGTCGAGGCCCACTAGGTTGCCGGCCGCTCGGTCGCCGGCTGCTTGCGCGGATCCGGCGCCACCGGCCGAGTTAGCGCCCAGAAGATCATCAGCACGCCGAACACGAGCATCCCCAGCCCGGTCCACAGGTCGACGTTCAGGCCCGCCGCCTTGTTCTTGACCTCGTCGCTGCCGACGATGCCGGTCACGATCAGGATGACGGCGTAGACGACGAACAGGCCGCCGATGATCCGCCGGATGTCGAAGCGGTTGGCAATGTGCGCGGCCGCGATTTCGTCCTCAATGGCGGCGCTGGTGTCCAGTGCGTGCTCTTCGGCCATCGCTGCGCTCCTAGATGAAGATGACGGTCAGGATCAGGATCAGCGCGATCGCGCCGCCGGCCAGCAGCCACACGGACCGGTACCAGGCGTCGTCGGCCGGATCGTGCTCGACGGGCTCCTCTTCCTTCTTGGTGAGGCCCCACACGAGCCCGCGCAGCTCGTCGTCCGGTTTGGGCTGCGTCACCAGCGACACGCCGACGGTCACCACCGCGTCGGCGACGAACGCGACGATCGCGCCCCAGAAGCTCGCGGAGAGCGCCGAGCCGAGGTCGATCGTCCCCCACGAGTACAGCTCGTGCGTCACGAACGCGCCCAGGAAGCCGGCGACCAGCCCCCAGAACCCCGCCCACGGCGTCGACCGTTTCCAGAACATCGCGATGATGAACGTGGCGAACAGCGGCGCGTTGAAGTAGCTGAACAGCAGCTGGACGTAGTTCATGATGTTGTCGTAGCCCTTGGCGATGAACGCCGTGGCTATGGCAATCAGCAGGCCTCCAACGGTGGCGAGGCGCCCAATGCGCACGTAGTACTGCTCGTCGCGGTCGGGGCGCACGTAGCTCTGCCACAGGTCGTAGGTGAAGACCGTGTTGAACGACGTCACATTCGCGGCGACGCCGGCCATGAACGCCGCCACCAGGCCCGTGACCGCGAGGCCCAGCATGCCCTCCGGGAAGTAGTGGCCGATGAGCAGCGGGATCGCGTTGTTGTATTGGAGGTTGGGGTCCTTGCCACCGAGGCCCTTGACGGTCACCAGCGCGACGAGGCCCGGGATGATCGTCAGCGCGGGGATGAAGATCTTCGGATAGGCGCCGATCAGCGGCGTGCGCCGTGCGGCCGACAGGTTCTTCGCGCTCAGCGCGTGCTGCACCTCGGCGAAGTTCGTCGTCCAGTAGCCGAAGCTCAGCACGAAGCCGAGCCCGAAGACGATCGCGATCCAGTTGGCGTCGATCGGGTTGGTGACGTTGCCGACCGCGAGGCCCTGCCACGCGTGCAGGCCGGCATCCTTGAGCCCGGACGCCTGGACCTTGTCCTCCAGGCCGCTCCAGCCGCCCATGTCGTGCAGCGCGACGATCGTCAGCGGCAGCAGCGCCGCGACGATGATGAAGAACTGCAAGACCTCGTTGTGGATCGCCGAGGTCAGCCCGCCGAGCGTGATGTAGGCGAGGACGATCGCCGCGGCCACGATGATCGCCGTCGTGATCGACCACCCGAGCATCAGGTGCACGATCAGCGCCAGCGCGAAGAGGTTGACGCCGGCGATGAGGACGGTCGCGACCGCGAAGGTGAGGGCGTTGAGCGCATGCGTCGGGTTGTTGAAGCGCAGGCGCAGGTAGTCGGGCACCGAGCGGACCTTGGCGCCGTAGTAGAAGGGCATCATCACGATGCCCAGGAAGATCATCGCCGGGACGGCGCCGATCCAGTAGAAGTGGACCGTCGCCACCCCGTACTGCGCGCCGTTGGCGGCCATGCCGAGGATCTCGAGCGCGCCGAGGTTCGCCGCGACGAAAGGCAAGCCCCGTGATCCAGGCCGGCAGCGAACGCCCCGAGAGGAAGAAGTCGACGTCGGTCTTCACCGACAGGCGCGCAACCGCCCCGATGCCGAGAACCACCAGAAAGTAGATCGCAAGGATCGTGTAGTCCAGCGCGCTTGCATCGAGACGAAGCATGCGGCCGTCCTTCCCGCTGGCGCCGCGCAACTCACCCGCGTTGTGCGAGATGCAACGTGCAAGCAGGCACACGCGCGCGGGATCCGATGGAAAACCTCTCTTGATGCATCGTTCACACGGTCCGCTACCGTCGCAATTGGGACAGAAGGACGGTCAATCCTGGGAATCGCATCACCATCCACCAAGCGGAACGCCGGAGCGGCCTGCGCCGCCGTGCTCGCGGTCGTGGCGCTGGCCGGGTGCGGCGGGGACAGCGACTGGACGGCGCGCGACGTGCCGCGCGAGTACCCGACCATCCAGGCGGCGGTCGACGCCGCCCACCCGGGCGACCTCGTGCGCATCGCCCCGGGCACCTACCACGAGCAGGTCGTGGTGCCGCCGAGCAAGAAGAACCTCGTGCTGCGCGGCATCGATCGCAACCGCGTCGTCCTCGACGGGCAGAACGGCCACCGCTACGAGGGCATCGTCGTGCACGCCGACGGCGTGGCGGTCGAGAACCTCACCGTGCGCGGGTTCGGGTCGGACGGCGTGCTCTTCGCGCCGCCGGCCGACGCGCAGAAGCCGCTGAAGAGCTGGCGCGTCAGCTACGTCACCGCGACCAACAACGGCCTGCACGGCGTCGATGCGCTGGACGCGCGCGGCGGCACGATCGATCACGTCTGGGCATCCGGGCACGCGGAGTCGGGCATGCGGGTCGGCCGCTGCAACCCGTGCAACCTGCTCGTCACCGACAGCGTGGCGGAGCGCGACATGGTGGGCTTCGAGGGGATCAACGCGAGCGGAAACATCGTCGTCGCGAACTCGATGTTCCGCGACAACCGCGTCGGCGTGCTGCTCGTCTCCGCGGGCCCCGACAAGGCGCTGCACCAGCAGGACGCAACCGTCGTGGGCAACGTCATCGTCGACAACGACAACCGCTTCGCCCCGGGGCGCGGCGACGTCTTCGGCGTCGGCGTGCTCGTGCGCGGCGGCCGCCGCGACGGCGTCGCGCGCAACCGCATCACCGGCCATCCGGGCGCGGGTGTGCTGCTGACGGCGGCCGACGACATTCCGGCCGCCGAGGACAGCGTGCAGGGCAACGTCCTGCACGACAACAGCCTCGACCTCGTGGTGGCGTCCCACCCGGGGCAGCGCACCTCGAAGGGCTCGTGCTTCGCGCAGAACAGCTTCTCCACGTCGGAGCCGGGCAACATCGAGAAGGTGCTGCCCTGCCAGTCCGACGTGCCGCTGACCACGCGGGATCCCGCGCTGCCGTCGGCGCCGCCGAGCGTCGACTGGCGGACGGTCGCGCAGCCGCCGCTGCAGCCGTCGATGCCCCAGGCGCGTTCGGCCAAGCCGCAGCCCGCGAAGTCGCCGCACCGCATCGACGTGGCGAAGGTCGGCGTGCCCGGCAACGGCGAGGGATAGGCGCTCAGTGCACGAGCACCTTGAGCCCTGCGATCGCCACGCCCAGGGCGCCGTTGATGACGCCGGCCGCGATGGTCGCGGTGAGCGAGAGCCCCAGCCTGCGCCCGACGGCAAGGCCCCACAGGAACAGCTCGACGACGCCGACGGCGATCGCGACGTTCACGGCCGAGTCGGTGCTGAGGATGCCCACCACGCCGAGCCCCAGCGCGAGGACCAGCGGCACCGCGGCCTCGACGATCGGCCACTCGTGATGCATCGCCGACCGGACGTGCGCCCAGCTCGCAGCGTGCTCCCCCTGCAGCCGGTTGCCGAGGACTTCGGCGTACACGTGGGCGATCCAGAACACGATCGTCGTCGCGGCCACGCCTTCGATCAGGTCCGCCGACGTGATGCTCTCGTCGTGCGCCAGAGCGGAGATCACCGCCATCACGAGGATCGTGCCGTAGATCGCGCGTGCGGGGTTCTGCTGCTCCTCGGTCACGACCACTAGCTTCTCCGAGATGCGCGCGCTGCGCGAGGACATTCGCAACGTGGCCATCGTGGCCCACGTCGACCACGGCAAGACGACGCTCGTCGACGCGATGCTGTGGCAGTCGGGCGCCTTCCGCGCCAACCAGGACGTCGCCGAGCGCGTGCTCGACTCGATGGACCTCGAGCGCGAGAAGGGCATCACGATCCTGGCCAAGAACACCGCGGTGCGCTACCGCGGCGTCAAGCTCAACATCGTCGACACGCCCGGCCACGCGGACTTCGGTGGCGAGGTCGAGCGCGGGCTGACGATGGTCGACGGCGTGCTGCTGCTCGTCGACGCCAGCGAGGGGCCGCTGCCGCAGACGCGGTTCGTGTTGCGCAAGGCGCTCGAGGCCCGCCTGCCCGTCATCCTCGTCGTCAACAAGGTCGACCGGCCGGACGCGCGCATCGCGGAGGTCGTCGACGAGGTCTACGAGCTGTTCCTCGACCTCGACGCCACCGAGGAGCAGATCGAGTTCCCCATTGTCTACTGCAACGCCAGGGCCGGGCGGGCATCGCTGAGCGAGTCCTCGCTGGCCGACGACCTCGCCCCGCTGCTGGACCTGCTGCTCGAGCGCATCCCGGCTCCGAGCTACGACCCCGACCATCCGCTGCAGGCGCACGTGACCAACCTCGACGCGTCGCCGTACGTCGGACGCCTGGCGCTGTGCCGGGTACGCCACGGGACGATCCGCCGCGGGCAGACCGTCGGGTGGTGCCGGGCGGACGGGACGGTCGAGCGCGCACAGGTCGCCGAGCTGTACGTCACCGAGGCACTCGAACGTGTCGAGGCCGAGGAGGCGTCGGCCGGCGAGATCATCGCTATCGCGGGCATCCCCGAGGTGACGATCGGCGAGACCCTCGCCGACTTCGACGACCCCCGGGCGTTGCCGGTCATCACGGTCGACGAGCCGTCGCTGTCGGTGACGATCGGGGTCAACACCTCGCCGCTCGCCGGCCAGGAGGGCGACAAGCTCACAGCTCGTCAGATCCGGGCGCGGCTCGATCAGGAGCTCATCGGCAACGTCTCGCTGCGCGTCGACATCACCGACAGGCCTGAGGTCTGGGAGGTCCAGGGCCGTGGCGAGCTTCAGCTCGCGGTGCTCGTCGAGCTGATGCGCCGCGAGGGCTTCGAGCTGACCGTCGGGCAGCCGCAGGTCCTGACACGCGAGATCGACGGACGCGTGCACGAGCCCGTCGAGCGCCTGGCGATCGACGTGCCCGAGGACTATGTCGGCGTCGTGACCCAGCTCCTGGCGCTACGCAAGGGCCGCCTGGAGCAGATGATCAACCACGGGACGGGGTGGGTGCGCATGGAGTACCGCGTGCCGGCGCGAGGCCTGATCGGCTTTCGCACCGAGTTCCTCACCGAGACGCGGGGCACGGGCCTGCTGCACCACGTCTTCGACGGCTGGGAGCCGTGGGCCGGCGAGCTGCGCACCCGGCCCACCGGCGCGCTGGTCTCCGACCGCCGCGGCCGCGCCGCGCAGTTCGCGCTGATGAACCTCCAGGAGCGCGGGACGCTGTTCGTCGGCCCTGGCGACGAGGTCTACGAGGGCATGATCGTCGGCGAGAACGCGCGCTCGGACGATCTCGACGTCAACGCCACGCGCGAGAAGCACCTCACGAACATCCGGTCCTCGACCGCCGACGTCCTCGTACGCCTGGTCCCCCATCGCACGCTCTCGCTCGACCAGGCGCTCGAGTTCCTTCGCGAGGACGAATGCGTGGAGGCGACGCCCGCGAGCGTGCGCCTGCGCAAGCTCGTGCTCGACAAGACACAGCGCGCCAAGGCCGCTCGGCGCCGATCCGGGTAGCGTCGGCGGCCGCGATGGAGTTCCTGCTGCTCGGCCCGCTGGAGGTCCGTGACGGCGACAGTGCGGCGAAGGTCGGCGGCGCGAAGCAGCGCGCGCTCCTGGCCCTGCTGCTGCTCGACCTCGGCCGCGTCGTAGCAGCCGAGCGCCTGATCGACGAGCTGTGGGGGGAGCGTGCGCCCGCGAGCGCGCGCAAGATGGTGCACGTTCACGTCTCGAACCTGCGCAAGGCGCTCGGTGCCGAGCTGCTGCGGACCCACGCCGTCGGCTACTCGATCGACGTCGAGGCCGCCACGCTCGACGTCGAGCGTTTCGAGCATCTCGCAGCAGAAGGACGTGCGGCGCTTGCGGCGGGGGATCCAGCCGTCGCATCCGAGCGCCTCGCCGAGGCGCTGTCGCTCTGGCGCGGGCCGGCGCTGGCCGAGTTCAGCGAGCCGTTCGCCGCGCGCGAGGGCGCGCGACTGGAGGCACTGCGGCTCGCCGCGCTCGAGGACAGGATCGAGGCCGACCTGGCGATCGGGCGGCACGCGGGCACGGCCACCGAGCTCGACAGCCTGGTGCGCCTCCATCCCCATCGCGAGCGACTGCGCGGCCAGCACATGGTCGCGCTCTACCGGTCCGGACGACAAACCGAGGCGCTCGCGTCCTACCGGGACGCGTGGCGATCGCTCGACGAGGAGCTGGGCATACAGCCGTCGGTCGAGCTGCGCGCGCTCGAGCAGCGCATCCTCGCGCACGATCCGGCGCTCGCGCCGCCGGCGCGCGAGGCGGGCGCGCCACTGCCGCGCGCCGCGCCACAACCGCAAGGCGCGACGCGCTACGCCTCGCGCGGCGACATCAGCCTGGCGTTCCAGGTCTTCGGCCAGGGGGAGCTCGAACTCGCGGTCACCACGGGCTGGGTGCTGCCGATGGAGCTCTTTCGCGACGATCCCGGCTTCGCGCGCTTCCTGGACCGGCTCGGCTCGTTCGCCCGGGTCCTACTGTGGGACAAGCGCGGGACAGGCCTGTCGGATCGCATCGCTCCGGGCACCCGGCCGACGCTCGAGGAGCGGACGGCCGATCTCGGCACGGTGATCGACGCGGCCGGCTTCCGGCGGCCGGCGCTGCTCGGGCTCTCGGAGGGCTGCCACCTGGCCGCCATGTACGCGGTCGCGCACCCGGAGCGCACGAGCATGCTCGCGCTCTACGGCGGCTGGCCCCGCACGCTGCGGGCCTCCGACTATCCCTGGGGCGACACGCCCGAGTGGTTCGCGACGCTGGTCGACGTGTCCGCGAGCACTGGGGCGACGCGGGACATCTGCTGCAGTACTGGGCGCCCGCCTCCCAGCACGACGAGCGCCTGCGCGCATGGTGGGGCCGGGCGTTGCGGCTGGGCGCGACGCCGACGGCGGCGGCCGCCTGGCTGGAGCTGATGAAGGACATCGACCTCCGCGAGAGCCTGTCGGCGATCACGGCGCCGTGCCTCGTCGCCCACCGCCGCGGCGACGTCATCGTCCCCGTCGGCAACGGGCGCAGCCTCGCGAAGTACGTGCCCGACGCCGAGTACGTGGAGCTGCCGGGCACCGATCACCTGTGGTGGACCGGTGACCAGGACGCGCTCCTCGACGCGATCGAGCGGTTCTTCTCGCGGCCTCGGTAGCGCATCGGCTACGGTCGCGACCATGGTCTTGTTGAGCGGGATGATGCGGGCTGCGGCCTTCACCGGGAGCAGGCAGCCGGTCGACGACTGGTTTGCCGGGCGCCAATGGGGGCGCTGGGTCACCCAGGGCCCGCACGCGGGCGCCACGACGGCGGCCCAGAAGCCTGCGGACCCGGCCGAGACGCTGCGCCGCGTCACCGAGCTGCACGAGCGCGGCGTCATCGACGACGCCGAGTTCGCGCGCCTCCGGGCTCGCCTGCACGTCTGAGCGGGCACCGCCCGGATAGGCTCGGCCGCTCTTCAGTCACAGGAGGGGGTTGCGCGTGGACGTTTCTTCGCGGTTCGACGTGGCCGGGTTCGGGGTGGTCGTCACCGGCGGCGGCAGCGGGCTCGGGCTCGCCTATGGCGAGGTGCTCGCGGCGCACGGCGCGCGGGTCACGCTGATCGACGTCGATGCCGACACGGTCGCCGCGCACGCCTCACGCCTGCAGGCCGAGGACCTCGACGTCCGCAGCGCCGTCGCCGACGTCACCGACCACGTCGCTCTCGATCAGGCCGTCGACGAGGCGGCGCAGGCCTACGGCCGGCTCGACGTCGCCTTCGCGAACGCGGGCATCGATCCAGGCGTCGGCTTCGTCGGCGCCTGGGCCGGCGGTGTGCGTGCGCGGGTCGAGGACGGCGCGCTCGAGCGCTACACGGACGAGCGCTGGAACCGCGTCATCGACATCAACCTCAACGGGGTCTTCGCGACGGCGCGCGCCGCGGCTCGTCACATGCGCCCTCGTGGCTTCGGGCGGATCGTCGTGACGACGTCGCTGGCCGCGACGCACGTCGAGCCCGCGATCGGCTCGGCCTACATGACGGCGAAGGCCGGCGCGCGCCACCTCATGCACTGCATGGCCCTCGAGCTCGCCGCGGACGGCATCACGGTCAACGCGATCGCTCCCGGGTTCTTCGTCACCAACATCGGCGGCGGCCACGCGCACGACCCCGACCTGCAGGCGGCGATCGCGAAAGAGATCCCGATGCACCGCGTCGGCTGGCCCGACGACATCAAAACGCTCGCCCTGTTCCTCGCGTCGCCGGCCTCGAGCTACATCACCGGCCAGGAGATCGTGATCGACGGCGGCTGGGGCCTCGGCGCCGCGGACTGAGACGGGTGACATTCGCTTGCAGAGGGCGCCGAGGGTTTCACCCGCGCGCGGCGTGAGGCTCACCTCGACGGCCGGGCCGGCGACCGGCATCGTGGCCACCATGGACACCACCGGCCAGATCCTCGTCGTGCTGGGCCTTGTCGCGGGGGCGGTGACCGGCGCGATGGCGCTGGCCGTGCCCTTGGTCGCCGTCGGCACCGACCTTCACGGGCTCGCGTCGCAGCTCATGCTCGCGGCGGGCGCGGTGGTGGGCGCCGTGATCGGTGCGCGCGCCAATCAGGCGTCGGCGCGAGCGCTCGCCGTCGAGCGCGCCGCCGATCGCGCCTGAGCGCTATTTCGCCGGCAGCGTCTTGACGTACTTGACGCTGCGCTTGACCCAGGCGGACAGGTCGCGCTTGGTCTTCAACCCCTCGGGCGTGACCGTGATCCACCCGTCCATCTTGCGCCCGCCCATCTCCATGAGCGACACGTGGGGGCGGGCGAGGGCGGCGTCGGTGTCGGCCGGGTCGATACGCGCCAGTAGGCCGCCGTTGCGCGACGCGCTTACCGACATGTTCCCGTGCAGGAGGAAGGCCAGCCCGCCGAACATCTTCTTCTCGGTGATCGCGTCCTCGTCGGCGAGCAGCTCACGTAGGCGGTTGGCGAGATCCTCGTCGTAGGCCATCGATTGCGTGGAGGCTACCCCTCGCTCAGCCAGGCCGCAGCAGCATGAAGTCGGTGACGTTCGCGAGCCCGATCATCTGGCGGGCCGGGCTGGGAACAAGCGATCGCCGCTCGTCGTGGACGACCTCCGGGTCGACCAGGTGCAGGCGACGGCCGCGGGTCTCGACGTCGACCGCTCCCGCCGCGAGCACGTTGCGCACCCACTGGCTGTCGGCGCCGTAGGTCAGGGCGATCACGTAGCGGTCGCCGTGATGGAAGAAGTTGACCGGCGTCCGGTAGGCCCGGCCGGAGCGCCGCCCGACGTGCAGCACGACCGCGAAGCCCGGCGCCAGCCGCGCCACCGGCCCGAGGACGCGGTTGGTGACGCGAAGGTTGAATCGGGCGAGGCTCTTCGGGAGCGGCATGAGATCGGCCGCACGAATGCTTCCAGACGCGCCTGGCTAGAGTCGGGCGATGAGCGCCCGCCCTGTCTCGCACATGCGTACGACGATGTGGACGCAGCCCGACGAGCTGCGGCGCCTGCTCAGCGACGACGAGCCCGCGCGGGCGGCGGCGGAGCGGATCGCCGGCCGCAGGACGTGGCTCGTCGGGATCGGGACGAGCTGGCACGCGGCGCATCACGGCGCGTGGATGCTGCGCGAGGCCGGCGTCGATGCCGCCGCCCTGCACGCCGCCGACGTGGCGCCCTACGCGCGCCGCTTCGACGCCGGGGAGGCCGTGATCGCGCTGAGCCACACCGCGCACACCGGCTACACCGCCCAGGCGCTCGACGCCGCGCGCGAGGCGGGCTGCGCCGTCGTCCACGTCACGGGGATCGGCGCGGGAGGCGACGTCGAGACCGTGACGCCCGAGACCTCGTACGCCTACACGGCAAGCCACACCGGGGCGCTGCTGCGCCTGGCCCAGATCGCGAGCGCGCTCGGCGCGACGCTCGGCGATCTCGACGCCATACCCGGCGCGGTGGCGCGCGTGCTCGACGTGCCCGCGCCGGTGCCCGATCCACCCGAGCGCCTGCTCGAGCTCATGGGCGCCGGCCCCAACGCGTGGACCGCGCAAGAGGGGGCGCTGAAGATCCGTGAGGCAGCGTACGTCGTGACCGAGGGCCTGTCGGCCGAGCAGTTTCTCCATGGTCCGAGCGTCGCGCTCGATGGCCGCGACACGCTGGTCGCGCTCGACGGCGGCGGCCCCGGCGCCGCGCGCACCGAGGCGATCGCCGCCGCGATGCAGACGATCGGCGCGCGCGTGGTGCGCATCGCCGAGCGCGACCTCCGCGAGGCGCTGTCGGTCTTCCCGCTCACGGTCTGGGTGCAGCGCATCGCGCTGGACCTCGCCGAGGCGCGCGGAGTCAGCCCCGACCGCTTCCGCTACGAGGAGGACCCGCGCCGCGAGCAGGCGATCGAGTCGCTGGGGTTCTAGGCCCACTGAGGGTTGATTCAACCGTCTAGGACGTCGACGTCGTCGAGGCCGGCACGCGCGAGCCGCTCCAGGCCTGACGCCGCGCGACGCGGCCCGCCAGCGGCGTCGCCGCCGCGAGCGCCCCGTAGATCGCGACCGCCATCACCCACCCGGCGAGGATGTCGGTCACGTAGTGCTCGCCGCCATAGACGAGCGCAAAGCCCATCGCGAGGGCGTAGAGCCCGAGCCCGACGCGCGCGTACCACCCGGCCGACCAGAAGAAGAGCAGCAGCATGACCGGATAGGCGGCGTGCAGCGAGGGCATCGCCGCGACCGTGTTGACGAGGCTGCTGTTCTCGTAGACCGACTGCACCGTCCCGACGCCGAGCTGGCCCCAGACCTCGGGAACGATCCGGTCGACCGCCGGGATCTGCAGGTTCTGCGCGGTCAACCACGGCGGCTGCGCCGGATACAGCCAGTAGGTCAGGAAGGCGCCGAGCGTCACGGCGATCGTCAGCACGGCGTAGCGACGGAAGCGCGGCCGCGCGACGCGCCAGATCACCGCGGCGACGATCCACACGACGAAGAAGTGCGTCATGTAGACGCCCCAGATGCCGTAGTCGTACCAGTGGGGATGGCCGGCGTGCCAGAGGTGCTGCTGCAGCCAGACCGTCGGGACCTGGCCGCCGCCGAGCCACTTGTCGAGGTCGAGCTGTGCCGTCACGTGCGCCTTGTCCGGCGCGACCGCGACGGCGCCGCGCAGGAAGTCGTAGGCAACGAGCAGCCCATAGAACGGCAGCCACTCGAGCAGCATCGAGCCCCAGCTGCGCCACGCGGCGACGCTGAAGGCCGCCATCCCCAGCCCGAGCCAGAAGAAGAGCTGGTCGCGCGCGAGGGGCAGGCCCCAGCTGATGATGACCGTCGTAAGCGCGATGACGTAGACGACCGGTGCGCCGATGACGACGTAGCGAGAGCTCATGAAGGCTGTCGCGGATCGCCGCACGGTGCGCCGAGTCTAGGCGCTAGCGTGCCGCGTCGATGCGCCTCGCCGAGGTTGAGGCCCCACGCGGCACGCCGCGCGGCGTGACGGTGGCGGCCGTCGCGCTCGCGGGCGCCGCGTCGCTGCTCATCCCCGCGACGCTCGGCTACGACGCCTGGGCGTGGACCGTCTGGGGGCGCCAGCTCGCGCATCTGGACCTCGCCACCACCGCCGGCCCTTCGTTCAAGCCGCTCCCCGTGCTCGTCCTCGCGCCGCTGTCGGTGCTCGGCGGCGCCGCGCCGTACGTGTGGATGGCGGCGATGCGCGCGTGCGCGATCGCCGGGCTGCTGCTGGCCTATCGGCTCGGCGCCCGGCTGGCCGGCCGCCTCGCGGGCGCCGTCGCGGTTGTGAGCCTCGCGCTGAGCGCCGACCTGTACCGCACCGCGCTGCTGGGCTCGGCCGAGCCGGCGCTGATCGCGCTCGCGCTGGGCGCGTTCGACCGCCACCTGGACGGCCGGCGCGACCACGCGCTCGTGCTCATCGCCGTCGCCGGCCTGATCAGGCCCGAGGCGTGGGTCCTGCTCGCCGCCTACGGCGTGTACGTCTGGCTGCGCGAGCCGCGGCTGCGGGTGCTGGCGGTCGTGGCGGTCGTCCTGCCGCCCGCGCTGTGGCTCGGCCTCGACTGGGCCGGATCCGGCGATCCGCTGCACGCGAGCGCGACCGCCACGGAGGCCACCGAGGGCAGCGCCGCGAACGCCAGCGTGCCCGCGCTCGAGGTGGTGCGCCGCGCGGCCGACGCCGTGATCGTCCCGACGCTCGTCCTCGCGGCCGTGGGGGTCGTGGCGGCGTGGCGGCGCGACGACCGCCGCGTGCTGTCGCTCGCCGCGCTCGCCGTCGGCTGGATCGCCGTGGTGGCGATCATGGCCGAGGTCGGCTTCACCGGCACGCGGCGCTATCTCGCCGCGCCGGCGGCGGCGCTGTGCGTGGTCGCCGGCGTGGGCTTTGCCTGGCTGGTCGACGCCGTACCCGGCCGCCGCGCGCGGATCGCGACCGGCTGCGCGATCGCCGCGCTGGCGCTGGTGCCGGCGCTGCTGCGGGCGCGCGAGGAGGCGCGCACCCTCAGCGTCGCGCGCAGCCAGGCCGACCAGCTCTCGGAGCTGCGCCGGGCCGTCGACGACGCGGGCGGCCGGGCCGCCGTGCTGCGCGCCGGCCGACCGGCGATCAACCCGTGGCTGCAGACGGCGCTGGCCTGGGAGCTCGACGTGCCGCTGTCGCACGTACAGGCGACGTGGAGCTCGTCGCGGCGCCATCCGCACTGGGCGCCGCCCGCGCTCGTCTTCCGCGCGCCGGCGCGCCTCGCGGGCCCGCGCCCGGCGCTGCCCCGGGGCACGCAGGCGCGCCTCGTTGCGCGTTCCGGGCGCTGGCGCGTGCTGAGCGCCCGTTCGTGACGCTACCGTGGAGGGGGATGCAGCTCGTCGAGGAACGCCCCAACGTCGAGCTGCGTCGCGGGGCCGACGGCGAGCCGATCGTCGTGCTGGCCTTCCCCTACGACCCGCACATCGTCGCGCTCGTGCGCGGGATCCCGCAGCGGCGCTTCGACTGGGACAAGCGCGAGTGGTGGGCGCCCGTCGACGACTGGGCGGGCGTCCACGTCGCCGAGGTGCTCGATCGCTTTCCCGAGCTGACGACCAGCGCGCAGGTCGACGCCTGGCTGGCTGCGATCGAGCGCCGCTGGGTCGGGCGTGTGTCGACGACCCGCTACGACGGGCGCGGCTGGTGGGTCCTGCGCACGCGCGCGGGCACCCTGCCCGAGGCCCTGCGCGAAGGCGCGATCGAGCACGACGGAGCGCTGCTGGCGCCGCTGACCGCCGCGGGCGCCGAGGCGCTGGCCGACCTCCGCGGCGCACGCCTGGACCCGGGCGCGCGGCGCTGCCTGGCCGCGCTGGAGCGCGGCGAGGATCCGCCGCCGGCGCGGCTGGCGATCAGCGAGACGATCGACGGCACCTTCCTGCGCCTCGACGTGCTCTGGGACCCCGACGTCGGCATCGCGTTCGATGCGCTGCCCGGCGCGGGCGAGGTCGGGCGCACGCTGCCCATCGACCCGTGGATCGTCGAGCCGCTCGACGCCTTCCTCGCCCTGCACCGCGTTGCGGTCGACGGCGCGGCCGCCGAGGGGCTGGCCGAGCTGCGCGCCGAGCACGACGCGGCGCTCGAGGCCATCCGCGCCTCGCGCGCCACGACGGGCGAGCCGATCGCCGAGGTCGCCGCGGTGCTCGGCGGCGAGCTGGCGCCCTTCCAGTGGGCAGGCGTGCGCTACGCGCTCGACGCGCGCCGCGTGTTCCTCGCCGACGAGCAGGGCCTCGGCAAGACCGTGGAGGCCCTGGCCGCACTCGAGGCCGACGACGCCTACCCGGCCGTCGTGGTCTGCCCCGCGTCGCTGAAGCTCAACTGGCAGCGCGAGACGCAGCGCTGGCTGCCGCACCGCTCGGTCGCGGTGATCCACGGGCGCGTGCCCGTGCCGCCGACCGCCGAGATCACGATCCTCAACTACGAGATCGTCGCTGCCCACCGCGAGGCGCTCGCGCGCCTGCGCCCCGGCGCGCTCGTCGTCGACGAGTCACACCTGTGCAAGAACCCGCAGGCCAAGCGCACGCAGGCCGTACGCCGCCTCGCCGAGGCCATCGGACCGGACGGCCTGCGCCTCGCCCTCACCGGCACGCCTGTGCTCAACCACGCCGACGAGCTCATCAGCCAGCTGCGCGTGCTCGGCCGCCTGGAGGACTTCGGCTCGGGCGCGCGCTTCAAGCGCCAGTTCCGCGGGCAGCTCTCGGAGGAGCGCCTCCACTGGCATCTACGCCGACGCTGCTTCGTGCGCCGGCTCAAGACCGAGGTCCTCCCCCAGCTCCCGGCCAAACGCCAGGTCGTCGTGCCGGTCGAGCTCGACAACGAGCGCGAGTACCGCCTCGCCGAGCAGGACGTGATCGCCTGGCTGCGCGAGCAGCCGCTGGACCTGCGCGAGCTCAACGCGCGCATCGCCGCCACGCTGCGCGCCGAGCGCCTGGCCCAGATCGGCACCCTGCAGCGGCTGGCCGCGCGCGGCAAGCTCAACTCCGCGCTGGCCTGGATCCACGACTTCCTGGCCTCAGGCGAGCCGCTCGTCGTCTTCGCCCGCCACGTCGAGGTCCAGACGGCGGTGCTCGAGCGCTTCCCGCACGCCGCGCACATCATGGGGCGCGACACGATCATCGAGCGCGACGAGGCCGTGCGCGCGTTCCAGGACCCCGACGGCCCCCAGCTGATCGTCGCCGCCACCCGCGTCGGCGCGCAGGGCATCACGCTCACGCGTGCCTCCAACGTCGCCTTCCTCGAGCTCGAGTGGACGCCGGCACTGCACGACCAGGCCGAGGACCGCTGCCACCGCATCGGCCAGCGCGACGCCGTCACGGCCTGGTACCTGCTCGCCGCCGAGACCGTCGACGAGACCATGGCCGCCGTCATCCAGCGCAAGCGCGGCCTGATCGCCGCCGTCACCGACGGGCGCCAGCTCGAGGACGAGGGCATGCTCGACCAGATCGTGCGCGAGCTGCGCGGCGGCAAGCCGTTCCGCCACCTGCAGCGCGTCGTCTAGAACCCGGTCAGGCGGTCCTGGCGCGTGTCGTTGAGGCTGAGGGTCAGCGTCGGCGGCGGGATCTCGTGCGTGTCGCTGGTCGGGATGACCGCGGTGCCGACCGAGAAGTACTCGATGACGTGCGCTGCCCCAGCCGTGGTTGCCCTCGGTGAGCTGGACGCCGACGACGCCCTCGGCCTCGAGCGCCTCGCCCTCGGCCTGCATGCGCTCCATGGCCAGCTCGCGCGCGTCGTAGAGCGCCTGGGTGAAGTTCTCCATCTCGGTGTTGCGCCCGACGCGCTTCAGCCACGTGCCCAGGCCCTGGTGGGCGACGTGGTAGACGCAGGTGCCCATGACCATCCCGACCGGCCGGTAGCCGGCCGAGAGCAGCGTGTAGAAGTCCTGGCCGGAGAGATCACTCGTGAACGGGCGGCCGTTGGGCGCGCGGTGCAGCTTGCCCTCGCGGTGGCGGACGGCGGTGCCGATCGCGACGAACTCGGCGAGGTCGTTGCCCCACTCGCGGCGGCTGACGTCGAGGCGCACGGCCACGATCCCGTCGGCGCCGAGCTGGTCGGCTTCCTCCTCCATGCGCGTCATCGCCAGCTCGCGCGCGTGGTACATCGCCTGCGTCAGGACGTCCATCTCCTGGTTGCGGCTCCACGCGCCCATCTGGAAGCCGATGTGGTAGATCGACGTGCCGACGACGAGACCGAGCGGCTCGAAGCCGGCGGCCCGGACGAGCAGGAACTCGTTGACCGACAGGTCGCTGGTGAAGAAGGAGCGATCGCGCATCCGCTCCAGGCGCTCGCGACCGTGCTCGGGCACGCCGGCGGTCGAGGTGGGGTCGTAGGGCTCGCGCTCTTGCGTCATGAGACCTCCCGTTGGAGCGGTAGGGCGATGAGCGTCGCCGGGTCGGGCGCGTCGTGACGGACCTCGACGATCGCGGTGCCGATGACGTGCAGCTCGACGATCAGGTCGGCGTACGTGGTTCCACCGACGTCGCGATCGCGCCGGCTCTGGCGGCGATCGATCGTGACGCCGACGACGCCGTGCGCGTGCAGGGCGTGCGCCTCGCGCGAGAGCCGCGCCATGGCCAGCTCGCGCGCGTCGTAGAGGCCCCGCGTGTAGTCGGGCAGCTCCTGGTTCTGGCGCCCCGAGAACAGGCCGGACACGCGCGACTGCTGCCCCCAGCCCGCGGCGACGTAGGCGATCGTCGAGCCGGCCACGATGCCGACCGGCCAGAAGCCGTGGCGCACGAGCTTGGCGAAGTCCTGGCCGGAGAGGTGCGAGAGGACCGGCCGCGCGTCGAGCTCGACGCGCTCGAGGCGCACCGCGGTGCCGATCGCGACGAACTCGACGAGGTCCTCGCCCCAGGCGTAGCCGCCGCGCGTCAGGCGCACTCCGACGACGGCGTCGGCGTCGACGGCGACCGCCTCGTCGTGCAGGCGGCTCAGCGCGCGCGTGCGCGCCTCGTTCCACGCGTCGGTCTGCGTCTCGAGCTCGAAGGTCTGGCCCGCCTGCAGGGACGAACCCCAGCCGCGCGCGCCCCACGGCGTCGTCTGCCAGCCGATCCGGTAGACGCAGCTGCCCATGACCTGACCGATCGGCCGCACACCAGCCTCGCGCACGACGAACGCCTCGGGCACGGTGAGGTCGGAGCTGAACGCGCGCGCCATCAGCCCTCCAGCAGGCGCGCGAGCGCCTGCCGGCCGCGCTCGCTGCGCTCGCCCTCCTCGACGAGGTCGCGCGACAGCGCGTCGATCCAGGCATCGAGGTCGAGCTCCTGGGTCTTCAGCGCGATCCCGCGGACGACCGAGCGCCGCCGGCAGGTCACGCGCCCGCGGTCGACCTCGGCCTCGTAGCGCTGGTCACCAAGGGTGACCTCGATGCGCCTGACGCGCTTGTTGGCGCCGAGCAGCCCGCCCTTGCGCTCGACCTCGACCTGCCCCGGCAGCGCGCCCTCGAGCCTGACCGCGAGCGCCTCGGCGAACGCGTCGAGGTCTGCCGCGTCGGCGCGCAGCGAGGCGGCGACGAGGTCGAGGTCTGCCATCAGCCCTCTCCCCGCGAAGGCGCGATCGCCTGCTCGCCGGTGATCTCGCGGCCGACGATCAGCGACTGGATGCTGTCGGTGCCCTCGAAGGTGAAGATCGCCTCCATGTCGGCGTGATGGCGGGCGACGTGGTTCTCGAGCAGGATGCCGTTGCCGCCGAGGATGTCGCGCGCGTCGGCCGACGATCTCGCGCGCCTTGGCGGCGTGGTTCATCTTGGCCAGCGACGCCATGCCCGCGGTCAGGCGCCCGTCGCCGGCCAGCTCGCGAGAGCCGCAGGCACAGCAGCTGCATCGCCGTGATCTCGGCCGAGCATGCGGCTGAGCTTGTCCTGCACGAGCTGGTAGCGACGCGATCGGCTTGCCGAACTGCTCGCGCTCCTTGGCGTAGGCGAGCGCCGCCTCGTAGGCGCCGAGCGCCATCCCGAGCGCGCGCCAGGCGACCGTGTAGCGCGTGCGGGTCAGCACCCCGGCGACGTCGCGGAAGTTGCGGCAGCCGGGCAGCCTGTTCTCCGCCGGCACGCGCACGTCGTCGAGCTCGATGTCGGCCTGCCAGACCGCGCGCAGCGCGGTCTTGCCGGTCATGACCGTGGCGTCGAAGCCGGGCGTGCCCTTCTCGACGAGGTAGCCGCCGACGTGGCCGTCCTCGTCGCGCGCCCAGACGATCATCACGTCGGCGATGGACGCGTTGCCGATCCAGCGCTTGGCGCCGTCGAGCACGTACTCGTCGCCGTCGCGCCGGGCGCTCGTCTCCAGCGCGACGGCGTCCGAGCCGTGGTCGGGCTCGGTCAGCGCGAACGCGCCGATCGCCTCCAGCTCGGCCATCGGCGGCAGCCAGCGCTCGCTTCTGCTCCTCGGAGCCGAGCAGGTGCGATCGACTGCATCGCGAGGTTCGAGTGCACGCCGAAGAACGTGCCGATGCTGCCGTCGGCGCGCGCCCACTCCATGCTCACGAGCCCGGCCGCGGTCGCGCTCATCCCGGGGCAGCCGTAGCCCTCGATCGTCGCCGCCGGCGAGCCGCAGCTCCGCGATCTTCGGCACGAGCTCGAACGGGAACTCCGCGCGCTCCCAGTAGCCGTTGATGATCGGCGTGACCTCGCGGTCGCAGAACGCGCGCAGGCGGTCGCGGATCGCGCGCTCCTCGTCGGTCAGCGTCTCGTCGAGCAGATAGAAATCGGTGGCCATGGCGGGTAGAGAGCCTTCCACATGATCTTCACGAGCCCGTACCCCGACATCGATATACCCGCAGTCGCGCTGACCGACTTCGTGCTCGAGCACTCCGAGCGCTACGGCGACAAGCCCGCGCTGATCGACGGACCGAGCGGCCGCGCCTACAGCCACGCCGAGACCGCGCGCGCCGTCCGCGACGCCGCCGGCGCCCTCGCCGCGCGGGGCGTGCGCAAGGGCGACGTCGTCGCGCTCTGCGCGCCCAACTCGCCCGAGTACGCGATCGCGTTTCACGCCGTCGCCGCGCTCGGCGCGGTGGTCACGACGATCAACCCGACCTACACGACCGACGAGATCGCCTTCCAGCTCGAACATGCCGGCGCCCGCGCCGTGATCGGCGCGCCGGAGATGCTCGATCGGGCGCGCGGCACCGTGGACGAGCTCTACGAGATCGGCGACTACGGCGAGCCGGGCTCCGTGCCCGCGCCCGACATCGACCCCGGCGACCTCGTCGCTCTGCCCTATTCGAGCGGCACCACCGGCCTGCCGAAGGGCGTGATGCTCAGCCACCGCAACCTCGTCGCCAACAGCCTGCAGTCCAACGCGCAGCAGCCGGTGACCGAGGACGACACGCTCGTCGGCGTCCTGCCCTTCTTCCACATCTACGGGCTGAACGTCGTCATGAACGCCGTCCTGCGCAACGGCGCCACCGTCGTGACGATGCCGCGCTTCGACCTCGAGGGCTACCTGAAGCTCGTCCAGGAGCACCGCGCGACGAAGGCGCACCTCGTTCCGCCGATCGTCCTGGCCCTGGCCAAGAGTCCGCTGGTCGAGCGCTACGACCTCTCGAGCCTGAAGCTCGTCAACTCGGGCGCCGCGCCGCTCAGCGCCGAGCTGGCCGAAACCGCCGCGACGCGTGTCGGCTGCCCGGTGGTGCAGGGCTACGGGATGACCGAGTCCAGCCCGGTCACCCACGTCACCCCGACCGACCCCGATCGCCACCGCCCCGGCACGATCGGCCCTCCGGTCCCCAACACCGAGTGCAAGATCGCCGAGCTTCCCGGCGGCGCGGAGCTCGACCCCGGCGAGGAGGGCGAGGTCTGCGTGCGCGGGCCGCAGGTCATGCGCGGCTATCTCGACGATCCCGACGCCACCGCCGCAACCGTCGACGCCGAGGGCTGGCTGCACACCGGCGACGTCGGCCACGCCGACGACGACGGCTACGTCGTGCTCGTCGATCGCGTCAAGGAGCTCATCAAGTACAAGGGCTATCAAGTGGCGCCGGCCGAGCTCGAGGCGCTGCTGGTCGAGCACACCGCCGTGGCCGAGGCCGCCGTGATCGGGCGCCCCGACGAGGAGGCGGGCGAGGTGCCGGTGGCCTTCGTCGCGCTCGCCGGCAATGCCACGCCGGAGGAGATTCAGGCCTACGTCGCCGAGCGCGTCGCGCCCTACAAGAAGCTGCGCGCGCTCGAGGTGGTCGACGAGATCCCGAAGTCGCCCTCGGGCAAGATCCTGCGGCGGAAGCTGCGCGACGGCGTGTAGCCGGCCGCTCGCGGGGCGTGCCGCGCGGCGCTAACAGAGTTCCAACGCGCCGCGAATGCGCCGTTAGGCAGGTGCGCGGATCGTCCCGCCGTGCTGCGCATTCCGCTCGCGATGGCCGTAGCAAGTTCCACGCTCGTCGCGAGCTGCGCCGCCAACCAGGCCGCCGGCGGCGGCCCCGATCTCACCGGCCAGGTGCGCGCCGACACGCTCGCGGGGGTGGCACAGCGGATCTACCGTCAGGAAGTCCGCGGCGACGTGGGTCACGCAGCGGTCAAGCGGATCGCGCGTGACCGCGCGCTCCTGGTCGCGTTGAACACCGGTAACCGGACCGCGCTGCGCGCCGCCGCGTTGCGCCAGCTCTTCAACCCGGGCAAGCACGTCGTGCGGTTGGGCGTCGTGCGCAGGGGACAGACGCTGACCAATGTCGGCGGCGCGTTCGTGGTGGCGCCCGCGACGCTCGAGCTGCGGGCCCGCAACGGCGTCGCCCTCGGCCGGTTGGAAGCCTCGATGCAGGACGTCATCGGCTACGTCAAGCTCGTGCGCCGGCTGACCGGAGCGCAGATCGTGGTGCGCGGCGACGCCGGCCACGTCGAGAGCTCCTTCGCCGACCCCCCGGCGGCGCTCCCGGCCTCCGGCACGACCACGATCGCCGGCCATCCCTTCGTCGTGCGCTCGTTCCGCGAGATCGGGTACGGCGGCGAGCAGCTCACGGTCTGGATCCTGGCCTGACGTCGCTCAGCGGATCGAACGGCGGCTGAGCTCGATCGCCTTGCTCGCGTTGCGCGCGGTGACGAAGTTGGGGCCGGTCGCGATCACGTCGCCCTGCGCCGGGAAGATGCCGTAGCGCGCGCGCTCCGCGAGCAGCACGACCGGCAGGTAGCCCTGCAGGTAGGCCTGCTGGTCGACCGCGAAGAGCAGCTGCCCGGCCTTGACGGCGTTCAGGACGTCGGGGCCGAGGTCGAACGTGGCGACCTTCACCGCGTCGGGCCGGTCGAGGCCCTGGACCGCCTTGACGGCCTCCATGCCACCGGTCGCGTTGAGCGCCAGCACACCATCGACGCCGCCTGCGCGGATCGCGTCGGCGATCCGCCGCGGCGTCGACGGGCTCTGGTCGTCGATGGCGAACACCCGCGAGCGCCCGCCGGCGGCGCGCATCGCCCGCGCGAGCCCGCGGCAGCGCGCCTCGAGCCCCCGGTTGCCGATCTGCTGGTTGACGCACAACACGCGGCGTGCACCCGACGCCGCGAGCCGCTGGCCGGACTGGAAGCCCGCGCGATCCTCGGGCTGGCCGACGTGCGCGAGCACGCCCAGGCGCTTGTAGAAGTCGCTGCCGGAGTTGATCGAGACGACGGGGATGCCGGCGCGCACCGCGCGGCGGACCGCCGGCGCGAGGCCCGCCTCGGGAAGCGATACGACCAGGCCGTCGGGCCGGCTGGCCACCGCCTGGTCAACCAGCGTCTCCATGCGCGGGAGGCTGTAGACGTCCGGCGCGCGGTAGTCGACGACGACGTCCATCTGGCGCGCCGCCGCCTCGACGCCGTTGCGCACGATGGCCCAGAACGGGCTCGACGCCTGGCCGTGCGTGACGACCGCGATGCGCACGCCGCCGCCCGTGCGCGCCGGGCCGCCGGCCGCGGGCTCGCCGCCGGTGACGACGATCTCCGGCTCGTGCACGGTCGTCGTCCCGCCGCAGCCGGCCAGCACGGCCAGCAGCGCGATGGCGAGGATCCGCGCGGCGCGTTTGCTCACGGCCACGGGATCCGTGCCTCCAGCCGGGTGCCGGCGTCGCGCGGGCTCTCGATGCGCAGCGTGCCGTCGACAGCGGCCAGGCGGTCCTGGAGCCCGCGCAACCCGCTGCCCGCGCTGACCTCCACGCCGCCGACACCGTCGTCGGCGACCACGACGAGCAGCTCGTCGCCCTCGCGGCGGACCTCGACCTCGGCGCGCGCGGCCTGCGCGTAGCGGGCCACGTTGGTCAGCGCCTCGGCGACCACGAAGTAGGCGGCCGATTCGATCGGCGCTGGCAGGCGCTCGTCGACGGTCACCTCCGCCTGCGCAGGGGCGGGCGAGCGCTCGACCAGCGAACCGATCGCGGGGCCGAGCCCGCTCTGGGTCAGGAGCGCCGGGTGGATCCCGCGCGCGAGCTCGCGCAGCTCGCCCAGCGCGATGTCGAGACGCTGCGCGAGCCCATCGACGAGCGCGACCGTGTCATCGCCGTTGACGCGCGAGCGCAGGACGCGCAACTCGAGGGCGAGCGCGAGCAGCTGCTGCTGAGCGCCGTCGTGCAGGTCGCGCTCGATGCGCCGGCGCGCGTCGTCGGCGGCTTCGACGATGCGCTGGCGCGAGACTCGCAACTCGGCCACGCGGGCGCGCAGGTCGGCCTTCAGGCGCTCGTTGTCGATTGCCAGCGACGACGCCGCGGCGGCGGCCTGCACGAGCTCGGTGCTCGTGTCCAGCGCGGCGTCGTGGACGATCGCGGCCACGCGGCGCCCGTCGCGTTCGACCGCCGTCCAGGCGCGCCCGGTCCCCGGCTGCGGCAGCTCGACCGGCCGGCCCGCCTCGTCGACGAACGCCTCGCGATCGGGCAGCCAGTAGGCGATGGCGACGGAGCTGTCGCCCAGGCTCTCGGCCAGCATCTCGCGCACGGGCCCGCTGTCCGGTGTGCGCGGGGCGAGCAGCGCACGGCCGACCGTCGACAGCACGACGTGGAGGGCGTCGAACGTCGCCACCACGAGCACGGCCGCGGGCAGCGCGAGCGCGAGCAGCACGAGCCCGGTGCCGACCCCCAGGCTCCACGGCCCGAAGTAGTCGACCTCGCCGACGCTGCCGACGCCCTGCACGCCCAGCGCGACCAGCACGGCCATGAGGACGACCGGCACGAGCCCGACGCCGACGAGGACCGCGATGACGAGCGGCTTGGTCGCCAGGAGGGTGACGATCCGCAGCAGCCCGCGGTCGGACAGGATCGCCAGCGAGCGGCGCCACGGACCGCCACCACCCGAGCGCGGCGGCGCGGCGGCGATGGGCGGGATGTGCAGGTCGAGGAAGCGGTTGGCCGCGCGGCGGTCGACGCGCACGAGCCAGCGGCAGGCAGCCGCCGCCCCGATCAGCAGCGGAAGGCCGATGACGGCGATGCTCAACGCCGCTCCCAGCACCAGCGCCACGACGGCCAGCGCGCCGAGGATCGCGATCGGCACGTTGATGGCCAGGTAGGCCAGGGCTCGCCCGGCGCGCTCGACGCGGCGGTCGAGCTCGAGCGACGCGATCACTGCCGGCCCTCCACCACGACGTCGCCGGAGCTGCTGAGAGCCTGGATCGAGAAGGGGGCGTCGGCCACCGCGGCGACGCCGCGCACCTGATGCGTGCCCGATGCGCTCTCGGCTTCGACGCGGTAGCGGCCGGTCGGTACCGACGCGCGCACCGATCCCGAGGTCGAGCGCAGCGACAGCTCCTGCGGCGCGCACGCCGTGCTCGCCGCGATGTCGCCGCTCTCGGCGCGGGCCTCCAGCGAGAAGCCGCAGAACGCCCCGATGTCGATGTCGCCACTGCGCGTCGTCACCCGTGCCGAGCCGCGATAGCCGCTGAAGCTCACCTTCCCACCGGCGGTGCGGACGGTGACCGGCACGTTGTCGGGCACGACGAGGCGGTAGCTCACCGAGCACCCGTGCGGGAGCGTCGACGGGCAGCGTGCGCGCAGGCTCAGCATGCCGCCGGAGACCGTGCGCTGCACGTCGGCGTCATGGCCGAAGGCGTAGCGGTCCGTGCGCTGGACCTCGAGCTGGGGACGCTGGCCGCCGCCGGCGATGACGACGTCGCCGTCACCGACGTCGAGCGCGACGCCGTTGAGCGACCCGCGGACGGCGAAGGAGACCATCCGCTCGTGGCTGGAGCTGACGCTGGCGATCAGCAGCGCCGCCGCGCCACCGATGACGAGGACCGCCGAAACCGTGACCAGGACGCCCCAGCGCGAGATGCGTGGGCTCGAGGCCTGCCCTTGCATGGCCCGACTCTAGAGCGCGAGCCGCGCGACGGTCGCGACGGGGCGACCGGGGCCAGGCGCGCCCGCGCCCGCCTTGCGACTAGATTCCCGCCATGAGCCCCAACGGCGACCTCGGCGATCCGATCTCCTACATGGCGCTTGACCAGGGCACTCCGGTCTTCGCCGCCGACGGCGCGCAGGTCGGGCACGTCGCCCGCGTGCTGGCCGACGACGCCGAGGATGTGTTCGACGGCATCGTCATCGCGCACCAGCTCGGCCATGACGCGTTCGCCGATGCCGACCAGGTCGCGGCGATCCACCAGAGAGGGGTCACGCTGACCGTCTCGGGCGCCGAGGCGGAGTCGCTACCGCGACCGTCGGAGAACCCGGCGGTGATCGAGGTCGACCCGGCCGACCCGGGCTCGTCGGGATTCGGGTCCGGCCTCCGCCGGTTCTGGGACCGGCTGACGGGCAAGTACTAGGAAGCGGCGCGATGCGAGCGATCGTCTGGCAGGGCCCCGGGCGGATGACGGTCGAGGAGCGGCCCGAACCGGGTGAGCCTGGCGCCGGCGAGCTGATCGTTCGGCCGGCCGCCGTCGGGATCTGCGGCTCGGAGGTCGAGGGCTACCTCGGGCACATGGGCAACCGCACGCCTCCTCTCGTCATGGGCCACGAGTTCGCCGGCGTCGTGGTCGCCGCCGGTTCCGGTGCGGGCGACTGGGACGGGGCGCGCGTGGCCGTCAACCCGCTCGTGGGCTGCGGACGCTGCCGGCTGTGCGAAGCCGCGCAGGAGAACCTCTGCCCGGAGCGGACGCTCATCGGCGTCCACCACGACGGCGCGTTCGCCGACCTCGTGCGTGCCCCGGCCGCGAACGCGCGAGCGCTGCCCGACGGGATGACCGCACGCGGCGGCGCGCTCGTCGAGCCGCTGGCCAACGGCGTGCACGCGGTGCGCCTCGGCCTCGCCGGCGGGGCGGTTCGCCGGGCGGTCGTGCTCGGCGCGGGCACCATCGGGCTCATGACCCTGCAGGCCGCGCTGCTGTCGGACATCGAGCATGTCGCGGTGCTCGAGCCCCAGGACGAGCGCCGCGAGCGCGCGCTCGCGCTCGGCGCGCACGAGGCCTATGCCGATGCCGACCAGGCGCGCGCGGCGCTGCGCGGCGCCGGCGACGGGCTCGGCGCCGAGCTCACCCTCGACGCGGTCGGCGCCCAGGCGACGCGCCGGCTGGCGCTCGAGCTGCTGGCGCCGGGGGCCCGCGCGGTCTGCATCGGCCTCGCCGCCGACGACACGACGCTCGGGTTCCACGGCGTCGTCCGCGGCCAGCTGACGATCCAGGGCTCCTACGCCTACACGATGCACGACTTCGAGCAGGCGTTGTCTTGGCTGGCCGGCGGGCGCGTGTCGGTCGGCGAGCTCGCCGCCGTTCGCCCGCTCGCCGACGGCCCGGACGCGTTCGCCCGGCTCGCCGCCGGCCCCCCGCCCGCGGAGGTCAAGGTGTTCCTCGCCGGCGCCGGGCGCGAGACCTGACCGTGGGCGCGCTCGACGGGCGCACCGCGCTGGTCGCCGGCGCCTCGAGCGGCATCGGCCTCGCGACCGCGCTGGCCCTGGCCGAGGCCGGCGCGCGCGTGCACGCGGCCGCGCGCCGTGCGGAGCTCATCGAGGAGGCCACCGGCGAGCGCGACGTCGTCGCCCACCGTCTCGATGTGACCGATCGCGCGGCGGTCGAGCGGGTCGTCGAGCGCGTGGCCGCCGAGGGCCCGCTGCACGCGCTCGTCGCCGCGGCGGGCACGAACATCCGCCGCCGCCGGCTCGCCGACCTCGAGCCCGACGCCTTCGACGATCTCGTCGCGGTGAACCTCACCGGCGCCTTCAACCTCGTGCGCGCGTGCCTGCAACCGCTGCGCGCGACGCGCGGCGACGTCGTGCTGATCGGCAGCGTCTCGGGGAGCTGGCCCGACCGCTCGGGCCCGGCCTATCAGGCGACCAAGGCCGCGCTGCTCGGCTTCGCCCGCGGCTCGGCCTTCGACGAGCAGGACGGCGTGCGCTTCACAACGATCATGCCCGGCGTGGTCGACACCGCGATTCTCGACCAGCGCCCCGAGCCGCCGACCGCCGAGCAGCGCGCGCGGATGCTGCAGCCCGAGGACGTCGCAGCTGCGTGCGTGTTCGCCATTGCGCTACCGCCGCGCGCGAACGTGCCCGAGCTGACGATCCTGCCCACCGCCCTGCAGGCGCTCGGCCGCACGGCCTAGCCGCCACCGCGCTCAGGCGTGCTGGATCACGGTCAGCGCGTCGCGCCCGACCGGCCAGCGCTCCTCGTCGCCGAGCGCGCGATCGTCGAACAGACTGCATACGTCGAAGCTCTCGCACTCGCACGCGCTCGCGGCCTGCAGCCAGCGGTGCACCGCCTGCGCGCGCTCGATGAGCGCCTCGATCTGCGGGAGCTTGTGCACGGCCAGCGCGCGGATCCGCTGCGAGGCGGGCTCGTCGGCGGCGCTCAGGAGGTCGCGGATCTCCTCGAGCGAACAGCCGGCGCGCTGCGCGACGTCGACGATGGCCAGCCGGCGCAGCACGTCGCCGGTGTAGCGGCGCTGCCCGGCCACGCGCTCGGGCTCGGGCAGGACGCCGAGGGACTCGTAGTAGCGCAGCGTCGAGGCTTTGACGCCGGACTGGCGGGCGACCTCGCCTATGGTCAGCCGCTGCATCTGATTGCTCATGGAACCTCGCCCCTCTTGACTTCCAGTCGACTCGAAGGTCGACGCGAACACCATGACCGACTCGACTTCCGCGCCGGTCCTGGCGTGCTCGCTGACCGCCCCGGCGGCCGCTGAGCGCGCACAGCGCTGGCGCAGCCTGCTCGACGTCGTCGCCCCGCCGGAGGCCGCGGCGATCGTCGAAACCATGTTCGAGATCCCACGATGACCTACGTGATCGCCGAGCCGTGCATCGGCACCAAGGACAACTCCTGCGTCGAGGTCTGCCCGGTCGACTGCATCCACCCGACCCCGGACGAGCCCGACTACGACAACGTCGAGATGCTCTACATCGACCCCGAGGAGTGCATCGACTGCGACGCCTGCGTCGAGGCCTGCCCGGTCGACGCGATCTTCGACGAGGACCAGCTCCCCGAGAAGTGGCTGCGCTTCACGAAGATCAACGCCGGCTACTACGCCAAGAGCACGTAGGCGACCGGGTCACCCGGACAGGCCGAAGCCCCAGTCCTCGGGCGCAATTTGAGGCCTCTGAAGGCTTTCCGGCGTCCCGTCAGACCAGGGCTTCGGTAGTAGCGGGGGCGGGATTCGAACCCGCGACCTTCGGGTTATGAGCCCGACGAGCTACCAGACTGCTCCACCCCGCGGCGTGGCCCTACACACTAGCAACTCGCGCGCGATCGGACCAACCGCGCGAGCCGCGCGATTCGGCACGCGCAACAATCCCGCGCCATGGCCCGCGTCTTCGTCACCCGCCGACTTCCGGGGACCGCGCTCGAGCGGCTCGCCGCCGACCACGAGGTGGACGTCTGGCCCGGCGACATGCCCCCGGAACCGGACGAGCTGCGCGCCCGCGTCGCCGGCGCCGAGGGCCTGCTGAGCCTGCTCACCGAGCGCATCGACGCCGACCTGCTCGCCGCCGCGCCCAGGCTGCGCGCGATCGCCAACTACGCGATCGGCTTCGACAACATCGACGTGGCGGCGGTGACCGCGCGCGGCATCCCGGTCGGCGTCACCCCCGACGTGCTCACCGACGCGACGGCCGACCTCGCCTGGGCGCTGATGCTCGCCGCGGCGCGCCGGCTGGTGGAGGCCCAGCGCGACGTGCTCGACGGCAAGTGGCGCACGTGGGAGCCGCAGGGCTGGATCGGGGCCGACGTCCACGGCGCGACGCTGGCCGTGATCGGCGCCGGGCGCATCGGCCGCGCGGTGGCCAAGCGCGCCGAGGGCTTCGAGATGGAGGTCCTCATGGTCGACCTCGGCGACGACCTCGAGGCCGCGCTCAAACGCGCCGACTTCGTGTCGCTGCACGCGCCGCTGACCCCCGAGACCCACCACCTCATCGACGCCGAGCGGCTCGCACTGATGAAGCCGACCGCGATCCTCGTCAACACCGCGCGCGGGCCGATCGTCGACCAGGTCGCGTTGGCCGCCGCCCTCCAGGAGGGCCGGCTCGCGGCCGCCGCGCTGGACGTCACGGACCCCGAGCCGCTCCCGCCCGGCGACCCGCTGCTGCAGGCGCCCAACCTCATCGTCGCGCCGCACATCGCCTCGGCCACGACGACCGCGCGCGCCGCGATGGCCGACCGCGCCGTCGACAACCTCCTGGCCGCCCTGGCCGGCGCGCCGATGCCCTACCCGGCTCCACTCGAGCCCTCGGCATCGGCCTGATCGGCGCGTGCGCGTCGCCGTCGTCGACATCGGCAGCAACTCGACGCGCCTGCTCGTGGCGGACGTCAGCGCCGACGGCGCGCTGACCGAGCTCGAGCGGCGCTCCAAGGTCACGCGCCTGGGCGACCGGGTCGAGCGCACAGGCCGCCTCGCCGACGACGCCATGGATCGTGTGCTCGCCACGCTTGCGGTCTACCGCGAGCTGATCGACGCCGCACGCGGCGCGGGAAACCGTCGCGGTCCTGACGAGCGCCGTCCGCGACGCCGCCAACGGTGCGCAATTCGCGGAACGTGTGCGCGACGGCTACGGCCTCGACGCCCGCACCATCCGCGGCGATGAGGAGGCGCGCCTGACCTTCCTCGGCGCGACGAGCGAGCGCTCGCCCGACAACGCGACGCCGACGGTGGTGATCGACATCGGCGGCGGCTCCACCGAGCTGGTCGTCGGCACCGGGCATGACGTCGGCTTCCACGTCTCGACCCAGGCGGGCGTTGTCCGGCACACCGAGCGCTACATCGCGACCGACCCGCCGACCGCCGCGGAGCTGCGTGCGCTCGCCGCCGACGCCCGCGCGATCTTCGAGGCCGCGGTGCCCGCCGGCGTCCGCGCGACCACACTGGCAGCCATCGCCGTCGCCGGCACGGCAACGTCGCTCGGGGCGATAGACCTCGATCTGGAGCGTTGGATGCCGGACACGACGCATGGCCACCGGCTGACGCTGGCGGCATGTGCGGGGATCCTCGAGCGGCTCGCCGCGCTGACCGAGCCACAGCGCCGCACGGTGCGAGGGCTCCATCCCGACCGGGCGCCGACGATCATCGCCGGCGTGGTCATGCTGATCGAGGCGCTGCGAGCCTTCGGCCTCGATTCCACCGAGGTTTCCGACCACGACATTCTGCGCGGTGCAGCCCTGGAGGCCGTGCATCGGGGGCGCCAAGGTGGCGCTCCGGCACCGGCCTCATAGAGAAGAGCATCGCGGCGGACCCTGTGGGCTGAGGAAACACGGGGCCGCCGCGACGCAAGAACGAACCCAGCGAAGGCTGGTACCCCATCACCAGTTCTGGTAAGCGAACTGGACGTATGTTCGATAGGAATCCCGCGGTCCGGGAACGGACAATCGACCCGCTGGCGAAGGGGTGCTCGTGCCGCATAGGTGTGATCGCTCCGGCTGCCGGCCTCATAGGTTCGGGCGAAGCCGCATCGAATCGGCGCCTCCCGCCGCTCGGACCGTCGAACCCGGCCCCTTCATGGCACGTACCCCTGCCCGTCCTGTCGGGGCCAACTTTGGAAGCCGCCCTCGGGCGGCTTCCATCGCGTGAACGGCGCGCTGCGTCGCTTTAAGCCAGGTTCGATCGGCGCGGATAGACGACCGTCGGGTCGGTGAGGACGTTGACCAGCGCCGGCAGCCCGGCCGAGAACGAGCGCTCGAGTGCCGGACGCAGGTCGGACGGGCGTTCGACGAGCTCACCATGCCCGCCCAGCGCGGCCACGAGCTGGTCGTAGCGCGTGCCGGGCCGCAGGTCAGCCGCGACCGAGTAGCCGTAGAGGAACTCCATCGGGTGCTTCTCCAGCGCCCAGATGCCGTTGTTGCCCATGACCCCGACGACGTTGACGCCGTGGCGCGCAAGCGTGTCGAACTCCATCGCGCTGAAGCCGAAGGCGCCGTCGCCCAGCAGCAGCACCACCTGGCGCTCGGGGTGCGCGATCTTGGCCGCCAGCGCGTAGCCGGGCCCGCAGCCCAGGCAGCCGAACGGCCCCGGATCAAGCCAGCAGCCGGGCTCGTAGGAGTCGACCACGCGGCCCGCGAAGGAGACGAAGTCGCCGCCGTCGCCGACGATGATCGCGTTGCGGTCGAGAACCTCGCCCAGCTCGCGGTACAGCCGCATCGGGTGCAGCGGCGCACGGTCGTCGTCGAGATCGGCCCGCTCGGCGGCGCGCTTCTCGTCCTCGGCCGCGCGCAGGTTCGCGACCCATTCGGAGGTCCCCGAGCCGCCGCCCGCTTCCGAGCGCAGCGCATCGAGGATCCCGCCGATCGACCCGTACAGCTCCGCGGCCACCGGGCGCGGATGGTCCCGAACCGGCTCGGCGCGCTCGACGACGATCAGCTCGGTCTCCTCGCCGAAGGACTGCCCGAAACCGAGGCGGAAGTCCATCGGCACGCCGACGACCAGCGCGACGTCGGCGCCCTTGAGCCCGTTCGAGCGCGCGCGCGAGAAGAACAGCTCATGGTCGGCGGGCACGCACCCACGCGCGAGGCCGTTGAGGAAGACCGGGATGCCGAGCTCCTGCGCCAGCGCCAGCAGCGCCTCCTCGCCGTGACCCCAGTAGAGGTTCGTGCCGGCCATGATCACCGGGCGCTCGGCGCCGCGCAGCAGCGCGGCCGCGCGCGCGACGTCGGGGACCGGGCCGCCGGCGGCGTCCGGCAGCGGCTCGGGGTCGCCGGCCTCCGGCGCCTCCTGAAAGACGACGTCCATCGGGAAGTCGACGAAGGTCGGCCCGGAGTGCGGGGTGACCGCGGCGCGCAGCGCCTCGTCGATGAGCGCCGGGATCTCGGCGGTCATCTCGGGCGTGGCGGCGAGCTTGGTCACCGGGCGCACGAAGGGCACGTGGTCGATCTCCTGCAGCGAGCCCTGGCCCCAGCGCATCGCGGGCGCGCGGCCGCCGAGGACGAGCATCGGCGAGCCGTTCTGCTGCGCCGAGGCCATCGCGCTCATCCCGTTGGTCACGCCAGGGCCCGCGGTGAGCGCCGCGACGCCCGGCTGCCGGGTGACCTTCGCCCAGCCCTCGGCGGCGAAGCCCGCGGCGGACTCGTGGCGCACGTCGACGAGGTCGATGCCCTCCTCACGGCAGCCGTCGTAGATCGAGAACAGGTGCCCGCCGGACAGCGTGAACAGCTTGGTCACGCCGTGCGCCTTCAGGCGCCGGGCGACCAGCCGGCCTCCGTGGAGCTGCGTCGCGCGTTCGGTGTCCGTGCTCATCGGCCGGACCCTATCGACCTGCTGCGTCCCTGAGCGCAGCCTGCGCCTCCTCGAGCCATTCGGCGTGCGCGTCGAGGATTCGTCGCGCGAAGCGGTGGTTGATCCGGATCACTCGCTCGCGGCGCGGCAGGTCGTCGGCGACGCCGGCGAGGCTGTCCAGCGCCGCGTAGGACTCGTCGAGCGGGGCGCGCAGGCTCTCCAGCGACTCGCTCAGCGCGTCGGGGTCGGCGTGCTCGGCGCCGAGCAGCCGGACGACCGCCTCGCACTGGATGCGCGTGAACGCGCAGGGCTCGCCCAACCATTCGCGCAGCGCGGCTCGGCCCGCGTCGGTCAGCGTGTACTGCGTGCGCTCGTGGGTGCGCCCACGAGTGCGCTCGGCGTCGAGCAGGCCGAGCCCTGCCAGGCGCTTCGGCTCGGCGTACCACTGGCTCGCCGACGCCGCCCAGAACACGTGCTCACCCTGGCGCATCATCCGCACGAGGTCGTGCGCACCGGCGCCGCCCTCGCCGACGAGGACGAGGACCACGTAGGAGAAGGGGGTCAGCTTCGGCATTTGACATAGCTCCGTTTCGGAGTTATAAACTCCATATCGGAGCTTACTCTACCGCTCAAGGAGAACGAATGACCGACGACATCCAGTTCCTCGCCAGCCGCGCCCGCATCCACGTCAGCGGCGTGCAGACCGGCGGCGCCTTCACCCTGATCGAGGTGACGGCCCCGGCCGGCGACCAGCCGCCGCTCCACGTGCATCGCGACAGCGACGAGGCCTTCTACGTGCTCGAGGGCGAGCTCACGCTGTGGATCGGCGACGAGGTCCACGTCCTGCGCGCCGGCGACTCGGTGATCGCGCCCAGGGGTGTGCCGCACACGCTGCGCAACGGCGACGGCGGCGCCCGCTCGCTCGTGGCCTCGACGCCGGCGAGCTTCGAGTCGTTCGTCCGGGCGGTCGGGGGAACCGCGCCCAGCCCCGAGGAGCTCACCCGGATCGCCGCCGACCACGGGATCGAGATCCTCGGCCCTCCCGGGATGCTGCCGAGCGATCTGGCCGCTGCCGCCTTCTAGTGGGTCTTGAGGTGACGTTGTGCGCGAACGGCGGAGTGGCGGCTCCGCCAGGCAAGGACGCAGACCCGAAGGAATACCGGAGGTATTTCGAGGGTCGAGGACGCCGCCTGGCGGTGATCGACGCCCGCCGTTCCGCGTGCAGCGTTGCCTCAAGGCCCACTAGCCCGAGGCGACGTCGCGCCGCGCCGGCGGCGCGACGTCGTCGGCAGCGAGCGCGGCGTGGACCTTCACCGGCTCGCTGCGCCCGCGTAGCGCGACGGTGCCGCGCTCGGCAAAGCCGCCGTAATCGTGGCGCAGCAGGACACGCGTGGCCTCGGTGACCAGGATCGTGTCGTCGGTCTCGCGCGTGATTGCCTCCACGCGCGCCGCCGTGTTGACGGTATCGCCGATGACCGTGAACTCGACGTGTCCGCCGCCGCCCACGGTGCCGGCCACGACCGGGCCCGAGTTGACGCCGATGCCGATGCGCAGCTCGCCGCGATAGTCGCGGCGAACGACGTCGGCGATCTCGATCGCGGCCGCCACGCCGCGGTCGGCGTGGTCAGGCAGGTGCTCGGGCGCCCCGAACACGGCGAGCAGGCCGTCGCCGACGAACTTGTTGGCGTGCCCGCCGTGACGGACGAGCACTGGCACGACGCGCTCGTAGAAGGCGTTGAGGTGACGGACGACCTCGGCCGCCCCGGCGCGCTCGGCGAACGCGGTGAACTCGCGGATGTCGACGAACAGCACGGTGACCTCGGCCTCCTCGCCCTCGAGGACCGTGCCCTCCTCCAGCACGCGCTCGGCGAGCTGCGGATCGACGAACGCCCCGAACGCCTCACGCAGGCGCTCGCGCTCGTCCAGCCCGGCGACCATCTGGTTGAACGACTCGGCCAGCCGCCCGGTCTCGTCCGTGCCGAGCACCGGCACGCGGGTTCGGAGGTCGCCCGCGATGACGCGGGCGGTCCCCTGGCGCAGATCCCGGATCGGCCCGATCAGCGAGCGGGCGAGCAGCGCCGAGAGCCCGAACGAGATCGTGAACGCCACGCCCAGCGCGACGAGCACGCCGACGCCGAGCGCGCGCAGGCTCGGGTCCTCGGAGGCGAGACCGGCGACGACGACACCGGTGATCACGTTGATGACCGGCAGCGCGACGAGCAGCTTGCCGCGCAGCGGCACCGAGCGGTTGCCGAGGTCGACGCCGTCGGGCAGGTCGCACGAGACGTCGGCCAGCACGGGCCGCATGCTCAGCTCGGTGAGGAAGAAGCGCAGGAAGACGCCGTAGGCCAGCACGACGCCTGCGCCCGCGGCGATGGCGAGGAAGCTGAGGAAGCTGCCGTGCAGCTCGAGCGTGATGTAGATCGAGACCGGGATCGTGTTGAGCAGCACCGGAGCCCCGCGCCCGAAGCGCAGCAGGTCGATCTGCAGCCCGGCCAGCGCGCACCAGGCGGCGACCGCGGTGTCGGGCGTGCGCGCGCCGCGCAGCCACGGGTCGGCCGGGCGGATGAGGCGGTAGGACACCCACAGCGCGGCGGCGATCTCGATCGCCACCAGGATCTCCGAGACGGCCAGCAGCCGCCAGAAGGTGGCCAGCGAGATATCGACGTAGAGGTTGAGCAGCAGGACTCCGCCGGCGACCACGAAGAACGACACCGGATATGCGAGCGCCAATGCCGCGCGCGGGTAGCGCGCGCCAAGCCGTGCATACGCGTGCTCCAGCGGCGCCCTGAGCATCTGTCCTGGATCCTCCCAGGGGCGTGGGCGCGGCGACGCTCAGCCGTGGTGTCGCAGTGGGCGCGGGCTCGTCAGGCGGCGCCCGGTGGCCGCTGCCGCCGCCTCGGCGATCCGGTGCTCGCCGCAATACAGCGAGCGCCCGACGACGAGCACCGGGAGTGCATCGGCCCCCTGACTGAGCAGCCGCCGTGCGGCCCGCTCGGGCGGGCCGTCGCGGCTGAGGTCCCCGGCGGCCTGCAGGCACTCCTCCAGGCCGAGGCCCGCGGCCGCGGCGGCCTCGGCGAGGACCTCGGGATCGTCGACGTCGTAGCCGCCGCAGAAGGCCAGCCGGCTCGTCGCCAGCACAAACGGGGCCGCCCGCCCGCGCTCGGCGGCCAGCGCCGCCACGCGCATCGCGCTCAGCCCCGTCGCCGGCCAGGCATCGGGCCACACGAGCGGCATGCGCAGCTGCGCGGCACGTTCGCCCGCAGCGTCGCGCTCGGCCTCGTCGCCGCGGCCGGCCGGAATGGCGTCGGCGAGCGCCGGGTGCCAGCGGACCTCGGCGAAGAGCCGGTCGACGCGCTCCGCGGCCAGGTACGTCCACGGCGAAGCGAGATCGAAGAAGAAGTTCGCGCGCGGCCGCGCGCCGGGTGCCGCCGCCGCGGCGCGAGCGGCGCGCCGCTGGTCAAGTGAGATGAGGTCGCCCAAGATCCCTGCCCGTGTTGACGTCCTTGCCTGTTGGCTGCAACGCACGGGCGGCGGGAACCTTGCGCTGATTCAATCAGCATAAAACTGGTGGGATGCGGGCCAAGAACTGGTCGATCAGTGTGCGCGCGCGCTCCGGTTCTTGGTCTATCTTTGAACCCGGCGTTGGGAGGCGCCGCCGTTCCCCGCCACAGGAGACCTCTCATCCCCACAACACCACCCCCTAAGCGTCATCCCTACAACCAATGGGCTCCGGACGCTCGGGCACTGGACCTCGTCGGCGACAAGTGGACCCTGCTCATCGTGCGGGACCTCGCGGGCGGGCCGCGGCGCTTTGTCGAGCTTCAGCGCGTGTTGCCGGGGATCTCGACCGAGCAGCTGCGCTCGCGGCTGAACCGGATGGTGGCGGATGGCCTGCTGACGCGCCAGCGCTACCGCGAGGTGCCGCCGCGCGTCGATTACGAGCTGACCGAGCGCGCCCGCGACCTGCTGCCGGTGATCGGCGCGCTGGCCCGCTGGGGCTATCGCTGGGCGTGGGGGCCACCGCGCCCCGGGGAGGCGATCGACGTCGGGGCGATCCTGCGCTGCGCGCCCGGCCTGGCCGCGCCGGCGGAGCTGCGCGGCACGGTCGAGCTGCGGATCGAGAACGGCCCGGCCGCCGGGGTCCACGTCCTGCGGCTCGAGAACGGCCACGTCGCCTACGAGGAGCGCGGCGCGCCGGAGGCCGATGCGCGGGTCGCCGGGCCCGAGCGGGCCTGGGTCGAGGCGTTTGGCCTCGACGGCTCGCGCACCGAGCTCGACATCGAGGGCGACCCGCTGCTGGCCGGTCGCCTGCTCGACTGGCTGGCGGCCGTCGCCGTGCGCGACGCCGCGGTGGCGTAGCGCTCAGTCCGCCCACGCGCCGCATACTGCGGCCACATGGCGCTGGTCGGTGCCGCAGCAGCCGCCGAGCACGGTGACGCGCGGGAGCCGCTCGCGCAGGGCGCGGTGCTCGGCACCCAGTGCGACCGGATCGCCCTCGTCGAGCTCGTCGGCCTCGTCGAGCTCCGCGTGGCTCTTGGCCGACGCGTTGACGCGCAGGCCGCCGATCCGCTCACGCCAGCCGCCGTCGTCGTCGAGCACGGAGGCGAAGTGCGTCGGATGGGCGCAGTTGATCATGAAGTAGGCGGCGGCACCGCCGGTCTGGTGATCGACCTGCTCGACGGCGTCCTTCAGCGCGGTCCCGTCGGGCAGCCGGCCGTCGGTCTCGAGCGTGAACGAGGCGGCGACGGGCAGCCCCGCCGCGGTCGCCGCGCGGACGATGCCGATGGCCTCCTCGGGGTAGGTCATCGTCACGGCGGTGACCATGTCGGCCGCGGTCGTCGCGAAGGTCTGGATCTGGCGCGCGTGGTAGGCCTCCGCGCTCCGGGCGCTCATCAGCTCGGCCGGGTCGTAACCGTCGCCGCGAGGGCCGACGACGCCGTTGATGACGATCGGCGTGCGCTCGTCCTCGCCGGCGGCGCGGATCTCCTCGGCAAGCGCGACGGCGCGCCGGTTGACCTCGTCGAGCTCCTCGAGCGAGTAGCCGAGCTCGCGCGCCCAGTCAGGGTTCGCGCGCCAGGTCGCCGTGTCGAGGACGAGGCCGACGCCGCCCGCGTGCGCGATGGCGACGTAGGGCTCGAAGTACGCACGCAGCTCCTCCCTACCCGCGTCGTCCTTGAGCAGGTCGAAGGCGGCGAAGCAGGGCAGGTCGATGCCGCGATGGAAGATCAGCGTGGTCTCGAGGCCCCCGTCGGCGACGAACGGGCGGTCGTTGTGGAGGTGCGGGAGGCGGGTGCGATAGCTCATCGCGTGCGACGGTCCCACACGTTGTCGGAGTGGACAAGGCGGCTAACCGTACGCACCAGCTTGACAGTCCCCTGCGCCGCAGATATATGTGTGCGTCATGCACATGTCACCTCGGAGTCTTACCGCGTGCGCACTGCTCGCCGCCCTCCTGCTCCTCTCCGCCTGCGGTGGCAGCGATCCCAAGCCGGCGAAATCCCCGGCGCCGAGCGCGGCCGGCTCCGGGGCCGGCTCCGGGGCCGCCCCGGGCCGAGCGCGGCGGGCTCCGGCACCGACATGGTGGTGGTCCCGCAGCTCATCGGCCGCCGCCAGGACGAGGCCCACCGCATCCTCGATCGCGCCGGGCTGCAGATGCGCTGGACGGGTTTCGTGGGCAAGTACGGCAACGGCCGCTACAACATCGGCTGCGTCAAGGTCCTGCGCCAGTCGCCGGTCGCCGGCGAGCGCCGGCCGCGCGGCGCGAGCATCGCGGTCATCGAGGCCGCTTGCCGAACGCCCAAGCAGCACCCTCACGGCGTCACGAGCGGCGGCCAGCCCGAGGCGTGACGTGGCGTCCGACGAGCGGACGGCCAACCTGCTGGGCGCCCTGGCGCTGACGCTCGCCGACCGCGCCGACGCGGCCGTCCGCGACGGCGCCGGGATCGCCGGCAGCGATGCGGCGGCGCTGGTCACGCTGCGCAACTACGCCGAGGGCGAGCCGCTTGAGCTGTTGCGCAAGGCGCTGGCCCTCTCCCACCCGGCGTCGTGCGCCTGGCCGATCGCCTCGAGTCCCGCGGCCTCGTCGAGCGCCGGCGCAGCGACCGCGACGGCCGCTCGGTCGCGCTGCACCTGACCGCCGACGGCCGCCGGGCCGCCGACGAGGCCCTGGCAGCGCGCGGCGAGGCGATCGCCGCGACGCTCGGGGTGCTCGACCCGGCCGAGCGGCGCGCGCTGGAGCCGATGCTCGAGCGCATGCTCTGCGCCGAGACGACGGGCTCCATCGCGAGCCTCGTGATCTGCCGCATGTGCGATCCCGACGTCTGCGGACACCCGGATCGCTGCCCCGTGACGCAGGCCGCGATCGCCCTCGCCTAGCGCCGTCGAACGTCCCTGGTGTACGAACTAGATTCGTACACGAAGGACGTTCGTCGCACATGGACCTCTGGAGCCACGACCGGTTCACGTTTCCGCTGCCCGCGGCGCATCGGTTCCCGCTCACCAAATACGGGCTCTTGCGTGCGCGACTCGAGGCCGACGGCATTGCGCGCCCCGACGAGATCCACGAGTGCGAGCCCGTGCCCTGGGAGTGGATCGAGGCCGTGCAGCATCCCGCGCTGGTGGAGCGCCTGCGCACGGGCACCCTCTCGATACGCGAGCAGCGCGGGCTCGGGCTGCCGTGGTCGCCGGCGCTCGTCGAGCGCGCGCGGCGCACCACGGCCGGCACCGTCGCCGCTGCGCGGCGGGCGCTGACCCACGGCGTGGGCATGAACCTCGGCGGCGGAACCCACCACGCGGGCTATGACTTCGCGCGCGGCTACTGCCTCTTCAACGACGTCGCCGTCGCCCTGGAGCGCCTGCGGGCCGAGGACGGCGCGCGGCGCGCCCTCGTCGTCGACTGCGACGTGCATCAGGGCGACGGCACCGCGCAGGTCCTCGCGGGCGACCCCGACGCCTTCACGCTGTCGCTGCACGGCGCGCGCAACTACCCGTTCCAGCGCATCCCGTCCGACCTCGACGTCGACCTGCCCACCGGCACCGGCGACGAGGCCTACCTGCGCGCGCTCGACGAGGCGCTCGACGCCGCCCTTCCCCAGGCCCGACCCGACGTCGCCTTCTACCTCGCCGGCGCGGACCCGTTCGAGGACGACCGCCTCGGGCGCCTGGCGCTGACCAAGACCGGGCTGCGGGCGCGCGACGAGCGCGTTGTCGGCCGGTTGCGCGACGCCGGCGCCGCGGTCGTCGTGCTGCTCGCCGGCGGCTACGCGCGCGACGTCGCCGACACCGTCGACATCAACGCCGCGACGGCGGCCGTCGTGGCCGCCGCCGACGCGACCGCTATGGCTTGGAATAGTTCGTCGGCGTGATGTGCGGGAAGGGGTTCGTGTTCCCCGGCGGCCACGCCGGCGGAGCCTGCACGAAGCACGAGGGGTCGTCGCTCGTGTTCGGCACCTTCGTCATCCGCTCGCCGCCCGCGTTCTTGCAGTCGAAGTTGCCGAACATCATGTTGCGGTCGCGCTGCTCGCCGGTGAGCGCGTCGGGTCGCGGGTAGGCGTTGCCGCGCGAGGCCGCCGGGCGCTGCGGGTACATGCCGACCGTCTCGGGGCCGATGGGGCCGAACTGGCGCAGATAGTGCCCCATCTCCTGGTTGGTCACCGTCGAGGTGGTGTCGGCCAGCGCGGCCGCGCCGTTGGAGATGAAGTCGGCCGTCATGAGCTGCTGGTACTCGAGGTAATGCAGCGCCGGGTTGAGCTGCTCGAGGAACGGCTGCAGCTGGGCGAGCAGCGGCTTGGCCTGCGTCAGCGTGTCGCGCAGAGCGGGCAATCCGGCCTTCGACGCCGTGATGAGCGGGTCGAGGTTGACGAAGAAGCCCTTGAGGTCGGGGGCAAGCCCGCGCACGTCGCGCAGCGTCGGCGTCAGGTCGTGCGCGGCCGGGCGTAGGTCCTGCACGAGCGGGTCGGTGTCCTTGGAGAAGCTCTCCAGGCGCTGGAAGGTGAGCTTTGACTCGTCGAGGAAGGTCGGGAAGATCCGCACGGTCTCGGCCAGCGCCTGCTGTTGGCGCGCAGTCGCGTCGAAGGTGTCGCCGGCGTTGACGATGAGGTTGTGCAGCTGGCCCTCGTCCTTGGTGAGCGCGCCGAAGACCTCCCCGGTGCCGCGCACGAGCTCGCGCACCTGCGAGGCCTGGCCGTCGAGCACCGTCAGCAGGTCGTTGCCGTCGCCGGCGAAGGCGGGGAGGTTGCCCAGGGCGTCGTTGAGGTCGCGACCACGGCCGGCCACCGCGCGCGAGAGGTCCTGCTGCCAGACGCGGAAGCTCGCGCGCGTCCTCGGATCCAGTGCCTGGAAGATCTCGTCGAGCTCGACGGTCTTGGCCACCCGTCCGTCGGCCAGGAAGCCGCCCTCGGGGACGGTGCCGGCCTGCTTGGGGTGGCCCAGGGTGAGCTCGACGTAGGTCTCGCCCAGCAGCGTCTTCTGGCGCAGGATCGCCCGCGCGTCATGCGCGATCGGCGCGTACTTGCGGTCGAGCTCGATGGTCGCCACCGTGCGATTGGGGTGCGGCGCTGTCGATGCCCTTGGCGCGCACCGTGCCCACGCTGACCCCGGCCACGCGCACGTCGGCCTCGAGCCCCAGCTGCGTGGCCTCAGGGAAGGCCACCTTGAACTCGTAGCCCTTGGGCTTCAGCGGGACGGGCCCCCCGAAGCTCAGCCACAGGAAGAGCAGGAGCCCGAAGCACGTCAGCGCGAAGACGACCATGATCAGGATCTTCAGCGGGGATGGGGCCTGCTTCTGCATCAGTTGCTCCCGCAGAGCTTGGGGTCGGTCAGCGCGGGCAGCAGCGCCTGGTTGAGCGGCGGGTTCTCGCCGGCCAGCGACTTCAGGACGCCGCAGGTGCCGCCGAGCGTCACCGCCCGGAACGGGCCATTGGCGTCGGAGGTCGAGAACAGCGCGGCGCCGTTGTGCTGCAGCCACGCGATCCAGAAGAGGTAGCCCTCCTCGCGGCCGTCCTTGGCCGGGCCCTCGCGGCCGTTCGGGTTGTAGCCGACGAGGTTGAACAGGTGGTTGAGCACGGTGAAAGTGCGCGTCAGGTCGGGCGTTGCGGCCGCGAGCCGGCTTGCCGGCGTGTTGGACGAGCGCACGACCGGCCGCGCATCGCGCACGAACGGCCGGATCTGCTGCTCGACGATCGGTGCCGCCTCCTTGGCGAACGGCTGGATCGCCGCGTTGGCGCGGTTCAGCGCCCGCAGCGGCGGCTGCAGGTGCATGGCCGCCGGGCGTAGCGCGTCGGCGAAGCGCTCCACGCGCCCCAGGGTGTCGGTCGTCTGCTGCAGGGCACCGGGCAGGTCGCCGACCGACCGCGTGACGTTGGCCTGCTCGGAGGCGAAGGCGCGGAACACCGCGCTGGAGGAGCTCACGAGCGCGGCGAGGTCGTCGCTCTTGTCGGCCAGCTCGTCGTTGAGGTCGGCCAGCGAGTGCACCAGGCGACTCAGCTTGCGGTGACGCAGGGCGACCTGCTGGTTGACGCGCGCGAGGTCGCGGTGCGTGGGCTCGAAGCGGCGGAAGACCTCGCGCAGGTCATCGCCGCGGCCCTTCAGCCCCTGCCCGGCGCCGTCGACGAGCAGCGTGAGGTACTCGCGCGTGTCGGAGTCCAGCGAGGCGAGGATCTCGTCGGGGTTGACGTCGGGCAGCGTGTTGCCGACCGGCAGCGTCCACCGCGCCTTGGCCAGCGGCGCTCGAGCGGTGCCCGGATCGAGTTCGATGAACATGTCCTTCAGCCCGGTCTTGGGCCGCAGCAGCGCGGTCGCATCGGTGTGGACGAGGTCCTTGTACTGCGGGTCCAGCGACATCGTCACCACGGCGTGGCCGTCCTTGAGGGCGACCTTGGTGATGTCGCCCACGCGCACGCCCGAGACGCGCACGGTCTGGCCCTGGCCGGGCGTGACTGCCTGCGCGGTCGTGAACGCGGCCTGCAGCTCGAACGGCTTGCCCTCCCACGGGAAGCGCAGGCGCTGGTTGGCGAGGATGTAGCCGCCGACGACCACGGCGACGAGCGCCAGCCCGACCACGGCGGCGAAGTGGCCCGCGTGCTTGGCGATCGCGCGCTTCATGGCATGTCGACCTTCGCGTCGAACTTCTTGCGCAGCCAGTCGACGGTTTTCTGCAGCGCCGCGGTCTGCGCGGCGGCCGACGGCTGGGCCAGCGTCACCGGAGGCGGCACCGCCTGCGGCACGGTGCGCAGGTCGGGCGACTGCTGGGTCTCGCACGGCACGTCGGCGCGCAGCGGCGGGCTCGCGTGGTTGTTGGGCGTCGGCGGGTTGACGCCCTGCAGCGGCTGGCCGGTGAGGAAGTACTTGTCGGTGCCGAACGGGTAGGCGAACTTCGGCGTCGTCAGCATCACACGGAACCACTGGCCGTTGGCGTCGCCCGAGCGGCTCTCGCCGGCCAGGCCGGGCAGCGGCTTGGTGGCCTCCTGGTAGACCGGGCCGCGCGCGGGGAAGGTCGAGTCCTGAATCTTGTCCTTGGTCCAGGGCAGGATCACGTCGTTCTGGCAGCTCGACGCCTGCGAGACCTGCCCGAACAGAGGGGTCGAGCGCTCATTGAGCTGCGTGAGCGTCGGCACCAGCGGGCGCAGGTCGTGCGCGAGGCCGCGCAGCTCCGGCGGCGAGACCAGGCCGCGAGCCTGGCGCACCAGCGGCATGGCCGCGTCGATCGCCGGCCCCGAGGAGCGCACGGCGGGGCGCGCCGCCCCGACCAGGCCGCGCACGGCCGGGAACGAGCGGTTCAGCGCGGCGAGCGCCGGCATCCCGGCCTGAAGGGTGCGCGGCAGCTCCGCGACCGCGGTCGAGAGCTGCCGGTCGCGTGCCGCGAAGGCGGCCGCGGTCGTGTTGAAGTCCGTGACCAGCGACTGGAGCTGTACGCGGTTGCGGTCGATCGCGGCGGCGGCCTGGCCGGCCTTGTCGATGTAGCGCGAGAGGTCATGGTCCTGGGTGCCCTGCAGCGCGTCGGCGACGATCGCCGAGTCGCGGTAGGCGGGCTTCCAGTACGGGATCGAGCGGTTGTAGCCGCGCGCGCCCTCGCCACTCAGGCCCGCCGACAAGTCGCGCAGCAGCGCCTGCAGGTCGGCGCGCGTCGGGGCCTGGAGAGCGTCGAGCACCTGGTCGAGCTGGACCGGCGCGCTGGTCTGGTTGATCGGGATGCGGTCGCCGTCGTGCACGACCGGCGCCTGCGGCGAGCCGGGGCTGACGTCGACGAAGAAGTTGCCCTCCAGGAAGATCCGCGGGCGGATCTTCATCCGTGCGTCGCGGTGGATCGGCAGGCCCTTCTTGTCGATGCGCATGGTGACGAGGGCCGCCTGCTGCCCCTCCTCGACGTGACCGACCTGGGTGACCTTGCCGACGTTGACGCCCGCGATGCGTACGGGCGAACCGGGCCGGATGTTGTTGGCCGAGGGGAAGACCGCCTGCAGCGTGTAGTGGTGGCGGAACGGGATCGACTTGGTGAAGCCGAGGTAGGTCGCCACGCCGAGCACGACGAGCGTCAGCAGCCCGGTGACGAACGGCGGCAGCCCCTTGCGCTGCTTGCGCCTCATGGCTCGGCCCTCGCGATGTCGGCGCCGTGGCCGCCGGGGCGATCGGTGAACGTCTCGCCGGCGGGGACACGGCCGGGGTTCAGGCCGACGCCCTTGCCGTTGCGGTCGAAGCGCGCGTACGTCGGCCCGAGGTCGCGGGCGGGTGGGCCCAACGGGAAGCGTTCGGTGACCGCGCCCTGATACGGGTCGCCCTTGACGCCCTTGTCGCGCAGCGGGTTGTAGGCCTGGATATAGCCGGTCTGCCCCGCGCCGCAGTCGGCCTGGCCGTCGGGGCCGATGGCGGGCCCGTAGACGTTGTTGTGCACCCACTGCTCGGCGTTGCCGGGCAGCTCGCCCTCGCCGTGGGCGAACTCGTTGGCGCCCGAGGCGCCGATGCCGTCGCTGCCCGGCTGCTGAATGCCCATGTTCAGCAGCGCGCGCTGCGAGGAGCCGGTGTCGTCAGGAGCCGAGAGGTGCTCGGCCGCGAACGTCCAGAAGATGTTCCAGTAGTTGCAGACCGTCACGTACGGGCCGAGGAAGCGCAGCTGCGGCTGCAGCGTGCCGACGGTCGCCGTCAGGCCGCGCAGCGACCCGACCGTTGTCGGCGCCTTGACGAGGTCCTCGAGCGCGCCGAGCGCGCCCTGCAGGTTGTCGTTGAGTGCGGTCGAGCGGCGCATGACCGGCGTGCCGACGCGCAGCGCGGAGTCGACCGTCGGCAGCGCGCCGCGCAGCTCGGTCGCGGCGGCGTCGAGGTCGCGCGACAGCGCCGCGGTGTGCTCGAGGAACGGGCGCTGCACGCGCAGCGACTCGGTGCCGGCCCGCAGCGTCGGCGGGCTCTTTGCGATCGTGGCCTTCAGCGCCTGCGGGTCGCGCGACAGGGCGCCGAAGGTGTCCGCCATCGTCGTGAACAGGTGCGCGTTGATCTGCGACACCGGCGCGACGACGCGCGCGGCGTCGTCGAGCTCCTTGAAGAACGAGCGCAGGTGCGTGCGACGGTCGCTGAGGTTGGCCATCACCGAGCGCAGGTGGTCGAACAGCTCGGGAGCGACCTGAATGGTCTGGTTGAGGTCGGTGCCGCGCCCGGCGAGGGCGTCGCCGAAGCCCTTGAGGTTGCCCTGCGACGCCCGGCGCGTCGGCGCGTCGAACATGTTGAAGACCTCGTCGAGCTCGACCGGGACCTTGGCCTGGCCGGCCGGCATGGTCGCCCCGTCTGCGAAGACCTGCTTCGAGCGCCCGGCGTCGAGCTCGACGTGCTTCAGCCCGAGCGCCGAGCGCGGCCGGATGACGATGTGCGAGTCGACCGGCACCGGGCCGATCTTGCGGTCGAGCTTGAGCGTGACCTTGGCTCCGACCTTGCCGCTGGGCAGCATGACCGGCGTCATGTCGGTGACGACGCCCACTCGGAAGCCGCCGGAGCGGACCTCGTTGCCCTTGATCAGGTTGGCCCCGTTCGACACGAGCACGTTGAGCTGGCGCGTCGGCACGAAGGGCAGGCCGTTGTTGGCGTTGTAGGCCAGGAAGACGGCCACGACGACGACCAGCGCGGTGACGGCCCCGACGAGCACGGGGCTGGCGACGATCGAGGCGCGGGGTCGGCGGGCGCGGCTCATTTACCCAGCAGGTAGTCGAGGAGTCCGCCGCCGCGGTCGTTGCTGCTGTTGTCGCTGCTGCCGGTGCTCGGCAGCGGCGGGAGATCGGGCAGCGGGAGCGGCGGCAGCTGCACCGGCGGCGGGTCGGGCGTGGTGGGCAGCGACGGGGCCGAGGGCGTCGGAGGCAGCGCCGGGGTCGCGGGCGTCGAGGGCTTGTCGGGGGCCGGCACCGGCGGCAGCGGCAGGCCGGGGTTGCCGTCGGTGCGCTTGCGCTCGGCGCGGGCACGCGTCAGCTTGGCGGGCTCGGCTCGCTTGGTGGAGTCGGGGTAGTTGAGGCCCGGCTGCGTCGGCCCCAGGCGCGAGCCGCACGCCGCCTCCAGGCCCGGGTCCTTGCGCAGCGTGTCCTCGCTGGCGTAGTTGGCGCACGGTCCGACGAACGCGCCGATCTTGAGGATGTGGTTGTTCTGGTCGAAGATCGACGTCGACGTCGTCTGGTCGTAGACGTACTGCAGGAGCGCCTCGAGGCCGGTATAGCCCTGGCCGCCGGGACTGCGCGGGTCCTTCTCGACCGCGTGCCTGCGGTCGTCGAGGTGTCCGAGGACGATCGCCAGGTTCTTGCCCAGCTCCGGCGTGCCCTTCGCGAAGGCGCCGAGCTGGGAGATGACCGGCGGCGCCGCCTTGACCGCCCGGTCCCCGGTCTGCGACGCCTTTCCGAGCGAGCGGACGGCCGGCCGCGAGGCGTCGGCGAACGGGCCGAGCTGGTCGAAGAAGTCGGTGAGCTGCGTGGAGGAGGCGTCGAGGTTGCGCAGCGCGGCGCCGTCGTCGTCGGCGACGCTGCCCAGCGCCTTCATCGTCGGCTGCAGCTCCTCGAGGAAGCCCGGCAGCTCGCGCAGGACGGCGGCGATGTCGCCGCGGCGCTCGGCCGAGGCCTGCGCCGTGACCTTCGCCTTGGTCACGAAGCGCCCGACGTCCTTGCGATTGGCGGCCAGATCGCCCACGACCTCGTCGGCGTTGACGGCGAGATCGCCCAGGATCCGGTTCTGCGCGCCGAGTGTGGCGAGCACCTTGTCGGTCTCGCGCAGCGCCGGGCTGGCGCGGCGGATCGCGGCGTTGAGGTTGTCGGCGTTGCCCGCGACGCCCGCGCCCAGCGAGCCGATGATCAGGCTCAGCCGCTCGCGGTAGGGGCGGCGCAGGATGTCGTTGACCAGGTCGGGCGGGACCGTCGACGCGGTGTGCGCGACCGGGATCGTCGCGCCGGGGTCGAGGTGTTGCGCGGCCGTGCCGGGCTCGCAGTCGACGAAGTACTCGCCGATGAGCGACTGCGGGCGCGACTCGCACGAGGCGTCGGTGCGCAGCGAGCCGAAGCCGTTCTTGTCGATCTTGAAGCCGACGACCGCGCGCTTGGTCCGCCGGTCGAGCTTGATGTCGGTGATCCGGCCCGCGCGCACGCCGGCGATCTTCAGGTCGCCCCCCTTGATGAGGCCGAAGGCGTTGTCGAACTGCACCCAGTACTTGCCCTTGTCCGGGTTGGTGCCGGCGCCGGTCGCGGCGATGTAGACGATCCCGAGGCCGGCGACGAGCAGCAGGGTGGCGATCGCGCGCTTCACGGCCCCAGCGGCCCCTCGGACGCGTCGCACGGAAAATCGGGCGTCGGCTTGAAGATCGCGTTGCGCTCCGCCGCGCCGGGGCAGCGCCAGCGCTGGTCCAGCGAGGTGGCGTTCTTGAACGCCGCGCTCTGGGTGACCGGGTTCAGCAGCGGTTTGAGGGCGCTGTTGGCCGGCGCGAAGAGGTTCACGTAGATCGCCGCGCGGCTGGCGCCGCCGAGGGCGTCGTAGAGCCCGGAGTGGCTGAAGTCGTCGAACCAGCCGGTCAGGTCGGGCGTGTAGGGGACGGCGGTTGCAAGCTCGGGCGTCGCCTCCTTCAGCGCGCTGGTCGAGGCCGGCAGGGCCCCGTCGCGCTCCTTGCCCTCGCGCTTGATCGGGCCGACCGCGGCGCCGCGCAGTGGCACGGCCGACTTCGCCAGCTCGACGAGGTCGTTGGAGGCGCCGGGCTCGCGCACGAGCCTCGCCAGGTCGCGCAGCGTCGGGCGCGCGTCGCGGGCCAGAGGACGGAGCTGGCCGAAGAACGGCTGCAGCTTCTTCGCGACGGGCTTTGCCTCGTCGACCAGCGGCTGCAGGTCGTCGAGCGTCGCGCGCAGGTTGACGAAGGTGGTGTCGGCGCGGCGCATGAAGCCCGGCAGGTCGCCGATCGCGGTGGAGAGCGCCTGCTTCTGGCGGCCGATCGCGCCGGTCGTGGTGGCCAGGTGGTCGACCAGGCCCGCGAGGTCGGCCCGGCGGGCGGCGAGGTCGCCGACCAGCTGCGCCGAGGTCCCGATGAAGCGCTTGAGGGTCGGGGTGTCGGAGTCGAGCTCGTCGAACAGCCTGCTCGAGGCGGCCAGCGCCGGGTTGAGATAGGCCCAGCCGGCGTTGGCCTCGGCGCCCTTGCCGCCGTAGGCGGAGGCATAGCCGCGGATGACGCCGCTGAGCGCCTTGCGCGTCTTCGGGTCGAAGGTGTTGAAGAGCTGATCGAGGTCGACCGCGGTGGTCGTGTCCGTCTGGTCGATGACGCCGCCGGGCGGGATCGTCTCCTGATGGTCGGCGGCGGGGAGCTGCAGGTCGACGTAGCGGTTGGCCACCCCTGACAGCGAGGCCTGGCGGATGATCGCCTCCGTCCCGCGCCGCAGCGGGCGGTAGCCGGTGTCCGTGATCTTCATGCGGACATTGGCCTGACCGTCGGCCGTCAGGTCGATCCCGGCGACCTTGCCGACCGGCACGCCCGCGACCTGCACGAAGTCGCCCTTGACGAGCTGCGACGCGTTCTGAAAGCGCGCGTGCACGGTGTAGCCCGGGCCGCGGTTGCCGAACAGCACCACGGCCACGACGGTGATGGCCGCGACGAGCGCGGCGAGGACGAGGACTCTTCCGAGCGTGCGGGACACGAGCAAAGCGGACTCACGTGCGCGCCGGGGCGGGCGGGCCCATTGCCGCCGGCGCGCCTCTCCTTGCCAGCGCCAACGACGGTCGGCGCGGAAACTTGCGGTGACCGCGCCGGAGCGGGCGCGCTCAGCGCGCCGGGCGCGGAGCGGGCGCGCTCAGCGTGCCAGCCGCTCGCGCAGCGCGACCACGTCGAGCCCCTCGACGCGGACGACCTTGTCGCGCGACTTCTCGCCGCGGGCGACGCTGACGTGCGACGGTGCCACGCCCGCCCGGTCGGCGATCAGCTTGCGCAGCGCGTCGTTGGCCCGGCCGTCGACCGGCGGTGCGGTCACTCTGACCGCGTAGCTCCCCGGCTCGCGCCCCGCGCTGATCTCGTCGCGCGCGGCACGCGGGGTCAGGCGGACGCGGATGTCGGCGTGCGGCGCCACATGGCGATCGTCCCACGCGCTGTCCGAGGGCGGACCCGCGGGGCAACGAGGCGGGCCGCCAAGGCCGTGGCGCCAAGCCGGCTCTGTGTGTGCGGTGTCACCGTCTGTCGCCGAGCGGCAGACCTTAGAACCCCGCCACAGCCGGCGCCGCTTCGGCAGCCTCCTCCGCCAGGAACGCAGCAAACGCGTCGCCAGGCAGCGGACCCGAGAAGAGGTAGCCCTGCGCTCCGTGACAGCCGAGCTCGCGCAGGTGCTGGAGCTGGACCTCGCCTTCGACGCCCTCGGCGATGACCTGCAGGCCGAGCGAGCGGGCGATGTCGACGATGGCCGCGACGATCGCGGTGTCCTCGTCCTCGGCGCCGACGCCGTCGACGAACGAGCGGTCGACCTTGATGACGTCGAGCGGGAAGCGCTTCAGGCGCGCCAGCGACGAGTAGCCGGTGCCGAAGTCGTCGATCAGCACCTTGACGCCCATGGCACGCAATGCCTCGAGCGTCGTGCGTGGCGAGCCGGACTCCTTGATGAGGATCGACTCTGTGATCTCCAGGCCCAGGGACTCGGGCGGCAGGCCCGAGGCGGCAAGGGCGGCGCGGACCTCGTGGAGGAACTCGGGGCGGGCGAGCTGCTGGCCGGAGACGTTGACCGCGACGCGCAGCGGCACGTCGGGGAAGCGCAGGCGCCAGTCGGCGACCTCGGCGACCGCGTGCTCGAGCACCCACTTGCCAAGCGGTGCGATCAGGCCGGTCTCCTCGGCGAGCGGGATGAACTCGACCGGGCCGACGATGCCGCGCGTCGGGTGCTGCCAGCGCACGAGCGCCTCGACGCCCATCGGGCGCAGCGTGACGGTGTCGAAGATCGGCTGGTAGAGGACGTGGAACTCGTCGCGCTCCAGCGCGCGGCGCAGGTCGGACTCGGTGCGCAGCCGCTCGAAGGCGTCGCGGCGCATCTCCTCGTCGAACATCTCGGCGCGCCCGCGGCCGCGCTCCTTGGCGCGGTACATCGCGGCGTCGGCCTCGCGCAGCATCTTGGCGGGCGGCTGCGCCGCGCGGCCGACCGCGATGCCGACGGACGCCGAGCAGAAGACCTCGCCCGAGGCGACCGCGAACGGCTGCTCCCAGACCTGCGCGATGCGGTCGGCGATCTCGAAGGCCTCGTCATCTGACTCGACTTCGGCGAGCACGACGAACTCGTCGCCGCCCAGGCGGGCCACGGTGTCCGACGTGCGCACGACCTCCTGCAGCCGGTGGCCGATCTCGACCAGCAGCTCGTCGCCGGCCTGATGGCCGAGTGAGTCATTGACCGTCTTGAAGCCGTCGACGTCGAGCAGCAGGACCGCGACACCGAGGCTGAAGCGCTCGGCACGGCTGAAGGCGTGCTCGACGCGGTCGAAGAGCAGGGCGCGGTTGGGAAGGCCGGTCAGCGCGTCGTGCAGCGACTGGTGGCGCATGACCGCCTCCGAGCGCTCGCGATCCAGCGCCGAGGCCAGGAGGTCGGCGATCGACTGCAGCCACTGGCCCTCCTCGCCGGAGAACTCGCCGACGGTGGCCGAGTGCACCGCGATGATCCCGAAGGCGCCCGAGCGTCCCCGGATCGCTGCCGCAGCCGTGGCGCGAATGCCGCGATCGCGCAGGCTGGGGACCGTGAAGCGCCGCTCGCTGGCCCACTCCCAGACGATGATGGGCTCGTCGCCGGCGAGCACGTAGCCGCCCAGCCGCTGCTCGTCGGCGGGGACGTCCTCGCCGTTGGCAAACCCGACCGCGGCGACGGCGCGCATGTGCGTGCCGTCCTCCTGCAGCTCGTGGATGGCGCAATGCTCGACGCGCAGGGTCTCGGTGAGGACGCGCACGGTCTCGTCGAGCAGCAGCGCGCGATCGGAGGCACGCAGCGCCAGGCGGCCGAGCCGCGCCATCGCCGCCTCGCGGTGTGCGCGCTCGCGCTCGGATGCCGCGCGCCGGGCCTCGGCCTCGGCGCGCTCGCGCTCGGAGACCAGGCGCTCGCGGTCCGCGCGCCCGAGCTCGCGGGTGAGCTGGTGGACGATCGACGAGACGACGATGATGGTCGCGGCGGGCAACAGCCACTGGCCGACCTGGCTGGCGACGAACTGCCCGTCGGCGATGGCCATGCGCGAGCCCACGAGGCCGAGGACGGCGATCGCGGTCTGGAAGGCGGCCTGGCGCAACCCGAAGTACACGGCGTAGGGGGTGACCCAGAGGAAGAAGAACGCGAAGCCGGTGCCCGCGCCGGTAAACACGCACCCAGCGGCGGCCAGCAGCGTGCCGAGCGTGATGATCGCCTTGAGCACCCACAGCGGAGCGGCGTCAAACCCGCCGCGCCGCATCCAGATGCCGAGCACCTGGGCCAGCACGCAGATGAGCACGACAGCCTGCGCGTGGCGGGCCTCGTGGGGCAGCAGCAGCCACCCTTCACCGAGCGTCCCCTGGATGAGGAACAGCAGGCCGAGCGACCGCGCAATATGCCGGCGGTTGGGCGTGGGATCCGCAGGATCCACGAGCACGCGCGAGGGGCCCCCCATCGTCTAGGGATGCTCATCGGGCTTTCGCGCGGGGAACTTGAGCGCCAGAGCGGGATATCGGCGCACGGACCCCGAGCGCAGAGAGCCTTGCGTCGCATGTGCCCGGGGAGGGACTCGAACCCTCACGCTCATACGAGCAGCGACTTTTAAGGCCGCACTGTCTGCCAATTCCAGCACCCGGGCGGGCGCCCGGATCGTAGGCGATCCGGGCGGACGTCCCGAATCCGGACGACAGTTAATCAATGCTCTATGAAAGTCCGCTGATCTTTTCTTGTTTGTCGAAGTCTCCTGCCCTAGCTTGCCCGGCCTCATGACGACGGACGCACTGAAGACAACAGCGGCCGAGCTGGTCGCCCACGGCAAGGGCATCCTGGCCGCCGACGAGAGCAACGCCACGATGACCAGGCGCATGGAGGCCGTGGGAGCGACGTCCACCCCGCAGACACGCCTCCGCTTCCGCGAGCTGCTGGTCACCGCCCCCGGGATCGCCGACGCGATCAGCGGCGTCATCCTGTACGACGAGACGATCCGCCAGCGCGCCTCCGACGGCACGCCGTTCCCCGTGCTGCTCGAACGCCTCGCCCTGATCCCCGGGATCAAGGTCGACACCGGCATCAACCCGCTGGCCGGCGCCGACGGCGAGACCGTGACCGAAGGGCTCGACGGCCTGCGCGAGCGGCTTGCCGAGTACCGCGCCCTCGGCGCGCGCTTCGCCAAGTGGCGCGCGGTCTTCTCGATCGGCGCCGCCACGCCATCGCGCTACTGCATCGCGGTCAACGCGCACGCGCTCGCCCGCTACGCAGCGCTCTGCCAGGAGGCGGGCGTCGTGCCCGTCGTCGAGCCCGAGGTGCTCATGGACGGCGACCACACGATCGATCGCTGCGCGCAGGTCACCGAAGACACCCTCGGCGCCTTGTTCGCCGAGCTGCGCGACCAGCGCGTCTGCCTCGAGGGCCTCGTCCTCAAGCCCAACATGGTCCTCGCGGGCATGACCTGCCCGGAGCAGCCGAACGTCGACGAGGTCGCGCACCGGACGCTGGCCGTGCTGCGGCGCGCCGTGCCCGCCGCGGTGCCGGGCATCGCCTTCCTCTCGGGCGGCCAGAGCGACGAGCTCGCCGTCGCCCACCTCAGCGCCATCAACGCCGGCGACGCGCCGTGGGAACTGACCTTCTCCTATGGGCGCGCGCTCCAGGCCGCCGCGCTTCAGGCGTGGGCGCACGACGAGGACGCCGCGCGAGCCATGTTCCAAAGCCGCGCGCGCTCCACAGCGCAAGCGCGCCGCGGTATCGACCGAGAGGCGGTGGCGGCATGAACGCCAAGAAGGACCGCTGGTCCGCGGGCGTCACGCCGTACGCCGAGATGGGGTACTACGACGCCGACTACGTCCCGAAGGACACCGACATCCTCGCGGCCTTCCGCATCACGCCGCAGCCCGGCGTCGACCGATCGAAGCGGCCGCTGCCGTAGCCGGCGAGTCCTCGACGGCGACCTGGACGGTCGTCTGGACCGACCGCCTGACCGACCACAAGCACTACCAGGCCAAGGCGTACCCGGTCGAGCCGGTGCCCGGCAGCGAGCGAGTACATCGCCAGGATCGCCTACGACATCGACCTGTTCGAGGAGGGCTCGATCGCCAACCTGACCTCGTCGATCATCGGCAACGTCTTCGGCTTCAAGGCCCTGCAAGGCGCTGCGGCTCGAGGACATGCGCATCCCGCCGCACTACGTCAAGACCTTCCAGGGCCCGCCGCACGGGATCGTGATGGAGCGCGAGTACCTCGACAAGTTCGGCCGCCCGCTGCTGGGCGCGACCGTCAAGCCCAAGCTCGGCCTGTCGGCCAAGAACTACGGCCGCGTCGTCTACGAGGCGCTGCGCGGCGGCCTCGACTTCACCAAGGACGACGAGAACATCAACTCGCAGCCGTTCATGCGCTGGCGCGACCGCTTCCTCTACGCGATGGAGGGCGTCAACCGCGCGATGGCCGCAGACGGCGAGATCAAGGGCCACTACATGAACGTCACCGCCGGCGACGATGGAGGAGATGTACGAGCGCGCCGAGTTCGCCAAGGAGCTCGGCAGCGTCATCGTGATGATCGACCTCACCATCGGCTACACCGCGATGCAGTCGATGTCGCGAGTGGGCGCGCGCGAACGGCGTCATCCTGCACCTGCACCGCGCCGGCCACGGCACCTACACGCGCCAGAAGACGCACGGCGTCAGCTTCCGCGTGATCGCCAAGTGGTGCCGCCTGATCGGCGTCGACCACATCCACGCCGGCACGGTCGTCGGCAAGCTCGAGGGCGACCCGGCACGCGACAAGGGCTTCTACGACACGCTGCGCGAGAACTTCATCCCCGAGACACCCGACGAACGGGCATCTACTTCGACCAGGACTGGGCGTCGATGCCCGGCGTCATGCCGGTCGCCTCGGGCGGCATCCACGCCGGCCAGATGCACCAGCTCCTGCACTACCTCGGCGAGGACGTCGATCCTCCAGTTCGGCGGCGGCACGATCGGCCACCCGATGGGCATCCGCGCCGGCGCGACCGCGAACCGCGTCGCGGTCGAGGCGATGATCCAGGCCCGCAACGAGGGCAAGGACTACTTCCAGGAGGGCCCGGACATCCTCGAGAAGGGCGGCCAAGGGCTGCCCCGAGCTCGAACGCCGCGCTGCAGGTCTGGAAGGACATCACGTTCGACTTCGAGTCCACCGACGTGCCCGACTGCGTCGCGACCCCGTCCGTCGGTACTAGGGAGGACGAACAGATGAGAGTCACACAAGGCACCTTCTCGTTCCTGCCCGACCTCACCGACGAGCAGATCGAGGCGCAGATCCGCTACGCGCTGGACAACGGCTGGTCGATCTCGATCGAGTACACCGACGACCCGCATCCGCGGAACGCCTACTGGGAGATGTGGGGCCTGCCGCTCTTCGACCTGCGGCCGAGCAGGCCGACGATCGTCGATGCGCGAGGTGCGCGCCTGCCGCGAGGCGTTCCCCGAGCCACTACATCAAGGTGATCGCCTACGACGCGACGCTACGGCGCGCCAGACGACCGCGCTGAGCTTCATCGTCAACCGCCCGTCGGTCGAGCCCGGCTTCCGAGCTCGAGCGGACGAGGGCCGCGACCGTGATGCACCGCTGACACGAGCCGTCGCACGTCGAGTCGCGCCGCCGAGCGCGCTCGGCCGACGGCGCGTGAGCGGAACGCCGTTCGGATGGGCGAACCGCCGGCGGCTCCCGTGGAGGAGCCGGCGACGGACGTCGAGCGCGGAGGGCGACGGCCGTCCGACGAGGCCGACCTCGGCGCGCCTCGCGAGACGAACGTCATCGAGGTGCTCGACAGCTCGATCGCGAGCTGATCGCGCTCAGCCCGGTCAAGACGCGCATCCGCGAGATCGCCGCGCTGCTGCTGATCGACCGGCTGCGGCGCGAGGTGGGCCTCGCTCCGAGCCGCCGTCGCTGCACATGTCGCTTCACGGGCAACCCGGGCACCGGCAAGACGACCGTCGCGATGAAGATGGCCGAGATCCTGCACCGCCTCGGCTACATCGAGAAGCGCGCGCCGTGGTCTCGGTCACCCGCGACGACCTCGTCGGCCAGTACGTCGGCCACACCGCGCCGAAGACGAAGGAAGTGCTGCGCCGCGCCTACGGCGGCGTGCTCTTCATCGACGAGGCGTACTACCTCTACCGGCCGGAGAACGAGCGCGACTACGGCCAGGAGGCGATCGAGATCCTGCTGCAGGTGATGGAGGCCGAGCGCGACAAGCTCGTCGTGATCTTCGCCGGCTACAAGGACCGGATGGACGACTTCTTCCACTCGAATCCGGGCCTGAGCTCGCGCGTCGCGCACCACATCGACTTCCCCGACTACGACGTCGACGAGCTGATGGCGATCGCGCACCTGATGATGGACCAGCAGAACTACGTGCTTCGGCGAGGGCGCCGAGGAGGCGTTCCGCGAGTACCTCGAGCGGCGCGTCAAGCGCCGCGCTTCGCGCACGGCCGCAGCGTCCGCAACTCGATCGACCGCGCGCGGCTGCGTCAGGCGAACCGGCTCTTCGCCGAGGCCAGCGAGCTCACGCGCGAGGAGCTGATGACGATCACGCCGACGACATCATGAAGAGCAGCGTCTTCGCGGAGGACCGACGAGCCCGAAGACGACGAACCAGCACGCATCATTCCTGGGCGCGCGCTAGGAAGGGCGACCCATGGCACGGCCGATCATCCTCGGCGTCGTCGGCGACTCGGCGGCCGGCAAGACGACCCTCACCCGCGGCCTCGTGCGCGTGCTCGGCGAGGACAACGTCACGCACGTCTGCATCGACGACTACCACCGCTACGACCGCAGGCAGCGCGCGGAGCGGAACATCACGCCGCTGCACCCCGACTGCAACTACATGGACATCATGGCCCAGCACCTCGCGCACATCTGCGCGCGGGCGAGCCGTTCCTGAAGCCGGTCTACCGCCACGACGACGGCACGTTCGGGCCGCCCGTGCTACGTCGAGCCGACGCAGTTCGCGGTCATCGAGGGCCTGCTCGGCTACTACACCGACGACCTGCGCGACTGCTACGACGTGCGCGTCTACCTCGCGCCGCCCGAGGAGCTGCGCCGCAAGTGGAAGGTGCAGCGCGACTGCTCGCGCCGCGGCTACACGACCGACCAGGTGCTCGCCGAGCTCGACCGCGCGAGCCCGACTCGGAGGCCGTTCATCCGGCCGCAGCAGCACCACGCCGACATCGTCGTCTCGTTCCTGCCCGGCGCGGCGACGACCAGGAGCACCTCGACGCCGAGCTCGTCGCTGCGCGCGTCGCTCCAGCACCCCGACCTGCAGCCGGTGCTCGAACGGCGCGCTCGACCAGGGCATCAAGCTGACCGAGCGCGACGGCGAGGTGCACTGTTCATCCCGGGCGACATTCGACCGCGAGCTGGCGCGACGCGAGATCGAGGAGACGATCTGGGAGCGGCTGCACTTCGCGAGCCACCTGCGCACCGACCGGCTCGGCGAGTTCACGATCGGCACCGAGCTGCACCGCTCCGAGTCGCTCGCGCTCATCCAGCTGCTGATCCTCTACCACCTGGTCACGGGCCGGGCGGCGGTGGCGCTGGGCCGCGAGGAGCTGGAGCGAGTGGCATCGTAAGGCCGCGCTCGACGGCGGCCCTTGCGTCGCCGGTGCGAACGAAGCGCAGGAACTCCTCGACCGCCGGGCGCACGGGGCCGTGCGCCGGGCGGATCACGTACCACTGCCGGCTCGGCAGGGGCACGTCGACGCGGATCGTCCCGAGGAGCCCCAGCTCGACCTCGAGGTGCGTCGCCAGCCGCGACTGCAGCGACACGCCGAGGCCCGCGCGGGCGGCCTGCTTGATCGCGCCGTTGGAGCCGAGGGTACGGATCGGCGGGCGCAGATCGTGGCCGGCCAGGAACTCCTCGGTCATCGAGCGCGTGCCGGAGCCCTCCTCGCGCAGCAGCCAGGGCCGCGATCCGAGCTGCTCGACGGGGACCCTCCGCGCCTTCGCGAGCGGATCGTCGGGCGCGGTGATGACGACGATCGGGTTGTCGAGGAAGCGTTCGCCGACGATGCCGTCGTCCGGCGGCCGGCCCCCTATCGCGAGGTCCGAGCGATGGGTGCGCAGGCGCTCGAACACGCGCTCGCGGTTGCCGACGTCGACGCTCACCGCGATGTCCGGATGGCCGGCGGCGAACGCCTGCACGAGCTGGGGCGCGATGTGCTCGCCGGCGGTGGTCACGGCGCCGATGCGCAGCTCCCTGGCCGTGCGGTCGGCCACCTCCCGTGCAGCGCGCGCGCCCTGGTCGAGCAGGCCGACGACGTCCGCCGCGTACGCCGCGAAGACCGCGCCCGCGGCGCTGGGCCGGACGTTGCGCCCGACGCGCTCGGTCAGCTCGACCCCGAGCTCGCGGGCGAGAGCGGACACCGCGGCCGACACCGACGGCTGCGACACGACGAGCTGCTCCGCGGCCGCAGTCACCGAGCCGGTGCGAACGACAGCCAGGAAGCTGCGCAGCTGAGTGACCGTCACAGCCATCCGCCTAAGCGTAGCTGCGGACGCTGACATGCTCGTCTATGTATCTGCGGGCGTGTACGTCGCCGTCTGCGAACGGACGGCTACCCTGTCGTGACGCAACCGCAGGGGTCTGCTCGTGTTCACTGCGCGAGCCGATTTTTCACGCGTGGAAGCCTCAGCCCTCAATCACGTCGATGCCGACGGCCTTCGTGGCCCGACGCCGCTGCTACGGATCCAGTCCGACGAGCGGCTCGTCGCGCTGACTCGGCGCGGCAACCAGGCCGCCTACGAGGCCCTCGTCGCGCGCTACCAGGCGCGCCTGCTCGCCTTCTGCCGGCACATGCTCAGCTCCCGCGAGGACGCCGAGGACGTGCTCCAGGAGGTCTTCGCGGCGGCGTTCAACGCGATGATCGCCGACGAGCGCCCGCTGAACGTGCGGCCCTGGCTCTATCGGATCGCCCGGAACCGATCGCTGAACCACCTGCGCCGCGTCCAGGCGATCGGCGTGGACTCGATGGACGTCCACCTCTCCGAGAACGGCGCGTCGACGGCTGACAAGGTCCACCGCCGCGAGGAGTTCCGGCTGCTCGTGCAGGACGTGCAAGGTCTCCCCGAGACCCAGCGCACGGCCTTGCTGCTGCGCGAGATCGACGCGCTCAGCTACGACCAGATCGCCGAGGCGATGGAGACGACGGTCCCCAGCGTCAAGTCGCTGCTCGTGCGCGCGCGTGTGTCGCTGGCCGAGGCGGCCGAGGCGCGGCGCCTGACCTGCGAAGAGGTCCGCGACGAGCTCGGCGAGGTCGCCGAGGGGCTTCAGCGCATGACCCCACCGGTGCGCCGCCACCTGCGCGCGTGCGACCGCTGCTCGGCCTTCCGCAAGCACCTGCGCGCCAACAACCGCGCACTGGCCGCGGTGTTCCCGGTCGGGCCGCTGCTGCTGCTCAAGAAGCTGCTGCTGGCCAACCTCGGCACGACGGCGAGCGCGGGGAGCAGCGCCGCCGCCACCGCGAGCGCGAGCGCGAGCGCCGCGGGCGCGGGCGGAGCGCTGTCGGCCGGCGTCGGCGCGATGGCCTCCAAGGCGGCGGCCGGGATCGCCGCGGCGGCCATCGTCACCGCGGGGGCCGTCGAGGTCGACCACGTCAGGCACCGGCCGCTTGCGCGCCACGCCACGCCGGTCGCCGCCGCCACCGCCACCGTCCCGGCCACGCCGCAGGTCATCGCCGCCCAGCCCCAGCCGGCTGCCGCCCCGCTCCCGCCGCGCAAGCACCAGCCGCCGGCCAGGCCGGCCAAGGGCGCGAGCGCAGACAAGAACGCCGACGCGCAGTCGGCGGCCAAGCGCAGCGCGGCGCAGAAGTCCGCCGCCCCGGCCGAGCAGCCGGCGGCGCCGGCGACCGCGATGGTTCCCCCGCCCCAGCAGGGCTCGGCCACCGCGACGCTGCCCCAGCAGCAGCCCACGGTCGCGGGGTCCACCGGCGCCGACGAGACGACACCGCAGGCGCCCCCACCGCCGCCGCCCGCCACCGCGGATCCGGTGCTGACGCAGCCGCCGCCTCCGCCGGCCACCACGCCGCCTCCGGCCGACCCGGCGCCGCCGCCCGCCGACGGGGCGCCCACGCCGCCGCCGGCCGACGGCACTCCCCCGCCGGCCGACCCGCCGCCGACCGCCCCGCCGCCGGCCGATCCGCCGCCGGCTTCCTAGCCGACGCGATCGCCGAGCGCCGCGGCCGGCTCCGGTGCCAGCAGCAGCACCTGCCCGTCGCTGTAGGTCCCGAGGACCAGGCACTCCGAGCGCACCGGCCCGATCTGCTTGGGCGGGAAGTTGACCACGCCGACCACCAGGCGCCCGACGAGATCCTCACGCGGGTAGTTCGTGATCTGCGCCGACGAGCGGCGCACGCCGATCTCCTCGCCGAAGTCCACGCGCAGCTTCCAGGCCGGCTGGCGCGCGTCGGGGAAGTCCTCGACCTCGACGATGCGCCCCACGCGCATGTCGACGCGCACGAACTCGTCCCAGCCGAGGTCGGTCACGGCCGCTGGGTCCCGAACCGCAGCGAGCGGTACGGCGTCTTCAGGGCGCCGTTGGCGGCCACCGCGTCGGCCTTCGGGACGCCGGCTGAGCGGGCGGCGAGCATCGTGATGTCCAGGCCGCTGTGCGGTGGCGGGTCCGGCCCGACCACGAGCAGCACGCGCTTGCCGTAGGTGGTATGCCCGTCGACCTTGGCCTGGAAGACGATCTGGTAGCCGGGCTGTTTGTTGACGTTGACGCGGCCTTCGCTGCGGTAGATGAAGCCGGGGTACTGCGCGCGCATCTCGTCGATCATCCGCGACGCCATCAGGGTGAGCTCGGCGCTGACGTCGCCCTTATAAGACCCGATGCGCAGCGGGTGCACCACGAACGACTGCGGAGGCCCCGCGGCCGACTCCAGCCGCAGCTCCTCCCCCGCCCGCGGCGCGCGGCGCTGCAGCGCGTCGGTGTGGATGAGGTTGAACGCGACCGGGTTGCGCACGACGACGCTCGCCTGTCCCGGCGTCGGGCGCAGCGTCAGCCACAGCACGACACCGACCGCGACGACACCGACGACCCCGAGAGCGAGCCACACCTTGCGCGCGGGCAGGCCAAGTCGCGACCCGAGGAGCTCGGGCAGCGTCGGACCGAACTCCTCGCGGACGACGGACACGACCAAGAGGTTACCTCCGCGGGGCATCCTGCCCCGCGGTCTGAGACCGCCGGCTGGCATCCAGCCCCCGAGACCGCCGGCCTTCGGCCGGCTCCCGCCCGGCGGGCGGCTCTACGCCGCGGCGGCGAGCCCGATGACCTTCAGCCGGCGCTCGAGCGCCTGCAGCGCGAAGGCGCGCGTCTCGTCGACCGACGCGCCGAAGATCGCCTCGTCGTCGCCGACGTCCTCAGGGATCCACTTCGGTCGCAGCACGCCCTGCGCCACCGGCCCGACCTCCACGAGTGTGCGCTGGATCGCGGCGCCATGGCGCGGGTCCTCGCGCGCCATGTCGCGTAGGAAGCGCGCCCCAAACGCGACGTGGCGGTGCTCGTCGCGCGCGACGTTAATGAAGCCCTTCACGAAGCCGGGCAGCGTTCCCGCCTGCTCGTTGTAGTCGATGATGAAGTGCTGGCCGGTGAGGGCGAGCATCCCCTCGACGATCATGTGGTAGATCGTGATCGCTTCGACGAGCGCCTCGCGGTCCTCGGGCTCCACCGCGAGGCGATCGACGCGGGCGCGCAGGATCTGGTCGAACAGGACCTCGAACTCCGGGTTGAGGTGCTCGCTGGTCTCCGCCAGGCGCGCCTGCAGGCCGTCGGCCTCGAGCACGCCGACCTCGTCGTAGAAGCGGTCGAAGAACGCGACGTGGCGCGCCTCGTCGGCGATCTGCGTGCACAGGAAGATGCGCATGTCCTCGTCGGGGACCGCGCGCATGATCGGCCCCAGCTCGGCGGCCACCCGCTGCTCGCCGACGAAGAACGAGCTGAGCCCGTACATGCGGGCCACGCGCTCGTCGGGCTCGATGCGCTCGTGCCAGTCGACGCGATCCTGGCTGAAGTCGATGTCCTGCACCGCCCAGTGCTGGCGCTCCCAGAGCTCATAGAGCTCGCGATAGGTCAGGAGGTTGGCCTCGCCGCGGTCCGCGGACTCCTGCAGCGCGGGGTCGCTCGTGGCGCGAAAGTCGACGCGGTCGGTGCGCTTGGCCGGCGCGTTGGCGCTCTCGCTGCGCGCGGCAGTGGGCTCATCGCTCATGGCGGCGAGCCTATCGCGAGCCTGGCTGGCTGGCCAACTGACAAACCCGATGCGCCCCGCGCCGCGGGGACACTTGCTACCCGCCGATCGAGAACATCGCCTCGAGGTCGTGCTTGGAGAAGACCTCGAAGGCGACCATCGTCTGTGTGCGAGCCACGCCGGGGAGCTTGACGAGCTCCCCGGTGACGACATCGGCCAGCATCTCGTGGCGCGGCACGCGGACGATCGCGACGAAGTCCCACTCGCCGGTGACGGAATAGGCCTCGGCGACCCCCTCGAGGTCGGCCAGGGCGCCGCCCAGCGACGACATCGCGTCGCGGTCGGCCTCGATCAGGACGACCGCGGTGGTCATGGCGTGTGGACCTCGCCCGGCTGGAGGATGACGACCTCGGCGTAGCCCGCGTTCTGCACGTCGGACTTGAACGCCTGCGCGTCGGTCTCCACCGGCGGGAAGGTGTCGTAATGGCACGGGATGACCTGATCTGCGCCGACGAGCTCGGCCGCCACGACGGCGTCGAAGCGGTCCATCGTGTAGTGGCCGCCGATGCACATCAGCGCGACGTCGAGGTGGCCGCGGCGCTTGGGCAGCGCGAGGTCGCTGAACAGGCCGGTGTCGCCCAGGTGATAGATGCGCTTGCCGCCGATCTCGACGACAAGGCCGGCGGGGACGTTCGCCGTTCCCTTCGGGGTAGTCGACGTGTGCCACGCCGGGGTCAGCCGCACCGAGCCCCACTCGAGCTCGACGGTGCCGCCGATGTTGGGATCGAAGACCTGAAGGCCCTCCTGCTCGAGCTCGCGTGCGATCTCGACGATGGCGACGACCGGCGCCCCGGTGCGCTTGGCGATGGCGACCGTGTCGCCGAGGTGATCGCCGTGGCCGTGGGTGAGCAGGATCGCGTCGGCCGCGACCTCGTCGGCGGTCGCGGCGGCCTTGGGATTGCCGGTCAGGAACGGGTCGATCAAGATGGTCTTGCCATCGTTCTCCAGCGCGAAGGCCGCGTGGCCGAGGAAGCGGATGTCCATCAGCGTTCGTCTCCTGTCTCGGGGGATCGGTGGGATCGCATGAGCTCGTGGGCGAGCTCGAGCCCGACCGCCACGCCGACGAGCATCCCCAGGCGGGTCTCCTCGGCGACGAGCGTGCGCACCGCCCGCAGGCGCTCCTGAGCATCGTCGGCCGAAGCGGCGCGACTGACCTCCGCCTCGTGAGCGCTGCCGAACCAGCCGCCCTCGGCCAGCGCCTCGTCGAGCACGTGCTGCAGGCCGGGCGCGGCGTGGGTGACGATCTCCTGCGCGTGGGCGAAGCGTTCGGGGTCCGCCAGCGCCGCGACGGCCGCGTCGACCTCCTCGGCGCTGTATCGCCGGTCGGGCATCGGCCCTTGAGCCTAGGCGATGCGCGCTCGGGCCAGCACCAAGCCTGCCAGCAGCCCGGCCGCCGCGCCCGCGAAGCCCGCGATCGCGCTGGCCTGCGTCGTCGCCAGCGGCATCAGCAGCAGCACGACGGCGAAGATCGCCGTGCCGAGCAGATCGCCCTCGTACTCGTCGCCACGGCTGCGAGCGATGAGATCGGGGACCGCCCAGGCGCACAGCAGGCCGAGCGCCGCGCCGTTGCCGCCGATGGCGAACGGCGTCGGATCGACCACGGCGGCGAGGGCGATGCCGCCCATGCCGCACAGCGCGAACAGCACCACGACGGCGACGGGTCCGTGACGGCGTTCGAGCAGCCACCCGTAGGCGCCGATCGCGGTGACGGCGGCCAGCTCGTACCAGACGTTCCCGTAGAGGAAGGGCGAAACGGCGACGCGCCACCACTCGCCGTCGATGGGGCCGTCGACCGCGACATCGCCCACCGACACGGGGAACAGCAGCAGGTAGCCGAACAGCGAGAGCGTGACCAGCACGATCGTCGCGTAGGGCCGCGCGCCGTAGTCGCCGCGGATGCCTGGGATCTCCCCCGGCCGGAAGCGCGAGAGGCGCGGCACGGTGCGCTTGCGCGCCTTGCGCTCGCGCCCGGACGGCGCCACCGACCCGTCGCGCTCGATCTTCGGAGCGCGCTTGCGCAAACGGGTCCCGCAGTACGGGCACTCGGTGACGTACGGGCTGACCTCGTTGCCGCAGTTCTTGCAGACCACGAACAGGTCGGGCGTCTGGGCCATCGCTAGCTCCGATTCTAGGCCCGGGGCGCCCTCGTGCTGCTCAATCGGCGCGCCGCGCGGCCGATCACCGCGGTTGGTGGCACCTCGACCCGCAGACTTCCAGGCCGTGAACCTGCACGCGCGCAACGCGCGGTTCTCCGCGAGGGTCGTCCATGTCCGCGGCGTCGAGGTCACGCTGGCCGTGCCGCGCGGCCTTCCCGCGGCCGCCAGGCCGCTGCCCGCCGAGGCCGACATGAGCTTCGAGCACAACCGTCAGATCGTCATGCTCTCCGGCACGCTGCTGGGCGGCGACGACGTCAGCGCCGGCTTCAGGATCGACGACGCGGTCGCCCCGCGCGAGCTGCGCCGCTTCGTGCGCCTCGCGGTCGGCCTGCCGATCGAGGTCACCCCGCTGACCGACGCCGGCGCCGATGCGGGCCCCACCGAGACCATGCAGACCGTCGACATCAGCGCCGGCGGCGTGCTGCTGAACCGCATCGGGCTGTCCGGCGCGGTGCGCGTCGAGCTCTCCCTGCCCGGCGGTCACGGCACGGTCAACGCGTCCGGGCGCGTCGTGCGCAACGTCGCCGACGGCAGCGGCGTGCACTTCGACCACATCGACGCCGATTCCCAGCAGATGCTGGACGCCTTCGTCCTCGGCGTCCGCCACCAGCTCGCGCAGCGGTTCGCGCAAGCCGGCTAAGGGGTGCCGAAGGCGGCCACATGGCCGCCTGAGGCGGGTCCCCTGATCGCGATAGCGACATGGTGTCCTATTCGGCGTCGAACCCCGCGACGATCTCAGCCATGACCTCGCGCAGGTCGTGGTTGGCCTCGTAGACGACTATCTGCCGGGCGGCACCGTTGCCGCGGTCGATGAGGTCGGCCACGCCTTCGAGCTCGGCCTCGGAACCGAGGTCCTGCGCGTGCTCGCGCAGGCGGTCGAGCAGACGCCGCGCCAGCGCCTTGGTCGCGACGCGGTCGCTGGTCGGGAGGTCGACGAGCTCGCCGTCGAGGCCGTGCCGGGCCGCCAGCCACTTGTTCTCGTCGAGCATCTGCCACGGGTACGCGGCGAGCTGCTTGCCCGCCTCGAAGTGCTCGGCCAGCTCCTTGACCATCGCCTGCACGAGCGCGGCCAGTGCGAGCGTGTGCTCGACGCGCGTCTGCGAGTCGCACACCCGCACCTCGACCGTGCCGAAGTTCGGATGCGGGCGCACGTCGTACCAGAGCCACGTGTAGTCCTCCATGACCCCGGACTCGACCATGAAGCCGATCTCGCGCTCGTAGTCGGCCCAGTCGCCGGTAATACGGCGGGATGCCGACGCGCGGGAAGGCGCGGAAGATCGGGGTGCGGGAGGACAGCAGGCCTGTCGAGTCCGCGCGCCAGAACGGCGAGTTGCTGCTCAGCGCCAGCAGCACGGCGAGGTGCACGCGCATGCCGTTGGCCACGTGGATCGCCTTGTCGGGGTCGTCGACGGCCGACGTGCACGTGCATGCCGAAGATCAGCTCCTGGCGCGCGACGAAGCGCAGCGCCGTGACGAGCTCGCGGTAGCGGGGCCGCGCGACGATGCGCTGGTCCTCCCACATTGCGAACGGGTGCGTCCCCGACGAGCCGATCGCAAGCCCGCGCTTGGCCGCGGTGCGACGCACCTGCTCGCGTAGGCGCCGCAGCTGCTCGCCGGCGCGCGCGGTGTTCGGCGCCGGGTTGGTCGAGATCTCGAGCACCGACTCCATGAGCTCTGGCTTGATCTCGCCGTCGTCGGCGTCCTGGAGCAGGGACTCGATCGCGTTGACCAGGCCGTAGGTCTCGGCGTCGACGATCATGAGCTCCTCCTCGATGCCGATCGTGTAGCTCGGCCCGTGGAAGTTGTGCTCCATGGCGCGGCAGCGTACCCGCGCCCCGCGTCGCATCCGGCCTAGACTGCGACGTAGGCGACACGACAGACCAGACAAGAGAAGGGAAGACCATGGCTCTGGGTTACGACGGCAAGCTCTACTTCCTCGCCTTCGACCACCGCGGTTCGTTCCAGAAGAAGATGTTCGGCATCGAGGGCGATCCGACGCCCGAGGAGACCGAGCGCATCGCCGACGCCAAGCACCTCATCTACGAGGGCATGGCCAAGGCCGCCGAGACCGGCGCGGTGCACCCCGACCAGGAGGGCGTGCTGGTCGACGAGCAGTTCGGCTCGGACGTGCCCCAGCTGGCCAAGGAGCGCGGGCTGAAGCTCGCGATGCCGGTCGAGAAGTCCGGCCAGAACGAGTTCGACTTCGAGTACGGCGAGCAGTTCGGCGAGCACATCGAGAAGTTCGATCCCGACTTCTCGAAGGTCCTGGTCCGCTACAACCCCGACGACGACGCGGACATGAAGCGCACTCAGCTCGAGAAGCTCAAGCGCCTGGCCGACTGGCTGCACGAGCGCGACCGCACGTTCCTCTTCGAGCTGCTCGTCCCGGCGACCGACGAGCAACTCGCCTCGGTCGACGGCGACAGTGACCGCTACGACGCCGAGTTGCGCCCGGAGCTGATGCGCCGCGCCATCGCCGAGACCCAGGACTTCGGCTGCGAGGTCGACATCTGGAAGATCGAGGGCGTCGACGCCCAGGAGGACGCCGAGATGCTCGCCAAGCAGACGCGCGAGGGCGAGGGCCGCGAGGGCGTCGTCTGCGTGCTGCTCGGCCGCGGCGCCAGCGACGAGAAGGTCGACCACTGGCTGCGCCAGGCGGCGCCGGTCGAGGGCTTCGTCGGCTTCGCTATCGGCCGCTCGATCTGGTGGGACGCCCTGAAGGGCTTCCTCGACGGCTCACTCGAGCGCGAGGCGGCGGCCGAGAAGATCGCCGACAACTACCTGCGCTTCATCCGCGTCTACGAGGAGCAGGAGACGGCGGTCGCGTAGCGGCGGCGCAAACGCTGGGCGGCGAACGTCCCTGGTGTCCGAATCCTGTTCGTACACGAGGGACGTTCGAAGGGACTTAAAGGATCCCGATCCGGCTCGGCGGCCAGTAGGTCGCGAACGCCTTGCCGATCACCCAGTCGTCGGGCACCGGCCCCCAGAAGCGGCTGTCGTCGGACTGCCCGCGGTTGTCGCCCATCAGGAAGACGTGGCCCTTCGGGACCGTGATCGGGCGCGGCAGATCACAGCCCTGGCCGGCGCCGCAGGGCGCGATGAACGGCTCGCTCGTGGCGTGGCCGTTGCGGATGACGCGGCCGTCGCGGATCTGGATGCGATCGCCCGCGACGCCCACGACGCGCTTGATGAACGTTTGATCCGACTCGTCCTGCGTCGGCGTCGGGCAGGCCTGGTTCTCGGCCGGCGCGGCGCCGCAGCGCGGTGGCTGCTCGTCGGCCCCCGCCGGCGGGTGGAAGGTGATGATGTCGCCGACCTTGGGCTCGCTGCCGAGCCGATGCGACAGGCGGTTGACCAGGACGCGCTGGCCGACGTCCAGGGTGGGCTCCATCGAGCCGCTCGGGATGCGATACGGCTTGATGAGGAGCCACTGGACCGCCAGGGCGATCGCCAGCGCCATGGCGACGATGACGATCAGCTCGGTCACTTGACCGCCGGGGAGATCCTTCAGCCGGGGGCGCTTGCTCTCTTTGCTTGCCATCTGCTGCACGGCATCATCCTTCAGCGCAGCCTCTGTGACGAATGTGAATCGGCGAGTGCACCCCGGCCGGGTGGCGGCGTACGGTGGTCGCAATGCGCCGAAGCGCCCCGCTCGTCCTCCTGATCGCGGTTCTCGTGGTGGTGCTCGTGCACGGCCGTGAGCACGAGTCGGCGGATGCCTTCGGCCAGGGCCAGGTCGTGCGCGTCATCGACGGCGACACCATCGGCGTGCGCATCGGCGACCGCACCGAGCGTGTGCGCTATATCGGCGTCGACACGCCGGAGTCGGTCAAGCCGGGCACGCCGGTTCAGTGCTACGCCAAGCGGGCCTCAGCGGCGAACGCGGCGCTCGTCGCCGGCCGCCGCGTGCGCCTCGTCGGCGACGTCGAGCACCGCGACCGCTACGGCCGCCTGCTCGCCTACGTCTACCGCGATGGCGACGGCGCGTTCGTCAACGCGCTGCTCGTACGCGACGGCTACGCGCGCACGCTCACCATCGCGCCCAACGTGGCCCACGCGGCCGAGTTCGCGCGGCTGGCGAGGACGGCCCGCAGGGACGGCAAGGGACTGTGGCGCGCCTGCGCTATCGGGTAGCCTGGGGAGGCCGCCATGGCCTCCAAGTTGCAACAGAGCCTCTCGGCCTTCGAGCGTGCATTCGTCGAGGAGGCCGAGGCCGACAGGCTTCGCCGTGACCGGATCTACCGCGAGGCTGAGCAGCGCCTTGACCAGCGCCGGCGCGAGCGCGTGCACAAGCGCGGCTCGCTGCGCTTCGTGCTGCTCGTGCTCGTGCTGCTTGCCACGGCGGCGCTCGTCACCGTCGCGATGTTCAAGACGCTGTACGTCGTGATGGGCTAGCGCCTACCGGCTCGCGCCGAGCGCCTAGCTCTCGCCCAGCTTGCGCAGCGCCTGGTCGACCTCGGCGCGCACGTTGCTCCCGGCCATCTCCCGCGCGCGCTCTTGCTGGATCTCGAGGTAGACCTCCTTGCGGAAGACGGGGATGTCCCGCGGCGCCTGGATGCCGATCCGCACCTTCTCGCCCATGATGGACAGCACGGAGACCTCGATGTCATCTCCGATCATGATGCTCTGATTCGACTTCCGGGTCAGGACCAGCATGTGGGGACCTCCCTGCCTCGCTGGGGATCACCCCACCTTAACAATGCCTCCGTCAAGGGCGCAAGCGACAGGCGTACAGGAAAGACATTTGCATAGACTCCCGCGCCAAGCTCATGGCACGACGCTCACTGCGACCGCACCTCAACCAGATCCGTGGCTGGGTCCGCCAGGGTCGTACCGACGCCTGGATAGCCCATCAGCTCGAGGTCACCGTTCAGCAGATCGAGGCGTTCAAGAAGGAGAACGACCTCGTCGCGGACGGCGAACCCAACAGCGCTCCCTACGGCGCCGTGACCGGCGCCGACTTCGACGACGAGATCGACCTGCGCGCCGAGGACGACGCGCTCATCGCGGCCGAGCTCGAAGCCGCCGAGGCGGCGCGCGCCGAGGAGGAGGCGCGCCTCGCCGAGGAGGCCGAGGCGGACGAAGACGAAGACGAAGACGAAGACGAGGAAGAGGAAGAGGAAGAGGAAGAGGAAGAGGAGGACGAAGACGAGCCCAAGAAGCGCCGCCGCGGGCGCCGCGGCGGGCGCGGGCGCAAGAAGGCCGCCGCGCGCGAGCTCGAGGGCACGTTCGATCACGGTGAAGAGGGCTACGGTCTGTGGCTCGATCCGGCGGTCGAGGACAACCCCGTCTACGCCGAGCACTGGGCCGGCCACCGGCCGGTGAGCGTCACGATCGAGGAGGACCAGATCGTGATCCGCCGCGCCGGCGACGAAGACGAAGACGAAGACGAAGAAGACAACGGCGACGACGACGGCTGACGCAGAGGCGCTCGCCCGGGCGCTGGACTTCGAGCGCCGCGTGTTGCGCGCCGCGTGCGAGCGGTCGGTGGCCCAAGCGCTGGGAGAGGCGTTGTTCCACCAGGCCCTGGAGCACGTCTGGGTGCTCAACCAGCTGATCGTCGACACCGACGTCGACGCAGCCGGCCTCATGACGGCGCTCGACGACCTCTACGCGAAGATGGCGCATCGCCGCGCGTTCGTGGGACGCGCCGACGTCGGCGAGCGGCTGGCGCCGCAGATGCGTGCCGCAGGCTGGCAGACCGAGCGCGACGTCTTCCTGATCCTGCGCCGCGACCGCGATCGTCCGCCGGCGCCGGGGCTGGCGCGCGAGGTCGACGAGCCGGCGATCCGCGCCGTCGAGGCCCAGACGATCGCCGAGCACTCGCCCCGCAACGCGCTGGTGGCCGACCAGCTGCTGCAGTCGCGCTCGGCGTGCGGGCGGGCCGGCCGCGCGCGTTATTTCGTCGGCGCAGCCGACGGCGTCGACGGCTGCCACGCGACGCTGTATTCCGACGGCGTGATCGCGCAGGTCGAGGACGTCGGCACGATCACGGCCTTGCGGGGCCGCGGCCTGGCTCGCGCGGTCTGCTGCGCGGCAGTGGACGCCGCGCTCGAGGCCGGGCACGAGCTGATCTTCGTGGTGGCCGACGACGAGGACTGGCCGAAGGACCTCTACGGCAAGCTGGGCTTCGACCCGGTGGGCAAGGCGTGGAACTTCACGCGCCCTCCGGCGCATCCGTCCTGAGGCGGATCCACTCGGCCAGGAACGGCTCAGCGATCCGCACCTCCCCGCGCCGGTTGACGACCAGTTCCTGGCGCTCGAGTGCGGTGACCGCGCTCTGCACCGTCGAGGTCGACGGCAGATCGTGGCGGCGGCGGTAGTCGTTGGTCAGCGCGTGGCCGGGTTCGATGGCCAGCGCCTGCAGCAGCAGTCGCTGCTGGGCCGACGCGTGATCCCACACGGTCGTGAAGTGCGCGTTCTCGGAGCGCAGCACACCGCGCAGCCCCTCGGCGAGCGTCCCCGGCTCGGCGGTGGCGCCGGATGGCGTGAGCTGCCAGACGAAGTAGCACAGCTCCTGGGTGGCGTAGGGGTGGCCGCCGGTCACCGCGAGTACGGCGTCGATCACCTTCTCGTCGACCCGGCGGCCGGTGGCTTCGAAGCGCTCGGCGATGTAGCCCCGGAACGCGTCGGGCGCGATGACGCCGAGCTCGATCGGCTTCGCGCTGCGCCAGAACGGCTCGTTCTCGTCGCTGAACAGCCGCCGCATCATGTGGCGGCGACTGCCGAGGTAGACGTGCGCGACCTCGGGCTGCTCCTGGAACACGGCGCGCATCAGCCGCGGGAGCGCGGGATCGATGTCCACGATCTCCTGGAATTCGTCGAAGATCAGGGCGACACGGCGGCCGCGCTCGGCGCCGAGCTCCCCCGGCAGCTCGAGCAGGCGCTCGAGGGTGGCACGCAGGTCCTCGGGGCGATGGCTGGCCTCGAAGCCGAACGACAGCCTGGTGGTGTCCGGATCGACGTTGACGGTCGGGCTGATCCGCAGCCCGGCGAACACGCGCAGGCGATCGAGCGCCTTCTCCTTGCGCGAGGCCACGTCCTCGTGGATGGCGCGCGCGAGCTTCTCGGCCAGCTTGGCGAGGGTCGGCGTCGTCATCAGGTCGACCGAGGCGACCAGCACGCGCCGGCGCACGAGGTCCTGCGCGACGCGCCACATCAACGACGACTTGCCATAGCGGCGCGGCGCGAGCACGACGACGTCCTGGCCGTTGCGGATGTCGGCCCGCAGCTCGGCGATCTCCTCCTCGCGATCGGTGAAGGCATCGTCGAGCGCCAGCGCGCCGTAGCGAAAGGGATTCGTGTCCGCGTCCACGGTAATACCGTAACGGATGACGATACTTACCTAGAACAACATTATTGTGCTCTAGGTAAGATCGTCATCGAACGCATGCGCCGCGGCCGCGGGTGGCCACGAGGCCTCCATCGCCTCGCGCAGCACTTCATGCAGACGGGCGCGCTGGCCGGCGTCGAGGTGGCCGAACAGCTCGTCCTCGATGCGCCTCGCAAGCGCATCGGCCCGCGCCAGCAGGCGCCGGCCCTTGGCCGTGATGCGCACCACCGAGCGCCTGCGGTCGACCTCGTCGCGCGTGCGCTCGGCCAGCCCGTCGCGCTCGAGATCGTCGATGACGGCCACGACCTGCGCGGGCAGCAGACCGCACAGCCCCGCCAGCACGGCCTGCGACCGCGGCTCATCGGAGTCGAGCACCGCCAGCGTCAAGTACTCGCGCCCGTTGAGGCCCATCTCATCGAGCGGCCGCTCCGCGCGGCGCAGCACCTCGTTGCCGAGCTTGTGCATCAGCAGTGCCGGGCGATCGGCGACCCCTCGGGGCAACCGTGTGCGTGCGGGCGCGCTGGCCATGACGGACATGATATCCGCGTGAATGATTTATGACTTGAACGATCGGTCAGAGCACGCTACGGTTCCTGCATCAAATCGTTTGAAATATGAACGATTGGGAACTTGAAGGGAACGCCCGCTCACATGCTCTCCGCCGATCCCCGCCGCTGGTACGCCCTCGCTGTCGTGGCGCTCGCGCAGTTCATGGTCGTGCTCGACGTCACCATCGCCAACGTCGCCCTCCCCGCCATCCGCTCGGACCTCGGCTTCTCGGCCGACGGCCTGCAGTGGGTGATCAACGCCTACACGCTTGCCTTCGGCGGGCTGCTGCTCCTCGGCGGGCGCACCGCCGACCTCCTGGGCAGGCGGCGCATGTTCTTCGCCGGTCTCGGCCTGTTCGCCGGCGCCTCGCTGGTCGCGGGCCTCGCCGGATCGCCGGGCATGCTGGTCGCGGCGCGCAGCGTCCAGGGCGTCGGCGGCGCACTGCTCTCGCCCGCGGCGCTTGCGATCGTGACGGTGACCTTCGCGCCCGGCCGCGAGCGCAACCTGGCCCTCGGTGTCTGGGGCGCGCTGGCGGGCCTCGGCGGCACGGCCGGCGTCGTGCTCGGAGGACTGCTGGTCGATCAGCTCGGCTGGGAGTGGATCTTCTTCGTCAACGTCCCGATCGCCGTGGTGGCGGCCGTGACGGCCCCGTTCGTGGTGCGCGAATCGCGCGACGCCGGCGCGCCGCGCAGGTTCGACGTAGCCGGCGCGCTGCTGGCCACGCTCGGGCTGATTGCGATCGTGCTCGGGGTGATCCGCACCGACGCGCTGGGCTGGAGCTCAGCCGAGGTGATCGGCCTGCTCGTGCTCGGCGTCGCCCTGCTCGCCGCCTTCGCCGCCGTGGAGGCGCGCGTCGAGGCGCCCTTGCTGGCCCCCTCGCTCCTGCGCGCGCGTGGATTGGCCACCTCGGGCCTCGCGCTGGCCGCCAACGGCGGCGCCTTCCTCGGCATGTTCTTCCTGACCGCGCTGTTCCTGCAGACCGTGCAGGGCGACACCGCGCTGCAGGCCGGCGTCCGCTTCGTCCCGATGGGCGTCGGAGCGATCCTGGGCGCGGCGGCCGCGTCCCAGCTCGTGACGCGGATCGGCACGCGCGCGGTGTTCATCGCCGGTGCCGCGGTCAGCGCCGCCGCCCTGTGGCTGCTCTCGCGCGCGGGGGCCGACGCCTCCTACGCGGCCGACCTGCTCCCCGCCTTCGTGATCTACGGAGCCGCGATCCCGTTCATCGGCGTCCCCAACCAGATCAGCGCGGTGGGCTCGGTGCCGCACGAGCTCGCCGGGGCGGCCTCCGGCGCCGTGACCGCGGCCTTCCAGGTGGGAGGCGCGCTCGGGCTGGCCGTCGTCACGACGCTCGCCAACGCCCGCGTGACCGACGCGCTGGCCGCCGGCGCCTCGCAGACCGATGCGCTCGCGGCCGGCTTTCAGCGCGGGCTCGTCGTCGCCGCGGTCCTCTCGGCCGCCAACCTCGTGCTCGCCCTCGTCGCGGCGCCCCGGCTGCGGCCCGACGCCGAGACCGTGCTCGCGGCGGAGGCCGGCGCGTGACCGGCTAGGGCTCGATCCGGCGCCCGCCCGCGAAGTCGATCGCCTCGCGCACGTAGCGCGCGAAGGCCGCGTCGCAGGTGGTGCGGGCTTCCCACGCCCACGGGGCGCCGGGCGCGACCGCCACGGCGACGTCCAGGCACCAGCTCGTGCCGCTGTCGTAGAGGTCGGCGAGCTCGTCGACGGTGAAGGGCCCGCCCAGGCGCCGGCGCAGCTCGGCGTGGATGCGCGCGGTGACGCTCTCGAGGGCCGGGCGCTCGTGTGCCGGCGCGTCGGCCAGCCGGCGCTCGCCCTCGCGCCACTGGTGGATCGCGGTGTCGAAGCTCACCGCGATCAGGCTAGCGAGCGGCGGTCAAGGGGCCCGCGAGCGGATCGCCCGCGGGCGAGTGCGCCTTCAGGGCCCCTTGGGGAGGTGCTTGACGACGTAGGAGCGCTCGCCGGGGCGCACCATCCCCAGGCGCCGTGCCTCGCGCTCGAGAGCGGCGGGGTTGCTCAGGGCCTTGCGACGGGCGCGCAGCTTGGCGTTCTCGCGCTTGAGCGTGCCGACCTCGGCGCGGCGGTGCTTGGCCTCCTGCACGGTCGACCAATACGACCGCGCGGGGCCGATGTAGAGGACGAGGATCCCGAGCAGCACCATGAGCAGCGCGACGCGCGAGACGCGATCCCAGCGGATGCCGCGCGCGCCTCCGGCAAGCGCTCGTGGCCGCCGTCGGGGACGTGGTGCGGAGGCGCGTCTGGGCGCGCGGGCGCTGCGGGCCGATGCCATCGGGGTCGCCTTCGAGCAGTGCGACCCCGAATCCTGCCCGCGCAGGCGGACGTTCTAAGGCACTAAGGCAGGTTGGGAGGCACGGGGAGCCCGCGGCGCCGCCGCCCGCGCCGCGTCTTGACGTCGGTGCCGCCGAAGATCGACACCGTGCGCACGTGCACGACGGGCGCCCCGGGCGGTGGCTCGGGGCCTTCGAGGCGCAGGTCGTCGCCACCGAACAGCGCAAAGCTCGACAGCTCCACATGGACGCTCTCGGGCACGACGATGTCCGACCCGCCGAAGACCGAGATGACGGTGATGTGCACGTCGGGCGCCGCCAGCGTCGCCTCGCGCAGGTCGAGGTCGGCGCCGCCGAACACGTTGACGACGGTGACGCGCTCGGCCACCCGCCAGCGCCCGCGACGGTCACCGCCGCCGAAAATGCCGAGCAGGAAGCGCGTGCCGCCCTGGCCGCCCTCGACCGCCATCGACGACCCGGTCACCGCCGGCAGATCGGCGGTCAGCGGCTCGAGCTCGGCCTGCGTCGTGGCGTCATAGGCAGCGTCGATGCGCGTGGCGAGCTCCTCGACCGACAGCCGCCCTTCGGCCGCCGCCTCGCGCAGGCGGACGACGGTGGCCTCGCGCTCGGAGTCCGATGCGCGCGTCACGAGCGGAAGGCCGACCGCCCGGGGAACGTCGCGTCGCCGCCGAGCTGTTCCTCGATGCGCAGCAGCTGGTTGTACTTCGCCACGCGATCGGAGCGCGACGGCGCGCCCGTCTTGATCTGCCCGCAACCCGTGGCAACCGCGAGGTCGGCGATCGTGACGTCCTCGGTCTCTCCTGACCGGTGCGACATCACCGCGGTATAGCCGGCCTCGCGTGCCATGCGCATCGCGTCGAGGGTCTCAGTCAGCGTGCCGATCTGGTTGACCTTGATGAGGATCGAGTTGGCGACACCCATGTCGATCCCGCGCTGCAAGCGCTCGGTATTGGTGACGAACAGGTCGTCGCCGACGAGCTGCAGACCCTCGCCGAGGCCATCCGTGAGTGCCTTCCAGCCGTCCCAGTCCTCCTCGGCCATCCCGTCCTCCAACGAGACGATCGGATAGCGCCCGGCCAGCTGCGCCCAGTAGTCGGCAAGCTCGGCGGCGCTCAGCGTCCGGCCTTCGTGCTCGAGCACGTATGCGCCGTCGGCGTAGATCTCGCTCACCGCGGGGTCGAGCGCGATCGCGACGTCCTCGCCCGCCGTGTAGCCGGCCGCCTCGATGCCCGCCACGAGCATCTGCAGAGCTTCTTCGTTGGAGCCGAGGTTCGGCGCGAAGCCGCCCTCGTCGCCGACGCCGCCGCCGAGCCCCCGGTCGTGCAGCGTCTTCTTCAGTGCGTGGAAGACCTCGGCGCCCATCCGCAACGCTTCGGCGAAGCTCGGCGCGCCGACCGGGACGATCATGAACTCCTGAAAGTCGACCGAGTTGTCCGCGTGCGCGCCGCCGTTGAGAACGTTCATCATCGGGACCGGCAGCACGTGCGCGGCCTCGCCGCCCAGGTAGCGCCAGAGGGGCACGCCCTCTTCGGCCGCGGCGGCGTGCGCGGCGGCGAGCGACACGCCCAGTACCGCGTTGGCGCCCAGGCGCGACTTGTTCGGGGTGCCGTCGAGGGCGATGAGCGCGCGATCGAGCCCGGCCTGATCGTCGGCGTCGTGCCCGCGGACGGCCTCGGCGATCTCGCCGTTGACGTTGGCCACCGCCTTCGTGACGCCCTTGCCGCCGTAAGCCGAGCCGCCGTCGCGCAGCTCGGTGGCCTCGAACTCCCCTGTAGAGGCGCCGCTGGGCACGGCCGCACGCCCGGCAGCGCCGGAGCGCAGCACCAACTCGACCTCGACCGTGGGGTTGCCGCGGCTGTCGAGCACCTGGCGTGCGTGGACCTTCTCGATCTGGCTCATGTGATTCTCCTCGTGACGTCGGGCGTGGAATGGCGGGATGCCGGCGCCGTCAGGCAAGGACGCAGGGAGGGAGCTGGTCCGGGGCACAGCCCCGACCGAGGACGTCGCCTGACGGTGATCGGCGTCCGGCAGTCCGCGTCCGATGTTGCGAGGGGGATCACTCCCTCAACCTCGCTTGGGCGTAGTAGGAGAGCTTGTCGTCGGGCGGCAGCGCGTCCCAGTCGGCGCCGGCCTCGGAGGCCAGCCGCGCGGCGGCCTCGACGCGCCCGCGAAAACGCGCGCTCGACGACCGCAGCGCGAGCTCGGGATCGATGTGCAGCTTGCGCGCGACGTTGACCGCGGCGAACAGCAGGTCACCGACCTCGTGGAAGGCCTCGTCGCGGTCGGTGCCCGCCGCCTCGAGCTCCTCGAGCTCGCCGCTCACCGCGTCGTAGGGGATGCGATCGAAGTCGAAGCCCGAGCTGGCGGCGCGCCGCTGGACCTTGCGGGCGAGCAGCAGCGCGGGCAGATTCTCGGGCACCTCGCCGAAGATGCCGTCCTCGCGGCCGGGCTCGGCGCGCTTGATCTGGTCCCAGTTGCGCAGCACCTCGCGCGCAGTGAGAGGAGTCCTCCGCGGGGCATCCTGCCCCGCGTTCTGAGACGGCTGGGCTTCCTCCGGCCGCCCTTGAACGGCCGCGCTACGCGCGGCCTCCTCGCCGAAGACGTGCGGGTGGCGGCGGATGAGCTTCTGGCGCACGTGCTCGGCCACGCGCGCCATGTCGCCCGCGCCGCGCTCCTCGAGCAGCAGCGAGAGGAAGTGGACCTGGAAGAGCACGTCGCCGAGCTCGTCGAGCAGCTTGGCGTCGTCTGCGTCGTTGGCCGCGTCGGCCAGCTCGTAGGCCTCCTCGACGGTGTGCGGGACGATGGAGCGCTCGTCCTGCTCGCGGTCCCAGGGGCACTCGCGCCGCAGGCGGCGGGTGAGCTCGTCGAGGCGGGCGACGGCGGCGGCGACGTCTGGCTCGGGCGGCACGCCCCGCAGCCTAGTTCGAAAGGGGGACCCGCCTCGCCTCGGCCACGTGGCCGGGCTCGGCACCCGCTCCGGTCGCCGCCGCTCGCGCGGCTTACGGCGTCGTCGTGGTGGTGCCCTGAGCCGGCGGCGCCGTGGTGGCGCCGGTCGTCGTCTGCGTGGCCGCCTTCTTCGGCGCGTTCTTGCAGTCGTCGACCTGGTAGCCCTTGCGGCAGTCGGTCTCGGCCTTGTAGCGCTTGCGGTAGTCGTTGCCGAACGTCTTCAGCGCGTTCTGCTGGCCCTGCGAGGACAGGATCTGCTTGATCGACGCCTTCGAGTCCTCCAGCGACTGCTGCTTGGCCTTGGTGATGTCGCTGACGTCGAAGACGTACCAGCCGAACTGGGTCTTGACCGGGCCGACCAGCTTGCCCTGGGAAGCGGCGAAGACGGCGTTGTCGAGCGCCTTCTCCTGCTGTCCCTTGGCCACGCCGGAGAGCTTGCCGCCCTGGTTCTTGGAGGCCTGGTCGACCGAGTACTTCTTGGCGACCGACTTCCACGACTCGCCGGACTCAAGCGCCTTCTTGGCCTGCTCGGCCTTCGCCTTTTCCTTCGTCAGCACGATGCGCAGGTCGCGGCGCTCGGGCGATGAGAAGCGCGACTGGTTCTTGTTGTAGTACGCGGCGATCTGGGCGTCGGTGACCTTGTCCTTGCCCTTGGTCACCTTCGCCGTGATCTTGTCCTGCAGCTCACGGATGCGCTGCTGGAAGAGGACGTCCTCGTTGGTCAGCCCGGCGTTCTGCAGGAACTTCTCGTAGCTGCCCTTCTGGGTGAACTGCTGCTTCTTGATCGCGTCGATCTGCTTGTTCAGCTCCGCGTCGCTGACCTTCACACCCTGCTTGGTGGCCTCCTGGTCGAGCCAGGTCGAGCGGATCAGGAAGCCGAGGACCTCGGTCTTGAACTGGTCGTACTCCTGCTTGCACTGCGCCACGAACGACGCCTCGGTCGGCTCGGGCTGGCCCTTGGCCGGCTTGGGTGCGGTCTTCTGCTTCTGCGCCGCGCACTGCTTGAAGTCGGGCGCGTCCGGGATCGCGGCGGTCTTGGCGGCGTTCGGGTTGGACTGGGCGGCCTGGGAGATCGCGATGATCTTCATCCAGTGATCGAACGTGTCGCGCTTGATGGTCTGATCGCCGACCGTGGCGACCGAGTTGGCGGGGACGCCGCCGCCGCCGCAAGCGGCGAGGCCAAGCGCAGCGGCCGTGATCACGGCCGCCAGAAGTGGGGCGGTACGGGTCTTCGAGGACATCCTGAGCATTCGTTAGTGGACTGACGAACGGATCATGGTAGCCGCCTGTTGTCAGGCTGCTGTCAGGTCGGCGACGGGCGCCGTGACGGCCAGCAGCGCATCGGCGGCGGCGACCACGATGCGAAAGCGCCCCTCCGCATCGCGCGGGACGCGGAAGCTGACCTGGCTGCGACCCGGCTCGTAGCGCGCGCCGGGGACGCGCTCGCGCAACTCGTCGGCCTGCTCGGGCGTGAGCTCCAGCGGCGTCGCCGCGAGCGTCTCGCCGCGGAAGCTGACCACCCGCGCGCCGGCGTGGCCGAGCTTGATGCGCGCCTGCTGCAGCGCGATGAGGTTGTCGAGCGGCTCGGGCAGCGGCCCGAAGCGGTCCTCGAGCTCGTCGCGCAGAAGTGCGAGGTCGGCGACGTCGCGCGCGGCCGCCACGCGCCGGTGCACGTCGACCTTGGCCTGCTCGTAGGGCACGTAGTCGGCAGGCACGTAGGCGTCGACGTTGACGTCCAGGCGCACGGGCTCGGGCTCGTCGTCGGCCGGACTTCCGTCCATCCCGCGGACCGCCTCGTCGAGCATCGCCAGGTACAGCTCGAAGCCGAGCGCCGCGACGTGGCCGGACTGCTCGTCGCCGAGCAGGTTGCCGGCGCCGCGGATCTCCAGGTCGCGCATGGCGATCTTGAAGCCGGCACCGAGCTCGGTGTAGTCGCTGAGCGCGCTGAGGCGCTTCGTTGCCTCCTCGGTCAGCGCGGCCGCGCTCGGGTAGAGCAGGTAGGCGTAGGCGCGCTCGCGCGAGCGCCCGACGCGCCCACGGATCTGGTAGAGCTGGGCCAGGCCGAAGGCGTCCGAACGCTCGACGACGAGCGTGTTGGCCTGCGGGATGTCGATGCCCGACTCGATGATGCTCGTGGCCACGAGCACGTCGGCCTCGCCGCGCAGGAAGCTCAGCATCCGCTGCTCGAGCGCCTTCTCGTCGAGCTGGCCGTGGGCGACCTCGAAGCTGACGCCTGGGCACAGGCCGCGCAGTCGCTCGGCGGTCTCGTCGATCGTCTCCACGCGGTTGTGGACGAAGAACGCCTGCCCGCCGCGCTCCTTCTCGCGCAGGATCGCCTGCTTGACGAGGGCCTCGTCGTACTCGCCGACGTAGGTCTTGACCGGGCGCCGCCCCTCCGGCGGCGTCTCGATGACCGAGATGTCGCGCATCCCAGCCAGCGACATCTGCAGCGTGCGCGGGATCGGGGTCGCGCTCATCGCGATGACGTCGACCTTGAGCTTGAGCTGGCGCAGCAGCTCCTTCTGCTTGACGCCGAAGCGCTGTTCCTCGTCGACGATCATCAGCCCGATGTCCTTGCCGCGCAGGTCGCGGCTGAGCAGGCGATGCGTGCCGATGAGGATGTCGATGTGGCCCTCGTTGAACGCCGCGATCGCCTCGCGCTGCTCCTTGGCCGAGCGGAAGCGGCTGACGTGCGCGATCGTGAACGGATAATCCTTCAGGCGCTCGGAGAACGTGCCGAAGTGCTGCTGGGCGAGGATCGTCGTCGGCGCGAGGACGAGGACCTGCTTGCCGTCGTCGGCGGCCTTGAACGCAGCCCGCAGCGCGACCTCGGTCTTGCCGTAGCCGACGTCGCCGCAGATGAGGCGGTCCATCGGCTGGTCGCGTTCCATGTCGGCCTTGACCTGCTCGATCGCGTCGCGCTGGTCGGCGGTCTCCTGGTAGGGGAAGCTGGCCTCGAAGTCGCGCAGCCAGTCGCCGTCCTCGGGGAAGGCGTGGCCCGGGCGGCGGCGGCGCTCGGCGTAGAGGTTGAGCAGCTCGCCCGCGAGCTCCTGCGCGGCGCGGCGGGCGCGCGCCTTCATCGCCTCCCACGCCTTGCCGCCGAGCTTGCTCAGCGGCGGGTGGCTGCCGCCCGCGCCGACGTACCGCGTGATCTTCGCCAGCTGGTCGACCGGCATGAAGACGCGGTCGGTGCCCGCATACTCGAGCTGCAGGTAGTCGCGGGTGACCCCGCCGACGGTCTTGGTGTCGAAGCCGCCGAAGCGCGCGATGCCGTGGTCCTCGTGAACGACGATGTCGCCGGTTCTGAGGTCGGCGAAGGACCTGAGCGCGCCTCTCCTGCGTGTCGGGCGCTCGGCACGCTCGGCGCGACGGCGCCGGAAGAGGCGATGGTCGGGGATGACCGCGAGGTTCAGCCCGGCCGCGATGAAGCCGTCGCGCAGGGTGGCGCGCGCGAACTGCAGCCCCTCGCCGCCGTCCCACGAGGCGCGCAGGCGGGCGAGGTTGTATGCGGCGCGCTCGCCGTCGCCACGCCGCGTCCACGTGACGACGGTGCGGTAGTCGGAGCGGACGAGCTTCTCGAGCTCGGGCTCGGCCTCCTTGAGCGAGCGCGCGGCGAGGTCGGCCGCCTGGGCGCGGAACTCGATCGGCTGGTCGGAGGCGATCGAGCTCAGTCGCGCGCCGGCGCGCTCGTCGAGCGCCTGCGTGATCGCGTCGGGCTTGACGTAGAGGTGGTGGGCGTCGTCGTCGTGGAACGCGGCGCACACGTCCTGCCAGTGGTCCGACAGCGCGGGCGCGACGTCCTCCTCGGCCGCGATGACGACGGCGGCGTCATCCGGCGCGAGGTCCAGGAAGGCCTGGAAACGGTCAACCGGCAGCAGCTCGGTGACGTCCGGGCGGTCCTCGGCCGCCTCGAGCGCGGCGATCTCGGCCAGCTCGCGGTGCTCGGGCGCAAGCTCGGCGGCGGGTGCGATCTCGATGGCCTCGGTGTCGCCGAGGCTGCGCTGGGTGAACGTGGAGAAGTAGCGGATCGACTCGACCTCGATGTCGAAGAGGTCGATGCGCACCGCGCGGTCCTCGGTGGCCGGGTAGACGTCGAGGATGCCGCCGCGGATGGCAAACTGCCCGCGGTCGTCGACCTGGTCCACGCGCTCGTAGCCGGCCGCCACGAGCTGGTGCCCGACCTCGTCGAGATCGAGCAGGTCGCCGACGCGGATGGTGAACGAGTGCGGGCGCAGTTCGGGGTCGGGGACCTTCTCGGAGAGCGCCACGGCGGAGACGACGACGACGGGCGGATCGTCGCTCGCCGCGAGCAGGGCGTCGAGCGCGGCGACGCGCAGGCCGACGAGGTGCGGCGGCGGCGCGAGGTGCGACTCGTAGGCGACGCCGCGGCTCGGGTAGAAGCGCACGGGCCGCGGCTCGAGCCACGCGCGCAGGTCGGCGGCCAGGTCTCGCGCCTGGCGGTCGTCGCCGGCGACCACGAGCGTCGGCCGGTCGGCCGCGGCCCCGTCGACCAGTGCCGCCACCAGGTAGGGCCGCATGGACTGCGACACGAACGCGCGGCCGCCGTCGCGTATCAGCGCGGCGCCGTCGGAGTGCTCTTGGAGGCGTGCGAGGAGCGGTCTGAGGGCCATCTGGGCAGGCGAAGCGACCGCTTTCGAGGGTCGCGCGGCCGCCTTCACTCACTGTAGCGAGCGGGCTTACGCGGCCGCGTCGATGTTCAGACGCACGTAGTCGATCGTGATCGGCGATCCGCCGAGGCGGACGATGACCTCGTCGACGAACGGGGATCGCAACGCCGCAGGCAGGCGCCCGAGGTGGGCGCCGAGGTTGATCTCGGTCAGGTAGGCGTGCGCGTCGTCGGGGGTGACCGGGCGCTCCATCAGCCAGGCGCGGGCCTTGCCGAAGCCTGCGGCCTTGAGGCGGCGCTCGGTGTCCTCGGGCGTGGCGAAGTTCCACGGGCCGTGCCAGTCCTTGAAGTGCGCCGCGTAGGGCGAGGTCGCCATGGTCGCGCGGGCGGCGGCGTGGACGCTTGCGATGTTGCCGCGGCCGCCGCACTGGGCGACGAGCAGGCCGCCCCGGCGCAGGTGTGCGCGCAGGCGCGCAAAGAGCGCGTCGTGGTCGGCGATCCAGTGGAAGGTGGCGGTCGAGAGGATCGCGTCGGCTTGCACGCCGAGGTCGAACGTCGCGAGGTCGGCGACGTGCAGCTCGACGCGGTCGCCGAGGCGCTCGCGGGCGGCGTCGATCATCGAGGCCGATGCGTCGACGCCGATCACGCGCCCGCGCGGCAGGCGCGCGAGCAGCCCCTCGGTGACGCGGCCCGAGCCGCAACCGGCGTCGATGACCGTCTCGCCGCCGTCGAGCGGCAGCCGCTCGAGCACCTCGCGGCCCATCGCCTCCATCGGCGTGGAGAGGCGGTCATACGTGGCGCCGTGCCACGAGCGCACTTCGGGCACGGCTACTTCTTGCCGCGGCCGAAGATGCGGGCGAAGAACCCCTTGATGCGATCCCAGAAGACGCCGAGCAGCAGCGAGAAGCCCTTGATCGGCTTGGCCGGCTGAGCGGCGGGCCTGGTGGCCGCGGTCGGCGGCGGGATCGATCCGGTGCGGGGCGGCGCGGGCGCCGCCGGCGCCGCCGCGGCCGACTCCTGAGCCCCGGGTGCGGGCGCCTCTGCGGCCGTGGATGGCTCCGCGGCGGCGGAGGGCTCAGCAGGGGTGGACGGCTCGGCAGCGGCGGGCGCAGCGACCGGCTCCTCTGCGCTCGGCGCGGGCGCCTCTGCGGCCCCGGACGGCTCCGCGCCAGCCGACCGCTCAGCGGCAGCGGCCGGCTGCGCCTCGGCTGCAGCCGGGGACCCAGCGGCGGCGGCCGGCGCCTCCACCTCCGCGTCCGACGCGCGCGGCGGCCACGGCGCCTGCGCGGGCTGCAGCGGCTCGTCGGCGGCCTCCTGGCCGGGAAGTGGCGCGGCCGCGGCGGCCGCGGCGGCGGTGACCTCGCCCGGCGCCGCTTCGCCCGCCGCGGGCTGCTCCGCAGCCGCCGGCGCTTCGCCCTGCTCGGCCGCCAGCGTCGCCTGCAGGCACTGCGCGAATTCGCGCATGAGGCGCTTGGAGATGTCCTCGATCATGCCGCCGCGGCCGAAGCGCGCCAAGCGGCCGGTGATCGTGAAGTCGGTCGAGACGTCGACGGTCGTCTCCTCGCCGTCCTGGCGCAGGCTGCTGACGATCGTCGCGTTCGCGCCGCCCTGGCCGCGCTTGTCGGTCCCCCTTGCGTGCATCGTCGCGGTGCGCGATGCCTCGTCGAGGGAGTCCATCCTCAGCGAGCCGTTGTAGGCCGCGGTGGCCGGGCCGAGGCGCACGCTGAACGTGCCCTCGTAGGCGCCGTCAGGCGTCTGGCCGGTGATCTCGGCGCCGGGGAGGCATGGAGCCACGCGCTCGACGTCGATCAGCATGGCCCACACCTGTTCGACCGGAGCGGTGACGGTGAACGACTGCTCGAGCTTCATGGTCGGAGTGCCTCCAGGTCGTCTGGGGTATCGACGTCGCCGGGGCGGCAGTCGCGGCCGGCCTCGACGGTCAGGACAGGGTGGGCGGCGAGCAGCTCGCGGGCGCCGACGTCGCCCCGCAGAGTACGCACCTCATCCAGAAGCCAGCGGCTCAGTGCCACCGGGTGTCCGGGCTCGCCGTCGTAGGTGGTGCGCACCGCAGCGACCCAGTCGCCCGCTCCGGCCGCCTCGTCGCACACCCACGAGATGACCTGCGCCGTCAGCCGCGGCTGGTCGCCGAGCGTGACGACCGCCCAGTCGACGTCGTCGCCGAGCGCCTCGACGCCGCAGCGCAGCGACGCCGCCATCCCGGTCTCCCAGTCCTCGCACACGACGACATCCGCGCCGCGGAAGTCGATCGTCTCGCGGATGTCGTCGGCGCGGGCACCGAGCACGACCACCGTCCGCTCGATCGCGAAGACGTCGGCCAGCGCATTGACGGCGTGCTGCAGCAGCGGCTTCCCCTCGAGCTCGGCGAGCTGCTTGGGCGAGCCGAAGCGCGACGCGCCGCCCGCGGCGAGCAGCAGTCCTGCGATCAATCGACGACCTCGTGGATGCGCCCGCGGACGTGGGCGAGGCGCCCTCCCTCGCGCCCGCGGCGGTGGGCAACGATCTCGCCCATGATCGACAGCGCGGTCTCCTCGGGCGTCAGCGCGCCGAGGTCCAGGCCGATCGGCGCACTCAGGCGCTCGAGGTCCTCGTCGGCGAAGCCGAGCGCGATCAGCCGATCGCGGCGCTTGGCCTGCGCGCGGTGCGAGCCCATGGCGCCGATGTAGGCGGCGTCGGAGCGCAGAGCGATCTGCAGCGCCGCGTCGTCGAGCTTGGGATCGTGGGTGAGCACCGCGATCGACGTCGCCCGATCGATCCCGCCCAGGCGCTCGAAAGCCTCGTCGGGCCACGCCGCCACCACTTCCTCGGCGTCCGGGAAGCGATCCGGGCGCGCGAAGAACCCGCGCGGGTCGATCACGTACGGCCGCCAGCCGCTCACGCGCGCCAGCGTGCACAGCTGCGCTGCGAAGTCGATCGCGCCGAAGATCATCAGCCGCGGCGCGGGGAACGTGACGTCGATGAACAGCGCGCCGCGTTTCTCGGCGCGCTCGGCCCACATCAGCTCGTCGGCGTGACGCGCGCCCTCGTCGTCGAGCTCGGGCGCGCCCAGCGAGCCCTGCCGCGACCCGTCGGGCAGCACGAGGAGCTTGGCTCCGGCGCCTGCACCCTCGAGCACCGTGACGAGTGCCGCGCGCTCGTCGTCACGAGCGATCGCGGCGAAGCGTCCCTGCGGCGAAAGCTCCGTCACGGCTCGTAGCGCTCCACCCAGACGTCGATCTCACCGCCGCACGGCAGGCCGACGTCCCAGGCCTCCTCGTCGGCGATGCCGAAGTGCAGCAGCCGCGGCTCGCCGCCGGCCATGACCTCCTCGGCCACTTGGATCACGGCGCCCTCGACGCAGCCGCCGCTCACCGCGCCGGACACCTCGCCGCTGGAGCTGATCGCCATCTTGGCGCCCTGCGGCCGGGGCGCCGAGCGCTTGACGCCGACCACCATGGCCAGCGCCACCTTGTCGCCGCGCGCCGTCCAGGCGTCGACGTCTTCCAATACGTCCTTCATCGTGTCTCCTCGAGAATCGTGGCCAGCTCGGCAAGCGACGCTAGCGAGTTGCCGGCCAGGAAGTGATCGGTGTGCGGCAGGGCCGCGGACATCCCGCGCGCCAGCGGCTCGTAGCCGGCGGCCGCCTTGAGCGGATTCAGCCACACGACGCGATGCGCCGAACGGCGCAGGCGCGCCATCTCGTCGGCCAGCAGCTCGGGCTCTCCACGGTCCCATCCATCCGAAAGGATGACGACCACGGCACCTCGGCCGAGACGTCGCCCGTACTCGCGGTTGAGGACGCTGAGCGAGTGGCCGATGCGCGTCCCGCCCGACCAGTCCTCGACCGTCTCGGCGACGCGATGCAGCGCGCGGTCCGGATCACGCACGTCGAGCTCGCGCGTCAACCGCGTCAGGCGCGTGCCGAAGGCGAACGCCTCGACGCGGCGGTGCGTGGCGACGGCGGCGTGCATGTACTGCAGGAGCACGCGCGCGTAGGTGGCCATCGAGCCCGACACGTCGCAGATGAGCACGAGCTTGCGCGGCTTCGACGAGGGCTCGCGCCAGCGGCGGTCCAGCGGCTCGCCGCCCCAGCGCAGCGAGGCGCGTAGCGTGCGTTGCAGGTCGGGCCGCACGCCACGCGTGCGCACCGCGTGCAGGCGCCGCGAGCGGCGCCGCGGGCCGCGGCGGGCGAGCTGCGCGACCACCACGCGCGCCAGCGCGCGCTCGGCGTCGGTGTACTCGGCGAAGTCCTTGTCGAGCAGGAGCTCGACGTCGCTCCAGGCCGCCGGTCGCACCTCGGGCTCCTCGCCGGCCACCACCGGCGGGCCCTCGCCGAACGGCGTGCGCGGTAGCGCCAGCTCGACGCCTGGCGGGATCGGCGGGGGCGCGGTCGTCATCGGCATGTCGCGCGTGCCGAAGACGGTGGCGAATGCGACGTCGAAGACGGCCAGGTCCTCGCGGCGCGAGCACATCACCGCGCGCATGGCCAGATACGAGTCCTCGCGCGATGCCCCGACGACGCCGAGCGCGCGCGCCGCGGCTTCGACCTCCCCGCTTCCGACCCGCGCACCGCCGACGCGCATCGCGCGCGCGACGGCGACGACCTCCTCAACCATCGAGCACTCCGGTCGCCCGCACGCGGTCGAGGTCCTCGCGGACCTTCAGCGCGACGCCGAGCGTGTCGTCGAGCGAGCTGTCGGGCCCGAGCGCGCCGAGCGCCTGCGCCCAGGCGATCGTCTCCCCCACGCCCGGCTGCTTGTAGAGATCGGTCTCGCGCAGCCGCGAGACCGCCTCGACGACGCGCGCGACCACGGCATCCTCGGCGCCGGGCACGCGCGTGTGCACGATCGCCGTCTCGCGCTCGGGCGTCGGGTAGTCGATCCAGTGGTACAGGCAGCGGCGCTTCAACGCGTCGTGCAGCTCGCGCGTGCGGTTCGACGTCAGCACGACGAGCGGGCGCTCGCGGGCCGTGATCGTTCCCAGCTCGGGGATCGTGACCTGGAAGTCGGAGAGCAACTCGAGCAGGAAGGCCTCGAACTCGTCGTCGGCGCGATCGATCTCGTCGATCAGAAGGACGACCGGCTCGTCGGCCTCGATCGCCTGCAGCAGCGGCCGGTCCAGCAGGAAGCGCCGCGAGAACAGGTCGCCCTCGTCGATGCCGCCCTCGGCCGCGCGCAGCGCCAGGAGCTGGCGCGCGTAGTCCCAGTCGTAGAGCGCGTGGTGGACGTCGATGCCCTCGTGGCACTGCAGGCGGATCAGCCGCGCGCCGGTGGCGGCAGCGAGCGCCTTGGCGACCTCGGTCTTGCCGACGCCCGCCTCGCCCTCGACCAGCAGCGGCTGGCCCAGCTCGGCGGACAGGAAGACCGCCGTTACCAGCGCACGGTCGGCGAGGTAGCGCTGCTGGGCGAGCGCCTCGCCGACCGTATCTGGAGATGTCAGGGCCGCGTGCCGGGTCAGGCCACTGCCTCTTCCAGCGCCCGGCGGGTCAGCACCCGCGCCAGGTGGCGCTTGTAGTCCGGCGTGGCGTTGAGGTCGCCCGGCGGATCGGTGCCCTCGGCCGCCTGCTTGGCGGCGGCGGCGATGCCGTCGACGCCCTTGCCGCGCAGCGCCTCCTCGGTGGCGGTCGCGCGGATCGGCGTCGAGCCCATGTTGGTCAGCGCGACGCGGACGTCCTCCACCGAGCCGTCGCCCGCCTTCTTGACCATGGCGAGGACGCCGACCATGGCCCAGTCCTCGGTCCGCCGGTTGAACTTCAGGTAGCCGAACCCCAGCCGGCGAAGTCCGGCACGCGGACCTCGGTCAGCACCTCGCCCGAGCCCACCGCGGTCGTCAGGTAGTCCTGGAACAGGTCGGCGGCGGCGATCTCGCGCGTGCCGTCCGCGCCGGTAACGGTCACCGAGCCCTCGCCGGCAAGCAGCACCGTCGGCAGGTCGGAGGCCGGGTCGCCGTGGGCGAGCGAGCCGCCGATCGTGCCGCGGTTTCGCACCTGCTGATCGGCGATCGGCGCGGTCGCCTGGCGCCACCGGGCCCAGGTCGGCGTTGCCCTGCAGGTCGGCGTGGCGCGTCATCGCGCCGATCGTCGCACTGGCCGTTGTCGCGCTGAACGCCGCGCAGGCCGGGCAGCTTGCGGATGTCCACGAGCAGCGTCGGTGCCGCCAGCCGCAGCTTCATCAGCGGCAGCAGCGAGTGGCCGCCGGCCAGCAGCTTGGCGTCCTCGCCGCCGTCGCGCAGCGCCGACAGCGCCTCGTCGAGCGACTCGGGCGCGACGTAGTCGAACTCGGGCGGGATCACTGCGACACCTCCCTTCGCCTCCTTGATGGCCTCCCAGACCCTCATGGGCGTGAGCGGCATGTCGATGAAAGTCGACGCCGAGCGGGCGCAGCGCGTCGATCACCGCGTTGGTCACGGTCGCCGAAGCGGCGATCGTGCCGGCCTCGCCGACGCCCTTGACGCCCAGCGAGTTGACCGGCGACGGGCGTCTCCGTGCGGTCGGTCTCGTAGCTCGGGCAGCTCGGCCGCCGTCGGCAGCGCGTAGTCGACGAACGTGCCGGTCACCAGCTGACCGGACTCGTCGTAGTGGACGCGCTCGAACAGCGCCTGGCCCGAGGCCGTGCGTGATGCCGCCGTGGACCTGGCCGTCGATCAGCATCGGGTTGATCGCCGGCCCGCAGTCGTCGACCGCGACGTAGCGGACGACCTCGACCTTGCCGGTCTCCGCGTCGACGTCGACGACGCACGCGTGCGCGCCGAACGGGAACACGAAGTTCTCCGGGTCGTAGAACGACTGTCTCGTCGAGCCCGGGCTCCATTCCCTCGGGCAGGTTCTCGGGCACGTACGCGGCGCCCGCGACCTCGGCGAGCGTCATCCCCTGCTCGGGCGAGCCGCGGACGATCCACTTGCCGTCGCTCAGCTCGATGTCGTCCGGGTCGGCCTCGAGCTGGTGGGCGACGATCGCCTTGGCCTTGTCGGCGACCTTCTTGGCCGCCCGCGCCGCCGCCTCGCCGCCGACGGCCAGCGTGCGCGAGCCGTAGGTGTCGAGGCCGAACGGCCCGGTCTGGGTGTCGCCGTGGATGACGTCGACCTGCTGCGGATCGACGCCGAGCCGGTCGGCGACGATCTGGGCGAAGCCCGTCTCGTGGCCCTGGCCGTGCGGCGAGGTGCCGGTGTAGAGCGTCACCGCGCCGGTGGCGTGCACGCGCACCGTCGCCGACTCCCAGCCGCCGCCCTGCAGGCCGAAGCCGCTCGGGCCCGACGATCCGCGACGGCGCATTGCCGCAGATCTCGGTGTAGGTGCAGAAGCCGATGCCGCGGTAGATCCCCTGCTCGCGCAGCGCCTCGGCCTCGCTGGCGGACCTGCGCGCGATCGACGTGCGTCGAGCAGCTTGTCGAGCGCCGCGTCGTAGTTGCCGGAGTCGTAGGCGACGCCGATCGGGGTCTCATGGGGCTCGGTGAACGGCGGGATGAAGTTCTTGCGCCGGACCTCGAGCGGGTCCAAGCCCAGCTCCTCGGCGAGCTGGTCCATCATGACCTCGATCAGGTGGGTCGCCTCCGGCCGCCCCGCCCCGCGGATCGCGTCCGTCGGGAACTTGTTCGTCATCACGCCGATGACGTCCGTCTGGACGGCGGGGGTCTTGTAGACGCCGCACATGACGAACGCGCTCAGTGGCGGGATCATCGGCGTCAGCAGCATCTGGTAGGCGCCGAAGTCCGCGATGATCGTCGTGTGGAACGCCGTGATCGTGCCGTCGCGCTTGGCGCCGACCCGGACGTAGTCGATCTGGTCGCGTCCGTGATGGGTGACCATCATGCCCTCGGAGCGCGTCTCGATCCACTTGACGGGCCGGCCGAGCTTGCGCGACGCCCAGGCGCAGCCGATCTCCTCGGCGTAGATGTTCAACTTGGAGCCGAACGCGCCGCCGACCTCGGGCGCGATCACGCGCACCCGGTCCTCGCCGATGCCGAGCAGCATCGACAGGAACAGCCGCAGGAAGTGCGGGACCTGGGTCGAGCTCCAGAACGTGAGCTTCTCGGCGCGCCACTCGGCCAGCACGCCGCGCGGCTCGATCGCCGCGCCCGCGATGCGGTGGTTGACGATGCGCCGCTCGATGATCACGTCAGCCTCGGCGAAGCCGGCCTCGAGATCGCCGCCGCCCAGCGACCACTCGCAGATCTTGTTGGTGCCGAACTGCTCGTGGACGAGCGCCGAGTCCTCCTCCAGCGCGGCCTCCGGATCGGTGACCACCGGGAGCGGGTCGTACTCGACGACCACGTCCTCGGCCGCATCGACCACCGCGTAGCGGTCGTCGCCGACCACGAAGGCGACGGGATCGCCGACATGTTTGACCTCGCCCTTGGCGAGGACCCAGTGGTCCGGCGTGTTGACGTCGACGCCGGGCGGGACCCACGCCATCGGCAGGCCCGCGTCCATGTCGAGGTCCTCGTTGGTGTAGACGGCGATAACGCCGTCGCGGGCCTTGGCGGCCGAAGTGTCGATCGAGACGATCTTGGCGTGCGCCTCGGGTGAGCGCACCCACGCGGCCCAGAGCTGACCGGTCAGGTTGATGTCGTCGACGTAGGACGCCCGGCCGGTGATCAGCCGCGGATCCTCCTTGCGCCGCAGGGAGCGGCCGACGTGGCCGTTTCCGCCTGTGGTGGTCTCGGCCGTCGCGCTCATGGCGTGATCTCTCCCGCGACGCTTGGCCGGCCTCGACGCCTTCAGAGGACGGAGTAGGGACCTCGATGCGCCCGCCCCCCGCCTTGGCCGCGTCGAGGACCGCCTTGACGATGTTGTGGTAGCCGGTGCAGCGGCAGAGGTTGCCTTCCAGCCCCTTGCGGACCTCGGCCTCGGTCGGGTTCGGGTTGCGGTTCGAGCAGGTCGGCGGCGGCCATGATCATGCCGGGCGTGCAGTAGCCGCACTGCAGGCCGTGGTCGTTCCAGAAGGCCTCCTGGAGCGGATGCAGCTTGTCGCCGTCGGCCCATTCCCTCGATCGTCGTGACCTCCGAACCGTCGGCCTGCACGGCCAGCACCGTGCAGCTCTTGACCGCATCGCCGTCGAGATGCACCGTGCACGCGCCACAGTTGGTCGTGTCGCAGCCCACATGGGTGCCGGTCAGCCCGAGCTTGTCGCGAAAGAGGTGGACGAGAAGCAGCCGTGGTTCGACCTCGGCCTCGTGCTGCTGACCATTCACGGTGAGGCGCACGGGAACAGTGCTCATACCTCTCCTCTCAGCTCGGACGCGGAATGCACCGAGCCTATCTACAGTCGTTGCACGCGCACAAGTGTGCGCCGCGCGCACGCGGTGCGCTATGGCCCCGATTCGCCGTTGACAATCCGCTCGGCGGCGTCGGCGGCCCCCTCCACGAGCGCGCGAACCTGGTCGGCGGGCTGGCGCCAGCGGCCGAGGACATAGGCCGCGACGATGTCGGGATCGGTCGAATCCGGGCGTCCGACGCCGACGCGCACGCGCGCGAAGTCCGGCGAGCCGAGCCCGCGGCGCAGCGACTTCAGGCCGTTGTGGCCGGCCAGACCGCCGCCCACGCGGGTACGAATCTCGCCGAAGGGCAGGTCGATCTCGTCGTGGACCACGAGCACGCGATCGAGGTCGAGGTGCAGCGCGCCGCGCGCCGGGCCGGCCGAGTTGCCCGCCTCGTTCATATACGTCTGCGGCCGCAGCAGCGCGACGCGCGGGCCGCCCGGCCCGGTGCGTCCGTCCGTGAAAAGGCCCGCATAACGCTGCTTGGGCCGCGGCAGGTCCCAGCGGCGCTGGAGCTCCTCGGCCACCGCGAAGCCGACGTTGTGCGGCGTGCGCGCGTAGCGCTCGCCCGGGTTGCCCAGGCCCACGACAAGCCAGTCGACCGGAGCCGAGCCTCCGCCGAAGAGGCGGCGCATGGCGCTAGTGGTGCGGACGCACCACTACTCGGAGCCTTCGTTGGCGGCGTCGCCGCCCTCGGCGGGCGCCTCCTCGGCGCCCTCCTCCGCCTCGGCGGGAGCCTCGCCCTCGCCGACGACCGCGGTCTCCTGCTCGAGCGCCTCCTCGTCCAGCGCCTCGAGCTCGGCCTCGAGCCTGGGCGGGGTGAGGGTGGCCACGACCGTCTCCTCGAGGTCGTCGAGGATGGTCACGCCATCCGGCGCGGACACCGCGGCGAGCGTGACGGTGTCGTTGACCTGCATCTGCGAGACGTCGAGCTCGAGGCGCTCGGGGATGTCGGTCGGCAGCGCCTCGATGTTGACCTCGCGGGTGATGTGCTCGAGCACCCCGCCCTCCTTGGCCCCGGGCGCGTCCTCGCCGCCGACGAGCTCGAGCGCGACGACCGCGTGGATGGCCACGTCGAGGCGCACGCGCAGGAAGTCGACGTGCAGCGTGGTGCCGCGCACCGGGTGGCGCTGGGCGTCCTTCAGGACCGCGGGCGTGCCGTCCTTGCCGAGCTGGAGCTCGACGACGGCGCCGCGCGCGGCCAGCGCATGGCGCAGCTCGCGCTCGTCGACCGCGAAGGCCAACGGCTCGGCGTCGCCTCCGTAGAGGACGCCGGGGACCTGGCCCGCGCGGCGCAGGCGGCGAGTGGCGCGCGAGTTCGAGACGTCGCGCTCGGAGATCGTGAGCTTCGTGGACTGGCTGGCCATGGGCGGCGATTGATGGTAGCGGCATGGCACGCGATGACGCCGCCCCCACCACATTTCGATACTTGTTGAAGCGTCGTCGTCATAACATCGGCCCATGCAGGTCGATCTCGCTGCCGGCGCCGCCGCGATCGCCGATCCGGCCCGCGCGGCGATGCTCGACGCGCTGATGGACGGCGAGCCGCGCTCGGCCGGGGCGCTGGCGCGCGAGGCCGGCGTGGCGGCGTCGACCGCCAGCCACCATCTCAGCCGCCTGCTCGACGCGGGCCTCGTCGTTGTTGAGCCCGACGGGCGCCGGCGCGCCTATCGGCTGGCGCGCCCCGAGGTGGCGCGCGCGCTCGAGGCGCTGGCGCTCGTCTCGCCGCCGAGTCCGCCCCGCACGTTGCGTCGCCACACGCGAGCCCAAGCCGAGCGCGCGGCGCGCACCTGCTACGACCACCTGGCCGGCGTGCTCGGCGTGGCCGTGTGCGACGCGCTGCTCGCCGCGGGAGCGATCGTGCACGAGGGCGACGACGCCTACGTGCTCGGACCGCGCGCCGACGAGGCCTTCGGCGCGCTCGGCGTGGCGCTCCCCGCGCGCGGCCGCCGCGCCTACGCCCGCCCGTGCCTGGACTGGAGCGAGCGCCGGCCGCACCTCGCCGGCGCGCTGGGCTCCGCGGTGGCCGACACGCTGCTGGCCCGTCGCTGGGTGACGCGGGTCCGCGGGACGCGCGCGCTCCTGATCACCGACGACGGGCGTGCGGGGCTGCGCCGGGCGCTGTCGCTCCAGATCGCCTGAACACCTCGGCCGCGGCCGCGTGGAAGCCGGCCGGCAGCCCCGCGGCGGCCATCGTCGCCGCGATCTCCTCCATCTCGGCCACCCACCTCCAGCCCTTCTCGTCGGCGGCGCGGGCCGCCTGTCGCGAACGGTCCGGCAGCGACGGGATCGACTGCTCCCACTCGGCGATCAGCGCCTCCTCGACGCCGTGCTCGCGGGCGGCGGCGCGAACGGTGAGCAGCAGCGCCGCGCTGCCCTTCGTCCAGCCGGCGTAGGCCATCTTCAGCGCCGAGGCAGTGGTCGGGTCGGGCCCGAGCACCGGCGTGGCCAGCCCGCTGCCGGCGAACACATCCGCGACAGCGTCCGCCTCGGCACCCGACAGGTACAGGCGAGGCTCGGAGGGCGGCCCGATGATGCCGCCGTCCACGTAGCGCGGGCCGACGATCGCGCGGATCTCGGCGGCCGTGCTCGGCGAGACGGCGTTGGCGTCGACGTAGATGCCGCCGAAGTCACCCACCGCGCGCGCGGTGTCGAGCGCGGCGTGCGGCGGGCAGATCGACAGCACGAGGTCGCTGCGCGCCGCCAGGTCCGCGACGGTGCCCGCGTCGCGCAGCCCGGCCGCCCGCGCTCGCTCGGCGCTCGCCTCACTGCGCATGTCCGACGCCCACAGCACTTCGCGCCCCGCCCGCGCGAGCATTCCGCCTACCGCGGCGCCCATCGCGCCGGGATGCAGCAGGCCGATCTGACCGCGAACGTCCCTCACGTAGCAATCAGGTTCGCACGCCAGGGACGTTCGCGCCCACGCGAGCCGCGCGGCCGCGCTACAGGCCCGGCGACCCGCGCGGCGCGGCGCGGAACTGCTTGGTCGCCTTGTAGATGCGCTCGACGTCGAAGAACGCCGGTTTGCGCACGCCGTCGAAGGAGACCAGGCCCTTCTGGTGCAGCGGCGGCTGCGGCCGCGGGTTGCCGCCGTCCCAGTCCGGGCGCACGCGGAACTCCTGCAGCGCGAAGTAGATCGCGCCCGACAGCCACGGCTTCGTCGCGAAGACGCCGAGGTGGAAGTTGACGAAGTCCTGCTGGAAGGCGTAGGTGCCCTTCTCCTCCACCGGCCCGTCGCGGTTGGCCTCGGCGCCGAACTCGCTGACGACGATCGCCTTGTTCGGATAGCACTGGCGCACCGAGTCCAGGTAGTCAGGCAGCAGCGTGCGGTCGGCGATCTGGCCGTTGGGCCCGGGATACCAGCCGAAGTAGTCGTTGATGCCGATGACGTCCAGCGGGCCGTACTCGGGCTGGCAGCCGGCCGACGGATAGCCCGCCACCGCCAGGCCGACCGGGCGCGTCGGGTCCAGAGCGTGGGCGGTGTCGACCGCGGCCTTGATGTACGCCCCCTGCACGGGCCCCGGCCTCGCGCTGAGCTCGTTGCCGATCGACCAGATGATCACCGACGGGTGGTTGCCGTTGGTCTGGATGTTGGAGGCGAGCTCGCGGGCGGCGAGCTGGCGCACGAGCTTCTGCTTGAGGTACTTCGTCTTGATCGAGTAGACCGGGATCTCCGACCACTGCATGATCCCCAGCTCGTCGGCGCGCTCCTGCGTATACGGGGCCAGCGGATAGTGAGAGCGGATGACGGTCGCGCCCAGCTCCTTGACCCACGCGAGCTGCTGGTCGCGGATCTGATTGTTGATCGCGAAGCCGAACTGCTTGGAGTCCTCGTGCAGCGCGACGCCGCGGAAGTTCATCGGCTGGCCGTTGAGGAACAGGTGGCCGCCGATGACCTTGATCGAGCGGACGCCGGTCTTCAGCGTGTAGGTCTGGAGGACGCGGCCGCCCGAGCTCGCGCGCAGCGACGCGTCGTAGAGGTTGGGCGTCGCCGGCGACCATAGCCGCGGGTGCGCGACGCGCACCGACGCGGTGAACGTCTTGAAGCGCTTGGGCCCGACCGCGGCCGTGCCGAGGTTCACTGAGCGATTGCCGAAGCGCGCGGTGACATGCACGCGCCGCCCGTTGCCGCCGTAGTTGCGCAGCACCACCCGGTAGCGCACCGTCGCGGCGCACGTGGCACAGGGCAGGTTGGGCTGGACAGCGACCGTGTTGAAGTCGATGTCGTTGATCTTGCGCAGGTACACCTCGCGCAGCAGTCCGCCGTAGTTCCACCAGCCGCCCGTCGGCTTGCCGACGATCGACAGACCGGACGGCGGGAAGTCGGTCTGCTTGCGGCGCGAGTCGACGCGGATGACGAGGTGGTTGACCTTGCCGCGCCTGATCAACCCCGACGGCATGCGGATCTCGAAGGGCAGGTACGCGCCGCGGTTCTTGCCGATCGGCTTGCCGTTGAGCCAGATCTTCGAGCGGTAGTTGACCGACTCGAAGCGCACGACCCATGAGGCGCTCTTCGACCCGCTTGGGAACTTGAAGTCCTTGCGATACCAGCCGACGCCGCCCAGGAACGACTGCGGCGAATCGTCGCCGACGTTCCACGCGTTGGGGACCGTGACGGGCTTCCAGCCCGCGGCGCCGTTCTCGAGCTGCGGGCCGCTCTGGCGGTTGTCCAGCTTGAACAGCCACGTGCCGTCCATGAGGTAGCGGCCCGACGGGCCGGTCTTGTAGAGGGTCTTGTGGCTCGGCGTGGAGACCACCGACTGGGCGCCCGCCGGCGCCGCGAGGGCGAAGGCGAGGGCGGCGACGGCGACGGCTGTGACGAGAAGGCGCATGCAGAAGGCTTCAGAACACGGCTGGACCGTCGACGATGCGCAGGACCGGGATGATGCGCGTCAGCACGTGCCCTGCGAGTCGATCGGGACGCTCAGGCGGCGCAGACTAATCGTTGCGCCGGTCAGCACGTTGCCGCCGCGGTGCACAACGACGCACTGCACGACGGGCAGCTGGCGATCGATGATCGTCCACGCCACGCGCGTCGGCCCGGTCGCGCTACCGAGCGAGTACGCAGTCGACGAGTCGTAGGCGAGGATCTTCACGTCGCCCGGGCGCTTGAGCCGGCGCGCGTTGCTCTGCACCGCTGCCCGGCACCGCGCATCGCAGCCGTCGAGGCGCGTCAGCATCGCGCGTGCGTCGCCGCGCGCCTGGTCGCGCAGCAGCGCGTAGACCGCGTCGCGCTCACGGTTCTCGGTGGTCAGGTAGCGCGCCAGCTCCAACGAGATCGCCAGGAAGGCGACGACGCCCACGGCGATGAGCAGCTTGACGCGGCGCGACACGGGCGCCGCAGGCTAGCCATGCCGTGTCAGGTGGTGCTGCAGACCCCCCTCGTGGGCCTCTCTCAACCAGGCGGCGACCTCGTCGTCGACCGCGTCGGGCGCGTACAGGCGAAAAGGGTGGAGGTGGTTGCGGGGCGAGAACGTCTCGATGCGCCGGAAGCGCGGCGACTCCAGGGGACGCGCAAGGACGACGTGGCCATCGACCCAGCGCGCACGGACCATCAGTGCGGCGAAGCAGGTCCACAGGTCGCCGAACGCGTCGGCACCCGCGAGCGTCAGCCCGTCTCGGGCAGGTCTTCTCCGCTGAGCTCCAGGAAGCGGCGGACCGACGCCTCCTGGTGGTCGAGGCGCTCGGCCATCCGCCGCGCGTGGTCGGCGGCTTGCTCGGCGAAGTCCTCGAGGCAGTGCTCGGGGTCGTCGGGCAGCGGATAGATGCGCGCGATGTCCTGCTGTGCGCACGCAATGCCCATCGGCGGGCGGCCCTCGGCCAGCGTCCGCGCGCTGCACACCGGCGCGACGGTGAGGTGCTTGTCGGGCGCGACGAGCGCGACGGGCATCAGCCGGTGGGCGGGAAGCCGCACCGCCAGCTCGACGGAGCGGTCGACGCCGACCGGGGTCTCGGCCAGCGCCTGTAGCGGCTCGCGCCAGATCGACAGGACGGTGTCAGCCGCCAGCAGCGCGTCGCGCAGGGTGCGGGCCTGCTCGGCGTAGGCCGCCTCGGCCTGGTGACGCGTCTCGGCGTCGCCGAGGTCGAGGTCGCAGGGCACGCGCAGCAGCTCGTCGGCGCCGATCGCGCTGCCCGCGCCGCGCGGCCCGTGGGCGACGTAGGTCTGGATCGTGCCGAGGTCGGCACGGCCGTGGAACACGATGGTCAGCGCATCGCTGAGGGCCAGGCCGCCCACGCGCAGGGCGACGGCGACCGACGCTTCGGGATCGATGAGGGCGCGGCGCAGCAGCTCTTCGGAGTTGTCGCCGATCGGCCCTTGCTGCTCGTCCATCGATCCCTCCTTCCGTCTTGCACCGGTGGTGCGGATTCTGCACGACCGGGATACCCATCATTATCGACAGGACGGCGGGAATCCCACACCACCTAGTCGAATAGCCTCATGATCATGAAGCTGCTTTACAAGCCCTTCGGAATCGTCTTCGGCATCCTCGCCGGCATCCTCTCCAAGAAGCTCTTCGAGGCGGTGTGGGGCGTCTTCGACAAGGAGGAGCCACCCAAGCCGACGACCCTCGAGACGACGTGGCCGAAGGTGATCGGCGCGGCGGTGGTCGAGGGCGTGACGTTCAAGGTCACGCGGGCGGCCGTCGATCGCGCCGGCGCCAAGGGCTTCGCGCATCTCACGGGGTTTTGGCCGGGTGACAAGGAGACCGACGAGAGCCAGGCGGCCAAGGCCGTCCGCTAAGACTTCTCGAGCGTCGTCTTTACCACGCCGATCCCGCGTTCGATCATCGCCCCGATGCGCCGCGGCCTCGTCGTGGGAAGGAAGTCGGCGATCCAGCGAGTCGCGTGCGCCCTCCGCGCTCTGCGAAGACCTGCGCCGAGGCGTTGTGATGAGCGTAGCGAGGGCAGCGCGCGCTCGAGCACGAGTACGGTCGCGTCCGAGTGGCCGAGCGGCTCGCGCCGGCCGGTGTCGCTGAAGCCGGCGCGTTCGTAGAGCGCGCTTGCCGCCGCGTTGCGCTCTTCGACCGAGGTCATCAGGCGCTGCGCGCCGCGCTCCGTCGCCCAGGCGATCACAGCTTCGACCAGCGCGCGCCCGGCGCCCGCGCCGCGGGCCTCGGGCGCGACCCACATCCCGTACAGGTGCGCAACGCCGGGCTCGTCGTCGTGCGTCGCGCCGACCGCCATGCCCGCCCACGGCTCGAGCACGAACGCGACGCTGCGCTCGCCCGCTGCGTTCTCGCGTGTGCGCTGCTCCCACAGCTCGGGCTCGAAGGCCGCCTCGCGCGCGTAGGTCGAGCCGAACGCCAGCGGCGCGTCCTGCAGCGCGCGCAGACGCAAGTCGCGCATCGGCTCGACCTCGTCGGCTCCTGACCCGGCGCACGGTGACCGTCATCGGCCGCCTCCGCGCAGCACGAAGCCGCGCTCGGCCAGCCCCTGCAGATCGTCCTCGAAGGCGGCGTAGTCGCGCGCGAGCAGGTGGTCGAGCGGGCGGCCGCTCGGGCCGCTCGACCGCACCCAGCGCGCGAGGACGCCCGGCGCGACGCGTTCGGCCGCCTCCTCGGTGAGCGCGAGCAGGATCGCGAGCTGGGGCTTGTGATCGAGCTCGCCGGCGATCAGCGTCAGCGGATCGACGTCGAGCGCGACGCACAGCTCGTCGTCGCTGAGGCCGAGCCGGTCCACGAGCAGCGCCGCCGCCGTCGAGGTCATGCCAGCAACCGCTCGCGCACGGCGGCCAGGTCGGCTTCGCTCAGGCCGGCCTGGCGCAGGTAGGCGGGGACGTCGAGCGAGGCCAGCGTCGTCAGGATCTGCTCGTAGGCGGTGGTTCCCTCGCGGTCGAGGAACTCCTCGATGATCACGCCCTGGTCGGGCTCGCCGGAGCGCGCGTAGAGCCGCGCGAGCCGCTCGGTGCTCAGCGCGTGATCGTCGGCGATGTCCTCCGGGGCGACGCCGGCCAGCGCGAGCAGCAGCATCGTGACGAGCCCGGTGCGGTCGCGGCCGCCGACGCAGTGGATCACCACGCCGCCCGGACGGGCGCCCGCGACAGCGCCCATGACGTCCACCACGCGCCCCGGGAAGCGGCCGAGGAACGGGCCGTAGTCCAGCGGCGGGGCCTGGTTCTTCCAGTGGTCCCAGAACTCGGTGTCCTCGACGCCGTCCAGCGGCACGTGGAGTGTCTTGACGTCGCCCGGCCGCGGCGCGACGTCCGGCGCAAGCTCGTCGTCGTTGCGCAGGTCGACGACCGTCCGCACACCGTGAGCGTGCAGCGCCGACCAGCCGTCGGCCGTCAGGCGATCGACGGCGTCGGCGCGCACGACCGCGCCCCAGCGCGTCCGGCGGTCACCGGCGGCGCGCAGGCCGCCGAGATCGCGGACGTTGAAGCAGCCGTCCCAGTCGAGGTGGCGGGCGGATATCACCAAGTAGGTGATGCCGTAGGAAACGAGTGAGGAATCACCAAGTAGGTGATGCCGTAAGAACCGAGTGAAGCATCACCAAGCAGGTGATGCCGGAAAAACCGAGTGAAGCATCAGAACAGCTGGTTCTCTCCGCCGAAGACCTCGCTGACGCTGTCATCGGTGAAGATCCGGCGGATCGAGTCGGTGAGGAGCTCCGCGCAGCTCAGCACGCGCAGGTTGTCGGGCGCGCCCGGGCGCAGGGGGATCGTGTCGGTGACGACGATCTGCTCGAAGCTCGAGGCGGCCAGGTTCTCGTAGGCGTTGCCGCTGAGGATCGGGTGCGTGGCGGCCGCGTAGACGCGCGAGGCACCTTCGTCGAGCACGGTCTGGGCGGCCGCCCGCAGCGTGCCGGCGGTGTCGATCATGTCGTCGACGAGGACGGCGGTCTTGCCCTTCACGTCGCCGATGACGTAGCCGATCTCCGCCACCTGCTGGGCCGGGCGCTCCTTGTCGAGGATGGCGAGCTCGGCGCCGACCTTGGAGGCGAACTTCTTGTTGAGCTTGACGCGGCCGGCGTCGGGCGCGACGACGACGAGGTCGGTGAGCCCGAGGTCGTCGAAGTACTGCGTGAGCATGAACAGCGCGGTCATGTGGTCGACCGGGTGGCGGAAGAAGCCCTGGATCTGGCCGGCGTGCAGGTCCATGGTCAGCACGCGGTCGGCGCCGGCGGCCTCGAGCATGCGCGCCACCAGGCGCGCGGAGATCGGCTCGCGCGGGGCGGACTTCTTGTCCTGGCGGCTGTAGCCGAACCAGGGCGTGACGGCGATGACCCGGTGCGCGCTGGCCCCCACCGCGGCATCGATCATCAGCAGCAGCTCCATCAGCGCGTCGTTGGCACTGAGGCCGAGCTCCGGGTTGGCGCACGTCGGCTGCACCAGGAAGACGTCGGCCCCGCGGATCGACTCGTCGAAGCGGCAGTAGACCTCTCCGTTGGAGAACGTCTTGAGCGTGATCGGGCCGAGGTCGACCCCCAGCTTGCCGGCGATCCTCGCCGCCAGCTCGGGGTTCGCGCGCCCCGAGAAGAGCATGAGGCGCTTGTCGTAGTCGATCGGGAGGCTCGTGGCCATGGACGGCTGCACCTGGACGCTCACGACGGTCCTCAGTCTACGCGGGGGTCATGACGGCGTGTCCGACGATTCGCGGGCCGCGTTCGACGATTCTCCGCCCTCGTTCGCGGACTCGCGCGCCCGCTTGCGCTCCGCGTAGCCCTCGACGTTCTCCTGGCGCGGGCGGGCGATGCCCAGGGCGCCGGGCGGCACGTCGTCGGTGATGGCGGAGTTGGCCGCGGTGTAGGCGCCGTCGCCCACTGTGACCGGGGCGACGAAGGTCGTGTCGACCGAGGTCTTGACGTCCGCACCGATCGTCGTGCGGTGCTTGCGGGTGCCGTCGTAATTGGCCGTGACGTTGCGCGGCGCCGATGTTCGTGTTCGGGCCGACGTCGGCGTCGCCCAGGTAGCTGAGGTGCGGGACCTTGGTGCCCTCGCCGATGTCGGAGTTCTTGATCTCGACGAACGTTCCGGCCTTCGAGCGCTCGCGCATCAGCGTCCCGGGGCGCAGGTAGGCGAAGGGCCCGACGATCGCGCCGTCGCGGACCTCGCACTCGACGAGGTAGGAGTGCAGGACGCGGACCTCGTCGCCGAGCGCGGCGTCGATCAGCGTGGTCAGCGGCCCGACGGTGCAGCGCTCGCCGAGCGTCGTGGCGCCGCGCAGGAACGACGACGGCTCGACGACCGTGTCCGGGCCGATCGTGACGCTGGCGTCGATGAGCGTGCTGGCGGGGTCGACGATCGTCACGCCCGCGCGCATGTGGGCCTGGTGGATGCGCGCCTGCGCGAGCGCGCGGACGCGTGCGAGCTCGACGCGGTCGTTGACGCCGAGCATCGCGGTCGGGTCATCGAGCGTGTGCGCCGCGACGCGGTCGAGCCAGCTCGACAGGTTGAGGGCAGGTAGAGCTCGCCCTGGGCGTTGTCGGGCCGAGGCGCTGCAGGGCGTCCTTCAGCGCGGCGGCGTCGAAGGCGTAGACGCCCGCGTTGACCTCGCGGATCGCGAGCTCCTCGGCCGACGCGTCGGCCGCCACCTTCGTCTCCACCACGCGCGCGACGCTGCCGTCGGCGCGACGGACGATCCGGCCGTAGCCGCTGGGGTCGTCGAGCTCCATCGCGGCCAGCGTGGCCTGCACGGCATGGGCGACGTGCGCCTCGAGCAGCCGTTTCAGCGCGTGGGCAGTCACGAGCGGGGCGTCGCCGTTGACCACGACGACCGGCCCGTCGCCGAGGTGGTCGACGGCGGCCAGGACCGCTCCTCCCGTGCCGTTGGGCTCGGCCTGGACGGCGAGCTCGACGCCGTCAGGCAGCCAGCCGTCGAGCGGGCGCTGCGGCCCGTCGACGACGACGATCTTGGCCGCGCCCGCCTCGAGCGCGGCGGCCACCGGCCAGGCGATCATCGGCCGCCCGCAGATCTCGTGCAGGACCTTCGGCAGGCGCGAGCGCATGCGGGTGCCCTCGCCGGCGGCCAGGATGACGACGGTAGGTGCGGTCACCTGGCTGATGGTAGAAGTCAGGGCGATGGACGGCCGGGTAGCCGTGGTCACCGGCGGCGGACGCGGCCTTGGCGCGGCGATCGCCGAGGAGCTCGTCGCGCGGGGCGCCGCGATCGCGGTCGCCGACCGCGACGCGGAGCTTGCGCGCGGGACGGCCGAGCGGCTGGTCTCGAGCGGCGGGCGCGCGACCGCCCACGTCGCCGACGTCGTTGACCCGCCGCAGGTCGCCGCGCTGTTCGACGCGGTGCTCACGGCGCACGGCCGCCTGGACGCGCTGGTCAACAACGCCGGGATCGGCGCGGTGGCGCCGGCGGAGGAGCTGAGCTACGAGCAGTGGTCGCGGACGTTGGCGGTCAATCTCACGGGCACGTTCCTGTGCGCCCAGGGCGCGGCGCGCCACATGCTTCCCGCCGGCCACGGAGTGATCGTCAACATCGGCTCGGTCTTCGCCGCCACCGGCATGCCGATGCGCGCCGCCTACGCCGCCAGCAAGCACGCCGTCGTCGGCCTGACCAAGGCGCTCGCCGTCGAGTGGGCCGCGCGCGGCATACGCGTCGTCGCCATCGATCCCGCCTACGTCCGCACCGCGCTGGACGACGCCGACCAGCGCGCCGGCGGCTACACCGCCGCCGACATCGAGCGCCGCACGCCGATGGGCCGCTACGCCGATCCGGCCGAGATCGCCCGGGTCGTCGCCTTCGCCGCGTCCGACGCCGCCTCGTTCATCACGGGCAGCGAGATCGCGGTCGACGGCGGCTGGCTGGCTTATGGGGGCTGGTAGGCACCGGCACGACCCGCCGGTGGTGCTCGCCCGCGGTCGAGGTGCGCGAACGTCCGACCAAGCCTCAGGTCATAGATGCACCACACGCTGACGCCGAACCGCGCCGCCACGTCCTTGACGGTCATCCCGGTTGCGAGCGCGTGCAGCGCTGCACGCGCGCTCTCGTCGTCGAGGAGTGCGGCGGGTCGGGGCGCGTAACAGGCAAGCGCGCGATCGATCTGCGCCTGCCGGCGAGTGCCCATGAGCGGCCTCAGGAGGATCATCCAGCGAACCGCAGCTGACCCCTGGACGCGCAGCTGGTAGCTCGTCTTCCAACGGTCGCTGCGTGGCCGGACGCGCTGCACCTTGCGATCGAAGATCCGGCCGAGGCGCGCCATGACGTCCTCGTCGGTCATGTTGACCGCAAGGATGGGCATTCGAGGGTTGCTCGGCGGCCCGGTCATGAAGGTCCCCTCGCCCTCGAGCAGACCAGCAAGCCAGTGAAGTTCGGCTATCGAGAGCGATGCCTGCATACGAACAAATGTTCGCACGCAGTGCGGACGGCTTCGGAAGCTGGGGAGCCCGGACTCGAACCGGGATAGCGGGCTTCAAAGGCCCGAGTCTTGCCATTAGACGACTCCCCAGAGAGCGGGAGCCGAAGCGTAGCCGCCGCTACCGGTCGCCCTCCCCCGGCTCGTCCTCCGCCGTGTACTCCTCGTCGGCCTCGCCGTACTCGACGTCCAGCGCCGCGGCCTCCTCGTCGATGTCCTCGGCGTCGGCGATCGGGGATGGGCCGTGGGGGTTCTCGGCGCGCTCGACGAGCTCGGCCTCGGCTTCCTCGAAGCCCTCGGACTCGCCGCCGCCGGCCTCCTCGACCGGGCGCCAGGCCTCGTCGGAGATACCACCGGGACGCGAGTCGCGCTCGATGTAGTCCAGGCGGTCGTCGCGCGTCCCGCCGATGCGGGCGGCCTCTTCGGCCGCCGCTTCTTCCTGCTCGCGTTCGTACTCCATGCGCTCGAGGCTACCGATGCTCCCGCTCCGGCCAGGCCCGCGCGTACGAGCCTGGCGAGGTCCGCGGGCGCGAGGGGGTCGATGGCCAGCGCGCGAACATCGGCGGCACTGGCGAGCCGGCGCTCGTGCCGCAGCATCCCGAGGACCAGGCCGCGCTCGGCGAAGGCGGCCAGGATGCCCTCGCGGAACGACCCCTCGGCCAGCGCGAGCAGCTCAGGATCCAGGCGTGGCACCGCGAGGATGTACGGGAGCGCGTCGTGGGCGGCGCCGAGGACGACGTCGCAGCCCGCGGCGAGGTCGCCGAGCGCAGCCACGACGAGGCGATCGTCGAGGCCGGGCACGTCGGGTGAGGCGAACAGCACTGGGCCGACGTGGCCGTGCAGCGCCGCTTCGGCGGCGGCGAGCGACGTCGCCTCGAACGCGCGTCCGGGCGCCGCGGCGGCCGCCCAGCGACGCGCCCGCGCCGCGAGCTCAGCGCGAAGCGCCGAGGCGTGCCCGGCCCCGAGCAGGCGATCGAGCTCGAGGTCCGGCGGCGCGGCGAGCGATTCGAGGACGACCGCGGCGGGCGCGCCGAGCTCGTCAGTCCCAGCTGAAATGGGTTCCCACCGGCTCGGGCGCGGTGGTCACCCGCGGCACCGCCGCAGCGAGCGTCCGCGCGAAGGTTTCGGTGCTGGCGCCCACCAGGCGGATCAGCTCCTCGACCGGCGTCGGGTCGTCGGGCTTGACGCCGTTGGCGTAGTCGGTCGCGTAGCCGAGCAGCGCATAGGGCAGGTCGCCCTCTCCGGCGAGCACCGTCTCCGGACCGGCCGTCTGCGACACGGCGGTCACACCGGCCTGCATCAACATGCGGATCTCCGTGCGGGTGTTGAAGCGCGGGCCGTCGACATGGCCGTAGCAGCCGCCGTCGCGGACGGCCAAGCCGGCCTCGGCCGCCGCGTCGAGTAGCGCCCGCCGCAGCGGATCGCTGAACGGCCGATCGAAGATCCAGTGACCGCGCCCCGGGGCGCCGGGCTCGGTGTGCAGCGTGCACAACGAGCCGTCGGGCAGGCGGTTGGCCAGGAAATGGAGGTCGTCGAAGACGATCAGGGTGCCGAGCGGGAGCTCCGGGTCGAGTGCGCCGCACACGGTGACGGCGAGGATCGCCTGGGCGCCGCGCTCACGCAGCGCCCAGATGTTGGCCTGGTGGGTGACCGCGCTGCTCAGCCGCAGGTGGCCCTCGTCGTGGCGCGCGATGTGCAGGATCTCGGCGCCCGCGAAGCGGCCCTCCGAGACCAGTGCATCGCCGAACGGCGTCGCGACCGGGGCCGGAGCGGCCGCCTCGAGGTCGGGCAACGCGTATGTGCCCGAGCCGGTGATGATCCCGATCCGCATGGCGGCGGATCGTACGCGTCGGCCGTCGGCGTACGGTTGCGCGCGTCACCCGGCGGCGAGCGGAGAAGGGCGGCTTGGTCGCCGTGCGTCAGCCGTCGGCGACCGCGGATCGGACGGCGGCGGTCCCACCGTCTGATCCGGCTGGACCGCGGGCGCCGGCGCGGGCGCGGCCTGCTGCTCGGGCGCGGGTGCTGCCTGGACGGGCTTCGGCGGGGGCTGGCTGCCCTCGTCCGCACCGCCGGCCGTAGAGGCCGCCGGTGTCGCGGGCGCTGCCGGCGCAGCGGGCGCCGGAGCGGCGGGCGCGCTGGGAGCGGCGGGCGCCGGCGCCGAGCCCTGAGCGGGCTCGGCGGCCGGCGCGGGCACGTGCCCCTGAGCTTCGTGGCCATGGTCGCCGTCGTCGTGCCGGTCGTCGGCGGGCTGCTCCTCGGCGGGAGGCCTCGCGGCCGGCGCGTCGGCGACGAGCGGGTCGCGACCCGCGGCGATCTCCTGCGCGCTTGGCGTGCCGTCGCCGTCGGGGTCCTCGGCGCCGTCGGCGCTGGCGTTGCCGTCGGTGTCGGCCGACGCCGGGTTGGTGCCCAGCCTGCGCTCGGTCGCGTTGGAGAGGCCGTCGCCGTCGCTGTCGACCGAGCCGTCGGGCTGGCCGGGAGCAGACTCGCCGCTGGACGGGTTCAGATGCAGCGAGACCTCCTCCGCATTGGAGAGGCCGTCGCCGTCGGAGTCGGCCTGGCCATCCGGCACGCCATCGCCGTCGGAATCGGCCGCCGCCGGATTGGTCCCGAGCGCGACCTCGACCGCGTTGGGGATGCCGTCGCCGTCGGAGTCCTCGGCAGCGTCGGGGATGCTCGTCCCGGACGAGTCGGCGTTCTTGGGGTCGAGGGCGAGGTTCTGCTCGACCGCGTTGCTGAGGCCGTCGCCGTCGGAGTCGTCGTCGCCGTCGCTGCGCCCGTCGCCGTTGCTGTCGCGGGCGCGCGGGTTCTCGCCGGCCTTGTACTCGGTCGCGTTGACCAGCCCGTCGCCGTCGGTGTCGGCCGAAGCGTCCTGTGGGTCGGTCGGGTTCAGGCCGTTCTGGACCTCCCAGCCATCGGGGAGACCGTCGCCGTCGGAGTCGGCGCTCTGCGGGTTGCTCCCCGCGCCGTGCTCGACGGAGCTGGGGACGCCGTCGTTGTCGGAGTCGACGTCATGCGCGACGCCTCTCGTGCCGGACGAGATGGCGCCGTCGAGCAGCACGCGGTGCCGCGGCACGCGGATCGGCGCCGCGGCGAGCGGCGACGTGCGAGCGCTGGGCACGACGCTTGGGGCGCGGAGCACGCGGCTGGTGTCGTCGCGGCGAGGCCGGGCGTCGCGAACCAGAGCGACCGGAAGCTGCTGTGTGCGCGCGTCGTCGTGGGCGCCGAGGGCGGGCCAATCGGTGAACGGGAGGACGTCGCGGTTGAGCCCCATGACGCTCCCACCCGCAAGCGCGCCGGCGGTGACGACGCCGAGCAGTACCGCCCAGCGGGCCCGCGCGCGGGGAGAGGGCCGATCGAGGTTCATGGCCCCTCTATCGGCGCCCGCACGAGGCGCTCAAGGGGCGCTCGGCAGGAAGCCGCTCAACTTTCGGAAAACGCCGCTAACTGGCCGAATATTCCAGCCGGCGGTTGGACGAATGTCGTACCTAATGCCGACGCGGGACGCGGCCGCCGCCGGCCCCGGCCTCGCTGGCCGGGCCGCCGCGGTACGCGATGCCGAGCACGCGCATCGCCTTGAGACCGAGGCTAGAGCTTCTCGCGTCCGTCGGTGGAGCCGACGTCGAGGCCGGAGAGCTCGCGCACGCGCTCCAGCCGGTAGCGGATCGTGTGGCGGTGCGTGAACAGGCGCTGCGCGGTGCCGGCGACGTTGCCGTCGGCCTCGAGGAAGGCCTCGACCGTCGTGCACGAGACCGGTCTCGTACTGCTCGTCGTAGGCGACGAGCGGCTCGACGGTCTCGGCGTAGAAGCGCTGCAGCTCGGCCGGGTCCTCGGCCATCGCGCGACAGCAGCAGGCGGTAGGCGCCCGATCTCGTCGAAGGCGAGCACGGGGCGCTCGGCGTCGCCCTCGGCGACGTTCGCGGCGAGCAGCGCCTCGCTGCCGGCGCGGTGCAGCTCGGCCGGGTCGGTGCACGGCCGGCTGCGGCCCGACGCGTGAAGGTGTGGCCGGGCAGCGCGCCTGCAGCTCGCGGCGGACGCTCTCGGCGGCGCGCGCGGCCGCGGCGTCGTCGCTGCCGGAGCAGCACGAGCGACCTCGTCGCCCGGCAGCTCGTGGCGCTCCGTCGAGCGCGGCGATCGCGCCGGCGCACGACGCGCGCGCTCCGCGCTCGACCACCGACAGGATACGCGCGCGGCGCCAGCCGTCCTCGGCGGGCACGTGCGCGTGGGCGCGCGCACGACGAGCACGCTCGCGCCGTCCATCGAGGTCGAGCCCGAGCTCGCCGGCGCGCGGCGCGGATCGTCCTCGCGCTCGGAGAGCTCGCGCGTCGAGCAGCGCGCGCAGGAAGCCTCGGCCGCGCCTGCCTCGGAGGCGCGGTCGGGCGCGCGCAGCGCGCTCGACCTCGGAGGCGACGAGCGTCGTGACGAGCCGCAGCAGGGCGGTGCTCGGGCTCGCCCCGGGCGCGCATGCGCAGGGTGCCGACGGGCTCGTCGGCGACGCGCAGCTCGATGCGCCTCGACCCCGTCGCGAGTCGGCGAGCAGCGCCTGCTCGTCGGCCGGCGAGCGAGCGGCGACGGCGAGCACGTGGCCCGCGCGATCGCTGAGCACGAGGCTCGCCTCGAGTGCCCGGGCGGCGGCGCGGACGACCTCGGGGAGTCCCGCGCCGGACGCGACGGCGTCCGTGATGGCGTCGAGAGCCTCGAGGTCGAGTGCCCGGTCGCTCCCTGCGCCGGCGTCGACATGCAGCGATTGTAGGCCGAAGGTGCTGCGAAAGCGGCTCCGGACCTGGCCGTCAGGCGGTGATCCGGTCCCAGAACCAGATCGACCGCCGCGCCGCCGCCACGCCCAGATGCATGAACGCGGCCACGACGTAGAGCGAGAGGAAGACCGCCGCCACCCGCTCCCAGACCCGCGAGTACGACTGCCATGCGGGGACGACGAGCAGCCCGACCTAGGCGGCGAGCCCGAAGACGCCGCTGCAGGCGGCGACCAGGATGATGATCGACTCGTTGCTCATGCGCGAGTCAGCCCATTCTGCCGCACGAAGGCGACGACCAGCGCCACGATCGCGCACAGCGCGAAGACTCATCGCCGCGGCCCTCGCCCCCGAGCACGTCGGAGATCCAGTGCACGCGCAGGTAGACCGCGGCTCGCGCCGACGAGCGCGGCGAGCACGATCGCCACCGTGACGAGGCACAAGCGCGAGGCGACGTTCGGCAGCGCGCGGCTGATCGCGACGGCGACCGCCACCCAGGCCATCGCGTAGGCGGCGTGGCCCGACGGGTAGCTCGCGTCCCGGCCGTGACCAGCGAGCGCGCCGGACGCGGGCGGTCGACGGCCGACTTGGCGATGTGCACGAGCGCGCCCATGTCAGGAGCAGGCCGATCGCGAGCGCGACCGCCGACGCGCGCTCGCGCCGCGCAGCAGGAGCACGACCGCCGACGACCGCCACCAGCGCGATCACCGTCGGCAGCGCCCCGAGCACGCTGACCGCCTTGGCGATGGTCGACCCCGGCGTCGAAGTTCGAGCCGGTCGGCGAGGCGCAGCGACGCCGCGTCGCCTGCGAGTAGGCCGCGCTGCTCGACGCCGCACCAGGTCGCCGACGAACGCGAACGAGCCGACGGCGGCGATCGCCAGCAGCGTCGTCAGCTCGAGGCCGAGCTCGCCCGGCGTGAGGCGGTGCCAGAAGAAGCGCGCGGCGAGCTCCGAGCGCCGCAGCACCGGGCGCAGCACGCGCAGCCAGCGGGCGAGTGCGGGCCGCTCGCCCTGCGCTCGAGCCACGTCCGCGCCTGCGCGCGGTTCTCCGCGATCGCGCAGCCAGCGCACGAGGCCACGATCGCGACGACGAGCACGATGATCGCGCCGAGCGCGAGCGCGCCCTTCTTGGCGATAGTCGACGAGCTCGGCGAAGCTCTGCCAGAAGACGTAGCCGAGCAGGATGAACGTCGTCGCCCACAGCCCGGCGCCGAGGACGTCGTAGGGCAGGAAGCGACGGAGCGGCATACCCGACGAGCCGGCGAGGAACGGCGCGACCGCGCGCACGAGCCCGACGAAGCGCCCGATGAAGATCGCCTTGCCGCCGTGGCGGTCGAAGAACCCCTCGACCTGCTCCAGGCGCTCCTCGGTGATCTGCACCCGCGGCCCGTGCTTGACGAGGAACGGCGCGCCCGAGGCGCCGGCCGAAGGCAAAGCTCGTCAGTCGCCGGCGACCGCGGCGGTCCAGACGACGGCGATCAGCGTGAGCACGTTGATCGTGCCCCTGCCCGGCGACGACGCCGCCGAGCAGGATCGCCGTCTCGCCCGGAGCGATCAGCCCGACGAACGCGCCGGTCTCGAGGAAGGCGAGCGCGCCGACGAGCAGGTAGGTCCAGTTGCCGAGCGTCTCGCCGACGTCGATGAGCAGCTGCTCGAGATTCGGGCAGCTGGACGAGCCCGCGCCCGTAGACGAGCGCGGCGACCGAGGCCAGAGCGCCGCCGACCAGCAGCGTCGGCTCGAGGCGACGCCGGCGCCAGACCAGGAAGGCGGCCAGCGCGACGGCGAAGACGATCCAGGCGGGCTTCACAGCATCGCCCCCCACGGCGCCACGGCGATCGGGCGCGGGCTGCGTTCGTGGAGCCGGGCGGCAGCGGCGCGCGCCGACTCGAGGTCGCCGAACAGGCCGACGACGGTCGGGCCCGACCCGCAGACCAGCGCGCGCCGGGCGCCGACCCCGCGCGCGGCGCGCAGCGCATCGGCGATCTCCGGGCACAGCGAGCGGGCCGCGGGCTCGAGGTCGTTGACGATGAGCTCGTCGGGCAGGTCGACGGCCGCGGTCGAGACTTCGCGCAGGCGCGCGGCGAGGTCATCAGGGCTCGCGTGGCAGGCCCAGGCGATCGGCCTCGCGGAAGACGTCAGCCGTCGCGAGCTTCGCGGCCGACGGGAGGACGAGAACGCCGTACGGCGTCGGAGCCGGCAGCGGCGTGAGCCGCTCGCCGACGCCGGTGGCCAGGTAGCGCCGCGGGCGGACCTGCGCGGCGACGTCGGCGCCGAGCTCGGCCGCGATCGTGCGCAGCAAGCCGTCGTTGTCGATACCCGCCGCCCGCGCCGCCAGGCGTAGCGCCGCGCCGGCGTCGGCGCTCCCCCGGCCATCCCGGCCGCGACCGGGATCCGCTTGTCGATCCTCAGGCGCATCGGCGCGCCAGTCCAGCCGGTGCGCTCGCGAAACGCCGCAGAGCGACCGCCGCGAGGTTCTCGCCGTCGACGCCCGGGCACTCGACGCGGTCGACCGAAGCGCCGAGCCCGGCAGGCTCGAGCTCGAGCTGATCGCAGAGAGCGATCGGCTGCAAGACGGTGACGAGCTCGTGTCGGCCGTCGTGGCGCAGGGGGCCGACGTAGAGGCACAGGTTGACCTTCGCGGGCGCGGCGTCGCGCAGGCCACTCAGGCCCACGGGGTCCCCCCTCCTGGCGGCTGCGCGCCATCCCGGGGTGTGGGCGGGGCGCGAGAGCCTCCGCCAGCGCGGCGAAGTCGGCAGGGGACAACCGCTCGGCGCGCTCGTCCGGCGGATGGCCGAGCGCTCGACGGCCGCGCGTGCGCGCTCGCGCACGTCGGGGGTGGCGCCCGGCGCGAGCGCGAGCGAGCGGGCGAGCGCCTTGCGGCGGTGGGCGAAGGCCGCCTGGACGAGCGCGCGCAGCTGGGGCGATGCGGCCGACCCGGTGCGGCGCAGGACGACGAGCACCGAGTCGACGTTCGGCACCGGATGAAAGACCGTCCGCGCCACCGCGCGGTGCACGCGTACCTCGCAGGCGAGCTGCGCGAGCACGCGAGGGATGCCGTAGGCGGGCGTTCCGGGCGATGCGGCGAGGCGCTCGCCGACCTCACGCTGCACCATCGCCACCCAGCGCGTGACGCCGTCGAGCTCCTCGATGGTGCGCAGGATCGCGCTGGCGGCGATCCCGTAGGGCAGGTTCGCCACGACCTTGGTCGGCGCGGGCTCGCAGTGCGCCGAGGTCGAGCTCGAGCGCGTCGGCGACGTGCAGCGTCCTGTTGGGATGGTCGGCCAGGGCGTCCTCGAGCGCCGGCACCAGCGCGCGATCGAGCTCGACGACGTGGACGTGCGCGGCGCGCTGTGCCAGGTGCTCGCTGAGCACGCCGAGGCCGCCGCCGATCTCGAGCACGACGTCGTGATCGTTCGAGCTCCGCGGCCCGCTCGATGACGCCGAGGATGTTGGAGTCGATGAGGAAGTTCTGGCCGAGGTCGCGCTTCGGCCGCACGCCGAACTGCCGCATGCGACGCAGGCTCGGCTGGGTGGGCAGCTCGCCGGTCACCACCCGAACAGCGTGGCAGCGTTGGCGTCGACGACGTCCTCGAGCTCGGCGTAGGACACGCCGCGGCGCTCGGCCACGAAGCGCGCGGTGTGGGTGACGAAGGCCGGCTGGTTGCGCTCCTTGCGCACGGCCTGGGGCGTGAGGTAGGGCGCATCCGTCTCGACGAGCAGCCGCTCGTCGGGAACGCGCTGCGCGGCGTCGGCGAGGTCGGTCGCCTTCGGGTAGGTGACGTTTCCCGCGAACGAGATCCACCAGCCCTCGCCGAGGCACTCCTCCAGGCGATCGGGCATCGAGAAGCAGTGCATGATCACCTGCAGGCCATGTGCGCGGGCCTTGAGCGTGGAGACCGTGTCGTCCTCGGCGGCACGCGTGTGGATGACCAGCGGCTTGCCGGTGTCGTGCGCGAGCTCGACCTGGGCGTGGAACGCGCGCTCCTGGTCGGCACGCGGCGCGTAGTCGCGGTAGTAGTCCAGGCCGGTCTCGCCGATGGCGGCGCAGCGTGGGTGGGCGGCCAGCGCCTGCAGGTCGGCGAGGTCGGCGTCATCGAAGCCCGCGGCGTGGTTGGGATGCCGGCCGACGGCGGCATGCACCTGCGGGAAGGCCTCGGCTGCCTGCAGCGCGGTCCGGTTCGTCCCCGCGTCCATGCCCACCGTGAGGATGCGCACGACACCCTCGCGCGCGGCGGCCGCCACGAGCTCAGCATTCGGCGGCCCGCACGAGTCGAGGTGCGTGTGGCTGTCGTTCACCGCTGCTCGTCGCCGACCGGCTGCTTGGGGAACAGCGGCTCGAGCGCCGACACCGCGCCGATCGCGCCGGCGCCGAAGCGCGCGCCCGCGAGGCTGAGGTCGGGCGCGCCCAGCGCGGCGAGGAGCTTCTCGGCGGAGCCGGGGATCCATGGGGCCAGCAGCACGGCGAGGACGCGCAGGCCCTCGGCAAGCGTGCGCAGCACGCGATCGAGGTCGGCCTGGCGTGCGGGATCCTTGGACAGCGTCCAGGGCGCCTGTTCCTCGACGTAGCGGTTCAGCCGCCGCACGCGCCGCCAGATGTCGTCGAGCGCCCCGGTGAGCTCGATGCGGTCGACGCGCTCGGCCACGCGCTCGGCCAGCCCGTCGAACTCCTCGACCAGGACCGGATCGACGTCGACCGTGGGCACCTGGCCGTCGCGGTAGCGGGCGACCATCGCCAGCGTGCGGCTCGCGAGGTTGCCGAGCTCGTTGGCCAGCTCGGTCTCGTAACGCGGACTCGAAGGCGGTGGTCGACACCGAGCCGTCCTCGCCGAAGGTGACGTCGCGCAGGACGTAGTAGCGCAGCGCATCGGTCCCGAAGCGATCGATGATCTCGAACGGGTCGAGCACGTTGCCCAGCGACTTGCTCATCTTCTCGCCGTCCATGAGCAGGTAGCCGTGGACGAAGACCTGCTCGGGCAACGGCAGGTCGGCGGCCATCAGCATCGCCGGCCAGAAGACGGTGTGGAAGCGAAGGATGTCCTTGCCGATGACGTGGCAGGTCGCCGGCCAGAAGCGATCGGTGAGGTCCTCGCCGTCGCGGGCGAACCCGAGCGCCGTGTAGTAGTTGAGCAGCGCGTCGAACCAGACGTAGAAGACGTGGCTGGGGTCCCACGGGACCGGGACGCCCCAAGTCAGCTGGGCGCGCGAGAGCGAGATGTCCTGCAGCCCGGACTTGATGAACGAGAGCGCCTCGTTGTAGCGGACGCGCGGAGCGACGAAGCCGGGGTTGTCGGCGTAGAGCTGCTCGAGGCGCTCCTGGAAGGCGCTCAGGGCGAAGAAGTAGTTCTCCTCGCTGTGGCGCTCGAGGACGATGTGGTGGATCGGGCAGCGGTTGCCCTCCTCGATCTCGTTCTCGACCTTGAAGTCGGCGCAGCGTGGGCAGTACCAGCCCTCGTAGAGGCCCTCGTGGACGTAGCCGTTGTCGTAGACGCGCTGGAGGACCTCCTGTACCCGCCTGCCGTGCTCGGGGTCGGACGTGCGGATGAAGAAGTCGTTGGTCGCCTCCAGACGCGGGGCCAGGGCCCGGAAGCGCTCGGCGTTGCGGTCGGCGAGCTCCTTGGGCTCCAGACCCTGCGCCTTGGCCGCGTCGGCGACCGGCTCACCGTGCTCGTCGACCCCGGTCAGGAAGAACACGTCGTCGCCGCGCTGACGGTGGTGGCGCGCCATGACGTCGGCGGCGATCGTCGTGTACGCGTGCCCCAGATGCGGAGCCGCGTTGACGTAGTAGATCGGCGTCGTGACGTAGAAGGAGCGCTTGCCGGCCATGGGCCACGGACGTTACAAGGCACCTGTCAACGCGCGGTGGCCGCGCCCACCGTGCGTCGGCCGCGCCGGCGGCGGTGCACGAGGCCGCCGACGGGCAGCGCGGTGGCGATGAGCGCGAGCGCCGGGTAGGCGGGCCATGGGAGGCGGTGGCGCGCGGCGCGGGCCGGCAGAGGTGCGAGACGCGGCGCTGGGGTGGGTGCGGCGCGCGGCGACCTCGCGTGGGTCGCGGGAGGGGGCGCCACGAGCGGCCGCCGGCGCGCCGACAGCAGGCGCGGGGGCGCCGCGAGCGGCCGTGCGCGCGGGCGCGCCGGCCACTCGGCCCGCGGGCGCCGTGAGCGCGGCGCGGGACCAAGGTCGGGCAGTTGCGGGTCGGGGTCGCGGAGGAGCCTCAGCGGATCGAGGTAGCCGCGGCGGTCGGCCGCGCGGCGCGCGCCGAGGCGCAGCACCCCCGCGGCGCCGAGGGTGCCGAGGGGTTGGCCAGGCGCGACGATCGCGCCTCTGGCCACCTGCACGCGCGCGAGGCGCAGATAGGTCGCGATGAGCGCGCCGCAGCGCATGCTGACCGCTCGGCCGAACCGCGGTAGCGAGCCCGTGAATGTCACGCGGCCGGCGCAGGCGGCGCGCACTGCCGTGCCGGGCGGAGCGGCGACGTCGATCCCGCGGCGCTGGCCGCCCGCGTATCGCAGGCGCGGCGTCACGCGGAAGTGGCCGACGAGCGGGCCATGCAGCGGCCAGCGCCAGTCGGCGCGCAGGCGGGTGGGGGGACCCGCCTGCGCGCGGGCCGGAGGGGCCGCGCGGCCCCCGGCCGGACCGGCCGCGTGGGCGCGGGCCGCAGCAGCCGCGTGGGCGCGGGCCGCAGCGGCCGCGTGCGCGCTTGCGCCGGGGAGCAACAGCAGCGCCACGAACATGCACGCCGCGATGAGGGCGGTGAGGATGACTGGGTGAGGGCGCTGGGGCACGCGCCGAAGGTACGGCGGCTGGGCGCGATCCGGGCCGCGCGCGCGTGATTTGTTGCAGGTGCTGCGCTAGGTCGTTTCGGTCAGCGCCCGGTACAGCGCGTTTGCGCTCGTCCCGGTCAGCTCCGCGACCACCGTCGCGGCCGGGCGCGCGCGGGCGCCGGCGTCGTCGACGAGCCGGCGAAGGGCTGCCAGGGCCGGCCCGAGGTCCGCCTCGCCGCCGGGCGCGGCGCCGATCACGAGCACGACCTCGCCCCGCGGGGCCTCGGCCGCATACCGCGACGCGAGCTCCTCGGCCGTCCCCCGCACGACCTCCTCGTGGACCTTCGTGAGCTCGCGACAGACCGCCACCGGGCGCGACCCATCGACCTCGGCGAGCACCGCCAGCGACGCGCCGACCCGCCGCGGCGACTCGAACGCCACGACGACCTCGCTCGACTCGAACACCGACGCCAGCGCCCCCTTCTTGCGCGGCAGGAAGCCGACGAACCGCCACGTCGCCGCGTCCATCCCCGACGCCACCAGCGCCGCCAACGCCGCGCTCGGCCCAGGCAGGACCTCGACCTCCAGCCCGGCCGCCACACACGCCTGCACCAGCACCAGCCCGGGATCGCTGACCAGCGGCATCCCGGCGTCGCTCACCAGAGCGACGACCGCCCCGCCGCGCATCCGATCCAGCAGTCGCGGCGCCACCCGGCGCTCCGCGTGCGCGTCATAGCGCACGCGCTCGCCCGTCACCCCGTAGCGGTCGAGCAGCACCTTCGTCGTGCGCGTGTCCTCGCAGGCGATGACGTCGGCGTCTCGCAGGGCCGACAAGACGCGCAGGGTGACGTCTTCGAGGTTGCCGATCGGCGTCGGGCACACGACCAGGCGCCCCGCGCCCGCCAGTGGCCTCGTGGGCGCAGCGGGGCGGTCAGCGGTCACCCGACCGGCACCCCGACCGCGTCGAGCGCCATGCACGCCGCGCCGAGCATCCCCGACTCCGCGCCGAAACGCGCCGAGACGAGCCGCACGTCGGAACGGTTGATCGGCAGCGCCCGCGATGCCACCACCTCGCGCGCGGGCGCCAGCAGCAGCTCGCCCGCCGCGATCGCCCCGCCGCCGAGCACGACGACCTCGGGGTTGAAGATGTTGACCAGCGTCACCACGCCCAGCCCCAGCCGCTCGCCCATCAGTGTCATGACGCCGCAAGCGGCCGAGTCGCCGTCGTGGGCGATCTCGGTCACGAGCGCGCCCGTGATCTCGCGCCCGGCGGCCAGCGCCTGGCCGAGCGCGCTGTCGGGCGACTCGCGCGCCACCCGCAGTCCCTCGAGGCCGATCGCGCGACCGGAGACGAGCGCCTCCAGGCAGCCATGGTTCGGGCAGTTACCCGGGCACGGCGGCCCGTCCTTGTCGACGATGATGTGGCCTAGCTCGGCCGCGGCCCCGTGAGCGCCGTGCACCAGCCGGCCGTTGACGATCAGCCCACCGCCGATGCCGGTGCCGAGCGTCAGCATGATCGCGTCGTTCGTGCCGCGTGCCTCGCCGCAGCGCCACTCGACGAGCATCGCCGCGTTGGCGTCATTGTCGACGACGACCGGGAGGCCGATGCGCTCGGCGAGCAGGTCGCGCACGCTGACGCCGCGCAGCGGCAGGTGGTTGGAATCGAGCGCGATGCCGGTCGCGGGGTCGACGAGCGCCGGCACGCCGACTCCCACCGCCAGCACCTCCGAGCGCGCCGCGTCGATCGCCTCCTGCACGGCCTCGACGAGCTGATCGACGACTGCGGATGCCGCCTCGGGACGGGCCAGGCGATAGGTGCGATGCTGCACCTCGAGGCTCGGGTCGACCGTCCCGGCGAGCAGCTTCGTCCCTCCCAGGTCGACGCCGATGACGCAGCCGGCGGCCATGATCGGCCACCATACACGGCGCATGCCGGACCCCCAGGCGCCTCCCGAATACAAGCTCTACCGCACGCGACCGCGCCTTCTGGGACGCCGCGACGGCGACGGATCGGTCCTCGACGACCTGCGCGAGGCGCCGCCCGGCAAGCGCCCGCGCAAGCGCATAACGGTCGGCCGCGTCGTGAAGTGGGTCGTGCTCGCGCTGGTCGCTTGGATCGGTCTCTCGCTCGTCCTCTTTCTCGTCTCCGCACAGGTCAACCAGGACCAGGTCTCCGCCGATGCGCAGGCGCAGCTCGCCGACGGCGGCGTCGGGATCGTCAAGCCGCAGACGACGCTGATCCTCGGCTCCGATCAGCGCACAAAGGGGACGAAGGAGCCAGGCGCGAGCACCTCGGGCCCTAGCCGCAGCGACTCGATCCTGCTCACGCGGACCGGCGGCGGCCACAGCGCCAAGCTGTCGATCCCGCGCGACACGATCGTCGACATCCCCGGCCACGGCCGCGACAAGATCAACGCGGCCTACGCGTACGGCGGCGCGGCGCTGACGGTGCAGACCGTCAAGCAGTTCCTCGGCATCCCGATCGACCACGTCTTCGAGGTCAACTTCGCGAACTTCCCCGACCTCATCGACTCGATGGGCGGGATCGACTACACGGGCGGCTGCGTGGTGTCACGCATCAACGGCGGCTACAAGAACGGCGGCGTGACCCTGCGCCTGCGCCGGGGCACGACGCACATCGACGGCAAGCAGGCGCTCGCGCTGGCGCGCACGCGCAAGAACGCGTGCAACCCGCGCGAGAACGACCTGACCCGCGCGCGCCGGCAGCAGAAGGTCATCAGCGCGATGAAGTCGCGTGTCTTCAGCCCGGCCGGCTTCATCCGCCTGCCGTTCATCTCCTGGAACGCGCCCAAGACGCTGAAGACCGACATGCGCGGCCCGGCGCTACTGGGCTACGCGATCGGCACGGCCCTGAGCGGCTCGGCGCCGACGCGCGTGCTGCCGGTGACGCCGCAGCTCGGCGGCGGCACCGGGCTGGAGGTCTCCGACGCGGCGAAGCAGCGCGCCGTGCAGCGGTTCGAGAACGACTGAGGGGGCGAAGTTCGAAAGATTGAAGGCTTGTGGTGGCTATAAGCACCACGAAGCTTCAATCGATCTGGGGGCTGGTGAGAAACCAGCATGGGGTGATCGCGCGCCGGCAGCTGCTGGCGCTCGGGTACAGCCGCGCCGCGATCAGGCACCGCGTGGCCAGCGGCCGCTTGCACCCCGTCTGGCGCGGCGTCTACGCAGTCGGGCGTCCGGAGCTCACGTGCGAGGGCCGGTGGATGTCCGCGGTCATGGCGTGCGGGCCCAAGGCCGCCCTCAGCCACGACAGTGCCGCCGCGCTGTGGGGGATCGCGCCGCGGGGCAGCGAAGAGACCCACGTCTCGGTGCCCGTTCACGTCAGCCGTGTGCGTGAAGGGATCGTCATTCACCGCCGCGCCGCGCTCGAGGTCACGCGACGACGCGGCATCCCGGTTACGACAGTCGTGACCACCCTCATCGACCTGGCAGCGAAGGTCCGGCGCGGCCAGCTCGAAGCGGCCATCAACGAGGCCGACAAGCGCGACCTCGTCGATCCGGAACGCCTGCGCAACGCTCTGGAGCGCGTGCCTCCGAGGCCAGGCCTCGCGAAGCTACGCGAGACGCTCGACCGCCGAACCTTCACACTCACCGACTCCGAGCTCGAGCGCCGCTTCCTCCCGCTCGCCCGCCGCGCCGGCCTGCCCCAGCCCTGCACACAAGCGAAGGTCAACGGCTTCCGTGTCGACTTCTACTGGCCGGACCTGGGCCTCGTCGTCGAGACCGACGGCCTGCGCTACCACCGCACGCCCGCCCAACAGGCCCGCGACCGCGTCCGCGATCAGAGGCACCTCGCCGCCGGCCTCACACCGCTGCGCTTCACCCATGCACAGGTCCGCTTCGAACCCGAGCACGTCCACCGGACGCTCGCGGCCGTCCGCGACCGGCTCAAAGGCTAAGCCGCGTCCTTGCCCTTCTTCGCCGCCGGCTTGGCATCCGAGGACGGCGACGAGGACTTCTCAGAAGCCTTCGAGTCCTTGGCCTTCGACTCGGTCTTGTCGGCGCCTTCCTTGCCGGAGCGCTCCATCTCGCGGTTGCGGCGGCGCGTGCCGTAGTCGGTGTTGTAGAAGCCCTTGCCCTTGAAGTGCACCGCGACCGGGTGAAAGACCCGCTGCACGGGCGCGTCGCACGTCGTGCAGCTCACCACTGGCTCGTCGGTCATCCGCTGCATGACCTCGAACTGGTGGCCCCGTTCGCAGCGGTACTCGTAGATGGGCATGGCACTCCCAGTATAGGAGTGCCAAGAGGCGTCAAACCGTTGAGAAACCACGTGCGGCCGAGGCTCGTGCCGGTAACAGTCGGCATCGCGCGATTGGCGGCCGCGCAACGCACCTCGACGCGGCAGTCTCCAGGCCGCGAGGTTCGCCGCGATCGTACGCTGACAATGCCGCGTCGAGGTGTTGTTGCTTCCAGGTCCGGACGTCAGTGTTGGCGCCGCGAAAAGGGGCCATCCGGCTCCCAGGCGCACGGTCGCAGACCGTTGAGCGCGGCCCTGCGATGAGGAGGTCCAACATGCGCAGACTGATCGTAGGCACCGTGGCTACGGTTTCGGTTGCTCTCGCGTCGCCCGCCGGCGCGGCGACCATCCCCGACCAGCACGACGTGATCTTCTCGCCCAACACCCAGCCGGCACCCCAACAGATCTCGGAGAACGTCAATCACGATTACGACGTCGCCGGCGGAATGGTTCGCTACGACGACGATCCGGGCAATGGTCCTGACTCGCCATGGTCGGCCATCGTCGCCGCTCACGGAGATGAGGTCGTCAGCCGAATTGTCGTATCCGTTGGGTTCAGCGGCGGCGCGAATCTTGCCGCGCTCCTCCGCGGACTCACCGTCAACGGCGACACCTTCTGCTTCGCCTTGCGGCGTCCACCCCCGGTGCGCCAGGAGAGGCCGGTGCCCCAGGCACGCCAGGTGCGTCGGGCAGTTCCAGTTTCTCGGCAAGCCGGGCGCCGCTCAAGATCCGCTCCGTGCGACTCGACCGCAAGAACGGGACGGTGAAGCTGGTGTTGTACTGCCCGCAGGACGCCGGCGTCTGCGAAGGAAAGGTGACCGTCCGAGCCGACCGGCAGGACCTCAAGTCGAAGTCGTTCAACCAGCGGGGCGGAGCAAAGTTCCCCCTCACGGTCAAGCTGTCTTCGTCTGGACGGAAGAAGCTGGCACGCGCATCGAAGATCCAAGGCATCGTGTTCGCCCGGGACGAGGTCGGCTCCGCCACTCGTCTGATACGGACTCTGAAGTAGACAACGACGCAGCGCCGGAGCGGACCACCTCGCGACACGCCGCGAGCGGGTCCGCCCGACGCGGAGTGCCAAGCACCGTGTCCGCGGCGTGCACCGTACGATGCGGCGCATGGCCGATGACGTCGTGACCATGGACAAGATCGTTGCGCTGTGCAAGCGCCGCGGGCTCATCTTCCCCGCGTCCGAGATCTACGGCGGGATCGCCAACACCTACGACTACGGCCACTACGGCGTCCTGCTCAAGCGCAACGTCATCGACGCCTGGTGGCAGGCGATGATCGGCGATCGCCAGGACATCGTCGCCCTGGATTCGGCGATCATCCAGCACCCGCGCACGTGGGAGGCAAGCGGCCACCTCGCCGGCTTCACCGACCCGCTCGTCGACTGCAAGACGTGCGGCCAGCGCTTCCGCGCCGACCACCTGCAAGAGCTGCCGTGCGGTCGCAAGCCGTCCAAGCACCCCGGCGACACGCCCGACTGCGACCTCACCGAGGCGCGCGAGTTCAACCTCATGTTCGAGACGACGATCGGCCCGGTGAAGGAGGCCGGCTCGACCGTCTACCTGCGCCCCGAGACCGCGCAGGGCATCTTCCTGGACTTCAAGACCGTCCTCGGCTTCGCGCGGCGCAAGCCGCCGTTCGGCATCGCCCAGGTCGGCAAGTCGTTCCGCAACGAGATCACGCCGGGCAACTTCGTCTTCCGCACGCTCGAGTTCGAGCAGATGGAAATGGAGTTCTTCGTCCCGCCCGACGAGGCCCAGCAGTGGCACGAGCACTGGCTCAAGGAGCGCATGGACTGGTACGCGCGCCTGGGCATCCGCGCCGACCACCTGCGCCTGCGTCCCCACGACGCCGACGAGCTCAGCCACTACTCGACCGCCACGAGCGACGTCGAGTACCTCTACCCGATCGGCTGGTCCGAGCTCGAGGGCATCGCCAATCGCGGCGACTTCGACCTCACCCAGCACGCCAAGTTCTCCGGCGAGAAGCTCGAGTACTTCGACACCGGGACCGGGGAGCGCTACGTCCCGCACGTCATCGAGCCGGCGGCCGGGGTCGGGCGCACGGTCCTCGCGGCGCTGTGCGATGCCTATGACGAGGAGGAGGTCGCCGCCGAGCAGCGCACCGTGCTCAAGCTGCACCCGCGCCTCGCGCCGATCAAGGTCGCGGTGCTGCCGCTCGTGCGCAAGGACGGGCAACCCGAGCTCGCGCAGGAGGCCTTCGAGTTGCTTCGCGGCCAGCTGCAGGCCGAGTACGACGAGGGCGGCTCGATCGGCAAGCGCTACCGCCGCCAGGACGAGATCGGCACGCCCTACTGCGTGACCATCGACCATCAGTCGCTCGAGGACCGCACGGTGACCGTGCGCGATCGCGACACGCTCGAGCAGGACCGCGTGGCGATCGACGAGCTGCCGGCCGTACTGGGCGCGCGCCTCGCCTCGCCGTGGGAGTCGCCGAAGCTGGCGGCCGCCTGACGGACGCGATGGCCGTCACCACGCGCCGCGCGATCGCGCTGCCGACGGCGATCGGTGTCGGGCTGGGCGCGATGCTCGCGCTGCAGTCCTACATGAACGGCCGCCTCGGCCGGTCACTCGGGTCGGCCGAGGTCGCAGCCGCGCTGAACAACGCGGTCGGGCTCGTGGCCCTGGCGACGGTCGCGGCGCTCATCGGCGCGATCCCGCGCGCGCTGCGATTGCTGAACCACGTGCGCTTCTGGCACGTGCTCGGCGGCCTCGGCGGCGCGATGTACGTCGTGGCGGGCGCAATCGGCGCGCCGGAGGTCGGTGTGGCGCTGCTCAGCGTCGCGCTCGTCTGCGGGCAGACCGCAGGGAGCCTCATCGCCGACGGCGCCGGCCTCAGCCCGGCGGGGCGCCAGCACGTGACGGCGGGGCGCGTCGCCGGCGTCGGCCTGACCATCGCGGCGGTCGTCGCGTCCGCGCTCGGCGCGCGCGCGAACCTGCACTTCGGGATCCTCGCCTTCACCCTCGTCGCCGGCGTCGCGACCGCGCTGCAGCAGGCCGCCAACGGCCATCTCGCGCGCGACACCGGCGAACCGCTGTTCGCCGGGACGGTCAACTTCGCCGTCGGCTTCCTGGCGCTGCTCGTCGTCGCGCAGGTCGCCGGCGGGCTCGCGCCGCCGCACGGCTGGTCGGCGCCACCGCTGGAGTACCTCGGCGGCCTGCTCGGCGCGACGATCGCCACGACGATGGCGGTGATCGTCTCCCGCCTCGGCGTGCTGCGGCTGATCCTGGCGATGACCGCCGGGCAGGCGGTCGGGGGGCTCGTGCTCGATGTCATCGCTCCCGCGCGGGGCGAGAGCGTGACCGCGGGCACCATCGCGGGCGTGGCGCTGGCGTTCGCGGCGGTGATCGTCAGTGGCTGGCACGCTCCGCGAACCTGACCGGTCGGGGGTTGTATTCCTACGCCGTGTCGGGAAGGGTTGCGCGCCGATGCGACGGTCCGGCCTCCTCGTCCTGCTGCTCGCGGCGATCCTCGCCGCGCTCGTCGTGCCCGCGCTTGCGCGCGACGGCGGTCCCGGTGCGGACCGGATCACGGGCGGAGGAGGCGCCGACGCCATCAGCGGCGGCGGCGGCAACGACACCATCCGCGGCCAGGGCGGCGCCGATCGCCTCAACGGCGACCGCGGCAACGACACGATCTTCGGCGGCACCGGCGCGGACGCGATCGACGGCGGCGACGGCGACGACCAGCTCCACGGCGGGCCGGGCAACGACAAGATCGTCGAGGCGGCCTTCGGTGACGACACGATCTACGGCGACGACGGCAACGACACGATCAAGGCCAACAACGGCAACGACACGATCTACGGCGGCGCCGGCGACGACGTGATCTCCGGTGGCTCGGGCCTCGACGACGTCGACTGCGGCCCTGGCCACGACGTCCTCTACTACAACCTGCAGAGCGATATCGGGCGTGCGGTCAACTGCGAGGAGACGCGCGAGGAGGGCGACATCGCGCAGCGGCTGTGCGAGCCGCGCGGCGGGGCGCGGGTGGCGTCCGGCGAGCCGCGCGGCGGGGCGCGGGTGGCGTCCGGCGAGCCGCGCGGCGGGGCGCGGGTGGCGTCCGGCGAGCCGCGCGGCGTCGCGCGGACCGCCACCGACGACCAGCGCGAGCCGCCGCCGGGCACCGAGAAGCCCACGCGCCCCGGAAGCCCGACGCCGCCGAGCACCCAGCCCGGGCTGCAGGGGACCGATGGCGACGAGCAGGTCCGCGGCGGCAGCGGCGACGACCTCTGCGACGGGCGCGGCGGCGACGACGTCCTCGAGGCCGCCGGAGGCAACGACAAGCTCATGGGCGGCCCCGGCGACGACAAGCTCTTCGGGCGCTTCGGCAACGACGAGGAGCTCGGCGGCGACGGCGCGGACGTCCTCGAGGGCGGGCGCGGCAACGACAAGCTCGACGGCGGCGCCGGCGACGACACCCTGTTCGGCGGCTACGGCAAGGACCGCCTCAGCGGCGGCCCCGGCAACGACCGCCTCGAGCCCGGGTACGGCTCGCGCGGCGAGGTCGTCAACTGCGGGCCCGGCCGCGACACCGTCGTCCTCGGCCCCGGCGACACGTCGATCAACTGCGAGATCCGCAAGTAGCCGCGGTCGCGCGCGGCGTGCCGACCGCGCTGTAGCCCACCCCGGCGGCGCGCCAAGCCGCGAACAGCGCCTTGGACGCACGCGTCGTGCCGGGGTATGGTCGTCGTGACGTCTGTGCTCGCCGGCGTCGAGAGGAGCGTGAAGCATGGCCGTTGCCAGGCTTGCGCGGGAGGCGAACACCGACAGCCCTCGCCCGCCGAGGCGCTCGGTCGTCTGGGGCATCGCCCTGGCCGGCATCGCTGCCGGCGGCGTGACGATGTGGCTGGCGTTGAACAGCGATCACGTCGCCGAGCCCGGCCTGCAGGCGGCGCTCATGGACTGGATCACGCTGCCCTACGTCTTCGCGGGCCTGATCGCGTGGTATCGCCGGCCCGACAGCCGGTTCGGCCCGCTGATGGTGGTCGCGGGCTTCAGCATGTTCCTTTCCACGCTTGCGTGGGCGAACAGCCCGCTGCCCCACACGATCGGCGCCGCGTTCGACCTGCTGCCGGCGATCATCTTCCTCCACGTCTTCCTGGCGTTCCCGAGCGGGCGGCTGGAGCACCGATTCGAGCGCGCTCTCGTCGCTGCCGGGTACGTGACGGCCTTCGGCGTCCAGCTGGTCTGGATGCTGCTCGGGGGCGATGGGCCCGACAACCTGCTCGCGGTGGTCGCCGAGCCGGGCCTGACCGCGAGCCTGCAGGACGTCCAGCTCGTCGCGATCAGCGCGTTCTGCCTGACCGGCGTCGGCGTCCTGGTGGCACGCAGGCTCGGCGCCGGGCCCCCGCTGCGTCGCTCCATGACGTTGCTCGTCGATTCGTTCGCCTTCGGCCTGGTGATGATCGCCGCGCTCTTCCTGAGCGGCGCGTTCGACGGGCCCGCGTTCGAGACCATCAGAAGGGCCACGTTCGTCGTCATCGGCCTTGCGCCCGCGGCCTGGCTGATGGGCCTGCTCAGCGCACGGCTCGCACGCTCCGCGCTCGGCGATCTCCTCCTCGAGATGCGGGCGGAGCCGGCTCCCGCGGACCTGCGCGACGCGCTGGCGCGCGCGCTGCGCGACCCGTCGCTGCAGCTCGCCTACTGGCTGCCCGAGTACCAGAGCTGGGCCGACGTCGATGGCCGCGCGGTGGCCCTGGCCGTGGCCGGCGATGGGCGGACGACGAGGCTGGTCGAGCGCGACGGCGAGCCGGTCGCGGCACTGGTGCACGACGCATCGCTCGACGAGCCCGAGCTGCTCGAGGCCGTCAGCGCCGCGGCCGGGATCGCGCTGGACAACGCTCGGCTGCACGCCGAGCTCGCTGCACGACTCGACGAGCTCAGGGGATCGCGCGTGCGGGTCATCGAGGCCGGCCAGAAGGAGCGCCAGCGCTTGGAGCGCAACCTCCACGACGGCGCCCAGCAGCGTCTCGTGGCACTGTCGCTCGAGCTCACGATGCTGAAGAAGTCGCTTGACGCCGACCCCGAGGCAGGCTCGCGCGTCGAGCACGCGCGGAGCGAGATCGCGTTGTCCCTGCAAGAGCTGCGCGACATCGCGCAGGGACTGCACCCGGCGATCGTCAGCGGCCACGGCCTGGCCGTCGCCCTGGAGTCGCTGGCCGCGCGCGCGCCTGTTCCCGTCCGGCTGAACGTAAAGCTCCAGGATCGGCTGCCCGAGCAACTCGAGGTGGCCGCCTACTACCTGGTTTCGGAGAGCATCGCGAACATCGGCAAGCACGCGCAGGCCAGCTCGGCCAGCGTCGACGTCACTCGTGCCAACGGCCAGGTGGTCATTGAGATCGTCGACGACGGGATCGGCGGCGCCAATACCGAGGCCGGCTCGGGCCTGCGCGGTCTGGCCGACCGCGTCGAGGCGCTCGATGGGCGGCTGCGCGTGTGGACGCCGCGCGGGCACGGCACGCGCGTGAGGGCGGAGATCCCATGCGCGTAGCGATCGCGGAGGACAGCGTGCTGCTCCGCGACGGCTTGGCGCGGCTGCTCGGCGACGCCGGGTTCGACGTGGTCGGGGAATGCGGCACGGCCGACGAGCTGTTGCTGAAGGTCAACAGCTTCCCGCCCGACGTCGTGGTCCTCGACATCCGCCTGCCGCCGACCCACAACGACGAAGGTCTGCGCGCTGCGCTGGAGATCCGCGAGCGCCATCCCACGGTCGGTGTGCTCGTCCTGTCGCAGTACGTCGAGCTCGGGCTGGCACTGCAGCTGATCACCGACTCCGCGGACGGCGTCGGCTACCTGTTGAAGGACCGCATCACCGACACCGACGAATTCGTAGCCGCCGTCCGACGCGTCGCCGACGGCGGCTCGGCGCTCGATCCGACGATCGTCTCGACGCTGCTCTCGAGGCGGCGCTGCGACGATCCGCTCGCCCAGCTGACCCCGCGCGAGCGCGAGGTGCTCGAGCTCATGGCCACCGGCAGCTCCAACCAGGGGATTGCCGACGAACTCGTGATCACGTTGCGCGCCGTCGAGAAGTACGTCTCGACGATCTTCACGAAGCTCGGACTGCCGTCGACGAAGAGCGAGTCTCGGCGAGTGCTCGCCGTGCTCATGTTCCTGCGCTCCTGAGCGGCCAACCGCCCTCGCGGACACCAGAAACCCGACCCCCGAGGTCACATGGTTTCCGGGTATCCGCGCGCCAGTAGAGATGGGACGGTCGCCGCGTACCCACCCGACACGGAGCAGCGCATGCAGACGCAAGTCATCACCAACGCCCAAGACGAACGGCGCACCAACGGCCGCGCAGCGGCCGTGGTCGCCCGCGACCTCGCCCGCCACTACGGCTCGGGCGAGACCGCCGTGCACGCCCTGCGCGGCGTCTCCCTGGAGATCGAGCCCGGTCGGCTGACCGCCGTCATGGGCCCGTCGGGCTCGGGCAAGTCGACGCTCATGCACATCCTCGCCGGCCTCGACCAGCCCGACAGCGGTCAGGTCTGGATCGGCGACACCGAGGTCACCGACCTCGACGACGCCGGCCTGACCGCACTGCGGCGCGACCACATCGGCTTCATCTTCCAGTTCTTCAACCTGCTGCCGATGCTCACGGCGGACGAGAACATCCTCCTGCCGCTCGAGATCGCGGGCCGCAAGCCCGAGCCCGGCTGGTACGACGAGCTGATCGACAAGGTCGGCCTGGGCGACCGCCGCACCCACCGCCCGAGCGAGATGTCGGGTGGTCAGCAGCAGCGCGTTGCCGTCGCCCGTGCGCTCGCCGCGCGGCCGACCGTGATGTTCGCCGACGAGCCGACGGGCAACCTCGACTCGACGACGAGCGGCGAGATCCTCGCGCTGATGCGCGATCTCGTCGATGGGCTCGGCCAGACGACGGTCATGGTCACCCACGACCCGCACGCCGCGGCGATCGCCGATCGCGTCTTGTTCCTGGCCGATGGCCTCATCGTGCGCGACCTCAGCACCTGCGACGCACACACGGTCATCGCCACGATGGAAGAACTGAGGGCCGCATGAGACGCGTTGCGCTCAAAGGCGTCTGGTGGCGCAAGGGCCGCGCTGCGCTGACCGCGTTCGCGGTCGTCCTCGGCGTCGCGATGGTCAGCGGCACCTTCATCCTCACCGACACCGTCAACAAGGCGTTCGACTCGATCTTCCAGGATTCCTACGCGAAGACGAGCGCGGTCATTTCTGGCAAGGAGGTCGTCAAGGACGCCGCCAGCGGCACCGCCACGGTGCCGGCCGCGCTGCTCGATCGGGTGCGCGCCAACGACAAGGTCGCCGAGGCCAGCGGCGCCATCTTCAACCTCACCGGCTCGTCCGATCAGACGAAGCTCATCGGCAAGAACGGCGAGTCGCTGGGCTCGAGCAACAACGGCCAGTTCGGCTTCGGCTTCGATCCGCGCGCCGAGCGCTTCAACCCGATGACGCTCACCGCTGGGCACTGGGCGGGCGGGGCCGGGCAGGTCGTGATCGACAAGGCCACGGCCGAGGACAAGGGGTACGCCATCGGCGACAAGATCGGCGTCGCCGCCGATGGTCCGACCCGGCAGTACACGATCACCGGCCTGGCCAAGTACGGCAAGGCGAACTCGATCGGCGGCGCCACGTTCGCCGTGTTCGACGTCCCGACCGCGCAGGCCCTGCTCCACAAGGCCGGGCAGTACGACACGATCTTCGCCGCCGCCCGCGACGGAGTCTCCGACGAGCAGCTCGTCAATGAGCTCAAGCCCGTCGTGCCGCGGTCCGCGCAAATCAAGACCGGTCAGGCGCAGGCCGACGCGGACTCCAAGGACGTCCAGGACAACACGAAGTTCGTGCAGTACTTCCTGCTCGGCTTCGGCTTCATCGCCCTCGGCGTGGGCGCGTTCGTGATCTTCAACACGCTGTCGATCACGCTCGCCCAGCGCATTCGCGAGCTGGCGACCCTGCGGACCCTGGGCGCCTCGCGAAAGCAGCTGCGGCGCTCGGTCATGACCGAGGGGCTGGTCATGGGCGTCTTCGCGTCCATCGCCGGGCTCTTCCTCGGGCTCGCGCTGGCGGCCGGCCTGAACGCCGTGTTCAAGGCCTTCGGCATCGACCTTCCGCAGGCGTCGACGCAGATCCACACCCGGACGGTCATCGTCGCGCTGGGGCTGGGCATCGGGGTCACCCTGATCGCCAGCATCTCTCCCGCTCGTCGAGCGACCCGCATCGCACCGGTCGCCGCTCTGCGCGAGGGGGCGACCCTCCCGCCGCGGCTCGGCGCACGAAAGCCGGCCATCCCCGTGACGATCGTCGTGGTCTCGGCCGTGCTGCTGCTGGCGGGCGCGCTCGGCGTCGGCTCCCTTGGGATCACGATGCTGCTCGTCGGCGTCGGCGCCCTCGGGCTGTTCCTCGGCGTGATCATGATCGCCAGCCGCCTCGTGCGTCCGCTGGCGAAGCTCGTCGGCGCTCCCGCGCGACGGTTCGGCGGGCCCTCCGGCAGGCTGGCCAGCAGCAACGCAACGCGCAACACCACGCGCACTGCGACCACGGCCGGCGCGCTCATGATCGGCCTCGCGCTCGTCGCGCTCGTGGCCACGATCGCCGCGAGCTCGCGCGCGTCGTATCGCAACGCCGACGAGAAGGCGGTCAGCGCTGACTACGTCGTGACCTCGAAGAGCGGGTTCGACACGATCCCGACGGGAGCCGGGCGCGCCGTCGCCCACGTTCCCGGGGTCAAGAGCGTCTCGGCAGTGCGTCACGACGAGGCGAAGGCGTTCGGTAGCACCGCCACCGTCGAGGGCATCGCGCCCAACTTCGCCGACACGGTTCACCTGAACTGGAGCCAGGGCTCGGACGCGGTCATCCCGCGGCTGGGCGCTCAGGGCGCCATCGTGACGAAGGCCTACGCCGAAGACCACGGTCTGCGAATCGGCAGCGCGTTGACGCTGACCTCGTCCAACGGGCGTCCGATTCCGGTGCGCGTCGCCGCGATCAGCGACCCCGACGGCGACCTGACGGGCGACGTGCTGATCTCGCAGGCGAAGTTCGATGCGAGCTTCCCGCGGCCCAGCGACATGTATGTGTTCGTGCGCACGGCCGACGGCACGAGCTCGGCGGTTACCAAGGGCATCGATCGCGCCGTCGCGGGCTTCCCGGAGGTCGACGCACACACCCAATCGGGTTGGCTCGACTTCCGCGGCAAGGACGCGCAGCAGTTCGTGATGCTGCTCTACGTCCTGCTTGCGCTCTCGGTCATCGTGAGCCTGTTCGGGATGGTGAACGCGCTCGTGCTCACCGTGTTCGAGCGCACGCGTGAGATCGGCATGATGCGGGCGGTCGGCATGACCCGCCGGCAGCTCCGGCGGATGGTGCGCCACGAGAGCATCATCACCGCGCTGATCGGCGCGGGGCTCGGGCTGCCGCTCGGCGTGGTGGTAGCCGGGGCGATGGCAGCGGCGCTCGACGTGCCGTTCGTCCTGCCGGTCGGGCCGCTGGTGATCTTCACGATCGTGGCGGTCATCGCCGGCGTGCTGGCGGCCATCGCGCCGGCGCGGCGCGCGGCCAGGCTGAACGTCCTCACCGCGCTGCATTACGAGTAGCCCGACGGACCGCATCCCACCGGCCACCGCTCCACGCGGTGGCCGGTGGGCCCGCGTGGTCCGCGCCTGAGGAGGATCGAGATGTCGGCCACCACCCAGCCACGCGGAGCCCGCCGGCTTGGCCCGCGCATCGACACGCGCTCGCACGAGTACCGGCTCTTCGCGCTCGCGATCACCGTGATCGCGCTGCACGTCGTCGATGACAACTACCTGCAGCCCGAGGCGGGCACGTCGGCAGGCGATCACGTCGTCAGCGGCCTCGTGCCGCTCGCGGTGCTCGGCCTCGCGGCCTGGGCGTACCCGCGGCTGCGCGGCCTGTGGCGCGGCGCGCTGGCGATCGCGTTGGGCGTGCTGGGAATCGCAGTCGGGATCGAGGCGGCGCACTACACGAACAAGGTCGGTCCGTCGGGTGACGACTTCACCGGCCTGCTGTGCATTCCCGCCGCCGTGCTGCTGCTCGGCCTGGGCGCCGTGACGCTGTGGCGGACGCGACGCACCGAGGGCAACCGTGCCTGGCGATACGGGCGCCGTGTGCTGCTCGGCGCCGCCGGTGTCGTGGTGGCATCGGTGGTGCTGCTCCCCATCGGCCTTGCCTACGTGACCACGCACGTCGGGCGAGCCGTCGTCCCGCCGAACGATCTGCGCGTCGGCTACGAGAACGTCTCCTTCAGGACCAGCGACGGGCTCCGGCTCGTCGGCTGGTACATCCCGTCGAGGAACGGCGCCGCCGTCATCGCGTTCCCCGGGCGCAAGGGCCCGCAGGAGAAGGCGCGCATGCTCGCGCGCCACGGCTACGGCGTGCTGCTGTTCGATCGCCGCGGCGAGGGCGAGAGCGAAGGCGAGCCGAACTCCTGGGGCTGGGGCGGCACGAAGGACGTCAAGGCCGCCGTCGCGTTCCTTCAGCGGCGCCCGGACGTCGAGCGGGGGCGGATCGGCGGCATCGGACTCTCGGTCGGCGGGGAGATGATGCTGGACGCCGCCTCCAACACCCCGGCGCTCGCCGCCGTCGTTTCCGAAGGCGCGGGTGCGCGGATGTTCACCGAGGAGATGGACCAAGACCTGCCGCCGGTGGAGAAGGCGACCAACGCACCGTCCGCATGGATCAAGCAGGCGTCGATCGCGGTGTTCTCCAACCAGTCGCCGCCGACCAACCTCAAGGACCTCGTTCCCAAGATCGCCCCGCGCGCGATGTTCCTCATCGCCGCGCCCAACGCTCCGACCGGCGAGGACCTCAATCGCGGCTATTACAAGGCGGCCGGCCAGCCCAAGACGCTCTGGGAGATCCCCGAGTCCGAGCACGTCGGCGGCATGGAGGCGCGTCCGCGCGAGTACGAGCGGCGCGTGATCGCGTTCTTCGACCGGGCGCTGCTGCAGTGACACGTCAGCGCGGCGGCGAGGCGCTCGTTTTCGGGATTGCGAGCGCATTGATCCTCGTGCACGCGATCGACGACGCCTTCGTGCACCGCGGACCGGGCCTGGGGCTCGGCCAGCACGCGCTCGCCGCGGCGATCTCCATCGCAGCGGTCGTCGCGGGAGTGCTCGTCTTCCCGTCGCTGCGCCCGGGCCTGCGAGCAGCACTCGCATTGGCATTCGGCGGCCTCGCGTGCGTCAACGGCATGCTCCACGTCATCCACGTCGCGAACTACGGCGCCGAGGGCAGCGACGTGACGGGCGTCGTCGCCGTGGCAGCGGGCTCCGTGCTCGTCGGCCTCGCGGCGTTCATCCCCTGGCGCCATCGAGGCAAGCGGGCCACGAGCACCCCGCGCCGCTGGCTCCGGCGGGCGATCGTGGCGGTCGCCGGCTTCGTCGCCGTGCTCTTCGTCCTCGCGCCCATGAGCCTGGGCATCATCGAGACCCACAGATGGCGCGAGCCGATCGGACCGCGGCCCAGCGCCGCGTACAAGACCGTCACCTTCCGCGCGTCCGACGGGCTCATGCTCGCCGGCTGGTACCGGCCGTCGCGCAACGGCGCCGCGGTCCTGCTCGTCCACGGTGGCGGGGGCGATCGTACCGGCGCCGTCGCCCACGCCGAGATGCTGGCCCGCCACGGATACGGCGTCCTGGTCTACGACGCGCGCGGGCGCGGCGAGAGCGAGGGCAGCCCGAACGGCTACGGCTGGGATTGGGGCAAGGACGTCGCGGGCGCGCTCGCCTTCCTCAGGGGGCGCGACGACGTCGAGCCCGATCGCATCGGAGCGCTCGGCCTGTCGACCGGTGCCGATGTCCTGATCGAGGTCGCGGCGAAGCGCCGCGATCTCGCCGCCGTCGTCGCCGACGGGGCCGCCGCGGGCTCGTTCGAGGACTGGCATCGCCTCCGTGGCAACGAGCTCGGGCTACCGCCGGGCTGGGTCATGTTCACCACCATGCGCGTGCTCTCCGGCGACCCTCCCGGCCCACCGCTCGAGGACCTCGTCAGGCGCATCCGCTCTCCGGCGCTGCTCATCTCGGCGGGCGAGGCCGAGGAGCGCGACTTCAACGTCCTCTACGACGACGTCGGCAACCCCGCGGTCGAGCACTGGAACCTCCCCGACGCCCACCACACGAACGCCATCCACGAACATCCGCGGCAATACGAGCGGCGCGTCGTCACGTTCTTCGACAAGGAGCTCAGATGAGACGCACAGTCCTCGGGATTGCCGTCACCTGCGTGCTGGCGGCTGCCGCGCCGGCCGGCGCGGTCGTCGGCGGCCAGCCGGTCGCGCCCCAGACCGTGCCGTGGTTCGCGACGATCAACGGTTGCGGAGGCGTCCTGGTCGCACCGGATCGGGTCGCCACCGCCGGGCATTGCGTGGCTCACCGCTCGATGAAGGAGCTCGGGTATGTCGACGTGGGCGGCACGGTCCACAAGAGCGTGCGGGCAGCGATCCACCCCGGCTGGCAGCACGCGAACGGGGACAACTCGACGACGTGGCAATCATCCAGATGGACGCACCCGTGGCGGGCATCACCCCAGTGACGCTGGGCGCCGCGAACGTGCCGGAGGCGACGATCCTCGGGCGCGGTCGCTCGACGGTCCCGGGCTCGGGCACGGGCGAGAGCGAGACCTTCGACCTCGAGTTGCGCGATGCGACCTTGAAGGTCATGAGCGACTCGTCCTGCGCGAAGGCGTGGGAGCACCACGAGGGCAACGGCGGTGAGTCGTTCAACGCCGTGCGCATGGTCTGCGCCATCGACGCCGACGGCGCTGCCCCGCTGAGCTCGGGCTGCAACGGCGACAGCGGCGGCCCGTTCTACACTGGCACGGCCGCGGCGCCGATGGTGCTCGGCCTCGTGAGCTGGGGCGGCTCCAGATGCGGTGCCGACCACCTGCCCTCTGTGTTCGCCGATGCCACGCGCTACCGCAGCTTCATCCTCGACCCGACGCCGATCTGGGAGCCGCTCACGGCAGAGCCGGCGAAGGTCACCGGCACCCGCAAGGTCGGCGCCAAGCTGACCTGCCGCACTTCCGGGTTCACGGGGCGCCCGACGAAGGTCACCCACATGTGGCAGCGCCAGGGCGGACGCAAGCCCGTCACCGTCAGCCGTGCACGGACTTACACCGTCCGCAAGGCCGACGCGGGGCATCCGCTCGTGTGCGCCGTCGAGGCCAGCAACGACGGCGGGATCGCCATGGTGCCGTTCGCGACCTCGGCGATCGCGCATATCCCGCGGTAGCGGCGCGCCGCGACGCGAGCTCGCTCGCGGCCTGCATCCCGCGATCATCAGCACCTGCGGGCTCGTGGCGGCAGTGCAGTCGCTCGCGGCGCGCGCGGCGCTGCCGGTGCGGGTCACGTCGGACGTCGACGGCCGTGCGCCCGCGGCCGTTGAGGTCGCCGCCTACTACGTCGTCTGCGAGGCGCTGACCAACGTTGCGAAGTACGCGGGCGCGACGAACGCCGCTGTCGGCCTCGTGCGGCGCGATCGCCAGCTCGTGGTCGAGATCGTTGACGATGGCGTCGGGGGCGCCGATCCCGCCGCCGGCTCGGGCCTGAGCGGTCTCGTCGATCGTGTCGAAGCGTTCGGCGGGCGCCTCGAGGTCACGAGCCCTCCCGGGCGTGGCACCACGGTCCGCGCGGCGCTCCCGTGCGCGCCGACGTCACTTCCGGCGCGGCAGCGGTTGGCTCTTGTCACGTAGGAACGCGCGACGGAAGCCGCGGCCGACGCGCTGGCCACGAGCCTCCCTCGCGGCCTCGTCGAAGCCGGTCGCCGCATCGGCGACGCGCAGCGCGCGCCGGCGCTGGTAGACCCACAAGAACAGGTCGGTGTCCGTCTTGTAGGCGTAGATCTCGGGCAGCGCCTCGCGCCGCAGGGCCGCGACGCCGGGCTCGTAGACGTGGTCGTGCCAGTCGGCGGCGACGTCCTCCTTGCTCGGAAGCGCGCCACGCCGGACGGCAAGGTCGTAGCCGTGCGCCTTGACGAGCTCGAGCAGCTCGGGGTAGCCGCCGGGGCGGGAGAACTCGATCGTCGCATTCGGACGGGCTTGTCCGAGGCCGCTCTCGTCGAGGAACATGCGCTGCTGCTCGGTGTGCACGAGCTGGCACACGTCGACGTCGGGCCCGACCTCGTAGTTGGTCTGAAGCCGCGTGACCTCGGCATCGATGAAGTCGGCGCGGCGCTCACGCGCCAGCGCGATGCGGTGGTGGCCGTCGGCGACGAAGTACGCGCCCCCGAGCTCCTGCACCTCGATCGGGGGCATGTGGCCATCCGGGAAGGCCGCGCGCAAGCCCGCCAGCCGCCCGCGCGAAAGGCCCCGCCGCGGGCGGAAGTCGCGGTCGAAGTCCGCGTTGCGGTCGAGCGAGCCGACGATGCGCGTGACCGGGATCGCGCGCACGCCGAGGTACGACTGACCGACGACGCGCAGCCGGCGCCGGACGTCGTCAAGTTCAAGCAGGTCCATGACGTGACGGTCGCATCGGCGCGACCGTGCAACCACCGGGCCCGCAGGTATCCGGCCCGGGGAGCGCCGACCAATGGGGGTACGGCTAGCCGTACCTGGAGTCGATGCCGCCGCCGCTACGCGCTGAGCGCGTCGACGGGGACCAGGTAGAAGCGCTGCGGAGCCGCGGGCGGCGGTTCCGCCCGGTGACCCCGGTGCGATCCCGTCGAAGAGCGAACGCGCGCGGTCCGCAACTGGCCACGCTGGGCGATGACCCACGCGTCGAGCGTCTCGAGATCGGTGCCTGCCGCCTCGGCGGCGAGCGTGCTGGGGCGCGCTCTGATCGCGTAGCCGCGTGGCACCGGCAACAGGCCGTCGCCGTCGGGCAGCGCGGCGACCACGGCGCGGAGCTCGTCGTCGGTCACCCGACAAGCCTACGCCGCCGACGCGGTGGTGAGCGCCCTCACGACGCGTACTGGATCGCGCCGGCCACGTTCCCGTTCGGGTCCTCGAAGAAGACGAGGTCGCCGACGCCGGGGATCGTGGCGCGCTCCATCACGATGCGTCCGCCGTGCTCGACGACCGCGGCCGCGACCGCGCCGACGTCGTCCACGGCGACCGTGCACTCGAGTCCGGTCATGCGCACGCCGCCGAGGTCGCGGCGCTGCTGGAGCGCGACGATCGGCCCCGACTCACCTTCCATGCGGAAGAAGCCCGGCGGGCCGTAGGGCTCGAACTCCCATCCGAACAGCGCTCCATAGAAGCGCAGCGACGCCTCGACGTCGTCGGCGTTGATGGCGACATGGGCGACGTGAGGTGTCATGGCGCCAAGCATGCCGGTCGCGCTACGGTGGGAGCAGCACGTGGTTGCGCCTAGGGTTCTGCGACCTGAGCCTCACCGCCCTCGCCCTGATTGCCGCGGCCGCGGTCGCCCACGCCTCGTGGAACTTCTTCGCCAAGCAGGCCCGCGGCGGGCTGCCGTTCGTGTGGGTGGCCGGGCTGTGCGCGGTGACGCTCTACGCGCTGCCGGCGGCGCTCCAGCTCCTCATCGGCGACAAGCCGATCACCGCGGCGGGCGTGGCGTTCATGGCCGGCAGCGGGTGCCTGCACTCTGCCTACTTCACGACGCTGCAGCGCGGCTACGCCGAGGGCGACCTTTCGGTCGTCTACCCGCTGGCCCGCGGCACCGGCCCGGCGCTGTCGGTGCTGCTCGCGATCGTGATTCTCGGCGAGCGGCCCGGGCCGATCGCGCTCGTCGGCGCCGCGCTCATCGTCGGCGCCGTGATCTCGCTCGCCTTCAGCGGCCACCGTACGCCGACGCGCGCGTCGATCGTCTTCGCGCTGCTCACCGGGGTGACGATCGCCGCCTACACCCTCTGGGACGCGCACGCGGTCACCGCACTGGCCCAGCCGGCGATCGCCTACTACTGGGGGTCGGAGGTGACGCGTGCGTTCATCCTCGCGGCGCCGGCGCTGCGCGACCGCTCCGGGCTACGCACCGCGCTGACCTACGACCGCCGGGCGATCCTCGCGGTCGGCCTGCTCAGCCCGCTGGCCTACATCCTGGTGCTCGTGGCGCTCACGATGGCGCCGGTCAGCGTCGTTGCGCCCGGCCGTGAGGCGTCGATCGTCATCGCGTCGCTGCTGGGCACCCACGTCCTCCGCGAGGGCGAACCGGGACGGCGCGCGGTCGCCGCCGTCGCGATCCTCGGCGGGATCGCGTGCCTGGCGGTGAGTTGACACCCTCAGGGCCATGCCCCGGTTCATCTGCCCCACGTGCGCCGCACAGTTCCCCGACTCCGACCAGCCGCCCGAGCAGTGCCCGATCTGCACCGACGAACGCCAGTACGTCCCCGAGGCCGGGCAGCAATGGACGACGTTCGACGAACTCGCCACGACGCACCACAACGTCGTGCGCGAGGACGCCGAGCTGACCGGCGTGTCGACCGAGCCCTGGCTGGCCATCGGGCAGCGCGCGCTGCTCGTGCCCTGCGACGGGCGCCTGGTGATGTGGGACTGCGTGACCTACTTCGACGACGACGCCGCGGCCGAGATAGAGCGCCGCGGCGGCCTGGCCGCGATCGCCATCTCGCATCCGCACTACTACTCGGGGATGGCCGACTGGGCCGCGCGCTTCGACTGCCCGGTGCTCCTGCACGCAGCCGACGAGCGCTGGATCACGCGCCCGGACCCGGCGATCGAGCTGTGGGACGGCGAGACGAAGGCCCTCGGCGATGGCGTGACCCTGATCCACTGTGGCGGGCACTTCGCCGGCGGCACGGTGCTGCATTGGGCGGGCGGCAACGCGCTGCTCACCGGCGACATCGTGCAGGTCATCCCCGACCCCACCCACGTCGGGTTCATGTACTCCTATCCGAACATCATTCCGCTGCCGGAGAGCGCCGTTCAGCGCATCGCACAGGCCCTCGAGCCCTACGACTACGACGTCATCTACGGCGCCTGGTGGGACCGCCTCGTGCGCAGCGACGCCAAGGCGATCGTGCGCCGCTCGGCCGAGCGCTACGGCCGCGCGCTGCGTGGTGAGCTTGTGCCATAGCGCTCATATCGGGCGCGCAGGTGGGTACCACCCTTCCGTCCAGCTTTCCTCGGGAGGGAGAGACGCATGTACAAGCAAGTGCTCGACCCGGTCGGCAACTCGCTCGGGTGGTCCACGCTGTTCGCGATCCTGCCGCTTGTCACCCTGTTCGTCCTGCTCGGAGGCCTCAAGCTCAAGGCCCATGTGGCCGCGCTGTGGTCGCTGCTGGTGGCGATCCTCGTGGCGCTCATCGTCTACTCGATGCCGCTCGGCCAGACGCTCGATGCCGGCCTGGAGGGAGCGGCGTTCGGTCTCTTCCCGATCATGTGGATCGTCGTCAACGCGATCTGGATCTATCGGATGCTCGATCGCAGCGGGAACTTCGACGTCATCAAGCGCTCCTTCGGCCGCCTCAGCGAGGACGAGCGCGTGCAGGCCGTCCTGATCGCCTTCTGCTTCGGGGCGCTGCTCGAGGCGCTCGCGGGCTTCGGTACGCCCGTGGCGATCTGCTCGGTGATGCTCATGGGGCTGGGCTTCCGGCCGGCCAAGGCGGCTGCGGTGTCGCTGGTGGCGAACACCGCGCCGGTCGCCTTCGGCGCGATCGCGGTGCCGATCACGACGCTCGCGCCGCTCGCCAACCTGCCGAAGGACGATCTGGGCGCGATGGTCGGGCGCCAGACGCCGTTCCTGGCCCTCATCGTCCCGCTCATCCTCATCGGCATGGTCGACGGCAAGCGTGGCATCAAGGCCACGTGGCCGGTCGCGGTGTGGGGCGGCCTGGCCTTCGCCATCGGCCAGTGGGCCTGTTCGAACTACCTCTCGGTCGAGCTGGCCGACATCGTGGCGTCGCTGCTGTCGGCGGGCGCCATCATCGCGCTGCTGCAGGTCTGGCAGCCCGGTGAGACGCTCGTGGCCGGCAGTGAGGGCGGCGTCCGACCGGCGATGGCGGGCGGCGAAACGGGCGTCGATCAGCGCCGCTTCGAGAAGGAGGCGACCCTGCGCGCAGGCGCGACGCCCGACGGGCAGATCAAGCGCGACACGCCAGGCGAGATCCTCATCGCCTTCTCGCCCTACCTGATCATCATCGTCGTCTTCGCCGTGGCGCAGATCCACTGGCTGCCGTTCTTCGACTGGCTGGATGCGCGCACCAAGGCGTTCGCGTGGCCGGGCCTGCACATCCTCAACGCCAAGGGCGTCGAGCCGACCGCGGTGACCTTCAAGTTCACCTGGGCCAGTGCAGCCGGCACGCTGCTGCTGGTCTCCGGTCTGCTGAGCATGATCACGCTGCGCTTCGGGCCGCGGCGCGCGGTCGCGGCGTACGTGGCGACCCTGAACCAGCTGAAGTTCGCGATCCTGACCGTCGCCACCGTCCTCGCCCTGGCCTACGTCATGAACCTGTCGGGCCAGACGATCACGATCGGCAACTGGCTGGCCGGCGCCGGCGCCGCGTTCGCCCTGCTCTCGCCGATCCTCGGCTGGCTCGGCGTGGCGGTCACCGGCTCGGACACGTCGTCCAACGCGCTGTTCGGAGCGCTCCAGGTCTCGGCGGCCCAGAAGGCCAACCTCTCGCCGATGCTCATGGCCGCCGCGAACTCCAGCGGCGGCGTGCTCGGCAAGATGATCTCGCCCCAGAATCTCGCGATCGGCGCCGCTGCCGTCGGGATGGCTGGGCAGGAAGGCGACCTGTTCCGTAGGGTGGTCAAATGGAGTCTGATCCTGCTGGCGGCGATGATCGCGATCGTCTACCTGCAGAGCACCAGCGTCCTGTCCTGGATGGTGGTCGGCAGCTGATCGAACAGCTGCGGCGCATCTGCGGCGACGAGCACGTCGTCACCGCGCACCACGCGCTGCGCACCTACGAATCCGACGGGCTGCTGCAGTACGCGGCCGTGCCCCGCGCGGCCGTGCTGCCCGGCAGCGGCGACGAGGTCGCCGCCGTCGTGCGCGCCTGCCACGAGGCCGGCGTGCCGTGGGTCGCGCGCGGGTCGGGCAGCGGCCTGTCGGGCGGGGCGCTGCCCATCGAGGACGGCGTGCTCCTCGTGCTCTCGCGGCTGCGGCGGATCCTCGAGATCGACCTGCCGAATCAGCGCGTGGTCTGCGAGCCGGGCGTGACGAACATCTCGATCTCAGCGGCGGTCGGCCCGTCGCACTTCTACCCGCCCGACCCGTCGTCGCAGATCGTCTGCTCGATCGGCGGCAACGTCGCCGAGAACTCGGGCGGCGCGCACTGCTTCAAGTACGGCTTCACGACGAACTACGTCTGCGGGCTGGAGATCGTGCTGCCCGACGGGTCGCTGACGACGCTCGGCGGCAAGGAGCTCGACCAGCCCGGCTACGACCTGTGCGGCGTGTTCGTGGGCTCGGAGGGCACGCTCGGCGTCGCGACGAAGATCATCGTGCGAGTCGTGCCGACGCCCGAATCGGTCCGCACGCTCGTCGCCTTCTTCGACTCTCCAGGCCACGCCGGCCACGCGGTGTCGGCGATCGTCTCGGCCGGCGTCGTGCCGGGCGCGATCGAGATGATGGACAACCTCTCGATCGGCGCCTCCGAGCAGATGGGGCACGCGGGCTGGCCGACCGACGCCGGCGCCGCGCTGCTCGTCGAGCTCGACGGCCCCGAGCAGGAGTGCGACGCCCGCTTCGGCGACATCGAGAGGATGTGCGGGGAGGCGGGCTCCAACGACATCCGGGTCGCGCGCGACGAGGCCGAGCGCCAGCTCTTCTGGAAGATGCGCAAGGCCGCCTTCCCGGCGATGGGGCGCGTGTCGTCGCACTACTACGTGCAGGACTCGGTGATCCCGCGTACGCGGCTGTCGGAGGTGCTTGATCGCATCGAGGAGCTCTCGCGCGAGTACGACCTCAAGGTCGCCAACGTCTTCCACGCGGGCGACGGCAACCTTCACCCCCTCGTCTGCTACGACGGCCACGCCGAAGGCGAGGCGGAGCGCGCCGAGGAGCTGGCCGGCCAGATCGTCGTCGCCTGCGTGGACGCCGGCGGCTCGATCACCGGCGAGCACGGCGTGGGCGTCGACAAGAAGCGCTACATGCCCAAGATGTTCAGCGAGGCCGACCTCGACGCCTTCCAGAAGCTGCGCTGCGCCTTCGATCCCGACGGCCTGGCCAACCCGGGCAAGGTCATGCCCACGCCGCGCCTGTGCGGCGAGGTCCCCGGCCCCTACCGCGAGCACCCGCTCGAGAAGGCGGGCCTGGCGGAGCGGTTCTGATGGACGCGCCGGGAGTCGCGGCCGCGTTGCGCGAGTCCAGCGGCGTGCGCGTGGTCAGCGGTGGCACGAAGCTCGGCTGGGGCCGGCCGATCGAGGCGCCCGAGCTGAGTGTCTCCGAGCTCGACGCCATCGTCGAGCACAACGAGGGCGACCTGACCGCGATCCTGCAGGCCGGCGTCCCGCTGGCTGCGGCCCAGGAGAAGTTCGCGGGCGCCGGGCAGATGTTCGCGCTGGACCCGCCCGGCGACGGCGCGACGATCGGCGGCGTGATCGCCACCGGCGACTCGGGGCCGCTGCGCCACCGCTACGGCGGCCCGCGCGACCTCGTGCTCGGCGTACAGGTCGCGCTGCCCGACGGCTCCCTGGCGCGCGCGGGTTCGAAGGTCATCAAGAACGTGGCTGGGTACGACCTGGCCAAGCTCATGACCGGCGCGTACGGGACCCTCGGGGTGGTCACGGAGGTCAGCGTGCGCCTGCATCCGGTGGCGCGCGACAAGCTCACGGTCCTCGTGCGCCGCGACGATCCGCGTGCGCTCGCCGACGCGGCGATCGAGCTGACCCACCGGCCGCTGGAGGCCGAGCGCCTGGACCTGCGCTGGGAGGACGGCGCGGGGACGGTGCTCGTGCAGCTCACAGGGCCGTCGGCCCCCGACCGCGCCGGCGGCCTCGACGGCGAGGTCGTCGAGGACGACGACGAGCTGTGGGCCGCGCAACGCGCGGCTCAGCGCGGCCCGGTGGTGCTGCGCGTCTCGTCCACCCAGCAGGGTCTGGCCGACGTCCTCGCCGCCGCGAACGAGCACGGCGCTATGTGCGTGGCGCGCGCCGCGCTCGGCCTGGCGTGGCTGCGCCTCGAGTCCGCCGACGCCGAGCTCGTGACGAAGCTGCGCGCGCGGCTGGGCACGTGCGTGCTGCTCGACGCGCCCGCCGAGCTGCGCCGCGCCGTCGACCCGTGGGGCCCGCTGATGGCCGAGCCGCTGATGCGGCGCGTCAAGGCCCGCTTCGACCCGTACGACACCCTCAACCCGGGGCTGCTGCTACCACGCCCCCTCCCAACAGACCGACACCGCGCAACCGCTCGAAGGGGGGGCCCCGAGGGCCACCGCCTTCGACGCCCTCAACCCGCCCGAGCCCGACCTCATCGACGACTGCGTGCACTGCGGCTTCTGTCTGCCGACATGCCCGACGTACGTGCTGTGGGGCGAGGAGATGGACTCCCCGCGCGGGCGCATCCTGCTCATGCGCGCCGGCCACGAGGAACAGGGCCCGATGACGCTCGCGCAGGTCAACGCCTGGGACAACTGCCTGGGCTGCATGGCGTGCGTGACCGCCTGCCCGTCGGGCGTGCAGTACGACAAGCTCATCGAGGACACGCGGGCGCAGGTCGAGCGCCGCTGGGCGCGCCCGCGCGCGGAGCGCCTGAGCCGCCGCGCGATCTTCGCGCTGTTCCCGCATCCCGAGCGGATGAAGTGGGTGGCGCCGTTCGCCCGCTTCGCGGCGCCCACCGCGCGCTTCGTCAAGCGCTTCCCGCGTCTGCACACGCTCGCGCAGCTCGCGCCGCCGAACCCGCGGCACGTCGAGCTGCCCGAGCTGACGCCGGCGCTGGGTACCAAGCGCGGGCGCGTCGGCTTCCTGCAGGGCTGCGTCCAGCGCGTCTTCTTCGGCAACGTCAACGCGGCGACCGTCGGGGTGCTGGCCGCCGAAGGGTTCGAGGTCTGGGCGCCCGAGCTCCCGCGGTGCTGCGGCGCGCTGCAGCTGCACACCGGCGTCGACGCGCGCGAGGAGGCGCGCGCGACGATCGCGCAGTTCGAGCACTGCGACACGATCGTCGTCAACGCCGCCGGCTGCGGCTCGGCGATGAAGGACTACGGCCACCTGTTCCGCGACGACCCCGAGTGGAGCGAGCGAGCGAGTGCGTTCAGCGCAAAGGTGCGCGACGTCCACGAGCTGCTGGCCGAGCACGAGCCCCAGGCCGAGCGCCATCCGCTGGAGATGGTCGTCGCCTACCACGACGCATGCCACCTCGCCCACGCGCAGGCGGTGCGCGCGCAGCCGCGCTCGCTGCTCCAGACGATCCCCGGCCTCGAGCTGCGCGAGCCGCGTGAGTGGGAGCTGTGCTGCGGCTCGGCGGGCGTCTGGAACGTGCTGAACCCCGAGCCCGCCGCCGAGCTGGGCAAGCGCAAGGCGCGCAACCTCCTCGACACCGGGGCGCAGGCGGTCGCCGCCGCCAACCCGGGCTGCGCGCTGCAGATCGCCGTCCACGCCGGCCTGCCGGTCCATCACCCCATGGAGCTGTTGGCCGCCTCGATTCACGGGAGCACCCTTTGAGCAACGTCGACGTCCTCTCCCCCGCCCCCGCGTCCGGCGTCCTCACCGACGAGGCGCTGGACTTCGTCGGCGCGCTGCACGAGCGCTTCGAGCCGCGTCGGCGCGAGCTGCTCGCCGCCCGCGTGCAGCGACGCGCCCGCATCGCCGGCGGCGCGACGCTCGACTTCCTGCCCGAGACGCGCGATATCCGCGAGGGCGATTGGCAGGTCGCCGCCGCGCCCGCCGATTACCGCGACCGCCGCGTGGAGATCACGGGCCCGGTCGACCGCAAGATGATCATCAACGCGCTGAACTCGGGCGCGCGGGGGTTCATGGCCGACTTCGAGGACTCCCTGTCGCCGACGTGGTCCAACGTCGTGCAGGGGCAGGTCAACCTGACCGATGCGATCGAGGGCACGATCGAGTTCACCGGCGACGACGGGCGCGAGTACCGCGCTCGGCGACGAGGTGGCGACGCTGCTCGTGCGCCCGCGCGGCTGGCACCTGGTCGAGAAGCACGTGCGCATCGGCAACCGGCCGGTGGCCGGCGCGTTCGTCGACGCGGGGCTGTACCTCTTCCACAACGCCCAGCGGCTGGTCGACAGGGGCAGCGGCCCGTACTTCTACCTGCCCAAGATGGAGTGCACACCTCGAGGCGCGGCTGTGGAACGAGGTCTTCGCGTTCTGCGAGTCCGAGCTCGGCCTGGAACCCGGGACGGTCAAGGCGACGGTGCTCATCGAGACGTTGCCCGCCGCGTTCGAGATGGAGGAGATCCTCTACGAGCTGCGCGACGCACTCCGCGCGGCTGAACGCCGGGCGCTGGGACTACATCTTCTCGACGATCAAGACGTTCCGCGAGCGGCCCGAGTTCGTGCTGCCACGACCGCAACGACGTGACGATGACGGTGCCGTTCATGCGCGCGTACACCGAGCTGCTGGTGAAGACCTGCCATCGCGCGCGGGGCGCACGCGATGGGCGGCATGGCCGCGCTGATCCCCTCGCGCAAGGACGCCGAGGCCAACGAGCGCGCGATCGCGGCCGTGCGCCGCCGACAAGCAGCGCGAGGCCGGCGACGGCTTCGACGGCACCTGGGTCGCGCACCCCGACGTCGTGCCGACCGCGATGGACGAGTTCGACGAGGTCCTCGGCGATCGTCCCAACCAGGTCGACCGGCAGCGCGCCGACGTCGACGTCGGCGCCTGCCGACCTGCTCGACGTCGCCGCCACACCCGGTGAGATCACCGAGGCGGGACTGCGCAACAACGTCAACGTCGGCATCCAGTACATCTCCTCGTGGCTGCGCGGCAACGGCGCGGCGGGGATCTACGGGCTGATGGAGGACGCCGCCACGGCCGAGATCTCGCGCTCGCAGGTCTGGCAGTGGATCCGCCACGGCGCGCACGCTCGACGACGACGGCCGGCCGATCACCGCCGACCTCGTGCGCACGCTCGAGGACGAGGAGCTCGAGCGCATCCGCTCGGAGATCGGCGACGACCAGTGGTTCGAGACCGAGGGCCGCCCGCGACGAGTCGCGCGCGCTGTTCGAGCACGTGGCGCTGAGCGAGGAGCTCGCCGAGTTCCTCACGATCCCGGCGTACGAGCAGCTCGATTGAGGTCGCACGTCGTCACGGGCGGGGGCCGCGGGATCGGGCGGGCGGTCGTCGAGCGGCTGCTCGCGGACGGCGACGCGGTCGTGGCGGTCGAGCTCGACCCGGCGGCGCTGGACTGGCTCGACGAGCACGAACGCGCGACGGGCATCGCCGGCGACGCGCGCGACGAGGCGGTCGCCGAGCGCGCCGCCGACGCCGCGCAGGCCGCCGCCCCGCTCGCCGGCTGGGTCAACAACGCCGCGGTCTTCCGCGACGCGTCGGTCGACACCGCCTCCACGCGCGAGCTGCTCGACCTCGTCGCGCTCAACCTCGAGCCCGCCGTGATCGGCTGCGCCACCGCGATCCGGCGCTTCCTGGCCGCGGGCACGCCCGGCGCGATCGTCAACGTGACCTCGCACCAGGCACGCCTGGCGGTGCCCGGCTGCACGCCCTACGTCACCGCGAAGGCGGCGATCGAAGGGCTGACGCGGGCGCTGGCCGTCGAGTTCGGCGCGCGCGGCATCCGCGTCAACGCGGTCGCTCCGGGCTCCATCGCCACCGAGCGCTACCACGAGGAGTACGTCGCGCAGCCGCCCGAGGTCGCTGCCCGCATCGAGCGCGAGATCGCCTACCTGCATCCCGTCGGCCGGCCGGGCCGCCCCGAGGAGGTCGCGGCGACGGTCGCCCACCTGCTCTCAGACGAGGCGACCTTCGTGACCGGCGCGACGATCCCCGTCGATGGCGGCCGGACGGTGGTCACCCACGACCCGCAGCCTGAGCAGGAGCGGGGATGAGGCCGAGCTGCTCGAGCATCAGGAGGCGGTCGAACATCAGGTTGAACGAAACGTGCTTCCCGTCGCGGAAGCGCAGCACCTGGATGTAGTCCACGCTGACCGGGCGGCCGGTCGGTGGGATGTCGCCCGCGGGGCTCTGGAGGACGCCATCCTGCGTCCCGGTGAACGTGCCTTCCTCGACTGCGACGTCGTCGAGGAGGTGAAGCCGGTGGACCTCGACGTGCGCGTCGGGGAAGGCGCGGAACCAGCCGCCATAGAACTCGACACAGGCCTGCTTCCCCTCGCCGCGCATGCCGCCCGGGGCCGCGAACGTCACGTCGTCGGCGAGCACCTCGGCGAATCCGTCGACGTCATGGGCATTGAAGGTGTCCGTTCCCCTCGCGAACGCCTCGCGCGCCGTCATCGTCATCGTGTCCTCCTTCGGTCGACAGGCCAGAGCCGGAGGGTGGCCCGCACGGCCCGTCGTTCGCTAGAGGGTGGCGACCCTGGTCTTTTCTGCGCCGAGGGCGTCGGGGAGCTGGGCCCGGCCCTCGATGCCGAGCTTCGCGTACGCCCGCGACAGGTGACCCTCGACGGTTTTGAGCGTCACGTAGAGCTCATGGGCGATCTCGCGGTTCGTGCGGCCGTCGGCGGCCAGCCGCGCGACACGGAGCTCGCTGGGCGTCAGGGCTTCCGCGCCGGTGCGCCACTCGCGTCGCGGGCGGGCGCCGGCGGCGTTGAGCTCCTCGCGCACGCGGGCCGCCAGCGGCCGGGCGCCGCAGCGCGCGGCGAGGTCGAGCGCGTCGGCGAGGGCCTCACGCGCTGCGGCGCGCCGGCCGGCGCGCCGCAGCGCCGCCCCCCACTCGGCGAGCGAATGCGCGCGTTCAAGCACTGCCGGAGAGCGGCGGAGGGTGGCCGCCGACTCGCCGAGCAGCGCGAGCCCGCGCTCGCCGCCGTGAGCCAGGCCGGCGACGCGCAACGCCACGCCGAGCGCCCGTGGCGCACCGAACGCCGTGACGTCTGCGAGCTCGGCCTCCGCGAGCTCGCGCGCGCGGTCGCGCTCCCCGAGACGCAGCAGGGCGAGCGCGCCACCCGAGCGCGCGTGCAGGTACCCGACGTCGCGCATCTCCCTTCCCCAGAGCTCCGGGCTGAACATCGCAGCGCACGTCTGAAAGTCGGCCAGCGCCTCGTCCGGCCGCGCCTGGGCGAGACGGAGTCGTCCTCGGCTCGCCGGGATCAACACGGTGCCCACGCCTGCCGGCCAGCCCTCCTGGGGGAGCAGGGCAAGAAGCGCCGACGCCTCATCGAGCTCTCCGGCCTCGACCGCAACGTCGGCCAGCACGGTTGCGGCGAATGCGAGCCCCGGTGCGAAATCGCCCTCCTGCAGCACACGCAGGGCCACTCGCGCGGCGCCATCCGCCTCCGGGAGTGCTCCGAGCCGCAGCTGGAGCAGGCCGAGCGTGCTGTACGTGGCAACGAGGCCACGGGCGCTGCCGGAGCGGTGGACCTCGGCGAGCATGAGACGCAGCGCCTCGGCGACCGCGTCGAAGCGCTCCGCCGTGACGAGGCTCCACATCAGCGCGGCGCGCGTGTCCCAGTTCTCGGAGCTCCCGGAGGCGCGCGCGAGCGCGCTCGCGGCCGGACCGGCCGCCGCTTCCGCCGGCCGGCCCGCGAACACCATCGCCATGCCCTGCGCAACCGCGAGCGCCTCGGCCGCGCTGCCCGTGGGCGAACGGGCGGCGAGCCGCTCGAGGACCGGGGCGACACGCGAGGCGCGGCGAGCATCGTGCAGCCCGCACACCACGAGCTCGCCCTCGAGCCGGGCCGCGAGCGCCTGGTCGGCGTCGCCGAGCTCGGACAGCGCCTGCTCGAGGACGTCGAACGCGTCCACCCATCGGAAGAGCGCGGCATACGCCTCTGCGAGCTCGAGGGCGATCGCGGCGCGCTCCGCTCGATCGAGGGCGAGCCCGAGCGCCTCCTCCAGCTTCTGGCACGCGGCCTCGCGCCCTGCGGTCGCCTGGGCGCGAGCCGCCTCGCGCAGGACGTCCACCCGCTGCGCGCGCGGGGGCGGCTCGGCCAGCGCCCGCTCCAGGAGGCCGGCTGCGGCGCCCGGAGCGCCGCCCTGCATCGCCACCCGCGCCGCCTCGCGCAGTCGCGCCAGGACCCAGCCATCACCGGCCGGCCGCACGCGCACGAGATGTGCAGCGACCTGGCCCACCGGCGCTGCGTCGGCGTGCAGCAAGCGGGCGGCCGAGCGATGCGCGGCGTCGCGCTCGTCGCTGCCCAGCGACGCCTCGATCGCATCCCGGACCACTGGGTGGATGAAGCGCGGAGGGTCGTCGGCCACGAGCACCTCGAGACGGACGAGGCCGGCGGCCAGACGCGCGGCCTGCGCGGTCTCCACGCCGGCGATCGCTCGCAACGTGACGCAGCTCGCAACCATCGCCCAGCGTGGCCAGCGCCTGTCGCGACGCCCAGGGCGTCCGGATCGAGCGTCCGGACCCGCGCCAACACCCGCCGCCCGATAGCCTCGCGCCCGCCGGCCAGCAGCTCGGCCGGGTCGAGCGCAGCGGTCGGTTCGACCGCTCGCAGCAGCTCTGTCAGGTAGAGCGGGTTGCCGCCGGTCGCCGCCCAGGCCGCGGCGCACAGCTCGTCGCCCGCGCCCTCGCCGAGCGTGGCCCGCACCATCGCGCCGGCCGCGCCCGCGCTCAGCAGCCCCGGACGCAGAACCGCCGGTGCCTGCGCTTGCAGCGCGATAAGCGACGTGCTCGTGCTCGTCGGCTCGTCAGGGCGCAGCGCCACGAGCAGCGCGAGCGCGAGGCCCTCCACACGCGGCGCGAGGTGAGCCAGCCAGCGCAGCGACGGACCATCCGCCCAATGGGCATCGTCGACGGCGATCAGCGAGCGGCCGGCGATCGGCCAGGTTGACGGTCAGCCAGTAGAGCCCGTGCAGGACGGCAAACGACGTATCGAAGGCCGACCGCTCGACCGGCTCCCCCAGGAGCAGCGGCCGCACCGCACCGGCCGCGCCGGCGAGCAGGGCCTCGCGCGCGTCGGCGTCGGCGACGGCGAGGCGTCGCTCGAACAGCTGGCGCACGACGCCGAACGCGAAGTCCACCTCGAGCTCCGAGCCGCGCGCCGCCAGGGTCTCGTACCCGAGCCCGGCCGCCAGGTCGCTCGCCGCGTCCAGCAGCGCGGTCTTCCCGATACCCGCCCCACCCTCCACGACGAGCACCGAGCCGCCGCGCTCAAGCAGCTCCTGCACTGCCGCCAGCTCCCGCTCGCGCTCGAGAAGCTCCTCCACGGCCTCACGCTGCGGGCACCGTGACGAGTGCCGCGCTGGCGGCCGGCATGAACACCCGGTACGCGCCGGACTTGCGCGCGAGGTGCTCGGAGACGTGCTTGCCGCGCAGCACGCCGTCGGTCGTCTGCGGCTTGTAGGCCTGGCCGGCCAACGTCACGCCCTTCGTGGCGCCGACCCACGGCGCGACGAGGCGCTCGACGCGTGCCCGGCCGCCGGCGCCCGGAATGCGGAGGACCACCTTGTGGGGGCGTCGCGAGTCCTTGTTGACGACGACGACCCGGCGGGTGCCCGCGGGATCAATCGTCGCCCACGTCTTCAGCTGCGCGTTGGGCACGTTCGGCCCCAACGCCAGCAGGCGCGCCCCCCTCGGGGTCGCACGATCGAAGAGCAACATCGCGTAGAACAGCGGCCGCACGCGGCCGACGAGCCGGCCGCGGACGCGGACGAAGTCGACCGGCGCGTACCACGACCCGGTCCAGGTGTGGAAGTCGACGTTGCGGACTCCGGCCTCGGCCATGCCGAAAAGGACGTCGATCCCCCACAGGGCGGACGCGAAGGTGTCACTGCCCTTGTGCACTCCACCGCACACCGCCGTGTTGGCCTCCGAGACGCGCACCGCGGCGCCGTGGGTGGCCGCGACGGCGGAGAGCGCGGCGGCGCGGCTCACGAGCGGCTGATACGTCCGCCCGCTGAGCAGTCGCGCGGCGTAGTAGGCGCTGCTGCGCCCGCGCGTCGAACCGCCGCAGGTCGGCAGCGCATAGGCGTGGGTGCTGAACACCGGCAGCCCGGCGGTGCCCAGCAGGTCGTCCTCGAAGTCCTCCCACGCCGTGGAGGCGAAGCCGCCGGCCGACAGCACGACGCCCGGCGCCGCCGGCCCGATCGCCGCCGCGTAGGCGCCGACCTCGTCCCGGTACTGCGGGTAGTCGTAGTTCGACGCGCGCTTCTGCACGCGAGCCAGCCGGCGCCCGCCGACGTGGAAGGTCAACGGCTGGCCATAGCGGTCGGGCTCGTTGCCGATCTCGAAGGTGACGACGCTGCCCCGCGGCAACAGTCCCACCGCGGCGTGAGCGAGGCCCGCTGCGTTGCCGGGATCGTTGAGGCCCAGGTTCAGCCCGAGGACGAGCGGCGTGTGCGTGCGGTCCTCCCAGTTGCGCAGTGCCACCAGCCAATCGGGCGTCACGTTGGTCGTGACCGTCACCGGCGGCGGGGCCCCGGCCGGGTTCCACCACGTCTCGTCGGTCGAGTTGCCCCCAAGGCGCAGCGTCGGTGGGCCGTGCCCTCCGGCCGCGAGGTCGCCGACCAGGCGCGCGAAGATCCGGTTGACCGCGCCGCCCGACCCGATGTAGTCCGGGAGCGACCAGTACTCGATCGACATGCCCGCGAAGGACGTGGGAATCGCCGTTCCGGGCGCCGTCGTGGCGATGCGCCGGTCGATGACGGGGCCGGTGCCCGGTTCGGGCGTCGGCCCGACGATCGACGGTGGCGCCGGCTGCGCGGCGACCATCGAACCGCTGACCTCCCCGTCGTCGGCGACGTAGCGGTAGGAGGCGAACGGGATCAGCGGCGTGCGCAGCGACCAGTGGCCATCGACGTCGGTGCCGATGTCGGCGACCGGCTGCCACCCGGTCGTCGCACCCGGAAGGCGCACCTGCACCTGGACGGTGTGCGCCCCTCCGGGCCGCACCTGGCCCCAGAGCGTGCTGTTGGCGTAGTCCAGCCACATCGGATGGGCGAAGTGGGCCAGCGCGGGCTTCGGGCGCCCGTCGGCGAAGTGCAGCCCCGATTGCCAGCCGGTGTAGCGCTTGCCGCCGCCGACCTTCTCGTCGACCCACAGGTACTGGGAGATGAGCTGCACGCGGGGATCGCTCCAGGCCAGGTAGGCGGCCTGCTGCAGGTACAGGTCCTGGCGCCCGGGCGAGACGCCGCGCAGCTTGTCGGGCGGGTTGGTCTGGAAGCCGTACTCGTCCAGCCAGATCCCGAGCGGCGCCGTGGTTCCTCGGATCCGGCCCCAGCGCTGCATGACGTCGAGCAGGTGCTCGATCCGCGACAGGCTGGCGAGGTCGGCGTTGTCGACGGTGGCGAATGGCTGGTTGGGTGGGTTGCGCGTGCTGTGCGGGTGGTAGGCGAAGCCGTCGGCCTGCGCGGGCTGGAAGCCTCTGCAGCCGCCGGTCGTCACCAGCCGCAGGTGCGCGTCCAGGCAGCCGAGCGCGCGCAGGAAGGTCAGCGGCCGCGTGTTGGCGTTGGCGCTCTTGAGGTCGCCGCCGGCGGGGGCGAGCGCGCCGATGAGCACGGTGGCGACCGGGTCGGCGGCGTGGATGCTCGCGTACGCCGCGTTGACCATCGCCCGGTAGGTGTCGGCGGAGGAGGGCGAGCACCGCCGCTTGCCGCACTTGGCCTGGGGCTGGATCCACAGCGGCAGGTTCGGCTCGTTCCAGAGGATGTAGCGGTCGACGCGCGCGCCGTAGCGCTGCGCGACGGCGGCGGCGAACGCCCCGAAGGCCGGCGCGCTGGGCTTGTAGCGCGGGTTGCCGCGGCTCGGGTTGCCCGATGCCCACAGCGGCGGCGGGCCGTCGAGCATGAGGATCGGCTTGATGCCGGCGTCGACGAGGCGATCGACCGCGGCGTCGATCACTGCGAAGTGATAGCCGGGGCTGTCGGGGTTGGCCGGCTCGAAGCCCGGCGGCGTGATGTCGAAACCGGGCTCGGGTGCGACGCGTGCCCAGGAGATCTGCACCCGCACGGTGTCGACGCCCGCCTGCTGCCATTCGCCGACGGCGTCGTCGGCCTGCGGACCGCCGCCGAGCAGCACGCCGTCGTCGTCGACGCCGACCTCGAGCGAGCGCGCCCACGCCGAACCGGCCGCCCCCGCCAGGGCGACGAACATCAGCGCGACACAGACAATCGCTTTGCGCACCTCCACCCGTGCGCAGGCTACATCTACCCGCGCCCGATGAGCGGCATCTTCGTTGCCATCACCGTCATGAAGAGCACGTTGGCGTCGAGTGGCAGCCCGGCCATGTAGAGGACCGCGTCGGCTACGGCCGCGGCGCTCATACGCGGCTCCGCCGCGATCGAACCGTCGGCCTGCGGCACGCCCTGCGCCATCGCGGCGGTCATCTCGGTCGCCGCGTTGCCGATGTCGATCTGCCCGCAGGCGACGTCGTAGGCGCGCCCCTCCAGCGCGATCGCCTTGGTCAGCCCGGTCATCGCGTGCTTGGTCGCCGTGTAGCCGACCGCGTACGGCCGCGGCGCCTGCGCTGAGATCGAGCCGTTGTTGATGATCCGCCCGCCGCGCGGCGACTGCTCCTTCATCGCCCGGAACGCCTCCTGCGCGCACAGGAAGGCGCCGGTGAGGTTGGTGGCGACGATCGCCTGCCAGTCCTCGAACGCGACCTCCTCGAACGGCGCCGGCGCGCCGAACACGCCGGCGTTGTTGAAGAGCAGGTCGACGCGCCCGAGCTCGTCGCGCACGCGCGCGAACAGCGCGCGCACGGCGGCCGCGTCGGTCACGTCGGTCGAAACGATGAGCCCATCGGCGGCGGTCTCGCGCAGTGCCTGCTCGCGGCGACCCGCCAGCGCGACGCGATAGCCGTCACCGAGCAGCGCGCGCGTGACCTCGCGCCCGATCCCGGACCCGGCTCCGGTGACCACGGCGACCCGATTGCTCTCGTTCATCGTCCGCTCAACTCCTACAGCCCGTACATGAACATTTCCTTCGCACGGTTTAGCCGCGCGCGATCGATGGATATCTAACCCGGCGGGAAACTCGGAGGTGCACGCACGCGCGTGCCTATTGGGGAGGGATCATGCGGGTAGTGTTCGGTGCCCGGTCGTTCCGCTTGGCCGGTCTCGTCGTCGTGCTCGTCCTCGTCGTCGTCGGCGCCGCGATGGCGAGCGGTGTCGGGTCGGCGAAGTGGCCGAAGGGTATGGGCAGGCTCGCGGGCGTGCCGGCGAAGACCGGCCGTCATGCGGGCTTGAGCGTCGCGAAGGTCAAGCGCGACAGCCGCGCCACGTCGCGCATCATCGTCGTGCTCCGCAGCCAACATCGCCGCCTGCCCGCCACGCGCCGCCTCGTCGGTCCCGCACTCGCGCGGTGCGCGCCGACCAGCCGCCGCTGGTCGCCCAGGTCGCGCGCTCCGGCGGCCGCGTGAGCCGCCGGTTCCGCACGCTGAACGCGTTCGCGGCGACCGTGATCTCCGCCGAGCGCGCCCGCCTAGCCGCCACACCCGGCCGTCGCCAAGGTCGTCCCCGACCGCGTCGTCGAGCTCCCGCGGCCCAGACGCAAGCCCCGCGGTCGCGCGCGCCGCGGCGCCGAACCAGTGCCCGCAGACGCAGATCTGCCCGAGCGACCCGAGCAAGCCGCTGCTCGAGCCCGAGGCGCTCCAGACCACGCACACCGCGTTCGACGACCCGAGCACGCCCCAGGCGCAGCAGCTCGCGATCGGCGCCGGCGTGAAGGTCGCCTTCTTCGCCGACGGCCTGGATACCGACAACCCCGACTTCGTCCGCGCGACGGCAGTCCATCTTCATCGACTACCACGACTTCAGCGGTGACGGGCCCAACGCCCTGACCGGCGCCGCCGAGGCCTTCGGCGACGCCAGCTCGATCGCCGCGCAGGGCCACCAGACCTACGACATCTCGACGTTCAACAACCCGGCGCACCCGCTGCCCGGGCTGCAACATCCAGATCCGCGGCATCGCGCCCGGCGCCTCGCTGATCGGCATGAAGGTGTTCGGCAACTCGAGCTTCACCTTCGACTCCACCGTGCTCCAGGGCCTCGACTGCGCGGTCTCCCACGACCACCCGGACATCCTCAGCGAGTCGTTCGGCGAGAACCCGATCCCGACACCGCGCAGGACCTCACCCGCCTGTTCAACGCGCAGGCGGTCGCCGCCGGCATCACCGTGGTCGAGAGCACCGGCGACGCCGGCGTCGAGTCGACGATCGGCTCGGCCGCCACCGATCCGGCGGTGATCGCCGCGGGCGCGAGCACGAACTTCCGCGGCTACGCGCAGTCGACGTCGTACGGGTTCCAGTTCGAGCCACGGAAGCTGCCTGAGCGACAACATCTCGTCGATCGACTCCGCCGGCTTCACCCAGGACGGGCGCGTGATCGACCTGGTGGCGCCGGGCGAGGTCGGCTGGGCGCTGTGCAGCGCAGACACGCGACGTATGAGGAGTGCACCAACTTCGCCGGCGCCCGGCGCCGATCCAGCAGTTCGGCGGCACGAGCGAGTCCGCGCCGTTGATCGCGGGAGGCGTCCGCCCTCGTCGTCCAGGCCTACCGCCAGACCCACGACGGGCACACCCCGTCGCCCGCGCTCGTGCGCCAGCTCCTGACAGCACGGCGACCGACCTCGGCTTCCCGAGCTTCGAGCAGGGCGCCGGCGAGATCGACACGCTCGCCGCCGTCCAGGCGGCGCGCTCGGTCGGCACGTCCCACGGCGCGCCCGCGGCGACCGGCAACAACCTCCTGATCGACCCGGCCAGGTCGACCTGACCGGCGAGGCCGGCTCGACGCCGAACGTCCCGAACGTGGCCGTCACCAACGTCGGCGCGAGCACCCAGATCGTGCACGCTCACGCGCGCGCGATCACGACGACGTGTCCGACCAGGCCACGACGGTGAACCTCGGCAACAGCCCGACGTTCGTCGACCAGTTCGGCGCCGAGCGGCCGTACGAGCAGGTGACGTTCACCGTGCCCGCGGGGACCGACCGGCTGGTGGCCTACGACTCCTGGCCCGGGCCGCGGCGCGCGTCGGCCTGACGCTGATCGATCCGAACGGCAACTTCGCCGCCTACACCCGCCCGCAGGGCGACGGCAACCATGGCGAGGTCGACGTCCACGCCCCGGTCGCGGGCACGTGGACGGCGATCATCTTCCTGCGCGACGGCACGTTCACCGGACCGGTCCATCTCGAGTTCCAGCCCAGCGCTACAGACGGCCGACTCGGTCACCCCGTCCGCGGTGTCGCTGGCGCCGGGAAGACCGGGCACTTCACGCTGCACGTCACGCTGCCGCAGAGCGCCGGCGACTCCAACCAGGACCTCGTGATCGACGCGAGCTCCGGATCGCAGACCGTCGTGCCGATCGCGCTGCGTTCGCTGGTCTCGATCGGGACGAGGGCGGCACCTTCGGCGGCACGATCGTCGGCGGCAACGGCCGCGACGGCGCCCGGCCAGCAGAAGACGTTCGACTTCGACGTGCCCGCGGGCAAGCCGGAGCTCGGCGTCACGCTGACCTTCGCCGACCACGTCGGCACGAACATCACAGGTTCGCTGGTCGACCCCACCGGGCAGACGAGCACGGCCGACGTGACCGACGGCAACAACGCGATGCAGGCCTACCACGCTAATCCGCAGCCGGGCCGCTGGCGGTTCGTCTTCGTCGTCACCCAGCCGGTTGGCGGCAACGCGCTCACGACGCCGTTCAACGGCCGCGTCACGTTCGCCGCGCCGCAGGCCTCGGTCAGCGGGCTGCCGAACAGCGCCGGCACGGTCCTGCAGGCGGGCAAGCCGACGACCGCGACGATCAAGGTCCGCAACGGGGGACCCGCCACCGAGAGGCTGTTCCTCGACCCGCGCCTGCACGCACGGATGGACCTCCCGCTGCTGGCGCTCACGCCCGACCAGAACCTCCCGCTGCCGATCGCGGTGACCCGACCGCGACGGTGCCGGAGTACCTGGTGCCGTCCCAGACCAACGCGGTGACCGCCGCCGCCGAGGCGTCCGCGCCGGTCACGTTCGACTGGGGCTTCGGCGATCCGCACCTGGCCGCGGCCAGCTCGGGCAACACCGCGGCGAGCCAGTTCAGTGCCGGCGAGGCGGCGCCCGGGATCTGGTTCATCGCGCCCATCTGGTCGGCCCGTTCGACGCGCCTGTCACCCCGGCCACGGTGAGCGTCGGCATGGTCGCCCACACGCGCAAGTTCGACCTCGACGCCAGCCCGACCCTCGGGGACTTCGTGCAGCTCAAGTCGATCCCAACGCGCCGGCCGTCGCGTTCGTCACCGTCGCGCCGGGCAAGAAGGGCAAGCTGACCCTCACGATCACCCCGAGCGGCAGGCCGGGGCGGACGGTGAGCGGCACGCTGTTCGTCGACGCGTTCAGCAACGTGCTGGGCTTCACGAGTGAGGTGCTGGCGATCCCGTACGAGTACACGGTCGGCTAGCGCGGCCGGCCGGCGAACCGGTTGCCCGCCCGTCGGCGGGCGGGCAACCGCACCACCAAGACTCATGGTGGCTCAGGCGAAGGACCACCGGAGCGCTGCCACTCTGGGGCCGTGCCCACCACGACCCCACAACCCCGCGGCGCCGGCCGCACGATCGCCGTGATCGCGGGCGCGATCGCAGCCTTCGTCGCCGTCGGTCTGCTCATCGCCGGGGGCGTCGTGCTGTGGGCCAACAACAAGAAGGACGACGACGGCTACATCTCCACGTCGAGCGAGCGCTTCTCCACGAGCGCCAATGCGATCGCCACCGACAACCTGGACGTCAAGATCGACGCCCCCGGCTGGATCATCAGCCAGGACCACTACGGAAAGGTCCGCCTGAAGGTCAAGCCGCGCACCGGCAAGCCCGTCTTCGTCGGCATCGCCCCCACCCGCGCGATTGCCGCCTACCTGGGGCGCACGGCCCACGAGACGGTGACCGACCTCTCCTACCAGCCGTTCCGCGCCTCCTACCGCTACCAGGCGGGCGACCGCAGCCCCGCGCTTCCCGACGACCAGCGCTTCTGGGTCGCCTCCGCCCAGGGCACGGGCCGCCAGACCGTCACGTGGGACGTCCGCCGCGGCGACTGGTCGATTGTCGTCATGAACGCCGACGGCTCGTCCGGCGTCGACGCGAGCGTCAGCGCCGGCGCCCGGCTGCCCTTCCTCGCCGCGGTCGGCTGGAGCACGGTCGGCGGCGGGGCGCTCCTGCTCGTCGTCGCGGGCGGGCTGATGTTCGCCGGGCTTCGCACGCGGCACACGGCGCCGCTTCGGGTCCGCGAGCCGCAGCCGGCGCCGGCCTAGTGGGTCTTCTCGTGACGTTGCGCCGGAAAGCCCGGGATGCCGGCGCCGCCAGGCAAGGACGGGGCACCGACGGCGAAGCCGTTGGTCCCGAAGGAATACCGGAGGTATTTCGAGGGTCGAGGACACCGCCTGGCGGTGATCGGCGCCCGGGCTTTCCGGTGAGACGTTGCGAGAGGGCCCACTAGCGGGCGACGATGGCCAGCAGGTACTCGGCGCGCGCGTACAGCGTGCCGTCGGTCGCCACGTTGTGGGCCGAGTACAGCGCGACGAGATCGTCGCGCGCCGCCGCCCAGCGCCCCTCCGCCTCCAGCGTCGCGCGTGTCTGCACGAGCGGGCCGAGCACCGTCGACAGGTACTCGACCCACGCTTCCGGCGAGTTGCCGACGATCGGGTAGGTCCGCAGCTCGAAGGTGATGCCGGCCGCGCCGGCAAACAGCGCGCGCACGTGGTCCTCGTCGCCCCACAGGGCCGGCGGCTTGACGCCCGGCGGAGGCTTGAGGTGCCGCGCGGTCGTGGCGAACATCTGGCCGTTGAGGCCGCGCGCGGTGAAGGCGGTGATCGCGATCGCGCCGCCGGGACGGCAGACGCGCAGCATCTCGGCGGCGGTCTCGGGCTGGTCGGCGGCGAACATCGCGCCGAAGACCGAGGTGACGCGGTGAAACCAGCCGGCGACGAACGGCAGCGCCGCGGCGTCGCCCTCGACGAAGTCGATCTCCAGGCCCTCGGCGGCGGCGCGCTCGCGCGCGACCGCCAGGAGCGCCGGGACGATGTCGAGGCCGGTCACCCGCGCGCCGAGGCGGGCAGCGACGAGCGCGGCGTTGCCGGTGCCGGTCGCGACGTCGAGCACCTCATCGCCCGCGCCGACGCAGGCCGCCGCGACCGTCACCGGTGAGACCGCTTCGATCGTGCGCGCGATGTCGGGGTAGTCGCCCGCCTCCCACGTCACACGCTGGCGGTCGCCTTCGGCCATGCGCCACCCTACAGTTGGATGGCCGCATGACCGACGACCGCCGCGAGACGCCCGCCGAGCGCGTCATTGGGCGCGCCGCCGAGGGCGCGTCCCAGCACGGGCGACCGCTCTCCCGCCGGGCTCGCCAGACCCAGCGCTCGGTCGAGGCCTACCTCAAGGCCGGCATCCGCCCGCGGTGGATGGAGCGCGTGCAGGAGATCGACCGCGGCATCGTGGCCGAGAAGCAGCGCATCGGCCGCGCGTATCGCGCGCTGCAGGAGGAGTGTCGCGGCGACGCCCGCGCGTTCGCTCGCCGGTGGCGGGCCGCGGCGCGGGCGTGGGCCTTCGACGACCTCAACGAGCTGATCGCGCAGCACAACGACTGGTACCCGATCGAGCGCCAGCTCCCGATGGATCCGCGCACGCGCGACTACGTCCGCTTCGCCGGCAGGTCGTATCGCCGGCCGCACCTCGGGCCCGAGTGGGTCTTGGAGCAGTTCCCGGCGCGGCTGCCGGAGAGCCGCTGAGCGCGGCTGCCGAACGCCGCTGAGTGCGGCTGCCCGAGCGCCGCTCGGCGCGGCGACGTTTCCCGCCCGACCACGACGGGGAACGACTCCGTTCGTGTCAGACGACGAACGCCGCCGAGGCCCGTTCGCTCGCGGCTACGCCGCGACAGTCGTCGCGCTGCGCCTCGTCATCCCGCTGGCCTGGATCGCCGCCGTCGTCGCCACCGCGATCGCGCTACCAACCCTCGGCGACGCCCCGGCGGCGCCGATCGACGACCTCGCAGCCCAGGGCGGGAGCGCCGCGAACGCGCAGGCGCTGGCCACCCGCACCTTCGGCTTCCCGCTGTTCACCGACACCGCCGTCGTCCAGCGCAACGCACGCGGCCTTTCCCAGGACGCGCAGCGTCGGCAGCTCGCCGCGGCGCAGGCGGTCCGCGAGCGGCGCGACCAGGCGCTCGCCCCAATCCGGGCCGCGATCCCGCTGAGCAACGCCGACGTGCACACGCCGTCGGGAGAACGCGGCACGACGGCGATCACCTATCTGCTCTTCGCCGACGACGCGAACGTCGACGACCGCACCGCGGCGGCCCAGCACTACGCCGACCAGACGCTCGGCGGCCCCCGCGCGAACGTCGTCGGCGTCACCGGCGCGGCACCGGCGCGCGAGGCGCAGTTCCACGCGATCGAGCAGGCGCTGCCCATCATCGAGGCAGCCAGCGTCGTGCTCATCGCGCTCGTGCTGGCCATCGCTTTCCGCTCGCTGGGCGCGCCGCTGGTGGCGCTCGCGGCGGCGGGCACCGCCTACGTCGTGGCGATGGGCGTGCTGCCGTGGCTGGCCGAACGAGGCAACGTGACGGTGCCCAAGGAGATCGAGCCGATCGTGGTGGTGTTGCTCCTCGGCCTCGTCACCGACTACACGATCTTCTACCTATCGGCCACGCGCCGGCACCTGCGCGCCGGCGAGGAGCGCCTGGCGGCCGCGCGCGGCGCCGTGGCCGAGGTCACGCCCATCGTGCTGACGGCCGGGCTGATCGTCGCGGCCGGTACGGCGGCGCTCGCGGTCGGCCACCTGAAGTTCTTCCGCGCCTTCGGGCCGGGCCTGGCGGCCACCACATTGGTGACGCTCGTCGTCGCGGTGACGCTCGTCCCGGCACTCGTCGCGCTCTTCGGCGAACGGCTCTTCGGCCGCAAGCTCCGGCGCGAGATCCGCAAGGCCGAAGAAGCCGACGACGAGCCGCAGGACACCCGGGACGAGTGGGACTCCAACGGCGTGCCACGGTTGCTCAGCCGTCCGGTGACCGCCGTGCGCCGCACCGAGGCATTGGCGCGCGAGCACCAGACGCCCCGCTGGCGGCTGCTGGTCGCGCGCGTCGCCGCGTCGCGCCCGATCGCGCTGATCATCGCCGTCGTCGCCATCGGCGCCCTCGCGATCGCCGCGCTCAACGTGCGCTCGACGCACCTCGGGCTGGACTTCATCCGCGCGCTGCCGCCCGGCAACCACGTGAGGGCGGCCGACGAGGCGGCGGGCAAGGGCTTCGCTCCGGGCATCGTCTCGCCGACGGAGGTCGATCTCGTGGGGCCCGGCGTGGCTGCCAAGCGCGCGCAGCTGGCGCGCCTGCAGGGCCTCGTCGCCCGCTCCGAGGGCGTCTCCGCGGTCGTCGGGCCCGGCAACCAGCCGCGGCCACCCGCGCCGCAAGTGGCGCTGGCGCGCAGTGGCAACGGCGCGCGTCTCGCGGTCGTCTTCGACAGCGACCCGCTCGGCGCGCCGGCGATCCACGATCTGCGCACGCTGCGCGACCGGATGCCCGGCATGCTGCGCAGCGCCGGGCTGACCGGGACGCAGGTCGCCTACGGCGGCGAGACCGCGCTGGCCGACGACACCGTCTCGCGCGTGCTCGACGACCTCGCACGCGTCGCGGTGGTCGTCCTGCTCGTCAACTTCGTCCTGCTCGCGATCTTCATGCGCGCGCTCGTCGCCCCGCTGTACCTCGTGGCAGCCAGCGCGCTGGCCCTTCTGGCCAGCATCGGGCTCACCACGCTGGCCTTCGAGCGGGCCTTCGGGTCCAGCGACCTGACGTACTACATCCCGTTCGCGGCCGCCGTGCTGCTCGTCGCGCTCGGCTCGGACTACAACGTGCTCGTCGCCGGGCGCATCTGGGATGAGGCGCGGCGCATGCGCCTTCGCGAGGCGATCGCGGTGGCCACCCCGCAGGCCGCCGGCGCGGTCACCGTCGCCGGCCTGACGCTCGCGGGCTCGTTCGCGCTGCTGGCCATCGTGCCGCTGCGCTCCTTCCGCGAGTTCGCCTTCGTGATGGCCGTCGGCATCCTCATCGACACCTTCATCGTGCGCACGCTGCTCGTCCCCGCGCTGACGTCGTTGTTCGGCGAGCGTGCGTGGTGGCCCGGGCACCGGGTGCGCACGCTGTCCAAGGAGGAGTTCCTCGCGCTGGTGGGCGGGCGCGCCGGGCTGACCCATCCGCAGGCCGAGCGCGCCACCGACGCCGCGCTGGTCACCTTGTCGGAGCGCATCACGCCGCGCGAGACGGAGGTGCTGGCGACGGGGCTGCCGCGCGACCTGCGCGATCGGGTGCGCGCGCCGAAGGGCAGGGCCGAGGACTTCGACGCCGACGAGTTCGTGCGGCGCGTCGGCGAGCGCGAGGGTGTCACCGAGGGCGACGCGGCCGCGCACGCCCAGGCGGTGCTCGCAACGCTCGCCGAGGCGGTGCCCGGCGACCTCGGCTACGTCAAGGCGCAGCTGTCGCCGGACTACGCGCCGCTGTTCGACGGCGCTGACGCGGGCCGCACCAGCGGCTCATCTAGGCTGACGCTGCTTGACGACCGAGCTCCTCCTCCCACTCACTAGGGACGGCGCCCGCCCGATCGGGGCGCAGATCGAGGAGCACCTGCGCCAGGCGATCCGGTCGGGCGCGCTGAAGCCGGGCGTCCAGATGCCCTCGACGCGCGATCTCGCCCGACAGCTGGGCGTCTCGCGCGGGGTGGTGGTCAACGCTTACGCCCAGCTTGGCGCCGAGGGCTATCTCGTCGTGCGCCAGGGCGCGCGGCCGCGCGTCTCCGACGCTGCGGCGGTCGCCGCGCCGGCCGCCGAGGAGGCGCCCCCGGCCGCCGTGCCGCGCTTCGACTTCCGGCCCTGGCTGCCCGACGTGTCGCTCTTCCCGCGCGACGCCTGGCTGCGCTGCGTCAAGCGCGGGCTCGCGGGGATGACCGACGAGGACCTGAGCTCCGACGACCCGCGAGGTGCCCTGCGCCTGCGCGGTGCGCTCGCGGACTACCTCGGGCGCGTGCGCGGCGTCGTTGCCGATCCCGCGCGCATGGTCGTCACCACCGGTTACCGCCAGAGCGAGGGGCTGGTCTGCTGCGCGCTCGCGCAGGCCGGAGCCCGACGCATTGCGCTCGAGGATCCGGGCCATCCCGAGCAGCGGGTCACGGCGCGGCGCGCCGGCCTCGAGCCCGTGCTCATCGCCGTCGACGAGGCGGGCCTGCGCGTCGAGGACCTCGAGCGGGCGGGTGCCGACGCAGTGATCCTGACCCCCGCGCACCAAGCCCCGACCGGCGGCGCGCTCTCCGGCGAGCGGCGCACGGCGCTGCTGGCGTGGCTTCGTGAGCACGACGCGATCGCCATCGAGGACGACTACGACGCCGAGTACCGGTACGACCGCGCCGCCATCGGCGCGCTGCAGGGGCTCGAGCCCGAGCACGTCGTCTACGCGGGGTCGGTGAGCAAGACGCTCGTCCCCGGCCTGCGCATGGGCTGGCTGGCCGTTCCCGCGCGGCTCATGGACGCCGTCGTCGACGAGAAGCGCCTGGCCGACCGCGTCACCGCAATGATCGAGCAGCACGCGTTCGCCGAGTTCCTGGCCGCCGGTGAGCACGACCGCCACCTGCGCCGCATGCGGGCGCGCTACCGGTCGCGCCGCGATGCGCTCGTCGCAGCGCTCGCCGAGGAGCTTCCCGAGGCCACGGTCGAGGGGATCGCCGCCGGCTTGCACGCAACCGTCCGCCTGCCCGACGCCGACGACGAGCGCGCAATCCTCGAGGAGGCGCAGCGGCGCCGGATCGCCCTCGAGACGATGGCCGACTACCGCGGTGGAGCAGGTCGCGCAGCCCCGACGCTGCTGCTCGGCTACGGCCAGATCGCCGAGCCCTCGATCCGCCGCGGCGTGCGGGCGCTCGCCGAGGCGATCCGCACGACACGCGCCTAACTGGTCCGCTCTCAGGCGCCGGGACTGGATCTTCCCACCGAACCAGTGCGCGCCTACCGTGGCGCTATGCACGCGATCGCCTCAGCGCCCGGAGCACTACGCCTCTTCGTCCTCTCGCTCGCCGCGCGCCTGCCGCTGACGATGCTCAGCATCGGCCTGCTCGTCCATGCCGCGCACCTGACCGGCTCGTTCGGCGCGGCCGGCGTCGTCACTGCGGCCTACGGGGTCGCCCTCGGCGTTGGCGGACCGTTGCTCGGCCGCCTCGTCGATCGCCGTGGCCAGACGCTCGTGCTGGTGGCCTGCGCGTGCGCCGCGCTCCCATTGCTGGGCGCCATCGCCGCGCTCCCCGTCGGCGCTCCGGTCGCAGTGCTCGTCGCGCTTGCGGCGGGCGTCGGGCTGGCCGAGCCGCCGGTCGGCGCGTGCGTCCGCGCGCTGTTCCCGTCGCTCGTCGCCGAGCCACAGGCGCTGCGCACTGCCTACGCGGTCGATGCCTCCGCGTCCGAGCTGACCTGGATCGCCGGGCCGCCGCTCGCGCTCGCGCTCGGCGCACTGTGGTCGACCGGCGCCGCTCTGGCCGTCGCCGGCCTGGTCCTCGCCGCGGCAGCCGTGGCCTTCGCCGCGCATCCGGCGTCGCGCCGTTGGCGCCCTTTGCCGAGCGAACCGCAGCGCCGTGGCGCCCTGCGCTCGCCCGCCGTGCGCACCCTCGTGATCGCGCTGGTCGCCGTCGGCGCGCTCTTCGGCGCGGTCGAGGTCGCCGTCACCGCGGCCGCCGCGAACCTGGGCAGCACCGCCGCGGCGGGCCCGCTGCTCGGCCTCTGGGGCGGCGGCTCACTGGTCGGCGGAGTACTCGCCACGCGCCTCGGTGGCGCGACGCACGGCGCGCGCGGCCTGTCGCTCTTGCTGGTCGGGCTCACCGCGGGCCACTTGCTGCTGATCCCCGCCGCCGGCAGCCTCGCCGCGCTGGGCGCCACCTTGCTGGTCGCCGGGGCCGCCATCGCCCCGACCTACGCGGCCGTCTATGCCATGGTCGAGGAGGCCGCCCCGGCCGGGACCGCCACCGAGGCCTTCGCGTGGCTGGGCACCGCGGTCGCGATCGGCGCCTCGGCGGGCGCGGCCTGCGCCGGCACGCTGGCCGACGGGGCCGGCCCGGTCGCCGCGCTCGTGCTCGCGGGCGGCGCCGGCGCGCTGGCGGCGCTGACGGTTGCGCTGCGCTCGTGCACGCTGGACGGACCGCGCTCGCTCGCCCCCGTCGGTGCGTAGGATGCGCGAGTGGGGGCAACGACCTTCCTGCGGACGGCCGCGCTGGCGGCCACGCTCGCGGTCTGGCTGATCGCGCCCGCCGGCGCGGGCGCGGCGACGCCGCTGACCATCGGCAGCGGGCACAAGCCGGGCGTCGCGGTCGACGCCGCCGGCACCGCGTACATCGCGTGGTACGGGCCGGAGAGCAGCATCACCTCGCTGAACTTCTGCCGCCTGCCGCGCGGCGCTGCCGCGTGCGACGTCTCCACGACGATCGCGGCGCCCGGGACGACCCTGAGCCGGCCGTTCGTCACGGTCGACGGCGCCACCGTGCGCGTCGTCTCCTACCGCTACGGGCTGACAGGCGCGCGCTTCGACGAGATCTGGCAGTTCACCTCGGCTGACGGCGCCAGGACCTTCGACGCCGGGCACGCGATCGGGGTGGTCCCCTTCGACGAGGCCGTCCGCGGCCCGGGCGCGACGCTCACGGTTGCCACCAACGCCTTCTTCGAGGGTCTCGTGGCACAGAACATGCCGCTCGACGGGAGCACCGCCGGGGAGAGCCGCGCGGTGCTGTCCAGCGACCATCCGTACAACGGGACCGTCGGGCTCGTCGACGCCAACACGCCGCTCGCGGTGTTCGCCGACGGCTCGAGCAACGCGCAGTTCCGCCGCTACAGCGGGGCCGGCAGCCTCAACGATCCCGCCGCGTGGACGCCGGCGGCTGACATCGGCTACGCCGATTACCCGCGGCTGGCGGGCGGCCCGTCGGGCCTGTTCCTGCTGTCGGGCACCGAGCAGAACGCGCTGACCGTGCGCAAGTACAACGGCACGACGTTCACCGCCGGCACGAGGATCGCCGACATCGGCGACGACGCCCAGGCGCACCTCACCGAGGATCCCGGCGGGCGCCTGCACGCGGTCTTCGGTCGCTTCGGCACGACCGGGCTGGAGCTCGACTACGCGACGTCCGACGACGGCGTCAGGTGGCAGTCGGGCCCGCTGCTCAACCAGCCGGGAACGCTGTCGATCGGCCAGCTGCGCGCGGCCGCCGCGCCCGACCACATCGGGGTCGCGGCATGGGAGACGGCGTCCGACTCGTCCTCGCAGGTCCGCGTCGCGGCCATCGGGCCGACGGGCGGCACGTCGCCGCCGGTTCCGGGCAAGTCGGTGGCCGTGGGCGCCGTCTCGGGCAAGGTCTTCGTCACCTCCAAGTCGGGCAAGCGCACGCGGCTGAACGGCGGCGCGACGATCGCCGTCGGCAGCACGGTCGACACGCGTCAGGGCCGCGTGCGCCTGACCTCTGCGGCAACCGGCACCGGCACGACGACCCAGACGGCCGACTTCTACCAGGGCACGTTCAAGGTCCGCCAGAGCCTGCCCAAGGGCAATCGCGCGGCGGCGCTGACCACCGACATCGTGCTCAGCCGCGCCTCGCGGTCGCGGTGCGGCGCCGGCGCCCGCGCGGCCGCCGCCGTCAAGAAGAAGAAGGTCCTGGGCAAGCTATGGGGCAACGGCAAGGGCAAGTTCCGCACGAAGGGCAAGTACAGCTCGGCGACCGTCCGCGGCACGATCTGGCTGACCGAGGACCGCTGCGACGGAACGCTTACGACGGTCAAGCGTGGCAGCGTGAGCGTCCGCGACCTCAAGCGCCACAAGACGGTGATCGTCAAGGCGGGCCGCAGCTACCTCGCGCGCCGCTAGCCCGCCCGCGTTGTGCCTCTGCACGCAATGTCGGCGATCCGATCGGCTGGTGTTGGGACGAGATGGTGTGACCGTCGCGGCACGCACGCGCGGGCGGCGGGGTCTTGTGCCGAGGGCGGGCGACCGTCAGCCGCGATGACCGCTGCCCGCTGTCCGCACAATCATCGTGTAGCTGGCGAGCACGATCGCCAGCACCGCCCCGTTTCGCAGCGTCCGGGCCGTCGGCATCAGCGGCCGTCCCGCGGGGTGAGGCACAGCGTCGTGGTGCGGTGCTCGGCATCGGTGATGGAGTCGACGATGTCCGCGTAGCGGCCGCCGTACTTGTCGCGGTAGGCCGCGTCGACCTGGTCGGTCACGGCATGGTTGGCGTCTTGGACCGTGACGTCCTTCTCGACTCCGCCCGCGCGGATGCGCGCCTGGTGGCTGGCGCGGGCGACGCCGTGCCAGCCCGTGTTGGCGCCGTAGGCGGCCCGGACGTAGAGGTCATCGCCGGCGCGGACGACCCAGATGGGCGTCGCGCGGCGTAGCTCGCCGTTGCTGCGCACCGGCGCGATCTGCAGCTCGTCAGCGCCGGCGATGCGGCGCAGTTCGTCGTCGGTCCAGGCGGTCATCACAGGCTCCCGACGCGGACGAGCGACTTGATGGCGCGGCGCTCGTCCATCGCGGCGTACGCGTCGGCGATGCCCTCCAGGCCGGTCTCGTAGTCGAGGAGCCGGCCGGGGTTGATGCGGCCCTCCAGGACGTCGGGTAGCAGCTCGGGGACGTGGCGGCAGTGCGGGCACGTGCCGTCGCTGAACGCGAACGGCGCGATCACGAAGTCGCCGCGCTTGACGATCGCAACGTCGCGGCCGACGTCCTCGACGACGCCGACGAACTCGTGGCCGATCGGGCCGGGCTCGAACGGCGAGTCCCGCGGTAGTACCAGAGGTCCGACCCGCAGACGCAGGCGAGGACGACCCGGACGATCGCGTCGGTCGGCTCGACGATGACCGGGTCGCGCCGATCGCCGGCCTCGACGCGGTGGGGTTCTATGAAGAGAGCTGCACGCATGGCTTCCACGAAAGCGCGCTTAGCGCGATTGTGGGAGGCCCTGTTAAGGGGGTACTGACAGGGCACCTCAACGACGCCGCACAGGCCCTACCGTGCTGGTGTCGCCCCGACCGGCCGAGCGGACGCCAGAACCTCCGAGGAAGACCCCGTGGATCACAACAGCGACATCGCCGAGTTCCTGACCAGCAGGCGAGCGAAGATCACGCCCGAGCAGGCCGGCCTGCCGAGCTATGGCCAGCGGCGCGTGCCCGGCCTGCGCCGCGAAGAGGTCGCCTCGCTGGCCGGGGTCAGTGTTGAGTACTACAAGCGCCTGGAGCGCGGCAACGTCAGCGGCGTCTCGGAGCTCGTGCTCGAAGGACTCGCCAGGGCGCTTCAGCTCGACGACGCCGAACGCGCGCACCTCTTCGACCTGGTCCGCGCCGCCGGGCGGGCGGGATTCGCTTCTCCGAAGCGGCCCCGGCCCGTCAAGCACCGGGTCCGACCAGTCGTGCAGCGCATTCTCGACCAGATCACCGCGCCGGCCACCGTGCGGAACGCCCGCCTGGACTACATCGGCGCCAACGCGCTGGGGCGCGCGCTCTACGCGCCGGTATTCGACAGCCGCGAGCAGCCCGCCAACAGCGCCCGCTTCACGTTTCTCGATCCCGCCGCCGCGGACTTCTACCCCGAGTGGGAGCGCGTGGCGTCAGAGCTCGTCGCCCACCTGCGCAGCGAGGCAGGGCGCAACCCCTACGACCGCAAGCTCTCGGACCTCGTCGGAGAGCTGTCGACGCGCAGCGACGAGTTCCGTGTGCGCTGGGCGGCGCACAACGTGCGCTTCCACCGCACCGGCACCAAGCGCATCCACCATCCGGTCGTCGGCGAGCTCGACCTCAGCTACGAGACGATGGAGCTCAGCGCCGACGACGGCCTGAGCGTCGCGATCTTCACCGCCGAGCCCGGCTCGGCATCGCAACAGGCGCTCGACCTGCTCGCAAGCTGGACGGCGACGCCGCAGACCACCGGCGACGCCGACGCGCGTAGCGAGCGCAGTCCCGAACGCAGATAGCAAGTCGCCGGCGCATGCCGGCGCCCCCAATAGGAGCAGCCCACATGGAACTTCGTCCCCTGGGACGCACCGGCGTCCAGGTCTCAAAGCTCTGCCTCGGCACGATGATGTTCGGCGCCTGGGGCAACACCGACCACGACGACTCGATCCGCATCATTCACAGCGCCCTCGATGCCGGCATCAACTTCGTCGACACCGCCGACGTCTACTCCGCCGGCGAGTCCGAGGAGATCGTCGGCAAGGCGCTCAAGGGCCGCCGCGACGACATCGTGCTGGCCACGAAGTTCTGGGGCGCGATGGGCGAGGGCCCCAACCAGGCCGGCGTCTCTCGCCGCTGGATCATCAGCGAGGTCGAGAACTCGCTACGGCGCCTGGGCACCGACTGGATCGACCTCTACCAGATGCACCGCCCCGACCCGGCCGTCGACATCGACGAGACACTCGGCGCGCTCACCGACCTCGTCGAGCAGGGCAAGATCCGCTACATCGGCTCATCGTCGTTCTCGGCGGGACAGATCGTCGAGGCGCAATGGACCGCCCGCGACCGCAACCTCCAGCGCTTCCGCACCGAGCAGCCGCCCTACTCGCTGCTGGTGCGCGGGATCGAGCTCGACGTCCTGCCGACCGCCGAGCGTCACGGCATGGGCATCCTCACCTACAGCCCGCTCGCCGGCGGCTGGCTCTCAGGAAGCTGGACCGCCGACAGCTCGCCGACCTCGCCGGCCCGCCAGCGACTGGCCGCACGCTTCGACATGTCGCTGCCCGAGAACCAGCGCAAGCTCGAAGCCACCCAGCAGCTCGCCAAGGTCGCCGACGACGCCGGCCTGTCGCTCATCGACCTGGCGATCTCCTTCGTCGTCAACCACCCGGCCGTGACCTCAGCGATCATCGGCCCCCGCACCATGGAGCAGCTCAACAGTCAGCTCCCCGCCGTCGACATCGAGCTCGACACGGCAACCCTCGACCGCATCGACGAGATCGTCCGCCCGGGCGTGAACCTCAACTCCGCCGACACCAGCTACGGCGAGCAGGTCCTCCAGCCGAGCCTGCGGCGACGTTAGACGCCCCATCGAGGTCATCCGTCCCGGTGACCGCGTCTTCTTCGACCCAGGCGAGAACCACTGGCACGGCGCCACGCCAACCGCTTCATGGCCCACATCGCCATGCAGCAGAACGACGAGTCCGGCAGCCCCGTCACCTGGGGCGAGCACGTCAGCGATGAGCAGTACGCAGCACCGACGCCCTGACGGCACCAGACGGCCGCTGCGCTTTTCATACACGGCGACAGCGGCGGGCAAGATCGTGGCTGGGGCCGGAGGGGACTGCCGCTCTTCGTAGTCGACTGCCTCGGTGGCTCCCAACGCGTCGACATCGGCGAACTCCGATACTGGCGTCACCCGGCGTACAGCTGCTCGATCACGTCGCTATAGCGAGCGTGAATACAGCGGCGACGGAGCTTCATGGTGGGCGTGAGCTCAGGGCGGGCTCATCCGACGAGGTAGGTCTCGTAGATCACGCCTGCGGGTCGGCGGCCGCCGACGCCGACGAAGACGCCCTTGTTCAGCCAGTCCAGCTGCGGTGCGGCGGTCTCGATCCGGGTTGCGGTGCGGAAGGTGTACTCCCCGGCGTCGACGTCCTCGCCCCGGGCGAGGCGGGCGAGGACGTCTGGGCTGCCGTGGCGGACACCCTGCGATCGGACATAGAGCAGATCGCCGGAGTCGGTCTGCAGCGTGTAGCGGATATCCGCCAGCGCGGTGCCGTCGGGTAGGACCGTCTGCCAGTCAGCGCTCGCGCCCGGCAACAAGCGTCCGGAGATGTCGGGACCTCTGAATGTCCCGGCAGTCTGGGGCACGATACGGCGCCGGCCCACGGCGGTCTGACCCAGATCGAGCGGTTCGCCAAGCCGTGCCTCCAATCGGTAGACGAGGCTCAGCCGCGGCTTGGGCAGGTCGTCACTCATGACTGGCTCCAGCCGCTACACGGCCCGTTTCCTGCGCGGCCGCTGGGTCGTTGGGGTGACGCTCGAGCCCGGTGACCGTGACGGTCATCCACTCGTACAGCGGCAGCGCACCGAGGAGACCGTCGAGCTCGCGCTTCGCTGTCGGCGCGGTACAGGCCGAGCACACTCGTCTCGCCGCTAGACAGAGGCCGCTTCCAGACGCGTAGGAGATGGCCTTCATCCACCAGCCTCGTCGCGGCAACCGCCTCCGCCCTCTCGCGATCCGTGACCTCGGCCTCCGACGTCCCCGCCGGAACATCGACCTCGAACTCGACCAGGAACTCCATCGTCCTACCGGCCGGGCAGCCGCGTCGTGACCTCCTGGACCAGCCACACATTGCCGTCGGGATCCTCGACGGAGAAGAACGACGCATAGCTGGTGCGCTCGGGATCCACGCCGGGTTGCCGGGCCTCGGGAGGGAACGGCGGGCCGTGCCACACGTCACTCGCGTCAATGCCACGGCCGACGAGTTCGCGATGGGCCGCTTCGATGTCCGAGACGACCAGCCCCGCCAGAGCCGAGCCCGGCGCGGCCGCGGTGAGTCCCCTGCCGAACGTGACCGACGTCCCCGAGCCCGGGGGCGTGAACTGGACGATGCGAAGGCCGTCCAGCGGCGAGGCGTCGTCGTCCAGCCTCCAACCCAAGCGCTCGTAGAACTGCTTGGCTCGGTCGACGTCGGACACGGGAATGACGTGGATCTCGAGCTTCATGTCGACCCTCCCGACGGTCGGGTCGAGGCTCGCGGTCTGTGCTTCGGTGGTGCTCATCTCAATCTCCTGGTTGCGTTGCTTGCACGGGACTGTGGGTCGTGGGACGGGCTAACGCGCACTCGCGACGGTGGGAGTCGCCTCCGTCCGCATCGCCGGATGCGGCTCGTCGAGGAACTCGAGCAGCGCGGCGTTGACCTCTTCAGGGTGGGTCCAGCCGATGTTGTGGGGTCCGCCCTCGACCCTGACGAGCCGGACGTCGGCGATCAGCGCGGGCAGCCGGTCGGCGGTCGCGTCGATCGGCAGGATCCGGTCCTCGGTGCCGTGGACCACGAGCGTCGGGCACGTCGATCTTCGGCAGATCGGCGCGGAAGTCCGTCAGCCAGGTGTCGACGCACGCGTACGTCGCGTGCGGCGAGGCGCCGGCGGCGACGTTGAAGCTGGCCTGCCACGCCTGCTCGCTGATCCGGTCCGGGGCGAGAACGTCGACGTTGTAGAAGTTGTCGAGGAAGTCCTTGAAGTAGGCGTAGCGGTCCCTGAGCGATCGCGGCCTTGATGTCCTCGAACACCTGCCGTCGACGCCCTCCGGGTTGTCGTCGGTCTTGAGCAGGAACGGCGGGATCGCGCCGAACAGCGCCGCCTTCCGCACACGCGCGGAGCCGTACGTGCCGAGGTAGCGGGTGACCTCGCCGGTGCCCATCGAGAAGCCGCAGAGGATCACGTCGTGCAGGTCGAGGTGCTCGAGCAGCACGTTCAGGTCGGCGGCGAACGTGTCGTAGTCGTAGCCCGTGGTCGGCTGGCTCGACCGGCCGAACCCGCGGCGGTCGTAGCTGATCACGCGGTAGCCGGCCGCGAGCAGCGCCCGCTCCTGGCGCTCCCACGAGTTGCCGTTCAGCGGGTAGCCGTGGATCAGGACGACCGGCTGCCCGGTGCCGTGATCCTCGTAGTGGATCTCGATCGGCGCGTCATTCTCGGTCCCAACAGTGATGCGCGGCATGCTTGCGTTCCTTTGTCATTGGTTCGTGCCCGGATGGTGGACCAGGTCGGCGTCCATCTCCACGACCAACGAGGTCACGCTGATAGGTGGCCTTGAGCCGTTCATCACCGAAGTGGAGCGGCGCGATGACGTCACGTTCGTGCGGCCCCGCGGCGAGCTTGACGTTGCCACGGCCAGCCGGCTGCACGCCACGCTGAATGGCATCGAGAGCGCCGCGCACCTCGTGCTCGACCTCCGCGGCCTGTCCTTCATCGACTCCACCGGACTGCACCTGCTCGTTGCGCTCCACAAGCGCGCTCAGCACGACGGATTCCAGCTGACGCTCGTCGCGCCCGCCGCTCCGGTCGACAAAGCGATCCAGATATTCGGGCTTGACGAGACGCTTCCGTTTGTGCAAGGCGGCATGTGATCGGAGAGCGCTCGTGACGAGGGTGGACGCCGCCGTTGGGTCGACCCGTGACGCTTGTGATCTCGCCACGGCATCTGCAGTCCCCGCGGGCGTCGCAGGCGTGACGGACCTCGCTCGTCCCACTGGCGCGCCCGACCGGCGCCGCCGCGAAGGTGATGACCGCCTCGCCCATGATCGCGCGCTGTTCGCGCGCTACCTCGACAAGCGCGATCCGGTCGATCGCGAGATGCTCATCGAGCGCTTCCTGCCGCTGGCGCGCCAGCTCGCGCGCCGTTACCAGCGCCCGGAGGAGCCGTTTGACGACCTCTATCAGGTCGCGTGCCTGGGTCTGGTCAAGGCGATCGACCGCTTCGACCTCGAGCGTCAGGTCGCGTTCTCCAGCTACGCGGTGCCGACGATCCTCGGCGAGATCAAGCGCTACTTCCGCGATCGGACGTGGTCGGTGCGCGTGCCGCGCGACCTGCAGGAGCTCGCGCTGAAGGTCGATCGCGCGGTCTCTAACCTGTCGCTGGACCTGCACCGCCAGCCGACCGTGGCGGAGATCGCGGCGCGCGTGGGTGCCGAGGAGGAGGACGTGCTCGAGGCGCTGGAGGCATCGGGCGCGTATCGCGCGACGTCGCTGGAGGCGCCGCGCGGCACCGAGGACGACAGTGGCGAGACGCTCGGCGACACCCTCGGGACCGACGAGCAGGGCTTCGCGTTGGCTGAAGACCGCGCGACGATCGCGCGGCTCATGCGCTCGCTGAGCCCGCGCGAGCGCGAGGTGCTGCGCCTGCGCTTCGAGGAGGACCTCACTCAGGGCGAGATCGGCGAGCACATCGGCGTCTCGCAGATGCAGGTCTCACGGATCATCCGCCAGTCGCTCGGCCGCCTACGCTCGTACGCGACGCCTCACGCTCGTGACACACACGCGCGAGCGGGCCCGTCGGGGTAGATCCAGCAGGAAGCGCGTCGCCGCTGTCGGCCGGCGACTGCGGGGAATGGTCATTCGCCGGGCGTAGTAGCGCAGCGTGTGCGCCGAACGTCCCGACAGCGCCGCAACGTCGACGATCGTCAGAGGTTGGGAGCGGAACGCCCAGCATCAACGGCCTGCCGCGACGACCTGCTCGCGATCGTCTCGGGAGCGCGTCCTCGCCGGTTCCGGGTGTGGGTTGTTGCGATCATGCGCGGATGCCACGGCTCAGCGCGAAGGAGCGTGCGCAGCTTCCCGACAGCGCCTTTGCATACGTCGATGCGCGCGGCCAGCGTCGTCTTCCGATCCATGACGCGGCGCACGTCCGGAATGCCCTCGCGCGGTTCAGTCAGGTCGTGTTCGAGGACGAGGGCGCGCGGGACCGGGCGCGCAGCCGCCTGCTGAGGGCGGCCATGAAGCACGGGATCATGCCCGTCGGGTTCGTCAGCGCGCAGCTGCAACCGCAGCGCAAGCTGCCGAAGGGCCACATCACGTTCCTGCTGACCGACCTCGAAGGCTCAACTGAGCTGCTCGGGCGTCTCGACGATCGATACGCGTCCCTGCTGGGCGATGTCCGCCGTCTGGTGCGCGCCGCGGTGCGGTCTGCCGGTGGTCGCGAGGCGTCCGCCCGGGGCGATGACGTCTTCGCGGTGTTCGAACGCGCCCCGGCAGCGCTCGAGGCCGCGCTGGCGATCCAGCGGGCGATGCACGCCGCCGCGTGGCCGGGCGGGATCGACGTGCGGCTTCGAATCGGCCTGCATCGCGGGCGTCCCGCGCTCACCGATACCGGCTACGTCGGCCTCTCGGTTCACGCGGCCGCGCGCATCTGCTTCGCGGCGCACGGGCGCCAGATCATCCTGTCCGCGGCCGTGCGCGCAGCGGTCATCGAGTCGCTCCCAGAGGGGGTCGGCCTCAGCAGCCTTGGCGCCTGGCGATTCCGCGGCCTGCCCGAGCCGGTCGATCTCTTCCAAGTGGACGCGGCTGACCTGCCCGCCGACTTCCCGCCACCGCGATCGGCCACCCCCGCCAAGTAGCGGGCTTCATCGCCGTGCATGCAAGTGCCGGCGACACGATCGGCAGAGCTTCGCTTGCCCTTCCGCGCGAACCGGGCGGGCCCGGCCGCGCGGCCGTTCGGCTCCTCCCGGTCGTCCCAGGCAGTCGACTCGTCAGCATCGACTCGGCCGCCTGGTTGCCCACGGGAGCGGGAGCCGGGCGAACAGTGGCGCTACTGCTACACGGACCGGGTGCTGGTGCCCGGGCTCGGTGAGGCGGCCGAGATCCCTCCCGCGCCGCCGGCCTGATCACCGAGCACCTGATGGACGAAACGCACGGCCAGCGAGCCGTCGCCGACCGCGCCCGCGACCCGCTGCGTGGCGCCCGCCCGCACGTCACCGGCCGCGAACACGCCGGGTCGGATCGTCTCGAGCAGGTACGGCTCGCGCTCGCCCAGCGGCCATTGGCACGGCCCGTCGTAACCGGCCGCGGCGGGGCCGCACACGACGTAGCCCGCCGGGTCGAGGCCGAGCATGTCCCTGACGGGCTCGTTGCACGGGTCGGCGCCGATCATCAGAAACAGCGCGACGGTCGGGATGCGCTCGACCCGCCCGTCGCGCCGGTCGCGCAGGTCGACGGCCTCAAGCCTGCCATTGCCGTGGACGGCCGTGACCTCGGTCTCGGTCATCAGCTCGACGTTGGGGGCGGTCTCGATCCGGTCGACCAGGTAGCGCGACATCGTGCCCGACAGCCCGGCGCCGCGGACCGCGACGCGCACGCTACGGGCGATCCGCGACAGCGCGATGACCGCCTGGCCGGCCGAGTTGCCGCCGCCGACGACGACGACGTCCTTGTCGCGGCAGCGCCCGGCATCGCTCGGCATCGCCGCGTGGAACACGCCCGCGCCGAGCAGCCGCTGGACCCCGGCGGCCTCCAGCGAGCGCCAGCGCGCCCCGGTCGCGAGCACGACTGTGCGCGCGAGCACGTGCTGCGCGTCGTCGAGGTCCACGCGGACCAGACCCTCCGGGCCGTCGGCCAGCTCGACGGCGCGGTGGAAGCTCGACAGCACCGCGTCGAACCGCCGCGCCTGCAGGGTGGCCTTGCGGGTCAGGTCGACGCCGGAGATCCCGGTCGGGAAGCCGAGGTAGTTCTCGATCCGCGCGCTCGTGCCCGCTTGGCCCCCGGGCGCCCATGCCTCGGCGACGAACGTCCGCAGCCCTTCCGAGCCGCCGTAGACGGCGGCGGCGAGGCCGGCGGGGCCGCCGCCGAGCACGACGAGGTCGAACCGCTGGTCGTCGACGTCGGCGCGCAAGCCCAGGTCGCGCGCCACCTGCGCGGCCGACGGATTGCGCAGCACGCTGGCGTTGCGGATCAGGATCGGCGTCTCTTCGTGCGGGATGCCGAGCTCGTCGAGCATGTCGGCGGCCTCGGGGTCCGTGTCGAGGTCGTACGAGCGGACCGGCAGCAGGTTGCGCTCGAGCAGGTCGCGCACCTGGAACGCGCGCTGGCGGCCGCGCGACGCGATCAGCCGCAGCACGCCGTGCCCGGTGCGCTCGTGCCACTCGCGGCGCGCGGCGAGCGTGCGCAGGACGAGCTCGGCAAACTCCGGCCAGCCGGCGAGCATCTCGCGCAGCTCTCCGCGCTCGAAGGCGATCACCTCGGTCGGTTCAACGGCGACGCAGGCGGCGATCGACGGCTCGCCGGTGAAGACCGCGATGTCGCCGAGGAACGTGCGCGCGTCCGCCTTCGCGATCAGGACATCCAGGCCGGGCCGGTGGTCGATGAACCGGACCAGGCCGCGCTCGATCACGAAGAACGGCGCGTCGCGAACGCCCTGCTCGTAGAGCACGTCGGACGGGGCGTAGCGACGCCGCTCGCCACGCTCCGCCAGCCGCTCGAGCTTCGCCTCCGAGAGGCGGGGGTACATGACCTCGTCGTCGAGGTCGGGGAACGGCTTCGCGAGAACCTGTGACGCCATCGGACGGAGGGGGATTCTAGGCCCTCGTCAGGGCCGGACGACGCCGGCGCCCACCCAACACCTGACCCTGGCGGCTCACCACCACAGCCCCGGTCACGCGTTCGGCATCACCGCCCTCGCCCTCGGCTCCACCGCACTGCTGGCGACAATCCCGACCTACCTCGCTACGCGCCCAGGGCCGGCCCGAGCCTCCGGGACGACCGGCCGCGCAGCCGCCGGCCACATCGCTCGATCTCCTGCCTAGTGCACGACCTGGAGGTGCGAGACCAATTCGCCGTCGAGGACGGCATGCACCGCGAAACCCGCAGGATCGGCGGCGAGCTCAATCGTGTCGGACTCGAAGTTGAGTCGCCCCTGGACGTAGGTGCTCGGAACGCTCAGCACGGGACGTCCGGCGAGCTCGGCGGTGATCGCCCGGTGCACGTGGCCGGCGACAAGCCTCCGCACCTGCGGGTGGCGATCGACCACGGCTCCGAGCGCCAGCCGGTCGTCGTCGGGCAGTCCGATCTCGTCCCATGCCGGGGAGCCGGTGCGCAGCGGGGGATGGTGCATCGCGACCAGGGTGAGGGCCTCCGGCGCAGCCGTCAGTGTCGCGTCGAGCCACGCCAGGCACTCAGCGTCCAGCGCTCCTGGGTCCTCGCGGGGCGCGTGCTGTCGAGCACAACCAGCCGCAGGGCTCCGAGGTCGACTGCGTACTGCACCGGCTCGCCGTCGGCACCCGGCACGCCAAAGTGGCGATGCAGCGCGCGCCGATCGTCGTGGTTACCCGCGAGCACGTACAGGGGCGCGTCGAGCGGTGCCATGAGCTGGCGCAACTGCTCGTACTCGGCGCGGCGGCATGGTCCGCCAGGTCGCCCGAGATGAGCACGGCATCCGGTTCGGGCAGCAGCGAGCAGACCGACGCGACTGCTGCGGCAAGCCCCGCGACGGGATCCGCGTCGACCCAATGGCGCCGATGTGGGGATCGCTCAGCTGAACGAGAAGGAATGGGCGCGCGCCGGGCATGGCGCCCATCATCGCTGAAGGGCGGGTCCACGCCACACGCGTTACGCTGGTGCGGAGCATGCCGGCTCACTCGTCCCGTAACGCGGACTCCTTCGGCGTCATCATCGTTCTCGCCTTCCTCGGCGGGTGGTGGTCGCTCGTCGTTGGCGCGGTCGACGCGGGGTTCGGCGACGACGTCGGCCGGGCAGCGGGGCGGGCCTGGCCGTGCGTGCTCACGACGCTGGTGCTGTGGGCGATCGCAGCGGCAGCCGAGCTGGCGGCCCGGCTCCGCGAAAGCGGGGAGACGCTGCCCTTCACGATGCTGCTCGCGCGCTCCGTCGCCGTCGCCGTGGTCTGGCTCGTGTCACTCGTGATCGCGGTGGGCGTCGTCAACCTCGTCGGCATGGCCGGCGGGTTCCTCGGGCTGGCCACGGTGCTGGCCGGGTGGGTGCGCGTCAGCGCGGGACCGGTCGGCAGGCTGCTGCGGCCGAGCGCCGCTACAGCGCGACCTGCCCGCTGACGCATGTGACAGGGATCGGCGAGGGCACGCCCGCTGGTCAGGTGACATCGGTCACGGCGAACAGAACCTCTTGATCGCCGACAGCTCGAACCACCGCGTGCGCAGCGTGGACCGCGACGGCATCATCACGACGATCGCGGGCGGGGGCTCCGAGCCGCCGACCGACGGCCTGCCCGCCACATCCGTGTCCCTGGCGGGCGGCCCCACCGGCATGGCGTTCGATGGGGCCGGGGACCTTCTCGTCTGCGAGGAGTACGGCCATCGCGTGTGGCGGCTGACCTTAGGTGGGCGCCGCTAGGCCGAAATCACACCGAGCTGTTTCATCTGTGAGAAGACGTCGACGACCCCCCAGGTCTCAGCGACTCGGCCGTTGACGAACCGCATGATGAAGATCTCGTTGTATGTGACGGATTTGCCGGTGGGTGGGAGGCCCATGTATTCACCCTTGTGCGTCCCGGTGACCGAGTTCCTGCCGACGACCTTGTCCCCCTCCGCGATCAGATCCTCGACCGTGATTTGAAGGTCGGGGAAGGCGCGATGGAGCCTCGCGAACACTTCCTTGAGTGCTTGGGCCCCGGTCGCTTTGACCGGCAATGGTGTGCGGATCAGCACGTCGGGCTCGACGGCCTCGTCGATCGTCCTCGCGATGAGCTCCGCGTCGCCGGTGCTGGTGGCCTCATGCAAGCGTCTGAACGTCGCCTTGTTGCGTGTTTCCTGGGGTGTTGACATTTCGCTCCTTCGTGGGTCGATGCTCGGGTGGTGCCGCAGCGAGCCGGACGAACAGCACGTCACCGTTCAGCGTCTGCGTCCTCTCGCATGAGCAGCAGATCGATATCGAGCTCCACATCCCAGCCGACCGCGTCGCCACCGCCCGGCAGCGCCATCTGCCAGTCAAATCCGAAGTCGCGGCGGTCGATGGTCGTCCGGAGCTGCAGCCCCGCGATCTCGCCGAAGCCGCTCTGTCGCGGTGCGTCGTAGCGACCGCTCGCGGTGACCGGGCGCGTGACGCCCCTGATCGTGAGCTCGCCCTCGACCTCTGCGCGGTCGTCGTCGGCGAGGCGGACCGCCGTCGAACGGAACGTGATCTCGGGATGGCGCTCGGCGTCGAAGAACTCCGGCCCGAGCACGTGCGCCCTCATCGCGGCCGGCTCGACCACGGAGATGGAGTCCACGCGCGCGGACCCCTCGAGCACCACAGCGTCGCCGTCGGCGTGCAACGTCGCCGCGACGTCTGACAGCGAGCCGCGGTACCAGAAGACGCCTGAGTGGCGCACGGCGAACGCAAAGCTCGAAGGCTCGGGCTGGGCTCGGTAGGCGCCGGAGAAGGGCTGGGCTGCGACTGTTGACATGAGAATCCTTTGGGTCGGTTTCGGCTGCTGGAAGGTCTGACAGCGCAGCCGGCCGCCCTGTGACACTCGGAGATCGCAGTCGCGAAGGGTGCGTCGCCCGCTACCTAGGGTGCGCTAACGGCGAGGGGGCGGGCGACTACGTGTTGGCATGCTCGAACATCTCAAACGCAACGCCATCGCCTACACCGCGCTCTTCCTGGCGCTAGGAGGCACCTCGTACGCCGCGGTCCGGCTGCCCGCCGGATCGGTCGGTTCCAAGGAGCTGCACAGCGGCGCCGTCACGAAGCCCAAGCTGCAACGCGGCGCGGTCACGTCGGCGGCGGTGCAGGACCACACGCTGAAGGCGGTCGACTTCGCCCGCGGCCAGCTCACCGCCGGCCCGAAAGGCGACAAGGGTGACGCGGGGCCGAAGGGCGACAAGGGCGATCCGGGCCCGACGCTCGGGGTCGCGGGCGTCGACACGGGCAGCGGCAAGGCACCAACGATTTCCGCCACCGCGACGGTCACCGCCACTAAGAGTGTGACCTTCACGACTCACTCGCGACTGTTCGTGTTCGCCAGCGTTCGGGGAGCCCTCGGTACCTGCGTGTCGCCGGTCTGCTACGCGAATTGGGGCGTGCTCGTCGACGGCGTACCCGTTCCCCGCGGCGCACGCAGGCTGGCAGTCTTCTCGGGCGAGTCGGTGGAAGACTCGCTGACCGCGTTCGGCGTCACCGAGCCGCTCGCACCCGGCACACACACCGTCGCGCTCGCGCGCGAGGTGTTCGGCGACGCCTCGGCCTCGTCCAGCGACCAGGACCTGGGCGCGATCGCCCTCGGCGCCTAGGCGATCAGGACCTCGAGGCGGCGCGGACCATGGACGCCCTCCACGCGCTCGAGCTCGATGTCGCTCGTGGCGCTCGGGCCCGAGACGAGGGTGAACGGGCCGCGCGCGCCCGCCAGCGTCTCGATCGCCTCGGGAACGGTTGCGACGACCTGGGCGCGCTCGACGACACAGACGTGAAGGTCGGGGACGAGCGTGAGCGCGCGGCGGCCGGAGCGCTCGCCCCCGTCGAGGACGATCGTGCCGGTTTCGGCGATGGCCAGCGCGCAGCCGGTCAGCGCCCCGTCGAGGGCGTCGAGGTCGCGGGCGCCGAGCCCGCGGTCCTCGACGAGCTCGACGCCGTCGGGCCGCCACGGCAGGCCCACGGGCACGCCGAGGCGGTGCGCGCCCTGCTCCTGGCACACGCGCGCGATCGTCGCGGCTAGGTCGTCGGCCTCGCGCACTGTGGCCTGGTAGTCGGCCATGCGCTCGGCGAAGCGCGCCACCGGATCGCCCGCGGGCCCCGGCGGCGGCTCGTAGGGCGCCGGTTCGGCGGACTCGTGCGCCGGCACGTCGCGCAGCGCGGCGCGTACGCGCGCGAGGACGTCGTCACGCGCGCTCACGCCACCACTCCCGGAAGCTCTGCGAGGGCACCGTCGGCAGCTCGCGCGAGCGCGTCCACGGCCGCAGCGCCGCGCCGGCCAGCGGACCGCGACCGAGCCGCGCGGCGCGCTGGGCCGCCTCGTAGGCGCGGCGGCTGGCGAAGACGCGCGCCATCACCGCCATCGCTGCGCGCTCGCCGGCGGGCGCGCCCGCCTCGCGCACCACGCGCCCGCGCAGGTGCACCAGGATCGACGGGATGTCGATCTTCACCGGACAGACCTCGTAACAGGCGCCGCACAGGCGAACTGGCCCACGGCAGGGTCGGCGCCTGGTCGAGCCCGCGCAGCTGCGGCGTGAGGATCGCGCCGATCGGCCCGGGATAGACGCTCTCGTAGGCGTGGCCACCCGTGCGCTCGTACACCGGGCACACGTTCAGGCACGCCGAGCAGCGGATGCAGCGCAGCGCGGCGCGGCCGACCTCATCGGCAAGCACGTCGCTGCGGCCGGCGTCCAGCAGCACGAGGTGGAACTCGCGCGGGCCGTCGCCGTCGCTGACGCCCGACCAGATCGAGGTGTAGGGGTTCATGCGCTCGCCGGTCGACGAGCGCGGCAGGAGCTGGAGCATCACCGCCAGGTCGCGCCAGCGCGGCAGCACCTTCTCGATGCCGACGACCGAGACGAGCACCTCGGGCAGCGTCGTGCACATCCGCCCGTTGCCCTCGGACTCGACGACGACGACGTGGCCCGTCTCGGCCACCGCGAAGTTCGCGCCGCTGACGCCGACCGGCACCGAAAGGAACTTCGCGCGCAGGTGCTCGCGCGCCACGGCGGTCAGCTCGGCGGGAACGTCGGAGACCTCGACGCCCAGTTCGCGTTGGAAGATCTGCGCGATCTCGGCGCGGTTGCGGTGGATCGCGGGCACGAGGATGTGCGACTGCGAGTCGCCGTCGAGCTGGATGATCAGCTCGGCGAGGTCGGTCTCGACGGCGTGGACCCCGGCGCGCTCGAGCGCCTCGTTGAGGCCGATCTCGTCGGTGGCCAGCGACTTGACCTTGATGACCTCGTCGGAGCCGTGGGCGCGCGCGACGTCGGCCACGACCGCGCACGCCTCGGCGCCGTCGCGCGCCCAGTGCACGATGCCGCCCGCGCGCGTGACGCTCTGCCTCGAGGCGCTCGAGGTGGACGTCGAGGTGGCGCAGTGCGCGCTCCTTGATCTCCGCGCCCGCGTCGCGCAGCGCCTCCCAGTCGTCGACCTCGGCGACCACCCGCGCGCGCTTGGCGCGGATCGTGCTCGTCGCGTGGCCCAGGTTGCGCCGCATCTGGCTGTCGCCCAGCGCGGTGCGCGCCGCCTTGGGGAAGCCGTCCTTCACGACGCTTCACTGGCCAGGATCTCGGCGACGTGCATGACGCGCACGCCCGCGCGCGCGTGCTTGAGGCCGCCACCGATGTGCATGAGGCACGAGTTGTCGGCCGCCGTGCAGACGTCGGCCCCGGTGTCGAGGATGTGGCGCAGCTTGTCGGTCAGCATCGCCGTCGAGGTGTCGGCGTTCTTGACCGCGAAGGTGCCGCCGAAGCCGCAGCACTCTGTCGCAGCCGGCAGCTCGACCAGGTCGATGCCTCGCACCGCGCGCAGCAGACGCAGCGGGGCGTCGCCGACCTTCAGCAGCCGCAGCGAGTGGCACGTCGGGTGGTAGGTGACGCGGTGGTGAAACGCGGCACCGACGTCGTCGACGCCCATCCGCCCGACGAGGAACTCCGACAGCTCGAAGACGCGCGGCGCCAGCTCGCGCACCTGCGCGGCCAGCGCCTCGTCGCCCGCCTCGCGCGCGAGCCGCTCGTAGCCCTCGCGCACCATCGCCGCGCACGACCCGCTCGGCGTGACGACCGCCTCGGCGTCGCCGAAGACGCGCACGAAGCGCCGCACGAGTCCCACCGCCTCGTGCCCGTAGCCGCTGTTGGCGTGCATCTGCCCGCAGCACGTCTGCTCCAGCGGGAAGTCGACCTGCACCCCCACGCGCTCGAGCACGGTCACCGTCGCGCGGCCCGTCTGCGGGAAGAGGGTGTCGTTGAAGCAGGTGATGAAGAGCGCGACCCGCATGGGCGCATCATGCCCGACCGGTGCTTGACCGAATACCGAGCGAGTACTAGGTTTCTGCGCGGGGGCAGCGTCCGTTCGGGAGGGACCATGCTCCGCTGGGTCTGGCGCATTGCGCTCGTAGGGATCCTGTTCACCGTTATCGCCAGGCAGGCGATCGCCGCGGACGAGCCGTGGCGCGACGCCAGTCAGCCGCCGGGCCGGCGCGCCGACGAGTTGCTCGCCGCGATGACCTTCGACCAGAAGGTGCAGCTCGCGCTCGGCAACTTCGCAGCCGTGGCGCAGTTCGGCGTACCGGCGTTGCCGTCCGACGACGGACCCAGCGGCATCCGCGCGCCGGGCACCACGAGCTTCCCGTCCTCACTGACACTCGCCTCGACGTTCGACCGCGGCCTGGCCCGCGACTACGGCGAGGCGATCGGCACCGAGGCGCGCGGCAAGGCCTTCAACTGGTGGCTGGGGCCCGCGATGGACATCGCGCGCACGCCGCTCTCCGGACGCCAGCCCGAGAACCTCGGCGAGGACCCGTTCCTGACGGGCGAGACCGTCGCGCAGGAGGTCACGGGAGCCAAGAGCGCGCACGTGATCGCCACGCTCAAGCACTACGTCGCCAACAACCAGGAGTTCGGGCGCATCGGGTTCAACCTGCCCGACGGCACGCGCAGCGGCGGCGCCGACTCGATCGTCTCCGAGCGCGCGCTGCAGGAGATCTACGAGGCGCCGTTCAAGCGCGCCATCCGCGAGTCGAACGCCGACGCGGTCATGTGCTCGTACAACCGGCTCAACGGGCCGCAGACGTGCGAAGACGCGGCGCTGCTCTCCGACCTGAAGGCCTCGGGCTTCAACGGCTTCGTCGTGCCGGACTTCATCTTCGCCGTAAGGGACCCGCTCGCGGCCACCCTCGCCGGCGTCGACGTCCCGGCGCTCGGTGGGCCCGGCGGTCGCACCGCGGACATGTTCACCTCCGGCCAGGTGCCGGCTTCGCGCCTGGACGACATCGTCCACCGCACGCTGTACGCGATCTTCGACTCGGGCGCGTTCGACAACCCGCTCGGGCCCGCCGCCGACGACGTCAGCACGCCCGCGCACCGGGCGCTCGCGACCCGCGTCTCGACGGACGGCATGGTGCTGCTGAAGAACGACCACCATGCGCTGCCGCTGAGCGACGGACGGGTGCGCTCGATCGCGGTGATCGGGCCTTCGGGCAACGACGCGACCTACATCACCGGCGGCTCGGCCGGCGTGACGCCGGACCCGAGCAGGACGGTCACGCCGCTGGCGGGCATCACCGCACGCGCCGGCTCCGGGATGAAGGTCACCGCCGCCCCGGGCTCGCTCGGCGACGCCCCTCTACCCACGATTGTCCCCGGCGACGACCCGGGCTTCCACGCCACCTATTGGAATAACGGCGACTTCGACGGCGCGCCGGCGCTGACGCGGGCCGAGCCGACCATCGACCTGGCGGCGGCGCCCGTCCGCGTCGGGCCGCTCTGGTCGGCGCGCTGGACCGGCACGGTCACGCCTCCGCAGTCGGGCCTGTATCGCTTCTCGCTACTGCAGGCCGGCCTGGCGACGCTCTACGTCGACGGGCAGCGGGTCGGGCCGGGCTACCGCGAGGCGGTCCAGTTCATCGACGGCCCGTTCTATCCGATGCAAGCCCAGGCCGTGCGCCTGACGGCCGGTCGGCCGGTGTCGATCCGCGTCGACTACTCCAGCAAGGCCCAGCTCTTCGGGGCCCAGATCCATCTCGCGTGGCAGCAGGCGACGGGCATCGCGGCGGCGGCCGACGCCGCCCGCCACGCCGACGTCGCGATCGTCCTGGCCAACAACGCGCAGGGCGAGGGCATGGACCGCACGACGCTCGCGCTGGCGGGCGATCAGGACGCGCTCATCGACGCCGTCGCCGCGGCCAACCGCCGGACCATCGTCGTGCTCAACACCGGCGGCCCCGTGCTGATGCCGTGGCTGCATCGCGTCGGCGCGGTGCTGCAGGCCTGGTACCCGGGCCAGCAGTTCGGCACCGCGCTCGCGTCCGTCCTCTTCGGCGACAGCGACCCCGGCGGCCGCCTGCCGATCACCTTCCCGGCCAGCGACAGTCAGGGGCCGGCGCCGCCGACGCGGCCCGAGCGCTACCCCGGAATCGACAACGTGGTGCATTACGACGAGGGCCTTCTCGTCGGCTACCGCTGGTACGACGCAACCGGGCAGCGGCCGCTGTTCCCCTTCGGCTACGGCCTCTCCTACGCGGACTTCCGTTTCCGCGACCTGCGGGTGAACGGCGACGTGGCGACGGTGCACGTGAGCAACGTCAGCGGGCGGGAAGGCTCGACGGTCGCGCAGGCCTACGTGTCCTTCCCGCGATCGGCCGGCGAGCCGCCACGGCAGCTCAAGGGGTACGAGAAGGTCGCGCTCGGGCCGGGCCGGAGCACCGTCGTGTCGTTCCGGCTCGACCCGGCCGACCTCGCGACGCCAGGCCGCTACACGCTGTACGTCGGCAGCTCGTCGCGCGACCTGCCCGAGCGGGCGAGCTTCGACCCGGATACCCTCGGCCGCGGTGAGCACGGGGCGGGAACGGGGCGGATACGCCAAGGGCCGTGAGCGGCGCGACGCGATCCTCGCGGCGGCGAACGAGGTCTTCGCCAAGCGCGGGTTCCGCGGCGCGTCGCTGGCGACGATCGCCAAGCAGGTCGGGCTGAGCGAGCCCGGCCTGCTGCACCACTTCGCCTCCAAGGAGGAGCTGCTGCTCGAGCTGCTCGAGCTGCGCGACCAGCACGACGACGAGCGCATCGAGCAGGCCCGCACCGCGCACACCAACATGCACGACGTCCTCGTCGAGCTGTGCCGTCAGAACGCCGGCCGGCCCGGCATCGTGCGGCTCTTCACGATCCTGGCCGCGGAGAGCGTCGACGAGGATCACCCCGCGCACGCGTGGTTCTTCGACCGCTACACGCAGCGCCGCAGCGAGGTCGCGTCGGCCGTCGCGGCCGAGCAGCACGACGGCCGCATCGACCCCGCCCTCCACGCCGACGCGCTCGCGTCGCAGATCCTCGCCATGTTCGACGGCCTGCAGATCCAGTGGCTGCTGGACCCGCAGAGCGTGGACATGGTGGCGGTTTTCGAGAACTTCCTCGCGCGCCTGCGCCCGCGCTACTAGCGGGTCAGCTCGACGTCCAGGGCAGGCGGCGACATCAGCGTCTGGGCGACCGTGCAATAGCGCTCGGTCTTGCGCAGCAGCGCGTCGAGCTCGTCGTCGGACGCTTCCGGTGCGTCGACGGCGAAGCGCAGGCGGATCGCGTCGAAGCCCGCGCCGACCTCGCGGTCGAGCCCGAGCGTGCCGCGTAGGTCGAGGTCGCCTTCGACGGTCGTCTCGATCGAGCGCACGTCGAGGCCCATCGCGGTGGCGACCATCTGGCAGGTCAGCTGGGCGCACGCGGCCAGGGCGCCGAGCAGCAGGTCGCCCGAGCAGGCGGCCGTCCCGGCGCCGCCGACGCCGACGTGTGCCTGCGCCTCGTACAGCGCGCGGCCGAGGTCGACGTTGCAGGACACGGGCGCATCGTTCGCGCTGCCACACGCGGTCAGCGTGATCCGGGCCTTGTCGGCGTCGGCCCGGTAGGCGTCCTTGATCGGCTGTTGCACGGCGCGGAGGTCCATGCCTCGATGCTACGCGGCGCGTCAGTCCAGCAGCGCCCGTACCGCGAGCGTGCCCGCCTGGATGGTCTGCGAGAAGTCGTTGTCGGTCTCGGTGAGCATCCGCATGCACAGGCCGTCGGCAAGCGAGAAGAGCACGTCGGCAACCGCCTCCGGCTCGGCGCGCAGGTGCAGGGCGCCCTGCGCCTCCTTGCGCGCCAGCAGCCCCGCCACGTGCTCGCGGGTGCGGCGCAGCAGCTCGGCGAACTCGGCGGCGATCTCCTCGTTGCGGCGCGACAGCGTGAAGAGCTCGAAGACGACCGTGATGAACTCCGGCTCCTCCTTGACGAACCGCCGTAGCGAGTCGACGAGGGCGTCGATGACGCCGTCGGCATCGCGGGCGTCGGCGAGCTGCTCGTCGAGCCAGACCATCCGCAGCTCGCAGTCGCGGCGCACGACCTCGGCGAGCAGGCGCTCCTTCGTGCCGAAGTAGTAGTGCAGCAGCCCGCGCGAGACCCGCGCCTCGCGCGCCACGTGGTCGAAGGTCGAGCCGGCGACCCCGCGCCGCGCGACGCTCGAGCGCATGGCCTCGACGATGCGCTGGGCCTTCTCCCCTTCGATCGGACGCTGCTGGGTGGCGGCCTCCATTCGCGCGAAGCCTAGCTGGCCGGCCAGCCGAAAGCGGCGAACGTCCGTGGCGTTGGAACAGGGTTCGTACACCAGGGACGTTCGCGGCCCAGAAGACGAAGGGCGCCTGGCGGGCGCCCTTCTGGCAACGTCCGGCCGAGACGCCGGCTAGGAGTTCGACGAGGAGACGGGCTCCCCGGCGGCGGGCGCCGGCGGCGGCACAGTGGTCGACGTGTAGTCGAACTCCTCCTCGGCGCCGAACAACGTGTCGAGGACCTTGTTGCGCAGGTCCTCGCTGACGACGAGGGCCACGGTGAAGCCGACAATGGCGACGACGATCAGCTTTCCGATGCCGCCGCGGCGCTTCTTCTTCGGACCCTCGGCCATGGCGACGCCGGCGTCGCGCAGGGCCTCGGCCGCCTGGCGCATCTCCTTCTGGAGCTTCTTGTTCTCCCTGAGCTGCTTGGTGGCCGGCTTGCCGTTGTTGAGCCGCCCGAACGCAGAGCGCGCGTTCTCGTAGGCGGTCAGGACGTTCGCGCGCAGCTCGGCGTCCTCCACGATCCGGCGAACGTAGGGATGCTCCCACGCCGCCTCGGCGGCCACGCGCGCCTGGGCCGCCTTGCTCTTCGATGCCATCTCTGCCCTCTCAGACGTTGCTTGCTGTCCTAGAACGATCCTATACCCGCTTTGCAGCCGCGGGTGAGCGCCTCCGGCCGTTGGAGGACGGCGCCTGAAGCGCCACGTCGAGGACCTGGCCGATCTCCTCGACGAACACGAAGTCGAGATCGCGCCGCAGGTGATCGGGGATCTCGTCGGCGTCGCTCTCGTTCAACGCGGGCGCGATCACCACGCGTATGCCGTTGCGCTGCGCCGCCAAGGCCTTCTCCTTGAGCCCGCCGATCGGCAGCACCTGGCCGGTGAGCGTGATCTCGCCGGTCATCGCGACGTCGTCGCGCACCGGCCGCGCGCTGATGAGCGACGCCAGCGCGGTCGTCATCGTGATGCCGGCGCTCGGGCCGTCCTTGGGGATCGCGCCGGCGGGGACGTGGATGTGGATGTCGTGCTTGGCGAACCAGTCGTCGCCGAGCCCCGGCGCGAGCTCGGTGTGATGGCCGCGCACGTAGGACAGCGCGGCCTGCGCGGACTCCTGCATCACGTCGCCGAGCTGGCCGGTGATCGTCAGGCGCGCCTTGCCCGGGAACGCGGTCGCCTCGACGAAGAGCACGTCGCCGCCGACCGGTGTCCACGCCAGGCCGGTCGCGACGCCCGGCTGGCTCGTGCGGCGCTTGGCCTCCGAGAGGAAGCGCCGCTTGCCCAGCAGCTCGCGGGCACGCGCCTCGGAGATCGACGCGCGCTTCAGCCGGCTGCCCGTTGGCCTCGGCGACCTCGCGCGCGATCTTGCGGCAGATCGTGCCGATCTCGCGCTCGAGGTTGCGCACGCCCGCCTCGCGCGTGTAGTCGCGGATGATCGCCCGCAGCGCCCGGTCGGAGAACGACGACCCACGAGCGCTTCAGCCCGTTGCGCTCGATCTGGCGGGGCACGAGGTAGCGCTTGGCGATCTCGAGCTTCTCCTCCTCGGTGTAGCCGGCGAGCTGGATGACCTCCATGCGGTCGCGCAGCGGGCCCGGGATCGTGTCGAGCGTCGTTGGCCGTGCGGATGAACATGACGTTCGAGAGGTCGAACGGCACGTCGAGGTAGTGGTCGCGGAACGTCGAGTTCTGCTCGGGGTCGAGCACCTCGAGCATCGCGCTCGACGGGTCGCCGCGGAAGTCGGCGCCCATCTTGTCGATCTCGTCGATCATGAACAGCGGGTTGTTGGACCCCGCGTCGCGCAGCGCGCGGATGATCGTGCCCGGCATCGCGCCGATGTAGGTGCGCCGGTGGCCGCGGATCTCGGCCTCGTCGCGCACGCCGCCGACGCTGATGCGCTCGAACTCGCGCCCGAGCGCGCGCGCGATCGAGCGCCCGAGCGACGTCTTGCCGACGCCGGGCGGCCCGACGAAGCACAGGATGGAGCCGCGAGCGTCGGGCTTGAGCTTGCCGCACGGCCAGGAACTCGAGGATGCGGTCCTTGACCTGCTCGATGTCGTAGTGGTCCTCGTCGAGGACCGCGCGCGCGTGGACGAGGTCGAGGTTGTCCTCGGTCGACTTGTCCCACGGCAGCGTCGCGATCCACTCCAGGTACGTGCGGATGACGCCGTGTTCGGCGGCCTGCGGCGGCAGCGCCTCGAGGCGCTTGAGCTCGCGATCGACCTGGCGGCGGACCTCCTCGGGCAGCGCGATCGCGTCGAGCTGCTCGCGCAGCTCGCCGGCCTCGGCGGCCGACTCGTCGAACTCGCCGAGCTCCTCCTGGATCGCCTTGAGCTGCTGGCGCAGGACGTACTCGCGCTGGCTCTTGTCGATCTCGGACTGGACCTGCGTCTGGATCTCCGAGCCGATCGAGATGACCTCGAGCTCGCGCGCGAGGATGTCGACCAGGCGCCGCAGGCGCCGGCCGACGTCGGCCTCCTCGAGCAGCGCCTGCTTCTCCTCGGTCTTCAGCCGCAGCGAGCCGGCGATCAGATGGCTCAGCGCGCTCGGGATCGTCGATGTTGGCGATCGCGAGCTGCAGCTCCTCGGGCAGGTAGGGACTGCTCTCGACGATCGCGCGAGAACGTCTGCTGCACGTTGCGCATGAGCGCCTCGAGCTCGGCCGACTCGGTCGGCTCGATGTCGGGCAGCTCGGCGACCTCGGCCACGAGGTAGGGCGTCTCGCGCACCCAGCTCGTCGATGCGCACGCGCTGGCCGCCCTGGACGAGGATCCGCAGCGTGCCGTCGGGGATCTTGATCATGCGCGCGATGGCGCCGACGACGCCGACGTCGTAGAGCTGCGTCGGGCCCCGGCGCCTCGAGCTCCGGGCTCGCGCGAGGCGACCATGACGAGCATCCGGTCGCCGGCGCAGCACGTCGTTGACGAGCTGGACCGAGCGCTCCTGGCCGATCGCCAGCGGCGTCAGCGTGTCGGGCAGCGGGACGGTCTCGCGCAGCGGCAGGACCGGCAGCGTCGCGGGGCACCGTGCGCTGGGCGCCGATCTCGACCGAGCGCTCCTCGCCGCCGGAGCCGGCGATCTCGATCACGTCACGGGCCCTCGTCGCGTCGCGGTCGACGTCGATCGGCACGGAGCGCGTGCGGCTCTCCGGCGCGACAAGCGGCAGCTCGACGCGCAGGATCCCGTCGCGGTAGGTGGCCCGCGCCGCTCCGCCACGACGTCGGCGCCGAGCTGGATCGACGCGCCGGAACGGGCCGAAGTCGATCTCGAGCTGCTGGTAGACGCGGCCCTCGGCGTCCGCGGGCCGGCGGTGGCCGGCGATCACGAGCTCGCGGCCCTCGATCTCCAGGCTCGAGCTCGTCGGGGTCGATGCCGGCCAGCTCGGCCTGGACGACGGCGCGCGGCGGGTCGCCCTCGTAGAAGACGTCGACCGCGGGCGAGAACCCGCCGCGCTTGCGCGGCGCCAGACCGGTGCGGTCGAACACGTCGCCGAAGAGCTCGTCCATCTCGCGGCGCATGCGCTCGAAGTTGGCGAAGAGGTCGCGCTCCGGGGACATGTCCTGAGTTTGTCACGCTCTGGTCATGTCCCTCACCTTCCCGGGCGGCCCGCTCGCGTCCGATCCGCCCGCAGACACCAACTACGACATCGAAGGCCCCAGGCACCGGCTCTTCCTGCACCCCTTCCCCAGGCGCGTGCGCGCGACCTTCGCCGGCGAGACGGTGCTCGACAGCACGCGCGGCGCCCTGCTGCACGAGAGCAACATCCTGCCGCGGCTGTACGTCCCGCTCGAGGACGTGCGCGCCGACCTGCTCGAGCGCACCGGGCACAGCACGCACTGCCCGTTCAAGGGCGACGCCTCGTACTGGTCGGTGCGCGTCGGCGAGCGCGTCGCCGAGAACGCGGTGTGGACGTACGAGGACCCGATCGCGGAGGCGACGTGGCTGCGCGGCCTCGTCAGCGTCTACCCCGAGCGCATGGACGAGTGGTTCGACGAGGACGAGCGGGTCCACCGCCTGCGCGACCCGTACCACCGCGTCGACGCGCGCCAGAGCTCGCGCCGGATCGAGGTTCGCTTCGACGGCGCGGTCGTCGCGCGCAGCGAGCGGCCCGTCGTCGTCCACGAGACCGGCGTGCCGCTGCGCTTCTACCTCCCGCGCGAGGACGTCGACGCGGCGCTGCTCGCCAGCGAGACCACCGCGGTGTGCCCGTACAAGGGCACGGCGTCGTACTGGTCGCTGGCCGGCGTCGAGGACGCCGCGTGGTCCTATGACGAGCCATTCGAGAGCATGGTCAAGGCGCGCGGCAAGATCTGCTTCGATGCCGCGAAGGTCGAGGTGGTGGAGGCTCGTTAGGACCCAACGGGTCGATCTGACCCATGACTTCAGGAGTGACCGTGACCGGCTCTTCCACGCAGGGGATCAAGATCGTGCTGCATCCTGTGTCCGACCTGGCGGCGGCCAAGGCGGTGTACGCCGCCCTGCTCGGCATCCCACCGCAGGCCGACTCGTCCTACTACGTCGGCTTTGACGCCGAGGGCCAGCACATCGGGTTGGTGCCGGGCGGTGGACCGCAGGGCATGAGCTCACCGGTGGCCTACTGGCAGGTCGCGGACATCGAGGCCAAGCTGGCCGAGGTGACCGCCGCCGGTGCCACCGTGCACGAGCCCGCGCACGACGTAGGTGGCGGCCGCCTGGTGGCCACCTTCACCGACCCCGATGGCAACGTCCTCGGGCTGCTTCAGGACCCATGAGGGCCGACCCTGCCGACAGCCACGAGCTGATCCGCGTGCAGGGCGCGCGCGTGAACAACCTCAAGGATCTCAGCGTCGAGATCCCGAAGCGCCGGCTGACCGTGTTCACCGGCGTCTCCGGCTCGGGCAAGAGCTCGCTGGTGTTCGGCACGATCGCCGCGGAGTCCCAGCGGCTGATCAACGAGACGTACAGCTCCTTCGTTCAGGGCTTCATGCCGACGCTCGACCGGCCCGACGTTGACGTCCTCGAAGGACTGACGACCGCGATCCTCGTCGACCAGGAGCGAATGGGTGCGAATGTCCGCTCCACGGTCGGCACTGCCACCGATGCCAACCCGATGCTGCGCATCCTTTTCAGCCGGCTCGGGCAGCCGCACATCGGGTCGCCCAAGGCGTTCGCGTTCAACGTCCCTTCGGTCCAGGCGACCGGGGTCATCAGGGTCGAGCGCGGCGCCAAGAAGGCGGTGAAAAGAAGCTTCAGCGTCACGGGCGGCATGTGTCCGCGCTGCGAGGGCCGGGGCTCGGTCGACGACATCGACCTGACTCAGCTGTACGACGACAGCAAGTCGCTCAACGAGGGCGCGCTCACGATCCCCGGTTACAGCATGGACGGCTGGTACGGCCGCATCTTCAGGGGCTGCGGCTTCTTCGACCCGGACAAGCCGATCCGCAAGTTCACCAAGAAGGAGCTCAACGACCTGCTCCACAAGGAGCCGACCAAGATCAAGGTCGACGGCATCAACCTGACCTACGAGGGTCTGATCCCGAGAATCCAGAAGTCGATGCTGTCCAAGGACATCGACTCGCTGCAGCCGCACGTCCGCGCCTTCGTGGAGCGGGCGGTCACGTTCTCCGTCTGCCCCGAGTGCCACGGCACGCGGCTCAGTGATGCGGCTCGATCGTCGAAGATCGAGGGGATCAACATCGCCGACGCCTGCGCGATGCAGATCAGCGACCTGGCCGAATGGGTCCGCGGCCTCGACGAGCCGTCGGTGGCGCCCCTGCTGGCCGCGCTGCAACAGACCCTCGACGCGTTCGTGGAGATCGGGCTGGGCTATCTCTCGCTCGACCGGCCGTCGGGCACGTTGTCAGGCGGCGAGGCGCAGCGCACCAAGATGCTCGGCCACCTCGGGTCCTCGCTCACCGACGTCACCTACGTCTTCGACGAGCCCACCACGGGCCTGCACCCCCATGACATCGAGCGGATGAACGACCTGCTGCTGCGGCTGCGGGACAAGGGCAACACGGTGCTCGTCGTGGAACACAAGCCAGAGACGATCGCGATCGGCGACCGCGTCGTCGACCTCGGCCCCGGCGCCGGCGCCAAGGGGGGAACCGTCTGCTTCGAGGGCACCGTCGACGGCCTACGGGCCAGTGACACCATCACCGGCCGCCATCTGGACGACCGGGCCACCCTCAAGGAAACCGTGCGGACGCCCACCGGCACCTTCGAGATCCGCGGCGCGACGACACACAACCTGTGCGACGTCGACGTCGATATCCCGCTCGGCGTGCTTGTCCTCGTCACCGGCGTCGCCGGCTCCGGCAAGAGCTCGCTCATTCACGGGTCGGTGTCCGGCAGCGACGGCGTCGTGGCGATCGACCAGGGCGCAATCCGCGGCTCGAGACGGAGCAACCCGGCGACCTACACCGGCCTGCTCGACCCGATCCGCAAGGCATTTGCGAAGGCCAACGGCGTCAAGCCGGCCCTCTTCAGCGCCAACTCAGAGGGCGCGTGCCCCACCTGCAACGGCGCCGGCATGATCTACACCGACCTGGCGTTCATGGAGACCGTCGCCAGCACCTGCGAGGACTGTGGGGGGAAGGGATTCCAGCCGTCGGTCCTGGACTACCACCTCGGCGGCCGCGACATCACCGAGGTGCTCGCGATGTCGGTGAGCGAGGCCGAGGACTTCTTCGACTCCGGCGACGCGCGCACGCCGGCCGCGCACAAGATCCTCGACCGGCTCGCCGACGTCGGGCTCGGCTACCTCACCATCGGCCAGCCGCTCACCACGCTGTCCGGCGGTGAGCGGCAGCGGCTCAAGCTGGCCACCCACATGGGTGACAAGGGCGACGTCTTCGTCCTCGACGAGCCGACCACCGGCCTGCACCTCGCCGACGTCAAGCAGCTGCTCGGCCTGCTCGACCGGTTCGTCGACTCCGGCACGTCGGTCATCGTCATCACGCACCACCAGGCGGTCATGGCGCACGCCGACTGGATCATCGACCTCGGCCCCGGCGCCGGCCGCGACGGCGGCCGGCTCGTCTTCGAGGGCACACCCGCCGACGTCGTCGCCGCCCGCTCCACGCTGACCGGCAAGCACCTCGCGGCTTACGTCGGCACCTGACAGAGGCGCCCTCGCGGACGCCGCACAGCGCTACTAGACCTCGAAGACGGCGCCCTCGCTCGCCACGTCGACCGGGCCGCCGAAGGCCTTCGAGGCCTCGGCCTTGGCCCATTGCTCGTCGAGCTCGTCAGAAATGTGGGTGAGCACGAGCCGGCGCACGCGCGCCTTGGAGCCGTGCTCGCCGGCCTCCGAGGGCGTCAGGTGGCCGCGCGGGCCCTCGCGCTCGGGCCGCGGCAGGGTGGCCTCGATCATCAGCAGGTCGGTGCCGTCGGCGAAGCGCACGAGCTCCTCGTTGGGAGCGCTGTCGGCGCCGTAGGTGAAGCGCCCGCCCCCATTGGCCGACGAGACGTCGACCGCGCAGGTGGGCAGGAAGTGCGGCACGCGGTGGAAGCGCACGCGCAGCGTGCCGATCCCGATCACGTCCTCGGGCGCGTACTCGTGCAGGTCGAACGCGTTCTCAACGTGCTCCTCGCGCATCCCGCCGCCGCCGCACACCTTGCGCAGCGCGGCGCGTCCGCCCTCGGGCACGTAGAGGCGCGGCCGCGCGGGGTTGTCGGTCCCCGGCCAGCGGTCGACCGGAACCGGCTGCTGGCGCGGCGCGTAGGTGAGCGCCGACGCGTAGGGCACGAGGTCGAGGATGTGGTCGGCGTGCAGGTGCGAGATGACGACCGCGTCGACATCGACGTAGTCGACGAAGCGACGCAATTTCGAGAAGACGCCGTTGCCGCAGTCCAGGAGCAGACAGCTGGCGTCCTCCTCGACGAGGTAGCCGCTGCAGGCGCCGTCGGCGTCCTGCCAGGCGGGGGACTTGCCCAGGACAGTGATGTGCAAGCTCGTCGATGCCTCCGCGACGTTGCCTGTGGGACTGTACCCCCATGACCTCGTACGAGACCGCGGCCGCCGTGCTCGGCGCGTTGCTCGTCGGGGGGGCGCTGCTGTCGGGGATCGCTCGGCGCTCGTTCCTATCGCTGACCGCCGTCTTCGTGCTCGCCGGGGTGATCCTCGGCCGTGGCGGCCTGGACGTCATCGACATCGATCCGCGCTCGGCCTTCGTGCGCGACCTCGCCATCACCGCGCTTGTGCTCATCCTCTTCCGCGACGGCCTCGAGGTCGAGGCCGAGATGCTGCAGAAGGCATGGCACCTGCCGTTCCGCAAGCTCGTGCTGGGCATGCCGATCACGGCCGCGATCGTCGCGCTGGCCACCAAGGCGGTTACCGACCTCACGTGGACCGAGGCCTTCCTCGTGGGCGCGCTGCTGTCGCCGACCGACCCGGTTCTCTCCTCGAGCGTGGTGACCAACCCACGCGTGCCGCGGATCATCCGCCATTCGCTGAACCTCGAATCGGGGCTCAACGACGGCCTTGCGCTGCCGCCGGTGCTCGCGCTGCTGGCGGCGCTGTCGGCCGACAACGACTTCACGTGGTGGAAGTTCGTCCTGCAGGACATCACCCTCGGCATCGCCTACGGCGTCGTCGTCGGCTACCTGGCCTCGCGCGTGTTGCCGCGCGGCGGCGATCTCGAGTCCTCGATCCCGGCCCACCAGCGCGCGCTCTACGCGCTCGGTGTGGCCTTCCTGACCTACGGCCTGGCTACGCTGAAGCCGCACGGCAACGGCGTGATCGCGGTCTTCGTCTGCGCGATCGTCCTCGGCATCCGCCGCCCCGACATCCGCCGCTACTTCGAGGCGCGCTCCGACGACATCATCGAGATCGTCAAGCTCGGCATCTTCGTGGTCTTCGGGTCGCTGCTGACGCTCGACGGGCTCTTCGGCGACAGCTGGGCGGCCGTGGCCATCGTGGTGGTCACGCTCCTGGTCGCCCGGCCGGTCGCCGTGTGGATCGCGCTGGCCGGCACGGGGGTGGACCGCGCGGAGAAGGGATTCATGGCCTGGTTTGGGCCCAAGGGCGTGGCGACCATGACCTTCTCACTACTCGTGCTCGCCGAGGCGATCCCGCAGGGCGAGCGGATCTTCAACCTCGCGGCGCTGACCGTGGTGTGCTCGATCATCGTGCACGGCCTCACCGACACGCCGGGCGCGGAGTGGATCGGGCGCCGCGCGGAGCGGCGCGCTAGCGATGAAGCGTTGCCTGCTCCTGCGCGCTCGGGAACGCCCACGCAGCCTGCGTCCGACGTTCCTGGCGGAACGTGAAGCGCAGCTGGCGCGGCGGGCGCAGGCCGTCCGGGTGGTCCGGGCGGAAGGTCGTGCACGGCTCGTCGAGATCCAGAGCGCACAGCAGGTTGCAGCGGAAGTAGCAGTCCTCGCAGGACACCTTCTTCGCCGTTGCTCGTCCCTTCGCCATGCCCTGCTCCCAGATCCTCGGACACCACCGACGGCGGGCACTCAAGCAGGACGAAATTGGCGCTGCAACGGCGCTTTCCGCAAATGCCGTGCTTTTCTTCGTTACCCGGAAGAGGCTGGTAAACGCCCGAATCGCCCCCTGGCGGAAGCGATCAAGCCGCATCCTGCGGCGTTTTCCTACAGCGTGAACGACGCGAGCGCGCGGTCGGCGATCAATTCGCCGAGGGCCAGCGACGAGGTCGCCGCCGGCGAGGGCGCGTTGCGCACGTGCATGGTGCCGCCGGCGTCCGAGACGACGAAGTCGTCGACCAGCGCGCCGTCGCGCCCCACGGCCTGCGCGCGCACGCCGGCCGGGCCGCCTTCGACGTCGCCCGCGCGCAGCGCCGGCACGTAACGCGCGCACGCTCCGACGAAGGCACGGCGGCTGGCGGCCATCCGCAGCTCGTCCAGGCCGGTGCGCCAGAAACGCCGCACGACGCGCCACGTGCCGGGCCATCGCAGGCCGCCGACGAGCATCGCCGACGGCCCGAGGAGGACATCGCCGGAGATGTGGCGTGTGAGATGCACGCCGAGGAACGGCAGGTCGGGGTCGGGCACCGGGTAGATCAGGCCGCGCACCAGCTCGCGCGCGTGCGGCCGCAGGCGCAGGTACTGCCCGCGGAAGGGCACGATGCGCGGATCGGCCGGCGCGCCCGCGGCCACCGCGAGGCGGCTCGCCTGCCCGCCGGCGCAGAAGACCGCGTGGCGGGCGGTGACTTCGGTCCCCTCCAGGCGCACGGCGCCGTTGTCGCGTTGCACGCCGGTGACCGCGGTTCCCAGAGCCAGCTCAGCACCTTGCTCGCGGACGTCGTCGGCGAGCGCGCGAGCCACGGCGGCGAAGTCGACGATCCCGGTGTTGGGCGAGTGCAGGCCCGCGACCCCCGTGCAGTGCGGCTCGAGCTCGGTGATCTCCTCGGCGCGCAGCCGTCGCAGTCCCGGCACGCCGTTGGCCGTGCCGCGGCGCTCGAGCTCGTCGAGGCGCTCGAGCTCGCCCTCGTGCAGCGCGACGATGACCTTGCCGCAGCGCTCGACCTCGATGCCGCGCTCCTCGCAGTAGGCGTACAGCCGGGCTGCGCCCTCGACGCACATCCGCGCCTTCAGCGAGCCGGGCTTGTAGTAGATGCCCGCATGGATGACGCCGGAGTTATGGCCGGTCTGCCCCGTCCCGACCTCGCCCGCAGCGTCGACGATCGCCACGCGCAGGCCGGGCTTGCGCGCGAGCAGATCCCGCGCGGTCGCCAGGCCCAGGATCCCGGCGCCGACGATGGCAAGGTCGTAGCGCTCCACGACCGGCCAGGGTAGCCCGCGGCGGGCGCAGGCACCCCTAATCTGGACGGTCGTGCAGGTCCTCGTCACCGGAGCCAGCGGCGCGATCGGCGCCGAGCTCGTCCCGCGCCTGGCGCGAGCCGGCCACGCGGTGCGCGCCTTCGGGCGCGACCCGGCGCGAATCGCTGCACCCCCGGACGTCGAGCTCGTCCGCGGCGACGCGATCAGCGGCGCCGGGCTGCAGGAGGCGCTGGACGGGGTCGACGTGGCGTACTTCCTCATCCACTCGATGGAGACAACATCCGGCCTCCCGCCGGGGACCCGCCTCGCGCGGCCACGTGGCCGCACTCGGCACCCCTACGGCGCTCGACGGCGCCGGCAGCTTCGCCGACCGCGATCGCGCCGCCGCCGCGAACTTCGCCGCGGCCGCGCGCGCCGCCGGCGTTCGGCGCGTCGTCTACCTCGGCGGCCCGGTGCCCGCCGGCGCGCCGGTGTCGCAGCACCTCGCCAGCCGCCTGGAGGTCGAGGAGACGCTGCTGGCCGCGGCGCCCGAGGCCGTCGCGCTGCGCGCGTCGATCGTCATCTCCCCGCGCTCGCGCTCGTTTCGCTTCCTCGTGCGCCTGGTCGAACGCGTGCCGGTCATGCCGCTGCCTGCCTGGCGCGTGCACCGCACTCGCCCGATCGACGGGCGCGACGTCATCACCTACCTGGAGCGAGCGGGCACCAGCGACGTGGTCGACGGCCCGCTGTCGCTCGACATCGCCGGCCCCGACACCGTGACCTTCGCCGAGCTCGTCGAGCGCATTCGCGACGCGCTCCTGCTCGGGCGCCCGCGCGTCGACCTGCCCGTGACGCTGACCGCGGTTGGCAGCCGCGTCGCCGCCGCCATCACCGGCGAGGACCACGGGCTCGTGGGCCCGCTGATGGGCTCGCTCACCGCCGACCTGCTGCCACGCGACGAGCGCGCCGCCGAGCTCTTCGGCGTACGCCTGCATCGCTTCGACGCCGCCGTCGAGCACGCGCTGCGCGAGTGGGAGACGGTCGAGGAGCTGGCCGGGCGGTAGCGTGCCGCGCTGAGTGAGCGAGGTCATCGCCAGCATCGACATCGCCGCCCCGCCCGAAGCGGTGTGGGCGCTCGCGATGGATCCCGAGCGCCTGCACGAGTGGGTCACCATCCACCGTCGCCTGCACGGCCACGACGGCGGCCCGTTGCGCAAGGGCTACGAGATGGAGCAGACGCTGCACCTGCGCGGCGTGAACTTCAAGGTGCACTGGCAGCTCGTCGCCTGTGACAGCGGCCACCACGCCGAGTGGCACGGCCGTGGGCCGGCGCGCTCCCACGCGGAGACCGAGTACCGGCTGACGCCCATCGACTCGGGGACGCGGTTCGACTACCGCAACGAGTTCAAGGCCCCGCTGGGGCCGCTCGGCGCGGTGGCCAGCCGTGCCATCGTCGGTGGTTTGCCGCGCCGCGAGGCCCATGCGTCGCTGCGCAAACTCAAGGCGCTCGCCGAACGCCACTGATCGTGGCGTTGCAGCACATTGACGGAAATCGCACCGTTCTGTGAGACTTAACCCATGCCCGACTTCCTGGAAGAGAAGAAGCGTGAGATCGACGCACGCCTGAAGGAGCTGCGCCCGCTCGTCGAGGAGTATCAGCGTCTCGAGCTCGCCGTCGCCGCGCTCGACGGCGTACCCGTGAGTAACAGCCGCGCCGGCGCGGCGCCCACCCGTCGCGCACGTCGCACCCGCAAGACCGCATCGACCGGCACCGGCCGCCGTGGACGGCCGCGCGGCAGCGGCACACGATCGAAGCAGGCGCTCGAGCTCGTGCGCTCGCGCCCGGGAATCAGCATCCCCGAGATCGCCCAGTCGATCGGAATCCAGCAGAACTACCTCTATCGGGTGCTTCCGGCCCTCCAGAAGGACGGGTTGGTGCGCAAGGAGGGCCGGGGCTGGCACCCGGTCGACGCCGCCTAGCGTTATCGGTTACACCAGGCTGAGCTCGCGCACCGCGTCGCGCTCCTCCTTGAGCTCGGCGACGGTCGCGTCGATCTTCGCCTGCGCGAAGTCACCCACCTCGAGACCTTCGACGATCTCGTGGCCGCCGCCCGACAGGCGCAGCGGGAACGACGACATCAGGCCCTCCTCGACGCCGTACTCACCGCCCGAGCGAACGGCCATCGAGCGCAGTCCGTCGGCGCCGGCCACCCAATCGCGCATGCAGTCGATCGCGGCATTGGCCGCCGATGCCGCCGACGACGCGCCGCGCGCCTCGATGATCTCCGCCCCGCGCTTGCCCACGCGCGGGATGTACTCGTTCTCGTACCAGTCCATGTCGACCTGGTCGACCGCCCTCTGACCGTTCACTTTCGCGTTGAACAGGTCCGGGAACATGGTGGGCGAGTGATTGCCCCACACGACGAGGTCCTGGACGTCGTCGACGCCGACATCGAGCTTCTGCGCCAATTGCGCAACCGCCCGGTTCTCGTCCAGGCGGGTCATTGCGGCAAACCGCTCCGACGGAATGTCCGCCGCGTTGTTCATCGCGATGAGCGCGTTGGTGTTGGCGGGATTGCCGACCACGAGGATGCGTACGTCATCGGCGGCGTGGTCGTTGAGCGCCTGGCCCTGCGGCTTGAAGATCTGACCGTTGGCCTCGAGCAGGTCGGCGCGTTCCATGCCCTTCGACCGCGGGCGCGCGCCGATCAGCAGCGCGACATTGGTGGCGTCGAAGGCGACGTTGGGATCGTCGCTGATCTCGATGCCGGCCAGCAGCGGGAAGGCGCAATCGAACAGCTCGAGCGCCGTGCCCTCCGCCGCCTTCACCGCATCGGGGATCTCCAGCAGGCGCAGCTCCACCTTCTCGTCGGGGCCGAGCAACTGCCCGGACGCGACGCGAAACAGGATCGCGTAACCGATCTGCCCGGCCGCGCCGGTGACGGTGACCTTGGTTGCCATTCAGTTCATCTCCCTTTGCAGGTTCTCGTCGATCGCACCCAGGAACTCCTGCGTGGTCAGCCACTTCTGGTCGTCGCCGACGAGCAGGGCGAGGTCCTTCGTCATCTTTCCGCTCTCGACGGTTTGAACACACACGCGCTCGAGCGTGTCGGCGAAGCGCTCGACGTCGGGCGTCTCGTCCATCCGCCCGCGATGATGAAGCCCGCGCGTCCACGCGAAGATCGACGCGATCGGGTTGGTGGACGTCGGCTTGCCCTGTTGGTGCTGGCGGTAGTGACGCGTGACGGTGCCGTGCGCGGCCTCGGCCTCGACGGTCTGCCCATCGGGGGTCATCAGCACGCTCGTCATCAACCCCAGTGACCCGAAACCCTGTGCGACGGTGTCTGACTGCACGTCGCCGTCGTAGTTCTTGCACGCCCACACATACCCGCCCTCCCACTTCAGGGCGGCGGCGACCATGTCATCGATGAGGCGGTGCTCGTAGGTCAGGCCGGCGGCTTCGAAGTCTTCCTTGAACTCCGCGTCGAAGACCTCCTCGAACAGATCCTTGAAGCGCCCGTCGTAGCGTTTCATGATCGTGTTCTTGGTCGAGAGGTACACGGGCAGGCCGCGATCGAGCCCGTAGCGCATCGACGCCCGCGCGAAGTCGCGGATCGAGTCGTCGAGGTTGTACATCGCCATGGCGACACCGCCGCCGGGGAAGTCGTACACGTTGAGCTCGATCGGGTCACTGCCGTTCTTGGGAGTGAAGCTCAGTGTCAGCGTGCCCTCGCCGGGGACGACGAGGTCGGTTGCGCGGTACTGGTCGCCGAAGGCGTGACGGCCGATGATGATCGGCTTGGTCCACCCCGGCACCAGGCGCGGAATGTTGGAGATGACGATCGGCTCGCGGAAGATGACGCCGCCGAGGATGTTGCGGATCGTTCCGTTGGGCGAGCGGTACATCTCCTTGAGGTCGAACTCCTTCACCCGCGCCTCGTCGGGGGTGATCGTGGCGCACTTCACGCCGACGCCGTGGCGCTTGATGGCGTTGGCGGCGTCGACCGTCACCTGGTCGTCGGTGGCGTCGCGTTGCTGGATGGAAAGGTCGTAGTAGGCGAGCTCGACGTCGAGGTAGGGCAGGATCAGCTGGTCCTTGATGAACTGCCAGATGATCCTGGTCATCTCGTCACCGTCGAGCTCGACGATCGGGTTCTTGACGGTGATCTTGGCCATGGGTTCTCCTGGATGTGAGGCCAGGCAGGCTAGTGAACGGCGGACTGCGGCGGCCCTGCCGCTATCGTTGAGCCACGAAGGGAACTAGTCCCGACGGGTGACGTACGTCAAAACGGCCTGAGCGGCCCGGCGTCACCGGCCACGACGGCGGACGAAACCTTCTCCATCGGATCCCAGGACCAAGGAGAAGGCCTTGCCGCCCCTCGACATCTCACTCGCCACGTGGGCGCTTCTGGCGTTCAGCGTCGCCGCCATGCTCGCGATCGACCTGCGCGTGTTCGCGCGCGACCACGCGCCGCCGATGCGCGAATCGATCGTGTGGTCGGTCATCTGGCTGCTGGCGGCCATCGCCTTCGGCGGCCTGCTCTGGGCGTGGCAGGGCGGCGACGCGGGAGCGCAGTACGCCGCCGGCTACCTCCTCGAGCGCTCGCTGACGCTCGACAACGTCTTCGTCTTCGCGGTCATCCTGTCCTACTTCGCGGTGCCGCCACACGTGCAGCCCAAGGTGCTCTCGTGGGGCATCGCGCTGGCGCTCGTGCTGCGCCTGGTGTTCATCCTCGCCGGTGCCGCGCTGCTCGACGCCTTCCACGTGACCTTCTACGTGTTCGGGGCGCTGCTGCTCTACACCGCGTGGAAGCTCGCGCGCCACGAGGGCCGCGAGGTGCAGCCGGAGCACAACCCGGTGCTGCGCGTACTGCGTCGCCGCTTCCGCATGAGCCCGCTGGTCGCCGTCTTCGTTGTCGTGGCGACGACCGACCTGGTCTTCGCCGTCGACTCGATCCCGGCGATCTTCGCGGTTACGCGGGAGCCGTTCATCGTCTTCGCGGCCAACGCGTTCGCGATGCTCGGGCTGCGCGCCCTGTACTTCCTGCTCGTGGGGATGATGGATCGCTTCGTCTACCTCTCTCACGGGCTGGCGCTGATCCTCGCCTTCATCGGCGCCAAGATGCTGCTGATCGACGTCTGGCACCCGCCGATCTGGCTGTCGCTGGCCGTGATCGTGGGCGTGCTCGTGGCGACCGCCCTCCTTTCGTTGCGCGCCGCGCCGGAAGGTGAGGCGGCATGACGCGGCGAGCGCGCCTCGGCGCCGCGTGCCGGCGGATCGTCGACTCGTCGTGGTTCGACCCCCTCATGCTCGGCGTCATCGCGGTCAACGCGGTGACGCTCGGCCTCGAGACGTATGGCTCGATCGAAACGTCGATCGGTGTGCAGCTGCACCTGCTCAACGACGTGATCCTCGGGCTCTTCGTCGTCGAGCTGCTCGTCCGCATGGGCGCCCACGCCGAGCACCCGGCCGGCTTCTTCCGCAGCGGCTGGAACGTCTTCGACTTCGTCGTCATCGGCGCGAGCTTCGTGCCGGGCGTGCGCGAGAACGCCACGCTGCTGCGGCTCGTGCGGCTACTGCGGATCGTGCGCGCGGTCCGCCTCCTGCCCGACCTGCGCGTCCTCACCGTCGCGGTCGGGCGCTCGGTCCCGGGCGTGGCCAGCCTCGCGGCGATCACCCTGCTGCTCGTCTACGTCTACGGGATGATCGGCTGGGTCATCTTCCACGACCACGACCCGGCGAACTTCGCGAACATCGGCCAGTCGATGGTCACGATGTTCGTGCTCTTGACGCTCGAGAACCTGCCGGCCTACATCGAGCGCGGCCAGGACCTCTCCGACTGGACGTTGCTGTTCTTCGTCTCGTACGTGCTGCTGGCGTCGTTTCTGATCTTCAACCTGTTCATCGGGATCGTCATCAACTCGATGGAGGAGGCGCGGGCGATCGAGTTGCACCGCTCCGAGCGCGAGATCCTCGAGGACGACGACACCGACCACGAGCAGGCGCATGCGGTGGTGCTCGACGAGCGGCTGCGGGCGATGCGTTCCGCACTCGACGAGCTCGAGCGCGAGGTGCGCGCGCAGCACGATCAGCAGCGCCGCTCGGGCGGCGATTCGCACCGTCCACCGCGGCCGTCGCCGACGGCCCGCGTGCAGCGTGTATGACTCAGGCGTGCGAGGGAAGGGCCGGGTCGTCGCACTCGTGGTTGCACTGGGCACGTTTATCGCGCCTGCGCTGGCCCACGCCGATCGCAACTTCGCGGTGCGCTACGCGACGAACGACACGGGCGCCATCGCGATGGCGTCGAACACGATCGAGACGTGTCCCGCCGGCGATCCGGCTTGCACCCCCGCCCAGGACGGCAAGTCGTCGGCCAGCAACAACTCGTTCGTCATGCGACTGGTCGACGTCGACGCCGATCCGGCGACCTTCGACTCGAGCCGCGCGCAGGTGCACCTGCCGGCCGATGCCACCGTGCTGTTCGCGGCGCTCTACTGGGGCGCGAACACGGCGGCGGGCAGCAAGGGCGCCGCCGCGCGCGACGCTTCGGCGCGCGGGACCGTCATGCTCGAGACGCCGGCGGGCGGTGGCTACAAGCGCGTCACGGCGGGCACCGTCGACCGCGGCTCGGCTACGTCGCAGAAGGACGCGTACCAGGGGTTCGCCGACGTCACCGCGCTGGTCCGCGCCGCCGGCGCCGGGGTCTACACGGTCGCCAACGTGCAGGCCGGGACGGGTGAGGACCGCTACGGCGGCTGGACCCTGGTCGTCGCCTATCGCGATCGGCTGGCGCCCGCCCGCAATCTGACGATCTTCGACGGTCTGGTGACGATCAACAGCGGCGACCCCCCGCGCGAGGTCGTCGTCGACGGCTTCCGCACGCCGAGCTCCGGCCCCGTGCACTCGAGCCTCGGGCTGACCACGTACGAGGGCGACCGGTCGCTGGGCGGCGACAGCGCCGCGCTGAACCTCGTCCTCCTAGGCGATGCGGCCAACCCTTCCAACAACCTCTTCAACTCGACCGTGACCGCGCATGGAGCGCCGGCGCCGGGTCGCACGCCCGACTACCACAACCAACTGGGGTTCGACACGAACCTCTTCGATGCCTCGAGCATCATGCGCCACGGCATCACCAGCGCGACCCTGAAGTTCCAGACGAGCGGCGACACGTACCTGCCCGGGGTCGTCTTCGTCGCCACCGACCTGTACGCGCCCGACATCGTGCTCACGAAGGCTGTGCGCGACCTCAACGGCGGCCAGGTCGAGCCGGGCGATGAGCTCGAGTACACGATCACCGGCCACAACCGCGGTCAGGACGCGGCGCTCGGCGTCGAGCTCACCGACGTCCTGCCGAGCACGACCACGCTGGTGCCTGGGTCGGTCGAAGAGCTCCGTGCTCACACATCGCATGCCCGCACCGAGGCCGTGGACGCCGATCAGGGCGAGCTCGACGCGCCGGCCGAACAGGTCGTCGTGCGCCTCGGCCATGGCGCGGACGCGCATGTGGGCAGCCGCGTCGGCCCCGGGGAGTCGTTCACGGTGCGCTTCCGCGTGCGGGTGCGCGACGGGACCCCGTCGGGCACGACGATCGCCAACGGCGCCCGCGCGAACTTCGTCGCCGAGGCGCTCGGGTTCGCGATCGAAGCGCAGAGCAACATGACCCACCTGGTCACCGTGGCGCCCGACCTGACCATCGCCAAGGGCCACACCGGGACGCTTGCCCCCGGGACCGCCGGCGCCTACGCCATCACTGTCCGCAACGACGGCGACGGCCCCACCCACGGCGACGTCCACGTCCACGACCCGCTGCCCGCAGGGGTCGCCGCGGGCGCGCCGGCGGGCGCGGGCTGGAGCTGCACGGCCGTCGCGGGAGTCGTCGACTGCACGCGCTCGGATTCGCTGGCGCCCGGCGCCGCCTATGCGGAGATCACCGTCCCGGTCGACGTCGCCTTCGACGCAACGCCACCGCTGGAGAACACGGGCAGCGTCGCGGCGGCGGCGAGGACGATCCCGCCAACGACGAGGCGACCGACAGCGCGACCGCGGAGGCCGCCGCCAACCTTGGCATCGCCAAGACCGGCGAGCCCGACGAGCCACGGCCGGGTCAGGCGGTCACGTACGTCATCGACGTCACTAACGACGGCCCGGCGCTCGCCACCGGCGTCGCCGTCGATGACCCGGCGCCCACCGGGCTCACCATCCAGGCCGCGAGCGCGGACCAGGGGACGTGCGATCTCACGGTGCACTGCGCGCTCGGCGCGCTCGCTCCGCGACAGCTCGTCCATGTGACGATCCGGGCGGTGGTGGCGAGCGACGCGCCGCCGGGGCCGATCGCCAACGCGGCAACCGTGACCGGCGCGCAACGCGATCCGGACCCGGCGAACGACCGCGCGACGGCGACGGTGAGCGTCCGCGCCACCGCCCACGTCGTCCTCGGCAAGCGCCTGCTCGGCGGCGCGCACGCCGGCAAGCCGGTGGCGTGGGCGATCACGGCGGTCAACCATGGCCCCCATCGGGCTGACGGCGGTGGTCGTCGACCCGCTGCCCGCAGCGCTCGAGGAGCCGGCGGCCGACATCGTCGCGGGTGAAGGCCAGTGCACGATCGTGGCGCACCAGGCCCGTTGCATGTTGCATGCGCTGCCGGTCGGCGAGCGCGCCGAGATCCGCATCAGCGGCCGCCTGCGCGCGCACACCGGAGGGACGTTCCTCGACAACGCGGCCGAGCTGTTCGAGCACGAGGCGGATCCGCCCGACGGGCCGCCGCGCACAGCGACCAGGTGGTCGTCGAGCCCGCAGCCGACGTCGAGACGGCCGTCGACGCGACGCCGGCGACGCCCGCGCCGGCGACGGAGCTCACCTACCACGCCGAGGTCGAGAACCTCGGCCCGGCGGCAGACCCCGACGTGCGGTTCACCGAGCGCCTGCCGGCCGGCGTCGTGCCGGTGTCGGTGCCTGCGAGCTGCACGGTCGCCGGCGACCTCGTGCGCTGCGCCGAGGGGACGCTGCAGGCGACGGAGTCGCGCACCATCGACGTCGTGGTGCGCGTCCTGCCGAGCGCCACCCGCCGGCAGCTGCGGGCACTGGTCGCGGTGTCGGGAGCGCGGCCGGACCCGGCCAGCACCGACAACCACGACCTCGCGCGCACGACCGTCGGCCGCGCCCGACCGCACCCGAACTTCACGGGTTGATTGCTCTCGCGTGCCTGGCACGAAGGAGTGAACTGTGATTCACTTCTTC
>CAWGDO010000012.1:0-214883 GCA_963821355.1 uncultured Actinomycetes bacterium | reverse complement strand
CAGTTCCGAGGGCGCGAGGTGGCCCACCCGGAACTCGGCGCCAAGGTGCTCGACGGTGTCGCCGAGCAAGTCGGCGCGCTGGCCAAGATCGAGGCGTCACCCCGGCTCGACGGCCGCAACATGACCATGGTGATGGCCCCGGACAAGAAGCCACCGCCGAAGAAGTCGTCGAGCGAGCGCTCTGCTCACTGCTGCGGACGACCCCGCATCCACAGCCTGCGAGATCCCGTCTGACGGATCCGCTCCACAAGAGGACAACACGACATGCCGAAGATGAAGACGAGCAAGACCGCTGCCAAGCGGTTCAAGAAGACGGGCACGGGCAAGCTGCGCCGCCACCAGGCGATGCGCGGTCACCTGTTCGAGAAGAAGCCGAGCACCCGCACCCGCCGTCTCGACGGCATGGTCGACGTGCACCCCGGCGACGCGAAGAAGATCAAGCGCCTGCTGGCCGAGCGCTGAGCCGCGCCGACGAGCGAGGACGAGAGGAGACAACGCGATGGCAAGAGTGAAGCGCGCCGTCAACGCGAAGAAGCACCACAAGCAGGTGCTCGACGGGCGAAGGGCTACTACGGGCACCGCAGCCGCACCTACCGCGCGGCCAACGAGGCCGTCATGCACGCCGGGCAGTACGCGTTCCGCGACCGCCGGGCGCGCAAGGGCGAGTTCCGCCGGCTGTGGATCCAGCGGATCAACGCCGGCTGCCGCCTGAACGACATGTCGTACAGCCGGTTCATCGCCGGCCTCAACGCCGCCGGCATCGAGGTGGACCGCAAGGTCCTCGCCGATCTCGCCGTCACCGATCCCGCGGCGTTCGGCGCCGCTGGTGGACGCGGCGAAGGCGGCGCTCGCCTGAGCGGCGCCGGTGAGCTCGAACCCACTCGGTTTCACCAACCCACAGATCCAACGACTGCGGCGCCTGCTCGGGCGCCGCAGTGCGCGTCGGGACGAGGGTGCGTTCGTCGTCGAGGGACGGGTCCTCGTCGAGGAGGCCGTGCGCGCCGGGTGGGAGGTCGAGGCGCAGTACGTCGCGCCTGGCGGCGTGCGCCGGTCGACGGTCCGCCGGTGCGTGAGCTGGCGCGCGGGCGTGCTGGAGCGGGTCGCGTCGACGGAGACGCCGCAGCCGGTGCTGGCGGTGGTGCGGATGCGCGACGCCGCCGCGCACCGACGCGCCGCGACGACTCGTCGTCGTGTGCGCGGGCATCGCCGATCCCGGCAACCTCGGCACGATCCTGCGCAGCGCGGAGGCGGCCGGGCTTCGACGCCGTGGCGTGCACGCCCGGCACGGTCGATCCGTATTCGCCGAAGACCGTGCGGGCGTCGGCCGGCGCGATCTTCCACGTGCCCGTCCTGGTCGATGTCGACCCGTCGCACGCTGCGGGTTGCCGCTCGTCGGCACGAGCGGCCGGCGACGGTGAGCCGTACACGCAGCGCCGACCTGTCGACGACCGCTCGCGCTCGTCATCGGCAGCGAGGCGCACGGCGTACCGGACGACATCGCGGTCGACCGCTGGGTGTCGATCCCGCACGCGGGCCGCGCCGAGAGCCTGAACGCGGCGATGGCCGCGACGCTGATTGCCTTCGAAGTCGCTGCGCCGAGCGCCGCTAACGTGCACGTCCGTGGCTGTCGCCTCGCTCCGATTTCGTGGCCCCCGGACGCTGTCCGGGGGAGTCGCGCACGCCTGACCCTGTTCTGTACGTGAGGAGCGAGAACTGATGATCGATGACATCACACGCGCCCGTGACGAGGCGCTGCGGCCGTGATCGCCACGGCGACGCTCGACGACCTGACCGTGGTGACGAGCGAGATGCTCGGCAAGCGCGGGCCGCTGTCGCAGTTGAAGGCCACGCCTCGGCGGCCTGGCGACGATCGACGAGAAGAAGGCGATGGGCGCCGGCGCTGAACGAGGCGATGGAGGCCGTCGGCGCGGCGGCCGATGCCGCGCCGCGCGGAGCTCGGCGCCGCGCGAGCGCGCCGTGCAACTCGCGGCCGAGCGGATGGACCTCACCGAGCACCGCCGTCCGCCGCCCGCGGTCACGCCCACCTCGTGACGCAGGCCTGGGAGCGGCTGGAGGACGTGTTCGTCGGGCTCGGCTTCCGGGTCGCGGAGGGGCCCGAGGTGGAGACCGACTGGTACAACTTCGAGGCGCTGAACATGCCGCCGAGCCACCCGGCGCGCAGCATGTGGGACACGCTGTTCGTCGACCACGGCCCGCCCGGCTCGACCGTGCTGCGCACGCACACCTCGCCGGTGCAGGCCCGCGTGATGACGACGCAGCCGCCGCCGATCTACATCGTCGCCCCGGGTCGTGTGTTCCGCAACGAGACAGCCGGACGCCACGCACATGCCGGTGTTCCACCAGATCGAGGGCCTCGTCATCGACCGTGGGCATCACCTTCGCCGACCTCGCCGGCACGATCGAGGCGTTCACCCATGCGTTCTTCGGGCCGGGCTTCACCAGCCGGCTGCGGCCGAGCTTCTTCCCGTTCACCGAGCCGTCGGCGGAGTTCGACATCCAACGGCCCGACGGCTCGTGGCTCGAGCTCGGCGGCTGCGGGATGGTCCATCCGAACGTGCTCACCGCCTGCGGCATCGATCCCGAGGAGTGGAGCGGCTTCGCCTTCGGCTTCGGCATCGACCGCATGGCCAAGGAGTACCACGGCGTCGACGACCTGCGCGAGATGTTCACGCAACGACATCCGCTTCATCAACCAGTTCTGAGGAAGCCGAGTGACAGGACGGATCGACGATGAAGGTGCTCTTGAGTTGGCTCAACGACTACGCGGACTTCGGCGACGCCTCCACGGCGAACGTCGACGCGGCTGGCCGCGGCGATGAACGCCACCGGCCTCGCGGTCGACGGCGTCGAGCGCCACGGCGCACCGATCCCCGGCATCGTCACGGCGAAGGTGCTGCGCACCGAGCGCCACCCGGACGCCGAGCGGGTGCACCGCGTGTACGTCGACGCCGGCGACGGCGAGACGCGCCACGTGTGGTGCGGCGCGTTCAACATGTCGCGCCGGCGACGTCGTGCCGCTGGCCACGATCGGCACAGCGTTCCCCGACGGGATGAAGATCGGGGCGCGCAAGATCCTCGGCATCGCGAGCGAGGGCATGCTCTGCTCGGCGCGCGAGTCTGGGTCTCGGCGAGGACCACTCCGGGATCCTGCTGCTCGACGCGGCGACGCCGCTCGGCGTGCCGATCTTCGACGCGCTCGGCATCGACGAGGACGTCGTGTTCGACCTCGACGTCACACGCAACCGGCCGGACTGCTTCGGCCACCTCGGGCGTGGCGCGTGACCTCGCCGCGTGGCTCGGGATCGTCGCTGTACGCAGAGCGCGTCGGGCTCGCCAGCGACGGCGCGCCGCGCGACGGCACCCGTCACCATCGTCGACGGCGACCGCTGCGGTCGGTTCACGTCGACCGTGATCTCCGGCGTCGAGGTCAAGCCGTCGGCGCCGTGGATGCAGCACCGCCTGGCGCTGGCCGGGATGCGCCCGATCAACAACGTCGTCGACGTGTCGAACTTCGTGATGCTCGATCGCAACCAGCCGAACCACGCGTACGACCTCGAGACGCTCGGTGGCGGCGGGTTCCGCATCCGGCGCGCCGCGCGACGGCGAGACGATGGTGACGCTCGACGGCGCCGACCCGCGCGCTTCACGCACGAGGACCTGCTGATCTGCGACGGCAACGACGTCCCCATCGGCGTCGGCGGGATCATGGGCGGCCTCGACAGCGAGATCACCGACGCGACGACCGTCGTCGGCGCTGGAGATCGCCTGGTTCGAGCCGGACGGCATCGCCCAGTCCGTGCCCCGGCTCGGGCTGCGCAGCGAGGCGTCGGCCCGCTTCGAGCGTGGCGTCGACCCGTACGGCATCGATCGCGTCGATCGCCCGGTTCGCCGAGCTGCTGCGCCGAGACGTGCCCGGCGCTCGTCGGTGCACGACGGGATGGCCGACGCACGTGCCGAGTCGCTGCCACCGGTCGAACGTGCGGTGCGTGTGCGGACGGCCCGGGTCAACGCGATGCTCGGCATCGACGTTGACCGACGCCGACGTCAAGCGACTGCTCGACCCGATCGGCTTCACCGTCGGCGTCGCCGGTGCAGGACGGTGTGCTCGCGGTGAGCATCCCGTCGTGGCGGCCGGACAGCACCGCGGAGATCGACGTCATCGAGGAGGTGGCGCGCCACTACGGCTACGCCAACATCGGACGCACGCGTGCCGAAGTCACCGGACGGTGGCGGCGCTCACGTCGCGCGCAGCAGCGGCGCCGCCGGGTGCGTGAGGTGCTGCTACGGTCTCGGCGTCAGCGAGGCGATGCCCGACGTGTTCCTCTCACCGGGTGACATGGAGCGCGCCGGCCTCCGCGGTGGCGTCGTGAAGGTGGCGAACCCGCTCGTGGCCGAGCAGTCGGTGCTGCGCGGTTCGCTCGTGCCCGGGTCTGCTGAAGTCGATCGCCTACAACGAGTCGCACCGCGCCCTGCGGCGTGTCGCTGTTCGAGATCGGGCATCGCTACCTGCCGGCGACGTCGAGCTGCCGTATCGAGACGGAGCAGCTGTGCGTCGTGCTCGCGGGGCGGGAGGCGCCCGGCGCGGTTGCGGTGTGGGACGAGCTCGCCGCGGCGGCTGTGGACTGGACGGACGCATGGCGCCTGACGACGCGGTCCGAGCGCGCATCGACGGTGCGGCACCCAGCTCGCACGCGACGCCAGAGCCGGGACTGGCTCGACGGCCAGGTGGTCGGCGTCGTCGGTGAGATCGATCCCGGGGTGCTCGAGGCGTTCGACGTCGACGAGCGGGTCGCCGTGCTCGACGTCGACCTCGGCCGCCTGCTGGCGCGGAAGCCGCCGTCGCGGCTGTTCCGCCGATCAGCCGCGTATCCCTCGAGCGACATCGACCTCGCGTTCGCGGTCGCCGAGGCGGTGCCGGCGGGGACGTGCAGCAGGCGCTGCACGCCGCCGCCGGCGAGCGCTCGCTCGCGAGCGTGCGAGCTGTTCGACGTCTACCGCGGGCCTGGCGTGCCGGAGGGCAGCCGCAGCCTTGCCTTCCGGCTGCGCGTGCAGGCAACCGACCGCACGCTGACCGACGCCGACGTCGCCGTCGGCGCGCACGCTGCATCGACGCGGCCGGCGGGCTCGGCGCCACCCTGCGCTGACCGCGCCACGTCCGTAGTGTCTGCGCCGATGGCGCGGCCGACGATCTGCCTCAACATGATCGTGCGCGATGAGGCGCACGTGATCGAAGAGACCCTCGAGTCGGTCGTCGCTCTCATCGATCATTGGGTCATCGTCGACACGGGCTCGAACGACGGGACCCAAGACCTCGTCCGCCGGTTCTTCGACGAGCGCGGTGTGCCGGGCGAGTTGCACGAGCGCGTGGTGCGCCATCGGTCACAACCGTACGGAGGCCTGCAACTCGCCGCAGGCGTGGCCGACTACACGTGGGTCGTCGTGCCGACCTCGTTCCCTGCGCATCTCCGCCGCCGTGCTGAGCCAGCTGTCCGTGCCGCTGCTCACCGCACACCTGGCCGACATCTCGTCCCACCCGGCTGCCGTGTCAGCGGCCGGGTTCACCGTCGCCGCGGTCCTGGCCCTCGGGCTGGCCGCCGGCGGGCTCAAGGTCACCCGGTCGCGCGACGCGCGGATCGTGTTCGCCGGCGGCGCCGGGCTCGCGTGGCTGGTGGCGAGCGGCGCTGCCCTGACGGCGGCCTACGTGGAGACCGGTTCTCTCGTGCCCGGCACCGCCCTGCTGCTCGTCCTCGCCGTGGTGGCCGCCGGTGGTGTCGTCGCCGACGCCCGGCTGCCCATGCTGGCTGCGGCCGCCGGCACGGCGTCAGCTGGTTTGGTCGTGGCCGCTGCCTGGGCGGTGCCCGCGGATCGGGTCGACTCCTTCTGGCTCCCGCTCGTGCTCTCCGCGGTGGCCGTCGCGCTGCTGGTGCTCGCGGTCGCCGTGCCTCGGCAGCACCGTCGCGGCCCTGCGTTCGTCGCCCTCACGGCGTCGGTCGCGCCGGGGCTGGCCGCCGTCACCGCCATCGGCGTCGTCATCGGCGGGCACCTCGGCTGGCTCGATCGCCCGTGGCAGGGCGGCACCAGCGGCTCGGCGCGGCAGATGCTCGACCTGGTCGACTACAGCACGACTCTGAGCTGGGGGATGGAGATCCCGCTGCTGCTGGCCTGCGTCGCCCTCGCGCTGTGCGTCGCCGACCGCGTCCACGGGTTCCGGCCCATCGCCCGGATCGGCGTGCCACTCGCCGCGCTCGCCGCACTCACGCTGCCGGTCGCGACGGACCTGACGTTCGGGGTCGCTGTCCTGATCGACCTGGCGGTTGCCGCGGCGCTGGTGCTCGTCGGTGCCTGGCTGCTGCGCCGTGGCCCCCTCGCCTGGGGCGCCGTCTGCTCCGCGACCGGGCTGGCCGTGCTCGGGCTGGCCGTGGCGTGGTCACTGGCCGGACAGGCCACCACCCTGGCCGCACTGGCGACAGCAGCCGCGGTGCTCACCGCTGCGGCTGTACTCGTCGGCGGCAGACCCGCTCTGGCACCCGTACGGCTGAGCCTTGCCACCGCGGCCACGCTGTCCGTCATCGCCGAGGCGGCGGCACTGGCTCGCGCCGGGGGCGCGGGCTGGCCGGCCGTGTGGAGCCTCGCGCTGGGGCTGTGTGCGCTGGCCGCGAGCAGCGCCGCGACGCTCCCGCTCGTCGCCACCGTGCGACGCGGACTGGTGGTCATCGCGACCGTTTCGGTGTGCGCGGAGGCCGCGACGCTGACCCTCTGGGGCGGTGGCTCGACTGCGAGCGCGGGGCTCGCGGTCACGGTCACGGCCGGAGTGCTCGCCGTCGCTGCGGTCTGGCTGGACGCGAGCGGTGCCATCACCGCGCGTACGGCAAAGCTGTTGCCCACAACGTTGCGCGACGACGTGACCGCGCCGGCCGTCGTGTGCGCTGCCATGGGCGTCGCCCTTTCCGCACTCGACGCCGACCGGCTCTGGTTGGCCCTGCTCGCCGCCGGGGTGGCGGCCGCCATCGTGGCGCTGCGGCCGGGGCTGCCCTGGCGGCAGGGTGTCGGCTGGGCGGCGGGTGGGTTGCTCGCCGCGAGCAGCTGGGTGCGCCTCGTGCTCTCGGACGTCGACGCACCCGAGGCCTACACCGTGCCGGCCGGCGTCGCCCTCGTGACGCTCGGCATGTGGCGTCGGCGGCGCGACCCGGCGTACTCGTCGTGGCGCGCGTATGCGACGGGGCTGTGCCTCGTGTTGGGTCCCAGCCTGCTGCGCGCGGTCACCGACCCGGGCAACCTGCGACCGATGCTGCTGGGTCTGGCCGCCCTCGTGGTGCTCTGCTCGGGCATCGCCCGACGGCTCAAGGCACCGCTGGTCATCGGTGGGGGAGTCCTGGCGATCGATGCCTTCGTGCAACTTTCGCCCTATCTTATGGCGTTTTATGCCGCTGTGCCCCGGTGGTCTGTCATCGCCGGAGCAGGTCTGCTGCTGCTGATTGTGGGTATGACCTATGAGCGACGGGCGCGCGAGTTGCAGGCGCTGCATGCACAGATCGCCCGATTCGACTGAAAGGGTGTTTGGCCATGACGATGCAGGACGAGGTGGCGCCGAGCACCTACGATACGAACATGACCCGCGTGCTCCTTGCCGAGGACGACCAGGCGATCTCGGAGCCGTTGGCTCGAGCCCTGCGTCGCGAGGGGTACGAGGTCGAGGTCTGTGAAGACGGGCCAGGCGCGCTCCGGTCTGCCTCCGGCACCCCGGTCGACCTGGTGGTGCTCGACCTCGGGCTGCCCGGCATGGACGGCCTCGAGGTCTGCCGCCGGCTGCGCAACGAGGGCAGCGGCGTGCCGGTGCTCGTGCTCACGGCCCGCGCCGACGAGGTGGACACCGTCGTCGGGCTCGACGCGGGTGCCGACGACTACGTCACCAAGCCGTTCCGGCTCGCCGAGCTGCTCGCCCGCGTGCGCGCCCTGCTGCGCCGCGGCGTCGTCGAGGCCGCGCAGGGCATCCACGGCGTACGGATCGACGTCGACTCGCACCGTGCCTGGATGGACGACCAGGAGCTGACGCTGACCGCGAAGGAGTTCGACCTGCTGCGCGTGCTGCTCCGCGAGCACGGCAAGGTCGTGACCCGCGAGCAGCTGATGCGCGAGGTCTGGGACACGGCGTGGTGGGGCTCGACCAAGACGCTCGACATGCACGTGTCCTGGTTGCGCAAGAAGCTCGGTGACGACGCGGCCAACCCGCGCTTCATCACGACCGTTCGGGGTGTGGGTTTCCGCTTCGAGCGTGAGTAACGGTGCAGCGACAACTCGTCGGTTCCAGCATCCTCGTCGCCGTCGTGGCGGTGCTGCTGCTCGGCGTGCCGTTCGCGATCATCTCGGGAGTCGCGGGCAACGAGCTCACCGGCTGGATGTCGGTGGCGGTGATCGCCGGTCTCGGTGTCGTCGCTGTCGCCGCCGGTGTGGGCGTCGGCATCTGGCGCAGCCGGCGGTTCACCCGGCTGATGGGCGTGCTCGCCGAGCGCGCCGAGACGCTCGGCTCCGGTCGTGCCCGGCCGCCGCTCAAGCCGAGCGGCATCGCGGAGGTCGACAGGGTCTGCGAGCTGCTCAACCGCAGCGGTGACCGGATCGACCGGCTGATCGCCGCCGAGCGGCAGTTCGCCAGTGACGCGTCGCACCAGCTGCGGACCCCGCTGACCGCGCTCTCCATGCGCCTCGAGGAGATCGTCCAGGCCGACGACCCACGCATCGTGAAAGAGGAGGCGCGCAGTGCGCTCGCCCAGGTCGAAAGGCTGGTAGCCGTCGTGGAGCACCTGCTCGACAGCGTGCGCGACAACAACATGCGCGCCGGTCCGGTGCCGCTCGACCACGTCGTCCTGCAGCAGGTCGTGGAGTGGGAACCGGCCTTCGGCAAGGTGAACCGGCGCATCGTGGCGACCGGCACGCGGGGCCTGGTCGCCCTCGCGACGCACAACGGGCTGTCGCAGGTGCTGGCCACCCTGCTCGAGAACAGCCTCACGCACGGCGGGGGCAAGGTGACCGTGTCCACCCGCTCGACCGGCATCTCGCTGGTCGTCGAGGTCACCGACGAGGGCCCGGGCGTCCCACCGGAGCTGGGCGCGCGCATCTTCGAGCGAGCCGTCAGTGGCCGGCGCAGCACCGGGCTGGGCCTGGCGGTGGCCCGTGAGCTCGCCGAGTCCGAGGGCGGGCGCCTCGAGCTGGTCCAGCAGAAACCGCCCGTCTTCGCGCTGTTCCTCAGCGCGGCGGGAGCGGGTCCCCGCTGACCAGTGCGGGTTCCGGCTCCGGCGCGCGCGGGGAACACGAAGCGGCGGTAGGACCAGAACCGGAAGGCCGTGCCGAGCCCCAGGCCGACGACGTTGGCCGCGATGTTGTCCGCCAGCGGGCCGGTGAAGCCGAGCAGGTAGTGGCTGATCGCGAGGCAGCCCAGGGCGATCGCCAGCCCCACGCCGTTGAGCAGGAAGAACAGGGTGTACTCGCGGCCGACCCCCGAGCGTGCCCGGCGCCGGAAGGTCCAGACCCGGTTGCCCGCGTAGGCCACGGTCGTCGCGACGACGGTCGAGACCGTCTTCGACGTCAGCGGCTCGCCGGTCTTGTGCAGCAGCACGTTGAACAGGCCGACGTCGACCACGAAGGCGACGCCGCCGACCATGCCGAACTTCACCAGTTCGCGCACGAGGTGGCCCAGGCGGTCGTGCACCCGCTGGACGGCGGTCACGACGGCGGCAGCCACCTGTCGAGCGTACGTGAGGGAGAGGCGCCACCGGCGGCCTGGATCCCCACGCCGGAACGCGTGCGACATGGCGCCCGAGGGCATGGCACCATATGGGGCAGGTCGTTACAGCGGCCTGCACGGATGGCGCCCGCGGTGACACACTCGCGCGAGCGCCGCTCGAGCGGCACCGCGCCGTCATCGCCACCAGGATCGTGAGTACGAGGAGTGTCACCGTGACCCAGCTGTCCGCCGAGCACGAGGCGCTGCGCGAGACCGTCGAGCGAGTTCGCCCACGACGTGGTCGCGCCGGTGATCGGCGAGCTACTACGAGCGCGACGCGTTCCCCTACGACATCGTCGCGGCAGATGGGCGAGATGGGCCTGTTCGGCCTGCCGTTCCCGGAGGAGTACGGCGGCATGGGCGGCGACTACTTCGCGCTCTGCCTCGCCCTCGAGGAGCTGGCCCGGGTCGACTCGTCGGTCGCGATCACCCTCGAGGCGGCGGTCTCGCTGGGCGCGATGCCGATCTACCGGTTCGGCACCGAGGAGCAGAAGCGCGAGTGGCTGCCGCGCGCTGTGCCGCGGGCGAGGCGCTCGGCGGCGTTCGGGCTGACCGAGCCCGGCGGCGGCTCGGACGCGGGCGGCACGCCGACCACCGCGCGTCCTCGACGGCGACGAGTGGGTGATCAACGGCACCGAAGGCGTTCATCACCAACTCCGGCACCGACATCACCGTCGCTGGTCACCGTCACCGCGGTCACCGGCGACCGCGGCCGGACGGCCGCAAGGAGATCTCCACGATCATCGTGCCCGTCGGGCACGCCGGGCTTCACGGTGTCGCCGAAGTACTCCAAGGTCGGCTGGAGCGCCTCCGACACCCACGAGCTGTCCTTCGACGACGTGCGCGTGCCCGGCGGCGAACCTGCTCGGCGAGCGCGGCCGCGGCTTCGCGCAGTTCCTGCGCGATCCTCGACGAGGGCCGCATCGCGATCGCCGCCCTGTCGGTCGGGCTCGCGCAGGGCTGCGTCGACGAGTCGGTGCGCTACGCCGCACGAGCGGCAGGCGTTCGGCCAGCCGATCGGCGACTACCAGGCGATCCAGTTCAAGATCGCGGACATGGAGATGCGGGCGCACACCGCGCGGCTGGCCTACTACGACGCGGCCGGCGCGGATGCTGCGCCGGCGAGCCGTTCAAGCGGCAGGCGGCGATCGCCAAGCTCTACGTCCGAGCGAGATCGCCGTCGACAACGCCCGCGAGGCCACCCAGGTGCACGGCGGCTACGGCTTCATGAACGAGTTCGCCGGTCGCGCCGCTTCTACCGCGACGCCAAGATCCTGGAGATCGGCGAGGGCACCTCCGAGGTGCAGCGCATGCTCATCGCCCGCGACCTCGGCCTCTGACCGCGTCTCTTCGCTCGGTACGGGGCTTCTTCCTCAGGCGCTGGGCATTTCTCCCGCTGACAACGGGCTGGAGTGCTGCTGCTGATACCGCCACACGCCGTCGCGCCGACGCCAGATGTCCGAGACGACGAACAACCCGTCTCGCGGCAGTCCCTGGACCCAGCGCTCGTTGAAACCCTCTTTGCAACACGGCTGCGCAGTCCCCGTCGACGTCGATGAAGCGCTCCTGCACGGTCCACTCGTGGACGACATAGTCAGGAAGACTTGCCAGCCACTCGGCTCGCGTGACCGACGCGCAACCGGTTGCACCAGGACCAGGGCGTAGGCCTCGTCGAGCACGCTTTCCGCCGCTTCGACGTCGCGGGCCTCGATGACGCGCTGGAAGTCGTCAAGGCGGGCCGCGAGCTCGGAGTCGGTCATGGCGAGGATTGTCACAGCCCAAGGGCCGGGACCGGAATCGACGGCAATTTTGCGGGAAATGTACAAAAACTCTCACTTTGCGTCACACTGTACGTACATCCTGTGATGTCGCCTGTCGTTGGCGGCACGGGCGATGACGGGAGGGACGGCCTCGTGCTGCTCTTGTGGGGATGGCGGAGCCTGCTCACGGTTCTGGGCGTCGGGGAGTTCCATTGCCCGCGCTGCCAGGCGGACCGCAGCTACGAGCTGGTCCGCCCGCGACGCTGGTTCACCTTTTTCTTCATCCCCGTGATCCCGCTCAAATGGGGCGAGACCTTCGTCCAGTGCTCGACCTGCAAGGCCGGGTTCAACGAGGGCATCCTCTCGACGCCGACGAACAAGCAGTTCAGCTACATGATCGCGCTCGGCGCGCGAGCGATGTACGCGAAGGCCGTCGCCGCGGGGCTCGGGCACTCCGAGCAGATGATCGACCTGGCGGTGGCTCGCATCGTGCCGTTCGTGGACGCTGCCTACAACGAGGCGAACCTCATCGCGGACGTCGAGGCGTTCAAGGGCCACGAGCTGCTCGAGTATCTCGGACCGCTGGCGCCGAGCATGGAGCTGAACGGGCGCGAATCGCTGCTCAGCGGGCTCGTCGCTTTCGCCTACACGGCGGGCGACCCGTCACCGGTGCTCGGCCAGGTCATCTCCGATGCGGCGGCGGCCCTGCAGCTGACGGCCGCGCACCTTGCCGGGATCGTCGCGACAGTCGGGGCGTCGCAGGGGCGGGACACGACATGACCGTCATCCCGCAGGCGCCTGGCCCGGACTTCGTGTTCACACCGCCCCCGAGCTGGGGCGCGCCCACCGGTTTCGACCCTCGCAAGGGTCACGTCGTCGACCCTGCCTGGCCGCCGCCTCCGGACGGCTGGCAGTTCTGGACGCTGCCGGTTGTGTCGCCCGCCACGCGGTTGGGGAACGGGCTGAACAAGATCGGCAAGCTCCGGATCGTGTTCGGTGTGCTCGCTGCGCTCTTCCTGGTCTCCCGGCTCACCGGCGTCTTCGGCGGCGGCCCGTCGACGGGTGTCGGCTCGTGCTGGGAGGAGTCCAACGGTACGAAGTCCGCGGTCGTCGACTGTTCCGACTCAGCTGCCCGTTACAAGGTCATTGCTGAGGAGCCGGACCCGAGCCAATGCCCGGCGAACTCCGACAGCTATCTGGACTCCAAGGAGGACGGGGACGCCAGGTACAAGTGCCTCGTGCCGGTGGGCTAGGCAGGCTCACGAGCGCCCGGCCACCGCTTGGATCTCGATCTTCGCGCCGAACGGAAGAGCACCGGCCTGGAAGGTGAACCGAGCAGGAGCAGTGGAGATCTCCGGGAACTGCCGTCGCCACCAGTCGTTCATGTCGCCGTAGTTGCCGATGTCACCAAGGACGCATTGCACAGTACAGGATCTCGCCGATCGAGTAGCCCGCCGCCTCGGCGATGGCGGTGACGTTGTGCCAGGCCAGGTCCGCCTCCTCCTCGAAGGTTCCGGGACGAACTTGCCAGCTGGATCGAGCGCCGGCATGCCGCTGATGAAGCAGACTCCGTTTGCCTCGCCGGCGAGACTGAAGGGAAATCCAGTGGGCAGCCCCGGCCCCGAACCTGGTGCGCTTGATGCGTCATGGGAAGTGCATGATGCCGTGATGTGGCAGCCCGGTGTCGGCAGAGGGGCCGGCATGTACTTCGGTGAGATCTCGGCCCCGCTCGTGCGCCAGCGACTCGGGGTCGACGACGACTACGCGGTGGACGGAGTACTCGGCTTCGGTGTGTTCGACCGGGCCGCCGACCCGGTCGTCGCCGACCTGTCCGTCACGCCGCGCGCCAAGGCGTGGAACTGACGATGCGCACCCTCACGCAACCGATGTACTCCCACGCCGTGGAAGTCGTCGCGACGCACACCGTCCGGGCCGCGACGTCTGTGGTTGGTGCCGGTCATGGGGACCGCGTTGATGGCCTACTACATGCACATGGCGTCTATCCTCGGTGCCCGCGCACTGGTCCTCGGCGGCTCGCCGGGCGGCCTGGCCGAAGGCATGACGGTCGGCGACCTGGTCGTGCCCGACGTGGTGACCGGCAACGACAGCGCGGCCTACTACTCGCGGCACGGCGCGGAGGAACGCGCACTCGGCGCGCACGGTCCCGAGGTCGCGCCGGACGAGGACCTCGCGACGGCGCTCGCGGTGCGGCTGACGGCCCTGCACCCGTCGGCGCCGCTGTGGCGCGGCGGGACCGTGACCTGCGAGATGATCGGCGCCGAAACCGCGGAAGACGTGGCGGACTGGTCTGCGGCGGGATTTCGTGCGGTCGAGATGGAGGCCGCGGTCGTCTGCGCGGTCGGAGCGGCGTTCGGTGTTCCCGGCCGCCGCTGCCATCTACGTCGCCGACTGCCTCATCAGCGGGGAGACGGTGTTCCATCCGACGTACGCGGACAGCCGATCGGTCCGCAACGCATCCCGCGCAGCAGTCTGTCGGCGCGGCGTTCGACGCGCTGCTGCGCGCGACCTCCTGAGCCTCATTCCACTACGGCGTCGCCGTCGCAAAGGCCGTGTCCAGACTGCTGCCTCACGCCCTGGTGACGCCGATCACTGTGGTTGCCTGTGACCGCTCTGGCGACCAGAGACTCGGCTGTCTCGACCGAAAGCCCCCTGCCTAGAGGGTGAGTCCGCTCGAAGGGATCTTCCATGTCTGCGTTGACGTCGCGCCTTCGTACCCCCGCCTTCATCCGCCGAGTCGCTCGCCGACGGACCGGACGGTTGCTGCCGGTCGCGGTCGCGGCAGTGGTGACCGTGATGTTCGGGACGGGTGCGGGCCTGGCCGGCTCGGCGCATGCGTCGTCGGACGCCGCGCCGCCGTCGTCCGGCCAGCCGGACTTCGGCCCCAACGTCAAGATCTTCGACCCGAGCATGTCGACGAGCGAGATCCAGGCGACCGTCGACGCGATCGCCGCCCAGCAGGTGGGCAACCAGTTCGGGCCGCAGCGTTATGCGTTGGTGTTCAAGCCCGGAACATACGGATCCGCTGCCGCGCCGCTCAACTTCCAGGTCGGCTACTACACCAGTGTGGCCGGCCTCGGCCTTTCCCCGACCGACGTCGTCATCAACGGGTCCGTCTACGTACGCAACCAGTGCGATGCCGCCGGAAGCTGCGTCGCACTCAACAACTTCTGGCGATCGCTGTCGAACCTGACCATCAACGTCACCAACCCTGACTTCGGCTGCTACTCCGGCGAGTTCTGGGCTGTGTCCCAGGCCGCCCCGATGCGGCGGGTCAACGTCAACGGCAATGTGACGCTGATGGACTACTGCACCAACCCGTCGTTCGCCAGCGGCGGCTTCATCGCCGACTCGCAGTTCGCGGGCGGCACGGTCGTCAACGGCTCACAGCAGCAGTGGCTGGTCCGCAACAGCGTCCTCGACGACTGGAGCAACGGTGTCTGGAACCAGGTGTTCTCCGGTGCCGTGGGTGCGCCGGAACAGTGCTTCCCGGCCCAACCAGACATCTGTGGCCCCTACACGACGCTGACCACGAGCCCGGTGACGCGCGAGGCGCCCTTCCTCTACGTCGACTCCCGCGGGCACTATCAGGTCTTCGTCCCAGCGACTCGCCGTGACTCCAGCGGCATCAGCTGGGCCAACGGTCCCGGGCCCGGCCGTTCGATCCCGATCGAGAAGTTCCTCGTCGCCAAGCCGAGCGACGACGTGCGCAAGATCAACCAGGCGCTGTCCCGGGGGAAGAACTTGATCTTCACTCCGGGTGTCTACGACGTCAACAGAACGATCAAGGTGAAGCGGGCCGACGCCGTCGTCCTGGGGCTCGGCTTTGCGACGCTCGTACCGCAGAACGGCGTCGTCCCGATGACGATCGCCGACGTTCCCGGGGTCGACGTCTCCGGGCTCATCTTCGATGCCGGCTCCAAGAACTCGCCGCTGTTGCTCCAGGTCGGGCCCAAGAACGCCCACCGGAGCAACCGCAATGACCCGACCGCACTGCAGGACGTGTTCTTCCGCATCGGAGGGGCAGCCGCGGGCAAGGCGACCGTCAGTCTCGAGGTGAACAGCGACAACGTGATCCTCGACGACACGTGGGCATGGCGTGCCGACCACGGCAACGGCGTCGGTTGGACCGTGAACACGGCGGACACCGGCGTCGTCGTCAACGGTGATGACGTGACGGCCTACGGCCTTTTCGTCGAGCACTACCAGAAGACCGAGGTGATCTGGAACGGCAACCGCGGCAGGGTCGTGTTCTTCCAGAACGAGATGCCGTACGACCCGCCGAGCCAGGCGGCGTGGTCGCAACGTCCCGGCGTGCAAGGTTGGCCGGCGTTGAAGATTGCGAAGCATGTGACGAGCTTCAGCGGCTACGGGATGGGCAGCTACAGCTTCTTCAATCAGGGCATCGACATCTTTGCGACGCGCGCGTTCGAAGTGCCAACCACACTTCCGGCGTCAAGCCTCAACGATCTGCTCACCATCTTCCTCGACCCCAGCGTCGGGAAGGGCGGCATCCTGAACGTCGTCAACGACACGGGCGGGTCCTCGACGATCGCCAACCCGGACGTGCCGGTCACTGTGGTGAGCTATCCGTGAGTGCGTGACGGCTCGGCCGGACGTGTGATCAAGGGCGATCGGCCTCGGGGATCCACGGGCTAGCCCTCCATGCCGCCATCGCCGACGGACGCGGTGATCCTGACGGACGCGCTCCAGGTCGGCGATCGCATCGATCTCGGCGATCTTGCCTCCGACTAGACGGTGAACCCGATCACGGCCATGGGCTGCTCGCCCACCGTCACGACGACCCCGGCGGCTCCGTTCACCATTGCTGGGACGCAGGTGTACAACCGGGCGTGCCAACGCCGTTCGTAGTCCGGCCAGTGCCTGGTTGGCCACGGACGCGGCGCCCCTGACCACCTTGGATGCTGCGGAGCATGGCTCCCGCGTCGATTCGCAGCACGACATCGGGGTCGAGCACAGAGACGAGAGCGTCGAAATTGCCCCCTCGCGCAGCCAAGAAGAACGCGTCGACCACATCTCGTTGACGAGCAAGATCGGGGTCAGGCGTCGTATACTGATCCTTGACGCCGGCGTCGAGCCCTGCTGGCGAGCTGTCTCGCCGCCGCCGGGGTTCGGCCGACCATCGGAGCTATCTCGTCGAACGGCAGGTCGAACATGTCGTGGAGGACGAACGCCAGCCTCGGGCCGGGGTGAGTGTGTCGAGCACCACGAGCAGAGCGAGGCCGACCGAGTCGGCCAGCAATGCCTCCTCCTCCGGTTGGAGCCCTCCGTCGGGCCCGATGACGGGGTCGGGAACGTGCGCCCCGAAGGACTCCTCACGTCGCACGTTGCGTGAACGCAGCATGTTGAAGCACACCCGGGCGACGACGGTCGTCAACCACCCGCCGAGGTTCTCGACCTCGCTTGCCCCTGACCGGCTGAGGCGCAGCCAGGTGTCCTGCACGGCGCTCGGCTTCGGTGTGCGAACCCAACATCCGGTAGGCGACGCCACGCAGATGGGCTCGATGCTCCTCGAACCGATCTGCCAGCCACTCGTCCTCGTTCATCGGTCACATCCTCCCGTTGCCCGTGTCAGTGGAAGTGACACCCCACACACGACGGATGTGACAGACATACCGAAGGGAGCAACACGATGCGAGTCTTCGTTGCGGGGGCGAGCGGTGCTATCGGCAGCCGGCTCGTACCTCAGCTCGTTGATCAAGGTCACGAGGTGATCGGCACCTTCAGGTCGCCTGGACACGCCGACCGTGTACGGGCGCTCGGGGCGGAAGCGATCGCGCTCGACTGCTCGATGCGCGCGCCGTGCGAAATGCCGTCCTGGGAACCCGGCCCGTGGCGATCGTCCACCAGGCGACCGCTCTGGCGGACGTGCGTTTCTCCAGGAACCTCGACCGCAGCTTCGCACCGACCAACCGGCTTCGAACCGAGGGCACCGACGCCCTGCTCGCCGCCGCGCGCGAGGCCGGCGTCCGCCGGTTCGTCGCCCAGAGCTTCGCACCCTTTCGGTACGCGCGTGAGGGCGGGCCGGTCAAGACCGAGGACGATCCGCTCGACCCCAACCCGGTGGCCACGGCGCGCGAGACCAACGCCGCAATGCGCTATCTCGACCAGGCGGTCACGGACGCCGGCGGGATAGCGCTTCGCTACGGCGGCTTCTACGGCGCCGCCACGACGGGCTGCTCGAGCCCGTGCGCAAGCGGCAGTTCCCGATCGTCGGCAACGGCGGCGGCGTCTCCTCGTTCATCCACCTCGACGATGCCGCCGAGAGCGACCGTGCTCGCGCTCGACCACGACGGTCCCGGCATCTACAACATCGTTGACGACGAGCCTGCCCCAGTGCGCGATTGGTTGCCCGTGCTGGCGGAGGTGCTGGGCGCCAAGCCGCCTCGCCACGTCCCACGCTGGCTAGCGCGGCTGATTGCGGGCGAGGGCGCCGTGATGATGGGAACCTAGTCCCGCGGCGCCTCGAACGCCAAGGCGAAGCGGGAGCTCGGTTGGTCGCTGCGATATCCCAGCTGGCGACAAGGCTTCATGGCTGCCTACGGCTCAAGCATCCCGACGGAACGGACGCCCAGCGTCTGACCGATAGGAGCCGAGCGGAACGCGGCCGCGGGTTGCTCCGCGGGGTCTGTCTCCCGGCGATACCGCTCCGCCGGGTCTTTCTCCCGGCGATACCGCTCCGCCGGGTCTTTCTCGCAGCGATGCCGCTCGTTGTCCGGCTACCGCGCCGGCCACCAGGGCGGCTTCCTGCGGACTCCTCTGCCCCACACCGCGTGACTCTCCTCGCCCCGTTCGCGATGCACGCGATCATGGACGATCGGCGCTGAAACCATCAGCCAAAGGCCGAGGACGAGGACGACAGCCCCAGCGAACCGGTCGTTGCCGGAGATGAATATCGCAAGACCCACGTAGACGACGACCAGCCCCACGGCGATCGCGACGACTACACCAATCTCGGTCCGCACCAGATGCCGCACGCTCGGAGCCTACGTCGGGGCGTCGCGATCCACCCGCTCAAGATCCGCGCCAGATCGGGCGGTTCCTTGATACGCGCCCGTCCGCCCGCGCCGCCGCCCGCATCCGACGGCGCGGACCGTGACACACCCGGGGGTTCGGGTGCCGCGGCCTCGCGCACACAGCACGTGCTGTCGTCGTGCGGGCTCCGCGTGCTGTGCCGTCCCGCGGCAGCGCGAGCTGCGTCGTCGCTCAGCCCGCGCGTGCCGCTGTCTCCGGTCCGTAGCCTTCGCCGGGTGCGTAGCCGGGTAGGGGTTCGGGTCTGGTGGTGACGGCCAGTCCGGTGAGCATGCGTGTGTTCGACCGACCCGTCCTGATTGAGCCGGGTCGCGACCAGGCCGCGGGTCTTGAGCTCGTGGTGGCGTCGGTGCCGCGGCGCGAGGTTGTCCACCTCGGTCGGGCCGCGCGGCCAGGGCACGTCGTGGTCCAGATCGCACCGGTGCGCTCGAGTTGGACAGTCATAGGCGGTGCAGCGCGGGTTACGGGCTCGCACGTGCTCGGTGATCGCGACCGTCGGCGCGTACGACTCGGTGGACAGCGCCGGCAGTCGCCCAGTCGCCGGGTCGCCGCGCCGAGGTCGCCCAGGCCAGTCGGGCGCGGACCGCCCGGTCGAGCAGTTGCCGGGTCCACCCGCCGGCGGGTGCGGTGGGAGCCGCACGACCCGGGTCAGCACCCCGGCCCGGTCGACCAGCAACACGTTGGTCGCACCGGTGGCGGCCATCGCGTGGGCCTGCTCCCGGGCGGTGACCGGGTCCAGGACGGCTTGCCCGGTCAGGCCACGGACCTCCCCGGGGTCCTGCGCGGCCGGGCCGGTGCCGAAGAAGGTGTCCGCGTGGAGCACCAGCCCGAGCTCGCGGACCCGGCGCACCGACACCCCCGGCAGCGGGTCCCCGTCGCGGACCCGGCGGAACAGCTCGACGAACGCGTCGACCCGGCGCTGGTCCATCCTCACGTAGTCGCCGTCGCTCGGTGGGTCGTCCCGGGCCTGGGCCAGGTCGGTCAGCACCGGCTCGGTCATCGCGACATCGGCGGCGTCGGTGCCGACGATCAGCTCGGCCATCCCGGCCCCGGTGGGCGGGGAGCGCACCGACCGCGCGGCACGTCCGCTCCTCCGGCGCCGCGCCGCCGCGTCGGCATCCACCCGGGTCACGGTGCGCGCGGTCCGGTCCCGCCAGCACCGCGGCGACGGCCCGTCCCACGGCGACGACCCGGCCACCGCCAGCAGCCGGTCCTGCACCTCGCGAGCGTCCCGGTCCGAGAGCACCTGGGTGGCCTCGACCAGCAACCGGACCCGGACCAGGTCCAACCGGCCCGCGGCCAACGCGTCGAGCGTGTCGGGCAGCACCGTGGTCAACCGGTGAGCCAGATCGACCAACCGACCCGCCGGACGCGCCGCCACCCCCAACACCACCTGCACCTCCCCGACCATCGCCGAAGCGACCACCTCCTCACCGGGGGCCCCACCCGAGCCGCGCGGGCGAACGCCAGCTCGGCCACCGCCCCCGCCTCCACCACCCCGGTGAACTCCGCGACCAGGGCCAACTGCTCGGCCTCGCGGCGCGGCGATCCGCAACGCGTTGCTTCGGATCTGCGCGGCCAACACCTGCGCGCCCGTTTCACCGACCGGCTCGGTCGCACGACCAGCTCCGTCGCCCCACGAGCTCGGTGGCACCGACCGGCTCCGTCGCCCCGACCGGCTCGGTGGCCCCGACCGGCTCGGTGGCACCGACGAGCTCGGTGGCCCCGTAGCGATCCGCCAAGAAGGCAGCCACATCCGCAGCCATCTCCTCGGCCGAATCCGATGTCCTATCTGAAGCCATGACCCGACCCTAGAAGCCACCCCCGACACAAACCCCCACCCAGAACCCCTTTATCCACAACCACTTCTATCCACAGGGCGACACTCACGAAGAGTCACCACACCACCACACGCAGACGCGTCGTTGTTCTGTTGAGGTTTCCCACAAGCCCAGGAAATGGTCGCGCTGCACGAGGAGGAAAGCCGCGGCCTCGATAGCCACCGCCGCGCGGTGACTGTCGGGGTGGTTGCGGCGTTGGCTGGCGTGGCGCGTCGGCGTTGGCTCGTCGGCGTCGATCTCGGAGGTCGATCGCCGGAGGTCGACCTCGGAGGTCGATCGCGGACGTCGATCCCGGGCTCCAGACGTCGACCGGGTCTGATCGCCACTCTGAAGGACGCCGACGGCAACGTCATCGGCCTCATCCAATCCCCGTAGCCGCCCCTGGGTAGGGTCAGCCCCGTGGGATTCCCGGTTGTCGGCGTCATCGGTGGCGGACAGCTCGCCGCGGATGATGGCCGGCCCGGCGATCGAGCTCGGCATCACGCTGCGAGTGCTCGCCCGCGACGGCGCGCGACAGCGCCGCCCAGGTCGTGCCCGGCACCGAGATCGGCAACGAGACCGATCTCGAGGCGTTGCGACGGTTCGCCAAGGGCTGCGACGTGATCACCTTCGACCACGAGCACGTTCCGACCGGACACCTGCGCGCGCTCGATCGAGCGCGGCGTCGTCGTACGCCCCGGTCCTGACGCCCTTGTCCACGCCCAGGACAAGTCGGTGATGCGCGCGCGGCTGACCGAGCTCGGCGTCGCCGTGCCCGCGCTGGCGGATGGTGACGGACACGACGGCGCTGCGGGCCTTCGGCGACGAGGTCGGGCTGGCCGGTCGTCGCTGAAGACGCCGCGCGGCGGCTACGACGGCAAGGGCGTGCGGGTCGTCGGCACGCGCCGACGGAAGCTGCCGACTGGCTCGCGCACGGGGCGAGGCCGCTGCTGGCCGAGGAGCGCGTCGACTTCACCCGCGAGCTGGCCGTGCTCGTCGCGCGCAGCCCGCACGGCCAGGCCGCGGTCTATCCGGTCGTCGAGACGGTGCAGGTCGACGGCGTCTGCCGCGAGGTGTTCGCACCGGCCGCCGATCGCCGGAGGACCACGCGCTGGCCGCCCAGCAGGCCGCGCTGCGCATCGCCGAGGGCCTCGACGTCACCGGCGTGCTCGCCGTCGAGATGTTCGACACGGCCGACGGCGTGCTCGTCAACGAGCTGGCGATGCGCCCGCACAACAGCGGTCACTGGACGATCGAGGGGGCGCGCACCAGCCAGTTCGAGCAGCACCTGCGCGCGGTGCTCGACCTGCCGCTCGGCGACACCCGGATGACCGCGCCGCACGTCGCCATGGCCAACGTCCTCGGCGGCGACATCGCCGAGATGTACAGCGGCTACCTGCACTGCATGGCCCACGACCCGGGCGTGCACATCCACATGTACGGAAAGGACGTCCGCCCAGGGCGAAAGGTGGGTCACGTCACGACGGTTGGCGACCATGCTGAGGACGTACGCGCGCGGCGCCGTCCACGCGGCCGCCTTCCTGCGAGGAGACATCGATGGCTGAGACTCCCGAACCGCTGGTCGGGATCGTCATGGGCAGCGACTCCGACTGGGTCGTGATGAAGGACGCGTCCGACGCGCTGGACGAGTTCGGCGTCGCGCACGAGGTCGACGTGGTGTCCGCTCACCGCATGCCGCAGGAGATGCTGGCGTACGGCGAGGCGGCTGCCGGCCGTGGGCTGAAGGTGATCATCGCCGGCGCCGGGGGAGCCGCCCACCTGCCCGGCATGCTCGCCGTCGGTCACCCCGCTGCCCGTCATCGGTGTGCCCGTGCCGCTCGAGCGCCTCGACGGCCTCGACTCGCTGCTCTCGATCGTGCAGATGCCCGCCGGTGTCCCGGTGGCCACCGTCTCGATCGGCGGCGCGCGCAACGCGGGCCTGCTGGCCGTGCGGGTGCTCGCGACCTCCGACCCCGGGCTGCTGGAGCGCGATGGAGAAGTTCCAGCACGAGCTCGGCGACAAGGCCCGGGCCAAGGGCGAGGCGCTGCGCGCGCGTCGCCGTGCGGGCGGCGTCGGCTTCGGCGGCTGAGCCGCCCGCCCGAGCGAGCTGTGCCGCATCATCAGCCGTCAGCGGGGACCGTGGCGCGACCACTCGATGGCGGGGCACCGGTCCATCACCATGTCGATGCCCGCGGCGGCCACTCGCGCGTAGGCCTCGTCGTCGATCACGTCGAGCTGGAACCACACGCCCTTCGCGCCGATCTCGACGGCCTGGTCGGCGATGGCGCCGGCGCGGGTCGAGTTGACGAACACGTCGACCACGTCGACGGGGAACGGGATGTCCGCGAGCGTCGCGTAGGCCTTCTCGCCGAAGACCTCCTGCGGGTGCTGGTGCACCGGCACGATGCGCTTGCCGCGCTGCCTGCAGCAGCGCGCGCGACGCCGTACGCCGGCCGCGCCGGGTTGTCGCGCAGCCCCACCACCGCCCAGGTCTCGGCGGCGAGCAGTCGCTCGATCGTCGCGTCGTCGGTCATCTGCCCATGCTCCTGCACCCGATCTCCGCGTGGGTGAGGGGGGTCGCGCGGCGGCGTCTCGGCGCACGTACCCTCAACAGGTGAGCGACTTCGACCTGTTCAGGCTGTCCCCCGAGCACGACATGCTGCGCGAGTCGGTGCGCGCCGTGTGCGAGGACAAGATCGCGCCGCTGGCGGCCGAGGTCGACGAGAGCGGCGAGTTCCCGCAGGCGTCCTACGACGCGCTGCGCAAGGCCGACTTCCACGCCGTGCACATCCCTGAGGCGTACGGCGGCGCGGGTGCCGACGCGCTCGCGACTGTCATCGTCATCGAAGAGGTGGCCCGCGTCTGCGCGTCCAGCTCGCTGATCCCGGCGGTCAACAAGCTGGGCACCATGCCGCTGCTGCTGTCCGCGTCCGAGGACGTGCTGAAGCGCTACCTGCCGGCGGTGGCCAGCGGCGAGGCGATGTTCTCCTACGCGCTGTCCGAGCCCGAGGCCGGCAGCGACGCCGCGGCGATGCGCACGCGCGCGGTGCGCGACGGCGACTCCTACGTGCTCAACGGCGCGAAGCGCTGGATCACCAACGCCGGCGTCTCGGAGTACTACACCGTGCTGGCCGTCACCGACCCCGACGCGGGCGCCAACGGCATCTCGGCGTTCGTCGTCGAGAAGTCCGACGAGGGCTTCACGTTCGGCGCGCCGGAGAAGAAGCTCGGCATCAAGGGCTCGCCGACCCGCGAGCTCTACTTCGACAACGTGCCGCATCCCGGCCGACCGGATCGATCGGCGCGGAGGGCACCGGCTTCAAGACGGCGCTGCGCACCCTCGACCACACCCGCGTCACGATCGCCGCGCAGGCGGTCGGCATCGCGCAGGGTGCGCTCGACTTCGCCAAGGCGATATGCCAAGGAGCGCAAGCAGTTCGGCCGGCCGATCGCGGAGTTCCAGGGACTGCAGTTCATGCTCGCCGACATGGCGATGAAGCTCGAGGCCGCGCGGCAGCTGACCTACGCGGCCGCCGCAAGTCCGAGCGCGGCGACAGCGACCTGACGTTCTTCGGCGCGGCCGCCAAGTGCTTCGCCTCCGACGCCGCCATGGAGATCACGACCGACGCCGTGCAGCTGCTCGGCGGCTACGGCTACGTCAAGGACTACCCCGTCGAGCGGATGATGCGCGACGCGAAGATCACCCAGATCTACGAGGGCACCAACCAGATCCAGCGACTCGTGATGGCACGCCAGATCCTTCAGTAGTCGAGGCTGATCGGTCCCCCGCCAACGGGTCAACCGCCTGGCGGCGAGAGGGTCGTCTGCCAGCTCGAGTTCTCCCAGGCCAGGCGCAGCCGCAGCGATCGCGTTGCCTCAGCCATGCCGCGGAAGGCGCCTGCCAGGTCGACGGTCGCCGTCAGCTCGAACGTCGGCTCCGTCCCGGCGCACCTGCATCGGGATGACGTGGATCGGCTGGATGCTTGAGTCGACCGCCTCCAGCGTCACGACCGCGCTGTCCAGCGTTGCGCCGGCGCTGTGGCCGTCGACCTCGAGTCGGGCGGCAAACTTGACCTTGCCGCGGTCTCGCCATGTTGCCGATGGCGACTGCGTGCGCGGTCGCCGCCCGATGACCCGGTCACCGGGGAACGACGGCAGCCGCGACGCGACCAGGCGCGTGACCGTCAGCGTCACCGACGTCGAGGGTGGTCCGGCGCTCCTTGGCGGCGACCACGCCGTCGAGGACGGTGCGCCAGTCCTCGAGAAACGCCGCGGAGTCGTGCCGCGCGGCCTTGGCGAAGCCGGCGGCACCCATCTTCGCCACGAGCTCCGGGTTGCGGATCAGCTCGACGACATGGTCGGCCATGTCCTGGTGTGCGCCCCGCTTGACGAGGAAGCCGTCGACACCATGCGGTGATCTGCTCGCGCGGTCCGTACTTGATGTCATAGCTGATGACTGGGCAGCCGTGGCTCATCGCCTCCAGGCGTCGCGAGCGGATATCCCTCGAACTTGCTCGTCATGAGGAAGCCGGTGGCGGTCCACAGCGTCTCGCGGGCACGGGGGTCGAACCCGTGCAGGATCACCGACTTCTCCAGGCCCAGCTTCGTGATCTCGGCTTCGATGATGCCGCGGGTGCTGCCGTCGCCGTAGATGTCGAGCATCGCGTCGGGCTCCTCCTTGAGCACCAAGGCGAAGACGCGTATCGCGTGTTCCAGCTGCTTCTGCGGCTCGAACCGGGAGACGATGACGAACCGCTTGGTCGCCCGCGTCCGGCAACGGGTCCGGATGCGGCGGTGACTCGACCGGGTTCGGCACGACGTAGAGGTTGTTGGTCTCGCCGAAACGCGCGGGAGACGTCCTCTCCGCTGCCGATTGGTCAGCGTCACCAGTCCGTCGAGCTGACCGATCGAGGCCATCAGGGGCAGGTAGGTCACCTTGACCGGGGAGTTCCAGCGACGGGGACGCCAGCACGTGGATGTTGTGCATCAGGTGGATGATGTGGAACTGGTCGCCTTGCAGCCCCAGGATGTCTCACCAGTTCGTAGCGGCTGTCGCTGATGACGAACGCCCTCGTGTCGGGCGGTGTCAGCTCTCGCGATCCACTGTTGGTGCCACCCGGCCGCGTTCGGCCAGCGAGCGACGGGAGACCCTCTGCTGTTGACGAGAGTCACGGGCGTCTGCTCGTTGGCCGTGGCGCCGGGACGCGGGCATAGACCGAGCCGTCGGGACGGCGGTAGTCCTGGATCGCTGCCTGGCCGGTCTCGTGGATTCAGTACTGCGTCCGGTGCACGGTGCCGTCCGGGTGGGCGTCGTCGACGCGCGTCATAGGCCGTCCAGACGTCGAGGGGCCTGTCCGATCGGTTCGAGCTGGTCGACGCTGTGCTCGCGATACCACTCGAAGATGTTGAGCAGTCGCATCGGGTCCACGAGAAGACCCTGCTCGCGCAAGCCGCGCGGGTATCCGCGATAGCTCGGAACGCGTCGAACGTCAGGATGGTCGGCTCGATGCCGGCCCGCTGGGCGAGCAGGCGGTTGCGCATCAGGAGAGCCCGCGTCTGTCCGCCGGTGTTGGCCCTGATCATCCCGGAGAGCGAGAAGTACTGACCCTCCGGCATCCGGATCTCTGGCATCTGCACCAGCCTAGCCGCGTCCGGAAAGCAAACTGTGCAGCCCGTCGTCCAACTAGCGCGGAGCCGACTTGCCCCCGGTTCAGGGGGACCACTCCCTTGCCCGAGAAAGACACCTCGTAGTTGGGCTCCATGCGTCGGGGGCGCGACAACGTCTTCTCCCAGCTGGAGTTCTCCCACACCAGTCGCAGCCGCAGCCGCGCCGAACGCCCGGCGTCGTCCATCCCGGCGAAGACCTCGGCGAGGTCGACCTGGTGCCGTGAGCCGGAACGTCGTGCCCGTCCTGCGGACCTGCATCGGGATGGCCACGACCGACCCGACGTCGCCGACTGCGTCGAGCGTCACGACCGCGCTGTCCAGAGTGGACCGAGGGCTGTGTCCGTCGACCTTGAGCACGGCCGCGAACTCGAGCTTCCGCGGTGCGCGCCAGGCTCCGGACGAGGCCTGCGGGCGAGCGAGCCGGCGGAGGACCGGAAGCGGGCGAAGGCGGTGGGGAGCCGGACGGGCGCAGGTAGCCAAGCCGCGAGACCTTCAGCGTCACCGAATCGAGGGTGGTACGGCGCGGCTTGGCGGCGATCACGCCGTCGAGGACGGCTCGCCAGTCCGTGAGAAAGGCCCGGTAGTCGTGTTGCGCCGGCCTTGTCGAAGGCCGCCTCGCTCATCCGCGCGACCAGTTCCGGGTTGCGGATCAGCTCCACGATTCGGTCGCGCCATGCCCTGGGGGTCGCCGGCCGTCGACGAGATAGCCGTCGACGCCGTGGGTGATCTGCTCGCTCGGCCCGTACTTGATGTCATAGCTGATGACCGGGCAGCCGTGGCTCATGCTCTCCAGCGTGGCGAGCGGGTAACCCTCGAACCGGCTGGTCATCAGGAACCCGGTCGCGGTCCAGAGCGCTTCCCGCGCCCGCGGGTCGTGACCACGCAGGATCACCGAGTCCGCAACGCCCTGGTCGGCGATCTCCCGTTCGAGAGCAACACGCTGGCTGCCGTCGCCGTAGATGTCGAGCGTGGCGTCCGGCTCCTCCTTGAGCACGAGCGCGAAGGCGCGCACGGCGTCCTCGAGGCGTTTCTGTCCCTCGAACCGGGTCACGATCGCGAAGCGCTGCTTCTCCCGCACCGGCAGCGGATCCGGCCGGGATGGAAGGTCTACCGGGTTGGGAACGACGAAGAGGTTGGTCGTCGCGCCGTAGCGCGCCGCGACGTCCTCGAGCTGCGGGCGGTGTGAGCGTGACCAAGCCGTCGAGCTGCGCCCTGCCGATCGAGCAACCGCACATACGTCGGCTGGATCGGGGAGTTCCACTGTCGTGGCGCCCGCAGGTGGATGTTGTGCATCAGGTGCATCACGTGGAAGCGCTCGTCGGGCATCGGCAGGATGTGCGCCAACATCATATCGGCTGTCGCTGATGATGAACGCGCGACGCTCGGGCTCGGCGAGGGACATGATCCAGTGCTGGCGCCACCCACCGACCCTGGGCCACTTGCCGACCGGCTGGCCCGGGCTGTTCACGAGGAACGTGTCGGTGGCGGGCGTCGCGTCCACGCATGCGTGTCGGCGGGACAACGCACGAAGACCGAGCCGTCCGGGCGGCGGTAGTCGAGGATCACGGCGTTGCGACTGCGGCATGGCACGTACTTCGTGACGTAGACGCTCCCGTCGGGGTGGGACGCTCGTCGACCGTGTCGAATCCGGCTGACCTCCGGGCAGCGGTTCCCCAGTCGTGGGCAGCTGGTCGATGTCCGTTCTCGCGGTACCACTCGAAGATGTTGAGCAGTCGCATCGGGTCCACGAGCTGGCCCTGCTCGCGCAGAGCCGCGCGGGTGCTGCGGGTAGTCCGGCGTGACGTCGAAGGTCAACAGGGTCGGCTCGATGCCGGCCCACTGGGCGAGCAGGCGGTTGCGCATCAGCAGAGCCCGTGTCTGCCCGCCGGTGCCCGGGTGGGATCCTGTCGCTTGATCGAGAAGTACTGACCTTCCGGCATCGGGATCTCTGGCACGTGCACCACCTTAGGTCCGGCCGTGCAGACCAGCGGATGGCTGGATTCGCGTGCCGAGGTTGAGTTCAGGTTGTCGCGTCGCCAACTGCAGCCCGTCTACGGCTTGACAGCGATGCGGCCGCTAGCCATGCGCAGCAGCAGCAGTTGTTCGCCCGACTCCTCGAGAAACTCGTCGACTGCCTTCTTGGCGCCCTCCCACCAGCCGTAGTCGTCGATGAGGAGTACACCGCCGGACACCAGGCGCGGATAGAGGTCTCGAGCTCGTGCTTGGTCGAGGCGTACCAGTCGGTGTCGAGACGCAGCACCGAGATCTGCTCGGGCGCCTCGCGGGGCACGGTCTCCTCGACCGTGCCCTGGACGAAGTGCACGTGGTCCTCGGGGTAGCCCACCTGCGCCATGCCGTCCTGCACGTCGTCGAGCGAGGCCACGGCCCAGACGTGCGACGTGCGCTCGCTCGCTGGCGAGCAGATCCGCGGCGGACTTGCCGTCGTGGCGGCGGTCCTCCTCGGTGGGCGGAGGCATGCCCTCGAAGGTGTCGAAGAGGTAGAGATGGCGCGAGGTGTCGCCGACCTCGAGGAGCGTGCGCGCCGTCGCCTGCATGCTGCCGCCGCGCCACACGCCGCACTCGACGATGTCGCCGGGGATCTTGTGCTTGACGACATGACGGACGGCCAGGATCAGCGCGTAGAGCTTGTCCGGCGACGTCATCGTCCACGGCTTGACGGCGCGGATGGTGCTCGCCGCCTCGCTGTCGTAGTCCTTGGGCAGCGCGAGGGCGGCCGCTTTCGTGGCTGGGAAGGCCGCGGCTGCCTTCTTCGCCGGTAGAGCGCCGTTCGGCCGCGGGCGCGCCAACTCATAGCCGGTCACACGAACGAGGCCGGAGTTGACCATTTCTTTCAGAGTCATAGCGGCATCGTAACGATCCAGACGCCAGCGGACGAAACGTCGCAGCAGTCGAAGCGCCAGCGTGCCGAGCCGTGCGAATTCTGTAGCGAACCAGGCACCCCGTAGGCTGGCGTCGCCTCGGACGAGGTCGGTCGGCAAGAGGTTGACTATCCCCAGATGGAGGACGACGTGCACCGTCGGCACACGCTCACATGTCTCTATGCATCGAGCGCTACCTCGATAAGAACAAGCACCAGGACGTCGTCGACCTGGGGTCGCGCCTCGGGACACCCAAAGGCCTGTCGCACCGCGACCTGCTTGCCGACTACGACTTCACCTATACCGGTGTTGACATCAGGGACTGGGCCGAACGTCGACGTCGTCATGAAGGAGTACTACCGCTCCCGGTGAAGTCCAACAGCGCCGACTTGCTCATCTCTGGCCAAGCCTTTGAGCACATCCCGTTCTTCTGGGCCTCACTGCTGGAGATCGCACGGGTTCTCAAGCCCGGGGGCTATGCATTCATCACCGCCCCGTCACGCGGTCATGTCCACAGCGTCTACGACTGCTGGCGCTTCTACCCGGACTCCTTCCGAGCGATGGCACGGTTCGCCAAGCTCACGTTGCGGGAGGCGCACACCGATTTTCCGCCCAAGAAGGCCGGCGGACGCTTTGACTATGAGGCGATGGACCCGAACTACTACTGGGGTGACTCGGTCGCGGTGTTCCAGAAGCCGAAGAACTACCCAACTTGGAAGATGGCGATCGTTCGCGAGGTGCACGTGCGCTACGCGAACCACTGCAAAGACCTGGAGAACATCCGGAAGCCGAAGAAGGTCACGAGCGGCAGAAGATCCTAGGCTGAGCGAGCTCGCTTGAGCGGGCGTCGCCCAGTGCCGGAGCGTCAGTACGGCTAGCGCAGCGAGCGGAAGAGCTCGAGGGCCTTGGCCCGGTCCCAGCGAACGGTCGAGCCGACCGGCGGTGCGGTAGTCAGGCGTCGGCGATCGGCACCGTTGTCTGGATGCCCTTGCCGCCGGCGACCGCCCGCATCGCCAGCGCGAAGCGCAGCAGGTCGATCGGCCCGTCGCGTTCGTCGACCGTGAGCGCCGTGGTGCCGGCGTTGCCCAGCGGGACGACCCGGAACGGGTTCAGCAGCGTGCGTCGGGCTGACCGCCTTCGCGAACACCGCGCCCAGGAACTGCCTGCTGGCGCTGCACCCGGCCCAGGTCGCCCTTCGGGTCGAAGTAGCGCGCCCGGACATAGCCCAGCGCCGTCGCGCCGTCCATCGTCCTGGCAGCCCTTCTTGACGTGCAGGCCGGCCTTGCTTGTCGTTGATGTTGCGCGTCGGGGCAGAGCTTGACGCCGCCGACGGCGTCGGTCATGCCCGACGAAGCCGCCGAACCCGATCTCGGCGTAGTGGTCGATGCGGATGCCCGTCACCGTCTCGACCGTGCGCACCAGCAGCGGCGCGCCGCCGAACGCGTACGCCGCGTTGAGCTTGTTGCGCCCGTGCCCCGGGATGGGCACGTAGGAGTCGCGCGGCAGGCTCACCAGCGTCGCGGGGCCGGAGCGCGGCTTGTGCAGCAGGATGATCGTGTCGGTGCGCTGCCCGGCCGCATGCCCGACGTGCAGCTTCTTGATCTCCTTGCTGGACAGGCCCGCGCGGCTGTCGGAGCCGACGAGCAGCCAGTCCTGACCCGGCGTCGCCGCGGGCCGTCCGGCGTAGTCCTGCAGGGCGTCGACCTTGCCGACGCGCGGAGTAGAAGAAGAACACCAGGCCGACGAACAGCGCGACGATCAGACAGTAGCACGAGCAGGGTGCGGCGCAGCCACCGTCCGCGGCCGCCGCGACGCGGCGGTTTCGCGTCAGCCGGCGTACGTCGACTCGGCGGCGGGCGGCGCCGGGTGGCCGGGGTCCGGGCGCCGGCGCGGGCTCTGACCGGACGCCGCGGCACGCTGGGTCGGGTCGCTCGGCACCGGGTGGCGTCGACGGGCCATCGCCTGGGTCGGCTTCGACGCGGACGGCGCCAGCGCCTGGGTGGGCTCGTCGGCGCCCTGCGGCTGGGCAGGCCGAGCAGCCGGGTCCGACGGCGCGCGGCCGCGGTCCCAGCCATCGGGCCAGTTGCTCATGTGTGCATCACTGACTCCGACCGTACCCTTGCCGGTCATGCCCCACTCCCCGACACAACCAACGCCTGGCGCAGCGGCGCAGCCTCCTGTGAGCGGCGTCACAGCCGGTCGGCCGACGAGCGCAGCCCGCAGCAGGCTCAGCCGCATCATGACCGTGCTCGACACGAACCTGCTCGGCACCGTGCACGGCGGCGTGGTCATGAAGCTCGTCGACGACGTCGCCGGCGTCGTTGCCCAGCGCCACTCCGGCGGTGCCGCCGTGACCGCGTCGATGGACGAGATGGACTTCCTGTCACCGGTGCGCGTGGGTGACCTCGTGCATGCCGAGGCGCAGGTCAACTGGACCGGCAGGAGCTCGATGGAGGTCGGCGTGCGGGTGCTGGCTGAGCCCTGGAACGAGGCGGGTGTCGAGCCCGTGCGGGTGGCGACGTCGTACCTCGTGTTCGTCGCCGTCGACGGAAACGGCCGGCCTCGCCCGGTGCCGCCGGTGCTGCCGGAGAGCGACGAGGACCGCCGGCGCTTCGCCGAGGCGGAGATCCGGCGTACGCACCGGCTGGCCCGGCGCGAGGCCATCGCGCGCTCGCGGGACGAGCGCCGGCCGGTCGACCCGTCGATCCGGTCGCAGATCCTGGCGACTGCGGGGAGCTGAGCGGTGGTCGCGCAGGCACCTGACGAGATCGCGCTGCCGGCAGCTGACGCCGCACCCTGACGTCCCGCTGGAGCCGCACGGCGACTATGACGCGGTCTCCTTCACCGACCTCGACCTGTCCGGCCAGGTCGCCAACAACGCGAGGCTGCTCGACTGCGGGCTCTCCCGGTGCCGGGCCGATGGTCTCCAGCTGCGCCGGGCCCGGTTCGTGGAGACCCTGGTGGCCGACCTGCAGGCCGCCACCCTCGACCTGACCGAGTCCGTCTGGCGCGACTCGTTGGTCACGGGCGGCCGGATCGGCGCCGTCCCGGCGTCGAGCGCAAAGCTGACGCGGGTGCGGTTCCGCGGGTTGAAGCTCGACTTCCTCAACCTGCGCGGCGCGACCCTGCAGGACGTCGTGTTCCAGGACTGCATGCTCGGCGAGGTCGACGTCGCCGACGCCAACCTGACCGACGTCGACTTCGCCGGCAGCCGGGTCGACTCATTGAGCGTCCGCAACGCCACCCTGACGCGGGTCGACCTGAGCGGGGCGACCCTGCAGACGCTCAGCGGCCTCGACCACCTGCGCGGCGCGATGATCAGCCCGGCGCAGCTGCTGGACCTCGCCCCGCTGCTCGCCGACCACCTCGGCATCGAGGTCCGCGACGCCACAGCCCCGCGACTTGAGCTGTCAGGGGAAGTTCGCGCGATCACCGGCCGGAGCCTCGCCGGCCGCAAGGTCGCGCGCTAGCTGCAGGGGTCGGCGTCGGCGGCGCGGCCGTCCGTGAGTCCGTCGCGCTGACCCGGTGGCGCCGGCCGAGCGAGACGTCGACGGCGTGCGTGCCGTCGTACTGCGAGCCGATGACCACCTGCAGCGTGTGACCGAGACCCGGGCACGGCCACCAGCCGAGCGCCGGGCACGGCCGCGGCGAGCGTCCTGATGCTGTCCGAGTAGCGAGCGTCGTAGCGCAGGATCGTGCGACCCACCGCGTTGGTGCGCCAGTTCTGCGCCGGCCCGGCGATGTCGAAGCCGCGGCCGGAGAGCTCCTGGCTGGCCGAGGTGGCGAGCCCGACGGTCTTCGAGCCGTTGTAGACCTGCACGCTGATCTGGTCGGGCGGGATCGTCAGCGCGGAGTCGCCCTTCTGCCTGCCGAGGTGCCGGGTGGAGGTGTCCTCGCGCATGGCGGTGAACAGGGTCTTCGCGGCGGCGGCGTCCCACAGCGCGACGGCGCCGGCGCCCTTGACCCGGTAGGACGGGTTCGCGATCGGCACGGTGCGGAACCGCACGTCCTTGCCCGAGGCGTGCCGCAGCTCGGTGCCGAGCGTGACGAGGCCCTTCTCCGTCAGCCCCGGGTCGGCGCGCACGGCGTCGAGCGCGGCGTTGAGGAAGCGCACCAGCGCGCGCGGATCGAGGAGTACGTCGCGGCTGGTGACCCGATCTGCCATCGAGCCGAGGAAGCGTTGTTGCCGGTCGATGCGCCCGAGGTCGGCCCGAGCGTCGAGGTGCCGCGCTCGGACGTAGGCCAGGGCGGTCTCGCCGTCGACGTGGCTGACGCCCTTGGGCAGCCGCAGGCCCGCGAGGCGGTCGCGCAGCCTGGTCGGTGCGCAGACGTCGACGCCGCCGATCGCGTCGACGAGCCGCTCGAAGCCCAGGAAGTCGACCTCGAGGTAGTGGTCGATGCGGACGCCGGTCGTGCGCTCGACCGTCGCGACGGTGAGCGGCGCACCGCCCGAGGCGATAGGCCGAGTTCAGCTTGTCGCGGCGTCTCCCGGACCGTGCTGCCGTCGGCGGCCCGGTGGGCGGGGATCGTCACGTAGGAGTCCCGCGGCAGGCTCACGACCGTGACCGTGCCGTTCTGCGGCGAGATGTGCATCATGAGCATGGTGTCGGCGCGGCGCCCGGCCGCGGCACTCGCCACGGAGCCGAGGTGCAGCCGCTTGAGGTCGGCGTGCGGACATGCCCTCACGCGCGTCCGAGCCCACCAGCAGGAACGTCGTGGAACCGTCGGCGCTCGGTGCCGGGCGGTCGGTCAGCCCCGCGAACGCGTCGACGCGGGCGATCTTCTTCGCTGACCACTGCAGCACGGTGTAGCCGGTCGCGGCGACGGCGAGAACGGCCAGCGCCGTGGCAGCGGCAACCGCGAGCAGGAAGCCGCGCGCAATCCTGCCCAGCAGCCTGGCGCGTCGGACCTGGCGGGGCGACGGACCTTTCCGGCCCGCGCCGCTCGTACGACTCGCTGCTTTTCCTCGCCCGCGCGGGTTCAGCTCCGGCGGCAAGGGCGCGGGGCCGTTCTGCGCGCGTGTCGGCGACATGCGGGTCTCCACTCGCTGGCACGGCGTGGGGAAGTGCGCAGGCGGGCGTGCCGTGACCATCCGCGCCTCGCTGCTCGCGATGCTAGGTCCGCGCAGCCCCCCGATCCGGCAGGCACGCCGTCATGCTGCGGGCGGTCAGGTGGGGCGGCGGGGGGCGTCGAGCTCGCTCGTGCCGATCGGCTGCCACGGCTGACGAAGTATCCGGCGCGACTCGCGCCACCCGCGCAGCAGTGCCCGGGTGCCGTGCAGGCTGTGCTCCACATAGACGAGCCGCAGCATCTCCTTGAGGAAGGTCAGCAGCGTGCCCAGGGCGAAGCCCGGCGCGTTGTAGGCCCCCAGGTGGCGCAGGTAGTGGGCCATGTAGCCGCGGTTGCGCATGACGTGGAAGCGGAAGAGGTCCGAGGCGTCGTTGAGGTGGCGCACGGCAAGGGAGGCCTGGCGCTGCTCGCGCTGGCGCTTGAGCGAGAAGTGGTCGACGTAGACGACCTTGGTCACGCGGGAGGCCACGAGGGCATAGACGGCGTCGTCCCAGGTGATGAAGAACCGTGGGTCCGGCGGCCCGATCTTGGACACCACGTCGCGGCTGACCAGCATTCCCTCGAACACGCCGGAGTTCGTCTCGAACACCTCGGCACCGTCGGCGAACGGGTCGCGCAGGTAGGGCAGGGGGATGCCGAGGGGCTCGTTGATCCGTGGCTGCCAGAAGAAGGCACCGCCGTGGAAGTCGACGCGCCGCCCGTGGATGCACCCGGACCGGTCGGCGAACCGCAACAGCCCCTCGAGCCCGTCGGGCAGCGCGGTGACGTCGTCGTCCATCAGCCAGAACCAGTCGTGGCCGTCGGCGTAGGCCGCCAGCACACCGCTGTAGAAGCCGCCGGAGCCGCCGGTGTTGTCCGTGAGCAGGACCGGCTTGACGGTCGGCACGTCGCCGTAGTGCTCGGCGAGGAAGTCCTGGGTGCCGTCGGTGCTGGCGTTGTCGACGACGTAGATCGCGTCGAGCGGGCGCGTCGAGGCCAACAGCGAGGGCAGCAGCTGGGAGAGGTAGTCCTTGCGGTTGTACGTGACCACGACCGCAGCCACCGAGCCGTGTCCGTCAGGCGTGCTGGTCACGCCCACCTCCCGTCCTGGTCGGTACATCGTAAGAGCCGCCACGGGTGCTGCTCGACCACCCCCGCTAATCTGGCGCGGTCCCTGGACGAACTGGCGTGCGGGCCGATCGGCAACCGAAGGAGCGTGAGGTGGACCCGGATCTCGTCGTCGTCGGGTCCGGATTCTTCGGGCTGACCATCGCCGAACGGGCCGCCAGCGAGCTGGGCCTGCGGGTGCTCGTCATCGACCGGCGGCCGCACATCGGCGGCAACGCCTACAGCGAGCCCGAGCCGGAGACCGGCATCGAGGTGCACCGCTACGGCGCCCACCTGTTCCACACCTCCAACGAGCGCGGTGTGGGACTACGTCAACCGCTTCACCGACGTTCACCGGCTACCAGCACCGCGTCTACACGACGCACGCGCGGCGAGGTCTTCCCGCTGCCGATCAACCTCGGCACGATCAACCAGTTCTTCCGCGCCGCGCATGGGCCCCGACGCAGGCGCGCGCGCTGGTCGCCGAGCAGGCCGCGGAGATCGACGCCGACAGCGCCGGCGAACCTCGAGGAGAAGGCGCATCTCGCTGATCGGCCGCCCGCTGTACGAGGCGTTCATCCGCGGCTACACCGCCAAGCAGTGGCAGACCGACCCGCGCGAGCTGCCGGCCGAGGTCATCACGCCGGCTGCCGGTCCGCTACACCTACGACAACCGCTACTTCAACGACACGCTACGAGGGCCTGCCGATCGACGGCTACACCGCGTGGCTCGAGCGGATGGCCGACCACCCGAACATCGAGGTGCGGCTCGACACCGACTTCTTCGACGAGTCGCAGCCGTGCACAAGTCGGCCGTCGTCGGCCAGGTGCCGTCGTCTACACCGGCCCGGTCGACCGCTACTTCGACTACGCCGCAGGGCGCGCTCGGCTGGCGCACGCTCGACTTCGAGCAGCGAGGTGCTCGACGATCGGCGACTTCCAGGGCACGTCGGTGATGAACTACGCCGACGAGGACGTGCCGTACACCCGCATCCACGAGTTCCGGCACTTCCACCCCGAGCGCGACTATCCCGACGACAGGACGGTGATCATGCGCGAGTACTCGCGCTTCGCCGACCGCGCGGACGAGCCGTACTACCCGGTCAACACCGCCGCAGGACCGCGCGCGGCTGCTCGCCTACCGCGAGCTGGCGCGAGGCCGAGCCGGACGTGCTGTTCGGTGGCCGGCTCGGCACCTACCAGTACCTCGACATGCACATGGCGATCGGCTCGGCGCTGACCATGTTCGACGAGCAAGCTGCGTCCTGTCCTTCGGGGGGCACCGGTACATGAGCCTCAGGCCTTGGCGCAGGCCGGCTCTTCCGTCGACTCGCTCGCCTCGGCATCCGCGTGGTGCGCAGATACGGCCTGCTGCCCACTGGCATCGCCGGACCGCAACGGCGACGACGACCGGCTCGCGGGCGGCTCCCTGACGCAGACCGTGATGGTCTACTTCCCCGGCACGCTGGAAGCCGTCTACCAGCTGCGGCAGTGGTACGAGCCGTTGCGTGCACTGGACGAGCGGCACCCGGTGATCGTCGTCCTGCAGGACTCGCGCACGACGCGGCGGGTGCGCGCGGAGTCGGGACTGGCGGCGATCACCATCGCCCGCTACAGCGCGCTGGACGACCTGCTGTCGCGCAGCGACGTCAAGCTCGCGCTCTACGTCAACCACAACCCGCAGAACTTCACGGCGCTGCGGTTCACCTCGCTGGCCCACGTGTACCTCACCCACGGCGACAGCGACAAGGGCGTGTCGGTCAGCAACCAGAACAAGGCCTATGACTTCCTGTTCGTGCCCGGCCAGGCATCGATCGACCGGATCCAGGCCTACACGATGCTCTGGGATGCGGCACCGCACTGCGTGCTGATCGGTCGCCCGCAGCTGGAGGTCCACCAGCCGGCAACGGCCAGTGCCTCCCACGGCGTGCGACGCACGGTCCTCTACGCACCGACCTGGGAAGGGCGCGCGCCCGTCGCTCGCCTACGGGTCGGTCGCCTCGCACGGGCCGGCGATGGTGCGGGCGCTGCTCGACGACGGACGCTTCACCGTTGCCTACCGACCCCATCCGCTCAACGGGGTGACCAGTGCGACCTACGCCGAGGCGGATGCCGTCATCCGCCGTGCGCTGAGCGAGGCCGCGGCCGCGGAACCGGCGGCGGGGCACCGCGTGGACACGGACTGTCCGGTCGCCGAATCCTTCGCCAGCGCGGACCTGCTGGTCTGCGACATATCGGCGATGGCGATGGACTGGCTGCCGTCGGGCAAGCCGATGGTCATCACCGAGCCCGTCTCGAGTGCCGTGGTCACGGCACGCACCCGGATGCTCGATGTCGTACCCCGGCTCCCGGTCACCGACCTGCCCGGGGTCACCGCCCTGCTGGCCGACCAGCTCGACCGCGACCCCACCCGCGACGCCCGCGCCGGACTGGTCGACTACTACCTCGGCGACACCACCCCCGGCGCCGCGACCAAGAGCTTCCTGGACGCCTGCACGAAGGTGATCTCCCAGCGGGACGAAGCCTGGGCGGCCATCACCGCGCGGGGACCGGCCGGTCCCTGAGGTCTTGGAGGCCACTCCGTTGAACGGACCGATACCGTCTGCAGCAATTGCCACCTCACCGCGGATCGGCGGGAGTCGAGGAGACCAGAGGAAGCGTGTACAGAAAGCCATGGGCGCACCAGTGATGGGCAGATGATCGGCCTCGTGCTGGCGGCGGGCTCGGGACGGCGACTGCGTCCGTACACAGACACGCTGCCCAAGGCGCTGCTCCCGGTCGACGGGAACACCACGATTCTCGACATCGGGTTGGCCAACCTCGCGGCGGTGGGATTGCGCGATGTCTCGGTGGTTGTCGGCTATCGCGCGGATGCCGTCGAGGCGCGGAAGCGCGCTCTGGAGGACCGGCACGGCGTGCGGCTCACCCTCGTCTACAACGACAAGGCCGAGGAATGGAACAATTCGCGATCCTCGCGGCCAGGTTGTAGAGCTCGTCGGGCTCGGCGCGCGTGATCGCGTCGAGCAGCGTCATCTGGTCGAGCAGGTCGCCCTGCAGCAGGTGGATGTCGTCGCTGAACGCCGGCGAGGTTCGGGTAGCGCGCCAGCGGCGAGCCGCGGACGATGCCGAAGACCTCGTAGCCGCGCTCGAGCAGCAGCTCGGCCAGGTAGGAGCCGTCCTGGCCGGCGACGCCCGTGATGAGCGCGCGCGGCGCGCTCATGACGCGGTCGACGTGCTGCGCGCGGAAGCTCTCGATCGTGCGCCGCAGCCCCTCCTCGAGCGGCACGCGCGCCTCGAAGCCCATCAGCTCGCGCGCGCGCGAGACGTCGAGCGAGCGCGTCGGCTGGCCGTCGGGGCGCGACGCGTCCCACACCGTCTCGCCCTCGTAGCCGACGAGGCGCTCGATCGTCTCGGCGAGCGTGCGGATGTTGCGTCTCGGTGCCCGGTGCCGATGTTGACCGGGTCGGAGACGTCGAGGTGCTCGGCGGCGAGCAGCGAGCGCGCGCGCGGCGTCGTCGACGTAGAGGAACTCGCGCGAGGGCTTGCCGGTGCCCCAGAGCACGACCTGCTCGTCGCCGCGCTCGTGGGCCTCGACGTACTTGCGGATCATCGCCGCGATGACGTGCGAGCTCTCGAGGTCGAAGTTGTCGTCGGGCCCGTAGAGGTTGGCGACGATCGGCGCGCACGAGTCGAAGCCGTACTGGCGCCGGTAGGCGTCGGAGAGCACGAGCATCATCTTCTTCGCCAGCCCGTACGGCGCGTTGGACTCCTCCGGGTAGCCGTCCCAGAGGTCGTCCTCGGAGAACGGCGACCGGCGTGAACTTCGGGTAGGCGCAGACCGTGCACGCGCTGACGAGCTTGTCGACGCCGGCGTCGCGCGACGGCCTCGAAGATGTTCGCGGTCATCATCATGTTGTCGTAGACGAGCGGCGCCGGGTTGGCGCGGTTGAAGCCGATCCCGCCGACGTTGGCGGCGAGGTGGATGACGACCGCGGCGCCGTCGACGGCCTCGCGCGTCGGCGCGCGGGTCGCGCAGGTCGTGGTCGGCCGAGCGGACGACGCGTCACGTCGGCGCCGAGCGCGTTGAGCGTCGCGCACGACGGACGCGCCCGAGGAAGCCGGCGCCGCCGGTGACGACGACGGCCTTGCCCGTCCCAGAACTCCGGCGACGGGCTCAGCCACGGCCGACGCGCACCTCGCGGCCGGCGAGCCGGTCCTCGAGCGCCTTGACGTCGGCGTCGACCATGATCCGCACGAGCTCCTTGAAGGTCACCGTCGGCTCCCAGCCGAGCTTCTCGCGCGCCTTGGACGGCGTCGCCGCAGAGCGCGTCGACCTCGGCCGGGCGGTAGTACTTGGGATCGATCTCGACGACGTCCTGCCAGTCCATCCCGAGGCACTGCGCCGGCCTCGTCGAGGAACTCGCGCACGGAGTGCATCTCGCCGGTGGCGATGACGTAGTCGTCGGGCTCGTCCTGCTGGAGCATCCGCCACATCGCGTCGGTGTAGTCGGGCGCGTAGCCCCAGTCGCGCTGGGCGTCGAGGTTGCCGAGGAAGAGCTTGTCCTGCAGCCCGAGGTGGATCGCGCGCCAGCGCGCGCGTGATCTTGCGCGTCACGAACGTCTCGCCGCGGCGCTCGGACTCGTGGTTGAAGAGGATCCCGTTGGACGCGTGCATCCCGTAGGACTCGCGGTAGTTGACGGTGATCCAGTACGCGGCGACCTTGGCCACCGCGTACGGGCTGCGCGGATGAAACGGCGTCGTCTCGTCCTGCGGCGGCGGCGTGGCGCCGAACATCTCCGAGCTCGAGGCCTGGTAGAAGCGCGTCTCCACGCGCGCGTCGCGGATCGCCTCGAGCAGGCGGACCGTGCCCATGCCGGTGACGTCGGTGGTGTACTCGGGCACGTCGAAGGAGACGCGGACGTGCGACTGCGCGCCGAGGTGGTAGATCTCGTCGGGCTGGATCTCGTAGACGAGGCGCACGAGCCGCGAGGACTCCGTCAGGTCGGCGTGGTGCAGGCAGCAGGCGCACCTGCTCCTCGTGCGGATCGCGGTAGAGGTGGTCGATCCGCTCGGTGTTGAACGACGACGAGCGGCGCACGAGCCCGTGGACCTCGTAGCCCTTGTCGAGCAGCTGCTCGGCGAGGAACGACCCGTCCTGCCCGGTGATGCCGGTGATGATGGCGCGCTTCATGGGGCGCCCATGCTAGCCATCCGACCGCCGCTAGCCTCCTGTGGCCATGAGCTACGACGTCGCGATCATCGGCTGCGGCCGCGTCGGCCTGCCGCTCGCGCTCGCGTTCGCCGACCACGGCCTGCGCACCATCGGGATCGAGAACGACGCCGAGCGCCTGGACGCCGTCCGCTCGCAGCCGGATGCCGTTCGAGGAGCCGGGTGCCGACGAGGTCCTGGAGCGCGTCGACGATCGCCTGGTCCGAGCGCGCCGCCGACGCCGCCCAGGCCGACGCGATCGTCCTCACGCTCGGCACGCCGTCGTTCTCGCACATCGAGATCGACATGCGCGACATCCGCTCCGTGCTCGACGACCTGCTGCCCGTGCTGCGGCCCGGGCCACCTGCTCGTGCTGCGCTCGACGATCGCGCCGCGGCACGACCGAGTTCGTCGCCGGCTACCTCGAGAAGCACCTCGACCTCACGGTCGGGCGAGGACATCTTCGTCGCCCACGTGCCCGAGCGCATCGCGGCCGGGCGCTTCTTCGAGGAGATCGGGACGCTGCCGTGCATCGTCGGCGGCGTCGGCGAGGCGTCGGGCGAGGCGGCCGCGCGCGCTGTTCGAGCCGCTCGGCGCGCCGATCGTGCAGACGAGCCCGGTCGAGGCCGAGCTGGCCAAGATCTGGACCAACATCCTGCGCTACGCGATGTTCGCGCTGCCCAACCGCCTGATGATGGAGTGCGAGCAGTACGGCGCGAACGTCTTCGAGGTCATCGACCTCATCAACCGCGACTACCCGCGCGGCGGGATGCCGCAGCCGGGCTTCACCGCGGGCACGTGCCTGCGCAAGGACTTCACCTTCTCCGAGGAGCGCTCGCCGGCGCCCGGGATGCTGCTGGCGGTCTCGCGCGTGCACGAGTCGGTGCCGCTGTTCGTCGTCGAGGGGCTCAAGCGCCGCCTCGGCTCGCTGCGCGGGCGCAAGGTGGCCGTGCTCGGCCTGGCCTTCAAGGCCGACACCGACGACGAGCGCGACTCGCTCTCGCACAAGCTCATCCGCCTGCTCGAGCGCGAGCTGGCCGACGTCGCCGTGCACGACCCGCACGTCGCGACGCCGACGCAGTCCTTCGAGGACGCGATCCTCGACGCCGACGCGGTCGTCATCGCGACCAACCACTCGCGAGTTCCGCGGCCGGCAGGTGCTGCGCCGCGATCGCCGACAGCGCCAAGGGCGACGCCGTCCTGGCCGACCCGTGGGACTGCTTCGGCACGCAGCGGGTCTTCGCGCGGCCGGCCGAGCTCGTCGCGGCCTGAGTGTGCACACCTCGGTGTTACACTGATCTGGCCATGCCGACCAAGCACGCCCGCATCGCACTGACACGCGACCCCGAGCTCGACGCCGCGCTCAAGGCCGCCGCACGCGTGCTCGGCCCGTCGAAGCCGACGGCGAGCCTGGCGCGCGAGCTCGTGCTGCTGCGGGGCGAAGGCCGTCATCGACGAGACCCCGATCGCCGAGCTCGACCGCTGGCTCGACGAGCGCGGCGGGGTGACGCGGGCGACGATGTCGACGAAGGACGCGCTGGCGCTCTCGCGCCAGGTGCGCGAGCGCATCGAGCCAGGCCGTCCGATGAGTGAGATCCTCGACGAGCTGCGCGAGGATCGAATCTGAGTGCCGCGCGCGCTCGCGTACGTCGACGCGTCGGCGTTCGTCAAGCTCATCGCGACCGAGCCTGAGTCCGGCGCACTGACGGCCGCCCTTGACGGCTGGCCGCTGGCTTCGTCGGCCTTGCTCGAGGTGGAGGCCGTGGTCGCCGTGCGACGCCGCGATCCCGCCGAGGTCCGGAGCCGTCCGGGAGCTGATGAGGAGCGTCGAGCTCATCGAGATCGACGCGGGCGTCCGCCGCTCCGCCGGTGACCTCACGGACCCGGGGCTGCGCTCGCTCGACGCCATCCACCTCGCCACCGCGCTCTCCCTCGGCGAGCGCTGCGGCACGCTGTTCGCCTACGACGATCACCTCATCGCCGCAGCGCGTGCGCACGGCCTCACCGTTACCGTTCCGCGCCCATGAACCGGGTCCTCGTCACCGGCGGCGTCGGCACCATCGGCGCAGCGGTCGTGCGTCGCCTCATCAGCGACCCCGAGTTCGAGGTGCGCGTCTCCGACCAGCGCGACGCGCCGCAGTGGATGCGCGAATCGTGCGAGGTGCACACCGGCGACCTGCGGCGCCTCGACGAGGCGCGCAAGGCGACGCAGGGCTGCAGCCACGTCATCCACCTGGCGGCGATCGTCGGCGGGATCGCCAACTTCCACGAGCTGCCCTACACGCTGACCGAGGTCAACAACGCGCTCTACAACGCGGTCGTGCGGGCGGCGCTCGACCACGACGTGCAGCGCTTCACCTACGTCTCGAGCTCGATGGTCTTCGAGCGCGCGACCGAGTTCCCGACCACCGAGGAGCCACATCTGGGACACGCCGATCCCGCGCTCGGCCTACGGGTTCTCGAAGCTCACCGGCGAGGTCTACGTGCGCGCGGCGCACGACGAGCACGGGCTGCCCTACACGATCTGCCGGCCCGTTCAACGCCTACGGGCCGGGCGAGATGCCCGAGGACGAGCCGGGCGTCGCGCACATGGTCCCCGACATCATCCGCAAGTGCCTGACGCTGCCCGAGGGCGCGCCGCTGCCGATCTTCGGCGACGGCACGCAGACGCGCACGCTGACGCACATCGACGACATCGCCGACGGGGTCGTGACCGCGACGGGCTCGCCGAAAGGCCTCAACGAGGACTTCAACATCTCCACCGCCGACGAGCGGACGGTCGCCGAACTGGCGGCGATCATCTGGGAGGCCTGCGGTCGCGACCCCGACGCGCTCGAGTTCGAGCACCTGCCGAGCTTCGAGGTCGACGTCGTGCGCCGCTGGCCCTCCACCGAGAAGGCCAAGCGGGTCCTCGGCTGGGAGGCGCACATCGGTCTGCGCGACGGGATCGCGCAGACCGTCGCGTGGCTGCGCGAGTCGCTAACACAAGCCGCGCACTGATCGCCTGTTCCCGAGGGCGGCCAGCGGGTAGCGTCTACACCCATGGCACGACTTCTAGTTCTCCGCAGGCAGCGCACCAAGCGCGAACAGGTCATGGACGAGATGGCCAGGCGCTACACCCACGCGGTGGTGGCAGCGAAGACCTCGCCCCACGCGGCACGCATGGCCGCCGTCGGGGCCAAGACCTACGCCGCCAGGCGGTGGTCGACGGCTCCCAAGCGCTCGAAGGCCAGGCTGTTCGTCATCCCGGTCGCCGTGGTCGGCGGTGTTGTCGTCGCGCGCAAGGTGCGCAGCAACGGCAGCAGCAACGGCCACAACCCCGACTTCGACCGTCCGCTGGGCCCGGTCGCCACGGCCGACACCGTCTCCCCGCCGGCCGACGTCGCGGCCGAGGCGGCCAAGGCCGAAGCGGCTGAGACGGCCGAGACGAGCTCCTAGCGAGCCCCCCGGCGCGCGCCCACTCGAGCGTGGGCTTCATGCCGGCCATCAGGTCGGTGTCGGCCGTGAAGCCCAGCTCGGCCCGCGCGCGCCCGACGTCGAGCCAGCTGCGCTGCAGCTCGCCGGTGCGCGCCGGCGCGAACTCGGGCTCGAAGTCGCCGTCGCCGAGCGAAGCCGCCGCGCGCAGCGCAGCGATGACCTCGAGCACGGAGCGACTCGCTGCCCGTGCCGATGTTGTACGCGCCGTGGGCCTCGGGGTGCGCCGCGGCGGCGAGGTTCGCGGCGACGACGTCGCCGACGTAGACGTAGTCGCGCGTCTGGCGGCCATCGCCGAAGACCATCGGGCGCTCGCCCGCCAGCAGCGCGCCGCAGAAGATCGCGACGACGCCGGCCTCGCCGTGCGGATCCTGGCGGGGCCCGTAGACGTTGCCGTAGCGCAGCGTCACCGCCGACAGGCCGTAGAGCCGCTCGCTCCAGCCGCAGTAGGCCTCGGCGCAGAACTTGCTCTGCCCGTAGGCGGCCATCGGCCGCGGCTGCGCGCTCTCGGGCGTCGGCACGACGTCGGCGACGCCGTAGATCGCGCCGCCGGTCGAGGTGTTGACGACGCGCTTGACCCCGGCCCGGCGCGCGGCCTCGAGCACGTTGATCGTCCCGCCCACGTTGATCGCCGCGTCCCACGCCGGGTCCTCGATCGACTTGCGCACGTCGATCTGCGCGGCGAGGTGGAAGACGATGTCCGGCCGCTCGGCCGACAAGACGCTCGCGACCCGCTCGCCGTCGCGGATGTCGACCTCGGCCAGCGCGGCCCCGCGGGCCAGCGCGCTGTCGAGGTTCGCGCGGCGGCCGGTCGAGAGGTCGTCGACGACCGTGACCTCGTCGCCGCGGTCGAGCAGCGCGTCGACGAGGTGTGAGCCGATGAAGCCGGCGCCGCCGGTGACGAGGGCACGCATGGGCGGGGCATCCTATGCCAGCTTCGCCGGAATGACGGGGGACTGACGCCGATTGTTTGACAGTCGTACGAGCGGGCAAGGCTGACTTTGCGCACGCATGTGCGCCAGCCGCACACCCGTGGGAGAGTCGATGTCAGTGGAAACCCACGCTCGGGCGTCAGACGAGCAACGCGTCCTGAAGGGCGAACGACAGCCGTCGCTGCACGTCAGCGGTGCGCTTCCGGACGGCGAGGCGGAGATCGAGCTGCGGGGCGTGTCCAAGCGCTTCACCGCGCGCAATCGCGAGACCGTCGCCCTCACGGACATCGATCTCGGCATCCGCAAGCAGGAGTTCGTCACGCTGTTGGGGCAGTCGGGCTGCGGGAAGACGACGATGCTGCGGATCCTTGCCGGCCTGACCCGCCCGACGGAGGGCGACGTGACGGTGGCCGGCAAACCCCTGTGGCGCGGCGACCACCGCGACGACGACGCGCTGCGCAAGCTCGGCCTCGTCTTCCAGGACGCCAACCTCTTCCCCTGGTTCACCGTCGAGGAGAACATCGCCCTGCCGCTGCTGCTGCGCAAGGTCGACAAGAAGCAGCGGCGCCGGCGGGCGCACGAGCTCGGCGAGCTCGTCGGCCTGGAGAGCTTCGAGAAGGCCCTCCCTCGCGAGCTCTCCGGCGGCATGCGCCAGCGCGTCGCGATCGCCCGGGCCCTGAGCTACAAGCCGGAGATCCTGCTCATGGACGAGCCGTTCGGCGCGCTCGACGCCATGACGCGCGACAAGATGAACATGGAGCTTCAGCGCATCGCGGAGGCCACGAAGGCGACGGTCGTGTTCGTGACGCACTCGATCGCCGAAGCCGTGTTCCTCGCCGACCGCGTCGTGCTGCTCTCCGCGCGCCCCGGGCGCATCCGCTCGATCACCACGGTCGACGCGCCCCGCCCGCGCTCGCTGGAGGTCACCGCACACGCCGACTTCCAGGAGAACGTCCTGGAGCTTCGCCGCCAGCTCACCGAGGACGAGGAACGCGTCGCGCGGCAAGGAGGGGTGGGCGAATGAGCACGGTCGCAGCGAGGAGCACACCGCGCACGAGCGTCGACTCGCGAGAACGCCGCCGCGCGCGCACGACGAAGCTGATCCCCTGGGTCAGCACGCTGCTCTCCATCGTCGTGCTGGTGATCATCTGGAAGCTCGTCATCGCGATCTTCGATGTCTCGCCGTTCGTGCTGCCCCAGCCCGAGGACGTGCTGAAGGGCGTCAAGGAGCTCGTCAAGTCCGACGGCTTCTGGAGCGACGTGCGCGTGACGCTCACCGAGACGCTCGTCGGCTTCGCGATCGCGCTCGTCCTCGGCATCGTCCTCGGCACGATCCTGGGCCGGGTCGTGTGGCTCGAGCAGGCGGCGCGCCCGGTGATCGTCGCCTCGCAGGTCGTTCCGAAGGTCGCGCTGATCCCGCTGTTCATCATCTGGTTCGGCTTCGGGATGACGTCGAAGATCATCATCGTCGCGCTGCTCGCGTTCTTCCCGATCCTGCTCAACGTGATCTTGGGCGTGCGGTCCGTGGACACCGGCCACCGCGACGTGATGCGCAGCCTCAACGCGAGCCGCTGGGCGACGTTCCGCCGCCTCGAGTACCCGAGCACGCTGCCCTACATCCTGGCCGGGATGGAGGTCGGGATCGTGTTCGCAGTGGTCGGAGCGATCGTGGGCGAGTACCTGGGGGGCGACCAGGGGCTCGGCTACCGGATCGTCACGAGCCTGAACAACCTGCAGGCCGAGACGCTGTTCGCGGTGATCCTCGTGCTGACGTTGTTCGGGTTCCTGCTCTACCTCGCGGTCATCGCGCTCAAGCGGTTCCTGATCCCGTGGCACGACTCGACGATCGACAACACGAGGGCCAGCACGTAATGCAGGGGGCAGCAACGAACCGACGGCCCTGGCAGGGGCCACGAAGGGAGGAGCGATGTCGGACGTGAAGGAACTCCTGGACCCGTTCGCCCCGTCGACGCGCCGCGCGTTCATGGGCAAGGCCGCAGGCAGCCTGGCCGCCGTGAGCGGGGCGGGCGCGCTGCTGGCGGCGTGCGGGAGCAACAACGACTCGGGCAGCAGCACCTCGAGCAAGGGCGGCACGAAGACGGTGCAGGTCGTCAACATCCTGCCGCCGCAGCTCGGCTACACGGCGGAGTACATCGCCGACATGGACGGCTACTTCGAGAAGGAGGGGCTGAACGTCAAGGCGAGCACGGCGCGCGGCTCGGCGCCGGCGATCCAGGCCGTGCTCAGCGGCACCGCGCTGCTGTCGTGGGTGGGCTGGCTCGAGTCGGTGATCGACATCGCCAACGAGGGCGCGCCTATCCAATCCATCGCGTTCACGGGCCGGCGCTCCACGCTGGCGATCGTGTCGGACAAGAGCAAGCCGATGAACTCGCCCCAGGCGCTCGTCGGCAACCGCATCGGCATCCCGTCGGAGGGCGGCACCAGCGAGACGACGCTCGACCTGATGCTGGCGTCGAACAACATCCCGACCGACAAGGTGCCGCGCCAGGTCACCGGCTTCACGCCGGGCACGTTCGAGCTCATCAAGAAGGGCCGCATCGCCGGGTTCGTCATCGGCGCCTCGCAGGAGGAGCAGTTCCGCCAGACCCAGCCGACCTCGGTGTTCATGCAGACCGACAAGTACGTGACCGACGGGCTGACCTACATCACCTCGAAGAAGGGCCTGACGGAAAGCAAGGACACCATCCAGGCCTACATGCGCGCGCTGAAGGGCGCGATGGCGCAGGTCCTCGACGACAAGCCCAACAACTTCGCCACGACGATCAAGAAGCTGCGCTCGAAGTACGACTTCGACGAGCTCAAGGACGACAAGGTGGCGCAGTACTACATCGGCTACATCTCCGACGGCTGGGTCGTCGGCGGGCGCGACAAGCTGCTGACGGTCGACAAGGCGGAGTGGAAGAAGACCTACGACGCCGCCGTGAAGGTCAAGGCGGCCAAAGCCGGAGTGGACGTCACGCAGAACGTCGTCGAAGGCCTGACCGGCAGCGCAACATAGGCCTTGACAGGCATATACCGCCATGAACCACGGTTGGCAGGCGCTGCACGACGCCTACGCCGAGCGCCTAGGTGTGGGTAGCACGATGTCGTCGCGCGGGCGGAGTTGGTAGCCAACAGGGGATGACCCTCGACAACCGTCAACGCTGGCTCGCGCTCTACATCCTCTGCCTCGGCAGCCTGATGATCGTGCTCGACGCGACGATCGTGAACGTCGCGCTGCCGTCGATCAGGGAGGACCTCGGCTTCTCGGAGACGTCGCTTGCCTGGGTGGTCAACGCCTACCTGCTCACCTACGGCGGCCTGCTGCTGCTCGGCGGCCGCCTCGGCGACCTCTTCGGGCACCGCAGGCTGTTCATCTACGGCATCGCGCTCTTCACGCTCAGCTCGCTCGCGTGCGGCCTGTCGACGACGCAGGGGATGCTCGTCGTGGCGCGTGCCGTCCAGGGCGTCGGGGGCGCGGTCGCCTCGGCGGTGTCGCTGTCGCTGATCATGGTCATGTTCACCGAGACGGGCGAGCGCGCGAAGGCGATGGGCTTCTTCGGCTTCGTCGCGTCGGGCGGCGGGACGCTCGGCGTGCTGCTGGGCGGCGTGCTGACTGACGCGCTGAGCTGGCACTGGATCTTCCTCGTCAACGTCCCGATCGGGGTCGTCGTCGTGCTGCTGTGCCTGCGGCTGCTTCCGGCCAGGCACGGCCCGGCGGCGACCGGCCGCGTCGACGTGCCCGGCGCGCTGACCGTGACCGCCGCGCTGATGGTCGCGACCTACGCGATCGTCAACGGCAACGACAACGGCTGGACCTCGTTCGAGACGCTCGGGCTGCTGGCCCTGGCCGTGGCCTTGCTCGCGGCCTTCCTGACGATCGAGGCGCGCGTCAGTGCGCCGCTCGTGCCGCTGCGCCTGTTCCGGCTGCACAACCTGCGCACGGCGAACATCACCGGCGTGCTCTGGGCGGCGGCGATGTTCGCGTGGTTCTTCATGGCGGCGCTCTACCTGCAGCTCGTGCTCGGCTACAGCCCGCTCGAGGTCGGCCTCGCCTTCCTGCCCTCGACGCTGATCATGGGCGCCTTCTCGATCGGCCTCTCGGCGAAGCTGGTCATGCGCTACGGGATCAGGCGGCCGCTCGGCGTCGGCCTCGGCCTCGCATCGATCGGACTGCTGCTCTTCGTCCGCGCGCCGGTCGACGGGAACTACCTCACCGACGTCCTGCCGAGCATGGTCCTGCTCGGCTTCGGCGCCGGGATGGCGTTCAACCCGATGCTCCTGGCCGCCATGGGCGACGTCGGGCCGTCCGAGGCCGGCCTTGCCTCCGGCGTGGTCAACACCGCGTTCATGATGGGCGGCGCGCTCGGCCTTGCGATCCTGGCGAGTGTCGCCGCCTCGCGGACCGACAGCCTGCGCGGCTCGGGAGAGTCGCCGGTCGATGCGCTGCTCGGCGGCTATCACCTGGCCTTCCTCGTCGGCGCGATCTTCGCGATCGCCGCGGCGACGATCGGCGCGGTGTTCCTGCGCGAGACCCCGATGGCGCCCGCGCACGGCGGCGAGGCCGAGGCCGAGCAGCCCGAGCTCGCGGGCGTTCAGTAGAGCGACCGTACGGCTGCCGCGACCGCCTCCGGCGAGGCGAGCTCGCGGATGCGTGCGAGGCCGGCGGCGCCGGCTTGCTCGTCGCCGAAATGCTTTCGTGCTGCGGCGGCGAGCGCGTCGGCGTCGCCGGGTTTCACGAGCGCCTCGGGCTCGACGAGGTCGGTGAGCGCCCCGGCCGCCGAGGCGACCACGGGCACGCCGGCGGCCATCGCCTCGGCGGCCGCCAGGCCGAACGTCTCGGCCGCGCGCGAGGGCACGAGCGCGAGCGCCGCGCGCTCGCGCAGGCCGGCGAGCTCGGCGGCCGAGACCTGCCCGACGAAGCGCGCGCCGCCGCGCGGCACGCAGGTTTGCGGCGAGCGGGCCGTCGCCGGCGACGACGAGCGGCAGGCCGGCTTGCTTGCACGCCTCGACCGCCACGTCGACGCCCTTCTCGGGCGCCAGGCGCGAGGCGACCAGCACGTGCTCGCCTGCCGCCGCCCGCGAGCGCTCGGCGAAGGCGCGCAGGACGTGGGGGACGACGTGGACGTCGCCGACCGGCGCCCGCAGGGCGCGCAGGCGCTGCGCCGCGAAGCGCGACGGCACGGCGATCGCATCGGCCTGCGCCGCCAAGCGCCGCTGCCAGAGCGCGAGCGCGGCACCGTAGACCGCGGCCTCGGGCGCGTTGCCGCGGCAGTTCAGCCGCACGCCCGGCCGGGTGTCGCGACCCTGGCAGCGGGTGCAGTCCTCGCCACGCGAGTTGAAGCACGTCCCCACCGCGCAGACCAGGCGGTAGTTGTGCAGGTGCAGCACGACGCGCGCGCCGGCGGCGCGGGCGGCGGCCAGCGCGCGCCAGCCGAAGGCGGGGTTGAGGTTGTGGGCGCTGACCACCCGCGCCCCGGTCCGGCGCACGGCGGCGGCGACGTCGCCGGGCTGCAGGCCGCCGCGCCAGCAGCGCGACGGCCGCCCGCGCGCGCCCGAGCGCCGCGCTGTCGCGCTCCAGCAGCTCGGCGTCCTCGCCGAGGTGCTCGCGAACGAGCCACAGCAGGTCCTCGACGGCGCGCTCCTCGCCCCCGGCCACCCGGTAGCGGTTGTGCAGAAAGAGGACCACGGGCGGCCCAACGCTAACGTCCCGGCTCGTGAAGGCCGCCGTCGCGATCCCGACACGACGCCGGGCGGGCTACCTGGACGTCGCGCTCGCTTCGGTGGTGACGCAGGCGCGCGCGGCCGGCGCGGAGGTGCTGGTCGTCGACGACGGCCCCGACGAGCCGACGCGGGCGGTCGCCGCGCGCCACGGTGCGCGGTACCTGCGCCCGGACCCGCCGGGCGGCCTGAACGCCGCGCGCAACATGGCGCTCGACGCGAGCGCGGCGCAGCTCGTGTGCTTCGTCGATGACGACGTGGCCGTCGGCCCCGGATGGCTCGACGCGTTCTTGCGCGCGGCGAGCGAGTGCCCGGACGAGGTCGGCGTGTTCGGTGGCCCGATCCGCGCCCGCCTCGAGGACCATCGCTTCCGCGCGTGCGGCCGCGAGGGCCCACCCGTGACCTTCTTGGACCTCGGTGCTGCCGATCGCGACTGCGACCATGTCTGGGGCGCGAACATGGCGGTGCGCGCGAGCGCCGTCGAGCGCGCCGGCCGCTTCGACGAGACGCTCGTGATGGGCGCCGGCGACGAGCTCGAGTTCCAGACGCGGCTGAGAGCGGCGGGCGGGCGGATCCGCTACGTCGCGACGGCCGCGCTCGATCACCGCCGCGCCGGCGACGACACGCGCCTGCGGGCGCTGTGCACCGCCGCCTATCGCCGCGGCCGGGCCAGCCGGCGCTTCGACGTGCATCGCGGGGAGGTGCCGTCGCTCGCCGCCGAGCTGCGCGTGCTGGCCGGCTGCGTGCTGCACGGCCCGCGCTTTGCCTGCATGAACGGCCCCGTGATGAGCGCGCACTCGCTGGGCCGCGTGATGGCCGCGGTACGGCACGAGACGCCCGCCCCGCCCGAGGACTTCCTCTCGGGAGCCTCGGGGACGGTCGGCGGCAAGCGAGGCGAACTGCGGCGGGTGCTCGACGGCGTCCTCGACGCCCAGGGGACGCCCGCGCGGCGGCGGCTGGCCAGGGCCGCGACCGCCGCCCCGCGGCGCCGCGTGCACGTCGTCGCGGTCGTTCGCGACGACGTCGAGAATCGCTGGGACCTGGCGGCGGCCGAGCTCGAGCGCTCGCACCACGACGTCTCGATCCACGCGCGTTCGCCCGCCGGCGGGAAATTCCAGACGCTGAACCGGATGCTGGCCGAGGACGCGCCCGACCGGGCGGATTGGCTGCTGGTCGTCGACGACGACGTCGACCTGCCCAGCGGCTTCCTCGACCTGTTCCTCTACGCCGCCGAGTCCGCGGGCCTGCGGATCGCCCAGCCGGCGCACAGGCTGTACTCGCACGCCGCCTGGGACGTCACGCGCCGGCGGGCGCTGTCGCTGGTGCGCGAGACGACCTTCGTGGAGATCGGTCCGGTCACCGCCTTTCACCGGAACACGTTCTCGACGCTGCTGCCGTTTCCGCAGCTGCGCATGGGCTGGGGGCTTGACGCGCACTGGTCGGCGATCGCCCGCGAACACGGCTGGCCGATCGGCGTGGTGGACCTCACCCCGATCGGGCACGCGCTGCGGCCCGCAGGCGACAGCTATCCGCGTGACGAGGCGATCGCAGAGGGGCGCGCCTTCCTCGAGGGGCGGCCGTACGTGCGGCGCGAGGAGGTTCGCACCGTCGCGGTCCGGCGCGGGCGGGACCTGTGACCGTCGACGTCGCGCTGCTCTCGCTCGGCACGACGCCCGGGCTGCGGCGCGCGGACGACGCGTTCGCCACGACACTCGGCGAGCTCGGCCTGACCTGCCGTGTGGTCCGCGTCGCCGTCGGGCGCGCGGGCCGCCTGCGCCGCCACCCCGCGGTGACCGACCTCGTCGAGGCTCTCGCCGCCCGCCGCAGCGCCGGGCATCTTCCGGCGGCCCGCGCGGTCGTCATCTCCACCGTCACGGCGGGCCTCCTGCAGCGCCCGCGCGTCCCCTACGCCATCCGCTTCGACGCGCCCGCGGCGATCAACCGGCCCGGCCTCGCGGGCACCTGGCAACGCGTGGCCGAGCGCGCCGCCGTGCGCGCGGCGCCACTCCTGTTGCCGTGGAGCGCCGAGGCAGCTGCGGCGCTCGGCGACACGGGGCGTGCGCGCGTCGTCCCGGTGGCGGTCCCCGTCGAGCGCATCGAGCGCGCGCCCGAGCGCGACATCGACGCGGTCGCCTACGCCGGCTATCCGCGCAAGCGCGGGCTCGACGTGCTGTGCGCGGCCTGGGGCGCGATTGGCGCGCCGGGCCGGCTGGTGATCGGCGGGGTCGACGCGCCGAAGGGCCGCGCGTGGCTCGAGCGCTGCGGCGTGGCCGAGCCGGCCGGCGTCGAGTGGGTGGGTGCGTTGCCGCGCGAGCGCTGGCTGCGGACCGTCGCCCGCGCCCGCCTCTACGTCAACGCGTCGCGCTTCGAGGACCACGGCCTGGCGCAGCTCGAGGCGCTGTCCGCCGGTGCGCTGCTCGTGACCGTGCCCTCGCCGGGCGCGCATCCCCCGCTGCGCCTGGCGCGAGTGCTGGCGCCGTCGCTCGTCGCACCCGAGCTGTCTGCGCCTGCGCTCGCGGGAGCCCTGCGAGCGGGGCTGTCGCTTTCAGCCGACGATCGCGCCGCGTACGCCGCGTGTGCGGACGAGCTGCTGCGCGACCACCGCGCGGAGGCCATCGGCGCCGTCGTGGAGCGCGAGGTCCTGCCCGCGCTAGGCCTTCGCTAGGTCCTCGTAGATGCCGTCCCAGGTGTCGCCGACGGCATCGCGGCCATAGCGGGCGGCGGCGCGCGCGTGCAGCGCCGCCGGATCGAACGACCCCAGGCGCTCACCCACGGCGGCGATCGCATCGGCGAGCCGCTCGGGGTCGCCGGGGGACACGAGCTCGCCGCTCCTCGCGTCGACGATCTCACCGACGCCGCCGACCGCCGTGGCAACGGCGGGAAGGCCGCTGGCGAGCGCTTCGAGCAGCACGACCGGCAGGTTCTCGAAGCGGCTGGGCAGGACGAACAGATCGGCCTCGCGCATGAGCTCGGCGACCTCGGCCGGCAGCAGCAGCCCGCGGAACCGGACGACGCCGGCGATGCCGAGCAGGTCGGCGCGGGCCTCGAGCGCCCCGCGCAGCTCGCCCTCGCCGACGATGTCGAGCGTGACCGGCAAGCCGCGCGCGCGCAGCCGCGCCACGGCGTCCAGGAGCACGGCGTGGCCCTTCTTCTCGTCCAGGCTGGCGACGTTCAGCAGCCGTAGCGGATCGTCCGCGCGGCGCTCGCGCCGCTGCGCCGTCGGCCGGAAGAGCTCTATGTCGACGACGTTGGGGACGACGCGCAGACGCGCCTGCGGCTCGACGGCGGCCAGCTGGCGGCCAAGGTCCTCGCTCACCGGGCAGACGAGGTCGGCGCGGCGAAAGACGGTGCGCGCCAAGCGCAGGTCCACGCCGCGCACCAGGCCGCGCTGGAAGGCGGTGAAGTGCTCGCTGACCACCACCGGGCAGCCGAGCGCGCGCCCCAGCAACAGCGCCGGAACGCCGGCCTCGAAGACGTGGGCGTGGATGACGTCGGGCGACCAGCCGGAGCGGCGTAGCCTCCGCACCAGCGCCGCCATGCCGGCGAGCTGGGTCGCCATCGCCGCCGCACGGACGCGCGGGCGGCGGTAGACCAGCCGCAGCGTGCGGGGCTTCTCGGCGCCGTCCTCCCAGGTCCGGAACACGCGCGGCCCGCGCATCGCCTCGGGCCTGAAGGCAAGCACCACCACGTCATGGTGACGGGCGGCCGCGCGGGCCTGCTCGCGGCAGAAGACGCCGAAGACTGGGCTCTCGGGCCACGGATACCACTTCGGGAGCACGAGGATCCGCACGCGGGCACCGTAGTTGCTCGAGCCGCGCGCGCCGCTACGGTTCCCCGGTGCCCCTGCCCAAGGCCGCGCGCCGGCTCACGCCCGACCGCATCCGCCACAGCGTCCATCTGCGGGCCTTCGCCCTCGGCACGGGGCTCATCCCGCCGCGCACGATGCACAGCGCGGTCGAGTCCGCCCTGCTCACCGAAATGGCCCAGGACCGCAAGGTCGCCGTCGAGATCGGCGTCTACGAAGGCTCGTCCGCCGTCGTCCTGCGCGACGCGCTCCCCGCGGCCGCCGAGCTGCACCTGATCGATCCGTTCATGGACGATCGCGGTTTGCGGCCGGGCCAGCGCGGGACGGCGTGGGCGAGCCGCAAGGTTGTCTCCAGAGGGCGCAACGGATCGGCGCCGACCACCGTGTGGCACATCGAGCGCAGCGAGGACGTCGGCCGCCGGTGGAGCCAACCGGTCGATCTCGTCTTCATCGACGGCGACCACGAGGAGGCCAGCTGCCGCCTGGACTGGAAGCTCTGGAGCCCCTGGGTCGGGCGCGGCGGCGGCGTCGTCTTCCACGACGCGCGCCACGGCAAGCCGAACACCGACCACCTGCCGTCCAAGGGCGGCCTGCCCGGACCCACGACCGTCGTCGACGAGCTGTTCCGCGGCGAGCAGCCCCTGGACGGCTGGCGAATCGTTGCCGAGCGCGACACGGCGGTCGCCGTCGAGCGCCTCTGAGCGCGTTGCGGGTCGTCGTCGTCGCGGAGCTCAACCTCTCGGCCCAGCGCCAGGCGCTGGCCGCGCGCCACGCGGGCGCCGACGTACGCGTCGTCGCGTTACAGCGGCGGGGCGCGCCGCGGCGCGCCCCGCTCGACGGGCTCGAGGTCCGCTACGTGCCGTTCCGCAAAGCGTTCGCGGCGCCGGCGCTCGCCGTCGCCCTGCGGATGGTGCGGGCGCGGTTTCGCTACGACCTCGTGCACGCCCACGGCGCGCAGCCGGCCGGCGACGCCGTCGCGCGCGCCCGCATCGGCGCACCGCTGGTGCTCTCGGTGCACGATGTGTCCCACGCGGACCGCGGGCGCTCCGCGGGCCGCGCCTTTGACGCCGCGCGGCTCGTCCTCGCCGACTCGGCCGGGATCGAGCGTGACGCGGGCCGGCTCGGCGCGCGCGCGACGCGCATCGTGCACCCCGGTACCGACGTGCCCGAGCAGGTGCCCCACCGGCGCACCGTCCCGACGCTGGTCACCGTCGGCCCCGTCGTGGCCCGCAAGCGCCACGCCGACGTCGTGCGCGCGCTGTGGCTGCTGCGCGACCGCCATCCGCTGCTGCGCTACCTCGTCATCGGCGACGGCCCCGAGCGCGAGCCGCTGGCGCGCCTGGCGGCCGACCTCGGCGTGGCCGACCGCGTCGAGCTGGCCGGCCAGCTCCCCCACGAGGAGGCGCTGGCCCGCGCCGCCACTGCGCACGTGTTCGTCATGGCCAGCGTCGACGAGGCCTTCGGCGTGGCCTACGTCGAGGCGATGGCGGCGGGGCTGCCGGCCATCGGCACGCGCGGCGAGCCGGGGCCGCAGGAGATCGCCAGCGCGGGCGGGGGCCTGCTGCTCGTCCCGCCCGGCGACGTCGAGGCGCTGGCCGCTCAGATCGACGCCCTGCTCAGCGAAGACGGCTACCTGCAGGAGCTGGGCCAGCGCGCCCGCGCGACCGTTCAGGAGGCATTCACGTGGGAGGCGTGCGGGCGCGCGACGGTGGCCGCCTACGAGGACGCCCTACGGTGACTGCGAGGGCTTGCGCACGCGGAGAGGGGCGGCCGTCCGACGAGTTGCGGCGCGCTGGTGCCGTCCTCTTCGTCACCAACCACGTCCCGCCCGATCGCGCGGGTGCGTTCGCCGCCCTGCACGAGCGCGTGCCGCTGCGGCTCGCGCTGTTCGGCGGGCGCTCGCACCACGCCACGCCCGGCCTCGACGATCCCGGCGTGCCGTACGCGCGGGTCACCCAGCGCGAGGTCCACGCGCTGGCTGCGAAGGGGCGCTTCGCCGCGATCGTGTGCGGCACCGCGGGGCGTGTCGCGCTGCCCGCCGCCTTCCTCGGCGCGCAGCGCGCGCACGTGCCCTTCGTGCTGTGGAGCGCGCTGTGGGGCGACCTCAAAACGCCCGCCCACGTCGCCGCTCGGCCGCTCGCTGCGCCACGTCCACCGCCGGGCCGCGATCGTCGTCGGCTACGGCCCGCACGTGACCGCCTACGCGCGCCGGCTCGGCGCCCGCGAGGTCGCCGTCGCCCCGCAGGCCGTCGACAACGCGTTCTGGGCCACGCCGGTGCCGGCGCCCGCGGAGCGGCCGTTCACGGCCCTGTTCGTCGGCCGTGACGTGCCCGAGAAGGGGCTCGCGGTGCTGCGCGAGGCCTGGCGGCGAGCCGCGCTGCCGGACGCGCACCTGCAGGTGGTGCAGGGGGCAGCGCCGAACCAGGTCCGCAACTCCTACGCGGCGGCAGACGTTTTGGTCATACCTTCGATCGCCACCCGGTCTTTCCTCGAGCCGTGGGGCCTCGTCGCCAACGAAGCCATGAACCAGCGCCTCCCGATCATCGCCACCGACGCCGTCGGCGCCGCCGCCGGCGGCCTCGTCCAGGATGGACGCAATGGGCTCGTCGTCACCGCCGGCGATCCCGATGCGCTCGCCGGTGCCCTGCGCACGCTGCACGCCGATCCTGCGCTGCGCGCGCGGCTCGGCGCCCAGGGGGCGCAGGATGTCGCCGCCTACACCCACGCCGCGTGGGCCGATGCGTTCGCCGAAGCCTTGCGCAGAGCGACGAGTGGAGCGGTCCCTTGCTAGCGTGTTCGACGCAACCCGGCAGGGAAATCGCCGCTGCGCCTGCCCGTTGCCACCGCGCTATGCGCCGCTTGCTGACAACGTCCGTGCTGGTCCTGTGCCTCGTCGCGCCCGCTGCCGCGAGCGCCGACAGCGCGACCAACAAGCTGCTGCGCGACGCGTGCAACGACGAGCACGTCGACGGCCACTACACGCAGGCGCAGTACAAGAAGGCGCTCGACGAGCTTCCCGCCGACTCCGACGAGTACACCGCCTGCCGCGACGTGATCGAGCGCGCGCGGCTGGCCGCGCTGAGCGCCGGCAAGCACAACACGACCAGCAACGGCGGCGGCGGCACGTCGACCGGCGGTGGCGGCGGCTCGACCGGCTCGTCCTCCGGCGGCGGCGGCTCGTCGGGCTCGACCGGGTCCGCGACGACGGCCGACCCGCTGGCCAAGGCCACGCCCAAGCAGCGCAAGGCGCTCGCGAAGGCCGGGCAGAGCGCCCAGGCGGTCGACATCGGGGGCAAGCTCGTCAAGCCCGGGGCCCTCGGCCTGGGCACCCTTTCGGGGCAGGGACACGACGTCCCCACGCCGCTCATCGCCCTCATCGTTCTGCTCGCGGCCAGCGCCCTGTGCGCCGGCGGCTGGTGGCTCTGGAGTCGTGTCTACCCACGTCGCTTCGGCTGATCCGCGCGCGTTCACGCGGCGCCTGACGCTCCCGCGTGTCGCGGTCGAGCCGCTGGCCACGCTGGCCTTCGGCGCCGTTCTCACCGCCGTCGCCCTGGAGGGCGGCGGCGGTCTGCAGCTGGGGCCGCTGACCAAGGTCGAGCTGGCCGTCGACGTGGCCGCGGGCGGCCTGGTCGCGGCCGCGATCATCGTCGGCGGGCACACGCGGCGGCTCTGGGGCGCGGTGACGCTCGGGCTCATGGGCGCGCTGGTCGTGCTCACCGCGCTGTCGATCTCCTGGGCGGTCGAGCCGTCCGCGGCCTGGGAGGAGGCCAACCGCACGCTCGCCTACCTGGCGACGTTGGCGTCGGGCGTCGCGCTCGTGCGGCTCTTCCCGCAGCGCTGGACGTCGCTGCTGGGCGGCGTCGTCCTCGCGGGCGTGGCCATCTGCGGCTACGCGCTGCTGACCAAGGTCTTCCCCGGCGCGCTGAACCCCGACGAGGTCTATGCCCGCCTGCGCGAGCCGTTCGGCTACTGGAACGCGGTCGGCCTCATGGCGGCGCTGGCGGCGCCCGCGTGCCTGTGGCTCGGCGCGCGGCGCTCGGGGCACGCGGCGGTCAGCGCGCTTGCCTATCCGGCGCTCGGGCTGCTGATCGTGGCCGTGCTGCTGGCCTACTCGCGCGGCGCGCTGCTGGCGCTCGCGTGTGGCTGCGCGGTGTGGTTCGCCGTCGTGCCGCTGCGCCTGCGCGGCGCGGCGGTACTGGCGACGAGCGCGCTCGGCGGTGGCCTGGTCGCACTGTGGACCTTCGCCCAGAACCCGCTGAGCAGCGACAACGTGCCGCTGGCCGACCGTGTCTCGGCCGGGCACGAGCTCGGGATCCTGCTCGTCGCGATGCTGATCGTGCTGCTGCTGGCCGGCATGGCGATCGGCTTCGCCTCCGCGCAGCGCGCGCCCTCGCCGGACACGCGCCGCCAGGCGGGCGTCGTCGTGCTCACGGCGCTGGCGCTCGTGCCCGTCGTCTTCGTCGGCGCGTTGGCGCTGTCGCAGCGCGGGCTGGGCGGATCGCTGTCGAAGGGCTGGAAGGACCTCACCGACCCGCAGGCGAGCACGCCGGCCAACGACCCCAACCGGCTCACCGCCGTGGGCAGCGTGCGCGCGCGCTACTGGAACGAGGCGCTGAAGATCTTCCGGGCGCACAAGGTGCTCGGCGTCGGCGCCGGCGGCTACGCGACGGCGCGCCCACGCTTCCGCAACGACACCCTCGACGTGCGCCACGCCCACGGCTACGTCGTGCAGACGCTGGCCGATCTGGGCATCGTCGGCATGGCCGTGTCGCTCGCGCTGCTGGCCGCGTGGCTGGCCGCGGCGGAACGGACAGTCGGCATCTTCGGGCGCGAGCGCCACAGACCATGGACGCCCGAGCGCGTCGGGATGGCCACGCTGCTGGCCATCTGCGTCGTCTTCGGCGTGCACTCGTTCGTCGACTGGACCTGGTTCGTGCCGGGCAACGCGATCCTCGCGCTGCTGTGCGCCGGCTGGCTGGCCGGGCGCGGGCCGACCGACGAGCCGATCGTGCGCCGCGAGCCCGCGCGGCTGGCCGTCCGCGACCCGCTTCGGATCGCGCTGGCCACCGGCGCGGCGGCGATCGCGCTGGTCGCCGCGTGGACGTCGTGGCAGCCGCAGCGCGCGGTGGCCAAGGGCTCGGACGCCCTGGCGACGGCGGAGGGTGGCAACTATCCGCAAGCCCGCGCGCAGATCGCCGACGCCGAGCGGATCAACCCGCTGTCGGTCGACCTGCTGTTCCAGCAGTCGGCGATCGCCGGCGCGGGCGGCGATGTCGCCGGCGCCCGGCGGGCGCTGCAGGACGCGGTGCGCAAGGAGCCCGCCAACCCGGCGACCTGGCTGAACCTCGCGCAGTTCGAGCTCGACCACGGCAACAAGCCGCAGGCGCTCTCGGCGATCGGGTCGGCGCTGTACCTCGATCCGCGCTCGCAGGCGGCGATCGCGGTCTACCTGCAGGCAAGCCGCGAGCAGTGACCGGGCGCGCGTGCTGCCTTGCCGTGCTCGCCGCTTGCGCGCTGCCGGGCATGGCGGCGGCCTCGGCCACGCAGGAGTCGACCTTCCAGGACGACGCCCTGCTCGTCAACGGCAGCGCGGCGGTGCAGGCGCGCACGCTGGACACGCTGAAGGCGCTGGGCGCCGATCGCGTGCGGGTGAGCCTGCAGTGGCGCCTGGTGGCGCCGGCGCCCGAGGCGCCGGCCAAGCCCGCCGGCTTCGACTCGGCCAACCCCGCCGCCTATCCGCCGGGCGCCTGGGACCGCTACGACCGCCTCGTGCGCCTGGCCGACGCGCGCGGCCTGGGCGTCAACCTCGATCTCACCGGGCCGGCGCCCAACTGGGCCACGGGCACGGCGCCGGGCCGCCCGGACCTCGACCCCACCTTCGACCCGAGCGGGCCCGAGTTCGCCGCCTTCGTGCGCGCCGCGAGCCTGCGCTATCCGGGCGTGCACTACTGGTCGATCTGGAACGAGCCCAACCAGGTCGCGTCGCTGTCGCCGCAGTGGCTGCCCGACCCGCGCGACCCGACGCGCTTCGTGCCGACGTCCCCGCAGGTCTACCGGCGGCTGGTCGACGCGGCGTGGGGCGCGCTGGCGGTCGGCGGCCACGCCCACGACACGATCCTGGTCGGCGAGACGGCGCCCAAGGGCCTGCTCGACGTTCGCGGGATCGACCGCTCGATCGACGCGCAGCGCTTCATCCGCGAGCTGTATTGCGTCGACGACCACCTGCAGTTCTACGTGGGCGTGGACGCCCAGTTGCGCGGCTGTCCGACGACCAATCAGGTCGCCGCCTTCGTCACCGCACACCCCGCGCTGTTCGCAGCCAGCGGCTGGGCCCATCACCCCTATGAGCTCAGCCGGGCGCCCAACGAGCTGCCGGTGCACGCCGACCGGTGGCTGACGCTGGGCAACCTGCGCGAGCTGGGCGCGCTGCTGCGGCGCATCCACGCGCGGTATGCGCAGGCCGGCGCCGATGCGGTGCCGCTGTACCTGACGCAGTACGGCTACGAAACGGATGCCGACGGCGTCAGCCCAGCGCGGCAGGCCGAGTACCTCAACCACGCCGAGTACCTCACGTGGCGCAACGGGACGGTGCGCACGCTGGCGCAGTTCCTCCTCAATGACGCACCGCCGGTGCAGAGCGGGCTGCGGACGGCCACGGGCGCGCGCAAGCCCGCCTACGACGCCTACGCGCTGCCCGTGTGGCTGCCGTCGGCGAGCGTCCGCCGCGGGCGGCGCCTGCCGGTGTGGGGGCTCGTGCGCGCCGCGCCGAACGGGCGGCGCGTGCAGGTCTCCATCCAGGTGCGCAAGGGCCCGGGCCATCCGTGGCAGCGGGTCGCGCGCCGCCCGACGACCGCCGCGCGTGGCTATCTGAGCACGTCGGTGCGCGTGCGCGGCTCCGGCGAGCTGCGGCTGGTGTGGAACGGGCACCACAGCCGCGCCGCGCCGTTCCGCGTGCGGGCGTGACCTGGCAGGCCCGCTCGCGGGCGCCTTTGTCACGCATGCGGTGTACAAGGCGCCACGCGCCGCGCCGCCACCTTCCGCGTGCGGTCGTGAGCTAAACGCGCACGATGTCCACGGCCGCGAAGGCCGTGAAGTCGGCGTCCTGAGTCCACACCTCCGCGCCGTGGACCAGCGCCGTGGCGGCGATCCAGGTGTCGTTGACCCTGGGCTTGCGACCGGCGGCAAGCTCGTTAGCGGCGAGCCGCGCGTAGGCCGACGACACGCGCTCGTCCACCGGCAGACCCGCGCCGTGCTCGCGGACGCGCGTCAGCGTGGCCAGGCGAGTGGCGCGGACATCCGCATCGCGCGCGACGAGCACGCCGAGCTCGAGCTCGGCGAGCGTGACGACCGAAACGCCCACCCGCTCCGGCAGGGGCCGAGCGATCCCGCGGCCCTGCCCCGCGGCGATGAACACCGACGTGTCGAGGATGGCGGGCGGGCTATGGCTCATGGACGGTCTGCTCGCGCAGCGCCGCGAGGTCGTCGAGCAGCCCGGAATCCGCCGGCGCCTCGCGCAGGACGCGTTCCATCGCCGCACCGGACGCCCACTGCGGCCGGCCGAGAGGCACCAGCTCCGCGACTGGCCTGCGGTTGATGTTGATCCGCAGCCGCTCACCCGCCTCGACTCGCCGCAGGAGGTCCGCCGTGTGGTTGCGGAGGTCCCGCGATGAGACGTCGGCCATGGCTACGACCGTAGCATAAGTTCTACGAAGCGTGCGCGTGCAGCCCGCGACCCGCGCGGCGCACGTCGACCGTCGCGAAGCCCGCTTCGGTCAGGACCGCGCGCAGCGTGCGGGCGCTGAAGAAGCGCAGGTGGTCGCTGCGCGGATCGAAGTGCGCGTCGGTGGCGACGATGATGCGGCCGTGTCGCGGAGTGGTGACCAAGAGCGTCCCGCCCCACCGCAGCACGCGGCGCAGCTCGGCCAGCAGGCCGACGACGTCGGCGACGTGCTCGAGGACCTCGCCGGCCCAGACGACGTCGAAGGCGTCCTCGGCGAAGGGCAGCGGCGCCCCCTCGGTGAGGCGGACCGCCTGCGCCTGCGGCGCCCGCGCGCGGGCGCGCCGCAGGGCCTCCTCGGCGACGTCGGCCATCGTCACCGCGCAGCCGACCGCGACCAGATCGGCGGCGAAGGCACCATCGCCGCAGCCGTAGTCGAGCACGCGGTCGCCGTTGCGCACGTGAGCAAGCAGGAAGGCGCGCCGCGCGGCGTAGTGCTCGGGCTCGGCGCCCTCGGGCACGGCCCGCCACACCGCCTCGCGCCAGTCGTCCATAGGGCGCCGCAGGCTACCCGCCAGTACCCTCCGCGGACCGTGAAGCTCCTGGCCGTCAACGCCGTCGATCATCCCGGCGGCGCCGAAGTCGGCCTGCTGCGCCTGACCGGACGGCTGCGCGCGCGGGGCTGGGACGTGACTCTCACCAGTCCGCGCGAGGGGCCGATCAGCGAGGCCGGCTACCCGTGGCTGCGCCTCGACGTCGGCGGGCTCGGGCACGGCGAGGGCGCCCGCGCCGTTGGATCGTGGCCGCGCGCGCTGCGCCTGGCGCAGCGCTTCGACGTCGTCTACCTCAACTCCACGGTCTCCGGGCGCCTGCTGCCCGCACTGCGCGGCACGCGCACGGTCCTGCACGTGCACGACATCGTCGATCGTGTGCCGCGCCATTGGGCGTCGGCCGACGTCGTGCTGGCCGACTCGCAGGCCGTCGCCGACCGGCTCGTCGACCTCGACGCCCATGTCGTCTACTGCCCGATCGAGCTCGACCCACCGCCGGCCGATCCACCCTGGCCGCGCAACGGCGGCGCGCCGGTCATCGGCTTCGTCGGTCGCATCGAGCCGCGCAAGGGCGTGCTCGACCTCATTGCGGCCGCCCCGCGCATCCGCGAGCGCTCGCCGGGCGCCGAGGTCGTCATCGTGGGCGACGACCCCTGGGGCGCGTTCCCCGACTACCTCGCGCAGGTGCGCTCCGCCCGCGACGTCATCCACGTCCCGTGGCACGACAACGCGCCCGGCCTGATGCGCCACTTCGACGTGCTCGTCGCGCCGTCGCTGCAGGAGCCGTTCGGCACGGTCGTGAGCGAGGCGATGGCCGTCGGGACGCCGGTCGTCGCCACGCGCGTGGGCGGCCTCGCCGAGGTCGTCGACGACGGCGTGACCGGCCTGCTCGTCGAGCCCGGCGAGCCGCAGGCGCTGGCGAGCGCAATCCTCGAGGTGCTCGCCCGTGGCGAGGCGATGAGCGGCGCGGCGCGCCAGGCCGCGCGCCGCTTCGGCGCCGACGCCTACGCCGATCGTGTGGAGGCGATCATTCGGCCATGAGCAGCGGTTCCCGGCGGCGCGAACGTCCGCGATGTACGAACAGGGTTGCTACATGGTGGACGTTCGGCGCTGTAATGCGGCCATGAGCTACGACATCAACCTCGACGTCAAGTACCCGCACGGCACCCTCATCGACGTCGGCGCAGAGGCCGCCGCGCACGACCCCTGGTTCAACCAGACGCTGACCCAGATCGACGACGCCGTCGTACGCCTTGGCATCATCGAAGGCGACTTTCACTGGCACAAGCACGACGACCAGGACGAGTTCTTCCTGGTGCTCGAGGGCCAGTTGCTCATCGACTTCGAGGACGCCGACACCGTCGCCCTCGACCCCCAGCAGGGCTACACCGTCGGCAAGGGCGTCATGCACCGCACGCGCGCGCCGGTGCGCACCGTGATCCTCATGGTCGAGCGGGCGGGCGTGGTGCCGACGGGCGACTGACGAAGGTGACGTGGCCCTCGCCGTGCGTCGCCGCCGGTCCGACCGCGACACGGCGCACGGTGCAGCGCTGCGCACAGCGCACCGCGATCGTCTTCGCCCCGGCCTCGGTTGCGGCGACGAGCTCGCCGGTGTGCAGGCGCGCACGTGCGAGCTCGGCGCCGCGCAGCGTGAGCACGCTGTCGGTGCCCTGAGTCGGCGAGCCCGGCGCGCCCATGTCGGAGAAGTACGCGGCGTGGGCGCCCTGCGGCACGAAGCCGACTCCCTCGACGCCGATGTCGCCCCCTGCGGGCAGCCCCGAGTCGGCCACGCAGGCGCGTGCCACCGCCGGCGCCGAAGGCGAAGATCTTCCCGCTGCCCTCGTCGGCGGCGATCAGGTCGCCGCCGTAACGCCCGAAGCCCTTCGGTGCAACGGCGATGCCGCCCTCGACCCGCGGCGCGTTGTCCACGGCGACGCGTGCGCGCCCGCGGCAGTCGATCGCGAACAGGCGCGTCGCCTGCCCGACCACGCCGGTGACCAGGAGGCGCTTGCCGAAGCGCCCGACCCCGTCGAACGTGATGCCGTCGGGGAAGGTCCCCGGCGGCAGGTTCGCGAAGCGACTGGCCTTGCCGCGGCGGTCCACGCGCACGACACCCGGCATCGCCGGGTCGAGCGCGAAGACGTCGTCGCGCTTGAACGAGCAGCTCGCCTTCGGCAGGCGCTGGTCTGGCGCGAGCGCGATGTAGGTCTCGCCGGCGACCGGCACGTAGCCGCCGGGTCCGCGGGCATACGGCTGGAGCGCATGGCCGGGACGCAGCAGGAACAACCCCGCGTGCGTGGCCACGACGAGGCGCCCGTCGGCCCGCGGGCCGACGACGTCCACGACGCCCGGCGCCTTCACCAAGGTCCGCCAGCGCGCCTGCTTGGGCAGCCCTGCGTCGCTCGGCGCCAGCATCGAGGCTGCGAGCGCCAGCACCGCGGCCGGAAGGGCGACACCGGGCACGCGGTCAGCCTACGCCGCCCGCCGCCGCAGCGCCTCGCCTGCAGAGAGCGCGATCGCCGTCTGCACGAGGGCGGCCAGCGTGGCGAGGACCACCGCGCTGTGGACCGCGCGCGGCGCGGCATCGGTGAGCGTGGCGGCCAGCCACGCGACCGGCGACAGGACCGGCGCGAGGTCGTAGAGCGGGACCGCGACGATCGCGTAGCGCTTGGTGACCGCGTGCTCCGCGATCACAGCGTCGGATCAGAAGGCCCCGCGTCGGCTCAGCACCGCCGGAAGGGTCTTGACCAGGATCGAGAGGTCCAGGAAGACCGACCAGCGCTCGAGGTAGAGGAAGTCCAGGCGGACGAGGTCGTCGAAGTCGAGGTCCGAGCGGCCGGAGACCTGCCACAGGCCGGTGATGCCGGGCAGGACGAGGTAGCGCTTCTTGTGCCAGTCCTCGAGGCGGTCGAAGTCGCGCTGGGGCAGCGGACGCGGCCCGACGAGCGACATCTCGCCGCGCAGGACGTTGAAGAGCTGGGGCAGCTCGTCGATCGAGAAGCGTCGCAGGAGGCGCCCGACCGGCAGTCACCCGCGGGTCGTCGCGGATCTTGAACAGCGCGCCGGAGGCCTCGTTGTGCTCCTCCAGGGACTCCTGATGGTCGTGCGCGTCGCGGTACATCGTGCGGAACTTCATGCACGCGAACGGCGTGCCGCCGATCCCCGGGCGCATCGAGCGGTAGATCACCGGGCCGCGCGAGGTGACCTTGATCGCCAGGGCGCTGAGAGCGAGCAGCGGGCTCAGCAGCAGCAGTGATGAGGATCGAGCCGACGAGGTCGAAGGTCCGCTTGAGCGCGTAGTCGAAGCCCTCGAAGACCGGCGGGCTTGAGCTCGAACAGCGGCACCGACTGGCCGGGCACGAACTCCGCGCGGTGGACGAGGATCTCCATCGTCGAGGGCGCGATCCGCACGACCACGCCGCGCTGGTGGCACTGGTCGACGAGCTCGACCGCCTCGCGCTGGGGGAAGTCGGGGTCGGCGATGATCACCTCGTCGACGCGGTGGGCTACCACGACCTCGCCGAGGTCGTCGAGCGTGCCCAGCGACATCAGCCCGTTGTCGGGCCGCGGCGTCAGCGAGACGAAGCCGACCACGTTGATCCCCTCGTCGCCGGCGGCGAGCAGCGTGCGCGACGGCCTCGATGTGCTCGCCGGTGCCGACCAGCACCGCGCGGCGCTGGTAGCCCGCCGCGCGCAGGAGCTTGCCGGTCGCGACCTCGTAGACGTAGCGGAACGTCGAGACGTAGACGACCGCGAAGAACAGCGAGCCGTAGAAGATGTAGTAGCTGGAGTAGTGCTGGCCGCTGACGACCGCGAATACAGCGCGATCACGACGGTGACCTGGAAGAGGGAGGCGACGATGCGCGACAGCCCGGGGCGCACCGCGCGATCGCCGTACAGGCCGAGCGCGCGAACAGCAGCGCGGTCACCAGGAAGGCGAACCAGACGTAGTCCTGGGCCTGGTCGACGGTGGCCGACACGTCGAGGACGTCGCGCGCCGCGGCCTTGAGTCCGAGCGCGGTGACGATGGCCAGGAAGATCGCGGCGAAGTCGAGCGCCAGCAGCGACACGACGCGCGCCATACGGCGCAGCGTGTCTCCAGCGCAGCAGGAACGACAGCGCAGGCGGGCGCTTGCGGCGCACGTCGCGCTCGGCGAAGCGGCGCCTCCGCGGGCGCGGTCGACGGCGGCGCGGTCCGCTCGGGTGCCTCGGTCGTGCCGCGCGTCGCCATCTCCTCGTTTCCTAACGGCCAAAACGCCCAGATGTCTCGCGGAAGGTCATGGATCGCGCGCGGTTCTACCGCGGTGCACCCACGAGCATGTCAACTCCGGCCTGGTCGATCGTGCGACGCAGGCCTTCGTGCAGCGACACCTTCGGCTCCCAGCCGAGCAGGTCGCGGGCGCGCGTGATGTCGGGCTGGCGGACCTTCGGGTCGTCGAGTGGGCAGCGCCTCGTAGACGATCTCCGAGCTCGACTCGGTGACCTCGATGACCGCCTCGGCCAGCTCGAGCAGCGTGTACTCGTCGGGATTGCCGATGTTGACCGGGTCGTGCTCGCCGGATTCGGCCAGCGCGATGATGCCCGCGATGAGGTCGTCGACGTAGCAGAAGCTGCGCGTCTGCGATGCCGTCGCCGAAGACCGTGAGCGGCCGGTTCGTCAGCGCCTGGCGCAGGAACGTCGGGATCGCGCGGCCGTCGTGGGGCCTCATTCTCGCCCCGTAGGTGTTGAAGATCCGCACGATCGCCGTGTCCACGCCCTGCTGGCGGTGGTAGGCCATCGTCAGCGCCTCGGCGTAGCGCTTGGCCTCGTCGTAGACGCCGCGCGGGCCGATCGGGTTGACGTGGCCCCAGTAGCTCTCGGGCTGCGGGTGGACCTCCGGGTCGCCGTAGACCTCGCTGGTCGAGACGAGCAGGAAGCGCGCGCGGTGCGCCTTGGCGAGCCCGAGCGTGTGGTGCGTGCCGTGCGAGCCGACCTTGAGCGTGTGCAGCGGCAGGCGCAGGTAGTCGATCGGCGAGGCCGGCGAGGCGACGTGGTAGACGAAGTCGATCGGCTCGTCGACGAAGTACGGCGCGATGATGTCGGCGTGCTCGAAACGGAACTCGGGCCCGCGGATGTGCTCGATGTTGGCCAGCGAGCCCGTCTCGACGTTGTCGACGCAGATGACCCGGTGGCCGCGGCGCAGGAGCTCGTCGCACAGGTGGGAGCCCAGAAACCCGGCGCCACCGGTGACGAGACAGGTGGGCATGGATGTGAAGCCTACGTTGTCGCGTGCTCGGCTAGCGTGCAGGCCTATGCCTGCCACCGCGTTCGTCGAACGCCTCAACCAGCAGATCGCCAACGAGTTCGGCGCCCACCAGCAGTACGTGGCCGTCGCCGTCCACTACGACGCCGAGACGCTGCCGCGCCTCGCGGCCTTCTTCTACGCGCAGGCGCTCGAGGAGCGCAACCACGCGATGATGATGGTGCAGTACCTGCTCGACGCGGGCGTCGATGCCACGCATCCCGGGCGTCGAGGCGCCGCGCACGAGCTTCGGCGACATCGTCGAGCCGGTGGAGCTCGCCCTCGAGCAGGAGCGCCGCGTGTCCGACCAGATCGAGGACCTCGCCAAGGTCGCCCGCGAGGAGGGCGACTACCTCGCCGAGCAGTTCATGCAGTGGTTCCTCAAGGAGCAGGTCGAGGAGGTCGCCACGATGTCGGACCTGCTGCGCGTCGTCGAGCGCTCGCGCGAGAATCCGATGTTCGTCGAGGACTACCTGGCGCGCGAGCAGCCGGGCGCCGAGGGCGCCGACCCGACGGCGCCGCCGACCGCCGGGGGCGCGCTCTGAGCGACTGGCCCGATCCGCTCGCGCCGCCCCTGGTCGGGCGGATCGTGCGCCTCGAGCCGCTGCGGCAACGAGCACGACGACGATCTCTGGGAGGCCTCGCGGCCGCCGGAGATCTGGACCTGGGTGATGGCGCACCTCAGCACCCGCGCCGACTTCCAGGCCTACCTCGACCAGGCGCGCGCCGCCACCGCCGCCGGCGAGGAGTTCGCCTTCGCGACGGTCGACGCGCGCAGCGGAACGGCCGTGGGCATGACGCGCTACATGGCGCTGCGCCCGGCCGACCGCGGCCTGGAGATCGGCTCGACGTGGCTTGCGCCGACCGCCTGGGGCGCCGGGGCCAACGTCGAGGCCAAGCTGCTGCAGTTCGGCTACGCCTTCGACGTGCTCGGCTGCATCCGCGTCGAGCTGAAGACCCACGAGGCCAACGCGCGCTCCCGCGGTGCCATGGAGCGCCTCGGCGCGACGTTCGAGGGCGTGCACCGCAAGCACCGCATCATCCCGGGCATCGGCGTGCGCGACACGGCGTGGTACTCGGTGATCGACGACGACTGGCCAGCCGTGCGCGAGACATTGCGCGCACGGCTGGCGTGAGCCGTCATCGCGCCACCCGCGATCGGTGCGCGGGAGACGACGCGCCACGCCGCCGAGCGTCACGAGGACGTACGCCGCGCCGGCGCCGCCGGCGCCGATGGCAGCCGAGCCCCAGTCGATGCCCTCATCGATCGTGCGCACGACGGGCGCGTCCGTGGTCGCCTTGGTGTCGGGCGGCGGCGGGCTGTCCGTCGGCCGGGCCACCGCCGAGGGCGCGGCGAGCGCTCCGGCGGCGAGGCCCGCCACGATCAGGCGAGCGAGTCGGTGTGAGTGGTGAGTAGTCATGCCGCGCACGCTGCTCCCGCGCGGTAGACGTCCGGTCGGCGGTCGGTTTACTTCCCTCTCCTACCGAGAGTAGGGTCGTTCTTGTCATGCCCCGATCCCGCGTTCCGGCGTGGATCTCTACCTCCTAGGGCCCGTCGAGGCCCACCTCGACGGCCGCCCGATCGCGCTCGGCGCCCCGAAACAGCGGGCCGTGCTCGCCATGCTGGCGCTGCGCGCCGGGCACACGGTCTCGACCGACCACCTCGCCGAAGGGTTGTGGGGCGAGCAGCCGCCGGCCAGCGGGCCGAAGATGGTGCAGCTCTATGTCTCGCACCTGCGCCGGCTGCTCGACGGCAACGGCGCCGAGATCGTCACCCACGGTCGTGGCTACGAGCTGCGGCTGTCGGACGGTGAGATTGATGCGATCCGCTTCGAAAAGCTTGTCGCGCAGGCGCGCGGCCGCGAGGCGCTCGCGCTGTGGCGCGGCGAGCCGCTCGCCGACCTGGCCGACGAGCCGTTCGCCGCCGGCGAGATCCGGCGGCTTGAAGAGCTGCGACTGCGCGCGGCCGAGCTGGCGATCGACGCCGATCTCGACGCCGGGCGCCACGCCGACGTCATCGGCGAACTCGACGCGCTGATCGCAGACCATCCCCTGCGCGAGCGCCTCCGCGCGCAGCGCATGCTCGCGCTGTATCGCTGCGGACGCCAGGCCGAGGCGCTTGGGGCCTACCGCGACGCGCGCGCGGTCCTGGTCGAGGAGGTCGGCGTCGAGCCCGGCGCCGAACTGCGTGGCCTGCACGATGCGATCCTCGCTCAGGACCCTGCGCTCGACCTCGCACGGCCGCCGCAAGAGCAGCCCACACGGGCCCGGCCGCCGCCCCGCCGCCACTACGGACGGGTCGTGGCAGCCGCCGCGCTGCTCCTGCTCGCCGGCGTAGCGGCTTTCGGTGTCAGCCGCGTGCTCGCGCCGGACTCGCTCGGGGGCATCGATGAGAACGCCGTCGGGCTGATCGACCCCGACGGCGGCCGGATCACGCACCAGTACTCCGTCGGCCGCGGCCCCGGCGCGGTGGTCGCCGGAAGCGGGTCGATCTGGGTCGCCAACACCCTCGACGGCACGGTCACGCGGATCGATCGCAAGCGCCACCGGGAGGTGGACATCCCCGTCGGCGGAGCCCCGCACGGCCTCGCGTTCGGGGCGGGTGCGCTCTGGGTGGCCGACGGCGACGCGCGCAGCGTCGCGCAGATCGACCCCGGCTCCAACAACGTGCTCCAGCGCTACGACGTGGGCAACGCGCCGAGCGCTGTCGCCTTCGCGAGCGGCGCGCTCTGGGTCGCTTCCGGAGTGGATGGTTCGCTCGAGCGGATCGCCATCGGCCACCAGCGCGCGACTCGCTCGATCCCCCTCGGCTCGAATCCCACCGCGATCGCCGTCGGCGCCGGCGCACTCTGGGTGGCGAGCGAGGAGGCTGGCACCGTCACCCGCATCGATGCGCGCTCGGGCACCGTGGGGGAGCCGATCAATGTCGGCAACGGCCCGAGCGCCATCGCGGCGGCCGAGGGCGCCGTCTGGGTCGTCAACCGCCACGACGGCACGCTTTCGCGGATCGACCCGGCCACAAACCGGGTGTCGTGGGTGGGCCACGTGGGCAGCGACCCGACAGCAGTGGCCGCCGGCCGCGGGTCGGTGTGGGTGGCCGGCGGAGAGGACGGCACGATCACGCGCGTCGATCCCGACGGGCCGCGGATCCGCCGCACCATCCACGCCGGCAGCAGCCCGCCGCGATCGCCGTCGTCGGAAGCGGCGTCTGGGCAGCAGCGGTAGCCCCGCAGGCCGCCCACCGCGGCGGCACGCTCCGGGTCCTCATCCCCTCCGAAGCCCCGAAGGAACTCACGCTCGATTGGCTCGCCTACGGCGGCTATTCATGGCAGACGGCTCAGGTCACGTCGCTGATCTATGACGGCCTCGTCGCATACCGGCGCGTTGGCGGCGTCGCCGGCGCGACCGCTCGTCGGCGCGCTGGCCACCCGGGCTCCGCCGCCGAGCGGCGACGGCCGGACATACGTCTTCACGCTGCGGCCCGGACTGCGCTACTCCGACGGCCGTCCGGTCCGGCCCGAGGACTTCCGCGCCTCCCTCGAGCGCTACCTGCGGGTCACGCGCGACAAGAACGCTCCGTACTTCGCGGGCATCCTCGGAGCCCGCCGCTGCATGGTCCGGCGGGCCCGGTGCGACCTGTCCGCCGGGATCGAGACCGATCCCCGGGCGCGCACGGTCACCGTCCACCTCACTCGCCCGGATGCCGAATTCCTGCACAAGCTGACCAACCCGTTTGCCTACGTGGTGCCGTCGGACACTCCGGTCCGCCGCACCGGCGACAAGCCGCCGCCGGGCACCGGGCCATATCGGGTCGCCACGTGGAACGCCAAACGAGGCGGGCGACTCGTGCGCAACCCCTACTTCCGATCGTGGGCTCCTCGGGCACGGCCGGCGGGGTTCGCCGATCGCATCGACATCAGCGTGCGCCGCAATCGTGACATCCAGGCGCAGGTCGCCAAGGTCCAGCGCGGAGCGGCCGACGTCGCGGTCCTCGCGAACCCGTTCTACAGCCTGGTCCGCGCCGACCGGCTCGCGGAGCTCAGCGCGCAGTCGCCCGGCCAGGTCCACAGCGCCCCGTCGGCGGTGACCGAGTGGATGTTCCTCAACGTGCGCCGTCGCCCCTTCGACGACATCGACGTCCGCCGCGCCCTCAACTACGCGGCCGACCGCGGGCGCATCGTCGATCTCGTCGGCGGCGCCGAGCTGGCCGGCCCGACGTGCCAGATCGTGCCGAGCGGCTTTCCGGGCTACGAGCCCTACTGCCCGTACACCGCGCGGCAGGCCTCGGGGCGCGGGTGGACGGCGCCCGACCTCGATCGGGCCCGCAAGCTCGTGGCGCGGTCCGGCAGGGCCGGCGAGCGCGTCGTCGTGTGGGCACCGAGACACCGGCGGTCGGTCGGGCGCAACTTCGCAGCGCTGCTCGACGATCTCGGCTTTCGCGCGTCGCTGCGCGTGCTCGGAGACGACGATTACTTCCCGGCCATCGGTCGTCCGGGCGCGGCGAAGCAGATCGGCTTCTTCGGATGGGGCCTCGATTACGTCAGCGCGTCGACGTTCATCCAGCCGACGTTCACCTGCGCGTCGCTCGCCGAGCGCGACCGAGTGAACGTCGCGAACTTCTGTGACCGCCCGCTCGATCGCCTGGTCGACCGCGCGCTAACAGCTCAGGGCGCCCAGGCCGCCGCCGCCTGGGCCGCCGCCGACCGTCGCGTCGTCGACCGAGCGGCCGTCGTGCCGATGACGAACCACCGCGGCGCCGTGTTCGTCTCCAAGCGCGTGGGCAACGTCCAGCAGCACCTGCTCTGGTTCACCCTGCTCGACCAGCTCTGGGTGCGGTAGTCGACGCCGCGGCGGCGCGCTGGTTAAGACGCGACGCCCCCCGTTTGGGGGCGTGGAAGCGCGGGTAGCGCCTGATGATGCTCACCCTCACTCCGATCGCCTCTGAGGCGATCCGCCAGCTCAGCGCACAGACCGAGGACCCGGAGGCCACGGGCATCCGCATCAGCCCCGGCCCCGAGACGCCCGAGGGCACCGCACTGGAGCTCTCGCTCGTCGAAGAGCCCGAGCCCGACGACGAGAAGGTCGACGACGAAGGCGCCACCGTCTACCTCGAGCCGCACGTAGCCGGCTTGCTGGACGACAAGGTGCTCGACGCCGAGGTCGACGAGGGTCGCGTGACCTTCCTGGTGCGCGACGACGCCCTCGGGCCCGAGGACTACGCACAGCCCAACGGCACCGGCCCCGGCCAATAGGCGCGGCGCCTTACGATCCGCTCCCTCTGGCGGGAGCGCGATCGAGCCATTGGGGGGCGCGTTGCTGCGCCCCCCAACGGCTGTCGCGGCGGGGGTTCTTGCCCCGTCGTCCGCGTGCACGGGCGCTCGCGCCCGCCTCTGTCGCGGAACTACGTACGAGCCGGTCTTCGCGGTTCCCTTGGCCGCGACGACGTACCACCTGGCGCCGAAGGCGTTGAGGCCTTCGCCCTGGGTGCTGCCGCGCTTGCCCTGGTCGCCGACGAAGGTGTACAGCGGGTGCTTGTTGTAGGTCACCTGCGTCGTGCCGTCCGAGCGCTTGGTCGTGCCGAGCAGGGAGGCCTTCGCGCCCGTGCCGGCCTTGGGCGCGCCCTTGGTCAGCAGCGGCGGCCAGTTCTGAGCGCACGCGCCCGAGCAGGCGCTCCGGCCGTGCGTGTCCTTCTGGAAGAGATACAGCGTGTGGGACTTGCCGTCGACGACGATCCTCCCAAGCGCGCTGGTCCCGGTCTTCACAGTGGCGGGCGAACCGGTCGCCGACGAGGCGATCGCGGTGAACCCGGCGAGCGCGGCAGCGGCGAGCACGACCGCGGCGAGTACTGCGGTGGAACGTTTCATTCTTGGTCCTTAATGGCTGTGCCGGACCAAATCGGAGCGGCCCGGGTGTGCAGCTAATGACGCCCGCAGAAGGCACCATCCTTCGCGTCAGAACCGTGACGTTCGTCACGTAAGCGTCAAGCCGGCGGACCGCCCCCGGTGACCCAGGCCCTGACGGAGCACACGTCGGCCGGTGCCGCGCGTGCCGCGCGACGCAGCATGCGTGTCATCTGCCCGAGCTGTGTGGCGACCTCCCGCTGGGCGCGCCGGCGGTCAGGGCCGTACAGGTTCGGCAGCAGCCAGCGCGCCTGCTCCGCCGTTGCCTGCGCTGCGGCCTGCAGGCCGAAGAGGTAGTCCCTGCACGGCCCGGCCGGCACGCCGGCGATGACGGCGTTGAGCACGTTCATCGCGGTCGTGCCGCCGATGCCCGCGTGCTGCAGCGCCGGGAGGACGCACGGTGCGTAGCGGGCGGGCCGGTCGGCCGGGTGGCAGCGCGCCCCGGCGGCGGTCTCGGCGGCGAGGAGCATGAGAACGCTGCGCATGCGGCGCGCCTGGGCGTCGGAGGCGGCGTCCAGGCGTGGGCGAGCCAGCACGGGTGCGGGCTCTGCCACGCTGTCGCGCGGTCGCGGAGACACGGCCACCCCGATGCCGAGCGCACCGACCAAGGCGGCAACGAGGGCCGGCTTGACGAACGGTGCCATCTCTCAGGCCCGCGTTCCGGGCGCCCGCATCGCGATGAGCGGGCGTGTGTGATGGGAACGTGCCCATGACGGTCCTCCGTGTTGGGTCGGACGACCGTCGCGATGCGCGGTAGACGCGCAGTTGGTTCTCGGTTAATTGCGCGCGTTTATCGCGTCCCAGCGCCAAATGGCGGCCGTAGCGAGCCGGGCCGGCGCGCCCTCGAGGGCCGCGGCGCGGTGGGGCTGCATTTGACCCGGCGGCGCTCGGTCTAGACGATGACGCAGCCCTTCAAGAAGCTCGTCGTCCTGCGATGAAGGAGACGATCGTGTCGTACGTCAAGCCGATGCTCGATACGCATCCGCGCGACCTCAGCGTCGATGCCGATGTGCTCACCCGCTGTGTGGAAGCCTGCTACGAGTGCGCCCAGGCCTGCAGCGCCTGCGCCGATGCCTGCCTCGGTGAGGAGGCGATCGCACCGCTGGTCAAGTGCATCCGCCTCAACGACGACTGCGCCGACATCTGTCTCGCCGCCGGCCGCGTGGTCAATCGCCAGACCGAGTACGACGCCGACGTCGCCCGCGCCATCCTGCGCGCGTGCGCGACGGCGTGCCACTCGTGCGGCGACGAGTGCGAGCGCCACGCTCACATGCACGAGCATTGCCGCATCGGTGCCGAGGCCTGCCGCCGCTGCGAGCAGGCCTGTCAGGAGCTCCTGGCCGCAGCCGGCTGACCAGCGCCCAGGCGATCGGCACGCCGCCGTGCGCTCATGCCGGAGCCCGACGGCGCCATCGCCTCTGGAGCCGGTCTGAACAGCACCAGCTAGTGCGGTCCGGCGGGCGCCTGTCCCCGCACCCACTCGCCCTCTTCGCGCTTCCAGATCGGCGCGCGGCGCTTGATCTCGTCGATGATCTCGCGCGCGCCGGCGAAGGCCTCGGCGCGGTGGGGGGCGCTGGCGGCGACGATGACCGACGCCTCCGAGCGCGGGACGCGGCCGATGCGGTGCTCGGCGGCGGCCGCGCACAGGGCGTGGCGCTCGATCGCGGTGGCCACGATCGCCTCGATCTGCTCGGCGGCCATCTCGGCGTAGGCCTCGTAGTCGAGATGGTCGACCTCGCGCGTGACGCCGCTGAAGGTGACCACGGCGCCCGCGCGCGGGTCGCGCACGGCGGCCGCAAGGGCGTCGAGCGACAGCGGCTCGTTGCGCACGGCCACGTGCGGCGCGGTGGCTGCCCCGCCGGAGACCGGCGGGATCAGCGCCAGCTCGTCGCCCGCCTGCAGCATCTGATCCTGCGGGGCGTACTCGCGGTTGACGGCGAGCACGAGCGGCAGGTCGCGGGCCAGGTCGCCCACCGCCGCCAGCGCGTCGGCGACGCGCGCGCCGTCGGGCAGCTCGAGCTCGAGCTGATCGCGGCCGGCGCGCTCGCGCAGCGCCGCGAAGAGGCGGACGTGGACAAGCATCGGACATGAAGGCTCGCAGATTCCCATCGAACGTCCCTGGTGCATGAACTAGGTTCGAACGCGAGGGACGTTCGCCGTCCAGGGGTGCGAGGATGTGGGCCACGTCATGTCTGACACAGTCCGTCGCCCCTCGGACCTCGTCGTGCCCGCCTTCCGGCCGGCCGACGAGGGCACCCATCCGCCGCTTGCCTACGACGGGTACCGGTCGACGCGGCTGCGCGCTCCCTCGCGGCCGTTCGTGCCGCTGGCGCAGATGCTCACCGAGGTCACCGCTCCGGTCTTCGGCTCGGACCGCGTCAAGGAAGGCGATTCCGACCTCACCCGCCAGCACGCCGGCGAGCCGCTCGGCGAGCGGATCGTCGTCTACGGGCGCGTCCTCGAGGACGGTGGCCGGCCGGTGCCCGACACGCTGATCGAGGTCTGGCAGGCCAACGCCGCCGGCCGCTATCGCCACGCGGGCGACCAGCACCCCGCGCCGCTGGACCCCAACTTCTCCGGCGGCGGACGCTGCCTGACCGACTCCGAGGGTCGCTTTCGCTTCATCACGATCAAGCCGGGCGCCTACCCGTGGGGCAACCACCACAACGCCTGGCGGCCGGCCCACATCCACTTCTCGGTCTTCGGGCGCGCCTTCGTGCAGCGGCTGGTGACGCAGATGTACTTCCCCGGCGACCCGCTCTTCTTCCAGGACCCGATCTACAACTCGGTCAGCGATCCGAACGCGCGCGAGCGGATGATCTGCCGCTTCGACCTCGACAAGACGGAGCCCGAGTGGGCGCTGGCCTATCAGTGGGACATCGTTCTGCGCGGGCCGGGCGCGACGCCGATGGAGGACCAGTGACTACGAGCGGAGACGTCGGGGGGAGCGCGGCCGCGGTGGGCGAGTTGCGGCGCGCTGGTGGCGTCACCCCGTCGCAGACCGTCGGCCCGTTCTTCGCCATCGAGCTGCCCTACGGCGACGGGCCCTACGTCGTCGCCGAGGGAACCGAGGGTGCCGTCTGGTTGCGCGGGCGCGTCGTCGACGGCGCCGGCGAGCCGATCCCCGACGCGATGGTGGAGAGCTGGCAGGCCGATCCGACGGACGCCGGCTTTCGCGGCTTCGGGCGCTCGGGCACGGACCCTGAGGGCCGCTGGGCGATCCTGACGCTCAAGCCGGGCCCGGTGCCCGGCCCCGACGGCGCGACGCAGGCGCCCCACCTGGACCTCGCGGTCTTCGCCCGCGGCCTGCTCAACCACGTCGTGACGCGCCTGTACTTCGGCGACGAGGGCGAGGCCAACGCGGCCGACCCGGTGCTCTCGGGCCTCGACGAGGACGTGCGCGCGACGCTCATCGCCGAGCCGACCGGCGACGGCTACGAGCACGACATCCATCTTCAGGGACCGAATGAGACCGTCTTCTTCGCCGTCTGACGACGAGCGCCACCAGGCGGGCATGACGGTGCGCCGCGAGGTGCTCGGCGACGAGCACGTCGACCGCGCGCAGGAGCGCACGACGGACTTCACGGCCGCCTTTCAGGACTTCATCACCCGCTGCGCATGGGGCGAGGTGTGGACGCGCCCGGGGATCGACCGCCGCATGCGCAGCGCGATCACCCTGACGGCGCTGATGACGCTGCGCGCCGAGGAGGAGCTCGGGATGCACGTGCGCGCCGCGCTGCGCAACGGCCTGACGCCCGACGAGATCGGCGAGGTCCTGCTGCACGGCGCGATCTACGCGGGCGTGCCGGCGGCCAACAGTGCCTTCGCCGTCGCCCAGCGGGTGCTCGCCGAGGCCGACGCCGGCGGCTGATGGGGCTCTTCGACGGGGTCCTCGCCCGCGGGGGCGCCCGCGCGGCGGTGAGCGACGAAGCCTGGCTGCAGGCGCTGCTCGACGTCGAGGCGGCGCTGGCGAGCGCGCAAGCGGCGGCCGGCGCGATCCCCGGCGAGCACGCCGAAGCGATCGCCGCCGCCTGCCGGGCCGAGCGTTACGACATCGACGCGCTGGGCGAGCAGGCCGCAGACGTGGGCAACCCCGCGGCGCCGCTGGTGCGCGCGCTGCGCGCCGAGGTCGGCGGCGAGGCGGCGGGCGACGTGCACCGCGGCGCGACGAGCCAGGACATCGTCGACTCGGCGGCGATGCTCGTCGCGCGGCGCGCCCTGGAGCCCGTGCTCGACGACCTCGGCGGCACGGCCGACGCCGCGGCGCGCCTAGCGGCCGAGCACCGCGCGACGGTGATGGCCGGGCGCACGCTCATGCAGCAGGCGGTACCGGTGACATTCGGCCTGAAGGCCGCCGGGTGGCTGGTGGCCCTCGACGAGAGCGCGGAGCGCCTGCGCGTCGTGCGCGACACGCGGCTGGCTGCCCAGCTCGGCGGCGCGGCGGGCACGCTGGCGGCGCTCGGCGACGGCGCGCTCAGCGTGCTGGCGGGCTTGGCGCGCGAGCTCGGCCTCGCCGAGCCGACCGTGCCCTGGCACACGGATCGCACGCGGATCGCCGAGCTGGCCGCCGCGCTCGGCGAGGCGTGCGGCGCCGTCGCCAAGATCGCGGGCGACGTCGTGCTGCTCTCGCAGACCGAGGTCGGCGAGGTGCGCGAAGGCGGCGCCCGGGGCGGCTCGTCGACCATGCCGCAGAAGCGCAACCCGGTGGCGGCGATCTCCGCGCTCGCGGGCGCCCGCCAGGCGCCGGGACTGGTGGCGACGCTGCTGGCCGCCATGGAGCATGAGCACGAACGTGCGGCGGGCGCGTGGCACGCCGAGTGGGCGCCGCTGCGCGCGCTGCTGATCGCGACCGGCTCGGCGGCGGCCTGGCTGCGCGACTGCCTCTCCAACCTCGAGGTCGACCCCGAGCGCATGCGGGCCAACCTCGACGACGCGCTCCTCGCGGAACGCGTGGCCGCCGCGATCGGGCGCCCGCAGGGCGACGGCCTCGTGCGCGAGGCGCTCGCCGCCGGCCGGCCGCTGGCCGAGGTCGCGCGCGAGCACCTCCCCGACGACCAGGCCGCCCGCGTGCTCGATCCCGCGACCTATCTCGGCGCGACCGACGCACTGATCGACCGTGCCCTGGCGGCGCACGGGAGGCGCTCATGAGCACCGTCGAAGTCGCCTGCGAGGAAACCGGTCCGCCCGACGCGCCGATGCTGGTCATGTCCAACTCGCTGGGCAGCACCACCGAGATGTGGGATCGCCAGGTGCCGGCGCTGGCCGAGCGCCTGCGCGTCGTGCGCTACGACCACCGCGGCCACGGGCGATCCCCGGTGCCCCCCGGGCCCTACGACCTCGCCGACCTCGGCGCCGACGCGCTGGGGCTCCTCGACCGCCTCGGCGCCGAGCGCGTGCACTGGTGCGGCCTGTCGCTGGGCGGCATGGTCGGCATGTGGCTCGCAATCAACGCGCCCGAGCGCATCGACCGCCTCGTGCTGTGCTGCACCTCGGCCAAGCTGGGGCCACCGTCGATGTGGTCCGAGCGCGCGGCGACGGTCCGCGAGCAGGGCGTCGAGGCGATCGCCGACGCCGGCATCGGCCGCTGGCTGACGGCGGGCTTCATCGAGCGCGAGCCCGAGACGGCGGCGCAGATCCGCGCGATGCTCGCGTCGACGCCCGCCGAGGGCTACGCCGACTGCTGCGGCGTCATCGAGCGCATGGACCTCCTCGATCGGCTGGGCGAGATCCGCGCGCCCACGCTCGTCGTCGCCGCGGCCCAGGATCCCGCCACCCCGCCCGAGCACGGCGAGCGGATCGCGGCTTCCATCGCCGGCGCGCGTTTCGAGGTCATCGAGAACGCCGCGCACCTCGCCGCGGTCGAGCAGCCCGAGGCGGTCACCGAGTTGATCGCCGGCCATCTGCTCGCCTAACCTTTCGCCCGCAGGGGTCCGGCATCACGGAAGACAGGGGAAGGTTCTTTGGGGAAGGGAATTGCGGCTGCCGTCGTCGTTGCGGCCCTCGCACCCGCGAGCGCGCAGGCGGCGACGGTCACCGGCGCCGACAGCGGGACGACGCGCACCATCACCTATGCCGCCGCCGCGGGCGAGACCAACCAGCCCGTCGTCACGCGTCAGGGAGCCAACATCGTGATCAGCGACGCCGGGGCGACGCTCGGGCCCGCCGGCACGTGCGCGGCCGGCGCTGACACACACACGGTCATCTGCCCGGACGGCGCACCGACGATCACGCTCGTCAACGTCGCGCTCAGCCTCGGCGACGGCAACGACAGCGCATCGCTGAGCGTGCCCCACGCCTCGATCAGCGGCGAGGCCGGCAAGGACAGCATCACCGGCTCGGACTTCGACGACGTCATCGACGGCGGCGCCGACGAAGACACCGTCCACGGCGGCGCCGGCAACGACTCGATCAGCGACTCGATCGACGACGGCGCGCCCAACCACTTCTTCGGCGGCCCTGGTGACGACACGCTCTTTGGCAGCTCGGGCAACGACGACCTCCACGGCGAGGCCGGCAACGACAACCTGATCGGCGACTTCGGCGCCGACCTGCTTGACGGCGGCGACGGCTTCGACACGGCCAACTACCACGACCGCGGCACGGATGCGGCCAGCGGCGTGAGTGTGACGCTGTCCGGCGGCGCGGCCGCGAACGCGGGGGCGCCGGGAGAGAACGACACGCTCACCGGCATCGAGGACGTCGCCGGCAGCGGCCGCAACGACACACTGGTCGGCGACGCGGGGCCCAACGTGCTCCAGGGCTTCGACGGCGACGACTCGATCACCGGCGGGCCGGGCGGCGACATCCTCTACGGCGGCGCCGGCAACGACGCCCTCAACGCGGTCGACCAGGGAACAGACCGCGTCGAGTGCGGCGGCCAGTCGGGCGACGCGGCGAGCGCCGACACGGTCGACCAGGTCAGCGGCTGCGCGGGGCTGTCGCTCGTCGCGGTGCCCAACACCGGCCCCGACGTCAGCCCGCCCAAGATCGGCGTGACGTACACGAAGGTGATGAAGCTGCGGACCTTCCGCCGCAAGGGCGTCGCGTTCACGATCTTCTCCAGCGACAAGACCGTGCAGGACACCCTGACCGCCGAGATGCTCGGCCGCGTGCGCTCGGTCAAGTCGTTCTCCAAGGCGGCGGTCGGCGACCTGCTGCTCGCCCAGCGCTCGATGCGCTTCACCGGCCGCGCCCGGATCAGGCTCAAGCCGTCAAAGCGCTACCGCGCGCACCTGCGCCGCGGCCAGCGCATCCGCCTGCGTGTCACCGTCAACGACCCCTCGCGCAACCGGGCGGCGAAGCTCGTCACGATCCGGTTGAAGTGAGGTGCTCGCCGACGTCCCAGGTCCACATCTCGACGACGTTGCCGTCGGGGTCGTTGACGTAGAGGGCACGGCCGCGGTTGCCGAACGCGTGCTCGATGACGTGCTGGCCCTGATCGCGTAGGTAGGCGACCGCCCCGTCGTAGCGGTCGGCCGGGAGGTGCATCGCGAAGTGCACGTGGATGCCGCCGCGGCCGCCGTGCAGGCCGACCTGCGGGCGCCACAGGCCGATCCGCGTGCGATCGCCGGCCATGACCCAGATCGCTTCGCGCTCGGGCCAGCGCTCGACCACCGGCAGGCCGAGCACCCCGGCATAGAAGCGCTCGGAGGCCTCGAGGTCGACCACCTCGAGGACCAGCTCGCTGACGCCGGTGACGCCGAGGGTCATGGCGGGATCATCGCGGATCGAGCGGTACGGTTGAGGGCATGGCCACCGAGGAACGCCTCACCGTCGCCCCGATCGTGGGGCCCGACGACCCGCGCCGCTTCACCGACTCGGGGATCGAGGTCAAGCCCCTCTACACCGAGGACGACCTGCCCGGCGATCTGCGCCTGGGCAAGCCGGGCGCATTTCCTTACACGCGCGGCGTGCATCCCGAGATGTACCGCAAGCAGCCGTGGACGATGCGCCAGTACGCGGGCTATGCCTCGGCCAAGGAGTCCAACGAGCGCTACCGCTACCTGCTCGCGCACGGGTCGACCGGGCTGTCGATGGCCTTCGACCTGCCCACCCAGCTTGGCCTGGACTCCGACAACCCGCGCTGCCTGGGAGAGGTCGGGCGCACCGGCGTGGCCATCGACACGATCGACGACATGCGCACCGCATTCGACTCGATCCCGCTGGACAAGGTCTCGACGTCGATGACGATCAACGCGCCGGCCGCGGTGCTGCTGCTGCTCTACGAGCTCGTCGGCGAGGAACAGGGCGTCGCGTCGGGCCAGCTGCGCGGGACGACCCAGAACGACGTGCTCAAGGAGTACATCGCGCGCGGCAACTACATCTACCCGCCCGGCCCGACGATGCGGCTCACGACCGACCTCTTCGCCTATTGCCGCGACAACGTGCCCAAGTGGAACACCATCTCGATCTCGGGCTACCACTTTCGCGAGAAGGGGTGCTCCGCCGTCCAGGAGGTCGCCTTCACGCTGTGCAGCGGGATCGCCTACGTGCAGGCCGCGATCGACGCCGGGCTCGCCGTCGACGAGTTCGCCCCGCGCCTGGCCTTCTTCTTCAACTGTCACAACAACGTCTTCCAGGAGGTCGCGAAGTTCCGCGCCGCGCGGCGGATGTGGGCGACGATCATGCGCGAGCGCTTCGGGGCCAAGGACGAGCGCTCGCAGAAACTGCGCTTCCACACCCAGACCGGGGGCGTGACGCTCACCGCCCAGCAACCCGAGAACAACGTCGTTCGCGTCGCCCTACAGGGGTTCGCCGCCGTCTCCGGCGGCACGCAGTCGCTGCACACCAACGGCTTCGACGAGGCGCTGGCGCTGCCCAGCGAGCGCGCCGCCAAGATCGCGCTGCGCACGCAGCAGATCATCGCCCACGAGTCGGGCGCCACCGACACGGTCGACCCGTTCGCCGGGTCGTACTTCGTCGAGGCGCTGACCGACGAGGTCGAGGCGCGGGCCGGCGAGCTGATCGCCAAGGTCGACGAGCTGGGCGGCTCGGTCAACGCGATCGAGTTCATCACCGGCGAGATCGACGAGTCCGCCTGGGGCTACCAAGAGCGCTACCGCATCGAGCAGGACGTCGTGGTCGGCGTCAACCGCTACGTCGAGGAGAGCGAGGTCGAGGTCCCCGATCTGCTGCGCGTCGATCCGGAGTCCGAGGGCGCGCAGGTGGAGCGCCTGAAGGCCTTCAAGGCCGATCGCGATCAGGCACTCGCCGAGCGTCGGCTGGAGGAGCTGCGCGAGGTCACACGCGGTACCGGCAACCTGCTGCCGGCGATCAAGGAGGCGCTGCGCGACCGCTGCTCGCTGGGCGAGGTGTGCGGCGCGATGCAGGATGTCTTCGGCGCCTACACCCCGAGCCTCTAGGCGCGGACGATGCGCGGCTTCGTCGCCGCCTTCGCGCTGATCGCGATCGGCATCGCGATCGCCGCTGTCGCGGGCGGGCGCGTCGCGCTGCTGGCGGCGGGGCTGTTCATCGCCGGAGTCGGATCGGTCGTCGGCGTGTCGGCCGCCTTCTGGATCATCGGCAAGAGCGAGGACCGCGAGCGGGAGCGCGAGCGCGGCTCGGGCAGCGCGTAGGCTTCCGGGCCGTGGGCGTCGAGCTTCCCCACACCGGCGGCTGCGGCTGTGGCGCCGTGCGCTATGAGATCGGCGCTCCGCTGGTCAGCGCGGTCTACTGCCACTGCACCCGCTGCCAGCGCAGGACGGGTTCGGCGGCCGCGGCGTCCGCGTACATCGAGCCGGGGTCGCTGCGGGTGCTGAGCGGCGAGGAGCACGTGCGCAGCTGGCAGCCCGAGGGCGGCTGGGAGAAGCTCTTCTGCGGCTCGTGCGGCTCGGCGCTCTTCACGCGTGAGCCCGAGAGCGGCGAGATCAAGAGCGTGCGCTTGGGCTCGTTCGACCGCGATCCCGGGATCCGCCCGAGCGTGCGCCAGTTCGTTGCCTACGCGGCGCTGTGGGAGCCGATCCCCGAGGACGGGCTGCCGCGCTTCGACGAGCGCGCGCCCTGACAACGCTCAGAGCGTCGGCCCGTTCCAGCCCGCGAGCTGCGCGACGTGGCGCACGCCGGCCTCGGCGCCGGCACAGGCCACCGCGGCGATGACGAACACGGCCAGGGTCGCCGCGAGCGGCGCGCGCCGGCGCGCGAGCGCCAGCAGGCCGACCGCGGCGGCGAGCTCGAGGCCGAGGATGAGCTGGGCGGCGCGCCCCGGCCACTCGCCCGCGAGCAGCAGCGCCTCGCCCGCGAAGCATCCGGCCAGCGCCGCGATGCTCGCGGCGCGCGCCCGCGGCGCGCCATCGCGCCACGCGCCGCCGGCGAAGCCGAAGAGCGCGCCGGCCGCGAGCGCCACCGGGAACCACGCCGCCGCCACCGGCAGCGCGTAGCGCACATGTCCGTTGGCGACCACCGTCAGCGCGTACCACGCGGCTGTGCCGAGCGCGAGGGCCGCGCCGCCGGCGCGGGCGCCGCGCGCCCGCGAGCCCGCGAGCGCGCCGATCGCCCAGGCGGCGGCCAGCCACGGCGCTCCGAGGGCGACGGCGGCGCGGCCGAGCGCCACCAGCGCGTCGCCATGAGGCAGGCGGCCGCCCTCGTGCACCGCGACGCGCCCGGCGAAGCCCAGCCCCAGCGCTGCGAGGAGCGCAAGCGCGGCGAGGCGGTTGGAGGCGGGGCGCGGTCGCATCGAACGGCTCAGCCTATGCCCGCGCGCAGCCCTGGCTCCCGGCCGGAAGGCCAGGATGCGGTCAGTCGGCGGGCCACACGAGCAGCACTCGTGATCAATCCGGCGTGATCGTCATCCAGGCGATGAGCACGTGGCCGTCGGCGCGGACGAGGTGCATCCGGATCGAGCCGGTGGCCTGCGAGGTGTTCGCAGCGCTGATCGCATAGGCGGCTTCGACCGTGGCGGTGGCGCCCTGCCGCTGGACGCCGGTGACCTGCAGGCCGTACCCGGGGCCCTCGACTGCGTCGAACTGACGCTGATACTCGGCAGCCACCGCGTCGGGGCCCACCTGGATCGCACCACCCACGGTGCGCCGGACGACGTCGTCGGTCATGAGGGCGACGAGGCCGGCCGCGTCCTCTGCGTCGTAAGCGTCGACGTAGCGCGTCATCAGCGCCCGGATGTCGGCGTCGGCGATGGGCGTGACGGCGGGGCTCGTCGTCGTGCTCGGCGTCGAGGCGGTGGCGTCGGTCGTGGTGGAGGTGGTGGCGTCCGTCGTGGTCGTAAACGGAATCGGCGTCACCGCCGTCGAGTCCGCATCGGTCCGGGCGCGCCCCGTCGCGAGGACGAGCACGGCCACCATCGTGACGGCGAGCAGCGCCAGCAGGCCGGCGTCGATCGGGGACAGCAGCGCGCGGCGGCTCACAGGATCGCCCCGATCGCGGTCACGGCGCGGGCCACGGCGGTCGCCGATCCGGCCGCCTGCAGCAGGCCGTCGAGAACCGCGCGCACGGTGAGCTTGTTGGGCTCCGGCTTGGCGAGCTCATCCGCGACGAGCTCGGCCGATCGCATCGCCTCGTCCGGGTGCTCGAAGGACGCCGCGTGAGCGTCGATCGCGTCGATCAGCTCCCTGACGCGCTCGGCGAGCTCGAGCTGTCCCCTGCTCTCCAGCGCGGCGACGTTCTTGGTCGCCTGCGCGCGCCGCCCGACCGACAGCACGTCGGCGTTGATCGAGCCGCCGCTGACGACGATGCCCTCGTTCTGGTCACCCATCGCTACGTCCCCTTCTTCCCGCCCTGCGGCGTGGACTTCCCCACCCGGCCCGTGGCCTGGTCGACGAACGCGCGCGCTCGCGCCCCGACGGCCATGCTCTCGGCCTGGATGCTGCCGCCGGTCACGATCACGCCGTTGTTGAGGATCGTGCTCTCGCGCTCCTTGAGGTCGGTCGTGTCGATGTCGCGCGCGTCGAGGAACCCGACGATGCAGTCGAACAACTCGCGCTCGATGACCTTCGCGCACATCTCGCGATCGAGCTTCTGGAAGTACTGGCGGAAATTCGGCGACTTGAAGGCGTCGCGGATGCTCGTCGGCGCGCCGTAGTCGAACGCCCCGTCGCGCTTGATCTCGCGCCGGACGCGACGCGCGACCGACCAGTGGCGCAGCGGCCGGGTCAGCATGCGGACCACGTTGAAGGGCGCTGCCAGCGTGCGCACCGGCGTCGCGCAAGCGGCCTCGACCACCAGCTTCCCTCGCTGGGACCACGTCGGGCGCGCGTTCAGGCGATCGACCTCGTGAAAGGCCTCCTCGACGGGAGGCAGCAGGAAGTAGCTGGCCTCGGCGAACAGGTTGTGCTGAACCATCGAGAAGCGCAGGAAGATCGAGAGCACCAGCTCGCCGCCCCACGCGACGACGCGGACCGTCTTGTAGTGGCGGACCGATTCGGCGCCGCCGCCGAGGAACTCCTCGATGATCGTGGGGCTGGCCGAGGTCCCCGGGCGCACCCCAGACCGCGCGAGGAAGCGGCCGTCTAGACCGAGCGCGCGGCCTTCGACGAACAGGCGGTCCTCGACGCTCAGGCCCGGAAGGCCGAGAGACTCGATCGCCTCATCGACGTGGCGGTACAGCTCGTCAAGGGTGAAGGGCTGCGGCTCGGCCGGCGCGCCGAAGGTCTCCTTGCCCCGCGTGGCGTTGAGTGCAAACGACCAGCCGCCGGCGTCCAGGCCCGCGCCGACGAACGGCGAGAAGCCGCTGTAGACGGTGACGTTGCCGTCCTGCGCCGCCGCGAGGTCGCGGACGGCCTGCGGGCTGATCGGATCGTCAGCGGGCGGTGGAGCAAAGCTGGAGCGACCGAAGCGCCGCGCGACGATCCCCCACGTGGCAATGACCGCTTCGGCGTAGACGACCTCGCACGCGAGGACGAACGCGACGAAGACGACGAGGCCGGCCGGCTGGAGCATCTGCGCGAGGACGACCGTCGCCACGAGCAGGAGGGTCAACACGGCGTCGCGCGCGAACAGCCTGCGCTCGGCGGCGCGGCAGTTGGCCACGACCGACCGTAGGTCCACGCCGGGCGACACTCCGAGCGCACGGAACGGGTTCTCGTCGATCTGCTCTCTTATCGCGGCCCGCAGCTTGCGGGCGCGGCGCCCGGGCGCGCCCCGGTCGAGATGGACGGCCGCGGACAGCAGCCGCGTCGCCTCCGAGACGGCGGGGTACGCGGGCGGCCCCTGAACATCGGTACCTGGTGTCACTCCCTGTAGGAGGCTTATGGGGGCGCCGTTGATACCGGCGGTGGCGCGTCCGGCCACACCAGCAGCACCTGGCACGGAGCGTGGTCGACCACGAAGCGCGCCTGCGGCCCGAGGCTGTGGGGGCCCAGGCGCGAGTGGTCGCCGTCGCGAGCGAGCACGAGCAGATCGGCGCCGTCCGCGGCCGCGACGACCTCGTGCTCGACGCGACCGCGGCGGCTGTCGAGGCGCGCGTCACGGCCCAGTCGTTGGCGCGCCTCGGCCAACAGATCAGCGGCGGCCTCCTCGGAGATCTCGCGCAGCGGCACGGGCGGCGGAGGACCGGGCGGTGGATGGTGGCGGGGGCGCCCGAGCAGGCCGTGGCGCGCGCCGGCCGCGAGCGTCTCGACGTCCTCCGGCGCGACGTGCAGCAGCGTGATCTCGGCGTCGGCCGGCAGGAACCCGGCGGCCTCGGCGACCGTCGCCTCCCAGGTGTCCTCGACGATCCAGACCAGCGCGCGCATGCTCAGATCAGCACCTTGGCGCTGCACCATAGGAGGATCGTGCCCGCGACGAGCGCCGCCGGCACCGTCAGCGCGCCCAGGCGCACGAACTCGCCGAGCTCCACGCTGTGGTCCTCGACGTGCAGGACGCGGCGCCAGAGCAGTGTCGCCAGAGAGCCCACGTAGGTCAGGTTGGGCCCAACGTTGACGCCGATGAGCACGGCGAGCACCGCTGCGGCGCCCGCCGGCGCGGCCACCGGCGCGAGGATCAGCGTGGCCGGCAGGTTGTTGACGAGGTTGGCGAGGACCGCGCTGAGCGCCGCGATGAGCAAGAGGTCCGGGAGCGCGCTGCCGCTGGGCAGCAAGGTCTGCGCCGCCGAGGCCAACCCGTTGTCGCTGGCGGCGCGGACGATGACGCCGAGGCCGAGCACGAAGACCAGGAACGACGGCTCGGCGGCGAGCGCCAGCGCGAGCGGCGTGGTGGCGCGCCGTGCGAGCGCGGGCGCGCTGATGGCCGCGGCCCCGGCGGCCGCGACCCACACCGGCGCGATCCCGACGACCGAGCTGAGGGCGAAGCCGGCGAGCGTCAGTGCGAGCACGACCAGCGGGAAGCGCGGGAGCGGCGCGCGCTGCTCGGATGCCGCGATCGCGCGCCGTGGGCGCCCGAGGTCGACGGCGAAGAAGCGGGTCAGCGCCGTCCATTCGACCGCCAGCACCGCCGCCGTCGGCAGCACCATGAGTCCGGCGAAGCGGGTGAACGAGAGGTCGGCGGCGTGGAAGGCGAGCAGGTTCGTCAGGTTGGAGACCGGCAGCAGCAGCGAGGCCGAGTTGGCCAGGTGCGAGCACGCGTAGACGTGCGGCCGCGGGCTCGTGCGCAGGCGCGAGGCCGTCGCGAAGACCACCGGCGTCAGAAGTACGACCGTGGCGTCGAGGCTCAGGACCGCGGTCACCGCGGCGGCGACGACGAACACGAGCGCGAGCAGGCGCCGCGGGCTGCCGCGCGCGCCGCCCGCCAGGAGCCCGCCCAGCGCCTGGAAGAGCCCCTCGCGCCGGCAGCCCTCGGCGAGCACGAGCAGCGCGGCCAGGAAGCCGACCGTCGGGCCGAGATCGCCGATCGCGTCGCGGGCGTCGTCGATGCTCAGCGCGCCGACGGCGACGAGTAGCACCGCGCCGCCCACCGCCGCCCCGGCCTCGATCGGCCAGCGCGAGTGCACGACGGCTGCGGCCAGCGTGCCCGCGAGGACGAGCAGGGCGAGGACGAGGGCGACTCCCTGTGGCAACCCCGCGATGATGCCCGCAACGGCGGCGGGTTCAGCGCGGTCCGACGTGCAGCGTGCGGCTCGTCGCCAGCACGGTGGCGCCGTCGGCGAGGGTCAGGACGACCCGCGCGGGATAGCGGTGGGCGAGCTTCAGCGCGAAGCGTGCCGTCGACGTGGTGGTCGAGCTTGGCGCGCGCGACCGGCCACCAGCCGAAGTGCAGCGGCAGGCGCAGCTGCAGGACGACCGGCGATCCCGGCGCCGCGGGCGCCACCTTCGAGCTGACGACCACGCTGCGCCCGCGGGTCGAACCCGACGCGGTGAGCTTGCGATTGAGCACGAGCAGCTGCACGCCGGGGCTCGCGTCGGCCGCCCGCGACGGCGCGATAGGTCGCCGTCGCGCTCGGGATCACGTCGGTCGCGAACGAGCCGTCGCTCTCGCACGGTGGCCGTGCCGGCGGCCTTGAAACCGGCGCCGGTGTCCGCCTCGATCGCGACGCTCTGGCCGGGCGGCAGGGCGGCGCGCCCGCGCAAGGTGTACGGCCGGCCCGGCGCTCCCGGCTCGGTCGGGGCGGCTGAGGAGCACGTTGTGGACGTCGACCTCGCCGCGCATGAACGGGTGCAGCACGCAGTAGTACGGCGTCGCTCCGGGCGTGTCGAACTCGTGGCTGAAGCTGTCGGTCCCGACGATGCGCGGCGACGACCACGAGCCGTCGACGGCGTTGACGGTGTGCACGCGCACGCTGTCGTTCGTCCAGCGGACGGTGTCGCCGGCCACGACGTCGATACGCCCGGGCGCGAAGGCGGCGAACTGGATCGAGACGCCGTCCTCGTGCGCCGCGTCGCTCATGCCGTGGCCCCCCATCGGGCCGTCCATCGCGACGGCGGCGGTGGCGCTGGTCAGCGCCGCGAGGCCGACGCGATCGCGAGCGCGAGCCGCCGTCTCACTTCGGCCTCACGTGGTAGATGCCGATCATCCCGGCCATCATGTGGGCCTCGACGTGGCAGTGATACAGCCACGTGCCGGGGTCCTCCTCCTTCCAGCGGATGGCGAAGGTCTCGGCGGGGCCGACGGTCTGCGTGTCGACGTCGGTGCCGAACGGCGACACCCAGCGATGGCCGTGGACGTGGAAGGTGTGGTGCTCGGAGCCCATCGCCATCACGTCCCACTGGATCGTCTGGCCGACGATCGAGGTGAAGACCGGCGTGTTGCCGACGAAGGCGCGGCCGTCGATCGTCTGGAAGTCGCCCATCGGGGCGAAGACGACCTCGAACTCGCGGTCGGCCCGCTGCTCGTGCTTGCCGACGATCGAGAGCATCCCGTACATGCCGCCCATGATCGAGTCGTCCATCGACGGCGAGTGGTCGTGGTACGGCCACACGCCGACCGAGTCCGAGCCCGCGGTCAGCTTGTAGGTCCAGGTCTGGCCGGGCTTGACGTTGCCGTCGCGGCCCGAGAAGCCGGGAACGTAGGCGCCGTCCGAGCTCGGCCGGTAGTGGACGCCGTGGAAGTGCATCGAGTGCGGGCGCTTGTACAACGTGTCGAGGTTCTTGAAATGGACGTAGATGCGGTCGCCGGCCCGAGCGCGCAGCAGCGGGCCCGGAATCAGGTCCTGGTTGCTCGAGCCGCTGACTTGATTGGGGATCGGATGACCCCAGTGCGGGCTGTAGCGGCGATAGACGACCGTCGGGAAGACCGTCTGGGAGGGGCTGAGCGCCGACGCCGTTGATCGCGTCGCGCTCGTTGGGCGCCATGTTCCAGGTCGGCGCCGGGAACGGCGGCGACCCAGAACTGGCGCAGCTCCGCAGACGCGGCAGGGGCGGCGACCGAGTCACCGCCCCGATACCGCCAGCGCGGCCACGATCGTGGCCAGACGTCTCACGGCGTGACGGTCACCGTGCCGTGCATGAAGGGGTGGATCATGCAGTAGAACGTGTACGTCCCCGGTGTGCTGAACGTCACCGAGTTGCTCGTGGGCAGCGCGGCCGTCGTGCTTGAGTTGTCCGAGCACGCCGCTGTTCCAGAAGCCGTTGCCGTGGAATGTCGGCGTCAGCGCGCCGATCGAGCCCGGCGTCTCGCTCGGGTATACGCCGCGCGCGGATCGGCCCAGTCCCTCGACCCGCGGCGATCGCCCCGAGGTAGGACGTCGGCTCGGTCTCCGGGTTCCCGGGGCCCGTCGTCGCCGTGTGGATGTCGAAGGACTTCGACGACATCCGGAAGGTCACCGTCGTGCCCGCCTTGACGGTCTTGTTGACCGGGAAGAAGCCGAAGTACTCGACGCCGCCCGGCACCGGCCGCACCGACGCTCGACGTTGTTGCCCTGCACCACGGTGTGCGCGAGCCGCTTGGCGGTCTTCAGGGTCGAGGCGATCTGGGTGTTTAGCGCCGCCTTATCCTCCCTCGCGCTCGGGACCTTGCCGTTCTTGGAGACGACCTTGATCGTCCCCTTCATTCCTGCGTGGATGTCGCAGTAGTACGTGTAGGTCCCGGTCTTGAGGAACTTCACCGTGAACGGCTTCGGCTTGTCCGCGAGCGGCAGCCCCGACTCCACGCGCTTGGCGCCGGTGTAGGTCACCTTCTTGCCAAAGAGCCCCGGAGGACCGAGCTGCGGATTGAAGTCGACCTGTTCGACTGGCCGTTGAACCAGAACGCCGCGCCGGCGGCGTCATTGACCCCGGCGATCGTCTGTCCGGTCGGCAGGAACAGCGCGAGCGCCGACCCGCCCTTGCGCGGGATGTCGACGTTGTGGAAGCCCGTCGGCAAGAACTTGATCGAGTCACCGACGTGGATGGTCGTCCCGTGCGGGAAGAAGTCGTTGACGTCCGAGACGGCCTTCTGGAAGGCCTTCTGCTGAGCAGTCGGCAGCCCCATGTTGACCGTTTTCGTTGCGGCACTCGCACTCGCGGGGACAGCGAGCACGGCTACCGCGGCGGCGAATCCCGCCTTGGACCGCAATGACAAGGGTGCCCCCCTTGGTCGGTGTATGTGGTTTCTGCTCGCCGAAGACCCCAAGGCGAGCGCACTTGGTTGGGCACCCTAGGCGCTCCGACAGACGGTCGTCAATACTCCGAAGTGACGATGGCCCTCTCCTCCCCGAGGAGGATGGCCCGGGCGCCAGGTTGCAGGCGACGTAACCGTGCCTGGCGCGGGAGGGTGGGCCATCGCGGCGGCGAAAGACCTTTCGATGCAAGAGCCAAGCGTCCGGCGGACCCTCGTCAAGAGCCCGCCCGAGCTATGGGCGGAGCTGTCCGACGTCGAGTCGCTCGCCCGCCATCTCGGCGAGTTCGGCGAGATCCGCATCACCCGCCTCGACCCCGAGACCACCGTCGCCTGGGAGGGCGACCGCGCGCGCGGCACGGTAGAGCTCGAGCCGTCCGGGTGGGGCACAAAGGTGACGATCACGGCCGAACTGGCCGAGGCCGCTGCGGAAGCGGACCCCGCGGAGGAGCCGCCCGCGCCCGAGCCCGAGTCGCCTGCGGCGAAGGCGGAACCTGGCGCGGCGCCGCTCGCCGTCGAGCGAGCGCCGCTTGCCGCCGAGCCCGAGGCTCGGCGGGTCGCCGCAGAGCCGACGCCGGCCGCGGCCGAGCCGGAGCGCGCGCCGCTCGGCGCCGCCGAGGCCGAGCCCGAGCCGATCGCTGAGCGCGAGCCTGGGCCACTCGCCGCCCAAGCCGAGCCCGCACCGCTCGCCGAGCCCCAGCCGGCACCGAAGGTCGGCTTCTTCGCCCGTCTCTTCGCCCGGCGGCGGAAGACGGAGGTGATTGTGGAGCCTGAGCCGGCAGTGGAGCCGACCGCGGAGCCGGTCGCCGTGGAGGCGCCGACCGCGGAGCGCGAGCCGGAGCCCGTGGTGGAGCCCGAGCCGGAGCCGGTCGTTGTCGAGCCGGAGCCGGAGCCCGTCGCCGTCGCAGAGCCGGAGCCCGAGCCGGAACCGCTGGCGGGCGAGCCCGAAGCCGCCGCACCGCCCGTTCTCGACGACGAGCGGGTCCACGCGATACTGACCGGGGTCCTCGATGACCTCGGCTCAGCCCACCACCGGCCCTTCTCGCGCAGCTGACCGAGCGGGCCTGATCCGCCTCGCCCTCGCCGGCGACACGATGCTGGGCCGCGGCGTCGCCGAGCGCCTGAGCGATAACCCACGCGCGCCGCTGATCGCGCCCGAGGTGGCCGAAGCCGCAGCGAGCGCCGACCGGTTCGTGCTCAACCTTGAGTGCTGCATCTCCGAACGCGGCGAGCGCTTCGCCGATCCACGCAAGCCGTTCTTCTTCCGTGCGCCGCCCGTTGCCGCGCAACGGCTCGCCGAGCTCGGCGTCGACGCGGTCACCTTGGCCAACAACCACGCGCTCGACTACGGCCCGGTCGCGCTGCTCGACACGCTCGAGCATCTCGACGCCGCCGGCATTGCCCATGTGGGCGCCGGCGCTGATGTGGCCGCCGCGCGCGCTCCGGTCGTCCTCGACGGCCTGCGCATCGTGGCGGCCAGCGACCACCCGGCCGCCTTCGCGGCAACCGCCGACAGCCCAGGCGTCGCCTACGCCGATCTGCGCGGCCAAGGCGTCCCCGCCTGGCTGCTCGACGCCGCGCGTCCGGGCCTGAACGCCGAGGCCGTCCTGGTAACTCCCCACTGGGGCCCCAATATGCAGCCAGAGCCGCTGCCCGCGGTGCGCGAGGCCGCCGCAGCGCTGGTGACCGCCGGCGCGACGCTCGTCGCCGGCCACTCGGCGCACGTCTTCCAAGGCGTCGCGGGCCGCGTCCTCTACGACCTCGGCGACTTCCTCGACGACTACGCGGTCGACAGCACGCTGCGCAACGACCTCGGGCTGCTGTGGCTGGTCGACGTCGACGCAGACGGTCCGCGACGGATCGAGGCGATACCGCTCAAGCTGGACTTCTGCCACACGCGGGCGGCGACCGGCGACGACGCGACGTGGATCACCCGCCGCTTCACGAGACTCTGCGCGCGCCTCGGAACCGAGGTCCACAAAGAGGACGAGCGACTGGTGATCGCCGCACAGTGACATCGAACGTCCGCGGTGTAGGAACAGGGTTCCTACATGAAGGACGTTCGACGAGAGGAGCTACGCGCCCGACGCCCGGGCGACCGACGCCACGTAGCCCGCCGCGCTCGCCGGGCGGTCCATCGGCTCCTTCTCCATCGCGCGGTCGATGCTGCGCGCGACGTCGGGCGACAGGTCGCGGCGCAGTTCGGTGAGGTCCGGCGGCGGGTCCTGCAGGTGCGCGAACAGCACGCGCATGCTCGGGCGCCCGCCGAACGGCGGCCGGCCGGTCAGGCACTCCATGAACACGCAGCCGAGCGCGTAGATGTCGGTGGCCGGGCTGACGTCCTCGCCGCGGATCTGCTCGGGCGCCATGTAATCCAGGGAGCCCAGCGCCTGGCCGGGCCGCGTGAGGTTGGAGGCCTGGCTGTCCTTGGCCAGGCCGAAGTCGGAGACATAGGCGGTGTCGCCGTCGAGCAGGATGTTGGCCGGCTTGATGTCGCGGTGCACGAGCCCGCCGACGTGCAGCGCGTCGATCCCCGCGGCCGCGCCCGCGAGCAGCTTGACCGTGGTCTGCGAGGTCCAGGGTGCCCTCGGCGGCGATCCGGTCGGCCAGCGAGCCGCCGGGGATCAGGCGCTGGACGAGGTACGGCAGCCCGCCCTCGTCGCCGTGCGCGAGCACCGGCACGACGTTGCTGTGCTCGATCTTCTGCGCGGCCGCGACCTCGCGGCGAAAGCGGCGCACGAAGACCTCGTCCTGGGTGAGCTCCGTCGTGACGACCTTGACGGCGACGGGCTCCTCGCCGTCCGCGACCGCCTCGAAGACGATCCCCATGCGCCCCCGGCCGATGACGCGGGTGATCTTGTAGGGACCGACGGAGTCGCCCGGGCGCGGCTCGAGGGCGATCTCAGGCATCCGGGCGCGAGCATAGTCGTCGGTCGATGCAGGGGCGACCCGAACTTCCGGCCTGCACGGCTTGCGCCGCGCCGCCCCAGCCGGGAGACTGCGCCCCGATCTCGCTATGGAGCGGCGGACACTCGGTGACTACAGGATCGAGGGGATCGTGGGGGCAGGGCGCATGGGCGTCGTGTATCGCGCGATCGACGACTCGGGGCGCAACGTTGCGCTCAAGGTCCTGCGCGACGACGTCGCCATCGACCCGATCTACCGCGAGCGCTTCCGGCGCGAGGGCGGCATGCTCACCGCGCTCGAGCACCCCGACGTCATCCCGATCCTCGGGATGGGCGAGATCGACGGCGAGCTCTACATCGCCACGCAGCTGACCGAGAGCACGCTCAAGGACGCGATCCTCGCCGGCCCCATCGCCGTCAACGACGCGATGACGATCCTCGCCTCCGTCGCCGATGCGCTCGACGCCGCCCACGCGGCCGGCGTGATCCACCGCGACGTCAAGCCCGCCAACGTCCTGCTCGACCCCGGCCCGCGCGTCTACCTCACCGACTTCGGGCTCGCCCGCGACCCGAACGGGATCGCGCTGACCGCGCCCGGCCAGGTGCTGGGGACGATCGACTACATGGCCCCGGAGCTGCTGGACGGCGAGCGCATCGGCGCAGCGACCGACATCTACGCGCTTGCCTGCGTCGCGGTGGAGACGCTGACCGGCAAGGTCCCGTTCCCGCGCGAGAACGACGCGGCGACGATGTACGCGCACGTCGTCGAACCGCCGCCGAAGGTCTCGGAGCGGCGCCCCGAGCTGCCCCCGGCGCTTGACGCCGTCATCGCCGCCGGCATGGCCAAGGCACCCGACGAGCGCCCGGCCACGGCCGGTGCGCTGGTGCTGGACATGCTGCGCGCGCTCGGCGAGGGCGAGGCCGAGCCCGAGCCCGTGCTCGCGGCCGGCTAGATGGTCGATTCATCTCATGGCCGAGCCTGACCAGCAGGCCCAAGCGGGCGAGGCGCTCGACGGGCGCTACGAGATCGTCGCGCCGATCTCGAGCGGCGCCATGGGCGCCGTGTACCGCGCCGTCGACCGCGACAGCGGCGACGAGGTCGCGGTCAAGCGCCTGCTCGACGTCCGCCACGCCGCGCGCTTCGAGATCGAGGCGCGGCTGCTCGCCAGCCTCAGCCACCCGCGCGTGGTCAAGGTGCTCGACCACGACAGCGACGACGAGGGCGCCTACATCGTCATGGAGCTCGTGACGGGCACCGACCTCGGCGCTCTGCTCAAGCGCGACGGCGACCCGGGCCTGCCGCTCGCCGACGGAATCGAGTACGCCCGCCACGGCTGCGAGGCGCTGCAGTACGTGCACAACCAGCAGATCGTCCACCGCGACGTCAAGCCGCCGAACATGATCCTCGGCGACGAGGGCGTCGTGCTCGTCGACTTCGGCGTGGCCCGCGCGCTCGGCGGCGAGGAGGACCAGGGCACGATCGCCGTCGGCACGCCGCAGTTCATGGCGCCCGAGATTCTCGCCGGCGGGACGGTCTCAGCGGTCAGCGACGTCTACAGCCTCGCCGCCACGCTGTGGACGCTGCTCGTCGGCTCGCCCCCGCGCTACGGCGACGCGGCCCAGCTCGAGAAGCTCGCTCCCGGGCTCGACCCCGCCATGCGCGACGCGCTCGCCGGGGGCCTGGCGCTGCTGCCCGAGGAGCGCATCTCGTCGGCGGCGGCATTCGCCGAGGCGATCGGCGTGCCGCTGACAACCGACCGCGGCGAGTCGCTGGCCCAGAGCCTCGGCCGCGCGCCGATCCGCCGGCGAGTCATGGAGGCGATCGTGCGCACGGCCGCCGGCATGTTCGACGCGGCCGCCTGCTCGATCGCGCTGACCGACCCCGCCAACGGCGACCTCGTCTACGAGGCCGCCTGGGGCGCCGGCGCGGCGGAGGTCGTCGGGATGCGGCTCGCCCCCGGCGTCGGCATGGCCGGCGCAGTCGTCGCCAGCGGCGAGGGCGTCGCTGTCCCCGAGTGCCGCAAGGACCCGCGCTGCGCCCGCCAGGTCGCCGCCAAGACCGGCTACGTGCCCTACACGATGGTCGTCACCCCGCTCGTGCGCGACGGTGAGACGATCGGCGTGCTCTCGCTGCTCGATCGGCGCGACGGCGGCCCCTACCAGCAGCTAGGACCTGGGCCGCTCGGCCCTCTTCGCCGACCTCGCCGTGGTCGCGCTGGACCTCGACACCTTCCCGTTGAGCTCGACGGGTGGGCGGACCTTGCTCGGCTGAGACCCCGCGGATACGGTTGGCGCCGATGACCGGCAACGGCACGGATGGCCACTACGACGCGGTCGTCGTCGGCTCGGGCTTCGGCGGCTCGGTGACGGCCTACCGGCTGGCCGAGGCCGGCAGGCGCGTGCGCGTCCTCGAGCGCGGCCGCGCCTACCCGCCCGGCTCGTTCACCCGCAGCCCCTATCGCGCACGCGAGAGCTTCTGGGACCCGCGCCGCGGCCTGACCGGCATGTACCACTACTGGTCGTTCCGCGGGATCGACGCCCTCGTCTCCGCCGGCCTGGGCGGCGGCTCGCTGATCTACGCCAACGTCTTCCTGCGCAAGGACGAGAACTGGTTCGTGCAGGAGGACCTGCGCGACGGCGGCTACGAGCACTGGCCGGTCACGCGGGCCGACCTCGATCCGCACTACGACCGCGTCGAGGCGATGATCGGCCTGCAGCGCTACCCGTTCGACCACGAGCCGTACTCCAAGACGCCGAAGACGATCGCCTTCAAGGACGCGGCCGAGGCCAACGGCCTGGAGTGGTTCCTTCCGCCGCTGGCGGTCACCTTCGCCAACGAGGGCCGCGAGCCGGTGCCCGGCGAGCCGATCGAGGAGAAGCTGCCCAACCTCCACGGCCGCGCGCGCACCACCTGCCAGCTCTGCGGCGAGTGCGACGTCGGCTGCAACTACGGCGCCAAGAACACGCTCGACTACAACTACCTGACGCACGCCGCGCACCACGGCGCCGAGATCCGCACGCTGTCGCGACGTGCGCAGCTTCGAGCCCCGCGAGGGCGGCGGCTACGCCGTGCACTACGCGCAGCTCACCGAGGGCACGCCGGCCGACGACGGCCGGCCGCCGGTGCTGAAGACGGTCACCTGCGACCACCTGATCCTCAGCGCCGGCACGCTCGGCACGACCAACCTGCTGCTGCGCAACCGCGGCGCGTTCCCCGCGCCTCAGCCGCCGCCTCGGCACCCGCTTCTGCGGCAACGGCGACCTGCTGACGCTCGCGATCAACTGCCGCGAGATGGTCGACGGCCGGCGCACGCCGCGGATCGTCGACCCGGGCTACGGCCCGGTCATCACCAGCACGGCGCGGATGCCCGACGCGGTCGACGGCGAGGAGGGCCGCGGCTTCTACCTCCAGGACGCCGGCTACCCGCAGCAGCTCGCCTGGATCCTGCACGTGATCGCGGCGCCCAAGTCGCTCTGGCGCTGGCGCGCGGCGGGCTGGTTCCTGGTCAAGAACTGGCTGCGGGGCACGCCCGACACCGACGTCACCGGCAACATCGCCGACCTGATGCTGTCCGCCGAGCTGTCCGCCGGCGGGCTGCCGCTGCTCGGCATGGGCCGCGACGTCCCCGACGGGCGCATGTTCCTGCGCAACGGCCGGCTCGACATCGACTGGACGCGCAAGCGCTCCGACGACTACTTCGACGCGCCTGCGCACGACCTCGCGCGACTTCGCCGACGCGCTCGGCGGCCGCTTCGCCGACAACCCGCTGTGGTTCCTGCGGCGCGTCATCACCGTCCACCCGCTCGGCGGCTGCCCGATGGGCCGCGACGCGACCGAGGGCGTCGTGGACCCGTACGGCAACGTCTTCGGCTACCCCGGCCTGCACATCGCCGACGGCTCGGTGATGCCCGGCCCCGTCGGGCCCAACCCGAGCTTCACGATCGCCGCCCTCGCCGACCGCTTCGCCGACCAGATCATCGAACCGACCGACGCGCCGCGGAGGCGGCCGCCGCATGACCGCAACCGTTCGCTTCACCGAGGAGATGCTCGGCCACGTCACCTTCGGCGAGACCGACTTCGCCCGCGGCGCCGAGCCCACGCGCGACGGCGCCGGCGCGCTCATGTTCCACCTGACGATCGAGGTCCAGGACATGGCGCCTTCGGCACCGACCCGCTGCGCCGGGCCGTCGCGATCGGCTACCTGGACTGCGACGCGCTCGGCGGCCGCCTGCCGGTCGAGCAGGGCTGGTTCAACCTGTTCGTCGACACCGAGCCGGGCGTCAAGCACATGCTCTACCGGCTGTGGTTCCGCGACGGCGTCGGCCACCCGCTGACGATGACGGGCTTCAAGCTCGTGCGCGACGACGCGGGCTTCGACGTCTGGAAGGACACCACGACGCTGTTCACGCACGTCCTGCGCGGCCACGTCGAGGCCGGCACCGAGGGCAAGCCGAGCTCGTCGCCTCCGGCGTGCTGCGCATCCGTGTGCGCGACTTCGCCAAGCAGCTGACGACGTTCCGCGCCGGCGGCCCGACCTCGGCGCGCAGCTCGGCGCGCTGATCAAGTTCGGCTGGATCTTCGTCGGCCAGCTCGCCGAGGCCTACCTGCGTAAGCGCCGCTGACCATGGGCGGGCGCAAGGAGAAGCGGCTGAAGGCGGCCAGCGAGGCGGGGCGGAGCACCGTCCGGCCGCACCCACGTGCTCGGCGTCCTGGCCGGCGGCGCCGTCATCACCGTGTTCGGCGCCGAGATCGCGCGCGTGTGGCGGCTCGGGATGCTCCCGCGTCAGCCGCCAGAGCACGACGACGAGCGCACAGCAATCGCGCGTGCAGGCGATCGTGGTCGTGCGCGAGGGCTACGAGGTCAGCCGCACGCGCGAGAACTCGCTGTTCAACATGCTCGCGTCGTTCACGGTGACCTTCGGGATCACGCGCTGGATCACGTGGACGATCCGCGACGCGGGCGGCATCGGGCCGATCAAGGACGTCAAGGTCGGCGACCGCCACATCCACCACTTCCTCCCCGGCGGCATGCTCAGCCTCGCCGCCGGCGGCGTCGCGATCGGCATGAAGGGCTCCGACTCGACAAGTACCTCGCGATCCCGTTCGGCGTCGGCGTCGCGCTCGTGCTCGACGAGTCGGCGCTGCTGCTCGAGCTCGACGACGTCTACTGGACCGAGGAGGGCGTGCTCAGCGTGCAGATCGCCTTCGCCGCGATCGCGATGCTGTCGGCGATGGCCTACCTGATCCGGATGCTGCGCCACAGCGAGGGCCAGGACACCGAGACCGACTGGGAGCTGGCCGCCAAGGCGTGGGACGACCTGCAGATGATCCCCGGCGGCTCGAGCGGCGCGCCGGGCATCGGGCTATGAGCACGCCGACGCTCACGCCGGAGACGGCGGCGGACGGCGGCGCCCTGCGCTCGCGCGACAACGGCGCCGTCGAACTCGTCCGCTTCCTCTCCAACCCGCTGCGCTACCTCGACGGCGTGCGCGACGACGAGCGCGACGTCGTGCCGTTCAAGCTCGGCAACCTGACCGTGCACCTCGTCAAGAAGCCCGAGCTGCTCGAGCTCGCGATGAACAACGAGGACTGGCCGCCGATCTCGCGCGGCCGGCTCATGGGGCTGTCGAAGTGGTACACGGAGGGCCTCTTCCTCACCTACGGGCCCGAGCACCATCGCCAGCGCGACGAGCTGTGGAAGCCGCTCTTCCAGGAGCCGCTGATCACCGAGATCGCGGTCCGTCGCGCCGCGCAGCGGGCCGACTCGTGGGCCGAGGGCAACCCGATCGAGCTCTATTCCGCGCTGCGCTCGCTGTGCTGGGCGATCGACTGGGAGGCGCTCACCGGCGAGGACCTCGACGCGCATCCGGACCTGCTCGAGGCGCTCGAGCTCGGCGTCGAGGCGCTGGCGTGGCTGATCCTGCCGTTCGGGCCGGCGCGCTGGAACTGGCCGATCCCGCACAGCCGGCGCACGCGCGAGGGCCGCGCCAGGCTCGACGCGACCATCGACCGCGTCATCGCCGAGCGCCGCGCGCAGACCGCGGGAGGACCTGGTCAGCCGGATGGTCCGCAGCTCGAGACGCGACGACGCGCTCCTGCGGGCCACGTTCAAGATGTGGTTCGGCGCCGACCAGCTCCACGCGCTGTTCACCTGGACGCTGCACCTGCTCGGCGAGCGCCCCGAGGTCGAGCGCCGCTGGCATGCCGAACTCGACGACGTCCTCGGCGGCCGCGCCGCGACCCCGGAGGACATCGCGCGGCTGCCGTACACGGTCAAGGTGATCAAGGAGTCGATGCGCGTCCTGCCGCCCGTGTGGGGCTTCTTCCGGCAGATGACGGCCGACTACCGCCTCGGCGAGGAGCTGATCCCGGAGGGCCACCTGATGGCGATGAGCCCGTGGGTGACGCACCGCGATCCGCGCGTGTGGCCGGACCCGCTGCGCTTCGACCCCGATCGCTGGGCCGACGGCGCGGAGCGGCCCGCCGCCGCTGTCGTACTTCCCCTTCTCGTCGGGGCCCTACGAGTGCCACGGGCGCGGCCTGGCGATGAAGGAGGCCGTCCTCATCCTCGCCACGCATCGGCCAGCGCTGGGCCTTCCGGCCGGCCGGCAAGAGCGAGCCGCAGCCGACGGCGACGTGGGCCACCGAGCCCAAGCGCGGGCTGCGGATGAAGCCCGTCCGACGGCGGTAGCCACCATGCTCGCGCTCGCTCGCTTTGGCGCCGACCCGCTGAAGTTCCTCGACTCACTGCGTGACGACGGGCGCGAGATCGTCCCGTTCTCGCTGGGCAACCTGCACTGCCACCTGCTCACGCAAGCCCGAGCACGTCAAGCAGGTGCTCGAGAGCGAGGAGTGGCCGCCGCTCTCGCGCGGGCGCATGATGGCGCTCGATCACTGGTACGGCGGCGGGCTGATCCTCACCGAGGGCGCCGAGCACCACCGCCAGCGCGACGAGCTGTGGAAGCCGGTCCTCGCCGACCCGACGGCGGCCGCCGGCACCGCCGTGGCCCGCGCCGCGCGGCGCGCGGACTCCTGGACGGAGGGCGCGCCGATCGAGCTCTTCACCGAGCTGCGCTCGCTGTGCTGGGCGATCGAGTGGGAGAGCCTGACCGGCGAGGACCTCGACGCCTCGCCCGAGCTGCTGAAGGCCCAGGAGGCGGGCATCGACGGCGATGCAGTGGCTGCTGGGGCCGTTCGGCTCGGCGCGCTGGAGCGCGCCGCTCCCGGCCAGCGCGCGGACTCGCGCCGCTCGCGAACGGCTCGACGCCGCCATCGACGCCATGATCGCCGAGCGCCGCGCGCGCCCCCGCGACGACGTGCTGAGCCGCCTCGTCGCGCGCGAGAGCGACGACGGGCTGGTGCGCGCGACGTTCAAGCAGTGGCTCGGGGCCGACCTCCTCCACGTGGTCTTCACCTGGACGCTGCACCTGCTGGCGACCCACGCCGACGATCGAGGCGCGCTGGCACGCCGAGCTCGACGAGGTGCTCGGCGGCCGCGCCGCGAGCGCCGACGACCTGGGCGCCCTCACCTACACCCGCCGGGTGGTCAAGGAGTCGCTGCGGCTCTATCCGCCGATCCCGGGCTTCTTCCGCCAGGTCACCGCGGACTACGCCGTCGACGGCACCACGATCCCCGCGGGCCACGTGATCGTGATGAGCCAGTGGGTCACGCACCGCGACGCCGATCTGTGGCCCGACCCGCTGCGCTTCGACCCCGAGCGCTGGGGCGACGGCGCGCAGCGACCGCCGGAGGTCTCCTACTTCCCGTTCTCGGAAGGCCCGTACGAGTGCCACGCCCGCGGGCTGGCGACGCATGGAGGCGATCCTCATCCTGGCCACGCTCGGCCAGCGGTGGGCCTTCCGGCCGGTGGACGACCGCGAGCCGCGGCCGGTGGCGACCGGCACGCTGGCGCCCAAGGGCGGCCTGCGGATGCGGCCGGTGGCCCGCGCTACGTCGTAACCAGCGGCTGCTCGGCGGCCGGCTCCATGGGCGTCTCGCCACTCTCGAAGTCGATCTCGGGCAGCCAGCGGTCGAACGGGCGCGGGCAGCCACCAGTTCCACTTGCCCATGAGCTCCATCGTCGCCGGCACGAGCACGAGCCGCACGAGCGTCGCGTCGAGGAAGATCGCCACCGCGAGGCCGACGCCGATCTCCTTGACCTGCGGCAGGCCGGTGAGCGCGAAGATCGAGAAGACCGCGACCATGATGATCGCCGCGCTGGAGATCGTCTTGGCGCTCGCCGCGAGGCCCTCGGCCACGGCCGTGCGGTTGTCGCCAGTGGCGTGGTAGCGCTCCTTGATCCGCGAGAGCAGGAAGACCTCGTAGTCCATCGACAGGCCGAAGACGATCGCCAGCAGCAGCGGCGGCGTGAGCGCGTTGACGTAGCCGAGGTGGTCGAAGCCGATGATGCTGTCGGTCCAGCCGTACTGGAAGACCACGACCAGCACGCCGTAGGCAGCGGCCACCGAGAGCAGGTTCATGATCACGGCCTTCAGCGGCAGCAGCACCGAGCGCAGCAGGAAGAACAGCACGATGTAGCTGAAGGCCAGGACGAAGACGAGGATCTTCCACAGCGACCCGGAGATGAGGTCTGAGAAGTCGTGGTTCTGTGCCGCGGCACCGCCGACGCTGACCGTGGCGCCCTTCAGCGCCGCGGCGGGCCCGCTCGGGTCGCGCAGCCGCTTGACGAGCACGGCGGCGTCGTCGCTCTCGGGCCCGGCCGTCGGGGATCACCGTGACGAGCACCGCGTGCCCGTCCTTCGAGGTCACCGGATCGGCCGACCTTGGCCACGCCCGGCGTCTTCTGCACGGCCTGGCGGAACTGGTCGACCGCCGCGGAGTCGACCTTGCCGTTGCCCGCATCGGCGACCACGAGGACCGGACCGAGCGACCCCGGCCCCGCGGCCTTCGCGGCCTGCTCGAAGCCGATCCGCGTCTCGTTGTCGGTCGGGCAGCTGGCCAAGCGCCGCCGGTGCCCCACTTCAGCGAGAGCGCCGGGAGGGCGATGATGATCAGGATCGCGGTGGCGAGCGGTCGCGAAGAAGACCGGGCGGCGCATGAGCGTGTTCGTCCAGCGGGTCCAGAACGGCTCGCGCTCGTCGTCGGCGGGGCGCTCGGGCCGCACCTTGTGCCACTGCCTGCTGACCACGTCATGATCGTGCCGCGCTCGTAGACGCGCTTGCCCGAGCAGCGAGATCAGCACCGGCAGCAGCGTGATCGCCGCGATGACGGCGATCGCGACGACCATGATCGCCCCGATCGCCATCGAGCGCATGGTCTTGGAGTCGATGAGGAAGAGTCCGCCGAGCGAGATCAGGACGGTGATGCCCGAGACCGTGACCGCGAGGCCCGAGGTGCGCATGGCTGCGCCGCGCGCCTCGACCGGGTCCATGCCGTTGTGCAATCTCCTCGCGGTAGCGCGCGAGGATGAACAGCGAGTAGTCCACGGCCACGCCGATGCCGAGCATCGAGGCGATGTTGGTCACGAAGACCGACATCTCGATCTGCTGCGACAGGAAGTAGACGCCCGCGCCGGTGAGCACGACGGCCGCCAGGCCGAGGCTGAACGGCAGCAGCGCCGCCGCCAGCGAGCCGAAGACCGCGAGCAGGATGATGAAGACGACCGGGAAGCCCGCGAACTCGGCCTTCTCGAGGTCCTTCTTGGAGACGTCCTGCAGGGCTGCCCACAGCGCCTGCTGGCCGACCAGGTGGACCGGCAACGCGAGGTTGCCGTCGCCGTCCTGGATATTGAGGTTCTTTCGCAGATCGACGGCGGCATCGACGGCGGCGTCCGCCCCGCCGTTGACGTCGAGCGCGACCAGCACGATCTGCTGGTCACCCGCGGCCTTCGCCGCGGCGGCGGCCTGCGGGGAGATCGCGACGTTGTCGACCCCCTTGATCTGCTGACCCGCCTTGTCGATCGCGGCGCTGAGCGCCGACGGGATCCTTCTTGCTGTTGTCGAAGACGAGGATCAGCGGCTCGGTCTGCACCCCGGGGAAGCGCTTGAGCGCGTCGGAGACCGCCAGCGAGCCGGATCCGGGGACCTCGAAGCCTCCGGCCGTCAGGTGCTTGGTCTGCTGTGCCGCGAATGGAACGGCAACCAGGAACAGCACGATCCACACGCCCAGAACGATCCGCCTGCGGTGCGTGACGAATCGCTCGAGCCGGTCCATGGCTGCCCGCATGCGGAATGAATAACCCACCACGCCCGGGCTGTGGGATTTTCTCGTCACCCGTTCGGGTGGGGATCCTCGTCCATTTGGTCTTGCTTCTGACCACCGCCGCGGATACAAAAAGGCTCAACCGACAGGCATGCACGCCGTCAAGGAGGATTCGATGGAGCAAGCGACCGCCGACCGGGGGCCCGGAGGCGCTGCCACACTGCCGCGCCCTGAGACGCACGCGGTCACGACCTCCGACGGCACGGAGATCCAGCTGACGCACTACGCGCTCGGTGGCAAGGGCCCGGTCGTGCTGGCGCCCGGGTACGGCAACGCGGCGCGCGCCTTCGCGGTCGACACGGTGCCGCTCAACTACGTGCAGGCTCTCGGCGACCGCGGCTACGACGTCTGGCTGCTCGACTACCGCGCCAGCCCCGACCTCGAGTCCAGCCGCACGCAGTTCACCGTCGACGACATCGCCATGCACGACTGGCCGGCGGCCATCGCCGCGGTCCGCAAGGAGAGCGGCGCCGACTCGGTGCAGGCCATGGGCCACTGTGTCGGCGGCCTGTCGCTGTTCATGGCGATCGGCGGCGGCCTGGAGGGCGTGCGCTCGGCGACCTTCTCGTCACTGGCCGGCCACCCGATCGCCACGCCGGGCAACCGCCTGCGCGCCGGCGCGCACCTCGCGACCGCGTTCAAGAAGCTCGGGATCAAGGGGCTGAACACCGACTACGACCCCAGCTACCTGCCCGACCGCGCCGTCGAGCTCGTCATGCGCGCGCTGCCCTACCGCAACGTGTACGACAGCCCGGTCGGCAGGCGCATCTACTTCATCTACGGCGACGTCTTCGACTTCTCGAACATCAACGAGACGACGATGGAGTCCGCTGTGCCGAGCATCTTCGGCATCAGCAACATCACCTTCTTCGAGCACATCTCGCGGATGATCCGCAAGAACCGCGCCGTCGACCGCAACGGCAACGACGCCTACCTGTCCAACCTCGACCGCTACCGGATCCCGATCACGTTCCTGACCGGCGAGCACAACCGGATGTTCGTGCCACAGGGCCTGCAGCGCAGCTACGACCTCGTGCGCGCCGCCAACGACCCCTCGCTCTACACCCACCACGTGTTCAGGGACTACGCGCACCTCGACATGTGGCTGGGCGACAGCGCGGCCAGCGACATCTTCCCGACCGCCCTCGCCGAGCTGGAACGCCAGGACTCATGACGGCGCGCCATTGCTCGCCCATCGCCGGCGGCGACTTCCAGAGGAGCCCCTCGCGATGAGCACGACCGCCGACGGATCGGCCCCCGAAGCGGCCGCGGTCCAGCACGCCGGGCTGCAGGACCTCTTCAGCTACCCGGTGACCGCCTGCCTGCAGGACCGCCGCACGCGCCGCGTCGCCCAGGGCGTCTCGCTGCAGGCCGGCGACATGAGCTACGAGAGCGCCAACGAGCCCTCGCCGCTGTCGCCGCTGGAGGAGGCGATCCTGATCGCCGCCACGGGGCCGACCGGCGCGGTCATGCACGACGGCCCGCTCGACAAGCCCAGCGGCAAGCCCGAGCTGGGCACGCCGTTCCTGCACGTGACCGGCCGCGCCGCGTCGAGCGCCGACAACTGCCAGGCCACCTCGCTGTTCATGATCAACGACGAGGGCGTCTGGCTGCTGCGCCGGCCGTGGGAGCGCGAGGCGATGGAGGTCTTCAAGGAGATCCCGCCGCGCTGGGAGGACCGCAGCGAGGACGACTGGCTGGCCTACGCCAACGCCGTCAAGCGCAAGGTCTACGACCAGCGCTTCGAGTTCCCGCGCGAGTGGCCCTACTACCTGGGCTGGAACGCCCAGCACTCCAACGCCCCCGGCACGACGTGCTTCATGCCCGTGGTCGACAACACGCGCCAGTACATCAACGTCCTGCTGATCCTGCTGTCGGAGCCGAAGGGCACCGCGCCGCTGTTCATCGACGACTGGCGCCCGTTCCGCCCGAAGGGCGCAGCCGAGTGGGTCGCCTGGGCCGCCTCGAAGATCGGCGTCGTCGACCCGATCCCCTACCAGCCGATCGGCGGCATCAAGCGCGCGCGCGGCGGCCTGGTGACGACCGACACGCCGGCGCCGCTGGGCAGCATCGGGGAGGTGCGCACCGACCACGAGGCGTACTTCCTGATGCAGAACCTCATGCTCATGGGCGAGGCGCTGCGCCTCGGCGGCTGGGTCCACGGCGCGCCGATGGCCCCGCACGTGCTGCGCCGCGACCCGGAGAAGGGCCACCTCGGCCTCGGCTTTCGCGAGTACAGCGCCAAGCCGGCGACCTCGCGCTGGAAGCGCTGGCCGCCCGTTCCGGCCTCGCAGGCGAACTTCGTCGGCATCGACGGCGTGCTCGAGGGCCTGTGCCCGCCCTACGTCACCGACATGGGCGCGGCGGTCGATCAGGTGATCGAGGAGAAGTTCGGTTCCGGCGGCGCCTACGCAGACGCCGAGGTCTTCTCGCAGGCCTACAAGGACACGGCGAGCGGCGAGGGGTACCTCAAGCTCGCCGCGCATCACCCGCCCGAGGCGATCGAGTACACCAAGGAGATCTGCCGCTACCTGGTCGAGACCTACGGGCGCTTCCCGGCGCACACCGACGCCTTCTACGTGCCGGGCACCTGGGTGCAGTTCTCGCACCTGGAGATCGAGTACTACGAGCGCTTCGGCAGTCCCGGGCACGCCCGGCGGCAGGTCGAGGGCAAGGAGATCTGGGGGCGCCGCTGACATGAGCACGCAGGTCGGGGCGAGCGTCGAGCGCAGCGCGGGAGCGACGCCCGAGAAGCCGCCGGGCAACACGATCGGCCGGATGACCGGGCTGACGCTGTTCACGCCCATCCGCCGCCAGTTCGTGCCGATCCTCAAGGCCGCGTTCTGGCTGGGCAAGTACGTGCCGATGGCCCAGAAGCACATCCTGCAGTTCGACTTCATCCACTTCGTGCGCTGGACGGTCGTCAAACAGCTGCCGCACCACAAGCGCCTGAACTACAGCTACCTGTTCTTCGAGAGCAACTTCGACGGGCCGTGGCAGCACTACATCGACGCGTTCGCGTACATCATCCCCAAGGACATCCGCTTCGTCTGGGGGCGCGGCGTCCAGTTCCCCCACCCTCCGCCGGCCGAGCCGCTGAAGGCGTGGATCGCGCGCAACAGCATGGAGGGCGGCACCTACTACTGCGCCTATCCACAGGCGAGCACACGGATGGTCAAGGGCGCGCTCGACGTGCGCAAGGACTTCCAGGCGCTCCTGGCCGGCGCCGAGCGCCAGAGCGCTGAGGAGTTCAAGGCCGCCTACGAGCGCTTCCTCGCAGATCAGCAGGCCAACCTCTGATGGGGGAATCGCGCAACCGCGTGGGCGGCGCCTACGCGCTGACGACCTTCGCGCCGATCATCCCCGACCACGAGGAGGAGCTGCGGTCCTACATCGAGGGCCTGCCGATCGGCGCCGAGAGCCCGCTGGCGCGCCTGGACACGCTGCACCTTTCGCGCATCCAGATCTTCGATCACCTTGTCCACCAGGGCGACAAGCAGAAGCCCGATCGACTGGAGTCCAACTACCTCGTGTTCACCAGCAGCTTCGACGGCGACCTCGACCCCTACCTCGACGCGATCTGTGAGCGCCTCCCGGCCGAGGCGGACGGCTGGTGGGGCCACTGCGTCGGCTATCCGGGAACGGCCGACCGCGCCGCGTTCAGGGGCTGGATCAAGGACCACCAGGTCCACACCAACCTCTTCGCCTCCGCCTACCCGACGGGAACCGTCAAGCAGGTGCGCGAGAGCCTCGAGCTGCGTGATCGCGTCGTCGACTTCGCCGCCGAAGGCCAGGGCCTCGACGCGGCCGCGCTCAAGGAGCACTTCCTGAGCACGTTCGCGCAGGCGGGCCGCTGATGGCGCGCCAGCGACCCCAGCTCGCCGACCTGCCCTTCCGCCGCCCCGGGAACCTGCCGCGGCGCGCGGTCGAGCACGCCGACATCGACCTCGCCGACATCCAGGGCAACATCCTGCGCGGCTTCACCTACCCGACGGCCGCCTACATCTTCCTGCGTATCGACGACGTCGACCGCGCCCGCGTGCTGATGAGCCGCACGCTGACCCAGGTCGACACGGCAGAGCCCTGGGAGGACGGGCCGCCGCCGACCGCGACGCACGCGGCCTTCACCTACTCGGGCCTCAAGCGCCTCGGTGTGCCCGCCGACATCCTCGCCTCGTTCCCGGCCGAGTTCCGCGAGGGCATGGCCGCGCGCGCCGAGCGCCTCGGCGACCGCGGGCCGAGCGGCCCCGAGAACTGGGAGCCCGGCCTGGGCACCGGCGAGGCGCACGTGCTCATCACCGTCCACGCCGTCGACAACGAGCACCTCGACGAGCGCCGCGAGGAGCTGCGCCGGCTCGGCCAGGAGGGCGGCGCGACGACGGTGATCAACGAGACGCGCGCCGAGGCGCTGACCGGCAGCAAGGACCACTTCGGCTTCTTCGACGGCATCGCGCAGCCGGCGCTGGCCGGCAGCGGCATCGAGGGCCGGCCGGGCGACGGCCAACCCGACGGCGCCGGCGGCTGGCGCGACGTCTGCACCGGCGAGTTCCTGCACGGCCACATCGACGAGGACGGCAGCCTGCCCGACGCGCCGGCGCCGCCGTTTGACCGCAACGGCACCTTCGAGGTCTACCGCAAGCTCCAGACCGACGTGGCGGCCTTCCGCGCCTATATCGAGGAGAAGGGACGCCTCTACCCCGGCGGCCCGGAGTTGCTGGCCGCCAAGATCGTCGGGCGCTGGCCCGATGGCACCCCGCTGGCGGTCTCACCCGACGGCCAGGATCCCGACCTCGTCGAGGATCCCGAGCGGATCAACGACTTCGGCTACGCCGACGACCCCCAGGGGCTGAAGTGCCCGATGGGCTCGCACATCCGCCGGGCCAACCCGCGCGACGGCGAGGGCTTCTTCAAGGGCCGGATGACCAACCGCCACCGCATCATCCGTCGCGGGCGCACCTACGGGTCGCCACTCGCCGAGGGCGTCATGGAGGACGACGGGCAGGAGCGCGGGCTCGTCTTCGTCTGCTTCAACGCGAGCATCTGGCGGCAGTTCGAGACCATCCAGACGCTGTGGATCGACGACGGCGACCCGTTCGGGCTCGGCGCCGACAAGGACTTCCTCATCGGCGAACCCGACGGTGACGGCAAGATGACGATCCCCGGGCACCCGCCCTTCATCCTCAAGCCACAGCCGCGCTTTGTGACGATGCGCGGCGGCGAGTACCTGTACCGGCCGAGCATCAGCGCGCTGCGCTGGATGGCGGCCGCCGGGCAGGCCTAGCCGCACCCCCTCACGACGAACGTCCCTGGTGCACGAACTAGGTTCGTACGCGAGGGACGTTCGACCTCACTGCACGATCACGGTCCCGTGCATCTGCGGGTGGACCATGCAATAGAACTGGTAGGTGCCGGGCGCGCTGAAGGTCACCGAGTTCGAGTTCGGCTGCGCTGAGGTCGTGACGTTGTCCACTGCGCCGGAGTTCCAGAACCCGTTGCCATGGGACGTCGGCGTCAGTGCGGCGACCTGCCCGAACGGCTGGCTCGGGTAGATGCCCTGCGGCACGAACTGGGGGGAGAAGAACGACGCCGCGATGATCCCCAGGTAGCTGTTGGGATCCTTGATCGGGTCGCCGGGGCCGGTCGTCGCCGTATGGGTCTCAAACGACTTGGGAGTGATCATGAACTTGATCGTCGTCCCGACCGGCACCGTCGTGGTCCCGGGCAGGAAGCTGAAGTACTCGACGCCGTAGCGGCCCGCGTTGCCGACGTAGATCGTGTTGGCCGGCGGCTTCTGGTCCTTGAGCCGCTTGGCGATGGCGAAGTCGCGGTTGATCTGCGCGTCGAGCAGCTTCTTGTCGGCCTTCGCGCTCGGGATCTTCTTCGACTTGGCCAGGACGTGGATGACGCCCTCCATCCCGGGATGCAGATCGCAGACGTAGCGGACGGTGCCGGTCTTGGTGAACTTGACGGTCAGCGGCTTGGGGTTGTCGCCGAACGGGATCGGGGTCGCGACGCCCTTCTTGCCCGTATAGGTGAAGGTGTTGCTCTTGCCCTTGGGGGTCTTGAACGGGTCGTAGTTGACCGGCGGGGTTCCGTTGATCAGGGCGGGGTTGAAGCCGAAGTTCGGCAGGCCGTTGAACCAGTACGGCACGCCGGCGGCGTCGTTGGAGCCGGCGACGTTGGTGCCGGTGGGGCCGAGCAGCTCGACCGGCTTCTTGCCCTTGGCGGGGATGTCGACGTTGTGGAACGCCGTCGCCAGGAACTTGATGGAGTCGCCGACGTGGATCGTCGCCGTGTGCGGGAAGAAGTCGATCGCGTCGGTGTTGTACTTCGGATCGATGAACTTCTTCTGCGGTCCCGGCGGCAGGCCCTCGTAGACCTGCTTGGTCAGCGCCTGCGCGGCGGTTGGCAGCGCGAGCGACGCGACCAAAGTCGCCGACAGCGCCACAAGCCTCGATCGCCTGGTCATCGGGCGACCCTAACCAGGTTCGGGCTTTTGGCGCAACCGCCTACTTGGGGGGGCGGATTGCTGCACGGGTTGCACCTCCACGACACGATGTAAGACCATCGTCCGATGTCGTCAGCGGACGACGACGACAGCTCGGCGCAGACGGATCAGACCGCCGTCATCGAGCCTGCGCCCGACGAGGAGCCGGCGCGCGAGTCGGTCGACCCTCCCGAGGCCGACAGCCGCACTGAGGCGACGGAGCCGCGTGCGCGTGCGCGACGTCGCGAAGGCCGGCGACGAGCTGTGGAGCACGGTCGGCCAGGTCGCGGCGGCGGTGGCCGCCTGCGTCGGGGTCGTCTATCTGATCGGCGGCCTGGTGATGTGGCTGCGCTTCCGCCAGGCCGACCTGCCGGCCGATCAGGCGGTCGCGCTCATGTCGAAGGAGCAGCTGCTTGTCGTCGGGCTGCGGCTGATGGTCCTGCCCGCGGCGGTCACCGGCGCTCTGGCCTGGATGGCCACCGCCCGCACCTCGCCGGGGCGGCCGGACGACGACCGGCGCTGGTTCGGCCGGGTCCGCGATTGGATCCGCGAGGCGTCCGTGCTCAAGCTCGTGGTCGTTGGCGCCGTGGTCGTGCTGGCGCTCGCGCTGTTGCTGGGTCTTCCGGCGACCTGGGCCAGCCTCGGCTGGGCCCTGGCCGCCGCGATGGTGATCGGCTGCCGGTGGTATCAGCTCCACCACCCGGGCGACCCGCGCAGGCAACGGCTGGCGATCGCGCTGGTGGCGGTGGCCGCTGCCGGCGTGGTCTCGCTGGCCCGGCAGCTCGATCAGCCCGTGCAGCTGCTCAGCGCGCAGGTCGCGCTCGACGACAACACCACGCGCGACGGCGTGTTCGTCAGCTCGACGAGCGACGACGTCTTCGTCGGGGACACCGCCGCCCACAAGCTCGTCGACCTGCCGCGCGCGCACGTGACGTCGCTGACGGTCGGGCCGCCCGAGGAACGGGCGCCGCGCGAGTCGTTGCTGAGCCTGATCCTCGGCGGCAACGACTTCTCGATCACGCCCTTCGAGTGGTGGTGCAACGGCGAGCGCTATTCCTGGGTGAGCTCGGCGCCCTGTGCCGCACCCAGCTGCAGCTGCTCGATGCCAGCCGCGTGCTCGACGACGAGCACCCCAGCTACGCGCCGGTGCGCGTCCGCTGCCCGCTGCGGGCGACGACGGGCTGCACGGGCAGCCTGCGCCTTGTCAGCCGCAAGCTGTTCCAAGTCACGCCCGCGTCGGTGCCCAAGCACGTGATCATCGGCCCCGTGCCACTGCACCTCGCCGCGGCGAAGTCCGGCAACACGATCGGATCGGGCGTAACGGGCTACGTGTGCCCGCAGGTGGACCCGAACACCCGCGGGGTGCTGCGCAACATTCCCGCCCAGGGCGATGCCAAGCCGATGCCGACGGTCGAGTTCGAGCTCATCGTCAGCTCCGACGCCGCCGGGCACGACGTCGTGCGGCGCACGAACTACGCGCTCTACGACCCCGCCGCCGGGCGAGGCGATCCCTCACCTTCAGAGCGACTGCTCGACGCAGCACGCCCGCTGAGGGCGACGTCGGCCTCGGGCGGCGCCTCCGGCGGGGCGGGCTCCTCCCGCAGCGACCACAGCTTCACCGTCGCCGTGCGCCCGCGGACCTCGAACTCGCCGACCTCGACGAGGTCCTCGGGCGGCTCGCTGAGGCGGCTGCGCGTCGAGTCGGCGACGTAGAGCTGGTACGGCGTGCCCTTCGTCATGCCCTCCAGGCGCGCGGCGGTGTTCGTCGTGTCGCCCAGCGCGGTGTACTCGAGCCGGCGCTCGGAGCCGACGTGGCCGGACATCACGGGCCCGCTGTTGAGCCCGATGCCCATCTTGAACCCGTCGTGCAGCCCTTCCTCGCGCAGCCAGGCGTTGAAGCCCTCCAGGCGCTGGAGCATCTCGCGGGCCGCGGCGAGCGCGCGGTCGGCGTGGTCGTCCTGCTTCAGCGGCGCGCCGAAGACGGCCATGATCCCGTCGCCCATGTAGGCGACGAGCGTGCCGCCGTGGTCGAGGATCGCCTCGCTCATCGCGGTCAGGTAGCGGTTCAGCGAGCCGATGACCGGTCGCCGGCTCGAGCGTCTCGGCGAACGAGGTGAAGCCGCGCAGGTCGCTGAACATGACGGTGCCCTCGGCCTGCACGCCGCCGAGGCGGACGCCGTCGGCGTTGCGCAGCACCTCGTCCACGACCGCCTCGGGCACGAAGCGCGCGAACGCGTCGCGCGCCTGCTCGCGCTCGAAGGCGACCGTGACGCCGTGGATGAGGGCGGTGGCGAGCAGAGCGCCGATGCCCGCGAGCGTCGCGTAGACGACCGTGAGCATCGTGTCGGCGTGGTTGAACGCGAGCTGGGCGCCGACGAGGAAGGCCGCGAGCGCGGCCACACCGATGGCGAGTGCAGCGAAGATCCGCAGCCGCAGCGCGACGAGCGGCGTCAGCACGCGAGCAGGACGATCAGGAGCACGTCGAGCCAGTGGGGCGCGTCGATGATCGGGAAGTCCTCGAGCGCGGTGTTCACCGCGCTGGCCTGGATCTCCGGGCCGGGCATCAGGCCGCTGCCGGTTGTCGAGGTCGGGTGCAGGTCCTGGAGCGACGGCGCGGTGCCGCCGATGACCACGACCTTGCCGCGCACCTGGTCGTCGCGGTACTTGCCGTTGTAGACGTCGGAGAAGCTGATGCGGTTCAGGCTCGGGGTGTCGCCCTTGTAGTCGATCCACGCGCTGTTCCCCTTGGGCACGTGCAGGTGGCCGCCGTTAAACGCGCGCGCCGCGGCCAGCGGGAACGTCTCGAGCTTCTGGATGCGGAAGGCGACGTGGCGGATGCGCCCGTCGGAGTCGTTCTTGTAGTTGGAGTTCGACGGGATGGCGCGGCTGTAGCGCAGACCCAGGGCGCCGCCGAAGATGCGCGTCTTGCCGTTCTCGTCGACCTCGGTCGTGGCCATCACGGTCCGCGGCTGCTTGCGGACCGCCTCGATGAGGGCGTCGTCGTCCTGCGGGTGGTCGTTGTCGGGCTCGGTGAACTGCACGTCGTAGGCGATGACCTTGGCGCCCGACCGCGTGAGGTTGCGGACCACCTGGGCGTGGTACTTGCGCCGGAAGGGCCAGCGCACGTTGAGGTCGTCGAGGGTCTTGTCGTCGATGGCGACAACCACGACCTTGGAGGGCGGCTTCTGCTGGCCGCGGATATCGAAGCGCTCGTTGACGCTCGCGTATTCGACGCGCTGCAGAGCGTGGGTCTCGTACAGCGCCACCGCGCCGCCCGCGACGACCGCCGCCGCCGCGATCAGCAGCAGTGCGCGCACCCGCCGCGAGCGCCTGTTCATGCGGCCCCCATGAGCAGCGCCACGAGCCACAGCGAGAGCACGTGGAAGGACTGATCGACCGACGACGCGATGCCCACGTCGAAGCCCTCGACGTGCTTGACGCGGTTGAGGTAGACGCGCACGACGCGGCCGTCGTCGACGATGAAGTGCGGGACGGAGACCAGCAGCGCCGCGACGATGGCCCAGCCGACGTCGAGCTCGTAGCCGATCCACACGAAGGCGGGCACGAAGGCCAGCGTGTAGGTCGCGACATGCTTGACGAGCGCGCGGCGCGCGAGCGGGTCGCTGAGGCCACCGCGCTTATGGCGCGCCTGCCAGTCGGTCTGCAGCAGGTAGTCGCCGACCATGTGGGCGACCAGGAAGGCGGCGAAGACCGAGACCCAGCTCACTTCGGCGCTCGTGCCAGGTACTGGTGGCCGGCCCGCACCAGCACCGTCGTCTTGCGGCGGAAGTCGCGCACGGCCACCACCCCGCGGACGACGCGCGTCAGCGTGCCGTCGCAGCGGTCGACGACCACCCAGCGCGTACCGCGCACCGTCGCCGAACTGAAGGTGCCCGACGTGCGGAAGCGGCCCTTGCCGTCGCCCCACAGGTGGCGCGACTTCCTGCGCTTGCTGGTGGCGCGCGCCGAGGCCGTGTTCGAGCACACGGGCTTGGCCCCGGCGAGCGCCAGCGTCGTCACCGGCTGGTCGCCCTGTGTCTGGCCGACCGTGAACGTCCCCTCGTAGAACCATGCCTTCTGCGTGTCGCCCTGCGCATCGCTCGCGGACGTGAGCGTGACACGGCCGGCGGTCGTGTCAAATGTCGTCCCCATCGGCAGCTGGAGCGGCTCGATCAGCGCGACGAAGGCGCTCGCGCCCGGCAGCCGGTACCGGACCTTCCCGCTGCGCAGCGCGGCGTTGACGGTCTGGCCGGCGACGGGCGGTGGCAGCGACTGGCTGGGAACGCGCGCAACGGAGGCCCCACCGGCGGCGAGCCCTGACGCCATGGCGCAAGTCGCGACGAGCACGCCGATCCATGGCTTGCGGGAACGCCGCACGGCGCGACTATCGAGCGTGCCGCGCCGTGGGTCAAGGCCCAACCGGCCAGGGGATGGCTACTGTCGTCGCATGCCGGCAGGTGGACATTGATGGCCAGCGCCTCCGCGGCGAGCATGCCTGCAATTCAAGCGTCACCGACCGCGTCTACAGTCAGGCGCATGCCAACGCTCGCCGACGTCGCCCTGAGCGCCGATGAGCGCAGGCTGCTCGAGCGCTTCAGCGAGAACCTCCAGGAGCGCCTGGGGCCGTCTCTGCATGCGATCTGGCTGTTCGGCTCGCGGGCCCGCGGGCAGCGCCCGCTTCGCGAGGATTCCGACATCGACGTCCTCGTGCTCGCGGCAGATGCGTCATGGGACGGCAAGCTCGGCGTGCACAAGGCGCTCGACGATGCCGCGCGCGAGCTCGACCTCGAGTCGCTGGCCTTCTTCTTCTCGGTGCACGTGAACACGCCTGAATGGCTCGCGCGGCGCCGAGCCATCCGATCCTTCTTCATCGCCGAGGTCGATCGCGACAAGGTCGTCGTGGCCGGGCACGAATGAGCCCGCGATCCGCGGAGTTTCTCGAGGTGGCGCGGCGCCGTCTGTCCGGCGCGGCAACGGTCATCGACGAGGACCCTGGAATGGCCTTGAGCGGCGCGTACTACGCGATGCTCTATGCGGTTCGCGCCGCGCTCAGCGAGCGCGACGTCTACGCCAAGACGCACCGTGGTGCGTGGAGCGAGTTCCGGCGGGTGTTCGTGGCGACCGGCGAGTTCGATGGCGGTCTCGTCGCGGCGGCGCAGCGAGTGCAGTCCCAGCGCGAGGACGCTGACTACGACGCCTGGCTCGTCCCGCGCGACGAAGCCGAGCACGTGATCGAGCTCGCCGAGACGTTCGTCGGCGCGATCGACCGCCTGCTCGCGGACTGACGGATGTGGCTCTTCTCAGCCTTCGATGATCGAGCCGCCGCCGCCGCCCCCGCCGCTTGAGGGGGCGCTGGGCCGCGGGCTCGGGTTCGAGGCGGGCGCGTGGCGCGCCCGCTTGGCCTGGCGCCGCTGGTGGCGGGCGGGCGCCGGGGCGAGCGCAGGGATCGCGCGGGTGGCGGCCGGCACGGCGATGGGCGCCTCCGGCATCGACATCGGCTTGATGCCGGGTGCCGCCACGGCCGTGCTGCCGCCGGCGCCGTGGGCGGCCGCGTAGGCGACGACGAACGCGATCACGGCGGCGACGCCAACGGCAAGCGGACGTGCGGCCTTCACGTGCACTTCCTCCGAGGCGTGTGCGAGCCGGGCCGCAAGCAGCGATCGGTGCGCTTGAAATTGCCGCGCACGACGTCGTAGCGCGTATAGGCGCCGATCGAGTCCTTCTTCGTCACGAAGATCTCGATTCGCGCACCGGCCGGGAGCGCGCGGCCGCGCAGCAGCGGGAACGAGACGACGCCCGCGGTGCGAGCCTGCTGTCCCGAGCAGCGCCGGCGGCAGCGGACCTCGACCTTGGCGCCCTTCGGTGCCGAGACGCTGAGCCGCTTGACGACGATGCCCGTGCCGGTCGGCATGGCGGTCAGCTTCGGGGTCGCGCGCAGCGTGGGCGGGCACCCGCCGGCCGAACGCACGCCCGGCTGGTCGGGGCAGTCGTCGAGCGGGTCGAAGATGCCGTCGTCGTCGCTGTCGGCGAAGAACTGGAAGTTGAACTGCAGCGCGCCGCCGAGCGGGCCGGCGCCCTCGTCGAGCCCGCCGACCTGGATCGTGTAGTGGCGCCCGCGCTTGAGCAGCTGGCGCGGGATGAAGTCCTGGGCGCCCGGCTCGGCCGAGCAGGCGACGAGGCGCACGATCCTCGACGTGCTCTGGTCGAACTGGTAGAGCGCGATGGCGACGTCGAAGCCGCCGGTCTGGATCTCGACCGCGCCGTCGGCGTCGGGATGGACGTCGTACCAGACGGTCTTGCCGAAGCTGCGACCGTTGCACGTCGTCGTCTCGGGCCCGCCCCCACCGGCCGGTGCCTCGGGGGCGAACAGGTCGGCTTGCGTCGTCGCCTCGGTCGTGTTGACGGCGTCCTTGACCTCCTCGCGCGGGACGCGTGTGCCGGGCGCGTTGATGCGCTTGGACTTCAGGTAGTCGTCGTTGCCCGGCGCCACCGCGAGCGCCGCGGTCGGGGCGACGAGCGCGGCAAGCGCCACCAGCAGTGCGATCGCCGAGCGCGACGGCATCTCATGCACCTCCCTGTACGTCGTAGCCGAGGAGCTTCAGCGCGCCGACGGCGGTGGCGAGGCCGGCCTCGCTGGTACGCACCGCGCGGACGGCGCGGCGGTAGGCCGCGCTATCGCGTGCGGTCGCCGCCGCGTCGAGATGCCGGTAGGACCGCTTGATCCGCGCGATCGCCGCAACGATTGCGCCGTGAGCCGCCCTGGCGACGACCGGCGGGTCCAGCCGAAGCGCGCGGCGCTGGAACGCCGCCTGCCCGCGCGCCGCCGCGTGCGCGGCGGCGGCCTGTGTACGCGAGTTACCCGCGCGCGCGAGCGCGCGCCGGTCGGCTATGGCGCGCTCCGCGCGGCCGGCGAGCAGTTTCGCGAGCGCGCCCGCGTAGGCCGGGCTTGGACGCACGTCGAGGGCCTTGGCGCCGCGCAGGCGCAGCGTGGCGGCCACCGCCTCGCAGTCCGTGACAGCGGTGTCTACGCACGACACGGCCTGCACGCCGCCATCCGTCGGCACCACGAACAGCTCGGCGCGCTTGCCTGCCACGCGCAGCCCCGTGTGGTGCAGCGCGGCCGTCGAGCCGAGGCCGACGATCTCGGTCGCGCCGGGAGGCGCGGTGCCTTTGGGCAGCAAGCCCGGTCCCGGTTCGGCGATCCGCCCGGCGACGATGCGCGCGTTGCCGGCGCGTAGCGTTATCGGGTCGCGCAGCGCGAGGCCCGCGTTCGCCTTCGTGTGGCGGTCGGGTGCCCATGGGGCGCCGTAGCTGAGCTGCAGCGCTCCGGCGGTGGCCGGCGGATGTGCGGGAGGCTTCTCGTCGCCGCCGCCCTTGCCGGCAAGCGCGCCGGCGATCGCCGCGACGACGACGACACCGGCCGCCAACGCGGCGGCCACGCGGCGGCCACGCCGCGTAATGCGTCGTGTCGGCGCGACGGTCGGCGCTGCCGGGGTTTGTACGGGCGGTGGCGCCAGGGCGCTCGCGCGGGCGTCCGGCGCCCTTCGCGCTCGTTCACGCGAGAGATCGACGACGGGGGCGGCGCCCGTAGAGAGCGCGTCGCCGGCGGCATCCACCATCGCGGTGCACGACGCGAAACGCTCACCGGGGGCCTTGGCCATGCCGCGCGCGATCACGGCGTCGATGGCGGGCGGCAGGTCCGGCCGGTCGGAGGTGACCGCGGGCGGCTCGTCCTGCAGGTGCGCCCACATGACGACGATCTCCTGATCGCGCGGGAAGGGCGGATGGCCGGTCAGGCACTCGAAGAGCACGCACGCGAGCGCGTACTGGTCGCCGCGGCCGTCAGGCGCCGCGCCTTCGATCTGCTCGGGCGCGATGTAGTCGATCGTCCCGACGAAGGTCCCCGTCGCGGTCAGCTCGACGGGCGAGGAGGTGTCCTTCGTCAAGCCGAAGTCGGTCAGGTAGCAGTGCTCGGCCCCTCCCGCCACGCCGGGCGCGATGAGGATGTTGCCCGGCTTGACGTCGCGGTGTACGAGGCCGCGCGCGTGGGCCGCGTCGAGCGCGCCGGCGACCTGCGCGGCGATGTCGAGCGCGCGGTGGGGCTCGAGGCGGCCGCCGGCGTTCAGCAGCTTGCGCAGGTCCGTCCCCTCGACGTAGCGCATGCTGATGAACAGCAGACCGCCCGCCTCGCCGGCCTCGTAGAGGGGGACGATGTTGGGGTGGTCGAGCGCGGCGGCCAGCCGCGACTCGTGCTCGAAGCGCGCGCGGAAGCCGGCGTTCGCCGCCATCTCCGGTGCCAGCAGCTTCAGCGCGACCTTGCGCCCGAGCCGGATCTGCTCGGCGCGGTACACGACGCCCATCCCGCCTCGCCCGATCACCGTCTCGAGCCGGTAACCAGCGAGTTCCGAGCCGATGCGCGCGTCGGTCGCCATGATCACCTCGGCGCCGTCACCCGTCCGCCGCTTGCTCGCGGCCCGCTGGGACCGGCGCCGTCACTTCGTCCGCCGCTTGCTCGCGGCGCGCTGCGCGCGAGCGAGGTAACTGTGGCCGGCCTTCACCGACACGGTCTTCCTGCGCTTGAAGTCGCGCACGCTCACGACTCCGCGCTTCACGGTGGTCAACGTCCCATCGCAGCGATCGGCGGTCAACCAGATCGTCCCGCGCACCGTGGCCGAGCTGTACTTGCCGGTCGTGCGGAACTTGCCCTTGCCGTTGCCCCACAGCTTGCCGAGCGTCGACTTCGGCCCCTTCTTCTTCTTCTTCGCGTCGAGCGCGGCCGCGCTCGCGCCCTTCAGCGGCGCGCACTCCGACCGCGGCGACTCGCCCTTGAGCACGAGGTCGGTGATCAGCGCCACCGGCTTCTTCGCTTTCTTCTTCGGTAGCGCCTGCTTGACGGCGAAGATCCCGTCGTAGAAGTCCGACGCCTGCGTCTTGACGCCGCCCGTGTCGGCCGCCGAGGTGACCGCGACCCGCCCCTTACGCGTATCGAGCTGCGAGCCCATCGGGACGTTCGCGGCGCCCTTGAGCGGCACGAACCCCTTCAGCGGCGTGATCGCCCGCGGCCCCTTGCCGGCGGGGTACTTGATGTACACGGTGCCGGACACGACGCGGGCGTCGAACGACTTGCCTGGGATCGGCGGCAGCGAGCCATCCGAGGTGTCGAGGTTGTCGGGGATGCCGTCGTGGTCACGGTCCCCGACCTGCTGACTGCCCCGCCACCCGGAGTTGCCGCGCGAGGTCGGGCGACGGTGAAGGTGGCGGGCGGGCTGACGCCGTTGTGCCGTCGCGTTGGCCTGGGTGGCCTGCGCGGTGTACTGGCCTGGCGCGAGCGGCGCCGTGACCGCCCAAGTGCTGCCGGAACGCGGCGCCGAGAGTCTGCACGGGCGCACCCGCCGGCACGGCGCCGTTGAGATGCGAACGTCGACGGTGTTCGCGTCGCCGGGGTTGTTCGCCGTTCCCGGTGAGGGTCGGAGTCGGACGTGTCGACCGTCGCCGAGACGCTCGGGGCAGTGATTGCGATGGCGGGACCGAGCGACGTCACGCCGTCGGGCGCGCGACCCGACGGGATCGTCAGCTGCACCTTGTCGATGAAGACAGCACTGTCGTAGGCGCGATCGTGATCGTCGAAGATCGAGACTGCAACCTGGTGACGGCCTGGGCCGCCAACGGCATCTGGGCATGCAAGGGCGCAGTGGCTGCACCGTACGGGCGTACCGGCGGCCTCGGCGGGCGACATCACCTCGGGACCGGTCGCCTTGATCGTGGAGGCTGACCGTTCGGCAGCGCCGCGAAGTTGTCCGGAGCCGAGATCGCAGCGTCGCAGGTCGTCCAGCCGTGGCGTTGTCGACCTCGGCGATGAAGGTGTCGTTGTACGGACGTTGTTCAGGCGGTCCGGGTACTTCCTCGGATAGGAAGCGGAAGTCGAACGAGAGACACCGGATACGAAGCCGCCTGTCGGCGAGGCGTAGTTGATCGCAGCACCGTAAGGTCGAGCGCCGAGTCGCCACGGCTGCGTTCGGGGCCACTGCCGTCGTCGACGTTGGGGAAGACTCCCGGCTTATCAGGTGGTCGGCCTGCGCGGCGTCGCCCATCGAGAGCACTAGGAACGTGGACCCGTCGCGCGGGAATCCGGGCAAGCCCTCTGATGTCGCCCACCGGGCCGGTTTCCCCGCCTCTGGGATCGACAGGAAGAACGCCGGACCGTTCGGATCAAGCGTGTCGAAGCTTCGTGGTCAGAGCCGTTCGCTGCGTCGAGCGCGCCCTGGCTCGTATGGCCACCGGCGTGATCATGGCCACCGCCGGACGCAGCCGCCATCAGCAGCCCGGCCGCAGCCGCCGCGACCAGCGTCATCGCGCCGCGCTTGCCCCTCATCGCAGAAACAACGCCCCCCGGCCCCGGTTCCTCACAACGCAACTGGCGGACCAGTGCATCCGTGCCACTCCTCACCCACGCAACGAGTACTGTCAGCATGCTGACCGGTTACGCGCGGATGCGCTATGGCGCAGCGCCCGGCGCTTCAGCGCACCCGCCGCTTGGCCTTGGTCGTCACGCGCTGCGCCCGGGCGAGGTAGCTGTGCCCGGCCTTCACCGGGACGGTCTTCTTGCGCTTGAAGTCGCGCACCTGCACTACGCCCCGGTGACCTTGGTCAGCGTCCCGTCGCATTCGTCCTGGGTCAGCCAGATGGTGCCGCGCACCGTCGCCGAGCTGTATTTGCCCGTCGTGCGGAACTTGCCCTTGCCGTTGCCCCACAACTTCCGAGCTTCGCCTTCGGACCTTCTTCTTGTCGACGACCGCGGCGTTCGCGCGCTTCAGCGGCGCGCACTGCGAACGCGAAAGCTGGCCCTTGAGAATGATGTCGGTGGTCAGCGCGACCGCCTTCTTGGGCTTCTTCTTCGGCAGTGCCTGCTTGACCTGGAAGATGCCGTCGTAGAAGTTCGAGGCCTGGGTCTTCTTGCCGCTCGTGTCTGCCGCCGAGGTCAGGTTGACCCGGCCCTTGCGCGTGTCGAGTTGCGAACCGACTGGGACCTGGAGCTGTCCGGTCAGCGGTGCGAAGCCCTTGCCGGGACCCGTTGCGCGGGCACGTCGGGCGCCCGGGATTTGACGAACACTTCGCCGGACACGACGCTGACGTTGACCGACTTGCCGGGGACCGGAGGCGGGAGGGGGGCGAACGTCACTGTGACGACTTGGCGCGGCTCGGTGTTGACGTCCCACGACCCATTGCCGTCGCGGTCGACGAAGGCGGTGAGCGTGTCGGTCCCGGTCTTCGCGCCGAGCGAGCTGATGACGCCCGTCCCGTCCGCGGCCGTGGTCACCGCGCCGGCGCCGGGTTCGCACCGGTGATCGTGTAGACGACGCTGCGTCCGGCGTCCGGGCCACTGTCGTTGTTGCGCGCGGTGACGGTTACGCGCGCGGTCTGCCCGGCCGTTGCGTCGGGCCGGCGGCCGCGAGGTCGAGGGCGCTCGTGCGGCTGAAGTGCCAGGTCGCCGAGACGGTCGCCGTTTGTCCGGCGCCCAGCGTGCCGACGTTCCACTGAGCGCCCATGCCCGCGCCGTTGGACTCGGGCCCCGTGACGACCGTGTCGTTGAAGCCCGCGGTGCCGGGTTGGTGTTGCTCATCGCGTTGGTGATGGTGCTCGCGGACGCCTCCTGGAAATGCGACCACTGAGAGATCTCCACCAGGCTGTCCGAGCCGCCGACGCCGCGGCCGAGAGCTTGCGCGCCGACGCGACGCGGCGGCCCGGGCAAGAGGAAGCCTGTCGCGAAGTAGCTGGAGGCCGGCAGCACCGACGCCGACTCGTAGAGACGCAGGTTGGTCACACCCGCCTGCGGATTCGGCCCCCCGACGGTGTAGGTCACGGTCATGTCGGTGCTGCCGTTGACGTACTGCACGATCTCGCTGACCGAGAGCACGGGTGTAGTCCCGGTCACTGCCTGGAACTGCGTCGTCAGCCGCCAGGGGTTCCCGGCGCTGCCGTCACCGCTCAGGACCGGTGCACTCACAGCGGTGAACGGCAAGCCACCGCCACGGCCGTAGACCGTGAACACACCGCTGGCGGGCGATGCCACCGCGGCGGTCAGGCCGCCGTCGGATGGCGCCAGGGCGCCGGTGTAGAACTCGCCGCTCGCCGCGCCGTCGAAGGCGGCCTGTAGCCGGCCGACGTCGTTGACGTAGACGTTGAGCGGAGAGCCGTCGATGACGCCGTCGGCCGCTTGGGCGCGTGCGGGGCGATGGCCCATACGGCCAGGCACGCGGCGAGGACGGCCGGCCAGCCACGGCCCTCCACCTCAGGTGCGTCCGTGCCGCCCCCACAGCAGGAGCGAACGCTACCCGCTCCCGATCAGCGGGTGCAACAGGTCGTAGGTCAGCGGTGCCGCTTGGTCTTGCTGGAGGCGCGCTGCGCGCGCGCGAGGTAGCTGTGTCCCGCCTTGACCTTGACGGTCTTCTTGCGCTTGATGTCGCGCACGCTGACCACGCCACGCCTGACCTTGGTCAGCGTCCCATCGCAGCGATCCTCGACCAGCCAGATCGTGCCGCGCACCGTCGCCGAGCTGTACTTGCCGGTGGTGCGGAACTTGCCCTTGCCGTTGCCCACAGTTTGCCGAGGACCGACTTAGCGCCCTTCTTGCCCTTCTTCTTGGCATCCACGACCGCAGCTCGCGCGCCCTTCAGCGGTGCGCACCCGGACCGCGGCAGCTGCCCCTTCATCACGACGTCCGTAACAAGCGCGACGACCTTCTTGGACTTCTTCTTGGGCAGCGCCTGCTTGACCTGGAAGATCCGTCGTAGAAGTCCGACGCCTGCGTCTTCTTGCCGCCGGTGTCCGCCGCCGAGGTCAGGTTGACCCGGCCCTTGCGCGTATCGAGTTGTGTGCCGACCGGCAGGTTCGCCGCGCCCTTGAACGGCACGAAGCCCTTTGCGGGCGACGTCGCGCGGTGTGTAGCCAGGCCGGTACTTCACAAACACCGTGCCGGACACCACCTTGACGACCACCGACTTGCCAGGGACCAGCGGAAGCGGCGGGGTCCAGGTCACGTTGACGCTCTGCGGTCGGTTCGCCGGCGTCTGGCACCCGTCGCCTTGAGGTCAGTGAACGCGGCGAGCGTATCCACGCCCTGGTTGTTCCTGTCCAGCGGATCGCCGCGTTGCCGTCAGCGCCGGTGGTCACCGCGCCGATGCCCGGGTTGGCCCCGCTGATCGTGTAGCGGATCGTGCGCCGGGATCGGGTCGCCGTCGCTGTTCGGGACCCAACGTCACCGTCGCGATTTGCCCCTGAGCCTTCGTGGCCGCCACCAAGCTGAGCTCGCAGCGGGTTGAAGTGTCTGAAGCGCCAGGTCACGTCGAAGCCACGCTCGTCTGACCGGGAATGTCGAATCCCGTTGAACCCCGGCCCCGTCGTCGACCAGCGTGGGATCAAGCTGTCGCTGAACCCCTGCGTTGAGAGGCTATTCCGCTGATAGCGGCGAACACGTCGCCGTATGGACCCTCCTGGTAGTGCGACCACGGAGTCTGCTCGCACCAGGCGCCCGAGCTTCCTTCGGCCGCGTTGATCCCGCCGACCTGGCGTGGCGGGCCCGGATCAAGGAACCCAACGCCGCGTCGTTGCCGGACACGTGAGGTCGGCGGCCTCGACACGCGGGCTTGAACCCCGAAGGTCGAGGTGTCGGCGTCGTTGAACACGTCGGGGACCACCGAACGTCGGTGGTCCCGTCGACGTACGAGATGCGCTCGTCGATCCGTACGAACCGTTGCTGCTCGGCGGGCCTGTGTGGATCGGCGCGGTCCGGACCATGGTGCGGACTGCCATTACCGTGCGGACGGGGCCCGTATACTGTCCGCGTGTGAGATCCGCCCGTTCCTGAAAGCCGAACACCGTGAAGATGGTGGCGCTGTCGACTCCCGTCTGCGCGAGTTCGAGCCCCTGCGTTCGCCGGCGCTGCCGACGGCGGAGAAACTCGCCGTTCCTGACTTCCGTCGGCGACGACCTGGGGCCCGCCGTTGTCGTTGGCGTAGATGTTCAGCTGAGCCGTCGATGTATCGGGCGTCAGCGGCCGAGCCGGGGAGCCCCGAGCGAGCGCGAGCGCGCATGCGCCGATCAGCCAGCGGATGCCCGCTCCGTCGCGGTAGCCGTTCGCCAGACCTCCCAACGCAACAGAACCCTGTAGCCCGAACTGCCGACCGCCACCGGCGCCAACCGACAACATGTGCGCGCTGTTGCGACCCGGCGCCTCAACTCGTCGCCAGCAACGCCAGCGCGAACAGCGCCGACAATGTGCATCGTCCGGTCTACTGCGACGCCGACGAGCGGTAGGCCGCGACATCCAGCCCTGACGCGGCGAACGTACAGCGGCAGCAGAACGGCCGTCGTCCTGGATGAGGTGCGGAATGCGATACCGCGGCGACGCCGACGATCGCCAGCGCGCTAAGGTCGTCCGCCAGCCAGATCGCGCCGACCAAGGCGATCATGTAGGTGATCACGTGCGTCACGAAGCGCGGCGCGCGACGGTCTGGCCAGGCCGCGAACGCCGTGGACAGCCTGCCAGTCGGTCGGCAGCAGGTAGTCGCCGACGAGGTGCGAGACGAGGAGCGCGCGGCACCTCGACCACGCCATCGTCGCGCGACCTATAGCTCGATGCTGGTTGGTGGTGACCCGCGAACCGCGGACGTGCTGGGGGCCACTACAAGGTCGGCCCCATCCCCAGCGGCGCGATCGGCGCTGCTGCATCGGCGCCGCTGGACGGTCGAGACCGGCGCTTCGTCGCGGTCAAGCGACTGCTGGACCGGACGCAGGAGGCGCGCTTCGAGATCGAGGCGCGGCTGCTCGCCTCGCTGCACCACCCGCGGGTCGTCAGCGCGTCGCGACGACTTCACGCGACCCGTCGGGTGACTTCTTCTCGTCATGGACTTCGTCGATGGCGCGAACCTGGCGGAACTGCTCGATCGCGACGGCGGTCCCGGACTGCCGCCTCGGAGGACGTCGACGTACGTCGAGCAGGCCTGCGAGGCCCTCGACTACGTGCACCGCAGCACATCGTCGCACCGGGACGTCAAGCCGCAGAACCTGATCCTGGCGAGTGCGGCGTCGATCGTCGTGGACTTCGGCGTCGCGCGCGACTGGACTGCGGTCCGGGACCGTCGGCGTCGGCACACCGGGCCTGATGGCGCCCGAGGTCTTCGCGGGCCGTGCGGTCTGCGACCGCTGCGACGTCTACAGCCTCGCGGTCGACGGCGGGACGCTGCTCACGGCCGGCCGCCCGGCTACACGCGACGTGGATCACCGCTACGCGGAGGTCGCCGCCGAGGTCGAGCCGGCGCTGCTGCGCGGCCTCGAGTTCATGCCGAAGCAGCGGACGTCCTCTGCGGTGGCGCTCGTCGCCGATCTGGAGCGCCGAACCGAGCGCGCCGGGGCTTTGATCTGGCGCTCAGCGTGCCAGGACGACCGGCGAGCCGGCGCTCGCTCGTCGAAGCGGTCGTCCGGACTGCGGCCGGAGTCTTCGACGCAGCGGCCGCGTCGATCGCCTTGCTCGACGACGCCACCGGCGGCCCGTCTTCCACGCCGCGTGGGGTGCCGGCGCTCGCGAGATCATCGGCGTGCGGCTCGCTCGCGGCCAGGGGATCGCCGGCGCCGGTGCGCTCGCCGCGCGAGCCGATCGTCGTGCCGACTGTCGCACGACTCCCGGTTCGCGTCGCAGGTCGCCGCCGGCACGGACTACGTGCCCGTCGACGACTCCTGGTCGTGCCGCTGCGCCGCGGATCGGAGTCGCTGCGGCGTCCTGTACGCTGCTCGACCGCCGCGACGGCAGCCCTACGCCGAGGACGCTCACCAAGGCGCATCTCTTCGCCGACCTCGCGGTCAGCGCCTTCTAGCGTCATCGTAGACTCGATCCCATGCGGACTATCATTGACGCGGTAGGCCGACTGGTTGTTCGAGGCCACCCCGGATCGGCTCGGGTTCCGCGCGCCCGGTTCGAGGTCGATGCGTCGACGGAACGCCTCAAGGTCGTCCTCGTCGCGCGTGCGCGTGGAGGAAGGACCACACGGTCTGCGCGTCGCCGCAGATCGGTCGGGTCGGTTGTCCGCCGAGGAGGTACGCGAGCTCATGGAGCGGGGACGGCGTTGACGGTTGTTCCGCGTGATCGACGGCGCGCTCTAGCATCCGCCGCCCATGACCCAGCGCCAGCACAACCCCGAGACCTTCGACGAGAAGCTCGCGCACCTCAACGAGCTGCGCGAGGCCGCGATCACTCCTCGCCCGAGGCCGAGGAGAAGCAGCACGCCAAGCGGCAAGTACACCGCCCGCGAGCGGATCGAGAAGCTGCTCGATCCCGGCTCGTTCCAGGAGCTCGACACGTTCGTGCGCCACCGCACCTACGACTTCGACATGCAGAAGAACCGGCCCTGGGGCGACGCGGTCGTCACCGGCCACGGCACGATCGACGGCCGCCGCGTCTGCGTCTTCGCCAGGACTTCACGGTCTTCGGCGGCTCGCTCGGCGAGGTGCATGGCCGAGAAGATGTGCAAGATCATGGACCTGGCCGCGAAGATCGGCTGCCCGGTGATCGGCATCAACGACTCCGGCGGCGCGCGCATCCAGGAGGGCGTCGTCTCGCTCGGCGCCTACGGCGACGTCTTCGTGCGCAACGTCCAGTGCTCGGGCGTGATCCCGCAGATCAGCCTGATCATGGGCCCGTGCGCCGGCGGCGCCGTCTACTCGCCGGCGATGACCGACTTCATCTTCATGGTGAAGGAGACCTCGCACATGTTCATCACCGGCCCCGACGTGATCAAGACGGTCACCGGCGAGGAGGTCGACTTCGAGGAGCTCGGCGGCGCGATGACGCACAACTCGAAGTCCGGCGTCGCGCACCTCGCCGCCGAGGACGAGGACGCGCTGCTCGAGGACACGCGCTACCTGCTCGGCTTCCTGCCGCAGAACAACCTCGAGACGCCGCCGCGCGTCGCGCCGACCGACGACCCGGAGCGCGAGGACGCCGAGCTCGACACGCGTCGTCCCGGACAACCCGAACAAGCCGTACGACATGCGCGACGTCATCGCGCCGTGATCGTCGACGACGGCGAGTTCTTCGAGATCCACGAGCACTGGGCGAAGAACATCATCGTCGGCTTCGCGCGCCTGGACGGCCACGCGGTCGGCGTCGTCGGCAACCAGCCGGCGCAGCTCGCCGGCGTGCTCGACATCGACGCCTCGCGCCAAGGCCGCGCGCTTCGTGCGCACCTGCGACGCCTTCAACATCCCGATCGTCACCTTCGTCGACGTGCCCGGCTTCCTGCCGGGCACGAGCCAGGAGTGGGGCGGCATCATCCGCCACGGCGCGAAGCTGCTGTACGCGTTCACCGAGGCGACCGTCCCGAAGATCACCGTCGTCACGCGCAAGGCCTACGGCGGCGCCTACGACGTCATGTCCTCCAAGCACCTGCTCGCCGACTTCAACTTCGCCTGGCCGCAGGCCGAGGTCGCGGTGATGGGGCCGGAGGGCGCGGTCAACATCATCTACCGCCGCGACCTCGCGGCGTCGCCGACGCCGGACGAGCGCCGCGCGAAGCTGATCGCCGACTACAAGGCGCGCTTCGCCAACCCGTACACGGCGGCCGAGCGCGGCTACATCGACGACGTGATCGTCCCGCACGAGACGCGTCCGAAGCTCATCACCGCGCTCGAGACGCTGCAGACCAAGCGCGTCGCCCAGCCGCAAGCGCAAGCATGGAACGCGACCTCGAAGCCCTCGTTCGCGATCATCACGTAGCGCCACATGCCGCCGACGCGCAGGTCGATCTCGGCGAGCGTGACCTCGCCGCGCTTGCCCGCCCACCAGCGCCGGACCAGCTCCGGCGTCGTGTACGCCCGGTAGACGAGGTGCCTAGCCGCGCCGAACCCGCGCGTGATCAGGATCTCGGTGTCAGACGGAAGGGTGAGGACTGCGCTACCGGTTGTCGCGGGCATCGTCTTGCTCTCTGTTTGAGGTCGTCGAGAACGTCGTCCAGCGCGTCGAACCGCTCCGTCCACGTCGCCTCGTAGCTCTTCACCCAGTCGTGGATGGGCTTGAGGGCGTGGCCGTTGAGCCGGTACAGGCGCTGACGGCCTGAGTCACGCACGTCGACCGCTCCCACTTCGCGGAGGACCCGCAGGTGCTTGGACACCTGCGGTTGGGCCAGGCCGAGCAGCTGCACGAGGTCGTTGACGGGGCGCTCGCCACCGGCGAGGGCGTCGAGGATCTGGCGCCGCCGCAGGCTCGGCCACCGCGTTGAACGCGTCCGCTGTGACGTCTTGCCACTTTGGAAATCATATACCTATATGGGAATATTTCAAGAGCGCCGCGATCGGTAGCCCTTGGCGACCGACGGGGTCGCCAAGCGAGGATCTGCCCCACGGGAAGGTCAAGCTGCCAAGATGGCGTCGATCCGTCGCGACACGCAATCGAGGATCGCATGGCGCTGCTGTGGACGCAGAAACAGGACGTCGGTCCCATCGCGCCACCTCCCGGCGATGACGTTCGAGGCGACCCGGGAACGCGTGGTGCTGTTCGGCGGTGAGCTCGCGGACGGCGCACGGTGCGGACACCTGGTCGTGGGACGGCGCCGACTGGACGCAGGTCGCCGACACGGGCCCATCGGCACGGGGCGGAGCGCCATGGCCTTCGACGCCGTACGCGAGCGCGTCGTGCTGCTCGGCGGCTTTCCGGTGACCGGCTCGACCGCGGACACCTGGGAATGGGACGGCGCCGAGTGGACGCAGGTCGCCGACACGGGCCCGGGCGCGCGGGCTCTGAACGGATCGCATACGACGCCGTGCGCGAGCAGATCGTCCTGTTCGGTGGACTCGGACAACGCCAACCTCCTCGGCGACACCTGGGCCTGGGACGGCACCGACTGGACGCAGATCGCCGACACCGGTCCAGAGGCGCGCGCAACTCACGCGATGACGTTCGACGTCGCCGCCCAGCGCGTCCTCCTCTTCGGCGGTCTGGGCGCGCCGCCGGCGGGCGCGGCGCTCGGCGACACCTGGGCGTGGGACGGCGCTGTCTGGACCGAGGTCGCCCACTTCGGGCCACCAGCGGTCGCGGCGGCGTCGGCCGACTGCGACGGACACACCGTGCTGCTCTTCGGCGGTGGCATCGCCACGTCCAGTCCGATCGTGCCGCTCGGTACCACCTGGCAATGGAACGGCCAGCACTGGACCGAGCGCCAGGACATGGGCCCACAGGCCCGGATGGCGGCCGGGCTCGCGTTCGATGCCGCCCGGAGCCGGTACGTGCTGTTCGGCGGAGCGGGTGCGCCACCGACTGGCTCAACGGACTACCTCTCCTCGGCGATACGTGGGAGACCTTCGACCCGGCCGCACCCCCGCCCGTGAACTGGAGCTGCGCCGAGGACGGTTGCCCGTCCCGTCGACGACGGTCACCGTGACGGCGGCGAGCACGGGTGCCTCCGCTTCGACAGCGCGCGCACCAGTGCGATTACCGGCGGGCCTACTGGGCGTCGGTAAACAAAGCGCCAGTTCCGGGCCCGTCCAGCGTTCTGCTGGTTCATGTCCCACCGCCTCCCTCTCGCCGCTGCCCTCGCGGCGCTCACGCTCGCCGTGCCCGCCGCGGCCAACGCCAACGTCACGCTGTCCAATGTCGTGGCGCGCCCGACCGGCGCGACCTGCCAGCCCAGCGGCTCGCCGAGCGGCACCGCGCCGGCCGGCTCGCACGCGGACCTCTGCGTCGCCTTCGACGTCTCCCAGACGGGTGACGACGACCTCAAGGACCTCACGGTCCATCTCGCCCCCGGCCTGATCGGCGACCCGAGCGCCACGCCGACGTGCTCGCAGAGCGCGTTCGCGGCCGACGCGTGCCCGGCGAGGACGCAGGTCGGCACGGTCGCGACCCACGTGGTCGCCGTGCTCCCGCTCGACCTCTCCGGCGCGGTCTACAACCTCACGCCCAACGCCGACGAGCCGGCGCGGCTGGGCATCAAGATCCCCGCGGTCGTCACGACGATCCGCCTGCAGACCTCGATCCGCACGGGCTGACCGACTACGGACTCGACACGGTCACGCCGGACATTCCCCGCACCGCGGCCGGGTTGCCGAACGAGATCCAGTCGATGGCGCTGACGTTGTGGGGAGCCAAGGGCGATCACGGCTCGCTCGCCCAGCCGTTCATCACCGTGCCGACGAGCTGCGCGCCTGCGACGTCGCGCGGGCCGTCACCGCCCACGACGGCACGACCGCGACGGCAGCGACGCGTTCCCGCCGACCGACTGCGCCGGGTGCCGTTCACGCCGTCGCTCGACCGCGCCGAAACCGCGCCCCGACACGCCGGGCGAGGCGACGGCGACGCTCGACGCTCCCCGCGGCGGGGCGGCGACCGACGCGCAGGCCTACGTGCAAGCAGCGTCGAGCTCACGCTGCCCGCGGGCTGGAGCTCACCCGCCGCTGGCCGACGGCCTGACGCCGTGCACTCCGGAGCAGTTCGGCCTGACCGAGGACCGCGCGCCGCAGTGCCCGGCCTCATCGGAGATCGGCGACGTGCGCTTCGACACGCCGCTCATCGGCTCGCTCAGCGGCAAGGTCTACTTCGGTACGCCGACGCCGACGGCGAAGCTGCGCAACTTCGTCTCGGTCGAGGACCCGCGCCTGCGCGTCAAGCTCATCGGCGATGTCACCGTCGACCCGCAGACCGGCCAGATCACCAACGTCTTCAACGACGCTCCGCAGGTGCCATTCACCGAGTTCTTCTTCCGCTACAAGGGCGGCCCCAACGCAGTCCTGAGCTCACCGCCGGCCTGCGGCCGCTACACCGCGACGGCCACGATGACGCCGTACAGCGGCACGGCCCCGAGTCGCCGACCGACTTCGGCGATGGTCGCCGGCGCGCCGGCGGCGTTCGCCCCGTCGCTCGGCCTGCGCGCATGACAAACACGACCGCCGGCGCGGACACCGCGCTGACCGTGCACATCGAGCGCCCTGACGGCCAGGCGCACCTGCTGCGCTCCACGGTCTCGCTGCCGCCAGGGCTGGCCGGCCGGCTGAGTTCGGTGCCGCAGTGCCCGGTCGACCAGGCGCGCGCAGCGGCCTGCGGCGAGGACTCGCGCGTCGGCTCCGCCCGCGTCGTCGTGGGCAACGGCAGCGCGCCGCTAGCGCTCGGCGCGCGCGTGTACCTGACCGCCGGGTTCGGCGGCGGCATCGCCGGCCTGGCGATCGTCGTGCCCGCCAGGTCGGCCCGATCGACCTCGGCACCGTCGTGACGCTGGCCAAGCTCAACCTGCGACCTGACGCGGGGATCGACGTCGAGACCGAGGACCTGCCTCAGATCGTGGGCGGCGTCCCGACCGTGTACCGCGCGATCGACCTGACCATCGACCGCCCGGGCTTCATGGTCAACCCGACCTCGTGCGCCGCGCTGCCCGCCCACGGCGCGTTCACCGCGACCGGCGGCGAGCAGGCGGCCGCCGACGCGGCCTACCAGCCGACCGGCTGCGACCGCCAGCCCTACGCGCCCAAGCTCAGCGCGACGATCGGCGCCGCCGGCCAGACGGACGCGGGCGCGCACCCGCCGCTGAGCACCGTCGTCACGCAGGCGCCCGGCGAGGCGAACACGCGCCACGTCGAGGTCACGCTGCCGAAGGGCCTTGGCGCCGATCCGAAGGCGCTCGCGCGCGCCTGCCCCGCCGCGCAGCTCGCGGCCGGTGCCTGCCCGCAGAGCGCGGTCGTCGGCTCGGTGCGCGCCGACACACCGCTGCTGCCCGCCCCGCTGCAGGGCCCCGTGCTGATCGTCAAGCCGCAGAACGGCGTCCTGCCCGAGCTGTCGCTCGAGCTGCACGGTCCCATCGACCTGCGCCTGCGCGCGACCGTCGGCTTCGGCCCCGGCGGGCGCCTGAAGACCGTCTTCGACGGCATCCCCGACGTGCCGCTCAGCCGCCTGGCACTGACGCTCAACGGCGGCAAGACCGGCATCGTCGCGACCGGCAAGAGCCTGTGCGGATCGTCGGCGCTGAAGCTCGACGCCGGCTTCGAGTCGCACGGCGGCGCCAAGCGCAGCCAGACCGTGCGCGCCCAGGTGCCCTGCCGCGCGGCCTCGTCGAACGGCCTGAAGGCGACCGCGACGCTGACGGGCGTCAGGCACCGGCGGCCCGCGCTGCGCCTGAAGGTCAGCGCACCCGCACGCGTGCGCGAGCTGCGCGTCACGCTGCCGCGGCAGTTGCGCGCGCGCCTGCACAAGCGCTCGATGCGCGTGAAGGGCCGCACGGTGATCGTCAAGCTGCCGAAGGCCGGCAAGCGCTCGGCCGACGTGCGCCTGGCGAAGGGCGCGCTGCGTCTCGCCGGCAGGCTGAAGGTCGGCCAGCGGGTGACCTTCAAGGTCACGGCGATCCGGCTCAACGGCAAGAAGCTGTCGGCCAGGGCATCGGCAAGAACCCGCGCCTGACGGGCGGCGCGCGCGTTAGGCTCTCGCGCCGTCCACAGCACCGACAGGAGGTCACAACGTGCAGACCCGCCGCCAGTTCGTCGTGCGCGCCGGCACCGCCGCCGCCACCGCGATCCTCTCCCCCAGCGCCATGGCCGCCGGCCTGGACTCGGCGCGAAAGGTCAAGCTGGCACACGGCGGACGTTTCTCGGAGGGCGTCATGTCGGGCGAGCCGACGCCGAGCGCAATCACGCTGTGGACGCGCCTGGCCGACATCGACGGCGCGGTCGGCGTCGACCTCGAGGTGGCGACCGACAAGTCCTTCCGCCACGTCGTCGCCCACAAGCGGCTGACGACCTCCGCCGCGGTCAACCACAACGTCAAGAGCCGGATCACGGGCCTCAAGGCCCACGAGCAGTACTACTACCGCTTTGCGACCGCGACCAAGGACGGCCCGGTCGGGCGCTTCCGCACCACGCTACCCGCCGACTCGCTGCAGCCCGTGCGCTTCGCCTTCTGGTCCTGCCAGGACTACACGCACGGCTACTACAACGCCCACGAGCGGATGGCGAACGAGGACCTCGACTTCGTCGTCTGCCTCGGCGACTACATCTACGACGAGACCTACCACACGGTCAAGGACGGCACCGGGGTCCGCGACGACAAGACCGGCCGCGCCCAGCAGGAGTCCGGCCAGGCCGGCGTCAACTACTCGCGCGCGGCCGAGACGCTCGACCAGTACCGCGACAAGTACGCGCTGTATCGCTCGGACGCGTCGCTGCGCAAGATGCAGTCGCGCTTCCCGGTCGTGATGCTCTGGGACGACCACGAGGTGCAGGACGACTACGCCGGCGGCGCGCCCGGAGGGGGGCTGCCCGCCAGCCATCACTACTCCCGCAAGCGCCAGGCGGCCGCCTACCGGGCGTTCTTCGAGACGATGCCCTACACGCCGCCGTCCGGACAGCCGACGCGCATCTACCGGCGGCTGCAGTTCGGGCGCACCGTCGACCTGCTGGTCATGGACCAGCGCCAGTACCGGGCCGACCAGCCGTGCGACGACGCGACCGGCGTGCCCGCGTGCGCGGATTACAACCAGCCGCGCCGCTTCCTCGGCACCCGGCAGATGAACTGGCTCAAGAGCCAGCTGAACAGCTCGAAGGCGGCCTGGAAGGTCATGGCCAACGAGGTCGTGATCATGCCGACGCGGGTCCTCGGCGGCGCGTTCTTCGGCTTCGACGGCTGGGACGGCTACCCGCAGGAGCGCGAGGAGTTGCTGACGCACATCCGCGACCGCCAGATCAAGGACGTCGTCTTCGTCACCGGCGACATCCACACCTTCATCGCCGGCGACGTCAAGACCAACGCCGGCGCCGGCGACCCGGCCGCGATCGAGTTCGTCGGCGGCTCGATCACCTCCGCGGGCCTCGGCGAGACCGACCTGCCGGCCGGCGGCGGCACGGTCATCAAGGGCAACGACAAGGACCCGCACACCGACCCGGCGATCATCGACGCGCTCAAGGGCATCAACCCGTGGGTCGACAGCGCCGACTTCGACCACCACGGCTACGGCAAGGTCGTCGCCACCAAGGACGCCTTCGACTGCGAGATGGTGCGCATGAAGACGATCAAGAAGAAGACGACGTCCAGGCTCCCCGCGACCGGCATGCACTACCACGTCGCACGCGGGCAGCAGTCGATCAAGGGCACGTCGCTGTAGCGAGGCTCATGACTCGGCCAGGCGGCGTTCGATGAAGCGCCGCTCCGGCTCGGTCCGCGTCAGCTCGAGGGCTCGTCGGTAGGCGGTACGCGCCTCGTCCTCGCGGCCCAAGCGGCGCAGCAGCTCGGCGCGCGTGGAGTGCAGGTAGCGGTAGTCGTCGAGCGCGAGCGCCTTCGACGATTCGCAGCGCCTCGTCCGGCTCGCCCGCCTGCGCGACCGCCACAGCGCGGTTGAGCTCGACGACCGGCGAGCGGTGATTTCGCGCGAGCTCGGCGTAGAGCTCCGCGACCTGCCGCCAGTCGATCGCCGTCGTGCGGTCTGCAGCGACGCGATCGCGGCCTGCAGCACGTACGGCCCGCGCCCGCGCAGGCCGACCGCACGGTCGAGCGCTGCGCGCCCCTCGTCGAGCTGCGCCGCGTCCCACAGCGAGCGGTCCTGGTCCTCGAGCAGGACGAGCTCGCCGCCCGAGTAGCGCGCACTGCGGCGAGCGTCGTGGCAGAGCATCAGGGCCAGCAGCCCCGTGCACCTCCGGCTCGTCGGGCATCAGCTCGGCCAGCGCCCGCCCGAGCCGCATCGCCTCGGCGGCGAGGTCGACGCGCCCGCCGTAGCCCTCGTTGAAGATCAGATAGACGACCGCCAGCACCGCGGCGAGCCGCTCGGGCAGCAGGTGGTCGGCCGGGACCGCGAACGGGATGCCGGCGTCCTTGATCTTGGCCTTGGCGCGCGACAGGCGGCGCTTCATCGTCTCCGGCGCGACGAGGAAGGCGCCGGCGATCTCCTCGGTCGTCAGGCCGCCCAGCGCGCGGAGGGTCAGCGCGACCTGCGCCTCGGTCGCCAGCGCCGGGTGACAGCACGTGAAGATGAGCTCCAGGCGCTCGTCGCGGATCGTGCAAATGTCCACCTCGGGCTCCACCGTCTCCGGCACGTCGAGCAGGAGCGTCTTGGCCGCGAGGGTGCGCTCGCGTCGCAGTCGGTCGATCGCGCGATTGCGCGCGGTCGTCACCAGCCACGCGCCGGGGTTGTCCGGCGTGCCGTCGCGCGGCCAGCGCTCGGTCGCGATCGCGAACGCGTCCTGGGCGGCCTCCTCGGCGAGGTCGAAGTCGCCGAGGAAGCCGATCAGTGAGGCGAGGACTCGCCCCCACTCGTCGCGGAAGACCTGCTCGATCAGCTCGGGTACTCCATCACTGGGCGGACCTCGATGGCGCCGCCGTCCTGCGCGGCCGGGATCGTCGCCGCCAGGGCGATGGCGGCGTCGAGGTCGTCGGCCTCGAACATGTAGTAGCCGCCGAAGACCTCCTTGGTGTCGGCGAACGGGCCGTCGGTGACAAGTGTCTGCCCGTCCTGCACCCGGACCGTCGTCGCGGTCTCGACCCCCTTCAGCCCCGCGCCGCCGATCACGCCGGGCTCCTCGCGGATGGCCCAGTACCTGGCGCTCACGGCCGCGCGCTCCTCGTCGCCGAGCGCCTCGAGGGCGCCGGGGTTGGTATAGATCAACAGCGCGTACTGCATGGCGTCGTCTCCTTTGTGAGGGTTGCTTTCGTCCTCACGACGAACGAGGAGCGAGCGAGGGGACAGCGGCCGGTCATCAGAGCTCGACGGTGGTCGCCTGCACCCGCCCCTCGCGCCAGGCGTCGTAGGCCGCGGCCGCGATCGCGAGGTCCTGGATCGCCAGGCCGGTGGAGTCGAAGAGCGTGACCGCACTCGCGTCCGCGCGGCCGGGCGCGGCGCCGGCGAGCACCGCGCCGAGGTCGGTGACCATCTCGCGCGTGACCAGGCCCTGCTCGACGGCGGCGGTCAGCTCGCCGCCATGGCTGGCCTGGGCCCATTCGTCGCAGAACAGCGCGCAGGCGGCGACCGCGGCGACGGTCGCCTCGGCCTTGCCGGGCCCGTCGGCGCCGAGCATGTTCAGGTGCAGGCCGGGCCGCAGGTCGCCGACGTCGACGACCGGCTCGGCGCCGGGCGTCACGCAGCAGACGACGTCGGCGCCCAGCGCGGCGGCGCGGTCGCCGGCCTGCCAGCCCAGCTCCTCGGCCAGCGCTCGCGCCACGTCGGTGCGCGGGTCGGCACAGACGCCCGGGCCGTAACCCGCCGCCGCCAGGCAGCGCGCGGCCCACGCGCCGTGCAGCCCGCAGCCGATCACGCCGACCGTGCGCGCCCCCCTGCGCGCGATGACCTCAGCCGCGACGGCCGCCACGGCGCCGGTGCGCAGCGCGGTCACCGAGCGCGCGTCGAGCAGCGCGACGGGCGCGCTCGTGGCGGCGTCGCTGAGGACGACGACGCCCATGACGGTCGGCAGGCCGCGCTCCGGGTTCCCCGGGAACGACGAGATCCACTTGAGCATGGCCAGGCCGCCACCGCGCGCGGGCATCGCGCGAAAGTCGCCGTGGCCCGGGCTCTCGAGGTAGACCTTGGGCGGCATCGCCCACGCGCCCTCGTGATGGCGGACGAACGCCGCACGCGTCCGCTCGATCGCCTCGGCGGGTGACACGGCGGCCAGGACGGCGTCGTGGGAGAGGACCGGGATCACAGCCACGAGGTGGCATCATGGCGGCCGGTGCCCAATCGCCGCCCGCAGCTTCAGATCGTGGCTCCCGCGGCGTCGCCCGAGGAGGCCGCCGCCGTCGTCGCCGCGCTCGAGCGCTTCATGCGCGACACGGCCCCGACGCCGGCACCGCCGCCCGAGCGCCTGGCGGGCTGGCTCGAGGCAGCGCGCCTCGAGGCCGTCGAGCGCGAGCCGCGCCACGAGCCCTGGCTTGGGGCGCTCACCGGCCGCGGGTGAACATGAGCGCTGACGCGCCAACTGCACGCGGTACTGTCGATCCGCCCGATCGCCGCCCGTCGTCTGGACGCATGCCGGCGAATCGGCGCCGGCCCGACCACCAGGAGGCAACCGTGCCGCAGTACATGCTTCTCATCTTCGCCGACCCCTCCGACGGCCCCGCCCAAGGCACGCCCGAGGCCGAGGCCCACATGAAGGAGTGGTTCACGCTACACCGAGGGCCTGCGCGCGTCCGGCGCGTTCGTCAGCGGTGAGGCGCTCCAGCCGCCCACGACCGCGACGCACCGTCGCCGTGCGCAACGGCGACCGCGTCGTCAGCGACGGGCCGTTCGCCGACACGAAGGAGTGGCTCGGCGGCTATTACGTCGTCGAGGCGAACGACCTCGACGCCGCGCTCGACCACGCGGCGAAGATGCCGAACATCGGCTACGGGACGGTCGAGGTGCGCCCCGTAATGACGTTCGAGTGAGGTGACCGCGGGCGTCGAGCGCGCGTTCCGCGAGGAGTCCGGGCGCGTCCTGGCGACGCTCATCCGCCATCTCGGCGGTGATTTCCAGCTCGCCGAGGACGCGCTCCAGGACGCCTTCACCGTCGCGCTGGCCACGTGGCCGCGCGACGGCGTGCCGGCCAATCCCGGGCGCCTGGATCACCACCGCGGCGCGGCGCAAGGCGATCGACCGCCTGCGCCGCGAGCGCGCCCTGCAAGACCGCCTCCCCACCCTGCACCGGCTCATGGAGCTCGACCGCGAAGACGACGACGAGGCCCGCCCCGGGGACGACAGTGCCGTGGGCGACGACCGCCTGCGCCTGCGTCTTCACGTGCTGTCACCCCGCGCTATCGATCGAGGCGCGCGTCGCGCTGACGCTGCGCACGCTCGGCGGCCTCACCACGGCCGAGATCGCGCGCGCGTTCCTCGTGCCCGAGCCGACGATGGCCCAGCGCCTGGTGCGCGCCAAGGCCAAGATCGCCGCGGCGCACATCCCCTACCGCGTGCCCGAGGACGCCGAGCTCCCCGACCGGCTGGCCGGTGTGCTCGCGGTCGTCTACCTCGTCTTCAACGAGGGCTACTCCGCGACGGCCGGCGACCGGCTCGTGCGCGAGGAGCTGTGCGCCGAGGCGATCCGCCTCGGCCGGCTGCTGGCCGAGCTCATGCCCGACGACGCCGAGACCGCCGGCCTGCTCGCGCTCATGCTCATCCACGATGCCCGCCGCCCGGCGCGCATCGACGACGCCGGCGGCTACGTCGCGCTGCCCGACCAGGACCGCGCGCGCTGGGACACCCAGCGCCTGGCCGAGGGCCGCGCGCAGCTCGACCGCGCCGCTGCGGCTGCGACGGCCCGGGCCCTACCAGGTCGAAGCCGCCATCGCGGCGCTCGCACTGCGAGCCCAGTCGTCGACTGGCCGCAGATCGCCGAGCTCTACGAGATGCTCGGGCAGCTCGCGCCGTCGCCGGTGGTCGAGGTCAACCGCGCGGTCGCGCTGGGCATGGCGGGCGATCCCGCGGCCGGCCTCGAGGCGCTCGCGGCGCTCGACCTCGACCGCTACCAGCCGTTCCACGCGGCACGCGCCGAGTTGCTGCGCCGCTCGGGTGACAGCGCCGCCGCCGGTGCCGCGTACACGCGCGCGATCGAGCTCAGCGCGAACGCGGTTGAGCGAGCGGAGCTCGAGCGCAGGCGAGCATCGCTGCGCACGAGCGGTCCACGTCGCTGAGCGTCGTCGCCCAGTTGGAGACCGAGATGCGCATCGCGCGGCGGCCGCGCCAGGTCGTCGGGCCCACCCAGCAGGTGCCGTCGGCCTGCACCGCCTCGACCACCGCGTCGGTCGTCGCGTCGTCGTCGCCGAAGCGCACGAGCACCTGGTTGAGCACGACCGCGTTGAGCACCTCGATGCCCGGCTCGGCCCCGAGTACGTCCGCGAAGCGCCGCGCGCACGCGCAACCGCGCTCGACCATCTCGGCGACGCCTCTTCGCCCGAGCGAGCGCAGCGCCGCGTAGACGGCGAAGCCGCGCGCGCGCCGCGAGAAGTCGGGCACCCAGGCGCGGTTGCTGCGCTCGCCCTCCTCGGAGGTGGCCAGGTAGGCGGCGGTCACGTCCATGGCCGCCAGGTGCGCCTCGGGATCGGCGACGAAGGCAAGGCCGCAGTCGTAGGGGACGTTGAGCCACTTGTGCGCGTCGGTCGCCCACGAGTCCGCGCGACCGCAGCCGGCGACGAGGTGCCGGTACTCCGGGCTCGCGGCGGCCCACAGCCCGAACGCGCCGTCGACGTGCACCCACGCGCCGGCCGCATGCCCGGCCTCGATCACATCGGCGATCGGATCGAAGTCGCCCGTGTTGACGTCGCCCGCCTGCGCGCACACGATCGTCGGGCCCTCGCCGGCCGCGAGTGCCGCACGCAGCGCCGCGGCATCCATCCGCCCGCGCTCGTCGACGTCTACGGCGACGATCGCGCCGGTGCCGATCCCGAGCAGCCGCGCGGCGCGATCGATCGTCACGTGGCGCTCCTCGCTGACCACGAGCCGAACCGGTGGGGCGCCCTGCAGGCCGCCCACCTCGGCATCCCAGCCAGCGCGCGCGAGCACGGCGTGGCGCGCCGCCGCCAGGCACGTCACGTGCGCCATCTGACAGCCGGTCGTCAGCCCGAACGACGCGGTCGCCGGCAGCCCGAGCAGCTCGGCCACCCAGCCGCCCGCCACCTCCTCGGCCACCGAGGCGGCCGGCGACACGATGTAGCCGGCCGCGTTCTGGTCCCACCCGGAGGCCACCATGTCCGCGGCGAGCGCCACCGGCAGCGTCCCACCGATGACGAACCCGAAGTAGCGCGGCGACGGGCTGCGGACGATGCCCGGCGAGGCGGCGGCGACGAGCTCGTCGAGCACGACGCGCTGGTCGACCGGCCCGTCGCCGAGCGGGAGCGCGAGCGCATCGCGAAGGGCGTGCCGGTCGCGAACATCGGCGTCGACGCGGGCCTCGGGCAGCGTCTCGAGGAAGTCTGCGGCATGGTGCGCCGCCGCCGCCAGCAGGTCGTGCGAGGACATCCGGCGAGCCTATCGAGCCGCTCGTCGCCAAAATAGCCGAAACCCGGTCGGCATTTGATACGTTGGACCGCCGCACGCGCCCGCGAGCAAGGAGACCGACCCAGCAATGGAGCCCGCTTCTCTCCCGGTGGCCAAGGGCCGCGGATCGATCGAGGACCCGGAGGTCCTCGAGAACGTCCCCGGTCACGTCATCCCCATCCTCGAGCGCGAGTTCGACGACTTCGACACCGAATCGGCCAAGTTCCTGCGCGGCGAGACCGAGGAGACCGAGTTCATCGGCTTCCGCCTCAAGCAGGGCGTCTACGGCCAGCGCCAGCCCGACGTCCAGATGATTCGCGTGAAGCTGCCGATGGGCGGCATCACGCCCGAGCAGCTCGAGGCCTTCGCGGACGTCATCGACCAGTACGTCCCGCTGCGCAAGGGCCACATCACCACGCGCCAGAACATCCAGATGCACCACGTGCCGCTGGACGACGCCGCCAAGCTCATCCGCGAGCTGTCCGACGCGGGCCTGTCCAGCCGCGAGGGCTGCGGCAACACGGTGCGCAACGTGACCGGCGACCCCTGGGCAGGCGTGGCGCCCGACGAGCTGTTCGACCTGACCCCGTACGCCGGCGCCTACGTGCGCTACTTCGTGCGCCACCCGACCACGCAGATCATGCCGCGCAAGGTCAAGACGGCCTTCGACGCCTCGCCCGAGGACCGCGCGCTGACCGGCATCCACGACATCGCCTTCCTCGCGCGCGAGCGCGACGGCGAGCGCGGGGTCGAGGTCCGCGTCGGCGGCGGCACGTCGATCATGCCGCGCGTCGCCCCGACGCTCTACGACTTCGTCGGCCTCGACGACGGCGAGTACCTCGAGGTGGCCGAGGCCGTGCTGCGGATCTTCGACCGCCAGGACTGGCTGCGCGTCAACCGCGCCCGTGCGCGCCTCAAGGTCCTGGTCGACAAGATCGGCATCGACGAGTTCCGCAAGCTCGTCGACGAGGAGCGTGAGGGCGACTGGGTCGCCGAGCGCGACTTCGACGTCGCCGGCCTGCGCCTCGACGTCGATGAGGAGGACCGCGCGCCCGGCGTGCCGCAGAGCCACGCCTCGCCGAACGGCGACGGCACGGAGTTCGAGCGCTTCTGCGCCTCCAACGTCACCGCCCAGCGCCAGGAGGGCTTCTCGGCCGTCCAGGTCCACGTCCCGCGCGGCGACCTCACGCCCGACCAGCTGCGCGAGCTCGCGCGAGCTTGCGCGCACGTACTCGGGCGGCTACGTGCGCACCACCGTCCACCAGAACCTGTTGCTGCGCTGGGTGCGCGACGAGACCGTCTACGAGGTCTGGCGCGCGCTGGGCGAGCTCGGCCTCGGCGACCCCGGCGCCGACCAGGTCGGCGACGTCGTCGTCGTGCCCGGGCACCGACTCCTGCAAGCTCGGCATCACCTCGTCGATGGGCCTCAACGCGGCGCGTCCGCGCGCGTCTGGACGAGATGCAGATCTCCGATCCGCTCACGCGCAAGCTGCACATCAAGATGAGCGGCTGCCCCAACGGCTGCAGCCAGCACCACATCGCCAACATCGGCTTCTACGGCGCGTCGATCAAGGTCGGCGAGCACACGATCCCCGCCTACGTCGCGCACATCGCCGGCAACTACGAGGGCGGCGAGATCGTCTACGGCCAGCGGCTGAAGGTCCGCCTGCCCGCCAAGCGCGTGCCCGAGGCGGTCGAGCGCTGGCTGCGCTTCTACGAGCGCGAGCGCAACGACGGCGAGGAGTTCAACGCCTTCGCCGAGCGCGTCGGGACCACGGCCTTCGAGGACGAGGTCCGCGAGCTGGCGCTGCCGGTCGAGTTCGGCCTCGACACGATGGAGCACTTCATCGACTGGGAGCGCAAGGTCCCCTTCGTCGTGCAGCGGGGCGAGGGCGAGTGCGCGGTCTGACCGACACCCTCCAGCGCGCCGCCCGGCACGAACAGCTCGTCTTCCTCTGCTCCTTCCAGAAGGAGGAGTCGGTGATCCTCGACGAGCTGCTGCATCGCGCGCCGCACGCGCGCGTCGTGACGATCGACACCGGCGTGCTCTTCCCCGAGACGCTTCAGACCTGGCGCGCCTTCGAGGAGCGCTTCGGCGTCCACGTCGAGGTCGAGGACGCGAGCGGTCCGTGGGCCGGGCCGGAGCACTGCTGCGGCGACGCGAAGGTCGCGGCGCTCGAGCGCGCGCTGGCGGGTGGCGAGGCCTGGATCACCGGCATCCGCCGCGAGCAGGCGGCGACCCGCGTCGGCGCCGAGTTCGTCGAGTGGGACACCAAGCGCTCGATCTGGAAGTACAACCCGCTCGCGGACTGGACCGAGGAGGACGTCTGGAGCCGCATCGTCGAGCGCGACCTGCCCTACCACCCGCTGCACGACCAGGGCTACGCGTCGATCGGCTGCGCGCCGTGCACGCAGCCCGGGCAGCGGCCGCGAGGGCCGCTGGGCCGGCACCGACAAGATCGAGTGCGGGCTCCACGTCGCGTGATCGACCCGCTCGTCATCTGCTTCGGCCTCGGCGTCGGCGTCCTCATCGGGATGACCGGGATCGGCGGCGGCTCGCTGATGACGCCGCTGCTGATCCTCTTCGCCGGCGTGCAGCCGGTCGTCGCCATCGGCACCGACCTCGCCTACGGCGCGATCACCAAGACGGTCGGCGGCTGGCGCCACCTGCGCACGGGCACGGTCGACCTCGGCGTGTCGAAGTGGCTCGCGGTCGGCTCGGTGCCCGGCGCGATCGCCGGCGTGCTGCTCGTGGACGCGCTCCACGACCGCTACGGCGACAGCTTCGACACGACGCTGCTCGGCCTCGTCGCCGCCGCGCTGTTCATCGTCGCGTTCTCGGTGCTGGGGCGCGCGCTGTTCGGCGTGCCGCGCGAGCGCCACAGCGTGCCGCTCACGGGCCGCACGAAGGTCGGCGCGGCGTGGCGATCGGGCTCGTGCTCGGCGTGATCCTCGGGATGACCTCGGTCGGCTCCGGCGCGCTCGATCGGGCTCGCGCTGATCCTCGTCTTCCGCCTCACGCCGCACCGCGTCGTCGGGCACCGACGTCTTCCACGCCGCCCTGCTGCTGTGGGCCGCCGGGCTCACGCACCTGTTCGTCGGCAACGTCGACCTGACGCTGATGGCGAACATCCTCATCGGATCGCTGCCCGGCGTGTGGATCGGCACCGCGCTGCTGCCGCGCGTGCCCGCCAGCGTGCCTGCGACCGACGCTCGGGCTGCGTCCTGCTCGGCTCGGCGCTCGGCGTCGTCAGCAAGGCCGGGGTCGACGATCCCGACGTGGACGATCGTCGCGCGTGCCCGCTGCTGGTCGGGCTGCTCGCGTTCGCCGTCATCTGCGCCTGCGCGGTCGCCGCGCCCCGGAGGTCGTCACGCGCATGAAGCTCACCCACCTGCGAGTCGCTCGAGGCCGAGGCGATCCACGTCATGCGCGAGGTCGCGGCCGAGCTCGAGCGGCCCGTGCTGCTGTTCAGCGGCGGCAAGGACTCGATCGTGCTGCTGCGCCTGGCCGAGAAGGCGTTCCGGCCGGCGCGCTTCCCGTTCCCGCTCATGCACGTCGACACCGGCCACAACTTCCCCGAGGTCATCGAGTTCCGCGACCGCCGCGTCGCCGAGCTCGGCGAGCGGCTGATCGTCGCCAGCGTGCAGGAGTCGATCGACGACGGCCGCGTGGTCGAGGAGACCGGGCCGCGCGCGTCGCGCAACCGCCTGCAGACGACGACGCTGCTCGACGCGATCGCCGAGCACGGCTTCGACGCCGCCTTCGGCGGCGCGCGCCGCGACGAGGAGCGCGCGCGGGCCAAGGAGCGGATCTTCTCGCTTCCGCGACGACTTCGGCGGCTGGGACCCCAAGGCGCCAGCGCCCCGAGCTGTGGAACCTCTACAACGGGCGCATCCGCCGCGGCGAGCACGTGCGCGTGTTCCCGCTCTCGCAACTGGACCGAGCTCGACGTCTGGCAGTACATCGCCGCGGAGGACCTCGAGGTGCCGTCGATCTACTTCGCCCACGAGCGCGAGGTCTTCCGCCGCGACGGGATGCTCTACGCGGTCTCCGAGCACGTCGAGCTGCATCGACGGCGAGGAGCCGTTCGCCGAGACGCGTGCGCTACCGCACCGTCGGCGACATGAGCTGCACCGGCGCCGTGCGCTCGACGGCCGCGACGCTGGAGGACGTCGTCGCCGAGATCGCCGCGACGCGGATCACCGAGCGCGGCGAGACGCGCGCCGACGACCGCGTCTCCGAGGCCGCGATGGAGGACCGCAAGCGCGAGCCGGCTACTTCTGACGCTGCGGCATCGCTCCGAGCTGCTGCGCCTCGCCACCGCCGGCTCGGTCGACGACGGCAAGTCGACGCTGATCGGGCGGCTGCTGTACGACTCCAAGGCGATCCTCGCCGACCAGCTCGACGACGCTGCAGGCCCGAGCGCCGCGACGGCGGACGCTCGACCTCGCGCTGCTGACCGACGGCCTGCGCGCCGAGCGCGAGCAGGGCATCACGATCGACGTCGCCTACCGCTACTTCGCCACGCGCGCGGCGCACGTTCATCCTCGCCGACACGCCCGGGCCACGTGCAGTACACGCGCAACATGGTCACCGGCGCCTCGACCGCCGACCTCGCCATCGTGCTCGTCGACGCGCGCACACGGCGTGCTCGAGCAGACCCGCCGCCACGCCTTCATCGCCTCGCTGCTCGGCATCCCGCACCTCGTGGTCGCGGTCAACAAGATGGACCTCGTCGACTGGTCCGAGGAGGTCTTCGACGCGATCGTGCGCGACGTGTCGCACGTTCCGCGACCAGCTGCCGTCGGTGCGCGGACATCGCCTACATCCCGACTCGCGCGCTGCACGGCGACAACGTCGTCGAGCGCTCCGCGAGCGATGCCCTGGTACGGCGGCCCGCCGCTGCTCGAGCACCTCGAGACCGTCGACGTCGACGGCCGATCGCGACCTCGACGAGCTGCGCTTCCCGGTGCAGTGCGTGATCCGCGACGGCGAGACGCGACTACCGCGGCTACGCCGGCCAGCTCGCCGGCGGCGTGCTGCAGCCCGGCGACGAGGTCGTCGTGCTGCCGTCGCGGGCGCGCGACGCGGTCGCCGCGATCGACACCTTCGACGGCCCGCTCGACGAGGCGCTCCCGCCGATGTGCGTGACGCTCCGCCTCGAGGACGAGCTCGACGTCTCGCGCGGCGACCTGATCTGCCGCGCCGGCGACGCGCCGGCGCTCGGCGCGCGAGCTCGAGGCCGACGTCTGCTGGATGGCCGACGCGCCGCTGCGCCCCGGCGCGCGCTACGCGATCAAGCACACGACGCGCGCGGCGCGCGGCGATCGTCGACGGCGCTCGAGGACCGCGTCGACGTCGACACCTCGAGCGCGACGCCGGCCCGCCGGAGCTCGCGCTCAACGACATCGGCCGCGTGCGCCTGCGCACCGCCGAGCCGCTGGCCTTCGACGCCTACGCGCGCAACCGCGCCACCGGCTGCGTTCATCCTCATCGACGAGGCCACGAACGACACCGTCGGCGCCGGGATGATCGCGCTAGCCAACGACTGCGCGCCTGAGGACGGCCGCGCCGGCAGCGCTGGCCCGTCGCCAGACTAAGCTTCCGCGCTCGATGTTCGCGAAGGTCCTGGTCGCCAACCGCGGCGAGATCGCCATCCGCGTCATCCGCGCGCTGCGAGGAGCTGGGGATCGCGTCGCGTCGCCGTCTACTCCGAGCTCGATCGCGACGCGCTGCACGTCGCAGCGCGCCGACGAGGCCTACCTGCTCGGCGGCCCGACGGCCGCCGAGAGCTACCTCAAGGTCGAGCAAGATCCTCGAGGTCGTGCCGCGAGTCCGGCGCCGAGGCGGTCCATCCCGGCTACGGCTTCCTGGCCGAGAACGCCGCCGTTCGCGCAGGCCTGCGAGGAGGCCGGGATCATCTTCATCGGCCCGCCGGCGAGCGCGATCGAGGCGATGGGCTCGAAGACGCGGCGCGCGAGCTGATGCAGGCGGCCGGCGTGCCGATCGTGCCCGGGCACGACCGAGCCGGTCGCGACCGTCGAGGACGCGCGCAAGATGATCGACAAGGACGATCGGCTACCCGGTCGCGGTCAAGGCGGCGGGCGGCGGCGGCGGCAAGGGCTTCCGCGTCGCGCTGACGGAGGACGAGCTCGAGGAGGCCTTCGAGGGCGCCGCGCGCGAGGGCGAGAAGTTCTTCTCCGACGCGACCGTCTACCTCGAGCGCTACCTGCCCGACCCGCGCCACGTCGAGGTCCAGGTCCTCGCCGACCGCACGGCAACGTGATCCACCTCGGCGAGCGCGACTGCTCGATCCAGCGCCGCCACCAGAAGCTGATCGAGGAGTCGCCCGGCGCCGGCCGTCGACGACGCGCTGCGCGAGCGCATCGGCAAGATCGGCGTCGAGGCCGCCGCGCGCCGTCGACTACGTCGGCGCCGGCACGATCGAGGGCCTGCTGCAGGACGGCGAGTACTTCTTCCTGGAGATGAACACGCGCGTGCAGGTCGAGCACTGCGTGACCGAGATGACGACGGGCATCGACATCGTCAAGGAGGGCATCCGCGCCGCCGCCGGCGAGAAGCTGTCGATCGCCCAGGACGACGTCGTGCTGCGCGGCCACGCGATCGAGTGCCGCATCAACGCCGAGGACGCCTCGAAGAACTTCGCCCCCGCCCCGGGCAGGATCGGCGCCTACCACGAGCCGGCCGGGCCCGGCGTGCGCGTCGACTCGCGGCGTCGGCGGCGGGCGGCGAGGTCTCGCCGATGTACGACCCGATGGTCGCCAAGCTGATCGTCTGGGACGTCGACCGCGAGCAGGCGACGCGGCGGATGCTGCGCGCGCTGGGCGAGTACGAGATCGAGCGGGCTGAAGACGCTGATCCCGTTCCACCGCGCGCTGCTGGCGACCGAGCAGTGGGCGCAACGGCGAGACGTGCCGCGACCTCGTCGAGGACAAGGAGTGGCTCAAGACGCTCGCCTTCCCGAAGGCGCCAGGCCGCCGCGAACGGCGAGGACGAGCGAGACCGTCGAGCAGAGCCTACACGGTCGAGGTCTCGGGCGAGCGCTTCGACGTCAAGGTCATCGGCCCGCCCTTCGGCGGCGGCGTGCGTCGCCGCCAACGGGGCCGCGCCGCCGGGCCGCGCCGCGCCGCGCCGGGCCGAGCGCGCGCGCCGGCGGTCGGCGGCGGCGGCGCCGACGAGCTCGCCTCGCCGCTGCAGGGCAACATGTGGAAGGTCCTCGTCGAGCAGGGGCAGACGGTCGAGGAGGGCCAGCTCGTCTGCATCATCGAGGCGATGAAGATGGAGAACGAGATCACCGCCCACAAGGCGGGCGTGATCGACGAGCTCCCGGTCAAGGAGGGCGACCCGATCACCTCGGGGGCCATGATCGCCGTCATCCGCAGCGGGGCCTAACCCCTCAGCGTCACCACGCGCGCGATCTCACGGCGATGGCCCGCGGCGTCGATTGCTATCGCGCGCGCGGTTACGCGCAGCCGCGACACCCGCCGCAGCGCGCGGGCGGCGCGCGCCGAGAGATGCACGGTCACCGAGCGCTGCCCCGCGGCGCGCAGGCGCACGCGGGTGCGTCCCAGCACGCGCGAGCGCAGGTGCAGGCGCCGCTGCGTGCGCCGGTCGACCTGGAGCACGACCGACACGCGGCACGCCCGCGAGACGGTGAGCGAGACTTGCAGGCCGTGCCCGCGGACCACACGCAGCCGGGCGCCGAAGATGCGCAACGCGACGCTGAGGGCGGAGCGGCGGGTGGCGGACGCCGGCGGCTGGACCGCGGTCGCCGCCGGGGCGGGCGCGGGCGGCGGCGGCGCGGGCACCGCGGCCAGCGCGGCGCCGACGTCGAGCCTGCCGCCAGAGGCGACGAGGCCCGCGAGCGCCGGCACCTTGGTGACGCTGCCGAGCAGCGCCGCCCGCACTCCGGCCACGCCGATGGCGGGGTTGCGCGCGAGCAGCAGCGCCGCCGCGCCGCTGACGAACGGCGTCGCAACCGAGGTGCCGTCTTCTTGCGAGTACGTATTGCCGGGCGAGGTGCTGAGGACGTCGACGCCCGGCGCGGCGAGGTCGACGGTCGTGGCGCCGTAGTTGGAGAACGAGGCGAGTGAGTCGTCGTGGTCGGAGGCCGCCACGCAGATGAGGTTGGGGAGGTCGTAGTCGCACGGGTATTCGGCCGACGTGTCGTCGTTGTCGCTGCTGTTGCCGGCGGCGACCACGAACAGCGTGTTCGGCGCGGCGGCGATCGCGTCGTGCTCGGCCTGGGAGTAGCCGGCGCCGCCGAGCGACGCGTTCACGACGCGCGCCCCGTCGCGCGCCGCGAGTGCGTACGCGCTGATCGCGGCCGAGACCGAGCCGACACCGTTGTTGTTCAGGATCCGCAGCGCCATCAGGCTCGTCGACCAGGTCACGCCGGCGATGCCGACGCCGTCGTTGCCGCGCGCGCCAATCGTGCCCGCCACGTGCGTGCCGTGCCCGTTGCCGTCCTGCGGCTGGTTGTCGCCGCTGACGAAGTCCCAGCCATGGACGTCGTCGATCCGCCCGTCGCCGTCGTCGTCGATGCGGTTGGTCTCGCGCCCACCTCCCGACTCGCCGGGATTGGTCCAGATGTTGGGCGCGAGATCGGCGTCGGTCGCGTCGATGCCGGTGTCCACGATCGCGACGGTTACCTGCGGCGAGCCCGTCGTGACGTCCCACGCCGCGGGCGCGTTGATCACCGGCAGTCCCCATTGCTGCGGATAGTCCGGATCATTTGGCACCGCCGTCGCCGAGCGCACGGCGTCGGGCTCGGCGTAGAGCACGCCGGGCATACGCCCGAGGCTGGACACGGCCTCGCCGACGCTGACGCCGGCCTTGGGCGCGACGAGCTCAAGCCCCCTGAGGGCGAGCATCGCGTCGCGCTGCACGCCCGCCTGGCTGCGCATATCGGCGCGCTGAGCGGGCGAGGTGCCGGCCGCGAAGCGCACGAGCACGCGCGTTACCGGATCGGCGCGCGCAGCCGCGGGCGCGCCAAGAAACGCGGCGCACGAAACGGCGACGATCAGGCGCCAAGAACGGCTCGGACTGCCGTGACAGATGACTTCGATGTTGACACGGCGATCGTACGCCGGTAAGGCTCCCGGCATGACATTGGGGGCGCCGAGCGGTCGGCAGGGTCGCCGACCGGACCGGGTCGCGACGCTGACGGTTGCGATCCTTCTACTGATGGCCGTCGCCGCGCCGGGCGCGCAGGCGACGTTGCGGGTCATCAACCACAACGATCCCGCCGGGGATCCGACGCTGATCACCTACCGCCTGTCGACGCCCGACCGCAACCCGCTCATCCCCGACTTCCAGCTGCCCGACGAGCAGTGCCTGCTGCCGCAGGACGCCGAGCACTGCGGGCACGAGCTTCGGCGTCGACCCGACCGTGTACGGCCCCACCTACATCATCCAGATGGTGGAGGCGGGCTGGAAGACCGAGGCCATCGAGTGCATCGGCCGCGGCACCCCCGGCGAGTTCACCAAGGACGTCGCCAACGGGAAGGTGACCGTCCAGCACCTGGACTCGTCCTACGAGCAGACCTGCGCCTTCACGAACGGCCGGGTGTCCGGCTCGGGCTCGGGCTCCAGCGGCCGGCCGGGCTCGGGATCCTCGGGCGTGTCGCCGTCGATTCCCGCGTCGGAGGTGTCGAAGGTCTCGCTACCACGCGGCCCGGCGCTCGTCGGCGTCAGGGTCGGCCGCGGCTTCGCCTCAGCGTCGGTACGCATCACGCGGCGCTCGGTGATCAAGTGCCAGCTGCTCTCGGGAACGTCCGTGTTCGGGACCGCGCGCGTCGTGCGGAGCAAGGGGACCTACACCATCAAGGTGAACTTGAGGCAGAAGGTCTGGCGATCGCTTCTCGCCCGCGGCACTGAAGCGAAAGCTGCTCACGCTCAAGGTCACTGTGGCCGCAGGCAAGGCGACGAAGGTCTTCAAGCACCGCGTCCTGGTGAAGCTGTAGCCGCCGAGCGCCCGGCAAGCGCCGCGCGCGCGGCGTCGACGACCTCGTCCTGCTGGGCGAGCGTCATGGTGGCGAACAACGGGAGCGTCACCGCGCGCGCGGCGTAGGCGTCGGTGACGGGCAGGTCGGCGTCGGCGGCGTAGATCGAGAAGCGGTGCGCGGGCGGGTAGTGCACGCTCGTCTGCACGCCGCGCGCCGCCAGCGTCTCGCGGAAGCGCTCGCGATCGACGCCGTCGTCGAGCACGATCGTGAACAGGTGGTGCGCGAGCAGCGCACCCGGCACGGGCGCCAGCGCCGCCGTCAGCCCGTCGACGCCGGCGAGCAGCTCGCGGTAGCGGGCGTCGAGCTCGGCACGGCGAGCGTTGTCGGCGTCGAGGCGCGCCAGGCGCCGCCGCGCGAGGGCCGCGCGCGGCTCGTCGATGCGGTAGTTGAACCCGAGATCGACGACGTCGTAGCCGGAGGCGTGGCCGCGGTGGCGGTCCCAGGTCAGCGTCGTCATGCCGTGCGAGCGCAGCAGGCGCATCCGCGCGGCGACGCTCGTCGTCGTCGGTGACGACCATGCCCCCCTCGCCCACCGCGAGGTTCTTGTTGGAGAAGAAGCTGAACGCGCCGGCCAGGCCGAAGGTGCCCAGGTGGCGGTCGCCGAGGCGCGAGCCGACGGCGTGCGCGGCGTCCTCGAGCACCACCGCCCCGCTGCGGCGCGCGAGCGCGGCGATGTCGGCGATGCAGCCCGGATGCCCGCCGTAGGCCATGGTCATGATCGCGCGGGTCCGCTCCGTCAGCGCGTTCTCGACGGCACCCGGGTCGAGCCACGGCTCGGTCACGCTCACCACGTCGGCGAACACCGGCTTGGCACCGGTGTAGGCGATGGCGTTGACCGTGGCCACGAAGGTCATCGACGGCACGATCGCCTCGTCGCCCGGCCCCAGCCCGGCGGCCGCGCAGATGAGGTGCAGCGCCGCGGTGCCGTTGGCGACAGCGAGCGCGTGGCGCGCGCCGGCGTAGGCCGCGAACTCGCGCTCGAGCGCCTCGGTCTGCGGGCCCATGCTGAGCCATCCCCCGCGGTAGACGTCGGCGACCGCCGCGATGTCCTCTTCGGTGACGACCACGTCGGCCAGCGGCACCCTCCACTCGCCCATGGGCCAACGGTACCGCGCGGCGGTCAGGGGATGTTGGTGTGCGCCGGCCCGAACGGATCGGCGAACCGGCCCGCGTCGAGCGCGGCGATGATCTCGGCGATCCCGTCGGGCACCGTCATCGCGGTCGTGTACCCGAGCACCCGCGCGATCCGGTCGAACGACACCTTGTAGTCGCGCGGATCCTCGCTGCGATGCACGAAGGAGACGGTCCCGCGGTCGGTCTGCGCGCGGATCAGCTCGACGAGGTCCAGCTTGCGGTAGTTCTCGCCGGAGCGGCCGACGTTGAACACCTTGCCCGCGACGTCCTCGCCGGGTGCGTCGAGCACCATGCGAATCGCGCGCGCCGCGTCGCGCACGTGAACGTAGGGCCGCCAGAACTGCTCGCCGAACACCTCGAGGCTGCGGCCAGACCACAGGTCGCGCGTGAACTCGTTGACGGTCAGGTCGAAGCGCATCCGCGGCGCGACGCCGTAGAGCGTGGCGAAGCGCAGGCAGGTGACCTCCATCGGGCCGCCCGCTTCATCGAGCAGAGCGCGCTCCATCGCCACCTTCTGTCGCGCGTACAACGACACGGGCGCCAACGCGCCATCTTCGTCGATGGGAACCGTCGGGTCCGCGAGCCGTCCGTAGTTCGAGCACGTCGAGGCGAACACGAAGCGCCGCACGCCGGCGGCGCGGGCAGCAGCGACCAGCTCGTTCGTCCCCTCGACGTTGACGGCCTCCGCGAGCTCGGGATCGCGAGCGCACGCCGGGTCGCCGACGATCGCCGCCAGATGCACGACCTGCTCGATTCCATCGAGCGCTTCGGCGGCGCACGGCGGGATCGCGGACGTCGCCGCGCATCACCTCGATCCCGCGCTCCTCCAGCTCCGCCACCAGCCCGGGCTGGCCGTCGTGCAGGAGCACGTCGAGCACGCGCATCGCCCACCCCGCGGAGGAGAGCTCGTCGACGACCGGCACCCCCAGGTAGCCGGCCCCTCCCGTGACCAGCGTCGGTCGGACCACTGCGTGCGCACTCTAATGAAGCCTGTTGCACGATCACGGGGTCGTGCCTTAGCCTCGGATCGATGGGGAGCGTGATCACGGATGAGGAGAGGTTGCGCTCGCCGGACGCAGCCGCCGTCGTCGTGGAACCGACGCCGGAGCGGCGGCGCGGAGCCGACGCCGTCCGCGCCGCGACCAAGCGCTCGATGGATGTGATCGTCGCCGCGATCGCGCTCGTGGTGCTGTCGCCGCTGTTCCTCGTCATCGCCCTGGTCGTGGTGCTGGACTCTCCCGGGCGGGTCTTCTACCGCGCCGAGCGCGTGGGCTTTCGCGGCCGCCGGCTGCGGATGCTCAAGTTCCGCAAGATGCACCCGGCCGCGCGCGGCGGCGCCCTGACCATCGCCGGCGACGAGCGCTTCACCCGCGTGGGCGAGTGGCTGGCCCGCACGAAGCTCGACGAGCTACCTCAGCTCTGGCACGTGCTGCGCGGCGACATGAGCCTCGTCGGCCCGCGCCCGGAGTCGCCGGACTTCGTCGCGCGCTTCCGCGACGACTACGCGGTGATCCTCACGGCACGGCCCGGGGTGACCGGCTACACCCAGCTCGCCTTCGCGCGCGAGGTCGCCATCCTGAATCCCGAGGACGCGCACGGCCATTACATCAACGAGCTGCTGCCGCAGAAGGTCGGCCTCGACCGCCTGTACGCCGGCCATCTCGGACACGGGCCGCGACCTGCGCATCCTCTTCGCGACGTTCAGGACCCTCGTCCTCAGGCAGCCGGTTGCGGTCAATCGCGCGACCGGTGAATTGACCCGACGGCGCCGCTGAGCTGACGAGCGGCGCAGTCGCGGAGTCCAATGGCAGGTCAGTTCGGAGACGAACGGCTAGCCAGCGGAGCCTCGGACGGCTACCCTGACCACAAGTCGTCGCTTCCGTTCCCCGATAACTGAAAAGGGACGCGCCACTTGCCTGGACTGGGGGGCATCAGCCTTGGGTAGAGTCCACCGCACGCGCTGGCGGGTGCTTGCCGCCATGCTGCTGGTCGCCGCGGCCGCCGGTTCGGTCGCGACGGGCGCGACGGCGGCCGAGTCCGCGATGCCCGCCGACCAGGCGACGGCGACCACGCACGCCGACGGTGCCGGGCGGCGCGACGGGGACGAGCTCCACGCCGACGCCCCGCCGACGCCTGCCGACGGCGGACCGCGACGACCACGCCCGCCCGCCCGACCCGCCGCCGCCTCCCACGCCTCCGGATGCCGGCACGCACGCAGCCGAGCACCGGCACGGGTACCGCGCCTGGCGGCCAGGGCGCAACGGACTCCACCAAGAGCCCCGACGCGACCGGTACGGGCACGAACGACGCCAAGCCCTCCCCGGAGCCCGCTCCCGCCACGCGCGCGCACGGCACCGCGGACGGCGGCGCCGCGCAGGCGACGGCCCCGACCCCGGCCCAGAGTGCCGCGCCCACGCACGCCACCACGGCGGCCGTGGTGCAGCCGGCGCCGGCGGGCCCCGCCGCCGCGCAGACGCGCGCGGCCGCGGCGAGCCGTCCCGCACCGCCGGACCCACGAGCCGGGGCAGCGGTCCGTCGGACGCCCAGACACCCTTCATCGGCGCGCAAGCGCGCACGCACGGCGAGAATCGCGGGCGCCGCCACCGGCGCGACCGCGGCGCTCGTGTCGCTCTCGCTGCGCCCGCCCGTCAACCCACCGGTCGCCGTGCCGATCGGCTCGGCCCCGCGTGCGCGCAGCACCCCGCCGAGCCACGCGTCGAAGGCGACGGCTGCGCGCGCGCGCCGGTCGGAGCGTGAGCCGGTGACCACGGCCGGCGACGAGCGCGGGCCGAGAGCTCCGCTCGGGCCGCCCGGGCGCGCCGTGTTCGGCGCCGGCGCCGCGCCACCGGCCGGCGGCGCCGCCTCGGGCCTCCTCTACGCGATCCTCGTGGCCGTCGTGGCCTACGCGGCGCGCGAGCTTCGCCGCCACCGCCCGCGGTTCGCGTTCTCCGCGCCGACCTGCTTCGTCTCCCCCCAGCCGCGGCCCGACTGATCCCCGCCAACCGGGGGTCCGTCAGTGCTGCGCGCGTTCACGCGCCGGCACGGTCCAGAGGCATCACGGAAGGGGGGAAGGTCATGACAAGCAATCGATTCCGCACCCGGAAGGGAACACGAACCAAGACCGCAGTCGCGATGATCGTGGCGGCGGCGGCCGCGATCATCGTGCCGGCCAGCGCATTCGCCGCGAGGGTCCGCGTCGGAGCCGACCACCCGAGCGACTCCCTGCTCATCATGGGATCGCTGGTTGCCGGCGTCAGCACGCTCTTCGTCTTCATGCTCGGCCGCGAGCGCCGGCGCCACGTGGCAGGGATCGCCGGCAACGGCGACGCCCTCGCCGCGGCCGTCGCGGCGCCACGTGCGATGCCGGTGCCCGATTCGCTTCCAAGGCCGGCGTCCCAGTTCGGGCACGGCGCGCTGGTGATCGGGTATCTCACGGCACAGGCGACTACCAGCCGTGCGCCCGAGCACGACATCGTGCGGGCGTGCGAGCGCTCGGGCTGGGAGCTCACCGAGATCGTGTGCGACCACAGCAACGGCAGCATCCTCGAGCGACCCGGCATCGCCCGGGCGCTCGAACGGATCGCGGCGGGCGAGGCCGAGGGACTTGTCATCAGGGACGCGCGGCTGCTCAGCCGGTCGAAGGACTTCGCCGCGTTCGTGCGCTGGTTCCGCGATGCCGGCGCGACCTTGATCGCGCTCGACCTCGGGATGAACACGTCGACGCCGGAGGGCCGCCGGCTCGCCAGCGCCCTGATCACGCTCAACGGGTGGGCGGGCGACTGGCTTGCCACGAAGTCCGCGCGCCGTCCGGTCGAAGTGCATCGGGAGTCGGCGCCCTGAAGTGGTCGGAGCCGCTACGACGGCGCCGAAGGTCGGCCTACGGCGCGGGTGAGCTCGACCGCGCGCTGGACGTCTGCCGCCGGCTGGCGGGCTACGGCCTGGCGTCGATCGTCGGCTACACCGCCGGCCCGGGCGAACGTCCGCGCGACGTCGCCGACGTGCACCTGCGCGCGTTCGAGCGCCTGGCGGCCGACGGGCATCGACTCCCACGTCTCCGTGAAGCTCTCGGCGCTCGAGTTCGACGCCGGCCTCTTCGCCGAGCTCGACGCGGCGTCGGCGCGAACCGTCGCGGCCGCTGCACATCGACGCGCTCGCACCCGAGACCGTCGACGCCACCTGGCTGCTGCTGCAGGCAGCGCCGCGCGCCGGGCGGTCGGCATCACCCTGCCGGGGCGCTGGCAGCGCAGCGCCGAGGACGCCTCGCTGGCGGAGCGGCTCGGTCTTCGCGTCCGGATCGTCAAGGGCCAGTGGGCCGACGGCGCGTCGGACGCGGTCGATCCCGCCCGAGGCTTCCTCGGGGTCGTCGACCGGCTGTGCGGCCACAGCGGCGGCGTCGGCGTGGCGACGCACGACGTCGCGCTCCTGACCGAGTCGCTGCGGCGCCTGAACGCCGCGGGCACCCCGTCCACCGTCGAGCTGTTCTTCGGCATGCCGTTCGGCGCGCCGGCGCGCACAGCTCGACGACTGGGGGTGCCGATCCGGATCTACGTCCCGTATGGTCACGCTGGAGCGCCGTACGGCATCGCCGACGTCACGCACAGACCCGTCGCGGCGTGGTGGCTCCTACAGGACCTCGTGCTCGGAAAGGACAAGATGTGGCTGAGCATCGGACGCTCACGCCCCCAGCGGTGACCACGACGCAGCCGCCCTCGGACTCGGTGCCGTGGGTCAACTCGATCTTCGAGCAGCCGTGGTGGCTGGACTGCGTTGCGCCGGGCGCGTGGCGCGAGGCCGTCGTGCGCCGCGGCGACGAGGTCGTCGCGCGTCTGCCCTACGCCGTGCGCCGCCAGATCGGGACTGTCGATGATCATGCAACCGACGTTGACCCAGACGCTCGGTCCGTGGCTCGCGCCGGCCGAGGGCAAGTACGCCCGCCGCCTCGAGACCGAGAAGCGGCTACTGCGCGAGCTCATCGAGATGCTGCCGCCGTTCGACGTATTCCGCATGTGCTTCGCGCCGACGATGACGAGCTGGCTGCCGTTCTACTGGGCCGGCTTCCAGGCGACCGTCTGGTACACGTACCGCATCGAGGACCTGTCGGACCTCGACCGCGTCCAGCACGAGTTCCAGGACCACGTCCGGCGCGGGAATCCGCAAGGCGCAGCGCACCGTCGAGGTCAATCGCGACTTCCCGCTCGACGAGCTGCTGCGGCTCGACGCGCAGACCTACGCCCGCCAGGGCCTCAAGCTCCCGCACTCCCACGAGGTCCTGCGACGACTCGACGCCGCGTGCGCAGCGCGTGGGTCAGCGGCGGATCCTGGGCGCCGTCGACGCCGATGGACGCACCCACGCCGCGCTGTACGTGGCCTGGGACGAGCGCGCGTCCTCTATGCGCTCATGAGCGCGCGCGACCCCGAGCTGCAGGCGGTGGGCGCCAACACGCTGCTCTACTGGGAGGCGATCCGCCTCGCCGCGGAGGTCTCGCGCGTCTTCGACTTCGAGGGGTCGATGGTCGAGCCGATCGAGCACTACTTCCGTGGCTTCGGCGGCAGGCAGACGCCCTACTTCTGCGTCTCGAAGGCCGGCCGCAAGGGGCAGATGGGCGCTCGCGGCGCCCGGAAGCGCGGCCCGCCTCGACCGACTGCGCCGCCGCGGTGGCTAGGTCCGCGTCACCGCTCGGCGACCGGCGGCGGACCATCGCGCTGGCGACGGCCGCGGGCTGCGCGCTCGGTGTCGTCGCGGTCGGCGTGCTCGGGCTCGGGGTCCAGGCCACCCACGATCGCGACGCGACGATCATGCACGGCTTCACCGGGCTCGACGCCCGATCGCCTCTACGAACAGATCAGGGTCATCGCGCTGATCGTCGATCCGGTGCCCTACGCGCTGCATGGGCGCTGGCGTGCATCGCCGTCGCGCTCGCGCGGGGTCGCAAGTGGCGGGCGCTGGCCGCCGGCGTCGTGCTGCTGGGCTCGGGCGCGACGACGCACGTCCTCAAGCACCTGCTCGCCGCAGCCGCGCTACGCCGCCTGGCTCTACGGCGAACAGGTCGACGTCGCGAGCTGGCCGAGCGGCCACGGCACAGCGGCCATGACGATCGCCCTGTGCGCCGTCCTGGTTGCGCCGCCGGCCTACCGCGCCGCCGTGGGGTTCGTCGGCTTCTGCATGACGCGTCGCGCTCGCGTACGCGACGCTCGCGCTGACCTGGCACTACCCGTCCGACGTGACGGCGGGCTTCCTCATCGCCGGGCTGTGGGCCTCGCTCGCCACCGTGTGGCTGCACGGCGTCGAGGTCGACGACCGGGAAGCCCGAGGCCCTGCCGCCGTTCGGCCTGGCTCATCGCAGCGGGCACGGGCTGCGTACTCGTCGCCACCGCGGCCGTCTGGGTCGCGTCGGACCGCGTGCCACTCGACACCGCCGATCGCGCGCTGGCGGCAGTGGGTGCGCTCGTGATCGCGTCGCTGGCCCTCGCGCTCGTCGTGGCGACGCTCGTCACGGCGTCGGAGAGCAGCGCCGCCGAGCGGCGGCGGCGCGTCGGTCAGCCCGAGCGCTGGGTCAGCCCGGCCTCGGGCGCCAGATCCTCCTGAGGCATGTAGTAGACCGGGAAGTCGGCGTTGGGCCGGTTGACGACGATGCCGATGATTCGCGCGCGCGCGTTGGCGAGCTGGCGCTTGGCCGTCATCAGCTCGCGGCGCCGCACGCGCTCGAGGTCGACGACGAGGATGACGCCATCGGTCGCGGCGGCCACCGCTGACGCATCGGCGACCGTCGAGACCGGCACGGTGTCGCACGAGCACGAAGTCGGCATCGTCGCGAAGGTCGTCGAAGAGCTGCGCGCAGACGCTCGCGCGCCATGAGCCCCGACGCCAGCTCGTGCCGGCTACCGGTGAGCACCCGCAGGTGCGGAGCGACGACGGTGCCGCGCCGGTGCGTGGAGCGGATCTTCTCGTAGAGCTCGGCGTGCTGGGCCTTCCAGCGGCGCAGCGTGGACTCGGGAATGTCGCGGCCTCCGAGCCGCAGTGAGCGTGCGGCACGGCGCGGGTTGCCCGAGAGCCGCGCGAGCTCGACGAGCCCCGCGTTGACGTCCTCCTCGGTGTAGACCCTGCGTCCGGAAGGCTGCGGCTCGCCGTTGGCCGGGGCCGACCTCGACTCCGTGTGGCTGTCGCCATCGACGAGCAGCCGCTCGCCCGAGTCGTGGTCATCGGGAGCTGAGGCGAGGAGCGCGTCGAGGACGCCGCTGCCGGGCTCGCGCGGCGTGTTCAGGTAGGCGTGCAGCTCGGGCTTGCGCAGGTCGAGGTCGACGGCCATGACCTCGGCCCCGCTGAGGGCGAGCGAGCGAGCCAGCCAGCCCACCACGGTGCTCTTGCCGTCGGCGGCCGCCGGGCTTGTCACCGCGACGACCTGCATGTCGCCGTCCTGGGCGGCCAGCTGCAGGTTGAGCCGCAGGAACTCGAAAGACTCAAGGAAGGCGGGATCCTGCTGCGGCGTCCAGATGTGCGCCGGCCGGCGGTTGCGCCCGATCTCGGGGATCCGCGCGAGCACGGGCGCGCCGATCAGGTCGACGAGCTCCTCCTCGTCGGCGATGCGATCGTCGAAGCGCGCAAGCAGGACCACGACGAAGATCGAGAGGATCAGCGCCACGAAGCCGGCGATGAGCGCGTTGCGCAGCGGCTTGGGCGAGCTGCGGTGGTCGGGAGGCGTTGCCTGCTCGACGACGTTGACATTGCCGTCGGCCGACTGCTTGAGGGCCTCGAGGTCGGCGAGCTTGGTGTTGAGCTCGTCGACCAGTGTCGCCTCGGCCGGGGTCTTCGGGGTCGCGGGAATGCGCGCCGTCACCGCGTCGATCGCGCGCTGGATGCCCTCGCGCTCGGTCTGGCGGCGCAGCTCGACGATCTGGGCGGCGAACGCGTTCGCAATGGCGGCGGCCCCCGTCGGCGAATCCCACTCCGCCGTCACGGTCACGACGTCGGAAGTGCCCTGCGCCGCCACCGTCACGGAGTCCTTGAGCTGCTGGACGGTCGCCGATCCCCTGAACCCGCGCTTGACGTTCGCGGCGACGGTGTCCAACGACGCCAGCGCAAGGTTCGTTGCGGCCGTCCGATCCGGGATGTCCGTGGTGTCGGTGGCGCCGCCGGTGATGATCGAGTCGGCGTTCGTCGTGTGGCCGAACAGGAGGTCGGCATTCGCCGTGTAGCGCGAGGGCTGGGACAGCGACCACGCGAGCGCCAGTCCCGCTGCGCATACGACGATCCCCACGATCAACCAGCGCCGAGCACGCAGGATGGCGATGAATCGCGGCAGATCCATGCCGAGGTACCCGGTCATCCGACACAAAGCATAGGTGCCAGAGCCGGTCCTCGCTGAGCTTTCGTGCGCCTACCGGGGAAAGTGGAGAAAGGCCTTGCCGTACACGGAGAAATGCATGTCGCCCTCGATCGATGCGCGTTCGAGGCGTAGGCGATCGGTTCCGCGCCGTGAGAACCCACGAATCCCGAGGGCGCAGGCGAAGATCCCGGACTCCGCAAGGGATAGCTCGTGCGCGGGCGCACAGCGCCGCCCGAACGGATACGACAGGCAGAGCGAGGCCGTCCCGAGGTCGGATTGCAGCCGCCGAGCGGGCTCGAGGATCTCGTCGCGCAGCCCCGCCGCGTCGAGCCGCGAGCAGTCCGGGTGGGTCGCGGTATGCAGGCCGACCGCGTGGCCGTCGGCAAGCCAGCGCGCGAGGCCATCGGCGCTGAAGTACGGGCGGTGCTCGTCGAGGAACTCGATCAGCGGCGGCATGTCGCAGGCCGCCCACAGCTCGTCGGCGAACTCGTCCTTGCGCGCCATCTCCCATCCCCAGGCGGCGCCCAGCAGCTGCGAGGCGTCGTCGATCCTCGTCGGGCCGATGCGCTCCATGAGCGCGTTGTAGGCGCCCACGCACTGCGAGGGCCGCAGCGTGGTGATCGCGCTGAGCTTGTTGCGCCACATCAGCCCGCGGTTGTCGAGCATCGCCGTCAGGACGAACGTCGTCGCCTTGACGCCGTGAGCGCGCAGGACGTCGGCCGCGCCGCCGGCGATGAGGTCGAAGCCGTCGTCGAAGGTGACCGCCACGCGTCCCGAGGCGCCGTCGCCATCGTCGTCGTTGTCGGCCAGCACCTGCTGCAGCGGCGCGAACTCGAACCGGCGCCCCAGCGTCGTGAGGTGCTCGTCGAGGCGCTCGGCGGTGAGCCCCGGACCGAAGGCCGCGAGGTGGGGGCCCGTCACGCCGACGTGGTGGGCGTAGACGATCTTCGTCCTCGCGGCGAGCGCGCGTTGCGTCCACCACGCGAACGGGCGTGAGAGCGCGAGAATGGCGACGTGGCGCCGCAGAGAATCCGTCACCTCACGTCGGTTCATAGCATCCGCGACCCCCGCATCTTCCACAAGGAGTGCAAGAGCCTCGCGGCGCTCGGATACGACGTCGGCCTCGTCGCCTGCCACGACCGTCCGGAGATCGTCGACGGCGTGAAGATGGTGCCGATCGCCCGTGGGAACGGACGGCTGGACCGCATGGTCCGCGTCGCTTACAGGGTCTACCGCGCGGGCGTGCGCGAGCGCGCCGACCTCTACCACCTGCACGATCCGGAGCTGCTCTGGGTCGCAGCGCTCCTGAAGCTGCGCGGGTTCCGCGTGGTCTACGACGTCCACGAGGACGTGCCCAAGCAGGTGATGAGCAAGCCATGGATCCCACGCCGGGCGCGGCCGCTCGTCGCGAAGGCGGTGATGCTCGTGGAGCGGCTCGCCGCCCGCTTTGTCGACGGCATCGTGGCGGCGACGCCGTCGATAGGGCGAAAGTTCCCCGCCGCCAAGACGGTCGTCGTCCAAAACTTCCCGGAGCTGGCGTTCCAGCAGCTCGACGGCACCGTCCCGCTGGCCGCGCGCGGCGACGCGTTCGTCTACACCGGCGGGCTCATGAAGATCCAGGGCGTGCGCGAGATGGCGCAGGCCTTCGCGCTGCTGCCCGAGGGGATGACGGGCACCGTGGCGGGGTCGTTCCTACCGCCAGCGATCGAGGCGGAGGTCGTGGCCCTGCCCGGCTGGCGCCGCGTGCGCTTCCTGGGCCAGATCCCACGGGGCGCGATCGTCGAGGCGATCGACGGCGCGCGCGCCGGTCTCGTGCTCAACCATCCGACGGTCAACTACGTCGAGGCGTACTCGACGAAGATGTTCGAATACATGGCGCGCGGGCTGCCGGTGGTGTGCTCGGACTTCCCGCTGTGGGCCGAGATCGTCGGCGGCGCCGAGTGCGGGATCACCGTCGACCCGCGCAACCCGGGTGCGATCGCCGAGGCGATCCGCTCGCTCAACGAGGACACCGCGCTCGCCCAGCGGCTGGGCGAGAACGGCAGGCGCGCGATCGCCGAGCGCTACAACTGGGAGGCGGAGCTGGGCAAGCTCGAGGCGCTGTACCGGCAGGTCGCATGACGCTGCTGGTGCAGGCACCGGCCGCCTACGAGGCCGAGCGGCGCTACATCCTCGAGGTCGTCCTCGGCGATTGGCTGGGACTCGAGTGGGAGCTGCGGACGGCCGAGCGTGGCGACGTGCGCATCGCGATGGCGCAGGAGCCCGACGGGCCGTCCGTGCTCGTGCCCGACGTGCTCTTCGCCACTCGGCCGGAGGATTGGCTGACGGCCGCGTCGCTGCCCTCGGTGCGGACGGGGCGTGGCCTGCCGGTCCTGTACGGGGCGGAGCCCGGGCCGGAGCGCCTCGAGGTCGACGTCTTCGGCAGCGCGTTCTTCATGCTCACCCGCTACGAGGAGCTGGTGGTCGAGGAGCGCGACGGCTACGGCCGCTTTCCCGCCGCCGCGTCGGTCGCCGCCTACCACGGCTTCCTCACCACGCCGATCGTCGACGCCTACGTGGAGCTGCTGTGGCAGGCCCTCCAGCGGACGTGGCCACGGCTGCAGCGCACGCCCCGCGCCTTCGAGGTGCTCCTCACCCACGACGTCGACGATCCGCTCGCCACGCTCGACCACGGGCCGGCGGACGCCGTGCGCGCGCTCGGCGGCGACCTGGCCCGCCGACGCGACCCGCGGCTGGCCCTGCGCCGCACCCGGTCGCTCCTCGGCGATCGGCGGCTTGACCCGCACAACACCTTCGACTTCCTCATGGACGTCAGCGAGCGCCACGGCCTCCGCAGCGCCTTCTACTTCCTGGCCCATCGCGACCAGGGACCGCGCGACGACGGTGCCTACCTCTTCGAGGACCCCTGGGTGGGCGCGCTCATCGGGCGCATCGCGCGGCGGGGCCACGAGGTGGGCCTTCACCCCAGCTGGTGCACGTACCGCGACGCGGCGCGGACGGCCGAGGAGCTCGGGCGCCTGCAGCGGGTCGCCGCGGCGCAGGGCGTCCGCCAGGACGAGTGGGGCGGCCGTCAGCACTTCCTGCGCTGGGCCAACCCCGACACCTGGCGCAACTGGGAGGCCGCGGGCCTGAGCTACGACTGCACGCTCGGCTACTCCGAGGCGGTGGGCTTCCGCACCGGGACGTGCCATCCCTATCGCGTCTTCGACCTGCGCGAGCGCAAGGCGCTGCGCCTGCGGGAGCTGCCCTTCCAGGTCATGGACGTCACGCTGCTGTCAGCCATGGCCCTCACGCCCGGCGCCGCGCGGGCCGCCGTGCTGGACATCGCTGCCGAGTGCCGCCGGTACGGCGGGTGCCTCGGCCTGCTCTGGCACAACAACACGCTGCTGCGCACCGCGCGCGAGCAACGCTGGTACGAGGAGCTGATCGCCGCGGTGAGCTGATCAGCGCTCGCGCCACGCGCGGATTGCCGCGCGCGCCGGGGACGGGCGCAGGTGACACGACCGCGGCGAGAGGCCCGCGCGCCGCAGCGCGGCACGGCAGGCGGCGACGTCGTACGGGATTGCAAAGAAGCGGGCCTCGCGCGCGTGGAGGTCGAGCACCGCGAAGCGCGCCCGCGCGCGCAGCTCGCGCGACTGGCCGACCGCACCCGGGTTGAGCAACACCGCCTCGTCCGGCGGCAGCGCGAGCGCGCCGTCGGCCCGCAGCCGGCCGGACCTGCGGCCGTACGCAAGGGTTCTGTGCGTATGGCCAAGCACCAGCACATGAGCACGATCGCGGTCCTCGACCAGGGCGAGCTGGGCGGCCGCCTCGGCGCCCGTGGTCGTGTACTGCTGCGGGTCGTCCAGCGAACCGTGCGCCACGCGCACGTCGCCGGGCGCGGAGGCCACCCGTGGGAGCGCCTCGAGGAAGGCGCGCTCGTCGGCGCCGAGGACCTCCCGCGTCCAGGTCAGGCTGCGGCGTGCCAGCTCGATGCAGCGGTCGTCGGAGAGTGCGCCCAAAGCGATGAGGTCGTGGTTGCCGGCGGCGCACGCCGCGGCCAGTTCGGCGACCGCCGCCACGCATTCGTTGGGGTACGGCCCGTAGCCGACGAGGTCGCCGGCGACGAGAAACCCGTCGACGCCCTCGCGCTCGATGGCGCGCAGAACGGCGCGCAACGCGTCGAGGTTGCCGTGCACGTCGGCGAGGACCCCGTAGCGCATCGGGCTAGATATCCACGCCGCGCCGCGCGAGCAGCCACTGCGCCCCGGCGCCGCGCACCGATCGCGCCCGCGTGGCCGAGTACAGCCCTCGTCGTGTGAAGGCGACGACACCGTCGCCGGCCTGCTCAGCCCTTGGCTGCTTCACGCGCGCCGAGGCCGCCCGCGACCACCAGCGAGACGATCGCCAGCATGCCCCAGAAGTCGCGGTTGTCGTTGATGTTCCCGGAGACCTGCACGGCGAGCAGGTTGAACACGAAGACGGCCAGCAGGATGTAGACGAGGCCCTGCTCGCGACTCTGCGCGGGTAGTCGCCACGCCAGGCGGAAGAGCCCGACGAGGGCCCAGATCACCGCCCCCACGACGACGAGCAGCGCCGCCAGGCCGAGTTCGGCCCACAGCTCGAGCAACATGTTGTGCGGCCATTTCGCCGTCGGGTTGACGGTGCTGAACGACCCCACGCCGGCGCCGCGGATCGGATGGCGGTCGATGAGCTGGAAGGCCTGCTTGGCCGTGAGGTAGCGGTCGTCGGACCTGAAGGTCGCCACCGGATCCCGGGCGGCTTCCGACAGCCGCTCGCTTGATGTCTTCGGCAGCGAGACGAAAGGCACGACGGCCACGCTGACGGCGGCGATCGCGAGAACCGGCGCCACGTGACGCGGTACCCGGACCAGCCAGGCGGCCAGTGTCACCGTCAGCGCCAGCGCGAAGCTCAGGAGCGGCCCGCGCGACCCGACGGCGGTGGCGATCGCGACGAAGCCGGCGGCGAGCGCCGCCGCCGGAATGCGCCAGCGCGTGCGGCTCCCCAGCGCGCCGAGCACCAGGATGAGCGCCGCGGTGCAGAGCAGCCGCGAGGTGCCGATCGTGTTGTCCCCCGCCAGGCGGCCGGTATCGACCGACGGATGCGACAGCCCCAGCAGCGCGACCGGCACGGCCACGACGACGGTCCATTGGAAGAAGCGCCGCAGGTCGTCCCATGACTCGAACAGGAAGAACGGGGCGCCGATCGCGAGCATCGTGACGGTCAGGTAGGTGGTGACCTTCTGGCTGCCGTACGCGTGCGCCGTGGTCCAGCCAAGGCTGATGGCGAGGCTGAGAGAGACGACCGCGATGGTGAGCGCAAACCCGTAGGGAACCGTCCGGACCCTCCCGGTGACGAGCCGCATGCCGCAGACGAGGGCGAGCAGCATGCCGAGCAGGAGCGTCGCGTCGACCGGCAGCGCCTTGACAACCGCCTCGTTCTTGAAGAGCCCAATGACCAGGTAGAGCGAGAACAGCGCGAGCGGCTCGCGCAGGAAGAACAGCGCGATCAGCAGGGCAGCGGGCACCGCGATCGCCTTCGGGCCGGCCATCACGGCGGCGGCCGCCGCCACACAGACCACCCCGGCGCCCAGCAGCACTTCGGTGCGGCCGGCCCACGCCGCCGTGGACAAGCGCGGTGCCAGCGCTCGCGCGGTCATCTACCCCTCGAGATCGAGAGCGAACTGCAGGTCGCCGTCGTGGCGGTCATGGACTCCCCACTGGTCCCAACCGACCCAGCCGCTGCCGTCGTTGAACTGAGCGTACCCGCCGTTGTAGTACGTGTCGGGAGCGAAGCCATAGCCCGATCCCTTCCTGATCGGGACGGCCTCGTACGCGCCGGCACTCGCCGCAGAGGCGGTCAGCGCGAGTTGGGTGCCCGCCGGCACCGAGACCGGACTTGCGAAGCGCACGTGCACCCAGCCGGCACCGGCCGTCGCCACCTGGGCCGCGGGCACCGACACCGAGGCGAGCACCTTGCCGTCGTTCTGGACGAGGCCGAGCACGAGCGGGTCGCCGCTGCTGCCCTCACGCTGTACGCGCAGCCACGCGCCGTCGATGGTCCAGCCCCCGGCGGAAACCCGCAGGAGCTGGCGGACCGCTGCGTTGCCGCCGATCGGCTTGGGGTCCCAGACCTCCATGTAACCCATCCCCGAGTGCTGGCCGGGCCGGGCGCCGACGACGTCGAGGATCGGCAGGTAGTACTCGTGCGGGGCCGAGCGGCGCGGGGTCCAGCGCGGCGAGCCGCCGCCGTCGCTCTCGAGGACGGCGAGGCCCTGCGGGACCCTAGGACCACGGCCCAGCCGCGACGCCGAATACAGCCCGTTGATCGAGGCGTAGTTGTGCACCGGGTCCCGCGCCACGTTGGAGAAGACGACGTGGTACAGGCGGCCGGCGACGACGTGGGCAGGCTTGTTGAACCGCACGAGCGGGAAGAAGCCGCGATCCGCGGGTCTAAAGGTCGCCGAGGCCGGCGACCGGCCGACGGGTACGTGCGGCTGGTGCCCCGAGTCCGCCTGCAGGGCTACGCGCATCGTCCCCATGTCGCCGAGGCTGTAGCCCGACCGGCCGTGGACGTTCTTGATCACGTAGCAGCGGATAGCCACCACCGAGCCGGTCCACAGCGCGCGAAATCGGAAGGCCAGGGCGGTGCGGTCGGGCCCCCCGATCACCGTGTTGCCCAGCGAGTCGGACTGGGCCTGTGCTCCCGCCTGGTAGGAGCGCGCTGACGCGGACACCGCGGCCGGCGGGTCCGAACCGCTGCTCGCATGGCCCGAGCCGTTGTTCGAGCACGCCGACAACGGCAGGATCACCGCGACCAACCCCAACCCGGTTGCGAACCCCCGACGCATGACCGCGAGCGTACCGCTCGCCGCGCTTTGACGGGGCAGCTTCCGGGTCGTCATCGCAACCGGCCGATCGACGCCTCGAGCAGCTTTTCGACCGCCGCGGCCTCGCGCCCGTCCGGCGCCACGTCGGTCGGAAGGTTGACGATCTCCGACGCCACCCGCTCGGCCACGGGATGCTCGCCGCGACGAAAGCCCCAACGGCCGAGGTCGCCGGCGATCGGATACAGCGGCGAGTGAAACCAGTCGCCCAGGAGGATTCCGCGACGCGTCGCCTCCTCGACGTATGCGTCACGCTCGGCGACGCGCAGCGGATACCGCAGGAAGGCGTGCTCGGATCCGTCGGGCTCGTACGCCGGCGTGCGCCCGTGCGCGGACAGCCACGCCGAGTAGCGCTCCGCCACCGCACGGCGCTTGCGGATCCTCCCTGCCAGCGTGCCCAACCGCCGCGCCGCCAGGCGCGCTTGGAAGTCCGACATCGCGACGACGAACGACGCGGGCATGCTCGTGCCGGCGAGCTCGTCGCCGCCGGAGGAGCCCGGCACCACCCCGGCGCGGCTGACGACCCGGTACACGGCGCGGCCGGCTCGCAGGGTGCGCGGCGTGGCGATCTGCTCGCGGGCGAACAGCATCGTTCCCAGCAACGCGCGATCGCGGGCGCGTGGCTCGGCGGCGGCGCGCTCCTGCGCCGCGAGCCCCGCCGCCAACCCCGGATCGGGCGTGACCGCGATCCCTCCCAGCCCGGTGGAGATCGGCTTGCTCCACTGAGTCGAGTAAAAGGCCGCAAATGCCGCCGCGCCGTTGGGCCGCCCGCGGTAGCTGCCGCCGAGCCCGTGTGTGCAGTCGTCGACGACAAAGGCGTCGTACGGACGCGCCGCCTCGGCGAGCGCGTCGAGGTCCGCCGACAGGCCGAAGGTGTTCTGGGCGAGCACCACTCGCGTGCGGGAGCTCATCGCCGCCGCCACGGTCGCCGGGTCGACGGTGTACGTCTCTTCGTCGATGTCGGCGTAGACGGGCGTCGCGCCCGTGTAGATGACCGCGTTGGGCACCGCCACGCATGTGAACGCCGGCACGACGACCTCGTCCCCCGGGCCGACGCCGAACGCGCGCAGGATGGCGTAGAGCGCGACGCGGCCCCGCCAGAACAGCGTGACGTGCTCCTGCGGCACGCCGATCAGGTCGCCCATCGCCCCACGCAGGTCGTCGCGCGCGGTCACCGCTCCTCGCCCAGGAGGATCTTGGCGAGGCCCTCGGCCAGGCGACCGTAGTCGTGGCGCTCCGCGACGTAGGCGCGCGCGTTGGCCCCGAGCCGCTCGCGCTCGGCCGGCGGGCAGGCGGCCAGCGATCGGATAGCCTCCGCGAGCGCGGCCGGGTCCTCCGGCGGCACGGTCCGCCCGCAATCGGCCTCGCGAACGGGCTGGTTGGCGGCGTCGGCCGCGAAGAGGACCGGCCGCCCGGCGGCCATGTAGTCGTAGAGCTTGTTCGGCGAAACGCCGAAGCGGTACAGCGAGCTGCGCCGGTAGCCCACGTAGCACGCATCGAACAGCTCGAGCGCCGCAGCGACCTGAGGCTTGGGGACCGGCCCGACGAAGGTGAGGTTGCGCAGCCCGGCGGCGCGCGCGGCGAGCTGGTCGCGCTCGGGGCCGTGGCCGACAACGACGATCTGCGCCTCGCCGGGCTCGAGCAGGCGGGCCGCGTCGACGAGCGTCTCGAGCACGTTCGCCCGCCCGAGCGTGCCGACGAAGCCGACCGTGAACACGCCGTCGCGGACGGCGTCGCGCACGGCGCTCGGTGCCGAGCCGTTGGTCGGCGCCCCCGTCAGCTCGATGCCGTTGGGCAGGTAGTGGAACTTCCGCGGATCCATGCCGCGCGAGACCATGTGGTCGGCCGCCGCCGGCAGCACCGAGACAACGCGGTCGGCCTTGCGATAGCCGTAGTCCTCCAGCCACTGCATGAACACGACGAGCGGGTGCCAGGCCGGCAGCCCGCCGAGCTCACGCAGCGTCAGCGGCCAGATGTCGCGCACCTCGAAGACCAGCCGGGCGCCGAACCGGCGCGCCCACCGCGAGGCGACCGGCAGCGGGAAGAGCGACGGGGACGAGACGAGGATCGCGTCGGGCGCCGGCAGCCGTGCGACCGGCAGGCGCTCCAGGCGCAGCGCGAACGCCGCCATGTTGACCACGCGCCCGATACTGATCGCACGCTCATAGCGCGGTCCCGCCACCCAGCAGTAGGTCACGCCGTCGAGCGGCTCGAGCGTGAACGGCCGCGAGACCTGCGGCGGCGCCGTGTACAGATGCGACCAGCTCCCGGATATGACGATGACCGTGTGGCCACGCTGCGCCAGCGCTCGCGCGAGGTGGTAGTGCCGGTACTCCATGCCGTGGCGAGGCGATCCGGCGTACTGGTTGACGATCCAGACCACGGATGAAGCGGCTGGATTGCTGATGGCGACGACCTCCCCCCGCAGTGTGCGAAGCGACCCCCGGGCCCAAGCGGCGGCGTCATTATATGGGCGCATGCAGCCCCGCTATCCGGACCGATTCATGGAGCTCTTCGAGAGGCGGGGGAAGCCGGCCACCGTCGTCAACGGCGCGATCTTCAAGCTCTACGCTGGCATGGTCGTCCCTTTCGGCCCGGCCGACGCGGACTACTCCCTGACGCCCGAGGAGGGGTCACGTGTTCTGCGCATGCTCGGCGGCAGGATGCTGCGGACGACGACGGGGTTCTCGCGCAACGGCGCCGTCTCGGAGTGGTACGCGGTCATCTGCCGCGAGTTCCAGCAGGTTGACGAGATCGCCTCCTCGAACATGCGCAGCAAGCTGCGACGCGGCCTGCGCAACTGCGAGGTGCGCAGGATGTCGTGCGACGAGCTCGCCACCGCGGGCTACGAGGTCTACCGACGGGCGTTCGACCGCTACCAGGGCCCGGACGAGCCCGTCCCGCAGCCTGCCTTCGCCGCCCATGTGATGGCGGGCGAGGGCTTCGACGACGTCATCGAGCACTGGGCGGTGACGAGCGACGGCGAGCTTGGCGGCTACAGCACCACCTACGTTTTCGGGGCCACAGAGGCCGCATACTCCGCGCTGAAGTTCCACCCCGACCACCTGCGTAGGTACGCCGCTTACGCGCTCTTGCACACGATGAACGAGCACTATCTGACCGAGCGCGGCGTGGCGTACGTCAATGACGGCTTCCGGTCGATCCTGCACGCCAGCGAGCTGCAGGAGTTCCTCGAGCGCAACTTCGGCTTCGAGAAGGCCTATACGGGGCTCACCGCGTTCTATCGCCAGCCCTACGGGGCGTTGGTCCGCGCCACTTTCCCGTTCCGCAAGCTCATCGGGAGGCTCGACGAGCGCGCCCGGGCCATCTACGAGCTCGAGCGCGTCGCGCGCGCCGCACGGGTGCGGGCCTAGAGGTGTCGGTCCGCGGGGCGCCGAGACCGGAGTCCGCTGACGACGGCGTGGCGGCATTCAAGCCGCCGTCGGTTGCGGCGGGCGGGCTCGAATCGCTGATCTTCAAGTCGGCGGAGCTCGTCTCGCAGGTGCTGCTGGTGGTGCTCACCGGTCGGCTGATGGGTCCGTCGGGGCGCGGGCTCTACGCCCTGGCCTCGCTCAGCGTGGGCCTGTGCCAGGTCCCGTTCGGCTCGGTTTGGATCGCCAACGCCGTCGAGTTGTCGCGCAAGCGCACGACGCCACGCGAGGTGTTCGGGGTTTCGATGGTGGTCGCGTTTGGCGGCGGCCTGCTCACGTGCATGGTGGCCCTCGCGATCTCGCCGCTGCTCGGCGACCGCTGGTGGGTCCTCGCCCTGCCGTCGCTGATCACCCCGTTCGTGCTGCTGCGGGCCTACGAGGAGGGGATCTGGCAGGCGCTCGGCCACGTGCGCGCCGTCAACGTGCTGCGGCTGGGCCGCGCGTCGCTGCCCTTCCTGTTCATCCTGCCGCCGCTGCTGGCCAACGCCTCGACACGGATGACGATCGTCATCTGGGAGCTGTCGTTCGTGGTCCTGGCCATCACCGCATGGTTCCGGCTTCGCGTCTTCATCGGGGGGCCCCGCTTTCCGCGCGACCGCAACATCTATCGCCGCGTGACGAGCTACGGCCTGACGATCTCCGGCTTCCGCATCGTCGAGGTCCTCAACGAGCGCAACGGGCTGATCGCGCTGGCCGTCTTCTCGACCGACGCGGCCGTGGGCGTCTACTCGATCGCCGTGGCCGCGACCGAGGTCCTGCTGCTGTCCACCAACGCGCTGGCGCTGAGCACGTTCAAGCGCATCACCAGCGACTCGCGCGAGGCATCGGTGGATCTCAGCGTGCGGACCGTACGCCACAGCGTGCTGCTCGTGGCCGCGGCGACGGTCGTCGTGATCCCCGCGGCATACGCGGGGATCCCGTGGATCCTCGGCGAGGGCTACGGCCAGGTCCCCTTGCTGCTGGTCCTCCTGACCCCCAACGTGCTCTGCGTGGCCGCCGTCCTGCCGCTGTACTCGTTCTTCCAGGTGCAGGCCCAGAAGCCCGCGTCGATGTACCGGATGGTGGGAGCGGCGCTGGTGACCAACACGGCGCTGAACATCGCGCTCGTCCCGGTGTGGGGCGCGCGCGGCGCCGCGGTGGCCGCGTCTGCGAGCGGGATCGTCGGCCTCGTCGTCGCCTTCCGCGCGTTTGCGGAGGTCTCGCACGCGCGTCTGGCCGACATGTGGCCGCGGCGCTCGGACATCGGCGCCTACGTCGATCTCGCGTCCTCGGTGCTCGGTCGCGCCCGGCGCGAGATGTGATGGTCGGGGGTGCGCTCGCCCTCGTGATGGGCGACGTGGACCTGGTCCGCGCCCTTGGCATGGCCGGCATCGCCAGCGCCTTCTTCGGCTTCGACGACGACGCGGCGCGCTTCTCGCGGTACGTGCGCGCGTCGCTGCCGTGGATCGACCAGTGGCAGCGCCAGGAGGAGCTGGCGGAAGCGCTACTCGCGCTCGCACGGTCCCAGCCGCAGGCACCGGTGCTCTTCCCGCAGACCGACGCCGCGGTGCTGCTCGCGTCGCGCCATCGCGAGCGGCTGGGCGAGGGCCTGCGCCTGATGCTGGCCGACCGCGACCTGATCGACCAGCTCCTCGACAAGGCGCGCTTCGAGGCGCTCGCGGCGCGCCACGGCCTGCCGGTGCCGCGCGCGCAGCACCTGCTGCCTGCGCCACAGCCGCCCGCGCTTGAGGTGCCGTTCCCGCTCATCGTCAAGCCGCTCACGCGGACGCCGGCATGGACGGCCATGGCGGGAGCGAGCAAGGCGCTACACGTGGTCGGGCGCGAGGACCTCGAGGCGCTCTGGCCGCGTCTGGCGCGCGCCGGAACCGAGCTCCTCGCCCAGCAGCTCATCGCCGGGCCGGAATCGCGGATCGAAAGCTTCCACGTCTACGTCGAAGCCTCGGGCGCGATCGCCGGCGAGTTCACCGGCCGCAAGATCCGCACCTTGCCGCGCGCCTATGGGCAGAGCACCGCCGTCGAGGTCGTGTGGCTCCCCGAGGTGGCCGAACTCGGCCGCGAGGTGATCGGGCGGCTGGGTCTGCGAGGTGTCGCGAAGCTCGACTTCAAGCGCGACGACCACGGTCGGCTGCACCTCTTCGAGATCAACCCGCGCTTCAACCTCTGGCACCATCCCGGCGCGGTCGCCGGGGTCAACCTGCCGGCGATGGTCTACGCGGACCTCACGGGCGGCGAGCGCCCGCCCGGCGAGCGGCCCCACCGGCGTGTCGTCTGGTGCGATCCGCTCCAGGACCTGCGGGCGATGCGAGCGGAGCACATCGCGCCGCTCGCGTGGCTGCGCTGGCTGGCCGAGTGCCGGGCGATCTCCGGACTGGCGTGGGGAGACCCGCTGCCGTTCCTGCGCGGCAAGCTGTGGGCGGCCGTGTGGCGGCGCGCTAGCGCGTTCGCGCCATGATCCGCTGCAGGCCGGAGCGCGCCGCGAGCGCCGCGCGGATGGGCGGCGACATCCGGGTGACGCTCAGGTAGGGCGTCTGCCGGGCGCCGAAGCCGCGGAAGAACCGCTCCACCGGCCGGAGCAGCGAGCCGTGGAAGTCGAAGACGTCGGTGTGCTCGCGCGCGCGCGTGAGCGCCTCCCAGACGAGCAGGCTGCTCGCGCCGCTCGTGCGCAGGTGCGGGTCGGCGCCCGCGAGCAGGTAATAGGCGCCTTGCACGTCCCAGACCACCCACGCGACGGCGTGGATCCGGCCGGCCTCGTCGCGGGCGAAGAGCATCGAGCCGGCGCCACGTGCCGCGCAGGCTGCTTCCAGGCGCTCGAGCTTGCCGAGCGAGTGCGGGGTCGGGAGATGCTGACGTGCGTAGGTACGCGACAGCACGTCGTGGAAGCGGTCGACCCCGAGATCGGCGACGACCTCGACGCGCCCGCGCGCCTTGCGGATCTCGCGGCGGACGTTGTCGCGCAGGCCCGACCACAGGATGTCCGTCGCATGCAGGCCGTTGAGGCGGTAGGTGTAACGCACCTCGAGGTGATAGCCGGCCCAGCGAAACGGCAGCGCGTTGAGCATCGCGGGCGAGAACTGCTGCGAGAAGGCCCACGCCGAGGGGAGCTGGGCCTCGAGATCGGCGAGCAGCTGGTGCTCGCGCGAGAGGGCGCGCGCCGGCTTCGCGCTCGAGGGCTCGACCCACGGCCCGAGCGTCTGCGTCAGGCTGGACTGGGTGAGCATCCGCATGCGCCGGCGACCGCGCACGACGAACGGCAGCCGTGCGACGACCCGCCCCGCGTGCTCGCAGGTGACTTCGCCCCAGTGCCCGGGCGCAACGGCGTCCAGCCACCATGGCTGCTGGAAAATGGCGTACGCCCGCTCGGTCTCGCCCGGCGCGGGATTCCGGGTGATTGGCGCTTCGGTGACGACCGTCATGGGACAGTCCCACGCTAGCGCGCCTGCGCGATTGAGGCGCCGCTAACCGACCGCTGGCGCGCCGGATTCAACCGCCGCCCGTTGGTTTTCAACCGGCGGCCGCGCGCCGCCTGGCCACCTCATCGATCTGCTCCTCGACTTCCACGGCCGGCAGCTCGTGCTCAGTCGGCGGCAGCGGGTCGAGGCCGTACTTCTCCGGGTGGCGTTCGACGTCGGCGGAGGCCCGCTCGTACTCGCCGACCGTCCCGATGTCGTACCAGTCGGCATCGGTGTGGTAGGCGGCGACGCGCTCGCCGGCCGCGAGCAACTTCAGCACGAGATCGGGGAACTGACAGATGCCCTCCGGCAGGTAGTCCAGCGCGCGCGCGTCGTAGACGTAGGCGCCCATGCTGACCTCGTAGCTCAGCGACGGCTTCTCGATGTAGTTGTTGACAAACCCGTCCTTTGCCTCGATGACGCCGAGGTCGATGCTCACGCGCTTGCCGCGCATGGCCACGGTCAGCGCAGCGCCCTGTTCCTTGTGGTGCTCGAACAGCGCGCCGTAGTCCAGCGTGGTCAGCACGTCGCCGTTGACGACGATGAAGCTGTCCTCGAGGTCGGGCACGGTCGCAAGCGCGCCGGCCGTGCCGAGCGGCTCGTTCTCCCAGTGAAAGGCGAGCCGGACCTCGGGCGGGATGTCGGCGTTGGCGAGGTAGATCAGGATCAGCTCGCCGAGGTGGTTGACGCACAGGTCGATGTGGTCGACGCCGGACCGCACGAGCGAGCGGATGATGTGCTCGAGCACGGGTCGATCGCCGATCGGCACCAGGGGCTTCGGGATCACGGTCGTGTACGGCCGCAACCGCGTGCCGAGTCCTCCGGCCAGGATGACGGCCCTCATCGCGGCCCCCCCATTGATGTCGAGCACTGCTGAGCGCGTTCCTGCGCTCTGCAACCGCTCATCCCCCGTTTTTCCCCCTTGTTCGTACCTGAACAAAACCTGCAGACAAGCTCATACCCGAGGGTAGGGCCCTTAGTCCTTCCGCGGGAGATTTTTTGGTGTCTTCGTGCCACCAGCCGACAGAATCCGCAACCCACTTCCGGTGCAAAGGACGCGGTGGCCGGGCAAAGAACCCGGTCGAGCGGTTCTCGCCGACCGTTCGTCCGACTCACTCGTAGACGATGAAATCGGGGCGCGGCTGCAGCGCGAGCACGGAGCGCGGCGACATCAAGTTGGTGTCCTCCTCGTAGAAGAGCTTGTAGCCGCGGTGGAAGTGCGTGCCGTCGTGCGTGAACTGCCGGTACTTGGCGATCTTGTTGGGCCGGTCGCCGAAGCCGTCGACGTTCATCGTCAGCGCCAGGCCGGGGAGCTGCTGCACGCGCTCCTTGCCGGCGATCATGTCCGGCGTGAACTGGTGCACGACGAAGAGCTTCTCGGGCAGGGCGTAGCGGCGCACGATGGCGGCGACGTGCCGCGCCACCGCGTTGACGTCGTCGGCCTGGACGGATCCGATCCGCGTTCCCGGGCACCGCGCCGGGCGTGTGCCACTCGGGGTCGAGCGCGAGGCCGACGTCGGGCTCACGTAGCCAGCGGTCGAGCCGGCGGGTCTCGGTGAGGAAGTCGGCGTGGCCGGGCTGGATGTCGAGCACGAGCAGCGCCTTGGCCCGGCGCGCGGCCGCCAGGTAGCGGCTGATCACCGCGTCGCTCTGGCGCGTGCGGTAGAGCCCGTCGGGGCCAGGGTCGCGGTTGGCGACGTCGGCCAGCAGCTCGAAGGCCGGCAGCACCGGCCGCGTCTTCTTGGCATAGGGCTTGGCCTGCGCCGCGAGACGCCGCGCGGCGTAGTCAGGCGAGCCGATCCCGAGCGCGCCGAGCGCGTGGCTCTGGGGCGCGCCGTAGAAGGCGACGACGCGGTAGTCCGGGAAGATCCGCTGCCCGCCGAGCGGGAGCTGCGCCTGCTCCTCCTTGGGTTTGTCGCTGCTCTGCTTCGCCGGTGGCTGCGACTCATCGCCGCGGCTGCCATCCGTCGCGCCCACCGCGGCGCCCGCGATCGCGGCGATGGCGGCAAGCACGCCGAGCGCAATGAGGCGGCGGCGGCGATAAACGTCGGCTGAGTGGCGCGGGCGGGGCATCTACGCATGAACCCTCTCCCCCCGTCACCGCGGACAAAACCACACATCGCCCCGTTCGCGCCGTCTGCCCGGACCGTTCACACCGCTCGCCCCGCTACCGACGCGCTTTCCGCGCCGCCCGCCCGCCTCTACCCAGCAGCTCCAGCTCGCTCTCGGTTCTCCTCGTCGACCGCGCGCTGGACCGCGGTCCGGCGCGCCGGCGGGAGCTCCCAGTCGGTCAGGTAGCGCACGTCCTCGTCGAGGATCGCCAGCGCGCGGGCGCCGTCGATCGGCCGTCCGTGCCCGGGGACGACCCACTCCGCCTGCTCGACCAGCGGGCGCAGGCGCTCGAGCGTGGCGAGGTAGGCATTGCGTGAGCCGCTCGGCGAGAGCGCGGGGATCTCGACCGGCGAGAGGTAGTCACCGCAGATGAGCACCCGCGCCCACGGCGCCCACAGCGCCATGCCGTCGGCGGTATGCCCTTCGGTCGGGTGAAGCTCGACCTCGTGCTCGCCCACCGCGACGAACCCGGGCACCGGGAGGGCCTGGACCTGACCCAGGCTCAGCGGGTGCGGGCGCTCGACGTAGTTCTCCTCGTCCCACTCGCGCAGCTCGCGCTGCGCTGCGCCGGGCTCGGCGGTCAGGGCGGCGGCGGTCGTCTCGGCGACGCCCAGCGCAGCGCCCGGGAAGGCCATGCGCCCGAGCACGTGGTCCCAGTCGCGATGCGTCGCGAGCAGGCCGCTGACCGGGAAGCCGGCCTGCTCGAGCACCGCCGGCAGCAGCTCGAGCTCGTCGGGGAAGAGCGGCGAGTCGACGACGAAGCCCTCGTCGGCCGAGCGGATCGCGGTGCAGTTCGTCTGCCAGACCCGCGAAGTGACGACGAGGACGTCGCGATGAAGGGTGACGGCGCGCACGCGGGCGCGGCGCTAGGCCGCGCCGAGGAGCTTGGCCGCCTCGAGCAGGGTCTTGACCTCGGCCGTCGGCTTCTTGGCGCCGGAGTCGAGCTCCTCCTTGTTGCGGTTGACCCAGATGACCGGGATCTTCTCCTTCACGCACGGCTCGACGTCGTGGTAGTAGCTGGCCGCGATGTGGACCCAGCCCTTCTTGCTGCCGATCCGGCGCGCGCACTCCTTGAAGTGCGCGGGATCGGGCTTGTAGGAGCGCACCTGCTGCGCGGTGACGACGAGGTCGAAGTCGTGCGGGATGTGGCGGCGCGTCTGGCCGAGCAGCTTGTCGTCGATGTTCGAGATCAGGCCGGTCTGGAACTTCCTGGAGAACTTGGTCAGCTGTGGGTTGGTCTCCTTGAAGGGCGCCCAGCGCTGGACCGAGTCGGGCAGAAAGCCGGCGCGGCTCGGTTCCAACGGCCAGCCGATGTCCTTGGCGATGCGCACGGCGACGCGGCGCAGCACCTCGGCGTACAGCTCGTACGAGCCGCCCTCGATCTCGCGCTCGTACTCGTGGAAGCGGGAGATGACCTCCTGCGGATCCTCGATCGTGAAACCGTCGCGCGAGGCCTCGCGAGTGAACGCGTCGAAGACGCCCTTCTCCCAGTCGATAAGCGTGCCGTAGACGTCGAAAGTGACGAAGTTGACCTTGGAGGGGAGCGCCATGGGGCGGGCATTGTGCCATTTGAACCTCGGTCGACGCCGTGCGGCGGGCGCCGTGGTCAAGGCCGGCCGGAGGAAGGCCGCGATCCCAGGGACGAGGCAGGAAGCCGAAGCCGTGGACTAATGTCTCGCCCCCTCCATGGACCTGCTCGAGTACCAGGGCAAGCAGCTCTTCGCCCGCCACGACATCCCGGTGCCCGAAGGGCGGCCCGCGCGGACGGTCGACGAGGCTGTCGCCGCCGCCAAGGAGATCGGATTTCCCTGCGTCGTCAAGGCGCAGGTGAAGATCGGGGGGCGCGGCAAGGCGGGCGGGATCAAGATCGCCGAGGACGAGGATTCGGCACGCGAGCATGCGGGCGCCATCCTCGGGATGGACATCCGCGGCTTCACCGTCCACGAGGTCTGGGTGGAGGGTGCGTCGCAGATCGAGGCCGAGTACTACGCGTCGATCATCTTCGACCGCTCGGCCAAGCGCCCGCTGGTCATGCTCTCCACCAAGGGCGGCATGGACATCGAGGCGGTCGCCGAGGAGGCCCCGGATGCGATCGCGACGCTGCACGTCGATCCCCTGTTGGGGTTCCAGGACTTCCACGGGCGGCGGCTGGCCTTCGAGGCCGGCGTCGACGGCGATCTGGTGCGGCCCATAGGCGCCTTCCTGCGGCGGCTGTACGCGACGTTCGTCGCCGAGGAGGCCGTGCTCGTCGAGGTCAACCCGCTCATCGTCACGCCCGAGCGCGACGTGCGCGCGCTTGATGCCAAGGTCACGCTCGACGACAACGCGCTCATGCGCCATCCGCTCAACGCGGACCTGCGCGACCCGTCGGCCGAGGATCCGCAGGAGCAGATGGCCAAGGAGCGCGGGCTGACCTACGTCAAGCTCGACGGCGACATCGGCATCCTCGGCAACGGCGCCGGGCTGGTGATGTCGACGCTCGACGTGGTCGCCCAGTACGGCGGTAGGCCGGCGAACTTCCTCGATGCGGGCGGCGGGTCGAAAGCCGAGGCGATCACGAGCGCGGTGGAGGTCATCCTCTCGAACCCCAGCGTCAAGGCGGTGCTCTTCAACATCTTCGGCGGGATCACGCGCTGCGACGAGGTCGCCAACGGGCTCGTCGAGGCGTTCCACCAGATCTCGCCGACGGTGCCGTTCGTGGTGCGGCTGGACGGGACGAACGACGTCGAGGGCCGGCGGATCCTTGCCGAGGCCTCGCTGCCGAACGTGCACACGGCGGCGACGATGAACGAGGCCGCCGAGAAGGTCGTGGAGCTCGCGGCCGCGGCCCCGGCCAGCGGATCCACCCGATGAGCGTCCTCGTCGACCGCGACACCCGGCTGTGCGTCTCGGGCATCACCGGCCGCGAGGGCACGTTCCACGCGATGAACAACCGGCGCTATGGCACGCAGGTCGTGTCGGGCGTAACGCCGGGGAAGGGCGGCCAGGACGTCGAGGGCGTCCCGGTCTTCGACACCTTCCGCGCAGCCGTCGCCGAGACGGGCGCGAACACGGCGATGATCTTCGTGCCGCCGCGCTTCGCGGCCGACTCGATCCTCGAGGCGGCCGACGCCGGGATCAAGGTGATCATCGCGATCACCGAGGGCATTCCGGCCCACGACGAGCTGCGCGTCTACAACCACCTCGTACAGGCGCATCCCGGCACGCGGCTGATCGGCCCCAACTGCCCGGGCGTGCTGTCGCCCGGCAAGGCGAACGTCGGGATCATCCCGGCGGCCTTCTTCAAGGAGGGCAACGTCGGCGTGGTCTCGCGCTCGGGGACGCTGACGTACCAGATCGGCAACGAGATCGCTCAGCGCGGCTTCGGCAACTCGTCGATCGTCGGCATCGGCGGCGATCCCGTCCCGGGGTCGTCGTTCATCGACGTGATCGAGCTCTTCCAGGCCGACGCTGAGACCGAGCTCATCGTGATGGCGGGCGAGATCGGCGGCTCGGCCGAGGAGGAGGCGGCCGAGTACATCGGCTCGCACGTGGACAAGCCCGTCGTCGCCTACATCGCGGGCTTCACGGCGCCCCCCGGCAAGACCATGGGTCACGCGGGCGCGATCGTCTCCGGGTCGCAGGGGACGGCCGCGGCCAAGGCCGAGGCGCTCGAGGCGCGCGGCGTGCGCGTCGGCCGCACGCCGACCGCGGTTGCCGAGATCGCGGTCGAGATCCTGGGCGGGTAGCCCGCGGCTCGGGGCCGCCCGCTCGGCGCGCTACGCTCGCGCGCACATGGCGGCAGCGCCGGACGACGACGCACGCAGAACGCTCGCCGAGCTCGAGGCGAAGCTGCGCGAGCTGGAGCGCGAGCTGCTGCGCGGGCACGGGCCCGACGACGAGCCTGAACTTGCCGCGGCCGCGCCCGCCCCGGCCGCCTTCGGCGGCGAGCCCCAGCCGGCCGCTCCGCCGGCCTCCGGCCTCGACGGCGAGCCCCAGCCGGGCGCTCCGGCCACGCCGGGCTTCGAAGCTCCGCCCGCTCCAGCCACCCCGCCCGCCCCGGGCTTCGACGCTCCGCCCGCCCCGGCCACGCCGGCTTCGACGCTCCGCCCGCTCCGGCCACCCCGCCCGCCCCGAGCTTCGAAGCTCCGCCGGCTCCGGCCACCCCCGGCGTCGACGGGGAACCCCAGCCGGCCGCTCCGCGCGCCGACCTCGCGGCACTGGCCGACGCGCACGACCTGCTCGACGACCTTCACGCGACGCTCGAGGACCTCGGCGTCACCGCCGAGCGCATCACGACCGAGGCGCGCGCCGTGATCGACGATCACGGCCGGACCCTTGGCCGCCTCGAGCGCGCCGGCGAGGCCGCGGCGCGCGCGGAGCAGGCGGCCGCCGAGGCCGGGCGCCTCGCCGCGACGGTCGTCGTTGAGGCAGGCCCGTTCGCAGACGCCGACGCCGTCCGCGCGCTGCGCGATGCGCTCGCCGCCCAGCCTGGCGCACGCGATGCCTACGTCCGCGGGGTCGAGGACGGCCGAGCCGTGATCGAAGTCCATCTCGCCCCGACCTCCGCGTGACCGACGACGCGCTCGATCTCGCCTTCCGCAAGGGCCTGCCGTTCGTCGGCCTGCGCGACCACGAGCACGACCCGCAACTCGACACCATCGTCCCGCCCGACGCCGCCCGCTCCGCCCGCGCAATCCCGCTCGCCTTCGCTGACGACCACGTCCGGCTCGCGGTCGCCGATCCCGAGGCGGATTTGACCGCTTTGGCGCCCTATCTGGCCGGGAGGCGCGTCGAGCTTGCCATCGCGCCTCGGGAGGAGGTCGAGGCGATTCTCGGGCCGGCGGAGCCCTCCACCGCCGCGCCATCCCCGGTCAGGGCCACGCCAGCACTAGCGGCACTTCGCGACGAGGCACGGAAGGAGGCCGCTCCCGCCGCGGCCGCACCCCGCGACGAGGCACCAAAGGAAGACGCTCCCGCCGAAGCCGCACCCCGCGAGGAGGCACCGAAGGAGGCCGCTCCCGCCGAAGCCGCACCCCGCGACGAGCCACTGAATGAGGCCGCTCCGGCCGAAGCCGCACCCCGCGAGGAGGCACCGAAGGAGGCCGCTCCCCCGCGGCCGCACCTCAGGATGACGCACCAAAGGAGGCCGCTCTTGCCGCGGCCATACCTCGCGACGAGCCACCGAAGGAAGTCGCTCGGGAGCAGCCGCCGGACGAGGAGGCCGCCGACCCCCAGCAGCATTCCCTCGCCGCCGAATCCGAGCCGCAGCCACTCGCCGACGAGGAGCCGGCGGAGACCGGCGCCGAGCCGCACAGCGCGGCGTCGGAGTCGGACGCGCCCGCTCCCGCATCAGCTGAGCCGACCGGCGAGCCGCCGTCCTGGCTCGAGCCGCCCCGCAAGCGCAGCCGGCTTCGGGTCGTCGGGCTCGTGCTGCTCATCCTGCTGCTGCTCGCGATCGTCGGCGGAGCCGTCGCCGCTTACTTCGTCACGCGCTGACCAGGCGCGCGCGGCCGCCGTCGCCTACCCTTGGGCCCATGGCCGCCGACACCATCTCGTTCGCCCGCGGGGCGCCTTCGCTGGACATCGTCGACGTCGAGGGGCTCAAGGAGGCCGCCGCTCGCGCGTTCGCCAACGACCCCGGTGGCGCGACGGCGTACGGCACGGCCATCGGCTACGTCCCGCTGCGCGAGTGGATCGCCGAGCAGCACGCCGTCGAGCCGGCGCAGGTCGTCGTCACCAACGGCTCGATGCAGGCCGACGCGTTCCTGTTCGACGAGCTCGTCGAGCCGAGCGACACGGTCATCGTCGAACGCCCGACCTATGACCGAACGCTGCTCGGCCTGCGCCAGCGGCTGGCCGACATCCGCATGGTCGAGCTCGAGCCCGATGGCATCGACGTCGACGGCGTGGCGAACCTGATCGACGCGGGCGTGCAGCCGAAGCTCGCGCACATCATCCCCAACTTCCAGAACCCGGCCGGCTACACGCTCAGCCGCGACAAGCGCGACGCGCTGCTCGCGCTGGCGCGCGAGCACGCGTTCACGATCTTCGAGGACGACCCGTACGTGTCGATCCGCTTCGCGGGCGATCCGCTGCCGACGATGCTGAGCCTCGACCGCGACGAGACGGTCGTCTACGCCAGCTCGTTCTCCAAGACGGTGTGCCCCGGGATCCGGGTCGGCTACCTGGTCGGCCCGGCCGAGCTGATCGCGCGCATCGTCAAGCGCGCGACGAGCACCTACATCAGTCCCGAACATGGTCGCGCAGGCGATCGTCCACGAGTTCTGCCAGAGCGGCGCGCTGCAGCGCTCGATCGAAACGGTGCGCACGAACCTCAAGGCCCGGGTCGACGCGCTGGTCACCGCACTCGAGCGCGACCTGCCCGACGCGCGCTTCGTCGCGCCCGAGGGCGGCTACTTCATGTGGGTCGAGCTGCCCGAGGGCACCGACGTCGACAAGCTCTTCGCCGCCGCAGGCGAGCAGGGCGTGACCTTCGTCAAGGGCACGGACTTCCTGCTCGAAGGCGGCCGCAACACGCTGCGCCTGGCCTACTCGGGCGTCACTCCCGAGCAGATCGACGAAGGCATCGGCCGCCTGGCGGCGGCCTATCACAGCCTGAGTGGCACGCCGGCGACGACCCCCGCGTAGCCCAGCGTCACCGCCTGCGCGAAGGCATCAAGGAGATCGGCGAGGACGGCGTCCGGGCGTTCGTCGATCTGCGATTGGCCGTAGCGGCGGGCCACGTAGCGGTTGCGGCGCAGCCAGAGGTCACGGTCGTCGTCGCCGGCGGCCTGGCGCGGCCGTTCGTGCTGGCGCCCGTCGAGCTCGACGACGACGCGGCGCTCGGGCCACAGGCAGTCGACGGTCCATGGACCGAGCGACTGATTTCGGCGCGGCAGCTCGATCCTGTTGCGGATCAGGAGCCGGCGGAAGCGGCGCTCGAGATTGCTCTTGACGCTTCCGTGGCCCGGGGCGTGGGCATTCAGCGCCGCGCGCAGGTTGGCGCTGCCAGGGTGGCCGCGCCGGAGCGTCTGCACGACGTCGGCGGGACGGAGGTCGTGGTGGAACTCGGCTTCCGCGAGGGCGCGGAGGAGAGCGTCGTGCGAGTAGCGGGTGGCGAGATCGAGGAGGGTGCGTGGGACGGAAGTGGTGGGGAAGCGAGCGTTCGGCGTGATGTCACCCGCGCGGAGCTTGTCGCCGCGAAACGATCGCCACGCCGTCGAGCGGCCCGCGACGCCGCGGCGCGACCAACTCGATCCGCTGGGGCGGCGCCGGGATGAGCTGCCAGCGCCAGGCGGCGGTGCCGTGACCCAGGAGCGCGCCCGGACCCGCGGCCTGTAAGGCGGCGATGAGGAGACCGTCCTCGCTGATGAGCTCGGGCGCGAGGGTCGAGTAGACGCCGGGGTGCACGCGGTGCAGCGCGGCCGGAGCGGAATGCGCGCTGGATCGCCGACGAGCTGACGCCGGCGGCGCAGGAGCTGTGACCTCGCGACGATGCCGCCCTGGTCGCCGGCGAGGGCGCGAACTGCGTCGGTTTCTTGCCCGTTTCCGGCAACTATCCGACGCGGTTGGGGCATGCCGCCAGCGTGGAGCCCCGGGCTGCGGCAAAGCAAGACGCGTTTGTCTCAACTCTGCGGCAGGAAGCGCGGCTCTTCGCCACCTCGCATCTCCACGACCGCGCCCGCGAGCGTCTCGTCGCACGCCAGCTCCGCGACCTTGTCGGCGATCGCGGACGGGTCGACGAACGGTGGCGCAGCGGCACGCTCCGCCGGGCTCATCGCGGCGAGCTCGGCCTTCGCGCGGTCCAAGCCGATTCAGTGCGGGACGACGCAGTTCACGCGCACTCGCATCGACTCGCGCAGGCCGGTGAGCGACGTGGTGAAGCGAATGGGCCCGGCCTTCGCCGCGCCGTACTCCGGCGACTCGTAGGCGTCCCACTCGACCCCGGCCGACGAGGCGATGTTGACCACCGCGCCTCCGCCGCCCGCCCGTAGTGCATCCAAGCGAGCTGCGTCGCGAGCATCGGCGCGCCCAGGTTCAAGAACAGCGTCGCCTGCCACTCGCCGGCCGAAGCGACCGGGTAGGCCGCCGCGCCTGCCCCACCCGCGCAGTTGACCAGCACATCGAGCCGCGAATGTCGCGCGAGCGTGACGTCGACCATGCGCGAAACGTCCTCGGCGACGCGCATGTCGGCGTGCACGAACGAGACACCCTCTCTCGATGCCTGTCCACCGGCGACATCCGCGACGACGACCGAAGCGCCACCGGACACGAGCCGCGAGACGATGAACGCCCCCAACCCCCCGGCGCCACCGGTCACCAAAGCGACCGCGCCGCGAAGCTCCACTCAGCGCCCGTAACGGTCGCGTGCGAGCACGAGTTGCTCGGGCAGCGCGACGCGAGGCGGCGGTGAGGGGTCGGCGACGACCGAGACGGTTTCGGCGACCGTGCGCAGGACGCGCACCTCGCGGCCGTCGGCCTCAAGCACGACCTCGTCGCCTTCGCCCGCACGCATCGTCCCCTCCAGCCCGGGCTCGAGGCCCGTGTCCTTCAGGTAGTGCAGAAGGTCCTCGGCCTCGTTCTCGAGGCGGAGCACCTTGACCGCGGCGCCGTCGGCGACGTCGGCCAGCGGGACGCCTTCGATGCGCGTCCCGGCGACGATCGGGTGGCCATGGGGGCAGGTCTTCGCGTCGCCGATGGCGGCGAGCATCCGCTCCTCCAACACGGGCGACATCGCGTGCTCGAGGCGCTCGGCCTCCTCGTGGACCTCGTCCCACGGGATCCCGAGCACGTCGGTCAGGAACCGCTCGATCAGCCGATGGCGGCGGACGATCCCCTCGGCGTGCGAAGCGCCGTCGGAGGTGAACGAGATCGTCTTGTCACCCGCGCGCGTGATGTAACCGTCGCGCTCCAGGCGCCCGATCATCTCGTGCACGGTCGGCGGCGAGAGCTGCATCGCGCGAGCGACGTTCGCGCCGGTCATCGGCAGCCCCGCCTCCTGCAGCCAGAACAGGACCTGGAGGTACTCCTCCTCGGCGACCGTCGCGTGCTCGGTGGTCATGGCAAACCATCGTAATAGGCTCCGCGCCCATGCAGGTGACCTCGGGTACGCGGGCGCTGATCACCGGCGCGTCGCGTGGCATCGGGCGCGCGCTCGCCACGAACCTGGCCGCCAGAGGAGCCGTTCTCGGCCTCGCCGCCCGGTCCACGACGGAGCTCGACGCGCTCGCGAGCACGTTGCCCGGCGAGCACCACGTCCTCACCTGCGACGTCGCCGACGCGAGCGAGACCGAGGCGTCGATCAACACGTTCGTCAACGAAGCCGGCGGGCTCGACCTCCTCATCGCCAATGCGGGCGTCACCCACTACGGGCCCTTCAGGGATCAGCCGCTCGAGAAGGCCAAGCACATGAGCCAGGTCAACTGGCACGGCACGCTGCACACGGTCCACTTCGGCCTCCCGCACCTGCTCGAACAGCAACGCGGCCACATCGTCGTCGTCTCCAGCGGCGCCGGCCTGCGCTCGTTCCCGCAGGCCGCGGTCTACGGCGCGACCAAGGCCGCGCAGCGCATGTTCGCCGAGGCCCTGCGCCACGAGCTGGCCGGCACCGGCGTATCGGTCACCGTCGTGTACCCGGGCGAGATCGCGACGTCCCTACACGACCACGAGAAGGACCGCATGCCGGCCTGGTACCGCGGTGGGTCCCAGGCAGCCCCACCGCACGACCTGGCCGACAAGATCATCGCCGCCGTCGAGGAGGACCAGCGCGCCGTCTACTACCCGCCGTTCGTGCGCGCGCTCGGCATCGTCCACGGCGTCAGCCCGAAGGCCGGCGACGCCCTGCTCAGACGGCTGCGTGGCGACAGCGCCGCGCCCCGCCGCGGTTGATGCTGCGTGGCGACAGCGCCGCGCCCCGCCGCGGTTGATGGTCGATCCCGCGGCCGCCGTGCCCGCATGTGCGCGGGCTGTGATTTGCCCCACCCACCCTCGCCGCGGGCACGAAGCGGCACAGTGCCCGAGGACGGGTCGTTTCGGGCCGTGGCGATCCGGCGCCGCGGGACGCGTGCAGGCGGGTGCGGGGGTCGTGGGATCAACCATCTAACCCGGCGCCCGCTGCCGCGGCGGCTCCGTCCGCAAGCGCTGGGCCAGCTCGCTCAGGCGCTCGCGCGCCAGCGCCAGGAACTCGCGCGACGCCGGCGACAGCGGCGCGCCGTCCCGCGCGATGAACGCGAACGTGTCGTAGATCGGCTCGTCGAACGGCACCCAGCCCAGGCGCTTGGGCACGCGGCGCCCAAGCGCCAACAGGATCCCGCGCGCGAGAATCGTGTCGCCCAGGCCACGCACGGCCAGCTCCAAGGCGGCCTCGACGTCCTCGACGTCGATCTGCGGCTGGATCGAGACGCCGACGCGCTGGGCCAGCTCGGCGAGCTGGCGGCGGGTCGGGTCCTCGTTGCCCCAGCTGGCATCGGGCAGGATGAGTGGCGCCTGCGCGAGCGCCTCGATCGTCATGGGCCTGCCCAGGCGCGACGGCTCGATCGACGCGTAGACGATCTCGTCGCGCATGATCGGCTCGACGGAAAGCCCGCGGTCATCGATCGGCAGCGCGATCATCCCGGCCTCGAGCTCGCCCGAGCGGATCGCGTCGGCCACCTCGCTCGAGTTCTGGCCGACCACCCGCACCCGCACGTTCGGATGACGGCGGCGGAACTCGGTGACCAGATCGACGCCCGGGTAGTAGCGCGCGGTGCCCCAGGTGCCGAACGTCGCGGTCCCGCCGCGCAGCTCGCGGACCGCCACGACCGATTCGCGTGCGCCCTCGGCCGCATCCAAGGTGCGCTCGGCGTGTGGCCGCAGCGCGTGGCCCGCCTCGGTCGGCGTCAGGCCACGGCCGACGCGCTGGAACAGCCGCACCCCCAGCTCGGCCTCGAGGCGGCGCACCTGCTCGGACAGCGACGGCTGGGCGAGGTGCAGCTCCTCGGCCGCCGCCGAGAACGAGCCGCGGCGGTAGGCCGCGAGGAAGTACTGAAGCTGTTGTAACGTCAAGGCGTAACCTTGAGAAGCTGCAGGTAACAAAGGCTAGAGCAAAGGGAACATACGTCCGATGATGTAGTCATGTTCACGCTTCTCGCTGTCATCGCCGCCATCGGTGTGTTCGACGTCCTGGCTCTTCGCTACGGCGCCGACAGCCGTCGTGACGAGCGCAACCTCTAATACTCACGCGCGAGGCGTCGCGCTCTGCCTCTTGTCGGCCGTCGGCTTCGGCCTGATGGCCATCTTCGCCAAGGAGGCCTACCGCAGCGGCGTCTCGGTCACCACCCTCCTGGCCGCCCGCTTCATCATCGCGGCGGGCGCCTTCTGGGTCATCGTCGCGGCGCGCCGCACCAGCACGCCGGCGCGCGCGACGATCATCGCCGGCCTCGCGCTCGGCGGCGTCGGCTATGCCGCCGAAGCGGGCGCGTTCTTCGCAGCGCTCACGCGCCTCGACGCATCGCTGGCGTCGCTGCTCCTCTACACCTACCCCGCGCTGGTCTTCGCCGCGGCCGTGGCCCTGCGCCGCGAGCGGGCCGACCGCCGGCGCGTCGCCGCGCTCGCCCTCGCCAGCGGCGGCGCCGTGCTCGTGCTCGCGGGCGGCGGCACCGGCGCGCTCGACCCGCTCGGCGTCGCCCTCGCCCTCGGCGCCGCGCTCTCCTACGCGACGTACATCCTCCTCGCCGACCGCGTCCTGAACCGTGCCGACCCCTTCGTCCTGAGCGCGCTCATCGCGACCGGCGCGGCCACGAGCTTCACGGCCGTCGGCGCGATCACCGGCTCGCTCGAACTGAGCTTCGCGACGAGCGGCTGGGTCTGGATCGGCGCGCTGGCGCTCGTCTCCACCGTCGTCGCCATCAGCGCCTTCCTGGTCGGCCTGCCGAAAGTCGGCCCGGCCACCGCCTCGATCGTCTCCACCATCGAGCCCGTCGTCACCGTCGGCCTTGCGATGGTGTTCCTGGGCGAGCGCCTTGGCGCCGTGCAGGCGGCCGGTGGCGCGCTCGTGCTCTCGGCCGTGATCCTCCTGGCGGCTAAGGTGCGGCAGCGTGACCCTGCCGCTCAATCCCCCGCTGCCACCCCAGCTCGCGCGCTCGCGAGCCAGCCTGCCTGAGGGCGACGGCTGGGCCTACGAGCCCAAGTACGACGGCTTCCGCGCGGTCGCCTTCGTCGACGGCGAAGAGACCTACCTGCAGTCGCGCAACGGCCGTCCGCTGAGCCGCTACTTCCCCGAGCTGCAGTTCCCGCCCGGCCGCTACGTCCTCGACGGTGAGATCGTCGCGGCCTCGTTCGACACGCTCGGCCAGCGCATCCACCCCGCAGCCTCGCGGATCGCCCGCCTCGCCGAGGAGACGCCGGCCACCTACTACGCCTTCGACCTCCTCGCACGCGACGACGACGTGCTCCTCGAACGCTCGTACGACGACCGGCGCGCCGCGCTGGAAGCGCTCGTGACCGCCCCCGTCATGCTGACCGACGTCGTGCGCATCGCCGCCGACGCCGAGCACTGGCTGCATGACGCCGAGGGCGTGATCGCCAAGGAGTCCGAAGCGCCGTACCGGCCCGGCGAGCGCACCGGGATGATCAAGGTCAAGCGCGTGCGCACCGTCGACGCCGTCGTCATGGGCTGGCGCCCCGGCAAGGCCGAGCGCACAGTCGGCGCGCTCATCCTCGGCCTCTACGACGGTGAGCACCTGCGCGCTGTCGGCCACTCGAGCGGCTTCAGCGCCAAGGAGAAGCGCGAGCTGGTCGACAAGTTCGCGCCGTATGAGACCGGCGAGCGCGGCAGCGGTGAGGCGAGCCGATGGACGCAGGGCCGCGAGCTCGAGTGGGTCGCCATGCGCCCCGAGCTCGTCGTCGAGATCACCTTCGACCACGTCTCCGATGGGCGGATTCGCCACGGGTCCAAGGTCCAGCGCTGGCGCGACGACAAGGCGCCGGAGGCCTGCACGGTGGATCAGCTCGACCAGTAGAGTCGGGCGGTGGGGCGTGCGGAAAGCAGCCCGTCGGTCACATCGGGGGACTTCGGCGAGGCGTTCGACGAGTTCCCCGACGGCCTGAGCATCCTTCGCGCGCTGCGCGACGACTCGGGGGCGATCTTCGACTTCGTCGCGATCTACGCCAACGCGGCGCTCGAGCGCATGAGCGGGATGCGGGTGGCCGAGATCATCGACCACCGCCTGCTCGAGTTCGTTCCTGCCTTCCGCGAGGGGCCGTTCAGCGCCTACTGCGAGGTCGTCGCCACCGGCGTGCCGTGGGAGATGGAGGTCGCGTTCGACGGCGCGGTCGGCGCCGGTCACATCCGCGGCATCTTCGAGATGCGCGCCGTCCGGCTGGGCGACGGCATCCTCGTCACCTACCGCGATGTCACGAGCCTGCGACGCGCCCAAGACTCCGCTCGACGGATGGCGGCGATCGTCGAGTCCACCGACGACGCCATCGTCGGCGCCGACGGCGAGGGGCGCATCACGCACTGGAACCCCGGCGCCGAGCGCCTGTTCGGTTACGAGCACGACGAGATCATCGGCCGGCCCGTTCGCATGCTCGTACTCGACGAGGACTTCGCCAAGCAGAACGAGCGTTTCAGCGCGGTCCTCGCCGGCCGGCGCGTCGAGCGCATCGAGACGCAATGGGTGCGCAAGGACGGCGGGCTGGTCGACGTCGTGCTCACCGCCTCGCCGATCCGCGACCGCGGGGGCGACGTCGTCGGCGCCTCGGCCGTCGTCCACGACATCACCGCACGCAAGCGCGACGAGGCGGAGCTGCGCCGCTCGCACGCCGAGCTCGAGCGCTTCGCCGACATCGCCGCGCACGACCTGCGCGAGCCGCTCATGGCGATCTCGCAGCTCACAGCCCTGCTCGAGCGCGGCGTCGACAGTCAGCGCGAGGAGATCATCGCCCACCTGCGCGGCGCCGTCGCGCACGGCCGCCGGCTGGTCGACGGCCTGCTCGACCTCGCGCGCATCGGCCGCAGCGCCGCGCCGGAGCAGCGCGTCGACCTGCGCCACACGATCGAGGGGCTCCTTAACACGCTGGCGCCCCAGATCGAGGCGGCCGGCGCGCGCGTCGAGGTCGGGCCGCTGCCCACCGTGCGCGGCGTCGAGGGCGAGCTTGCCCGCGTGTTCCAGAACCTGCTCGTCAACGCCCTGAAGTTCCGCGGCGACGCGCCGCCGGTCATCGAGGTCAACGCCGCGCGTGGGCTCGGCGAGTGGATCCTGACCGTGCGCGACAACGGGCCCGGCGTCAGCGAGCGCAACCGCGAGCGCGTGTTCGACCTCTTCGCGCGCGGGCACTCCGAGGACGCGGCGCCTGGCAACGGCCTCGGCCTGGCGGTCTGCCGCAAGGTCGTCGAGCTCCACGGCGGGCGTATCTGGGTGGAACCCGCGCCGGGCGGTGGCAGCGCCTTCCGGCTCTCGCTGCCGGCGTAAGTGACCATTCTCACAGGATCAAAAGCGCGCCGAAGAGGTCTCTCATGAGTAATGCGCGTTCTCTTCCTCGTCTCTGCCCACAACAGCCTCAGCCAGCGCGCGAGCATCGCGCTCACCGAGATGGGGCACGACGTCAGCGTCGCCGTGGTCGACTCGCCCGACGACATGCGGGCGGCCGTCGCTCACGGACAGCCCGAGCTGATCGTCTGCCCGTTCCTGAAGAAGTTCATCCCGGAGTCGATCTGGTCGCAGCACCGCTGCCTGGTCGTGCACCCGGGGCCGCGCGGCGATCGCGGGCCGTCGTCGCTGGACTGGGCGATCGAGCTCGGCATGGACGAGTGGGGCGTGACCGTGCTGGAGGCCAACGGCGAGGCCGACGCCGGCGACATCTGGGCCAGCCGGACGTTCGCCACCCGCGAGGTGGGCAAGAGCAGCCTGTACCGCCATGAGGTCCGCCGGGCGGCGGTCGACGCGATCGTCGAGGCGATGGGCAAGATCGCTTCGGGCGGGACGCCGGAGGCGCTGGACTACCGCGCGGCAGACGTGACGGGCCGCCCGCGGCCGCTCATGCAGCAGGCCACACGCGCGATCGACTGGGAAACGGACTCCACCGATGTCGTGCTGCGCAAGATCCGCGCCGGCGAGGGCCACCCCGGCGTCGTGGACACGATCGAGGGGACGCAGTTCCACCTCTTCGGCGCGCATCGCGAGCAGGCGCTGCGCGGCGAGCCGGGCGACATCATCGCCCAGCGCGACGACGCGATCTGCCGGGCGACGTCCGACGGCGCGGTCTGGATCACCCATCTCAAGGCGCCCGACGCGTACAAGCTCCCGGCCACCCGCGCGCTCGCGCTCGCCGGCCACGAGGTCGCCGCCCCGCGGGCCGACGTCGCGGTCGACGCGCCGCTGGACGTCTACCGCGAGATCGCCTACGAGGAGCGCGACGGCGTCGGCTACCTGCACTTCGACTTCTACAACGGTGCCATGAGCACCGCCCAGTGCCGGCGGCTGCGCCAGGCCTACGCGTACGCCCGCTCGCGCCACCAGACGAAGGTCATCGTGCTCATGGGCGGCACCGACTTCTTCTCCAATGGGATCCACCTCAACGTCATCGAGGCGGCCGACGACCCGGCGATCGAGTCGTGGTGGAACCTGCTGGCGATCGACGACGTCGTGCGCGACATCGTCGAGACGGACTCGCATCTGGTGATCTCGGCACTCGCCGGCGACGCGGCCGCCGGCGGCGTGCCGTTCGCACTTGCCGCCGACCACGTGGTGGCGCGCGAGGACGTCGTGCTGAACCCCTACTACCAGCACATGGGCGGCCTCTACGGGTCCGAGTACTGGACCTATCTGCTGCCGCGCCGCGTGGGCGACGACGCCACCGCGCGGCTCACGAGCGCGCCGTTCACGGCCGTAGGCGCGCGCGAGGCGGTCGACATCGGGCTGCTCGACGCGGCGTTCGGCGCGTCGGTGGAGAGCTTCCGCGGCGAGGTCCGACGCATGGCGCAGCGGCTTGCGGCCGATCGCGAACTCCCCTGGCTGCTCGGGGACAAGCGCCGCCGGCGGGCCGCCGACGAGCGGGTCAAGCCACTGGTCGCCTACCGCAAGGAGGAGCTGGTGCGCTCGCACGCGTGCTTCTTCGGCCCGGATCGCAGCTACCACGAGGCGCGCCGCCGGTTCGTCCACAAGACCGGCGCACCGTGCGTCGTCTCGCCGGTGCGGGCGCTCCCCGATGCGGTGACCGCGCTCGCACGGTGAGCGACATCGCGCCGGTCTTCGGCGTCCTTGCCGGAGCGGTCGGCGTCGCGGACACGATCCCGTACGTCCGCGACATCGCACGGGGCACGACGCGTCCGCACCGAGGAGCGTGGTTGATCTGGTCGACGCTGGCGATCGTCGCGTTCGGTTCGCAGCGCGCCGGCGGGGCGTCGTGGAGCGTGCTGATGACCGCCGTGCAGGCCGTGCTCACGAGCTTCGTCTTCTTCCTCGCCATCCGTCGTGGCGAGGGCGGGTTCGGCGCACGTGAGGCGCTGATGATCGCCCTGGCGGCCGGGGGCGTCGCGGGCTGGATCGTTGCCGACGCGCCACTGCTCGCCACGGCATCCGTGGTCGCCGCCGACCTGCTCGGGGCCGCGATGATGGCGCCCAAGGCCTACCGCGATCCCGCTTCGGAGACGCTTGCCACCTACGCGCTGGCCAGTCTCGCCGGCGCGCTGGCCGCGGGCGCGGTCGGCGCGCCTGACCCCGCGCTGCTGCTCTATCCCGTCTACTTCTGCCTCGTCAACGCGGCGATCGCGACGCTCATCCACCAGCGGCGCCGCGCGTTGGCCTAGCCTCCACCACCATGAAAGAGCGCCCCGTCCTCGTCGCGCCGGACGGGTTCAAGGGCACGTTTCGCGCCAGCGAAGTGGCGGCGGCGATCGGGCGCGGCCTGGAGTCGGCGGGGCTGCGCCCGCCCGACCTGTGCCCCGTCGCCGACGGCGGTCACGGCACGATGGAGGTGCTCCTCACCGCGCTGGGAGGCGAGACCGCCGCGGCGCGCGTGCACGATCCGCTCGGCCGCGAGATCGACGCCGGCTTCGCGCTCATCGAGGACGGCGGCACGGCGATCGTCGAGATGGCGCGGGCCAGCGGGCTGGCGCTGCTCGCCGAGGACGAGCGCAACGCGGAAGCGGCCTCGACGCGCGGCACCGGTGAGCTGATCGTCGCCGCCGTCGAGGCCGGCGCACAGGTCGTGCTCGTGGCCTGCGGAGGGAGCGCGACGACCGACGGCGGGCGCGGCGCGATCGAGGCGATCGACGACGCCGGCGGCCTTGGCGGCGCACGCATCGTCTGCATCTGCGACGTGCGCGTCCCGTTCGAGCGCGCCGCGATCGTCTTCGGCCCGCAGAAGGGCGCCGACCCGGCAACGGTCAAGCGGCTGACAAAGCGGCTGGAGAAGATCGCCGCCGAGCTGCCGCGCGACCCACGCGGCGAGCCGATGACGGGCTGCGCCGGAGGGCTGAGCGGCGGGCTGTGGGCGCAGTACGGCGCGGCGCTCGAGCCCGGCGCGCCGTTCGTCCTGGGCAGCCTGGACTTCGACGCGCGGATGCGCGCGGCGCGCGCGGTCATCGTCGGCGAGGGCCGCATCGACGAGCAGACGCTGCAGGGCAAGATCGCCGGTGAGATCGCGACCCGCGCGCGGCAGAGCGGCGTGCCCTGCTTCGCCATCGTCGGCAGCAGCGATCTCGACGCGTTCGGCGCACGGATGCTCGACCTGCAGCGCGTCATCGAGGCGACCGACCTCGACGCGATCGCCGCGGCGGCCGCGTCGCTGGCCGACGTGATCTGACCCGTAGCCGCGGGCCCGTACCATTCGCGAATGGCACGCTGGACGCGCTCCGTGATCCGGCACCGGCGGCCGATCATCGCCGGCTGGCTCGTCCTGCTCGTCCTTGGGGGCTACGCGGCGTCCAACCTCGGGGACCTGCTCTCCAACCGCTTCAGCGTCCCCGGCTCGGATTCCGAGAGGGGTCTCAATCTGCTCAAGGACCGCATGCACGAGCGTTCGGACGGTGCGTTCACGCTCGTCGTGCAGGGCAACGACGGCCGGCGGCCGTCGGCGGCAGCGGTCGCAGCTGCCGCGCAGCGTGGCGCGACCGCGGTGAAGAACGGCAAGGCGGGCGCGCCGCAGTCGGCGGGCAAGGACGTCGTCTTCGTGCAGATCTCGACGTCGCTGGAGAACCAGGACGCCTCCAAGGTGACGCCCGACGTGCGCAAGGCGATCGGCACCGTGCCCGGCGCCACGACGTACCTGTCCGGCTACCCGGCGCTCAACCACGACACCCAGCCGATCTACAACGACGACCTCGCGCGCGGCGAATCGATCGCCATCCCGATCGCCCTGCTCGTGATGCTGTTCATGTTCGGCACGCTGGGCGGCGTCGTCGTGCCGTTCATCTTCGCGGCCGTCAGCATCCCCACGACGCTCGGCCTGGTGTGGATCTTCGCCCACACGATGGACATGGCCGTCTACGTGACGAACATCGTCACGCTCATCGGCTTCGCCATCGCCATCGACTATTCGATGCTCGTTGTCTTCCGCTTCCGCGAGGAGTTACCGCTCCACGACAACCCGCAGGATGCGCTCGTCAAGACCATGGAGACCGCGGGGCGGGCGACGCTGTTCTCCGGGCTGACCGTTGCGGTCGGGCTGGCACTGCTGGTCTTCATGCCGCTGCCGTTCATGCGCTCGATGGGCGTCGGCGGCCTGCTCGTGCCGCTCGTCTCGATCGCCGCCTCGGCCACCTTCCTGCCCGCCTTCCTGTCGGTGATGGGCAGGCGCGTCAATAGCTTGCGCGTCATCCCCAAGCGGATCCTCGAGAACCGGGCGGCGCGCGACGTCACGGGCTTCTGGCACCGGCTGGCGGTTGCGATCATGCGTCGCCCCGTGCTGTGGGGCGGCATGGCGGCCACACTTCTGATCGCGCTCGCGCTTTCGGCGACCGGGCTGCACCTGACCGGCGGCGACAACCGTGGCATCCCGATCACGACGGAGGCCGCGCGTGGCCTGAAGATTCTCGAGACAACGCTCGGGCCTGGCGCGCTGGCGCCTCAGCAGATCGTCATCGACACCGGGAAGGCGGGCGGTGCCACCGATCCGCAGATCGTCGCCGCGCAGCAGCGACTGATCGCCGAGCTGCGCCGTGATCCCGAGGTCCAGCCCGAGACGATCCTCGCCCCGGCGCTCGTCGACCCCGCGATCGCCCAGCGGGCAAACCTCGTCGACTCCACGGGCCAGATCATCCAGATCCGCGCCGCCGGGCACAGCGACGCCGGCGAGCAGCCGGCCGTCGACCTCGTGCACCGGATCCGCGACGACTACATTCCGGGCGCGCGCTTCCCGGCCTCCGCCGACGTCCTGCTGACCGGCGCGCCGGCCTTCGGCGTGGACTTCATCGACAAGGCCTACGGCGCGTTCCCGTGGCTCATCCTCGCCGTCCTCGTGATCTCCTATCTCCTGCTGCTGCGCGCGTTCCGCTCGGTCGTCCTGCCGGCCAAGGCCGTCGTGATGAACCTGCTGTCGGTCGCCGCAACGTACGGCCTGCTGACCCTCGCCTTCCAGCATGGCTGGGGCGACGTGATCGGGCTGCAGAGCTCGCCGCAGATCGACGCGTGGATCCCGATCTTCCTGTTCGCGATCCTCTTTGGGTTGTCGATGGATTACGAGGTCTTCCTGCTCTCGCGCATGCGCGAGGAGTGGGACCTGACGCACGACAATGAGCACGCGGTCGCCTACGGCCTCGAGCACACCGGCCGCATCATCACGGCCGCGGCGATCATCATGATCGCCGCGTTCTCGGGCTTCACGTTCGGCAGCTTCGTCGGCCTGCAGGAATTCGGCTTGGGCCTGTCGGCGGCGATCCTGCTCGACGCGACGGTCGTGCGCATGGTGCTCGTGCCGGCGGTGATGAAGCTGCTGGGCGATTGGAACTGGTACCTGCCGGCGCGGCTGCGCCGGGCGCTGCGCGTCGGCCCTGCGTCGCCGGCGCAGGCGGCCGAGTAGCTCACATCGCCAGGACGGCCGCGACGTGGCGCAGGCGCAGCGTGCGCGGCAGCGGTCCGGGCGCGAGCTCGACGACGATCGCCGACCCCGGGCGGATGCGGACGTTCTGCCAGCGCGACAGGCTGCCGTGGCGGCGGCTCAGGCGCCTGAGCGGCAGGCCGGTGAGCTCGGCGTAGCGTTTGGCGAACTGCGGGTGGCCGCCCTCCGGGACGTCGACGAGGCCGAACGGCTGGTGGTAGTAGATGGTCAGCGTCGGGCGCTCGCGCAGTATCAACGCTCGTATCACGCGAGTCTCGGGCTCGGACCATGGGCGCGCGCCGGCGCCGGCCCAGTGCGCGGAGGAGTTGCGGTTGAGGTCGACGCCGTGGGCGTTCTGGCGGGTGTGATGCGCGAAGCCGTCGGGGTTGAGGTCCTTGACGAGCAGCAGCTGCGTGTCGGGGGCGGGCGTGGCGTGCTCGAGGTCTTCGACGATTCCGCGGCCCTCAGGCTCGTCGCCGTGGATGCAGCCGACGACGAGGATCTTGCGCGGCGCCGCCGGGTCGCCGACGCGGGTCATCGTGATCGGCCGGCCCTGCACCGAGTGGCCGATGGTCTCGGCGGGTACGGCGGCGGGCGCTGCGGCCGCGAAAGCCAGCGCCGCCGTCGCGAGCAGCAGCGCTCTCATCGTCGTTCCGCCAGCGTGGTGATGACGGCCTCGTAGACGCCCGGGCCGTGCGCCGCTTCGGCGACGCGCGCGTTGGGGTGGCGCGCGAGGGCCTGCTGGAGCTCCGGCTCCTGCTCGAGCGCGTTGGCGACGAGCCACAGCGCGCCGACCGACTCGGCGACCTCGAGGTCCTCGCGCGAGTCGCCGACGGCGAGGCAGTCGTCGCGGTGCAGGCCGCGGGCTCGGGCGTGGGCGGCGACCGCGGCGGACTTGGAGATCTCGCGCGCGATCAGGTGGTAGGCGTGGACGCGTGGCAGCTTTTCGGCGAGAGCCTGGGAGTGGCGGTAGGAGGGGCCGTTGTCGATCAGCCGCAGCTCGCCGTGGTCGCGCTCAGCGAGCAGCTGCTCGGCCTCCGCGACGTCGACGAGGCCGCGCAGCAGCTGCGAGGCCTCGCGCGGCTGCGAATCGGCTTCGAGGCGCCCGTCGAAGTGCTCGGCGAGCACTGTCACCGCGCCCGACGCGGCTATCCGCGCGTTGCCGTCCGGGTCGCCGAGCCAGTGCAGCTCGCCGTCGAGCACGTAACCGGCGCCCGCCTCGAAGATGTAGTCGCCGATGCCGAGCAGTCTGAGGTCACCGGCGAGCATCGCCCGTGGGCGCCCGGACATCGCGACGACGAGCACGCCGGCGCGCTCGCACGCCTCGAGCGCGCGCAGCCCCAGCAACGTGAAGCGCCCGTCGCCATCGCGCGTCACCGCACCGCTTGGCCCGAGCAGCGTCGCGTCGAGGTCGACGTAGAGGCAGCGCACCCCGGAATTGTGGCGGCGGTCAGCGGACGACGAAGCTGCGCTTGCCGAGCAGCTTGCCGTAGCGGTGCTGGGAGCGATGGCCGTACCCGGCCCAGAGGTACCACCAGTACGTGCCCTTCACCAGCCGATGGCGGTGGCCGCGGTAGGTCCAGACCTTGCGCAGCTGGTAGTGCGGCTTGGTCGGCCACGCGCTGAGGATCTTCTTGCCCTTGCGGAAGAGCTGGACGTTGTAATAGCTCGCCTTGCGGACCTCGCGCCAGCGCAGCATCGGCGCCTTGCGGACCGTGGACCGGTGGCCCGGTGAGAGCAGGTGCTCGCTTGATGCCTCGGCAGTAAGGCGTAACGGTCGACCGGAGCCGCTGGCGACGTTCCCCGCCGGGTCAAACGCCTGGACGAGGTAGGTGTAGCGCGTGCCGTTCTTGAGTCCGTTGTCGGTGAAGCCGTCACCGGTTCCGTCGTAGACAACACCGCTCTGCGCGGTCCGCGCGCTGCCCGAGCTCCGCGTGACCATGATCCTCGACGCCCCAGAGGCCTGCCACGTAAGTCGCACGCCAGCGTCGTCAGGCCGCACCGTCACGCTCGTCAGGACCGGCGGAGTCGAGTCGTAATTGAAGACGAAGGGAACGGCGCGCTGACGTTGCCGGCCCTGTCCCTGCATGTACCGCTCAGCGAGATGCCCGACGCCATCCGGTCCGGAGTACGGCAGTCGACGTACAGGAAGTCACCCCCGATGTCGGAGTCCGTCGCGGACCAGGTGACTTGGATAGCCGGTGGTTGAACAATCCGCCGCCGTCAGGAGTGCGATCAGCGTCCTGCCGCAAGCGACCCCGGTGCGACCCGATCGATCGATACCAGCACTGAGTTCTTTCTCGTGACCGTCGTGTTCGGGTCGGGCTGGCTCGTCGCCGTGCAGGTGAGCGTTGTACCGGGAGGCGGTGTGTCAGCAGTCAGAGTGGACTCGGGCCGCAACCCTGCGTGTCGACTGAGGGGCCAGCCAGCATCGTCCGTGACAGTCCAGTTGACCGTCACGTTGCTTCGAAACCAGCCATTTCGCCGGGCGTTCCGAACAGTGTCGGCGTGATAACCGGTGTCGCCGCCGCAGTTGGCGCGAGTAGCGCCGCACCCGCGATCTGCGAGCGCAATCGCCTTCACCGCACCACCTTCCGCCGCTCCACCCGCGCCGTCACGGCCAACAGCATCGCACTCGCGAGCGCGAGGAGTAGCAATGACAGAGCTCCTGCGGCGAGCTTGCGGGCTCGGCCGTCGTCGTTGCCGGTTGTTCGAGCGACGAGTTGGGCTGGGATCAAACGGGGCAACGATGGCGGGTCCACCACAGCGCGGTGCTTCGTCGCCGGCGCGGGCTTCTCGCGCTTGTGCTGCACGGCCTTCTTGCGGTGGCGCGTCGTCGCGCGCCGGACCGCCGGCTTGGCAGGCGTGGTCACCGACGGCGCGACGGTCGTGGTCTGCGTGGACTGGGCCGGAGTCGGCGCGGCGATGTGAGCGGGCGGGATCGTGCGCTTGATCACCGGCTTGCGCGCCGCGGACGGCACCGGGTCCGGGCTGGGACCGCTCGACGAGCCGCCGGGCGCTGCGTCCGGCCCCGACGGTGACTGCGCGAGTGCGGCAGCGGGCACCGCGGCGAGCCACAGTGTCGCCGCGATCGCCACCCAGCGAAGGTGTGGTCTCGCCCCCAACGTGTTACCCCCCGTTACCCCCGGACCTTGGTCGGGCGACGGTACTCCTGGCCCGCGTGTGACGCAACCGTCGTGTCACCTGACGGGCGCGCGATTGCAGGCCAAAGACAACGTGGAGCGGTGGCCCGCCGGCCGGCCCACCCAGAACCGGCCGACGGGGCCATCCCGCGCCTCAGCTCACCTTTCGGAAGGCGAGAGGCTTGCGCTCCTTCTTGCCGCAGTAGGAGCCATATCCCTGGCCCTGCTGTGCGCGCTGGCACGTCGAGTTGCGGTTGCCCGCAGCCGACGTGGCAGAGGAGTCGTTTGACTGGTCGACCGAGCCGCCCCCGCCGTAGCTGTACAGCCACACCGGCGAGTTGACGTTGCTCGGGTAGTACTGCTCGGACGTGGCGTCCGACGAGGCGTCCTGGGCGTTGTCGGCCCACTGGCCGATCGCCTGGACAGCCGCGTCGCCATAGCCCGAGCCGGCCGACTGATCGGCCGACTGCTTCGTCTTGTTGTCGTTGCCCGCCGCCGACTCGGCGTCCGAGCTGTTCGACTGCGAGACGTCACCGTCGTCGCCGTCGCTCTTGATGCGAACCGGCGAGTTGGTGTTGCAGGCGCCCTTCTGGACCGACTCGGCCGACGAATCGGCCGACTGGTCGTTGTACGCCCACTGGCCCACGGCCTGGACGACGGGACCGCCGCCGTGGCCGCAGCTGCTGCACTCGGCCGACCTCATGTCGGCAGGAGCGGAACCGGCGTCCTGCGAGGCGTCCTGGGACGTCTCGTTGTCGTTGCCCGCCGCCGAGTCCGCCGACGACGAGTTCGACTGATCCACGTAACCGCCGTCGCCGTCGCTCTTGATGCGAACCGGCGAGTTGGAGTTGCTCGGATCGAACTGCTTCGACGTGGCCTCCGAGGAGGCGTCCTGGCTGTTGTCGGCCCACTGGCCGATCGCCTGGACGGTCGCGTCGCCCGAACCGTCAGCCGACTGCTCGGCCGACTGGTCGGTGTAGTTGTCGTTGCCCGCCGCCGACTGCGCCGACGACGAGTTCGACTGGCTCACGTCTCCACTGTCGCCGTCGCTCTTGATGCGAACCGGCGCGTTGGAGTTGCTCGCACCATCCTGGTACGAGTCGGCCGACGAATCAGCCGACTGCTCGCTACCGGCCCACTGGCCGATGGCCTGGACGGTGGTCCCACCGCCATGCGGATCCTGCGAGGCGTCCTGGGACGTCTCGTTCGTGTTGCCCGCCGCGGAGTCCGCCGACGACGAGTTGGACTGATCCACGTTTCCGTCGTCGCCGTAGCTTCCGATGCGAACCGGCGAGTTGGAGTTGCTGGCGTCCTTCTGGGTCGACTCGGCCGACGAATCCGCTGACTGATCGTTCTTCGCCGACTGGTCGATGTACTGCGTGGTCGAGCCGCCACCGCCGCCGCACTTGTCGCACTTGGCGGGGGCATAGCCCGAGTCGGCCGACTGATCGGCCGTCTGGTTGGTCTGGTTGTCGTTGCCCGCTGCCGACTGCGCCGACGACGAGTTGGACTGATCGACATTGCCGCCGTCCCCACCGCTCTTGATGCGGACCGGCGAGTTGTCGTTGCTCGGATCGACCTGCTCGGACGTGGCGTCCGAGGAGGCGTCCTGGTAGTTGTCGGCCTTCTGGTCGATCGCCTGGACGGGATCGCCGCCGGCCGACTGGTTGGCGGTCTGGTCGGTCTCGTTGCTGTTGCCAGCGGCCGACTGAGCGTCCGAGCTGTTGGACTGATCCACGTTTCCGTCGTCGCCGTAGCTCTTGATGCGAACCGGCGAGTTGGAGTTGCTCGCGCCCTTCTGGGTCGATTCGGCCGACGAATCCGCTGACTGCTCGTTGTCCGCCGACTGGTCGATGTACTGCACTGCCGAGCCGTAGCCCGAACCGGCCGACTGATCGGCGGTCTGGTCGGTCTCGTTGTCGTTGCCCGCCGCCGACTTGGCGTCCGAGCTGTTGGACTGCGTCACGTCGCCACCGTCGCCGTAGCTCTTGATGCGAACGGGGGCGTTGGTGTTGCTGGCGCAGCACTGTGTCGATTCGGCCGACGAATCCGCCGACTGCTCGTTGTCCGCCGACTGGTCGATGTACTGCGTGGTGCTGCCAGTCGGGTCCTGAGAGGCGTCCTGGGACGTCTCGTTGTCGTTGCCCGCCGCCGAGTCCGCCGACGACGAGTTGGACTGGTCGACGTCACCGCCGTACCCAGGGCTGCCGATGCGCACCGGGTAGTTCTCGTTGCTGGCGCCGAACTGGTGCGAGGTCGCGTCCGAGGACGCATCCTGCTGGCTATCGGCCTTCTGGTCGATGGCCTGCACCGCGGAGCCGCCCGAGCCACCCGCCGACTGATCGGCCGACTGGTCGGTGTGGTTCGTGTTGCCCGCCGCCGAATCAGCCGACGACGAGTTGGACTGCGTGACGTCGCCGTCATCGCCGGAGCTGAAGATCCGCACCGGGATGTTGACGTTGCTCGGATGGTCCTGCGTCGACGTCGCCGACGAATCCGCCGACTGGTCGTTGTAGGCCTTCTGGTCAACGTTCTGGACGGCAGAACCGCCGTGGTCGCCACACTTGCCGCCGCAGGCGTCGCGCACCGGAGCCGAACCATGACCGGAGCTCTGATCCGCGTCCTGGCTCGTCTCGTTCTTGTTGCCCGCCGCCGACTTGGCGTCCGAGCTGTTGGTCTGCGTAACCGAGCCGTTGTCGCCATCGCTGAAGATGCGAACGGGGATGTTCACGTTCTTCGCGTGGTCCTGCTCGGACGTGGCGTCGGACTGCGCATCCTGCTTGTTGGAGGCGCTCTGATCCACGTTCTGGGTCCCGCCGGACCCGCCGCCGGACTGATCGGCGGACTGCTTGGTCTTGTTCGTGTTGCCCGCGGTCGAATCGGCCTGCGAGCTGTTGGTCTGCGTCACGGAGCCGTCGTCGCCAGGGCTCCCGATGCGGACCGAGATGTTCGTGTTGGACGGCTTGACCTGCGTCGACGTTGCCGACGAGTCAGCCGACTGGTCGTTGGTGGCCGACTGGTTGGCCGCCTGCACGCCCGACGGGCCGGCCGACTGGCTGGCCTGCTGGGTCGTGTCATTCGTGTTGCCGGCCGCGGATGTCGCGGTCGACGAGTTGCTCTGGTTCACCGCGCCGCCGCCACCCGGGCTGCCGATACGAACAGAGATGTTCGTATTCGACGGCTGCACCTGGGTGGAGTTGGCGGACGAGCTCGCCGACTGCTGGCTGCCGGCCGACTGGCCAACATCCTGCACCGACGGTCCGTCCGCCGCCGCCGACCCAGCTGCCGTAGCCGGGAGGAGGACGGCGCTCGCGATGAACGCGAGGAGACGTCGTCTCATATGGGGTCGTTCCTTCGTTCGATGACAGTGCGTGCCGCGCTTCTCGCGCGCGGCGTGCGCTGAGTCGGAGCGAAGGAGCTAGCCCGGCCGATCGATCCTTCTGGCGATCCTGTCCACGCCGTTGGCCACCGCCGCTGCGACGCGCTGGCCCAACCCGGCGGGGTCGGTCAGCGTTACGGCGGCCGCCAGGGCCATGAGCAGGATGAGGGCAAAGCCTGAGGATCCGCCGCTCGTGCCGCCGGCGAGGGCGGGCGGCGAGGTCGGATCGGGAGCGAAGGGGGCACGGTGATCGCCACCGCCGGCGCCCCGCCGGCTGCGCTCGCGCACAAGCGTCGCGCGCGCAGCCGATGGAGCGGCATGGGCCTGGGGGGCGGTGGCCCGCGTGATGCCGATCGATGACGGAGCCAGGGGGAGCGAGCCGGTCGCGGTGGTGGCGAGCGACGCGAACATCGGCGGCGCGGCGGGCGTCCCGCCGGTCGACCTGGATGCGGAGGACTCGTGCGGCGTCGCCTGCTGACCGGTCGCCGGAAGGAGCGGAGGATCGGCGGCGGGCGCTGCGGGCGTATCGGTCACCGCCACCGGAGTGCCGGCGCCTGGTGACTGCCCGCCGCCCGGCGTCCCCGCCGGGCCTGGCGCAGAGTCCTCCGAGCACGTCCAGTTCCACTCCCAGTTCCAGCCGGAGCGGGTCGAGGCGGTCGGCGCGGTCATGCACGCACCGGTCCAGTTCCACACCCATGTCCAGGTGTCGGGAACACCGGCGGCGTCGGCTCCGTCGTCGCCCGCCGACGCAGCGGGGGTCGACACGCCGCTGCTGTTGGCGGACGCGGCCGGCGTCGTCACCGCCTGCTGGGAGGCGCTGACGCCGGGCGCCGACGCCTGGCCGGCAGAGGCGCTCGCACCGGGGGCGCTGACGCTGTCCTTGGAGACAGTCACACCGGGGGCCGACACGCTGTCGCCGCCGGCCTTGGCGGGCGAGCTCGTGTCCTTCGCCGCCAGGGCCGACGTGCCCGGCGTCGCCGGTGCCGACGCGCTGTCGTGCGTCGTCGCGGCGGCCGGAGCCGATGCGCCGTGATCCGACGCCGCCGCGGCGGGGGCGGTGACCTGGCTGTTACCGGCGGCGGCGGTGCCGCCGGCGGTGTTGGTCTGGGCCACCGGGCCGTCGTCGCCGGCGCTGTTCACCCGAACCGAGACGTTGACGTTGGCGGGGGCCGCCTGGGCCCCGGTCGCCGTCGCGGTGGCGGTGCCGGCTGCTGCGTCCGCGCCACCGGTTGCCCCACCGGTGGTGCTCGTGGTGGCGCTCGTGCCGCCTGCGGCGCTCGCGCCCGCGCTGTTGGCCTGCGTGACGGGGCCGTTGTCGCCCGGGCTGTCGACCCGGACCGACACGTTCACGTTGGCCGGCTGCGCCTGCTCCGCGATGGCTGCGCCCGAGGCTGCCGCGGCGGCTGCGGAGGCCTCATCCGCCCGCGCCGTCGGAGCCGTCGCAAGCACGACCAACGCCAGAAGCGCCCCCAGGGAGAGAGCGCGAAGCGGGTCGTGGGCACCGGCCATCGGCTTCTTCATGCCTTCCGGCGGCGCGCGTAATCCCTGTAATCATCGATGAAACTGCAGTGATACTGACCAAAAGTTCCCCCACGGGGACTTGCGTGGACGGCTACGGTAGGGACGTGCCTGGGGGGCATCAGGAAGCGCGAGCGCGCCTGATCGAGAAGCACATGGGTCTCGTGCAGTCCGTCGCACGCCGCTACGCCCGCGGTGGTGAGCCCGTGGACGATCTCGTGCAGGTCGGGGCCATCGGCCTGATCAAGGCCGTCGACCGATTCGAGCCCTCCCGTGGGCGCGATCTGCGCGCCGTCGCCGTCCCGGCGATCGAGGGCGAGATCCGCCACCACCTGCGCGACCGCACGCACCTCGTCCGCCCCCCGCAGCCTCTGCTCGAGCTCGGCGCCAAGGTGCGTCGCGCCCAGGTCGAGATCGGCGCGCGCGAGGGCCGCCTGGCCAGCCACGCCGAACTCGCCGCCGCGGTCGGGCGCAGCGAGAAGGACGTCGTCCAGGCCATGCAGGCACGCGCGCCCCACGTGTCATTGGAGCCCGAGCACGCGCCCGCGGCACCCGACGAGCTCGCCGACGAGCGCGCGTTGTTGGAGGCCGGCATGAGCGTCCTCTCAAAGCGCGAGCGGCGCATCGTCGAGCTGCGTTATTACGAGGACCGCAGCCAGGCCGACATCGCGCGCGAGGTCGGGCTTTCCCAGGCCCAGGTCTCACGTCTCATCCGCCGCGCTGTTGATCGAATGCGTGCCGCGGTTGTGGACGGTGAGGGCGAGGGATACCCTCGCGAGGAGATGGCGACCCGCGAGGCCGAGGAACGCACGCAGCCACAGCAGCAGAGCACCCACTCCGGGCGCCTGCTGGTGCGCATGCCCCAGTCGCTGCACGCCGAGCTCGCGCGCGTTGCCGAGCGCGAGGGCGTCTCGCTCAACACGCTGATCACCGGCGCGCTGGCCAGCGCGGTGAGCTGGCGCGAGGGCACGGTCGAGGGCCTTGACGTGGTCGACGCCGAGGCCCCGGCGGAGCAGCCGCAGTCGAGTCGCCCGCGCTGGACCTCCATTGCGCTCGCGGCCAACCTCGTGGTGGTCGTGCTCGCGGCGATCGTGGCCATCGTGCTGCTGATCGTCGCTCTGGGTCACGGCTGGTAGCGCGCCCTAGGATGGGGCGGGTGGCTCACCAATCGCCGCCCGGAGCCCCAGCTCCCCCCTTCGCGGACGACGGCGATCGGTGCCGCCGCCGCACCGAGCCGTGGAGCGCCCTGCTCGACGCCGGGCGCTCTGACGACCGTCTCGTGCGCGAGGCCTACGAAGGGGCGCGGGCGCCGCGGTTCGCCGACGTGCCCGCCGACCTGCACCCGGCTCTGCGTCAGGGGCTGCAGACCGCCGGCATCGAGCAGCTCTACACCCACCAGGCGCAGGCGCTGGAGAGCGCGTGGGAGGCGACGACGATCGTCACCACCGGGACGGCGAGCGGCAAGTCGCTGTGCTTCAACCTGCCGACGCTCGAGGTCCTGTGCACCGACGCCAAGGCGCGCGCCCTGTACCTGTACCCGACCAAGGCGCTGGCACAGGACCAGGCGCGGGCGCTGAACGCCTTCGGCCTGCACAAGCAGGTCCGCCCAGCCATCTACGACGGCGACACCAAGCGCGAGGAGCGGCTGGCGATCAGGCGGCGGTCGAACCTGGTGCTCACCAACCCCGACATGCTCCACGTCGGGATCCTGCCCAACCATCCGGCGTGGGCCGACTTCTTCGCCAACCTCGCGGTCGTCGTGGTCGACGAGGCGCACGTCTATCGCGGCGTCTTCGGTGCGCACGTCGGCAACGTCCTGCGCCGGCTGCGCCGCATCGCGGGCGCCTACGGCACGACGCCGCGCTTCCTGCTGGCCAGCGCCACCATCGCCAACCCGGTCGAGCTCGCCGAGCGCCTGACCGGTTTCGACGATGTCCGCCTGGTCGAGAAGGACGGCTCGCCAGGCGCGCGGCGCCAGATCGCGATGTGGAACCCGCCGGTCGTCGACGAGGCGCTGCAGCTGCGGCGCAGCGCGCTGGGCGAGGCGGCCGACCTGCTGGCCGAGCTCGTGCGCGAGGGCGCGCGCACGATCTGCTTCATCAAGTCGCGCAAGGCGGTCGAGTTGGTTGCGCGGCTCGTGCGCGAGGAGCTCGGGCCCGAGCTCGGCGAGCGGGTGGCGCCCTACCGGGCCGGCTATACGCCCCAGCAGCGCCGCGAGCTCGAGGCCCAGCTCACGCGCGGCGACCTGCTGGCCGTCGTCACCACCGACGCGCTCGAGCTGGGCATCGACATCGGCGCCCTCGACGCGGCCGTCTGCGTGACCTTCCCCGGCACCGTCGCCTCGCTGCGCCAGATGTGGGGCCGCGCCGGCCGCCGCGGCCGGGGCCTGGCGGTCTACATCGCCGGCGAGGACGCGCTGGACCAGTTCTTCTGCCGCCACCCCGACGAGTTCCTCGAGCGCCCGGTCGAGGCCGCGATCGTCTGGCACGAGAACGAGCCGATTCACCTCGCCCACCTGCTGTGCGCCGCGCACGAGGGGCCGCTGACCGCGGCCGACGCCGAGACGCTCGGGCCGCGCTGGCAGGCCTACGCCGACCTGCTCGTCGCCCAAGGTGAGCTCGTCGAGCGCCGCGGGCGCTACTCGCTGCGCCGCGCCGAGGACTATCCCGCCGCCCGCGTGTCGCTGCGGTCGGCGTCGCCCGACAACGTCGCCGTCGTCGACCTGGCCAGCGGCGAGCTGCTGGGCACGGTCGAGGGCTCGCGCGCTCCCAGCACCGTCCACGACGGCGCGGTCTACCTGCACCTCGGGCGCTCCTACGAGGTGCGCGAGCTTGACCTCGACGGCCGCCGCGCGCTCGTCGAGCCCTTCAACGGCGACTGGTACACGCAGCCCAAGCGCGAGACCGACATGGAGATCGAGCGCCTGCTCGATCGCCGCGACGCCCTCGGCGTGACGCTGAGCTTCGGGCGCGTCGTCGTGACCGAGACGGTCCACGCCTACCAGCGCAAGCGCCTGCCCGACCACGAGGTCATCGACCTGCAGGCGCTCGACCTCCCCTCGCACTCGTTCACGACGCAGGCGCTGTGGTACGAGCTCGGCGAGGATCTGCTGCGCGACTTCCCGCCAGAGCACCTGCTCGGCGCGCTGCACGCGGCCGAGCACACGCAGATCGCGGTGTTGCCGCTGCTCGCGATGTGCGACCGCTGGGACATCGGCGGCCTGTCGACGAACTTCCATCCCCAGACGGGGCGCCCGACGATCTTCATCTACGACGGCCACCCCGGCGGCGTCGGGATCACCCTGCAGGGCTTTCGCGACTTCGACCGGCTCGTCGAGGACGCCCACCGGCTCATCACCGAGTGCCCGTGCGAGGCGGGCTGCCCGTCGTGCGTGCAGTCGCCCAAGTGCGGCAACCTCAACGAGCCGCTGTCGAAGGCGGGGGCCGCCGAGGTGATGGCGAGAATGCTGCTCGTAGCATCCGCGCGATGACCCGACATCGCGTCGTCCTCAGTGCATGTTTGAGCGCGCTCGTCCTCTCGGCCGGCTCGGCCTCCGCGTCGACACGCGTGGTCGGGCACGGCACCGCGCGCAGCTGCACCTCCGCGGCCGTCGTCGCCGCCGTGCGAGCCGGAGGGGCGATCCGTTTCTCCTGTGGGTCCAAGCCGGTCACGATCCGGATGGCGGCGACGGCGAAGGTGCTGAACACGCGGCGCGACGTCGTCATCGACGGCGGTGGGCGGATCACGCTCAGCGGCGGCGGCAAGCGGCGCATCCTGTACATGGACACCTGCGATCCCGCCCAGCGGTTCACGACCTCGCACTGCCAGGACCAGGCCACGCCGCGGCTCGTCGTCCGCAACCTCGCCTTCACTCACGGCGACTCGACGGGCGAGACCTTCGACGGCGGTGGTGGAGGCGCGATCTTCGTGCGCGGCGGGCGGCTGCGCATCGAGCACTCGACCTTTGTGGAGAACCGCTGCGACCCCAACGGGCCGGACATCGGGGGCGGTGCGGTGCGAGCCCTCTCGCAGTACCACGGCCTGCCGGTGGCGGTGATCGACAGCCGGTTCACCGACAACGTCTGCAGCAACGGCGCCGCGCTCAGCAGCATCGGCGTGTCGTGGAACGTGTTGCGCAGCCGGTTCGCGGGCAACCACGCGATCGGGACCGGCGCGAACCCGGCTCGCGCCGGCTCGCCCGGCGGCGGCAGCGGCGGCGCGATCTACAACGACGGCGACCGCTTCCAGCTGAAGATCAGCGCCAGCACGTTCACGAACAACCACGCGCGCGAGGGCGGCGGCGCGATCTTCTTCGTCAGCAACGACCGCACCGGCACGCTCGCCATCGAGGACAGCACGCTGCGCCACAACCCCAGCGACGGGTTCGAGACGCAAGGCTTCCCCGGGATCTTCTTTTTGGGCGCCGGACGTCCCACCATCGTCCACTCCGTCCTGCGCTGAGCACGACGCCGGGGGCGAGCAGGCGGGGCCGACGAGGTCACGGCGCGGATGCTGCAGCTCTGATCAGCGACTTCTCGTAGACCTCGAGGTCGCACGGCGTGGCGAGCAGTGGCGCCAGGTGCGGATAGGCGTCGTCAATGCTCGTCGTGCGCACGAGCCGGTAGCCGCGGTGGCCGTACCAGCTCTTGAGGAACTCCTTGCTTGGATGCGACCAGCCGCGGGGCACGAGCAGCTCCAGCTGCATCGCTCGCCGTCCGCGCTCGCGGCTGTGCTGCTCGGCGAAGTCGATGAGCGCCCTCCCGATGCCGGTGCCGCGGAGCTCGGGGGCGGCGACGAGGATCCCGAACTCGCTCGTGTCGTCGGAGAGGTCGTGCACGCGGACGCAGCCGGCGATCTCCCCGTCCGTCGTGGCGACGGCGATCTCCCGGGCCGCGATGAACTCGGCCAGTTCGGATCGTGTCGTTCGCGTGGTCCCGTCGCGCCACAGCCCGCTCTCGGCGATCGCGTAGACGCCGTTGATGAGTTCGGTCAGCCGGTCGACGAGCCCGGCGTCGTGGCCGGCCGAGGCGTCGAGCAGCGCGACGGCGGGTTCGTGCTTCGTCGTCATCTGCCACCGATGATGGCGCGAGAATCCAGCGGAGCAATGCATAGTTCTCATCGAAGCGATCTTGATCTACGATCGTTGCCGTGGAGCTCAGACAGCTGCGAAGCGTCGAAGCGGTCGCGCGCCACCGCCACTTCACCCGCGCCGCAGCGGAGCTCCACGTCGCCCAGTCGGCGCTCTCCCACCAGATCCAACGGCTCGAGCGCGAGCTCGGCACGCCGCTCTTCGAGCGCACCAGCCGCCGCGTCATGCCCACCCAGGCGGGAAACGCCCTCGCCGCGCGAGCGCGCCGCGTGCTCGCGGAGGTCGACGCCGCGCGCGAGGAGGTCGACGAGCTGCGCGGCGTCCTGCGGGGGCGCATCTGGGTCGGAGCGCTGCTGCCGGCCGGCGGCCTCGACGTCCCCGGGTTGCTCGCGCGCTTCAGTCGAGCGCACCCGGGCATCGAGGTCGGCCTGCGCGAGGGCATCGCCGGCGACATGCTCGGCTTTCTCGCCGCCGACGAGCTCGACGCCGCCTTCTGCCTCTTGGCGGGAGAGCTGCCCGACGAGTTCGCGGTTCGAGCGCCTGAGCTCCGAGGAGGTCGTCGCCGCCTTCGCTCCCGACCGCGCGCCACCCGCGAGCCGCGTCACGGTCGCCGACCTCGCCGAGCACGCGATCGTCGCGCCGCGCCGTGGCTCCGCCATAACGTCCGCCCTCGACCGGATGTTCGCGAACGCCGGCAAGCGATTGCGGCTGGCGCTCGAGAGCGGCGACCCGTTCCTGCTGCGCTCACTCGCCGCGCGCGGCTTCGCGACCGCGATCCTCCCGCGGTCGCTCACCGGCCTGGAAGGACCGGCGCTCGAGGTGCGCAGCCTGGGCTCCGGCGTCCACCTGCCGGTGGCGCTCGTCTGGCGCCGCGAGCGCACCCCGTCGCCCGCGGCGCGCACGTTCATCGAGTTCATCCGCGGCGAGACAGCGAGCCGCGCCTGACAACTTTGCTGAAGGTTGCGCAGGTTCGAACCTGTGCATTGACGCGCAACGGCGGTTACGCGCGCGAGGGCAGCCGAACTTCACGGCATGCCACGCAGGATGCTGACGCTCGCCGGCGGGCCGGCCGGGATGGCCATGACGCTCGCCGCCCTCGCCACGCCCGCCGCCGCCCAGGCCGGCGGCACGCCGGGCCCGTCCCCCGAGGGCGGCTCGCAATACGGGGCGCCGATCACGCGCGCCCACCCGTCGCGGCCGCGGGCGCGCTACTTCCGCGTGGGCCCGCGGGTGGTCGTCGCGCCGGCGCTGCCGAAGATCGCGCTGCGCATCGACGAGGCGGGCGCCAGCACGGTCAAGGCGCGGATCGTCTTCTTGCCGCTGACCGAGACCGGGTCGATCGTGCAGCTCAATCTCGGTGACGTCGAGGTCAGCAAGCGCTACGTCGTGACGTGGCCGTCGGGGACCAAGCTCGCGCCCGGGCGCTACCGCGTGCGGCTGCACGTCCGCGGGCTGCGCGGCACCGTGCTCGCGCGCTCGGCCAGTGCCCCGGGGCTGAGCACGTTGACGGTGCGCGCGCCCGCCCTGCCGCCGACGCCGCTGCCCGACCCCTCCGGCCACGTCTTCCCGGTCAACGGCCCGCACAGCTACGGCGACGGCTTCGGCGCGCCGCGCAAGGGCTACAGCCATCAGGGCCAGGACGTCCTCGCCGCGGAGGGCACGCCGGTCGTCGCGCCCGTCGCCGGCGCGATCTCGTTCACCGACTACCAGGCCAAGGCGGCGGGCTACTACGTCGTCGAGAAGGGCTCCGACGGCTTCGACTACTTCTTCGCCCACTGCCAGCAGGGCTCCACGGTGGTGGCGCCGGGGCAGATCGTCCAGGCGGGCGCACCGCTGTGCAACGTCGGGATGACCGGCGATGCCACGGGCCCGCACCTGCACTTCGAGGCTTGGGAGGGCGGCTGGCGGGTCGATGGGAACTCGCACCCCATCGACCCGCTGCCGCTGCTTCAGAGCTGGGACGTCAGCGCACCGCCAGCCGCAGCTCGCCGTTGACGCCGGTGAGCTCGGCGCGCGCCCACCCGGTGACGTCGCCGAGGCGGTCGCGGACGAGCGACGGGATGAGGTCGCCCAGGACGTTCGGATTCAGGCGCGCGGTCAGCGCTCCGGCGGCGCCGGGAGGCGTGGGCACGGGCGGCGCGGTCGCAGCCGCGCGCAGGTCGGCTGTTGGGTCGTTGGAGAGCACAAGCACGTCGCCGAAAACGCCGACGCGCCCGACGAGCTTGCCGTCCGAGGTGATGGTGTAAGCGCCGTCGTGCTCCTCGACGCGCGTGCCGCCGCCGAACCCGAGCTTGCCTGCGAGACCCGCGATGACCTTCAGCCTTGTCGACCAGATCTCCGGCTCGGCGGGCTCGCTGCGCACGGTGAGGCGGTTGAGGTCGAGCGCCGGGCTCGTCACCGTACCGTTGGGCCCGAGGTCGTCGAGGTCCGGGCGCAGGATGCCGGGCAGCTCGTTGAGCGCATCGAGCGCGGGCAGCACGCCGGCCGCGCGCAGGAACGTGAGCGTATGCGCCGGGTCGCGCACGCCGGCGATCAGCGGCGCCTTGCCGCGGGCGCTCGGCGGCGCCGCCCCCGTGGCGATCGGCAGGTCGTCGGGCTTGACGCCGACCGGGTCGGCGGTGATCCGAAACGGCAGGTGCAACTCGTTGCCGTTCGTCGTCAGGACGGCGGCGCCGCCTCTGAGCGAGCGCGCCCAGGGCGTGTTGGCGATCTGCGGCGCGCGCTGGGCGAGCAGCGGCCGCGGGTCGAAGGCGACGCGGGCGCCTGCTCCGGCCGGCATGCCCGCGAAGCGCTTGTCGAAGGTCGCGCGCGCGTACTTCGCCGACGGCTGGCGCGCGCCGTGCAGCGAGGCCGCGAGCTCCGCCCGGCTCGGCGCGATGACGACGACCCCGTCGCTGGCCGCAGAGGCGGCGCCACCGTTCGCACGCGGCGCCGGCTGGTCGGTCGCGAAGACCAGCAAGGCCTTGCCGGCGTGCGTCGCGACGACCGCGCGGCCGCCCAGCAGCGGGTGCACCTGCTCGGACGTCACCGCGTTGTTGGTCAGCCGCGGCGCGAGCTCCTCCACGGCCAGCGCGACGAGCGGCTCGCGCGTGTCGAGGTCGAAGACGACGTCGTCGCTGCCCGCAGGGACATAGGCCAGCGGCTCGCCCCCGCCGCCTTCTTGTCCGTGTCGTCGCCGCGGTTGTGGAGGACCACGACGAGCGCCACCACGGCCGCGATGAGCGCGAGTGCGGCGACCAGCAGCGGTCCGTGGCGGCGGAGCACCGAAGCCACGGTACCGGCCCCACCCGCGCTACCCTGATCCACCCTCGGCGAGATAGCTCAGTTGGTAGAGCACACGACTGAAAATCGTGGTGTCCCCGGTTCGAGTCCGGGTCTCGCCATCGAAAAAGGCCCTGCAATCAGGGCCTTTCTTCGTCGTCGCGCGCGAAGCCCGAGGAGCGCCGACGCGCCACAAACCGTCGCGGGTACCCAATCGGGTACCCAATGGCCGGCTGATCTGTCGCCCTGACGGGCTCGAGCGGGGCGTCGGAGCGCGCTACGTCAGCTCGCGATCCGCTTTCGATACATGCGGCTCAACCCGGTGCGGTTGATCCGGCAGCGCGCCATCTGCGTCGAGACGCCGAACGTGTCGGCGATCGTCTGAAGCGGCGTCCCCGCCTTCGCCAGGCGGAACAGCTGGCCGTACGGCATCACCAGCGCGCCGCCGACGCTGAAGGCCTCCTGCTCCACGGTCGCGTTGTACGTCCGGATCCCCATGCCGGGATCGATCGCGGACGGCGGATGACCCATGACGAGGTGAGCGATCTCCTCGGCCAGCGTGACCTTGAGCCGCGTGGGCGCGTGGATGGGATTGAGGATGATCAGCGGGCCCCGCGGGCCCTCCAACGTCCCGGCCGACCATTCGCGCGTGCCGAGCATCGCGTCACGCATGGTCGGCGGCAACATCGCGAACTGATCGCGCTCGGTGACGACCGGCACGCCCAGTCCCAGCAGCGGGTCTTCGATCTCCTCTGCGAGCACGTCCCGCTGCTCACCGACGACGGGAAGCCGACGACGTGTTGCTTGACGAGGTCGAATCGATGGCGGTTGCCCGCAGCGCCGCGTCCCTGTCAGCGAACCCGGCAGACGTGCATCGCGCGACTGACGCCGTGCTGATGGCGCTAGATCGCAGCGCGCGCACGCACCACCCCGCTACGGCCGCATCCGTGGAAAACCGGCGTCACCCGGCGGCCCGCCCGCACCGCTCTCAGGCGTACAGGCACGCGTGCTCGCGATCGTTGCGGCGATCCAATCACGACCAATGAGCTCACCCGTGTCCGGCGAACCGGGGGAACTCCACAACCTGACCCTGCAGCCGCTCGTTCTGCGCCGAGAGCTCCAACAGCACACGCACGACCGCCTGACGACCCGCGTCATAGATCGCCTCGGCCTCGGCCCGCTCCACACCCCAAGATTCGCCGCGCCGCGGTTATCTCGCCTGCGCGCTGCTGTGGTACCGCCGGCTTCACGCCCTCAACCCAAGCCGCACGAGTTCTTGGATAGTTCCTAAGCGCTGCCCGTCCTGCTAGGTACGTCGGCCGTTCGGCTGCTCGTCGCGGCTTTGGCCGGGCGGCGGCGCTCCGCGACGACGGGTCGTCAGGCGCCCGACTCGGTGTTTGGTGCCGCGGGCCCGTTGGCGGGAGCGTCTGCCGCGGCCGCGATCATGGCGGCGACGCGCTCGGCCACGAACCGCGCGATGCGGGCGCAGTCGGCGGTGCCGTCGTGCTCGATGTAGGCGCGCACGCCCTCGGTGGTGGCGAAGTCTGAGCCGGTCAGCGTGCGGCACTGGGTGCTGCCGAACTGCGCTTCGAACCACTCGGCCAGGTCGTGACCGAGGTTCATGAGGCGGTTGAACCTGTTGAGATCGTCGGCGAACGCGTTGCCGCCGAGCGCCATGGTCGCGATCATCCGCGCCACGCGGGGGCGGCTGTCCTCGATCTCGCCGAGCGCCAGGCCAAGTGCCATCACGCCGGCCGTGAGCGCGCTGCCACGTCATGCCCGTGAACACGGTGCCGCCCATGAACGCCGTCACCGCGTCAGCCAGGTCGTCGGGCGGCCCCGCCGTGTCGAGCTCCGCCAGCACGGCGTCCGCGCAGTGAAATCCGCGCTGCT
>CAWGDO010000011.1:0-28267 GCA_963821355.1 uncultured Actinomycetes bacterium | reverse complement strand
GTACAACGCGATCTTCTTCACCTACGCGCTCGTGCTGACCAAGTTCTACGGCGTGAGCGCCACAAAGGTGCCGCTCTACGGTCTCGCCTTCTCCGTCGGCAACCTGATCGGGCCGCTGCTGCTCGGCCCGCTCTTCGACACGGTCGGGCGCAAGAAGATGATCTCCGGCACCTACATCCTGTCCGGCGTCCTGCTGGCGGTCAGCGGCTGGCTGTTCGACAAGAACGACCTCACGGCGGAGTCCCAGACGTTCGTCTGGGTCGTGATCTTCTTCTTCGCCTCGGCCGGCGCGAGCGCCGCGTACCTGACCGTCAGCGAGACCTGGCCGATCGAGATCCGCGCCGAGGCGATCGCGGTCTTCTTCGCCATAGCGCAGATCTTCGGTGCCATGGGGCCAGCGTTCTACGGCGCCCTGATCGGGGACGGCACGAACCGGACCGGGCTGTTCATCGGCTACCTCGTCGGCGCGGCGATCATGATTCTTGGCGGCGTCATCGAGATCGCGTTCGGCATCAACGCCGAGGGCAAATCGCTCGAAGCCGTCACGAAACCGCTGACCTCGATCGACGCGACGAACCAGGCCGACCCCCGCGCGATCCCGCCCGCCGGCGCTCCCGCCTGAGCGCTGCGAGGCCGTCCCCCGTGGCGACATCCGCCGAAACGCGCGTCGTCAACGCTGCAGGCGCGGCGCAGGGGATCGTGCTCGTCACCTTCCCGGCGGCGAGCACGATCTTCACCAGCGCGAGCGAGTACGACCTGTCGAACACGCAATACGGTGTCCTCTTCCTGCCGCAGGTGACGACCGCGATCACCGCCTCGCTGTTGGGCGCGTGGTTGGGCCGTCGCTTTGGCATCAAGCGCGTGTATCTGACGGGGCTCGCCGCGGGCCTCGTGGCGATGCTGCTGCTCATCGCGAGCGCGTTCTTCGAAGACGACACGTCGGTCGCGTTTCCGCTGCTCCTCGTGGCGACAGCGTTCCTGGGCGTCGGCTTCGGCCTGACCGTCCCGTCCCTGAACACGCTGACGTCGGCCTTCCACCCGGCCGCGATCGACTCGTCGGTGCTCGTACTCAACGCGCTGCTGGGCCTCGGGACGGCACTCGCGCCCGTGTTCGTCGCGATCTTCATCGGCCTGGGCTTCTGGTGGGGCCTGCCGGTGACGTCGGCGATCCTGCTGACGTTGCTGATGGGGCTCAGCGTCGGGCTGCCGTTGCGCGCCGAGGCCCCGTCGGCCGCGCGCGAGCGCTCATCGGGGATCCCCTCGCGGTTCTGGTTGTTCGCCGGATTCGCCACGCTCTATGGGATCTGCGAGACGGTCAACGGCAACTGGTCGCAACTCGACATGACCCGCGAGCTCGGTGCGTCGACCACCGTCGCCGCGCTCGCACTGACGGCGTTCTGGGCGATGGTGACCGTAGGCCGGATCGGCGTCGCGGCGGTCGACCACTGGCTCCCTGTCCGGTCCGGGTGACCTACCGCGTCCTTCCGTTCGTGCTCGCCGTCACGTTCGTGCTGATCGCGCTGTTGGGCGAGGGCGACAGCGCGCTCGGCGTTCTCGCGTTCGGCCTCGCCGGCCTCGGGTGCTCGGCTCTGCTGCCGCTGACGATCAGCTTCGGCCAGGAGCAGCTGGCCGCGATCTCCGCGGCGATGGCCGGCGGGGTCATCGCCTTCTACCAACTCGGTTACGGCATCGCCGCGTTCGGCGTCGGGCCGCTGGTCGACGGCGGCGTCGCACTGTCCACCGTGTACGCGGCCAGCGCCCTCATCGCGGCCGTCCTCGGACTGCTGGCGTTCGCGGTCACCAGTCAGCGACGGACGCAGCGCAGTCCCGACGCCGGCGCGAAGCTCGCGGCCTCGCGCTAGTCCGTCAACCGCGCGCCATCCGCGCTCGATTGGCGCGCGCATTCCCGGCGTAGCCGAAGAGCTCGATCACGAACGCGATCGCGACCCAGACCCAGCGCCCGTTGCCAAGGTGAACACCGGGGATCCACACGAGCGCGTACACGAGCGTCGTGAACGGCAGCACGATCAGCCCGAGCAGCGGGATGACCCATGTCGAGAAGGCGCGGTCGACCAGATCCGTCGCGATCCACACGATGACCAGGGCGACGCGCGGGAAGAACCCGGCGACGAGCACGAGCAGACACCCCACGGGACGACTCTATCCGCCCGGGCCGGCGACTGCATGTGGCTCACCTAGCTGCAGTCGATCGGCCCGAGCGTGGTCTTGTAGGCGTTCGCGAGCTGCGTGAGCGCGGACTGAAGCTGCGTCTTGGCGTTGCTCAGCGACAGGCTCCTGCCCGCCGTGCTCGCGATCTCCTTGACCTGCGACGAGAACTTCGCGTTGGCGTCCTGTACCTGCTGCTTGCGGCTGCCCGACAGATCGCCCTGGGCGTCCTTGATCTTGGTCAGGTCGTCGCCGATCGCCTTCACGCTGTTCTGCACGTCGTCGACTGTTGCGGTGCCGATCGTGAGGCCCTTGAGGTGGTCGATCTGCTTGCTGATGTCCGCGCGCGCGTCGCACACGGAGCTCATGGCCTTGTCCTCCTTGGACTTCCCGCAGGCGGCGAGTGCGAGGGAGGCAAGCAGGACGAGCACGAGGGGGAAAGCGAAGAGCTTCATCGCGCGGGGCGGAGGTTCGCAGCTTCGACCCCCGCGATGCAAGCGCGTGCGAGAGACTGCTGGCGGTGCACGACATCGCGGAGTTCCTACGCAGGCACGAGCCGTTCCTGGAGCTCGACGAACCTGCGCTGGAACGGCTCGCGGCGCGGACCGAGGTCGAGTACTTCCCCGCCGGCGACGTCATCTTCCGCCAGGGCGAGCCCGCGATGCGCCACGTGCGCATCATCCGCCGCGGCAGCGTCGAGCTCGTCGACCGCGGCCGCGTGCTCGACCTGCTCGCGGAGGGCGAGTGGTTCGGCCACCCGGCGATGCTCTCCGGGCTGCCCACGGGCACCGCGGCGCGCGCCGCCGAGGACAGCCTCACCTATCGGCTGGCCGCCGAGGACGTCGTCCCTCTGCTCGGGCGGCCGCTCGGGCTGCGCTTCGTCGCGCGCTCGCTGATGGCGCGCACGCGCCCCGGAGCGCCGCGCGAGGAGGGCGAGCCGGACCTGCGGCCCGATCTCCCCGCCCACGCGCTCGTGCAGGAGGCGCTCGTGACCTGCGACCACGACACGCCGATCCGCGAGGCGGCGAGGCGCATGGCCGACGGGCGGGCCAGCTGTGCCGTGGTCCCGCTCGCCTCCGGCGAGCTCGGGATCCTCACCGACCACGATCCACGCGTCCGGGTCGTCGCGGCCGGCGTGCCGATCGACGGGCCGGTCAGCGGCGTGATGAGCGCACCCGCGGTGACCGCCGGTGCCGGCGAGCTCGGCACGGAGCTGATGCTCACGATGGTCGACCGCGGCGTGCGCCACCTGCCCGTGCTGGCCGAGCGCGGCGAGGTCATCGGCGTCGTCACCGACATGGACCTGCTCGCTGCGGAGGCGAGGGCCCCGCTGATCGTGCGCCGCGCGATCAACGAGGCGCGCGACATCGACGAGCTGCGCCAGGCGGCCGGACGCCTGCCCGCGTCGGTGGCGGCCCTGCACGACGGAGATGTCGGCGCCGCGCAGATCGGCGCGATGATGGCCGTGGTCGTCGACGCGGTCATCCGCCGGCTGTTCGAGCTGAGGCTTCCCGACGAGCGCCTGCCCGCCTTCGCGTGGATGTCGCTGGGCAGCTACGGCCGCCGCGAGCCGGTGCCGTCTTCCGATGTCGACAGCGCCCTGGCGTGGGAGGGCGACGCGCCCCCCGCGCTTGCCGCGCTCGTCGGCACGGTCGTCGACGACCTTGCGGGCTGTGGCTTCGCCGCCGACCCGCACGCCGCGAATGCCGCGAACCCGCTCTTCGCCCGCTCCGCGAGCCACTGGCGGGCGACGATCGCGGACTGGCTGCAGCACCCCGGCGAGGACAAGGTGCTCATCGCCGTCTCGCTGCTCGCCGACGGGCGTGTGGTCGCCGGACACGGGCAGCCGCCCGCGATCCTCGACGCACTCGACGAGGGCCGGCGCCACCCGGCGCTGCTGCGCCTCCTGCAGCGCCTCGCGCTGGCCCAGCGCCCGCCGACGGGCTTCCTGCGCGACATCGTCGTCGAGCACGGAGGCGAGCACGCAGGCCACTTCAACATCAAGCGCGGAGGGCTACTTCCGATCGTCGACATCGCCCGCTACGCGGGGCTGGCGGCCGGCTCGACATCGACGTCGACGCACGAGCGGCTTCGCGCCGGCGCGGCCGCCGGGATCCTGGAGGAGGACGAGGCCGTGTCGCTCGGGGAGGCCTTCGACCTGTTTGCCGAGCTGCGCCTGCACCACCAGCTCCAGCAGATCAGAGCGGGCGAGGACGCCGACGACTTCGTCGACCCGAAGGCGCTCAACACGCTCTCGCGCCGCTATCTGCGCGAGGCGTTCAGGGTCGTGACCGCCGCCCAGCGCGCGCTGGGCAACGAGCTGGTGTACCGCTGACGTGCGCCCCTCGACGGCGACCGCGGCCGAGTACGCTCGCGCCGAGCCGCCGGCGCCGGCCACGCCGTGGCGGGACGCCGCCTACTGCGTCGTCGACGTCGAGACGACCGGGCTCGACCCGCGCCGGGACGAGATCATCTCCTACGCAGCCATCCCTATCGACGAGGGCAGGGTGCGGCCGGGCGGGCTCGCGTCGGGCCTCGTGCGACCGCGGCGCATGCCACGGGCCGACTCGATGCGCATCCACGGCCTGCGCCCGGCCGACCTCGCGAGCGCGCCGGCGCTCCACGAGACGCTCGACAGCCTGCTCGGCGCGCTCGCCGGGCGCGCGCTCGTCGCTCACGTGGCGTGGGTGGAGGAGGGATTCCTGGGGCGCGCGCTGCGCGCCCACGGCGTGCGCCTGTACGGTGCGCCGATCGACACGGCCGGGCTCGCCGATGTCGTCCTCGGCCGGCGCCCCGGCGGCGACCCGCTCCGGTTGTCCGTCGTCGCCGCGCAGCTTGGGCTGCCGGTGCACCGCACGCACCACGCCGAAGGCGATGCGCTCACGACGGCACAGGTCTTCATCGCGCTCGCTACACGGCTCGAGCGCGCCGGCGGTCCGCAGACCGTGCGGTCGCTCACCCTGACCAGCCGGCGCCTCAAGCGGGTGCGCCTCCGGCGCTGAACCTGTCGCGCCGCAGGCGCGCGGCTAGCTCGCGTCCTCCTGCGCCGCCGCGGCGTCGCGCTCGATCTCGGCGTTGTCGACCTTGAGCTCCTTCTGCTCGAGCTTCTTGGCGCGCTCCATCGCCTCCTCGACCTTCGCGCCCATGTCGGAGACGGCCACGACGACGAGGCCGGCCGAGCCCTCGTCGAGCTGGTCGCCGAGCTCCTTGAGATCCTTGCGGCTCATTCCCGCCGCGGCGTGGCCGGTGACCGCGCCGAGGATCGCGCCGCCGGCTGTCGTGCCCACCAGCAGCCCGCCGCCGATGGCCGCGAACGGGAACAGCGCGACGACCAGCCCGGTGGCCAGGCCGACACCGCCGCCGAGCACGCCGCCGACGCGGGTGGGCGTCTCGTGCTTCTTGACGACCTTGGTCTTCCCGTCGTCGCGATGCTCGACGACGGCCGCGTCGTAGGCGTCGATCAGGTCGGCCTTCATGTGGAGGTCGTGGACAAGCTGGTAGTCCGCCTTGGCGTCCTCGACGTCGTCGTAGACCCCGACGAAGACCATGAGCGTGTCGATCGGCATGCGGTATCTCCTCGTTGGTTTGTTGCGTGACCGTCCGCGATCCTAGGCCGTCCACGGGTGGCAGCGCTCCCGCGCGAAGGGTGACGTCAGAGCGCGCCCTGTGACACCGCCGCCCGGGCCGGGTCGACCAGCCTGGCCTGGAGCCGGCGGGCCGCGTCGAGGTGGTCGCCCGTCCAGATCATCCGCACTGCGGTCGCCGTGGCCTGCCCGTCCTCGCCGCGCAGGTCGTGATCGACCGCCTCGACGAGCCGCCGATCCGCAAGCTCGTCGGCGGCCAGCGCGTCCGGGACGCCGCCGGCCCCGGTGAGCGCCGCGCCGAAGCCGCGATACCAGCCGGTCGTCTGGTCGGTGGTCGCCACCAGCTCCCGGCGGGCCGCGCCGCGGTCGCCGTCGGCGCCGCCGTCGCCCTGCCACAGGTCGAGTACGGCGTCGCCCGCGAGCCGCAGCCCGACCACCCCGGTCACGAGGCTCGTGACCTCGGCCATCGGGACGGGCTTGGCCCCGCGTTCGGCGAGGAACGTGCGGAAGGTGTCGTCGAGGCGCCGTGCCGCGGCCGCCGCGCGAATCGCCTCGTCGGTCGGTGCGGGCGCGGTGGCCCCGAGCGAGTCGCAGCGGCCCATGCCGAAGCGCACCGCGCCCGCCAGATACGCCGCGCTGTCAGCGTACGCGTCGGCGAGCGCTCGGCCGAGCGCGGCGCCGGCGCCGCGCGGCCAGAACACGAGCCCGACGGCGAGGCTGACGGCGCCCCCGATCGCCACGTCCTCGATCCGCACGAGCCCGATCTGCCAGCCCTCCGGCGCGAGCAGGTTGAACAGGATCAGCAGCGTCAGCGTGAAGGCGGCCTGCCCCGCCGCGAAGGAGATGGCGGCCGGAGCCAGGCCGGCGAAGAACACGGCGACGGGCAGCAGCAGCCAGAGGATGGTCGTGTTCGTCCCGATGACCGCGACCAGCACGCCTCCCACGACGAAGCCGGCGGCCGTGCCGACGATGCCGCGGAGCAGGTTCTGGCCAGTGCTGAGCGCGTTGGAGCGCAGCACCGCGAGGGTGCCGAGCACCACCCAGAAGGCGTGCTGGACGCCGCTCAGGTTGGCGATGAGCACCGCGATGCCGAGGGCGGCGGCGCCGCGGATGCTGTTCTGCAGCCAGATCGACTGGCGCGCGACGTGGGCGCCCGCGCGCTCGTGGGCGGCGGAGAGCGGACCGGCCAGCCCGGCGGGCTGGCGGCCCATGAGCTGTTCGAGCCAGGTACGGCGCTCGGCCGCCGCGGCAAAGTCGATGTTCATGGCTATCTGCGACACCACGAAGCTCCCCTCCTGGGCGCGGAAGCTCGGGTCGAGCGCGGAGATCGCATCGGCTCCGGGGGCGATGCGCATCGCGTCGCTCTCGAGCTCGGTCAGGCGGGCGCTCAGCTCGGTCAGCGCGGCGTGCAGAGCGTCCGGGGACTGCCTCGGCGCGTCGAGCAGGTCAGCACCGCGTTCGAGCACCAGCGCCGCGGCGGCCCGGACCGCGCTCGCCGGCCCGCTCCGCTCGGCTGGCGCGGCGATGGCGTTCAACCAGCGCAGCTCGTCGACCAGGCGTACCACCGCCCGCGCCGCGGTACTCAACCCCGTCGGGCGGTACGGAGTGGCGAAGAACGTCGTGTGCAGCGCCTCGACCGCGGCGTTCGCCTGCTCGACGGAGGCGCCGCGCAGGCGGGCGGCGACCGCACGGCAGCCCGCGATCGCGGCGCTGCGGACCGGGTCGCGCGCGGGTGCCGGCCACAGCAGCGCGACGGCGAGCAGGGCGGCCGCCGACGCGAGGCCCCAGCCCGCGAGCCGATCGGGAATCGACGAGGCCGGCCCCGGCAGGGACACCGGCAGGATGAACGCGAGCAGCAGTGACGTGGTGGCGCCGGCGAGGACCGAGCTGACGACGCCGGCGAACAGCACCCCGAACGTCACGATCGCCATGGCGAGCGCGGCGAGCCACGCGGTCTGCGAGAAGAGCGTCCCGATGCACACGAACACGGCCCCGGTGATCGCGAGCGCCGCCTGCGCCTGCAGCCGCGCGCGCATCGGGCCCGCGAAGTCGACGAGCAGCAGCATCGCGAACGACCCGAACGCGGCGAAGGTCGCGAGCGCCGGGTTGCCGATCACCTCCTTGCCGAGAGCGAACAGCGCCGGCATGACCAGTGCGGTTCGGCCGGCCCGCCGAAGCGCGGCGAACCCGGGATCGTGCTCACGCAGCCACTTCACGGCCGACGCATCATGGCGAACCGACGCCCGGCGCTCAGTGGTGATGGTGATGAAAGCGAACCGCGTGCTGCCACGGGCCGTAGTGCGGCACGAGGACCAGTGCCAGCGCGATCCCGCCGACGAGTGCGCCGGCCAGCGCGAGCTGGCGGCCCGCGCGCCCCGGCCCACGGGCGAGATGCAGGTCGGCCCGGCCGTACTCCGCGGCCAGTGCCGACGGCAGGCTCGTGAGGTGGCCGAGGATGTGCAGGCCCGTGAAGGCGAGCCACACGATGAAGCTCACCTTGTGGATCGGAAGCACGGCGTCGCGCGACCGCGGGCCCGCCAGCAGCAGCCACACGCCGCTGGCCAGGACGACGACGCTCGACACGACGACGACCGGTGCGATCGCGCGCAGCAGCGCGGGCGGCGGCCCCTTGCGCCGGTAGGGGCGGTTGCCCGTGTAGTAGCGGGCGAACCGATACCCGGTGCTCGCCATCTTCAGGCCGATCGGCGGGATGAGCACGAGCCCGACGAAGAGATGGACCGAGATCAGCGGCCGCAGGATCACGATCGTGACGCCCTCGACCGCGAGCAGGACGAGGAGCACGACCGCGGTGATCGCGGTCAGGCGTTCGTTGCCGTCCGTCCCGCCGCCGATGAGTCGAGCCAAGCGCCCCTTCGCGGGGCGAGCAGCATCCACGGAGGTCGCGGCGGCGCGCATCTAGCCGTCGGCTGAACGCTCGCGGTCGAGCAGCAGCGCCAGCGTCGGGCACGCGGCCACCGCGCGCCGCGCGTGCGCCAGCAGCTCGTCGGGGACGTTGGGGTCGGCGATGATCGGATAGCCCCAGTCGTCGAGCTCGATGAGCTCGGGCAGCAGCTCGGCGCACATCCCGTGCGCTGTGCACGCGATCGGGTTGACGCGCAGCCGGTGGCTCATGCCGCGATCGCCTCCGGCGCCGGGGTTTCGAGCACGGGCGGCCGCGCGCACGCCTCGCACGGGCCGTGGCGCGCGTGGTCGCGCAGCTCGGCGTCGAGCGTGCGCAGGGCGCTCGCCAGCAGCCGCGTCGCGCCGTCGGGATGCCGGCAGGCGCCGCGGCCGCGCACGAGCCCGGCCAAGCGCAGCAGCTCGCGGTGCGCCTCCGGCCCGGCACGCCCAACCGCCATCCTCTCCAGGACGCCGGCGATTGCGGGCAGCCCGTTGGCGCACGGGCCGCACTGCCCAGCGGATTGCGACGCCAGCCATGACATGACGCGCGTGAGCTCGGCCACCCCGCACGCCGAGGCAGGCAACGCGGCCACGACGCCGGCGCCGACTGCGGCGCCGTGTGGGTGCAGCTCGCGTTCGTCGAGCGCCAGGCCGAACGCCCTGGGCGCGGCGAGCCATGCGCCGAAGTACCCGCCCACCACCACCGATGCGACCTGGTGCGGCTCCGTCGCCCCGAGCGCGATCGCGTCGCCGAGCAGCGTGCCGCCCGCGACCTCGACGACGCCCGGGCGCGCGACGGCGCCCGACAGCGTCAGCGAGCATCGTTCCCGGCGACGTCGGCCATCCCTGCCGGCGAAACCACTGCGGTCCGTGGCGCGCGACGAGCGCGAGATGGGCGAGCGTCTCGACGTTCTGGACGAGCGTCGGGCGGCGCCCGACCCCGCGCTCGAACGGCCGCGGTGGCGTGAAGGTCGGCTTGAGCGGACCGCCGTCGAGGTGGCGCACGAGAGCGGTCTCCTCGCCCGCGAGATAGTGCGACGGGACCGTCGCGACGCGGACGCGCAGGCGCCCCCAGTCGCGGCGCGCTCGGATCGCATCGTCGACCGCGCCGTGCACGGCGTGCGTGCCCGAGGGCACGCAGACGATCGCTTCGCGCGCGCCGACCGCGGCGGCAGCCGCCGCGACGCCGTCGAGCACCAGGTGCGGCGTGCGGCTGAGTAGCACGCGATCCTTGGCGCTCATCGGCTCGGCCTCGACGCCGTTGGCCACGACGACCTTTGCGCCACGACGCGACGGCGACGGCGCCGAGCTTGCGCGCCATCGGGAAGCCGGCCCCGCCGCGCCCGAGGATTCCCGCGCGCCCGACGGCCGAGATGAGCGTCGCCGCGTCGACCGGCGGGAGCGGGCCGTGGACCGCGAGGTGCTCGTCGAGCGTCAGCGGGCGTCCGGGCACGACGCCGGCGAGCAGGCGCGCCGTCACGGCCCGCTCTCCCGCTGTGCGCTGACCGTCGCCGAGACCGGGCCCGCCGCCGGCGCTGTCGCCGAGGTTCAGGACCGCGTGCACGCGCACCGCCCGCCCGTGCGCGGGTCGCACGCGCGCGTCGAGCGCCGTTCCGTCGAGCGAGACGACGTGCCCGATGTAGCGCGCGGGATCGGCGCGCGGCCCGAGCGTGACCTGGCTGCGTTGCACGCGGACGCCGCCGCCGTCGAGCGGCTGGCCCTCGAGGCGCACGTCCAGGCGGCCGTGTGATGGCGTCGGAGAGGCGCAAGGCGATATCGATGAGGGCGGCGCCGTCGCTGCTGATCCCGCTGCGCAGTGTCCCATCCGCCCGCGTGCTGAACGGCACGCGAAGCGCGGGCGCCCTCGCCGTGCCCTTCGCCGCCGCAACGGCCGTCGCGGGACGTGTCAGCAGTGCGATCGGCGTACCCGCGCGCCGGGCCCAGTTCTGGCCAAGCGGACCGCGCGGCAGCCACAACGCGAGCGCGAGCGCCCCGACGAGCATCACGGCCAGCGCCAGCGCGCCGGCCCGACCGCGGCGCGGCGTCGTCGTCGCCGCGATCCGCACACCGATGGCGACGGCCACGACGCCCGTGCAGGCCAGCGAGAGGATCAGCATCCAGCCGCGCCGCACGTCGCTGCCCGTCCCGAGAGTGTGGACCAGGGCCAGGGGCCAGCAGGCGTATGCGGTCCAGTGCACGGCCCGCCAAGCGCGCGCCCCGATCCGCCTGCGCAGCAGGCTCGTGACGACCAGGGCGAGCAGCAGATCGAAGGCGACGGCGCCCAGACCGAGCCAGACCGGGCGGTACAGGCCGGCGAACGGGACGACCGCGTCGGTCACGCGAATCGGCGCGAACGGGTCCAGGACGCTGGTGATGACATGGGCCCCGACGAGCACCACGGCCGCCAGCGAGAGCGTCCCGTGCACCGCATCGATGACGAAGCGCGGCCAGCGCGGCGAGGACCAGCGGGCGACGTCGGCGATCCCGAACGCCAGGCTCGCGGTCAGCAGGAGCAGCGACACCGCGCCGGTGCCGCGGGTGAGGTACCACATCGCGGTGGAGTTCGAGCCCGCGGCGGCGAGGATCATGCCGCGACGGTCTCCTCGTCACGTGGCTCGGGCCATCCCGCGAGCCGCACGACCGATCCGTCGTGTCGGCAGAGCCGCGCCGGCAGCCCGAGTTCTTCGAGCCAGGCGATCGCGCCTACGCCGCGCACGATCGCCGCGGTCGCCGCGGTGTTCGCATCGACGCACGTGGCGGCGGCCACCGAGACCGTGCGCCACGGCCCGGCGGCCGGCGCTCCGGTTGACGGGTCGATGATGTGGTGGACCGTCGCGTCGCCGCGGCGCCAGCGGCGCACGGTGGTGCTCGACGTGGCCAGCGCACCCGTGGTGACGAGCACGGTCTCACCGGGGGCGGCGGGCGGCGCGGCGTGGTCGTCGGTCACGCGCACGCGCCAGCCGCCATCCGGCGGAGGTCCCGCGCAGGCGAGGTCACCGCCGAGGTTGACGAGGACGCCGCATCCGGCGGCCTGCGCCGCGCGGCGCGCGCCGCGGTCGGCAGCGAGCGCTTTCGCCGACGCGCCGAGGTCGAGCACGACGCCCGCCGGCACCCGGATCGTCGCGGCCTCCGTGTCGACCTCGACCACGCGCCAGCCGGGCGCGCGGACGGCCTTCAGCGGGCGCGCCGAGGCGCGGATGGCTTCGAAGTCGCGGTCGTAGCCGGCCAGCACGAGCGCGCCGCCGATCGTGGGATCGACGTCGCCGTCGGTGAGGCGGGCGGCGCGCAGCGCGGTCAGCGCCGCCTCGACGAGCAACGGGCTCGCGACGGTGTGCCGGCCGTTCGCCGCGTTGACACGGGAGATCTCGCTGTCCGCGCGAAAGCGGCTGCAGGACCGGTCGATCGCGTCGAGCTCGCGCACGACCGCCGCGCGCGCCGCGGGCAGCGCCGCGACGCGGTCGGTCATGACTGCCGCCGTCGTTCCCAGCGCGCGCCAGGTGGCGCTCGCGCTCACGACCCTCCCGACGTGGCAGGCGGCTGGTTGTCGGGTTGCGCCGGCGCCTGCTGTGGCGCCTGCTGCGGGGCCTGCAGGCCCTGGTCGCCGGAGGCCGACGGCGGCAGTGGGACGGCGTCGGGCCCGGCGGGGGCCGGCCGTGGCGCGGATCCGGTCGTCGTCGGCGTCGACGTCGTCCCGCCGGCAGGCGAGGCGCCATGGCCGCGGAAGCTCGCCGCGGCCGCTGCCGAGGCGACTCCGGTCAGCCCGACCGCTCCGACGGCGATCCATATCCGCACACTGCGCAACCGGCGTAGGCCGGCATCGCGATCGGCGGGATCCCACGAGCGCATGTCCGCAGAATCCCAGCCTCGTTGCCAAGTTCCGGTAAAGAACCCCTGAGAAGTTGCTGAGACCTTTCAGCCCGTCAGCTCGCCGCGAACGATCTCCGCGCCCGCCACCAGCGATCCCAGCTTCGCGCGCGCGACAGTGCGTGGCAGCTGCTTCATCCCGCAGTCCGTGGTCAGCGTGACCCGCTCGGGATCCACCACGGCGGTGACTGCGCGGATCCGCTCGGCCACCTGCTCGGGCTGCTCGACCTCGAGGTTGCGCACGTCGATGACGCCGGCGTGGACGCGCTTGTCGGACGGCAAGTCGCGCAGCACAGCGACGTCGACCATGTCGCGGCAGGCGAAGTCGAGCACGAAGGCATCGACGTCGACGTCGAAGTAGTGCGGCAGGACGCTGGCGTAGCCGCCACGCGTCAGCCCCTCGGCGCGCGAGCCCCAGGCGTTGCCCAGGCAGAAGTGCCAGCAGCGCTCGACGTGGGAACCGTCCGGTGCCTCGCCCAGGCCGGCGAAGAGGTCATTGACGGTCGAGATGACCCACTCGAAGTCGCGATCGGCGCGCGTCACGTTGGGCACCCATGCGCCGAGGTCCTCGAGCTGGACGTGCCGGCAACCGGCCGCGATCAGGTCCTCGATCTCGGCCCGGAAGACGCCGGCCAGCGCCGCCGAAAGGTCGAAGCGATCCTTGATCGGGCCGCCCTCGAAGTGCGCCATCGTCGAGAGCTGCAGCGGCCCGGCGCCGACGCATGCCTTGATCGGCCGGTGCGCGACGCCGGTGGCGATGCCGTACAGCTCCGCCAGGCGCACCCGCCCGCGCTCGATCGGTCCCCGCACCGCGACGCCGCCGGACTCGTCGAGCGTGAAGGCGTCCTTGCCGCTCGTGCGCGAGCGCGCCGGATGCTCGAGCTTCTCGTGGCCGAAGCCGTCGATCCGCTCGAACCAGTACCAGAAGAAGGCGCCGATCCCCATCGCGTAGTCGTCGAACCACATCTGCCCGTCGGTGCAGATGTCGAGGCCCGCGCTCTCCTGCTCGCCGATGACGGTGCGGACCGCGTCGCGGAACGCCTCCTCGTGGTGCAGGACCTTGAAGGCCTCGCGGATGTCGCGGCCCTCGAGCTGATAGGTGAACCAGGTGGGCCTCGGATAGGCGCCGACCATCGTCGTCGGAAGCAGCGCCATGTCAGCCGAACTCGCGTTTGGTGGCCAGCGCGGCGCCCTCGGCGAGCGAGGCGAGCTTGGCCCACATGATGGATGGGTGCACGCGCTGAATGTACGGCCCCAGGGCGAAGCCGCAGTCCGTGCCCGCGGCGATGTTCTCCGGGCCGACCAGGGAGGCGAAGCGCGAAAGGCGCTCCGCCACCAGCTCGGGGTGCTCGATCGCCCGTAGGTACGGGAGAAGCTCGTCAGGGCGCACCAGGCTTCCGGCGTGCGTCGCGACGATCCGATCGCGGGTCACGCGGCGGCACCTTGACACCCTTCCAGAGAATGTGCAAATTACGTCATCCGGGGACAAGCTGGTCGGAGGAGGAAGAGGGGCTATGCACGTCAGCAGCATCATTCGGGTGCGCGGGGTCTGGGTTGCCCTTGCCGCTGCCCTGACCTGTGGAACGCTCGCTGCGTGTGGCAGCAGCGACAACGCGAGCTCGACGAGCACGCCGGCAGCGGCGGCCACGAGCACGAGTACGTCGACCGCCGCGCCCGCCGCCAACAAACCAAGCGAGAGCGTGACGGACTACGTGAAGTACCTGGGCGGCAAGGCCGGCGCGGCCGACAAGAGCAAGTCGCCGATCGTCATCGGCTACGTCAACCAGCAGGGCGGCGCCAACGACGTCGGGCCCAACTCGACCATCGGCGCCCAGATGGCGGCCGACTACGCCAACAAGTACGCCGGCGGCATCGACGGCCATCCCGTGAAGCTGCACACGTGCTTCATCTCGACTTCCGAGGAGCAGGGCCAGCAGTGCGGCCAGAAGATGGCCAACGACAAGGCCGTCGACGCCGTCGGCGTCGGCGCGGTCGCGGTCGGTGCCCAGCCCCTGAACGCGAGCATCGCCGGCGAGAAGCCGATGTTCTGGGGCGTGTCGGTCAACCAGGTCGACACCAAGAACAAGAACGGCTACATCCTCTTCGGCGACTCGTTCCACATCCTGGCTCCGTGGGGGACCTTCGGGCGCGACGTGCTGAAGGCCAAGACGGCGGCGGTCGTCTATCCGCAGGTGCCGGGCATCATCGAGGGCGCCAACGCGATGGTGGCGGGCCTGGAGAAGGCGGGCATCAAGGTCAAGCGCGTCGGCTATGAGCCCAACGCGACCGACCTCGTCGGCCCGCTGACGGCGGCCGGCGCCCAGAGCGCGGACATGATCGTGCCCCAGAGCGACGCCAAGGGCTGCATCAACCTGGCCAAGGCGCTCGAGCAGACGGGCGTCAAGGCACCGGTGGTCTCCAACCCGCTGTGCCTGTCCCCCGTGGTCTCCAAGGGCCTCGGCGGCGACGTGCCGAAGTGGTACTACGGGATCGCCTCGAGCCTGACCGCCGATCCGACCGATCCCGGGGCCAAGGCCATGGTCGACGCGATGACCAAGCTCGGCAAGGCCGATCTCGCGGCGGACCCGTGGGTGCCGACGAGCATGGCCACGGTGCTGACGATGATCAAGTTCATGAACGAGGTCGGCGCCGACAATCTCACGCCGCAGGCGATCGCCGACAAGGCCAAGGTGTTCAAGGGCCCGCTGGTGTTCGGTGCCCCGCAGGTGCAATGCGCCAAGTACCCGGACGCACCGGCGGTCTGCAACGACCAGACGCAGTTCTTCGACTACTCCGGCAAGGGCCAGTTCAAGAACGCGTCGGGTTTCCTGCGCCCGCCCGAGTGACCCTTGGCGGAAGGCTCGAGCAACGACAGGATGGTCTGATCCGCCATGGATCAGATCATCCTGTTCGCGCTGCTCGGCCTGGGCACCGGCGCCCTCATCGCCGGGATCGGGCTCGGCGTCGTCCTGACCTATCGCGGCTCGGGCGTCATCAACGTCGCGACCGGCGCGATGGCGATGGCGGCGGGCTACGCGTTCTACTCGCTCAAGACGGTCACGGACACGCCGCTGGCGCTGCTCGGCACGTTCGTGTTCACGCTCGCGCTGGGCGCCGCGGTCGAGCTGCTCTGCTTCCGCCCGCTGCGCACGTCCTCGCCCTTGGCGCGGTTGGTCTCCTCGCTCGGCGTCCTGCTCACGCTGCAGGCGGGCGCGACGCTGATCTACGGGACAGGCTCCCTGCCGGCCCCGTCGGTGCTGCCGCGCGGCACCGTCGAGGTCACGGGCGTCGCCATCCCGGCAGACCGCTTCTGGCTGACGGGGATCGTGATCGTCATCACCATCCTGCTGACCGTCGCCTATCGCTATACGCGCTTCGGCCTGGCCACCCGGGCGGGCAGCGAGAACGAGGTGTCGGCCATCCTCGCGGGCCTGCCGGCGGGCGAGCTGTCACTCGCCAACACCGTGCTGAGCGCGGTCATCGCGGGCGGCATGGGGGTGCTCGCGGCGTCCCTGGCCCAGCTCGACGCGACCACCTTGCCGCTGCAGGTCGTGCCGGCGCTCGGCGCGGTGCTCTTCGCGCGCTTCACCTCGTTCGCGATCACGTGCGCGGTCGGGCTCTCGATCGGCGTCCTGCAGTCGCTGCTCTACTACGCCTCGACGCAGAGCTGGTTCCCGACCGACAAGGGCGCGGCCCTGCCGGGGATCAGCGCGCTGCTGACCTTCATCATCATCGTCATCGCGCTCTACGTGCGCGGCTCGAGCCTGCCGACGCGCGGCGAGCTCATCGAGCAGCGGCTTCCGGCCGTGCCGCGGCCCGAGCGCCTCGCCTCCTCCGCGGTCCTGTGCGCGGTCGTCGGCGCGGTCGCGCTCATCGTGCTGCCCTACGACTACCGCAACGCGCTGATCATCTCGCTGGCGGCGATGACCATCTGCCTGTCCTACGTGGTCATCACCGGCTTCATCGGGCAGGTGTCGCTCATGCAGGTGGCGCTGGCGGGGACCTCGGGTTTCGTCGTGTCGCACCTCTTCAAAGACGCCAGCATCGGCTTCCCGCTGGCCGCCATCGCCGGAACCGCGGCTGCGACCGTGCTGGGCTTCGTGGCGGGCGCCTCGGCGCTGCGCGTGCGTGGAGTCAGCCTCGCGGTCGTGACGCTCGCCGCCGCCGTCGCCATCGAGCAGTTCGGCTTCGCCAACTCGACCTGGGGCGCGGGGGCCACCGGCTCGCCCGTACCCGAGCTCAAGCTGGCCGGCATCGACCTCGGGACGCGGGCCTCGTTCCGCGGCCTCGACGGCGACGTGCCGAGCCCGATCCTCGGCTTCGTCGTGCTCGCGACCGTCATCGCGCTGGGCCTGATCGTGGCCCACGTGCGCCGCAGCGGCCTGGGCCAGCGGATGCTCGCCGTGCGCTCCAACGAGCGCGCCGCCGCGGCGGCGGGCATCAACGTGCGCAACACGAAGTTCGCCGCCTACGCGATCTCCTCGGCCATCGCCGGCGTCGGCGGCACCCTCTACGGCTACTCGCTGGGCTCGGTCAGCGCAGAGCGCTTCGGGATCCTCATCGCCCTGGGCTTCGTCGCCTTCGCCTACGTCGGCGGCATCACGATGGTCTCCGGCGCGGTCATCGGCGGGCTCATCGCGACCTCCGGCGTCATCCCGCACATCTTCGAGGCCGAGCTGGGGATCTCGGGGACCTGGACGCTGCTCGTCGCGGGCGTCACGCTGATCCTCAACCTCGTGCTGTTCCCCGACGGGATCGCCGGGTCGCGCTACCAGAAGAAGCAGCTCGCGCTGGCCCGTGCGCAGGCGGCCGAGACGCCGGCCGCCCGTCAATCCCAGGTCGCCGAGACATGACCGCCGTGCTCAGCACCCGCGGCGTCTCGGTGAGCTTCGGCGGTGTGCGGGCGCTCGTCGACGTCGACCTCGACGTCCCGGAGGGCAAGCTCGTCGGGCTCATCGGCCCCAACGGCGCGGGCAAGACGACGTTCATCGACGCGATCACCGGCTTCGTGCGCTCGCGGGGAACCGTCGAGCTCGCCGGCCGCGACCTCTCGGGCCTGCCACCCCATGAGCGCGCGCGCAGCGGCCTGGCGCGCACGTGGCAGGCCAGCGAGCTGTTCGACGACCTGACCGTGGGCGAGCACGTCACCGTGGTCGGGAAGCGCGAGACCGACGAGACGCTCGCGATCGTCGGCCTCGAGTCGGCTGCCGACAAGTTGCCCGCGCAGCTCTCGCAGGGCGAGCGCAAGCTCGTCGGCGTTGCCCGTGCGATGGCGGCCGCGCCGAGCGTCATCTGCCTCGACGAGCCCGCGGCCGGCCTCGACACCACCGAGAGCGAGCGCCTGGGCCGCCAGCTGCGCCAGGTCGTCGACGGCGGCACCGCGATGTTGCTCGTCGACCACGACATGGGCCTCGTTCTCAGCGTCTGCGACGTGATCACCGTGCTCGAGTTCGGCGAGGTCATCGCGACGGGGACGCCGGAGGAGGTGCGCCGCGACCGCCGCGTCGTCGAGGCCTACCTCGGGACCGCTGGGGCGGAGCGGGTCCTGTGAGCGACGCCGTCCTGAGCATCGAGGAGCTCACTGCGGGTTACGACGGCGCGCCGGTGATCCGCGGGCTCGACCTGCGCGTCGCCCCCGGCGAGGTGGTTGCGCTGCTCGGCGCCAACGGCGCGGGGAAGACGACCACGCTGAAGGCGGTCTCCGGGCTGGTGCGGCCACTGAGCGGCAGGGTGGTCTTCGACGGCGGCGACACGTCGCGCGTGGCGCCCGAGCACTTGGCACGGCGGGGCATCGCGCACGTCCCCGAGGGCCGCGGCCTGTTCTTCGGGCTCACCGTTGCCGAGCACTTCAAGCTGGGCCATCGCGGCGAGCGGCTGGACGCCGACGCGGCCTACCAGTACTTCCCGGCTCTGGAGCCGTTGAGTGGCCGGAAGGTGGGCCTGCTCTCGGGCGGCGAGCAGCAGATGCTCGCGGTCGCCCGCGCGCTCGTGCGCCGCCCGCGGCTGCTGCTGCTCGACGAGCTCAGCCTCGGGCTGGCGCCGGTCATCGTCGAACGGCTGCTCCCGGTCGTGCGCCGCTATCGCCGACGACAGCGGCTGCGCCGTGCTGCTCGTCGAGCAGCATGTCCAGCTCGCGCTGCAGATCGCCGACCGCGGGTACGTGCTGGCCCACGGCGAGATCGTGCTGCAGCGCACCGCGCAGGAGCTGCGCTCTGATGAGCAGCTGATGGTCGCCAGCTACCTCGGTGAGCGCCGCGCGGCCGACGCCGTCTAGCTGCAGTCCCTGAGAGCGTTGTTGTCCGGGCCTCCTTGAGGGCTGGGCTTTGCGAGACGTCCACAGAGCCTTCAGCGAGTGCGTGGGGGGAGCAGTTCGGGACGCCCGCTTTTCATCCGCCGGCGGAGGCCTTGGCGTCGCGCAGGGGATATCTGGAAGCCCGCAGGACGACGGCAAGGGCGGCGTCCGCACCCTTCCTGCCTCAACGCCGACTTCCGGCGCAGTTCGAGGTGGTGCAGGCTCGCTGGTGCGATGATGGCAGGCGTTTCGACTCGGGGACGACAAGCATGACCTGTCGGAGACAGCCAGGGCATGGTGAGGTCACCATCCAGGGTCATCTGCCGCACTTCGCGCACGCGCAGTCGATTGTGGGCCTCAAGGGCGGGTGCGTGTACCTCCTCATGCCGGGTTCGGTGCCCTCCGCGACCTGCCAGGACGATGACCACGGTGCGTGACGGCCCGGGGCTCGGCCACGAGTCCGTGCCGCCGGGCGAGGAAGCGGCGCTATCCCGCGTGGTCGAGCTGACCCGTGAGAAGTTCGAGCGCGACTACGCGAACGTGCGCCCGGCGCTGCGTGACCAGCACCCGAAGTCGCACGGCTGCGTCAGGGCCAAGTTCGTCGTGGGGTCGGATGTGCCATCGGAGCTTCAGTACGGGATCTTCGCCGAGCCCCGCACGTACTCCGCATGGATCCGGTTCTCGTCCAGCTCCGCGCAGCCGCGACCTGACTCCAAGCGCGACGCGCACGGCATGTCCATCAAGGTCATGGACGTCCACGGCGAGAAGGTCCTCCCGTCCGAACGCAACGAGACGACGCAGGACTTCATCGTCGCGAACAGCCCGGTCTTCTTCTGCCGCAACGCCTCTGACTACGTCGTGCTCGCGTCGAAAATGTTGGAGGGCAAGCTCCTGAAGTTCTTCTTCGGCGCCGACCCGCGTGAGTGGCGTGTCCACGAGTTCGTGAACATGATGATCGCCACCCAACAGAAGGTCGTGAACCCGCTACAGGCCCGCTACTGGAGCCAGACGCCGTTCGCGCTCGGACCGCACGCCGTCAAGTATTCGGCGCAGCCGAATGGCAGGCGGACGGACAGGAACCCCATCTCCGATGGCTCCAATTACCTCGAGGACGCGATGGTAGGACAGCTTGCGTTCGGCGAGGCGTCCTTCGATTTCACTGTGCAGCTGCAGACCGATCCTCGCGAGATGCCGGTCGAGGATCCGACGATCCGCTGGAAGGAGCGCGCGTCGACGTTCCGAAAGGTCGCGACCATCCGCATCCCCCCGCAGGAGTTCACCTCCGGCGCGCGCAAGGACTTCGCAGAGGGCCTGTCGTTCACGCCGTGGCACTCGCTCCCGCTCCACCGGCCCCTGGGCGGCATCAACCGGGTCCGCGGGGCCGTCTACCAAGCGATCTCGAAGCTCCGCCACGAGATGAACGACGTGCCGCGCCGGGAGCCGGCGACGCACGACGCGGGCTGACGACGGGAAACGGTGCGCGTCGGACGCGATTCTGAGAGATCGGCTATCGCTCGGTGACTAGGCGACGGCTCGAAGTCCTGGCCGTGACGACCGTCACGGGGACGCCGAGCTGCTCCACGCGGGATGGCAAGTCGCGGTGCAGCCAGTGCGACACGCGCGCGGGCAGTCGAGACGATCACTTCGTCGAACGGCTCGCGGTCGAGCGCCTCGCGCACTGCGACAAGCGGTCGGTGTGGCCGATGACGCCTTCGACGTGTCCGCCCGTCGCCTCCTCCAACAGCGGATGGCGAGCTCCAGGGTGAGCGTCGCCTCGTCCGACTCGGGGTCCAGTAGGGGCGCGGTACGAGGAGCACGAAGCGACACCGTTCCTGAGCGGCACGCCTGTCGCACACGTGCCGGCCTGCCCGGCAGCGCTCGTATGTCCCCGAGACAGCGTCGCGTGTACACGTGGTCGACCGCCATGCCGGAAGCACCACCCAAACCACTGTGCGGACGCTTCAGGGCTGGGGGGTGTCGTGGTGGGCCTCAGCTTGCGTCGGTCGCGTGCGCCGACTCAGCGGAGTCGACCGTGGCTGCCCAGCTGCCGAGGAGCCTCAGGGCGTCCTCGGAGCGTGAGCCGGGCTCGGCGGTGTAGGTGAAGAGCGTCAGGCCGTGGTCGGCGGCGAGGTCGAGCCGGTTGTAGGTCAGGTGCAGGTCGCCGACGACGGGATGGTGGAAGTGCTTGACGCCGGTGTTGTGGAAGCGGACGTTGTGCGCGGCCCAGCGGGTGCGGAAAGCCTCGCTCTGGGTTGCGAGCTCGCCGACGAGGTCTGAGAGGTCGCGGTTGTGCGGGTCGCGGCCCGCGGCCGAGCGCAGGATGGCGACCGTTTCGCCGGCGACGCGGTCCCAGTCGCCGAAGGTCGCCTCGGCTCGCGGGTCGAGGAAGACGAACCGGGCGGTGTTGACCGGCCGCGCGGGCGCGGCGTAGAGCTCGGAGAACAGCGCGCGGCCGAGCTGGTTGGCGGCCAGGATGTCGAGGCGCTCGTTGCTCACGAACGCGGCGGCGCCGGTGATCGCGTCGAGGGTCCACTGGACCTCGGGCCGGACGCGCTGCTTGGCCTGGCGCCGGCGCGGGCGCGCCGGGGTTGGTTGTGCGGCGCGGGCGAGGTCGAAGAGGTGGGCGCGCTCGGCGTCGTCGAGCTGGAGCGCCCGCGCCAGCGCGTCGAGCACGCTGTCGGAGACCCCGTTCATGTCTCCGCGCTCCAGGCGGGTGTAGTACGGCACGCTCACGCCAGCCAGGACGGCGACCTCCTCGCGGCGCAGACCGGGAACGCGGCGGCTGCCGTAGGACACGCAGGCCGGCCTGCTCGGGCGTGATGCGGGCGCGGCGGGAGGTGAGGAAGTCGCGGATCTCCTGCTTGGTCTCCACGACTCCAAGCGTAGACCCGCGCTCTGCGCGCCTGGGAGACCCTGCCAGTACCTCCCTTGACAGGGACTCCCACCTTCGCGAGATCCGCGGTTTGCTGAGAGCCACCCACGAACCGGAGGCACTCTCATGAAGCACATCTCACTCGGCGGACTCGACGTCTCGCGCATCGGGCTTGGCACGATGGCGATGTCGGGCTACTACCTCGACGCGAGCAGCAGCGAAGCCGAGTCGATCCGCACCATCCACCGGGCGCTCGAGCTGGGCGTCACCCACATCGACACCGCCGAGATCTACGGCCCCTACGCCAACGAGGAGCTCGTCGGCCGCGCCCTGGCCGGGCGTCGCGACGACGTCGTGCTGGCGACGAAGTTCGGCTTCGTCTCGCACGCCGGCGAAGGCCCCGGCGTGCTCGACAGAAGCCCGGCGAACATCCGGACCGCCGTCGAGGGCTCGCTGAAGCGGCTGGGTACCGACCGCATCGACCTCTACTACCAGCACCGCGTCGACCCGGACACGCCGATCGAGGAGACCGTCGGCGCCCTGGCCGAGCTGGTCGCCGAGGGCAAGGTCCTGCACATCGGCCTGTCCGAGGCCGGCCCCGAGACGATCCGCCGCGCCCACGCCGTGCACCCGATCGCCGCGCTGCAGACCGAGTACTCGCTGTGGACCCGCGACCCCGAGGCCGAGCTGCTGCCGCTGCTGCGCGAGCTCGGCATCGGCTTCGTCCCCTACTCGCCGCTCGGGCACGGCTTCCTCACCGGCACGATCCGCTCCCCCGAACGAGCTCAGCGACGACGACTGGCGCAAGACCAACCCGCGCTTCACCGAGGGCAACCTCGAGCAGAACCTCGCGCATCGTCGACGAGGTCCAGGCCGTCGCCTCCGAGATCGACGCCACACCGGCGCAGGTCGCGCTGGCCTGGCTGCTCGCTCAGGGCGACGACATCGCCCCGATCCCCGGCACCAAGCGCGTCTCCCGCGTCGAGGAGAACACCGCCGCCGACGGCATCGAGCTCAGCGCGCGAGCAACTCCACCGGCTCAACGACCTCACCCCGGCCGCCGGCGAACGCCACGACGAGGCGAACATGGCCGCAGTCGACCGCTGACCACGTCATGGAGTGGCGCCGCCGTGCCTACTCCGATGCGCCGGCGCATGGCCGTCACCCTAGAGTCCGGCCCTTTGGTCGACGCGTGCCCACTTTTCCTGTGCGATAACGGTCGTCCGCGCCCAGCCTGCCAGGGCGCTCGCTGCTCGTCCGCAGCAGGAGCGAGGTGGGCACGTAATCAGGCGTCCGCAGCCCACGCGGAAGTGGTCACGTTCAAATGGATTGCCGGTAGCCGAAGAATTCGTGGTCTTGGTTGTAGCCGCCGTAGCCGCTGCCGATCTCGGAGTAGTGGGCGACGAACTCGATCCCTTTGATCCATTTGACCTGTTTGAAGCCGAGCTCGATCTCGTTGCGGAGGCGCAGCGGCGCGCCGTGTCCGAACGGCAGGGGCTCGTCGTTCATGTCGTAGGCGAGCATCGTGAGGTGGTGGCTCATGTGCTCGATGGGATGCGCGTCGTAGTAGATGCCCTTGTCCGCGCCTTCGCCGAGCGAGTAGAAGACGACCCACTTCGCCTCGGGGTGCGGCTTGACGAGGTCCACGATGGTCTGCATCGAGACGCCGCCCCACTTCGCGACGCCGGACCAGCCCTGGATGCAGAAGTGCTGGGTGATCTGCTCGTGGTGGGGCAGCGCCTTCAGTTGCGCCAGGTCGAGGTCGACGGGGTGCTCGACCAGTCCGTTGACCCGCAACCGGTAGTTCGCGAAGTTGGCGTCGAACAGCGCCTTGTACTCGTCGGAGTCGGGGTACTGGCCGTTGTGCCAGAAGTAGGGCGAGATGTCCTTCTCGGTGTACTGGCCCGGTTTGGGGTCGACGTGCTCGAAGAGGTGCTGCAGCGGCCCGACGATCGCCTGGCCGGCGCGTTGCACGACCCGGGGGTGGCGGATGGTGAACGGTGTGGCGGCCACCCATCCGACGAGCACGATCACCATCGAGGCGGCGAAGAGCCAGAACCCGACCCAGCTGTCGTCGGTTCGCCCGGCGTAGACATGGTTGAGGTTGACCAGCAGCCCCGTGGTGAACACGAACGTCACGTGGATGACGATGAAGACCAGGAACCACGCGAGCACGAGGAAGTGCAGCGAGCGTGCGGTCTGGATGCTGAACACCCTGCTGATCCGCCTGAAACGCGTCGACAGCGCCGGGGACATCCCAAGGCCGGTGATGAGCGCGAGCGGGGCGGCGACGAAGACGGTGACGAAGTAGGCGATCAGCTGCAGACCGTTGTAGGCGGCCCAGCCACTTTCGGTCGGCCAGTTCAGCGAGAGGTACTGGATCAGCACCGACAACGCGTTGGGGAACACGTCCCAGCTGGTGGGAACCAGGCGCTCCCACCGGCCGGTCGCGAACAGCAGGACGTCGAAGATCACGCCGTTGAGCAGCCAGAACGCGTCGACGCCGAGGTGCCACCAGCGAGCCAGGCCGATCGAGTGGCGAAGCCCGGGCAGACCGACCTGGCCCGGAAGGCTGATCGAGTCCTGCTTGGCCGTCCACAGCGGGTCGGACGGCACCGGCTTCTGGATCCGAAACCAGTCCTTGCCGGGCGTGGAGTGCCGGGTCCAATACAACCGCGGGTGGTCGGAGAGGATCTGCACGCCCGAGCGGATGATGAAGACCATGAAGAACAGGTTGAAGAAGTGCTGCCATCGCGCCCAGGCGGGGAAGCCTGTCGTCGCGTCGGGTCGCGACGACTCGATGGTCCCGGGGTAACGCTCGATGAAGTCCTGTACCGAAGGGTCACCGCGCAAGCCCTTGGCGACGGCGACCGCGCTGATGAGAACCACGAAGCCGATCGGGAGCAACCACAGCAGGTTGAACCACCTGTCACTACCGACGCGCACGCGTGGGGCGATGCCGTTCACCTGGGGAATCGAGCCGGCGAAGGTGGCGGGGTCGATGACGTCCTCGCCCGGTGTCAGCTGCCACCGATAACTGCGGACGACGTCCGGAGAGACACTCGACCGCTCACGAGCACGCGAACCTCCAGGGCCGGGATCCGCGCCGGTTCCCATGTCGCGAAGCCTACGCCGTAAGGCGTCGTCCGCCGGCCCACCGCCGCCTGTCGCCAGTGCCGAACCCTCGGCGCGCACTGGGCGCACGGTAGGACAGGACTAGATGAATCACTGCCCCGCCGACCCCGGCGTCGCGCCCGTTCGCGCGAGATCCGGGCATCCCGGCTGGCACCAAGCACATGCACGCCATGGACGAGGAGCAGGCGCGCGGGCCGAGACTTCTGCGTCTCGTCTGCAGCCGTCGTCTCGCGGATGTCGTCGCGGACGATCGCATCCAGGCGCGAAACGCAGCAGTCCGGCTCGCCCGCTCGACCGAGATGTTCGGCGCGGAGGTGGTCGCGAGCGAGCTCTGGCGCTACGCTCGGCCACATGCACCCGACTGGCGTGGCGGCCGCCGCGTGGGTGTTCGCGTCGGAGCCGAGCAAGACCCCGTTCTACCTCGCCGGCGGCCTGCTCGCCGGCTGGGCTGTGCTGCTGGGTGCCTTCGGGATAACGCATCCCGACTTTCCGGGCTCGGCGATGGCCTCGCGGCTGGTCATGCTGACCTCGGCGGTGCTCGTCGCGGCGACTGTCACGACGGCGGTGACCACCGCCGGGGAGGCGGTCACAACCGAGGGCGGGGCCGCCGGGCGCACTGGCTCGGCGGCGCCGACCAGCGCGCTGAATCTGAGTGCCGACCCCACGGGAAAGCTCGCGTACGACAAGAAGCAGGCGACCGTCCGCGCGGGCCGGTTCCCGATCCGGCTGGTGAACAACTCCTCGCTGCCACACAACGTGACGATCGCCAAGGGCGCAAAGGTCCTCGCCCAGACAAAGACGATCTCCGGCGGGTCGGCGACCACCACCGCGAACCTGACGCCTGGCGCGTACGTCTTCTACTGCTCGGTCGACGCGCACCGCGCCGCGGGGATGCAGGGCACACTGACCGTCAAATGAGCGCGCGCTCCGGCCGCCGTGGGATCCATCGGGCACGGTTGCGGGCACCAGGCTCGCCGAGCTCGGCTGTTCCATCGCGCCAAACGGAGCAGTCCAGCTCGTGCGCCGGTTCGCTGCTCCGTGTCATACGGAGGCCGACGTCAGCCGCCTGAGGACCGCCACCCCAGAAGGATCACCTGCTGAACAACGTCGACGCCACGGCGTGAACCAACCGCATGGCGGCGCGCCGCGGCGTCACCGGGTACCGCGCGGAGTCCGACCTCGACGCGATGGGCAACGAGCGCACGGCGGACCCGGGGAAGGCCGGGTAGGGCACCTCGCGATACGGCGTGTGATGATGACGCAACCACTCGGCACGGCGTGCGGCTTCAAGCTCGCTGTGGGCTTCTGCGAGCTGGGCGAGGGCGGCCCGCTGGCGCTGCGTGAGGGGCGTTTCCGAGGGGAGCATGTCACTCCTTCGAGGCTTGTCGGCGGACACGGGAGCGGGCTCTCGTTTTCCTTGGCGGCTTCTCTGGCACGTTTGATTGTCCGTCGCCGGCCGAGCCCCTCAGGTACGGGTTCCCAGTCAACCGCAGTACGGGGACCGGCCCTCGCGGTGGTACCAAGAACCGAACCGTGCCTCGAAGCGCCGCACGCACCCGACGCGCTCTCGCTTTCGCTGCTCCTGACAGCACGAGCGCAGTGCTCCGCCCGACAGCTCGTGGGTTCCATGCCACTTGATCTCTCGCGCCAGCGGGGCGCGTGTCCTTCCGCAAATCCAGGCGACCGTCTCTGAACTCAGGCGAGTTCGCCTCGCTGCCGGGCGCTCCCTGGACATCGGCCTGCAGGAGCGTAAGCTCGGTCGCCCGTCCGCTCAAAGGAGGTGGTCTTCGTGAGCGTTGCACTCGAGCCGGACCGGGAAACGCGCGGCGACGAGAGCTTGGCGCTGGAGGAGATCCGCCAGCTGTTCGACCGTTATCGCCAGATCGCTCGTCACGGCGTCGTGGCCGAGCACGCCGAGCCCACCGAGGCTCGCGCCGAGCAAGCGAACGGCGTGCCGGTGGCACCTGAGCGCTGACGCCCGAGGTTCAAGGGGCGGCGGACTCGCTCATAAACGTCCGCCGCCTGACACGTAAGCAGACACGAACGGCGAGGGATCTCGGCGTGGTCCTGGAGCACCGGCCGGGTGCGCTCGCGCTGCTGGCCGAGGCGACCGGCAGGGCCGGCCTCAACGTCGAGGGCGGGTGTGGCGTCACGAGCGACGACCCAGGGAAGCATCCAGCTCCTCGTCGAGGACGCCGCCGCCGGGCGCTGGAAGAGGCTGGCCTGGAGGTAGGCGACGAGCGCGACGTACTCGTCATCGACCCACCTGATCGGCCCGATCGGCGGCACCGACTGATCGACGCAGGGCTGGTGACTCCGGCAGCGAGCGGGCTGCCGCTTCCCGACGAACCAGCGGTCTGCCGCCGGGATCGACTGCGCCGGTGAACTGTGCGCGCACTCCTGCTTCGCCCTAGCACAGCAGTTGTCAGAGGCAGCGTGCCCGGCGCACTTGGTGCTCGTCCCGAGCGGGCGCCCCTGGCGGCCCCGGGAGACGCTCGCATGTGCGTTGCGTCCAAGCGGTCGCCGGCGCGGGATCGCTAACGCTGCCGGAGGTCGTCCAAAGACGCGAGTTGGTTGGTCGAGTCTCGATCACGCGGCAACACATCGACCAGCGCTTCGTCCCGTCGACGCTCGTCCCGCGCCCTAGAGTGCCGCCTGATGGACGTTCGAGCCTCCGATGCCGAGCGCGACGCCACTGTGAATCGCCTGCGCGAGGCCGCAACGGAAGGGCGGCTGACACTCGAGGAGTTGACCGACCGCATCGAAGCGGCCGCCAATGCGGTGATGCGCTCCGACCTCGTGCCGCTCACCTCCGACCTGCCGGCAACGGCTGCCCTCGGCGTAGCAACGCAGTCTGCCGGGGTCCGTGGGGTAGGGGACGTCAAGCGCTCGGGGCCGTGGACTGTGCCGGCCGAGAACTCGTTCCGCACGTGGTTTGGCCACATCAAGCTCGACCTGCGCCAGGCGCAGATCAGCGCGACGGAGACCCACATTCACGCCCGTGCGCTGTTCGGCAACGTCGACCTGCTAGTCCCCGAGGGCGTCGAGGTCGAGGTGCAGGCCCGCACGCAGGTGGGCCGGACCAACCTTCAAGCCAGCTCCGGGATACCTGGGGCGCCGCGCATCGTGCTCACCGGCGGGACGTTCTTCGGCGACATCAAAGTCCGCCACCGGCGGCTGTGGGAGAAGCTGGGGCGCCGGGGCAGACTCACCGAGTAGTCCACGGTGCGGCTTTCGTCGGTTGCCGAGTCAGACGAGCCATCTCGAGTCGACGAGGGGCGCGGAAGTCGGCATCCGCGGCCTTCGCTCGCTGCTGCCTTCCACGCTCTAGGGACAAGCTTGGCCATGCGGCGAGCGCTGCTGCTCTCGTACCGCTTCGACGACCAATGCGATCGTCACAAACGAGTCGCCCACGCCGTCTCCCCGCGCCCGATGCTCGTCCAGAGCGGTCGT
>CAWGDO010000010.1:0-418090 GCA_963821355.1 uncultured Actinomycetes bacterium | reverse complement strand
CTTCTTGGACCACGGCGTAGCCGCGCTCGACGACCCGCTCGGGATCGTGTGCGGCGAGGGCGAGCCTGAAGCCGTCGAGCGCCGTGCGCCGGGCGGCCAGCTCGGGCCCGCCGGCGGCTGCCGCGCGGCGGGCAACCGCCAGAGCGCGCGCCGCCGTGGCCGCGCTCTCGCCGCGCACGCGCCGCGTGGCGCTGGCACGGACCTCGCGCAGCTTCTGGTGCAGCGCCCGCCGCTCGCGCGCGACGTGCTCGCCGGGCGCCCGCGAGAGGTGCGCGAGGTGGCGGGCGCGATCGAGTACCGCACGGCGCGCGTGTACGGCCAGCCGGCCGGCGCGGCCGTGCAGGGACGCGCGCGCCTCGTCGCAGTGCAGCGGCACGGCGGTCTCGGCGGCGTGCGTCGGCGTGGAGCAGCTCACGGCCGCGACGTCGTCGATCAGCATGCGGTCGCTGTGGTGGCCGACCGAGGCGATGACCGGCACGCGCAGGAGCGCCACCGTGCGGCACAAGGTCTCGTCGCAGAACGCGAACAGGTCGGCAAGCGAGCCGCCGCCGCGGGCGACGACGACGACTTCGACATCGGGCACCGCGGCGAGGTCCTGGAGCGCGCGCGTGATGGCGGCGCGCGGCGTGGCGGTCCTGGACCGGCGCGAAGGCCCACACCAGGCGCCCGGCCCACCCGCGGCGGCGCAGCCCGGCGAGCACGTCGTCGCGTGCCTTGCCCCTTTCGCCCGTCACCACGCCGATGCAGCGCGGCAGCGCCGGCCGCGGTAGACGCTTCTGGGGCTCGAACAGGCCCTCGGCGGCGAGCGTCTTGCGCAGCACCTCGAGCTGGGCGAGCAGATCGCCCTCGCCCGCCAGGCGCAGGCCGCTGACGGCGAACGAGAACGACGGCGATGCCGTCCGCGACCCCGGGTAGTAGTCCGGCCCGCCTGCGACGACGACCTGCGCGCCGTCGCCCAGTGCCCCTGCCGGCAGGCGCGAGCTCCTCGAACGCGTCGCGCCACATCGAGCACGGCACGGCGCCGTCGGCGTCGCGCAGCTCGAACCAGACCCGGGCGCGGCTCGCGCGCAGGCCGAAGACTTCGCCGAACAGCTGCACACGAGCGCGCTTGCGCAGCTCGTCGCGCAGCTTGGCGGCGTAGGCGCCCACGGGGAACGGGCCCGCGTGCGGCGAGCCGGCGATGCCCTCGGGGCGTGCGCGCTGTTCGGCCATCGGGCGACAAGCTAGCGGCCGGCCGCGATGTGGCCGAAGCGCCCGCCGCGATCACGCCGAAAACGCTCGCCGCGATCACGCCGAAAGCGCTCGCCGCGATCACGCCGAAAGCGCCCGCCCTTACGGGCCGCAAGAACTCCGTCGAGATGCGTTGAACGCCGTTTCAGTCTCGCCCGGGGCGGCCGATCATCTTGGCGATGGCCACACCCGATCACCGCGCGCACGACATCGCGCGGCTCACCGGCTTGCTGGAGGTGACGCGGCTCGTGCGCAGCGAGCAGTCCCTCGGCGCGCTGCTGCCCGCGGTCGCGGCCGCGGTGAGCGAGGCCATGGGCTTCCGCACGGTGGTCATCTCCGTCTATCGCAACGCGTGGAACGACTTCCGCGTGGAGACGGTCCACGGCTCCGATGAGGGCCGCGAGACGCTCCTGGGCCAGGAGCGCACGTGGATCGAGTGGGAGCCCCTGTTCGACCTGGACTTCGAGCGCAACGGCTGCTTCTTCCTGCCCTGGGACAAGTTCGACTGGTCCTCGGACATGACCGTTTCGTTCGTGCCCGACATCGAGGTCGCCGACGATCCCGACGCGTGGCATCCCGAGGACGCGCTCTTCGTGCCCTTGCGCCACAGCGACGGCCACATCCTCGGGATCATGTCGGTCGACGAGCCGACGTCCGGCAAGCGCCCTTCCGACGACGACCTGGCCGTGCTCGCGGCCCTGGCCGACCACGCGGCGCAGGCGATCCAGGACGCGCAGGCGGCGAGCGATGCCGGACGTCATCGGACCGCGCTCGAGCACCTGCTGCGGGTATCGGCGCGGCTGACCGAGACGCTGTCGATCGACGCCATCATGCAGGAGGTCTGCCACGGCATCCGCGCCGCGCTCGGCTTCAACAACGTCTCCGTCGAGCTCATCGACCCCAACACCGAGCGGGCGGTGCCGCGCGCGGTGGTCGGGTGGACGCTCGAGGAGGTGGAGACCTCGCAGAGCGGCAAGATCGACGTTCTACGCCGTCTGCTCGACCTGCAGTTCGAGGTCGAGGGCTGCTTCCTGCTGCCCAGCGACGAGGCGTGCGCACGGCTCGGCATCGAGCGGCCCGCCTACGAGTCCGCGCGCAACGGCTTCGGCCCGCTGGCCTGGAACCACCACTGGCTGCTCATCCCGCTGCACGACCGCGCGGGACAGCTCGTTGGCGTCATCTGGGCCGACGAGCCCGAGGATCGGCTGATCCCCTCGACCGAGCGCCTGCAGGCGCTGCGCATGTTCGCCAACCAGGCGGCGACCGCCGTCGCCTCGGTCGCGGCCTTCGAGGAGATGCAGTTCCTGGCCGACCACGACCCCCTCACCCGTGTCGGCAACCGCCGCGCGTTCACGCGGCGGCTGGCCGAGGAGGTTCACCGGGCGGCACGCTACGGGCAGCGCTTCGCGCTCGTGGTGCTTGATGTCGACGGCTTCAAATCGCTCAACGACCGCCACGGCCACCTCGCGGGGGACATGGCGCTGGAGGCGATCGGAGACGTCCTGCGCAGCACCCTGCGCCGCTCGGACTCCGCGTTCCGCCTCGGCGGCGACGAGTTCGCGCTGATCCTCGAGCAGTCGGGCGCCGCGGCGGCCAGACACGTCGTCGAGCGCGTGGGCGAGGGGATCGCCGGCATCGACGCCGGCACCGACCACCGGCTGTGCGCCTCCTTCGGCGTGGCCGTGGCCGATGACGTGCCCGATCCCGAGGCGCTGCTGCGGGCGGCCGACGCCGCGATGTACGAGGCCAAGCGCGCCGGTGACGGAGTGAGATTCGCGGGCATGGCGGGGTGTTAGGGTCCGCGCTCCGTGGACCTGACCCTGTCCCCCTCCGAAGAGGCCTTCCGCGACGAGCTGCGCGCCTGGCTGGGCGCCAACCACCCCGGGCGCGAGCCCGAGGGCGATCTGGCCGGCTTCGAGTTCCGCCGGGCCTGGCAACGCCAGCTGCACGAGGCCGGTTGGGCGGGCGTGTCGTGGCCGGAGGACTACGGCGGGCGTGGCGCGACACTCGTCGAGCAGGCGATCTACAACGAGGAGTTCGTGCGCGCCCAGGCGCCGAGCACCGCGAACGTGCTCGGCCTGGCGATGGGTGGGCCGACCGTCATCGCCCACGGCACCGAGGCGCAGAAGCGCCGCTACCTGGAGCCGATCCTGTCGGCCGAGGAGATCTGGTGTCAGGGCTTCTCGGAGCCGGGCTCGGGCTCGGACCTCGCGTCGGTCAAGACCCGCGGCGTGCGCGACGGCGACGGGTGGGTCGTCACCGGGCAGAAGGTGTGGACGACGCTGGCCCACCACGCCAAGTGGTGCATGCTCGTCGCGCGCACCGACCCCGACGCGCCCAAGCACCAGGGCCTGACGTACTTCCTCATGGACATGGAGCAGGACGCGGTCCAGGTGCGTCCGCTGCGCCAGATCACGGGCGAGGCGGAGTTCAACGAGCTGTTCATCGAGGAAGCGCGGATCCCGGACGACAACATCGTCGGCGGGGAGGGCAACGGCTGGGCGGTGGCCATCACGACGCTCATGCACGAGCGCGCGACCCTCGCCTTCGGCCTGCAGATCGCGGTCAAGCGCGCGCTGACCGAGCTGATCGACGAGGCCAAAGAGAGTGGCGCCGCGGCCGACCCGGAGGTCCGCGACCGCCTCGCCCAGCTCTACATCGAGGCCGAGGTGCTGCGTCTGAACGCCTATCGCGGGTTGAGCGCGATCATGCGCGACGGCGTGCCCGGGCCGGAGGGCTCGCTGGGCAAGTGGCAGTGGGCCGAGGTCAACCAGGCGCTGACCGAGCTGGCCGTGGACCTGCGTGGCCCGCGTGCCGTCCTCTATGACGACAAGTGGTCGTTTCGCTTCCTGCGCGCCCGCGCCAACTCGATCGAGGGCGGGACGACCGAGATCCTCAAGAACATCGTCGCCGAGCGCGTGCTCGGCCTGCCGCGCATGCGCTGATGAACTTCGATCTCACCGACGACCAGCGCGCCATCCAGCGCACCGCGCGCGACTTCCTCGCCGATGCCTACAAGCCCGAGGAGGTGCGGCGGCTGGCCTATGACACCCCGCGCGGCTTCGAGGACGAGGGCTGGGCACGCATCTGCGAGCTCGGCTGGCCGGCGCTGCTGGTCGCCGAGGAACACGGCGGGCTGGGCCTCGGCGTCGTCGAGCTGGCGGTGGTGCAGGAGGAGCTCGGCGCTGCGCTGGCGCCGTCGCCGTTCCTGTCGACCGTCGCCGCGGCGGCGCTGATCGGCGAGGCCGGCAGTGACGAGCAGCGCGAGCGCTGGCTGCCGGCGCTCGCAGAGGGCGTGGCGCGAGGCACGGTGGCCACGCTGGCCGAGGACGGCGGCTGGACCGCCGTGCCCGACGCCGACGGCGCCGACGTCGTCGTCGTGCGCGACGGCGACGGCTGGGCGCTGGCCGCGCAGACGAGTGCCGAGGCGGTCGAGGCGCTCGACCCCACGCGGCGGCTGTGGCGCGTGCGCGCGGACGGTGCGCTGGATCCGCTGCCCGGCGACGCGGACCGCGCCGGCGACGTGATCGCCGTGGCGCTCGCCGCCGAGTCGGTCGGCGTCGCCCAGCGTGCGATGGACATGGCCGTCGGCTACGCCAAGGAGCGCGAGCAGTTCGGGCGCCCGATCGGCGCCTACCAGGCCGTCTCGCACGCGTGCGCGCAGATGCTGCTCGAGGTCGAGGGCGCGCGCTCGACCGTCCTCTACGCGGCCTGGGCGCTCGACCACGAGCCCGAGTCCGGCCCGCTCTCTGCGGCGATGGCCAAGGCCTACGCATCCGACGCCGGCTGGCGCGTGCCGGCCGCTTCGCTGCAGGTCCATGGCGGCATCGGCTTCACGTGGGAGCACGACCTGCACCTGTGGCTCAAGCGCGGCAAGGCCAACGCGTACCTGTGGGGCGACGCGCGCGAGCACCGGGCGCGTGTGGCAGCGCTCATCGGCCTCCACTAATGTCGCGCCATGAAGCGGTTGGTGGTGGGTCTCGTCGCCTGTCTGTTGATTGCGGCACCGGCGGCCGCGAAGCTGCAGGCCACGCTTGACGCGGCCGGCCTGACGCTGACCGACGTCTCCGGTAGCGCCGACGACATCGGCTTCTCCGTCAACAAGGTGGGTCTGTTCGTCACCGTCGCCGACACGTCCAACTCGCTCGACCCGCCGTGCCCGCTGGTCAGCAAGAAGTTCCACGGCTTCCAGTGCGAACCGGCGCCGGCGCTCATCACGATCGCTGCGGGGGCCGGCAACGACCGCATCGACGCGTCGCGCATCAAGACGCCGCTGCGGGCCGACCTCGGCGCGGGGTCCGACGTGCTGGTGGCGGGTGGCGGCAACGACAGCGTCGCGTCGACCGCCGACGGCGTGCGCGACGTGGTCGTCTGCGGCGCCGGCCAGGACACCGTCGAGGGCGTCGCCGACCCCAACGACGATGTCGCGGCCGACTGCGAGACGGCCCAACGCAGCTTCGCGGCCAAGCGGCTGCCCAAGTCGGTCACCGTCGTGGCGCCGTCGACCGTGACGCTGGCGATCGGCCGGGCCAACGTGCCGCTGAGTTTCACCGCGACTCTGGCGACGGCACCGGCCAGGGGCTCGCACTCGAAGGGGCGCGTGCTTGCTCGCGCGAGCGTCCCGGCCGGGACCGGGGTGATCAAACTGCGCTTCAAGCTGCCCAAGCTCACCAAGGGATTCCTCAGCCGGCGGCCCGATATCCGCGTGCAGGCCGACGTCACCGCGATCGCGGCCGACGGGCGGCGCTATCCGCTGAGCCTGCACTCGCAGGCGCCGGGGTCGCATCCGAAGCTCACGACACTGTTCGACAACCAGGTCCGGCTGGTGATCCCGGCCAAACTGCGCCACCCGAAGTGAGGGTCGGCCTCAACCCCCAGGACTCAGTCGACACTGCAAGCGCCGCCCAGGTCCAGGGCGGCTTCTTCTGGACGAAGACCGGCCCACGCCCCTAGCAGCGCCGCCGCAACGGGCGCAGCGAGGTACGGGCCCGAGAACGCGAGCACCACGGTCACGAGAAAGAGCGACACCGCCGCGGCCGCGCGGACGCGACCGGCCAGCAACCGCGTGCCGGCCGCCGTCGCGGCCACGTAGACGGCGACGAAGCAGGCCGAGCTGGCGCGGATGAACGGCTCGACGCCGGCGGCGCCCGTGGCAAGGAGCGTGAGGATGAGCGTCCCGGTGACGGCGAAGGCGGCCAGGGGTGCGCCGGGACGCGCCATCCACCGCGGCATCGAGCCCTCGTGCGCGAGTGCGCCGGCCAGGCGGCCCGCGCCCGCGACGTAGGCGTTCATCGCCCCCGTCGTCAGCAGCACCGCGACCGCTGCGGTCGCCACGCGCCCGGGCTCGCCGAGGCCGCGCTGCATGAGGTCTGCGAGCGGGACGTTGGACCCCGTCGCCCCGCCGAGCACCGCGACCGTCGTGACCGCCAGCCCCACGTAGAGCACGGTGACGACGGCGAACGCCACCAGCATCGCGCGGGGCAGGTCGCGCCCGGGATCGGCGAAGTCGCCGGCAAGGTGCGAGACCGCCTCCCAGCCCACGAAGGACAGCATCAGCAGATTCGCGGCGCTTCCGATCGCCAACCATCCGTGCGGTGCGAACGGCGTCCAGTTGCCCGCGTGCGCGGAGGGCAGCGCGGTGATCACCGCCACGAGCAGCAGCCCCGCGAGGGCGGCGGCAAGGACGAGTTGCATCGTCGCCGTGACGCGCAGGCCGCGGGCGTTGGCGCCCAGGACCGCGGCCATCATCGCCGCGGCGGTGACCACGGCCACCGCACGCCCGCCGCCCAGCAGGTGGGCGACGTAGAAGCCGCCGATGAGCGCCACGCTCGGCGCGCCGGCCACCACGCCGGCGAGGAAGCACCACCCGGTGGCCGCCGATGGCGCCCGCCCGTAGGCCGCGCGAACGTAGGCCGCCGCGCCGCCCGCCACCGGCAGGCGGACGCCGAGCGCGGCGAAGGTGGCGGCCAGTAGAAGCGACACGCCGAGCAGCCCGACCCAGGCCAGCACCGAGGCGGGCCCCGCCGCCTGCGCGGCGAGGGCCGGGAGCAGGAGGACGCCCGGGCCGAGCACCGCGCCGACGTAGAGGGCGGCACCGCGGGCGACGCCGAGGCCGCCTCCAGGAGCGACGGCGCTGACGCTGCCGCTTCCGTGGGCGGCTCCGCTCCCGCGAGGTGCGCCGCTTCCACCACCGGTGCTCGTAGAAGCCATGTGCGACATGATCGGCCAGAATCGCTGGCATTTAGTGCTGAATCTGCTACAAGCTGACCTAGATCACGCAATAATGTGCCCAGATGCGCTCTTGAGGAGAACAACATGCCGCTCGATCATGTCGATCGCCGCCTACTCGAGGTCCTGCAGCGCGAGGGCCGCCTCTCGAACGTCGCGCTCGCCGAGCGCGTACATCTGTCGCCATCGCCGTGCCTACGCCGGCTCAAGGCGCTCGAGCAGTCGGGGGTCATCGACGGCTACCGCGCGGTGCTCGATCGCGAGGCGGTCGGCCTCGGGCTGACAGCCTTCGTCGAGATCAAGGTCGAGGGCCACTCCGAGGAGAAGGCGATGGCCATCGAGAGGGCGGTGGCCACGATGCCCGAGGTGGTCTCCTGTCACATCGTCTCGGGCGCGGCCGACTTCCTGGCGGAGGTCGTCGTGCCCGACCTGCGTGCCTACGAGCGCCTGCTGCTCGGCTCGCTGCTGAAGCTGCCCGCGATCGGCGACGTGCGCTCGAACTTCGCGATCCGCACGGTCAAAGCGCCGGGTCCGCTGCCGCTCGGGCACCTCGCCTAGGGCGCTGCTCGGCGGCCCCGACGATCTCGCGCAGGGCGGCGATCTCCGCCGTCAGCGCCTTGCGGCCCGCCGCCGTCGCCGTGATCCACGTCCGCGGCCGGCGACCCTCGAAGGTCTTCTCGATCGTGATGTAGCCGGCGCTCTCGAGCGTGCTCAGGTGGCGCGAGAGGTTGCCGTCGGTGACGTCGAGCAGCTCGCGCAGGGAGACGAAGTCGATGCGCCGGGCCTCGCAGGCCGCGGTGAGGATCCCCAGCCGCGTCGGCTGGTGGATCGTCGGGTCAAGGCGCTTGGTGGGGTGGCTCATGCCCCGCGGCGCTCCAGCGCCCGGCAGGCCAGGCCGGCCGCGAGCAGCCCCGTGCCGACGAGCAGCTCGTCGGTCGCAAAGGCGATGCTGCCCAGGAAGATCGCGTTGCCCAGCGCGCCCGCGACGATGGTCGCCGCGGCGATGCCCGGCATGCCGGCGACGTAGGCGGCCACCGCCGCCGACGCGACGACGGCCGAGACGAGCGGATCGCCGCCGACCGCGACGGCGAGTACCGCCGCGAGCGCGCCGGCGACGCCGCAGGCCACGCGCAGGCGCATGGGCCCGACGACGCCGCGCTTGTGGTGGGCGCGGCGGCGCTGCCAGCCGACGCCCACTCGGACCACCAGGAGGACCGTGATCCACGCGATCGTCATGACGGCGTTGCGCGGCGAGACCGTTCGCAGCAGGCCGTGTGCGGCGACGACCGCGCCCAGCGCGGTGAGCGCGAAGGCCGGCGCCAGCCCGGCGCGGCGCGCGCGTGTGCGAACCGTGCTGACGTAGCGAAGTCGCGCCGCCGCATCGGCGCTGGAGATTCCGGGCGGGTCGGTCAGCGGTTGCATCGCCCAGGAGTGTAGGCCACCGTGCTCTGTAACGCAAAGTGCTTTGCAAGTACTTGCATGCCTGCCGGCGAGTGACTACGCTTTGCAACGCAAAGTCATTTACGAACAAGGAGTATGACGATGCTCGGACTGGCGACAGGCATGCAGGTGCACCCCGCGATCAAGGCGCTCATCGGGGCGCTGGTGCTGATGGTGGGGCTCACCCGCCACGGCGCGGCGGGCCTCATCGTCATGGGGACGGTGGCGCTCGTGTGGGCGGCGATCGATGCCATTGGCATCTGGCGGCGGTCGCAGAGGGCCGCGCGCGCCGCCGCCGGCGAGGATCACGTATAGATCTGGCGCACGTAGTCGCGCACCATGCGCGACGCCGAGAACTCGGGGCCGTTGGTGCGCAGCGACGCCTTCACGCGGGCCAGCCAGGCGCGCGGCAGGCCGTCGTCGTCGCGGCCGTAGAAGGCCGGCACGACCTCGTCGTAGAGCAGGCGCAGGAGCTCGTCGGCGTCGCGCGTGTCCTGGGCGGCGTGGTCGTCGTCGACGTCGCCGGGCAGCGCCCAGCCGTTGCTGCCGTCGTAGGCCTCGGCCCACCAGCCGTCGAGCACGCTGAGCTGCAGCCCGCCGTTGACGGCAGACTTCATCCCGCTGGTGCCGCTGGCCTCCAGCGGCGGGCGCGGCACGTTGACCCACACGTCGCAGCCGCGTACGAGCCGCGCACCGATGCTGAGGTCGTAGTCGTCGAGGTAGGCGACGCGGTGACTGATCTCGGGGATGCCCTTGGCCGCGAACAGCGCCTGGAGGCTGCGCTTGCCGTCGTCGTCGCGCGGGTGTGCCTTGCCGGCGAGCAGGATCTGCACCGACCGCTCGCCGTGGAGCAGATCGACGATGCGCTCGGCGCTGCGCAGCAGCAGGTGCAGGCGCTTGTAGGTGGCAAGGCGGCGCGCGAAGCCGATCGTCAGCACGTCAGGATCGAAGTCCGGCGCCTCCACGTACTCGCGGGGATCCTCGCGGCCCAGGCGATCGGCCACGCTGCGCTCGCGCGCCCAGTTGACGAGCTCGGCGCGCTGCGCGCCGCGCGCGGCCCACAGATCGGCGTCATCGATGGCGTCGACCGGCTCCCACGTCGCGGGGTCGTCGGCGCGGGTCAGCCAGCCCTCGCCGAGGTGGCGATCCAGCAGCGTGCGCATCGGGTCGCCCAGCCAGGTGGGCAAGTGCACGCCGTTGGTGACGTGGCCGATCGGGACGTCGGCGACGTCGCGGTCGGGCCACAGGGCCGCCCACATGCCGCGGGCGACCTCGCCGTGGCGGCGGCTGACGCCGTTGGCGGCGCGGCTCATGCGCAGCGCGAACTGGGTGACGCCGAAGTCCTCGCCGTCGTCGTCGGGGCGCGAGCGACCGAGGCGGATCGCCCTGTCGATATCGAGGCCGACCTCGCCCGCCAAAGCGCCGAAGGACTGGGCGACCTGGGTGGGCTCGTAGGTGTCGTTGCCCGCCGGCACCGGGGTGTGGGTGGTGAAGACGGTGCGCGCGCGGGCGGCGGCGAGCGCGTCGTCGAGCGCGGCGCCGGTCGCGACCTCACCGCGCGCGAGCTCGAGCGCGGCGAACGCCGCATGGCCCTCGTTGAGGTGCACGACGGACGGATCGATGCCCATCGCGCGCAGCGCGCGCATGCCGCCGACGCCGAGCAGCGCGTACTGGGCCAGGCGCAGATCGCGCGTACCGGTGTACAGCCGCGAGGTGATCCAGCGCGCCACGCTGCTGTTCTCGGGGCGGTCGGCATCGAGCAGGAACAACGGGACGCGCCCGACGTCGACGCGCCACAGCTGCGCGACGACGTCCTCGTCGCCGACCGGGACCGTGATCTCGAGCGGCTGGCCGTCGTCGCCGCGCACGAGCGCGGCGGGTTGGCGCTCGGGGTCGGTCGGCACCCACGACTCGTGCTGCCAGCCGGCGGCGTCGATGCGCTGGCGGAAGTAGCCCTGGTGGTAGAGCAGGCCGACGGCGACCAGCGGCAGCGCGCGGTCGGAGGCCTCCTTGAGGATGTCGCCGGCCAGCGCGCCAAGGCCGCCGGAGTAGATCGGTAGCGAAGCGTGGATCCCGTACTCGGCGCAGAAGAAGGCCACCGGGCGCTCGGGCGTCACGGGGCCGGCGGACGCCGCGGGCCGCGCGAGGTCCGCGGCGATCGCCTCCTCGAGCGCCTCGCCGCGGCCGACCAGCTCCGCATCAGCCGCGGCGCGTTCCAACGCCGCCGCAGAGGTTTCGGTCAGCAGGCGCACCGGGTTCTCGCCGCAGAGCTCCCAGCGCCGCGGATCGACGGTCCGGAAGGTCTCACTGCCGCCGGGGGTCCACGACCAGCGCAGGTTGTACGCGGCCCGCGCCAGCGGGCGCAGCGGGTCGGGCACGCGGCGGGCGAGTGCCTCCGCGGCTCCGTCGATGTCCTGAACTCCGATCGGCACGGGGCGCTAGACCCACTAGGCGGCGGTGTCGCTCAGCGACGGCAAGGGCGGGATGCCGTCCTCGTGAGGCTTGCCGCGGTACTCGCCGTCCACGGCCAGGCGCTCGAGGCGCGCGATCTCGCGCTCGCCCTCGATGCGCGCGGGATGGTCGTTGGGCAGGCCGGCGATCAGCCGGGCGATGCGCCCGCGGATCTGGAGGGCGAAGTGCGGCGTCGACGCGCCCATGAGCTGACGCACGTCGTCCACAGTGACCTCGTGGCCGGGCGTCTTGCGGATCGGTGACTCGGCTTCGCTCATGGCGACTGCTGGTTGTTCTGGGCCTTCGTGATCTCCAGGAGCGAGTCGATGCGGGCCTGCGTGGGCACTGAGATGGCGCGATCGTCCCCGATGATCCAGCCGTGATTGTAGACGCCGCGCACCGGATCCTTGGTGTAGCCGGGCTGGATGTCGAGCAGGTACTGGGCCACCGCGCCGTCGAGGCCGGTGGCGGTGCCGAGCAGCAGCAGCGGGCCGTAGGAGCCGCTCACGGACAGCGGCGCGGCGGCGGACGCGTCGAGGGGACGGTCCGAGCGCGCGAAGACGAGCCCGTGGCCGGGATCGACGACGCCCCACCCGAAGCTCGGGTCGGCGTAGCGCGCGAACGCGATCGCGTTGTCGATCGGGTTGTCGGCGCCCACCCGCTTGACCGTGCCGAGCTTCTTCAGCGCCGAGACCGCCTTCGAGGTGACCGTCGCCGGCGAGCCGAGCACGTAGATGCGCGGCTTGTGATGGGCCATCAGCGCGGCTCTGGTCTCCGCCGGCACGCTGTCGCGGTGGACGAAGAGCACCGGGTCGCCGGCCTTCGCGGCCCACGCCGCGGCGGGCATCGCGAACGCCGGGTCGTCGACCGAGACGACGACGACGCGACCGCTGCTCGATCCCTTCGCGGCGGTCTGGAAGGCGTCGAGCGCGCGGGCCAGCGCGAACGGGTCGCGGCCGTTGATGTCGGTCGTCCGCAGGCCGGGCGGGCGTGCCACGTCGCCTACGCGCACCACCTGCGCGCCGCCCGCGGCCTTGGCGCCCTTCGGCTGCAAGGCGGCGAGCGCCGTGCGCGTGGCGTCGGGGAGCTCGGGGCCGTTGGAGAGCAGGATCGCGGCTCGGATCGGGGTCGAGGCCAGGATGGCGCCCGCGATGCCGGCACGCCAGTCGCGCGCGTCGATGAGCGCCACCGCGTTGGGGCGGTCCTGGTCGCTTGTGGCGGGGAACACCGCCCGCGCCACGCCCGTCGCGTTGGCGATCGCGTCGGCGCCGCCGACGCGCGTGGTGTTCTTGGTCGCGAACGAGGGGAACCCGAGGTCGGCGGCCGGCGCGGGCTGCGAGCGCTTGGCGCCGAGGCCCGGAGTGGTCTCGGTCTGCGTGGCAGTCTTGTGCGCGCCGCGGCCGCACCCGACAGCGGCGAGTGCCGCGAGCAGGCAGGCGATAACTGCGGCCGGGCGTCGCATGGACGACCAACGGTACGAGAGGAACACGACGCGTGCGCGGGTGGCGGACGCGCCGGTGCGGTTTGCATAGCTTGAGGGCCGGGCAATAGGCGTTCGTGTAGGGTGCCGCGGATCAACGCCGAATCCCTGTTGGAACAGGGAACGGGGGACCCAGTGGTTGGGGCGAATCTCACGGTGAGGGCCGTGAGAGGCGCAGGCTCTTTCAGCGCTAGCCCGTCAGCTAACCCCGCAGGCCGACGAAAGAGGGAGATACGTGCGGGGCAACGCCCTGTGGACGTTCGTGTTGGTGGTGGCCGTGTGGGTCGTCACCGTCGCATCGGCCGCCGCGCAGGCACCCGCTCCGGCTCCACCGGCACCCGCACCCGCCGCCCCGGCTCCCGCGACGGGCGGCGCCTCCTACGGCGTGGCCTACCAGCCCATGATCGCCGGCGTCGCGGCCCAGATGGTCAACGGCGTCGCCTATGCCCCCGATCAGGCTCCCGATCAGGTCAAGCAGGCGATCTGGGCGGCCAACCAGATCATCGGCCTGCCCTACCGCCTCGGCGGCGGCCACAAGCTCGGCTTCACCGACCACGGCTACGACTGCTCGGGCACCGTGTCCTTCGCGCTGCACGGCGGGAGCCTGCTCGCGCGGCCGCGCGACTCGTCGTCGTTCCTGCGCTACGGGGCGGCCGGCACGGGCAAGTGGATCACCGTCTACACGAACCCCGGCCACGCCTTCGTCGTGATCGCGGGCCTGCGGCTCGACACCAGTGCGGCCGGTGACCCCAGCGGACTCTCGGGCCCGCGCTGGCGGCCGAACCTGCGCTCGACGCGCGGCTACCGCGCGCGCCACCCGATCGGCCTCTGAGCGCACTCTGGCTGTTTCTCGCGGTGGTGGGAGCGCCGCTCCTGCACGCCCCGGTCCTGCGCTGGGACCTGCTGGCTGCGCTCAAGCGCCCCCTCGACGGCGGGCGCACGTTTCGTGGCCGCCGGCTGTTCGGTGACAACAAGACGTGGCGCGGCGCACTGTGCATGACGGTCGGCGTCGTGCTCGCCACGCTGCTGCTGTGGCAGTGGGCCTGGTGGCTCGACCAGCTTCCCAGCGCGGTGCGCTCGTCGTCGCCGCTGCTGGTCGGCCTGCTGATCGGGCTGGGGACCGTGGTCGGCGAGCTGCCCAACTCCTTCCTCAAGCGCCGGCTCGACATCGCGCCGGGGACCCGGCGCCGGTCGCCCGGCGGCTTCGCGCTCGCCGTCCTCGACCAGGGCGACCTCGTGCTCGGCATCTGGGTGTTCCTCGCGCCGGTGTGGGTCATGCCGGTGTGGCTGGCGGCGGTCGCCTTCGCGGCGATCGCGGCGATCCACGCCGTGGTCAACGTGATCGGCTACGCGATCGGCGCGCGCGCGGCGCCCGTGTAGCTTGGCGCGATGAGCCGGATCTACGCCAGCCTCCCGCTCAACGGTCCGCAGGGCGCGGCCGGCCGCGACGTGCTGCGCGGCGCCGAGCTCGCGCTCGAGCGCGACCGCGACGGCGCGCCCGAGCTCGTCGTCCTCGACGGCTTCGGCGCCGACCGCGACGGGACCGGGGTCGCCAACGCGACTCGCGCGGTGCAGGACGAAGCGGCCATCGCCTACCTCGGCGACTTCCACTCCTCGCAGATCGAGTGCACGGCGCCGATCCTCAGCGCCGCCGGGCTGCTGCAGGTCGCGCCGGTGGCGACCTACGCCGGGCTGGCGGGCGACACGCTCGTGCGCCTGACGCCGCACGACGGCGTGGGGGCGCGGGCGATCGCCGACTGGCTCGTGGCGGCCGGGGTCGGCGACCTGCTCGTCGTGCACGACCATGACCACGGCTATGGCGAGCCGGTCGGCGCGATGTGCGTCGAGGCCGCGCGCGACCGCGGCCTCACGGTCCGCGTGCGCCCGGTCTGGGACCAGGACGAGGCGCCGGCCGACGATCTCGGCCGGGCACAGGCGGTGCTCTACGTCGGTGTGGCCGGATCGGGCGCCGTCGGCCTGTGGCGAGAGCTGCACACGCTGCGCCCCGACCTGTGGCTGCTGGGCAGCGAAGGCGTCGCGGTGTCGCGGCTGGCGGCCGCGCTCGAGCCGGCGGCCGCGGCGCGCACGCGGTTCTTCGTCGCCGCGCGCGCGCCGATGGCCTTCTACGGCTTCGAGGCGATGGCGCTGATCCTCGACGCGATCGACGCGGGCGGTAGCGACCGCCCAGCGATCGCCCGGGTCGCGCGCGCGACCCGCGACCGCGACTCGGTCCTGGGCCGGTACTCGATGGACGCCGAGGGGCACACGACGACCACGCACTACGGCCGGCTGGCCGTGGTCGGTGGCGAGCTGGTCTGGGACAACGAGCCGTGATGCAGCGCGGCGTAGACGCGATCGCGCAGCGCGTTGGCCTCCGGCTTGGCCAGCGATCGCGTCGGGTGGCGCAGCACGACGCGCACGAGCAGGTTCTCCTGGCCCGGCGCGATGCCAAGTCGGTCGCGCGCCGCGTGCGGCAGCGTCGCCGCGCGCGTGCGTGAGATCACCGCGACCTCCTCGACCCACTCCGACGCCGCCTCGCCGAGCGCGGCCCGCACGCGATCGCCGAGGTCCTCGTCGGTCCACCCGGCCGGGCAGGCGACGCTGACGTCCCGGCGCGCCGGCGGCTGCGACGACACGGGCCGGTAGGGCGCCAGGTCGTGCATCTGGGCGCTGACGCGCGGGTCGGCCGAGCGCAGCAGCCGAATATCGTCGATGCCCTTGCGCAGCATCACCGCGCGGTCGAGCCCCATGCCCATGGCCAGGCCGTAGTGGCCGCCCAGGCCGGCGCCCTCGAGCACGTCCGTGTGGGCCAGGCCGCACTCGAGCAGCTCCACCCATTCATCGCCGGCCAACACCTCGACCTCGCGGCCGGCCCGCGTGTACGGGTGGCTGGCCGGCAGCGCGCGCCATCGCGCCCCGGGCAGCAGCGCTTCGACGACCTCGGCGATCATCGCGTCGAGGTCGTCCTCGGTCATCGGCGCACGGCGGTGATCCGCCACAGGTCGAGCTGGTGGGGCTCGCCGACGTGGAGCCGGTCGATCGCGTCGCGCCGGTAGGCCAGCCCGGGTACGCAGACGAGCACGTCGTCCGGCGCCGCTTGCGCGAGCGCGCGCAGCGCCGACGGGATCGCCGCAGAGGTGTGCGCCCGCAGCATCCGGCCGGCGTCGACGTAGCGGTTGTAGCGGCGCTCGCGCGCGGGCGCGTCGGCGCCGTAGCCGAGCGCGTCGTAGTTGTCGGCGATCGACACGATCCGGCTCGCCCGGTGCACGAGCGCCTCGCAGCGCCAGAGCGCGGTCAGGGCGGCAGCGGCGAGGGCGACGAGCTGCTGCATGCAGTGCGCGCCGTAGCCGGGGTCGGTCAGATCGGGCAGCGTCAGCGCCCGGGTCAACTGCTGGTCGGTCAGGTACGACATCGAGGCCTCTCCTCGTTGACGGGTTGACGGGGGCCACGCCCCGGCCCGTCGTGGGAGAGGTTCAGCGCACGCGCGCGTCGCCCCGCCGAGACGGCCGGGGCGAGGCGAAGTGGATGCGCGTGTCGCTATCCATGACCGTCACGGTAGCCTCAACGGCCGCCGGGGTCCAGGAACGTCTTGCGCTCGATCGGCGTGAAGTCGCGCGTTGGGCGCCGGAGCGCCAGCAGGGCGCTCGCGTCCCGGCAGCCCGTGCAGGCGTCCCACACTCGGACCGCCCCGTTGCCGTCGCCGGTCGCCACCTGGCGCCCGTTGGGGCTGAAGGCGACCGCGGTCACCGGTGCGCCCTCGCGGATCGCGCGCAGCTCGGTGCCGTCGCGCGGGTCCCAGATCCGGACGGTGCCGTCGCGGCTGGCCGTCGCGAGCAGGCTGCCGTCGGGGCTGAAGGCGGCCCCCGTCACAGCGCCCGTGTGCCCGAAGAGCTCGCGCACCTTCCGGCGGCGGACGACGTCCCAGACCTTCACGGTCTTGTCGGCGTCGGTCGCTCCGACGACGAGCCGACCGTCCGGGCTGAACGCGATCACGCGGATCGGATTGGGCTCCGAGAAGGTGGCGCGATCGTCGCCCCGCGGGAACGGTGTCAGCGCGAGGATCGCGTCGCCGGCGTCGGTCACTGTGGTCAGCCCGAGCACGTTCCGCCGCGGGGCGAAGGCGACCGCGAGGACGGTCTCGCCCTCGTGCAGGTCGGCGATGTGGGCGCCGCCGGCGACGGTGAAGACACCGGCGCCGAGGTCGCTGGCGATCGCGACTGTCCGAGCGCGCTGGTCGAGTGCCACCGCGCGTGGCGGCGTCGAGGTCATCAGTGTCCGGACGATCCGGCCAGAGGCCACGTCCACGATTTGCGTCTGCAGGCCGGTGCCTGCCAGGGCCAGGGTTCGCCCGTCTTCGCTGAGCGCCATCCGGCGCGCGGGCCCCGCACCGCCGAGCGGCTGCGGCGGGCGCGGGCTGCCGATCGTCCATGCGGCTGCGGGTCCGCCGCGCCCGGCCACGACGAGCCGGTGCCCGCCGGGCAGATACGCGACGCCGGTCACGGCGCCGACGTCCGCGTGGGTCGCGGCGAGGGCGTTGCCCTGTGTCGACCACAGCTTGACCGTGCCGTCCTTCGATGAGGTGGCCAAGAGGCGCCCGTCCGGACTGAATGCGACCGTGTTGACACAACAGCGATGCCCGGCGAAGCGCTCCGTCGCGCGACCGGTGCGCATGTCGTAGAGGCGGGCGATCCCATCGGTGCCGCTCACGGCCAAGCGCGAGCCATCGGGGCTGAAGGCGACGGACAGCACCGACGCGCCCGGGAGTCTGGCAAGCGTGCGGGTGACCCGGCCGGTCGCCGGATCCATGAGTCTGACGAGGTGCTCGCCACCGAAGGCCAGGCGCGAGCCGTCGGGACTGAACGCGAGCCCGAGGGCGCCACCGGACATCGACAGAAACCGCTGCATCCGGCCGGTCCGCGCGTCCCAGAGACGCAGGCCGAACGACGTGGCCGCGGCGACGTGCTTGTCGTCGGGCGAGATCGCCGCACTGTCGGCGACCTCGTGCACCGCATACGCCCGGCGCAACGACAGCGTGCGCCCGTCGAGGACCTCGACCACGCCGTGCCCGGCGGTGACCAGCAGGCGGCCGTTGGCGCTGAACCTCGCGTCATGGAGGTGCTCGGACTCTCGGAACGTTCGCTGCAATCGCCCCGACGCGACGCCGTAGACCGCCCCGCCGCCCGTGTCGCGTGGGACGACGACCGAGGTCCCGTCGGGAGTGAAGGCAACCCGCATCGGCGTCGTCCCGGTGGAGATCCTCCGCAGCGCGGCGCCGGTATGCGCGTTCCAGAGCGTGACGATGTTGTCCTGGTTGACGGTGGCCAGCATCCGGCCGTCCGGTCCGTACGTGACGGCGTCCACAGGCTTGCGGCTTCGCAGCGTGCGCCGGAGCGCAGACGCGTCCAGCGCCTCGCGCAATGCGAAGAGCGCCTGCGGGGTCGCATCCGTCCGCACCGCTTCGCGGCCGAGCAGAACCGACAGCTCGGGGTCGCTCGCCAGCTGCCCGGCGCTCAGCGCCGCCAGCTCGCGCGAGCGCGCGGCCGCGCCCTGCCGGCGCGCATCGTTGCGCTGGCCGAGGGCGATCAATCCGAGCGCGATCGACGCCACCAACGCGATCGCCATGGCCGCGACGAGCGTACGCATGCGCCGCCCCGCGGCAAGACGACTGCGGTGCACGTACTCGCGCTGGAGCGCGGTCGGCTCGGGCTGCTTCCCGGGAGCGCCGGCAAGCCAGCGCTCGGCCGCCGCGAGCTCGGCGCCGCGCAGCAGGAAGCTGCGATCACGGCCCTCGTGGTCCCATTCGAGCGCCTTCAGCAGCCAGCGCGTGTGCGCTCTCGTCCAGTCCAGATCGGTGTCGAGCGCCTCGATCAGGCGCCCGACGCCGTCGGCGAACTGCGCTCCGTCGTCGAAGGGGATCCACTGGCGCTCGCGGATGGCCTCTGGGACGCCGTCGTCCGGCACGCTGCGTAGGAGCAGCGGCACAACGCGCTTGTTGAGCTCGAGCGCGTGCGCGACCTCCTGCTCGCAGTAGGCCGATGTCACCGAGCCCGGGCTGATGACGAAGACGAAGCCGTCACTGGTCTCGATCGCTCTTCGCAGCGCCGCGGGAAAGACCTCGCCGTCGCGGATGCCGGAAACGTCGACCCAGGCAACTTTGCCGCGTGCCTCGAGCGCGCCCGTCAGCCGCCTGACGAAGGCGGTGTCGGCCCGCGAGTACGAGACGAAGACGTCGGACACCGAGCTTGGCTCCCTCCTGGAGCGACCCTACCTGCGTAGAGTCCGCGCGTGGCCAGAAGCGCGGCCCAGTGGCTCGACGCGGTGCGCGACGCCGAGCGTCGCGGAGAGGTGCTCACCGCCTTCGATCGCGCCGAGCACGGCCTGGCCGAGCACCCCGGGGACGTGCCTCTCGAGCACCGTGCTGTGCTCGCGCTGGCGCGAGCGGGCTCGACCGAGGAGGCCATTCGGCGCTTCGCGGCCAACGGCCTGGACCGCGCGCAGGACGAGGACATCGCGGCGCTGCGCGCGCGCTTGGAGAAGGACGTCGCGCTCGCCGCCGGCGACGAGCGCGGGCGCGAGCACGCCGCGCGCTCGGCCGCGCTCTACAACGCGATCTTCGCCCGTACCGGCGGCTACTACCCGGGCATCAACGCGGCGACCCTGAGCCTCGTCGCCGGACGCGCCGACGACGCGCGCCGCCTCGCCGAGCGCGTGCTCGAGACGGTCGGCGACGAGGACTCCTACTACGCGGCTGCCACGGAGGCCGAGGCGCAGCTTCTCCTCGGCCGGCCTGATGCAGCGCGCGTTGCGCTGCAGCGGGCGGCCACGCTCCACGACGGCGATCACGCCGCGGTGGCGACGACCCGCCGCCAGCTGCGCCTGGTATGCGACGCGCTCGGCATCGACGGCGACCTGCTCGGCGCGCTCGCGCCTCCGGCGGTCGTGCACTACTGCGGGCACCGCACGTCGGACAACGGCCGCTTCACGGCCGCCGCGGAAGCCGCCGCCGCCGCGGAGATCGACGCGGTGGTGCGGCGCCACCCGGCGGCCTATGCCTACGGATCGTTGGCCAGCGGCGGCGACATCATGTGGGCCGAGGCCCTCCTCGAAGCCGGGGCCGAGCTCCACGTCGTCCTGCCCTATGCCCGCGAGGAGTTCGTGGCCCATTCGGTCGCCCCGTCCGGGCCGTCGTGGGTGGCGCGCTTCGATCGCTGCATGCAGGCCGCCACGGCGGTCAGCTACGCGACCGACGACGCCTACCTCGGCGACGACGTCCTCTATCGCTACGGCGCCGAGCTGGCGATGGGGCTGACGCTGCTGCGAGCCGGCTACCTCGAGGCCGACGTCCGCCAGCTCGCGCTGTGGGACGGCGGGCCCGCGCTGGGCGCGGCCGGGACGGCCATCGACGTGGCGACCTGGCGGGGTCGCGGAGGAGACACCACCGTCGTGTGGCCCGGCGAGCCGGTGGCAACCGGCGCGCCGGAATGCACGCGGTCCAGCGCCTCGCGCCGCGTAGTCCGGGCCCTGCTGTTCGCCGACGTCAAGGGCTTCTCGGGGCTCAACGACGAGCAGCTACAGCGCTTCGCCGAGCGCGTCCTCGGAGCACTGGGGGCGGCCCTCGACCGCCACGAGCACGGGATCTGCCACCGCAACAGCTGGGGCGACGGCATCTACGCCGTCCTGCTCGACGCGGCCGCGGCCGCAACCTGCGCCCTGGACCTGCAGGCGGCGATGCGCGACGTCGACCTCGCGGCGGCGGGCCTGCCCGAGAACCTCGCGCTGCGCTTGGGCGCCCATGTCGGCCCGGTGTTCGAGACCTACGATCCCATCACGCACGGCCGGAGCTTTCACGGATCGCACGTCAGCCGGACGGCGCGGATCGAGCCCGTCACGCCGCCCGGCGTCGTCTATGTCACCGAGGCCTTCGCCGCGGCCCTGGTCCTGCAGGGCCGCGACGACCTCGCCTGCGACTACGTCGGGCACATGCCCGCGGCCAAGGACTACGGGCGCCTGCGCATGTATCGGCTGCGCCACCGGTCCTAAGCGGCGCGCCGCCGGCGCAGACCCGCAAAGCCGAGTCCGACCACGGCGGCGAGCGCGGTCCCGCCGGCGACCGAAGCCTTGGTGGCGTCAGCGTCCCCGCTTGCGCGCTTGGGCTGCGGCGCCTTGCGCAGCTGGCAGGCGAACTGCGGCATCGGCATCCGGTCGGCGACGTGAGCCAGGCGGATCGCGCTCTGACTGGGCGGGGTCCAGCCTGGCGTCAAAGCGGGCGCAGCGACCGCCGGCGAGGCGATCGCAGCGGTGGCGAGGACGACGGCGAGCGGGGCGACGAGGGACTTCATGATGACCTCCGAGCGGGCGGGAACAAGGAGGTCGCAAGCTACGTTCGGCCGGCCGCCCCTCCCATGTCATCAGAGGTGCGCCGAGCACGTCATTTGACGTGCTCGCCCGCTGCGCGCCGCACCGACTTGACGTCGAGCACGCGGATGGCGCGGCGCCGCGTCTCGATCCATCCCAGCGAGCGCATCGTCTGCAGCGCACGCGCCACCGACTCGAGCGACGCGCACGCCCAGCCGGCCAGCTCGTCCTGCGACAACGGCAGCGCGACGTCGATGTGATCGCCGTCTGGCTCGCCGAAGCGCTCGCACAGGTCCACCAGGCGGATGGCGACGCGGCCGAGCGCATCGACCGTCGCGAACTCCATCAGCCGCGCGTCGGCATCGCGAAGGCGCCGGCCGAGCGTGCGGACGAGCGCCAGCGCAGCGGCCGGGTGGGCGTCGAGGAAGCCGCGGAAGTCGTCGGGCGCCAGCGCGAGCACGTCCACCGTTTCGAGCGCGACCATGCTCGCCGAGCGCACGCCGCCGTCGAGCGCCGCGAGCTCGCCGACGAGCTCGCCGGGTCCCTGGAAGGCGAGCACGATCTCGCGCCCCGAGGCCGACGGCGCCATGACCTTCACCCGGCCGGAACGGAGGATGAGGACGCGGTCGGCGACCTGGCCCGCGTGGCAGATCGCGTGCCCGCGCGCGAAGGACCGTCGGATGCCGCGGTCCTCCAGAGCGGCCGCATCAGCCGGTTCGAGCGCTGCCCAGAAGCTCTCGTCCGTGTTCAGTACTCCACCCTGTCCGGCTTGGCCGCCCACGCCGCGAACGGCGTGCCCGCCTCGGGGTGGCGGACGCGGCGCATCGGCAGCATGCGGGCGCCGGGAGGCAGCGCGAGCTCGTCGTAGATGAAGGCGTCGTCGAAGCCCGCTTCGGCCGCGTCGTCCCGCGTCGCGGAGAAGTAGACCGCGCGCGGACGGGCCCAGTAGATCGCACCCAGGCACATCGGGCACGGCTCGCAGCTGGCGTAGAGGTCGCAGTCGTCGAGCTGGAAGGAATTCAGCGCCGCGCACGCCGCGCGAATCGCGCCGATCTCGGCATGGGCGGTCGGGTCATTGGTCGACACGACCTGGTTGTGGGCCTTGCCCAGCACCTCGTCGCCGCGCACCACGACCGCGCCGAACGGGCCGCCGGCGCCCGACTCGACGCCCTGCAGCGCGACCTCGAAGCTCAGCAGCAGGAACTCCTCGCGCGGCGCCATCAGCCCTCCGTCACCGCGCGCCGCTCGAGGATCTGCTCGCGCTCGGCCAGCCGGTTGGTGCGCCGAAGCTGTGCCTCGGCCTCGCGGCGCAGCTCGTCGGGCGAGGATGCGATCAGCGCGGGCAACGCGGTCGGCCGCCCGTCCTCGTCGACGGCGACCATCGTCAGGTAGGCGGTGTTCGTGTGCCGCGTCTCGCCCGTGCGCGGGTTCTCGGTCTGGACCCGCACGCCGACCTCCATCGAGGTGTGCCACGCGGCGTTGACCGATGCCTGCAGCGTGATCAGGTCGCCGACGTGGACCGGCTGAAGGAAGGTCAGACGGTCGGCGCCGGCGGTGACGACGCGCGAGCGGCTGTGGCGCACGGCCGCGACGCCGGCGACCTCGTCGATGAGTTTCATGACGACCCCGCCATGCACGAACCCGGCCGAGTTGGCGTGCGTCGGCCCCATCCATTGCACCAGGACGCTGCGGGACTCCTCGACTGTGCGGGCTTCCACGCTGCTTTACGCTAGACGAAACCCAAAGTCGTCCAGCGATTCGAGGAGTACACATGCCCGGAATGGGCGGACGCATGTCCACCGTCATCAAGGCCAAGATCTCGCGGCTGCTCGACCGCGCCGAGGACCCCGGCGAGACGCTCGACTACAGCTACCAGAAGCAGCTCGAATCGCTGCAGAACGTCAAGAAGGGCATCGCGGACGTCGTCACCGCGAAGAAGCGCCTGCAGATGCAGTCCCAGAAGCTCGAGCAGTCCGTGGTCAAGCTCGACACCCAGGCCCGCCAGGCGCTCTCGGCCGGCAACGAGGAGCTCGCGCGCACGGCGCTCGAGCGCAAGAACATCGCCCAGACCGAGCTGCAGTCGCTCGACCAGCAGGTCGTCGAGCTCGAGGCCCAGCAGGAGAAGCTGACCGACTCCGAGCAGAAGCTGCGCGCGAAGATCGAGGCCTTCCGCACCAAGAAGGAGGTCATGAAGGCGCAGTACTCGGCCGCCGAGGCCCAGGTGCGCATCTCCGAGGCCGCGACCGGCGTCGGCGAGCAGATGGCCGACGTCGGGCTGGCGATGCAACGCGCCGCCGACAAGACCGAGCAGATGAAGGCGCGGGCCGACGCGGTCTCCGAGCTCGAGGCGGCCGGGACGTTCGACGATCTCACCACCCTGGGCTCCGGCCAGGACGACATCGATCGCCAGCTCGCCGAGCTGTCCAGCTCGAGTCAGGTCGACGACGAGCTGGCCAAGATGAAGGCCGAGCTCGGCAGCGGCTCCGGCGGCGCCGACACCAAGCAGATCGAGGAGGGTCAGGGGTCGTGATCGTCCGGATCTCGAACGAGGGCCAGTACCGCGTCGACGACGCGCTGCACGGCCGCCTCAACGAGCTCGACGACGCTGCCGTGGCGGCTGTGGCTGCCGATGACGAGGACGCCTTCCACGCGGCCTTCGAGGAGCTGCTCGCGCTCGTGCGCGACGAGGGCCGGGAGCTCGGCGACGACGAGCTCGACCCCTCCGACGTGATCCTGCCGCCTCCCGACCTGAGCTTCGTGGAGGCCGGCGAGGAGTTCACCGGCGACGGGCTGATCCCCGAGGCGGCCGAGAGCGCCGGATAGCGCTCAGGGCGCCGGCAGCTCGGCGCGCACCGTCGTGCCGGCGCCTACCGGGCTGGCCAGCGACAGCCGGCCGCCGAGCGCCTCGACGCGGTCCACGAGGCCGCGCAGGCCCGAGCCGCCGCGCTCGTCGGCCCCGCCGACGCCGTCGTCGGCGACCTCGACCAGCGCCTGCCCGTGGGCGCGGTGCACGCGCACGCGCGCACGCGAGGCCTGCGCGTACTTGGCGACGTTGGCCAGCGCCTCGGCCACGACGTAGTAGGCCGCAGCCTCCACCTGCTCGGGCAGGCGTTCGTCGAGCCGGATCTCGACCTCGACCGGCAGCGGCGCGCGCTGGGCGAGCGCCTCGACGGCCGCGAGCAGCCCGTGGTCGCTGAGAATCGCGGGGTGCAGGCCGCGCGCGAGCTCGCGTAACTCCTCGAGCGCGAGCGCAAGCTCGTCGCCTGCGCCGCTGAGCATCGTGCGCAGATCGGGGTCCTTGGCGCGCCGCGCGGCGAGGCGGACGCTCAGCGACGTCGCGATCAGGCGCTGCTGCGCCCCGTCGTGCAGGTTGCGCTCCAGGCGCCGGCGCTCGGCGTCGCCCGCTTCGACGATGCGCGCCCGCGACGCCGCCAACTGCTCGCGCGCCTGGGCGTTGGCGAGGGCCTGCGCGGCGAGGTCGGCGAAGTTGGCGACGTGCTGCTCGGCGCCGGCTGGGAACGGCGCGCCCGTGCTGGAGATGATCACCGCGCCCCACAGCGTGCCGGCGAGGCTCACCGGCGCCCCGACGGCGGCGGAGATCCCGCGCTCGCGCAGCGCATCGGCCAGCTCGCCGGTCACGCCGTCGAGGCTGTCGTAGCGCGCCGGGCGGGCGGTGCGCCAGATCCGCGGTGCGATCGTCTCGCCGTCGAGCGGGATCGTCGTGCCGACCGGCAGCGTGTCGGCGCCGTCGTTCCACGCCGCCGTGATCACGGCGGTCCCGTCGCCGTTGAAGCGCAGGATGTTGGCGATCCGCCCGTCCAGCGCGCGCCCGACCTCCTCGGCGACGAGGCCGAACAGGCGGTCGGGCTCGACCTCGGCGGCGACCGCGGTGGCGACGCGCCGCAGCGCGGCCTGCTCGTCGGCCATCCGTTGCAGCGCGCGCTCGGCCTCGCGGCGCTCCGTCACGTCGCGCACGTAGCCGCAGAACAGCGCCGCGCCCGGGAGGTCGGGTCGCGTCACCGCCAGCTCGACCGGGAACTGCGTGCCGTCGGCGCGCATCGCCGTCAGCTCGACGGGATGGCCGACGATACGCGCGGCGCCGGTCTCCATGTAGCGACGCAGCCCGCGCCGGTGCTCGTCGCGAAGGCCGGGCGGGATCATCAGCTCGGCCAGCTCCTGGCCGATCATCTGCTCGGCGGTGTAGCCGAACGTCGTCTCGGTCGCCTCGTTGACCTCCACGATGTAGCCGTCGCCGTCCATCGTGACGATGCAGTCGAAGGAGGCGTTGAGGATCGCGCTCTTGCGCGCGTCGCTCTCGCTGAGGGCCTGCGTCGCGCGGCAGCGCTCGACGAACTGCCCGATCTGCGAGCCGAGGCTCGTCATCGTCGCCAGAAGCTCGTCGTCGGGCGCCCGTCGCCTTGTGTCGAAGAACTCCATGACCGAGAGCGCGTCGCCGGTGCCGCGGATCGGGAACGCGAAGGCCGACACCAGGCCCGCCTTCGCCGCGGCCTCGGAGCGCGGCAGCGGGCGCGGATGCTCCTCGGCGTCAGCGATCCAGGCGGGCTCGCCGCTCAGCCACACCTCGCCCGGCAGGCCCTGGCCGAGCTGCAGGGTCACCGCGCGACAGGCCTGCGCGAAGGCGTCGTCGGCCAGCGCTGGGCCCTGCCAGGTGGTCACGCAGGTCAGGGCGCCGCCGTCGCGCACCCACACCGCGCCGAAGTCCCACCCGAGCGAGCCGCCGATCGCCTGCAGGAGCTGCGGATGCGCGTCGTCTTCACCGGCCGTGCAGGCGAGCACGCGCGCGACCGCGTGCTCGGTGCTCAGGAGCACGGCCACGTCGGAGCGCTGTGCCGTGGTGGCCATCGTCGGTCCACACGAGCCTCGCACATCGACCGGCGACCCGCGAGTGGCCGTCGCACTTGACAGAGAGAATCAGTAAGTCTAGACTAACGGTTAGTCGTGACGAACATAGCCGCCGCCATGACCGCGCTGGGCGATCCGACGCGACAGGCGATTCTCGAGCGCCTTGCCGCCGGGCCGCTCCCCGTGGGAGAGCTTGCCGCCGAGCTGCCGGTGACCCGTCCGGCCGTCTCGCAGCACCTGAAGGTGCTCAAAGAGGCGGGGGTGGTCGTCGACCGCAAGGCCGGCACGCGGCGCCTCTACCAGCTCGATCCTCGGGCGCTCGCCGACCTGCGCGCCTACTTCGACTCGTTCTGGGACCAGGCGCTGGCCTCGTTCCGGGCAGCGGCCGAGAGCCAGGAGGACCGAGCCGATGACTGACCAGATCAGCGCCCACGCCGTTCGCAGCAGCGTGACGGTGCAGGGGCCGCCGGAGCGCGCGTTCGCGCTCTTCACCGAGGGGCTTTCGACGTGGTGGCCGCTGCAGACCCACACGGTCGGCACCGAGCCCGCGACCGCCGCAATCATCGAGCCGCGCGCCGGCGGGCGCTGGTTCGAGCGCGCCGCCGACGGCAGCGAGACCGACTGGGGTCATGTCCTGGCGTGGGAGCCTCCGCACCGCGTCGTGCTTTCGTGGGAGATCAACGGCGAGTGGCGGCCCGACCCGGCGACAGCGTCCGAGATCGAGATCGGCTTCTACGCCGAGGACGGCGACCGCACCCGCGTGGAGCTCGAGCACCGGCGCCTGGAGGCCTTCGGCGACCAGGCCGCGATGATGCGCGACAACCTCGCCTCCGATGAAGGCGGGTGGGGCTACGTGGTCGGGCTGTTCGCCGAGGCGGCCGCGCGCTGATGTTCGTCGCGATCGCCATCCATCACGCCGACCCGCGATACGCGGAGGACTTCGTCGCGTTCATGCACCGGATCATCGAGACGGTCGGCCGTCCGCCGGGCCTCGTCGACTTCCACGGCTATCGCGACACGCAGACCAGCCGCTTGGTCGGGCTTTCGCGCTGGGAGTCCGAAGCGGCCTTCCAGGCCGCGCTGCAGACGATCGGCAGCCTCGGCCACGAGCGCCGCGAGGAATGGTCGCTGCAGCCCGACGACGTGCTGATGCTCACCCCGGTCTGACGCCTCAGGCTGCGGCGGCAGCCGGCGCGATGCAGGTGCGGTTGCGCCCGCCGCGCTTGGCGGCGTAGAGCGCGCCGTCGGCCTCGCCGATCAGCTGCTCCGAGTTCACGAGGCCGTCCCACTCGCTTACCCCGGCCGAGAAGGTCAGGCGGTTGAGCGGCAGGTCGTGCAGGCGCCCGACGAGCTCGGCGGCGCACGCCGCGTCGCAGCCGGGCAGCAGCAGGCCGAACTCCTCGCCGCCCCAGCGGGCGAGGATGTCGGTCTCGCGCAGGTTCTCGCGCCAGAGACCCGCCGCGAGGGCCAGCAGGCGGTCGCCGCCCTGATGGCCGTACTGGTCGTTGTAGGCCTTGAAGTGGTCGAGATCGAGCATCACGACCGACAGCGGATGCCCCGTGCGCCGCGCGACGCGAAGCTCGTGCTCGAGCAGCTCCTGCCAGGCGCGGCGGTTGGGCAGGCCGGTCAGCTCGTCAGTGCGCGACAGCTCGGCCAAGCGGTTGAGCAGGTCGGCGCGCTCCATGGCCGTGGCCGCCTCGCCGGCGAGCACGTCGAGCACCGGCACGATCCCCTGTGGGAGCTCCGGGATCGCCGGCGCCCAGCGGAGCACGAGCACGCCACGGGTGTGCTCACCGTGGCCGATCGGCGCGAAGTAGAGCGATGCGCTGTCGATCTTGCCGCCGCCGGCGCGGAAGATCTCCTGGTTGACGTGCGGGCTCCCCGCCCCCTCGGCGATGAACAGCGGGCGTCCCGTCTGCCACGCCAGGCGTGATCCGTCCTGCGGCTGGTCGGGACCGACAGGGATGGGGATCGTCACGAGGTCGCTTCTGAGCGTGTTGTGGAGGACGCCTTCGCCATCGGCCTCCCAGATCGCCGCGGTCGACGCGCCGGAGATCCCGACGGCCACATCGCAGATCGTGCGCCGCGCGTCGTCGGGGTCCGAGTGGCCCATCGCCCGCGTGACCGAGGCGATTGCGGCGAGCTCGTCGGCGCGCCTGCTGATCGCCTCCTCCTGTGCGCGGCGCTCGGTGATGTCGCGGATCGTGTTGACGAAGGCGCGGCTCTCATCCCCGAGGTCCGCGGCGTTGCAGGTGATCGACGCCGGGAAGCGCCGGCCGTCGGCGTGCATGAGCGTGATCTCGAACTCGCTGCCGCCCGCTTCGACGACGCGCTTGCGCAGCTCCTCGGCCGTGTCTCGGTGCTCGGGCGGCCAGAAGGGGAACGGCGGGCGCGATCCGAGCAGCTCGTCGGAGCTGAAGCCGGTGATCTCGGTGAGGGCCGGGTTGACGGCAACGACCGCGCCGTCGCGCGTGAGCGCGAAGCCCTCGGACATCGCGCCGAGAATGGCGGCCGAGTGGGCATTGCTGGCCTGGAGACGCTCGACGAGCCGCAGGACGGCCACCCCGACCACGGTGGCCACGAGCACGATCAGCGTGCCGGAGCGCCAGCCCACGGACGGGTAGTCCGGCGGCCCGATGACCATCAGCGGGACGGCGAAGGCGAGCGCCCCGGCGACGATTGCCACCACGAGCTCGCTGCGGCGCCCGCGCAGCGCGGCCCAGATGGCGGGCAGCAGCATGAGCGGCCCGTAGCCGGTGCCGGCGCCGTCGCGCAGGAGCGCCACCGATGCGACGAAGATCAGGATCCCGGCGATGACGGGGACGGTGTCGTCGCCGCGCAGGCGATGGCCGAAGGCCAGGCCCACGCCGACGAGCGCCTGCAGCGCGATCGCGATGGCGACTTCGCTGACGCGCAGCGAGCCCTGCAGCGGCAGCATCGCGATCAGCACGACGAGGCACGCCAGGTATGGCGCGAAGATGCTGCGGCGGGCGTCGGCGCTGCTCGGCATCGCGGTCCACCGGATAATCGCCCGCGGTGGCCGGGGCTTGAGCGGTCAGGCCGACGCGCGGCACCTACCGCGTGACGAGGTCCTTGACCTTCTCGCGGATCGACTGGCGCACCATGCGCCCGCTCTCCGGATCGCCGTGGAACAGGGCGCGGGCGAAGCCCTGCGCGTGCTCCATGCGGATGTGCGGCGGTAGCGGCGGAACCTCGGGGTCGGTCACCACGTCGATGACGACGGGCCCGTCGGCCGCCAGCGCGCGGTCCCAAGCGGGGCCGACACCGTCGGGGTGTTCGACGCGGATGCCCTCGAGGCCGAGCTGGCGCGCGTAGGCGGCGAAGTCGAAGGGCGGCAGGTTCTGCGTCGTCTCCATCTTCGCGTCGCCCGCGAGCACGCGCTGCTCCCAGGTGACCTGGTTGAGGTCGCCGTTGTTGAGCACCACGACGGCGAGCGGGCCCGACCACCAGTTCGTCGCCGAGCCCGAGTCGGCGAGGACGATCGCCCGGTCGGGGAGGCGGCTGGAAAGCTCATGGAAGACGAGCTGCGGGTTGACCGGGTCGGCCGCGACGTGCGCGCGCTCGGCGAGCAGCCGCCACCACTGCCCGACGCCCTGCTCGATCTCCTGGCGCCAGGCGCGGTCCTCCTTGCGCTGCAGGCACGGCAGCAACGCGCGCAGGGTTTCCGCGGCGTCGCCCATCATCGCCACCTCGACCGGGTAGCGGATGCCGAGCTTGCGCGCGTCGATGTCGATCTGCACGCCGCGCGCCTTGCCGGGCTCGGGCAGCCACTCCGAGTAAGGGAACGCCGTGCCCACCATGAGCAGGGTGTCGCACCCGTCCATCATGTCGGCGGACGGCTTGGTGCCGAGCAGGCCGATCGAGCCGGTGACGAAGGGCAGGTCGTCGGGCACGGCGGCGCGCCCGTTGAGCGCCTTGGCCACGCCGGCGCCGAGCAACTCCGCGACCTCGATGACCTCGTTGGTGGCGTGCTTGGCGCCTTGGCCCACGAGGATCGCCACTCGCGAGCCCGCGTTGAGCACCTCCGCGGCGCGGCGCAGGTCGTCGTCGCCAGGGCGGATGACCGGATCGTGGAAACCGGGCTCGCCGGCGTAGATCGCGCCGTGCTCGCGCGGCGGCTCCTCGTGGGCCATCTCCTGCACGTCGGACGGCACGATCACGGCGGTGACCGTGCGCTGCGAGCGCGCGATCCGCACGGCGCGGTCGATGAGGGTGGCGGCCTGGCGCGGGTCGTTGCACTCGCCCGTGTACTCACTGGCGACGTCCTTGAACAGCGAGCGCAGGTCGACCTCCTGCTGGAAGTCGCCGCCGAGCGACATCCGCTTCTGCTGGCCGACGATCGCGACGACCGCCGCGTTGTCGAGCTTGGCGTCGTACAGGCCGTTGAGCAGGTGGATCGCGCCGGGCCCCGAGGTCGCCATGCAGACCCCGACCTCGCCGGTCAGCTTGGCGTGCGCGCACGCTGCGAAGGCGGCGAGCTCCTCGTGGCGGACCTGGACGAACTCGACCTCGCCGCCCATCTCGTGGAAGGCGAGGTTCAGGCCGTTCGCGCCGTCGCCCGGATAGCCGTAGATGCGACGCACGCCCCAGGCGCGAAGGCGCTGCAGCATGAAGACGGAGACGTTCGGCGTTGTCATGTGTCGGCACTACCCGTACGCGGGCGTGTGCTGACGGCGAAGGGTGGGGAGACCCACTGACATGGGCCCCCCGCGCGCGCAGTTGACAGCGCCGGCACTCGCCGACGAAGTCGGCCGGATGCGCCGCGCCGCTTCCGCGGCGGCCGCCGAGCATGGGCTCGGCGCCCGTGCCCTCGAGTACCTGGAGCTTGCGGTCTCCGAAGCCCTGACCAACGTTGTTCTGCACGCCTACCGGGACCAGCCGGGGCCGATGAGCGTCGAGGTCGAGTCCGACGCCGCGGTGGTGCGCGTCACGGTCGCCGACGACGGTGGCGGCATCGCGGCGCAGGCCGAGCAGCGCGGGCCGGGCATGGGGTTCGGGATCCTCGCGTCCGCCGCCGACTTCTGCGAGATCCGCAGCCGGCGCGGCTCGGGCGTCGAAGTGATGCTCGGATTCGACCGTCACATCGCGGACAACTGACCGTTGGTTATTTTCCCACCGCGGCCGAACAGCCCCCGTGTGTTGGGAGCGAGCGGCCGGGAACGTCGATTGGCGATGCCCGACGCCGGAACGCGGGGGCGCGTCAAGCAAACCGACGAGCGGCGGCTGCGGGACGGCCGCGAGCCCGGCGATGTGGGGCATCGCCGTCGCGCCGGAGAGACGTGCAGCACGACGCACACCGCGGCGCGGGTCCCCGCGGGTAGCGCGCCGACGAACGAGACGTGCGCCTCAACGCCCCCGGCCGATGCTCCTACGACGACGACGCCGTCGGCCACCGTCGCGAGGGGATGCGCCGCGCCGGCGTAGGAGCGAGATGCTCCACAGAGCAGGTCTACGGCATCCGACCGCTGTCCACCAGCGTCAGGCGCTGATCGAGCCCGGTCAGCTGCAGGAGATCGAGCACCGGTCCCGGGGGCGCCACCGCGAGGAGCCGACCACCAGAGGCCGTGACGCGCGCCTCCAGGCCCAGTAACCATGCGAGCGTGGTCGAGTCCGCGAACTCGACTCGCGTCATGTCCACCACGATCGTGTCGACCGGCCCTGGTTCGATCGCCGTCTCCAGCGCTTCCTCGAGCGTCGGCTTGGCGGCGAGATCGAGCTCGCCTTCGAGCTCGATCGCGGACGTGAGGCCGCGACGATGAACGATGCAGCCAAACGCCGAGTCCCTCAACGCGCTCAGATCGTCACGCTCGATGCTCACGATGCCTAAGGTACTCTCGCCACCGCGCCGCGCACTGGCAGGGTTGGAAAGTAACTCCACAGGCGCTCGGTCGCAAGTGCCGTCAGCACGCACATCGAACGTCCCTGGCGTTGGAACAGGGTTCGTACACCAGGGACGTTCGACGCGATTAGGGTGGCGCGCATGGACCAGCGCCTGCTCGACGACCTCCTGGAGTGGCTTTCGATCCCCTCGATCTCGACGGGTGGCGGCGATCCCGCCGACCTCGAGCGGGCCGCGGCCTGGGTAGTGCAGCGCGTCGTCGCGGCCGGCGGCGAGGGGCGTGTGGTGGCCACCGCCGGCAACCCACTGGCCGTGGGAGAGCTGCGCGCGGCGAGCCCGGGCGCCCCGACCGTGCTGATCTACGGGCATTACGACGTGCAGGGGATCGGCGATCCACAGGCGTGGGAGACGCCGCCGTTTGAGCCGACCATCCGCGACGGGCGCGTCTACGCGCGCGGCGCCGCCGACGACAAGGGCAACTTCCTGCCGCTACTGCATGTCGCGTGCGCGCTGGCGGCCGACGGCGCGCTGCCGGTCAACGTGCGAGTGCTCGTCGAGGGCGAGGAGGAGGCCGGCGGCGAGGCGGTCGCCGAGTGGGTGCGCGCCGACGAGCGCGGCGCCGACTGCGCCGTCGTCTTCGACTCGGGGATGATCGATGAGCGCACGCCGGCCATCACCGTCGGCCTGCGCGGCATCGTCCACGTCAACCTCGAGGTTCGCACGGCGGTGCGCGACGTGCACTCGGGCGTCTACGGCGGCAGCGTGCTCAACGCGCTGCACGTCCTGCACGCGATGCTCGGCGCGGTCCTGCCCGGCCCCGACGGACGACTGCGCGATGAGCTGCGCGCGGGCATCACCGCGCCGTCCCAGACAGAGCGGGAGTCATGGGCCAAGCTGCCGCCCGGCGACGAGCTGATCGCCGAGGTCGGCGCGCGCCCGCTGTACCCCGGCGCGGGCGCGGAGTACTACGAGCGCAACGGCGCGGATGCCTCCCTCGACGTCAACGCGCTGCATGCGGGGGAGCCGCGAACCATCGTCCCGGCCCTCGCCCGAGCGACGCTCTCCCAGCGGCTGGCGCCTGGCCAGCGCGCCGACGAGATACGCGCCGTGCTCGAGCGACTGCTGCGCGGCGCGGCGCCCGAAGGCGCCGAGGTGACAATGAGCTTCCAGTGCGGCGAGCCCGCGCTCTTCCCGCCCGACACGCCCGCCGTGGCGCTCGCCGCGCAGGCGCTCGAGCGCGCGTGCGGCGTTCCGGCGGCGCTCGTGCGCACGGGCGGCTCGATCCCGGTCGTGGCCGAGTTCGCCGCCCGCGGCTTCCCGGCCGTGGTCACCGGCTTCACCGTCGAGGAGGACGCCTACCACGCGGCCAACGAGTCGTTCCGGCTCGCGGGCCTCGAGCAGGGCGCGGCCTCGTCGCGCGAGCTCTATCAGGCGCTCGCTGGGCTCACGGGTGCCCCGGCGTGATGACGCCGGCCTCGTAGGCGAGGATCACCGCCTGCACCCGGTCGCGCAGGCGCAGCTTGGCGAGCACGTGGGCGACGTGGGTCTTGACCGTCCCGTCGCTGACGACCAGGCGCTCGGCGATCTCCGCGTTCGAGAGCCCGCGCGCCAGCAGCTCGAGGACCTCGCGCTCGCGTGCGGTCAGCTCGTCGAGCACCGGCGGGGGCGTCTTGGCGCCCGGTGAGCGCCGCGCGAACTCCTCGATCACCGAGCGCGTGACCGCCGGCGCGATCAGCGCGTCGCCGCGGGCCACGACCTCGATCGCGGCGAGCAGCTCCTCGGGCGGGGCGTCCTTGAGCATGAACCCGCTCGCGCCGGCTCGCAGCGCGTCGTAGACGTACTCGTCGAGGCCGAAGGTGGTGAGTATCAGCACGCGGACGGCGTCGCCGTTGGCCTCGACGAGCCGGCGGGTCGCCTCGATGCCGTCCAGGCGCGGCATGCGGATGTCCATGAGCACGAGCGAGGGGCGCAACCGCTGGGCCTGGTCGAGCGCCTCGCGGCCGTCGGCGGCCTCGCCGACGACCTCGACGCCGGGCGCCGCCTCCAGAAGCTTGCGAAAGCCGGCGCGCACGAGCGCCTGGTCGTCGGCGATGAGGACGCGCGTGCTCACGCTTGGCCTCCGCTCGCCATCCGGGCTCGCCAACTGGAGGCCGCGTGAGTCATCCGGCTGCCAACGGGAGGTGGGCACGGATCTCGAAGCCGCCGCCCTCGCGGGGACCGGTCTGCAGCGCGCCGCCGTAGAGCGCCACGCGCTCGCGCATGCCGATCAGCCCGTGGCCGGCGCCGTCGCCGTTGGCCGAGCCGTTGCCGGGGCCGTCGTCTCGGACCTCGACGTCGAGGCCGTCGCGGCTCGTAGCGCAGGCGGACCTCGGCGTGGGCGGGACCGGCGTGCTTGAGCGCGTTGGTCAGGCCCTCCTGGACGATGCGGTAGGCGCACAGGTCGACGCCGGCGGGCAGGGCCGTGGGCTCGCCCTCGACCTCGAGCCTGACCGGGAGCCCGGCGCGCTCGACCTGCTCGACGAGCAGGTCGATGTGCTCGATGCTGGGCTGGGGCTCGAGGCCCTCCGCGTCGCCGTTGCGCCGCAGCATCCCGAGCAGGCGCCGCGCCTCGGCGAGCGCCTGGCGCCCCGCCTGCTCGATCGAGGCCAGCGCCGCGCGCGTGGAGGCTTGTTCCTCCCCCAGCGCGACGCGCTCGGCGCCCGCCTGGACGACCATGACGCTGACGTTGTGGGCGACAAGGTCGTGCAGCTCGCGGGCGATCCGTGCGCGCTCCTCCGCCACCGCCTCGTTGGCGCGCAGCTCCTGCTCACGCTCGAGCAGCTCGGTCCGCGCGGCGAGCGCCTCGTTCTGCAGCTGGCGGCCGCGGACGGCGCCGCGGGCGAGGACCATCGCGAGGATCGGGACCCAGGTGAAGATGATCGTGTCGTTCGGGTCCCCGCCGCCGGCCGCGAGATACGAGCCCCAGTTTCCGGCGATGAGCACGCCGACGCCGACGAGAAAGTCGCGCGTGTCGGTCCACACGGCGAGCCCGTAGACGCCGCACATCCACGACACGCCCTGCGCCAGCGACGTGCCGTTGCCGCCGGCGACGCGCGACAGCGCGCTGCACAGCAGGACGGTCACACCCACGCCGAGCGGCCAGCGGCGGCGGAACGCAACCGACGCCGTCGTCGCGAGCATGATGGGGACGGTTGCGCCTTTCGGACCGGGGTTCGTATGGCCGATCCACAGCTCGATCTGCCCGAGCACGATCAGGCAGACCGCCAGGATGCGGTCGAGCTCCTCGCCCTTGGGAAAGCGCTTCACGCCGCGGACGCTAACCCCACCGGGCGCGCTTTTCATCTGCCGAACGGGTGATATGCGCCATCCCCGGATCACCCGCGCGGGAGAGCCGAAGATCGCCCGGCCGCCCGACGACACGGCGCCCGCGCAGACCTACCGTCCTCGCCGTCAATCGACCCAGGAGGACTCATTCAGATGACCGTTCGACTCGCACTCGCCGCCCTCGCCGCAGCGCTCGTCACCGCGGCGCTCGTGGCCGGCACGGGATCGGCGCAGGCGCCGGCAGGCACCACGCTGCATCTCGTCTCCAAGTCGCAGAAGAACGTCGGCTTCTTCCCCAGCGGCAGGCCGCACCAGGGCCAGCACGTCGGTTTCGGCGACACGATCTCGGGCGACGACACGGGCTATGACCGCGCCGCCTGCACGATCGTCGGGCAGAGCCTGCTGTGCAACGTCCAGGTGCAGCTCTCCAAGGGAACCTTGAGCGTGCAGGGCATCGCGCCCCAGCGCGCCAACAACACGCCGATGGCGATCACCGGCGGCACCGGCGCCTACGACGGCGCGCGGGGGACCGCGCTCGTGACCGACCACGCGAACTCCACCGACATCACCGTGACGCTGCGGGCAGCGTGACGAAGCGATGGCCGCGCACGTGGCGCACCTGCGTCTCGCCGAAGTGCTCGACCGGCAGCGGTGGGTAGGTGTGCCCGTGCAGCAGCATCGCGGGATGCTCGCGCTCGATGTACTCCCGTAGGCCGACGAGCCCGACGTGAGCTGGATCGTCGGGCTCGTCGTTGATCCCGAACGGCGGGCTGTGGCTGAGCAGGACGTCGACGTGCTCGAGCTTGCGCAGAAGCTTGCTCGCCTGCTTCTGGCTCCATGTGTAGCGCGGCTCCTGGTGGTACTCGTGGCTGCCGGAGAAGCCGCCGAAGCACAGCCCGCCGACCTCGACGCGGCGCACGTGGACGTTTTCGATGCCGAGGCCCGTGAACTCGCCGCCGTCGTCGTGATTGCCGTGCACGCCGAGCTTGGGGACGTGGGCGCCGCCGAGCGGCTCGAGGTGCTGGCGGCTGAGGTCGCCGAGGCACAGCACGAGGTCGACGTCGCGCTCGAGCAGGCGCTCGAGCGGTACATAGGGCGGCTCGTCGGCGAGGACGAGGGCGCGCAGGCTCAGATCGGGATCCCCCAGAGGGGAAACCAGCGCTCGAGCTCGGGCTCGAAGGGCAGCTCGGGGCCCGTGGCCGCCTTGATCTGCAGCTCGCGCTCGTTGTTGCGCTGCTTGTCGCCGGGCGCGGGCACGAACGGGTACCACGAGCCGCGCTTGTAGTTGTAGATGAAGTAGATCGGCTTGCCGTCGGGGTCGTCGAATGCGAAGACCGCGGCGAGCACGCGGTCCTGGTAGCCGCCGACGGCCAGCGCGTCGCTGACCGCGTTGATCCCGACCGCGAGGTCCTCGATGTCGGGGTCGCGGACGATCATCCAGCGGTAGCCGAACTCGTCGTCCTTCGTCTCGACCGAGGAGCCCATCTCGGAACCCGTGCCGGAGAGGACCTCCTTCATGTCGTCGACGATCTGGCGGAAGTCACCCGTGGCCAGCGGCTGGAAGACGATGCCGGCGACGCCGCGGGTCTTGATGCCCTGCTGCGGCCTCGAGGCTGACGTAGGCGGTCGAGATCGCGAAGAGGCGGTCGGGCGCCGGGCCCTTGACCTTGCTGCGCCCGAGCAGGGCGTCGAACAGACCCATTCCGCGCAGCTTAGGCGGTGCCCTGCAGCTGCGCCTCAAGGCGCGAGAGAGCGGCGATGCGCTTCTCGATCGGCGGGTGCGTCGAGAACAGGTTGTAGATCGAGTTCTTCGCGCCGGCGGGGAAGATGTAGAACGCGTTCATCTCGGAGTGCGCTCGCAGGTCGGTCTGCGGGATGCGCTCCATCGTGCCGCTGATCTTCAGCAGCGCCGAGGACAGCGCGCTCGGCCGGCCGGTGATGACCGCCGCCCCGCGGTCGGCCGCGAACTCGCGGTAGCGCGACAGCGCCTGCATCAGGAAGAACGAGATCGATGTAGACGGCCAGCGACACGAGGATGATCACGGCGACGCTCGGCCCGTCGTCGTCGTCGTCGCCGCCGCCGAAGAAGAAGCCGAACTGCACGATCATCGACGCCAGCGAGGCGAAGAAGCTCGCGAGCGTCATCACCATCACGTCGCGGTTGATGATGTGCGTGAGCTCGTGGGCCATCACGCCTTCGAGCTCGGAGGGCGACGAGCAGCTCGAGGATCCCCGTCGTCGCGCAGACCGTCGCCGCCTTGCGCGAGCGCCCCATCGCGAACGCGTTGGGCATCGAGGTGTTCATCACGTAGATGCGCGGCTTGGCCAGGTCGGCCTGTACGCACAGGCGCTCGATCAGCGCGTGCAGCTGCGGCGCCTCCTGCGGCGAGACCTCGTGCGCGCCCATCGCCCGCAGCGCGAGCTTGTCCGACGCGAAGAACTGCACGCCGAGCAGGCCGACGGCCACGACGAGGATCGTGATGCCGCTTGCGCCGGCGGCGAACAGCACGCCGACGAGCAGTACGTAGACCGCGCCGAGCAGGAACAGCGTGGTGACCATCCGGATCTGAAGCCCGGTGTCGCGGCCGAAGGACGTGGGGCGTGCCATGGCATAGATGTTAGCCGCACGCCCACGCATACCTACGTTGTGTCGGAGTTACGCGGTGCCGGCCCACCACGCCCGCGTCGGTTGATAGGCTCGCGCGCGCCGAATCCCCTGCACACCGGTGCAGAGGAGCGGGGGACCCAAAAGCCCCATCGGGGCGAATCCGGGCCATGGCGCCCGGTAGCGCACTGCGCGAGCCCGACAGCTAACCCCGCAGGCACGGGAAACATAACTGTGGACCTCAAGTTGACCCTTGTCGGAACGCGCTCGTAGGATCCGGCGTCGCATGCGCCTTCGCCTCCTGCTCGCGGGCGCGGTTCTCCCGCTCGTGCTCTGGGCGCTCCTGCCCGTGCTCTCGCAGGGATCGTCGCCGGACAGCCGCCTGCACGAGCTGCAACGCAAGATCCAGATCACCCAGGGCAAGATCGGCCGCCGCAAGGGCACCGAGCGGCTGCTGACGACGCAGATCAGCGCCTACACCAGGCGGATCGACCACGCTGCAGGCCCACATCGGCCAGCTCGAGGGTCAACAGGCCGAGGCTCAGGCTGACCTTGACGCCAAGCGCGCCGAGCTGTTCCACATCCAGCGCGAGCTACGGGCAGAGCGCCGGCGGCTCGTCCGCCTGCGCGCCCGCCTGGCGCAGGCGCGCGCGGCGCTGGCGCAGCGCCTGGTCGAGCTCTACCAGGCCGACAAGCCCGACATCGTCACCGTGATCCTCTCGTCCAAGGGCTTCGCCGACCTGCTCGAGCGCGGTGAGTTCATGCAACGCGTCTCCGACCAGGACCAGCAGATCATCAAGATCGTGCGCGACGCCAAGGCCGACGCGACGGCGACGGCCAAGCGCCTCGACGCCCTCGAGCGCCGCCAGGCGCAGATCACGAAGATCGTCCAGCGCCGCCGCGACGAGATCGCCGGCGCCAAGCAGGGGCTCATCGACACCAGGGTCGGCCTCGACGGCACCCGCGCCGACAAGGCTGCACGCGCTGGCGAGCGTGCGCACCGAGCGCCGCCAGCTCGAAGGCAACCTCTCGGGCCTGAAGGCCGAGCAGGCCAAGATCCAGGCGACGCTGCAGCGGGCGCAGGGCAGCCTGCCCGCCGGCCCCATCAGGCATGGCAACGGCAGCCTCATCTGGCCGGTCAACGGCCCGATCACGTCGCCGTTCTGCGAGCGCCGCGCGTGGGAGTCCTGCCACCCGGGCATCGACATCGGCGTCCCCTCGGGCACGCCGATCCGCGCGGCGGCGGCCGGCCGCGTCGCCCTGCTGCAGTCCGCAGGTGCCTCGGGCGGCTACGGCAACTTCACCTGCATCCAGCACACCGGGGCGCTGTCGACCTGCTACGCCCATCAGCAGAGCTTCGCGGTCTCGCTCGGCCAGAGCGTCAGCCAGGGCCAGGTCATCGGCTACAGCGACTGCACCGGGCTGTGCTTCGGCCCTCACCTGCATTTCGAGGTTCGCATCAACGGCGCGGTCACCAACCCGCTGAACTATCTGTAGAAGGCATCGCTACCCTGGGTGGCGCCCGCGCGGTGCGCTCGACCTGTGGTCCAGCGCCCGCGCCACGAGTCCGTGCACGATGCATATGGCCCCCGGCCACCGGGCACGGCACCGTGGGAGGCCCGAACGCGAGACGAGGAGTACCGAACCCGTGTCCGCTACCGACCGACCCATCCTGCTCACCGGAGCCACCGGCTTCGTTGGCATGGCCGTGCTCGCACGGCTCCTCGCCGCCGGCCACGAGGTCCATTGCCTCGTGCGCGCCGCCGACGACGCCGACGCCGACGCGCGCCTACGCGCCGTCCTGCGCCGCGTCCAGGCCCCGACGACGGGCCGCGCCGTGGCCATCGCCGGTGACCTCACCGCTCCGCGGCTGGGCCTCGGCGAGCGCCACGACGAACTTGCGGCGCGCGTGGGCACCGTCATCCACAGCGCCGCGTCGATCGCCTTCGACCTGCCGCTCGGCGAGGCGCGCGCCATCAACGTCGAGGGCACCAAGCGCGTGCTGGACTTCGCCGCCGCCGTGCCCGGCCTGCAGCGCGTGGCCTACGTCTCGACCGCGTACGTGGCCGGCGATCGCCGCGGGACCGTCTACGAGGACGAGCACCGCGCCGGCCGCTTCCGCAACTCCTACGAGCGCTCCAAGCACGAGGCCGAGGCCGTCGTGCGCGGCAGCTCCCTGCCGTGGACGATCGTGCGGCCGAGCATCATCGTCGGCGAGAGCACGACCGGCTGGACCGCCTCGTTCAACGTGCTCTACGCGCCGCTGCGCGCGTTCTCGGTCGGTGCCTACCGGGTGATCCCGGCGCGCCGGCGCGCTCCGGTCGACGTGGTCCCCGTGGACTACGTGGCCGACGCGGTCGCGGCGCTCGCCCGCCACCCTGAGGCGGTCGGCGAGACGTTCCACGTCACCGCCGGCGCGCAGGCGTCGAGCGTCGGCGAGATCATGGCGCTGACCAGCGGGCGGTTCGACCACCCCAACCCGCGGGTCGTCCCGCCGCGCGCCTACCGCCGCCTGATCCACCCGTTCGTCATGCGCCGGGTTGCCTCGTCCACACGGCGGCTGCTCGGCCGCAGCGAGGTCTACTTCCCGTACTTCGCCATGCGCCTGCGCTTCGACGACGCCCGCACGCGCGCGCTGCTGGAGCCGATGGGCATCGCGCCGCCGCCGCTGCGCGACTACTACGAGCGCCTGATCGACTTCGCCCGCGCCGCGCGCTGGGGCCGCCGGCCGCTCGACCGCCAGGCGGCTGCCGAACTGGCCGGGACGACGACCGACGTGCGCGCGCCGGTCATGCTCACTGCGGCGCGGGGTGCGGCCGCAGTGCCCGCGTGAGGAAGCGCACTACCAGCGCGACCATCTCGCCGTCGTGCTGGATCGACTGGTGATGGCCGCCGGGCACCGTGACAAGGCGGCTGCCGGGCGCCGCCGCGTGCAGCTCGCGTGAGCTTTCGACGGGCACCTGCTCGTCGCCCTCCGCGTGCAGGAGCAGCAGGCGCTCACCGAGGGCCGCGGCAGCGGCGGCCTCGTCGGAGGCCTCGAGCAGCGCCGTCAGCGCCTTCGCGGTCCGCGCGAAACGAGAAGCGCTGCTCGCGCAGGCCGCGCTCGCAGCAGGCCGCGCGTGGCCGGGCAGATCGCGACGACCGCGGCGACGTCCATCCGCGTGCTCGCCATCAGCGCCATGAAGCCGCCCATGCTCGAGCCGCGCAGCGCCACCGGCCCCGGCGGCAGCAGCTCGGCGATCGTGGCCACGTCGTCGAGCGCATTCGCGCCAAGGGCGCCCTTGCTCTCGCCGTGGCCCGCGCTGGTCGAAGCACACGGCCGCGACGCCGGCCGCGCGCAGCGCGCGCGCGAAGTCGAACTGGTTCTCCTTCTGCGATCCGGCGCCGTGCACGATCACGACCCCGCCGGCGCTGTCGCCGTCCGGCAGGAAGAGGGCGTAGGCGAGCCCGTCGCGGGTTCCGAGCTCGGCGGGTGGTTCAACGTGGACGGTGCGCATGCATGGGATCATGCCGCCCCGCATGGCCGCGGCACCCAGCTCAGCCACGTCTACCCGCTCGGCAGCCGGGTCACCGACGCCGGGCACCTCGAGCTCGGCGGCTGCGACGCCGTCGAGCTCGCGCGCGAGTTCGGGACGCCCGTCTACGTCGTCGTCGAGCGACGACATCCGCACCCGCGCGCGGGCGTTCATCGGCGCCTTCGCCGCGCGCTGCGACGACTTCGAGGTCGCACTTCGCGTCCAAGGCCTTTCCCTGCACCGCGGTGCTGCGGCTGCTCTGCGCGAGGAGGGCCTGGCCTGCGACGTCGCCTCCGGCGGCGAGCTGGCGCATCGCGCTCGAAGGCGGGCTTCGACCCGGCGCGCATCCACGTGCACGGCAACGCGAAGTCCGAGCGCGAGCTCGCCGAGGCCGTGGACGCCGGCGTCGGGCACATCGTCGTCGACAACCACAGCGACATCGACGTGCTCGAGCGGGTGGTCCCCGACGGGGCGCGTCCAGCGCGTGCAGCTGCGCGTCGCGCCCGGCGTCAGCCCCGACACCCATCCGTCGATCTCGACCGGCGGCCCGAACACGAAGTTCGGCTTCGGCCTCGCAGTCGGCGCCCGCCGCCATCGAGCGCGCTGGACGCCAGCGCCAAGCTCGAGCTCGAGGGCCTGCACCTGCACATCGGCTCGCAGATCTTCGACGTCGGCAGCTTCCGGACCGCGCTGGAGGCGATCGCCGGCCTGGCGACGCACGGGATGGTCAACCTCGGCGGCGGCCTGGGCGTCGCCTACGTCGGCGTCGAGCACCCGCCGACCATCGACGACTACGTCACCGCCAAGGTCGACGCCGTGCGCGACGTCATCGGGCGAGGCCGTGCGCATCCTCGACGAGCCCGGCCGCGCGCTCGTCGCCAACTCGACCGTCACGCTCTACACCGTGCAGTCGATCAAGCGCAACGTCGACCTCTACGTCGCCGTCGACGGCGGCATGTCCGACAACCTGCGCCCGATGCTCTACGGCGCGCGCTACGAGGCGCAGATCGCGTCGCGCTTCGGCGGCGGGACGTGCTGCCACCTCGTCGGCAAGCACTGCGAGTCGGGCGACGTCCTCGTCCGCGACGCCGAGCTCGCCGACCCGCAGCCCGGCGACGTCGTCGTCACGCCCGCCACCGGCGCCTACGGCTACGCGATGGCCAACACCTACAACGGCGTGCCGCGCGCGCCCGTGGTCATCGTCGCCGACGGCGACGCGCGGCTCGTCGTGCGCCGCGAGACCTACGAGGAGCTGACCGCCCGCGATGTCTGAGCCCTTCCGCATCGGCCTGCTCGGCCACGGCACCGTCGGCTCGGCGTTCGCGGAGCTCGCTGCAGGCGCGGGCGGCCGAGGTCGAGGCGATCACCGGCCTGCGGCCCGAGCTGCGCGGCGTCCTGACGCGCTCGCGCGGCGACTTCGAGGAGATCGTCGCCGGCTGCGACCTGGTCGTCGAGGTGATGGGCGGCCTGGACCCGGCGCGCGACTACGTGCTGCGCGCGATGGCGGCCGGGAAGGCACGTCGTCACCGCCAACAAGCAGCTGCTCTCCCAGCACGGCGAGGAGCTGTGGGCGGCCGCGCGCGAGCACGGCGTGCAGCTGCGCTTCGAGGCCGCGGTGGCGGGCGTCGTGCCGGTCATCCGCGTGCTGCAGGAGTCGCTGGCCGCCGCGCACGTCGAGCGCCTGCACGGCATCGTCAACGGGACGACGAACTTCATCCTCACGCGTATGGCCGAGACCGGCGCCTCCTACGACGACGCGCTGGCCGAGGCCCAGCGCCTGGGCTACGCCGAGGCCGACCCGACCGAGGACGTCAACGGCAAGGACGCGGCGGCCAAGATGGCGATCCTGGCGCGGCTGGCCTTCAACACGCCCGTGCACCTCGACCAGGTCCTCTACGAGGGCATCGAGCACATCACCGGCGACGACATGGAGTACGCGCGCGACCTCGGCCTGGGGCTCAAGCTGATCGGCACCGCCGAGCGCGTCGACGGCGGGCTCAGCGTGCGCGTGCACCCGGCCTTCCTCTACGGCGGTCATCCCGCTGGCCAGCGTCAACGGGCCCTTCAACGCCGTGACGATCGAGTCGCAGGCGATCACCGAGATCACGCTGAGCGGGCCCGGCGCCGGCGGCCCGCAGACGGCCAGCGCCGTCCTCGGTGACGTCATCAGCGCGATGATCCCGCCGGCCTCGACGCCGGAGACCACCGACCGCCTGGAGATCGTCACCGACGTCGAATCGGCCTTCTACCTGCACCTCGAGGTCGCCGACCGCCCCGGCGTGCTCGCGCAGATCGCCCAGCTGCTCGGGCTGCAGGGCGCGTCGATCCGCTCCGTCGTGCAGAAGGGGCTGGGGGAGAACGCGCGCCTGGTGATGGTCACCCACCCGATCCTCGAGTCGCGCTTCTACGCGGCGATGGATCTGATCGGCGGGCTGGACTTCATGCGCTCGCGGCCGCGCGCGATCCGCGTCATCGACGAGGAGTTCGTCTGATGGCGGGGTTGATCGAGCGCTACCGCGACCGCCTGCCGTTCGCCGAGGACGACCCCGTCGTGAGCCTGCAGGAGGGCTCGACGCCGCTCGTCCGCGCGCCGCGGCTCAGCGACGAGGCGGGCGTCGAGGTGTGGCTGAAGCTCGAGGGCGCCAACCCGACCGGCTCGTTCAAGGATCGCGGGATGACCTGCGCGGTCTCCGATGCGGTGCGCTCGGGTGCCGCAGGCGGTGATCTGCGCCTCGACCGGCAACACCGCCGCGTCGCTGGCCGCCTACGCCGCGCGCGCGGGCATCGGCGGCGCGGTCATCGTGCCCGAGGGCAAGATCGCCGCGGGCAAGCTCGCGCAGGCGCTCATGCACGGCGCGCGTGTGATCGCGCTGCGCGGCAACTTCGACGAGGCGCTGACGCTCGTGCGCGAGCTGACCCAGCGCCACCCGATCGCGCTGGTCAACAGCGTCAACCCGTTGCGCCTCGAGGGGCAGAAGACCGCCGCCTTCGAGGTCGTCGAAGAGCTCGGCGAGCTCGACGCGCTCTGCATCCCGGTCGGCAACGCGGGCAACATCACCGCCTACTGGAAGGGCTTCCGCGAGGCCGGCCACGAGCCGCGCATGCTCGGCTTCCAGGCCGCGGGCGCCGCGCCGCTCGTCCACGGCGCGCCGGTCGAGCGCCCCGAGACGGTCGCCAGCGCGATCCGCATCGGCAACCCGGCGCGGTGGGAGGAGGCGATGACGGCGGTGACCGAGTCGCGCGGCGCGATCGAGGCCGTCAGCGACGACGAGATCCTCGCCGCCTACCGCCTGCTGGCCTCCCGCGAGGGCGTCTTCTGCGAGCCGGCGAGCGCGGCGTCGGTGGCCGGGCTGCTCAAGCACGGCGCCCGCGGCGCCTCGCGCGTGGTGTGCGTCCTGACCGGCCACGGCCTGAAGGACCCGCAAACGGCGCTCGAGCAGTCCGGCTCGGTCGTACCCTGCGAGCCCGAGCTCGACGCGGTCGAGCGGGCGGTGCTGGGTTAGCCGCGGACCGTACCGCTCTTGACATGTGACCAAATGGTCACGTATTGTGCAGGGCAGTGGACGACGTGTTCAGAGCCCTCGCGGACCCGACGCGCCGCAGCCTGCTCGACGAGCTCTACAAGCAGGACGGCCAGACGCTGAGTGCGCTCGAGCAGCGTCTGCCGATGACGCGCTTCGGCGTCATGAAGCACCTGCGGGTGCTCGAAGAGGCGGGGCTCGTGGTCACCAGGCGCCGGGGCCGCGAGAAGCTCCACTTCCTGAACGCCGTCCCGATCCGGCTCATCCACGACCGCTGGGTGAGCAAATACGCCGAGCCCTGGGCGGCAACGCTCACCGGGCTCAAGAAGACCATCGAGGAGACCATGATGGAGAAGATCTTCGAGATCTACATCAAGACGACCCCTGACCAGCTTTGGAAGGCGATCACCGACAACGAGAAGCGAGCGCTCTACACCTTCGGCGTTGGCATCACTTCGGACTGGACGCCGGGCTCGCAGTACGAGGCCAGCCATCCCAACGGCCCGACGCCGATCAGCGCGGGCGAGAACCTCGAGGTCGATCCACCGCGCCGGCTCGTGCAGAGCTTCAACGCGCTGTGGAGCGACGACGTCCGCGCGGCGGGCACTTCGCGCGTCACCTGGGACATCGAGCCCATCGGCGATTCGTGCCGCCTGACCGTCACGCACGACCAGCTGCCCGAGGGCGTCAACAACGAGATCTACGGCGGCTGGCCGCAGATCCTCTCCGGGCTCAAGACGCTGCTGGAGACCGGCGAGTCGCTCACGACCCCCGGCTCGCTGATGTACGCCGAGCGCGCGCCCGCGTGATCCCCACCCTTCCCCGTCGAACGTCCGTGATGTAGCAACTCTGTTCCGACGTCATGGACGTTCGCGGGGCCGGCGGGAGCGCCTCAGCGCAGCCCGCTCGCGAGGTCTCGCACGATCTCGGCGGCGGGCTGGATTGCGCCCACCGCACCCGCCGACTGCCCGGCATAGAACGGCATCGCCTCGACCGCGCCGGTCGAGTCGCGCGTGGGCGGCTGCGCGCCGAAGCGAGGCACGGGGATCTCGGCTCCCGCCAGTCGCACGACCCCGGCCTCGTCGGTGGTCAGCGCCTCCGCGGCCTCGATCGAGCTGCGCAGGACCCTGTGCGGGCCCGGTTCCGGAAGACCGACGTTGAACGCCTCGCTGACCACGGCGTCCTCGGCCGAGGCGTCGAGGACCGCGCGGACCCACGCCGGATGTGCGTCGGATTCCGTTGCGGCGATGAAGCGGGTGCCGACACGGACCCCGTCGGCTCCCGCGGCCAGCGCCGCCGCCACGCCGCGGGCCGTGGCGATCCCACCCGCCGCGATGACGGGCACCGTGACGGCGTCGAGCACGGCGTCGAGGAGAGCCATCAGCGTGGGGCCCTCGACGCGCTTGCGCCCACCGGATTCCCATGCCTTGGCGATCACCAGGTCACAGCCGGCGGCCTCCGCGGCCCGCGCCTCGCGCGCGGTTTCGACCTGCCAGCCGCACGTTGCCCCGGCCGTGTGGACGACGCCGACAAGGGCCGGATCGGGGTCGGCCAGGAAGAAGTCGACGTACGGCGCACGGTCGACCACGAGCTCGAGCGAGCCGCGATCCATGAACGGCACGATGAAGTTCACGCCAAAGGCCGCGGTGCGCTCGGCGAGCACGTCGATCACGGGGGCGAGGGCGGCCGGTGGCAATGCGAGCGCCGGATACATGCCATGGCCGCCGGCGGCGGCCACCGCGAGCGGCAGCGCCGCCGTCGCCGAGACGCTCCCCATCGGCGCGAGCTGGATGGGCAGGTCGCAGCGCAGCAGGTCGGTCAGACGAGGTGTCATGCGCCCAATGTAGGCCCGCCCGCCACTAGGGTGCGCCCTCGATGCGCCGCCGCCGTCTCGTCCGCGTGCCCGCCTCGAGCGCGAACCTCGGGCCCGGCTTCGACGCGTTCGCCTGCGCGATCGCGATGCACATGGAGCTCGAGGTGGAGGAGACGGGGCGCTTCGCGGTGCAGACCGACCTCAAGATCGCGCGCGACCGGCGCAACCTCGCGGTGCGCGGCTTCGCGCGGCTCGCCGATCCGGGGCCGTTCACGTTCCGTATCGCGTCGCAGATCCCGCTCAGCGGCGGCCTGGGGTCGAGCGCCGCGGCCTACGTGGCCGGGCTGTTGGCCGCCGACCACCTCTTCGAGCTCGACGCCGACGTGCTCGCGCTGGCCACCGAGCTCGAGGGCCATCCCGACAACGTCGCGGCCGCGCTGCACGGCGGCTTCGTGATCTGTGCCGACGGGCAGGCGACGCGCTTCGATCCCCCGGCCGGCCTGGAGGCCGTCGTGGTGGTCCCCGCCACGCCGGTGCGCACGAAGGCGGCGCGCGCGGCGCTCCCGCCCGAGGTGCCGATGGGCGACGCGGTATTCAACACCGCCCACGGGGCGCTGCTCGTGCTCGGCCTCGCGCGCGGGGACTGGGACCTCGTCGCGCGCGGTCTCGACGACCGTCTGCACCAGCCGCGCCGCGAGCGCCTGTACCCGCGCTCGATGGGCCTCGTGCGCCGGGCCCGCGAGCTCGGCGCTCTCGGCGCGACGATCTCGGGTGCGGGCCCGACGGTGCTCGTCTGGTGCCACTACGAGATGACGGCGCGGCGTCGTCGAGGCGCTGCGGCGAGAGGCCAAAGGCTGGGCAGAGGTCATGCGCGCGCCGTTCGAGCCCCAGGGCGCGGATGTGCGGGAGCTCTAGCCCCGCGAGCGAGCCTCAGCCGCCTCCGTTGAACTGCGCCTGCAGCCGCTTGCGCTCTTCGGCGAGGCCGAGGCGCTCGAGGACCTCGGCGGCCAGGTCGACGTAGTCGGAACCGAGGTCGGGGCGGTGGTCGAGGATCGAGACGGCGCGCTCGGCGGACTCGGCGTAGGCGATCGACTGGCGCACGACCGTGTTCAGCAGCTTGTCGCCGACGTGCTCGCGCAGCGAGTCGTAGGCCTCGCGCGAGTGGACGGTGCGCATGTCGGCGATGTTGAACACCACGCCCAGCCACTGCAGGTCGGGGTTCAGGCCGTCGCGGGCCAGCTCGATGACCTCGAGCGCCTGCTCGACGCCCTGCAGCGCGAAGTACTGCGCCTCGGCGCTCAGCAGCGCCCAGTCGGCCGCCACCAGCGCGTTGACGGTCAGCAGCCCGAGCGCCGGCGGGCAGTCGATGAGGATCACGTCGTGGGCGCCGTCGACGTCCTGAAGCGCCTTGCGCAGGATCAGCTCACGGCCCATCCTGCCGGCCATCGCCAGCTCGGCCTCGGCGAGTGCCAGGTTGGCCGGGATGATGCCGTCGTGCACCGCGGCGGCGGCCGTCGGCGCGGCCCGACAGGACGTCGCCGACCGTGGGCGTCGCCTGCGGATCGACGTCGAAGTAGTCCGAGAGGTTGCCCTGCGGGTCGAGGTCCACGACCAGGACGTCGAGCCCGATCCGGCGGAAGACGTCGGCGAGCGTCCGGACCGCCGTCGTCTTCCCGGTACCGCCCTTCTGGGAGAGGACAGCGATCTTCTCGGCCACGCCGGCGACTCTAGCGAGGGACGGCGGGAGACGGCCGCAGGCGCCCAGCCGAAGAGGCCCGGATCCCGCGAGCCGGGCCCCTCCGTCCCTCTCCTCCGCGGGCCAACGGGGCCCGAAGCTGCCTCAGCCCGTCGATTCCAACCGCGTGGCGGCGGCGGGCTCCCTGCCCTCCGTCGCCTCGAGGAAGTGCAGGCGGTAGCGCCCGACGACGATCTCGTCGCCGTCGCGCAGCACCCGCCACTCGACTCGCTCGCCGTTGACGAACACGCCGTTGAGGCTGCGGTCGTCCAGCACGCGCACGCCATCGGCCTGGCGCACGATCAGCGCATGGCGGCGTGACACGGTGGGATCGTCGAAGCGCACGTCGGCGGCCAAGCTGCGGCCCACGCGCGTCCATTCGCGGTCGAGGCCGACGATCCGGATCTGATCGCCGTCCGCCCACGCGAGGAACTGCCCCGGACCCTCGAGGCGCTCGCGCGCCTCAGCGAGGAGCGCCTCGCGCTCCTCCACGGTCGGGGCGTCGCCGGCCTTGCGCTGGAAGCGCCCGCCGGCGAAGAGCGAGGCGCGGGTGAACCGCGAGCCGCCGCAGCCCGGGCAGGCAGGCAACTCGTCGGCGGCGGCCAGGTTGACCACGTAGCCGCACTCCTCGCATCGGAACGACCCGGTACCGGCCAGGGTGCCCGACATCATTGATTCCATCTCCGCTCCCTCCGTCCGCAGAAGGCCGTTGTCGGCCACCTGCTTGTGACGATCATAACGACGATGTCAATCGGCCCGATGGCGGAATTTGGCTTGGTTATCGGGCCTTTTGCCCCCTCTGGACCGTATCGCCATCGCTCGCCGTACCCCACATACAGCACGAAAAAACGAGCGTCAAGCGGGGCTGCGACGAGCGGCCGGCGGCAGGAGGCAGGCGGCCGGCGGCGAACGTTCGGGCCATGCTCCGACCGCTTCTGGGCATCTCCGAAGGCGACCTCGAGCGCGAGCTTCTGCGCAAGAGCGTGGGCGCTTTGCAGGCAGATCGCGCGCGCTGCGAGGACTGCGGGCGCACCCCGCTGGTCGGCGAGCGCATCCACCGCTTCGGCGACGGCGCGCTGGTCTGCGACCTCTGCCGCTCGCGCCACTCGGGGCACCCGGAGCGCTCGGAGGTCGTGCACCACTCCGAGCGCGGCCAGACCGTCAAGCGGCGCGCCGCATAGCCGGGGCGCGGCTTTCGTAGACTCCGGCGGCCGTGGATCCGATCACCGTCGAGGTCGTCATCGCCAAGCCTCGCGAGGAGGTCTTCGAATACCTCGCCGACGTCGCCAATCACGCCGAGTTCAACGACCACTTCATGGTCGACTGGCGCCTGACGCGCGAGGACACCTACGGCTACGGGGCCGGAGCCAGGTATCGGATCAAGGCGCCGCTGAACCGCTTCGATTGGGCGGACAGCACCGTTATCGAGTTCGATCGCCCGCGCAAGATCGTCGAGGCAGGCAGGACGGGCAAGTTCAACCGGATCCGCACGCTCGGCGTCTACGAGCTCGAGCCGGCCCACGGCGGCACGACGCGCGTGCGCTTCACGCTGATCGTCGAGCCCAAGACGGCGACTGACAAGTTCCTCGAGTCCTTCGGGGCGCGCGGCTGGACCAAGCGCAAGCTGAAGAAGTCGATGCGCCGCCTGCGCGGGATCCTCGAGGAGGACGAGGGCCGCGGCACGCGCCCGACGCTCGCGGGCGGCGCGCGCAAGCCTGCGACCGGCTCGCCGTTTCATCGTTAGCATCCGGCTCGTCGATGCGCGTCCGTCTGCTCACGCTGTTGCTCGTCGTCCTCGCCGCGGTGGCGGTCGGCGCCTGCGGCGACAAGCAGGAGCGCACGCTGCACGGCGACACCGAGGGCACCTACATCGACGTCGACAACCTGAAGTACCAGGTGCAGATCTCGCGGCTGCTGAACCCCACCGACCGCGAGGATGCCGGCTACCTCGTCGATCTGCCCGCCGACCAGCAGCTCAAGCCGAACGAGCAGTGGTTCGCCGTCTTCATGCGCGTGGAGAACGACTCCGACAAGGCGGGGCCCGCGGCGACCGATTACTCGATCCGCGACACGCAGGGCAACGTCTACAAGCCCATCCAGATGGGCCCCAAGAACGTCTTCGCGTATCGCCCGGCCACGCTGCAGCCCAAGGACCTGCTGCCGCTGCCGGGCACCCCGGCGGCGGAGAGCACGATCCAGGGCTCGATGCTGCTGTTCAAGATCCCGGTGGCCAACTTCCAGAACCGCCCGCTGGTGCTGGAGATCCCGTCGCCCTCAGGCGGCAAGGACCTCGGCACGGTCGACCTCGATGTCTAGGCCGGTCTAGGCCTTCGACCGCTTCAGGCCTTCCAGCAGCACGTCGCGGGCCACGGGCGCGGCCGTGTCGCCGCCCGCGCCCTGTGAGACGAGCAGGACGCCGACCGCGATGCGCGGGTGGCCGCTTCCGGCCGGCGCGTAAGCCGCGAACCAGGCGTCGGTGTCCTTGGGGTCGTCGACCTGCTGCTCGGGCGGGCAGGCCTCGGGGTTGTCGGGATCGGGCTGGCAGCGCCTGCTGTTCTTCAGCTCCGCGGTGCCGGTCTTGCCCGCCACGTTCACGCCCGGGATCGCGGCCCGCACACCGGTGCCGCCGCGTACGACCGCGAGCATGAGGCGCTCCATCGTGCGCGCCACCTGCGGGCTGGTCGCGCGCTCGGTCGCCGCCTGGTGGCCGTCGGTGGCATCGAAGTCCAGGCTCAGGTGTGGCCGGCGGCCGCGCAGGCCGATGGCGGCGGCGACCGTGGCCATCTGCAGGGCGGTCGCCTGCACGCGGCCCTGGCCGATCGCCGACGAGCCGACGGCGAGGTCGTCGCCGATGTCGCCGGGCGCCGGGATCGTGCTCTCGGCCGCGCCCGCGATGTCGGGCGGCTGGTTGAAGCCGTAGCGCTCGGCGACGTCCACCAGGCGCTTGGCACCGAGCTGCGCCCCGAGCGGCGCGAACACCGAGTTGCACGACTTGGCGAAGGAGACGATCAGCGTGCCGCCGCAGTACTCGCCGTTGGCGTTCTGGAGGTCGACGCCCTCCAACACGGCCTTCTGCTGCACGGGATAGACCTTCGACGGGTTCGTGATCCCGGCCTCCAGCGCGCCGGTGGCCGTGATCATCTTGAACGTCGAACCCGGCGGTTGCAGGCCCGAGAAGCCGATACCGGCGAAGCCCAGCACCTCGCCCGTGCGCGGCTGAATCGCGACGACGCCGCCGAGCCGCCCGCCGAGCGCGGTCACCGCCGCCTGTTCGACCGGTAGCGAGATCGTGGTGCGCACGGCCGGGGCCTGCTGCGGGCGGGTGCGGCGCAGCACGCGCGTGCCGGCCAGCAGCTCGCCGCCCGGGCGGCCGATCAGCCGGTCATCGAAGATCCGCTCGAGGCCCGAGACGCCGACCTGCGCGTCGGACGGCACCCCGAGCTGCGCGAGCTCTTCGCGGCGCTCGGGCGGGATCGGCCCCAGCGAGCCGACGACCTGCGAGGCCACCGGCGACGATGAGGCGCGGTCGTCGCCCTTGGCCAGCACGGTGCGGTTGCGGGCCAGCAGCGTCGCCCGCGGGGGCAGCTGCGTGACGCGCCGCAGGCGCTCGCCGGCGGCCAGGCCGGGGAAGACGAGGGCCTGCGACCAGTCGACGCCCTCGCCGGTGGTGGGCAGGACCAGCTCGCCCTTGACCGTGCCGAACGCGAGCGTGGGGATGCTGACCGGGACGCGGTACACATCGCCGTCCTTGCGCGGCTTGCCGGTGACGACCTTGGTCGCGGTGGCGGTGTGCAGGGCGCTCTCGTAGGCGCCGGCGAAACGCAGGCGCGAGATCCGGTCGCGGTCGCCAGGGGTGAGCTGCGAGTACATCGCGGCGTAATCGCCGCGGGCCCAGGCCTGCGCGAAGCTCTTGGCGTGGGCCTCGCCGGCCGGCGTATGGCGCGCGCCGATGACAGCGCCGATGACGAATGCGAGGCCGCAGATTGCGAGCAGGGCGCTCGCGAGGTGCAGGCGCCGGCGATGGCGGGCGCGCCGCGCGGCCGTCTGGCGCGGTGGCGAGGGTGGTCTGCCCCCAGGTGACCTCACTCGCGTGCTCAAGCTCTCGCGGAGGGTAGCCTGCGCGGCCCCCGGTGTGACCGCCCTGGATTGGATCATCCTCGCTTTGACGCTCGCAACGGCCGCGGCGGGCTTCTTCCAGGGCTTCGTGGTCGGCGCCGCGACGCTGGTGGGCTTCGCCGGCGGCTTACTTGTCGGCGCGCGCGTGGGCCAGGCATTCGTGGCCTCCGGTTCGCACTCGCCGTACGCGCCGCTCTTCGGCCTGATCGGCGCCCTCCTCGGTGGGATCCTGTTCGGGTCGATCCTCGAGGCCCTCGGCCACGGCGTGCGTCGGCGCATGACCGTCGTGCCTTCGCTGAGCGTGGTCGATGGCCTGGCGGGCGCGCTGCTGAGCACCGCGGTCGCGCTCGGCGTCGTGTGGCTCGCCGGCGCGGTGGCGCTGCAGAGCCCGCAGACGCGTGGCCTGCGCGACGACATCCAGCGCTCGGCGATCCTGCGCGCGCTCAACGGCACGCTGCCGCCGTCGGGGCCGATCCTCAACGCGCTCGCGCGCTTCGACCCGTTCCCGACCATCAACGGTCCGCCGGTCGATCTGCCGCCACCCCGCGCCGCAATCGCGCGCGACCCCGACGTGCGCGCCGCCGCGCAGGGCGTGGTCAAGATCCAGGGAACGGCCTGCGGGCTCGGCGTCGAGGGGTCGGGCTGGATCGCCCGCCCCGGCGTCGTGGTCACCAACGCTCACGTGGTCGCCGGCCAGGACGACACAACGGTCCAGCTCGCCGGCACCGGGCCGCTGCACGCTGCCCACGCGCTCGTCTTCGACCCAGAGGACGACGTGGCGATCCTGCGCGTCGATGGCCTCGGCGGCCGCCCGCTGCCGATCGCCGCCGATCCGCGGGCGGGGCGCTCGGCCGCGATTCTCGGCTTCCCCGAGAACGGGCCCTACGACGTGCGCGCCGGTCGCCTGGGCGAGGCCCGCTCGGTGATCACGCAGGACGCCTACGGCCGCGGGCCGGTCCAGCGCTCGATCACGACGCTGCGGGGGATCGTCCGCCCGGGCAACTCCGGGGGCCCGGTCGTCGACGCGCAGGGGCGCGTCGTGACGACGGTGTTCGCGGCCGCGCGCAGCGGCCCGGCCGGCGGCTACGGCATCCCCAACAGCGTGGTCACGCGCGACCTCGCGCGCGCGGGCGACGCGAGGGTGTCGACGGGGCCCTGCGCCCGCTGAGCGGCAAGGGTTGAACCCGGGGTGGGTGGGATCGCTACCCTGCCCCCTTCCATGCCCAAGACGCTCGTCATCGCCGAGAAGCCGTCCGTCGGGAACGACCTTGCGCGCGTGCTGCCCGGCCCGTTCCAGAAGCGCACCATCGCGAGCGAGAAGACGGCGCGCTCGCTCGAGGGCCCCGACCACATCATCACCTGGGCCGTCGGCCACCTCGTCCAGCTCGCCGAGCCCGACGAGTACGACGACAAGTTCAAGAAGTGGCGGATGGCCGACCTGCCGATCGTTCCGCGCCACTTCAAGCTCGTCGTGCGCGACGAGCGCTCCGAGAAGCAGATGAAGGTCGTGCGCGACCTGCTCAGGCGCGACGACGTCGAGCACGTCATCAACGCCTGCGACGCCGGGCGCGAGGGCGAGCTGATCTTCAGCTACCTGTTCGAGTACGTGAAGTCCGACAAGCCGGTTCAGCGCCTGTGGCTGAACTCGATGACCAGCGAGGCGATGCGCGAGGCGTTCGGCCACTTGCGCGATGGGACCGACCTCGACGCCCTGCGCGACGCCGCCAAGTCGCGCTCGGAGGCCGACTGGATCGTGGGCATGAACGCCACGCGCGCGGCGACGATCCGCCTGCGCTCGTCGTTCGACGGCGCCGTGTCGCTCGGGCGCGTGCAGACGCCGACGCTTGCCATCATCGCCCGCCGCGAGGAGGAGATCCGCGCCTTCAAGCCCGAGAAGTACTGGCTCGTCGACGCGCGGTTCGAGGCGGACGGCGCGCGCCGCTACGAGGGCCGCTTCCACGCGGGCGCGCAGCCGCGGCTGAAGAGCGCGCAGGAGGCGCAGGCGATCGTCGAGGCCGTGCGCGACACGCGCGGCGAGATCACCAAGCTCGAGAAGACCAAGCGCAAGGAGCGCGCGCCGCTGCTCTACGACCTCACGTCGCTGCAGCGCGAGGCCAACACGCGCTACGGCTTCAGCGCGCGGCGCACGCTGGCCGCCGCGCAGCGTTGCTACGAGGAGCACAAGGCGCTGACCTACCCGCGCACGAGCTCGCGTTACCTGACCAGCGACATGATCGGCGAGATCAAGCCGACCGCCTGGCACGTCGGGCGCCGCGACGAGTACGGCAAGGCCGCGCAGTACGTGCAGTCGCTGGACCTGCTGCCGCTGGGCCGCGTCGTCGACAACGCCAAGGTCGGCGACCACCACGCGATCATCCCGACGAATTCCGAGCACGACGTCAAGCGCATGAACGAGGACGACCGCAAGGTCTATGACCTCGTCGCCCGGCGCTTCCTGGCCGTCTTCCATCCGGATGCGGAATTCGAGAACACGCGCGTGGAGACGACGGTGGCCGCGCATGTGTTCCGCACGCGCGGGAAGGTCCTGCTCGTGCCCGGCTGGCGCGGTGTGTACGGCGAGCTGCCAGAGGGCGAGGGCGCGACCGGCGACGACGACGAGGGCCGCGACCAGCAACTCCCACGGCTGGAGCGCGGCGAGTCAGTCGATACCCGCGAAGCGCAATCCCTGGAGAAGGTGACCAAGCCGCCGCGGCGCTACAGCGACGCGTCGCTGCTCGGCGCGATGGAGACCGCGGGCAAGCTCGTCGACGACGAGGCGATGCGCGAGGCGATGAAGGATTCCGGGATCGGCACGCCCGCCACGCGCGCGGCGATCATCGAGCGCCTGATCGACGTCGGCTACGTCGAGCGCGACGGCCGCGCGCTGGTCGCCACCGAGAAGGGCATCAACGTCATCCGCCTGTTGGGCGAGCACCCGTTGACCTCGCCGGCGCTGACCGGCGATTGGGAGCACCGCCTGGCCGCGATCGAGGAGGGCACCGAGCGGCGCGAGAAGTTCATGGAGGACATCGCCAGGTTCGCGGGCGAGACGGTCGGCGTCCTCGACACGACGCTGAAGGACGTGCGCATTCCGCGCGCGAACCTCGGCCCGTGCCCGGTGTGCGGCAACGACATCGTCGAGAACCGCAAGGGCTACTCGTGCTGGTCGCGCGAGGACCCGGGCTGCGGCTTCGTCATCTGGAAGTCCAAGGCGGGCAAGCAGATCCCGGCCGCCGCGGCGCGCGAGCTCATCCAGAAGGGCTTCACCAGGGCGCCGGTGACCGGCTTCAAGGGGCGCTCCGGGCGATCGTTCCGCGCCCGGCTGGCGCTCCAGCAGGGCGGTGACGAGGAGGCGCGCTGGCGCGTCGAGTTCGACGAGCCGTGGGCGAAGGAGGGCGCCAAGCTGCCGGAGGCGGAAGAGGGGGCGGATGAGGGCGCGGCGGCGGCGTAGGGCCCTCGCCCTCGCCGCCTGGGTTGTGCTTGCGCTCCCGAGCGCCGCGCTCGCCGACGACGCCGGCAGCGTGACCGCCTCGGGCGGACCGGTGCAGGCCACCGTGAGCTGGCAGGCGGCGGACATCGGCGTGAAGGACCCGCGGCTGGTCGTGGCGCGGGCGGGAGCGACGCTCTACGACAGTTCGCCGGTCGGCGACGACCGCTGTTCGATCGGCTGCATCTTCGCCGGCGGCGGTGCCGACGCGCCACTGAAGGTCGTCGATCTCGACGGCGACGGCGAGCCCGAGGTCGTCGTCGACGCGTTCACCGGCGGCGCGCACTGCTGCTCGCTGACGGAGATCTTCCGCTTCACGGGCTCGGCGTACGCACGCCTCGAGGCCGAGTGGGGGAGCCTCGGCTACACGCTCAAGGACCTCGACGGGGACCGGCGGCCGGAGCTCAGCGGCTACGACTGGGCCTTCGAGGATGCGTTCAGCTCGCACGCGGCGTCGTTCGAGCCGCCGCTGGTGCTCGTGTACGACCCGGCGGCCAAGGGCGGCTTCCGCGACGTCACCCGGCGCTTCCCGGCGTTGGTGCGCAAGAACGCCACGGAGGCGCTGCATACGCTGCGCAGGGCGCGCCGGCAGCATGTCGAGACGCTGGGCATCGTCGCGGCCTACGTCGCCGACCTCTATCTGCTCGGCCGCGGTCACGAGGTCCGGCCCTATCTGAACCGCGCGCGCAAGCGCGGCGATCTGCGCACGATCGCGGGCCGCGCCCCGCGGTCGTACGAGGCGCGCCTGCTGAAGTTCCTGCACCGGCAGGGCTATCGCTGATCCACCCAACACGATCGCAACGTGCTCATGAGGGGCCGATGATTGCCGGCGTGAATGGTCGGGGTCATGAACGAGCCCATTCCCTTCCCGGCCGACAACGGCATCGAGGCCGAGATCTCGGTCCGCAAGGCTGACCGCGAGGCCGCGTCGCAGGCCAACGACCTCGCCGAGCGCCTGGCCAACATCGACATTCATCAGCGCGAGGCGCGCTATCTGCTGGAGCGTGCGGGGCTGCTGGCGAGGCGAAAGCGGCCCTAACCGGGCGCGCTTCCGTACACGTACAGGATGTCGGGGGCGCGCTCTTCGTTTCCACGGCCGTCGGTGCGCTCGGCCTCGACGAAGCCGTGACGCAGGTAGAAGCGCTGGGCTCCCATGTTGCTCTGGAACGCCCAGAGCCGAAGCCCGTCCGGGCGCTCGCGCTTGGCGACGTCGAGCAGACGGCTGCCAATGCCGCGGCCGGTGCGCTCGGGATCCACGTACAGCTGATCGACGTGGGCGCCGTCGAGCACCAGGATCCCGGCGAGCGAGCCCGGCGGCTCCTCGGCCAGCCACAGCTCGCAGGCGCTGACGACGTACGAGGCGAAGTAGCCGCGCACGTCGTCGTCGTCATGCGCGAGCGGCGGGATCGCGCCGAGCGCGGCGCTGCGGGCGCGCAGGTACAGGTCGGCTGCGCCGCGCGCGTCGTCGGCCGTGCCGCGGCGGATCGTGAGCGTCACGAGATCGCGACCTCGACGGAGAGTGCGAACGGCGGTTCGAGCTCGATCCGGTCGCCGCTCCAGAAGCGCCCGGGGTCGTACCAGCTCGCCGGCCGGCGCTTGGGCAGCAGGCCCATGTGCTGGTACGTAGTGGCGACGAGCTCGGCGCAGTAGATGGCCTCGCGCGAGGTCGCGCGGCGGCGGACACGGCCGGTCAGCCATTGGCGCGCCAGGCCCGCCGTGGTCGGGAACGGCTTGCCGTCGTAGCGCTCGATGACCTCCATGAGCCGGTCCTCGTGCTTGCGCTCGATCGTCCCTTCCAGCTGGCGCACGAAGGCTCGCTGCCTGTAGCGCTCGTTCCACGTCGTCACCGCGTCGCGCAGGAGGTGCAGCTGCACGCCGCGCTGGCGCTCGCCGGTCCACACGTCGGGCAGCGAGCGCCCGAGCTCGGCGTGCCACAGCAGGGGCGGCAGGTCGTCGATCGCGACGGCCATGCCGACGTGGTTGACCGGAGCGTTGGTCACCGTCCGGATTGCCCGATCGGCCAGCGAGCGGCCGCGGAAGAGCCAGATGTCGCCGGTCGCGGCGGTCGCGACGGCATCGTCGAGGCTCAGGCCGGCGTCGTTCACGCGCCGTAACCTACGCGGCCATGCGCGTGCCCTGGAAGCTCGTCGGCCTCGCCGGCGTCGCCGGCGTGGCGGCCACGGGTGTGGTCGTGGCCCGCAAGCGCCGCGCCCACACCGAGTACGACCCCGGCGAGCTGCGGGCACGGCTGCATGAGCGGCTGGGCGCGGTCGAGGGGGCCGGGGCCGCCGGGCCCGCCGCCGGCGATGGCGGCGCTGCGCAGCCGGGACACTGAGGCGCGCGCCAGAGCAACCCCTCCGCCGCCTCGCGCGCAACCCTATGCGGTCCCGTGCCGCTCACCCTCCTCACCGGTCCAGCCAACGCCGAGAAGGCGGGCCACGTGCTTGCCGCTTACCGGGCGGCGCTGGACGACGAGCCGCTGCTCGTCGTGCCGACCTTCGCCGACGTCGACCACTACCGGCGCGAGCTCGCGCAAGCTGGTGCGGTCTTCGGCGTGCGCGCGGTGACCTTCACCGGGCTCATGCGCGAGGTCTCCAAGCGCGCGGGCGTCGGGGGGCAGGCGCTCGGCCGCCTGGCGCGCGAGCGCGTGGCGGCCGCCGCCATCGCCGGCGCGAAGCTCGAAGCGCTCAGCGCGTCGGCCGCCACGCCGGGCTTCGTCCAGGCGTTGCTGCGGCTCGGCGGCGAGCTCGAGGAGCGGCGCATCGATCCCGCACGCTGGTGGGTCGCCATGCGCGCGTGGGGAGAGCGCGAGCCGCGGCGCGCCGCCTACGCCGAGGAGCTCGCGCGACTGTACGGCGCCTATCGCGACGGCCTGGAGAAACTGGGCCGCCGCGATCGAGTCCTGCACGACCAGGCCGCGCTCGACGCGCTGCGCGTGGCGCCCGCGCGCTGGCGCGCCACGCCGGTCTTCTTCTACGGCTTCGACGACCTGACCTCGACGCAGCGCGACGCCGTCGAGACGCTCGCCGTCCACGCGGAGGCGCCGGTCACGGTCTCGCTGGCCTACGAGCCGGGCCGCGCCGCCTTCGCCGGGCGCGGCGAGACCTTCCAGGAGCTGATGGCGCTCGCGCCCGAGCACGTCGAGCTGCCCGCCCGCGCCGAGCACTACGAGCGCCCGCCGCTGCACGCGCTCGAACGCACCCTCTTCGAGCCGCCGGCACCTCAACGGCCGGACCCCGGCGATGCGCTGAGGCTGCTCGAAGGCGGGGGCGAGCGCGCCGAACTCGAGCTCGTCGCCGCCCATGTCGCCCGCCTGATCGGCGAAAGCGGCTTCGCGCCCGAGGACATCGCTGTCGTGTTGCGCGAGCCGCGCGACCACGCGGCGCTCATCGCACAGGTCTTCGGCGAGCTCGAGCGTCCCGTTCGCGCTCGACCGCTGGATCACCGTCGGCCACACCGCGCTCGGCCGCGGCGTCGTTGCGCTCCTGCGCTGCGCGCTGGCCGGCGGCAGCGCGGACGACCTCCTCGCCTGGCTGCGCACGCCCGGCAAGCTCGCCCAACCCGCGCTGGCCGATCGCCTCGAGCAGCGCGCTCGCGTCGAGGGCGCGGCCGGCGCGACGCAGGCGCGCGCGCTGTGGGAGGCCGACCACCCAGACTTCGTCCTGGACGAGCTCGACCGCCTCGCGGCTGCGGCCTCCGATCCGGCAGCGCTCTGCCGCCGCCTGTCGGCCGAGACCGCGGCGCTCTTCGCCGCACCGCACCGCGGCCGTGCGCGCGTGCTCGCCGGCTCCGAGGCGCTCGAGGCGCGCGTCGCCGCGGCGTTGCGCTCCGCCCTGAGCGAGCTCGAGCGCCTGGCGGCGGCTGACCAGAGCCTCGTCCCCGAGCCCGCCGAGCTCGCGCGCGTGCTCTCCGAGCTCGAGGTCCGCGCCCACGACGACCCGCGCCCCGGCGTCGTGGCGATCACGAGCCCCCAGGCGCTCCGCGCCCGGCGCGTACGCGCGCTCTTCCTCTGCGGCCTGCGCGAGGACGCGTTCCCGCGTCCACCCACGCCCGAGCCGTTCCTCGGCGACGAGGAGCGCCGCGCGCTCAACGCTGCGTCGGGCCTGCGTCTGCGCCTGCGCGAAGACCGCATCGACGCCGAGCGCTACCTGCTGTACGCCGCGACCAGCCGCCCGACCGAGCTGCTGGCTCTCAGCTGGCCCGCGGCCGACGACGACGGCGAGCCGTGCGTGCGCTCGCTGTTCGTCGACGACGTGCTCGATGCCTTCGACCCGGTCGCCGCGGAACGCGTCGAGCGCCGCCCGCTCGGCACCGCGGGCTTCGACGACCCGCTCGCACCGACCATGAACGAACGGGCCCGCGCGCGCATCGCCGCCGCGCCCGGTGCGCCCGAGCCGCCGGTGGCGCCGCTGCGCGACGTGCGCGTCCTCGGGCACCTCGCAGCGCGGCGGACCTGGTCGGCCTCGGCGCTGGAGCTGTACGCGTCGTGCCCGGTGAAGTGGTTCGTCGAGCGGCTGCTGCGCCCGCGCGTGCTCGAGCCCGACCCCGAGCCGATGCTGCGCGGCCTGCTGGCTCACCGTGTGCTGGAAGACGCCGTGCGCGCGCTCTCCCACGGCGGCCCGCTGACCCCCGATCGGCTCGACGAGGCCCGAGCGCATGTCCGCGTCGCACTCGACGAGCATGCCGACGACGCGCGCATCTCGCCCAACCCCGAACGCCGCCGGGCGGCGCTGCGCCGCCTCGAGGCCGACCTGCTGCGCTACGTCGAGCACGCCGCCCACGCCGGCTCGACATTCACGCCACGCGAGTTCGAGCTGTGTTTCGGCGGCGAGGACGACCCGCACCCGCCGGCCGAGCTGGCGGGCGGCGAGCTGCGCCTGCAGGGCCGCATCGACCGCATCGACGTCAGCGGCGACGAGGCGATCGTCTACGACTACAAGGGCAAGGGCGCGCCGCCGCAGGCCAAGTGGCTGGAGGACGCGCGCCTGCAGGTCGGCCTCTACCTGCTCGCGCTGCCGCAGCTGATCGGGCTCGAGGGCGTCGGCGGGCTCTACCAGCCGCTCGGCCGCGACGACGACGGCCGCGCGCGCGGCCTGCTGCGCGACGGCGCCGACCCCGGGCTGGCCGGCGTCGGCACCGACCGGCTGCCGCCCGACGAGTTCGACGCCCGCCTGGACGAGGTCCGCGCCGCTGCACTCGAGGCCGTGCGCGGGATCCGCTCGGGCGCGCTCGTGCCCGAGCCCACCGCGTGCGCGTGGGGCGGGGGCTGCGCGCACCCGTCGATCTGCCGGTGCGAGGCGGCCGCGTCGTGACGCCTGTACTCACCCCCGAGCAAGCCGACGCCGTCGCGCGCCGCGACGGCGATCTCATCCTGTCGGCCAACGCCGGCTCGGGCAAGACGTCCGTGCTGGTAGAGCGCTTCGTCGCCTCGGTCCTCGACGACGGCCTGCGCGCCGACCAAGTGCTGGCCATCACCTTCACCGACAAGGCCGCCGGCGAGCTGCGCGCGCGTGTGCGGGGTCGGCTGCTCGCCCTCGGCGCGCGCGACGCCGCGCGCGACGCCGAGGGCGCGTGGATCACGACCTTCCATGGCTTCTGCCAGCGCATCCTGCGCGCCCACGCCGTGGCCGCCGGCCTGGACCCCGGCTTCACGGTGCTCGAGCCGGCCGACGGCCGCGCCGCACAGCGCGAGGCCTTCGACGCCGCGCTCGCCGGCTTCCTCGCCGAGCCGCGCGCCGCGGCGCTCGACCTCGCCGCCGCCTACACCGTCGATCGCCTGCAGCGCATGGTGGTCACGGCGCACGACGCGCTGCGCTCCCGCGGCCAGACACGCCCGGAGCTGCCCCAGCCGCGGCCCGCCGACCTCGCCGCGGCAACCGCGGCGCTGCAGACAGCGTGCGCGACCTTCGCCGCCGAGCTGGCGAGCTGCCCGACCAACGGCGCGCGCGTCGACGCCGCGCGCGATGCGCTGCAGGCGTGCACCGCCGGGCTCGACGCCGGCGCCGAGGTCGACGTCGATGCCGTGAAGGTCGGGCGGGCGGCCGCGCCGCTGAAGACACAGGCCGCCGACGCCTACCGCGCCGGCTGCGACGCCTATGGGCACGCGCTCGCCGATCGCCGCGCCGTGCCGGCGCTCGCGCTCGTCGACGAGCTGCTCGGCCGCTACGCCGACGCCTACGCGGCGGCCAAGCGCGAGCGCGCCGCAGTCGACTTCGACGACCTCGAGCTGCTCGTCCGCGACCTCCTCGTCCGCGAGCCCGGCATCGCCGCCGGCTACCGCGAGCGCTTCGAGCGCATCATGGTCGACGAGTTCCAGGACACCAACCCGCTGCAGCTGCAGCTCGTCGAGCTGATCGCGCGCGACAACGCCTGCACCGTCGGTGACGAGCTGCAGGCGATCTACGGCTTCCGCCACGCCGACGTCGAGGTCTTCCGCGCCCGGCGCGCCCGCCTGCAGGCCGCCGGCCGTGCGGCGACGCTGGCCACGAACTTCCGCTCGCGCCCGGAGATCCTGGAAGCCCTCAACGGCGCGTTCGGGCCCCTGCACGGGCACTGGGTCGACCTCCGCCCCGGCCGCGACGACCCGTCGGCCGCCGAGCCGGTGGTCGAGTTGCTGGTCACCGACGCCGACGCGTGGGCCACCGCGGCGCCCGCCGCCCTCGGCGTGGGGTTGCCCGTCGCGGCCGCCGTCAAGCAGGCCGAGGCGCGCCTGGTGGCCCAGCGCGTCGGCGCGCTCGTGCACGAGCAGGGTGTGGCGGCGCGCGACGTCGTCGTGCTGCTGCGCGCCGCGACCGACATGGGCCTCTACGAGCGCGCGCTCGAGCTCGCCGGACTGTCGACGCTGTCGGCCGGCGGGCGCGGCTGGTGGGCGCGCCAGCAGGTCCGCGACCTGTGCAACGTCCTCGCGGCGCTGGCCAACCCGTGCGACGAGGAGGCGCTGCTGAGCCTGCTCGCCTCGCCGATGGTCGGTCTGTCGTCCGATGCGCTGGCGCTGCTCGCGCTGATCGCCCGCGAGGGCCGCACGACGATCTGGGAGGCGGCCAACGACCCCGAGCTCGCGCTCGCGTCCGCTGACGGGCAGCGCCTGCAGGCCTTTCGGGCCTGGTTCGCCGGCGAGCGCGAGCGCGCGCCGCGGCTGGGGCTCGACGAGCTGCTCCAGCGCGCGCTGCGGCGCACCCACTACGACCTGCACGTCCTCGCGCTGCCGCGCGGCGCGCGGCGGCTGGCCAACGTCCACAAGCTCCTGCGTCTCGCCGCCGCCTATGAGGCACGCCGCGGGCGCGATGTGCGCGGGTTCATCGACCTCGCCACGGCCGAGCTCGACGCCGACGCGCGCGAGATCGACGCACCGGTCGACCTCGGTGGCCTCGACGCTGTCCGGCTGATGACGATCCATGCCGCCAAGGGCCTCGAGTTCCCGATCGTCGTCGTCGCCGACCTCGGCCGCCGAGGGAACCTCAGCTCACCCGACCTGCACGTCGCCGATGGCCGTGTCGGCCTGCGGCTCGTCGGGCTCGACGGCCGCCGCGCCAACGCCTTGGAGTACGACGCGATCGAGGCCGAGCGGCGCGCGGCCGACGAGGATGAGGAGCGGCGCATCATGCACGTTGCGATGACGCGCGCCGAGGAGCGGTTGATCCTCAGCGGCGCCGCGCGGCTCGGCGAGCACTGGCCCCAGCCGGGACCGGCGGCGGCGCCGCTGAGCTGGATCGGCCCGGCGCTGGTGCCCGCGGTCGCCTCGCTGGACCCGGCCGAGCCGGTCCGCGACCACGGCCTGGTCCGCACGGTGCTCAACAGCCCGGCGAGCGGGGTGCTTCGCCTCGAGGCGCCCGCGCCGGTGGCGCCGGGCGAGCAGCTCGCGCTCGCGCTCAACGGCGGCGCGCCGGCCGCGCCGCCGCCGCCGGCCCCGCCGACCCCTGAGCCCGTCGCCGTGCCCGCGCCGCCCAGCGCGCTGAGCTACTCGGCGTTGTCGCGCTACGCGGCCTGTCCGTACCGCTTCCACCTCGAGCGTGGCCTGGGGCTGCCGGCCCAGCAAGTGCCGCCGCATCTGCGCGACGAGGAGGCGCCGGCGCCAAGCCTCGACCTGCTCGTGCGCGGCACGATCGTTCACGAGCTGCTCGAGGGGCTCGACCTGCGCGGCGACCACAGCGATGTACCCGACGCCGACGCGGTGCGCGCGGTCGCCACGGCCCACGAGGCAGAGCTGACCGACGACGACGTGACCGACCTGCAGGCGATGGTCGCCGCGTTCGCCGGCAGCGAGCTGCGCGCGCGCCTGGGCGCCGCCCGCGACGTGCACCGCGAGCACGCCTTCGCCTTCGTGCTCAGCGACGGGCCGCTGGTCAACGGGTTCGTCGACGTCATCGCCCAGGAGGCGGACGGGACCGCGCTGATCGTCGACTACAAATCAGATCAGGTCGGCGACAGCGACCTCGACGCGCTCGTCGAGGCCGGCTACGGCACGCAGCGGCGTATCTACGCGCTCGCCGCGCTGCGCACCGGCGCCGCGGCTGTCGAGGTCGCCCACGTCTTCCTCGAGCGTCCGGGCGAACCCGCCGTGGCGCGCTACGAGAAGGTCGATGCCGACGCGCTCGACGCCGAGGTCGGCGCCCAAGCGGCCCCGCTGCTGGCCGGCGAGTACCCGGTTGCCGCCGTGCCGCATCGTTCGCTGTGCGCCACGTGCGCCGGCCGGGCGGGCATGTGCTCCTACCCGCCCGAGCTCACTGACCGCGAGCTGCCGAGCGCTTCTCCAGCTCGGCGTTGAGCTCACCGCCGAACAGGAACGCGTTGGCCGAGAGGTAGAGCCACAGCAGCAGCACGATCGCCGTGGCGAAGGCGCCATAGACGGCGCCGTAATGGGCGAAGTTGCGCACGTAGATGGCAAAGGCACCCGACAGCACGAGCCACAGGATCACGCCGATGGCCGCGCCCGGCGAGAACCACCTCACCTTCCGCGGCTCGCGGTCGGGGGCCAGGCTGTAGACCAGCGCGTAGGCGGCGATCGCCGCCAGGAGCGCCAGCGGCCAGCGCGCTATCGACCAGATTGTGCTCGCGGCGTCGCCGAGGCCGATCTTGCCGAAGAGGTCGTCGGTGACCTGTCCGCCGAGGAAGATCGCCGCGATGACGATCAGCAGCAGCACGATCACCACGGTCGCGATGAGCAGGTCGTTGAGCTTGCGGCGGACCATATGGCGGTCCTCTTCCACGCCGTAGACGATGTTCAGCGCGCGTCCGGCGGCGCCGAAGGCCCCCGAGGCGCTGTTGAGGGCCAGCACAAGCGAGATCAGCAGCGTCACGCCCAGCGCCCCGCCGGACGTGTTGATCATGTTGGTCAACGTGGTGTTGACCACCTTCGCCGTGGACGCGTCGGCGCCGTGGTCAAGCAGGTACTTGGTTGCGCTCGAGACAAGACCCTCCTGGCCGAAGAGGCCGAGGAGGGTCACGCCGACAAGCAGTCCGGGGAAGAGCGACATCATCGCGAAGTACGTGAGCGTCGCCGCCCGGTCCGTCATTTCGTGGTCGCGGAAGTTGCGCCAAGCGCTTGTTGCCGCGTCCCGCCACGAGGGCGAACTTGCGCTACCAGCGCCGACCTGTGCGGAGGCCATAGCCACCGGTACCGATCCCGCCCAGCAGGACGAGGATGGCGGCAATGATGCCGACAATGGCGGGAAGCCCGAGGGCCAGGCACAGCCAGTAAACGAGGGCTGCGACGAGGATTGCGATGAGAATGCCGATCATCTCCGGAGGCTTCCCCTCCTCGACTCCTCGCTAATCGCGCGCCTTTCGTAGCAGCGCGTGGCCCTCGGCCACCGCCGAGGACACGTCGACGACGGTGCGGTTGTTCTTGCGTGCGTGCTCACGCAGCAACTGGAAGGCCGCCCGCTGGTCGATGTCGTGGCGCTCCATGAGGATGCCCTTGGCGCGCTCGATCAGCGCCCGGCGCTCGAGCGCGCCCTCCAGACGCTCGACCTGTTCTTGGAGCGCACGCTGCTCGCGCCAGCGCCGCATGGCAACCTCGATGGCGGCCTGGATCGAATCCGCGGTCTCCTGACGCGCATAGGCGAAGATCCCGCGGTCGGCCGCCGCGGCCACGAAATCCGCGTCCTCGCGATCGAGCAGCGCGATCACCGGGCCGCTCGAATAGGCGTTGATCTCCTCGATCAGGTCGAGGGCGTAGCCGCCGTCGGCACCCTCGTCGCGGTAGACAGCAACGATCGTCAGGTCCGGATCGTCGCGGGCGATCGCCTCCGCAGCAGCCACCAGGTCGACGGCGATCTCGGTAGGCGTGTGGCCCAGCTCGCGCACCTGGCCGGCCAGGATCTTCAGCGCATCGGCGTCCTCGTCGGCGAGCAGGACCTTCAGCGCCCTGGTCGTCCCGCGGCTCGTTGCCACCTCGATCCCCACGCGATCTCCTCGGTCCAGCCTACACGGGGCGGTACAATGTGAGGTCTCGCTGGACGGAGCCCAGAAGCCCGCTCCGTCTTCGCGGTGCGCCCCAGCACCCCGGCGCTCGCACAGCACACGAGCGCCATGCCCCAACCACTGTTCTCCATCTCCAGCGGGACCCTGCGTTGCAGGCGGCTGAGCTGAGCCCCGAGGAGCCACGGGACCGCATGCCTGCGCCCGGCAACCGTGCCGCGGAGGATCGCGCGCTGTTCGCGCGCTACCTCGACAAGCGCGATCCGGTCGATCGCGAGATGCTCATCGAGCGCTTCCTGCCGCTGGCGCGCCAGCTCGCGCGCCGCTACCAGCGCCCGGAGGAGCCGTTCGACGACCTCTATCAGGTCGCGTGCCTGGGTCTGGTCAAGGCGATCGACCGCTTCGACCTCGAGCGCCAGGTCGCGTTCTCCAGCTACGCGGTGCCGACGATCCTCGGCGAGATCAAGCGCTACTTCCGCGATCGGACGTGGTCGGTGCGCGTGCCGCGCGACCTGCAGGAGCTGGCGCTGAAGGTCGATCGCGCGGTCTCCAACCTGTCGCTGGACCTGCACCGCCAGCCGACCGTGGCGGAGATCGCGGCGCGCGTGGGTGCCGAGGAGGAGGACGTGCTCGAGGCGCTGGAGGCATCGGGCGCGTATCGCGCGACGTCGCTGGAGGCGCCGCGCGGCACCGAGGACGACAGTGGCGAGACGCTCGGCGACACCCTCGGGACCGACGAGCAGGGCTTCGCGTTGGCCGAAGACCGCGCGACGATCGCGCGGCTCATGCGCTCGCTGAGCCCGCGCGAGCGCGAGGTGCTGCGCCTGCGCTTCGAGGAGGACCTCACTCAGGGCGAGATCGGCGAGCACATCGGCGTCTCGCAGATGCAGGTCTCACGGATCATCCGCCAGTCGCTCGGCCGCCTGCGCTCGTTCGCCTCGACGCCGCCGCAGGGCTCGCGCGACGTGCTCTAGCCAGGCGCTCCCGCGGCCTCGCGCAGCTCCTGCGCCAGCCGGTCGCGCAGCAGAGCGAAGCCCATCGCCGCCGAGACCGCCATCAGCAGGCGGCCGTTGTCGTCGTCGTGGGGCTCGACCTCCTCGAAGACGAACACCAGCAGCCCCAGCGGCTCGCCGGCGACGACGATCGGCATCGCCGACGCGTGCAGGTCGGTCGGCACGCCGAGCGCGGCCGAGGCCGCCGCGTCGAGCCACGTGGGCTCGGCGTCGCGCAGGCCGCGGGCGAGCTCGGGATAGGCCGAGACGGTGATGGGCGCGGACTCGAGCAGGCCGCGGCGCGAGCTGGGCAGCACGAGCTGGCCGGACATGTAGAAAGCGACGGCGCCGTCGACCGCGTGCGTGTGGCGAATGATCGCGTCGAGCCCGTTGTCGACCGCTGCGCGGCCGGGCTCGTGGCGGAACTCGGCGGCCAGCATGGCGATCGCGTCCAGCCAGCGCGAGTGGCGCTCGTCGCGCCGGCGCAGGTCCTCGACCTCGCGCTCGAGCTCGGCCACCGTGGCGCGGGCGACGCGCTCGCCCTCGCCCGCGAGCCCGACCATCGCGACCAGCGGGCGCGCGTCGGGCTCGGACGGCAGCCGGAACAGCGCCGAGCGGATGGTGCCGCGCGAGCCGCCGTCCCACGCCGGGTGCTCGGTTTCGGTGGGCCCGCCCGCGGTGGCGAACAGCTGCTGGAGCGCCAGCACACTGGGCGAGTCGTGGAAGGCGGGCAGCGCCGTCGCCAGCTCCTCACCGGGCCGTGGGGCCCCCGACAGTGCGCGCAGGGCGCCGTTGACGAACTCCATGCGCAGGGGCGCCGGCCCGGAGACGACGGCGACGGGCACCGGCGCGTGCTCGACGAGCGCCGCGAACGTGTTGGCCGCGATGTGGTCGGGCACCTCGTCGTAGTGGGTGCGCTCGATTGCGAGGGGGATGGGCACGCCCTCCTCCGCGGCGCGGCGCACGGCGACGACGCGCTGGATGTCCTCGAGCCGGTAGCGGCGTGGGCCGTTGCCCGCGCGCTCGGGCGACGGAAAGCCGTAGCGCCGCTCCCAGGTGCGCAGGCGATCGCGCGAGACGCCGGTCAGCGCCGCGAAGCGCGTCGCCGAGATCGTCTGTCCACCCCTGTCCGCCCTTCCCATCCCGTACGAATCTTGTCACGTCGCGTCCTGACCAGGCGTGTCCACCTTGCGTTTGCGTGAACAGCGACAAGCATTCGCAAGAGGCAGGTTCGAGACACCCGTTCCGGGGAGGACGCAGGTGGATCTGGCGGGAGAGACGCGTGAGCTGCTGCGGCGGTGGCGCGATCAGGATGACCACGCAGCACGCGAGGAACTGGTCGCGCGGATGCTGCCGCTGGCGCGCAGCCTCGCGCGGCGCTACGCCAACCAGGGCGAGCCGCTCGACGACCTCGAGCAGGTCGGCTCGGTCGGCCTGCTGAAGGCGATCGACCGCTTCGACCTCGACCGCGAGCGTCCGCCTCGCGACCTTCGCGGTGCCGACCATCGCCGGCGAGATCAAGCGCCACTTCCGCGACCGCGGCTGGATCGGTGCGCGTGCCGCGCGAGGTCCAGGAGCTCAACGCGCGCGTCGACGCGGACGCGCGAGCGCGCTCGACGCGCGAGCTCGGCCGCTCGCCGACCGTCGACGAGCTCGCCGCGCGGCGCCGACTGCGACGGACGACGCAGGTGCGTCGAGGCGATGGAGCGCCGGCCGACGCCTACCGCACGATCGTCGCTCGACGAGCCGCTCGGCGACGGCGTCGGCCGCGCTCGACGCGATCGGCGAGCGCCGACGCGGGCTTCGAGCGCGCCGAGCAGCGGCTGATGCTGCGCCGCGGCTTCGACGAGCTCGCGCCGCGCGAGCGCGAGATCGTGCTGCTGCGCTTCTTCGAGGGCCTCACGCAGCGCGAGATCGCCGACGCGGTCGGGATCTCGCAGATGCACGTCTCGCGGCTGATCCGCCGCTCGGTCGACGCGCTGCGCGACACGATCGTCGCGCCGGTCGCGCGAGCCGCGTGAGTTCCGGGCACGGGTCGGGCATACCGGCCCCGCGTGCCCGACACCGATCGCACCGAGGAGGAGCAGGAACGGCTCAACCGGCAGATGACCGAGCTGCTCAACGAGCTGCGGGTCGCCATGCCGGGTGTGCAGGTGCTCTTCGGCTTCCTGCTCGCGGTGCCGTTCCAGCAGCGCTTTGCGAGCGTCAGCCCGTTCCAGCGCGACGTCTACTTCGTCACGCTGCTCGCGGCCGCCACCGCCACCGCGTTTCTCATCGCGCCGAGCGCCTATCACCGCGTGGCGTTCCAGCGCCACGACAAGCCCAACATCATCCGCATCGGCACGCGCCAGTTCCTGTGCGGCCTGGTGGCGCTCGCGGTCGCGATGAACGGCGCCGTGCTGCTCGTGACCGACTTCCTGTTCCGCGCGCCCACGGCGATCATCACGCTGGTCTGCGTCGCCTCGCTGTTCGCGTGGCTGTGGTTCGGGATCGGCCTCTGGCGGAGGGCGCGCGCATGAGCGGGCCGGCGGCGATCCTCGACGTCGACGGCACGCTCGTCGACTCCAACTACCAGCACGCGCTGGCGTGGTACCGCGCGTTGCGCCAGCACGGGCACGTCCTGCCGGTGTGGCGCGTGCACCGCCACATCGGGATGGGCGGCGACCAGATCGTCGCCTCGCTGTGCGGCGACGAGGTCGAGGCCGACCAGGGCGACGACATCCGCGCAGCCGAGCGCGCGCTGTACCTGGCGATGATCGAGGAGGTCGAGCCGCTGGAGGGCGCGCGCGAGCTGATCGCTCGATCTCAAGCGCATGGATCGGCGCGTCGTGCTGGCCAGCTCGGCCAAGCCCGACGAGATCGAGCACTACCTCGACCTGCTCGACGCGCGCGAGCTGGCCGACGCGTGGACGAGCTCGGGCGACGTCGAGGCCACCAAGCCCGAGCCCGACCTCGTCGAAATGGCGCTCGAGCGCGTCGGCGGCGGCGCTGCGGTGATGGTGGGCGACTCGACGTGGGACTGCGAGGCCGCCAAGCGCGCCGGCATCGAGACGCTCGCGGTCTGGACCGGCGGCTTCTCCGAGCAGGAGCTGCGCGAGGCTGGAGCCTCGGCGGTCTTCCACTCGATCGAGGAGCTGCGCCGCCGCTTGTCCGACACACCGCTGGGGTAGGCCGAGGGCATGAGCATCCTCGACAAGATCAGCGGCCGGTTCAAGAAGGCGGCGGGCGACTTGGCCGACGACCCCTCGCTGCGCCGGGAGGGACGCCAGGAGGAGCGCAAGGGCGAGGCGAAGGAGGAGCTGGTCGAGGCGCATGAGCGCGCCGACGCCAAGGCCGAGGAGGTCGCCGAGCTGGAGCGCAAGACTTCGTCGTGAGGCTCGAGGTCCCACAGCCGAGCGAGACCCCGACACCGGCCGTGCCGGAGCCGTCGGTCGTCCCCGACCCCGAGCCGGCGCCGCCCGAAGGCCCGCCGGGCGGCCCGGACCCCGGGCCTGCGGTGCCCGAGCCCGACGCGCCGCGCGAGGATCCGATCGAGCCGCCACCGGCGCCGGAGACGGATTGAGGGTCCGCGCGGGCTTGGCGGGCGGCGCGCGGCCAGGGGCAGTGAGGGAGGGTGGTCCCAATCGCGCGCGTTTCCCGTCGATTGAAGAGTTGTGGTGGCTCTAGCAACCACAAACCTTCAGTCGGCACCGCCAACGTCCCCGTCCACCCGCCCTCAGTGCCCTCGTCGCGCAGAGTGGCACGCGCCGCGCGGCAGACGAGCCGCGTGCGCAGCGGCTACCGCTTCTTGTTCTGCACCGCCCGCAGCAGCTGGGCCTTGTTCATCTTCGACCGGCCCTCGACCCCAAGCTTCTTGGCTTCGTTGTAGAGCTGCTCACGGGTGCGGCCGCGGGGGCCACTGCTCCCCGAACGCTGGCCGCCGCGGCGGCCGGACGAGATGTCCTGGGTCGACGTCCGCGAGCTCGTGCGTGACTCGCCGGAGCGGCGCTCCTTGTTGACCGTCCGCGCCGCGATCTCCTCGGCGCGGCTCTCCGAGGCGCCGCGGGACTTCACCGGGACTTGACCTTCTCGTACTGGCGGGCGCGCTTGGTGCCCTTCTTCACTCCGCGGGGAGGCATCGGCTACGCCAGCCCCTCGGCCTCGTACTCGCGCAGGTAGCCCTCGAACAGACGGCGGTGGCCCTCCTCGTCGCGCAGGATCGCGATGACCATGTCCTGGGTGACCGGATCGACCTGGTCGGTCTCCTGGATGATCCGGTTGTAGTGCTCAATGGCCCCGGTCTCGGCCTCGATCACACCCTTGATGACGTGCGTGATGTCGGTCTGGTGCTCGGGCGGCTGCAGGTAGGACTGCTCGGGCGTGAAGTCCAGCGAGCCGGGGACGACGCCGTAGAGCTCCTTGATGCGGGCCGCGAACTGCTGGGCGTGACCGAGCTCCTCCTGGATGTCGGCGTTCAGGGACTCGACGATCTCCTGGGCGCGGACGCCGTCGGGATTGACCGAGTTCGTGATGTAGCTCATCACCGTCTCGATCTCCATCCAGTAGGCCTTCTTGAGCAACTCGATGATGTGCTCGCGGACCTCGGCGTTGTCGTCGGCGAGGATGCCTTGGGCAGCGTTGCGGGTCTGTGCCATGACGACGCGTTTACCCTCCGCGCTCGGCCGGTAGCCCCGAAGGTGAGACAAGCAACCGAAGGAGCACCGACTATGGGCAAGCTGAACGGCAAGCGTATTGCCTTCCTGGCCACCGACGGGGTCGAGCAGATCGAGCTGACCGAGCCGCTGAAGGCCGTCAAGGACGAGGGCGCCGAGGTCGACCTGATCTCACTGGAGAAGGGCGAGTTCCAGGGCTTTGCGCACCTCGACAAGGGCCAGACATTCACCGCTGACAAGGCGGCTTCCGACGCCAGCGCCGACGACTACGACGGGCTCGTCCTGCCGGGCGGCGTGGCCAACCCCGACTTCCTGCGCAACGACAAGGACGCCGTTGCCTTCGTGCGCGCGTTCATCGAGGCCAAGAAGCCCGTGGGCGCCATCTGCCACGGACCGTGGACACTGGTCGAGGCCGACGTCATCAAGGGCCGCACGCTGACGTCGTGGCCGTCGCTGCAGACCGATATCCGCAACGCCGGCGCCGAGTGGGTCGACGAGGAGGTCCACGTGGACCAGGGCCTGGTGACCAGTCGCAAGCCCGACGACCTCGCGGCGTTCAACGCCAAGATCGTCGAGGAGTTCGCCGAGGGCCGCCACGAGAAGGCGCCCGAGCCCGCCGGCACCGGCGCCGCCACCGGTTCCTGACGGCAGCAATTCCTGACGCAACTCCGCGTGCGCCCGGAGGCCCGGCCGGGCGCATGCGGAATACTTGATTGCATGGCGCGATCCATCTGGACTGGGGCGATCTCGTTCGGCCTGGTCACCGTTCCGGTCAAGCTCTATAGCGCGGTCAACCGCAAGACCGTGCGCTTCCACCAGCTCAACGGCAAGACAGGAGTCCGCATTGCGCAGAAGCGCGTGGACCCGTCGACCGGTGACGAGGTCGACTACGACGACATCGTCAAGGGCTTCGAGCTGACGCCCGACAGCTACGTGGTCATCGAGCCGGGCGAGCTCGAGTCGCTGGAACCGAAGAAGACCAAGACCATCGAGATCGAGGACTTCGTCGAGCTCTCGGACATCGACCCGATCTTCTACGACCACCCGTACTACCTGGCGCCCGGCCCCGGCGGCGCCAAGCCGTACCGCCTGCTGCTCGAGGCAATGCGCGAGACGGGACGCGTGGCGATCGCCCGCGTCGTCATCCGCTCCAAGGAGCAGCTCGTAGCGCTGCGACCCATGGGCGACGACGTCCTGGGCATCTCGACCATGCTGTTCGCCGACGAGGTGGTCGAGCCGGACAAGATCGACGAGCTGGCGGCCGCTGCCGACGTCGAGGCCACCGATCGCGAGCTCGACATCGCCAAGCAGCTCGTCGAGTCACTGGCCGGGCCGTTCGACCCCTCCAAGTACCACGACACCTACCGCGAGGAGGTCCTCGGTCTCATCGAGCGCAAGGCGGCCGGCGAGGAGATCGCCGTGCAGCCTGCAGCCGAGGAGGACGAGGAGCCGGTGCCCGACCTCATGGCCGCGCTGAAGGCCAGCCTCGACGCGGTGCGCGAGAAGGACACCGAGGGCAACGGCGACGGCGCCGCGAAGAAGGCGCCGGCCAAGAAGAAGGCCCCGGCCGCCAAGAAGAAGGCGGCTGCGAAGAGCTGACGCGCTAGTGCCGCGCGGGCGGCGGGTACGTCGATGAGGTGAGCACCGCCCGCCTGCGCCGCGTCGACTGCTCGGGCCCGGGGATCCGCCGCCGGCGCCACGGGCGCGGCTTTCGCTATCTCGACGAGGACGGCGAGGCCGTCGCCGAGAACGACGTCCTGCTGCGCATCCACGAGCTCGTCATCCCGCCGGCGTGGGAGGACGTGTGGATCTGCCCGTACCCGGGCGGCCACATCCAGGCGACCGGCATCGACGCGGCCGGGCGCAAGCAATACCTCTACCACCCACGCTGGCGCGAACGGCGCGACCTGCAGAAGTTCGACGACATGGTCATCTTCGCGCGCACGCTGCCGCGCCTGCGAAAGCGCGTCGACGCCGAGCTGGGCGGCGGCGACAAGCTGACCTACGACCGCGTCTGCGCGTGCGCCGTTCGCCTGCTCGACCGCGGCTTCTTCCGCGTCGGCGGTGAGGACTACGCGGTGCGCAACGAGAGCTACGGCCTGGCCACGATGAAGAAGCGCCACGTGGAGCTGCGCGACGATGTGCTGGTGTTCGACTATCCGGCCAAGAGCGGCCAGCGGCGCGTGCAGGCGGTCATCGACTCCCAGGTGGCCGAGGTCGTCGAGCTGCTCAAGCGCCGCCGCGGCGGAGGCGACGAGCTGCTGGCCTACAAGGACGAGCGCCGATGGGTCGACCTGCGCTCGGCGGACATCAACGCCTGGCTGAAGGACGCGACCGGCAAGGACGTCTCGGCCAAGGACTTCCGCACGTGGGGCGCGACGGTGCTCGCTGCGGTCGCCTTGGCCGTCTCCGAGGACGCGCCGACGACCAAGACCGGGCGCAAGCGCGTGATCAGGCGCGCGGTCCACGAGGTCGCCTACTACCTGGGAAACACGCCGACGGTCGCCCGTGCCTCGTACATCGACCCACGCGTCCTCGACCGCTACCGCGACGGTGAGGTCATCGACTACCGGCTCGTCGCCGCCGCACCCGGCGGTGACGCGACCGCGATCCAGGGGCCGGTCGAGAAGGCCGTGCTGAAACTGCTGGACAGCTAGCCGGCTACGCCGCGGCTTCGTCGGCGTCCAAGGCCTCGACCGCCTCCTCGCGCGTCGGTCGGATCGTGAAGATCTGATCCAGGCCGGTGATCTCGAAGGTCTTGGCGATGTTGGCGTCGGTGTTGACGATCGTCAGCACGCCCTCGCGCGAGCGCAGGCGCTTGACCGCGCCGATGAGGACGCCGAGCGCCGTCGAGTCCAGGAAGGTCGTCTCCGTGAGGTCGACCACGATCCGCGTCCGGCCGGATTCCAGCGCCTCGCCGAGGGCCGCCTTGAGCTCGGGCGCGGTGAACAGGTCGATCTCGCCGGCGACCGCCACGACGTGGCGCGACTCGTCGAGTGGCTCGCTGTTGAGTGTGAACTCTGGTGGCATCGGATTCCTAGGTTGACGAATAGCGCGGCAGGGCGTCGGACTCCCGGGTCACGTGCGGAAGTTCAGGCGCAGGATGAGCTCCCCGCTCTCGCCGTTGGGTGTCGTTCCGGCGTGTACGTCGTCGGCGACGCGATCGAACACGTTCCCCACCCCGGGAAGGTCGCCATCGGCCAGCAGCCGGCGGCCACCGTCGGGGAGCAGGTCGGCGACGCGCAGCTCGAGGTGGTCGTCGTCGGCGGCGACGACCACGTGCACGTGGTGGTTCTGGGTGTGGACCGGGGCGTGGGCGGCGACCGCGTCGGTGAGCAGGATCGCGTCGTCGAGACGGTCGATCGGGCACTGGGCGCGCGCGGCGAGCATGCCGACCACGCGCCCGAGGACGGCGCTGACGAGCGGGCCGCTCCGGACGCGGACGACTGCCTCGTTGCTGAGTGCCTGTTCGCTCACGGCTCTCCTCCGTCGTCACTGAACGGCGCACCGAGATCGAAGACCATGCGCACCTCGGTCTCCTCGTTGCGACCGGTGCCGAGCTCGAGCGACTCGGCCAGCGTCGCGATGAGCGGCAGGCCGAGGCCGAGGCCGGGGCTGTCGGGGCGCGGGACGATGCCGCGCCCGCGGTCGAGCACCACGAGATACAGGCGACGGTCGTCGATCGACGCGCGCAGCCCCATCGGCCCCTCGCCGCCGGGATAGGCGTGGACGACGACGTTCGTGCACGCCTCGGTGACCGCGAGCTTGATGTCAGACAGCGTCTGATCGTCGACGTCGAGGACCTCGCCCAGCCCGCCGACGGCGTGTCGCACCACCGCGACGTTCTCCGCGCGGGCGGGCAGCGTGATCTCGAGATCGGGCGTTGCGGTTTCCACGCGACGAGGGTCGGCGATCTCGGTCATACCGCGAACCATCGCGGGAGTCCCGCCCGCCTCATTGGATTGTCGCTCAAAAAACGCCCCCTTGCGCTCCGCCGGCGCTCTGCTGTGGCCCCGGGACAGGATACGCCGCGAGCCGTGCTCATACCCGGATGAGCGGTCCGGTTAACGACGTCGGGACGCCCGAGGGGCGTCCCGACGTTGATGTGGGGGAGGTCATCGCATCGCGCCGGGGCAGGGGTCCGGCGACTGTCCGTGATGCGGTATGTGGCGGGAATCCGTCCCGCACCGCTCGCCATGCCCACTGACGGCGTTGTGAATCCCGGCCGCGTTGGCATACGAACACGGAGGGGTGCCGACGGATGCCACGTGGCATCTGGAGGCGGGCCCCCGCGGCCGGAGGCCGCACGGTGTCAGGCGCCGTAGGCGCCTATGGATCGTCGTCAGAGAACACCGCAGCGATCGCATCGCGGTCGAGTCCGGAACCTAAACAGGCCAGCAATTTCATCCGCGCGGCCTGTGCCGAGAGGGCGCCGGCGGGGATCGCGCCGGTCGTGCGCAGGTCGCCCTCGGCGCCCTCGAAGCCGTAGGTCGAGGCGAGCAGCGCGCCCCGTTCCGGGCGCACCGCGAGCACGACCGGCACGCGCTGCGCCGCCGCCCGCAGTCGCGCCAGGCCCGCGGGCGAGAGGTGGCCGCCGCCGAAGGCCGCGAGCACGGCGCCGTCGGCGGGCGCGTCGAGCAGGGCGAGGTCGTCGCCGAGAGTCGCGACGACGACCGGCACGCGGAAGTCCAGGCGCTCGGGCGCCAACACGCGCGCCGGGCGCACCGGCCGCGCGCGCAGCGACATCCGTCCCTCGACGACGCGGCCGATCGGCCCGCCGCCCGGCGAGCCGAACGCGCTCGGGCCCGCGGAGTCGACCTTGCGCGCTCCGCGCGCGGCGTGGATCTCGCCGCCGAAGACGACGACGCAGCCGAGCCCCGCGGCCTTGCCGGCGCCGGCGACCGCGACGGCGTCGAGCAGGTTGGCGGGCCCGTCGGCGCCGGGGGCGCCGGCCGGGCGGATGGCGCCTGTGAACACGATCGGTGCCTCGCCGTCGTGCAAGAGGTCACATAACACGGCCGTTTCCTCGAGTGTGTCGGTCCCATGCGTGACCACGATCCCGCGACCCGCCGAAGCCTCGGCGGCGGCCGCGCGCGCCACGAGCAGTGCGTCGTCGAGGCCGACGTGAGCGCCGGGGAGCCCGAGCAGCTCGCGGGCCTGCACGCCCTCCAGGCCCACCGCGGCGAGCAGTTCGGCGGGCCCGGCGGCGTGGACGGCGCGCTCGCCGCGCATCGCGATCGTGCCGCCCGTCGCCAGCACGAGGACTTCACGTTCCATGTTCGCGCTGCCTATCATGTTCGGCTCACTCTCGGGTTCGCCCGCCGCGCCAGGGGGACTCACATTTGACCCACCGCATGCCGCCACAGGCCGACGGCCTCTACGACCCTAGGTACGAACACGATGCCTGCGGCGTCGCCATGGTCGCGCGCCTGGACAACGTTCCGGGCCATGACGTGGTGGTCAAGGCGCTCGAGGCGCTCGACAACCTCGAGCACCGCGGCGCCGAGGGCGCCGACATCCGCACCGGCGACGGCGCGGGGATCCTCGTCCAGCTACCGCACGCCTTCTTCCGCGCGGCGGTCGACTTCGAGCTGCCCGAGCCGGGGCGCTACGGCGTGTGTGTCTGCTTCCTGCCCACCGACGAGGTACACCGGCGCAAGATCGAGGAGCTGCTGGAGGTCAACGTCCGCGTCGAGGGCCAGCGCGTGCTCGGCTGGCGCGACGTCCCCGTCGACGACGCCCATGTCGGCGACACGGCCAACCAGTCGCGGCCGCACATCCGCCAGCTCTTCGTCGAGGCCGGCCCCGGCTTCCAGCACAACCAGGACGCCTTCGAGCGCAAGCTCTACGTCATCCGGCGCATCGTCGAGCTGGCGATCGGCCCGGACTTCTACGCGCCGTCGTTCTCGAGCCGGACCTGCGTGTACAAGGGGATGCTCAAGGCGCCGCAGCTTGTCGGCTTCTATCCCGACCTCAGCGACGAGCGTTTCGCCAGCGCGCTGGCGCTGGTGCACAGCCGCTTCTCGACCAACACGTTCCCGAGCTGGGAGCTCGCCCATCCCTACCGCGTGATCTGCCACAACGGCGAGATCAACACGCTGATGGGCAACGTCAACTGGATGCGGGCGCGCGAGTCGCAGCTCGCATCCGAGCTGTTTGGCATCGACCTGCAGAAGGTGATGCCGATCGTGCGCCCCGGCGGCTCGGACTCCGCGACCTTCGACAACGTCCTCGAGCTGCTGATGCTCGCCGGGCGCTCATTGCCGCACGCGGTGATGATGATGATCCCGGAGGCCTACCAGGACCGCGACGACCTCTCCGACGAGCTCAAGGGCTTCTACGCCTTCCACTCGTGCATGATGGAGCCGTGGGACGGGCCCGCGGCCGTCGCGTTCACCAACGGCCGTGTCGTCGGCGCCACGCTCGATCGCAACGGGCTGCGCCCCGGCCGCTGGGTCGAGACGAAGGACGGCTACGTCGTGCTCGGCTCGGAAACGGGGATGCTCAGGATCCGCCCCGAGAACGTCAAGCGCCTCGGGCGCCTGCAGCCAGGCAAGATCTTCCTCGTCGACCTCGAGCAGGGCCGCATCGTCGAGGACTCCGAGGTCAAGCGCACGATCTCCACGCAGCGCCCGTACACCTCGTGGTTCGACGAGCACGTCGTGCAGTTCAACGACCTGCCGCAGGCCGACGGGCCCCGCGCCTACCAGGAGCTCCCGCTCCGCCAGGGCCAGCTCGCCTTCGGCTACACGCAGGAGGACCTGCGCGTGCTGCACGCGCCGATGGCGCGCGCGGCCGAGGAACCGATCGGCTCGATGGGCAACGACGCGGCGCTGGCCGTGCTCTCCGATCAGCGCCCGCCGCTGTTCAGCTACTTCAAGCAGCTCTTCGCGCAGGTCACCAACCCGCCGATCGACTCGATCCGCGAGTCGATCGTCATGTCGCTGGGCACCGGCGTCGGCGCCGAGGGCAACCTGCTGACCGAGACGCCAGGGCACGCCCACCAGCTCGTGATGGACCAGCCGATCCTGCGCAACCACGAGCTCGAGACGCTGCGCGAGGTCTCCTCGGACGTCTTCCGCGCCCACACGATCGACATCACCTGGCCGGTCGCCGAGGGCCCCGCCGGGCTGCAGAAGCGCCTGGCCAACGTCTGCGACGAGGCGACCGACCACATCGCGGCCGGCATCAACATCCTCATCCTCTCCGACCGCGCCGCCGGCCCCGATCGTTCGCCGATCCCGGCGCTGCTGGCCACCAGCGCGGTGCACCACCACCTCGTGCGCGAGGGCACGCGCCTGCGCGCCGGCCTCGTGCTCGAATCCGGCGAGCCGCGCGAGGTCCACCACTTCGCCGTCCTCATCGGCTACGGCGCCAGCGCCGTCAACCCGTACCTCATGCTCGACACGGTCGACGAGCTCGCACTCGACGGGCGGATCGCCGGCGTCGATGACCCCGACGAGGCCGAGAAGCGGATCGTCAAGGGCCTGGGCAAGGGCCTGCTGAAGACGATCTCCAAGATGGGGATCTCGACGATCCAGAGCTACTGCGGAGCACAGATCTTCGAGGCGGTCGGGCTGGAGAAGACGCTCATCGACCGCCACTTCACCGGCACCGCATCGCGCATCGGCGGCGTCGGCCTCGACGTGCTGGCGCGCGAGGCGCTCGATCGCCACAAGCGGGCCTGGCCGGGCTCGCACGAGGACCTGCTGCCGGTCGGCGGCGTCTACGCCTGGCGCCGCGACGGTGAGCACCACATGTGGAACCCCGAGACGATCTCGCTGCTGCAGCACGCGGTGCGGTCGCCGGACGGCGACGCGCAGCAGAAGTACGACGAGTACGCCGAGATGATCAACTGCGACGCGGCGCGCAAGGCCACGCTGCGCGGCCTGCTCAAGTTCCGCACCGACCTCGAGCCGGTGCCGATCGAGGACGTCCAGCCCGCCAAGGAGATCGTCAAGCGCTTCGCCACGGGCGCGATGTCGCTGGGGTCGATCTCGACCGAGGCCCACGAGACGCTCGCCATCGCGATGAACCGCCTCGGCGGGCGCTCGAACACGGGCGAGGGCGGGGAGGACCCGCGCCGCTTCGTGCGCGACGACAACGGCGACTGGCGGCGCTCGGCGATCAAGCAGGTGGCGTCGGGCCGCTTCGGGGTGACGATCCACTACCTGGTCAACTCCGACCAGCTGCAGATCAAGATGGCCCAGGGCGCCAAGCCTGGCGAGGGCGGCCAGCTTCCCGGCCACAAGGTCGACGAGTACATCGGCTGGGTGCGCCACACCACGCCGGGCGTGGGCCTCATCTCGCCGCCCCCGCACCACGACATCTACTCGATCGAGGACCTCAAGCAGCTCATCTACGACCTGCGCTGCGCCAACCCGGGCGGCAGCGTGTCGGTCAAGCTCGTCTCCGAGGTCGGTGTCGGCACGGTCGCCGCGGGCGTGGCCAAGGCCAACGCCGACCACGTGCTCATCTCGGGCCACGATGGCGGCACCGGCGCCTCGCCGCTGAGCTCGATCCAGGCGGCGGGCGTGCCGTGGGAGATCGGCCTGGCCGAGACACAGCAGACGCTGCTGCGAAACGACCTGCGCTCGCGCATCATCGTCCAGACCGACGGCCAGCTGAAGACCGGGCGTGACGTGGCGATCGCCGCCTGCCTGGGCGCCGACGAGTTCGGGTTCTCGACGGCGCCGTTGATCGCGACGGGCTGCATCATGATGCGCGCCTGCCACCTCAACACGTGCCCGGTCGGCATCGCCACGCAGGACCCGGAGCTGCGCAAGCGCTTCAAGGGCACCCCCGAGCACGTCGTCAACTTCTTCTTCTTCGTGGCCGAGGAGCTGCGGGGCATCATGGCCTCGCTGGGCGTGCGCTCGCTCGACGACCTGATCGGCCGCAGCGACCTGCTCGCGGTCGACGACGCCATCGACCACTGGAAGGCGCGCGGCGTGGACCTCACCCACGTCCTGCATTTCCCCGCGCTGCCCGAGGGCGCCGTGCGCCGCCGGATCAAGCCGCCGCCGCCGGTGCTCGACGACCACCTCGACTGGGAGCTGCTGCGCCGTGCCGAGCTGGCCGTGGCCCACAAGCAGCCGGTGCAGATCGACATCCCGATCCGCAACGTCAACCGCTGCGTCGGCGGCGTGCTGAGTTCGAAGATTGCCCAGGAGCACGGCGCCGACGGCCTGCCGACCGACACCATCCAGGTCCACCTCCGCGGCTCGGCCGGGCAGTCGTTCGGTGGCTGGCTGGCGCCCGGCGTGAGCTTCACGCTGCACGGCGACGCCAACGACTACACCGGCAAGGGCCTGTCCGGCGGGACGCTGGCGGTACTGCCGCCCGAAGGCGTCACCTTCGCCGCCGAGCAGAACGTCATCATCGGCAACACGGTGCTCTACGGCGCCACGAGCGGCCGCGCCTTCTTCCGCGGCCTGGCCGGCGAACGCTTCGCGGTGCGCAACTCCGGCGCGCACGCGGTCGTCGAGGGCGTCGGCGACCACGGCTGCGAGTACATGACCGGTGGGCGCGTCGTCGTGCTGGGGCCGACGGGGCGCAACTTCGCCGCCGGCATGAGCGGCGGCCTGGCCTTCGTGCTCGACGAGCACGGCGAGTTCCGCGGCAAGGTCAACGGCGCGATGCTCGAGCAACTCGAGGAGCTGACCACCGACGACGCGGCGGAGGCGCGCGGCGCTCGTCGAGGAGCACCTGCGGCGCACCGGCTCGCCGGTCGCGCGGCGCGTGCTCGACTCCTGGCAGGAGCTGCTGCCGCGCTTCGTCAAGGTCTTCCCGACCGACTACAAGCGCGTGCTCGCCGCCCAGGCTGCCGCGGCCGCCGCCGAGGAGGTCGCCGCCTGATGGGCGAGCTCGGCGGCTTCTTGAAGATCGAGCGGGTCGGGATCCCGTACGACGACCCGATCGAGCGCATCAGCGGCGAGCACACCTACAAGGAGTTCATCGTGCGCCGCTCCGACGAGGAGCTTGCGGGGCAGGGCGCGCGCTGCATGGAGTGCGGCGTGCCCTTCTGCCACAACGGCTGCCCGCTGGGCAACCTGATCCCCGACTGGAACGACCTCGTCTATCGCGGCCGCTGGCAGGACGCCATCCGCCAGCTGCACGCGACCAACAACTTCCCTGAGTTCACGGGGCGCCTGTGCCCGGCGCCGTGCGAGGCGTCCTGCGTGCTCGAGATCCGCGAGGGCGACGCGGTCACGATCAAGCAGATCGAGAACTCGATCATCAACCGCGCCTGGGACGAGGGCTGGGTCGTGCCGATGCCGCCACGCCGAGAGACCGGCGACAGCGTCGCGGTCGTGGGTGCGGGCCCCGCGGGCATGGCCGCGGCGCAGCAGCTGCGCCGCGCTGGCCATCGGGTGGTGCTCTTCGAGCGCGACGAGGCGGCCGGCGGCCTCGTGCGCTTCGGCGTGCCGGACTTCAAGATCGAGAAGACGGTCGTAGAGCGCCGCGTGGAGCAGCTCGTCGCCGAGGGCGTGGAGCTGCGCCTGGGCGTCGATGTCGGCGTCGACGTGAGGGCCGAGGAGCTGCGCGAGCAGTTCGACGCGGTCGTCCTGGCCATCGGCTCGCGCGTGCCGCGCGACCTGCCGGTGCCGGGCCGCGAGCTCGACGGCGTGCACTTCGCGATGGAGTACCTGTACGTGCGCAACCGCTGGGTCTCCGGTTCCGGCGACACGTCGATCAGCGCCAAGGACAAGAACGTCATCGTCATCGGTGGCGGCGACACCGGCGCGGACTGCGTGGGCAACTCGATCCGCGAGGGCGCGGCGTCGATCGTCCAGCTCGAGCTGCTGCCCGAGCCGCCTGCCAAGCGACCCGACGACCGCACGCCGTGGCCGCTGTGGCCGCTGAAGTTCCGCCTCAGCTACGCGATGGAGGAGACCAAGGCGGCCGGCCGCGGCGAGCAGGACTTCTCGGTGGTCACCACGCACCTCACCGGCAACGGGCGCGTGCAGCAGCTGCACTACGCGCAGGCGCAGCCGGCGCCGCCGTTCGGCCCCGTCGAGGGCACCGAGGGCGTCATCGACGCCGACCTCGTGCTGCTGGCGATGGGCTTCCTGCACCCCGAGCACGAGGGCGCGGTCGACCAGCTTCAGGTCGAGAAGGACCCGCGCGGCAACGTCAAGGCGCCGACGTACGAGACCAGCGTCCCGGGCGTCTTCGCCGCCGGCGACGCCCGCCGCGGCCAGTCGCTGATCGTGTGGGCGATCAACGAGGGCCGCCAGTGCGCGCGAATGGTCGACCGCTACCTCGAGGGTGTGCGCGCCGAGCCCGTCCTCGTGGGTGGCGGCGACGCCGACGAGGGCCCCGAGGGCCCGCCGCAGGTGGCGGCGCCCGGTCTGTAGGCCTACGTCGCGCGCGGCTACGGGCGCGTGGCGTGAAGCGCCTCCAAGGCCTCGCGCGCGAGCCGCGCGCCAACGAGGTTCTGCTTAAGGTCGGCCGCTTCGATGGCTTGGCGCAAGGGCGTCTCCGCCCCGACCGTGTCGCCCGCGAGCCGGAGCACCTCGGCTTCGCACATCCAGACGTGCCAGCGAAGGTGCGGCGAGTCGGTGCGCTCAACGAGTGCGCTTGCTTCGTGCGCGAGGTTGAGCGCGTGCGCGAGGTCACCCTGGTTCGCCCGGCACTTGGCCCGCACGCTGCGCCAGAGCGCCTGGGAATAGACGTCCTCCGTGCCGGCCGAGTCCTCGCTGACGCGCGTGAACCGCTCGGCCTCCTCGTACCTGCCCTGGACGGAGATCGCTTCGGCGAGGAGCGCTGCGATGGTCGACAAGAAGTTCACCTCGCCCACTTCCGTCAGGGTGTCGAAGGCGTCGCGAAGCACATGTTCGGCGCTGGCCGGGTCGCCCGCGAGGAGTTCTGCCCACCCCACGTCCTGGGCCAGAGGCCCGGCAATCCACGCCGGTAGCGCGACCTCTTCGAGCAGGGCTCGGGCGCGCCGGAACAGGTCCTTGGCCTCGTCGAAGCGCCCGAGGCCGGCCAGGAGTTCCGCCTCGGAGAACAGGGCAATGGACATGACCTTCTTGTCGCCCTGTGCCTGGTCGAGAATTGCACGACAGCGCCGGATTCCGTCCTCCGCGGGGATCGGACCGGCCTCGATCATTCCGGGCAACCAGGACAGGGCTTCGAGGAGGTCGCGCCGGTTGCCGGCGCGGCGCGCGTGCTCGACGGCACTCGACCACGCCTGCTCGGCCCGAGCGAACCGAGCGTACATGCAGTGGACGACACCGAGCAGCGACCATGCTCTGTCGAGGCCTCGCTCGTCTCCGATCTGTCCGAAGGTCGCGATGGCCCGCTTTGCCTCTGGTTCGGCCTCGGCCCACCCTTTCGGGTTCGTGAAGAAACGGATCCACAGGCCGATGACCGTCGCGTGGGCTCGCAGGCGGCGATCGCTGGCTTCGGCCGCCAAGTCCTCCATTTCGCGTGCGACGCCCGCGAGCCGCTCGAAGTCCGCCGTCTCCATCAACGCGAAAGCGACATCAGGCAGCAGCTCCAGACGCCGCGCGTCGTGCGTGGGCAACAGCCGGGTTGCGCGCGAGAGAAGGTTGACGGCAGCGGGCATGTCGCCGCGCGCCAGGGCGCGCTGCCCGGCCGAAGCGAGCGGCACGGCCGCGCGCTCGGCCAGCTGGGCGATGCGATCGGCGCCTGGACCGAGTTCCACGAGCAGGCGGTGGGCCTGTTCGAGGTGGTAGCCGACGATCTCCTCGTACTCGCCGGGGAGGTCACGCGTCTTCGCCTCGATCCACTCCGCAACCTGCTCGTGCAGCTCGGCTCTGCGTGCCTTCGGTATGGCCTCGTACGCGGCGTCACGGACGAGGATGTGCGTGAAGCGGAACGAGTCCTGCTGGCGCAGCTCGGACCGGTACGGCTCGATGAGCTGTTTCCGGACCAGCGACTGCAGGCTTGCGCCGATCCGCGGGCGCATCTCCGCTGGCGACAGGTCGGACACCGCGCCCCACCAGAAGGCGCGGCCGATGATCGATCCGCGCTCGACGGCGGCGCGCTCCTCGGGCTCCAGCCTGTCGAGGCGGGCGGTCAGCAGAGCGTGGATGGTCGGCGGGATCGTGATGCTCGACAGGTCGCCGGTGAGGGCCCAGCCCCCGCTGCGTCGTTGCAGGACGCCGTCGTCGACGAGCATCCGGACCGTTTCCTCGACGAACAGCGGGTTGCCTTCAGCCACCCCTGCGATCCTGGTTCCTGCTTCCGCCGGGAGATCCATGTCGCCGACCAGGCCCCGGATCAAGCTCTTCGTCTCCGCTGCATTCAGGGGCCCCAAGGTGACGAGCGACGCGTTCGGCTTGGCGGTCATCCATCCGGGACGGACGTCGAGCAGCTCCGGGCGCGCCTGGCAGAGCAGCAGAACCGGAGACGAGGTAATCCAATCGCCGAGGTACTCGACGAGATCCAGGAATGTGGCCTCTCCCCAGTGGATGTCGTCGAAGACCACGATGAGCGGCCCATCACTGCCAACGCGCTCCAACAACTTGCGCACCGCCCAATAGATCTCCTGGATCCCTGCTGATGGCGAGCCCCGGCCGAGGAGCGGCGCGAGCGCGTCGCAGACCGCCTCATTGTCGTCCGCGTCATCCGCGAGCAGCTCGCGAATCTTGCGCCGGGTCTCGCGCTCAGAGTCGCGCTCCTGAATCCCGACGGCGCCCCTGAGAACGGGCACGATCGGCCAGAACGTGATCCCCTCGCCGTACGGGAGGCAGCGGCCCTGCAGGACCGTGGCGCGCGAGCGCAGCCTCGAAAGCAGCTCGGCGGCGAGACGAGACTTGCCCACACCCGCCGGAGCCATCACCGTGGCGAGCTCGCACGTGCCCGTGTCGGCAACGCGGTGGAACGCGTCCTCGAGCCGTGCGAGCTCGCGCTCGCGGTCCACCATCGGGGAGTCGAGCCGGCGATTCCAGCCCGGCGCGTCCGCCAGCACACCCACGAGTCGCCACGCCGGTACCCCGCCGGCGATGCCTCGCAGCTCCAACGGCCCGGCCGGCTCGGCGCGCACGGCATCGTGGACCAGGCGGTAAGTGTCTTCGCCGATGAGGATCTCGTCCGGCTCGGCGACCTGCTCGAGGCGCGCCGCGATGTTGACCGCATCGCCCACCACGAGGGCCTGTTGGTCGTTCGGCTCGCGCGCAAGCACCTGGCCGGTGTTCACGCCCGTGCGCACCGCGACCGTGATACCCCATGACGACGCGAACTCCTCGTTGAGGGCGGCGAGCGCCTCACGCATCTCGGCGGCCGCGCGAACGGCGCGCAACGCGTCGTCCTCGTGGACGCGCGGGAGGCCGAAGACCGCCATGACGGCGTCGCCTATGAACTTCGACACGAGCCCGCCGTGACGTTCCACGACGAGCTTCATCTCCGCGAAGTACCGCGACATCATCTGCTGCAGCGCCTCGAGGTCGAGCGTCTGGCCGAGCCCGGTCGAGCCCGTGATGTCCGCGAACAGGACCGTGACGACCTTGCGGGAGTCCGCCTCGGCCTGGGGATGTGCCCCCGTCTCGTTCACGCCGACCGATTCTCGCCCAGCGCCGACTGTGCTGACAAGACCGCGTTGGCTCTCAGCGCTCCGGGATCTCGAGTATGATCGCTGCGCGGGGAGGCGCCTGGGGAGGTTACTTATGACTGCTGACGACAAGCGCCGGGGGCTCGGCGACGAGGATGAAGCGAAGGTTGATCGGCTCATCGCTGAAGGCGTGTTCGATGAGAACTTGCCCGCGGATTACCGGGCCGTGGTCGGGGGCCTGACGCCCGATGAGGTCGAGGTGATCAGCTCGGTCTACAAGCGCTTCGAGCTCGTCCACCAGTTAAACCCCGAAGACCCGGGTATCGAGAGCTTCGGCCATTTCTAGCCGCGTGCCAGGCGCGAGCGCGCGCCTCCGGCGCAAGATCGACCTCGTTCTCCCTGCCTTTGACCACCCGGGCCGGCTGCTCCTCGAGCATCCGCGCGCGCGGGATCTCTTCGCGCCGTACATGGTGGCCAGCACACACATGTCGCTCGTGCTGGTCCCGCTCATGGAGGTGGCGCTCGATCGCTCGCGCGCACTCGCGCCGACGGACCCGGTCGCTGTGGACCTCATCGGCTACCTCGAGAAGCACATCGTGGACGAGATGCACGGCGATGAGCCCGGCGATGCCTCGCTCGACGACCTGGCGGCCGTTGGCGTCGATGTCGGTGCGCTTCTTGTCGGTCCGCTCCCGGAGAAGACGGCCGCGCTGATCGGCACGCTGTACTTCCGGATCCTCTATGCCCATCCCGTGGCCATGCTCGGGCTGCTCTGGCTCGAGGTCTATCCGCCGCAGGCGCAGTCCGTCGAGCGGCTCATCGAGCGGACCGGCCTTCCGCGCGAAGGCTTCGAGTCGCTGCTGCTGCACGCCGACCTCGACGTCCTCCATGGCGAGGAACTGAAGGATGTGGTGGACGCACTTCCCCTGGAGCCGTGGCACGAGCAGCTGATCGGCCTGACCGCCCTGCAGTCAATGGGGTTTCTGATCGACGCCTGGATGGAGGTCCTCGGCGCGGACGCCGAGACCCCCGCAGTGGCCACGGGCTGAACGACGACGGGGGCCCCGGAGGGCCCCCGCCATCACTGCGCCCATGCCCCGGGGCGTCAGAGCGTCACGCGCAGGCGCAGGCTCGAGCCGTCGCCGAGGGCGATCGTCAGGGTCGGCTTGATCTTGGCCTTGTGCAACCGGGCCTTGACCTTGGTGCCGAGCCGGAGGCTCAGAGTGTTGGCGCCTGCGTGCAGCGTGCGGGTGCCGCTGCTGGTGAGCGTGCGCTTCTTCAGGCCGAGCTTCTTGGCCTGGTCCTTCGTGAGCACGAGCTTGTAGCGATACGAGCTCGCGTCGTCTGAGGTGATCACGAAGCGCAGGCCGCCGAGCAGGCGGAACAGCTTTGCCTTCAGCCTGCCGTGCGCCTTGGTGCGGTCCTGGATCGTGACGGTCTCGGTGCGCGGCGCAGCCAGCGCGGCGCCCGACGCGTTGCTGAGCGCGACCGTGAAGGCCTCGTCGCTCTCCTGGACGGTGTCCGCGCCGATCGCGATGTTGATCTGCTTGCTCGTCTCGCCGGGGCCGAAGGTCACCGTCCCGCTCTTCGCGGTGTAGTCCTGGCCGGCCTTCGCCGAGCCGTCGCTCGTCGCGTAGTCGACGGTCGCGGTGCCGGCGTTGGCGCCGATCCGCGTCACGGTCAGCGCGGCGATCCCGGCGTCCTCGTCGACGCGCTGCGCGGCGACGTGGAAGGCCACCTGGCCGGCCAGCGGCTCGCCGTAGATGAAGTCGTCCTGCACGACGGCGTCCTGGCCGGGCCCGTCGGAGGTCAGCGTCGTCGTCGTGCCGCTCGTGACGCGCACGCGCCCGACGCGCTCGCCCGCGTTGAACGACTCACCGGCGAACGACATTCCGCCGTTCGGCGAGGCGGGGACGACGACGGTGTCCAGCAGCGCGCCGGACTCGTTGAAGTACTCGATCTTGGCCGAGCCGGTCGTGTCCGACGTCAGTGAAGACGGCGCCGAAGCCGTTGGTCGTCGCCGGCGTGCTCGTCGCGGGGACGAAGAAGTGGCTGTCGTAGGTCGTCGAGCCGATCGCGGTGAACAGGCGCTCCTGCGAGAAGGCCTGGAACTCCGGGTTGTTGAAGCGCGCCGCGGTGTTCGTCGGGTTGACGGCCTTGGCGCTCACCTTGAAGCCGGTGCCCGGCGTATCGAGCTGCAGGCCGCGGCCGAGGAAGGTGCCGGCCGGGAACGGATTGGGATCGGCATTTGAATCCGGGACGCCGTCCCAGTTGATCTCACGACGGCCGGTGGCCGCGGGCGCGCCGCCGGCGTTGTTTATGCCGCCGAGGTCGGCGCGGAACGCGTCGATCGCCGCGGTGATGTCGGCGGGCGCCGGCGCCCGACGCCGTTCGCTTGACACCGTCGGCCTGCGCCGCGGCGGGGATGAGAGCAGCCGTCGCCGCAACCGCGGCGAGCGACACAGGGAGGTTTCGTCGCATGCGTCCAAGGACGTGCAGCGGCGGGCGTCCTTCCCACGGCGTGTCGGAATGTGCACCACGTCACGCAAGTTCGTGTAGCGTGCCGGCGCCTTCGCCGGCTGCTGGGGCCGGCGTTCCCGAGGAGGAGAGCCTTGCGAAGCGTGCTCGCGCTCGCCGCGGTCGTGCTCGGCGTCCTTGCGCCGACCGCCACGGCGGCCACCACCCTGAACGTGATCCCGCACGGCCAGTGGGAGCCCGGCGTGTCCTGGGGCACGGCTCCCGGCATGCTGCCCGCGCCGACGCAGGCGCAGATGTACGACCGGCTGACGCCGCTGTTCCGCGACGTCACCGACGCCCAGCTCGTCCCGAGCACGGACGGCAGCGGTTACTACAAGTCCGCCGCCCTCCTGCCCGAGAACGACCCGTCGTTCATCTTCACCGAGAACGTCGCGGGCACCGCGCCCGGGGTGGGAGGCGTGAGCGCGCGCATCAAGCGCGACAACTACGGCGTGCCGCACATCTACAGCGACACCGACGCCGGCGCGATCTTCGGCGCCGGTTATGTCGTGGCCGAGGACCGCAACCTGCTGCTCGACCAGGCGCGCTTCAACGCGGTTGCGGGCCTCATCGACATGCCCGGCGTCCCCGCCATCCAGCTCGTCCTGGGCCTCTACAACTACAAGCCGAGCTCGACGGTCGTCAACCAGGCGACGACGCTGCAGACGAAGGCCATCCTGGCGCAGGGCACGCAGGGCCGCCAGCTGCTCAGCGACATCGATGTGTACCTCGCCGGCATCAACCTCTGGTACTCCCAGAACCGGCCGTCGACCCCGAAGTTCACGCGCACCGACATCTACGCGCTCAACGCGCTGAAGTCGCAGTTCCTCGGGCAGGGCGGGGGCGAGGAGGTCGCCAACGCCCAGATGCTCGACGGGCTGCGCTCCAAGCTCGGGTCGACGAAGGGCAACGAGGCGTACGAGGACCTGCGCGGACGCGACGACCCCGAGACGGCCACGACGACCACGCAAGAGCTTCCCCTGGCAGACCGACGTCAGCGTCTCCAAGCCGAAGGGCATGGTGCGCCTCGTCAACGGCAGCTTCGACTCGTCGGCGCCCAAGCTGCCGGGCGCCACGCGCGCCGTCCCGGCGCTGGGAGCGAGCGTCGACCATCCCTACGGGCCGCCCCAGCTGGCCAGCAACATCCTCATCGCCAGCGGCAAGGCCTCGCAGACCGGCTCGCCGCTGTTCGTCGGCGGGCCGCAGATCGGCTTCAACTACCCGGGCCTCACGCTCGAGATGGAGCTCGAGAGCCCCAACATCCACGTGCGCGGCGCCACGTCGGCGCCGTTCCCCGGCTACATGCTGATCGGCCGCGGCCAGGACTACGCGTGGACGCTGACCTCGGCCGCGAGCGACCTCATCGACACCTACGCCGAACAGCTGTGCGGCGGGTCGAAGGTCAAGTACCGCTTCAAGGGCAAGTGCCTGACGATGGAGAAGGTCGACGCCGGCACGATCTCCAAGGGCGGCAAAAGCGTCAAGGTCGAGCTTCCGGCGCACCGTCCACGGGACCGTGATCGGCTACGCGAAGGTGCGCGGCAGCAACAAGCTCGTCGCGCTGTCGACGCGCCGCTCGAGCTACGGGCGCGAGACCGTCGACCAGCTCTTCTTCCAGCAGATGACGTTCGGGCGCGTGCACTCGGCCAAGGACTTCATCCACGCGGCCTACAAGACGCCGCAGACCTTCAACTCGTTCTACGCGAGCGCCAAGGAGGCGGCCTTCGTGACGAGCGGGCGCCTGCCGCTGCGCCCGAAGGGCGTCAACCCCGACCTCCCGGTCAACGGCGACGGCGACTACGAGTGGACGGGCTACCTGGCCAACAGCAAGCACCCACAGGTGATCAACCCCTCCAGCGGCTACATCGTCAACTGGAACAACAAGCCGGCCAAGGACTTCCCGGCGACGGACAGTCGCTGGAACGAGCAGTCGATCCAGCGCCAGGAGCTGCTGACCGGCGAGCTCAACCGCCGCCCGAAGCAGACGTTGGCGACCGTTCTGGCCGCCGCGAACGCGGCGGCCACCGAGGACGTGCGCATCGTCGAGCTGTGGCCGACGCTGACCAAGGTCCTCGGCAAGGGCAAGGCGCCGAGCTCGCGGGCCAGGAAGCTGCGCGACATCCTGCAGCGCTGGCACGACGCCGGCGGCAGCCGCCGCGACGCCGATCACGACGGCAAGATCGACGATCCGGGCGTCCCGATCCTCGACGCCGCCTGGAAGGGCCTGGCCGACGCCGCGATGTGCGATCGCCTGGGCACGAAGCTGTGCAATCAGCTCGCCGGGCGCAACTCGCGCTTCGACCAGCCGCCCGCCGGCCAGTACGGCGGCTGGCACCAGTACATGTGGAAGGACCTGCGCTCGCTGCTGGGCCAGAAGGTCAAGGGCGCCTACCACCTGCGCTACTGCGGCGAGGGCAAGCTGTCGACCTGTGCGCACGATCTGTGGGCGGCGCTTGACGCGGCGGGCAAGCGGCTGGCCTCACAACAGGGGCCGGACCCCAACGCGTGGCGGGCGCCGGAGGCCAAGGAGCAGATCACCTTCGCGCCGCTGCCGCTGATCACCATGCAGTACACGAACAAGGGGACCGGCATCCACCAGGTCATGCAGTTCGGGCCGTAGCCGCACAAAGTTGACGCCTGCGTCATCTTTTGGGTAGGGTGGGCCGCGATGCCCACCCTTCCCAAGGCCGCCATCATCGGCGCCGGCTCGTCCGGGATCGCCGCCGCCAAGGCGCTCCACGAGCGCGGCGTCCCGTTCACCTGCTTCGAGGCCTCCGACCGCGTCGGCGGCAACTGGGTCTTCGGCAACAGGAACGGCATGTCGGCCGCCTATCGGCAGCTGTTCATCAACACCTCGCGCGACCGGATGGAGTACTCGGACTTCCCGATGCCGAAGTCCTATCCGGACTTCCCGCACCACACCCATATCGCCGAGTACTTCGACAACTACGTCGACCACTTCGGCTTCCGCGACCACATCCGGTTCGAGACCAAGGTCGTCCACGCGCGTCGCCTGGAGGGCGGGGGCTGGGAGCTCGCGCTCGGGAGCGGCGCGGTGGAGCGCTTCGATGCGCTGCTGGTGGCCAACGGCCACCATTGGGACCCGCGCTGGCCCGAGCCGACGTTCGCGGGCCACGACACGTTCACCGGCGAGCAATTGCACGCCCACAGCTATGTCGACAACGACCTGTTCGCGGGCAAGGACGTGGTCGTCGTCGGCATGGGCAACTCGGCCATGGACATTGCCGTCGAGTCGTCCTATGTCGCGCGCGCCACCTTCCTGGCCGCCCGCCGCGGGGCGTGGATCATTCCCAAGTACATGTTCGGCCGCCCGGTCGACCAGCTCCCGCAGGACCCGCGCGTCCCGTTCAAGGTGCGCCAGCGGATGATCCACACGCTCATCAAGCTCCACATCGGCAACCCCGAGCGCTACGGCCTGCCCAAGCCCGACCACAAGTTCGGCGAGGCCCACCCGACCGTGTCCGGTCGCATCCTGGACCGCATCGTGCACGGCACGATCACGCCGAAGCCCAACATCCGCCGGCTCGGCGGCGACCACGTCGAGTTCGACGACGGGTCGCGCGAACACGTCGACGTCGTCGTCTACTGCACCGGTTACAAGATCAGCTTTCCGTTCTTCGACGAGGACCTGGTCGCGGCGCCCGACAACCACATCGAGCTGTTCCGGCGCGTCTTTCACCCCGAGTTCGACGACGTCTTCTTCGTCGCGCTGCTGCAGCCGCTGGGCGCGACGATGCCGCTGGCCGAGGCGCAGGGCCAGTGGATCGCCGATTATCTCAAGGGGGAGTACGCGCTGCCGCCCCGTCCGGCGCTGCTGCAGGACATCGAGGACGACATCGAAGCCATGCGCAAGCGCTACGTGGCCTCCAAGCGCCACACGATCCAGGTCGACTTCGACGACTACCTGCACGCGCTGGACAAGGAGCGCCGCGCGGGGGCCGAGCGCGCGCGCAAGCACGGCTTCCGTCTGCCGGTGCCGGCGCCCGAGGAGCGGGAGCGCGCCGCGGCACCCCCGCCTGCACTCGCAGGGAGCGCGTGAGCGCCAGGAGGGGAGACCCCGTGGGCCTGAACGCGGTCGCCGGCCGCCGCGAACGCACCAAGGCCGCCAACCGCGCGGCGATCCTGGACGCGGCGCGCCGGGTGTTCATCGACCTCGGCTACGGCGCCGCGTCGGTGCGCGACATCGTGCGTGGGACAGATCTTGCAACGGGAACCTTCTACAACTACTTCCCCGACAAGGAGTCCGTGCTGGCGGCGCTGGTCGACGAGATCGGGGTCGAAGCGCGGGCGCGCGTGCGGGCGGCGCGGATGGCGGCCACGACGCTCGAGGGCTTCGTCGCCGGAGGCTTTCGCGCCTACTTCGAGTTCCTCGTCGAGGACCCCGAGACGGTTGCGCTGATGCGCCGAAATGCCGGGACCATTCGGACAAGATTCGATGAGCCGGCGCTCGGGGCGGGCATCGAAGAGCTCCGTGAGGACCTCGAGACGGCGGTCCGCGCCGACCGCATCCCGCCCCACGATGCGGATCTGATGGCGGCCGCGATGGTCGGTGCCGGGGTCGAGGTCGGTCTGCTCATGGTCGAGCGCGATCCGCCCGATGTAGAGCGTACGGTGGCTTTCGTCACCAACGTCTTCCTTGGTGCGTTTGAGCGCATCGGGTAGGCCAACCGCGCCGCAACTTGGGCGTGGCTAGCCTGTTCCGGGCTCTCAATGCTTCTGCCAACGACCCCCCTCTCCATGCGACGAATCCTTCTCCCCATCGCTGTGCTGGTTGCGGCGCTCGCTGTGCCGGCGGCTGCCGGCGCCTACACGCTGGGCGTCAGCGACCAGCAGGCCTCGACCTTCACCAACCCGCTCTTCAAGCCGCTGAAGTTCAAGGACGCCCGCTACATCACGCCCTACGACGTGATGGACAGCCCCTCCGACAAGGCGCAGTGGGACGCCTGGTACACGGCCGCCACGGCCGCCCACCAGAAGATCCTCATCTCCTTCGAGCACTCGCACCGCAGCAACTCGCGGGCCCTCAAGGCGCCGTCCGTCGCCGCGTACACGAAGGAGCTCAAGAAGTTCAAGGCCGCCTACCCGCGCGTCAAGGACATCTCGCCGTGGAACGAGGTCAACCGCTGCCACGCGCTGCGCGACGGCAGCGTGCAGGGTCAGCCGACCAAGATCTGCAGCCTCACCACGGGCCCCAAGCTCACGGCGCAGTACTACGGCGCCGCGCGCAAGGTGTTCAAGGGATCGTCGTACCGGATCATCGGCCTGGACATCCTCGACGAGCAGAACGTCAACAAGACGATCAAGTACCTGAAGTCGTTCCTGCGCCACGCGTCGCCGGATCCGAAGATCATCGGGTTCCACAACTACTCGGACACCAACCGCTTCTCGACCACCCGCACCAAGCGCGTGCTGGCGACCTTCCACGGCAAGGTCTGGCTGACCGAGACCGGCGGCATCGTCAAGCTCGGCTCGAGCTTCCCGTTCAACACGAGCCGCGCGGCCAAGGCGCTGGGCTGCATGTTCTCGCTCGCGAAGTCCAACTCGCGCATCTCGGCGCTGTTCGTCTACCAGTACAACTCGCCGACGAACCCGTCGACCGCGTTCTTCGACGCCGGCCTGATCAACCCGGACGGGTCGAAGCGCCCCGGCTACGACGTGGTGAAGAGCCGCAAGGCGCGCACCTGCCGCAAGTAACGGTGTCGCTTCCGAAGGGCGGACCCACCCGCCCCGCCTCGCCCGGCCACGTGGCCGGCTCGGCACCCCTAAGCTGAATGGGCGGTGCCGACGTTCTGCCGCCACAACCGTCTCGAGGCAACCTGCCCGATCTGCTCGCGCGACGCCAAGCGCGAGCAGGTCGCCGCACCGCGCCGGGCGACCCCTCGCCCGGCGCGCTCGGCGTCCGGGCGCCGGCCTGCCACGCCGCGCGGCGGCGACCTGCGCGTGCGTCGCATGGCCCGCGCCGCCGACGACGGCTACGAGCACGAGCTGCTGCCCGGACTGCGCAGCTCGGTCGACGCGGACCGGCTGGCCGGCGAGCTCGCCTTCGCCGCGGCGCGCCTGGACGAGCTCTCGGCCGACCCGCCCGGGCTGTACGCCGACGTCGCGCTGGCCTCCGATCCCGAGGAGGCCACCTGGCTGGCCTTTCTCATCGCTTACCTCTCGCCGCTTCAGGGTCCCGACCCGTGGGTCGGCATCGTCGCGGCGCGCACGAGCTGGGCCTCGGCCGAGCTGCCGAACCTCGAGGACGTCGCGCTCGGGCCGCGCACCGCACACGATCCGGCGCGCGGCGCCGCCACATTGCTGGCCTATCGCGCGTTCGCGCAACGCGCCGGCTCGCAGGCGGCCGCCTTCACCGGCGACGCGAGCTGGCCTGAGCAGCGCCGATTCGACCGCGCGTTCGAGCGCCTCGCGCTCCCGGGCTTCGGGCGCGCCGCGCGGTACGAGCTGCTGATCCTGCTCGGGCGCCTGGACGTCTTCGCAGTGCGCCCGTGGTCGCTGCAGCTCGCAGCCGAGCCGCTCGATCCGACCGTCGTGGCGGCCAAGCGCGCGCTGGGCATCGGCGATCCGCTGCTCCTGCAGCGCCGCGCCGCCGACCTGGCCGGGGCCGTCGGCGTCCCGATCGAGGCGCTCGACCTCGCGCTGACCAACTGGACGCGCCCCGAGGACGAGCGCATCACCGCCGGCGCTACGGTCGGCGTCGACCCCGACCGGCGCGCGGCGATCGGCTCAGCGCTGGGCGTGTAACCATCGGCCTCCGGCCGGGGGACCCGCCTCCGGCGGCCACGTGGCCGCCTCCGGCACCCCTCGCCAGGACCGCCAGCGCCCGCAGACCGGGCACGAACAGGTAGCCGCCGCCGCGCGTGGTCACGAACGGCGCCTGCGGGCCGAGCAGGAACGGCGGCCGGCCCTGGATGGTCATCTTGCCGGTGCCGAGCGGATGGCCGAGCAGGAAGTCGCTGTCGTGGCCGAGATGCAGTGCGTTGCCGTCGTTGAGCCACTGTGCCTGGATGCCCTCGAACTGGCGCGAGATGCTCGCGTTGAAGCACACGAAGATCAGGCCGCGGTCGGCGCCGTCGTCGTCGGTGGACTCGTCGGGCAGCAGCGGGTCGCCGTAGGGCATGCCGCGGCGGATGATGCGGTGGCGGAAGCTCAGCGCCGTGTCGAAGCCGAGCAGGTCGCGCGGGTTGGAGCGGCGGATGTGCGCGCCGAGCGGGCAGCGCAGGCCGGCGGCGTCGTCTGCGTAGTCGAACGTCGTTGACGCGCGGGTCGCTTGGGGTCGAAGGGGTCGGGCGGCGGCGCGTCGGGCCAGGTGACCAGCGGCGCGCCGTTGCGCCAGCGCCCGACGACCTTCGCCGCGAGCTTCTCGTCGTCGCCGCCGTGGTAGCGCGCGGCGGCGTCGCGCAGCGTGCGCCGGAAGAGCGCGACGTCCTGGCGCAGCTTGCGCCAGACCATGTACGTGCCCGATCGGCCGAGCGGATCGCGCGGCGCGTTCGGCAGCCGGCGCTCGGGGTCGACGCGCGTGTCCTCGTCCTCGTAGCCGAGGATGAACTCGCCCGGCGCCAGCGGCCGCCACTTGCCCTCTTCGAGCACACCGCCGCCGGCGCGCCGGTCGACGTCGCCGACGCCGGCCACGGCGGGCTGGGCGAAGCCGTCGGCGTAGCCGAAGTGCTCGCGGGCGTTGGGCAGCAGCCGCGCGGGCTGCTCGTGGGCGACGGCCACGCCGCCGGCCCGCGTCGCGTCGTCGCGAAGGCGGTCGAGCTCGTCGTGCAGCTCGTCGTCGCCGAGCGCGTTGACGGTGGCGAGCACGTGGAGGGTCCCGTCGTGCAACCCGTCCTCCCAGGTCCCCGGATCGCTCGGCCCGGCGTCGCCGAGGATCTCGGCGCTGGCCGCCATGCCGTCGCAGAACTGCTGCGAGAACCCGAGGTCCTCGGGCTTGCCGGCGCCGAGCGCGCGCAGGCCCGCCGCGGTGACGGCGATGTTCAGCGTCGCGCCGGGCTTCGCTTCCGCGGGCCACTGCTCCGCGGTCGTCACGCGCGGCAGCAGCGAGCGCAGCCACGCCTTGCCGGCCTCGGCGTCGTCGACGCGGAAGAACAGGTAGGTCGTGAGGCGGTAGGCGTTGCCGTAGGCGCGCAGGATGTCGCCCTGGATGTCGCTGAGCTCGAGCCCCGCCACCGTCAGCTCCCGAAGCGCGCCAGGAACTCGCGCCGGCGCGTGGCGTCGTCCATCTCCTGGGCCTGCTGGGCGAATTCGATCAGCGCCTCGCGCTGGGCGAGGGCGGCGCGCACCTCGGGCACGGTGGCGTTGCCGTAGGCCGCCACGAAGAACCCGGTCTTGATCCGGTGGGCCAACAGGTAGTCCGTGAGCGCCGAGCCCGCCGCGGGCCGCGGGCAGCCGGCGCATCGGCCCCAGATCTCCTCGGCCTCGGCGGCGAGCACGGTCCCGAGCGCGGCGAGGTAGCTGTTGAGCTTGCCGTCGAAGCAGGCGGTGAAGAGCAGGTGCGGCGTGGTGAGCTGGTCGGGTTCGCGCTCGCCCTCGGCGATGAAGCCCGGGACGATGACCCAGCGGCCGAAGTGCGTGCGCGGCAGGCGCGCCAGCGGGCCCGGCTCGCCGTCGTCGCGCAGCCCCTCGAGGTACGCGCGCAGGGCGTCGACCTGGCCGTCGGCGATCGGCGTCAGGACGGTCAGCGCGAACGCCTGTCCGGAGACGTCGGAGCTCACACGTCCGACTCCCACGCTCAAAGGTCCGCCTGTGCCTTCTCGAGGAACGCGTTCCACTCGCGCGTGAACGCCGCGGGATCCATGCCGCGCGTGCGGTCGCGGAACGCGCGCAGCTCCTTGTCGAGCGCGAGCGCGCTGAGCACGATCGTCGTCGTCGCGTCCGGATAGGCCGAGTAGAAATGGCTGGCGATGAGCTCGTGGCCCTGGATGTAGCGCTTGAACGGCCCGGTCGGCAGCGGCTTGGGAAAGCCGTACGAGCTGCCCCAGAACCACGTCATGCCCTTCGTGAGGATGTGCGAGAAGGCGTCGATGTACTCCTGCCAGCCGCCGTTGAAGTTGCTCTCGAAGAAGAGCTGGGGATGGCGCAGGCGCTGACCCGGCAGCTCGCGCACGAGGCTCCAGCGGGCGAAGTGGATGAACGACAGCCGCGCGAGCTTGCCCTGCGAGTTGGGCCAGAACCGTGCGAAGAGGAAGACCGCCGGCAGCCACAGCCGCCCCCACCACTTGACGGTGCTGAACACGGTGATGCAGATCGCCTGCCCGTCGACGTTGTGCGGATCGGTGCCGGTCGCGGTCATCGGACCGGCGGGTGGACCCTCGGCAATCGCCACCCGACGAACCTATGCGCGCGGCGCGCGGCGGGTCAACGCCGCGCAGTTTTTGTGGAGGCGCTCAGCGGCTCGGCGCGGTCGTGCAGCATGTAGCGCACCAGCGCGGCGATGCGCGCTGTCTCCGCTCGGCGGGCGCGCTCGAGCTCGCGCTGGGCGGCGGCTCGCGCAGCCGGCGCGGTCGGTCGCGCTTGCGCGACATGCCGATCCAGCTCCGCGGGAGAGCGGCGTTCTTCGTCCATGAATGAGGCTCCTTCGCCCTTCCCCGACTGAGAGCGCTCGCCCCTGCACGGCGAGCCCGTCCACCCTGCCCGACGCGCCGGATATTGGCAGATTGAGTGTGCGGATTGCAACGATGCTCGGCGCCGAAACCTCCACATATTGCGCAGATCCGTATCGCGATCCTGTGCGAGGACTCTAATTTCGTCATGGGGGAGCTCGACGAGTCGGGGCGTCTGCGCGCATACGTGGCGGATCTGCAGTCCAGCCTCAATGCCCACCTCCAGACCCTCGGATCGCGAGAACGCCTGGAGATCGACGGGGAGTGGGGCCCGCGCACCGACCTCGCCTTCAAACGCATCTGCCGCGTGCTCGGCCTGCAGCCCCAGCGCAGCGTGCGCACGTTCCGGCTCATCGTCGGCGCCACGCAGCAACGCACGCCCGCCGAGCTCGACCGCGCAAAGGCCGACGGCGCGGCGTACGCGCTGCGTCTGCGCCACCACTTCGCCACGGAGCGCGCCCCCGCACCCGTCCCGGCGAACGGCACGCTCTCGGGGGCGATCCGCGCTCACGGCGGCCGCTACGCCAAGGAGCTCGTGCGCGAGGCCCAGCGCGCGCGCGTGCCGCTCGCGCTGGCGTGCGCGATCGTGGAGAAGGAGACGGGCTTTCAGAACGTCTACGGCCACGACGCGGTGCGCAATCCGGTCAAGAGCCCGCCCGGCGGCCTGCTCGCCGTGACGCACGCCAACTACCGCGAGTACCTGGGCCACCGCCGCGGCGGCCTGGGCAACCAGGGCGTCGGCCCGATGCAGCTGACGAGCCCCGGCCTGCAGGACCGCGCCGACGCGCTCGGCGGCTGCTGGCTCCCGGGCCCCAACATCCGCGTCGGACTGGAGTTCCTCGCCGGCAACATCAAGCGCCTCGGGCTCCGCCCCGGCGTGGTCGCCTACAACGGCTCGGGCCCGGCGGCCCAGCGCTACGGGGCCGAGGTCCTGGCCCGGGCGCGCGCGTGGGAGGCCTGGCTGCAGGCGGCGCGCAACCACCGGCCGGCGCCGCAACCGCGGCCCGACCCGCAGCCGCCCACGCCCGGCCCCGCGCCGAGACCGGTGCGCAAGCCCCGCACCTTCCGGCTGGAGTCGCCGATGATGCGCGGCCCCGACGTGGCCGCGTTCCAGCGGCTGCTCAACGAGCGCTTCGCGTGCTGGGGCATCGGCAAGCGCATCGACGTCGACGGCGAATACGGGTCGATCACGCGGCGCGCGGCGCGCCAGGTCGCCTACGGGCTGGGGATCTCCGGGACCGAGCTCGCGCACGGCATCACGCCGGAGTTGCGCACGAAGCTCCGGGCGCCGAGCCGGCGCTCACAGACCGAGATCGCAACCGCCACGCGGCGCCGCGGCTGGCGTGGACGGCTGCGGCGCCAGCACCAGGGCCGCGGCGCACAGGCCGCGCTGGCCTACGCGCGCACGCACGTCGGCGTGCTCGAGAGTCCACTGCTCACGAACCGCGGGGCGCTCGTCGATCGCTGGAACCGCGCCACCGGGACGCAGCTGGGCGGCCCGTGGTGCGGCAACTTCGTCAACGCCTGCCTGATGGCCGCCGGCTTCCCCACCGAGCCGTGGATGAAGCTGTGCACGGCGATCGAGGGCAACGCCAGGGCGGGCAAGGGCGGCTGGAGCTGGGTGACGTCGCCGCGCGCGGGCGACCTCATCCTGTTCACGGTCAGCGGCGCCGCCAACCACGTCGGCATCGTCGAGGCGGTCGGCGCGGGGAGCGTGCAGACGATCGAGGGCAACACGCACAAGGACTACGACCCCGGCCGCTTCTGGGAGGGCTACGGCGTCTTTCGCCGCCACCATCCGGCCGGCCGGTCGCCGATCCGCGGCTACGCGCGGCCGCCGTACGGCCGCTGAGCCGGCAACACGAGGGGGAACATCAGATGGCAGCAGATGACGAGATCCGCAACGGGGGAGCCGACCAGGCGGCCGACGGCGACGAGCCGTTCGTGCCGCTCGATCCCGACGAGCTGCTCGCCGACGAAGACGCCGCGGCCGGCGGCGCTGCCGCAGCGGACGCGGCGGCCGGCGGCGTCGCGGTCCTGCCCGGCGACGAGGACCTCGGCCCGGAGTTCGTGGCCGAGGCGGGCACCGCCGACATCGGCGTGCCCGACGAGGAGGCGGCCGATGAGCTGGTCGGCGACGACGCCGGCGCCGCCGAACGGGGGCAGATGGACGCCGGCGCGAACGGGCACCAGCCGATCGCCACCCCCACGGGAGATGACGCCGAGCTCGAGGCGCTCGAAGAGCGCCTCGAGCGCCTGGAGCGCGTCCAGCAGGAGGTCGTCCGGGCCGCGCGTCAGCGCGAGGCCGCGCGCGTGCGCCGCAAGGTCGTCGCCTCGACGGCGGGCGCCGGCGCGGCAAGCTTCGTGCCGATCCTGCTACAGCTCGTCGATGCGTTCCACCTGTCGCCCGAGCTCGCCGCCACGGTGTCGAGCGTGGTGGCCGCGCTGGGCGCGCTCGTCGCCGGCTACCTGACGCCCGAGCGCGCGCCCGTGCTGCCGCCTGAGGGAGCGACGGTGGACGTCGCGGCCGTGGCGGAGGGCCACGCCTAGTGGGCCACCAAGTCACCCCAGGCGCGTCGCCAGCTTGACGACGCTGACGAAGAAGTCGTCGATCTGGCGGACGACGCTCGATGAACTGCTCGAGGTCGACCGGCTTGGTGACGTAGCAGTTGGCGTGCAGGTTGTAGGCTGCGCAGCACGTCCTCCTCGGCCTTGCGAGGTGGTGAGCACGACGACCGGGATGCGGCTGCAGGGTCGTCGTCGGCCTTGATCTCGGCGAGCACCTCGCGGCCGTCCTTGCGCGGCAGGTTGAGGTCGAGCAGGATGAGGTCGGGGCGCGGCGCGTCGGCGTACTCGCCCTCGCGGCGCAGGAACTCCAGCGCCTCGACGCCGTCCGTCGACCCAGTGCAGGTGGTTGTGCACCTTGCCCTCCTCGAGCGCCTCGCGGGTCAGCGCGCACGTCGCCGGGGTTGTCCTCGACCAGCAGGATCTCGATCGGCGGCGCTTCCTGAGTCGGTCATGCGGTCGGTCCTCCTGGGCGTTCGGGCAGCGTGAAGTGGAAGGTGGCTGCCGCTGCGCCGGCGCGCTGCGACTCGACCCAGATGCGGCCGCCGTGGCGCTCGACGATCTTCTTGCAGATCGCCAGGCCGATGCCGGTGCCGGGGTACGCGGTCGCGCGTGTGCAGGCGCTGGAAGATCACGAAGATGCGCTCGGCGTACTCGGGCTCGATGCCGATGCCGTTGTCGCGCACGGAGAACTCCCAGCTCGTCGCCGTCGCGCGCGCGCCGAGACGTCGACCTGCGGCGGCATCGGCGCCGCGGAACTTGAGCGCGTTGCCGATCAGGTTCTGGAAGAGCTGCGCGAGCTGCGACGGCGTCGCCGCGCACCGCGGGCAGCGCGCCGTGCGTCGATCGCGGCGCCCGCGTCTCCTCGATCGCGCGCGCTGCAGGTTGCGCGCACGCCTGCGACCAGCGCTGCCTCGAGGTCGACGTCGGCCTGAACTCCGCTGCCGCGCGTGCCGACGCGCGAGTAGGCGAGCAGGTCGTTGATCAGCTGCTGCATGCGCGTCGCGCCGTCGACGGCGTAGGCCGATGAACTCGTCGGCCGTCGCTCGTCGAGCTGGTCGCCGTAGCGCCGCGCGAGCAGCTGGGTGAAGCTCGACACCATGCGCAGCGGCTCCTGCAGGTCGTGCGAGGCGACGTAGGCGAACTGCTCGAGCTCGGCGTTCGAGCGCTGCAGCTCCTCGGCGCGGGTCGCCAGCTCGTCGCGGGCGTCGCCCAGCGCGGCGACCTCGCGCAGGATGCGCCGGCGCATCGCGTCGACGTCCGTGCCGAGATCGGCGATCTCGCGCGGGCCGTCGACCGCCAGGCGGTGGTCGAAGGCGCCGGCGGCCACCCCGCGAACGTCCCGCCCCAGGGCCGTCACCGGCTGGACGACGACGCGGCGCAGGCCGAGTGTCGCCGCGATCAGGGCCAGCACGAGGATCACGCCGGCGATCACCACCCACACGAGCACGAGCCGCGCCGCCGACGTCAGGTCCGAGCGTGCGCCCCGGCGCTCGGCGGCGAGGTTCGCGTTGAGCACGGCGAGCGATGCGCGGATCGCGTCGAAGCGGCTCTTGCCCATGGCGTCGAGCGCGTCGTCGATCGCGCGGCGGTCGCCCCGCCGAAGCGCCGCGACGGCGACGTCGGCGTAGTCGTTGCGCCAGGCGGCCGCGTTGCCGCGGACCCTGTCCAGATCCTGGCGAAGGCGTCCGCCACTGCCCAGTGCAGCGAGCCGATCGAGGTCGGCGAACGCCGCGCGTTCGACGCGCGTTCCGTTCGTGTACGGCGCGAGGAACGGCTCTTGGCCGGTGAGCACGTAGCCGCGCACGCCGGTCTCCTCGTCGAGGAGCGCCGTCTGCAGCTGCAATGTCGCGAGCAGCGCGGGATCGACACGGCCGACCACGCGCGCGCGGGCCGCCGCGATGGTCCCGGCTCTGGTCGAGTACGCCGAGACGCTGCACGGAGGGCCGCTGCCCGACGACGTCGGCGCGCTGCTCGTGACGTATCGGCCCGCATGACGGACAACACGCGCTCCGGGCTGAGCCGCTTCACCGTCATGCAGTGGTTCGGCACCGCGATGGCCGCGATCGCGGTGGTCGCGGTGGCCGGCACCGCCATCGCGCTCGTCGCGCTCAAGCGCAACTCCGACGCACATCGCCGTTCGCCCCGAGCAGCGCGGTCGCCTTGTCGGCCAGGCGCTCGGCGCCCAGGCGGTCGGGGGTGCCGTCCATCTGTCCCTCGATGAGGCCATCGGTGTAGAGCAGCAGCGACCACGGGCCCTCGGGGAGTACGAGCGTGCGCGGAGTCCAGCGCACGTCGTCCATGACGCCGAGCGGCGGTCCACCGGGTGGGATGTCGAGCGCTTCGGCGCGCCCGTCGATGAGGAGCATCGGCGGGGGATGGCCGGCGATCCGCAGTTCCGCGGCCCGGCGGTCGGGTGCGACGGAGACCATGCACAGCGTGCTGAAGACCGTGCTCTCGTGGCGCTCGGCGCGCACGAGCTGCTCGAGGCTGGCGAAGACCTGGTCGGCCGGGCACCCGGCGAGCACAAGCGCGCGCCACGCGATCCGCAGGCAGACGCCGAGCGCGGCCTCGTCGGGCCCGTGGCCGCAGACGTCGCCGATGACCGCGTGGACAACGCCGCCCTCGGCCTCGATAGCGTCGTAGAAGTCGCCGCCCAGCAGCGCGCGCCGGCGGCCGGGGCGATCGCAGGTCGTCAGACGCACGTGCGGGTCGTCGACGAGCGGCCTCGGCAGCAGCCCGCGCTCCAGGCGCGTGTTCTCGGCGGCCTGCATGCGGGCGACGTCGAGCGCCCGCCGCGCCTCCTCGGCGCGGCGGCGCTCGACCGCGTAGCGGATCGCGCGCACCAGCGCGGGGCCGTCGACGCGGCCCTTGACCAGGTAGTCCTGGGCGCCCGCGGCGACCGCCTCGATCCCGCGCTGCTCGTCGGCCAGCCCGGTGAGCACGAGTACCGGCACGTCGCGCGCGCTCTCGCGCAGGCCGTCCAGGCCGGAGAGCCCGGCCGCGTCGGGAAGGTCGAGGTCGAGCAAGACGCAGTCGACGTCCTGCGACCGTGCGACCGCGCCGGCCTCGGCCAGCGTCCGCGCGCGCGTCAGGCCCAGGTTGGTGTCAGCGATCGCGAGGAGGTCTTCCACCAGCAGCGCGTCGCCGTCGTCGTCCTCCACGAGGAGCACGCGGACCGGCTCACTGATGTCGCGCGACCCACTCCCGCGCGCGGTGGTCGGGGCCCCCATCGCGAGCGGACTCTAACCGCCTGCGGGGCGGCCGACGTTCGTGTCGCAGGTGCGACGGTTCAGGGCGCCGTGGGCACGACGACAAGCGGTCCGTCCGCGGCCGCGAGCGCCTCGAGCTCGAACGCCGGGGCGTCGAGCCGCGCGACGCGCTCGGCGCGCGCCAGGAAGGCGTCCACGGGCTCGAGGAAGTCGATGCGCTCCGTGCGGTAGTGCATCGGCACCATGATCCGCGCGCGGAGCCGGGCGGCGATCTCGGCCGCCTGATCGGCGCCGATCGTCGGCCCTCCGCCGATCGGCACGAAGAGGACGTCGACGGTGCCGAGCGCGTCGGCCTGCTCGTCGCGCAGGGCGCGCTGGCCGAGGTCGCCGAGGTGCGCGATCCGCCGCCCGCCGAGCGTGAAGGCGAACAGCGTGTTGGGGCCGCGCTCGGTCCCGGCGGCCGCGTCGTGCTCCGAGGCGACGGCGAGGACCTCGCCGATCGGCGAATCCAGACGCCCCGCCGTGGAGCGGAGCGTGACCGGGCTGCCCTGGATCGCGCCGACGCCGTTGTGATCGAGGTGTTCGTGGGTGACGAGCACGAGGTCGGCCTCGACGCCGTTGATGGCGGGGTAGTCCCAGCGCAGACCGCGCGCGGCCAGCGGCCCGAGGTCGTCGAAGGGATCGATGAACACGGTCGTCGCCCCGTCGGTCAGGCGGAACGCGGACTGTCCGTACCACTCAAGCTGCATGCTGCTCCTCGAGATCGGTCGCCCGCGGGCGGTGAGGGATGGGGAGCTCGTCGTGGACCATGCGCCCACCGCGTAGCAGCGAGGCGGCCGCGGCGATCAGGCAGGCGATGATCGCGAACAGGAACGCGGCGTGCAGTCCGTGCCGGAAGGGCGCCGAGATCAGGTTGGGGAAGAACGAGCTGCCGGTGAGCGCCGTCTGGTCGTGCGCCGACAGGCCGGCGAGGACGTGCGGGCCCAGCAGGTGCTGGATCGGGTTGTAGCCCAGGAAGGCGGCGAAGAGGATCGAAACCGGCGGCAGCGTCGCGATATGGTGCGCGGTGGCGGCCGGCACGCCGTGGGCCTGCAGGCCGGCGCTCATCGTTGCGGGCAGCGTCGAAGCCAGCCCGACGATCATGAGCGTGAAGAAGATCCCGATCGAGAGAACCTGGGCCGAGTTCTGGAAGGTCTGGTTCATGGCGCCGCCGGCGCCGCGATCCCCGCGCGGCAGGCTGTTCATCACCGCTGCGCGATTGGGCGACGCGAACATCCCCATCGCCGCCCCGATGAGCAGCAAGATCGCTCCGAAGACGGGATAGGAGAAGTCGGTCGGCAGCAGTATGAGCAGGCCGAAGCCCAGCGCCGTCAGCACCATCCCGATCGTCGCGAACGGACGCGCGCCGAAGCGATCCGACAGATAGCCCGAGGTCGGGCCGGCGCACAGCATGCCGATCGTCAGCGGCAGCATGTAGATGCCCGCCCACAGCGGCGTCTCGGTGAAGTCGTAGCCGTGCTGGGGCAGCCAGATGCCCTGCAGCCAGATGATCAGCATGAACATCAGCCCGCCGCGGGCGACGGCGGACAGAAACGTCGACAGCGTGCCGAATGTGAAGGCGCGGATGCGGAAGAGCGGCAGGCGGAACATCGGGTCGCGCGCGTGGCGCTCGACGAACACGAAGGCGACGAGGCTCGCGACCGCCCCCGCGAGCAGGGCGAGGACACGCGGGCTTCCCCAGCCGACCGAGTGGCCGCCGGCCGGCCGGATGCCGTAGGTCACGGCGACCATGATCAGCACGAGCCCGAGCGCGAAGGTGAGGTTGCCGGCCCAGTCGATCCGCCCGCGGCGTGGCGTGTTCAGCTCGCGCAGCGCGACGTAGGCCCAGACCGTGCCGAACAGGCCGACCGGGACCGAGATCAGAAAGACCAGGCGCCAGTCGATCGGCGCGAGGATGCCGCCGAGGACCAGCCCGATGAACATCCCGCTGACGCCGACGATGTTGTTGATCCCCAGCGCCATGCCGCGCTGGCGGGCCGGGAAGGCGTCGGTGATGATCGCCGCCGCGTTGGCCAACAGGCAGGCGCCGCCGATGCCCTGCACGATGCGAAAGCCGATCAGGAACGTCGCCCCGGCGCGCCCCTGCATCCAGTCCACCGCCAGCAGCAGCGAGGCCACCGTGTAGATGACGAAGCCGAGGTTGTAGATCCGCACGCGCCCGACCATGTCGCCCAGCCGGCCGAGGCTGACGATCAGGACGCTCGTGACCACGAGGTAGCCGAGGATCATCCACAGCAGGTAGAAGGAGTTGGCCGGGATGAGCGGATCGAGCTTGATGCCCCGGAAGATGTCGGGCATCGCGATGATCGTGATCGAGGCGTCCAGGGTCGCGAGCAGGACGGCGAGCGTCGCGTTGGACAGCGCAATCCACTTGTACCGATCGGGGTCGATGGAGCGCACGCGCTTCACAATCTACAGGCTGCCTGTACAGGTTGCCTGTTGATTGCGAGCTACACTCACGCTCATGAGAGCCACGCAGCCAACGACGGCGGAGGTCGCCCACGAGCTGCGCGAGACGGTCGGCCGCCTCGTGCGCCGGCTGCGCGCCGAGCCCGGACCGCCGGTCGGCCAGCTCGCGGTGCTCGGCCGCCTTGACCGCGAGGGACCCGCGAGCATCAGCGATCTCGCCGCCGCCGACCGGATGCGCCCGCAGTCGATGGCGCAGACCGTTCGCGAGCTCGAGGACGCGGGCCTGGTGTCGCGACGTCCGGATCCCGCCGACGCGCGCCGCGCCTTCGTCGAGCTCACCCCGGCCGGGCTGGAGACCCTGCAGTCCACGCGTGCCGCGCGCGAGGACTGGCTGACCCACACGCTGGACCGCGAGCTTCAGGAGCGCGAACGCGAGCTGCTGGTGCGCGCGCTCGCACTCCTGCGCCGGGTTGCCGACGCCTGAGGCCGGCCCGCGGCCTACGCCACGGGCGGCGGCGTCCCCGCGGCGCTCGCGGGCAGCGCCGGGTCCCATTCGCAGACCGTGCAGGCATGCGCGAACGCCGACCGCGCGAAGCCGAGCGCCGCGGCGTGTGGGTCGGCGGTGGCCCGGATGTCGTCCCAGTCGAGCACGTACAGGCCGAGGTCGGCGTCCCAGCGAGCGGCGGCGGGCGAGAGCGTCGCGCCGGAGAAGCCCTCGGTCGGCGGGTGCGCGTAGGCGTAGAACGCGGCGGCGCCGTAGCGCGGGTCGCCGGGCCACCACCCGACCGCCACCTCCTGTGCGTCCATCGAGTTGCGCATGATGAAGTCGTCCGAGGGCGGGTCGGCGGGCAGGCCGGAGAAAAGGTTCACCGCCAGGTCGAACGAGCCCCACCAGGCGTTGACCGGTGTGGAGCGCCCGCGATAGGGGGCGCGGAAAGCGGCGAGGACCAGCGCGGCGCGGGTGGCGGCGGCGAAGTACGTCGCGATCCGGGCGGGATCGTAGGTCGCGTGCTCGTCGTCCTCGTCGAGCGGCACGGTCCACGCGACCTCCTGCGGCGCCGGATCGATCTCGATCGCGCCCGCCAAGCTGCGGGCCGCTTGCAGCACGTCGCGGGCGACCTCGCCGACCGACCGGTTGGGCGTCAGCGCCACGCGCTGCGTGCGGCCGTCGCTGTGCTCGACGAGCGCTTCGTGGGTCCCCAGGTCGAGGGCGACGACGAACGCGCCCGACCCGTCCGGCGCCGGCAGGGCGTTCGTCTCCCATCCGCGCGCCGTCAGCCGCAGGGCGGCGTGCTGGAGCTGTGGCTCGGGCGGCGACAGCACCGCCGCCAGCTTGCCGAGCAGCTGGGTGTGCCCGTGCAGGGTGTCGCACGTCGGGCTCCACGACTCGTACTGCGCCAACTCGGGCCATTGGGACGCCATGTCGTGACGGTACCGAAGCGGGACTTCCCGCATTTGCGGCGATTTGGTCGCGTGGCGGCGGCCGGGCCCTTGACAACCGGCGGGGCGTTGCGGGTTGCCTCAACGCGGTTTGCGCGCGTTCACCCAGATCAGGGCGCGCAGCGGTGGAAACAGCCGCTCGGCGCATCGCTCGTAGAGGACACCCAGCATGAATGTGACGGTGCTGAACCGCAGGTACCCGGGCGGGGTCGACCTGAACGTCACCTCGGGGTCCAGGCCGGCTCCCCGGCATAGCCGGTCGATCGTTCGCCCGTCGTTCAGTCGGTAAAGCGTCGAGAAGACCTCTTCGTTCGTCCGCCCGGAACCGAACCGTCTCACGAAATACCGGTGGAACCAGGTTGGGGTCAGGTTCGCGATGAGCATGGGGTAGTAGAACCGGCTCGGCGTCTCAAACAGCAGGCGTCCGCCCGGCTTGAGGATCCTCGCGGTCTCGGCGATTGCCGCGGCCGGCTCGTCGAGATGCTCCGCCACCATCTTGTGGAAGACGAGATCGAAGGATTGGTCCTCAAAAGGCAGTGCGGCCGCGTCCGCCACAAAGGCCTCATCGAGATGGAGATTCTCCAGGACCCGCGGATCCAGGTCGACCCCGGCATATCGAGCGCAGCTGCCTCGGAGGTGGAACACGTTCTGGTGTCCACGTCCCGAGCCGGCGCCGATTTCAAGAACGTTCATCTCCGGCTTCACGAGCGAGGCGATCTCCTGCTCGAATGCGCGGTTGTCGTAGTCCGGGTAGCAGCGCAACCAGAGCTTCCGGACCGAAGGCCGAAGGCGTTCACCGGCAATCGACTGGGCTTCCTGGGCCATGACGGTCATCTAATGCGGAACAGGCGTGGCGCGCAGATGCGCGGGGCGACGACGGTGAAAGGTTAGACGCCAGCACCCTCGCCGCCGGTCCTGCGTACGTCGGCCAGCGAGGCCAAACGCCGAGTACGAACGACCGCGCGCGCGAGGGTCAGGGAGGCCCGGGCAGGGGACGGCGTTGAGATAAGGAAGAGGGCCTCCAGCCCTGCCAGCTCGTGTTTGGAGCACGAGATGACCGCTTGTCTGGAGACCCTCGTTATCGCAGTGGGATCGTGGGCGGCGTGCTCGTCCCACCCTGTCGGGCTCCACGACTCGTACTGCGCCAGCTCGGGCCATTGGGACGCCATGTCGTGACGTACCGAAGCGGGACTTCCCGCATTTTGCGGCGATTTGGTCGCGTCCAGGGGATGAGTTGTGGCCCTATAGGCGCTACGAAGGTCGACGATGGCGGCGCGCGGCTCGCAAGCCTCCGAGATCGCCCCGCCCGAGCGGTCCAGCTGCGCCGATCGCGAACGGGCAGAGGGCTTGGTTCTCGAGCTGATCAGCTCGCAGGCCGACTCGCTGCTGCGCGTCGCGCGCCGCTACTCGCTGTGCCCGGACGACGCCCACGACGCCTACCAGCGCGGCCTCGAGATCCTGATCCGCCACGCCACGCGCCTGGACCCCGAGCGCGCCGCAGGATGGCTCCATACCGTCGTCAAGCATGAGGCAATGGCCATCAACCGTTCGCGCCGGCGCATGCTCGGCGCGGACGAGATCGACGTCGATGCGCTCGAGTCTCGCACGACGGACTCGCCCGAGGAGCGCGTGCTCGCCACCGACCGGGTGGCGCGGTCGGCCGAGGCGCTGCACGGGCTCAAGCCGCAGGAAATCCGCGCGTTGTGGCTGCGCGCGCTCGGGCATTCCTACGAGCAGATCTGCGACATCACAGGCTGGAGCTACACGAAGGTGAACCGATCGTTGGCCGAGGGCCGCAAGAGCTTCCTGGAGCGCTACGCCGGGATCGAGTCGGGGCGAGAGTGCCAGCGGCTGGCGCCGACACTGTCGGCCTTCGTCGACGGCGAGGCCGACGCCGCCCAGACGGTCGAGCTGCGCGCGCACCTGCGCCAGTGCCTGAGCTGCCGCGCAGCGGTGCGCGGGCTGCACGACGCGTCGCGGCCGCTGACTGTCGTCCTGCCGGCCACCGGCCTGGCGGTCGCGGCGGGTGGCGCCGAGCACGCCGGCAGCTTCTTCGTGCGCGTGTACGAGACGGTGACGCTGCACCTTCACGAGCGCGCCGCCAACTCGTTCCTGCGCGCGCAAGCGGTCGTCGACACGGTCACCGCGGGCAAGATGGCGGCCGTCGCGGCCTCGGCGGCGGCGGTCGCGGGCGGCGGCTTCGCCGTGGAGGGCGCGATGCGGGCCGGCGATCGGCCTCCCGGGGCGATCCTGCTGCGGGACGCGCAGGACCTCGCGGCCGTCCCCATCTCACGCAGGCAGCGCCCGCAGCCGACGACGCAGGCACGAGCGGCGTCCAAGTCCACGCCCAAGCCCAAGGCGCACCCCAAGCCGCACGTCCGCGCGCGCCGGCGGGCGAGCAGCTCTGCGCCGGCCCAGCAGCAGGCCGCGCCGCCCGCCACGACCACCATCTCAACAAGCGCATCGCGGGCCACGGTGGCCTCGGCGGGCACTTCGGCGCACGCCGCGAGCTCGGCGGCGGGGGAGTTCGGGTTCGAGGGTCCGTAGGGCGTCATCGCAACGTGCGGGAATCCGCCTGGCCATCGGGACTTTGCCGTCCGATGGGGTGCCTACCGTGCGCGGCATGCCGCTCTGCTTCATCGAACCGCAGGATGCGATTCGCGTGATCGCCGAGTCCGTCGGGCGAGAGGCTCGCCGCCAGCTCTTGGGCGAGCTGGTGCGCGCATGGGTCGACGAGATCCCGGAGGAAGAGCTCGAATCGCACTACGTCAAGGCAGTCGCCGACCTCGACGAGCACGACCTCTCGATGCTCGCCGCCTGGCACGCCTCGCTCGAGGTGGGCCATCCGATCGCGAATCGCGAGTTCCTGGTCAACGCGTTCTCGTCGCTGGGCGAGAACCGTCGTGAAGCGCTGAAGATCGCCGCGGGCTTTCGCGGGGAGGAGGCGTTCGACGCGGGGGTCGCCGAGGAGCAGGCGCTCGACACCGTGTTGCCGTTCCTCTCGCGCGAGCGCTCGTGCGAGCTGGCCGGGGAGTGCCTGGACCTCTACATCTGGGACCGGCTCGGCTGCGACAACTAGATGGTTGATTCCATGACCCGTGCACGTGCGCGCACGGCGGCCGCGGAATCAACCATCTCGCGCTAGGAGTCGCGGCGGCGTAGCACGTCGTAGCGGCCGACGCCCTCGCGCCCTTCCATCCGCCAGCGGAAGAACGCGCAGTCCAGGCGCAGCGCCCCCAGGTCCAGCGAGGTGCCGCAGGCGACCTCGCCGGCGGCGCGGCGGGGGAAGCCGTCCTCGCCGATCCACAGCTCGAGGCCGGCGTGGCGCTGGCGGCCGTCGCCGTCATAGGTCGTCGACAGGCGCGGATCGACGACGTCGACGACCCGTGGGTCGCCGTCCTCGCCGCGCTCGATGATCGCCGCGGCAAGCGCTTCCGCGGCATGGTCGTGTCCGGAGGCGGGGCGAATGGCGGTCAGCGACACCGCCAGGTCGTCGCCGAGCCACGCCGACACCGAGCGCGCGAGCTCGATGCGCTTCCAGTCCGGCGCGCCCCACGAGTGGCCGCGCTGGCCCAGGCCGTCGACCGTGATGCGCGCGTCGCCCACCTGCGCCGTGCCGCGGGCGCGCAGCGGCTGCTCGTAGCCGGCCATCCCGCCCGCGCGCGCCACGGGGTGGTCGGACGCAAGCTCGGCCACCGCGCCGAGTGCCTCGAGCTCGAGGTCGAACGATGCCTCGTCGCCGGCGTACTGCAGTCGCCACGAGCGCAGCGGCTCGAGCGTCGTAGTGTCGAGGCCGGCCGCCGAGACCTCGTCCCAGCTCGACGGCGCGGACACCTCGACGCCGCCCTCGGCGGCGACCGCCACGGGCTCGCCGCGCCAGAAGAGGATCACCAGCCCACTGGCGCCGCCGTCGGCCAACCCCAGCCGGGCGACGCCGTAGAGCTCCGCCGCGGGATCGCCGAAGGCGACCGTCACGGCGTCGCTGAAGCCGGCGCCGTCCGCGTGGCGCGGCGCCTCGTGCTCGGGCCCGATCGTCACGGCAGGGTGCGCGGATCGACCTCGGTCGCCGTGCCGTCGACGTCGAAGCCTGCGGCGCGCGGCGGCCGCGCGACGACGAAGCGGCCGGCGAAGCGCCTGACCAGCAGCCGGCGGATCAGGGCGCGCGAGGGCGGCAGCAGGAAGCACAGCCCGAAGATGTCGGTGACGAAGCCCGGGGTCAGCAGCAGCGCCCCGCCGAAGATCACCAGCGCACCGTCGAGGACCTCGCGCCCGGGCACGCGCCCGCCGGCCACGGCCTCGTTGAAGCGCCGCCAGGACGCGCGGCCCTGGCCGCGCATGAGCATGGAACCCAGGATCGAGTCGGCCACGAGCAGGGCGATCGTCCACAGGGCGCCGATGGCCTCCCCGACCTGGATGATCACGTAGATCTCGACGATCGGAACGACGATGAACAGCAGGACGAGCGGGAGGAGCATCGTTCCTACAGGCTACGAGGTCGCCCGCCCACGGCGGGGCCGGCCTGCTAGGCGAGCGCCGGCGCGGGCCCCTCGACGACGACGCCGGGCAGACGGTGCAGCCCGACCATCTCGATCACGCGCCACACCTGGGGTTGCGGCCCGCGCACGCGCAGCAGCCGTCCCGTGCGGCGCAGGCGGCGCGCGACGAAGGCCACGTCGAGGATGAACGAGCTGTCGGCGAAGGTCAGCTCGGTGAGGTCGACGACGACGTCGCTCTTGGCGGTCGAAAGCGCGCGGGAGAGAGCAGAGCGGCGCCGCCCCCGCGTCGCGATGTCCTCGTCTCCCGAGCACCGGAGCAATGCCGGTTGTTCGGAAAACTCGACGATGACGGCGAAACCTATACGACGGGCCGGGCTACACTCAAGCCATGCCTACGCTCGAAGAGATCGAGGACGCGCTTTCGAACGTCATCGACCCCGAGCTCGGGCTCGACTTCGTCGAGCTGGGCCTCATCTACGGGGTCGAGGTCGACGGCGGAAACGTCCACGTGACGTTCACGCTGACCACTCCGGCCTGCCCGATCGGACCGCAGGTCACCGAGCAGATCGACGAGTTCGTCAGCGAGGTCGACGGCGTCCAGCAGGTGACCTCAAGCATGGTCTTCGATCCGCCGTGGACGCCGGACAAGATGAGCGAGGACGCGAAGTTCGCGCTCGGGTACTGAGCGCCCGCGCGCTGCTGCGACGGGCGCCGGGGGCTCGCACGCTGCTGCCTCGGGCGCTCCTGCTGCTCACGCTCGGGCTCGTCGTCGTGCCGGCTGCGCGCGCCGACGCGCCCGCGACGGGCCGGCTGCTCGTCACGCTGCGCCCGGGCGCGGAGCACCGCGCGCAGGGGGTGAGCGCCGCGGCGCTCGCAGCGAGCAGCGACGGCCGGCCCGCCGGATACAGCGTTCCCCAGATCCGATTGGTCACGGTGCGACCGAGACCGGGCCAGAGCCTGCGCGCGCTGGCGGCCAGGCTGCGCGCCGACGGGCGCGTGGCGACCGTCCAGGTCGAGCACCGCGCGCGCCTGCGCTTCGACCCCAACGACCCCGCGCTGACGTCGCTCGAGAGCGCGCCGGGCACGGCCCCGGGGACGCCGGTCGAGTGGTGGGCGGCGCGCAGCGGGTTTCCGCAGGCGTGGGGCGTCTCGACCGGCGCGGGCGCGACCGTCGCCGTGATCGACACGGGCGCGGAGACGACCCATCCCGAGCTCGCCGATCGCGTGGCGGGCGCGATCAGCTTCGATCCCAACAGCGGCTCGCCGACCGTCGACACCGTGGGCCATGGCACGCATGTCGCATCGCTCGCCTGCGGCGCCGGGAACAACGGCATCGGCCTGGCGGGCGCCGGGCTGCGCTGCCGCCTGCTGGTGATCAAGTCCGACTTCTCGGACTCCAGCGTGGCGAAGTCCATCGTGTGGGCGGTCGACCACGGCGCCGACGCGATCAACATGAGCTTCGGCACCGACCCGGGCCCGGAGCCCAGTCAGGCGGTCCGCGACGCCGTCGCCTATGCCGTCCAGCACAACGTCGTCATGGCGGCAGCGGCCGCCGACACGGCGATCGCCGAGCAGGGCTATCCCGCCGACCTCCTGCAGCCCAGCGGCACGGGGTCGAAGCTCGACGCCAACACGGGCCTGTCGGTCACCGCGGCCGACGCATCCGATCACCGCGCCCCGTTCGCCGGCGAGGGCAGCCAGATCTCGATCGCCGCCTACGGCACGTACGACGCGGCCCCGGGCAAGGGCCCGCCTGGGATCTTCGGCGCCTTCACTGCCCTGCCCAACGACCTCGAGACCGGATCGGTCGGGCTGCCGCCGCGGCCGCCGTGCGGATGCAGGACGACCTTCGCGGGCGACCCCCGCTACGCCTACGTCCAGGGCACGTCGATGGCCACGCCGATGGTGGCTGCGACCGGCGCGCTCATACGCCACCTCAACCCCGACCTGACCTCCGACGAGATCGTCCTCGTGATCAAGGAGACCGCCCGGCGGCCGCCCGGCACGGCATGGACGCCCGACCTCGGCTGGGGCATCCTCGACGCCGGCGCCGCCCTGACTCGCGCCGTGAGTCTCGACCGGCGCGCGCCGAAGTCACGCGTTCGACCGCTGCCGGCGCGGACGTCGAGCCGCACGATCACGGTGCGGTGGCTCGGCTCCGATCCGGCGCCCGCCGGGGTGCGGTCGTCGGGGGTCTCACGGTACGAGCTGTGGCGCTCGACCGACGGCGCGCGCTTCCGCAAGCTCCTCGCCACGAAGCAGACGTCGAAGCATGTGACGCTGCGCAGCGGAGGGCGCTACCGGTTCTACACGGTGGCGATCGACCGTGCGGGCAACCGCGAGGCTGCGCCGGCGCGGGCGGATGCGCGGATCGTGCGGCGGTAGGGCTTGGGTTTGCAGCTGACCTAAACGGTCGCCAGCTCCGAGGCCTCCCGCGCGAACCCCATCAACTCCGCCAGCGACTCCTCGATCCCCTCCGCAATGACGCCGATATCCGGCAGGGCGTCATAGTCGCCGAACAACCCGAAGTTCATGCGCCCGTTGTAGGACATGATCGCGATCGCCAGGGCGTGGTTCTTGGGCAGGAAGGCGACGGGGAAGACGTCGAGCACCTCGCGGCCGCGGACGTAGAGCGGGAACTGCGGGCCGGGGACGTTCGTCACGATCAGGTTGAACAGGCGCGTGGAGAAGTTCAGGCGCGAGGCCTGGGCGAGGATCGTCGGCGGCGCGAAGTTCTGGGCGCTCGTGAGCACCTCGGCGCCGACGGCCTGCTTTGACTCCTTCAGGCCGTCCATCCCCGCCTTGACGGCCCGCAGCCGGGCGACCGGGTCCTCGATGTACACCGGCAGCGGGCCGCGCATCACGGCGATGCGGTTGCCGGTCGTGCCGCGCTGATCTGCGGTGCGGATCGACACGGGCACGAGCGCGCGCAGCTCGAGCCCTTCGGTACGCACGCCGCGCGAGTGCAGCCACTCGCGCAGCGCCCCGCTGACCACGGCCAGGACGACGTCGTTGACCGTCCCGCCGAGGGCGTTCTTGACAGCCTTGAAGTCGGCGAGCCGGTTGCGCACGACGGCGTAGCGCCGATGCGGGCCGATCTCGACGTTCAGCGGCGTCGGCGGCGCCGGGTTCATGCCCGCCCACACGATCTCGCCGAGGCCCTCGACGGCGACGCGCGCTGAATTCGCCGCCTCCAGCGGCCGCAACGCCAGCGACGCCGCCGACGCGGCCGTCCGCACCCCGGTCTTCACCATGCCGACCGCCCCGTGGGCGACGACCCCGGCCGACGAGGGCTCGGGCGCCGGCTGCCACGCCTCGTCGGGGTGCGGGACCTCGGTCGGCACCGGCCCGAGGTCGAAGATCACCTGGGCGAGGTCGACGCCCGCGATCCCGTCGACGAGCGCGTGGTGCGTCTTGCTGATCAGCGCGAAGCCGCCGTCCTTCAGGCCCTCGACCATCCAGATCTCCCACAGCGGCTTGGACCGATCGAGCTGCTGGGAGAAGATCCGCCCGGCGAGCCGCAGGAGCTGGGGCTCGTCGCCCGGCTTGGGCAGGGCGGTGTGGCGCACGTGGTACTCGATGCTGAAGCTCGGATCGTCGACCCACAGCGGCCGGCCCGTGCCCGCGGGCGGCACGGACAGCTTCTGACGATAACGGGGCACGAGGTGCAGGCGCCCGCGCAGGGTGTCGAGCAGCTCCGTGTACGGCGGCGCGGGGCCCTCGAACAGCGTCAGGGCCCCGACGTGCATGTGCGAGGTCGGCCCTTCCTGGTGCAGGAACGACGAGTCGATCGCTGTCAGCCGGTCGAGATGTTCCTGTGCCATGTCTTCACGCTCCCCATCCGCCGATCAGCCCACGCTATCGTGCCGCAAGATGGCGCGCGCGAGCTTGGCCGCGGATGCTCGCGCTCGCCGCGGCGCGGTCAGCCCTGGCGGATGAAGCTCGTAACGGCGGGCACCACGCGCTTGGCCTGCGACCCGGTGAGCAGGTCCATGCCGTGGTCGTCGCCGGCGACGCGCTCGGCCCAACCGCCGGCCGGGACATGGCCCGGCCGCCAGCCGTCGCGCGGCGCGTCGAGCAGGAACACCTCGCCTCGGTTGACCGAGTAGGCCTCGACGGTGACGAGCGCCTCGCTGGGCTCCGGCTCGGGCTCGGGGACGTTGGCGAGGGCGATTCGCCCGGGGGCCTCTGACGAGGGGATGTACGCGCGGATGCTGGACATGGACGCAGACTACGATGGGCCCTCCGACACCAACGAAGCGGGACCCGCCTCGCCGCTGCCACGTGGCCGGGCTCGGCACCCGCGACAACCCGAGGACGGCAAGACCATGGCGTGGGACTTCTCGACGGAGCCCGAGTTCGAGGAGCAGCTCGACTGGATGCGCGAGTTCGTGCGCGAGGAGATCTGGCCGATCGAGACCGTCGCGCACGAGCTCGACCAGGCCGCGCTGCGATCGCATCTACGCGCCGCTGCAGGAGCGAGGTCAAGGAGCGCGGGCTGTGGGCCGCGCACCTGCCGCCCGAGCTCGGCGGCCAGGGCTTCGGCCAGGTCAAGCTCGGGCTCATGCACGAGATCCTCGGCACGCTCGCCGCTTCGCACCGAACGCGTTCGGCAACCAGGCGCCGGACTCGGGCAACAGCGAGATCCTCGCGATGGCGGGCACGCCGAGCAGAAGCAGCGCTACCTGCACCCGCTGCTCGCCGGCGACCTGAAGTCGGCGTTCTCGATGACCGAGCCCGAGACCGCCGGATCGGACCCGACGCTGCTGCGGACGACGCGCCGTGCGCGACGGGCGACGACTGGGTCATCAACGGTCACAAGTGGTTCTCGACCAACGCGTCGATCGCCGACTTCCTGATCGTGATGGCGGTCACCGATCCCGACGCGCGACCGCACCAGCGCGCGTCGATGTTCATCGTGCCGGTCGACACGCCGGGCGTGACAGATCGTGCGCGACGTCCCGACGATGGAGCACCCGAGCGAGTCCTTCGGCAAGCTCGGCAACCACGCCGAGATCCGCTACGAGGACGTGCGCGTCGCCGCCGACGCGCTGCTCGGCGAAGCCGGGGCAGGCTTCCTGATCGCCCAGCACCGGCTCGGCCCCGGGCGCATCCACCACTGCATGCGCTGGCTCGGCGTGTCGCGCCGCGCCTTCGACATGCTCTGCGAGCGCGCGACCTACCGCTACGCGTTCGGCGCCGTGCTCGCGGACAAGCAGACGGTGCAGAACTGGATCGCCGACTCCGCCGCGCAGATGCAGGCGGCGCGGCTGATGACGCTGCACGCCGCGTGGAAGATGGACACCCAGGGCGCCATCGGCGGCGCGCACGGACATCTCGCTGATCAAGTTCTTCGGCGCCGGCGTGCTGCACGACGTCGTCGACCGCGCGCTGCAGATCCACGGCGCGCTCGGCTACTCGACCGACATGCCGCTCGAGGCGATGTACCGCTACGCGCGCGCCGCGCGCTTCTACGACGGCCCCGACGAGGTGCACCGCCAGTCGGTCGCGCGCCGGATCCTGCGCGGCTACGAGCCGCCGCCCGACGGCGTGCCGAGCGAGCACGTGCCGACGCGCCGCGAGGCGGCCCGGCGCAAGTTCGCCGACCTGCTCGAGGCCGTGACGGCCAACGACTGAGTCGCGGCGGCAAGAGGCGGGTGCCGAGCGCGGCCACGTGGCCGCGGCGAGGCGGGTCCCGCCTTCGCGGTCCTCCGGCCTGTCCGTCCGCGTGCTCGTGGTCGCCCTGGCGGTGCAGCTCGCGGTCGGAGCGGCGCTGATCGTCGTCGCGGTCAACGGCTGCCCGCTGATCGGTGGTGGCGACCATGCGACCGCGCCGGCCGCCGAAGCGGTCCCCGAGGCCACCGCGAACCACTTCGACGCCGACCGCGCGTTCGCGCTGATCGCGCCGCCAGGTCTCGCTACGGCCAGCGCCCGGCGGGCTCGCCGCGCTGCGGCGGCTGGCGAACGAGCTGCGGCGGAGGCTGCCGAACGGGCGCTTCGAGCCGGTCGCCGGCCACCCCGGCCTGCGCAACATCGTCGGCACGCTGCCGGGCAGCGCGCCGGCGATCGTCCTCGGCGCGCACTACGACAGCGAGTACCACCCCAAGGGCTTCGTCGGCGCGAACGACGGCGCCGCGGGGACGGCGGCCGTCGTCGAGCTGGCGCGCGACCTTCGCGATGCGACCCGCCCGCCCGCCCGCAGCGCGCCGCGAGGTGCGCTTCGTGCTCTTCGACGGCGAGGAGGAGGGCCCGGGCTGCCCGAACTCGCGCTTCGCCGAGTGCGCGCTGCGCGGCTCGCGCGCCTACGTCGCCGCCCACCGCGACGAGGTCGGCCAGATGGTGCTGCTCGACTACATCGCCAACAGGGGCCTGCGCCTGCCGCGCGAGGGAAGCTCGGACACGGCGCTGTGGTCGCGCGTCCGCGGCCGCGGCGCGCAGCGTCGGCGTCGGCGCGGTCTTCCCGCCGACCACCGAGGTCACGATCTACGACGACCACACGCCGTTCCTGCGCGCAGGCATCCCAGCGATCGACCTCATCGACTGCGCCTACCGCTGCGCCGACGGGCTGCGAGGACACGATCGACAAGCTGTCGGTCACGCAGCCTCGACGCCGTCGGGGAGACCGTCCTCGACGCTGCTGCGTCAACGCAGCCTGCGCGCGGGCTCGTACACTGGTCGCCATGGGCGCTCTTCCCGAGAAGCTGCTGCTCGCCGCGCCGCGCGGCTACTGCGCCGGCGTCGACCGCGCCGTGCAGACCGTCGAGCGCGCGCTCGAGCTGTACGGCGCGCCGGTCTACGTGCGCAAGGAGATCGTGCACAACAAGCACGTCGTCGAGCAGCTGCGCGAACGCGGCGCGATCTTCGTCGACGAGCTCGACGACTCGATCCCCGAGGGCGCGATCACCGTCTTCAGCGCCCACGGCGTCTCGCCGGCGGTGCACGCCGACGCCGAGCGCCGCGGCCTGCGACACGATCGACGCGACCTGCCCGCTGGTGACCAAGGTCCACCGCGAGGCGCTGAAGTTCGCCGCCGAGGGCTACACGATCGTCCTGATCGGCCACGACGGCCACGAGGAGGTCGAGGGCACGATGGGCGAGGCGCCCGAGCACATCGTGCTCGTCGAGACCGAGGCCGACGTCGACGCGCTCGAGGTCGAGGACCCGAGCAAGCTCGCCTACATCTCGCAGACGACGCTGTCGGTCGACGAGACGCGCGCGATCATCAACCGCCTGCGCGAGCGCTTCCCGAACATCATCGGGCCGCGCACCGACGACATCTGCTACGCCACGACGAACCGCCAGGCGGCGGTCAAGCAGATGGCCGCGCAGTGCGATCTCGTCCTCGTGATCGGCTCGCGCAACTCGTCGAACTCCAACCGCCTGGTCGAGGTCGCGCGCGAGCACGGCGCCGACTCGTACCTGATCGACAACGAGGACCAGGTGCGCGAGGAGTGGCTCGACGGCAAGCGCGTCGTCGGCATCACGTCCGGCGCCAGCGCCCCCGAGGAGCTCGTCCAGCGGCTCGTCGCGTTCTTCCGCGACCGCGGCACCGAGGACGTCGAGGAGTTCGAGGTCGTCCAGGAGGACGTGCGCTTCATGCTCCCCAAGACGATCCGCCAGGCCCTGGCCGCCGATTCGGCGTGAGCCTGAGCGACCATGCTCGGGCCAACCGCGAGGCCTGGGGCGTCCAGGCCAAGGACTACGAGGAGCCCGCGCGGCGCCACTGGGCCCAGGACGAGATCACGTGGGGCATCTGGGGAATCCCGGAGGCGAGCATCGGCTCGCTGCCGGAGGTCGACGGCCGCGATGTGATCGAGCTCGGCTGCGGCACCGCCTACGTGTCGGCCTGGCTGGCCCGCCGCGGCGCGCGGCCCGTCGGCGTCGACGTGACGCCCGAGCAGCTCGCCACGGCGCGAGCGATGCAGGCACAGCACGGGCTCGACTTCCCGCTGATCGAGGGCAGCGCCGAGGCCGTGCCGCTGCCAGACGACTCCTTCGACGTCGCGATCTCCGAGTACGGCGCGAGCCTGTGGTGCGATCCCGAGGCATGGATCGCCGAGGCCGCGCGGCTCCTGCGCCCGGGCGGGTGCCTGTGGTTCATGACCAACTCGCCGCTCCTGCTGCTCACCATGCACGACGAGGACGAGGCCTCCGGCGAGGCGCTCGTGCTGCCGCAGTTCGGGATGCGCCGGTTTCAGTGGAGCGACGGATCGGTCGAGTTCCACCTGGCGCACGGCGAGCTCATCGCTCTGCTCGGCCGCCGTGGCTTCACGGTCGAGGCGCTGCACGAGCTTCAGGCGCCGGAGGGTGCGACGACGCGCTACGAGTTCGTCACCCCGGAGTGGGCGCGCAAGTGGCCCTCGGAGGAGATCTGGGTTGCGCGGCTGGCCGGCTAGGACCGCGATCGCGCTCCTGGCGACGCTCGCGCTGGCCGGGCCGGCGAGCGCGGCGGATCCCGGTCGCTGGCGGCTGGCCCAGGCGGACTCCGTGCCGCTCAACTACTTCCAGGGCCTGACGCACTCGGCCGCCGGGAGCCTGTTCTTCGACGGCATCTTCCAGGGCCTCTACCGCACCGATCGCGACCTGCGCCAACGGGCTCAGAACGCCAACGCGATCGCGCCCGATCTCACCGCGCAGGGCTTCAACCACATCGGCGACCTGACCTGGGACACGCGGGAGGGCGGGCGACTGCTGCTGCCGCTGGAGTGCTACGTGCCCGGCGCGCCGAACGGCGGCAACACGTGCGGGCGGGGCGCGATCGAGGTCGCCGATCCGGCCAGCCTGCGCCCGCGCTACTCAGTGGCGCTCGATCCCGCGGACATCCCCAAGGCGATGTGGGCCGAGGTCGCGCCCGGCGGCCACGAGCTGTGGACCTCCAGCGGCCGCGACCTGCTCGCGTACGACACCGCGGCGATCGCGCCCGGGGTCACGACGCCGCTGCGGCCGGTCAAGCGCCTGGTGGGCGCCGTGCCGCCGTCGGGCGTGACCGGCGCGGTCTTCTACCACGGGCGGCTGCTGCTCGCCGGGCAGGACACGGGGAGGCTGCAGGTCTGGTCGGTCGACGTCACCGGCGCCACGCCGCGGCGCCTGGAGCTCGAGCTGCCCGGGGTGGCCGCCGAGTCCGAGGGCCTCGACGTCATCGACGCGCGCGGCGGCGTGCTGCACTGGCTGCTGTCGCCGCTCGCGCCGGGCGGGGCGAAGCCGACCTACGGGACCGGCCACAGCGAGCTGCTCACGTTCGTCCCCACGGCCGACGCGCGCCTGGACGTCCGCGCCGGCGTGGCGGGCACGGGCAAGGTCCACGTGATCGTCCGGCTGCGCTACTCCGGGGGCTTTCATCGCGTCGAGGGCGCGCGGGTGAGCGCCGGCGGCGCGCACGCGATCACCGGCCGCGACGGCACCGCGGACGTGCGCGTGCACCGGGCCGGAACGGTGCGGATCACGGCGAGGAAGGCGAAGCTCCTCGCCGGCCACGCGACGTTGCGTGTCGCACCTCACTGAAGGTCGGGAGCCCGCTCGACATCCTGGGTGCGGCTACCCGCATGGCCCTTGCCCGTAGGTAGGGGCACAGTTGCCACTTCATGACTTCACTATCGATAGCCAAGCGCTGGACGCTCGTCGTGGTGTGCACCGCCACGGCGATGCTCATGCTCGACATCGCGGTCGTCAACACCGCACTCTCCCGGATCGCGGATGACCTGAACACGGGCCTCAGCGGCCTGCAATGGGTCGTCGACGCCTACACCTTGGCGCTCGCATCGGTGGTCCTCACGGCCGGGGCGCTCGCCGACCGCCTCGGTCGACGGCGGCTGTTCACGATCGGTCTTGTCGTGTTCACCGTCGCCTCGGCCGCGTGCGCCGCCGCGACGGACATCGTCTTCCTCGACGTCGCGCGCGCCATCCAGGGCGTCGGCGGCGCCATCATGTTCGCCGTGTCGCTGGCCATCCTGGCCGACGCGTTCCCCGATCCTCGCGAGCGCGCCGGCGCGCTGGCCGCGTACGGGGCCACGATCGGCGGCACCTTCGCCATCGGGCCACTCGTCGGCGGTGCGCTGACCAGCGGGCTGGACTGGCAGTGGATCTTCCTGATCAACATCCCGCTCGGCGCCGCGTGCCTGTGGATCACCCGCAAGTACGTGCGTGAGTCGCGCGATCCCGCCCATCCGCCGGTCGACTGGACCGGTCAGGTCGCGCTCATCGGCGGCCTTTTCCTGCTCGTGCTGGCGCTGCTGCGCGGCAACGAGGTCGGCTGGGGCAGCCCGCAGATCATCGCCGAGTTCGTCGGCGCGGCCGCGCTGCTGGGCGCGTTCATCGGGCTCGAGGCCCGCTCGACGCACCCGATGCTGCCCCTGCGGCTGTTCCGCATCCCGTCGTTCACCGGTGCGCAGATCGCGGCGTTCGGAATCTCGGCGTCGTTCTTCGCCGTGTTCCTCTACATGACGCTCTACCTGCAGCAGATCCTCGGGCTCTCGGCGATCGAGGCGGGCCTGGCCTACCTGCCTGCCACGGTGGTCATCTTCTTCGTCTCGGGCGCGACGAGCCAGCTCGGCGAGCGCGTGTCGCCGCGGACGATGATCGCGGCGGGCCTCGGCCTCGTCGCGATCGGCATGGCGCTGATGACCCTTGCGGAGGCCGACTCGTCGTGGACGGCGCTGCTGCCCGGCATGCTCGTGGCCGCCGTCGGCACCGGCCTGTTCAACCCGTCGGTCATCGCCGTGGCGCTCGGGTCGGTGCCCGTCGAGCAGAGCGGCCTTGCCGCCGGCGTCAACGACACGTTCCGCCAGGCCGGTATCGCCCTCGGCGTCGCCGCGCTCGGCGCGCTCGTGCCGGCCGGCTCGGCCCTCGGCGGCGGCTCGCCGCAGAAGTACGTCGACGGCCTGCACCACGCGCTGTTCGCCGGCGCCGGCCTCGCCGCCGCCTGCGCGATCGCGGCGGGCGTGCTGATCAAGGGCAGCCTGCACCACGAGACCGTGCAGGTGCCGGCCGACGTCGTCCCCGAAGCGGCCTAGGCCCGGGCTTAGGCCGGGCGGGCCAGCCAGGCGCGGATCTCCACCGAATGCTCGCCGAGGCGCGGCGGCCGGCGGCTCACAGCCGCCGGCGTCGCGCCCAGGCGCATCGGCGAGCGCACCGTGCGGACGCCGTCGGTCTCGTCGACGGGCTCCATGCCGAGTCCCTCGGCGAAGGTGAAGGCCTGCGCGACGTCGTTGATCGGCCCGGCGGGCACGCCCGCCTCGCCAAGCGCCGCCACCCAGTCGGCCGCCGCGCCCGCGGCGAACGCCGCCTCGAGCTCGGCGGCGAGCGCGTCGCGGTGCTCCATGCGCGCCGCGTTGGTGGCGAAGCGCTCGTCGCCGGCGAGCTCGGGCCGCCCGATCACGTCGCACAGCCGCGCGTAGATCGTGTCGTTGCCGACCGCAACGGCGAACTCGGCGTCGGCGGCCGCGAAGGTCTCATAGGGCGCGATCGAGGGATGGCGGTTGCCCATCCGGCCGGGCACCGCGCCCGCGTTGAGGTACCCCGAGGCCTGGTTGAGCAGGCCGGCCAGCGCGCTGTCCATCAGCGAGACCTCGACCCGCTGGCCGCGGCCGTCGCGCTCGCGCGCGCGCAGCGCGGCGAGCACGCCGGTCGTCGCGTACATGCCGCACAGCATGTCGATGAGCGCCGCGCCGACCTTCAGCGGCCGGCCGTCCGGCTCGCCGGTGACCGACATCAGCCCGCTCATCGCCTGCAGGAGCAGGTCGTACCCGGGCAGCGCAGCCGCGCGTTCGCCAGAGCCGAAGGCGCTGATCGAGCAGTAGACGACGCCCGGGTTCGTGCGCGCGATCTCCTCGTAGCCCAGCCCCAGGCGGTCGCTCGTCCCGGGCCGGAAGGACTCGACCACGACGTCGGCGCGATCGCACAGCTCGCGCGCCAGCGCCAGGTCGCCGGGGTCCTTGAGGTCGAGGAGGATCGACCGCTTGTTGCGGTTCAGGCCGAGGTAGTAGGTCGCGCCTTCGTCGACGAACGGCGGGCCCCAGTGGCGCGTGTCGTCGCCGCCGTCGGGGCGCTCGACCTTGACGACGTCGGCCCCGAGGTCGCCCAGGGTCATGGTGCAGAGCGGCCCGGCGAGGACGCGCGAGAGGTCGGCGACGAGGATCCCGTCGAGTGCAGGTGCGGTCACGGCGGCACAGTAGCCTGCACGACCCGTGCGGACCCTCGTCATCTCCGACCTGCACCTCGGGGCGCGCAATGAAGTCGACGTCCTGCGCCGCCCGGCGGCACTCCAGGCGCTGCTCGACGCCCTCGACGGCGTCGACCGGCTCGTCGTCCTCGGCGATCTGCTCGAGCTGCGCCACGGTCCCGCGTACGGCGCGCTTGAGGTGGCGCGGCCTGTCCTGCGCGCCATCGGGAGGCGCCTGGGCGCCGACGGCGAGGTCGTGCTCGTCCCCGGCAACCACGACTTCCGGATGATCTCGCCGTGGCTGGAATGGCGGTCGCGCAACGGCCACGAGCCGCTCGGGCTGCAGGAGCGCGCCGGGCCGAAGGCCTCGACCGGGACGCGCGCCGTGGCCCGGATGCTGCAGCCCGCCTCGCTGGACGTCGTCTACCCCGGGATCTGGCTCGACGACGGGATCTACGCCACGCACGGCCATTACCTCGACCGCCACGTGACCGTCCCGAGCTTCGAGCGCCTCGGCGCCGGCGTGCTCGGGCGCCTGCTGCGCGCGCCGGTGACGCACGCCACGACTCCCGACGACTACGAGATCGCCCTCGCGCCGATGTACGCGCTGCTCGACGCGGCCGCGGCCCGCGTGGCCGACGGGCGTGCGGCTGCGCCGGCCAACGCGTCGGCCCGCGCGTGGCGCGCGCTGGCGGGCGAGGACCCGCGCTCGCACCGGGCCCGAGCTCTGGCGGGCGCCTTCCCGCTCGCGATCGGCGCGCTGAACCGCCTCGGCCTCGGCCCGCTCAAGGCCGACGTCTCGGGCGTGGAGCTGCGGCGGGCCGGCCTGCGCGCGATGGGGGAGGTCGTCGCGCGCCTGCGCCTCGACGCGCGCCACGTGATCTTCGGCCACACCCACCGCGCCGGGCCGCTGCCCGGCGACGAGGAGCAGGAGTGGCGCCTCGCGGGGGGCGCGGCGCTGCTGAACACCGGGTCGTGGGTCTACGAGTCCATGTACCTGGACCGCAACTGGGGCGGCCCGTACTCGCCGGGCGGCGCGGTCGAGCTCGAGGACGGCGGTGACCCGCGCCTCGTGCGCCTGCTCGACGGCGTCGACGCCGCCGAGATCATGCCCCCGGCAGCACAAGCCCCGGCGTGAAGCACGTCGCGTAGCAGGTCACGCCCGCGCCGATGCGAAGGTCGAGCACGGCGTTGACATGGTGCCCGTGCTCGACGAGCAGGCGCGCGCCGGGCCAGTCGACCGCCACGTGCCGGCCGTTGACCTGCAGCTCGCCCACACCGCCGAGGACCGCCCATGCGCCGCCGGCGCCGTACGGCCCGCTGTAGGCGCCGGGCTGGTCGGGCGTCGGGGTGACGATCCGCGCCGCGGGCTCGTCCTCGGGGTGCACGGGCGCGAGGGGCTCGCGCTCGATGCCGAGCAGCCCCTGGATCGCGCGCTCGGTCTCGGCGTAGCCGCCCTCGCCGTAGTGGTACTCGGCGAGGTGGCCGTCGGCGTCCCACAGGTAGCGCGCGGGCCATCCCTTGTTCTCGTACGCGCGCCACAGCTCGAAGCCGATGTCGATGCATACCGGATGCTCGATCTCCAGGCGCTCGACGGCCGCCCGCACCGCCTGCTCGTCCTCGCCGGGCGGAAACCCGGGGGAGTGGACGGTCACCACGCGCAGGCCGGCGGGCGCGTAGCGCTCGTGCCAGGCCCGCGCGTAGGGCAGTGTCCGCAGCGAACTCGGGCGGCAGAAGTCCCAGAACTCGACCAGCACGGGGCGCCCGATCTGCTTGTCCATCCGCAGCGACGCGACGTTGGCCCACGGCACCTTCGACGGGAACGGTGGCGCGGGGATGTCGTCGACCGGCGGTCGCACGGGGGGCGGCCACGCTATCGGACGAAAGTCAGTCAACCGCGCCGCAACTTCAACTTCGTATGTAGGTTTGCACCCCAATTGACCCACTAGCAGGAGGAAGGATGCGCAAGCCCACGCTTGTGGCCGGGGCCGTTCTGGTTTCTGCCTTGACGGTGGTGAGCGTTGCCTCGGCGGTCGACGCCCAGCAGGGGATCGACGTCAAGATGACGCACAACAAGGCGGGCACGAAGGAGAAGCCGAAGTCGATCGGCAAGCTCAACGTGCTCACGACGACCACCCCCGGCCCCGGGACTCCGGCCGGCACGTTCGCGACGTCGAAGGCCGTGATCTTCTTCGACAAGAACCTCGTCTTCAACGGCAAGGCGTTCAAGGAGTGCAAGCCGAGCGACCCGTCGACGCCGTCGCCGACCGAGGTGGCCAGCAAGTGCGGCAGCGCCAAGATCGGTAGCGGCAAGGCGGCCGGCCAGGCGACGATCGGCGGCCAGGAGGCCCTCACGGTGACCGCCTTCAACGGCGCCGCGTCCAAGGCGAACCCCGCCAACCGGTGGTTCTACCTGCGCGTGCAGGGCTCGAGCCCGCTGGTGATCGACTCGGTCATCGCGGCGACGCTCAAGCGCGCTACGGGCGACTACGGCTACAAGCTCGACGTGCCGATTCCGTCGAACCTGCAGACCCCGCTCACGGGCGTCACCGCCACGCTGCTGAACTTCTCCACCAGCGTGGGCGGCACGTCCAAGGGTGTGCCCTACATCGGCCTCAAGGGCTGCTCGGGCGGCAAGCTGAAGTTCAAGGGCACCTTCAACTACACCGACGGCACCAGCAAGACCGCGACCGACACGGTCGCCTGCAAGAAGTAACACGCGGCCGACGGGACGGGCGCGCTGCGGCTCGCCCGTCCGTCCGGCTCTCACGCGGGCACCGCGCCCGTAGAATCCTGCGCCGTGGCTCAAGGGCGTGAGACGCTGCGCACGGCTGCGCTCGTCGCGGTCGGCTGGTGGACGGTGCACCAGTTGCGCTACCTGCTGGCCTACGGCGGCGATGCGGGCGAGGCCCTGCGCCACCAGGGCCATGCCTACCTCGGCCCGGTGACGCCGGTCCTCGGCGCGCTCCTCGCCCTCGCGCTGGCGCGCCTGCTCGTGCGCGCGAGCCTGGCGCCGGCCGGCCGCTCGCCGCGGGCGCAGCGCCTGGCCGTTCTGTGGCCGGCGTGCGCCGCCGCGATCATCGCGTTGTACTCGGCACAAGAGGCCACCGAAGGCCTGCTCGCCGCGGGCCATCCCGCCGGCGTGTACGGGATCTTCGGGCACGGCGGCTGGATCGCCGTGCCGCTGGCCGTCGCCGCCGGCTTGGCCGTCGCCGCGGCGCTGCGGATCGGCAGGCGCCTGGAGGCGCGGGCGCCGGCGGCGCTGGGCGTGTTGTCGAGCGCGGTGCCCCGGCCCGCGGCTACGCTCGTCGCGCCGGTCCCGTACGTCGCCGCCTCCGGCGCGCTGCTCGCGCGCCTCGGCGCGTGCCGCGGGCCACCGCAAGTCTGTCGCTGAAGCACCGTTCACGACAGATCGAGGAGGTAACGATGAGTGGTAGGCAGCGCGTGGTGCTGCTGGTGCTGGCGGTCGCGGTTGCTGTCGGCGCATTCGTGATCGCCCAGTCGGGCGGCAACGACGACAACGAGAAGACGAGCGGCAAGGCGACCGTCGAGGTCAAGGACGCAAAGCCCGTGGGCGGCGTCCAGGACTTCACGTGGAAGAAGGGCCAGACGATCGACCTCACCGTGCACTCCGACACCGCTGACGAGGTGCACTTCCACGGCTACGACGTGCACAAGGACGTCGACCAGGGTGGCACGGTCCGCTTCCAGATCCCGGCGACGATCACGGGCAAGTTCATCGTCGAGCTCGAGGAGCACAAGCAGACGCTGGCCAACGTCACGGTGACCGAATGAGAAAGCGGCTGGCAAGCGGCGTTGCGGCGGCTCTGACCGCTGCTGCGCTGCTTCCGTCGAGCGCCGCCGCGCACGGCCTCGTCGGCAAGCAGGACCTGCCGATCCCGCGCTGGTTGTTCGCGTGGGCAGCGACGGTCGTGCTCGTCGTCTCGTTCGTTGCGCTCGCCGCCCTCTGGCCGCGCCCGCGCCTGGAGCGCGTCGAGGAGCGCCGCGTGCTCTCGGTGCCGCTGGGCCTGGAGGTGCTGTGCGGAGCGCTGGGGGTGGCGGCCTTCGCGGTCACCGTCTGGGCCGGCTTCGAGGGCACGCAGACGGCGACCGCGAACCTGATGCCGACGGTCGTCTACGTGATCTTCTGGGTGGCGATTCCCTTCTCGACGTTGCTGCTCGGCGACGTCTTCGCCGCCTTCAACCCGTGGCGCGCCGTCGGGCGTGCCGCCGGGTGGTTGTTCGCGCGCGGCCGGCGTGGCGGCGAGATGCCGGCGCCGCTGGCCTATCCGGCGTGGCTAGGGCGCTGGCCCGCGGCGCTCGGGATCCTGTTCTTCGCCTGGGTCGAGCTGGTCTACGTCAACCGCGACGACCCGACCACGCTGGCCATCATGGCGCTGCTCTACGCGGCCACGCAGCTGGTCGGCATGAGCCTCTACGGGGTCGAGCCGTGGACGCGCAACGCCGACGCATTCGGCGTCTACTTCCGGATGTTCTCGCTGCTCTCACCGCTGCACTGGCGCGACCGCACGCTGTACGTGCGACCGGTGCTGGGCGGCGCGCCGCGGCTCCACGCCGGCTCGGGAACGGTGCCGATGCTGTGCGTGATGATCGGCACGGTCAGCTTCGACGGCCTCTCGCAGGGCGCGTTGTGGACGGGCAACGGCGCCATCGCGCCCGAGCTGCAGCAGCGCTTCATCAACCTCGGCTTCAGCGGCGAGGTCGCGCTCGAGATCGCCTTCACCATCGGCCTGCTGTTCATGGTCGGCCTGGTGTCGGGCGTCTACCGACTCGGCGTCATGGGCATGCACTCGGTGCGCACCAGCCACAGCACCGAAGAGCTGTCGCGCCGCTTCGTGCACTCGCTGATCCCGATCTCCCTGGCCTACGTCATCGCCCACTACTTCTCGCTGCTGACCTATCAGGGCCAGGCGATGGCCTACCTCGTCTCCGATCCGCTGGGCAACGGCTCCAACGTGTTCGGCACCGCGACGGCGACGATCGACTACAACCTCGTCGGCCCCAACGGGGTCTGGTACGTGCAGGTCGCCGCGCTCGTCCTCGGCCACGCCTGCGCCCTGACGCTCGCCCACGACCGCGCGCTGGTCGTCTACGACCGCGCGCGCGACGCCATCCGCTCGCAGTACTGGATGCTCGCGGTGATGGTCGCTTTCACGAGCCTCGGCCTCTGGCTGCTGTCGGCGGCCGCCCAATGATCGCGCCGCCCTTCGCCCATCTCGGCCACTGGTACCACTCGCTGCTGTACCTGGCGCCGGTGCTCATCGTCGTCGTCGTCCTGTGGGTGCAAGAGCGGCGCGAGCGCCGGCGCGGCGGCGAAGGAGACGAGTAGAGAGCAGCTTTCGAGAAGACAGGCGCGCGAGTCGCGATTAGCGTGAAGTGCGGTCATCCCTACGTCGCTCGGGGGCAGGCCGTACCTCCGGGCGGCGGCCGATTCCCTACAAACCGTGGGGCCTAGCACACGCCCCGGCCCAGGAGTCCCGCCACGATGATGCAGCGCCTGACCCGTAGCGTCCTGCAGCACAAGCGCGCCGTCGCGGTGGGCTGGCTGCTGCTCACCCTCGTGGGGATCGTGGCGGCCGGGCCTGCATCCAAGGCGCTCGACCAGCGCTTCAGCGTGCCGGGCCGCGAGGGCTGGGACGCCAGCCAGGAGATCCAGAAGCTGTACGGCAACGGCGGCGAGACACTGCCGCTCGTGCCGGTGGTCGAGCTCCCGCGCGGCCAGAGCGTCACGTCGCCGGCCGTCCGCGCGCAGCTGCGCGAGCTCGAGGCCACGGCGCGCAAGGCCGTGCCGGGCTCGCGCGTGGCCGGCTTCGGCTCGACCGGCGACCGCACGTTCGTCTCACGCGATGACCGCACCGCGTTCGTCTACGTCTTCCCGCCGCGCAGCGACGATCCGTTCGGCAACAACACCGACCGCCAGCGGGCCCTGCGCAACGCCGTCGAGGGGAAGACCATTGCCGGTGCACCGGTGCACCTGACCGGCTACGACGCGCTCTATGACTCCTCCGGCGAGGGCGACGACGGCCCGGGCGTCCTGCTCGAGGCGGTGATCGGCGGCGTCGGCGCACTGATCGTGCTGCTGTTCGTGTTCGGGTCGGCGCTTGCCTTCGTGCCGCTGGGGATGGCGATCTGCTCCGTGCTGGTCTCGTTCCTGCTGCTGTGGGGGCTGACCGCGATCACCGAGATCTCGCCGATCGTGCAGTTCCTCGTCGCGCTGATCGGCCTGGGCGTCTCGATCGACTACGCGCTGCTGATCGTCATCCGATGGCGCGAGGAACGCGAGAAGGGGCTCGACAACGATGCTGCGGTCGTCGCCGCGATGGGGACGGCCGGACGGGCCGTGGTCTTCTCGGGCACGACCGTCGCGATCGGCCTGCTCGCGCTCGTGGTGGTGCCGCTGCCCTTCCTGCGGAGCATGGGCTACGGCGGCCTGCTGATCCCGCTCGTGGCGACGGCCTGCGCCATCACCCTGCTGCCGGTGATCCTCGCGACGGTCGGACCGCGCATGGATCGCAGGCGCCTGCGTCGCAACGACAACAGCCATCGCTTCTGGACGCGCTGGGCCGAGCTCATGGTGCGCCGCCGTTGGGTCGCGGCCATCGGGGCGCTCGCCGTGCTCTTCGCGCTGCTGTCGGCGGCGACGAACCTGCACCTTGGCAACGCCGACCCCGACACGATCGCCAAGGCGGGCCCGGCCAAGGAGGGTCTGCACGCGCTCGACAGGTCGGGCATCGGCAAGGGCGCGATCGCCCCGGTCGAGACGCTCGTGCCGGCGGGCGAGGCGCCGAAGGTGGCGGTCGCGGAGGCCCGCGCCAACGGCGTGCACGGCGCCGCGGCGCCGACGGCAGCCGATTGGCGCAAGGACGGCAAGGCGATCGTCGTCGCCGTGCCGCGTCAGGGCGACGAGTCGCAGGGCGGTCGCGACGCCGTGCAGGACGTGCGCGACGCCGCGCACGCGGCCGCGCCCGGCGCGCGCGTCGGTGGCAGCGGTCCGCTCAACGCCGACTTCATCGACGCGGTCTACGGATCGTTCCCACTGCTGATCGCCGTGCTGGGGATCCTCACGTTCCTGCTGCTCGCGCGCGCGTTCCGCTCGCTCTTGCTGCCGGCGAAGGCGATCGTCCTCAACGTGCTGTCGATCGGCGCGGCGTGGGGGATCATGGAGATCATCTGGCAGCAGGGCCATGGCTCGGACGAGATCTGGGGCATCGCGGCGACCGGCTCGATCTCCTCGTGGATCCCGTTCATCGTCTTCGCGTTCCTCTACGGGCTGTCGATGGATTACGAGGTCTTCATCCTCTCCCGCATCCGCGAGGAGTACGACAAGACGCACGACACCAACGAGGCGATCATCTTCGGGCTCGGCCGCACGGGCCGGCTGGTGACGAGCGCCGCCCTGATCCTCTTCCTTGCCTTCGCGGCGCTCGCCTCGGGACCGGAGACCGACGTCAAGGTGCTGGCCACCGGGCTGGCCGCCGGGATCCTGCTCGACGCGACCGTGATCCGGGCCGTTCTGGTACCTGCCGTCATGTCGTTGTTCGGGCGCTGGAACTGGTGGATGCCCGTGGGCGTCGCCCGCGTCCTGCGCGTGCGGCCCTCCGAGCCGTTGCCCGAGGCGAGCGGCGCCTGACACATACCGATGAGTTTCGCCGCCGCCGGCGAGTCGTCAAGTCATGTTCGAGAATACGAAGGCATACAGCGGCTTCGCCGTCGACGACGTCGACAAGGCGAGGGAGTTCTACGAGGGGACGCTCGGGATCCGGGTCGAGTTGCTCGATGAGGGCAACGGCCTGCTGGTCCTGCACCTCGCCGGCGATCGCCCGACGCTGATCTACCGCAAGCCCGACCACGCGCCGGCGGCGTACACGATCCTCAACTTCCCGGTCGACGACGTGGACGCGGCCGTCGACGAGCTGGCGGCGCGCGGCGTGAGCTTCGAGCGCTACGACGGCTTCGACCAGGACGAGAAGGGGATCTCGCGCAGTGGCGGGCCGGTGATCGCCTGGTTCAGGGACCCGGCGGGCAACGTCCTCGCGGTGCACGAGGCCGCCTAAGCCGGCTCGCCCTCGAGCTTACGGATGTCGTGGGCGAGGTCGCGGTCGACGAGCTGCTCGACCGGGAACGCGACCCGCTGGCGCCCGTCCTTGTCGATGAGCAGCACGCGCGCGGTGTGCTCGAAGCCGTTGCCCTGCGGCTGGATGCCGTAGGCGTGCCAGATCGGCGCGAGCTGCGCGCGCGTGCCGAGTAGGAAGTGCATGCGCCCGCCGCTGAGGCCGCGTTTGACGAGGAACGCCTCGGCGTTGTCGCGCGTGTCGTTGGCGGGGTCGACGCTGACCGCGAGCGTCGGCACATCGTGGCCGAGATCGTCAAGAGCACCGCGGATGGTCGTGGCGGTGACCGGGCAGGTGTCCTGGCAGGTCGAGTACATGAAGGTCAGCACCACGACGTGCCCGCGGTACTGGCGCAGCGAGATCGGCTTGCCGTCCTCGTCGGACAGCGTGAAGTCCCTGGGCGGGATGTTGGGCGGGCTCAGCGCGCCGGCGAACCCGCCTGCGCCGAGCGGCGTCGCCTTCTCGGGGCGGGCGAAGACGATCACCCCGGCGGCGGCCAGGATGGCCAGCGAGGCGAAGACCATGAGCGCGAGGCGCACGCGGGCGGGCACTGCCCGTCAGCGTAGGCGCTCGCGCCTTCGTTGGGCGCGGTCGGCGCGCTCGGCTCACTAGGGCTCGACGAGCCCGCGTCTGATCGCGTAGCGCACGAGCTCAGCTCCACGCGGTCGCGCATGCCGAGCTTGCGCAGGATGTTCGCCGCGGTGCGACTCGACGGTCTTCTCGGCGAGGTGCAGGATCTCGCCGATCTCGCGGTTGGTGTGCGCCTCGGCGATGAGCTTGAGCACCTCCTGCTCGCGCGGGCGTCAGCGGCTCGCGGGGCCGGCGCTGTCGTCGTCCATCCACTCGCGCACCAGCGCGCGCTGCGCCGCGTTCGTCAGGAACGGCTCGCCGCGCGCGACCGCGCGCACGGCGTCGACGAGGTCGTGGTCGGCCTCGCGCTTGAGCACGTAGCCGGACGGCGCCGGCCTTCAGCGCCTCGAAGAGGTAGCGCTCGTCGTCGTGCATCGAGAGCACGAGCACGGCGATCTCGGGCGCACTGCGCGGATCTCGCGCGTCGCCTGCAGGCCGGTCAGCCGCGGCATCGAGACGTCGAGGATCGCAGACGTCGGGGCGCTCGCGCAGCGCGTGCTCGACGGCCTCGGCGCCGTCGGCGGCCTCGGCCGACGACCTCCATGTCGGGCTGGCGGTCGAGCAGCAGCCGCAGGCCGCCGCGCACGACGCCGTGGTCGTCGGCGATCAGCAGCCTCATGCCGCGGCCCGCATGCCACGTGCCGGCAGCGCAGCTCGACGGTCGTGCCGTCGCCGGGGGCGAGCGCGACGTCGACACGGCCGCCGGCCAGGCAGCGCGCGCTCGCGCATGCCGGTCAGGCCGAGCGCCCGTCGCGTCGCGTGCCCGGCGCGAAGCCCGTCGCCGTCGTCGGCGACCCGCACGACCGTGCCGCCGTCGGTCGCGCCCGACCGTCGACGCGCACGCTGCGCGCGCCGGCGTGGCGGGCGACGTTCGAGAGCGCCTCCTGCACGACGCGGTAGACGACGAGCTGCTCGTACGCGCCGAGCTCGTCGACCGCGTCCCGTCGGCCGCGACAGCGTCGGCAGCACGCCGGCGCTGCGCCCGAAGTCTCGCACCTGCGTGCGCAGCGCCGGCGCGAGCCCGTGGTCGTCGAGCGCGGCGGGCCGCAGCTCGCGCGCCAGGCCGCAGCAGCTCGTCCATCGCCTGCGTCGCGACGCGCTGCGTCTCGCGCAGCTCCTCGCGCAGCTCCGGCGGGCGCGCCCTGGGCGGTGGCTGCGAGGCGCAGCGAGCACGCCGGTCGAGCGCCTGGTTGGCCTCGTCGTGCAGGTCGCGGGCGACGCCGCGCGCGCTCGGCCTCCTGGGCGCGCAGCACCGCGTCGCCGGCCGCGCGCGCTCGGCCTCGAGGCGCGCGAGCATGCGCGTCGAACGCCTGCGTGCAGGCGGGCGACCTCCGTCGGACTCGCCGTCGGGCGATCGCGGCGCGCGGGTGCCGCGGCCGGCGAGGTCGACGCGCTCCATCGTGCCGATCAGCTGCTCCAGCGGCGCGAAGCGGCGGCGCAGGACGAAGCCGTTGAGCGAGGACCGTCGCGAGCAGCGCGGCGACGAGCACGAGGAAGCGGTCGCGCTCGATGCCGGTCGTCGCCGATGCAGGCTGGCGCCGACGGCGATCGCGGCGAGCACGGTGGCCGCGATGAGCAGCGGCGTTGACGGCGAGCACCTGCGTGAGAGAGGGCGCGCATGGGGCCGACCCCATGTCGGCGGGCGCTCCGGGTCCGATACTCCTTGTGCAGCACTCTCCACGGTTGCCGCGCCGAGCAGCCGGTCCCTCAGGCAGTTCCGCCGACCGTGGACGCAGGTGTCCCGAGGAGCGCGGGCGCCTCGTCGCGCTTCGGTGCGCGCTCGCTGGACGGCGCTATACTTTCTGAAGTATGAATCCCGACCGAGTTCAGGTGATTGACCAGTGAGCGTCTCCGGCAGCGAGTTCATCCGCCGGATCAAGGCCGAGATCGACGAGGTCGACCCGTCGGCCGTTCGCGAGCTCGCTCGGCGAGGGCGTGGCCCGTCGATCGACGTGCGCGAGACCGACGAGATCGCGCGGGGCCACCTGCCCGGCGCCAAGCACGTCCCGCGCGGCTACCTCGAGTCGCGCATCGACGGCGCCGTGCCCGACCGCTCGCCAGCGCGTCATCCTCTACTGCGCCTCCGGCAACCGCTCGGCGCTGGCCGCCAACACGCTCACCGACCTCGGCTACGAGCACGTCGAGTCGATGACCGGCGGCATCACGCTGTGGAAGGACCGCGGCTACGAGGTCGAGGTCCCGCGCACGTTCACCGCCCGAGCAGCGCGAGCGCTACAGCCGCCACCTGCTGCTGCCCGAGGTCGGCGTCGAGGGCCAGCAGAAGCTGCTCGACGCCAAGGTGCTGCTGCTCGGCGCCGGCGGCCTCGGCTCGCCGACCGCGCTCTACCTCGCCGCCGCCGGCGTCGGCACGATCGGCATCGTCGACGACGACGTCGTCGACGTCTCGAACCTCCAGCGCCAGGTCATCCACACGACCGACCGCGTCGGCGTGCCGAAGGTCGACTCCGCGCCGAGGAGCGATCAACGAGCTCAACCCCGACGTCAAGGTCGTCAAGTACGAGACGCGCCTGGACGCCTCGAACATCATGGAGATCATCAAGGCTACGACATCGTCGTCGACGGCGTCGACAACTTCCCGACGCGCTACCTGCTCAACGACGCGACCGTGCGCCTGAGGATCCCGGTCGTCAGCGCCGCGATCCTCGGCTTCGAGGGCCAGCTCAGCGTCTTCGCCCCCTACGAGGGCCCGTGCTACCGCTGCCTCTTCCGCCAGCCGCCGCCGGCCGAGCTCGCGCCGTCGTGCGGCGCCAACGGCGTCCTGGGCGTGCTGCCCGGCACGATGGGCCTGCTGCAGGCCACCGAGGTCGTCAAGCTCATCATCGGCGCCGGCGACCCGCTGATCGGCCGCCTGCTGATGTACGACGCGCTCGGCGCGACGACGACCGAGCTGAAGGTGCGCCGCGACCCCGAGTGCCCGATCTGCTCGCGCGAGCCCGACGCGATCACCGACGACGAGATCGGCGTGTTCCCCGACTACGAGGCGTTCTGCGCCGCGGCCGGCTAGGGTCCGCACCAGCTCATGGCCACCATCCGCATTCCCCCCGTCCTGCGCCCCTCCGTCGGCGGCGAGCGCGAGGTCACGGCCGACGGCGACAACGTCGGCGACGTCCTCGAGCCCTCGCCGGAGCGCACCCCGACACGCGGGGCCAGCTCTTCGGCGCCGACGGCGACCTCAACCGCTACGTCAACGTCTACCTCAACGACGAGGACGTCCGCGTGCTCGACGGGCTCGACACGCCCGTCGGCGAGGGCGACGCGCTCGTCATCCTCCCCGCCATGGCGGGCGGGCGACGGCTGGCGGGCGCCTCGCCGCGCCATCCGTCACCCGCTTCGCGGACGCTGAGCCTCAGGGCAACGCCACCAAGTCCGGCTCGAGGAACGCCGCGCGCGCGGCCGGGCTGAACAGCGTCACGTGCTCGATCGCGCACCGGACGTGGTGGAAGCCCTCGGCGGCCGAGGGCGAGAGGTCTGTGAGCACGCGCTCGTCGAGCGCGGCGAAGGTCGCGTGGACGCGCGCAGCCGCGCGCTCGCCGCGCGCGGTGAGCGCCACCGTGAACGATCGCCGGTCGGCGGGGGACCGATGAATCCCGCCGCGTGCGAGGGTCCATAGGAACATGAGCTCAGTCACCTGCCAGATCTCGATCTCGCTCGACGGCTTCGTCGCCGGGCCCAACCAGAGCCTCGACGACCCGATCGGCGAGGGCGGATGCGCCTGCACGAGTGGGCGTTCGCCACCGACGCATGGCGCGCGCAGCACGGCGAGCAGGGCGGCGAGCGCAACGCCGACTCCGACGTCGTCGACGAGGCGGTCGAGAGCGTCGGCGCCTACGTCATGGGCCGCAAGATGTTCGGCGGCGGCGACGGCGCCGTGGGACGAGTCGTGGACTGGCTGGTGGGGCGAGGACCCGCCCTACCACACGCCGGTCTTCGTGCTCACCCACCACGCGCGCGAGCCGCTGGCGATGCAGGGCGGCACGACGTTCCACTTCGTCACCGACGGGATCGAGTCCGCGCTGGAGCAGGCGCGGTCGGCGGCCGGCGCAAAGGACGTGTCGATCGCGGGCGGCGCGAGCGCGGTGCGGCAGTACCTGGCCGCCGGGCTGCTCGACGAGCTCCTACCTGCACATCGTCCCGGTGGTCCTGGGCGGCGGAGAGCGGCTGCTCGAGAACGTCGGCGACCCCACGCTCGAGCCGGTCAAGGTCGTCGCCTCGCCTGCCGTCACGCACGTCAAGTACCGCGTCGTCCACTAGGCGGCCTGCACCTTTGGCCTGCTGGGCGACTGGTCCAGGCCCTACTCTGAGGCCCCATGGCCACCGTCTCCGAGACCATCGATCGCGCGCGCATCCGCGAGCTGACCGACCGCGAGCGCACGAAGCTGCTCGCGGCCACCGAGGGCTCGCAGGCGTACTTCGAACGCGCGCGGGCGGTCATGCCGCGCGGCGTGCCGAGCTCCTTCCAGGCGGCCGACCCCAGGCCGATCTACCTCTCGCACGGCGAGGGCTCCCGCGTCTGGGACGTCGACGGCAACGAGTACGTCGACTTCCACAACGGCTTCGGCGTGATGTGTGTCAGCCACGGCCATCCGGCGATCGTCCGCGCGGTCGCCGAGCGCGCGGCGCGCGGCTCGCACTTCGCCGCGCCGACCGAGGGTTCGATCGTCGTGGCCGAGGAACTGAAGCGCCGCTTCGGGCTGCCGCAGTGGCGCTTCACCAACTCCGGCACCGAGTCGACGATGGATGCCATCCATCTCGCGCGCGCCGCCACCGGGCGCGACGTCGTGCTGAAGATCGAGGGCTCCTACCACGGCCACCACGACGCGGTCATGGTCAGCGTCCGGCCGCCGCTCGACCAGCTGGGCGAGCGCGGCGTCCCGGCCAGCGTCCCGTTCGGCGCCGGCCACCCGCACGCCGTCAGCGAGCTGACCCTGGCCATCCCCTTCAACGACGCCGACGTGCTCGAGCGCGTCCTCGGCGACATGGGCGACCGCGTCGCCGCCCTGATCCTCGAGCCGGCGATGATGAACATCACCATCGTCGCCCCGCGGCCGGGCTACCTCGAGCGCGTGCGCGAGCTCACCGCCCGCCACGGCGTCGTGCTCGTCTTCGACGAGGTCAAGACCGGCGCGACGATCGCCGCCGGCGGCGCGGTCGAGCGCTTCGGCGTCGAGCCCGACGTCGTGTGCCTGGCCAAGGCGATCGCCGGCGGCTACCCGAGCGGCGCGATCGGCATGACCGACGCGCTGGCCGACCTCATCACCACCGGCACTGTCCGCCAGGTCGGGCACGTTCAACGGGAACCCGCTGTCGATGGCGGCAGCGCAGGCGGCGCTGACCGAGGTCCTCACCGAAGGGGCCTACGCGCGCTTCGAGGCGCTCGACGCGCGCCTGCGCGCCGGCCTCGACGACGTGATTGAGCGTTACGGCCTGCCGTGCCACACGGTGGGCCTCGGCTCGAAGGGCTGCGTCGTCTTCGCCTCAGAGCCGCTGTACGAGTACCGCGACTACGCGACGAAGGTCGACGAGGAGCTCTCGACGCTCGCCTGGCTGTACCACATCAACCACGGCATCTTCATGACGCCGGGCGTCGACGAGCAGTGGACGCTCAGCGTCGCCCACAGCGACGAGGACCTGCAGCGCTACGTCGACGCCTTCGAGGCGTTTGCGCGCGACGTGATGGCCTGAGGCCGTGCTTGCTCAGGCCGCCGGCGCCGCGTAGCCTGAGCGGCGTGAGGCGCGTGACCACCGTCGGCTGGCTCCTGCTCCTTGCTGTTGTTGTCACCGCGGTGCTCGCCGTCGCGGCCCCCGGCGCCGCGCTCGTCATGGGGATCGTGCTCGCACTGGCCGTGGCGACGGCGCTCGCCGACAGCATCGGCGCGCCGATCAGCTGGTTCGACATCGGGGAGGCCAGCGAGCGCAAGCGCGAAGCGCTCACGCGCCGCTTCAAGCGCGGTCGCCCCGAGTGGGAGAGCACCGCGCCCGACCACGCCGACGAGTCGCAGGACGCGATCTTCGAGCGCGAGCGCCAACGCCGGGGATTGCGCTGACGCGCGCCTGGCTACACTTTCTGAAGTGAGTCTCCCCCCGCTCCAGAACAAGCCGTGCGGCGGTCGCTACGGCGACCTCATCCAGGCGATCGGCAACACGCCGCTCGTCGAGCTGCGCCGCCTGTCGCCCAAGCCCGGCGTACGCATCTGGGCCAAGCTCGAGTCCCACAACCCGACCGGGCTCGGTCAAGGACCGCGTCGCGCGCTCGCTGATCGAGGACGCCGAGGAGAAGGGCTCCATCGCCCCGGGCAGACGATCCTCGAGCCGACCTCCGGCAACACCGGCATCTCGCTGGCGATGATCTGCGCGCGCAAGGGCTACCCGCTGAAGGTCGTCATGCCCGACAACGTGACGCCCGAGCGCACGCAGCTGCTGGAGATGTACGGCGCCGAGATCGTCTACTCGCCCGGCGACCAGGGCTCCAACGGCGCGGTCGCGATGGCGCTCGAGATGGCGGCGGCCGACGCGTCGTACTACATGCCCTACCAGTACGGCAACCCGGCCAACCCGCTCGCCCACTACAACGGCACGGCGCCCGAGATCCTCGAGGAGCTCGACGGCGAGGTCGACGCCTTCGTCGCCGGCCTGGGCACCGGCGGCACGCTCATGGGCAACGGGCGGCGCTTCAAGGAGGAGCTCGGGCGACCGCGTGAAGATCGTCGCGGCCGAGCCCATGCAGGGCGAGCCCGTGCAGGGGCTGCGCTCCCTCGACGACGGCTTCATCCCGCCGATCATCGATCTCTCGCTGCTGGACCGCAAGATCTTCGTCACCAACCGCGACGCGGTCGTCTGGACGCGCAAGCTGCTCGACGAGGAGGGCCTGTTCGCCGGCGTCTCCTGCGGCGCCATCGCGTCGATCGCGGTTCGCATCGCCAACGAGATGGACGAGGGCAACGTCGTCTTCATCGTCTGCGACGACGGCTGGAAGTACCTCTCCAGCGGGGATCTACACGCGGCCGGTGGACGAGATCGAGAACCTCGATTCCACCGTCTGGTGGTAGGACCTCTAAGCTGACCCCATGCCCAACGTCGGCCCGCTGGAACTGATCGTCATCCTGGTCATCGCGCTGATCGTCCTCGGCCCGAAGAAGCTGCCCGAGGTGGGCCGCTCCATCGGCAAGGGCATGCGCGAGTTCAAGGAATCGCTCAACGGCGACACCGATCGCGACGACGACGACGAGCGCCCCGCCCTGAAGACCGAGTAGTGCGCATCGACACGGCGCTCCTCGAGCGCGTGGTCGACCATGCGCGGCGCGACTTTCCCAACGAGTGCTGCGGGATGATCGGCGTGCGTGACGGGCGGGCGGTCGCCGTCCACGAGGCGACCAACGTGGCAGCGAGTCCGCTGCGCTTCGAGGTCGAGGGCCGCGAGATCATCCGCGCGCAGGACGCCTTCGAGGACGACGGGGCCGAGCTCGGCGCGATCTACCACTCGCACACGCGCTCGGAGCCCTACCCGTCGCAGACCGACGTCAACTTCGCGGCCGGATGGCCCGGCGTCGAGTGGCTGATCGTCGGGCTGCGCGGCGACGGCGAGCCGAACGTGCGCTCCTACCGGATCGACGACGGCGTCATCGAGGAGGTCGACGTCGATGCCGGGTGAGGCGCTGGTCTGCCCGAGCTGCGCCTCGACCCACCCGCTCGACGAGCGCTTCTGCCCTGAGTGCGGAATGCCGCTGGTGTACTCCGGCAGCGCCGGGGCCGACCAGCCGGTGACCGCCGCGCACGAGCGCGCGCGCAAGATCAAGCCGCAGTACAGCGAGGGCGAGCTCGTGCGCGTGGTCGGCGCGCGCCACCAGGCCGAGGCCGAGCTCGTGCAGGGCATTCTGCTGGAGGAGGGGATCCCGTCGATGGTGCGCCGCTCGGCCGGCTTCGACGTCCCCGACATGCTCGCCGCCGGCCCGCGCGACGTCCTCGTCCCGGCCTCCGGCGCGACGGCGGCGCGCGAGGTCCTGCTCCAGGCCGACCTCATCACCGACGACCGCCCCAGACCCGCTGTTGCGGATCCGGGGCGGCTGCTGCTCGGCCTGGTGGCCGCGGTGATCACCGTCGGCCTCATCGCCTGGCTGGGGACCGAGATCCTCACCTAGCCCCGCGAACGTCCAGGACGTCGTACCAGGATTGCTACGTCGCGGAGGTTCGCCGCTCAGGCGAGGGCGGGCTCGGCGCTCCAGGCCTCCTCGCCCGACCGCGCCCGCCTGGGCAGCAGGAACCCGATGAGCGCGGCCGCGGCGACCAGCCCGGCGGTGATCAGCGTCGTCTGCTGCGCCGCCTGCAGGAAGTCGCGCGCACGGTCGGCGTCGGCGCCCAGCGCGCCGAAGAAGATCGTCCCGATCGCGGCGACGCCCAGCGACATGCCGAGCTGCTGCACGGCCTGCAGCACGCCGGAGGCCGAGCCGACCTCGTGATCGGCGACGTCGCCGACGATGATCTCGAACATCGGCACCCACACCATGCCCATGCCGACGCCGGCGATGAGCAGCGGCGCGACGAGGTCCCAGCTGCCGACCGCCGTCGCCGGCGTGCTCCAGCGCGGCGTAGAGGCCCGAGCAGCCCAAGCGCCCATGACGACCAGGCCGGCCTGGACGATCGTGCGGCCGACCTTGTTCATCAGCATCGCCGCCGATGCCGCGGAGCCGACGAAGCCGCCCAGAGCGAACGGCGCGGTGGTCAGCGCGGCGTGAATCGGGCGTGTAGCCCAGGCCGGCCTGCAGCAGGACGCCGAGCGTCAGCGTCGATGCCGCCCATCGCGCCGAGGAACACCATCGCGAACGACGATGCCCGACACGTAGGAGCGCTTGGCGAAGATGCCCGGCTCGATCAGCGGCGTGGCGCCGGCGTCGCGGCGGCGCACCTGGGAGCCAGCCGAAGGCGGCGAGCACCGGCAGCGGCGGCGACCAGCAGCGGCCTGGACCCACAGCGGCCAGCCGAGCTCGCGGCCCTGGACCAGCGGGTAGACGAGCATGAAGGCGCCGGCCGCGGCGAGCGCCGACGCTCGCGAGTCGAGGCGCCGCGAGGAGGCGCTCGGGGCGACGCTCGGCAGGAGCTTCGCGCCGGCGACGAGCACGAACGCGCCGACCGGGACGTTGACCAGGAAGATCATCCGCCAGCCGGTGCCGAACAGGTCGGCGTCGATCAGCAGCCCGGAGACGACCGGGCCGAGGATCGCCGCGAGGCCGCAGGCCGGGCCGAGGATCGCCGAAGGCCTTGCCCATCTCCTGGGGCGCGAACAGGTCGCGGATGAGGCCGAAGACCTGGGGGACCATGATCGCGCCGAGCCCGCCCTGCAGCGCGCGGAAGGCGATCAGCGCCTCGATCGACGGCGCGACCGCGCACGCGACCGACGCCAGCGTGAAGCCGGCGGCGCCGACGAGCAGCATGCGCTTGCGCCCGAACATGTCGCCGAGGCGCCCGCCGGTCAGCAGCATCACGGCCATGGCCAGGGTGTAGGCGGCGGAGATCCACTGGACGTCGGCGTAGGAGCCGCCGAGCTCGTCGCGGATGTACGGCGCGGCGACGTTGGCGATCGTCGAGTCCAGCAGGTCCATCAGGGCGGCGGCGAGCGCCGCGGCGAAGGCCAGCCAGCGCCAGCGATCGGTGGTCGTGGTCACAGCGAGATTCCTCCTCGATAACGGAACGAATCATTCTGTTCCGAATTGTCGCGCGCCTGCGATAGGGACTGCATCGGGCGAATGGAGCGTGTCCTTGCGGAGGACCCCTTAGGAGCGATCGACGGAACTTACTTGAACGGAACGATCCGCTCCGATAGTCTGAGAAGCGTGAGTGAACAGGGCTCGACCGTGCCGGCCTCTACGGCCGCCGGGCCGAGGCGGCCCGCAACGACGAGCGCATCCTCGACCTCCGCGCGGGCGGTCTTCCTCGCCGATCCGGACGCCCCGATCGCCGCGGTCGCCAAGCACGCCGGCGTCGGCATCGGCGCGCTCTACCGCCGCTACGCCGAGCAAGGACGAGCTGCTGCAGCGCCTGGCCGCCGACGGCATGGAGGCCTACCTCGCCGAGGTGCGCGCCGCGCTGGCCGACGACGGCGATCCGTGGATCGCCTTCACGCGCTTCATGCGCCGCTGCATCGACATCGGCGCCGGGCGCGCTGACGCAGCGGCTGGCCGGCAGCTTCACCGCCACCGACGAGCTCAACCGCCAGGGCCGCGAGATCCACGAGGCCACGCAGGAGCTCCTCGAGCGCACCAAGGCCGTCGGCGCGCTGCGCCCGGACGTCGAGGTCGGCGACCTCTCGATGATCATCGAGCAGCTGCAAGTCGATCCGAATCGGCGATCGAGGTGCGCGCCAACCAGCTGCGCCATCGCTACCTGACCGTCGTCCTCGACGGCCTGCACGTCGCCGACGCACCACAGCTCCCGGGCACGCCGCCGAGCTGGCAGGAGACCAGCCGGCGCTACTAGCGCTAGCCTGGCGCCGTCCTCACCACCCGCGCGCTCAACCGCGCGCTGCTCGAGCGCCAGCTGCTCCTGCGCCGCGCGCCGCTGTCCGCGCTGGAGGCGATCGAGCACCTCGTCGGCATGCAGACGCAGGTCCCCAACGCGCCGTACGTCGGCCTGTGGTCGCGGCTGGAGAACTTCCGGCCCGACGGAGCTCGTCGCGCTGCATCGAGGGCCGCGCCGCCGTGCGCGGGTCGCTCATGCGCTGCAACGCTGCACCTGGTCGCGCGCGCGCGACTTCGTCGCGCTGCGCCCGCTCGTCCAGCCGGTGCTCGACGCGCGACCTGGGCGGCAGCGACTTCGCGCGCCACCTCGACGGTGTCGACCTCGAGGCGCTGCTCGCGGCCGGGCGCGCGGACTGCTGGCGGAGCGCCCGCGCACCCGCGCCGAGCTCAGCGCGCTGCTGGCCGAGCGCTGGCCCGGCCGCGACGAGCCGTCGCTGGCCTACGCCGTCACCTTCCTCACCGCACTGGTCCAGGTGCCGCCGCGCGGCCGCTGCTGACGCGCCCGGGCGGACAGGCCACGTGGACGACGGTCGAGGCGTGGCTGGGCCGCGCGCGTCGAGTCCGAGCCCGTCGCTCGACGACATGATCGTGCGCTACCTCGGCGCGTTCGGCCCGGCCACCGTCGGCGACGTGCCGGCCTGGTCGGGCGTGACCGGCCTGCGCGAGGCTGTCGAGCGCCTGCGCCCGCGGCTGCGCACCCTTCGCGACGAGCGCGGCCGCGAGCTGCTCGACGTCCCCGGGCGCCCCGCTGCCCGACGCCGCCGCCCCGGCGCCGCCGCGCTTCCTGCCGGAGTTCGACAACGTCCTCGTCGCCTACGCCGACCGCGCCCGCATCATCGAGGATGCGCACCGCGATCGGCGTCATCGGCGAGCCTCGGCCGGCCGATGCTGCTCGTCGACGGCTTCGTCCGCGCGTTCTGGAGGATCGAGCGCGCGCGCGAGCGCCGCCACGCTGGTGATCGAGCCGCTGCGGAGCGCTCTCCAAGCGCCACGCCGCGGCGGTCGCGCCGAGGGCCGGCGGCTGCTGCGTTTCGCCGCGCCCGACGCCGAGAGCCACGCGGTGCGCCTCGCCCCGTCAGAGTGAGGCGCATGGAGCACCGTAGGCTCGGCGACTCGGACCTCGACGTATCGGTCGATCGCGCTCGGCTCGTGGCTGACCTACGGCGGCGGCATCGGGCGCGAGCGGACCGAGGCGTGCACGCGCGCCGCCTTCGAGGCCGGGATCACGTTCTTCGACACCGCCAACGTCTACGGCCGCGGCGCTGCCGAGCGGGCCTGGGGCGAGATCCTGCGCGCCTACCCGCGCGATTCGTTCGCGATCGCCACCAAGCTCTTCTTCCGATGTCCGCGCACGATCGCGGCCTGTCGGCGCGCGCAGGTCCACAAGCAGATCGACGCCTCGCTCGAGCGCCTGCGGATGGACCACGTCGACCTCTACCAGTGCCACCGCTACGACGAGCAGACGCCGCTCGAGGAGACGATGCAGGCGCTGACCGAGGTCGTGCAGGCAGGCAAGGCGCGGTGGATCGGCTTCAGCGAGTGGCCGATCGAGCGCATCGAGGAGGCGCTTGCGCTGCCCGGGGTGGCGAAGTTCGTCTCCAGCCAGCCGCAGTACTCGGCGCTGTGGCGCGCGCCCGAGGCGCGAGGTGATCCCGCTGTGCGAGCGCAACGGGATCTCGCAGATCGTCTGGTCGCCGCTCGCCCAGGGCGTGCTGACCGGCAAGTACCTGCCGGGTGCGGCCGCCGCCGCCCGACTCACGCGCCGCGTCGGCGAAGATGAACCGCTTCATCGGCCAATGGCTGACCCGCGCGACGCTCGACGCCGTCGAGCGACTGCGCCCGGTCGCCGACGAGGCGGGGCTGACGATGGCGCAGCTCGCGCTGGCCTGGGTGCTGCGGCAGGAGAACGTCGCGGCGGCGATCGTCGGTGCCTCGCGGCCCGAGCAGGTGCACGAGAACGCGCGCGCCGGGGACGTCCGCCTCAGCGCCGACACGCTGCGCGCGATCGACGAGGCCCTGCTCTCGTCGCCGTGCCTCCTGCATCCCTGAACAGCGGCGGTGTCACGAGCAGCGGCTCGATCCGCCAGCCGCCGTCGGGGGCGGCGGTCGCGTGCCACAGCTCGTCGAAGCCCTCCTCGGGCGTCGGGCGCTGCAGGCGCCGGCTCGTGCCGACGACGCCGGCGACGGCGACGTGCTCGCGACCGGCGCGGCGCGCGTTGCGCGCGAGCGCGTCGGCCACGTCGACCTCGACCAGGTAGCCGACGACCCGGAAGCCCGCCGCGCGGGCTGGCTCGACGTAGCGCGCACGATCGGCGGGGGTCGGCGTTGGTGTTGTCGACCACGAAGCGCTGCCCGTTCTCCAGGCACCAGCGCACGAGCGCCTGCTCGCGTGCGCGCGTGCGCAGCGACGTCGAGCGACACGCGCACGTGCGTCTCGACGAAGCGCTCGGCGTACAGCGTCGTCTTGCCGCTGCCCTGCATCCCGCAGAGGACCACCGCCTCCATGGGCCGACCGTAGCTCAGCGCACGTCCGACACGCGGCGAAGGTGCCCGCGCCAGGCGGCCTCGGTGTGCTTCAGCGATCGGCCGCCGAACGCTTCGCGCAGCACGCCCCGCGGGTCGCGCGGCAGCGGTGAGAGCAGCAGATCGAGGCACGCCGCCTCGCCCTCCTCGCGGGCCAGGAGGTCGAGCACCGTGCCGCCGAGCAGCTGGGCGTCGCGGATGCCCGGCGGGAAGGCCGGCTTCGCGCCCTCGTGCAGGTGGCGCGCGATCGCGGGGCGGGCGTGCCCGGTCTGCCCGCTGAGCCACTGGGCCCCGCCGGCTGCGAGCCACGCCCAGCGCGGGTAGCGGCGAAATGCGCCCGGGCTGAAGGGCGGCGGTAGCCGCGGGTTGCTGGCGCCGATGACCACGTGGGCGTACAGCGCGGCGGGGGCGAGCAGGTTGAGCTCGCGCGATCCCGGCACGTGCGAGGCGCCCGCGGCGAGCAGGCGCGGCGCCAGCACGTGGATCTCGCTCCTGCCGAACCAGCCGACCAGGTAGCGCCGAGCGGCGGGCGCGGTCAGCCGGCGCACGAGTGGCAGGTAGGGGGCCGCGAGGTCGAGCTGGGCCCGCGATCCGTGCACGATCACGGCGACCGTGTCGGGCACGGTGGGGAAGTCGGCGGCGAGCCGCGCGCGCGTCCCCTCGAGCAGTTCCAGCACGCCCACGACGTCGTGGGCATCGGCCTCGTCGTGGCGTGCGGCGAAGTGCGGAGAGGTCGTCTCGACCCAGGTCACGGAGCTGCCCCCAGCCTGCCACAGCGCGCGCCCGCTGCCGGTCGTCAGCGGCGCGCCGAGGGCACGCGGCTCAGCCGCGGGTCAGACCAGAGCCGGCTCGCGCGGCGCGATCGTCACGCCGTGGACGATCGCCTCGATCTCCTCGGACGCGCGATCGAACTCGTCGTCGGAGAGCACGGGCGTGCCCTCGAAAGGCAGGTCGCGTGTGATCTCCAGCCACGACTTGCAGCCGTGGAAGTCGTCGCGCACCTTGACCGTGACCGGCCGCGGGATGCGATACGTGCGCAGCAGCAGCACGTGGAGCGGGTGGCGCCGCTTCCACTGCAGGCGCTTCTCGCAGTAGTCCGAGGTCCAGACGTAGTACGGAGAGAGCGCGTCGACCGTGCGCGGATCCGTGATCGTCCAGTGGGCGGCCACCTCGGCCCACGCCCGGATGCGGACGCGATCGGGCTGGGGGATGCCGCCGTCACGCGTCAGCGCGTGGGCGGGAGGCTCGGCATCGGGCCATACGCCCTCCTCCAGCGCGCGCCGGAGCTCGGGCTGATGGGAGGCGCGCACGACGTCGTTGCGCTGGTGTTCGAAGGTTGGGTAGAGGAAGAAACGGTCGTGCTCGACCTCGAAGTGCTTGCGCTCTTCGCGGATGCCGCCCTTGCGCAGAGTGACGAGCTGCTCGCCCTCAGCGAGCGCGCGGACGGTGACCGCCCATTCCTTGAAAGCAATTGGCATAAGCAAAGAGGAGAAGGGGGGACTACAAGGCGTCCCAGGCGACGGACGGGTTACCCCGTCCTTGGCCTCAGGATGGGCGACATTCTCGCAAAGCGCGCCGAAAATCCCAAATTCCCCTGCATCCTCAGGAGTTTTCGGGAGTATTCGTGGCGCGTTGCCGCTCAGCCATGCGAGCCGTCGGCGCTCAGCCGAGCGCGGACAGACTGCGTGCGAGGGCGATCGCCGGGAGCTCGACGGGCACGCCGATGTCGAGCTGTGCATACGTCCCGCCGTCCTGCAGGTGCTCGTGCAGGAGATCCTGCAGCTGGAAGCGCCCGATGAGCGCGTCGCATTCGATGCAGCCGTTGGCCACGTAGCCGCCGGCGACGCCGGGGCTGTCGCGATGGCGTAGCTCGCCGATGCCGCGCCGGGCAAGCGCCCGCGGGTCGACGTGCTCGACGAGCATCTCGGCGACGTCGTCGATCGCGAGGAAGCCGCTGTGGTCGGGCGTGCGGGCCGGATCGACCAGGACGCCGACCACGCCGCGCACCTTGGTGCGGCACTGCCAGCAGCGGTCGGTCACGCCCGCCAGGCGGGCGCGCACGACCGGCTCGCCGGTCTTCGCCGGCGCGGGGGCGCGATCGCGACGCGCGGCGCCGCCCGACCCGCCGACGATCGTCAGGCGCGGGCGCGCACCGCTGCTCGTGTCATCCGCAGACGACATCAAGCCTGGTTGATACGCGCTCTATGCGTAGGTGGGCCGCAACTTGTGGCAATTGCGCACATTTGCGCACCAAAGCTGCAAACGGCGTGGAGGGTTCGCTGGACGGTCGTATGGGCGCGCCTAAAGGCGCACGCCGGCGAGCCCTTCGACCGCCTCGAGGATCGCGGCGAAATCCGCGTCCCCCAGGTCTCTGCCCATGCCGGCGGTCAGCGCCTCGCGCACGGCGGCTGCGGCCGGGAACGGCACGCCCGCGGCCTGGCCTTCCTCAAGGCACAGGCGGACGTCCTTGAGCATGTGCTCGAGCTTGAACAGCGTGCTGTAGTCGTGCTCGCGCATCGGCCCCGACTTGAGGGCGAGCATCGCCGAACCGCCGCTGCCCGCGGCCATCACCTTGGTCAGCGCATCGAGGTCGACGCCGGTCGCCCGCCCGACCACGAGCGCCTGCGCGAGCGTGTGCGCATTGGCCGCCGCGACCGCGTTGTTGATCAGCTTGACCATCTCGCCGAGGCCGACCTCCTCGCCGACGTGCACGATCAGCTCGCCCATCGCCTCGAACAGCGGCAGCGCTCGCTGGAACTCGTACTGCGCCCCGCTGGCCATGATCGTCAGCGTCCCGTCCGCTGCCTTCGGGCTGGACCCGGTCACCGGCGCGTCGACGAAGCCGATCTCGCGCTCGGCGAGGGCCGCCGCGATCCGGCGGCTGTCGCCCGGAGCGATCGTCGACATGTCCACGCACAGCGCACCCGCACCCGCGCCCTCGGCGACCCCGTCCTCGCCCAGCAGCACCTCGGTGACCTGCGCGCCGTCGACGACCATCGTGATGACGACGTCGCTGGCCGCGCCGACCTCGGCCGGCGTCTGCGCCACGGTGCCGCCGTGCTCGGCCGCCCACGCCTCGGCGCGCTCGCGCGTGCGGTTGTAGACGGTCAGCTCCGCGCCCGCGCGGCGCACATTGGCCGCCATGCGCGAACCCATGATCCCCAACCCGACAAAGCCGATGCGCTCCACGGGCGCAGATCCTACGAAACCCCCTGATCACGAACGTCCCTGGCGTCCGACTCCTGTTCGTGCGCCAGGGACGTTCGCGGCCACCGGGTCAGCCGGGCCGGCTGACGGTCAGGCCGCCGTCGAGGCCGAGCCGGTGCGCCACCGCGGCGGCCTCCGTGCGGCTGCGGACGTCGAGCTTGGAGAGGATCCGCGACACGTGGACGCTCGCCGTCTTCTCGGCCATGAAGAGCGCCTCGCCGATCTCGCGGTTCGTCCGGCCCTCGGCGACCAGCGCGAGTACCTGGCGCTCGCGCGGCGTCAGGCCGAACGGGTCCTCGTCCTCGACGGCCGCGGCGGTGGGCTCGGGCGCGGGCGCCGCGCCCGCGGCGAGCGTCAGCCGGGCGCGGGCGGCCAGGCTCTCGATCTCGCCCATCAGCCAGTTCGCGCCGAGCGAAGCCGTGAGCGCGTGGGCACGTTCGAGCTGCGCGGCCGCCGCCTCGCGATCGCCGGCCGCGACACGGTCCTCGGCCGCGCGCCAGCGCATGATCGCGCCGGGATAGGGCCGCCCGATGGCCTCCCACGTCTCCGCGGCGGCCTCGTGCAGCGCCGGGTCGGGCGCGCCGGTGGCGCGCGCGTGCTCGGCTTCGGCGCTGCGCAGCCACGCGCCTTCGACCGGCCCGCCGTCATCGGCCGCCGCGCGCACGCGTGCGACGTGGAACTCGGCCTCCATGAGCGCGCGGCGCGTGTCCTCGGCGTCGCCGAGGTCGCGGGCGCGCTGCGCCGCGTCGGCCTCCGTGATCGCGCCGATGGTCGCCACGCGGGCCAGCCGGACCACGTCGTCGGTGCACGTCTCGATGCGGTCCAGCGCGGCCTGCACGGCCGCGCGGGCGGCGTCGAGGTTGCCGGCGCGGCGCTCGAGCTCGGCCAGCAGCGCTCCGAGGACGCCGAGGAACTGCGGCTCGTCGCTGTTGCGGGTGGCCTCCTGCGCCTGTGCGAGCAGGTCCCGCGCGAGGCCGGCGTCGCCGCGGCCCATCGCCAGCTCGGCGCGGCGCAGGACGGCGTTGACGAAGGTCGTTCCCGCCCACGGGCGGGTGTCGACGATGTGCTGCTCGGCGAAGGCCCAGTCGCCGGTGTCGAAGGCGATCTCGCCGTCGAGCAGCTCCAGCCAGTCGCAGCGCTCGCCGCGGTTCCCCGCGAGCTCGCGCCCCTGCCGGACGGTCTCGCGCGCCTCGTCGGAACGCCCGGCCTGGTGCAGCATCTCGGCCAGGTTGAGGTAGGCGGACTCGAGATCGCGCGCGCGCTCGCTCGACGCGGCGAGGTCGATCGCCGCGCGCAGCTTCTCGGTGCCTTCTTCGATCTCGCCCAGGCTCATGAGCGAGGTGCCCAGCGCGTTCAGCGCGCGCGAATGCGCGCTGGGGTCGTCGGCCGCCTCGGCGACCGGCAGCGCGACGCGTGCGGCCTCGATCGCGCTGCGGTGGCGGCCGCGGAGCATGAGGAACGAGGCGCGCCTGGCGAGCAGCAGCGCACGCTCGCGGCTGACGTCGTCGGCCGGCAGCAGCTCCAGCCCGCGCTCGAGCATCCCGAGGGCGGACTCCGCCGCACCGACGCCCCAGCGCGCGGAGGCCAGGCGCTCCATCAGCCAGGCGGCGCGGTGGGGGTGCGCCGCCTCGTCGACGTCGGCCAGCGCCGCCTCGTAGAGCGCGACGGCGCGGACCCGTTGGCTGTCGAGCTCGTGGGCCATGCCTGCGCGCTTGAGCAGCGCCCAGTGCTCGATGCCGGCGACCGCCTGCGCGTCGGCGACGCGCGGCCACAGCTCGAGTGCGCGCTCGAAGAGGCGCGCTGCCTCGCGATGGGCGTGGATGGCGTCGGCCGCGTCGGCGGCGCGCACCGCGGCCGCCAGCGCTTCGGGCTGATCGCCGGCGGACAGGTAGTGATGTGCGATCCCGGCCAGGATCTGCGCGCCGGGGCCATCGGCGTCCACGCGGCGCTCGAGCGCGCGGGCAAGCGCGAGGTGCAGCTCGGCGTGCTCGCCGGGGAGCAGGTCGTCGTGTACGACCTCGCGCAGCAGCGCGTGCCGGAAGCCGTACCGCCCTTCGCGATCGACGACCACGACGTGCCCGGTCACCGCCTCGCGCAGGGCGTCGCGCAGGGCCACGGAGTCGAGCGTCGAGGCGTCGGCCAGCAGGGAGTGATCGACGCGACGACCGACGGCCAGCAGGCGCAGCACGTCCTGCGCGTCGGGCGGCAGCGCCTCGATGCGGACCATCAGCGCGTCGCGCATGGTCGAGGGCAGCTCGCCACGGCCGTCGAGGCCGGCGGCCAGCAGCTCCTCGGTGAAGAACGGGTTGCCTTCGCTGCGCGTATACAGCCGCTCGACCAGCGACGGCTCGGCGGGGCCGCCGAGGATGTCGGCCAGCTGCTCGGCCAGCTCGTCGTGGGAGAGCGGCGCCAGCTCGACGCGGCGCGCGCGCGGGGCCCGCTCGAGCTCGGCCAGCAGCGAGCGCAGCGGGTGGCGGCGGTGCAGCTCGTCGGGACGGTAGGAGGCGAGCACGAGCACGCGCTCGGCGCGCAGGCTGCGCGCGAGGAAGACGAGCAGCGCGCGCGTCGAGGCGTCGGCCCAGTGCAGGTCCTCGATGCCGAGGACCACCGGTGCCTCGCGCCCGAGGCGGTCGAGAAGCGTCAGCAGCGCCTCGAAGACGCGGGCCTGGGCGGGGTCGTCGCGCTCGCCGGCAGCCAGCGCGTCGGGCGCCGCGAACTCGGGCAGAAGGCTCGCGAGCCCGGCCCGTGTGGCCGGGCCGAGCTCGTCGAGTACGGGGTCGCCGTCGCGCGTGAGGGATCGCAGGGCGGCGACGATGGGGGCGTAGGGGAGCTCGTCCTCTCCGAGCGAGACGCAGTCTCCGGTGATGACGCGCGCTCCAGCCGCGAACGCGTTGCGTTCCAGCTCCTTGAGTAGGCGGGTCTTGCCTACGCCCGATTCACCCGCGATGAAGGCGAGCGACGGGCGCCCAGCCGAGGCGTCGCGAAGGGCCGCTTCGAGCTCGGCGAGCTCTCGCGTCCGTCCGATGAACCGGCTGCTCGTCACGCGCGTGGCCACGGTTCCAGTATCGCTCGATGTCGTCGTTGCGGGCATCCGACAGGTGGGGGCTGTGCAACAGGTTGAACATGCGGAGATGGTGCTCTCGTGTGCGAAAGCGCACATCGGGCGGATGGAGCCTCTTCTCGGCCGCGACCCCTTACCTGCATAAGGGCACCCCTTACGCGGCGCCGAAACCCCCGCCACCAGGGGTTTCCAGGCGCAGGCGCCGGCCGGCGCGCAGTGTCCCGGACGCCTTCGGCGCGAGCTCCTCGCCGTCGAGCAGGTTGTGTCCGCGCGCGCCCGGCTCTCCGCCATCGGCCCCCGGCGGGGCGTGGCGGCGGCGCTCGGTGAGCAGCGAAAAGCGGACGTCCTCGAGCGCCTGCAGCTCGCGAATCACGCCGTCGCCGCCGCGGTGGCGCCCGCCGCCGCCCGAGCCGCGGCGCACGGCGTACTCGACCACGCGCAGCGGGAACTCGAGCTCGAGCGCCTCAACCGGCGTATTGAGCGTGTTGGACATCGCGACGTGGACGGCACTGGGGCCGTCGGCGTCCGCACACGCCCCCTGGCCGCCGCCGAGCGTCTCGTAGTACGTCCACGCGTCGGTGCCGAGCGTGACGTTGTTCATCGTCCCCTGGCCGAGCGCGCGGCCGAAGGCCGCGAGCACGAGGTCGGCCACGCGCGAGGAGGTCTCGACGTTGCCCCCGGCCACTGCCGCCGGCGACCGTGCGTTGAGCAGTGAGCCCTTGGGCGCGAGCACCGTGATCGGACGGTAGGCGCCGGCGCTCGGCGGGATGTCGGGGTCGGTCAGCACGCGGACCGCGAACAGGCACGCGCTGGCCGTCACCGCCAGCGGGCAGTTGAGGTTGCCCGCATGCTGCGCGGCCGAGCCGCTGAAGTCGAGCGTCAGCTCGTCGCCCGCGACCGTCGCGGCCAGGCGCAGCTCGAGGTCTTCGTCGGCGGCCTCGAGGATGTCGACGGCGGTGCGTGTGCCGTCGTCGAGCTCGGCCAGGCAGGCGCGCGTTCGGCGCTCGGCGTAGTCGAGCACCGCCGCGGTCGCCTCGCGCAGGAAGCCGATCCCGACGCGGTCGGCCAGCTCGGCCAGGCGGAGCGCGCCGGTGCGGTTGGCGGCAAGCTGGGCGCGCAGGTCGGCGCGCCGGTGGGCGGGCTGGCGCATCTGGGCGGCGAGCTCGTCGATCGCCTCGTCGTCGAGCACGCGCGGCGCGATGACGACGCCCTCCTCCTCCAGGGTGGTCGAGTCGGCGGGCATCGAGCCGGGCACCTTGCCGCCGACGTCGGCGTGATGGGCGCGGGCCGCGGCGAAGCCCAGCAGCCGGCCGTCGTGGAAGGCCGGCGTGACGACCGTGATGTCGGGCAGATGGGTGCCGCCCGCGTAGGGGTCGTTGAGGACCCACGAGACGCCCGGCGCGTGGTCGCGCTCGCGCACGGCTGCCACGGCCGCGGGCATGGCGCCGAGGTGCACCGGGATGTGCTCGGCCTGCATGACCATCTCGCCGGCCGGGTCGAACAGCGCCGTCGAGCAGTCGCGGCGCTCCTTGATGTTGGCGCTGTGGGCAGACCGCACGAGCACGGCGCCCATCTCCTCGCAGGCGGCGCGCAGCGCGCCCGCGGTGACCTGCAGGTCGATCGGATCGACGATCACGCGCGCTCCAGGATCAGCGTGCCGGTGTCGTCGGTGGCGCCGCGCCAGCCCTCGGGCACGACCAGCGTGGCCTCCGGCAGGCGCACGACCGCCGGGCCTTCGACGTGCTCGCCGGGCGCGCCGCCGAACTCGAGCGGCTGGGCGGGCAGCCGCCCCGTGGCGCGGACGGTCACGACCTCGACCTCGCCGTCGGGGTCGCGGTGGCCGTAGCGCTCCTCGTGCAGTGCCTCGAAGCGCGCGCGCAGGTCGTCGTCACCGTGCACCGTCAGCTCGTGCGACTGGCCGCGGTAGCGAAGGTCCCAGGCCAGCTCGATCTCCGGATCGCCGCCCAGCGTCGCGCGGACCTCGTCGCGCAGCGCATCGCTCGCCGGCCTCGCCGTGGCCGAGCACGGTGCGCTGGGCGTCGGCGCGGCGGTCGGCAGCGGCCAGGCCCAGGGCGCTGAGCACGCCGGAGGCGCGCGGCACGAGGATCCTCGTCATCCCGAGCTCGTCGGCGATCGCGGCTGCGTGCAGCGGCCCGGCGCCGCCGAAGGCCAGCAGCGCGAAGCGCCGCGGGTCGACGCCGCGCTCGACGGTCATGACCCGCAGCGCGCGCACCATCTCGGCGTTGGCCACGCGGACGATGCCCTCGGCGCACGCCTGCGCGTCGAGGCCGAGCCGGGCCGCCAGGCGCTCGACGGCCGTGTGCGCTGCGCCGGCGTCGAGCGCGACGTCGCCGGCCAGCGGCGCGTCGGCGCTCAGGTGGCCGAGCACGAGGTTGGCGTCGGTGACCGTCGGCTCGGTGCCGCCGCGGCCGTAGCACGCGGGGCCGGGCTCGGCGCCCGCGCTCTGCGGGCCGACGCGCAGCGCGCCGCCGGGGTCGCGCCACGCGATCGAGCCGCCGCCGGCGCCCACCGTGTGGATGTCGACCATCGGCAGCGCGAGCGGGCGGCCGCCGACCTCGCGTGCGGTGGTCTCGCGCACGCGGCCGTTCTCGACGACGCAGACGTCGCAGGAGGTGCCGCCCATGTCGAAGCACAGCAGGTCGGGCTCGCCGCAGCGCGCGGCGAGCAGCGCCGCAGCGGCGGCGCCGCCGGCGGGCCCGCTGAGCACGGTCAGCGCGGCGTGGTCGGCGGCAGCGTCGAGTGCCGCGAGGCCGCCGCTGGACTGCATGATCGCCGGCGCGGGCAGGCCGGCCTCGCGCGCGGCGCCGAGCAGCCGGCGCAGATAGCGCCCGAGCAGCGGGGAGAGGGCGGCGTCGACCTCGGTCGTTGCGGCGCGCTCGAACTCGCGGAAGGTGCCGACGACCTCGTGCGACAGCGAGACGTGGACGCCGAGGCGCTCGCGCAGCGCATCGCCGATCGCGCGTTCGTGGTCGGGATGGCGGTAGCTGTGCAGCAGGCACACGGCCACGGCCTCGGGCTTCGCCGCGGCGATGTCGTCGACGAGCACGTCGAGGCTCGTCAGCGGTTCGATGACCCCGTCGGGGCCCGTGCGCTCGCGCGCGGCGAAGCGCCGCTCGGACGGGGTCAGGGGTGCTGGGTGCGCCGCGCACAGGCGGTAGAGCTCGCGCCGGGCCTGGCGCCCGAGCGCGACGAGGTCGGTGAAGCCGGCGGTGGCCACGAACGCCGTTCGCGCGACCTTGCCCTCGAGCAGCGCGTTGGTCGCGACCGTCATGCCATGGGCGAAGCTCTCGACGTCGCGCGCGCTCGCGCCGGCGGACCGCAGGGCGCGGTCGACCGCGGTCATCACCGCGCGCGATTGGTCGTCGGGGGTGGTCGGGGCCTTGGCCGTGTGCAGCGCGCCGCCGGCGACGAGGACGGCATCGGTGAACGTCCCGCCCACGTCGACGCCGAGGAGCATGGGGGGAGGCTATGCGGTCGCCACGCGTCGGCGACCGCACCGCGGGGGCACGGCCGCCGTGACGTCCACGTCCCTTCGCGCTACGCGGCGAGCGGCTCGCCCTCGACCGGAGCGGTGTCCTCGGTCTCGGCGAGGTGCTGGTGCGAAGGGCAGTAGCCGTTGTGATGCAGCGGCATGCGCCGGCACGGCGTGCCGCGCCGCGTCGTGGCGCGGCACTGCAGCGGCTGCCCGTTGACGTCGAAGCCGTTCTGCGGCATGCGCTCCAAGACCTCGAGCGCGCACGCGAGATAGCCGTCGATCACCCGCCAGACGCGTGGCTGGGCCTGCATCGGGAAGTGCGACTTGATGTCCTGAAACAGGAAGCGTGCCGGGCGCGCGAAGTAGTGCCGGTCTCCTACCAGCCGTTGCACGGTCGCCTCGCATGAGCGAAGGACCTGTTCGTGCGCCTCCCTACCTCCGACAATCTCCCCCGACAGCTCGCGGTAGATCGCTCTACTGACCTGGTACATGATCCCTCGACCGTGTCCTCCTGTTGGCCTCATCCCCCGGCCTGGACCGTGGGCGAGTATGGCCCGCGCTTGTGAAGGCAGAAACGCGAGCAGTGTTGAGTTCGCGTTAAGAAACGCAGCCGTTCAGGAGAACTGGCGGTCACGCGAGCAGCGCCGTCGCGCCCGACGCGATCCGCCACGCTGCTGACGGCGCCTGGAAGGCGCTGCGCTCCGCGGACGTGGCGGGCCGCAGCACGAACATGACGCGCGGGGAGGCGACGAAGGCGCTGCCGTCGCGCACGGCCACCCGCAAGGGCAGGGCGTGCAGCGATCCCTCTGAATGCACGCCGGCAAGCGACGGCTCGGTCGCGCTCAGCGCGGTGCGGCACGTCTGGCCGTCGCCGGCGAGCGCGGCCACGAGCTGCTGCTCGCTAGGCGCGAGGTACTGGCAGGCGGCGTAGGCGTTGCCATCGAGGACCGCCGCGGCGAGGAAGGCGCGGACCGTCGCGGCGGCAGAGGACGCGTCAGGCACTGCGGTGGAGACCGCGGCGGAGTCCTCCATGGGCAGTGCGACCGCAAGGACGACCGCGATCGCGACGACCGCGGCAAGCGCCGCGACGGGGCCGCGGTAGGGCTCGGCTGCGTCGGTCCGATCGTCCTGGCCAAGCATCGCGTTGACTGAGATCGCAACGGCCCCCGCGGCGGCGATGAGGCAGGCGATCGTCGCGACGAGCAACCACCAGGCGTGGGTGAGCGCGGAAGCGACGATCCCGCAGACCAGCAACGCGACGAGCGCGATGCAGCGAAGGACGAGCTGTCCCGGTCCGGTCATGGCACCGACGATTCGCCCCGGTCGTGTGTGCCGCCTTACCGCGGTGTTCGCATCCGGTGTCACTCACGCACGGCGGTCCGGCGATCAGGTTTCATTCAGGTCCCAGGCGCAACAGTGATCGCTCATGCACCCGGCTGACGCCCTCGTCGTCGCCTCGCTCACCGGCCGGCTCACGAGCTGGATCGGCCACCACGGGGCGTACGCCGTGTTTCTCATCATGGCCGTCGACGCCCTGCTGCCGGTCGGGGGCGAGCTGACGATGCTCTTCGCCGGCGCTCTGGCCGCCGGCGCGATCCCCGGCGCGCACCCCGTCCTCTTCGGCCACGAGCTGAAGACGGGCCTCGAGAGCTACGTCGTGCTCGCGCTGGCGGGGACGCTCGGCTACCTCTTCGGCTCGCTCGTCGGGTGGGCGATCGGGCGCTGGGGCGGCCACCCGCTGCTCCTGCGTCACGGTCGCTGGCTGCACATCACGCCCGAGAACCTCGAACGCGCGGAGCGCTGGTTCGAGCGCCACGGGAACGCCGCCGTCTTCCTCGGCCGGCTGACGCCCGTCGTGCGCTCGTTCATCTCGATCCCGGCCGGCGCGCTGGAGAGCCCGCTGGGGCCGTACACGCTGTGGACGCTGGCCGGCTCGGCGATCTGGTGCTTCGGCTTCGCCGCCGCCGGCTGGGCACTTGGAAGCAGCTACGACTCCGTGCACCACGCCTTCCGCTACGTCGACTACCTCGCGGTGGCCGGGACGGTCGGCGCGATCGTCTTGGTGTTCTTCGTGCGTCACCGGCGACGAGCGCGCGCGTGAGCGGCCGGTCCGTACGCGGCCTGCTCGTCGCGGCGCTCGCCGCGGGGATCGTGGCGGGGTGCGGATCGAGCCCGCGGCCGGACGGGCACCACGCGAGCGCCCGGCCGGGGTCGCCCGCGGCCGGCCGGGCGGCGCCCACGCGCGTGGTGGGTCTCCGCGTCGTCGGCACGAGATCGCTGCCCGCGCCGGTCCAGCTCCCGGGGCTCACGCGGGTCGGCTCGAACGTGCTGGCCGCGGGCGGCCTGGACGCCGCGGACGCCTCGGTGGCCGACGTCGTGCGCGTCGCCCCCGGCGCTCCGCGCCGGGTCGGCTCGCTGCCGGCGCCCGTGCACGACGTCGGCGCCGCCGCACTGGGCGATCGCCTCTACGTTTTCGGCGGCGGTAGCGCCGCCGGTCCCACCGACGCGATCACCGCGGTGGCCGCGGGCGGGCGAACGCGCCCCGCGGGGCACCTGCCTGTCGCGCTGTCGGATGCGGCTGCGGTCGCCGACGGCGGCACGGTCTACGTCATCGGCGGGTACACCGCGACCGCGCCACTGCGGTCGGTGTTCGCGTTCCGACCCGGCCATGCGCCGCGCACCGTCGCGACGCTGCCGCATCCGCTGCGCTACGCGGCGGCGGCGGCCATCGGCCGGCGCGTCCTCATCGCCGGCGGCACCGACGGCACCAAGGCGCGCAGCGAGATCCTGAGTGTCGACCCTGCGCGTCATCGCGTGCGGGTGATCGGATACCTCCCGGCGCCGCTCGCGCACGCGGCGGGCGCTGCTCTCGGCGGCGTCTTCTACGTCGTCGGCGGGCGTGGCGACGCCGCCGACAGCCAGCGGCGCGGGATCTGGGCGGTCGATCCGGCGAGCGGAAGAGTGCGGCCGGCCGGCAGGCTGCCGCTCGCGCTGTCGGACCTCGCCGCGGTGAGCGTCGGGTCGCGGATCCTGGTGGCCGGCGGCCGCGACGCCCGCGGCGGCGTGCACCGCGAGCTCATGGTGCTCGCGCCCGCGGCCGTGGTCGCCCGTGCCGCCTTCGCGGGCCTGCGGCCGGGCCGCATCCCGCGCCTGCTCGATCGCCACGACGTCTATGCAGCCGAGCGCCCCGGTCTTCTTGCGCCATGGGTCCGCGGCGATCCCCCGCGCGTCTACGTCCCCAATTCGAAGTCCAACACCGTCGACGTCATCGATCAGCGGACCGCCCGGATCGTCGATCACTTCGCGGTCGGCGCGCTGCCCCAGCACGTGACGCCCTCGTGGGACCTGCGCACGCTGTGGGTGACCAACGATGCGGGCAACAGCCTGACGCCGATCGACCCGCGCACCACGCGCCACGGCCGGCCGGTGCCGGTCCTCGATCCCTACAACCTCTACTTCACGGCCGACGGGCGCCGCGCGATCGTCGTGGCCGAGGCGCATCGCGAGCTCGACTTCCGCGAGCCGCATTCCATGCGCATGCGCCACGCCTTGAAGGTCCCCCAGTGCGCCGGCGTCGACCACATGGACTACACCGCCGACGGCCGCTTCGCCCTGGTCTCCTGCGAGTTCGCCGGGCGTACGATCGTCGTCGACCTGCAACGCGAGCGCGTCGTCAAGACGATCGACCTGCGCGCCGGCGCGATGCCCCAGGACGTCAAGCTCTCACCCGACGGGCGCACGTTCTACGTGGCGGACATGATGTCCGGCGGCGTCTGGCTCGTCGACGCCCACAGCCTGCGCAAGATCGGCTTCCAGCGCACGGGCCGCGGCGCCCACGGCCTGTACCCGAGCCGCGACTCAAAGACGCTGTACGTCACCAATCGCGACGAGGGGACGATCAGCCTGATCTCGTTCCGCACGCGCCGGCCCTACCGCAAGTGGCGAATCCCCGGCGGCGGCTCGCCGGACATGGGCGGGGTGTCGGCCGACGGCAAGGTGCTGTGGCTGAGCGGCCGCTACAACGGCGTGGTGTACGCCATCTCGACGAGCACGGGGAGGGTGTTGCATCGCATCGCGGTCGGCTCCGGCCCGCACGGCCTGTGCGTCTGGCCGCAACCGGGCCGCTACTCGATCGGGCACACGGGGATCCTGCGCTGAGTCACACGGGCAGCTCGACGCGGAACGTCGCGCCGCCGTTCACCGGGCGCTCGGCGCTCACGTCCCCGCCGGCCGCGCGGGCCAGCCGACGCGAGAGCGCGAGCCCGAGACCGGCACCGCCGTGCTCGTCGCCCACGCGCATGCCCGGCTCAAAGACGCGCTCGAGCGCCTCGTCGGGGACGCCGGGGCCGTCGTCGGCAACGGTCACCAACACCCTCCCGCCGGTCGTGGCCGCGCTGAGCCGCACGCGCGAGCGCGCGTAGCGCCGGGCGTTGTCGAGCAGGGGCGCGAGGATGCGCTCGACGACCTCGCCGTCGATGCCCGCGGTGACCGCTGCGCCGGCCACGTCCGTCGAGAGCTCGGCGCCGGCCGGCGGCCATTCGCGTGCGATCTCGTCGAGCACCGAAGCGACGTCGCAGTGGCCGGAGTCCAAGACGGCGTCCGCGCGCGCGGCGGCCATCAGCATCTCGAGGATCTCGCTCATCTGCTGGGCGCTGCGCCCGATCGACGAGTAGGCCTCCGCGCGTTCCTCGGTCGGGCGGTCGCGGCGCTGGAGCAGCTCGACCTCGGCTGTGATGCGCGCCAGCGGCGTGCGCAGCTCGTGCGAGAGCTCGGCCGACAGGCGCTGCTCATGGCGCAGGCTGGCCGCGACCCTGTCGAGCAGCGTGTCGAAGGTCTCCGCCAGCTCGCCGAGCTCGTCCGGGCGCGGCGTGACGCCGAAGCGCTCAGCGCCGCCGAGCTCGCTCCAGCTCGCCGCCGAGCGCGTCATCTCGCGCACCGGCGACAGCGCCCGGCCGACGACGACCCAGGTCAGCGTCGCCACCGCCACGAGCATCACCGCGGCGAGCGCGAGCGAGCCGATCAGCGCGAGGTCGGTCGTGCGGTCGTAGGCGGCAAGCGACAGGCCCGCGACGGCCGTGCCGATCTGGCGCCCGCCCACGGTCAGCGGCTGCGCGTAGAGGCGGAACTCGCGCTTGGGCAGGTCGCGCGTGACGCGCGCCCGGCCGGCAAGCGCGTCGGCCGCGCGCTGCACCTCGGCGCTCGCGGGAGGCCGCTCGAGCGCCCGCGAGCCGGCGTAGATCCAGACCTCGCGGTCGATTGCCGCATCGTTGGGCGACTCGCGGGCGATGACGCGGCCGTCGCGCAGCGCGACCGTCGTCGCGGCAGCGGCGGCCTGCGAGCGCAGGCGGCTGTTGGCGTCGCTGTCGGCGCTGCGCGACAGCGCCACGTTGAAGGCGACGGTGAGCACGACGATCGTCACCGTGGCCAGTGCCACCCCGACGGCGGTGAACTGGCCGCGCAGCGTGCGCGGGCGCCTCATGCCAGCCGATAGCCGACGCCGTGGACGGTGCTGATCGTCACGTCGTCGGTGACGTCGCGCAGCTTGCGGCGCAGCCGCGCGACGTACTGGTCAAGCGTGTTGTCGTGGACGATGGCGCCATCGGGCCATGCGGCGCGGATCAGCTCGCGCCGTCGCACCACCTCGTGAGGACGAGCGGCGAGCGCGGCGAGCACGCGGAACTCGGTCGGCGTCAGTGTCGCGTCGCGTCCGTCGCCGATCACGCGGTGGCTAACCGGGTCCAGGCGCAGAGCGCCGACCGTCGCCGCGGGGTCGGCGCCCGACCGCCGGAGCAGCGCGCGGAGCCGCGCGACGACCTCGTCGAAGTGAAACGGCTTGGTCACGTAGTCGTCGCCGCCCGCGCTGAAGCCGGCCAGGCGATCGGTCACCGCGTCGCGCGCGGTCAGGAACAGCACTGGCGCCGCGCAGCCGCGTGCGCGCAGCGCCTGGCAGAGGTCGCGCCCGTCGGTGTCGGGCAGGCCGACGTCGATGATCAGTCCGTCGGGCGCGTCGTCGATGCGGGCCATCGCGCCGGCGCCGTCGCTGACTGCGTGGACCTCGAAGCCCTCCTCGCCGAGGCCGCGCAGCATCAGCGATCGCAGCTCGGGATCGTCCTCGACGACGAGCAGCCGAAAGGCCGGCACAGTGGACGTGAGTATGACCACCGCGGCCCTGACCGGCTCCTGAACGGTGCCGATCAGGAGTCGTTCAGGAGGTCGTTGGCGCGGTGGGCGCCATGACTGCCATCGCTCAGCGGGGCACGGCTGCCCCGCGCCTTCGAAGGATGCTCAACAAGGTCCTAGAGGTCACCTTCTACTTCTGGGTCATCAAGATCATGTGCACGACGGTCGGCGAGACCGCCGCGGATTACCTGAACGAGAATCTCGGATTCGAGCTGACGAAGACGACCTACGTGACCGTGCGCTGCTCGCGGTCCTGCTCGTCGTCCAGTTTCGACTACGCGGTGTCGATCCCTGATCTTCGGCGGTCTCATCGCGGCCGTCACCATTGCGCACTTCGCGTTCCGGATGAACGCCGTGCTCAGCTTCTGGCTGGCCTGCATCCTGACCCGCCCGCTCGGCGCCTCGATCGGCGACGAGATGTCCCAGCACAGCCACAAGTACGGTGGCCTGGGCCTCGGCACGACGGGCACGAGCTACATCTTCCTCGGGTGCATCCTGGCGCTCGTGGCCTACCTGTCGATCACGCGACGCGACACGACGGAGCACCGACAGGGCTCGCCGCTCGCCGACGCCGCACGACGGTCGCCGTTTAGCGCTCCTCGGCGATGACGGTCGTCACCGGCAGGCCGAGGTGCGCCACGCGCCGCGGCAGGTCGATGCGCCCGCTGCCGCACCGCCTGCACGAGCGCGGGTGTCGCCGCCGTCTTGTGCGCGACCACGAGCACGTGCGCGATGGCCGAGGACTCCATGGCGCTCTGCGCGCAACGCTACGCCGAGAGCGTCACGCGCGCTCTAGACCCAGCGCTCGAACGCGGGCTTGTCGGCGCCGCCGCGCGTGACCGAGTGGTGCAGGTCCAGGGCCGGATCGGTCTCGGGGAAGTCCGCGCGCCTGTGTGCGCCGCGGGTCTCGGTGCGCAGCAGCGCGTGGCGGGCGATGAGGCGCGCCAGCGGGTGCGGGTCCTTCGCGAGCGTGGTGAGTCCCTCGGCGTCGCGGACGAGGCCGGCGTGGCGCCACAGCGCCGCGCGCGTCTCACGGCTGGGCAGCTCGAGGGCGGGCGCGGCCGGCGGCTCGCCCGCCTCGGTCGTTGGCTCCGAAAGCGCCGCGAACGACGCGCGCGCGCCGAACACGAAGCACTCGCTGAGCGAGTTCGATGCCAGCCGGTTGGCTCCGTGCAGCCCGGTGCAGGCGCTCTCGCCGACGGCGTACAGGCCGGGCACGGTCGTGGCGCCGTCGAGGTCGGCGACGATGCCGCCCATGCCGTAGTGGGCGGCCGGCGCGACGGGGACCAGCTCGCGCGTCGGGTCCAGGCCGGCCTCGCGCAGCGCGCCGACGACGTTGGGGAACAGCGCGGGGTCGATCGCGCGCATGTCGAGGTCGACGCTCGCCGCGCCTGTGGCGCTCATCGTCGACCAGATCGCGCGCGCCACCTCGTCGCGCGGCGCGAGCTCCTCGACGAAGCGCTCGCCGTCCTGGTCGAGGAGTGTCGCGCCCTCCCCGCGGATCGCCTCGGTGATGAGGAAGCCCTCGCGTCCCTTGATTCCGATGACTGCGGTGGGATGGAACTGCATGAGCTCGAGGTCGGCCAGCGCTGCGCCGGCCTCGCGCGCCAAGAGCAGGCCGATCCCGAGCGAGCCGGGCGGGTTGGTCGTGCGCTGCCAGAGCGCGGCCGAGCCGCCGGTGGCCAGGATCACCGCGCGCGCGTGGATCGCGCGGCCGTCCTCGCAGACGACGCCGCTGCAGCGCCCGTCACGCGTCCACAGCTTCGCGGCGCGGGCGCCTTCGATCACCGTGACGCCCGGCGTCTCGACGACGACGGCCGAGAGTTGGCGCACGACGCGGCGGCCGGTCGCGCTGCCGCCGGCGTGGACGACGCGCCGGCGTGAGTGGCCGCCCTCGAGGCCGAGCGCGAGGTTGCCGTGGCGGTCGGCGTCGAAGTGCACGCCGAGGCGCTCGAGCGCGCTCACCGTGCGCGGCGCCTCGCGGCAGAGCACCGCGGCCGCGCTCGCGCGCACGAGCGCGCGGCCGGCGTGCTCGGTGTCCTCGCGATGCAGGTCGGGCGAGTCGTCGACCGCGAGCGCGGCCGCCAGCCCGCCCTGCGCCCAGTAGCTCGCCGTGCGGGCGAGCGGCGTCGCCGACACGAGCGCGACCTTCGCCCCGGTGCGGGCGCCGGTGAGCGCCGCGTAGAGGCCCGCGGCGCCGGCGCCGACAACCGCGAGGTCGGCGTCGGTGCGGTCGGCCCCGGTCATGCGCGGGTACGGTAACGAGATGGTCGCGCCGCTCCTGCTTCGCCACCCGTCGTCGCTCGAGCACGACACGGGCGTCCACCCCGAGCGCGCGGAGCGGATCGCCGCGATCGAACACGTGCTGTCGGCGCGCGACTGGCTGGGCTGGGATGTGCGCGAGTCGCCCGCGGTCGAGCGGGAGGTTCTCGCCGCCGTGCATTCCGAGCGCTACATCGATCGGATCGCCGAGGTGTCGGCCGCGGGTGGCGGCTCGCTCGACGTCGACACGATCGCGTCCGAGGGCTCCTACCGAGCGGCGCTGCACGCGGCGGGCGGCGCGGTCGCGCTGGTCGACGAGCTGCTCGGCGACGGGCCCCGGGTCGGCGCCTCGTTGCACCGGCCTCCAGGCCACCACGCGCTGCCGGCGCGCGCGATGGGCTTCTGCCTGTTCAACAGCGTGGCGGTGGCGGCGCGGCGCGCGCTCGACCACTGGGGCGCCGAGCGCGTCCTGGTCCTCGACTGGGACGTCCACCACGGCAACGGGACGAACGACATCTTCCACGCAGAGCCCGACGTGCTCTACGTGAGCATCCACGAGGCGCCGCTGTATCCGGGTACGGGCCCGGCCGCCGACGTCGGCTCGGGGGCGGGGGAGGGCTATACGGTCAACCTGCCGGTGCCGGCCGGCTCCGGCGACGCCGCCTGGTGCTCGCTGGTGGAGCACGTCGTCGTCCCGCTGGGGCTCGAGTACCGGCCGGCGATCGTGCTGCTGTCGGCGGGCTTCGACGCGCACAAGCGCGACCCGCTGGCCGGCTGCGAGGTCACGCGCGCGGGCTATGCGCAGATGGCGGCGAGCATGCGCGGCCTGGCCGACGACCTGGGCGTGCCGGTCGGCGTGGTGCTCGAGGGCGGCTATGACCTGCAGGCGTTGACCGAGTCGCTGCTGGTCACGCTCGAGGTCGTCGGCGCCGAGCACACGTCCGGCCACGCGAATGTCCATCTGCACCCGTTGGCGGGCGAGGCGGCGGGGCGTCTGGCTTCGCGCTGGCCGCTCGTCGGGACCGTGGCGGGCTAGCCGCCGGGCGAGGTGGCGGTGCCTGTGCCGGTGGCTGACCGGCTCGTGGTCGACCGGTGCTCGTGGTCTGACCGGTGCTCGTGGTCTGACCGGTGCTCGTGGTCTGACCGGTGCTCGTGGTCTGCCCGGTCTGTCCGGTGGCGGTGCCCGTGCCGGTGCTCGTCGTCTGCCCCGTCGTGGGCGCGGTCGTCGGTGTGGCGGTCGTCGGCGCCGCCGTCGTCGGCGCCGGCTGGGCGGGCGCCGGCTGTCCGCCGGTGGCCGAGGGCGGGGGCGCCTGCGAGTTCGCCGGCGCGGCGGGCTCCTTGTCGTTGGTCAGCGAGACGAAGGCGAGCGCAAGGACGATCCCGGCCAGCACGACCACGAGCGCGAGGAGCGCGACGGGCGCCCGCCAGTTCGGCGTCGGCACGAGCCGCGTCCGCGCGGGCGCGCCGCAGGACAGGCACCAGTCCTGGTCGGGCCCGACGGTCGACGTGCACCGCGGGCACGGGATCGAGCCCGGCACGTACGGCGCGCCTGGCGGCGCGATGCTCACGACTCGCTGCGCTCGCCACTGGGCTGGGCGACCGCGCCGTGGATGCCGTTTGAGGCCTCGTCTTCGATCGGGCTCATGACCTCGGTCGGCTGCTCGCCCGGTGGCGTCGACTGGTCCCCGTCCCGCGGCGCATCGGGCGTCACCTCCGCTTCGGCCTTCGACGCCTCGCGCTCGGCCACCTCGGTCACGGCCGGCTGGGGCTCGGGCTCCGGCTCCACCACACGGGTCTCCGGCTCGGCCGCCGGCGGCTCCGCGTGCAATGTGAGCTGCGCCGGAGGCTGGGCCGAAGGCGGCGGTGCGGCCGGCGCCGCGACCGGGCCGATCTGGCCCACCGAGAGGCTCACGGCCTCGCCGACCTCGGCCATCGCGCGCGGGCCGTGGAGAGGCACGCCGCACGACGGGCAGTAGCGCGCGTCGCTGCCGTGCAGGGCGCCGCAGCGCGGGCAGACCGAAACGCCCGGCTCGCGCAGCTCGGTGAGCGGGCGGCGGTCATCGAGCACGTGCTCGAGCGCGCGCAGCTCGGCGTCGACGGCGGCGAGGGCGGTGAGCTTGCTGCGCACGAGTTCCTCGTTCATGTGCGCGAACTTGTGCTGGTCGAAGACGAGCCCGCCGAGGTCGCGGTAGCCGAGCTCGCGCACGCGACGCAGGTAGCGCAGGCGCCGGCGCAGGCGGCCGCGCTGGCGGAAGCTCGGGCTGTCCGGAATGGGCTCCTGGCCGGCGGGCACCTCGGAGGTGGCCTGCTCGCCTTCGCCGGCGGGCTGCGGGCCCTCGCCGGCGGGCTGCTGGCCCTCGCCGGCGGGCTGCTGGCCCTCGCCCGAGGGCTGCTCCGCGCCCGGCGGCGGCTGGCTCTCGCCGGGCGCAGGCGCAGCCGGGCCGGGGTCCGCGGCCGGGTGCGCCTCGGTCGGCGCCTCCGTCGCGGCCTGCTCGGCGTCGGTCTCGGTGGCGGAGCGCTCGGAGCGCCGCCGGCGGATGACGTTCAGCGGGCCCTTCATGCGGAAAGGGCGCCAGATCGCGGCGCCTCGACGGGCAACCGTAGCACCTCGCTCCAAGCCTCGATCACCCGTCGGGCCATGCGCCGCGCGGACCACAACTCGGCGCGCTCGCGGCCGCTGATGCGCGGATCGGCGGCCTCGAGGTGGGGTCTGAGCGCAGCCTGCCAGGGCTCGCGGTCATACGGCGCGCAGAGCGTGCCCGGCACGCCGTCCAGCGCGGCCGGATGCACGCCGGTGGGCGTGGCGAGCACCGGGATGTCGCAGGCGAGCGCCTCGAGGACGGCCAGGCCGAAGCCCTCGTGATCGGAGGGCACGAGGACGGCGTTGGCGGCGTTGACGTAGACGGGCACCTCAGAGGGTTCAACGTGGCCGAGCGTCAGGAGTCGCGCGCCGGCAGCGACCTCGCGCGCGCGGTCAAAGCGCTTCGACGTCCGCGCCGGATCGGCGGGGAACAGCAGGCACGGCTCGTCGGGCGGAAGGCCGAGACGCTCGCGGGCCTCGGCGCGAGCCATCGCCGTGAAGCGATCGACGTCGACGCCGCACGGCAGCACGGCGACCCGGCGGCGCGCGCCCGCGCCCGGCACCTCGCGCGCGAGCTCGGGGCTGACCGCGGCCACGAGGTCGACGAACGGAAGCGCCGCGCGCGTGATCCACTTGGAGCGAGGGTGGCGCAGGTCGGTGCCGTGCAACGTCACGACGTGCGGCGTGCCGCGCATCGCGAGCGCGGGCCAGGCGCTGAGCCCGAAGTGGGCGTGGACGAGGTCGAAGCGCTCGCCGCGCCGGTGGCGGCGGCGCAGCTCGACCGCGGCGCGCGCGTAGCCGCCGGGTGGGAACGCGAAGACCTCGATCTCGACGTCGTCGAGCTCGCGCAGAGCCTCGACCTGATCGCGCACGAAGCTGCCGAGCGCCGGCTCGGAGACCGACGGCCACATGTTCGTGACGATCAGGACACGCATTCGCGCGTGATTCTCCACAGTTGCCGTCTTTCGCTGTTACACGCCTGCGCCCAGACTCGATTGCGTTGAGATCACGCGAGTCGAGGAGGCGTCAGATGGGCTATCGGATCATGGGCCGCGGACATGCGATCGCGCTGCGGGCGCGGGTCACGGTGGCCGCGCAGGCGCGCGCCGCGGCCGCGCGAGCACGCGCTCTGCTTGCTCCGCGCGCACGGGAGCTGCTCGTCGGCCGCGCCGGCCAGGGCACCGTCGAGTACGTCGCGCTGATCCTGCTGGTGGCGGGGCTGTTCGCGACGGTCGTCGTGGCCGCCGGCGGCGTGAAGGGCGACGGGATCGCCCGCGCGATCACCGACAAGATCAAGTCGACGATCGACAGCGTGGGAGCGAAGAAGGGGTGAGCACGCGAAGCCGCCTACCATGGCGCGGTGGCTCCTCGCCCCGCGGACCCGCGCGCGCGCCCGATCGCCGTCTTCGACTCGGGCGTCGGCGGCCTGACCGTGCTGCACGAGCTGCTGGTGCAGCTGCCGCATGAGGACTTCCTCTACCTGGCCGACGCCGCGCGGCTGCCCTATGGCACTCGGGCCCAGGACGAGCTCGAGCGCTTCGCCCTGCAATGCGCCGAGGAGCTGTTGCTGCGAGGCGCCAAGCTGCTGGTCGTCGCCTGCAACACCGCCACCTCCGCCGCGCTGCCGGTGCTGCGCGAGCGCATGGCACAGACGACCCTGGGGATCGACGTCCTCGGCGTGGTCCAGCCGGGAGCGGTTCAAGCGGTTGCGGCGACGACCAACGGCCGCGTGGGGCTGCATGGCCACGCCCGCCACCGTGGCCAGCGGCGCCTACGCGTCCGCCATCGCGCAGGCCGATCCGTTCGTGGAGCTCACGTCGGTGGCCTGTCCCGATCTGGCGTCCATCATCGAAGGCGGCTTCCCGTTCGACGAGCGCGTCGTACAGACCGTGCGGGAGTACGTTGCGCCGCTGCGCGCGGCGGGCGTCGACACGGTCATCCTGGGCTGCACGCACTACCCGCTCATCGCGCCGATGCTCCAGCGCATGCTCGGCCGCGGCGTGCGGATCATCACGTCGGGCACGCCGGTGGCCCACCAGGTCGAGCACGTGCTCGGGGCACGCGGCCTGGCGAACCCGCGCGGCGGCAGCGACGAGGGCGCGGGCGGCGCCGTCGAGGACGCGGGCGGCGCCGGCGAGGGCGCGGGCAGCGCCGGGGAGCGCGCGGCCGGCGCCCGGGAGGGCGCTCGCGGTGCTCACGAAGGCGACTACCGGTTCCTGACCACCGGCGACGTCGAGGCGTTCCGCGCGCTTGGGTCGGTCTTCCTGCAGCTTCCGCTCGGCGACGTCGAGCACGTCGCGCTGCGTACCGCGGAGGCGGCCGCATGAGCGTGGAGACCCGCGAGCGCTCGTACGGGCGCGCCGCCGACGGCCTGCGCCCGGTGACCATCCAGCCCGGCTTCGTGTCGACCGCCACCGGCTCGGCGCTGATAAGCGCGGGCGAGACGCGCGTCATCTGCACCGCCTCGCACACCGACGGCGTGCCCAAGTGGCTCGCGGGCAGCGGGCGCGGGTGGGTCACCGCCGAGTACGGCATGCTTCCGGCGTCGACGGGCGATCGCAAGCAGCGCGACGTGACCAGGGGCCGCCCCGACGGGCGCACGGTCGAGATCCAGCGGCTCATCGGCCGCTCGCTACGCGGCGTAATCGACTTCAGCGCGCTGGGCGAGAACACCATCTACCTGGACTGCGATGTGCTGACCGCCGACGGCGGCACCCGCTGCGCCTCGATCACCGGCGCCTACGTCGCGCTCGCGCTGGCGTGCGACGCGCTGCGGACCCGCGGGGTCCTGCAGCGCTCGCCACTGGCCGGGTCCGTCGCAGCGGTCTCGTGCGGCATCGTCGACGGCGCCGCGCTGCTCGACCTCGACTACGCCGAGGACTCGAGCGCCGAGGTCGACGCCAACGTGGTGATGACCGGCGACGGCGGGCTCGTCGAGGTCCAGGCGACCGCCGAGCGCACGCCGCTCTCGCGCGCGAACCTCGACGAGCTGCTGGCGCTCGCCGCCAAGGGCATCGCCGAGTTGCGGGACGCGCAGGAGCGCGCCGTCGGCACGTCGAGCGCGTGACGCTGGTCCTCGCCACCCGCAACCAGCACAAGCTGCGCGAGTTCGCGGCGCTGCTGGACGGCCTCGAGCTCGTGGCGCTGCCGAACGGCATCGAGCTGCCGCCCGAGACCGGAGCGACGTTCGCGGCGAACGCGCTGCCCAAGGCGCGCACGGCCGCCGGCGCGACCGGCCTGGTCGCCGTCGCCGACGACTCGGGCATCGAGGCGGCCGCGCTCGGCGGCGCGCCCGGCGTCCGTTCTGCGCGTTTCGCAGGCGAGCGCGCAAGCGACGCCGACAACCTTGCGAAGCTCGTCGCGCAGGCGCCACCGGGCAGCGCGCTCGCCTACGTGTGCGTGATCGCAATGGTCGACCCGCCGCACCGGCGACGAGCGCACCTTCGAAGGCCGCTGCACGGGCACGATGGCCAAGGCGCCGGCGCGGGACCGGCGGCTTCGGCTACGACCCGATCTTCGTCCCCGACGACCGCGACGACGGTCGCACGATGGCCGAGCTCAGCCAGGCGGAGAAGGACGCCATCAGCCACCGCGGCCGAGCGGCCCGCGCGCTGTTGGGCCACCTGCGCGCGGGCGCGGCGGCGCGAGAGCGATGAGCACCCCGTCCGAGACCGGCACGAGCACCCCGTCCAAGACCCGTGCGGCCGCGCTCTCGATCGCGTCGAACTCCGCGCTCATCCTGCTCAAGGCGATCGCCGGCGCCGTCACCGGATCGGTCGCGCTGCTCACGGAGGCGCTGCACTCGGCGACCGACCTGATCGCCTCGATCGTCGCCTTCTTCTCGGTGCGCGCCGCCGACGTCCCCGCCGACGAGTCGCACCCCTATGGCCACGAGAAGATCGAGGACATGGCCGCAGCCATCGAGGGGATGCTTATCCTCGTCGGCTCGGTCATCATCGCCTTCGAGGCGATCCGCCACCTCATCGAAGGCACCGGCGTCACGCGTCTGGGCATCGGTATCGCGGTTCTGGCGCTCTCGATCGTCGTCAACTTCGCTGTCTCGCGCACGCTCAAGGTGCGCGCCGAGGCAACCGGATCGCCGGCCCTCGCGGCCGACGCGGCCCACCTGAGGACCGACATGGCGACGTCGGGTGGCGTGCTCGCCGCGCTCGTCCTCGTCGCGGCCACCGGGTGGGACTGGCTGGACCCGGTCGTCGCGCTCATCGTGTCGGCGGCCATAGCGGCAGCCGGCGTGCGGATCCTGACTCACTCCTCGCGCGTGCTCGTCGACGAGACGCTCCCCGACCCCGAGCTCCACGCGATCCGCGACATCGTCGCCGAGTTCGGCGGTCACGGGATCGTCGGCTTTCACGAGCTGCGCGGCCGCCAGGCCGGCGCGCGGCGCCATGTCGACCTGCACGTGCAGTTCCGCGCCGGCACCACGCTCGAGGACGCCCACAGGACCGCCCACCAGATCCAGGACGCGATCGGGGAGCGCCTCGGCGACGCCGACGTCCTCATCCACCTCGAGCCCGAGGACCGCGTCCGGCCCGGCGAGGTGCTCGGCGCCGCGGAGCGCCCGCCTACGTAAGGTTGATCGCGGCCGAGGCGCCGACCACGAGCACCACCGCCGCATAGCCCTGATAGCCCGACAGCAGCAGCGCCAGGCAGGCGATCAGGCACACGACGACGGTCACGAGCCACGCGATCCGGGCGATGCTCACGCGGCCTATCCTCCCAAGTCGCGATGACGGGCTCAGCGCTGACCCCGCACGCGGCGCTCGGCTGGCTGCGCTCGCTGTCGATCGACATCAGCGCCGCAGCGATCCTCGACGCCAACGGCGCCGTGCTCGCGGGGGATTCCGAACTGGCGCGGTCGGGTCCCGCGACGCGACCGCGCGAGGAGGGCGATGCCGCTTCTGCGGGGGATTCCGAGCTGGCGCGGTCGGGTCCCGTGGCGCGACCGCGCGAGGCGGACGATGCCGCTTCCACGGGCGACGCCGAGCGTGCGCGCTCCGGCGCCCGGCCGCACGTGATCAGCGCTCGATCGGAGCGTCACGCTATCGTCGTGCAGGTCGGTCCCAGGGCGCTCGAGCGTCTCGTGCGGGCCGATCTGCAGGCCGTGCTGGAGGCGCTCGCGTCCCGCTAGAAAGCGGTTCAACGAGTGTTTATCGCCGGTGACCGGCCTGCCTGGCAGGCGCGCAATGCCCGCAGAATGCGGTTTCAAGTGCGCAATGGCTAGGAAAACGGCGTAGGAATGCGGTTTTTGGCGAAAGGTCGTCCGTAACCGCTGATAGCGTCGAATGACCACGACCTCACCAGGAGGGATCGAAGCGTGACGAAGTCAGAGTTCGTCGATCAGGTCGCCAGTCGCGCGGACCTGGGCAAGTCCGAGGCCGGCAAGGCCGTTGACGCCGTCCTCGACACCATCCAGGAGACGCTCCAGCGCGGCAGCGATGTGACGTTCTCCGGATTCGGCAAGTTCCACGTTGCCGAGCGTGGGGCACGTCAGGGTGTCCATCCGCGGACGGGTGAGCCGATCCAGATCGCGGCGTCGAAGGTGCCGCGCTTCACGGCCGGCTCGGGCCTCAAGAAGGCCGTCAACGGCTGAGCGACGGCGGAACGCAACACGCTCGGGCTCCGGCCGGTCCGCACTTCGCTGACCGGCTGGAGGCCCTGGTTGCCGAGCGCGGGTCCCAGATCGTCCTGGGGCTCGATCCCGACCCCGCTCGGCTGTGGCCACAGGCCACCGCGGCAGCGCCCGCCACAGGGTCGCCCGCTGAGCGCGCGGCCGCTGCGGTAGCCGCGCACTGCCGAGCGGCCATAGACGCGGCGGGCCCCGCGTGTTTGGCGGTCAAGCCCCAACTCGCGTGCTTCGAGCGCCTCGGCGCCCCCGGCTGGGACGCGCTGAGAGCCACTGTCGAGCACGCACAGCACCAAGGTCTGCTCGTCCTTGCCGACGCCAAGCGCGGCGACATCGACGTCTCCGCGAAGGCCTACGCGCAGGCGCTCGCGGGCGAGACGCCGACCCCGTTCGGCACGGTCCGCGGCCTCGCCGCCGACGCCTACACCGTCAGCCCGTACATGGGCCTCGACACGCTGCAGGCACTGCGCGCCCCGCAGGCAGGCGTGTTCGTGCTCGTGAGGACCTCGAACCCCGGCGCCGCCGACGTCGAGGACCTGCCGACAGAAACCGGCGAGCGCGTCTGGGAGCGCGTCGCGCGCTTGGTCGACGGCCTCGGCAGCCCCGGCCCGGCGAGCGGGCTACACGACGTCGGCGCCGTGGTCGGCGCCACAGCGCCCGAGCACCTCGCGCGTGCGCGAGAGCTGATGCCCCGCACGCCGTTCCTGCTGCCCGGCGTCGGTGCCCAGGGAGGCCGCGTCGAGGACCTCGCTCCGGCCTTCGCCGCCGGCCGCGCGGCGGCCCTCGTCACCGCGTCGCGCAGCATCGTCGCGGCGCACGAGCAGCACGGGGGAGACCCGGGGGCCGCGGCGCGCCGGGAAGCGGAGCGTTTGCGCGCGCTCGCGTGGGCGCTTTCGTGACACCGCAGATGGGGCAGACCCCCGGCGGCAGCCCTATGCTCCGCTCATCCCATGGCCAAGCGCCGACGCCGCACTCCCGCACGCTGGCTGGCACCGTTGGCCCTGGTCACGTGCGCCGTGGCGGTCTACGCGGTGGTCGACAAGACGCTGCTGAAGGACGACACGACGTCGGCGGGTACCACGACGTCGCAGCCCGCCACGAAGACCAAGACGACCTCGTCCAAGCCGAAGAAGCACCGCCGCGTCTACATCGTCAAGTCGGGCGACACGTTGTCGGCGATCTCGATCAAGACCGGCGTGTCGCTGGCGACGATCCAGCGCCTGAACCCCAAGCTCGACGCCGACACGCTGCACGCCGGCCAGCACGTCAGGCTCGCACGGTGACGGCCCGCGTCCGCCTGGTGGCGGCTGCGGTGGTCGCGGCCGCGGTCCTGCTCGTCCTCGCGCGCCCGGCGCCCGCGCCCGCCGCGCCGCCCGCGATCCGCGCGCCGGCGGCGATCCTGGTCGAGCCGGCCACCGGCGATGTCGTCTACCAGCGCAACGCGGCGCGCCCGCGCGCGATCGCGTCGACGACGAAGCTCATGACGGTCCTGCTCACGCTCGAGAACACCAAGCTGTCGCAGACCATGGTCGCGGTGCCCTACCACGCGCTGCCGGCGGAGTCGGTCATCGGGCTGCGCGCCGGCGAGCGCCTGACCGTCGCCGACCTACTGCGCGGTGTGCTCCTCGCCAGCGCCAACGACGCCGCCGCCACGCTGGCGACGCGCATCGGTGGCTCGCAGAAGGCCTTCGTCGCGATGATGAACAGCAGGGCCCGCCAGCTGCGCCTGACCCACACGCACTACGCCACGCCGATCGGCCTCGACGCGCCGGGCAACTACTCCAGTCCCGAGGACCTGGTCAAGCTCACGCTCCTCCTACGCCGTAACGAGTTCTTCCGCCAGGTCACCGACCTGCCGCGGGCGACGCTCAAGACCGGGGCACACCCGCGCGCGATCGTCAACCGCAACACGCTCGTGCGCACGGTGCCCGAGGTCAACGGCGTCAAGACGGGCCACACCATCGACGCCGGCTACGTGCTCGTCGGCTCGGCCACCAAGAACGGGATCACGGTCATCTCGGCGGTGCTCGGCGACCCCAGCGAAGCGGCGCGCGACGCCGACTCGCTGGCGCTCATCCGCTACGGCCTGGCGCGTTACCAGCGGGCCACGCCCGTGCGCCGCGACCACGTCTACGCCACGGTCAAGCTCGCCCACCGCGACCAGCGCGCGCAGCTCGTGGCCACGCACACCGTCGTGCGCACGGCGCGGCGAGGCGAGCGCCTGCCGATCCGGATGCTCGGCGTGCCCGCCGAGCTCGACGGGCCGCTGCCGGCCGGTTCGCGGGTGGGGACGATCGTTGTGCGCCAGCGCGGGCGGACCGTCGCGCGCGTGCCGCTGGTCACTCGCAGGGGCATTGCGGCGGCCTCCGTCCTGCAGCGCGGCGACGACGTGCTGGGCCGGACGCTGACCGTCGTGATCCTGAGCGTGGTCGCACTCGCTAGCCTCCAGTTGGTCCTCCTACGTCGTCGCGCGGTCCGGCGCAGACGGCGAGGGGCGGGGTCCAGCAGGGTCGCATGATCATCACCGTTACCCTCAACGCGGCGATCGACAAGTCCCTCTCGGTGCCGAACTTCCGGCTCGGGCGCCGTCATCGCACCGTTGAGCAGACGACGATGCCGGGTGGCAAGGGCGTCAACGTCGCGCGCACGCTGAAGTCGCTCGGCCAGCCTGTGATCGCGACCGGGTTCGCCGGCGGGGCGACCGGCACGCGCATCGTCGAGCAGCTCACCGAGGAGTCGATCCTCAACGACTTCGTGCGCATCCGCGAGGAGTCGCGCACCAACACCGCCGTGCACGACCCGACGAACGGCGAGACGACGGAGATCAACGAGCGTGGCCCGGCGGTCAGTGCCAAAGAGGTCGAGCTGTTTCGCGACAAGCTCGTCTACCTGGCCCGCGGCGCCGACGTCGTCGTCTTCGCCGGCTCGCTGCCGCGCGGCGTCGAGGCAGACGTCTACGCGCAGCTCATCAAGGAGGTGCGCAAGGCGGGCGTGCAGACCGTCGTGGACGCCGAAGGCGACCCGATGCGCCTCGCCGTGCGCGCCGAGCCCGACGTCATCTCGCCCAACGTGCTCGAGGCCGAGGAGCTCGTCGGCCACGAGTTCAACGATGACGAGGACCGCATCATCGCCGTGCGCGAGATGGTCGCGCTCGGCGCGCGCGAGGCGATCATGACGCTGCCCGACGGCTGCGTGGCGTCCGTGCTCGTCGACGGCACGCCGACGCTGCACCGCGTGTGGGTGCAGCCGCGCGAGGCAGTCGCCGCGGTCGGGGCGGGCGACGCGTTCCTGGCCGGTTTCGTCGCCGCGCGCTACACCGGCTCGCCCGCCTCCGAGTGCCTGCGCTTCGGCGTCGCGTGCGGCGCCGAGTCGACCCAGCGTCTGGGCGCCGGGCTGATCGAGCCGCGCGAGGTCGATCGGCTGCTCGGCGAGATCGAGGTCGAGCGCCTCGACACGCCGGCCGAGGTTTCATAGTGGTTCGTCCCGCGAGTGCTAGGCCTCCCCGACGGGGTCACGGCCTGCTTGTTCGACCTCGACGGCGTGTTGACGAAGACCGCGGAGGTCCACGCGCGCGCGTGGAAGCGGATGTTCGACGAGTTCCTGAAGGAGCGCGGTGAGCAACCGTTCGACCTCGTCCACGACTACGACGACTACGTCGACGGCAAGCCGCGCCTGGACGGCGTGCGCGACTTCGTCGCGTCGCGCGGGATCGAGCTGTCCGACGACGAGGTTCAGCACCTCGCCGAGGTCAAGAACGAGATGGTCCTGCGGCTGATCCACGACGAGGGCGTCGACGCGTACGAGGGCTCGGTGCGCTACCTGCACGCCGCGCGCGACGCCGGCCTGCGCCGCGCGGTCGTCTCCTCCAGCCACAACTGCCGCGACGTGCTCGTTGCCGCGGGCATCGAAGAGCTGCTCGAGGTCCGCATCGACGGCGTGGTGGCCGAGGAGCACCACCTCCAGGGCAAGCCGGCGCCCGACACGTTCCTCGAAGGCGCCAAGGAGCTCGGGGTCGCCCCGGAGCAGGCCGCCGTCTTCGAGGACGCGCTGGCCGGCGTGGCGTCGGGCCGCGCCGGCGGGTTCGCCTACGTGGTCGGCGTCGACCGCGCGGGCCAGCGCGACGCGCTGCGCGAGCACGGCGCGACCGTCGTGGTCGACGACCTCGCCGACCTGCTGTGATCACCCATCCGAAGTTCGCCGTCGAGCCGTGGTCGGTGACCGAGGAGCAGCTCGACCTGAACGTGCTGGCCCAGGCCGAGTCGGTCTTCGCGCTGTCCAACGGTCACATCGGCCTGCGCGCAAACCTCGACGAGGGAGAGCCGTTCGGGCTCCCGGGCACATACCTCAACGCGTTCTACGAGGTGCGCCCGCTGCCCTACGCGGAGGCCGGCTACGGCGACCCCGAGGACGGGCAGACGGTCGTCAATGTCACCAACGGCAAGCTCATCCGCCTGCTCGTCGACGACGAGCCCTTCGACGTGCGCTACGGGGAGTTGCTGGAACACCGGCGCACGCTCGACCTGCGCGCGGGCGTCCTGCGGCGTGAGGTGCACTGGCGCTCGCCGGCCGGCCGCGAGGTCAAGGTGCGCTCGACGCGCCTGGTCTCCTTCGTGCACCGCTCGGTCGCCGCGATCCGCTACGAAGTCGAGCCGCTGGACGGCGAGACGCGGATCGTCGTGCAGTCGGCGCTGGTCGCCAACGAGGACATCCCCGCGCAATCCGAGGACCCGCGCGCCGCGGCCGCGCTGCGCGCGCCGCTGGACTGCGAGTGGTACGGCCACTTCGACCAACGCGCCGTGCTCGTGCACCGCACGAAATCCAGTGGCCTGCGGATGGCGGCGGCGATGGACCACGAGATCGACGGTCCCGACGGGACGGTGACCGAGACCGAGAGCTTCGACGACGTCGGGCGGGTCACGGTCAGCGCGGAGGTCGGCCATGGCGAGACGCTGACGGTGACCAAGCTGCTGGCCTACGGCTGGTCGAGCCAGCGCACGATGGTCTCCGTCCGCGACCAGGTCGGCGCCGCGCTGGCGTCGGCGCGCCGCACCGGCTTCGACGGGCTTCTGGATGATCAGCGCGAGTACCTCGACGACTTCTGGGCGCGCGCGGACGTCGAGATCGACGGCGACGACGAGCTCCAGCAGGCCGTCCGCTTCGCCCTCTTCCACACGCTGCAGGCCGGCGCGCGCGCCGAGCAGCGCGCGATCGCGGCCAAGGGGCTGACCGGCTCGGGCTACGACGGACACGTCTTCTGGGACACCGAGATCTACGTCCTGCCGATGCTGACCTACACCGCCCCCGAGGCGGCCCGCGACGCGCTTGCGTGGCGCCACTCGACGCTCGACCTCGCGCGCGACCGGGCCGAGCAGCTCGGGCTGCGGGGCGCGGCCTTCCCGTGGCGCACGATCCGCGGCCAGGAATGCTCGGCCTACTGGCCGGCGGGGACGGCCGCGTTCCACATCAACGCCGACGTCGCCGACGCGGTGATGCGCTACCTGCACGCGACCGGCGACAAGGACTTCGCGCGCTCGGCGGGTCTCGAGCTGATGGTGGCGACGGCGCGGCTCTGGCGCTCGCTCGGCCACCACGATCCGCGCGGCACCTTCCACCTCGACGGCGTCACCGGGCCCGACGAGTACTCGGCGCTCTGCGACGACAACGCCTACACGAACCTCATGGCCGCGCGGAACATGGCCGGTGCGGCCGAGGGGTGCGTCGACTTCCCGCGCGAGGCGGCCGCGCTCGGCGTCGACGACGAGGAGATCGCGGCGTGGCGCGACGCCGCAGCGGCGGTCGCGGTCCCCTACAGACGAGGAGCTCGGCGTCCATGAGCAGTCCGAGGGCTTCACGCGCTACGAGCGGTGGGACTTCGACGCGATCGGCGAGAGCGACTACCCGCTGCTGCTGCACTTCAGCTACTTCGACCTGTACCGCAAGCAAGTGGTCAAGCAGGCCGACCTCGTGCTCGCCCTGCTCCTCTGCGGCGACAGCTTCACGCCGGAGGAGAAGGCGCGCAACTTCGCCTACTACGAACGCCTCACCGTCCGCGACTCGTCGCTGTCGGCGGCGGTGCAAGCCGTGGTCGCCGCCGAGGTCGGACACCTGGAGCTTGCCTTCGACTACTTCGGCGAGGCCGCGATGATGGACCTCGACGATCTCGAGCGCAACACGCGAGATGGCCTGCACATCGCGTCACTGGCCGGGTCGTGGATGGCCGCCGTCGTCGGCTTCGGCGGCTTTCGCGACCACCGAGGCGAGTTCTCGTTCGAGCCGCGGCTGCCGCCGCACGTCGAGCGCGTCGCCTTCCGGCTGATGCTCCGCGGGCGCCGCGTGCGCGTCGAGGTCGTCCCCGGCGAGGCGCGCTACGAGCTGCTCGACGGCGAGGCGATCGAGCTGCGACACGTCGACACGACGTTCACGCTCGAGCCGGGCGCCACGCAGGCCTTCCCGTGGAAGGCGCCCAAGGTCGGACAGGCGCCCGAGCAGCCGCTGGGGCGAGCGCCGACACGGCGCCGGCCGCGGGGCGCGGGGTGACTTGACATCACGACGTCTTCGTGGGCCGCTGATAAGGTGGCTGGATCGTGGTCTGCCGCCGCCACAGGCCCGACGAAAGCCCGTCCCCTGGACCCCGCCTGCGCGGGGTCTTCTCGTCCGCAAGCGACCTTAGGATGCATTGATGGAGATCGAGATCGGCCGCGGGAAGAAGGCTCGCCGCGCGTACGGATTCGACGACATCGCGATCGTGCCCTCCCGGCGCACGCGCGACCCCGACGACGTCGACATCTCCTGGAAGCTCGGCGACTACCGCTTCGAGCTCCCGCTGCTCGCCTCGGCGATGGACGGCGTCGTGTCGCCATCGACGGCGAAGATCGTCGGCAAGCTCGGCGGGCTGGCCGTCCTCAACCTCGAGGGGATCTGGACCCGGTACGAGGACGCCGACGACCAGCTCGAGCGCATCGCGCAGCTGCCCAAGGACGCGGCCACGCGCGAGATGCAGGCGATCTACCAGGAGCCGATCAAGCCAGAGCTGATCCGCCGGCGGATCGAAGAGATCAAGGCCGAGCCCGGCGTCGTGGCCGCCGCGTCGCTGACGCCACAGCGCGTCGCGCGCTACTACGAGCTCGCGATCGAGGCGGGGCTGGACATCCTCGTCATCCAGGGCACGGTCGTCTCGGCCGAGCACGTCTCGCAGACGACGAGCCGCTGAACCTCAAGGAGTTCATCCGCGAGGTCGGCGTGCCCGTGGTCGTCGGCGGCTGTGCCTCCTACCACACCGGCCTTCACCTGATGCGCACCGGCGCGGCCGGCGTGCTCGTCGGCGTCGGGCCAGGCGCGGCGTGCACCACGCGCGGCGTCCTCGGCCTCGGCGTCCCGCAGGCCACGGCGATCGCCGACGTCGCCGGCGCGCGCTCGACGCACATGCTCGAGACCGGCGAGTACGTCCAGGTCATCGCCGACGGCGGCATGCGCACCGGCGGCGACGTCTCGAAGGCGATCGCCTGCGGCGCCGACGCCGTGATGATCGGCTCGCCGCTCGCCCGCGCCTACGAGGCGCCGGGCCGCGGCTTCCACTGGGGCATGGCGACGTTCCACCCGACGCTCCCGCGCGGCGCGCGCGTGCAGACCGTCCAGAACGGCACGCTCGAGGAGATCCTCGTCGGGCCGGCGCACGAGAACGACGGCACGTTCAACCTGATGGGCGCGCTGCGCACGTCGATGGCGACCTGCGGCTACAAGGACCTCGCGGAGTTCAACCGCGCCGAGCTGATGATCGCCCCGTCGCTGCAGACCGAGGGCAAGGCGCTGCAGACCTCGCAGGGCGTCGGCATGGGCTCCCGCGGCGCGGCACGCCGCCCCGGGCAACGGCAACGGCAAGCGCGGACAGGCGCCGCCCGCGTCAGGCCAGAGCTCCGCGAGCGATCCGTCCTGGCAAGGACGCGAGCACGTGCTGCGGCACGGACCGGCTCGCGGCGACGCCGCCAGGGCGGCGAGCCCGCGGTGAGGAACACGGCGTCGTCACCGCCGCCACTGCCGCCACGGAGCTGGCCGACGAGGGCGCGCGGTCGATGTCCCGCGGGCGGTCGACGAGGTCGTCGTCCTCGACTACGGCGGCCAGTACTCGCAGCTGATCGCGCGCCGCGTGCGCGAGTGCGGCGTCTTCTCGCGAGCTGCTGCCGCACCACGTCGGGGCCGAGGAGGTCGCGCGGCGCAAGCCGAAGGGGCTGATCCTCTCCGGCGGGCCGGCGTCGGTGTACGCCGACGGGCGCGCCGAAGCTCGATCCGCAGCTGCTCGAGCTCGGCATCCCGGTGCTGGGCATCTGCTACGGCATGCAGCTGCTCGCGCTCGAGCTCGGCGGCCGCGTCGAGGGCGCCGAGGTCGGGGAGTTCGGGCGCTCGCAGCTGACGGTCCACGAGCCCGGCCGGCTGCTCGCCGGCCTGCCGGCCGAGCAGACGCTGCTGGATGTCGCACCGCGACACCGTCTTCGCGCCGCCGCCCGGCTTCACGGCGCTGGCGTCGTCGACCGAGTCGCCGGTCGCCGCCTTCGAATCCGATCGAGCGCGCGGCTCTACGGGATCCAGTTCCACCCCGAGGTCGTCCACACGCCGTACGGGCAGGACGTCCTCACGCGCTTCCTCGGCGACGTCTGCGGCTGCGAGCATGACGTGGTCGGCCGCCTCGATCGTCGAGGAGCAGATCGCGCGCATCCGCGAGCAGGTCGGCACCGGCAAGGTCATCTGCGGGCTCGTCGGGCGGCGTCGACTCGTCGGTCGCCGCGCTGCTCGTCCACCGCGCGGTCGGCGACCAGCTCACCTGCGTCTTCGTCGACCACGGGCTGATGCGCAAGAACGAGGGCGAGCAGGTCGTCGCGGCGTTCCGCGACCAGCTTCCACGTCCCGCTCGTCGCTGTCGACGCCGAGGACGCGCTTCCTCGACAAGCTCGCGGGCGTCACCGAGCCCGAGCGCAAGCGCAAGATCATCGGCGCCGAGTTCATCCGCGTCTTCGAGGAGGAGGCCGCGAAGCTCGGCGACGCGCGCTACCTCGTGCAGGGCACGCTGTACTCCGACGTCATCGAGTCCGGCGGCGGCACCGGCGCGGCGACGATCAAGTCCCACCACAACGTCGGCGGCCTGCCCGACGACCTCGAGTTCGAGCTCGTCGAGCCGCTGCGCGCGCTGTTCAAGGACGAGGTCCGCGCGGTCGGCGCCGAGCTCGGCCTGCCCGAGCGGCTCGTCTGGCGCCAGCCGTTCCCGGGCCCCGGCCTCGCGATCCGCATCGTCGGCGGCGAGGCGACCAAGGAGCGCCTCGACGTCCTGCGCGACGCCGACTTCATCCTGCAGGACGAGATCCGCAAGGCCGGCCTGTACCGCGAGCTGTGGCAGTCCTTCTGCGTGCTGCCCGACGTGCGCACCGTCGGCGTCCAGGGCGACGAGCGCACGTACGGCTACGTCGTCGTCATCCGCGCGGTCACGAGCGACGACGCGATGACCGCCGACTGGGCGCGCCTGCCCTACGACCTGCTCGAGCAGATCGCCTCGCGCATGATCAACGAGCTGCGCGAGGTCAACCGGGTGGTGCTCGACATCACGAGCAAGCCGCCGGGCACGATCGAGTGGGAGTAGCCTCAGGCCCATGGGCTTCGTGCGCCATCGGCAGTCCGCGCGCGCGTGGGATGACGTCGAGCCCGCGGCCTACGACGACCCCTCCCTGCAGGGTGTCGAGCGCCACGATCTGATCGGCGCGCTCGACGAGGTGCCCAACTACCACGTGCGCTACTTCCACGTGGATCCGGGCAAGCAGACGCGCCGCGAGCAGCATCCGCATGACCATGGCGTCGTCATCCAGAACGGTCGCGCGCGCGTCACGCTCGGCGACGAGGTCCACGAGGTCGGGCCCGGCGACGTCGTCTACGTGGCCGGCGACGAGCTGCACTGCTTCGAGGCCATCGGCGACGAGCCGCTGGGCTTCATCTGTGTCATCCCGCCGCTGCAGCGGCCATAGATCTCAGGTTCGTCTCGCCGTCCCTGGCGGCGTCGCCGCGAGCGAGGCCGTGCAGAGCACTGTCCTCGCTCGCGCTCCTTGCCAGAAACGACGACCCGCACCTGAGATCCCCCTACGCCAGCACCAGCTCCGCCGCCTCGCGCAGCATCTCCGGCGAGCCGGAGATCAGCAGCGATGTCGCGATCGAGTCGCGCCACGCCTCGAGGTCGTGGCGGATCTTGTCGGCCGGGCCGATCAGCGCCACCTCCTCGACGAGCTTCGTCGGAATCGCCGCGGCGGCCTCGTCCTTGTTGCCCTCGAGGTAGAGGTCCTGGACGCGCTTGGCCTCGGCCTCGTAGCCCATGCGCACGGGGACGTTGTGGTGGAAGTTCGCCTTGCGCGCGCCCATGCCGCCGAAGTACAGCGCGTACATCGGGCGCAGCATGTCGGCGGCCGCCTCGACGTCGTCGTGGACGATGAGCGGCACAGTGGCACAGACCTCGAAGTCGTCGAACGAGCGCCGCGCGCCCGCCCGCTCGAAGCCTTCGGCCAGCGCGTCGCGGTAGAAGGACTCGTGGTGCGGCGAGAAGAACAGCGCCAGCCAGCCGTCGCACAGCTCGGCGGCACAGCGCGACGTTCTTCGGCCCCTCGGCGCCGAGGAAGATCGGGATGGTCTCGCGGACCGGGTGCAGCGTCGACTTCAGCGGCTTGCCCAGGCCGGTGCCGTCCGGGTAGGGCAGCGGGTAGTGCGGGCCCGGCGCGGTGACCGGGCCGCTGCGCGCGAACACGTCGCGCAGGATCGCGATGTACTCGCGCGTGCGGGCAAGCGGCTTGGCGAACGGCTGGCCGTACCAGCCCTCGACGACCTGCGGGCCGGACACGCCGAGGCCGAGGATGAAGCGCCCGCCGGAGAGGTGGTCCATCGTCATCGCGGCCATCGCGGTTGCGGCCGGCGTGCGCGCCGACATCTGCACGATCGCCGTCCCGAAGCGCAGGCGCTCGGTGGTGGCGCCCCACCAGGCCAGCGGTGTGAGGACGTCGGAGCCGTAGGCCTCCGCCGTCCACATCGAGTCGAAGCCCAGCCGCTCGGCCTCGGCGATCGACGCCTCGACGCCGGGCGGCGGGCCGGCGCCCCAGTAGCCGGTGTTCAGCCCGAGCTTGAGGTCGCGCGCCATCGCGCGAGCCTCTCATACGGCCGCCAGCAGCGCCCGCTCGCGCTCATGCGTCAGGCCACGGGGGCGGACCTCGGCGTGCCAATCGGGCAGGGCCGCCTCGCCGCCGTCGCGCAGCCACGCCCAGGTGTCGGAGATCGTGTTGGCGATCGCCCGGCAGCGCAGGCCCGCGGCCTGCGCGCGCTCGGTGCCGACCGCCCACGTCCCGGCGCCCGAGGCCTCGGGGAGCCACAGCGGCAGCTCGTCCCACGGCTCGACGTCGTGCGCGAGCAAGAAGTCGTCGGGGACCCAGTGCAAGCGAGCGTCGCTGCTCGTGGCCCGCACAGCAGCCTCGAGCGCGTCGCGCATCGTGGTGGGCCCGGCCGGCGGTGCCGTTGAACGCGCCGGCGATCCGGTCTTCCGCGAGATCGAGCATCCAGGCCGCCAGGTCGCGGGCGTCGATGAGCTGAACGGTGCGCGCCGGATCGCCTGGGGCTACCACCTCGCCGCCGGCGGCGATCCGCTTCACCCACCAGGGCAGGCGGAAGACGTTGTCGTGCGGCCCGCACAGCAGGCCGGCGCGCACGCTGGCGACGCGGCCCGGCATGGCTGCCTCCGCGGCGCGCTCGCAGGCCGCTTTCTTCGGGCCGTAGTCGTCGCCCTCCGTCCACACGGGCGTGTCCTCGTCGACGACCTCCGCCGGCCAGCCCGGGTAGACGTTGCACGTCGACACGAAGACGAGGTGGCCGAGGTCGAGCGCGCTCGAGCGGGCGACGTCGCCGGGCTCGTAGCCGCTCGTGTCGATCGCAGCGTCCCACCCGCGCCCGCGCAGCGGCGCGAGGTCGCCGCCGCGATCGCCGAGCGCGTGCTCGGCCTCGGGGAAGAGGTCCGCGCCATGGCGGCCACGATGGAAGACGGTGACCTCGTGGCCTCGCCGCAGCGCCTCGGCGGTGACCTGCCGGCCGAGGAAGATTGTGCCCCCGAGGACGAGCAGCCGCATGATCCGCAACCTAGCAGTTGCGCGATGTTGGCGACCTGCGGCTTGCGGAGTAGTCTCGGTGACAATGCGTAGGCACCGTCGGAAGGATCTCTTCGCACCCGATCGCGGCCTGCAGGCGCGCATGTTGCTCGCCGCGGTCGCCACGCCGCTCGTGGTGCTGGTCAGCCTCGCGGTGATCGTGCTGATCGCGCCCACCAAGCTCGTCATCGGTGTCGGGATCGCCGCCGCGATCGGTGTCTCGGGGGCGTTGAAGGAGCGCGGCCGGCGGCCTCAGGCCCAGCCGGTGTCGGCCGAGGAGGCGCCGGGGCTGCATGCGACGGTCGAGCGCCTGTGCGTCGTCGCCGACCTGCCGAAGCCCGAGATCGTGATCGAGCCCGAGAAGCAGCCCAACTCGTGGATCGTCGGGCTGTCGCGCGGGAGCGCGCGCCTGCACGTCACCGAGGGCCTGCTCGCACTGCTGTCGCCAACCGAGCTCGAGGCGGTCATCGGGCACGAGCTCGCGCACCTCGCCCACCGCGACGCCGCCGTGATGACCGCGGTCGGCGGCCCCGGCGCCGTGCTGCTCGACGGTGGCCGGCGCTCGGCGCGCGGCGGCTGGTGGTTCGGCATGTTCGGCGGCGCCGTCGCCGTGGCGGTCGGCTGGGTGTCGCAGCTCGGCACCCAGGCTCTTTCCCGCCACCGCGAGCTCGCGGCCGACGCGGGCTCCGCCGCGCTGACCGGCCGGCCCGCCTCGCTTGCCTCCGCGCTGCGGCGGATCTCCGGCGAGCTGCGGCTGATCCCCGACGAGGACCTGCGCCTCGCCGCCTACCGCGACGTCTTCCACCTGCTCCCGGTCGAGGAGGTCGACGACGGCTGGCTCGGCCACGTCACGGCGACGCACCCGCCGCTCGCCGCGCGGATCGAACGCCTCGAGCGCCTCGAACGGGCGATGCAGTCGGCGCGGCCGGCGCCGCCCGAGCCACGAGGAAGCCGCTCGTGAGCAGCCTCGCAGGCGGCGGGGGGTAGCGACGCCGCGTCGGGTCGCGCCTACGCGCTGACGTCCCAGGCCTTGAGGCTCGGCATCGGGTCGACGGGCTGGCCGCCGGTGTACCAGCCGGGCAGCGGCCACAGCTCGAAGTGCAGGTGGCAGGCGGTGGCGTCGCCGGTTTGGCCGACGAACCCGATCTGCTGGCCGGTGGCGACGACGTCGCCCTTCTTGGGCAGCGCGGGGTCGCGGAGGTGCATGTAGACGTTGTCGCCCGACCCGTCGTCGGTCGTGATGACGATGTAGTTGCCGGCCAGCGCCTGCGTCCCGACGAACTTGACCGTGCCGCCGTGGGCGGCGAGCAGCGGTGTGCCGCAGGCGGCCATGACGTCGACGCCCTGGTGCATGTGGCCACCGCGGGCGACGCCGAAGCCGTCGCCGTAGGTGTGTGGCCCAGCGACCGGGAAGACGTCGCGCACGAGCCAGAAGCTCTCGCGCCTCGGGGCGGACGGACCGGCCTGCGCGGCACGGACGCCGGCACCCGAGCCGCCGCCGATCGAACCGACCACCTGGAAGACGTAGCGACCCTCGGGCTGGACGATCCCTGCCGCCGTGCCGTCCCAGTCGATGCCCTGCACCGCTCCGGGCGCCGCGCCGGGGACGACGAAGTGCGCGACGGCGACGCGGTCGCTCGCGCGGACGACGTCGATGACGACGTCGGCCGGGGTGGAGCCGCGCAGATAGAAGCTGACGGTCGCTTTGCGCCCGCCCTCGAAGAGCAGCTTGCGTGTCTCGGCCTTGGCCTCGACGAGCGGGCCGCCCGGGTCGTGCGAGCCCGGCGGGCGTACGACCAGCCGCGCGCGCGACCGCAGCGAGCGCCGGCCCGAGGCCGCGATCGCGCGGACCGCTCCGGTGTGCGCGCCGGCGGGCAGCGTGGCCTCGACGGCGGTTGGCGAGACCGGCGTGGCCGGGACCGTCTTGTCGTCGCGCCAGCCGCGGCGGCCGAGCAGGATGACGCTCGTGACGGTGTCCATGCCCTCGCCGCTGACGCGCACGACGCTGCCTGGGACGGCCCGCGCGATGCCCTGGCACGACGTCCGGCAGGTGACCGCGTCGACGACCGGTCGCGGCGCGGCGGTCGTCGCGGCGACCGGAGCGGGCCCCGGAGACTGGGCGAAAGCGGTGGCCGGCACCGACGCGAGGGCCGCGAACGCCCCGATGGCAAGCCACCGCAGAGCAGCGGCCAGGCGTACGGGGGGGCGCGCGGGCAGATCCACAGGGTCGGTTGGCCGCCTACGGGGTGAGCTGACGGGCTCGCGCGGCCGACCCGCGCTACCAAGATCCCTCTTGGATTCGCCCCAGGGCACGAACGTGCCCCAGTGGTTCCCCCGTTCCGCCAAGACCGTGGGAAGGTCGTCAGCGGACTCGGCGTGTCTGCATGATGTTGGCGCGCGATCCTATACCTGCGCGCGGATGTCGCGAAGCGGAATTTGTGCGGAGGCCGCACTGATGTGCGGATGCCGCCGCCGCGCGCGACACGGCGGAAGGCGCGCGGATTGCCCTATCATGCGCCGTCGCGCCGCGCGGACGTACCGCCGCGCGGCTTGTTCACGCCGTCATGAAGACCTACGTCGCAACCCCCGCCACCCGCGAGCGCAACTGGCTCGTGGTCGACGCCGCCGGGCAGACGCTCGGGCGCCTGGCCAGCCAGATCGCCGACGTGCTGCGCGGCAAGACCAAGCCGGAGTACACCCCGCACGTCGACACCGGCGACTTCGTCGTCGTCGTCAACGCCGAGAAGATCTCGGTGACCGGCAACAAGCGCGCGGACAAGAAGTACTACCGCCACTCCGGCTACCCGGGCGGAATCAAGGAGCGCACGCTCAACGACATGCTCGAGCGCCGGCCGGAGGAGGTCATCCGCCTCGCCGTCAAGGGCATGCTGCCCCGCAACCGGCTGGCTCGTAAGCAGATCACCAAGCTCAAGGTCTACGCGGGTCCCGACCACCCGCACGCGGCACAGAAGCCGACCCCGATGGAGATCGAGTCCTGATGGCCGACGATCGCACGCCCGCCGACGAGGAGACCCCGCAGGAGCCGACCGCGGGCGAGGAGCAGCCGGTGGAGGAGCCGGCGGCCGTGCAGCCGGCGGGCGAGGAGCAGCCGGCGGAGCAGCCGGTCGCTGAGGAGTCGGCGCGCGAGGAGCAGCCCGCGGCGGAGCAGCCTGCGCCCGCTGGGCAGCCTGCCGTTGAGCAGCCTGCGCCCGCTGGGCAGCCTGCCGTTGAGCAGCCTGCGCCCGTTGAGCAGCCTGCGCCTGCTGAGCAGCCTGCGCCCGCTGGGCAGCCTGCCGCTGAGCAGCTTGCGGCGGAGCAGCCCGCGCCCGCTGAGCAGCCTGCCGCTGAGCAGCCTGCGGCGGCCGCGCCGCGCGCCGCTGAGCAGCCCGCCGCTGAGCAGCCCGCCGCGGAGGAGGACGAGGAGGACTACGAGGACGAAGAGCAGCCCGCTCCCCGCGTCAAGCCCGAGATCCCCGGCGCTGACCTCGAAGTCGACCTCGTCATGGAGGGCACCGAGCAGCGCGAGAACGTCTACGACGAGGACGAGGAGGCCGAGTCGCTGCCGGAGGAGGCTGAGGACGTCCCCGACGACCAGCCGATCGCGGCGGTCACGATCGACCTCGCCGCCGGCGCCCGCTACCGGGCGACCGGCAAGCGCAAGACCGCCGTCGCGCGCGTGACCCTCAAGCCGGGCGACGGCTCCTACCTCATCAACGGCCGAAGCCTGGTGACGTTCTTTCCGCGGGCGACGCTGCAGCGCAACATCCGCCAGCCGCTCGAGGCGGTCGGCTACGAGTCGCGCATGGACGTCGTCGCGCGCATGCACGGCGGCGGGGTCTCCGCCCAGGCCGGCGCCCTGCGCCACGGCATCAGCCGCGCGCTGCTCGAGGCCGACCCGAACCTTCGCGGCGAGCTCAAGCGCCGCGGCTTCCTGACGCGCGACCCGCGCGTCAAGGAGCGCAAGAAGGCCGGCCTGAAGAAGGCGCGCAAGCGTCCGCAGTTCAGCAAGCGTTAGCCTCGGCCGCGCCTTGGCACGAAAGCTGTTCGGAACCGACGGCGTACGGGGCGTCGCCGGCGAGCTACTGACCGCCGAGCTGGCCCTCGCCCTCGGCCGCGCCGCCACCATCCAGGCCGCCGCGGAGAAACCGCGCGTGCTCGTCGTGCGCGACACGCGCGAGAGCGGCGAGATGCTCGAGGCCGCGCTTGCCGCCGGCATCACCGCCGCCGGCGGCGACGTCCTGCTCGGCGGTGTGCTGCCGACGCCGGCCGCGCCGCTGCTGGTGCACCGCTACACACTCGACCTCGCGGCCGTCATCTCGGCATCGCACAACCCCTACCGCGACAACGGCATCAAGTTCTTCGGCGCCGACGGCTTCAAGCTGTCCGACGAGACCGAAACGGAGATCGAAGCGCGGCTGGACGAGGTGCCGGCGGCGGCCACGCGAATCGGCCGCGTGCGCGCGCTGCACGGGACCCGCGAGGACTACCTGCGCGCGCTGCACGAGCGTTTCGCCGACCTCGACCTTGCCGGCCTCGACGTCGTCCTGGACTGCGCCAACGGCGCGACCTACCGCGCGGCGCCCGAGATCTTCCGCCGCGCCGGCGCGACGGTCACCGCGCTCCACGACGCTCCCGACGGGCGCAACATCAACGCGGGCTGCGGCTCGACCCATGTGGACGCCCTGGCGGAGGCCGTCGTCGGCGGCGGCCATACCGTCGGCTTCGCCTTCGACGGTGACGGCGATCGCGTGCTGGCGGTCGACCGGAACGGCACCGTCGTCGACGGCGACGAGCTGATCGCCCTCGCCGCCCTGCACTTACGTACGGCGGGCCGCCTGCGCGGCGACGGCGTCGTCGTGACGGTGATGACCAACTACGGCTTCCACACCGCCATGCGCGCGGCCGGCGTCGACGTCGCCACCACCCAGGTCGGCGATCGCTACGTGCTCGAGACCCTGCGCGAGCGCGGCTGGGCGCTCGGCGGCGAGCAGTCGGGCCACATCATCGACATGGATTTCAACGCCACCGGCGACGGCATCGCGTCGGCCCTGCTGACGCTCGAGTCGCTCGAGGGCGCCGACCTCGCCGACCGCCACGCCATGCACAAGCTGCCCCAGCGGCTGGTCAACGTGCCGGTCGCCGACCGCGACGCCGCGATGGCCAGCCCGCAGCTTGCCGAGGCCAACGCCCGCGAGGCGCAGGCCCTCGAGGGGCGCGGGCGCGTGCTCGTGCGGCCGAGCGGCACCGAGCAGCTCGTGCGCGTGATGGTCGAGGCTCCGAGCGACGACGAGGCCGACGCCGTCTGCCGGCGGCTCGTCGCGGTCGTGAGCGACGTCACATAAAGAAACGGCACCGACAGGGCGTCTGGATGGGGACTCGGGACCTTCCAAAGGAGACGCACTTCGATGCACCTTCCATGGCTCGTACGATCGGCGCTCGCGGCGGGGCTGCTCAGCGGCGGCCTCGCCCTCGGCGCGCAGGCTGCCGACGCGTCCTACGCGGTCGGCGTCAAGAACCAGACGCTGATCATCAAGGGCAACCGCGCGAGCGACCAGCTCGCGCTGCGCGTACGTAACAACACGCCGAACAAGCTCGACGTCGACGTCAACGACGACGGGTCAGCCGACTTCAAGGTCCTGCGCAGCACCTTCCAGCGCATCCGCGTGCAGGCCGGTGGCGGCAACGACACGGTCCGCATCGACGAGTCGGGGAACAGGTTCACCAAAACGACGCCGACGCGCATCGACGGGGAGCGGGGCAACGACACGCTGACCGGCGGCGGCGGAGGCGAGAAGCTCAACGGCGGCCCGGGCAACGACGTCGTTGACGGCAACGGCGGCGACGATCGCGCTGATCTCGGCGGCGGCGACGATCGCTTCATCTGGAACCCGGGCGACGGCAACGACGACGTCGAGGGTCGCAAGGGCAAGGACACGCTGACCTTCTTCGGCTCGAACGTCAACGAACGCTTCCAGATCTCACCGGATGGCTCGCTCGCCCGCCTCACGCGAAACGTGGGCAACATCACGATGCGCCTCGACCGCATCGAGCACGTCGACGTGGTGTCGCTGGGGGGCGACGACAACCTGACGGTCGACGACCTGACCGGAACGCGCGTGCGCACTGTCCGCAACGACCTCGCCGACGTGCCGGACTCCGTGAACCCCGACGCCGGCGCCGACACGACGGTCGTCAACGCGACCGACGGCACCGACGCCATCGTGGCGAAGGGCAGCGCGGGTGAGGCGAGGATCACCGGGCTGGCCGCCAAGGTCGACATCGCCCACGCCGCGGCGGCCGATGACCAGCTGATCATCAACGCCAACGCCGGCGACGACACGGTCTCCGCGCAGAACCTGGCGGCCGACGCGTTGCGCCTGACCACCGACGCCGGCGACGACAACGACACCGTGCGCGGCAGCGCCGGCGCCGACATCACGATCGGCGGCCAGGGCAACGACACGGTCGACGGCAACCAGGGCAACGACACGGCCCTGCTCGGCGGCGAGGATGACCGCTTCATCTGGGATCCGGGCGACGGCAGCGACACGATCGAGGGCCAGGCCGGTCGCGACACGCTGACCTTCAATGGCAGCGGCGTGAACGAGCAGTTCGACGCCTCACCCAACGGCTCGCGTGTGCGCTTCGTGCGCAACGTCGGGAACATCGTGATGGACGTCGACGACCTCGAGGAGATCGACACCAACGCGCTGGGCGGCGCCGACACGCTGACCGTCAACGACCTGTCCGGCACCGGCGTGACCGACGTCAAGACCGACCTGGCGGGCACACTCGGCGGCGGCGCCGGCGACGGTGCGGCGGATCAGGTCATCGTCAACGCGACCGCGGGCGGCGACGTGCTCAACGTCTCCGGGAGCGGTGGCAACGCTACCGTGTCCGGCCTGGCGGCCACCGTGGGCATCGCCCACGCCGAGGCTGCCACCGACAACCTCGCGATACACGCGCTCGCGGGCGACGATGTCGTCGAGGCCCCCGGGCTCGCGGCCGACGCCATCGGCCTGCGGGTCGACGGCGGCGACAACAACGACGTCCTCGTCGGGGGCAGCGGCAATGACACGCTGAACGGCGGCCCGAATGACGACGTGCTGATCGGCGGCCCGGGCACGGACACGCTCGACGGCGGGACCGGCAACAACACCGTCATCCAGGACTGACTCTCCGGCACGCGGGGGCCTCCGACCAGTCGGAGGCCCCCGACGCGTACTGGTCGGACGGTCAGCTGCACTTCTGGGGAAAGACGGGTCTGTGCGCTACCTTGCCAAGCGCGCGCCAGCACCCTACGGAAAGGAGCGGCGGCCCATGTGCGGCATCGTCGGCTACGTCGGTAACCGCCCCGTACAGGACCTGCTCCTGGCCGGGCTGACCAGACTCGAATACCGCGGCTACGACTCGGCCGGCATCTCCGTGATCGCCGGCGACGCGATCGACTCCGTCCGCGCGGTGGGGAACCTCGCGCGTCTGCACGAGGCCGTCGCCGCCCGTGAGGCCGACGAGGGCGGCACCGTGGCGACGGCGACGCACACCGCCATGACCGGCATCGGCCACACGCGCTGGGCCACGCACGGGCGCGTCAACGAGGAGAACGCGCACCCCCACTTCGACACCGCCGACCGCGTGCACATCGTGGTCAACGGGATCGTCGAGAACTACCTGCAGCTGCGCCGGCGCCTCAGCGACATGGGCGCGGTTTTCACCAGCGAGACCGACGCCGAGGTCATCGCGCACCTCATCGCGCATCACATGGCGGCGGGCTCGCTATGCGAGGCCGTCCGCGCCGCGTACGCCGAGCTCGAGGGCCACTATGCGTTTGTGGCGATGTCGCTCGACGATCCCGAGACGCTGGTTGGCGCGCGCAAGGAGTGCCCGCTGATCGTCGGTCGCGGCGAGGGGGAGACCTTCTTTGCCAGCGCGATCCCCGCCTTCCTGTCCGAGACGCGGCAGGTGCAGTACATCGAGAACGGCGAGATCGTCGAGATCACCGCCGACGGCGCGACGTTCATGGAGCCCGACGGCACCGTGCTCGACCGCGAGGCCGTCGAGATCGACTGGGACGAGGCCACCGCGGAGAAAGGCGGCTTCGAGACCTTCATGCTCAAGGAGATCCATGAGCAGGCCGACGCGGTCGCCGAGACGATCGCGGACCGCACCGTGCGCGCCGATGGCGTCGACCTCGACGACGAGGGCGCGCTCGACGAGGCCATCTTGCGCGATGTGCGCCGGATCGTCGTCGTCGCGTGTGGCACGAGCTACCACGCGGGGCTGATCGGCCGCTACGCGATCGAGGAGTGGGCGCGCATCCCGGTGGAGATGGACATCGCCTCCGAGTACCGCTACCGCAACCCGGTCGTCGGCCCCGGCGACCTGGTCATCGGCATCACGCAGTCCGGCGAGACCGCCGACACGCTCGCCGCGATGCGGATCGCGCGCGAGCGCGGCGCGACCGTGCTGGCCTTGACCAACATCATGGGCTCACAGGCCACGCGCGAGTCCGACGGCGTGCTCTACACGCGCGCCGGCCTCGAGGTCTCCGTCGCGGCGACGAAGACCTTCACCTGCCAGGTCGCGGTCATGCACCTGCTCGGCCTGAAACTGGCCGAGCTGCGCGGCACGCTGCCGCCCGAGCGCCGCGCGCAGATCATCGCCGACCTCAAGCGCATCCCGCACTGCATCGAGGAGCTGCTCGAGAGCATCGACGAGCGCGTAACCGAGGTCGCCGACGCCCACTGGGACAAGGACTTCTTCCTCTACCTCGGCCGCCACGTCGGCCTGCCGGTGGCGCTGGAGGGCGCGCTGAAGCTCAAGGAGATCTCCTACATCTCCACGGACGCCTACGCGGCGGGCGAGATGAAGCACGGCCCGATCGCCCTGCTGGACGAGTCGACGCCCGTCGTCGCCGTCGCGACCGACTCGCCGGTGCTCGACAAGGTCGTCTCCAACATGCAGGAGGTCCGCGCCCGCGGCGCGCACGTCGTGGCGGTGGCGACCGAGGGCAATCAGGCGATCGGCGAGCACGCAGAGTCTGTGCTGCGCATCCCGCAGACCGATTGGATGCTGCAGCCGCTGCTGGCGGTCATCCCGCTGCAGCTGCTGGCCTATCGCATCGCGCGCCGGCGCGGCCTGAACGTCGATCAGCCGCGCAACCTGGCCAAGACGGTCACGGTCGAGTAGGAGGGGTGCCGAAGGCCGCCACGTGGCGGCCGGAGGCGGGTCCCCAGGTCAGATACCGTCCGGGCCGTGATCGGCCTGGATCTCCTGGACATCGATCGCCTCGAGCAGGCGCTCGAGCGCCGGCCGGGGCTCGCCGAGCGGCTCTTCACCGATGCCGAGCGCGCCTACGCGGCCACGCAGGGGCGCCCGGCCCAGCACCTCGCCGCGCGCTTCTGCGCGAAGGAGGCGGTGAGCAAGGCGCTGCACATGGACGTGCTGCGCCCGCGCGACATCGAGGTCGTGGGTGGCGGCGACGGGCCACCGCGCGTCGAGCTGCACGGTGACGTTGCACAGCGCGCGGCCGCCCTTGGCGTCGACGTCGAGATCTCGCTGACGCACACGCGCACGACGGCCGGCGCGGTGGCGGTGGCGCGGTGACCCTCCCTGCCTGGCTGCGGGGGCTGCCGGACCCCGAGCGGATGCGCGCGACCGACGCGTGGGCGATCGATGAGCGCGGGATCCCGGGGCTCGAGTTGATGGAGCGAGCCGGGCAGGGCTCGCCGACGTGGTCGGCGACGTGGCGTCCGACGGACCGGTGGCGGTCGTCTGCGGCAAGGGGAACAACGGCGGCGACGGCTACGTCGCGGCGCGGCTGCTGCGCGAGGGCGGACGCGAGATACGGGTCCTCGCGGTCGCCGCGGTCGAGGAGCTGCGCGGCGACGCGCGGGCCAATGCCGAGCGCGTGGAGGGCGTCGAGCCCTTCGAGGCCACGCGCCTCGACGGCTGCGCGGTGGCGGTCGACGCGCTGCTGGGCACCGGCTTCTCCGGCGTGCCGCACGGGCCCGTGCGGCAGGCGATCGCCGCGCTGCGCGCCGCCGGCCTGCCCGTCGTCGCCGCCGATGTCCCCAGCGGCGTCGACGCTGCGACCGGCGTGGTGGAGGGCGAGGCCGTGCGTGCGGCCGCCACCGCGACCTTCGCGGCGGCCAAGCCCGGGCTGTGGATCAACCCGGGCAAGGCGCACGCGGGCGCGGTGCGCGTCATCGACATCGGGATCCCGGACGGCGCGCCGGTCGCCGCGCCCGACGTCGGCGTGATCGACGACGCGGCGCTGCTCGACCTGCTGCCCTCGCGCGCCGCCGGGTGGACGAAGTTCACCAGCGGCCACGTGCTCGTGGCCGGCGGCGCGCGCGGGCTGACGGGCGCGCCGAGCCTGTCCGCCGAGGCGGCGCAGCGCGCGGGCGCCGGCTACGTGACCGCGTGCGTGCCGGCGTCGCTGGAGACGATCTTCGAGGTGCGGTTGCTCGAGGTGATGACGCGCGGCCTGCCCGACCACGACGGCGCGCATACGGCGGCAGGTGTCGACGAAGTGCTCGAGCTCGCCCAGCGCGGCGGCGCGCTCGTCGTCGGTCCGGGCATCGGTCGCAGCGACGGCGCCTTCGCCTTTGCGCGCGATCTCGTGGCGCGCGCCGAGGTCCCGATCGTCCTCGACGCCGATGGCCTCAACGCCCACGCCGGCGACCTCGTCGCGCTCGCCGGCCGCGGCGCGCCAACGATCCTCACGCCGCACGAGGGCGAGCTCGGGCGCCTGCTCGGCGTCGAATCTGGCGTGATCCAGGCCCGCCGGCTGGAACACGCGCGGGCGGCGGCCGCGGCCGCGCAGGCGATCGTGCTGCTCAAGGGCGACGACACCCTCGTCGCCCAGCCCGACGGCCTGGTCGCGGTCAGCCCGGGCGCGACGGGCGCGCTGGCGACCGCCGGGACCGGCGACGTCCTCACCGGCGTCATCGCCGCCATGCTCGCGCGCGAGCTCGATCCGTTCGTCGCCGCCTGCGCGGGCACACGCCTTCACGCTCGCGCGGGCATCCACGCCGCTCACGAGAAGGGCGTCGACGGCGTCATCGCCCGCGACGTCATCGAAGCACTCCCGTTCGCCCGCTAGGCGGCGATCAACTCGGCGAGCTCGGCCGGCCGGCTCAGGTATGCGCAGTGGCTCCCGCCCATCTCCTCGGCCACCACGCCCAGGCGCTCGCGCGCGTGACGGCGGGCCCAGGGCGCGGGGAACATGCGGTCGTCGCGGAAGAGCACGTAGCGGGTCGGGACATCCGGCCACTCGGGCAGCGGCCACGGCTCGGCCATCGCCGCGCGGGTCTGGTCGCGTGAGCGCGCCAGCTCCTCGCTCGCCAGCTCCGGGTCGAGATCGTGGAGGAACAGCTCGCGCGGATCGCGATCGGGCTCGTCGCGCGTCGCCTCGGTGTAGCCGCTGTTGTCCCACCACTCCAGGCCGGTCTCCCCGGGCGCCGGCACCATCGCCGCCATGAGCACGAGGCTCTGCACGGGGACGCGCGCGCAGACGAGCGGCGCGGTGAAGCCGCCCAGCGAGTGTGCGCCGACGACGAGGTCGGTGCGATCGCCGATGGCGGCAAGCACGCAGTCGACGTACGCCTCCAGCCCGGCCGTCGAGTCGTCGCACGGAAGGTCCATCGCGACGACCTCGTTGCCGCGGTGGCGCAGATACGGCGAGACGAGATGCCAATCCCACGCTGTGCTGCCCGCGCCGTGGATGAGCACGAAAGTGCTCATCAGTCCAGGCGCGCGGGCATGCCGAACCGCTCGAAGGCGGCCGCCAGCCGCTGGGCCTGGAAGTCCTGCTCGGGCAGGCGCGCGAGGACCTTGCGGTCGGGGTCCTCGGTCGAGCGCGTGATGAACGCCGTGACGTCGCTGATCTTGTCCCCGCGCAGCGTGAGCACGTTCAGCGCGAACGGCAGATAGGCCTGTGCGTCCTCGTCCCAGCTGTAGTAGGCGAGCGCGGGCTGCCCGTTGGCCGTCGTGGCGATCGGCTTCCAGCGCCACAGGCCCGACAGCGGCCAGCCGGCCAGGAACGTCGCGATCCCGTCGTGGCCGTGGAACCAGGTGGCCAGCGGCGGCATGGCGAAGGCGGCGTCCTCGGTGAGCATGGCGACGACCGCGTCGATGTCGGCCCGCTGCCACGCGTCGACGTAGTCGTCGACGACCCGGCGCAGCCCGTCGTCGCCGAGCATCCGCAGCGTGGCCTGCTGGCTCTGCTCGGGTGTGCGCTCCTCGACCGCTGCGCGGGCCCGTTGCAGCGCGCTGTTGACCGAGGCGACCGTGGTCTCGAGCAGGTCGGCGACCTCCTGGGCCGAGTAGCCGAGCACCTCGCGCATGATCAGCACTGCGCGCTGCTTGGCCGGCAGGTGCTGCAGGGCGGCGATGAAGGCCAGCTCGATGCTCTCGCGGCGCTCGTAGCGGGCCTCGGGGGCGGCGAACCCGTCCTCGACGCCGAGGCGCTCGTCGGGATAGGGCTCGATCCAGACCGACTCGACGAGCGGCTCGCCCGGGCCCTGCGTCGGATCGGCGGCGGGCGCGTGCTCGATCGGCAGGACGCGCTTGGGCCGGCGGGCGATGATGTCCAGGCAGGTGTTGGTGGCGATCTTGTACAGCCACGAGCGCAGCGAGCTTCGGCCCTGGAACTTGGCCAACGCCCGCCATGCGCGGAGCATTGCGTCCTGTAGCGCGTCGTCGGCGTCGTGGATCGAGGCGAGCATGCGGTAGCAGTGCGCGTGGAGCTCTCCGCGGTGGGGCTCCACCAGCCGCTCGAACGCGATCTCGTCGTTGTTGCGCGCGGCGGCGAGGAGCTCGCGTTGCTGGACCGTGAGTGACGTGGCGATTGCGCTCATCACATGCCAGAGTAGAGAAGGGTGAGGGCACTCGACCTCGACACGCCGCACGGTCCGGCGAGGGCCCAACTGCGCTCCGCCGACGCGCCGATCGGCGCGGTCGTCCTCGGCCATGGGGCCGGCGGGGGCGTCGAAGCGCGCGATCTCGTGGCCGCCGCCGACGCGGCGCTGGCGGCCGGTTGCAGCCTCGCGCTCGTCGAGCAGCCGTACCGGGTCGCGGGCCGGCGCTCGCCGGCGCCCGCCGCGCAGCTCGATGTCGCATGGACCGCGGTGGTCGAGCAGCTGCGCGCGGGCGAGCTGGACGGCCTCCCGCTGGTCGCGGGCGGGCGTTCGGCGGGTGCCCGCGTTGCCTGCCGCACCGTCGCGGCCACCGGCGCCGTGGCCGTGCTGTGTCTCGCTTTCCCCGTGCACCCGCCGGGAAGGCCCGACAAGACCCGACAGCCCGAGCTCGACGCGGTGGCCGTGCCGACGCTCGTCGTGCAGGGCGCCAACGACCCGTTCGGCATGCCGCCGGCGGGCCCGAATCGCACGGTGGTCGCCGTTGCGGGCAACCACAGCCTGCGCAGCGACCTCGGCGCGGTCGGCGCGGCGGTCTCGGAGTGGCTCCCGGGCGTACTCACGGCCGCACCGCGCTGAGGTCCTGGCAACGCACGACCGCCACGAGCACCGCGGGCTCCCGTCCAGGGTTGTAAATGGCCCGGAGATCCAGGCCCTGCAGCCACAGCACGTCGCCGGGCCCGAAGCGGTACGGGTGCCCGGCGCGCGGCTCGAGCACGACCGTACCGCTCTCCACGACGACGATCGCGCCGCGCCATTCTGCGTCGTCGTACGACCGGCGGTCGCCGGGGCCGACCTCGACGACGCGCAAGGCGAAGCCCGGCCCCAGCCGACGCCCCAGGAAGGACAGCCGTCCGCCGTGCAGCGAACCGCTCACGCCCTTAAGACGGCCGCGTGGCCCGAAACTCATCGGGCCGGGCGGCCAGAAACGCATCGCCTAGACTGCCCCCGCAGTGGCGCTGACCGTGCGCGACATCATGGACGCCGACGCCGTCACCGTCGGCTCCGACGACGTCGTCGAGACCGTCCTCGATCCGCTCACGCGCGAGGGGTGAGCGCGGTGCGGGCGCTGGCCCGGGTTAATGTCGCGGCGATCGAGCGCAATGTCGCGCGGCTGCGCGGCGAGCTGCGGCCCGGCGCGGAGCTATGCGCGGTGGTCAAGGCCGACGGCTACGGCCACGGCGCCGCGCCCGCCGCGCGCGCGGCACTGGCGGGCGGCGCGGCCTGGCTTGCCGTGGCCACGGCCCAGGAGGCCGCGAACCTACGCGCCGACGGGATCGACGCGCCGCTGATCGTCCTCGGCGCGCTCAGTCCCGACGAGCTCGACATCGCCCTCGGCGCGGGCGCCGATGTGGCAGCCTGGCGCGAAACGTTCGTCGCCGCCGTCGCCGCGCGCGGCGGCGGGCGTGTGCATGTCAAGCTCGACAGCGGCATGGGGCGCCTGGGAACGCGCGATCCCGACGAGGCCACCCGCGTGGCGGCGGCGGTGCAGGCCACCGACGGGATGGCGCTCGCCGGTGCCATGACGCACTTCGCCACGGCCGACGAACGGGGCGACGCCTTCTTCGGCGAGCAGCTTGCGCGCTTCGAGGCGTGGGTGCGCCCGCTGGTGGAGCGCTATCCCGACGTGATCGTCCACGCGGCCAACTCCGCCGCGATCCTGCGTGACCGCGCCAGCCATTTCGACCTCGTCCGCGCGGGCGTGGCCATCTACGGCCTCGATCCGTTCCAGGAGGATGCGGCCGCACGCGACCTCGAGCCCGCCATGGAGCTCGTCAGCTACGTGGCCGAGGTGAAGGCCTGCGCAGCGGGCGAAAGCGTCGGCTACGGCCGGCGGTTCGTCGCGCAGCGCGACACGACGATCGCCACCGTGCCGATCGGCTACGGCGACGGCGTGCGCCGGGCGCTGACCGACAACGCCGATCTGCTCGTCAACGGCCGCCGCTTCTCCCTCGTGGGGACGGTGTCGATGGACAACCTCACGCTCGACCTGGGGCCAGACGGCGGCGGCGTGGCGGTGGGCGACGAGGCGCTGCTCATCGGCCCTGGCCTGCCGGCCGAGGAGATGGCGGGCCGGGTGCGCACGATCAACTACGAGGTCACCTGCGCGCTGACGCCGCGCGTGCCGCGCCTGCACCACCGGGACGGGGAGCCGCTGTGATCGACGTCCTGCGCGAGGCGCTGGCGGGCGAGCGGGCGTGGCTGGTGGGCGGCGCCCTGCGCGATCGCCTGCTGGGCCGACCGACGCCCGACCTCGACGTCGTGGTCGAGGGCGACGTCCGCGCCGCCGCGCGCCTGCTCGGCCGCGGCGCCGGAGGCGCGTCATTCGAGCTGTCCGACCAGTTCGGCGCCTGGCGCGTGGTCGGGCGCGACCGCGCTTGGCAGGTCGACATCACCCCCCTGCAGGGCGGCTCGCTGGAGGCCGATCTCGGGGCTCGCGACCTGACCGTCAACGCGATGGCCGAGCCGCTGTCGGGCGGCGAGCTGGTCGACCCGCACGGCGGCGCGCACGACCTGCGCGAGCGCCGCTTGCGCATGGTCGCGCCCGAGGCGTTCACCGCCGACGCGCTGCGGACCCTGCGCGTGGCAAGGCTGGCCACAGAGCTCGGGTTCGCGGTCGAGCCCGCGACGGCCGCCGCCGTGCGCCGCTACGCGCCCGGCCTCGCCGACGTCTCCCAGGAGCGCGTCTTCAGCGAGCTGCGCCGGATCGTGATGGCCGCCGATCCGGTGGGCGGGATCGCGCTGATGGACGACCTCGAGCTGACCGAGCAGGTCCTGCCCGAGCTTGCCGCGCTGCGCGGCATCGAGCAGAACCCCTACCACCACCGCGACGTGTACGGCCACACGCTCGAGGTCCTCGACGCCGCGGTGGCGCTGGAGCGCGATCCCGGTGGCGCGCTCGGTGACCAGGCCCTCGCGGCCCCGGTCTCTGCGCTGCTGGCCGAGCCCTTGGCGGACGGGCTGACGCGCGCGGGCGGCCTGCGCTTCGGCGCGCTGCTGCACGACATCGCCAAGCCCCAGACGCGTACGGAGCTGCCGAATGGGCGCATCGGGTTTCCCCATCACGACGTCGACGGCGCCGAGATGGTGCGCGCCGCGCTCGCGCGCCTGCGCGCGAGCGAGCGCCTGCGCGCCCACGTCGCCGCGCTCACCCGCTATCACCTGCGGCTGGGGTTCCTCGTGCACGACATGCCCCTCGACCGCAGGGCGATCTATCGCTACCTCGTGGCGTGCGAGCCCGTCGAGGCCGACGTCACGCTGCTGAGCGTCGCCGATCGGCTCGCCACCCGCGGGCGCAAGGCCGACGAGGCGATCGCCCGCCATCTCGATCTCGCACGCTCCGTGCTGGCGGCCGCCCTCGAGCGGCGCGCGACCGGGTCACGGCCGCCGCTCGTGCGCGGTGACGAGCTCGCCGCCGAGCTGGGCATCCCGCGCGGCCCGCAGCTGGGCGAGCTCATGGCGCAGATCGCCGAGGCGCGCTTCGCCGGCGAGGTATCGACGCGCGAGGAGGCCTTGGCCTTCGCGCGCGTGGCGCGGGGCCGCTAACCGGTCGCCGATCTGCGCCCGGCGGCGTCGAGCGCCTCGGCGCGCGTCGCGAAGTAGGTGGCGCGCAGCAGCCGGCCGTCGTCGAACTCGGCCACACACGCGAGGGGGCCGTCGTGGACGCGCGCTCCAGAATGATCGAACGCGGTCAGCCGCGCGCTGGCGACGATCGTCGCACCGTCGATCTCGACGACCTCGTCGGAGGTCAGCGTGATGCTCTTCCATCGCCGCCGCGACTCGGCAAACACCGTGCGCACGCCGTCGTGGCCGCGATAGACCCGGTCCGAGCCCACGGCGCGGACCTCGCATTCCTCATCGATGAGGTCGAGCGCGTCGTCGAGCCGCCCCCGACTGTAGGCGTCCCACAACCGCGTGAACGTCGCCATGCTGGACCCTGTGCCCCCCAACGTTCGACCATCCTACTTCCGGTGCGTACCGGCGTCGACCGTCCGGACGGGCAGGTAATAGGCTCACCCGCCATGCCCGCACGCGATCCCGATTGCCTGTTCTGCAAGATCGTCGCCGGGGAGATCCCGTCGACGATCGTCGCCGAGGACGAGCGCACCGTCTCGTTCATGGACATCAACCCGGCTACCCGCGGGCACGCGCTCGTGGTGCCGCGCGAGCACGCGGAAAACCTGCTGGCGGTCGGCGAGGAGGACCTGGCGGCGGTCGCGGCTGCCGCGAAACGACTGGCTGCGCGCGCCAAGGACGCGCTGAGCGCCGACGGGGTCAACCTGCTCAACTCGTGCGGCTCGGCGGCGTGGCAGACCGTGTTCCACTTCCACGTGCACGTGATCCCGCGCTACCAGGACGATCCGCTGAGGCTGCCGTGGGTGCCGGGGCCCGGCGACAGCGCCGAGATCGCCGTGGCCGCCGCGGCGCTGACGGCCTAGATGCCTCCAGCGCTGGGCGGGCCATTGCACGTTCCGCCGGCGGCGACGCGACGCGTCATCATCCGGGCCATGCCGGCCACCGCAGCACGCCGCGCACGCTTCGTCCTGGCGGCGGGCTGCCTCGCCGCGGTCGCGTTCGCGGCCGCCGCGCCCGCGGCCGACACCCCGTCGCCGACCGTGGTCAAGGATCCCAAGGACGCGGGCGCCGGCGCGACGGACCTCACGCGCGCGCAGCTGGGGTTCACGTCGGACCGCCGCCTGCGCGCCGCGCTGACCACGGCGACGGGCTTCGTGGCAAAGGACCTGCTGGCCAACGAGGGCCCGCCCGGCTCGCTGTGCCTGCGGCTGTGGACGGTCACCAAGCCCGGCGCCGCGCCGCCGGACTACCTCGTCTGCATCACCGCGCGCCAGGACGGCGAGACCACGCGCGGGACCGTGTTCAAGACCGACGCGGGCGGGCAGCTCACGCGTGTCGCGGGGGCCATCGTCGGGCGCACGAGCGAACGCACGGTGACCATGCGTTTCTCGCAAACCGCGGTGGGCAGGCCGAAGACGATCCGCTTTGCCGCCGAGGCGACGAAGCCCGGCTGCACGCGCGTCTCGTGCGTCGACACGGCGCCTGACGCGCCGAAGACGGCGACGTTCAAGCTCAGTACCTAGGCATGCAGGCGAACGCCGCCTGACGGCGAAACATCAGCCCGGCGAGCGTGTTCCATGGCCCCGATGTCACGACTTTCGTTAGTGGCGATTGCCGCATGCGCGGCGCTCGCCATCCCTGCCTCCGCTTCGGCTGAGATCATCGAGATCGGCAAGCTCGACCCGCCCGCCACGCCGAGCTGCCCCGCCAAGCCATGCCTCGCGGTGAGTCGCACGACCGGCTACCAGGCCAAGGTCGGCGCCACCCGCGGCCTCATGACGATCCCCAAGGACGGCTCCATCGTCGCCTGGACCATCGCGCTCGGCAAGCCGGGCAAGAAGCAGACGACCTTCTTCAACGACAAGCTGGGCGGCGAGTCGCAGGCCCAGATCACGATCCTCAACCCGCGGCGCAAGCTGCGCTCGCGCGCCGTCGCGCAGGGCGAGCCACAGAAGCTCACGCCGTACTTCGGCTCGACGGTGCAGTTCCCGCTGACGAAGACGATCCCGGTCAAGAAGGGGTGGGTCGTCGCGCTCACCGTGCCGACCTGGGCGCCGGCTCTGGCCGTCGGCCTCGGCGCCGACACCTCCTGGCGCGCCAGCCGCGGCAAGGGCACCTGCGAGGACACCTCGACGCTGACCACACAGACGCAGCCCAATCAGCTCGCGCAGTACTACTGCCTCTACAGGACCGCACGGCTGGCGTACAGCGCGACGCTGGTCACGAACCCGACGCCGACGGCGGCGCCGCCGGCGCAGCGGTAGCTAGCTCGCTAAGCTAGGGCGCCAGTCGCTCGATTCGCCACGCCTTGCCGTCGCGCTCGTAGCGCACGCGGTCGTGCAGGCGGTTCGGGCGGCCCTCCCAGAACTCGACGCGCTCGGGGCGGACCAGGAAGCCGCCCCAGTGCTCGGGGCGCGGCACCGGGCCGCCCTCGTAGCGTGCCTCGGCCGCCGCCAGCGCGGCGTCGAGCCGGTCGCGGCTGTCGATCACGCCGCTCTGCGGCGACGCCCACGCGCCGAGCTGCGCGCCGCGCGGCCGCGACGCGAAGTACGCGTCGCTCTCCTCGGTGGGCAGCCGCTCGGCCGGGCCCTCGATGCGCACCGAGCGGTGGATCGACAGCCACCCAAAGGTCAGTGCCGCGTACGGGCGGGCGGCCAGCTGGAGGCCCTTGGCCGACTCGTAGTTGGTGTAGAAGCAGAAGCCGCGGTGATCCAGGCCGCGCAGCAGGACGAAACGCGACGACGGCCGGCTGTCGGCGTCGACGGTGGACAGCGTCATCGCCTCGGGCTCGAAGATGCCGGCCTCGCGCGCCGCGGCGAACCAGCCGCGGAACTGCTCGATCGGGTCCGGCGCCACCTCGGCAGGGTCGAGGTGCATCCCCTCGTACTCCCGGCGCTCGCCGCCGAGCGGCACTGGCAAGCCCTCCGCGGGCCGCGGGCGCTCAGCAGGCGCCCGGGTTGTCCTTGCAGAACTGGCTGAACTCGTCGGGCTGGACGCCGCCCGTGCCGCCGCTGCCGCTGGTGCCTGTGCCGCCGGACGAGGTTCCGCCGCTGCCGCTGCCGCCGGTCCCGGCGCCGCCCGTCGAACCGGTCGACGTGCCGCTGGCACCGGACTGCGCCGGCTGCTGCTGCTGGGTCTGACCCGTCGCGGTCGAGCCCGACGACGAGGACGACGACTGGCTCTGCGTCGTCGTCTGGTCGGTCGACGTCGTGTTCGTCTGGTCGCTCGAGTTCGAGTTCGTCTGGCTCGAGGAGCCGCTACCGGTGTTCGCGACGAGCTGATCGCCGCCGGGCAACACGGCCACACTCGGCACCTGGGACGGCACGACGTCGGTGGATGCGTCGTCACTGCCGCAGGCGCTGAGGCCCAGGACGGCGATGATGAGAAGCACGAGCACGTACGTTCGCATGGAAGGAGAGGGTAGAAGGGTTCTAGGACGCCAGCGGCGCCATGCGGCGCCCGCAGGTGGGGCAGTCGTTGAGATCGCGCTGCGCGAGCTGGTCGCACCACGTGCAGAAGCGCAGGTTCTCGACGGCCCACGGCAGGCGCGACTCCGACGGCGCAAGCGGCAGGACCTTGCCGACGACTTCGAGCTCCTCGCCGGTCTCGCGGTCGGTGTAGACCGTGCCGGGCTCGGCCTCGATGATGATCTCGCGCCCCGTCGAGGGCGTGCGCAGGCGGTATCGCTGACCTCCGACCATGCCTGGAGCCTACTAACGTGCCGGGCGAGATGCGGGTGCTCGTCTTCCACGGCTACCTCCTGCGCGGGACGGGCTCCAACGTCTACAACGCGAGCCTGTGCGCGGCCCTCGCCCGAAGCGGGCACACCGTCGACCTGCTCTGCCAGGAGCGCCACCCGCACGAGCTCGACTACGTCGACGCGGTCGGCACGTGGGAGGGAGGCAAGGCGCGCGTCGAGGTCCTGCGCGAGCCGGTTCGCGTGACCGCGTGGCGGCCGGACATCGGCGGCCTGCTGCCGGTCTATGTGCTCGACCGCTACGAAGGGCTCGAAGCGCGCACGTTCTTGGATTGCAGCGACGCAGAGGTCGAGGCCTATGTCGCGGCCAACGTCGCCGCGATCGAGGACGTCTGCGCGCGCGCCGCGCCCGACGTCGCGCTGGCCAACCACCTGGTCATGGGCCCGGCGATCGTCGCCCGCGGCCTGGACGGCGCGGTGCCCTACGCGGTCAAGGTGCACGGCAGCGCGCTGGAATACGTCGTCAAACGCGACCCGCAGCGCTTCCTGCCGTGGGCGCGCGAGGGCCTGGCCGGGGCGAGCGCCGTGCTGGTCGGCTCGCGCCACACGGGCGAGTCGCTGTGGGAGGCGATGGCCGACCCGGACCTGCCCGGCCGCACGCGCCTGGGGCCGCCCGGCGTCGACGTCGACGAGTTCCGCCCGCGCGCCGATGCCGCCGCGGACGTCAGGGCCCTTGCGCAGCGGCTGGCCGCCGACGGCCACGAGCCCGGCGAGGGCGCGTTCGCGCGCGACGCCGGGGCGGTCGCCCGCGCGCTGGAGAGCCTCGATCTCGCACGCGATCAGCACGTCTGTTTCATCGGCAAGCTGATCGTCTCCAAGGGGGTCGACCTCCTGCTCGCCGCGTGGCCGCTCGTGCCCGAGGCCCGCCTGGTCGTCGTCGGCTTCGGGGCCTATCGCGACGGCTTCCAGCGGCTGCTCGACGCGCTGGCCCGCGGCGACCGCGACGACGTCCGCGCCATCGCCCAGGCGGGCCGCGAGCTCGAAGGCGGGCCGCGGGCGCCGCTGCGCCACCTGCTTGCCTTCCTCGACGGCGTCGGCGACGACTACTGGGAAGCCGCGCGCGAGCTGCCGCAGAGGGTCGTGCTCACCGGGCGCCTCGAGCACGACGAACTCGCGCCCCTGCTGGCCGCCTGCGAGGCGCTGGTCTTCCCGAGCACGTTCCCCGAGGCGTTCGGCATGGTCGCTGCCGAGGCGGCCGCCTGTGGCGCGCTGCCCGTCTCGGCCGGCCACTCCGGCGCGGCCGAGGTGAGCGCGATGCTGGCCGCCGCCGTGCCGCAGGAGGCCCGCGGCTGGCTGTCGTTCCCGGTCGACGACGACGCCGTGCGCGCAATCGCCGCGCGGGTCTCGGCCTGGCTGGCGGCGCCCGAGCCGCTGCGCGAGCGCACGCGGGCCGCGCTCGTGACCACGGCGCGCGAGCGCTATTCGTGGGAGGGCGTGGCCGCCGGAGTGGTCGCGGCCGCACGCGGAGAGCTGCGGGCGCTGCCGCCCGTTCGCTGACAAGGGGTGCCGGAGGCGGCCACGTGGCCGCCGGAGGCGGGTCCCCCGGCCCGGAGGGCCGATCGTCTCGATAGAGTCCGCGCCCGATGGGTCCTCTGCTCTCACACCCCGGGGTGCGAGTGGCGCTGGCGGCATTCGCCGTCGCGGGCGCGGCGCTCGGGCTGAGCGCGTGCTCCGCGCAACAGGGCAACAACCCCGACGTGGTGGCGGGCAAGGTCCTGTTCGTGCAGAAGTGCGGCGCCTGCCACACGCTGGCGCGCGCGGGCACCAAGGGCAACGTGGGCCCGAACCTCGACCAGGCCTTCCAGCAGTCGATCAAGGACGGCCTCAAGCGCTCGGGCGTCGAGGGCGCCGTCCACGGCTGGATCCTTCATCCCAATGCGTACAGCCCGATGCCGGCCAAGCTCGTCACCGGCCAGGATGCTCAGGACGTGGCCGCCTACGTCGCCCAGACGGTCGCCGCGCCCGGCAAGGACACCGGGCTGCTGGCCACGGCGGTCAAGCCGGCAGGCGCCGGCAAGCCCGCCGTCGCGAAGGACGGGACCCTGCAGATCGATGCCGATCCCAACGGCCAAACGGCCTACGTGACGAACAAGGCCACCGCTACGCCCGGCAAGATCACCATCAAGATGGGCAATAAGTCCAGCGTCCAGCACGACATCGTCATCGACGGCAAAGGCAAGGGCCAGATCGTCTCCAACGGCGGCGTCTCCCAGTTCACAGCGGACTACCAGGCCGGGACCTTCACGTACTACTGCTCGGTCGACGGCCATCGCGCCGCCGGCATGCAGGGCCAGCTCACCGTCAAGTAACGCCCGCAGCGGCCGATTACGGCTGATGCATGAGCCGGCAATCGACTTTCCCTGGGCTGCAGACGCACGCGCGCGCGGCCGATTCGCCGTCCACCGCCGGTCGCCCGTGGATCGAGCACTGGCTCGAGACCGTCCGGGACCTGGCGGAGCTGAAGGCGTCGCATCCGATGATGGACGCCGTCATCGACGAGATCGACGGGCGCATGATCCGCGTCGGCGAGCAGTGGCTGGCCGACTTCGCCTCGTGCAACTACCTGGGCTTCGACCTCGACCGCGAGATCATCGACGCGGTCCCCGCCTATCTCGAGCAGTGGGGCACCCACCCGAGCTGGTCGCGCCTGCTGGGCAGCCCGATCCTCTACGAGGAGATCGAGGAGCGCCTGACCGCGCTGCTGGGCGCCGAGGACTCGCTCCTCCTGCCGACGATCACCCACATCCACATGTCGGTGATCCCGGTGCTCGCCGCCTCCGGGACGATCTTCCTGGACGCACGCGCGCACAAGACGATCTACGACGGCTGCCAGGTCGCGCGGGCGCGCGGCGCGGCGGTCAAGCGCTTCCGCTTCGAGGATCCCGACCATCTCGACGAGCTGCTGCGCGCCGAGCGCGACCGTACGCGCCTGGTCTGCATGGACGGCGTCAACAGCATGACGGGCAACGCGCCGGACATCCGCGCGTTCGCCGCCGTGGCCCGCGAGCACGGCGCGCTGCTCTACGTCGACGACGCGCACGGCTTCGGCGTCATCGGCGAGCGCGGCGCGGGTGACACGTCCCCGTACGGCCGCCGCGGCAACAGCGTCGTGCGCCACTGCGACGAGAGCTACGACGACCTGGTCCTCGTGGGCGGCTTCTCCAAGGCGTACTCGTCGCTGCTGGCCTTCATCGCGTGCCCGACCGAGGTCAAGGACCTGCTCAAGGTCGCCGCGCCGCCCTACCTGTACTCGGGCCCGTCGCCCGTCGCCTCTCTGGCCACCGTGCTCGCCGGCCTCGACGTCAACGAGCGCCGCGGCGACGCGCTGCGCGAGGTGCTCTACGCGCGCACCGCGCGCGTCCTGGACTGCCTGTCGCGCCTGGGCGTCTACACGCCCAACCACTCCGGCTTCCCGATCATCGAGATCCCGCTGCGCGACTACCGGCGCATCGCCGCCGTCGGGCAGTTCCTCTTCGACCGCGGCGTCTACGTGACGCTGGCCGCCTACCCGCTCGTGCCCAAGCACGAGGTCGGCTTCCGCGTCCAGCTCACCGCCGCCAACACCGACGCCGAGATCGACCTGCTGATCGGCGCGCTCGAGGAGCTCGCCACGCGCGGCGAGCTGCAACTGGCCGACGAGGTCGGCGGGCTCGAGGTGGCGGCGTGATCAAGCGCCCCGCCCTCTGGCAGGCATACCTCGTCGCCGGCGCACTGGTGACGGCGCTCTACGCGTTCGTCGATCCGTTCGCGGGCAGCGGGCCGGTCATCAACCTGCTCGGGCTCTCGCCGGTCATTGCGATCCTCGTCGGGATCCGCCGCAACCGCCCTGCCTCGCGTGGGCCGTGGATGTGGTTCGCCATCGGCATGACGCTGTTCTGGCTCGGCGACCTCTACACCTACAGCTACCCGCGGCTGTTCGGCGCCGACGTGCCCTTCCCGTCGCTGGGCGACGCGCTCTACGTGACGGTCTACCCCGCGCTCATGGCAGGCCTGGCGATGCTGATCCGCCGTCGCAACCCCGAGCGCGATCGCGCCGGCGCCATCGACTCGCTGATCATGACCCTCGGCCTGGCGCTGCTGTCGTGGGTCGCGCTGATTGCGCCCTACCTGCACGACGACTCGCTCACGACGCTGCCCAAGCTCGTGTCGATCGCCTACCCGCTCGGCGACATCCTGCTGCTCGCCGCGGCGATCCGCCTGGCCGTCGACACCGGCAAGCGCCAGCCGTCCTTCTACCTGCTGACCAGCGCGATCGTCGCGCTGCTGGCCACCGACTTCGCCTACGGCCTGGTGACGCTGCAGGGCAACTACCACGGCCAGGTCATCCTCGACGTCGGCTGGATCAGCTTCTACCTGCTCTGGGGCGCCGCCGCCCTGCACCCGTCCATGCGCGAGCTCGAGCAGCCGGCGCCCGAGCGCATCACCCGCCTGACGCCGCTGCGCCTGACGCTGCTGACGATCGCCTCGCTCATCGCTCCCGCGGTCGAGGCGACGCAAGAGGTCCGCCGCGGCAACCTCGACCTGCTGGTCATCATCGGTGCGTCGGTCGTGCTCTTCGGCCTCGTTGTCGTGCGCATGGCCGGCCTGGTGCGCCAGCAGGAGCGGTCGGCTGCGCGCGAGCGCACCCTCGGCCGCGCCGGCGCCTCGCTGGTGGCGGCCACCACGCGCGACCAGATCCACCGCGCCGCGCTGAGCGCCGCGCGCTCGATCGCCGACCACGGCTCTGCGGTGCTGCTGTGCATCGTCGAGGACGAGAGCGTTCGCGTCGTCGGCGCCGAGGGCACGCACGCCGCCCAGGACTCCTCCTGGTCGCTGGCGCCGGCCACCGCGGCCAGGCTGTTGGCCAGGCCCGAGGCCGGCCTGACACTGCTGGGCGACATGCGCGAGGACCTGCGGCTCGGCCACGAGCACCACCACGCGCACGTCCACGTCATCGAGCAGCGCGGCGACACGCTCGGACTGCTGGTCGTCACCGGCGGCGCGGCCAGCTCGCGCCAGCTGCAGAGCGCGCTCGACTCGCTGGCGACCCAGGTCTCGCTGGCCCTCGAAAGCGCCGCGCTCAGCGAGGAGATCCACCGTCGCGAGAGCGAGGCGCGCTTCGGCTCGCTCGTCCAGCACTCCAGCGACCTCATCACCGTCCTCGACGCCGACGCGACCGTGCTCTACCAGAGCCCCTCGATCGAGCGGATCCTCGGCTACGCGGCCGACGAGATCGTCGGCACCCGCTTCGACGCCCTCCTCGACCCCGACGAGACCACCCGGCTGCTGCACCTGCTGGCCGACGGCGCGGGCTACGCGGGCAGCGACACCGAGGTGCTCGAGTGCTCCCTGCGCCACCGCGACGGGACCCTGCGCCAGTTCGAGGTCCTGCACACCAACCTGCTGCAGGACGAGGCCGTACGCGGCATCGTCCTCAACAGCCGCGACGTCTCGGAGCGCAAGGCCTTCGAGGAGCAGCTCGCCCACCAGGCCTTCCACGACCCGGTGACCAACCTGGCCAACCGCGCGCTGTTCGCCGAGCGCGTGCGCCACGCCGTGGCGCGCACCCGCCGCGAGCACAGCGGCATCGCGGTCATCTTCATCGACCTCGACGACTTCAAGACGATCAACGACAGCCTCGGCCACGCCGCCGGCGACGAGGTCCTGATCGAGGTCGCCAAGCGCGTCGCGGGGAGCATCCGCGTCACCGACACCGCCGCGCGCTTCGGCGGCGACGAGTTCGCGATCCTGCTGGAGGACATCGGCAGCGCTCAGGAGGCGGCCGACACCGCCGAGCGCATCCTCGAGGCGCTCCTCGAGCCGACTGCGCCTCGAGCACAAGGAGCTTGTCGTCCGCTGCAAGCATCGGCATCTCGGTCGCCGAGGGCGATGCCGCCGCCCGACGCCGACGAGCTGATCCGCAACGCCGACGCCGCGATGTACATCGCCAAGCGCGACGGCAAGGGCGGCTACCGCCTGTTCGAGCCCGCGATGCACGAGGGCGTGCTCGCGCGCCTCGAGCTGCGCGCCGACCTGCAGCGCGCGATGACCACGGACCAGCTCGAGCTGCACTACCAGCCGGTCGTGCGCCTCGAGGACGGCGCCGTCCGCGGCGTCGAGGCGCTGCTGCGCTGGAACCACCCCGAGCGCGGCCTGGTCGCGCCCGACCAGTTCATCCCGCTCGCCGAGGAGATGGGCCTGATCGTCCCGATCGGCCGCTGGGTCCTGCGCGAGGGCTGCCGCCAGGCCGGGCGATCCAGCGAGCTCGTGCCGCACGACCCGCCGCTGACGATGACCGTCAACCTCTCGGTCAAGCAGCTCCAGCACTCCGACATCGTCGCCGACGTGCGCGACGCGCTCGAGGAGTCCGGCCTCGACGCCCAGCAGCCTGACGCTCGAGATCACCGAGACGGTCATGATGACCGACACCGATCTCGCGGTGCAGCGCCTCGAGGAGCTGCAAGGCGCTCGGCGTGCGCCTCGCGCATGGACGACTTCGGCACCGGCTACTCGTCGCTGAGCTACCTCAGCCGCTTCCCGGTCGACGTCCTGAAGATGGACCGCTCGTTCCTGGCCTCGGGCGCCTCGCCGGAGGCATCCGACCTGGCGACCGCGGTCGTCGCGCTCGGCGAGACGCTCGACCTCGAGGTCGTCGCCGAGGGCATCGAGCTCCCCGAGCAGTGGACCACGCCTGCGCGACCTCGGCTGCGACCTCGGCCAGGGCTTCTACTTCGCGCGGCCGATGGACGCCGACGCCACCCTGGACTACCTGCGCGACCCAGCCGCAGGCGTCGGCGCCGGTCGATGCACCATAGCTACGAGGGGCTCGACCGCGGCGGCGGCGAGGGCCGCGTCCGCCTCCTCGCGCCGCTGCGCCACCGCGACTTCCGCCTGCTGTGGAGCGGGATGTGCGTCTCGCTGCTCGGCGACGGCGTCTTCCTCGTCGCGATGGCCTGGCAGGTCTACGCGCTGTCGAACGCGCCGACGGCGCTGGCGATGGTCGGCATCGCGATGACCGTCCCGACGATCGCCTTCCTGCTGGTCGGCGGCGTGGTCAGCGACCGCTTCGACCGCCGGCGCGTCATGCTCGGCGCCGACCTGTTGCGCGGGCTGGCGGTCGGGCTGATGGCCGTGCTGTCGCTCACCGGCGCGCTCGAGCTGTGGCACATCGTCGTGCTCGTCGCCGTCTACGGCGCCGGGCACGGCGTTCTTCAGCCCCGCCTTCGACGCGATCGTGCCCGAGGTCCTGCCCGCCGAGGCAGCTCGCCGCAGGCCAACTCGCTCGACCAGTTCGTGCGGCCGATCGCGCTGCGCCTGGCCGGCCCGGCGCTCGGCGGCGTGCTGATCGAGGTCGTCGGCGTCGGCTCCGCGTTCGCGCTCGACGCGGCGTCGTTCGCGCGTCTCCGCGGTCGCGCTGCTGGCGATGCGCGGGCGCGCGCCGCGTGGGCGAGGCCCAGCGAGCGTCGGCCGGACATCCGCAGCGGCCTGCGCTACGTCCGCCGCCACGTGTGGCTGTGGGCGACCTTCGTGAGCGCCGCCGTCGCCTACCTGCTGTTCATGGGGCCGGCCGAGGTGCTGCTGCCGTATCGTCGTCAAGAACGACGATGCAGCGGCAGCGCCGCCGACCTCGGCCTCGTCTTCGCCGCCGGCGGCATCGGCTCGGTCGGCTGCGCGGTGGTCATGGGCCAGCGCGGCCTGCCGCGGCGCGACATCACCTTCATGTACGTCGCCTGGACGCTGGCCACGCTCGCGGTCGCCGGCTACGGGCTGGCCGACCGCGGTCTGGCAGCTGATGCTCGCGAGCCTCGCCTTCAACGCGCTGGAGACGGCGGGCACGATCGTCTGGGCGACGGCCAAGCAGCGCCACGTCCCCAGCGCGCTGCTCGGCCGCGTCTCGAGCCTGGACTGGCTGATCTCGATCGGGCTGCTGCCGCTGTCGTTCGCGCTCACCGGTCCCGTCAGCGGCGCGATCGGCGCGCAGGCGACGCTCATCGGCGCGGGCGTGCTCGGGCGCGGTCGTCACGTTCGGCGCGCTGCTGCTGCCGGGCATGCGCGACGTCGAGTCCGGCCGGCGGCTACCCGACGGGGATCTGCGCGTCGATGCGCGTGCCGCCACCGTGCGGGCTGTCGATCCGCAGCCGCCCGTGAAGGGCCTCGACGCGATCGGTCAGGCCGTTGAGGCCTGAGCCACCGGCGCTGTCGGCTCCGCCGACGCCGTCGTCGGCCACGTGGACGAGGAGCCGGCCGTCGTCGCGCCGAACGCTGACCGCCACGTGTGACGCGCGGGCGTGCTTGGCCACGTTGGTGATCGCCTCGGCGATCAGGTAGTACGCGGCCGCCTCCACCGGCTCGGGCAGCCGCTGGCCGGGGAGATCGGTGATCTCGACCGGCACCGGGGCGCGTGTCGCCAGCGCCGACAGCGCGGGCGCCAGGCCGCCGTCGGTCAGGATCGCGGGGTGGATGCCGCGGGCGAGCTCGCGCAGCTCCTCGAGGGCCTGGACCAGCTGCTCGCGGGCGTTGACAAGGTCCGCCCGGGCGGCGGCCGGATCCTTCTCCAGCCGTGCCTCGACGAGGCGAAGTTGCACGGCGAGCGACACCAGCTGCTGCTGCGCGCCGTCGTGCAGGTTGCGCTCGAGCCGGCGGCGCTCCGCGTCGCCGGCCTCCACGATGCGGCTTCGCGACGCCGCGAGCTTGTCGTAGGCGTCGGCGTTGGACAGCGCCTGCGCCACGAGGTCGGCGAAGTCGCACAGGCGCCGCTCGGCACCCTCCGCCAAGCGCTCCGGATCCCGCGTCGAGGCGATCAGCGCTCCCCAGAGCCTGCCACCCACGGTCACCGGGGCCGCGACCGACGCGCGGTAGCCCAGGGCGCGAAGCTGGTCGGCGAGAGTGCCGCTGGCGCGGTCGTAGTCATCGATCCGCTGAGCGCCCGCCGTTCGGCGCACGCGGGCGATGACCGAGTCTCCGTCGACGGCGAACGATGTCCCGACGGGATTGATGTCGGCGCCGGGCTCGCGCCATGCGCCGACGACGGTTGCCTGTCCGTCGTCCTCGTAGCGCACCAGGCTCGCGCTCGGCGTGCGCAGCAGCCCGGCCACCTCCTCGGTCACCCGCTCGAACACGGAGCCGGGCGGAGCCTCGGCGGCCACCAGCGTGGCGATCCGTCGCAGCGCGGCCTGCTCCTCGGCAAGCGCACGCGTCGCGCGCTCGCTCGCCACGACGCGCTCTTCGGCCCGACGGCGCTCCGTGATGTCGCTGAGCGTCGTCACGACGCCCTCCGGAACGCCGGCTACGTCGAGAACCGGCCCTGAGCTGACCGACACCCATACCGGCGTCCCGTTCGGGCGTTTCAGGCGCGCCACCAGGCCCGATTCGGGCTCGCCGGTGGCCAGCGCGCCATCGCCCAGGATGCGCCCGCCGGACACGGGCGTGTCATCGGCGTCGACCGCTCCGGCGAGGATGGCCTCGGCGTGGCGGCCGCAAAGCTGCTCGCGCCCGATACCCAGGATCAGCTCCGCGCCCGCGTTGCAATCAGTGACGACGCCGTGCGCGTCGCGGACGATGAGTCCCTCGGCCATCGACTGGACCACCGAGCGCAGCCGCTCGGTGTTGGTTCTCAGCGCCTCGTCGGCGCGCCTGCGCTCGGCGGTGACGGCTGCGAGCACGAGCGACGTCAGCGCGGCGGCGGCGATGAACAGCTGGCTTGACAGCAGGCTGTCGGTGATCGAATTGCGGACGAACGGACCGGCATTGTGTGCGGTGTTCCACACCGTCAGCGACGAGACGACGACCAGGGCCGTGGCGGCGCCGCGGGGGCCGAGGCGCAGCGCGGCCCAGATCAGCACCGGGAAGACGACGTAGGGAACGTCGCGCTGCGACGGCAGCTCGGCCAGGAGCACGAGAGCGGTCAGCATCGCCGCCCCCTCGATCAGGTCGCGGCGCGTCAGGCCGGTGAGGCCGCGGGTCGCCCACGTGAGGATCAGCGGCGTCACGACGAGGGCGCCCGAGAAGTCCGACAGCCACCATGTCCGCCAGACCTCTCCGTACTCGCCGGACGCGATCACGTCGCCAAGCCGCAGGGACGTCGCGCCGAAGGTCGCACTGATCAACGTCCCGACCGCGGCGCAGCCCACCAGCGCGAGCACCTCCCACACCCGTTCGAGCGAGGGGCGGTCGCCGACCAGCCGCCGCAGGAGCAGCGCGGCGACGAGTACCTCGAGCGTGTTGCCGGCCGTCTGGCCCATCACCGTGCCGAACGGCGTGGAGTAGTCGGCGGCGAGCAGGTCGCCGATGACGATGCCCGGCCACAGCCGCGGGCCGTAGAGCACCAGTGCGGCGATGCCGACACCAACCGGCGGCCACAGCGCTGTCACGGCGCCGTTGAGGTAGGCGAGCCGCAGCCCGAGCTTCGCGGCGCCGTAGTACAGCGCCGCGAGGACGCAGACGGACGCGGCGTAGAGGCCGAATCGGCCGGTGCGCGTCAGGCGCGCGGGATCGATGAAGGCCGTGGCGGGCACGGGACGGGCTCATCCTCTCGCACCCGCCCCGTGTCCTGCAGGTTTTCGGGTCCGGCTCAGAACACCGCGCGCCCGATCAGCACCAGCACGACGATCACCGCCACCACGGCGACGACCCAGATCAGCGCCCGGAACGCCTCCTCCTCCGAGCGCAGCGGGTTCAGCACGCCCGCCTCAGAGGACGTAGACCGACGAGTAGACGATCACCCACATGACGTCGACGAAGTGCCAGTAGATGCCGGGCACCTCGACGCCGCGATGCTCCTCGGGTGAGTAGTGGCCGCGGAACGACCGCACGGTGACCATCGCCAGCAGCGTCAGGCCGATGGCGACGTGGGCGCCGTGCAGGCCGGTGAGACCGTAGAAGACCGACGCCTGCGCGAAGTCGTGCGCGGCGAAGCCGATGTGGACGTACTCGTTGATCTGGACGAACAGGAACGTGCAGCCCAGCAGGAACGTCGACAGGATCCCGGCCTTCAGCCCGAAGCGGTTGCCGTTCTTGATCGACGTCTGCGCCCAGTGCATCGTCAGCGACGAGGACAGCAGGATGGCCGTGTTGACGCCCGCGACGGCGACCGGGAGCGAGTGGCCGAAGACGGGGAACCACTGATCGCCCGCCACGACCCGGATGAAGAAGTAGGCCGTGAAGAACGCCCCGAAGACCATCACCTCGGAGATGATGAAAAGCAGCATCCCGAGCAGCTGGGGCTCCACCCGCGAGGAGCGGTTGGCCGGGGGCGGCCCGTGGTGCTCGTGGTCTGCGTGCGCGATCGATGCGGCTTCCATGACGTTCCCTACGCGGCGGCCTCGGCCGAGTCGGTGGCCTCGACGTGCTCGACGGGCTTGTTGGTCGCCCGCCGTACGCGCTCGATGAGATCGGCGCGCATCCAGCCCGAGCGGGTGGCGGGCAGCGTCGAGATGACGATGTCGTCGACGCGGAAGAACTGCACCGCGTTCATCGTCGCGGTGTAGGGGTCGGGGTCGCCGATCATCCCCGCGCAGATCAGGCCGGCCGCCCGCGCGCGGTCGATGACTTGGGTCAGCCGCGCGCGTGCCTGGCGCGCGGCGACGCCGTGGCCGCCCTCCTGCGGCACGACGAAGATGAAGACGTGGCGCTCGAGCTCGGTCGCGCGGGACTTCAGCGCGTCGAGGAAGGTTGGCGAGGCGGCGGTACGGTTGGCGACGCCGAGCGTGACGTCGAACGGCAGGCCCTCCTGGTCGAGGTCGACGACCACGTGGTCGACGGGGACCTTCGTGGCCTCCCCGATGCGCTCGATCAGGTCGCGGCGCAGCCAGCCCGAGGACGCGGCGGGGTAGGTCGAGATGACGATCTCGCCGGGGTCGTGCTCGGCGATGGCGTCCATCGTCGCCGTGTAGGGGTCGGGATCGCCGACCTCGCCGATCGCGTCGATGCCCTCCTCGCGCATGATCTTGCGCGCGAGGTCGATGCGGACCTGAGCGGCGTCGAACACCGCGTCGTCGTAGATGATGTTGCCGTGGCGCGGGTTCGTGCGCGGGACGCAGATGACCACGCGGATCGCCTCCTGCGCCGCGAGCTCCTTGATCTTCTCGAGCAGCGGGCGCCCGCCGAGCGTCTCGTTGGCGACCACGAGGATGGTCTTCATGACGCGCTCCTCCTACTCCGCTGTGGTCGTCGCATGGGCACCCGCTGGAGCGGGCACCTCCGCGCCTTTGAAGACGCCGTGGACCGCGCCGGGGACGCCGTACTCGTAGGGACCGCCGACCACGGTCGGCACGGCGTCGAAGTTGAAGATCGGCGGGGGCGAGGAGACCTGCCACTCGAGCGTCAGAGCGCGCCACGGGTTCGCCACCGCGCGCGGGCCGCCGCGCCACGAGGTGATCATGTTGTAGACGAAGATCAGCGAGCTCAGGCCGAGCACGAACGACGAGATCGAGATGATCAGGTTCCAGCCGGCGAACTTCTCGGCGTAGTCCGACACGCGCCGCGGCATGCCCTGGACGCCGATGAGGTGCATCGGCGCGAAGGTCAGGTTGAAGAAGATGAACGTCATCCAGAAGTGCAGCTTGCCCAGGCGCTCGTCGTACATCCGGCCCGTCATCTTCGGGAACCAGTAGTAGACCCCGGCGAAGATCGTGAACAGCGATCCGCCGAACAGCACGTAGTGGATGTGGGCGACGATGAAGTAGGTGTCGCTGACGTGGATGGTCAGCGGCACCATCGCCAGCATCACGCCGGAGATCCCGCCGCAGCGTGAACATCGTCAGGAAGCCGAGGGCGAAGAGCATCGGCGTGTCGAGGTGCAGCACGCCGCGCCACAGCGTCGCCAGCCACGAGAAGATCTTGATGCCGGTCGGGATCGCGATGATCGCAGTGGTGACCATCATCGGCACGCGGATCCACGACTGCATGCCCGACACGAACATGTGGTGGGCCCAGACCGTGAAGCCGAGCACGACGATCGCCAGCAGCGAGAAGGCCATCATCCGGTAGCCGAAGATCGGCTTGCGCGACTTCACGGCGAGGATCTCGCTGATGATCCCGAAGCCCGGCAACATCATGATGTAGACCGCCGGGTGCGAGTAGAACCAGAAGACGTGCTGGTACATCAGCACGTCGCCGCCCTTGGTCGGGTCGAAGAAGTTGAAGCCCAGCGCGCGGTCGAGCAGCACGAAGAACTGCGAGGCGGCGATGAACGGCGTGGCGATGACGACGAGCAGCGAGGTCGAGAAGTTCGCCCACACCAGCAGCGGCATCCGGAAGAACGACATGCCCGGCGCGCGCATCGTGATGATCGTCACCAGGAAGTTCAGCGCGGTCGCGATCGACGACGCGCCCGCGAACTGCACGCCGATCGTGAAGAACGCCTGCCCGATCGGCGCCGACGTGCTCAGCGGCGCGTAGGCCGTCCAGCCGCTGGCGAAGGAGCCGCCGGGGGCGAGGAACGACGAGCAGCATCATCGCGCCCGCCAGCGGGAGCATCCAGAACGACAGCGCGTTCAGGCGCGGGAACGCCATGTCCGGCGCGCCGATCATCAGCGGCAGCACGTAGTTCGCCAGCCCCGCGAAGACGGGGATCACGAACAGGAAGATCAGCAGCGACGCGTGGACGCTGAAGAGGCCGTTGAACGTGTTGGCGTCGACGAACTGACGGCCCGGCGCCGCGAGCTCGGCGCGCATCAGCATGGCCAGCAGGCCGCCGACGAACAGGAAGAAGAACGAGACGACGACGTACTGGATCCCGATGACCTTGTGGTCGGTGTTCGGGCGGAAGTAGTCCTTCCACGAGTACGCGCCGTGGCCGGAGTGGTCCTCGGGGCGCGTCGGGCGCCCGGACGCCCAGTAGAACCAGTAGTCGAAGCAGCCCAGGCCGACGAGGAAGAACAGCGGCACCGCGAGCAGGGCGACGGCCACCACGCCGTTGCCGTAGACGAGCGGCTGGTAGTCGAACAGCGCGCGCAGGCCGATCGTCAGGACGTACGAGAAGGCGATGCCCAGGACGATGAACGCGAGGGCTCGCCACCAGCCGGCGACTCGGAGCGCACGTGGCATCAGGAGCGTGGTCTCACTTGTTCGTCACATCCGAGAGGTATTTGACGAGGGCGTCCACCTGCTGCGCAGACAGCGTATCGCCGAAGTTCGGGGGCATGATGTTGGGCTGGAAGCCCGGTGCGATCACCTTGTTGGGGTCGACGATCGACTGCTTGATGAAGGCTGCGTCCTTCCCCTTGAGGACCTTGTCGAGGTCGGGGCCGACCTGTCCGGTCGCACCCGCGTCGGCGAGCGTGTGGCAGCTTGCGCACGCGGTGGCGCCGGTATCGGCGTCGCCGGACGTGAAGAGCTTCTTGGCGTCCGCCGCGGTCAGGGCTGCGCCGGCTGCCCCGCCGCCCGCGGCCGGCTTGGCCGTCACCTGCGCCACCCACTTGTCGAAGTCCGGCTTGGACAGGACGTGCACAGTGCTGCGCATGAACGCGTGGCCGAGGCCGCACAGCTCGGCGCAGACGATGGCGTGCTGGCCGATCGCCTGAGGGTTCTTGGGCGTGACCCGGTAATGCGTGGTGATACCGGGCACCGCGTCGATCTTCATGCGGAAGTCCGGCACCCAGAAGTCGTGGATGACGTCCTTGGCCTTGACGTCGAAGTACACCGATTCGCCCGCCGGCAGGTAGAGCTGGGCCGTCGTGAAACGCTTGCCGCCCTCGTTGTAGGCGAAGCGTCCAGGCGAACTGCTGGCCGGTGACCGTGACGTGGCGCTCGTTGCCGGCGGCCGGCGCCTTCTCGATGTCGTGCAGGACGAGGTAGGCGTAGGTGACGAGGCCGACGATCAGGATCGCCGGCACCGCCGTCCAGATGACCTCCAGGCGGGTGTTGCCGTGGATCGGCGGGCCGTCGAGCTGCTCCTCGCCCGGGCGCATGCGGAACTCGAGCACCGAGAAGCACACGACCACGGTGACGAGCACGAAGATCGGCACCGACGCGATGATGAGGACGTCCCAGAAGGTGTCGATCTTGTCCGCCTGGGTCGAATCCGCGGGCGGGAACCAGTGGATGACGAGGCCGATCGCGATGCCGACAGCGGTGGCGATCACGCCGACGATGACCATCTGCTGGACCGTTCGCTTGCGCTCGCGCCGCGGCGTGCTCTCCTCCGCCATGCCCGCCGCATCCTATGGGTCGTCCGCGACAGAGCGCAACGACGTACGGGAGGGCGCTCAGACGGGAACCGAGGCGACCCGCGGGCCGTTGCCCAGGCCCGCCGGCGGCCGCCGCGAGCGGAACGTCGATGGTGATGCGCCGTGGTGGCGGCGGAAGGCCTTGGCGAACTGGGCGGGCTGGCGGTAGCCGACCCGGTGGGCGACCTCGCGGACGGTCAGACCGCGGTCCCCGAGCATCTCGGCGGCGCGTTCCATGCGCACCCCGGTGAGGTGCTCGCGGAACGTCGTGTTGCCGATCTCGGCGTAGGCGCGCTGCAGCTGGCGGCGGCTGGAAGCGACGCGCCGCGCGATGTCGTCGAGGCTGAGATCGGACGCGTACTCGCGCTCGACGATCGCGGTCGCCTCCTCGAACAGGCTCGTGCGGTGGCGGATGGTGGCAGGGCGCTGCATGGCAAAAAGGTTGACTGCTACCCAGGCGATACCCGTCCGATGGCGCCCTGACCCCGTTCCCGGTCCTGAAGTTGGCGCGGCAAAGCTTTACACAATGTCAGCGAATGCTAGATTGCGGCAATCGTTGCAAGCTAGCCCCGGAGGAGCGAGCGAGCATGCAGGTACGTGACGGGATGAGCAAGGTGGTCCTCACCGTCGGGCCAGGGCACACGCTGCGCGACGCGGCGCGGCTGATGGCCGATCGTCGCGTAGGAGCCGCTGTCGTGATCGATCCCGACAGCCCCGGCCCGGGCATCATCACCGAGCGCGACCTGCTCGAATCGCTCGGCCGCGGCGAGCACGCCGACGAAGAGCGCGTGGCCGACCACCTCACGTCCGACATCGTGTTTGCCGCTCCCGACTGGTCGCTGGAGGAGGCGGCCGTCGCGATGGTCCGCGGCGGCTTCCGCCACCTGGTCGTCACCGAGGGCGGCGAGGTCGCGGGCCTGCTCTCGATGCGCGACATCGTGCGCTGCTGGACCGACGACGGGGCGATCTGCGAGGTGCCGGCGAGCGCTTCGTTCGGGGCTGCGGCGTAGGTCGTCCGCCTGGCCTTTGCGGCGCCACGCGGCCGTTTGCCAGTGAGGAGAAGTAGTCCGCGGTCGCGCCTGCGCGGGCGGCTCCGCACGACGCCGCGCCCACCCGCCCTCACTGCCCTTTGCCGCGCAGCGCCGCGAACAGGACGCGGACGATCGCCCTAGTGCTCGTGCTCGAGCGGGAGCTCGTCGATGTCCCGCCGCGTGTCGCGGATCCACGCGATGATGATCCACACCGTCGCGATGCCGCCCGCGATGACGAGCGCGATGTTCGTCGTGACCCCGACGAGCGCAATCGTGATCGCCGCGGCGAGCAGCACCGGCTGCACGCTGCCGCCTGGGAGGTGGATCTCCTCGCCGACGGGCGGGACCTCGGGATCGAGCGGGCTCATGAGATGTAGAGCGCCGCGGCGACGAAGGTCATGCCGAACATGAAGAAGCAGACGGCGGTGATGATGAGGCCGGAGCGGACGTTCTTGCGTGCGAGATTGCGGTCCATGGCGAGTCGGGGGGTCAGAGGTTGACGTCGGCGACCATAGCGGCGAACAGCAGGGCGAGGTAGACGAGCGAGAACAGGTAGACGCGCAGCGCCGAGCGCCGGTCGGCGCGACGCGCAACAGCCAGGCGCCGCCGATGAACAGGCCGCCCAGGACGAGCGAGGCGACGAGGTAGATCGCGCCCAGCCCGCCGGCGCAGAAGGGCAGCTGCGTCACGGCGTAGAGCAGCACCGCGTAGAGCAGGATCTGGCGTCGCGTCTCGTCCTCGCCGCGCACGACGGGCAGCATCGGCACGCCGACCTGCTCGTACTCATCCTTCATCAGCAGCGACAGCGCCCAGAAGTGCGGCGGCGTCCAGAAGAAGACGATCGCGAACAGGTACACCGCCATGCCGTCCAGGCCGCCCGTTACCGCCGCCCAGCCGACGAGCGGCGGTACCGCGCCGGCGGCTCCGCCGATGACGATGTTCTGCGGCGTGCGGCGCTTGAGCCAGACCGTGTAGACGAGCGTGTAGCCGACGAAGCCGCACAGCGACAGCGCCGCGGCCAATGGGTTGACCCAGCACCCGAGCACGACCACCGACAGCACGCCCAGGACGAAGCCGAAGATCAGCGCCGCGCGGGCCGAGACACGCCCCGACGGGACCGGGCGGTCCGCGGTGCGCGCCATCCGCGCGTCGATGTCGCGGTCGTACCAGTGGTTGACCGCGCCCGCGCCGCCGGCCGACAGGTAGCCGCCGAGGCAGGTCGCGAGCACGAGCCTCACCGACGGCGTGCCGGCGACGAACATCGTGGTGACCGTCGTGAACAGCAGCAGCGTCTGCACCTTCGGCTTGGTCAGCGTCACGTAGTCGGCGACCACCTGACGCACGCCCGCGAGCGGGGCGAGGGCGCGTGGTGGCGCGCGTCGCGGACATCAGGCGCGCACCCTCGATTCGGCCACCGGCTGGGGCGTCGGCTCACCGGCCGCCGCCTGGCGCTCGACCTGGCGGCGGATGTCCTTCATCGGCTCGACCGAGCGGACGCGCGGGACGATGTCGAAGTTGTTGACCGGCGGCGGCGACGTCGTGAACCACTCGAGCGTGTTGCGCCTTCCACGGGTCGGGCCCGGCGATCGGCCCGTGCTTGAGGCTGCGCACGACGTTGTACACGGTGAGCAGGACCCCGACGGCGAGGATGAACGAGCCGATCGTCGAGATCAGGTTGTAGATCGCAGGTGGCCGACGTCGGCGTACTCGTAGACCCGGCGCGGCATGCCGTCGAGGCCGATCGAGTGCTGGATCAGGAACGTCACCCGGAAGCCGACGAGCATCAGCCAGAAGCTCCTCTTGCCCATGCCCTCGCTCAGCATCCGGCCGGTGATCTTCGGGAACCAGTAGTAGATGCCCGCGAAGAACGCGAAGACCGCGCCACCGATCAGCACGTAGTGGAAGTGCGCGACCACGAAGTACGTGTCGGTGAGCTGCCAGTCGACCGGGAAGACGGCCGAGGAAGATGCCGGTGATGCCGCCGATCAGGAACGTCCCGAGGAAGCCCACGCGAACAGCAGCGGCGTCGTGAACTCGATCGTCCCGCGCCACAGCGTCGCCGATCCAGTTGAAGATCTTGACGCCCGTGGGGATCGGCGACGAGGAACGACGCGAGCATGAAGAAGACGAGCACGAAGTCGGGCTGGGCGTCGAGAACATGTGGTGCGCCCACACCAGCAAGCCGAGGAACGCGATCACGAGCGTCGAGGCCGCGATCGCCTTGTAGCCGAAGATCGGCTTGCGCGCGAAGACCGGGAGGACCTCGGAGATGACCCCGAAGCCCGGCAGCACCATGATGTAGACCTCGGGGTGCCCGAAGAACCAGAACAGGTGCTGCCACAGCATCGGCGAGCCGCCGTTCGTCGGGTCGTAGAAGTGGGTGCCGAAGTGCCGGTCGGTCAGCAGCAGCGTCACCGCGGCGGCGATGACCGGCAGGCTAGGATCAGCAGGATCGAGTAGGTCAGCATCGCCCAGACGAACAGCGGCAGGCGGCCCCAGCCCATGCCCGGCGCGCGCATGTTGGCGATCGTGACGAAGAAGTTGATCGCGCCGACGAACGAGCCGAGGCCCGTGAGGTGGACCAGGAAGATCCAGGCGTCGACGCCGCCGTTGGGCAGGTACTGGGCCGAGGACAGCGGGGCGTAACAGGTCCAGCCGCACTCGGGCGGGCTGAAGAAGATCGAGCCGTAGAAGACGAGCGCCGCCGGCCACGAACAGCCAGAACGACAGCGCGTTGAGCCTCGGGAACGCCATGTCGCGCGCGCCGATCATCAGCGGCACGAGGTAGTTGCCGAAGCCGGCCATCATCGGCACCACGAACAGGAAGACCATCGTCGTCCCGTGCAGCGTGAAGAGCTCGTTGTACGTCTGGGGCTCGATCAGCGTGTTGTCCGGCTCGCGAGCTGCAGGCGCATCAGCAGCGCCTCGACGCCGCCGAGCATGAAGAAGACGAAGGTCAGGACCAGGTACATGATCCCGATCCGCTTGTGATCGGTCGTCGTCACCCACGACGTCCAGCCGGTCCGCTCGGGCTCGACGCGCCGGGCGACGATCTGCGGGACGGGAGTGGTGACTTCGGATGTGGTCGTGGCCATGGGGAGGGTGCTACGGGGTCTGCTGCTGTTGGAGCTGCTTGCGCGCCTGCGGCGGCCGCGTCGTCGGCGGCCTTGATGTCGGCCTTCCGCTGGTCGATCCAGCGCTCGTACTGCGCGGGCGTCAGCGCGAGCACCTGCGCGGTCATGTTGGCGTGGTTGCGGCCGCACAGCTCGGCGCACTGGCCGGTGTAGACCCGGCCCGCGTACTTGGCCGGGATCTTGAACCAGGTGTAGTTCGTGTAGCCCGGGATCGCGTCGAACTTGCCGCCGAGCTTCGGGATCCACCACGAGTGATCGACGTCCTGCGAGTGGATCTTGAGCGTCACGGTCGTGTCGACCGGGACGACCATCTGCTGGTAGGAGAACGACGTGTTGAGGGGTGTTGCCGCCGTCGTTGGCGTAGGTGTAGCGCCAGATGTACTGCTGGCCGTTGACGTAGATGTTCAGCGACTTGCCGTTCGGCGGGACCGGCTTGCTCGGCCCGGAGGCGAGCAGACGTCGTTGTTGGCCAGCTGATGCCGCCCGCGCCCGAGTTCGGCGGATTGTGGATGCTCGGCAGCTTCGCGAAGGTGACGACCGCGAGCACGACGAGGATCACCGCGGCGCCGACGGTCCAGCCGACCTCCAGGCGCGTGTTGCCGTGGATCTGCGCCGCGACGGCGCCCTTGCGCGCCCGGAACTTGAACAGCGAGTAGAACAGGCAGCCCTCGACGCCGATGAAGATCACGATCGCGACGGCGAAGATGAGCTTGTAGAGCGTCGCGATCTCGTCGGCGTTCGGCGAGCCGCCGCTCTCGGGCGCGATGGCGCCGGCGAAGGCGGGGCCGGCGAGCGCGAGCAGCCCCGCGAAGGCGACGAGAAGGACGAGCGCGAACCGCCGCGCCCGGCTGCTGGCTGGGGTGCGAGCCAAGGCGCGCCGGATTCTATTCACAGCTCGGCGGACTACGGGCCGTCGGTGGTCCGGGCGCCTACGCTCCTCGGAAGGCCGGCGGCGCGCTTCTGGACGAAGGCGGCCACGCCTTCGTCGAAGTCCGGCGAACCGGCCATCTCCTGCTGGATCGCGGCCTCGAGCTCGAGCTGCTCGTCCATCCGCGCGTACAGCCACGCGTTGAGCTGGCGCTTGGACCCGGCGTAGGACCCGGTCGGTCCGGTCGCGAGCCGGTCGCGCAACGCGGCGACCTCGGCCGCGAAGTCGTCATCGGACATCACGCGATTGATGAGCCCCCACTCGAGCGCTCTCGGCGGCTGGGACGCGCTCCCCGAGCATCGCCATCTCCATCGCGCGCGCGAACCCGACGCGGTTGGGCACGAACACCGACGAGCCCCCGTCGGGCACCAGGCCGATGTTCACGAAGGCGAGCAGGAAGTAGGCCGACTGGGCCGCCACGATCAGGTCGGCCGACAGCGCCAGCGACAGGCCGATGCCCACCGCCGGCCCGTTGACCGCGGCGATCACGGGCTTGGGCATGGTGCGGATCCCGGTGACGATCGGGTGGTAGCGCTCGGTGCAGTGTCCTGCGAACGTCCCAGTGACCGTCCGGGGTCCGCGTGCGCGCGGAGCTGTCCTTGAGGTCGGCGCCGGAGCAGAACGCTCGCCCGGCGCCCGTGACCACGACCACGCGCACGCCGTCGTCGTCGGCGACCTCCTCGACCGCGGCGAGCAGGTCGAGGCCGAGCTGGCCGTTCCAGGCGTTGAGCGAGTCGGGGCGGTTGAGCTCGATCGTGGCCGCCGCGCCGTCGCGGTGGAGGTTGACGGTCTGCAGGTCAGGCATGGGCGGACGCTACCCGCTGGCGCCCCGTCAACATCTGTTGACGGATCGGAGTCGTCAACGTATGTTGACGGCATGGCTGCACAAGAGACACGAGACCTGGCGGGGGCGGTCGACAGCACCGACCCGGAGGTGGGGCTGGCGGCGGTCGCTGCGCTGCGCACCCTCGTCGAGCGCCTCGAGGCGCTGCACGTGGCCAACGCGCGCGAGCGCGGCTGGTCATGGCAGGACATCGGGACGGCGCTGGGGGTGTCCAAGCAGGCGGTCCACCGCAAGCACGGGCGACGCAGGAGGTTGCTGGGCTGATGTTCGAGCGCTTCACCGAGGACGCGCGGGCGGCGGTGGTGGCCGCGCAGGCGGCGGCCACGGCGCTGCACCACGGCTGGATCGGCACCGAGCACCTGCTGCTCGGCGTGCTGGCGACCGGCGGTGACGGGGCACGGCTGCTCGCGGGCTTCGGCGTCGACGCCGCGGGCGTGCACGCCGACGTCGAGCGCATCATCGGCCGCGGCGAGGAGGACATCGACCCGGAGGCCCTGGCCACGCTCGGCATCGACCTCGATGCAGTTCGCGAGCGCGTCGAGCGCGCGTTCGGGCCCGGCGCGCTGAGCCGCGGCCGCGGCTGCGCCACCTCCGGGCACGTCCCGTTCACGCCGCGCGCGAAGAAGGCTCTCGAGCTGACGCTGCGCGAGGGGATCGCCCTGGGCGCTCGCGACCTGCGCGCCGAGCACCTCGTCCTCGGCCTGCTGCGCGAGGGCGACGGCGTGGCGGCCCGCATCCTCGCCGAGCGCGGGGTCACCTTTGACGCCGTGCGCAGCAGGGTGGCCGGCCAGGACGCCGCCTAGCCTCCCGACTGGTTCCCCGGCCGCGTGGCCGGGTACCGTGGGTAGCCATGGCGCGCCCCGTCATCGGCATCTGCACCGCGCTCGAGCGCGCGCGCTGGAGCGTCTGGGACCAGCAGGCCTACCTGCTGCCGCGCTCCTACATCGACATGGTGCAGCGCGAGGGCGGGATCGCCGTGATGCTGCCGCCCGACGACGCGGTGCAGCGTGACCCCGACGACGTGCTCGACATCATCGACGGGCTGATCCTCGCCGGCGGGGCCGACGTCGATCCGGCGAGCTACGGCGCGACGCCGCATCCCGAGACGCGCGGCACGATGCCTGAGCGCGACACGTTCGAGCTGGCGCTCGCCCGCCGGGCCCTCGAGCGCGACATCCCCGTGCTGGGCGTCTGTCGCGGCATGCAGATGATGAACGTGGCGACCGGCGGCACGCTGCTGCAGCACCTGCCCGAGAGCCACGGCCACCACGAGCACCGCCGCACGCCGGGCACCTTCGACGGCGCCGACCATGATGTGCGCCTGCAGGAAGGCTCGCTGGCCGCGCGCGCGGCGGGAGAGATCGTGCACGCCACGAAGTCCCACCACCACCAGGGCATCGACCGCATCGGCGAGGGCTTCGAGGTCACCGGCTGGTCGGCGATCGACGGGCTGCCCGAGGCCTTCGAGGCGCCCGACCACCGCTTCGCGCTCGGCGTGCAATGGCACCCCGAGGCCGACGAGAACAGTCGCTTCATCGCGGCGCTGGTCGAGGAGGCCGCCGCCGTCCGCAACGGTCACCGCTGATGGCGGAGCACGGCGGGCAAGCGGCCGCCCGCCGGACGGTGCTCATCGCGCTGGCGGCCAACGCGGCGATCGCGGTCGCCAAGCTTGTCGCCGGCCTGATCTCCGTCTCCTCGGCGATGCTGGCCGAGGCCGCCCACTCGGTGGCCGACACGATGAACCAGATCTTCCTGCTGTTCTCGCTGAAGCTCGGCGAGCGGGAGGCCGACGCCGAGCACCCCTTCGGGTACGGCAAGGAGCGGTTCTTCTGGTCCTTCCTGGCGGCAGTCGGGATCTTCGTCGCCGGCGCCGGGTTCTCGTTCTACGAGGGGCTGCACCGGATCTTCGGCCCGGACGCCAAGGAGGGCTCGTACGGGATCGCCTACGCGGTGCTCGCCTTCGCCTTCCTCGCCGAGGGCACGTCGCTCGTGCGCGCCTGGCGCCACACGCGGGGTGAGGCGCGCGCCAGCCGCAAGTCCTACGTCGGCTTCGTGCGCTCCAGCCGCGATCCGACGACGAAGACGGTGCTGTTCGAGGACTCGGCGGCGGTCGTCGGCGTCGTTCTCGCCTTCGCCGGCGTCGGGCTGCACGAGGCGACCGGCAACCAGGTCTACGACGGCCTGGCGTCGGTTGCCATCGCCGTGCTGCTCACGGTGATCGCCGTCGTCCTCGGGCGTGACACACGGGCACTGCTGATCGGCGAAGCGGCCACCCCGGAGGAGCGCCGCGCGATCACGGAGATCCTTCGAGGCGCGGCCCGAGGTCGACCGCCTGCTGGAGCTGCTCACGATGGCGCTGGCGCCCGATCGGCTGCTGGTCGCGGCGCGTATCGACCTGGCCGACGGCCTCAGCACGAGCGAGGTCGAGCGCGCCTCGAGCGAGATCGACCACGAGCTGCGCGAGCGGGTGCCCGGCGTCTGGCAGGTCTTCCTCGACGCCACGCCGCACAGCGAGGCCCGTGAGTCACGCGGCGACGCAGTCCCGGCAGAGTCCTGAGCGCGCGCGGCTGACCAGCGCCTTGGAACCGCCGGTCGACACGCGCAGGCGCCGCCCGATCGCCTCGTGCGAGACGCCGCCGAGCTCGTGCAGGACCAGCGCGGTGCGCTGGCGCTCGGGCAGGCGCTTGAGCTCGCCGACGAGGTTGCGCAGGTCCTCGGCGCGCGTCACGCGGTCGTGCGGGTCGGCCGAGGTGTCGTGGAGCACCGGCGCGTACAGCTCGAGGTCGGTGGTGCGGACGGGCCTGCGCAGCGCATCGAGGGCGCGGTTGCGCACGATCGTGTAGAGCCACGGCTTGAGGGCCATCTCACGGTCGTCGGCGCGCAGCGCGGTCAGCGCGCGCACGAAGGCGTCCTGCACGACCTCCTCGGCGTCGTGGTGCGCGCCGCCGAGCATCTGGCGCGCGTAGCCCAGAAGGCGCTGCTCGTAGCGGGCGTGGATGGCATCGAACGCCCGATCGTCGCCGGCGCGGACGAGTTCCACGAGCTGCTCGTCGCCGGCCGTGGCATGGGCGGTCGGGTGAAGGAGGATCGTCATGAATCCAGGGTCGGTCCCCGGAGACGGTGCGGCCAGCCACCCGAGGGTCACACCTGGCACCCGAAGGTGGGGTATCCCTCACCCTGGGTAGCCTTGACCGTCCGGATGCCCCAGTCGCCGCTTCAGGCCCATTCTGCGACACCGGCGGAGTTGCGCGACCGCATCGAAGCCGAGCGCCGCGGCCGCCCCTTCCTCATCTTCCGCGACAGCGACGGATCCCAGCGACTGCTCGACCTCGCCGGGACCGAGCGTGTGAGCGTCGGGCGTGGCACCGGTAACGAGCTGAGCCTGGCCTGGGATACGGAGGTCTCGCGACTGCACGCCGAGCTCGAGGCGATCGCCGGCGAATGGACGGTCAGCGACGACGGGCTGTCGCGCAACGGCACCTACGTCAACGGCACCCGCATCTCGGGCCGCACGCGCCTGCGCGACGGCGACGTGCTCCGCGTCGGCCAGACGTCGATCGCCTACCGCCGGCCCGAGAGCGAGGACTCGATGCCCACCCAAGTCGCCGGCCGCCGGCTGACCCTCGGCGACCTGCCGCCGACCCAGCGCCAGGTCCTCGTCGCCCTCGCGCGGCCCTACAAGCATGACGAGTTCGCGGTGCCGGCCACCAACCACGACATAGCCGGTGAGCTCCACCTCAGCGTCGATGCGGTCAAGTCGCACCTGCGCACGCTGTTCCAGCGCTTCGGCATCGAGCACCTGCCGCAGAACCAGAAGCGCTCGCGGCTGGTGGCCGAGGCGCTGCAGGCGGGCGTGATCTCTACCCGGGATCTGTAGGAGATTGAACGCGGGGCCCGCCTCCGGCCGCCATGTGGCGGCCTCCGGCACCCGCTAGGCAGCCTGAGACGCGGCCTGCGGCTCGGCGGCCGGCACGTACAACACGTTCGAGCCCGCCCCGATGACCGCAGCGACGACGAGGTCGATCCCGCGCTCGGCGGCTCGCTTGAGCGCGCCGTGCGCGGCGCTGCAGGCGTCGTGCGCCTGGACGTTGTGGTGCCAGCCGGCGAGGGTCCTGCGATCGAGTCCGACGACGAGGTAGGTCATGGCGTCTGTATGGAGGCGCGCCATGGCTCTCCAGATACATGGGCTAAGGAGTGAGCTTCTGGACCTGGCCCTTGTTGGGGCTCGTGAGCCACACGTCCTTGTCGTTGGTGTCGACGCCGTAGGGGTTGAGCGCGACCTCGATGGGCTTGCCGTCGGCGCGCAGCGACTCGGGGTCGATGCGCGTCAGGGTCGAGTCGATCGAGTTCGCGACCCAGATCGCGCCCGCTCCCACCGCGATCCCCTTCGGTCCGCGGCCGACCGGGATCTGGCCGGTGTTCAGCGATCCGGCGTCGATGCGGGTGACGGTGTCATCGCCGTTGTTGGTCACCCACACCGCGCCGCGTCCGTAGGCGATCCCGAACGGCGACTCGCCGACGAAGACCGGGCGCTGGTTGCCGCTCGAGATCTCGACGCGTGTCACGGTATTGGCGCGGCGGGCGATCACCCACACAGCGCCGGCGCCGACGGCGAGGTTCTGCAGCCCGTCGGGCAACTCGATCGTCTTGGCCACCTGGCGGCTCTTGGGATCGACGCGCAGCAGCAGGCCGGGGCTGCCGCGCACGCCGACCCAGACGGCCCGCTCGCCGGTGGCGGCGGCGACCGCCTCGCCGTGATTGGGCAGCGGGACGGCAGCGCCCTCCTGGCGGTGCGACGTCAGCCCGATCGGCACGAGCGACGGAACGCTCTGGTTGACCACCCAGAGCTTCCCGAAGCCCGCGGCCTCGCCGGCCGGTAGGTCGCCGACCCGCGGGCTGTAGGGCCGGCGCTTGACCGTGTCGGCGTCGATAACCGCAAGGCGCGGGTTGCCGCTGCGCACGACCCACGCGTTGCCGCCGGCCAACACGATGTTGTTCGGGCGCCCGCCGATGGTCAGGGTCTTCATCGCCGTGCTCTCGCCGGGCGCGGTTGTGGTCCCACCGGTCGACGTCGCCGTCGTGCCCGGGCCGCCCCCGTTATCGCCGGAGGCGAGCACGAGCGCGGCAATCAGCGCGAGCCCCACGATCGGCACCGCGGCCAGCGCCCAGGGCCACGCCCGCCGCCGCGTCGCGGGCCGGGTGGCCGCCATCGCAGTGGGTGCCTGGTCGGGCGAGACGACGGTCTCCTGCGTGTCGGTGGGCGCCGCTGCGCCCACGGCCACGACGCGCTCGGGCCCGGGCGCGGCCGACCGGCCGGCCGCGGCCAGCGCGGCCTGGCCGAGGTCGCCCGCCGACTGGTAGCGGTCGGCGGGGTCCTTGGCCAGCGCGCGGGCCAGCACGGCGTCGAAGCGATCGGAGACGCTCGGCGCCTGGTCGTGGAGCGACGGCGGATCGTCGTGCAGGTGCGCCCACAGCGTCGCCTCGTCGGTCTCGCGCTGATAGGGCGGCGCGCCGGCGAGCGCGTGGTACAGGACGCAGCCCAGCGCGTAGACGTCGGCGCGGGCGTCGGTGCGCTCGCCGCGGATCTGCTCGGGCGCGACGTAGCCAAGCGTGCCGACCCAGCCGCCCTCGCGCGTCGAGCCGGTGTGCGAGGTCACGCGCTTGGTCAGTCCGAAGTCGGTGAGGTAGGCGTGGTCGGCGGCGCCGAGCAGCACGTTGGCGGGCTTGACGTCGCGGTGCACGATGCCGCGCGCGTGGGCGGCGTCGAGCGCGCTGGCGACCTGGGCGACGATGCTTGCCGCGCGGCCGGGATCGAGGCGCTGCTCGGCTCGCACCAGCGTGCGCAGGTCGGAGCCCTCGACGTAGCGCATCGCGATGTAGAGGGCGCCGTCGTTCTCGCCCGTGTAGTAGATGGGGATCACGTTGGGGTGATCGATCGATGCCGCCGCGCGCGACTCGCGCACGAAGCGATCGCGGAAGCCCGAGTCCTCGGCGAGCTGCGGCGCGATCAGCTTCAGTGCCACCGGGCGGTCGAGATCGAGCTGCATGGCGCGGTAGACCACGCCCATGCCGCCGCGCCCCGCGATCCCCAGGATCCGGTGGCCGGCGAACTCGTCTCCCTCATGCAGGGTGGGCACCGCCGCCTTTGTAGCACCAAGGTCCGAGCGACCCCCGCGCGTCGGGCGTCCGGCGGCCTGGATATCCTCGCCTGCGTCGATGCGCGGTGCGGGCGTCATTCGTACGGCCGCGTGGGGGGCCGTGGTGCTCGGCGCCGCGGCGCCGCTCCTCCGCCGGCGCCTTCGTCTCCCACCGCCCGTGGTCGCCGCCGCAGCCGCGGCGGCGCCGATCGGCCTGTCGGTGGCCGCCAGGCGCTCGCGCGTGCGCGACGTGGCGATCTGCTGCCTGCAGATGAACGCCTACGTTGCGGCCTACGAGATGCCCCACGACGATCCCGAGCGCCTGCGCGCGCGTGCGCGCGTGCGTTATCCGGTGGTCGCCGACCGCGCGCTGGGCCTCGGCGAGCTGCCCGGGATGCGGCTGCAGCGGGCCTTCGCGCGCCGCGAGGGGGAGCCGCTGCGCCGCTTCGAGCAGCTGCTCGTGTGGTGCCACTGGCTGTGGTTCGGCGTCCCGCACGGCAGCGTGCTCTATCTGCTGATTCGCCGGCCCGAGGAATTCCCGCGCGGCGCGGCGCAGATCTACGCCGTCTTCGACATCGGGCTGATCGGCTACTGGGCGCTCCCGACCGCTCCGCCGTGGTATGCGGCGCAGACGGGGGAGCTGGGGCCGGGAGACCCGTCGCTGCGGCGCATGATGCAGGAGCACGGCCAGGCGTTCTGGAAGGGCGCCTGGACGCCTCTCTACGATGTCCTGGGAGGCAACCCTCTCGCCGCCATGCCTTCTCTGCACTTCGCGACATCCGTGATGGCCGCGCACGTGCTCGGCGACGCCGGGCCGGTGCAGGGTGCGCTGGGATGGACCTACGCCGCGACGCTTGGCTTCGCCCTGGTCTATTTGGGGGAGCACTACGTCGTGGACCTCCTCGCCGGACTCGCGCTGGCGGAGACCGTCCGTCGGCAAGGTCATCGCGCCGCCCCGGCGCTGCGCGCGGCCGGTCGTGCGCTTGCGGCGCTCGAGGCGCGGGTGCACGCATGAGCTCGGCTCCGGTCGACGCTCCGAATCCGCCCACCCCGGAGGACGCCGACGACGAGGAGATGCCGCGTGTGGTCATCACGCGCGAGCGGGCGCTGCTGTTCGGGGTCTTCGTGCTCTCGGCGCTGGCCTTCCTGTACTTCGTGCTCCCCAGGCTCAAGGGCGGTTCGGAGTCGATCAAGGGCCTCAGCGACGGCAAGCCCGCATGGCTCGCGGTCGCGCTGCTGATGGAGTGCGCCTCGTTCGCCGGGTACATGATCCTGTTCCGCACCGTCTTCGTCCGCGGCAAGACGCGCATCACCTGGCCCGCGAGCTACGAGATCACGATGGCCGGACTGGCCGCGACGCGCCTGTTCGCGGCAGCCGGCGCCGGCGGGATCGCGCTGACCGCGTGGGCTCTGCGGCGCTCGGGGATGGAGCGCCGGCTGGTGGCCGTCCGCATGGTCGCCTTCGTCTCGCTGCTCTACGCGGTGTACATGGCCGCGCTCGTGATCGTCGGCTTCGGGCTGTACTTCGGCATCTTCAACGGGCCCGCGCCGTTCGCGATCACCGTCGTGCCCGCGATCTTCGCGCTGATCCTGTGGACCCTGTTCCTGGGCATCACGCTGCTGCCGGGCGACGCAGAGCGCCGGATCTCGCACTGGGCGCAGGGCTCAGGGCGCGCGGCGCGGGTGATGGCCAAGGCGGTGACGATCCCGGCGTCGGCCGCCGCCGGCGTGCGCACGGCGATCGGGCTCGCCCGTGCGCGCGAGGTCGGAACGCTGGGCGCCATCGCGTGGTGGGCGTTTGACATCGCCACGCTGTGGGCCTGCTTTCACGCCTACGGGCCCGATCCGCCCCCGATCGCGGTCATCGTCATGGCCTACTTCGTCGGGATGCTCGCCAACACTCTGCCGCTGCCCGGCGGGATCGGCGGCGTCGACGGCGGCATGATCGGGGCGTTCGTGGCCTTCGGCGTGTCCTTCGACCTCGCGGCGACCGCGGTCGTCGCCTATCGCGCCTTCGCGTTCTGGCTACCGACGGTGCCGGGCGCGATCGCGTACTTCCAGTTGCGCAAGCGCGTCGCGGGCTGGCGGGCCGAGCGGCATCCCGGCGACGCCACGGTTCCCGCGCGCGCGTAACGAGGTGCCGTGACGGGGTACTATACAAAGTAAAGTAAGTGTGGAAAGCGAGTGTGATGCTGTGTCGGACGTCGAGAACGTGATCATCGTGGGCAGCGGCCCGGCCGGGTACACGGCCGCCCTGTACACGGCGCGCGCGAACCTGCGTCCACTGGTGATCGAGGGCTTCTTCTGGGGTGGCCTGCTCCAGCAGACCACCGATGTCGAGAACTACCCCGGCTTCCCGGCCGGCGGCATCATGGGCCCCGAGCTGATGCAGAAGTTCCGCGACCAGGCCGAGGACTTCGGCGCGCGGTTCATCACAGACCAGGCGACCAAGGTCGAGCTGGCCAACGAGCCCGGCGGCGTCCACAAGGTCTGGGTCGGCGACGACGAGTACCGGGCCCGCACGGTCGTCCTGTCCATGGGCGCCGAGCACAAGAAGCTCGGCGTCGCCGGCGAGGAGGAGCTCGGCGGCGCCGGGGTCTCCTACTGCGCCACCTGCGACGCCGCGTTCTTCAAGGAGCGCGAGATCGTCGTCGTCGGTGGCGGCGACTCCGCCATGGAGGAGGCCATCTTCCTGGCGAAGTTCGCCTCGAAGGTCTACGTGATCCACCGCCGCGACGAGTTCCGCGCCTCGAAGATCATGCTCGAGCGCGCGCGCTCGCTCGACAACATCGAGTTCCTCACGCCGTACGTCGTCGAGGAGTTCCACGAGGGCGAGGGCCCGTTCGCTCGCATCGCGCGCCTGCGCAACGTCGAGACCGGCGAGGAGCGCGAGCTGCCGATCGGCGGTGCCTTCATCGCCATCGGCCACGAGCCGCAGTCCGAGATCGTCACCGGCCAGGTGCCGACCGACGACGAGGGCTACGTCGTCACAGAGGGCAAGTCGACGCGCACCGGCATCCCGGGCGTCTTCGCGGCGGGCGACCTGGTCGACCACACCTATCGCCAGGCGGTCACGGCCGCCGGCTCAGGCTGCCAGGCAGCGCTCGACGCCGAGTGGTACCTGCGCGACACGCCCGAGGTCCCGACGCCGGCGGAGCTGCCGGAAGGGGACCTCGCCGAGGCGCAGTGGGCGCCTCGGGCGTAAGTCTGCGCCGCGTCGCCTAACCGACCGCGATGCGTGCGTGCCGGCGCGACTTCGCGGCGCGCCGGGCCGCCGCCTTGCGGGCCGCCGCGCGGCGGGCGGCCGCCCGGCGGGCCGCGACCTTCCGGCTGGTGGCCTTGCGCTTGGCCGACTTGTGCTTGATCAGCACGGACGCGGTCTTCGTCTTCGGCGCCGGATCCGGCGCAGGGGCGGTCGTCGCCGGCGCCGTGCCGGCGGAGCACTCGCTCGTCGGGTAGATGTAGTACGGGGACATCACGTTGTGCGGGTCGTCGACGTGGTCGTGGCCGTCGAGGTGGCCGAGCTCGTGCTCGATGACGGTGCACAACTTCGGCCAGTCCCAGTCGACATCGAGGTTGTAGGTGATCGAGCACTGCGTGTAGGTCGCGGGGTTGTGCACGTCGGTGCTCATCCACTGCGACCGCGCGTTGATCCCCGAGCCCATGTGCGCCCACGCCACGCTCACCTGTCCGCCGCACGGCTCGACGCCCCAGCGGGCGATGGCCAGCGTGTGCGCCTGGGCCATCAGCGCGTCGGCAGCCGGCACCGGCACGGCAGGCGGCAGCGCGTCCGCGGCGGAAGCCGCCGCGGGCACGAGCGCGAGGCCGAGCAGCGCGCAGAGCAGGTAACGAGGTAGGTACGACACCCTCGTCCTCGTCGACCTGCTCGCGGCGCCGCCCGAGCAGGTTCAACGTATGTCCGGCGACCGGTCTGGACGTATGTCCGGCGAAGCGAATGGACGCATATATGGCCGCTACGCGGCGGCCGGGCCGAACAGGGCGAGCGCCCGCTCGGCGATCAGCTCGGGTGCCTCCTCGGGCAGGAAATGCCCGCAACCGGGGACAATCTCGACGCCGAGGTCATCGGCCTCGCGCTCGGCTCCCTCGAGCAGGATGGGTGGGACCGCGTGGTCCTGCTCGCCGGTCATCAAACGCGTCGGCACGTGCAGTCGCCCGCCGGCCGCGCGCCCCGCTTCGTGCACCAGGAAGGTGCGGTAGAGCGCCACGCTGGCCCGCGCCCGCTCGGGCTCGGTCAGGACGCCGGTGAACACGTGCAGGTCCTCGTCGGTCCAGACGCCGGGGCCGGCGGCGGCGGCCCGCATCAGGCGTGCCGTGAACCCCTCGTTGGCGATGAGCTGCTCGCCCAGCACCGGCGCCGCGAGCACGAGCTGGTAGGCGAAGCGCCAGACCTGCAGCACCTGGCGCCCGCTCGGACGACCCGTCGGCGGTGGGCAACTCAGCGCGACGAAGGCCGCGAAGCGCTCGGGAGCGGCCAGACAGGCGAGGAAGCCGATCCACGCGCCCCAGTCGTGGGCCACGAGCCTGACCCGATCGAGCCCGAGTGCGTCGAGGATCGCCAGCAGGTCGTCGGCCAGCGTCTGCTTGTCGTAGCCGTCGGCGGGGGCCTGAGACCACCCGAAGCCGCGCAGGTCGGGCATCAGCAGCCGTCCGTGCGGCGCCAGCAGCGGCACGACGCGCCGCCATGCCCACCAGTGCTGCGGCCAGCCGTGGAGCAGGACGACGGGCTCGCCCGCGCCGGCCTCGGCGACGTGGAAGTCCAGGCCGCGGGCGGACACCGTCCGGTGCGTCACGCCCGCGAGCTCGGGAAGGTCCACGTCAGGGCTCCAACACGATCTTCAGCGCCTCGCGGCGGTCGTAGAGCGCGTAGGCCTCGGGCGCATCGGCGAGCTTCATGTGGTGGCTGACCAGCGGCGCGGGGTCGAGCACACCCGCGCCCATGAGCGCCAGCACGCGGTCCAGATGGGCGATGACGTTGGCCTGCCCGGTGCGCACGGTGAGCCCCTTGATCCACGCCAGGCCCATGTGCACCTCGCAGCGCTCGGCGTAGACGCCCACCACGCTCAGGGTTGCGCAGTTGGCGGCCACGCGGATGGCCAGCTCCAAGGCGCGCGGGTCGCCGACGGCCTCGATGACGACACCGGCACCGCGTCCCTCAGTGGCGGCCTTCACCGCTGAGCGCGGGTCCTCGTCGGTCAGGTGGACCGGCGTCGCGCCGAAGCTGCGCGCCACCCCCAGGCGCGCCGGCACGGCGTCGACGGCGATGACCTGCGCGGCGCCTGCGGCACGCGCCGCCTGCACTGCGCAGAGGCCGACCGGCCCCAGCCCGAGGACGACGACGCTGTCGCCCGCGCGCACCGGCGCGGCCGCGTGGTAGCCGGTGCCCATGACGTCGCCGGCGAACAGCGCGACGTCGTTGGGCATCCCGTCCGGCACCCGCCGGAGCGTGAGGTTGGCGCGGGGGACGAGAGCGAGCTCGGCCTGCGTACCCTGCAGCGCGCCGAGAGCGTACCCGTGGCCGAAGACCCGCGAGTGGTCGCACTTGTGGTAGTTGCCGGCGCGGCAGGGCGGGCAGGCGCCGCAGGCCACCAGGAAGCAGCCAAGCACGCGATCGCCGACGGCGACCGACTGCACGGCGTCGCCCACCGCGACCACTGTGCCGACGTACTCGTGGCCGATCGTGAAGCCCGGCTCGATCGCCACGCGTCCGTGGAAGATGTGCAGGTCCGAGCCGCAGATCCCGGTCGCCTCGATGCGCACGATCGCGTCGTCGGTCGCCTGCAGCTCGGGGTCGGGGCGCTCTTCGACGCTGACCTCGCCCGGCGCCTGGAAGGTCACGGCGTGCATCAGGGCTGCACGCTAACCACGACGTGGCCGTCCTGCCGCGCCACCCGGTACGCGCCGCCCAGCCCCTCGACGCGCACGGCGCCGTCGTCGACGACGAGGACCGTGCCCTCGTCGATCGCCCAGCCCTCGTCCACGAGGCCGGCGCCGACGGCGTGCACGAGCCGCGTCAGCGTGCCCCATTGCGTCGCGTGGACGTCGACCGCGAAGGGCACGAGCCCGAGGCCGTCGCGGACCTCGAGCTGATCGATGTCCTCGCCGGCCTCCTGCGCGCAGATCGCGCGCTCGCCGAGCCGCCAGCCGCCGACGATCGCGCGCGCCGGCGCCACCGCCGCGCCGGCCGAGAAGCCGGCGTACGGCAGGTCGGGCGCGCGCCAGCCGGCCAGCGCCTCCTGGTAGCCGGGCGTCCAACCGCCGCCGACGAACACGCCCGCCGCCGCGGCGATGTCGTCTGCGGTCGGCGGGGCAGCCATGCAGCGCACGTCGGTCGCTCCCGCCAGCCGCAGCGCACCGTCCCAGCGCTCGGGATCCTCGAGCCCGAAGGCCGCGATCGGGCCGCCGCCGCAAGCGGCGACGAACGGAGCGTGCGAGGCGCGGATCTGAGCGTCTTCGCGCCCACCGCCGATCAGGAACGCCGTGGCCATCGCCGGATCCTAGGATGCGGCGGTGAGCGCGCCGGTACCGGAGACGCCCGAGACCGCGTCGGCGTGGCGCCGCGCCGTCGGGAGTCGTCGCGATCGACGCCGGCCTGCTCCGGCGCCGGCGCGACTTCGGCCTGCTCGTCGCCGGGCAGACGATCTCCGAGGCCGGCTCTATGGCGACGTTCGTCGCCGTTCCGTTCCAGGTCTACGAGCTGACCGGCTCCTCGTTGGCCGTCGGCCTGCTCGGCGTCGCCGAGTTCCTGCCGGTCATCGTGCTCGCGCTGGTCGGCGGCGCGCTGGCCGACGCCTTCGATCGCCGCCGGCTCGTGCAGATCGCCGAGGTGGGCGCCGCGCTCGTGGCGGTGGCGCTGCTCGTCAACTCCGTGCTGCCCGACCCGCAGGTCTGGATCCTTTACGTCTGCTCGGCGCTCATGGCGGGCTTCACGGCGATCCGCCGCCCGCCGCTCGACGCGCTCATCCCGCGGCTCGTCGAGCGCGACGAGCTCAAGGCGGCATCGGCGATCCAGTTCAGCCTGCACAACCTGGCCGCGATCTCGGGCCCCGCGTTCGGCGGCGTGCTCATCGCCGCCGCCGGCCTCGGCGTCACCTACGGCGTCGACGTCGTGAGCTTCGTGCTCTCGCTGCTCGTGCTGACGGTCATGCGCACGCCACCGCCGCCGGCCGATGCCGAGCCGCCCTCGGTGCGCACGATCGTCGATGGCGTCCGCTACGCCGTCTCGCGCCAGGAGCTCATCGGCACCTACCTGGTGGACATGAACGCGATGTTCTTCGGCATGCCGATGGCGCTGTTTCCGGCGATCGCCAAGGGCTACGGCGGCGCCGAGGTCCTCGGCCTGCTCTACGCCGCGCCCTCGGTCGGGTCGATCGTGGTGACGCTGACCAGCGGGTGGACCAGGCACGTGCACCGCCACGGGCGGGCGGTCGTCTACGGCGCGGCCGCGTGGGGTGTGGCGATCGTCGGTTTCGGCTTCGCCGACGTGCTGTGGCTCGCTCTGGCGTGCCTCGCCGTCGCGGGCGGGATGGACACGATCAGCGGCATCTTCCGCTCGGCGATGTGGAACGAGACGATTCCCGACCACCTGCGCGGGCGCCTCGCCGGCGTCGAGATGATCTCGTGGTCGTCGGGGCCGTTGCTGGGCGACGCCGAGGCGGGGATCGTCGCTGCGCTGACCACCGTGCGCACCTCGGTCGTGGCGGGTGGCATCGCCTGCGTCGCGGGAACCGCCGCGCTGGCGCTCGCGCTGCCGCGCTTCTGGTCCTACGACAGCCGCGCGACGTAGGGATTCGGCGCCGCACGGCGTAAGGAATCCGCGGCGGGCGACGTCTATGTATCGAAACACGCCGTCGGCTGTACATAAGAGCAAGACATGCTGTCGCACCAATTCCAGTATCCGAAGGTCACGCCGGCCCCGCGGCCCGCTCCTCGGCCGCCCGCGCCGCCGCAGCGGCCCTAGGACCCGTCGAAGCCCCGCTCGCGCAGCTCGGACAGCGCCGCGGGCCGCTTCTCCAGCTGCTCAAGGCCCATCGCCCGTAGCACGCCCGGCAGCTTCGTGAACTGGATGTCGCGGTAGTCGACGATCTGCACGCGGTTGCCCCACGGGTCGCGGAAGTCCAGGAAGCGGCCCCGCAGGATCTCGACGCCCTCGCGCTCGAGCGCGGCGCGCACGGCGTCCTTGTCGTCGACGACCAGCCCGAAGTGGCGGTCGCGGTCGGGCGAGGCCGTTCTGGCCTCGGTGAGGTTGATGAACTGGTCACCCATGTCGACGAACGCCACGCCGCCGCATGCGGCCGCGGAGCTCGATCTCGAAGATGGCGCCGTAGAACGCGAGCGCCTCGTCGATGTCGCCGACCTCGAGCGCGATGTGGTTGATGCCGACCAGCCGTGGACGTTGCATGGGAGGGAGGGTGCCACAGGCATATCGTTCGCTCATGTCCACCCGGAGCGCTCCCTCGAAGACGGTTCTCGTCACCGGCTGCTCGTCGGGCATCGGCCGGGCGACCGCGCTGCACCTCGCAGCCCGCGGCCACACGGTCTATGCCAGCGCGCGCCGGCTGGACTCGATCGCCGACCTCGAGCGCCAGGGCTGCCAGCTGCTGGCCCTCGACGTCACCGACGAGGCGTCGTGCCCGGACGCCGTGCGCGCGGTCGAGGCCGAGCACGGCGCGGTCGGCGTCGCTGGTCAACAACGCCGGCTACAGCCAGTCGGGCGCGATCGAGAGCGTCCCGCTCGACGAGGTGCGCCGCCAGTTCGAGACCAACGTCTTCGGGCTCGTGCGCATGTGCCAGCTCGTGCTGCCCGGCCATGCGCGCCCAGCGCTGCGGGCCGGATCGTGAACGTCTCGTCGATGGGCGCGAACTTCACCTTCCCGGGCGGCGGCTTCTACCACGCGACCAAGTACGCGGTGGAGGCGATCAGCGACGCGCTGCGCTTCGAGGTCAAGGGCTTCGGCGTCGACGTCGTGATCGTCCAGCCCGGCCTCATCCGACGAAGTTCGGCGAGGCCGCCGCGACGGCCGTCGGCCAGGCCGAGGACGACGGGCCCGTACGGCGACCTTCAACGCGCGCGTCGCGCAGTCCACGCGCGACATCTACGTCAAGGGCCCGGCGCGCCATCTGGGCGGCGGCCCCGAGACGGTGGCCAAGACGATCGAGCGCGCCATCACCGCCGAGTCGCCCAAGATCCGCTATCGCGTGACGCCGAGCGCGCGGCTGCTCATCGGCCAGCGCGCGCTGCTGACCGATCGGATGTGGGACCGCCTTATGACGACGCAGTTCCCGCAGCCGGGCGCCGAGTAGCCGCGAACGTCCCTCGCGTACGAACCCTGTTCGTGCACCAGGGACGTTCGACGGGATCAGCGGTCGACCAGCGTGCGCTCGAGTCCCGCGATCAGGGCGTCGAGCCCGAGTTCGAACGCGTCCTCGCTCGGCGCAGCCATACCGGCGGCTGCGAGGTGCGGGAACTCGCTCAGATCCGCGGCGTTGCGCAGCGTCTCGGCGAACATGCCGCGCAGCTCATCCTCGTTCGGCGTGATGAGCGCGCGCATCGCGTGACCGATCGCGTATTCGTCGACGACGGCCAGCAGCGTCGCCGCCGTGCGCTCGTCGAGGCCGAGGCCCGCGACGGCGGCCAGCGACTGCTCGACGTGGCGCAGCGTGTTGGGGCCGAAGCGCGGGCGCTGGCCGAACGCCTGCAGCGTCCAGGCGTGAGCGACGAAGGCGTCGTACGAGCGGTGGGCGATCGCGCGCACGGCCGCGCGCCAGTCCTCCGGCAGCGGCTCGGGGAGCAGCGACCTCGCCGACCACCTCGTTGACCATCAGGTCGACGAGGTCGTCCTTGCTGGCGATGTGCGTGTAGAGGCTCATCGGACGGATGCCGAGATCGCCGGCGACGCGGCGGATCGAGACCGCGTCGAGCCCGTCGCGTCGGCGATCGCGATCGCGGCCGCGACGATCGCCTCGCGTGTGAGGCCCGCGCGCCGCGGCGTCGCGCGGCGGGCGCGCGTTCCAGTCGAGCTCGGACGGGGCGCGATTGGGCATCGTCGCTACAGTCTAGCCGTACACCGTATCGGATCCGTGATACGGTGTACGGCATGAGCGATACAGCGTACGGCGATTCGATCCCGCGCTCAAGCGCCTCTCGGCCGTCGTCATGCTCGGCGCGCGTGATGACGGTGCTCGACACGACGATCGTCGCCGTCGCCCTCAACACCCTCGGCCGCGACTTCGACGTCTCGGTCGCGACCATCCAATGGGTCGCCACCGGCTACCTGCTGGCGCTCTCGATGGTCATCCCGCTCACCGGCTGGGCGGTCGAGCGCTTCGGGGCGCGGACGCTGTGGTTCGCCTCGCTCGGCGCTGTTCCTGACCGGCTCGGTGCTCAGCGGCGCCGCCTGGTCGGCCGGCAGCCTGATCGCCTTCCGCGTCGTCCAGGGGATCGGCGGCGGGATCATCCTGCCCGTCGGGCAGACGATGCTCGCGCGCGCCGCCGGCCCGCAGCGCATGGGCCGCGTCATGAGCGTCGTCGCCGTGCCGGCGCTGCTCGGTCCCGTGCTCGGCCCCGTCATCGGCGGCCTGCATCGTCGACGCCATCTCGTGGCGGTGGATCTTCTACGTCAACGTCCCGATCGGGCGCGCTCGCCCTGCTGGCCGCCTGGCGCTGGCTGGAGCCCGATCCGCACCGCCGCCCCGACGCGCCGATCGACGCGGTCGGCGTCGCGCTGCTCTCGCCGGGCCTCGCCGCGTTCGTCTACGGCGTCTCCGAGGCCGGCAGCGTCGGCCTGGGCGGCACGCAGGCGGTCGGCGGGCATGGTCGTCGGCGTGGCGCTCATCGCGGCCTTCGTCGTCCACGCGCTGCGCACGCGCCACCCGCTGCTCGACATGCGCCTGTTCGCCGACCGCGTCTTCGCGCGCCTGCAGCGCGGCGATGGTCCTCTTCGCCGCGACGATGTTCGCGGTCATGCTCCTGTTCCCGCTCTACGAGCAGGCGGCACGCGGCCTGAGCGCGCTCGACGCCGGCCTGCTGATGGCGCCGCAGGGACTGGCCGCCATGGTGGCCATGCCGATCGCCGGCAAGCTGACCGACGTGCGCGGGCCGCGCACGCTCGTGCTCATCGGCGTGGCCGCGATCGCTGCTGGGCACGATCGCCTTCACGCAGATCTCGGCCGACTCCAGCCAGGCGCTGCTGGCCGTCGTCGCTCGTCCCGCGCGGCATCGGGATGGGCTTCATGATGGCGCCGCTCATGGCGGCGGCCTACCGCACGCTGTCGACCGACGGCGGTCGCCGCGCGCGACGACGACGATGAACATCGTCATGCGCGTCGGCGGCGCCGTCGGCACCGCCGTCTTCGCTGTGCTGCTGCAGCACGAGCTCGGCAACGCCGCGCCCGGCGCGCGGCGCCGCGCACGCCTTCGGAGTCACCTTCTGGTGGAACCTGCTGCCCACGGCCGCGATCGCGCTGCGTCGCGCTGCTGCTGCCGCGTGGCCCGGCGACCCTAGCCGCCGAGGATCGCGAGGTGGAGCTCCTGCGTCGGGCCGCTCGGCGCGATCCCGAGCTCGTCGCGCAGGAGCACGCGTAGGTCCTCGTACGCCGCGAGCGCCTCGGCCGGATTGCCGCGGGCCACAAGGGCGCGCATGAGCAGCCGGTGACCGGCCTCGCGGTAGGGCGCGCGTCCGCACGAGCTCGCGGCCGGCGCGCTCGGCGGCGGCGAGCTCGGCGCCCCCGAGGCCGAGTGCCGCCTCGCCGTAGGCCTCCAGGCCGCGCAGGTACAGGCTGTCGAGCTCGCGGCGCAGCTCGTCGATCCACTCGCCCTCGTCGCCGGGCAGCAGCCCGCGGCGCGCCGTGTGCATCGTCACCTGTGCGGCGCTCCACGCCGCGCCCAGGCCCGCGTGGCCACCGCCGACTCGGCGCGGTGGATCGCCTCGCGCGCGGCCTCGAGGTCGATCCACGTCCCGGTCGGCAGCGCGAGCTGCAGGTCGCCGCGCGCCGGCAGCGCGTCCGGCGCCCAGCGCCCGCCGCAGCTTCGAGGTCAGCGCGCTGAGCGCCGCGTCGGCCGCCGGGGCGGCGTGCCCGTCCCACACCGCCTCGAGCAGCTCGTCGCGCGGCACCGGCCGCGCGCGGTGGGCGGCGAGGTAGACGAAGCAGCGCCGCCCCTGACGGCCCGGCAGGCCGCCCTCGAGCCGCTCGCCCGCTCGCTCGATCGCCACGCGTCCGCACAGTTGGATCCGCCACGCTGGCTCGTGCTCCAAGGTTGCGCCAAGATAGATCCAAGGTCTCGGGGCTACAACCTCCCGACACGCCAGCCGAGAGGGGGCTTCATGGCGAAGGCCATCCAGTGCGAGTGCGGGTTCGTCGCCCGCGGAGAGAGCGCCGACGAGGTGGTCGCCACCATCGAGGGGCACATCCGCGCCGACCATCCCGACCTCGTCGGCAAGGTCACGCGCGACGACCTCCTGGGCTGGATCGAAGAAGTCTGAGCTCATCCGATCCCGGAGGTCCCACCATGTCCGCGACGACCGCGGCGCCGTTCGACCCTGCCGCTACAAGGCCACCACGCGCGAGCAGTGGCAGCAGGCCGCCGAGCCCTGGCATCGCTGGGGCCCGACGCTGGAGGCCTGGCTGGGCGAGGCGACGGAGACGATGCTCGACCTCGCCGGGGTCGCGGCCGGCGCGCGGGTGCTCGACGTCGCCGCCGGCGCCGGCGGGCAGACGCTCGCGGCCGCGCGCCGCGTGGGCCCCGACGGCGCGGTCCTCGCCACCGACCTCGCGCCGGCCATCCTCGACTACGCCGAGCACGAGGCGCGCGCCGCCGGCCTGACCAACGTCGCGGTCCGCGCGATGGACGCCGAGGCGCTCGACGTCGAGCCGGGCACGTTCGACGCCGCCATCTGCCGGCTCGGGCTGATCTACCTGCCCTCGCTCGCCCGCCGCGCTCGCGGGCGTGCGCCGGGCGCTGCGCCCGGGCGGGCGCCTCGCGGCGATCGTCTTCTCCACGCCCGACCGCAACGGCTTCTTCAGCGTGCCGGTGGGCATCATCCGCCGGCGCGCGGGGCTCGGCGCGCCGGTCGCCGGGCCAGCCCGGGCCGTTCAGCCTCGGCGCGCCCGGCGTGCTCGACGACGCGCTGGGCGCCGCCGGCTTCGGCGCGATCGACGTGCGCGCGTCGACGCGCCGCTGCGCCTGCCCACGGCCGCCGACTGCCTGCGCCTCGAGCAGGAGAGCTTCGGCGCCCTGCACCAGATGCTCTCGGGCCTCGACGACGCCGGCCGCGCGGCCGCGTGGGACGAGGTCGGCGCGGCGCTGGGCGACTTCGAGGGGCCCGACGGCTTCGACGGCCCGTGCGAGCTGCTGGTCGTCGGCGCGACCGCCTAACCCGGCAGCACGACCCCCTCGATCTCCAGCAGCGTCACCTTGCGGTCCAGGCCGCCGGTGTAGCCGGTGAGCCGGCCGCTGGCGCCGATCGACGCGATGGCACGGCACGACGATCGGGATCGGGTTGGCGTCCAGCGCGCGGCCGGCGGCGCGCGACGCCTTCGGGTTGCCGGCCTTCGCCGCCATCGCGCCGTAGGTGCTGACGCGCCGAACGGGATCGCCGCGGTGGCCTTCAGGACGCGGCGGCCGAACGGGCTCACCAGCGTCCAGTCGATGGGCAGGTCGAAGTCGCTGCCGGCGGCCCTCGAAGTACTCGTCGAGCTCGCGGCGCACGTCGTCCAGGCGCGCCGGCGCCTCGAGCATCCGCGGCGAGAGCTTGGCCGCGACCCAGTCGAGCACGCCGTCGGCGCCGCCGAACTGGTCGGCGTAGGACAGGGTGACCAGACCGCGGGGCGTGGTGGCGGCGACAAGCGTGCCCACCGGGCGTCTCGACGAGCGCGTAGTGCACGTCGGCGGGCGCGGTCGCGGCGAAGCGCGCGGCGGCGGCCGCCGCGTCGGCGGCGTCGAAGGTCGGCGGGGCGAGGCGGTCCTCGGTCATGGCGTCATCTCCTGTCGCAAGCTTGCGCAACCCCTCGAACGCGTTGCGCCGCGCCGCCTCCTCCGAGGTGCCCATCGCGGCGGCGACCTCGGCATGGCTGAGGTCGCCGGCGAAGCGCAGCAGCACGGCGGCGCGCTGCTTGGGTGGCAGCGCGTCGACGCGCGCCCACACGCCGTCGTCGCGCGGATGCGGGCCCTCCGGCGCCGGGACGTCGGGGAGGTCGCCGACCGGCACCGCGCGCCGCTTGCGGGCGCGGAAGTGGTCGAGCGCCTTGCGGTGGGCGATGGTCAGCACCCAGGCGCGCGGGTTGCGCGGGCGCATCCGCGGATAGGCGCGCAGGGCCGACAGGAACGTCTCCTGGAAGCCGTCGTCGGCCGCGTCGCGGCCCACCGACGCCACGAGAAAGCGCCACACGTCGTCGCGATGCGCGTCGAGGAAGCGCTGGAAAGGCTCCTGGGGCACGTGGCTACAACGCCTCAGCGCGCCTTTGCGTGAGATCTCACGGGGTCGCGAGCCGGCGCAGCAGCGGCGCTGCGCGGTAGCGCTCCTCGCCGAGCTCGATGCGCAGGCCGTCGAGCACCGCGAGCACGTGCTCGGCGCCGATCGCCTCGCACCACGCGAACGGGCCGCGGGGATGGTTGAGCCCGAGCACCATGCCGTCGTCGACGTCCTCGCGGGTGCCGACGCCCTCGCTGACGGCGAAGCACGCCTCGTTGACGAGCTGGCAGACGATCCGCCCGAGCACGAGCCCCGGCGCGTCGCCGACCCACGCCGTGCGCTTGCCCAGCGCGGCGAAGAAGGCCTCGGCGCGCTCGGCGGCCAGCTCCGCCGTCCCCGGCCCGCGGGTGAGTTCGACCAGCGCGGCGCTGTCGAGCGGCGGCAGGACGTGGAAGCCGACCGCGGCGCCGCCGCCGTCGAGCGCCTGCAGCGAGCCGTCGGCGCACAGCAGCGCGACCGGCCCGCCCTGCAGCGGCGGCCCGTCGGGGTCGGCGCCGCAGTCGAGCAGCAGCCACGGGACGTCGCCGGCGGCCTCGTCCTGGCTGCGCGCGTCGAAGCCCGCGTTCGCGGCCAGCGCGCGCAGCTCCGCGGCGACGTTGAGCTCACCGGCCACGACGACGATCCGGTCCTCGCCGCCGCCGGGCGCCCGCGGCTCGGGGTCCTCGGCCTGCTCGCGCGGGTACTCGTACCAGCCGCGCCCGGTCTTGCGCCCGAGGCGCCCGGCGGCCACCATCCGCGCGCTGAGCGGCGATGGCCGCCAGCGCGGCTCGCCGAAGCTGAGCTCGTGGAAGGACAGCGACACCTCGTAGCCGACGTCGATGCCGACGAGGTCCTGCAGCTCGAACGGCCCCATGCGAAAGCCGGCCGAGCGGACGACGGCGTCGATCGTCTCGACGTCGGCGATGCGCTCCTGCAGCAGCTTGAGCGCCTCGAGCCCGAACGGCCGGTTGCAGCGGTTGACCAGAAAGCCGGGCCCGTCGGTGGCGTCGATCACGCGCTTGCCCATCGCCCGCCCGGTGGCGCGCGCGACGTCGAGCGCCTCGGGCGAGGAGTCGATGCCGGCGATGACCTCGAGCAGACGCATGACCGGCGGGGGGTTGAAGAAGTGCATCCCGACAACGCGACCGGGATCGGCGACGGCGCCGGCGATCGCGGTGATCGGTATCGACGAGGTGTTCGACGCCAGCACAGCCCGCGGCGCGATCTCGCCGAGCGCCGCGAACAGCTCGCGCTTGAGCTCCAGGCGCTCGGGCGCGGCCTCGATGACCAGGCCGGCCTCGGCCAGTTCGCGCAGCTCCGCCGCGCCCGAGACGGGACCCGGCTCGCGCTCCAGGCGGCCCTTCGACCGCCAGCGCTCCAGCCCGTCGTCGATCCGCGACAGGCCGTGTTCGAGCGCCTCGGGCACGGGGTCGTGCAGCAGCGTGCGCGCGCCCGCGGCGGCCGCGAGCTGCGCGATGCCGGCGCCCATCGTCCCGGCGCCGACCACGCCGATGACGTCGGGTGCGTCGGCCACGAGGCCGGAGGCTAGCCATCGGGCTCGACGTGTACGTCGCCGGATGTCGTGCTCGCTACAAGCCTGCGCGGTGAGTCCGGGTCGTCGTCGACGTCGACGTGCTGGTCGCCGCCGATCGCGCGCGCCTGCACGGCGTAGCTGCGATCGGGCACGCTGACGTGCACGTCGCCCGACGTTGCCTGGGCCCGAACGCGCGTGGCATCGCTCGCGCGGACGTGGATGTCACCGCTGCTCGCCGTTGCAACGATGTCGGGCGAGGGCGCGTCGACGTGGACGTCGCCGGAGCTCAGGTGCACGGCCAGGGGTCCCCGCACGTTCTCGGCGTGGACGTCGGCGGAGCTCGCGACGACCCGCACCGCCATGGCGCGCGGAACCTCGACGACGTAGCTGGCCGTGCATTCGTTGCCGAACAGCTGGGCCCCCGAGCAGCTCGTGTGGAGCCGCAGGCGGCCGTCCGCGAAGCGGATACTGACGTGGGGCGTGCCGAAGATCGACCGGCGCTCCTTGGCGGTGAGCAGGACGTCCGCTCGGTCGCTGCCCACTACCCGCACGTCGCCGTGGTCGCTCTCGATCTCGATGCTCGCGTCGGCCGGCAGGACCTGCGTGTCGGTGTCGCTGTGGTGAGTGGCCCACGACAGCACCCATGCGGCGCCCGTGGCGAGGAGCACCAGCGCGAAGAGGATCATCGCGATGAGAGCGGCTCGTGAGATGCCGGGGACGTGCATGCCCGCAGACGCTAGGCGGGCGGCCGCGCGCGCGCCATGCCGTCACCCGGCGTCCGCGCGGTGGGGTTGCCCCCAGTGCGCGGCTGCCGTCGCGGTGCGACAAGATGCCGCCCATGGGCTTCGACCAGTACCACGAGCCGGCCGATGAGCTGCCGGACGAGACACGGACCTTCGCGCGGCTGTGCGCGTCGCTGACCGAGGAGGCCGAGGCGATCGGCTGGTACGAGCAGCGCATCGCCGTCGAGTCGGACCGCGACGCGCTGGCGATCATGCGCGACGCGCAGGGCGAGGAGTTCAAGCACTTCTGCATGGACCTCGAGTTCCTGCTGCGCCGCACGCCGCTCTGGCGCGAGATCGCCGAGGGGATCCTCTTCCAGGAGGGCGACATCGTCGAGCACGGCGAGGAGGCCGAGGAGGAGGCCGTCGAGGGCGCGGCGGAGCGCGGCGCGCCGCTGGCCGGCAGTACGTCGCTGGGCATCGGCAGCCTGAGGGGAGCCGCGTCATGAGCCACCTGCTGCGCGAGCACGCGCCGATCACCGAGGCGAACTGGAGCCTCATCGACGACGAGGCGCGCGAGCGCCTTACGCCAGCCCTCGCCGCGCGCAAGCTCGTCGACTTCTCCGGGCCCGCACGGCTGGGAGCACTCGGCCACGAACCTCGGGCGTGTGAGCCGAGCTCGCCGACGCGCCGGGCGACGGCGTGACGGCCGCGCAGCGCCGGGTGCTGCGCGCTGGTCGAGCTGCGCGCGTCGTTCTCGCTCTCGCGCGACGAGCTGCGCGACGGCGATCGCGGTGCCGAGGACGTCGACCTCGCCGCGCTCGACGACGCCGCCCACCAGATCGCCACGGCCGAGAACCGCGCCGTCTTCCACGGCTGGGAGGCCGCCGGCATCACCGGCATCGCCGAGGCCTCGACGCACGATCCGATCGCGCTCGGCGAGGACTGCGCGCGCTACCCGCGTCACGTCGCCCGGGCGGTCGAGGCGCTGCTCCACGTCGGCATCGACGGGCCGTACGGTCTCGCGCTCGGCCGCGACGCCTACACGCGCGTGCTCGAGACCGGCGAGCACGGCGGCTACCCGCTGCTCGACCACCTGCGCAAGATCATCGACGGGCCGCTCGTCTGGTCGCCGGGCGTCGACGGCGCCGTCGTGGTCAGCCAGCGCGGCGGCGACTTCCTCTTCGACGTCGGGCGAGGACCTGTCGATCGGCTACGACAGCCACGACGCCGAGGCCGTCGAGCTCTACCTGGTCGAGAGCTTCAGCTTCCGCGTCGCAACGCCGGAGGCGGCGGTGGCGCTCACGCCCTGAGCGCCGCTACGACGGCACCAGCGCATTGATCCCGGTCGCGGCGCGGCCGATGATCAGCTGCTGGATCTGCGAGGTGCCCTCGTAGAGCGTGGTCACGCGCGCGTCGCGATAGAAGCGCTCGACCGGATGGTCGTCGACGTAGCCGGCGCCGCCGTGGATCTGGATCGCGCGGTCGGCGCACCAGCACGCGGCCTCGGTCGCGAAGTACTTGGCGATCGAGGTCTCGGTCGTCGACGGCCTGGCGGCGTCCTTCAGCGCGCCCGCGCGGTAGACGAGCATCCGCGACGCGTCGGTGCGCACGACCATGTCGGCGATCATCTCCTGCACGAGCTGGAACGACGCGATCGGCCGCTGGAAGGCGTGGCGCTCGGTGGCGTACTTGACCGACTCCTCGACCGAGCCCTGGCAGATGCCCACGCAGCCGGCGGCCACCGAGTAGCGCCCTGAGTCCAGCGCGCTCATCGCGACCTTGAAGCCGTCGCCGATCTCACCGAGCATCGAGTCGCGGCCGGCGACGATGTCGTCGAGCGCGATCTGCGCGGTGTCCGACGCCCACAGGCCCATCTTGCCCTTGATCTCCGAGGCGTGGTAGCCGGGCTGGTCGGTCTCGACCAGGAAGCACGCCAGGCCCTTGTGCCTGAGGTCCGGATCGGTCTGGGCGAAGACGAGCGCGAGCTTGGCGTGGTTGCCCAGCGAGATCCACATCTTCGAGCCGTTGATCTTCCAAGAGCCGTCGTCCTGCCTGACCGCCCGCGTCTTCTGGTTGGCCGCGTCCGAGCCGGTGTCGGGCTCGGTGAGGCCGAAGCACCCGAGCCACTCGCCCGAGCACAGCTGGGGCAGGTAGCGCTGCTTCTGCTCCTCGGTGCCCCAGCGCAGGATCGTCGAGCACACCAGCGAGGTCTGCACCGAGATGACCGTGCGCATGGCCGAGCAGCCGCGCCCGATCTCCTCGCAGACGATCGCGTAGGTCACGTAGTCCAGCCCCGCGCCGCCGTACTCGCGCGGGACGATCGCGCCCAGATAGCCCTGGTCGGCGATCTTCCCCACCAGCTCGACGTCGAAGTGGTGGTTGCGCGAGTTCTCCCCGGCTCGGGGCACGATCTCCTTGTCGGTGAACTCGCGTGCGGTCTGCTTGATGAGCGACTGTTCGTCGTTGAGGTCGAAGTCCACGCCTGGAGCGTATGGCACGACCGCTTGTCGGCGGTGATCGGAGCGCACTACGCTCGGCACGTGGAGCCGTCGGATGGGGCCGGGCTGGGTATCGAGCTGCTCGGGGCCTTCGGGGTCCGCGTGGCCGGCGCGCTGGTGCCCGATGACGCGTGGCGGCTGCGGCGCGCCAAGAGCCTGGTCAAGCTGCTCGCGCTCGCGCCCGACCGCCGCCTGCACCGCGAGCAGGTCGTCGAGGTGTTGTGGCCGGGGGGCGACCAGGCGGGCAGCGGCCTGCACCAGGTGCTCTACACGGCGCGGCGCGCACTGGGCTCCGGCGAGCACCTCGTGCTGCGCGATGACGTCGTCGCGCTGGTGGGCGACGACGTCACGGTCGATGTCCACGCCTTCGAGCTCGCCACGGCGGCCGCCCGCGACAGCGGCACCCTGGACGCCTATCACGCCGCGCTTGAGCTCTACAACGGCGAGCTGCTCCCGGAGGACCGCTACGAGGACTGGACCGTCGCGCGGCGCGAGTCGCTGCGCGAGACCTACCTGGCGCTCTTCGTCGAGCTGGCCGAGCTGCAGGCGCGGGCGGGCGACACCGCCGCCGCGATCGCAACGCTGCAGCGCGCCGTGGTCGAGGACCCGCTGCACGAGGTCGCGCACCGTGCCCTCATCCGCCTGTTCGCCGAGGACGGCCGGCGCCAGCAGGCGCTGGCCCAGTACCAGCAGCTGCGCGAGGCGCTGCGCCGCGAGCTGGCGGCCGACCCCGACCCCGAGACGCGGCGGCTCTACCAGCAGATCCTCGCCGCGCAGCACGAGCCCGCCGCGGCGGCCGCAAGCGCGCTGCCCCAACAGCTGACGAGCTTCGTCGGCCGGGAGCGCGAGCTGGCCGAGCTCGAGGGGCTGCTCGGGCACACGCGCCTGTTGACGCTCACCGGCCCGGGAGGATGCGGGAAGACGCGCCTGGCGCTCGAGCTGGTCGCTCGCAGGCAGAACGATTTCGACGCAGGCGTGCGCGTCGTCGAGCTCGCACCGGTCTCCGAGCCCGCGTTCGTGGTCGCGGAGACCGCGACCGCGCTCGGCGTGCAGCCGCGCTCTGACCGCGATCCGGTCGACGCCCTCGCCGAGCACATCGGCGCCGCGCGCATGCTCATCGTCCTCGACAACTGCGAGCACGTCATCGACGCCTGCGCGCGGCTCGTCGATCGGCTGCTGCGCGCCTGCCCGGAGCTGCACGTGCTCGCCACGAGCCGCGAGCGGCTGCGAATGGACGGCGAGGTCGCATGGCGCGTGCCGTCGCTGTCGCTGCCCGAGGCCGGCGGCGACCGTGCCGAGCTCGAGCGCTCCGAGGCCGTGCGGCTGTTCATCCAGCGCGCTGCCGGCGCGGCGCCCGGCTTCGCGCTGGACGACGAGAATCGTCCGGCCGTGGCGGAGATCGCCCGTCGCCTGGACGGGATGCCGCTGGCGCTCGAGCTTGCCGCCGCCCGCGCCGCTGCGCTGTCGCCGGCCCAGATCGCCGAACGCCTGGGCGATGCGCTGACGCTGCTGCAGGCCGGCAGCCGGGCAGGGCTGACGCGCCAGCAGACGCTGCGCGCCACACTGGCCTGGAGCCACGACCTGCTGGCCGAGCCCGAGCGCGTGCTCTACCGCCGGCTGGGGGTCTTCGCCGGCGGCTTCGGCGTCGAAGCGGTCGAGGGGATCTGCGACGGCGCCGAGGTCGCCACCGGCGAGGCGCTTGACCTGCTCGTTCGCCTCGTCGACAAGTCGCTCGTCCAGGTCGAGCCCACACGCTACGGCCACCGCTATCGGCTGCTGGAGACCGTCCGCCAGGACGCGCGCGAGCGGATGGCCGCCGCCGGCGAACGCGATGTGCTCGAGGCCGCGCACCGCACCTGGTACCTCGCGCTCGCGGAGGCGGCCGATCGCGACGCCGATCCCCGCGTCGCCTCCGAATGGCCGGCCGACCGTCTGGAGCTCGATCACGACGATCTGCGCGCGGCGCTCGCGGCGGCGATCCGCCGCGATCCAGCGACCGCGCTCCGGCTGGCGGGCGCGGTGTGGTGGTGGTTCATGGCCCGCGGCTCGTTCGTCGAGGGCTCGGTCCAGCTCAGGGCGGTGCTCGCCGCTGCGCCCGAACCGACGCCGGAGCGCGCGCGGGCCCTTGTGGTCACCGCTGCTCTCGAGGTCCGGCGCCACCGCCCGATGCCGGTGATCGGCCTGGCGAGCGAGGCGCTCGACATCGTCCGCGCCGGCGGCGACCGGGTTGCCGAGGCGCGCGCCCTCGAGCAGTTCGCCGCGATCGCGCTGGGCGCCTTCGACTGGGGGGTTGCCGACCGGACCTTCGCCGAGGGGCTCGAGCTCGCCGCGGAGCTCTCCGACGACGGGGTGACGGTCGCGGTCAAGCAGGCGCTGGCGACGCGCTGCGGATCGATCGGCGAGACGGGGCGAGCCCGTGAGCTGCTCGAGGAGTGCCTGGCCTGCCTGGAGGGCATCTCCGAGGAGCGCGGCCCGCTGTTCTGGGCGCTGCACATCTCGCCCGTCGTCCTGCCGGCCGGGCCGGACGGCGCTCCGCGCTCCTTCTTCGAGGACACCTACTGCCTCTTCCGGTCGGTGTGCAGCGGCGCGGCCACCGGCTACGTGCTCTGCAACGTCGGCGAGACGCTGCGCGCCGACGGGGAGCACGCCGCCGCCGAGGAGCCACTGCAGCGCGCGCTCGAGCAGTTCCGCCGCGTCGGCGACGAGCCGGGGGTGGGGGTCGCGCTCAACGCGCTGGGCAACCTCGCGCGCTGGACGGGCGAGGTCGAGGCGGGCCGCGCGTCCTTCGAGGAGGCGCTTGCCCTGCGCCGCGCCGCCCAGGACGCCCGCGAGATCGCGATGACGCTCATGGGGATGGGGATGCTCGCGCTGGCGACCGGGGACGCCGAGGAGGGCCGGCGGCGCTTCGACGAGGCGCAGGCGATCTACGCGCGCATCGACGACGGGCCCGGGCTGCAGGGCGTGCCGCTCAACCTGGCCTCGTTCGAGCTCGACCACGGCGACCCGAGGCGCGCCGCCGCGCTGTTCGAGCGTTGCCTGGAGGTGTGCCGCGCGCAAGGCATCGATCGCGACCGCGGCTGGGCGTCGACAGGGGTCGCCGAGGCGGCGATCGCGCTCGGCGACAACGAGCGTGCGCGCACCGGGATCGACAGGGCGCTGCGGCAGTTCAACGCGTCCGGTGACCGGCGCGGTGCGCGCCACGCCGAACACTTGCTGGAGCGTCTTGATACGCCTGCTGGGGCCGATTGAGCCGCTGATGAGCGGCTGTTGAGAGCGCGAGCGTACCGTCGTCGCCCTCAGTTCAAGGCGTACGAAAGGACACTATGGCAATCGATGAAGCGACCCCCCCGGCGATCGCCCACGGGTCGATCGCCGAGTTGGCGCAGACGCTTCGCGGCGAGCTCATCACGCCCGGCGATTCGGGCTACGACGAGGCGCGCGCCATCTGGAACGGCGCCCACGACCGCTATCCCGCGCTGATCGTGCGAGCCGCCGGCGTGGCGGACGTCATGCGCGCGGTCGAGTTCGCGCGCAGCGAGGAGCTGCTCGTCTCCGTTCGCGGCGGCTCGCACAGCATCCCCGGCTTCTCCACCAACGATGGCGGCATCGTCATCGACCTCTCGCTGATGAACGGCGTGCGCGTCGATCCCCAGCAGCGCACCGCGATCGCCCAGACCGGCCTGACCTGGTCGCAGTTCGACCACGAGACGCAGGCCTTCGGCCTGGCCACGACCGGTGGCCTCGTGTCGTCGACCGGGATCGCCGGCTTCACACTCGGCGGCGGTGTCGGCTGGCTGATGCGCAAGCACGGGCTTGCCGCCGACAACCTGCTCGGCGCCGACGTGGTCACCGCGGACGGACAGCTCGTGCACGCCAGCGAGGACGAGAACCCGGAGCTGTTCTGGGGCCTGCGCGGCGGCGGCGGCAACTTCGGCATCGCGACGTCGTTCGAATACCAGCTGCACCGCGTCGGCCCGACGGTCACGGCGGGCGTCGTCTTCTACCCCGGCGACCGCGCCGGCGAGATCCTGCGCTTCTACCGCGACTGGGTCGACGAGGCGCCCGACGAGCTGACCACGCTCGTCAACCTGCTCACCGCGCCGCCCGCGCCGTTCCTGCCCGAGGAGTGGCACGGCAAGCCGCTCGTCGCGCTCATCGGGGTGCACTGTGGCTCGGTCGAGGACGGCGAGCGGGCGGTGCGCCCGCTGCGCGAGCTGGGCGACCCGGTGGCCGATCTCATGGGCCCGCTGCCCTACGTGGCGATGCAGAGCCTGATCGACCCGCTGTGGGGTCCGGGCGCGCACAGCTACATGAAGGCCGGCTGGCTGGGAGGCCTCGACGATGCCGCGATCGACACGCTCGTCCGCTACCACCGCGACGTCACCTCGCCCAAGAGCGAGATCCACGTCCACCACATGGGCGGGGCGGTCGCCCGCGTGCCCGCCGCGGCGACTGCCTTCGGCGATCGCAGCGCGCCGTTCCTGCTCAACGTCATCGCCAGCACCTTCACGCCGGACGGCTACGACGGCGCGGTGGGGTGGGCGCAGGAACTGCACGCGGCCATGACGCCGTCGCTCACCGGCGGCAGCTACGTCAACTTCCTCTCCGCGGAGGGCGACGAGCGCGTCCGCGCTGCCTACGGCGCCAACTACGACCGGCTGGTCGCGCTCAAGGACGAGTACGACCCGACCAACCTCTTTCGGCTCAACCAGAACATCAGGCCGAGCGCCTGATGCACAACATCAGGCCCAGCGCCTGACACACATATCGGGCCTCAGGGCCTGACACGGGGGGTCGGGCGCCCGTCGCGTTGCATTCCGCGGCGGGCGCCCGCCGCGTTCTGGGGCCCGCGCTGTGCGCGTAGACTCGCGGCGTCGTGGATCCCTTCGCCCTGATCATGCTCGGCGGGGTGGCCGGGCTTGTCATCGTGCTGCTGCTGCTCGGGCGCTTCTATCCCGGCTCGGGAGCCCAGCAGCTCGATTGGCGGCCGACGCGATCGGTCGAGGTCGAGGTGCAGAACGAGATCGACGACGTCGACCAGATGCGCGAGGCGGTCAACCGCCGCCGCCGCGCGCGTGGCGAGGCGGAGCTCACCGAGGACGACGTCCAGGCGCGGCTGGCCGCCGACCAGGCGGAGGCTCGCCGCCTGCGCGGCGAGGGCACGTGAGGGCACTCATGGTCGGCGGCGGCTGCCGCGGGCTGGCGTTGGCCCGCGCGCTTGTCGCCGACGGGCACGCGGTGCGCGCGGTCACGCGCAGCGAAGCGCGGCGTGGCGAGATCGAGGCCGCCGGCTGCGAGTGCTGGATCGGCGATCCCGACCGCATCGGGACACTGCGCTACGCGCTGGACAACGTCACCGTCCTCCTGTGGCTGCTGGGCACGGCGAGCGGGCCAAACGTCGCCGCTCTGCACGGCTCGAGGTTGCGGATGATGCTCGAGAAGACGACCGACACGACCGTGCGCGGGGTGCTCTACGAGGCCGCCGGCACCGTGGCGGAGGAGACGCTTGCCGCGGGCGCGGCCGAGCTGGCGCGCGCGCAGGCCCTCAACGAGATCCCGGGGGCGCTGCTGGAAGCCGATCCGCGCGACCCCGACCGCTGGGTGCCCGCAGCGCGCGAGGCGATCGACCACCTGCTGACCGTCGATCGCTCTGCCGCCTTCTGAGCGACGCCCACCCGCGGCCTGATGAGCGTCGCGCGAGGCCCGCTAGACTCGGCTCCTGGGTGAAACACCCAAAAGCCGACTGGATTTCTTATCAAGGAGGCCGACTGTGGCTGACTACGCAAAGGACGTGCTGGTCGAGCACCGAGTGGCTCGAGCAGCACCTGGACGATCCGTCGATCCGCATCGTCGAGGTCGACGAGAACCCGGCGCTCTACGCCGAGGCGCACATCCCCGGGGCGATCGGGTTCGACTGGAAGACCGACCTGCAGGACCAGGTCAAGCGCGACTTCCTCGGCGCGGAGGACTTCGGCGCGCTGTTCGGCGTCGCGCGGCATCTCCAACGACCACACGATCGTGCTCTACGGCGATCGCAACAACTGGTTCGCCGCCTACACCTACTGGTACCTGAAGTACTACGGCCACGACGAAGGTCAAGCTCGTCAACGGCCCGCGCGAGAAGTGGATCGCCGAGGGCCGGCCGACGACGCAGCGACGTCGCCGTCCTACGAGCCGGCGACGTTCACCGCCCAGCCCGGCGACGACGCGATCCGCGCCAAGCGCGACGAGGTGCTCGACGTCGCTCGACAACGGCAAGCGGCTGGTCGACGTCCGCTCGCCGCAGGAGTTCTCCGGCGAGCTGATCGCGATGGCCGGCTACGAGCAGGAGGGCGCCCAGCGCGGCGGGCACATCCCCGGCGCGAAGTCGGTCCCGTGGGCGCAGGCGGTCACCGAGGACGGCACCTTCAAGTCGGCCGACGACCTGCGCGAGCTCTACACCGACAAGGGCGTGCTGGCCGGCGAGCCGATCATCGCCTACTGCCGCATCGGCGAGCGCTCGGCGCACACGTGGTTCGTGCTGCACGAGCTGCTCGGCGAGGACGACGTCAAGAACTACGACGGCTCGTGGACGGAGTGGGGCAACCTCGTCGGCGTGCCGATCGAGAAGGGCGCCTAGGCCGCGCGGCCGTCTCTGGCGGCCGGAAGCCGCCAGTCACGATCAGACCGCGGGGCGGGATGCCCCGCGGAGCAACTCTGCCGGAAGGCGATCGAGCAGGTCGCCGACCATCCGCGCCGTCGCGCCCCAGATGAGGTCCTCGCCGACGACGTAGACGTCGGTGCGGAAAGGGACGCCGCGGCGCAGCAGGCGGCGGCGCTCGTAGCCGGCGCGCAGGCGCGGAGCGGCAGCTCGAGCACCTCGGCGACCTCGGCGACCGACGGGCAGCCACTCGCGGCCCGGCTCGATGAGCCCGACGAAGGGATAGACGGCGTAGTTGGTGGCGATCGTCGGCGTCGGCTGCAGCGCGCCGACGATCTCGACCGCGCGTGCGGGCAGGCCGATCTCCTCCTCGGCCTCGCGCAGCGCGGTCAGGCGCAGGTCGGTCTCGTCGTCGTCCTGGCGACCGCCGGGGAACGAGATCTCGCCCGCGTGGCGGCGCAGGTCGTCGCGGCGGCGCGTGAAGACGGCGTGCAGCTCGCCGCCCGCGACGTAGAGCGGCACGAGCACGGCCGCGTCGATGCGGCCGTGGACGTCGAGCGCCGCCGCCTCGGCGGCGTCGAGGAGGACCGAGCGCAGCGCCGCGGGCGAGCTCAGTGCGCGAGCGAGACTCGCTCGACACGCTCGTCGAACATGACCTCGCCGTCGAGCGTCCGGTGGACCGGGCACTTGGCGGCGATGACGCGCAGGCGCTCGACCTGCTCCTCGGTCAGCGACTCGGGGAGGCGCATCGACGATGCGGAAGCGGGTGGGACAGCCGCGTTCGGCGGGCGTGTACTCGCAGGCGACCTCGACGCCGCCGATGTCCCAGCCCTTGCGCGTCGCGTACATCTCCATCGTGACCGCGGTGCAGGAGGCGAGGCTCGCGGCCAGCAGCTCCTGTGGGCTCGGGCCGGAGTCGCTGCCGCCCGTGTCCGTGGGCTCGTCGATGCTCAAGTCGTGACTGCGGACCCGCACGACGTGCCGGTATCCGCTGTCACGAGTGGCGGTGGCCTTCATCCTGTTCAACCTCCTACCTCTCGTTATAGCAGCGGATTGAACAGCAGCCCCGTCGGGACCTTGGGGAAGAAGTACGTCGACTTCGGGGGCATGTTCACGCCGGTCGCCGCGATCTCGCGCACCTGCCGCACGGGCGTGGAGCGCAGGAAGAAGGCGGCGTCGTACTCGCCGGCGAGCACGAGCTGGAGCGCCTCGTCGTCGGTGCGGCTGTAGCCGAGGCCTCGCAGGTGGGCGATGTCGTCCTCGCTCAGGCCGAGCGGACCGTTGAGGACGAGCGCCTCGAGCACCGCGGTGTCGAGGTGGCGGTAGGCCTCGGGCATCTGCGCCAGCGCGCGGTCGGCGATCGCCTGGTCCTTGAGCGTCAGGCGGAAGGCGCGCTGGAAGTGCGCGTCGATGTAGCCCATGGTCAGCGGCCCGTCGCCGTCGGGCGGGCGCAGCGCCGACGTGCTCGATCTCCTCGACGTCGAACAGCTCGCGCAGCGTCGTGCCCAGCGCCTCCTGCGTCTGCGGCGTCGTGTCGCGGATGAGGCGATGGGTCGGGAACACGGTCAGGCCCTCGTCCTGCAGGGCGACGAGGCACATCAGCACGTAGCGGTGAGCGCCTTCGCCGCCGACCTCCTCGGCGTAGACGCGCGCGGTCTCGTAGCGGTGGTGGCCGTCGGCGATCAGCAGCTCGGCGCCGCTCAGCGCCTCCTGGAAGGCGGCGATCGCGCCGGGGTCGCCGACGCGGCACAGCCGATTGACCGTGCCGTCGTCGTCGGTCAGCTCGGCGACGGCGGTGGCCGCGGCGCAGCGCTCGGCCCGCGGCGCCCGCCGGGGTCGTCGTAGAGGCTGAAGATGGGGGAGAGGTTGGCCTTCGTGGCGCGGGTGAGCCGGAGCCGGTCCTCCTTCGGGCCCGGGTGGGTGCGCTCGTGGGGGCGAATGCGCCCGGGCCCGTAGTCCTCCACGCGCACGCGCGCGAAGACGCCGTGGCGTGTGAGCGCGCGCCCGTCGGGGCCGGTGTAGTCCTGGGTGAGCGTCCAGAGGGCCGGCTCCGGATCGAGGACGACGGCGCCTTCCTCGCGCCAGCGCTCCAGTGTCGCGGCGGCGTTGGCGTAGGGATCGGGCTCGCCCTCGGGCAGGTCGATGTGCACGACGTTGTAGGGCGAGCGCGCGGCCAGCCCGGCGCGCTGCTCGGGGTCGATGACGTCGTAGGGCGGCGCGGCCACCTCGCCCAGCGAGCCGACGGTGGCGAGGTCGTAGTGCAGGGCGCGCAGGGGCTGGACGTCGGCCATGGGCGGCCCGCGACCCTAGCAGCGCCGCTTCGGCTACCCGCCGCGGACCCTGCGCCCGAAGTCCGCGACGTAGGTGCCGCCCGTCTCGCCGGTGTGCAGCCGCTGGGGCGCGCCCGCTGCCACGCCGATCCCGACGTCCTGGAACTCCGGGTCGAGCAGGTTGGCGCGATGGTCGCGCGAGCGCATCCAGCCGCGGACGATCGCGCGCGGCGTCGCCCACGGGCCGGTGCCCCAGGCGAGGTTCTCGCCGACCGTGAACGAGGCGACGCCGTGCACGTACGCCGTCGAGCGGATTCGCGACATCATCGTCGAGCCGCCCGGGGACTTGTGGTCGAAGAAGCGCCGGCGCACCATCTGGCGCGCATAGGCCTGCGCGGCCCGCGCGAGCGCCGGATTCGCCCGCAGGTGCCGGAGCCCGCGCGTGGTGCGCTCGGTGTTCATCAGGCACAGCGTCGCGGCGCGCAACCTCGCCTGCGACACCCGGCCGGGCAGCGCGTCGGCGTCGCGGCATCCGCCGCCCGCGCGCGCGCCGACGGGCGCCGCGAGCGCGGCGAGCGCAAGGAGAGCAGCGCACGTGCGGACCATCACGACAAATCCTGGGTCGGCGTTTCGCGCTCTCGCGCTTGACCCCTGCACGGTTCATGCCAACGACAGTGCGGCGCAGGCCGCCATACTTGTGTGCGTCGGGGCGTAGCTCAGCCTGGTAGAGCATTCGGTTTGGGGCCGAAAGGCCGCCGGTTCGAATCCGGCCGCCCCGATTGGCACCCGGCTTGGACCACGACGGTCCAGGCCGGTTCACAAGGGGTCGCAATCCCCCGATGTAGCTCACCCGCACCAGCAGTAGACGCGCGGTCATGGCCTCATCGGCTTCGCACGGACCACGCAATGGATGCTGTGCTCCTACTCGCCGTCACAGACCTTGGTGGGATGAAGTCAAACATCCAGGAACAGATAGACGTAGCGGCCCTCCAGCGGTCGCGTCCGAAACGCCTGCACCTGCTCGTCCAACCCGGCGCAGATGCGGCTGACTTCGCTGCGGCTGACCCGCAGCCCCAAACTCTCGACAAGCTGGTCGACACGCCTGGTCGACACACCGCACACATAGGCCTGCTGCACGACGCTGAGCAGCGCCTGCTCGGAGCGCTTGCGCGGCGCCGAGAAGCTCGGGAAGTACGACCCTGGCGGATCTTGGCGATCTGCAGCTCGATCTCGCCGGCCCTGGCGTCCCACCGCCGCTGGCGATAGCCGTTGCGAGGCGTCGCGCGATCGTGCGGTCGCCGCTCGCCGTGGCTCGGCGCCGATCAGCTCACAGACCTCGACCTCCATCACTGCCGGCCAGCCCCGCCACCGACTCGCGCAGCACATCGGCGTGCTCGTCGACCAGCACCCTCCTGACGACCTCCTCGATCGCCATCCTGTCTGCTCCGGCCATCGCCGGTGCCTCCTCGTCGTCGAACCCTGAGAAGTCCGACGAGCATGAGCACCGCGGTGGCCGGAACTACATCTGTTCCAGCCGACCAGCTCCTACACCCAAACGTAGGGACGTGACTAACGAACGCCTGTCCGCCGACAGCGGCTCTTCCGCCGGCGCGCTGCGCGGGAACGTCAGCCAACACATCCTGTCAGCCGGGAATCGTGGACCTGCGGCCGTGGCGATCGAGCTCGGCGATGAGGAGCGCGTCTCGTTGGAGCGGTTGGCGCGCAGGCGGCGGAGCGCGGCGGGGTTGGCGCAGCGCTGTCGGATCGTGCTGGAGTGCGCGAAGGGCGACACCAACACGGCGGTCGCCGCGCGCGTCGGGGTGTCGGTGCCGACGGTGCGGCGTTGGCGTGGTCGCTATGCCGAGCGCGGCATCGATGGGCTACTGGACGAGCCGCGCCCCGGCCAGCCGCGCAAGATCACCGATGAGCAGGTCGAGGAGGTGATCGTCAAGACGCTCGAGACGGCGCCGCCGGACGGCGGGACGCACTGGTCGACGCGACAGATGGCGACGGCGACCGGACTCAACCAGACGGCGATCTCGCGGATCTGGCGGGCGTTCGGGCTGCAGCCCCACCGCGTCGAGCATTGGAAGCTTTCCAAGGACCCGTTGTTCGTGGAGAAGGTGCGCGACATCGTCGGCCTGTACCTCGACCCGCCCGAGCGCGCGATCGTGCTGTGCGTCGACGAGAAGAGCCAGATCCAGGCGCTGGACCGCTCGGCGCCGATCCTGCCGCTGCTGCCCGGGACGCCGCAGCGGATGAGCCATGACTACAAGCGCAACGGCACCTCGAGCCTGTTCGCCGCGCTGGACGCTCAGAGCGGCAAGGTGATCCGTCAGCTCCACGATCGTCACCGCGCGATCGAGTTCAAGAAGTTCCTGCAGAAGATCGACCGCGAAGTCCCCGCCGCGCTCGACGTGCACCTCATCCTCGACAACTACTCCACCCACAAGACGCCGGCGATCACCAGTGGCTGGCCGCCCACCCGCGCTTCGTCTTGCACTTCACGCCGACCAGCGCGCAGCTGGCTGAACCTCGTCGAGCGCTGGTTCGGCGAGCTGACCGCCCGCAAGCTGCGCCGCGGGGTGCACCGCTCCGTCAAAGAGCTCAACGCCGACATCGAGCACTGGACCGACACCTGGAACGAGGACCCCAAGCCCTACGTGTGGGTCAAGAGCGCCGACGAGATCCTCGACAACCTCGCCGGATACTGCAACACAATTACTGCGTCAGGACACTGACGACCTCGACGGAGCGGCGCCGCGGCGGGAGGAGACGTCGGCGGGGCGGGACGGCACATGGCCGTCCCTTGTCGCGCCCGCACCGTTGAAACCGGGTGCGCTCCACCGCGGGGCTGCCCGAGTACGACCTGCACACCTGCACCTGGCATTTCTTTGGCTGACGCCTGGAACGTGCTCGGGCTTGACCCGCGGGACATCGCGCTGCACTTCGGCCACCAGGACGGCGGCGAGCTGGTGCGCACTCTGTACGGGCACGCCGACGAGAACATCGCCCGCGAGCGGATCCTCGCCGCGTGCGACAACGTACGCGAGAGGACGGGCCGGGCGCCCGGCGCGCGATGACGCACGGTTTGCAGGCGCAATGCCCAAACGCCCCGATCTTCCATCGAGCGAACGTGTGTTCCGTTCGCCATGCCGTGCGTACCTGCGAGCGCCGTCGCGAGGCTGTGTGAGCGCTTCGCCTCGTCGTCTGTCCGACCTATGCTGCAGCGAGGCCCCCGTAGCTCAGTCGGACAGAGCAGCTGCCTTCTAAGCCGCTGGTCGGTGGTTCGAGTCCTCCCGGGGGCGCTTACCCATGACCCGGCCCGCAGGCTCGCGTCGCGAGCTCGTCCCCGAGGTCCTGCGCACCGAGCCGCAGTTCAGGCTGCTGTTCGCGGGCCAGGTGCTGTCGCTCGTGGGCGACCGGGTGATGCTGGTCGCGCTGCCGTTCGCGGTGCTCGAGGCCGGCGGCGGGGTTGGCGCGGTCGGGTTGGTGGTCGCCGCGGAGTTGGTGCCGTTCCTGGTCTTCGCGATCGTGGGCGGCGTCGTCTCCGACCGGGCCGATCGGCGGCGCGTGCTGGTGGCCTCCGACGTCGCGCGGCTCGTCGTGCAGGCGACCGGCGGCGTGCTGCTGCTGGCCGACGCCGCGAGCCCGGTCTCGCTCGGGATCCTCGCCGCGCTCTACGGCACGGCGGATGCCTTCTTTCAGCCCGCGTTCACGGGCCTGCTGCCGCAGACCGTCTCGCATGCCGGCCAGCTCCAGCAGGCCAACGCGCTGCGCGGCCTGAGCTTCTCGGTCTCGAGCATCGCTGGCCCAGCGGTGGCCGGCGTGCTGGTGGGCGCGTTCGGCGCCGGCGCGGCGATGCTCTTCGACGCCGCGTCGTTCGCGGTCAGCGTCGCGTGCCTGCTCCCCCTCAAGCCCCGCGTGGCGGCCGAGGCGACCGAGGAGGCGCCGCCCGCCTTCCTCGCCGCGGTCCACGCCGGCTGGCGCGAGGTGCGCTCGCGGCGCTGGATCGTCGCGGGCCTCGGCGCGATGTGCGCCTACCACGGCATCGTCCTGCCTGCCGTCTTCGTCCTCGGGCCCGTAACCGTCTCCGAACAGTTCGGCGGCCCAGGCGCCTGGGCCGTCGTCGTCGTGTCGTTCGGCATCGGCTCGGTGCTCGGCGACATCCTGCTCCTGCGCTTCCGCCCACGCCACGCGCTGCTGGTCGGGGGCATCGCGCTCATCGCCGCGTCGTGCCAGGCCGCCGTCTATGGCTCCGGCCTCGGGCTCGTCGGCATGGCCCTGCTGCAGTCCGGCGCGGGGGTCGGGGTGACGACGTTCTTCACACTCTGGGAGGTCTCGCTGCAGGAGCACGTCCCGGGCGAGGCGCTGTCGCGGGTCAGCTCGTTCGACTACCTCGCGGCCACCGCGCTGATGCCCGTCGGCACCGCGCTGGCCGGCCCGATCGCCGCGGCGCTGGGAACGCAGGCCACGCTGCTGGGGATGAGCGCCCTCGGCGTGGCCTGCGCGCTGGCCTTCCTCAGCGTCCGGGAGGTGCGTGAGCTGCCGCGGGCGGAAGCGGCCGCGGCAGATCCTCAACCAATTGGTTGACAATTTATGCTGCGCTACGTATGTTCAACCACATGGTTGAGGAAGATCGCCGAGATGGACGCCGTCTTCCACGCGCTGGCGCACGGCGCGCGGCGCGACATGCTCGGCCGGCTCGCCGGCGCCGAGCTGACGGTGGGCGAGCTCGCCGGGCCGCTGGCGATGTCGCTGGCCGCCGCGTCCAAGCACGTGAAGGTCCTCGAGAACGCCGGCCTCGTCGATCGCACGGTCGATGGCCGGCGCCACGTCTGCCGCTTGAGCCCGGCGCCGCTTGCCTCCGCCTCCGAATGGCTCGCCCACTACGAGCGCTACTGGAGCGAGAGCCTCGACGCCCTCGATGCCCTCCTCCGATCCGACCCCGCCCCCCACAAGGAGCAACGATGACGCACCATGACCGAAGTCCGCCTTCAGCGCACGATCCAGGCGCCGCCCGCCCGCGTCTACCGCGCGTGGCTCGATCCCGACATGCTGCGCCGCTGGCTGGCGCCCGGCGAGCATGAGCGTCACGCGCGTCGAGGGCGACGAGCGCGTCGGCGGCACCTACCGCATCTGGCAGGCAAACGCGGACGGCGAAGACGTCGGCGGCTTCGAGTGGGAGCTGCTCGAGCTCGTCGCCGACGAGCGCATCGTCTTCCTGTTTCGCTTCGTCGGCCCCGACCGCTTCGCCGACCCGGCCCACGACTCGCGCCTGACCGTCACGCTGCGCGGAACCCGGGACGGCGCCACGGAGCTGACGCTCGTGCACGACCGCCTCGACGCCTTCGCTGCCGCGAGGCCCGAGATCGGAGCGATGGTCGGCCCGGGCTGGGAGATGGCGCTCGACAAGCTCGTCGCGACGTTCGAGAGCTAATCGCTCGCGCGCCCGTCGGCCGCCGAACTCGTCGACCACGCGAGCAGGTCGCGGAGCGTCGCTGCGGCGCGCGGCAGCGCGTCGCGCAAGGTCAGGTCAGACAATTTCAGACCTCGCGCAGGCCGGTGTAGTTCTCGGCCAGCGAGGTCGCCATCGCCTTCGAGCTCGTGACGTAGCGCAGCTGGGAGAGCTGGAGCCGCAAGCCGAAGGGATCCGCGTCGGGCGCGCGGTGCAGCATCGTCGTCATCCACCACGAGAAATGCTCGGCGCGCCAGACGCGACGCAGGCACTCGGCCGAGTAGCCGTCCAGCAATGCTCGCGACCCTGTCCTGTACCACTGCACGAGTGCCTCGGCGAGCACGCGCACGTCGTGGATGGCGAGGTTCAGGCCCTTGGCGCCCGTGGGCGGCACGATGTGGGCCGCATCGCCGGTGAGGAAGAGGTTGCCGTGCTGCATCGGCTCGCAGACGAAGCTGCGCATCCCGGTGACGCCCTTCTCGAGGATCGGACCCTCCTGCAGCGACCAGCCGTCGACTGTCGTACGCCGCTGCAGCTCCTCCCAGATGCGCTCGTCGGACCATTCGCCGATGTCCTCGTCGTGGGCGACCTGGACGTAGTAGCGCGAAAGCTCCGGCGAGCGCAGCGACAGCAGCGCGAACCCGCGCTCGCTGTGGGTGTAGACGAGCTCGTCCATCGACGGCGGCGACGTGCGCCGAGGATGCCGAGCCATCCGTACGGGTACTCGCGCTCGAACGGGCGCAGCACGCCGTGCGGGATCGACGGCCGGCACACGCCGTGGAAGCCGTCGCAGCCGGCGATGACGTCGCATTCGAGCACGTCGTCCGCGCCGTCATGGGCGAAGGCGATGCGCGGGCGGTCGGACTCGATCTCGTGCACGGCCACGTCGGAGACCTCGAAGAGCAGCGGCAGGCCGGCCGCCACGCGCGCCGCGATGAGGTCCTTGACGACCTCGGTCTGACCGTAGATGACGATCACCCGCCCGCCGGTCAGCTCGCGCATCGGCACGTGATGACGCTCCCCGTCGAACTGCAGGTAGATGCCGCCGTGGACGATGCCCTCGCGGTCCATGCGCTCGCCGACGCCCGCATCGCGCAGCAGGTCGACCGTGCCCTGCTCCAGCACGCCGGCACGGACGCGCTTCTCGACGTACTCGCGCGAGCGGTTCTCGAGGATTACCGACTCGATGCCCTCGCGCGCAAGCAGCTGCGCCAGCGTCAGTCCGGCCGGCCCGGCGCCCACGATCCCGACCTGGGTCCGCATGCGCCGAAGCCTAATTAGGTCTGACCATTTCGTTCGTCGAGGTGCGGGCTGGGCAGAACGCCCGCGGGGCGCGGCGATGTCGCCGCGCCCCGCTCGGTCATGCCTGACTGAGGATGTTCAACCTGACAGGCCCATGCTGCGCTCGTAGATGCGCTTGTTGCCCGCGAAGTCGTGCACCCTCAGGTGGACGAGGACGCGGCTGTGGTTGCGGATGGCGCGGCGCAGCGCCGCGTCGTTCTTCTTGTTGGTGCCGAACTCGACCTTGACCGTGCCGGCCTGGTCGATCGTGCCGAGCCCGAAGGTGACGATCTTGCCGTGCAGGCGCATCGAGCCGACGACCTGGCCGCCCTCGTTGACCTTCGCGCGCAGGCCGGTGAACCACGGGAGGCCGTGGACGACCTGGCGGTGCAGGACGCGGCCCTTCAGGGTCGCCTTGGGCGCCTTGGTGTCATCGGCGACCGGGCCGTCGTCCGCCACGGCCACGAGCTGGCGCAGGAAGGTGCCGTTCTGGCCGCTGATTGCCCCGGTGGCCGGGTCGTAGCGCACGACGCGCGACTGCGGCGTGCGCTTCTTCTTGTTGCTGTCGTTGGCGATCGCCAACACCGAGCCGTCGGACGCGACGGTTGCACGCAGCGGCTCGAGCGTCGGGAACGGCGTGGCCGCCAGCGACTTCAGCGTCGAGGCGCCGGGCGCCGTCTGCTCGACGAAGGCGTTCTGCGCGCCGGCGACGCCGATGAGGCTGCCGTCGGCGGCGTAGTCGAGCGCCGGCGTGACCTGTGCGCCGGCATGCGCGTCGCCCGCAGCGAAGCCCAGCGGTGCGTTGTTGGTCGCCGCGCCGGTGGCGAGGTTGACGGTGATGTCACGCCCGGTGGTGATGATGCGGGCCGTCGCGCCGTCGCGCGCGACCGCGAAGGTCAGGGGCGCGTTGGGAGCGACGGCGGACGTCACGGCTGCGGCGAACTTCGGCGTGACCTTGCCGGTCCGGGCGTCGAGGTCGACGATCCGGCCCGTAGAGGTCAGCCCGAGAAGCGCGCCCGACGGGGCGCGATCGAGGCCGACCACGCGCTCGCTGGACACAAGGCCGGTGATCTTCACCGGCTTGGTGAGGCCGGGACTGGAGTCGCTCTGGAAGTGCGCGACCGAGCCGCCGGCGGTGACGGTGGTGAAGCCCTCGGCGGCATGGGCCGCTGAGGGCGCGATGGCCGCCGCGGCGAGGGCGACGGCCGTGAGGAGGGTTCGAGAGAGGGTCATGCATCGCGAACGAGGCGATGCCCAGGTGGGTCACGGCGGCGCGGTGTTCGCGGTCGAACAGCTCACAGGCGCCGGCGGTCGACCACGCGCACGGCCTTGCCCTCGCTGCGCGGAACCGCGCCGGGCGCCAGCAGCTCGACGGCGATCGTGATGCCGGTGCGCTCGCGCAGCGCATGGCCGATGCGGCCGCGCAGCGCGTCGCGGTCGATGCCGTCCTCGCGCGGCTCGCAGTTGATCGTCAGCTCGTCGAGCTCGCCCGGGCGCTCGACGATGAGCTGGTAGTGCGGCGCCACGCCGTCGACGCCGAGCAGGGCGTGCTCGACCTCCGACGGGTACAGGTTGACGCCGCGGATGATCAGCATGTCGTCGCTGCGGCCACGCACCGGGCTCATGCGCGCCAGGGTGCGCCCGCACGCGCACGGCTCCAGCGTGAGCGAGGCGATGTCGGCGGTGCGGTAGCGCACCAGCGGCAGCGCCTCCTTGGTCAGCGTGGTGAAGACCAGCTCGCCGTCCTCGCCGGGCGCGCGCCGCGCGCCGGTGTCTGGATCGACGACCTCGACCAGGAAGTGGTCCTCGTTGACGTGCAGGCCGTCGCGCTCGGGGCACTCGGCCGATACGCCGGGCCCGACGATCTCCGAGAGGCCGTAGAAGTTGATGGCGATCAGGCCGAGCTCGCCCTCGATCTGCGCGCGCATCGCCTCGCTCCACGGCTCGGCGCCGAAGAGTCCGACCTCGAGTGCGAGCTCGCTCGGGTCGACGCCTGCCTCGCGCATGCCGTGCGCGATGTTCAGCGCGTAGGACGGCGTCGAGCACAGCACCTGGCCGCCGAAGTCGCGCAGCAGCATCACCTGGCGGTCGGTCAGGCCGCCGGAGATCGGCACGACCGTCGCTCCGAGCCGCTCGCCGCCCTGGTGGAAGCCGAGGCCGCCGGTGAACAGGCCGTAGCCGTAGGCGTTGTGGACGACCATGCCCGGCGCGCACGCCGGCCGTGGACATGCTGCGCGCCATCACCGCGGTCCACACGTCGTCGAGGTCGTGGCGGGTGTAGCCGACGACGGTCGGCTTGCCGCCGGTGCCGCTCGAGGCGTGCACGCGGACGAGCTGCTCGCGCGGCACCGCCAGCAGGCCGAAGGGGTAGTGCTCGCGCAGGTCGGACTTCCATGTGAACGGCAGCCGCGGCACGTCGTCGAGCGAGCGGATGTCGCGCCCGGCGCGCACGCCGGCCTCGTGCAGCCGCGCCCGGCCGGGCGCCACGGCGGCGAGGATCCGGTCGACCGTCGCGCGCAGGCGCTCGAGCTGCAGCGCCTCGAGCGCCTCGCGGGGCGCGCTCTCGATCGCGTCGTAGCTCACAGCCGGCGCTCGTGGGCGTTCCAGTGGCGCTCGAGGTTACGGATCAGCGCCGGGCTGAAGTGGCAGTAGGCCTGCTCGCGGGCGTAGGTGGCCATGTAGGCGCGGAACAGGTCGAGCGGCTCCTCGCCGACGCGCATGGCGCGGCGGTTGGCGGCGGCGTTCACGACGCCCGAGTCGGTCAGCAGCTCGATGCGCCGGGCGAGCGCCGCGTCCATTGCGCCGGGCTCGACGACCTCATCGCACAGCAGATCGCCCTCCGGCGTGCCCGCCTCGAACTCGCGTCCGGAGAGGATCGCCTGGCGCGCGAGCCGATCGCCGACCGAGCGCGCGAGCCGCAGCGGCGAGGCGCCGGGGATGATGCCCTCCTTGCGGGCGGGCAGGTACAGCCGGCAGCCGCGCTCGGCGATGACGTGGTCCATGACGTGCAGCAGCTGGCAGGCGCCGCCGATGGCGTAGGTCTCGGCAGTGGCGATCCACGGCTTCTCGGTGGTCTCCTCGAACGTCCCGGGCCGGAACTCGGGGCCCGACAGCCCGCGATAGAGCTTGTTGACGTACCCGAGGTCGCGGACGAGGAAGAAGAGGAACGAGATCAGACCGCGGTAGAGGTGGGTGAGGTTGATGCCCGCGCCGAAGATCCGCCGGCCCGCGTAGCGCGGGTGCTCGACGACGCCGCCGCGGAACACCCCGACCTCGATCTCAGGGTCGAGCAGCACGAGGTCGACCGCGACCTCGGTCGCCTCCAGTGTCGTGTCGTCCTCCGCGTTGAGGTGGCGCGGGTTGCGCAGCTCGACGAAGCCGGCGCGCCCCTCGCGCCGCACGAGCGCGCCGCCGAGGTCGATCTCGCCGTTGGCGCGGAACTCGTGCACACGCGCTAGGGCGTCCTCGGTCGGCCGCAGCATCGCCCAGACCAGGTGCGACCCGGCGCGCGGCGAGGCGAGAACATGCGCGAGCAGCAGGCCCTGAGCGATCTCGGCCCCGTCCTTTTCGCCCTGCACGCGCTCGCGCTCGGCGGCCACGCGCTCGCGCGTCGGCGTCAGGCCGGGGAAGCGCTCGGCGGCGAGATAGACGAGGTCGTCGGCGCGCAGCGGCATCGTGAAGTCGTCGGTGAGCTCCCCGTAGACGTCCTCGACGTGCTCGCGCAGGAAGCGCTCGCGGGCCTCGCCGGCGGCGGCGTCGAAGCTGCCGCCCATGTCGAGGTCTTCCGCCGCGAAGGCGGCCCACGCGCTCGCCCCCATAGGTGTTGACGACCCTACCGCGCATGCGTCAGGGAAGCCTCCAGTACGTCGCCGCGTGCGGAGCCGACAAGGCGCACCGCCGTCACGTCGCCCAGGTCGAGCGGAATCGTCCGCCCGGCGCTGCCGGTCTTCGGGTCGACGCGCAGCGCCCGCATCGGCACGCGCCGGCCCGACGAGGTCGTCAGCTCCACTGCGTAGGCCTTTGATCGGTACGGGTGATAGAGGGCGACGAAGATCCACGACGGCTTGCCGCGATAGCCGTAGACGATGCCGGCCTTGACGCCCGCGGGGTCGCGCAGCTCGGCGGCCTGGAACGAGCTGCCGTGCGCGACGGCCAGCGTATCGCGGTAGTTCTCGGCGAGGCGGCGATCGTTGCCGGTCACGTTGAGGACGACGGCAACCGTCGCCAGCGTTGCGACGGCGGCTGCGGCGACGGGGACGAGCACCGCCCGCAGGCGCCGGCGCGGGCGCGGGCGCGGCGCGGGAGCCATCCGCGCCAGGACCCGCGATTCGAACCCGGTGGGCGGCTCGTGCTCGGGGGCGAGCAGCAGCAGGTCGTCCCCGACCGCGGAGAGCTCCTCGACCAGGCGCCGGCACTCGGCACACTCGGCTAGGTGGCGCAATGCCTGCGCGCGCTCCGCGCCGTCGGCGATGCCGAGCGCGAGCTCCGGGGCCAGCAGGCGCGTCTGCTCACAGCTCATGTTCCACCCCCAAGGTCTGGCGCAGCTTGAGCATGGCCGCCCTGATGCGGGTCTTGACGGTACCGAGCGGCACGCCGTCGAGCTCGGCGATCTCACTCGCGGTCCGGCCCGCGTACATTGCGAGCACGAGCGCGCGCCGCTGGTCGTCGGGCAGGGCGGCCACGGCCTGGCGCACGCGCTCGCGCTCGGGGACGTCAACGGGCACGTCCTCGCCGGCGAGGTCCAGATCGGAGGCGATGACCTCGGGGTCGACGGGCGTCGCCTGGCGCAGGCGGGCGCGGTCGATCGCGAGATTGCGCGCGATGGTGAGCAACCACGTGGGCACGCGCCCGCGACGCGCGTCGTAGGTGTCGGCATGCCGCCACGCGCGCACGAACGTCTCCTGTGCGACGTCGTCAGCGAGGCCCCGGTCGTGGAGCATCGTCAACGCCAACCCGTAGACCCGGCCCTGGAAGCGCCGGACGAACGCGGTCGCAGCCTCGTGGTCGCCGGAGCCGAGCCCGGCAAGCAACGCCTCGTCAGACAGCCCGTCCATCACCTCTTCGGACGCGCTAGTAGCCGTAGTCGTTCCGCGGCATCGTCGTCGCGGGTGCGCTCGAGGGCTTGCCGCCGGCGAGGACGGCCTTCCAGGTGAAGTGCATCCCGCCGAAGTTGTCCGAGAACCCGTTGCCCTGCACCTTGCCGGGCGAGTCCTCGGAGAACGTGTAGAGCGGCTTGCCGTTGAGCGCGACCTGCTTGGTGCCGTTCGGGCGCTTGATGACGGTGAGCTTGCCGGCGTTGCCCGTCGCGGTGGGCATGCCCGAGCCGACGGTCAGCGGCTGCCAGAACGATGTGCAGGCACCGGTGCAGTGCACGGTGCCGTTGGCCTCGACGTCGGCGCTGTACAGCGCCTTGCCGGCCGAGTCGACAAGCACGCTGCCGATGCCGGGGATCGACTTGACCGCGACGGTCGTTCCCCCGCTCGACGCTGCCGTCGTGCTCGAGGAGTTGCTGCTTGAGCCGCAGGCGGCGAGCCCCAGCGCGCTCGCGACGGCGGCCGCAGTGATGATCGATCGGTTCATGTTGACCTCCGGTGTTGCGTTTGTCGCGCGATGAGGAAGGCGCCAAGGAGCACGACGGTCGCGACCTCACTGATGCGCGCCGCGGCGATCGCCGTCAGGTCGTAACCGGGCTCCATGAAGCCGAACAGGGGCGTGCGCTCGCTGATGAACAAGAAGACGAATGAGGTGGCCGCCAGACCGATCGCCGCCAGCGCGAGCAGCGTGACGGCGAAGCGGCCGGCGATGCGCTCGATGGGGGCGAGGAGCGCGATGCCGATGACCGTGGCGCCGATGAAGTTCAGGACGAAGAGCGTCCCGATCGTGGGCACCGCGGAGTAGAACTTGGCGTACTGCTGCAGGTGCACGGCGCCGACCGCCAGCGTCGCGAGTGCGCCGAGCGCGCGCGCCGCCGTCGGCCAGCTCGCGAGATGCACGCGCCTGCCAAGTGTCGCGGAGTGGGCGGTCATGCCGGTACTACGTGCGCGGGATCCCAGAGGGATTGCCCAGACGCACAAGAGCCCCGCGGGCGTCGAATGCCCGCGGGGCTCGGGGGGGCCGGACCGTTTGTTCGGCCTACGCGGCGGCCGGCTGGACCGCGGGCTCGTGGCTGACCTTGGGCAGCCAGTCGAGCTTCTTGGGCAGGTACCAGTTCCACTTGCCCAGGAGCTTCATCGCGGCCGGCAGCAGCACCGCTCGGACGATCGTCGCGTCGATGAGGATCGCGGCGGCCAGGCCGATGCCCAGCTCCTTCATCTCGATCCCGCTCTCGGTGGCGAACATCCCGAACACCACGACCATCACGATGGCCGCGCTGGTCACCGTGCCGGCGGTGGACTTGATGCCGTGGGCGACCGCGTCCTCGGTCTTCATGCCGCGATCGAACGCCTCGCGGACCCGGCTGAGGATGAACACGTGGTAGTCCATCGAGAGCCCGAAGAGGATCACGAACAGGAAGATCGGCAGCCAGCTGGCGATGCCGCCGTTGGACTGGTAACCGAGCGTCTTCTCGAAGCGGCCGTCCTGGAAGATCCAGGTCAGCAGTCCGTAGGCCGCGCCGACCGACAGCAGGTTCAGCACGATCGCCTTGATGGGGATGACGATCGAGCGGAACGTGACCAGCAGCAGGAGGAAGGCCAGCGTCAGCACGAAGGCGAACACGATCGGTGCCTTGGACTTCAGCAGGTCGTTGAAGTCCTGCGTGCCGGCGGTCACGCCGGTGATGTAGGCATGGTCGACGCCGGGCGCCTTGGCGATCGTGTCGTCGACGATGCCGCCGCGCAGCGTATCGAGCGCGTTCTGGGAGGCGGCGTTGGTGCCGTCGCCCTGCATCGGAATCGAGATCATCGCGACGTGCTTGTCGGGGCTGACGTCGACGTCGATCGGAGCGTCGAACTTGCCGGTGGCGATGGCCTTGTCGCCCAGCTGCTTGGTCGCCGCCGCGATCTGCGGCGTCGTGACGTCCTTGGCCTCGATGGCCACGACGGCCGGGACCTGGCCGCCGGGGAAGGCGGCCTGCATGCGGTCGTAGGTCCGCATGACCTCGAGCTTGCGCGAGTAGTCGTCGTTGCCGCTGAGCACGGTGTGCATGCCGAACGCCGGCAGCGCCATGACGACGAGCAGCGCAGTCGCGATCACGGCCGAAACGGCGGGCCGCTTGAGGACCTTGTCGAGGATCCAGCCCCAGGCGCGGCTGTCGCCGTCGGCGCGCCGCAGACGGTGCAGGGCGGGGATGCGGCCCTTCTCGACGCGGTCGCCCAGTGAGGCCAGGATGGCCGGCAGCACGGTGAGCGAGCCGATCATCGCGACGGCGACGACCATGATCGCGCCGATGCCCAGCGCGGTGAAGATGCTCAGGCCGGCGAAGAACATCCCGGCCATGGCGATCATGACCGTGGAGCCGGCGACGAGCACGGCACGACCGGAGCTCGCTGCGGCGGTCTGGACCGCCTCCATCTTGCTTGCGCCCTTCGCGCGCTCCTCGCGCTCGCGACGCAGGTAGAACAGCGAGTAGTCGACACCGACGGCCAGGCCGACGAGGAGCACGACCTCGGTGACCACGTTGTCCATCGGCACCAGGTGGCTGATGGGCCCGACGAGACCAAGCGTGGCGAACACGGCGGTGACGCCGAGCAGCAGCGGGATGCCCGCCGCGACGAGCGCGCCGAACGTGACGAGCAGGATCAGCAGGGTTGCGGGCAGCGACAGCTGCATCGCCTTCGCCGAATCCTCGTCCGAGGCCTTCGTGACCGCCTTCTCGGCGCTGGCGGCGCCGAACTGGCCGACGAACACGCCCGGGTTGGCGGCCTTGACCTTGTCGATCGAGGTCGTCGTCGCGCCGACGAGGTCCTGCGTAGCGTCCTCATCGCCCTTGATCGAGAACTGGACGAGCACCGAGCGGCCGTCCTTTGAGATCTGGCTCTCGTTGCCCTTCGTGTACGGCGACTGGACGTCGGTCACGCCGCGCTTGCCCGATACCGCCGCGATCGTCTGGTCGACGGCCTTGCGGACGGCGGGGTCGGTCGCGTGGCCGCCCTTGGGCGCCTGGACCATCACCTGCTCGTCGGCCTTCTTCGGGTAGTGGCTGTCGAACAGCTTGGCCGCCTGGCCGGACTGCCCGATGTAGTCCTGGTGGTCCGGCTTCTGTGTGCCGACCGCGTTGCCGATCACAAAGGCGATGACGACGAACGCGATCCAGCCCCAGATGGCCGTCTTGCGGTGCTGGGCGCTCCAACGGCCCATGCGCCCGGCAAACGTGTTGGTGTGCACTTGGTTCCTCACGAGAGAGAGTGGGGTGACGGTTGGCAGTCTCGTTCCGGCCGCCTGCGCCGACCATGCGGCCCCCATGCGTCTTGGCAGTGCAGGTAGCGCTGGTGGGGGGTGCAGGTAGCCCCAGGCCGACGTTCGGCCTCCCACCTGCGGCCGCTACGGTTGCGCCATCGAGATCGAGCGCAAGTTCGTCGTCGACGAGCCGCCGGCCGACCTGGACCGGTGGCCGTCGACGACTATCGAGCAGGGCTACGTCGCGGTTGCCGAGGACGGCACCGAGGTGCGGGTCCGTCGCCGCGCCGGGCAGGCGGTGCTGACCGTGAAATCCGGAGGCGGTCGCTGCGCGCGTGGAGGAGGAGATCGAGATCGAGCCCGAGCGCTTCGATCGGCTGTGGCCGCTGACCGAGCGGCGCCGGATCGAGAAGACGCGCTACGACGTTCCCGGCGACGGCGGGCTGACCATCGAGCTCGACGTCTACGGCGGCGCGCTCGCCGGACTCGTCGTCGCCGAGGTCGAGTTCGCCTCCGAGGACGACGCCGACGCCTTTGCCGCGCCCGCGTGGTTCGGCCGCGAGGTCACCGACGACGGGCGCTACAAGAACCAGCGGCTGGCGCGCGACGGCGTCCCCAATCGGTTCCTGGGCACCAGCAGTCACTGATCGCGTTAGGGTCGGCGGGTGAGGCGCGCCCTCGTCCTGCTCGCTGCCGTTGCCTTCGCCGCGGCGGTCCCCGCGGCGGCCGCCGCCGTGACGCCGCCCGGACAGCTCGTGGCGAGCGGGATCCCATACGCCACGAACCTCGCCTTTGACGCGCACGGGGGGATTTGGGTCACCTCCGGCGCGCCGTTCGCCCAGGAGGGCGACGGCGTCTGGTACATCGCGCACGCGGGCGCGCAGCCGGTGCACGTGATCAAGGGGACGCACATGGCGCTCGGGCTCACGTGGTTTCGCGGGCGGCTGTACGTGGCGTCGGCCCTCGGTGACGTCACCGGGGTGGTGGCGCGCTACTCGGGCTTCGACGGGCGCCGCTTCGCGCACCGCCGGGCCGTCGTGCCGGGGATCGCGATCGGGCGCCATGCGCTGGCGACGATCCTGCCCGGCCCGAACGACCGGTTGTACGTCGGCGTCGGCGCCGAGCACGACGCGATCGCCGGCGGGCACGCGACCTCGGGCACGCTCGTGTCCTTCAAGGGCGACGGCAGCGATCTGCGCATCGAGGCAAAGGGGCTGCGCGGCCCGTACGGCCTCGCCTTCCTTCCGGGCACCGCCTCGCTGCTCGTGACCGACGACGGCCGCGACGATCTCGGCCTGCACCGCCCGCCCGACGAGCTCAACCTGATCCGCGACGTGACCCGTGCGGCGCCCGACTTCGGATTCCCGGGGTGCGCTGACTTCGGCGGCCCGGTGTGCGCGCGGACCGCCGCGCCGCTGGTGCGCCTGCCGGCCCACGCGGGCGTGGGCGGTGTCGCGGTGACGCGCGACTGGGGCGGGCGCGGGCTGACGGCGTTCGTCGCCGAGAACGGTCCCGTGTTCCCGGGCTCGACCGCCGTCCCGACGGTTCGCATGATCTCGCTGCGCCGCCGGCCGAGCGGCGGCTACGACGCGAAGGCGACACCGTTCGCGACCGGCTTCGGCGACCAGGACCCGCTCGGCGTGGCGATAGGGCCGGGCGGAGCGCTGTACGTGACGCTCTTCACCACGGGGGCAGTCGTGCGCTTCTTCCCCGGCTACAGCGCCTAAATCGTGGGATTCCTGCAGCAGGGCTCAGGTCGTCGTGGGCCGTGGCCGATAGGAGTCTCAGCCGTGCACGAGAACAGGAAGCTCAACGTCGACTGGCCGCCCGTGGATCGGATGCCCGGGCACATCCAGGACGCGTTGCGTGCCGGCGAGTTGCATGACCGCGGCGACGGACCGCCGCTGACTGACGCACAGGTCGAGGCGCTCATGGACCTGACGAGCTGGGCCTTCAACGGCGTGGCGAGGGACCACCCGCAGTTCGAAGGCCGGCTCGCTGCCTGGACGGCTCAGGCACGTGAGCGCCGCGACCGGCGCGCCGCGTAGGCCACCCGCCCGCGCCCCCCGCGCCCGGCCCGGCTGGGCCGCTTTGCTCGCCCAGCCGTGCCGTTCCTCGGCCGTTCCCGGCCGCTTACGTCATGCCCAACGCGGCGGTCTCTTGGCAATTCTTAATAAATCCGATAGACATTCGCTACTTTGTTCCCCGCCCTCGATACCGGACCGGCCGTCGCGCCGCTCGAGCGTACCCAGCTGCGTGAGATCGTCGCCGCGCTCGCTGCCGACCCCGCTCCGTGGGCGCACCTCGTGCGCCACGATCCCGCCCAGCGCGTCTTCGAGTGCCTGCGCCTCGACGAGCACGTCGAGATCTGGCTGGTCTGCTGGATGCCCGGCCAGGACACCGGCTTCCACGACCACGACCTTTCCTCGGGAGCCGTGGTGGTGGCCCAGGGCGCCGTCGTCGAGGAGCGCCTGCGCGTCGGCGGGCCGCCGTCGGTGCGCCGCTGCATCCCCGGCGACGTCTTCGACTTCTCCCCGGTCGACATCCACCGCGTGGTCCACGCGGGGACGGGGCCCGCGACGACGCTGCATGCATATTCTCCGCCGCTGAGGCGGATGGGCGCCTACCTCGTCCAGCCGGGCGGCGCGCTCGAGCGCCATCCACTGACCAAGGATCAGGAGCTGCGTCCGCTGATCCCCGTCACCTGAGGAGAACCGAATGAGTGAGACCGACGAGCTACTGCGCAACAGCGAGGCCTACGCCGCGAGCTTCGACAAGGGCGACCTCGCGCTGCCGCCCGCCAAGAAGGTCGCCGTCGTCGCCTGCATGGACGCCCGCGTCAATCCGTTCGGCATCCTGGGGCTTCAGGAGGGCGACGCGCACGTGATCCGCAACGCCGGCGGCGTCGTCACCGACGACGAGATCCGCTCGCTTGCGATCTCCCAGCGCCTGCTCGGCACCGAGGAGATCATCCTCATCCACCACACGGACTGCGGGATGCTCACCTTCACCGACGATGAGTTCAAGCGCTCGGTGCAGGACGACGTCGGCATCAAGCCCGAGTGGGCGGCGGAGGCGTTCAGCGACCTCGACGAGGACGTCCGGCAGTCGATCGCGCGCATCAAGGCCAGCCCCTTCATCCCGCGCAAGGAGTCGGTCCGCGGCTTCGTGTACGAGGTCGAGACCGGGCGCCTGCGCGAGGTCGGCTAAGAGGTCTCAGGGGCCAGCGACGCTGTCGGCGCCGCGGCGGCGTCACGGCCCGGCAGGAGCGTGGCCATCCAGACCGTTGCGACGAGCACGCCGATCGCCGTCGCGGCGAAGGTGACCCGCACCGACGTGAGCTCGGTGAGCACGCCGGCCAGGAGGAAGCCGATGCCGTAGCACCCGGCCGTCACCGACTCGAGCAGGCCCATGACCCGTCCCTGGAACTCGTCGCCCGTGCGCTCCTGGATCGCCTGGACCACGGACACGAAGTAGAAGCCGTTGCCCGCGCCGCCGATGAAACAGCCCAGCGCGCCCACCGGAAGCGAGCCGGCCAGCGTCATCACGACGTAGCCGACGCCCATCGTCCCCGCCGCGAGCGGGATGCGCGCCGCGACGGGCAGGCGCCGCCAGAGCGGCACGAGCAGCAGACCGGTGAGGAGCGTGCCCGCGCCCCACGCGCTGAGCACGACGCCATAGCCTCCGTCGCCGCCGCCGATGACGTCCTTGGCCCAGATGACCTCGATCGGGGAGATCATCGCGGCGCAGACCAAGGCGGACGCGTGGGCGGCGAGCACCCGGCGGATCGACGAGTTGCCCAGAGCGTGCCCGATGCCGGCGCGCAGGCGGGCAAGCCAGCCGTCGCCGTGCTCGGGGTGGGCCGGAGGCAACGCCGCGCTCGTCGCGAGTGTGACCGTCATGGCGAGGAAGATCGCGGCGCTGATCCACAGGGCGGCGCTGACGCCGTAGCCCGCGACGACGAGGCCGCCGAGCGCAGGGCCGATCGCGAAGCACAGCGAGAAGGAGACGTTGAGCATCGTGTTGCCGGCCTCGAGCAGCCCGATCGGCTTCAGCGACGCGGCGACGGCTGCCTTGGTGAGCGCGCGGCCCACGAGGGCGACCGTCCCGTCGAGCGCAGCGAGCAAGAGGACGAGCGGAAGCCACGGAACCGACGACAGCAGCGCGAGCGCGGCGAAGATCGCGGCCTCGACGAGATACAGGGCGGGCAGCGCACGCCGCACCGCGGCGCGATCGAGCCAGGCCGTGGCCGCCGGACCGACAAGCGCCGGGACGAGCAGGGTGCACAGCCACAACGCCGTGGTCGCCAGCGCGCTGTGCGTGTGCTCGAAGACCATGAGGCTGAGCGCCACCGTGCCAAAGCCCCAACCGAGCTCGTTGAGCGTGTACGAGGTCGCCAGACGGCGAAAGCCGGCGTGACGAAGCGGACGGAGCGGGACCATCTGGGTGGCTATCGGATCGAGGAGGCTGCGGCTTGACGGGGCTGTTGGACGTCTGACCGTCCCTTAACGCGCGCACCCGGGCACTGGGCCCGGGTGGCGAAACCAACGTGTGGCGCGATTCAGCGCCCAACCAGTTCTAGCCCTGGCGGAGATTCATCCTGCCCCCTTCGCGTTGTCTTCCCGTCCCGAAGACGCCCCCCTTTGAGCGCCTCCGGCGGGACACATGCAAGCCCCTGTGGCTCGCGGCGGCAATCATACATACGTCCGCGTGTGCCAACTTCGCTTCAGCAAGCGGAATTGCATGCCGACTTCGGCGCGCGCTGCCTACCCTTGAGCGGGTCGTGGACGTTCGTCGGCGTCAAGTTCGGATCCCTGACGCCGATTTTCTGCGCGATGCGCGTTTCCCGGCTTGCGCCCCTGTGTGCACTCCTGGCCCTCGCCGCCGCTACGGCGCTCGCGATCGTGACGTCGCGCGCGTCGGACTGGGACGAGCCGGTGATCATCGTGCTCGTCGGCGCTCTCGCCCTGCTCGCCGACCGCTACCTCATCCAGACGCCCACAGGGACGGTCGTCGCAGCGACGCATCCGGTCTTCGTGCTGGGCATGGTGCTCCTCGGGCCCCTGCCCGTGCTCATCATCGGCGAGCTCGTGATCTTCACGAACCGCCCGTCGACGCGAGGCCGTCTGGCCGGCAACGCGTGCAACTACGCGGTGTTCCTCACGGTCGGCGCGCTGCTCGCCCGCCTGGCGCGTGAGCACCTCGGGGTGCCGCAGTCGTCTGCTTGGTTTGCCCTCGCGGTCGTCGTCATCTTCCTGGTCACGTGGGCGCTGAACGTCGCGCTCGTCATCGGCTATGCGCGCTGGCTGGAAGGCGCGCGCATGGACCGCGAGCTGGCGGCGAGCACGTGGCCCCTGCTCTCCACCAACCTCGCCCTCGCGTGCGCCACCGCCGTCCTCGTCTATCTCGTGGCCACGGTGGGCCCGGCCGTCATCGCCCTGTCCGGCGTGTTGCTCATTGCCTACTCGCGCCTGCAGCGCGACCTGCTGCAGGCCGAGCGCCACGCCGAGACCGCGCGCCGGTTTGCGGCCGATGCCCAAGCGCAGCGCGACGGGCTGGTTCGCATCATCCTCGACTTCGTCGACGCCCGCGACCAGATGACCGCCCGCCACTCCGCCGCTGTTGCGCGGTACGCGCGGCGGATCGCGCAGGCCGCCGGGTGCGCCGACGCCGAGCAACGGCTCGTGCACACCGCGGCGCTCTACCACGACGTCGGCAAGGTCATGTTCGCCGACCGCATGTTCAAGGCGGGCAAGCTCACCGATGAGGAGTGGGAGATCGTCAAGCGCCACCCCGAGCGCGGCGCCGAGCTCGTCGGGCACCTGCCCAACCACGACGAGGTCGCCGAGATCATCCTCGCCCACCACGAGCGCATCGACGGCCGTGGATACCCGCGCGGCCTCGCCGGCCCGGACATTCCGCTGCTGTCGAGGATGATCTCGATCGCGGACACCTACGACGTCATGACTGGGCGCGACTCCTACCGCCAGCCGGTCAGTTCCGCCGAGGCGATCGCGGAGCTGCGGCGCGTCGCCGGCAGCCAGCTCGACTCCGAGCTCGTCGAGATCTTCGTCGAGCACGTGCTCGCCCGCGAGGACGTGCGCTTCCGCCACGGCGACGACGCCGACTTCGAGGCCGAGCTCGAGGTCGAGCGCGGCGCTCGCGGCGCCTGGCGGCCGATCGTGCCACCGAGCGAGCTCCCGCCGCCGGCGCTCGAAGCGGCTTGAGCGCCGCCCACGATTAGCGGTTAGCCTTCGCCGATGGGTAGTCCGGTCGAGTTGGTCCGCGACCTGTGGGAGGCGCATGCGACCGGTGGCGTCAGCGCCTTGCTCGAGGTCGCGGGCGACGGCGTCATCTGGCAGCCGTACCTGGCCGACGCGCGGATTCTGCGCGGCTCGGCTGAGCTGCGCGCGGCCTTCGCCCAGCTCGCGAGCGAGGGCGTCACCTACGAGGCGACCCTGCACGACGTCGAGGAGCACGGCAGCGCCGTCCTGGCCACGGGCACGCTGCGACTGCAGCGCACCGGCGACGTCGAAGAGACGTCGCGGTGCTGGGCGTACCACTTCCGCAACGGCCGCCTGCGGCGGCAGACCACGTACGCCGACCGCGACGAGGCCGTCGACACGATCGTCGCGCTGCAGGCGCTCACCCAGACCTCCTTTGCCATCGTCGAGGAGGGCGGCGAGAGTGGGGAGCGCGTCGTGCAGATGCGCGGCGAGCTGGACGTCGCCACAGCGCCGGAGTTCGAGCGCGTCCTGCTGCGCCTGCGCCCACCACGCCAGCGCGTGGTGCTCGACCTCAGCGAGCTGCGCTTCATGGACTCGACGGGCCTGCGGATCCTGCTCCAGGCCCGGCGCGTGGCCTCCGAGGGCCAGTGGCAGCTCGCCCTGCGCAGCGTCCCGCCGAACATCCGCCGCCTGCTCGAGTTGTCGGGCGTCGACGACGCGATCCCGATCGAGCCCGCCGAGCCACGCGTCGAACTGGGCGGCTGACCACCCCGGCGGCTACACTGCGAGGCCCGCGGTGGGCGTAGCTCAGCTGGTAGAGCTCCTGGTTGTGGTCCAGGCGGTCGGGGGTTCGAGTCCCCTCGCTCACCCCTCAGATCTTGCCCGGCGAAACCGGCTGAATACGACCTGCAGGCGCGACACCGGCGGCGCGGGAGCCGGGGCCCTTGGTGACTCGCTGGCGAAGCCTGAGCTGGCGAGGAAGTTCCACGACAACGCCGTGAGGTCCCTCCCGGAGGAGCGCGCGGCCGAGATCGCGGCCCGAACGCTCGCCCTTCCTGACGCTCAGAGCGTCGAGGATCTCACCGCGCTGCTGACCTCGGCGGGGGAGCGCTGAGGTCGAGACAGTTACCGCTCCCGGACTGCGTAGGTCAGGTGGGTCACCCGCTGCGTCGGCTCCGCGCGGACCGGCTCCAGGGCCACGCGGCCCGCGTCCACGCCCTCGAACAGGCGGATTCCGGAGCCGAACAGCACGGGTGAGAGCGCGATCGAGAACTCGTCGATCAGGCCGGCGTTCACGTACTCCAGGATCGTTGCGCCGCCGCCCGCGATGCGGACGTCTCGGTCGCCGGCGGCCTCGCGGGCCTGGTCGAGCGCGGTCTCGATGCCGTCGTTGACGAAGTGGAAGGTGGTCCCGCCCGGCCGCTCCCAGGGGTCACGCTTCTCGTGCGTCACGACGAAGACCGGCGTGTGGAACGGCGCCTCCTCCGGCCACGCCTGCTCGCCGGCGTCGAACATGCGCTTGCCCATCACGCTCGCGCCGGTGCGCTCGAACGTCTCCCGCGCGATGTCGTTGTCGCGCCCTTCCTCGCCGCCCTCGCCGAGCTTCAGGTTCTCCCGGAAGAACCGCTGCGGGAAGATCCACTGCTGCAGTTCCATCCACTGCTGCCCCATCAAGTCCTCGAGGGACTCGGGCGCGATGAACCCGTCCAGCGACATCGACACGCTGAAGAACACCTTCCCGGCCATCAGTCCTCAACTCCCTTCCGAACGATCTCGGTGACGTAGGCAGCCAGGTTGCTCAGGGTCTGCTGGCCGCCCTCGATCGCGTGGTACTTCTCGACCGCCTCGTCGCGCAGCTCCTTGGTGGGGAACACCGTGCGCATCTCGATCCGGGTCGCCGCGCCGTCGGGCGCGAACGTCAGGACCGACTCGAAGGCGTTCGGGTCGCCGCGGGACTCACCGTGCAGCAGCGCGATCCGCTCCGGCGGGGCGATCTCGGTCCAGGAGATCCACTCCTGGTAGTCCGTCCCGTCCGGTCCGTGCATCACGAAGTCCCACTCCCCGCCGACGCGGAACTCGAACGCCCGCGTGGTGGTGGTGAACCCCTCCGGTCCCCACCACCGCGACAGGTGCCGCACCTCGGTGAACGCCTCGAACACCAGCTCCCGTGGGGCACTGATGACCCGGGAGATCACGATCTCGCGGTCGGCCGTCGCGGACTGCGCCGGCGCTCCTCGTCCCGTCGCGCTCATCAGCTACTCCTCCTGCCTTGCCTGCTTGAGGTCCTGCACGTACGCGTCCAGCCGGTCGAAGCTCTCGTTCCAGAACCGCTCGAACCCGCCGGTCCACTCGTGGACCGGTCGCAGCCCGCGGGCGTCAAGGCCGTACAGGCGCTGCTTGCCTGCCTTGCGGTCCCGCACCAGCCCGACCTCCCGGAGCACCCGCAGGTGTTTGGACGCCCCCGGCTGGGTCATCCCCAGCTCCTGGGCCAACTCGGTCACCGGCCGCTCACCCGCCCGCAGCAGCACCAGGATCTCCCGGCGCTGCGGCTCGGCGATCGCGTTGAAGACGTCCGACGTCGTCGCTGCTCGTGCCATGGCGCCATCATATGCCGATATCGGCATGCGTCAAGCCGGAGGAATCAGGCGGGTCTTGTCAGATGACGATCGTGACCCTTGTCAGCGGCTGCGGAAACGCGTAGGCGATTCGATGCGGTTCGAGTTGTGGTCCAGGCGGTCGGGGTTCGAGTCCCCTCGCTCACCCCTCACGAAACCCGCTGCTGGAGCCGGTTTCTGCGTCAGTACGCCTGCGCCCACACCGCAGCGGTCACCGCTGACCGACCGCAGCAGACGCAAGCACCGGACTGCGTCGATTGCTCGTTCAGCGGCAGGCATCGGATCGTCGCGGAGCTGTCGTTCTTGACCCGCACCTCGCACTCCCTGCGACCGCACCACGGCGCTGCGACGAACCCGGCAGCTTTGCGGAGGTACTCGATCATCTCCTCGTAGCCGCTCGGGTCGCGGAGCGTCCGCCGTTCGCGTTCGTCGCGGGCGGACTGGAAGAGTGACGCCTGCGTGTCGTCCAGCAGCTCGTCGATCGCGACGGCCGCGCGAGAAGCCGGGATCTGCTGCTTGGCGCCGGTGTCGCGGCGCGCGACGGTCACGACGCCCGCCGCAAGATCGCGGGCGCCGATTTCGATCCGGAGCGGCACGCCCTTGAGCTCCCACTCGTTGAACTTGAAGCCGGGCCGGTACTCGGGCCGATCGTCGACCCGGACCCGGACGGCCGCTGCGCGCAGCTCGTCAGCGACGGCCGTGGCGGCCTGGAGCACATCGGCGCGATCCTCATCGCGGATGATCGGCACGATCACGACCTGCTGCGGCGCGACGCGAGGCGGCAGCCGTAGCCCGCGGTCATCTCCGTGTGTCATGACGACGCCGCCGACCAGTCGCGTGGTCGCGCCCCACGAGGTCGCGTAGGGGTACTGCTCACCGCCGTCGCGACCCCTGTAGCGGACATCGAACGCACGCGCGAAGCCCTGGCCGAGGTAGTGGGAGGTTGCGGCCTGGAGCGCCTTTCCGTCGCGCATCAGCGCTTCAAGTGTGTAGGTGTCGACGGCGCCGGCGAATCGCTCGCTCGCTCTCGCTCTTTCGCCCGCGCAGCACGGGGATCGCGAGGACATTCTCGATCGTGTCGGCGTAGACGTCGTGCAGGACCGTCAGGGTCTCGGCGAGCGCCTCCTCTGCCGTCTCGTGGGCGGTGTGCCCCTCCTGCCATAGGAACTCGCTCGTCCGCAGGAAGAGGCGCGGCCGCAGCTCCCAGCGGACGGCGTTGGCCCACTGGTTGTAGAGCAGCGGAAGATCGCGGTACGACTGCATCCAGCGCGCGTACGTCGACCAGATCAGCGCTTCGGACGTGGGACGCACCGCGAGCGGCTCCTCCAGCTTCTTGCCGCCCGCCTCGGTGACGACGGCCACCTCGGGCGCGAAGCCCTCAATCAGCTCGCCCTCCTGTGCCAGCACCGATGCGGGCACCAACATGGGGAGGTAGATGTTCTCGTGGCCGGTCGCCTTGATGCGGTCGTCGAGCTCGCGCTGGATCGCCTCCCAGATCGCGTAGCCGTGCGGCTTGATCACCATCGCCCCGCGGACCGACGAGTTCTCGGCAAGTCCGGCGCGGCGGACGACCTCGCCATACCACGCGGGGAAGTCGGTCGACTGGCTGGGCAAAGCGGTGGTACTCATCGGGATGCTCCCGAGAGCAGGCGTACTGCGAACATCGAGCACTCCTTCGTAGACGTCTACCGGCGGTGGCGGAGTTGGTCGCGGCGCTCCGGGCCGAAGCGGCGGGAGCGCCTACGCCGGGACGTGCACGAAGGGCGGCCGCGGGTCAACCGCCGGAACCGGCAGAAGCGCATCCACACTGGGCCGCTGCAACGTCATGTAAAAAGAGTAACGGGCTGCGCCGCGAGCGCGACTCTCGGCGATCCTCAGGTGGCTGCCTGGTCGCCCCAGGCATTGTCGATCACGTAGAGCCAGGTGCCGTCGGGCTGCCGGCGGGCCACCTCGGCCGTCGTGGCCCCGAGCTCAGCGGGACTCCCATCCGGCATCGTCCCGCCGGCGAGCGACCAGCGGTTCGCGAGGAAAGCCAGGTCGCCGACGCGAAGGACGAGCTTCGTGTCGAGCGTGATCTGGCCCTGCCGGTCGAGGAACCAGCGCAGCGCATCGCGGATCGCGGCGGTCCCTTCCGCGACCGTGCCGGGCTGCGGGATGAGGGCCGCGTCCGGTTCGTAGAGCGCCATCAAAGCCTCAAGGTCCCCGGCGTTGAAGGCCTGCTCGAACAAGCCATGCATCTGCTCGGGTTCGGTAGCGGGCATCGGTCTTTCCCCTCTGTAGGTACGTGCCGGACCGGGACGCGCGCGATCGTGCGACAACGGCGCATGCTAATCGCCTAGCGCCCCGGCCTCGGCGCGCGGAGGACGCGCCGCCACGCGCTCTCATCCGCCAGCGCAGCGTTGGCGGCGGCGTCACCACACACACCGTGCACCGCCCCGCCCGGGAACGTCGCGCTTGAGCCCAGGTACAGGCCGCGCAGCGGCGTCCGGTACGGCGACAGCGACGGGACCGGCCGGACGATCACCTGGTCGAGCCGGTAGCTGCCGCCGCCGACGTCACCGCCGACCAGGTTGCGGTTGCGTTCCTGGAGCTCGGCCGGTCCGAGCACGTGCCGGGCGAGGATCCGGTCACGGAACCCGGGCGCGTACCGCTCCACCTGCGCCTCCATGCGCTCCACGTGCCGGTCGAGCTCACCAGCCCAGTCGACGCCGTCCCGGGGGCCGTGCGTGTACGCCCAGGCGGTGTGCCGGCCCTCCGGCGCGCGCGTCGGGTCGGCGACCGTCTGCTGACCGAGCGAGCAGAAACGGCCGCTCGGGCAAGCCGCGCGCCGACGCCGCGATCGTCGCGACCAGCTCGTCTTCGCCGCCGCCGACGTGCACCGTCCCCGCGCCGCGCACTTCCTCGGCCAGCCACGGGATCGGGCCGTCGAGCGCCCAGTCGACCTTCACGGTCGCCGGCCCGTACGTGTACCGGCCCAGCAGCCGCCGGTACACGCTTCCCAGGTGCTCACCGGCGAGCTGCAGCAGCGCGTGCGGCATCACGTCGGCGATCACCGTGTCGGCCGCGACCTGGTCGCCGTCGGGCAGGCGCACGCCGGTGACCCGGCCGTGTGCGGCCTCAACGGCGGTCGACGAGCGCACCGGTGCGCACCTGGCCGCCGAGCTCGACCAGGTAGCCGACCAGCGCGTCGGTCAGGCGCCTGCGCGCCGCCGCGCGGGCTCGGCCAGCCGACCGCGTGCCCCAGCAGGTTCAGGTAGGCGACCGCGATCGCCGAGCCGGCCCGGTTGGCGGCACGTCCCCGTGTCCGGCGGCCCCGTACAGCCAGGCGCGCGCGTCGGCGTTCTCGAACAGCCGCCGACCAAGCCGCTCTGCTGAGCCCGGCAGCAACGCCACGAACTTCGCCAGCCCGGCCGGGCCGGCGCTCGAGCAGCAGCTTCACGGGCCCGGTCAGCGGCGGGAACCCCGACAGCATCGTCGCCCGGACCGCGTCGAACGCGTCCAGTAGTGGCTCTACGAACGCCCGCCACGCGTCCCCGTCTCCCGGCTGAGCGACGTTGAGCTCGTCGGCGGTCCGGTCCAGGTCCCGGTAGAGGGCGAGCGCGCGGCCGTCGGGGAGTGGCTGCGCCGAGCACGCCTCCGGGTGCACCCACTCCAGGCCGAAGCGATCCAGTGGCATGCGGGAGAACACCGGGGAGGCGGCGGTCGCCGGATACACGGAGGAGAACGTGTCGTGGAGGAACCCGGGCAGGGTCAGTTCCTCGGTGCGCACCGCCCCGCCCGGCTCGTCGGCGGCTTCGAGCACGGTCACCGCCCGCCCGGCCCGGGCGAGGGCGATGGCGGCGGCGAGCCCGTTCGGCCCGCTGCCGATCACGACGGCGTGCTCGATCACGGTTCAGGCGATCCGCAAGCGCGAGCTGGTGCAGCATCGACAGCCGCTCGACCCGCTCGGGGCTGGCGTCGCCGGAGACGACCTGCCCCCAGAACGCGTGCTGCGCGTCGCGGCCCGCGACCGCGTAGGCCTTGTCGACGTGCCAGGCCATCGGATCCCAGGTGCCGGCCGCCCGCACCCACGCCTGATCGTCGTGGACGTAGAGCAGGAGCCGGTTGTGGCCGGCGCCCATGAAGTGCCCCTGGTGGGTGGTCAGGTCGAACCCGACCAGCGGGGTGGCGCCCTCCGGGACCGCGCGCGGTTCGTTGTCGCCGTAACGGGCCAGGCCGTCCTCCAGCTTGTCGAACCAGTCGGCGAGGGCGCCCGGGTCGTCGGGGGTGACGAGCGTTGTGATGGTCACGTAGCCGCGGGTGAAGATCGGCAGTGCTGGACTCGGTGCCGGCCGCGACCTCGATCTCGAACGTCTGATCGGGCAGGCCGCCGGCGCGCAGCGGCGTGAAGCGGCCGAGCTCGGTGGCGTAGTCCGGCCAGGTCTCGGGCTTGGTCAGCGCGCCGATGACCGCTTCGGCGGACGGCATGCGCACGGGCGCGTAGGTGTGCCAGATCTGCTCGTTCGGCCGGGGTCCGCTCCGGGGTGAGCTCGCCGAGCTTCGCAAGCTTGAACCGGCGCTCCGGGTCGTATGAGGCCTTCGCCTCGGCGGTCGGGAACGCGATCCCCCAGCCGCGGCGCTCGTCGTCGTCGTAGGCGTCCGGGAACCAGTCGCCGATCAGGCTGCTGGCTCCCTGCAGGAGCTGGTCGCGGCTCATGAGCCCTCGGCCCACGTCCTGCGTGTCGAACCGATGGGCGCCAAACGCGCGGTGGAAGGCGGGCAGGTCGGTGATGCGCAGACGACCGCGCCCCTTGCCGATACCAGTACGTCGTCAGGACCGAGAACGCCAATCGCAGGTCGTCGACCTCGCGCTCGGCGACCGGCCGCCGGTAGTAGGCGGCGTTGAGGAAGTCGGTGACCCACGGGGCGGCGTCACGGCCGGCGATCGACGAGCCGGTCATGCGCGCGAAGCGCAGCGGGCCGCCGGCGGGGGGGACGGCCTCGTCATCGTCGAGATGCTCGGGCAGGTCGAGCTCCTCGGCGAGGTTGTTGGGTTCCTCGTGGCGCGTGTCCATGAGCGGCTCCTCTGTCGGCGACGTCGCCATCGGACGTCTGGCGTCTGTGTCAGCGAAGCATCCCGCACGCGTAGCCCAGGCGCGGTCTGAGCGGACCCGCGTCAGCACGGATGGGCTGCTCAGCGCGCGGCGAGCAGCGGGCTCGAGTGCAGCGGCTCGTAGAGCCCGAGTCGGCCGCCGCCAGGCAGTTGGATGGCCGTGATGAGCCCCCAGCGCTGCCGTGTCACGTCGCCGCTGAATTCCACGCCCTTCGCCTTGAGCTCGCGTATGGTCGCTTCGATGTCGTCGCACATGAGATAGAGCTCATAACCGTCGCCGTCCGCCGACGCCGGGTGCGCGGCGAGCTCCGCCGGGGGCAGCGCGAAGATGAGCCAGCCCTCGCCGGCGTCGACCGACGCGAGCCCCAAGACGTTTGCCAAGAAGGCCCGGTCGGCGGGGGCGTCCTGGCTGAAGAGGATCGCGTGCACGCCGGTGAACGCCACGGCGGTGATTCTTCCACCAGCCTTGCTCCCGACGTCGCTGCTCTCGCGGCTACCACCGCACGGCGTTGATGATGCGCCGGATCAGATGAGGCCGCACATACTCAACCCTGATCCTGCGAACTCGTCCGCGCTGCCAGCTGACGCTGACGCGTGCGGATCGCACAGCGCGAGGTCCGGGCAGATGTCTCAGGAATCGCGCCATCAGAAATTGCCGATGCGCCTATCGTCGCGCGGGGCGACACGTAGTTCCGCCGTGGGCGGGTAATTGCAGCGGCGCGTCGTCCGTGCCGGCGCGAGGTGTCGAGGTCAGTGGCGGAACTCTTGCTCGAGCTGCTCGTCCCGGCTGCGGGCGGAGGCCTCTGCCTCCTTGGCCTCGGCGTCGCGGCGCTCCGCGGAGGCGCGCTCCTCCTCGGCACGCCGCGCGCGACGCTCACGTTCGGCGTCGTCACGAACGTCGGCCTGGCGGACGGTCTCGTCGAGGAACGCGCGAAGGTCGCCGCCGGCGCCGGGCTGAACGTCGGCGACCACGATGCGCCCTCCGGCGATCTGCACGTCTCCCCACCGATCGGAGGGTTGCGATCCGGACTCGATCAGCACCATGTCAAATGCCGTGAGGAACGCGAAGTCGGGATCGTCGTTGAAGCCGACGCTCAGCGTGCCGTCGCGGACCTCGGCCGAGCGCCAGTCGATGCTGTAGTTCATGGTTGCTCCGAATCACTTGCTGTCGGCGTACGATGCTCCGCTCGCCAACCGTAAGGGATCAGCGCGCGCTGCGGCGTCATCCGAATCGGGCGATGCCGACGACGCTGCGCCCTCGGGTGCGCATGGTCCTGAAGCTCGGGGCTACACACGCGGACCAAGCGGGGGCTCGATGTCGTTGTAGATGCGGGCGGCGGCGAGCCTGCCGCTCTGGCCTCGGACGTAGACGGCCACGCCCGCCTCCGGCGGGAGTTCGGTCTTGCCCCATCGCACGACGTTGTACTCCAGCGCGCAGGCCCGGCCGTCGTCGACGAGCCCGCAGTGTTCCAACGGGATGCCGCCGTCGTTGGAGAACAGATGCGCGTAGAAGGCGCGCAGGCCGTCGCGTCCGCGGTGGATGTACCGGCCGCCCGCGGGCTCGCGGGCGTAGCCGTCCGCTTCGAAGGTCGCCAGGATCGCGTCGACGTCGCCGGCGCTCAGCGCGCGCTGGTACTCGGCGACGACGTCTGACTCGCGCAACTCCGGGTCGGGCTGCAGCACGGGTGAACGGTTCGCGTGGCGGCCGGTCAGCGGCCAGCGGCTGTAGTAGACCCGCAGTTCGTCCAGCCGTCCCTCGGACCGGTGGTCGGCGACGAGCGCGACGGGAAGACCGACTCGGCCGGCCTCGGTGTCGAGATGGACGATCACCTCCTCGAAGCCGCGTTGTTCGGTGACGACCCGCGCGACGTCCTCGATCGAGGCGTTGCTCTGCTTCAGCCACGCGTTCGTATCGGCGACATACGCCTCGAACGCCCGCGTGCCCTTGATGCGTCCGCGGACGGGGTGATAGAGCTCGGGCGACCCGGCGAACGACCCGACGAGCGCATCGAGCTCGCCGGACAACAGCCCGTCGAAGTACGGCACGTCCACGATCCGCGCCCGCCGCCGCTTCTCCAGCCATCCCTCGAGTACCGGCGCAGAGAACAGCTCGGGGACCCACGGCACCCGACTAGCGTCCCATATTCGACGGCGCGCGCGTCAGGCTCGATCCGCCGCGTCCAGCCAGCGCCGCAGCGCGCTGCGGCCGGCTCTGGTGAGCTCGCCCTCGGCGCGCATCCAGTCGCGGACGCGCAATTCGCGGACGAGCCCGAGCGCATCGCTGGGTCCCGGCCCCTCGCCGTGGACCGCGAGCGTGCTCGTCCCGGGCTCGACCTTCCAGCGGCCCGAGTCGAGGGCCGCCAGCGCCAGCCCCTGGTCCGCCGTCGGGAGATCGAGCGGATGCGGCCCAGCGCCGCGCAAGGGATCCTCGCTCGTGGTCGGCTGGCCCGACACGAACGGCGCGCTGCCGATGGCGTCGCCCTGCTCGCGCAGCCACCGGCCGACCTCGTCGAACCACCGCCGCGCACGGTCGGCCTCCACGCTCGCTGATCGCGCGATCTCGTCGACGTCGATCTCGGAAAGGCGCCCGACCGCCCGGCTCAGTTCATCGGCCAGCACCCGCGCTACGTCCTCGAAGCTGTTGTGTTCAGGGTCATCGTCAGTCATGGACCGATGATGGCAGGCCGGGGCGCTCACCATCCCGGATGGTGGACCCACGCGCCCGCCACCATCGTCGCAACGAGCCGCGCGTCGGCTCGGCGCGGGCGCCGGCGCGCAGTTCGCGCGGATGGGCGACGTGCCGGGGAGCTCGGATAGGGCGGCCTCCGTAGACCGCCCTATCTGGCGTTACCGGCCGGCCGCAGCCGCCGGCGGGACGTGGTGGCTGCCGGCGAACAGGTCGGCGGGGTCGTAGCGGTGCTTGACGTCGCGCAGGCGGGTCCAGACCGTGGGCTCGAAGAAGCTGCTTGCGTCGGCCGGCACCTCCACGAAGTTGGGGTACTCGCCGGCGCTGTGCGGCAAAACGGCTGCGTCGATGTCGGCGAGCGCCTCGCGCACCGCCATGTCGGACGGCTCGTCGAAGACCGCGCCGAGGGCCATCATGCAGATCTCGCCCGGCAACGTCGCCCGGGCGCCCGCCGCCGGGGGTCTCACGCGCCAGCGCGCCGCCCATGTGACGGAACTGGAGGATCGTCACCGTCTGGCCGCGGTCCGAGGCCGGGCCCGACCTTCGCGATCAGCTCGTCGATCGTTTCCGCGGGAAGCTCGTGCATGAGCTGGTGCGTGAAGTGAAACGGAAGCGGGTCGAGCGGATCCATGGCGAGATCGCCGAGCACGACCGGCGGGACAGTGGCGAAGGTGTCGCGCGCCGGTTCGAGATCGCGCAGCGGCCGCAGCAGCGCGCGGCCCTCCGCTTCGCTGCCGAGGAAGGCCGCCATCACGACGGCGAACGAGCGCCCGCGGGCGAAGGCCGGCACGTCGGGGATCGGCGGGAAGTGCATCACCGATGCCCAGGACATGAGCTCGTCGGGCAGCGTCGGCAGCAGGTCGGTCCACGCGTGGAGCACCTCCGACGAGCGCTCGAACGGGAAGAACATGGCTCCGGCGTAGAGGTCGTCGACCGGGTGGACGGCGAACTCGATCGCCGTCACGACGCCGAAGTTGCCGCCGCCGCCGCGCAGCGCCCAGAAGAGGTCGGGGTGGTGATCGGCGTCGACGCGCAGGAGGTCGCCGTCGGCGGTGACGAGCTCGAGCGCGGTCACGGCGTTGGTCTGCAGGCCGTGCTTGCGCGCCAGCCAGCCCATGCCGCCGCCGAGCGAGTAGCCGGCGATGCCGACATCGGGCGACGAGCCGTGCAGGCCGGCCAGGCCGTGGGCGGAGAGCCGCGGCGCGACCCGGTCCCATTTGACGCCGGCGCCGACACGCACGCGCTGCGCGCCTGTGTCGACGTGGACCTCCTGGAGCGCGCTGACGTTCAGCAACAGGGTGTTCTCGAGGTCGCCGAGCGGACCCTGGTTGTGGGCGGTCGCCTGGGGCGCGACGCGCAGTCCCGCTTCGCGGGCGTAGGCGACCGCGGCGATGACGTCCTCGGCGTCGGCTGGAAAGGCGACCGCCGCGGGGTGTTGGTCGAGCAGCAGGTTGAACGCCGACCGGGCTTCGTCCCAGCCAGCATCGCCTGGGAGCACAACGGTGCCGGTGAGGGCTTCGGAGAGAGGAGAGTGGGTGGTCGTGAGCATGGGCCGATGGTCGGGCGCAGGGGCGCCTGCCGTCGATCCCGCGAACCTGGGTGATCGTGCCGCGCGCACCCCCTGGTTTCAGGGGGGATCGGCTCACCCGCCCGCCGATGTCGAGCTACCCACACCGCGTAGGCCGCGCGGCGCGCGTAGCGTCTCGCCATGCAATCGACGGCCTCCCACAGCCTCGCGCGAGCGGCGCGACGGATCGATGCGCTCGCCGCCGACCGGCTGCCGACGCAGCAGCTCATCGAGGGCGTCGCCGAGGAGCTGCGCGCGGCGATGCCCATCGACGCACTGGTCATGGCCGCCACGGACCCGGACACGCTGCTCGGGCTGGGCGCCGGCGTCGCGCTCGGGATGCCGCACACCGTGTGCTGGCCGTTCTGGGAGTACGAGTTCGAGGTCCCCGACTTCAACAAGTTCAGCGACCTCGCGCGGGCTCCCCGGCAGGCCGCCGACCTGCACGCCGCGACCGGCGGACGCCCGCAGCGCAGCGCGCGCTGGCGCGAGCTGCGGACGCTGATGGACGCCGACGCCGAGCTGCGCGCGACGTTCAACGCCGGCGGCCGCGGCTGGGGGCTGCTGCACCTCAACCGCGCCGGAACCGCGCACGGCTTCAGCGCCGAGGAGGTCGCCTTCGTCGAGACGATCGCCCCGATCGTCGGCCGCGCGCTGCGGATGTCGCTGATCTCGCATCCGGCGCGGAGCGTCGCCGGCCGTGGGCCCGGGATGGCGATCGTCGACGCCGACAATCGCCTCGTGTCCGCCACCCCCGAGGCGCTGGCCTGGTTCGAGGATCTCGAGTCGATCTTCCGCCTTCCCGACCCGGTCGCTTGGCCGCGACGTGCCGAGCGAGGTCACGGTCGTCGCTCAGGAGGCGCGGGCGCGCGCCGCCGCGGGCGCGACCGCGGCCGCCACGCGCACGCGCGCGCGGACTGACAGCGGCGTCTGGCTGCTCATCCACGCCTCGTGCCTGCACCGCGCCGACGGGACCGTCGCGGACGTCGCCGTCGTCATCGAGCCGGCGAAGGCGAGCGAGGTGGCCCCGCTGATCGTCGACGCCTACGAGCTCACGCCCCGCGAGGTCGACGTCACCGCGCGCTCGCGCGCGGCCTGACGACGAACGAGATCGCCGGCGAGCTGCACCTCTCCCGCTACACCGTCCAGGACCACCTGAAGTCCGTGTACGAGAAGGCCGGCGTCTCAAGCCGCGGCGAGCTCGTCGCGAAGATGTTCGCCGACCACTACCACGACGGGCTCGCTGGGGCGATGCACCGCGCGGCGGACGCTCCGACCGCGACGCTCGCGGCCGCCGCGTAGCATCGACGCTCGCGCTCGTCGAGCCCGCGGCCTTCACCGGCGCACGCGGGTGTACACGCCGGCCTGAGCCGTATTCACTCCTCGCGATGAGCCGCCACGCAAACGCGCTCGGGTCGGCCGGAGCGCAGGTCGCGGCCGTGCGCGACGATCCGGCAGCGCGTCTTGCACTGATGGCCCGCGTTTTCCACGGGCCGACGGGCCGGGCCCCGCGACACCTCCCGTTCCGACGGGCGGCGTTGTCGTTCATGCGCTGGCAGGCGCGCCGCGGTGTGCTCAATCCGCTCGACGCGTCGCCGCCCGGCAGCGTGTGGTGGCGCGCGGTCAACGAGCGACTGCTGCGGGACGGATGCGAAACGATCGCGCTCCTCGGTGGATTGGCCGGCGAGCCGTCATCGCAGGCCGTGCGGCTCTGGCTGGAGTTCGCCGCGAGACCGACGGGGCGCAACTGGTACCGGGCGCACAACGCGAGCATCGTGGCCGGATACATGGAGCACCAGATCTCGCCGAAGCGGAGAGCGCGCCGGAGCGCTTCTTCATGAACGTCGCGCTGCTACGCGTGCTCTACGCGCACGCACTCGCCGCGGCGCCGCGCCTGGCGCTCGGACGGCTCGCTCCGCTCGGGCCGCCTGCTCGGCGACCCGCGGCTCGGGATGGCCGGCGTCTTCCTCTCACTCCGCCGCGTGCTCCCAGACCGCTATCCGCTCGCGCTCGACGTCGACCGCTATGTCGCCGACGAGCAGCGTCTTGGCCGGCTGCTCGACTACGCGGTGATCGCGCCGCGGCTGCAACGCCTGTACGAGTGGTCAGCCGAGGAGCTCGTCGAACCACGCCTGCTCGAGCTGGTGCGCGACGGCAACCCGATCTACGCCTGGCCCTTCGAGCAGCGACACGTATGGCGCACTCCGGACATGCCACTCGCAGCCCGGGTACTCGAACGCGTCACACGCGCTCGCTGAACGCCGCCAACCGGAACCGATCATCATCCGCCAATGCGCGAAACAGGCGCCGCCCGTGAGCGCTGGGCGGTTCCGCTCGACTACCGCAACCGCCGCGGCACGCTCGGCGCTGCGCAGCGCGTCGAGATGGACGCTGCCCATGCGCCCCGCCCCGACAACCGCGAGGCGCAGGCGGCCGTCGTTCAGGCCCACGCCCCGACCGCCCCGGCGATCAGACCGCATCCGACGACGCCGATCTGTTCCGCTCCGCCCACGTTCGCTCCTTCGCCCCGCCGCCTGCGCGGGGACGGCGAGCTGATCCTAGACCGGGCGTGACCGTGCAGCGCGGCGACAGCCTTCCCGTCCCGTGCCAGTCGTTCGTACTGTTCCAGCGAGGATGCGAACGTCGATCGCGCCACAGCGCAGATCCCGGCTGAGCGGATGATGGTCCAAGCCGCCGTGATCGAAGCGCCGCGCCGTTTCGCGCTGGGTCGCTTCCCCGAACTCGACCCCGTGCTGCTGCGCATGCACTGCTCGGGCATCTGCGGTGTCGACGAGCTCGGCACCGCGCGCTTCGCGCCGCTGATCACGCACCGCATCGCGCTGCCCGAGGTCGGCGACGCGCTCGAGCTTGCGCAGACCGGCACCGCGATGAAGGTGCTCGTGGCCCCCAACGGTCCGGTCGAGCGCGTCGTCCGCGGCCCGACCGGGCCGCCGCCGCGTGGATAGGTCGCGCGACTTTCCGATCGGCGCGGCCGCCACGCTCGACGATCTCGAGGCGCCCACCGCGCACGCGCTGTTTGCGCGGCTGCGCGGACGCGAGCCAGTGTCGTGGCTTCCGGCGCTCGGCGGCTGGCTCGTCACGCGCCGCGACCTCGCGCTGCAGGTCATGAACGACGCGAAAACGTTTACCGTCGACGATCCGCGCTTCTCGACGGGCCGGGTCGTCGGCCCGAGCATGCTCACGCTCGATGGCGCCGAGCACGAGCGCCACCGTGCGCCGTTCGCGCGCCCGTTTCGGCGCGACGCCGTGAGAGAACGTTTCACCGCGCTCGTCGCCGCCGAGGTCGAGCGACTCATCGACGCCATCGAGCCCGCCGGCGAGGCCGAGCTGCGCCGCAGCTTCGCGGGCCCGTTGGCCGCGGCTGTCGTCACCTACGCGCTCGGCCTGCAGGACACCGACGCCACGGCGGTCCTGGGCTGGTACGACGACATCGTCGCCGCGGTGACCGAGGTCACGGGCGGCGGCGACGTCCCCGATACCGGGCGGGCCGCGTTCGGCGACCTGCGGGCGGCGGTCGAGCCGGTGCTCGACCGCGCGCCGGGCTCGTCGCTCCTGGCGGCTGCGGCCGCATGCCGGCGGTCTGCGTCGCACCGAGGTCGTGTCCAACGCCGCGGTGATGCTCTTCGGCGGCATCGAGACGACGGAGGGGATGATCACGAACGCCGTGGCTCTCCTGCTCGCTGACCCGCAGCAGCGCGCGCTCGCCGAGAGCGATCCGGCCGTGCTGGCCAACGCGATCGAGGAGTCCCTGCGCCTCGAGCCGGCGGCGGCGATGGTCGACCGCTACGCCACGTCGGATGTGCGCCTTGGTGGCGCCGAGGTCGCGCGCGGCGAGCTCGTCAGCGTTTCGGTCGCCGCCGCGAGCCGCGACCCGGCGTCCTTCGCCGATCCCGACCGCTTCGACGTGCGCCGCGCCAACGCCGGCCGGCACCTCGCGTTCGCGCGTGGCCCGCACGTGTGCATCGGGATGCACCTCGCGCGCCTGGAGGCGCACACCGCGGTTGGCCGGCTGTTGGCGCGGCTGCCAGGTCTGCGCCTCGATCCCGAGCACGCGTCCGCCGCGCGTGGGCTCGTCTTCCGCAAGCCGCCGGAGCTTCGCGTCCTGTGGTGAGCGTGGGCCTCAGTCGACCACGAGCGTGACGATCTCCCAGGGCCGGTAGTCGACGACGATCGCGTCGCCGTCGACCTCGGCGAGCCCGAGCTCGTCCTCGAGCAGGTTGGCGCGGCGCGCGCCGTCCACGGGAGCGCGAGCCGGATCCGCGCGCGGCCGCGGCCGCCGTGTGCCTCGTAGAGCCGCAGAACGAGAGCGTCGGAGTCCTCGGCGAGCTTGATCGTGTCGAGCACCAGGCCCGGCGCGTCGACCTGCGCCCAAGCGCCGGCCGGCACGCCCGCGCCCCAGCACAGCGGCGCGTTGAACGCGCGCGCCTCGCCGACCACGCCGCCGTCCTGCCAACCGCCGGCGTGGGGGAGGATGGCGTAGGCGAACGTGTGCTCGCCCAGTCGGCGGACGGGTCGGGCGCCTTGGGCGCACGCAGCAGGCTGATGCGCAGGGTCGTCGCCGAACGCGCTGTAGCCGTACTTGCAGTCGGTCAGCAGCGCGACGCCGAAGCCGTGCTCGGAGAGGTCGGCGAAGCGGTGGCCGGGCACCTCGTAGCGGGCGAGGTCGCGCGCGCGTGGAGTAGTGGGTGGGGCGCACCGTCGCGCCGAACGCCGTCTCGTAGGTCGCACCATCGGCGCGGACGGCGAGCGGGAAGGCGACCTTCAGCAGGCGGTGCTCCTCGCGCCAGTCGGCTGTCGTGTGGACCTCGAGCCGGCGCGCGGTCGCGTCGAGCCGGAACGTCTGGCGCAGCCGCGACGCGCGGCCGACCGGACGCTCGAAGGCGACCTCGGCGCGCAGCGGTTCGGCAGTCACGGCGGCGATGTCGTCCGCCGGCGCGCAGTCGGCGCGGGTCTCGAGGTGCGACGGATCGATGTCCCACGCGTCCCACTCGACGGGGCGGTCCTCGTAGAGCTCGAGGCGATTGCCGGGCGCGGCGAGCGCCTCGCGCCCGGTCGCGCGATGTACGAGGCTCGCCAGCTCGCCGCCGGCCGTGAGGGTTGCGGTCAGATGCTCGTTCTCGAGAATCGCGCCGCCGTCGGGCGTGCGCTCGCAGCGCACGGCGCCGACGATTGCCACCCGCGCCCGCCGGCTCCGTAAGCCGGAGCCTCCACGACCACGAGCGCGCCCGCCGGGTCGCGCACCACCTCCCGGCGCGCGAAGGGCGTCGTGTTGACCACGACGGGCGCGTCGCCGTCAGCGCCCAGCGCGGCCAGGGCGCCGCCCGCCAGCGCGTCCGCGCGCTCCTCGACGGCGGCCAGGTCGGCCCGCGCGCGCTCGTTGACCTCGGCGATCGAGCTGCCGGGCAGGATGTCGTGGAACTGGTTGACCAGCAGCACGCGCCACGCATCAGCCAGCTCGGCGCGCGGATACGGCGCGCCGCGCAGCCGCGCGGCCAGCGCGCGACAGCGCCTCGGCGTCGTGCAGCGCCGTCTCGCAGCGACGGTTTCCGCGCTTGAGCGCGGCCTGCGCTGGTGTAGGTGCCGCGGTGGTACTCGAAGTACAGCTCGCCGACGACCGTCCGCAGGTCGCGCGCGTCGCTCTCCAGGCGATCGAAGAACGCCTGCGGCGCGCGCAGCGTCGGTGCGCGGCAGGCCGCGCAGGTCGCGCGTCCGGCGCAGGCGCTCGAGCATCGCGCGGGTCGGGCCGCCGCCGCCGTCGCCGTGGCCGAAGATCAGCAGGCTGTCGCGCGAGCGCGGGTGATCGAGGTAGTCACGCACTCCGCGGCGCAGCTCGGCGACCGTCGCCTCGGCGTTGTAGGTGTCGGTCGGCGGGAAGTGCGTCAGCACCTCGCTGCCGTCGAGCCCCTGCCAGGTGAAGGTGTGGTGCTCGGGCTTGGTGAAACGATTCCACGACAGCTTCTGGGTCAGGAAGCGCGTCATCCCGGCCAGCCGCATGAGCTGCGGCAGCTGGGCGGTGTAGCCGAACACGTCGGGCTGCCACAGCTCGCCGCAGCGTCGGCCCAGCTCGCGCTCGAAGAAGCGCTGGCCGAACAGCAGCTGGCGGGCGAGCGACTCTCCCGAGGGCAGGTTGCAGTCGGGCTCGATCCAGCTGCCGCCCACCGGCACCCACTGGCCGCGTGCCACGCGCTCGCGGATGGCCTGCCACAGCCGCGGGTCGCGCTCCTTGGCCCACGCGTAGTGCTGGGCCTGCGAGGCGCAGAACACGTGCTCGGGGTACTCGTCCGTGAGCCGCACCTGGGTTGAAAACGATCTCTGCGCCTTGCGCCAGGTCTCCTCCAGCGGCCACAGCCACGCGGTGTCGAGGTGCGCGTGGCCGACGGCCGATATCTCGTGGGGGCCGCCGGCCGCGTGTCGTGCGTACAGGTCGGCGAGGATCGCGTCGCCGTCGGCGCCGGTCTCGTAGGCGGTGGCGAAGTCGTTGAGGGCGGCGAGCAGCTCCCCGGCGAACGACGGGTCCACGCCGTCCTCGAGCTCGAGCGCGCGCAGCACGGCGAAGTCCCACAGCCGCCGCCACGCGTCGGGGTCGAAGCGGGCCAGCTCGCAGGCGTCGAGGACGTACGGCGAGACCGAGCGGAACGGCCCGCGCTCACCCTGGCCCTCGACGTCGCGGCCGAACGGGCCGTTGCAGGCGATCTCGACCTCGAAGCCCGACGCGCTCGCCGCCTCGGGCGCGGTCGACCAGCGTCGCGTCGGGCCGCGGCTGGGTCCCGGACGAGTTCAGTCCTTGCACCGCGCGGCCGCCGAGCCACAGGGTGGCCTCGCTGCGGGTGTCGAGCACGAGGTCGACGCGCGCGCCCGCCCAGGCCTCCGGCACCGTCGCCTCCGCGCGCAGCCAGTAGGTCGCGAACAGCGGTCCGAGCTGCTCGCCGGGCGCGACCCGGCGGTACTCGAGCGCCTGCGCTGCCGCGTACTCGATGCGATCGACCGGCCCGGCCAGCAGCAGGTCGCCCACGGGCACACGCTCGGGGTACACGGCGCCGGACAGCCGCTCCTCCAAGCGCTGCAGGCGCTCGCGCGTGTACTCGCGATGCGCCGCGATCACGGGCGGGGAGGCTATCCCGAAGCGGCGCCGATCGCTTCGAGCAGCGCTCCTCGCTGACGACGGTTCCCGGCTGGGTATCAGGTAGCCTGACTGGCGGCGGCTGAGGAGGCGACTGATGTCCACGACGTCCACGCACGCGATCGAAGTCCCCGAGCCGGAGCTGACGGCGGCCGAGATGATCGAGCGCGCCCGCGCCATGGTGCCGGTGCTCCGCGAGCGCCAGGAGGAGTGCGAGCGCCTCGGGCGCATGCCCGACGAGACCAGCCGCGACTTCGTTGAGGCCGGCTTCTATCGGATCCTGCAGCCGCGGCGGTTCGGCGGCTACGAGTTCGACCTCCCGACGTTCACGCGCGTCGCGATCGAGCTCGCGCGCGGCTGCCCGGCGAGCGGCTGGACCTACACGCTGACCGCCGGCCACGCCCACATGCTGGCGGCGCTCTGGCCCGAGGAGGGGCAGATCGACATCTACGGCGCCGACGGCGAGGTCCGCATGCCGGGCCGGCTACGGCCCGGCAAGGCACGCGAGGTCGACGGCGGCTACCAGTGCTCCGGGACGTTCGACTACGTCTCGGGCTGCGACTCGGCGACCCACCTCGTGCTCGCGTGGGCGTTCGGCGACGACGTCTCGGCCGGCGAGTTCGCCACCGACTTCATCGGCGTCGTCGACTTCGACGACGTCGAGATCATCGACAACTGGGACGTGCTCGGCCTGCGCGGCACCGGCTCCAAGCGCGTGGTCGTCGAGGACGTCTTCATCCCCAAGTCGCGGACCATCGACTCGATCTTCAGGCTCGATGCGCCGCCCGCGGCCGGGCGTACGGTGCACGACAACCCGATGTACCGCGAGGGCACGATCGGCGGCCTGATCTTCAGCGAGACCGCGTCGGTTGCTGTCGGCACGGCACGGGGCGTGCTCGACCTCTACGAGGACAGCATCCGCAAGCGCAAGACGACCGTCCTGCCGCTCATCCCGATGACGGAGCACGCCCAGTACCCGCGCTTCTTCGGCGAGGCCTTCCAGTTGATCGACATCGCCGAGTGCGCGCTGCTGCAGAGCGACAGCGACTACATGCAGTGGTGCCGCCAGGCCGCCGACGGCGCGATCGAGTTCGGCATGGACCTCGACCGTCGGCTGCAGCTGCGCAAGCAGTACTGCGCCAAGCTCGCGTACGACGCCGTCGGGATCATGATGCGCACGAACGGCTCGGCGGGCATGCGCACGGGGGCAATGTGGCAGCGCCTGGCTCGTGACCTCACCGTGTTGATGACGCACAACACGGTGCAGCCCGAGCTCGCCGCGGACTCGTTCGGGCGCATGCACTTCGGGCTCCTGCCGCACGGGGTCGAGCCGGGGTCGGGCCCGGCGCCGCCGCCGGTGCGCTGAGTCGTCCGCCGGCGTGCGCGTGGGCGCGTGTTCGGGCACTGAGGGAGTGAACGTGGGCGGCGCCGTGTGGTGCGGGTCGTCGTCCTCGGCCGCCGGCGGCCGACGGCCGCGGGGCGAGTGGTCGCGCGCCAGCTCGGTGGTGCGCGGCGCCTTTGACACCGCATGCGTGACAAAGGCCCCACGCGACGCGAGTTCGGGCGCAGCCGGCGCCCGAGGACGACCGCCCAGGCATGCACCACCAGGACGGTTCACTCCCTCAATGCCCGGCCGCGCATCGCCGCCAACCGCCGCGGACGACTACCCGATCACAATCGTCTGCAGCTCCGTGAGCTGCTCCAGCGCGTGCCGCCCGCCGATCCGGCCGATGCCGCTGTCGCTCCCCGCGCGGCCGCCGAAGGGAAGGTGGTTCTCCCAGTAGTTCGTCGTCTCGTTGATGTTGACCAGGCCGGTCCGAACCTGGTCGGCGAAGCGCAGGCCGTCCATGACGTCGCCGGTGAAGACCGCGGCGAGCAGGCCGTACGGCGACGCGTTGGTCAGCGCGATCGCGTGCTCCAACGACGTGATCGGCACGACCGGCGCGATCGGGCCGAAGGTCTCCTCGCGCGCGGCCTGTGCGTCCTCGTCGACGCCGTCGAGGATCGTCGCCGTCCAGTACAGGTCCGTAGGGAAGTCCGAGGAGCGTTCGCCGCCGGCGACCACGCGCGCGCCGCGCGCGACCGCATCGCCGACGTGCTCGTCCATCTTGCCGGCGACCGCGTCGTTGTTCAGCGGCCCCATCGTCGTCTCGGCCGCGAACGGATCGCCCAGGCGCACCTCGGCCTCGACGACGCCCGCGAGGCGCTCCACGAACTCGTCGCGCACGCGCTCCTGGACGAGCAGCCGCTCGCCCGCCGTGCAGCTCTGGCCCGCGCACAAGAAGCAGGCGCTCACAGCCGCTGCTGCCGCCGCCGAGACGTCGGCGCCGTCCAAGACCACGAGCGGGCCGTTGCCGCCCATCTCCAGCAGCAGGCGCTTGCCCGCGGCGCGCTCCGCGATCCGCCGCCCCGTCGCCGTCGAGCCGATGAAACCGACCGCGACCGTGCCGGGATTGGCGACGATCTCGTCGCCCACCACCGGCCCCGGCCCGAGGACGAGGTTGAAGACGCCGGGCGGCAGGTCGGCCTCGGCGACGCATTCGGCCAGCAGGCCCGAGCACACGGCAGTCGACGGCGCGCAAGTCCAGACGACCGTGTTGCCCACTGCCAGGGCCGGCGCGACGATCTCGGCAGGCATCGTGTAAGGCCAGTTCCATGGCGTCACGACGGCAACGGGCCCGAGCGGGCGGCGCATGAGCAGCACGCGCTTGCCGGGGGCCGAGCTCGGCGGGATCGAGCCCTCCAGCCGCACGCCGTCCTCGGCCGCGGCGCGCCACATGACGATCAGCTCGTCGACCTCGTCATAGGCCTCGGCGTGCAGCGGCTTGCCCTGGTCAAGCGTCAGCGCGTGGGCCAGCTCTTCGCGGCGCCGCTCGCAGACGTCGGCGACGCGGTGCAGGGCGGCCGCGCGAGCGAACGCGGTCTCGGCCGCCCAGCCCGCGAAGGCTGCGACCGCGGCGTCGATTGCCGCACGGGCGTCGTCGCGATCGCCCCACGCGACCGCCCCGAGATCCTCGCCGGTGGCGGGGCTGCTCGCCCGCTCCGAGGCCCCGCTCAGCGCGTCGCGCCACTCGCCCCCGACGAACATCCGCGTCGGCCCGAGCGCAGCGCCGGAGTGGGTCTGGGAGCCCTGCAGTTGACCGGGCTGTCCCATCCGTGAGATAAGATATATGAGTTGAATTCCAGTCGCATCCAAGCCTCGCCATGGGGGCGAGGGGGTGCGGTCGGGGTGAGCATCGGCGCCGGCGCGGCCGGGGCGAACCGGCTCGCCACCGGCCGGCCGGGTGGGTGTGGCCGGGGCGAGGAGAGCATGAGGAGAACGGCCGACGCGCCAGGGTGGCGGCGCCTTGGGCAGGGTGTGCGCCTGGTGGGCGGCGAGCGGCGGCGCCCTGCCGAGGGGGAGGGCCGGCGATGACCGCCATCCTCGAGGACATCGTCGCCGAGGGCGGGCGCCTGCTCGCGCTCGCCGACGACAACGACGTCGATCTGCGCCTGCTCGGCGGGGTCGCCGTGCGGCTGCACGCGCCGCAGGTGCCGGCTGCGCTCGACCGCGAGTACAAGGACCTCGACATCGCGATCCCCAAGAAGGCGTCGGCGCCGCTCGGCGAGCTGCTGCGCAACGCCGGCTACAACCCGCACGTGTCCTTCAACGCGATGCACGCGCGCGAGCGCGGGCTGTTCTTCGACGACGACCATGGCCGCCAGGTCGACGTGTTCGTCGACTCATTCCGCATGTGCCACGCGATCCCGCTGGCCGATCGCTTCGCCGCCGAGAAGCGCACCGTGCCACTGGCCGAGCTGTTGCTCACCAAGCTGCAGATCATCGAGCTCAACGAGAAGGACATCCGCGACACGGTCCTGCTGCTCTACGGCCACGAGATCGCCGACCACGACGACGAGGCGGTGAACGGTGCGCGCATCGCGCAGCTGTGCGCGTCGGACTGGGGCCTGTGGCGGACGATCACGGCCAACCTCGAGCGCTGCCGCGAGCACATCGACGACTACGACCTGCCCGACGGCGAGCGCAGCCAGATCGCCGACCGCTTCGGCGAGGTCATGGAGCGCGTCGAGGGCGAGCCCGAAGAGCCGCGGCTGGAAGCTGCGCGCGAAGGTCGGCGATCGCAAGCGCTGGTACGACCTGCCCGAGGAGGTCTCGTGATGAGGCTGTTCTTCGCCACCGACATCCACGGCTCGGAGACGTGCTGGAGGAAGTTCCTCAACTCCGGGCCCCACTACAAGGCCGACGTCGTAATCCTCGGTGGCGACATGACCGGCAAGGCGCTCGTGCCGATCGTCGACGACGGCGACGGCACGTGGCACGCGACGCTGCTGGAGAACCGCGAGAAGCTTGCCGACGAGGATGCCGTCCGGGCCTTCGAGGACGCTGTCAAGCGCCGTGGCTACTACCCCTTCCGGACGACCCCGGACGAGCTGTCCGAGCTGGCCGGCGACGAGGCGAAGCTGGCACGCCCTCTTCGACGAGCACATGATCGGCACCGTCGAGCGCTGGATGGAGATGGCCGACGACAAGCTGGCGGGCAGCGGCATCCGCGTCTTCGTCTGCCCCGGCAACGACGACCAGCTCGAGATCGACGAGGTCGTGGCGGCGGCCAACACGGTCGAGCTCGGCGAGGGCCGCGTGGTGGACATCGACGGCTTCCAGCTCGCCTCGAGCGGCTGGGCCAACCGCACGCCGTGGGACACCTATCGCGAGGAGGACGAGCCGGACCTCGGCGAGCGCATCGAGATGATGATCGCGGAGGTCACGGCGCCGCCCGAACGCACCATCTTCAGCCTGCACTGCCCGCCGTACGCCACCGGGCTCGACGACGCGCCGCAGCTGACGGCGGAGATGGACCTCAAGGACGCGGGCCGGTCGGCGGTGCCGGTCGGCTCCACGGCCGTGCGTGAAGCGATCGAGCGCCACCAGCCGGCGCTCTCGCTGCACGGGCACATCCACGAGGCCCGCGGTACGCACCGGCTCGGGAACACCCTTTGCATCAACCCGGGCAGCTCGTACGAGCAGGGTCAGCTGCTGGGGGCCGTGGTGGAGATGGACGGCAAGAAGAAGGTCAAGAAGTTTGTGTTGACGAGCGGTTAGGCAACGAGGAGGAGGTCACACATGGCATCGGTTGCGGCAGGCCAGGGCGGCGACGTCGAGCGGGCCCTCTTCGTCCGCAAGGCGACGGGACTCGTGCGCGGTTGGTCGGTGCGCGACGCGTTCATCTACGCGGCGTTCTCGATCAACATCGTCACCCTCGGGCTCTACATCTTCTCCTACGGGCCGTTCATCCCGAAGGGGAGCCTGTTCTGGTCGGTGCTGCTCGCCGGCGGCTATCTCGTCCTGCAGGGGGTGACCTACGCGGCGCTGATCGCGGCCATGCCGCGCGCGGGCGGCGATTACGTCTGGATCAGCCGCGTGCTCGGCGGCAGCGTCGGCTTCGTGCTGGCGGTCGCCGGGTGGTGGTTCATCCTCTGGCTCTGGGTCCCGATCTACGCCAACATCCTCAACGTCGAGGTGCTGGGGCCGCTATCGGCCATCGTCGGCTGGGACAGCGCGGTGACCTTCTGGAGCGGAAAGGACGGCGTCTTCGTCTCCTCGGTGATCACGGCGCTCTTGGCGTCGTTCTTCATCGCGCTGGGCATCCGCACGTACGCGCGGATCCAGAAGATCTGCTTCTACGGCGGCGTGATCGCCCTGGCCGTCGTCGCTCTACTGCTGCTCTTCAACTCCAAGACGAGCTTCATCTCACACTTCAACGACCAGTCGAAGGACCTCTACGGCGTCGACAACGCGTACGCCAAGACGCTGAAGGCCGGCACCGACGGCTACGTCCCGCCGGGCCTCGGGTCGTTCGCGTTCGGGGCGACCTTCCTGCTCATCCCGATGATGGCGTTCTTCAACCTCTGGTCGAACTGGGGCGCGACGCTGTACGGCGAGGTCCGGGGCGCGTCGGACTTCCGCAAGAACATCTACGCGATGGGCGGCGCGCTGATCGCCACCACGGTCACTGCGCTGCTCCTGTTCCTGCTCTTCTCCAAGACGTTCGGCTGGGAGTGGTACAACGCGGCCAACAGCGCGTTCTGGGCCGGCACGATCCCGACCGGCGCGTGGCCGTATCCGGGCCTGCTCGCGGCGTCGTTCTTCGGGAGTCCCGTGTTGCAGTTCATCCTCGTGGCGGTGCTCTCGCTGTGGTTCTTCGGCTGGGTGGGCACCGTCTTTCTGTCGTCGACGCGCGTGATCTTCGCCGCGGCGTTCGACCGCGTCCTGCCCGAGAGCGTCGCCAAGGTGTCGGGCAACGGCGTGCCGGTCGTGGCGCTGCTGCTGATGCTCGTGCCGTCGATCGGGCTCGCCGCGCTGTACGCGTACAACACGACGTTCGCGACGTACACGCTCGACGCGACGCTGGTGATCGCGGTGACCTTCCTCGGCTCGGCGATCGCGGCGGCGGTGCTGCCGTGGCGCAAGAAGGAGATCTACGACGCGTCGCCGATCGCCAAGTACAAGGTGCTCGGGATCCCGCTGATCACCTTCGCGGCGGGGGCCTTCATCCTGTTCCTCGGGTTCTGCCTGTATAAGTGGCTGTCCGACGACGTCTACGGGATCAACGACGGCGGGTCGCTGATCTTCATGGGCTGCATGTACGCGCTGGCGATCGCGATCTACGTCGGATCGCGGCTCTACCGGCGCTCGCAGGGCATGGACCTGTGCATGGTCTACGGGGAGATCCCGGCCGAGTGACCCAGGCAGTACCCGCCAGTGCGCGGGCGGTGATCGTCGGCGCCGGCATCGCCGGCGCCGGCGTCGCCCACCACCTCGCGGAGCGAGGCTGGGACGAGATCGTCGTCGTCGACGCCGGGCCGCTGTTCGCGACCGGTGGCTCGACGTCGCATGCCCCCGGGCTCGTCTTCCAGCACAACCCGTCGCGCACGATGACGCGCCTGGCGCAGTGGACGGTCGAGACGCTGAGCGCGCACGACTGCCTACTACCCGGTCGGCAGCATCGAGGTGGCCACGACCGACGAGCGCTTGCGCCGAGCTCGACCGCCGCTGGCGCGCGTGCGCGCGGGTACGGGCTCGACGCGCAGCTCCTCGACCCCGCGCAGGTCGCCGAGCTGATCCCGCTGATCGACCCGGCGACGATCCTCGGCGGCTTCCACGTCGCCGACGACGGCATCGCGAAGGCCGTGCGGGCGGCCGAGGCGTTGTGCAGCGCCCCCGCGATCGCGGCATTCGGCGGCTGCGAGGTGACGGGTCTGCGTCGTCGAGGGCGGCCGCGTCGCCGGCGGTGGAGACGACGCTTGGCACGATCCGCGCCGAGCACGTCGTCGATGCCGCGCGGCATCTGGGGCCGGCAGGCGGCGAAGCTCGCGCCGGGGCTCAACATCCCGCTCGAGCCGGTCGCAGCACCAGCTCGCCTACACGGCGCCGCTGCCCGAGCTGCGCGGGCGAGACGCGCGAGGTCGTGCACCCGATCCTGCGCCACCAGGACCACGCGATGTACTTCCGCCAGGTCGCCGACGCGCTACGCGATCGGCAACTACCGCCACGAACCGCGGCTCGCCGACCCGGAGCGCCCGGCCGAGCTGCCGTTCACGCCCGAGGACTTCGCCGCGGCCGCCGCGGAGGCCGGGCGGCTGCTGCCCGCTCTGCGCGACGTCGAGCTGACGCGCGCCTTCAACGGGCTGATGTCGTTCACGCCCGACGGCTTCCCGCTGCTGGGCGAGAGCGCGGCCGCGCGCGGCCTCTGGCTCGCGCAGGCGATCTGGGTCACGCACTCGGCCGGCTGCGGCCGCGCGCTGGCCGAGCTGATGACCCACGGCGACGCCCTGCTCGACCTGCACGAGTGCGACCCGCAGCGCTTCGACGCCCACGGCACGAGCCGGACCTACCAGCGCGCGCGCGGCGCGCAGGGCTACCGCGAGGTCTACGACGTCATCCACCCGCGCCAGCAGTCCGAGCAGGTGCGCGGGCCTGCGCACGACGCCGTTCTACGAGCGCCAGGTTCAGCCTCGGCGCGGAGTTCTTCGAGAGCGCCGGCTGGGAGCGCCCGCAGTGGTACGAGGCCAACCGCGAGCTGTTGACCGGCGACGAGGTCCTGCCGTCGGCGATGGGCGGCGCGCGACTGGTCGCCGATCGTCCGTCGCCGAGCACCGCGCCTGCCGCGAGCGCGCCGGGCATCTTCGACCTCACGCCGTTCACCAAGGTCGAGGTCGCGGGCCGGGCGCGCGCGGCGTTCCTGCAGCGCCTGGCGGCCAACGACGTGGACAAGCCGGTCGGCACGATCGTCTACACGGCGATGCTCTCGCCGCGCGCCGGGATCATCTGCGACCTGACGATCACGCGCCTCGGCGCCGATCGCTTCTGGGTCGTGACCGGCGGCGCCGTCGGCCGCCACGACATGGCGTGGATGCGCGCAGCACCTGCCCGAGACGGGTCGGTGACGCTCGACGACCTCAGCTCGGCGCTGTGCTGCCTCGGCGTGTGGGGCCCGCTCGCGCCGCGACCTCGTGGGTCGCTGCAGCGACGACGACCTCACGTTCGCCCTACATGCGCGCCGGCGCGCTGCACGTCGGCCGCGTGCCGTGCCGCGCGCTGCGCGTCTCCTACGTCGGCGAGCTCGGCTGGGAGATCTACGCGCCCGTCGAGTTCGGCCGCGGCGCTGTGGGACACGCTGTGGGAGGCCGGCCGGCCGCTCGGCGCGGTGGCCTGCGGCGGCGCGCGCCTACGACTCGCTGCGGCTCGAGAAGGGCTACCGCCTGTGGGGCCAGGACATCGACGAGGAGCACGACCCGTACGAGGCCGGCCTGGGCTGGGCTCGTCCGGCTCGACAAGGACGCCGACTTCATCGGCCGCGAGGCGGCCGAGGAGATCAAGGAGCGCGGCGTGCCGCGCCAGCTCTGCTGCCTGGTGACCGACGACCCGGCGGTGATGCTCGTCGGCAAGGAGCCGATCCTCGACGGCGACACGCCGGTCGGCTACGTCACGAGCGCGGGCTACGGGGCGACGATCGGGGAGAGCATCCTCTACGGCTACCTGCCGGTCGAGCTGGCCGAGCCCGGCACCGCGCTCGCCGTGCACAGCGACGGCGCCGACCACGCCGTGACCGTCGTCAGCGAGCCGCGCTTCGATCCGGAGATGGCGCGCCTGAAGGACGTCGCCGCCGCCGCGAGCTAGATGGCCGATTCCAAACCCCCCACGCCCGGCTGGCCGCGCCCCGCGGCGCCGGATCCCCACGGTCCGAAGGGGTCCGTGGCTCTGCCACTGTCCTCCTTCGGCCCGCGTCGCCCGGCATCCACGGTGCACGGCCATCCGGCCGCGCGGGATTCGGAATCAACCATCTAGTCGGGGTACTCGTCCTTGCGCCAGGCGCGCGGCTCGTCCGGCTGGGCCTTCGGCGTGCGCTCGAGCAGGAACGAGTGGTACGGGGCGACGAACCGATCGGGCGCCTGCACCGTGTAGGTGTGGAACACGCTGCCGTTGTCTCGGGCGAAGGCGATGAAGGTCGGCCCCTCGCGCAACCCGTCCTCGAGCTTGGCCCCGACCTGGCGACCCCACTCTTCGAGCCACTCGGGCGGGTCCGTGATCATCTCCTGCACCTCGGGGATCTGCTGTGCCTGCTCGGGCGTCATCGCGAGCCGGAAATCGAACGGGAACTTCGTCCCATGGTCGAGACGTAGGGGAAGTCCCAGCCCATCCGCTTCTTGTAGGCGACGAGCCGATCGATCGGCGCGCGAGAGAAGCAGATCAGCGTCACGTCGCGGTGGTTGAGATGCACGCGCGTGGCGCTGAGCTCGTCGCCGAGGTTGCTGCACCCGGGGCAGGCGCCGATCTCGTAGTCGGGCCCGTACATGATGTTGTAGGCGAGCAGCTGCGAGCGCCCGTCGAAGAGCTCTTCGAGCGTCTTCTTCCCGTCCTCGGTGTCGAACTCGTACTCCTTCTCGACGCGAACCCAGGGAAGCTGCCGGCGCTGTTCGGTCACCTTCTGGCCGAGCTGGGTGTGTTCGGCCTCGAGCTTGGCGAGCTCATCGCGCGCGGCCTGCCATTCCTCGCGCGTTCCGATCTTGGGCATATGCGCCTCCTTTGGCCGTGGTCCTTATCAGCGTAGGGATAAAGACCGGCCGGCCCGGCCAAACTCATCGCATGAGGCGCTCGAGCTCGCGCTCGAGGCCGCCGTCGCCGACCTCGCGGATCTCGAGCGGCAGGCCGATCCGCGCGGCTGCCCGCTGCGCTGCGCGCTCGGCCGTGGGCGTGCGGCGCTGCGCCAGCCACACCACGCGCGTGTACGAGCCGAAGTAGTCGTCGCGCAGCTCGGGGTGGCGGTCGAGCCCGAGCTCGCGCACGACAGTGTGCTCGAAGGTGCGCGCGAGGAAGTCCGTGAGGAAGTAGGTGCCGGGCTCCTCGGCCGCGGCGGCGGCCACCTCGTCGGCCGCGAAGACGTCGTAGCAATGCTCGCCGCGCAGGCGCTCGTAGCCGTCGAGCCCTCCGTAGGTGCCGCAGTCGCCGTAGGCGAGCACGACGCGATCGTGGCGTTCGGCGATCCGCGCCACCGCGCCGGGGATCCGCTCCGGGTGGTTGTGCAGCAGCGCGGGCACCGGGTGCACCTCGACGTCCCAGCCGCGCCGGCGCGCGATCGCGCGTACATGCACGGCCAGCGCTCCGCAGGCGACGACGGCCGTACTCATCCCGGGAAGGCGAGCTGGTCGATGAACAGGTCGTTGAAATCCGCGCGACCCGACAGCTCGACGTACTCGCACCTCGCGCACGATCGAGCGCGCCTCGGCCCGCTCGCGGTGGCTGAGCGCGGCGATCTTCGCGCCCTCGCCGGCGACATTGCCCGCGGACACGATCCGCGGCAGCGCCAACGGCGGCACGAGCCCGATGCGGACAGCGCTGGCGGGCGAGAGGTAGGAACCGAAGCTGCCCGCCAGCAGGACCTGCTGGATGTCGGCGGGCTCGAGCCCGAACTCGCGCAGCAGGATGTTCCACCCGGTGGCGATCGACGCCTTGGCGAACTGCAGCTCGCGAACGTCGCGCTGCGACAGGAAGACGCTGTCGGCCGGGTCGTCACCGCGCGCGTGAAGGACGAAGACACGCTCCTCGCCGATCTTGCTGAACCGCGGCGAGAGCTCCTCGGCGGCAAAGCGGCCCGAGTGGTCGAGCAGCCCGGCGCGCACGAGCTCGGCGACGCAGTCCACGAGCCCGGACCCGCAGAGCCCCTGCGGCTCCACGTCGCCGATGACCTGCAGCGCGAGCTCGCCGTCCTGGATCCGGACGCCCTCGATGGCGCCCTCGGCGGCGCGCATGCCGCAGCGGATCTGCGCGGCCTCGAAGGCGGGCCCGGCGGGCGCGGCGGTGGCCAGCACGCGCTCGTTGGAGCCGAGCGCGATCTCGCTGTTGGTGCCGACGTCGATGAACAGCCGCGTGCGGCGGTCGCGCGCGATGCCGGTGGCGAGCAGGCCCGAGACGATGTCGCCGCCGACGTAGGCGCCCAGCGACGGGAAGACGAAGGCCGGCGCGCGCGGATGGACGCCGACACCGAAGTCGGACGCCAGCGCCGGCGGCAGCTCATGCGCGGCGACGACGAAGGGGGCCATCGAGAGCGGCTCGGGGTCGATGCCGAGCGCGAGGTGCATCATCGTCGCGTTGCCGCAGATGGTGATCTCATAGACCTCCTCGGGCGCGACGCCGCCCTCATCGCAGGTCTCCGCGGCCAGGTCGTGCAACGTCGTCTGCGCGCGCGAGCGCAGCTCGCCGAGAGCGTCGGGATCGAGCATTGTCGCCGAGATGCGCGAGATCACGTCGCCGCCGAAGGGCTGCTGGCGATTGAGCATCGACCGGATCGCGACCGGCTGGCCGGATTCGAGGTCGAGCAGCGTGCCGACCACTGTCGTCGTGCCGAGATCGAAGGCCAGCGCGTGGCGCCGCGCGCTGGTGTCGCCCGGCTCGACGTCGATCAGCTCCTCGTCGACGATCACCGCGGTGACCTTGAAGTGCGCGGCGCGCAGCACGCCGCCGAGCTTGCGCACGACCTCGAGGCCGACGTGCGGCTCGAGGTCGTCGATCGCGTCGAGCAGCCGCTGGACGTCGGAGCGCTGGTCCTCGAGCGTCGGCTCCTCGAGCTCGACGTAGCGCTTCTGTACGGCCGGGCGCAGGATGACGTGGCGCCCGACGCCGACCAGCGCGGCCTTCGGACGGGTCTGCAGCGGCGGGACGTGGACGACGAGGTCCTCGCGCGCGGGCGCGCGGCAGGCCAGCCGCCAGCCGTCCCGCAGCTCCTGCGCGCTGAAGGCGCGCGGGTCGACGGCGCTCACCGGCGCCTCGCCGCGCAGCACCTGGACCTTGCACTTGCGGCAGGTGCCGTGGCCGCCGCAGGTCGAGTCGATCGCGATGCCGTTCCAGCTCGCGGCGTCGAAGATCGGCGTGCCGCTGGGCACCCGCACCTCGGTCGCGTCGGGCAGGAAGCGCAGCAGCACGCGCTGCGCGCCGTCAGTGGAAACGAGCGGCTCGTCTGCCGGCGGCTCGGGCACGGCGCTCACGAGGCCGCCTTCGCCGCCTCGCGCTGTCGGTGCTCGGCGATCCAGCGCGCGCCCCACTCGTCGTGGCCGAGCAGCAGGTCGGCGGCGCGGACGGCCGAGACCACCTCGTCGGCGCAGCTCATGATCGCGCTCGTCAGCCCTGCCGCCATCGCCATCGGCAGGAAGGCGGCGTTGAGCGCGTGGCGGCGGGGAAGGCCGAACGACACGTTCGACGCGCCGAGGCACATGTTCACGCCGAGCTCGTCGCGGATCAGGCTGATCGTCTCCAGCGTGATGGTGACCGCGTCGGTGGCGGCGCCGACGGTCATCGCCAGCGGGTCGATGATCACGTCCTCGGGCGGGATGCCGTGGTCGCCCGCTGCCGAGACGATCTTGCGCGCGATCTCCAGTCGCTGCTGCGGCGTCTCGGGGATGCCGGTCTCGTCGTTGGCCAGGCCGATGACCGCCGCGCCGTGGCGGGCGACGAGCGGCAGGATCTCCTCGAGGCGGTCGTCCTCGCCGGTCACCGAGTTGACCAGCGGCTTGCCTTCGTAGACCGACAGCCCGGCCTCGAGCGCCTCGATCACAGACGAGTCGATGCAGATCGGCACGTCGACGTGCTCGCACGCGGTGCGCAGCATGTCCTTCAGCAGCTCGGCCTCGTCGACCAGCGGGATGCCCGCGTTGACGTCGAGCATGTCGGCGCCCGCCTGCACCTGCGCGAGCGCGTCGGCGGCGACGGTCGACAGATCGCCGCCGCGCAGCTCCTCGGCGAAGTGCTTGCGCCCCGTCGGGTTGATGCGCTCCCCGATCACGCAGAACGGCTGGTCGTGCCCGATGACGACGGTGCTAGTGCGTGATCGCAGAGTCGTGTGCATGGTCCCTTTCGGCGCTCGGCGCCAGGCCGAGCCGTTGGCAGAGCTGGGCGATGGCGTCGTCCCTGCGGAACGAGATGAGGTGCAGGCCCGCGATGCCCGGCAGCGACAGCGCATGCGCGGCCTGCTCGGCGGCGAGGTCGAGGCACGCCGCCGGCTGGTCGTCGGTGGCCTCGACGCGCTCGATAGTCGCCGAGGGGACGTCGACGCCGAAGACCTTCTCGTCCATGAAGCGCAGGCCGCGGGCCGAGCCGAGAAGCGTGATCGACGGCAGCAGGGCGGCCGTCACGCCCGCCGCGGCGGACTGCGCCACGAACTCCTCGAGCAGCTCGGGCGTGAAGCTGATCTGCAGCTGCAGGAAGCGCGCGCCCGCCTGCGCCTTCGTCAGCGCGCGCTGCACGCGAGCCTCGATCGGTGGTGGAGTGGCGCTCTCGACCGCGCCGACGAACAGCGCGCGGCGCGGGGTCGAGCGGGCGGCCCGAGCGGTAGCGGCCTTCGGAGAGGCCGCGGGCGAGCCCGACGAGCTCGGTCCCGTTGAGCTCGAACACGCTCGTCGCCTCGGGCTCGTCGCCGGCGTCGGTCGCGTCGCCGGTCAGGCACATGATGTTCTCGATGCCGTGCATCGAGGCGCCGACGATGTCGGCCTGCAGCGCCAGCGCGTTGCGGTCGCGGCAGACCAGCTGCATGATCGGCTCGACGCCCGCGTGGAGCATCGCGATCGAGACGGCGAGCGGCGAGGCATGCGCGTGGGCGGCGGTGTTGTCGGTCGCGTTGACCGCGTCGACCCAATCGCGCATCGGCGCGAGCAGGCGCTCCACCTCGGCGAGGCCGCCTGCGTCGATGGCGGGCAGCTCGGCGGTGATCACCTTCTGCCCGGCGTCGAGCTTCTCTGCCAGCGTCGCCATCACGCGGGGACCTGGCTGCGGCGCCGTTCGATGAGCTCCTTGGCCTTCTTGACCGCCGAGGAGGCGTCGGCCGAGTAGCCGTCGGCGCCGACCGCGTCTGCGTACTCCTGGGTCACCGGCGCGCCGCCGACCATGACGATCACGCGATCGCGGACGCCGGCCTTCTCCAGCGCGTTGATGTTCGCCTTGAACATCGGCATCGTCGTCGTCAGGAAGGCCGAGAAGCCGACGACGTCGGGCTCGATGCGCTCGATCTCCTCGACGAACTTCTCTGGCGGCACGTTGACGCCGAGGTCGACGACGGTGAACCCGGCGCCCTCGAGCATGATGTTGCAGAGGTTCTTGCCGATGTCGTGCACGTCGCCCTTGACGGTGCCCATGAGGAACGTGCCAACGCGGTTGGCGTCGGTGTCGGCCAGCAGCGGGCGCAGGATGTCGAGGGCGCCCTGCATCGCGCGGGCGGCGATGAGCATCTCGGGCACGAAGTAGTCGCCGCGCTCGAAGCGCGCGCCGACCTCCTCGAGCGACGGGATCAGCCCGTCGTAGAGCATGCGCTCGGGCTCGAGGCCGGTAGCGAGCCCTTCGTTGACGGCGTCGGCCACGACCGGCGCGTTGCCGACGAGCGTCTCGTCGTAGAGCGTCTGCAGGATCTCCTCGTGGGTCATGCGGCTCTCTTCCCCTTGGTCGTCTCCAAGCGCTGGGTCAGCACGGCGGCCTGGTCGCACAGCACGGGCGCCAGCTCGCCTACTCGCTGCCCCGTCAGGCGCAGCGTCGGGCCGGAGATGCTCAGCGCGGCGATCACGTCGCCGCCCGGGCCGCGCACCGGCGCGGCCATGGCGCTGAGGCCGTCCTCGAGTTCGTCGATGGCGGTGGCGAGGCCGCTGCGGCGCACGTCCTCGAGCTCGCGCTCGAGCGCGGCGCGGCTGACGACCGTGTCCGCCGTCAGCCGCGCCAGTCGCCCGGGGAAGCTCGGCCGCGCCGAAGGCCAGGAAGACCTTGCCGTTGGCCGTGCAGTGGTAATCGACGCGGCGGCCGATCCACTGGCCCGCGCCGAGGAAGTGCAGTCCGTCGACCTGGGCGAGGTGGTCGACGCCGGTCGGCGTGGGGACCGACAGGTTCACCGTCTCCTGGCTGGCTTGCGAGAGCGCCTCGAGCGACTGGTGGGCCAGCTCGACGAGGTGGCGCTCGACGCCGCCGCGGTGCGCGAAGCGCAGGATCGCGGGGCCGGGCTCGAGCTTGCCGCGCTCGCCGGCCTGGTGGACGAGGCCGTGGCGCTCGAGCGCGGTCAGCAGCCGCGAAGCCGTGCTCTTGGGCAGGTCGGCGGCCTCGGCGAGCTCGCGCAGGCTCATCGGCGCCTCGCTCTCGAGCAGGCGGGCGAGCATCTCGCCGGCGCGGTCGATCGACTGGGTGCCCGGCGCGGGACCGCTCGTTCGGGTGCTCGAGGCCGCGGCGCTCATCGCGGCCGCTCCGCTCGCACGTGCGCCGCGCGCGCCGCTCGCCGCGTGGAAGTCCCGTTCCACGATCGCTGGAACTGCAGTTCCATTGTGGATAGCATCGCGCGCGCCGGATCGACTTGTCAAGCCGCTCGCCCGTCGACCAGGAGAAGCCGTGTTCGTCAACACGATGCCGCGCTACGAGATCCTCAGCGAGGACGCCATGGCGATCCTCGATCGCGGCTGGCGGCGCATCGTCACCGAGATCGGGATCGAGTTCCTGCTCGACGAGGCGGTCGAGGAGTTCCGCGCGGCCGGCCAGCAGGTCGACGGCCAGAAGGTGATCCTCGACCCCGAGTTCGTGCTCGAGCAGGTGGCCAAGGCCCCACGCGAGTTCGGCCTGCAGGCGCGCAACCCGGAGCGCTCGATCCACGTCGGCGGCCAGAACATGGCCTTCGCCTCGGTCTACGGCTGCCCGTTCGTCCGCGTGGGCGACGAGCGCCGCGAGGCGACGATGGCCGACTTCGAGAACCTCGTGCGCCTGTCGCAGGCCTTCCCCGAGCTCGACTCGCCGGGCGGCACGATCTGCGAGCCCAACGACCGCCCGCTGGACTCGCGCCACCTGGACATGGTCTACGCGCTGCAGACGCTGTCCGACAAGCCGTACATGGGATCGGTCACCTCGGGCCCGAACGCGCGCGACACCATCGCGATGGGAGAGATCCTGTTCGGCGGGCGCGAGGCGATCGAGGCGACGCCGGCGTCCATCTCGCTGATCAACGTCAACTCGCCGCTGCGCTACGACGACCGAATGCTCAGCGCGTTGGTCGAATACGCACGCGCCAACCAGGCGCTGATCATCACGCCGTTCCTGCTCATGGGCGCGATGTCGCCCGTCGCGATTCCGGCCACGCTGGCCCAGCAGATGGCCGAGGCCCTGGCCGGCATCGCGCTCACGCAGCTCATCCGGCCGGGTTGCCCGGTCGTCTTCGGCTCGTTTCTGTCCAATACGGACATGCAGTCCGGCTCGCCGTCGTTCGGCACGCCCGAGTCGGCCATCGGGCTGTTCTGCACGGGCCAGATCGCGCGCTCGTTCGGCCTGCCGTGGCGCTCGGGGGGCGGCCTGAACTCCAGTCAGACCGTCGACGCCCAGGCCGCCTACGAGTCGCTGATGACGATGCTGCCGACCTTCCTGGCCGGCGCGAACTTCGTGATGCACTCGGCCGGCTGGCTCGAGGCGGGACTGGTCTCCTGCTACGAGAAGTTTATCGTCGACATCGAGATCCTGCGCCAGCTCAAGCACGAGTTCACGCCGCTGGAGATCGACGAGGCGAGCCTCGCGTTCGGCGCCCACGAGGAGGTCGGCCCGGGCGGGCACTTCCTCGGCGCAGCGCACACGCTCGAGCGCTTCCGCGAGTGCTTCTACCGGCCGCTGTTGTCCTCGACCGAGAACTTCGAGCGCTGGCAGCGAAACGGCGGGCTCGACGCCGCGGCGCGCGCCGGGAACATCTGGCGGCGCACGCTGGAGGAGTACGAGCAGCCGGCCATGGACGAGGCGCTGCGCTCCGCGCTGCAGGAGTACGTAGATCGCCGTCGGATCGAGCTGGGAGACTGAGCGTCGCGCGCTGGTCCTGCCGCTTGCCCTGCCGCGCACGGTGCGCGACAAGACGCTGCCGAAGCGCAGTCTCTAGCCGGCCTCGACGTCCGCATCGATCGCGACCGCGCCGCGCGCCCTGGCGACCGATACGCGGTGGTGGCCGTCGCGCACCGCGTAGCGGTCGCCGATCCGCACGACCGAGATCGGCGGCAGCACCGTCCCGCGCTCCTCGGCCAGCCACACCGACTGCCAACGCGTGCGCGCCGGCGCCGCCGGGCGGAAGCCGCGGTCGAACTGCGCCGCGCGGCTGGGCTCGAGCGTCCCGTCGATCTTGGTGAGCGGGATCTCGCGGATTCCCTGTGCGATGCGGCCGCCGGAGCGGCGCTCGTCATAGACCGCAAGGCGCCCGCACTCGGCGGGCTCACCGCGCAGCCTGCGCGCGATCGCGGCGCGGCGGCGGCCGCGAACGGCGCGGGTAAAAGCCCGCTCCGCGTCGATCGTTGGGGTGCCCGTCATCAGCATGTCATTCATGTTGGCCTACGACGCGTGGGTCCACATCGGGCAAATGGAGCGACCTCGGGGCACGATCCCTTACCCCGCAGCAGCTAAGCCTTAGCCGCGCTACCGTCCGCAAATGGTCCAGTCGGCGTACGCGTTCGGCAACGCCGAACAGATCCAGCGCGAGCGCCTACGCACGCTCGAGGTGCTGCTCGATCCGGGGACGATCGGACACCTGCAGGCGCGCGGCGTCGAGCCCGGTTGGTGCTGTCTCGAGGTCGGCGGGGGCGGCGGTTCGATCGCCGGGTGGCTGTGCGATCGCGTCGCTCCCGGCGGCTCGGTGCTCGCCACCGACCTCGACACGACGGTGCTGCGCGAGCGGGCGCATCTCAACCTCGAGGTGCGCGTCCACGACGTGCTTGCCGACGACCTTCCGGAGAGCCGATTCGACCTCATCCACATGCGCCTCGTCCTCGCATGGCTGGCGGATCCGCCGAAGGCGCTCGCGCGGCTCATCGCCGCGCTGCGACCGGGAGGCTGGCTCGTGGCCGAGGAGATGGACTTCGTGTCCTGCGTCGCCGATCCGCGGATGCCCGCCCCGTTCGAACGCGTCGTCAAGGCTCACAACGCGGCGCTGGCGGAGCGCAGCGGCTTCGATCACGCGTACGGCCGCCGTGTCGTCCGCGACGTGGAGGAGGCCGGGCTGGTCGACGGCGGGTTCGATGGTCGTGCATGGATCTGGCGCGGCGGTCAGGCGGGCGGCCGCATCTGGGCGCTGACGCTGGTGCAGCTGCGCGAACCGATGATCGCCACCGGGCTGGTCGACAACGACGACATCGACGCGGTTCTCGCGCTGTGCGACGACCCGCTCCGGAGCGTTCTGTCGCCGGTCATGATGTCCGTCTGGGGGCGGCGGCCGGGCTAGTGGACCTTGCACCAACATTGCAAGACCCATCAGTAGAGGCTTGATGTGGGTTCATCGTCCGCGCCGTGTTCAGGCCAACGAGCGAGTGAGACTGGCGGCACCGCCGGCGCGGGCCGTCCGGGCGAGCCGGCGGTCGACGGGGCGGGCTCCAGCCAGAGAGGCGGCGTGCCAACTCCGCGTCGCGTGGGGCTTTGTGCTCGCTCTTCGAGCGAAACGACCCACGCGACGCGATTCGCCGACCGCCGGGGCAGGTGGTGGCCCGGGGACGACCGCCCGCCCCTGCGGCCCCGCCCACCTTCTCACCCTCGATGCCCTGGCCTGCGGCGCCGCACGCGCCCGCGGATGCCCCGAAGGACAGAGGAGCTAACTAGCCGTTGACCGAGAAGCTCGAGTTCGGGTTGATCTCGCGCAGGCGCGAGTAGAAGCCGCCGTCGAGGACCAGATCGGTGTTGTAGGCGCAGCGGACCTGCACCGGGTCGGCGTCGTGGTCGTGGCCGTGCTCGACGCGGTCGATGAGCTCGCCCATCAGGTGGCCGACGACCGGCGCGTTCTTGAACTGGTTGCCGCTCGTCCCGATCGCCATGTAGAAGCCGTCGAGTACCGAGCGATCGTAGATCGGGATCCAGTCGTCGGAGACGTCGTAGAGGTCGACGATGCCCTTGCGCTCGTTGGGGATGCGCAGCGACGGCATGCGGCGCGCGAGGCGGTAGACCTGCGCCTCCCACTGCTTCTCGGTGACGTGGCGCTCGTAGGTGTCGGGGTTCTCGACCCACACCCGCGGATCGCAGTCGGGGTCCTCGGAGCCGATGAGGATGTTGTTGCCGCTCTCGGGCCGGAAGTAGATGCCGGTGTCGCCGTCGGAGGTGTGGTAGCCGTCGTGCTCGAAGTCGTAATCCGGCGGCGAGGGGACGTGGTGGACCTCATGGCGAAGCGCGCGCGTCTTGACCTTCATCTCGTCCTCGACGCCGGCCATGCGGTTGATGAGGAACGAGTGCGGGCCGGCGACGTTGACGACGACCGGCGCGTCGATCTGGGTGCCGTCGGCGAGCGTGACGCCTGTGACCCGGCCGTTCGCGCGGCGGATCTCGGCGACCTCGGCGCGAAAGAGGAACTCGCCGCCCCTGGCCTCGGCCGCGCGCTGGAGGTTGTGCGTCGCGAGCTGGGGGTCGTTCACGTAGCCCGATCCCGGCGTGAAGATCGCCCCGTCGAGCTCGGCCTGCGGCTCGTCCCAGAAGTGCGGGTCGTCGGGGCGCTTGGGCGGCCAGAACGCGTCGGTCGTGTAGACCGGGACCTTCTCCGTGAGCGTGGCGTTGTCCCACTCCTCGAACTCGACGCCGAGGTCGCGGTAGTGGGCGAGCACCTTCTCGTGGTGGCCGGTGGCGCTCTTGAGCAGCACGGTGCCGCACTGCATGTACTTCGACGTGCCCATGTCGTCGACGACGCCGAGGTAGCGCTCCCAGTCCTGCCAGTAGAAGAAGCCCTCGTAGGCCATCGCCACGCCCTCGCGGGAGGAGTAGTGGGCGCGCACGATCGCGCACGAGTTGCTCGTCGGGCCGTAGCCCGAGGTCGGCAGCTTGTCGATGTTCAGCGTCTTGTAGCCGCGCTTTGCGAGCTCGAAGGCGATGGACGCGCCGATGACGCCGGCGCCGATGATGATCGCGTCAGCCTTCCTGGTGATTCCGTCGTCCCGCCCGGCCATCGCGGCCCTAATATATCTGTCTTCAGGCCAGTTGCCGAAGAGGGGCCAACGGCATGTACGACTTCGTGATCGTCGGGGGAGGCTCGGCCGGCTGCGCGCTCGCCAACCGGCTGAGTGCGGACCCGTCGACGCGCGTCCTCGTGGTCGAGGCCGGGCGGCCCGACTGGGGTTTCGACGTCTTCATCCACATGCCGGCCGCGCTGCCGTTTCCCATCGGCAGCCGCTTCTACGACTGGCGCTACGAGTCTGAGCCCGAGCCACACATGGGTGGCCGCCGCATCGACCACGCGCGCGGCAAGGTGCTCGGGGGCTCGAGCTCGATCAACGGGATGATCTTCCAGCGCGGCAACCCGCTGGACTACGAGAAGTGGGCGCGGGAGCCGGGCCTGGAGTCCTGGGACTACGCGCACTGCCTGCCGTACTTCAAACGGATGGAGACGTGCCTGGCCGGCGCCGACGAGTGGCGTGGCGGCGACGGGCCGCTGGTCCTGGAGCGCGGCCCCGCGGACGGCCCGCTCTTCGACGCGTTCTTCGCCGCCGTGCAGGAGGCGGGCCACCCGCTCACCGACGACGTCAACGGCTACCGCCAGGAGGGTTTCGCCGCCTTCGACCGCAACATCCACCGCGGGCGGCGGCTCAGCGCGGCGCGTTCGTACCTGCACCCCGTCATGGAGCGGCCGAACCTGGAGGTGCGGTGCGGGCGGCTGGTCAGTCGCGTGGTGTTCGAGGGGTCGCGCGCGACCGGCGTCGAGGTCGTGCACCGCGGCTCGCGCGAGGTCGTCCGTGCGGGCGAGGTGATCCTGTGCGGAGGCGCCATGAACTCGCCGCAGTTGCTGCAACTGTCGGGCGTGGGCGCGGCGGACCCCTTGCGCGCACTCGGCATCGACGTCGTGGCCGACCTGCCCGGCGTGGGCGAGGACCTGCAGGACCACCTCGAGGTCTACGTCCAGTACGCGTGCATGCAGCCGGTGTCGATGCAGCCGGCGCTGCAATGGCGCAACAGGCCGATGGTCGGCGCGCGCTGGCTGTTTGCGCGCAGCGGCCCGGGCGCGACCAACCACTTCGAGGCCGGCGGCTTCATCCGCTCCAACGAGGACGTCGAGTACCCGAACCTGATGTTCCACTTCCTGCCGCTGGCGATCCGCTACGACGGCTCCTCGCCCGCCGGCAGCCACGGCTACCAGGTCCACGTGGGGCCGATGAACTCCGACGCGCGCGGGTCGGTTCGCATCACCTCGACCGATCCCAGCGCCCATCCGGCGCTGCGCTTCAACTACCTGTCGACCGAGCAGGATCGCCGCGAGTGGATCGAGGCGCTGCGCTGCGCGCGCCACATCCTCACGCAGCCGGCCTTCGAGGCGTTCAACGGCGGCGAGCTGTCGCCGGGGCCGGCGGTCGAGACCGACGAGCAGATCATGGACTGGGTCGCGCACGACTCCGAGACGGCGCTGCATCCGTCGTGCACGTGCAGGATGGGCGTGGACGACCGCGCCGTCGTCGACCCCGGTTCGATGCGCGTGCACGGCCTCGAGGGCGTGCGGGTCGTCGACGCCTCGGTCATGCCCTACGTGACCAACGGGAACATCTACGCGCCGACGATGATGATCGCCGAGAAGGCCGCGGACCTGATCGTCGGCGCCTCGCCGTTATCGCCGTCAACGGCCGAGTTCTACCGGCACGCCCCGGCGGAGCTGGAGGAGCGGTGAGCGTCCCCGCCGCCTCGGGCGAGCTGCTCGCCGATCGCGCCTACGCCGAGCTGCGCGACCGCATTGTGACGCTGGCGATCCCTCCCGGGGCGCCGATCAACGAGGACGCGCTGGGCCGCGACCTCGAGATGGGCCGCACCCCGGTGCGCGAGGCGATCAAGCGCCTCGCCCTCGAGCGCCTGGTCACCGTCTTCCCGCGCCGCGGCACCTTCGCCTCGGAGATCAACATCACCGACCTGGCTGCGATCTCCGACGTCCGCGTGCAGCTCGAGGGCCACGCGGCACGCCGCGCGGCCGAGCGCCTGACGCCGGCGCAGCGCGACGAGCTCGATGCGCTCATCGCGGCCATCGACGCCGGCGAGAGCAGCGGCGACCCCGACACACTGATGCGCCTGGACGCGAGCGTGCACCGCTTCGTCTACGCCTGCGCGGCCAACGCGTACCTGCAGGAGACGCTGGAGCGCTACCTGAACCTGTCGCTGCGCATCTGGTACCTCGTGCTCGACCGGCTGCCACACCTGTTCGACCGGGTGCACGAGCACCGCGAGCTGCTGCTGGCGATTCGGTCGGGGGACGCCGAGCGGGCAGCGGAAATCGCCGCAGAGCACGTGGCGACGTTCGAGTCGGAGATTCGGGGGGTGTTGTAGGCCGTCCGCGCGGCGCCGGCCACTCCGCGTTTCTTGGCAATGAGGGAGGGTGGGCCGGTCGGTCGGCGCCGGTGGCCGAGGGCGACGAACCGCGTCGATTTGTGTTCGGAAACCGGACAGAAACCGACGCGGTTCGGCCAGAGTCCCGCCGCGGACCTGGCAGATCGACCTCCCTCACTGCCCCTGGCCGCGACGTGCCGCACCGGCGGGCGGCAGACAGCGCCCTACGAGCCCCCGTTGGCCGACAGCCGAAGCGCCCGCAACTCCGACAGCTCCCGCTCACTCACCGGCTCCGTCACCTCCAGCGGCTCGCGGACGCGTAGCGGCCAGCCCGTCGCCTCGAGTACCTGCTCGACCTCGACGCCGGGGTGCAGCGCGACGAGCTCGAGCTCGCCGTCGTCGGGCGACGGGCGCAGGACGCCGAGGTCGGTGATGACGGCCGAGGTGTGCCCGCCGTTGGCGCCGTTGAGCTCGCGGCCGACGGAGGTGATGAAGTCGACCTCGCCGACGAACGAGCGCTGGGAGTGGCGCAGCAGGACGATGATGCGGCCGGCCGATGCGGCGATTTCGGGCGCGCCGCCGGCGCCCGGCAGCCGCACCTTCGGGTGCTGGTAGTCGCCGATGACCGTCGTGTTGATGTTGCCGAACCGGTCGATCTGCGAAGCGCCGAGGAAGCCGACGTCGATGCGGCCTCCGCCGATCCAGTAGTTGAACATCTCCGGCACGGAGACGAGGTCCTGCGCGGCGGCGGCGAGGTCGTCGTCGCCGATCGACAGCGGCAGGCGCTGGGGCCGCGCGCCGATCGCGCCGGACTCGTACACGAGCACGCAGCCGGGGGCGTCCAGCCGTCGCGCGAGGTTGGCGGCGGCGTTGGGCGGGCCGACGCCGACGAGCACGACCTCGCCGTCGGCGAGCTCGCGCGCGGCGCCGATCGTCATGACCTCCTCGCCCGTGGGGTCGGGCCGGGCGGTCATCGCGCCACCGCCGCGGTTGCGTTGAGGACGTTGTCCTCCATCCATTGCGTGAACCGGTCGCGGTCGCGCGAGATCGCGTCCCATTCCTCGTAGAAGCCGTTGTCGCGGACGGAGAAGTCGGCGGCGTACGAGGGCCAGGCGCCGTTGGGCACATGGCAGACGGCATCGAGGACCCAGCTCGGTAGCACCAGCGCGCGCGGACGCGGCGTCAGCTCGTCGACGACCTCCTCGACGGTGACGATCGCGTGGCGCGCGGCGAGGACGGCCTCCTTCTGCACACCGGTCAGCCCCCAGAGCTGGACGTTGCCCTGCGGGTCGGCCTGCTGGGCGTGGATGATCGCCACGTCGGGGTTGATCGCCCGCACCGCGCTCAGGCGCTGGTCGGTGAACGGGCAAGTGATGAACGCGATGTCCTCGGAGTGCTCGGGCAGGTCGGTGCCCGCATAGCCGCGCAGGACGGCGAAGGGGAGGTGCGACGCGCCGGCGACGTACGCGTTCGCCAGCCCCGCATGGGAGTGCTCGCGCAACTCGATCCCGCGCGGCCAGCCGTTCTCGACGGCGTCGCGGAAGCGGTGCAGCGAGCCGACGCCGGGGTTGCCGCCGTAGGAGAAGATCACGCGCGCGACGCGTCCGAGGCCGATCATCTGATCGAAGAGCACGTCCGGGGTCAGCCGGACGACGGTCAGGTCCGTGCGCCCCTGCCGCAGGAGTTCGTGGCCGGCGGCGAAGGGGATGAGGTGCGTGAATCCCTCGAGCGCCACGAAGCTGCCGTCCTTGACCAGCGAGGCGACGGCTTCGGAGAGCGGCTGGATCTGTCCGGCTTTCTTCACGCCAGAGACCTCCGACTTCGTTCGTCCTGCGCACAGATGTGCGCAACAAGAACACTACCTGAGGTAGGTACGACCGGGAAAGGGCGCTGTTCGGCGGCGGTGAACGGTGGCCGAGCGGCGTGGGCGGCGCAGTGGCGCCGGCGCGTGGCCTGGGCCAAACGAGCCCTACACCCGCTCGATCGCCATCGCCATCCCCTGTCCCACACCAATGCACAGCGTGGCCAGCCCACGCGTGACCTCGTCGTCCTCCATGCGGCGCAGGAGCTGGATGACCAGGCGCACCCCGGACGCCCCGAGCGGGTGGCCCAGCGCGATCGCGCCGCCGTAGCCGTTGACGGTGTCGGGGTCCAGGCCGAGGCGGCGGATGCTCGCGATCACCTGCGTCGCGAAGGCCTCGTTGATCTCGACCGCATCGAGATCCCCGACGTCCCAGCCCGCCCGCGCGAGCACCTTCTGCGTCGACGGCACCGGCCCCAGGCCCATGATGTGGGGCGGCACCCCTGCCGAGGCCGACGCGACGATCCGCGCCCGCGGCGTCAGCCCGTGGCGCTCGACCGCCTCGCCCGACGCGACGACGATCGCGCCCGCGCCGTCGGACAGCGGCGACGCGGTGCCCGCCGTCACGATGCCATCGGCAGTGAACGACGGCTTGAGCTTGGCGAGAGCCTCGGCGGTCGAGTCGGGTCGCGGCACCTCGTCGGCCGTCAGCACGCCCTTGGACGTCTCGACCGAAACGAGGTCCTCATCGAGCCGCTCGCGCGCCGCCTGCGTCAGCTGCTGTGAGCGCAGGCCCCACGCGTCGGACTCCTCGCGGCTGATGCCATCGAGCACCCCGACCTCCTCGGCGGTCTCGCCGAGCGTGATCGTCGCCTTGCCGCCGTCGAGCTCCTTCATGCGCGGGTTGACCAGCCGCCAGCCCAGCGTGGTGTCGGCGACATCGGTGGCGGCTCCCCATGGCCGCCCGCTCTTCGCCATCACCATCGGCGCGCGCGTCATCGACTCCACGCCGCCGGCGACCACGACGTCGGCCTCGCCGAGCCTGATCTGGTGCGCGGCCGACGCGACCGCCTGCAGGCTGCTCGCGCACAGGCGGTTGACGGTGTAGCCGGGCACGTCATCCGGGAGCCCGGCGAGCAGGATGGCCATGCGGGCGACGTTGCGGTTGTCCTCGCCTGCCTGGTTGGCGGCGCCGAAGACCACCTCGTCGACTGCATCGGGCGCCAGGCCGGCGCGATCGAGCGCCGCCTGCAGCACGAGCGCCGCGAGGTCGTCGGGGCGCGACTCGGCAAGCGCGCCGCGGTGGCGGCCGAAGGGCGTGCGAACGCCGCCCACGAGGAAGGCATCGGTCACGGTGAACGCTCCAGGAGATCGGTGAGCAGCGCGCGCACGGCGGCCGCCTCGTCGTCGTTGACGCCGTGCTCGCCGGCGCCGTAGATGCGCAGGTCGCAGCGCGCGCCGGCGCGCTGGAACGCCGCGACCGACTCGCGCACGGCGGGCACGGGGATCCAGTCGTCGTCCTCGGGGATGCCGAAGAACATCGGCAGCCCGTCGAGCGATCCGGCGGGCAGGCGCTCGGCTTCGGGCTCGCCGAACAGCGCGCCGGTGAGAACGGCGGCGGCACCGTACGGCTCCGGGCGCCGCGCCACGCGCTCGGCGACGATGCACGCGCCCTGCGAGAAACCGATGAGCGCGACACGGGTCAGCGGCCGCAGCGGGCCGCGGGCGAGCGCGACCGCCGCGTCGATCGCGTCCAGCGACCAGCTCAGCCACGGCTCGTTGTCCTGCATCGGGTCGTGGAAGCGCCCCGGGTACCACGAGCGTTCGGCGGCGCGCGGCAGCACGTAGGCGACGGAGTCGTCCAGCCCGACGCGCCCGGCGACCTCGAGCATGAAGTCGGGGTCCTGGTCGCGGCCGTGGACGAGGACCGCGGCGACGGTGGCGTCGGGGTTGCCGGCGGTCACCGTCTCGGTCAACAGATGCGGGTTCACCGGCGCGCGGGCGGCCAGCGTGCCGAATTCGCGCTGACGGTACAGGAGCGGGTGTGCCGGAGTGGCCTGCGCGTGCTCGACGAAGCCCACCGCGATGACATGGTCGCCGCCCTCGACGAACTCGTGCAGGCGGCAGGCGATCCAGCTCGCGGTCTCCTGCAGGCGCGGAAGGTCGGTGTCGAGGTCCCAGGGGACGTCGTCGAACTTGTCGGCCCCCTTGCGCGCGAAGCGCGTCGCGAGCTCCTCCTGCCCATGCGACAGGACGTTGATCCCATAGCGACGGGCCTGACGGATCATCGCCAGCAGGTCCGAATCGCGGTCGAGCGCGACGAGGACCAGCGGCGGCTCCAGTGACAGCGAGCAGAACGCGCTGACCGTGGCGCCGTGCGGGCGCCCGTCGTGGACGCTTGTGACGACCGCGACCGGCGCGCACACGGCACCGAGCGCCTCACGAAAGGCGGCGGCGGCGACGCCTGGGCGTTCGGTCTTGAGCGTCATCGTTCGCAGAGCGCACAGGACTGCGCTCTGCGAACCATGCTAGCTCACGTGCCGATGGTAGGCCGGGCCTTGCTGGGTCAGCGCGTTGGAGATCGTGGTCGCCGTCTCGATCAGCGGAGGCAGGATCCGCCGGCGCAGGTCGTCCAGCGAGACGCGCGACACGGCCGACGATACGTTCAGCGCAGCGATCGTGTCCGCGCCGCGGCGGATCGGCGCGGCCACCGAGCGCAGGCCGATCTCCAGCTCCTGATCGACCAGGGCCCAGCCGCGCTGGCGCGTCTCGTCGATGACCGCGCGCAGGCGATCGCCGTCGGTGATCGTGCGACCGGTCCACTGCTCGAGCCTGGTGCTGCCGAGGTACTCGTCGAGCTGGTCGGGCGGCAGCGCCGCCAGCAGCACCCGCCCCATCGAGGTGCAGTGCGCCGGCAGCCGCGTGCCCACGCTCAGGGTGATCGACATGATCCGCCGCGTCGGGACGCGCGCCACGTAGACGACGTCGGGCAGGTCCAGCGTGGCCGCCGAGCACGACTCGTGGGTCTCCTCGACGAGCGCCTCCATGAGCGGCAAGGCCAGCTCGGAGAGGTTCAACGAGGACAGGTACGCCCAGCCGAGGGTCAGCAGACGCGGAGTGGGCGAGAACAGCCGCCCGTCGGAGCGCACGTGGCCGAGCTTCTCGAGCGTGAGCAGGATGCGGCGGGCCGTCGCGCGCGTGATCCCGGTGAGGTTGGCGACCTCGCTGAGCGTCAGCGCGGGGCGCTCGCGCGAGAACACCTGGATCACGGCCATGCCGCGCTCGAGCGACTGCAGCGACTGTTGACGCTCGGCCTCGGATCCCCGCTCGGTCTCAGGCGCTTGCGCCATTCTCGCGGACTGTAACGGAGGCTCGCGCGGCGCCGGTCGCGTGGTAGATTCGGCCCAACGCACAGACGTTCGCTGTGCGAACACAGAGGAGAGGTGGGGCCAAATCGACTTGAGTGGCGATCCGCGGCACGCCGTCCTGCTGAGCTTCGACAACCTCGGCGAGGCCGCCGATCTCGAGCGCGCACCCGACGAGGACGAGCCGTCGGGCGACCACCCCTCGGTCACCGAGGCGCTGCCGCGGCTGCTCGACCGGCTCGCCGCGCTCGAGCTGCGCGCGACGTTCTTCGTGGAGGCGCTCAACGCCGAGGTCTATCCCGACGCGCTGCGCGCCATCGCGTCGGCGGGGCACGAGGTCGGCATGCACGGCTGGCGCCACGAGCGCTGGGACGCCCTGACGAGCGCCGATGAGGACGACCTCCTCGACCGCGGGCTGGGCGCGCTGAGGGGGTTGGGCCTGAAGATCGAGGGCTTCCGCCCGCCGGGCGGCGCGCTGGGCCCAGGGTCGGCCAGGGCCCTCGAGGCACGCGGCGTGCGCTGGTGCTCGCCGGAGGGGACGCACGCGCGGCGCGCAAATGGGATCGCCTGCCTGCCGTTTCGCTGGCAGCTCGTCGACGCCTACCACCGCATGGAGTCCTTCGCCGAACGGCGCGTGCGGCTTGGCGACAGCGCGCGACCGGCCTCTGCGCGTGAGGCGGCCGACGCCCTGCTCGAGGCGCTCGACGCGCGCGCCGACGGCCCCGTCGTGGTCATCCTGCACCCGTTCCTCATGCTCGCGGCCGGCGAGATCGCCGAGGCCGACCGCGTGCTGGCCCACCTCGCCGAGCAGGTGGCGCAGGGCAGGCGGTGGGTCGCTCCCGGGCGCGAGATCGCCGCGCGCCTCGGGGCGCCGTTCAGCTCGGCGCCAGGATGAGGTCGAACTCGGTGCTCGCCCACCGACTGGTCATCTCGCGGCCGTCGGGGGAGGTGCCGGCCTCGTGGTGCTCGAAGCTCGTCAGCAGCGAGCTGCGCACGCCGAAGACGGCGTCGGTGTCGAGGTACTGGTCGGACTCGTCGAAGACGTGCGTGATCAGTGTCTGGTAGCCGGGCGCCTTGACCATGAAGTGGATGTGGGCCGGGCGCATCGGGCTGCGGGCGGTCGCGTTGAGCAGCTCCCCGACCGGGCCGTCGGTGGGGATCGGATACGCCTCGGGGTGCACCGACCAGAACCAGTAGCGGCCCTCGTCGTCGGAGTGCAGGTGCCCGCGGCCACGCGCCCCGTCGAGGTCTGAGTACTGGACGTCGTAGAGGCCGTCCTCGTCGGCCTGCCAGACCTCGATCAGCGCGCCGGGTACCGGCTCGCCCGTCACCGAGCGCACGCTGCCGCTGACGTAGCACGGCACGCCGGGTGCGCCGTTGGCGAGGTCGTCGCCGTTCTCGAAGGCGGGCGAGCCCTCGACGAAGAACGGCCCGAACACCGTCGACTCGGTGGCGCCGTTGGGGTGGCGGTGGTTGAGGCCGATCGTGAGCATCGACAGGCCCATGACGTCGGAGGCCAGGACGAACTCCTGGCGCTTGTCGTTGCACATGTGGCCGGTGCGGGTGAGGAAGTCGATCGCGGCGAACCACTCGTCCTCGGTCAGCTCGACCTCGCTCACGAAGGCGTGCAGGTGGCGCGTGAGCGCCTGCATCAGCTCGCGCAGGCGCGGGTCGGGCGTGCCGTCGAAGCTCGCCTCGACGGCGCGTGTCAGGTCGGCGTCGGCGAGGTTGCGCCGCTCGGTCGTTGCAGGCTCGTCGGTCACTCATCGACCCTTGCGCGGGGCGCCAGCCCTGTCAAGTGCTGCTTGACGCCGCGCGTGGCCGGGATCTCTAGGCTCGGGCCAATGGACCTCAAGCTCGAAGACAAGGTCGCTGTCGTCACCGGGGCCAGCAAGGGGATCGGCCTCGCGATCGTCAGGCGGCTCGCCGCCGAGGGTGCGCTCGTGGTCGGCGGCGCGCGCACCGTCGACGCACTCGAGGGGATCGAGCGCGTGAAGCCGTTCGCGGTGGACCTCGCCGATCCCGACGCTCCGGCGCGGCTCGTCGGGCACGCGATCGAGATCCACGGGCGCATCGACGTGCTCGTCAACAACGTCGGTGCCGCGCACGTGCGCCTCGGCGGCTTTCTCGGCACCACCGACGCGGACTTCGAGAGCTCGATGCAGCTGAACTTCTTTGCGGCGCTACGCGCGACGCGCGCCGCGCTGACCGACATGGACAAGCGCAGCGACGGCGTCATCGTCAACGTCGGATCGGTCAACTCCTTCTTCGAGCCGGACGCGGGCGTCCTTGACTACGGCGCCGCGAAGGCCGCGCTGGTGAACGTGGCCAAGTCGCTCTCGCAGGAGTTCGGCCCGCGCGGCATCCGGATCACAAGCGTGGCGCCCGGCCCGGTCGCAACCGATCTGTGGCTGGGCGAGGAAGGCGTGGCCGCGACGGTCGGGCGCGCGTCCGGCGCCGGCGCCGACGCGGTCAGGGAACAGGCGCAGGCCGGGATGGCGACCGGCCGCTTCACGACGCCCGACGAGGTGGCGGCGCTCGTGGCGCTGCTCGCGTCGCCGCTCGCGGGCAACGTGACCGGCGCCAACTGGGTCATCGACGGCGGCCTGACGAAGACGACGTAGCCAGGCGGCGCAACGTTCGGCCGCGAGGACGAGACTCAGATGAGCAATGGCATTGCTCGTTGTCTTCGCGCTGCTCGCGGGCGCCGGTACGGCGCTGAGTCCGTGCGTGCTGCCGGTCCTGCCCGTGCTGCTGGGGGCCGGCGCCATCGGCGGGCGCCGGCGGCCGCTCGGCATCGTCCTCGGGCTGGCGCTTACCTTCACGGTGACGATCGTCGGGCTTGCGAGCGTGATCGACGGTGTCGGGCTCGGCCCCGGCGCCACGCGCACGCTGGCCGTCGTCGTGCTGATCGGGTTCGGCGTGGTCGTCGCGGTGCCCGCGCTCGCCGCGCGGCTCGAGGCGCCGCTCGCGCGCCTGTCGCGCTACGGCCCGCGCGCGCGCGGCGACGGGTTCGCGTCGGGCCTGCTCGTGGGCGGCGCCCTCGGCTTCGTCTATGCGCCCTGCGCCGGGCCGATCCTGGCGGCGGTGATCGCGGTCGGCGCGGCCTCCTCGCGCACCGTCCCGGTCGGCGTGGCCTTCGCGCTGGGCTCGGCGCTCGTGCTGCTCGCGCTGGCCCTCGGCGGCCGTGCGCTTGCGGGGCGGGTGCGCGCTGCCGGGCGCGGCCCGGGGCTTCAGCGCGCGCTTGCCGCCGTGCTGATCGTGACCGGCATCGCGATGGCGACGAACCTCGACGTGCGCTTCGAGTCGGCGATCGCCGACCACCTGCCCTCCGCGCTGGTCTTCCCGACGAAGAGCCTCGAGACCTCCCATGCGGTGTCCAGCCGCCTCGACCACCTGCGCGGGCCGTCGCGCTTCGCGGTCGCGAGCACGAATCACCCGAGCGTGACCCCGGCATCGCACCTGCCGCGCTACGGCCAGGCACCGGACTTCACGGGGACCCAGCGCTGGTTCAACACGCCGGGAAGCAAACCGCTCACGCTGCGCGCCTTGCGCGGCCGCGTCGTCCTCGTCGACTTCTGGACCTACACCTGCATCAACTGCCTGCGCACGCTGCCCTACCTCGAGGCCTGGGACGCGCGCTACCGCGCCGACGGGCTCACGATCGTCGGCGTGCACTCGCCCGAGTTCCCCTTCGAGGACGACGCCGGCAACGTGGCCTCCGCGATCAAGCGCGAGGGGATCCACTACCCGGTGGCCCAGGACAACGACCTCAAGACGTGGAACGCGTGGGGCAACGAGTACTGGCCGGCCGAGTACCTGATCGACGCCCAGGGCCAGGTCCGCCACGTCAACTTCGGCGAAGGTGACTACGACGGGACCGAGGCGGCGATCCGGTCGCTGCTCGTCGAGGCCGGCCACCCCAACCCCGGAGCGATGGCCGCGCCCAAGGACGTCGTCCAACCGACCGCGAGCGCGACGCCCGAGACCTACCTCGGCCTCGCGCGCGCCGACCGCATCGATCCGCCGCCAACCCCGGGCACGCGTACCTACACCGAGCCGGGCGTGCCCCCGACCAGCCACTTCGCCTTCGCGGGCACCTGGCGCGAGAGCGCCGAGGCGGCAACCGCTGTCAGTGGCGGCGCGATCCACGCGTCGGTCGTCGGCAAGAACGTCTACCTCGTCCTGAGCCCGCCCGGCGGCGGGGCGGGCACGGTGGCGGTCGAGCTCGACGGCAAGCCGATCGCGCCAGACCGCGAAGGCGCCGACGTCCACGGCGGCGTCGTGCGCGTCGATCGCCAGCGCCTGTACCACCTGGTCTCCGCGCCGCGCGTCGAGCACCACGCGCTGACGCTGCGCTTCTCGCCCGGCGTGGCGGGCTACGCCTTCACCTTCGGCTAGTCAATCGGGTTGCAACGAATCGGCGGTTCGCAGGTCAATAGCGCCATGACCTCCTCCAACGGATCCTGGGACTTCTCGGACCTGAGCGCCCTGTACGTCAACTGCACGCTCAAGCGCTCGCCCGAGGTCTCGCACACGCAGGGCCTGGCCGACAAGTCGATCGCGATCATGCGCGAGCACGGCGTCGCGGTGGAGGTGATCCGCGCCGTCGACCATGAGATCGCCACCGGCGTCTACCCGGACATGACCGAGCATGGCTGGGAGCGCGATGACTGGCCGCAGATCGCCGAGAAGGTCATGGCCGCCGACATCCTCGTGCTGACCTCGCCGATCTGGCTGGGCGAGAAGTCGTCGGTCTGCACGCGCGTCATCGAGCGCCTCTACGGCAACAGCCACCTGCTCAACGAGCACGGCCAGTACGCGTACTACGGGCGCGTGGGCGGCTGCATCATCACCGGCAACGAGGACGGCGCCAAGCACTGCGCGATGAACATCCTCTACTCCCTGCAGCACCTGGGCTACGTGATCCCGCCGCAGGCCGACTCGGGGTGGCTCGGCGAGGCCGGCCCGGGCCCGAGCTACCTGGACCCTGAGTCGGGCGGCCCCGACAACGACTTCACCAACCGCAACACGACGTTCCTGACCTGGAACCTGCTGCACGTGGCGCGGATGCTCAAGGACGCCGGCGGCATCCCTGCCCACGGCAACCAGCGCTCGGAGTGGGACGCGGGCTGCCGCTTCGACTTCGCCAACCCCGACTACCGATAGCGCGGCTAGCCTCCGGGCATGGCCAGCGACGTCGGCTCCCTGTTCCCCGTCCCCGACGAGTCCGAGCTTCCCGAGCGCCTGCAAGGGCTGTTCGCCAAGGCGCGTGAGCGGATGGGCTTCGTGCCCAACGTCTTTCGCGCCTACTCGTTCCGCCCGGAGCGACTGAGCGCGTGGTTCGAGCACTTCCGGATGCTCCACGAGCCCACCGAGCACCTCGATGCCGCCGACCGCGAGATGGTCGCCGTCGTCGTCAGTGCGGCCAACCGCTGCCTGTACTGCCTGGTGGCCCACGGCGCGGCGCTGCGCGAGGCGCTCGGCGATCCCGTGCTGGGCGAGCGGATCGCCTTTGACTGGCGCCGCGCCGGGCTCGACGACCGCCGGCAGGCGATCTGCGCCTACGCCGAGAAGCTCACGCTCGGCCCGCAGGAGCTCGGTGAGGCCGACCTGAAGGATCTGCTCGCGGCCGGCCTGACGCTCGAGGAAGCGTGGGACGTCGCCGAGATCGCGGCGATGTACAACTTCACGAACCGGATGGCGATGGCGACCAACATGCTCCCGAACGAGGAGTACTCGTCGCTCGCGCGCGGCGCGACAGGATGAGCGTCGCGATCCCCGCGTTGATCACGCAGTAGTAGGCGGGGTAGACGAGCAGGGCGACGTCGAACGCTCCGACCGCGCCGACCGCCAGCGCGCCGCAGATGCTCGCCAGGACGTAGGTGGAAAGCGTCTCGGAGCCCGGGTCGCGGTAGACCTTGGGAACCATCAATGCGATCGCCAGCAGGTCGGCGACCATCACGGCGCCGGTCGCGATCGTCGGGTCCTCGGCGAGCACCCACGCGACCACCCCGGCGCCGGCCAGTGCGATCGTCGCGGCCTCGGCCGGCCTCAACCCGCCCTCGCCCCAGCGGATGGCCAACACGAAGACGAAGCTCGTGACGATGGCCTGGGTGCCGGCCATCGCCAGCGTCCAAGACGCCCCGTCGGCGCGCTGGGACAGGCACACGACGAAAGCGAGCACGCTCCAGATCAGCCACGCGCCGCGGTGCGGCCGTGTCGTCCCGCGGAGGGTGTCGCGCACGTACGGCACGGTGTCGGCGACGCCGACCAAACCGGCGAGAACACCGAGCACCGCGGGGATCGCGACTGGCATGCAGGCACGCTAGGGACGCCCCGCCGTTGTCGGTAGCGGGGTTTCCCTAGACGTTGTGTCCGGCGCCCCAAGGGTCGCTCAGCGCGTCGCGCGCCGCCGCAGCAGAAGCCGCTGTAGGCTCGCCAAGCCATGACCGCGTTCGCCACCGTCCGGGTCGCCGCCGTGCAGGCCACGCCGGTGATCCTCGACGCCGAGGGCTGCGTGGACAAGGCGATCGGCCTGCTGCGCGATGCGGCCAAGGAGGGCGTCCAGCTCGTCGTGCTGCCGGAGTGCTTCGTCTCGGTCTACCCGTCCAACGCCTGGTCGAAGGATGCGCCGTCGTTCGGCGGCTGGAACGAGCTCTGGGAGCGGATGTGGGACGAGTCCGTCGACGTCGGCGGCCCGCTTGTCAGGCGCCTCGTGGCGGCTTGCCGCGAGCACGAGATCCACTGCGTGATCGGCGTCAACGAGCGCGAGGACCAGCGCCCGGGGACGCTGTACAACACGATGCTCACGCTGGGGCCGGCCGGCGTCGTGCATCGCCACCGCAAGCTGATGCCGACGATGCAGGAGCGCGTCTTTCACGGGGTCGGCGCGGGCGACGACCTCGCGGCGATCGAGCTTCCGGGGATCGGGCGCGTTGGCGGCCTGATCTGCTGGGAGAACCGCATGCCGCTCGCGCGCTACGCGGTGTACCGCCAGGGCGCCCAGATCTGGGCGGCGCCCACCGCCGACGACTCCGACGGCTGGCTTGCCTCTGTGCGTCACATCGCGATCGAGTCGGGCGCCTTCGTTGTCTCGGTCGCGCAGTACATCCCCGCGAGCGCGTTCCCGGCCGACTTCCCGATTGCCCTGCCGGAGGGCAAGGACGTGTTCGGTGAGGGCGGCAGCGTCATCGTCGAGCCGACGTGGGGCAAGGTCATCGCCGGGCCCCTGCGCGGCGAGGAGGGCATGGTCGTGGCCGACTGCGACCTGCGGGCGGGCCTGCACGCCAAGCGCTGGTTCGACGCCGTCGGCCATTACGCGCGCGCCGAGGTGCTCGTCTCGCCCGAGGATCAGATCGCGCCTGCGTAGGCTGTTTCGCGCGGTGCAGATCGAGACGCGCTACGCCCGCAACGACGGGGCCACGATCGCGTGGACCTCCGTGGGCGACGCGCCAACCGACCTGCTCTTCATCCCCGGGTTCATCTCGCACGTCGAACACCTGTGGGAGCAGCCGGGCCTCGCCGGCTTCTTCGAGCGCCTGACGAGCTTCACGCGCTTCATCGTCATGGACCGTCGGGGCTGCGGCCTGTCGGACTCGCGTCCCGGGGACCTCGAGCTCGACGACGAGGTCGCCGACGTGCTGGCGGTCCTCGACGCCGCGGGTAGCGACCGCGCGGTGCTGATGGGCTACACGACCGGCGGGCTGCTGGCGATCACCACGGCGGCGCGCGCCCCCGAGCGCGTGCAGGCGCTGGTGCTCTACGCGTCGATGGCGCGGGCCGTAGCCAACGACGAGGTCGACTGGACGCTCGACGAGGTCGAGCGCCGCGAGCTCTGGGCCCGGCTCGCCGACGTGTGGGGGACCGGCCTGAACCTCGAGCAGATCGCGCCGTCGCGCAAGGACGATCCGCGGATGCGCGCGTGGATGGCGCGCATGGAGCGGCTCTCGTCGAGCCCGGGCGAGTTGCTGCGGCTCATGGACTACGTCGGCGGTCACAACGTCAGCCATCTGCTCGGCGAGCTGCGCGTCCCGACGCTGATCCTGCACCGCACCGGCGACCGGCTGATCGACGTGCGCCACTCGCGCTACCTGGCCGAGCGCATCCCAGGCGCGCGCTACGTCGAGCTCGAGGGGGTCGACAACCTCCCGGGCGCGGTCGACAGCTCCGACCTGCTCGGTGAGATCGAGGAGTTCCTCACCGGCGGGCGCTCGCGCACCGTCGCGCGCGAGCTGCTCACCGTCATCTTCAGCGACATCGTCGACTCGACCGGCCACGCGGCCCGCCTGGGCGACGGCGAGTGGCGCGACGTGCTGGCCGCCCATCAGGTCGCGATCCGGCGCGAGATCGACCGCTTCGGCGGCCGCGAGGTCAAGACGATCGGCGACGCGTTCCTGATCGCCTTCGACGGGGCGCCCTCGCACGCGGTGCGCTGCGCAGAGGCGATCGTCCAAGCCGTGCGGGACATCGGGCTCGAGGTCCGTGTCGGCCTCCACACCGGCGAGTGCGAGGTCATCGGCGGCGACGTCGGCGGCATGGCCGTGCACATCGCCGCGCGCGTCGCGGCGTTCGCCCAGCCGGGCGAGGTGATGGCCTCGGGGACGACCTACGGGACGGTCGTCGGGGCCGGCCTGCGCTTCGAGGAGCGCGGGATGCAGGCGCTCAAGGGCGTACCCGGGCGCTGGCCGCTGTTCGCGCTGCAAGCTCTCTGACGCTCCGGGGCAGGACCGCAACCTTCGGTGCGAAACCTAGTTGGGAGTCTGCACAGGCACCCAAGAGACCAGGAGGTCGGAATGCGATCCCTCATTCGCAAGGTGCTGGGAGCACGCGCCCAAGGGCCGTGGATCCTCGCAAGCGCGATCCTCGTAGCGCTCATCGTCGCCCCGATGGCCGGAGCTTTCGGCGACGGCAAGACCCTACGCGGCGGCGCACGCAACCCGTCGTCCGATCGAGACGAAGGCGTACAGCAAGGAGACGGAGATCATCGCCAACGTCAGCACGTACGGCACGCGTCAGTCCAACAAGTCCAGCAACGGCGGCGGCGCCATCTACGGCTGCCGCTCGGGCGCGGGCGGTACGCCGAAGGGCAACGAGCCGTGCATCCGCGCCAACAACCTGGCCTCCGGCCTGGCCTTCGAGTTCAACTCGACGAACGCGGCGGCCACGCAGGTCGGCTCGATCACGGCGACCAACGCCAACGCGGCGCCGTTCACGACGAACGCGACCGGCGTCGCGACGGGCTTGAACGCCGACAAGGTCGACGGCAAGGACGCGAGCGACCTGCAGGCGAAGTTCGCGACAGTCGCTGCGGATGGCACGCTCGCCGCTGCCGACGCGCGGCGCGGCGACCGTCTCGAGCCGCGCGGGCGTCGGGCGTACTACAACGTCGACGTTCGACGCGGACGTGAGCAAGTGCTGCGCGCACCGCGACGATCGACCAGGGCCGACCGGCGGGCGGCATCGCGACGGTCGCGGTCGCCGACGCCGACACGGTGCACGGTCCATACGTTCGACACGCGGCGGCGCGGCGGCCGCATGCGACGGCCGTTCAACCTGACCGTCACCTGCTAGCCGACTGACGGATCGCGCCCTCGCGCGCGCGCGTACGCGTAGCGCGCGAGGAGCGCCATCCAGTCAGCGAGGCCGCCGTACAGGTGGCCGATGCGGGCCGGTGACGAGCCAGGCGGCGAGGCGTCGGCCGGGGGGCATCGGGCCGACGATGCATATCGTCACCGGTCCCATGAGCGCCGCCGTAAAGACGACCGTCACCGAGCTGCCCGAGTCGCGCGTGCGCGTGCGAGGCCGAGGTGCCCGCCGAGGAGGTCGAGCGCCGGATCGCAGGCGACCGCCCGCCAGCTCGGCCGCGACCTGCGGATGCCGGGCTTCCGCAAGGGCAAGGTCCCGCCGCCGGTCGTCATCCAGCGCCTCGGCCGCGAGACGGTCCTCGACGAGACGGTCCGCGGCACGCTCGGCCGCTGGTACGTCGAGGCGATCGACGCCGCCGGGATCCATCCCGTCGGCGACCCCGACCTCGACCTCGGCGACCTGCCGCGGCGAGGGCGAGCCGCTGACCTTCTCGATCGAGATCGGCGTGCGCCCGGTCGCCAAGCTCGGCGAGTACAAGGGCCTCGAGGTCGGCAAGCGCGAGCCGGCCGCCGACGACGAGGCGATCGACGCCGAGATCGAGGCGCTGCGCGAGCGCATCGCGCGCCTCGAGACCGTCGAGGAGCGCGGCCGGCGAGGGCGACTTCGTCGTCATGGACTACGTCGGGTCGATCGACGGCGAGCCGTTCGACGGCGGCGAGGGACGCGACCAGCTGATCGAGCTCGGCTCCGGCCGCCTCATCCCCGGCTTCGAGGAGCAGCTGCTCGGCGCCGACGGCGGGCGACGAGCGCGACGGTCACCGTCGACGTTCCCCGACGACTACGGCGCCACCGAGCTGGCCGGCAAGGACGCGCAGTTCGAGGTCACGGTCAAGGAGGTCAAGCGCAAGGAGCTGCCCGAGCTCGACGACGACTTCGCCGCCGACGCGGCCGGCTTCGACACGCTCGACGAGCTGCGCGAGGACATCGCGGCCAAGCTGCGCGAGGCCGACGAGCGCGCGCGTCGAGGCCGAGTTCCGCGAGGCCGCTGCTCGACGCGGTCGTCGCCGACGCCACAGGTCGAGGTGCCCGAGCGCGCTCGTCGACGCGCGCGCGCGCGAGCTGTGGGAGCGGATGCTGCACTCGCTCGCCCACCAGGGCATCGACCAAGGAGGCGTACCTGCAGATCTCCGGGCAGACCGAGGACGAGCTCCTCGACGAGGCCAAGCCCGACGCCGAGCAGGCGCTGCGCCGCGAGGCGGTGCTCGCCGCGGTCATCGAGGCCGAGGAGATCGAGCCCGAGCGACGGCGACGTGCTCGACGCGCTGCAGCCCAGCGCGGCCGCGCGAGAGCACCACGCCCGAGAAGCTGCGCGACCGCCTGCGAGAAGGCCGGGCGGCTCGACGACCTGCGCGAGGACCTCGCCCAGCGGGCCGCCGTCGACCTGCTCGCCGAGCACGCCACGCCGATATCCGTCGAGCAGGCCAAGGCGCGTGACAAGCTGTGGACGCCCGGCAAGGAGCCGGCGGAGGGCGGTGCGTCGCGCCTGTGGACGCCGGGCAGCTGAGCCGCCGCCTCGCGCTCAAGCCGACCACGAGACCGTCCGACTGCCCAGGAAGGCAGCCGCGAAGCCGGTTGCTAGGCTGCGGACGACGCAGGAATCACCGCCCACGAGCGAGAACGAAGCGAGAGACCATGAGCCCACTTGTCCCGATGGTGGTCGAGCAGACGTCGCGAGGCGAGCGCGCCTTCGACATCTACAGCCGCCTGCTCAACGAGCGCATCATCTTCCTGGGGACGCCCGTGGACGACCAGATCGCCAACCTGATCGTGGCCCAGCTGCTGCACCTCGAGTCCGAGGATCCCGACAAGGACATCTCGCTCTACATCAACTCGCCGGGCGGCTCGGTGTACGCGGGCCTCGCGATCTACGACACGATGCAGTTCATCAAGCCCGACGTGCAGACGATCTGCGTCGGCATCGCGATGTCGATGGGCGCGCTGCTGCTCGCCGGCGGCGCGGAGGGCAAGCGCATGGCGCTGCCGAACGCGAAGATCCTGATCCACCAGGTGTGCTCCGGCTTCCAGGGCCAGGCGACGGACATCGAGATCCACGCCAAGGAGATCATCGACATCCGCCAGCGCCTCGACCAGATCATCGCCAAGCACACCAAGCAGGACTACGACAAGGTGCGCAACGACACCGAGCGCGACTACTTCATGTCCTCCGAAGAGGCCAAGAAGTACGGCATCATTGACCGGGTGATCGCCGAGCACTAGCTTGGGGACTCGGAGGGAGAGAGGGAATGGCGCGTCCGACCGACTCCAACGAGCAGCTCCTCTGCAGCTTCTGCGGCAAGTCGCAGCGGCAGGTCAAGAAGCTGATCGCGGGCCCGGGCGTCTACATCTGCGACGAGTGCATCGACCTCTGCAACGAGATCATCGACGAGGAGCTCACCGCTCCGCCGTCGTTCGACATCGAGAACCTCCCCAAGCCACGGAGATCTACGGCGTGCTCGACGAGTACGTCGTCGGCCAGGAGGAGTCCAAGCGCACGCTCTCGGTAGCGGTCTACAACCACTACAAGCGCGTGCAGATGATGCAGGCCGATGAGAACGACATCGAGCTGCAGAAGTCCAACATCCTGCTGCTCGGCCCGACCGGCTGCGGCAAGACGCTGCTCGCGCAGACGCTGGCGCGCATCCTCAACGTCCCGTTCGCGATCGCCGACGCCACGGCGCTGACCGAGGCCGGCTACGTCGGCGAGGACGTCGAGAACATCCTGCTGAAGCTGATCCAGGCCGCCGACTACGACGTCAAGAAGGCCGAGACCGGGATCATCTACATCGACGAGGTCGACAAGATCGCCCGCAAGGCCGACAACCCGTCGATCACGCGCGACGTGTCCGGCGAGGGCGTCCAGCAGGCGCTGCTGAAGATCCTCGAGGGGACGACGGCGTCGGTGCCGCCGCAGGGCGGGCGCAAGCACCCGCACCAGGAGTTCCTGACGATCGACACGACGAACGTCCTGTTCATCTGCGGCGGCGCGTTCGCCAACCTCGACAAGGTCATCGAGCGGCGCATCGGCTCCAACGGCGTCGGCTTCGGCGCCTCGATCGAGTCGCGCGCCGAGCGCGACACGGGCGAGGTCTTCGCCCAGTGCCTGCCCGAGGACCTCGTCAACTACGGCCTGATCCCCGAGTTCATCGGCCGCCTGCCGGTGATGAGCGCCGTGCACCAGCTCACGCGCGACGACCTCATCACGATCCTCACCGAGCCGCGCAACGCGCTGGTCAAGCAGTTCCAGCGCTTCTTCAACTTCGACGGCATCGAGCTCGTCTTCTCCGACGACTCGCTGGCCTCGATCGCCGACAAGGCGCTCGAGCGCGAGACCGGCGCCCGCGGCCTGCGCTCGATCATCGAGGAGATCCTCCTCGAGGTGCAGTTCGAGCTGCCCTCGCGCCGCGACGTCAAGAAGTGCGTCGTGACGAAGGAGACGGTCGAGAAGGGCCTCGCGCCGACGCTGGTCACCGAAGCGGTCTCCGACGACGGCGGCGAGCAGCGTCAGGCCGAGTCGGCCTAGCCGGCGCGCGGCCGGCGTGCTCGAGCGCCTCCGCATCCCCATCGTCCAGGCGCCGCTGGCCGGCGGCCCGTCGACGCCCGAGCTCACCGCTGCCGTCGTTGGGGCCGGCGCGTTCGGGTTCCTGGCCGCGGGCTACAAGACGCTCGACGCGCTGCGCGACGACGTCGCGGCCATGCGCGCGCTGACCGCGGCGCCGTTCGGCGTCAACGTCTTCGTGCCCGGCAGGGCGGCCGACTCGGCGATCTATGCGCGGTACGTCGACGGCCTGCGCGACGAGGCGCGGCGCCACGGCGTCGAGCTCGGGAAGCCGCGCTTCGAGGACGACGCGTGGGAGGCGAAGCTCGCCCTGCTCGAGGCCGACCCGGTCGCGGTGGTGTCGTTCACCTTCGGCTGTCCGCCGCCCGCGGTGATTGCGCGACTGCAGGCGGCCGGCAGCGACGTGTGGGTGACGGTGACGGATCCCGACGAGGCGCAGACGGCCGCCGCCGCGGGCGCCGACGCCCTCGTCGTCCAGGGCGTCGAGGCCGGGGGCCACCGCGGCTCGTTCGTCGACGCCGACGACGCCGGCGACTACGGCCTGATCGCGCTGCTGCAGCTCATCCCCGCGCGCACCGGCCTCCCGCTGGTCGCCTCGGGCGGGATCGCCTCGGGAGCCGCCGTCGCCGCCGTGCTGTGCGCCGGCGCGCGCGCCGCGCAGATCGGGACCGCGTTCATGCGCTGCCCGGAGGCCGCCACGGCCGCCGCACACCGCGAGGCCCTCGCCACGCCGGCGCCGACCCGCCTGACGCGCGCGTTCAGCGGCCGCAACGCCCGCGGGATCGTCAACCGCTTCCTGCGCGAGCACTCCGCCGACGCGCCGATCGCCTACCCAGAGCTCCACCACGCCACCGCGCCCCTGCGCGCAGCGGGTCGCAAGGCCGGGGATGCCGACGTCATCAACCTGTGGGCCGGCCAGGCCCACGAGCTCACCCGTGAGCTGCCGGCGGCCGAGCTCGTCGCGGCGCTGGCGGCCGAGGCCGCGGAGAGCCTGCAGGCGGCGGCTACCCGGCTCGCAGGCGCCTGATCGCCTCGAGCTCGGCGACGGTCTCGTGGTCCTTCGGGCGCCCCGCGGCGGTCTTCATCGCGATGAGGTCCTCGATCGAGGCGACGAGGACGGCGAAGCCACCAACGTCGAAGCGATCCGCTCGGCGCCGCAGCGCATCGAACGTCGGCGCTCCCGATGGTCGCGCGAGGACGTCGAGGTCTCCCGCGTCGGTGTTCAGCGTCAGCACCTCGACGCGCCGGAGCGTCGCGCCATCCGGAACGAAGGGCACGTCGTCGACACCGCGCAGCCGCGCGTGCAAGCCGACGAGCACCTCGCCGAGCGCGTCGAGGTTGGCCGCGTCACTGGCAAAGCAGATGTCCAGGTCGAAGGTGTTGCGCGCCGATCCGTGCAGGACCGCCGCGATGCCGCCGATCACCACGAAGTCGACGCCCCGCTCGGTCAGCGCGCGCAGGATGCGCGCGACATCGAGCTCAGCCCGCGGCGGATCGCTCACGGCGGGCAATCGCGACGAGCCTGCGCAGGTTGCGCTGGGATCGCTCGAAGACAGCGAGGCGCTCGGCCGGCGTGAGCCGAAGGCGCTCGATGATCTGGGTCTCGTCGACGTCCGGCCGCGCGGGCTCGGATGTCAACCGGCGGCCGGTCGCGCGCAGCGCACGGTCCAGCGTCGTCACGGTCGGATTCGCGCCGGGCCGTTCGAGCCTCGCAACGGCCGGCTGCGTCCAGCCCAGGCGCTCCGCAAGCTGTGCCTGTGTCAGCCCCGCATCACGCCGGCCGCACGGAGAAGGGGGCCGGCGGACACACCGGCGAATATAACGCATGACGCATATCACGTATGCATGATGTTGCAGCTGCTGTCCTAGCTGCGCCTTGCTGTCCTGCGAGCCGCTGCCGGTGCTGGTCTCACCGGCCCGCCTTGATGACGTACCACTGGCCGCCGACGCCCTCGCCGTTGGCGTCCGCGGGCGAGCTGTCACCGGCGTAGCGGTAGAGCGGATGGCCCTCGTAGGTGAGCTGGAGCGCGCCGTCGTCGCGCCTGACGGTCGCCACGTCGGCGGGCAGGGCGGTCGCGCTCGCAACCGTCGCGGGCGGCCACGTGCCCGCGCACGCGCCCGTGCAAACCGGCCGGCCCTGCGCCTCGGCGGTGAACCGGTACAGCGTGCGCCCCTGCGCGTCGACGATCACGTCGCCGACCTTGGCCTTCTGGGCGCTGGACACGATCGCCTTCGCGGCCCTCCCGACGGTGGTACTGGTCTTGTCGTTCGACGACGAGCCACAGGCGGCGGCGACGAGGGCGAGGACGAGGAGAGCCGGAATCAGCCTCATGTGCGCAAAGAACGCCATGCACCTGGAAAAGTTCCCCGTGGCGGTAGTGGGTAACGCCTCATCATGATCATCAAGAAACTCGTTCCCTGGCTGATTCTCTTCGAGATGCTGAAGGCCGGCCGCTCCCATTGGGACCGGCTGGATCCGACGGACCGCGCGCAGGTCACCGACCTCATGCGCCGCTCGCACGGCGACCCGCGCAAGCTGACCGCCGACGACCGCGCGCAGCTGACCGCGCTCGCGCGCCGCATGCGGCTGATGCGCCTCGGCGCATCGCTCGCCACGGCGGCCGTTATCGGGCATCGGCGCCACCGGCGGCGACCGTAAGGGGCTGCGTAGACTCCGCCGCCCGATGTCGAGCCTGCAGGACCGCACCCGTTTCGAGCCCTCCGAGGTGGAGCCGCGCATCATCGAGCGCTGGCTCGGCGTCGGGTCTGCTCCATCCCGAGCCCGAGGGCATCGCGGCCGAGAACTACTCGATCGCGATCCCGCCGCCGAACGTCACCGGCGCGCTGCACATGGGTCACGCGCTCAACGGCTCGATCCAGGACTGCCTGATCCGCTACCACCGCATGCGCGGGCAGCGCGCGAAGTGGATCCTCGGCACCGACCACGCCGGCATCGCCACCCAGAAGCAGGTCGAGCAGCGCGCTCGAGGCCGAGGGCACGAGCCGCGAGGAGCTGGGGCGCGAGGCGTTCGTCGAGCGCGTCTGGGAGTGGACGCGAGCAGTACGGCGGCACGATCATCGAGCAGTTCAAGCGCCTCGGCGCGTCGTGCGACTACGACGACGAGCGCTTCACGCTCGACGACGACTACGTCCGGGCGGTCCTGAAGGTCTTCGTCGACCTCTACGACCAGGGCCTGATCTACCGCGACCACTACATGGTCAACTGGGACCCGGGCTCGCGCTCGGCGATCTCAGACCTCGAGGTCGAGGACCGCGAGGTCACCGACACGCTCTACCACATCGCCTACCCGCTCGAGGACGGAAGCGGCGAGGTCGTCGTCGCCACCGTGCGCCCCGAGACGATGCTGGCCGACACGGCCGTCGCCGTGCACCCCGACGACGAGCGCTACCGCCACCTCGTCGGCAAGACGGCGGTCCTGCCGCTCGTCGGCCGCCACCTGACGATCATCGCCGACGACTACGTCAAGACCGACTTCGGCACCGGCTGCCTGAAGATCACCCCCGGGCACGACCCCAACGACTTCGAGATCGGGCGCCGCCACGACCTCGACGAGATCAGCGTCATCGGCGAGGACGGTCGCATGACCGCCGAGGCGGGCCCGGACTACGCCGGGCTTCACCGCGCTCGAGGCGCGCGAGAAGGTCGTGGCCGCGCTCGAGGCGGAGGGGCGCATCCGCCACCAGGAGCCCTACACGCACACGGTGCCGTACAGTCATCGGTCGGGCGAGCGCATCGAGCCGCTGATCTCGCTGCAGTGGTTCATGGCGATGGACGAGCTGGCCAAGCCCGCGATCGAGGCGGTGCGCTCGGGGCGCGTGACGATCCATCCGGAGTCGCAATCGCGGCGCTACATCGAGTGGCTGGAGAACATCCGCCCGTGGTGCATCTCGCGCCAGCTGTGGTGGGGCCACCAGATCCCGGTCTGGTACGGCGACGAGGAGCAGACCTACGTCGGCGCCGACCCGCCGGAGGGCGACGGCTGGGAGCGCGACCCCGACGTGCTCGACACCTGGTTCTCCTCGGCGCTGTGGCCGTTCGCCACGCTCGGCTGGCCGAAGGACACCCCGGAGCTGCGCGCCTTCTACCCGACCGACGTGCTCGTCACCGCGCGCGACATCCTCTTCCTGTGGGTCGCGCGCATGGTGATGATGGGCCTGCGCTTCCCCGGCGACATCCCGTTCACCGACGTCTACATCACTCGGTGATCCAGGCGCCCGACGGGCGGCGGATGAGCAAGTCGCTGGGCACCGGGATCGATCCGCTCGACGAGATCGACGCCCACGGCGCCGACGGCGTGCGCTTCGGGCTGCTGGCGATGTCGTCGACGCAGGACGTCCGCTACTCCGCCGAGAAGGTGCGCCAGGGCCAGGCGCTGGCCAACAAGCTGTTCAACGCCGCGCGCTTCGTGCTGCTGAACGTCAGCGCGGCGACCGAGCCGGCGCCGCGGCCCGCGACGGTCGACGACCGCTGGATCCTCTGCCGCCTTCAGGAGGCCAAGGCGCAGTTCGACGCGAACATCGCGACGTTCGACTTCGCCAAGGCTGCCCTCGGTCTCTACGACTTCGTCTACGGCGAGCTGTGCGACTGGTACCTGGAGTTCATCAAAGGCCGCGAGTACGACGACGACCTCTCGGCCACCATGCTCTACGTCCTGCGCGAGACGCTGCTGCTGGCCCACCCGATCATCCCGTTCGTGACCGAGGAGCTGTGGGCCCACGTGCCCGGCGCCGAGGACCTGCTGGCCGGCCAGCAGGCCACGGGCCCCGACGCCGCGCTGCGCGACCCTGAGGCCGAGGCGCGTGTCGGCGCCGTCATCGCCGCGGTGACCGCGGTGCGCTCATGGCGCGAGGAGGCCGGGGTCGAGCCGGGTGCCGTCCTCGCCGCGCGGCTCGACGGGCTCGACGGCGATGCCGACCTTGCCGCGAGGCTGGCGCGCCTTGACCTCGGCGGCGACGGTGAGCTGACCGCCGTGGTGTCCTTCTCCGGCGGCGCCGTGGAGATCCGCGCCGGCACGCTCGTCGACCCCGCCGAGGAGCAGCGCAAGCGCGACGCCGAGCGCGAGCGGCTGCGCAACGAGATCGCGCGGGCCGAGAGCAAGCTCGCCAACGAGGGCTTCGTCGCCAAGGCCCCGGAGCACCTCGTCGCGGCCGAGCGCGAGAAGCTCGAACGGCTGCGTCGGGAGCTCGAACAGCCATGACGCTCGCCGAGGCAGAGCGCTATCTGCTTGGCCTCGAGCTGTTCGGGATGCGGTTCGGCCTGGACCGCATGCGCCGGCTCATGACAGTGCTCGGCTCGCCCCAGGAGCGCTTCGGCTCGATCCATGTCGTCGGGACCAACGGCAAGTCCTCGACCGCGCGCATGATCGCTGCGATCCTGCGCCGCCACGGCCTGCGCACCGGCACCTACCTGTCGCCGCACCTCGTCTCCTTCACCGAGCGTGTGCGCATCGAAGACGAGGACTCGAGCCCCGAGCGCTTTGCGGGCGCCGTCGAGCGTGCGCGGCGCGCGGCGGAGAAGGTCGACCGCACGCTGGACGAGGACGACCGCGTCACGCAGTTCGAGGCGCTCACGGCCGCGGCCTACGACGAGCTGGCCGCCGCCGGCGTGCGAGGTCGCCGTGATCGAGGCCGGTCTCGGCGGGCGCTACGACGCGACCAACGTCATCCCGTCGCGCGTGCAGGTGCTGACGAACGTCGGCCTCGAGCACACGCGCTGGCTGGGCCCGACGGTCACCGACATCGCCGCCGAGAAGCTCGACGTCGTCCGGCCCGGCGGGACACTCGTCGTCGGCGACGGCCTGCACCCCGACGCGCTGGAGCTCGCGCGCGAGACCTGCGCGGCGCGCGGCGCACGGCTCGTCATGGCGGGCGCGGACCCCGGCGTCGAGGTGCTCGCGCGCGGCGCCTTCCAGCGGCGCAACTTCGCGCTGGCCTGCGCCGCGGCGCAGGCGTTCCTCGGCGAGCTCGACGCCGAGGCGGTGCGCGCCGCCGCCGCGTCGATCCTCGTGCCGGGGCGCTTCGAGGTGGTCGACCCGTCTCGGGCGGCCGGAGGCCGCGCGTCGTTATCAGAACGCGGGGCTGGAGGCCCCGCGGAGCAAGTCACCACCGTGTTCGACGGCGCGCACAACCCCGACGGGATGGCGGCGCTGGCCGAGGCGCTCGGCGGTTTCCTGGACGGCCGCCGGCTCGTCGCGTGCGTCTCGATCCTCGACGACAAGGACGCGGCGGCGATGCTGCGCGAGCTGCTGCCGCTGTGCGCGGAGGTGATCTGCACCGCCAACGCCAATCCGCGTGCGCTGCCGCCCGCGACGCTGCAGTCGCTGTGCCGCCAGCTCGGCGGGCCGCCGGCGCGCACGGTGCCCGATCCGCGCCGGCGCGCTGGCCGAGGCGCGCACGGCTGCCGGGGCCGGCGGCGTCGTCGCTCGTCACCGGCTCGATCTACCTGATCGCCGACCTGCTGCGGCCGGCGGGCGCCGCGCGCCGGAGCACGCTGTGACAGCGCGTCATTGCTCGCCCGTCGAAGCGGCCACTTCCGGAGGAGCCGATCGCGATGAGCGACGACGGCCGTCCGTGCTCGCGATGATCGCCGCTGTCGCGGTGATCGTCGCGCTCGTGATCCTCGTGTTCTTCGCGCTCGGATACGGATTCGGACGGTTGTTCCTGTAAGGGGTGCCGACGGCGGCCATGTGGCCGCCGAGCGGGCCCCCTGGTCGCGTCAGCGACACGGATCTCTGCCTGTCCGGCCATACCAGCCGCCGCGTGTTCTAGCCTTCGCCCCGTCTTATGTTGCCCAGGTTCTTCGGGATCGACAACGAAGGCCTCAACACGGTCGTCAAGCTCCTGATCCTCGTGCTTGTGGTCGTGTGGCTGGCGCTCGTCTACTTCACGTACGCCGACGCGCGGCGGCGGATCGACGACCCGATGCTCGTCGGCTGCGCGACCGCGGCCTCGCTGTTCCCGTTCGTCGGGACGGTCGTCTACATGATCGTGCGCCCGCCGGAGTACCTCGAGGACGTGCGCGAGCGCGAGCTCGAGATGCAGGCCGCCGAGGCGCGGCTGCACTCGCTCGACTACCTGCTGTGCCCGCACTGCGACCACGAGGTCGAGAAGGACTTCCTGCGCTGCCCGCACTGCCTGCGCAAGCTGCGGGACCCGTGCGTGAGCTGCGGGAAGCCGCTGGATCCCGACTGGCGGATCTGCCCGTACTGCGAGGCCGAGATCCCCGGCGTCACGCCGCGCGCGCCGCGACGCCGGCGCCGGCGCCGCGTCGAGCTCGGAGGAGATCGAGGCCGAGGCGACGAGCGCTCCAGACGAGGCGCCGCCGTCGACGCAGTACGACCCCCGACGGAGAGGTTCTCTCCCCATGGACCGGACCCTCATCCTGGTCAAGCCGGACGCGTTCGCGCGCGACCTGACCGGCGAGATCATCGCCCGCTTCGAGCGCAAGGGCCTGCGCATCGTGGCGCTCAAGCACTGCAGATCGATCAGCGCGAGCTCGCCGAGCAGCACTACGCCGAGCACGACGAGCGACCGTTCTTCGGCGAGCTCGTCGACTTCATCACGTCCGGGCCCGCTCGTCGCGCTTCGTGCTCGAGGGCCACGAGGCCGTCGTCGCCGCGCGCCAGGTGATCGGCGCGACCAACCCGCTCGAGGCCGCCACCGGCTCGATCCGCGGCGACTTCGCGCTCGAGGTCGGCCAGAACATGGTCCACGGCTCGGACTCGAACGAGTCCGCGGCGCGCGAGGTCGCGCTGTTCTTCCCGGAGCTGCTGAGCGCTGGTCCTCGCCGAGCCGCTCCGCCGCAGCGGCGGGCGATCCTCGAGCAGCTCGGCGTCGCGTTCGACGCTGCGGCCCGTCGACGTCGAGGAGGAGCGAGGCGGGCGAGCCGACGGCGGTCGCGCTGGAGAACGCGCGGCGCAAGGCGCTGGCGGCCGGCGGCGGCGGCGAGGGCGAGGTCGTCCTCGGCGTCGACACGGTCGTCGTGCTCGACGGCGAGATCTGCGGCAAGCCGCGCCGACGCGGCGGCCGCAGCGGCCGTTCTGCGGCGCCTCTCCGGCCGCACGCACGACGGTGCGTCAGCGGCGTTGCGCTGGCCAACGCGGACGGCGACCGTCGAGCCGCGCCGACCGCGACGACCGACGTGACCTTCGCGGCGCTCGACGGACTGGCTCGTGGACTGGTACGTCGCCGACCGGCGAGTGGCGAGGGCCGCGCCGGCGGCTACGCGATCCAGGGCCGCGGTGCGGCGCTCGTGACGCGGATCGACGGCGACTACCTCAACGTCGTCGGGCTGCCGGTCGCCCGCTCCTGGAGCTGTGGCCCTGGCTGCTGGACCTCCGTGCCTGATCGCCGTCTCTGAGCGCGCTTTGCAGCGCATTTTCCGGCTCTGGCGCGGGCGGTCGGCGGCCGCGCGTCCGATACACTGGCCCGACCGCGGCCGCCGGTGCCCTCACGCGGGGGCGCTCGTTGATCTGCGTCCGCGTCGCCTCTCCCACATGGGCATCTTCAGCTACCTCACCGGCTTCGGCGGCCGCGACATGGCGGTCGACCTCGGCACCGCCAACACGCTCGTCTACGTCCGCGGACGCGGCATCGTGCTGTCCGAGCCGAGCGTGGTCGCGATCGACTCGCGCACCGGCGAGGTCCACGCCGTCGGCATCGAGGCCAAGCGCATGCTCGGCCGCACGCCGGGGACGATCCAGGCCATCCGGCCGCTGAAGGACGGCGTGATCGCCGACTTCGACGTGACCGAGGAGATGCTGCGCCACTTCATCCAGAAGGTGCACCAGAACCGCTGGGCGCATCCGCGCGTCGTCGTCTGCGTGCCCTCGGGCGTGACGGGCGTCGAGAAGCGCGCGGTCGAGGAGGCCTGCCTGTCGCGCCGGCGCGCGCCAGGCCTACCTGATCGAGGAGCCGATGGCCGCCGCGATCGGCGCCGGCCTGCCGGTCGGCGAGCCGACCGGGCTCGATGATCGTCGACATCGGCGGCGGCACCAGCGAGGTCGCGGTGATCTCGCTCGGCGGCATCGTCGTCTCGCAGTCGATCCGCGTCGGCGGCGACGAGCTCGACGAGGCGATCATCAACTACGCCAAGCGCGAGTACAAGCTGCTGATCGGCCAGCAGACGGCCGAGGAGGTCAAGCTCGAGATCGGCTCGGCGTACCCGATGGAGGAGGAGGTCCAGGCCGAGATCCGCGGCCGCGACATGGTCTCCGGCCTGCCGAAGACCGTCGTGCTGACCAGCGAGGAGATCCGCCAGGCGCTCGAGGAGCCGCTCTCGCAGATCATCGACGCGGTCAAGGAGACGCTCGACCGCACGCCTCCCGAGCTCGCATCCGACATCATGGACCGCGGCATCATGCTCGCCGGCGGTGGCTCGCTCCTGCAGGGGCTCGACGAGCGCCTGCGCGAGGAGACCCAGATGCCCGCGCACCTGGCCGAGTCGCCGCTGACCTGCGTGGCGGTCGGCTCCGGCCGCTCGCTCGAGGAGTTCGAGGTCATCCACCGCGACGAACAAGAATTCGAGGAACCGCCGCCGCCGCGCTACTAGCGTGCGACGCGGCGACGAAACCCGACGCAAAGCCTTGGAGAATCTCTCCGACGTGTACGACAAGACGGTCCGCCGGCGCCGGGTAATCCTCGGGCTGCTCGTCGCCTGCTCCCTGATCCTGCTCACCGCCTACTTCGGTGAGTCCGCCGGCGGCGGGCTGCACAGCGTGCAGCGCGGCGTCCTCGAGGTCGTCTCGCCCGATCCAGGAGGGCGCCGAGCCGCGCGCTCAAGCCGGTGCGCGACCTCGTCGGCTGGTTCGGCGACACGCTCGACGCCAAGGGCCAGCGTCGAGGACCTGCGCACGGCAGAACGCGGCGCTGCGCCAGCGAGCGATCGCCGGCACCGACGCGTCCGCGACGAACGGCCAGCTGCGCGCCGCTGGCTCGACCTCACGACACGGCTCGAGCTCAGCGACAACGCGCCGGTGCACGCGCGCGTCATCGGCGCGTCGCCGACGCTCTGGTACTCGACGGTCACGATCGACAAGGGCACCGGCGTCGGGCGTCCGCGTCGGCCAGCCGGTCATCGACCGGCGACGGGCTGGTCGGCCAGGTCACGACTGTCGCGCGGGGACTCGGCGCGTCGTCACGCTGATCACCGACAGCGACACCGACGTCTCGGCGCGACGTCAGCGAGACGGGCGTCCAGCGGCGTCGAGCGGCGTCGACGGCGGCCACCCGACGACCTGCGTGCTGAGCTACGCTGGCCAGCGCGACGACGTCGTGAAGGCCGGCGACACGGTCGTCACGCGGGCACGACGTCGACGGTCGGCACCGCTACGAGTCGCCCTACCCGCCGCGACATCCCGATCGGCGCGGTCACGCGCGTCGACGACCCGGGGACGGACGACCAGGAGGCTCACGTCGCGCCGTTCGCCGACCTGCGCCGGCTCGACGCTCGTCGCAGGTGCTGACGAGCCGCGCGACGGCAACCGCCGTGAGGTCGCGATCGCCACAGCTCGTCCTGGCGCCTGGCGCTCCTCGGGGTCCTCACCGTCCTGATCATGTCAGATCGCCGTGATCTCGCAGATCGCGGTCTTCGGCGCCAACGCCGACCTCACGCCGCTCGTCGTCGCGTCCGTCGGCCTGCTCGTGCGGCTCGCTCTCCGGCGCCTGCTTCGGCTTCGGCGTCGGCCTGTTCCTCGACCTCGCGCTCGTGCAGACGGTCGGGCTGATCTCGCTGCTCTTCCTCGGCATCGGCTACGGCGCCGGGCGCCTGCGCGAGCTGCGCGACCCGCAGGGCGCGCTCGTCCCGCTCGCCGTCGGCGGGGCGGCGACCGCCGCGGCGGCCATCGGCTTCTCGCTGATGCAGTTCCTGCTCGGCGTCGACGCGCCGGTCGAGCTTCGCTGCTCGCTGCGCCAGATCCTCGCCACGATCGCTGCTCAACGCGCTGCTCGCGACGCCCGTCTACGCGCTCGTGCGCCGCTGGCTGCTGCCGGCGCTGCCCGAGGACCCGCGGCGCCGCCGGCGCCGCGCCTACACGACCGGCGGCCTGTCGCCGCTCTCGCGCGCATGATCGAGCCCGTCCCCAGCCCAGGACCGGCGCCCGCCGATCACGCCGCAGCTCGCGCTGCGCGTCGCGATCCTCGGCGGCATCGCGTTCGCGCTGTTCGCGATCGTCTTCTTCCGCCTGTGGTTCCTGCAGGTGCTGTCCGGCGACCAGTACCTGCAGCAGGCGCGCGACAACCGCGTGCGCGAGCGTCGCGTCCCGGCGCCGCGCGGCGAGATCCTCGACCGCAACGGCAACGTGCTCGTCGAGAACCGCGTCGCGACCGTCGTCGCAGCTCGACCCGCGCCGCTGCCGCCGGCCGAGCGCGACGCCGCGGCGACGTGGGGCCAGCAGATGACCGCGCGCGCCAAGCGCCCGAAGGGCCAGCGCGGGCGAGCCGATCCCGATCCCGCCGCCGGCGACGCCGCAGCTCGAGCGCGCGATCACGCAGCCTCGCCGCGCGTGCTCGGCATGTCGCCGCGCACGATCCAGCGAGCGCGATCAGTCCAGCTCGCTCGTCGACGCTGCCGTACGCGAACGTCCGCGTGAAGGTCGACGTCGCGTCGCAGTCGATGCGCAACTACCTGCTCGAGCACCAGCGCGGCTTCCCCGGCGTCGCCGTCCAGCGCGTCTACCTGCGCCGCTACCCGCGAGGGCACGCTGGCTGCGCAGCTGCTCGGGCACGATCGGGGAGATCAACGCCGGACGAGCTCGAAGACGAAGCGCTTCCGCGGCGTGCGGCAGGGCACGGTCGTCGGCCAGGGCGGCCTCGAGCGCTCCTACGACCGCTACCTGCGCGGGATCGACGGCGTCGCAGAGCATCACCGTCGACGCGCTCGGCCGCCCGAAGGCGCAGCGGCGACCGCGCGCGCGCCGGAGGCCGGGCGCAGCGCTGCGCACGTCGCTCGACCTCGGGCCTGCAGCGCACGGCGCAGCGCTGCCTGCGCCAGGTCATCGGCAGGGCCCCGGCACGGCCGGCGGCGTTCGTCGCGCTCGACCCGCGCAACGGCAGGTCCTCGCGATGGGCTCCTACCCGACCTTCGACCCGTCGATGCTCGCGCGGCCGATCACGCAGTCGCGCTACGACGCGATCTTCGGCGACAGGCACGGCGCGCCGCTGTTCAACCGCGCGATCGCCGGCGGCTATCCGACCGGCTCGACGTTCAAGCCGATCACGGCGCTCGCCGCGCTCGAGCGCGGCGTCGATCACGCCGGACGACGCCGATCAACGACACCGGCTGCCTCAAGGTCGGCACCGCAGGCCAGGATGCGTGCAACGCCGGCGACGCGGTCGACGGCACGGTCAACCTGCGCCGCGCGCTGCAGGTCTCCTCCGACGTCTACTTCTACACGCTGGGCCGCGCCTCAACCGCGCTCGCCGGGCCAGGCGATCCAGAAGCTGGGCGCGCAAGCTCGGGCTCGGTCACCGCGACCGGCATCGACCTCCCCGGCGAGGCCGGCGGCACCGTCCCCGACCGCGCCTGGCGCGACGCCGAACCGCGAGGAAGCGGCGTGTCGCAAGCGCGAAGCACCGCAAGCGTGCGGCTTCGCCGACGGGTCTCCGACAAGCGGCCGTGGTCGGCGGGCGACAACATCAACCTCGCCGTCGGCCAGGGCGACCTGCAGGCCTCGCCGCTGCAGATGGCGGTCGCGTACGCGGCGATCGCCAACGGCGGCCGCGTCGTGCGGCCGCACCTGGGCGCTGGCGGTCGAGGACGACGGGCGGGCGCGTGCTGCAGCGCATCGAACCCGGTGCGCGCAGCGCGTCAAGATCGACCCGGCGCACCGCCAGGCGATCCTCGACGGCCTGCACTGGCGACGACTGGCCGACGGCACCTCCGCGGACGTCTTCGCGGGCTGGAACGCAGAACGCGTTACCCGGTCTTCGGCAAGACCGGCACCGCCGAGCGCCCCGGCCGACCCAACGACCAGTCCTGGTACGTCGCCTACGTCCCGAGCCCGACGCGGCCGATCGTGATCGCGGCGACGGTCGAGGACGGCGGCTTCGGCGCCGAGGCCGCCGCGCCGATCGCCTGCCGATCATGCTCGCAAGTGGTTCGGCCAGAAGGCGTCAAGTTCGTCGCCGGGCGATCGCACACGAACTGATGGCGCCGCGCCGTCACCACGCCGATCCGCGACGTCGACGACGTCCCGGCCGCCGCGCCGCGCGCCCGGTCGGGCTGCACGCTGCCGTTCGACCCGGTGCTGCTGCTCGCGGTGATCGGGCTGCTGCGTCGCCTCGCTGGTCGTCGCTGCGCGGCGCGACGGCCGACGACGTCCCGGGCGACCCGCACTACTTCGTCACCCGCCAGGCGATCTACTTCGTCGTCGGCGCGCGTGCTGGCCGCGCTGCTCTGCGCGGATGGACTACTCGCGCCTGCGCGAGGTCAAGTACGTCATCTACGGCCTGCTGATCGCCTCGATCCTGCGCGGTCATGCGCGTCGGCACGGCGGCCCGCGGGTCGCGCCGCGCGATCGACCTCCCGCTTCTTCTCCTTCCAGGCCTCCGAGCTCGGCAAGGTCCTGCTCATCGTCGTCGCTGTCGGCCTTCATGGTCGACCGGTCGCGGCGACTGCGGCGACCGCGACACGACCGCGCGGATCATGCTGCTCGCGCTGATCCCGGCGGTGCTCGTCATGCTCCAGCCCGACCTCGGATCGGCCCTCGTCTACATCGTCATCGGTCTCGCCATGCTGTTCGTCGCCGGCACCCCCTGGCGGCACTTCGCCGCGCTCGGTCGCGCTCGGCGCGGTGGCGCTCGCGCTCGCCCTCGTGGTCGCGCCCGCGGCCGGCGTGACCGTGCTGCACGACTACCAGAAGGATCGCCTCACGGCGTTCCTGCACCCGTCGGACAACCCCGCCAAGCAGGGCTACCAGCAGAACCAGTCGCGCATCGCCATCGGCTCCGGCGAGAAGACCGGCCGCGGCGAGCACGCGACGCAGACGCGCTACAACTTCCTGCCCGAGCACCACACCGACTTCGTCTTCGCCGTCGTCGGCGAGCGGTGGGGCTTCGTCGGAGCGGCGCTCGTGCTCTCCCTGTACGCCCTGCTCATCTGGCGAGGCCTGCGCATCCTCACCATCGCGAAGAACCTGTTCGGCGCGCTCGTCGCCGGCGGCATCGTGGCGATGCTCCTGTTCCAGGTCTTCGTCAACGTCGGGATGAACGTCGGGATCATGCCGATCACCGGCATCCCGCTGCCGCTGATGAGCTACGGCGGCTCGTCGGTCCTCACCACCCTCCTGGCGATCGGCCTGCTGCAGTCGATCTACGCGCAGGGCGAGCCGTCGGCTGCGACGAAGGGCCGCGTCCTGGCTTTCTAGGAGAATGAACTCTCGTGAAGAAGCAAGTACTCGTCAGCGTCGACGCGGGGAGACCCGCGTCGCGCTGCTCGAACAACCGGCACACCCGGAGCCGCCAAGTCCGGCGCGCCGGCGCGGCGCAAGAAGCCCTGCCGCCGGCTACCGCGTCGCCGAGCTGTACCTCGAGCGCCGCGGCAACCGCTCGATCGTCGGCAACATCTACAAGGGCAAGGTCGACAACGTCCTCCCCGGCCTCGAGGCCGCGTTCGTCGACATCGGCCTCGACAAGAACGGCTTCCTGCACGTCGACGAGATCGTGCTGCCCGGCGTCGAGACGCCCGCGCCGCGGCCGCGGCAAGGAGGGCGGCAAGAAGATCACCGACCTGCTCAAGCCCGGCCAGGAGGTCGTCGTCCAGGTCGTCAAGGACCCGCTGAAGACCAAGGGCGCGCGGCTCTCGATGGAGCTCACGATCGCCGGGCGCTACATGGTCTACACGCCCGACGGGCGAGGGCGTCGGCGTCTCCAAGCGCCTCGACGACAAGGAGCGCGACCGCCTGCGCCGCGAGGCGAAGGGCCTCGACCTCCAGGGCGGCGGCGCGATCGTCCGCACCGCCGCGCACGGCGCCAAGCGCGAGGACTTCGAGCGCGAGCTGCAGTACCTCTTCAAGCTCCACGAGGTCCTGCAGAAGCGCGTCGAGGAGACGACCGCGCCCGCGCTGGTCTTCCAGGAGGCCGACCTCTCGGTGCGCGTCGTGCGCGACATCTTCACGCGCCGACTTCGAGCGCGCGATCGTCGACGACGAGAAGCAGTACCAGCGGCTCGTCTCGTTCTTCACGCGCACCGCGCCCGAGCTCGTCGACCGCGTCGAGCTCTACCAGGAGCTCCGACGCCGCTGTTCGAGGCCTACGGCGTCGAGGAGGTCATCGACGGCCTCGATCTCGCGCCGCGTCGACCTGCCCTGCGGCGGCTACCTGATGATCGACTACGCCGAGGCGCTGACGGTCATCGACGTCAACTCCGGCTCGTTCGTCGGCCGCGGCAAGCAGGCGCGCCTGGAGGACACGATCACGCGCGACCAACCTCGAGGCCGCCGAGGAGGTCGTCAACGCAGCTGCGGCTGCGCGACATCGGCGGGATCATCGTCATCGACTTCATCGACATGGCGCGCGCGCGCAACCGCGACGCCGTCCTGAAGACGCTGCGCAAGACGCTCGACGAGGACCGCACGAAGACGTTCACCGCCGAGATCTCCAAGCTCGGCCTCGTCGAGATGACGCGCCAGAACGTGACCGAGGGCGTGCGCGAGATCATCTCCCGCACCTGCCCGACCTGCGACGGCGACGGCGTCGATCCGTCCGAGGAGACGATCGCGATCGAGTTCGAGCGCCAGCTGCGCGAGCTCGCCGCGCGCGCGCCGCGCAAGATCGAGGCGTTCCTCGTCCAGATGAACCCGCGCGTCAGCGTCGCAGTTCACCGGCAACGGCGCGCGCGTGCTGCACGCAGCTCGAGGAGGACGACCGGCAAGCTCTTCCACTTCGAGGGCTCCGAGGGCCTGCCGCTCGACCACTTCGACGTGGTCCTCGAGGGCTCGCGACGAGGAGGTCCACGAGCGGCGCGTCCCGTTCCGCGAGGGCGACGAGGTGCTCGTCAAGATCGTCGAGCCGCACATGTACAACGTCGACGACGCGGTCGCCAAGATCGACGGCTACATCGTCTCCGTCGCCGGCGGCGGCGTTCACGTCGGCGAGAAGCGGCTCGTGCGCATCGAGGAGGCCGGCCGCACCTCGGCGACCGCGGTGCTCGTCGACGACCGCCAGGACTCGCCGAACGGCGCCACGGCCGACCCCAAGCCGGCCGCGCGCAAGCGCTCGCAGGCCAAGTCGGCTGACGGCAAGGCGAAGACCACGGCCAAGGCCGTGAAGGCCGGCGAAGCCGAGGAGCTGCGGAGGCCGAGGAGGCCGGCGACGACGCGGGTGCCGCGGACGGCGATGCCCTAGAATCGACCCTCGGCGCCGTGGCCGCAGAGGCGGTCGGCGCCGTTCCGCTGCCAAGGCCGCGCAGCCGACCCTCGGACTAGAGACATCACCATGTACGCGATCGTCAAGACAGGCGGCAAGCAGTACCGCGTCGAGAAGGGCCAGACCCTGCTCGTCGAGCGGCTGCCCGACGACGAGGGCGCCACCGTCGCGCTCGAGCCGCTCGCTCTTCCGCTCCGACGACGTCGTCTTCGACGCCGACGGCCTGGCGAAGGTCAAGGTCGACGCGAAGATCGTCGAGCACCTGCGCGGCGCCGAAGATGCGCGTCTTCAAGTTCAAGCCCAAGCGCGGCTACAAGCGCCGCACCGGTCACCGCCAGGAGCTGACGCGCATCGAGGTCACCGAGATCAAGCAGCTCTCGCGCAAGCCGGCGGCGAAGAAGGCCGAGGAGACGGACGACGCCGCCGCGACAAAGGACGCGGCCACGACCCAGGAGGCCGACGAGAATGGCACACAAGAAGGGCCTCGGCTCCTCCCGCAACGGCCGCGACTCGAACGCCAAGCGCCTCGGCGTGAAGATGTTCGCCGGCCAGATCGTCACCGGCGGCGAGATCATCGTGCGCCAGCGCGGCACGCGCTTCAAGCCCGGCGACGGCGTCGGCATCGGCAAGGACGACACGCTGTTCGCGCGCGCGGCCGGCACGGTCCAGTTCACCGAGGGCCGCCGCGGGCGCGTCGTCAACGTCCTGCCGGACGCCGAGTAGCTCAGCCGGCCTCGTCGCGCTCGCGCAGCGCGTCCTTGACGTCCTCGACCGGCGTGTCCTCGTCGGTCGTGTGCGACTCGTCGCGCTGCGCGCGCTCGCGGGCGACCGCGTCGCGCGCACGGCGAAGGGCCTCCTGCGGATCCGGCTGCCCGCCGCCGCGCTCTGATTGCTGGAAGCGTCCCATCCCGTCGAGGCTACCCCGGCTGCGCGGTCGGGCGGATGAGGATCTCGTTGACGTCGACGTGCGGCGGCTGGGAGACCGCGTACATGACCGCGCGCGCGATGTCGTCGGCCTCGAGCGCGTCGCCTCGCCGGCGGTTGTCGAAGAACGGCGTGTCGACCATGCCCGGCTCGATCAGCGTCACGCGGACGCCGGTGCCGTCGACCTCCTGGCGCAGCGACTCGCCCATCGCCGGTGACCGCCCACTTCGTGCGCGAGTACAGGCTGCCGGGGATCGCGCGCCGCCCGGCGACGGAGCCCGTCAGCAGGATGTGCCCGGTCGTCTCGCTTCAGCGCGGGCAGCGTCGCGCGGATCGTGTAGGCGGCGCCGAGGACGTTCGTCAGCACCATGTCGCGCCAGTGCTCGGGAGTCGCCTGGCGAGGAAGCTGCGCTTGCGCGCCGAAGCCCGCGTTGGCGAACGACGACGTCGATCCGGCCGAAGGCGCTCGAGGGCGGTCGGCGACCAGGCGCTCGCTGTCCTCCCAGCTCGGTCACGTCGGTGTCGACCGCGATCGCGCGCTCGGGGCCGCCGCAGCTCGCCCGCGAGGGCCTCGAGCTTGTCCTCGAGCGGGCCGCGAGCACGAGCCGGTAGCCCGCCTGCGGCGGCGTGGCGCGCGGTCGCGGCGCCGATGCCCGAGCGACGCGCCGGTGATGAGGAAGACCTTGTCCGCTGTCGGCCATGTGCCGGGTCCTTGCGACGATGGCGGCCCGACACATGCTCTACGACAAGGCACGCATCTTCGTTCAGGGCGGTGCCGGCGGGAACGGCTGCCTGTCGTTCCGCCGCGAGGCGCACGTCCCGCGCGGCGGGCCCGACGGCGGCGACGGCGGGCACGGCGGCGACGTCGTGCTGCGTCTGCGACGACTCGCTGCGCGACCTGCAGAGCTTCAAGCGCCGGGCGCACTACAAGGCGCGCGCGCGGCGTGCCACGGCGAGGGCGCGCTGCGCCACGGCGCCGAGGGCGAGGACCTCGTCGTCGCGCGTCCCGCCGGGGACCGAGGTGCGCGACTGCGGACGGGACGGCGTACGACCTCGTCGTGCCCGGCCAGCGCGCGCGTCGTGGCGCGCGGCGGCACCGGGCGGCCGCGGCAACAAGCGCTTCGCGACGCCGACGCGCCAGGCGCCGCGGTTCGCCGAGCGCGGCCTGCCCGGGCGAGGAGGGCTGGATCGACCTGCAGCTCAAGCTGCTCGCCGACGTCGGCCTCGTCGGCCTGCCGAACGCCGGCAAGTCGTCGCTGCTCTCGCGGCTGACGCGCGCCGCGCCGAAGATCGCCGACTACCCGTTCACGACGCTCGAGCCGGTGCTCGGCATGCTCGAGGCCGACGATCGCCAGCTCGATCCTCGCCGACATCCCGGGCCTGATCGAGGGCGCCAGCGACGGGCGCGGGCCTCGGCCACGACTTCCTCGCGCACGTCGAGCGCACGCGCCTGCTCGTCCACGTGCTCGACCTCGCCCCGCTCGACGGGTCCGACCCGAGTCGCCAACTGCGAGATGATCGAGCGCGAGCTGGCCGCCCACGACCCGCGGCTCGCGCGCCTGCCGCGGGTGCTCGCGCTGTCGAAGGCCGACCTCGTCACGCCGGAGGCCGCCGCGGCGGCGGCCGCGGCATGGCGCGAGCGCCTCGGCGAGGCCGTGCCGGTGATCGTGACGTCGAGCGCGACGCGGCGTGGGCCTCGACGAGCTCGCGGGCGAGCTGCTGCGCCGCGTCCCGGTGCGAGGCGCCGCGGCCGGTGGACGAGCTCGGCCGCCGAGGAGGAGCTCGCCGAGCACCAGGTCTTCCGCCCGGCGGCGGATCGCGGCTGGCGCGGTCGAGTCGCGTCGGCGAGCGGCGCGTTCCGGGTCAGCGGCGAGCGCCGGTCGAGCGGCTGCTCGCGCGCTACGACGTCGAGAACGAGGAGGCGCTGGCGCACGTCGAGCGCCGCCTGCAGCGCATGGGCGTCATCCGCGCGCTCGAGGCCGCCGGGCTTCGAGCCCGGCGACGACGTCGAGATCGGCGGCGTCGTGTTCGAGCTGGACCCGGGGTAGCCATCCGATCACGCGCGGCGCGCGTAAGCTCGCGTTCATGGCCCGCTACGTCGTCAAGCTCGGTTCGAGCGTCGTGGCCGAGGACTCCGGCGCGCTGCGCGCCGAGGTCATCGCGCGCGTCTGCGACGAGGTCGCCGAGCGTCACGGGCTGGGCGACGACATCGTCGTCGTGACCTCGGGCGCGATCGCGCGCGGGATCCAGGTCATGGGGCTGGCGGTGCGCCCGACCGCGATCGAGGACCTGCAGGCGGCCAGCGCCGTCGGGCAGGGCAAGCTCTACCGCGTCTACGACGAGCTGCTGCGCGCGCGCGGCCTCACCAGCGCGCAGGTGCTGCTCACCTTCTTCGACATGAGCGCGCGGGCCAACTACCTCAACGCGCGCCAGACGCTGCGCCGCCTGCTCGACTGGCGCGTCGTCCCGGTCATCAACGAGAACGACACCACCACCACGGACGACATCTCCTTCGGCGACAACGACTTCCTCGCCGCCCAGGTGGCGATCCTGATCGGCGCCGAGCTGCTGGTGCTGCTCACCGACACCGACGGCTTGTTCACCGCGGATCCGCGCGCCGACCCTTCGGCGCAGCTGGTGAGCGAGGTGGCCGACTTCGAGGGTCTTGACGGGGTTCGGATCGGCCACGCGACCTCGCCGCTGGGCTCGGGCGGCATGCGCTCGAAGGTCGTGGCGGCCGAGATGGCGACCGCTGCCGGGATCCCGGCCGTGATCTGCAACGGCCTCGACGACGGCCCGCTGAGCACGGTCCTCGCCGGGGGCGCGTCGGGGACGCGCTTCGCGGCGCAGGAGGCGCGCTATTCGTCGTTCAAGCTGTGGCTGCGCTACGCAAAGCCATCGCAGGGGACGGTCGTCATCGACGCGGGCGCGGCGCGGGCGCTGCGAGAGGGCGGCACGTCGCTGCTGCCGGTCGGGATCGTCGACGTGCGCGGCGGCTTCGACGCCGGCGACGCGGTCCACGTGGCCGAGGGCGAGCGGCTCATCGGCAAGGGGATCTGCAACTACTCGGCTGTGGAGCTGCGCCGGGTGATGGGGATGAAGAGCCCACAGGTGCGCGAGGTCCTACCGCGAGCGACCGAGGAGGCCGTGCACCGCGACTACTTCGTCCTGGTCTAGTAGGGCGTGTCAGCTGACGCACCCTGACGTATCAGGCGGCGAGCCCGCCAGCTCACTTTGGGCATGCCGTTCATTCAAGCGGAGACCTACTCGCTCAGCTGCCGGCGCTATCCGGGTGCCGTCCAGAACGTCATTCGCGCCACGCCGCTCCCGTTCGTCGGGGCGGGCAACGGGATCGCGTTCGTCCAGCTGACCTACAACATCACGCCGACTACTCCTCCGGTGGTCGGGAGCATCGCGCAGACGACCCCACCGAGCGTCTACGCGTTCCTGCCAGTCGAGGACTTCGAGGTCCATCGGATGGTCTTCCTCACCGAGGCGCCGGTCCAGATCGAGTGGCAGACCAGTCCTTCGGTCCCGACGCAGCTCACATCGCTCGAAGTCAGAACCGCGTTGGAGCCCGTCGGTGAGGGCCCCACCGACGTGAGCTAGGGGGAGCCGATGCCCAGCACAGGCGTGACGACCTACTTGCTGAGCACTACGAGGCTGACCATCGGCGGGGTGGCCTACGGCCCGACGAGCATCACGCTCGCGCCCGCCGCGCCCGGGATCGTGGACGTGGTGAACCTCTTCTACATCCCCACGGACGTCGTCGGCTATCTCGTGGGCTCTCAGCTCGCCGCGTACTTCCCGCGAGAGCAGCTCAGGACCCATCTCAGCATCCTGCAGTCGGAGAATCCGCTGTTCGTCGAATGGGACCTCGACCCGGCCGATCCCGGAGGGATGCGGCTGATCCGCTTTGCCTTGGCGACCAGCGAGGAGTTCGCCGGCGAGGGGCCGACGGATACGTCGCCCTTCTGAGCCCACCTACCCGTTCGCGAGTCGGCCGAAAGCGTGGTCGGCCTCACTGTCTTGGTGTAATAGGTCGATGGCCACCACCGTCCCCGCGGTCGCCCCGACCGCTGCACCGTCGGTCGCCGGGCTGTGCCTCGCCGCTCGCGATGCCTCGCGCGCGCTGGCCGCGCTGCCGACGGGCGTCAAGGACGCCGCGCTGCACGGGATCGCCGACGCGCTCGAGGCCCGCACGCCGGAGATCATCGAGGCCAACGCGCGCGACATGGAGGCCGGGCGCGAAGCTGGGCTCGACGCCGCCTTGCTCGACCGCCTGGCGCTCGACGCGGGCCGCGTGCGCGGAATGGCCGACGGCGTGCGCGCGATCGCCGCGCTGCCCGATCCAGTGGGGGAGGTCATCGACGGCAACCGCCTGCCCAATGGGCTGGACGTGCGCAAGGTACGCGTGCCGCTCGGCGTTGTCGCCGTCGTCTACGAGGCACGGCCGAACGTGACGATCGACGCCGCCGCGCTGTGCCTGAAGTCGGGTAACGCGATCGTCCTGCGTGGGTCATCGTCGGCGGCGCACTCCAACGCCGTGCTCGCCTCGATCGCGGCTGAGGCCGCGGTCGGCGCCGGCGTGCCCGATGGCGCCATCGTGCTGGTGGCGGGTGGCGGGCGCGAGGAGCTCGCCGAGCTGGCCACTCAGGAGGGCGTCGTCGACCTCATCGTGCCGCGCGGAGGCGAGGGGCTAAAGGCCGCGCTGAAGGGCGTGGCGACCGTCCCCGTGATCTACGCGGCATCGGGCAACTGCCATGTGTACGTCGACGCCGGAGCGGATCTCGACGCGGCCGAGCGGATCGTCGTCAACGCCAAGACGCAGCGCCCCGGCGTGTGCAACGCGGCGGAGACGCTGCTCGTGCACTCGCGGGTTGCGCCGCAGTTCCTGCCGCGCGTGCTCGGCGCACTGCGCGGGGCCGGCGTCGAGCTGCGCGTCGACGGGCGCGCGCACGCGCTGGCGGGCGAGACCCTCGCAGGCACCCTGGCCGACGCAACCGACGAGGACTGGGACACCGAGTTCCTAGCGCTGATCCTCGCGGTCGGCGTCGTCGACTCGGTCGACGAGGCGATTGCGCACGTCAACGCGCACGGGTCAGGCCACTCCGAGGCGATCGTGACCGACAGCGCCGCGGCGGCGCGAGCGTTCGAGCGCGGCGTCGACGCCGCCTGCGTGTACGTCAACGCCTCGACGCGCTTCACCGACGGCGGCGAGTTCGGGATGGGCGCCGAGATCGGCAACTCGACGCAGAAGCTGCACGCCCGCGGGCCCATCGGGCTGCGCGAGCTGTGCACGTTCAAGTACGTCGTGCACGGGGATGGCCACGTCCGGGGCTGAGGCGCCCGGCACTCGGCTTCACCCCCGCTTCACCCATGAGTGACATCGGCATCCTCGGCGGCACGTTCAATCCGCCTCACGTGGGTCATCTTGTGATGGCACAGGAAGGGCTTGACCAGCTCGACCTCGATCAGGTCGTGTTCATGCCGGTCGCGATCCCGCCGCACAAGGAGGCGCGCGAGGACCCTGGCGCGACGGCGCGGGTCGAGCTCTGCCGACTGGCGGTCGCCGACGACGGCCGCCTCGCGGTATCGACGCTCGAGGTCGACCGCGGCGGCGCGTCCTTCACGGTCGATACCCTGAGGACGTTCCATGACCTCGAACCGGGGCACGACCTGATCTTCATCGTCGGCGGCGACATGGCCCAGAGCCTTCCGGCATGGCGCGAGCCAGAGACGATCCTCCAGCTTGCGCGGCTCGCGGTCGCCGAGCGTGAAGGAGTGCGCCGCGAGGACATCGCCCGTCGCCTGGGGCCCTTGCACGCCGGCGATCGCGTCCTGTTCTTCGATATGCCGAGGATCGACGTCTCGTCCTCGGCCATTCGCCGCCGGGTCGCCGAGGGGCGCCCGATTCGGTACCTCGTGCCCGATGCGGTGGCCACGGCCATCGCCGAGCGCGGCCTGTACAGACAAGCAGCGGGGAGGCCTGCAGCATGACCATGAGCCCTGAGCGGCTCGCCATCACCATCGCCGCCCACGCGGCGGACCGCAAAGCGATCGACATCGTCGCCCTCGACCTCCGCGAGGTCGCGGGCTATACGGACTTCTTCGTCATCTGCTCGGGCAACACCGATCGCCAGACGAAGGCGATCCACGACGCGATCCACCAGGGGCTCAAGAAGAGCCAAGGCCTGCTTCCCCGCCGCGTCGAGGGCGTCTCCGAGGCCCGCTGGGTGCTCATGGACTATCTCGACGTCGTCGTCCACATCTTCACCCCGGATACGCGCGACTTCTATCGCCTGGAGTCGCTGTGGGGGGACGTCCCGCGCCGCGACTTCGATCCGCAGGCGCTCCTCGCGGAGCTGCCGGCGAGCTCGGCGGCGGGCTGAGCCGCTCTCGCGCGCTGCTGTTAGCGGCCGCAAGGGGGTGATCCCGGAGACGGCGATTGCTGCGGAGGCTGCGAGGCTGGTCTTTGACGTGTACCGGCCGGCCGGCTGACTACCTGCCGCCTCACGCCGCGCGGCTACGTGCGCACGACGTACGACGCCAGTGAGATCGACGGTGTCGCGGCGTACTGTCAGGACCTCGCCCGATGCTTCTGGCTTCCGATCGAGGAGTTCGCCCATCGAAGCTATGCGCAATTGCGGCTGAGCCCTGCGCGCAACAGACAGCAAGCCGGGCTAATATGGGCCGAGCAGTACTCCTTCGGGGCTATAGCTCAGTTGGGAGAGCGCTTGACTGGCAGTCAAGAGGTCGGGGGTTCGAATCCCCCTAGCTCCACTTCCCCAGCGGATCGGCCTGTCGAAAGGGTTGGCGCCCACGAGTTCCGCGAGCGACTCGGCCGGTACCTGGGGCGATCCTCACTGGGCGAAGCGTTCTTCATTACACGTCGCGGCAAGCCGCACGCTCGGCGATCGCCGCCGGCGTAGCGGCAACGCGCCCCGTCGCTGGCGTCTGTCTGCGAGGCTCGCCATCGGCGCCTCTGATATCCGCGGCCGTCCGATGCGGTCCTTCGCAGCCGGATGTCACCGCGTCCGTGACAGATGCGCCTGCGCATTGCGGAGCTTCTGTCGCAGAGAAGCGCTCGCCGCTCGAGCCCTATCCTTGGCGCCTCGACATGGCCGAGTCCCATCGCTACGACCCCAAGGAGATCGAGCCGCGCTGGCAGCGCGTCTGGGCCGACGAGCGCACATGGGAGGTTTCCAACGAGCCCGACGGCCGCGATAAGGCCTACGTGCTCGTGATGCTCCCGTACCCCAGCGGCGAGCCGCACATCGGTCATCTCAAGGTCTACTCCGTGGGCGACGCCGTCGCGCACTTCCAGCGGCGGAAGGGTCTTCGCGTCCTGAACCCGATGGGCTACGACGCCTTCGGGCTGCCCGCCGAGAACCACGCGATCAGCACCGGCCAGCACCCGCGCGAGTCGACGGACGCCGCGATCATCGCGTTCCAGCAGCAGTTCCGCGAATGGGGCATCTCGATCGACTGGTCGCGCGAGTTCGGCACCCACGAGCCGCGCTACTACCGCTGGACGCAGTGGATCTTCCTGGAGCTCTTTCACCACGGGCTGGCCTACCGCAAGGACGCGGCGGTCAAGTGGTGTCCCAACGACCAGACGGTGCTCGCCAACGAGCAGGTCATCGACGGCCGCTGCGAGCGCTGCGGCTGGGAGGTCGAGGCGCGCCAGCTCGAGCAGTGGTTCTTCCGCATCACCGATTACGCCGACCGCCTGCTCGACGACCTCGACACGATCGAGTGGCCCGCGCACGTCAAGACGATGCAGCGCAACTGGATCGGGCGCTCGGAGGGGGCCGAGGTCACGTTCCGCTGCGAGGAGCTCGGCATCGACTACCCGGTCTTCACGACCCGGCCCGACACGCTCTTCGGCGCCACGTTCTTCGTCATGGCCCCCGAGCATCCGGACGTCTTTCGGCTCGTGGCCGGCAGCGAGCAGGAGCAGGTGGTCCACGCCTACGTCAACCACGCGCTGACCGAGTCCAACGAGGAGCGCGGCGCGGCGGAGCGCGAGAAGACCGGCGAGTTCCTCGGCCGCTACGTCATCAATCCGGTCAACGGCGAGCGCCTGCCGATGTACGTCGCGGACTACGTGCTGATGGAGTACGGCACGGGCGCGATCATGGCGGTGCCCGCGCACGACCAGCGCGACCACGACTTCGCCGTCAAGTTCCACCTCCCGATCAGGGAGGTCGTCTCCGGCGGCGAGGACGTCCAGGCCGAGGCCTACACGGGCGACGGCACGCTCGTGAACTCCCACGCCAACTTCGACGGGCTGCCCAATCGTGAGGCGCTCGACCGGATCGTGGCCTGGCTGGACAGCGAGCGCAAGGGCCACGCGTCGGTCAACTATCGCCTGCGCGACTGGCTGCTGTCGCGCCAGCGCTACTGGGGCTGCCCGATTCCGGTGGTCCACTGCGAGACCTGCGGGATCGTGCCCGTGCCCGAGGACGAGCTTCCGGTCCTCCTGCCCGACATCGCCGACTACGCGCCCAAGGGTCGCTCGCCCCTGGCTGCCGCCGAGGACTGGGTGAACACGCGCTGCCCGTCGTGCGGCGGCCCCGCCCTGCGCGAGACCGACACGATGGACACCTTCGTCGACTCGTCCTGGTACTTCCTGCGCTACTGCGACGCCACCAACGACACGGCCGCATGGGACCGGGCGATCGTCGACGAGTGGATGCCCGTCGACCAGTACATCGGCGGTGTCGAGCACGCGATCTTGCACCTGATGTACGCGCGCTTCTTCACGAAGGCGCTGGCCGACCTCGGCCACCTGAGCTTCCAGGAGCCGTTCGCGCGACTGTTCACCCAGGGGATGATCACCCGCGGCGGGGCGAAGATGTCCAAGTCGCGCGGCAACGTCATCTCGCCGGAGACCTACGTCGACCGCTACGGAGCCGACACCGCCCGTTGCTACATCCTCTTCATCGGACCGCCCGACCAGGATGCGGACTGGTCCGACTCGGGGGTCGAAGGCGTGTACCGCTTCCTCGGCCGCCTCTGGCGACTGGCGGCCGAGGTCGCCCAGGGGACGCCCGACCATCCGGTCCCCGACGAACCCTCCGATGACGATGTCGAGCTGCTGCGCAAGGCGCATTGGGCGATCGACAAGGTCACCCACGACCTTGCCGGGCGCTTCGCGTTCAACACCGCGATCGCGGCGATCATGGAGTTGACCAACACGTGCTCCAAGCAGCGCGAGGAGGGCGAGCCTTCGCCGGGAGCCATGCGCTTCGCGCTGGCCACCGCCGCCTCGCTGCTGTTCCCGTTCGCACCTCACACCGCCGCCGACGCCTACGAGCGCCTGACGGGCGCAGCGCGTATGGGAGGAGCCCTGGCCGGCGGCCGACCAGCGCTACCTCGAGCGCGACACGTACGAGCTGGTGTGCCAGGTCAACGGCAGGGTGCGCGATCGCGTCCAGGCGCCAACCGGCGCGCCGCGCGAGGAGCTCGAGGCCCTCTGCCTGGGTGCCGAAAACGTCCGCACGCACATCGACGGCAAGGACGTGGTCAAGGTCGTCGTCGTGCCGGAGCGGCTCGTCAACGTCGTCGTGCGGTAGCCAATGCGCGCTCGCGACGGGCGCGGCGGGCGCGGCGTCGAGCGCCGGTGAGCGACCCGCCATACATCGCGGTCGTCGGGCCGGGCGAAGGGTCAGCTTCAGAGCTTGCATCGGCCGAGGAGATCGGGGCGGGGCTCGCGGCGCTCGGCGCGGTCGTCGTCACGGGCGGCCTCGGTGGCGTGATGGAGGCCGCCTGCCGCGGCGCGCGATCGCGCCGCGGGCGCACGCTGGGCATCCTGCCCGGTGACGACCGCGAGGCGGCCAACGGCTGGGTCGAGATCGCAGTCGCGACGGGGATGGGCGAGCTGCGCAACGGCCTGGTCGTACGCGCGAGCGACGCGCTGGTGGCCGTCGGCGGAGGCCACGGAACGCTCTCGGAGGTCGCCCTCGCGCTCAAGCTTGGGCGGCCGGTGATCGGCCTGGGGACGTGGGCTGTGCATGGCGTGGACGAGGTAACCACGCCCGGTGAGGCGGTCGAACGGGTCGCGCGCCTCTTGGCACACTGATTGCGCAGATTTGTTGCAAAGCGGATGTCCCGTGTAACGCGCCGACCCCTAGCCTCGGCGCATGCCCGTCCTCACCCGCACGCAGATCGCGACGTACGCGGTCGCGGCACTCGTCGTGGTGGTCCTGGCCGTGCGATTCATGCAGAGCCAGTCACACAGCGCTGCGACCGCGGCGGCGGGTGGTGCGACAGGCGGTTCGGCGACCGGGGAGGCGTCTTCGGTGCGCATCGAGTCGCGTCCCGCGGCCGTCGCGCTCGTGCACGTGGCCGGGGCGGTCCAGCGCCCCGGCGTCTACCGCCTGCATGACGGCGAACGCATCCAGGACGCCGTTCGGCGCGCAGGTGGCGCGCGGCGCGGCGCCGACCTGAACGCGATCAACCTCGCCGCCAAGGTCGCTGACGGCCAGCAGGTCGTCGTGCCGCGTCGCGGCAGTCCCGGAGCGACGCCGGCCGCCGATGCGGGCGCTTCCGCCGCGGCGGGCGCGCCGTCCCAGCCGCCCGTGAGCCTGAACACGGCGACGGCCGAGCAGCTCGACACGCTCGACGGCGTCGGGCCCGCGACGGCCCAGAAGATCCTCGACTACCGCCGCGAGCACGGAGGCTTTCGCTCGATCGACGACCTGGGCGAGGTGCCCGGGATCGGGCCGAAGAAGCTGGCCGCGTTGCGGACGAAGGTGCAGTTGTGACTGGCCCCGGGGGGCCGCACTCGTGCGGGACTTGGAGCGGCCGTGATGCGGTCGCCGACCCGCTGCCGCGGCGCTCAGGAGCGCCGGTGACGCGGTTGCCGACCCGCGGCCGCGGCGCCCGGGAGCGGTCGTGACGCGCGCGTGGGGGCTCGTCCACGGGGTGCGCGCTCGGCCGTGGCACGTCGGCACGGCCGCGTTCGTCGTCGGCCTGATCGCCGGCCCGCGCGCGCCGCTCGGTGTTGTCGGCATCGCCCTGTTCGCGCCGGTGCTGGCCGCGCGCTCGGCGGCGCGTGTCGCCCTACCGGTCGTGGTGCTGGTCGGCGCGCTCGTCGCGCAGGCGAGGCTCGACGCGGTCGACGCGACACACCTGACCGCCCGCATCGGGCACGCGGTCCACGCGCGCGTGGTGCTGCTGGAGACCCCGCGCCGGCGAGCATTCGGCGTGCGGGTGGCCACGGTCCGGTTCGAGCGCGAGCGCGTGCTGCTCCGCGCTGGACGCGGCGTGCGCTGGCCGACGCAACGAGTGGGTGCCGTCCTCGCCGTCCGCGGCGGGCTCGAGCCGCTCGCGGCGCGGGAGTCGTTTCTGCGCGTGCGCGGTGTGCATGCGCAGCTGCGCGCGGATGCCCTCGCGGCCACGGGACGCGTTCGCGGCGGACCGGCCGGCGGCGTCGATGGCGTGCGTGCGCGGGCGCAAGCTGCGTTGCAGGCCGGCGTGCCGCCGTCCGTCGGAGCACTGCTGCGCGGCATGGCGCTCGGCGATGATGCCGCGTTGCCGGACGACGTGCGCGACGAGTTCCGCGCGTCCGGGCTCTCGCACCTCGTCGCGGCCAGCGGCGCGAACGTCATGCTGCTCGCCGCGCTCGTCGTGGCAGTAGCCGCAGCGCTGGGGCTTGGGCTGCGGACGCGCTTGGCGGTCGTGCTCGGCGCCATCGCGCTCTACGTGCCGCTGGCCGGCGCCGGTCCATCGATCGCGCGAGCGGGCGTGATGGCGGCCGCCGGCGTCGTGGCGATCCTGGCCGGTCGACCCGCCGCACGGTGGCACGCCCTCCTGCTCTCCGCGGCGGTGACGCTCACTCTCAACCCGCTTGCGATCGAGGACGTGGGCTGGCAGCTCAGCTTCGCTGCCGTCGTCGCGATCCTCCTGCTCGCCGGGCGCCTGCGCCAAGGGCTCGAGCGCCGTGGCATTCCCGGCGGGCTGGCCGAGGCCGCCGCGCTCACAGGCGCCGCGACGATCGGCACGGCGCCGCTGATTGCGGCGCATTTCGGGCAGGCCTCGCTGGTGTCGCTGCCCGCCAACCTGGCGGCCGCGCCCGCCGTCGCGCCGATCATGTGGCTGGGGATGCTCGCCGCGACGGTCGGCCAGGTCAGCCCCGCGCTGGCGACGCCCTTGACCTCACTCGCCGGGCTCCCGGTCGCGTACGTCATGTGGGTGGCGCACGTCGCGGCGGGCTTGCCGGGCGCGACGGCACGCGTTCCGGTCCTCATCGTCTCGGCCGCCTGCCTGGCCGCGGCGATGGGCGTGGCGGTCCGCCGCACCCGCCCGTTCGTCGTCGCCGGTGCGATCGCGACCGTGGCGTTCATGGTGGTCCTGCCACGGATGCACGCCGATGCGGTCGCCGCGCCGATGGGCCTCCGCGTCACCTTCCTCGACGTCGGACAGGGCGACGCGACGCTGATCCAGCGCCGAGAGGCGACGGTCCTCGTCGACACCGGGCCACCCGACGGTCCCCTCCTCACGCGGCTGCGTCAGGCCGGCGTGCGACGGCTCGACCTGCTCGTGATCACTCATGCCCAAGCCGACCACGACGGCGCGGCCGCTGCGGTCCTTCGCGCCCTGCCGGTGGCGCTCGTGCTCGACGGGCGCGACGGCGTGCGGGACCACCCCGGAGCCCAGATGGTCACCGAGGCACGCCGGCGGCACGTCCGGCTCGTGGGCGCGCACGCGGGAGAGGTGCTGCGCATCGGGACACTCGTCCTGCGCGTCCTGTGGCCCGAGCCCGCCGCGCCGCAGGCAAAGGCGGGCACCGATCCGAACGAGCGTGCGATCGTCGCCGAGGGCGAGGCCGACGGCGTGCGCATCCTTCTCACCGCAGACGCGGAGTCCGACGTGCTCGATCGTCTCGACCTCGGCGCGGTCGACATCCTCAAGGTCTCCCACCATGGCAGCGAGGACGCGGGGCTGCCGGCGCTCCTCGAGCGCCTGCGCCCGAGGCTTGCCGCAATCGAGGTCGGACGCCACAACCGCTACGGCCATCCGGCGCCGGCGACGCTTCAAGCCCTGCGGGCCGCCGGTGCCGCCGTGTTCCGGACCGATCGCGACGGCAGCGTCCGCGTCGAGCCCTCCGGGGGCGCGCTTCGCGTGCGGACGCATGTCTAGCGGGCGGCGGTCGCCACGCACATGCCACCGCGATGCCCGCGAGCGGGGGCCGCCAGGGGCGCCACTAGACTCGCCGGAGTGCCCACCTTCAAGCCCGCCTACCTGGTGCACGGCGACGATCACGGCCGCATCGGCGAACGTCGCGCGCGCCTACGCGCCATCGCCGAGGCCGAGTCTGGCAGCGGAGGCGTGGAGACGTTCGAGGGCGATGCGTGTACGCCGGAGGCGGTGGCGCTGGCGTTGAACGCGATGACCTTCGCGATGGGCCGCCGCTTCGTGATCGCCGACGGCGTCGAACGCTGGAAGGACGCCGACGTCCAGGAGACACTCGCGCCGGCGCTCGCCGCCATGCCGGCCGACACCACCGTCGCGTTCTTCGGCCGGGAGGACGGGCGGGCAAAGACGCCGGCGAAGCTCGTCGCCGCGGTCAAGAAGGCGGGCGGTGACGTCGCGATCGAGGCGACGCTGAAGCCGAGGGAGCTGCCGAAGTGGGCGGTGGGGGAGGCGGCAAAGCTCGGCATCACGCTGGAAGGCGCGGCGGCTCGTGCGCTTGTCGTCCAGGTCGGCGAACGTCAGCAGCGCCTGCTGCGCGAGCTCGAGAAGCTCGCGCTCGAGCACGGCGACGGTGCGCACATCGGCGTCGAGGAGGTCGAGGCGGCAGCGGCACCCTCAGCCGAGCGGCAGGTCTGGGGACTGGTCGACGCGCTTGTCGTTCGCGACGGGCCCGGCGCCACGCGCGCCTTCCTCGAGCTCCGCTCGCAGGGCGAGACGCTGCCGCGCCTCGTCCCGCTCATGGCTCGGCGGGTGCGAGACGTCCTGGTGATCGCGACGCGCCTGGAGGCAGGCGAATCGCCGGCGCAGGTCAAGGAGTCGCTGCGGATGGGGGCCTGGATGGCCGACCGGCGCATCAAGGAGGCGCGTGCCACCGACGCCGACGCGCTGAGGCGTGCGCTCGAGGCGCTCTCGGAGCTCGAGCTCGCCAGTCGCGGCCAGAGTGAGCTCGGCGACGACACCGAGGCACTGCGCGCGATCGCGACCATCGCGGCATAGCCCCGAAGCCGCGTGGAGCGACCTGCGGCGGTGAGCTTGTGCGCAGGATCTATCCGTAGTCGACCGGCTCGTACCCGCGGCCCGGCGCCGAGCCGACGATGAGCACGCGCAGGCCGTCAGGTCCGCTCGCCAGCGCGCGCGACGTTCCCGGTCCTACGGCGGCCAGGTGCTCGTCGTCCAAAGGCAGGCGCTCGCCGGACTCGTCGAGCACGAGCCAACCCGCGCCCGCCAGGCGCACGTAGAGCTCCTCCTGGCCGGTGCGCGACTCGTTGTGTGAGCGAGTCGTGTAGTCGGGCGGCAGGTTCATGATGTTGGCCCCGAACGCGCTGATACCGAGGCCAGGACGGACCATGCGCATGAAGCCGTCCCACATGTCAGGGAGTTCGTCGATCGCGCTGCCACTGGCCGTGAGTTCGCTCATGCGCCGATGCTCTCCGGCGAGAGCGGTGAGGTCAAGCGCAGCGGGACGCGGTCGGGGCGGCGGGTTCACGCTGCGCGCAGAGCGGCCCGCCGTGGGCAGGGTCCGTGCCGGGCGGGATGCGGTTCGCCGCGCCGCCCGCTACTCAGGCCGATCGCCGCGCAGCAGCCGCGCGGCGCGGGACTTCTTGCGCGCGCCGGTGTTGCGGTGCAGGGCACCGCGCTTGACGGCCTTGTCGATCGCCTGCACCAGCGTGCGGTGCTCGTTGGCGGCGGCCTCGTCATCACCGGCGGTTACCGCGGCCTCGAGACGGCGGAAGAACGTCTTGATCGACGACGTGTAGCGGCGGTTCTCCAGGCGCTCGCGCTCGGCCCGGAGGATGCGCTTCTTCTGAGAATGGATGTTGGCCATGAGGCGGCGACGCAGTGTAGCGGGCTGCGCGGGGCCTTCGTCCCGCGCCGGGCCGGCTGCGGCGATGGTGAGAGGTGGTGGTGAGAGGCGTACTGAGATGAACCCGCGGGACCGCCCCGTAGCATCCGGCCGACGTGTCCATGGAGCCGACCGCGACCGCGCCTGCCCGAGCCGAGGGCATGGCGGCGCCCGAGGGGGCGCCGCGGCCCGGGCGTACCGCTGCCCGCAACACGGCGATCTTCTCGATTCTCACGGGGCTCTCGCGCATCGCGGGGCTGGCGCGCGAGATCGTCGCGTCGAGCTACTTCGCCACCTCGGGTGCCTTCAGCGCATTCACGATCGCGTTTCAGGTGCCCAACGTCGTGCGCTCGCTGTTCGCCGACGCCGCGCTGAGCGCCGCCTTCGTGCCGGTCTTCACCGAGATGCTGGTCCAGGGGCGCAAGAAGGACGCCTTCAAGCTGGCCTCGACGCTGTTCTTCCTGATCCTGACGGTGCTCGGCACGATCACCGTGCTGTTCGTGGCGTGCGCGGGCTTCATCATGCCGCTGTTCATCGGCTCGCAGCTCGCGCCGTTCGAGGACCTCACGGTCGGCCTCAGCCGCGTGCTCTTCCCGGTGGTGCTCATCCTCGGGCTCAACGGCCTGTTCGTCGGGATCATGAACGCCTACGACCACTTCACGATCCCGGCGCTCAGCCCGCTCGTGTGGAACGGGGTCATCCTCGTCTGCCTCGTCGCATCCCAGCAGGTCCTCACCGGCGACGACCAGCTCTATGGCTACGCGATCGGTGTGCTGATCGGGACGATGGTCCAGTTCTCGATGGCGATCCCGATGCTGCACCGGCTCGGCTTCCGCCTTGAGCTGTCGTTCGCCTTCCGCGACGAGCAGGTCCACAAGGTGCTGCGCCTCATGCTCCCGGTGACGATCGGGTTGGGGCTCATCAACTTCAACGTGCTGATCAACTCGACGCTCGGCTCGCTCGTGTCCGAGGACGCTCCGCGCGCGATCGACGCGGCATTCCGCATCTACATGCTTCCCCAGGGCATGTTCAGCGTGGCCATCGCCACCGTGCTCTTCCCGGCCCTCAGCCGCTTCGCGGCCCGCCGCGACTACGACGGCCTGCGCGCGCTGACCGCCAACGGCATGCGCCAGATCTTCCTGCTGCTGATCCCCGCGGCGGCCGCCACCCTCGCCCTCTCGACACCGATCACGCGGCTCATCTACCAGCACGGCCACTTCGGCGCCAGCTCGACCGACCTCGTCTCGAGCGCGCTGTTCTGGTTCGCGTTCTCGCTGCCCTTCAGCGGCGTCAACCTGCTGCTGACCCGCACCTTCTTCAGCCTCCAGAAGCCGTGGATCACAACGGGGATCGCCGGCCTGAACCTGGCCGTCAACGTCGGCGTATCGGTCGCGCTGTACAAGCCGCTGGGGATTCCGGGGATCGTGATCGGCACCGGCGTGTCGAGCGCCGCGATGACGCTGGCCCAGGTGCACTTCCTCCGCCGCGAGCTCCACGGGCGTCTGGACGCACGCCGCACGCTGATCGTCACCGCGCAGGTCACCGTCGCGGCCGCGCTGCTGGCGGGCGCCTGCTACGCGACGTGGTACGTCCTGGACCAAGCGCTGGGCGTCGGGCTGATCGCCCAGATCCTCACGGTCGGAGTGGCGCTCGCCGTCGGTGTCGTGGTCTACGCCGTCACCGTGCTGGCGCTGCGAATACCGGAGGCGCGCCAAATCGAGCGGCTGATCGTGGGACGGCTTCGTGGCAGCGACGGACGGTAGATATCGCGCGACGAGCGGCACCGATTCCTTCAAGCTCCGCCCCAGGACGCCGATACAGACCATGGCATGCGAGGGACCGCATTCCTTGCCCTGGCGCTGGACAGCGCCCCGGACGCCGCGGCTGCGGCGGCGGCGGTGGTCGACCACGTCGCGACCGAGGGCCGGCTCCTGCCGTCGGTCTACCTCGCCCGCGGCGGGCGCCTGCGCTGCGCGGCCCTGCGCGGCTACTGGCAGGCCCGCGACGGGGTCTCGCCGAGCGCGGGGGTCATCGGGCGCACCTATAGGACCGCCACGGAGCACGTCGTCACCGACGTCGCGGCCAGCGACGACTACCTCGAAGCCAACCCGGGTGTCATCGTCGAGGCCTGCCTGCCCGTGACCGCGAGCGCGCGCACGGTCGGCGTGCTCAACGTCGAGTCGCATGACGCGCTCCACGACGGCGACCTCGACCGCCTGCGCGAGTGCGCGGACCTCCTCGGCCGCCGTATCGAGGCGCTCGGCGGGCTGCCGGAGGAATCGACCACCCAGCGGCTGCTCGGCCACGTGGCCGAGCTCGCCGCTCTCGAGGACTCAGACGCGATCGTCGATGCGCTGCTGCTCGCCGCGCGCGACCTCGTGCCGCTGGACTCGGCGCTGCTCGTCCGCACGACGGCCACACAAGGCCTCGCGGCGGCGGGCGCCGTCGGCCCGCTGGCCGCCGTGCTGCGCGCCGCCCCCACAGAGCCTTTCGTCGAGTGGGTGCGCGACGGCACGTCGTGCTTCACCGTCGGAGCGCCCGACGCGCCCGCGGCGGCCAACCTCGGCGACCTGCGCAATGGCGGGGTGGAAGCCCTCGTTGGCGTCGGGCTCTTCGCCCACGGCGAGCTGCTCGGCGTCCTGGTGCTCGCCTCCGGCGAGCCGGCGACCGTCGACACCGACGACGTCGAGGTCCTCGAGCAGCTCGCGACCCACGCGGCCGCGTGCCTGCGCACGGCGGAGCTGCTCGACTCGCTGCGGGCACGCGCGGCGTCGGACCCGCTCACCGGCCTCGGGCACTACGCGACGTTCCACGAGGCGCTTGCCGCCTCGCACCGGCGCCCGACGACCGCGGTCGTTGTCTGCGACATCGACGGCTTCAAGCTCCTGAACGACACTCACGGCCACGGCCACGGCGATCGTGTGCTGTGCGGGATCGCCGACGCGATGAGCGCCGGGCTGCGCCGCGGCGACCGGCTCTTCCGCATCGGCGGCGACGAGTTCGCCGCACTGCTGGCGGTCGAGTCCAAGGCCGAGGCGCTCGGCGCCGCGTCGCGCCTGCGTGAGGCGGTCAGCGGAGCGCGGCTCGGGGTGACGATCTCGATCGGCGTCGCGGTACCGCACGCCGGCGAGTGCGACGCGTCGCTGCTGGCCCGCGCCGACCGCGCCCTGTACACGGTGAAAGCCGCCGGACGCGACGGCGTCGCGCTCGCCAACGACGAGCCGCTGCCGTCGACGCCCACGATCGGCTGAGGCGTTGCGGGCGGGGGCCGCCCACGATCCGCTGAGGAGTTGGAGCCGCGGGGCGACCGCGCCCTATTCTGATCGCGGTATGGCCGACCAGGCCCACATCCGCAACTTCTCCATCATCGCCCACATCGACCACGGCAAGTCGACGCTGGCCGACCGCATCCTCGAGATCACCCACACGGTCGATCCGCGGCAGATGCGCGAGCAGGTGCTGGACTCGATGGACCTCGAGCGCGAGCGCGGGATCACGATCAAGGCCCAGGCCGTGCGCGTCTTCTACACCGCGCGCGACGGCGAGACCTACCAGCTGCACCTGATCGACACGCCCGGCCACGTGGACTTCACCTACGAGGTGTCGCGCAGCCTCGCCGCCTGCGAGGGCGCGCTGCTCGTCGTCGACGCGTCGCAGGGCGTCGAGGCCCAGACGCTGGCCAACACCTACCTGGCCGTCGACGCCGGCCTCGAGCTGATCCCGTGCCTGAACAAGATCGACCTGCCGGGCGCCGAGCCCGAGCGCGTCGCCGAGGAGGTCTCCGAGCTGCTCGGTGAGCCGGCGGACACCATCCGGCGCATCTCCGGCAAGACCGGCGAGGGCGTCGAGGACGTGCTCGAGGAGCTCGTGCAGAAGGTCCCGCCGCCCGCCGGCGACCTCGACGCGCCCCCGCGCGCGCTGATCTTCGACTCGGAGTTCGACCAGTACCGCGGCGTCATCGCCTACATCCGCGTCGTCGACGGCGTCTTTCGCAAGGGCGAGCCGATCCGCGCGATGGCCGCCGGGACCGAGGCCGACATCGACGACATCGGCTTCTTCACGCCCGCGATGACCAGCGCAGAGGAGCTGCACGCCGGCGAGGTGGGCTTCGTCATCACCGGCATCAAGGACGTCACGCGCCTGCGCGTCGGCGACACCCTGACCACCAAGGCGCGCGGCGCCACCGACCCGCTGCCCGGCTACCGCGAGATCAAGCCGATGGTCTTCTGCGGCCTGTTCCCGATCGACTCCGACGACTACGCCGACCTGCGCGACGCGCTGGAGAAGCTCACGCTCAACGACGCCGCGCTGATCTGGGAGCCCGAGACGAGCGACGCGCTCGGCTTCGGCTTCCGCTGCGGCTTCCTCGGGCTGCTGCACATGGACATCGTGCGCGAGCGCCTGGAGCGCGAGTACGACCTCGACCTGCTGGCGACGATGCCGAGCGTCGGCTTCGAGGTCACGCTGACCAACGGCGAGGAGCTCGAGGTCCACGCGCCCAGCGACATGCCCGACCCGGCGCGCATCGCCGAGATCCGCGAGCCCTACATCAAGGCCTCGATCCTCACCCCGAAGGAGTACATCGGGCAGGTGATGGAGCTCTGCCAGGAGCGCCGCGGCGACCACGCCGGCATGCACTACCTGTCCTCCGAGCGCGTGCAGCTCACCTACGACCTGCCGCTGGCCGAGATCGTGCTCGACTTCTTCGACCAGCTGAAGTCGCGCACGCGCGGCTACGCCTCACTGGACTACGAGCTCATCGGGATGCGGCCCGGCGACCTCGTCAAGCTCGACGTGCTGCTCGCCGGCGACGTCGTCGACGCGCTCTCGATGCTCGTCCACAGGGACAAGGCCTACGCCGTCGGGCGCACGCTGACCGAGAAGCTGCGCGAGAAGATCCCGCGCCAGCAGTACGACGTCCCGATCCAGGCCGCGATCGGCTCGCACATCGTCGCCCGCGAGACCGTCAAGGCCTTCCGCAAGGACGTCATCGCCAAGTGCTACGGCGGCGACATCACGCGCAAGCGCAAGCTGCTGGAGAAGCAGAAGGAGGGCAAGAAGCGCATGAAGCAGGTCGGCCGCATCGAGGTGCCGCAGGAGGCGTTCCTCGCCGTGCTCGAGCTCGGCGATTCCTCCTAGGGGCGCATCGCGCCCGCGGTATGTGCCACGATGCCGCACCCCGACACGTCGCGGGAGTGGAGAGAGCCCGTGACGACCGCGGAAGTGGAGAGCCGCGGAGCCGGCGGGAGAGGAGAGTTCCCGGCGCTTGGCGGGGAGGAGAGGGAGGCTTCAGGCGGGCCTGATCGGAGGATCGGGCCCGCCGGGAGCCAAGATCGTCTCGTCGCGCCTCAGGCCAGCTGCGCGTCGACGGTGATCTCGAGGTTGCCCTTCAACGCGCCGGAGACCGGGCAGTTGTCGGCGGCGCCCTGCGCCGCCTGAGCGAAGCCGTCGGCATCGAGGCCCGGCACCGTGCCGCGCACCGTGATGTGGGAGCTCGTCACCTTCGGGCCGTCGTCGAGCGAGAGCGTCACGGTGGCCGAGACCTCGAGGCGGTCTGGCGGGTTGCCGGACTCGGCGAGCCCGTGCGAGAGCGCCATCGAGAAGCACGAGGCATGCGCGGCGGCGATGAGCTCCTCCGGGCTCGTCTTGCCGTCCGAGCGCTCGGTGCGCGATGCCCAGGTCACGGGCAGGTCGCCGGTGGCGCCGCTGGTCAGGGACAGGGTGCCGTTGCCGTGGGCGAGGTCGCCCTCCCACACGGTCGTGGCGGTGCGTTCTGCTGAGGCCATGGACGCATCCTATGCCCAGGCCTGCGCCGGCTCATCGGTCGCGTGCGGGAGTGGGCGCTCGCGGTGCCGGACGCGCCCCCGACCCGCCATCCTGTCCACCCATGCGAAGGATCCTCTTCGTCTGCATGGGCAACATCTGCCGCTCGCCGACCGCCGAGGGCGTCATGCGCGCGCTGCTGCGCGACGCCGGCCTCGACGGGCGCATCGAGGTCGACAGCGCGGGCACCGGCGACTGGCACGCCGGCGACCCGCCCGACGCGCGCGCCACGGCCGCGGCCCGCGCGCGCGACATCGATGCTCGACGGGCGCGGCGCGACAGGTGACGGCGGCGGACTTCGAAGACTTCGACCTGCTGCTGGCGATGGACCGCGAGAACGTGCGCGAGCTGCTCGCGCGCGCGCCCGACGACGAGGCGCGTGGCAAGGTCCGCCTGCTGCGCGAGTTCGACCCCGCGGCCGTCGCCGCCGGCGACCTCGACGTCCCCGACCCCTACTACGGCGGTCCGAACGGCTTCGAGCGCGTACTCGATCTGGTCGAGGCGGCGTGTCGCGGCCTGCTCGACGAGGTGCGCGCGGCGTGAGCGTCCCGAGCGCGCTGGCCGAAGCCGTGGCCCGCGCCACCGGCGCCGCGGTGACCGGCGGGCGGCCGACGTCCGGCGGGTCGATCAACGAGGCGTGCGCGCTCGAGCTCGACGGCGGCCGGCGCGCGTTCGTCAAGACGCGCGCCGACGCGGCGCCGGGCGAGTACGCCACCGAGGCCGCCGGTCTGCGCTGGCTGTCCGAGCCGGGTGCGCTGTCGAACTGCCCGGTGTCGTCGCGGTGGGCGAGAGCCAACCGCGCTTCCTGGCTCTCGAGTGGGTCGACGAGGGCGGCCTCGACGCCGCCGGCGAGGAGGCGCTCGGGCGCGGGCTGGCCGCGCTGCACGCGGCCGGTGCCCCTGCGCACGGCGCGTCGCCGCCCGGCGCGCCTGCGGCCGACGGCGCCGTCGCGGCGCTGCGCATCGGCGAGCTCGAGCTGCCGAACGATCCGGCGCCGGACTGGCCGACGTTCTACGCGCGAGCGCCGGTTGCTGCCGCTCGCCGACCTGTCCTCGCAGCGCGGCGCTCTGAGCGCCGCCGGCCGGACTGCCGTCGAGCGCGTCTGCGAGCGCATCGGCGAGCTCGCCGGGCCGCCCGAGCCGCCGGCGCGCCTGCACGGCGACCTGTGGAGCGGCAACGTGCTCGCCGCGGCCGACGGCCGCGCGCGGCTCATCGACCCCGCCGCCTACGGCGGCCATCGCGAGGTCGACCTGGCGATGCTGCGGCTCTTCGGCGCGCCCTCGCGGCGCGTGCTTCGCCGCCTACGAGGAGGCCGCGCCGCTGGCCGACGGACACGAGGAGCGCGTCGAGCTCTGGCAGCTCTTCCCGCTGCTCGTGCACGCCGCGCTCTTCGGTGGCGCGCTACGGAGCGTCGGTCGAGCGCGCCGCCCGCCGCTACGTGCGCTAGTCACAATCCCGCCATGGACCTGGGGCTCGCCGGCAAGGTGTGCGTGGTGACGGGCGCGACGCGCGGTATCGGGCTCGAGGTTGCCCGGCGGCTGTCCGCCGAGGGGGCGCGGACGCTGTTCGTCGGCCGCGACGCCGAGACCCTCGCGGAGGTCGCTGCCGGCTGCGGCGGCGACTACCTGGCCGGCGACATCACCGATCCGGACATCGACGAGCGCATCGTCGCGACCTGCGCCGAGCAGATGGGCGGCATCGACGTGCTCGTCAACAACGCGGGGACGAGCTTCGCGCGCGGCCTCGACGAGCTGACCGACGACGACTGGCGCGGGCAGTGGGAGCTGCACGTGATGGCGCCGATGCGGCTGATGCGAGCCGCTGCGCCGCGGATGGCGCAGCGCGGCGGTGGGCGGATCGTCAACGTCTGCTCGAGCGCGGGCAAGCGTCCCTCGCTGACGAACGCCGCCTACTCGGTCACGAAGGCGGCGCAGCTGTCGCTGTCGCGCGTGTTCGCCGACAGCTACGCCGCCGACAACGTGCTCGTCAACGCGGTTGCGCCGGGCCCGGTCGCCTCCGAGCTGTGGATGGCCGAGGACGGCCTGGGCGCGCAGACCGCTCGGGTGCACGGGATCACGCGCGAGGAGGCGCTGCAGCGCCAGACCGACAAGGTCCCGCTCGGGCGCTTTGCCGAGCCGGGCGAGATCGCCGACGTCATCGTCTTCCTGTGCAGCGAGCGGGCGAGCACCGTGACCGGCGCCGCGTGGTCGGCCGACGGCGGCCTGGTGGCGATCGTCATCTGAGGGCGGCGAAGCCGGCCGGTCTCAATCGGCGGGACGCCTATTGTCGTCCTCAGAGCGCGGGGCTGGATGCCCCGCGGAGGACTCTTTCGAGGCGCTTCACCCCCTCGTCCATCGCGTCCGGTGGCGCCGCCGCGAACGTCAGGCGCAGGAACGGCCCCGGCGGCTCGGCGGCGAACCACGGGCGGCCGGGGAAGACGACGACGCCCTCGGCGGCGGCCGCCGTCGCGACCGCGACGTCGTCGGTGCCGGCGGGAAGCGCGACCCACAGGTGCAGGCCACCGGCCGGTACCACCGGCGGCGCGAGGTCGGGGAGGTGGCGGTCAAGCGCGGCGACGAGCGCGTCGCGGCGCAGGCGCAGCTCGCCGCGCAGGCGGCGGCGGTGCCGGCGCCAGCCGGGCGAGGAGACGATCTCGAGCGCCGCCTCCTGCAACGGGCCCGAGACGAAGAAGTCGTCGACGATCCGCGCGGCGCGCAGGCGCGCGCCGGCCGCTCCGCGCGCGCCGATGGCGGCCACGCGCAAACCCGGGGCGGCCGACTTCGTCAGCGAGCGCACGTAGACGACGTGGCCGTCGCGGTCGTCGGCGGCCAGCGGGGGAGGGGGATCGTCGCCGGCGCTGAGGTCCCGCGCCCAGTCGTCCTCGACGAGGAAGGCGCCCGCGCCGGCGACGGCTGCGAGCACCTCGCCCCTGCGCTCGGCCGCGAGCACGGAGCCGTGGGGGTTGGCGTACAGCGGGCTGGCAGTAGACGACGCGCGCACCGGTGCGCGCGAGCGCCTCGGCGAGCAGCTCGGGGCGCACGCCGTCGGCATCGCTGGGCACGGGCACCACGCGCAGGCCGGCCGCGCGCGCGGCCACGATCGCGCCCAGGTAGGTCGGGGATTCCACGAGGACCGGGTCGCCGGCCGCGGCCAGCGCGCGAAAGGCCGTCGAGAGCGCGGGCTGGCCGCCCGAGCAGACGACCATGTCGTGCGCGCGCAGCGTCCCTCCGGACTCCAGGGCGAACCAGGCCCGCAGCTCCTCGCGTCCTTCGACCGGTCCGCGCTCCCACGCCCCCGGGCGTCGCGCGGCGCGCGCGAGCGCAGCGCCGATCGCGGCGATCGGCTGCAGGTCGAGCGCCAGGTAGCCGCTCGACAGCGGGATCGCTCGAGGTGCGGGCAACGAGAGCAGGTCCTGCAGGGTGCTGTCGTCGACCGCGCGCTCGCCCAGCGCCACGGCCTGCCACGACAGGTCCGGCGCCGCGGGTGCGATCGGCGCCGCCGACACGAACGTGCCCCGGCCGGGCCGTGGCTCGAGCACGCCCTCCGCCGCAAGCGCCGCGATCGCGCGCTGCACGGTGACCGGCGAGGCCCGGTGGCGGGCCATCAGCTCGCGCACGGACGGCAAGCCGCTCGCCGGCGGGGCGGCCGTGGGCCGCGGAGCGAAGGTCTTGGATGACGCGAGCCTGTGCGTTATCGTTTGGCATGACGAGTTCGGATAACGCTATCGCGCTGGAGCCGGTAACGGCAAGTGCGCCACGGCGGCTCTCCTTACGCGCGCTACCCGCGGGCGTGGTCTTGGGCTCGCTCGGCATCCTGGGCTTCTCGTTCTCGTTCCCCGCCACGCGGCTCGCCGTCGCCGACTTCAACCCGTGGCTGGTGGCCTTCGGGCGCGCCACGATCGCCGCGGCCTTGGCGGCGGCCTACCTGCTGGCCACGCGCGCCCCGCTCCCGACACGAGCGCAGACTCGTTCGCTGGCCATCGTGGCGGCGGGCGTGGTCGTCGGCTTCCCGCTGCTGACCTCGCTGGCTCTCGAGGTCCAGACCGCGGCTCACGGCGCCGTGGTCATCGCCATCCTGCCGGCCGTCACCGCGGTGGCCGCGGTCAAGCGGGCCCACGAGCACCCGAGCGGCAGCTTCTGGCTTGCGGCGTCGGCGGGACTGGTCGCGGTGCTCGCGTTCGTGATCGTCCAAGGGGTCGACGGTCCTCAGATCGGCGACGTGTTCCTGCTCGCCGGCGTGGTCGCCTGCGCGATCGGCTACGCCGAAGGCGGCGCGCTGAGCCGCGCGCTCGGCGGGCCGGCGACGATCTGCTGGGCGCTCGTGCTCTCCGCGCCGCTCAGCGTGACCGTCACGGCCGTGGCCATCGGCGCCACCGGCCTGCACGCTGAGACCACCGCATGGCTGGGCCTCGCCTACGTGGGCGTCGTGTCGATGTTCCTGGGCTTCTTCGCGTGGTATGCGGGGCTCGCGCGCGGGGGCGTGGCGCGCATCGGCCAGGTCCAGCTTGCCCAACCGGTGCTCACGCTGGGCTGGTCGGCCGCGCTGCTCGGCGAGCACGTCGGGCCCGCCACGCTGATCACCGCGCTGGCGGTGCTGGCGTGCGTCGCCGCCACGCAGCGCACGCGCTGACTAATCTGCGCCCGCGTGGCCGTCAACACCGCCGCCATCGGCAAGAGCTACGCGCCCACGACCTACGCGGTCGGGCGCGAGAAGATCCGCGAGTACGCGTACGCGGTGGGGGAGACCGACCCGCTGCACCTCGACGTGCAGGCGGCGCGCGCGGCGGGCTATCGCGACGTCGTCGCGCCGCCGATGTTCGCCGCCGTCTACAGCTCGCCGGCCATCGGTCCGGCGCTGTTCGATCCCGAGGTCGGGATCGACTTCGCGCTCATGGTCCACGGCGGCCAGGAGTTCAAATGGGGCCCGCTGGTCATCGCGGGTGACGAGATCGAGACGACCGTCACGGTCAAGGACGTCTCGGAGCGCAGCGGGACCGGCTTCTACGTCTTCGAGTCCGTATCCACCAACCAGGACGGCGACACCGTGTGCGTCGGGACCTGGACCAACATCGTGCGAGGCGCCGCATGAAGGCAGGCGACGGCATCCCCGAGCTGAAGGTCACCCCCGACAAATACCTGACCGTGCGCTACGCGGGCGCGTCGGGCGACTTCAACCCGATCCACATCGACGAGGACTTCGCCAAGCAGGTCGGGCTGCCCGGCAAGATCCTCCACGGCCTGTGGACGATGGCCCAGGTCGCCCGGGCGCAGACCGACGCCGGCGGCGGGCCGCACAGCCTGCGTCGGCTGCAGGTGCAGTTCCGCGGGATGGGGCTTCCCGAGCACGAGGTGACGGTGACCGGCACGGTCCACGAGGTCCGCGACGGCGTGGCGATCGTCCACACCGTGGCCGAGCAGGACGGCAAGGCGATCATCCGCAACGCCGAGGCCGAGATCGCGGTCGAGTAGCCGGGCGCCGAGGCGTGGCCCGCCGTGCGCGTCAGGTACCGGGGCCGGCCTTCCTACAATCGACGTGGTGCTCACGCCCCGCCAAGAGCTGATCCTGCGCAAGGTCGTCGAAGCCCACACGGCGACGGGCCAGCCCGTGGGCTCGAAGACGCTGGCGACCGACCCTGAGCTCGACTGCGGGCCCTCGACGATCCGCAACGAGCTGGCGATGCTCGAGGAGCAGGGGCTGCTCGCCCATCCGCACACCAGCGCCGGACGCGTGCCTACCGACGCCGGCCACCGCTTCTACGTCGATCGCCTGCTGCCGGCGCCCACGCGCGAGCAGGGCCTCGACCTGCAGCTCATGCGCCGCGAGGTCGACGAGGCGATGCGCCTCACGACCGAGACGCTCTCGCAGGTCACCAACCTGCTGGCGATCGTCTCCGCGCCGCCGATCGACACCGCCACGATCCGCCATGTCGAGGTGCTGCTGCTGCAGCCCCAGGTGCTGATGGTGGTGGTCATCACCTCGACCGGCGGGGTCACCAAGAAGGTCGTGACCTTCGAGCGCACCATCGATCAGGGCCTTGCCGCATGGGCGGCCGCCTACCTCAACGAGCGCCTGGAAGGCGTCAGCCTGGGCGCGCGGATGCTGCAAAGCCGCCTCGCCGATGCCTCGATGGGCACCACCGAGCGCGCCTTCGTCGAGCGACTGGCGCCGGCGTTCACTGAGCTGACCGACACGGCCGAGCACACGCTCTACGTCGACGGCGCGGCGCGCCTGCTCTCCGAAAACCGCTTCCAGGACCTCACCGAGATCAACGAGCTGATGGGCATTCTCGAGCGCCGTGTGGCGCTTCTGGGCGTGCTGCGCGCGGCGCTCGGCCGCCGCGACGTGCTCGTGCGCATCGGCCACGAGAACGAGCTGCCGGCGCTGCATTCGCTTGCCCTGGTGGCCTCGGGCTACGGGCTGCCCGCGCGCGACCTCGGCACGGTGTCGCTGATCGGTCCGGTGCGCATGGACTACGCCGCCGCGATCCGCACGGTCCGCGAGGCGGCCCGCCAGCTCTCACGCTTCATCGAGGACGTGTACGAGTAGTGCGTCCTCGCTCTGCATCGTGCGTGAAGCGGCGAGGCGGCGGCGCCGGCTGGCGAGACACATGCCCACCCACCCAGGGAGCCGTGCTCGTGGCACGGCCCCGACCGAGGACGCTGCCAGCGGGCGATCGGCGCGCGCCGATTCGCGTGCGATGCCGGGGGAGGGCGCACTGATGGCGGGCACGCGGCCGCGCGATCCCTACGAGGTCCTCGGCGTCGCGCGCGACGCCGACGACGCTCAGATCAAGAAGGCCTTCCGGCGCCTGGCGCGCGAGCTTCACCCCGACGTCAACAAGCACGACCCCGAGGCGGAGGAGAAGTTCAAGGAGGCCGCCGAGGCCTATGAGATCCTGTCGGACTCCGAGCGTCGCGCCACCTACGACCGCTTCGGCCACGACGGCCTGCGCTCGGGCGGCTTCACACCGAACTTCGAGGGCTTCGGCTCGATCTCCGACCTCTTCGACGCGTTCTTCGGAGGTGCGTTCGGCGGTGGATTCGGCGCCGCTGCGCGCGGCGGCCCGGTGCAAGGCGGCGACGTCGCGGTCAGCGCGGAGGTGACGCTCGCGCAGGCGTCGAGCGACACCGAGATCGAGCTGAGCTTCGAGGGGATCGACGCCTGCGAGCGCTGCAACGGCAACGGTGCCGAGCCCGGCACGCCGATCGTCACCTGCGACCGCTGCGGCGGCGCCGGCGTGCTGCAGACGGTCACGCGCTCGCCCTTCGGGCAGGTCGTGCGGCAGCTCGCCTGCGACGTCTGTGGCGGTGACGGCAAGATCCCCGAGCAGCCGTGCCCGCGCTGCGAGGGCCGCGGGCGCGAGGTCCGCCGGCGCACGCTGCGTGTCGACATTCCCGCGGGCATCTCCGACGGCCAGCGCATCCGCCTGTCCGGCCGCGGCCACGCCGGCGAGCGCGGCGGTCCGCCGGGCGACCTCTACGTGCTCGTCCACGTCGCGCCCGACGAGCGCTTCGTACGCGACGGCGACGACCTGGTCACCGTGCTCGATGTCCCCGCGCCCGTCGCGGCGCTCGGCGCGACGCTGAGCGCGTCGTCGCTGGACGGCGACGTCGACGTCGAGGTTGCGCCCGGCACGCAGCCGGGCAGCGTGCTGACCGTCCGCGGGAAGGGCATGCCGCGCCTGCGCCGCCCCGGCCGTCACGGCGACCTGCGCGTGGTCGTCAACGTGGTCATCCCGCGCAAGCTCACCAAGGAGCAGCGGCGCCTGTCCCAGGAGCTGGCCGAATCGATGACCGAGGACAACCTGCGCGTCGACGAGTCGCTGCTGGGCAAGCTCAAGCGCTTGATCGGATGATCCGCCGCGCGGCAGCGGCCGGGCGCGGATGATCCGCCGCGTGGGAGCGGCGAGGCGCGAGTGATCCGCCTGGCCGTGCGCGTGCGGCGTGAGCAGGCCGAGCTCGTGCTCGCCGAGCTGCTCGAGCTGGCGCCCGGCGGGGTGGAGGAGCGCGACGACGGCGAGGTCGTCGAGTACTCCGTCTACGGCGCGCCCGGCGAGCTGCCCGCGCTGCCCGACCTGCGCGCCGCCGCCGGTGGGGCGCTGGTCGAGGTCGCCACGAGCGAGGTGGCCGACGATTGGGACGAGCGCTGGAAGGCCTTCCACCAGCCGGCGCGCGTGGGCGACCTCCTCGTGCGCCCGCCGTGGGCGCCCGCGCGCGACGGCCTGCTCGACATCGTGATCGACCCCGCGCAGGCCTTCGGCACCGGGGCGCACCCGACCACCCGGCTGTGCCTGGAGCTGATGCTCGAGCTCGACCCGTCCGGCGCGCTGGTCGACCTGGGCTGCGGCTCGGGGGTCCTGGCCATCGCGGCCGCGCGGCTGGGCTGGGCGCCGGTGCTCGGCCTCGACCACGATCCCGACGCGGTTCGCGCGACGCGCGACAACGCCGCCGCCAACGGCGCGCCGGTGCAGGTGCGTCGCCACGACCTGATCCGCGACGGCCCGGCGCCCGGCGCGCCGACCGTCGTGGCCAACCTCCTGCGCCCGCTGCTGCTGCGCGTTGCCAAAGACGGCTTCGCGGGGCCCGGTCCCGACGCGCTCATCGCCAGCGGCCTGCTCGCCCACGAGGGCGACGAGGTCGCGGCCGCGTTCGCCGTCCGCGGGCTACGCGAGGATGCGCGCCGCCGTGACGGTGACTGGGTCGCGCTATCCCTGCGGCGTTGAGCGCCTGTTCTTCGACGTGCGGCGGGTCCGCGCGCGGCTGAACTGAAGGTCGAGTCGATGCCCCCGGCGGCGGTCGTATCCTTGACCGGATGGAATTGGCCGACAGGGTCAAGCAGGACCTCACCGTCGCGATGAAGGCGGGCGAGAAGGATCGCGTGTCCGCGCTGCGCCTCGTCCTGTCCGAGTTGCAGAAGGACGCCAAGGAGGGCGCCGGCGACGAGGTCGCGGTGCTGCGCCGCGAGCGCAAGCGCCGCCACGAGTCCGCGGCGGCGTTCCGCGACGGCGGGCGCCCCGAGCTGGCCGCGGCCGAGGAGGCCGAGGCGCAGGTCATCGAGAACTACCTGCCAGCCGAACTGTCCGACGACGAGCTGCGCACGATCGTCGCCGAAGCGGTGGCCGAGACGGGCGCCGGCTCGGCCAAGGAGATGGGCCAGGTCATGAAGGCCTCGATGGCGCGGGTCGCCGGCCGGGCCGACGGCAAGCGCGTCTCGGCGCTGGCCCAGGAGGCGCTGCAACGGTGAACAATCACCGACCCGCGCACCCGCGGATGACGACGCAGGACCGCGCTGGATCTGCGTCCTCGGGCTTGCCTTTGCCACCGGCAAAGGCTGCGCCCTGCGTCCTTGACCAGCACGACCTGCGCCGCCCCCGCGGTCACACGGGTCGACGATCGCTCACCGACTGATGCGCCGCCAGATCGAGGTCCCCAACGAGGTCGCCGCCGCCCTCAGCGGAGCCAACGACCAGATCCTGCGCGCGCTGGAGGACCACGTCGACTGCAAGCTGTACCTGCGCGGCAACGTCATCACGCTCGACGGCGACGCCGAGGCCGTCGCGGCGGCCGGCGTCGTCGTGCGCGAGCTGTCCGAGCTCATCGAGCAGGGCCACGAGATCGCCGAAGGCACGATCGCGGCGGTCACCGACGCGCTCGACCAGCACGAGTCGCCGGCCGAGGTGCTCGAGGACGTCGTCTGGCGCCACCGCTCGACGAAGGTCGCGCCCAAGACCGTCAACCAGAAGCGCTACGTCGACTCGATCCGCCGCAACACGATCACCTTCGGCATCGGCCCGGCGGGCACCGGCAAAACGTTCCTCGCGGTCGCAATGGCCGCTGCCGCGCTGAGCCGCCGCGAGGTCAACCGCATCATCCTCACGCGCCCGGCCGTCGAAGCGGGCGAGCGCCTGGGCTTCCTGCCCGGCGACCTGATGGCCAAGATCGACCCGTACCTGCGGCCGCTGTTCGACGCGCTGCACGACATGATCGATCCCGAGAAGGTGGCGACGCACCTCGAGCGCAATGTCATCGAGGTCGCGCCGCTGGCATTCATGCGGGGGCGTGCGCAGCCAGTCGATCGCTCCGCACTGACGCCGGACGGGTGGCGGCCGATCGGTTCGCTCCGGATCGGAGATCTCGTGATCGGGTCTGATGGGCGTCCGACGCCGGTGCTCGGAGCGTACCCGCAGGGACGTCGGCAGGTGTTCCGCGTGCAAAGCCAGGACGGGGCGTCAACCGTCTGCTGCGGCGAGCATCTCTGGACGGTGCGCACGCCGGACGATCGCAGGCGTGGTACGCAGCGCACACTGCGCACCGACGAGATGCTCGGGCGGCTGCGCACGAACCACCAGCATCGCTTCGAATTGCCGGTCCTCAGCGCGCCGGTGGAGTTCGAACCCCAAGACGTACCGATCGAGCCCTACGCGCTCGGCCTTCTGCTCGGCGACGGCTGTCTCACGGCCACCACGACGCCCACCTTCGCCACCGCAGACGACGAGCTCGCCGAGGCTCTGGAGACGAGGCTGCCGGGCATCGAGCTCAACCGCAAGACCGAGGTCGATTACGTCCTGCGGCACGTTGACGGGCATCGAGGCGGCGTCATCGTCGCCAATCCGGTCATGGCCGCGCTGCGCCAGCTCGGGCTGGCAGGCACACGATCCTCGACCAAGTTCGTGCCTGAGCAGTACCTGCACAACTCGCCCGCTGTCCGGCTCGGCGTGCTCCAGGGGCTCCTTGACAGCGACGGCGGCCCGGTGCTTCAGCGTGGTCGCACGGCTCGCATCCAGTACACGACGTGCTCCGCGCAGCTGCGCGACGGCGTGGTCTTTCTCGTTCGCTCGTTCGGCGGCGTGGCGTACTGGCGCCGACGGAGGGCCGAGGGTCGCCGACCGGGCCGGGCGCGCGGTCGTCTCGTCCACCATCGCAGCGACGCGTTCATCCTCGACATCCGGCTGCCGGCTGGGGTGGACCCCTTCCGCCTGAGCCGCAAGCGCGACCGCTACCGCGCGAATGGCGGAGGACGACCCATGCGATTCGTCACGAGCATCGAGCCGGCTGGTGAGGCGGACACCGTCTGCATCCAGGTCGCCGCTGCGGACTCGCTCTACGTCACGGACGATTTCCTGTTGACGCACAACACGCTCAATGACTCGTTCGTGATCCTCGACGAGGCGCAGAACACGAGCCCCGAGCAGATGAAGATGTTCCTCACGCGCCTGGGCTTCGACTCGAAGATGGTCATCACCGGCGACATCACGCAGATCGACCTGCCGCGCGACGCAGAAGTCCGGCCTGGTCGTGGTCGGCGACATCCTGCGCGAGGTGGAGGGCATCGAGTTCGTGCGCTTCGGCGGCGACGACGTGGTGCGCCACCGGCTCGTGCAGCGCATCGTCGAGGCCTACGACGAGCACGCCGAGCGCGGCACGCCCGAGCTGCGGCCGGCCGAGCCGGACCGCAGCCCGACCGCAGACGCGCGTAGAGAGGTGCTCGACGTCGAGGTCATCGGCGACGGCGGGCCGACGGCACCGTCGCAGGCCGAGGTCGAGCGCGTGGTCGGGATCGCGCTTGCGTCGGCGGGCGTCGACGACGGCCACGTCGCGATCGAGTACGTCGGCGCCGAGCGGATCGCCGCGCTCAACCGGCGAGTACCGCGGCCAGCAAGGGCCGACGGACGTGCTCTCCTTCCCGGTCGACGAGGCCGGGCCGTCGTCCGGCCCGCGCGAGCTCGGCGACATCGTGATCTGCCCCGCGCACACGAGGACCTCCGCGAGGCGATCGTCCACGGGGCGCTGCACCTCACCGGCATGGACCACGAGACCGACGACGGCGAGATGCTCGCGCTGCAGGCGGAGCTGCTGCGCTGGTGACGACGCGCGCGGGGTTCGTCGCGCTCGCCGGCCGCCCGAACGTCGGCAAGTCGACGCTCGTCAACGCGCATCGTCGGCGGCAAGGTCGCGATCGTCTCCGACAAGCCGCAGACGACGCGCCGCGCGATTCGCGGCGTGGCCGACGCGCGCCCGACGCGCAGATCGTGCTCGTCGACCTGCCCGGGCGTCCAGCGCCCGCGCGACGCGCTGACCGAGCGCATGCAGCGCCGGGTGGAGGCCGAGCTGTCCGAGTCCGACGCGGCGCTGTTCGTGGTCAACGGCGAGCAGGGCATCGGACCGGGCGACCGCTGGATCGCGGGAACGCTGCGCGGCGCCGAGGTGCCCGTCGTGATCGCCGTCAACAAGGTCGATCGGCTCGACCGTCCGCACACCGTCGCAGGCGCTGTCCGACGCGGAGGCACTCGACGTCGCCGACGAGATCTTCCCGGTCTCGCGCGCGGACCGGGCGCGGCGTCGACGAGCTGCGCGGGCACCTCGCGGGCCTCATGCCCGAAGGGCCGTTCCTGTTCCCGTCCGGCGAGCGCTCCGACCAGCCGCGCGAGGTGCTCCTGGCCGAGCTTGTCCGCGAGCAGGTGCTGCGCCGCACCTTCCAGGAGATCCCGCACGCGGTCGAGGTCTTCGTCGACGAGATCGAGCGATCGCGACGATGGTTCTGACGGTCGTCCGCGCGCATGTCTGGGTCGAGACCGAGTCGCAGAAGGGCATCCTCATCGGCAGCGGGGGGCGGATGATCAAGGCCGATCGGCACGGCCGCCCGGCGCGAGCTCCAGCGCGAGCTCGGCGGGCGGGTGCATCTCGACCTGTCGGTACGCGTGCGCCGCGGCTGGCGGACGGACGAGCGCGCTGCTCGACCGGTTGGGCATCGAATGAGCGGCGCCATCGTGGCCATGGGCGGTGGCGGGTTCTCGAGCGAGCCCTACAACCCGCTGCTCGACCAATTCGTGCTGAGCCTGGCGCGTCGCGAGCGCCCGCGCGTCTGCGTCGTGGCGACGGCGAGCGGCGACAGCGACAGCTACGTGGCCCGCTTCTATCGCGCCTTCGCCGAGCACGACTGCCTGCCGTCGGACCTGGCGCTCTTCGATCGCAGCGTCGGCGACCTGCGCGCCCACGTGCTCGAGCAGGACGTCATCTACGTCGGGGGCGGCAACACGCTGTCGCTCCTCGGGGTCTGGCGCGCCCACGGTCTGGACGTGATCCTCGGCGACGCGCTCGACGCCGGCGCCGTGCTGTGCGGCGTCAGCGCGGGGATGAACTGCTGGTTGCGAGGCCTCGGTCACCGACTCGTTCGGCCCGCACCTGTCGCCGCTCAACGATGGGCTGGGCTTCGTGGGCGGAAGTGCCTGCCCGCACTACGACTCCGAGGAGCAGCGACGCCGTCTACCACCGGCTGGTGGCCGCCGGCTTCCCCGATGGCTACGCCGCCGACGACGGCGCGGCCCTGCACTTCACCGGCTCCGACGTGCTCGCCGAGGTCGTGGCGGCCGAGGAGGGCGCGCGCGGCTACCGGATCGAGCGCCGCGAAGACGGAGCCGCGGTCGAGACCGCGCTGCCGACGCGATATCTCTGGTGAGCGGCGGCGTCAGAGCCGCCGCGCCAGCTCACGCACGTCCGTCGACGGCCGGAGGCGGGGCGCCGCCACGAGCGGCAGCGATCGTGACCGGTGCCGACGCGTGGCGGCGCAGGCGGGCGTGGCCGACGCCCCCCTTGCCGGTGACGAAGCACAGCTCGCGGTCGTCGAGGAAACTCATGCTGTCCCTGCGGCTACCCCGTAGGCTCAAGCATCGTGCCCGTCGCCACGGATCGCCGGCTGCAGGAGTCCTACCGAACATGCCGGCGCATGCAGCGCCGCCACGACCCGACGTACTACTGCGCCACCGGCCTGCTGCCCGCGGGAGGTGCGGCCGGCCGTCCACGCGCTCTACGGCTTCGTGCGCGGCGCGGACGAGATCGTCGACGGGCCCGATCGCCCGCCGCCAGGCGCGCGCGGCGCGCGGCCCTCGATGCCTGGCAGGCCGAGCTCGAGCGCGGCCTGGCCGCGGGGCGCTCCGAGCACCCCGTGATCGCGGCGCTCGTCGACGCCGGCCCGCGCCACGGCATGCCCGCTCGCAGCTGCTCGGCCCCGTTACATGGACTCGATGCGAGTCGACTGCGACGAGCCGGTGCGCATGCGCACGCAGGAGCAGCTCGACGCTACATGGACGGCAGCGCGGCGACCGTCGGGCGGGTCATGGCGCCGCTGCTCGACGCGCCGGAGGCCCGGAGGCCGTCGCCCGCCTCGGCGTCGCCTTCCAGCTGACGAACCTCATCCGCGACGTGCCGCGAGGACTGGGGTATGGACCGCGTCTACCTGCCCGGCCTGCCACGAGGACGACCTGCGCACCGGCGCGGCGACCGACCGCGCTGCGCGAGCACGTCGCGCAGCAGGTCGCCCGCGCGCGGGAGCTGTTCGCCGAGACCGCGGGCGTCGCTCGGCGCGGATGCTGCCCGGCGGATGCGCCCGGGCGTGCGCGTCGCGCGCGCCGTCTACACCGCGTGCTCGATCGCGTCGAGCGCCACGGCTACGACGTCGCTCACGCGCGCGGCGGCCTGCGCCCGTGGGAGACCGCCCGCGGCGTGTCGCCGGCGCGCTCGCGCCGTGACCGTCGCGCGCGACGACGCCGCGGCGAGGAGCGCACGTCGCTCGACGGCACGCGCGCCGACGTCCTGATCTGCGGCGCCTCGTTCGCCGGCCTCGCGGTCGCCCGCGAGCTCGCCGGCGACCGGCGCCGAGGTGCTCGTCGTCGACCGCTACGAGATCGGCGAGCGCGCAGACGTCGGCGTGCGCCGTGCCCGACGCCGTGGCTGCACGCGATGGGCGTCGGCGAGGCGCGATCCGCCAGGAGCTGCCGGCACATGACGTTCACGACGCCGCACGGAACGCGTCCGCTACCGGCTGCCGTGGTAGCTGGTCGGCGTTCGACTACCGCGACGCTCTGCGAGCGGCTGTGGGACGCAGTGCGGCGACGCGCGCTTCGAGACGGCGAAGGTCGACGGGCGCGGCGCGCGAGCCGGCGGCGACATCGTCGTGCGCACCGATCGCGGCGACGCTGCGCGCGCCGCTCGTCGTCGACGCGCTCGGCTGGCGGCGCGTGCTCGTCCGAGCCCGCACTACCAGCCGCCCGACGCGCCGCTCAGCCGCGGCCTGGAGGTGCATCCGGAGCCACGACGGCGCGGGTGACGCGCTCGACGTCTGGGTCGAGCGCGTCGCTCGTGCGCCGCGGCTACGGCTGGCGCGTGCCCGCCGGCGGCGAGGCGCGGATCGGCGTCGGCTCCTACGACCCGCGCCAGCACGTCCAGCGAGCCGACCGTCGCGCTCGCCGAGCGCCTCGACGCGCGACGCCGGTGCGCTACCAGGGCAACTGGTTCCCGCACCGGCTGCGCGCCGCCGGCGAGGACGGCGTCTTCTTCGTCGGCGACAGCGCCGGCCACTGCTTCCCGCTCTCGGGCGAGGGCATCCGCACCGCCTTCTACTTCGGCATCGCGGCCGGGCGCGAGATGCGCGCCGTGCTCGACGGGCGGCAAGCCGCGCGAGCACGCGCTGCGCCGACTACGCGGCGTTCAGCGACGCGCCATGCGCCGCGCCTTTCGGCGTCGCGCTGCGCCTCCAGCGGCTCGATCCCGGCGCTGCCGCCGCGCGTGCTGACGCTCGCGCTGCGCGCCTGATCGGCCGCCAGCCGCTCGTCGACCGCGCGTTCGGCTGGTACCTGCGACCAGGCGCGACCCGTCGTTCGCCGAGCGCGTCGTACCGGCCGAAGCCCGCGCAGCGGGCGGTCCGGCCGCCGATGCGGCCGCGATCCGGACGCGGCGTCTGGACGCCCGCTGCTTGCAATCAGCGTCATGGAGATCGCCTTCGACGAGCGAGGCCTCGTGCCCGTCGTGATCCAGGACTGGACGCACGGGGGAGGTGCTGACGCTCGCCTACGCCAACGCCGAGGCGCTGGCGCGCACGCGCGAGACCGGCGAGCTGCACCTGTGGTCGCGCTCGCGCGACGAGCTGTGGCACAAGGGCGCGACGAGCGGGCAACGTCCAGCGCGTCCGCGCGCTGCGCGTGGACTGCGACGGCGACGCGCTGCTCGCGCTCGTCGAGCCGGCCGGGCCCGCCTGCCACACCGGCGAGCGCACCTGCTTCTTCAACGGCGAGCTCGAGCCGCCGGCGCCGCACGAGGCGCTGCCCGGCGCTCGAGCGCACGCTGCGCGCAGCGCGCCGCCGAGCGCCCCGAGGGCTCCTACACCGTCGACGCTGCTCGACGATCCGCCGCTGATCGGCGAGAAGGTGCAGGAGGAGGCCGAGGAGGTCGCGCGCGCCGCGCGCGAGGAGAGCGACGAGCGCGTCGACAACGAGGCCGCCGACGTCCTCTACCACCTGACCGTGCTGCTGCACAGCCGCGGGCGCGCGCTGGCCGACGCCGAGCGGTGCTGACGGAGCGTCGCCGCTGATGAGCGGCGCGGCGACTTCGCGATCGAGCCGTCGCTCGGCCGAGGTCCGCGCGCTCGGCGCGCGAGCACACGCTCGTCGCCGCTGCGCCACACCTTCATCGACGACTGCGAGACGCCCGTCTCGCGCGTTCCTGAAGCTGCGCGCGAGCGCGCCGGACGAGCCCGGCGTTCCTGCTCGAGTCCGCCGAGCAGGGCCAGCGCGTCGGGCGCTACAGCTTCATCGGGATCCGCCCGCGCTCGGTCGCTGCGCTGGTCGCTCGGCGACGAGGGCGACCCGTACGCGCTCGCGGCCGCGGAGGTCGGCGCCGCTGGAGCCAGGCGCCGCTGCCCGACCTGCCGCCGTTCGCGGGCGGCGCGGTCGGCTTCTTCGCCTACGACCTCGTGCGCACCGTCGAGCCGCTCGGCGACCCGAATCCCGACCCGCTCGGCCTGCCGGACATGGCGCTGATGCTCAGCGACGTGCTCGTCGTCTTCGACCACCTCAAGCACACGATCTCGATCCTCGTGAACGTCTTCGCCGAGGACGGCGCGGACGTCGACGCCGGCTACGACGACGCGGTCGCGACGATCGCCGAGCGTCGCGCGACCTGCTCGCCGGCCCGGTGCCGCGGCCGGACGGGCCGCGCGCCGCCGCGCGCGCGTGCCCGAGTTCGCGTCGAACATGCGAGCGCGCGCGAGTTCGAGGCGATGGTCGCGCGGATCGTCGAGTACGTCCACGCCGGCGACGCCTTCCAGGTCGTGCCCTCGCAGCGCTGGTCGGCGACGACCGACGTCGACACCTTCTCGATCTACCGCGGGCTGCGCGTCGTGAACCCGAGCCCGTACATGTACTTCCTGGACTTCGGCGACTTCCAGATCGCCGGCGCGAGCCCGGAGCCGCTGCTGACGGTCACCGGCCGCCACGTCTCGACGCGGCCGATCGCCGGCACGCGCCCGCGCGGCGCCGACGCCGAGGAGGACGCGCTGATCGCCGCGGGCCTGCTCGAGGACGAGAAGGAGCGCGCCGAGCACGTGATGCTCGTCGACCTCGGGCGCAACGACCTCGGCCGCGTCTGCGAGTACGGCACGGTCAAGCGTCGACACGTTCATGGCGCGTCGAGACCTACTCGCACCTGATGCACATCGTCTCGTCGGTCTCGGGCACGCTGCGCGCCGGAGGTCGGCGCCGATGGACGCGCTGCGCTCGGTGCTGCCCGCCGGCACGCTGTCCGGCGCGCCGAAGGTCCGCGCGATGCAGATCATCGACGAGCTCGAGCCGATCAAGCGCGGCGGCTACGGCGGCGCGATCGGCTACCTCAGCTACACCGGCGACCTCGACACCTGCATCCACATCCGCACCGTCGTCGCTCAAGGACGGGCAGGCGCACATGCAGGCCGGCGGCGGCACCGTCGCCGACGCGCAGCCCGAGTACGAGTACGAGGAGTCCGGTCAACAAGTCGATGGCCGTGCGGCGCGCGATCGAGCTCGCGCGCGAGCCAGCCGGACTGGTGGTGAGCGTGACGCGCGTCCTCGTGATCGACAACTACGACTCGTTCACCTACAACCTCGTCCAGGACCTCGGCGAGCTCGGCGCCGAGCTCGAGGTCGTGCGCAACGACGCGCGCCGGCGTCGACGAGCTGCTCGAGCGCGCGCCCGACCTCGTCGTCGTCTCGCCCGGGCCCGTGCACGCCGAACGAGGCGGGCATCTCGCTCGAGGCGGTGCGCCGCTTCCCGGAGGCGGGCATCCCGCTGCTCGGCGTCTGCCTCGGCCACCAGGCGCTGGCGCAGGCGTTCGGCGGCACCGTCATCCGGCACGAGCCCGTGCACGGCAAGACGACGACGATCGAGCACGACGGCCGCACGCTCTTCGAGGGCCTGCCGTCGCCGCTGACCGTCGGGCGCTACCACTCGCTGATCGTCGACGACGACCTGCCGGACTGCTTCGAGGTCAGCGCCACCGGCGGCGGCGTCGTCATGGCGATCCGCCACCGCGAGCTGCCCGCCGCAGGGCGTCCAGTTCCACCCGGAATCGGTCCTGACCGACGTCCGGGATGGCGATGCTGGCGCAACCTTCTGCCGCCACTGAGCAGCTAGACGGACCGGTTCTCATCGCACGCCGCCGACCCCGCATAGGATCGCGCCGCAGACTAGCATCTCTGAGGAGGGATCACTTTGTCATTTCGTTCCAAGGCAGCCGCCGGTTGCCTCGTCGCAGCCTACTCTCTGTCGGAGCTGCCGCGTGCGGCTCGGACGACAATTGCACCAGCACTCGTCGGCAGCGGTCGGCGGCGGCACCGTCGACGTCTACTCGTCGCCTGCCGCTCCAGGGCGCCTCGAAGGCGCAGACCGGCGCCCTGCAGCAGGGCATCGCGCTCGCGTTCGAGAAGCGCCGGCAACAAGGCCGGCGACACGACGATCAAGTACACGTCGCTCGACGACTCGACCGCTCAGGCCGGCAACTGGGATCCCGCGCAGGTCGCGGCGAACGCCCGCAAGGCCGCGCAGGACAAGGACGCGGTCGCCTACATCGGTGAGTTCAACTCGGGCGCCTCGGCGATCTCGATCCCGATCCTCAACCAGGCCGGTCTCGGCATGATCTCCCCGGCGAACACGTACCCGGGCCTGACCACGAGCGAGCCGGGCACCGAGCCGGGCGAGCCGGACAAGTACTACCCGACCGGCAAGCGCAACTACGCGCGCATCGTGCCGCGCGACAAGATCCAGGCCGCCGCGCTGGTCACGCAGTTCAAGGACGACGGCTGCACGTCGGTCGCGATCGCCAACGACAAGGAGACCTACGGCGCCGGCCTCGCCCGCATCGTCGTGCTCGACGCCAAGGCGCTCAACCTGAAGACGACGTCAACACCGGGCATCCAGAAGGACTCGCCGAACTACCGCTCCTACGCCGAGGGCCTGAAGGCCGCCGGCGTGGACTGCTTCCTGTTCTCGGGCGTCACCGCCAACGGCGCCGTCCAGATCAACAAGGACGTGGCCGCGGCGCTTCCGAACGCCAAGCTGTACGGCCCGGACGGCACCTGCGAGTCGGGCTTCACGAACCCGCAAGAGCAAGGGCATCCCGGCCGCGCTCGCTCCGCGCTTCAAGTGCACGGTGGCGACGCTGGCGATCAAGGACACGCCCGGCGGTGCTCAGTTCCTGAAGGACTTCCAGGCGAAGTACGACGTCTCCAACCCGGATCCGTACGCGATCTACGGCTACGAGGCGGTCCAGCTGGTGCTCGACACGATCAAGGCCGGCGGGACGACGCAAGGACGGACTTCGTCACGAAGCTGTTCGAGACCAAGGACCGTCGAGTCGGTGCTCGGCACATACTCGATCGACGCCAACGGCGACACGATCGCTGACCGACTACGGCCTCTACAAGGTCGGGCCGGACGGCAACCCGCAGTTCGAGAAGGCGATCAAGCCGACCAGCTAAGGCTGGAGGCCTGATCTTCGCCGGCGGGCAGTGGCAGCGCGCCATTCCCGCCGGCGCGGCCTTCACCGACATGGCACGACACGCCCATCGAGCCACCACCCGCGATCGCCGCGCCCGCGCCGGACGATCGGGAGCCGCGTCAGCGCGCGCGCTCTCGCAGCTGGGGGCTGTGGGCACTGCCTCGCCGCGCTGCCCGTCATCTACGCGATCAAGGACCTCGACGGCCACGGCGACCTCTCGCGGCTCGGCCAGAACCTCCTCGAGGGCGTCTCGAACGGCTCGATCTGGGCGCTGATCGCGATCGGCTACACGCTCGTCTACGGCATCATCGAGCTGATCAACTTCGCCCACGGCGACGTGTTCATGATCGGCTCGTTCGTCGTCGGCCGGGCTCTTCGGCACGATCGGCCTGACGCTCACGACGGGGCCGCTCGGCCTCGTCGTCGGCCTGCTGCGTCGATCCTCGTCATCGCGATGGTCGCGTGCGGCTCGCTCAACGTGATGATCGAGAAGGTCGGCTACCGGCCGCTGCGCAGCGCGCCGAAGCTCGCGCCGCTGATCACGGCGGTCGGCTTCTCGTTCATCCTGCAGAACGTCGGCCTGCTGTGGCTCGGCGGCTCGCCGGCGAGCGTGCCGGACCTGATCCACGCCCAGCAGGACGTCTTCACGATCTTCGGCATCACCGTCCAGCGCGCCGACCTGCTCGCGATCGGCGTCACCGTCCCGCTCGTCATCGCGACTGACCGCTGTTCATCAGCCGCAGCCGGCTCGGCAAGGCGATGCGCGCGACCGCGCAGGATCCCGACGCGGCGCGGCTGATGGGCATCAACGTCGACACGACGATCTCGCTGACCTTCCGCTCGGCGGGCATGCTGGCCGGCGCCGCCGGCCTGATCTACGCGCTCTACCAGACGACGATCTGGTACTTCCAGGGCTTCCAGGCGGGCCTGATCGCCTTCACCGCCGCCGTCATGGGCGGGATCGGCAACCTCCGCGGCGCCGTCCTCGGCGGCATCATCATCGGCGTGCATCCAGCAGATCTCCGACAACCGCATCGGGCCGGAGTGGACGCCGGCGATCGTGTTCGCCTTCCTCGATCCTGATCATGGTCTTCCGGCCGCAGGGCCTGCTCGGCGAGGAGACGAGGGAGGCAGGATGACCAGCGTCGCCGCGCATCCGGCCGCGCCGGCGCGCTGTCCGAGCCCGCCGGTGCCGCCGTGGTTCGGCCGCGTCGCGGCGATCGCGCTCGGCGCTGCTCGCGATCCTGCTGCCGCTGTTCTTCGACCCGCTCTCCGGGTTCATCGACGACTGCGTGATCGCGCTGGCCTACGTCGTGATGGCGCTCGGCCTGAACGTCGTCGTCGGCTTCGCCGGCCTGCTCGACCTCGGGTACGTCGCGTTCTTCGCGATCGGCGCCTACACGGTCGGCTGGTTCGCGCTCGAGCTTCTTCGTCCGACGCGAACATCCACATGCTCGTCTCGGGCAGCGCGGCGACGCTGCCCGGGCATCCACGTCAACTTCCTGATCATCCTCGATCGTCGCGGCGGCGCTGTGCGCGATCGCGGGCATCCTGATCGGCCTGCCGACGCTGCGCCTGCGCGGCGACTACATCGCGATCGTGACGCTCGCCTTCGGCGAGATCATCCACGTCTTCGCGGTCAACGGCGACGGCGTCAAGGTCTTCGGCGAGCGGCTACCCGCTGACCGCCGGCCGGCAGGGCATCACGCCGGTCGACCAGGTCAAGCTGCCGTTCCTCGACCCGTTCACCCAGCTGAACCTCAGACCGTGGTACTGGCTGATCCTGGCGATCGTCTTCCTCGTGCTGTTCGTCGTGATCCGCCTGCGCGACTCGCGCCTCGGGCGCGCCTGGGTCGCGATCCGCGAGGACGAGATCGCGGCGGCGTCGATGGGCGTGCCGCTGGTCAAGACGAAGCTGCTTCGCCTACGCGGCCGGCGCGCGCGATCGGCGGCGTCTCGGGCGCCTTCCTCGCGGCCTACCTGAACACGGTGAACGCCGACCAGTTCGCGTTCTCGTTCTCGATCTTCGTGCTCGCGATGGTGATCCTCGGCGGCATGGGCTCGGTCTGGGGCGTCGTGCTCGGCGCGATCCTGCTGTCGTTCATCAACAACCGGCTGATCCCGGACGTGCTCAACAGCGTGCCCGGGCAAGCTGGACCTCGACTTCCAGCTCGCCGACCTCGGCTTCGGCATCTTCGGCTTCCTGCTCGTGATCGTGATGATCCTGCGGCCCGGAGGGCCTGCTGCCCGAACGCCGGCACCAGATCGAGCTGCACGAGGACATCGACGTCGCAGGAGACGATGTACGACGAGGAGCGGCAGTGAGCGACCCGCGGCCGACCGCCGACGCCCGGCACCGGCGCCCGCTTCGGCGCGCCGATGCTCGTCGCCGACCACGTCTCCAAGCACTTCGGCGGCCTGGCGGCGGTCAACGACGTCTCGTTCGACATCCCCGAGCGCTCGATCGTCTCGATCATCGGGCCCAACGGCGCGGGCAAGACGACGTTCTTCAACATGCTCACCGGGCTCTACCGCCCGACGATGGGCGCGATCACGCTTCGACGGCGAGGACATCACCGAGCGCCGGCCCGACAAGATCACGACGCTCGGCATCGCGCGGACGTTCCAGAACATCCGCCTGTTCGGCACGATGACGGCGGTCGAGAACGTCCTCGTCGGCCAGCACGCGCGGATGAAGGCCGGCCTGGTCGGCTCGATCTTCCGCTCGCCGCGCCAGCGCCGCGAGGAGGCAGCGCGTGCTCGAGCACGCGCGCGAGATGCTCGACTACGTCGGGCTGCAAGCCACGACGTCTTCGACCAGCTCGCGATCAACCTCTCCTACGGCGACCAGCGCCGCGTCGAGATCGCCCGCGCGCTCGCGTCCGATCCCACGCCTGCTGCTGCTCGACGAGCCGACGGCGGGCATGAACCCGCAACGAGTCGGCGGCAGCTGACGGACTTCATCCGCCAGCTGCGCGACGAGCGCGGCCTGACCGATCCTGCTGATCGAGCACGACATGAAGGTCGTCATGGGCGTCTCCGAGCGGATCACGGTGCTCGACCACGGCGAGAAGATCGCCGAGGGCGAGCCCGGCGCGGTCCGCCGCGACCCGCGCGTCATCGAGGCCTACCTCGGCAAGCGCGAGTCCGAGGAGGACCACGGCGTATGAGCGACCTGCTCGAGGTCGAGGACATCCACACCTACTACGGCAACATCGAGGCGCTGAAGGGCGTCTCGCTGACGCGTCGAGGAGGGCGAGATCGTCACGCTGATCGGCTCCAACGGCGCCGGCAAGTCGACGACGCTGCGCTCGATCTCCGGCGCTGCACGCCGGCGCGCGAGCGGCATCGATCCGCTTCGACGGCAACGACATCACGAACAGCGCCGCCGCAGGACATCGTCAGCCTGGGCATCGCGCAGTCGCCCGAGGGCCGGCACTGCTTCCCGCGCATGACGGTCCGCGAGAACCTCGACCTCGGCGCCTACCTGCGCCGCGACCGCGACGAGCATCGACGCCGGACATGGACCGCGTCTTCGACGCTGTTCCCGCGGCTCAAGGAGCGCGAGAAGCAGAAGGCCGGCACGATGTCCGGCGGCGAGCAGCAGATGCTCGCGATCGGCCGCGCGCTGATGGGCCAGCCGAAGCTGCTGCTGCTCGACGAGCCGTCGATGGGCATCGCGCCGATCCTCGTCGAGCGCATCTACGAGACGATCGTCGAGATCAACCGCCAGGGCACGACGATCCTGCTGGTCGAGCAGAACGCCAACTACGCGCTCGAGGTCTCGCAGCGCGGCCTACGTGCTCGAGACCGGACGCGTCGCGCTCGACCGACGCATCGGCGGCGCTGCGCGAGAATCCCGAGGTCCAGGCGGCCTACCTCGGAGGTGCCGCATGACCGTCGTCTTCGCGCTGCTCGGGCGCCAAGGCCCTGTGGCTCACCTACATCTGGCTGCTCAGCGCGATCGCCGCCTCCTGGCTGTCCGACCGCAAGGGCTACGGCGAGAAGCCGGGCCTCGCCACCGGGCTGCTGCTCAGCGCGCTCGGGCCGCTGATCTGGCTGTTCGTCCCCGCGCGCGCCGACTCGCGCTGGAAGCGGCTGGGCACCGTTCGGCCGCGCCCGAAGTCCGGCGCGCTGATCGGCCGACGTCCAGCGCGGACCGGCCGCAGACTCTACGCTCCACCCGTGACGCAGGACGTGCTCACAGCCGCGATCGACGCGCTTGCCTCGCGGCCAGGATCTCGCGCGCGAGCAGGCGTCCGCGGTGCTCGACGCGGATCATGGCCGGCGACGCGTCCGAGACCGCAGATCGCCGCGATTCCTGATCGGGCTGCGCACCAAGGGCGAGACCGAGGACGAGCTCGCCGGCCTGGCCGCGACGATGCGGCGCGCTCGCGACGCCGGTGCGGCCGCGAGCGCGGCGACCTCGTCGACACCGCCGGCACCGGCGGCGGGCGGACGACGTTCAACGTCTCGACGACCGCGGCGCTGATCGCCGCGGGCGCGGGCTGCGCGCGTCGCCAAGCACGGCAACCGCTCGGCGACCGGCCTGCAGCGGCTCGGCCGACGTGCTCGAGGCGCTCGGCGCCCGGCTCGACGTCGGCCCCGACGGCGTCGCGCGCTGCGATCGACGAGACCGGCTTCGGCTTCATGTTCGCGCCCGCCCATCATGCGGCGACGCGCCTCGTCGTCCCCGTGCGCCGCAAGGCTCTGCCGTGCGCACGATCTTCAACCTGCTGGGCCCGCTGACGAACCCGGCGGGCGCGCGCCGGCAGCTCGTCGGCGTCTCGGACCCCGCGTCGCTCGAGCTGATCGCGGGGGCGCTCGCGCGTCTGGACACCGACCGCGCGCTGGTAGTGTCCAGCGCCGACGGCCTCGACGAGCTCAGCACGTCCGGCCCGACCCACGTGGTCGAGGTCGACGGAGACGCCATCGCGCGCTACGTCGTCGAGCCCGCAGGACGTCGGGACTCGACAGCCACGACTCCCGACGCCGTCGGTCGGCGGGACACCGGAGGAGAACGCCGTGATCGTCCGCGCGATCCTGTCCGGCGAGCCCGGGCCGCGGCGCGACATCGCCCTGCTCAACGCGGGCGCCGCGATCTACGCCGGCGGCGTGGCCGACAGCCTCGCCGAGGGCGATCGACGCCGCGCGCGCGGCCGTCGACGACGGCGCCGCCGAGCGCACGCTCGGAGGCCTACCTGGCCCTGTCCCGACAGCTGGCGACGGCCGGGCCGGATGATTCACGCGGCCCCAATCCAGCCGAGCACGGATTGCGAGCGGGGGCCGGCGTGACCGTGCTCGACCGCATCGTCGACGCCACGCGCGAGGACGTGCGCGCCGCCGCCGGCGGCCGTCCCGCTCGCCGAGCTCGAGCGCCGGCCTCGAGGCGCGCGGCCCGGAGCGCCCGTTCCACGAGGCGCTCACGCACCCGGGCATCTCGGTGATCGCCGAGTTCAAGCGCCGCTCGCCGAGCGCCGGGGAGCATCCGCCGGGGCTCGACGGTCGACGAGATCGTGCGCGCCTACGAGCACGGCCGGCGCGGCCGCGCTGTCGGTCCTGACCGAGGAGCGCAACTTCGGCGGCTCGCTCGACGACCTGCACGAGGCGCGCGCGGCCAGCGCGCTGCCGATCCTGCGCAAGGACTTCATCGTCGACCCCTACCAGGTCGTCGAGTCCGCGGTCGCGGGCGCCGACGCGATCCTGCTGATCGTCGCCGCGCTCGACGACGACGACGCTCGCGCCGCTGCACGGCGCAGGCGCTCGGAGCTCGACCTCGACGTCCTCGTCGAGGTGCACGACGAGGAGGAGCTCGAGCGCGCGCTCGAGGCCGTCGATCCCGACCTGATCGGCATCAACAACCGCAACCTCGCCGACTTCACGCGTCGACGTCGAGCGCACCTTCGAGCTGCTCACCGACGTGCCGGCCGGCAAGACCGTCGTCAGCGAGTCCGGCTTCCAGCATCCCGATCAGCTCGCACGAGCTCGAACGCGTCGGCGTCGACGCCGTGCTCGTCGGCGAGAGCCTCATGCGCGCGCCCGACCCGAGGCAGCGCTGCCGCGCGCTGAGCGGCCTGGAGGCGAGCCGAAGACGCGCTCTGACGTCGATTCTTCAGCGACCGGCGGCAATTCACGGGCGATTCACGCACGGGATTGGATCCTCGAGCCCATGCAACGCAGGCTCGTCTGGCCAGTCGCAATCTTCTCCGCGCTGCTCGGCGGCCTGGTCGCCGTCGCCGTGGTCGAAGGGCTCGATCTGGGCGGCAGCGGCACGCACGACGGTCGTGCAGCAGGCTCCGCTCGGCGGCTCGCAGACCGCCAGCGACAGCGAGGGCCCGGCGCTCACCGCGGGCGACATCTACAAGCGCGACGCCCCCGGCGTCGTCTTCATCCGCGCCAAGATCGTCCAGCGCACGGACTCGGTGTTCGACTTCGGGTTCCCGCAGCAGCAGCAGGGCATCGCGACCGGCTCGGGGTTCGTGATCGCCCAGCGACGGCACGATCCTCACCAACGCGCACGTCGTCGACGGCGCGACGAAGGTCAGCGTGCACGTTCGCCGACAAGCAGCGCGTCGACGCCAAGGTCGTCGGCAAGGACCGCTCGACCGACCTCGCGCTGCTCAAGGTCGACCCGAAGCGGCCTGAACCTCACGCCGCTGACCCTCGGCTCGGCCAAGGACGTCCAGGTCGGCGACCCGGTCGTCGCGATCGGCAACCCGTTCGGCCTGGACCGCACGCTGACCACGGGCGTCGTCTCGGCGGTCAGCGCGCAGATCAGCGGCCTCAACGGCTTCCGATCGACGACGTGCATCCAGACCGACGCCGCGATCAACCCCGGCAACTCCGGCGGCCCGCTCATCGACGCCACCGGCAAGGTGATCGGGATCAACTCGCAGATCGAGACCGGCGGCACGCAGCAACGGCAACGTCGGCATCGGCTTCGCCGTCCCGATCGACACCGCCAAGCAAGATCCTTCCCCAGCTCGAGAAGTGGGCGCGTCAACCCGGCTACCTGGGGATCTCCGCGCTGACGATCGACAGCTCGCTGAAGGATCTGAACCTGCCGGTCGAGCACGGCGCGCTCGTGCAGACGCGTGACGCCCGGCAGCCCGGCCGACCGAGGCCGGCATCAAGGCCGGCGACATCCCCGCGCACGCTCGACGGCGCGACCGATCACCTCGGCGGCGACATCATCGTCAAGGTCGACGACAAGAACATCCACAGCGACGAAGAGCTGCAGTCCGCGATCGCCGACAGCAAGCCAGGGCGACACGGTCAAGGTGACGCTGATGCGCGCCGGCAAGACGAAGACGGTCACGGTGACGCTCGGCGAGCGTCCGGCCCAGGCCCCGGGCAGCCGTAAGCGGTGCCGAGGCGGCCACGTGGCCGCCGAGACCCGCGCCGGCCGAAGGCCGGATGGTGTCGCCTCGCCTACGATGCGGGGGTGGCCACCCGGCGCCCCGCATCAAGATCTGCGGCATCACCACCCTCGACGACGCCGAGCTCGTCGTCGAGGCCGGCGCGTGGGCGGTCGGCTGCATCCTGTGGCCGCAGTCGCCGCGCGCGTGCGACCCGGCCGAGGCGGCGCGCATCGCCGCCGCGGTGCGCCGCCGCGCGTAGGTGTGCGGCGTGTTCGTCAACGCAGCCCCTCGACGAGGTCGCGGGGCTCGTCGACGCCCTCGGGCTGACGATGGTCCAGCTGCACGGCGACGAGGGCCCGGCCTTCTGCGACGAGGTGGCCCGGCGCACGGGCGCGAAGGTCATCAAGGCCGCGCAGGTGCGCACCGCCGCCGACGTGCAAGCGCTCGAGCCCTTCCACACCGACTTCCACCTGCTCGACGCGCACCTGCCGGGGCTGCGCGGTGGCACGGGGGAGACCTTGGACTGGGAGCTCGTCCGCGCCCGGCGCTCGAAGGTGCCGCTCGTCCTCAGCGGCGGGCTCAAGCCCGAGAACGTCGCCGAGGCGATCGCGGCGACGCGCCCGTTCGCCGTCGACACGGCCAGCGGCACCGAGGCCGGCCCGGGCGTCAAGGACCCCGCGAAGGTCGCCGCGTTCGTCGAGGCGGTCCAGGGAACGGCGGTCGCGGCGTGAGCGCGGTCGAGCACCGCTTCGGCCCCTACGGCGGCCAGTACGTCCCCGAGACGCTGATGCCCGCGCTGGCCGAGCTCGAGGAGGCATGGGTCGCCGCGCGCGACGACCCGGGCTACCGCGCCGAGCTCGACGGGCTGCTGCGCGACTACGTCGGGCGCCCGTCGCCGCTGTACCTGGCGCGGCGGCTGAGCGACGCGGCCGGGCACCGGATCCACCTCAAGCGCGAGGACCTCATCCACACCGGCGCCCACAAGATCAACAACGCGATCGGCCAGGCGCTGCTGGCCAAGCGCATGGGCAAGCCGCGGATCATCGCCGAGACCGGCGCCGGCCAGCACGGGGTCGCCACCGCCACCGCGTGCGCGCTGCTCGACCTCGAGTGCGTCGTCTACATGGGCGTCGAGGACGTCCGCCGCCAGGCGCCCAACGTGCAGCGGATGAAGCTGCTGGGCGCGAGCGTGACGCCCGTCGACGCCGGCGCCCGCACCCTCAAGGAGGCCACCTCCGAGGCCATCCGCGACTGGGTGACCAACGTCGCGACGACGCACTACATCATCGGCTCGGCCGTCGGCCCCGCGCCCTACCCGGCGATCGTGCGCGACCTGCAGCGGGTCATCGGCGACGAGGCCCGCGCGCAGATGCTCGAGCGCGAGGGCCGGCTGCCCGATCGCGTCATCGCGTGCGTGGGCGGCGGCTCGAACGCGATCGGCATCTTCGTGCCGTTCGTGGGCGACGAGAGCGTCGAGCTGATCGGCGTCGAGGCCGGCGGGCGAGGCGCTCGAGCCCGGCCGCCACGGCGCGCCGCTGACGATCGCCGGGCGCGCCGGCGTGCTGCACGGCTCGCTGTCGGCTGTGCTGCAGGACGAGATGGGCCAGATCCTCGAGGCGCACTCGATCTCGGCCGGCCTCGACTACCCGGGCGTGGGGCCCGAGCACGCGCGCCTGCGCGACACCGGCCGGGCGCCGCTACCTCGCGGTCAGCGACGACGAGGCGCTCGAGACCTTCCGCCGCGTCACGCGGCTGGAGGGCATCATCCCGGCGCTCGAGACCGCCCACGCGCTGCACTACGCGTTGCAGCCCGCCGACTCCGAGCTGGACATCGTCTGCTGCTCGGGCCGCGGCGACAAGGACCTGGCCGAGGTCCTCGGTTACGGACCCCCGTCCACACCCGAGTTGGGCACGGAGCGCCAGTGAGGGGGGGCCCCGTGGGCCCGAACGGCGCGGACGCGATCGCGGCCGGCGTTCAGCGGCGACGGCCGCCGCGCCGCGCTGATGCCCTACATGATGGGCGGCTACCCCGACATCGAGACCTCGCGCCGCATCGCCGAGGCCTACGCCGACGGCGGCGCCGACCTCGTCGAGCTGGGAGTCCCGTTCAGCGATCCGCTGGCCGACGGCCCGGTCATCCAGGCCGCGGGGACGGCCGCCCTGCGTGCCGGCGCCACCACGCACGAGGTCCTCGCGATCGGCCGCGCCCTGGCCGAGCGTGTGCCGGTGGTGGCGATGATCTACGCCAACCTCGTCATGGCCCGGGGCGTCGACCGCTTCGCGGACGAGCTCCTGGACCACGGCATCTCCGGCCTGATCGTGCCCGATCTGCCGCTGGAGGAGAGCGACGCGGTGCGCGCGGCGTGTGAGGCGCGCGGCCTCGCGCTCGTTCCGCTGGTGGCCCCGACGACGCCCGACGATCGCATGGCCCGCATCGGCGCCTCGGCGCGCGGCTTCCTCTACGCCGTCTCGCTCACCGGCACGACCGGCGAGCGCGCGTCCCTCTCAGAGACGTTCGCCGCGCTCGTCGCGCGCGCCAAGGCGTCCACGACCGTGCCGGTGGCGCTCGGCTTCGGGATCGGCACGCCCGAGCAGGCGCGTGAGGCGGCCGACGCCGGCGCGGACGGCGTCATCGTCGGCAGTCGCCTGGTGCGCGCCGCGGCGGAGGCGGCCGATCCGGTGGCGGCGGTGCACACGCTCGTGTCGCAGTTCGCGGAGGCGCTCCGCTCCGTGGGGTGAGCGCGGGCGCTGAGTGCCGTGGGCGATTCGCTGCGGCTCGCCTCCTCCCATCACGCGCTGCGCGGCCGGTGCCGCCGGTCGCCAGGCGCTGAGATAGAGTCAAGGCCGTATGGGACTCGTTGTCGCCACCACCTTCGGCCTGGTGATCTGGCTGGTCATGTGGGCGCTCGGCGTCAAGGCGCTGGACGCGTTCATCATCACCGTGCTCATCGTGCTCGTTGGCGCCACGGCGCGGATGCTTGCCCCGTACCTGCCGGGCAACCGTGAGACCTGACGAGCGCGCCCGTGCCAGTGCGACTGATCCTCGCCTTCAGCTGCCTCGCGGCGGCCGCGTTCGGGATCGCAGGGTGCGGGCACAAGAGCTCGGACGGCTCGAAGAACACGCGCACGACGCTCACGATCTACGCCAGCCAGCCGCTGCAGGGGCTCGAGGAGGACCAGTCCGAGTCGATCGTGAACGCCGAGCGGCTCGCGTTGGCCGAGGCCGGGGGCCGGGTCGGGCGCTTCACGATCAAGTACGTCGCCCTCGACGACTCCACGGCCGCGACCGGTGGGCCGGATCCGGGGCAGACCGCCGCCGACGCCCGCAAGGCGGTGCAGGACGCATCGACGATCGTCTACCTCGGCGAGAGCGACGCCGGCGCCTCGGCGATGTCAATCCCGCTCACCAACGAGGTGGGCCTCCTGCAGATCTCGCCGACGGAGACGCCGTCCGGCTTTACCCGCCACGAGGGCGCCGCCAAGGACGAGCCCGACCGCTACTACCCCAGCGGCAAGCGGACGTTCGCGCGCGTCGTCCCGGCCGACAACATCCAGGCGACCGCGCTTGCCTCCTACCAGCGCGACCAGGGGTGCAGGACCACCGCGGTGGTCAGCGACGACGGCCTCTTCGGGCGCGGCCTCGTGTCGCAGTTCGCGATCGCATCGAAGGCGAAGGGGCCGTCGGTCGCCAAGCTGGTCGCGTTCACGCCGGGATCCAAGGCAACGGGCGAGATCGCGCGCCAGGTGTCGAGCTCCCACGCCGATTGCGCGTTGTTTGCGATGACGGCGACCTCCGCGCCCGCGCGGCTGATCGCTGCGGTCCATCGCGCCGACCCGACGGTCAAGCTGTTCCTCCCGTCGGCCCTGGCGCAGAGGAGCATCACGAGCCAGCTGCCGGCGTCGGCGCAGCGGGTCAGCTACGTCACGAGCCCGGCGCTCGATCCGCGCCTGTACCCGGCGACGGGGCGGGAGTTCTTCACCTCGTACCGCGAGAAGTTCGGCAAGGAGGCCGCCCCGGTCGCGATCTTCGGCTACGAAGCGATGAAACTCGCTCTGCTCGCCATCCAGAACGCCGGCGATCGTGGCAACGACCCGCCGTCGGTCGTCGACGCCGTCTTCCACGTCAAGGATCACGACTCGCCACTCGGCAGGTACTCGATCGACGCCAACGGCGACACGAGCCTGTCGGATTACGGCGCCTATCGCATCGACGGTGGGAAGCTCGTCTTCGACAAGGCGATCAAGACCGGCAGCTAGGCAAGCGGGGGCTGCGCGCGTGTGAGCGCTCGCCGCTTGCTACCTGGCCGCCGAGCATATATGTATGCGGCATGCATCGGACGTCGTCACGGCGCGAGGCCAACCTCCTGGCCGTCCTGGCGCTCGAGCTCGCCGCCAGGATGGCCGAGGCCGCGGGACGCGTCTCATCCATGAGCGCGGAGGGCCCCGGTGCGATCGCGGCGCTGTCGCTGTTCCCCGGATGCACGGTCGAGGAGCTGCGGCGCATCCTCGCGCTCTCCCAGCCCGGTACCGTGCGGCTCGTCGACCGGCTGCAGGCGGCCGGGCTGGTCGAGCGTCGCGCTGGGCGCGACGGGCGCTCGCTCGCGCTGGTGCCGACTGACGCCGGCAACAGCGCCGCCGCGGGCATCCTCGACGCCCGCCTGGCGGTCGCCGCCGACGTCCTGTCGCCCCTTGACGACGACGAGCTACGCGCGCTCGTGCTCCTGCTCGAGCGGCTCGTGGGCGGCCTGGCCGGTGACCACGCCGCCGCCCGCCGTGTCTGTCGTCTGTGCGACGTCGAGGCCTGCGGCCATCCCGAGCGTTGCCCGATCACCAAGGCGCTGCGGTGAGCGGTCGCCACCTACGCGCCGCCGCTGCCCCGCTGTGGCTCGTCGGGGCCCGCCTGCGCACGGCGCCCGGGCGCCCGGCGCTGGTCGCGCTGGGCATCGCCGTCGCAGTGGCCCTGCTCGGAAGCGCCGCGGGCGCCGGGACGTTCTCGGGCGAGCGCGCCGCGCGCCAGACCCTCGCCGACCTTCCGCCCGACCAGCGCGACCTCAGCGTCGTGTGGTCGAACGGGCTGACGCCCGGCGTCGCGCGCCGGGCGCGTTCGACGCTGCGCTCGCTGACGCCGGCCCCGCAGACCAGCTCCGTGCTGTTCCTGACCACGCGCTTGACCGCGGGCGGGCGCGCGCAGGTCGCCGCGATCAGGCCGCTCGGACGCTGGCTGCGGCTGACTTCCGGACGGATGCCGCGGATGTGCTCGGCGCGGCGGTGCGAGGTCGTGCAGGTCGGCGGAAGTCCAGCGCCGGCGACGCTCGCGCGCCAGGGGACCACGCTCGCGGTCGTCGGGCACGGCGCGCTGACCTCGCGCGTCCCGCTCGGCTTCGTGCCGGCGCCTGCCGACGCCGGCGAGAGGGACGCCGGCGGGCGCCCGCCGGTGCTCGTCGGCGGCGACCCGGACGCGCTCGACGACGCCGACGGCTTCTCAACGGTCTTCCGCTCGCACGGCTGGAGCGCCGCGCTCGATCTCGGCACCCGACCGAGCTGGCAGCTCGACGCGCTGCGGGAGCGCATCGAGCGCACGGCCAACGCGCTCAACAATGCCGACGAGTCGTTCAGCCTCCGCGCGCCGACCGACGCGCTGCGGGTGAGCGCCGACCGCGCGAAGGTCGCTCGCCGCCGGATGTTGCTCGTCGGCGCCGGAGCGGCATCGCTGCTGACCGCCTTCGCGCTGCTGGCGGCAGGACTCATGCGCCGCGACCTCGAGGCCGAGCGTGCGCGCCTGCGCCGGCGCGGCGCCCGCGGTGGCCAGCTGCTGGCGCTGGACGCCGGCGAGGCGCTGGCTCCCGCGCTGGCCGGCGTCGTGCTGGGCGGCCTGGCCGCGATCGCGGTGACGGCGCTGCGGGCCCGCGGCGAGCCGGTGCCGGTCGGGACGGTGCTCGGCCACGCGCTGATCTCGACCGGCGCGATCGCCATTGGCCTCGGGTGCGCGCTCGTCGCGACCGTCCTGATCCTCGTCGGCTCGCGCCGGTGGGGTCCCGGCGGCGGACGCGCCGCAGACGTCGCCGCGGTCGCGGCGGTCGTAGCGCTCGTCGTCGTGCTCTCCCGTGGCGGCGCGCGTGCCGGCGACGCCGGCGATCCACTGCCCGTGCTGCTCGTGCCGATGACGCTGCTCCTGGCCGCGCTCGTGCTTGCTCGCGCCGCGCCCGCTGCGCTGCGCGCGATCGAGCACGCTGCGCGCCGTGGCCCGCTGCCCGTGCGGCTGGCGGCGCTGGGCCCGGGCCGCGGCTCGGGTGGCGCGGCGGTGACCATCGCGCTGGTGGCGCTCGCCTGCGGCCTGGCGTGCTTCGCCGGCGCCTATCGGGCGACGCTGCACCGCGGGGCGGCCGACCAGGCCGCCTTCCGCGTCCCGCTCGACGTCAGCGTGCGCCAGGCGGGGCAGTCTCCGGCGCCGCTGGCGACGGCGTCCGCCGCCCGTTGGCGGGCGCTGGCGGGCGGGGGACCAGTCCTGCCCGTATTGCGACGCAGCGGCACCGTGCCCGGAGCGCAGGCCGCGATCAGCGTGCTCGGGGTACCCGGCCACGCGCTGGGCGATTTGCGAGCATGGGGCGACGAACGCGTCGGCGCCGGTCGCCCGAAGGAGCTTGCCCGGCGGCTCACGGGGCCCGATTCGCGACCGCCTGACGGCGCCCGGCTGAGCGCTGACCCGGTGACCCTGCAGCTCCGCGCGCGCAGCGTCGGCGATGCGCTCGACCTCGTCGCCGACGTCGTAGCCCCCAACGGCTCGCTGCAGGCGGTGAGGCTTGGCCGGGCCGGCCCGTCGGCGCGGACCGTACGCGCGCGGCTGCCCGCCGGGCCGCCGGGCCGCCGGCTCGTGGCGATCGAGGCGGCCGAACCTTCAGGCCTGGCCGCCACCGCCGGCCACGCGCGCGCCGAGAGCGCCCTGGGCAGCACGGCGACCGCGGGGCGCCTGGTCCTCGGCGAGCTGCGCGCCGGCAGCGACGCGGTGCGCCTGTCGGGCTGGTGCGCGGCAGGTGCGCTGCGCGCACCGGTGGCCCGCGGCTCAGCGACCGTGGTGCCCTTCGCCTTCGACGTGGGCGCGCGCGCGCTGCTGCGTGCGTGCCCGCCCGCCGGCAGCGGGCCGGTGCCGATCCTGGCCGACCGCGTGACCGCGCGCACCGCGGGCCACGGCGGCCGGCTCGCGGTGGTTGTCGACGGCACGCTCGTCCGCGCGCGCGTCGTCGGCACGCTCACGCGGATGCCCACCGTGGCGTCCGGCGACGCATTCGTCGTCGCCGACGAGCAGGCGCTGGCGAGCGCTCTCACCGCAGCCGCTCCCGGCGCGGCGCAGCCCGACGAGTTGTGGATCGGGGCCGGGGCCGCCGGTGAGGCACGCCTGCGCGCAGCGCTTCGCCGACCTCCGATCAGCGGGCTGGAACTCGAGTCGCGGCGCGCGCTGCTCGATCGCCTGAACGCCGACCCGCTCGCACGCGAGTTGTCGCGGACGCTCATCGTGGCGGCCGTGGCGTCGCTCGTGCTCGCCGCGGCGGCCGTGCTGCTGGCGGCGCTCGTCGCGGTGCGCGATGAGGGAGCCGAGCTCTACGAGCTCGAGGCCACCGGCGCCGACCCGGCGATGCTGCTCGCCGGCGTGCGCCTGCGCGCGGCGCTGCTCGCGGCGCTCGGGATGCTCGCCGGCGTGGTCGTCGGCGTGGCGCTGCTGACGCTGCTCGTCGACGCCGTCCAGGTCACCGCGACCGGGCGAGCGGCGTTCCCGCCGCTCGTCGTGGTCGTGCCCTGGGTCGCTTGGCTCGTGGGCGCCGGCGCCTTCGCCCTCGGCTGCGCCGCGCTCGTGGGGGCAGGCACCGCACGCGCGCTGCGCGGCGACGTCCCGCGCAGATCGGCCGCGGTGGCGCCATGACGGGCGTCGCGGCCGTCGAGACGCGTGACCTCTTCCGCGTCCACCGCACGGCGGAGGGCGATGCCGCCGCGCTGCAGGGTCTCACCCTGACGGTCGCCCAGGGCGAGCTGGTCGTGGTCCTGGGGCCCAGCGGCTCGGGCAAGAGCACGATGTTGCGCGTCCTCGCCGGGCTGGAGCCGCCGTCGGCCGGCGAGGCGCGCGTGTTCGGCGTCGATCTGGGACGCCTCGGGACGCGGCAGCGGTCGGCCTTCCGGCGCGATCACGTCGGCCTCGTCGACCAATACCACGAGCACGCGCTGCCGTCGGCGCTGTCATGCGCAGAAGGCGTCGCCCTCCCGCTCGCGCTGCGTGGGATCGGACGGCGCCCACGCCAGGAGCGGGCGCGCGCGCTGCTCGAGCGCGTCGGCCTCGGCGACCGCATGGACGCGCCGCCGCTGCAGCTGTCCGGCGGCGAGCGCCAGCGCGCCGCGGTCTGTGCTGCGCTCGTCCACCGCCCCGAGCTGCTGTTGGCCGACGAGCCCGGCGGCGAGCTCGACGCCGACAGCGCGCGCGGCGTCTTCGAGCTCATCGCCGAGCTCGCCGCCGAGGAGGGGGCGAGCGTCGTCCTGGTCTCCCACGATCCCGCCGCGGCGCATGTCGCCCGACGGGTCGTCCGGCTGCGCGACGGGCGAATCAGCGACGAGGCCGGACGCGGGCAGCGCGACGAGGCGATCGTCGTCGGCCGCGGTGGCTGGCTGCGCCTGCCCGAGGAGCTGCTGCACCAGGCCGGGCTCGGCTCGCGGGTCAGCGCGCGAGCCGAGGGCGGCCGCGTCGTACTCGAGGCGGCGCCGGGCAGCGACGGAGCGTCGGCCGCAGCCGAGCGCTCGCTCGCTCCCGCTCCTCGCCCGGCGCCCCGCCGCACTGCGGGCACCCTGGTGCCGGCCGAGCTTCGGCGCGTCACCTGCCGCCGCGGGGCGCGGCTGCTCTTCGACGGCTTCGACGCCGTCTTCGCCGCCGGGCGCCTCACCGCGCTCTTCGGGCGCTCGGGCTCGGGCAAGTCGACGCTGTTGCGGCTGCTCGCCGGCCTCGAGCGCCCGGACGAGGGCGAGGTGCTGGTGGCAGGCGAGCGCATCGACGGCCTCGGTCGCTCGCAGCTCGCGGCGTTGCGCCGCGAGTGCATCGGCGTCGTCAGCCAGGAGCCGGCGCTGGTCGAGCACCTCTCGGCACGCGAGAATGTCGCACTGGCGCTGGCCCTGCGCGGGATGCCCTGGTCGCAGACCGTCGAGCACGCCGACGCCTGCCTCGCCGCGCTCGGTCTCGGCCAGCGGCTGCGCCAGCGCGCGTCACGCCTGAGCGCGGGCGAGCGCCAGCGCGTCGCCATCGCGCGCGCGCTCGCTCCTGAGCCCGGCCTACTGCTCGTTGACGAGCCGACCTCGCGCCTGGACCAGGCCGCGGCGGGCGAGATCGCCGCGACGCTCGAGGCGATCTGCGCCGGGCACGGGACGACCGTCGTCTGCGCCACGCACGAGCCGTTGGTCGTTGCACGAGCCCACGCGGTGATCGCGCTGTAGCGCCGCGCGCGCCGCTGGCGGTAGCGTGCGCCGATGACGGCCTACGCGGCGCTCGACGGCTTCGCCGCCAGGGTGCTCGACGCCGGCATGTCGCCGGCGGTCGCCGTCGCGATCACCGACAAGGACCGCACGCTCGCGGCGCGCACCTACGGCGTCGCGTCGCCGGACGCGCTGTGGCCGATCGCCTCCATCGGCAAGTCGTTCACCGCGGTGGTCGCGCTGCAGCTGGCCGAGGAGGGCCTCCTCGACCTGCATGCGCCGGTGAGCGACTACGTCCCGTGGCTGACGATCGGCGGCCCGTCGGCTCCGGTCACGCTCCACCATCTGCTCAACCACACGGCCGCGGTGATCGAAACGTCCGACCTCGCGCCGGCCTCGACCTACGACGTAATCGCTCTCACCGACGCGCCGACAGGCTTCGCGCCGGGTGAGCACCGCCACTACTCGGACATCGGCTACCGCGCCGTCGGCGTCGTCCTCGAGGCCGTCACCGGACAGCCCTACGGGGATCTGCTGCAGCGCCGCGTCCTCGATCGGCTTGGCCTGCGCGAAACCAGCCCGGTGATGCTGCACGAGATCCGGCGGCGCCTGCCCGGCGGGCACGTCCCGTTCTACG
>CAWGDO010000009.1:0-583298 GCA_963821355.1 uncultured Actinomycetes bacterium | reverse complement strand
GCGCGGCGATCTCCTCGAGGTGCGCGCGCACGCGATCGCTCATCGTGCCCACGATGTCAGAAGCCCTGTCGATCTGCGTCTTGGCGCCGGTGAGCTGCTGGCGGACTGCGACGCACGTCCTCCAGCGCGGCCACCGCGCGATCGACGGTGTCGGCGACCGCGGCGCCGTCGACGCCCGTCGGCGCCGCCGCGGGCCATCAGCACGCGGGCGCGGGCCAGCGAGTAGGCGACCTCCAGCGCGAGCGGCCCCTCGTCGACGTCGTAGGTGACGAAGCAGCTTGTCGCCGTTGTACTCGCGCAGCGCGCTGCGTGCGCGCGGGCAGCTTGTCCTCGGAGGGCACGACGAGCACCGCGAAGTCGGCGTCGCGCTCGCGCCAGCGCGTCGTCGAGCTCGCGCCATCGCCTCGGGTCGCGACAGCGCGGCTGTTCTTGGCCTCGAAGACGATGCGCCCGCGGGCGGGCCGTGGCGGCGCCGATGGCGACGACGACGTCGCCCTCTTGCCCGGGCCTCCTTCAGATCGCCGACGGCCTCGCAGTCGTCGCCCTGAGCGGCAGCGCGAGCGCATCGACCGCGTCGGCCACGGCCTCCTCGTAGGTGCGGCCCTTGGCAGTGCCGCGCTCGCGCCTCGGCCGCGACCTCCTCGAGCTTCTCCTTCTCGGCCCGCAGGCGCACGAGGTCCTCGCGCATGACGCCGAGCTTGGCGTCCATCGCCCTTGAGCTGCTCGGCCTGGCTGGCGCGTCTGTCGCGCATCGCGCCGATCGCCATCCGCTGGAAGTCGGCCAGCGGGTTGTTCTCGCCGTCGGACGAGAACTGCTGCGCAGGTCCTCGCGCATCTGCACGGCGACCTCGGCCAGCAGCGCGTCGACGCGGTTCTGCACGGCGACCGACGACTCGTCGCCGAAGTGGCGCGCCAGCGCCTTGGTGACATGCCCGTTCTCGGGGCCGAACACCTCGTCGACGCTCGCATCGAGCCGCTCGGCGACGACCCGCGCGCGCTCGACGAACGCGGCATCGAGCTCGCGCGCGGCCTTCTCGAACTCGGCCCGCACGAACTCGGCGTTGGCGCCGGTCTGCTCGCGGTCGAGCACGCGCGCGCCGATCTCGATCGCATCGGACACGAGCCGCGCGACGTCGTCGCCGCCCTCCTCGCGCTCGCGCGCCAGCCGCACGGCGCACGCGTCGTCGACGACGAGGCCGTCGACCAGAGGCGCCCGCCCTGCGTGCGGACCTGGGAGAACGGGAGAGGAGTGGCAGCTTCCATGATCTGTATGTCGCACGGTATGAGCGCGACCTGACAGAACCGCACGGCTACCTTCTGGAGATGGACGATCTGGCCGCGGCGATTGCCGACGGCGCCGGCGCAGCCCGACTGCGGGCCATGCTCGACGCCGAACTCGCCCGCGGCGTGCGCGAGCTTGCGCAGAAGCGCTCGGGCTACGACAAGCCGCTGATCGTCGCCGTCGGCCCGGCACAGGCGGCTCTGCGCGCGGTCGCGCCGGCCGCGCCCGCCCTGCGCGCCGACCCCGACGCGGTCAACGAGCGCACCTGGCTGCTCGTCGCGGCGCTGGTCGGCGCGCTCGTCGAGGCGACGGGCCACGGCGAGGTGCGCGCCGGGGCACTCGGCGAGCATCTCGTGCTCGAAGTCCCGGGCGATCCCGAGGTCGCCGAGTTCGTGCCGATCGCGTTCGAGGACCACGTCGAATCCGTCGACCGCCTGCGCGTACGCGCACTCGCCCTCCCCGGCCACGTGCTCGACGCCGGAGACGACATCCGCGATCCGATCGGCCCCGACCATCCGCTCGTCGTCGCGGCGCACGTCGCTGCCCTCGGCGGCCGTCCGGCCGACGAGGCCTCGATGGAGGAGCACGAAGACGCCGTCCTCGCCGCGCTCGACGCCACGCCGGGCGTCGCGCGACCCCACGACGATCCCGATCCGGCCCGCCGCGTCGCGCGGCGGATCCTGCAGCGCCTCGATGGGATGGGCAAGTGGGGCGGCTACCACACCGAGTTCGCCCACCTCGCGCGCGGCTTCGCCGGCAACGATCGCGCCCTCGCCGAAGCCGTCGGCGAAGCGCTGCTCACCGCCGGCCTGCTGGCCGAGAAGCCGAGCGTCGGCCAGCGTCACGTGTTCCTCAATTCGCGCCGCGCAGGCGACATCCGCGCGTTGATCGAGCGTGGCGAGGCGCCGGCCGACCTGCACCTGCCGCAATGAAGGCCGGCGCCCGGCGGGCAGGGGTAGCTTTCCCAGCGTGAACGTCACCGGTCAGCTGTCTCAGAAGGTCTTCACCCTGCGCACGCTCGCCGAGGCCGGCATCCTGCGCCCGACGCGGCCGGACCGGCTCGTGCGCGTCGCCCTCGCGCTGCGGCGCTGGGGCCCGACGCCGGCGGCCGGCTACGACGGCGTGCGCCGCCCGCTACCCGCACGAGACCGGCGATCATCGACGAGCTCGGGCACGCTCACCTTCGAGCGAGGTCCACCACCGCACGAACGCGCTCGCGCACGCGCTCGTCGGACGCCGGCGTCGGCGAGGGCGACGGCGTCGGCGTGATGTGCCGCAACCACCGCGGCTTCATCGAGGCCACGGTCGCCGTGCTCGAAGCTCGGCGCGCAACGCCCTCTACCTCAACACCGCCTTCGCCGGCCCGCAGCTCACCGACGTCGTCAAGCGCGAGAAGCCCGACGCGCGTCATCTACGACGAGGAGTTCGCCGGCCTCGTCGCACGACGCCGGCCAGCGGCGCAAGCGCTTCGTCGGCGTGGCACGACGACGGACGCCGAGCCCGACGACCCGACGCTCGACGACGCTGATCGCCGGCGGCGACCCGACGACGTCGTGCCGCCCGAGAAAGGGCCGCGTCGTCGATCCTCACCTCGGGCACGACCGGCACGCCGAAGGGCGCGCCGCGCACGCAGCCCGAGACGCTCGATCCCGGCCGCGGCGCTGCTGTCGAAGATCCCGCTGCGCGCGCGCGAGCGCACGATGATCGCCGCGCCGATGTTCCACTCCTGGGGCTTCGCGCACTTCACGCTCGGCATGGCGCCTGGCGTCGACGCTCGTGCTGCGGCGCAAGTTCGACCCCGAGGACACGCTGAGCGCGACGGCGCAGCACCGCATGCACGGCGCTCGTCGGTCGTGCCGGTGATGATGCAGCGCATCCTCGAGCTGCCCGACGAGACGATCGACGAAGTACGACCTCGTCGAGCTGCGCGTCGATCGCGGTCAGCGGCTCGGCGCTGCCCGGCGAGCTGGCGCCGCAGGTCATGGACGTTTCGGCGACGTCCTCTACAACCTCTACGGCTCGACCGAGGTCGCCTGGGCGACGATCGCCACGCCCGCGGACCTGCGCGCCGCGCCCGGCACCGCCGGCACGCCCGCCGCGCGGCACCGTGCGTCAAGATCCTCGACGACGCAGGGCCAGCGAGGTCGCGCCCGGCGAGACCGGCCGCATCTTCGTCGGCAACGAGACTGCCGTTCGAGGGCTACACCGGCGGCGGCAACAAGGAGATCGTCGACGGCCTCATGTCAACCGGCGACGTCGGCCACTTCGACCGCGACGGGCGCCTGTTCGTCGACGGCCGCGACGACGAGATGATCGTCTCGGGCGGCGAGAACGTCTTCCCGCGCGAGGTCGAGGACCTGCTCGCGCGACCACGACGCGGTCGACGAGGTCGCCGTGATCGGCGTCGACGACGAGGAGTTCGGCCAGCGCCTGAAGGCGTTCGTCGTGCGCTCACGGCCGGCGCCGAGGCCGAGCGAGGACGACGCTCAAGGACTACGTCAAGGCCAACCTCGCGCGCTACAAGGTGCCGCGCGAGATCGTCTTCCTCGACGAGCTGCCGCGCAACGCGACCGGCAAGGTGCTCAAGCGCGAGCTCGCCGAGCGGGAGTAGCGACGCCGCCCTGATGGCACTCGTCGCCGTGGCCGCGCTCGTTGCGGCCGTCGTGCAGGCCTCGACCGGACTCGGGTTCGCCCTCATCCTCAGCCCGGCGGTCTTCGCCCTGCTCGAGCCCGAGAGCGCCGTCGTGGCGATCACCGTGCTCGGGCTCGCGCTCAACGGACTGGTCCTCTTCGGCGAGCGCCGGCGCCCGGCCGTCGCGTGGGGCGAGGTCGGACCGATCCTCGTCGCCGCGGTGCCGGGCGCCGTCTGCGGCGTCTTCATCCTGCGCGCCCTGCCCAAGCCGGCGCTGCAGATCGGTGTAGGCCTGGCCGTCATCGGCGCCGCCCTCCTGCGGGCGCGCGCGCGACACGCCGCGGCGGCGCCCACCCCCGGCGACCCGCGCGCACGAGTGGCGCTGGGCTTCGCCACCGGCGCACTGAGTACGTCAGCGGGCGTCAACGGCCCGCCGATGGCGCTGTGGTTCGCGCACCGCGGGCTCGGGCCCGCGCAGATCCGCGACTCGCTGAGCGCCGCCTTCCTCGCCCTCGGCGTCATCGCGGGGGTCGTTCTGGCGCCCGTTCTCGCTGCCGCCGACGTCGAGGTCGACTGGGGCCCGCTCGCCGCCGCACTGGTGTGCGTGTTCCTCGGCCACGCGGTCGGCAGCCGCGCGTTCGCGCGGATCGAGGCGGATCGCTATGAGCCGCTGCTACTGGCGATCGTCGTGGCGGCGGGAGCCGCCAGCGTCATCGCCGGCGTGATCACTGCTTCCACTTGATCGAGCAGCCGACCGGCTCGGTCTCGGCGCGCGCGGGCTCCTCGCCCGCGAGCACGGCATCGAGCGCCTCGCGCAGCCACGCCGCGTTCAGCGATGGATCCTGGTGGTCGGCGTCGGGCGCACCGCGATAGGCGATCCGCCCATCGGCGTCGATCACGAAGCAGTCGGGCGTCGTCTTGGCGTCGTAGGCGCGCGCGACCTGCTGGCTCTCGTCGTACAGGTAGGGCATCGGCCAGCCGCCGTCGGCCGCCACGCGCTCGCGCATCGCGTCGAAGGAGTCTCGCGGGTAGCGCTCGGCGTCGTTGGAGCTGATGGCCAGGACCTTGACGTCGCCGTAGTCGCGGGCGACGTCGGCGAGGCGGTCGTGCCAGGCCAGGGCGTACGGGCAGTGGTTGCACGTGAAGACGACGAGCGTCGCGGGCGCACCACCCGGCGAGTGCTCGGTGCCGTCGGTGTCGGGCAGCGTGAAGGTCGGGGCTTCGGTACCGACTGCGGTGCTCATGAGGGGCTCCTCGTCGTCATCGCGTTGTGCAGGGCATCGCGCACGTCGGCTGGGTCGGGGACGGGGGAGACCCGGCCGTCGCGGCGATGGTAGACGCGGCAGGTCAGCGCCGCGGGCTCGTCGCCGGGGTCCTGGATGTCGGCGCCGTCGATGCGGATCGTCGGCGAGCCGACGAACCGGGCGCGCTCCGCGCGCTCGTCGGTGTCGACCTCGCGGACGACGACCGCATCGGGGTCCAGCCCGAGCTCGGTCATGGCCGCGCGCAGGTCCGCGAGGGCCTGCGGGTGCGACGGGCAGCCGTCCCAGAACAGCAGCTCGACGGTTGGTTGCGCCATCAACGACATGCTAGAGGGTGCTGAAGGCGGCCACGTGGCCGTCTGAGCGGGCCCCTCGCTCGCGAAGCGACACGTCTCAGGGAATGAGGACCGCCGCCCCCTCGAGGGCGCCGGTGCGCACGGCGTGCAGGGCTGCTTCGGCTTCGTCCAGCGCGAACGTCGTCACATGCGTGTGCACCGGCACGCGCGGGGCGAGGTCGAGGAACTCGACCGCATCGTCGCGCGTGAGGTTGGCCACCGACCGCAGCACGCGTTCGCCCCAGATGATCTCGTAGGGGAACGAGGGGATGTCGCTCATGTGGATCCCCGCGCAGACCACGACGCCGCCGCGGCCGACCGCGCGCAGGGCAGCGGGCACCAGCTCGCCGACGGGCGCGAAGATGATCGCCGCGTCGAGCTCCTCCGGCGCCGGCCCGAGCGCGTCGCCCGCCCACTCGCAGCCGAGCTCGAGCGCAAACCGCTGCGAGGCGGCGTCGTCGGCACGGGTGAAGGCGAAGACGCGCCGGCCCTGGTGCAGGGCGACCTGGCAGACGATGTGGGCGCTGGCGCCGAAGCCGTAGAGCCCGAGGCGCTGCGCGTCGCCGGTCATCCGCAGCGCGCGGTGGCCGATGAGTCCCGCGCACAGCAGCGGCGCCGCCTCGAGGTCGCCGAATCTCTCGGGCAGCGCGAACGCGTAGCGCGCGTCGGCGACGGCGAGCGTCGCATAGCCGCCGTCACGGTCAAGGCCGGTGAACTGCGCGTGCTCGCACAGGTTCTCGCGCCCGCTCGTACAGAAGCGGCAGGTGCCGTCGGTCCAGCCGAGCCACGGGATCCCGACGCGTGCGCCCGGCGCGTGGGCGGCGCCATCGCCGGCGGCAAGGACCGTGGCGACGATCTGATGGCCCGGCACGACCGGCAACTTCGAGCCGCGGACTTCGCCGTCGCGGATGTGGAGATCGGTGCGGCACACCCCGCAGGCGTGGACCTCGACGAGCACCTCGCCGGGGCCGGGCTCGGGGTCGGGCAGGTCGGCCGCGCGCAGCGGACGGCCGGGCTCGTCGAGGACCATGGCTCGCACCGGTCCATGATCTACCCTCGAAGGGATGGCCGCCCGCACCGACAGCTTCGATCTCGGTCGCCTGAGCCTGTCGAGCGGGGAGGGCCGTCGCCTGACGCTCGGCGTCGGCCTCGGCACCTTCGACTTCGGCGGCACGCGCTACGCGGCCGAGCCCGGGCACGTCGACGCCACACTCGACGTCTCACGCATGACCCACGGCGGCTACTCGCTGCGCCTGCGCTTCACGGCGGGGCTGTCCGGGCCGTGCATGCGCTGCCTGGAGCCGGCGACGCCGTCGTTTGCCGTCGATGCGCGCGAGGTCGACCAGGCGGGCGGCGGCGACGAGCTGCGCAGCCCCTACGTCGACGGCGAGGCGCTCGACCTTGCGTCCTGGGCGCACGACGCGTTCGCCCTCGCGCTGCCCGCGCAGCTGCGTTGCCGCGACGACTGCGCCGGGCTGTGCCCGGAGTGCGGCGCCAACCTCAACGAGGACCCCGGCCACGCCCACGAGGCCGCGCCCGACCCGCGCTGGGCCAAGCTGCGCGAGCTTCGTTTCGAGTAGTCAGCCGAGGGCCAGCACGGGGCTGTCGAAGTCCTCGCGCACGGCGTCCATGAAGACCTCGTCGCAGCGCTCGCCGCGCGAGACCACGGCGCCGCGGCGCACGCCCATATGGCGAAAGCCCGCCTTCTCGTACGCGCGGATGGCGCGGGCGTTCGACGGCAGCACCTGGAGCATCACGTTGTGCAGGCACAGCACATGGAAGGCCCAGTCGAGCGTCAGGCGCGTGGCCTCGGTGCCGAGGCCCTGGCCGCGGCGCCCGCCGATGTTGATCCCGAAGGTCGCGCGGCTCATTCGCCAGTCGATGGCGAAGAGGCCGCTGGTGCCCACCGGCGCGCCGTCGGAGCGGTCGTAGACGGTGAAGTGCGCTGCCTCGGGCGCCGGCCCCACGCATTTGGCGATCGTCTCGCGCACCCAGTTCTCTTCGACCTCCAGTGCGTAGATGCCAACCGTGAGGATCCCGCCGCGGACCTCGAGGTCGTGGAGCCAGCGCCGGTAGGTGTCGGCGAGGTCGACCCGCAGCGGGCCGAGCGCGACCCGGTCGCCCTCGAGCACGTAGTCGGGTTCGCCCATCGGCCGATGCTAGAGGTACGCCCCGCTCGGGATGTACGGCGCCAGCGGCCCGAGTCGGCCGCCGGCGAACATCGGACCGTCCGGCGAGAGGTGCAGTCGGGCGTCGAGGCAGACAGGCAGCGCCCAGTCCTGCCCGGCGGTGAGGAAGTCGACGTTGACGGTTGCGCCCGGGCCGGCGGTCGCGAACAGCGCCCATAGCATCCGCTGCGCCGCCCGCTCGTCGCGGGCGCCGAGCATGACGATGTGGCCTGCGCGCGCCACGGCGAAGGCGCGGTCCTCGAGGACGAGCAGGCGCGCGCCGTAAGCCATCGGTACCGGCAGATCGCGCCCGTGGCCGGCGCCGCGCAACTCGCGGCCGATGGCGTCGGCGAGCGCGATGCCCTCCGTGCCGGCGTTCTCGACCCCGTCGGGCGCCGGCGCGCGCTCCAGGTCCGGGATGCCGGCGAAAGCGACGGCGGGTCGGATCGGCAGGCCGGTGCGCGCATAGATCGCCATGGCCGTCGGGTTGGTCGTGCTGAGGATGAGGTGTCCGCGCGCGCCGGCGCCGTAGGCCCAGCAGCGCGCGAACAACTCGCGCCCGACGCCGCGGCCCTGCAGCTTCTCTGCGACGCCGAACAGCGAAAAGCCCCACACGCCCTCGCGGATGAGCGCGAGCGCGACGCCCTCGACGCGCCCCTCGTGCTCGGCGACCCAGCAGCCACCCGGATCGGTGTTGAGCAGATGGCGGATGCGCGCGTGCTGGCGAGCCGCGCGCACGGCCTCGCCCTCGTGGGGGTAGAACGCGTACAGGACCTCGAGACAGACGCGGTCGGCGTCGATGACGTCCTCGTCGCGCATCGGGCGGATGTCGACATCGCGCATGCCTCCCAGTCAAGCAAGCGCGCCGCCGCGCTGCCCGACCTGCGATGCACTACGCTGTGCCGTCGCTCATGGCGGTCCCCAAGCAGAAGCAGTCGCACTCGCGCACCTCCAAGCGCCGCGCCCAGCACAAGATCTCGGCGCCGACGTACAACGCGTGCCCGACGTGCCACAGCCCGCGGCTGCCGCACCGTGTCTGCCCGACGTGCGGCTCCTACGGCGGCCGCGAGGTCGTGCACACGCACGACCACGATCACGACCACGAGCATTAGGCCGGATCCCAGCCGCCACGCTGGGTAGCCTCTAGCCCATGTCAGTCACGATCGCGGTCGACGCCAACGGCGCCGACCTCGGCCCCGCCGAAGTCGCGGCGGGTGCGGCGATCGCAGCCCGGCAGGGGGTGCGCGTCGTGCTCTTCGGGCCCGCCGAGGCGTTCGGCGAGGTGCCCGACGGGATCGAGGTCGTCGATGCCCCCGTCTCCATCGCCAAGGCGGCCGATCCCGTGCGCGCGAGTCGCGCGCGGCCCGACGCGTCGATCGTGCTCGCCGCGCGCGCGGTCGCCGAGGGCGACGCCGACGCGTTCGTCAGCGGCGGCTCGACCGGCCCCGCGCTCGCCGCCGGCCTGTTCAACATCCAGCGCGCACCCGGCATCCACCGCCCCGCGCTGGCGATCCCGGTGCCGGTGCCCGGCCACGCGGTGACCATCGTCGACGTCGGCGCGAACGTCGAGGTCCGCCCCGAGCACCTCGTGCAGTTCGGCTTCATGGGCGCTGCGCTGGCCCAGGTCGTGCTCGGCGTCGAGCGGCCGCGGGTCGGCCTGCTCTCGATCGGCGAGGAGCACACGAAGGGCACGCCGCTGGTCATCGAGGCGCACGCCGCGCTGCGCGACCGCCTGGCCGAGGGCGACACCTTCGACTTCGTCGGCAACGTCGAGGGCAACGAGGTCGCCGGCCGGCAAGGCCGACGTCGTCGTCACCGACGGCTTCACCGGCAACGTCGTCCTCAAGCTGATGGAGGGCGTGTCGGAGGAGATGCTGCGCCAGATCCGCGACGTGGCGTCGACGTCGCGGCGCGCCAAGGCCGGCGGGATGCTGCTGCGCCCCGCGCTGCTCGAGTTCCGCGAGGTCATCGATCCCGAGAGCGCCGGCGGCGCGTACCTCCTCGGGCTGCGCCGGCTGGGGGTCGTCCCGCACGGGCGCTTCAGCCGCCGCGGGATCGCCCAGGCGATCCTGCTCGCGGCGCGCGCCGTGGAGGCGACGTCGTCGGGCGCACGCACGCCGCGCTGGACGCCGCGCGCGCGCTTCGGACCGCGCCGCTGTCCGGGCGGCGGTCTACCGTTGCGTCGCCATGACCCGCGAAGAGGTCTTCTCGCTGATCCAGACGCATCTCGCCGACGAGCTCGAGGTCGATCCCGCGCGCATCGATGACTCGACGCGCTTCAAGGAGGACCTCGAGGCCGACTCGCTCGACCTCTACACGCTCGTCCAGGAGCTCGAGGACTCCTACGGGGTGAAGATGTCCGACGAGCAGGCAGCGAAGATCCTGACCGTGGAGCAGGCCGTCGACTTCGTCGTCGAGCACGCTCCCACCACGTAGGGACCACCGGCCCTGGACCAACTCCGAGCATTGCTTCGCGAGCTTCCCGACGACCTGCGCCAGCAGGTGTTCACGCATGCCTCGTGGACGGAGCGCCGCTCGGACTCCTACTCGCGGCTCGCGTTCCTGGGCGACTGGGTGCTGGGGCTGTCGATCACCGCCCACCTGTACCCGCGGCTGGAGGCCGAGCGCTACGGGGCCGGGCGGCTGACCAAGATTCGCGCCCAGACGGTGTCCGGCCCGTCGTGCCGCGCGGTGGCCGAGCGCCTCGGCGTCCCCGATCGGCTGGCCGCGGCCGCGCCGGGGCATCGGGCAGAGCGCCTCGACGCTCGTGTCGACCGAGCGCGTGCTGGCCTCCGTCATCGAGGCGGTCATCGGCGCCTGCTATCTGAACGCCGGCTACGAGCGCGCCTCGCAGGCGGTCGTCGAGGCGTTCATGCCCGAGATCGAGCACGCCCTCGACCATCCGGTCGATTTCAAGTCGACGCTGCAGGAGCGCCTCGCCCAGCGCGGCGAGATCGTCAGCTACGAGGTGACCGCCGAACACGGCCCACCGCACGACCGCACCTTCGAGGTCGTCGCCGCGGTCGGCGAACGGCCGGTAGGAACGGGCTCGGGGCGGTCGAAGAAGCACGCTGAGCAGGAGGCCGCCCGCGCGGCACTGGACATGCTTTACGCCGACGACACCGAAGACGACGAGGAGGACTAGTGCACCTCAAGTCGCTGACCCTCAAGGGCTTCAAGTCGTTCCCCGACCGTACGAGGCTCGACTTCGCGCCGGGCGTGTCGGTCATCGTCGGCCCGAACGGCTCGGGCAAGTCGAACGTCACCGATGCGGTGCTGTGGGCGATGGGCGAGCAGTCGCCGCTCGCCGTGCGCGGGCAGTCGATGCAGGACGTCATCTTCGGCGGGGGCAAGGGCGTGCAGGCGCGCTCGTCGGCCGAGGTCGAGCTCGTGCTCGACAACGGCGACGGCGAGATCGACCTGCCGGTCGGCGAGATCTCGATCCTGCGGCGGCTCGATCGCAGCGGCGAGGGCGAGTATCGCCTCAACGGCGCGCGCTGCCGGCTGGTCGACGTCCTCGAGCTGCTGTCGGACACCGGCCTGGGCAAGGAGACGCACTCGGTCGTCTCGCAGGGACGCGTCGAGGCGATCGTCACCTCCAAGCCGCGCGACCGCCGGATGCTCATCGAGGAGGCGGCCGGCCTCGGCAAGCACCGCAAGCGCCGTCGCCGCGCGCAGCTCAAGCTCGAGCGCACGCAGGACAACCTCGATCGCGCCCTCGACGTCGAGCGCGAGGCGCGCTCGCGCCTGCGCCCGCTCAAGCGCCAGGCCGAGGCCGCCGAGCTGCACGAGCGCCTCGAGCGCCAGACGGTCGAAGCCCGCTGGGAGCTCGCGCGCGACGCCGTGCGCGCGCGCCGCGAGGATCTGTCGACCGCCGAGGCCGCGGCCGGCCAGGCGCGCGCCGCGCGCGACGAGGCGCAGACCGCGCTGGCCGAGGTCGCCAAGCGGCGCGAGGAGGCCGAGGACGCGCTCGCGCGGCGCACCGAGGAGCGCGAGGCGCTGGCGCGGCGCGTGTTCGCCGCGCGCTCGTCGGCCGATCGCATCGAGCTGCGCCTCGAGCGCTCGCGCGAGACGGCCGAGGCGATCGGCGAGCGCATCGAGCGTCGCGACCGTCAGCTCCTTGCCCTGCGCGTGCAGGCACAGGAGGACACGCCCGACGAAGCCGGCCGCGAGCGCATCGAGGCGCTGCAGGCCGAGCTCGACGAGCTCGAGGCCCAGCGAGCCGCCGCCCTGGAGCGCGAGCTGGCTGAGCTCTCGGCGCAGCGCGTTGCGGCAGCGGGCCGCGTTGCGGAGCTGTCGAAGGCCGTCGAGGAGCGCCGCGCGGCGCTCGCCGAGGCCGACGAGGGCTGCGAGGTCGCGCGCGCCGCCCGGCGCGCGGCCGAGAGCTCTGCCGAGGCCGCCCGCCGCGAGGCGGCGCGCGTCGGCGCCGAGCTGGCATCGGCCAACCAGTTCCTGCGCACGCACGCGTCCACGCCTGGCGGCACACGCTCGCTCGCCGACGAGCTCCAGGTCCCGGCCGGCTACGAGCTCGCGCTCGCGGCTGGGCTCGGCGGGCGCCTGAGCGCGGCCATCGTCGAGGATCTCGGCGCGGCGCGCAGGCTGCTCGAGCGCGCCGGCGCCGACGGCGGCCGCGCGCTGGTGGCCGACTCCGGAGCGCCGGGCGTGACCCGCTCGACGGCGCCGCCGGCGCCTGGCGCGCGCCATCTCGGCGACATGGTCTCCGGGCCGGAGCCGGCCGCGACGCTGGCTCGTCGTCTGCTGGCCAACACCTGGGTCGTCGACGACCTCGAGCAGCTGCCGCCTGCCTTCATCGGCGTCGCGGTCACCCGCGCCGGGCGCGCCTGGTTCGGCTTCACGCGCGAGCTGCGCCAGGCGCCGCGCGGCGGCTCGGAGCGCGTGCTCGCCGAGCGCAACCGCCGCGACGCGCTGATCGCCGAGTCCGAGCGGGCGGTGCGGGCCGAGCACGGCGCGCTGGCGGCGGTGGAAGCGGCCGTCGCGGCCGTCCAGGCTGCCGACGCCACGCGCGACCAGGCGCGATCGGGCGCTGCGCGACGCCGATCGCGCCCGCGCGCAGGCAACCGAGGAAGAGCACCGCGCGGCGTGGCTGATCGAGGAGCGCCGCAAGGCGCCGGAGCAGGGCGAGGCCGCGGTCCGCCGCGCGCAGCTGCAGGGCGAGCTTGCCGCCGAGCGCCGTGTCGCCGAACGCGCCGCCCGCGAGCGCGCCGACCGCGTCGAGCGGATCGCGCGGCTGGAGGCGGCGCTCGTGCGCGATCGCGCGCTGCTGCCGGCCGCCGAGCGGCTGATCGCGGTCGCTGACGGGCGTCCTGGCAGCCGTGCGCGTGCGCGCCGAGGCGCTCGACGCCGAGCTGGCCGCCGATCGCGAGGCGGGCGAGGGCGTGGCCGCGGCGCTGCGCGCCTGTGCTGCCGAGGAGGCACAGATCCAGAACCGCCTGCGCGAGCGCGGCGAGGCGGTGACGGCCGCCGAGGTGCGCGCTCAGCAGCTTCGCGACGCCGAGCACGACGCCGCGGAGGAGCTCGAGGCGCTCGCCGCCAGGCTGGGCCTCGCGGCCGAGCCGGCCGCCGAGCCGCTGGACCCCGAGACGGCGGACGGGCTGCGCGCGCGCATCGAGCGCCTGCAGCGCCGCCGCGAGCAGCTCGGCCCCGTCAACCCGCTCGCCAAGGCCGAGTACGACGAGGCGCTCGCGCACGTCGAGGAGCTCGAGCGCCAGCGCGTCGACCTCGAGACCGCCCTGCGCGAGCTCAAGACGCTGATCCGGGAGACCGACCGCCAGATCCGCGAGACCTTCGAGGCGACCTTCGCGGCGGCGGCGCGGCACTTCGAGGAGCTCGCGGAGCAGCTCTTCCCCGGCGGCCGCGGGCGCCTGCGGCTCGTGCGTGAGGATGCCGGCCCGCGGCCCGTGCTGGGAGGCGGCGAGCCGCTGTCGGCCGGCGACGGCGAGGAGGCGGCGGAGGCGGCGGCCGACGAGGAGGCCGAGGAGCTTGGCCTGGACCCGGATGACGATCTCGGCGTCGAGATCGAGATCACTCCCGCCGGCAAGGCGATGAAGCGCCTGACGCTGCTCTCAGGCGGCGAGAAGTCGATGACCGCGATCGCCTTCCTGTTCGCGGTCTTCCTCGCCCGACCGTGCCCGTTCTACATCCTCGACGAGGTCGAGGCCGCGCTCGACGACTTCAACATCGGGCGCTTCCTGGACCTGTTGCGCGCCTACGCCGATCGCGCCCAGTTCATCGTCGTGACGCACCAGAAGCGCACGATGGAGGCGGCCGATACGCTGTACGGCGTGTCGATGGGCGACGATGGCGTCTCGAAAGTGGTCTCACGGCGACTGCCGCCGGAGGCCGCGTCGCACGCAGACGCCGCGTAGTTCGCCGACGCAACCTACCGGGAAGGATCGCGACCGCCGTGCGTCGAGCACAGCAGGACCCCGACCAGAGGAGTGCCATGCCCAAAGTCGCACGCAGGTTCCTGATCGCCGCAGTTGTCGTCGTCGCCGGCGCCCTCGCGGTCGCCAGCGTCGTGTCGGCGAAGACGACGATCAGCCTCAGGGCGAGCAAGACGAAGCTCGCGTTCAACCACAAGACGCTGACGGCCAAGCACGGCACCGTCACGCTCGTGATGAGCAACCCGTCCGGCACCCCGCACGCAATCGCGGTCGAGGGCCACGGCATCGACAAGGACGGCAAGACGGTCGGCAAGGGCAAGACCTCGACCGTCACGGTCAAGCTCAAGAAGGGGACCTACGCGTTCTACTGCCCGGTCGACGGCCACAAAGCCGCCGGCATGAAGGGCAAGCTCATCGTCAGCTAGAGCGACCGGCTCAACCGCCCGCGCGGCGCGGCGTGCGTCGCGCGGGCTAGCCTCCCTTGGGCGATGGGCAAGCGCAGCCGCCGCCGAGGTGAGCACACCGAACCGCAGGAACCCGCCGAGGGCGGCGAGGAGGCCGCGCCCGAGGACGCGTCCGGACGGCTGCGCCCTGACGGGCGCCTGCGCGAGGTCTCGCTGCTCGTCGAGGAGGCCGACTACCTCTTCGCGCTCTACCGCTGGATCATCGTCACCGGCGAGGTCCCGCGCGCCCAGGACTGGCTTCGCCGCGAGGAGTGGCCGCACCCCGACTACGTCATCGACGTCTTCGGCTCGTGGGAGAAATTCCTCCAGCACGCCGAGATCCCGTCCTCGCCGCTGCTCGCGCGCCTGCGCGAGGCCGACGAGCAACGCCGCGGCGTCGCCGCCCGGGCACAGCAGGCCGAGCGCGAGCTCGCGCGCGTCGAGGACCTGCGCCGGCAGGTGGAGACGGCCAAGCGCCGCCGCGAGGCCGCCGACGCCGAGCGCGCGGAGCTGAGCGCTCGCGCCGAGCGCCTCGCGGCCCAGCTCGAGCGCGCCGAGACGCGCGCCGCCGTCGCCGAGGAGCACCTGGCCGAGCGCCGCCACCACGCCGAGGACGCGGCGGGCCCGCGCGGCGAGGCGTCCGACGAATGGCTGGCCGCCCACGAGGCGCTGCTCGACGAGCTCGAGGCGGTACGCGCCCACCGCGAGGAGCTGCTCCGCCAGGTCGAGGAGCTGCGCGAGGCTGCCGCGCAGGACGCCAAGGCGATCGCCCGCCTGAGCGCCACCCTCGGCGAGGCCGCCGCCGGAGCGGAGGGCAACGGCGCGAGCGCGGTCGCCGAGCCGCAGGCGCCGCCCGCGACGGTGGCCGAAGCCGTCCGGCGCGCGGCCGAGCGCTCCCAGCACCTCGTCTTCACCGACGCGGCGTACGAGGCCGCCGCCGACAGCCCGTATCGGCGCCCGGCCGAGATCCTCGACACGCTGATGCGCCTCGACGAGCTCGCGGGCCTCTACGCCGACCCCCACGGCTTCGGGCGCTCACTCAGCCAGGCCGCAGAAGACCTGGGGCTGACCTGGCGCCAGAACGTCTCCGAGCTGGCTCGCAGCCGCAAGCCCCACGCCTACACGGTCACCCACGACGGCGAGCGCCTCGAGCTCGGCCCGCACGTGGCGATCGGCTCCGGCTCCGGCGCGGGCTTCATCGCCCGCATCTACCTGCACGTCGCCGACGGTTCCGGCGACATCGCCCGCGGCCTGTACGTCGGCCACGTGGGCAGGCATCTGCCGGATACGACCACGGCCTGAGCGGGTGCCGAAGGCGGGTCCCGCTTTCAATTTCCCTAACGTAAGGACCGCCCCGCTCCCGACGCAGAGGACACCATGACCAGCACGTTCGTCATCGTCGGCGCCGGCATGGCCGGCGGCAAAGCCGCTGAGACCCTGCGTGAGGAGGGATTCGACGGGCGCATCGTCCTGCTCGGCGCCGAAGCCGAGCGCCCCTACGAGCGCCCGCCGCTGAGCAAGGACTACCTGCGCGGCGAGTCCGAGCGCTCCGGCGTCTACCTGCAGGAGGACGCCGGCTGGTACGCCGAGCACGAGGTCGAGCTGCGTACCTCGACGCCGGCCGTGTCGCTGGACGCCGCGGGCAGCGCGGTCGTGCTCGAGGACGGCGAGCGCGTCGACTACGACGCCCTGCTGCTGGCCACCGGTGCCGAGCCCAAGCGGCTGCCGATTCCCGGAGCGGACCTCGACGGCGTGCACGTCCTGCGCACCTTCGACGACTCCGACGCGCTCCGCGCGCTGTTCGACACCGGCGGGCGGCTCGTCGTGATCGGTGCCGGCTGGATCGGATGCGAGGTCGCGGCGTCGGCGCGCCAGCGCGGCATGGAGGTCACGGTCGTTGAGCCGCAGTCGGTGCCGCTCGAGCGCGTGCTGGGCCCCGAGCTCGGGGCGGTCTATCGCGACGTTCACCTCGACCACGGCGTCGAGCTGCGCCTCGGCGACGGCGTCGAGGCCATCGAGGGCTCAGGGCGCGCCGAGCGCGTGCGCACGAGCGACGGCGCCGAGCTGGACTGCAGCGCGGTCGTCCTCGGCGTCGGCGTGGCGCCGCGCGTTGGCCTGGCCGACGGGGTGCTCGACGTCGATAACGGCATCCTCGTCGACGCCGGGCTGCGCACCAGCGCGGACAACGTCTTCGCCGCGGGCGACATCGCCAACCACGACCACCCGCTGCTCGGCCGCCTGCGCGTCGAGCACTGGGCCAACGCGCTCGAGCAGGGTCCCGCAGCGGCGCGCGCGATGCTCGGCCAGGACGTCAGCTACGACCGCGTGCCGTACTTCTTCTCCGACCAGTACGACGTCGGCATGGAGTACGCGGGCCACTCGCGCCCGGGCGATGAGGTCGTCTTCCGCGGCGATCCCGCGACGCGCGAGTTCATCGCCTTCTGGCTGCGCGACGGACGCCTGGTGGCGGGGATGAACGTCAACGTCTGGGACGTCAACGAGCAGATCCAGGCGCTCGTTCGCGACGGCGCCACCGTCGAGGCCGACCGTCTGCGCGATCCGGACGTCGCGCTCGACGCGATCGTGGCGGGTCGGTGAGCGCGAACGTCCGTGGTGCGCGAACTAGGTTGCTACACCAGGGACGTTCGGTGCGCGGGGCGACCGCCTACAGGCGCTTTTCGCCCCAGAACGCGGCAAGCGGGTTCGCGTTGAAGTTGCCGATCGGCACGTAGCCGGACGCCTCGTACAGCGCCTGGGCATGCGGCTGGCGCGGGCCGGTGTCCAGGCGCACGACCTCGTAGCCGAGTGCCCGCGCGGCGTCCTCGAGCGCGCCGAGCAGCGCGCGCGCCAGGCCACGCCGGCGGGCGGCCGGGACGACGTACATGCGCTTGATCTCGCCGGCGCCGTCGGGCAGGCGCTTCAGGCCGCCGCCACAGACGGGCTGGTCATCGTCGAAGCCGACGAGGAAGGTGCCGGACGGTGGCGCGAAGTCGGCGGCGGTCGCCGGAGGCGGCGGCCCGCCGTAGAGCTCGTTCATCTCGTCGACCATCGCCGCCAGCAGCTCACTGGCCGGCGGTCGGGTGGCGTCCATGGCTCGGAACTCGATCTGCACAGCCGCTATCGTCGCGCACCGCTCATGGCCCGCGACTGGACGGACGTCTTCATCACCGGCGACGGCGCCCGCGTGCCCGCGGCCGCGACCGAGGAGGAGCCCGAGCGCAGGCGCGGCTTCTTTCGCCGCCTGCGCGAGAACCTGAGCAAGACCCGCCAGGCGCTCGGCGCCGAGATCCAGGCCACGCTGTTCGAGGGCGAGCTCGACAGCGCAACGTGGGAGCGCCTCGAGGAGGCGCTGATCATGGCCGACGTCGGGGCGCGCACCACCGCCGAGGTGGTGGCCAAGCTCGAGATGGAGGCCGAGTCCGGCGGCTTGGAGGGCGGCGAGGCGCTCTCACAGCGGCTCACCGAGCTGCTCGCCGATCTCGCCCGTCCCGGCGAGGGCCGCATCGACCTCACTCACGACCCGACGGTCATCATGGTCGCCGGCGTCAACGGCACCGGCAAGACCACAACGATCGGCAAGCTTGCCTGGCACCTCCAGCGCGAGCTGGGCAAGTCGGTCGTGCTCGGCGCGGCCGACACCTTCCGCGCGGCCGCGGTCGAGCAGCTCACGCAATGGGCGCAGCGCGCCGGCTGCGACATCGTCACCGGCCCGGAGGGCTCGGACCCGGGCGCGGTGGCCTTCGAGGCGGTCAAGCAAGGGCGCGAGCGCGGGGCGGCAGTGATCATCGTCGACACGGCCGGGCGCCTGCACACCCAGGACCACCTCATGGCCGAGCTGACCAAGGTGCGCCGCGTGATCGGCAACCAGCTGGACGGCGCGCCCCACGAGACCCTGCTGACCGTCGACGCCACGACCGGCCAAAACGGCCTGCGCCAGGCGCAGCTGTTCTCGCAGGCCGTGCCGGTCGACGGCATCGTGCTGACCAAGCTCGACGGCACGGCCAAGGGGGGCATCGCGCTGGCGATCGCGGGCGAGCTCGGCATCCCGGTCAAGCTGATCGGGATCGGCGAGGCGCTGGAGGACCTGCGCCCGTTCGACGCCGACGACTACGCGCGGGCGCTGATCGCCGTCGACTGACCACCACACGTCTACCATCAGTCGAAGACATGGACGCGTGGGTGATCTGGCTCATCGTGGCTGTCGTCTTCGCTGTGGCGGAGGCGATCAACCTCAGCTTCTACCTCTTCCCGTTCGCGATCGGCGCCGCGGGGGCCGCCGTCGTCGGGCTCGCGGGAGGTGAGGCCGCAATCGCGTGGATCACGTTCGCCGTGCTGACCGCGGCGAGCTTCACGGTGGTGCGCCCAATCGCGCGGCGCCACATCAGCATGCCGCCGCAGTTGCGCACGGGCACCGCGGCGCTCATCGGCCGCACCGGGATCGTCACCGAGCGCATCGTCAACGACGACGGCCTGGGCAAGGTGCGCATCGAGGGCGAGGTGTGGACCGCGCGGGCGTACGACGAGGACAAGGTCATCGAGGCGGGCACGCGCGTCCACGTGTTGGAGATCAAGGGCGCCACGGCGCTCGTCAGCGACTAGTGTGCCCCCTCGCAACATTGCACCTGAACGCGCGGGCGCCGATCACCGCCAGGCGGCGTCCTCGACCCCCGAAATACCTCTGGTATTCCTTCGGTTCTGCGTCCTTGCCTGGCGGCGCCGGCATCCCGCGATTTCCGGCGCAACGTCACGAGGAGACACACTAGGGAGGCAGGGATGGTCGGTTTGATCGTGGGGCTGGTGCTGGTCCTGTTCGCGCTGTTCGTCGCCGCCAAGACCGTGCGGATCATCCCCCAGGCGCGGGCGGGCGTCGTCGAGCGCCTGGGCCGTTACAGCCGCACGCTGACGCCGGGCATGACGATCGTCGTGCCCTTCATCGATCGCGTGCGCCCGCTGTTGGACCTGCGTGAGCAGGTCGTCACCTTCCCGCCTCAGCCGGTCATCACGGCCGACAACGTCTCGGTCGGGATCGACACAGTCCTGTACTTCACGATCACCGAGCCCAAGTCGGCCACCTACGAGGTCGCCAACCCCCTGCAGGCCATCGAGCAGCTGACCGTGACGACGCTGCGCAACATCGTCGGCTCGCTGACGCTCGAGCAGGCCCTGACCAGCCGCGACGAGGTCAACGACCGGCTGCGGATCGTTCTCGACGAGCGCACCGGCAAATGGGGCATCCGCATCAACGGCGTCGAGCTGAAGTCGATCGATCCGCCGTCCACCATCCAGGAGGCGATGGAGAAGCAGATGCGCGCCGAGCGCGACCGCCGCGCGGCGATCCTCACGGCCGAGGGCGTCAAGCAGTCGGCGATCCTCACGGCCGAGGGCGAGAAGCAGTCGGCCGTCCTGAAGGCCGAGGGCGGCAAGCAGGCGGCGATCCTGCGCGCCGAGGGCGAGGCCCAGGCGATCGACACCGTCTTCCAGGCCATTCACGAGGGCGACCCCGACCCCAAGCTGCTCAGCTACCAGTACCTGCAGATGCTGCCGCAGCTCGCCCGCGGCGAGGCGAACAAGATCTGGGTCATCCCCAGCGAGTTCACCCAGGCGCTGTCGAACCTGAGCGGGTTCGCGGCCGACGCGACGGAGCGGCGGCGCAAGCCGGAGCCTCCGCCACCGCCCGCGGTCACGCCGGGCGACCCCAGCGCATAACTACTCGTACGCCAGGGCCCCCAGCACATCCATCCGCGCGGCGCGCCGCGCGGGCAGCACGGCGGCCAGCGTGCCGGCCAGCATCCCGACGATGACCAGGACGGCCAGGCCGCCGATCGGCAGGGCGAACGTGAATCCGAGGTGGCCGAAGACGGCCACGAAGATGCCCGCCAGCCCGATGCCCAGCGCGATGCCGAGCGCCGAGCCGAGCAGCGCGGTGATCACGCTCTCGCGGCGCACCATGCGGCGCACCTGGCGGCGCGTCATGCCGACGGCGCGCAGCATCCCGATCTCGCGTGTGCGCTCGAACGTCGCCAGCACCAGCGTGTTGGCCAGCCCGAAGAGGCTGACGATCACGGCGAGCGCCAGGAGCACGTCGAACAGCGTCAGGAGCTGGTTGATCCCGCTGGTCTGCTTCTCGATGTAGGCGGTCTTGGTGAACACCTTCGCGCCGGGGAACGGCGCGACGGCCTGCTGCAGCTTGGCCGGGTCGGTGGTCGGGGCATCGACGAACGTCATGTGCTCCACGCGCCCGCTGAAGCCGCCCGCCGCGTAGGCCTGGGTGCCGATCGTGATCGGCCCGAGGCCCAGCGCGTCGATGACCGGCGAGTTCTCGATGCCGTGCACCGTGAACGTCAGCCGCTTGTCGGCCGGCGTGGTGATCGTGAAGCGGCTGCCGACGCCGAGGTGATGCTCCTTGGCCCACCCGTCGTCGACGACCGCGCCGTCGGCGCCGAGTCCGGCCAGCACCGCGCGCGAGCCCTGCTTCCACTTCAGGTCGAGGACCTTGCCGATCGTCGCCGGGTCGACCGCGTTGACGCTCTCGGTCTGCCCGTAGGCGCGTACGGCGTCCTGGCGGATCGACGAGGCCGTCCGTACGCCCGGCACCGCCGCGACCTTGCGGGCGGCGTCACGGTCGACGGGCGACCAGCCGTCCTCTCCGGTGAGCACGTAGCCGGCCGAGACGCGCTTCTCCAGCGAGCCCTTCGTCGAGTCGCGCAGGCCCGCGGCGATGATCGTCACTGCGGCCACGAGGGCCACGCCGATGGTCAGCGCCGACGCGGTGATCGCCGTGCGGCCCGGGGCACGCATGGCGTTACGCCGAGCCAGTTTGGCCGCGGGGCCGCCCGTGGCCGCGATCGGACGCCCGATGGCGCCGACCACGCTACGCACGATGCGCGCCGGCAGGCGCAGGCGGTGCGACGACGGCTCCGCGTCGCGCAGTGCCTCCACCGGGGCGACGCGCGTCGCCCGCCACGCCGGCAGCAGGCCGGCGATCAGCGTGACGAGCACGCCCACGATCAGCGCCACGATCACCGTGCGCGACGCGAAGACCGTCCCGGTCTCCGGCAGGTCGAGGTCCATCGCCTTGAAGAGCGCGTTGATCCCCCTGGCCAGGCCATAGCCGGCGGCGATCCCCACGACGCTCGCGGCGGCGCCGATCGCCACCGCCTCGGCGATGACCGTGCGCAGCACCTGCCGGCGCGACGCGCCGGCCAGGCGCAGCAGGCCGAACTCACGCGAACGCTGGGCGACGATGATCGACAGCGAGTTGAAGATGGTGAACGCGCCGACGAGCAGCGCCACGGCACCGAACCCGATCAGCACGCCCCTGATGATGGAGATGAACTGCTTGAGCCCGTCGAGGGTGTAGCGGTCCTGCTTCTTGGCTGTCAGGACCTTGGCGTGCGGCAGCGCGGCGGCCAGGTTGTGGCGCACCTGCGCGTCCGAGACGCCCTTGTCGGCGGTCACGAGGATCGCGTCGAGGCGCCCGGACTTCTTGAATAGATCCTGCGACGCGCGCAGGTCGAAGAGCGCCAAGCTGGCGGTGCCCAGCGACTTGACGCTGCCGAACGTCGCCACGCCCGTGATGCGGAACGGCCGGACGGGACCGGCGGCGGCGATGTTGACCCGGTCGCCGACGCCCAGGTGCTGCTTGCCGGCCGTACCGGCATCGATGACCACCTGGCCCGGCCCGGTCGCCCAGACGCCGCTCTTCAGGCGGAAGGGCGAGACCTTGCCGGCGCGCGCGGCGGCGGGGTCGAGCCCCTCGCCGAACCACGGGCCGCTGCCCACCACCTTGCTGTCCTTGCCGACGATCTTCGTGTTCAGGTCGGTGATGTCGCCGCTCGCGCTCGCGACGCCGGGAACCTTGCGGACCTGGTCGAGCACGCGGGCGTCGATCGTCGGCTGCTGCAGGGTCTCGGAGTCGTTGGTCGTCGCGAACGGGCTGGGAGCCGTGACGACGGCTGCGGTGCCGTTGTAGGCCGAGGACGAGAGGTCGTCGGCGGCGCGGCCCATCGTGTCGGTGAGGGTGAAGGCGGCGGTGATCGTGGCCACGCCGAGGACGATCGCCAAAGCGGTCAGCGTGGTGCGGAACGGGCGCGCCAGCAGCCCCTTGAGCGCGATGCGGAGCATCAGGCGCTCACAGCCTTCATCTGGGCCAGCACGTCGGCCTCGGTCGGGTCCGCGAGGTCGGCCACGATGCGACCGTCGGCCAGGAACAGCACGCGGTCGGCATTGGCGGCGGCGCGCGGGTCGTGCGTCACCATCACGGTCGTCTGGCCGTCGAGGTCGACGGCGTCGCGCATCAGCTCGAGGATCTGCGCGCCCGCGTTGGAGTCGAGGTTGCCCGTCGGCTCGTCGGCGAACAGCACCGTCGGCTCGGAGATGAGGGCGCGCGCGATCGCGACGCGCTGCTGCTGACCGCCGGACAGCTCGGCCGGACGGTGCCGGCGGCGGTCGGACAGTCCGACGCGCTCGAGCAACGCGGCGAGCGCGTCGCGGTCGACCTTTCGCCCAGCGATCGTCAGCGGCAGCGAAACGTTCTCCTCGGCGCTGAGCGTCGGCAGCAGGTTGAAGGACTGGAACACGAAGCCGATGTGCTCGCGGCGCAGCTTCGTCAGCGCCTTGTCGCCCATCGTGGTGATGTCGTGGGCGCCGATGTGGACGGTGCCCGAGGTCGCGCGGTCGAGCCCGGCCAGGAGGTGCATGAGGGTCGACTTGCCCGAGCCGGACGGACCCATGATCGCCGTGAACTGGCCGGCGGGCACGTCGATCGTGACGCCTCGCAGGGCGTCGACGGCCGCCTCGCCCTCGCCGTAGCGGCGGGTGACGGCCTGCGCGGACACAGCGGCGGTGATGCCAACCGGCGGCGCGGTGGCAACGCTCTCGTTGAGCATGGGTGAGTGGTCCCTTTCGGTTGGTTTCTCAGCAGACCGCGGTGGCCTCGCGGGCCAGCCGTGAGATGGCGGCCTGGAGGGCACCGGCGGCGAGCAGGGCGTTGGTGGCCTCCGCCATCAGCCGCCCGGTCAGTCCGCGGTTGGGCCGGACGCTGACCGACGCGCGCACTTCGCTCCCGCGCGGGGCGGGGGCGAGGTCGTAGCGAACATCGAAGCCGACCGGACCGTCCGCGCTCAGGCGCAGGCGGCCGTCGATCGCCTCGTGGACCTGCACGTCGAAGCCGACGCGCTTGCCGGCGAGCTTGCCGCTGACGCGGGCCTTGCTGCCACACCGCAGGCGCGTCGTGCGCAGGTCCTCGACGTCGAAGGGAATCGGCGCCCAGCGGGCGCACGCCTCCGGGTCGGTGAGGACGTCGAGCACGGCCTCGGGCCGCGCGTCGATCGTGGTTGTCGCCGTCCATTCCCTCATGGCCGCAGACGGTCCCAGGACGCGGGCGTCGCGTCGTCGCCCGAGGGGGCGATTTCGCGCTGCTCAGCGGACGAATCCGTGTCCTCCTTGAGGATGAGCCGCCAATCGACCGAACGGATGACGATCGCGCCTTGCGCGCGAGTTAAAGTGCGCTCGTGCGGGCACTGACGTCGTTGGGGGCGAGCGTGCAAGCCCTGCCGCCCGGCCGTGCCGACCTGCTCCTGGCGGGCGCCTTTCTGCTGGAGACCCAAGTCGAGCTGTCCTTTCTCGATGCGTCCGCGGGGACGGTGCTCGCCGCCCGCGGGTTGACGTTCGTGATGGCCTGCGGCGTCGCGGCCCGCCGGCGGGCGCCGCTGCTGGCCGCCGCGCTGGTGTTCGCGGCTCTCACCGTCATGGAGCAGTTCAAGGGGCCCGTGAATACGTCGCTGGTCGGGCCCTACGTCTCGGCCTTCATCGTGTCCTACTCCGTCGGCGCCAACCTCGAGGGCCGCCGGCTTGCGATCGGGACCGCGTGGCTGGTCGTGCTCGTCACGGTCATGGCCGCGCTCGACCCGACCGCCGACGACGGGCTGAACCTGGTCTGGGGATGGGTCGTCGTCGTCGCGGCGCCGGTGCTCGCGGGGCGGCTGCTGCACGACCGCGCTCGCCTCGCGCGGTCGCTGCGGGCCGCGGCCGGCGAGGACGACGGCGGCCCGTGGGCCGCCCAGGCGGTGGCCGAGGAGCGCAGCCGGATCGCCGCGGACCTCCACGACGTCGTCGCCCGTGCCATGGGGCGGATGGTCGTCGACGCCGACGGCGCCGCCGCGCTCGTCGATGCCGAGCCCGCCCGCGCGGCACTCGCGTTCGCCGCCGTCGAGCAGACCGGGCGCGACGCGCTGACCGAGATCCGCCGGCTGCTCGGCGTGCTGCGTCGCGAGGACGACGAGCTGGCCCTGGCCCCGCAGCCGACGCTCGCGCACGTCGGCGACCTCGTGCGCCGCGCGCGGGCGACGGGCCTGGTGGTCGAGCTCCACGTCGAGGGCCGAGCGGCGCCTTTGTCGGCGGGCGCGGACCTGACCGCCTATCGCGTCGTGCAGGAGGCGCTCGCCGCGGCGGTGCGCGATGGCGGCGCCGGCGGCGCGACCGTGAACGTCCGCTACGCGGCGGGGACCGTCGACCTCGAGGTCCTCGACGACGGCATCCCGCGGCCGGCCCCGATCGGCATCCAGGAGCGCGTGGCGCTCTACGGCGGCGAGCTGCGCACCTCGAGCCCGCGCACCGGCGGCCATGCCCTGCGCGCGCGGATGCCGCTCGGGAGCGCCGCGTGAGGCGTCCCGGCCGCCTCGATTGGGGGTTGACGGCAATCGCGATGGCGACCGGCCTCGTCGAGCTCGCCATCACCAGCGACCTTCGCGGCTCGCTCGCGCTCAACGTGCTCGGGGTCATCGCCATCGCGCTTCCGCTTGCGTGGTGGCGCACACGTCCGTTGACCGCGGTGCTCTGGCTGGTCGTGGTGGCCGTGCTGGCCGAATGGCAGACCTCGGCGGCCGATTTCCCTGCGATCTGGTTCAGCCTGCTCGCGCTGTCGTTCGGGCTCGGGGCGCACGAGGATGACCGCCGCGCCGCGATCGGCATCGGGGTGATGGTGGTCGGGATCGTCGCGACGACTGCAGTCAGCGGCCCGGTGAACGTCGGCGACGTGCTCTTCCCGAGCGTGCTCGCGGTGGCGTTCTGCCTTGCCGGGCGCACCGGCCGAAGCCGCGCGCGCCTGGCCGGCGAGCTTCACGAGGCGGCCGCGCGCGCGAAGGAACGCCGCGCCGCCGAGGCCGAGCGCGCGGTGGCCGAGGAGCGCCGGCGCATCGCGCGCGAGATGCACGACGTCGTCGCGCACTCGGTGAGCCTCATGGTCGTGCAGGCCGGCGGAGCGCGGCGCATCCTCGCCCGCGATCCGGCGCGCGCTCGGGCGGCCGCGCAGCTCATCGCGGGCACCGGTCGCGAGGCGATCGTCGAGCTCCAGCGGCTGCTGGGCGTGCTCCACGTCGATCACGCGCCTACGCCCACCCTCGACGGCCTCGACGGCCTTGTCGAGCGCGCACGCGCGGCGGGGCTGCCGGTTGCGCTGGCGATCGAGGGCGAAAGGCGCGCGCTGCCCGCCGGGGTCGAGCTTGCCGCCTACCGCGTCCTGCAGGAGGCAATCACCAACGCGATCAAGTACGCCGGCGGCGCGCCTACCGACGTACGCGTGCGCTACGGCCCCGAAGAGGTCCAGCTTCGCGTCCGCGATCGGGGCGACGGATCCGCCGACGGCGGTGCCGTGGGCGGAAGCGGCCACGGCCTCGTCGGCATGCGCGAGCGCGTGCGCGTCTTCGGCGGCGAGCTGCACACGGGCCGTCGCGATGACGGCGGCTTCGAGGTCAGCGCCCGCATCCCGGTCGGCGGTACGCCGTGAGCGTCGCGTCATCCTCGCGGACGACGGCGGGATCGGGCGTCAGGACGACGATCGCGGGCGGTCGCGCGGCTACGCTCCCGGTCGTGGGGGCTGTGAGGACTCTCCAGGCCCACGTGCGTGGGCTCGAACGCGACCGCGCGGACGCGCTGCTGGCGGCGGCGTGGACCGTGGCGGGGCTCGCCGCGGTGGCCTTCTACGCCGGTGCGGACGAGCTGCTGCCCGCGATCGTCCTCACGCTGCTGCAGGGCGCCGGCCTGGCGTTGCGCCGCCGGGCGCCGCTCGTCGGCCTGGCCTGCAACCTCGGCGCCTACCTCTGGCTGCAGACGCTGGGCGCGCGGCTGGAGGATGCCGCGGTCCCGCAGTTCTTCGCGCTCGTCTTCGGGATCTACTCCGCCGGGGCGAACCTGGCCGGCCGCCGGCTGCTTGCTGCGATCGTCGCCATCCCGGCGCTGCTCACGGTGGCTTCGGCCGTCGACCCGTACGCCGACAGCGCCACTCACACGCTCGCGACCGTGCTCATCCTGACCGTTGCGCCGCTGCTGGCCGGGCGCGTGGTCCGCAACCGCGGCCGGCTCAACCGCGTGCTGCACGCTCGGGCCGAGGCGCTGCGCGCCCAGCGAGCGCGCGCCGCCGAGGACGCGGTCGTCGGCGAGCGCGCACGCATCGCCGGCGAGCTGCACGACGTCGTCGCCCACGCGCTCAGCGCCATGGTCGTGCAGGCGGGGGCGACGCGCCGGCGCGCCGCCGACGATCCCAGCCAGGCGCGCGCCGCGTTCGAGGCCGTCGAGGGCACGGGGCGCGAGGCACTGACCGAGATCCGGCGGCTGCTCGGCGTCTTGCGCCGGGACGACGAGGAGCGCGCGCTCGCCCCGCAGCCGAGCCTCGCGCACGTATCCACCCTCGTGCGCCGCGCGCGGCTCGCCGGCCTCGAGGTCCACCTGCGCATCGACGGCGCCGTCCGCCCGCTGCCCGCCGGCGTCGACCTCACCGGATATCGCGTCGTCCAGCTCGCACTCGGCTCGGCCGCCGACGGCGCCGGCGCCGGGCGGGCGGACGTGCGCGTGCGCTACGGCGACGACGATGTCGTCGTCGAGGTCCGCGACGACGGCGGCCGGATCGTGCGGCCACTGCCCGGGGTGCGCGAGCGGGTGCTGCTGTACGGCGGCGAGCTGCACGCGGGCGTGCGCCGCGGCGGCGGCCACGGCGTGCGCGCGCGGCTGCCGCTCGGAGGTGTCGCGTGACTCCGCGTGCGATCCCGCGCGAGCGTGTGGACAGGATCGCCGCGGTGGCGTTGGGCGCGGCCGCTGCGGCCGACGCCGGCGTCGTGCGCCCGGTCGCCATGCCGGCGCTCGCCGCGGCGCTGAGCTTCCTCATGTGCCTGCCGCTCGGCTGGCGGCGGCGCTTCCCGGTGGCCGCGCCGGCGCTGATGTTCGCGGTCGGCGTGTTCCAGAACCTGTTCGTGGCCTCGGTCGAGGACTCGGCCGTGCTGCTGCTCGTGGTGCTCACCGGCTGCTACAGCGCCGGCGCGTACGCCGACGGGCGCCGCGCGCTGGGGGGCCTGGCCGTCTGCCTGGCCGGCATGGTGTCGGTGCAATCCACCTTCCCCGGTGGCTTCAAGGCCGGTGAGATCGTGTGGACGTGCGCGATCGTCAGCGCGGCCTGGCTCGCGGGGCGCACCGTGCGCACCCGCACGCGACTGACCGAGGAGCTTCACGAGGCCGCACTGCACGCCGAGGAGGCGCGCGAGGCCGACACCGCGGGCTGCCGTGGCCGAGGAGCGGCGCCGCATCGCGCGCGAGATGCATGACATCGTGGCCCACTCTGTGAGCGTGATGGTGGTCCAGGCCGGCGGCGCCCGGCGCATCCTTGACCGTGACGTCGAGCGCGCCGTCGAGGCGGCCGAACGCATCGAGGACACGGGCCGCGCCGCTCTGCTGGAGATGCGCCGTCTGCTCGGCATCCTGTCGGCCGGTGAGGACGGTGCCCACCACGCGCCGCAACCGACGCTCGAGGCGCTCGACGCCCTCGTCGAGGGCGCCCGGACCGCGGGCCTGCCGGTCTCGCTGCGCATCGAGGGCGAGCGCCGCGCGCTCCCGCGCGGCGTCGACCTCGCCGCCTATCGCGTCATCCAGGAGGCGCGTCACCAACGCGCTCAAGCACGCCGGTGCCGCGCCGACGGACATCTGCGTCCGCTACGGCGACGACGGCGTCGAGCTCGCGGTGACCAACAACGGGCCGGGGCCCCGGCGCCGCCACCACGATCTCGCCGGCGGCGGCCACGGCCTCGTCGGCATGCAGGAGCGCGTGCGCGTGTTCGGCGGCGAGCTGTTCACCGGACGCCGGCGGGGCGGAGGCTTCGAGGTGCGCGCGAGGATTCCCGTGCACGATCAGCACCATGGCCCGGAGCTGGACGCTCCGGCGGAGGTCAACCGATGGTTCGCATCCTGATCGCAGACGACCAGGCGCTCGTCCGCGCCGGCTTCCAGATGATCCTCGACGCCGAGGACGACCTCGACGTCGTCGGCGAGGCCTCCGACGGCGGCGAGGCGGTGGCGCATGGCCGGCCGCCTCGACCCCGACGTCGTGCTGATGGACATCCGCATGCCCGAGCTCGACGGCATCGAGGCGACGCGCCGGATCATCGCCGCCGCCGGCGACCGGCCGGTGCGCGTGCTGATGCTGACCACCTTCGACCTCGACGAGTACGTCTACGAGGCGCTGCGCGCGGGCGCCAGCGGCTTCCTGCTCAAGGACGTCCCGCCCGAGCAGCTCGTCGCCGGGATCCGCGTCGTCGCGCGAGGGCGAGGCGCTGCTGGCCCCGTCGATCACCAAGCGCCTGATCCAGGAGTTCGCCAGCGCGGCGCCCGCCCCGGCCGAGCCGCCGCGCGGCCTGGACGAGCTGACCGCCCGCGAGCTCGAGGTGTTCAAGCTCGTCGCCCGCGGGCCTGTCCAACGCCGAGATCGCCGCGGAGCTCGTCGTCTCCGACACGACGGTCAAGACCCACGTCGCGCGCGTGCTCATGAAGCTGGGGCTGCGCGACCGCGTGCAGGCCGTCGTGCTCGCCTACGAGTCGGGCGTCGCCGTCCCCGGGCGAACGGGCTGATGCTCGGCGACGCGCTCGACGCCTACCTCGACGCGCACGCTACGCCGCTCGAGCCGCTGCTGCAGGAGAACCGCGAGGCCACCTACGCCTCGCTGTCCTCGCCCCAGATGATCGCCGGGCCGGTGGTCGGGCAGCTGCTGCGCTTCCTCGTGAGGCTGGTCGCGCCGCGGCTCGTGCTCGAGATCGGGACGTTCAGCGGCTACTCGGCGCTTGCCATGGCGGGCGGGCTGCCGCCCGACGGGCGGATCGTGACGTGCGAGCTGTCGCCCGAGCGCGCCGCGTTCGCGCAGTCGTACTTCGATCGCTCGCCATGGGCCGAGCGGATCGAGGTGCGCGTCGGGCCGGCTTTGGAGACCGTCACCGGCCTCGACGGCCCCTTCGACTTCGTCTTCATCGATGCCGACAAGACCGGCTACCCGGCCTACTACGACGCCGTCGTGCCGAAGCTGTCGCCGCGCGGGCTGATCGCGATCGACAACACGCTGCGCGGCGGCGACGTCGCCGATCCCGTCGACGACGGCGATCGCGCGATGGCGGCGTTCAACGCGCATGTCCAGGCCGACGCGCGCACCGAGAACGTGATACTCAGCGTGCGTGACGGCGTGACGCTGATCAGGCTGGCGGGGGTGCCCGGCCGCCCGCTCTAGACTGGGCGGTCCGTGTTCGACGCCCTCTCCGAGAAGCTCCAGGCGACGCTCGCCGATGTCCGCGGCCACGGCACGCTGACCGAGGACGACATCGACAAGGCGATGCGCGAGATCCGTCTCGCCCTGCTCGAGGCCGACGTCAACTTCAAGGTCGTCAAGTCGTTCACCGCGACGGTCAAGGAGCGCTGCCTGGGCGCCGACGTCGTCGGCGCGCTGAACCCGGGCCAGCAGGTCGTCAAGATCGTCCACGAGGAGCTCGCGGCGCTGATGGGCGGCGCCTCGATGGGCGTGACGTTCTCGCCGCGCCCGCCGACCGTGATCCTGATGGCGGGCCTGCAGGGCTCGGGCAAGACGACCGCCGCGGCCAAGCTCGCACGCTGGCTGAAGGCCGAGCACAGCTCGTCGGTCGCGCTGGCCGCGTGCGACGTCTACCGTCCCGCCGCCGTCGACCAGCTCGTCAAGGTCGGCTCGCAGGTGGGCGCCGACGTCTACGAGCAGGGCACCGACCGCGACCCGGTCGACATCGCGCGCTGGGCGCTGGATCGCGCGAAGACCGAGGGCAAGGACGTGCTCATCGTCGACACCTCCGGTCGCCTGCACGTCGACGAGGAGCTGATGGACGAGCTCGTCCGCATCCGCGCCGCGGTCAAGCCGCACTCGATCCTGCTCGTCGTCGACGCGATGACCGGCCAGGACGCCGTCAACGTCGCCGAGCAGTTCGCCGCGGCGGTCGCAGTTCGACGGCGTGCTCATGAGCAAGCTCGACGGCGACGCCCGCGGCGGCGCCGCGCTGAGCGTCAAGGCGGTCACCGGCAAGCCGATCCTGTTCGCGTCGGTGGGCGAGAAGCTCGACCAGTTCGAGCGCTTCCATCCCGACCGCATGGCCCAGCGGATCCTCGGCATGGGCGACGTCATGTCGCTGATCGAGAAGGCCGAGTCGCAGTTCGAGGAGGACGAGGCCAAGGAGCTCGAGCGCAAGCTGCGCAAGAACGAGTTCACGCTCGAGGACTTCCTCAAGCAGCTCAAGACGATCCGCAAGATGGGTCCCCTGCAGTCGCTGCTGGGCATGATGCCCGGCCTCGCCGGCCACCAGCTCTCGAACATGAAGGTCGACGAGCGCGAGCTCGACCGCGTCGAGGCGATCATCCTGTCGATGACGCCCGAGGAGCGCCGCCGCCCCGAGCTCATCAAGGGCTCGCGCCGGCTGCGCATCGCGCGCGGCTCGGGCACCAACGTCCAGGCGGTCAACCAGCTCGTCAAGCAGTTCGACCAGATGCGCAAGCTCATGCGCCAGCTCGGCCGCGGCAAGATGCCCGACCTCGGGGCGCTCATGCGGCAGGGCGGTCGGTAGGGCGCGCCGCGTCCGCTCCGCGCTCCGCCTCCGCCTCCGGCGCGCCGCGTCCGCACTCCCCGGCCCGCCTCCGGGCGCGCCGCGTCGGCGCCCGCTACCCTCTCCGGTCGGCTTTTCCAAGCACTTCGAGAGGAACTCCACGTTGGCAGTACGACTCAGGCTCACGCGCGTGGGCGGCAAGAAGGACCCGATCTGGCGGGTCGTCGTCGCCGATCAGCGCTCGCCTCGGGACGGCCGTTTCATCGAGACCGTCGGCCAGTACAACCCGCAGACCTCGCCCTCGACGATCAAGATCGACGAGGAGCGGGTTCGCGTCTGGCTTGCCAAGGGCGCCCAGCCGACCGAGACGGTCCGCAAGCTGCTGAAGACCCAGGGCATCGACCCCACCGCGCGGTAGGCGCGGACCATGCGTGACCTCCTCGAATCGCTGGCGCGCAAGCTGGTCGACAATCCCGACCAGGTGTCGGTCGAGCAGTTCGAGGAGGACGACGGCACCATCGTCCTCGAGCTGGCGGTCGCCGAGGACGACTACGGCAAGATCATCGGGCGTGGCGGGCGTACGGCCAACGCGCTGCGGACGATCGTGAAGGCCGCGGCGGTCAAGGAGAACCGCCGCGTGCTCGTCGACATCGTCGACTAGATGGCTGGGACCCGGGTCGAGTGGCTTGCCGCCGGCCGGGTCGGCCGGCCGCATGGCCTCGACGGCTCGTTCCACGTCACGCGCGCGCGCGGCACCCTGCTGGCGCTCGGCACGGTCGTGCGAGTCGACGACCAGCAGGCGGAGATCGTCCGCCGCGCGGGCACGGACGAGCGTCCGATCCTGCGGCTGGCCGGCCACGAGGGCCGCGCCGCCGCGGAGGCGCTGCGCGGGCGCGATCTCCTCGTCAATCGCACGGTGGCGCCGGCGCTGGACGACGACGAGTGGTACGCCGAGGACCTCGAGGGCTGCCGGGTGGTCGACGGCGCTGCGATCGTCGGTGAGGTCCGCCGCCTCATGGCGCTGCCCTCGTGCGAGGCTCTCGAGGTGCGCCGGACGGACGGCACCGATCTGCTCGTCCCGCTCGTGCGCGACGCCGTACGGTCGGTCGACGTCCGTGCTGGAGTGGTCGACGTCGATCTCGGATTCCTCGGTGAGGGCTGATGCAGCTCGACGTCGTCACGCTCTTCCCCGAGTGGTTCGAGTGGTTCCGCGGCCAGCGCCACGTCGGCAATGCGCTCGCGCGCGGCCACGAGCTGCGCACGCTCAACCCGCGCGACCACACGCCGCTGAGCGGGGGCCAGGTCGACGACACACCCTTCGGCGGCGGCGCCGGGATGGTGCTGCGCGTCGACGTCGTGGACGCGGCGATGCGCGGGTTCTATGGCGTCGATCCGGTCGACCTGCGCCACCAGCGCCGCGTCCTGGCGCTGACGCCGGGCGGTCGGATCCTCGACGAGCGGCTTCGTCGAGGAGCTCGCCGCCGAGCCGGCGATCACGCTGCTGTGCGGCCGTTACGAGGGCTTCGACGAGCGCATCGTGCAGCACTTCGCTTCCGACGCGGTGTCGGTCGGCCGCTACGTCCTCTCCGGCGGCGAGCTTGCCGCGATGGTCGTCATGGATGCGGTCCTGCGCAAGCTGCCGGGCTCGCTCGGGCACGCCGACTCGGCGCTGGAAGAGTCCTTCAGCGCGGCGCTGGGGGGCGATCCCGAGTACCCGCACTACACGCGCCCGGCCGAGTACCGCGGGTGGAAGGTGCCCGAGGTCCTGCTCTCGGGGCACCACGAGGAGATCCGCCAATGGCGCCGGGCGCGCAGCCGCGAGCGTGGGGCGGCGGCCGGCGGTTCTCCGCTACCATGAACGCCCGCGCGCGGGACCGATCTACCTCGTCCTCCCGCGCCTTCTCTTTGTCATGAGCACCGTGATCGACAGCCTCGAGCGCGCGCAACTTCGGCGCGTCCCGCAGTTCGCCGCCGGCGACCGCGTCCGCGTCCACTTCCAGGTCATCGAGGGCACGCGCCGCCGCACCCAGGTCTTCGAGGGCGTCGTCATCAAGCGCCAGGGCCACGGTCTGCGCGAGACGTTCACGGTGCGCAAGCAGTCCTTCGGCGTCGGCGTGGAGCGGACGTTCCCGCTGCACTCGCCGAAGATCGAGAAGATCGACGTCGCCGCCCGCGGCGATGTGCGCCGCGCGAAGCTCTACTACCTGCGCGAGCGCGTCGGCAAGCGCGCCCGCGTCCGCGAGCGCCGCTACACCGGTCCCGAGGAATCGGTCCAGCCAGGCCTTCTCCATGACCCGGTCGCCGCGCTCGAGGCCGAGGCCGCCGCGTCCACCGAGGCGGTCGACGCCGAGGGCGTCACGGCCGAAGAGGTCGTCGACGCCGGCGGCGCCGCCGACACTGCCGCGGGTGAGGTCGAGGCAGCCGAGGCCGAGACCACGGGCGAGGCCGGGGCGGCGACGGAGGCCGAGGCCGAGGCTGAGCCGGCTGCGGAGGTCGCCGCTGACGCCGACGCGGAGCCTGCCGCAGAAGCCGTCACTCAGCCCGACGCGCCCGCCGACGCTGAGCCGGCCGCGGAAGCCGCCGAGGCCGACGCTCCCGCCGAAGCCGAGGCGGCCGACGCGGACGAGCCCGCCGCTCAGGCAGAGGCCGACGCCGGCCAGTCGGACGACGGTCAGGCCGACGCCGAATCGGACGGCGCCCAGCGGGCCGCAGACGCCCAGGCCGCCGCCGATGACAAGGCGTAAGTGAAGACCAAGGAGAAGACGACCGGAGGGTCGCTCCTCGAGCTGGTCGTCATCGTCGTCGTAGCCCTCGGCCTCGCGCTCGGCATCCAGGCCTTCCTCGTCAAGCCCTACCGGATTCCCAGCGAGTCGATGGTGCCGACGCTCGAAGTCGGCCAGCGCGTCCTCGTCGACCGCATCGGCAACCGCTTCGCCGATCCCAAGATCGGAGATGTCGTCGTCTTCCATCCGCCCAAGGGCTCCGACGACGACACCTGCGGCGACGGCGCCAAGAAGCGCGGCCAGGCGTGCGACCGTCCGACCTCCCAGCGCGCCGACGTGAACTTCATCAAGCGCGTCGTCGCTGGACCGGGTGACACGCTCTACGTCAAGGACGGGCACGTCTACCGCAACGGCAAGCGCGAGAAGGACAGCTACATCAACGGGCCCTGCACGGGCGACGACGGTCGGGGCTGCAACTTCACGACACCGATCACCATCCCCGCCGGCCATTGGTTCATGATGGGCGACAACCGTGGCGAGTCCGACGACAGCCGCTTCTGGGGCCCGGTTCCTCGCAAATGGATCATCGGCGAGGCGTTCGCGACCTATTGGCCGCCCAGGCGCATCGGCCTGCTGTAGCGCCAGATCCGCCTGCCGACCGGTCTCCCACGGCGCCGCGTCCGCCGCGCGGCTCGATCCGCCGGAGCGCCCGTTACGGTGATGGCCGTCGTGACCGACGCCGCCGCCGAGCCCGTGGTGCCGCCCACCGTCATCCCGGGCCCCGATGCGACCACTCCGCCCGTTCCGTCCGCCGCGGCGGCGCGGCGCAGGCGGCGCCCCAAGCGCCACACCGGTCGGCGCCTGTTTCAGTTCGATCGCAGCCTCGGCGTGAGGTGGATCGCGGGCGCCGACGAGGCTGGGCGCGGGTGCCTGGCCGGCCCGCTGGTCGCGGCCGCCGTGCTGTTCGACGTCGACGCCCTCGGCGTCCGCGAGGTCCGTGCCCTGACGGCGCTCAACGACTCCAAGCAGCATGACCCCGAGGCGCGCGACGAGCTCTACCCGATCGTTCTGCGGACGGCAGCGAGGATCAACGTGGTTTCGCGCTGCGTGCGCGGCATCGACGCCCGCGGGCTGCACAACACCAACCTCGCTGCGCTTCGCGACGCGCTGGCCGGAGTCGCGCGGCCCGGCTGCCTGTGTCTCGTCGACGGGTTCGCGGTCCCGGAGTTCGGGCACGAGCAGCGGCCGATCGTCGATGGCGACGCGACGAGCGCCGCCATCGCCGCCGCGTCGATCCTGGCCAAGGTCACACGTGACCGCTTCATGCACCGCGCCGATGCGCTGCATCCCGGCTGGGAGTTCCGCTCGCACGTCGGCTACTCGACGCCCGAACACCGCGACGCGATCCAGCGCCAGGGGGTCTCGCCGCTGCATCGTCTGTCGTTCCAGAGCACGGCTTACCAGCAGCTCGCCCTGTAGCTCACGGGCAGTTCTCATCAGAACGCCGCCTCCAGGTGGTCGAGGCGGACAAGGCGCCCTTGGCCGTCGATGAGCACGCCGATCGCGTCGAAGCGCAGGTCGGCCGAGTGGGGGCGGTTGGCGACCTCGACCAGGAACGCCGCGGCCATCCGCCGGACCTGCTCGCGCTTGCGTTCGTGCAGGGCCTCCCACGGTCCCCGGCCGGCGCTGTTGGCTCGCCGCGTCTTGACCTCGACGAAGACCAGAGTGCGGCTGTCGAAGACGACGAGGTCGATCTCGCCGTAGCGTGTGCGGTAGTTGCGCGCGACAAGCGTGTGGCCAAGGCGCTCGAGGTGGCCGAGCGCGAGGTCTTCGCCGAGGCGTCCGAGGCGCTGTCGCAGGTGGGCGGGCACGGTCGGCGACGCTACGGCGCTTCGCGTTACGTGTGACACGCGGTTTGTAAAAAGTCTGCGCAGCCGCTGCGCGGTGACGCCGCGTCGGGCAGCGCGGGGAAGTCGCGCCGGGAGGTGCGGGCGTCGCACGGGCCATCGCGTTACGCGTGCGCGAGTCGCGCGAGGCGTCCCGGCGGTCCCACCGGGCGCTGCGCGAAGTCGCGCGAGGCATTGCGCACATTTGTTGCACTTGAGCGGTTCATCCGTGACGCGAGCCCGCCTACGGTGGCCCTCATGCTCGCCCGCGTCACGACCTTCACGATCGACGGCCTCGAGCCCCGGCGCGTCACCGTGGAGGTCGACGTGCGCGCCGGGCCTGCCGAACTTCACGCTCGTCGGCCTGGCCGACCGCGCGGTGCGGGAGGCCCGCGAGCGCGTCCGAGTAGCGATCCTCAACTCCGGCTTCGAGTTCCCGCTCAAGCGCGTCACGGTCAACCTCGCGCCCGCGTCGCTGCGCAAGTCAGGCCCGGGCTACGACCTGGCGATCGCGTGCGCCATCCTCGCGGCCTGCGGGCAGCTCCCGGCCGATGCGCTCGAGTGCTACGCGGTCTTCGGCGAGCTCGGGCTCGACGGCGAGATCCGCCCCTGCCGCGGCGCGCTGGCGGTCGCCGAGGGGACGGCACGCGCCGGTCTCGCGGGCCTGATCGTCCCGCGCGAGCGCGTGCTCGAGGCCACGCTCGTCGAAGGGCTCGACGTCGTCGGCGCGGGCAGCCTCGCGCAGGTGGCCGAGATCCTGCGCGGCGGCGAGCGCCCGCCGCCGCCCGAGCCCGGCGGCGTGGTCGTCGCGCTGCCACATGGTCAACTCGATCTCGCCGACGTACGTGGTCACACCACGGTCGTCGAAGCGCTGACCATCGCGGCGGCCGGTGGGCACAACCTGCTGCTGTCCGGCCCACCGGGCGTGGGGAAGACGATGCTCGCCCGGCGGCTGCCGTCGATTCTGCCGCCGCTCACGCGGGCCGAGGCGCTCGAGGTGACCAGGATCCACAGCGTGGCCGGCGTTCACCACGGCGCCGGTCTCGTGGCGGAGCGCCCGTTCCGCGCGCCACACCACCTCGATCTCGGCGTCCGGGCTGGTCGGAGGCGGCCCGGTGCCGGCGCCCGGCGAGGCCAGCCTCGCCCACAACGGCGTGCTCTTCCTCGACGAGTTGGCCGAGTTCCCGCGTCCTGCACTGGAGGCGCTGCGCCAGCCGCTCGAGGACGGTCGCGTCGCGATCGTGCGCGGGCAGCGCACGGCGATCTTCCCGACGCGCTTCGTGCTCGTCGCCGCGACGAATCCCTGTCCCTGCGGCCACGCGCCTTCCCGGCGCTGCCGCTGCGCCGAGGGCGATCTCGCCCGCCACGCGCGGCGTCTGAGCGGCCCCCTGCTCGACCGGATCGACCTACTCGTCCACGTCCAGCGCCCGGCGGTCGAGCGGCTCGCCGAGGACGCGACGGCCTCATCGGCGGTCGAGCGCGTACGCGTGCGCGAGGCGCGCGAGCGCCAGGCCGAGCGGCTCCATGGATCGGGCGCGACATGCAACGGCCAGATGGACGCGCGGCTCGTGCGCCGCCACGTGCGCCTGAGCCCGGAGGCCGAGCGGCCGCTGCCTCGACGCGTACCGACGCTGCGACCTCAGCGCTCGCGGGCGCGACCGCACGCTGCGTGTGGCACGAACCATCGCCGACCTCGCCGGCGCCGACACGGTGCTCCGCGACCACGTCGTCGCCGCGCTCGGCTATCGCCACGAGCCCGGCGCCGTGTACGAGGCCGTCGCATGAGCTCCGCGGCGTGCACCGACTGCCTGGCGCGGACCTGGCTGATCGCCCGGCTGGCCGGGGCGATCGAGATCGCCCGCCACGAGAAGCGCCGGCTGCGCGAGATCCTGGCGCTCTCGGAGGAGAAGCTCATCGCCGCGCTCGGCGGCGAACGGGCGGGCGCGATCGCCGACGAGCTCGAGCGCCTCGACGTCGACGGCCTGCGCGAAGCGGTGGCGGATGCCGGCCTCGACGCGGTGTGTCGCCACGACCCGGCCTATCCCGCCCGTCTTGCCGACCTCGACGACGCCCCGGCCGTCCTCTTCGTCGCCGGTGGGGCGCAGCGCCTGGCCGAGCTCGCAGGCGGCGACCTCGAAGAGGGTCCGCGCGCCGTGGCGGTCGTCGGCGCCCGACGAGCGTCGCCCGACGGGCTCGAGGTCGCCCGCGGCCTCGGGCGCGGGCTCGCCGCGGCGGGAGTCACGGTGGTCAGCGGCATGGCGCTCGGCGTCGACAGTGCTGCGCACGCAGGAGCGCTCGAGTCGAGCGGCCGGACCGTCGCGGTGCTCGCCGGCGGCGCCGACGTCCCGTACCCGCCGAGCAAGGCGCGGCTGCACCGTGTCATCGGCGATCGCGGCTGCGTGATCAGCGAGCTGCCGCCGGGTTTCGTGGCGCTGCGATGGTGCTTTCCCGCGCGCAACCGGGTCATCGCGGCCCTGGGGCACATGACGATCGTCGTGGAGGCGGCGCGCCGGTCGGGCTCGCTCATCACGGCCGAGATCGCGGCCGACCTCGGGCGCGAGGTCGGCGCCGTGCCAGGCCCGGTGACGGCGTGGCGGGCGGCCGGCACCAACGCGCTGCTGCGCGACGGCGCAACGCTGATCCGCGACGCCGCCGATGCGCTCGACGCTGCCGTCGGCGTCGACCGCCACGAAGCCCCGCTACTGCACGTCGAACCACGCCTGCGAGACGTGCTCGGCGCTGTCGCCGACGGTCGCGACACGCTCGCGGCGCTGACCCGCGTACCCGGGGACGTCGCTCCGACGCTGGCTGCGCTGACCGAGCTCGAGCTCCTCGGCCACCTGCGCCGCGTGGCGGGCGGGCGCTATGTGGTAATCCCGCAATGAGCGCTGTGCCCGGTTCGCAGGGCGGATGGCCTGGCGCCTCGCTCGCTCTCGGTCCGATCCCGGAGGTGGGCTTCGTTCTCCAGTTCGCGGCGCTCTTCGGAGCGTTTGGCGCGATCGCCGCGGCGAGGTCCTTTCGACGAAAGCACGACGCGGATGAGCGATGGCTGATCACCACTCGCTGGGCAACGTTCGGCCTTGGCTGCGGCGTCGTCGTCGTCGTGATCCACCTGCTGGTCGGCGTACCATGAACGACGTGCGGGATCACCTCGTGCTCATGTGGATCACGGTCGTGGCCGGGTGCACGGTCCTCGTTCTTGCAGGACTCGGCTCCTGGAGCCCGTGGCTGCAGCTTGGCGTGCCGACCGTGTTCGGCGTGATCTGTACGCGCGTCTTCGCGCCCGTCTACTTCGGCTGGCGCGAGCCCGAGGACTACCCGGGGCGCCGCACGCGGCGCTAGCGAACGACCCGCCTATCCTTCGCCGCCGTGCCCGGCTCCGGTCGCGTCCCCGTCTGCTTGTCCATCGCCGGATCGGACTCCGGCGGCGGTGCCGGCATCCAGGCCGATCTCAAGGCCTTCGCGCGGGCCGGCGTGCATGGGACGACCGCGATCACCGCGATCACGGCCCAGAACACGGTCGCGGTCACCGCGGTCGAGCCGGTGTCCCCGGCGATGGTGATCGAACAGGTGCGCGCCGTGGTGACCGACATCGGCGTGGATGCGGTCAAGGTCGGGATGCTCGGGAGCGTCGCGACGGCGCAGGCCGTGGGGGAGGCGTTCGACCTGTTTACGGCGGGAACGCCGATCGTCGTCGACCCCGTCATGGTGGCCGAGTCCGGCGCGCGGCTGCTGGATGAGGACGCGCAATCGGCGCTCGTGGCGTTCGTCGTCGCGCGGGCGACGGTGGTCACGCCGAACGTTCCCGAGGCGCGGGTGCTGGCCGGCGACGACTCGTTGGAGGCGGCCGAGCTCGCGCGGGCGGTCCACGCCCTCGGCCCGCGCGCCGTCATCGTCACGGGCGGGCATCGCGAGGAGGCCGTCGACGTCGTCTACGACGGCGAGCGCGTCATCGAGATCGCCGGGCCGCGCTACGCCGACGGCGCCGCCCACGGCTCGGGCTGCACGCACTCCGCGACGCTCGCGGCGCGACTGGCGCTCGGCGACGACCTCGAGGCCGCGGCGCGCGAGGCCAAGCGGGTCGCCTCCGAAGCGGTGCGCGACGGCCTGCGCGACATCGGGGCGGGCGCCGGCCCGGTCGATGTGCTCGGGCTCGCGAGCCGGGTCTGAGCCGGCCGCGCAGAGCCGGCGCGCACCGAGCCGCCGCACGATGTTTGGGCTTTGTCATAATCGCCCCACACCATGAGGTTCCTTCGCATGAAGCCCGGCCACGGTGAGGTGCTCATCGCCGAAGGGGACGTCGAGGTGGCCGAGGAGGAGGAGCTGCTCGTCGAGGAGTTCCGCCGCCAGCTCGATCAGGGCATGTGGGCCGCCGTCCCTGAGCGGACGTCTGCCGGGCGCCGCGAGGCGCGCATGGTCAAGGCGTTCGACGAGATCCCGCGCGACGCCGACCGCGTGATCTTCTTCCCACGCGCGGCGGGAGGGGCCTGAGCCGGCCTGAGCCGGGGACGACACGATGCTTCTTGCCGTCATCGCCATCGGAGTCGTCATCGTCGCTCTGCTCTGGGACCTCGTCCTGCCGTCGCTGAAGGAGAAGGTCGAGCACTATCGCGCGCGGCGGGCGATCATCCCGGGCACGAGCTATGACCCGGGCCGCGAGCGCCGCGCCGAGCAGCGCGCGCGCCAGCTGTTGAAGTCGTGCGTCAACGACGAGGAATGGGCGATGTACCGCGACCTCGGCTTCATCCGCGTGTGGGGCGCCATGGCGCGCGCGCCCAGGCGCGGGCGCATCGGCGAGGACCCGCGCGCGGGCGCGCCGTACGCCTACCTCGTGTACCCACACAAGCCGATCGTCGCCTACCTCCCGCAGACCCGCGAACTGCTCAACGAGTACTGCGTCGAGTTCCCCGACGAGACCCGGCCTTACGGCAGCGCGCGCCTGCCCGACTCCGATGACGTCCTGGCCAAGTGGATGGCGCTCACCGGCGACGAGCGCCGCCTCATCGCCACGGCGAACATGCACCTGCCCGGCCGCCAGGTCGACCCCAAGCAGGTGCGCCGCGACCTCTGGCGCCTGAGCCAGTGGGAGAGCGAGCGGCTGCGCCGCACGCCGCGGTCGCCCGGCGAGGTCGCCGCACCCTGACGAGTGCGGCCCGGGTGAGCCGGGCCGCGGTGATGGCGGGGCCGCGCGGGCGAGCTGTGCGTGGGGCGGGCCGGGGCGGCGCGGCTGGGGGAGCTGCGCGGAGTGGGGCGGTGCGGCGCCGACGATAGTGTCCCGCTCGTGAGCACGAACGGGTTCGATCTCAAGCACCGCTCCCGCCTGCTGCTGGAGGGCCCGGCCCGCGCCGGGGCGCGCGCCCAGCTGAAGGGCATCGGCTACGACGACGAGGCGCTCGCCAAGCCGATCATCGGCGTTGCCTCGACCTGGATCGAGACGATGCCCTGCAACTTCCACCTGCGGGCGCTGGCCGCGAAGGTCAAGGAGGGGATCCGCGACGCCGGTGGCACGCCGATGGAGCTCAACACGGTCGCGATCTCCGACGGGATCACGATGGGCACGACCGGTATGAAGACGTCGCTGGTCTCCCGCGAGGTCATCGCGGACTCCATCGAGCTCGTCGCGCGGGGGCACTTCTTCGACGGCGTCGTGGCGCTCAGCGGCTGCGACAAGACGATCCCCGGCACGGTCATGGCGCTGTGCCGGCTCAACGTCCCCAGCGTCATGCTCTACGGGGGCTCGATCCCGCCCGGCCACTTCCAGGGCCACGACGTCACGATCGGCGACGTCTACGAGGCCATCGGCGCGCACGCGACAGGGCGCATGACCGACGAGGAGTTCGCCGAGCTCGAGGCGGTCGCCAGCCCGGGCGCCGGCGCGTGCGGGGGTCAGTTCACCGCCAACACGATGGCGATGGCCTTCGAGGTCCTCGGCATCTCGCCGATGGCGCAGAACATCGTCCCCGCCCAGGACGCCGGCAAGGCGCAGGTCGCCTACGAAGTGGGCAAGCTCGTCGTCGACGTCCTCGAGCGCGGCCTGCGGCCCAGCGACATCATCACCAAGGCTGCGCTCGAGAACGCGGTCGCCGGAGTCGCGTGCTCGGGCGGCTCGACCAATGGCGTCCTGCACCTGCTCGCGGTCGCCCGGGAGATGGGCGTCGAGCTGAGCATCGACGACTTCGATCGCATCAGCGCGCGCACGCCGCTGCTGTGCGACCTCAAACCTGCCGGCCAGTACGTCGCGGTCGACCTCTACAAGGCCGGCGGCGTGGCGGTGATGCTCCAGCGCCTCCAGGAGGCCGGCCTGCTCAACGAGGACCCGATCACCGTCACCGGCCAGACGATCGGCGAGCTCGCGCGTGCGGCCAAGGAGACCGAGGGCCAGCAAGTCGTGCGCCCGCTCAACGACCCGCTCAAGGCCACCGGCGGCTTGGCCATCCTACGCGGCAACCTCGCCCCCGAGGGGTGTGTCATCAAGCTCGCCGGCCACGAGCGGCTCCACCACAGTGGCCCGGCCCGCGTGTTCGACGGTGAGGAGGCGGCCTTCGAGGCCGTGACCCACGGAGGCATCCAGCCAGGCGACGTCGTCGTCATCCGCAACGAGGGGCCCGCCGGCGGCCCGGGGATGCGCGAGATGCTCGCCGTGACCGGCGCAATCAACGGCGCCGGGCTGGGGGAGAGCGTGGCCCTGCTCACCGACGGGCGCTTCTCGGGTGCCACGCACGGCTTCATGATCGGCCACGTCGCGCCCGAAGCGGCTCGCGGCGGCCCGATCGCGGCCGTGCAGGACGGCGACGAGGTCACCATCGACGTCGATTCGCGGCGGATGGACGTCGCGCTCGACGACGAGGAGATCGCGCGACGGATCGCGGCCTACGAGCCGCCAGAGAACCGCGACCGGACGGGCGTGCTGGCGAAGTACGCGGCGCTCGTCGGCAGCGCCTCCGAGGGCGCCGTCACGGTGGGCTGAGAGAGGGCGCGGGGGCGGCCCGCGCGCGCCTACGCGGCCACGCGCTCGCCGGGCTCTTCGGCCAGGAACGCCGCGAGCAGGCGGTTGAACGCCTCGGGGCGCTCCAGCATCGCCATGTGCCCGGTGTCGGGCCAGACGACCTTGCGCGAGTTGGGAATCAGGCGCTCGAAGTCATCGGCGTCGCGGGCCGGCACGAGCCGGTCCTTGCGCCCCCACACGATCAGAGTCGGGCACGCGATCTCGCCGAGGCGGTCGCGGATCGGGTAGTTGGTGAGCGCGTCGAGGGCGGGCACGAAGCCCGGCTTCCCCGAGCCGCGCATCTGCTCGGCGATCAGCGGGGCGGGCAGCTTGTCGGGGCGGTGGGCGACGATCCCGAAGAGCGCGCGGCGCGAGCGCGGGCGGCGAGTGAGCACCTCCGACTGCGTGCCCACCCAGGCCGTGTAAGCGGCCAGCCTCGTATCGAAGGCATGCAGCGCTGCGAGCACGCGCTCTTTGCGCATGTGCTCGATCGACAGCCCGGCCGCGCTGATGAGCACGAGGCGCTCGACGCGCGCCGGGAACTGGATCGCGAGCTCGGCGCCGATGAAGCCGCCCATCGAGTTGCCGACGACCGCCGCGGCCGGGACGCCGAGCTGGTCGAGCAGCGCGTCGACCCAGCGCCCGTAGCCCGAGATCGAGATCGCCTCCGCGGGCATCTCCGACGCGCCGAAGCCCGGGAGGTCGAACGCGATCACGCGATGATCGCGAGCGAACACGGGCAGCTGCTCGAGCCAGTTCTGCCAGGATCCCGAGAGGCCGTGGATGAAGACGACCGGTGGGCCCGAGCCGAGCTCGATGACGTCGGCCCGCCGTCCGGCGACCGTTACCCACCGCTGGTGGGCGCCCCAGTCGACGTCGAGCCAGGGCGAGCGACCCGTCGGCCCATAATGGCCCGGGTCGTCGGGCAGGCGTGCGGGGTCATCCACGATGTCCGACCAGGATAATCCGACCCGACCGTCCTCCCATGCGCGTAGCCATCGACATCGACTCGACGCTCCACCACTACTGGGACGCGCTCGCCGCAGCGTCGCGCAAGCGCTTCGGCGTCGACCTGCCCTACGAGCAGCAGACCACGTGGATGATCACCCGGCTGCGCGACGAGCAGCTGCAGACGGCGATCGCCGACACCCACTCCGACGCGGCCATCGCTCGCGCCCACCCCTACCCGCACGCGGTGCGGATCATCAACGCGTGGCACGAGGCGGGCAACTTCATCCACGTCACCAGCCACCGGGCCGAGCGCTGCTACCCGGCGACCGCGCACTGGCTGGACGACATCGGCCTCGCCTACGACGATCTGCACTGCTCACGCGACAAGGTCGGGCGCTGCATCGAGCTGCGGATCGACGTGCTCATCGACGACAGCCCGGTGAACCTCGCGGCCGCGCTCGAGGCGGGCATGGTCGCCGCCACCATCGAGCACCCGTGGAACCGCGAGGTGTGCGAGGAGGAGGACGTCGTCTGCGCGCGAGACTGGCCCGGCCTCGCCGCTGCGCTGGAGCGCCGCTGCTCATTGCGCTCGCGGGTGGCATGACCGAGGACCAGCGCACCTCGCTCGCGCCCGTCAGCGACGCGGCCCCCGGCGCCGACCTGCGCCCGTACCTGCCCGGCGTCGAGCCCGAGCGCCGCGTCGATGATTGGGGACGCTCGGAGCCCGTCGAGGACTTCTTCGACCGCACGCTGGTCGAGTTCTTCTACCGGCTGTGGTTCCGCTGCGAGGTCGAGGGAATCGAGAACGTGCCGGCCGAGGGCGGCGCGTTGCTGGTCTCCAACCACTCCGGCGCGCTGCCGCCCGACGCGCCGATGATCGCCAAGGCGATCAAGGAGGAGCACTCCCGCCCGCGGCCGCTGAACCTCACCGTCGAGCACTTCTTCAAGGGCTATCCCGGCTTCAGCATGCTGCTGCCGAAGATCGGCGCGGTTCCGGCCCATCCGGCCAACGTCCATCGCCTGCTCTTCGACGAGCGCCAGCTCGTGCTCGTCTTCCCCGAGGGGCGCAAAGGGACCGAGAAGCTCTACAAGGACCGCTACCGCCTGCGCCGCTTCGGCCGCGGCGGCTTCGTGGAGGCGGCCATGCGTGGCCGCGCGCCGATCGTGCCGATCGCGGTCGTCGGGGCCGAGGAGGCGGCGCCGGTCTTCGCCCAGGTCAAGCCCCTGCAGCGCCTGACCGGGCTGCTCTACTTCCCGATCACCCCGACGTTCCCGCTCTTCGGGCTCTTCGGCATGCTCGCCTACCTGCCCGCGAAGTTCAGGATCCGGTTCCTGCGCCCGGTGCGCACCGACGCGATGGGCGACAAGCCGTGGGAGGACAAGGCGCTCGTGCAGACCGTCGCGCACGACATTCGCGCCACGATCCAGGACGAGCTGTACGACATGCTCGGCGAGCGGCGCAGCGTCTGGCTCGGATGACCTCCAAGCGGATCCTGATCACCGGCCTGTCGACGTACTGGGGCGGCCGCCTGGCCCAGGCGCTCGAGCGCGACCCGGCGGTCGAAGCGATCATCGGCGTTGATCGCAGCCCGCCGAAGGTCGAGCTCGAGCGCACCGAGTACGTGCGCGTGCTCGACTCGCACTCGCTCATCCGCCGCGTCGTGGAGGCCGCCGAGATCGACACGGTGGTCGACACGCGGCTGGTCGTCGACTCGATCGTCACGAGTCCCCGCCGCGCCCACGAGAACAACGTCATGGGCACGACGAACGTGCTCGCGGCGTGCGGCGGAGAGGGCAACCCGGTGCGCAAGGTGGTCTTCAAATCGAGCGCCCACTACTACGGCGCCGAGCAGGACGACCCGGCCTTCTTCACCGAGGAGATGGACCGCCCGCACGCCGCGCAGACGCCGATCGAGCGCGACATCGTCGAGGCCGAGGCGCAGGTGCGCGAGTTCGCCGACAAGCACCCGCACGTCACCGTGACGGTGCTGCGCTTCGCCAATGGCCTTGGCCCGGGGCTCCGCACGTCGTTTCACAAGCTTTTCGGCCTGCCGGCCGTGCCGGCGATCCTCGGCTTCGACCCGCGCTTTCAGTTCATCCACGAGGACGACCTCGCCGGTTGCCTCGAGCACGCGGTTCGCCACGACCTCGAGGGCGTCTACAACGGCGCCGCCGACGGCGTGCTCGTCCTCAGCGAGGTCGCCGACCTGCTCGGCAAGCGCCTCGCGCCCGTGCTGCCGCCGTGGGGGACAGGGCTGGCGGCCGGCGTCCTGAGCCGCGCCGGTGTGCGCATCTCGCCCGAGGTCTTGGGATTGCTGCGATACGGGCGCGCGCTGGACAACCGCAAGCTCAAGGCGACGGGCTACCGCTATCGCTACACCTCCCGCGAGACGGTCGTCAAGCTGCGCGAGCACCAGCGGCTGGCCGCGATCGTCGGCGCCAACCAGGACACCTACCGCTACGAGCGCGACCTCGAGGAGTTCCTGCGCCGCAGCCCCAGCGTGCGGCCGACGGCGAGGCGCCCCGACCCCGCCCCGGCGAACCTCGCGCCCGGCGAGCGCCGGACCGCCCCGGCGACCAGCGACTACGACGAACTTGGCGCGGGCGAACTCATCGCCCTTCTGCCGTCGCTGGAGCCCGCTGCCCTTGCCGAGCTTGCCGCTCACGAGCGCGACCACGCCGCCAGACCGGAGGTCCTGCGGGCGATAGGTGCCTTGCAGGGTGGGAGTGCCGCCCCTGACTGACCTAGACTCCGCCGTGGATAGGTGCGGGCGAAGAGATTCATCGTGGTCGCCGCCGCAGTGGCGGCGGTCGTCGTGTTGGGGGGCGCGCTGTACGCCTACGACCACGCGCGCGCCGACGAGGTCGCGCCCGGGGTCAAGGTCGCCGGGATCGCGCTCGGCGGCCTGACGACCGAGGAGGCCAAGGCGCGCCTGGAACGCGAGATCCTGCGCCCGCTGCAGCGCCCGATCGTCGTCCACCACGGCACCAAGACGTGGAGGCTCGGTCCTCGCGAGGCGCGCATTCGCGCCGACCTGAGCACGATGGCCGACGAGGCGCACGCGCGCAGCCGCTCGGGCGACCTGTTCTCGCGCTCGTGGCGCTCGCTGACCGGCGGCAAGCTCGACGAGGACCTCAAGCCGACGGTCGCGTACTCCGATGCCGCCGTCGTACGCCTGCTCGACAAGGTGCGCCGGTCGATCGAGCGGCCCGCCAAGGACGCGCAGATCACGATCTCCGCCAACGGCGTCAAGACCGTGCCCGGTGTCGAGGGGCTGGCCGTGCGCGCGACGTCGTTGCATCGCCGGATCGGCGCGGCGATCACGTCCACGACCGCCCCGCGCACCTTCGTGGCGCACACGCAGCACACCCAGCCGAAGGTCAGCACCGAGGAGCTCAGGCGCAAGTACGGCACGGTGGTCATCGTCAACCGCGGGCAGTTCCGCCTGCAGCTCTTCAAGGACCTCAAGCTCTCGCAGACCTACGGCATCGCCGTCGGCCAGGTCGGCCTCGAGACGCCCGCGGGCCAGTACACGATCGCCAACAAGGCCATCAACCCGGCGTGGCACGTGCCCAACAGCCCGTGGGCGGGCGACCTCGCCGGCACGGTCATCGCCGGCGACGATCCCAGCAACCCGATCAAGGCCCGCTGGTTGGGGATCTACGACGGCGTCGGCATTCACGGGACGGCCGACGACGCGTCGATCGGCCACAACGCGTCGCACGGCTGCATCCGCATGCACATCCCCGACGTGGAGAAGCTCTACGACGAGGTCCCGGTCGGCGCTCCGGTGTACATCGCCTGACCGGGCCGCCACGCGATGCTTGCGCTCACGCGCGACCTCGATCGGCATCCCGCTCGCTGCGCAGTTCACGCCGGCCCAGCAGCAGCTGTCGGCCGAGATGGTCCGCTACTGGGGCGCGTTCACGCGCCTCGGCGCGCCGCTGGTCAGACACCAGACGTTCTGGCCGGCGCACGAGCGCAGCGGCCGCATCCTGTCGCTGCGCCCGGGCGGCGCGACGGTCACCATCGGCGACGACGAGTACGGCCGCGAGCACAACTGCGATCTCTGGGACGCGATGGGTTAGCCGCCGGGCGCGCGGATCTCCTCGACGGGCACCTCCTCCCAGCCGCGCTGCAGAAGCAGGGCATGGTGGTCGCCGTGTCGAAGCACCAGCGTGCCGATGAAGACGCCCTTCTCGCGCTTGCGCAGGACCGCGTACCACATGGTCGACGCGTCCCCCGAGCCTTGCACGCGATGCCACGGCCGCGGCGGTAGCGCGTCGCGCGGGGCGATCCCGGCCGCGATGAGCTGGCGGTGGGTGGCGACCTGACCGGTGGCGGTGTCGATGAAGAACAGCCCCAACGAGATGGAGGATAGGCCGATTCCCAGCCCGCCCTGGCGCGAGGCGCTCGCGCTGTTCGAGGCCGACCTACGCCGCCGCGGGATGGCCGAGAAGACCCGCCGCACGTACGGCATCGATCTCGGCCAGTTTGCGCTGTGGTGCACCGCCCAGGACGTCGGGCCGCGCGACGTCGTCGCCCACGACCTGCGCCGCTACGCGGCGGTGCTCTCCAGCCGCGACGCGGTCGCCGCGCCCATCGCGCGCAAGCTCGCCGCGCTGCGGGCCTTCTACCGCACGCTGCGCGAGCAGGGCCAGATCGCGCAGAGCCCCGCCGACCTGATCCCGTCGCCCGAGCATGCGCGCTCGGCGCCCACCGTCCTGAGCCCGGACGAGCTGGCGGCGCTGCTGGATCGCGTGCCGGCCTCGACGCCGCTCGAGCTGCGCGACCGAGCGCTGCTCGAGGTCGCCTACGCGTGCGGGCTGCGCGCCGAGGAGCTGGTCGGGCTGGACGTCGAGTCGGTGGACTTCGCCGCCGCGCAGCTGCGCATGGAGGACAAGGGATCCGGGCCGAGGAGCGTGCCCGCCGGCGAGCCGGCGCTGCGCGCGCTGAGCCGCTACGTGGATCGCGCGCGCCCCGCGCTGGTCGCCGGCGACGGCGAAGGGGCGCTGTTCCTATCGAAGTCCGGGCGCCGCCTTTCGACCTCCGACGTGCGCCGTCGCCTGCGCGTCTGGGCGCGCCACGCGGCCCTTCAGGGCGGCATCCCGCCGCACACGCTGCGCCAGTCGTTCGCCACGCAGGTCCTCGAGGGCGGGGCGGATCAGCACGCGATCCAGGAGCTGCTGGGGCACGCCTCCGTCGCCACGACGCAGATCTACAGTCGAGTAGAGTCAGCCCGGCTCAAATCTGCCTATGCGCGGAGCCATCCGCGCGCGTGAGCCCGGCTTCCGCCCCCGATGGAGACCAACGTCAAAGCGATCGAGCTGCGCGACCTCTGGCGCCGTTACAAGGCCAACGGCGACGTCCACGCGCGCGAGCGGCTCGTCGTCGCCTACTCGCCGCTGGTCAAGTACGTCTCGGGCCGCATGGCCAGCGGCCTGCCAGCTCACGTCGAGGAATCCGACCTCATCTCCTACGGGCTGGTCGGCCTGATCAACGCGATCGAGCGCTTCGAGCCCGAGCGCGAGATCAAGTTCGAGACCTACGCGATCACGCGCATCAAGGGCTCGATCATCGACGAGCTGCGCTCGCTGGACTGGGTGCCGCGCTCGGTGCGCGCGCGGGCGCGCGAGATCGAGAAGGCCAACGCCAAGCTCGAGCACCAGCTGCAGCGCGCGCCGACCGACGAGGAGATGGCCAGCGAGCTCGAGCTACAGCGTCGAGGAGTTCCAGGAGGCGCTGCTGCAGATCTCCAACTCGACGGTGGCGGCGCTCGACGAGCTGTGGACGGTCAGCGACTCCAGCGGCGATCAGGTCTCGCTGCTCGACACGTTGACCGACGAGAGCGCGCCGGACCCGGCGCTGGTCATGGACCAGACCGATCTCAAGGACCGCGTCGCCGACGCGATCGCGCGGCTGCCCGAACGCGAGAAGCTGGTCGTGGCGCTGTACTACTACGAGAACCTGACCCTCCGAGAGATCGGGGAGGTCCTCGGCGTCACCGAGTCGCGCGTGTCGCAGCTTCACACCAAGGCCGTCCTGCGCCTGCGCTCGCGGCTGACGGACTGATGCCGCGCCCGCCGCGCGTCGTCCATCTCGACGAGCTGGAGGCGATCCCGGGGCCGGGAACGCTGACGTGGCACCCCGTCCGCGCGCACCTGGGCATCCGCGCCTTCGGCACCAACGCCTACTCGGCCGCGAAGGCCGGCGACGACGTCGTCGAGCCGCACGACGAGAACCCCGACCTCGCGCACGAGGAGCTCTACTTCGTCGCCCGCGGGCGCGCGACGTTCACGCTCGACGGCGAGACCTTCGATGCGCCGGCGGGCACCTACGTCTTCGTGCCCGACACCGCCACCCACCGCCACGCCGTGGCCGCCGAGCCGGGCACCACCGTACTGAGCTTCGGGGGCCCGCCGACCTTCACGCCGTCGGCCTGGGAGTGGATGTTCCGTGCCGTCGCCGTGGCCGACAGCGACCCGGCGAAGGCGCGCGAGATCGTCGAGGACGGGCTCGCGCAGCACCCCGAGAGCCCCGGGCTGCGCATCGCGCTGGCGCGCGTGCGCCTGGCCGAGGGCGACAAGGCGGGCGCGCGCGCCGCAGTCGACGAGGCGCTTGCCCTGCAGCCCGAGGCCGAGGAGTACGTGCGCCAGGACGCGGCGCTGGGAAAGCTGCTCTGACGTGTTCGACCACGTGACGATCAGGGTCGCCGACCGCGCGGCGTCGGAGGCCTTCTACGACACGGTGCTCCTGACGCTCGGCATCGAGACGACCTACAGCGACGCGCACTTCGCCGAGTGGGACGACTTCACGCTGACGACGGCCGACGACGACAACCCGCTGACGCGCGGCCTGCACATCGGTTTCGGCGCGCGCTCGCGCGAGCACGTCGACGCGTTCTGGCGCGCGGGCACCGAGGCGGGCTATCGCGACGACGGCCCGCCGGGGCCGCGTCGCGAGTACCGCGACGACTACTTCGGCGCCTTCCTGCTCGACCCCGACGGCAACAGCGCCGAGGCGGTGCACCACAGCGACGTGCACGCGCCAGGGCACATCGACCACCTGTGGATCCGCGTGGCCGACGTCGCCGCGGCAAGCCGCTTCTACGCGCTCATCGCGCCCCACGCGGGGTACGAGCTGCGCGGCGGTGAGCCCGACCACGCGCACTTCGCCGGAGCCGGCGGATCGTTCTCGCTCGTCGCCGGCACGCCGACCGAGCACGTGCACCTCGCCTTCCCGGCGAGCGACAACGCGACCGTCGACGCCTTCCACCGCGCCGCGACCGAGGCCGGCTACCGCGACAACGGCGCGCCCGGCGAGCGGCCGCGCTACCACCCCGGCTACTACGCCGCGTACGTGCTCGACCCCGACGCCAACAACGTCGAGGTCGTCAACCACAACCGCTAGCCCGCAGCAGCCTGCGTCCCCGCAGCGCGGTACCCCAGCCGCGACGCGTGGGGAGTTCGTCTCGCATAGCGCACACAAGGCCCCACGCGATGCGCGAGCGCTCCGTGCGGCCGGGCCTCGCCACCCGCGGCTCACGGAAGGCGGAGCAGCCCCGACAGCTCGCGCGCGACCTCGGCGGACTCGAAGGCGATCTCCTCGTACGTAAACCGGACCGGACGCCACCCCAGCGCGATGAGCTCACGGTCGCGGTGGCTGTCGCGCCGCCGCGCCCGCCTGGTCGAGTGATAGTGGTAGCCGTCGGTCTCGGCGACAAGGCGGTGGTCGGGCCAGACGAAGTCGCGGCTGCGTCCTGCGATTCCGTGGTTGCACTGTGGCTTCGGGAGGCGCGCCGTGCGCGTGAGCGCGAGAAACAAGCGCTCGAGGTAGCTGCGGGCGTTACTCCTGTCGGGCGACATGAGCGTGATGAGGTCGCGGAGCCGCCGTGTACCCGGTCGCCGCGGAGCGCGATCGAGCGTGGCGCGGACGTCCTCGGGGTCGAAGCGGCGCAGGTCCTGGGCGCGCTCGACGACCTCGCGCAGCGCCCGGCCCTCGAGGACCGCGGCGAGGTCGACGATCGTCCGCGACGGCGTCGTGACGCGCAGGTCGTCGATGACGAGGGCATCGACGGGATGCAGACGTGCGCGGTGGTTGCGAATGCCGGAGTGGCGCCGGCCGCCGTCCGTGCCCGTGGTCACGTCGACGGGCAGGACCGGGCCCGCCAGCATGCCCCAGACTGAGCCAGCCGTGCGGTGGCTCAGCGCCGCCCCCTCGCCGCAGACCAGGAGCGCGGCCGTCCACCACCCCTCGCGGCGCAGCGCGACGTGGCCGACCGCGTAGACACCGCGGAACGCCGTGCGCAGGCGGCCGGCGTCGACCGCGCGGCCTATCGCCGCTGCGCTCAGTCCGGCGGCCAGCAGCTGCTGCCGACTGACCACGCCGTGTTGACAATCGGCGAGGGTGCCGACGAGCCGGTCGCGGTGCTTGGGGACTTCGTCTCGCATACCGAGCACGAGGCCCCAGGCAACGAATCTTCGCCCCCGCACCGGCCCGGGCGGCCGCAGGCGGCCGGGTCGCATATCGGCTCCCGGCAGCGATGTGACGACGTTCGGCACCCGCTAGTGTCCGTCGCCTCCGTCATCGAGGAGAGGAGATATCGCATGCACAGGGCGGACCGCGTACGGAACGTCGCCCTCGTCGGCCATCGCGGCAGTGGGAAGACCTCGCTCAACGAGGCGCTGCTCTACCAGGCCGGCGCCGTCAACAGGCTGGGGTCGGTGACCGAGGGCACCACCGCCTCGGATTCGGATCCCGACGAGCAGGCACGCCAGATGTCGATCAGCGCGTCGCTGAGCTCGTTCGAGTGGGACGAGCGCAAGATCAACCTGATCGACACGCCCGGCGAGCCGAGCTTCGTGGCCGACGCGATGGGCGCCCTGCGCGTCTGCGAGTCGGCGATCTTCGTCGTCAACGCGGTGATGGGCGTCGAGGTCAACACGACGCGCCTGTGGCAGCGCGCCGAGGAGTTCGACCTGGCGCGGATGGTCTTCGTGAACATGCTCGACCGTGAGCGCGCCGACTTCTTCCGCACGCTGGAGTCGCTGAAGAGCGTCTTCGGCCCGCACGCGGTCGCCACCGAGATCCCGATCGGCTCCGAGCACGAGGTGCGCGGCGTCATCGACCTCGTCGACATGAAGGCCTGGGAGTACTCAGGCGACTCGCGCGAGAACTGCACCGAGATCCCGATCCCCGACGAGCTCCAGGCGCAGGCGCAGGAGTACCGCGAGAAGCTCATGGACGAGGTCGCCGAGGTCTCCGACTCGCTCATGGAGCGCTATCTCGAGGGCGAGGAGATCTCCCACGAGGAGATCGTGACCGCGCTGAAGGACGGCACCAACCACGGCGGCATCTTCCCCGTGGTCTGCGGCGTCGCGACCAAGAACCTCGGCACCAACCGCCTGCTCGACGCGATCGTCGAGGACCTGCCCAGCCCCGTCAAGCACGGCGCGCTGGAGCTGCCGGAGGTCACCCTGGAGCCCGACCCTGACAAGGAGCTGTTCGCCTACGTCTTCAAGACGAAGGCCGACCAGTTCGCCGGACGGATCAACTTCTTCCGGGTCTACCAGGGCGTCATGCGGCCCGACAACCAGGTGCTCAACACCCGCGCGCACGCCAAGGAGCGCATCGGGACCCTGATCGTGCCCCAGGGGCGCGAGCAGGGCCACGCCGATGGGTTCGGCCCCGGCGACATCGGCGCGGTGGCCAAGCTCAAGGAGACGCGCGCCGGCGACTGGCTGGCCGCCCGCGACGAGCCGATCGTCATGCCGGCCATCCAGCTGCCCCAGCCGGTCATGGCCTTCGCGATCGAGCCCAAGGCCAAGGGCGACGAGGACAAGGTCTTCACCTCGCTGCGCCGGCTGCAGGAGGAGGACCCGACCATCGACCTGCACCGCGACGCGCAGACGGGCGACCAGATCGTCGCCGGCCTGTCGCAGATCCACGTCGAGGTCGTCGTCGACCGCCTGAAGTCGCGCTTCGGGGCCGAGGTCACGCTCAAGCCGCCGCGCGTTCCCTACCAGGAGACGATCCGCAAGCCGGCCAAGGCGCACGGGCGCCACAAGAAGCAGACCGGCGGGCGCGGCCAGTTCGGCGACTGCCACATCGAGATCGAGCCGCTCGTGGGCGACGAGACGGGCTTCGAGTTCGACAACGCCATCAAGGGCGGCGTCATACCGCAGGGCTTCATCCCTGCGGTCCAGAAGGGCTGCGTCGAGGCGCTGCAGCAGGGCGTCGTTGCCGGCTACCCGGTCAAGGGCGTGCGCGTGCGCCTCTACGACGGCTCCTACCACTCGGTGGACTCCAGCGAGATGGCGTTCAAGATGGCCGGCTCGATCGCGATGAAGGAGGCGCTCGCGCAGGCCGGCGCGGTGCTGTTGGAGCCGATCATGCTGGTGACCCTGAGCGTGCCCGACGACGCCGTGGGCGACGTCATCGGCGACCTCAACTCGCGCCGCGGGCGCCCGCAGGGCATGGAGCCCGCCGGCGGCATGACCGAGGTCAAGGCCGAGGTGCCGATGGCCGAGATGCTCACCTACGCGCCCGACCTGCGGGCGCTGACCGGTGGGCAGGGCGACTACACGATGGACTTCCTACGCTACGAGGAGGTTCCCGCCCACCTGGCGCAGAAGGTCATCAGCGAGGTCAAGGCCGAGGAGGAGGCGGTCAGCGCTTGACAGGCGGCCGCGCGGCGAGCCGCCCCTGCGCGGCGGCCGCCGCCGCCGGCGGCGCGCGACCGGATAGGCTGGGGTGCTCGTGACCCGCAAGTCCATCAGCACGAGCACCCCCGTGGTGTCCTGTGACGTCTGCGGCCGCACGCTGCTGCGCGGCGAGCAGGCCGACGTCTTCCTTGCCGCCGGCATCCGGCGCAACGTGTGCGAGCTGTGCACGCAGCGTGCCGCCCACGAGGGCTGGATCCGCGAGGGTCTCGACGACGCCGCCGTGCGCTCGCGCGCTCACAACGGGCGCTCACGCTCGTTCCTGGCGCGCCTGCGCCAGCGCCGCGCTGACGCGCAGGCGCTGCAAGAGCAGCTCGACGCCGACAACGGCGGCGAGGCGTCGCGGGCGCCCGAGCCGCGCCCGCAGGCGCCGCGCTCCGTGCACGCGGTGCCCACGAACGCCGACATGAAGATGTCGCGCGCGCTGGACCTCTTCAACTCGAGCTTGCACCCCCGGACGGTGTCGGGGGTGGCGCGCTCGCTCGGCGCGCCGATCGTCGCCGTGCGGCCGTCGCTGACCGAGGGCAGCGTCGTGACGATCGTGGTGGGCTGGGAGCTGAGCTGGTACCGCTACGAGGTCGACCTCGCCGACGAGGCCGCCGGCCCGCGCGTCACCGGCCAGGGGACCGAGCTCGCCGAGCTCGATGCGGCCGATCAGGTCCCCAACGCCGCCGCCGACGAGCTCGGCCAGTTGCACCTCGTCGCGCAGCCCGCCTAGAGTCAAGTCCCGATGATCTACTCGGTCGTCCCAGAGGAACTGGCCCCTGAGCTCTACGAGAAGCTCGTGGAGTACTACAAGGACGACCCGAACGTGAAGGTCATCATCGACCGGCGCAAATCGGAGCGCCGCGCGCGCGGCGAGGAGCACGCCGCCGAGCACCGCGAGACGCGCGACCGTCGCCGCGCGCGGGTGCCGGGCGAGTTCCCGCCGCTCGACACCGCAGAGTGAAGGTCGTCGTCCACGTCGACGGCGGGGCGCGCGGCAACCCGGGGCCGGCCGCCGCCGCGGCGGTGGTGTCGACCCCCGACGGCGACGTCCTCGACGAGGCGCACGAGTTGCTGGGCGTGGTGACGAACAACGTGGCCGAGTACCGGGGGCTCCTCCTCGGGCTCGCGCGCGCCCGCGCGCTGGGCGCCGACGAGGTCGAGGTCGTCAACGACTCCGAGCTTGTGGCCAGGCAGGTCAACGGCCAGTACAAGGTCAAGCACCCCGACATGCGCCCGCTCTACGCGGAGGCGCAGCGCGCGCTGCGCGCCTTCGAGCGCTGGAGCATCCGCTCGGTACCGCGCGCGCAGAACGCCGACGCCGACGCGCTGGTCAACCAGGCGCTCGACAGCGCCGGCTGAAGACCGCTCAGCGCAGCAGGCTCCCGCCGGGCGGCACGACCCACAGGCGCTCGGCCGCCGCGGCCGCGCGCTCGGGGCCGAGGTCGGCGACGGTCGCCGCCCCTTCGCGCGCCATGTCCTCGGCGAGCTCGCGCCACGCTTGCGCGACGGCCCCGATGCGTGCCGTCGGCCCCCAGCCCGCGGCGGAGCGCAGCTCGGCGGCGTGAGCGCGCACGTCCTCGGAGGTGAGCTCGCCGAAACGCCGGTCGGCGCCGCCGGCGTGGACGGGCCGGGCGAGGACGTCGTCGCCCGCGGTCACGCGCGCGACCCCCAGCCCGAGCCGGGCGACAGCGTGCGCAGGCGCAGCGCGTGGTCGGTGTCGCGCGAGCGCCGCGTCACGGGGTAGGGCGGCATCTTCCACGGGTGCCAGCCCAGCGTGCCGTAGTGCTCGCGCAGGTAGGCGGTCAGGTCGCCGCGGTGCTCGGCGCACGCGTAGCGAGTCGGCCCGAACGGCCCGCGGCCGTGCCACACCAGCCACCGTCCCGGCAGCGCGTCGAGGTACTCGCCGCAGACGAGCTCGCGCAGCTGGCGTTCGAGGCTGCGCTGGGTCTCGGTGTCAGGCACCGCGGCGCAGAACTGGCAGCGGAAGATCACCTTCACCGGCACAGCCCGTCACCACCGGCGCTCGTAGCCGGTGGTCAGCTCCGCCGTGGGGCGCCGCCAGGCGGGCTCGACCTCATAGCGGTGCGTCATCGCGCGGTCGCGGAAGTACTTGAGCACCGGGCCGTAGGTGAAGCGCGCGCCCCGAGCGGCCAGCGACCCGAGCCGGTCGGCCTCCATGAAGGGCATGAAGCGATCAGGGAAGCCGGCGCTCGTGCAGCCGTTGCAGATGCCGCCGACGTTCGGGCACCCGCCGATGCCGTTGACCCACCCGCGCACCGGCACGTTGCACTTGACCACGGGGCCCTTGCAGCCCAGCTTGACCAGGCAGCGGGCGTCGTCGCCCAGGGTGTCGGCAAAGCCGCCCTCCTCGGCGAACCCAGCCCGATTGCAGGTCTCGTGGACCGTGCGGTCGAACAGCCAGCGCGGGCGTCCCTGATCGTCGAGGTCGATCGCCGGTGCCAGGTCGCCGAGCTGCAGGATGAGCGCCAGCAGCGTCTCGGTGATGTTGTTGGGCTGGACCGGGCAGCCCGGGAGGTTGACGACCGGGGTGCCAAGCCGCGACGTCCAGCTCCAGCCGAGGTAGTCGCGCAGGCCCATGGCGCCTGTCGGGTTGTTGCGCATCGCCGGGACGCCCCCGTAGGCCGCGCACGTTCCGATCGCCATCACGGCGGCCGCCTGCGGAGCCAGGCGGTCGATCCACGAGTTCGTCGTGATCGGCTGGCCCGTGGCATGGTCGACGCCGAAGGCGGCCCAGTGGCCCTCGCCGTTGATCTCCTCGTTGGGGACGGACCCCTCGAGGACGAGGATGAACGGGTCCAGGCGGCCGAGCTCCGCGTCGTACCAGGCTCGCATGAGGTCCTCGCCCGTCTCGAAGGCCAGCACCGGGTTGTAGATGACGACTCCCGGCATCCCCGGGATGGCCCCGGTCAACAGATCCTCGAGCGACGGGCTGGTCGCCGCCGTGAGCGCGATCGTGTCGCCGTCGCAGCCCAGGCCGCTGGTCATCCAGATCACGTGGACCAGCAGCCGCTCGCTGCGGCTCTGGCCCGGGGTGAACTCGGTCTGCAGCATCACGTGGACGTGGGGGTCACCGGAACCGTCGCCCGGTCACCGTCGTGATGGCCACGCTCGGCCAGGCACGCGAGATGCTCATCGAGCGTGCCGTGCAGATGCCACTCGTCGCCGCGGCCGGTGACGAGCTCGGCCTCGGCCAGGCGCGCGAGCGCATGGGAGACCGACGGCCGCTCGGCGCCGACGAGCTGGCCGAGCAGGCGGTGCGTGAGTGGGAGCGAGAGGCGGATGCCGCCCATCTCGACCCTTCCCCAGCGCGCGGCGAGGTGCCACAACATGAGCGTCAGACGGACCTCGAGCCGCGGCTGGCAGGCGATCGCGCGCTGGACGTCGAGGTCGCACGCGCGCCGGCCGCAACGCCGCAGCAGCGCGAGCGCGATCTGCGGCCACGGACGCACGCGCTCGGCGAAGGCCGCGTCGAGCACGGCGACGCGTGCGGGCACCAGCACGTCCCAGCGGTCGGCGCGCTCCAGGAGCCGGTCGACGTCGTGCTCGGACGGCTGCAGCAGGTCGCCCGCACCCAGGAGCTCGGTGGCCGTCCGGTCGCCCACCTGGACCTCGTTCGCGACCACGCCGTCGAGCAGCAGCAGGCCCAGGCCGCCGGCCTCGGGCACCAGCCAGTCCGACGGCGCATGCTCGCCGAGGGGGATCTCGAAGACGACGGCGGTGGCCACCTGGCGCGCCACGACGCGCATGCGCAGGTCGAACTCCTGGGCCAGATCGGTGTCCGCGTCGAGCAGATAGCAGTAGGACGCCGGCGGGCGCAGCCGACCGCGCAGGGCCGCCGGCTCGCCCTGTGCAGGCCATCGCTCTCGCCGTTGTGGCGGCATGCGCGGGGACCATCATCGCAGAGGTAATCGCGCTTACCAGGGCTCGTGGTAATCCGCATTACTGCGACCTTCACCACCGCTCGACCCGCTGATACAACCGCTCAGCCGACCGGAGGAGCGAGTCATGTGCTTGGCGATTCCAGGGCAGGTCATCGAGTTCGTCGACGAGGCCAACCGCCTCGCCAAGGTCGACGTGGCGGGTGTACGGCGCACCGTCAACGTCGGCCTGCTGGACGCCGATGACGGCGGCGCTCAGCCCGGCGACTGGGTCCTCATCCACGTCGGCTTTGCGCTGTCGAAGATCGACGAGGACGAGGCGCACGCGACGCTGGAGCTGCTGCGCGGGATGGGCCAGGACTTCGACGACGCGATCGAGGAGCTCAAGGGCAGCGTGATCGGATGAGCGAGGCGATCCCGGCCTGTATCGCCGACTTCGACGGCTGCATCACCTGCGGCGACCACGCCGTCGAGCTGCAGGTCGTGAGCGTCGACGAGGCGCGCGGGCTCGCCGTGTGCGCGGACGAGCGCGGCGCGAGCACCGAGGTCGACGTGCTGCTCGTGGCGCCCGTTCGACCCGGCGATCGCGTGCTGGTCCACGCCGGCGCAGCGATTGCGAGCGCCGCATGAGATTCGTCGACGAGTTCCGCGATGCCGAGCTGGGGGGCGCCCTCGCGCGCGAGATCCTGAGCACCGTCGAGCCCGGCCGCCACTACAAGATCATGGAGGTCTGCGGCGGCCACACGCACTCGATCTACAAGTACGGCGTCGACGACCTGCTGCCGGCCAACGTCGAGCTCGTCCACGGCCCCGGCTGCCCCGTGTGCGTGATCCCGATGGGCCGCGTCGACGACGGCATCGCGATCGCCCACGAGCCCGGCGTTATCTTCACCTGCTTCGGCGACATGCTGCGCGTGCCCGGCTCCAAGGGCACGCTGATGGACGCGAAGGCGCAGGGCGCCGACGTGCGAATGGTCTACTCGCCGCTCGACGCGCTGCGCATCGCGCGCGAGAACCCCGACCGCGAGGTCGTCTTCTTCGCCATCGGCTTCGAGACGACCGCGCCCTCGACGGCGCTGACGCTCATGCGCGCCAAGGCCGACGGCGTTCCCAACTTCTCGTGCATGTGCAACCACGTGACGATCGTGCCGCCCCTGCGCGCGCTGCTCGACTCGCCCGACCTGCGGCTCGACGGCTTCATCGGTCCCGGTCACGTGGCGACGGTCGTCGGCGCCCGGCCGTTCGAGTTCATCCCCGCCGACTACGGCAGGCCGGTCGTGATCTCGGGCTTCGAGCCCGTCGACCTCCTGCAGTCGGTGCAGATGATCCTGCGCCAGCTGCGCGAGGGCCGCTGCGAGGTCGAGAACCAGTACAGCCGCGTCGTGCCCCACGAGGGCAACCTGCGCGCGCTGCAGGCGATGGCCGAGGTCTTCGCCCTGCGCCCGCACTTCGAATGGCGCGGGCTGGGTTTCATCTCCCAAAGCGCGCTGCGCCTCTCCGACGCCTACTCGGACCTCGACGCCGAGCGCCGCTACAGCGTGCCGAACGTGCGCGTGGCCGACCCCAAGGCGTGTCAGTGCGGCGAGGTGCTCAAGGGCGTCATCAAGCCCTGGGAGTGCAAGGTCTTCGGCAGTGCATGCACGCCCGAGCACGCGATCGGCACGTGCATGGTCTCGCCCGAGGGCGCGTGCGCGGCCTATTACAACTACGGGCGCTTCGCCCGGGAGCGGGAGGTGGTGTGACCGTCACCGACCGCGAGGAGCGTGTCCTCGGGATCATCGAGACCGCGCGCGCCAAGCGGCCGCGTTTCAAGGACGAGCACGTCACGATGGCCCACGGCGCGGGCGGCAAGGCGACGCAGACGCTCATCGAGGGGCTCTTCGTGCCGGCCTTCGGCTCGCCCGCCCTCGCGGCCCTCGCCGACGCCGGCACGCTCTCGGTCGGCGGCGTCGACGTGGCGCTGACCACCGACAGCTTCGTGGTCAAGCCGATCCGTTTCCCGGGCGGGTCGATCGGCGAGCTGGCCGTCAACGGGACGGTCAACGACCTTGCGGTCGCGGGCGCGCGTCCGCTGGCGCTCAGCCTGTCGATGGTGCTCGAGGAGGGCCTCTCGGCCGACGTGTTGCGCGCGGAGGTCGAGGCGATCGCGCAGGCCGCCGCCGCGGCCGACGTCGAGGTGGTGGCCGGCGACACGAAGGTCGTCGAGCGCGGGCACGCTGACCAGATGTACCTGTGCACGGCGGGCGTCGGCGCGGTCGACCCGCGCGCGTCGCTGTCGCCGGCGGGCCTGCGACCGGGCGACCGCATCCTCGTGTCCGGGACGATCGGCGACCACGGGACCGCGATCATGCTGGCTCGCGGCGAGTTCGACCTCGACGCGGCCGTGGAGTCCGACACGTGCTCGCTGTGGCCGGCCGTCGACGCGCTGCTGGACGCGGCAGGCCCGCAGCTGCGCTGCATGCGCGACGCGACGCGCGGCGGCGTGGCGTCCGTGCTGAACGAGCTCGCGCGTGCGTCGGGCGTGGCGATGATCGTGCGCGAGGGCGACGTCCCGGTGCAGCCGGCGGTGGCCGGGGCGGCGGAGATCCTCGGCATCGATCCGATGTACGTCGCCAACGAGGGCAAGCTCGTGGCCTTCGTCGCGCCCGAAGGGGCGGACGCGGCGCTGGCGGCGTTGCGCGCGGTGCCCGGATGCGAGCGCGCGGTGGAGATCGGCGAGGTGAAGACCGAGCCGCCAGGGATGGTGCTCGTGCAGACGGCTTTTGGCGGCAAACGGGTCATGGACCAGCTCGTGGGCGATCCGTTGCCCCGGATCTGTTGATCAGCAGGAAGGAGTACCGATGGCGGGCACAGTCGAGTTCGTACCGGGGCAGGAGAAGACCGAGCAGATCACGGCTCACGTCCTGTGGATGACCACGGGGCTTTCCTGCGAGGGCGACTCGGTGGCCATGACCGCGGCCACCAACCCGAGCCTCGAGGACATCATCCAGGGCGTCATCCCCGGCATGCCGCGGGTGGTGATCCACAACCAGGTGGTCGCCTACGAGGTCGGCCACGAGTACATCCAGGCCTGGTACGACGCCGAGCAGGGCAAGCTCGACCCGTTCGTCCTGATCATCGAGGGCTCGATCGGCAACGAGGAGATCAACGGCGAGGGGCACTGGACCGGCTTCGGCGTCAACCCCGAGAACGGCCAGCCCATCACCACCAATGAGTGGGTCGACCGCCTCGCCAACAAGGCCGCGGCCGTCGTCGCGATCGGGACCTGCGCCACCTACGGCGGCATCCCGGCGATGAAGAACAACCCGACAGGGGCGATGGGGCTGCCGGACTACCTGGGATGGAAGTGGAAGTCGAAGGCCGGGCTACCGGTCGTCTGCATCCCGGGTTGTCCGGCCCAGCCCGACAACATGACCGAGACGCTGCTCTACCTGGTGCTGCACCTCGGCGGGCTGGCGCCCGCGCCCGAGCTCGACGACCAGCTCCGTCCCAAGTGGCTGTTCGGCCGGACGACGCGCGAGAGCTGCAACCGCGCCGGCTACACCGAGCAGGGGCAGTTCGCGACCGAGTACGGCGACGACCCGCGCTGCCTGGTCAAGCTCGGCTGCAAGGGCCCGATCGTCCGCTGCAACGTGCCGGTACGCGGATGGGTCAACGGGATCGGCGGCTGCCCGAACGTCGGCGGCATCTGCATGGCCTGCACGATGCCCGGCTTCCCCGACAAGTACATGCCCTTCATGGACCCGGACAAGTGGGGCAAGAAGCAGGCGGAGACGGTGCGCTTCACCTACGGGCCGGTCCTGAAGTACTTCCGCGCACGCAACATCACGACCGTCTACGACAAGGAGCCGGAGTGGCGCAAGCCGGGGCGCCAGCTGACGACCGGCTACGAGAAGCGCTGGTGAGGAGAGCCGATCATGGCCGTTGAGACACCCCAGGAGCAGAAGGTCGTCGTCAAGGAGATGTCGTGGGATCCCATCACCCGCATCGTCGGGTCGCTGGGCATCCACACCGAGATCGACTTCACCAACCACCAGGTCATGAAGTGCTACTCGACCTCGATGGTCTTCCGCGGTTTCGACATCTTCATGAAGGGGATCGACCCGCGCGACGCGCACTTCATCACCAGCCGCATCTGCGGCATCTGCGGTGACAACCACTGCACGTGCTCGTGCCTGAACCAGAACATGGCCTACGGCGTCAAGCCCCCCAAGCTCGGCGACTACGCCTACAACCTGGCCGAGTCGGCGGACTTCATGTTCGACCACGCGATCTTCAACGACTGCATGGCCAACGTGGACTTCTGCGAGCAGATGGTCAAGGAGACCAACCCGACGCTGCTCAAGAAGGCCGAGGAGACGTCGGCCCCCCACAGCGACATCCACGGCTACAAGACGATCGCCGACATCATGCGGGCGCTGAACCCCTTCACCGGCAGCTTCTATCTGGAGACCCTGCAGGTGGCCCGCTACACGCGCGAGATGTACTGCCTGTTCGGCGGCCGCCACACGCACCCGTCGACGATCATGCCGGGCGGTGTCAGCGCCCACATCACGCACCAGACCTGCACGGACTACTACGTGCGGCTCATGCGCTACATGGAGTACGTCAAGCGCACGGTGCCGATGCACGACGACCTCTACGACTTCTTCCTGCAGGAGTTGCCGGGGTACGACATGGTCGGCTACCGCGACACCGACCTCGTGTGCTGGGGCTGCTTCGACGACCCCGAGTACGTCGATTACAGCTACAAGAACATGGGCGAGTGGGGCCGGCACCGCTACATCACGCCGGGCCTGGTCTTCAAGGGCGAGCTGATCACCACCGACCTGGTGGAGATCAATCTCGCCATGCGGATCCTGCTGGGCAGCTCGTACTTCGACGACTGGTCCAGCGAGGAGACGCTCGTCACCCAGGACCCGCTCGGCAACCCCGTCGACAAGCGCCACCCGTGGAACAAGGTCACGCTGCCCAAGCCGCAGAAGCGCGACTGGGCCGACAAGTACAGCTGGGTCGTGTCGCCGCGCATGTACGACCAGCGCAACGACACCTACGTGGCCTGTGACACTGGCGGCGGCCCGTTCGCCCGCCAGTGGGTGACGGCGAAGGCCGGCCTCGTCGACATCGGCTACCTCAAGGCGACCGGCGAGAGCATCCAGATGGTGCTGCCCAAGACGGCGGGCATGCCCGAGATGGAGCTCGAGTGGAAGGTGCCGGAGAAGTCCAACGCGGTCGAGCGCGACCGCGCGCGCACCTACCACCAGGCCTACTCGGCGCTGGTTGGGCTGCACTGCCTGGAGAAGGCGCTCGCCGAGATCCGCGCGGGGCGGACCAAGAGCTGGGCGGACTTCAAGGTCCCCGAGCAGGCCGTGAGCGTCGGTTTCCACGAGGCAGCTCGCGGGGTGCTCTCGCACCACATGGTCATCCGCGACGGCAAGATCGCCAACTACCAGCCCTACCCGCCGACGCCGTGGAACGCCAACCCGCGCGACGTCTACGGGACTCCCGGCCCGTACGAGGACGCCGTCCAGAACACGCCCATCTTCGAGGAGAACGGCCCGGAGAACTTCAAGGGCGTCGACATCATGCGCGCGGTGCGATCCTTCGACCCGTGCCTGCCGTGCGGCGTGCACATGTATACCGGGGCGGGCCGCGTTCGGAAGGTCGTGCACCGGCCGACCGGCCTGTGCTGATGGCCGCAGAAGTGGACTCCGATCAGCACCTGGCCCGCGTCCAGGAGCTGACCGAGGCACTCGAGGCCCTGCCGGAGGGGCGCGAGAAGGACGTCGCCGAGGACCTCATCGGCGCGATCGTCGAGCTCTACGGCGACGGGCTGCGGCGCGTGGTCGAGGCCCTGCAGGACGCGGGCGCGGTCGGCCAGGAGATCCACGAGCGGCTCGTCCACGATGGCGTCGTGGCCAGCCTGCTGCTCATCCACGACCTGTACCCGATCGACCTCGAGACGCGGGTGCGCGAGGCGCTCGACAGCGTGCGGCCCTACATGGAGTCGCACGGGGGGGATGTCGAGCTGCTCGGCCTCGAGGACGGGGTCGCGCGCCTGCGCCTCGCGGGCAGCTGCGACGGCTGCCCGGCGTCGGCCGCCACGCTGGAGCTCGCCATCAAGGATGCGCTGGACCAGGCCGCCCCCGACCTCGCCGGCCTGGAGGTCGATGGCGTCACCGCCGCGCGCAACGGACCTGCCCCGACGCCGACGTGGATGGCGCTCGACCAGGCGGGCGACGTCGCCCCGGGCGAGCTGAGCTCGGTGACGCTGCGCGGCGCCGAGTTGATCGTCGCGAACGTCGAGGGCACGCTGCTGGCCTACCGCAGCGCGTGCGCCGGCTGCGGCGCCGGTCTGGGCGACGCGTCGCTGAGCGCCGAGATCCTCAGCTGTGCGCGCTGCGGGCGGGCCTTCGACCTGCGGCGCGCCGGGCGCGCGCTGGGCTCCGAGCCGGGGCAGCTCGAGCCGATCCCGCTGCTGCGCCGCGCGACGGGTGCGGAGGTCAAGGTGGCGCTGGCGCCCGCGTCCGCACTCGCGGTGGGCACGGAACCCGAGCGAGGGGGGACCCCGTGGGCCTGACCGACGCTCCGAACGCCGAGGTCGTCGCGCGGCTGCGCCGCATGACCCGGCCGCGGGCGTCGCCCGCCCGCCCGCCGCCGCCCGAGGAGGGTGCGCGCTGCGACCTGTGCGGCGCCACGATGCCCGAGGACCATCGCCACCTGCTCGACGTCGGCGAGCGGCGGATTCTCTGCGCGTGCGAGCCGTGCATCGCGATGCGCTCGGGCGAGGGTGACCTGCGCCCGACCGGGACGCGCACGCTGCGCCTCGAGGGCCTCGACCTGCCGCGACGAGCTCTGGGCCCAGTTCCAGATCCCGATCGGGCTGGCCTTCTTCTTCCTCAGCGAGGCGGCGGCCGGTGTCGTCGCGCTGTACCCGAGCCCGGCCGGCGCCACGGAGTCCGAGCTGTACCTGGACGCCTGGAACGAGCTGGTCGCCGCCAACCCGGTGCTTCGCGATCTCGAGCCCGAGGTCGAGGCGCTCGTCGTCAACCGGCTCGTTGACCCGCACCTTCACGCGATCGTCCCGATCGACCGCTGCTACGAGCTGGTCGGGATGATCAAGGCGACGTGGGAGGGGATCTCCGGCGGCGACGCCGTGGCCAACGCGGTCGAGGCCTTCTTCGCCCGGATCCCGGACGCCAGGAGCGCCGCTTGAGCGGCGACGTCGAAGCGCCCGCGATCGCGCCGGAGTTCCAGGTGCACGACGTCACCTGGGTCCGCGACGCTGCCGCGCCGACGCTGTCGTTCGCACTGGGGGTCACGGAGACCTCGGGCCACGAGGTCTTCACCATCGCGCTCACGGCGCAGATCAACATCGACCCCGCGCGCCGCCAGTACGAGGCCGAGACGCGCGCGGAGCTGGTCGAGCTCTTCGGGGCGCCCGAGCGGTGGGCGTCGACGACCAAGAGCTTCGTCTGGGCCCACGTCACCACGCTGGTGCCGAGCTTCACGGGCGAGACGACGTTCACGGTGCCCGTCGCGTGCACGTACGACCTCGAGCTCGCGGCCGCGAAGTATCTCTACACACTGCCCGACGGCGAGGTCCCTCTGAGCTTTCACTTCACCGGCTCGGTGCTGCACCGCGGCGACGCCGGGCAGCTGCAGGTCGTGCTCATCCCCTGGACGTGCTCGGCCGACTGGCGCATGCCGGTCGCGACCTGGAAGGAGATGATGGAGCACCACTACCCCAACGGTGCATGGGTGCGGCTGCACCCGCAGACCATGGCCGCGCTCTCGCGCTACAGGGCGCGCGAGGGCCTGCCGTCGTACGACGCAAGTGTCGCGGATCTGCTCGGCGGCGACTGACGTGCTCGACGAGCTCCTGCACACGCTGCTGTACGAGGGCTATGCGCTGTACCCGTACACGCCGGGCGCGACCAAGAACGCGACGCCCACGCCGTTCGGCATCGTCTACCCGCCGATCTACGCCCAGGCCACGCCGGGCACCTTCGACAAGCTGCGCATGCAGGGCATCGTCCGCGCCGGCGGCGACGCGGTGCTCAGCGGCGAGGTGCGCTTCCTGCAGGGCTCCGGCGAGCGCCACCAGGCCGTCGAGGGGCGTCTCGAGGCGCCGGGACAACCGCTCGCCGACCTCGCGCGGACACCGCACGTCGAGCCCTTCGAGCGCGACGGCCTGCACGGGCGCGTCCGCATGTCCGCCGACGACCTGGGCGAGGACCGCTGGCGCGTGATGCTCTGCGTGCACAACACGACGCCGGTCGAGCAGGGCCTGGACCGCGCGGGCGCGTTGGGCGCGAGCCTGATCTCCACGCACCCGCTCCTGCGCCTCGAAGGCGGGCGATTCGAGTCGCCCCTGGAGGCGGTCGGCGCCGAAAGCGTCAACACCTATCCGGTGCTCGCGACCGATGCCGACAACGCCTTGCTCGGCGCGGCGATCGTGCTTCCCGACCACCCGCGCCTGGCCCCCGAGAGCCGCGGGGACCTCTTCGACGGCACCGAGATCGAGGAGGCGCTGCTCTTGCACGTCCTTGCGCTCAGCGACGACGAGCGCGCGGCGATCGCGCAGCAGGACCCGGCCGTGCGCGAGATGCTCGCCCGCGCCGAGGCGGCGACGCCCCAGGACATCGTCGCGCTGCATGGGCGCACCGTCCTGTCAGACCCGCAGGAGCCGCCCGGCGAGAAGCAGGTCGAGGTCGACGGCGTGACCTACCGGCTCGGCGACAAGGTCGTGCTGCGCCTCGAGCACCGCTCGGACCCATACGACAAGATGCTCAACGGGCGCGTCGCCACGCTCGAGCGCCTGTACTACGACTACGACAACAAGCTCTACTTCGGCGTGACCGTCGACGACGACCCCGGGCAGGAGCTCATGCGCGAGACCGGCCGTTTCCTGTTCTTCTTCACCGGCGAGGTGGAGGCCCGCTGGACGTGAGCGCGCAGGCCGAGAAGCAGATTCTCGTGGCGGGCGTCGGCAACGCGTGGCTGCGCGACGACGGCTTCGGCGGCGAGGTCGCCCGGCGCCTGGAGGCACGCGAGCTCCCGCCCGGCGTGACCGTCATGGACTTCGGCACCGGCGGCCTTGACCTCGCCTACGAGGTGATGCGCGGCTACGACGCCCTGGTGCTGCTCGACGTCAGCCGCCAGGGCGGCGAGCCGGGGACGCTGTACGTGATGGAGCCCGACGAGGAGGACATCGCGGCGGGGATCGAGGACGGCGAGATGCTCGACCCCCACGGGATGGACCCGCAGACGGTGCTGCGCTTCGTGCGGGCCGTCGGCGGCTGGCCGGGCAAGGTCGTCGTCATCGCGTGCGAGCCCGCCGAGATCGACGCGATGGGGTTCGGGCTCAGCGACCAGGTCAGCGCGGCGGTCGACGGCGCCGTCGAGCTCGTGGAGTCCACGTGCACGAGCTGTCTCTAGCCGGCGCGATCATCGACACCGTCGAGCGCCACGCGGCCGGGCGGCGGGTGACCGCGGTGTACCTGCGCGTCGGGCATCTGCGCCAGGTCGTGCCCGCCTCGCTGGCCTTCTACTTCGAGCACGTGGCCCGCGGCACCGTGTGCGAGGGCGCGCGCCTGGAGCAGGAGGTCGTGCCCGCGGTGCTGCGCTGCGGCTGCGGGCACGAATGGGCGCTCGACGACCCTGTCTTCCGCTGCCCCGCCTGTGGCGAGGCGGGCGCGGAGATCGTCAGCGGCGACGAGTTCATGGTGGAATCGATCGACGTCACGGACAAGGAGCCGGCATGCACCGCGTGAAGGTCAGAGTCGTCGAGGACGCGCTCGACGCCAACAACACGATCGCCCGCGCCAACCGCGCCGACTTCGACGCCCACGGCGTCACGGTCGTCAACCTCATGAGCGCGCCCGGGGCGGGCAAGACGACCCTGCTCGAGCGCCTGCTCGCCGAGGGCATCGAGGGTGTCCGTGTCGGCGTGCTCGAGGGCGACGTGCAGGGCTCGATGGACGCCGATCGGCTCGCAAGCCTGCACGTGCCGGTCACGCAGCTGAACACCGACAACGGATTCGGCGGCGAGTGTCACCTCGATGCCAACATGGTCCGCTCGGCGTTGCCCGCGCTGCCGCTGCATGACATCGACCTGTTGATCGTCGAGAACGTCGGCAACCTCGTGTGTCCGGCCGAGTTCCACGTCGGCGAGGACGCGCGCGTGATGGTCTCGGCTATCACCGAGGGCGAGGACAAGCCGCTGAAGTACCCGCTGATGTTCCGCACCTGCGATCTGGTCCTCGTCAACAAGCTCGACCTCATGGAGCACCTCGACGTCGACCTCGACCGCTTCCTGCACAACCTCGACGCCGTCCATCCGGACGTCGAGCGCATGCTCGTCAGCGCGCGTACCGGCGAGGGCGTCGACGCGTGGCGCACGTGGCTGCGCGAGCTCGTCGCCGCGCGCTCGGGAGCTGCCGTGTGACCGCGACGGCGCAGCGCCGCAGGGCCGGCGAGGCGCTCTTCGACGAGGAAGGCGCCACCCGGCTTGCGCGCCTGTGCCACCGCATGGCCGAGCGCTTCGCCCGCGACGGCCGGCTCGTGGCGATCGGTGTCACTCCGCAGGCGCGCTCGGACGTGCGCCACATCGCCGTCGAGTTCGTCCATCCCGTGATCGTGGGCAAGCGCGCGCTGCCCGCGATCGGCCTCACCGGCGAGTCCGCGCCGCTGCTCGGCGAGCTCGACCTGCTCGTCGAGCCCGAGGACATCGTGGTCGCCTTCGGCGAGCCCGGTGACGGACCGGTGCTGGGCGAAGCGCTTGCGGCGGCCCGCGCGAGCGGCTGCCTGACCATCGCCTTCGCGCCGCTGGGTGCCGAGTGGGAGCTCGAGCCGCCCGGCGACGACGCGTTCGTGCGTCAAGAGGTCGTCGAGACCGCCTACCACGTGCTGTGGGAGCTCGTGCACGTCTTCTTCGAGCATCGCGGGCTGCTCGAGGGCCGCACCGAGCAGCGGGTCCACGACGTCGGGGCGTCGAGCTTTCTGTATCCGTTCCTCGGCGAGCAGGAGCACGACCTCGACGCGGTGCTCGCGGACGTCGCGGCGTCGGCGATGGCCAAGGGTGAGGAGGCCAGCGCGCTGCGCGAGCAGACGCTGGCCGACGGCGCCGACACCCTGCGTGCGGCCGCTGCCGACCTGCGCGCGGCCTTCGAGGCCGGCGGGCGCCTGATCGCGCTCGGCAACGGCGGCTCGGCCACCGATGCGATGGATGTCGTGGCCGACTTCGCCGGGCCGCCCGCAGCGACGGGCTGGCCGGCCCGCCGGGCGCTCGACCTGACCGCAGACACGGCGATCCTCACCGCGATCGCCAACGACATCGGCACCGAGGCGATCTTCTCCCGCCAGGTCATCGCCTACGGGCGCCCGTGCGACGTGCTGCTCGCGCTCTCGACGAGCGGCAACTCGCTGAGCGTCCTCGAGGCGCTGGGGGAGGCGCGTCGCCGAGGGCTGCGGACGATCGCGCTGGTCGGCTACGACGGTGGGCGCGTCGCGTCGGAGGGGCTGGCCGACCACGTCGTGATCACGCGCTCGCAGCACATCCCGCGCATCCAGGAGGCGCAGGCGACCGCCTATCACGTCCTGCGGGAGCTGGTCGAGACCGCGCCGTGACCGCCACTCGAGTCCGAGCCCGCGTCGAGGGCGTCGTGCAGGGTGTCGGCTTTCGCCCATACGTCCACCGCCTCGCCGGGGAGCTCCAGCTCGGCGGCTTCGTGCTCAACGACGAGCGCGGGGTACTGCTCGAGGTCGAGGGCGACGCGGTGGCCGTCGCGTCCTTCCTGGCGCGGCTGCCGGCCGAGGCGCCGCCGCTTGCGACCGTCGAGCGCGTGCGCTCTGAGGCGCTGGAGCCCGCGGGCGACGCTGACTTCGCGATCGTCGCCAGCGCGCGCGGCGGCGAGCCGCTGGCGCTCGTCTCGCCCGACAGCGCGACGTGCGACGACTGCCTCGCGGAGCTGTTCGATCCGGCCGATCGCCGCCATCGCTACCCGTTCATCAACTGCACGAACTGCGGCCCGCGCTTCACGATCGTGCGCGGCGTGCCATACGACCGGCCGCTGACCACGATGGCGGCGCTTCGTCATGTGCGCCCGCTGCCGGGCCGAGTACGACGACCCGTCCGACCGGCGCTTCCACGCCCAGCCCAACGCCTGCCCCGACTGCGGCCCGACCGTGGGCTTCGGCGCGGCGGTCGGCGCGGACGCGCTGGCCGCCGCGGCCGAGGCGCTGCGCGACGGGCGCGTCGTGGCGGTGAAGGGCGTGGGCGGTTATCACCTCGCCTGCCGGGCCGACGACGAGGCCGCGGTTGCCGCCCTGCGCGCGCGCAAGCACCGCGAGGACAAGCCGTTCGCGCTGATGGCGCCGGACCTCGACGACCGCGCGGGCGCTCGTCGAGCTCGGCCCCGACGAGGAGGCGCTGCTGCTGGGCCGCGAGCGGCCGATCGTGCTCGCGCCGCGGCGCCCCGACGCGCGCGTGGCATCGGCCGTCGCGCCGCACTCGGGCGACCTCGGCGTGATGCTTGCCCTACTCGCCGCTGCACCACCTGCTGCTCAGCGACGTGGGCGGCGTCGCTCGTGATGACCAGCGCCAACGTCTCCGACGAGCCGATCGCCTACACCGACGACGACGCGCGGCAGCGGCTGGCGGGAATCGCCGACGGCTTTCTGACCCACGACCGGCCGATCCACACGCGCACCGACGACTCCGTCGTGCGCGCCCGCCGCAGCGGCGCCCCGTTGCTGCTGCGCCGCTCGCGGGGCCATGTCCCGGCCAGCACGGACCTGCCGCTCCCCGCCCCGCCGCTCGTGGCCTGCGGCGCAGAGCTCAAGGCGACCTTCTGCGTGGCGAAGGGCACGCGGGCCTGGGTCGGCCACCACATCGGCGACCTGCAGAACCTCGAGACGCTGACCTCGTTCCGCGAGGGCATCGCGCACTTCGAGGCGCTCTTCGCCGTCACCCCCGAGGTGGTCGTCCACGACCTGCATCCGGACTACCTCTCGACGGCCTACGCGCTGCAGCGCGAAGGCGTCGAGCGCGTGGCCGTCCAGCACCACCACGCGCACCTCGCTGCCTGCCTGGCCGAGCACGGCGAGACCGGGCCGGCGATCGGCGCGATCTTCGACGGCACCGGCCTGGGCACCGACGGCACGATCTGGGGCGGCGAGCTGCTGGTCGGCGATCTGGCGGGCTTCGAGCGCGTCGGGCATCTGCATCCGGTCCGGCTTCCGGGCGGCGACCAGGCGGTGCGCGAGCCATGGCGGATGGCGTGCTCGTGGCTGGCCGAGGCGGTGGGTGAGCAGCCGCAGCTCCCTGCGACCCTCGCCGGCGTCGTCGACCCGACGGCGTGGACGGCCGTCGCCAGGATGGCGCGCACGGGCTTCGCGGCGCCGGTGACGACCAGCATGGGGCGGCTCTTCGATGCGGTCGCGGCGCTGGCCGGCGTGCGCGCCCGCGTCAACTACGAGGGGCAGGCCGCGGCCGAGCTCGAGGGAGCCGCGGCGCGCGCGGCCGCCCAGCCGGCCTATCCGCTGCCGGTCGACCCCGGCCCGCCGGTCGTCCTCGATGCGCGGCCGGCCATCATCGCGGTCGCCGAAGACGTGCGCGCGGGCACGGCGGTCGCGATGGTGGCCGCGCGCTTCCACGCCGCCGTCGCGGCGGCCACCGCGCGGGCCTGCGCGATCCTCGCCGAGCGCCACGGCCTCGCGACGGTCGTGCTGTCCGGCGGCGTGTTCCAGAACCGGCTGCTGCTTGACGCCGCGAGCGCCGCGCTCGAGCACGATGGGCTGCGTGTCCTCGTCCCCGAGCGGCTGCCGCCCAACGACGGGGCCATCAGCTACGGGCAGGCCGCCGTCGCCGCCGCGCGCAGCGCGCACTGAGGTTGTCTCGTTGCTTCTGCGCGCCAGGCGGTGCGGCGTGCGTTCAAAGATGGCGCCCAACTGCCGATATCACGGGCAATGTCGCTTGCCGAGTCCGCCCCTGCGCCCGACCAGCAGATCCCTGGCCTGACCGCACCCACGAGCCGGGGGCGCTCGTCGCGCTTCATCGGCGACATCGTGGTCGACCTCGGCTATGCCGCGCGCGAGGCCGTCGAGGCGGCGATCGCGGAGTCGCGCGCCAGCGGCCGGCGCACCGGCGAGGTGCTCGTCGAGCGCGGGGTCCTGACGCCCGACCAGCTCGCCCGCGTCGTGGCCGAGCGCTTCGGCGTCGACCAGCTCGATCTCGGCATCTTCAAGGTCGACATGGCGGCCGCCAACCTGCTGCCCGCGAGTTCCGCCAGGCGCTACGGCGCCGTGCCGGTCAAGGTCATCGACGAGCGCACGCTGCTCGTCGCGATGATCGATCCGGGCAACGTGCTCGCCATCGACGACATCTCGCTGATGAGCGGATACGAGGTGCGCGCGGCGGTCGCGGCCGAGCAGGACATCGATGCCCTGATCCAGCGTCTCAACGCGCTCGACGACGTCGTCATTGCCGAGGCCATCGACGAGGAGGACGGCGCGGAGGTCGTCGACCTGCGCGAGTCGGCCGCCGATGCCCCGGTCATCAAGCTCGTCAACTCGCTCATCGGCCAGGGCGTCGAGCAGGGCGCCTCCGACATCCACTTCGAGCCCGTCGAAGGCGACCTCGTGGTGCGCTACCGCATCGACGGCGTGCTCAGCGAGGCCACGCGCGTGCCGCGGCGCCTCGTGGCCGGCGTCATCTCCCGCATCAAGATCATGTCCGAGCTGGACATCGCCGAGCGCCGAGTGCCGCAGGACGGTCGCGTGGCGCTGAACATCGACGGCCGCGGCGTCGACGTCCGCGTGGCCACGCTGCCGCTCGTCGGCGGCGAGTCGGCCGTCATGCGCGTCCTCGACAAGGAGGGCGCGACGATCGACCTCGACAGGCTCGGCATGGTCGACCCCGAGCGCGACCGTTTCGTCAAGGCGTTCAAGCGGCCGCACGGCGCGGTGCTCGTCACCGGGCCGACCGGCTCGGGCAAGACGACCACGCTCTACGGCGCGCTGCAGATGCTGCACACGCCGGACAAGAACATCATCACCATCGAGGACCCGGTCGAGTACGAGTTGTCCGGCGTCAAGCAGATGCAGGTCAACACCAAGGCGGGGCTGCACTTCGCCACCGGCCTGCGCTCGATGATGCGCGCCGACCCCGACATCATCATGGTCGGCGAGATCCGCGACCGCGAGACGGCGCAGATCGCTGTCGAGGCGGCCCTCACCGGCCACCTCGTGCTCTCCACGCTGCACACCAACGACGCGCCCGGCGCCGTCGCGCGCCTGATCGAGATGGGCGTCGAGCCCTTCCTCGTGGCCAGCGCCGTGGAGTGCGTCGTGGCCCAGCGCCTGGCCCGGCGCCTGTGCGAGGCCTGCAAGAAGCCGGTCGCCGTCGAGGGCCACGTCGTCCGCGAGCACGGCTTTCAGACCGACGAGTACTCCATCGACGTCTTCGAGCCGGGGGGCTGCTCGCGCTGCGGCGGTACCGGCTACAAGGGCCGCGTCGGCCTCTACGAGGTCATGCCGATCACTGACGAGATCCGCACCCTGGCCGTGAGCCGCGCCTCGGCCGACGCGATCGCCGAGGCCGCACTGGCCGCCGGGATGCGGCGCCTGCGCGACGAGGGCTTCGAGAAGATCCGCGCCGGCATGACGTCGTTCACCGAGCTGGCGCGCGTCAGCGGCTGAGCGGCCGCGGCGGAGGCGGGCCGTCGGGAAGGGATCTCGGTAACGGCCCGCCCCGCTCGCAGGTAAAGCCTACACCACGTAGGACGCGTCTAGAAGTGCCCGGCCACGGCGTCCGCGGTCACGGCGCGACGGTCATCGGGATCCGGGCGCAGGATCATCACTTCGGCCGGGACCTTCTCGAGGAGCCACTCGAGGTCGTCGCTGCTGAGCCCGACCCGTGAGTCCGAGGTCGCCGAGACGATGACCCGGTCCACGTGCTCGGTGTCGAGCAGTCGCCGCAGCGCATCGCGGTAGGTGCGCCCGCGGATGATGCGCGCGTCGACGTTGACCCCGAGCTCGGTCGCGCGCTGCTCGATCGTCTCCAGCAGCGGCATCGCCGAGTTGCACAGGACCGGCAGCGGCGCGTCGAGTGGGAGGTGGCGGGGCACGCGGGCCAGGTAGGCGGGCATGATCGTCGCGCCCTCGACCCGGGCCAGGCGGATCGCGGCGTCGAAGGCGCGGCGCGAGATCGCCGTCCCGGTGAAGGGCAGAAGGATGCGCCGCGTGCCGCGCGGCAGCTTCCGGTGGCCGTTGCGGCCGTTGGGCGGCAGGAACCACCCGCCGGCGAGGCCGGCGGCGAGGGCTGCGATGGCGACGGCGATGACGACGAAGGGGCTCATGGTGTCTTCTCGTGTTTCTTGGAGCGGTCGGCGACGATGCGAACGTCGACGGCCGGCAGCCGCTCCATCAGGGCTTGTGGGAGGGGTGTGCGAAGGCGGGCCAGCCCGCGCGCCGGGCGTGAGCGGCCGAGCAGGATGTAGGTGCTCCCGCGAGCGCGCGCAATACGCGCGATGGTGTCCGGGATGTCGTCGCCCGGCTCGACGAGGAGGTTGGCCCCCAGCACGGAGGCAAGCTGCCGCAGCGCAGCGAGCGCGCGGTCCTGGTCGGCGTTGAGCTCGCGGCCCGGCGGGCTCACCCAGAGCACATCGAGTTGGGCGCCGAGCCGCTGCGCCGAGCGCCACGCACGGCGGACGAGTCGTTGCGCGCCGGGGTACGGCTCGATCAGGGCGAGCAGGCGTTCCCCGATGGCCTGAGGCGCGTCTGCGGCGAGGTCGTCGTCGCGCGTGCCGACCGTCTCGGTGACCAGGCGCTTGGCCTCGACCTCCTCGGCCACCTGGCGCAGCGCGACCTCGCGCAGCGCCGAGAGGTTCTCGATGCGGAAGAAGCCGTTCAGCGCGGCGTCGATGCGCGCCGGCTTGTAGACCTTCCCGGCGCGCAGCCGGGCAAGGAGCGCCTCTGGGCTGACGTCGATGAGCACGACCTCGTCGGCGCGCCCGAGCACGGAGTCGGGGACCGTCTCGCGCACGCGCACGCCGCTGAGCTCGGCCACCTGGTCGTTGAGCGACTCCAGGTGCTGGACGTTGACCGTCGACAGCACGTCGATCCCGGCGTCGAGCAGATCCTCGATGTCCTCGTAGCGCTTCTCGTGCTCGAGGCCCGGCGCGTTGGTGTGGGCGAGCTCGTCGACGAGCGCGAGCTCGGGAGCGCGCTTGAGCACGCCGGGGAGGTCCATGTCCCACAGCTCGGTGCCGCGGTAGTCGACGCGGCGCTGTGGGACGACCGGCAGGCCCTCGGCGAGCGCCTGCGTCTCCGCGCGACCGTGGGTTTCCAGCAGGCCGATCACGACATCGCGGCCCGCCTCGAGCTCGGCATGGCCTTCCTGCAGCATGCGATAGGTCTTGCCGACCCCGGCGGCCATGCCGAGGAAGATCGTGTAGTGGCCGCGCCCAGACTCGGGGCGCGCGCGAACGTGCTCGGTGCTGCGCTCAGCGGCGGGCACCATGGCCATCGAGCGCTCCCAGCGCGCGCAGGGCCGCCTCCCGCAATGCGCCGGGGGAGGCGGGAACGTAGAGCGGTCCGGCGCCGTCGGTGAGCAGCGCCCGCGCCTGTCGCATGCCGTCGGCGTCGATCGGCCATTCCTCGCGCAGGCGCTCGGCGAGGGCAAGCAACGCGTCGCGGGCATCGTTGACGGCCTGTGGCGAGACGGGTATCGCCGCGCTCAGGACCGGGCGGCGGCGCCCGGCGCGGCTGACGCAGCGCTCGAGGCCCTCGGCCAGACGCCGGCGCGATCGCTCAGAGACCATGCGGGCCTCGAGCACCGCGCGCAGGCGCGCACGCAGGCCGAGCCGCATCTCGCGGCTGAGGTGGACTTGGGTCGTCTCGCTGTAGGCCATGGTCACGCCCCCAACAAATTGTGGACGACGAGGTCGATGAGCTTGATGCCGATGAACGGCGCGACCAGCCCGCCGAGCCCGTAAATGAGCAGATTGCGCCGCAGCAGCGCCGTGGCGCCGACCGGCCGGTACTTCACGCCCCGCAGGGCCAGCGGCACCAGCAGCGGGATGATCAGCGCGTTGAAGATGATCGCCGAGATGATCGCCGAACTCGGGGTGCCCAGATTCATGATGTTGAGGGCATCGAGCGGGCCGTGGCTCTCGCCGGCCGCCGCATAGGTGAAGGCGAAGATCGCCGGCAGGATCGCGAAGTACTTCGCCACGTCGTTGGCGATCGAGAACGTCGTCAGCGCGCCGCGGGTGATCAGCAGCTGCTTGCCGACCTCGACGATCTCGATGAGCTTCGTCGGGTTGGAGTCGAGGTCGACCATGTTGCCGGCCTCGCGCGCCGCCTGGGTGCCCGTGTTCATGGCCACACCGACGTCGGCCTGCGCGAGCGCGGGCGCGTCGTTCGTGCCGTCGCCGGTCATCGCCACCAGCCGGCCTTCGGCCTGCTCGTGGCGGATCAGCTCCATCTTGCGCTCAGGCGTCGCCTCGGCCAGGAAGTCGTCGACGCCCGCCTCGTCGGCGATCTTGGCCGCGGTGAGCTTGTTGTCGCCGGTGACCATGACCGTGCGGATGCCCATCGCGCGCAGATGGTCGAAGCGGACGCGCATGCCCTCCTTGACGGTGTCCTTGAGGTAGATGACGCCGAGGACCTGCGAGTTGCGCGCCACCGTCAGCGGCGTGCCGCCCTCGCGGGCGATGCGGTCGACGACGCCGTCGAGCTCGGTCGGCGTGGTGCCGCCCTCGTTGCGCACCCACTCGGCGATCGCGTCGGCCGCGCCCTTGCGTAGCAGCGTGCCGTTCATGTCGACGCCGCTCATGCGCGTCTGCGCGGTGAACGGGATGAACTGCGCGTGCACCTGTGCCATCTCGTGCTCGCGTAGGCCGTACTGCTTGGCGAGCACCACGATCGAGCGCCCCTCCGGGGTCTCATCGGCCAGTGACGACAACTGTGCCGCCTCGGCCAGGTCGCGCTCCTCGACGCCCGGCATCGGGACGAACTCCGAGGCCTGGCGATTGCCGAGCGTGATCGTGCCGGTCTTGTCGAGCAGCAGCACGTCGACGTCGCCGGAGGCCTCGACAGCGCGGCCCGACAGAGCGAGCACGTTGCGGCGCACGAGCCGGTCCATGCCCGCGATGCCGATCGCACTCAGCAGCGCGCCGATCGTCGTGGGGATGAGCGCGACGAGCAGCGCGATCAGCGTCGTGACCGAGATGTCGGTCTTGGCGAACTCGGCGAAGGGCTTCAGCGTGACGACGACGATCACGAAGATCAGCGTGAGCGCGGCGAGCAGGATGTTCAGCGCGATCTCGTTCGGGGTCTTGCGCCGCTCGGCGCCCTCGACAAGGGCGATCATGCGATCGAGGAACGACTCGCCGGGCTCCTGGGTGATCTCGACCACGATGCGGTCCGAGAGCACGCGCGTGCCGCCGGTGACCGCGCTGCGGTCGCCGCCGGACTCGCGGATCACCGGGGCCGACTCGCCGGTGATCGCCGACTCGTCGACCGAGGCGATGCCCTCGATCACCGTGCCGTCGCCGGGGATGACCTCGCCGGCCTCGACGATGACGACGTCGCCGCGGCGCAGTTCTGAGGCGGCGCGCGTGGTGCCGTCCTGCATCTGCGCGACGGTCTCGCTGCGCATCGCGCGCAGCGCGTCCGCCTGTGCGCGACCCCGGCCCTCGGCGAGCCCCTCGGCGAGGTTGGCAAAGATCACCGTCAGCCACAGCCAGATCGTCACCGTGATCGTGAACAGCAGCGTCTCATCGCCACCGCCGAGCGCGTCGCCGGTGATGATCTGGGAGATGACCGCGATCGTCGTCAGCACCGCGCCGACCTCGACCACGAACATCACGGGGTTGCGCAGCTGCACCCGCGGGTCGAGCTTGCGCAGCGACGCGAGCAGCGCCGGCCAGAGGATGTCGGGGGTGAAGAGTGATGCCGACTTCTTGGGGGTCATCGGGCGGGTGCTTCCTTGTCGAGAGCGAGGTTGAGCTCGAGGACGTTCACGCCGGGCTCGCCGATGACGCCGAGGAAGCGCCCATCGGTGTTCTCGTCGATGAGCTTGTTGACGCGGGCCAGCGGCAGCTTGCGCACGGCGGCGATCCGGTGCGCCTGGATGCGGGCGTTGGCCTCCGATATTCCCGGATCGACCCCGGATGCCGAGGTCGTGACCGCATCCACCGGGACCTTGGCCGCGGTCAGGCCGGAGTCGTAACGGCGCTCGAGGTCGAGGTAGGCGGCGAGCGCGTCGCGGTAGAAGAAGCGGCCGACGGCGGAGTTGGGGCCCCGGTTGGAGAAGAAGGTGCCGGTCGCGCTGTAGTCGCTCTGCGAGGGCCGCGGCTGGAAGTACTTCGGGTCGGGCCGCGTGATCGCGTTGCCGTCGGAGTCCTTCTTGCCGGTGTCGATGACGAACGGCTTGGCGATCAGGCGCGAGCCGACGACCTTGCCGTCGACCGTGATCTGCGAGCCGTCGGCCTTGTTGGGGAAGGCGACCTGCGAGATGCCGGTCATGACCAGCGGATAGGCCAGCCCGAGCACGACCGTCAGCACGAGTATCGCGAGGGCCGCGGTGGTGAGTTCCTTGGTGATCTTCATGGTCAGAAGAGGCGGTCGGTCAGGCCCTGGACGACTGGGCCGAGGAGCATCGCTGGGAAGAAGGTCAGGGCGCCGATGAGGACGACCGTGCCGGCCAGCAGCACGACGAAGGTCGGCGTGTCGGTGCGCAGGGTCCCCAGGCCGGCAGGCGCCACGCGCTTGGTCGCCAGCCCGCCGGCAACCGCGAGCACGAGCACGATCGGCGCGAAGCGCGCGCCGAGCATCGTGACCCCGCCGAGCAGGTCGGCGAAAGTGATGCCGTGGGCGCCGATGTTGCCCGGGGTCGGCTGGTAGTAGCCCGTGTAGCCCGCGAAGGCGGAGCCGTTGTTGTTGGCCTGGGACATGTAGGCGTAGAGCTGTTCGCTGAAGCCCTGCGGCGCCCGAGGCGAAGATCGACGGCCCGCCGTACTTCGTGGCCGTGGCGAGGAAGGTCCCCAGCAATACCGCGAGCGGCGTGACGAGGACACCGAGCGAGACCAGCTTGATCTCGCGCGCCTCGACCTTCTTGCCGAGGAACTCCGGCGTGCGCCCGACCATCAGGCCGCCGATGAAGACGGCGAGCAGGACGTAGAGCAGCATCGTGTAGAGGCCGGTGCCGACGCCGCCGAAGACCGACTCGCCGTAGCCGAGGTCGACCATCGGGATGAGGCCGCCGATACCGGTCAGCGATTCGAACGCAGCGTTGACGGCGCCGCATGATGTGACCGTGGTCACCGCGCTCCACAAGGCGGAGTTGGCGATGCCGAAGCGCTGCTCCTTGCCCTCGAGGTTGCCGCCGGTCGAGCCGTCGAGAATCCCGGTGTGCACGCCGGCCGCGTGCTGCGCGGGCGTCCCGTGCTGCTCTGCGATGTAGACGACGACCACGCTGACGATGAAGAGCGCCGACATCGCCGCGAAGAGTCCCCAGCCCTGCCGGCGACTGCCGACCATGCGCCCATAGGTGTAGGTCAGCGAGGCCGGGATGCAGAGGATCAGGAACAGCTCGACCAGGTTCGAGAACCCGGTCGGGTTCTCGAACGGGTAGGACGAGTTGACGTTGAAGAAGCCGCCGCCGTTGGTGCCGAGCTCCTTGATGACCTCCTGCGACGCCACCGGCCCGACCGCCAGGTCGTGCACCGTGCCGCCGAGGGTCTGCACGACGCCCTGGGACACGAGGACCAAGGCGCCGATGATCGAGATCGGCAGGAGGACGTAGAAGCACGCGCGCACGAGGTCGTGCCAGAAGTTGCCGAGCACCGGGTTGGAGCTGCGGCGCGCGATGATGCCGCGGATGAGGGCGATCGCCACGGCGATGCCGGTCGCCGCGGACACGAAGTTCTGGACGGCCAGGCCGGCCATCTGGCTGAAGTACGAGAGCGTGGTCTCGCCGCCGTAGTACTGCCAGTTCGTGTTGGTGACGAACGAGGAGGCGGTGTTGAAGCTCAGATCCCAGGTGCCGGAGTGGAAGTCCGATGGGTTGAACGGGTGCAGCGTCTGGGTGCGCAGGATGACGAACAGCAGCAGCCACCCCGCGAGCGAGAAGAAGATGACCCCGCGCGCATAGGCCTTCCAGTCCTGCCCGCGCGACGGGTCGATGCGCAGCAGGCGGTAGGTCCCGCGCTCCAGCGGCCCGACGACCGGATCGAGGAAGGTGCGGTCATCGCGAAAGACGCGCGCCATGTAGCTGCCGAGGAAGGGCACCACGGCGACGATGAGCGCGCAGAAGATCGCGATCTGAAGGAAGCCCTGAACCATGGCGGCCTCAGAACTTCTCGCCGCGCAGGAGCGCGTAGATCAGATACACGCAGATCAGCGCGGAAACGATCAGGCCGAGGAGGTTCGCGCCGCTCATACGCGCTCGAGCCCCTCGATGAGCAGGGCCAAGCAGCGCAAAGACCGCCACGGCGAGGACGATGGCGATGAGATCCATGCAGCCATCGTGGAAGGCGCCTTTCAAGACGCCGTGTAGGAAGGCGCCGCCGGTATACAGATGTTGTGAAGACGGCCGTCAGCCGGGGACGGGGCCGCCCGCGAGGACGACCGCGACCCCTGCGGCGGCGGCGAGCAGCAGCGTGGGCACCACGCCGCGCCGCAGGCCGAGGAGCAGGACCGCGGACGCGGCGAGGACCGCGAACTGCCAGGGCTCGGTGAGCGCTCCCGCAAGCGCGACCGCCGAGCCGAGGATGGCGCCGATGGCCGCCGGGCCCGGCGCCGTCGAGGAAGGCCCGCGCCCGCCGGTCGCCGCGCACCGCGTCGAACCGCTCGCCCGCCGAGCAGGATGAAGGCGAACGACGGCGAGAAGGCGACCGCCGCCGCCAGTAGTCCGCCTCCGATCCCCGCGGCGGCGTAGCCGACGACGGCCACGGTGTGGACCACGGGTCCGGGCGTGATCTGTCCGAGCGCCACGGCGTTGAGGAACTCGCCGCTGGTCATCCAGTGGTAGTGGCTGACCGCGTCGGCCTGCATGAGCGGGATGATCACGAAGCCCGCCGCCGTAGGAGAGCGCTCCGACCTTGAACGCGACCCACGCCAGCGACGAGCAGGCCGCCGCCGCCGAGCAGCCGCGACCGCGAGCGGCGCATGCCGAGAGCGTGGGGCCCGCCCGCGGTGCGCGCCAAGCTCGATCGCGCCGCAGGTGAGCAGGACGAGGACGAGCCACGGGCCGAGCGTCGCCGCGGACACGATCCCGGCGACGAGGTAGACCGTCCAGCGGCGACGGCTCGCCTGCGCCGCGCGCTGCCAGCTCGCCGGGATCAGGCTCGACCCGGCCTGGACCGCGACCGCCGCGACCGCGGCGCCCGCGCCCGCGCCGGCGCCGTCGACCCACAGCGGTGGCGAGCCGGCGAGGAACAGGACTGCCAGTGCGAGGATGAGGACGAGGCCCGGGCACGACGAAGGCGAGCCCGCCGACGAGCGCCCCGGGCCGGCCGCGCGACCCGCCACGCGCAGTAGATCGCCAGCTGCGTCGACGCCGGCCCGGGCAGCAGGTTGCAGGCGGCCAGCGCGTCCTCGAAGTCATGGGCCTCGAGCCAGCGCCTGCGGTCGACGCATAGCTCGCGCAGCAGCGCGATGTGCGTCGGCGGCCCGCCGAAGCCGATGCAGCCGATCCGGCCCCACTCGCGCAGGACCGTGCCGAGCCCGGGCCTATCGCGCGGCCGGCTGGAAGAGCTCGATTGGATTGCCGGATGGGTCGTCAAGCAGAATCTGCCGTCCGCCCGGACCCGTGACGACGTCGTTGCGGAACTCCAGGCCGACTCGCGCGCAGCCGCTGCACCTCGGCGGCGATGTCGTCGACGATCAGGTGGATGCGGTTCCAGCCGCCGGGCTCCGGGGTGCGGCCGTCGGGCATGGGCCGCCCCGCCGAGCTCTTGGGTCCGCTGAGCAGCAGCCGCGAGCGGCCGCGGATCACCTCCGCGAAGGCCGGCGCTGCGTTCAAGCCCAGGTCGAACCCGAAGTGGTTTGTATAGAAGTCGACCGCCGCGTCGACGTCGTCGACCATGTACCGGACGCTGACCAGGTCGTCGGGCATGTTCAGCTTGCCTCCTCGATGAGATGCAGTAGGTAGGGGATGCGCGCCGCCAACTCGGCGGCAGTGCGATCGAAGGCGGCGGGATCGTCCTCCCGCGACGGGTCCGGGATGCTCCAGTGCAGGACCTCGGGCTCGCCCGGGAACTCCGGGCAGACCTCGCGCACGCGGTCGCAGAGACGTGACGACGAAGTCGAAGCGCCGCCCGGCGAGCTCGCGGAGGTGCCGCGAGCGCCGGCCGGCGATGTCGATGCCGTAGCGGCGCATGGCGCGCACCGCCTCGGGGTGCAGCGGCTTGGGGTTGCTGCCCGCGCTGAAGGCTCGGACTCCCCGCTGCTCGAGCAGGGCCTGCGCCATCTGCGAGCGGGCGCTGTTGCCCGTGCAGAGAAAGAGCACGCGCGCGTGCGTCCGGCGCGCCGGCGCAGCCGGCGCGAGCAACCCGGGGTGCAACGCCGAACCGGTCGCGGCGAGCAGCTCCCCGCAGCGCGGGAGGTCGAGGCGGTAGTACACGTCGCGACCGTCGGCGGAGCTGCGCCGCTGTGCAACGAGCCCCGCGGACCGCAGCTGCGCGAGGTGGTAGGAGATCAGGGCCTGCGGCCCTCCGGCCAGCCGGCACAGCTCGCGCACGCGACGGTCGCTGCGCGCCAGCTCGCTCAGCAGGCGCCAGCGCAGCGGGTGCCCTGCTAGGCGCAGGAAGCTCGGAGGGGAGGTGGCCGCCTCCACGCCCGCGGACAATACATCAAATTGTATCTATGGATTGACTAGCCCGCGAAGCGGTAGCCGATGCCCGGATCGGTGCGGATGTAGTGCCGCTCGCCTTCCGGCTCGATCTTGCGCCGCAGGTTGGCGATGTGGGCGCGCAGCACCTGCGTGTCATCGGCGTACTGCGGGCCCCACACCTCGACCAATAGCGCGCGGTGGGTCATCAGCCGCCCGCGGTGGCGCACCAGCGTGCGCAGCAGGTCGAACTCGATCGGCGTCAGATGGATCTCCTCGCCGTCGCGGCGCACGACGCGCGCGTTGAGGTCGACCTCCAGCCCGTCGACCTCGACGGCCGGCTCGCCCGGCGCATCGCCGACGCGGCGCAGCGCCGCGCCCAGGCGCGCGACAAGCTCGCGCGGGCCGAAGGGCTTGGTCACGTAGTCGTCGGCGCCGGCCTCCAGTGCCTCCACCTTGGTCTCCTCGTCGCCGATCGCGCTGAGCACGAGGATCGGCATCGACGTCCACTCGCGCAGCCGCCGGCAGAGCTCGACGCCGCTGCCATCGGGCAGCATGAGGTCGACGATCGCGGCGTCCGGCGGGCGTACCGCCGCCTGGTCGAGGGCCTCCTCCATCGTCGCCGCCTCGGCGACCTCGTAGCCGGCCTCGCGCAGGATGACCTTCAGCGCGCGCAGGATCTGGCGCTCGTCGTCGACGACGAGGACACGCTGGCCTGTCGCGGTCAAGCCGCCACCGCCTCCAAGGGCAGCTCGACCACGAACGTCGCGCCCTGCCCGGGCAGCGACTCGACCCACACCTTCCCGCCGTTGGCCTCGACGAAGCCGCGCACGATCGCCAGCCCGAGGCCGGATCCGCGGTGCCCGTTGCGCAGCTCGTCCGGCGCCCGGTAGAACGGCTCGAAGATGCGGGCCTTCTCTGCCGCGGCCACGCCCGATCCGCGGTCCACGATGCGAACCAGGATCCGCGGGCCCACCGCCCGCGCGCGGACCGACACCGGGTGGCCGCCGGAGTGGCGCGCCGAGTTCTCCAGCAGGTTGCCGAAAGCGCGCTCGAGCTGCGCGGCGTCGGCGCGGATGAGCGGCAGGTCGGCGTCGATGGAGAGCGAGAACGTGCCGGCCGGCAGCGCGAGCTCGTCGACGGCCGCTTGGACGACCTCTTCGACCGAGCACCACTCCACCCGTGGCTCCGCGGTTCGCGCCTCCAGGCGCGACAGGTCCAGCAACTTGTCGACCAGGCGCGACAGGCGTTGCGCCTCGCTGCCGATGTCGCCCACCAGCTCGGCGCGCTCCTCGTCGGAGAGCGAGTGCGACTCGAGCGCGCCGACCGCGGTGAGGATGGCGGTCAGCGGCGAGCGCAGGTCGTGCGAGACCGAGCGCAGCAGGGCCGTCTTGAGCACGTCCGAGCGGCGCAGGGCGCTGGTCTCGACGACCTCGCGCTGCAGCGTGTCGCGCTCGATGGCGGCGCCGAGGATCGCCTCGAGCGCGGGGACGATGCGCTCCTGCAGGCGCTCGAGAACGTGCGGCGCGACGCCGGCCGGGATGAGGAGCGTCCCCACGCCGAGCGGGAGCGCGACGCGGCGTTCGTCGCCCTCGACCGCGCTCAGCTCGATGTCGGCGGAGGGCAGCTCAAGCGCGCGGGCCAGGCGCTGGGAGACGGCCGGCAGGGCGTCGTCGAGGCTCGATCCGCGCAGCAGCAGCCGCGCCATCTCGGCGGACAGGTCGGCCTCCTGGCGGCGCTCCTGCGCCTCGCGGGTGCGCGCGCGTGCGCGCTCGGCCAGCGTGCTCGCGACCAGCGCGGCAACGAAGAAGACGGCCAGCGCGACCCAGTTCTCGCCCTCGGAGATCGTGAAGCGGCCGGTCGGCGGGATGTGGAAGAAGTTGAAGGCCAGCGCGCTCGCCACCGCCGTCGCCACGCCCAGCCAGCCGCCCCAGATCGAGGAGACGAGCAGGACCGCGACGAGGTAGACGACGCCGAGGGCCACCACGGGCGCGATCTCCGACAGCGGGTACACGAGCGCTGTGGTGACCGCGACGGAAAGCGCCGCGACGAGGATGCCGACCCACGGACTGCGCGGTAACCGATCGGGCACGACTCAAGCGTAGTCGCGGGTAGGCTTCTGTCGTGCGATCGCAGGGCTCGTCCTGGTTTCCGCTCCCGCGGCGCGTCTCGGTCCGGCATGTCGATCACGGCAACGGCGGCGCGACGACGGTCCATGCGCCCGTTCCCGCGCCGCTGAGCGAGGAGGAGATCCGCTCGGCCGTCGTCGACTGCGGGCTCTACGAGGGCGGCGAGCGCCTCGGCGGCCGCATCGAGCTCGACAGCGCGCTGCGCAAGGCCGACGCCTGCCACGAGGGCTTCGTCTGGATCGGCCTGCACGACCCGAGCCCGGGCGTCGTCGAGGCCGTCGGCGAGCACTTCGAGCTGCACCCGCTGGCCGTCGAGGACGCCGTCCACGGCCACGAGCGCGCCAAGCTCGAGCTCTACGGCGGCGACACGCTCTTCGTCGTGCTGAAGACCGCGCGCTACGTCGACAGCCAGGAGCTGATCGAGATCGGCGAGGTCAACATCTTCCTCGGCGCGCGCTTCGTCGTCACGGTCCGCCACGGCGAGGGCAGCCCGCTGCACGATGTGCGCCTGGACCTCGAAGCGCACCCCGACCTGCTGGGCATCGGGCCCAGCTCGGTCCTCTACGCGATCGCCGACCGCATCGTCGACGACTACGTTGCGGTCATCGACGGCATCGCGGGCGATGTCGAGGAGGTCGAGGTCGAGGTCTTCTCCGGCGGCGGCACCAACCCGGCTGAGCGCATCTACCGGCTCAAGCGCGAGGTGCTGCAGTTCCGCCGCGCGGTCAGCGCGCTGCTGGGCCCGATGCAGCGGCTGTCGTCCAAGCAGGCGGGCCTGCCGATCGACCCCCGCACCGGCGAGTACTTCCGCGACGTCCACGACCACCTCGTGCGCGACGCCGAGCGCATCGCCGGCTTCGACGAGCTGCTGACCAACGCGCTGCAGGCCAACGTCGCCCAGATCTCGATGCGCGACAACCAAGACATGCGCCGCATCTCGGCCTGGGTGGCCATCATCGCCGTGCCGACCATGGTCTTCGGGCTCTACGGCATGAACTTCAAGCACATGCCCGAGCTCGAGTGGACGTGGGGCTATCCGGCCGTGATCGCATTCGTCCTGGTCGTCTGCGCGGTCCTCTTCCGCACCTTCAAGCGCACCGGCTGGCTCTGAGCGCGGCTACCCAGGCTCGCCCTCGGACTCGCCGTCGCGTCCGGCGTGGCGGCGAAGGCACGCGAGAACCCCGTGCCGATCGGCCTTGTGGGGCGTTCGTGGTGGGCCTGCTGATCGGGCGCGTGCTCAGCCGGGGGTAGCCGAAGCAGCCGCCGCGGCCGCTCCGCGAGCCCCGTGTCAGGCGACTGGTCATGTTGCCAGTCGCACAAAGCTTCTGGTAATCTCGCCTCGGCCAGCCGAGGAGGAGAGGACCGACCCATGCCCGTAGGCGAAGCGACGCTGCCCCTGTCGATCCGCGAGCTGCAGCGCACGTGCGAGCCGCTCGAACGCGCGACCGCGCTGCCCGGCGCTGCCTTCACGGACGACCGCGTCCTGCAATGGGAGCTCGAGAACGTCCTGATGGGCGGCTGGATCACCGTCGCGCACTCCGATCAGCTGCGCGAGCGCGGCGACTACGTCATGGTCGAGATCGGGCGCGAGAGCGTGTTCGTGGTGGCCGACGACGACGGCGAGCCGCACGCGTTCCTCAACACCTGCCGCCACCGCGGCGCGCGGATCATGCAGGAGCCCGAGGGCCGCGTGCCGCGCATCCAGTGCCCGTATCACGCGTGGTCCTACGCCTTCGACGGCGCGTTACGCAGCGCTCCGCACACCGACGAGATCGAGGACTTCGACCCGCGCTGCTACGGCCTGAAGGCCGTGCGTACCGCGGTCGTCGAGGGGCTGGTCATGATCGACCTGACCGGGAACGCGCCGTCCGCCGAGGAGCACATCGGCGAGCTCGCGCCGATGCTCGCGCACTACCGCCTGCCCGAGCTGCGCCGCGCGCAGCGGATCGTCTACGAGGTCGATGCCAACTGGAAGGCGATCGCCGAGAACTACAGCGAGTGCCTGCACTGTCCGGGCGTGCATCCCGAGCTCAACCAGCTCAGCCACTACCTCTCCGGCGACACGATCACCGGCGCCGGCGCCTGGTGCGGCGGCTCGATGATCCTCCGCGACGGCGCGCAGACGATGGGCCGCGAGGGCGGCCACCAGCGGCCGCCGATCGCGGGCCTGACCGACGACGACGCCCGCTCGGTCCTCTACTTCCTGCTCTTCCCCAACACGCTCGTCTCGCTGCACCCCGACTACGTGATGCTCCACACCTTGTGGCCGCGGGCCGCGGGCCGCACCGAGGTCGTCTGCGAGTGGCTTTTCGAGCCCGCAACCATGGCCGCCGAGGGCTTCGACCCGTCCGATGCGGTCGGCTTCTGGGACCAGGTCAACCGCGAGGACTGGCACGTCTGCGAGCTCACCCAGCGCGGCATGGGCTCGCGCGGCTTCGAGCCCGGCCGCTACACCAGCCAGGAGTTCGACGTCCACGCTTTCGACGTGATGGTGGCCGAGCGCTATCTCGAGGCGCTCGGCGCGAGCGTGGAGATGGCGCGACCCCCGTCCGCAGTCGCAGCGGGCACGGAGCGGCAAGGAGGGGGGGCCCCGTGGGTCTGAGCTTCGCCACGAACGGCAACGGCAAGCGCCCCGACTTCGACGCGATCGTCGTCGGCGCCGGCCACAACGGCCTGACGGCGGCCGCCTACCTGCAGCGCGCCGGCCTGCGCGTGTGCGTGCTCGAGGCGCGCGACGTCCTCGGCGGCGCCTGCGTGACCGAGGAGGTGTGGCCCGGCCACCGCGTCTCGCGCGCCTCCTACGTCGTCTCGATGCTCCAGCCCAAGGTCGTCGCCGACCTCAAGCTGCGCGACTTCGGGTACGACCCGATCCCCCTGGACCCGGAGTTCGCCACCTTCGCGGCCGACGGGCGCCCGATCCTGCTGCCCAACGACGAGAAGATCGCCTACGAGCAGGTCGCGCGCGTCTCGCGCAAGGACGCCGAGGCGCTGGCGCCGTTCACCGCGCTGTTCGACAAGGCGGCTCGCTTCCTCAAGCCGATGATGCTCAAGCCGCCGCCCGCGGCCGGCTCCAAGCGCCCCGGCGACGTCTTCGAGCTGCTGCGCGAGGCGGGGCGCGCCGCCGGCCTCAGCCGCCGCGACCTGATGGACATCTTCCGGCTGATGACGATGTCGGTCGGCGACCTGCTCGACGACTTCTTCGAGACCGACGAGCTCAAGGGCGCTTACGCGTCCAGCGGCGTCGTCGGCGTGTGGGCCGGCCCGTACACGCCGGGCACCGCCTACAACCTCCTGCACCACGCGCTCGGCGAGGTCGACGGCGTGCAGGGCGCGTGGGGCCACGTCCGTGGCGGGATGGGCGCGATCTCCAATGCGATCGCCGCCAGCGCCCGCGCCGCGGGTGCGAGCATCCGCACCGGCGCGCCGGTGGCCTCGATCGACGTCGACAACGGCCGCGTCACCGGCGTCACGCTCGTCGGCGGCGAGACGATCAAGGCGCCGATGGTCTTCTCGGGCGCGCACCCCAAGCGCACCGTGCTCGACCTCGTCGGCGCCGAGCACTTCCCCGACGAGGTCGCCGAGGACATGCGCAGGTACCGCAGCCGCGGGGGCTCGGTGAAGATCAACGTGGTGCTCTCCGAACCGCCGCGCTACGTCAACGCACCCGGCGACGTCAGCGAGCAGCTCCTGCATGCGAGCGTCGCGATCGCGCCGTCGGTGCCCTACCTCGAGCGCGCGTGGCAGGACGCCACGCTCGGCCGCCCCGCCGAGGGCCCCTACATCGAGGTCGAGGTGCCCACCTCGATCGATCCGTCGCTGACCGACGACGGCGCGACCGTGCTGACGATGTTCACCCAGTACGGCCCGCACGCCGCCGAGGACTGGCCCGACGGGGCGCGCGAGGCCTACGCCGAGCGCTGCTTCGACATCCTCGCCGAGCACGCGCCCAACGTCCGCGACGCGATCATCCACTACGAGGTGCTCGCGCCGCCCGACCTGGAGGTGATCTTCGGGCTGGAGGGCGGCTCGATCTTCCAGGGCGAGCAGGGCCTGGACCAGATGGCGTTCATGCGCCCGTCGCCGGAATTGGCGCGCTACGCGACGCCGGTGCACGGCCTGTACCTGTGCGGCGCCGGAACGCATCCCGGCGGCGGTGTCATCGCGGCGGCCGGCCACAACGCGGCGCATCGCGCGCTGCGCGACCTGCGCGCCGACCGCTACCGCACGCGGCTTCGCCATCCCGTCGCGGCCGTGCGGGGCTGAATGGACATTCAGTCCACAAACACCGGTCCGAACGGGCAGCTGTTCGGGTTCGGACTTGACAGCGCTCTGTCGTGTCGGATAGTCGTCCGCCTGCTTTGAACGGGCCTTCAAAGGCGACGGAGGAGGGTCTGTCGCGACGCTCGCTGCTGCGCCGCGGTGGGGCTTTGGCTCTCACCGGCGGCGCGGCCGCGGCGTTGGCCGGCTGCGAGAACACGACGACGCCCGTGGCTGCCGGCGACGCCGGGGGCGGCGGCAAGGGCGTCCTCGGCGATCCCACGGCCGGAGGGCCGGTCGACAGCGCCGGCATCCCGCTCGCGCGCAAGGACTACCCGGTCACCCTGCCCCGGCTCGGCGACGCCGTCGCGAGTTCGGCCAAGCCCGAGCGCGGCGGCGAGCTGCAGATCTACAACTACGCCGACTACCTCAACCCGGAGGTCATCAAGGCCTTCGGCAAGCAGGAAGGGGTGAGCGTTCGCGTCACCACCTTCGACACGCTCGACGAGGCGTTCTCGAAGCTCAGCACCGGGGGCCTGCAGTTCGACATCATCTTCTCGACGCCCGATCAGCTCTCGCGGCTCGTGGGCCGCAAGCTCATCCAGCCCCTGAACTTCGAGCTGATCCCCAACCTGCAGAAGAACGTCTGGCCGGAGCTGCACAGCCCGTTCTACGACGTCGGCCCGCGCTACAGCGTTCCCTACACCGTCTACACGACCGGGATCGCCTGGCGCAACGACCTGCTCGGCTTCGACCCGAGCAAGATGGACCAGCCGTGGAACGCCTTCTGGTCGCCGGAGGCCGAGAAGTACCGCGGCAAGGTCGCGATCCTCGACGACTCGCGCGAGGGCCCGGGCATGGCGCTCATGCGGCGCGGCGTGGCCGATCTGAACACCGAGGACCCCGAGCTCCTGGCGCAGGCGGGAGCGGACCTCAAGGAGCTCAACAAGCTCGTCGGCGTGAAGGTCTCGATCGCCGACTACGAGACCGTGCCGGCCGGGCGCGTGCTCCTGCACCAGGGCTGGTCGGGCGACATGATCGCCGGCGTCATCTCCTACCTGCCCAAGGGCGTCAAGCCCGACGTCCTGTCCTACTGGTACCAGAAGCAGGGCGGGCCGATCTTCAACGACTGCATCTGCGTCGCCACGGGCGCGGCGAAGCCGGTCATCGCGCACCGCTTCCTGAACTACCTCCTCGACAACAAGGTCAGCTACACGAACTTCGTCGGTTACGTCGGCTACCAGACGCCGCTTACCGCGATCGACGCTCAGAAGCTGTTCGACGACGGGATCCTGCCCAAGTCGCTCAGCGAGGCCGTCGTCACCCGCGAGGCCTACGCCAACGGAAACGCCTACCTGACGCTCTCGGCCAAGGGTCTGCAGCTCTGGGACAAGACCTGGGCGTCGTTCCGCAACGGGTAGTGGTCCACTAATGGGATCGCGCTGGATCTGGAGGGTGCTGGCGCTTCCCGGCCTCGCCTGGCTGGCGCTCTTCTTCGTCGTCGCCTTCTACGCGATCATCAGCGTCGGCCTGGGGAACGTCACGACGCTGTACGAGCCGCTCCCGCACTGGAACCCGCTCGACTGGAACGTCGGCTACATCTGGGCGGGGCTGAAGTCGGTCGTGCCGGGCGGCGACACGTGGGACACGTTCCTGCGCACGATCATCTACGTCGTCGTCGCCGTCACGCTGTCGCTGGCCATCGGCTACCCGGTCGCGTGGTACGCGGCGCGCCACGCCGGCCGCTGGCGCGGACTGATCCTCGTGCTCCTGGTCCTGCCGTTCTGGATCAGCTACCTGATGCGGATGTTCGCGTGGACGAACCTGCTCGCGCAGAACGGCTACGCGACGCGTCTGCTGCACACGCTGTCGATCGACACGCTGTTTCAGAAGATCGGGCTGCTCGACGGCAACGACTGGCTTGGCGGTCAGCACATCGCGGTGATCCTCGCGCTCGTCTACGGCTACGTGCCCTACCTGATCCTGCCGCTGTTCGCCGCGCTGGACCGGATCGACCAGCGCCACATCGAGGCCGCCCGCGACCTCGGCGCGTCGCCCGCCGGCGCGTTCTGGCGCGTGGTCGTGCCGCTGTCGAAGACGGGGATACTGGCCGGCATCGTCCTCATCGCGCTCCCGATGTTCGGCGACTACTACACGCCGGACCTCATCTCGGGCTCGCCGAAGACGGCGATCATCGGCAACGCGATCAACGGTTATGTGCAGGGCGGCCCGGACAAGTCGCTGGGGGCGGCGCTGACCATTCTGCTCTCGGCCTTCCTGCTCATCTTCATGCTCTATTACCTGCGCGTGGTGCGGGCCGACCAGCGGGCGGCGGCGGGCGCCACATGAGCGCGACCTCGGTCCAGACCGCCACGACCAAGCAGCGCGTCAGCCTGCGCGACCGGCTCGCGAACCCGTGGGGGCGTCCGCGCTTCCTGGCGATCGTCACGTGGGCCTACATCATCTGGTCCCTGGTCCCGGTGCTACTGGCGATCCGCTTCGCGTTCAACTCGGGCCGCTCGCGCACGTCGCTGCAGGGCTGGTCGCTGCGCTGGTTCTGGCAGGACCCGACGCTGAGCGTCTTCCACGACCCGACGCTTCAGGCCGCGCTGACGCACAGCCTCGAGCTCGCCCTCATCGTCATGGCGGTCGCCACGCCGCTGGGCACGGCGCTGGCGCTCGGCATGCGGCGCTGGATCGGGCCCGGCTCGGGCATCGCGAACATCGTCCTGCTGCTGCCGCTCGTGACCCCCGAGCTCGTGTTCGCGGTCGGCATGTTCCTGCTCTTCACGACCGCCTTCGGCTTCATCGGCCTGGGCACCACGGCGCAGGCGATCGGGCAGGTGACGTTCACGCTCTCCTGGGTCGTGCTCATCGTGCGCGGCCGCCTGGCGACGATCGGGCGCGATGTCGAGGAGGCCGCCGCCGACCTCGGGGCGCCGCCGATGCACGTCGTCTGGCGCGTGCTCCTACCGCTGCTGGTGCCGGCGATGGCTGCGAGCCTGCTCGTCTCGTTCGCGCTGTCGATCGACGACTTCGTCGTCAGCCAGTACCTGGCCTCCGGCGCCGACACCACGACTGTGCCGATGCGGATCTACTCGCAGGCGCGCGGCGGCCCGACGCCCGCGCTCAACGCGCTCGCGACGATCATGCTCGGGTTCACGCTGTTCGCGCTCGCGCTCGCCTACTTCGTCTACCAGATGATGACCCGCGGCGAGACCAAGGACTCGGCCGTCAAGACACTCGCGATGGACATGGGGTAGTGGGCCCCCTCGCGACATTCCACCCGAAACACCGGGCGCCGATCACCGCCAGGCGGCGTCCTCGGTCGGGGCTGTGCTGCCAGCACAGCACCCGGGCCGGGCGGGTGGGCATCTTGCCTGGCGGCGCCGGCGTCCCGGTCTTTCGGGCGCAACGTCACGAGGAGACCCACCCATGAGCGAAGGTGACATCCGGCTCGTCGGTCTCGTGAAGCACTTCGGCGACGCGGTCGCGGTCAACGGCATCGACCTGCACGTCACCCCGGGCGAGTTCTTCACGATGCTCGGGCCGTCGGGCTGCGGCAAGACGACGACGCTGCGGCTCATCGCCGGCTTCGAGCGCCCCACCGAGGGCAAGATCCTGCTTGACGGCAACGACATGTCGCGCACGCCGCCGCACAAGCGGCGCGTGAACACGGTGTTCCAGAGCTACGCGCTGTTTCCGCACAAGTCGGTGTACGACAACGTCGCGTTCGGGCTGCGCTACCAGCGCGTCACGAAGGCCGACGTCAAGCGCCGGGTCGGCGAGGCGATGGCCCTCGTGCGCCTGGAGGAATACGGCGAGCGGCGGCCCAGCCAGCTCTCCGGCGGCCAGCAGCAGCGCGTCGCGCTGGCGCGCGCGCTCGTGCTCGAGCCGCCCGTGCTCCTGCTCGACGAGCCGCTCGGAGCGCTCGACGCGCGCCTGCGGATCGACCTGCAGGTCGAGCTCAAGCGCATCCAGGAGCAGCTCGAGGTCACCTTCATCTACGTCACGCACGACCAGGACGAGGCGCTGACGATGAGCGACCGCGTCGCGGTCATGCGCGCGGGCAACATCGAGCAGTGCGACGAGCCGCGCGTGCTCTACGAGACCCCGGCGACGGCGTTCGTGGCCAACTTCCTCGGCGCCTCGAACCTCGTGCCGGTGGCCGTCGGCCAGCCGCACGGCGACGGTACGCCGCTGAGCCTGGGGTCCTTCGATCTGCGTGCCGAGAACTGCGCGCTGGGGCAGGGCGAGGACGCGGTCGCGATGATCCGCCCGGAGAACGTCCGCCTGGAAGCGCACGGCAGCACCGGCGAGAACCGCGTGCCCGGCATGGTCGAGGAGGTCGTCTATCTGGGCTTCCACCAGGAGGTCCGCGTGCGCCTGGCCAACGGCACGCTCGTCAAGGTCGACGTGCCCAACGACGACGAGCAGGCCGAGCTCGAGCAGGGCGACCCGGTCTGCGCGTACCTGCCCGCGCGGCACCTGCGCGTGCTGGCCGCCGACGCCGCCGTCCCGTCGGCGCCGGCAGCCGCCGAGCCGGTCCCTGCCGCATGACAGCGCGTCATTGCTCGCCCGGCGTAGCAGGCCACCTCCCAGGCGGGTCCTCGCGATGAGCAAACTGCCGGCCTCGCCGCGCGCGGCGCGCCAGGACAGCCGGCGCGCCGAGCTGATCGAGGCCGCGCGCAGAGTGATCCAGCGGCGCGGCTTCGCCAAGGCGACGGTGGGGGCGATCACCACCGAGGCCGGGGCCAGCCTCGGGCTGCTCAACTACCACTTCGCGTCGCGCGACGACGTCGTCGCCGAGGCGTTCGCGGCCGCGGCGCGCGAGGACCTGGGCACGCTCGAGGAGGCCTCGCGCCGCCACGACGATCCGCCCGATCGCCTCGCAGCCGTGCTCGACCTCTACGACTGGGACGATCGCGAGGCCTGGCGCATGTGGATCGACGCCTGGGGCGAGGGCGTGCACACCGAAGCCTTGCGCGCGACCCTGGAGTCCTTCCAGCGTGGCTGGCGCGCCGTGCTGGCCAACGTGCTGGCCGACGGCGACCGCCAGGGCTCGTGGCGTTGCCCGGACCCGGAGGACGTCGCCGGCCGGCTCGTGGCCGCGTTGGACGGCATCGGGCTGCACACGACGCTGCATCCCCACGACGTCCCGATCGAGTCGGCGGTGGCCTGGGCGCGGCGGCTGACCGAGCTGGAGCTGGGCGTCAGTCTCCCCGGGACGCCGGATGACGGCCCTGAACGCTCGCCGACGCCGTACGAGGCGCGGATGGCGATTCGCGGCCGCGACCTCGACGCGACGGGGCGCGTGCACCCGGCCGTGCTGCTGACCTACCTGGGCGAGGCGCGCGAGGCGTGGCTCGAGGCCCGGCTCAGCGCGCTGGGCGCGTCGCCCAGCCTCGACGTCGCTCACGTCACCGCTGACTTTCGTCACCCGCTCGCGCGCCGCGACGCCGAGGTCGTCGTGTGCTGCGCGCTCGACGGCATCGCCGCGACGAGCGTGCGCACTCGCGAGACGATCGAGACGGTGGAGGGCGCGCTCGTGGCCAGCGCCGCGGCCATGGTCGTGGTCACGGGCGAGGATGGCGAGCCGCGGCCGCTGACCGCGGCCGAACGGGAGGCGCTGGAGTCATGACGGACACTGTGTCGCTGACGCGACCAGGGGGCCCGCCTCAGACGGCCACGTGGCCGTCATCGGCACCCCTATGGCATGCTTTCGGGCACGCCGAGCTCGGCCACGAGCGCGGCCCAGATCTCGGCTCGTGCGCGATCGAGCGGCATCTGCGGGTCCTCTGTGAGCACGCGGATGCCATAGCCGTCGATGAGCGCCAGCAGGCGATCGGTCATGCGGTCGACGTCGCAGTCGCGCAGCTCAGCGGCGGCGATCCCGTCGGCGATCGCTTCGCTGAACCACTCGTGCAGGCGCGCGTAGAGCCGCGCGGCGACCGGGCGCAGCGCCGGGTCCCGGGCGCTGCGCAGCCACAGCTCGATCCACAGCACGAAGTCGTCGTGCAGCGCCCGATCGGTGGGCAGACACTGGTCGATCATCGCGGCCAGGCGCTGGGGTGCGGTCGCCCGGCCATCGTCAAGCGTGGCCAGGCGCACGTCGCCGGCGCGCTCGTAGGAGTGCTCGAGCGCCTCCTCGAGCAGGGCGTCGCGCGAGGCGAAGTGGTAGTGCACGAGCCCGGCCGACACGCCCGCCTCGATCGCGATCCGCGCGATGCGCACGTTGTCGATGCCCTCGCGCGCGATGAGGCGCACGGCAGCGTCGAGCAGCCGTTCCCGTCCTGGTGACCCCACCTCAGAGCTGATGCAGACAACCCTAACGCCGACCCAGAAGCAGTCAGAGATCCAGGCCCGCGCGCGCGCGTTCGTCGAGGAGGTGCTCATGCCGCTCGAGGAGCAGGCCGAGCGCTCCCGCGGGCGCCTGCCGCCCGAGCGGATCGACGAGATCCGCAGCGAGGCGCTCGCCCGCGGGCTGGCCGGTGGCCTGCACGCCGTCGAACACGGCGGCCAGGGCTGGAGCCATGTCGAATGGTTCCTCGTCGAGGAGCAGCTCGGGCGCTCGACCAACGCGCTCTCGTGGCACATCCCGAGCGCCTACAACGTCCTCGCCCACGGCACCGACGAGCAGATCGAGCGCTACCTCAAGCCCGCGCTGCGCGGCGAGCTGCACGACGCCTACGCCGTCACCGAGGAGCAGGCCGGCTCGGACCCGTCGCGCATCGCGACCACCGCGCGCCGGACCGACGCCGGCTGGCGCATCGACGGTGAGAAGTGGTTCGTCACCTACGGCGACGTCGCCGCCGTCTACATCGTCATGGCCAAGGCGCTCGTCGACGGCGCCGAGCTCCCGACGCTGTTCCTCGTCGACCGCGGCACGCCGGGGATCGAGGTCGTCGACGACCCGCCGTTCACGCACAGCTACCCGCACGGCCACCCGACGCTGCGCTTCTCAGGCGTCGAGGTCGGCGACGACGCGGTCATCGGCGGCCTGGGCGGCGGCGACGACCTCCAGCGCGGCTGGTTCGCCGAGGAGCGCCTGGGCATCGCCGCGCGCGGCGTCGGCGCGATGTGGCGCCTGATCGAGGAGACCACCGCCTGGGCGCTCGCGCGCGAGCAGGGCGGGCACCGGATCATGGACTACCAGGGGGTCTCGTTCCCGCTGGCCGATTCGGCCACCGACGCCGCCGCCGGACGCCTGCTCGGCCTCGAGGTTGCGCGCCTGGCCGACGCGGACGCCGACCCGAAGGTCGTGCACGCCAAGGCGTCGATGGCCAAGCTGTTCGTCAGCGAGGCGGCCAACCGCTGCGCCGACCGCGCCGTGCAGATCTTCGGCGGGCGCGGCTACCTGCGCACGAACGTGGCGGAGCGGTTGTGGCGCGAGCTGCGCGTCGACCGCATCTGGGAGGGGACGAGCGAGATCCAGCGCCTGATCGTGGCGCGCGCGCTCGAGCGCCGCGGCGTGGAGCGCGTCCTGCACTAGATGGAAGTCGACCGACTCACGCCGCTACTTGCCCCGCGTTCGATCGCGGTCGTCGGCGCCACCAGCCGCAAGGGGGCCTACGCCGACGAGACGCTGCGCAACCTCAGGCGCATCGGCTTCACCGGCCGCGTCTGGGGCGTGCACCCGACCCGGCGCCGCGTTCACGGGCGCGTCTGCGTGCCGACCGTCGCCGACCTGCCCGAGGCGGTCGACGCCGTCGTCGTCGCGATCCCCGCCGAGGGTGTGCCCGAGGTCGTCGAACAGGCCGGCGCGCGCGGCTGCGGCGGCGCTGTGGTCTACGGGGCGGGCTTCGGTGAGGCACCCGGCGGCGCGGCGCTCGAGGCGCGGCTGCGCGCTGCCGCGCTGCGCCACGACCTGCCCGTGTGCGGGCCCAACTGCGACGGGATCGTCGCCCTGCACGCACGCGCGGCGCTATGGGGCGATGCCTTCGTGCCGCGCGAGCCCGGGCCCGTCGCGCTGATCTCGCAGAGCGGCAACGTCGCGGTCAACGCGCTCGCCGCGGGCCGCGGGCTGCGGTTGCACACCGTGGTGTCGTGCGGCAACCAGGCCGTCGTCGATGCGACCGACTGGCTGCGGGCCCTCGCCCAGAGCGACGGCGTGCGCTCGGTGGCGCTGTTCCTCGAGGCCGACGGCGACGGAGCGCGCCTGTGCGAAGCGCTCGCTACGTGCATCGACGCCGGCATCGGCGTGGCCGTCCTGAAGATCGGCGCCTCGGCGGCCGGCGCCAGCGCGGCGGCAGCGCACACGGGGGCCGTCGCCGGCGACCACACCGCCTTCCGCGCGCTGGTCGAGGAGGCCGGCGCGGCCTGGGCGCACGACGTCCACGACCTGCTCGAGATGGCCAAGGCGCTCGCAGTCCCGCGCGCGCGGCCCGGCGGCGAGGGCGGACTGGCCATCCTCACGTGCTCGGGCGGCGACTCCGGGCTCGGCGCCGACGAGGCCCAGCGCCGCGGCCTGGAGCTCCCCGCGCTGGCGAAAGGCACGCGGCGGCGCGTGCGCGCGCTGCTGCCCGCCTCTGCGACGGTGGCCAATCCGCTCGACTACACCGCCCTGATCTGGGGCGAGGTCGAGACGCTGCGCGACACGATCGCCGCCGTCGGCCAGGACCCCGCCATCGACCACGTGCTGATCCTCTACGACCAGCCGCCCGGACTCGACGGCGCACTGGGCGAGAGCTGGGACGCCGTGCGCGAGGGCATCCGCGCGGGCGCCGCGGCCAGCCCGGTGCCGACGCTCGTCGCCTCGACGCTGCCCGAGCTGCTCGACGACGGAGCGGCGCGCGAGCTCGCGAACGCGGGGGTCGCGGCCGTCGCCGGCCTGCGCACCGGCCTTGCCTGTGCCGCCGCCCTGCGCCGGCCACCCGGCGACGCGGCGCGGCTGCGCGCGATTGCCGCCGCGGCCGCACCGAGCGCGCCGGGCGCGTGGCTTGACGAGGCGAGCGCCAAGGCGCTGCTCGCGGGCGCCGGCATTCGCGTGCCGCCCGGCCAGGTCGCGCGCGACGAGGACGACGCCGCCGAGATCTTCGAGCGCCTGGGCCGGCCGGTCGCGCTCAAGCTCGTCGCCGAGGGCCTGCTGCACAAGACCGCGGCCGGGGCGATCGCGCTGGACCTCGACGACGAGCGCCACGTGCGCTGGGCCTACCGCGACCTCGTCCGCAACGGGAGTTCCACCCACGCACCCCCAAGCCACCATGGCGATCGGGTCCTGGTCGAGGCGATGGCGCCCGCAGGCATCGAGCTGCTCGTCAGCGTTCGCCGCGACGCCGTCGTGCCCGTGCTCACCGTCGGGCTCGGCGGCGTGTGGACCGAGGCCTTCCGCGATGCCCGCGTCGTGCCGTTGCCCGCCGACGCGGCGCGCGTCGAATCCGCCCTGCGTTCGCTGCGCGCGGCACCGCTGCTCGAGCCCGTCGATACGGCCGCGGCGGCGGCGCTCGCCGCGCGCGCCGGCGCATTGCTGCTCGAGCGCGACCTCGAACTGATCGAGCTCAACCCGGTCCTCGTCAACGCGCGCGGCGCGGTCGCCGTCGACGCTCTCGTGAGAACAGGAGCCACTCCATGAACGCCATCGCAGCCAAGCTCGGCGAGGTCGGCCTGCCCGCGCCGATGAGCGACCTCGCCGCGCGCGACTGGGACGCCGTGGTCGTCGGCGGCGGCCACAACGGCCTCACCGCCGCCGCCTACCTCGCGCGCGCCGGCGGCTCGGTGCTGGTGCTCGAGCGCCGCGAGCGCCTCGGCGGCGCCTGCACCCTCGAGCGCCCGTTCGAGGACGAGCGCTTCGTGGTCAGCCCGTGCGCCTACGTCGTCGGCCTGCTCGACGAGCTCGTCATCTCCGAGCTCGACCTCCGGGCCCGCGGCTTCGAGTGCTACGTCGCCGACCCCAACCTGTGGGTGCCCTTCGACGACGGCACCGCCTTCGGCCAGTGGCTCGACGACGCGCGCACGCAGGCCGGCCTCCAGGCGCTGGGCGTCGCCCCCAAGGACATCGACGGCTACTGGGCCTACGAGCACCTCTTCGACGCCATCCGGCGCAAGCTGCGCGCCGGCGCGCGCGACAGCTGGGTGGGGGAGACCCCGACGCGCGCGGAGATCGAGGAGCTGCTCGACGGCGACCAGACGATGATCGACGTCGTCTTCGACGCCTCGATCGCCGAGGTGCTCGACGACCACATGGACGACCAACGCCTGAAGGACGCGCTCTTCGGCCAGGGCGTCATCGCCGCCTACGGCGGGCCCAAGGACAAGGGCACGGCGTCGATCAAGCTCATGCACTTCCAGGGCGACCTCGAGGGGCAGGGCCCGGTGTGGGGCTATGTCAAGGGCGGGATGGGGATGGTCAGCTTCGCGCTCGCCGACGCCGCCCAGGACGCCGGCGCGATGCTCGCCTGCGGCGTGCCGGTCGCGCAGATCGTGCCCGAGGAGGGCGTCGTGCTCGAGGACGGCACGCGCATCCGCGCCCGCACGGTGATCTGCAACGCCGACCCGAAGGTCGCGCTGACGCTGCTCGAAGGCCAGGACGTGCCCGCCGACTACCGCGCGCGGCTGGAGGCGTGGAAGGTCCGTAGCCCGGTCGTCAAGTTCAACGCGGCGCTGACCGCGCTGCCGGAGTGGACCGCCGCGCCGGGCGAGAGCTGGCCCGCGCGCGCGACGATCGACGTCACCGGCGGCCTGGAGGACGCGCAGCGCTGCTTCGAGGCCTGCGAGTGCGGCGAGCCCGCGGTCGGCTTCGGCGAGATCTACATCCAGACCGGCTATGACCCGTCGCCGGCGCCGGCCGGCCACCACCTGCTCAGCGTCTTCGGCCAGTACGCGCCATACGAGCTGGCCGACGGGACCTGGGATTCGCGCCGCGAGGAGGTCGCGCGCCAGTTCATCGACCTCATCGAGCGCTTCGCGCCCGGCTTCGAGGACCGCCTGGCCGCGTATGAGGTGCTCGGGCCGCCCGACATCGAGGCGCGCATCGGGCTGACCGGCGGCAACATCTTCCAGGGCGAGGTCACGCCCGATCAGATGTGGGAGAACCGCTTGACGCCGCGTACGCCCGTGCCCGGGCTGTACTTCTGCGGCGCCGCCACGCACCCCGGGGGCAGCGTGATCGCGCTCAACGGGCGCAACGCCGCCAAGGCGGTGCTGACCGACGCGCGAGCGCTGGCCGCGACCTGATGCTCAGCGCGGACCTCGTGATCGTCGGCGCCGGCACCGTCGGCGGCTGGGCATCCGTCCTCGCGGCGCGCGAAGGCGCGGGGAACGTGCTCGTCCTCGATGCGGGCGTCGCGGGGCAGGGGGCCAGCTCGCGCGCGGCGGGGATCGTGCGCACCCAGGGTGGCACGCCGACCGCCGTCGACCTCGCGCGCTTCAGCGTGGCCTTCTACCGGGAGCTCAACGACGGGCCCTCGGTCGACAGCGACTTCCGCTCGCTCGGCTACCTGATCGTCGCCCTCTCCGAGGACGAGGTCGCGGCGGCACACGAGCGGCTGGCCATGCAGCGCGCGCGCGGCGTCGACTCGCGCTGGGTCTCCCCGCAGGAGGCGGCGGCCCTCCTGCCGCTGCTCGACCCCGACCGCATCCTCGGCGCGACGTACTGCGCCGACGACGGCGCTATCACGCCGCCGCGCAACGTGGCCGCCTACCTCGTCGCCATGCGCGACGCCGGTGTGGCGCTGCACGAGCGCACGCCCGTGATCGGGCTGCGCCTGCGGGGCGGCCGGGTGACCGGTGTCGTCACGCAGAAGGGCACGGTCGCCACCGAGCGGGTGATCCTCGCCGGCGGCGTCGGACAAGGGGCGCTGGGCGCGCTGACCGGCGGGCCGGCGCCGCCGGTGGGCGGCTCGCGCCACCACGTCTTTGTCACCAGCCCGGCTCCCGAGCTCGACGCCGGGCCGCTGCCGATGGGATTCGACCTCGCGGCCGGGCTCTACTGGCGCCAGGAGGAGGGCGGTCTGCTCTTCGGGGTCAGCGACCCCGACGAGGCGCAGGGCGAGGCGCGCGAGATCGACGAGCGCACGCAGCGCGCCGCGCGCGAGCGCCTCGGGGAGCTGCTGCCGATGACTCGCGCGCTCGGGATGCGCAGGGCGTGGGCGGCGACGATCGACTACACGCCCGACCACCTGCCGATCCTCGGCCCCGCCCTCGACCGCGACCGTGAGCCGATCGCGGGCCTCACGCTTGCCTCGGCTGCCGGCCACGGGATGATGTGGGGACCCGGCGTCGCGCGGGTCGCTGTCGATCTCGCGCTGCACGGTGAGACGACGATCACCGACGTCTCGTTCCTGGGGGCCGACCGCTTCGACGCCGAGGGCCGCAGCCGCCTGGATGCCGACCCGATCGCCCTGCCCTTTCCCGAGGCCGTGCTGCGCTGAGCCGCCTCAGCCGGCCAGGCCGAGGCGGTGAGCCACGCCGGCCGCCTCGGTGCGGCTGCGCACGTCGAGCTTGGCCAGGATGCGCGAGACGTGGACGCTGGCCGTCTTCTCGGCCATGAACAGCTCGGCGCCGATCTCGCGGTTGGTCGCGCCGCGCGCCACCAGCTCGAGCACCTGGCGCTCGCGCGGCGTCAGGCCGAACGGATCGTCGGCGAGCACCGGCGGCTCATCGGCCACGGGCGCGGCGCCGCCGTCGCCGACGGCGAGCCGTGCGCGTGCGGCAAGGCCATCGACCTCGCTGCGCAGCCATGCGGCCCCGATCTGCGCCGCGGCGGCGCGCGCCTGGCGGGCGGCGGACGCTGCGGCCTCGCGATCGCCGGCGTTGACGTGCGCCTCGGCCTCGCGGTAGCGCACGACCGCGGACGGGTACGGGCGCTCGAGCGCGGCCCAGGCGTCGGCGGCGGCGGCGTAGGCGGCGGGGTCGGCCCGGCCGCCCGCGCGCGTGCGCTCCGCGCGCGAGACCAGCAGCCAGGCGCTTTCAAGCAGGCCGTCGCCGGCGGCCGCCGCCTCGGCGCGAGCGATGTGCATGTCGGCCTGCATCAGCGCCATGCGCTCGTCCTCGGCGTCGCCGAGATCTCGCGCGCGCTGCGCCGCGTCGGCCTCGACGGTCGCGCCGGCGGCCGTCACGCGCGCCAGGCGCGCGGCGTCGTCGGTGCAGGTCTCCAGTCGGTCCAGCGCATCCTGCACCGCCTGCCGCGCCGCAGTGAGATCGCCCTCGCGCCGTTCGAGCTCCCCGCGCAGCGCGCCCTGCACGCCGGTGAACTGCGGCTCGTCCATGCCGACGCTGAGGTGCGCCGCCTCGTCCAGGCGCTCACGCGCCGCCGCGTGATCGCCGCGACCCAACGCGAGCTCCGCGCGACGCAGGTCGAGATTGACGAGCGTGTTGCCGACCTGGCGCCCGCCGATCGACGTCAGCGTCGCCTGCGCCTCGTCCCATTCGCCGGCCTCGATGGCAAGCTCGCCGCGCAGGATCACGAGCCAGCGCTGATTGAGACGGAGATCCTGCGCGAGGCCCTCCTCGACCACCGCGCGCGCCTCGCGCAACCGGCCGTTGAGGTGCAGCGCGTCGGCCAGGTTGATGTAGGCCGAGTTCTCCTGCCAGGGGACGCCGCCGCTCTGGGCCAGGGCGAGCGCCTCGCGCAGCGCGGCCGAGCCCTGCTCGACGTCGCCGAGGTTCATCAGCGCGGTGCCCAGCGTATTGAGCGCTCTACCGCGCAACGGGTCGTCGCCGAGCGCGTCGGCGACGGCGAGGGTCTCGCGTGCCGCCTCCGCGGCCTTCGTGTTCTTGCCGCGCAGCATCATCGACGTCGCCTGCGCGGAGAGCAGCGTGCCGCGCTCGGGCGAGATCTCGTCTGGCGGCAGCAGCGCCAGCGCGCGCTCGATGGTGGCAAGCGACTCCTCGCCGCGGCCCAGGTGCCACTGGGCGTCGTGGAGCGTCTCGAGCAGGCGCGCGGCGCGGCGCGGCTCGGCCTGCTCGTCGACGAGCGCAAGCGCCGCGCGGGCGAGCGCCTCCTGGCGCGTGGAGTCGCCATCGCGAAGGTGATCTCCGGCGGCGCGGCCGAGAAGCGTCGCCCGGTCGACGCCCGCGACCGTCTCGGGATCGGGCACACGATCGAACAGCTCGACCGCGCGCTCGAGCAGCGCGGCGGCCTGCGCATATGCGTGTACGCCCTCGGCGGCGCCGGCGGCCAGAACCGAGGCGCGCAGCGCGGCGGGCTGATCGCCGGCCGAGGCGTAGTGGTGCGCGATCGCTGCCGAGAGGTAGACGCTGAGGCCGTCGCGCTCGGCGCGAGCCTCCAGCGCCCGTGCGAGGCGCAGATCGATGGCCGCGCGCTCGCCGGGCAGCAGATCGTCGTCGACCACTTCGCGCAGGAGCGCGTGACGGAAGCGATAGCGGCCGTCGGTGCCCACCGCCAGGATGTGGTTGGCCACCGCCTCGCGCAGCGCCTCGTGCAGCGCCGCCTGCTCGAGTCCCGTGGCCTCGGCAAGCAGCTCGTCGTCCAGCCACTGGCCCACGGCGATGATGCGCAGGACCTCCTGCGCCATGGGCGAGAGCCGCTCGACGCGGACCATGAGCGCGTCGCGCAACGTGGGCGGCAGGCCGCCGCGCCCGTCGAGCCCGGCCGCGAGCAGCTCCTCGACGAACAGCGGATGACCCTCCGAGCGTGCATAGACGCGCGCCACGAGCTCGTCGTCGGCGGCGCCGCCGAGGATGTCGGCCAGCAGCTCGGCCAGCTCGTCGCGCGAGAGCGCGGGCAGGTCGATGCGCCGCGAGCGCGTGTCGCGCTCGAGCTCGGCCAGCAGCGGGCGCAGCGGATGGCGGCGGTGCAGCTCGTCCGACCGGTAGGTGGCCACCACCAGCACCCGCTCGCGGCACAGGCTGCGGCCGAGGAAGGCGAAGAAGGCCCGGGTGGCACGGTCGGCCCAATGCAGGTCCTCAACGGCCAGCAGCACCGGCGACTCCTGGCCGAGCCGATCCAGGAGCCACAGCAGCGCCTCGAAGAGCCGGCCCTGCGCGCTGGCGTCGGCGGACTGATCGACGCCTGCGCCCTGCTCGAGCTCGGGCAGCAGCGCGGCGAGCTCGGCGCGGATCGCGGCCGGAAGCTCGTCGAGGACGGGATCGCGATCGCGCGCGAGCGAGCGCAGCGCGCCGACGAGCGGAGCGTAGGGCAGCTCGCCCTCGCCGAGCTCGACGCAGTCGCCGCTCAGCACCCGCGCGCCCGCAGCCCGGGCGCGCGGCGCGAGCTCGGACAGCAGCCGGGTCTTGCCCACGCCGGAGTCGCCCGCCACGAAGACCAGCCATGGATGCCCGTCAGCCGCGTCGGCCAGCGCTGCCTCGACTTCGGCCAGCTCCGCGGAGCGTCCGACGAAGGTCGTGCTGCACACGCGTGTGGCCACCGTCCAAGTATCGCGGTTGGCGTCGATGGCGGCCGATGCTGGGGGTGTCATCGCACAAGGATCGGGGGCATCGGCGCGCGCCACATCGGGCGGTTGCAGCGAGATCGCGGCGCCTGGCCCTTAGCCCGCGCTGCGGCACCCCTTAGGGTCCGGAGCCTGTGAACCCCCTGGCTGCGCATTACTCCCGCTTCCGGGTCGCTGAGCGGCTGCTGCTCACCGGGCACTCGCACCAGGCATGGCCCGACGTGGCGCTGGAGGGCGTCGTCGAGGCGTTCGACGACGCCGCGCGCCTCGTCGACGACAAGTGGGAGCGCGCCTTTGCCAAGGCCGACGAGGTGCGGGCCGGGTACCGGCGGCTGCTGGGCGATCCCGGCGGCGAGGTCGCGCTGGGTGCGAGCACGCACGACCTCGTCCTGCGCTTCCTCTCGGCTTTGGACCTGCGCGCGCGCCCGCGGCTGGTCACCACCGACGGCGAGTTTCACACCCTGCGCCGCCAGCTCGCGCGGCTGGGGGAGGAGCACCTCGAGGTCGTCCGGCTCCCCGCCGAGCCTGCGCAGACGCTGGCCGAGCGGCTCGCCGCCGCCGCCGACGAGCGCACCGCCGCCGTGCTCGTGTCAGCCGTGCTGTTCGAGACGGCGCGGATCGTCCCCGGGCTGAGCGGGCTGGCCGAGGCGTGCGAGCGCGTCGGGGCCGAATTGCTCGTCGACTCCTACCACGCCCTCGGCGCGGTCCCCTTCGCGATCGACGACCTCGGCCTGCGCTCGGCGTGGGTGGTCGGCGGCGGTTATAAGTACCTGCAGCTCGGCGAGGGCAACTGCTTCCTGCGCCTGCCCGCCCACGCCGACGACCTGCGGCCCGTGATCACCGGCTGGTTTGCCGAGTTCGCGCAGCTCGCCGACGAGCACGACCCCGACCGCGTGGCATACGGGCCCGGCGCGACGCGCTTCGCGGGCTCGACCTACGACCCGACCAGCCACTACCGCGCCGCGCGCGTCTTCGCCTTCTTCGATGAGCAGGGCCTGACCCCCGAGCGCCTGCGCCGCTCCTACCGCCGCCAGGTCGACCTGCTCGCGGCGCGCTTCGACGCGCTCGGAGCACCCGACACGCTGATCACCCGCGACCGGGCGACGCCGCTCGAGCACTACGGCGCCTTCCTGGCCCTGCGCTCACCGGCCGCCGGCGACCTGCACCGCGCGCTCGCCGATCGGGGCGTGCTCACCGACACCCGCGGGCCGTGGCTGCGCCTCGGCCCGGCGCCGTACCTGGCCGACGAGCAGCTCGAGGCGGCCGTCGAGGCCCTGCGTGAGGCCCTGAGCGCCCGGCGTCGCTAGCGCTCAACGGCCTCCGAGATCGGCTAATGGTGCCCGGTGAGATCCTTGCGCCTGCGCTCGAGGAAGGCGCGCTCGGACCGCGTTCTCGGTGCGGGCGATCGCCGCCTCGTAGGCGGCGGCCGCCTCGGCGTCGCGGCCGAGGCGGCGCAGCAGGTCGGCGCGGATGGCGTGGAACAGGTGGTAGCCGCCGAGGTCGAGGTCGTCGACGAGCGCGAGCGCCGCGTCCGGTCCGTCGACCTCGGCGACCGCGACCGCGCGGTTCAGCGCGCACGACCGGGCTCGGCGCGAGCGCCATGCAGCTGGTCGTAGAGCGCGAGGATCTGCCGCCAGTCGGTGGCCGCCGCGGTCGGCGCGTCGCTGTGGACGGCGTTGATCGCCGCCTGGATCTGGTACGGCCCGGGCTGGTTGCGCCGCAGGCAGCGGCGGACGATCGCCTGGCCCTCGGCGATCAGGTCGCGATCCCAGCGGCCGCGGTCCTGATCGGCCAGCAGCACGAGGTCGCCGTCGGGCGTCGTGCGGGCCGCGCGGCGCGACTCGACGAGCAGCATCAGCGCGAGCAGCCCCATCACCTCCGGCTCGTCGGGCATCAGCTCGGCCAGCAGCCGGCCGAGGCGGATCGCCTCGGCGCAGAGGTCCTCGCGGACGAGCCGGTCGCCCGAGCTGGCCGTGTAGCCCTCGTTGAAGATCAGGTAGACGACGGCGAGCACGGCGCGCAGCCGGTCCGGCAGGTCGGCCTCGTCCGGGACGCGGTAGGGGATCCGCGCGTCGCGGATCTTGCCCTTGGCGCGGACCAGCCGCTGGGCCATCGTCGGCTCGGGCACGAGGAAGGCGCGCGCGATCTCCGCGGTCGTGAGCCCGCCGAGCAGCCGCAGCGTCAGCGCGACCTGCGCGGCCGGTGCCGAGCGCCGGGTGGCAGCAGGTGAAGATCAGGCGCAGCCGGTCGTCGCGCACGGCGCCCTCCTCGTCGGGCGGCTCGTCGCGGGCGTGCAGCAGCGCGGCCTGCGCGTGGCGGTCCTCGCGGGACGCCTCGCGGCGCAGCCGGTCGATCGCCCGGTTGCGGGCGGTCGTGATGATCCAGCCGGCCGGGCTCGGCGGCAGCCCGCTCGACGGCCAGCGCTGCGACGGCCGCCGTGAACGCGTCCTGGACCGCCTCCTCGGCGACGTCGATGTCGCCGAAGACGCGGACCAGGACGGCGACCGCGCGGCCGTACTCCTCGCGGAAGACACGCTCGATCTCCGATGCTGGGAGAGCCGGCACCCGCTGGTCAGTCCCGCGAATGCCGGAACGGGCGCACCTCGATCGGCAGCGTGCGTCGCCCGCGCGAGCTTGCCGGCCCCAGTCGAGCGCGGCGTCGAGATCGGGCGCCTTGATGATCGTGAAGCCGCCGAGGTGCTCCTTGCCCTCGGCGAACGGGCCGTCGGTCATGAGCACGTCGCCGTCGTTCGCTCGCACGACGGTGGCCGTGCTCGGCGCGTGCAGCCCGCCGGCGAAGACCCACGCGCCGGCGGCGCGCAGCTCCTGGTTGACCACGTCGAGGTCGCGCATGATCGGTTCGAGCTTCTCGGGCGGGAGCGAGCCTCCGGTCGGCTGGTACATCGCGAGCAGGTACTGGGTCATCGGGGTCTACCTCCTTGGGGTGGTCGCCGGCGTGCAGCCGGCCTCTCACGCCCTACACGAACGGACCGGGGCCAAATCGACATCACGCCGTGAATCCGAGGATGAGCTGGGCGGTCTCGAGGGGGACGTCGAGCTGCGGGCAGTGCCCGATGCCTTCGAGCTCGACCCAGTCGGCGTGCGGCAGCCAGTCGCTGCGAAAGCGCCGGCGGCCGACGGCCACGGCAGCAGCCGGTCGGCGGGCCGCCCGCGTGCCCGGCCAGCGTGATGGCCAGGACGTCGTGCCGGCGCTCGAGCGCGGGCAGGAAGAGCTCCCACGTGCGCCACGTGTCGACGAAGCCGTGCAGGCAGATCATCGGCGTTCCGCTGCCGCCGCGGTGCAAGGGCGTGAAGGTCGGGTCCAGGGCCGCTTTGCAGTCCATGTCTGCGGGATGCAACCGGCTAAGTCCAGGGTTCCGTCCCGATTGGCGGGCCGGGCCGTCCGACCTACCGTCGGCGGATGATGACTCCTAACGCACGAATCAGAGTGCTCGCGATGGGCACCGTCGCGAGCGCCTGCGTCGCCGCGCTCGGCTTCGGGGCCGCGCCGGCGATGGCTTCCTATACAGCCCAGGTGCAAAACGGGACCCTCCAGATAAAGGGCGACGGGGCGAGCGACAAGCTCGCCCTGTTCAACGAGCCAGGGACGGTGGCGCTCGACGTCGGTGCTGACGGCACCGTCGACTTCAGCTTCGATCGCACGACGTTCACCACGATCGCCGTGGACGCCGGCAAGGGCGCCGACGAGGTCACGGTCCAGGACCAGACGCTGCCCCTCCCCGACGGGGGCCCAAGCGAGGAGAGGCGCCGCCGACAGCCCCCGGCGGCGCCTCCTTCGTGCTCCGCGGTCCGCCTCGCGCGGGTCCGCTTCGCCGCCATCGGGTAGAGGTCGACGCATGAGCGACTACTCGATCGTCGGCGCCGACGATGCCGATGACGCCTACGCGGGCACCGACGTCCCCGGCGAGTTCCGCCGCCTGACAGACGCACTCCGATGCGAGCAGGTGGCGGTGACGTTGATCCGCGTGCCGCCGCACTCGGACTTCGAGCAGGGCACCGGCCACTACCACGACGAGATCGAGGAGCTCTATCTCGTCACGCGCGGCACGCTGACGATGCGCTTCGGCGATGACGTCCGGACGGTCCCGGCCGGATCGGCCGTGCGGGTCGCTCCGAACACGCCGCGATCGCATCGCAACGAGTCCGACGAGCCCGTGGAGATGTGGGCCATCTCGCGGAAGATCGATCGCGGGGACGCCACCAAGATCGACGAGTTCTGGCCGGCCTCGCCCGAGGCCCGGCAGCATCGCGAGTAATCGATAATCCTCCTCGCGCGCTCGTGCCGAACTAGATGGCTGATTCCAAACCCCCCACGCCCGGCTGCCCGCGCCCCGCGGCGCCGGATCGCCACGGTCCGAAGAGGTTCGTGGCTCCGCCACTGTCCCCTTTCGGCCCGCGTCGCCCGGCATCCACGGTGCACAGCCATCCGGCCGCGCGGGGCTCGGAATCAACCATCTAGAGTCGCGGGCGCACGTCGTCCCACGACCGAGGAGAGACATGGCCAGACCGATCGCGCTGTTCACCGGGCAATGGGCGGACCTTCCGCTCGAGGAGCTGGCGGGCAAGTGCGCGTCGTGGGGCTACGACGGGTTGGAGCTCGCGTGCTGGGGTGACCATTTCGAGGTCGACCGCGCACTGGCCGAGCCCGACTACGCGCGCGGCCGGCGCGAGTTGCTCGAACGCCACGGACTCGGGTGCTGGGCCCTGGGCGCCCACCTCGTCGGCCAGGCCGTGTGCGATCCGATCGACGCCCGCCACAAGGGCGTGCTGGCGCCGGACGTGTGGGGCGACGGTGACCCCGAGGGCGTGCGCGGCCGCGCGGCGGAGCGGATGAAGGACACCGCGCGCGCGGCGGCGCAGTTCGGCGTGCCGGTCGTCACCGGCTTCACCGGCTCGTCGATCTGGCACATGCTCTACTCGTTCCCGCCCAACGACTGGGGCGAGATCGAGCGCGGCTACGAGGACTTCGCCGAGCGCTGGGGGCCGATCATCGACGTCTTCGACGCCGAGGGCGTGCGCTTCGCCCTCGAGGTCCATCCGACCGAGATCGCCTACGACTTCGTCACCACGCGCAAGGCGCTGGCGGCGCTCGATCGCCGCGAGGGCTTCGGTATCAACCTCGACCCGAGCCACTTCATCCCGCAGCTCCTCGAGCCCGCGGCCTTCGCGGCCGAGTTCGCCGACCGCGTCTACAACGTGCACGTCAAGGACTCGCAGGTGATGGCCGACGGGCGGCGCTCGATCCTCGGTTCGCACATCGACTTCGGCGAGGCCGAGCGCGGGTGGACGTTCGTCTCGCCGGGCCATGGCGACGTCGACTTCGAGGCGCTCTTCCGCGTCCTGAACCGGATCGGCTACGACGGGCCGCTGGCGGTCGAGTGGGAGGACTCCGGCATGGACCGCGAGTGGGGCGCCGCCGACGCGGTGACCTTCCTGCGCCAGACCGACTTCCCGCCGTCGTCGGTGGCCTTCGACGCCGCGTTCGCCAAGGAGGCCTGACGTGTCGGCCTTCCACACGCAGGGCGACCCGCGCGGCGCGGGCGAGGCCGCGCCGATCGGCGTCGGCATGCTCGGCTACGCCTTCATGGGCAAGGCCCATGCCAACGCCTACCGCAAGCTGGCCTACATGACGTGGCCGCCGCCGCTCGTGCCCGATCTGGTGGCGATCGCGGGGCGCAACGAGGAGGCGGTGGCCGAGGCCGCGCGCCGCTACGGCTTCGCCGACCACGTGACCGACTGGCGGGCGCTCGTGACCGACGACCGCATCGCGCTCTTCGACAACTCGGGGCCCAACGACCTGCACGCCGAGCCGACCATCGCCGCAGCCGAGGCCGGCAAGCACGTGATCTGCGAGAAGCCGCTGGGCCGCGACGCCGACGAGAGCTATGAGACCTGGCAGCGGGTGCAGTCGGCCGGCGTCAAGCACATGTGCGCGTTCAACTACCGCTTCGTCCCGGCGGTACGGCTGGCGCGGGAGCTGATCTCCTCGGGCGAGCTTGGCGAGATCCACCACTTCCGCGCCTCCTACCTGCAGGACTGGGGAACGACGACGGAGGAGGTGTGGCGCTTCGACAAGGCCGCCGCCGGCTCGGGCGCGCTCGGCGACCTCGCCGCGCACGTCGTCGACCTCGCGCATTACCTCGTGGGCGAGATCGAGTCGGTCGCGGGGCTGGCGGCGACCTTCCAGCCGGGCCGCGAGGTCGACGACGCGGTCGAGGCGGCCGTTGCCTTCGCGGGCGGCGCGGTCGGCACGATCGAGGCGACGCGCTTCGCCACCGGGCGCAAGAACGCCTTCCGCTGGGAGGTCAACGGCTCGCGCGGCTCGATCGCCTTCGACCTCGAGCGATTGAACGAGCTGCAAGTCCACTTCGTGGACTCCTTGCCGGGGGCGGCGGTGCAGGGCTTTCGCACCGTGCTCGTCACCGAGGCCGAGCACCCGTTCTGGGAGCACTGGTGGCCGCCGGGCCACATCATCGGCTGGGAGCACACTTTCGTCCACGAGATCCACCATCTGCTGACGGCGATCGCCGAGGACGGCGACGTCGCCCCGCACGGCGCGACGCTCGAGGACGGCTATCGCGCCGCCGAGGTCTGCGACGCGATCCTGCGCTCGGCGCAGTCGGGCGCGCGCGAGGCCATCCGGTACCGCTCGTGAGCGCCGAGCGCTTCGCCGGCCGGCGCGCCCTGGTCACCGGCGCCGGCTCGGGGATCGGCGAGGCGATCGCCCGCGGCCTGCACGCCGAGGGCGCGGAGGTCGTGCTGGCCGACCGGGCCGGCGACCGCGCTGTGGCGGTGGCCGGCGAGCTGGGCGAGCGCGCCGAGGCGCTGACGCTCGACGTCCGCGACGAGGACGCGGTGGCCGGGGCCACCGGCGGCCTCGACGTCCTGGCCAACGTCGCCGGGATCGGCTCGACCACCAGCGCGCCCGACACCGCGCTGGACGTCTGGGAGGACGTCTTCGCCGTCAACGCCCGCGGCACGTTTCTGTGCTGCAAGCACGCGATCCCGGGCATGATCGAGCGCGGCGGCGGCGCGATCGTGAACATGGGCTCGGTCGCCGGCCTCGTCGGGCTGCGCAACCGCGCCGCGTACTGCGCCTCCAAGGGCGCAGTGATCGCGCTGACGCGCGCGCTGGCCATCGACCACGTCGGCGACGGCATCCGCGTCAACGCGGTCTGCCCGGGAACGGTCGACTCGCCGTGGGTCCGCCGCCTGGTCGAGGACGTGGGCGAGTCGCTCGACGCGTTGCGCGCGCGGCAGCCCATGGGCCGACTGGGCACGCCCGACGAGATCGCGCAGGCCGTGCTCTACCTGGCGTCCGACGCCGCCGCCTTCGTCACCGGCTCGGCGCTCGTCATCGACGGCGGGCTCACGGCGGGGTGACGCCGGCGATCTTCGTGCGCGAGGGGCGGCTCCGCGTCGAGGACTGCGACGTGACGGAGCTTGCGCGGCGCCACGGGACGCCCTGCTACGTGGTCTCCGAGGCGCAGCTGCGCGCGAACGCGCGCAGGATCACGGCGGCCTTCGTGAGTGCGTGGCCACACGGGCCGGTCGAGGTCCTGCCGTCGTTCAAGGCCGCCTTGTCGCTCGCGGTCCGGGCGATCCTCACCGACGAGGGTCTCGGGTGCGACGCCTTCGGCGGGCCGGAGCTGCGCGCGGCGTTGCGTGCGAGCGTGCCGGGCGAGCGGATCTCGCTCAACGGCCCGCGCAAGGACGTCGCGACGCTCACGGCCGCTGTGCGGGCGGGCGCGACGGTCACCCTCGACGACGCGGAGGAGCTCCACGCGCTGCGTGCGGCGATCGCCGCGGCCGGCCGCCCCGCGCGCGTCCATCTGCGCCTGCGCCCCGACTACTCGCCGATCACCGCGCCGTCGGACTTCGCCGCGGACGGCGCGTCAGTGGCGCAGGCCGCGCACGCCTACAAGCCGGGCGTGCCGCCCGAGCAGGCGCGCGGGCTGGCCGCGGCGCTGCTCGCCGAGCCGGGCGTCGAGCTCAGCGGCCTGATGGTGCATCTCGGCCGCCACCGCGCCGACCTGGAGACGTGGGGACTCATGGCCGCGTGCGTGGCCGAGGCGGTGGGTGGGCTGGTCGCCGAGCTCGAAGGGTGGGTCCCGCGGGAGCTCGACGTCGGCGGCGGCTTCCCGGCGCCGCGCGATCCGCTGCGGCGGACGGCCGACGACGACGGCTCGCTCGAGGCCGTGGCGCCGCCGATCGAGGCGGTGGCCGAGGTCATCGGCGCCGAGCTCGGCCGGGGGCTGGTGGCGGCCGGCGTGGGGCCCGGCGGGCTCGTGCTGCAGGTCGAGCCCGGGCGCTCGCTGCATGCCGACACGGGAATCCACCTCACGACGGTGCAGGGGATCAAGCGCGCCTGCGAGCGCACGTGGATCGAGACCGACACGTCCGAGCAGTTCCTGCTCGACACGCTCGTCGAGGGCAACCGCTGGCCGGTCGTCGTCGCGGCGCGCGCCAACGCACCGCGGTCCGGCCGCGCGGACCTCGTCGGCTGCTCATGCGGGTTCGACGTGCTCGTTGCCGGCGCGCTCCTGCCGGAGGTCGAGCCCGGCGACGTCGTCGCGCTGCTCGACACCGGCGCCTATCAGGAGAGCATGGCCACGAACTTCAACGCGCTGCCGCGCCCCGCCACCGCGCTGGTCTCGGGCGACCGCTCCGAGGTCATCCGCCGCCGCGAGCGCGAGGACGAGGTCCTCGCGCGCGACATCGTGCCGGCGCGGCTCGGTGGCAGCGCGGTCGTCCGCGCGGTCGACCACATCTCGGTGACGTGCGCGTCGCTCGAGCGCTCGCTGAGCTTCTACCGCGACGCCCTGGGCCTGACCGTCCTCGAGCGTGGGGTCGAGACCGACGAACGCATCGGGGAGCTCCTCGGCCTGCCGGGCGCGCGCCTGCGTTTCGCCGACCTCGCGCTCGGCGACGGCGGGCTCGTCGAGCTGCTCGAGTACGAGGCGCCGGCCGGCCGCGCCCTGCGGCCACAGCCCAACGACGCCGGCGCCGGCCACGTTGCGCTCGGCGTCGACGACCTCGACGCGGCGCTGCGGCGCCTGCGCGACCATGGCTTCCCGAGCCGCTCGGCCCCGGTGCTGCTCGACGACCACGAGGGGCGCTGGAAGGACGTCCGGATCGCCTACGTCGACGACCCCGACGGCTTCGTGATCGAGCTGATCCAGCGGCCTTGAAGAGCTCTAGACGAGCGCTTCAGTTCGTGAGCCCCCGCGACACCTTGCTGGCCTTCGCCGTCGCTGCGACCGCCGGCATCGTCGGCGCGTCGCGGCTGCTGCTCGTCTCGCCCGGGCGGGCGATCGGGTAGCGCATCAGCACCGCCGCCCGGACGTCCTCGGCGCCCGCCGAGTAGGTGTGCGGTCGGTCGGCGCTCCATTCGGCGCTGTGGCCCGCGCCGAGTGTTCGGGTGCTGTCCGCGAGGGCGACCGTCACCTCGCCGGCGGAGACGGTCATCACCTTGTGCAGCCCGGGCGCGTACGTGGCTTGATGGCCGCGGGTGCCCGCCTGAATGTGGATCCAGTACAGCTCGCTGACGATCCCGCCGTCGTCGAAGCGCGCGACGAGCTCGCCGCTGACCACCTCACCGCGCGGCATGGCAGCATCGAGCGCCACGACGGCGAACGTCTCGTCTGCGCAACGCGATGGCAAGCGACGGCGTCCGATGACAAACCTGGCCGTCCGTCCAGGCCACAGGTTGCCGACGCGCTGTCGGTGCTGGTACAAGGCCCCGTCCGATTGGGGGATCTCGCCGTGCTGGCCAACCGCAGCCTGCTGGTCGTCGTGTGTGTCGTCACAGTCCTGGCGGCCATCGGGGCCGCGTCCTCCGCCGGCCGCGCGGGCGCGGCAGCGGCCGACTGCTCCCCGGCGACCGCGGCGCAGCTCGTCGCCGAGAACCAGCTCAACGACTTCGCCCTGCCCAATCCGGTCGCCGGCGTCGTCTGCGGCCCCTTCGCTGGGCCCGGCAGCCAAGCCATGGCGGTCACCATCGGCGCCGCGACCTGCTGGAACATCCAGCGCTGGGTGGTGTTCGACTTCACGGCAGGCACCTGGCGGCTCGTGCTCGATCAGCGCGCTTTCGTCATCCCTCCGCTGGTGGCCGTGGGCGGCGACATCAAGGAGACGACGCCGGTCTTCCGCTCAGGCGATCCGCGCTGCATTCCGTCAGGCGGCACGCACGCGCGCATCTGGCACTGGGACGGCGCGCGCCTGGTGGCCGGCCCCTGGAAGCAGGTCAAGCCCGCCGCCGCGCCGACGTCGGCGACGTTCTACTCGCCGAGCCGCAACATCTCCTGCGAGATGAACGACGGCCGCTCACAGGTGGGCTCCTTCGTGTACTGCCAGAGTTGGGCCCATCCCCACAGCGTCAAGATGGGCCTCGACGCGCGGCTGAAGATCTGCCGCGGCGGGACCGCGACCACGAACCGCTGCCTGGGCGACCCCGGCGAACACACGCCCGTGCTCGGCTATGGCAAGCGCGTCACGTTGACGCACTTTCGCTGCCAATCCGGGAAAGCCGGGGTCACGTGCACCGTGATCAAGACCGGCAAGGGCTTCCGGATCGACCGGGCCGGGGTCAAGCGCATCGGCCCGTAGCTCGAGCGCACAGGCCGCAGGCCGAGCGGGCCCGCGCCCAGGTAGCATTCGGAAGCCTGAGAAGGGAGGCAGCATGAGTCAGCAGAGCCTTGAGGAGCTGCTCGGGACCGTGGAGAGTCCCGTCGAGCTTCTGCGCAATGCCCAGGTCGGGCCCAACGTCTACCCCGGCGTCCCCGCCGAGTTCACCAACTGGCGCGACGAGCAGAAGGCATGGCAGGAGACCTGCGTCCTCTACAACCAGTCCTACCACATGGCCGAGCTGATGGTGGAGGGGCCCGATGCGCTCGCGCTGCTCTCCCATCTGGGCGTCAACAGCTTCGCGACCTTCGAGCCGGGAAAGGCCAAGCAGTTCGTGCCCTGCACCCCCGAGGGCAACGTGATCGGCGACGTCATTCTCTTCGGCCTGGACGGAGGGCGGTACAACCTCGTCGGCCGCGCGCCCGTCCTCAACTGGGTGACCTATCACGCCGAGACCGGCAGCTACGACGTCAGCGTCGCGTTCGACCAGCGCACGGCGCTGCGCAGCGACGGGCTTCGCAGGCACTACCGCTTCCAGGTGCAGGGCCCCAACGCGATGGCGGTCATCGAGAAGGCGCTCGGCCACGCTCCCGAGGAGCTGAAGTTCTTCAACATGCGGATGGAGAAGATCGCGGGCCAGGACGTCTGCGCCCTGCGCCACGGCATGGCCGGCCAGCCCGGCTGGGAGCTGTTCGGGCCGTGGGAGGAGGGGCCCGCGGTGCACGAGGCGCTCGTCAGCGCCGGCGAGGAGTTCGGGCTCACGCTCGTGGGCGGCCGGGCCTATGGGTCCAACGCCATCGAATCGGGCTGGATCCCCTCACCGCTCCCCGCCGTCTACACCGGCGACAGCCTCAAGGCCTACCGCGAGTGGCTGCCCGCCAAGGGCTACGAGGGCTCGGCTTCGGTCGGGGGCAGCTTCGTGTCCGCGAACATCGAGGACTACTACTTCACGCCGTGGGACATCGGCTACGGGCACCTCGTCAAGTTCGATCACGACTTCATCGGGCGCGAGGCGCTCGAGCGGATGGCCGACGGCGAGCACCGCACGAAGGTGACGCTCGTGCTCGACGACGAGGACGTCACCCGCACCATCGCGACCATGCTGCAGCCGACCGACCGCGCGAAGTACATCGAGTGGCCCAACGCGGTCTACGCGATGCACCCGTACGACAACGTCACGGTCAACGGCGAGACGGTCGGCGTCTCGACCTGGATCTGCTACAGCGCCAACGAAGGCAAGCTGCTCACCCTCGCGGTCGTCGACGAGGAGTACGCCGAGCCCGGCACGGAGGTCACCTTCGTCTGGGGCGAGGAGAACGGCGGCACGGCCAAGCCGACGGTCGAGCGCCACGTGCAGACCGAGATGAAGGCGGTCGTGGCCCCGGTGCCGATCGTCGGCGCGGTGCGCAGCTCCTACGCTCCCGGCGGCTGGCGCGCCGCCCACGCCGGCTAATCGAGCGTCTCGTAGAAGGCGCGCTCGCGGGCCTCCATGAGCCCGAAGAGCTCGCCTGCAGCGATGGTCTGGAAGTGCTCGCTCTGCGCGTGGTCCTCGAAGGCCGCGGCGTCGCGGTACTGCTCGTAGATCATGAAGGTGCGCGGGTCGTCGGCCGCACGGTGCGGGATGTAGTGGATGCAGCCCGGCTCGGCGCTGGAAGCGGCGGCGAGCCGCCCGATGAGCTCGGCGGCGCGATCCTCCTCGCCCTCGCGGGTGGTCATGCGGGCAACGAGCACGTAGGCCATCGGGGGCTCCTTGTCTGGTTCAGAAGACGGCGCGGCCGCCGGAGATGTCGAACGTCGCACCGGTCGAGAAGGTCATCCGCTCGCTGGCCAGGAAGGCGATCAGCTCGGCCACCTCGGCCGGCTGGCCCAACCGGCTCATCGGGATCTTCTCGACCATGTAGTCGATGTGCTCCTGGCTCATCTGCGCGAGCATCGGCGTGGCGATGACGGCCGGAGCGATGCAGTTGACGAGCACGCCGGTGGTGGCGAGGTCCTTGCCGAAGGACTTGGTCATCCCGATCACGGCCGCTTTGCTCGCGGAGTAGGCCGCGGCCATCGGGTTGCCCTCCTTGCCCGCGATCGACGCGACGTTGACGATCCGCCCGGCGCCACGCGGCACCATCACGCGGGCGGCCTCGCGGTTGAAGTAGAAGACCCCGTCGCAGTTCAGGGCGAAGACGCGCCGCCATTCTTCGTCGGTGACGTCGACCGTTCGCAGCGAGTCGCCGGCCGTGCCGGCGCAGCAGACGACGGCGTCGAGCGGGCCCAGTTCGCGCTCGACTCGCGCCACGGCCTCGGCCACCGAGCGCGAGTCGGTCACGTCGCCGGCGACCGGCAGCGCGCCGGGCGGGCTGGCGTCGGCGTCGAGGTCGACCGAGCCGACCGCCGCGCCGCGCTCCACGAGCAACGCGACGGTTGCGGCGCCGATGCCGCTCGCGCCACCCGTGACGATGGCGACCTTGCCGTCGAACTCGCGCATTAGTGGGTCACGAGGGGGTCACTAACGTTCGACGTGCGTCGTGCCACCCTCGGCGAGCACGAGATCGCGATCGCGGTCGGGCACGTGGTCGAGCGGCACCGGCGCGAGCGCCTCGAAGAAGGTCACGCCGGCCTCGGAGTACAGCTCGTGCTCGATGCCGCGGTTGACGCACACGACGTCGCCCGGCCCCAGCTCGCGCGTCTGGTCGCCGATCGTCATCCTCACCGAGCCGTCGACGACCGCCATGAGCTGCTCGGTGTGCTCGTGGGCGTGGCGGGTGACCTGCTTGCCCGGCTCGTACTGCACGCGGCAGAGCAGCACCTGATCGCCGCCGATGGCGTGCAGGCGCACGCCGTCGACGAACTCGAAGGCCTCCACGCCGTTCCAGGTGCCAAACCCCGAGCCGGCCTCAGGCATCGACGCCCCAGAACGCCTGCCCGCCGTCGGCGCTGACGCTCGCGACCGAGATCTCCTCGTCGAAGATGACCCGCTTGCCCTCGCGCCGTGGCTCGCGCTTGGCCTCCAGCGCGCGCAGCACGCGCTCGGGGGTTGCCGGCATCTCTGTCACCCACACGCCGACGGCGTCGTGGATGGCCGCGGCGATGGCGGGCGGCTGGGCGTTGTTGGCCATCTCGCCGATCGCCTTGGCGCCGAAGGGGCCGTCGACCGACGGGTGCTCGAGGATCACGTTCTCGAATTCGGGCAGGTTCTCGAGCGACGGCGCGAGGTACGTGCCGAATTGCTCGCCGCGGTGCTCCACCGAGGGGTAGTAGGGATAGGACTCCTCGAGCAGGCCGAGCCCGAGGCCCATCATCGCTCCGCCCTCGATCTGGCCCTCGACGAGCATCGGGTTGATCGCGCGGCCGACGTCGTAGACCTGCAGCATCCGCAGGACCGTTGTCTCGCCGGTTTCGTCGTCGACCTCGACGTCGATGACGCACGCCGCATACGAGATCGCCGAGTGCGGCTCGGCGGTGACCGAGCCGTCGTCGTCATCGACCTCGGCCAGCGGCTTGAGCGCGGTGCCATTGCCGGTGATGAGCTCGCCGTGCACGTACGTCGCGGCCCCGGCGACGTCCGGGATCGAGATCTTGATGTTCGGCGCGCCCTTGGCCGTGACCTCGCCGTCGGCGATGTCGAGGTCCTCGGGCGCGATCTCGAGCTCCCGCGAGGCGATGTCGAGGATCCGCTCGCGCGTCCTCTCGGCCGCGTAGCGCACCGCGTTGCCGCCGATGAACGTGCCGCGCGAGGCGAACGTGCCGGTGCACACCGCGGAGGAGTCGGTGTTCGAGTTGTCCATCGTCACCCAGTCGTACGGGACGCCGAGGGCGTCGGCCACGATCTGCGTGTGCACGGTCTTCGAGCCCTGGCCGATGTCGACCGTGCCGGCGAAGACGTCCACGCGCCCGTCGGGCTTGAGCTTGATCCAGGCCTGGCTGGGATCGCCGTTCTGGTTCATGCCGGTCGGGTACTCGATCGTCGCGAAGCCGCGACCGCGGTGCTTGGCCATCAGCGCCCTCCTCCGTTCGTCGCGCCGCGGTAGGTCGCGAGGTGCTCGCCGGCCGGCGCCTGCTGGCCGACCAGGTGCTCCGGGAGCAGGTCGCCGGTGCGCCGCTCCGGCGTCATCGCCCGGTACGCGTCGTCGAGCTCGAGGCCGGCCGCGTCGGCGGCCGCCAGCACCACCGGCACCGTCGACGGGTCGTGCATGACGACGCGGTTGCCGGTCGTGTCGCCGATGCGGTTGGCGTTCTTCAGTCGCAGCTCGAGCGGGTCGATGCCCAGCAGCTCGGCCACGCGGCTCAGGTGCAGCTCGACCGCCAGCGACACCGAGGTCACGCCGAACCCGCGCATGGCCGACGTCGGCACGCGGTTCGTGAACACGACGAAGCCGTCGAAGCGCAGGCTGGGGATCGTGTAGGCGCCGGTGTGGTGGAAGGCGTGCTTGGTCACCCCGTACGGCGAGAAGCGCGCGTAGGCCCCGGAGTCATGCAGGGTCAGGGTACGGCGGCCGAGGATCCAGCCGTCGTTCGTGACCGCGTCCTGGATCTCGACGTGCCACGGCGCGCGTGTCGAGGAGGTGAGCATCTCCTCCTCGCGGGTGTAGCGCCACTTGACCGGCCGGCGGGCCTTCAGCGCCAGCACCGCGACGATCGACTCGGTGGCGGTGTCGACCTTGGCGCCGAAGCCGCCGCCGACGGTGCCGCCGATGAACTTCAGCTTGTTCAGCGGCAACTGCAGGTGGGCGGCCACGACGCCCATCGAGAAGTACATCGCCTGTGTGCACGAGTAGATGACCAGGCGGCCGCTGGCCTCGGGGACGCCGAGCGAGATCTGGGTCTCCATCGGGCAGTGCTCGATCGCCTGCGGGCGGTAGACGCCCTCGACGATGAGGTCGGCCTCGTCGAACGCCTTGTCGATGTCGCCCTTGCGGACGCGGCGGTGGTTGTGCGGGCCGAAGTGGGGATAGATCGGCCCCCACTGATGGAAGTGCTCGAGGTCCGGATCGGCGGCGGTTCGCATGTCGAGGACCGCCTCGCGCTCCTCGAACTCGATCTCGATCGCGTCGACCGCGGCCTGCGCGGCCTCCTCGGATTCCGCGGCCACGACCGCGATCGGCTGGCCCTTCCAGCGGACGTCGTCGCTCGGCCAGCAGCGGCTCGTCGGCCGGCACGCCCAGACCCTCGAGGTGCCCATAGACGTTGTGCGGTACGTCCCTCGCGGTGACGACCGCGTGGACGCCCGGGCAGCGCCTCGGCCTTGCTCGTGTCGAGCCGGCGGATGAGCGCGCTGGGGTGCGGCGAGCGCAGCGCCTTGCACCAGAGCGCACCGTGGACGCGGACGTCGTCGACGTAGACACTGCGGCCCGTGACGTGGGCGAGCCCGTCGTAGCGGGGGAGGCGGGCGCCGACGGCCTTCATGTCGCCGCCACCGCTTCGACGATCTTCACGTAGCCGGTGCAGCGGCAGAGGTGCCCGTTCAGCGCCTCGATGATCTCCTCGCGCCCGAGGTCGCCGTCGCTGCGCTCGCGCAGCGCCTCTGCGGCCATGACGAAACCCGACGTGCAGAACCCGCACTGGGCCGCGTAGTGCTCGTGGAACGCGGCCTGCACCGGGGAGAGGTCGTCGGGCTCGCCGAGACCCTCGACGGTCGTGATCGCTGCGCCGTCGACCGCCGCGACCGGGGTCAGGCACGCGCGCCGCGGCTCGCCGTCGATCAGCACCGTGCACGCTCCGCAGCCGCCCTGCTGGCAGCCGGCCTTCGGGCTGGTGATCATGAGCTCCTCGCGCAGGACGTGGAGCAGCGTCGCGAGCGGGGGAGACGCGACGTCGTGCTCGGCCCCGTTGACTGTCAGTCTCATCGGTTCTCCAGGTCGTCGAAGGCGCGGCGGGCGAGCACCGGCAACACCTTGCTGCGGTACCAGGCCGAGGCGAGGGCGTCGTCGTGCGGGCTGACGTCGTCGAGGATGCGATCGGGGTCGCCGCTGTCCTCGACCGCGCGGCTGCGCACCGCTCTCGGGCCGGCGCCGGACACCGCGACACGCAGCTGCCCGCCGATGCGAGCGGCGCAGACCCGCAGCACGGTGTACGCGTGGGTGTGGGGGCGGCGGACGCTTGCGGTGGCCGCCGCTTCCGGCTCGGCAAATGAGACATCGAGGACCAGGCGCGCCGCAGGGCCCGAGGCCAGGAAGTCCTCGACCGGCTCGGTGCGCTCGCCGCCCGCGCCGGTGGAGCGGACCTCGGCGTCGAGCGCGAGCAGCGCCGCCTGCAGGTCGCCGCGGGGCCCCTCGTGGCCCGGAGGCGCGCACAGGTTGCCGCCGAGCGTGGCCTGGCCGCGGATCTCGAAGTCGGCGACGCCCCGGGCGCAGGTGCCAACGGCTCCACCGCGTCCTCGAGATCGGCCAGCTTCGTGGCCGCGCCGATGATGGTGCGCCCGTTCTCGCGGCTGACGCCGTCGAGCCCCGCGCGGCCGATCAGCAGCGCTCGCTTCGGCGCCAGGCGGCCGTGCGTGATGTCGGGCATCACGATCGTCCCGCCGGCCACGACTGTGACACCGTCGCCGTCGCCGAACGCGTCGACGGCTTCCTCGCGCGACCCTGGGGCGATCACTTCCGCCGGGTCCATGGCTCTCCTCCAACGCCGGGGACGACTGGGACGAGCGTTCTTCTACCAGAGCCCCGGCCCGCGCGCCACCGATTATCGGTAATCGTGATGCCGCGTGGACGCGCACGCGATGGGCGAATTCGCGTGCACACGAGGAGATCGTCTTCGAGCCCGCCGCTGTCGCCAACGAGCTCGCCAGGCTGTTGCGAGCCTGACGCACCTGTTACGTTCGCGCGCGGTCGCGGCAATCGATAATGGAGGAGAGGTCCGCCGATGGCAGTGCAGGTCCATGCACCGGCCTTCCTCGAGCTCGTCGACGAGGACGCCGAGCTCGAACAGCTGGGCACCGGGTTCACCTTCACCGAGGGGCCGATCTGGAACCCCGCCGGGTATCTGCTGTTCAGCGACATGCCCGGCGACGTCCGCCGGCGCTGGGACCCGGACTCGGGCGTGAGCGAGGTCGCCAACCCGTCCAACAAGGGCAACGGGATGACGATCGACAACGACGGCCGGCTGGTCGTGTGCGAGCACGTCACCAGCTCGGTCGTGCGGATGGACCCCGACGGCAAGGGCGGCGGCCGCGAGGTGCTGGCCACCCATTACCAGGGCAAGGAGCTCAACAGCCCCAACGACGTCGTCGTCAAGAGCGACGGCGCGATCTACTTCACCGATCCGACCTACGGCCGCATGCCGGGCTTCGGGCTCGAGCGCGAGCAGGACCTCGACTTCCAGGGCGTGTACCGCATCGCGCCGGGTGGGGGCGATCCGCAGCTGGTGGTCGACGACTTCTCCCAGCCCAACGGGCTGTGCTTCTCGACCGACGAGTCGCTGCTCTACATCAATGACACCGACCGCGCGCACATCCGCGTGTTCGACGTCCAGGCCGACGGCACGATCGCCAACGGCCGCGTGCTGGCCGAGAACATCGGCTCGGGCAAGCTCGAGATCGGCGACCTCGTCGACGGGATGAAGCTCGACGAGCGCGGCAACGTCTGGGTCACCGGCCCGGGCGGGGTGTGTGTGTTCGACGCCGACGGGCAGCACATCGGCACCGTCGAGGTCCCCGAGAACGTCGGCAACCTCAATTGGGGCCGCCCACCCGGCGGGGCCGACTGGAACGAGCTGTTCATCCCGGCGACGAGCTCGGTCTACCGCATCACCTGCAAGGTCTCCGGCAACCGACTCCCCTACATGAAGTGAGGTATCAGTGACAGCGCGTCATTGCTCGTCCGTCCGAAGCTCCTACTGCGAAAGCGAGTACTCGCGATGAGCGACGAAGTCCTGCAGCTCGACCCCAAGCGCTGCGCGCTGATCATCCAGGACCTGCAGAACGACGTGATGATCGAGGGCGGGGCGTTCGCCGACTCCGGCGCGCCCGGGCATGCCACTTCGCAGAACGTTGTCGGCAACGTCGCCGACCTGGCGGCTGCGTGCCGCTCGGCGGGCGTGCCGGTCATCCACATCTGGTACATCGTCGAGGACGGCGCGCAGGGGTTGAAGCAGAACGCGCCGCTCTTCCAGGGCGTCAAGGAGTCCGGCGGGCTGGTGCGCGGGTCGTGGGGCGCGGCGCCCGCGGATGGCCTCGAGCCCCAGGACGGTGACCACGTCGTCGAGAAGATGCGCATGAACGGCTTCTACGAGACGCGCCTGGACATCCTCCTGCGCGGCCTCGGCGCCGAGACGCTGCTCATCACCGGCGCGTGGACGAACATGTCGATCGAGCACACCGCGCGCCACGGCGCTGACGCCGGCTACGAGGTCGTCGTGGCCTCCGACGGCACCTCGACCGTCAGCGACGAATGGCAAGACGCGGCGCTCAACTACGCGATGAACAACGTCGGGAAGGTCGCCACCTGCGCGGAGATCAAGGGCGCGTTCGGGTCGTGAGGCCGCTGCAGGGGGCGGGATCGTGAGCGCGCTGCAGGCGACCTCGTCCTGCGCCAGGGGTTCATCGACGGCCGCTGGGTCGACGCCGACTCGGCGGCCACCTTCCCCGTGGTCACGGAGTCGGGCATCGGCCGCGAGGGCTCCAAGTGCGGCATCGACGAGTGGCTGGAGACCAAGTACCTGTGCATGGGGGGCGTTACCACTCCCCCGTCCACAGTCGCCCAGGGCACGCAGCGTCACGAAGGGGGGGGCCCGTGGGCCTGATAGTCGAGGAGCGCACGTACCACGTCTACACGGGCAAGCTCAACGAGGTCGTGCGGATGTACGCCGAGGAGGGCACGCACCTGCAGCAGGAGCACCTCGGCAACCTCATCGGCGCGTTCACCGTCGAGGTCGGCGAGCCGAGCTCGATCGTGCACCTCTGGGGCTACGACTCCTTCGAGGAGCGCAGCCGCCGGCGGGCTGCGCTGCAGGCAGACGAACGCTGGCAGGACTTCCTCCGGCGCCTGCAGCCGATGCTCCACACCCAGCGCAACCGCATCCTCGTCCCGACCTCCTTCTCGCCGATCCGATGACCCCGCTCGACGGGCAGGTCGCGATCGTCACCGGCGGCGCGCAGGGCATCGGCCGCGCGATCGCCGACCGGCTCGCCGCCGACGGGGCGCGGATCGTCATCGCCGACCTCAAGGGCGCCGAGGAGGCGGCGGCCGCCTTCCCCGACGGCGTCGGCTCTCACGGTCGACGTGGGCTCGGAGGACGACGTCGCGCGGATGACCGAGCAGACCGCCCAGCGCTGCGGGCGCATCGACATCCTCGTCAACAACGCGGGGCTCTACGCGTCGCTGGCCATGCGTCCGTTCGACCAGATCCCCGTCGAGGAGTGGCGCCAGGTCATGGACGTCAACGTCCTGAGCATGTTCCTGACCTGCCGCGCGGTCGTCCCGCGGATGCGCGACCAGGGCGGCGGGCGGATCGTGAACATCTCGTCGGGCACGCCGTTTCGCGGCGTGCCCTTCCTGCTGCACTACGTGACCAGCAAGGGCGCGATCGTCGCGCTGACGCGCGCGCTGGCCAAGGAGCTCGGCGCCGACAACGTGCTCGTCAACTGCGTGGCACCGGGGTTCACGATCAGCGACGGCGTCAACGAGCACCCCGAAGTCGTCGAGGCGCTGCGCGACGTGTCGGTCAGCGCCCGCACGATCAAGCGCGACCAGGTGCCCGAGGACGTCGTCGGCGCAGTCGCCTTCCTCTGCGGCCCGGGCGCGACGTTCATCACCGGCCAGACGATGGTCATCGACGGAGGCCAGTACTTCCATTGAGGCTCTCGCTGACCGAGCAGGCCGCCGGCGGCGGCGCCACCGGACCCAACCGTGTCGTCCACGAGCTCGACGACGGTCGGGCGCTCGTCTGGGCGCTCGGCGGCGAGGAGCCGCCGGACGCGCTGCTCTGTGCCGAGGTGACGCTCGACGCCGGCGACTGGCTGATGCGCTGCGATCGCGTCGACTTCGAGCCCGGCGGCATCGCCTATCGCCACGTCCATCCGGGCCCCGGCATCCGCTATCTGCTCTTCGGGGAGATCACGATCGACTCGCTGGGCGCCGTCCACACGCTGGGGCCGGGCGAGGCGTGGTTCGAGCGCGGGCCCGACCCGGTGCTCGCGACGACGGCCGCCAACGAGCCGTCGGCCTTCGTCCGCGTGATGCTGCTCCCGGCGCAGTGGGCGGGCAAGCGGACGATCACGTACGTCGACCCCTCCGACGCCGACAGGCCCAAGACCCAGCGCGCGACGATCTTCCTCGAGCAGCCGGTGGTCAGATGACGCGCAGCGGCGGGCAGGTCCTCGTCGACCAGCTCGTGCTGCACGGCGCCGAGCTGAGCTTCGGCGTCCCCGGCGAGAGCTACCTGGCCGTGCTCGACGCGCTGCACGACGCGCCGCTGCGCCTGATCGTCGCACGCCACGAGGGCGGCGCCGCCAACATGGCCGAGGCCTACGGCAAGCTCACCGGCCGCCCGGGCGTGTGCCTGGTGACCCGCGGCCCGGGCGCCACGCACGCCGCCAACGGTGTGCACACCGCCTTCCAGGACTCGACGCCGATGCTGCTGCTCATCGGGCAGGTCGCGCGCTCGACGGTCGGGCGCGAGGGCTTCCAGGAACTCGACTACCGCGCGATGTACGGGCCGATCGCCAAATGGGCGACGCAGGTCGACGACGCCGCGCGCCTGCCGGAGATCGTCGCCCGCGCGTTTGCCGCCGCGACCTCCGGGCGGCCCGGCCCGGTCGTCCTCGCGCTGCCCGAGGACATGCTCACCGACGAGGTCGAGGTCGCCGACGGGCGCCCGCACCGCGTCGTGGCGGCGGCGCCGGGGGTGCGCGAGATGCAGCGCCTCGGCGAGCTGCTCGAGGCGGCGGCGCGGCCGCTGATCGTGGTGGGGGAGGGCGGCTGGACGGCGCGGACGGGGGCCGACGTCGCCGCGTTCGCCGAGGCCTGGCACGTGCCGGTCGTCGCTTCCTTCCGTTGCCAGGACTACGTCGACAACGCCTCGCCCGCGTACGCCGGCCACGCCGGGCTCGGAATGGATCCGGCGCTGGCGCGGCGCATCCGTGAGGCCGACCTGCTCATCGCCGTCGGCGGGCGGCTGGGCGAGATCCCGTCGGACGGCTACACGCTGGTGCGCCCCGGTGTGCCCGATCAGGCGCTCGTCCACGTCCACCCCGACCCCGGCGAGCTCGGCATCGTCTACCAGCCCGAGCTGGGGATCGTGTCGAGCCTGGAGGCGTTCGCTGCCGCGGCGCGGGCGCTGGCGCCGGCGGGTGTCGAGCGCCGCGCCGGCCTGCTCGAGGAGGCACGCGGCGAGTACGAGCGCAACCTGCGCGAGGCGCGCGACCTGCCCGGGCCGCTGCAGCTCTCGGCCGTCATGGCGGCGCTGCGCGAGCGCCTGCCGCCCGACGCGATCCTCACCAACGGCGCAGGGAACTTCACCGTCTGGGCGCACCGCTTCTACGAGTTCCACCGCTACCCGACGCAGCTCGCCCCGCGCAGCGGGTCGATGGGCTACGGCGTGCCGGCGGCGGTCGCTGCCAAGGCCGTGCACCCCGACCGCCCGGTCGTCTGCCTGACCGGCGACGGCGACTTCATGATGACCGGCCAGGAGCTCGCGACCGCGGTGCAGGAGGAGCTCGACGTCGTCCTGCTCGTGGTCAACAACGGGATGTACGGCACGATCCGCATGCACCAGGAGCGCCGCTATCCCGGCCGCGTGGTCGGCACCGATCTGCGCAACCCGGACTTCGTCGCACTCGCGCGGGCCTACGGTGCGCACGGCGCGCTGGTCGAGCGCTCCGAAGACGTCGCCGGCGCGCTCGACGAGGCGCTCGCCTGCGGCCGACCGGCGCTGGTGGAGCTGCGCGTCGATCCCCAGGCGATCACGCCCCGCCAGACCCTCGACGAGATCAGGGCGGCCGCATCGTGACCCGTCGCGAGCTGCGCGTGAAGGGCCTCGCCGAGCCGATCAGCCATTACACCGACGCGGTGGTGGCCGGGGACACGCTCTACATCTCCGGGATCGTCCCCGTCGACGCCGACGGCAGCGTGGTCGGCGACGACGTCGCCGCGCAGGCCCGCCAGGTCTTCGCGAACATGGAGCGCGTGCTGGCGGCCGCGGGCGCCACGCCGGCCGACGTCGTCAAGGTCACCGTCTACCTGCTCGACGTCGACGACCGGCCGCTGATCAACCCCGTGCGCCAGGAGTTCTTCGGCTCCGCGCGCCCGGCGAGCACGCTGGTGGAGGTCAGCCGCCTCGCCGTGCCCGGCGCGCTGCTGGAGATCGAAGCGATCGCGCACCTCGACCCGTGAACGCGGCCGAACGCGCGGTCACCGAAGCGCTCGACCGGATCGCGGCGCGGCCCGAGCTCAACGCGGTCATCACCACGTGCGGCGAGCAGGCGCTGGCGCGCGCGCGCGCCGGCGTCAGCGGCCGACTGGCCGGCGTGCCGCTGCTGGTCAAGGACCTCATCGACACCGCCGGCGTGCGCACGACCTACGCCTCGGCCATCTACCGCGACCACGTGCCCGCCCGCACCGCGCCCGCCGTCCGCGCCCTGGAGGCCGAGGGCGCGATCGTCGTGGCCAAGGCCAACGCCGACGAGTTCGCCTGGGGCGTGTGCGGCCAGAACGTCCACTACGGCGACACCGTCAACCCGGTCGCGCCCGATCGCGTCGCCGGCGGCTCGAGCAGCGGCAACGCGGCCGCCCTCGCCGCCGGCATGGTCCCGCTCGCGCTCGGCACCGACACCGGCGGGTCGATCCGCATGCCGGCCGCCGCCTGCGGCATCGTCGGCCTCAAGCCCGCCCACGGCACGGTGCCGGTCGAAGGCGTGTTCCCGCTCGCCGCGAGCTTCGACACCGTCGGGCCGATGGCGCGCACGGTGGCCGACTGCGCGCTGGCCTACGCGGTGCTCACCGGCACCGAGGTGCCGGCGCCGCGGCTGCGCGGTCTGCGCGTCGGGGTGCTCACCGCGCACCCGCGGCTGGGCCCCGCGGACGCCGCCGGCGAGCGCGACGGGCGCGCGCTGCCCTATGCCGAGCGGCTGCGGGCGCTCGGCGCGCAGGTCGACGAGGTGTCCCTGCCGGTGCCCGCGGGCGACACCTGGGCGGTCTTCTACGCCGAGGCGGCCGCCGCCCACGCGGCGACCTTCCCCAGCCGCCGCGCCGAGTACGGCCCCGGGATCAGCGCCAAGCTCGACCACGCCGCAACCGTGAGCGCCGCCGAGGCCGACCGCGGGCGCGCGGCGCTGGCCGCGTGGCGCGCGCGGGCGGCGCACGACCCGGCCGTCGATCTGCTGGTCTCACCGGCGCTCGGCATGGCCGAGCTGCCGCCGGCGGGCGTCGACGAGCTCACGGTTCGCCTGCCCTTCTCGGCCTACACGCGCGCCTTCAGCTACCTGGGCTGGCCGGCGATCGCGATCGGCGAGCTGCAGCTCGCCGGGCGTGACCCGGCCGTCGTCATCGGCGCCGCACTCGCACTGGAGCGCGAGGGCGGCGTGCGCTAGCGTCGCGCCATGCGCGCGACAAGCTTCACCCACGTCAGCATTCACGCCGACGACCTCGAGGAGTCCTCGCGCTTCTACGAAGACGTCTTCGGCCTGCGGCGCGTGCCGAGCCCGGACTTCGAGCACCCCGTCGTGTGGCTCGAGCTCGGCGACCAGCAGCTGCACCTGTTCCTGCGCGACGTGCCGGCGCCCGAGTTCCATCACATCGGGATCGACGTCGACGATTTCGAGGCCGCCTATCGACTCGCCTGCGAGCGCGGGCTGTTCGACCGCGACGCGTGGTCGCCCAACGTGCGCGAGCTCAACGACGGCGCCGTCCAGATGTACCTGCGCGACCCCGCCGGCAACCTCGTCGAGGTCAACTGGCCCGATGCGAGCACGCTCGATCGCTCGGTCGTGACCGAGATCAGGCACATCTCCGAAGAGCGCCCGCAGAGCGCCGAGGCGCTGCGCGCGACCCTTTATCCGGTGCGCCAAGTGCCCGCGTAACGCGCGCATCCCACGGAATAACGATTCTCGATAGTTCGTGTTGCAACGTGGATCGGCCTACTGTTACGGTCGCCCCGCGTGACGGAGTTCGCTGCATACGGGGCGTTGCGGCGCGTCGGTCAGGTCCTGCTGCTGGCGCTCGTCGTCTTCCTGGTCGTCTGGGTGCTCTTCATTGCGTCGGGCACGAGCTTCGGCTCGGCCGTGAACGACCCGAAGGACTTCTTCATCACGCTGCTCAACGGCCTGACGGCGGCGGCGCTGTACTTCGTCGTGGCCAGTGGGTTCACGCTCATCTTCGGGCTCATGCGCGTCGTGAACATGGCCCACGGCGCGTTCTTCCTGCTCGGCGGCTACATCGCGCTGCGCCTGCAGCGCGACATGGTCGGGGGCGGCGGCGCGCTCGGTCTCTCGAGCGCACAGGTCAGCCTCGCGGATTGGGTCCTTCCCGGACTGGCCGCGATCGCGATCGTCGCCGGGGTCGGGCTGCTGATGCAGCAGGCCCTGCTGCGCTGGAACCAGGGTCAGGACCTGCGCCAGGCGCTGATCACGATCGCGGTGTCGATCATCCTCGCCGACCAGATGCTCGCCCACTTCGGCGGCGTGGCCGAGGACATTTCATGGCCCGGGACGTTCGACAAGTTCGTCAACCTCCACGTCTACGAGATCCAGTACACGCTGACGCGGCTCGTGATCCTGATCATCGGCCTGATCGTCGGCTTCGGCCTGTGGTTCTGGCTGAAACGCACGCGGACCGGCATGGTCATCCGCGCGGGCGTCGACGACCGCGACATGGTCTCCGCGATGGGGATCAACATCCAGCTGACCTTCGCGATCGCCTTCACGGTCGGTTCGGCGCTGGCGGGGCTGGGCGGTGTCATCGGCGGCTCGTTCGCGAGCCTCGCGCCCGGCGTCGACGCCAACTGGCTGCTCAACTCGCTCGTCGTGGTGATCATCGGCGGCATGGGCTCGCTGGGCGGCGCCGCGATCGGGTCCCTGCTGCTCGGGCTGACGACGAACTTCGCAGCCGCCTACCTGCCGGCGGACTACACGTACTACTCGATCATCTTCACCTTCGTCCTGCTGGCCATCGTGCTCGCGGTCCGTCCCCTCGGGCTCTTCGGACGACCCGCATGAACGCAGCGCGCAGCTCGCGGCTCTCCGCGGACCGGATCGCAGGGACGGTGCTGGTCCTGCTCGCGCTGTTCGCGCCGCTGATCTTCACCGAGTACTGGGTCTCGGCGCTGCTGACCCAGATGCTGTTCCTCGGCGTCGTGGCCGCGAGCCTGATCTTCCTGTCGGCGTACGGCGGGATGGTGTCGCTGGCGCAGACGGCCATCTACGGCGTGGCGGGCTTCGCGCTGGGCAACCTGACCACCAACGGCAACACGAAGGGCCTGAACCTCGGGTGGGCGGAGATCCCCGGCATCGTGGTCGCGCTGGCAGTGGCGCTCGTGGTGGCGATCGTCTTCGGCGCGCTGGCCAGCCGCAGCTACGGCATCTACTTCCTGATGATCACGCTGGTCTTCTCCGTGATCGCGAACCTGTTCTTCGGCCAGGTCACGATCGTGTCGGGCTTCGGCGGCATCAGCGGGATCCCGATCCCCGACTTCCTCAGCCGCACCGCGCATCCCGATCGCCTGTACTTCGTGACGCTGGCGATGGCCGCGCTGGTCTACGTGACCTTGCGCTACGTCGCGCGCACGCCGTTCGGCCTGACGCTGCAGGGCATCCGCGACGACCCCGTGCGCATGAGCTCGCTGGGCTACAACGTCGCGCTGCACCGCACGCTGGCCTTCGTCTTCGCCGGCTTCATCGCGGCGATCGCCGGGGTCCTCTTCGTCTGGTGGAACGCGCAGATCGCGCCGTCGACGATCGGCCTCGGCGCGACCATCGACGTGCTCGTGATCGCCGTGATCGGCGGGCTCTACCGGCTCGAGGGAGCGTGGCTGGGCGCGTTCGTCTTCGTCGTCATCAACAACTACGCGCCGGACATCGACGCCATCTCGCAGTCGCTTCCACACCGTGATCGGACTCATCTTCCTGGTCATCGTCCTCGTCTCGCCCAACGGGCTCATCGGCCTGTGGGAGCGCGCCACGGCGGGGCGGCGGCGGACGATGCCCGGGGACATCACCCAGGAGAGGGGGTCGGCGGAACCCACACCCGTTGGTTAGTGCCGAGCCGGGCCACGTTCGCCCCGGCACCGGTATCCGTTTCTAGGAGGAGAGAGCTATGCCAGCAGTTCGGGGTCCGAGCCGGGGGGCATTCTGGCTCGCACTCATCATCGCGGTGGTCGCGCTCGTCGCAGCCGGGTGCGGCAGCTCCGGCAGCGACAACAGTACGTCGAGCTCGTCCACCCGCTGCGGCCGCCAGCACCAAGCACGCCGGCCGCCGCGGCCCCGGTCGCACGCGCCTGAGCCGCAGCCGGCGGTCGCGCCGCGCAGCGGCGGCTCGGGCACGCCGATCAAGGTCGCGATCATGTCCGAGTGCAAGGGCGCGTTCGGCGCGTTCGACAAGCAGAACATGGCCGGCGCGGTCTCGGCGTTCTCGCAGTTCGCCGGCGCCACGCCGAAGGACCCGAACAACCCGAAGGCCGGGCTTCACCGGCGGCGCCATCGGCGACCATCCGCTCAAGCTCGTCGGCGTCGGCTGCGGCGACGACAGCTCCGACACGGCGATCAAGGAGACGCGCCGGCTGATGGAGCAGCTCGACGCCGACGTCATGATCGGCCCGCTCTCGGGCGACGAGTCGATCGCGGTCGCCAACTACGCCAAGCAGCACCCGGACAAGACGTTCGTCGACGGCTCCGCGGGCGCGCAGGACACGACGCTCAAGGTGCAGGCGCCGAACTTCTTCCGCTTCAACGGCGACGGCGCGCAGTGGAACGCCGGCCTGGGTGACATCGCGTACAACAAGCTCGGCTGGCGCAAGGCCGCGATCGTCGTCCGACGACTACAGCTTCGGCTGGACGTCGACGGCCGGCTTCATCGCGGAGTTCTGCGCCGCGGGCGGCCAGATCACCAAGCGGGTCTTCCCGCCGCTGAACACGACCGACTACTCGTCCTACGCGCAGCAGATGCCCACCGACGTGGACGGCACCTTCGTCGCCGTCGGCGGCGCGGGCCTGATCCCGTTCCTGAAGGCCTACGAGCAGGCCAAGGGCCCGATCGACGCCAAGAAGTTCATGGGCAACCTGTTCTGGGGCACGCCGGGGCAGTTCGAGCAGCTCGGTCCGCGCGTCGCGGGCGCCTACATCGGCGGCGCCGGGCACGGCGGGCGACCTCGACACGCCGGCGGCGCAGGACTACGCCACCAACATCATCGGCAAGTGGTTCAAGAAGTTCCCGCCCGGTGGCGACGCCGCGGCGCAGGCGTCGAGCACGTTCACCTACGGCTACTACGTCAACACCTGGGGCCTGATCAAGGGCCTCGAGGCCGTCAAGGGCGACATCTCCGACCAGAGCAAGCTGCAGGCGGCGCTGGCGAAGGTCGAGCTGCCGGCGCCGTACGGCGACGATCAAGCTCGACGACAACCGCCAGGCCGATCTTCACCGTCTACGACCAGCAGCTGTACATGAAGGACGGCAAGCTGGCCGTCAAGACGATCAACCAGCATCCCGGGCGTCGACCAGACGTTCGGCGGCACGTTCAGCAACTCGACGCCGGCCCCGGGCCGCAACTCGCCGGGTTGCGAGAAGCGCGACCTGCCGTGGCTCGGCAAGTCCACGCCGGTGAAGGTCGTCGGCGGGTAGGGACGTCACGAGGCCGTGGAGGAAGTCACCACCGAGCCGGCCGGTCCGATCCTGCGTCTGCGCGGGATCGGCCGCCGGTTCGGCGGGCTCGATGCCGTGCGCGACGTCGACCTCGACGTCGCGCACGGCGAGCGCCGCGCGATCCTCGGGCCCAACGGCGCGGGGAAGACGACGCTGTTCAACGTGATCTCCGGCGACATGCCGCAGACGTCGGGGACGATCGAGTTCCTCGGCCAGGACATCGGCCACGTTCCCGCGGCCGGCCGCACCCGCCTCGGGATGGGCCGCACCTACCAGAAGTCCCGTCTGTTCGTCGGCCTCAGCGTCGAGGACAACCTCTACCTCGCCGTGCTCGGCTCGCGCGACGGGCATCTGCGGATGCGGCGCAGCGGCGCCGACCGCGAGATGCGCGAGCGCGCGCGCGAGCTGGCGGGCGCCGTCGGCCTGGAGGGCAAGCTGGACAGCCTCGTCGGGGTCGATCTCGCACGGCGAGCAGCGCCAGCTCGAGGTCGCCATGGCGCGCGCCACCGACCCGGTGCTGATGCTGCTCGACGAGCCCGCTTCGGGGCTCTCACGCGGCGAGCGCACGGCGCTGACCGACCTGCTGCTCGAGCTCGACAAGAGCATCACGCTGATCCTCATCGAGCACGACATGGACGTCGCGCTGCGCGTCGCAGAGCGCGTGACGATGATGCACGACGGGCGCAAGATCGTCGAAGGCACGCCCGACGAGATCCGCGCCAACGAGCTCGTCCACGAGCTCTACCTCGGTGGCCGGGTCACCGACGACGGCATCGAGGTCACGTCGTGAGTGCCGAGGCCACCACGACCAACGGCGCGCGCCCGCTGCTGGCGGTCAGGAACCTCGACGTCTACTACGGGCGCGCCCACGTGCTGCAGGGCGTGAGCTTCGAGATGGGCACCGAGCCGGTCGCGCTGATCGGGCGCAACGGCATGGGCAAGACCACGCTGTGCAACGCGATCATGCAGATCCGGCCGGCCAACGCCACCGGCTCGATCGAGTTCGAGGGCCAGGAGCTGGTCGGCCGCGCGTCCTACAAGATCGCCGGCGCCGGAATCGGCTACGTGCCGCAGGGGCGGCGGCTGTTCGAGTCGCTGACCGTCGACGAGCACCTGCGGATGGCCGCGCCGCGTCGTGGCAACCACCGCTGGACCGTCGACGCCGTGTACGAGCTCTTCCCGCGCCTGGCTCAGCGCCGCGGCCACGGCGGCATGCAGCTCTCGGGCGGCGAGCAGCAGATGCTCGCGATCGGCCGTGCGCTGCTGACCAACCCCAAGCTGCTGATCATGGACGAGCCGTCCGAGGGCCTGGCCCCGACGATCATCGAGACGCTCATCGAGACCTTCCAGGGGCTCGCCCGCGACGGCCTGGCGATCCTCGTGGTCGAGCAGAACCTCGCCATGGCGACGGCGATGGCCGAGCGACAGCTCGTCATGGTGGCCGGCCGGATCTTCGCCGAGACCACCGCGGCCGAGCTCGCCGCCGACCCCGACCTGCAGCGCCGCTTCCTCGGCGTGGAGCGGGGCTGATGGCCACCGTCGTCCTCGTCGGCACGCTCGACACCAAGGGCCACGAATACGACTTCATGCGCGACCGCCTGCGCGAGGCCGGCGTCGACGTGCTGCTGGTCGACGCCGGCGTGCTGGGCGAGCCGCAGGTGCAGGCCGACGTGCCGCGCGAGGAGGTCGCGCGCGCCGGCGGCGCCGATCACTCCGAGCTCGTGCGGGTCGGCGATCGCGGCGCGGCGGTCGACGCGATGGGGCGGGGCGCGGCGGCCGTGCTCGCGAAGCTGCACGCCGAGGGCCGCGTCGACGGCGTCGCCGCGGTGGGCGGCTCGGGCAACTCGTCGATCGCCGCGCAGGCGATGCGCGACCTGCCGGTCGGCGTACCCAAGCTCATCGTCTCGACCGTCGCCTCCGGCGACACGCGCCCGTACGTGGGCGCGGTCGACGTCTCGATGATGTACTCGGTCGTCGACATCGCGGGGATCAACCAGATCTCGGCGCAGATCCTCACCAATGCCGCCGGGGCGATCGCGGGCATGGCCACCGCGCGGGTGCCCGAGTCACGCGACGAGCGCCCGCTGATCGGCGCGACAATGTTCGGCGTCACCACGCCGTGCGTCACGCGCGCGCGAGAGCGCCTTGAGGAGCTGGGCTACGAAGTGCTCGTCTTCCACGCCACCGGCACAGGCGGGCAGTCCTTCGAGGCGCTGGCGACGGGCGGCTACCTGGTCGGCGCGCTGGACGTCACGACCACCGAGCTGGCCGACGACCTCGTCGGCGGCGTCCTGTCAGCGGGCCCCGATCGGCTCGAGGCGGTGGGCCGTTCCGGCATCCCGCAGGTCGTCTCGCTCGGCGCGCTGGACATGGTCAACTTCGGGCCGCGCGACTCGGTGCCCGAGCGGTTCGAGGGCCGCAACCTCTACGTCCACAACCCGACGATCACGCTCATGCGCACGACGCCCGACGAGATGGCCGAGCTCGGGCGGCGGATCGCGCGCAAGCTCAATGGGGCCGATTCGCCGACGGTCCTCTTCGTGCCGCTCAAGGGCGTCTCGGCGATCGACGTCGAGGGCCAGCCGTTTCATGATGCGGAGGCCGACGAAGCGCTCTTCGCTGCGCTGCGCGAGGGCATCGACACGAGCAAGGTCGAGGTCCACGAGGTCGACGCCGACGTCAACGACCCGGCCTTCGCCACGGCGATGGCCGACCGGCTGCACGAACTCATCGAGGGCGGCAAGTGACCCGCGACGAGGCGCTGGGCGCGCTGCGCGAGCAGGTGGCGCAGGGGCGCCCGATCATCGGCGCGGGTGCAGGCACCGGGCTGTCGGCCAAGTGCGCGGAGGCCGGCGGCGCCGACCTGATCATCATCTACAACTCCGGGCGCTACCGGATGGCGGGGCGCGGCTCGCTGGCGGGGATGATGCCCTACGGCGACGCCAACGCGATCGTCATGGACATGGCGCGCGAGGTGCTCCCGATCGCCCGCCAGACCGCCGGTGCTCGCCGGCGTCTGCGGAACCGATCCGTTCCGGCTGATGCCCGCCTTCCTCGAGGACGTCAGGCGCGCGGGCTTCACGGGCGTGCAGAACTTCCCGACCGTCGGGCTCATCGACGGCACCTTCCGCGCCGGCCTGGAGGAGACCGGCATGGGCTACGGCCTCGAGGTCGACATGATCCGCGAGGCGCACGAGCTCGACCTGCTCACCTGCCCCTACGTCTTCACCGAGGACGAGGCGCGCGGCGATGGCCGAGGCCGGCGCCGACGTGCTCGTCCCGCACATGGGCCTGACCACGGGCGGGCGCGATCGGCGCCCAGACGGGCCTGTCGCTCGACGAGGCCGTCGAGCGCGTGCAGGCGCTCGGCGACGCCGCGCGCGCGGTCAACCCGGACATCCTCTGCCTCTGCCACGGCGGGCCGATCGCCGAGCCCGACGACGCGCAGTACGTCCTCGAGCGCACGACGGGCATCGTCGGCTTCTTCGGCGCCTCGAGCATGGAGCGCCTCCCGACCGAGGTGGCGATGACGGAGAACATGAAGCGCTTCAAGTCCATCCCGATCCACGAGAGCCAGGAGAGAGCATGAGCGGCGGCAGGTTCATCACGCAGGGCGACATCGCGCGCGAGCAGTTCGACTGGGGCGAGACGGGCTGGATCAGCCGCCCGGCGTTCACCGGTTCCACGGCCCTGTGCGTCATGGACGTCACGCTCGCGCCCGGCGGCGGGCACCCGTTCCACCGCCACCCCGACCAGGAGGAGATCATCTGGGTGCGCGAGGGGCGCATCGAGCAGTGGCTCGAGCAGGACAAGCAGGAGCTCGGGCCCGGCGAGGCCGTCTACATCGAGAAGGACGTCGTCCACGGCTCGTTCACCGTCGGCGACGAAGCGGCCAAGCTCACCGTGATCCTCAGCCCTACCGCGGGCGACGGCGGCTACGAGGTCATCGACGTCTTCGAGGAGGAGCCCTGGGCGTCGCTACGCTAGCCCAGGCAGTCGGCCGCGCCGATCAGCCGCTCGACGTCCTGCTCGGGGCCTTCGACGTCGATCGCGTGTCGGTCGCGCGGATCGACGAGGACGCGCGGCGCTTCGAGATCCTGGCCGACGCCGGCGCCAAGCTGCTGGCGCCGGGCACCGAGCTGCCGGTCAGCACGTGCTCGTACTTCGCGCAGGTCGCCGAGGGCCGGGCCTTCCACGACGACGACTTCGACGCGTCCGACGCGTTCGATCGCCCGCTGGACTCGATCGTCCTGCTCACGGGCTTTCATTGCGGCTGCTCGATCCCGCTGCGCGAGGACGGCCGCGTCGTCGGGGCGCTGTCGCTCTCGTCGACCGCCGCGCACCGGACGATGCGCGACTTCGCGACCGAGCTGGCGCCCTTCGGCGACGTGCTCGCCGCGCCGCTACTGGGGGCAGCCCACGCCCGCGGCGGCGCGGTCGCGCTGACCCCGCGCGAGCGCGAGCTGCTCGACGGCCTCGAAGAGGGCCTGCGCTTCAAGCAGATCGCCGCCCGCCTGGGGATCAGCGAGGCGACGGCCAAGACGCACGCCCGCAACCTCTTCCGCAAGCTCGACGCGACGTCGCGCGCGGAGGCGGTGCACAGCGCACGCCTGCGCGGGTTGGTTGCATGACACCTCATCCGAACGTGCGATGGTCGCCTCGAAGCGCGCGGCGGACACTGGGCCCAAACGCATCCAACGTCCGAAGGAGGAGCGAATGGGCCTCGAAGTGAAGGTGCTCGACCTCGGCGACATCGAGCTGGACACGAGCTTCCTAGTGCTCGCTCTCGAGCCCGGCCAGGCGCAGCAGGTCCCGACGCTGGGCTTCCTGATCACCGGCGGCGAGGCGCCGATCGTGGTCGACACCGGCTTCAGCGACCCGTCGATCATGGGCAACCTCGGCATGACCGGCTGGTGGCGCGACGAGCAGGGGATGGAGAAGCAGCTCGCCAAGCACGGCCTTGCGATGAAGGACGTCCGCTACGTCTTGCACACCCACCTGCACATCGACCATGCCGGCTACGACGACCACTTCCCGATGGACGGCACGACCGTCGTCATCAACCGCCGCGAGCTGGAGTACTCGGTCTCCGGGCTGATGGGCGAGCAGTATCCGGCGCCCTACATCAAGCACCTCGTCGACCGCCTGCACCACCCGGGCGCGCTGCGGCTGCTCGACCTTGAGGTCGTCGAGTACGAGGAGATCATCCCCGGGGTGCGCTGCGTGGCCGCCGGCGGGCACACCGAGGGCTCCATGAACATCCTCGTCGACACCGACGAGGGCGTGGCTTGCATCTGCGGCGACGTCATCTACGACATCGCCCACCAGATCGTCGACCCGCACCTGCAGGTCATGGAGCTCGACCCGGCCGTCACCGGCAACCACGGCGGCAGCAAGCGCGGCGAGAAGGCCGCGATCCGCAAGGCGCTCGTCGGCTCGCGCTTCGTGCTGCCGGCCCACGACCGGCCGGGGGTCGTCGAGCACGGGCGGATCGTCGGGCGCACCTTCGATAGCGCGCCCGGGCCGCTGATCGCCAACGAGGACTTCCCCGGCAAGCTGACCTCCGACCACAAGGAGGCGGCGCACGCCTGACGGACTCGCCGGCCGGGTGGCGATCGTCACCGGCTCGTCATCGGGCATCGGGCGCGCGGTCGCCGCCGAGCTGGTCGCGCGCGGCGTGAGCGTCGTCGTCACGTCGCGGTCCGCTGAGCGCGCCGAGGCGACGGCGGCGGCGCTCGGCGGCGACGCGATCGGCGTCGCGGTCGAGCTCACCGAGCCCGATGCCCCGCAGGCGCTCGTGGCGCGCGCGCTCGACGCCTTCGGGCGCCTCGACGTCCTCGTCAACAACGCTGGCGCCGGCCAGGTCGCTGACTCCGAGACGCTTGACCCGGCCGAGTGGCAGCGGATCCTCGACCTCGACCTGACCGCCCCGTTTCGTTGCGCGCAGGCGGCGGCCAAGCCGATGCTCGCGGCCGGCAGCGGCGTGATCGTCAACATCACCTCGCTCACCGGGCACGTCGCGCTCGCGCGGCGCGCCGCCTACACGGCCGCCAAGCACGGCCTCGAGGGATTGACGAAGACGCTCGCCGTCGAGTGGGCGCGGCGCGGAGTACGCGTCGTCAGCGTGGCGCCGGCCTACGTCGCCACCCCGCTGCTGGCCGGGACCGCCACGGCCGGCGGCTTCACGCTCGACGAGGTCGCCGCGCGCACGCCGATGCGGCGCCTGGCCCAGCCGGAGGAGGTCGCACGCGCCGTCGCCTTCCTCGTCTCGGACGACGCGTCGTTCGTCACCGGATCGAGCATCCGCGTCGACGGCGGGTGGCTCGCGGACGGCGGGTGGGAGCATTCGGTGCGATGAGCATCACCGAGTTCACGGGTTCGCCCGAGCCGCTGCGCCTGCTGGCGCCCGACGGCACGCTCGCCGACGGGCACGCGCCCACCCTGGAGGGCGACGAGCTGCTCGACGCGTGGCGCGCGATGCTGCGCTCGCGCACGATCGACGAGCGCTGCTTCTCGCTGCAGCGCCAGGGCCGGCTGGGCACGTTTTCGCCGGTCAACGGCGAGGAGGCGGCGGTGGTCGGCTCGGCATGGGCGCTCGAGCCTGGGCGCGACTGGGTCGTGCCGCAGTACCGCGAGCTGCCCGCGATGCTGCGGCACGGCTACCGCCTGGAGCAGGCACTGCGCTACTACCGTGGCGACCCGGCGGGCAGCCGCATCGATCCGGGCGTTCACGTTCTGCCCTACCAGATCGCCCTGGCCGCGCAGATCCCGCACGCGGTCGGCCTGGCCTGGGGGCTGCGCCACCAAGGGTCCGACGCCGTGGTGATGACGTACTTCGGCGACGGCGCCTCCTCCGAGGGCGACGCGCACGAGGCGCTCAACCTCGCCGGCGTGCGCCGCGCGCCTGTCGTGTTTTTGCTCAAGAACAACGGCTGGGCGATCTCGACGCCGGTGCGCAAGCAGACGGCAACCGCCAGCTTCGCCGCGCGCGCCGCGGGCTACGGGATCGCCGGCGAGCTCGTCGACGGCAACGACCTGTTCGCCGTGCACGACGCGTGCTCGCGCGCCGTCGCGCGCGCGCGCGCGGGGGAGGGGCCGACGCTCATCGAGGCGCGCACCTACCGCATGGGCCCGCACAACACCTCCGACGATCCGACGCGCTACGTCGACGCCGGCGAGCTCGAGGAGCAGCGCGCGCTGGATCCGGTGGCGCGGCTGCGGCGCTACCTGACGGCCGAGGCGCTGCTCGACGAGGACTCCGAGGAGCGGCTGGTAGCCGAGCTGCGCGACGAGTTCGACGCTGCGGTCGCCGAGGTCGAGGCCGCGTCGCCGCCCGGCGCGGAGGCGCTCTTCGACCACGTGTACGAGCGGCCGCCGGCGCGGTTGGAGCGCCAGCGGGGCGACGCGGAGGGCCGCTGATGGCGGTGATGACAATGGTCGAGGCGATCCGCTCGGCGCTCGGCGAGGCGCTCGACCGCGACGAGCGGGTGATCATCCTCGGCCAGGACGTCGGCTACAACGGCGGCGTCTTCCGCGCGACCGAGGGGCTGCAGGAGCGCTTCGGCTCCGAGCGCGTCGTCGACATGCCGTTGGCCGAGGCCGTCATCGTCGGATCCGCCGTCGGGCTGGCGTGCAGCGGCATGGTCCCGATCCCCGAGCTGCAGTTCCTGGGCTTCGGCAGCCAGGCCTTCCACCAGATCGAGGGCCAGGTCGCGCGGTACCGCTTCCGCTCGCAGGGCGCCTACCCGATGCCGATGGTCATCCGCGCGCCGTTCGGCGGCAACGTGCGCACGCCCGAGCTGCACTCCGACGCCCACGAGGCCAAGTACGTCAACTCGCCGGGGCTGAAGGTCGTCATGCCCGCTACCGCGCGCGACGCCAAGGGCCTGCTGGCCGAGGCGATCCGCGACCCCGACCCGGTGCTCTTCTGCGAGCCGCTGCGCGGCTATCGGCTCATCAAGGACGAGGTGCCCGACGAGGACTACACGGTGCCGCTCGGGCGCGCGCGGACCGTGCGCGAGGGATCGGACCTGGTGATCGTCGCCTACAGCGCTGCCGTCGTCGTGGCCGAGCGCGCCGCCGAGCGAGCGGCGGAGGAGGGCTACTCGGTCGGCGTGCTCGACCTGCGCAGCCTCGTGCCGCTCGACGTCGATGCGCTGCGCGAGGCGGTGGCCGCGTGCGGACGCGCGGTGGTGCTGCACGAGGGGCCGCTGAGCGCCGGCTTCGGAGCCGAGCTCGTGGCGACCATCCAGGAGGAGGCCTTCTGGTCGCTGCACGCGCCGATCGGCCGCGTCGCCGCCTACGACACGCCCTACCCGCCGGGCACCGTCGAGGAGCTGTACCTGCCGTCGGTGGACCGCGTCCTCGCCGCGGTGCGGGCGGCGCTGGAGGCGTGATGGAGTTCCGGCTCCCCGATGTGGGCGAGGGCATCGCCACAGCGGAGATCCTCACCTGGCACGTCGCCCAAGGCGACCATGTGCGCGAGCACCAGGACCTCGTCGAGATCCAGACCGACAAGGCCGTCGCCGTCATCCCGTGTCCGGCCACCGGCGTCGTCGTGCGGCTGTGCGGAGAAGAGGGCGAGACCATCGACGTGGGGGCTGTGCTGGCGGTCATCGAGGTGGACGGGGCGAAAGCGTCCGGCGACGCAACATCCGCCGACGCAACTTCCGGGGACGGCGCGGCCGCCCCCAAGCGCACGAGCCTGCCGCTCGCTGCCCCCACCACCCGTCGCCTGGCGCGCGAGCTCGGCGTCGCGCTCGAGGACGTCGCCGGCAGCGGCCCGCACGGGCGGATCGTGCGCGAGGACGTGGAGCGCGCCGCGGCCGCGCCCCCGTCGGCCGCGCCGCGGCCGGCCCCGCAGCGAGCGCCGGCGCCCCAGCCCGGCGAGGTCGTCCCGCTGCGCGGCGTGCGGCGCACCATCGCCCGCACGCTCACCCGCGCGTGGCTCGAGGTCCCCCGCATCATCGACTACCGCGAGGTCGATGCCACCGCGCTCGTGCGCGCCCGCGGCAGCCTGCGCAAGCGCGCGCTGGACCGTGGCGAGGAGGCCCTCGCCAAGGCCCTCACGCCGACCCCGCTCATCGTGCGCGCCGCGGTGCTGGCGGCGCGCGACAACCCGTATGTCAACGCCTCGATCGACCTCGAGCGTGAGGAGATCACGCTCCACGGCCATTACAACGTCGGTATCGCGACGGCCGGCCCCGATGGGCTGACCGTGCCCGTCGTCCACGACGCCGACCGCCGCTCGCTGGCCGAGATCGCGTTCGAGATCGCCGCGCTGGCAAGCGCCGCGCGCGAGCGCCGCCTGACCTCAGCGCAGCTCGCCGGCCCGACCTTCACGGTCAACAACTTCGGCAGCCTGGGCACCTGGATGGGCACGCCGATCATCCGCCCGCCGGAGGTCGTCAACCTCGGCGTCGGCGCGATCCGCGACCGCGTGGTGGCGGTCGACGGCGCACCGGTGGTCCGCCCGACCCTCGTGCTCAGCGTGGCGGGCGACCACCGCATCCTGGACGGCGACACGCTCTCCGCGTTCGTCGACCAGGTGGCGGGGCTGCTCGAGGACCCGGTCCTGCTTTTCGAGGACCTGCGCTGATGGTCGTCGGCGAGCTGGCCGACGCCGCCGACCTGCTCGTCATCGGCGGGGGCCCCGGCGGCTACGCGGCGGCGATCCGCGGCGCGCAGCTCGGCCGCGAGGTGACACTCGTCGAGCGGGCCGGGCCCGCCGGGCTGGGTGGCGTCTGCCTGCACGTCGGGTGCATCCCGAGCAAGGCGCTCATCGAGCTCGCGGGCGCCGCCCACCGCACGCGCGAGCTCGAGAGTGCCGGTCTGGAAGCCGAGGGCGTCACGGTGTCGCTCGAGCGCTTCCAGGTCTGGCGCCGCGAGCTCTGCGCAGAGCTCGCGAGCGGGGTCCGCGAGCTGCTCGACCAGCGCGGCGTGGCCATCGTCCACGGCGAGGCCCGCTTCAACCGCCCCGACCGCGTCGCGGTCCGAACGCCGGACGATCGCGTCGTGTTCCTGGAGTTCGAGCACGCGATCGTCGCCACCGGGTCGCGCCCGGCGCCGCTGCCGGCCCTGCCGTGCGACGGCGAGCGCGTGCTCGACTCGACCGGCGCGCTCGCACTGACCGCCGTGCCCGAGAGCGTCGCGGTGGTGGGCGCCGGATACATCGGCCTCGAGCTCGGCACGGCGCTGGCGAAGCTCGGCGCGCGCGTGACGGTCGTCGAGGCGCTCGATCGTGTGCTGACAAGCGTCGACGCCGCGCTCGCCGCGCCCGTCCTGCGCTCACTGGACACGCTGGGCGTCGACGTCCGCCTCAACACGACCGCACTGCACCTCGACGACGGCGCGCTCGCCGTCGCGGGCCCCGACGGCGACGATCGCGTCGATGCCGAAGTCGTCGTCGTGGCCGCCGGGCGCCTGCCCAACACCGACGACCTCGGGCTCGCCGCCGCGGGCGTCGACGTCGGCCCCGGAGGGCTGATCAACGTCGGCGATGACATGCGCGCGGCCTCACGCATCGCGGCGATCGGCGACGTGGTCGCCGGGCCGGCGCTCGCCCACAAGGCGACCGCGGAGGCCGCCGTCGCCGCCGAGGCGCTCAGCGGGGAACCCGCGGCGTTCGACGCCCGCGCGGTGCCGGTCGTCATCTTCACCGACCCCGAGATCGGCACGGTCGGGCTCACCGAGGCGCAGGCGCGCGAGGAGGGGCTCGACGCGAAGGCGGCGACGTTCCCGCTGGCCGCCTCGGGCAGAGCGGCGACGCTCGGCGCCCGCGACGGCTTCACGCGGCTGGTCACCGACGGGGCGACCGATCGCGTGGTCGGCGTCCACATCGTCGGTCCGCACGCCAGCGAGCTGATCGCCGGCGGCGCGCTGGCCATCGAGCTGATGGCGGCGCCCGGCGACGTCGCAGCGACGATCCACCCGCACCCGACGCTCAGCGAGGGGCTGCACGAGGCGGCCGCGCTGCTTCTCGGCCACCCGCTGCACGTCGTGCGCGCCTAGCCTGCCGGCGTCAGTGCCTGCGACGGCTCGTCCTCGTCCTGGTCCTGCGGCTCCAATGCGGCGCGCCGCTCGGCCTCGGCGTTGAGCAGCTCCACGAACCACGCTTGGTGCTCGCGGCTGACCGTGCACGCGAGTTCGACGTCGCCGGCCGCGATGGCATCGACGATCGGCTGATGGGACTCGGCGACGACGGCCATCTCGACCGACAGCGCGACCATGGTCAGGGCCGTGTGGTCGGTGATGCTGAGGCTGTCCCACACGGTGCGCAGCAGCTTGTTGTCGCTCGCTTCGACGATCAGGCGATGGAAGCGCTCGCTGTGCTCGACGACGCCGTGCACGTCCTCGCGCGCGGCGGCGACGGCCATCGCGTCGACCTCGGCCTGCAGCGCCGAGACGTCATGGCACAGCCGCGGCGTGGCCATGCGCGCTGCGAACTCCTCGAGCGCCGCGCGCACGTCGTAGAGCTCGAGCATGCCCCGCTGCCACGGATCGCGCACATAGGTGCCGCGATGCGGCTCGCTGCGCACGAACCCGAGCATCTCGAGCTCGCGCAGCGCCTCGCGCACCGGCCCCTGGCTGGTGCCGTACTCCTTGGCGATGTGCATCTCGATGAGACGGTCGCCTGGCCCGTAATCACCGTCGAGGATCGAGCGCACGATCCCATCCCTGACGTCGTGGCGCAGCGCCCGACGAGGCGATCTCATCGCGCAAAGGTACCTGGGGCGCAACGTCCGCGCACGGCTACGTGGCGAATTGCCTGCACTTCGATCCACTTTCCGTCATAGATAGGGATCGAGTTCGGTCGGCGGCTCGTGCCCCTCACGCTTGAGCCGGGCCAACCCGGTGGTCACAGACGGACGTCGCGACGCGACGAGGTCCGACAGCAGGTCGTGGCTGAGCCGGAGCGGCAGGTGGATGCCGTCGGGCGTGACGCGTCCCGAGCGGTCGGCCAGGTGCCACAGCAGCAGCAGCACCAGGCGACGGTCGATCCGCGGCTAATGGGCGATCGCCATGTTGATCGCGAAATGCCGCGCGCGCTGCATCGCGCGCCCAACAGGGCGCCCGTGACCTCCGGTACGGAGCCATGCGGGCCGCGGTCGTCGTGCTCCCACGGCCGCAGGAGGTTGCCGGGGCCGAGCAGCTCGGCGCCGTAGCGGCCCTCGCCGCCGAGACGTGATCGTGCGTGCCCGCGGTCAGGTCGCCGCGCCGAGCTCACCCGTGAGGTAGCGCTGAACGCTGGGCGCGACCCAGTCCACGACACTCGCCGCATCGGCGGAGGCAAGCGGCTCGAACGCGAGCACGTAGCGGGCGAGCCCGAGGCCCAGCAGCTGCGACGAGGCGAGTTCGGCGCGAAGTTCGGGGCGATCGACGTCGAGCTGCACGAGTAACGGCCCCAGCAGCCGGCGCTGGAGGAACGTCCGCATGAGCTCGGCGGCGCGGGGCTCGGTGGTCGCCGAGCCCAGCAGCGTGATGATGGCGTGGCGGCTGCGCTCGCGGTCCCACGTCATGACCAGCAGCCGCACGAGCCCTTCGCCCGCGCGCTCGGGCCCTTCGGCCAGGACGCGCGGGATCTCGGCCTGGGGGTCGAACGGCCACTCGATCGCCTCGGCGAGCAGGCCGGCCTTGTTGCCGAAGAAGTGCGCGACCAGCGCGACGTCGACGCCCGCCTCGGCCGCGATCGCGCGCATCGACGCGCCGTCGTAGCCCTTGGCGGCGAACAGCCGGCGGGCCGCGGCGAGGATCGCGTCGCGGGTGCCGCTGTCGCCGGGGCGACGGCCGGTGCGGGGGGTGCGTGTCCTCGCCATGCGGTCATCTTGACACGAGAATTCAACACTGTAAAGTCAATGACGTTGATTTCTATGAAACGGAGAGATCTGATGACTGATAGGCGGGGGGTTGGCGCGAGCGACCCACACGCGGGCTGCGGCACCGCCGACCGACGCGCGAGCGGTGGCCCGACTGACCCACATCCGGGCGGTCGCCCGGCTCGTCGTGGGCGGGCTGGTGCTGGTCTTCGCCTTCTCGGCGCTCTACGTGGCCGCGTTCCACGCGCCGCGAGCCAAGGGTCTTGACGTCGGCGTCGTCGGCTCGCCGGCGCAGGCCGCGCAGGTCCAGAGCGCGCTCGACGCCACCGACCACGGCTCGTTCGACGTGCGCGACTACGCCACCGAGGTCCAGGCACGCGCCGCGCTGCTCGACACGAACGTGCACGGCGTCCTCGTTCCGGGGTCGGGCGGCGATCGCATCGTCGTCGCCCAGGCACTCGGCGTGGCGCCCACCGAGACGGTGAGCGCGGCGCTGCGCGGCGTCGCGGCGGCGGCGCACGAGCGGGCGTCCGTGCAGGACGTGCGGCCGCTGCCGTCCGGCGACCGCCGCGGCCTGTCGCCGCTGTTCACCGTGATCGGGACGCTGATCCCGAGCCTCGTGTTCGGCGTGCTGCTGTCGGTCTTCGGCCGGGCGCTGCCGGCCCGAGTGCGCTGGTCGGCAGTGCTCGTCTACGCCGCGCTCGCGGGACTGGTCGTCGCCTTCAACGTCGACGTGCTCGTCGGTGCGTTCGACGGCGGCTTCCTTGGCGTGGCCCTCGTCGGCGGCCTGCTCGCGCTCGCCATCGGCGCCGCCGCGCATGGGCTCGGCCACCTCGGCGGCCCCTACGGGATCGCCGCCGCCGTCGTGCTGCTCATGCTGCTGGGCATGAGCTCGGCCGGCGGCGCCGTGACCTACCAGTTCGAGCCGGGCTTCTACGGCGCTGTGTCACAACTGCTGCCGCCGGGCGCGGCGCTCACCGCCGTGCGCAACGTGGAGTACTTCGACTGGGCGGCGACGTTCGTGCCGCTGGTCGTCCTCGGCGCCTGGGCCGCGGGTGGGCTGGCGCTCGGGCTGCTCGGCGAGCGGTTCGGGCCGCACGTGCGGGCGCGTGTCGCGTAGGCGCCGCGTCAACGCGCGCGCACGAAGAAGACCCGCATTTGCGCTTCGGGGTCGCGAGAGCCGACAGCTCCCGCCGCGACGCGGAGCTTGCGCCGTCGCTATTCAGTGCTACTATGTACCAGTAGCAAGTAACACTGAGTAGCTGAAAGGAGTTCCGTGGGCAAGCAGATGACGGAGATGCTGAAGGGCACGCTGGAGGGCATCGTCCTCGCGATCCTTTCCGGCCGGCCCGCGTACGGCTACGAGATCACGGCGTGGCTGCGCGACCAGGGCTTCTCCGACATCGCCGAGGGCACCGTCTACGCGCTGCTCGTCAGGAGCGAGCAGCGCGGCCTCGTCGACGTGGAGAAGGTCCCGTCCGAGAAGGGGCCGCCGCGCAAGGTCTATTCCCTCAACGCTCAGGGACAGGCATATCTCGAAGAGTTCTGGCGGACGTGGAGCTTCCTCACAGAACGACTGGAACAGCTCCACGAAGGAGGCAAGTGACATGGCAGCGAAGTGGATCGAGCTGGTCACCGGATCGCTCGAACAGAAGAAGCAGTACAAGCAGTACAGGGCCCGCATCGAGGCCCTGCCCGAGCCGTACGGCACCGTCGCGAAGGCGCTGGAGCGGTACTTCATGATCTACGGGGGCGTCACGGACGGTGACACCACCGTCAAGATGATGGGCGACTTCGCCGATCTCTGGGAGCGCGCGGCTGCCGACGGAACACCGGTGCGCGCGATCGTCGGGGAGGACCCGGTCGAGTTCGCCGAGACGTTCGCCCAGGCCTACACCGGCGCGCAGTGGATCGACAAGGAACGTGCGCGCCTGACCAAGGCGATCGAGGAGGCCGAGCGAGCAGAGGAGGCCCGCTGATGGCGGTTCAGACTGCAGCAGCGCCCGCGATCCAGGTGACGGGCCTGGAGAAGTCATACGAGAAGCTGGAGGTGCTGCGCGGCGTGGACTTCGACGTGGCGCCGGGCAGCATTTTCGCCCTGCTCGGCTCCAACGGGGCGGGCAAGACCACGGTCGTGAAGATCCTGTCCACGCTGCTCAAGGCCGACGCGGGGACTGTCAGCGTCAACGGCTTCGATGTCGCCACGCTGGCGGCGAACGTGCGAGAGTCGATCAGCCTCACCGGACAGTTCGCGGCCGTCGACGAAATCCTCAGCGGGCGCGAGAACCTCGTGCTGGTCGCCCGGTTGCGGCAGGTCAAGGACCCGGGCGCGATCGCGGATGAGCTGCTCGATCGTTTCTCGCTGACCGACGCGGCCACGCGGAAGGTGTCGACGTATTCGGGTGGCATGCGCCGCCGCCTCGACATCGCGATGAGCCTCATCGGGAATCCGCCGGTCATCTTCCTCGACGAGCCGACGACCGGGCTTGACCCCCAGGGGCGCATCGAGGTGTGGCAGACCATCAAGGAACTCGCCGAGCACGGCACGACCGTGCTGCTCACGACGCAGTACCTGGACGAGGCCGAACACCTCGCCGACCGGATCGCGATCCTCCACCAGGGTCGGATCCTCGTGAACGGCACCCTCACCGAGCTCAAGCAACTCCTCCCGCCCGCCAAGATCGAATACGTCGAGAAGCAGCCGACCCTCGAAGACGTCTTCTTCGCCATCGTCGGTGAGGACGGCAAGCACGGCGACGCCGGCAAGACCGTCGGCGTCGGCACGGACGAGTAAGGACCAACAATGACCACGCAATTCTTCGGCGGCACCGCCGCCCTGACGGGCCGATCCCTGCGCCACATCACGCGCAGCCCGGACACCATCATCACGACCACGATCATGCCGATCGCCTTCCTGCTGCTGTTCGTCTACGTGTTCGGCGGCGCGATCAACACAGGGTCGGATTCGTACGTGAACTACCTGCTGCCCGGCATCCTGCTCATCACCATCGCCTCGGGCATCTCCTACACCGCATTCCGGCTCTTCCTGGATATGAAGAGCGGCATCTTCGAGCGATTCCAGTCCATGCCGATCGCACGATCGTCCGTGCTGTGGGCGCACGTGCTGACCTCGCTGGTCGCCAACCTGATCTCGGTCGTGGTCGTCGTGCTCGTCGCCGTCCTCATGGGCTTCCACTCGGGCGCGGGAGTGCCGGCGTGGCTCGCGGTCGCCGGCATCCTGATCGTGTTCACCCTGGCGTTGACGTGGATCGCCGTCATCCCCGGTCTCACCGCGAACTCCGCGGACGGCGCGAGCGCGTTCTCCTACCCGCTCATCTTCCTGCCGTTCATCAGCTCGGCATTCGTGCCCACCGACACCATGCCCGGCGCGGTGCGCGCCTTCGCCGAGAACCAGCCGGTGACGACCATCGTCAACGCGATCCGCGACCTGCTCACACAGCAGCCGGTCGGCACCGACATCTGGATCGCCCTTGCCTGGTGCGTCGGCATCCTCATCGTCGCGTACACCGTCGCCATGGTCACCTACCGCCGCAAGATCTCCTAACAGGGGCGACGTCGGTTCGAGGGGCGCTCGTGGCGAGGCTGCCGCTCCGACGCAGGAGCTTGAAGCTGGTCCTTCAACGATGCTCCTGATGGGTTCCTAACGGGCGACAGGGTCAACGTTGGCCAGTCGCGGATCGCGTAGCGAAGCGTTCGGTCGCGGGTGACGAGAACGACCGCGGCGGACGCGGCGAGGAGGGCATCGCTGAGTTCGTCGACGAGCGTGACCGAGAGGTGGTTGGTCGGTTCGTCGAGCAGCAGCACCGACGGCCGGCTCAGCAACACGCGGGCGAGCGCAACCCGTCGGCGCTGCCCGACCGAGAGCTGGCCGAGCGGGCGGCCGAGATCGGCGTCGAGCAGCAGTCCGGTCGCGCGGATCTGATCGAGATCCCATGCGCCGAGCACCTCGGTTGGCGTGTGCTTCGGGTCCCAGTCGTCCTCTTGGGCTAGGAGGCCCACCCGCGCGCCGGGCGCGACTGTGAGCGTGCCGGACTCCGGCGCGAGTTGACCGGCCAGCACGCGCAGCAGCGTGGACTTCCCCGCTCCGTTGGCGCCGCGCAAGAGGAGTCGGCCGCGGCCACGAAGGCGGATCGGCGAGCCGGACGGTTGGGCTACGCGGTCATGGACGGCGATTCCAGTGGCGTGAAGCAGGATCTCGTCGCTCGTCTCCGCTGCATCGGGCGCGGTGAACGCGAGCGGATTCGGCGGGGCGGGGCCGCGGTCACGTCGGAGATCATCGATGCGGCGCTGGAGGAGCCGCACCGAGCTCGCTGCGCGGCTCTCGCGTCCGTGCTTGGCCGCGCCCTTGCCGGGCTGCCAGCGGCCCGGAGCCGCGGCGCGAGCGGCGATCAACCGATCGGAGAGCTCGCGCTCGGCGTCGAGACTCGCGGCATATCGCCGGCGCCACTCGCGCAGCGTCGCGGCGCGCGCCGCGCGGTAGGCAGAGAAGCTTCCGCCAAACCGGGTGCCGCCGGCGCCGAGGGCCGGGTCGAGGTCGAAGATCGCCGTCGCGACCACGTCGAGGAGCCACCGATCGTGCGTTGCCAGCACGGCGATCCCTCGAAAGTCGCTCAGCCACTGCACAAGCCGCTCGAGCGAGCTGTCGTCGAGGTGGTTGCTCGGCTCGTCGAGCAGCACGGTGCCGGCCGGGTGAGCCAGCGCGCAGCCGAGCCGCAGGCGATAGCGCTGCCCAACCGAAAGGCCGGCAAGCGCTCGTTCGGGATCGAAATGCGCATCTAAACTGATGAGCGCCTCATCCAGTCGCCGCTCGGCGTCCCATGCCGCCAGTCGCTCCGCGACGGCGAGTGCTGCTTCGTAGCGTTCCGCGGCGCCCTCTCCGCCCACGGCGATGCCAGACGCAGCCTCCTCGAGCGCGCCCAGCGCCGCGCGCGGCGCTTGCAGCGCCTCGGCACGCACCGACGCGACCGTCGCCCCAGCCGGTGCGTCCATCTCCTGCCCAACAAGGAAACGGCTCTCGCTCGTGCCTATCACCTCACCGCCGTCGGGCGCGAGCGTGCCCGCGAGCAGCCTCAGCAGCGTGCTCTTTCCGGCGCCGTTGTCGCCGATCACGGCCAGGCGCTGCCCGGCGCTGACGGTAAGCGAGACGCCGTCGAGCACGGCGCCGTCGCCGAATCCCTTGCGCAGCTCACGCGCCCGGAGATGCAACCCCGGGCGCGAAGAGGACGGCGCCAGAGCGCCGACCATCTGGAAAAACATGACGTTCCTTCCTGAAGGAGTGGCGTCGCGGCCGATGCGCCGCAACGAGAGGACCTAGCGGGAGAGGTCCGGCGCTACAGGAAGCTGTGCGGAACGCACGTCATGCAGAAGCCACGCTACCACCCCGCGGCATCAACCCTGCGCTCGTGCTCCTCACGAGCGCGACGAACGATGGCGTGGCTCGCGACGATCGTGAGAGCGCCCTGCTGGCCGCGCGTTGGGAGACTGAGAACGGAAGTGGCAGGGCTCTCGTCGCGAGGCGCGTGCCGGCGGTTCGCGCTGGCACAGAAAATGGGACACCTCGCCTCGAGATGGCATCCTCGAATGACGAAAGCCCCGTCGTCACGGGGCTTCCGAGGAGCGGATGAAGGGACTCGAACCCTCGACCTTCTGCATGGCAAGCAGACGCTCTAGCCAACTGAGCTACATCCGCGCGAGAGCGGAAGTATAGCCCGGCCATCGCGCTCAGCGCCGGGGTGGAGGAGACGGGCGCGGCGGCGAGACGGGCACGGCGCAGCGGGTGCTCGTGCATCACGTGGGGACTTGTGCGCGCTATTCGAGACGAACTCCCCACGTGTTCGTGACCGTTGCCGCTGGGAGCACGCGTAGGACCTCAGGTCGTCCGGCGCGCCTCCCGGATCATCACCAGCACGAAGGCCAGCACGGCCAGCGGGATGAACACGATGGCGAGGTCGAAATCGTCTCTGCTGCTGATGTCCGGGCGCGCGATCGGCAGATTGGCCGTCGGCCTGGACGTGCTCTCCGCTTCGTGCCGGGTAGCCGGGGTCCGGTTGGTGTCCGAGCCGCGCTGGGCGAGGACGCCGCCGCGGCCGGCGGGTCCGCCGCTCTGCGTCGAGCCGCCCACCGGGATCCCGGCGAATGCGGTCTCGGCACCCCCCGATGAGACCGCGCACGCGCCAGCGCGACCAAGGGCGCGCAGCTGCCGCAGGCCGCGGCGCTCGAGTCCGGCCACCCGCGCGCGCTGAAGGCCGGTCATGCGGGCGACCTCGGCGCGCGACCGCGTCCGCGCGATGCCGATACCCGCGCGCAGAACCAGCACACGGCGCTCGGCGCGCGGCACGCGGGCGAGGCAGCCCTGCAGGCGCACGACGGCCCTCCTTAGCTCGCGGTCGCGCGCGCGCACGTGCCGCGAGCGGCCGCCGCGATCACTTCCGCTCGCGCGCGCCGCGTGGCCCGGGCCGCCGCTGCCGGAGGAGCGATCGGCTGCGACGGACCGGGGCGCGGCGCCCGAGCCTGGTGCGGACGAGCTGGTGGCGCTCCCACCGCCGCCGGAACTCGCCGAGCTGCTGCCCGATGCGCCCGGGCCGGCCTGCCCGCTCCCGGTGGACGACGACGACGACGGCGTGCGGCCGGACGGGGGCGAGGGCGCGGACCCCGACGGCACCGTGCCGGCAGGCGTGTGGACGGACGGCGTCGACACCGCCGACGGCGCCGGCGCGGGCGTCTTGACCGGCGGCGTGGTGACCGGCGACGTCTTGACCGGCGGGACCGTCACCGGCGGCACGGGAACCGGCGCCGGCACCGGGACAGTGACCGGCGGCGTCGACACGGGCGGGACCGGCACCTGCGCCGGAGGCAGCGTCGTCGGGACCGTCGGCACGGTCACGCCGGCCGCGCCGGCCGGAAGATCGCCGATGACGAACGAGATCGAGGTGCCGAGGGCGGCTACCGCGAGCCACCAACGTCGACGAAGCATGCCTTCCCCCTAATCCGGTGCAACGGGAGCCTTCCCGGCGCACCGGAAGCCAAACGCCGCGCCATTGACGCCGTCCGGCGACGGCGCGTCGCCGCTGGCCGACACTGTCGACCGACGGCGTGCCGCTCAGCCGCTGACGTCGACGAAGACCAGCTCGACCCGGCCGATCCGGATCACGTCGCCGTCGTGGAGCGTCGACTCGGCCACGCGGCGGTCGTTGACGAACGTTCCGTTGGCGCTGCGATCGTCGAGGATCCGCACCTCCGTCCCACGGTCGACGATGATCGCGTGTCGGCGTGAGACGCTCTGGTCCTCGAGGCGCATGTCGACCGCGAAGCCACGCCCGATGTGCATGATCGGCCGGCCCAGGGGGACGAGCCGAGCGAGGGAACCCTCCTCGAGCGCGAGGTAACGCCCCGGCGCCAGGCGGTCAAAGGCGAGGCTGTCGCGGCGCAGGTGGTGGCTCAGCACGTCCGGCACCTCGAGCGGCTCGGTGGGGTGCAGGCCGGCGGCTCGGGTGTCGGGGGCGGTGGCGGTCATGACGTGATCCCAGCGCGCGCGCCTCAGCGGCGCCTGAAGATTTCATAAGGAAAGCCATAGAGGGTCCGTCGGGTGACGGCGGCTTATAGGTCCTTCGTCACTTCTTCGGAAGTCCTCAGGTTCTCCTTCGCATGATGCGATGGCGTGCAGGCATGACGCAGACCACGACGCTCAATCGCTCCGCGACATCGCGCTACGTCGGCGTCGCCGACTGGTGGGGATTCCACGTCTGGATCGAGGACGCGGGCGCGCGCCGCGCGCTTCCCTACCGCGGTGACGTTCCATTGGCCGGGTTCTCGTGGGGCCGCGCCGGCATCGGCGCGCGCGAGCTGGCCCGGGCCATCATCGAGGACGCGACCGGGTCGCCCGCGCTGGCCGAGCGCCACTGCCGTGAGATGACCCACGCGATCGTCGCCCAGCTCCCCGACCTGGGCTTCGAGCTCGACCGCGACGCGGTGCTGACGTGGCTGTCGGAGGAGGGGGCGCGGACCGGGCCGCTCGCGTAGAGGCGACGACCGGAATCGAACCGTTGTAAACGGCTTTGCAGGCGACAACGGGGTAGCGCTTGGCTCTACTAAGCCAAATCCGTGTCGCCGAGTTGCTCTGATTTGCCCTCTGTGTCCCCGTTTCGGGACACAGTGGGGGACACGGAATCGCCTTGGAAGGCAGCCGCGAACCGACGCGCTGCCTCACGTGCCCCACCACCCCCAGCGCCAGGGCACCCGCGGCGACGCGGCATGGCGGCTCGTCACGCTCGCCCCGGCCGTGCTGCGCGGCGCCTACGCGCGCCGCGCAGAACCAGCGCTACCCGATGTCTGGGTCATCGTACGCATCGCCACAACCCCGCACCGCCGCTGCGCCACGGGTGCCGACCACGACGCCCTGACCGCCCCACTCCTCGACGCCCTGAGCACCATCAAAGCTTCCGGATACTGACCCCGGTGCGTCGAGGACGCCCGCGGTGATCGCCACGCATCCTCCGCCCCGCCGTCGCTCACGATGACGACCGTAACGAAGGGTCAAGACCATCCGTTTGTAGCGTCATGAACATGCTCAGAATCAGGTTTCCGGTCCCCGGGCGCGCAGCGACGCCAGCCGCTCCACGTCGGGTCATCAAGTATGTGTGCGCAATGGTTCTCGCGGGTGTCGCGCTGGTCGGCACGACCGCGCCGAGCCATGCCGCCACACCATCCGCGCCGCATCCCGAGCACTGGCGGCTGATCTACACCGACGGCCAGACGTTCAGCCCCGTCTCGGTGATCTGGACGACCAGCTCGCCGATCGCGAGGATCCAGCACGGCACAAAGATCGACGCCAGCGTCGGAGTCCAAGGACCGCCGTCGAGCACGGTATCGAGCTACGGCCGCTGCTATCAGGGCTTTGCGTCCAGCTACGTCGTCAAGCACCTACACGTCGGGCACCGATACAAGGTCACGATCGCCATCGGCCACGGCACGGAAGAGCGCCGTTTCACCCGAACGATCACCCTGAAGCGCGCGTCGCTAGGAGGCGCGGGCCGCCAGCTCCACTGCCACTAGACAGAACTCCTCGACCGCGAATCATCTTGCAACATCGCGGGATCACCGGGGCCGCCTAGTTCCGACCGCTTGAGGTGCGGCTGAGCTCATTGGTCGCCATCGCTGCGTCCATGTGGGTATGAAACATAGTTTGTCGCGGGGGTGGCCGGAGCGGCAGCGCCAAGCGGCAGGGCGGCGAGAGCGGACGAGCTGGAACTGCTCAGGCCAAGCGACGGCGCTCCCGCCATGCGAGCGCGCTCAGCGTCACCGTGGCGAGCGCCAACGCAACCACGATCAGCCATTCCAGCGAGCCGTTGCCGCTGTCGGGGTCGACGTGGAAGACCTCCTCGATCCAGTCGGGCACGATCGCCGTGATCACGGCGGCCAGCCCGGTCACGACGGCACCGATGACCTCCAGCCGATAGCGCGTACGCGGGGACATGTCGCTCTCATCGCCTCCGTTACGTGAGCAGGATGGACCTCGCCGCGACGTGCGGCGAGCTGAGGACCAGCTGGTCTGCGGTCGTTGCCTGCGAACCGCCGCCCAGCTGCAGGTCCGCGGCGCTGATCTGATTCGAGTCGCTCATCACCACGGCGAGCAGCAGGATCGCGGTGCCGCTCGGGACGCCCGAGAAGTCGGGCGCGAAGGTCACCGCGCGCGGCAGGCGCGGCTCGACCGGCCCCGCGGGGTTCTGCCACAGCGTCGCCCCCGCCGCGCTCCATTCGTCGGGCAGCGACGCCGGGGGAGTCCCCGACGTCGCGGCGTCGACCAGCGCGGCCCAGAGGCCGCCGAGCGGGACGACGCCGCTGGCGGGCATCGTGTGGCGCAGCAGCGCGACGCGAACCTGCGCTGCCGGCGCCGCGTCGCTCCAACGGTGGTGGGCCAGCACGTGGATCTGGGGGTGGCGGTTGCCGATCGCCATCTGTGCGGGCGGCCTGACGCCGCCGGCGCGCGGGATCGTCAGCAGCTCGGACTCCGTCGGCGGGACGGTGCGGACCGTGCCGGTGGTGTCCACGACGATGTCGGGGCTGTTGTCGAAGATGACCGGGCTGTCGTCGCCGGCCAACAGCGGCCCGCTCGTCGGCGTGGGCAGCACCCGCCGCGTGTCGGTGCGGTACAGGCGCAGGTAGGTCAGCGGGGTCGACGTCGAGTTCCCGATGTCGGTCTCCCAGACCCCGCGCGACTGCAGCGCGACGCGCAGCAGCTTGACGCCCGGGTAGCTGCGGATCGACAGGTCCTGCACGGCCGCCTCGGGCAGGCCGTTGACGAACTGCTCCCACGCCCAGGCGTAGGTCGGCGCGGCGGCGGTCCCGCCGATGGTGAGCGTGCCCTTGACGACCCCGACGCTCGTGCCGACGTAGACGCGTGTTGCGGTCGTCGGGATCGACGACGACGCCCAGCGCCGGCGCGCTGACGCGGATGCCGGTCCACGTCCCATTTGGGTGCGTGATCCTCAGGCCGGTCGGATACCACTTGTCGGTGCCGTCGAAGAACCACAGCGTGTCGCGCTGGACGTTCGGCCCGCTGCTGATGAAGATGCTGCCGCCGGTGGTCGTGACGTAGCAGGACCCGAGCTTCCCCCGCGCCGGGTCGTGCACCGCGACGTCGCTGACGCTCGCCGGGCGCGGGCAGGAAGGCCAGCGGGTTCCCCGCGGCGGTGTCGGTCTCCTCGGCACCCGGATTGGGGTCGCGGATCGCCTGCTGGACGAATGGCGTCGTCTTGGCCCAGGTGAACGCTCCGGTCGCCGCGGGCGCCCGCGTGCCGGTGAACCACACGAGGCCCGACGGGTAGAGCGCGAGGACGCGCAGGACCAGGTTGCCTGCGGCGTCGTTGGGCGCCGCGGCGAACTTCACCGCGATGATCCCCGATCCGCTGATCGCGGTTCCGACGTAGGTGCTGGCGCACGAGTCGGTGGACCCGACGCGGTCGCTGAAGGTGCCCGGCGTGCCGACCTTCTGCAGCACGTCCTGGGCCAGGTTCGGGCTGTCGGGCGCGCGCGGATCGGTCGCGGTGGGCAGCGTCACCCACGACCGCACCCCAATCGCGCGAGTACCAGACGCGGTCGCTGCCGAAGGCGAGGTGCACGTCGCCGCCGAGCGACACGGCGTCGGCGCCGGAGTAGAACTGCGACGAGTCGTCCTCGACCGTCTCGGAGGTCTTCAGCTGTCCCCTTCGCCCGCGCGTTGCGGCGAAAGACCGGCGCGGTCCCGCGGCCGTCGCTGCTCTGCCATGTGGCCTTGTGGTACTGGCGGAAGTAACGGTTGGCGGAGACCGGGTCGAAGACGATGCCGCCGCCGTCGCCCGGGAAGCGCTGCTCCCACACGCCGTCGCCCGATGCGGACCGCGGTGCCGTTGTCCTGGAAGCCGGCGGCGACGATGCCGGGGTTGGTCGGGTGGCCGGCGACGTAGCCGGGCTGCAGGACGGCGAGGCCGTCGTTGCGGTTGGCGAAAGTGCCGGGATCGCCGTCGGAGTCCGAGCGGAAGAGGCCGCCGTCGCAGCCGACCCACACGGTGCGCTTGGCCGGTTGACCGGGCGGCGGCCGGGCCGATCGCGGAGCACGTGGACGTCGGCGTGCACGCCGTCGCCGATCAGCGTCGGCGTGGCCTTCGCGCCGGAGACCTGGCAACGGTAGATGGCGCCGTTGTACTCATTGGAGATCTCGACCGCCGCGCCCGCCGACGTAGATCTGGTCGGCCGTGGTCGGGTGCGCCGCGATGCACATGTCGTAGTCGGACTGGTCGTTGGTCGACAGGAAGAGGTCGAGCGGGCAATCCCGTGATCTCGGTGGCGCTGAGGCTGCCGAGCGCGGCGGTCGCGTCGATCGACCACAGGTGCGCCGGGGGCGTCGTGCGCTTCTCGCGCGCGGCGATCGCGCGGCGCCCGAGGACGTAGACCGTGCTGCCGTCGGTGGCCAGCTGCACGCGGGTGCCGCCCAGTGGCCGCGAGTGTTGACCTTCGGCAGCCCGACCGCGGTCGGTGAACGACAGGGTCGCCGGGGTGATCGCCGTGGCCGGTGCGCCGGTGAACTCGGCCACGCGCACGCCGCTGGGCACCCCGACCCAGATGCGCACCCGATCGGGCGCGGTGTGGCGGGTGAGCACGACGTCGAGCGGATGGCCGGCGGCCATCGGGTAACCCGTCGCACGCGGTCCACGCGCCGCCCGCCGGCAGCAGGTAGATCCCCTTCGTGGTTCCGGCCACGAGCTGGTCGAGATTGCTCGGGTCGGCGGCGATGCGGTAGCACTTCGCGCCGCGCAGCGTGTCGGCGTCGACGCGAGGCCGCGTCGCCCTTGACCACCGTCCATCCCGGACCGGCGGCCGGGTCGCGGTGCAGGAAGCCGATCCCGCGCGAGCTTGCCGCTGGGCAGCCCGCCGCCCGGGCCGCCGCCGCTGATGCCGGGCTGCCCGCCACCGAACAGCGACGGCTCGCCGGTGCCGACCCACACTTCGTCCTTCGAGCCGTCGGCGGCGGCCGCGGAAGCTGCACGTAGATCGCACCGCACGCCAGCGCGCTGGCGACGTTGCCGACATCGGTGCGATCGGATTCCTGGAAGTCGTCGAGCGGGCCCCAGGTCTCGCCGCGGTCGCTGCGAGAACCAGGCGCCGCCGCCGGCGCTCGCCGCGTAGATCCGCAGGCCGTCGATCGGGCTCGATCTGCACGTCGCGGATGCGCCCCGCGACGTTGGGGTGTCCGCCGGCCTGCCCGTTGGTCATCACCGACGGGCCCGATCGGGAACCACAGGTTCTGGTTGCCGACCGGGGCATCGCCGAACGGCGCGCCCGCGGCCGTCACGCGCCGGCGCGCCCGTGGGCTTCAGCGGCGCGATCGTCGTCGGGTCGACGAGCGGCCGCAGGACCGACACGTGGCGGTCGCGCGCCATCGGGTCGTCTTCGCCACGGGGCGGAGCGGGCCAGTCGTAGCGCGCCATCAGCCTGCCTCGCCACTCTGGTTGCGGGGCGATCCTGATCCAGCCCTCCTGCACCTCCGGCGCCGTGTCCGGCAGCAGCGCCGACTGGGTCGCGGCCAGGATCGGGTCGTCCTTCCACGACGTCGGCGTGTCGCGGCGGGTGAACAGCTGCTCGGCGGGGAACGACGGCGACCTTCGGCAGGCGCACCTTGTCGGCGTCGATGAGCAGCGGCCCGCAGCGCACCGACGGCGCCAGCACCGACAGGCCCGGCGCCACCCAGTCGCGCGCCAGCTCGCGGCTCGTAGCGCGGCAGGACGCCCGAGGACAGATGGACCTTGCCGCCCGGGTGCATGAGCAGGGTGAGCCGGACGGTCTGCCCCGGGTGGATGCGCAGCACGCCGGTGGTGTCGATGTAGGCGTTGTCGATCGGCACCGGCTTGGTCGGGTCGGGTGCTGTCGGCGGTCGAGGACTCCTTGCCCGCGCCCGCTGGGCAGCGCGCGAGCGGCGATCACCTCGTCGACGACGTGGAAGCGCGAGTAGTCGTCGTCGACGAAGTAGCCAAGCAGGCCGTCGTCGGAGCGCGTGATCTCGCCGAGGCGCACCTCGAAGGGCAGTTGCGCCAGCGCGTCGTAGGCTGCGCTGCGCCCGGCGCGCAGCGCGTCGTCGGACGTAGGCGCGAGTCGTCGACGTCGGACTGGACGTCGAGCGACAGGCGCGCGGTGACCACGGCGATCGGGCGGCCGACCAGCCCGGCGATGTGCTCGGTGCCCAGCGACCCGAACGGGTCGACCGTCCACAGCGTCGTGTCGATGGCGCGCAGCATCGCCGACAGCGCGGACTCGGTTTCGGCGCGGTCGGGCGTGGCCTTGCGATCGACGGCGTCGGCCGCGACGAGGCCGGCGGCGATCCAGCCGACCGCGGTGATGGCCGGCGTCGGGGTCGTCGGTCGGCCCGGCCGCGGGAGCCACGTCGGTGCGGCCCGGGGCGATCTCCCAGGTGACCGCGTCGCTGAACGAGTCGTGCAGCAGCTCGCCGAGCGGTCGGCCGTCGGTCGCGAAGACCTCGAGCGACTCGTCCATGTGGTCGGGCAGCAGGAAGCCCGCGACGGGGTTGACCTGCTTGGACGGGTCGGCCTGGTCGACGCAGGCCAGCGGCGCGTCGTCGGCAGGTCGAGGCGGCGTCGACGAGGTCGAAGCGCCAGCGCGCCGGCGCCGTCAGCCGCGGCCGCACGAGCATCGCCTTGCCGCGTGTCGTCGCTGAGCCGCACGGGAATCGCCACGGCGTCGACCGGGAGGGCGAGCGTGCGCCCGAACGCGTCGACCAGCCGCGCGTACGTCAGCGTGATCTTCCCGGCGGCGAGCAGCCGCGGGCAGCGCGACGGCCAGCGCCCGCCGCGTGCCGTCCTCGAGCAGGTCGTCGTCGCGGTGCAGCAGTCCGCGGTCGTAGTCGAGCCCCAGCAGCTGCTCGCGGATGCCGTCGAGGGCGACCGACATGAGGTCGACCTGCGAGAGCGTGTCGCGCAGCGCGCTGAGCGCGTTCTCGGTCGTCGGGTCGGCCAGGCCGTGCCCGCCGAGGTCGCGCTGGCGCTCCTCGGTCAGCCAGCGATCGATCCCCGCGGCGAGCGTCCGCGCGACGCCGGCGACGAGCGGGCTGCGGCCGGAGATCGTCGACGCTGTCGGGCAGCGCGGGGGCGGGATCGGTGCGCGGGTCGAGGTCGACGCCCGTCAGCGACCAGGCGTCGAGCGGCGCCGCGTCGATCGCGCGCGAGGTCGAGCTCGACCTGCCAGTCGCAGAACATCGGCCGCCACGGCTGGCCCCACATCGTCACGCCCTCGGGGTGCGCCCAGATGCCGTCGGACATCGACAGCCGCAGCAGCCCCTCGGTGGCCTGCTGGCGCTTGGCCGCGGACGCGACGTCGGTGTGCCGACGTAGCTGCTGAGCCGCGCGTTGTCGGCGGCGTAGTAGGCGTGCGCCACGGCGGCCTCGGCGATGAACCGCGGTGGCAGCGACGTCCGGGTCGAAGCCCTTGCGCGCCGGCGCGCTGCGGCGCGCCACCGCGCGACAGGTACGGGTCCTCGGCGAGCACCTCGCGGGCCAGCTCGAGCACCTCGTCGGGGACGGCGGCGCTGCCGATGCTGGTCAGCAGCTCGCTCGCCGCCAGCACGCCGGCGTGCCCCTGGCTGAGCTGATCGGACAGGCGGCAGATCAGCGCGCCGTCGGCCTCCTCGCGCTCGACGGCGCTGCGGCGTCCGCCCGCCGCCGGCGACGGCGAGGACCGGCGGCGCCGGGAAGTGGTAGCGCGGGCGCCGGGCGGATGACCTCGCGGGTCTGCGCGGCCGCCGGGTGCGGACGGCAGTTCGGCCGCGTGTCGAATGCCTGGCCGCTCGCGCACGCGCTCTGGATCGACGTCAGCGCCGACGCCCCCGGACGCTCGATCGCGCTCCACAGGATCGTCGCCGTCGGGATCGCCTTGGCGGCTTCGGGAGCGACGCCGGCCGTGCCGGGCCGGAAGCCGGCGCCGGGGTCGCTCGGTCGCGGCCGGCTTGTCGACGAGGCGGTCGATGCCCTCCGAGCCACCGGGCAGCGAGCCGTAGGCGTGGGCGTGCTCGTACTCGGCGATGTCGGCCCAGGCGTCGGCCTCGCCGATGTGCATGATCAGCCCGCCGGAGAAGGCGGCCAGCAGCCGCTCGGCGGCGCGCTGGGCGTCGGCGTCGCCGGCCCCGAGCCCGGTGCCCGACGCCGCGACCGTCGCGGCGAGGTCGGGCGTCGCCGACGCCGAGCACGACGCGCAGCGCGTCCTCGGCCGGCCGGCTGTCGGGCGCCGGCTGCCCGTTGAGCGGCACGCCGTGCAGCCGGCCGTGCAGCAGCGTGGTCCGCGTCGGGGCGGGCGGCAGCAGCGCGCGCGGTGACCGCGTCCGTCAGGAAGCCGCTGACCGCCGGGCGCAGGATCGTCGGCCTTCGGCGCCACCTGCCCGGATCCGATGGCCTGGCTCAGGGCCGCGCCCGTTCGCGGCAGCCCGGCCGCAGGGCTGGGTGTAGCGCTGCGGCGCAGTCGAGCCCGAACGTCGTCGCCGCCAGGTAGCGCTCGTCGGCGGTCTCGCGGCGCGACGGCGTCGGTGCTCGGGTGGTCGGGGTCGTTCCAGCCGAGCTGCGCCAGGCGCTGGCGGTAGCCCGCGTCGGTGCCCACGCCGTCGAGCGGATCGTCGGCGCTGACCGACCACCAGCCGGCGACGAGGTAGCTGATGGCGTCGCCCTCGAGGACGACGCCGGCGAGGTCAGCCAGCGGGTCGTGCAGCGCGAAGCGCGCCCTGGCGCCGCGTCGTAGCACTGCGTCCAGCTCGTGCCGCCGGCGTGCACGTTGAGCTGCTCGAGCGGCGATCGCCGGGCCGACCTGCGTCGTGTTCGTCGTGACCGTGGGCCAGTCGGCCAACGGCGTCACCGTGCCGGCGTCGGCCTCGAGAACCCAGCCGGTCACCAGCGGCTCGGCCGCGCCCGAGGGCGACGGCGAGCCGCAGCACCACCCAGCGATCGGGCAGCACCGGCAGCGCCAGCCGGCGCCGGGTCGCGTCGCCGGGCGCCTGCGGGTCGTCGACGACGCGTGCCGCGGCCCGAGCGCGGCCGGGACCGACCACAGCAGGTGCACGCCGGGCGGCCGCGGCGTGCCGGCATCGTCGAGCTTGACCGGCGGCAGCTCCTGCTTGCCGTCGCGGAACGGCAGGCGTGAGCATCGGCTCGGTGTCGTTGCTCCCGGCACGGACGACGAGCGCCTGCAGGTCGACGGGCACGAGCAGGCGCGGCTCGCGCACGAGGAAGCGGTCGTAGTTGTGCAGGTCCGCGGCGACGCCGCCGAGCTGGCTGAGGGCCGCCCAGCGCGGAGTCAGCGCGGCCTTGCGGATGTCGTCGGGGTGAAGTCGCTCATGCGCCAGCACCTTGGCCGCGAGCTGGAAACGCTCGGTGAGCACGTCGATCTTCACGGTCGCGACGAACGCGTCGGCGTCCTGGCGCGACGCGAGGTGTCGCCGAACACCTGGCGCAGCGGGAAGCGCAGCATCTGCATGGCGAACTGCGCCGGCGGCACCGGGCTGTCCATGTTGGCTCCGGGGACCGCTCAGCAGCGCCTCGTTGAGCTTCTTCATGTTGATCACGCCGGGCGAGCCGGCGCGGAAGGGCACCGGGACGGTGCGGTCCTTGGTGCCGACCTTGAGCGGCCCCTTGTTGGGGTCCTTGACGTTGCGCACCGTCGCGACGGCCGTCTGCTGCGCCGGGTCGGCCTCCGGGTCCAGGCGAACGCCGAACTGGATCCCGCAGCGCGGCTCCTCGATGTGCACGACCGCGGGCACGCCGTCGAACAGGACGAAGAAGCACCGCGGGCGCGAGGCGCTCCATCCGCAGCAGCCGCACGCGGTCGGGGCTCGTGTCCATGTCGGGGATCGTCTGGTTGTCGGGGTGCGTGTCGGTGGCGTACGCGCGGACGTGCATGCCCGGCCAGCCCGACACGAGCCGCGAGCGCAGGACGAAGCCGCTGATCGGGCCGCCCGCGCCGATCGGCCGGCCCTCGGCGTCGACCTTGGGGGCGTCGGCGTCCTTCATCCGCACCAGGCGCTCGGCCTGGTCGACCTCGTCGCGCACGATCGGGTACAGCTGCGCGAGCTGCACGCGGTCGGCCGCGTTGACCGTGCCCGCGCTCAGCGCGCCCTGCGTCAGCGCGTCGGTGGCGTTGCGGTCCAGGTAGAAGAAGCGGATCGTCTCGGGCGGGATCAGCTCGGCGTCGGCGACGAGGTGGCTGAACGGGACCCCTTCCAGCAGTCGCAGGTGCGCGAGGAAGCGGACGATCTCGGCCGGCACGACGCCGTCGGGCGGGATGCCGTCCTCGACGCCCTCGTCGCGCGGGACCTGGGCGATCGTGCCCGCGACCGAGAGCATCGCGGAGTTGATCGCGTCGAAGTAGACGCTGGCCTGCAGTTCCATCTCAGTCGTCGCCCTTCTTCGCGCGGGCGCGCGAGGTCGCCTCGTCGATCAGCCGGTCGAGTGTGTCCTTGCGCCGGCTGCGCCGCTCCTGCTCGATCTTGCAGCGCGCTGGTCACGAGGTCGTCCACGCGCTGTCCGAGCCGGGCCGTGAGCGCGGCCTGCGCCCGCTGGTCGCCGGACACCGGCACCTGCGGCGCCTCGGCCGTGGGGACGGGGACCGCGGCGAGCCCGTCGACGCCGAACTGCTTGCCGACCTGGGCGACGATCTTCGGATCGCCGCCGAGCCCGGAGATCACCTGCCTGCCCGAGAGGTCGCCGAGCTCCTCGGGCACGCGCGGCGAGCGTGACCTCGGGCGCGCGCGGCCCGAGCGTGTCGGCCGGCAGGGTGGTGAAGGCCCCGACGAGGTGCGTGCGCACGAGATCCTCGAGGGCGTTGCGCCCGCCGACCGCGCCGAGGCCGACGCCGTCGAGCGCGGCCGCCGACAGCTCCTCGGCGAGCTCGCGGGCGCGCGCCGCTCCGAACAGCTCGCCGCGCCACTGCATCATCGCGGCGATCAGGCGTCGGCTTGTTCAGCGTGAGCAGCCGGCCGATCTCGAACAGCGCCGCGAGCGAGATGTCCTCGCGCCCGTCGGGGACGACCCGGCGCAGCTGGTCGCCGGTGTGCGCCAGCGGCAGCGAGCCGTCGACCGGCATCGTGCGCTGCGTGGGCTGGGGCGTGAGCGGCCCGCGGTACCAGGAGCGGGTGGGCTCGCCGCGCCGCGTGCGGTGGCTCAAGCGCCAGGTGCCCGGTCGCCGCGACCTCGGGCACCGGCGGCGGCTGGTCCTCGTCGAGGGTGCCGAGCAGGCCGACCTCGAGCTCGTTCATCAGTCGCTCGAAGCCGCCGTCGCCGGTGCACACGAAGTCCCACGAGACGAGGACCGGGAAGCGGTACCGTCGGGCTGAACGACCTGCAGGATGCCGTCGTTGAGGCCGTGCTTGTAGTCGCTGGCCACCGACGAGGTCGCCGGCCGTGATCGCGGACTTGCCCACGGGACCGGTGGCCCACGCCGACGACGCGGGCTCGAGGCCCTGCGCGGCCTGGAAGCTGACCACCTCGCCGCCGGACGCTTCGGCGGCCCGGCGGCCTCACCGGCGCCCCCGGGCCCTCGAGCGTGCGCGATCGCCGCCCCGGGACCGAGCTGCATCGCGATCTGGTCGAGCGTCGCCTCGGGCGCGGCGCGATGAGCTCGGCGTCGACGAGCACCGTCGCCTCGAGGGCGTTGAAGAACGGCGAGGGAGCCGGCTCGGTCGCGAGCAGCTTGTCGATCTGGTGCTCGAGGTTGATCAGGTACGCCGTGTACTTCAGCGGCGTCGCCTCGCTCTCGCCCTGCTTCGGGCGTGGCCGGCTGCGGCAGCCGGTTGGCCAGCACGACCGCCAGGTATCCGTCGTCGTCGCCGAGCGCGAGCTCGGTGTCGTTGAGGTCGACCTTGCGCACGTGGCACAGCAGGTCCAGCTCGTCCTGGCAGGGGAAGACCTTCTCGACGATGTCCTTGGTGACCTCGAGGTACTTGCCCTTGGGCACGTCGGCGTCCGCGGCCGAGATCGACGTCGCTGGTGACGCACTGCGACGGGTCGACGTCGGTCGAGAGCTGGCCCTCGCCCTCGGCGAGGACGACGAGCGCGAGCCACGGCGGCGCGTGTCGGGCGGGCGACCTGCGGGTTGCGTCGGGTTGCGCTCCCACGGCAGCGTGCGCCGCTTGAGGACGATCTGCGGCAGGCGCTCGCGCCAGTCGCCCTGCGAGCCCGGCCGGCGGGAAGGTCGACAGGATCTGGTCGGGCGGCATCGCGTAGCGCGGGGCGTCGATGTGCAGATGGAAGGCCGTGTCGTCGACCGGGATCTGCTGGTCGCCGTCGTGCGGCGTGGCGGCGATGAGCGTCCTGCGAGCTCGACGCCGTGTAGGCGCCGGCGGGCAGCGCCGGGCGGGCGGCCGAGTAGAGCTCGAAGAAGCCTGGTGCGGTCATCGACTGCGGCCTTTCCTGCCGAGTTCTTCGCGGCGGCTTGGTGATCCTGCGGCGGCGCCGGCGGGGGACGCAGCGCGGCTCGAGGTCGGCGATCGGGCCGTCGCCCAGCTCGAAGCTCGACCTGCCGCTGGCCCGGGCCGCCGACCAGCGGCTGGCCGACCACCGCCTCGACGCCGCGGCTGGCGAGCAGGGCGGCGAGATCGTCGACGCCGGAGGTCGAGCCGATGACACCGCCGAGATGGCCCTTGCCGCACCCGTCGACCAGGACGCCGGGCCGGGCCGCGCGGCTGCGTCAGGCTCGGCCCGAGCGCGTAGATCAGGATCGTCCGTACGCCGTCGACGAGCACCTCGGGCGGGCGCGGCTCGCCGGACGCGTCGAGCGACCCGCGCCGCGTCGAGCAGCCGCATCGACACCTGGCCGGCGGCGTCGCTGCCGAGGTAGTCGTCGATGACGATCGCGACCGCGCTGACCGGGTCGGTGAAGACGGTCGCGACCTGCGCCGCCCTGGCCAGCTCGTAGCCGGAGACCCAGCCGCCGTCGGCGCGCTCGCGGTTGTCGCTGACGCGGTTGCCCTGCGCGGTGACCACCGCGCCCGCCGCGAGCGCCGCCCCCCAGCCGACGGTCGGCAGCGACTGCGACGCGCACCAGCCCGGCGCCGGGCCGCCCGCTGCCGCCGCGTCGCCGAGCGCGACCACCGCGACGCGCTCGGTCGCGCGCGGCAGCTCGCGTCGAGGCCGGACCGCCCGTCGGCCGGCGCGAGTACGCGGTCGTCCAGCGCGCGGCCCCCGGCCGCGAGCGACAGGACCCGGGTCGCGCCGCCGGCGACGGTCAGCACGTCGAGCTTCTCGCCGAGCGGCCGGTTGGAGATGGTCAGCACCGCGAGCTCGCCCTCGTGGACGATCGCTCCGGAGCCCGCGGCGGCCGCTTCGCCGGGCGCGCCGTCGCGCGAGCAGCTGGTCGGACATCACGGCGAGCCGGTCGGCGGCCGCCGGCACCGGGCGCGCGTTGGCCACCGCGCCGACAGCGCCCGAGGCGATTCGCGTCGCGGGCGCGGTGCCGACCGAGCCAAGCGTGCGCCCCAGGGCCTGCGCCGTCATTGGCACGATCGACAGCGCCATCTGGCTGCGCCCGACGTGTCTCCGCGCGGATCGTCGCCAGGCTGGGCGCCGTGCCCGGGATGGCGTCGCCCGGGTCCTTGACGGTCGTGCTGCCGGCACGATCCAACGTGAGCGCGAGCGGGACGCCGAGCACCGACTTGACGATCGGCGCGTAGCGCGGCTGGCGGCGGCTTGGAGCGGTCGACGACCACCGGCGTCACCAGCGGCGAATCGGGCGTCGGGCTGTCGACGAGGTCGTCGGCGAGCGAGCCGAACGACGGCGGCGCGCTGCGCTCTCCGCGCAGCGCGGCGACGGTCGTGCGGCCACCGCCGGCCGCGTCCAGCACGACGGCGGCCCGCTCGAAGCGCACGTCGGCGGTGAGCGTCCCGGCCGTCAGCACCTTGGCGGCGTCCTTCAGCGCGATCGCCGCGGCCACGCGCCCGTCGGTCTGCGCCGTGTTGGTCACGAACGGCAGCGGCTTGCGGCCCGTCGAGCGGCAGCTCGATCTGGTGGTAGTCGATCGGCGGCGCCCCGGTGAACAGGCTGTCGGGCAGGACCGTGTCGATCGTCAGGCCGTCGCAGGCGTCGATGGTGTCGCCGGCGGGAACCGTCTTGGCCTTCGGGTTCTGCGCGGGTCCCCAGACGCCCTTCGGGAACGCCGCGGCCGTGCGCGCGCGTCAGCAGCACGCCGCTGATGTCGAAGACCTGGCCGTCGTCGGAGGTCAGCGAGACGGTCAGCGTGGTGTCGAGCGTCGCCGAGTACATCGGCGCGACCCCGAGGCCCGGCGCCGACACCGTGGTGTCCTTGGAGCCGGCCGCGCAGGTCAGCTGCAGCGTCTCGGCCGGCGCGGTGGTGACGAAGGTCAGCCGGAACTCCGGCACCAGCCGGAACGGGTTCTCGGCGCTGCCGTCGGGCGGCTTGTCGACGCCGCCCGAGCCGGCCGCCGCGGACTTGCCCGCGGTCAGTCCGCCGCGGAGCGACCGAGGCCTGGACGACCTGGGCGTCGGCGCCGCCGCGCAGGTACTTGTCGGCGAACTGGTCGGGGTCCAGCGCCCGGTCGGCCGGGTCCGCCTCGTCGCCGAACTCGAACGGGATGCCGATGCCGCACACGCTGAAGTGGCCCTCGACGTGGATCGGCGGGCCGTTGACCGACGACGTCGAAGCCGAGCGAGACGTCGATGTCGACGCTGCCGAACAGCAGCCAGATCGTGATCCCGACCTGCGCCTCGGCGTAGACCTCGACCTCGAACCAGAACGGGTCGAAGAAGACGATGCCGTCGCCACCGAAGCGCAGGTTCGCGTGCGCGGGGCCGAGGTGCGCGGCGACCTCCATCGAGGCGCCGGCCATGATCGCCTCGGAGCACAGCGCGAAGTAGACGCCGCCGACGACGCTGATCGTCGTCGATCGGCTGCCAGCTCAGGCCGACGCGCGGCACGACCGGATAGCCGTCGTGGTGGAAGCGCGGGTGGTAGCCGCCGACGGTGATGACGAACTGGCCGTTGTTCGGGCCCTGCCACCACGTCTCGAACGCGAAGCCGCCGGTGAGCCGCACCGACTTGTCCAGCAGCCACGAGTTCTCGGTCAGCTGGGCCTGGACGAGCAGCAGCCCTTCCTTGCTGGAGAACCGCGCCAGCAGCGCCAGCTCGATCGAGACGAGCGGTGACGATCGGCGTCGGCAGCTGCGCGCGGGCCAGGCCGAGGACCGCCACCTCCAGCCCGTCGCCGAACTGGACGGTGACGAGGATCTCGCCCGTGATGAGGACGAAGCTCGTGAAGCTGATCCCCGCGGCGACCCAGTACTCGCCCTGCGCGGGCGGCACCAGCGCGCGCATGTCCTGCAGCTCCTGCATCGGCTCGGGCGCGGGCCCGAGCGCGCGCAGCGCCAGCATGAACGGGTGGCTGTTGACCTCCTCGATCGTCGGGGTGTTCAGCTCGCGGTTGATGCCGAAGCCGATGCCGATCCCGGTGATGAAGAACGCGGGCGGGCCGCCGATGGGGGCGTGCAGGACCCCGAAGGCGAAGAACGACGCGAACTCGGCGCCGGTGCTCGTCGTCGGGTGCGCGTAGCCGCCGAAGACGTCGACGCCGTAGTCGCCGTAGCCGATCTTCAGCATCCCGAGGTACTCGATCGCCGCTGAGCGGCGCGTCGAGCGGGAACTTGCGCAGCCCGCCGGCGAGGGTCAGGCCGCCGATGTCGCTGGCGATCGCGAAGCCCTCGACGTCGACCTCCCACGAGGACGGCCGAGAAGAACGGCCGCGAGACGTGGTAGCCGAAGCGCAGCTTGTCGACGGCTGCCGTCAGGCCCAGCAGCGAGACCTGGCCGTCGAGGTAGAGGCTGATGATCTCCAGGCGCCGCGGAGTGACGCCCTGCTCGGTACTCCGACGCCGAGCCCGACCTGCTCGAGGTAGACGGGGCCGAACGCGCGCTGGATCGGCAGGTACCACGGCCCGTCGCCGCTGCCGGCGCGCAGGCTGACGTTCGAGGCCGGTGCCGTGGTCCTGCACCGACACCGCCGGGCTGAAGCTCGGCCGCGGCGGCGCCCCGCTGCCGCCGGCGTCGCTCATGATGCCCTGCGCCACGGCGTTGTCGCCGCCGCCGCTGCCGAGCGGCACGGCGAGGCCGCCGAGCTCGACGTCGACGCCGCCGGCGAGCTCCGGCTGGGAGTCCGAGCCCATCACGACGCTGCCGAAGAGGTGCACCGCGACGCTGTCCAGGCGCAGGCCGGCGTCGATCAGCGGGCCGGTGGTCTTGCCGAGCCGCAGGCCGATGCCGTTGGCCGCGATGCCGGGGGCCGGGGTGACGTTCGCGCCGTTGACCCGCAGCAGGTCGAGGACGATGCCGGGCGCCGGCGGCGGGTCGATCCACGACGCGTCGGCCTCGAGGTGCAGGCTGATCTCGCCGCCCGAGCGTCAGGTCGATACCGGCCGCGTTGCTCGTCGTCACGTTGACGCCGAGGACGTCGCCGGTCTTGGCGATCCCGAAGCTGAACGGGCCGACGTCGACGGAAGGCGCCGCCGCCGCGAGCTGCGCCGGCCATCGTGAGCAGCTTGTCCGGCCAGCCCGTGAGCGCTCCGGGCAGCAGCTGCGGCGGGCTCGACGGGGCCGGGCTCGAGCACCGACCCCTCGAGCACGAAGCGCGACCGTCTTGGTCCCGAACGGCGTTGCTCGAGCTGCGTCTTCACGTCGTCGACGCCGAGGACCCAGCCGCCGACGAGGTCGAGGACGGCCCCGATCGCCGCGGTGGCGACGCCTTCGGCGCTCGTGTCCTCGTCGACCGTCGTCGGCCCGGTCCGGTCGGTGGCCACGAGCGCCAGGCCGTCGGCCTGGCGCCAGCGCGCGAGCAGCTCGCGGTGGCCGACGTCGGTCGGCGCCGTGTCGTCGAGCCCGAGCCCGATCTCGGCCTGCCAGCCCGGTCGACGAGCTGAACGCGCCGCGCGCGACCGGCCGCACGACCGGGCCGCCGAGGTCGATCTCGGCCGGACCCACCGCGGTCGACCAGCCCGACAGGCCCGCCTGCGTCGACGGCCAGCCCCAGCGCTGACCGCGCCGATCACGGGCAGCCCGTCCACCGAGCCCTGCACGCTGACCGCCAACGGGGCGCGGTGCACCTCGAGCACGACGGTCCGCACCGTCACGGTCAGGACCCCGGCGCCCGACAGCACCGCGACGTGGTTGGCCGGCGCGCAGGCCGAGCAGGCGCTGCAGGAACGGATCGAGCCCGGCGACGGCCTCGGTGAGCAGGTCGTCGAGGTGCGCGCGCAGGTAGGCCGCCGGGTCGGCGGCCAGCGACTTGAGCGCGTCGCCGTCGAAGACCGCCGGGGTGCCGGTGGCCAACACGAGCCCGCGCCCCGCGGCGCCGACGAGGCTCGCGACCTCGCGTCCGCACCGCGTCGCCGGTCATCGCCGCGAGCTGGTTCAGCGACCACGGGCAGCACCGCCGTCACGCCGGCCTCGAGCAGCGCGCCCAGGCCCGCCAGGTGCGGGAACAGCTCGAGGTCGGACCCCGAGGACGGGCGCAGGAGCACCCGCAGGCCCGCTCTCGTCGACGACGAGGTGCGCGGCGCGCCGGTGCTGCGGGGTGGTCGTGCCCGATGGGCCGTCGGGCACGCCGACGAAGACCTCGACCGACGGCTTGCGGCGCGCCGGAGGCGGGAATGGTCAGCCCCGCGGTGACGCCCGCGGCGACCGGCGGATGGCCCGGCCATCGCCGGCCAGCCACGTCGTGGCGTCGACCGCGAGCGACGACGGTCGGTCCCGCGCCGGCGGCGGTGACCGCGATCTGCACGCCGTCGGCGATCGGCCAGACGCCGCGGGGCGTGCCGGCCAGGCCGACGAACGGCTTGACCGCTTCGAGCAGGTCGGTGACCTTGCCGACGTCGAGCGGCCCCCCGTGACAGCACCCCGCCGCGCAGCCAGCCCGCCGGGTCGCTGAACAGCGCGACCGGCGCGACGATCGCCCGGAAGCCGCGTCATCGTCGGCGCGCTCGAGCATGCCCAGGGCGTCGGCGAGGTCGTCGAGCGCCGTGCCCGACCTGGTTGTCGATGCTGCGCAGGCCCTCGAGCAGGATCCGCAGCGCCTCAGCCGGGAGCGCCGCGGCGGCAGCGCCTGCCGAGGCCGTCGACGTCGAGCGTGGGCCACAGTGACACGGGCGCCGCGCCCGGCCGCAGCAGCTCGGCGCGCACCGGGCCCGACTGCACCGACAGCGCGAGCGGGTCGTGCGCCGGATCGCCGAGCCCGACCGTGAAGCGTCGGGTGCGCCGGTGGCGTCGAATGCCGCGCCGACGTGCCAGGTGAGCACGCCCTCGTTGCCCGACGCGGTGAATCCAAGCGTCCGCGCGGCGAGATCGGCATCGAGCGTCATCGGGCCGAGCTCGCGCATGAACCGTGTTCGCCGGCCGGGCTCAGCTCCGGCGAGCAGCCCGTGCAGCGCGGCCAGCAGCGCGTCGCGGCCGGCCGCCGTGGCCAGCGCGGCCCGCACCTGTGCGCCCGGGTCGTGGAGCAGGTGCGCGATGCCGTCGGGCAGCAGGGCGCCGTCGTCCTGGCTGACTCCGGACGCCTTGAGCAGGGCGACGAGCGCCCCCGCGGGGCTGGACGGGACCTCCGCCTTGAGGTTCGTTGATGACGGCGATGAGCGCGGCCGCGGCCTCGGGGAGCAGCGGCTCGAGCTCGAGCTGGCCGCTCGCCGTCGGCGGCGTGCGTACGACGAGCCGGACCCAGTCGGCGCCGAGCGCCGAGCCCTCCTCCAGGAAGATGGCGGCGTCGGATTCGCCGCCGTGCAGGCCGACCCGGACGCGCGGCGGTGATCCGCCGCAGCTCCAGCGGCGGGGCGCCGCCGACCGGCGTCGTGCCCGGGCCCGCCGAGCAGCCACGTGTCGGTGTCGGCGACCGCGAGATCGAGCGTGACGACCGGGGCGGCCGTGACGGCCGCATCGGCCGCGGCGATGCTCGCGAGCTCGAGCAGCATCGCGCCGTCGACGGTGACGCCGTGCCCGCCGGGCGGGGTGTCGAGCGCAAACGGCACGCGCAGGCCGATGTGCGCGGCGTCGGGCGGCACGGCCGCCGCGTCGGCGCGCGCCTGCGCCCGCGCGGCGAGGCCCGCCGCGAAGACCGCGGTCATGCCGCGGCCGACCGCGGCCTCCGACAGCGTGCCGAACACCGCGATGGCGCTGAGGCCCGCGCGCACGCCGGTCGTCGGCCGCGGTGCCTCGAGGTCGGTGACGGCGGGCGTGCCGCGCGCGGCATCGGCGAACCCGGTGACGAGGGCACGGCCGACGGCGAGATCCTCGTCGTCGGGCTCGAGCGGGTCGACGGGCGGCAGGAGCGCGCGCAGCAGCCGCGCGGCGTCGGCCGGGATGCCGACGCGCGCGCTGTCGAAGGTCGCGGCGCTCCACGGCGTGCCCAGTGTGATCAGGTGGGTGACGCCGGAGACGGCATCGGCGGCCACGCGCGCGGCGTGCCCGGCGCCGCCCAGGGCCACGAGGACGACCGGGCCCGCGCCGGCCAGCTGCCCGAGGACCTTCTCCAGGCGCGCCGCCTGGCCGAGCACGCCCGACGGATCGGCGGCGCCGCCGAGGCCCGCGTCGGCGCGCGGCGCCAGCGCGACCACCCACTCGCCGTCCGCGGGCGCGGCGACGGTGAACGACTCGGGGGCGAGGCCCGGCGGGCTGAGGTCGATGAGGCGCCCGTCGGCCGGGGTCCACGGCAGGCTGTCCGGAGCGGTCGCGATCGCGACGCGCACGACCACCGCTCCGGCCGGCAGGCCACCGTCGATCACCTCGGCGGGCTCGACCTCGGCGAGCCGGTCCCAGGTCAGCTCGGGGCGCAGGACGGCGATGACGCCCGGGACCGGATCGGGCGGCGGCGCGACCATCCCGTCGGTACCGGTCCAGCGCCCGAGCAGCGCCTGCAGGCCGGCGGCGATCCCCGACCGACCGGCGGCCAGCGCGGCGACGTCGTCGCCGGCCCGCGCCTCGTCGAACAGCGCCTGCGCCAGCCCGTCGGGCGGCAGGCCGGGCATGCCCGGCCGCCAGCGCGTCAGCGCCGGGCCCGCCAGCGCCGCGGCCGTCACCGGGCCGTCCGGCGTCAGCCACACGGCGAGCGCGGGCGCCTGCGCGTTGCCGGCGAGCGAGGCCAGCCACGGATCCTGCGGCGTGCCCGATCCGCTGAAGACGCCCGCCAGGCCGGCGGTGCTGCCGCCGGTCAGGTGCGCGACGGTCGCCGTCAGCGTCCCGAGCAGGTCGGCGTCGGTGGCCAGCGCGCCGAGCCATGCCCTCAGAGTCGGGACGGGATCGGCCACGAGGTCGGCCAGCGACAGCCGCGGCCCGCGCGGCGGTTGCAGCACCGACCAGCCGGTGAGGTCGACGAGGTCGCCGGGCCAGCCGCCCGGGGCGCTGGCGGCCAGCACGCCGATCAGGTTCTCGACCGAGACCCACGCGTCGGCCGGCACGTTCAGATGGCCTTCCGCGTCGACCGTCGGCAGGACGAGCGGCACCCGCGCCTCATCGGTCTCCATCGCGAGGTTCGGCGCCAGCAGCCCGAACCCGAAGCCCGGCGGTCGGGCTCCACGTCACGCCGACGCCGATGAAGTCGGCGACGACGGCGACCGGGCCGAGCGCGAGGCGGGCTTCGGTGCCGCCGCGGGCGCGGAGCTTCGCGGCCAGGTCGACCGCGAGCGGGAACTCCGCGTGCCGTCCTGCCAGGTCGACCGAGGCGAGTTGGATGCGCAGGTCGGTGAGCACGAGCGTGCACCCGCCGGCCAGGTCGTCGACCCTCAGCGAGCACGTCGGGCCGACGAGCAGCCGACCGCCGTCGAGCCAGGCGTCGAGCTTCAGGCCGGTGACGACCGAGATCGACCACGGGTCGTCCGGCGTGCCGGTGCCCTGGACGGGCTGCGGGAGTTGGACCGGCCCCGCGATCAGCTTGCGCAGATGGGCGAGGACGTCGGGGACGTCGGCCGCGTGGGTGGTCAGCAGGTCGTGCCACCAGTCGGCCAGCGCGCCGAGCGGGTCGCTCAGCAGTCGCGTGCCGTCGATCGCCGTTGCGCTGCCGGTGGCCGTCAGCCCGAGCAGCGCCTTGAAGTCGTCGCTTGCGTCGCCGAGCGCGTCGAGGGCGGCGCCGATCAGCTCGCTCGCGATCTGGCCGGCCTCGGCGGCGACCGCCTCGGGACTGGACAGGTCGAGGACGTCGTGGTGGTGGCCCTCGAAGTCGACGTCGAGGAGCTTGATCAGGGCGGTCGGCGCGCCCGCGTCGATAGCGAGGCCGAGCCGCAACGAGCCGATGTCCAGGTCAGCGGTGTGCAGGAGCCTGGCCGCATTGCCGGTGCCCGAGCCGACGGCGGTGACGACGACTTCGGTGTGCGGGACCGGCGTGATCGCGCCGGTCGCGGTGTCGATGAGCGCGAGGTCGGCGCTCGCCTCGGCGCCGATGCGCACCGAGCCGCTGACCGCGCTGAGGATCAGCGTGAGCTGCGGCGTGACCGTGAGGTGGCCGGACGGAGCGGTCGCGGCCTGGATGCCGATGCGCGCGGTGACCGGGCCGCCGCCGAGGTCGACGTCGACGTGGTCGGCGCTCGGGTTGCCGCCGAGCAGGGAGGCGAGCGAGGAGAGCCACGCGGTGCGCGCGGTCGTGTCGCCCATCGCCGCGACGAACCAGTCGCGCAGCTCGCCGACTCCGTGGGCGAGCAGGTCGTCGACCGGCAGCGGCGGGATCCCCGCGGCGTCGCCGAGGCCGAGCAGGCTCAGGGCGGCCTGTACCTCGTCGGCCGCCGGACCGGCAAGCGCGTCGGCGCTCTGGCGCACCAGCCCGAGCACGAGCGACAGCAGGGCGTCCTCGATCGCCACGCCCGGACCGCCGACGGCGAAGTCGCTCGCGGCCGCGGCGCCCGGGAGGTGCAGCCCCTTGAGCACGAGCCGGAAGGAGGGGGCGGGGCCGCCGACCAGCGCGGCGTCGATCGCCGCCTCGACGCCGGCGAGCCCGAACTCGTCGGTGGCGGGCGGGGTGGTGTCGAAGGTGAGCTCTGTACCGACGTGGATCACGCCGCCGGCGAGCAGGGCGAACGGCTGCGCGACGGACTGGTTGGTCTTGGCCGCGCGATAGAGCGGGATCGCGACCTGGGTGCTGGTGTCCGGTGCTGTCGTCGTCAGCGCCGCCGCGATACCGACCTCGACGTAGGCGATCGGCCGCGCGTCGAGCGTCGCCTGCACGGTGAGGTCGGGCAGCGAGGAGTCGTTGGCCAGCTCGCGCAGGTTGAAGAGGTGCAGGTAGGTGACGCCGTCCTGCTCGTCGTGCTCGCCCTGCGCGAGCACGGCGTCGACGAATCGCACCAGCGCGCTGCGCCGCGCGTCGTCGCCGAGCGTGCCGGTCAGCCGGGCGCCCGGGTTGTCGAACCAGGAGCTGTCGAGCTCGACGCCGCCGTTGGAGGACGAGAGCAGGCCGAGCGCGAGCCCGAGGTCGGCGATCTCCGGGTCGAGCGTCGGGAGGCCCGTCACAGCTGCCCGGTCGTGAACGTGTGGGGCCCCATCGGCGTGACCGCGAGGCCCTTCGCCGTCGCGGTGAGGCCCGCGGTGATCAGCGGGTTGCCGGCCAGGTCGGTGCCGACCGTTGTGCTGAGCGCCGACGTCGCGATGACGAGCGTGTGCCAGCAGAACGCGATCAGCGGCTCGTGCCAGTTCTCGACGATCACCGCCGGCCCGCGCGGCCGATCCTCGGTCGTGGCGATGCCGCCGGTCGGCCGATCAGGCGTGCCCGTGACGAAGGTGACGGTGACCTTCGTGTCGCCCGTCTGGTCGCAGCTGACCGGGACCGTGAACTCGATCAGGCCGTCGCCGAGGACGGCGCGGACCCCGGCGAGCGCCACGAGCAGCTGGTTGCCGCTGTCCTGCCAGAGCACCGGCGGCGGGGGCATCGGCGTCTTGGCCGGGTCGAGACCGGCCGCGGTGACCGCCGCGCCCGGGATCAGCGCGGCGAGGTCCTGGGCGGCGATCGCGCGGTCGCCGGCGGAGGCGCCGGCGCGCGTGACCTGGCCGGGGAGGACGGGCGCCAGCTGCTTGGCGACCTGCTCCTTGACCTGCGGATCGAGGTCAGCCCGCGCGAGCGCGTCGCGAGCGAGGATCGCTCCGGCAACGGCCTCTGGACCCGGCACGGTGCGATCCACTTTTGCCACGGACGATCAGCAGCCCTCCTTGATCGGCCACCCACCCGCAGCGCAAGGACCGTAGATAGCTCTTCGGCTCAGCGCAACTGAACATTTCGCGCAGTTTGCGCGCGCGGACGCCTCCTACGCCGCGACGATCTGCGTGCGCAGCGGCGCGAGCTTGTCGGCGATCGCCCCGATCGTCGCCGCAGGGACGCCGAGCGCCGCCGAGGGAGGCAGCGAGATGCTGGACGACGCGGTCGAACGCCCCCGCGGTCACCCGGAGATGGGCGTGTGCCGTATGCATGTCGCGTCCGGCGTAGACCTCGGGCCCGCCCAGCGCGGCCGCCACGAACGCGCGCAGGTGGCTCTTCTGGCGCGCCATGTCGACGCCGTCGAAGTAGTGGGCGAGCGCCGGATCGCCGAGGACCCCGACGTAGAGATCGTCGACGGCGGCCGCAACCGCGGGCGCGCCGCCGATCTGCTCGTAGATGGAAGGCATGCAAACGCAGACGCGCGGCGCGCGCCTTCCTTCCCGCCCGGAGGCGGTCCTCAGGCTCGATCCGCCGCGTCCACCCAGCGGCTCAGCGCGCTCCGGCCGGCCGCCGTCAGCTCGCCGTCGGCGCGCATCCAGTCGCGCACGCGCAGCTCGCGGACGAGGCCGAGCGCATCGTTGGGTCCCGGCCCCTCGCCGCGGAGCGCGAGCGTGCTCGTCCCGGGCTCGACGTTCCAGCGGCCCGGGTCGAGCGCCGCCAGCGCCAGGCCCTGGTCGGTTGTCCGCTTCGCTGACCTTGCGCAGGTGACCTTCCGGGCGCTTGCGCTCCTGGGCGGCCTGCCGGAGGTAGTAGCTCTCGTCCACGTCGAACCCAGGCTACGTTCGCCTGCGGATACGAGGCGGCCGATGCTGCGCTGCCTATCGACGCGGTTCCGCTCGACGGCCAGGAGCCGGCCCGACCGTCCCGATCTCGCTTCCTGTGTGTCGGGAGATCCGTCCGGTCGACGCCACGGGTAAGGGGGCCGTCCGCCGACGACCCATCGCCTGGCCCGACTACCGATACGTCGGCGTGGCCTGCTGATGCAGCATCCGCAAGCGCCGTCGCTATCGCGGAGGCCGGCAAGCACCGGTCAGTAGTCGGCGCGTTGCGCGAGCCTCCACACCTTCGGGACACAACGGGGACACCTTGCATACGCAACGACTGCGAATGCCCTGCAAATCTCAAAGGCGACGACCGGAATCGAACCGGTGTAAACGGCTTTGCAGGCCGCTGCGTAACCACTCCGCCACGTCGCCAGGGGCCGTCCAAGCGTAGCGGGCGTCACAGCATGAGCGGCTGAGGACAAGATCGCATTGGATGGCCCGCCAGCGCCTCGATGCCGACAGTCTCGCCGCCGCCTACGAGCGCGACGGGCGGCGGCTGCTGGTCTTCTTCGCCCGCCGCACCTACGACGCGCAGGTGGCGGTCGATCTCGTGGCCGAGACCTAGGCGCGCGCCTTCGAGCAGCGCCGGCGCTTCGCCGGTCGACCCCGGCGATCGCGACGCCCTGGGCGCCTGGGTGCTTCGGGATCGGGCGCAACGTCCTGCACGAGGCGCTGCGCCGCGGCCGCGCCGAGCGCCGGGCGCTGCGCCGCGTCGGCGTCGAGCCGCCCGTGCTCGCGGCCGACGAGCAGGCCCGCATCGAGGAGCTCGCGCGAGCTTGTCGAGCTGCGCACCGCGGTCGTCGCCGCGCTGGCCGAGCTCGGCATCGCGATCGGCGAGGACGGACCCGTGCGCGGCAGCCGGTCTTCGGCTACGCCCGGCGACACGACCGATCGCCGACCGCACTGCCGGCTCTGGGCTGCCGACCGACCCGCGATCGCATGATGACGATCGTGCGTCGCGTGCATCGTCCTCGGCCCGAACGTCGACAACTACATCGTGCGCGGCTGGTCCAAGGCTCCGTTCCTGCCGCGGTTCCGCGGCGAGCGTGCTCAGCACGTCCAGTTCGTCCACGAGGACGACCTGGCCGAGGCGATCAGCGGCCTGCTGGTCGGGCGGCACGCCGGCGCGTTCAACGTCACCGGCGACGGCGTCATGACCTGGCAGGAGACCGCCGAGGTCGCCGGGATCAAGGTCCGCACGATGCCCTTCGGCTTCTTCGTACGGCCTCAACAAGCTGCCCGTGGGCGCCGCGTGCGCGGCGGGGTAGCCTCGCCTGCATGGCAGCTCCCCGCGCGCTTGTCGTCCTCACGTTGGTGGCCGTGACCGTCGCCGCGATCTCGGTCTCGATCCTGGCCTGGCTGGCCATCGGTACCAGCCGCCACGTCGATCGCGTCGTCGACAAGGCCGACCGCGTCGCCGACGACGCCTCGATCTCCGTACGCCGCCTCAACCGCACGACCAAGGACCTCGACCCCGCCGTGCGCTCCCTGCAGGAGGCCGCCGACGCCCTGCGCCAGGTCGGCGCCAACGCGCCCTGACGGCCCGCCGCAGCGCCTGCCCGTCGCTACACTGTCGCCTCCCAGGGCGATTAGCTCAGCTGGGAGAGCGCCGCCTCGACAAGGCGGAGGTCACTGGTTCGAGCCCAGTATCGCCCACTGGAGGGCCTGTCAGGGCGCGCTCGAGCTCCCGAGCTATCCCTGGACCTGGATCCGGTAGGGCGAAAGGCCGCGGTGTGCCTTGACGAGGAGCCGGAAGAGCCCCGTCCAGCGCGGCGTGATCGCGCAATATGCGTTCGCCCGCACCGAGTCGTCCAGGGTCACGAGGTTTCCGTTCTCGTCGTAGACGTAGAGGTCGAAATCGACCGTGGGATCCGTCGGCTCGACCATGACGGCGTACGTGTGCCCGCCATTGAGCAAGATGTCGAAGTACTCGGAACCTCCAGGCCCGATGAGCCCGCTTCCAATGAGAGGCATCGCCTGCTCCTTCCCCTGATTGCATGTCCGCCGGCAGCGCCGGCGCTCGTGCGAGAGAGGAGCGGCCGGGCACGGCCCTGGATACGTCGAGTTCGCGTCACCGTGATCCTCGTCCTGGCCCTGGTCATGACGATGACCGCCCGATCCGCGGGCGGGCCCGAAGCCGCCTCGCCGCGGCCCCCGCCTGACTCCACGAGCAACGGAGGACCCAATGCAGATCACCCGCAACTCTCTCGACACCAACCCAGGGCCCGGAGACTGGTTCACCGGCGCGGTCTACATCGACACGATCGCGACGCCCTCGCCGCCCTCCCGCGTCGGAGCCGCCAGCGTCCACTTCACTCCCGGCGCCCGCACCGCGTGGCACACGCATCCGTTCGGCCAGAACATCTTCGTCACCGAGGGCATCGGTCTTTGCCAGCGCGAGGGCGGCCCGATCGAGGTCATCCGCCCCGGCGACCGCGTCTTCTTCGAGCCTGGTGAGAACCACTGGCACGGCGCCGCCCCCAACCGGTTCATGGCCCACGTCGCCATCCAGGAGGCCGACGAGAGCGGCAGCCCCGTCACGTGGGGCGAGCACGTGACCGACGAGCAGTACGGCGCGGCGCCGGCGTAAGACTCGCCGGTGCGAGCACGCAAAGCGGGCATGGACAACCGTTTTCAGGCGCGAGGTCTCCGGACCCGCCGACTCATTGTTCCCGCGATCCTGGTCGTCGCGGCGCTGATCGCGACGATGGCCGTGGGGGTGGCCGCGGCCCGGGACGACCATGCGGCCGTGCACGACGCGCCCGCGTCGCATGCGCTCAACGCCCGCCAGCTCGCCTTCCACGACGCCATGCGCAAGCTGTGGGAGGACCACGTGACGTGGACGCGGCTGGCGATCGTGAGCTTCGCCGGCGGCCTGCCCGACCTGCAGCCGACCGAGGCGCGCCTGCTGGCCAACCAGACCGACATCGGCAACGCGATCAAGCCGTACTACGGCCGCGCAGCCGGCAACAAGCTGACGGCGCTGCTCAAGGAGCACATCGCCGGCGCGGTGGCGCTGCTGCAGGCGGCGAAATCGGGCGACAGCGCCGCGATCACCAAGGCGAGCAACGCGTGGTACGCCAATGCCAACGAGATCGCCGACTTCCTGCACAACGCCAATCCCCACAACTGGGCGGGCGGCGAGATGCGGGCGATGATGAAGACGCACCTCGACCAGACGCTCAAGGAGGGTCAGGACCGCCTCCAGGGCAAGTTCGCGGCCGACATCCGCGATTACGAGTCGATCCAGCGGCACATCCTCGAGATGGCCGACGAGCTCAGCGCGGGCATCATGCGCCAGTTCCCCAACCGCTTCTAGGCGGACGCCGCGCGGCCGGCGTCGCTTCTAGGCGATCGCCCGCGCCGGCGCCGGCGGCACGGGCTCCTGTTCCTCCGGCAGGAGCCCGTGCTGCATCGCGAACAGGCTGGCCGGCGCGCGCGAGGTGGCGCCGATCTTCGCGTAGATGTGCTCGACGTGATTGCCGACGGTCTTCGGCGAGACGACGAGGCGCTCGGCGATCTCGCGGTTGGAGAGGCCGCGGGCGAGAAGCCGCAGGACCTCGATCTCGCGCCGGGTCAGGCCGGCCGGGCCCTCGCGGCGGCGCGAGACGCGGTGGCCGGCCGCGCCGAGGACGGCCTCGACTGCGTCGGCCTCGAGGCGGCCCGCTTTGACGTCGGCGCGCAACGCAGCGGCCGCCTGGTCGGGCGCCAGCGCCGGGCGATGCGGGCGCGGTTCCCGCATCGCCTGGTAGGCGTCGGCCGCGCCGAGGATCCGCGCCGGGCGCGCGATCGCGGCGCCGGTCAGCCCTCGGGGATAGCCCGAGCCGTCGAGGCGCTCGCGAAGCTGCACCGCGATCGCGCCCAGGGGCGCCAGCGCCCGGGACTGGTGGAGCATGCGCTCGGTCAGGTAGGGGTGGATGCGGACGCGCTCCCATTCGCCGGCGCCGAGCGGGCCGCGCTTGTCCCAGATCGAGTTCGAGACACCCAGGCGGCCGAAGCCGTGCACGAGCGCCGCGCGGCGCAGCATCCGCAGCTCGGCCTCTGACAGCCCGAGCCGGGCGCCGCCATCCTCGGCAAGGTCGGCGACGGCGCGCGCATGGCCGAGGAAATAGGGCGACTTCAGGTCGACGAAGTCCGCGACGGCGAGCAGCGCGGCGTCGAAGCGCTCGCCCGACAGCATGATGGCGAGCGCGGGCTCGGCCTCGATCACCGCGTCCCACGTCCCGATCGTGTCGAGGCCCGACAGCAGCAGCTCGCCCTCGTCGCGGACGAGGGCTGCGAGCATCGGGTCGAACTGGTTGCCGCCACGGCGGCGAGCCAGGTCTCTGGCCGCCTGCACCCCGCCGATGCGGTGTGCGACCTCGACGTACTCGGCGAGTTGCGCGAGCCGCGCGGCGATCGGCACCGCCTCGCCCGCGAGCTCGCCCGGCCAGCCGCGCCCGTCCCATTGCTCATAGGCCCCTCCGACCGCCTGGCACACCTCGGCCGGCAGCTCGAGCTGCTCGGCCAGTGAACGCGCCATGCCGGCGTGGTACTCCATCATGTCGTCCATCTCGCGGTGGCCCGAGACGGCGAACTCGAGCCCTACCCGGAAGCGGTGAAGCATCGGATGGCCGGAGCCGAGCCGGCGCATCGCCGCGGCCGTCCCGCGGACGCTGCGCAGCTCGTGGTCGTACTTGAGCGACTTCAGCGTGAGGTCGTCGCCGAACCACTTGGCCTGCTCGTGGGCGTCGGTGTGGCAGCCGACGTTGACCAGCAAGGCGGTGTAGTAGACGACGGCGCGCTCCTGCTCGCCGAGCCCGATCCGGTCGGCGAGGCGCAGCGCGATCAGCGACTGGCGCAGGACGTGCTCCATCGGCTGGCCGAAGCCGAGGTCGACGCCGAGCGAGAGCGCGGCCACGAGCTCGGCCAGGCGAACGTGCGCACGATCGACCTCGATGCCCACCCGGCGAGCCTATTCCTGCCCCGCGGAAAGATGGGGCGATCGCCTCATGAAAGCCCGCCCGCCCGCGCCTAGCCTCGCCCCCGGCACATCGACTCGAAGAGGGAGCAGCGAGATGGCGATCAGCGAGCTGGACCAGATCAAGCAGGGCGCCCGCGCCGTATGGGCGGCGGGCGATTACCCGGCCATCGCACAGCGACAGCTCTGGCCGGTGGGGGCGCGGGTCGTCCGCCGCGTCGCCGTCGCGCCCGGGGAGGACGTCCTCGACGTCGCCTGCGGCACCGGCAACGCGGCGCTTCGCGCCGCCGCGGCCGGCGGGCGCGTCGTCGGCCTCGACCTCACCCCGAAGCTGCTGGAGGCCGGCCGCGAGCTGGCGGCCGAGGCGCACGTCGAGATCGAGTGGGTCGAGGGCGACGCCGAGGCGCTGCCGGTGGCCGACGAGAGCTTCGACGTGGCCATCTCGGTCTTCGGCTGCATGTTCGCTCCGCGCCATCGCATCGCCGCCGCCGAGCTGGCGCGCGTCCTGCGGCCGGGCGGGCGGCTGTGCGTGACCGCGTGGACGCCCGAGGGCACGATGGGCGAGTTCTTCGGCACGCTCGGCGGGTATCTGCCGCCACCGCCCGGCCCGGTCGAGCCGCCGCTTCTGTGGGGCTCGGAGGACCACGTGCGCGAGCTGTTCGCGGGCACCGGTGTGGAGCTCGACTTCGCGCGCGAGACCCTCGATCCGCCGAGCTTCGACTCGATCGACGCGGAGGTCGAGTTCGCGATCACGAAGTTCGGGCCGCTGATCATGGCGCGCGGCATGCTCGAGCCGCAGGGCCGCTGGGAGGCGCTGCTCGGCGACCTGCGACGCCTGCTCGCCAACCCGGCGCCGGCGGAGTACCTCGTCGTCGAGGGGCGCAAGTCACGCTAGTCTCGCCGCCCATGGCGCCACGGGCGGCTCTCGTCACCGGCGGGTCCAGCGGCATCGGCAAGGCGCTCGCGCGCGTCCTCGGCCAGGAGGGCTACGGGCTGACGATCGCCGGGCGAGACGAGGCCAAGCTCGCGGCCGCGGCCGGCGAGTTGCGGGCCGGGGGCTGTGCGGTCGAGCCGGTGGCCGCGGACGTCGCCGACGAGGAGGCGGTCACGCGGCTGATCGAGGCCCACGCCGGCGCCTACGGCCGCATGGACGCGCTCGTCAACGCGGCGGCCTACGGCGCCGGAGGCGTGCCGCTGGCGCGGATGCCGACCGAGATGCTCGACCGCCACCTCGAGGTCGACCTGCGCGCGATGTTCCTCACCATCCGCGCCGCGCTGCCGATGCTGACCGAGGCCGGCGACGAGCACGGCAAGGCGCTCGTCGTCAACGTCTCGTCGTTGGCGGCCAAGGGCGGCACGCCGGGCATGACGTTCTACGCGGCGGCGAAGGCCGGCGTCAACGCGTTGACCGAGTCCGCGCAGGCCGAGGCGAGGGACGCGGGCGTCCAGTTCACGATCTTCTCGCCGGGCTTCACGGCCACGCCGATGGCGACATGGACGAAGCAGGCCGGCGTCGCCCCTGAGGAGATGGTCCAGCCCCGCAGACCTCGGCGAGGCCCTGCGCTTCCTGTTGCGCACGTCGCCGACCTGCCTGGTGCGCGAGATCGAGTTCACGCCGCCCGCCCAGCGCTCGATCATCGAGCGGCTGGGAGCGTGGCGCTCTCAGAGCGCCGCCAGCAGCCGGTCGAGGTCGGATTCGTCGTTCCAGGCGCCGACCGACGCGCGCACGTAGCCCGTCCCCGGGAGGAAGCGCACGATGACGCCCTCGGCGGCCAGGCGGTCGCGTGTGGCCTCCGGCTCGTCGTCTTCCCACGACACGAGCGTGGTCGGCCCGCGCGGCGCCACGGTCCGGCCGACGCGCGCCAGGCGCTCGGCGAGGTACGCGGCGAGGTCCGCGGCGCGCTGGTGCACTACCGACCAGCCGCCGGCCGCGAGGACGTCGAGTGCGGCAACGGCGGCGGCGACCGTCTCGGCCGAGAGCGCGGGTGCGTCGTAGCGACGCGCGTCGGGCTGGGGAACCGCGTCGAGGCCGGCGCCGGCGTCGGCGAGGTTGATGTAGGTGGTGCCGATCGGCGCCAGGCGCTCGCGCCACTCAGGGGCCACCCACAGCATCCCGGTGCCCACCGGCCCGCACAGCCACTTCTGGCCCGAGCCGGCGTAGAACGCACAGCCCAGCTCGCCGACGTCGACCGGCACGGCACCGACGCCCTGCGCGCCGTCGAGCAGGACCGCGATGTCGAGCTCCGCCATGCCCTCGGGGCGCACCGCGCCGCTGACCCAGCTGACGTGCGAGCAGGCCACGAGCTTCGTACGCGGCCCGACGGCATCGGCGAGGTCGGCGAACGCCACGGCCCGGACGTCGACGCCCCGCCGGGCCCGCAGCGAGGTGAGCGGGCCGAGCAGCCCGGGATGCTCGTCGGGCGCGGTCAGCACCTCGTCGCCCGGGCCGAGGTCGAGTCCGCCGAGTACGCGCACGACGCCGTCGCTGGTGCATGTGGTCAGCGCGACGTCCTCCACTTCCGCCCCGAGCGCCGCCGCGTACCCGGCGCGCAGCCGGTCGCGGAGGCCGAACAGCGTGTCCATGTACTCGCGCGCGCGACCTTCCGCGGCGGCGCTGTCGAGCACCTCGAGGCCGGCGCGGACGGCGCGCGTGCGGCAGCGGCCCGCAGGTCCCGGCGTTGAGGTAGGCGCGGTCGGCGAGAACCGGGAACTCGGTGCGCAGAGCGGCGGCGTCCATGGCCCGCAGGCTACTTGTGGGTCGGCTCGCGTAGCATCGGGAGCGATGAAGGTCACCCTCCCCGACGGCACGCCGCTCGAGCTTGCCGACGGCGCCACCGGCGCCGACGCCGCCGCGGCGATCGGCGCCGGGCTGGCGCGCGCCGCGCTCGCCGTCAAGCAGAACGGCGAGGCTGCGCGACCTCGCCCGGCCGCTCGAGCGCCGACGAGCCGATCGAGATCATCACCGACCGCAGCGGGCAGGACGCGCTGGACCTCATCCGCCACGACGCCGCGCACGTGCTGGCGACCGCGGTGATGGAGCTCTATCCCGGCGTGAAGATCTCGATCGGGCCGCCGATCGAGAACGGCTTCTACTACGACTTCGACTTCCCCGACGGCGTCACGCATCTCCGACGCGACTTCGAGGCGATCGAGGCGCAGATGCGCGAGCACATCAAGCCGCCGACGAGCCGTTCGTCCGCGAGGACGTGCCGGTCGACGAGGCGCTCGAGCGCTTCCGGGCCGAGGGCCAGGACTACAAGGTCGAGCTGATCGAGGATCTGGTCCGCGACGAAGGCGTCGAGACGGTCTCGCTCTACACCAACGGGCCGTTCACCGACCTCTGCCGCGGCCCGCACGCGCCGACCACCAAGCGCATCGGCGCGTTCAAGCTGCAGTCGGTCGCCGGGCGCCTACTGGCGCGGCGACGCCGACCGCCAGATGCTGACGCGCATCTACGGCACCGCGTTCTTCAAGAAGGCCGAGCTCGACGCGTACCTCGAGCGGCTCGAGCAGGCGCGCGCGCGCGACCACCGCAAGCTCGGTCGCGAGCTCGACCTGTTCACCTTCTCGCGACGCTCTCGCCGGGCGCGGCGTTCTGGCTGCCGAAGGGCACCGCGATCTTCAACGAGCTCGTCGCGCTCAATCGCGCGCATGCAGCAGGAGCGCGGCTACGTCGAGGTCAAGACGCCGCTGCTCTACGACGTCGAGCTGTGGAAGACCTCGGGCCACTGGGGCAAGTACCGCGAGAACATGTTCGTCGCCGAGTACGAGGACCGCGAGTTCGGCCTCAAGCCGATGAACTGCCCCGGCCACGCGCACCTGTTCAGGATGCAGCAGCTGGTCCTACCGCGACCTGCCGGTCCGCTACGCCGAGCCCGGGCCTGCTGCACCGCCACGAGCCCAGCGGCACGCTGCACGGCCTGCTGCGCGTGCGCCACTTCATCCAGGACGACGCCCACATCTTCTGCACCGAGGAGCAGATCGCAGGACGAGGTCGCGCCGCTGCCTGGACTTCGCCTTCGAGATCTACGGGATGTTCGGCTTCCCGGTCGCACGCTCGAGCTCTCGACGCGACCCGACGAACCGGCATCGGCGACCGACGAGATGTGGGACCAGCGCCGAGGGCGTCGCTCGCAGAGCGCGCTCGAGGACGACGGCCTCGACTACGAGCTCAACGAGGGCGACGGCGCCTTCTACGGCCCGAAGATCGACCTGCACATGACCGACTCGCTCGGGCGCTCGTGGCAGCTCGGCACGGTCCAGCTCGACTACACCATGCCCGAGCGCTTCGAGCTGACGTACACCGGCGCCGACAACGCCGAGCACCGCCCGGTGATGATCCACCGCGCGCTGTTCGGCTCCTTCGAGCGCTTCATCGGGATCCTGCATCGAGCACTACGCCGGCGAGTTCCCGCTGTGGCTCGCGCCGGTGCAGGCGATCGTGCTGCCGATCGCCGACCGCCACGACGAGGCCGCCGGGCGCGTCGTCGGCGGCGCTGCGCGCGGCCGGGCTGCGCGCCGAGCTCGACGACCGCACCGAGTCGGTCGGGCCGCAAGATCCGCGACGCCGAGCTGCAGAAGGTCCCGTACATGCTGGTCGTCGGCGACCGCGAGGCCGAGGAGGGCACGGTCGCCGTGCGCCGCCACGGCGAGGGCGACGAGGGCAGCGTCCCGGTCGACGAGTTCGTCGCGCGTCTGGCGCGAGATGCGCGGCGGAGCGGCGATGAGCGGCCGGCGCGGCGACGCAGCGCCCGGTCTGCGGATGCAGACTCGAGGCGACGGCTGGGAGCAGCGCCTGGCCGGCCTCGGCAGCGAACCGCTCGACGGCGGGCTGACGCTGCACGTCGCCCGCGCCTACGACGAGCGCCGCCGCGGCCTCGCCGAGCTGGCGCCGCTGCCCGGCGACCACGCGCTGCGCATCCTCGAGTGCCGTTCGGTGCACACGTTCGGCATGCGCTTCGCGCTCGATCTCGTCTGGCTCGGGCCGGCGTGGGCGCGTCGTGCGCGTCGACCGCGACGGTCCGCGCCAGCCGCGTCGAAGCTCTGCGTGCGTGCGCGGTCGGTCGTCGAGACGTCCGCCGGCCAGGGCGACCGCTTCGCGCGGGCGCTGTCGGACGACGCGTCGGTGGCTATACTGGCTCCTGTTGATCGACTCGTTCGCCACACAGCCGCATACTTCTTGAACGCGGCTCACAGATCTAAGTGCCGGTTCCCCGCAGGTTCGACCGGCGCCCGCCCGAGCGGGACACGACCCGGATCAACGAGCGCATCCGCGTTCCCGAGGTCCGCGTCATCGGCGACGACGGCAACCAGGTCGGTGTCATGCGCACCGACGACGCGCTGCGCTACGCGCAGGAGCGCGATCTCGACCTCGTCGAGGTCGCGCCCGAGGCGCGCCCGCCCGTCTGCCGCGTCCTCGACTACTCGAAGTACAAGTACGAGCAGGCCCAGAAGCAGAAGGCCGCGCGCAAGCATCAGACAGCAGATCACGATCCGCGAGATCAAGTTCCGCCCGAAGATCGCCGAGCACGACTACGCGACCAAGAAGGGCCACGTCGAGCGCTTCCTGCGCCACAAGGACAAGGTCAAGATCACGATCATGTTCCGCGGGCGCGAGGTCACGCACCCCGAGCGCGGTCAGATGATCCTCGACCGCCTGGCCGAGGAGCTCGACGAGCTCGCCATGATCGAGCAGCGCCCCAACCTCGACGGCCGCAACATGACGATGATCCTCGGGCCGTCGAAGGCCGTCCTCAGCGGCGCGGTCGCCACGGACGGCGACACCAACGGCGCGGCCGCCTCCGTGGAAGCCGGCGAGACTGAGCCTGCAGAGGCCGAAGTCGAGACCGCCGAGGTCGAGACTGAGCCTGAGGCCGCCGAGGTCGAGGCTGAGGCTGAGGCGGCCGATGTCGAGGCCGAGTCCGCCGAGGCGCCCGCCGACGACGGCGCCGAGCCCGAATCGCCCGCCGTTTAGGCCCGCCCGCGCACCAGGTCGATCAGGTGCCCGAGCACCCGGTCGCCGTCGGCGCGCAGGCCGTTGTGCTCGTACTCGTTGGTGATCCAGGCCCGCAGCCCGCGGATCTGCGCGGCCGTCTCCTCGGAGAGCGCGCGCTCGACGTACATGTCGTCGACGTAGATCGCCGCGGCGACCGGGACGTCGTTGTCGCGCAGGCGCTCGGGGTCGTGGAGCCGCGGCCACTCGTGCGCGGCGAGGATCTCGGCGGCGTCCGCCAGCGGCGCCAGCGCGTCGAAGTCCTCGAACATCCACGGGAAGACGTGCTCGCCGAAGAACAGCTCGGGCGCCTCGTCGAACTCGGCCGGTAGCAGGCGCTGCGCGGCCCAGCGCGTCCCGCAGCCGTCGGCCCAGCTGGCCTCTTGGAGCACCGCGTAGAGAGGGTTGCGGGCATAGGGCGGCTCGGCCCCGACGTCGTGGCGGAACCCGGGTGAGTCGGGTGGCAGCTCGAGGTGGTGGTGCAGGTGCTCGGCGCCGTCGCTCATGCCGAGCTGGAGGCCGAGCAGGCGCAGGCGCCGGCCGGTCAGCCGGTCGCCGCCGGGGAGCCGGACGTCCTCGGCGCTCAGCCGCTCGTGCAGCGCGCGGACGCGTTCGCGATCGCTCGGGTAGCGCTCGTAATAGCGGCGGTTTCGCTCCAGCGTGCGCGCGTACGTTGCGCGGTAGACGTCGTCGATCCGGTCGCCCAATGGCGGCAGGCCGCCGGTGATGAACGCCTCACGCAGGCCCTCGGGAGCATGCGAGAGGTAGCTGACGACGCAGAACCCGCCAAAGCTCTGGCCCAGGACGCTCCAGCGCTCGATGCCCAGCTCGCGCCGGATCCACTCGGCGTCGCGGACGATGGCGTCGGCACGGAAGTGCGTCAGACGCCGCGCCTGCTCGTCCGCCGTCAGACCCGGCAGCGCGCCGATGGGGCTCGAGCGCCCCGTGCCGCGCTGGTCGAGCAGCAGCACGCGATAGTCCTGCAGGGCGCGGTCGAGCCAGCCGGGCCCCCGAGGCCGGCCCGTGGGCCGCGCCGCCTCGAAGCCGGGGCCGCCCTGCAGGTAGACCAGCAGCGGCCGGTCGCGCCCATCGGGGTCGGCGACCTCGCGCGCGAAGACGGTGATCCGCTCGCCGTCGGGGTCGCCGTGATCGAGCGGGACCGAGAACTCGTGCTCGGTGAGCGCGAGCCCCGGCGTCTGGAGCGACTCAGCGGACACCGACGAGATCGACGACGAACACGAGCGTCTCGTCGGGGCCGATCACGCCGCCGGCGCCGCGCTTGCCGTAGGCCAGCTGCGGCGGGATCGTGATGCGCCGGCGGCCGCCGACCTTCATCCCGGCGACGCCCTCGTCCCAGCCGGCGATGACCTGGCCCTTGCCGAGGCCGAACTTGAAGGTGTCGCCGCGATCCCAGGAGGCGTCGAACTGCTCGCCGGTCGACCACGAGACGCCGACGTAGTGGACCTCGACCACGCTGCCCGGAGACGGCCTCCTCGCCGTCGCCGACGATGATGTCCTCGAGCTCGAGTTGGTAGGACGGCGCCTGGTCGGAGGGGACGTCGACCTGCGGCTTCTCGTTGGTGGCCATCACGGCACGGTATCCGCCGCGGCCTCCGCGAGGCCCTACGCTGTCTTGCATGTGTCGCAACATCCGCCCGCTCTACAACTTCGAACCGCCCGCCACCGACGCCGAGGCCCACGACGCCGCTCTGCAATTCGTCCGCAAGGTCAGCGGCTTCAGCAAGCCGTCGCAGGTCAACGAGGAGGCCTTCGACCGGGCGGTCGACACCATCACGCAAGCCACCGTGCGCCTGCTGGACGAGCTCGTGACCTCCGCGCCGCCCAAGGACCGCGAGGTCGAGGCGGCCAAGCGCAAAGCCCGCAGCGCTCAGCGCTACGCGGCCTAGACTAAGCGGACTAAGTCCAGTATCGTGGTGGCATGGACGCCGTCTCGATCCACGAGGCCAAGACGCAGTTCTCGCGGCTGATCGCGCGTGCGGAGGCGGGCGAGGAGATCATCGTCCGCCGGGGACCTACGCCCGTCGCCAAGATCGTCGCCTATCGCGTGCCGGCGATCCCGCGCACGCCCGGCGCGCTCAAGGGCGAGATCGTCGTCGAAGAGGACTTCGACGAGACGCCGCCTGAGTTTGCCGACTACACAGGGTGAGCCGGCTCCTCGTCGACACTCACGCGTTGTTGTGGTGGTTGACTGACGACGCGGCGCTCTCGACCGCTGCACGCGAGGCGATCGCCGATCCGGCCAACGAGCCGATCGTCAGCACGGCCAGCGTGTGGGAGATCGCGATCAAGCGCTCCCTGGGCAAGCTGAGGGCGCCCGACGACCTGCCGGCCCGGATCTCGGCCGAGGGGTTCGAATGGCTCGCCGTCGGTGCGGCTCACGCTTGGCGCGTCCACGGCCTTCCCGCGCATCACCGCGATCCCTTCGACCGCCTGCTGGTCGCGCAGGCGCTGACCGAACGGCTCGAGATCGTTACGCAGGACCCGTGGTTCGCCGAGTACGGCGTCGACGTGCGCTGGTAACCGCTTCGTGAACGGCGCCGTCGTCGTGCGCCGGTGCTCTACCGTGAGAGGTATGGACCGCGTCGAGCTGCACTTCCACCTCCTGCCGGGGGTCGACGACGGACCGGTCGATCTGGCGGCGTCGCTCGAGCTGGCGCGCGAGGCCGTCGCCGACGGCATCGGCATCGTGACCGTCACGCCCCACGCGCGTGACACGGTCGTCGAGGAGATCCCCGACCGCACGCGCAAGCTGCGATCGGCCCTGGCCGCGGCTGGGATCGACCTGGAGATCCGCGCCGGCGTCGAGCTTGCCTGGGACGATCTGCCCGGTCTCGACGACGCGATCCTTCGTGAGCTGTCCCACGGGCCGGCCGGCCGTCGCTGGCTGCTGCTCGAGGCGCCCCTGCCCGGCGCGGGGGAGCTCGACGAGTTCGAGGCCGCCGCGCGCGACCTGCGCAGCCGAGGCTTCGGCCTGCTCATCGGCCACCCGGAGCGCTCGCGCGCCCTGACGAGCGCGCCGGCGTCGATCGACCGCCTGCTCGCCGCCGGCGACGTACTGCAGCTCAACGCCTCATCACTGATCGGGCGCCACGGCGCGCTGCCACGCGCGTTCGGCCTGGAGCTGGCCCGCTCAGGACGCGCGGGCGTGATCGCCTCCGACGCTCACCGGCCGCGCACGCGCGGCCCGGCGCTGGGGGCGGCAGTCGAGGTGCTGCGCCGCGACGGGCTGAAGCCGGACGTGGCTGAGCGCATGGTCGCCGGCGCGCCGCGGCGCCTGCTCGCCGAGGGCATCGAGCCGGCGCGGCGCCTGGCGGCATGACCCCGCATCGCCTGAACCGCCTGTTCGATCCGGGCTCGGCCCGCTCGCTGGCCGTGGCCGTCGATCACGGCATGCCCGGCGAGCCCGATCTGCTCGAGGGCATCGAGGATATGGAGGCGGTGATCGACGCGCTCGTCGACGCCGATCCCGACGCACTCCTGCTCACGCCCGGCCAGGCCGAGCTGCTGCAGCGCCGGGTGGGCCGCGCCAAGCCCGCGCTGGTGCTGCGCGTCGACACCGGCAACGTCTTCGGCCGTGAGGTCCCCGACCGCCCGGCGTCATGGATGTATGACGACCCGGTCGGCCTCGCCGTGTGCCTCGACGCCGCCTGCGTGATCGCCAACCTCCAGGACGCGCCGGGCCAGCCGTCGCTGCGCGAGTCGTGCGTGCAGAACATCATGCGCCTGCGCGGCGAGTGCGACCGCGCGCAGATGCCGCTGATGGTCGAGCCGGTGCCGATGGCGCCCAACACCGCGGGATACGACGTCCACCGCGACGCCGAGCGTCTGCGCGGCCTCGTCCGCCAGGCCACCGAGCTCGGCGCCGATCTCATCAAGTGCGACCCGCTGCCCGACAGCGACGACTTCGCCCGCGTCGTGCGCACCGCGCGGGTGCCCGTGCTCGTGCGCGGCGGCGGGCGCATCGCCGACGACGAGCTGCTGCGCATCACCGCCGCCGTCCTCGACGCCGGCGCGGCGGGCCTCGTCTACGGGCGCAACGTCATCCAGAACCCCGACCCGTCGGCAATGACCCGCGCGCTGGCCGCGCTGGTCCACGACGGCGCCACGCCCGACGCGGCGCTCGCGCTGCTCTCCGCCAACGCAGGCTAGGCATCCGCTCCCCCAAAGGCGGCCGTGGCCCGCGCCGTCTAGCGGCGGTAGGCTCGCGGGCCGATGAGTTTCGCTGCCCCGCCCGGTCTGTACTACACGTGCCGGTGGTGAAGCTGCATGGCGTCTTGAAGACCCGGGCCGGAGGCGGGCTCGGGCACGATGTCGACGGTGCGACCGTCCGCGAGGCGCTGCGCGCGCTGGAGCGCTCCAGCCGGCCGTCGATGGCTGGATCCTCGACGAGCGCGGCCTGATCCGCCGCCACATCAACGTGTTCGTCAACGGCGAGGACGGGACGGAGGACACGCCGGTCGGCGCCGGACGACCGGATCGAGGTCCTGCCGTCGATCTCCGGAGGTTGAGATGACCGAGCTGCTCGTCGGAACGCGAAGGGCCTGTTCGTCCTCGAGGGCGAGCCGGCGAGCGCGTTCGAGGTCGACGGCGCGCGCCTTCGCGGGCGAGCCCGTCGAGTACGCGATGCGCGACCCGCGCACCGGCCGCGCTGCTCGCGTCGGTGACCTCCGCCTTCTACGGCCCGAAGATCTGGTACGCCGACGACCCGGCGGGCGAGTGGGAGCAGGCCGACGGCGTCGCGCTGCCGGAGGGCGGCGACGCGCGCGCTCGAGCGGATCTGGGTGATCGTGACGGGCGAGGACGACGGAGTCGCTCTACGCGGGCGGCGACCCGGCCGTGCTGTTCGAGAGCCGCGACGGCGGCGCGACCTGGGAGCTCAACCAGCGCGCTCTGGGAGCACCCGACGCGGCCCGCGTGGCAGCCCGGCGGCGGCGGGCTGTGCCTGCACTCGATCGTGCCGTGGCCGGGCGAGCCGGAGCGCCTCGCGCTCGGCGATCTCCGCGGTCGGCGTGTGGCTCACCGAGGACGGCGGCGCGACGTGGCGGCACGGCAACGACGGGCCTCGTCGCCGCGCTACATGCCCGAGGACGCGCGCGAGGACACGATCGACCCTCTGCGTGCACCACCTGCAGCGCGCGCCGCGCCGGCCCGAGCGGATGTTCATGCAGTTCCACGGCGGCGTCTACCGCTCCGACGACGCGGGCGAGACGTGGAACGACATCGGCGCGGGTCTGCCGTCGGACTTCGGCTTCCCGATGGCGGTCGACCCGGCGGACCCCGACAGCGCGTACGTCATCCCGCTCGTCGCCGACATCGACCGCGTCACGCCCGAGCGGCCGCGTGCGCGTGTACGAGACGCGCGACGCCGGGGCGACGCTGGACGCCGCGCGGCGACGGGCTGCCCGGCGACGACGCCTACCTGACGATCCTGCGCCAGGCGTTCGACCGCGTCGCGGGAGGGGCCGGCGCTCGAGCTCTACTTCGGCGCGACGTCGGGCGACGTCTTCGGCTCCGGCGACGCCGGCGCGACCTGGTTCACCGCCGCGACCCGCCTGCCGCCCGTCCACAGCGTCAGGGCGACCTGAGCAGGATCCGCCACGGCTGGACGTCGACCGTCGTCAGCTCCCTGGCCTCCCACGGATCGGCCGCGAGTCGGTCGCGGATCGCCTCTGCCGACTCGGCGTCGACGATGTGCAGGAAGCGCCGGTCGCCGTCGCCGAGCGGCCCGCCGAGGACGATCCAACCCTCGTCGGCGAGCGCGTCCATGAACGCGGCGTGCTCGTCCCAGCGGTCCTGGTCACGCATCGGGCGCGCGTCGGCCCAGGCCGGGCCGCGCTCCCGCGTCACCGCGAAGTAGCTCACGGCGCGCGATGCTAGCCCCGCGCCGTGCCCCACGCCGGCCGCGCCTCGAACTGCGGGGCCGCCGTGATGCGGCGCACGTCCGTCCCGTCGGCGTTCATGACGTACAGGTCGAACGTGTAGACGGCGTTCTTGCAGGCATGGGGGTGGATCGAGCCGCAGCGGTTGGGCTCGGACGTGAAGACGATCTGCTTGCCGTCCGGCGACCACGACGGGCCGACCGTGCCGCCGATGTGGGTCAGACTCGCGCCACCGGCGAGCAGGCGCGTCAGGCCGCTGCCGTCGGGACGCACGAGGTACGTGCTCTGCGAATGGCCGCCCTCCGAGTTGAAGACGATGCGCTGCCCATCGGGGGACCAATCGGGGTTGCCCGCGCCGAGGTCCCACGGCGTGATCAGGCGCTGTCCGCCCCCTGCCGGGTCGAGCACGGCGAGCGCGGTGCCGAGGACCGTGTGCTCGTTGTGGTGCTCGAAGGTGCCGAGCGCCAGCACGAGGTGCTTGCCGTCGGGCGACCAGCGCGGCGCGCCGTCCCACGGCTGCGGATCGGTCCCCCAGTGGGCGATCGCCTTCGGCGTGCCGCCGCGCGCGTCGACCACCATGAGGTCGACGCGCGTCGCGTAGCCGTAGGTGACGTGGGTCCCAGGGTCGGCGCGATGCAGGATCGGCCCGTAGATCCGCTCGAAGCTCACTCGGTGGCCATCGGGCGAGTACGCGGGAAGGATGTCGACGACGCACCGGTTCGCCGCGGTGCAGTTGCCGGCCAGCGGTCGCGCGCCGGTGCCGTCGGCCGTCATCGTGTAGATGAGGTGGCGGCCTCCTGGCGCGCCGTGCTCGAACGCCATGCGGGTGCCGTCGGGCGACCACGCCGGGGCGAACGCTCCGCCCTGGAAGTGCGTCAGCCGGCGCACGGCGCCGCCGGGCAACCGCAGGAAGATCTGCGAGCTGCTGTCGTCCTGCGCCGCGTGGGCGTAGCGCTCGTAGGCGATCGGCCCGTTCGCCCGGGCGGCGGGCGAGCTGCCGCTCGGCCCGACCTTCGTCAGCGAGGAGCCGCCGCATCCTGTCAGCGCGGCCGCGCCGCCGGCGAGCAGGGCGATTGCGGCTCTCATTGTCCGATGCGCCGCCATGGATGGGAGCCGTAGATCGCCTGTGTTGAGGCGAGGTCGTCCGCCGAGCCGACGCGGAATGCCAGCGCGCCGTCGCGCCGGACGACGATCGAGAGATATGCCTCGTCGCGCGTGCGTCCGTCGGCGGCCCACGCGGTGCGGAGCGCCGTGCCCGCATACGTGCCCGTGCTCACGCTGTGGCCTGGCTCTGTGAACACCAGCCGCCAGCGACCGTCCCGGAGCGTCAGCGTCGCGGTGCCGGCCCTGTCGCCCGCCCGGTTGGCGCCCGCGGCGCGCAGATCGCGATCGGTCACGCGGACGCGATAGACGCCGTCCGGCACCGTCGAGCGCACCCCGAGCGCGGCGTCGCCCGCGGGCTGCCGCCCGGAGCATGCACTCAACGGCCGCAGCGGGACCCGCGCCGGCGCTGCGGCCCGGAGGCGCCTGATCTCGCGCAGCGCGGCGCGCGCCTCGGGACGGGACTCGAGCTGCCGGTAGATCGGGCGCCACGCCGCGCGCAGGCGCGCGAGCGTCCCATCGGATGCAGTTGTCATGCGGACACCGGCCGCGCACAACTCCGGCAGCACCCGTGCATCGTCGTCGCGGGTTGTCGAGTAGGTCGCGGCCTGCTTTGCGGCCTCGGTCACCCAGGCGCGTTCACGTGTGCCGAGGCCGCGCAGCCATCGCGGGTTGGCGACCAGCACCGCCGCACGCGGCCAGAGCGCCGCGTTGGTCGCAAGCCACGGCCCGACCCGGGCGCACGCGGCCCCCTGCGAATGACACGGGCCGCCGTAACGGTCGAAGAACAGCGCGTCGAGGTCGTCTTCCATGCCCGCCGGTGGTCCCGCATCCCCCGCTGTGTCGACGTAGAACAGAGCGGTGCGCGCCCCGGTGATCCTCATCGGGTAGCTGTGCAGCGCGTGAACGGCGGCGTCGGTGAGCGCTGAGTCGTGCACCGCGATGAGGACGCCGCGAAGCTCGCCGCCGTCGCGCAATGGCCGGTTCACGCCAACGAGCCGGCTCAGCGGCCCCGCCAGCAGCGCAAGGCCCTCCAGCCCGGCGTCCCAGGTGCCCGTGAGCATGCGGGTCGCCAGCGGGCTGAGGATGACCGCATCCTGAACCGAGTCGCGGTCGATGAGCAGTGGCGCCTGGAGGGCCTGGAAGCTGTCGACCCCGATGCGATCGAAGCTGCTCGCGTGCGCCCAGCCGAGATCGGCGCGGCCGTGCGCGACGTCGCGCAGCAGGTCGGCCTCGTGCGCCGTCGCCCGGTGCGCCCATCGCTCGTCCACGGCGATCCGCAGGCGGCCGCCCGACAGCTCTGCGACGCGGTCGGCGAAGTACTTGACCGCGGGGTCGTGCTCGATTCCCAGCGGGTCGGCGCTGGCCATCGTCAGCACGCGCGCATGCTGACCGCTCCCGCCCCCGCACCCGGCGAGAGCGAGCGTGGCGACCGCGGCGGCGCAGGCCCACCTCATGCCGCGCCCCCGTCGAGCGGCAGCGTCGCCGCGATCGTGGTCCCCTCACCCACCGGACTGCTGATCCGCATCCGGCCGCCGAGCGCCTCGATGCGATCCGAGAGCCCACGCAGGCCGGAGCCGAGCCGCGCGTCGGCGCCGCCGACGCCGTCGTCGGCGACGGTCACGTGCAGCGCGGCGCCGTTGCGAGCGATGTCGCAGCGCACGGTGGTCGCCTGTGCGTGCTTGGCGGCGTTGGTCAGCGCCTCCGAGCAGACGAAGTAGGCCGCCGCCTCGATGCCGGCCGGGAGCCTGCCCTCCGGCGCGGTCACGGCGACGGGCACCGGCGCGTGCCGGCCGAGGGCGGCGAGCGCCGCAGCGAGGCCGTGCTCCGTGAGCGCGCGCGGGTGGATGCCGCGGCCGAGCTCGCGGAGCTCGGCTCGTGCCTGGTCGAGCTCGGCGTCGAAGAGGTCGAGCAGCTCGAGCTGATCGGCGGGGGCGGCGGCGCGGGTTTCCCGGACGGCCATGGCCACCTCAGCGAGGCGGTGCTCGACGCCGTCGCGCAGCCGGCGCGCCACGCGCCGGCGCTGCTCGTCGCGCGCGGCCACGATGCGCTCGCGCGATGCCCGCAGCTCGACGAGCCGCGCGGCCGCCTCGGCCTGCAGGCGATTGTTGGCGAGCACGAGGCCGGCCGCGTCGCGCACGGCGGCGACGAGCTGCGGGTCGTCGAGCAGGGAATCGTCGTGTACGAGGGCACCGATGCGTTGCCCGTCGCGCTCGACAGGGGTCGTCGCGCGCCCGTATCCGGGCTGCGGCAGCGCGAAGGGGTTGCCGTCAAGGTCCACGTAGCGGCCGCGGTCGGGCAGCCAGTAGCCGATCGTGAGGTCCGGGTCGCCGAGGACGCGGGCGAGCTCGTGGCGCACGCTGTGCGAGCGCCCGGCCGGCCCGAGCTCGACCACGAGATCGGTCACGCTGCCGCGCACCCGCAGCTCACGCGCCGCGGCGGCGACGAGCAGCAGGGCGGTCGCCACGACGGCGGCCTCGTAGGCGTTGAGCGCCGTGCGCGCGTACTGCGCGGTGACGTCGAGCAACGTGGTCGACGCGGCCAATGCGAGCGCGACCACGAGCGCCGCGATCGCGCCGACGACGCGCCGCTCGGGACGGTGGTGCGCGGCGACCGCCACGAGGGCGGCGATGACGGCGATCGTCAGCCAGCCGTTGGCCTGTCCGGTGACCAGCGCGCCGGCATAGCCCGTGGCGACGGCGGCCACCGCGAGTGCGGAGTGCCTGCGCGTGGCGGCGACGACCGCGTGCACGAGTGGCCCGCGATGGAGGTACACGAGCCCGGCGGTGGCGGCGAAGTTCCCGGCGAACCAGGTCAGGCCGGCCGCAGCGAGCAGCAGCCAGCGCCGCTGGGCGGGACGCTGGTGGATGCCCCACAGGCCGCAGGCGAGCAGCGTCCAGCCGGTGGCCAGGTCGGCGGCCGCCTGCTCGAGCCCGCTGTCCGAGGCGACCTCGGCGGCGACGCCGACCACGCTGCCTGCGACCCCCAGCGCGACGATGAGCCAGGTGCGCCCCACGGCCCCTTCTATCCGATCAGCGCAGCGAGCGCCGGGCCTGTCAGCTCGCTTTTGGCCAGGAAGCCACGCGCCGGGCTGTCCGCCAGGCGGCGCTTGTACGCGGACGCCTCGCGGCTGGAGATGAGCACCACGGCGGGCGGATCGTCCGCCGCCACGAGCGTCTCGGCCACGGCGAACCCGTCGGTGTCGGGCAGCTGGACGTCGAGCAGCACGACGTTCGGGGCCAGCCGCGACGTTGCTGCCACCGCCGACGCGCCGTCCTGCGCCTCGCCGACGATCTCGTACCCGTGTGCCTCGAGCATCCGCCGGGCCAGCGCGCGGAACGTCGGATGGTCGTCGACGATGAGCACGGTGTCCGCCATCGGGCCAATCCTAAGCTCGCGCCGGCGCGAATCTACGGGGTACACCCTGACCGCGGGCCGCGCCGGGGGTGAGATGATCGGCCGGTGGGGAGCCGGCATCGCTCGATCAATCGTTGGGTGCCCGTGCTGTTTGCGCCGGCGGCGATCCTCTACGCGTTCACCGCCGTCGAGGTGGCGATCCGCCACGGCGACCTGACGACGTACGCGGGGCGTTCCACGGCCGCCGCCGCCGTCGAGCTCGTCGCCGGGCTGATGCTGATCGGCGCCGGATTGGTGACGTGGTGGCTGCGGCCGGCTCGGCCGTGGGGCGCGCTCGCGCTCGTGGCGGGGCTCGCTTGGTTCGCGCCGGACTGGATCGGCTGGCAGGTGGGCCCCGGCATGGTGCGCATCGCCGGGGTCGCGGGGCAGGCGGTGACCGTGGCGGCGATCGCCCATCTGGCGCTCAACGCAGCGGGCCTGCGGTGGGCGCGCTGGGTCGTCGCAGGGTTGTGGACGGCGACGGTGGCGGTCGTCCTCGGGCGCGCGCTCTCGTATGACCCGCTGGCCGATCCGGCCTGCTTTGCCTTTTGCGCTGCGAACCCTCTGCTCGTCGCCGGCAACCGCGGGATCGCTCGCGCGCTGGACTGGGTCGAGGCCGGGGCGGCTTTCGTGGCTGTCGCGGCGGTGCTGGTGGCGACCGCCGGCGTCGCGCGCCGGACGCCGGTGGCCCGACACCGGCTTCTGCCGATCCTCGTTCCCGCGGTGGTGCTGCTCGGCGCCTGCCTGCTGCGTGCGGCTGCGCTCGCCTTCAGCGCGGGCGACGATCCGCACCGGGGCGTGCTCGTCGCGGCCTTCGCGGCGCGCGCGGCCGGGATGGCGGCCCTCTCCGCCGGCCTGGTGTGGGCCGTCTCGCGCGGTCTTCGCGGTGCGCGCGCCCTGCGCCGGGCGGCGCACGAGTCCGATTCTCTGCAGGCCGCGCTGGCGCGCGCCACGGGGGACGCATCGCTGCGCGTCGCGTTCCCGCTCAGCGGCGACGACCGCTGGATCGACGGCGACGGCGAGCCGGTGGCCTTCCCGACGCGCGAAACCGACCGTGCGGTGAGCCTCGTCACGCGCGAGGACCGCCCGATCGTCGCCGTGCTCCACGACCCGGCGAGCCTCGACGCGGCGACGCTCCAGCACGAGATCGGCGCGGCCGCGCAATTGGCGATCGACAACGAGCGCCTGCGCGCCGAGGCGCGCGCCCAGCTGCGCGAGCTCAAGACATCGCGGGCGCGGATCGTCGAGGCGGGTGACACCGAGCGGCGCCGCCTGGAGCGCGACCTGCACGACGGCGCCCAGCAGCGCTTGGTTGGGCTCTCCATGGTGCTGGCCATGCTGCGCGACAAGGGCGGCGGCCTGGCGCTCGACGCGGCCGACGTCGACCTGCATCGCGCGATCGACGAGCTGCGCGAGCTCGCCCACGGCATCCACCCCGTGGAGCTCAGCGACGAAGGGCTCGCCGCGGCGCTCGAGACGCTGGCCGATCGCGCGCCGGTCGTGGTGCGTCTGACGGCGCTGCCCGACGAGCGTGCGCCGGGCACCGTGGAGACCGCCGGGTACGTCCTCGTCGACGAGGTGCTCCGGTTGGCCGCCGATCGCGGCGACGGGGCGGCGCTCAGCGTCGCGGCGCGCCGCGACGCGCACGTGCTCGTGGTGGAGGTCCACGACGAGCGCGCCCGCTCTGCCGACGATCTGCTCGCCCGGCTCGTCGGGGTTGCCGACCGCGTCAACGCGCTCGACGGGCGCCTGACCGCGGATGCCCTGCGCAACGGCGGCGTGGTCATCCGCGCGGTGCTGCCATGCGGGTAGTCGTGGCCGACGACGCGATGCTGATCCGCGAGGGGTTGACCCAGCTGCTGCGCGACGCCGGGGTCATCGTGGTGGGGAAGGCGAGCGACGCCGACGAGCTGATGCGCCACGTGCGGCTCGGGCAGCCGGACGTGGCGATCGTCGACATCCGCATGCCTCCCGAGCACTCGGACGAGGGCCTCTACGCCGCCGAGCGGATCCGCACGGAGCATCCGCAGGTCGGCGTGCTCGTGCTCTCCCAATACGTGAACGTCCGCTACGCGATGCGCCTGCTCGAGGAGCACCCGGGGCGGATCGGCTACCTGCTCAAGGAGCGCGTGTCGAACATCGCCGTGCTCATGGACGCGCTGCACCGCATCGCCGAGGGCGAGTGCGTCGTCGATCCGACGATCGTCGCGCAGCTCGTGGGCAAGCCACGGGCCGACAGCGCGCTCGACATGCTCAGCGCGCGCGAGCGCGAGGTGCTGGCGCTGATCGCCGAGGGCCACTCGAACCCAGGCATCGCCGAGCGGCTCGTGCTCAGCACGAAGACCGTCGAGAGCCACGTCCACCAGATCTTCGTCAAGCTCGATCTGCCCGAGAGCCGCACTCAGGACCGCCGCGTGCTCGCGGTCCTGAAGTTCCTGCGCGGCTGACGTTCAGGGTGCGCCCTGAGTCGGTTCCAGGTGCGCTCCGATGCGCCGGGCGCCCCGCGTCGCGACGCTGGCGCCATGAGACGCATCAATCGCATTCGCCACTTCGCGATCGCCGCCGGCCTGGCCGCGCTCGCGGCCCTCACGGCAACCGCGCACGCAGCGGTGCCGGGCACCAACGGTTCGATCGTCTTCATGCGCTTCGCCGGCACGCACGAGGACGATCACACCGCACAGCTCTTCGTCCGCACGCCCGCCGGCGCCGAGCGCCAGATCACCCATGTCTCGGGCGGAGGGTTCGACCCCGACTGGTAACCCGACGGCTCGCGCATCGTGTTCGAGCGCTGGGCCAGCAGCCGACACCTGCCCGACCAGCTCTACACGGTCAACGCCGACGGCAGCGGGCTGCACCCCCTCGCCGGCGGGTAGCTGCACATCGGGCACAGACCACCCCGGTGAACCATCGCGCCTCGCATCCACCCGTCCGCGCTTGCTCGCTGCTTCTGTGACCGTGCAACTCACACTCACAACGCAAGACGTCCCGTCGGCCCACCCCGATCCCCGCACTCGGCCCGCACACCGGCGATGAGACGGGCTGCGGTGTTGACCCTGCGGCGCCACGGGCGCAGGCACTCCGTGGCCGCGCCGATGCCCGGCATCGGGGGCGCTCTTCGTGCGCCTCGGGGGGACGGCGGCGTTGACATCGTGGCGCCGGCGCAACCGGCGGTGCTGCGCGCGGAGATCCAGGCGCTGCGAGCGGTGGCGGTGCTGTTGGTGGTTGTTTGGCACGTGTGGCCGGCGGCGGTCGGGGGTGGGTTTGTGGGGGTCGACGTCTTTTTCGTGATCTCGGGGTTTCTCATCACGTCGCTGTTGCTGCGCGAGCTGGAAGGCACCGGCACGGTCTCGTTGTCGGCGTTCTGGGCGCGGCGGGCGCGGCGCATCCTGCCCGCGGCGCTGGTGACGGTCCTGTTCTGTGTGGCGGCGACGGTCGCGTTCGTGCCGGTCAATTATTGGGGTCAGTTCTTTGCGGAGATGCGTGCCAGCACGGCGTACGTGCAGAACTGGCACCTGGCGGGCGCCGCGGTGGACTACATGGCGTCATCCGACGGGCCGTCGCCGGTGCAGCACTTCTGGTCGCTGTCGGTCGAGGAGCAGTTCTATCTGTTGTGGCCGGTGCTGATCGTCGCGGCGATCGCGATCGTCGGCCGTCGTGCGCTGTCGATCAGGCGAGGTGCCTTGGCGGCGGCGATGGGCGCGGTCACCGCGCTGAGCCTTGCCTACTCCGTCGTGCGCACCTCGCGCGATCCGGCGGCAGCGTATTTCGTGACGCCGAGCCGCGTGTGGGAGCTCGGCGCGGGCGGGCTACTGGCGCTCGCGCCCGGCGGGGACAGGACGCGGTCGGCCGCGTGCTCGGCACTGTCCTGGATCGGTCTTGCGGCGATCGGTGTCGCCGCGGCGACCTTCAGCACGAGCACCTCGTTCCCGGGCTACGCGGCGCTGCTGCCGGTCCTCGGCGCGGTCGCGGTGATCTGGGCGCGCTCCCCGACACGACGCTGGTCACCCATGCCGGTGCTCAGGCTGCGCCCGATCCAGCGGCTCGGCGACCTGTCCTACTCCGTCTACCTCTGGCATTGGCCGCTCATCGTCCTGGCGCCGTTCATCGTCCACGGCGCCGTCACGCCCACAAGGATCACCGTCGTCATGTTCACGCTGCTCTTCGCCTGGCTGTCAAAGACCTTCGTCGAGGATCCCGCGCGCACGGCCGCGTTCCTGACGGGCCGCGGCGCGCGCTGGACGCTCGCGCCGGCCGCCGCCGTCACCGCGGTCGTCATTGCGATCACCCTGCTCGGCAGCTCGTATGTCGACGCGCAGGCCCGCAAGGACGAGCTGCTCACCCGGCAAACGCTCGCCAAGCACCCGTCCTGCTTCGGCGCCGCCGCCCGTGACGGCCGGCACCCGTGTCAGAACCCGAGCCTGGCGTTCACCGTCATCCCCACGCCGCTGCAGGCCACCCAGCAGCGCAACTCCCCCTGCGACGTCATCCAGACGCTCGACCGCGTGCGCGTCTGCGCGTTCGGTGCCTCGCCCGCCAGCAGCACCGACACGATCGCGCTCGTCGGCGACAGCCACGCCTCGCACTGGCGCGCGGCGCTTGAGGTCGTCGCCGACGCCAAGCGCTGGCGCGGCCTGTCGATCACCCACACCGGCTGCCCGTTCTCGCAGGCGACCGCCGTCCTGGACGAACCCGCCAAATCGCAATGCATCGCCTGGAACCGCGAGACACCGGCGTGGTTCCAGCGCCACCCCGAGGTGCACACCGTATTCGTGGTCGAGCACTCCGGCGGCAAGGTGATCGTGCCACGCGGACAGACCACGTTCGCGGCGCAGGTCGCCGGATACCGCGGCGCGTGGAACACACTGCCCGCCTCGGTGCAGCACATCGTCGTCATCCACGACACGCCGCGCGTCCACGCCGACACCTTCGCCTGCATCGAGCGCGTCATCGCCAAGCACCAGCGCCCCGCGCGACGCTGCACCGTCCCGCGCGCGCAGGCGACCCAGCGCGACCCGGCCGTCGTCGCCGCCGAGCGGATGGGTTCACCCCGGGTGCAGAGCATCGACATGACGCGCTTCTTCTGCGACACGCGCCGCTGCTACCCGGTCATCGGCGGCGCCCTGGTCTACAAGAACATCGACCACCTCACCGACGTCTACGCCGCCACGCTCGGGCCCTTCCTCCTGCAACGCGTCGACGACCTGATCGACGGTTCGCAGAAGCCCGTCGGGGTATCCAAGGCCTCATGCGCAGGCCGGGGACGAGCGCCGCGATCACCGTCCGCGGCAGCTCGCTCGTCCTCGTCGTCGCGCTCATGCTGATCGCCGTTCCCCGCGGCGCGCGCGCGGTGACCGCGCCGCAGGTCGCGCCGCCGACGGTCCTGATCGTCGGCGATTCGCTCGCCGTTGGCACCCAACCGTTCCTCGACCGACTCCTCGACCATCAGCAACTCACCTGGGACGCGCGCTCCGGGCGCACCACCCCACAGGGCCTGCTGGCACTCAGAGCCGACCTCCGGAAGATCACCCCGCACACCATCATCGTCAGCCTCGGCACCAACGACGGCTCAAGCCCCCAACGCTTCGCCAGCCGAGCACGACGGCTGCTGCAGACCGTGCCAGCAACGGCGTGCGTGGTCTGGCCGACGATCAGCCGCGCTCCCCGCAAGGGCGCCTACCGCGCACTCAACCGCGTCCTACGCAACCTCGCACGCCACGACGACCACCTCATCGTCCCCGCCTGGGACCACGCCGTCAGCACAGGCACTGTCGTTCTGCCCGACGGCGTCCACCCCGACACCAACGGCTACCGCTACCGCAGCCGCCTGATCGCCGCCGCCGTCGACCGCGGCTGCTGAGTAGCCTCGCACCCCTCCGACCGACGCCCCTTCCGCGACCGACGCGCGGATCTTCGACCACACCCGAACGCCACGGGCGCGCGATCTGGCCCGTCGAGACGGATTCTCACCTCGCCCATACAAGAGCGCGAATCGCGTCCGTCGCTCGGAGACGCAGAAGACCATGCTCTGGCGGTGAGCATGGTGGGGAAGTTGCGTGGAGCCCTGGCGCGATCGACCGCGAGTGGGTGGCCATGGTGAGTCTCGCTCGCTTCCGGGCTAGTGCGTACCGGGTTAGCTCCGAGCGCGCGTCAGGCGACTGGATCGATGATCTGGCGGTAGGTGACGGGCTCGTGGGTGAGCCCGAGCCCGAGCAGGGTCTGGAAGCCGGCCATCGGTGTGCGGCGGCGGTTGTGGCGATAGACGTACTCGTCGAGATAGACCGGCAGATGCTCGGGTGAGACGCGGCGGTGGGTGCCGTGCATCCACGCCTTGAGGTTGCTGATCGCGCGGTGCACGCGCGCGAGCAGCTGCTCGTCGGCGCCGACCGTCGCGACCTTGCCCTGGCGGTGGTCGTAGCCGAGCTTGGGCAGGCCGCTGTAGGAGAACAGCCGTCGGTGTGCACGATCGCTCCGGGCGCGGTCGTCGCCGTCGCAAACGCCTCCAGCGTTGTGGCTTGCGAGTTGGGCAGCACCTGCAGGCGCAGGCGCCCCGAGCCGCGGTTGCGGACCTCGATCGCGGCGCCGCAGAGCACCTTCTTGCCGTGCTGTCGTCCGCCTTGGAGGCCATCTTCATAGCCGCCGAGGAAGAACTCGTCGATCTCGACCTCGCCCTTGAGCAGCTCGCGCTCGGGCGCGACCATCGCCGCGCGGAGCTTGTGCAGCATCGCCCACGCAGTCTCGTGACAGCCCAGCCCGAGTTGGCGTTGCAGCTGCTTGGCGCTGACCCTGGGATGAAACGTCGAGACCAGGTAGGCCGCCCAGAACCAGGTCCGAGCTGCAGCCGGGTCTTGTGCATCACCGTCCCCGCCGTGATCGAGGTCTGCCTGCCGCACGCCGTGCAGATCCACAGATGACGGCGAGTCTTGTCGCCAGCCTCCCGCCCACCACACGCCGGGCACACGAACCCCTCCGGCCAGCGCGACGCGAACAGGTACTCCCGGGACGCCTCCTCGGTGCCGAAGCGCTGCTGGAACTCCAAGATCGTCAACGGGAAGCCCGGACGCGACGCGCCGCCAAGCTAGAACACCACCCGGATGGAGCCAGCCCGGTACGCACTTCCGGGCTAGGCGCAACATGGCAGAACCGGCCTTCGGCGATGCATCGCACGGAGACGTCCGCGCGACGGCGGGCGTCCGTCGGTTCGACAGCGCACATCACGCCCGGAGGATCGGCCGGCCTGCTCGTTAGGCCGCGCCGGTGGTTATGCCGAGCGCCGCACGGTTGGTCCGAGGCGGTTCGGTGATCGCGGCGATTGGATCGGCATAACCGCAGTCGGCTGATGGAGGCAGCCGCGCCGCGGACGCTCAGTCGGGGATGGTCGCGACGGTGTAGGGGCGAGCGTCTACGAACCGCCAGTCCTCGCCGTCGCGACGCAGCAGCGCCGCGATATGGACTTCAAGGACGGTGCTGCCCTCGGGGCCGTTGATGGTCTGTTCGCCATCGGCGAATGCGTGGTCGTCTCCGACGGGGCGGACGCTGGCGAGATCTACGGTCGTCGAGGTGCCGCCCGGCATGCCTGCGAAGAACTCGGAGTACATCGCCGCGACAGCAGCACGCCCGTCGGCGCGCTGGCCGAATGGATTGATGAGGGTGCCATCTTCGACAAAGAAGGCACCGAGGCTCGCGCCATCGTTGGTCTTCCAGGCAGCGCAGAAGTCGTCGAGGCTGGACTTGATCTGATCGAAGTGCGCGGACATGAAGCCTTTCCTACTCACCCGGGAACGGTCTGCGGGGGGTGGTTCGGATCAATGGGGCGCGCTCGTGCAGGCTGCCGCGCCGAAGAACGGTACTTGGTGTCAGAGCCGGCTGAAATCCGGGCCAAGCGCTCCGCGTGCAGTCAAAGGCTGCGGCGGCCGCGTCGCTGGGGTCCCGCTGGTGCGCGATCGGGAGCTCAGGTGTGATCCTGGAGCGGGGCCGATTGCATGCACGCGTTTCGGGGTCTTCTGACGTTCTGACGTTCTGACGGAGCCTCTCGCCGGATTTGTTCATTCCGAGGAGGAGGTTGTCGTGATGAGGGATCCGTTGGGGGTGCGCGTGAGCGGCCCGTTGGAGCCGTTCGTGGCGGGGTTCGTCGGCGACCTCGGCGGCCGCGGGTACGCGCGCGTGTCGGTGGTCGCGCAGCCTCAGCTGGTCGCGCACCTGAGCCGCTGGATGGCGGCCGAGCGTGTCGCGCGGGCAGGGCTGACGGCTGCGGTCGTGGAGCGGTTTGTCGCGTCGCGTCGGGCCGCCGGCTATCGGCACTTCTTGACGGTGGGCGCGTTGGCGCCGCTGCTGGACTACTTGCGCTCGCTGGGCGCGGCGCCGATGGCGCCGATCGGGCCGCGCGGCGGACCGGCTGATCTGCTGGTCGAGCGCTACCGCGGCTATCTGGTCGGCGAGCGTGGCCTGGCGACGAGCACGGTGCGCTACTACGAGCGCGTCGCGCGGTCCTTTCTCGGCGGCGTGCCCTCGCCGCGTGGCGAGCTGGACCTGGCCGGGCTGGACACGGCCGTGGTCGGCCGCTTCGTGCTGGGGGAGTGCGGCCGGTGCAGTCCGGGCTCGGCGGGCAACGTGGTCGTCGGGCTGCGATCGTTGCTGCGCTATCTGCACGTCGAAGGGCTCGTCGCCGGTGATCTGACGCGGCCGTGCCCGCCGTTGCGCCGCGCCCGCGGGGGCTGCCGCGGGCACTTTCGCGCGAGGCAGTCACGCGGCTGCCTTCAAGCTGCGATCGGCGCCGCGCGAAGGGCCGGCGCGACTACGCGGTGTTGATGGTGCTCTCACGGTTGGGGTTGCGCGCCGCGAGGTCTCCGCGATCGAACTGGCCGATGTCAACTGGCGCGAGGGCGAGCTGTTGGTGCGCGGAAAGGCGCGCCGCCGCGACCGGCTTCCGCTGCCCGTCGACGTCGGCGAGGCGCTGGCCGGCTACGTCCAGCGCGGCCGTCCGCATGTCGACTCCCAGCGACTGTTCTGGCGCGTGACGGCGCCGATCGGCCCGCTGACCGGCGATGCCGTCAACACGAGCATCCGCGCGAACCATGTCAGCGGTAACGGCGACAACATCGCGGTCGCCGACGGGCCGGGCAACCAGGTGGTCGCCAACGTGGTCTCGGATGCACGCGGATGCCCGTTCTGCGATCCGCCGACCGGCTTCGGCATCGTCGTCGTCTCCAACGCCGACGAAACGTCCGTCATCGGCAACGTCGTGTCACGCACCGTCTGGGACGGCATCCGCATCGGGGTCGCCGACTTCGATGAGGGTACGATCGACGACGCGGTCGTCCGCGACAACGTCGTGCGCGACGCGAAGATGGACGGCATCCGTGTCGACACAGACACCGCCGGCACGAAGCTGAAGGGCAACACCGCGAAGGGCTCCGGCGACGACGGCATCGACGTCGACAGTGCCGCGACGACCCTCGTAGGCAACTTCGCGGCCTTCAACCACGACCCGGCTTCGAGGCCGTGCCCGGGGTGACGGACGGCGGCGGGAACACCGCTCGCAGGAACGGCAACCCGGCCCAGTGCACCGGCGTCGCCTGTAGCTGACCGCGGATCCGCGCTTCGGGGGAAGACGGCCCTCCCCGGCTTGTCCGGGGAGGGCCGTTGGCCGTGCACCCGAAAACCCCGCTATCCTCACCCGTCCGTCATGCCGAAGATGAAGACCCATTCGGGCGCCAAGAAGCGCTTCAAGGTGACCGCCAAGGGCAAGGTCCGTGGCCGTCACGCCTACTCGAGCCACATCCTCGAGAAGAAGTCGCCCAAGCGCAAGCGCGGCTTCCGCAAGCCCGTGAGATCTCCGATCACGATGCGCCGCGCATCAAGAAGATGCTGGGAGTGGGCAAGTGACCCGCGTCAAGCGCTCGGTCAACGCGCACAAGAAGCGCCGGGCGACGCTCGAGCGCGCCAAGGGCTTCCGCGGCGAGGCGCACTCGAACTACAAGCGCGCCAAGGAAGCGGTCATGAAGGCCGATTCCTACGCGTACCGCGACCGGCGCAACCGCAAGCGCGACTTCCGCCGCCTGTGGATCACGCGCATCAACGCCGCCGCGCGCCTGAACGGCATGACGTACGGCACGTTCATCCACGGCCTGAAGCTCGCCGGCATCGAGCTGGACCGCAAGGTCCTGGCCGACATCGCCGTGCGCGACCCCGAGACGTTCTCCCGATTTGCCGACGCCGCCCGTGAGGCGTCGGCCGCTGCCGCGTAGCAGCAGCCGACATCAAGCCTCCCGGGCGCCGCTTCCTCAGGACGGCGCCCTTTTTCGTTACCGCACACCATGATCACCAGCCCCCACAACGACAAGCTCAAGGAGCTCCGCAAGCTCCAGCGCCGCCGCGAGCGGCGCTTCGTCGCCGAGGGTGAGGACCTCCTGCGGGCCGCCGCCGACGCCGGCTGGCCGGCCGTCTACGAGCTGCGGCGCGGGCATCGAGGTCGAGGCGGAGCTGCTCGACGGCGTCTCGGCGCTGGGCTCGGGGACGCGCGCGCTCGCCGTCTACGAGCAGCGCTGGGCGCCCGCCCCGACGGGCCCGCTGTGCGTCTACCTGCACGGCGTCGGCGACCCCGGCAACGTCGGCGCGATCCTGCGCTCTGCGCGTCGCGTTCGGGGCGAGCTCGGTTGCGTCGGCCCGGGTGCGGCCGACCCGTTCGGCCCGAAGGCGGTGCGGGCAGCATGGGCGCGATCTTCGCGGTGCCGGTCGCGCGGGTCGCGAGCATCGCGCAGCTGCCGGCGCCGCGGGTCGCGCTCGACGCGCGCGCGGGCGGGACGCTGCGCGGCCCCGGCGACAGGCGACGATCCTGGTCGGCGCCGAGCGCGACGGGCTTGCCCGCCGGAGGTGCTCGCGGCGTGCGACGCGGCGGCGCACATCCCGATCGCGGGCGAGTCGCTGAACGCCGCGATGGCGGCGACGGTCGCGCTGTACGAGTGGACTAGGGTGGCGCACCGATGATCGAGCGCATCGAGCAGCTGCGCAGCGAGGCCGAGGCGCGCGATCGCGCGCGCCGACGCGACGGCCGCGCTCGAGGAGCTGCGCGTGCGCTTCCTCGGCCGCAAGGCCGAGCTGCCGAACCTGCTGCGCGGCGTCGCCGAGCTCCCGCCCGAGGAGCGCGGCGACCGTCGGCAAGGCGGCCAACCAGGCGCGCCAGGCGCTCGAGGCGCTGATCGAGCAGCGCGCGCGGCGAGCTCGAGGCCGGCGAGCTCGACGCGCGGCTCGCGCACGACCGCGTCGACGTCACGCTGCCCGGCGAGCCGCCGCAGCCGGTCGGCCGCCTGCACCTGCTGACCGCGACGCGGCGCGAGATCGAGGACGTCTTCGTCGGCCTGGGCTTCACGGTCGTCGAGGGCCCCGAGGTCGAGCTCGTCCACTACAACTTCGACGCGCTCAACCACGACGCCGACGCACCCGGCGCGCGAGCGCACCGACACGTTCTACGTCGGCCGACGACGTGCGTGCTGCGCACGCACACCTCGCCGATGCAGATCCGGGCGATGGAGCAGCACCCGCCGCCGATCTCGTCATCATCCCCGGGCGCGTCTACCGCCGCGACAGCGACGCGACGCACACGCCGCAGTTCCACCAGATCGAGGGCCTCGCGGTCGACGAGGACATCACGCTCGCCGACCTCAAGGGCACGCTGCTGGCGTTCGCCCGCGCGATCTTCGGCGACGAGCGCGACGTGCGCCTGCGCCCGCACTTCTTCCCGTTCACCGAGCCGAGCGTCGAGGTCGACGTCTCGTGCTTCCAGTGCGACGGCGACGGGCGTCCTGCGCGACGGCGCGCGCTGCAACCTCTGCAAGGGCACGGGCTGGCTCGAGATCCTCGGCGCCGGCGATGGTCGACCCGAACGTCTTCGCGTACGTCGCGAGGACGGCTACGACCCCGAGCAGGTCCAGGGCTTCGCCTTCGGCATGGGCGTCGAGCGGATCGCGATGCTCAAGCACGGCGTCCCCGACCTGCGGCTGTTCTACGACAACGACGTCCGCTTCCTGGGGCAGTTCGGATGAGGCGTGCCCGCTCGAGTGGCTCCACGAGTACGCCGACGCCGGCCTGCCGGTCGCGGCGCTCGGCGAGCGCCTGGCGATGACCGGCACCGAGGTCGAGCGCGTGCACCACCACGGCGTCGGCGCGCTCGAGCGCTTCGTCGTCGGCCGCGTGCTGAGCGCCGAGCAGCACCCCGACGCCGACCGGCTGAAGGTCTGCACGGTCGACGTCGGCGACGGCGAGCCCGCAGCAGATCGTCTGCGGCGCGCCGAACGTCGCCGCCGGCCAGACCGTCGCGCGTCGCGCGGCCGGGCGCGGTCATGCCCGACGGCACGAAGCTCGGCGAAGGCCAAGCTGCGCGGCGTCGTCTCCAACGGGATGATCCTCGCCGAGGACGAGCTCGGCGATCGGCACCGACCACGCCGGGATGATGGTGCTCGACGACGACGCTCGCGCCCGGGCACGCCGCTGGCCGACGGTCCTGCCGATCGCCGACGACGTGCTCGAGCTCGAGATCACGCCGAACCGGCCCGACTGCCTGGGCGTCTACGGCGTCGCGCGCGAGGTCCACGCCGCGACCGGCGCGCCGCTCGCGCCGCCGCCGTGGGCGCGAGGACCCGGGCGCCGGCGGCGGACGCTCGCCGGGCGTCGAGGTCCGCGTCGAGGACCCCGACCTGTGCCCGCGCTTCACCGCGCGCGTCTTCGAGAACGTCACGATCGGCCCGTCGCCGCCGTGGCTGAAGGCGCGCCTGATGGCCGCCGGCCAGCGGCCGATCAACAACGTCGTCGACATCACGAACTACGTGATGCTGCTCACCGGCCACCCGCTGCACGCGTTCGACCTCGACCGCATCGCCGGCGGCCGGCTCGTCGTGCGCCGCGCGCGACCGACGGCGAGCAGATCACGACGCTCGACGGCCAGATGCGCACGCTCGACGCCGAGATGGTCGTGATCGAGGACGCCGACGGGCCGACGTCGATCGCCGGCGTCATGGGCGGCGCAGCGCTCCGAGGTCCACGACGGCACGACGCGCGTGCTGATGGAGGTCGCGACCTGGAACGGCCCGAACATCCACCGCACCTCGCGGCAGCTCGGCCTGCGCAGCGAGGCCTCGGCGCGCTTCGAGAAGGGCCTCCCGCCCGAGCAGGCGATGGAGGCGCAGGCGTCGCGACGCAGCTGATGCTCGAGCTGACCGGCGCGACGCTCGTGCCCGGGCACGATCGACGTCGGCGGCGCCGGGCCCGGCGCCGAGCCGTCATCCGGCTGCGCGACGCGCGCGTCAGCCGAGCTGCTCGGCGCGCGCGATCGCCGCGCGAGCGCAGCGCCGAGATCCTCGCGCGCGCTCGGCTTCGCCGTCGCGGACGCCGACGGACGGCCTCGACGTCACCGTCCCGCACTGGCGCCGCGGCGACGTCACGCGCGAGGCCGACCTGATCGAGGAGGTCGCGCGGATCGACGGCGCTCGAGAAGCTGCCCGGCGACGATGCCCAAGAACCGCACGCGGCGCTGCCGGGCGGCCTGACGCCGCGCGCAGCGGCTGCGCCGCCGCGCGGAGGACGCGCTCGTCGGCCGCGGCCTGCTACGAGATCGTCGGCTGGTCGTTCACCGACCCCGGGCTCGCCGACCGGCTGCGCCTGCGCGCCGGACGACCCGCTGCGCGACGTCGTCGAGCTCGAGAACCCGATGTCCGAGGACGCAGTCGGTGCTGCGCCCGACGCTGCTCGGCTCGCTGCTCGACGTCGCGCGCCACAACGCTCGCGCGCGGCGACGCGCGACCTCGGCGATCTTCGAGTCGGGCGCCGTCTACCGGCGCGGCGACGGCGAGCCGCTCGCCGACGAGCACCACGCGCTCGGCGCGCTGCTCGCCGGCGCGCGCGGCCCGCCGACGTGGGGCGACGGCGAGCCGCCGCGCGCCGACGTTCTTCGCGGCCAGGGCGCTGCGTCGAGGCGGTGCTCGGACGCGCTGCGCGTCGACTGGCGCGTCGAGCGCCGCGGCCGAGCCGTTCCTGCACCCGGGCCGCAGCCGCGCGTGATCCGCGCGGGCGGCGAGCGACGCTCGGCTGGATCGGCGAGGTGCATCCGCTCGTCGCGCGCGACCTGGGACATCGACGCGCCGGTCGCGCGCGTTCGCGATCGACCTCGGCAAGGCGTCGCGGCCGCGCCGACGCCGTGCCGACCTACGCCGACCTGACGACGCTTCCCGGAGCTGCGCCAGGACCTCGCGGTGATCGTCGCCGACGACGTGCCCGCGGCCGCGCGTGCTCGAGCGTCGTGCGCGCGGCGGGCGGCGACGCTGCTCGCCGAGCGTCGAGCGTCTTCGACGTCTACCGCGGCGAGCAGGTGGGGGAGGGCCGCGTCTCGCTCGCGCTGCGCCTGGCGTTCCGCGCGGCCGACCGCACGCTCACCGACGAGGACGTCGCGCCGCTGCGCGAGCAGATCGTCGCCGCGCTGCGCGACGAGCTGGGGGGTGAGCTCCGTGGCTGAGCGTGCGTCCTGATCGCCGGCGCCTCCGGCTTCGCGGGCGCGCTCGCCGCGCGGCTCGTCGACCGCCATCCGCGCTTCGAGCTCGCGCGCGGTCACCGTCGCGCTCGGACGCGGGCCGCGCGCTCGACGAGCTCTACCCGCACCACCGCGTCGCCGCTGACGCTCGAGGAGCTCGACCTCGACCGCCACGGCGACGTCGACGCGGCGATCGTCGCCTACCCGCACGGCGCCGCCGCGCCGGTCGTCGCCGCGCTGCGCGAGCGCGGCGTGAGGGTCGTCGACCTCAGCGCCGACTTCCGCCTGCGCGACCGTCGACGGTCTACGAGCGACTGGTACGTCGCCGCACCCGCGCGCCGGAGCTGCTCGGCGAGGCCGTCTACGGCCTGCCCGAGCTGCACCGCGACGCGATCGCGAGCGCCGACCTCGTCGCCAACCCCGGCTGCTTCCCGACCGCGGCGCTGCTCGCGCTCGCGCCGCTCGCGCGCGCCGGGCTGATCGCCGACGTCGTCGATCGACGCCAAGACGCGGCGTCTCGCGGCGCGGGCCGCGCGCCGACGCGACACCACGCACTTCGTCTCGGTCGACGAGAACGTCACGCCCTACGAGGTCGGCGCGCACCGCCACACGCCGGAGATCGACCAGGAGCTCGCGGCGCTCGGCGCGCCGGTGCGCGACGACCTTCATCGCCGCACCTGCTGCCGCTCGACCAGGGCGAGCTCGTCTCCTGCTACGTGACGCCGCCCGAGCCGGTCGACCAGGCGGCGCTCGACGCGCTCTACGCGGCGGCCTACGCGGCCGAGCCGTTCGTCGAGCGTCGTCGACCGCGCCGCCCGGCGTGCGCGACGTGCGCGACACGAACTATCTGCCGCATCCACGTCGCGCGTCGACGAGCGCACGCGGCAAGGTGCTCGTCTTCGCCGCGATCGACAACCTCTGGAAGGGCGCGCTCGTCGCAGGCGGTCCAGAACCTCAACCTGATGTTCGGCCGGCCCGAGACCGAGGGGCTCGTCGTGAGCGCCGGCCGACCGCGCGCTTCTTCACGCTCGCGCTGGGTCGAGCGTGCCCGACGCGCGTGCGCGAGGTCGCCGGCCGCGGCGCTGCCGGCGGGCTTCCGCGCCGCCGGCGTCGCGGCCGGGATCAAGCCGTCCGGCGGCACCGACGTCGGCCTGCTCGTCTGCGACGCGCCGCGAGACGACGAGCGCCGCGCGCTTCACGCGCTCGGGCGTGCTCGCCGCGCCGGTGCTCGCTCACGCGCGAGCGCTGCGCGGCTCGACGCGCTGCGCGCGGTCGTCGTCAACTCCGGCAACGCCAACGCCGCGACCGGCGGCGCGCGGCCTGCGAGGACGCGGCGAAGATGCAGGGCGCCGCGGCGATGGCCGCCGGCGTCGCCGAGGACCAGGTCGCCGTCTGCTCGACCGGCGTGATCGGCGTGCCGCTCGACGCGCGCGCCGTCGTCGAGCGGCCTGGCCGCGCGCGCGCGCCGAGCTGCGCGCCGACGGCGACGGCGACTTCAGCGGGCGATCATGACGACCGACGCGTTCGAGAAGCGCGCGGCGCTCGAGGTCGAGCTGCCCGGCGGGCACGGTGCGCCTCAGCGCGCAGGCCAAGGGCGCGGGGATGATCCAGCCGAGCTTCGCGACGATGCTCTGCTTCGTGCAGACCGACGCCGCGCTCGGCGCCGAGACGGCCGACCTGCTGCTCGGCGTCTGCGTCAAGCGCTCGTTCGACCGCATCTCCGTCGACGGGCAGCTCTCGACGAACGACACCGCGATCCTCATGGCGAGCGGCGCGAGCGGCGTGGAGCGTCGAGCCCGAGACCGAGGACGAGCTGCGCTTCGGCGAGGCGCTCGACGCGCTGCTGCGCCAGCTGGCGCTCGCGATCGTCCGCGACGGCGAGGGCGCCGAGCGCATCGGCCGCGTCGTCGTGCGCGGCGGCGACGGCCGAGACGTCGAGCGCGCGGCGCGCGCGCGTCGCCAACTCGCCGCTCGTCAAGACCGCGCTGCACGGCGGCGACCCCAACTGGGGGCGGATCGTCCAGGCCGTCGGCATGGCGCTGCCGGACGCCGCGCCGCTGGCCGTCGACATCGCGATCGAGGGCGTCCAGGTCTGCGTCGCGCGGCAGCGCGATCGGCCTACGACGCGGCGGCGCTCGCCGCAGCGCGTCGCGCGGCGACGAGGTCGAGTACGTCGATCGGGCTGCCCGGCGACGGCGACGAGACCGAGGTCTTCTTCTCCGACCTCGGGCACGAGTACGTGACGATCAACGCCGAGTACACGACGTGACGACTGCCCATGACGCCGCACGTCGGCACGCTCCTCGAGGCGCTGCCCTACATCCGCGAGTTCCACGGCAGCACGATCGTCATCAAGTACGGCGGCGCCGCGATGGAGGACCCGGCGCTGCGCGAGGAGTTCGCGCGCGACGTCGTGCTGCTCAAGTACGTCGGGATGAACCCGGTCGTCGTGCACGGCGGCGGCCCGGAGATCACCACCTACATGGAGCGCCTCGGCCTGCCGGTCGAGTTCGTCGGCGGGCTGCGCGTCACCGACGCCGCAGACCGTCGAGGTCGCGAAGATGGTCCTCGTCGGCAAGGTCAACAAGGACATCGTCCTGCGCCTCAACCGCCACGGCCAGCCGGCGGTCGGCCTCAGCGGCGACGACGGCCGGCTCTTCCGCGTCGCGCGCCAGGCCGGCGCCCGGACGGCGAGGACATCGGCTTCGTCGGGCAAGATCGACCGCGTCGACGTCGACGTGATCAACCACATCGCCGCAGGACTACATCCCGGTGATCGCGTCGATCGGCGCCGACCGCGAGGGCAACTCCTACAACGTCAACGCCGACGAGGCCGCCGGCGCGGTCGCGCGCGCGCTCGGCGCCTACAAGGTCATGTTCCTCACCGACGTCGACGGGCTGGCTGCGCGACCCGGCCGACCCGACGCTCGGTCATCAGCGAGGCGACCGCCGACGAGGTCGAGGCGGCGCTCGACGACGATCGCCGGCGGCATGCGCCCGAAGCTCGCAGGCGTGCCTCGACGCGATCCACGGCGGCGTCACCTACGCGCACATCGTCGACGGCCGCGTCCCGCACTCGCTGCTGCTCGAGCTGTTCACCGACGCCGGCATCGGCACGAAGATCAGGCCGCGCGCGATGAGCCTCGCCGAGCTGCAGGCAGCTCGAGCGCGACGCACGTCGTCGGCCGCCTACGCGCGGCTGCCCGTCGAGTTCGTGCGCGGCGAGGGCGCGCGCCTGTGGGACGACGAGGGCAACGAGTACCTCGACTTCCTGACCGGCCTCGGCGTCAACAGCCTCGGCCACTGCCATCCGGCGGTCGTCGAGGCGATCCGCGAGCAGGCGCGGCGCGCTGATCCACGTCGGCAACCTCTTCTACACCGAGCCGGGGATGCGGCTGGCCGCAGCGGCTGGCCGAGTCGCTCGCTCGGCGGCAAGGTGCTACTTCGCCAACTCCGGCGCCGAGGCCAACGAGGCGGCGCTGAAGCTGCGCGCGCAAGGCCAAGCCGCGGCGGCGACATCGTGTCGGTGCACCGCGCCTTCCACGGGCGCACGTACGGCGCGCTGTCGGCGACGCCGCAGGAGTCCAAGCAGGCGCCGTTCGCGCCGCTGGTGCCCGGCTTCGTCGCGGTCGAGCCGACCGCGGAGGCGATCGCGGCGGCCGTCGACGACGGCACCGCCGCGGTGCTGCTCGAGCCGGTGCAGGGCGAGAGCGGCGTCTACGAGCTCGTCCGACGAGCTGCTGCGCAGGCCGCGCGCGCGGCCTGCGACGCGCACGGCGCGGCGCTGATCTTCGACGAGATCCAGTGCGGCCTGGGCCGCACCGGCACGCTGTGGGCCTACGAGCACTCCGGCGTCGTGCCCGACGCGATGACGATCGCCAAGGCGCTCGGCGGCGGGCTGCCGATCGGCGCGCTCGTCACCGGCCCGCGGCTGGCCGACGTCCTCGCAGCCGGGCGATCACGGCTCGACGTTCGCCGGCGGCCCGGTGCGTGCGCGGCCGGCGCTGGCCGTGCTCGACGTCATCGACGACCCCGCGCTGCTGGCGCGGCGTGCGCGAGCTGGGCGAGCGGCTGCGCCACGCGCTCGCGGAGCTGCCCGGCGTGACCGAGGTGCGCGGCCGCGGGCTGATGCTCGCCTTCGACCTGGCCGAAGGCGGCGCGCCCGACCTCGTGCTCCGCGCGCTGCTCGAGCAGCGGCTGGTCCTCAACGCGACCGGCCCGACCACGGTGCGCCTGCTGCCGCCGCTGCTCATCGACGAGGCGCAGGCCGACGACGCCCTCGGCCGCCTACGAGCCCTGCTGAGCTGAGTACCGCCGCCCGCGTCCTGACGGGCGGCGTGGCCTGCGCTCTTGCCGCCGCGCTGATGGCCGTCGCGCTCATCGCGCTCGTGGCGTCCAGGTAGCCCGCTACTGTAAAGGGGATGGATTCCCAGCGCGACCGTGCGGAGAAGCAGCGCAAGCTGAAGCTCGAGGCCGTCGAGCAGCAGGTGGCAGACGGGTCACTGACCATTCGCCAGATGACGCCCGAAGAGCGCAAGAAGTACCCGAAGCCCGACACGCCGCGGCCGCAACGCAAGCGGCCACGACGCTGAACGCCCGCTACGGGAGAGCCGGCCGCGTCACTGGCGGTGCTGGCTCAGTCCGTCGTTGCCCTTGTAGTAGCTCGTGATGCCCTGAAAGAAGCAGCACAGGCCTGCGATCACGAGCACCGCGCCCAGCCACGCCGTCACCCACCCGGCGACGAGCAGGCAGACGACCGTCGCCACGTACCAGCGCCACGGCCGCAGCTCGGGGATGTCGACGAACAGCGGCTCACGCCCGACCGGATCGGGACGCTGATCGCGCGTATCCACCAACCCGACAAACATACCCTGCGCTGATAATGGCACGTGCGCGTCCCCGCTACCAGCGGGAACCGCGCTGGCAGCGCGGCCGCGACCTGCGAGGGTACCCGCCATGAACTCGCGTGAGTGGATCGACGCCTATGCCGATCGGCTGGGCACGCCGGCCCCGACCGATGATGAGCTGCGAGCGATCCTCGACATCGCCGCGGAGGCCGCACATTCGTCCCAGCGCATCGCCGGCCCGGTGGCGTGTTGGCTCAGCGGGAAGTCGGGGCGCTCGCTCGAAGAGTCGCTCGCGCTCGCGCGCGAGGTCACGTGACCGGGCCCGCCGTCGCCGCGGATGCGGCCTTCATCGAATCCGCCGGCCCATCTCCGACGTCGAGTATCCACCGAGCGCCTCGACCTGCGACGCGGAACTGCGGCGTCGCCGAGTAGAGCCCACAGCGGCGCCAGAATCGGGTCGTCGAGCGCGTCCGCGTCGGCACACGAGGTCGTACGGCTCGCGCGTGACCGGCACGAAGCCCAGGCCGAACGCGCGCGCGGCGGCGAGCACGCCGAGCCCGCGTCGGCGCGGCCGGCCGCGACCGCCGCGGCGACCGCGAGATGGGTGTGCTCCTCGCGCGCGTAGCCGGCGATCGTCGTCGGGCGCGATGCCCGCGCCGGCGCGAGCTCGTGGTCGAGCAGCACGCGCGTCCCCGCGCCGCGCTGGCGGTTGACGTAGCGCAGGCCGGCCCGTGCGAGGTCCTCGATGCCCGTCGAGCCCGAGCGGGTTGCCGGGCGCGACGATCAGCCCCTGCTCGCGGTGCACGAGCCGGACGACCGCGACGTCGCGGCCGGCGAGCACGCGGTCGACGTAGGGCAGCGTGTACTCGCCGGTCTCGGGGTCGAGCAGATGCGAGCCGGCGAGGTGGCAGAGCCCGTCGCGCAGCGCGACAGCCCGCCGAGCGATCCGACGTTCGACGACGCGAGCGTCACGCCCGGGATCGGCGGTCGCGCAGCGCGGAGGCGGCGAGGTCGAGCACGAGGTCGTGCGAGCCGATCGCGACGATCGTGCGGTCGATCTCGCCGACGCCCGCGCAGCAGCGCGACCTCGACCTCGTCGCCGGCGTGGTGGCCCTCGAGGCCGGCGGGCACGACGAGCAGGCCGTCGGCGCGCACGAGCGAGGTGAGCACGCCGGCGCCGCGCGGCAGCGGCGTCGCCACGAGCCCGGCGCCGACGCGGCCGAGGCGCACGCGCACCCAGTCGTCCATGCCCATCGGCGAGGCGAGCTTGCGCGCCAGCCGCGCGCGGGCCCGCGGCGCGCTCGGCAGGCGCCGCGCCCTCGAGCTCGGCGAGCAGCGGCGCGGCGAAGATGTCGAAGGTCAGCGCCGCGGAGACGGGGTAGCCCGGCGCGCCGAGCACCGGCGTGCCGTCGACCGCGCCGAGCACGACCGGATGGCCGGGACGCACGGCGACGCCGTGGACGGCCAGCGTGCCGGCCGCTCGACGACGCGCGGCCGTGTAGTCGTCGCGGCCCGCGCTCGAGCCCGCCACCACGATGACGAGATCGGCGCGGCCGGCGGCCGCGCGCACCGCGGCGGCGATGCGCTCCGGGTCGTCGCGGACGATCGTCGAGCGCCATCGCCTCGCAGCCGGCCTCGCGCGCCTGCGCGGCGAGCATCAGCGAGTTGGTGTCGAGGATCTCGCCCGGGCGCCGGGTCGGCCCCGACGGGGCGGATCTCGTCGCCGGTCGGGAGCACGGCGACCACCGGCGCGCCGGTGGACGGCGACCTCGGTGGCGCCGGCCGCGGCCGCGGCGGCGACGTCGACGGCGCGCAGGCGGTGCCCTGCGGGCAGCAGCAGCTCGGTCGGCGCTGACGTCCTCGCCGATCGACCGCACGTGCTGGTACGGCGCGACGGCCGCCGCGCAGCTCGGCGCGCTCGTCCGTCGTAGTGGACGTGCTCGCGCATGACCACCGCGTCGAAGCCCTCGGGCAGCGGATCGCCGGTGTCGACGACCACGTACGCGGCGGGCTCGAGGAAGACGGGCGCGGTCTCGCTCGCCCCGACCGTGTCGGCGGCGCGCACCGCGATGCCGTCCATCGCCGCGGCGTCGAAGGACGGCGAGGAGCGCGTCGCCCACACCGGCTCGGCCGTCACGCGGCCGACGGCGTCGGCCAGCGCCGATGCGCGCGGTCTCGACGCGCGACGGGCAGCCGGCTGCCGCGCACGCCGCGCGCCAGGCGGCGAGCGCCTCGGCGGCCGGCACGTCGCGGATGAACGGGGTGGTCGCCATCAGCGGTACAGCGTGACGTCGACCTCGGTCGCCGGCGTCCAGTCCCGGTCGCGTCCTCGGGCACGACGAGGTAGCCGTCGGCCGCGCGCAGGACCGACAGCAGCGCCGAGGCGCCGAAGAGCGGCGTCGCGACGCCGTCGCGCACCGCGACCTGGACGACGTCGAGCCGTCCGGCGGCAGACGGCAGGTCGCGCGCGAGGCGCGCGGTCACGACCGGCTCGGGCGGCGGCGCCGCGCAGCCGCCGACGAGACGCACGACCGGCATCCCGATCAGGCGAAAGACGACGAGCGCCGAGCGCGGGTTGCCCGGCAGCCCGATCGAGCGGCACGCCGCCGCAGTCGGCCAGCAGCGTCGGCTTGCCGGGCCGCAGCGCCAGCCCGTGGCAGCAGATCTCGCCGCAGGCCGACGACGACGTCGGCGGTCTCGTCGCGCGCCCGACGGACGAGCCGGCGGAGACGACGACGACGTCGCTCGTCGGCGAGCGCCGCCGCCAGCGCGCGCGGCCAGCGCGTCGCGGTCGTCGGGGACGATGCCGCGCGCGTCGGGCTCGCCGCCGGCCTCGCGCACGAGCGCCGCGAGCGCGACGGCGATGGCGTCGCGGACCTGGCCGGCCGCGAGCGTCGCGCGTCGCGGGATCGACGACCTCGTCGCCGGTCGACAGGATCGCCACACGCGGGCGGGCGTGGACGTCGATCGTCGTCACGCCCGCGGCGGCCAGCAGCGCGAGGTCCGGTGCGCGCAGCGGCCGACCGGCGGGCTGCGAGCGTCGCGCCCGCGCGCCGCATCCTCGTCGGCGCGGACGAGCCCGTCGCCGGGCGCGACGGGGCGCACGACCTCGATCGTTCCCGCCATCGCCTCCTGCGTGTGCTCGACCATGACGACCGCGTCGGCGCCCCGGCGGCAGCGCGCCGCCGGTGGGAATCGCGACGGCGGCGCCGGGTACGACCTCGGCGTCAGGCGCGCGGCCCATCGCCACCGCGCCGCGCGACGTCGAGGTAGCTCGGCAGCCCTTCCGAGGCGCCGTAGGTGTCGGCCGCGCGCACCGCGTAGCCGTCGACGGTCGACCGGGCGAAGCCCGGCAGGGCTGCGGACGCGACGATCGCCGCGGCGGGCACGCGACCGAGCGCCTGCGTCGAGCGCGCACGCTCTCGACGGCCGTGCGCCGCGCGGGACGGAACCCGGCGAGCGCCTCGGCCACCGTGCGCACGGCGAAGAACTCGCGGTTGGCGCGAGCGGCCAGCGGGTCACGCGGCCGGGGGTGCGGCCGCGCGGCGGTGCCGCCGCGCTCCATCCCGAGCACGCTGTGCACCGGCCCCAGCGCGACCTGGCCCGAGGCCGCAGATCGAGGTCAGCCGCAGCGTCTCCTCGAGCTGCTTGATCTCGTCCTCGATCGCCGTCGATGCCGTTGCCGCGCGGCGAGGGCCTCGCTGAGGAGCGCGTGCGCCTTGTGCGACCCGACGCGGCAGGGCACGCACTTGCCGCACGACTCGTTGCGGAAGAAGCGCAGCACGTTGGTGGCGGCCGCGAGGAGGTCGGTGCCCTCGGCGATCACGACGAGCGCGCCCGGAGCCGAGCATCGAGCCCGCCTTCGGCCAGCGGCTTCGAAGTCGAGCGGCACGTCGAGGTCGTCCGGGCCGAGGAAGTTCGACGACGCGCCGCCGGGCTGGATGCCCGCGAGCGCGCGCGCCGCCCGCGCACGCCGCCGGCCAGTCTCGAGCAGGTCGCGCGCGGTCGGTGCCCATCGGCACGCAGTAGACGCCCGGCCGCTCGACGTGACCGGAGACCGCGAAGAACTTCAGGCCGGTCGCGCCGTTGACGCCCTGCGCCTTCCACCAGTCCGCGCCGCGCTCGAGGATGACCGGGACGTCGGCGAACGTCTCGACGGAGTTCATCAGCGTCGGCTTGCCCCACAGGCCGTAGATGCCCGGGAACGGCGGCTTGTTGCGCGGCTCGCCGCGGTGGCCCTCCATGCACTCCAGCAGCGCCGACTCCTCGCCGAGGATGTAGCCGCCCGGCGAGGTGAAGATCGTCGACCTGAGCGCGCCGGGCCGCGACGTCGTCGCCGAGCAGCCCGCTCGCGCAGCCGCTCGAGCTCGGCGCGCAGCACGTGCCTCCTCGGGCGCCGTACTCGTGGCGGACGAAGACCCAGCCCTCCTCGGCGCCCGTCACGCAGCATGCCCGAGCAGCATGCCCCTCGAGCACGAGGTGCGGCTGCTCGGCCAGGATCTGGCGGTCCTTGAACGTCCCGGGCTCGGACTCGTCGGCGTTGCAGATCGGCGTACTTGGGCGTGGCCTCCTGGCCGGCGACGAGCTCCCACTTGGCCCGGTCGGGAAGCCGGCGCCGCCCATCCCGCGCAGCTCGGAGTCCTTCAGCGACGGCGATGACGTCCTCGCGCCGAGGTCGCCGTCGAGCGCCCGCGCTCAGCACGCCGGTAGCGCTCGCTCGCCGGCCTCGTAGGGATCGTTCGGGCGCCGCCGCGCGGCCTCGCCGGCGGAACGACCTCGCGCGGTAGCGGTCGCTCGTCGACGACGGCGACCGGCGCGCTGGTCGCAGCGCCCGAGGCACGAGACCTCGCGGATCTCGATCTCGACGTCGTCGCCGTAGCGCCCTTCTCGCGCTGCCGCGGCCGTGAGCCAGCAGGAGAGATCGTGGCAGACGGCGACCTCGCTGCCCTCCGGCGGCTCGTTGCGGAAGTGCGGGTAGAACGAGATCAGCCCCTCGATCTCGTACAGCGGGCGGCGCTCGTCGCGCGACAGCGTCGACGAGCTCCTCGCGCGGCAGCCAGCCGTGCTCGCGCTGGATCGCGGTCAGCGTCGGGATCAGGCTCGGCCCGGGGAACTTGCCGGCGCGTGCCTCGACGCCTGGGACGGCCGCCATCAGCGAGGCCTCGCGCTCGCGCTTGCCGACCTCGGCGCTGCGCGCGGCTGCCGACCGCTCGATCGCACCGCGCAGAACTTGAACTCGGGGATCTTGCCGAACGGGTCGATCTCGTCGATCGTCAGGACGTTCGCGGCCGCCTCGCGGAAGTGGAACGGGATGAAGCAGGTCCCCGGGCGTGTCGCGGTGCGACAGCTTGCGCGCGCAGCTCGATCGAGCCGCGGCGGCTGGTGATCGCGCACGAAGTCGCCGTCGCCGACGCCCATCCCGGCGGCGTCGCCGGGGTTCAGCCGACGACGTGCGCCTCGGGCTGGATCGCGTCCAGCGCGAACGAGCGGCGCGTCATCGAGCCCGTGTGCCAGTGCTCGAGCAGGCGGCCCGTGTTGAGGATGAACGGGTACTCCTCGTCGGGCAGCTCCTTGGCCGGCATCCACTCGGCCGGCACGAGGTGCGCCTTGCCGTCGTCGGTGCCGAAGCGCCTCGTCGAACAGCACGACGGTGCCGTCGCTGTGCTCGGGATCGGGGTTGGGGTAGAGCTTGCCGGTCGGGCCGAGGTTGTCGTACGTTCAGGCCCGCGTAGTTGCGCATCAGCGAGACCATCTCGTCGAAGACCTCGCTCGGCGAGTCGTAGTGCATCGGCAGGCCGATGCGGTTGGAGATGCGCCGGATGATCTGCCAGTCCGCGCGCGCCTCGCCGGGCGGATCGAGCACCTTGCGCCCGATCTGCACGCGCCGGTCGGTGTTCGTGTAGGTGCCCGTCCTTCTCGAGGTACGACGTCGCGGGCAGGACGACGTCGGCGAACTCGGCCGTCTCGGTGAGGAAGATGTCCTGCACGACGAGGAAGTCGAGGCGCGGCGAGCGCCTTGCGGACCTTGTTGATGTTCGGGTCCGACAGGAACGGGTTCTCGCCCATCATGTACATGCCGCGCACGCCGCCGTGGAGCGCGCTGCCGATGATCTCGATCACCGTCAGGCCGCGCTTGGGGTCGAGCTCGCGGCCCCAGGCCTGCTCGAAGCGCTCGCGCGCGCCCTCGGCTGTCGACCGCGCTGGTAGTCGGGATAGAACATCGGGATCAGGCCCGCGTCGGACGCGCCCTGCACGTTGTTCTGGCCGCGCAGCGGGTGCAGGCCGGTGCCCGGCTTGCCGACGTTGCCGGTGATCGAGCACAGCGCGATCAGGCAGCGCGCGTTGTCGGTGCCGTCGTGTGCTGGGAGATCCCCATGCCCCAGTAGATGACGCCGGCGCCCGCCTCGCCCCACAGCCGGGCGACCTCGCGGATCGGTGTCGGCGTCGACGCCGCAGATCTGCGCGGCGCGCTCGGGCGGGTACTGCTGCGACCATCTCGGCCAGCGCCTCGAAGTTCGTCGGCCCGCCGGGCGATGAAGTCGTGGTCGACGAGGTCGCGAGCGATGATCTCGTGCATGACGCCGTTGTAGAAGGCGACGTCGGTGCCGGGCTTGATCTGGCAGTAGATGTCGGCGTGGTCGGCGATCCGCTCGCGGCGCGGGTCGACGACGATCAGCTTCGTGCCGCGCCGGCGCGCCTGCTTGAAGAACGACGAGGCGACCGGGTGGTTGGCCGTCGTGTTCGTGCCGGCGAGGATCGCGACGTCGGCGTTGATGATGTCGCCGTAGGTCGTCGACACCGCGCCCGAGCCGATGCCCTCGAACAGCGCCGCGACGCTCGAGGCGTGGCACAGCCGCGTGCAGTGGTCGACGTTGTTCGTGCCGAAGCCGGCGCGGATCAGCTTCTGGAAGAGGTAGGCCTCCTCGTTGGAGCACTTGGCGCGAGCCGAAGCCGGCGATCGCGCCCGGGCCGTGCTCGGCGTGGATCTCCTTCAGCCGCGACGCGGCGAGGTCGAGCGCCTCCTCCCACGTCGCCTCGCGGAAGTGCGGCAGGACCTCGCCGTAGTCCACGAGGCCGCCGGGCTTGCGCCGGCCGCGCCCCTCGCCGCGCACGTCGCCCGACAGCGGGCCCTTGGGGTAGCTGTCCTCGCGGCGGATCAGCGGCGTCGGTCAGGCGCTGCGGGGAGGCGGCGTAGTCCAAGCCGTAGCGGCCCTTGACGCACAGGCGGCGCTGCGAGCCGGGCTGCTCGCGGCCCTCGGCGAAGACGATCGCGCTTGCGCTCCTCGTCGACGTGGTAGGTCAGCGCGCAGCCGACGCCGCAGTACGGGCAGACGCGTGTCGACCTGGCGCAGCTCCGTGCGCGGGCGGATCGGCACGTCGTGGATCGGCTTGTTCGTCGAGCGCGCCGGTCGGGCACGCGGCGACGCACTCGCCGCACGTCACGCACGTCGACTCGCCCATCGGGTCGTCGAGGTCGAACGCGATGCGCGTCGCGTAGCCCTTGCCCGTGCGGCCGATGACGTCGTTGCCCTGGATGTCGTCGCAGGCGCGGACGCAGCGGTCGCAGAGGATGCACGCGTCGTGGTTGACGGCGATGACCGGGTTGGAGTCGTCCGCGCCGCGGCCGTGCGCCGATCGGAAGGCCGTTCTGGCGCTCGACGCCGTAGCGGCGCGCGAGCACGAGCAGCTCGTTGTCGGCGGTGGTCGTCTCCTTGGGATCGCTCTCCGGCGGCGGCTGGTCGGACGAGCAGCAGCTCGGTCAGCATGCGCGCGGTTGCGCTCGACGCTCCGGCGTGGCGGTCTTGACCTCCATCCCGTCCTCGCACGGCCGCACGCAGGCCGCGGCGTAGACGCGCGCCGCCGACGTCGACGACGCACATGCGGCAGACGCCGACCGGGTCGTAGCGCTCGTCGTGGCAGAGGACGGGGATCTCGATCCCGGCGTCCTTCGCGGCCTCCCAGATCGTCGTGCCCTCGGGCACCGTCGACCTCCCGGCCGTCGATGGTCAGGTTGACGGTGCGGGGCTCGGTCGGTGCTTGCGACGGTGATCGCCACGATGCAGTTCTTCCCTTCTTCAGTGCACGAGCATGCCCAAACGCAGGTCGTCCAGGTCCGCTCGCTGCACGCGCCCTTCCGTGTCCAGGCCGCGCGCGGCGTAGTAAGCATCGATCATCGCGTCGAGGCGCGCTGGCGAAAGCGCCGCGGTCCGCCCCGAGACGACGGTCAGCGGCTCGGTGAGGAAGCGCTGCGGCAGCGTGTCCTCGGCGCGCGTCCAGCCCTCGCGCGCGTTGAACGCGCGCTTGGCGAGCACGATCCGCCGCGCGGTGGCCTCGAAGCTCGTCGCCGTCGACGTCCCAGCCGGTGACCGCGCCGAGGAGGCCGGCCCACTCGTCGAACGGGTCGGTGAACACGCCGCGCAGGAACTTGCAGAGGATCAGCGAGTCCATGATCGCGGCGCGGTCCTCGGTCTCGATCGCGGCGGCGACGTGCGCGCGTCCGCCGCTCAGACGGTCGAGGCGTCCGGAGAGGTCGGCCTCGTAGGCGCCCGAGCGGTTGTGGTCGGCGCCGCGCGAGTTGACGGCGAGGCCGAGCGCCATCGCCTGCAGCGTGCGCGGCTCGTAGCCCGGGCAGCTCGAGGCCCTTGACGTGGGGCGCGAAGGCCTCCGAGCCCTGCCCGACGACGCGCGCCGCGTGGCGCGAGCCCTCGGCCAGCAGCTCGCCGAGCCCGGTCGCGCGCGCCGATCTCGTCGAGCGCGCGCAGCAGCGCGTCCGCGTCGCCGAAGCGCAGCCACGGCGCGTCGATCAGCCCGCGCTCGGCGCACTCCATGGCCCACGCGATCGTGCCGCCGGCCGAGATCGTGTCGATGCCGAGCTCGTCGCAGCGCGCGCTGGCGGCGAGGACGGCGTCGGGGTCGACGATGCCGCACAGCGGACCGAGCGCGAAGACGTTCTCGTACTCGACGCGTACTCCCTCGCCGCCCTTGGTGGCGTAGATGTGCTCGCAGCCGATCGTGCACGACGCGCAGTTCTCGCGCGCGACGGTGCGCATCGCGGCGAGGTCCTCGGCCGCCAGCCGCGGGGCCTCCTCGAACGTCGCCTCGCGGAAGTTGCGCGTCGGCAGCGTCGCGATGGCGTTGAACGCGAGCAGGTTCGACGAGCGTGCCGAGCTCGCGGTACTTCGCCGTCGCCGGGCCGAACGAGCGCGCGCGCAGGTCGCGCGCGGCTGCCAGGACCGCCTCGCGGTCGGCGGGGGCGACCTTCGTCGCCGCGCGCACCGCGATCGCCTTGAGCGGCTTCGCTCCCAGCACGGCGCCCAGACCGCCGCGCCCGGCGTGGCGGCCGTCGTGCGAGAGCGTCGCGTAGCGCACGAGGCGCTCGCCCGCCGGGCCGATCGCCGCGACACGCCATGCGCCTCCGAGGCGCGCGCGCAGCCGCTGCTCGGCGTCGGCGGCGGACAGCCCCCAGAGGTCGTCGGCGGGCTGCAGGCGCGCGCCGTCGCCGTCGACCACCAGCGCCGACGGCCGCTCGGCGGCGCCGCGGACGACGATCGCGTCGTGGCCCGTGAGCTTGCCCGCGATCGCGAAGTGGCTCGAGGCCAGCGCGTCGTTGAGCAGGCCGGTGAGCGGCGACTTCGCGACGACGGCGAACTTGGCGCTCGTCGTCAGCGGCGTGCCGACGAGCGGCGAGAAGACGAAGGCCAGCGGCGCCTCGGGGCCGAGCGGGTCGGCGTGCGGCGGCGCGAGACGGTGCATGAGCCAGGCGCCGAGGCCGGCGCCGCCGATATAGGCGCGCAGGACCTCCTCGGGCAGGGGCAGCGCTTCTGTGGCCGCGTCGGCGGCGTCCACGACGAGCGCGCGGCCGAAGTAGCCGCCCGGGGCGCCGTTCCCCTCCATGCCTAGACAGTGTGGCAGGCTCTGCACGTGGACCTGATCGAGCGGCTGCTGGGAGTTGACGTCTCGGCGCTCTCCGATGCCGACAAGACGCTGCCGGTGGTCGATCCCGCGGTCCGGGCGATGATCCCGGACGTGCGGATGGCCGGGTCGGCGTTCACGATTGTCGCCGAGGACGACCATCTGCCGGTGATGAGCGCGCTGGCCGAGGCCGCTCCCGGGGACGTGCTGGTCATCGCCGCGAACGGGGGGTCGCGCGCCGTCTTCGGCGAGCTGTTCGCGACCGAGGCGCAGCGCCGCGGGCTGGCCGGCATCGTCGCCGACGGGTTCTGCCGGGACCTCCGTGGCCTGCGCCGCATCGGGCTGCCGGTCTTCGCGCGCGGCACGACGCCGCGATCGGGCACGGTCGTCTCGCGGGCAGCATCCGGCGCGACGATCACCTGCGGCGGCGTCGAGGTGACGCCCGGCGACATCGTCTTCGGCGACGACGACGGCCTGCTCATCGCCGCGTCCGAGCGGATCGCCGCTGCGCTGGACACTGCGGAGCTGATCGGCCGCAGCGAGCGCGCGATCCTTGCGGCGCAGGCTCGCGGCGAGGCGCTGCACGACCTGACGAACCACGACGAACATGTCGCGGCGCTCGACCGCGGCGAGCCCAGCGCGCTGGCCTTTCGGGTCGATGCCTGACTTCACTCACGCGTTCGCTCGGCGGACGCGTCTGCGCGGCGGCGACGAGCTGACGACGATCCTCGCCGGCAGCCCGCCGGGCGTGCTGTCGATGACCGGCGGCTTCCCCAACCCCGCGACGTTCCCCACCGACGAGCTGGACGAGATCGCGGCGCGGCTGGTGCGCGAGGACGCCGCCGTCGCGCTGCAGTACACGCCCTGCGAGGGGATCCCCAGCGTGCGCGACTACCTGATCGACCGTCAGGAGCAGCTGCAGGGCCGGCGGCCCGAGCGCGTGGAGCTGATGGTCACGAGCGGCGGGATGGAGTGCCTCGCGCTGATGTGCCAGGCGCTGATCGATCCGGGTGACGCGATCGTCGTCGAGGCGCCGAGCTACCTGGGCGCGCTGATGGCCTTCGCCGCCGCCGAGGCCGACCTGGTCGCCATCGCGATGGACGACGACGGGCTGCGCGTCGACGCGCTCGAAGAGCGCCTCGAGGGCGGTCTGCGCCCGAAGTTCGTCTACACGATCCCCGAGTACCAGAACCCGACGGGCCGGACGCTGCCGCTCCAACGGCGGCGCGAGCTGGTCGAGCTCTGTCGCCGGTACGGCGTCCTGATCTTCGAGGACGTGGCCTACCGCGAGCTGTCCTTCGACGGCACATCGCTGCCGACGCTGTGGTCGCTCGCGCCCGGCCTGGTGCTGCAGGCGGGGACGTTCTCCAAGAGCTTCTTCCCGGGCGTGCGGCTCGGCTGGGCGACGGGCCCGTCGGAGGTGGTCGCCGAGCTGGCCGCCGCCAAGCAGACCAGCGACCAGTGCGCGGGCGGCCTCGGACAGCGGCTGGTCGAGGAATACGGGCGCAACGGGGGCTTCGAGCGCCACCTCCCGGCGGCGCAGGCGCTCTACGCCTCGCATTGGGCCGCGTTGTCCGCCGCACTGGCGCGCAACATGCCCGAAGGGGTCGCCTGGACCGAGCCGGCCGGCGGCTTCCTGACCTGGCTCACGCTCCCCGAGGAGCTGGACACGATCGCGATGCGCCCGGCCGCGACTGCGGCCGGCGTGGCCTATGTGCCCGGGCCGCCGTTCCACGTCGGCGACACCGGTCGCAACACGATGCGGTTGTCGTTCAGCCACCTCACGGAGGCCGAGCTCGAAACGGCCGCCGAACGCCTCGCGGCCACGCTCCGCTGCGCGCTCCGGCAGGCGGACGCGGCCTGAGCGAACGCTCAGCGTGGGTCGAGCACGGCGGCGAGAGCCGGGTCGAGCTCGACGCTCACCTCGCTGCCCGGAGGTGGTGGTGGCGCGCTGAGGGGGAGGTGTGCGCGGAGGGTGACGCCCGCGTCGAGCGTTAGCTCGTGCCAGCCCGGGCCGGTGCTCGCGCGCTCGACGGTGGCCGGTAGCAGCGTGTCGCCGAGCGGGCACAGGCGGACCGCGGCGGCCCAGATCGCCAGGTCCGCGGGTCGGCGTCCGGGCGGCGCGGACAGCCCGGTGGGTCGCCCCGCGAGCAGCACCTGGCCGTCGTCGTCGATGTCGACCTCGATCACGTTCTCGTAGCCGATGAGGCGCGCGACGGCGGCGTCGGCGGGGTTGGACACCAGGTCGGCGCCGGGCGCGGTCTGCCGCAACTCGCCGCCGACGAGGACCGCGACGCGGTCGGCGAGGCCGAGCACCTCTTCGGGGCGGTGGGAGACGAGGACGACGGTCGTGGTGCGATCTGCGAGCGCGCGGGCGACGTCCGCGAAGAACGCCGCGCGGGTGGGCGTGTCCAGGCCCGCGGCGGGCTCGTCGAGCAACAGCGCGTCTGGAGCGCACGCCAGTGCCCGCGCGAGGCTGACGCGTTGGGCCTCGCCGCCGGAGAGCGTGTGCGCGGGGCGGTCGGCGAGGTGCTCGACGCCGAGGCGCGCCAGCGCGGCAGCGGCGACGGCTCGGCGCGTGGCGCGGGGGGCGCGACGGTAGCGCAGGGGCAGCTCGACGTTGTGCCGGACCGTCGTGGACAGCAGCAGCGGACGCTGGGGGGCGTAGGCCAGGCGACGGCGAAGCGCGGCGTCGCCTCGCGACATCGCGACGCCGTCAATGCGGATCTCCCCGGCGGTCGGCTCGTCGATCCCGGCGAGCAATCGCAACAGGCTCGTCTTGCCGGCGCCGTTGAGCCCGAGCAGTCCGAGGCGCTCGCCGGCGGCGACCTCGAGGTGGTCGACTCGAAGTACCTCGCGCCCGCCGCGGCGGTGGCGGACGTCGTCGACGGTCAGGACTGCGCCCATGCGGTGCCGCGCTGCTGCACCGAGGTGAGCACCGCGTTGACGGCAAAGGCCAGCGCGAGCAGCACCGCGCCGTAGGCCAGCGCCGGGGTGAAGTCGCCCTTGCCGACGTCCTCGACGATCGCGGTGGTCAGGACCTGCGTCTGTCCGTGGATGTTGCCGCCGACCATGGTCGCCGCCCCGACCTCGGAGATGGCGTGGCCGAAGCCGGCCATGATGGCGGCGAGCAGTGGCAGGCGCGCCTCGAGCCACAGGCGCACGACGAGCTGGCGGCGGTTGGCGCCGAGCGCCCGCAGCTGGTCGGGGAGCTCGGCGGGCAGCGCCTGGATCGCCGCCATGGTGATGCCCATGATCAGCGGCGCGGCGATCAGCACCTGAGCGATGATCATGCCCCGCACCGTGTAGATGAGGTTCAGCGATCCCAGCGGCCCGCTCCGAAAGAGCACGAGGGCCACGACCAAGCCGACGACGACCGTGGGCAGCGCCATCCCCGTGTTGACGACGGTGGCCGCCGATCGCTGTCCGCGGAAGCGCAGCAACCCGAGCGCGGTGCCAGCCGGTATGCCGATCGCCATCGCGATGGCCGTGGCCGACAGGGACACGACGGCCGACCGCGCCACCAGCTCCCAGAGGAGCGTGGCCGACGGTGGGCTCACTGCGCCGCGGCGTCGGGATGGAACAGCGCCTGGCCGTACTGGCGCTTGCCGAACTGGCCGATCAGCTTCTGCGTGGGCGCGCTGGTAATCCAGTCCGAGAAGGCCTTGGCGCAGCCGACGTTGGTGCCCGGGTGCTTGACCACGATCACGTGGTAGGGGTTCTGCAGCTGCGGGTCGCCCTGCACGAGGATCTTGCTGTCGAGGTTCTTGGTGGCCAGGAACGTGCCGCGGTCGGACAACGTGTACGCGTTCTTCTGGTCGGCGATGACCAGCGTCGGTCCCATGCCTTGACCGGTCTTGATGTACCACGACCCCGACGGCGTCACGCCCGCCTGCTGCCAGAGCTTGAGCTCCTTGGCGTTGGTGCCCGAGTCGTCCGCACGCGAGGCGAACGGCGACTTCGTCTTGGCGATCGCCTGCATGGCCTGCTCGATGCCGCCGCCACTGGCGGTCTTGGCCGGATCCGAGGGCGGGCCGACGAGCACGAAGTCGTTGTGCATGACGGCCAGCCGCGTCGAGCCGTGACCCTGCTTCATGAACGTCTGCTCGGCGTCGGGGGAGTGGACCAGGAGCACGTCCGCCTGGCCGCGCGCGCCGAGGTCGAGCGCCTGCCCGGAGCCGACGGCGACCGTCTTGACGCTGCACTTGGTGGCCTTCTCGAAGGCGGGGACCAGCATGTCCAGCAGCCCGGTGTCGCGGGTGCTGGTGGTCGTGGCCATGATCATCTGGCCGCTCGCCGCTGTGCCCGACGTGCCGCTGGTCGACGAGTCCGAGTTCGAGCCGCACCCGACCACCGCCACGGCCGCTGCCACCAGCATTGCGACCGTCCATAGGCGTGCCGTCATGTGGCTCTCCTTTGTGCTCCGGTCGCGCGGAGGTCGTAGCCCCCCAACGCCGCGACCTGTGCGGTGAAGGCCGGGTCGTGTAGCCGCGCGAGCAGCCCCGCCGCGCTGTCGACGTCCTGCGCGCGCACGGCGAGTTCGAAGGGCTCGACCGTGACGCCGACGAAGTCCAGATCGCAGGCGCGCGCGACTGCGCGCAGCGCCAGTCCGGCGTCGGCGGCGCCCGCCGCCACCGCGGCGGCCACGGCGAGGTGGGAGTCCGCAGGCTCGCCGCTCTCGGGCGGCGCCTCGACGCGGGCCTCGGCCAGCAGCCGCTCCAGGAGCAGACGCGATCCGCTGCCGCGCCCGCGCCACGCCACCCGCCGGCCGGCCAGATCGCCGACCCCGCGCACTCCTAACGGGTTGCCGCGCCGCACGACCAGGCCCACTTCGCGCCGCCACAGATGCACGAGCTCGACGGGCTCGCCGGGCAGCAGGCGGCGGACGTAGGGGTCGTTGTAGCGCCCCGATTCGGCGTGGACCAGATGCAGCACGCACGCATCCGCCAGCCCGCGCGCCATCGCCTCCAGGCCACGCACGCTCCCTCGCGGGCCGGGCACCACCTCGATTGCCTCGCCGGCGACGCGAACCAGGGCGTCGAGCGCCGGATCGTCGCTGCCCGCCAGCCTCAGGCGCCGTCCGCCCGCCAGCCACCAGCGCGCCCGGGGCGAACCGTCGACCGCGACCCGCGCGAGAGCGCGATCGCGGGAGGCGATCAGGCCGGCTCGCTGCAGCTCGCCGTATGCGCGCGCCACCGTCCCCGGCGCGCAGCCGAGCTGCGCCGCCAGTGTGCGTGTCGACGGCAGCGCCGATCCGGCCGGCCGACGGCCGTCGGCGATCTCCGACGCCAACGTCTGCGCCAGGTTCTGCACCATCTGCGCCGGTACAGATATCAGGCCGGCGAGTGTCCCGGCTTTCAGCCGCCCGCGTCGGCCGCCATGAACGCCACGCTGTCGCCGGCGGCGAGCGGCAGCTCGGGATCGCGGCTGATCTGGTCGCCGTTGAGTGCCGCCACGACGTGCTCGTCGAGCGTGACGCCGGCAGCATGCGCCGCGGCGCCCAGCGTCGCGGCGCGCAGCGCCACCGGGCTCGGGCCGCGGTCACGGGCGAGCGGGCCGAAGCGCTGGACGGTGATCTCGGGTGCGGGGCGGGCGCGGGCGGCGTCGTAGTCGGCGGGCTCGTTGAGGTTGAGGACGGAGTCGAGCTCCGGGTCGACCGCGGCCAGAGCCGGGTCGGCAAGGAGCGCCTCCTCGCCGAGGCGCCGCACGCGGCACTGCTCGAACAGGAACGCGGGGCGCAGGCGGTCTTCGGCGAGCAGGCGCTCGACGATCGGCAGCAGCGTGGTGCGATACGCCGCGGCGAGCGGATGCGGGAAGCCGCCGGCGCGCGGCAGGACGACGTCAACCTCGTCGTCGAGGGCACCGATGACGCGGCGGACGAAGGCCGGGTGCAGGAGCGGCGCGTCGGTGGAAGAGGCGTAGGCGGCCTGCGCGCGCCCGTCGAGCGCCGCGAGGCCGGCCGCCAGGCCCTCGAGCGGGCCGCGCCCTTCGCGGGCATCCTCGACCACCTCTACAGACTCGGGCAGTGACGGCAGCGGCTGGCCTGGCGCGCGGACGACCACCACCGGCCCATCGACGCCGCGCGCGACGATGCCGGTGATCCGGCGTAGGAGCGTCGATCCGTGCCACTCCAGCGCCGCCTTGGGCGTCCCCATGCGCGAGGAGCGCCCGCCCGCGAGAACGATGCCGGCGGCAGTCGCCATGTCCGTGATGCTACGCGGGCGGGTATCCCGGGCCTGATGCTCGCGGCCAGGCTGTCGAAGACGATTGAGCGCGAAGGCGCGGCCGACCGCGTCGCGGTGGAGGAGCCGCTCGAGATCCGCGTCGGCGGTCGCCCTCTGGCGCTGACCATGCGCACGCCCGGCGATGACGAGGAGCCGAGCTTGCCGCGGACCGCGGGATGACGCTGTGCGGCTTCGCGCGCCGGGGTGGCGTCAACGTCTACACGCGGCCCGAGCGCGTCGCCGGCTTGGCGAGCACGTGCGCCAGCTGAGGCGTGCGGTACACCTCGCCTGCGATGGACGACTTCCGCGCCGCGCGCTGGTACGCGATCCGCCCCGCGGGCAGCACCAAGCCGGCGACCTACCGCTGCCCGCTCTGCGGCCGGCGCCTGCCGGCGCTGTCGGAGCACATGCTTGTCGTGCCCGAGGGCAACCCGTCGCGCCGGCGCCACGCCCACACGTCGTGCGTCATGCGGGCGCGGCGCGCGGGGCGCCTGCCGCTGCGCGAGGAGGTCGAGCCGCGCAGGCCCGGTCTGCTCGCGCGGCTGCTGCGCCGCGGCGCGCGCTGACTTAGATGGTTGATTCCGCGGCCGCCGTGTCCGCATGTGCGCGGGCCGTGGATGCCGGGCGCCGCGGGTCGAAGGAGCACAGTGCCGGGGCACGGGCCCCTTCGGACCGTGGCGATCCGGCACCACGGAACGCGTGCAGGCGGGTGCGGGGTCGTGGAATCAACCATCAGTCCAGCACGGTCAGGTCGATCTGGCTGAGGCGCTCGGGATCGACGAGCGCGTCCATCGCGACGATCCTGCCGTCGACCACCGTGAAGGCCATGACCGAGAACACCCCGTCCGGCGGCGCCACGACCACGCCCGCCACCCCGTTGACGAGGGCCGGGCGCACGTACGGCGCCATCTGCGCGAACATCATCGCCCGCCTGGCCACGTTCTCGGCGCCATGGACGACCGCGGTGGCCTCCGGCCGCGCGGCGCCGCCGTCGGACCGCGCCACGACGTCGGGGTGCAGCACGGCGACAAGCGCGTCGAAGTCGCCCGCGCGGGCCGCGGCGAGGAAGGCGTCGACGACCTCTCGCTGACGGGCCAGGTCGGCGCTCGGAGGCGGCGCTGCGCCCTGCACGCGGCGGCGCGCCCGGCTGGCCAGTTGCCGCGCCGCGGTCGGCGAGCGGCCCACCATCGGCCCGATCTCGTCGAAGGGCACGGCGAACATGTCGTGGAGCACGAAGGACAGCCGCTCGGCGGGCGTCAGCGTCTCGAGGACGACGAGCAGGGCGAGCCCCACCGAGTCGGCCAGCAGCGCCTCCTGCTCGGGGTCGACGCCGTCCTCGCGGCTGATGATCGGCTCGGGCATGTGGACCTCGAGCGACTCCTCGCGCCGCGTCCTGCGCGAGCGCAGGACGTTCAGGCACACGCGCGCGACGACCGTCGTCAGCCATCCGCCCAGGTTGTCGATGGCGCTCGCGTCCGTGCGGTCGAGCCGCAGCCAGGCCTCCTGGACGGCGTCGTCGGCCTCGCTGACCGAGCCGAGCATCCGGTAGGCGACGGCGCGCAGATGGGTTCGGTGCTCTTCGAAGCGCTCGGCCAGCCACTCGTTGTCGTCCATCGGTCACATCCCGTCGTCGCCACGTGTCAATGAGGTGACCCCCGCAACCACACCAATGTGACAAGGAGATCGATCATGAGAATCGCCGTAGTTGGAGCGACCGGCCGCGCCGGGCGCCATGTCGTCGACCTGGCGCAGGCCGAGGGGCACGACGTCGTCGCGATCTCGCGCTCGCAGGGCATCGACATCATCACCGGCGAGGGCCTCGACGCGGCCCTGGCCGGAGTGGACACCATCATCGACGTGGCCACCGGGCCGTCGCCCGAAGAGCAGCCGGCCACCGACTTCTTCACCACCGCGACCCACAACCTGCAGGAGGCCGGAGCGCGCGCCGGCGTCAAGCGGATCGTCGTGGCCTCGATCGTCGGGACCGACCGCTTCGACGGCGGCTACGGCGTCGCCAAGGTCGCCCACGAGCGGGCAATGCTGTCCGGCCCGATCCCGGCGCTCATCCTGCGCGCCACGCAGTTCCACGAGTTCGTCGGCCAGCTCACCGATTGGGGCCTGGAGGGCGACGTCGCCTACGTGCCGAGGATGCGCACGCAGCTGGTGGCCGCCAGGACCGTCGCGCAGGCGCTCGTCGATCTGGCCACCGGCCCCGGCGACGGGCCGACGATCACCGAGATCGCCGGCCCGCGCGAGGAGAGCCTTGTCGAGAGCGCGAAAGTGCTCGCGGAGCACCGCGGCACCCCGGCGCGAATCGAGGCCGTGAGCGCGCCCGACGAGGCCTACGAGAAGGGCGACCTGCTCCCCGGCCCGGACGCGACGCTCGCGGGCCCGACGTTCGAGGAGTGGCTGCGCTCCGCCGCGTGAACTGCGGCGGTAGATTCCGCCGCCCCATGGCCGAGCAGACCCGCACGCCGCACACCCGCACCGCCTCCTACCTCGCCGAGCCCGGCGAGGTAGGTCGCGTGCTGCTGCTGTACTCCGGCGGCCTGGACACGAGCGTGATGCTCAAGTGGATCCAGGACGAGTACGACGCCGAGGTCGTCGCGCTCACGATCAACCTCGGCCAGCCCGGCGAGGACTACGACGTCGTCCAGGGCAAGGCCATCCAACTCGGGGCGATCGCCGCCGAGGTCGTCGACGCGCGCGAGGAGTTCGCGCGCGATTTCGTCGTGCCGGCGATCAAGGCCAACGCGATCTACGGCCTGGCCTATCCGCTCTTCACCGCGCTCGGGCGCCCGCTGATCGCCAAGCTCGCCGTCGAGTACGCGCGCAGGCACGACTGCGACACCATCGCCCACGGATGCACCGGCAAGGGCAACGACCAGGTGCGCATCGAGGCGACGATCGCGACGCTCGCGCCCGAGCTGAAGGTCATCGCGCCCGTGCGCGGCTGGCAGATGGGGCGCGAAGAGGAGATCGCCTACGCGCGCCAGCACGGCATCCCGATCAAGGGCGGCGCCGAGCACACGCCCTACTCGATCGACGACAACCTCTGGGGGCGCTCGTCGGAGGGGCGCTGGATCGAGCAGCTCGACCACGCGCCCGACGACGACGTCTTCCAGCTCGTCACGCGCCCCGAGGAGGCGCCCGACGAGCCCGAGCTGGTGACCGTCGGGTTCGAGCGCGGCGTGCCGGTCGCGCTCAACGGCGAGCGGCTCGGGATCGTCGAGCTGATCGAGCGCGCCGGGGAGCTCGGGATGCGCCACGGCGTCGGCATCGTCGACCACATCGAGGACCGCATCGTCGGGCTGAAGGTGCGCGACATCTACGAGGTCCCGGCAGCGGCCATCCTGCTGCCAGCGCACGCCGAGCTCGAGCGCCTCGTCGGGACCATCCACCAGAACCAGTTCAAGGGCGAGCTCGACCGCAAGTGGGCCTACCTCGTCTACGCCGGGCTGTGGTGGGAGCCGCTGCGATCCGACCTCGACGCCTACATGGAGTCCGTCAACGCGCAGGTGACGGGCACGATCGGGATGAAGCTCTACAAGGGCAGCGCGCGTGTCGTCACGCGCGAGTCACCCAACGCGGTCTACGACCCGGCGCTGGCCACCTTCGAGACCAGCGGGGGGCTGTTCAGCCAGCAGGCGTCGCCCGGCTTCATCGAGCTGTGGTCGCTGCAGTCGCGGATGGCCCACCGCTTGCGGACGCGCGACGAGGGGTAACGTGAGGGCGATGTCGAAGTCGCTGTTCTACGAGGCGATCGGGTTGGTCGTCTGGAAGATGACGAAGTTTTACGTGCGCCAGAAGCTGCCCGCGCGCAAGGTCATGGTGGGCGGCGCCATGGCGCTCGGCGTCGCGACGCTCGTCGCGGCCGGCGCCAAGCGCGCCAACGGCGACTGAGCGGCCGTTCGTGTCGTCCGGCGGCGGGGCTAGCGTCCCGCCCCGATGGAGCACGCCCTCCCGCCCGACGACCACGAGGCGCGCGTCGTCGACCTGCGGCCCCGCCACGCCGCCCGCAAGCTCCTCGACGCCGAGTCCGAGCTCGACGCGCTGCGCACGCAGCTCGACGCGGTCGTAGCCGAGCGCGATGCCGCGCACGACGCGGCGCGTGACGCCCAGGCCGATGCGCTGAACATCCGCGAGGAGCTTGCCGGCCGCCTGGCCGCCGAGACCGAGGCGCTGTCGGCCGTCGCCGCACTGCGCGGCCAGGTCGAGGAGCTGCGCGTGCGCGCCGACGCACGCGATGCGCGCGATGCCACGCTCGCGCGCCTCGCCGGCGAGCTGGCGGCTACCGCGCGCAGCGCGCGCGAGGAGGTCGAGCGCCACGCCGTCGCCCGCGCGCAGGCCGAAGCCGCGCTGCAGGCCGAGCGCAGGCGCGTCGAGGAGATCGAGGGCACGCTGGCCGCCGAGCGCGATCGTGCCGCCAAGGCCGAGGGCGCGCTGCGCGCCGAGCTCGAGACGCTGCGGGCCGCGCGCGACCGCGCGGTGACCGCCGAGGCCGAGGCCCAGGTGGCGCGGCGCGCCGAGCTCGAGGCGCTGACCGCCGCCCGCGACCGCCTGCAGCCGGCCGAGGCGGCCATCCTCACGCCCGACGGGCTGATCCTCGACCTCGGGCGCGCGGCGCAGCGCCTGCGCGTCGAGTCCGCGCCGCGTTCGGGGCTGCGGCGGCTGGTCGCGCGGTTGCGCGGTCGCTAGGCTGCGGCGTTCGATGGGCCGCCACGTTGCGCAGGTGAATATCGCGCTGCCGAAAGCGCCCACCGACACGCCGCTGCTGGAGGACTTCATGGCGGCCCTCGACCCGATCAATGCGCTCGCCGACACCTCGCCGGGCTTCGTCTGGCGCCTGCAGACCGACGACGGCAACGCGACGGCGATCCGGCCGTTCCCCGACGAGCGGCTGATGATCAACATGTCGGTCTGGCGGTCGATCGACGAGCTGGCGAGCTTCGTCTATCGCAGCGGCCACGTCGCGGTCATGCGCCGCCGCCGCGAGTGGTTCGAGCACATGCGCATGTACATGGCGCTGTGGTGGGTCCCCGCCGGCCATGTGCCGACGACCGCGGAGGCCAGGGAGCGCCTCGACTACCTGGCCGCCCACGGGCCGACGCCGTTCGCGTTCACCTTCAAGAAGCGCTTTCCGCCGCCCGACGGGGATGCCGAGCCGACCGTGGTCGACGACGAGCTCGGATGCCCCGCGTAGCGAAGATCGCCGCGACGAAGTAGATCGCGCCGGCGCCGAGCGCGACGGCGGGCAGGCCGCTGCCGGGCGGGCTCCCCGCGAGCGCTCCGGCGATGGCGATGCCGATGGCGGTGCCGGCTTGGCGGGCGGTGTTGTTGACCGCCGCCGCCAGGCCGGCGCGCTCGGGCTCGACCGCACCCATCGCCGCGGCGACGATCGCCGGTGTCATGAGTCCCAGCCCGCCACCCCAGAGCACGAACGCCGGCAGCGACGGCCCGGCGGCGAGCAGCGCCAGCCCGCCGCCCGCGCACGTCAGCCCGACCGCCAGGGGCGCGGGCGGCCCGAAGCGCGCGACGGCGCGGCCTGCGAGCGGCCCGACCAGCGACAGCATCACGAAGGCGGGCAGGCACACGAGCGCGGCGCCGAGCGGCGAGCGGTGCTGGACGTCCTGCAGGTACAGGGTCAGCAGGAACAGGGTTCCGTTCGAGCAGAGGTTCATCGTGCCCGCAACGACGGTCGTGGCGGTGAACGGGCGCCGGCGGAAGAGCGTGGGCGGCAGCATCGGCTCGCGGACATGGCGCTCGACCGCCACGAGCGCGACGAGCAGGACGACCGCGGCGGCGCCCGCGATCGCGGAGGTCTCGATGATCGCGTAGGTCGTCGTGGCCAGCAGAGCGGCGGTCAGCGCGGTCCCCGCCGGATCCGGGGCCCGCCCGGACGGCTCGCGCGTCTCGCGCACGACCACCAGCGCCACGGCAAACGCGACGGCGACGATCGGCAGGTTGACGAGGAACGCCCAGCGCCATCCGGGCCCCTCGACGAGCGCGCCGCCGCCGATGACGCCGGCGGGCAGCGCGGTGGCCGAGATCGCGGCCCAGATGCCGATCGCGCGGGCGCGCTCGGCGGGCTGCTCGTACGCGCGCGAGACGACCGCGAGCGTGCCGGGCAGCAGCAACGCGGCGCCGGTGCCCTGCACGATGCGTGCGCCGATCAGCGCGTGCGCCCCGGGGGCGAGGCCGGCGCCGAGCGAGCCTGCGCCGAAGACCGCGAGCCCGGCCAGCACGACGCGCTTGTGGCCGCGGCGGTCGCCGAGATCGCCGAACGGGAGCATCAGCGCGGCGAGCGCGATGCCGTAGCCGTCGACGATCCACTGCAGGCTCGCCACGCTCGCGCCGAGATCGGCGTGGATGCGCGGGAGGGCGACGTTGACGATCGTGACGTCGAGCAGGACGAGGAACATCCCGACGCACATCACGACGAGGGTGAGCGTGCGTTTGGGCATCGCTCGACCGTAGGTCGCAGACGCTTCGTCTCGGGACGAAGCGTCGCGCGGCTACCGTGAGGTCATGTCCGGCGATACCGACCTCGCGCGTGTGGGCGCCCTGATCGGCGATCCCGGCCGCGCGCGTGTGCTGCGCGCGCTCGCGGACGGGCGCGAGCTGCCCGCCAGCGTGCTGGCCGCGGAGGCCGGCGTGGCCCCTTCCACGGCCAGCGTCCACCTCGGCAAACTCGTCGACGGCGGGTTGGTGACCGCCGAGCGCCACGGCCGCCACCGCTACTTCCGGCTCGCGGCGCCCGAGGTGGCGCGAGCGCTCGAGGCGCTGGCCGCGATCGCCCCGCCGGCCCCGGTGCGCTCGCTGCGCGAGGGAACGCGCGCCCACGCCGTGCGCGCGGCGCGCACGTGCTACGACCACCTCGCGGGGCGGCTCGGCGTCGCGCTCATGGCGGGTCTCATCGACGAGGGCATCCTCAGCGGTGGCGATGGCCGCCACGAGCCCGAGCGCGCCCGCGACGACCGCCCGTCGGCGATGGGGCGCGACCTCGACTACCGCCTCAGCGACGACGGCGCCCGCCGGCTGCGCGACCTCGGCGTCGACGTCGACGCGACTCTCGCCGGTCCGCGAGCGCCGATCCGCTACTGCGTCGACTGGAGCGAGCAGGCGCACCATCTCTCGGGCGCGCTGGGCGCCGCGCTTGCGCGTCGCTTCTTCGATCTGGGCTGGGTGGTGCGCCTGCCGCGCACGCGCGCCGTGCGCCTCAGCGACGAGGGCCGCGAGGAGCTCGCGGACCGGCTCGGCGTGGCGGTTTCCTGAACGTCCGCAAGATGCGGGAAGGCGCTCGTGCGCGGCGGGCTCCGTCTTCCGCGGCGCCTATCCTCGATGGCCCCGTGACGACGCCCGCCTGCGCCCACCTCCACGTCCACTCCGAGTACTCGCTGCTCGACGGGGCGTGCAAGATCGACGAGCTGGCGGCCCGCGCCGCCCAGTTCGGCCAGCCCGCCCTCGGCCTCACCGATCACGGCGTGATGAACGGCGCGATCGAGCTGTACAAGGCCTGCCACAAGCACGGCATCAAGCCGATCCTCGGCTGCGAGATCTACCTCGTCGACGACCACGCCGATCGCTCGCCGGGCCGCTCCGAGCGCAACCACCTGACGCTGCTGGCCGCGTCGGACACGGGCTACCGCAACCTCGTCAAGCTCTCGTCCGAGGGCTTCCTCGAGGGCCTGCACCGCGGCAAGCCGACGCTCGACATGGCCCAGCTGGCCGCTCGCGGCGACGGGATCATCGCGCTGACCGGGTGCCTGGCCTCGCGCTTCTGCCAGCGGCTGGTCGACGGCCGCGAGGCCGAGGCGCGCGCGCACGTCGACGACCTGCTCAACGCCTTCGGGGCCGACAACGTCTACTTCGAGGTCCAGAAGAACGGCATCGCCGACCAGGAGAAGGCCAACGCGGGCATCGTGCGGATCGCTCGCGAGGTCGGGCGCCCGCTCGTCGGCACCGGCGACGTGCACTACCTGCGTCGCGAGGACTACGACCACCACACGGCACTGCTGTGCGTGCAGACGAAGTCCACGCTCGCGGCGCCGAAGATGACCTTCGACACCAACGAGTTCTTCCTGCGCTCCAGCGAGGAGATGGCGCAGGCGTTCGCCGAGTGGCCGGAGGCGATCGCCTCGACGATCGAGATCGCCGAGCGTTGCGACGTGACGATCGAGCTCGGGCGCCAGCTCATCCCGCGCTACCTGGCCGAGGGCGAGGACGAGCGCGCCTACCTGCACGAGCGCGTCATGGAGGGGCTGCGGGCGCGCTACGGCGATCCGCCGCCGGCCGACGCGCTCGAGCGCGCCGAGATGGAGCTCGAGGTCATCGACCGGATGGGCTTCAACGCCTACTTCCTGATCGTCTGGGACTTCGTCACCTGGGCCAAGGACAACGGCATCGCCGTCGGTCCCGGGCGCGGCAGCGCGGCCGGCTCGATCGTCTCCTACGCGCTGCGCATCACCGATCTCGACCCGCTGCGCTACGACCTGCTCTTCGAGCGCTTCCTCAACCCCGAGCGCGTGTCGATGCCCGACATCGACATCGACTTCTCCGTCCGCGGCCGCGAGCGCGTCATGCAGTACGTGGTGGGCAAGTACGGGCGCGAGTCGGTCGCCCAGATCATCACGTTCGGCAAGATGTTCCCGCGCGCGGCCACGCGCGACGCGGCGCGGGTCCTCGGGCACGACTACGGCGTGGGGGATCGGCTGGCCAAGCTGATCCCCGATCCGCAGCAGGGCCGGCCACCGTCGTTCGACGACTGCCTGAAGCTCGGCGAGCCGCTGAAGGGCGCCTATGACAGCGACGCGACGGCCAAGCAGATCGTCGACGTCGCGCGCGGCCTCGAGGGGATCGTGCGCAACGCCTCGATCCACGCCGCGGCGGTCGTCATCGCGGGAATGCCGCTCACCGATGTCGTGCCGCTGCAGCTCGCCGACTCCGGCGGCGCGGCGAACGGCAACGGCAACGGCAACGGCAACGGCGAGAAGGACTACAAGCTCGTCACGCAGTTCTCGATGAAGCCCGTCGAGGAGCTCGGCCTGCTCAAGATGGACTTCCTGGGCCTGCGCAACCTCGACGTCATCGAGGACGCGCTGGACATCATCGAGCGCTCAACCGGCACGCGCCCGGACATGACCAACCTGCCGCTCGACGACGCCAAGACCTACGAGATGATGGCCCGCGGCGACTCGATCGGCGTGTTCCAGTTCGAGTCCGAGGGCATGCAGAGCGCGCTGCGCCAGGTCAAACCGACCGAGTTCGACGACCTCGTCGCGCTCATCGCGCTGTACCGGCCGGGCGCGATGGATCAGATCCCGACCTACGCGCGCGGCAAGCGCAACCCCGACGCCGTCAGCGTGCCCGACGAGCGCCTGGAGTCGATCCTCGGCTCGACGCACGGGGTGATCCTCTACCAGGAGCAGGCGATGCAGATCGCCAAGTCCCTGGCGGGCTTCTCCGGGGCCAAGGCCGACGACCTGCGCAAGGCGATCGGCAAGAAGAACCGCCAGGCGATGGCCGCGCTCAAGCCCGAGTTCGTCGAGGGCTGCCGGCGCAACGGCGTCTCCCAGCAGGTCATCGACTGGCTGTGGGAGACCAACGAGAGGTCGGCTGACTACTCCTTCAACAAGTCCCACGCCGCGTGCTACGGGCTGATCGCCTACCGCACCGCATGGCTGAAGGCCAACTACCCCGCCGAGTACATGGCGGCGCTGATCTCCTCGGTGATGGACACCAAGGACAAGGTGCCGTTCTTCGCGGCCCAGGCCGAGGACATGGGCATCGAGATCCTGCCGCCGGACGTCAACCTCTCCGACCACGAGTTCGTCGTCGTCGACGGCAACATCCGCTTCGGCCTCGACGCGGTGAAGGGCGTCGGCTATGCGGCCGTGGAGGCGATCAAGGCCGCCCGCGACGAGGGTGGCCCGTTCGCGTCGATCTGGGACTTCTGCGCGCGCGTCGATCCGCGCGCGGTCAACAAGCGCGCGATCGAGGCGCTCATCAAGTGCGGCGCGTTCGGCTCGACGGGCGCCTCGCGCAAGGGCATGCTCGTGGTCCTCGAGCAGGCGCAGGCCGCCGGCCAGAAGGCGCAGCTCGATGCGCAGATCGGGCAGGGGTCGATCTTCGACCTCGACCCCGCTCGAACCGGCCGCGGGCGCGCCGGGCGCCTTCGCCGCGCCCCAGCACCCGCCGATACCGCCGGGCGAGTTCGACCAGGCCGAGCTGCTCGCCATCGAGAAGGAGGCGATCGGCCTCTTCATCTCCGCGCACCCGCTCAAGGAGGTGCGCGAGGCGCTGCGCGCGGCGATCGACTGCGCCGCTGGCCTCGCTGTCCGACCGCAAGGACGGCGACTGGGTCACCGCCGGCGGCATCATCACGCAGGCCAAGAAGATCCGCACGAAGAAGGGCGATCCGATGATGTTCGCCACCCTCGACGACCTCGAGGGCTCGATCGAGGTGCTGATCTTCGGCAAGGCGCTGGCCGAGTACGAGGGCGCCCTCGGGGTCGACGAGATCGTGCTCGTGCGCGGGCGCGTCGACCACGGCGACAAGGGCACGTCGCTCATCGCGCAGACTGTCGAGCCGTTCACGCCGACGGCCGAGGAGGTCGAGGCCGCCCGCGAGGCAGCCGCAGTCCAGCCAGCCGTGCCGCAGCCGCTGACGGTCCAGCTCGACGCCACGCGCGCTGCCGGCCTCGATCATCGACGAGCTCAAGCACGTCTTCGGCAACCACGCCGGCGACTGCGAGGTCGTGCTCGCGATCCAGACCTCCGCGGGCTCACGGACGCTGCGGCTGGGGGAGGGCTATCGCGTCAAGGAGACGCCGAGCCTGCGCGCCGAGCTTCAGTCGATCCTGGGTCCGGCCGCGCTGGCTGCCGCCTCACCCGCGACGACCTGAGTCCTCGCGCTCGACCGATCCGCTCGCCGCCGGCCAAATGGCGTCCAAGTTGTGCCTTTTCCTATGCACTCGGAAAAACCACCCCACACGGGGGTGCGACTCCGCTACGGTCGCGCCAGCGACCCCTCGCTCTACCGCTGGACCGGGGGCGGGGGGTCGCATTCCTCTTTGCGCGGCCGCCGCGTGCGGCGGGCGCAGGGGACCGGGGGCGAGGGAACCTGGAGATCCTTGTCTACCCGAACGGCCCCGCGCCTAACTTCGGCGTCGCACGCCCGCAGCCCGCAGGCGCCGGCTCAGCGTGACCTCCTCCTTGCTCGGGCCGGTGTGCTGCGGCCCCTGCGTCTCCAGCACGCACGGCAGCTCCTCGAAGCGCGGCTCGGAGAGAAACGACGCCGCAGCCGCGGCGGCCGATCTCGCCCTCGCCGACGTTGGCGTGGCGATCGCGGTTGGAGCCGAGCGGCGTCTGCGAGTCGTTGAGGTGCAGCGAGCCGATCGTGTTGCGCCCGACGCTCTTGTCGCACTCGTCGAGGGCGTCGGCCAGCCCCTCCTCCGTGCGGATGTCATACCCGGAGGCGAACAGGTGGCAGGAGTCCAGGCACAGACCGAGGCGCTTGTCGCCGCCGGCGGCGTCGAACAGCGCGGCCAGCTCCTCGAAGGAGCGCCCGAGCGTCCCGCCGGTGCCGGCCGTGTTCTCGAGGTGCAGCGGGCAGCGGTCGCTTTCCTTCAGCGCCTCGCGCGATGACCTTGCCGGCGCGTTTGATCGCCGGTCCGACCTTGCCGGCCTTGGCGCTGACCCGGGATGCAGGACGACGGCGTGGGCGCCGAGCGCATCGCCCGCGCGCAGCGAGGCGATCGAGCGACGTCCGCGTCTTGTCGCGGATCTCCTTGTCCTCGCTGGCCGGGTTGAGCAGGTAGACGGCGTGGATCAGCAGTGCCTTGACACGGCTGCCCGCCATCGCCTCGTGGAAATCCGCGATGTGCGCCTCGGTGTAGACCGTCGGCTTCCAGGCGCGCGGGTTCTGGTTGAAGATCTGGATCGGCGTCGCAGCCCTTCTCGACGCCGCGCTCGACGGCCTTCGCGGGACCGCCGGCGGGGGAGACGTGCGCGCCGATGAGCATGTCTGCCTTCTATCGCACGGCTTTGGTCCGACGCCGCGCGGGTGATAGGCACCGCGCCGTCCAGCTCCCACCCATTGGAGGACCTATGCGCAGGACCCTCGTCGCCGCCGGCCTGGCCGCGGCGCTCGCCGCTCTGGCCGCCGCACCCGCGCCCGGCGCCTCGCCGGGCTTGTGGCAGGTGTACGACAACGCGCTCAAGGGCGCGCGCTACGTCGACCTGACCCACACGATCACGCCCACGATCCCGGTCTGGGCCGGGTTCGGGCCGTCGCAGTTCGCGCCGTCGCTGAACCCGTCGACCGGCAACCCCTACACCTACAAGAGCGACGGCTTCGAGGCGACGCGCTACACGCTGTCGACCGACCAGCTGGGCACGCAGCTCGACCCGCCCGCTCACTGGGCGCCCGAGTACGCGTCGATCTCCGAGCTGCCGGCGACGTTCGCGGTGCGCCCGCTCGTCGTCATCTCGATCGTTCCCCAGGTCAAGAAGGACTTCAACTACGCCCTGACGGTCTCCGACATCCGCAAGTGGGAGATCGACCACGGGCGGATCCCGGCCGGCAGCGTCGTGTTCGTGCGCTCGGACTGGTCCAAGCGCTGGCCAAGCGCTGAGCTGCCGAAACTGAAGAAGTTCCCGGGCGTCAGCCTCAAGGCACTCGAGTTCCTGCACCTGCAGCGCCACATCCTCTTCCACGGCCACGAGCCGCTGGACACCGACTCGACACCGACGCTCGAAGGCGAGTCGTGGCTGATGCATCACGGCTACGCGCAAGCCGAGGGCGTTGCCAACCTCGACCAGGTGCCGGCCACCGGATGCCTGGTCGAGATCGGCTACCCGAAGTTCGGTGGCGGTCTGGGCGGCTACGCGCGTTACATCGCGATCTGCCCGCCCGACGCCCCGCACGGCCAGCGCATCGGGCAGGTGCCCGAGGCGCCGCTGCGCAAGTACTCCAAGCCGCTGCACTGGAACGCGGCCACGACGATACGCGTGCGCTGATCGTCGTACGCTGGGGGCGATGCGCGTTCGCTTCGCTCCCTCCCCGACCGGCCCGCTCCACATCGGCGGCGCGCGCACCGCGCTCTACAACTGGCTGCTCGCCCGCGGCGCAGGGCGGCACGCTCGTGCTGCGCATCGAGGACACCGACCGCGAGCGCTCGACGCCGGAGAACGTCGAGCAGATCCTCGACGCGCTGCGCTGGCTCGAGCTCGACTGGGACGAGGGCCCGATCTCGCAGATCGCGCCGCGCCGAGCGTCACCGGCGAGGTCCTCGCAGCGCCTGCTCGACGAGGGCCACGCCTACCGCTCGACCGCGACCGCCGAGGACGTCAAGGCCTACAAGGCCGCGCACGGCGCCGACCGCGGCTTCCGCGGCGAGCCGGAGGCCGAGGGCGCGGTGCGCCTGCGCGTGCCCGACGAGGGCGCAGACCGTCGTCCACGACCTGATCCGCGGCGACACGACGTTCCAGCACGTGCACCTCGACGACCCGGTCATCGCCCGCGCCGACGGCAGCGTCGCTCTACAACTTCGCCGTCGCGGTCGACGACCTCGACGCCGACATCACCCACGTGATCCGCGGCGAGGACCACCTCTCCAACACGCCCAAGCAGCTGCTCGTCCTCGAGGCGCTCGGGCGCCGAGCCGCCGCTCTACGCGCACCTGCCGCTGCTGCACGGCCCCGACGGCAAGAAGCTCTCCAAGCGCCACGGCGCCGCGTCCGTCCAGGAGCTGCGCGACGCCGGCTACCTGCCCGAGGCGGTGCGCAACTACCTCGCGCTGCTCGGCTGGGGCGACGACGACGACGAGACGCTGATCTCCACCGACGAGCTCGTCAAGCGCTTTCGACATCGAGCGCGTCTCGAAGAACCCGGCGCACTTCGACGAGCAGAAGCTGCGCTGGATGAACGGCCGCTACATGCGCGAGCTGCGGCACCGACGAGCTCACCGCGCCGCCTGGAGGCGCTGCACCGGCCGCGAGCGGCCTGCGCGACGCCGTCGCGATCTCGCGAGGAGAAGATCCAGACGCTCGACGGACTTCTGGCCGCTGGCCGGCTTCATCTTCGACGGGCCCGCCGACGACCCGGCGCCCGCGAGAAGTGGCTCGGCGACGGAGGGCCGCGAGGCGCTGGCCGACGCGCGCGCGGGCGCTGGACGTCGACCGAGCCCTTCGATCGTCGAGCCGATCGAGCCGGCGCTGCGCGGGGTCGTCGAGCGCGCGGCGCCAAGCCGCGCGACGTCTTCCAGCCGATGCGCGTCGCGATTGGCCGGCACCACGGTCTCACCGGGCATCTTCGAGACGCTCGCGCGTGCTCGGTCGCGACGAGTCGCTGGCGCGGATCGACGCCGCTTTGCGGACCTGAGAAGCTGACGGGCGCGAGTCGATCGGCGACAGCGGCGCTCAAACACGCGTCCATGCCTGCCGATACAGGAGCCAGTCGAGCCCGGAACGATCCCACAAGGCCCTGACCCAATCGACGATGACCCACGCCCGCCACCGCCAGTCAAGCCCATTCGCCCGACAGCCACCGCAGGCCGCAGGCGCCCAGCGCCGCCACAACGAGGGCCATGGCCGTCGCCTGACGGCCGCGTTCGAGGCGCTCGAGACCTTCCCCGCGCTCGCCGAGTCGCGCAACCGCCTGCTGCGCCTCGTGACCGCCGAGCGCATCTCGCCCGGCGAGGTCGTCGCCGCCGTCGAGTCCGACGTCGCGCTCGTGATCGCCGTCCTGCGCCTCGCCAACCAGGTCGAGGGCAGCACCCGCGGCCGCGTCGAGTCGGTCGTCGAGGCCGTCGAGCTGCTCTCGCCCGAGGCCGTCCAGTCGCTCGCCACCCGCGCGCGCACCTTCGACTTCTTCGAGCGCTCGTCCGTCTGGGACGCCGCGCCCGAGCGCTTCCGCCTGCACGGCGTCGCCACGCAGCGCGCCGCCGACCGCCTCGCGGCCGAGGTCGGCTACGAGGACCGCGACCGCCTGATGGTCACCGCGCTGCTGCACGACATCGGCAAGCTCGTCCTGATGCACGCCTACCCCGGCTACCCCGGCCAGGTGCACGGCAACGCCCGCACGCCCGAGGAGCGCATCCACCGCGAGCGTCGCGAGCTCGGCGTCGACCACGCGCTGGTCGGCGGCGTGCTCGCCCGCCGCTGGGGCCTGCCGAAGTCCGTCGCGTCCGTCATCGAGCGCCATCACGCCGACGACGCCGTCGGCGAGGCCGCCTTCGTCCGCCTCGCCGACATGCTCGCCCACTACGCGCAGGGCGGCGCCGTGTCGCCCGACCGAGCTGCTGAAGTGCGCCCGCGCCATCGGCCTCGGCCCGACCGAGCTGCGCAGCGTCATGTACGACCTGCCCTACCCGGTCGGCCAGCGCACGCGCCAGATCGACCCGTGCCCGCTGTCGGCCCGCGAGGTCGAGGTGCTCAAGCGCCTCGCCGAGGGCAAGGTCTACAAGCAGATCGCCCACGAGCTCTCGCTGTCGACGAGCACGGTCCGCACCCACCTGCACAACATCTACGGCAAGCTCGGCGCCGTCGACCGCGCCCAGGCCGTCCTGATCGCCACCGAGCGCGGCTGGCTCTGAGCCGCAACAATCGGGGCGGTGCCCGCGGGCCCGCACACCGGTGATCCAGCCGCCGCGCAGCGCGACCTCGCGCGGCTCATGGATGGGTACCTCACGACGCAGTTGCTCTACGTCGCGCCGCGGCTCGGCGTCGCCGACGTCCTCGCTGACGGGCCGCGCACCGGCGCAGACGTCGCGGCGGCGGTGGGGGCGGACTCCGATCGGCTGACGCGGATGCTGCGCGGCCTCGTCATCGACGGCGTGCTAGCCGAGGACAGCCACGGCCGCTTCGAGCTCACCGCGGTGGGCGCGTGCCTGCGCGACGCGGTCCCCGGCTCGTTGCGCGGCCAGGTCATCGCCCGCGGCGACGTCTACTGGGAGGCGGCGGCCGGCATGCTGCGGTCGGCCACCGATGGCGGCACCGCGTTCGAGCACGTCCACGGCGAGCCCTTCTTCGAGCACCTCGCGACCGACCCCGAGCGCGCGGCGGCGTTCCAGGCGTCAATGGCCGCCCGGGCCCAGCGCGAGGCAGACGACGTCGTTGCGGCCTACGACTTCGCGGGGCTGCGCAGCCTCGTCGACGTCGGCGGCGGCTCGGGCGTGCTGCTGCAGGCGATCCTCGAGGCAGACGGCGGTGTGCGCGGCGTCCTGCTCGATCGCGCCGAGGCGGTGCAGCGCGCGACGCAGCGGTTCTCAGCCGCGGGTCTGGGCGACCGAGCGGAGTGCCGCGTCGGTGACTTCTTCGATGCGGTGCCCGGCGGCGCCGACGCCTACCTGCTCTCGCGCGTGATCCACGACTGGGATGACGCCGGCGCGCGGGGCATCCTCGACCGCTGTCGCGAGGCGGTGACGCCCGAATCGCGGCTGCTCGTGGTCGACGCGATCCTCCCGCCGCGCGCTCACGATGGGCCGGAGGCGATCCGGATGGACGTCCACATGCTCATGCTCTTCGGCGCGCGCGAACGCACCGAGGAGGAGTTCCGCGGCCTGTTCGCGCAGGCGGGATTCGCGCTGCGCCGCGTGGTCCCGACCCGCTCGCCGGCCGCACTGAGCGTCCTCGAGGCGGTCCCCGAGTCGCCCGGGCGCTGATCCCGCCCACCGGCCGGTGCCATACGATCGGCGCGCACGCCGATGCTCTCGATCACCACCAAGAGCCCCTACGCACTCCGCGCCCTCGCCGAGCTCGGCCGCTCGGGCGAGGGGCCTGTGCCGATCGGCGAGCTCGCGCGCCGACGCGAGATCCCGGTGCAGTTCCTCGAGCAGCTCTTCGCCGTCATGCGCCGCGCGGGAATCCTGCGCTCCCAGCGCGGCGTCAAGGGCGGCTACGCCTTCGCCCGCCAGCCCCACGAGATCACCGTCCTCGAGATCGTCGAGCTCCTCGACGGCCCCCTCGGCCGCGAGGCGCAAGGCATCTTCGCCGACGCCGCCACCGCCGCCCGCGACGTGCTCGCGAGCGCCACCGTCGCTGACATCGTCGAGCGCGAGGCGCGCGAGGCGGGCGCGACGATGTACCACATCTAGAAGCGCCCCCTGCGCGCAGCCGTGTTTGGCTTGGTAGAGCCAAGTTGAACCGCTGGGGAACCGCTCTCGACCGCTGCGATCCGGGCCGGACTGCTACGCGACTGCTACGCACCCGGGCGGTTACTCTGCCGGCGAAGGACCGGGGTCCCGGAGGGCGTCCCGTGTCCTGGCGGACGGCTAGGTTCGCGACGTGAGTGGACCCCGATCGTCGCTGTGAGCGCCGAACACGATCGGTGGCTCGCGGTGCGCGCCGCGGGAGGCGACGAACGCGCCCTGGAGCTTCTGCTCGCCAACTGCCGACGCCAGCTGCTCGACGTCTGCGAAACGTGGGCCGACTCCACAGCGGCCGACAGCGACATCGAGGATCTCTACGCGATCGTCACCGCGAAGGTGTGGGCGGAGATCCAGCGCGGGAACTACAACCCGCATCGCGCCCCGTTCGTGGCGTTCGCCACCCACGCCGCGCACGACGCGCTGCACGACAACTGGCAGCGTCGCCGCGCCCTGAAACGCTGGACGGGGTCGCCGCCGGCTTCGCTCGATCATCTCGCTGAGCTTGGATGGGAGCCCGCCGTCCTGGTCGCTGGGGGCGGACCCGTTGCGGGTGGTGCTCGCGCGCGAGACGTTCCGCGAAGCGATCGACACGCTCACGCGCGGGCAGCTGGCCGCGGTACGCGCCTACCAGCGCAGCGATGAGGGCCAGCCGGCGACCGTCGTCACCGCGTTTCACGACGCACGCAAGCGCGTGCGTCCGCTGCTCGCCGCGGTGCTGTAGACATGCGAGGGCGCGGCCCGTCCTGTCCCGCCTCAAGCGTCGGGCCGCGCCCCGTTTCTTTGAGGCGCCGGGGGACACGACAGGGGAGCGCGCCGAGCAAGAACGTCGCGAACGAAGCGATGTCGATGGTGCCGCTAGATCGTCCCCGCGTGCCCGTCGCTTACGGGGTGGTCGTGGTCTTTGCCGAGGCTTGCTTGGCCTTAGCCTTGGTGTTGGTGCTGTGGTACACGTAGTTGACGAGCGCGTCGAGCTCCTGCGCTGTCAGCGCCGTCCCGTAGTTGGTCGGCATCACGTTGGCGCTGTAGCCGCTGACGATCTCCTTGTTGGGATCCACGATCGACTCGCGCGTGGCCGAGGCTGGATCGGCTGTCAGTTCTTTGTCGAGGTTGGGGCCGACCGTCCCGCTGGTGCCCGCGGCCTTCATCGTGTGGCACGACCCGCAGCCGATGGCGCCGACGTCGGCCTTCCCCGCGGTGAAGAGCTGCGCGCCGAGCGCGTCGCCCGTGACCTGGGGAGACTGCCCGCCGCCGGCGGTCCGCCCGGCTGGCGCCGGAGCCGTGACCGTGACCGTGTTGGTGTTCCCGCCGGCGCTGATCACGAGCGCGATCGTGGACAACACCAGCGCGGCCACGATGCCGACCCCGCCGACCATCACGACGAACTTCCCGGAGGCTCGCGCGATCTGCTCGTCGAAGATCTGCTGCTCGGTCTTGCCGCCGGGCTCCGGCTGATCGGGCCCGCGAACATCATCGCCGTCCATGCTCGCCTCGCTTCCTCTCGCGGCTGGACCTCGGCCAACACTAAGCCGCGCTGCCACATCGAGGCAAGAGCAGCAGCGCCGGGAATGGTCGCCCAATCGGCGGGGTCAGCGCGAGAGTCCGCCGGCGAGCCGATGACAGCGGCGGCACAGCATCACGTGATTGGCCGGAATGAGCGACGATCTGTTCGACGCGCTCGACTCCGCGATCACTGCCGCTGAGGCCGGCGCTCAAGCGACCGTGGCGATCTGGCGGCAGCTGACGCCGAACGAACAGGACCGCTGGCTGGAACAGGCGGCGGACAGCTGGCCGCGCCTCGATCTGTTCCTGAAGACGATCCTGCCCGCCGCGGAGAAGATCGTCGACGACGAGCGCCGGGACGAGCGCCGGGACGACGCCTGATGAGCGAGACGGGGCCGATCCCGCGCGTCGCGCTCACCCGCGAGGAGGCCGCGGCCGCGCTCGGAATGAGCGTCGACAGCTTCGAGCGTCACGTGCAGCCCGAGCTGCGGCTCATCCGTCGCGGCAAGCTGCGGCTCGTCCCGGTGATCCGCGTGGAGCGCGGCTGGGATCAGGTCGAGGGCGAGGTCGCGCCGAAGTCCCGGCAGGGTCGCCGCAGGGTGCCGGTCCCCGCGGTGCTGCGCGACCATCTGGACGCCTACCTGCCCGACGCGCCGGCGAGCGGCCGAATCTTCGTGGGCGTCCGCGACAGTTACGACCGTGGCCGTGACGCCGCGGACGCCGCCGAGGTCGAGGCTCCGACCCTGCATGAGTGCCGGCACGGCTACGCGAGCCTGATGATCGCGGCGGGCGTGAACGTCAAGGCGCTGTCAACGTTCATGGGCCACGCGAACATCAGGATCACCCTGGACCAGTACGGCCACCTTCTGCGGGGCGCGGAGGATGAGGCGGCGGGCCTGCTGGACGCGTTCCTGGCGCGTCAGCTGGGGGCGCCGAGTCGGAGCCGACTGCTACGCCGACTGCTACGCCGACTGCTACGCACCCCGCCTGATGCCCGTTGCCATCGGGGTTCGCCCTCATGTACTACATCTGAAAGACAGCGCTCTGCAGAGCCACATTTCGCGGTGGACACAGGGGTTTCTCCGCTGGGGAGCCGCTCGGCACCGCACGAATCCTGGGTACGCACTGCAGCGCACCCGAAGCGCACGCCGGCACGCTGTGCCGAAGAACTGGCGCGGTGTCGGCAGCGCGCCGGCGCGCGGGGCGCCGGCGATGACCTGCCACGCCCGCCCGGCGATCACCGCAGCGTCGGTGACCGGCGGGCTACGCTCGCTGCATGCGCCCGTTGGGTCCGGTGGTGCTCGTGGCCGCCCTGCTGGCCGCAGGCTGCGGCGGCTACCGCAAGCCGGAGGTCACCGCAAAGGACCGTAGGGAGTGTGACGCGTACGCGCGAAGCGTCGCTGGCCGGAGCGCCGGTCACTACAAGGGCGTCTACGCACGGTGCATCTACGCCATTCAGCACCCCGAGCGCGGCGGCGGCTAGGCGCGCTTGGGTCGCGCTGCCCTGATGCTTCAGAAGCCCCATGCGGCCCGCCGCCTGGGCCGTCGCACCCGCCGCCCCCTGCGTTGCCGCCCGAGCATCCACGGTGCTCGCGGAGCGTCTGCTGCTTCTCCGAGGGTGCTGGTGCGGTGATCCTTGCGGTAGGCGCGTCGGTTGGCCCGACGGTCACGGCGATAGCGCCACCACTCGCTGCCGGGGATGCGCGACGTCGAGGCGGGCAGCACGCTTGCGCCGCAGCAGGCGGCCTGAGAGGGTCGGTGCGACAGGTCCGGTCTTTGGGGGGTCGGACCGAGACGGAAGGAGTCGGCATGGCCGACCGCGTGTTGTTCATCGGGTGGACCACGCCTGTCCGGGGGCGCGAGGAGCGGGCCGTCGAGGTCTTCAACGAGGCGTTGGGGATCTGCGGCCGCATGCAGCAGGATGGCCGGATCGAGGGCTTCGACGTGGTCCTCCTCACCCCCAACGACGGGCTCGGCGGGTACATCGAGATGCACGGCAGCGCCGAGCAGCTGGCCGCCGTCCGGGAGGACGAGGAGTTCCGGCGCAACACGATCGACGCCAACCTGTCCGTCGAGGGCATCCGCCACATCGACGGCTTCGCCAACGAGGCGGTCGCGCGCCAGATGGCGATGTACCAGGAGGCGCTGGCCAAGGTCCCCCAGACCACGTGAGGCGAGTCGGCCGGGCGGGTAGCCAATACCCGCCCATGGCCGACGATCCGCGCCGAGCCCTCGTCATCTCCCACATCCAGTCGGTCGCCCGGCGGCGGGCCGCCGACAACGATCGGATGATGGCCGACCTCGTCGACGGCTCGTGGCCGGGCGGCGGGGATCGCACCGAGCCAGGGGCGCGCGAGTGGCTGCGCCGCTGGCGCCCGGCGAAACGCGCTGCGGTGACGCGCGCTTGCGCCTGCGCGCGCGGCGCCTGCCCGGTCTGCAACTGAGGACTCGGATACCGGACGCGCCCTTCGGCCTGCACCGGTGACCGCGGAAGCGCGTCGCTGTCAGGCCTCCGCGAGAGTCGTGAACGACCCGTGAACGCCCGTTGTGAGGCCGCAGGGCGCGCACTAGCGTGCGGCCCCGCTTATGGACGCCGGTGATGTCATCGTCGCCCTCGTGGTCGCAGCTGCGCTGAGCTTCGACTTCACGAACGGCTTTCACGACACGGCGAACGCCATGGCGACCACCATCGCGACGGGCGCGCTCAAACCGCGCATCGCGGTCACCATCGCGGCGATCCTGAACTTCGTTGGTGCGTTCATCTCGCTCAAGGTCGCGGCCACGGTCGCCGGGGGGATCGTCGATGCGGGAGCGATCACGCCGACCGTCGTGTTCGGCGGCCTCGTCGGCGCGATCTGCTGGAACCTCGCGACCTGGTGGTTCGGCCTCCCGTCCTCCTCGTCGCACGCGCTGATCGGCGGCGTCGTGGGCGCGACGATCGCCGCGGCGGGGTCCAGCGCGGTCAAGTTCGACGGCCTGGTCTCCAAGGTCATCATCCCGGCGATCGCCTCGCCGGTCGTCGCCGGAATCGTCGCGGCGATCGGGGTCTTCCTGGTCTACAGGATGATTCGCCGCTACACGGCCGACCGGTCCGAGCGCGAGTTCCGGTGGGGCCAGGTCGGGTCGTCGTCGATGGTCGCGCTCGCGCACGGGACCAACGATGCGCAGAAGACCATGGGCATCATCTGTCTGGCGCTGATCGCCAACGGCTCGCTCTCCGGCGGCGACAACTTCCACGTCCCCGATTGGGTCGTCGTCAGTTGCGCGACGGCGATCGCGCTCGGGACCTACGTCGGCGGCTGGCGCATCATCAAGACGCTTGGCACGAAGGTCGTCGAGGTCCGCCCGCCGCAGGGCTTCGGCTCGGAGACCGTCGCGGCGACCGTGATCCTCGCCTCCTCGCATGTCGGCTATCCGCTCTCGACCACGCAGGTGGTTTCCGGCGCCGTCGCCGGCTCGGGGGTCGGGCGCCCGGGCGCGATCGTCAACTGGCTTGTCGCGCGCAACATCGTGATCGGCTGGCTCTTGACGCTGCCGGCCGCCGCCGCCGTCGGAGCGGTCTCCTACGCCGTCATCGACGTGCTCGGCGGAGGCGCGTTCGGCGTGATCGTCGTCAGCGTGGCAATGGTGATCGGCTGCTACATGCTGTGGCGTGCCAACCGCGCCAAGCCGGTCGAGCCCGAAGAGACGGTCTCGGAGCACCCGACGTTCGGCGCGGCGCCGGCGCCGGAGGCGATCGCGGCATGATCTTCGCCATCGACGTCGACTGGTCCAGCCTGCTCGAGGCCGCCTACATCTCGGCCGCGTTCGGGATCGGCGTGATGCTGGTGGCCGGCGTCGCGGTGATCGCGTCCCTGCAGGCCCAAGACCGCCAGAAGGCGCACCAGGGGGGCGTCGTGGCGCTGCACCTGCTCACCGGCGTGTGCGTGGTGGCGATCGTTGGCGCGGTCGTGCTCGGGATCGCGGTGATGGTCAACAAATGACAGCGCACGACCAGCCGTTCGACAGTGGGCGTCCGCGCCCGATCGTGACCGCGCTGGACACGCTGCGCCGACGCATCGACCACGACGCGTTCGACGCCGCCGTGCTCTCGCTCGACGCGGTGATCGCAGACCTGGGCTATGGCGATGTGCGTGCATTGCCGGGCTCGGTCGCCTGGATCGACCGCCTGCGCGGCGAGGGCAAGCGAATCGCTGTCGTCGCCGGCGACGAGCGCGCGTCGCACGCACTCGAACTGGCCGGCGTCGACGATCGCATCGATGTTGTAGTCACGGGCTGGAACGCCCAGCGCCGCCTCCTCCATGCCTTGGAGGAGCTCGGCGTCGAGCCTGGCCGCGTGATCGTGATGGGCGTCGACCCGCAGGACATCGAAGCCGCGCGCGCCGCGGAGGTCGAGCTGGCGATCGGCGTCGCGCGCGGCGCCGCGACGCCCGGGCGCCTGCGCCGCGCCGGTGCGGTCGCGGTGGTCGCTGACCCGCAGGAGCTGCTCGGGCCGACCTCGGGCTAGTGCCCACACGCACGGCTGAGCGCCCCCGGACCACGGTCTTGTTTTCAGGAGCCTGCTAGTCCCGCGCCGCAGGCTTGCCTGCGCTGTTGGCAGTCGGCGGCCCAGGGCGTACAGCCCGCAAGCGGGACGCCCGGATGCGAGCGCTCCGTCGGATCGTGGGGCAGCCTGAGCGCGCAACGGTTCGCTCCGCCTGGCCCGGCCTCGTTCTGTGCCGACCGACGCCGCATCGGATTTTCGCCACGAGCGCCAACGCGCCTGGTACGTTCGCGCCTTCTCGGGGACGTGGGAAGGGTGGTCATCGATGGGGAATCGACCGGGTCGTCGTAGCCGGGGCGTGCTCGCCCTCCTCGCCGCGATGCTGGTCATCGGCGGCCTCGTGCTTGCCACGACCGCGCCGGCGGGGCCGTCGGCGAACAACACGGTCGACGCGTACGGTGGTCCCGCGCCTTCCAAGCCGACCAACCCGAAGACCAAGGCCGTCTGCGACAAGTACTACGGCGCCGTCAACCAGGGCTCGGAGGCTCGCGGATGCCGGGCGATCGCCGCGTACAACGTGGCGAAGAAGGCTTGTGCCAAGAAGTCCGGCGCCAAGAAGGCCGCATGCCTGAAGAAGGCCAAGCACGCGTATACGACCGCCAAGGCGAAGATCGCCAAACAGTCAAAGGCCGAGAAGGCGTGCAACGCGGCCTACCAGGCGACCGTCGGCCCGCTCGAGCAGCAGATCGGGGCCCTCGACCCCAGCGCGCCCGACTACGACACGCAATACGCGGCGCTGCAGTCGCAGGTCACGGCGGCGAGCACGACGCAGGCGGCCTGTCTGAAGAAGGCGCAGAAGGGCTAGGCCCCGCCGCATGACGGCCCGCGGCGCCGTCGCCAGGCCAGAGACGGCCGTCGGCCGCGGCGCCGTCGCGTGCATCTGGGCGCCGCTCCTGGCCGCAGTCGCGGTCGCCGTCGCGTGGCGCGGCGGCTACACCGACGGCGGGCGCGGGGTGGTCGCTGTCCTGGCCGGGTGTGCCGCGCTCGCGGCTCTGGCTACTGCGCCCGTGGCCGCCGCTCGGGTGGCGCGCCACCCGATCACGATCGCGCTCGCGGCGCTGGCTGCGCTCACCGCGCTCAGCGCCGCGTGGACCGGGGGCGATGCCGGGCTCGCGGCCCGCGCGGCGGTGGCCGTCTTCGCGCTCTGCGCGATCGTCGTCGCCGCCGCGTCGCTGCCTGCTCCCGCCGGCCAGGCCGGCGTCCTGCTGGCCGCGGCGCTCGCGAGCGCCGTGACCGGCCTCGTCGCAACGATCGCGACATCGGACCCGCTCGCGCTCGATATCTGCGGCAACTGGCGCCCGGCGGGCCCGTTCGAGTACCCGCCCGCGCTCGCCCTCGTCTGTGTCGGCGGCTTGCCCGTGGCGGTGTGCGTAGCCGGCGACCGCCGCCGTGCGTTCGCGGCCGCGGGGGCGCTTGCTGCCTGGTTGCTGATCGCGACGGTACTGCTGACGGCGAACCGCACCGCCGTCGCGCTGGCCGCACTCGCAGCGACGTTGTGTGTGGCGCTCGCGCCACGCGACCGGCGCGTCGGGCCGGTCGCGGTGACAGCGGCGCTCGCCGCCGCGGCGAGCGCGCTCGTCCTGCACGGCGACCTCGCGCGCGCCGGCCACGGCGCTCGCGTGGCCGCGCTGCTGCCCGCGGCTGCGGCGGTGGCCGCCGCGCTGTGGTTGCACGGCTCACGGCCTCGCGTCTACCGGCGGGGCCACTGGACGATGTTGGTGGCCGCCATAGGGCTCGTCGGCACCGCCGCTGTCGTTCTCGGCGATCGCGGCTCGCCGTGCGGCACCGATCCCAGTCACGGGCGCGTCGGGATCTGGCGCGCCGGCCTTGACACGGCCTTCGAACGTCCGCTGCGCGGCTACGGGGCGGGCGACTTCCTCGCCGCCACGCGCGTGCGCCAGTTGGAGGAGCGCCCGATCCCGACCCGCTTCGCCCACGACCTCGGCCTCCAAGGAGTGGGTCGAGCTCGGTGCTCTTGGCCTGCTCGCGGTCCTCTCCTGGTACGTCGCGGTGGGGTGGACGCTGGCACGCGAGCTCCCACCACCCAACCGCGCGGCCTGGCTGCTGGCCCCAGCGGTTGCGGCATTCCCGCTCGCCAACCTGATCGACTGGCCATGGGCCCTCACGGGCGCGGGGGCGCTGTGGGCGCTGGCTACGGGGGGGCTGCTGGCCGCCGCCGAGCCAGGCCGCCAGTCGCATGCTCTTCAGCCGCGCGCCGACTCCGCCGCTGCTCAGCCCGGCGGCAGCCCCAGCTGAAGCTTGCGCAGCAGGTCGGCGAGCCGGCTCCGGTCGGTGTCGCTCAGCGCGGCGAGTAGGCGGCGCTCGTTTGCCAAGTGCGCCTCGGTGAGCTTGTCGATAAGGCTGCTGCCGGCGGCGGTGAGGGTGATGAGCGTGCCGCGCCGGTCGTCGGGGTCGGGGGCGCGGGCGATGAGTCCCGCCTCCTCCAGGCGGTCCAAACGCTTCGTTGTGCCGCTCGAAGTGAGCATCAGCGCGTTCGTGAACTCGGTCGGGCGCATGCGGTAGGGCGGACCCGCGCGGCGCAGCGTCGCGAGCACGTCGTGCCAGCCGGGCTCGAGGCCGTGTTCGCGATAGACCGGCTCCAGGCGCAGCTCGAGCTCACGTGCCAGGCGCGAGATGCGGCCGATGACGCTGATCGGCGACGAGTCGAGGTCGGGGCGTTCGCGACGCCACTGCTCGAGGATCAGATCGACGCCGTCGCGCTCGGCCACGGGCGGACCCTACCCGAACATCGCGTCGCAGAAAGTTGCGTCCTAGCAAGTTGCGTCCTAAGAAGATATACTCTAGGATGCAACCATGATCACCCGCCTGCTCACTCTCCGCCGCCTTCACACACCGCGCTCGACCAGGCTGGTCGATCGTCGCTCCGGCGTTCCAGCCAGGAACAGGCCGGACCCGATGCCCCGCATCCGCTGGTACTCCTGACGCGCCTCGGCGGGTGGGCTGCGCCCGGGCTCCCACCCGGCTGCGACCCGGCTGCGACCCGGCTGCGACCCGGCTGCGACCCGGCTGCGACCCGGCTGCGACCCGGCTGCGACCCGGCTGCGACCCGGCTGCGACCCGGCGACGACCGGGCTGCGATCGGGTGCGCCCCCGCCGTGCGCTCGAGCTGAATCAGCCGCCGGCGCCCTGAGTCTGCGGGCTCGCCCCCTGACCGCCGGCGGCGCTCCCGCTCCCGGCCGCTCCCGCTCCCGGCGCCGCCGCTTGCACCGCCGCCCAAGAAGCCGCCCCGCCCGCCGCCACCACCAAACAGCCCGGCGAAGCCGCTCGTCGCATTCGACGCGGTTGCGTTGATCTGCGTCGCGGTGAGCGTGCCGCTCGAGCTCTTCGTGCCCTGTACGACGACGGTGTCGCCGGGATGGATCGCACCGGCGGTCGTCGATGCTGTGCGGTTGATCTTCGAGTGGCTCGTCGTCTTGACGCGCACCGTGTTGCCGTCGCTGTCCTTGACGTAGAGCGTGCTGCCGTTCTTGTTGGTGACCGAGCCGACGGTCGGGGTGCCTTGACCGCCGCCGGCCCCGCGGCCGGAGAAGCCGCCGCGCGCCCCGGCGCCGCCGCCCGCACCACCGCCGGCGCCCGCCCCGGTCCCGCCGCCGCGCGCCGCCGCGAACGCAGCCGCGGCCGCATCGCTGCCGTCGCCCGTGGCGTCCTGGTGCTTCTGCACCAAGACGCCGCCGCTGAAGCCCAGCGCTGCGATCAGCACGGCGATGAGCGTCACCGACAGCGGCGTCACGATCCGCCGGCGCGGGCGCGGCGGCAGCGAGCCCTCGTCGGCGTCGTCGACGGGTTCCCAGTCGTCCTCGTAGGGGTCGTCGAGCTCGAGGAGGCGGTCGTCGCGGTCGGGCATGGGGGTCTCCGTAGCGGGATCGGTCATTCGAATCTGAGGGCGTCGATCGGGCGCAGCACGGCCGCGCGTGCCGCCGGGTAGGTGCCGAAGAACAGGCCGCAGGCGACGGCGGCGCCGAAGGCCAGGAAGATCGAGTACAGGGCGATCGCCGGGTCGACGCCGGCGATCGTGAACTGGCTGCCGACGATCCCGATGACGACGCCGAGCAGGCCGCCGAAGACCGACACGAGCACGGCCTCGATGAGGAACTGGGTGAGGATGTCGGCGCGGCGAGCGCCGATCGCCTTGCGGATGCCGATCTCGCGGGTGCGCTCGGTGACGCTGACGAGCATGATGTTCATCACGCCGATGCCGCCGACGAGCAGCGAGATCGCGGCGACGGCGCCGAGCAACGTGGTGAAGACCTGCGTGCTCTGGTCGGACGCCTGGCGCACCGAGCCCTGGTTGATGACCTGGAAGCCCGGGTCGGCCGTGTCGGTGATCTTGTGGCGCTGCTCGATGATCGAGGCCACCTCGGCCTGCGCGGCGTCGAGCGTGGCCTCCGATCGGCCCTGAACCGTGATGTTGCTGATCGCGCCGTAGCCGCTGATCGCGTCCTCCACGGCGGTGATCGGCGCGATGACGACGTCGTCCTGGTCCTGGACGCCGTTGGAGCCCTTCGGCTTGGTCTCGCCGACGACCTCGAAGCTCGATACCGTTGACCCGGACTGACTGGCCGACCGGGTCGCCACCGCCGAACAGGTTGGCCACGACGGTCGGGCCGACCACGACCACGCGGCGGTGCTTGCTGACGTCCTGGTTGGTGAACATCGCGCCGGTCGCGATCTGGTAGTCGCGCGTCTGTCGCGTACGACGGGGTGGTTCCGACGAACGACGACGGGCTGGTAGGTCGTCGAGTCGGAGACCAACGTGGTGCCGGTGGCCGTCACCACCGGCGCGGCGGACTTGACGTCGGGCGCGTTGAACTCGTCCTGCAGCGCGGCGGCGTCCTGCGTGGTCAGCGTCAGCCCGCCGCCCCCGCCGCCGAAGCGAAAGCCGCCCGGCCCTCCGGGGCCGTTCTGGGCCTGGACGATGAGGACGTTGGAGCCGAGCGCGTCGATCCCGGCCTGGACCTGCTTCTTGGAGCCGTTGCCGACGGCGACCAGGACGATCACGGCGGCGACGCCGATCGTCATGCCGAGGATCGTCAGTCCGGAGCGCAGCTTGTTGGCGGCGATCCCGGCCAGCGCGATGCGCAGCGTCTCGCCGAGGGTCACGCGGCGTCCTCGTGGGCAACGGTCTGCTCATCGGAGAGCACCCGTCCGTCGCCGAGCCGGATCACGCGCCGTGCGCAGGCCGCGACATCACCTTCGTGGGTGATCAGCACGACGGTCCGCCCGCCGGCGTTGAGGCGCCGGAAGATGGACAGGATCTCCGCGGTCGAGTGTGAGTCCAGGTTGCCCGTCGGCTCGTCGGCGAGCACGATCGCCGGGTCGGTGACGATCGCGCGCGCGACGGCGGCCCGCTGCTGCTGGCCTCCGGAGAGCTCGGAGGGCAGGTGGTGCAGGCGATCCTCCATGCCCACCGCGGCCAGCGCCGCGACGGCGCGCCGGCGGCGCTCACGACGGTCCAGCCCGGCGTAGGCGAGCGGCAGCTCGACGTTGGCGACTGCGCTCGTGCGCGGCACGAGGTTGAACGACTGGAAGACGAACCCGATCTTGCGGTTGCGCAGGTCGGCGAGATCGTCCTCGGCGATGTTGCGCACGTCGACGCCGTCGAGCAGGTAGCGGCCGTCGGTCGGGGCGTCGAGGCAGCCGAGGATGTGCATCAGCGTGCTCTTGCCGCTCCCCGAAGGGCCCATGATCGCGACGAACTCACCGCGCTCGATGCGCAGCGAGACGCCCGCGAGCGCGCTCACCTTCACGTCCTCGCTGGGCTGGTACACGCGCTCGACGCGCTCGAGCTCGATGACCGGACGAGACCGGCGCCGTGCCCGGGCAGGCTGGTTCACGGCGTTCCTCCGGCTGCCGGCCCGGCGCCGCCACCTCCGCCCCCGGCACGCCTGCCGAATCCACCACCGCCGAAGCCCGCGCCGCCCAGGCCGCCCAAGCCGCCGCGGCCGAACCGGCTGATCGCGCCGTTGATCTGGTTGGCGCCGGCGCCCCCCGCGCCCGCGGCGGCGCTCGTCGAGCGGACGACGATCGTGTCGCCAACGTTCAGGCCGCTGACGATCTGCGTGGTCGAGTCGCCGACGACGCCGGTCTGCACCTGCCTGGTGCTCTGCTTGCCGTCCGTGCCGACCACGGTCACCGTCGAGCCGTTCAGCGCCTGCGACGGGATGGCGATGCCGGAGACCTGCGAGGTCACGATGTCGGCCGTCGCGCTCATGCCGGCCTTGAGGTGCTTGCCGGTCTGATCCAGCGTCAGAGTGACCGGGTAGCTGACAGCGCTGCTCGACGCGCCGCCACCCGAGGACGACGAGAGCACGCCGATGTCCGTCACGCGCGCGGCGAACTCCTCGCCCGACGCCGCGTTGACTGTGACCGTCGCCGGCTGACCGACCTTGACCGAGCCGATGTCGGACTCGCTGAGCGAGACGTCGATCGTGAAGCGGCTGAGCTGCGCGAGGGTGATGAAGCCCGACGAACTGCCCGAGCCCGAGGAGTCCGATGAGCCCGAGCCGCCGAGTCCCCCGGCGACGCTCGCGCCGCTCGACGCGCTCGAGCCGCTCGACCCACTGCCCGACCCCGACCCGACAGTCTGTCCGACCGCGCCGTTGATCGCCGCGATCGTCCCCGTCATCGGCGCGCAGCGTCGTGGCGGCGAGCGCCTTCTCGGCGCTGGTCAGGCTCAGCTCAGCGCTCTCGACGTTGGCCTCGGCGGCGGCTTCGGAGATCTGGCTGCCGCCCGAGCCCGAGCCGCTGCTGGAGCCGCCGCCGGACGCGGAGCCGCCGGAGTGCGAGGAGCCGCCCGCGGCGGACCCGCTGCTCGACGCGGAGCTGCTCTCGCGCGACGTGGAGCTACCGCCGGAGGCCGAGCCGGTGCCGTGCGAGGTGGAGCCGGTGCTGCCTGAGCCGGTGCTGCCTGAGCCGGTGCTGCCCGAGCCGGTGCCGCTGCTGGCCGAGCCGGTGCCGCTGCTGGCCGAGCCGGAGCCGCTGGTACCCGAGCCGGAGCCGCTCCCGCCCGAGGAGCCGCTCCCGGACGCAGAGCCGCTCCCCACCCGACGACCCGCTCGTGTCCGCGATCATCGCCGTGGTCGCGCGCGCGGACGTGTTGCTCGCCGTCGTCGTGCCGGACGAGCCGGACTGCACCTGGGCGAGCGTGTCCTGCGCGGACTGCAGGGAGGCCTGCGCCTCGGCGACCTGGACCTTCGCGGCGCTGTCGTCGAGCTTGGCCAGGACCTGGTCCTGGCCGACGTGGTCGCCCTCCTTGACGTAGATCTTCGTGATCTGGCCGCTGGTCGCGAAGTTCAGCTCGACCTGATTCGCGGGGGAGAGGTTGCCGCTGCCGGACACCGTCGACTGAACGACGCCGCGCGCGACGGTGACAGTTCGCTCCTGCGCGCTCGAGGTTGCCGGCGACCCGACCACGAGGACCGCGACGATGATGGCGCCCGCGGCGAGGATCGCGACGAGGATGGTCGCGAGTGCCGGGCGGCGCATCTCAGCTCACGCTCGTGGTCGACGTGCCCGTGTTGGGCGGAGGCCCGCCGTTGCCGCCGCCGCCGTTGGGGAAGGTCACCCCGCACTTCTGCAGCGCCGCACGCAGCTTCTGGAACTGTGCCGAGTTGCGGTTGGGCCGCTGCTGCGTCTGCTGTGCTTGCTGCGACTGAGAGGCGTTCGCCGAGGACGACGAGTCACCGCCGCAGGCGGCGAGGCCGAGGGTGGCGACGACGGCGCAGACGCAGGCGATCCCCGGCGCCGCGCGACGAGAGATTCAGACATGACGAGCCAAGGTGAGGCGAATGAACCACCCGCCTCGAAGAGGAGTCGAAGAAGTGGTGCGTCAGCTGCCGGCGCTGAACGACGTCTCGCTCAACTCCGACGCCATGAGGGTGGAGAAGGCCAGCAGCTCGCGGTGGCTGAGCAACTCCAGGACGTCCCAGACGGCATCGGTCCCCTCGCGCTCGGACAGCCCGCAGAGCGCGTCCATCGCGGTCATCGCGGTCGCCAGCCACTTCTCGCGAACGTCGCGCGGCGTGTCCACGCGCAGGTCGAGCAGGCGGGCGCCGCGGATCAGGCCGGCGATCTCTTCGCGCTCCAGGACGATGCGGTCGCTCATCGGCGAAGCGTAGGCCTCGCGGCGCCGCAGGTAGGCTGCGTGCGGCCCGTCCATGCCCCGCATCCCGATCAACATCGCCGACCACGTCGGCAACACGCCGATGATCCGGCTCGCGCGACTGGTCCCCGACGGCGTCGACGTCGAGCTGTACGGCAAGCTCGAGGCGTTCAACCCCGGCGGCTCGGTCAAGGACCGCATCGGCGTCGCGATGATCGAGGCCGCCGAGCGCGACGGCCTCATCGAGCCGGGCCGCACGACGATCGTCGAGGCGACGTCCGGCAACACCGGCATCGCGCTGGCCTTCGTGCTGCGCGGCCAAGGGCTACGACCTGACGATCTTCCTGCCGCAGGGCATGAGCCGCGAGCGCGAGGCGCTGCTGCGCCTCTACGGCGCGCGCGTCGAGATCGTCGAGTCGATGGGCGGGATGAACGAGGCCGTCGAGGCCGCCCGCGCGCTGGCGCGCGACGACGACGTCTTCCTGCCCGACCAGTTCTCCAACCCGGCCAACCCCGAGGCCCACCGCACCGGCACCGGCCCCGAGATCCTGGCGGCGCTCGACGGCGAGGTCGACGTGTTCGTCGCCGGCGTCGGGCACCGGCGGGACGATCACCGGCGTCGGCGAGGCGCTCAAGGCGCGCAACCCGAAGGCGCAGGTCATCGCGCGTCGAGCCGCAGTCCTCGGCGGTGCTGTCGGGCGGCGCGCCCGGCCCGCACCGCATCCAGGGGATCGGCGCGGGCTTCGTGCCGGCGGTGCTCGACCGCGAGGTGCTCGACGAGGTCATCGCGGTCACCGACGAGGACGCGATCGAGACCGCCCGCGCTGGCCGCGGCGCGCGAGGGCGTGCTGGCCGGCATCTCCTGCGGCGCCGCGCTGTGGGGCGCGCTGCAGGTCGCGCAGCGCCCGGAGTCGCGCGGCAAGCGGATCGTCACGCGTCCTGCCCGGACTCCGGCGAGCGCTACATCTCGCCGCCGTTCTTCGCGCCGCGCGATCAGGCCGCGGCCGGCTGAGAAGCGAGCGCGTCGCGCTCGCCCAGGCACCACGCCTCCATCTCCGGCCACGGCCCGTAGCCGGCCTCGACGTTGAGGTGGCCGGCGCCCTCGCAGCAGCTCGACGGTCAGCCCGAGCGGCTGCGCCCCAATGGCGCGGCGGCGCCCTGCCCGGGGCAGTACGGGTCGTTGTCGGTGCAGATCAGGCGCGTCTCGCGCGCGGCCAGCGCGATCGCGGCCTTGCGTCGGCGCCCGTCGGGTAGAAGCCGGCGAGCTCCGGGACCGCCGCGCCGGGGCACGGCGGAGCGACGAGCACGACGCGGTCGACGCGCCGCGATGGCGCGATCGCGCGCCGCCTCGCGCAGCCACAGCACGCAGCCCAGCGAGTGCGCGACGACGACGCGCTCGTCGTCCTGTCGTGCGGCCAGCCGCGCCGAGCTCGCGAGCGGAAGGCCATGCCCCAGCGGTCGGGGCAGGGCTCGTCGCAGGCCGGCAGCTCCGGGTACTGGACGTGGTCGCCCGCCGTGCGCAGCCGCCCGCCAGCCAGGTCTGCCAGTGTTCGGGACCCGAACCCTGCCAGCCGTGCAGGATCGAGCGCAAGCCGCACCTCGGCTATCGTAGCGACCATGTTCGGCCTTGGCACCCTGCGCCGTGTCGCCGGCGAGCTGCGCCGCGACGTCGCCGCGGCCCACGAGCGCGACCCCGCCGCGCGCGGCGTCGCGTCCGTCGAGATCCTCGCCGCGCTGGCCGGGCGTGCACGCGCTGCTCGCCCACCGCGTCGCGCACGCGCTGCACGCACGCCGGCGTCCCGGTCGTGCCGCGCGCGATCGCCGACGGTCAGCCGCACGCTGACCGGGCATCGAGATCCACCCGGCGGCGCGACATCGGCGACGGCTTCTTCATCGACCACGGCATGGGCGTCGTGATCGGCGAGACGGCCGAGATCGGCGACGACGTCACGCTCTACCAGGGCGTCACGCTCGGCGGCACCGGGCTTCGCCACCGGCAAGCGCCACCCGACGGTCGAGGACAACGTGACGATCGGCTCCGGCGCCAAGCTGCTCGGCCCGATCACCGTCGGCCACGGCGCGAAGATCGGCGCCAACTCGGTCGTCATCCACGACGTGCCCGCCGAACTCGACCGTCGTCGGCAACCCCGGCCACCCGGTGCGCGTCGACGGCCGCAAGCCCGAGGGTCCGGACGCCGACTGGGTCCACCTGCCCGACCCGATCGCCGACGCGATCAAGGGCCTGGCCAGCCGCATCGGCGCGCTCGAGCGCGCGCTGGCCGAGATGGCCGGCGGGGAGGCGCAGTCGCCCGGCGACGTCCGGCCGCTGCGCCCGGTCCAGGGACGAAATCCCGCGGGCGGGTAGCGCGTCGGTTAATTTGCACATTCTGTCCCGCCGCTGAACCACTCGATCGAGGAGACCGCATGACCGACACGACGACGACCCCGGACCTGCTCGAGCGGGCGCGCAACCTCGCCCCGTTGCTCGGAGAGCACGCTCAGTGGGGCGACCAGAACGGCCGCCTGGCCGAGCCCGTCGTCGATGCGCTGCACGAGAACCGCATCTTCGGCATGTGGGTGCCGCGCGAGCTCGGTGGCTCCGAGCTCGATCCGGTCAACTCGCTGAAGGTCATCGAGGAACTCACGGTCGGCGACGCCTCGACCGCCTGGGTGACGATGGCGGCGTCGCTGGCGATCGGCACCGGCGGCGCGTATCTCGGCGACGCGGCGGTGGAGGAGATCTTCGGCGGCGAGCGCTTCCCGGTCATCGCCGGTCAGGGCACGCGGCCCGGGACGGCGGTGCAGGCCGACGGCGGCCACCTGCTCAGCGGCTCGTGGAGCTTCGCTTCGGGCATCAAGCACTCGGGCTTCATCCACACGCTCGCCATCGTCGAGGGCACCGGCGAGCCGCGGATCTTCGTACTGCCCGTCGAGCAGGCCACGCTGATCGACAACTGGGACGTCATGGGCCTGCGCGCGACCGGGAGCATCGACTACACGATCGACTCGGTCTTCGTCCCCGAGCACTTCTCGCACTTCGCCGTGACCGAGACGCCCGAGCGCGGCGGCAACCTCTACCACCTCGGGATCATCGACATCGCCGCGATCTGCCACTCGGGCTGGGCCCTGGGGATGGGCCGGCGGATGCTCGACGAGCTGCGCAAGTACATCCAGGCGAAGGCGGGCCGGCCCGGCGCGCAGGCCGACAACGACGCCTTCGTCGAGGACTTCGCCGCCGCCGAGGGGACCTACCGCGCCGCCCGGGCGCTCATCTTCGAGACGTGGACCGACGTCACCGACACGCTGGAGCGCGGCGACACGCTGTCCGTCGACCAGAACACGGCGATCCGCCTCGGCACGATCCACGTGACGAAGGCCGCACACGAGGTCACGAAGTTCGTCTACGCCGCGAGCGGGACGACGGGGCTGCGCGAGAGCGCGATCCAGCGCTACTTCCGCGACATGCACGCGGGCACGCAGCACGTCATCCCGTCGCGGCCGATCCAGCAGACGGTGGGCCGCAAGCTCGCCGGGCTGGCCGAGGGCAAGCACTGGCAGTTCCTCGACCTCGTCGACTGACTCCGATCGCACACTGGCACGACGTCGGCGGCGGTGGTACCGTCGTCGACGTGCTTCTCGCTCTGAACCGCTAGGTCCGACCGCGTAGCCGAGCTCCGCCTCGGTCGTCGGCCCCTGTCCGGTTCGAGTTCTTTGAGGAGCATGTCGTGTCTGCAGTCGAAGTCGTAGGTCTCACCAAGCAGTTCACCCGCCGTCAGGGCCGCCGCCGCGAGCGCGTCGCGGCGCTGCACGGCGTCTCGTTCACGATCGCGCGCGGCGAGTGCGTGGCGATCCTCGGCCAGAACGGGTCCGGCAAGTCGACGCTCGTGCGCGTCCTGTCGACGCTGCTGCTGCATGACGGCGGTAGCGCGCGCGTGTACGGCCACGACGTCGTGCGCGAGGAGCGGGCGGTGCGCCGACTGGTCAACCGCGTGTCGGTCGAGGCGTCGTTCTTCAAGCGCCTCTCGGCGAGCGAGAACCTCGCGTACGCCGCGCGCTTCTACGGCCTGGGCGCCGTCGGAGACACGCCGGCGGATCCCGGAGATCCTCGCGTCGGTGGGCTTCCCCGAGAAGCGCTCCGGCGCGCCGATGGAGGACCTGTCGCGCGGGATGCAGCAGAAGGTCGCGCTGGCGCGCGCGCTGCTGACGTCGCCGACGCTGCTGCTGCTCGACGAGCCGACGACCGGGCTTGACCCCCGGTCCAAGCTCGAGGTGCAGGCGTTCATCCGCGCGGTCCGCGACAGCCACGAGACCTCGACCCTGTTGTGCACGCACGACATGGTCGAGGCCGAGGCGCTGGCGTCTCGCGTCGGCATCCTCGACGGCGGGCGCCTGCTCGCGCTCGAGGAGCCGGCCGCGCTGCGCCGCCGCTACGGCGCGGCGACGCTCGAGGATGCGTTCCTGGTCGCGACCGGCCGGGCGCTGGAGGACGACGAGGAAGAAGAGGAGGCGGCGTAATGCGGGCCGCATGCGCAGGCGATCCGCCTGCAGAGCATCGCCCTGCTCGGCGTCGTCGAGCGCAACAGCTACCTCGTCAAGCGCTACGGCTGGTGGGAGCTGGCGTTCTTCCTGTGGACGGTCGCCAACACGCTCACGGTCGTGTTCATCGCCAAAGGCGTCGAGGCCAGCGGCGGAACGCTCGACGTCGAGCGTGAGACCGCGAGCCTGCTGATCGGCGCGGTGATCTGGTCCTACCTGGGGATCGTCTTCGAGACCCTGACCGAGACGGTGGCGTGGGAGCGCTGGGAGGGGACGATCGAGTACACGTTCATGGCGCCGCTGGCGCGCTCGGTGCACCTGCTCGGCATGGGCGCCTTCGCGGTGCTCTACGGCGTGCTGCGCACCGCCGCGCTGTTCGCCGTCGTGGCGCTGTTCTTCGGCCTTGCTTTCCCGAACGCCGATTTCGCCGCCGCGCTCGTGCTGCTCGCGGTGGCGTCGGTGTCGCTTCGTCGGCGTCGGCATGGTGACCGCGATCCTGCCGCTGGTCTCGCCCGAGAAGGGCGCGCAGCTCGGCTTCATCGCGCAGGGCATGCTGCTCGTCGTCTCGGGCGTCTACTACCCGGTCGACGTGATGCCCGGGTGGATGCAGGCGATCGCGACGATCTCGCCCGCGACGTACGCGCTGCACGGCATCCGCGCGACGCTGCTCGATGGCGCCGGGCTCGGCGACGTGTGGGGCGACCTGTGGCCGCTGCTCGCTCTCGGGGCGATCTCGATCCCGCTCGGGCTCGCAGTCTTCCGCGCGGGCGAGCGCTACGCCAAGCGCAACGGCAAGCTCAAGCGAAGCGGGTGACGGTCACAGGCGCTTCTCGAACCAGTGGTGCGCGAACGGCTCGTCGTTGAAGGCGGGCACCTCGACGTAGTCCGCGGAGCGGTACATCGCGATCGCCTCGGTGAGCGCGCGGTTGGTCTCAAGCCGCGCGCTCCGCGCCCCGCTGCGCGCCGCCTCGGCCTCGAGCTCGGCCAGCAGGCGCCGCCCGATGCCGAGCCCGCGCGCGTGGTCGGCGACCCACATGCGCTTGATCTCGCTGGGCGCGTCGTCGTGGTGCTTGACCGCGCCGCAGCCGACCGGCTCGGCGCGCAGGTAGGCGACGAGCAACCGCCCGGCGGGCGGCCTGAGCTCGTGCGGCTCGGCGGAGATGCCGGCGGCGGGATCGAACCCCGAGTCCGATCGGCGGTCGAGCTCGGCGAAGTACGACGCGACGGACCGCCGCGCGTCGGGATGGGTCGGATCGACCGCCCTGATGTCCACCAGCGCGGCGGTGAGCAGCCGCTGCACCGTGTCCATCGCGCCGACGAGCCGCTCGCGCTGCGACGCGCTCAGCGGCTCGAGGAACGAAAGCGCGACGTCGTCGCTGCGGCGCTCGAGCACGCGCCGCTCGGCGAGGCCCGCTCGCGTGAGGCGCGCGGTGCGCATGCGCCGGTCGGTCTCGCTCGGTGCGACGGTGACCAGACCGTCGGCCTCCAGCGAGCGCAGCAGGCGACTGACGTAGCCGGAGTCAAGGTCCAGGCGCGTGCGCAGCGCGCGCAGCTCGACGCCCTCGTGCCCGATCTCCCAGAGCAGCCGCGCCTCGCCCATCGGGCGGCCGCGGCCGAGGAATCCGTCGTTGAGCGCGCCGATGCGCTGCATGACGGTGCGGTTGAAGCCTCGCACCTGATCGACCATCGCGCTGTCCATTCTCTGACTTTAGTCAGAGATCTTTGTCGTGTCCAGTCGGCGGGCGCCGGGTATGGCGCCGTCATGGCCCGTGAGGACAAGGGTGAATGGGCGCAGACCGCCGACGACGGCATCGTTCCCAGGGAGCTCGGAGGGACCGAGGCTCCGGAGGAGATGCTTCCCGAGGACCCCGAGCTCGGCAGCGCCGTGGTGGGCGAGACGACCGGGTCCGACGAGCCGGCGACCGAGAGCGGGATCGACCGCAGCGCAGGTGACGAGGCCGACGCGCTAAGTGACGGCGGCCCCGCGGTGCCGGAGGACGCCGAGCCCGACCTCAAGGACGTCAGCGCCGCCCAGCGCGCTCGCGATCAGTAGTAGACGGTGCGACAGCGGTGGCGCGGGCGCGCCTTGTACTCGGGGCGCTGGCCGCGGTACCAGAGCGCGTTGTCGACGTCGCGCTCGGTCAGGCCGGTGCGCTGCGCGATGGCCGCGCAGGCGTGCACGGCGCAGGCGCGGATCTCGCGCTCCTGCGGGCCGGGGCGCAGCCGGCGCCCGGCGTCGATGTGGGCCGCCAGACGCTCGTCATAGACGAGCACGCCCTCGCAGCGCAGGACGTGGGGGACGAGGTTGTCGGCGAAGATCGTCAGCGCGTCGAGATCGTCGAACTCGCGCCACGCCGCCGAGCGCAAGGTCGCTGGGCGCGATCTGCGCGCGCTTGTAGAACCCGCGTCGTCCTAGCCACATCGCCATGCCGCCCGCGAGCAGCTCGGCCAGCCGCACGGCCGAGCCGTCGGCGGCCGCGACGACGTCGAGCGCGTCGCGGTCGCCGAGGAAGCGCCCGAGCTCGCGCAGGGCCTGCGCGTAGAGCGCCATCAGCTCGTGGTCGCGCGCCTGGCCGAGCGTGTCGGCGACCTCCTCGGTGCGCATCGCGCGCAGCTGCCCGTTGGTCCACCCGGCACCGGCGCGCGCAGCGGTCGGCCAGCGCCCAGGCGACGGTGAAGTACCCCGACGGCCCCGTGCGCTTGCGCAGCGTCGGAAACCAGCCCGAGCCGAAGTTGATGGTGTCGAGAGACGAGCAGGTAAGTCGCGACGTCGGCCTGCGGGCCCTCGAGGTAGTGGCGCCGCGGATCGAGCTCCGGCGGCTCGCCGGGGGCGAGGTCTTCGAGCGCTTCGAGGTCGATGCGCACCGAGCGGGCCGTTGCCGCGATCTGCGCGCTGCGCGCGCGCACGACTTCGCTGACGCGCCATCGGGCCAGCGTAGTCCGGAAGCCGAAGTCGAGGACGGCGGTGGTGCCCGCGCGGCCCGACCCGTCGGTCAGCCCGGCTGCCACCCCGATGCCGACCTCGCGGTAACGGCGGTCGAGCAGGATCGCGCGGTGGGGCGGGCTGGCGAGCCAGGCCTGGACGAGGCTCGCGGCGGTGTCGAGCGGCTGCTCTGCCCAGGCGATCGCCTCGCCCAGCGCCCAGTTCGTCCGGTGGCGCATGTAGCCGGTCGCGGCGACGCGATCGGCGAGCGTTGCGCCGTCGGGGGCGACGTGGGCGAAGAAGCGCTTGGCCACCATGTCGGCCGCGTGGCCCTGGGCGGCGCGCGCGAGCTGGCCGTTCTGCCGCACGGTGGGCAGGCCGCGCGCGGTGCGCTCGGCGTCGATCACGCACAGCAGCGCGGCGCGCGTGTCCTGGAGCGGCAGCGCGGTCTGCAGGTCGCGGTCATGCGGACACGTCGCCGCGTTCGCGGCGGGAGCCACGGCGAGCACGACGCACGCCGCCACGACGCCCTTGGCGAGAGCATCCGTGCCACGCATGTCCGCGAGCCTGCCTTTTCTCCTGCATTGCGAGTGCGGGAGGCGACCGACGGCGGGATCCAGCGGACGTGCGGTCGGCATCGGTCGCGGGCGGTCGGTGGTGGCCGTTCGTCGCGCGCCGGACGGGGCGGAGGCTGCCCGGCGCGAGCGCCCGCCGACCGCCGCCGTATGCTCAGCCGTCGTGCCCGAGTCCGTCGCCGACGACCGCATCGAGGACCTCCTCGAGGGCCTCAACGCGCCCCAGCGCGAGGCCGTCACGCACGGCGACGGGCCGCTGCTCATCCTCGCCGGCGCCGGCTCGGGCAAGACCCGCGTGCTGACCCACCGCATCGCCTGGCTGGTGCAGACCGGTCGTGCGCGCGCGGGCGAGATCCTGGCGATCACCTTCACCAACAAGGCCGCCCAGGAGATGCGCGAGCGCGTCGAGCTGCTGCTCGGCCATTCGACCCGCGGCGATGTGGGTGATGACGTTCCACGCCGCGTGCGCGCGGATGCTGCGCGCCGAGGCGCCGCGGCTGGGCTACACGCGCCCGTTCACGATCTACGACCAGGCCGACTCGCGGCGCCTGGTCAAGCGCTGCATCGACGAGCTCGGCGTCGACCCCAAGCGCTTCACGCCCGGCCGCCGTCCAGTCGCAGATCTCCGCGGCCAAGAACTGGCTGCGCGACGCCGAGGCCTACCGCCAGCAGGTCGGCAGCTTCTTCGAGCAGACCGTCGCCGACGTCTACGAGCTCTACGAGCGCGACCTGCACCGCATGAACGCCATGGACTTCGACGACCTGCTCTTCCGGACCGTCAACGTCCTCGAGCTCTTCCCCGAGGTCCGCGCCCGCTACGCCGCCTCATTCCGCCACGTCCTCGTCGACGAGTACCAGGACACCAACCACGCGCAGTACCGGCTGCTGCAGCTGCTCGCCGGCGAGCACCGGCGGCTGGCGGTCGTGGGGGACGACGACCAGTGCCTCGTCGAGGGGACGCTGATCACGATGGCCGACGGCTCGACGAAGCCGATCGAGCAGGTCGACGTGGGCGACGAGGTGCTCTCGTCCTACGGCAGCGGCGACATGCGCGCCGCGCGCGTCAGCGACGTGTTCGCGCTCACGCCGCACCGATGGCATCAGGATTCGCACGCGCGGCGGCCGCGAGATCGTGTCGACGCCGGAGCACACGCACTTCGCGGGGTTCGAGGGCGGGTCACAGGACGTGACCGTCACCCTCTGTGGTGGCCGCCTGTCCACAGTGCGCTGTTCTGGTGTCGCCAGACGACACCAATCCAGCGCGCTTGCCGCGCACCGCGTGGCGGTCGGGACGAGCGATAGCGCGTTCGACGATTTCGGGGCGGCGTCGCGCTTCGCGCGACGCGTGGCCCGGGGCACCAACGCCCGCGTCCGATACACCGGGCGGATGGGCACGAGCGCCCCGCTGCCCTTCATGCCCGCGTCCTCGGTGCGCCCCGGCATGGCGATGTTCACCGAGGACGGCGGCTACGACATCGTCGAGTCCGTCGAGCGCGTCGAGCTCGACCGCCCCGTGTACGACCTCAACGTCGAGCACACGCACAACTTCGTCGCCGCCGGTCTCATCACGCACAACTCGATCTACAGCTTCCGTCAGGCGGACATCACGAACATCCTTGACTTTCGCGAGGACTACCCGGACGCCCACGTCGTCCGGCTCGAGCAGAACTACCGCTCGACGCAGACGATCCTCAGCGTCGCCAACGCGGTCATCAGCCACAACCGCGGGCGGATGGGCAAGTCGCTGTGGACCGATCTCGGCGAGGGCGATCCGGTCAAGGTGCGCGAGCTCGACGACGAGCACGCCGAGGCGCGGTTCGTGGTCGGGGAGATCGAGCGGCTGGTCGACGAGGGCGTCTCGCGCGCCGAGATCGCGGTCTTCTACAGGACCAACGCGCAGTCGCGGGTGCTCGAGGACGCGCTCGTGCGCCGCGAGATCGGCTACCAGGTCATCGGCGGGACGAAGTTCTACGAGCGAGCCGAGATCAAGGACGCGATCGCCTACCTGACGGTGCTCGGCAACCCGCAGGACGTCGTCTCGTTCACGCGCATCGCCAACGCGCCCAAGCGCGGGATCGGGCAGACGTCGCTGTCGCGCGTGCTCGCGCACGCCGAGACGATGGGCGAGTCGGTCTGGGACGTCGCGGCGCAGGCGCACGCGGTGCCAGGGCTCGGCACGGCGGCGGTACGGGCCTTCGAGCGCTTCATGGCCACGATGGCCTCGCTGCGCGACCGCGCCGAGCAGAGCGTTCCGGTCGGCGACCTGCTCGAGGCCGTGCTCAGCGAGACCGGCTACATCGAGGCCCTGGAGGCCGAACGCACGATCGAGGCGCAGGGCCGCATCGAGAACCTCGAGCAGCTCGTCGAGGTCGCGCGCGAGTTCGACGCCCGTGGCCCGGCCAGCGGCGAGGGCGAGGCGACCCTCGACACCTACCTGCAGGAGACCATGCTGCGGGCCGACGCCGACGACCGCCGCGACGACGAGGGCCTCGTCACCCTCATGACCCTGCACAACGCCAAGGGCCTCGAATACCCGATCGTCTTCATGATCGGCTGCGAGGAGGGCGTCTTCCCGCACTCGCGCTCGGTCGACGAGGGCTCGCTCGAGGAGGAGCGTCGGCTCTGCTACGTCGGGATGACGCGCGCGATGCGTGACCTCTACCTGACCTTCGCGCGCCGCCGCGCGGTCTTCGGCGCGGCGAGCTACGGGCTGCCGAGCCGCTTCCTCAGCGAGATCCCGCCCGACCTCACCGATCGCGAGGGCACGCTGCAGGCGATCGGTGCCGTCGCGGCCGGCCAGTCCCCGCGCCCGCGCGCGATGTCGTGGACGAACGCGCGCTCCGAGGCCCCGAGCGCCGAGTACCGCATGGGCGACGACGTCGTGCACGCGGCGTTCGGCGAGGGCGTCGTCGTCGGCCTCGAGCCCGGCGGAATCGTCGTCGTGCGCTTCGCCTCTGACGGATCTGAGCGCAAACTCATGGCCGAGTACGCGCCGATTCAGAAGCGCTGAGGATCAGGAGCGATACGTCGCCAGCTCGATCTGGTGGCCTTCGGGGTCCTCGAAGTACAACGAGTCGCAGATCCCGTGGTCCCAGGTCTCGAACGGGATGGCGAGCGCCGAGAGGTCGCGCTGAGCCTGATCGAAGTTGGCGCGGTCGACGGCGAGAGCCACATGCTCGTTGGGGTCCGACGGCTCGCTGGGCCGCGGCGCAACCCCGTCGGGGGCGCGGAACAGCGCGATGCACACATGCCCGGCGCAGAGGACGAGCGGGTGGCCGCCGTCGACGTCGGGCCAGACGTCGGCGTGCATGCGCTGCATCCCGAAGACGGTCGCGTACCGGCGGGCCTGGCCGTCGAGGTCGCGGGCGGTGAAGCCGACGTGATCGAGCCGCTCGGCGGTGAACATCAGCGGAAGGTAGCTCGCCGGTGCCCCAGGCCGGCCGAGTCCGGGCGCGAGCGATCGGCACCGAATCGCTGCGACTCGCGGTCGGTACTCAGGACCCGCTGGTCGGGCGCAGCCGCGTTCGGCTGATTGATCTCGCCGACCGCGAGTTTGTCGAGTATCGCTCGGACTCATCGCTGCGCGCCGCCATCGATGAGGCGTGCCGGGCGGCGGGACTCGAGCGACGGGTTGCCCTCCGAGGTCGACACGATGTCGGACCTCGTCGAGCTTGTCGTGCTGGGCCTGGGTGTCTCCCTGGTGCCGCCGGCCGCGATCAGGATGGCCGGCGATCGCGCGACCGGGCTCGTCAGCGACCCGTCCATATCGCGACACCTGATGGTCGTGACACCCCTGGACCGCGAGCCTTCGCCGGCCGGAGTCGCGTTCCTCGAGCTGCTCGACCGCGACCTCGCTCGATAGCCTCCGCCGCCGCGATGCCAGCACGAGTGATCGATGGGAAGGCCGTGGCGCAGCGAGTCCGTGCCGAGGTGGGGCAGGGCGTCGCGGAGTTCACGCAGCGCCACGGACGGCCGCCCGGCCTGGCGACCGTGCTCGTCGGCGAGGACCCCGCGTCGGCGATCTACATCGGCGGCAAGCAGAAGGCCACGGCCGAGGTCGGGATGCGCGGGTTCGATCACCGGCTGGCCGCCGACGCGCCGCGCGAAGAGGTCGTCGCGCTCATCGAGAGCCTCAACGCCGACCCCGAGGTCAGCGGCATCATCTGCCAGCTTCCGGTGCCCGATCACCTCGACGGCGTCGAGCTGACGAGCCTCGTCGATGCCGGTAAGGACGTCGACGGGCTGACGCCGGTGAGCGCCGGGCTGCTCGCGCTCGGGCGCCCGGGGCTACGGCCGTGCACGCCGGTCGGCGTGATGCTGCTGCTCGAAGACGCGGGCGCGCCGCTCGAGGGCGCCGAGGCGGTCGTCGTCGGACGCTCGAACCTCTTCGGCAAGCCGATGGCGCAGCTCCTGCTCGGCGCCAACGCGACGGTGACCACGTGCCACTCGCGCACGCGCGACCTGCCCGCCGTCTGCCGCCGCGCCGACGTCCTCATCGCCGCCGTCGGGCGCGACCGGATGGTCAAGGGCGACTGGATCAGGCCCGGCGCGACGGTCATCGACGTCGGCATGAACCGCTCGGACGACGGCCTGCACGGCGACGTCGACTTCGCCGAGGCGGGCGAGGTCGCCGGCGCGATCACGCCGGTCCCCGGCGGCGTCGGGCCGATGACGGTCGCGTGCCTGCTGCGCAACACGCTGCAGGCGGCGAGGATGGCGGTGGGGTGAGCGTCGGGCGCCTGCGCACTGGCGAGCTGCTCGCCGGAGCCGGGGCGGTGGTGCTCTTCGTGGCGCTGTTCCTTGAGTGGTTCAGCGTCGACGCCCACGACGGGTTCGGGCGCAGCGACGTCGCGTTCGTGCTCCGCGTAGCGCCGCACATGAGCGGCTGGGATGCGCTCGGCTGGCTCGTCCTCGCCGTCGCGGCGCTCGCCTTGGCGCTGGCGACATGGCTCGTCGTCGCCACCGCCGCCGCCCGTCCGGTCGCCCAGGTCGTCGCGGCGGACGTGCTCGCGGCGACCGCCGCCCCGATCGCGCTCGCCGCGCTCGCGCTGCGCGCGCTCGTCTTCCAGCCCAGCGCGAACGCGCTTGTCTCGGTCGAGTACGGCGCGTGGATCGGGCTCGTCGGCGCGCTGGCACTCGCCGTCGGCGCATGGTGGGCGCTGGCAGACGAGCGCACCGAGGCGCCCGAGAGCGCGTACACACCGCCCCCGCCGCGGCCCGCGCCGCCCGAGCGCGCGTCCTAGACTCCGATCGCACAGATGATCGACCGCGAGCAGGTCCTGCACGTCGCGCGCCTGGCGCGCCTGGAGCTCACCGACGACGAGGTCGCGCAGATGGCCGGCGAGCTGTCGGCGTCCTCGACCACATCGAGAAGATCGGCGAGCTGGACCTCGACGGCGTCGCGCCGACCTCGCACGTGGTCGAGGTCGCCAACGCGCTGCGCCCCGACGAGCCGCGGCCGTCGCCTGCCGCGCGAGGTCGCGCTCGCGCAGGCGCCCGCCGTCGGCGACGACGGCTTCCGCGTCCCCAGCCCGACCGCATGACTGCGAGGGCGAACTCCGACGGAGACCGCCGCACGTCGGGCGAGTTGCGGCGCGCTGGTGCGGACATCGTCGCCTCACGGCGGCCCAGGCGGCTGCCGCCGTCGAGCGGCGAACTCGACCGCCGCGAGCTGTTCGAGGCCTACCGCGAGCGCGCTGCGGCGACGAGCTCAACGCCTCACCTGTGGGTCGCCGACGAGGCGCCGGCGACCGACGCGGCGGCGCCGCTGGCCGGCGTGCCGCTCGCGGTCAAGGACCTCTTCTGCACCGAGGGCGTCCCGCAGCCAGGCCGGCTCGCGGATCCTCGAGGGCTACCGGCCGCCGTACACGGCGACGGTCGTCAAGCGGCTGGCCGAGGCCGGCGCGCCGCTGCTGGGCAAGACCAACCAGGACGAGTTCGCGATGGGCTCGTCGAACGAGAACTCGCGCCTTCGGGCCGGTGCTCAACCCGTGGGACCGCGAGCGCGTGCCGGGCGGCTCCTCCGGCGGCAGCGCCGCGGCCGTCGCCGCCGGGCTGCGCGCCGTGGGCGCTCGGCACCGACACCGGCGGCTCGATCCGCCAGCCCGCCGCGCTGTGCGGGATCGTCGGCCTCAAGCCGACCTACGGCGCCGTCTCGCCGCTACGGGATGATCGCGTTCGCCTCGTCGCTCGACCAGGCCGGCCCGCTCACGCGCGACGTCACCGACGCGGCGCTGCTGCTTCCGCCACATGGTCGGCCAGGACGCGCGCGACTCGACGTCGCTCGCGCTTCCCGAGCGAGATCGCGCTGCCGACCGCCGAGCGGCTCGACGGCGTGCGCCTCGGCGTCCCCGAGGAGCTGACCGGCGAGGGCGTCGAGCCGGGCGTGCTGGCGGCGCTTCGAGGCGACGCTCGCAGACGGCGCGCGGACCTCGGCGCGCACGGTCGAGCCGCGTCGCGCTGCCGCACGCCGACGTACGCGCTCAGCGCCTACTACGTGCATCGCGCCGGCGGAGGCGTCCTCGAACCTCGCGCGCTTCGACGGCGTGCGCTACGGCCTGCGCGCCGAGGCCGACGACCTGCTGACGATGTACACCGCACGCGCCACGACGGCTTCGGCGCCGAGGTCAAGCGCCGGATCATGCTCGGCACCTACGCGCTGTCCTGCGGCTACTACGACGCCTACTACGGCCGCGCGCAGCGCGTGCGCACGAAGATCGCCGAGGACTTCCGCGCGGCGTTCGAGCGCGTCGACTTCGTCGTCACGCCGACCGCGCCGACGGTCGCCTTCGAGCTCGGCGCGAAGACCGACGACCCGCTGGCGATGTACCTCAACGACTACTTCACGGTGCCGATGTCGCTGGCCGGGCATCCCGGCGATCTCGATCCCGTGCGGCCTCAGCGAGGGGCTGCCGGTCGGCCTCCAGCTCGCCGGCCCGGCGTTCAGCGAGAACCGGCTGCTCGACGCCGCGTACGCGCTGGAGCAGGCGATCGGCTTCGACGGCGTGCCGGCAGCGCGCGACGGCATGAGCGCCGCGAGCTACGAGCCCGTCATCGGCCTGGAGATCCACGTCCAGCTCGCGACGCGGACGAAGATGTTCTGCGGCTGCGAGCTGTCGTTCGGCGAGCCGCCCAACACGCGCACCTGCCCGGTCTGCCTCGGGCTGCCGGGCAGCGCTGCCGGTCGCCAACGCCGAGGCGATCCACTACGGCCTGATGATCGGCCTGGCGCTCGGCTGCGAGCTGGCGCCGCGCTCGATCTTCCACCGCAAGAACTACTTCTATCCCGACCTGCCCAAGGGCTACCAGATCTCCCAGTACGACGAGCCCCTGTGCCGCGGCGGGCGGCTCGGCGACGTGCGCATCCACCGCGTGCACCTCGAGGAGGACGCGGCGAAGCTCGTCCACGTCGGCGCGAGCGGGCGCATCCACGGCGCCGACGCGATCGATCGTCGACTTCAACCGCGGCGGCACGCCGCTCGTCGAGATCGTCACCGAGCCCGACGTGCGCTCGGCCGAGCAGGCCGGCGAGTGGCTGCGGCTGCTGCGCACGACGCTGCGCCAGCTCGGCGTCAGCGACGTGAACATGGAGGAGGGGTCGCTGCGCTGCGACGCCAACATCTCGCATCCGCCCGGTCGGCACGCGCGAGCTCGGCACGAAGACCGAGCTGAAGAACATGAACTCCTTCCGCTTCATCGAGCGCGGCATCCGCGCCGAGATCGCGCGCCAGGAGAAGCTCCTGCGCGGCCGGCGAGGAGGTCGAGCAGGAGACGCTGCACTTCGACCCGCGCACGGAGGCGATCACGCTCGCTGCGCTCCAAGGAGGAGGCGCACGACTACCGCTACTTCCCCGAGCCCGACCTCGTCCCGGTCGCGATCGACGAGGAGATGCTCGCGCGCGCCCGCGCGGCGCTGCCCGAGCTGCCGGCCGGCGCGCGCCGAGCGCTTCGAGCGCGACCTCGGGCTGAGCGCCGACAGCGCCCAGCTGCTCGCCTGGCGCGCCGAGCTGGGCGACTACTTCGAGGCCGCGCTGGCCGACGGAAACGGACGCCGACCCGCCCCAGCCCCAGCCGCTGGCCAACTGGGTCGCAGCGAGCTGGTCGCGCGCATCGAGGTCGAGGATCCCGCCGAGTCGAAGGTCGAGCCGGGCGCGCTCGCGACGCTCGTGGGCCTGGTCAGCGAGAAGAAGGTCACGCAGAGCGCCGCCAAGCAGGTCCTCGACGGCTCGTCGCCGACGGCGGCGACCCGGCGGCGATCGTCGAGGCCGAGGGCCTGGCGGCGATGGGCGGCGGCGACGAGCTCGGCCCGTCGTCGCAGGCGGCGCTCGCGGCCAACCCCGACGATCGCCGAGCGCCTGCGCGGCGGCAACATGAAGGCGATCGGCGCGATCGTCGGCCACGTGATGCGCGAGACGAAGGGCCGCGCCGACGGCGGCGAGGTCACCCGCCTGGTGCGCGAGAAGCTCGGCCTCTAGAACGTACGCTGCCCCTTGCCAGGCGGGCGTACCATGGGTCAACCCAGCCCACGGAGGTGCGCATGTCTCGTCTGATCCGCATGGACCAGTCCGGCCACACGACGCTGGCGGAGTGGCGGCCGACGACCCCGAGGCCATCGAGGCCGCCGTCCAGGCCTTCCGCGAGGAGCTCGATCGCGGCTACTTCGGCGATGGTCTCGACCGGCGAGGGCCAGGCCGAGCAGGTTCGCGAGCTGCCGGTCGACGCCGAGCTCGTGATCATGCGCCTGCCGATCTCCGGCGGGTAGCGAGCGCGGTGGCCGCCGAGCCACTCCCGACCTGTCACGTCGAGCCGCTCCCCGAGCTGGCGGCCGTCCACTGGCGCCCGCGCGTCGACGCACAGCGCCTCGATCGCACCGCGCTGCTGTGGACCGCCGTCACGGTCGCTCACGTCGTCCCCTTCATCGCCGCGGGCGTCGTGCTGTTCCTGGTCCAGCCGCTGGCCCTCCCGGTCAGCCTGGCCAGCTTCGCGCACGCCTGGGTCATCCCCGAGCTCTACGCGCAGCGTGGCGCGAATGTCGTGCGCCGCAAGCGCAGCCGCGCCCCGACGGAGCGGAGGCGCGCTCGCTCGGCCTGCTCGGCGACCTCGTCGGCCATGAGGCGCGCGAGCTGCACGCGCAGACCGGGCTCGTGCCCGAGCGCGGCGCCTGGGCGTCGTGGCTGGTCGGGCCCGCGGGCGCGCTGCTTGTGCGGCCCGGCGGCCGGCGGGTCGTGTGTTACTGCGTCGGCGTGAAGGACCGGGCGCAGCCCGGTCCGGTCAAGGCCGGCCGGACGGAGGCCGACGGCCTCGAGGGCGCGGGCAGGATGCCCGGCGCCGTGGATTCTTTCAACCTCCCCTCCGGCGATCGCATCGCCCACCTGCTGCTCGCCCTGCGCGCCGACGAGGAGGGCTTCGCCACGGTGGCGAACCTGGCCTTCAGCGGCGCGCGCTGGCGCGTGCGCCGGCGCATGGACCCGGCGATGCGCCCCGCCCTTGACGCCGCGCGGCGCATGGACCGCCGGGCCACGGCCTGAGCAGGGGCTTCCGACCGTGTGGCACTGGCCCCGGCGCGCGCCGGGCGTCACCATGCGCCTATGAGCGCCCCCTCCACCATCTCTGCCGCTCGCGTCCTTCTCGTCGAACGCCGCGACACCGTCGCGCCGCGCGACCCCAACGCCCCCAAGATCCGCCGCTACCGGCTCGCCCGGCTGCAGCTCAACGGCCGCGCCACCGGCCGCGCGCGCTTCGATCACCTGCGCCGCGTCTACGACTGATTCCGGCGACCGCGACCTCGCGCAGGAGTACCCTGGGGGTATGGAAAACGAGAAGACCGGCCCGTCGTTCGGCGCGCGGATCCTCGCCGCCGTCGTCCTCGCCATCGCGGCGTGGATCCTTCTCAAGATCATCCTCGGTGCCGTCGCCGCAGTCGCGGGGTTCGTCGTACTGGTGGTGGCGGTCATCGCCGTGATCTGGGCGGTGCGGACGCTGTTCTGAGCGGGACCCACCCGTGGCGTTTGTCGTCATCGCCTTCTTCTTCGGCCTTGCCGGAGGAGTCATCGGGAAGATCAAGGGCAGCTCGTTCTTCCTCTGGTTCCTGATCTCGGCGATCCCGCCGTTCATCGGGCTGCTCGCCGCGGTCCTCTACCGCAACGAGTACGACGAGCTGTACCGGCGCTGCCCCGACGTGCGGCAAGGTCGTGGCCCTCCACGACGCGCTCTGCACGCGCTGCGGCACCGAGCTGGAGTACCCCGGACGCCGGTGCCGACGCCGGTCGAGCCTGCCGCGAACTAGGCGGGTGCCGAGCGCCGCCACGTGGCGCGCGAGGCGGGTCCCGCCTTCGTTTTCCGCGGTACACTCGGACCTCGCCGAGCCGCCGCGGGCGGCTCGATCCATATCGAGCGAGAACCGAAAGGAGGTGAAGCGCATGCGAGCAGTCGATGCCGTGATGGAGTGCCTGAAGGCGGAGGGTGTCGACGTCGTATTCGGCCTTCCCGGCGGCGCCAACCTCCCGACCTACGACGCGCTCCTACGACGCGGGCATCCGCCACGTGCTCGTGCGTCACGAGGCCGGCGGCGGCCACGCCGCCGAGGGCTACGCGAAGGCGACCGGCAAGGTCGGCGTCTGCCTCGGCACGAGCGGCCCCGGCGCGACGAACCTCGTCACGCCGATCCGGACGCGATGATGGACTCGGTCCGGCCGGTGTTCATCACCGGCCAGGTCCGCACCGACCTGCTCGGCACCGACGGCTTCCAGGAGGCCGACATGATCGGCATCACGATGCCGGTCGTCAAGCACTCGTTCATGATCCAGCACCCGCTGGAGATCCCGCGGGCGATCCACGAGGCCTTCCACCTCGCTCGCACCGGCCGGCCGGGCCCGGTCGTGGTCGACATCCCGACCGACCTCTCGCGCGCCGACATCCCGTACGAGCCGGTCACCGACGTGCACCTGCCCGGCTACCAGCCGACCACCGAGGGCAACGCCAAGCAGATCCGCCAGGCCGCCAAGGCGCTCGCCGCCGCGCGGCGGCCGGTGCTCTACGCGGGCGGCGGCGTGGTCAACGCCAACGCGTGCGGCCGAGCTCGTCGAGCTCGACCACGGCCGACCGCTTCCCGATCACCTGCACGCTGATGGGGCTCGGCGCGTTCCCGGCCCCGCACGACGCAGTGGCTGGGCATGCTCGGGCATGCACGGCACGCGCACGGCCAACTACGCGATGGACGAGGCCGACCTGATCTGCGCGATCGGCGCGCGCTTCGACGACCGCATCACCGGCAAGCTCTCCGAGTTCGCCCCGCGCGCGAAGTTCATCCACATCGACATCGACCCGGCGGAGATCTCCAAGAACGTCCCGGCCCACATCCCGATCGTCGGCGACGCGAAGAACATCCTCGCCAAGCTCGTGGTCGAGTACCGCGCGCTGGAGCCCGACGGCTCGCGGCTGGACGAGTGGTGGCAGCGCATCCGTGCCTGGCAGGAGCGCTACCCGCTGCGTTACGAGGACTCCGCGGACACCGAGATCAAGCCGCAGTACATGATCGAGGCGCTGCTCGAGGCGACCGGCGGCGACGCGATCCTCACCTCGGACGTCGGCCAGCACCAGATGTGGGCGGCGCAGTACTTCCACTTCCAAGCGCCCGCGCCGCTGGATCAACTCCGGCGGCCTGGGCACGATGGGCTTCGGCCTGCCCGCCGCGATGGGCGCCAAGGTCGGCTGCCCGGACCAGGCTCGTCGTCGTGCATCGCCGGCGACGGCTCGGTCCAGATGAACATCCAGGAGCTCGCGACCGTGCGCCGCAGGAGGAGATCGCCGTCAAGGTGTTCATCATGAACAACGGCTACCTCGGCATGGTGCGCCAGTGGCAGGAGCTGTTCTGGGACCGCCGCTACTCGCACGTCGACGCGGGCAAGTGCCCGGACTTCGTCAAGCTCGCCGAGGCCTACGGCGCACGGGCATGCGCTGCGCCGACAAGACGACGCTCGTCGAGCGACATGCGCGAGGCGCTCGAGACGCCGACGGCCCGGTCGTCGTCGACGTCGCGCGTGACCGAGGAGGAGAACGTCTACCCGATGATCGCGCCCGGCGCACGCCGCGCGCGACATGGTGGGCTGAGCGCATGGGCGAGCCAGGCACCAAGGAGGACGTCCTCAGCCTCGAGGAGCTCGAGGCCGCCGGCGGCATGCGCACGGGGCGCAAGCACGTCCTCTCGATCCTCGTCGAGAACAAGCCGGGTGTCCTGACCCGCATCGCCGGGCTGTTCGCGCGGCGCGGGTTCAACATCGACACGCTCACGGTCGGGCCCGACCGACGACGAGCACCTGTCGCGTATCACGCTCACCGTCGACGGCGCGCTGCACCCGATCGACCAGGTCACCAAGCAGCTGCACAAGCTCGTCAACGTGCTGAAGATCCGCGACCTCGAGCCGGCGGACACGGTCGCGCGCGAGCTGGCGCTGTTCAAGGTCGCCGCCGACGGCGCGCAGCGCGCGCGAGGTCATGCAGATCTGCGAGATCTTCCGCGGCAAGGTCGTCGACGTGGCGCGGCGCTCGATCATCGTCGAGGTCACCGGCACGACCGACAAGATCGAGGCGTTCGAGCGCATGGTGCGCCCGTTCGGGCTGGTCGAGATGATGCGCACCGGCGAGATCGCGATCTCCCGCGGCCGCGGCGAAACGTGATGCCTCGCGGGCGCCTCGCCGCGCCCGACGCCACCCGGCTTCAGCGGGCCGTGCGAAGCACTGTTCCGCTGCGCCGTGCGGCGTCAGCCACGGCGATGCGCGCGCGATCCATCACGTTTACAACCTAGGCGGAAATCGTGGCCTGCTCCGGCGTCGCCGGGGCGGGTGCCTCCTCTTCGGCCGGGTCGGGCTCCTCGGCCTGCGCGGGGCGGTCCCAGTCCTTGAGCAGCAGCGCCGAGCCGCCGACGCCGGCGATGAGCGCGGCCAGCGCCCAGCCGGTGCCCTTGCGCTCCTTGCCCAGGGCCGCGTCGAGCGACAACGAGCCCGGGCCGGCCTCGACGACCGCCAGCACGGCGGCGATGACCGTGGCCGGGTGCTCCCAGCCGTTCTCGGTCACCCACGGCCCGTTCGGCTGATGGACGGTGCGGATGGCGGTCGTCATCACGCCGGTGATGGCGGCGCCGGCGGCCGGCGTGGCAAGGCCCAGCGCGAGCAGCGCGCCGCCGCCTGCCTCCGTCGCCCCGGCGGCGAGCGCGTGCTGTCGTCCGGGCTTCATCCCGAGCGACTCCATGTAGCCGGCCGTGCCGTCGGGCCCGTAGCCGCCGAACCAGCCGAAGAGCTTCTGCGTGCCGTGGCCGATGAAGAGTCCGCCGACGACCAGGCGGACGAAGAGAACGATGAGCTTCATGGAACGGGACTACCCGCTTTGCTCGTCTCCTTCGCCCGGTAGGAGATCGAGGCCGGCATCGTCGGCCGGCAGCTCGCGCTCGCCTTCCTCGGCGGCGGCCAGCCTCGCGCGTCGCCCCTTCCTCGGCGGCGGCCAGCTCGCGCGCCTTGGCAAGATCGAGCTCGCGTTCGTGCTCGCGGGCCTCCTGGCGGCGCTTGGCCAGCTCGCGGCGGTCGGCGCCGTCCTCGGCGGACTGCAGGAGCGGCTTGATGAGATCGATCGGCACCGGCAGGACGATCGTCGAGTTCTGGTTGGAGCCGACCTCGAGCAGCGTCTGCAGGTAGCGCAGCTGCAGCGCGGTGGGATTGCCGCTCATGACCTCGGCGGCATCGAAGAGCCGCTCCGAGGCCTGGAACTCGCCCTCGGCGTTGATCACCTTCGCGCGGCGCTCGCGCTCGGCCTCGGCCTGGCGGGCCATGGCGCGCTGCATCCCCTGTGGGATGCCGACGTCCTTGATCTCGACGGTCGTGACCTTGACGCCCCAGGGGTCGGTCTGGTCGTCGATGATCTGCTGCAGGCTCTCGTTGAGCTGCTCGCGCTCGGCCAGCAGCATGTCGAGGTCGGCCTTGCCGAGCACCGAGCGCAGGGTCGTCTGGGCGATCTGCGACGTGGCGGTGCGGATCTTCTCCACCTCGACGACCGACTTGACGGGGTCGATGACGCGGAAGTAGGCAACCGCGTTGACCTTCGCCGGCACGTTGTCGCGGGTGATGAGGTCCTGCGGCGGGATGTCGAAGGTCACCGTGCGCAGGTCGACGCGGACCATGCGATCGACGATCGGGATCAGCAGGACGATGCCCGGCCCCTTCTGCCCGAGCAGGCGCCCGAGGCGGAAGACGACCGCGCGCTCGTACTCGCGCAGGACTCGGACGGATGCTCCGGCGACCACGGCCGCGAGCGCGACGAGGATGAAGACGGCGACGATGACCGCGGTCATATCTCGAGCTCCCATTCCTCGGCGCGCCGGACCGACAGCACGAGCCCCTGGACGCGGTCGACGACGACCTGGTCGCCGACGTTGAGGTCCTCCGCCAGACAGGGCTTGGCGCGCCACAGCGCGCCGTCGACGAAGACCTGGCCGACCGGTGCGAGCGTGCTGCGTACGACGCCGACGTGGCCGACGAGGCCCTCGGCGCCCGTCCGCGCGCGTGGGCGCGCCGCGGTAATCGTGGCGCGCGCGATGACGACCAGCAGCGCCAGCGAGGCGAGCGCGACGACCACGGCGATGGCAACGACGAGGGCGGTGCCGCCGCCCGAGCCGTCGACCGCGAGCGCGGCACCGGCGACCAGCGCGATCACGCCGCCGATGCCCAACGCGCCGAAGCTGGGCACGTGAGCTTCGGCGATCAGGAGACCTGCGCCGATTCCCAGCAGCGCGATGCCCAGGAGGACCATGGCTCTGCCGTTCATCGTAGCGCCGAGCGGTTGCCGGACCGCCCCCATAGACTGCCGGGGCGATGCCCCCCGCGTTGCTGCACGCCGTCGGCCGGCCGCTGCTGGACGACCGCGCACACGACAGGCTGCGCGCACACGCCGACGAGGCCGTCCGCCGCGCGCGGCGCAACGGCGAATGCCTGCTCGCGATCACCGTCGAGCTCGGCTCCGACGCCGATCCGACGGCGATCGCGGTGGCCTCGCGGCGGGCCGGCGAGGAGTGGTTCTGCTTCGAACACCCCGACCACGATCGCTTCGCGCTGGCGACGCTCGGCTGCGCCACGGCGCTGGAGGAGGGTGGGCCGCGTCGCTTCCCGCGCGTGGCGTCGCGCTGGCGCGCGCTCGTCGCCGACGCGGTGTGCGACGACGCGGGCGCCGTGGCGGTGGGCGGCTTCGCCTTCGCTCCCGAGGGCGGCGCCGCGCCGCACTGGGCGGTGTTCCAGCCGGCGTCGCTGCACGTGCCGGAGGTCGCGCTCGCGCGCCGCGGCGATCGCACGACGGTGACGCTCGCCGCGGTCGCGGCGCCCGACGACGACGTCGACGAGCTCACCGGGCGCCTCCTGGCGCGCGGCGAGGCGCTGCGCACCGAGCCGCTGCCGCTGCTCGATCCCGATCCGGCGGGCCGATTTCGCGTGGTCAGCGCGATGCCGCCCAAGCACTACGAGTCGGCCGTCGCGCGCGCGGTCGAGCGCATCCGCGCCGGCGAGCTCGACAAGATCGTGCTCGCGCGCGAGGTCCAGGTCCACGCGCCACGGGCGTACGACGCGCCCGCCGTGGTCGGCGTGCTGCGCGAGGCGTTCCCGTCGTGCTTCACCTTCTGCGCCGGCCGCGGCGACAGCGCGTTCCTCGCCGCCACGCCGGAGCTGCTCGTCCGCCGCGAGGGCCTGCGCGCCGGGACGCTCGCGCTCGCCGGCTCGACGCGGCGCAGCGCCGATCCCGCGGTCGACGACCACCTCGGCGAGCAGCTGCTGCATTCCGACAAGGATCGCGAGGAGCAGGCGATCGTCACCCGTCGCATCGTCCGCGCGTTGCGGCCGCTCAGCGTGTGGGTCGCCGCGGCCGACGAGCCGGTGGTCGCGCGCATGGCGAACATCCAGCACCTGGCAACGCCGATCCGCGCCCAGCTTGCACGGCCGGTGAGCGCGGTCGAGCTCGCGGGCCTGCTGCACCCGACGCCGGCCGTTGGTGGCGAGCCGTTCGCCGCCGCCGATCCGCTGATCCCGGCGCTCGAGGGCCTCGACCGCGGCTGGTATGCGGGGCCGGTGGGGTGGACCGACGCCAACGAGGACGGGGAGTTCTGCGTCGCGCTGCGCTGCGCGCTGCTCAGCGGCTCGGTCGCCCGCTGCTACGCGGGCGTCGGGGTCGTGCGCGACTCCAACCCGGCGGCCGAGCTGGCCGAGACCGAGGTCAAGCTGCAGGCGCTGCTGCCGGTGCTGGCCGCCTGAGCCGGCGCAGCTGCCGGCGCGCGACGACCACGCCGGTCAGGCACAGCGCGCCCCCGGCGAACGCGAGCGCGGGCGGCGACTCGCCCAGGATCAGCCACGCCATGAGGATCGCCAGCGGCGGCACGAGATAGGTCGTCGAGCCCATGCGCCCGGCCGTCGTGCGGGCCAGCGCGTAAGCCCAGGTCGTGAACGCCACCGCGGTCGGCAGGACGCCGAGGTAGATCGCCCACGCGATGGCCGACGGCCGTGCGTCGCTCAGCTCGCCGGCGAGCCTGGGTCCGAACGGCAGGCACGCGATCGCGCCGACGGTGCAGGCGAGGAAGGTGATCTGCAGCGCTGAGACACGCCTGAGCAGCGGCTTCTGGGCCACAACGGCGGAGGAGTAGGCCAGTGCGGCCACCACGCACAGCGCGGCGCCCGAGCCCGCGTGCACGCCGTGCTCGGAGGTCGCAAGCCCGATGACGACGGCCCCGGCGAAGGCGATCGCGCAGCCGGCGACCAGCGAGCGCGGGAAGCCCTCGCGGAGGAAGACGCCGGCGAGGATCGCGATGAAGATCGGCCCGATGTTGACGAGCATGGCCGCAGTGCCGGCGTCGACGCGGCGCTCGGCCTCATTGAGCGCGACGTTGTAGATGCCGAACCACAGGACGCCGCAGAACGCGATCGCGGGCAGGTCACCGCGGCGCGGGAGCGGCTCCCGCCGCAGCGCCACCACCGCTCCGAGCACCAGCGCGCCGATGACGAGGCGGCAGAGCGACAGCGCGCCCGGCGACAGGTCGCGCCCGGCCGAGCGGATGCCGACGAACGCCGAGGCCCAAAGCGTGACCGTCAGCAGCGCTGCGGCGAGGGCGAGGATCTCCTCACGGCGGGCGGTGCGCACGCGGAGACGGTAGGCGGCGGACCTTTCCACGGCGGTCGAAACGACCGCCGAGTCCGGTGCGTGAGAAGACCTGGCGCGCCGCCGCTCAAGCTCTCCGCGCGTTTGCCGCTGAGCCTGCCGTGCACGTTCGCCGGTCAGCGCGCCGCGACCGTGCGCCGGTCAGCGCGCCGCGACCGTGCGCCGCTCAGCGCCCCGCGCGGCGCCACACCGCGACCACTTCCCGCACGGTCGCCTGGCGATAGGACACGCGGGAGTCCAATGGTCGGACGCTGAGGTGAAAGCGCCCGGACTCGACCTGATCGAGTTCGACGACCAGCGCGTGGAAGCGCCGGCCCTTCTTGTCGACCTCGACGATGTCGCCTGGCCCGATGCCCTTGGAGCTGCGCCGAGCCGCTTGCGACGGCGGAGGGGTGGGGAGCAGGGTGGTCTGGGTCATGGCCGCTCGAAGCTAGCGAGCGAGTCGGACGGCGCAACTCGGCTTGCGCCGGCGCGTTCCGTTGTGCATCCGCCTCCTCGCTGCGCTCACCGCACTCGCAACGGCAGCCGCCGTAGCCGCGCCGTGCGACGCGAGCTTCCCCGGCCGAAATGGCCGTCTGGCGGCGGTGCGCGTCGACGATCCCGGATGCCGCTACCCGGGCCCGACCGAGGTGCCGCAATGCGACGTCCGAAGGTCGCTGCTGAGCGTCCGCGCGGACGGCGGTGGCCGGCGCACGCTCATCCGCTGCACGGAGTACGGCTGTCTCGCCGGCCCGGCTGCCTACTCGCCGGACGGAACGCGCGTGGCCTACGTCGCGAACGCGCAGCTCGTCGTCGCGGCGGCCGACGGCCTCGATCCGCGTCCGCTCGCCCTCCCAGCTGGCGTCGTCCCCGCCGCCCCGCAGTGGTCGCCCGGCGGGCGGCGGCTGATCTTCGTCGGCTCCACGACGGATCCTGGCGGCGGCGGGGCCGGCGATGCTTATGTGACGCGCGCCGACGGAAGCGGCACGCGGCGACTGACTACGCGCGGCACGGTCGCCTCGATCACGTGGTCGTCGCGCGGCGAGCTCGCCTTCGACGACGAGCGAATCGTCTATCTCCACCACCGCCCGCTGATCAACCGCATCATGCGGCTCGACCTGCGGACCGGCACCGTGCACCTGCTCACGCGCGGGCCGGCCTCCTCCGACCACGCAGGCGACCCGGACTGGTCGCCGGACGGCACGCGGCTGGTGTTCGAGAGCAACACGCTCGTCGGCCGCGGCGCGCGCGAGCACTTCGTCCGCGGGCTCTACGTCCTCGACGTGAGCAGCGGTCGGCTGCGCCGCGTCCACCGCGCGCGGAGGTTCAGCTACGTCCTGCGTGATCCCGTCTGGTCGCCGGACGGCTCGCGCATCGCGTTCGTGGACACCGAAGACATCGAGGTCATCCCGAGCCGCGGCGGCGCGGCGCACGCGCTGCTCGCCCGGCCGGCAAACTTCGGCGGCCTCGAGTCGACCTTCAGCCATCCGAGCTGGCAGCCGCTTCGGTGACTGCCAGCCGCGCGCCGACCGCGTCCCACACGCGGCGGTGAAGCGCGACATTCTCCGGCCGGTCGGTCCGCACGTGCAGGAGCGTCCCCGGCGCCTCGCGGATCGCGGCGAGATCGCTCACCGGCTCGTAGGCCAGGCCGAACAGCGCCGCCACGCGCTCGGCGTCGAGGCCGGTCGGCGTGGCGACGTGCTCCTCGTAGGCGTCGGTCTGCGTGGCCACGGGGAGAAAGTCGAAGATGCCGCCGCCCGCGTTGTCGACGAGGACGATCGTCAGCGCAAGCCCGAGGCGCTTGGCGCTGAGCAGCGCGCCGAGGTCATGGGCGAGCGCGACGTCGCCGAGGTGCACGACCACACGCTCACCGACCGCCGCGGCGCCGAACGCCGCGGCGAGCGTGCCGTCGATGCCGTTCGCACCGCGGTGGGCGAGCACGCGTGGCGGCGCTTCGCGCGCCGGCCAGAAGGTCTCGACGTCGCGGACAGGCATCGAGGAGGCGGTGAAGACCGTCACCTCGCTCGGCAGCTCCGCCAGGGCGCGCGCGACCGCGGGCTCGGAGACGTCGTCCCCGAGCGCCTCGGCGATCCCCGCGGCTGCGGCGACATCCGCGGCCCGCCAGCCGTCGAGCCACGCCGACGCCCGCGGTGGGCCGTTCAGACTCCGCGCCCACGCGGCGGGGTCGGCGTCGAGGACCTCGGTCACCACGGCTGCCGGGTCCTGCCAGGCCGACTCGGGGTCGAAGGCGACCTGGCGGGCGTCCAGTCCGGCGAGCCACTGGCGCAGCGGCTTGGACGTCGGCAGGTCGCCGACGCGGATCACTGTGTCGGGGCGCTGCGACGCCGCGAAGCCCGGATCGCGCAGCAGGGCGTCGTAGGAGGCGATGGCCGCCTCGCCGCGGCGTGCGCCGGAAAGCGGATCGGCCAGGAGCGGCGCCCCCAGCGCAAGAGCGGCAGCTCCCAGTGCCTCACCAAGCCCGTCGGGGCGTTCGTGGCGCCCAGCGACGATCACGGCGCGCTCCCCGACGTCCAGGTCGATCGCGCGAGGCGCCGCGCGGCGGCGCGAGCGCGCCGGCCGCGGATCGTCGAGCGCCGGCAGCGGCCCGTCGAGGACGAGCGGCTCGCGCAGCGGGAAGTTGAGGTGCACGGGGCCCGGCCGGCCGCCGACCGCTGTCGCATACGCCCGCGCCGCGAGCCCGCGCATCCAGCGCAGGCGGTCGGGCGTGGCCCGGTGGGTGCCGACCTCGAAGAACCACTTCGCCGCGCCGCCATAGAGCTTGAGCTGGTCGATCGTCTGTCCCGCGCCGACCTCGCGCAGCTCGGGCGGCCGATCGGCGGTGAGGACGACCAGCGGCACGCGCGCCTCGTGTGCCTCGATGACCGCGGGCAGGTAGTGCGCGGCGGCCGTCCCGCTCGTGCAGGCCACTGCCGCGGGCCGCCCGCACGCCTTGGCGACCCCAACGGCGAAGAAGCCGGCCACCCGCTCGTCGACATGCGACCACGTCGCGAGACCCGGCTGGCGCGCGAGCGTGAGCACGAGCGGCGTCGAGCGCGACCCCGGCGACGTACACGCGCCCGCCAGCCCGCGGCGCGCCAGCTCGTCGACGAACGCGCGGAGCAGCATGTAGGTGTCGATCGTCTCGGTCAAGATGGGGCGATGCCGGTCACCGTCGTCCTGCTCCACGGCTTCGCCGGGACTGGGCGCGCCTGGGATCCGGTGATCGAGCGGCTGGAGCGCGAACGCTATAACGCGCTCGCTCCCGACCTGCGTGGCCACGGCGGCGCGCGCGGTGAGCGGCCGGTCGCCTTCGCCGCGATGACGGCGGACGTGCTCGCCGCGGCGCCCGAGCGCTTTGTGCTGTGCGGCTACTCGATGGGCGGTCGCATCGCCCTGCACGTCGCGCTCGCCGCGCCCGACCGTATCGAGCGCCTCGTCCTCGTCGCCACCACCGCCGGCATCGACGCGCCGGACGACCGCGCTGCGCGCAGCGCCGACGACGAGCGCCTCGCCGAGTTCGCCGACGCCGCCTCGATCGAGGCGTTCGCCGACCGCTGGACGTCGCAGCCGCTGTTCGCCGGCACGCCGCCGGAAGCGGCCAAGCTGTGGCGCAACGACGTCCTGCGCAACGATCCGCGCGCGCTGGCCGCCGTCCTGCGCGGCGTCGGCACCGGCGCGATGGCGCCGATGTGGGATCGCCTCGGCGAGCTGACGATGCCCGCGGCCGTGCTCGCCGGCGAGCGCGATGCGAAGTTCGTCGAGCTCGCGCGCCGGCTGGCCGCCGCGCTGCCCAACGCCGAGCTGACGATCGTCCCCGGCGCCGGCCACGGGCTCACGCGCGAGGCGCCTGACACGATCGCGCGCGCGATCGCCGACGAGGGGCCCGACACGACGGTGTAGGGGAATCCCGCTAGCGGCCCGGCACCCCCGGTGCCTACCGTCGCCGGATGCGGATTACCGTGCTGGTCATCCTCGCTCTCGTGGCCGCGCTCGCCCTCGCGGCCGGCGCCTCCGGCGCCACGCTGACCGACAGCGGTGGCGTCCTCACCTTCACCGCCGGGCCCGGCGCAGCCGACACCACCTCGATCCAGACCATGGGCTCCGCGATCCGCTTCAGCGGCACGGGAGAGACGGTCTCCGCGTCGGGCTGCACCGTGGTTACGGCGGGGAGCGTCTTCGACTGCTCGGGCGTGACGCGCGTCGTCGTCGACCTCGGCGACCGGGACGATTCGTTCGTGTCGGACGTAGCGTCCGCGATCCCGCTCACCGTCCAGGGCGGCGACGGCAACGACTTCCTCGAAGGCTCCGACGCGGACGGCGACACCATTGACGGCGGCAACGACGACGACGTCGTCATCGGCCGCGACGGCGTCGACACGCTGACCGGCGGCGCGGGCGACGACGATATGCAGGGCGGAGGCGGCAACGACGTCATCGACGGCGGCGCCGGCGACGACGACCTCGACGGCGGGGCGGGGGCCGACGACCTGCACGGCGGCAGCGGGATCGACACCGCCTTTCCGGACGCGATCGCGGATCCGGCTCCCGACGTGCGCGGAACGCTCGACGACCTGGCCGACGACGGCGGGCCCGGGGAGGCCGACAACGTGCACTCCGACGTCGAGAACCTCGATGGCGGCTCGTTCGCCGCGACGTCCAGCGCGCCCGACGATGGCCTGGTCACGATGGTCGGGTCCGCCGCGAGCAACGGCCTGACCGTCTCCTCCGGCAGGGGGAGCATCGACGGGGGCGCGGGCAACGACGTTCTCGGCGGCGGCCCGCTCGACGACACGATCACGAGCCGTGACGGCTACGCCGACGTCGTGACCTGCGGCGAAGGCGCCGACACCGTCATCGCCGACACGCTCGACACGGTCTCCGACAGCTGCGAGAACGTGCAACGCGCCGCGGTGTCGCTCCCGGGCGCGCCGGCGCCCGCGCCCGACGCCCAGCCGACCGTCGCCTGGACCGCGCCCGCCGAGCACGCGACGATCGCCGGGAGTGCGAAGACGACGCTGACCGCCTCCGCCGGCGACGACCACGGCATCGCCAAGGTCCAGTTCCTCGCCGGCACGCGGCTGCTGTGCGAGGACACGACCGCGCCGTACAGCTGCGTGTACTCCCCGCGCGGCGACGAAGGCGGGCTGCGCACGCTCGAGGCGGTGGCCATCGACGGCGCCCAGCAGGCGGCCACCGCGCTGAAGTCGGTCACGGTCGGGCGATTCACGCCGCTGCTGAGCCTGTCGGTCAGCCCGAGCAGCGATCGCAAGCCGCCGCTGCACTTCCGCGCTGACGGCCACCTGACGTTGCCGTCCGGCATGACGCACTCGATCGGGTGCTCGACGGGAACGGTCACCGTGAAGATCGAAGCCGGCGCGAAGACCGTCAGCACCCGCCACGTCGACCTGGAGCGCGACTGCACCTACTCGTCGAGCATCGCCTTCCATAGCCGCTCATCGTTCGGCAAGGCCACGGTGCTGCACCTCACCGCGCGCTTCGGCGGCAGCACCGTGCTGACAGCGGCGTCAGCGAAGCGCCGAAGCGCGAGGATTCGCTAGTGGGCCTTCTCGCAACGTTTCACCCCAAATCCCGGGCGCCGATCACCGCTGGGCGGCGTCCTCGACCCTCGAAATACCTCCGGTATTCCTTCGGCTCGGCGTCCTTGACCGGCGGCGCCGGCATCCCGGGCTTCCCGGCGCAACGTCACGAGAAGACCCACTAGACGCCCAGCCCCGGCTGCTCGGGCACGGCGATCGCGCCGTGCTCGACCGGCAGCACCGTGAGCTCGTCGGCGAAGAGGCCGAGGGTGCCCAGGCCGCACGCTGTCGTCGTCTTCAGCGCGGCCGCGCAGTGGACCGCCGCGGCGATGCCGAGCGGGCCGTCGAAGGTCGAGGCCAGATAGACGTCGGCGCCGGACTGCCGCACGAGGGTGGCCTGGGCGAGCAGGCGCGAGATCCCGCCGCAGCGCGACACCTTCAGGCAGACCGCGTCGGCGACCTTGGCGGTCAGCGAGCCGGGTTGGGCCGCCGTCTCGTCCATCGCCACCCGCACCGCGACGCGGTCGCGGACCTGGCGCATGGCCTGCACGCCGTGAACGGGCTCCTCGACGAGCTCCAGCCCCGCGGGCGCGAGCGCCTCGATCGCCGCGACCGCCTCGTCCACCCCCCATGCGCCGTTGGCGTCGAGGCGCAGCTCGATCTGCGGGCCGACGGCGGCGCGCACGGCAGCCACCCGCCCTGCGTCGTCGCCGACGCCGACCTTGACCTTCACGCAGCTGTAGCCGGCGCTCGCCGCGGCCGCCGCCTGCTGTGCGGCATGGGCGCGGTCCTCGGCCGCGATCGTCGCGTTGATCCGCACCTCTGTGGCTGGATTGTCGGCAATCAGCGAGCAGACCGGCTTGCCCTCGCGGTTGCCGGCGAGGTCCCAGAGAGCGAGGTCGACTGCCGCCAGCGCCTGCGGCAGGTCGGCGACGATCCGGCAGCGCTCGAGCAGGTCGGCGGCCGGGCTGCCGTCGCCGGCGCGCAGCAGGCCCTCGTAGGCGTCGAAGGCATCGCGCACCTTGCTCGGTGAGACGCCGTCGTAGGGCTCGAGCGGCGCCGCCTCGCCCCAGCCCACCGCACCGTCGCTGTCCTGCAGGCGCAGCAACAGCAGCTCGCGGGTGCGCAGCGTGCCGAAGGCGGTGGCGATCGGGTCGGCGAAGGTCAGCGTGGCGGTGGCGATGCGGACGTCCATCAGCTCGCGAGCAACCCCGCCGACAGCAGCACGCAGAAGGCGAGCTGAAGCATTCCGGTGCGCGCCAGCGCACGGTTGAGCGTCGGCCCGTCGGTGTGCCGCCGCACCAGGCGGACGAGGCCGACGGCGACGGGGAGCAGCACGAGCGGCAGGAGCAGCCACGCCGACAGTGCCCCCGCCACCCAGGGTGCCGGCGCAGTGACGAAGGCGCCGTAGACCATGAGTCCGTAGAGAGTACGCGCGCGCTCGCGACCAAGTCGTACGGCCAGCGTGCGCTTGCCCGCGCGGCGGTCGGACTCGAGGTCGCGGACGTTGTTGACGACGAGGATCGAGCTGGCCAGCAGCCCGACAGGCACGGCAAGGACGAAGGCCTCCCACGTGACCTGCTCGGCCTGCACGTAGTACGACCCGGTCACGGCAACGATGCCGAAGAAGAGGAAGACGAAGACCTCGCCGAGGCCCTCGTAGCCGTACGGGCGCGGGCCGCCCGTGTAGAGCACGCCCGCGAGGATCGAGGCGGCGCCGATCGCCAGCAGGATCGGGCCGGCGAGGTAGACGAGGTAGACGCCGCACAGCACGGCGACGCCGAAGGAGACGTAGGTCGCGACGAGTACCTGGCGGGGCGGGACGAGGCCGCCCGCGCTCACGCGCACGGGGCCGAGCCGGTCCTCGGCGTCGGCGCCCCGGCGCGCGTCGGAGTAGTCGTTGGACAGGTTCGTGCCGACCTGGATGAAGATCGCCCCGATGAGCGCGGCGATGAAGCCGCCGACGCGCAGGTCGCGCTCGGTGGCCGACAGCGCGGTGCCGACGAGCACCGGCGCGACCGCGGCGGGCAGTGTCCGCACGCGCGCGGCCATGATCCAGATGCGGATGCTCGACACGCTAGGGGCGCCGCGGGAACTTCGAGAAGTCCGGCGCGCGCTTCTCCTTGTAGGCCTCGCGGCCCTCGCGCGCCTCGTCGGAGGCGTAGAAGAGCAGGTTGGTGTCGTGGGCGAGCTGCTGCACGCCGGCGTAGCCGTCCTCGTGAGCGTGGAAGCTCGCCTTGACCAGGCGCAGGGCGAAGGGGGAGAGGGCGAGCATCTCGCGACACCAGGCGATGGTCTCCTCTTCGAGGCGGTCGAGGGGCACGACCGTGTTGACGAGCCCCATCTGCAGCGCCTGCTGGGCGTCGTACTGGCGGCACAGCAGCCAGATCTCCTTCGCGCGCTTGGTGCCGACGAGGTCGCGCAGCAGCGATGCTCCGAAGCCGCCGTCCCACGATCCCACCCGCGGGCCGGTCTGCCCGAAGCGCGCGTTGTCGGCGGCAATCGTGAGGTCGCACACCAGGTGCAGCACGTGGCCGCCGCCGACGGCGTAGCCGGCCACCATCGCGACCACCGGCTTGGGCAGGCGGCGGATCTGCACGTGCAGGTCGGTCACGTGGAAGCGCCCGACGGTGCCCGGCTCGGTCACGTAGCCGGTGTCGCCTCGCACGCGCTGGTCGCCGCCCGAGGAGAAGGCCAGCGGCCCCTCGCCGGTGAGGATGATCACGCCGACCGATGGGTCTTCGCGCGCGCGCTCGAAGGCCGTTGACAGCTCGACGACCGTCTGCGGGCGGAAGGCGTTGCGCACCTCGGGGCGGTCGATGGTGACCTTCGCGATCCCATCGCCGCTGAGCTCGTAGCGGATGTCGTCGTACTCGCCCGCCGCCGTCCACGTCACTGACATGGCCGGGCAGGCTATTCAGTCCCACACCGCCGCAGCCGTGCGCCCGACGACCTCGAGCTTGGCCCACTGGGCCTCCGGGGAGAGCGCGTTGCCCTCGGCGACCGAGGCAAAGCCGCACTGCGGACTGAGCGCGAGCTGGCCGACGTCGGCGTGCTCGGCGGCGCGCTCGATCTCGCGGACGAGCGCCTCCCGGGCCTCGACCTCGCCGTGCTTGGTCGACACCAGGCCGAGCACGGCGATCGGCCCCTTCGGCAGGTGGCGCAGCGCGGTGTAGTCGCCGGCGCGGTCGGGGTCGTCCCACTCCAGCAGGAAGACGTCGTAGGGAAGCTCGTTGAAGATCGCCTCGGCCACGGGGTCGAGCGCCCCCTCGTAGATCCACATCGAGCGGAAGTTGCCGCGGCAGATGTGCAGGCCGAAGGTGACGTCGGCCGGGAAGCCCTCGATCACACGGCGGTCGAGGTCCAGCGCCTTTGCCAGGAACGCGTCGGGGTCGATCCCCTGGCGCACGATCGCGTACTCGCGCGCACCCTCGTCGACGAGCTGGACGTAGCTGGGGAAATCGAGCTGCACGTAGCGCGCCCCCGCGCCGATCGCCTCGGCGATGAGCTCGCGCTGGATCGCGAGCGTCGCCTCGAGCAGCTCGTCGTGGGAGTCGTAGAAGCCCTCCTCCTCGAAGAACGCGGCGGGCAGGAACCACGACGCGGCCGGGAGCGTGACCTTGAACGGGTGGTCGGTGATGGCGCGCAGGCGATCGGCCTCGCGGGCCAGGGGGCTGTCGACCTTGCGGAGTCGACCGCTGATGCGCGGCACGCCGTTGTAGACGACCTTCTCGCCGGCGGCGTTGCGGAAGCGCACCGGCACAGGGCTGGGCTCGACCCCGTCGATCGCGTCGTAGAACGAATGCGTGAAGGCCACGCGGCCGAACTCGCCGTCGGTGACGACGTCGAGGCCGAGGTCGACCTGGCGCGCCACGGCCGCGCGCACCTCCTCGGCGAGGATCTCATCGGCCGCCGCGCCGCCGGCCGCTCGCGTCTCGAGCAGCCGCCCGGGGCGTAGCAGGCTGCCGACGACTTCGGCGCGCGCGGGACGGCGGGCGGCGGACACCCGCCGATCATCTCAGGAAACCTGACAGCCCGGCAACGAACGTCCTTGGCGTACGAATCCTGTTCCAACGCGAGGGACGTTCGTGTGGACTTGACTCGGTACGGTGCCGTCTCGTGCTCGTCGATGCCTGGCTGCCACGAGCCGCGGCGCGCCATCCCGACCGCCCCGCGATCAACGCGCTGACCTACGCCGAGCTGCTCGCGGAGGTCGACGCGACCGCGCGGCGGCTGGCCGGCCGCGGCGTCCGGCCGTTCGACCACGTCGGCATCGCGCTGGCGCCGGGCGAGGGCTTCTGCATCGCGCTGCACGCGGTGCTGCGCCTCGGCGCGGTCGCCGTCCCGGTCGACCTGCGCCTAGGCGCGCGCGAGCGCGCGCGCGTGGTCGAGGGGACCGCCGCGGTGATCGACGGGCCCGTCATTGCCACGCCCGCCGCCGAGGCGCGCCTGCGCGATCGCCACGACCTCGATGCGCCCGCGATCATCGTGCACACCTCGGGCACGAGCGGCACGCCCAAAGCCGTCGAGCTCACCTTCGGCAACTGGCTGTGGAGCGCGCTGGGCTCGGCGGTGGCCCTCGGCCTGGATCGCGAGGAGCGCTGGCTCTGTACGCTGCCGCTGTCGCACGTCGGTGGCCTGTCGATCGTCGTGCGCTCGGCGATCTACGGCACCACCGCGCTCGTGCACGAACGCTTCGACACCGAGCGCGCGCTCGACGCCCTGATGAACGACGACCCGACCATGGTCTCGCTGGTGCCGACGACGCTGCAGCGCCTGCTCGACGCCGGCCTGCGCGATCCGCCGGCGCTGCGCTGGGCGCTGCTGGGCGGCGCGCCGGCGACCAACGCGCTGCAGGGCCGCGCCGCGGCCGCGGGCGTGCGTGTCGCGCCGACCTACGGGCTGACCGAGGCGTGCTCGCAGGTCACGACGCTCGGGGCGCCGCTGTTCTGCACGAAGGTGCGCATCGCCTCCGACGCCGAGATCCTCGTCAGCGGCCCGACCGTCGCGCCCGGCTCCGGCCCGTCGATCGCCACCGGCGACCTGGGCGAGTGGGGCCCCGACGGCGCGCTGCGGATCCTCGGGCGCAAGGCCGACACGATCATCTCCGGCGGCGAGAACATCGCGCCCGCCGAGGTCGAGGCGGTGCTCGAGGCGCATCCCGACGTCATCGAGGCCGCGGTCCACGGCCGCGCCGACGCGGAGTGGGGGGAGGCGGTCGTCGCCACCGTGGTGGCTGCGCCCGACCTCGAGGCCGAGGATCTGCGCGCTTGGTGCGCCGCGCGCCTGGCCTCATTCAAGGTGCCCAAGGCGATCGCGTTCACCTCGGCATTGCCGCGGACCGCATCGGGCAAGCTCGTTCGGAGGGACTTGTAGATGGCCGATCAGCGCCAGGAGAGCCTCGATCGCTGGGAGGGCATGGCCGCCGGCTGGAAGGCCACGCGCGCGGACTTCCAGCACATGGTCGAACCCGTCTCGGTGTGGCTGGTCGACGCCATCCACCCGCAGCCGGGCCAGCGCTTGCTCGAGCTGGCGGCGGGCCTCGGCGACACCGGGCTGCTGGCGGCCTCGCGGGTCGGCCCGGCCGGCGGCGTGCTCATCACCGACGGCACCGAGGGCATGGTCGCCGCGGCGCGCGAGCACGTCGAGGAGGTCGGGGCGACGAACGTCGAACTACGGACGATGCAGGCCGAATGGCTCGATCTCCCGGCGGCATCCGTCGACGGCGTCCTGTGCCGGTTCGGCTACATGCTGCTCGTCGATCCCGAGGCCGCCCTGCGTGAGACGCGCCGGGTGCTCAAGCCGGGCGGGCGCGTGGCCCTCGCCGTCTGGGACGCTCTCGAGCACAACCCGTGGATGGGCGTCATCCGCAACACGCTGGCCGAGAGCGGCCTCGCGCCGGCCCAGCCAGAAGGCCCCGGCCCGTTTTCGCTGGGGTCCGCCGAGGCCGTAAGGGAGCTGCTCGACGCGACGGGCTTCGACGACATCGAGGTGGAGGGCCTGGACCTGAGCGTGGACTTCCCGAGCCTCGACGTGTGGTGGGATCACGTGATGCAGACGTCGATGACGACCGCTGCCGTCGTGCGCGGGCTGACACCCGCCGAGCACTACAGGCTGCGTGATCTCGTCGATGCCGGGTATGCCCCTTACGTGCGCGACGATGGCTCGCTGCAGGTGCCTGGCCGGGCGCTGGTGGCGGCGGCCACGGCCTAGGGACGCCCGTGCGCCGGATCGCCGACCGGGCGTTCGCCTTCTACTGGGGTCAGGGCATCGCCGACGACGTCCCGGCGTTGACCTACTACTTGGTGCTCTCGCTTGCGCCCGTCGCGCTGGGTCTCGCCGCGCTCGAGGCGCTGCTGCTGTCGGACACGCAGTCGGCGCTGCACGTCGCCGACGGGCTGAACCGCTTTCTGCCCGATGCGGTGCACGCCGACATCCGTCACCTCGTGCTCGGCACTCGCGACAACTCGCCGGTGCTGCTTGCGGTGGCCACGGTCGCGATGCTGTGGACGACGTCTGGCGCGATCGGAGTCATCGAGCGCTGCGAGTCGCGGCTGCTTGACTGCCAGCGCCACCACGTGGTGGTCGGGCGGCTGCGCAACATGGCGCTCGGCGCCGGGATCGCGCTGATGGTCATCGCGGCGAGCGCGACCGCGCCGGTGATCGGCGATGTGGCCGACGCGCTGAACGTCCGCAGCTCGCTGCCGGGCTGGCTGCTCGTTGTCCTCAACACGGTCGGCTCGATCATCGTCTTCGCGCTGCTCTACCACTGGGCGCCGCGGGCGCGGCCCAACTGGCGGGCCTGCCTGCTGGGCGCCGTGCCGGCCGGGATCGCGATCCAGGCGGTGCCCAGCGTCGTCGGGCTGTACTTCGGCGCCGGGGCGGGCTTCGCGGCCGTGCGGCTCTTCCTGCTGCTTGCCGTGATCCTGCTGGGGCTCTATGTGATCGCGCTGTGCGTGCTGATCGGCGCGGGGGTGGCGGTCGGGTCCGAACTGCGCCACCGGGATAGGATCCGCCGCCCATGTACTACGACGACGACGCTGACCTCTCCCTCCTCGACGGCAAGACCGTCGCGATCATCGGCTTCGGCTCCCAGGGTCACGCCCACGCCCTGAACCTCAAGGACTCCGGCGTCGATGTCGTGGTCGGCCTGCGGTCGGGCTCGTCGAGCGCCGACGCGGCGCGGTCGGCCGGGCTCGAGGTCCTCGACGTGGCTGACGCAGCTTCGCGCGGCGACATCGTCATGGTGCTCGTGCCCGACGAGCTTCACCATGACGTGTACGAGGACGAGATCCGCGACGGGATCGCTCCGGGGAACACGTTGCTGTTCGGGCACGGCTTCTCCGTGCACTACGGCGAGGTCGAGGCGCCTCCGGGCGTCGATGTCGGGCTCGTGGCACCGAAGGGGCCCGGGCACCTGGTGCGGCGGCAATTTGTCGAGGGCAGTGGCGTCCCGTGCCTCGTGGCCGTGGCCCAGGACGCCTCGGGTGGCGCTTTGGCGCTGACCCTGGGCTATGCGAAGGGCATCGGCGGGACGCGCGGCGGTGTGATCGAGACGACCTTCAAGGACGAGACCGAGACGGACCTGTTCGGTGAGCAGGCCGTGCTGTGCGGCGGCGCGTCGGAGCTGGTGCAGGCGGGCTTCGAGACGTTGGTCGAGGCGGGCTACGACCCGCAGATGGCGTACTTCGAGTGCCTGCACGAGCTCAAGCTGATCGTCGACCTCATGTACGAGAAGGGCCTTCAGGGCATGCGCTTCTCGATCTCCAACACGGCCGAGTACGGCGACTACACGCGCGGCAAGCGCGTCATCACGGACCAGACGCGCGAGCGGATGCGGGCGATCCTGAAGGAGATCCAGTCCGGCGACTTCGCCCGCGAGTGGATCGCCGAGAACCGCGCGGGCCAGGAGAACTTCAAGCGCATGCGCGCCGAGCAGGCCGGGCACCGAGGTCGAGAAGGTCGGCGCCGAGCTGCGCTCGCACATGGACTGGATCAAGCCGAGCTTCTGATCGTGTGGGCAACGTCTCTTGCCTGCCGCCGCATCTGACGGTCGGTGAAGCGGAGCGTTCGGTAGCCGGCGCGGGCGAGGATGGCGTCGCGCTCGCGATCGCGCTCGAACGCTCGGCGTGAGCGGTGGTACTTGTAGCTGTCGGCTTCGACGACGAGCTTTTCGGCGGCGAAGAGGAAGTCGACCTCGAGGCCTTCGATCCACGCGTTCACGCTTGGCCTCGGGAGGCCGTAGCGGTCGCAGAGCGCGAGCATGCGCTCTTCGAGTTCGCTCTTCGTCGCCGTGGTGCCGACGCGGTGACCGTCGAGCGCGCTGCCCAGTGCTGCCGCTCCCCGCTCTCGTCGATGCCTGTCCACCGCCGCGTGGAGCGCCGTCAGGTCGAAGAGCTCTTGGATCTCGGCTTGGTCGAGCGCGCGCTCGAGTGCGCGGCGAGGCAATGAGGAGGCGAGGTCGAGGAGGGTTCTTGCGGGGGTGGTGACTCGGATGGCTTGGTGCTCGGTGATCTCGTCCTCGCGGAGCGTTGTCGCACGATGTACTCGCACGCGCGCGTCGCTTCCCTCGTCCGCCGGGTCCTCGGACGCTGACGTCGATCCTCGTTGCGCTGGTCGGGCGGATCTCCCAGAGCGCTGCGGCGGATGCGTGGCTCAGCGCCGCGCCGGGGCCGCTGGCGAGGACCGCGGCCATGCGGTGGCCGTTGGCGGTGAGGATGGGGTGACCGACGGCGTAGACGCCTCGGTGCACCCGATGTAGCCGCCCATCACGCGCCCGCCGGCCCACGGCGCTGCGCGAGAGCCCGAGCCCTTCGAGCTGCCCGCGCGTGACCACTCCGTGCTGCCGCACCGCCAGCCCCGCGATCTCCGTGTCCACGAAACGAACGACGACTTCTGCCCGCGTGGTGGGCATTTCTCGTCGTTCGGTTTGCATGGCCCCAGCGTGGCAGGCAAACCTGCGCTTGGGACACGCCGAACGTTACGAATCTTCTTAGCCGCAGCACCAATCCTGCACGGTTGGTGCGGGGCCGAAGCGGCGGGAGATGGCGCCGATCGCGGTGATGCGGGTGGTGGTGGGGGAGAGCAAGAGCCATTGGTCGGCCTCGCTCCAGCGCACGAGCAGGCGACGGCCATCGGGTGACCAGGCCAACGAGCCGAGGGTGCCGGTCGTGGCGAAGACCGCGCGACGCGGCACGCGCGGCGACGGCGTCACGTAGACGCGAGTCCACGCGCCGATCTGCAGCGCCAGCGCGATCCGGTCGCCGCGCGGGGCCCAGGCGGCGCCGCGCACGTGGGCGGCGCGCGGCAGGCGCACGCGCCAGACGCGGTTGCCGCGAACGTCGAGAACGACCACGCGGCGCGGGCCGCGGGCGAGAAGACGATGACCGTCGGCCGACCAGGCGAGCGCGCGCACGTCGCGCAGCGCGGCCGCCGAGCGCCAGACGACCTGGCCGGTGTCGACGTCGCGGACCTCGACGTGCCCGCGCGGCCCGATCCACGCGAGCGTGTGCGGCGCGCCCGGCCGCCACGCCGGCGCCACCGCGGCGACGGGCAGAGCGAGCACATGGGCGCCCGTGCCGTCGCCGGCGACCACGGCGAGGACGTCGTCGCGGCGATAGGCGATCCGGTAGCCGTCGGGCGACCAGACCGCGTCGCGCACGGGCCCGCGCGCGACGATCGTCCACGCCACCCGCCCGTCCGGCGCCACCGCGCTCAGCGAGCGCCCACGCCACGCGGCGAGGTAGAGCCCGCGCGGCGACCACGTCGACCCCGTCCACGGACCGAGCCGCTGCCGCGTCCCGTCGCCGCGCACGAGCCACGTCCCGGCGGGGGACGAGACGAGCAGCCGACCCGCAGGCAGCGGACCGAGCGACGAGCGGGCGCGCGGCGCCGCAGAGGGACCGGCACCGAGGGCATGGCGAACCCAGTGCGGCGGCTGGGCCGCGACCGCGACCGCCGCCGCGAGCAAAGCGACCGCGAACGCGAGGCCCAACACCCTCGCTCGCCGCCGAAAACGACCCGCCGCCCGTGCCGGAACTCGAGCCTCGAAGGCATCCGCCACCAGACCCCACGCGCGTGCGGCAGCGGCGTCGGCGTCGGGGAGCGGGGTACGGGCGAGGCGGCTGTGAAGCCGCGAGCTCATCGCTCCACCACCTCCTGCAGCCCATCCAACCCCCGCCGTAGTCGCGAGTTGACCGTGCCGCGCGGCAGTCCCAAGGCGCGCGCGATCTCGCCTGGCGTGAAGCCCAGCAGGTGGCGCATCACGATCACCGCGCGCTGGTCCGGCGGCAGAGCCGCCAACGCAGCGAGGACGTCGTCGGCGGGCGCCGTGCGATCCAATGGAGCAGTCGCATCGACCTCGGCCCCCGCCACCTCCCGCCGCAGCTCCCGCGCCCGCGCGTAGTCGATCGCGCGGTTGACGACGATCCGGTGCAGCCACGGCCCGAACGGCCGCCCGCGATCGAAGCGGTCAAGCGAACGCACCGCGGCCAGGAACGCCTCCTGGGCGACATCCTCGGCCGCCGTCGCGTCGTGCACGACGAGCCACGCCGCGCGGTGCGCCCGCGGCCAGTGGCGGCGGAACAGCTCGGCGAAAGCCTCCGACGAGCCGCGCTGGGCGGCGCGGACCAGCGCGGGCTCGGCGACCCGCGCCCAGCCCCGGCGCGCGGCGTCGCCGCGCAGCGTCTGCAGCGCAACCGTCGACACGCCCGCGATCGTCGCACGCACCACACCCGCATTACGAGTGCCGAGGCCCGGGAGGTCCCCTGCCATCATGCGCGCCGTGGCGCCGGACTTCCTGCCACCCGACCCTCACGCCGAGCACGAGCCGGCGCCCCAGCCGGCGGCGCCGCCCGTCTTCCTGCCGCCGAACGCGCCTCCGCCCGGCTCGCCCGAGCAGCGCCAGAACGGGCGCGCGACCGCGGCGCTGGCGTTCGGGGCCGGTGGCCTCGGCCTGCTGTTCTTCTCGGCCGGCGCCCTGTTCCTCCTCACCATCCCCGCCTCGATCACCGGGTGGGTGCTCGGCCACCAGGCCAAGAGTCGCGAGGTCGGCCGCGACCAGGCGAAGCTCGCCGTCACCATCGGCATCATCGGCGTCGTCCTCGGCGTGGTCGCCGCCGTGGTGTGGGTGCTCCTCGTCTCCCTCGGCGCGGTCGACGAAACGGGCGACGTGAAGCAGTCAAACGACGGCGGGGTGCATTTCGACGTCGTCCGGTTGATCGCGCTGCTCATCTGATCGCGAGCGCCTTCGCTACACTCGACGCGCCGTCGCGACTGGCGTTGTCAGGTGGAATCGACCACCGGGGAGCGACGGTGCAGCCGCCGCCGCACGCCTGGGCACACCTCGTCCACCGACCCGCGGAGACCCCTGCCGTGAACGCCGCCACCACCACGCATCTCGAGATCCCTGACGACCTTCTGCCCGCCGACGGTCGCTTCGGCTGCGGGCCGTCGAAGGTCCGCCCCGAGCAGCTCACCCGCCTCGCAAGCGAGGGCGCGGCGCTGATGGGCACCTCGCACCGCCAGAAGCCGGTCAAGGCACTCGTCGGCCGCGTCCGCGCAGGGCTGGGCGACCTGTTCGACGCTGCCGGACGGCTACGAGGTCGTGCTCGGCAACGGCGGCACGACCGCCTTCTGGGACGCCGCCGCCGTCGGCCTCGTCCGCGAGCGCGCGCTGCACCTCATCTACGGCGAGTTCTCGCCAGAAGTTCGCGACGGTCGACGACCGAGCGCGCCGTTCCTCGCCGACCCGATCGTCATCGAGCGCCGAGCCGGCGACGCGCCGGAGCCCGACGTCCGATCCGGACGCGGACGTCGTCGCCTGGGCGCACAACGAGACCTCGACCGGCGTGATGGTGCCGGTGACAGCGGCCGGCAGGGGACGCGCCTCGTGCTCATCGACGCCACCTCCGGCGCCGGCGGCCTGCCCGTCGACGTCGCGCGAGGCCGACGTCTACTACTTCGCGCCGCAGAAGTGCTTCGCCGCCGACGGCGGCCTGTGGCTCGCGCTGATGAGCCCGGAGGCGCATGAGCGCATCGAGCGAGACTGGCAAGCGCCGAGGACCGCTGGATCCCCGAGTCCCTGTCCCTCGCGACGGCGCTCGACAACTCGCGCAAGGACCAGACCTACAACACGCCCGCCGTCGCGACGCTGTTCCTGCTCGCCGACCAGATCGACTGGATGCTCGCCAACGGCGGCCTCGACTGGCTGCGTCGAGCGCACGCACGCGAGTCCTCGCGGCCACCTCTACGCGTGGGCCGAGGCAGCCGCGTTCGCGACGCCGTTCGTCACCGATCCCGCCAAGCGCTCGCTCGTCGTCGGCACGATCGACTTCGACGACGACGTCGACGCTGCCGCAGTCGCCGCGACGCTGCGCGCCAACGGCATCGTCGACACCGAGCCCTACCGCAAGCTCGGGCGCAACCAGCTGCGCATCGGGATGTTCCCGGCGATCGAGCCCGACGACGTGCAGGCGCTGACCGCCTGCATCGACTGGGTCGTGGAGCAGCTTTCGATGACGCGCGTCCTCGTCGCCGAGAAGATCGGCGCCTCCGGCGTCGAGCTGCTCAAGGAGCACTTCGACGTCGACACGGCGTCACGAGACAAGTCGACCTCGAGCCGCATCGGCGACTACGACGGCATCCTGATCCGCTCGGCGACGAAGCTCACCGCCGACCTGATCGAGCAAGGCCACGAACCTGAAGGCGATCGGCCGCGCCGGCGTCGGCGTCGACAACGTCGACGTCCCCGCCGCGACCAAGCGCGGCATCGTCGTCGCCAACGCGCCGCAGTCCAACGTCGTCACCGCCGCCGAGCACACGATGGCGCTGCTGCTCGCGCTGGCCCGCAACGTCCCGCAGGCGCACGCGGCGCTGATCGCCGGCAAGTGGGAGCGCTCGAAGTTCTCCGGCGTCGAGCTGCTACGACAAGACGCTCGGCATCCTCGGCTTCGGCCGCATCGGCCAGCTCGTCGCCCAGCGCGCGCAGGGCTTCGGCATGCACGTGATCGCCTACGACCCCTTCGTGGCGGCCGAGCGCTACCGCGAGCTCGGCGTCGAGAAGGCCGAGTCGTCCGACGACGTCTACGCCGCGGCCGACTTCCTCACGCTGCACCTGCCCAAGACGCCCGAGACCGAGGGCTGGCTCGACGCCGAGGCGCTCGCCAAGTGCAAGGACGGCGTGCGCGATCCTCAACGTCGCGCGCGGCCCGCTCATCGTCGACGAGGACCTCGAGGCCGCGCTCGACTCCGGCAAGGTCGGCGGCGCCGCGCTCGACGTGTTCCGCTCCGAGCCGGTCACCGAGCACCCGCTGTTCGGGCTGCCCGAACGTGATCGTCACGCCGCACCTCGGCGCCTCGACGGCCGAGGCGACCGACCGCGCCGGCTTCCAGGCCGCCGAGCAGGTCGTCGCCGCGCTCACCGGCGGCGTCGTCACGACCGCCGTCAACGTGCCCGCGGTCGCCGCCGAGGACCTCGAGGTGCTCGGCCCGTTCGTGCCGCTGTGCCGCCAGCTCGGCCGGCTCGCCGTCGCGCTCGCCGCAGGGCTCGAGGTCGACCGCGATCGAGGTCGAGTTGCTGGGCCGCATCGCCGACCGCGACACGCGCCCGCTCGCCACCGGCGTCGCTGCTCGGCGTCCTCTGCGGCGCACACCGAGGAGGAGGTCAACGAGGTCAACGCGCCGGCCATCGCCGAGGAGCGCGGGATCGAGGTCGTCGGAGACGAAGAGCACCGCAGGCGCGCGACTTCACCGACCTCGTCCGCGTCACCGTCGTCAGCGGCGACCAGCGCGTGCGCGTCGTCGGCACGACGCTCGGCCGCCAGCAACCGCCCGCACCTGCTCGAGGCCTGGGGCGCAGCGCTTCAACCTCCAGCTCGAGGACCACATCGCGCTGTTCCGCTACAGCGACGTCCCCGGCATGATCGGCCGCGTCGGCACCTGCTTCGGCGAGCACGGCGTCAACATCGTCTCGGCCGCCGTCGGGCACAAGCCCGAGGAGCGGCGAGGAGGGGCTCGCCGTCATGGTCGTCACGACCGATCAGCCGGTTCCGCAGGCGGTCGTCGACCAGATCGTCGGGCTCGACGGCTTCGTGGCCGGCCGCGCCATTGCCCTGACGTAGCGAAACGCTGGTTCACGGGCCGTTCCCGAGGGTAGATTCACACCGCTCGGAGGAGATCGAGGAGGAGAGGACCAGCCCATATGGCCGAGATCGAGTTCGTCGACGTCGTCAAGCGCTACCCCGACGGCTTCGAGGCCGTCAAGCACATGAACCTGGAGATCCGCGACGGCGAGTTCGTCATCCTCGTCGGTCCGTCGGGCTGCGGGAAGTCCACGGCGCTGCGGATGATCGCCGGCCTCGAGGACATCTCCGAGGGCGACCTGAAGATCGGCGGCGAGGTGGTCAACGACCTCGCTCCGAAGGATCGCGACATCGCGATGGTCTTCCAGAACTACGCGCTGTACCCGCACATGAGCGTGCGCGAGAACATGGGCTTCGCGCTGAAGCTGCGCAAGGAGAAGCCAGAGGAGATCGACCGCCGCGTCAACGAGGCGGCCAAGACGCTCGACCTCGAGCCGCACCTCGACCGCAAGCCCGCCAACCTCTCCGGCGGCCAGCGCCAGCGCGTGGCCATGGGCCGCGCGATCGTTCGCGAGCCTAAGGCCTTCCTGATGGACGAGCCGCTGTCGAACCTCGACGCGAAGCTGCGCGTCGAGATGCGCGCCGCCGTCTCGCGCCTGCAGCAGCGTCTGGGCACCACCACCGTCTACGTGACCCACGACCAGACCGAGGCCATGACCCTCGGCCAGCGGGTCGCGGTGATGCGCGCCGGCATCCTGCAGCAGGTCGACTCGCCCAAGGTGCTCTACGAGCAGCCGAAGAACCTGTTCGTCGCGGGCTTCATCGGCTCGCCGGCGATGAACTTCTTCAGCGGCTCGATCGAGGGCGACACGCGTCAAGACGCCGATGGGGGCGATCCCGCTGCACGACGAGCTCCGGCGCAACCTCGACCAGCACGGCACGGGCGCGCGCTCGGTCATCGTCGGGGTCCGTCCCGAGGACTTCGAGGATGCCCGCTTCGCTCCCGAGGGCCACGAAGGCTGGACGTTCGAGGCACCGATCGAGCTGACGGAGTCGATGGGCTCGGAGATCTACGCCCACTTCGACTTCGAGGGCGGCGACATCGAGGCCGAGGAGCTGCGCGAGCTGCAGGAAGACGCCGGCACCGACGACGTCCCGCAGAGCGGCGGCAGCGGCCACGCCGTGGCCCGGGTGGACGCCGGCAGCGGCGTGCAGGCCGGCCAGCGCACGCAGCTGTGGCTCGACGTGAGGAAGCTGCATCTCTTCGACGCGTCCGACGGCTCGTCGCTGACGCGCCCCCGCGACCAGACGCGCCGCCGCGGAGCCGACCCCGGCCTAGGCGCTCAGCTCTCCTCGGCGCGCACGCGGGCGAGCACGTCCTCGCTCCACTCGTGCGTGCGCATGAGGCGGTAGCGCTCGTTGGCGACGCGCAGATAGGCGTCGGCGTCGGTGCCGCCGCCGATCATGTCGGCCTCGCGCAGCATCTCGACGACCGGCACGAACTCCTCGTCGAACCACAACCGCGCCGCGCTCGGGCGGTCGAGGAACTCGGCGCGGTCCTGCATCAGGCGGAAGGCCCACGCCTCGACCGCGCCGGCCAGCACGCCGTAGTCCCACGCGTCGGTGACCGCAATGCGCCCGCGCGCGCGGCTGGGCAGCGGCACGCGCTCGTAGAAGACCCGCTCGTGGCTCTTCTTGGGCAGGTCGTCCATCCGCAGCGTGCGATCGGCGCCGACGCGCGTGCGCACCTCGACGACGTAGGCGTCGATCTCGGTGCGCCCGAGCGCGCGGGCCACCGACACGCGGTGGTGGCCGTCGCGCACGAAGTAGACCTCGCCGATCTTGAACAGCGAGATCGGGGGCATCGGCTCGCCGCGGCGCACGGCGTTGGCGATGCGCTCCCAGCGCGCGCGCACGCGTGCCGTGGTGGGCCGGAACTGGCGATCGAAGCCCTTCGCGCGATCGACCGTGCCGAGGATGGAATCGAGCGGCACCGTCTGCAGGCCGACGTAGGACTCTTCGACGTAGCCCAGCGCAGCGACGACCTCGTCGTAGGGCAGGATGACGTCGACGTCGCCGGGCTCGCGGCCGACCCGCCGCGCCAGGTGCGACAGGACCTGCCGCCGGCGGACGCGCTGGAAGTCGTCCTGGGCGTCGGCTGTCGGGAAAGCCGGTGTCGAGTCGGGGAGCCACCTCGTCTCCAAGGTACTCGTCGGCCAGGCGGTCCACGCTCGCCACGATGGACAACCCGGACCCGACCGGATGCGGGTTGCGTGCGCCGCGGTGGAGCAAGCTGTGCAGAAGCTGTGCCTGACCGTCCTTCGATGGCGTTAGGCTCGCGCCGCTACCGGGCGCCAGACAGCGAGGAGGGACGCAAGGTGGAATCCGGATCGATTGCCGCGCCGCCGCCAGGCGACGTGAGCCCGACGACGGGTGCCGGACGCGGCGAGAAGGGCCTGAAGGCCGACGCGATCGGCTACGCGTCGAACGTCGTCATCGGCGTGGCCTCGACCGCGCCGGGCTACAGCCTCGCCGCGACACTGGGCTTCATCGTCGCCGTTCCGGGCGTCGGTCTGTCGGCTCCGGCGGTGCTGATCGTGTCGTTCATCCCGATGCTGTTCATCGCCTTCGCGTACAGCTACATGAACCGCGCGGATCCCGACTGCGGGACGTCCTTCGCCTGGGTCACGCGCGCCATGGGGCCGCAGCTGGGGTGGCTGTCGCGGGTGGGCGATCATCGCCGCCGACATCATCGTCATGGCCAGCCTGGCGCAGATCGCCGGCATCTACTCGTTCCTGCTCTTCGGCTGGCAGCAGGCCGCCGACACGAGCTGGGCGGTGACGCTCGTCGGCGTGGCCTGGATCGCGATCATGACGTGGATCTGCGTCATCGGCATCGAGCTCAACGCGACGACGCAGAAGTGGCTGCTCACCGCCGAGATCCTGACCCTCGCGCTGTTCGCGGTGGTCGCGCTGGCGAAGGTCGCCTTCACCGACGTTCCCACCGCGCCCGGCGTCAGCCTGAGCTGGCTGAACCCGTTCCACATCTCGAGCCTCAACGCGCTCGTCGACGGCGTCCTGCTGGGCATCTTCATCTACTGGGGGTGGGACAGCGGGGTCGCGGTCAACGAGGAGTCCCAGGACCGGCACACCGGGCCGGGGCGCGCCGCGGTGATGAGCACGATCCTGCTCGTCCTCATCTACGTGGTCGTGTCGTTCTCGGCGCAGGCCTACGGCGGCGAGAAGCTGCTGGTCGACAACGCCGACGACGTGCTCAGCGTGCTCGGCACCCAGGTGTTCGGCTCACCGCTGGACAAGCTGCTGATCATCGCGGTGCTCAGCTCCGCCGCGGCCTCGACCCAGACGACGATCCTGCCCACTGCGCGCACGAGCCTGTCGATGGCGCGCTGGGGCGCGATCCCCAAGACCTTCGGCACCGTGAACCCGCGCTATCAGACCCCGACGGTGTCGACGATCGTGATGGGCGTCGTGTCGATCATTTGGTACATCGCGGTCAACGAGCTCAGCCAGAACGTCCTCGGCGACTCGGTCACCGCGATCGGCTTCATGATCGCCTTCTACTACGGCATCACCGGGTCTGGCCTGCATCGTCTACTACCGCAAGGCCATCACCAGCTCGGCGAAGAACTTCGTCCTGGCGGGCCTGCTGCCGCTGCTGGGCTTTCTATCGCTGGCCTACGTCTTCATCCGGGCCTACATCGACTACGGCACCAAGGGCTACGCCGAGGACTACAACTACACGAAGCCCTGGCACGGCATCGAGATCCCGATCCTCATCGGCATCGGGGGCCTGGTCCTCGGCCTCGTCCTGATGGTGTTCGCCTGGTTCGCGTATCCGCGCTTCTTCAAGCGCAAGTGGGAGAAGGCGCGGCCCACGGCGCTCGAGGAGCCGCCCGTCGAGACGGCGGTCGCGATGGAGTGAGGGCGGCATCTCCGCGCGGCGCCTTGCGCCTCGCGCGGAGCCTCGGTTACCCTGAGGCGCTGATGGCGTCCCAGCTCGCCCTTCGACTTCTTCTCCTCCCCCTTCGGGGGGAATAGCGCGTGGCGGCCGCGAAGCCGCAAACCCAGACCCGAGAGAAGCCGTAGGACGAAGCCCCAGAGAGGACGACCATGCCAGAGCAGGACCCCGACCGAGTACTGATCTTCGACACCACGCTGCGCGACGGCGAGCAGTCGCCCGGCATCTCACTGAACACCGCCGAGAAGCTCGAGATCGCCCATCAGCTCGCGCGCCTGGGCGTCGACATCATCGAGGCCGGCTTCCCGATCGCCTCGCCCGGCGACTTCGAGGCCGTGCAGGCCATCGCGCGCGAGGTCCATGGTCCGGTCATCGCCGGGCTGGCGCGCGCCAACCCGGCGGACATAGAACGCGCGTGGGAGGCGGTACGCGACGCCGAGCGTCCGCGCATCCACACGTTCGTCTCGACCTCCGACATCCACATCGTCGCACCAGCTGCAGGCCACGCGCGAGGACGTCAAGGGGCTGGCGCGCGCGTCGGTCGCGCAGGCGAAGTCGTACTGCGACGACGTCGAGTTCTCGCCGATGGACGCGACGCGCGCCGACCTCGACTTCACCGCCGAGGTGGTCGCGATCGCCATCGAGGAGGGCGCGACGACGATCAACATCCCCGACACCGTCGGCTACGCGATGCCCGAGGAGTACGCCGCCTTCCTGACCAGCCTCTACGAGCGCGTGCCGGAGCTGCGCGACGTCGTGCTGTCGGTGCACTGCCACGACGACCTCGGCCTGGCGGTGGCCAACTCGTTCGCCGGCGTGCTCGCGGGCGCGCGGCAGGTCGAGTGCGCCGTCAACGGCATCGGCGAGCGCGCGGGCAACGCGTCGCTCGAGGAGATCGTGATGCTGCTGCACACGCGCGTCGGCGGACGTCGGCCTGAACACCGGCGTCACGACGCACGAGATCGCGCGTACGAGCCGCCTGGTCAGCCGCCTCACCGGCTACCCGGTGCAGCCCAACAAGGCGATCGTCGGGCGCAACGCGTTCGCCCACGAGTCCGGCATCCATCAGGACGGCATCCTCAAGGAGCGCTCGACCTACGAGATCATGGATGCCGACAACGGTCGGGCTCGAGGCCAACCAGCTCGTGCTCGGCAAGCACTCCGGGCGCCACGCGCTGCGCGCCGCGCTCGAGGAGCTGGGCTACCAGGTCGACGGCCAGGTGCTCAACACGGCCTTCAAGCGCTTCAAGGAGATCGCGGACAAGAAGAAGCAGGTCACCGCGCTCGATCTCGAGGCGCTCGTGACCGACGAGCTGCGCGAAGAGGCCGGCGCGTACACGCTGGAGTGGTTCGACGTCGAGGCGTCGTCGCGCCGCCCGCCGCACGCCACCGTCGGCGTGGGCACGCCGGAAGGGGAGGTGGTCCAGGGCGCGTTCACCGGCGACGGCCCGATTGACGCGGTCTTCCGTGCGATCAACGCCGCCACCGGCATGGACGCGCGCCTCCGTGAGTTCCGCGTCGACGCGGTGACCGGCGGCCAGGACGCCCTCGGCGAGGTCGCGGTCGTCGTCGAGCTGGGGCCCAACGCCGGCGAGCGCGTCGGGCTGCCGGGCGTGCTCCTGCGCGAGCGCGCGACCGGCGCGGGCCAGGCGGTGACGACCGACATCATCGAGGCGGCCGGCATGGCCTATGCGCGCGCGCTCACCAACGCCGTGCGGCGCATGCAGACCATGGCCGAGGAGGAGACCGAGCCCGCGGCAGAGCTCGCCGCCCCGTGATCGACGCGCGGGCCCTCGCCCGCGACGCGAGCGCCCTCGTCGCCGTGCCCAGCGTAACCGGCGACGAGCGCGCCGCGCTGGAGCGCCTCGCCGAGCTGGCCGACGGGCTGGGGCTGCGCGCCGAGCTGCACGAGCACGATCTCGCGACTCTGCGCGCGCACGCGGCGTATCCGGGCGAGGAGGCGCCGCGCGACGAGCTGTGGGGATTGACCGTCACCGCGCCAGGACGTCGCGCGGGCCGGCTGGCGGTGTGCGGGCACGTCGACGTGGTCCCGGAGGGCTCCGTCGCGTGGCGGCATGCGCACGGCACCATGGAGGACGGCTGCGTGCACGGGCGCGGCAGCGTCGACATGAAGGGCGCCGTCGTCGCCGCGCTGCACGCGCTCGCCGCGCTCGGCGGTGACGGCCCGGAGGTCGTGCTTGTCGCGGTCGCCTCCGAGGAGGACGGCGGCCTCGGCGCCTTCGCCGCCCTGGAACGCGACGCACGCTTCGACGCCTGCCTGATCCCCGAGCCCACGGGCTTCGACCTCGTCTGCGCCCAGGCCGGCGCGGTGACCTTCGAGGGCATCGTCACCGGCGTCGCCGCGCACGCCGCGTATCGCCTCGAGGGGGTATCGGCCATCGATCGCTACCTGCCGGTCCACACGGCGCTGGCCGAGCACGAACGCGCGCTCAATGCCTCTGTCGACCACCCGCTCATGCGCGCGCTGGAGCTCCCCTACCCGGTGCTGGTCGGGCGCCTGGAGGCGGGCGAGTGGTCGAGCGTTGTCCCCGACCGGCTGCGCTTCGAAGGGCGCGCACCCGTGCGCGTGGGGGAGGACGTGGCTTCGGCCCGAGCCGCCGTCGAGGCGGTCGTCGCAGGAGCCTGCCCCGATGCGACGCTGCGCTGGCCCGGCGGGCAGTTCGCCTCCGGCGAGACCGACGCCGCCCACCCGTTCGCCGCCCTCGTGCGCCGGTCGCTGGCCGCCGAGCTCGGCCGCGAGGTTGCGTTCGCCGGGGTGCCGTGGGGAGCGGACATGCGCCTGTGGACGGCGCGCGGGATCCCGACGGTCATGGCCGGCACACCCGGCATCGAGCGCTCGCACGCCGTGGACGAATGCGTTCGTGTCGACGATCTGGTGACGCTCGCGCGCACGATCGCGCGCGTGGCGGAAGCATTTGCGCCATCTCCGTCCACACCCGCGCAGGGCACGGAGCGCCGGTGAGGGGAGACCCCGTGGGCCTCGTCAAGGCCTGCCTCAACGGAGGGCGCGAGCCCGGCGAGCACCCGGCGCTCCCGCTGACACCCGCGCAGCTCGCCGCCGACGGCGCCGCGGCCGTGGCCGCCGGCGCGCAGGCGCTGCACATCCACCCGCGCGACGCGGCCGGCCGCGAGACGCTCGACGTCGACGACGCGGTGCGCGCCGTGCAGGCCGCCTGCCCCGGCGTGCCGGTCGGCGTCTCGACCGGCGAGTGGATCGAGCCGGATCTCGCGGCGCGCGTGGCCGCGGTCCGCGCCTGGCACGCCCCGGCGATGGCGTCGGTCAACCTCAGCGAGGCCGGCCACGTCGAGGTGATGGCCGCGCTGGAGCGGGCCGGCGTGCGGATCGAGGCCGGCACGTGGCACGTGAGCGACATCGCCGCGCTGGGCGGCTCGGGGTTCGCCGGCCGGCTGGTGCGCGTGCTCATCGAGCCCGGCGACGAGGACCCGGCCGCCGCGCTGGCCAACGCGCAGGCCATCGACGCCGCGCTCGACGACGCCGGCATCGCCGCGCCGCGCGTCTTTCACGGGGTCGGGTCGGCGACTTGGGAGGTCGTCCGCTGGGCCAAGGCGCGCGGCCAGGGCTGGCGGATCGGCCTGGAGGACACGCTCACGCTGCCCAACGGGACGTCGGCGGCGGGCAATACCGAGCTCGTCAGCGCCGCGCTGGCGCTCTGACGTCAGGCGGCGAGCGCGCGGCCCTGGCGGTAGCCCTGCGCCAGCGCTGGGCCCGCCGGCGCGCCGGCCATGAAGTCCTCACCCATCGCCGCCGCCGCGGCGTCATCCGGGCCGACGTGGCGCACGCGGGCACCCCGGGCGCGCAGGATCTGCAGCTCGACCGCCACGGCCACGCGGAAGACCTGGAGGACGGGCCTGCGCAGCGCCGCCGTCGGGTCCAGGCACAGCACCTCGGTGTCGCGGCGCGCGGGTGCCGCGTCGAGGTTGGTGACGCTCCACACGCCGCCGTCGACGTACTCGCGCCCGTCGATTCGCACCGGGGCGAAGACCCACGGGATCGCGCACGAGGCGGTCACCGCATCGGCCACGCTCGGCTGCGGGGCGCCGGGCGCGCCGAACACGACGCGCCGGCCCGAGCGCTTGTCGACGCAGCACACGCGCAGGCGCCCGTCGAAGCGCGCGTCCCAGCTGACGACCTCGCCGTGCAGGCGCGCGTGCGACCTGCCGCCGGCCGGAGCCCGCGCCAGCAGCGCCGAGCGCGCGAGCGCGCCACCCGGCGCCGTCAGCGCCGTGGCCACGGGGGCCAATGGCGCGGTCGCCGCCCAGCCCCAGCGCGCGGCCGTGCGCAGCAGCCCGTCGCCGTCGCGGTCGGCGGCCGGCTCTTCGGCGGCGTCAGCGCAGTCGGACGGCCGGCGCAACGCCCTGCCGGCGGCCAGGCGCGCCGACACGATCGCCCCCGCCGACGTGCCGACGAACGCCTCGACGTCCCGGAAATCGGCCCCGCTTGCGTCCTCGATGCCCGCGAGGACCCCGGTCATCCATGCCTCGCCGACGACACCGCCGCTGGCGAGGACGAGGACGTCGGGTGCGACGAATCGGCCCACCCGCTCCAGGCTACGCGAGTTGCGCGACCGTATGTTATAACGTACGCTTGTATCGTGGCTGTCGCGGCGACTCCCGAGACCCACATCCACATCGGCCCGCGGGTTCGCGCGCTGCGTGAGGCAATGGACCTCTCGCTGCGCGATCTCGCCGAGCGTTCGGGCGTCAGCGCGCCGATGCTCAGCCAGGTCGAGCGCGGTGAGACCAGCCCGACGCTCCAGGTCGCCGGCCGCATCGCCGCCGGGCTCGAGCTGCGGTTGAGCCAGCTGCTGCGCCTCGACGAGGCCGGCACGGTGACCGTGGTGCGCGCCGGCGAGCGCCGCCGCGGCGGCTCGACCCAGGCGGGACACCGCTTCGAGATCCTCACCGCGCCGCTGCCCGGCCAGCGCGCCGAGCTCAGCCGCCACGTGCTCGCCGCCGGCGGGAGCACGGGCGGCCCCGGCGACCCGCCGATGCACGAGCCCGGCAGCCGCGAGATCGCCCTTGTCGAGGACGGCACGGTCGTGCTCGACATCGACGGCGAGCGCCATGAGCTCGCGACCGGCGACTGCGTCACCTTCGACGCCGACCTGCCCCACCACTTCGAGAACCTCGGCCCTGGCGAGGCGGCCATCCTGGCCGTCGTGTCCGCCGGACTGCGCAGGAGCTGAACACACGATGCCGCGAACCCTCTTCGACAAGATCTGGGACGCCCACGAGGTCGCCGACAACCTGTTGTACGTCGACCTGCACCTCGTCCACGAGGTCACCAGCCCGCAGGCCTTCGACGGCCTGCGCCTCGCCGGGCGCAAGGTGCGCCGGCCCGACCGCACACTCGCCACGGCCGACCACAACGTGCCGACCGACGGCACCCCGGTCGCCGCGCGCATCCGCGACGAGCTCAGCCGCGTGCAGGTCGAGACCCTCGAGCGCAACTGCGAGGAGTTCGGGATCCCGCTGTACTCGCTGGGCTCCGAGCACCAGGGGATCGTCCACGTCATCGGCCCCGAGCTCGGCGTCACCCAGCCGGGCATGACGATCGTCTGCGGCGACAGCCACACCGCCACGCACGGCGCCTTCGGCGCACTCGCCTTCGGCATCGGGACCAGCGAGGTCGAGCACGTCCTCGCCACGCAGTGCCTCGTACAGCGCAAGCCCAAGGCGATGCGCATCCGCTACGAGGGCGAGCTGGGCTTCGGCGTGACGGCCAAGGACCTGATCCTCGGCACGATCGGCCAGGTGGGCGTCGACGGCGCCGTCGGCCATGTCGTCGAGTACGCCGGCACGCCGATCGAGGCGCTGTCGATGGAGGGCCGCATGACGGTCTGCAACATGACCATCGAGGGCGGCGGGCGCGCGGGGATGGTCGCGCCCGACGACACCACGTTCGCCTGGGTCGACGAGCGCGGCGCGAACGTCGATCCGGCGTGGGGCGAGCTGCGCACCGACGACGGCGCGAGCTTCGACCGCGAGGTCGTCGTCGACGCGAGCGCGCTGAGCCCGATGGTGTCGTGGGGGACCAACCCCGCGCAAGTCGTCGGGGTCGGCGAGAGCGTCCCCGAGCCGGCGACCGACGGCGAGGAGCGCGCGCTGCATTACATGGACCTGCAGCCCGGCACGCCGATGCAGGAGATCCGCCTCGACCGGGTGTTCATCGGCTCGTGCACGAACTCGCGGATTGGCGACCTGCGCGCAGCGGCGCGGGTGGTCGAGGGGCGCAAGGTGGCCTCCGACGTCTACGCGATGGTCGTCCCCGGCTCGGTGCAGGTGAAGCTGCAGGCCGAGGCCGAGGGACTGGACGACGTCTTCAAGGCAGCAGGCTTCGACTGGCGGGGCGCGGGCTGCTCGATGTGCCTGGGCATGAACCCCGACATCCTCAAGCCCGGCGAGCGCTGCGCCTCGACCTCCAACCGCAACTTCGAGGGCCGCCAGGGTCGCGGCGGGCGCACGCACCTCGTCAGCCCGGAGATGGCCGCGGCGGCCGCCATCGAGGGGCACTTCGTCGATATCAGAGAGTGGGGCGGCGGAGCCGACCCACTCGGTTAAGGACGGCCGGAGGCCGGCCGTCGCCACCAGAACGCGGGGCCGGAGGCCCCGCGGAGGTAACCCTTTGAGAGCCATCGAGACCATCACCGGGCCGGTGTCGGTCCTCAACCGCGACGACGTCGACACCGACCAGATCATCCCCAAGCAGTTCCTCAAGCGCGTCGAGCGCACCGGCTTTGGCGAGTTCCTCTTCTTCGACTGGGCCAAGGAAGCCGACTGGGACCTGCCGCGCAACGAGATCCTCGTCACCGGGCGCAACTTCGGCTGCGGCTCGAGCCGCGAGCACGCCCCGTGGGCGCTCGAGGACTACGGCTTCCGCGCGATCATCGCGCCGAGCTTCGCCGACATCTTCCACTCCAACTGCACCAAGATCGGCCTGCTGCCGGTCGTGCTGCCCGCCGAGGACGTGCGCGCGATCGCCGACGCCGGCGAGGCACAGGTCGACCTTGCCGCCCAGGAGGTCCGCTGGCCGGGCGGCACCGCGAGCTTCGACATCGACCCCGAGGTCAGGCACCGCCTGCTCAACGGCCTCGACGACATCGCTTTGACTCTCCAGCAGGACGCCGCGATCGAGGCCTACGAGAGCGACCGCGAGCGCTCCGGTCCCGTGACGACCGCGCTCTGACCGACGATCTTGCCCGGGTTGAAGTTCGCGCCCGGGTCGATGCCGTCGAACAGCGCGCGCAACATGGCCACGCCGGGCGCCGAGATGTCCTCCTCCAGCCAGCGTGCGTGCTCGGTGCCGACCGCGTGATGGTGCGAGAGCGTGCCGCCGAAGTCGATGAACGTCTGCTGGATCGCCGATTTGACCACGTCGTACTGCTCGATGTGGTCCTGCCCAGCGGCGGGGACGAAGCCGAAGGTGAAGTAGAGGCACGCACCTGCGTGGTAGGAGTGCGACAGGTGGCACATGATGTAGCCCATCACCCCGATCGCGTCGAAGGCGCCGCGCGCGGCGGCCATGACGTTGTCGTAGAGGCTGGGCAGCGCCGACCATGGCGCCGAGGTCTCTGAGACGTCGGCCAGCGCCCCGCGGTCCAGCAGGAAGTCGCGGATGTAGGGCGTGTCGAACTTCTTCTGGTCGTAGAGCTCGCCGGGGCCGCGGCCGATGCACAGGCCGCCGTGGCGCGCGACGATGCGCCCGACGAGCCGGCGCTGCGCGGCGACGCGCCACTTGCTGCCCTCGTAGCCGATAAACGACAGGCACATCTGCTCGAGGTCGCAGTCGCGGCGGCGCTCCAGGAAGGTGCCCAGCGCCTTGGACTTCAGCTCGTCGAGCTTCGAGGAGCCCTTCTTCGTCGCGAGCGAGAAGCGCGTCTCGTAGGCGTCGGAGACGCGCGTGACCGACGGCGCGACGTCGCTCGCGGCGATCTCCTGCATCGCGGCGAGCGCGCGCGACCAGTCGGGGAACAGGTAGCCGAGGATCACGCGCCGCTCGGGCAGACGGTGCACGTGGATCGTCGCCTCGGTGATGATCCCGAGCCGGCCCTCGCTGCCCAGCACCATCTCGCGCACGCTCGGGCCGGTCGACGTATGCGGCACCGGCCGGCTGACCAGCGTGCCCGCCGGCGTGATGACGCGCACGCCGCGCGTCAGGTCGGTGATGTCGCCGTACTTGTCGGACTGCATCCCTGACGAGCGCGTGGCGATCCAGCCGCCGAGCGTGGAGTGAGTGAAGCTGTCGGGGAAATGGCCGGCCGTCCAGCCGCGCGCGTTGAGCTGCTCCTCGAGCGCCGGGCCGAAGACACCGGGCTGGACGCGGGCCAGCCGCGCCGCATCGTCGATGGCCAGCACGCCGTCCATGCGGCCGAGGTCGAGCGAGATGACCGTGCGGCTCTCGTCGGACGGAACCTCGAGGCTGCCGGAGATGTTCGTGCCACCGCCGAAGGCGATGACCACGGCGTCGGCGTCCAGTGCGGCACGGACCGCGGCGGCGACCGCCTCCTCGTCGCCCGGGCGCACGACGACGTCGGGCAGGCGGCCGACGTCGCCCTCGCGATGGCGCACGAGGTCGCGCAGGCTCTTGCCGCGCGCGTGGACGACGCGGTCGAGCGCGTCGGTCGACACGTGGTCTGCTCCGACGGCGGCTTCGAGCTCGTCGCGCAGCTCATCGGCCAGCGATGGCTCGGCGAGGTCGAGGTCGCCGAACGCGATCGGCGGCTCGGGCGCGCGGTCGACGTCGAGGTCGAGGACGCGCTTGAGGAACGGCCCGAGCTCGGGCTTGTCCGCGTGCGTGAACGCGACGTCCTCGTCGCCCCACCCCCACCACTTCATCGCGCTCATGCGCACAGGGTCGCACGCGGGGGCGGCGGACGGCGGGGGCCCTTGTAGTGGGTTGATGTGGGTTGGGCCGCGCGATGCGAGGTCCAACCAGGCACCGAGGATTGGTCGCGCGTGGCGCCTTTGTCACGCATGTGGTGTCCAAGGCGCCATGCGCGGCAGATCAGCGGCGATTGAAGGTCGGCGGGGCCGGCGGCGCGGGCGGTCGCCCTCGGGCCCGGCGACCGCCGCCGGCGGTCGGCGAATTCGCGTCGCGTGGGTCCTTGTGCTCGAAGAGCGAGCACAAAGCCCCAGGCGACGCCGAGTTGGCACGCCGCCCCTCTGGCTGGAGCGCGCCCGGTCGACCGCCGACTTTCGCGAGGACGGCCCGCGCCGGCGGTGCGGCCCATTCTGAGTTCCTCGTTGCCCTGACCACACAGCGTTGCCAACGCGGCGCGGACGATGGGCCCACATCAACCCTCTAGTTGATCCGCACGCGTGGGTCCAGCCACGCGTGCACGAGGTCGGCCAGGAGGTTCGCCACGACGACGAGCAGGGCGCCGGCGATCGCAACGCCCTCGACGACCGGCAGGTCCGCCTGCGCCATCGCGCGCGTCATCAGACTGAACATGCCGGGGATGCTGAACGTGTACTCGAGGAGGATCGCGTTGGCGATCAGCGTGCCCATCGTGACGCCGATCAGCGAGACGACGGGCGCGCTGGCCGCCGGGATGGCGTGATGGCGCATGACGCGGCCGGGCGAGAGGCCCTTGCCACGTGCGGTGCGCACGAAGTCCTCCTCGAGCGTTTCGCTCAGCGTGGCGCGCAGCATCCGCATCGTGATGGCCGCGAGCGGCAGCCCGAGGACGATCCAGGGCAGCCACAACGACTGCAGCCACCCCAGCGGGTCGTGGGTCAGCGGCTGGTAGGTGTTGGGCTCGGAGATCGGCAGGCGCGCGAACTTGCCGACTTCGGGGTGGAAGAAGACGATGAACATCGCGCCGACCCAGTAGACCGGCGCGCACATCCCGAACGCGGCAAACCCGTCGAGCCCGCGGCCGACGAGCGTCCCGCGCCGATTCGTCGCCACCGCGCCCAGATAGATCCCGGCCACCGTGCCCACGACGATGCCGCCGGCCACGAGCGACAGGTCGGCGGGGAAGCTGTGGCGCAGTAGCGGCGTGATCGGCTGGAAGCTCTGCTGCCGGTCCCAGGACGTCCCGAGGTCGAAGTGCAGGAACGCGCGATCGAGGAAGTGCAGGAGCTGGTGCGGGTAGCCGGTGCCGTCCGAGACAACCTCGGGACGGAACGCGTAGAAGACGCTGAACACCAGCGCGGTGGCGCCGACCATGACGGCGACGACGGACAGCAGGCGACGAACAAGGAAGGCAAACACGGCTGGCTGGACCCGTCTCCTAAGGTAGCGGGAGCGTGAGCCTGAACACGCTGCCACCGCTCGCGTTGGGCTCGACCCAGAGCCGCCCCCCGTGGCGCTCCACGATGCGCCGCGAGATCGCCAGGCCCAGCCCGGTGCCGCGATATTCCGCCGCCGGCCCGGGAACACGGGCGAACATGTCGAAGACGCGCTCGGCCTGCTCGGGCTCGATCCCGATCCCGTTGTCGGCGACCGCCAGCTCGCTGGCGCCGTCGCTTGTCCGGCCGCTGACCTGGACCCGCGGCGCCACGTCGGGCGCGGTGAACTTCAGCGCGTTGGCCAGCAGGTTCTGGAACACGCGCTGGAGCTGCCCGCGGTCGGCGGCGACGACCGGCAGCTCGCCGATCTCGATCGTCGCGCCGCGCTCGAGCACGGTCGGCTGCAGGTCGCGCAGGACGGTGGCCACGACATCGCGCGCCGGCACGCGCTCGGGCCGCAGCGCGGTCGTGCCGGCGCGGGCGAAGAGCAGCAGGTCGTCGATCATCGCCTGCATGCGCTCGACGCCGGCGATCGCGTGGCCGATGAACTCGCGCGCCTGCTCGTCGAGCTCGTCGCCGTACTGGCGCTCGAGCAACGCGACGAAGCCCGAGACCGACCGCAGCGGCGCGGCGAGATCGTGGGAGGCCATGTAGGCAAAGGCCTCGAGCTCGGCGTTGGAGCGCTCGAGCTCGCTGCGCGCCCACACGCGCTCGATGACCCGCCCGAGCTGGACGCCGATCTGGCCCATGACGCTGAGCAGTGCCGGGTCGGGCTCAGCGGGACGGTCGGCGAAGAACTCGAGCACGCCGACGGTGCGCGCGCCGATCAGGATCGGGAAGGCAAAGCCCGAGCGCAGGCCGGCGGCCGTCGCCACCTCCGAGCGGCCGAAGCCCGGCTCGCTGCCGACGTCGGCCACCCACGCGGGCTCGCCGGCGGTTGCGACGCTCGCGGGCAGCGCCTGGGGCACGCTCTGCTCGCTGGCGTCGCGGAAGACCGCGAGGCGCGCCTCGTCCTCCAGGTACCAGACGCCGGTCGGGTGCAGCACGCCGGTGGCCTGGTCGGCCAGGTAGGCGTGACCCACCGGCCAGCGCATGTGCGCGCAGACGTAGACGATCGCCGCCCCGAGCGCAGGCTCGATCTCGGCCGCCTCGTTCGACGACTCGGCGACCATCTCCAGCAGCTCGAGCTCGTCCTGGCGCTCGTAGAGCAGCCGCGCGTTCTCGGCTGCGATGCGCTCGGCCTCGCGCCGCCCCTCGCGCTCGGCCTCCAGCTCCTCACGGAGCCGCTGCGCCTCCTCCGTCGTGTCCGTCATCTCCCCGCCTACACCTTAAGCTCCCCGCCCCATGGCTGTGACCATTGCCGTGCTCCCCGGCGACGGGATCGGCCCCGAGATCATCGCGCCGACGCTTCGAGCTGCTCTCGCGCCTGGGGGACTTCGCCTTCGACGAGCACGTCTTCGGCGGCGCCTCGATCGACGCCCACGGCACCGCGCTGACCGACGAGACGCTCGCGGCGTGCCGCGCGGCCGACGCGGTCCTGCTGGCCGCCGTCGGCGGCCCGAAGTGGGACACCACCGACCCGGACGCGCCGCGCCCCGAGCAGGGCCTGCTCGGCCTGCGCAAGGGCGCTGGGCCTGTACGCCAACCTGCGCCCGGTCCGCGCGGTCGAGGCGCTGCTACGACGCCAGCCCGCTGCGCCGCGAGGTCGTCGAGGGCACCGACCTGCTCGTCGTGCGCGAGCTCACGGGCGGCATCTACTTCGGCGAGAAGACGCGCACCGACGGCGCCGCCAGCGACCTGTGCGTCTACACCGACGAGGAGATCGAGCGCATCGCGCGCATCGCCTTCGGCGCCGCGCGGTCGAAGGTCACGAGCGTCGACAAGGCCAACGTGCTGGAGACCAGCCGGCTGTGGCGCGAGGTCGTGCACCGCGTGCACGCCGAGGAGTTCCCGCACGATCGAGCTCGAGCACGCTGCTCGTCGACAACGCCGCGATGAAGCTGATCACCGCGCCGCGCCACTTCGACGTGATCCTCACCGAGAACATGTTCGGCGACATCCTCAGCGACGAGGCGGCGATGATCACCGGCTCGATCGGGATGCTGCCGAGCGCGTCGCTCGGCGGCGGCGGCCCCGGGCTGTTCGAGCCCGTCCACGGCTCGGCGCCGGACATCGCCGGCCAGGGGATCGCCAACCCGCTGGCGATGTTCCTGTCCGCGGCGATGATGCTGCGCCACGGCCTCGGTTGCGAACGCGAGGCGGCGGCCCTAGAATCGGCCGTGGACCGTGCGCTCGGCGAGGGCCTGCGCACCCGGGACCTCGGCGGCACGGCGACGCACGGCCGAGGCGACGCAGGCGGTGCTCGCACACCTCGACTAAGGAGCGAAGACGTGGAGCCAAGCGGACCTCATCTGGATGAACGGCGAGTTCGTCGCCTGGGAGGACGCGAAGGTCCACGTACTCACGCACGGCCTGCACTACGGCACCGGCGTCTTCGAGGGCGTCCGCTGCTACGACACCGAGATCGGCCCGGCGGTCTTCCGCCACCACGACCACGTCGACCGGCTGTTCAAGTCGGCCGAGCTGTACTACATGCCGATCCCGTACGACCGCGAGCAGATCCGCCAGGCGACGCTCGAGCTCGATCGGCCGCAACGGCCTGCGCTCCTGCTACATCCGCCCGATCGTCTTCCGCGGCTACGGCACGATGGGCCTCTTCCCGCTCGACGCGCCGGTCGACGTCTCGATCGCCGTCTGGGAGTGGGGCGCCTACCTCGGCGAGGAGGGCAAGCGCAACGGCATCCGCGCGAAGGTCTCCTCGTGGCGGCGGATCAGCAACGACTCGCTGATCCCGCACGCGAAGGCCTCCGGGCAGTACCTGAACAGCGTCCTGGCCAAGATCGAGTCGCACAAGGCCGGCTACGACGAGGCGATCCTGCTCGACGACCACGGCTACGTCTGCGAGGGCTCGGGCGAGAACATCTTCGTCGTGCGCGACGGCGTCATCGTCACCCCGCCGCAGACCGCCGGCGATCCTCGACGGCATCAACCGCAAGTCGGCGATCCAGATCGCCCGCGACCTCGGCTTCGAGGTCGTCGAGCGCGACATCGCGCGCGCCGAGCTCTACCTGGCCGACGAGGTCTTCATGACCGGCACCGCCGCCGAGCTCGTGCCGGTGCGCGAGATCGACGACCACGCGATCGGCGACGGCGAGCCCGGCGAGATCACGCGCGCGGTGCAGAGCGTCTTCGACGACGCGCTGCACGGCCGCGCCGAGCGCTACCGCGAGTGGCTGGATCCGGTGCCCGATCTCGGGCGGCCGGACGCCGACCATCTGCTTCAGACCGCGGGGCCGGATGCCCCGCGGAGGACTCTTTGACGGCGTGACCATCGAGCTCTACGACGCCACCCTGCGCGACGGCATGCAGGGGCGGCGGCATGACGCTGTCCGCCGAGCGAGAAGGTGCGCGTCGTGCGCCGCCTCGACGAGCTCGGCGTCCACCTGATCGAGGCCGGCTTCCCGGCGTCGAACCCCAAGGAGCTCGAGCTCTTCGAGCTGCTCGCGCGCGAGCGCTTCGAGCACGCGGAGATCGTCGCGTTCGGGATGACGCGCCGGCGCGGCGTCGCGGCCGCCGACGACGCCGGCCTGCGCATCCTCGCCGACTGCTTCGCGCCGGTCTGCACGATCGTCGGCAAGACGTGGGCGCTGCACCTCGAGAAGGTCGTGCGCGTCGACCGCGAGGAGAACCTGCGCGATGATCGCCGAGTCGGTCGCGCTTCCTCGTGGCCGCAGGGCAAGCGCGTCGTCTACGACGCCGAGCACTTCTTCGACGGCTGCGCGCGACGACCGCGACTACGCGCTGCGACTGCCTGCGCGCAGCGGCCGACGCGGGCGCCGAGAGCGTCGTGCTCTGCGACACCAACGGCTGCTCGCTGCCGCCGCCAGATCGCCGAGGCGACCGTCGCCGTCGTCGCCGCGGTCGGCGAGCACGTCGCGCGTGGGCATCCACTGCCACGACGACGCCGGCTGCGGCGTCGCCAACTCGCTCGCCGCCGTCGAGGCGGGCGCGACGCAGGTGCAGGGCACGATCAACGGGATCGGCGAGCGCACCGGCAACGCCAACCTCGTCACGATCATCGCCAACCTGCAGCTCAAGATGGGCCGACGGGTGCTCGCCGCCGGAGCAGCTCGCGCGCCTGACCGAGACCGCGCACTTCGTCGACGAGCTCCTCAACCGCGCGCCGAACCCGCGCGCAGCCGTACGTCGGGCGAGAACGCCTTCGCGCACAAGGGCGGCATGCACGTCGCCGGCGTCCGCGCCGACGCCGCGACCTTCGAGCACGTCGACCCGAGCCTCGTCGGCAACCGCCGCGAGCTGCTGATCTCCGAGCTCGCGGGCCGCGGCACGGTGGCCGAGAGGGCACCGGCCGCGGGCCTCGACCTCGACGACGCCGCGGCCGCGCGCGTCGTCGAGCGCGTCAAGGAGCTCGAGCACGGCGGCTACCAGTTCGAGGCCGCCGACGGCTCCTTCGAGCTGCTGATGCGCCGGAGACCGGGCGACTACGAGCCGCTCTTCCGGCTCGAGTCCTGGCGCGTGATCGTCGAGCAGCGCGCCGACGGCAAGGTCGAGACCGAGGCGACGATCAAGATCTGGGTCGACGGCGAGCGCTACGTGCGCACCGCCGAGGGCAACGGCCCGGTCAACGCGCTCGACGCGCGCGCTGCGCGCGGCGCATCGGCGAGATCCACCCGCACCTGGAGGACATCGAGCTCGTCAACTTCAAGGTCCGCATCCTCGACGAGACGCACGGGCACCGGCGCGATCACGCGCGTGCTGCATCGACGCCTCCGACGGCGACGACGTCTGGGGCTCGATCGGCGTCGCCGAGAACGTCATCGCCGCCTCCTGGGAGGCGCTCGTCGACTCGCTCGAGTACGCCGAGCAGCCGGGGCGCAGCGGCGGACGGCGGGCCGAGGCGACGCCCGCCGACGCGGCGTGAAGACGGCGACCGACGTCATCCCGCTCGCCCAGCCCGTCCTCGGGCGCGACGGAGGAGGCGGCGGTGATCGAGGTCCTGCGCTCGGGCCAGCTCTCGCTCGGCCCGCGCGTGCCCGGCGTTCGAGCAGGCCTTCGCGGCGCGGCTCGGCGCGCGCGCACGCGAGCGCGGTCTCGAGCGGCACCGCCGGCCTGCACCTGGCGCTGCGCGCGGTCGGCGTCGGCCGACGGCGACGAGGTCGTCACGTCGCCGTTCTCGTTCGTCGCCAGCGCCAACGCCTGCTGTCTCGAGCGCGCCCGCCCGGTCTTCGCCGACATCGACCCGCGTGACGCTGAACCTCGACCCGCGAGGCCGCGGCGGCCGCGGTCACCGAGCGCACGACGGCGCTGCTGCCGGTCCACATCTTCGGCTACCCGGCCGACCTGCCGGCGTTCGAGCGCCTCGGGCTGCCGATCGTCGAGGACGCCTGCGAGGCGCTCGGCGCCGTCCACGCCGACGGCGCCGCGGTCGGCGGCCGCGGCCATCCGGCGGTCTTCGGCTTCTACGCCAACAAGCAGCTCACGACGGGCGAGGGCGGGATGGTCACGATCGGCGACGCGGCGCTCAAGGAGCGCATCGACTCCGAGCGCAACCAGGGCCGCGCGCCCGACATGGGCTGGCTCGACCACGACCGGCTCGGCTTCAACTACCGCCTCACCGACATCGCCTGCGCGATCGGCCTCGCGCAGCTCGAGCGCCTCGACGAGATGCTCGCCGACCGCGCGCGGGTGGCCGGCGCGCTACCGCGAGGCGCTCGCCGGCATCGAGGGCCTCGAGCTGCCGTGCGCCGGACGCCGGCGGCGACCGCCGCGGCTGGTTCGTCTTCGTCGTGCAGGTGCCGCGCGGCGTCGACCGCGACGAGGTCGATCCGCGCGCTGCGCGAGCGCGGCGTGCAGAGCAAGCCCTACCTGCCGGCGATCCACCTGATGAGCTTCTACCGCGAGCGCTTCGGCCACCGCGAGGGCGAGTTCCCGGTCTGCGAGGACGTCGCCGCGCGCTCGCTCGCGCTGCCGTTCTTCCCGGAGATGACCGAGGGCCAGGTCGAGCGGGTCGGCACGGCGTTGACTGAGGCGGTCGGCCAGGGGCATAATCGGCCATGGGCGGATGGCGCGAGCCGCGCGCGGGCCTCGGCAGCGCGCGCCGAGCCCGAGCCCGCCGGCGGCGGGCGCGGCGGGTCGGCGCCGTTCGGGCTTCTGCGAGCGCGGTCGCGCTGCCGCTGATCCTCTGGCACCGCGTCGATCGCCGACATCGCAAGCGAGTTCCGGCTCGACGCGCGCTACCTGGTGACCGGCTGGACGCCGTGGGTGCTGATGGTCCTCGGCCTGTGCTGCTTCATCCCCGTCGTGCTCGAGGACCTGGCGCGACCCCGACCGGCCGCTTCTACAGCGCGCGGCACCGCGCGCGTGCGTTCGGCTGGGGCATCACGCTGTACCTGCTCGGCTTCGCGCTGGCCACGCAGGTCGCGCAGATCGCCGACGGCCTGAGCGCTGCGTACAGCTGCGGCGCCATGTCGCGCTTCGCCGAGCCCCAGGACCCCGCCTTCCAGGCGCTCAACGCGTCGATCGGCTTCGACCGCCGGCTGTGGCCGCACGACGTCGCGCAGTCGCGCGCGCACGCGCGCGATGCTCGCGGCGCAGGGCATCATCTCGCGAGGACGACCGCGACGCGCTGCTCGCGCGGGCTCGACGCGGTCGAGGCCGAGCTGCGCGACGGCACGTTTCGCGTTCCGCGCCGACGACGAGGACATCCACATGGCGATCGAGCGCCGCCTGACCGAGATCGCCGGGCCGGTCGGCGGGCAAGCTGCACACCGCGCGCTCGCGCAACGACCAGGTCGCCACCGACGTCGCGCTGTTCGTGCGCGAGGCCGCGCTCGCGCGACGTCGAGCGCGGTCGACGGCCTGCATGGCCGCGCTCGTCGACGCGGCCGAGCGCCACCTCGACTGGCCGCTGCCGGGCTACACGCACCTGCAGCGCGCCCAGCCGGTCTACCTCGGCCACCACCTGCTCGCCTACGTCTGGATGCTCGAGCGCGACCGCGACGCGCTTCGCTTCGCCGCTCGCCAGGCCGCCGCGCTGCCGCTCGGCGCCGGCGCGCTGGCCGGCGTGAACTTCGACACCGACCGCGGCGGCTGTGGCCGCCGAGCTCGGCTTCGACGGCGTCGCGCCGAACTCGATCGACGCCGTCTCCAACCGCGACTTCGTCCTCGACTACCTCGCGCGCCGCGGCGACCTGCGCGACGCACCTCTCGCGCCTCGGCGCCGAGATCGTGCTGTGGTCCAGCGAGGAGTTCGGCTTCGTCGAGCTGTCCGACGCGTGGACGAGCGGCTCGTCGATCATGCCGCAGAAGAAGAACCCCGACGCCGCCGAGCTGCTGCGCGCCAAGGCGCCGCGGATCGTCGGCGCACCTCGTCGCGCTGCACGGCGTGCTGCACGCGCTCCCGCTGACCTACAACAAGGACCTGCAGGAGGACAAGGAGCACCTCTTCGACGCCGTCGACACGCTGCGACCTGTGCCTCGCCGCCGCGGCGCGGGATGATCGCCGGCGCGCGCTTCGACCGCGAGCGCATGGCCGCCGCGGCCTCCGACGAGCTGATCGCCGCGACCGACGTCGCCGACCTGCTCGTGCGCCGCGGCGTGCCGTTCCGCGAGTCCCACGGCATCGTCGCGGGGCTCGTGCGCGACGCGTCGAGCAGGGCGGCCGCTGTCCGAGCTCGCCGGCCGGACGCTCGCGGCGCACTCCGAGCGCTCGACGACGAGTGCGACGCAGGTGCTCGTCGCAGTCGCTCGTGGCTCGAGTCGAAGGTCTGCGAGGGCGGGACGTCGCTCGCGCGCGTGCGCGAGCAGCTCGACGCGCGCCCGAGCGCGTGCTCGTGGCATCGAGCGCGTGAGCGCGGCGTTCTACGACCGGCCGGTGCTCGAGGTCGCCCGCGACCTCGTCGGCTGCGTCGTGCGCCACGGCGACGACCGCGGGCGTGATCGTCGAGACCGAGGCCTACCACGACACCGAGCCGGCCTGCCACGCCTTCGTCGGCCTGACGCCGCGCACCGCGACGCTGTTCGGGCCGCCGGGCGATCGCCTACGTCTACCGCTCCTACGGCGTCCACGCGCTGCTCAACGCCGTCTGCGAGCCGGAGGGCGTCGGGCGCGGCGGTGCTGATCCGGGCGCTCGAGCCGCTCGACGGCCTCGAGCGCGATGCGCGCGCGCCGCGGGCGTCGACCGCGTCGAGGACCTCTGCTCGGGCCCGGGCAAGCTCACGCAGGCGCTCGGCATCGGCCTCGAGCTCAACGGCACGATCGCTGATCGACGGGCCGATCCGCGTCGAGCCGCGCCGGACCGGCTGGCGAGGCGCCGGAGATCGTCGTCGGCCCGCGCATCGGGATCACCAAGGCCGTCGAGCTGCCGTGGCGCTTCTGCGCGCCGGCAGCCGGCACGTGTCGCGGCCGTGGCCGGCGCGGCGTGCGCGCGGCCTGATCGGCCCTTGGTCAGCCGCTGCGCGCCGCGAGCGCTGGTGCCGCCGCTGGTACCGCGCGGTGCCGCCGCGTCGCCGCTGCGCCGTGCCGGCGCGGCGCCGGCGTCGGTGCTTGCCGGTGGCGTGCTCGTCGTGCCGCTCGAGGTCCCGCCGCCGCCCTGGCTCGTCGCCACCGCCGGCCGGCGCCGAGGACTGCCGGAGCGGGCGCCACGCCGCCCTCCGGCGCCGGCGCCGGTTTGGTCGGGATCGTCGCGGCCGGGTTCGACGTGGTCTGCGGCGTTCTGATCCTCCGGCGGCAGCGGCGGCAGACCCTTCTTCTCGCGCTCCTTGGCCTTGCGCGTCGGCGACGATGTTGTCGCGCCGCGGTCATGAAGTCGTGCCAGATCTAGCGCCGGGAAGGTGCCGCCCGTCGACCGGCTCGCCGCGCGAACTCGGTCTTCATCGGCGTGAGCTTGTCCGGGTAGCCGACCCAGACCGCGACCGTCAGCTGCTCGTTGAAGCCGACGAACCAGGCGTCGCCGTAGTTCTCGGTCGTGCCGGTCTTGCCGGCGGCGAACTGGCCCGGCCGCAGCGCGGCGCGCGTGCCGGTGCCGCTGCGAGACGACGCGCTGGTCATGCATGCCGCACGGTCTCGTCGGCCACGTCGCTGCGGGAGCACGCGGGTGCGTTGGACGCTTGTTCTTCGTCGAGCACCTTGCCGCTGGGCGCCTCGGACGCTCTCGGATGCCGACCGGGCCCGTCGTCGCTGGCGCCGAGCGTGCCGCTGACGCGCGCGGCCGCGCTCGGCGAACGTCTCGTAGGCGTGGGCCATGTCGAGCGGCGTGACGCCCTGCGTGCAGGCCGCCGAGCGTCATCGCGGAGTTCGTCGAGACGGGCGTGCGGATGCCCATGCGCTCGGCGAGCTTGCGCGATCTGCTTGGTCCCGACCGTGATGCCGACGGCCGGCGAAGACCGAGTTGTCGGAGAACGTCAGGCCGCCGGCCAGCGTCGTGCGCGCCCGCGTAGTTGTTCTCGAAGTTGTTGACGACGAACTTCTCCTTGCCGCCGGTGTCCCGGGCACGGTGAAGATCCGCTTGCTGCGACGGCCAGACCGAGCCGGCCGAGTTGCCGCTGCTGCAGCGCCTCGGCGAGGATGAACGGCTTGAACGCCGAGCCCGGCTGGCGCTGGCCCTGCGTGGCGAGGTTGAAGGGCCGCGTCGCGTAGTCGCGCCCGCCGACCATCGCGCGCACCTCGCCGGTCGTCGTTGTCGATCGCCACGAGCGACGGCGGTCGGGCCGTTCGGGTCGGGCAGCGTTCTTGTTGATCGCGTCTGCGCGGCCTGCTGGAGGTCGAGGTCGAGCGTCGTGCGGATCTGCAGCCCGCCCTCGAAGGCGCGGCGCGCGCCGAAGTGGTCGACGAGCTGCTGGCGGACCCAGGTCGTGAAGTACGGCGCCTCGGGTCGTCGCACGGCGGCGGCTTGATGTCCGCCGCGGCGGGCAGCGCCTCCTGGCGTGCGTTGGCGTACTCCGCCTGGCGTGAGCTGGCCCTGGTCGAGCATGTTCTTGAGCACGAGGTTGCGCCGCCGCGTGGCGGCCTGCGGGTGGGCGACCGGGTCGTAGCGCGCTCGGGGAGGCGACGACCCCGGCGAGCAGCGCCGCCTCCGCCGGCGTTGAGCTCCGTGGCGCACGGCGCGGTGCCCCTGCGTGCCGCAGTCGAGGTGGTCGGGCTGGTGCCGAAGTACGTCCGCGCGGCCGACTCGATCGCCGTAGGCGCCGTTGCCGAAGTAGATCGAGTTCAGGTACTCGGTGAGGATCTTGTCCTTCGACCACTTGCGCGTGAGGTGGTAGGCGAGCGCCGCCTCGCGCAGCTTCTGGAAGACCGTGCGGTTCGTCCTGCGCCTCCAGCGCGTTCTTGACGAACTGCTGGGTGATCGTCGAGCCGCCCTGGACGCGACTTGCGCTTCAGCGACGTCCTGCGACAGAGCGCGCGGCCGATGCCGCGGATGTCGACGCCGGAGTTCTCGTAGAAGCGCTGGTCCTCGATCGAGATGATCGCGTTGCTGCATCGTCGGCGAGATCTGCTCGGAGTTGACGAGGACGCGGTTCTGGTTGTCGGTCAGGATCGCCGAGCGGCTTGCCGCTGGCGTCGTAGCAGCACCGAGTTCTTGGCGTCGCTGGAACTCGCTGCGCGGTTCTCGAGGTTCGGCAGGTCGGACGCGACCGCCATCATCATCCCGAAGACCGTCGAGACGATCGCGAGGCAGCGGCGCAGCGGCGAGCCCGATCGCGCAGCAGGCGCAGCTTCTTCACGCGCGGGCGCGTGCGCGGGCGGCTCGAGGCGGGCTCGGCGCGTCGCCGCAACGGCGGCGTGATGTTCGGGCGGGTCTCGTCGCTCATGGGTGCGGGGGCTGCACGGCGGCACGGCCGCGGCAGGGCGCTTCGCAGCCGGGCGGGCAGCGGGCGTCAGCGCGACCGGCGCGTCAGACTCTAGCATTGGCCCGCATGGCCCCCGTCCGACCCGCTGAAGCCGCCGCGTTCCTGGCCCGCAACGCGGTCGAGTCGCTGCCCGCCGGCGGCCTCGAGAGCGCGCTCGGAGGCCGCCGACGGAGGGTCGTCCGCTGCGCGTGAAGCTCGGCCTCGATCCGACCGCGCCGGACATCCACCTCGGCCACACCGTGGTGCTGCAGAAGCTGCGCGAGTTCCAGGACCTCGGCCACCTCGTCGTGCTGATCGTCGGCGACTACACCGCGCGCGTCGGCGACCCGAGCGGCCGCTCGGCCACGCGCCCGGTGCTCACGGGCGAGGAGATCGACGCCAACGCCGCGCACCTACCAGGAGCAGGCCTTCAAGGTCCTGCGCGACGACCCGGCGCAGCTGCGAGGTGCGCCTCAACGGCGAGTGGCTCGACATGCCGATGGAGGAGCTCTTCCGGCTCGCGCGCACGACCACCGTCGCCCAGCTGCTCGAGCGCGACGACTTCGCCAAGCGCTACGCGGCGCGGCGAGCCGATCTCGGTGCTCGAGCTGCTCTACCCGCTGCTGCAGGGCTACGACTCGGTCGCGGTCCGCGCCGACGTCGAGCTCGGCGGCACCGACCAGACGTTCAACCTGCTGCTCGGGCGCGACGTCCAGCGCGCCTACGGCCAGCCCGAGCAGGCGGTCCTGACGCATGCCGATCCTGCCCGGGATCGACGGCGTCGAGAAGATGTCGAAGTCGCTGGGCAACCACATCGGCGTCACCGAGCCGCCCGAGGAGATGTTCGGCAAGACGATGCGCCTCCCCGACGAGGCGATGGACGACGTGGTACGAGCTGCTTGCTCGAGCCGCGGCCGGCGGCCGGGACGTCGCCCGCGCGACGCCAAGCGCGCGCTCGCGCGCGCGCTCGTCGCGCGCTTCCACGGCGCGGAGGCGGCCGCGCGGCCGCCGAGGAGCACTTCGACCGCGTCCTCGTCGCCACGCAGGTGCCCGAGGACGATCGAGGAGCTCAGCTTCGCGGCCGAGAACGGCGCGGTGCACCTGCCGGCGCTGCTCGCCGAGGCGCTTCGGCGTGTCGCGCTCGGAGGCGCGCCGGCTGCTCGGCCAGGGCGGCGTCCGGCTCGACGGCGAGCCGCTGGCGGCCGACGAGCTCGACGTCCGGCGCGCGCGGCTGGACGGCGCCGTGCTGCAGGTCGGCAAGCGCCGCTTCCGCCGCCTGCGGGTGGGCTGACGGCGTGGCGCGTCCACGCGGGCCTGCTGCGGCTCCAGCACGCCGGGCGACGGGGCAGATCGTCGACCTCACCGAGGGCGTCGCGCGTCGGTCGTGGCGCGCTCGGAGGTGCAGACCGGCGTCGTCGCCGTCTTCGCGGTCGGCGCGACCGTCGCGCGTGACGACGATCGAGTACGAGCCCGGCGCGGTCGCCGACCTGCAGGCGCTGCTCGACCGGCTCGATCCCCGCGGACGGGCGACTACGAGCACAACGCGCTCAACGACGACACCAACGCGCACATGCGCACCTGCGCGCGGCGATCATCGGGCCGTCCGAGATCGATCCCGATCGTCGACGGCGAGCTCGGCCTCGGGACCTGGCAGCAGATCGTCCTGCTCGACTTCGACGACCGCCCGCGCGAGCGCGTCGTGTCCGTCCAGGTGCTGTCCTGAGCGCTGCCGCGCGACCGCTCCGCTTGCCGGCACGCCCGCTCCGCACGGTTCGTACCGCGCCCGGCTCGCGCCGCGTGTCCGCTCCGAACGCTTCCCGCTCCGCACGCTCCCGCTACCGCGCAGCTCGCGCCGCATGCCGGCTGCCCGCGCGATCCGCTACAGTCCCGCGGCCGCCGAGCGCGGCGCCTGGCCAAGCGGCGGCTCTTTGAGGCCTCGCAGGCAGCGCGCTATACTGGGCGGTCCGCGCCGGTCGCTGCCCGCGTCCGGGCGCGCCTCTTGAGAAGGAATCCCCTTCCCGACAGGGCGCGACGGTCTTTGAAAACTCAACAGCATGCGCACCTGAGTCGGAACTCCGACTCGGTGTGCGTCCAGGTTCGACCCGCCGATCGGCCGTTGCCGGGCGCGGCGGACCTGAGATTGACCCGTCATAGACCGCGGCGCCAGTCGTGTACGAGGTGCCGCACATCGATCCATGACAGCTCTTTGTGACGGGCGTGAGCCTTCGGGCTCGCGCCCAGCAGTTCTTCACGGAGAGTTTGATCCTGGCTCAGGACGAACGCTGGCGGCGTGCTTAACACATGCAAGTGGAGCGACGAACCAGGGCTTGCCCTGGGGCAAAGCCGCGAACGGGTGAGTAACACGTGGGTAACCTGCCCCGATGATCGGGACAACCCGAGGAAACTCGGGCTAATACCGAATGTGCTCGCGCCACATGAGTGGCATGAGGAAAGGAAGCTTCGGCCTCCGCATCGGGATGGGCCCGCGGCCCATTAGCTTGTTGGTGGGGTAACGGCCTACCAAGGCTTCGATGGGTAGCTGGTCTGAGAGGACGATCAGCCACACTGGGACTGAGACACGGCCCAGACTCCTACGGGAGGCAGCAGTGGGGAATCTTGCGCAATGCGCGAAAGCGTGACGCAGCAACGCCGCGTGGGGGAAGACGGCCTTCGGGTTGTAAACCCCTTTCAGTTGGGACGAAGCTTCGCCGGTGAATAGCCGGCTGGAGTGACGGTACCTTCAGAAGAAGCCCCGGCTAACTACGTGCCAGCAGCCGCGGTAATACGTAGGGGGCAAGCGTTGTCCGGAATCATTGGGCGTAAAGAGCGTGTAGGCGGCCCGGTAAGTCCGCTGTGAAAGTCCAGGGCTCAACCCTGGGATGCCGGTGGATACTGTCGGGCTCGAGTCCGGAAGAGGCGAGTGGAATTCCTGGTGTAGCGGTGAAATGCGCAGATATCAGGAGGAACACCAATGGCGAAGGCAGCTCGCTGGGACGGTACTGACGCTGAGACGCGAAAGCGTGGGGAGCAAACAGGATTAGATACCCTGGTAGTCCACGCCGTAAACGATGGGCACTAGGTGTGGGGGGTGTCGACTCCCTCCGTGCCGAAGCTAACGCATTAAGTGCCCCGCCTGGGGAGTACGGCCGCAAGGCTAAAACTCAAAGGAATTGACGGGGGCCCGCACAAGCAGCGGAGCATGTGGTTTAATTCGACGCAACGCGAAGAACCTTACCTGGGCTTGACATGTGCCTGACCGCCGTGGAAACACGGTTTCCCTTCGGGGCAGGTTCACAGGTGGTGCATGGCTGTCGTCAGCTCGTGTCGTGAGATGTTGGGTTAAGTCCCGCAACGAGCGCAACCCCCGTCGCATGTTGCCAGCATTTAGTTGGGGACTCATGCGAGACTGCCGGTGACAAACCGGAGGAAGGTGGGGATGACGTCAAGTCATCATGCCCCTTATGTCCAGGGCTACACACGTGCTACATTGGCGCGTACAGAGGGCTGCGATACCGCGAGGTGGAGCGAATCCCTTAAAGCGCGTCTCGGTTCGGATTGCAGGCTGAAACCCGCCTGCATGAAGGTGGAGTTGCTAGTAATCGCGGATCAGCATTGCCGCGGTGAATACGTTCCCGGGCCTTGTACACACCGCCCGTCACACCACGGGAGTGAGCAACACCCGAAGCCGGTGGCCTAACCCGTATGGGAGGGAGCCGTCGAAGGTGGGGCTCGTGACTGGGGTGAAGTCGTAACAAGGTAGCCGTACCGGAAGGTGCGGCTGGATCACCTCCTTTCTAGGGAGCCCCGAAACGGTGCCCGTACGGCACGGCGCCGCCCGTCCCGCTCGCCACTTCGGTCGCGAGCGACCAGGCAGGGCCGGCCTCCGACCGTGCGGCCTAGCACGTCGACCGAACCTGGCCGGGCCAGCTGCCGTCCCGCTTACGCGGGCGGCCGTGGCGCCTCGTGCGTCGCGCGACATACCGACGAGCTCGAGCCCGTGCATGCTGTTGAGTTTTGAGAGACCGGCGCCCGCCGGCGGCCGTAGTGACCGGTCGGCGCGCGTGCAGCCCTCTCGGCGGCCCTTGAAAACTGCACAGCAGCCACAGCCACCCGTACTCGATAAGCGCGGGTGGCAACGGGTATCACCGGCCGGATCCACGAGCACGCGCCCTCGCGGCGCGCCGAACGGAGTCGGCCTGATCACCGTCAAGATAGTAAGGGCACATGGTGGATGCCTTGGCACCTAGAGTCGATGAAGGGCGTGGACGACTGCGATAAGCCACGGTGAGGCGTTGAACAGCCTTTGACCCGTGGATTCCCGAATGGGGAAACCCGGCGCCGGTAATGCGGCGTCATCCCCGGCTGAACACATAGGCCGGGAGGAGACAAGCGGGGGAAGTGAAACATCTCAGTACCCCGAGGAAAGGAAATCAACCGAGACTCCCTGAGTAGTGGCGAGCGAAAAGGGATCAGCCCAAACCTGGTACGTGCAAGCGGCCACGCGTTGCGTGCCGGGGGTTGTAGGGCGTTGTTCCGGGCCGTGGCCGGCCCGGCGGAAGTTACAAAGTCATGTGGTAGTCGAAGCGCGTGGAACCGCGCACCATAGAGGGCAATCGTCCCGTAGACGAAACCGCATGGCCTTCCGTCAGACGTTCCTGAGTAGGTCCGCACCCGTGAAACGCGGACTGAATCTGGGGGGACCACCCTCCAAGGCTAAGTACTCCTAGGTGACCGATAGCGGACTAGTACCGTGAGGGAAAGGTGAAAAGTACCCCGGAAGGGGAGTGAAATAGTACCTGAAACCGCGTGCCTACAAGCGGTGGGAGCAGACTTGTCCTGTGACCGCGTGCTTTTTGCATAACGAGCCGGCGAGTTACTCGTCTGCGGCAAGGTTAAGCGATGAGCGGAGCCGTAGCGAAAGCGAGTCCGAATAGGGCGACATAGTCGTAGGCGGTAGACCCGAAACTGAGCGAGCTACCCATGGGCAGGCTGAAGCGGGGGTAAGACCTCGTGGAGGGCCGAACCGACCTAGGTTGAAAACTGGGCGGATGACCTGTGGGTCGGAGTGAAAGGCTAATCAAGCTCAGTGATATCTGGTTCTCTCCGAAATATATTTAGGTATAGCCTCGGATAAATTGCGTTGTGGCCGTAGAGCACTGTTTGGACTAGGGGCCCTACCAGGTTACCGACTTCAGGCAAACTCCGAAGACCATTACGTCTACTCCGGGAGTCAGTTGCTGGGGGATAAACTTCAGCGTCAAAAGGGAAACAGCCCAGACCGCCAGCTAAGGTCCCTAAGTACTTGCTAAGTGGGAAACGATGTCCGAGTGCACAGACAACCAGGAGGTTGGCTTAGAGGCAGCCACCCTTGAAAGAGTGCGTAACAGCTCACTGGTCAAGTGTTCGGGCGCGGACAATGTAACGGGGCTCAAGCAAGTCACCGAAGCTGCGGGTGCGTGAGGTCTTCGGACCGATCGCGCGGTAGGAGAGCGTTCCCACGCCAGTGAAGCGGCGGCGTAAGCCAGCCGTGGAGGCGTGGGAAGTGAGAATGCCGGCATGAGTAACGAAAGAGGGGTGAGAATCCCCTCCGCCGATTGCCCAAGGATTCCTGAGTAAAGTTCGTCTGCTCAGGGTTAGTCGGGACCTAAGGCGAGGCCGAAAGGCGTAGTCGATGGCCAACAGGTTGATATTCCTGTACCACGTCGCTTCCGTTTGACCGATGGGGGGACGAGGAAGGCTAAGGGAACCCAGGCGATGGTTGTCCTGGGGTAAGCATGTAGGGGTGGTCCTTGTCAAATGCGGGGCCGCATAACCTGAGGTGCGATGCCAGCTGGCTCATGAGCCGGCGAGTCCCTGACGCCATGCCTCCGAGAAAAGCCTCTAGGGAGGAAGCGCGTGCCCGTACCAAAACCGACACAGGTGGGCAAGTAGAGAATACTAAGGTGATCGAGATAACCCTCGTTAAGGAACTCGGCAAAATTGCCCCGTAACTTCGGGAGAAGGGGCGCCCCAGTAGGGTGAAGCCGCTTGCCGGCGGAGCCCGAGGGGGCCGCAGTGAATAGGTTCAAGCGACTGTTTACCAAAAACACAGGTCTCTGCTAAGTCGTAAGACGACGTATAGGGGCTGACGCCTGCCCGGTGCCGGAAGGTTACGTGGAGGTGTTAGGGCTTGGCCCGAAGCACCGAAGCTAAGCCCCGGTAAACGGCGGCCGTAACTATAACGGTGACATTTCTGTTTGGCTGTTACAAAATCTGGCTATATGCTGGAACGTCTGAGTATCCCGCGCTACTGATTCCGTCCGGGGTGGACGGTGCAGTGACAATGTGTCGGGTGCAGGTAATCAGCAGGAAAGCCTGTCGAGCGAGGAGTCCCGGCGATGGTTTGTCGCCGGTGTGATTGAGGGCGAAGGGAGCTGGGGGCTGTCGGTCAAGAAGCATCCGACCTGCCGCCTCGGCTACTACGTTGCAACCGGAGTTCTTCGTGTATCGGCACCGGTTGCGTCGCTCGCTCCTCGAGATGGTCCAGGAGGTGTTCGAGTGCGGAAGGATCTTCCCCAAGCCGGGGAGTCCAGACGTACTGGTGTTCGCGATCCAGTCGCGGCCGCTCATCTCCGAACGTGTACGGCCGTTCATGCGGCGGTACATGACGTTCTCGTCGCGGCGCGTTGATCTCGACCTGTTCGAGACTGCGCTGTCGCTGTACGACGAGGGCTTTCATCGCACGCCGTACGGCTTGGCGACGATCGTCGAGATCGGATACGCCATGAACATGAACGGCAAGCAGAGGAAGCGCTCGTTGGACGAGGTCCTCGACAGAATCCTCAGAGGCCATACGCCGAACGCTCCGGGCCGGAGCGAAGATATGGTCCGACCTCCACGGCGACGTGGAGAGCTGGGCGGAACCGAAACGACCCAGCCGCTGGACACGGTCGACCCGACCGAGCGCGCGAGCGCCGGCCCGGTGACTGTGTTGATGCGTAACAAAAGTGCCTAAGGTAGCGAAATTCCTTGTCGGGTAAGTTCCGACCTGCACGAATGGCGTAACGACTTGGACGCTGTCTCAACGAGGGGCTCGGTGAAATTGCAGTCTCGGTGAAGATGCCGAGTACCCGCGGCTAGACGGAAAGACCCCGTGAACCTTTACTACAACCTGGTATTGGGTTTCGGTGCATCTCGCTCAGGATAGGTGGGAGGCTTTGAAGCGCCGGCTGCGGCCTGCGTGGAGCCAACCTTGAGATACCACCCTTGATGTATTGGAGTTCTAACACCGCGCCGTGAATCCGGGCGGTGAACAGTGCCAGGCGGGTAGTTTGACTGGGGCGGTCGCCTCCCAAAATGTAACGGAGGCGCACAAAGGTTCCCTCAGCACGGTTGGAAATCGTGCGTAGAGTGTAAAGGCAATAAGGGAGCTTGACTGCGAGACAGACATGTCGAGCAGGTGCGAAAGCAGGTCTTAGTGATCCGGCGGTAGCAAGTGGAAGTGCCGTCGCTCAACGGATAAAAGGTACTCCGGGGATAACAGGCTTATCGGGCCCAAGAGTCCACATCGACGGCCCGGTTTGGCACCTCGATGTCGGCTCGTCGCATCCTGGGGCTGAAGTAGGTCCCAAGGGTTGGGCTGTTCGCCCATTAAAGCGGCACGCGAGCTGGGTTCAGAACGTCGTGAGACAGTTCGGTCCCTATCTGCCGTGGGCGTTGGAGAGTTGAGAGGATTTGTCCCTAGTACGAGAGGACCGGGATGAACGCACCTCTGGTGTATCTGTTGTCCTGCCAAGGGCACCGCAGGTTAGCTACGTGCGGATCGGATAACCGCTGAAGGCATCTAAGCGGGAAGCCGGCCTCGAGATGAGCTCTCCCATCCCCTTGAGGGAGTAAGGACCCTGGTAGACCACCAGGTTGATAGGCCGGATCTGGAAGCACAGTGACGTGCGAAGGAGACCGGTACTAATGGTCCGAGGGCTTGACGGTTTTTTTTGATGCCCGTGTGGCGCTGTGCGGTTTTGAAGGGCCTCCGGGAGGGCGTGGTCTCGCCAGATTCCGGTGGTCATGGCGAGGGGGAAACACCTCTTCCCATTCCGAACAGAGCAGTTAAGCCCCTCAGCGCCGATGGTACTTGGCTCGCAAGAGCCCGGGAGAGTAGGACGCCGCCGGTTATTTCTAGAACGGGCCGCCTTCGGGCGGCCCGTTCGCTTGTGCGGGTGCCGGGGGCGCGGCCGGTGTGTCTGTCATGTGTGTGCTGCGCGTGCGCTGTTGCCTGCGCGTTGCCATGTGTCCTCGCCGCGGGCGCTGCACGTGGCAGGGCCATGGGGGTTTCGTCGGGATCGGCAACCCCCCCGCTAGGGTCGCGGAGTGCAGACGGCACGGCTGGAGTTGCGGCCTATGGTCGACGAAGACCTCGACGCGCTGGTGGAACTCGACGGCTCCGCGGACGTGCGCGACGTCATCGACCCTTTCGGCGAGCACATTCCGGAGGATCCGGAGCGGCGGCGCGAGTACGAGCAGCGGTTCGTGGACAACGCGGGCTTCGTGGGCGCTGTTGATCGGTCGACCGGGCGCCTGCTGGGGTGGTTTCAATGCGACCTTGCCGGTGGTGGAAGTGGTGAGCTCGAGATCGGCTGGCGCTTTCGGCCCGATGCGTGGGGGCAGGGCCTCGCGACCGAGGGAGCCGCCGCCGTCCTCGCGGACGCGCTCGGGCGCCCTGAGGTGACGCGGGTTTACGCCCACGTGCTGCTGTCGAACGCAGCGTCGGTAAGGGTCATGGAAAAGATCGGGATGACCTACGCCCGCGAGTGGGACTACAAGGGGCTGCCCGGCGCCGAGTACGAGGCGTGGCCGCCCCCCGGCGCCGAGTACGAAGCCTGACCGGCCGGCTCGCCCGGCGCGTGAGCGGGCGCAACGAAGCGGGCCGCTCCCCACGGGGCGGCCCGGATCGCTGCGGTGCGGCCCTCCCAGGCCAATCAGCGCGCTGAGGGATGCGCGTTGCGGTGCCGCGAGAACCCCGAGTGGGGCGTGAGGCAGTGCTGGGCCCGCGCTGGGACCGTCCCTGGGCGCCCGGGACGCAGCGGAGCGCGTAGGGGCGCACGATGCGGAGGGGGCGCTGGGGTGTCGACGAGGCCGTGCGGGCACGCGCTCGGGCGGGCCGGATCCTCGCGGCGCGACATGAGGTCGCGCGCGCTGGTGGCGCTTTCGAGCGTGGCGAAGGCAACGGTCAGGTCGACGGCGCGCCGGACGGCCACACGCCACGTGGACGGGGCCGGCCGGGGGTTGGAGGTGGGGGAGAACATGTGTTCGTGAAGGTAGGTAGGGGGTCGGACGGAAGCGGGGGTGTGCAAGCGATCTTGCAGCGCCCGCCTCGCGGCCCTGCGCGCAGCCCATTGCGGCTCTGCGCATGCGCCGGCTTTTTTCGGCCCGTGCTCGCGCCTGCGCACGCTCAGGACAGGCTCGAGAGCCCGGCGGCGACCGCGAACCCGAGCACGGTGACCAGCCCGGAGACGTCGCCGCCCTTGCGCACCGCCTCGGGGATCATCGAGTCGATGAGCATGACGAGCAGCGCACCGGCGGCGAACCCGTCGACGATGGCGTTGATGTTGCCCGAGACGTTGTCGGCGATCGCGTAGCCCGCGACGGTCGCCGCGGTGCACACCAGTGCGACGAGCAGCCACAGACGCCGGATCGCCGCCGAACGGGTGCCTGCGGCGCGCATCTCGGTCGACGAGCCGATCGCCTCGGGAAGGTTGGAGACGAAGATCGCCACGAGCAGGCCGACGCTGACCCCCTCGCCCGCGGCGATGCCGATGCCGAGCACGGCCTGCTCCGGGATGCCGTCCAGAAACGCGCCGAGGGCGAGCGCCGACCCGGCGTTCTCCGCGGCACTCCCACCGTGCCCGCCGCCGTGGCGCCGTTCAAGCCAGCGGTTCAGCGCGAAGTAGGTGACAGCGCCCAGGGCGAGGCCGAGAGCCGCGAAGCCACGGTCGCCGATCCGCGCGCCCTGCTCGAACAGGTCGAAGCTGACGGCGCTGATCAGCGCACCGGCTCCGAACGCGAGGACCAGGCCGACGAGGCGCGCCGGCCACGGCCGGGCCATCCCGAGCAGAGCGCCGATCACCAGCGAGGAGGCGGCGAGCGCGCCCCATCCCAACGCGGCGGTCACGCCGGCGATCCCGTGTGCCCGCGGCGCACGCCCATGGCGCCGACACGCTACCTGCGGGCGACGACGCCTGGCTGTCGCCTGGGACGCCGGCTTGTGAGCCGGGTCTGCCCGGGCAGGCTCCGCCGGCGAAAGAGGATGCCCCTGGGCCGGCGGGCCGCGAAGCGGCGGACTGTTCCGCCGCTCGCGATCGGCTTCGGCGTGGTAGAGGGAGGTCAAGATCGGTGACCCGCGGCACTCCTTGGCCGAGCCGAGGAATCGTGTCGGCGAGTGGAGCGAACGATGCTCGCGCCGAGCCCGACGAGACCGGCCATGACGAGGCCGAGGACCGCGTGGAAGGCGACGTCCTCCTGGTTGATGATCCAGTCGAGCGCGAGCCACAAGAGGCCGGACGCGGCCCAGGCCGCGGCGGCGAGCCGCGTGTCGCCGTGCCAGTACGCCGACCACGATGCCGGAGGCGATCGGCCCGAGGAGCGCGATCGCGAAGAACCACTCGTCGCCGAGCGGGCTGAAGACGAGCGCGTTGATCGCCGCTACTCCGGCGAGCAGGATGCCGCAACGCTTGAGGGTGATGGAGTTGTGACATGCCGGCGACGCTATGGATCGGCGGCCCGGCCGCCATCGCCATGCCCGCCGATTCGCATCCGACCGAAGCGCGGATTCGCGCTCATACCTGAGGCTGATCGGACCGCTCCGATCGGACGATGACGGCGAGCGTGCTCGCGTCGGTACCGTCGCAGTCATGCGGTCCGCGCACGGCATCGCCGCCGGCGCGATGGCGCTCGAGCGTCGTCGAGGACGTCTCCCTGGCTGTCGCGCTGCTGGTCGCGGCCGAGCTCGAGATCGTGCTCGACGGCCTCGGCGCGGATTGCGTCGCCCTTGCCGTTCTCGCGACGCTGCCGCTCGCCCTGCGCCGCCGGCTGCCGATCGTGTCCTTCGTGTGCGTCGCAGTGCTCACGCCGACGCTCGACCGGGCGCTCGGAACGCCCCTGGGGACAGAACGCGAACGCGCTCGTGTTCCTCGTCCTCGCCGCGTCGTACTCGGTCGGCGCTCAAGCCCCGCCGCGTCGGTCGCTGCCGGCGGTGGTCGCCGCGGTCGCGTGGCTGGCGGCGCTGGACGCGATCTGGGGCGACGGGGCAGGACTACGTCTTCATCGTGCTGCTGCTCGGCGTGCCGTGGCTCTCGGGTCGCGGCGTGCGCGCGTACCGCGCACCAGGCCGCGCGGCTGCGCGAGCTCGCGACACGGCTGGAAGCGTCGCGCGCGATCAGCGAGCGCGTCGCCGTCGCGCGTGAGCGCCAGCGGATGGCGCACGAGACGCACGACGTGATCGCGCACGCGGTCGGCGAGATGGTCCTTCAGGCGTCCGGCGCCGAAGAGGTGCTTCGAGCGCGACCCGCAGCGTGCCTGGACGGCGCTCGCCGTTGTGCAGCGAGACCGGCCGCGAGGCCGTCGACGAGCTGCGTGCGGTGCTGGGCATCCTGCGCTCAGGCGATGGGCCGGCGCTGCCAGTCGGCACCGACGAGGTGGAGCGCGTACGTGGCTGCGGCACCGCGCGCGCGGTTCTCGCTCGCGCTCCTCGACGCCGGCGCTGGCGCTCGCGCTGCTCGCGCTGGGCATCGTCTACGCGCTCGACGCCGCTGCGGTCGCGGGACCGCGCACGCCCGCGCTGCTCCTTCAGCTACTCGCAGTCCTCGCCGTCGCGGTGCGCCGGCCGCGACCGCTCGCTGGCATTGGCTGTCGCCGCGGTGGCCTACGCCGGCGAAGCGCTGCTCGTCCACGGCGACCCGGGATCGCCGGCGACGATCGGTGCCCTGCTCCTCACGACGTATTCGGCAGCAGCGCACGCGGGTCGCCGCGGTGCGATCGCCGCGGCATGCATCGCGCTCGGCGCGACGGCCGCGATCGCCGTCTTGATCGCCGGCGCGCGACGCCGTCGACTGTGGTCCTGCCGGTCACGATCATCGGTATCCCGTGGCTCGCCGGTCGCGCGGTCGCCGCCTACCGGCGCCAGAGCGAGGCGTTCGCGTCTGCTCGCAGAGCGATTGGCGCGCGAGCGCGACGCCCGCGCTCGGCTCGCTGTCCTCGACGAGCGCGCGCGCGTCGCACGCGAGCTGCACGACTCGGTCGCGCACGCCGTCAGCGTCATGGTCCTCCAGGCGGGTGCAGCCGAGCACACGCTCGACAGCATGCCCGACCAGGCGCCGGGCGTCGATGCGCGCGGTCCAAGTCGTCGGTCGCGAGGCGCTCGATCAGCTCGCCACCCTGCTCGGGCTGCTCGCACGCCGACAGACGACCGCCCGCCGCTGGCCCCGCGGCCCGGCCTCGCCGACCTCGATCGATTGCTCGCGGCGGTCCGGCAGGCTGGGCTTCCCGTGCGGCTGCACGACGATCGGCGAACCGGAACCGATGCCCGCTGCGCTCGACGGAGCGGCCTACCGCGTCATCCAAGAGGCGCTGACCAACGCGCTCAAGCACTCCGGCGGCGCACCCACCGACGTGACCGTCCGATTCGCCGCCGACGGCGTCCATCTCGATGTCGTCGACACCGGAAGCACGTCCCATCAGGCACTGAGCGGCGGGTCACGGACTGGCCGGCATGCGCGAGCGCGTCGGCATACCACGGTGGCGCTGCTACGCGCCGGTCATGGCGCAGGCGGATCGGGGTTCGTTGTGTCCGCCTTCCTGCCCTATCCCACAGTCCCGCGCGTCGAGTCCGAGCACGTGCACGCATGACGACGCGGATCCTGATCGCTGACGACCAGGCGCTCGTCCGTGGCGGCCTGCGGATGATCCTCGACGCCCAGCCCGACCTCGAGGTCGTCGGCGAGGCCGTCGACGGGCGCGAGGCGCTCCAGCAGGCGCGCGAGCTGTCGCCCGACCTGGTGCTGATGGACGTCCGCATGCCCGAGCTCGACGGCCTCGAAACGACCCGGCGCCTGCTCGATCGCGATCCGAGCCCGAAGGTGCGTCGTGCTCACGACCTTCGACCTCGACGACTACGTCTACGAGGCGATCCGCGCCGGCGCCAGCGGCTTCCTGCTCAAGAGCGCTCCACCGCAACAGCTCGTCGCCGGCATCCGTACCGTCATGGCCGGCGACGCCCTCCTCGCACCCGAGATCACCCGCCGCCTGCTCGACCGCTTCGTCGCGCGCCCGCCGCGCCCGACCGGCATTCCTGCCGAGCTTCGCCGACCTCTCCCATCGCGAGCTCGAGGTCCTGCGCCTGATCGCCGACGGCCGCTCCAACGCCGAGATCGCCGCCGCCCTTTCCTCAGCGAGGCGACCGTCAAGACCCACGTCACCCACATCCTCACCAAGCTCCGGCTGCGCGACCGCGTTCAGGCCGTCGCGCTCGCCTACCGCACCGGGCTCATGGACGGCGGCCCCTAGCGCTTCGGCGCGATCGCCACCACGCGAGAGAGCTACACCGTCGTCCCGAGCGATGACCAGACGTCGACCTTCGTGCGCACCCGGCCGACGACCTCGCTGGTGAAGCCGCTCGTCGTCGCGTGACCGCCCAGGTCCGGGGTGCGGACGCCGGCGGCGGTCGCCTCCAGCACCGACTCGTAGATCGCGCGCGAGGCGCGCTCGGCACCGGCGAACCCGCGCACGCCGGCGTACTGCAGGACCGCGCCGCAGGCCAGGATCATCGCCATCGGATTGGCGACGTCCTTGCCCTGCAGCGCCGGTGCCGTCCCGTGCGGGGCCTCGGCCATCGCCACTTGGGTGTCGAAGTCCTCGTCGAAGGCCAGCAGGACCGACTCGGCGCCGGCGATCGAGCCGAACATCGGCATGACGAGGTCGCTGAGGCAGTCGCCGTCGCGGTTGAGCGCCGGAATGACGAGCGGCGTCTCGGGCGGCGAGCTGATGAGGCCGGCGTAGGTCGCGTCGATGAGCACGGGCTCATACGGGACGGCCGGGTTGCGCGCGGCGGCCGCATCGAGCTCCTCTTTGAGCATGCCCTCGTAGACCGGCGACACCGTCCACTTCGGCCCGCCGTAGACCTTGCCGCCCATCTTCTCCGCGGTGCGAAAGGCGTACTCGGCGACGGCGCGGCACGTCGAGCGCGTCAGCTTCTCGGTGCGGTAGGCGACCTCGTCCGGCGCCCCCTCGGCGCCCTCGCGCCATTGCTTCGCGCCATAAGCGTCCTCGACGGCCATGCGCACGACGCTGATGGGGAAGTGCACGCCGGCCACGGGGGTCACGCCCGGGATCCGGCGGCCCGTGCGGATGATGACCTTGCCGTCGACCTCCTCGCGCAGGATGCGGTTGGGGGAGCCGACGTCGTCTTTGCCCTCGGGCGTCACCGTGGCCGCCTTGACGCCGAAGCCGGCCTCCTTCATGGCGCGCGCCGCCTCGTGCACGATCTCGTTGTCGGTCTCGCGGCGGTTGGCGAGCGACAGGTCGTACGGCTCGAGCTCGAGCTCGAGCGCGAGGATCTCCGGGTCGAGCACTCGGCAGGCCTGCTCGAGCAGCTCCTGCCCGGTCTCGTCGCCCTCCAGGACGACGATCTTCAGGCGGTCGGCCATGGCCCGGCCAAGATAGCCGGAAAGGTGGCCGCCGGCGGGCGCGCCTCTGCGGGCGGAAGTCGCCGCCGGCAAGGCTAGGCTCTGCGGCCACGGATGAGCGGCGTGCTGTGCAGCTGGTGCGGAGTGCCCGTCGGCGTCGACGAGGGCTTCCGGGCGGCCGAGCCCGAGGGCGAGCGCAAGGCGGCGTTCTGCCGCCTCGAGCACGTCGTCCCGTGGGCGATCCAGGGCGCCCACTGGGAACCCGGGACGATCCTGCAGCCCGGCGAGCCAGACGACGGGCTCGGCCGCTGCGCGCACTGCGGCGGCCCGCTCGGCGACCGTCGCGTGCTGCTCGTGCGCCACCGCGGCGAGCACCGCATCGCCGATGCCTTCTGCGGCGTCGATCACCTGCTGCAGTGGGCGAAGGCCGGCGGGCGCTGGCAGGCGCCCAGTTAGGCGCCGACCGTCCGGCGTCCCGCGACGGCGACCGTCCCGGCGACGAGCCCCGCTGCGACGACCGCGGCGAACCCCTCCCGCCAGCCCACCGACTGGGCGATCGCTCCCGCGGCGGCGCTCCCGCCGGCGGCGCCGATCGCGATCGCCGTGATCGGCCAGGCGAACGCCTCGGTCACCGCGCCGGGAGGCGCCACGTCGCCCACGAGCTGGTTCGCGGCGGCCATGTAGGGCGCCAGGCACAGCCCGGCAACAACAGCGAGCCCTGTCATGACCGCGATCGACGGCGCGGCGAGCAATGGCACCGAGCACAGGGGAAAGACCACGGCGATGCGCACCCAACGCGGCCCCGGCGACGACCCGTGCTCGCGCGCGCCGTAGGTCAGGCCGCCCAAGCCGCTGCCCACCGCCCACAGCGCCAGCAGCGCGCCGGCTGCCGCGCGCGAGCCGTGATCGCTGGCGAACGCGGTCATCGTGACCTCCGTCGCCCCGAGCGCGAAGCCGATGGGCGCCGTCGCGGCGACGATCGTCCGCACGCCGGGCGAGGCGAGCGCGCCGAGCAGATGGCGCTCGTGATCGCCGGCGTCCGGTTGCCACGCGCGCGACGCCGGCGCGGTCACGAGCACGAGCGTGCCGACGACCACGAAGCCACAGGAGACCAGCAGCGCGGCGGCCGGCGAGCCGAAGGTGACGATCACCGCGGTCAGCAGCGGGCCGGTGATGAAGACCATCTCGATCGCGATGCCGTCGACCGCGTAGGCGGTGGGAAGCAGGTTCTTGTCGTCGCCGAGCAGCCGAGGCAGCAACGGCCGGACGACCGAGCCCACCGGCGGGATGCTCGCGCCGGCCGCGAATCCGCACGCGACGAGCGCAACAGACGGCGCGCCCGACAGACCCAGCGCGACGAGCGCCCCGAGCGCCGTCGCGTGCAGCCCCGCGAGCGGCAGCATCACCCGGGCGTGACCGTGGCGGTCGATGAGGCGCCCCTGGACGGGGCTGGTGATGCCGCTGCCGATGCCGAACGCTCCGGCGGCCAGGCCGGCGGTGGCGAACGAGCCGGTCTCGGCGCGCACAAAAAGCACCATCGCGAGGCTGTCGATGCCGATCGGCATGCGGGCGAGCACCGCGGCGCCGAGCAGGCGCGCCACATCCGGCGCCCGCAGCACGCGGGCGTAGCGGTCGACGGCTGACACCGGGCTAGCCTGCGCTGGCGGCGTCGCGGCCCTGCAGGCCCAGCTCGTCGGCCCGCTCCTCCATCGCGGCGATGACGAACGCCACGTGCTCATCGAAGTCGACGCCGAGCTCCTCGGCGCCGGCGCGTACCTCGTCGCGGTTGACCGCGGCGGCAAACGAAGGCTGCTTGAGCTTCTTCTTGACCGACTTGGGCGTCATCCCGTGAATGCCCTCGGGACGCACGTACGCGCACGCGAGAATGAAGCCCGACAGCTCGTCGACGGCGTACAGGGTCTTCTCCAGCGAAGAGTCGCGCGAGACGCCGAGGAAGTCGGCGTGCGAGGCGATCGCGCGCACCACGACGGGATCCACGTCGCGCGCCTCCAGCTCGGCCAAGGCGACACGCGGATGGCCGGTCTCGAGGTCCGGATGGCGCTCGTAATCCATGTCGTGCAGGAGGCCGACGGCCCCCCACAGCTCCTCGTCCTCGCCGTTGCGGCGCGCATAGGCGCGCATGGCCGCCTCGACGGCGAGGCAGTGGCGGCGCAGGGACTCCGACTGGACCCATTCACTGAGAAGGTTCCACGCCTCGTCGCGCGAAAGCTGCACCGACATGGCTGTTAGGCTAGCCGAGCCGCCGATCTGGCCCCTCAAAGCGGCGGCCCCTCACCTCATGGAGAAGTTCGTCATCGACGGCGGCGTGCCGCTGTGCGGCACCGTCACCCCCGCCGGTAACAAGAACGGCGCCCTGCCGATCCTGGCTGCATCGGTGCTGACCGCCGACGAGGTCGTGGTGCGCAACGTGCCGCGCATCCGCGACGTCGAGGCTATGCTCCAGGTTCTGCGCGGCCTGGGCGCCACCGCCGACTGGCGCGACGAGAACGAGGTCGCCATCTGCGCCGCCGGCGTCGACAGCGACGCCCATGTCGACCGCGAGCACGCCGAACGCATCCGCGCCTCGTTCCTGCTCGCCGGCCCCCTGCTGGCGCGCTTCGGGCGTGCGGACATGCCGCCGCCGGGCGGCGACGTCATCGGCCGCCGGCGCCTGGATCCGCACATCGACGCGTTTCGCGCCCTCGGCGCCACCTTCGAGCACGCCCGCGACATCGTCCTGACCGCCCCGAGCGGCGGCCTGCGCGCCGGCGACGTCTTCATGGACGAGCCGTCGGTGATGGCGACCGAGAACGCGCTCATGGCGGCCGCGCTGACGCCCGGCACGACTGTCATCGGCAACGCCGCCTGCGAGCCTCACGTCCAGGACCTCGCGCGCATGCTCGTCAAGATGGGCGCCGACATCCGCGGCATCGGCTCCAACGTGCTCGTGGTCAGCGGCAAGCCCGAGCTGGGCGGCTGCACGCACGACATCGGACCCGACCACATCGAGATCGGCTCGTTCATGGCGCTGGCGGGCGTGACCGGCGGCGAGATGGTCATCAAGGACACCGAGCCCGAGGACCTGCGCATGATCCGCCTCGTCTTCGGCCGCCTCGGCCTGCGCACGGAGGTCGACGGCGCCGACGTCATCGTCCCCGGCGACCAGCAGCTCATGGCCCAGCGCGACGTCGGCGAGTACAAGTCCAAGGTCCAGGACGGTCCGTGGCCGGCCTTCCCGGCCGACCTGACGTCGATCGCGATCGCGCTGGCGACGCAATGCAGCGGCTCGGTCCTCATCCACGAGTGGATGTTCGAGAACCGCATGATCTTCACGGACAAGCTCGTGCTGATGGGCGCCGACATCACGCTGTGCGACCCGCACCGCGCGATCGTCACGGGGCCGTGCCGGCTGCGCGGCGAGCGCCTGGACTCGCCCGACATCCGCGCCGGCATGGCCATGCTCATCGCGGCGCTGTGCGCCGAGGGCCGCAGCGAGATCGGCAACGTGCGCCAGATCGACCGCGGCTACGAACGCATCGACGAGCGCCTGCGCGACCTCGGCGCCCAGATCGAGCGGGTGGCGACAGAGCCCGCCACGGTGTGATCCACCGCATCCCGAGCGGGACCCGCGACGTGCTCCCCGACGAGATGCGGGAGCTGCGTGCGATCACCGACGCCCTGCGCGACGTCTTCGAGCACCACGGCTACGGCGAGGTCTACACGCCGGCGATCGAGTACGAGTCGACGCTGCGCCGCGGAGACGGCGGCGTGCAGCCCGCCTATCGCGTCTTCGACGACCACGGCGACGTGCTCGCGCTGCGCGCCGACAACACGGTGCCGATCGCAAGGCTGGTCGCGACGCGTTACCCGAATGCGGAGCCGCCGCTGCGGTTCTGCTACATCGCCCACGCCTACCGGCAGGTCGCGCCGCATCGAGGGCAGATGCGCGAATTCCTGCAGGCCGGCATCGAGCTCGTCGGCGCACCCGGGCCGCCGGGACCGCCGAGGCGCTCACCGTGCTCTGCCACGCGCTCGACGCGGTCGGCCTGCAGGGCTACCGCGTCGGCCTGGGCGACGCGTCCCTCTATCCGGCGCTCCTCAGCGGCCTCGGCGTCGACGAGGAGCATCGCGAACGGCTGCTGCACGAGCTGGCGACGAAGGACTTCGTCGGGCTCGAGCGGGAGGTGCGCGAGCTCGGACTCGACACCGAGCTGCTCGTCGGCGTGCCGCAGTTGCGTGGCGGCCCCGGGGTGCTCGAAGCGCCGCCGGGCCCGGTCGCCGACGCGCTCAGCGGCCTGCGCGCGGTCCTCGACCTGCTCGAGCCGCCCGTGGCCGAGCGCGTGATCTTCGACCTCGGCCTGGCCCGCGGCCTGGGCTATTACACCGGAGCGGTGTTCGACGTCTACGACCCCGCACTGGGCGAGCCGCTGGGCGGCGGCGGGCGCTACGACGACCTGCTGGCGCGCTTCGGGCGCGACCTGCCGGCGGTCGGCTTCGCGATCGGTGTCGACCGCCTCCACGGCGCCCTGGCCGGGGAGGAGGGGTGAACCGCTTCGGGCTGACCTTCGCCGTGCCGCGCGGCGCCCTCTTCGACCAGACGCTCGACGCGCTGGAGCGCATCGGCGTCGACGCCGCCGAGGTCCGCGCCAACGACCGCCGGCTGCTGTTCGAGGACGTCGGCATCGTGACCATGCGCCCGTCCGACGTGCCCACCTACGTCGAGGCGGGCGCGGCCGACCTGGGTATCACCGGCAAGGACGTGCTCATGGAGCAGCGCGGGCGCCAGGTCTTCGAGTTGCTCGACCTGCGCTACGGCGGCTGCCGGATGGTGCTGGCCAGCGTGGCCGGCGACGCCGACCCGGCTGCCGAGGCGCTGCGGCGCCTGGGCGTCATGCGGGTAGCGACGAAGTACCCGCGGATCGCCGCGCGCTGGTTCGAGGACACCGGGCGCCAGGCCGAGATCGTCGAGGTCAAGGGCTCGGTCGAGCTGGCGCCGCTGACCGGCCTGGTCGAGGCGATCGTCGACCTCACCGCGACCGGCACGACGCTGCGCGAGAACGGGCTCGTCGTGCGCGAGGAGATCGCTCAGTCGACCGCGCGCCTGATCGCCAATCCGGTGGCCCACAAGCTCAAGGCGGCGGCGATCGACGAGGTGGTGGAGGGGCTGCGTGGCGGTTGAGCGCCTCGCGCTCGGCGATCCGCACGAGGTGGCGGCGCAGGTGCGGGCGCTCGCGCCCGGCCTGGCGTCGGTCACGGACGCCGTGGCAAGGATCGTCGCCGACGTGCGCGGGCGCGGCGACACCGCGCTGCTCGAGTACGTCAGGCGCTTCGACGGCGCCGAAGGCCCGCTGCGCGTCGAGGCCGGCGGCGACCTCGACCCCGGCGTGCGCGCCGGCCTCGAGGTGGCCATCGAGAACGTGCGCGCGGTGGCGGAAGCGGGGCTGGCCGACGAGCGCGCCGTGATCCTGCCCGAGGGGCACAGCGTGACGCTGCGCGAGGTCCCCGTGCGCCGCGCGGCGATCTACGTCCCCGGCGGGCGCGCGCCGTACCCGTCGACCGTCGTGATGGGCGTCGTCACCGCACGGGTCGCCGGGGTCGAGGAGGTCGTCGTCTGCGCGCCTCGCGCGCATCCGCTCATCCTCGCCACCTGCGCGATGTGCGGCGCCGACGCGGTCTACTCGATGGGCGGCGCGCACGCGGTGGCCGCCCTGGCCTACGGCACCGAGACCGTGCCACGCGCGGACGTCATCGCTGGTCCCGGCAACCTCTACGTGCAGGAGGCCAAGCGCCTGGTGAGCGGCGACGTCGGCATCGACGGTTTCGCCGGGCCCTCCGACGTGCTCGTGCTGGCCAGCGCGGGCGCTGACCCGCGGCTGGTGGCGATCGACCTCGCCGCCCAGGCCGAGCACGGCGAGGGCACGATCGTCTGCGCGGTCAGCGATGACCCGGCGCTGCTCGACGCGATCGACTTCGAACCCGGCGACGCGGCCGCGGCTCTCGTCGACGCCCCCGGCCTCGAAGCCGCGCTGGCGTTCGCCGAGGCCTTCTCGCCCGAGCACCTCGAGCTCGTCGGCGCCGACGCCGAGGCGCTGTCGCCGCGCGTGCGCAGCGCCGGCTGCCTGTTCGTCGGGCGCGAAGGCGCCACCGCGTTCGGCGACTACGTCGCGGGCTCCAACCACACGCTGCCCACCGGCGGCTCGGCGCGCTTCGCCTCGGGGCTGAACGTCGGCCACTTCCGGCGGCGCATGAGCGAGGTGCGCATCGGCGTCGCGGCCGGCGCGCTGGCCGCCGCCGGAGCGCCGATCGCGCGCGCCGAGGGCTTCGAGCGCCACGCGGCCTCGATGGAGGTGCGGGAGAATCCCGCACCGTGACACGCACGGCCGAGATCAGCCGCGACACCAAGGAGACGCGGATCGCGCTCTCGCTGGGCCTCGACGGCAGCGGGGCCGGCACGCGTGCGACTGGCGTGGGCTTCCTGGACCACATGCTCGACCTGCTCGCGCGCCACGGCCGCCTCGATCTCGACGTCGAGGCTCGCGGCGACCTCGAGACCGGCGCACACCACACCGTCGAGGACACCGGCATCGTCTTCGGGCAGGCGCTCGACAAGGCGCTGGGCGACCGCGCCGGGATCACGCGCTACGGCAGCGCCACGGTCCCGATGGACGAGGCGCGCGCCTCGTGCGCGATCGACATCTCCGGGCGCCCGTACTGCCACTTCGAGGCCGAGCTGCCGCCCGGCGGCACCGGAGGCTTCGACCACGAGCTGGCCGAGGAGTTCTTCCGCGCAGTGGCCAACGCGGCGCGCCTGACCGTCCACGTCGACGTCGAGACCGGCACCAATGCCCACCACATGATCGAGGCGGCCTTCAAGGCCTTCGCCCGCGCGCTGCGGGCCGCGGTCGCGCTGGACCCGACGGAGCCGGGGGTGCCGTCGACCAAGGGGACGCTCACGTCGTGATAACGATTGGTGTTGTCGATCACGGGATGGGCAACCGCCGCAGCGTCGAGAAGGCGCTCGAGCGTGTCGGCGTCCACGTCGCGCTGACCGCCGACCACGACGCGCTGCGCGCGGCCGACGGGCTCATCGTCCCCGGGGTGGGCGCCTTCGCGGCGGCGATGCGCGCGATGCGCGAGCTCGGTCTCGACGAGCTGGTGAGCGAGCGCGCCGCGCAGGGCACGCCGGTCCTCGGCCTCTGCCTTGGCATGCAGCTGCTCTTCGACTCGTCGACCGAGCTGGGCGGCGATCGCGGCCTCGGGCTGTTGCCGGGCGAGGTCGTGGCGCTCGACGCGGGCGACCTCAAGCTGCCGCACATCGGCTGGAACGAGGTCGCTTTCACGCGCCAATCACCGCTGGTCGAGGGCCTCGGCGAGCGCGCGGCCTTCTACCACGTGCACTCCTTCGTCGCCGTGCCGGCCGAGGAATCCGACGTGCTCGGCCGCGGCGACTACGGCGGGCCGTTCACGTCGATCGTCGGCCGCGGCGACGTCTACGGTGTGCAGTTCCACCCCGAGAAGTCGTCGGCCGCCGGCCTGCGGCTGCTGGCCAACTTCACCTCGGTGTGCGCGCGGGTGGCGGCTTGATCCTCTACCCGGCGATCGACATCTCCGAGGGCCAGGCCGTCCGCCTCGTCCAGGGCGACTTCGCCGACAAGACCGTGTACCGCGACTCGCCGCTGGAGGCCGCGCGCGCGTGGGTGCAAGCGGGTGCGCGCTTTCTGCACGTCGTCGACCTCGACGGGGCGCGGACAGGCGCGCCCAAGTCGATCGAGCACCTCGAGCGGATCGCGCACGAGCTGCCGGTGCCGGTGCAATACGGCGGCGGGCTGCGCTCGCTTCCCGCCGTGCGCGACGCGCTGCGCGCGGGCGCCGAGCGCGTGATCCTCGGCACCGCGGCCTACACCGACGTCGACTTCCTCGACGACGTGCTCGGCGCCTTTCGCGAGCGCGTGATCGTGTCGGTCGACACGCGCGGCGGCCACATCTCGACCTCGGGCTGGCAGCAGACCACGCAGATGCCGGCCGAATCGGTCATCGAGCGCCTGCAGAACCGCGGCGTGCGCTCGTTCGTCTACACCAACATCGACCGCGACGGCATGCTCAACGGCCCCGACCCCGACGAGGTCCGGCGGATCGCCGCCGTCGTGCGCGGGCGCTTTCTGTATTCGGGCGGCATCGGCAGCCTCGACCACCTGCGCGCACTGCGTGACCTGCGCCAGGTCAACCTGGGCGGCGTCATCGTCGGCAAGGCCCTGTACGAGGGCCGCTTCACGGTGCCCGAGGCCCAGCAGGCGCTCGAGCCGGCGCGCAGCTGAGCGCGAGTGGGGCTTCTAGTGGGCCTACACGCGCGCGGCGCGGAGGCGCAGGCGCGTCGCCGTCAGGCCGAGGCGCTCGCCCAGCGACCGGCTGGGCTTGACGCCGTGGACCGCGGCTGCGCGGCGCTGCAGGAGCACGACGAGCTCGGCGGTCGGCCGGAACGGGTCGGCGATCGCGCGCCCGCTGGTGAGGGAGACCGCCGCCACGGGCGTCCCGTCGACCTCGCCGATCAGGGCGGGCCCGGCGAACGGCGCCTGCGAGTCCAGCGTCGCGAGGCGGACCAGGGCGTCGGCGTCGTCAGCGGTTGCCTGCCGGATCCTGAACGAGAAGGTGGCGGACATGACATGAGGGTCGCAGGGCGCATGTCCGCGGGCCAGGCGGCTGGCATGCGTGCGCGGGTGTGGGGATCCCTACGTGTTCCTGACCACGTCGCCGGCTCAGTCGGCGACGTCGGCTTCGGCGAAGACGTGGTCGGCGTGCAGGCGCACGAGCAGCTCGCCGGGGATCGCGTTGCGCCGGCCGAACTCCTCGGCGCGGTCGGCGCCCATGTAGCGCCCGCCGATCGCCGTGGCCCAGCGCAGGAGCTCGTCGGGATCGCGAGAGATCGACACCGTGCCGGTCACGCTCACGAACGCGTACGGCGGGCGCGGGTCGTCGACGCACAGCGCTGCGATGCCCGTGCGCTGCAGCGAGCGCCCCTTGATCGAGTGATCGCCGGTGTTGAAGACGAAGTCGGTGCCGTCGAGGACGAACCAGATCGGCACGACATGCGGGCGGCCGTCGTGGGCGGGTCGTGGCGAGCTTGCCGGTCCGCGTGCCCTCGCTGACGAAGGCCTGCCACTCGGCATCGTCCATCCTCCTGGCCATCGGGCGAGCCTACGGCAAGATGCGCCCATGAGCGGCCCGACGCCCGAGCTCTTCGATCGCCTGCCGGAGCAGTACTTCACGCGCATCGTCACGGCCGCGGCCGCGGCTCGCCAGCGGCCCGGCCCGCCCCTGATCGACCTCGGCCGCGGCAACCCCGACCTGCCGCCGCCGCCGGTCGCCCTCGACGCTCTGCGCGCCGCGCTCGACGACGCCGAACGGCATGCATGGCTACCCGCCCTTTCAGGGCCGCGCCGAGCTGCGCGAGGCGATCGCCGCCCGCTACCAGGCCGACCACGGCGTCGCGCTCGACCCCGACCGCGAGGTGGCGGTCGTGCCGGGGACGAAGACCGCGATCATGCTCGCCGTCCTGGCCTGCGCCGGTGCCGGCGACGCCGTCGCGCTGCCCGATCCGGGCTATCCCGACTACCTCTCGGCGGTCGCGCTGGCGGCCGCGCGCACCGTCGCATTGCCGCTCGAGGCGAGCGCAGGGCTGGCAGCCGGACTTCGGCGCGCTCGCAGGCGAGCGCCCGGCACTCGCGGTGCTCAACTACCCGTCCAATCCGTGCGCGGTGTGCGAGCAAGCCGGCACCTTCGAGGCCGCCGTCGCCTGGGCGCACGAGCGCGGCGCCTGGCTGCTCAACGACCTCGCTTACGGCTTCCTGGCCTACGACGGGCGCCGCGCGCGCAGCGTGCTCGAGCTCGACGGGGCGCGCGAGGTCGCCGTCGAGCTGTGGTCGCCGTCGAAGATCTATGGCATGGCGGGCTGGCGCATCGGCTTCGCCGTGGGCAATGCGGCGGTCGTCGGGCGCATCCGCTTGCTGCTCGACCACCTCGCGGCCGGCGTTCCCGTCGCGCTGCAATACGGCCTGATCGCCGCGCTGAGCGGCGACCAGGGCCACGTGCGCGAGCGCTTCGAGGTCTACAGGCGGCGCCGCCACGTGCTGACCGCGCGCCTGCCCGTCGCCGCGCCGGAGGGGACCTTCTACGCGTGGTGGCGGCTGCCCGAGGGTCTTACCACCGACGCGCTGCTCGCCGAGCACCGCGTCGCGATAGCGCCGGGCGAGGGCTTCGGCTCGCGCGGCGCCGGCTACGCGCGGCTGTCGCTCGCTCTCGACGACGCCGACCTGGAGGAGGGCGTGGACCGCCTGGCCCGCGCTCTCGATGGCTGATTCCAAACCCCACGCCCGGCTGCCCGCGCCCCGCGGCGCCGGATCGCCACGGTGCACGGCCATCCGGCTGCGCGGGATTCGGAATCAACCATCTAGGCTGACGACGTGCACCTCAAGCGCGTCATCCCGTGCCTGGACGTCGACGCCGGGCGCGTCGTCAAGGGCACGAACTTCGTCGACATCCGCGACGCCGGCGACCCGGTCGAGCTCGCCGAGCGCTACGACGCCGAGGGCGCCGACGAGCTCGTCTTCCTCGACATCACGGCCACCCACGAGAAGCGCGACACGATGGTCGAGCTCGCGCGGCGCACGGCCGACAACGTCTTCGTCCCGTTCACGATCGGCGGCGGGATCCGCTCGGTGGCCGACGCGCAGGCCGTGCTCGACGCGGGCGCCGACAAGGTCAGCATCAACTCGGCGGCGGTAGCCCGGCCGGAGCTGATCGACGAGCTGGCCGAGCGCTTCGGCGCCCAGTGCGTCGTGCTCGCGATCGACGCCAAGCAGGACGGCGACTCGTGGGAGGTCTTCGTGGCGGGCGGGAGGACCGCCACCGGGCGCGACGCGGTCGCCTGGGCGCGCGAGGGCGTCGATCGCGGCGCGGGCGAGATCCTGCTGACCAGCATGGACCGCGACGGCACCAACGACGGCTACGACCTCGCGCTGACGAGCGCCGTGGCCGACGCGGTGTCCGTCCCGGTGATCGCCTCCGGCGGCGCGGGCACGCTTGATCACCTCTCCGAAGCGCTGCGAGCCGGCGCCGACGCCGCGCTCTGCGCCTCGATCTTCCACTACGGCCGCCACACGGTCGGCGAGGCCAAGGCGCACCTGGCCGCGGCCGGTATCGCCGTCCGAACATAGGCCCGACGACTTTCGGTCCGGACACGTCTGCTACAACAAGGGGCGGGCCCGCGCTGCCGTCAGCCGCATCGCCCGGGCCGTCGTCGTGCGCCCCCGGGCGCCTTCAAGTTATGTCGTCACAGCCTGCACACACGCACAGGACGGCCGCTTCGCCACGCCGGAGCGGCTCCCCCCAGCCCGCACCGCCACCGCCGAGGAGCGGGGGCCTCCAGGTCACCACGCTTATTGCGGCAGCAGTTGCCGCGGTCGTCGCGGCCACCGTCGTCTCGCGCTTCTGGCAGGCCGGCACGATCATGGCCACGGCGATGACCCCGGTCCTCGTGGCCGTGGTCAAGGAGATGGTCGAGCGCCCCGCGCGGCGCGTCAGCTCGATCGCCACTCGTGCCGCACCGCCGCCGGTGGCGCGCAGCGCGCGCCGGGTCGCCGAGCCGCCGCCCGAGGCCTACGCGCCCCCGCCACCCGTCGGCCCGAGCCCCGAGCTCACCGCGATGCGGGTGTACGGCCGCGAACGCGCCGCAACGGGCCGGCGCTGGAAGCTCGCGGTCGCCACGGGCCTGCTGGCCTGCGTCATCGCGGTGGCCGCGATGACCCTGCCCGAGCTGGTCGCCGGGCGCTCTGTGGTGTCGAGCAACCACCACACCACGATCTTCGGCGGGCACCGCAGCACGCCGTCGACGACGACCAAGGACAAGTCGACCTCGACCGAGCAGAAGTCGACCTCGACCGAGCAGAACTCCACGTCGACCGAGCAGCAGCCGCAGACCACCACGACCGCGCCCGGGCAGACGCCGACCACGGCCGCGCCACAGAGCCAGACGCCCACCCAGACAGCGCCGCCGACGCAGACGCAGCCCCCGCCGGCGCAGACGCAGCCGCCCGCGGACCAGCAGCAGCCGGCGCCGACGACGCCCTAGCCCTAGTGGGCCTTGACGCAACGTTGCACGCGAAGCGGCGGGCGTCGATCGCCGCCAGGCGGCGTCCTCGACCCTCGAAATACCTCCGGTATTCCTTCGGGTCTGCGTCCTTGCCTGGCGCCGCCGCCGCTTCGCCGTTTCGCGCACAACGTCACCTCAAGACCCACTAGCCCTTCCGCGCGCGGCAGACCGTGCGCCCGTTCTTCTGCTTGACGCAGACCAGCGGGCGCGGGATCCGGCAGACACGGTGGCCGTGGCTGGTGAAGCAGATCTTGCGGTGCTGGCGGCGCAGCCGCTGGATGCGACGGATCTGCGCCCGGCGAGCCGCGACCCGCCGCGCGACCTTGCGCTTGCGAACGCGCTCGGCCTGGGCGCGGCGCTTGTCGGCCTTGCGCTTGGCGCGCGCGGCGCCCGCGCCCGCCGCCTCCGCGAGCCGGTCGCGGCTGCGGTCGTCGCGCTTGGCCTGAGCCGGCGACGACAGCATGAAGAGGCTCGAGTAGCCCAGGAAGTACAGCCGTCGCCCGTCGGAGATCACGGGGTTGAATGCGCCGCGCCCGATAGACCACACGACCTTGCCGGTCGCCGCGCCGAGCGCCGCCGACGAGCGCCGCGACAGGTTGGAGTAGAAGACCAGGTCGCCGATGACGACGGCGCCGCCGGAGATCTTGCCGCCGGCGTTGTGCGCCCACCGCACGCGCCCCGAGCGCGCGTCGAAGGCGTAGAGCCGCCCGTCGTAGGAGCCGATGTACACGGTGGGCCCGATCCCGGCCACGTTCGCCACGGCCGGCGACGAGTAGACGTAGTTGCCGGTCTTGTTGCGCCACGCCAGCGTGCCGCTCGAGGCGGCAAACGAGTACACGAAGCCGTCCAGCGAGCCGATGTAGACGCGCCCGTAGGCCACCGCGGGCGTGGAGTAGAAGCTCCCGGCCTTCAGCCCGAACGCCTTGCCGGCGCTCGAGGTCTGCCAGATCTGCGAGCCGTCGCGCTGGCGGATGGCGTGGACGCGGCCGCCGTAGTCGCCGAAGAACAGGCGCCCCTGATCGAGCGCGAGGCCGCCCTTGACCGCACCGGCGGCCTTGTAGCGCCAGCGCACGGCGCCGTTGTGCGCGTTGAGCGCATAGACCGTGCCGTCCTCGGTGCCGAAGTACACCCGGCCGCTGGCCACCAGCGGCGAGGACTCCGCGCGCGAGGGCAGCTTGCGCGACCAGCGCACGCGCCCATTCTTGGTGTCCAGCGCGATCACGCGGCCCGCCTTGATGCCCTTGCCGCGCTGCAGGACCACCGCATACACGGTGTTGGCCGCGCAGGCGGGCGACGACGCCGCCAGGTAGCCAATCTTCGCCTTCCAGCGCACCTTGCCCGTCAGGCGGCTGATCTTGTAGAGCGCGCCGTTGTTCTTCTCGAGGTACAGCGAGCGCTTGCACAGCACGGGCGAGAACTCGATCAGCTCGCGGCCGGTGACCCGCCACTGGGCGACGAACGGCGGACGCAGCGGCACGTTGAGCGGCAAGTAGGCCGTGCGCTGCTTCGTGTAGCCGTAGACGGGCCAGGCGAAGCCGTCGTCCATCGGGTGCTCGGTGGCCTTCGGCTGGCGCTGGGTGGTCGCCGGAGTCGAGGGCTGCGTGTCGGTGAACTCGACGTCCGGATGGGAGACGTCGCCCGGCTGCGACGTCAGCAGAAGCGCGACCGCCGCTCCGGCGGCCACCACACAGACCACGCCCCCGAGCGCCAGCCAGCGCCACCGGCCGCGCAGGCGCGGGAACATGCCGCGAGGGTACCGTGCTTGGATTGCGCGATGCGCAGCCCGCGGGGCGCCCTCGACGCGTTGCGTGCCGATCCCTGCGGCGCGCGCCTGCTGCGCGCCTTCGTCCCCGGCGACGGCGTGCACCTCGTCGGCGGCGCCGTGCGCGACCTGCTGCTCGAGCGCGTACCGCGCGAGCTGGACCTCGTCGTCGAGGGCGACGTCGACGCCGCCGCGGCCCGCCTCGACGGCGCGGTCACCGCCCACGATCGCTTCGGCACGGCGCGCGTGCACACCGACGGCTGCGCCTTCGACCTCGTCCGCGCCCGGGCCGAGGTCTACGCGCACCCCGGCGCCCTGCCCGACGTGCGGCCCGGCAGCCTCGACGAGGACCTGCACCGGCGCGACGTGACGGTCAACGCGATGGCGTTGGCCCTCGACGGCGAGCTGCGAGCGGTGCCCGGCGCAGTCGAGGATCTGCACGGCGGCGTGCTGCGCGTCCTGCACGACGGCTCGTTCGTCGACGACCCCACGCGCGTGTGGCGCGTCGCGCGCTACGCGGCGCGTTTGGGCTTCACCGCCGAGCCGCACACGCGCGCGCTGGCCGCGCGGGCCGACCCGGAGACGGTCAGCGGCGACCGGCTGGGCGCCGAGCTGCGCCTGGCGCTGCGCGAACCCGACCCGTCGGCGGCGTTCACCGCGTTGCGCGGGCTCAACGCCCGCTACCTACCGGAGGGCTTCGAGCCGCGCCCGCGGGGCCTGCCCGCCGCACTGGCGCTGCTGCCGCCCGACGGCCGGGTGGACCTGCTGACGCTCGCCGCCTGCACGGCGGGGATGGATGCGCGGGCGCTGCTCGGCTGGCTGGACGACATGGGCTTCACCGGGCCCGAGCGCGACCTCGTCGCGGCCGCGTCGCGCTTTGTCATCGGCGCGCCGCTGCGCGCGGCGCGCAGCGGCGCCGAGATCGCGCGCGCGGCGCGGGGAGCCCCGATCGAGGCCGTGGCGCTCGCCGGCGGCGACAACGCACGCCGCTGGATCGAGGAACTGCGCGATGTGCGCCTGGAGATCGACGGCCACGACCTGCTGGCCGCGGGCGTCCCCGAGGGGCCCGAGGTCGGGAAGCGTCTGCAGCGTGCCCTGGATCGCAAGCTTGACGGCGAAGTCAGCTCACGCGAGCAGGAGCTTGCGGTGGCCCTGGGGCGGGATGCCCCGCGGAGGTAGCCTCCTCGCGTGAACGCGAACGTGCTGCGCTGGGACGGTTCGCCGGGCCACTACGAGGTCTATTACGTCTCGGCCACCGATCGCGCCAGCGGGCTAGGCCTGTGGATCCGCTACACGATGCTCGCGCCGTTCGACGGCCGCGGCGAGTGCGCGCTGTGGTTCATGGCAATGGACCGCGACGGATCGCGCTTCGCGCGCAAGTCCAGCCACCCGCTCGACGCGCTCGACGCCCGCTCCGACCCGTTCCATCTCACGCTGGCCGGCGCCGACCTGTCCGACCGCGGCATGGCGGGCGGCTTCGACGACGTCTCCTGGGAGCTGTCGTGGGAGCCGTCGCTGCCGGCCGCCGAGCACGTCCACCCGCTGCTGCAGCGCGCCGGCCTGGCCAAGACCGTGCTCGTCCTGCCGCACCCCGACCTCGCGATCACCGGCACCGTGCGCTTCGCCGGCCACGAGTTCGCGCTCGACGGCGCCCGCGGCGGCCAGGCCCACCTGTGGGGCTCCAAGCACGCTGCGCGCTGGACCTGGGCGCACGCCAACGACCTCCGTGGCCTGGACGGCGAGCCACGGCCGGGCGCCTACCTGGACGGGGTCAGCGTCCACGTGCAGCGCTTCGGGCGCGAGCTGGGCCCCAGCACCCCGATCGTCGGGCGCTTCGGCGGCGACGACTTCAGGGCCACCAACCCGGCCCAGGTGGTCCGCAGCGCCAGCAGCTTCGGCCTGACCACCTGGCGCCTCGAGGCGCGCGAGGGCAAGCGCAAGATCGTCGGCGAGGTCGACGCCCCGCGCGAGACGCTCGTCGGCGTGACCTACCACGACCCGGACGGCGAGCTCGCCTACTGCTACAACAGCGAGGTGGCCTCGATGCGCCTCTTCGTCTGGGACCGCACGGCGCCAGGGCGCTTCGGCTGGATGCTGCGCGACACGCTCGTGGCCGACGGCACCGCCCACTTCGAGTACGCACAGCGCGCGGCGGTCGACGGCGTGGACCTCCTCGTCACGTGAGCTTCCGCGCCGACGGGCGAGCACCTGGCGATCGACCTGCCGGGCGGCACGGCCCTCTTCACCACGCGCCGCGGCGGGTGCTCGCGAGGGCGCCTTCGCCTCGCTGAACCTGGGCCTCTGGACCGACGACGACGCCGAGCGCGTGCGCGCCAACCGCGAGCTCGTGCGCGAGCAGGCCGGCGTCAGGCGTCTCGCCCAGGGGCGCCAGGTCCACGGGGCCCGCGTCATCGTCGATGCGCCGGGCATCGAGGAGGCCGACGGGCAGGTGACGACAGCGCTCCACGTGGCCGCCGTCGTCCTCACCGCCGATTGCCTGCCGGTCGCGCTGGCGGCGCCCGACTCCGTGGGCATGGTGCACGCCGGCTGGCGGGGGCTCGCTTCCGGCGTGCTCGAGGCGGGCGTGGCCGCGCTCGGTGACGGGCCGGTCAGCGCTGCCATCGGCCCGGGCATCGGGCCCTGTTGCTACGAGGTCGGCGACGACGTGCGCGCGGCGTTCGGGACGAGCGCGCGCACCTTGGACCTCAAGGCCATCGCGCGCGAACGGCTGCAGGCCGCGGGCGTGGCCGAGGTCCACGACTGCGGGCTGTGCACGGCCTGCGACGCCGAGCGCTTCTTCTCCCACCGCCGCGACCGCGGCGTCACCGGCCGCCAGGCGGGGCTCGCGTGGCGCAGCTGATCCGCGGGCTCGACGCGCGCCGCGTCGCCGACAACCTCGCGCGCGTCCGCGACGAGGTGGGGGAGGGCGTGCAGGTGCTGGCCGCGGTCAAGTACGTCGCTCTGGAGGAGCTCGACGTGCTCGCGCAGGCGGGCGTGACCGTGGTCGGCGAGAACCGTGCGCAGGAGCTCGAGGCCAAGGCCGCGGCCCATCCCGAGCTGACCTGGGACTTCATCGGCCACCTGCAGAGCCGCAAGGTCAAGCAGGTGCTGCCGCTCGTGCGCTGGATCCACTCCGTGGCCAGTGACTCGGCGCTCGCGCAGCTCGGCAGGCACGGCGACGAGCGCACGGAGGTCCTCGTCGAGGTCAACGTCGCCCGCGAGGAGGGCAAGTCGGGCGTCATGCCCGACGAGCTCGACGCGTTCCTGGAGCGCTGTCCGGTGCGCGTCGTCGGGCTGATGACGATGCCGCCGTTCACCGAACGCCCGGAGGAGAGCCGCCGCTGGTTCGCCGCGCTGGCCGCGCTCGCGGGTGCGCACGGCCTGCCCGAGCTGTCGATGGGCACCAGCCAGGACTACGCGGTGGCCGCGCAGGAGGGCGCGACGATCGTGCGATTGGGCACGAGCCTGTACACATAAGTTGCAGGAAAACCGCGCTCGAGGGCTAACCTTCCGCGTTAGGCATGGCGTTTCGCGACTCATGGCACCGCGCGCTCGTGTACTTCGGCCTGGCCGAGGAGCGCGACCCGTACGTCGAAGACGACGACGAGCACTACGAGCCCGAGGCCGAGCTCGAGGATCGCTACCGCGAGCGGCCCAACGTCCGCCGGCTGGGCAGCCGCCGCCGGCGCGACGACTTCGACGACATCTTCGCCGACGACGACGTGCCCGCCAAGCCGACAGCGCAGCTGCGCTCGGTGCGCGCGGGCAACGGCAAGGGCAACGACGTGCGCGTGCACCTCGTCATCCCCAAGAGCTTCAACGACGCGCAGCAGATCGCCGACAAGTTCAAGGAGTCGATCCCGGTGGTCCTGAACCTCCAGGGCATCGAGAACGACCTCTCCAAGCGCCTCATCGACTTCGCCAGCGGGCTCACCTACGCGCTCGACGGCGGGATGCAGCGGATCGCCGACAAGGTGTTCATGCTCACGCCGCGCAACGTCGAGATCTCGGCGGAAGAGCGCGCGCAGCTCATCGAGAAGGGCTTCTTCAACCAGAGCTGACCGCCGCCGCCGCGACGGAGCGTGGTGCGTGTAGCGTTCGCGCGCGATGCAGATCGGGCTCATCGGCGCGGGGAACATGGCTCGGGGGCTGGCCCTCGGCTGGGGGCGCCCGGTGCTGTGCACCGACGTGCTCGCCGATCGGGCCGCGGCGCTGGCCGAGGAGGTCGGCGGCGAGGCGCTCGCGACGGGCGTCGAGGTCGCCCAGCGCGCCGACCTCGTGGTGCTCTGCCACAAGCCCGGCACAGCTGCAGTCAGTCGCGACGGAGCTGGCGCCGCACGCCCGCGCGGTGATGTCGATCCTGGCCGCCACGCCGCTGGCCGACGTGAAGGCCGCCTATCCCGACCGCCCGGTCTACCGGGCGCTGCCCTCGACGCCGGTGGCCGTCCGCCAGGGCGCCGTGATCCTCGCCGCCGACGCCGAGCAGGACGCGCAGCTCGACGCGGCCGTGCGCGGCCTGCTGGAGCGGGCTGGGCACGCTCGTCGTGCTCGACGACGGGATCGTCGACGTCGCGATGGGCCTGATGTCGCAACGCGCCCGCCTACTACGCGCTGGTGGTCGAGGCGCAGGTCGACGCCGGCGTGCGCCACGGGCTGACCGCCGACCAGGCCTCGCGCATGGTCGTGCAGACGATGGCCGGCACGGCCGAGCTGCTGCGCGCGCGAGGGCTACGACACGCTCGCGGTGCGCCGCGCGGTGACCTCGCCGGGCGGCTCGACCGCGCGCGGGCTCGACGCGCTCGAGCGTGGTGGCGTGCGAGCAGCGTTCTCCTCTGCCCTGGATGCGATCCTCAGACGATGATCGCCGTGGTCGCCACCGCCCGCGAGCAGATCGCCAGCTACGTGCAGGCGGTGTTCTGGGTCTACACGATCCTGATCATCGCCTACATCCTGAGCTCGCTCTTCTTCGCGTTCGGCGGGCGCGTGCCCTACGCGCGCTGGTCCAGCGCCCTGCTGGGCTTCCTGCGCGACGTCTGCGAGCCCTACCTGTCGATCTTCCGTCGCTTCATCCCGCCACTCGGCCCGCTGGACCTCAGTCCGGTCATCGCGATCGTCCTGTTGAACATCGTCGGCAGCTTGATCGTCGGGCTCATTCGCGGTTGATGGCGCCGTGGCTGCGAGCGCTCGCGGTCATGGTCGTCGTCGTGGTGCTCGACCAGGCGACCAAGGCGGCCGTGCGCTCGGGCATCGCGCAGGGCGATAGCGACGGGGTCTTCCCCGGCGTCGAGCTCGTCCACGTGCGCAACGAGGGCGTCGCCTTCAGCCGCTTCTCCGGCGGCGGCACGATCGTGACGATCATCGTGGCGGCGGCGCTCGTGGCGCTGGTGGCCTACTTCGCCACCCACCTCAACAAGCCGCTCGTGTGGCTGCCGACGGGGATGCTGCTCGGCGGGGCGCTGGGCAACATCATCGACCGCGTGCGCTACGGCGCGGTCACGGACTTCATCAAGCTGCCGGCCTGGCCGGCCTTCAACGTGGCCGACGTGTCGATCACCCTCGGCGTGCTCGTGCTCCTCTACGTCACCGAGCGCCCACGCCATGAAGCTGCGAGTGACGCCTGAGGACGAGGGCTCGCGGCTCGACGCCTTCCTGGCCGCGCCGCTGGGATCGCGTGCGCGCGCCCAGCGCCTCATCGAAGCCGGGGCCGTCTTGGTCGACGGACGCGCTGCGCCCAAGCGCCACCGCCTCGCCGCCGGCGAGGTCGTCACCGTCGACGAGCCGCCGCCGGCGCCGCCGGCCGCCGAGCCGCCGCCGCCCTTCGCGGTGCCCTACCGCGACGAGCACCTGCTCGTGGTCGACAAGCCCGCGGGCGTCGTCGTGCACCCCGCGCGCGGCCACCACAGCGGCACGCTCTCCCAGGCGCTGGCCGGAGTCGCCGCGGGGGGCGAGGACGCGGCGCGCGCCGGGATCGTCCACCGCCTGGACCGCGACACCTCCGGCCTGCTCGTCGTCGCGCGCTCGGAGGCAGTGCACCGCGCGCTGCGCAACGCGCTGCAGGCCCGCGCCATCACGCGCGAGTACCTGGCGCTGGTCGAGGGCCGGCCGCCCGCGCGCACCGGCACCATCGACGCGCCGCTGGGCCGCGACCGCCGCGTGCGCACGCGCATGTCGACCGACACCGACAGGTCGCGCGCCGCGGTCACGCACTTCGAGATCGATCGCGCGCTTCCGCGCACGACGCTCCTGCGGGTGCGCCTGGAGACCGGTCGCACGCACCAGATCCGCGCCCACCTGCGCGCGATCGACCATCCCGTCGTCGGCGACCCGGAGTACGGCACGGCGGGGCGGTTGGGCCTCGAGCGCCAGTTCCTGCACGCCGCGCGGCTGGCCTTCGACCACCCGGTGACCGGGGCGCGGGTCGACGTCAGCTCGCCGCTGCCGGACGACCTGCGCGCCGCGCTGGACCGGGCCGCCGCCGAGTGATCCACAGCTCGGCGCGCTGGGGGATCTCCACGCTCTCCACGCCGTGGCGGCGCAGGACGGCATCGAGGTCGGCCAGGACCTCGGCGCGGCGCTTCTCGTCAAGTGAGGCGACGGCCGACATCGACTGGTAGTGGGCAAGGATGCGTTCGCGGTCGGTGGAGTGCACGAACGGCACGTGCCGCGCCGTCATCGGCTCGAAGCCCGGGTGGCCGTCGAGCCCGTCGATGCGGCGCGAGCCGTTGCGATACGGGTGCCGCACCGCCTGCCACACCGGCTTCATCACGGCGTCGGTGTCATCGGCCCACGGCGGTCTGTGGCCCTTGTCCAGCTGCAGGATGCAGACGACGACCCCGCCGCCCGGCCGCACGACGCGGTGAAGCTCGTCGGCGGCCCGCGCCCCGTCGAACCAGTGCCACGCGTCGCTGCACACGGCGCCGTCGACGGAGGCGTCGGCGAGCGGCAGCGCCTCGGCGCTGCCGGCGAGCGCGCGCTCTGAGCCGATGCTGCGGGCGAGGATCGCGCGCATGCCGTCCAGCGGCTCGACGGCGACGACGTCGAAGCCGGCCTCGAGCAGCGGCCACGACAGGCGCCCGGTGCCGGCGCCCACGTCGAGTAGCCGCGGGCCTCCGCCGGCCGCGGCGGCGATCTCGGCCACGACATGCGGCGCGTAGCGCGGCCGGCCGTGCTCGTAGGCCTCCGCCACGCCCCCGAAGCTCTGCGACAGCTCGCTCATCGCCCTCAAAGGGTAGGCGGCGGGGCGACCGCGTCCATGGCCGCCCCGCTGCCACCTGCGCGGACCGGACCACCGGACGTAGGGGAGGGAGGCCGGCCCGCCAATGCTCCTAACGCAGGAGCTTCGAAGGTCTTGCGTACAATCGGGGCCTCAACGTCATTCGACCCCGCGGACGACAGCGGGGCGGCCCTGCCCGGGTCAACAGGCTCGGGTCCGCCCACCGCCGCCGCGGGCACAGCACCACACAGCCCAAAGGGAGTCACACCATGCCCGAAGAAGTCGGGATCAGAGAGCTGCTGGAGGCCGGCGTCCATTTCGGCCACCAGACCCGTCGCTGGAACCCCAAGATGCGCCGCTTCATCCATGGCGAGCGCGGCGGGATCTACATCATCGATCTGCTGCAGACCCAGCGGCTGCTCGAGCAGGCGAGCCAGTTCGCGGCGGAGCTCGCCCGCCGCGGCGGCGTCGTGCTCTTCGTGGGCACCAAGAAGCAGGCCCGCGACGCCGTCAAGGACGTCGCCGAGGCGGCCGGCATGCCGTACGTCAACCATCGCTGGCTCGGCGGCCTGCTCACGAACTTCCAGACCATCAACCAGCGCATCCACCGCCTGCACGACCTCGAGCGCTACGAGACCGAGGGCCAGCTCGCCCTGCTGCCCACGCGCGAGCGCTTGTCCGCGCAGGCCGACCTCGAGAAGCTCCGCGCCAACCTCGGCGGCGTGAAGTACATGCAGCGCACGCCCGACGCGATGTTCGTCATCGACCTCAAGACCGAGGCGATCGCCGTGCGCGAGGCCCAGCGCCTGCGCATCCCGATCATCGGCCTCGTCGACACCAACTGCGACCCGGACGGCATCGACTTCGTCGTCCCCGGCAACGACGACGCCATCAAGTCGTGCGCGATCGTCGCGCACGCGATCGGCGACTCCGCGCGCGACGGCCGCCTGGCCTTCACCGCCGAGGAGGAGCGCCAGCGCGCCGAGGAGGAGGAGCGCGTCCGCCGCGAGGCCGAGGAGCGCGCGCGTCGCGAGGCCGAGGAGCAGGCGCGCCGCGAGGCCGAGGCCCAGGCCGAAGCCGAGGCGCGGGCCGCCGCGGACCGCGCGACACAGGAGGCCGCCGAGGCGCAGGCAGTCGCCGCCGAGGGCATCCCGGGTCCTGACCCGGAGGCCGCGGTCACCCCGGAGGCGCAGCGCGACGAGGTCCAGGCCGACGTGCCGCACCCCGCTCCGACCGCCACCGACCAGACGCCAGATCCTGCCTCGCCGCCCGCGAGCGAGGTCGAGGCGGAGAGCGCAGAGACGACCGCCGACGCGGAGGCGCAGACCGAGCCCACCCCGGACAACGCGACCCAGGAACAGAACGCATGACCGAGACCCCTCAGATCAGCGCCAAGGAGGTCGCCGCGCTGCGCCAGCGCACCGGCGCGGGCATGATGGACTGCCAAGAGCGCCCTCGAGGAGGCGGCCGGTGACGCGGACAAGGCCGTGGAGATCCTCCGCGTCAAGATGGGCAGCAAGATCGGCAAGCTGGCCGACCGCGAGGCGACCGAGGGCACCATCCAGAGCTACATCCACGCCAACGGCAAGGTCGGCGTGCTGGTCGAGGTCGACTGCAACACCGACTTCGTGGCCAAGAACGACGACTTCGTCGCCTTCGCCAAGGACATCGCGCTGCACCTCGCCGCCTCGCCGCAGACGCGCTTCGTCAGCGAGGAGGACGTCCCCGAGGACGCCCGCGCGGCCGAGGCGCGCGTGTTCGAGCAGCAGGCCGCCGACAAGCCCGAGAACGTCCGTCCGCGGATCGTCGAGGGCCAGCTGAAGAAGTGGCTGGAGGAGGTGGTCCTGCTCAACCAGGTGCACGTCAACGCCGACAAGCACGACGGCAAGACGATCGAGCAGCTGCGCGGCGACCTCTCGGCCAAGACCGGCGAGAACGTGGTCATCCGCCGGTTCACGCGCTTCGCGGTCGGCGAGTGACGCAAGGAGGCAGGCCCGCCTTCAAGCGGATCCTGCTGAAGCTCTCGGGGGAGTCGCTGATGGGCTCCCTCGACTACGGCACCGACCCCGAGCGCCTGCGGGCGGTGGCCCAGCAGGTCAAGGTGGTGCACGACCGCGGCGTCGAGATCGCCATCGTCCTCGGCGCCGGGAACATCTACCGCGGCATCTCGGGCGTCGCCGAGGGCATGGACCGCGCCACCGGCGACTACATGGGGATGCTGGCCATCGTGCTCAACGCGCTGCAGCTGCAGGACGCGCTGGAGAAGCTCGACGTCCACACCCGCGTGCAATCGGCGCTGCACGTCCAGGAGGTCGCCGAGCCCTACATCCGCCGCCGCGCGATGCGCCACCTGGAGAAGGGCCGCGTCGTGATCTTCGCGGCGGGCACCGGCAACCCGTTCTTCACCACGGACACCGCGGCCGCGCTGCGGGCGATCGAGATGCACGCCGAGGCGCTGCTGATGGCCAAGAACGGCGTCGAGGGCGTCTACACGGCCGACCCGCGCACCGATCCCGTCAGCCGAGTTCATCGCCGAGATCACGCACATGGAGGCGCTCCAGCGCCGGCTGCGGGTCATGGACCTGACGGCGCTGACGCTGTGCATGGAGAACGGCCTGCCGATCCACGTCTTCAACATGGATGACGAGCGCAACATCGACCGGATAGTGTCCGGCGAGCGCGTGGGAACCCTGGTTGACGACATGACCGAGCTGACCGACGAGCTGCTCGCCGACGCGCGGCGAGCGCATGACGAAGTCCGTGGAGGCGACGCGAAGCGAGTTCGCCTCGGTGCGCACGGGGCGAGCGAGCCCCGCGCTGCTGGACCGCATCGTCGTCGACTACTACGGCGCGCCGACGCCGCTGAAGCAGCTGGCCACGATCAGCGCGCCCGAGGCGCGCCTGCTCACGGTCCAGCCCTACGACCAGGCCTCGATCAAGTCGATCGAGAAGGCGATCATGGAGTCCGACATCGGCCTGACGCCCAACAACGACGGGCGCCTGATCCGCCTGGCCATCCCCGAGCTCAACGAGGAGCGCCGCGCGAGCTGGTCAAGGTCGTGCGCCACATCGCCGAGGACGGCCGGGTCGCGATCCGCAACATCCGCCGCGACGTCATGCACGACCTGCGCGAGCTGAAGGAGAGCGGCGATGCCGGCGCCGACGACGAGCACCGCGCCGAGGTCGAGCTGCAGAAGCTGACCGACGGCGCGCATCGCCGACCTCGAGGCGGCCCTCAAGGCCAAGGAAGCAGAAATCCTCGAGGTGTGAGCGCGGCGGCGCAGGACGACCGCCCGGCGCGGTACGTCGCGATCATCACGGACGGCAACGGCCGCTGGGCCAAGGCAGCGGGGGCTGCCGGTCGTCGAGGGCCACCAGGCGGGTGCCGACGTCGTCAAGGCGCGGCTGCGCGACGCGGTCGAGTTCGGCATCCGCGAGCTGACCGTCTACTCGTTCTCGACCGAGAACTGGTCGCGTCCGGCCGAGGAGGTCACGGCGCTGATGCGGATGTTCTCGCAGCGCATCCTGGCCGAGACGCCCGGAGCTCGACGACGAGGGCGTGCGGATGCGGTTCATCGGGCGCCGCGACCGGGTGACGCCGGCGCTCCTGGAGCAGATGGACTGGGCGCAGCAGCAGACCGCCGCCAACGACCGCATCACGCTGTTCGTCGCCTTCAACTACGGCGGACGGGCCGAGATCCTCGACGCCGCGCGAGCGCTACGCCGGTGGCGGCGAGGAGGAGTTCCGCCGGCTGCTCTACGCGCCCGAGATGCACGACCCGGACCTGATCATCCGCACCAGCGGCGAGCAGCGGCTGAGCAACTACCTGCTGTGGCAGTCGGCCTACTCCGAGCTCGTCTTCGCGCGACGAGCTGTGGCCCGACTTCTCGCGCGAGGCCTTCCGTGCCGCACTGGACGAGTTCGAGGCGCCGGCGCCGCCGGTTCGGGGGCCGCTGATGGAGTCCGGCGCGCGCAGGCGGCGCGCGACGCCGAGCCGCCGGCGCGCCGGGCGCGCCCGGCGGCGCAACACCGGCTCAGACCTCGGCGCGCGCGTGCTGACGGCGCTGCCGGCGATCGCCCTCGCGCTCGTGCTCGTCGGCTTCGGCGGCTGGGTCTTCGTCGCCGGGCTCGTCCTCCTTGGCTGGATCTGCCTGCACGAGCTGTTCGCGATGTTCGACTTCACCAACCCGTCGCGGCTGGGCGGCTTCGCCGGCCTCGCGGCGCTCTTGGTCGCCGCGCACACGGGCGACCAGGCCAGCGTGCTGGGCGCCTTCGTGGCCTGTGTGCCGGTCGGTGTTCGTGCTGTGCGCGCTGCAGCCGCGCCATGCCGGCGCGCCGGGCGTCGCCGTGACGCATGCTCGGGCTGACCTGGATCGGCCTGGCCTTCGCCCACGCCGTCCTGCTGCGCGACCTGCCACACGGCGACGGGATCGTCATCGACGTGCTGGTCGGGACGTTCGTGGGCGACACCGGCGCCTACCTCGGCGGGCGGACCTTCGGCCGCCGCCGCCTGGCGCCGTCGATCTCGCCGAACAAGACGGTCGAGGGACTGCTCATCGGCATCGTCATCGGCGTGGCCGCGGTCTGGCTCGCCGGCCTCTACCAGGACTGGCTGAGCGGCTGGCACGCGCTGATCCTCGGCGCGGCGGTGGCCGCGGCAGCGCCGCTCGGCGACCTCTTCGAGTCGCTACCTCAAGCGTGATGCCGGCACGAAGGACACCGGCCGCCTGTTCGGCGCCCACGGCGGCGCGCTGGACCGCCTCGACGCGGTGCTGTTCGCGATGGTCGCCGGGTTACTACGTCTGGCAGGCGATGCTGTAGGGTGGACCTCCTACATGATGTCTGACATCATGAGGGCATGGCCGGCGGCGGTGGAGCGGCCGCCGCCGGCCGCCCAGTCTGCGCCTCTGCCCGCGAAGGCTCTGACGAGACCCTGACAAGCGCTGTGTCACCCTAAGGGCGTGGCGCGCCGCCTGCTCATCCTCGGCTCGACCGGCTCGATCGGCACCCAGGCGCTGGACATCGTCGAGCGCTCGGACGAGCTCGAGCTCGTCGGGCTCAGCGCCGAGCGCTCCTGGGAGGCGCTCGTCGAGCAGGCGCGGGCGCACGGCGTGACTCGCATCGCGCTCGCCGACGCCGACGCGGGCGCCCGCGCCGCGCGAGGCGTGGACCGACGGCGAGGTGCTCACGGGGCCTGAGGGACTCGTGCGGCTGGTGATCGAGTCCGGCGCCGACCTGGTCCTCAACGCGCTCGTCGGCTCGGCCGGCCTGGGCCCGACGGTCGCCGACGCTGGGCGAGGGCATCGACCTCGCGCTGGCCAACAAGGAGTCGCTCGTCGTCGGCGGCGAGCTCGTCACCGCAGCTCGCCGAGGCGACCGGCGCGCAGATCGTGCCCGTCGACTCCGAGCACTCCGCGCTGCACCAGCTCATCGCCGGCGAGCGGCCCGGCACGGTCGACAAGCTCGTGCTCACCGCCTCGCGGCGGCCCGTTCCGCGGGCGCTCGCGCGCCGAGCTCGAGGACGTCACGGTCGAGGAGGCGCTCGCGCACCCGACCTGGGCGATGGGCGGCAAGATCACGATCGACTCGGCGACGCTGATGAACAAGGGCCTCGAGCTGATCGAGGCCCACCACCTGTTCGGCACGCCGTACGAGCGCATCGACGTCGTCGTGCACCCGCAGTCGATCGTCCACTCGCTACGTCGCGCTCTGCGACGGCGCCGCGCTCGCGCACCTCGGCTACCCCGACATGCGCGTGCCGATCTCCTACGCGCTGCACTACCCCGAGCGCGTCGACGTGCCCGTGCGCGCCGCTCGACCTCGCCGCAGCTCGGCGCGCTGACCTTCGAGCCGGTCGACGACGCGACGCCTTCCCGTGCCTGCGCCTGGCGCGCGAGGCGGCGGTCGCCGGCGGCACCGCGCCGTGCGTGCTCAACGCCGCCAACGAGGTGGCCGTGCACGCGTTCCTGGACGGCCGCCTGGCGCTTCCTCGGCATCGCGGCGGTGATCGAGGCGACGCTCGAGCAGCCTGCCGGCGGCGCCGGTCCGCGCGTTCGAGTCGCTCTACGAGGCCGACCGCGAGGCGCGCGCGGTCGCCGCCGAGCTGATCGCAGTGCGCACGTGAGCTGGCTCCTCGCCTTCCTCGGCTTTGCCGCGCTGATCATCCTGCACGAGTTCGGCCACTTCACCGCGGCCAAGTCGACCGGGATGCGCGTCGAGCGCTTCTCGCTGTTCTTCCCGCCGCTGCTGGCGCGGGTGCGCCGCGGCGAGACCGAGTACGCCATCGGGGCGGTCCCGCTCGGCGGCTACGTGAAGATCACCGGCATGAACCCGCACGAGGACCTCCCGCCGGAGGTTGCGCCGCGCGCCTACCTCAACCAGCCGCCGTGGAAGCGGATCGTCGTCATCTCCGCGGGCCCGGCGATGAACCTGCTCATCGCGTTTCTGCTCGGATGGGCGATCGTCGCCTTCAGCGGCGTGTTCACCAACGCGGTCGTCGTCGGGACGGTGGCGCCGAAGACGCCGGCGGACGGGGTCCTCAAGCCGGGCGACAAGGTGCTGTCGATCAACGGTGTGCCCGGCTACACGCCGGGGCAGACCAGCGACCAGGTCGACGCACGCCAGCGCGCCCTCCGCGACGCCGTCTCGGGCAACACCTGCTCGGGCACGCAGACGCAAGGCTGCCGCGCCGCCAAGCCGCTGGCCGTGCGAGTGCAGCGCGACGGCACCGAACGCACGCTGCTGATCAGGCCCGAGTACGACACCCAGGCCAAGCGGATGCTGCTCGGCATCACCTACGGCGAGAACGAGCACGTCGGGCCGCTGCACGCCGCGAGCATCACCGCCCAGAACCTGTGGCGGATCACGCGGCTGACCGTCTCGGCGATCGCGCGGATCTTCTACAGCCCCGAGGCGCGCAAGAACGTCTCGGGCGTCGTCGGCTCCTACGAGACCACCCGCGAGTCCTTCCAGTTCGACACCGTCCAGGCGCTGAGCATCCTCGCGGTGATCTCGCTCTCCCTCGCGGTGGTGAATCTCTTCCCCTTCCTCCCGCTCGACGGCGGCCATATCTTCTGGGCAGTGGCAGAGAAGATCCGCGGCAGGCCGATCCCGTACCGCCTCATCGAGCGGGCGTCCGTTGTCGGCTTCATGCTCGTGGCGCTGCTGTTCGTGATCGGCCTGACCAACGACATCGATCGATTGCGCGGCCAGGGCTTCAACGTCCGTTGACGCTGACCCGGCGCCAGCTTCTGCAGGGCGCCGGTGCGGCGGCCGTGGGGCTCGCAGGGGCGGCGCTGCTCCCAAGCCGGCTGGCGATGCCGCTTCCGCCCAGCGCGGCGCCGCGGCGCTGCGTCGCGCTCGGGCCGGCGGGCTGCATCGCGCCAGGCTGTCCGCAAGACCTCCGCGCGGCCGACAACCGCGCCCTGCTCGCCGACAGCGGCACGCGCTGGGTGCGGCTGTGGGCCGACTGGCCGACGCTCATGCCCGCGCCGGGAGTCGTGGCCGAGGACCGTGCCGCCGCGCTGAACGAGCAGCTCGAGGTTGCCCGCGCCGATGGGCTGCACACGATCCTCACGCTGTATCGCACGCCGGATTGGGTGGGCCGGGCGATCGCCGGACCGCCATGGGAGCAGTTCGTCGAGTGGGCGATCGCGCGCTACGGGCCGCAGCTCGACACGCTCGAGCTGTGCAACGAGCCGAACCTCGCCGGCACCGCGCCCGAGACCGTCGCGGCGATGTTCGTCACCGCTCAGCGGATCGCGGGCGGACTGGGCTCGGGGCTGGTGCTCGCCGGACCGGCGACTTCCGACGTGCGGGGCTACGACCGGTTCACCGACCGGCTGCTCGACGCCCTCGACGCCCGCGGTTTCGTCGCCGGCCCGCGCTTTGCCTGGACGCACCACAACTACGCCGACGTCGCCTACGGCACGAGCCGCGCGGCGGACGTCCGGCGGCGGCTGACCGGGCGCTGGGCGGGCTGGCCGGACGGCGACCCGGGCGCTCCGCGGCTGCTCGTCACCGAGGGCGGCGTGACCCTGCCGACGATCGCGCGGCTGCTGGGCACCAACGACCCCGCGACGCTGCGCGTCAAGCAGGCCGCCCTGCTGCGGACCGCCTACGAGCGCCTGGACCCCGGGGTGGCGCTGACGACGCAGTATCTGTTCAACACCGACCCGCGATACGACAGCGGGCTGTGCGACACCGCCGAGTCCGGCGGGGCCCGGCGCCCGGCGTTCGAGGCATGGCGGGCGCTGCCGTCCATCGCGTAGGCTCCGAACATGGAGGAGACCACTCGTCCCCGAGACGCCATCGGCGCTGCGACGATCGCCGAGGCGTTCCGCATCACCGCCGAGAACCGAGCCGACGAGGTCGCCGTCCGCACCAAGGGCGACGACATCTCCTGGACCTGGGCGCAGCTGCGCGAGCGCGTCGACGCGCTCGCCGCCGGCCTGTCGGCGCTTGGGGTCGGCCCCGGGGAGACGGTCGCGCTGCTGCTGAACAACCGGCCCGAGTTTCACCTCTGCGACCTCGCGGCGATGACGACCGGGGCGACGCCGTTCTCGATCTACATGCAGTACACGCCCGAGCAGATCCGCTTCGTGGCCACCGACGCCGGCGCGCGCTTCCTGATCACCGAGCAGGCGCTGCTGGCCGGCGCGCTGGAGGCGCGCAAGGAGATGCCCGAGCTCGAGCATGTCATCGTCGTCGACGGCGACGCGCCCGAGGGCGTGCTCTCGCTCGACGACGTCATGGCCGCGCCGGACCCCGACTTCGACGTGGACGCGGCGGTGCAGCGCATCCGCCCCGACGACGTGCTGACGATCATCTACACGTCGGGTACGACCGGGCCGCCGAAGGGCGTCCAGCTCTCACACCGCAACCTTCTGACCGCGGTCGACCAGGCCGAGCAGCTCATCGACTTCCCCCGCGACGGGCGCGTCATCTCGTGGCTGCCGGCCGCGCACGTGGCCGAGCGCAACGCCCATCACTACCTGCCTGTCGTCTACGGCCTGGAGATCACCTCCTGCGACAACCCGCGCGAGATCTTCGCCTACCTGCCCGAAGTGCGCCCGGTGTGGTTCTTCGCGGTGCCGCGCATCTTCGAGAAGCTCAAGGCCGGCCTCGAGGCGATGGTCGCGGGCCAGCCCGCCGAGCAGCGCGAGAAGACCGAGGCGGCGATGCGCGACGCGCTCGAGAAGGTCCGCCTCGAGCAACGCGGCGAGGAGGTCCCGGCCGACCTGGCCGCGCGGGTGGCGGAGGCCGATCGCGAGCTCTTCGCCGGGCTGCGCGCCATGCTCGGTCTCGACCAGGCCAAGGCGATCTACGTCGGCGCGGCCCCTACGCCCGTCGAGGTGATCGAGTTCTTCCATGCGGTCGGTCTCCCGCTGGCCGAGCTGTGGGGCATGAGCGAGACCTGCGGCGCGGGCGCGGCGAACCCGCCCGATCGGATCAAGATCGGCACCGTCGGCCCGCCCGCGCCGGGCGTCGACATGAAGCTGGCCGACGATGGCGAGCTGCTCATCCGCAGCGACGTGGTGATGCTCGGCTACCGCAACCAGCCGGAGAAGACCGCCGAGGTGATGACCGAGGACGGCTTCCTGCGCACCGGCGACATCGGCGAGTTCGACGAGGACGGCTACCTGCGGATCGTCGACCGCAAGAAGGAGATCATCATCAACGCGGCCGGGAAGAACATGTCGCCGGCCAACATCGAGGCGACGCTGAAGGCCTCGAGCCCGCTGATCGGGCAGGCCGCGTGCATCGGCGACGGGCGGTCCTACAACACCGCGCTGATCGTGCTGGACTCCGACTTCGCGCCCGCATGGGCCGCGCAGCAGGGCATCGAGGACACCTCGCTGGCGGCCCTGGCCCGCGACGAGCGGATGCGCGCGGCCGTGCAGGCGGGCGTCGACGAGGCGAACACGAAGCTCGCCCGCGTCGAGCAGATCAAGAAGTTCACCGTCGTCGAGGGCGACTGGCTACCCGGTGGCGACGAGCTGACGCCGACGATGAAGCTCAAGCGCAAGCCGATCGACGCGAAGTACGCCGCGACGATCGACGCGATGTACGCGCGTTAGGCGTGCGCGGCCTCGCGCGGCGGCGCGTGCTCGCGCGCGAAGGGCTCCAGGCCGTCCATCGCGCGGGCGATCGCCCAGTTGTGGTTCCAGCGGAAGAGTGGACGCAGCAGGGGCGTGAGGACCTTCAGCAGCTTGCGGTCGGCGTGAACCTGCCAGTCGAAGCGCACGTGCGTACCGCCGGCCGTCGGCGTCAGCGTCCACGTGCCGGTGCCGCGCAGGTCCCCGTCGACCTCGGCCGTGACCGATCGCGGTGGGTCGAGCGCGGTGACCGTCGAGCGCGTGTGCAGGTGGTAGGGGAGGCGGCCCTTGAAGTGCTGGCGCGACTCCTTGCCCAGCTGGGCGGGGCCGTCGGCATCGACGTCGATGTACACCGGCCGCCACCATCGGGGGTACGTGCGCGCGTCGGCGATCGCGTCGAACACCGCCTCGGGCGGCGCGGCGACGTCCCACTCGTCGGCGAAGACGTAGGGACGTGACAGGTTGGCCGCGCCCAGGACGGCCTTGGCGAGCGCCTTCTGCACGGCCAGCGGTGGCCGCGCCGCGTGGCCCTCGTCGCCGAAGTCGGTCACCAACTGCGCGGCCGCGACCGGCTTGGGGAAGCCGAAGCGGTTGAACTGCCCGTCGGCGCACAGCTCGGCGAGCCGCTCGATGAACGCCTGGGTGGTTCCCGCCGGGCGCACCTGGACGCGCACGTGCCCGTCGGCGCCGTCGGGACCGGGCATCTGGCGATGGGCAACGCCCGCCTCCGTCTGGATGGTCTGCCCCGGCCCGAGCACGTGCTCATTGCCGTTCTCCACCAGCTTGAAGGAGCCGGCGAGCACTTCGTAGTGCTCGACCTGCCCGACGTGGACGTGCGGCTGCACGGTGAACCCGCGCGGGCGCCCCAGCACGTCGAACTCGACCAGTTCGCCGCCGGTCTCGGCCGCGGTCCTGATCAGCTTCATGCGGCAGCCGAGCTGCGGCATATCAAGGACGTCACCAGCTTGTGCCATGTCGAACCTCTTCGCAGCCAGGCGCCGTCCGGATCACCCGTCCGGCCATCCGATCAGCGTGCTGTCGTGGGCCTCGAAGACCGCTTCCATGCTGCGCGTCTCGTCCGGCGCGTGCAGCGCTTCGATGAGCGCGGCGATCCGCCTCGTCATGACGAGCAGGTAGCGCGCCGGCTCCGCGCGCGGGTTCCAGTAGGTGTGCGGCGTGCCGCGCACCGCGATGGCCGCGCCGCCGGCCGCCGCCTCCACCTCGTCGTCGCCGAGCCGGAAGCGCAGCGCGCCCTCCAGCACGTACCACGCCTCGTCGTCGGAATGGTGGATGTGCAGCGGCGCGATGTAGCGCGGCGGATCGGGCGCGCCGCCCGGATCGCGCCACTCGGCAAGCACGAGTGAGTCACCTGCGAGGACGTTGCCGGCGAGCGATGCGGCGAGCATTCGCGGCCAGCCTACGCCGCGCCGTCAACCGCCCGCAACGCGATCCAGCTCTTGACCAGGCCGCCCATGCGCTCGGCGAGGATCGGCTCGCCGAACAGCTCCTCGAGCTCGGCGCGCCGCAGCAGGCGGATGTCCTCCCAGGCGCCGGCCGCGCCCACGCGCCAGTAGGGGCGGCGCAGGGCGGTCGGCAGCCAGTGGGCCGCGGGCAGCAGCGCGTGCGGCTCGATCGGGAACGACCAGGCCGGGGTCTGCACAAACCATCCGCGCGCCACGCGCCGGACCTCGGCGGCGAAGGCGCGGCGATCGGCCGGGTCGATGTGCTCGACGACGCTCGACGCGTACGCCAGATCGAAGGCGCCGTCGTCGAAGGGCAGGCGCCGGGTAGCGTCGGCCAGCACGAACGGCCCCGGGTATTGCGGCCGCGGCTCGCGATCGACGCCGGTGATGTCGAGGCCGGGCTCGAGTCCCCGCAGGCCGAGCGCGCCGCAGCCGATGTCGACGACCCGCATCCCCGGCTGCAGGCCGGTAAGCGCGAAGAACTGCGTGTGGCGGCGCGCTCGGGCGCGGGCGGCGGCCGGCGACGCCAGACGGGCGCGCAGGCGCCCAGAGGCGGTGCCGTAGACGTCGGGCATCGCCCTCAGACTATGGTCAGCGGCGTGCCGACCGGCAGCAGCCGGGCCAGGCGCTCGATGTCGGCGTTGCGCAGGCGGATGCAGCCGTGCGAGACGCGCCCGGGGATGAGGTTCGGCTCGTTGGTGCCGTGGATGCCCACGAAGCCGCCGGCCGGCCAGTCGGTGAGCGTCGGCGACTGCGCGCTCGTGCCGAAGGCGATCGGGCCGTAGAACGGGCTGGCGTAGCGGGTGAGGCGGTTGCGGATGAAGTAGGTGCCCGCCGGCGTGGGGCTGCCCGCCGCCCCGATCCCCACCGGCGCGTGGAAGATCGCCTTGCCGTCGCGCAGCAGCGTCAGCGTCAGCCGCGCCCGATCGACGATCAGGCGGGTGTGGACGAGCACGTAGCCGCCGAGATTCGCCCGCGCGACCCAGCCCGTCTGCGCGTTGGGCAGCCGCGCGTGGATCCAGATCGCGCCGCGCGCGTCGCGCGTGCGCCCGAAGACGACGACCAGGTTCGTGGTGTCCTCGGGCGTGCGCGCCGGCAGCCGCACGACCGGACGCGCGCCGGCCGAGGGCGCCACACGGGCGATCGCCGCGCGGCGCAACGGCGCCCACCGCGTCGCGTGCGGGTCGGTCCGCAGCGCGACCGGCGGCCCGATCTGCAGGCCCCCACGCACGGGAGCGGGGATGTCGGAGACGGCGATGTGCGACTCGGGTTTGTCGGCGCCGCCGCAGCCGGCGAGCGCGATGAGCGCTGCCGCCCCGAGCGCTCCCGTCAACCGGTGAACTTCGGCCCCTTGGTGCTCGTCATCGCCATCACGAAGTGCGTGCGGTCGACGATCCGGGCCACCGCGGGGCGCGTCAGCGGCTCGTCGAACGGGCCGGACACCGGCGGCTTTGCCGCCAGGCGGCGGATCCACGCCGCGTGGCGTGCCTCCACCGAATGGATCGCCAACGCCGAGGCGAGGTACTGGCGCGAGCTGATGTGCGGCGCCTGGCCCTTGTAGGCGGCCACGGCGAGGTCCTCGAAGGCGACCGCGGTGCGCCGGAACGCGTCGGAGCTCTCGGTCGCGCCGCCGAAGTCGAAGTGCGGGCTCTTGATCGCCGCCGAGCCGAGCGCGCCACGGATGGCCTTGACGTGCGAGCGCTCGTGGCCGCCGACCGTGTCGGCCTGGCGCTTGAGCTCGCCACGCAGGACCTTGTTGCCCTCGACCTCGGTGTAGAAGACGGACTGGAGCTCCTCGAGGGTCAGCGCGAAGTTGAGGATCGAGACGTCGCGGGCACTGCTCGAGGCCGCCGACGCGGGCGCGGCGGCCGCCGCCAGCAGCGCGCCGCCACCCACGATCGCGCCCCGCAGCAGGTCGGCGCGCGTCGTGCCATGCAGGCGTCCGAGCGCTTCGACCAGCGCTCCGTCGCGGTCCAGCTCGTCGAGGCGCAGCTCGCTCATTTCATGAACCCCGTCTGTTCGATGGCCGCCTTGGCCTGGGCGGCCGATATCGGGCGATCAGCGGCGTGCGGCGCCGGAAGCTCGCCCACGATGTCGCGAATCCAGGCGGCGTGGCGCGCCTCCACCGACACGATCCGGGCGGCATCCGCGAGGGTTGCCGGCGTCAGGCTCGTCGCCGCCCCGTTGTAGGCGGCGAGACCGAGATCCTCGAGCTTGATCGCCGTGTGCGCGAAGCTCGTCGGATCGCCGTTGACGTCGCCGAAGTCAAAGCGCGCGGGCGCCGGAGCCTTGGCGCCCAGGGCCTTGCGAATGTGGGCGGCGTGGGCGCGCTCGTGCCCGCCCACGGCCTGTGCGTAGGCAAGCATCTCGCCGCCGAGCTCGCCGCGCTTGATCGCGTCGGCGTAGAAGGCCGCCTGCAGGTCCTCGACGATCAGCGCGAAGCTCAGGATCTCGGCGTCCTGCTTCGCCGACGGGGCGGAACTCGTCGTGCCCGGCCACGCAGCCAGCGCCGCGCCGCCGCCGGCGAGGACAGCACCTCCGCGCAGGAGTGACCTGCGTGTCGTCCCTCGTTCAGCCATGCAGTGCCTCCTTCGGTGCTCGCGCCGAGCCGACCGGACGCAGGCTCAGATCCCACCAATGCGGGCCGTGCTCGTAGGGCTCCCATCCGACGGACACGAGGTGCTCGACCAGTTCGGCGTACGCGTCATGCGTCGTCGCGTTCTCGGCGGGCAGCGTGGACGGCTGGCGCGTGAAACGCCGCGATTCCGCAACCATGCGAGGCACGTCTCCAGCCCCGGACAGGATCGCCGTGAAGGCGCCACCGCGCTCGTCCGGCGACCACGTGATCTCACAGGTCACCGGCTGGCTCGCGCGACGGCGGCGCAGCTGTCGCCCCACCGCGACCCCGGCGCACACCACGATGGCGCCGATCCCGGCGTAGAGGAGCATCTCCTCTTTCAACGTCGCGCCATGCTCCGACGGAGGATCGACGCGGACCGACGGCGCGGGCGTGGTGCTCGCGGGCGTGGCCGGGGGCGGCTTCCTGCTCGTGCCGGCGCCGATGTCGAGCGGATAGGTGTTCCAGAGCGGGTTGGGAGTGGGCGCCGGGTCGGCGGCGACTGCCGTTCCCGGGCAAGCGACGAGCAGTGCGGCGAGAATCGCGGGTACAGCGCACTGCCGGGCCGGACGGTGAAGGCTAGGGCGCATCTGCAGAGCGGCCCCAGACCCCCCGGGCCTGCTCACCGCTGGAGCGAGCTTACCCACCTTCTGGCAGAACGATCAAGCCGTCCGGCGCGCCGTCCTCCCCGGACGGGTGGGGCGCCTCCCGGTCGCCGCGCGCCTCGTACACTCACGCCATGGCCTCAGCGCGCCAGATCCACGTCGGCGGCGTCCCCATCGGCGGCGGTGCGCCCGTCGCCGTGCAGACGATGACCAAGACCGAAACGGCCAACCTGCCGGCGACGATGGACCAGATCCGCAGGGTGGCGGAGGCGGGCGCCGACATCGTGCGCGTGGCCGTCCCGCGTGAGCAGGACGTCGAGGCGCTCAAGACGATCGTGCGCGAGTCGCCGATCCCGGTCATCGCCGACATCCACTTCAACCACACGCTGGCGATCAAGGCGATCGAGGCCGGCGCGCACTGCGTGCGCATCAACCCGGGCAACATCGGCGGCCCCGAGAAGACCGCCGAGGTCGTCGAGACGGCGCGCAGGCACAGGCACGCCGATGCGCGTCGGCGTCAACTCGGGCTCGCTGCCCAAGCACCTGCGCGACCTCGAGTTCTCCAACCCCGTCGAGGCGCTCGTCACCGCGGCGACCGAGTGGGTCGAGCTCATGCACCGCCTGGACTTCTACGACTTCAAGGTCTCGATGAAGTCGACGAGCGTGCCGAACACGATCGCCTCCAACCGCCTGCTGGCCGAGAAGATCGACCACCCGCTGCACCTCGGTGTCACCGAGGCCGGCACGAAGTGGTCGGGCTCGCTGAAGAGCTCCGTGGGCCTCGGCACGCTGCTGGCCGACGGCATCGGCGACACGATCCGCATCAGCCTGTCGACCTTCCACGCCGAGGAGGAGGTCAAGGTCGCCTGGGAGATCCTCAAGGCGCTCAAGCTGCGCGAGCGCGGCCCGGTGCTGATCGCCTGCCCGACCTGCGGGCGCCTGCAGTTCGACATGGACTCGGTCGTCGTCCGAGGTCGAGCGGCGCCTGGAGGCCTACGAGGACCCGATCGAGGTCTCGATCCTCGGCTGCGCGGTCAACGGCATCGGCGAGGCACGCCACGCCGACTTCGGGATCACCGGCGCCAAGGACTCGGCGATGATCTTCTCCCGCGGCGAGCCGCTGCGGAAGGTCCCGACCGAACGCCTGGTCGACGAGCTGTTCGCCGAGATCGACCGCTACTACGAGCGCGGCAAGAAGGTCATGCGCGACGAGGCGCAGGCCGCCGAGGCCGCGCAGTGGCTGGCCGAGAACGAGGACGCCACGGCGATGACGCCCGAGCGCATCGCCGCGCTCGAGGCTGAGGCCGCGCGCCTCGACGAGGACGTTTCGCCCGTCGCCGGGCGGCGCTTCACCCGCGCCTGATCGTCACACCGCGGATCAGCGTGAACGTCGGGTAGGTCTTCGGGTTGCGCGTGGTCTTGCGCACCCGTGTCAGCGCGCGGTAGTACGCGACGTCGAAGCCGGCCGGGGCCGGCACGGTCGCGTGGAAGCGCCCGTCGCGCGATACCTTGATGTTGCGCTTGACGACGGTGAACGACGTGCCGGTGCAGTCTCTGTACTGGCGCAGCGTGACGGTCCGCACCGGCCTGGCCAGCGGGCTCGTGACCCGGCCGGCGATCGTCACCGTGCCGGTCTGGCTGGTGAGCGACGTCGTGCGCATGCGCCGCGCGAGCTTGAGGTTTGGCGACCGCAGCGGGCCGAGGGTGGCGTCGTACCGGGCGAGGTTGGTGGTGCGGATGTTGCGCGGCGGGAGCGCGACCGTCGTGGCGAACGTGCCGTTCGACGGCCACGACCGCGGTGCCGACGGCGCGGCCGCGGAACCGCAGCGTCACCGTCTTGCCGGCATTCGTCTTGGCGGTCTCGCCCTCGAGGTGCGTGCGGGTGCGGCCGGCCACGACGTCGACCAGCCGCAGCGTGTTGGTCAGGCACTCGCGCGGGGGCCACGACGGCGCGACCGACAGGCTCGCGGACGCGCGATTGTCGCGCCTCGTCGAAGTCGACCTCGGCCGCGGTGACCGTCGCGCCGTTGACGATCGTGGAACCCGCGCGATCGGCTCCCACTCCGGCGGTCACGCGCACCTCTGCGTCGTCTCGCCGCGCGACAGCGTCCCGATGTCGCAGGTGATCGCCCCACTGGTGTCGCAGCTGCCCTGCGTGGTGGTCGCGGAGCGCACGGTGAGCCCGTCGGGGACCGCGTCGACGACGCGGACGCCGGTCGCGTCGCCGGGGCCGTCGTTGGTCGCGCGGATCGTGTAGGTCACCTCGCCGCCCGCGGGCACGGTGGATGGCGTGACGGTCTTGGTCAGCCGCAGGTCGGCCGGTTGGGCGACATCCATCTCCGCCGCGTCGTCGTTGCTGGACGGGATCCGCTCGGCCGGCTTCAAGGCGGGATCGGAGGGCTCGGAGTCGACGCTCGCGGTGTTGCGGACCGTCTTCCCGGCCAGCGACCGGTCGACCCGGACCTCGATGTCCAGGTCGTCGATCGTTTCGCCGCTCGCCAGGTCGCCGAGCGGGCAGGTGATCGTCGCGCCGTCCGCGCTGCAGACGCTGCGCGTGTCGCTGACGAACGTCAGGCCGGGCGGCAGCGTGTCGCGCACGACGACGTCGGGGGCGTCGCTGGGCCCGTGATTGGCGACCTGCAGGTGGAAGCGCGCGAGCCCTCCGGGCGGTGCCGGCGGATCCAGCGCGACCTTGCTCAGCTCGAGATCGACCGCGGGGATCGGGACGAAGGCGACCGTGGCGTTGGCCAGCTCGGGCTGCGGGTCGACGGAGTCGGAGAGGGCCTGGACGCTGTTGAGGACGGTCTTGCCCTTGCTGTCCGGGGTCGAGCGTCGCCTGGATCGTGACGATGGCCGTCTGCCCGGGCGCCAGCAATGCGCGCTCGCAGCGGATGAGGCGGCTGACGGCGTTCGGGGTGCAGGTTCCGCCCTGGAACGTGCCGGTCACCGAGCCGAAGACGATCTCGGGCGGGATCGCGTCGGTCAAGATCACGTCGTGCGCCGGCGATGGCCCCGCGTTCGTCACCGGGATCGTGAAGGTCACCGGGCCGCCTGCCTGTGGCTCGGCGGGCGAGACCGACTTGGTGACCTGCATGTCGCTGGTCGGCGGGACGTTGATGTCCACGCTGGCGCTGTTGTTGCCGGGCACGGGATCCACGCTGCCGGTCTGCTGCACGGTGGCCGTGTTGGTCGCAGTGGAGTCCGCCGCGCCGTCGAGCACCGTGGCGACGATCGTGATCGTCGCGACCTCACCGGGAGCCAGCGCGCCCACCTGGCAGACCACGGCCGTGGTGCAGGTCCCGTTCGTGGTCGTGACGTCGGTCGCAGAGAATTCGGGCGCCAGCATGTCCGTGACCTGCACGGCGGACGCGGTCGACGGCCCGCGGTTCGTGACCTCGAGCGTGAACGTCACATCGCGGCGGGCGGGCGAGGTCGTGACGTCGGAGACCTTCGTGAGCGCCAGGTCGGCCTGGGCCACCGCTCCACCCGCATCGGTTGCGCTGTTGTTGCTCGGGTCGACGTCGCCGCCGCCGGTCACGTTGGCCGTGTTGACGATCGTCGCCGGAGCGGGGTTCCTCACCGTCGCATTGACGACGATCGGCGGCCAGGCCTGGCCGGCGGCGAGCACGTCGGACCGTGTACAGGTCACGGTGCGAATGACGGTGGTACAGGTCCAGCCGCTGCCGCCGGCGCTGTTCACCGACGAGAACGCTGCGAGCGGGAAGGTGTCGGTGACCGTCACCGTCGAGCCGTTCGTGGCGAGATTTCCGCCGTTGCCCACGCCGATGGTGAAGTCGTAGGACTGGCCTGCCACGAACGTCCCGCCCGTGTGCGTCTTGGTGGGCACGAGATCGGCGCCGGACACGGTGACCGCCGCCTCGTTGGAGTGGACGTCGGGATACGGCGTGCCGAGCGTCTGGCCGAAGAAGTTGGCGGCGCCCTGGTTGACGACCTGCGTCTCCAGCGGCGCGTCGGGATCGATCGTCACCCGAAGCCGCACGCACGCGGTCTGGCCGGGATCGAGCCGCCCGCTCGCGTCGCCGGTGGCTCCCGTGCCCACCCGATAGACCGCGCGGTTGGCATTTCCATCGAATTCCGCCTGATCCGTGTCGGCAGCGTCGGTTGCGGAACTGAACGCAGGGCACGTCGCGCCGGGCGCGGCCGGCGTGATCTGCAGGCTGCCCGGCACGTAGGTCGAGCGCGCCGGGATCGGGTCGAAGAAGCGCAGCCCGACCGCGGCGTCCTGGCCCTCGTTGGTCAGCCGCACCGTGTACTCGAGCACGTCGCCGCGCTCGGGCGCGCCGCCGTTGAGGTCCACGACCGACTTGGCCGGCTGGATCTTGGGCGAATAGATCTCGGTCGTGAAGAACACCACGCTCGGGTAGTAGGTCTCTTGGTCTCGGTGGTCAGCCGGATCGTCGCGCTCGTCGCGCCGTTGGCCAGCACGCCGTCGGCCGCAAAGGAGTTGGCGTCCGAGCCCAGCTGGTTGACGTAGTCCGGGCCCTTGGCGGAGAAGCGGACACCGAGCTGGCTGATCGACGAATTGAAGACGTTGTTGGGCGGGTTGAGGTCGTCCGACAGTGGCGTGGAGTTCAACGTCGCGCTGTCGCCTGTCGACGTGCGGTCGCCCTCGCTGCTGATCAGTCCCACCACCGAACGCACCGGCCCGCTCGGAGGTGTGGTGAAGCCGTTCAGCGACATCGTCGCGAGCGGCGTGCTCTGGCTGATGGTGGCCAGGCCGTCGAACACGGTGAGGTTGCGCGCCGGCTGAGTCGGGTCGCGGTAGGCGACCACGAGATCCCACGCCCCGTAGCGGTCTCCGCCGGTGCCCGATTGCAGGTTGGCGACGGTGTAGGCGCCCGGCCCGGCCTGGCGCACCGCGTCGGTGACGTCCGCGAAGCCGCTGAAACGGGTCCCGTTGGTGTCGAGCGTGGACGCCGACACGGTGGCGTAGCCGCCGCCCCGGGCGCCCGCAGCAGCACCGTGCCACGCGCCGACGGCGTCGGGGCGGCCGCGCCGTTGACCGTATTCGTCACCGCGTCCTTCCCGGCCGAGGTGTCACCCGCCCAGTAGAGGCCGGCGAACAGGACGAACGCGTCCGGCGGAAGACTCAGCGTGGCCGTCGACGAGTTGAAGGTGCTGCCCAACCCGTCGACGTCGACGTAGGTCATCGCGTAACCGTTGTTGTTGCCCAGCGTCCCGCCTTCGAGCACCCAGCCGGGCGTTGGTGCACGTCGATGCCGAGTTCGGGCAGGTCATCAGCGTGTTCGCAGCGAACGTGATCGAACCGAAGTCGTTCGTGGTGTAGCGAATCGCGAACGGCCGATCGGCGCGCGCGGCCGCCGGGGCCAATAGCGCGAATATGCCTGCGATCACCGCGAGCGCACGACATCGCATCCCCGCTATGTTGTCACCGCGCCGGGTGGCCGCGCGTCACCCGCGAGGGGTGATTGGCGGCGGTCAGCGCTTGGCGAGCTTCACGCGCAGCGTGTCGCTCGCCTTGATCGGCCCGACCGGTGCGTCGTACTGGTCGGTCGGCTGCCAGGTGAAGCGGTAGTCGGTCGTCGCGTTGACCGTCTGGTTGAGCGTCCAGAATCCCGCGCCGTTGGTCGACCGCACCTTGACGGTCGTCCAGCGCTTCGCGCCCGGCTTGCGGCGCTGCACGGTGACCCGGTGCGTGTCGCCGGGGCGGACCTGGCCCCACAGGCGCACGCGGCGGCTGTTCGGGCGCTGGGAGACGAAGAACGGGTTGGGGAAGCTCTTCAGCGACGGCTTTGGCTTGTCGTTGGAGAAGCGCAGGCCGGACTGCCAGCCCGAGTACTTCGTCGCCTTCGTGCCCCGCCCGAGCGGCTCGTCGCGCCACTCGTACTGGGTCAGGAGCTTGACGCGCGGATCCTTGTAGGCGACGTACGCGCCCTGCTGCAGCCAGCGCGACTGCTTGGCCAGCGAGACGCCGTCGAACGGGTCGGGCGGGCGCGTCTGGTAGCCCCACTCGGTGAAGTACAGGGGGAACTTGCCGCCGCCGGCCTTCTTGAGGCCGCCCGCGCGCTGCGTGAGGTCCAGCGTGCGCTCGAGGCGCGGAAGGTCGCCGATCGATGCCTCGTCGAGGTTGGGCTGCGGGTCGTCGGGCGCGCGGAAGACGGCGTGCGGGTGATAGGAGAAGCCATCGGCCGTGAGTGGCTTGAAGCCCTTGCAGGGGCCGCTGCGATCGCGCCGCAGCGTCACCTTCACACAGCCCATCGAGCGGATGAAGGCGAGCGGCCGGGCCTTGTGATTGACGCCCGTCGGGCGCTCGCCGCGCGGCGCGAGCGCGCCGAAGAGGACCGTCGCCGTCGGGTCGACGGCCTTGAGGGCCGGGTAGGCGGCGCGCACGAGCCGGCGGTACAGATGCGGCGCGTAGGGCGTGCAGTGCCCGCCGGTGCAGGTGTTCTGCGGCTGCAGCCACAGCGGCAGGTTGGGCTCGTTCCAGAGGATGTAGCGGTCGACGGCGCCCGCGTAGCGCAGGGCGACGGCGCGCGCGAACTGGCCGAAGAGGTCGGGGCGGGGCTTGTAGCGCATGTTGCGGCGCGCGGGCACCTGCGAGGCCCACACCGGCCCCGGTCCGGTCACCACGAGCATCGGGCGCATGCCGGCGGCGCTGACCAGGTTCACCGCGCGGTCGACGCGCGCCCAGTTGTAGCCGGGCCTGTCGGGATCGGCCGAGTCGAAGCCCGCGGGCGCCTTGACGTCGCCGCTTGCGGGGGCGATCGCCTGCCACTGCACGAAGATGCGCACGTCGTCGATGCCCAGCGCCGCCCAGTCGTTGACCACGGCTGACGCCTTGGCGTCGCTGGGCTCGTTGAGCAGCGCGGCGTCGTCCGCGATCCCGGTCTCCATCGACGTGGAGGCCTGAGCGGCGGCGGGCAGTAGGACGGCGGCAGCGAGCGCTGCCGCGAGCAGGCGGACGAGAGAGGTCATCAAGTGGCTAACGCGGTCGGGAACGGGGAGTTACGGTTGGTATCGGCAAACGGGGGCGGCTGCTACAGCCGCCCCCGTGGAGCTCGATCGGCGGCCGCGCCGCCGTCCTGCGGCGTCGATCGTCGCTACTGCGCCGCGGCGTAGCGCTCGGCGACCTTGTCCCAGTTCACCACGTTCCACCACGCCTTCAGGTAGTCCGGGCGCTTGTTCTGGTACTTGAGGTAGTAGGCGTGCTCCCAGACGTCGTTGCCCAGCAGCGGCGTCGCGCCGCCGGTCACCGGGTTGTCCTGGTTGGGCGTGCTCGTGACCTTCAGCGAGCCGCCGTCGAGGACCAGCCACGCCCAGCCGGAGCCGAACTGGCCCACGCCCGCGGCCTCGAACTTCGCCTTGAAGTCGTCGAACGAGCCGAAGGCGTCGCTGATCGCGCTCGCCAGATCGCCCGAGGGCTCACCACCGCCGTCCGGGCTCATCGACTCCCAGAAGAGTGAGTGGTTGAGGTGGCCGCCGCCGTTGTTGCGCACGACGCCCTTGATGTCGTCGGGAAGCGCGTCGAGGTTGGCGATGACCTCTTCGATCGGCTTGTCCTCGTGCTCGGTGCCGTTCAGGGCGCCGTTCGCCTTGTCCACGTAGGCCTGATGGTGCTTGTCGTGATGCAGACGCATCGTCTGCTCGTCGATGTGCGGCTCGAGCGCCGCGTAGTCGTATGGGAGGGGGGGAACCTCGTACGCCATCGCGTCTCCTGGTTGCAGAGTTACAGGATCCTCACCGAAACATATCCAGCCGCCGCCGCGTTCAAGCTGCGGCCATGCCGGTTCGCACCGTGCTCACGCTGCTGTGCCTGTCGCTCGCCGCTCCCACGGCGGCGCGGGCGGCCACCGCCGACCTCTCCGTGGGCATGACCGGGCCCGGGTACGCGGTCATCGGCACCGACGCCTCCTACGACGTCAGTATCGCCAACGCCGGGCCCAGCGCGGCGACCGGCGTCGTGCTCACCGACACGATCCCGTCGCTCGCGCGACTGGTCAGGACGGCCGGTGACGGCACGTGCACGCCGGGCGCGACGCTGCGCTGCATGCTGGCCGACATCCCCGTCGGCCAGAGCGCGACGGTAACGATCGTCCTCGCGGGCACGACGGCGGGGACGACGGTGCACCACGCCGTGGCGGTCACGGCGACGACCACCGACCCGACATCCGGCGACCACGCCGGCGCCGTCGACACCGTCGTCACCGAGCCGAGCGTGGCGCCGCCGCCGGTGGCGTTGGTCGGCCCGCCGTGCGCCAACCTCCAGCGCGGCACGCGCGACGACGACGTGCTCACCGGCACCGCCTTCGGCGACACGATCTACGGCCTCGACGGCTCGGACCTCCTGCGCGGCTTCGACGGCGGCGACTGCCTGTGGGGCGGCGAGGGCGCCGACGTCCTCGACGGCGACGGCGGTGACGACGCCCTGTGGGGCGGCAACGGCCGCGACCGCCTCATCGGCGGCGTGGGCAACGACCGCCTGTACGGCGGGCTCAAGCGCGACGTGCTCCTCGGCGGCGACGGCGACGACCAGCTCTACCCGGGCAGCGGGCGCGATCTGGTGCGCGCCGGCGCCGGCAACGACGTCATCAGTGCCCGGGATGGCTCGCGCGACGTGGTCGAGTGCGGCCCTGGCATCGACCGCGTGACCGCGGACCGTCGCGATCGCGTGGTCGGATGCGAGCAGGTGGGGCGACGGTAGTGTTCGCCGCCCGATGACCCGTCTGGACGGCTACTTCCTGCCCACAGAGCGCCAGCCCCCGGCCGACGCCGAGGCGCTGTCGCACAAGCTCGGCGTGCGCGCCGGACTTTTTCGCCAGGTCGGCGCCGGTCTGTGGAGCTGGTTGCCGGCCGGCTGGCGCGTGCACCAGAACATCGAGCAGATCATCCGCGAGGAGCTCGAGCGCATCGGCTGCCACGAGATGCTCATGCCGCTCATCACCCCGGCCGAGCTGTGGAAGCGCTCGGATCGCTACAAGATCCCCGAGGTCTTCAAGCTGCGCGATCGCCGCGACGCCGAGCTCATCCTGGCGCTGAGCCACGAGGAGACGCTGACCTTCCACGTCGCGCAGGTCGTGCGCTCCTACCGCGAGCTGCCGTTGCTGCTCTACCACTTCCAGCTCAAAGGCCGCGACGAGGCGCGCCCGCGCGCCGGGGTGCTGCGCACGCGCGAGTTCATCATGAAGGACGGCTACTCCTTCGACCGCGACGAGGAGGGTCTGCAGGCGTCCTACGCGAAGTTCATCGACGCCTACGACCGCATCTCCGACCGCTGCGGCCTAGAGTGGTACCGGGTCGAGTCCGACGTCGGGATGATGGGCGGCTCCGGCGCCGACGAGTACATGGCGCCCTGCCCGGCGGGCGAGAACGACGTCGCGCTCGCGCCCGGCTACGCCGCCAACACCGAGATCGCCAGCGCCGAGCCCCAGCCGGTGCCCGCCATCGACCTCGCCGAGGGCGAGCTGCACACGCCGGGCGCGACGACGGTGGCCGCGGTCGCCGAGGGGCTCGGCGTGCAGCCCGGCAACGTGCTCAAGGCCTATCCGGTGATCACGGAGTCACGGGGCCTCGTCATGGCCTTCGTGCGCGGCGATCACCGCGTCAATGACGTCAAGCTGACCAACGCCCTGCGCGAGGAGTTCCGCCCCGCGCGCGATGACGAGCTGCGCGGCCCCGGCGGCTTCCTCGGTCCCACGGCGGACGTCCCGACGCTCTACGACGAGGCGATCCTCCCCGGCGAGCTGTACGTCACGGGCGCCAACCGCGACGACTATCACCGCATCGTGCGCGCCGAGGGTGGCGAGCGCGGCGACTTCCGCTCGGTCGAGGCGGGCGACACGGTCAACGGCCATCCGATCCGCATCGAGCCCGCCATCGAGTACGGCAACATCTTCAAGCTCGGGACGCGCTACTCCGAGCCGCTCGGGGCGACCTACCTGGACGAGAACGGGCGCGAGCAGCTCATCGTCATGGGCTCCTACGGCCTGGGGCCCGCGCGTATCGCCGCCGCGGCGATCGAGCAGTTCGCCGACGAGCAGGGGATCTCGTGGCCGCGGTCGATCGCGCCGTGGGACGTCGAGATCGTGGCGATCGGCAAGGCCGGGACGCCGGAGCGCGACGCCGCCGAGGCGCTCTACGGCGAGCTGTCGCAGGCGGGGCTCAAGGTACTGCTCGACGACCGCGACGCCGGGCCCGGCGAGAAGTTCGCCGATGCCGAGCTGCTCGGTTGCCCGCTGCGGCTGACGGTGGGCAAGCGGGCGCTGGAGTCCGGGCGCGCGGAGGCGCAGGCCCGCCGCGGCCGCGCCGACCACGACGGCGGCGTGCCGTTGAGCGGCGCTGCCGAGGCCGTGCGCGAGCTGTGGGCGACTCTCCCGTAGAACGTCCCGCGGAGCGCACGAGCCGGCCCCCGGCGCGCAGGAGGCTCACGTTCGGGCGCCTGGTCGGCGTCGACCGCTCGGGGCCGCCGCCGCCTGAGACGCAGGCAGGGCAGCCGCTTCACATCTGGACGATCCCCAACGCGATCGGCTTCACCCGCCTGCTGCTGATCCCGTTCTTCCTGATCGTCTCGTTCTCGAGCGACAGCGGGGTCGGGGTGTGGCCGGCGGTGCTCTTCGGGGTCGCCGGCTGGTCTGACTACTTCGACGGGATCGCCGCGCGCCTGACCGGCCAGTACAGCCGCTTCGGCGCGCTGCTCGATCCGGTCACCGACCGGCTCCTCGTCCTGGCCGGGGTGGTGGCGTGCTGGTACCACGACCTGTTGCCGCGCTGGGCGCTCGCGATCCTCGTCGCCCGTGAGCTGTTCATGCTCATCGCCGGACGTCTGGCGTTGCGCCGCGGCGTGGAGATCGAGATCAACATGGTGGGGCGGCTGGCCATCTGGCCAGTGCTGTCCGCCCTCGAATTCGCCTTCTGCGGATTGGAGATCCTGAGCACGGCTCTGCTCTACATCGGGCTTGCGATGACTCTGATCGCAACAGCCATGTACGTGCGCGATGCAAGACCCTCAACCTCAGCTTGAGCGTCCGCGATCCGCTGGTATGCTCGCGCAATGGACACGTTTCCCGATCTTGGCTCGCTCTCCGACCAGGAGCTGAAGGAGTACATCCAGCAGCTCACGGAGGAGGAGATCGACATCTCCTACAAGCGACGGATCCTGCACGGCAAGATCGACATCCTGCGCGCGGAGCTCGTCAACCGGCTGCGCAAGAAGCACGAGACGGGCGAGGACGTCATCACCGGCGACGACGTCCAGAAGCTGACCGACATCCTGGCCGGGCGCGCGGTCGGCGGCGACGGCCCCGAGGCCGAATAGCGGTCCGCGTTCGCGATGGCGCTCCACTGCCCGGAGTGCGGCTTCGTCAACGCCGACGGGGCCAACTACTGCCAGAAGTGCGGTTCGTTCCTCGGCGCGCTCGATGAGCGCGGCGAGGGCGAGACCTCGACCGCGACCTACCGCGTCGACGAGACCGGTGAGCTCGTGCCGGTCGACGTCGAGCAGGTCGTGGCGCACGAGGGCGCCGCGGTAGTCATCAGGGCGGGCGGCGGGCGCGTCGGCGAGTCGTTCGCGCTCGATCACGACCGAATGACGATCGGCCGCCGGCCGGATTCCGACGTCTTCCTCGACGACGTCACGGTGTCGCGTGACCACGCGCTGCTGGTCAAGCGCGGCGGCGACTTCTACCTCGACGATCTCGGCTCGCTCAACGGGACCTACGTCAACCGCCATCGGATCGAGTCGCACCGCCTCGAGGACGGCGACGAGCTCCAGGTCGGCAAGTTCAAGCTCACCTTCCTATCCCACTGATCTCCAGGCTCACGCTCCCTTCCCACTGATCTTCATGGCCGTCCAGGACGAACAGGCAACGGTCCCCCCGGAGCCCGCGCACGATCCCGACGCCGGCGCGCCGCGCAAGGCGATGACGATCGGCGCGGTGTGCAAGGCGCTCGACCAGGAGTTCCCAGACATCTCGATCTCGAAGATCCGCTATCTGGAGGATCAGAAGCTCGTGGCGCCGCGGCGCACGCCCGGCGGCTATCGCCTGTACTCGGCGGGCGACGTACAGCGGCTGCGCACGATCCTGCGTCTGCAGCGCGACGAGTTCCTGCCGCTGCGGGTCATCCGCCAGGAGCTCGCGTCAGGGCGCGCGGGCAACGACGTCGCTCCGTCGGCCGCCGACGGCGCGGGAGGGCAGCGACGCAAGCGCAGGCCGTCGGTCACCGCGCCCTCGAGCGGCGCGTTGTACTCGCTCGACGACGTCATCGAGGAGACCCGCGCCGATCCGCGGCTCGTCTCCGAGCTCGAGGAATACGGCGTCATCAAGGGCGAGATGCGCGCCGGGACCAAGTACTTCGACGAGACCGAGCGCGAGATCGTGCGCGCGGTGACCGAGCTGGCGCGCTACGGCGTCGGCGGGCGCAACCTGCGCGCGTTTCGCACGAGCGCCGACCGCGAGGCGGCGCTGCTGCAGCAGATCCTGGCCCCGGCGCTGCGCTCGCGCAACGCCAAGCGCCGCAAGGAAGCCATCGAGGCGCTCGAGAACCTGGCCGCGGTGACGACGCACCTCAAGCACCTGCTGCTCATCCGCGACCTGCGCAAGATCGTCTCCTAAGTGGGCCACTAGCCAGCCATGGCGGCCGACCTCGCCGCGCTCGTGCGCGATATTCCGGACTTTCCGAAGCCTGGAATCGTTTTCAAGGACATCACGCCGATCCTGGCCTCGACCGAAGGCCTGGACGCTGCGGTCAGCGGCCTTGCCGCACTGACGCGCGACCTGCGCGTCGACGTCGTCATCGGCGCTGAGGCCCGCGGGTTCCTGCTCGGCCCGGCGCTGGCGCGCGAGCTCGGCGCCGGCTTCGTGCTTGCGCGCAAGCCGGGCAAGCTGCCGCACGAGACCGTGCGGGCCGAGTACGTCCTCGAGTACGGCGTCGACGCGCTGGAGCTGCACTCAGACGCGGTCTCGGCGGGCGCGCGGGTCCTCGTCCACGACGACCTGCTCGCCACCGGCGGCACGGCCAAGGCGCTGTGCGAGCTCGTCGAGCAGCTCGACGGCGAGGTCGTCTCGTGCGCGTTTCTCATCGAGCTCGCCTTCTTGCACGGCCGCGAGCGCCTCGCGGGCTACGACATCCACGCGCTGTTGCAGTACGACAGCGAGTAGCTTGTGATGCCGACCGCGCGTCGCAGTCGTACGATCGGCGCTGCGCCGGAGCGCGTGTGGCAGACCGTCGGCGATCCGCACCACCTGCCGCGCTGGTGGCCACGCGTCGAGCGGGTGGAGGACGTCCGCCGTGACCGCTTCACGGAGGTCCTGGGCACCGGGAAGGGGCATCCGGTGCGCGCCGACTTCCGGGTCGTCGAGTCGCGCGCGCCGGAGCGCAGGGTGTGGGAGCAGGAGCTCGAGGGCTCGCCGTTCGAGCGTGTCTTCGCGGCGGCGCGGACCGAGGTCAAGCTCCTGCCCGACGAGGCCGGCACGCGGGTGACGCTCGTGGTGCGCCTGCGCCTGCGTGGGGCGGCGCGGCTGGGCGGGTGGGTCGTGCGTCGGTCGACCGCGCGCGTGCTCGACGAGGCGCTCGGGGCACTGGAGGCGCTGCATGGGGCGTGAGATGCGCGCACCGGAGGCGCCGGATGGGGCGTGAGATGCGCTGGTGGGGCTGGGGGGAGGACGCGCATGCGAACGCCCGCTTCGCCAGGCAACCGCGCGAGCGCCGCCTCTCCACGTGCGCTGGCCTGGCTGGAGAGTGAGCTCGGCCCGCTCGAGGCCCCACGCGGGCCGGTGGCACTTGAAAACGTTTTCTTGGACGAGTCGCGCCTTCCGGCGCCGCTGCGTTCGCGGTTCGGCGAGATCCTGCGCGACGACCGCCTCGCGCGCGTCCTGCACACCCGGGGGAAGTCCTATCCGGACCTGGTGCGACAGCGGGGCGGCGACTGCGCGGGGGCGCCCGACGCGGTCCTGGCGCCCCGCGACCACGACGAGGTGCGCGCGGTGCTGGCCGCCTGCGCAGACGCGGGCGTGGCGGTGGTGCCGTTCGGCGGGGGCACGAGCGTCGTCGGCGGCCTGGAGCCGCTGCGCGGAGGCTTCGACGCGCTCGTCTCGCTGGATCTCGGAGCCCTCGACGCCCTCGAGATGCTCGACGAGCGCTCGCAGCTGGCGGTCGTCGGAGGCGGCACGCGCGCCATCGAGCTCGAGGCGCGCCTGGCCGAGCGCGGCTTCACGCTCGGCCACTACCCGCAGAGCTATGAATACGTTTCCATCGGCGGCTGCGTGGCGACGCGCTCTGCCGGCCAGGCGTCGACCGGCTACGGGCGCATCGACGAGCTCGTCGTCGGCGCGCGGCTGGCGGCGCCCGCGGGCGACCTGGACCTGCGCGCCCAGCCTGCGAGCGCCGCGGGGCCGGAACTGCGGCGGCTCGTGATCGGCTCGGAGGGCGTCCTCGGTGCCATCACGCGCGTGGCGCTGCGCGTGCGCCCGGTACCGGAGCTGACCCGCTACGAGGGCTGGATGTTCCCGAGCTTCGGTGCGGGCGCCGAGGTGCTGCGCCGCGTCGAGCAGGGCGGCTTCGCGCCCGACGTGGCCCGGCTGTCCGACGAGACCGAGACGCGGATGGGGCTCGGCATGGCGAGCTTCGGCGGCCTCAGGGCAGGAGCGCTGAAGGCGTATCTGCGCGCCCGCGGCGTGGCGGAGGGCGCGCTGGCGATCGTCGGCTGGGCCGGCGGCGAGGACATCGTTCGCCTGCGCCGCGAGACGGCGGGCGAGGCCCTGCGCGACGGCGGTGGGGTCGCACTCGGTGCACCCGCGGGGCGTGCATGGGTGCGCACGCGTTTCCAGGGCCCCTACCTGCGCGACGAGCTCATGGACCGCGGCGTGTTCGTCGAGACGCTCGAGACCGCCACCACGTGGTCGCAGCTCTTCACCCTCTACCGGGCGGTCGGCGACGCGCTGCGCGAGCACGCCCCGCTCGTGGCCTGTCACATCTCGCACCTGTATCCGACGGGCGCGTCGCTGTACTTCACCTTCATGGCCCGGGCCCGGCGCGGATCCGAGCTCGACCAGTGGGCCGAGGTCAAGGCGGCGGCCAGCTCGGCGATCGTCGCCTGCGGAGCAACGATCACCCACCACCACGCCGTCGGTCGCGACCACGCGACGTACCTCGGTGCCGAGATCGGCGACGTCGGCGTCGCGGCGCTGCGCGCGCTCAAGCGCCACCTCGACCCGGCCGGTGTGATGAACCCGGGGAAGCTGCTCCCCGACGCGTAGCCGCCGTGCGGGCTCGGCCGCTCCCGCGCCTATCCGCCCGAGCTGCCCGGGATGTCGCCGCTCAGATAGACCGTCCCCGGCTGCTTCGGGCTGCCGCTCGTCTCGCGGGTGACGAGGATCTTGTTGTAGCCGGTGATGTCGAAGCCCTTCGGCAGCGCCCCCTGATAGACGAGGTGGCCGTTGGTGTCCTTCTTGTTGAAGCCGCCGATCAGCTTGGCGTGTGAGGGCGTGGAGTAGACCCAGATCGCGAAGGCCGCCTTGTCGGAGGCCTTCAGCCCCTGCGAGACGGCGTTGACCGCCTCCGTGCCGTCGACATCGACGATCTGCACGATGGCCAGGGCCTTGCGCGCGGGTGCGCCCTGCGGCGGCGTCAGGTTGACCTGTGCCTGCACCTTGGGCTGGCTCTGCGTGGAAGTCGTCGACGACGTCGTGTCGGCGGCGTTCTTGGCGTTGCTCTTCTTGTCGTCGCCGCCCGAGAGAACGAGGAAGAGCACGACGGCGGCGGCGATCACGACCACCGCGCCGCCGATGAGCGCAGCGCCGCCGCGACGCGAGACGCGCGGCGAGGCGGTGGGGGCGGGAGCGATGGGAGTCGCCGACGCGGCCACCGGCTCGCTCGGCGTCCCGTCGGCCGGGATCTCCGGCAGACGGCCGTCGCCGGCGAGCGGCTTCAGCTCGCTCGCCACCGCTTCCGCCCAGGAGCGCCCCGCCGGCGACCCTTCGAGGAAGGCGCGCGTGGCCGCCGCCTCGTCCGGCCCCTGTTGGCCCAGAAGCCAGTCGGCGATCTCCTCGCGCCGCTGCCCCGGAACGCCGCTCGAGGCAGGCCCGAGCGCGTCAAGCGCACCATGCGCGCGCGAGCGGACCTCGCTGACGTCGAGGCGCAGCAGGCCCGACAGGTCGTCGTAGCCCTTGCCCTGGCGCAGCAGGAGCTGCAGAACGGACTTCTGATCGGCAGGAAGCGCGTCGATACGGCTCATCGAGGGGCCGAGGGTAGCGGCGCGGGTCGATATCGTGCCGCACTCGCATGAGCACTCCGCAACCGCTGCTCCCGCTGGACCGCACCTTCGACGCCCTCTACGGGCTCGAGGTCATCGAGTCCAACGAGAAGCTCGTGCGCGCCCAGGTCAAGGTCCGCGACGAGATCAAGCAGCCGATGGGGCTCGTGCACGGCGGCATCTACGCCTCGATCGCCGAATCGATCACCTCGACCGCCACCGCGATGGCTGTCTGGCCCGAAGGCAAGGCGGCGCAGGGGATGTCGAATCAGACCTCGTTCCTGCGCCCGATCATGCAAGGAACCATTCACGCCGAGGCTCGCCTTCGCCACCGCGGCCGCACGACCTGGGTCTGGGAGGTCGACATCACCGACGACGAGGGTCGCCTCTGCGCCCTCGTGCGCATGACGATCGCGGTGCGGGAGATTCAGCGGCGCTGAGGGCGGTCAGGGGCGCGGCTCATCGCAGGAACCCGCCCTCCGAATGGATCACCTGGCCCGTGACCCAGCCGGCCTCCTCCGAGCACAGCCAGGCGATCAGGGCGGCGGCGTCCTCCGGGCGGCCGACGCGGCCCATGGGGAAGCGGGGCAGGAGCTCGGCGCGCAGCTCGTCGGAGATCCAACCGGTGTCGTTGGGCCCGGGGCCGACGGCGTTGACGGTGATCCCCAGATGCGCGACCTCAGCGGCGAGCTGACGTGTGAACGCCTCCAGAGCGCCCTTGCTCGCGGTGTAGGCCAGCTCGCCGACCATCGGCCCCAGGAACTGCCCAGAAACGAGGTTCACGATGCGGCCCGGGCGCCCCGCGCGCGCCAGCGCGACGCTCAGGAGCATCGGCGCGCGCACGTTGACCTCGTAGTGGCGATCGATCGTCGCCGCGTCCAGCGCCGCGACCCCGTCGCGCGTCGAGTGCGCCGCGTTGTTGACCAGCACGCTCGGATGCCCGACGCGCTCGGTGACCGCGTCGAACAAGCGCTGGGGGCCCTCCGCCTCGGCGAGGTCGGTGGTGAACGCCGTCCCAGGCACCTCCGAGGGCACGGACTCGTCGGCGACCACCGTGAACGCGACCGTCGCGCCGCGAGCGGCCAGCGCGCGCACGCACGCGGCTCCGATCCCGCGCGGGTTCCCGGCGCCGGTGACGAGCGCGATCATCCGCCGTAGCGGTTGACGATGGGAACGCGGCGGTCGCGGCCGAAGGCCTTCGACGTCACCTTAATGCCCGGCGGGTTCTGGCGGCGCTTGTACTCGGCTCCGTCGACCAGCCGGATCACACGATCGACCTCCGCCGCCGGCAGTCCGCGGGCGATGAGCTGCTCGCGGCCCAGGTCCTCCTCGACGTAGCCCTGGAGGATCGCGTCGAGCACCTCGTAACGCGGCAGCGAGTCGTCGTCGCGCTGATCGGGGCGCAGCTCGGCCGACGGCGCGCGCGTGATGATGGACTCGGGCACCGGCGAGCGCTCGTCGCGCGCCGCGCGCTGGCGCACCAGCCGATAGACGAGCAGCTTCGGGCAGTCCTTGATGACGGCAAAGCCGCCCGCGCTGTCGCCGTACAGCGTCGAGTAGCCGACCGACATCTCGGACTTGTTGCCCGTTGTCAGCACCAGCCAGCCGAACTTGTTCGACAGCGCCATCAGCAGGTTGCCGCGGATGCGCGCCTGGAGGTTCTCCTCGGTGATGTCGGGCTCGCGGCCCGCGAACACGCCGCTCAGCAGCTCGTCATAGCCGGCCATCGCCTCGCCGATCGGCAACGAGAGCAGCTCGACGCCGAGGTTGGAGGCCAGGACGTGCGCGTCGTCGCGCGTCCCCTGCGAGGAATAGGGCGAGGGCATCGTCACGCAGGTCACCCGCTCCGCGCCGAGAGCGTCGACCGCCACCAGGGCCACGAGCGTCGAGTCGATCCCGCCCGACAGCCCGAGCACCACGTGCTCGAAGCCGCTCTTGGCGACGTAGTCGCGCGTACCGAGCACGAGCGCGGCGTAGACCTCGGCGTCGGCACCGAGCAACTCGCACACGGGCCCGCCGGGGGCGGCACCCTCCGACCCCCCGCCGGTGGTGAACGAGCCGAGGTCAGCCACCTCGGGTGCGACCTCCCGCGCCGCCGGCCGCGTGCGCGTGTCGCGCAGCCGCGCCGCGCCCGCCGCCGGCTCGTCGACATCGCAGACGAGCAGCTCCTCGGCGAACTGCGCTGCACGCGCGATGACCGCGCCCTCGTGGTCGACCACGAACGAGTGGCCGTCGAAGACGAGCTCGTCCTGGCCGCCGACGAGCGCGCAGAACGCGACCGCGGCGAGGCTGTCGCGCGCGCGTTGGGCGATCATCTGCTCGCGCTCCACGCCCTTGCCGGCGTGATAGGGCGAGGCCGAGATGTTGACCACCAGCCGCGCGCCCGCGAGGGCCTCGTCGGTCATCGGCGGCCCGGGCACCCAGATGTCCTCGCAGACGGTCAGCCCGACCTTGACGCCGTCGACCTCCACGATCGCTCCGCCGGGGCCGTGCTGGAAGTAGCGCAGCTCGTCGAAGACGCCGTAGTTGGGCAGGTTGACCTTGCGGTAGATCGCCTGCAGCGAGCCTTCGGCGCAGACGGCGGCCGCGTTGTAGACGTCGTCGGCGCGCTCGGGAAAGCCGACCACTGCGACGATGTCCCGAGCGTCGCCGGCGATGCGCTCTACGGCCGCGCGCGCGTCGGCGAGGAAGTGCTCCTTGAGCAGCAGATCCTCTGGCGGATAGCCGCTGACCGCCAGCTCCGGGAAGAGCACAAGTTGCGCACCCGTCTCGCGCGCACGCGCCAGGTACTCGCGGACCTTGGCCTCGTTACCGGCGATGTCGCCGACGGTGGGGTTGATCTGGGCGAGGGCGACGCGCATATGCGCCAAAAGCTACCTCGGCGGGGCATCCGGCCCCGCCTTGCGAGAGCGACTGCGGCCTCCGGCCGCAGAGACCGGATCAGGCTCTGCTGGGCTCGGGCGCGCGCTTGCGCTCCGCATTCGGCGCAGCGGGCACGCCGGCGGCGCGCGACAGGTCCGCGATGGCCCCGCGCAGGTCGTCGGCCAGCGTCTCGAGGTCGGGCATCGCGTCGTAGTCGCCGAGCAGGCCGAAGGCGAGACGCCCGTCATAGCTCATGATCGCGATGCCCAGCGCCTGGTTGCGAGCCAGCGGAACGACTGGATAGAAGGCGCGCATCTGGCGACCGAGCAGATAGAGCGGCATCTGCGGGCCCGGCAGGTTGGTCACGACGAGGTTGAAGAAGCGCTGCCGCGGCTGCAGCCGCGCGGCCTGCGACATGATCGTCGGTGGGGCGAAGTCGGCCAGCGATGTCAGCGCCTGGGCTCCGACCGCCTGACCGGACTCCTTGAGGCCGCGCATCGCCTCGACGACCTCGCCGAGCACCTCTTCGGGATCCTCGACGCCCACGGGCAGCGGCGCCCACATCGCGGCGACGCGGTTTCCCAGCGCTCCGCGCTCGACGTCGGCGCGCACGGAGACCGGGACCATCGCCTTGAGGACGAGCCCATCGGTCTCCTCGCCGCGGCGGCGAAGGAAGCGGCCGACGGCGATCGCCACGGCTGACAGCACGACGTCGTTGAGGGTCCCGCCCAAAGCGTTCTTGATCGCCTTGAAGCGCGCGACCTCGGAATCGACCCACGTGTAGCGGCGGTGCGGCCCGATCGCCACGTTGAACGGCGACTCGGGCGCAGCGTTGACGCCCGCCCACGCCGTCGCGCCGACGCCGACGAGCCACTCCCCAGCCTGCGAGAGCACGTGGCGCGGCGCCCGCGTCAGTGCGCGCACGCCGCGCGCGGCCTCGCCCGGCATCGTCACGCGATCGACAAGCGCCTGCACGAGCAGCTCGGCGTCAGACGGCTCGGGTCCCGGCACCCACGGGCGCGGCTCGATCGGCACGGGCTCGGGCGCGACGTCGAACAGCACCGAGGTCACGTCGACGCCGCTGACCCCGTCGACCAGCGCGTGGTGGGTCTTGCTGATCAGCGCGAAGCGCCCGTTCTCGAGGCCCTCGACGAGGTTGAGCTCCCACAGCGGCTTGGTGCGGTCCAGCGGCAGCGCGAACAGTCGTCCGGCGAGGTTCTTCAGTTGCTCGTCGGACCCCGGCGGTGGCAGCGCGCTGTGACGCAGGTGGTAGCGCGCGTTGAAGTGCGGATCGTCGACCCACACCGGGCGCCCCTGCCCGAGTGGGACCTGCGCGAGCTTCTGGCGATAACGCGGCACGAGGTGCATGCGCGACTCGATCGCCTCGACGAGGTCGTCGTAGGCGGGCGGGTCGCCGTCGAAGACGAGCACGCCGGCCACGTGCATGTGGGCGCCACCGCGCTCGAGGTGCAGGAACGTCGTGTCGAGCGCGGTCAGCCGATCGCGTTGGGCCATCGTGTCGATCCTACCCATCGCGCACCGGCCCCACCGTGCCTCGCTGTAGGCTCAGGTGGGCGGTGCCCATCAACGGAAGCGACTTCGATCCACGGCTGCTGCCCGTCTATCTCGAGGGGCGTGCGGCGCTCGGCGACGTCGCGTGGTTCGACGCCCATACCCACATCGGCCACAACGACCCCGACGGGCGCAGGGCGACCCCCGAGGAGATCATCGGGGGCCTCGACGCCGCGCGTCATCAGCGCGCCCTCGTCTTCGCGATGCACGAGCCCGACGGCTACACGGCGGCCAACGACGCCGTGCTCGCCGCCGCGGCCGGATCGGGCGGGCGGCTTGTGGCACTGGCGCGGATCGCGCCCAACTCGGAGGGCGCGCTCGACGAGGCGCGCCGCTGCCTGGAGGCGGGCGCCCGGGGCTTCAAACTGCACCCGCGCTCCGACGCCTTCGAGCTGCCCCACCCGGTCGTCGAGCAGCTCGTGGCGCTGGCCCACGAGCGCCGCGCGCCGGTGCTCTTCCACGCCGGGCGCGGGATCCCGCACCTCGGGGAGGCGGTGGTCGACCTCGCGCGCCGCTACCCCGGCGCGCGCCTGATCCTCGCCCACGCGGGCATCAGCGACCTGGGCTGGATCGCCGAGTACGCCACCGAGCTCGACAACCTCTTCTTCGACACCGCGTGGTGGAACGTTGCCGACCAGCTCCAGCTCTACGCGACGATCCCGCCCGCCCGCATCCTGTACGCCAGCGACATGCCCTATGGCCCCGGCTTGCTGGGCGCCTTCGTCTTCCTGCGCGTCGCGCGCGCGGTCGGCCACGGGCCCGAGGCGCTGCGCACCATCGCCGGCGAGCAGCTTGCGCGCGTGGTCGCCGGGGAGGACCCCGTCGACGCCGGCCCGGCGCCGGGCGTCGACGCCGTCGGCCAGCGCGTGATCGAGGCCGAACGCGTGGTCTCCTATTGCTCGGCGGCGCTGCAGGTCGGCTTCCGCGGCATGGACCCGTCCGAGCCCGTCGCGCTCGCGCGCCTGGCCTGCAGGACCTCGCGCGACGGCGACGTCAGGGCGCTGCTGTCCTACGTCGACGCGCTGCTGGCCATCGCCCAGGAGAGCGCCGCTGCGCGCCCGGACGTTCCCCTCGCGGTGATGCCCGGCACACTGCTCGCGATGGTCCTGGCCGGCACCCCAGAGGCGGGCGTGCCTCCCGCCGCTGTGTGATCGTCGTCACAGAAGTGTTGAGTTTTGCGGCTACTGTGTCGAACTTCTGTTCGATCCGCTGAATCGCTCCCGGTCTGTCGAAGGAGCGAGCGGGGGGCAGTCGGCGCCTGACTGGCGCCGTAGCGACGGCACCGTTCGCCGCGCTCAGGCCCGCCCCGTAAGCGGCTGACGCTAGGAGGAAACGACCTCATGACGAGGCCGCAGAGAAATCTGCGCGCCCGCCGCGCCACGACGGCGCTGGGCGCGCTCTGCCTTGCAACTTCGATCGCCGTGCCGATGGCCACGGCGCAGTCCCGTGCCACCGTGGCCCAGGCTGCCGACATCGCGGCGCACCGCAGCACCCTCAACGTGATGGCGGGGCGCCGTGCAACCGTTGCGGGCCACGTCCGTCCCGCCGTCGCCGGGCGCCACGTGGTGCTGCAGCGCCGCGGGTCCAAGCACCGCTGGAGCACGATCGACCACGCGACGACCACCGCGGGCGGCGCCTTCGCCTTCCGCTTTCGGCCGCAGAGGACCGGCAGCGCGAAGCTGCGCCTGGCGGTCGACTCCGCGCGCCGCGAGATCGGGCGACTGAACGTCTACCGGCGCGCCGCCGTGTCGTGGTACGGCCCCGGCCTGTACGGCAACAAGCTCTCGTGCGGCGGGACGCTGACACCGGGCACGCTGGGCGTCGCCAACAAGACGCTGGCGTGCGGCTCGCATGTGACGCTGCGCCGCGGCAATCGCGTCGTGCGCGTGCCGGTCGTCGACCGCGGACCGTACGTCGCCGGCCGCGAGTTCGACCTGACCGCCGCCACCCGCGAGAAGCTGCATTTCGGCGGTGCCGGATCGGTGCTCGTCGCCGGATAGCCGTCAGAGCGTGGGCGTACCCTCGGGAGGTTGATCACCGAGCGTCCCGAGCAGCCGCGGCGCGTCATCGCGCATCTGGACTGCGACTCGTTCTATGCGAGTGTCGAGCTGCTGCGCCGCCCGGAGCTGCGCGGCAAGCCGCTGGTGGTGGCGGGCACCGGGCCGCGCGCGGTCGTCACCACCGCCAGCTACGAGGCGCGCGCGTTCGGCGTGCACTCGGCGATGTCCGCGGCCCGCGCGCGGCGGCTGTGCCTGAACGCGATCTTCATCCCGCCCGACTTCACGGCCTACCGCGAGAAGTCGGCCGAGGTCTGGGACCTCGTGCGCGAGCGTCTGGGCTGTCCGATGCAGCGCATGTCGGTCGACGAGGCCTACGCCGACGTCACCGCGCTCGACAAGCCCCTGAGCGCCCTGCGCGAGTTGGTGGCCGACGTCCGCAAGCACACGGGCATCACGATCTCGGTCGGCGTCGGGCCCTCGCGCTTGGTCGCCAAGACCGCGAGCGACGCCGAGAAGCCTGCCGGGTTCGTCGTGCTCTCGCGCGAGCAGGCGTGCGCGCGCTTCGCCGACAAGCCGACGCGGCTGCTGCAGGGCGTGGGCCCGCGCACGCAGGAACGCCTCTTCGAGATGGGGGTGCGGACGGTCGGCGACCTGCAGGCCGCCGACGCGGAAGCGCTCGTCGAGCGCTTCGGCGAGCGGATGGGGCGCTGGCTGAAGGCCCGCGCGTTCTTCCACGACGACTCGCCGCTGGAGGCCACGCGTGTAGCCAAGAGCCGCTCGAGCGAGACGACGTTCGACGAGGACATCGGCGATCTCGAGGTCCTCGAGCAGACGATCAGGCGCCTGGCTGAGGACGTCTGCTCCGGCCTGCAGCGCAAGGAGGCGCGCGGGCGCACGATCGGAATCAAGGTGCGCCTCGACGATTGGACAAACGTCACCCGGGCGCGCACGATCGAGACGTTCACCAACGACACCGAGCAGGTGACCGCCATCGCCCTGGACCTGCTGCGCGCCTACGCGCCGCCGCGGCCGGTGCGCCTGCTCGGGGTGCGGGTGGCGTCGTTCGAGGACGAGGTCGTGGCGGCGCCGCCGGCGCCCGTGGCCCAGCTCGCGCTCGAGGTCTAAGGGGTGCCGAAGGCGGCCACGTGGCCGCCTGAGGCGGGTCCCCCGGCCGGACCGGTTTCAGATGGCAGCCACGGCGTCGAGCAGCCGCTCGACGTCCTCGGCGTCGTTATAGGCCACGCAGCCCGCGCGCAGGGCGCCGTCGGGCTCCAGGCCCAGCCAGCTCGACAGCTCGAAGGCGTAGTAGTTGCCGTGCCAGACGGCGACTTCCGCGCGTGCCAGCGCGGCCGCGACGTCGTGCGAGCCGTGGCCCGCGACCGTGAACATCACGGTGGCGGTACGGTCGCGGGCGGCGCCGTGGAGCGTCACGCCGTCGATCGTGTGCAGGCCCTCGACCATCTGCGCGAGCAGGCGGTCCTCATGGGCGCCTACCGCCTCGCGATCGAGCGACAGCATGAAGTCGGCTGCGGCACGCACGCCGGCGAGCGACTCGAAGGGCAGCGTCCCGAGCTCCCAGCGGTCGGGCACGTTGTCGGGCGACGGGCGCAGCTTGTCGGGCTGGTACTCGGCCAGGATCTCCGGCCGCGCCCACAGGATCCCGATGTGCGGGCCGAACCACTTGTAGGCCGAGCAGGCCAGGGCGTCGCAGTCCAGGGCGGCGACGTCGATCTGGCGGTGCGGAGTGGCGTGCACGGCGTCGACGAACACTCGCGCGCCGGCGCCGTGCGCGGCGGCGACGATGCCCGGCAGGTCGGGGATCGAGCCCGCCGCGTTGGAGGCCGCGGTCACCGCGACCCAGCGCGTGCGCTCCGAGAGAACGTTTTCCACGGCGCTCGCCGGAAGCTCGAGGGTGGCGCGATCGGGCTCGGCGAAACGCACCTGCGCCCCGGCCCGCTGCGCCGCGATCAGCCACGGCGCGACGTTGGCGTCGTGGTCCAGGCGCGTGCAAACGATTTCATCAGCCGGCTGCAGCGAGCGGCCGACCGCGGCTGAGAAGCGCATGGTCAGCGCGCTCATCGACGGGCCGAAGACGACGCCCTCGGTGCTCGCTCCCAGCAGCGCGGCCACCGACGCGCGGGCCTGCGCGACAACCTCGTCGGTGCGCTGCGCGGCGCGGAAGGCTCCGCCGTGGTTGGCGTTGTCGCCGGAGCGCATGAACGCCGCCATCGCCTCGATGGCGTCGTCGACCATCTGCGTGCCGGCCGGGCCGTCGAGGCGGGCCCAGCCGTCGGCGAGCCCGGGAAAGCGGGTGCGGTGCATAGGGGCCGGAGCCTAGTAGCGTGCGCACCGATGCCGCACCTCGCCGTCGACGGGACCGACCTTTACTACGAGCGCCGCGGGGCGGGCGAGCCGGTCCTGCTGATCATGGGCATGAGCGGCACCCACCTGTCGTGGGGCGACGCGTTCCTCGGCGCGCTTGGCGACGACCTCGACCTCGTGACCTACGACCACCGCGGCATCGGCGAGTCAGGCCCGCAGCCCGACTCGACGACGATCGTCGGGCTGGCCGACGACGCCGCCGGCGTCCTCGACGCGCTCGGCTGGGAGAGCGCTCACGTGCTCGGGGTGTCGATGGGCGGGATGGTCGCCCAGGAGCTCGCGCTGCGCCGTCCCGAGCGCATCCGCAGGCTCGTGCTCGGCTGCACGTACCCGGGCGGCGAGGGCGCGCGCCTCGCCGACGAGGACGTTGTCCAAGCGCTGGGCGGGGCGCTGATGTCCGGAGACCGCGAACGAGCGCTGCGCGCCGGCTACGCGGCGAACCTCTCGGCCGCTTACGCCGAGGACGCGGCCAACTGGGAGGCCTTCCACGCGATGGCGACCGAGCTGCCGGTGCCCGTGCCGGTCATCATGGCCCAGATGCAGGCCGTCCTCGGCCACAACGCGAGCGCTCGCCTGACGGCCATCGACAAGCCGACGCTCGTCATCCACGGCACGAAAGACCGCATGCTGCCGGTGGTCAACGGCGAGCTGATCGCGCGCCTGATCCCCGACGCGCGGCTCGAGCTGCTCGACGGCCTCGGACACATGTTCTGGTGGGAGCAGCCCGAGCGCAGCGCGGCGCTCGTGCGCTCACACGTGGTTCAGTAGAGCGCGGCGGCCAGCCGGCGGCGCGCGTCGCGCGCCAGCGGGTGCTCGACGCCGAGAGCGTCGAGGATGCCGACGACGACGCGGCGCACGTCGTCCTTGTGGCCGTCGGCCGACGGCAGCGCTTGGAGCAGCAGGTCGACGGCGCGCTCATCGTCGCCGTCGTCGAGGGCGCGGAACGCCTCGGTCAGGTCGACGTCCTCGGCCTGCTCGAGGCGGATGCGGGCGGCCAGCCCGTCGGCCGCGAACGAGCCGCCGACGTTGGCGAGGACCTCGAGGGCCTCTTCGCCGTCGCCGCTGCGGTGCAATAGGCCGGCGAGAGCGAGCGCGGCGTCGGCGCGGCCCGGCTCGAGCTCCAGTGCCCGACGCAATGCCGCCTCGTCGCCCTGGACCACGAGGTCGTCGGCCTCGCTGGGCAGGAGCGCGTCGAAGAAGCGCGCGACGTTGGCCGGCGGCTGCACGCCGACGAACTCTTCGACGACGCGCCCGTCCTTGAACGCCTTGACCGCGGGGATCCCCTGGATGCCGAACGCCTGCGCGACGTACGGGTTGGCGTCGGTGTCGAGCTTGGCGAGCACGACCTGGCCCTCGCGCTCGGCCGCGGCCTGCTCGAGGATCGGGCCCAGCGCGCGGCACGGGCCGCACCACTCGGCCCAGAAATCGACGACCACCGGGGTCGTCCGGGAGCGCTCGACGACCTCGCGCTCGAAGTCCTGCTCGGTGACGTCGATGACGGCCATGGTTCGATGATAGGACTCCCGCGATGGAGCTCGACGTGGAGGAAGCCGGCGAGGGCATTCCGGTCGTGCTGCTGCACGGCCTGACGGCGACGCATCGCTACGTCGTGATGGGCTCCAAGGCGCTCGAGCGCTCCGGGCATCGCGTGATCGCCTACGACGCGCGGAGTCACGGGCGCAGCGACCCGGCGCCCGCGCCGGACGCCTACGGCTACGACGTGCTGGGCGCCGACCTCGAGCGTGTGATGGACGAGCGCGGCGTGGAGCGCGCCGTGCTGGCGGGGGCGTCGATGGGAGCGCACACGATCCTGCGCTTCGCTTTGGAGCGCCCCGAACGGGTCGCGGCGCTGGTCGTCATCACGCCTGCCTACGACCCGGTCGACAACGACGACCCGCGGCGCCTGGCCCGCTGGGACGCGCTCTCCGACGGGCTGCGCGAGGGCGGCGTCGAGGGGTTCGTGCGGGCCTACGGCGAGCCGGCCGTTCCGGAGGCGTGGCGCGACACCGTGGTCACGGTCCTGCGCCAGCGCCTGAGTGCCCATGAGCACCCCGACGCACTCGCCGACGCCCTGCGCGCGGTGCCGCGCTCGCGGCCGTTCGGCACGTTGCACGACCTGGCCGCGATCGAGGCGCCGACGGTGATCGTGGCAGACCGCGACGAGGCCGACCCCGAGCACCCGCTGAGTGTGGGGGAGGACTACGCGCGCGTCATCCCGGGCGCACGACTGATGGTCGAGGAGCCCGGCCGCTCACCGCTCGCCTGGCAGGGCACGCAGCTTTCGAACGTGATCGCCGAGGCGGCGGCCACCGCGCGCGTGTAACGCTCGCCGCGACACTGCGGGCGCGCGTATCGGCGACACCGAAGGGGTGAAGCCTCCTGCTCCACCCCCACGGCTGTCGCGGCTGGGCTTGCGCCCGCCGAGAGTGCCCGGGCGCGAGGCCGCCGGTCGCAGCCCTGCGCGCCCAACCTCCCCTCAGGACTTGTCGCCTTCTTTCTCGATCTTCTTGCCGTTCGCGCCCAGGACGTACCACTCGGCGCCGAACGCGTCGACGCCCTCGCCCTTGGTCGAGCCGACCTTGTTCTGGTCGTTGAGGAAGCGGTAGAGCGGGTGCTTGTTGTACGTCACCTGCGTGGTGCCGTCGCTGCGCTTCGTCGTGCCGAGCAACGAGGCCTTGATGCCCGAGCCGGCCATCGGCTTGCCCTTGGTCAGCACCGGCGGCCAGAACTTGGCGCACTGGCCCGAGCAGGCGCTCTTGCCGTTCTTGTCCTTCTCGAACAGGTAGAGCGTCTGCGAGTTGCCGTTGACAAGGATCTTGCCGAGCTTGTTGTTGCGCAGCTTGATCGTTGCCGGCTTGGTCGGCGCCGCGGCGATAGCCGTGACGGCGGCGAACGCCGACGCGGCGAGCGCGGCGGCGAGGACGACTGCAATGAGGCGTCTCACTGGTGGCATCCCTCCTATGAACAGGCCGGAGAGAGCGAGCGGATTTGGTCCGGCCCTGGTTCCCATGACGCTCGCCGCCGCGCGATCCTTCCGTCCGGCGGCGGGAAGCTCCCGCGCGCGTTCGAGGGCGGACGAAGCGGCCCGCGACCGGCCGCGGCGCGCTGTGCAGTGACGCTGGACAGGCGCGAGGCGCGACGGTTACAGTGAGCCGAGCAATGCCCGCAGAGTCCACCGGGGCCAAGCGCCTGCGCGACCTGACCGCCGACTTCCAGGACGGCGTCGGTCAGCGGCTGCGCTCCGAGCGCCAGCGCCACGGGCTCAGCCTGCGCGAGCTCGCACGGCGGCTGGCGATCTCGCCCAGCGCGCTCTCGCAGATCGAGACCGGCCGGTCGCGCCCATCGGTGGGCACGCTGTACGCGATCGTCACCGAGCTCGGCATCTCGCTGGACGAGCTGTTCGGCTCGCCGCGTCCGGCCGCCGGCGCTGCGTCGGATGCGCGCGGGGCGGAGGGGGCGGTCGCGAGCCTGGTGCAGCGCCGCGACTCGCGCAAGTGCCTCGACCTCGAGTCCGGGGTTCGCTGGGAACGCCTGACGCCGACCTCCGAACCCGACGCCGAGTTCCTCCACGTCCGCTACGAAGTTGGCGGCGCGTCCAGCCGCGAGGGGACGCACATGCGCCACATGGGCCGCGAGTACGGCGTCGTGCTGGCCGGCCGGCTGCGCGTCACGATCGGGTTCGACGAGGAGGAGTACGAGCTCGGCCCCGGCGACTCGATCGCCTTCGAGTCCTCGCGGCCGCACCGGCTCGAGAACGCCGGCGACGAGCCCGTCGAGGCGATCTGGTTCGTCGTCGGGCGCTCGCAGAGCGACGCGCGCAAGCTCGCGCTGGACGGCGAGCCCATGGCCGGGCTCGCCTGAGCGGCGGCCGCCGCGCCACGTTGACAGCGCGACGGGCAGCGGCGTAAGGTGGCGGTGCGAGTGTCCAGTGGCAACGTACACCGGACGGTCTTGACCTGGAATGGCGCATGAGGAGGGTTCCGGCATGTCGGTAGACGTCCAGGGCGACGGGTCGCGCGGCACCGAGGCGGTGACCCGCCCGATGAACGGGGCGGAGTACGTGGCGAGCCTCAAGGACGATCGGCAGATCTACATCCACGGGGGTCGGGTCGACGACGTCACGACGCACCCCGCCTTCCGCAACGCGGTGCGCATGATCGCCCGGCTCTACGACGCCCTGCACGACCCGGAGTCAAAGCCGGAGCTGACCACCGACACCGACACCGGCAACGGCGGCTACACGCACGCCTTCTTCAGGGCGCCGCACTCGGCCGCGGACCTCGTGGCCGGCCGCGACGCGATCGCCGCGTGGCAGCGCCTGACCTACGGCTGGATGGGCCGCAGCCCCGACTACAAGGCGGCCTTCCTGGCCACCTACGGCCCGAACGCCGACTACTACGCGCCCTACGACGACAACGCGCGGCGCTGGTACAAGGATTCCCAAGAGCGCGTGTACTTCATGAACCACACGCTCGTGAACCCGCCGGTCGATCGCGACAAGGAGATCCACGAAGTCTCCGACGTCTTCATCCACGCGGTGAAGGAGACCGACGAGGGCGTCGTCGTCCGGGGCGCCAAGATGGTGGCGACCGGCTCGGCGCTGTCGAACTACAACTTCGTCTCCTACCACGGGAACCTGCCCATCAAGAAGGAGGAGTTCGCGCTCTCCTTCTTCGCGCCGATGGACCACCCGAACATCAAGCTGCTGTGCCGGCCGTCCTACGAGTTCATGGCCGCCGCCGTCGGCAGCCCGTTCGACTACCCGCTCTCCAGCCGCTTCGACGAGAACGACGCGGTGCTGATGTTCGACGACGCGCTGATCCCCTGGGAGAACTTCCTGATCTACCGCAACCTGGAGATCGCCAGCACCTACCACCTCACCGGGTTCATCTGGCGCGCGATGCTCCAGGGCTGCACGCGCCTCGCGGTCAAGCTCGACTTCCTGGCGGGCGTGTTCATCAAGGCGCTCGAGGCGACCGGGACCATCGCCTTCCGCGGCATTCAGGCGAGCGTCGGCGAGATCCTGGCCTGGCGCAACACGTTCTGGGCCCTGACCGACGCCATGTGCCACAACCCGGTGCCGTCAGCCGAGGGCACGGTGCTGCCGAACATCGAGGCAGGCTCGGCCTACCGGATCCTGTCGAACATCGCGATCCCGAAGATCAAGGAGATCATCGAGAACCAGGTCGCCGGGGCGATGATCGTCCAGCCCTCGCACGCCGTGGATTGGAAGAACGAAGAGCTGCGCCCGCTGCTCGACCAGTTCTACCGCGGCTCCAACGGCTATGCCGCGGTCGACAAGATCAAGCTCATCAAGCTGCTGTGGGACTCGGTCGGAAGCGAGTTCGGCGGCCGCCACGAGCTGTACGAGCGCACCTACTCGGGCAGTCACGAGCTGACGCGGCTCGAGGCGTTCTTCATGGCCCGCGAGAACGGCACCGTCGACGCGATGAAGGGGTTCGCCGAGCGGTGCATGGCCGAGTACGACCTCGACGGCTGGACGGTCGACGACCTCGTCAACCCCGACGACATCAACCTGATCACGGGGAAGCGCTGAGCGGAGGGCCGGACTGAGCGGCACGGTCCGGCCGAGCGGCGGCGTCACGCCGAGCGGCGGGCGACGCTTCGCTCAGTCCGGGCGGACGTGCACGTGGCCCAGGCCGCCCACCGAGCCCGCGTCCCAGCCCGCCGCCTCGTCGAGGAACTCGGCCTGCGGATCGCGCAGCGAGCCGAAGGAGCTGCGGAAGTACAGCAGCGGCCTGCGGCCCGGGGTCGCCGCGCAGCTGAGCACGCGCCCGACGAAGATCGAGTGGTCGCCGCCCGGAACGCGCTCCTGGACTTCGCAGACGAAGCTCGCGATCGCGCGAGCGAGCACGGGCGGATCGGATCGCTCCACCAGCTCCACGCCCGCGAACTTGTCCTCGGCCGGCCGCGCGAAGCGCTGCGCGAGGTCCGTGTCGCCTTCGCCGAGGACGTTGACCGCGAAGCGCCGACGGCCTTCGATCGCGTGGTGCGTTGGCAGGCGGTTGTCGATGCAGACCAGCAGCAGGACGGGGTCCAGCGACAGCGAGCAGACCGCGCTCGCCGTCATCCCTGCCGGACGGCCCTCGAAGGTCGTCGTGACGACCGTCACGCCGGTGGCGAAGTGGGCGATCGCCTCGCGGAACGCGATCCCGTCGACCATCGCTTTGGCTCCTGGCACAGTCGCCTCGCTTCCGCTCGGCGCCGAAGCTAACACAGCCGGCCGCGCCGGCGGTGTGGGCACCGGCGCGGTCGCTGCGGCTCACACGGTCTCCATCCGCGCTTCCTTGATCGTCAACGGCCTGCTGGCGACGCCGGTCGAGGGCAGGCTCACGGGCTGACGACGATCTCGAGCACGAGCGGCTCGTCGCGGTCGCCGAGTGCCGGGATCACCTCGTCGAAGCAGGCGATCAGCTCGTCGAACGTCTCGATGCGCCGCGCCGGGCAGCCGAACGCACGGGCCATCGCGGTGATGTCGACCGCCTCGAAGCCCGGCCACGGCGGCTCCTTGCCGGTGTTGGCCGCGAGCTGGTCCATGACCGCGTAGCGCCCGTTGGCCATGACGAGGAACAGCGCCCCGATCCCGTAGCGCGCCGCGCTCCACAGCGCCTGGATCGCGTACAGCGACGCGCCGTCGCCGACGACCGTGAGTACCGGGCGCTCCGGCAGCGCCATGCGCAGGCCGGCCGTGGCGGGCAGCGCGAAGCCGAGACCGCCCATTGCCGCGCTGACGAGGCCCATCGGCGCGCGCGTGGGCAGGCGCTGGTTGAGGTCGGGCCGGCTCGACGGGCTCTCCTCGACGACGATCGCGTCGCGCGCCAGCCGCGGCACGAGCGCGTCGAAGACGTGGCCGGCGCGCAGCGGCTCGCCGGGGGCCGGGGGAGGGAGCGGCTCTGGGTGCGCCTTGGGCGCCGGCGTGGGCGCCGACCGCTGCGCCAAGCGCGAGGCCAGGCCGCGGCACACGCCGCCCGGTTCGGCCAGCACCGTGAGCCCCGACAGGCTGCGGTGGGCCTCGTCGGGGTCGTCGGTGACCTGCGCCAGGCGTGTCCCGGGGTTGACGAGCGGGCCGGGCTCGTAGTTGTACTGGCGGAAGATCGGTGCGCCGACCGCGAGGATCGTGTCGAACGGGCTGAGCATGTCGCGCAGGCGCGCGCGGGCGTGCGGCAGATAGCCCGCGAACAGCGAGTGGTCCTGAGGGAAGCCGGCGCGCGCGCCGAACGCCTCGGTGAACACCGGGCAGGACAGGCGCTCGGCGAGCGCGACGAGCCCGGCCCAGCCCTCGGGCGTATCGGCACCGGCGCCGGTGACGATCGCCGGCGCCTCGGCCTCCTCGAGCAGCGCCGCGAGCTCGTCGATCGCCTCGGGTGCGGCGATCTGGGCGCGCACGATGCGCTCGGGGCCCAGGATCTCGTGCGGCTCGGGGGCGGGGGCCAGCCAGTCGTCCATCGGCACGATGACCAGCGCGGGCCCGCGCCCGGTGGCCGCGGCATGGTGGGCGCGAGCCAGTGCGCCCGGGACGTCCTGCGGGCGCACGGGCTGGTCGACCGACACCGGGTACTCGCCGGCCAGGCCGTGCAGGCGGCCGGCGAGGAAGGGCTCCTGGGCGAGATGGCGGCGGTCCTGCTGGCCGACCATGACCACGAGCGGCGCGCGGTTGACGCGCGCCGTGGCCAGCGCGGCGACCGCGTTACCCAGCCCGGCGGTCGTGTGCAGCAGGGCGAACGCCGGCTCGCCGCGGCCCAGCGCATAGCCGGTCGCCAGCCCGACCACCGAGCCCTCGTGCAGCGCCAGGACGAAGCGAAAGTCGCGGGGCAGATCGACCAGGAAGGAGATCTCCGTCGAGCCCGGGTTGGAGAAGATCCTCGTCAGGCCCAGCGCGCGCATGACGTCGAGCGCGGCATCGCGCACGGTGCGATCCGGTGCGCCTCCGTCACCCGAGCGCAGGCCCGCGGGCGCGGTCTGCGATCGCATGGCGCGCCACTCTAGTCGGATACGCTGCCCGCCGGGCTCGTGGACCGGCTGCGCGACAAGGTGGCGTTGATCTCCGGCGGCGGGGGCAGCATCGGCGCCGCCACTGCACGACTGTTCGCGGCCGAGGGGGCAAGGTCGTCGTCATCGACGTCGACGAGGGCGGGCTCGCAGCGCTGGTCGCCGACCTCGGCGAGGAACGCGCGGCCCACGCCGTCGCCGACGTGACCGATTCCGAGCAGGTCCGCGCGGCCGTGGCGCTCGCGCTGGAGCGCTTCGGCGGCCTCGACATCGCCTTCGCCAACGCCGGCATCTTCGGCGTGCCCGCGACGATCGCTGACTATCCCGAGGACGTCTTCGATCGGGTCATGGCCGTCAACGTCCGCGGCTCGTTCCTCGTCGCCAAGCACGCCCTGGCGGCCATGCGCGACGGCGGCAGCCTGATCTTCAACTCGAGCGTGGTCGGCCTGCTCTCCGAGGCGGGGATCTGCGCATACGCGACGTCCAAGCACGCGGTCGTCGGCCTGATGCGCACGGCGGCCAAGGAGGGCGCCGGGCGGGGGATCCGCGTCAACAGCGTGCACCCGGGCCCGGTGGACAACCGCTTCCAGCACGCGATCGAGGTCGAGGTCACCGGCGCGCCTGAGGACAAGGCCGCCGAGCTCTTCGAGCAGGGCATTCCGCTGGGGCGCCACGCGTCAACCGAGGAGATCGCACGGACCGTGCTCTTCCTGGCCGGCGACGAGAGCTCGTTCGTGACCGGCGCGACGCTCTCGGTCGATGGCGGCATGAGCGACTGAGCACGAGCTTGCGGGCGGGCACGCGCGCTGCCATCGTGCTGGCCGCCAATGCTCCATGCCCTGGCAGCCCCGGTCTGGGCGGCCGCGCTCTCCCCGGTCGAGCAGGACCACCTGCTGCAGGCCCGGCAGATGCAGGCGCTGTCGTTCGCCGTCCATATTCCACTCGTCTGCTTCGGGATCGCGTTCCCGAGCATGGTGATGCTCGTCGAGTCGCTCTATGTCCGGACCGGCGACGAGCTCTACCGGACGCTGGCCAAGCGCTGGTCGAAGGTGATGATGGCCCTGTTCGCGGTGGGGGTCGTCACGGGGACGATCTTGTCGTTCGAGATGGGCCTGCTGTGGCCGAACTTCATGGCCACGTTCGGCGGTGTCTTCGGCCTGGCCTTCGGGCTCGAGGGCTTCTCGTTCTTCCTCGAGGCGATCTTCATCGCCATCTACGTCTACAGCTGGGACCGCATGTCCTCGCGCACGCACCTGCTCTGCGGCGTGCCCGTGGTGCTCGCCGGTTTCACCGGCTCGCTGTTCGTGATCTCGGTCAACGCGTGGATGAACCACCCCGGCGGCTTTCGGATCGATGCCGCGGGGAACGTGACCCACGTCGAGCCCTGGCGCGCGCTCTTCGGCAACGGGCACCTGTGGCCGGAGCTGACGCACATGTACCTGGCCGGCTTCATCGTCGCGGGCTTCGTCGTCGCATCCGCATACGCATGGGGCTGGCTGAAGGGCCGGCGCGGCCGCTACGAGCGCATCGCGCTGGCCATCCCGCTGACGATCGCCGCGCTCGCGTCGCCGGTCCAGCTCCTCGTCGGTGACTGGATCGCGCGGCGCGTCACCGACGACCAGCCGACCAAGCTCGCGGCGATGGAGGGCCTGGGCCCGACGACGAAGGGCGCGCCGATCCACGTCCTCGGCTGGTACGAGGACGGCGAGGTCAAGTACGGCATCGAGGTCCCGCAAGGGCTGTCGCTGCTGGCCAAACACAGGTTCAACGCCACGATCCGCGGCCTGGAGGCGGTCGCCCCGCGCGACCGGCCGCCCGTCAACGTCGTGCGCGTCGCCTTTCAGACGATGGTCGGCATCGGCACGCTGCTCGCCCTCCTGAGCGTGGTGCACCTCGTGGCCTGGTTCCGGCGCCGGCGCTTCGTGGAGTCACGCTGGTTCTTCTGGGGGGTGGTGGCCGCCGGGCCACTCTCCTTGGTGGCCCTCATCGCCGGCTGGGTGACCACAGAGGTCGGACGCCAGCCGTGGGTCGTCTACGGCGTGATGCGCACGACGGCCGCCGTCACCGGCGCGGGCGGGATCCCCGTCGGCTATGCGACGCTCGTCGTCGTCTACATCGCGCTGGGCTTCGCGGTCGCGTGGATCCTCGGCCGCCTTGCGCGCCGGCCGCTGGACGTGGCGGGCGCGCCTCCACCGATCCTCGAGTCGCATGGCACTCGCTGACGTCCCCGCAATCCTGATCCTCGCCGGGATCGCGGCCTACATCGTCTTCGCGGGCGCGGACTTCGGTGCGGGCCTGTGGTACCTGCTCGCCGGCCCCGGCCGGCGCGGGCGCCCGATCCGCGACTTCACCTATCACGCCATGGCGGCGGTGTGGGAGGCCAACCACGTCTGGCTGATCTTCGTCCTCGTGGTGACCTGGACCGCGTATCCGGTCGCGTTCGGCTCGATCATGTCGACGCTGGCGGTCGCCCTGTTCATCGCCGCGGTGGGGATCATCATGCGCGGCACGGCGTACGCGCTGCGCAGCGGCGCGCCGGCGGATCGCGAGACCGAGGGGGTGACCGGCTTCGTCTTCGGCGCGTCGTCGGTCCTCACCCCGTTCGCGCTCGGCGCCGCCATCGGCGGCATCGCCTCGGGCCGCGTCCCGGTCGGCAACGCGAAAGGCGACCTGATCACGAGCTGGCTGGAACCCGACCTCGATCGTCATCGGCGCGATCGCCGTGGCGACGTCGGGCTACCTCGCCGCGGTCTACCTCGCGGGCGACGCGACGCGCACCGGCGAGGCCGAGCTGGCGCGCGCCTTCCGCCTGCGGGCGCTCGCCATGGGCGTCGTGTCGGGCGTGCTGGCCGTCGTAGGGCTGCTCGTGCTGCGCTCCGACGCGCGGGCGCTCTTCGACGACCTCACCAGCGGGGCGGGGCTCGTCGCGGTGATCGCGTCGGCGGTCGCGGGGATCGTGACGCTCGCGCTGGTACAGGCAGAGCGCTACGAGCCGGCGCGCGGTTCGGCGGCGGTCGCGGTCGCGGCGATCATCGCGGGCTGGGGACTGGCCCAGCGCCCCGACATCCTGCCCGGGCTCACGGTCCACGAGGCCGCCGCCGGCCACAGCACGCTCGTCGCGCTGCTGATCTCGATCGCCGCCGGGCTGGTCGTGCTCGTGCCGTCGCTCGTCCTGCTCTACGGGCTGGTGCTGCGAGGTCGCTTCGACGAGAGCGCGCCGGCCGTGGACGAGCAGCCTGCGCCCAGCGGCGAGCCCAGTCGGCCGGTGGCGTGGCTTGCGATCGGATGGCTCGTCGTCGGCTCCGCGCTGACCTTCCTCGGTCAAGGCGTGCTCCTCGCGATCGGCGTCGTCCTGCTCGGCGCCTTCATCGTGACCGGCGTCGTCGAGCTGCTGCGCCCGGAGGCCTTCGACTAGAAGCAGTCCGGCGCGGGGCCGCGTACGGGCTCGCTGAACCGCGCGTAGGCCTCCGCGGGCGACGACGTCTCGCGTTCGGCGCCCGCGCCGTGCCGGACCGCCGTGGCGTCGTAGGGGTAATAGACGCTGCCGCGCTCCTTGCGCGCCCCGACCGCAAGGACCAGCACGGGCTCGTCGCCGCGGGCGACCATCGTGTGCGGCGTGCGCGGCGGGCAGTGGAAGAGGTCCCACGGCCCCAGCTCGCGCTCCTGGCCCTCGACGATGAGCAGGCAGGTCCCACGCAGGACGAGGAAGTCCTCCTGGCCGGCCTCATGGTGGTACATCGACATCGGCCGGCCGGGCTGGAGCCAGTAGAGCCCGATCCCGAGCTCGTCGAAGTGTGCGTCGCCCTCGCCGCCGTACTTGACGACCGACCGCATGTCGTTGTGCATCCAGCGCGCGTCGCGTGCGTTGAGGACGAACCAGCCCGCCGTCTGCGGCACGCCGTCCTCGAGCCTCGCCTCTGCCATGCGTCGGACGCTACTGCGTAGGCTGCAGGACCCGTGAGCCCGGCCGGCTACAGCGGAACGCCCCTGGAGCGAAAGCTCGGCTTCAAGCCGGGCATGGCGGCCGCCTTCCTCGACGCGCCCGAGCAGCTCGACGGGCTGCTCGGCGATCTGGACGGCGTGAGCGTCAAGCGCTCGCTGCGAGGCCGCGCCGACCTCGTGCTCTGCTTCGTGACCGCACGCAAGGAGCTTGCGCGGCGCGCGGCGCGGCTGCGCGAGGCGATCGCGCCCGACGGCATGGTGTGGGTGTGCTGGCCCAAGCGCGCATCGAAGGTGCCGACCGACGTCACCGAGGACGTGGTGCGCGAGGTGCTGCTGCCCACCGGGCTGGTCGACATCAAGGTCGCCGCGATCGACGAGACGTGGTCGGGCCTCAAGCTCGTCGTGCGCCGGGAGCTGCGCTGAGCGAGCCGGTCTTCCACCGCGACGGCGACGCGTTCGTGCCGACCGGGCAGGCGCGCGGACCGTGGGACCCCGGGCAGCTGCACGGCGGCGCGCCGGCCGCCCTCGTGGGCGAATCCCTGCAGGAGGAGGGCTACGTCCTCGCGCGGCTGACCTTCGACTTCCTCGCTCCGGTGCCGCTGGCCCCGCTCACCGTCACGGCGCGCACGCTCAGGGCCGGCCGCAACGTCCAGCTCGCCGAGGCCGAGCTGGCCGCCGATGGCGCCGTCGTACTGCGCGCCAGCGCGATGCGGCTGCGGCGCGGGAGCGTCGAGCTGCCCGCACGGCCGCCCGACGAGCCGCCGCGGGGACCCGAGGATGCCCGCCGCGACCCGTTCCCCGTCGGCGACGGGCCCGCGGAGGGCTTTCACCTGACCGCCATGGACATCCGCTTCGTCGATGGCACCGGCTACGGCCAAGGCCCGGCGCTGGCCTGGTTTCGCCTCACGCGCCCGCTCATCGACGACAAGCCACCGAGCCCCCTGGCCCGCGCGCTCGTGGCGGCTGACTTCGGCAACGGCGTCTCACGCGTGCTCGACTTCGAGAGCCACCTGTTCGTCAACACCGATCTCACCGTCCACCTCCATCGCGAGCCCGCGGGGGAGTGGGTGCTGCTCGACGCGCGCACGCGGGTGGAGGGGACCGGCACAGGCCTCGCGTGGTCCGCGCTCAGCGACGAGCGCGGCCCGATCGGGATCGCCGCGCAGTCGCTCTTCATCGCCGCCCGCGGGCGCTGACGTTGGGGCGAGAACGTCCCCTGAACGGCGGTGTGCCGTCCAGGTAGCCTGCGCCCACACCGAAGGAGACGAGGGCGCTGCAGGACATCACGCGAGGCGAGCAGGGCCTCACCGGCGACGAGCTTGCGTTCGTCTTGGACGGCGCGCGCGCGGGGGCGTTCCGCATGAACGTGGCCAGCGGCGAGCTGCGCTGGTCGGCATCGCTCGCGGCGCTGACCGGCGTGCCGGCCGACCGCGCGCCGGCCACCTTCGACGACTTCCTCGAGCGCGTCCATCCCGACGATCGGGCCGGCGCGCGCGCCGCCGTCGCCGCGACTGCGCCCGACGGCGCCACCAGCGAGCACGAGCTGCGCGTCGTCTGGCCCGACGGTGCCGTGCACTGGTTCGACGCGCGCTGGCGGATGCTGCAGGACGAGGACGCCACAACGATCGTGGGGATCGCGCGGCTGATCGACGCCGAGCACGTCGCCATGGAGCGCCTGCGCTTCCTGGCCGACGTCGGCGCGGCGCTCGACGCCTCGCTGGACATGGAGCAGACGCTCGCGGCGGTGGCCGGCCTCTGCGTGCGCGCGATCGCCGACTGGTGCTCGATCGACATGAGCACCGAGACCGGAGAGCTGCGCAACGTGGCCGTCGCGCACACCGACCCGGCGAAGGCACCGCTGGCGCACAGGATGCGCAACCGCTACCCGCCCGACCTCGACGGTCCCGGTGGCGCGCCGCACGTCGTGCGCACCGGCGAGGCGCTGGTCTACTCGCAGGTCGACCAGGAGCTCCTGGAGAAATGGGCGACCGACGCCGAGCACCTCGACCTCGTGCACTCACTGGACGCGAGCTCGGCGCTGATCGTGCCGCTGCGCGCCCGCGGCCGCGTGCTCGGTGCGATCTCGCTGGTCCGCGGACGTGGGCGCGCGCCCTTCGGCGACGATGACGTCACCTTCGTCGGCGAGGTCGCTGCCCGCGCGGCGCTCGCCGTCGACAACGCGCGGCTCTACGGGGAGGCGCGCGGGCAGGAGCGCTCCTCCGACGAGGCGCGCTCGCTGCTCGACGCGCTCGTGAGCGCCGCGCCGATCGGCCTGGGCTTCTTCGACGCCCAGCTGCGCTTCGTGCGCGTCAACGACGCGCTCGCCGAGATCACCGGCGTTCCCGCGATCGACCACGTGGGCCGCACGGCCAGCGAGGTAGTCCCACACCTCGGCCCGGAGCTCGAGGCGGCGCTGACGCAGGTGGCCAAGGACGGGCGAGCGATCGTGGACCTGCAGCTCAGCGGGTGCACGCCGCGCGAGCCCGACCGCGAGCGCCACTTCGTCGTCAGCTGCTATCCCGTCGCGCTCGAGCGCGGGGAGCGCCTCGGCGTCGGGGTCACCGTCTCCGACGTCACCGATCGGGCCGAGGCCGCCGGCGCCCTGCGCGAGCAGCGCGACCTCTACGAGGCGCTGATGCGTGCCCAGAGCGAGATCGGACAGGGCTTCGTGCTCATCGACGGCGGGCGCATGGTCTACTTCAACGCCGCGACCGAGATCCTCGCCGGCCGCAGCGCCGACGAGCTGCGCGCGATGTCCTCGATCCTCGACCTGCTGCCGCCCGAGTTTCGCGGCGCGGTTGCGGCCCGCCTGGACGGGGTGCGCGCGGGCCGCGAGCCCGCCGAGCCGTTTCGCACCGAGGTGCTGCGCCCCGACGGTGAGCGCGTGCCGGTCGAGGCCGCCGGCCGGCGGCTCGGCGGAGAGCCGGGCGATCGTCTGGTCATCATCGCTCGTGACATCACCGAGCGCGTGGCGCAGGAGCGCGAGCTGCAGCGCGTCCTCGAGGTCGAGCAGTCCGCGCGCCGCGCCAGCGAGGCCGCCCATGCGCGCGTGCGCCTGCTGGCCGACACCAGCGCGCTGCTAGAGCGGTCGCTGAGCAGCGACGAGGCGTTGCAGGAGGTGGCCGAGTTGCTGGTCGCGCGCGTGGCCGATGCGTGCAGCATCGACGTCGTCGACCTCGGCGGCGGCCTGCGCCGCGTCGGCGCCGACGCGAGGGCGCCCGACGGCCGTGCGCGGCTGATGGCCATGGCGGGCGACGCGCGGGTGCTGGAAGCGCTCTACGCCGAGCAGGCGACCTTCGTCGACGAGCTCGACGGCCAGAACAGCGTCTTGGGCCACAGCGCTGCGCTTGTCCCGCTGGTCGCTCGCGGGCGCGCGGTGGGCGTCCTGTTGCTGGGCTGGCGCGAGGCGGGCCGCCGGCCCGGCCGCGACGAGTGGAGCCTCATCGAGGCCCTCGCCCAGCGCATCGCGCTCGCCGTCGACGGCGCGCTGCAGTACCGCGAGCGCGCGCACGTCGCTCAGACGCTTCAGGCCAGCCTGCTGCCGGCCGCGCTGCCGCGCATCCCGGGCGCGTCGCTGGCGGCCGAGTACGTGGCGGCGGGGGAGGGGATGGATGTCGGCGGCGACTTCTACGACGTCTTCGCCGTCGACGACGGCGCCTGGGTGCTTCTGATCGGCGACGTGCTGGGCAAAGGCGCCGAGGCTGCGGCGGTCACCGCGCTCGCGCGCTACACGCTGCGCGCGCTGGCCTCGCGCTCGCCGTCGCCGGCAGCGACGCTGGCCACGCTCAACGGCGAGCTGCTGCGCCAGAGCTCCGACCGGCGCTTCGTCACCGCCGTGCTCGTCCGGCTGGAGCCGCGCCCGGGCGGCGGCGCGCGGCTCGTGATCGCCTGCGGCGGCCATCCGCCGCCGCTCGTGCTGCGCGCCGACAGCGCTCCCGAGGTGGTGCCGTGCGTGGGCACAATGCTGGGCGTCGAGCCCGAGACGACCGGCGACGACTACGTGGTCGAGTTGGCGCCCGGCGACACGCTCGTGCTCTACACCGACGGCGTCACGGAGGCGCGCCGCGACCATCCGCTGACGCCTGAAGCCCTCGCCGCGGCGCTCATCGACAGCGCGGCGGGTGGCGCGGAGAGCGTCGCGCGTGAGATCGTGCGGCTGGCCGACAAAGCGGGCACCGGACCGGTGCGCGACGATCTTGCCGCTCTCGTCGTGACGCTCGACGACCGGCTCAGCTGACGAGTAGCGACGCGCCGATGGCGCCGCCGAGGTCGCCCAGCGCGGCCACCCGCACTTCGGGTGGATCGCCGTCGACGAACAGGTGAGGGCGCATCGCGTCGAGGATCCGGTTGGCGAACGGCTCGCCGAGGCGGATCCCGAGGCCGCCGCCGATCACGATCGCCTCGACGTCGAGGACGTTCTGGACCGACGCCACCCCGGCGCCGAGGGCGCCGATCGCGTCGTCCATGAGCTCGGTCGCCAGGTCGTCGCCGCGGTCCAGCGCGCGCGCCCAGACGCCGCTGGTCAGGCGGTCGCGCCCGCGATCGCGCATGATGTCGAACAGGGCGGTCTTCGAGCCCTTCTTCTCTCTGGCCCGGGCGCGCAGCTCCATCGACCCACGGCCGGCGTAGGCCTCCATGCAGCCGCGCCGCCCGCACGTGCAGCGCGCGCCGTCGCGCCTGACGACGATGTGGCCGATCTCGCCGGCGGCGCCCCGTCCGATCCACGGCTTGCCGTCGAGGACGATGCCGCCGCCGACGCCAGTGCCCCAGAACACGCCCAGCAGCGAACGGAACGGCTTGCCGGCGCCGAGCAGCGCCTCGGCGTCGGTGGCCACCTGGACGTCGTTGCCGAGCGCCACACGGGTCCCGAGCGCGCCCGAGAGCTCCTCGGCCAGCGGGAAGGAGCCCTCCCAGTCGGGCAGGTTGCGCGCACTCGTGACCGTACCCTTGATGTTGTCGACGTCGCCGGGCGAGCCCACGCCGACGCCGGCCAGCGCGCCGGTCTCCACGCCTGCGCTCTCCGCGGCCCGCCGGAGCGCGTCAGCCATCGCCGTGGCCACGTCGCCCGGTCCGCCGGTCGTCGGCGTCGGCGCACGGAACTCGCCGCGCACGTCGTGATCGTCGTCGACGACCACGGTCTGGATCTTGGTTCCGCCGAGATCGATGCCACCGCGCATGGACGCGAGCGTACCCCGCGAACCGGTTGTCCGACTCGGCGTTTCGGGGTCAGGGTCGCCTCTACGATGAGCGCGTGACAGTCGATCCCTTCGCAATCCTCGGCGTGGCGCCCGACGCCTCCGCCGATGAGGTGGCGGCGGCCTACCGGCGGCTGGCCAAGCGCTGGCACCCCGATCGCGCCGGGAGCGACGGAGCGCCGCGGATGGCCGAGATCAACGCGGCCTACGACCTGCTGCGCGCCGAGGCGTGGCTCGAGCGCCAGGGCCGTGTGGCGCCGCCGGTGGCGGATGCCCGCGCGCCGGGCCGGCGCGCTCCCGCCGGGGCGTGGCTGGCCGAGGCGGTGCGCCGTGCGCTCGGGCGCGAGCTGCTCGGGGCGCTCGAGCCCGAAGAGGGCGTGGCCCTGGTCACGCCGGTCTCGACGTGGGCCAGCCCGCAGGCCCTGCTCGCCGTCACCGATCGCCGCCTGCTGTGGCTGCTCGACGACGCGCCGACGCATCGCGTGCGCTCGCTGCGCTTCCACGACGTGGCGGCGGTCGAGCAGCGCATGGGCCGCCCGCTGCGCCGCTCGGCGGTGCTGCGGGTGCGCACGATGGCGGGGCGCAAGCTCAGCTTCGCCGATCTGCGCCCGGCCACGGCGGCGGCGATCGCGCAGCACCTGGGCGCGGTCAGCGCGTCGCACTGAGGCCTACCGGTCCTTGAGCGGCGCCGCGCCGTCGGCGAGCACGGCGACCTCGGCCGGGCCGAGCACCTCGTCGGTCGCCCGGGCCTGCAGCCGTCCCAGGCTCAGCGTCCTGTCGGCGGCGGCGAACACGACGTTGCCGGTGCGCCGGCCCGCGACCACGGCTCGGGGCGCGATGACGACGACCTCGGAGAAGCTTCTCGTCAGCGTGGCCGCCTGGCGCCGCGCGATGCGCCCGGGCGGCTCGTCGATGACGTTGACGACGTGCACGCCGCCGGGTCGCAGGACGCGCCGGACCTCGGCCTGGTACTCGAGCGTCGTCAGGTGGGCGGGCACGACCGGCCCCGCGAACGCATCGGTGACCACGACGTCGGCGCTGCGCGCCGCGCGACCGGCGAGCAGCTCGCGTCCGTCGCCCAGCCGCACGCGCAGGCCGCGCTCTGCGCGCAGGTCCAGCAGCGTGCCCAGCGCGTCGAGGACGGCTCGGTCGTTCTCGTAGACCTCGGAGTGCGAGCCAGGGCGCGTGGCGGCCAGGTAGCGCGGTAGCACGCAGCCGCCGCCGCCCACGTGGACGGCCTGCAACGGGGCGCCGTTGCGCCAGCCGACGTCGAGGACGTCGGCGATCCAGCGCATGTAGGGGAAGTCGAGGTGCGTGGGATCGTCGCGGTCGACGACCGCCGCCTCGAGCCCGTCGACGAGCAGCCTGCGGCGGGCGCCGTCGGCAAGCACGCGAACGCGCGTCATCAGCCGGGGGCGTCCTCGGGCGCCGTGCGCTCCAGCGCGCCCCAGCCGACGTCGGCTTTGCGGATCTCCTCGTCGGCCCGCGCGCCGCCGCGGATGCCGAACAGGCGCTTGGCGTACAGCAGGTAGGCGACGACGGCGACGTTGATCACGAACGCGACGATCTTGAGCGGCGACAGCCGCGTGACCATCTCGTAGACCTCGAGCGGCAGCAGCGAGGCCGTGACCAGGAACGTCAGGTACTCCGCCCAGCGAAGCTGGTACCACAGGCCGACCGCCTCGACGCCCTCGACGGTCGCGTAGACGAGGACGATCGCCGCGAAGAGGTGCAGGCGCGAGGACTGCAGCGTGAACGCCTTGTCGATCTCACCCAGCAGCCCGTGGTGCACCCGGCCGGTGCCGGCGACGCCGCCCTGCAAGTCGGTGACCACGCGATAGAAACGGTCGCGAAACGACTCGCGACGCGAGGCGAAGAGCAGGATCGCGATGCCGAGCAGCCCGAGGACGACGAAGTGCACGGCGCGGTTGATCGCGATCAGCCGCAGGACGATCTTGTCGCGCAGCGGACGCCCGCGCAGGGGCAGCATGATCTGGTCGCGGTCGGGCGGATACTCGCGCGCGGGCGCGGCGGGGCGGGGCGAGGGGCAGCCAGCTGTCGCAGCGCAGGCAGCGGTGCCAGCGCACGCCGCCGATCTCGCGCGCGTACAGCGCGTCGGAGTCGCGCACGCGTTCAGCGTCGGCGCCGATCAGCTCGTGGCCGGCCAGGCCGCAGACGATCAGCTCGTAGTGCAGGCTCGGGACGAAGCGCGCGGGCTTCGTGCGCACGCCTGGCGCTTGGCCGCCGTCCATGCGCGGGGACGTTACGAGACGGCGCGCTGTGCGGGCACGGCGCCGGTGAGCTCGAACGCCTCGGCGAGCAGCTCGTAGGAGCGCCGGCGGGCACCGTGGTCGTAGGTGATCGTGACGACGATGAGCTCGTCGGCGCTATAGGCGGCGGCGACCTCGCGTAGCTGCGTCGCGACGGTGTCGGGCGCACCGATCGCCATGCGCCGGCCCGGCGGCAGGCCGTCGAGCGGCTGGCCCTCGGACTCCAGGAAGCGCACCGCCTTGTCGGGCGGCGGAACCGGGATGAGCTTGTTGCGGCGCAGCAGCGTGAAGGTCATCCGCGAGCTGGCGGCCAGCCGGCGCGCCTCCTCCTCAGTCTCCGCGCAGACCACCGCGACGCCGACAGCCACGCGCGGCGCCGGGAGGCGCTCGGAGTCCACGAAGTCCGCGCGGTAGCGCTCGGCGATCGCCGCGCCGCCGGGGTTGATGAAGTCGGCGAACGCGTAGGGGAGGCCGAGCTGCGCGGCCCAGATCCCGCTCTGCGGCGAGGAGCCCAGCAGCCACGGCTCAGGCGCGTACGGGAGTCCCGGGAGCTTCGACAGCCGCGCGAACGGGTGGCCGGGCGGGATACGGTCCTCGAGCAGCGCCAGCAGCTCGGCGAGCTGGTCGGGGAAGTCGTCGGGCGCGGCCTGGCGGCGGTCGCGCTGCAGCGCGAAGGTCGTCATGGGGTCGGTGCCCGGGGCGCGGCCGACCGCGAGGTCGATGCGATCGCCGAACAGGCCGGCCAGCACGCTGAAGTTCTCGGCGACCTTCAGCGGGCTGTAGTGCGGGAGCATCACGCCGCCGCTGCCGACGCGCAGCCGCGAGGTCACGGTCGCGATCGGGCCGATGAGCACCTCGGGGCTGGGCCCGGCGAGCAGCGGGCCGTTGTGGTGCTCGGCCAGCCAGTAGCGGTGGTAGCCGAGCTCGTCGGCGAGCTGCGCGAGATCGAGCGTGTTGCGCAGCGCGTCGGCGCCGGTCGAGCCCTCCGGAACCGGGGACTGGTCAAGGACACTGAGGACAAGCGGATTGGCCATTCCGGTTATCGACGATAGCCGATCGCGTGCTTCACGCCGCGTGCGCCATGTGGCGGTGCTGCTGTGGGCTCACGCCGCGCAGGCGTTTGAAGGCGGTGCTGAGCGCGAACGAGCTGCCGTAGCCGACCTCATGCGCGACCGAGCCGATGGTGGCGCCGGGCTCGAGCAGCAGGTCGGCCGCCAGCGCGATGCGCCAGTTCGTCAGGAAGGCCATTGGTGGCTCGCCGACCAGCTCGTGGAAGCGGCGGGCAAGCGCCGCGCGTGACACGCCGGTCTCGTGGGCCAGCTCGGCCACCGTCCACGGGTGGGCCGGGTTGTGGTGCATGAGCCGCAGGGCGTAGCCGACGACCGGATCGCCCGCGGCCCGATACCAGCCGGGCGCGTCGGCGTCGGGGCGCGCGAACCAGGCGCGCAGGACAGCGATGAGCAGCAGGTCGAGCAGCCGGTCGAGCACGGCCTCCTGGCCGGGGACGTCCCTGACGATCTCGTCGGCAAGCAGCGGGATGACCGGGCAGTCCCAGTCGTGCGCGCGCAGGACGATCAGGGTGGGCAGGGCCTTCAGGAGACGGCGGCTGACCTCGCCTTCGAACTGGTAGGTCCCGGTGAGCAGCACGTCGGCGCCGTCGGCGCTGTTGCCCCACGTGCGCACGCCGAGGCTCCACTGGTCGACGAGCTCCTCGCCGTCGACGGTCGTGCAGCGCTGGCCCGGATGGATGATGGCCTGCGGCGGGGTGGCCGGATCGTCGGCCACCGTGTAGTGGTCGGGGCCGCGCAGGATGGCGACGTCGCCGGCCTGCATGCGGACCGGCTCGTCGTCGTCCATGAGGACGTAGGCGTGGCCGCGCACGACCGCCGCGACGGTCAGCGGCGCCTCGTCCGCGATGCGCAGCGACCACGGCGGGTCCATGCTCGAGCGCAGGAGGAACGCCTCGCGCGCGCGGGGTCCGTCGAGCAGGCCAGCCACGGCATCCATCGGCTGATCTTAGACGATCGCACATGACTTTGCGCTTTGGAGCTATGGACCGTCTTGGTGTTCCGGGGTTTGATGGTGGCCATGATCACTCCAGGCCAGACACTCGAGAACCCCGTCACCGGTGAGCGCTTCACGTTCGTCGAGACCGCGAGCACCACCGACGGCGAGCTGCTCGCCTTCGACTTCGCACTACGTCCCGGCGGCGCGGTGCCGATGCCGCACGTCCATCCGGTCCAGACCGAGCGCTTCGAGGTGCTCGCGGGGCGGATGCGCTTCCGCGTCGGCCTGCGCACGGTCGTCGCCGAGCCCGGCGACGTCGTCGAGGTCGCGCCCGGCGTCGCCCACTCGTTCGCCAACGCCGGCGACGACGAGGCGCGCCTGCGCGTAGAGGTCCGCCCGGCGCTGCGGATGGAGGAGATGTTCGCCGACGTCGTTGCGATGGCACGGGCGGGGCGCATGAACCGCCGCGGGCTGCCGCGCAACCCCGTCGAGCTCGCGGTCCTCGCGCGCCGCTACGACCGCGAGGCCCACGCGCCTCTCATCGGCGTCGCCGTCCAGCGCGCGTTGCTGGCGCCGCTGGTGATGCTCGCCCGTCGCCCGCGCGGCGTGCAGGCGGCCCGAGTTGAGGCCGTCGCGCGATGAGCAGCACGTGGTCCTGGGTCTCACTTGTCACGGCGGTCGGCTGCGGGCTGGTGGCGGGCGTCTTCTTCGCGTTCTCCGGTTTCGTCATGGCCGGTCTGGACCGGCTTCCGGCGGGCGGCAGCGTCGCCGCGATGCAGTCGATCAACCGCACCGCGCTGCGCCCGCCGCTGATGATCGCCATCTTCGTCACCGCCGCGCTGTGCGTCGGGTTGGCGATCTGGGCCGTGACTGCTTGGGGCGACCGCCGCGCGGGCCTGACGCTCGCCGGCTGCGTGCTCTACCTCGTCGGCGCCGTCGGGGTGACCGGCGCGGGCAACGTGCCCCTCAACGACAAGCTCGACGACGTCGATCCGCAGAGCGTCGGCGGCGCCGCCGAGTGGGGCCACTACTTCGGCTCGTGGATGGCGTGGAACCACGTGCGCGGCTTGCTCAGCGCGGCGGCCGCCGTCCTGCTGACGATCGCGCTGGCCAAGGAATAGGCGCGTGCGGCACGATTGCCGGTGTGGCCTCCTACAGTGTGAACCCGGCCGCCGTGGCACACGCCGAGCGGCTCATCGACGCACGTCAGTACGTGCTCGACAGCGAGTGGGGCAGCGTGCAGCCCCGCGCGGCCGACGAGAACGCGTTCCTCGAGTCGCACTCCTGGGAGGAGTACGCCGCGTGGCACCTGGGGCTCACCGAGGGCGCGGCCGACGAGACCAAGGCCCGGTACGCCTTCGTCTACGGCGACCTCCGCCGTGTGCACCGCATGGGCCTGATCGCCTGCCACTACCGCGCGGCCGAGTGGCGCCACAAGGAGATCGAGCTCGCGGCGCACGAGCTGCTGCAGCGGCTGGACGCGGTCAGCGCCTGAGCTTGGTGGGCTACTAGCGGCTTGATGTGGGTTCACCGTCCACGCCGCGTTGGCGGCGCTGTGTGGTCAGGGCAACGAGGAACTCAGAATGGGCTGCACGCCGGCGCGGGCCGTCCTCGCCAAGCCGGCGGTCGACCGGGCGCGCCCCCGGCCGAGGGGCGGCGTGCCAACTGGGCGTCGCGTGGGGCTTTGTGCTCGCTCTTCGAGCAAAACGACCCACGCGACGCGAATTCGCCGACCGCCGGCGGCGGTCGCCGGGCCGCAGCGCGACCGCCCGCGCCGCCGGCATCGCGCGGCCCAACCCACATCAAGCCACTAGAAGTCCAGGCGATGGGTGGGGTGTTCGCGCCAGCCGGTGCGTGCGCGGTCGTAGCGGCGCGTCGTGTCGCTGGAGGCGTGCCGCGCCGCGTCCTGGACGGCCGCGAGCGGCACGCCGCGGTCGAGGAGCAGGGTCACGAACGTGTGGCGCAGGCGATGCGGGTGCAGGCCGTCGACCTGGTCGTCGCCCTCGCCGACGAGCCCGGCTTGCTGCGCGAGGGCGCCGAGCAGGCGGTAGACGGCCTGGCGGTTGTAGGGCACACGCGGCGCGGCCGAGCCGGCGCGCACGTGGCGCCCGTCCTGGCGCCGGAAGATCGGGCCCTGCGAGCGCGCGCCGACCGCCCTGCGGACGGCGCGTTCCGTGCGCGCGTTGAGCGCGACGTCGACTTCCTTGCCGCCCTTGCCGTGCACCGTCAGCGAGTAGCCACCGCCGGGCTCGCGATGCAGGTCCTCGATGTCGGCGCCGCACAGCTCCGACACGCGCAGCCCGTTGAGGACGAGCAGCGAGACCATCGCCTCGGTCTCGGGTCCGCGCTCCTCGGCCACGGCGAGCAGCCGGCGGACCTGGTCGTCGGTGATCGCGCGCCCGCGTGGGTCGCGGCGCAGCCGCGGGCCCTTGACGCCCGCCGCGGGCGAGCCGGGGATGACGCGGCGCTCGGAGAGGTATCCATAAAACGCGCGGACCGCCGAGAGCTTGCGCGAGACCGTTGCCGGGGCATAGCGCGCGCGGCCGTTCGCCGCCGGCGTGTCATCCGGGCCGATCGGCTCCGACAGCCAGTTGCGGTAGCGGTCGACGTCGGGGCGCGTGACCTCGCGCGGATGCTTGCCGCGACCTTGTAACCACGTCAGGAACACGGCGAGGTCGCCGGCGTAGCTCTGGCGCGTCAGCGGCGAGACCTGCGCCGCGAGGAAGTCGTCGAGCAGTTCGGCGAACTCGTCGTCTGGAGCGAGGGAGATAGGGTCCGCGGCCACGAGGCCGCATTCCACGGCGAGAGGGCGACTCCTGCCGGCAAGTTTCCAGAACGCGGATTCTGTCCAGTAGGGGTTCGGGCAGCTAGGCGCCCGGCGGCGCGAGCCGGCGGGCGTCGAAGGCCCTTGAGTTGGCGTCGGGGTCGTGGAACCCGAAGAACGTGCCGCCGTCGGCCTCGTTCCATCTCCCGCTGCGGCGGCAGGTCGCCGAAGACGATCGAACAGCCCGAGCCCGGCGGCGTGAGCTGCGCGACGTGCATGTGCTCGTTGTGCGTGTCGTGGTCGAGGTGAAAGCCGGCCTGGTCACGGTAGAAGGCGATCGAGCGATCGATGTCACTGACCGGCAGCACGATGACTTCGAGAGTCCAGTCCATCCGCGGATCCTGACATAGAGGATGCGAGATCGTCTGATACGAGAACATCTGCAACTTGACCTATCGCTGCTATGATTCCGTTCAATGGGTCCCACCACCACCGAGCACGCGCAGGCGCCGGACGCCACGCCGCAGCTCTCCGCGGACCTGTGTTGGCTGCTCTCGCGCGCGAGCTACACGCTCACGACGGAGCTGACGGCCGCCTTTGAGGGCCTCGGCCTCTCGCCGCGGGCCCAGTGCGTCCTGGCGACGGCGATGAACGGCGAGCAGACGCAGGGCGAGATCGCGCGCGCCGTGGGCCTCGACAAGACCACCATGGTCGTCACCCTCGACGAGCTCGAGGCCGCCGGCCTGGCCGAGCGCCGGCCCTCGCCCCACGACCGCCGCGCGCGCGTCATCGCCGTCACGCCGGCCGGCGTGCGCAAGGTCCGCGAGGCCGAGGCCATCGCCGAGCGCATCCGGGCTGACGTGCTCAGCGCGCTCCCAGAAGGCGAGCGCGAGGTCTTCCTCAGCGCGCTCACCCGGCTCGTCAGGACCAGGCTCGGCGGAGCCGGTGGCCTGCTCGCAGCCGGTCCGCCGGCGCGCTCCGCGCGCGTAACGCGACTGACACTCGGTCCACACGAGATCGTTCCGTACAAGACGATCTGCTACGGTCCAGATATGACCGACAGCCTGAACAGGACCGCAGCGAGCAGAACGGCCGATAGCGAGCGCGATCGCTGGATCGCCCTCATCGTCCTCTGCGCCGGCTTTCTCATGATCATCCTCGACCAGACGATCGTGAACGTCGCCCTGCCGTCGATCCAGAGCGACCTCGGCTTCTCGCAGTCGAGTCTCGCGTGGGTGGTCAATGCGTACTTGATCGCGTTCGGCGGACTGCTGCTGCTCGCCGGCCGCCTCGGCGATCTCCTCGGCCGCAAGCGGATGTTCATGATCGGCCTGACCGTCTTCACCGCGGCCTCGCTGCTGTGCGGCGTCGCCCAGACGCAAGCGATGCTCATCGGCGCGCGCTTCGTGCAGGGTGCCGGCGGCGCCATGACCTCGGCCGTGATCCTGGGGATGATCGTGACCATGTTCCCGCGGCCCGCCGAGCAGGCCAAGGCCATCGGCGTGTACAGCTTCGTGGCCGCCGGCGGCGCGTCGATCGGCCTGCTGGCGGGCGGCGTGCTGACCGAGGCGATCAACTGGCATTGGATCTTCTTCGTCAACCTGCCGATCGGCATCGCCACCGGGGTCTTCGCCACGCGACTGATCGAGAACGACCGCGGCATCGGCCTCGGCAAGGGCGCCGACGTGCCGGGCGCCGTGCTCATCGTCAGCGCGCTGATGCTGACCGTCTACACGATCGTCGAGACCGAGAATTACGGCTGGGGCTCGGCCCGCACACTGATCCTCGGCGCCGTCGCGCTGGCGCTCATCGCCGCCTTCGTCGTGCGCGAGGCGCGCGCAACCACCCCGCTCATCCCCCTGCGCATCTTCCGCTCGCGGATCGTCACCGGCGCGAATCTCGTCCAGGCCCTCACCGTCGGCGGGCTCTTCGGGATGTTCTTCCTCGGCGCGCTGTACCTGCAGCGCGTCCTCGGCTACGGAGCGATCGAGGTCGGCCTGGCCTTCCTGCCGGTCGCGCTGCTGATCGGGGCGCTCTCGGTCGGCCTCTCGGCCCGTCTGATCGTCCGCTTCGGCGCCCGCGCGACGATGCTGCCCGGCCTCGTCTCCATCGTCGCGGGCCTGCTGCTCTTCCAGCGCGCGCCGGTCGACGCCACCTACGCGATGGACATTCTCCCCGCGATGATCCTGCTCGGCCTCGGCGGCGGCCTGTTCTTCCCCTCGCTGATGACGCTGGCGATGTCGGCGGCCACGCGCGAGGACTCAGGGCTCGCCTCCGGGCTGGTCAACACGACCCAGCAGGTCGGCGGTGCCCTCGGCCTGGCGGTCATCGCGACGCTGTCCGCGTCGCGCACCGACAACCTGCTGGCGAGCGGCGACTCCGCCGCCGAGGCCCTGACCGGCGGCTACCACCTTGCCTTCGCCATCGGCGCGGGCCTGGTGATCGCGGCCACCGCCCTCGCGGTCGTGCTGCTGCGCCCGGCGGCCACCGTGGTCGAGATGGAGACCGCGGCCGAGGTGGAGCTCGAAGCCGCTTAGCCCACGCGTTCGTCACCGGACAGCGCGCGGTTGGTCAGTCGCGCTGTCGGGGGTATGGGCGAGTCCACCAGCTCCAACCGGGAGGGCTCGATGCGCCGCGGAACGCTCGCAACCGTCGCGGGCACACTCTTGCTCATCGTCGTTGCAGCGCCGGGGGCGGCCGCCGACACCGGGGTCGGGTTGGCTCCCGGCCAGGATGCCGCCGGCCGGGGCTCCGGGCCCACCACCGACCGCGGCCCGAGCGGACCACAGTCGCTCAAGGCGGCCAAGGCGCCCGCCGGCGCGGTCGGGGCGCCCGGGATCGGCGATCCCTACTTCCCGCTGGAGGGCAACGGCGGCTTCGACGTCCGCCACTACGACCTGAGCTTCGCCTACGACCCGGCGACCGATCGTCTCGACGCGGTCAACGAGATCCGCGCCGTGGCGAGTGGGCCGCTCTCGCGCTTCGACCTGGACCTGCAGCAGCTCGAAGTCACCGACGTCACGGTCAACGACACGCCGGCGACCTTCACGCGCGACGGCCAGGAGCTGCAGATCACGCCGAAGAAGACGCTGCCCAAGGGCCGCTTCGACGTCAGCGTCACCTACGGCGGCGTGCCCGAGACGATCGTCGGCTCGCCGATCGTCTTCGGCTCGCCCTACGGCTTCGTCCACACCAACGACGGCGCCTTCATGGGCGACGAGCCCAACGCGGCCTCCACGTGGATTCCGATGAGCGACCACCCGGCCGACAAGGCGACGTGGACGATCCGCGGAACCGTGCCGCAAGGCCTCAGCGTCATCTCCAACGGCGCCCTGCGCAGCCAGCGGACGCGCAACGGCCAGTCGACCTTCGTGTGGGACGAGCCGTTCCCGATGGCCAACTACCTGGTCACCGCCGACGTCGGCGCCTGGACCGTCCGCTCGGGCCGCACGCCCGATGGGCTGCCCGAGACGGTGGCCGTCGATCCGACGCTGCAGCCCGTCGGCAACAAGTCCGCGGTCGACTTCTTCTATGACACCACGGCCGAGGCCACTGATCTGTGGAGCCGGACCTTCGGGCCCTACCCCTTCGACTCCACCGGCGCGATCGCCGACAACGCCAACTACAACGGCCGGACGATCGGCTTCTCCCTGGAGACGCAGACGCGGCCGCTGTACTCCAACGTGCGCGACGAGTCGACGATCGCCCACGAGCTCGCCCACCAGTGGTTCGGCGACAGCGTCTCGGTCCAGACGTGGCCCAACATCTGGCTCAACGAGGGCTTCGCGTCGTTCGCGCAGTACCTCTGGGACGAGCATCGCGGCGGCAGCGGGCATGACGATTTCGTGCTCGACTACAGCCGCCCCGCCACTTCGCCGTTCTGGCAGATCATCGTCGCCGACCCTCAGCGCGACACGATGTTCGCCAGCGCGGTCTACCGCCGCGGGGCGATGACGCTGCAGGCGCTGCGCGAGAAGATCGGTAACGACGACACCTTCTTCCGCATCCTGCGCAACTGGACCGCCGAGCATCGGCACGCCAACGCCACCACCGCGCAGTTCATCGACCTCGCCGAGCGGATCTCGGGTCTTGACCTCGGTGCCTTCTTCCAGACGTGGCTGTACACGGCCGGAAAGCCGACGACCTGGTGATCGGCGCATATCCTCGGCGATGTGTCCGCACCTGCGCTCGCCGAGCTGCGCGACGGCCTGCCCGAGCTGACGCTGCGCGACGAGCACCGCCTGCGGCGCCGGCTCGACGCGGCTGCGCGGGCGCGCTGACGGCGCGGCGGTCGCGCGCCTCGGCGGCCGAGGTCGGCGCGCGCCCAGGAGCGGATCGCGCGCGCGCCGCGCGGCGCGTGCCGGACGATCGACTACCCGCCGGAGCTGCCGGTCAGCGCGCGGCGCGACGACCTGCTCGCGGCGATCCGCGACCACCAGGTCGTCGTCGTCGCCGGCGAGACCGGGTCGGGCAAGACGACGCAGCTGCCGAAGATCTGCCTCGAGCTCGGGCGCGGGGTGCGCGGCACGATCGCGCACACGCAGCCGCGGCGGCTCGCCGCGCGCACCGTCGCCGAGCGGATCGCCGACGAGCTGCGGCGTCCCGCTCGGCGAGGCCGTCGGCTACGCGGTGCGCTTCACCGACCGCTCGCGGCGAGGACACGCTGCGTGCGGCTGATGACCGACGGCCTGCTGCTGGCCGAGATCCAGCGCGACCGGCTGCTGCGCCGCTACGACACGATCATCGTCGACGAGGCGCACGAGCGCAGCCTGAACATCGACTTCCTGCTCGGCTACCTCAAGCGGATCCTGCCGCGCGCGGCCGGACCTGAAGCTCATCATCACCTCGGCGACGATCGACCCCGCAGCGCTTCGCCGCGCACTTCGGCGACGCGCCGGTCGTCGAGGTCTCCGGCCGCACGTACCCGGTCGAGGTCCGCTACCGGCCGGTCGACGGACGCCGAGCGCGACCAGGACCGACGCGATCGGCGACGCCGTCGAGGAGCTGCTGCGCGAGCGGCCCCGGCGACGTGCTCGTGTTCCTCTGCGGCGAGCGCGAGATCCGCGACACCGCCGACGCGCTGCGACGGCCGCCTGCGCGCCGACGTCGAGATCCTGCCGCTGTACGCGCGGCTGTCGACGGCCGAGCAGCAGCGCGTGTTCAAGCCGCACTCGCGGCCGGCGCGTCGTGCTCGCCACCAACGTCGCCGAGACGTCGCTGACCGTGCCCGGCATCCGCTACGTCGTCGACCCCGGGCACGGCGCGCATCAGCCGCTACAGCGCGCGGCTGAAGGTCCAGCGGCTGCCGATCGAGCCGATCTCGCAGGCGTCGGCCGACCAGCGCAAGGGCCGCTGCGGGCGCACGTCGGACGGCATCTGCATCCGCCTCTACGGCGAGGAGGACTTCGAGGAGCGCCCGCGCTTCACCGACCCCGAGATCCTGCGCACGAACCTCGCCGTCGGTGATCCTGCAGATGGCGGCGCTCGGGCTCGGCGACGTCGAGGACTTCCCGTTCCTCGACCCGCCCGACCGCCGCCAGGTGCGCGACGGCGTCGCGCTGCTGCAGGAGCTCGGCGCGCTCGACGACGCCGGCCGCAGCTGACGCCGCTCGGGCCGCCGGCTCGCGCGAGCTGCCGGTCGACCCGCGGCTGGGCCGGATGGTGCTCGAGGCCGACCGGCTCGGCTGCGCCGACGAGGTGATCGTCATCGCCGCCGCGCTGTCGATCCAGGACCCGCGCGAGCGCCCGGCCGAGCAAGCAGGCGCAGGCCGACCAGTCGCACGCCCGCTTCGCCGACGAGCACTCGGACTTCCTCGCCTACCTGAACCTGTGGCGCTACCTGCGCGAGCGCGCAGCGCGAGCTGTCGGGCAACCAGTTCCGCAAGCGCTGCCAGCGCCGAGTTCCTGCACTACCTGCGCATCCGCGAGTGGCAGGACCTCGTCGGGCAGCTGCGCCAGGCGGCCAAGGAGCGTCGGCGTGCACGATCAACCGCACGCCGGCCGAGCCGCGACGACGATCCACGTCGCGCTGCTGTCCGGCCTGCTGTCGCACATCGGCCTGCGCGACGCCGCGCGGCGCGAGTACCTGGGCGCGCGCGGCGCGCGCTTCGCGATCTTCCCCGGCTCGGCGCTGGCGCAAGCAGCCAGCCGACGTGGGTGATGGTCGCCGAGCTGGTCGAGACGTCGCGGCTGTGGGGCGCGCGACGGTCGCGCGGATCGACCCGCGCTGGGTCGAGCCGCTGGCCGAGCACCTGCGTCAGCGCACGCTACGCCGAGCCGCGCTGGGACCGCAAGCGCGCGGCTCGGTCGTGGCGACCGAGCGCGTGACGCTGTACGGGCTGCCGATCGTCGCCGGGCGCACGGTCGCCTACGGGCGCGATCGACCCGGCGCTGTCGCGCGAGCTGTTCATCCGCCGCGCGCTGGTCGAGGGCGACTGGGAGACGCGCCACGCGTTCTTCGCCGAGAACCGCGCGCCTGCGTCGAGGAGGTCGAGGCGCTCGAGGACCGCGCGCGCCGGCGCGACATCCTCGTCGACGACGAGGCGCTCTTCGACTTCTACGACGCGCGGATCCCGGCCGACGTCGTCTCCGGCGCGCACTTCGACCGCTGGTGGCGCGACGAGCGCCGCGCGCGACCCCGACCTGCTGACCTTCACGCGCGAGCTGCTGGTCAGCGCGGCGCGCGGCGCGATCGACGCCGCGCGGCCGGCCGGACGACGTGGAAGCAGGGCGACCTCGAGCTGCGCGCTGAGCTACCGCTTCGAGCCGGGCGCCGAGCGACGACGGCGTCACCGTGCACGTGCCGCTGCGCGCGCTGCTCGGCAGCTGCGGCCCGACGGCTTCGAGTGGCTCGTGCCCGGCGCTGCGCGAGCGAGCTCGTGACCGCGCTGATCCGCGCGCTGCCGAAGGAGCTGCGCCGGCCGCTCGTGCCGGTGCCCGAGATCGCCGCGGCGGTGCTCGCGCGCGCTGCGAGCCGCGGCGGCGAGCCGCTGCTCGACGCGCTGGCGCGCGCGAGCTCGAGCGCGCTGCGCGGCGTGCGCGTCCCGCCGCGACGCGTGGGACCTCGGCGCGGCTGCCCGCCGCACCTGCGGATGACGTTCCGCGTCGAGGACGAGCGCGGGCGGCGTGCTCGCCGAGGGCGAGGACCTCGACGCGCTGCGCGAGCGCGGTGCGCCCGCGGCTGCGCGCGGAGCTGGCCGCCGCGACGCGCGACGCTCGAGCGCACGGCGCTGACGCGCGTGGACGATCGGCACGCTGCCGCGCGACGGTCGCGCTGCCCGGCACCGGCCAGGCCGTGCGCGCGCTACCCGGCGCTGGTCGACGAGGGCGACGACGGTCGGCGTGCGCGTGCTCGAGACGCCGGACGCCCAGCGCGCGCGCGATGCGCGCCGGCACGCGCCGGCTGCTGCGCTGACCGTCCCCTCCCCCGTCCGCTACGTGCAGCGACCGGCTCGGCGCGGCGCCGCAGCTGGCGCTCGCCGGCGCGCCGCACGGCAGCCTGGCGCGGTGCTCGACGACGCGACCGCCGCCGCGCGTCGACGCGCTGATCGCCGAGGCCGGCGGGCCGGCGTGGGACGAGGCCGGCTTCGCGCGCCTGCGCGACCACGTCGCGGGCGACGCTGGCCGAGCGACGCTGGCGACGGTCGTCGCGCAGGTCGTGCGCGATCCTCGACGCCGCGCGCGAGGTCGCAGCGGCGCGCTGGAGCGCGCTGCCGCGGCGCCGCGCTGCAGCCGGCGCGCGCCGACGTCGCCGCGCCAGCTCGGCCGGCTCGTCTACCCGGGCTTCGTCACCGCGACCGGCGCGGCGCGGCTGCCCGACGTCGAGCGCTACCTGCGCGCCGCCGCGCGGCGGCTCGAGCGCCTGCCCGAACGCGCTCGGCCGTCGACCGCGACCGCATGCGCGCGGTCCACGAGCTCGAGGACGGCCTACCGCGCGCGCGCGCCGACTGCCGCGGCCGCGTGCCCGCGGCGCTGCGCGAGGTCCCGCTGGATGCTCGAGGAGCTGCGCGTCAGCCACTTCGCGCAGGCGCTCGGCACCGGCCGGCCGGTGTCGGCGAAGCGGATCCGGCGGCTGCTCGAAGCACCTCAGCCGTGAGGCTCGTAGCCCTCTGGCAGCACCAGCTGCAGGAGGCCGTTGACGATGCTGACGATGATCGCCCCCAAGCACGCCCACCAGAACGTGCTGATCTCGAAGTCCGGCACCAGCCAGTCGGTGACGTACAGCATCAGCACGTTGATGAGGAAGTAGAAGAGCCCGAGCGTGACGATGATGAACGGGATCGACAGCACGGCGAGGACGGGCTTGACGAAGAAGTTGACGACCGTGAAGACCGCCGCGGCGATGAGCAGCGACCACCAGCTGTCGCCGTAGGCGATGCCGCTCAAGATCCACGTGGCCACGTAGAGCGCGGCGACGTTGCACAACCAGCGGATCAACAGAATGCGGCCCATCGCTCGTGATGCTATCCGTCGGTCCGGTCAGCATTGGCGCCATGCCGTCCGGCCCGATCGAGGCGCTCGTTTCCGCGATCGGCGGCCTCGCGCCCGCGCACGTCTTGGCGCAGCGACCGGAGGCGACGGTCGACACCGTCGCCGTCACCGCGCTCTGGGGCCGCGCGGTCGTGGTCGACGCGTCGGATCGCGAGTGGCAGCCCGGCGAGCTCTACACGCTCGACGACTTCATGCGCGCCGCCGCCGAGCGCGGCGCGACGATCGGCGAAGGCGAAGGCGACGTGGTGCTCGTCAACTTCGGCTGGGACCGCCACCTGCGCGAGGACGGCGCCGGCGTGCAGTATTGGAGCGCGAACGCCCCGGGCTTCACCGAGGAGCTCTGCCGCGATTTGCGCGACCTCGGCGTCCGTGCCGTCGGGTCGGACTCGCCGACCTGCGACATGGCCTGGGTCGACGGCGAGCCGACGGCCGCCTTTGGCCACCTCGAGTACTTCCTGCCCAACGACATCTACATCCTCGAGAACCTCGAGAACGTCGGGCGGCTGCCGGGCGTCGTCTACTTCGCCGCGCTGCCGCTGAAGATCGAAGGCGGCAGCGGCTCGCCGGTGCGCCCGGTCGCGTTCGTGCCGAGCAGCTAGGCGCCCAGGAAGCCGAGCACGCGCCGCCAGGCGTCCTCGCACGCCTCGGCGTGCTCGTCGTACTTGCGGTCGAAGAACGAGTGCGGCGCGCCCGGGTAGACGTGGATCTCGTGCTCGACGCCGCCCTCGTCGAGAGCGCGGTCGAACGCCTCGACCTGATCGGGCGGGATCGCCTCGTCGGCGCCGCCGAAGAGGCCGAGCACGGGGCAGCGAATGTCCGGCGCCAACTGCAGCGGCGCGGGGGCGCCCTCGCGCCGGGGCATCAACGAGCCGTAGAAGCCGACGGCGCGATCGAGGGCCAGCTCGGCGCTGGTGCCGGCGGCGAACGACTGCGAGCCCCCGAAGCAGAAGCCGACGGTGGCCGCGGCGCTCGCGCCGGTGCGCTCGCGCAGCGCCTCCAGCGCCGCGTGCGCATCGGCCTGCACCTGCGCCACGGTCGGTCTGCATGACGTGGGGCATGTAGTCCCAGTCGTCGTCGCGCTCGCCGGTGCCGGCGGTCCGTCCGAAGTAGTCGATCGCGATCGCGTGGTGGCCGGCCTGCGCGAAGCGCTCGGCGAGCTCGACGTAGAAGCGGTACAGGCCGCGGACGTCGGGCAGGATCACGACACCCGTCGCCGCGCCGTCGGGCGCCTCGGCCAGCGCGGCCGAGAACCGCGTCCCGTCGGCGGAGGTCAGTTCGAGCACCTCAGCGGCGGCGCCGCCGGCCATCGCGGGTACGACGAGGTCGTCGGGCAGCTCGGGCGGGCTTGAGTCGTAGTCGAAGCACATGGCGGGTAGTCACCCTAACGACACGTGCCGGCAGGGACGCCACGTTCGGTTGCCTGACACCCCGGTCGTGTCACCATTGATCGCGCTATGGCCCAAGACGACTCCAGCGGCCGGCATCTCGAGAACGAGCAGTACCACCTCGGGCGCGAGAGCTGGTTCACCGAGGGCACGCAGCGCTCGGCGGACGCCGAGCAGGACGGCCCGCAACGCACGGTCCACGAGCCCGCGCGCGAGACGCCGGTGCATGAGGAGACCGACGTGCTCGTCGTCGGTGGCGGCCCGGCCGGATGCGCGGCAGCGGTGGCCGCCGCGCGACTGGGCGCCAAGGTCACGCTGGTCGAGCGCTACAACCACCTCGGCGGGCTCTCGACCGGCGGCCTGGTCATCTGGATCGACCGGATGAGCGACTGGTCGGGCAAGCAGATCATCACCGGCTTCGCCTCCGAGATCCTCGACCGGCTGCCCGAGGGCGCCGTGGCCGGCGCTCCGCCGGAGCAGTGGGGCTCGACCGAGCCGGAGCAGGTGGCGCACTGGCGCGAGCGCCTGAGCGCGTTCCGCGACGTCGTCACCTGGTCGCCGATGATCGATCCGGAGTGGCTGAAGTACGAGTCGGTCGAGCTGGCGCAGGATGCGGGCGTGCGGCTGCTGCTGCACAGCTGGGTCGTCGACGTCCTGGTCGATGGCCGCGAGCTGCGCGGCGCGATCTTCGAGAGCAAGCAGGGCCGTCGCGCGATCCTCGCCAAGGTCGTCGTCGACGCCAGCGGCGACCTCGACGTCTGCGCCGGCGCCGGCGTGCCATACGAGTCCGACGTCGAGGGCAAGGGCGCCAACGTCCAGCACTGCGTCAACACGCCCTGGACGTGGGGCGGCATCGACTTCAAGCGCTGGGTCGCGTTCAAGCGCGGCGACCCCGAGACCCATCGCGAGCTGATGAAGCGAGGCCACGAGGAGCTCGGCTACCTGGAGACGCCGCACGCGGGCTGGAACGACGACGTCGCGCTGTTCATGGGGCCGCGGCTGACCGGCTACAGCGGTGTCAACGTCGACGACCTCACCGCGGTCGAGATCGAGTCGCGGCGGCGGATGGTCGCCCACCTGCGGTTCTTCCGTGCGCACGCGCCGGGCTTCGAGCACGCGTGGCTGATGCTGTCCGCGCCACAGCTCGGCGTGCGCCATACCCGGCGCCTGATCGGCACCCACAAGATGGTCATGGACGAGTGGCGCGCGGCCGTCCGCCACGATGACGAGATCGGCGTCTCCCCCTCGCCCTCGAGCAAGTTCGCCAACATCTCGGTGCCCTACGGCTGCATCGTGCCCGCCGGGCTGGACAACGTGCTCGTCGGCGGGCGCCACGTGGCCACCGATCCGCAGACGCAGGCCTTCATGCGCGAGATCCCACAGTGCTGGCTGACCGGGCAGGCGGCGGGCGTCGCCGCCGCCATGTCGGCCGCCACCGGTGCCGCGCCCAAGGCGCTCGACGTCCGCGAGCTGCAGCACGAGCTGCGCGGCCAGGGCGTGTACCTGCAGGCCGCCGGCGCGCGGGCCGCGGCATGACCTACGTCATCGGCTCGGCCTGTATCGGCGTCAAGGACCTCACGTGCGTGGACGTCTGCCCGGTCGACTGCATCCACGAGGTCGACGAGATGCTCGTCATCGACCCCGACGAGTGCATCGACTGCGCGCTGTGCGAGCCCGTCTGCCCGGTCACGGCGATCACGCCGGGAGAGGGCGTCGCGCCCGAGGACCGCGACTTCATCGCGATCAACGCCGCATGGGCCGACGGGCCCGACGAGGTCAACCGCCTGGTTTCGGAGTACCTGGCCCGCGCCTAGATGGCTAGCCGGCAACCTGCACGACGCACCCGGCGTCGCGCAGTTCGGCCACCACGGCCGCGTCCGCGCTGCGGTCCGTGACGACCAGGCTGACCTCGGACAGGTCGCAGACCTTGGCGACCTCGATCTCGCCGAGCTTCGACCCGTCGGCCACGACGATCGGGCGCCGCGCGGCGAGCAGCATCGCGCGCTTGATCTCGGCCTCGGGCAGGTTGATGTTCGTCACCCCGCCGCGCACGTCGACGCCGTTGCATCCGATGAACGCGATGGCGGCGTTGAGGCGCTCGAGCATGACCATCCCCAGCGGGTTGACGAGCGAGTGCTGCAGCGGGCGCAGCGTGCCGCCGGTCACCACGACCGAGATCCGCGGCCACGCCCGCTCGAGCTCGAGCGCGACGCGCAGGCCGCTCGTGACGACGGTGACCTCGCGCAGGTCGCCGCGCGCCACCAGCGCGCGGGCGATCGCCGTGGTCGTCGTGCCGACGTCGAGCAACACGGTGTCGCCGTCGGCCACGAGGGCCGCCGCGAAGGCGCCGATCGCCGCCTTCTCGCCGGCCAGCTCGTGTTCGGCGATCTCGAACGGCCGTTCGGAGCGCAGCACGCCGGCCGGCATCGCGCCGCCGCGGATGCGGCGCACGCGGCCGTGGCTCTCCAGCGACTGCAGGTCGGTGCGGACCGTGACCGTCGAGACGCCGAAGCGCTCGGCGAGGTCGCCGACCCGGACGAAGCCCTGCTCCTCGACGAGCGCGGTGATGCGCTCCTGGCGCACCTCGGCGGGAGCGGCGGGATCCATCGCGCGACTATGTCACCTGCAGCTCGGCAATCTGGAAGAACCCGTTGCTCTCGTTGGGATGCGGGCTGATCAGCTTCAAGCGCACGCTCGACGAGCTGACCGGGTCGAACGTGATCGTCGTCGGCTGGTTGGACGCGGTCGCCCACTCGACGTGCAGGCCGGTGACCGGGACGTAGCGGTCGCCCTGCAGGTAGGTGACCTCGATCGAGGCCGGCAGCGTGCGCTGGGCGTCGGTCGTGAAGTACGCGCGGGCGCTGCTCAGCGTCTGGCCCGTCGGCCACGACACGGACACCCAGTCGCTCGGGTGGGCCTTGCTGATCGCCGGCAGCAACGCGGTGGCGGCCTTGTTGTAGTAGTTCGACCAGCCGCCCGACGTGGTCACGCCGTCGAGCATGGCGGCCGGCAGCGTGTCGGGACGCCCGGAGAAGCTCGCGTCGGCGGTGGGTTGGGCGCTCTGGCGCGCATGTGCATGCGCGTGCCGGCGCGGCGTCGCCGCGCCCCGTGCGTGCCCGCCGTGGCCGGCGAGGATCGTGGTCGACGCCGGTTGCAGCCCGGGCGAGCTGACGCTCACGCGTATCGGGCCGGGCCGTTCGGTCGACTGGATGATCGCCAGGGCCTTGCCGTTGAACGCCGCGCGGTCGGGCGACTTGTAGTTCTCCGCACTCTCCTCGCGGCCGTTGTCCGTGCCGGCCAGCCGGCCGCCGCTCACCGAGAAGGTCAGCTCGTTGTCGGCATCGGGGACGACGACGCCGTGGGCGTCGACGACGTCGGCGGTGACGTACGACAGCGAGCGGCCGTCGGCCGTGATGACGCGCTTGTCCGGCGTCAGGCGCACGGTGTACGGCGCGCCCGCCGTGTCGACCTCGTCGCGCGCGACCTGGCGGCCGTCGCGGCGCGCGACCGCGACCAGCCGGCCGGGCTCGAACGGCACCGTCCAGGCCAGGTGCAGCTTGCCGGCGCTGCCGTTGGGGCTCGTGTAGCTGCCCGGGAACGGCCCGCCGGTGACCGTCTTGTCGTCGAACGTCGGCTCGGTCGTCTCGAGGTACGGCTTGCCATAGGTCGTCGTCTTGTGGTCGAAGCGGCGCACGCCGAGCGACCGGCCGTTGAGGAACAGCTCGACGCTGTCGACGTTGGAGTAGGCCCACACCGAGACCGGCTCGCCGGGCTCATGGTCGGTCCAGTTCATCGGCAGCAGATGGACCATCGGGTCCGACGTCCACTGGCTCTTGAACAGGTAGTACATGTCCTTCGGGAAGCCGGCGGTGTCGACGGCGCCGAAGAACGAGGCCTTGACCGGGAAGACGTTGTAGGGCGTCGGCTCGCCGATGTAGTCCATGCCCGACCACAGGAACTCGCCGAGGAAGTACTTGCGGTCGCGATCCTTCTTGAGGCCGTACTCGCCACTCATCGTCCACGAGGCGAGGTTGTTGTCGTAGGAGGAGGTCGCGCGCTTGCCCGGCGTGTAGTTCTCGCCGGTGTTCAGGTAGTCGGGGTCCTGGTAGACCCCGCGCGTCGAGGTCTCCGACGACGACTCTGACTCGAAGAGGAACTTCGTCGGGTAACGGGCGTGGAGCGCGTCGACCGATGCGGCGGTGTTGTAGTTCAGGCCGAGGCCGTCGAGCAGATCGAGGATCTGGTCGGCGCCCGATCCCGGGTTGGGGACGCTGCGGTACTTGTCCGAGCCGATCACGATCGGCCGCGTGGTGTCGATCGAGTTGATGTCGGCGATGAGCCGCCTGGCGATCGGCAGGCCGACCGTCACCGAGGTCGAGTCGGGGATCTCGTTGCCGATCGACCACAGCACGACCGCCGGCGAGTTCTTGGCCTCGTCGACCATCTCCTTGATGTCGGCGTCGCTGTTGGCGTCGAAGAAGCGCCCGTAGTCGTACTTGACCTTCGGGGTGCGCCAGGTGTCGAACGCCTCGACCATCATCACGATGCCGAGCTGCTGGCAGACGTCGATCATCTCGGGCGACGGCGGGTTGTGGGACGTGCGGAACGCGTTGACGCCCATGCTCTTCATGAGCTTCATCTGGCGCATCAGCGCGTCGCGGTTGATCGCCGAGCCCAGCGCGCCCTCGTCGTGGTGCAGGTCGACGCCCTGCACCTTCATGTAGCGGCCGTTGAGGAAGAAGCCCTGGTCGGGGTCGATCCTGAACCAGCGCGCGCCGAAGCGCGTGTCGACGCTGTCAACGACGCGGTGGTGGACCAGGAGCTCGGTGCGCAGCGTGTAGAGGTACGGGTCGTCGGTCGACCACAGGTGCGGGCGCTTCAGGCGCAGGTCGCCCGACGGCCCGGCGGCGACGACCCTGCCGCGGGCGTCCAGCACCTTGTTGACCACGGTCACGTCCTGGCCGTCGTCGACGACGTCGGCCTTGACGTGGACGTCGGCGTAGCCGGACTTGATCGTCTGCTCGAGGTTGGGCGTGGTGACGAAGATGCCGTGGCGCGCCACGTGGACCGGGTCGGTGACGATCAGGTGGACGTTGCGGTAGATGCCGCTCCCGGAGTACCAGCGGCTGCTGGGAAGCTGGTTCTGCACCTTGACGGCGACGACGTTGGGCGTGCGGCCGTCGGCGTGGACGCGCTTGGTCAGGTCGACGTTGAAGCCGGTGTAACCGTAGGGGTGGCCGGCCGCCAGCTCGCCGTTGACGTAGACGGATGAGTCCATGTAGACGCCGTCGAACTCCAGCGAGATCTGCTTGCCGGCGAGCGATCGTGGCAGCGTGAACGTCTTGCGATACCAGCCCAGGCCGCCCTGCAGGAAGCCGGTGCCGGAGTTGGTCCCGCTGTCCGGCGCGTCGGTCGGGTCGAGCTCGATGCTCCAGTCGTGGGGAAGGTCGAGCGCTCGCCAGGAAGAATCGTCGTAGGAAGGATCCTGCGCGTGCGCGAACGCGCCGGTGGGGTCGGTGATGCCCGTGCGGTTGACGAGCGCGAACCTCCACCCCTTGTCGAAGTCGCTGCTGCGCGCGTGCGCATCGACGCCACTGCTGCGCGCGTGCGCCTGTGCGGCGGGCGCCGCTCCGAGCGCGCACGCCAGGATCGTCGCCACCACCACCGCGCCGGACCGCCTGCCCACGATGCACCTCCGTCAGCACCGCAAGGGTGCGAAAGACATAGAAAGGACCCGAAAGCGCTATGCCCACGGCTCGTGGGGCCGAAACCCGCGCCGCGTTCGGCGTTCGACGACCGCCTTCGCTTCCGCCGCCCGGCGAGCAATGATGCCGCGCATGGAGGCTGGCGCCACCGTCTCGTCGTCCGCTGCCAAGCTCGACCGCTACTTCGAGGTCAGCGGCCGCGGCTCCACGATCGCCACCGAGGTGCGGGCCGGCGCGGCCACGTTCCTGACGATGGCCTACATCCTCTTCGTCAACCCGCAGATCCTCGGCTCGGTCGCGGCGCCGGGTGGCGTGAAGCTGCCGTTCGATCAGGTGCTGACCGTCACCGCGCTGGTTGCCGGCATCGCAACGCTGGCCATGGGCGTGTTCGGGCGCTACCCGTTTGCGCTGGCGGCCGGCCTTGGCATCAACGCGTTCGTCGCGTTCTCGCTGGTTGGGGCCGACGGGCTGAGCTGGCCGGACGCGATGGGCGTCGTCGTCGCGGAGGGCGTGATCATCACCCTGCTCGTGCTCGTCGGCTTCCGCGAGGCGGTGATCAACGCGATCCCACACGACCTCAAACTCGCGATAGGCATCGGGATAGGTCTCTTCATCACGATCATCGGGCTTGTCGACGCGGGCATCGTCATCAAGGGCACCGGCACGGTCGTGACGTTGGCGCCCAAGCTCAACACCTGGCCGATCGCGATCTTCGTCATCGGCCTGTTCGGCACCTATGCTCTGGTCACGCGCCGCGTGCCCGGAGCGCTGCTGTTCGGGATCCTCGGCACGACGCTGCTGGCCACGATCGTCAACGAGATCAAGGACGAGAAGGTCTTCCCCAACGGCACGGCGACGTGGCCGAGCAAGATCGTGGCCACGCCGGACTTCGGCCTGGTCGGCAACTTCTCGCTGCACTTCTTCTCCGCGCTCGGCTTCTGGAGCGCGGTGGCGATCGTGATCGCGGTGCTGCTGTCAGACTTCTTCGACACCGCCGGCACGGTCCTCGGCCTCGGGCGCCGGGCGGGCCTCGTGACGCAGGACGGCCGGCTGCCGGGCATGCGCCGGGTCCTGATCGTCGACTCGCTGGCCGCGGCGGGCGGCGGCGCGGCGTCGGCGTCGTCGAACACCACGTTCATCGAGAGCTCGGCCGGAATCGGCGAGGGCGGGCGCACCGGCGTGGCGTCGATCGTGACCGGCGCGCTGTTCCTGTGCTGCCTGTTCATCTCGCCGCTGGCGGGGATCATCCCGAGTGCGGCGACGGCGCCGGTCCTCGTGATCGTCGGCGCGATGATGTTCGAGCTCGTGCGCCACCTCGAATGGAACGAGCCCGGGATCGCCCTTCCCGTGCTGCTGACGATCGTGTTGATGCCGATGACCTACAGCATCACCAACGGCGTCGGCGCCGGGTTCATCAGCTACTCGGTGATCACCCTGCTCAGCGGTCGCCGCGTGCATCCGCTGCTGCTCGTCTTCAGCGCGATCTTCGTCTGGTACTTCATCCACGGCGTCGTCGGCTAGGCCGGCCGCTCCATCTGGAACAGCCGGTCCAGCACCGTGTAGTCAGCGGTGTAGCCGCAGCGGGCGATGGGCCGCATCGACACGACGTCGAGGATGCCGTCCTTGATGAAGCGCTCGTCGATGTGGACGCCGACGACCTGGCCGATGACCAGATGGCGGTTGACGCGGTTGCCGTCGATGTCGGCCAACGTCAGCGCCTCGGTGACCTTGCACTCCAGGCAGCACGGGCTGGCCGCCACGCGCGGCGGCGCCACGATCCGCGACGGCGCCATCTCAAGGCCGGCGTGCTCGAACTCGTTCGCGCCGCGCTCCAGCGAGGCCGACGTCGCGTTCATCGCCTCGCGCAGGTCCCACGTGGGCATGTTCCAGACGAACTCGCGCGTCTGCCCCGCGAAGGTGGCGGAGTCCTTCATCCCCTCGCTGGAGAACGCGATCATCGGCGGCGCGCCCGAGACTGCGTTGAAGAAGCTGTAGGGCGCGAGGTTGACCGCGCCGTCGGCGCTGAGCGTCGAGACCCAGCCGATCGGCCGCGGAGCGATGGCGGCCTTGAACGGGTCGTGGGGCAGCAGCGACTTGTCGCGCAGGTGTGGTTCGTAGAAGAGCACCGCGGGGCGGGGAGCATCGCACGCTCGGTCGAACGCTCGCCGTGACACCGGGCGTCGCGCTCAAGTCGCGCCATGTCGGGACCGACCGTACGGGAACCGTATGCATCTCTCGCCGCGCATCTACGTTCCGTTGCTCGCGCTGGTGGGACTGGTCGCCCTGCTCGACGTCGTCGGCTCGGGCGCCAAGCCGAGCGTCGTGCCCGCCGAGATCGCCGGCGCCCGCTACCGGCTCGACGCCGCCGACGCACGCCGCTCCGGCGCTCGCCTGCTGCCCGGGTCCGCGCGCCGCGCGACATTCCGCTTCGCCCCGGACGTCGCCCCAGCCGATCGCAAGGCGTTCCTGGACGCGGTCGCCGCCGCGCGCCCCGAGGCGCGACGCCTGATCGGCCTCGTGGACGGCCTCGTCTACGTGCGGGTCGGCCCGACCGGCGTGCCCGGCGCGATCGGCTTGACCGAGGACGAGGAGCCGGGCTACCGCGTTACCGTCGACCTCGGTCTGGTCGCGGCGCGCTTCGGGCAGCGCGGCATCGAGCGCACGGTCCTGCACGAGCTCGGACACGTCGTCGACCACGCGCTCGTCACCGACGACGTCGTCGCCGCGCTGGATGCGGAGATCCCGGCCGGCTACGGCTGCGAGGACGGCAAGCTCGGCGCCTGCGCCAAGCCGGAGGAGCGCTTCGCCGAGACCTTTGCCAAATGGGCGCTCGGCGACATCGGCGTCAACCTCGACATCGGCTACAAGGTCCCGCCGCCGGCCGTCGCGCTCGACGTCTGGGGACGGCCGCTGGCACGCCTCGCTGCCGCGAACTGAACGAAAGTCCGACACATTCCATCGGATTTCGTTAGGCTCCCCTAACGATGGGGCGGTCGATCAAGGCGAAGAAGCGCTGCTGCAAGGACAAGCCGCGCTGCAAGAGCTGTGCGGTGGTGTGCAAGCGCCTCGAGCAGGCGGGCTATGCCGTGCGCGAGGACAAACGCGAATGGCGTCTGCTCGTGATCCCGCCCAAGAAGGCCCTGAAAGCCGCCCGCGCCTAGCGGTGCGTAGCCGCCCGCGCCTCGAGATGCGGGCCCAGCAACGCCAGGTCCGGCGCCCCCAGACGATCCGTCGCCGTCTTGAGCTGGTGCCAGTAGGGATACAGCAGCGGCGGGGCGCTGGCCGCATCGAGCCGCGCGCGCTCGTCGGCTGACAGCTCGATCTCGGCCGCCGCGAGGTTGGCGCCGAGCTGCTCCTCGTTGCGCGCCCCGATGACCAGTGACGTCACGCCGGGCCGCTCGAGCAGCCAGGCCAGCGCGATCTGGGCGGCCGAGGCGTCGTGCGCCTCCCCGATCTCCACGAGCGTCTCGACGATGTCGTAGAGCTGCTCCTCATCGCGGATCGGCGGCTCGTCCCAGCCGCCGAGGTGGCGGCCGACCTCGGGATCGGGGTGGTTGCGCCGGTACTTGCCCGACAGGAGCCCGCCGGCAAGTGGGCTCCACACGAGGATGCCCAGGCCCTGGTCGAGGCCGGCGGGCACGAGCTCGTACTCGGCGTCGCGTGCCTGCAGCGAGTAGTAGATCTGCTGGCTGATGAAGCGGTGCAGGCCGAGGCGCTCGGAGATGCCGAGCGCCTTGGTCATCTGCCAGCCCGCGTAGTTCGAGCACCCGATGTAGCGCACCTTGCCCGCGCGCACGAGGCCGTCGAGCGTGTCGAGCGTCTCCTCCAGGGGCGTCTGTCCGTCCCACTCGTGCACCTGGTAGAGGTCGATGTAGTCGGTGCGCAGCCGGCGCAGGCTGGCCTCGCACCCGGCGATCAGGTGGTGGCGCGACAGCCCGGCGTCGTTGGGCCCCTCCCCCATCGTCATGCGTGCCTTCGTGGCCAGCAGCACCTGGTCGCGGCGCCCTTCCAGCGCCTCGCCGACGATCTCCTCCGAGCGCCCGCGCCCGTAGACGTCGGCCGTGTCGATGAGGTTGATCCCCGCGTCGAGGCACTGGTCGATCTGGCGGCGCGCGCCGGCGAGATCGACCGAGCCGACGGGCGCGCCCTCGCCTGCGTCGCCGAAGCTCATCGTGCCGAGCGTGAGGGTCGAGACGCGAAGGCCCGAGCGGCCGAGCTGGCGATAGTCCATGCGGCGAGATGCTGTCATGTCGTGCGGTGACGCGGATCTGGACCATCGGCTACGAGCGGCTCCTGCCCGAGGCGCTCCTCGCCGAGCTGCGCGCCGCCGGGGTGCGGCGCGTGCTCGACGTGCGCTATCGCCCGCAGTCGCGGCGCCCCGGCATGTCCAAGACCGGCCTGGCCGCGCTGCTGGCCGAGCACGGCATCGCCTACGAGAGCCGCCGCGAGCTCGGCACGCCGCCCGACATCCGCACCCTCTTCCGGGCCGGCAGGACCGCCGAGGCCAGGGCGGCCTTCCGTGACCACGTCGAGACGATCGCCGCGGGCGACGTCGATGCGCTGGCCGACGAGCTGCCCGGCGCGGCGCCGACAGCCCTGCTGTGCCTCGAGGCCGATCCCGCCGTCTGTCACCGGCGCGTGCTGACCGAGGCGCTCGCGAAGCGCTACGACGACCTCGTGGTCATCGACCTGTAGCGCCGAGACCGGCAGCGAGCGTCGCCACCAGCCGGTCGAACGACTCGTCGAGGTCGAGCGGGATTCCGAAGCCCCCCGCCGCCTCGAGCACCACGAAGCCGTGGACGGCGCTGCGAAAGGTGCGCGCCGCATGGATGGCCTCGTTGCCAGTCAGGTTCCAGCTGCGCAGGACGGCCGCGACGACCTCGTAGGTCTCCTTCGCAGCGGTGCCCTGCTCGGGATCTTCGGAACCCGGCGCCCTCACCGTGGCCGCGTAGCGTCCCGGGTGCTCGCGCGCGTAGTCACGGTAGGCGCGCGCCGTGGCCGCCAACGCGTCGTCGCCCGAGCGCCCGACCGCGGCCACGCGCAGCGCGTCGGTGAGCTCGCGCAGCGCCAGCAGGGCGACCGCGCGCAGCAGCCCGGGGCGCCCGTCGACGTGGTTGTACAGCGACGGCGCGCGCACGCCGAGCTCGTCCGCGACGCGGGCCAGGGTCACCGCATCGAGGCCGTCGGCGTCGGCGATGGCCGCAGCGGCGCCGACGACCCGCTCGGTGTCCAGGCCCATCCGCGGCATGTCAGGCGGCCTTGGCGATCGCCGTGTCCATCGCGGCCAGTGGCGCGTCGACGATCTTCCCGTGGCCCGGGGCCAGGCGGGCGGGCTCGAGCGCGCGCAGCGCGCGTGCGCTCTCCAGTTCCGTGGGCCGGTCCCACGTGCCCCAGGCGGCCAGCGGGAACGGGAAGCTCGGCTTCGCGCTCGTCGCCATCCCGCCGAGCGTTGTAAAGACATCGCCGCAGAACATCGTGCCGTCGCGGCGATCGAGGAACGCCACGTGCCCCGGGGTGTGACCCGGCGAGGCGATCACCTCGAGCGAGCCGACGGTGTCGCCCGGCTGCACGGTCCGAGTCGGCCGTGTCTTGGCGCCGGGATAGCTGCCGCGCAGCTTGGACGCCGGCTCGCCGGGGTCGAGCGACATGTCCTTGGTCAGGAAGCGCGCGTCGCGTTCGGAGATCAGCACCTCCACCCCGGGCAGCGCCTCGGCGAGCGCGTCGAGTGAGCCGATGTGGTCGCCGTGTGCATGGGTGAGCGCGATGCGCTTGATCGGGGCGCCGAGCCGATCGGCGGCGCTGAGGATGGACTTCGCGCTTCCGGGCAACATGGTGTCGACGACGGTGAGGCCGTCGTCCTCGGCAACCAGGTAGGCATTGACGATGCCGAAGCGGGAGATTCGCATAATGCTAGTAGCCATAGGTCAAATACTAACATACATAGCTTCTACCGCACGAACGTCCCTCATGTTGGAACCCTGTTCGTGCGCGAGGGACGATCGTCGCGAGCGGGACGCGCTGTGACCGTCGTCACCCTGTCCGCCTCCTACGGCGCCGGAGGCAGCCAGATCGGCCCGCGCCTGGCCGAGCGCCTCGGCCTGGAGTTCATCGATCGCGCGATCCCCACCGCGGTGGCCGCCCGGCTTGCCGTCCCCATCGACGACGCGCTCGCCCATGACGAGGCCGTGGGCGGCGTTCTCGAGCGCCTGCTGCTGCGCTTCGCCCCGGCCGCCCAGACCTTCGCGGGCGCGACCCCCGCGCCGGAGCTCGTGGACGAGCGCTCGTACCTGCGCTGCACCGAGGACGTCATCCGCGAGCGCGCGGCGCACGGGGCGGTCATCCTCGGGCGCGCCGGCGCGATCGTCCTGGCCGACGCACCGGAGGCGCTCCACGTGCGCCTCGACGGGCCGCGCGAGCGGCGCCTGACGCAGGCGATGGCCCTGGAGGGCGTCGATCGCGAGACCGCCGAGCGCCATATGCGCGAGACCGACCGCGCGCGGCTGGCCTACGTCGAGCAGTTCTACGGCAGTGACCAGCGCGACCCCGCCCTCTATCACCTCCTCATCGACTCGACCGTGCTCTCGCTCGACGCGACCGTCGAGCTGATCGCGGTCGCGGCCGCCGCACGCGCCGATCCGGCAAGCTGACGCGCGTGCCCGATGCGCTGCGCCGCGTCACGCCCACGCGCTACGTCGCGCCGCTGCGCGAGGGCGGCTCGCTGCCGGGACTGGTGGAGGCCGACGACGACGGGCTCTACGTCGTCAAGTTCCGCGGCGCGGGCCAGGGCCCGGGCGCGCTCGTCGCCGAGGTGCTCGCGGGGCTCGCGGCGGCGGGGCCGATCGCAGCGGCCGACGAGCGCCTGGCCGAGCGCGCCGCCGCGGCGCTGCACAATGCTGCCGCGGTCGTCCCCGACGGCTGGCTGGGCGCCGATCCCGCGGCCCGGCGCGCCGATCTGGTCGCCTTCCTGGAAGGGCGCCTGCAGGAGCCGCGGCCGTTCGTCGAGGAGGCCGAGCGTGCCCGCGCGTAGCGCCTTTCAGTACGCGATCCTGCGGGTCGTGCCGAGCATCGAGCGCGGCGAGTGCCTCAACGTGGGCGTTGTGCTGCTGTGTCCCCAGCGCCGGTTCGTCGGCGCGCGCGCCGCGCTCGACGAGGCGCGCCTGGCCGCCCTGGCTCCTGGACTGGACCCAGCCGAAGTGCGCCCGGCCCTCGACGCGCTCGTCGCGGTCGCCGACGGCGATCCGTCGGCCGGGCCGTTGGCGCGCCTGAGCCCGTCGGAGCGCTTCGGCTGGCTGGCAGCGCCGGCCTCGACGATCATCCAGCCATCGGCCATCCACACCGGCTTGTCCGAGGACCCCGCGCAGACGCTCGAGCACCTCTTCACCACGCTGGTCCTCACCGAGTGAGGGCCGCGGCGCTGCTGTGCCTGCTGCCGCTGGCGGCAGGGTGCGGCGCACATCAGCCCGCTCCCGCCGCGACCGCGGGCCCCCCGCGCCCCGCGGATCGCAGCCCCGCGCTGTGCCGGACGTTGCAGGTGCGTGTGACCGGTCGCGTGCCTGACCCGTCGGCGAACGAGCTGAGCGGCCTGGTCCGCAGCGCCTCGCATCCCGGCCTGCTCTGGAGCCACGACGACTCGGGCTCGGGGCCGTTGCTCTATGGGCTGCGCGCCGATGGCCGCGTCGTGGCCCGCCCCAGGGTCACCGGCGCTCGGGCGGTGGACTGGGAGGACATCGCCGCGGGGGCCGGGCCGATGCTCTACATCGGCGACATCGGCGACAACGACGGCGACCGCAAGGCGATCGACGTCTACCGCGTCCGCGAGCCGCGCGTCGGCGCCGCGGCGACCGCACCCGCCACGCGGCTTCGGTTGCGCTACCCGGACGGTCCGCACGACGCCGAGGCACTGCTCGTCGATCCCCTGCGCGGCGACATCATCGTCGTGACGAAGGCGCTGGGCGGTGCCACCGCGTACCGCGCCTCCGGTGCGACGCTGCGGCGCATCGGCGACGTACGGGGCGCGCAATTCGTCACCGGCGGCGACGTCAGCGCCGACGGGCGCGTCGTCGCCCTGCGCGGCTACGACCGGGTCTGGGTGTGGGTGCGGCGCGGGCGCGAACCGCTGGCCACGACGCTACGGCGCACGCCGTGCTCCCCTCCGACGTCGCTGCTGCCCGAAGGCCAGGGCGAGGCGATCGCGCTCGACCCCCACGGCCGCAGCTTCATGACAGTCGCCGAGGGCACGCCGGCGGTGCTGCGGCGCTACGTTCCACGGTGATGCGCCTCGAGGGAATCCACCACATCACGGCGATCACCGGCAACGCCCCGGGCAACGTGGACTTCTACACCCGCGTTCTCGGCCTGCGGCTGGTGGCCAAGACCGTCAACCAGGACGACCCGACCGTCTACCACCTGTTCTACGGCGACGAGCGCGGGCGGCCCGGCTCGGAGCTGACGTTCTTCGAGTACCCGCGCGCCATCCCCGGCCGCGCCGGCGCCGGGATGGTCCACCGGATCGTCTGGCGCGTCGCCTCCGACGACGCGCTGGGCTTCTGGGAGCGAAGGCTGGGCGACGAGGGCGTGGCGGCGGAGCGCGAGGACGGTCGGCTGCGGTTCGCCGACCCCGAGGGCCTCGGGCACGAGCTGGTCGTGAGCACGCGCGACGAGCCGATGATCGCCGAGCACCCCGAGATCCCGCACGAGCTCGCCCTGCGTGGCTTTGAGGGCGTGCGCGCCTACAGTGCGGCCCCCGAGCACAGCGCACCGGTGCTCGAGGAGCTGCTCGGCGCCCACGCGCTGGGCGACGGGAGCTGGGAGCTGCGTGGCGACGCGCGCGGGTCGTTCATCGCCTACGACCCGCCTCCGGCCGAGCGTGGCCGCCAGAGCGCGGGGACGGTGCACCACGTCGCGTGGGGCACGACGGTCGCCGAGCATTCGCGCTGGGAAGAGGTGCTACGCGGCGCGGGCGTCCACGACGTCGGGCATCATCGACCGCCACTATTTCCATTCGATCTACTTCCGCGAGCCCAGCGGCGTGCTCTTCGAGATCGCCGACGACGCGCCGGGCTTCACGGTCGACGGCTACACCATCGAGCAGCTCGGGTCGGTCATCATCCTGCCCCCGCACCTCGAGTCACAGCGCGAGCGTGTCGAGGCGATCCTCACTCCGCTGCCCGATCCGCGCGCCGGCTGGCCCGCGCAGCCGTCCGCCGCTCGCTAGGGTCTGTAGTCCGGCGGATCGCCCACTCGGCCGGGGTGGCCTTCGAGGCGCCCAACCGGGTCCCGCGCCGGCCTAGGGCCGGCGGCCTGCCTCGGTGGTCGGGAGTGTCGACGCCACCCAGGCACAAGACACAAGTCCTGGGACGTAGTAGTTCAGTGGTGATCCATGACCGGGCGGCGCCGGGCGAGCTACAGGCTCGCCCGGCGGTTTCCGCCCGTACCTCGCGCGCGTCGTCACGCGGCGTGTGCGACGTGGTGCTCGCGCTCGATGCCACCCTCGCCGTCGAAGGCGGTCAGCGAAACCGTGCGATCGCCCCGGCGCACCTCCACGATGAGGCCCCACGCACGCCTGTGCACGCGGACCTCTGCGCCGGGCCATCGCAGGCGCAGGCGCGCAATCAGCCTCGCTTGATCGGTGGTGAGCTCGAGCGCCACGACTGCAGTGTGCGCGCGGGCGCTGAAGGCCCGATGTGGCGTGTTGCAACTCTTCGTAAGAGTCGCCGGCGGGCGTTACTCGATCGCGACCGGAGCGCCGTTCGCGGTCAGGGTGATGTCGATGTTGCCGCGCGTGGCGTTGGAGTACGGGCAGACGCGATGGGCCGCCTGCACCAGTGCGACGGCCTGGTCGGCATCCGCGACCGACGGCAGTGTCACGTCGAGCTCGACGCCGATGCGAAAGGTCCGCTCCTCGGTGGGCAGCAGGCTGACGCGCGAGTCGATCGCGACGTCGGCGACCTCGAGGCGCTCGCGGCGGCCCGCGACGCCCAGCGCGCCTTCGAAGCACGCGGCGTAGCCGACGGCGAAGAGCTGCTCGGGGTTGGTGCCGCCGCCCTCGCCGCCCATCTCGGGCGGTCTGCGCAACTGCACGTCGAGCGCGCCGTCGTCGGTGCGGCCGTGCCCGTTCGCGCGCCCGCCGGTCACGTGTGCGCGCGCCGTGTAGAGGACCCTGCCCGTGCTCGTCGCCATGGGCCAAACCCTAGCGCTCACGATGCCGGTGTCGACGCACCGAAAACTTGGCGCAAGTGTCGGTCCGTGCGGGCGTTTCAGACCACATGCGACGCCTGTTCGACTCCACGCTCGGCCGCGACCTCCGCTACTGCCCCGAGTGTCGCCGGCCTTTCGTCGCCCCGCGCGGGGTTCTCGCTTCGAGCGGCGACGGCCGGCATGCGGTCGACCTGGCCTGCGCGAACTGCGGGTGGTCGGCGGTCGAGTTGCACGGCGGCGAGCGCCTGGGTGCCCTCGATCGCGCGCTGGACCGCGACAGTGCGCAGATCGCGGCCAACGCGCGGGCGCTGGCGCTGAGCCTCGAGCTCGACCTGATCGACCGGTTCGCGGCCGCTCTGCATGCCGGCCACATCCTGCCCGAGGACTTCGCTTGACTAGGGGTCGGTGACGGGCACGACGCGCACTTCTTGGCGGTAGCGCCACCACTCCAGCACGGCGATCTGCAGCGAAGCGGCGAACGGGATGGCCAACAGCGCGCCGAGGATGCCGAAAAGCGTCGAGCCGAACAGCACCGCCATGAGCGTGACGAACGGGTTGAGGTCGACCGCCCGTCGCTGGATCTGGGGCTGGATGACCGTGTTCTCCAGTTGCTGGTAGACGATGGCCCAGATCACCCAGATGATCGTGTCGAGGGGGAAGTCGCCGAACAGCGTGACGATGCCGACGAGCACGGCGGCGATGGTGGCGCCGATCAGCGGGACGAGATCGGCGATACCGACGAGCACCGCGAGTGGCCCTGCGAACGGAATCCCGAGGATCTTCATGACGAGGAAGGCGGTGATGCCGGCGATCGTTGCCTGCGCGAGCGCGCCGCCGACGTAGTTGCCGACGGCGGCCGCGATCCGGTCGACCGCGCGCTCGAGGCGGTCGACGTGCTCCTCTCCCCGCATCTGGATCGCGCGGCTCACCCAGCTCCGCCCGTTGGCGACCATGAAGACCGACAGGATGAGGATCGTCAGGCCGGCGAAGACCGAGTTGACCAGGCCGACGCCGAGGTCCTTGAGGGTGCCCGCGGCCGTGCCGGCCTTCTCGGGCAGCTTGTTGGCCTCTTCCTCGAGCTTGGTGACGACGCCGTAGTCGTTCTCGAGCTTGCGCAGGCGCTCGTTCTTCTCGACGTAGTCGCTCACCTGCCTGGCGTAGTCCGGGGCCTTGGCGGCCAAGTCGTTGACGCCGTTGACGATCGGCGGCACGAGGATCGCCCCGAGCAGCACCGGCACCAGCAGCAGCCCGAGGTAGCTGAGGAAGATCGCGAACCCGCGGCGCATCCGGCGCGCCAGGAGGTTCACCGGGCCCGACATCGCCACCGCGAGGAACGTGGCGATGATCAGCCAACTGATCGGCTTGCGCAGCAGATAGATCACGTAGAGCGTGATCACCACGCACACGACGATGAGGACGATGCGCAGGATGACCCGCGGGCTGATGTCGGCGGCGCGCATGCGCGGTGTTGCGCATGATCGTCGCGCCGCCGGACGGTCTACGCCGACGTGAAGCGGACCGGCAGGCTGTCGAGGCCGTAGATGCCGGTCACACCGCCGTAGGCGGGCTCGCCGGCGAGCGCCAGGGTCTCGATGTGGCAGGCCAGGAAGGCCAGGGCCTCCTGCAGTTCGGCGCGCGCGAGGTTCGCCCCGAGGCAGTAGTGGATGCCGGCGCCGAAGGTCGTCAGGCGCCCGCCGTCGGTGCGCGTGATGTCGAAGCGGTCGGCATCCGCGACGCCGTCGCGGTTCGCGGTGCACGCGGCCACCAGCACCACGGTCCCGGCCGGGAAGGCAACGTCGCGGAACTCCATGTCCTCGACGACGATGCGCGCGGCGAACGGGGTGATCGGCTCGTAGCGCAGCGCCTCGTCGACGGCGCCGGGGGCCAGCGCGGGGTCCGCGCGCAGGGCGGCCCACTGATCGGGGTGCTCGGCGAGCAGGCGGACGGCGTGCGCGAGCTGGGACTGGGTCGTATCGACCCCGCCGATCAGGACATTGAGCACGAGGTTGACGCACTCGACCTCCGACAGCCGGTCCCCATCGGCCTCGGCGGCCAGCAGCGTCGAGACGAGGTCGTCACCCGGGTCGTCGCGGCGGGCGGCCAGCAGAGCGTCGGCGTACTCGTAGAACTCGACGACGGCCTCCTCGATCAGCTCGCGCTGCGTCATGAGCGCCTCGGCGTCGAACTGCTTCTGGATCCAATTGGACCAGTGGTGAAGGCGCGGCGCGTCGCTCAACGGCGCGCCCATGACCGTCGCGATCATCAGCGACGGGTAGGGCTTGGCGAAGGCCTCGACGAACTCGCAGCGGCCTTCGGAGCGCACCGCCTCCCAGAGCTGCTGCAGGTAGGTGCGCATGGCCGGACGCCAGCGGTCGGCGGCGCGCGGTGTGAAGGCGGGGTTGACGAGGTTGCGCAGCCGGCGATGGTCGTCGCCGTCGATGCAGAGGATGTTGCGCCGCAGCTCCTCGGCCAGCGGGCCTGTCTCGATGCCGAACAGCTCAGCCAGCTTGCGGCCGGGGAAGGTTGTCGAGCGGCTGCGCAGGAAGACCTCGGCGGCCTCACGCTCGAGCACCATCACCCCGATCGGCGTGGCCGCCAGCCAGCCCTGTGCCCGCAGCTCGGCCATCCGCGGGTGGAAGGCACGGCCGCGTAGCGCCGGATCGGTGTAGTCGAGGACCGGCAGGTCGAGCTCTGACACCAGCGCCATGGCGGAGCAACCTACCCGCTCTCGCTGGTTCGCCGTGCCGGCCGGGCGGGCATAGAGTCAGCCCATGGATCACACCGATCTGGGACCGCTGCACGTCAGCCGGCTGGGCCTCGGCACGATGCTCATGGGCGGCCGCACGCCGCGCGACGAGGCGCACCGCATGCTCGACGCCTTCGTCGACGCCGGTCACAACCTCATCGATACGGCCGACACCTACGGCGACGGCGCATCCGAGGAGACCCTCGCCCCATGGCTCGCGCGGCGGCGCTCGGAGGTGGTGCTCGCGACCAAGGTCCGCTTTGCGGTGTCCGATCCGGGCGGCGAAGGCCTGGCGCCCGATCGCATCGCGCGGGCGTGTGACGCGTCGCTGCGCCGGCTGGGCGTCGACGTGATCGACCTCTACCAGGTGCACGCGCCCGACATCGAGGTGGCGCTCGAGGACACGCTGGCGGCGCTCGACGGCCTCGTGCGCGCCGGCAAGGTGCGCGCGCTGGGCGCTTCGAACTTCCCCGCCTGGCTGCTGACGTGGGCCGTGGCCCTGCAGGACCGCGAAGGGCTCGCGCCCTTCGTCTCGCTGCAGCCGCAGTACTCGCTGGTCGAACGCTCGATCGAGACCGAGATCCTGCCGTTCTGCCGCGCCGCCGGGCTTGCCGTGCTGCCGTGGGGCCCGCTCGGTGCGGGGTTCCTGACCGGCCGCTACGAGCGCGGCACCAAGCCGCCCCCGGGCACGCGCATCGGCGACGCGCCCGACGACGTCGAGGAGGCCCTGGACCGCCGCGGGACCGAGCCGAACTTCCGCGTGGTCGACGAGCTGAGCGCGGTGGCCGAGGAGAACGACAGCGGCCCCGCGCAGGTCGCGCTGGCGTGGCTATGGGCCCAGCCCGGCGTCACCGCGCCGATCATCGGCCCGCGCACCCTCGACCAACTCGAGGACCTGCTGCCCGCGGTCGACCTCGCGCTCAGCGCCGACCAGGTGCGGCGGCTCGGCCGGGCGACAGCGCCGCCGCTCGGCTATCCGGGGCGGATGCTTGCCGAGCAGAGCGAGATCGACCTCGGCCGGGTGCGGCTGCGACGGCCGGAGCGCGTGTGACGCTGCGCCGGCCGCGCCGCGCACGGTGCTACCGCCGCGCGAGCGGCAGATTGCAGACCTGCGCGCTGCAAGAAATCCTGCAATGAGCAGGAATTTCCCCTGATAGCGTCGACGCCCGTCGCGCCGAGTCTCCTGCCTTCGAGGGCGGGGATCGGGGGAACCAATGCGGGCCGGGGAACCGGCGCGCAGGGGCGAATCGCCGCTGTCTGCGGCGTAGCGCATCGCGCGAGCCCGACAGCTCACCCCGTAGGCGCACCAACCGATGTCCCCCCGCGCCGCCAACATACGCCGCCTGGCCGCCGTCGTCGCGTTGGCGGCCCTGCTGCCCGCCGCCGATGCGCAGGCGCTGCCGACGCTGCACCACGGCGACCGCGGGGCGTCCGTCCGCAAGCTCCAGCGCGCGCTGCATCTCGGCGACGACGGCGTCTTCGGGCGCGGGACGCTGCGTGCCGTGCGCCGCTTCCAGCGTGCCCACGGCCTGACGGCCGACGGCGTGGTCGGTGCCGGCACCTGGCGCATGATCCGCCGCAGTCTGCACCGCCATCGCGCCCGCGCCGCGGCCGGTGGCGCGACGGTGCGCACGCGCGGCGCGAGCGTGCGCCTGCTGCAGAGCCGTCTCGGCGTCGCCGTCGACGGCGTCTTCGGCCCGGGGACCTCGCGCGCGGTGCGCCGCTTCCAGCGCGCGCACGGCCTGACGGCCGACGGGGTCGTCGGTCCGGCGACGTGGGCGGCCCTCGGCATCGCCGGCCGCCACCCGGTCCTCAAGCGCGCCCATCTGGCCGGGCGTCCGACGCGGCCGGGCTTTCCGGTCGCGGTGCTGCGCGCCGTCGCCGCGGCGAACCGCATCGCCGGGTTCCCGTATCGCTTTGGCGGCGGGCACCGCTCGTTCCACGACAGCGCCTACGACTGCTCGGGCTCGGTCTCCTACGTGCTGCATGCGGCCGGCCGCCTCGGCAGCCCGCTGGACTCCGGCGAGCTGATGTCGTGGGGCGCCCCGGGCCGCGGGCGCTGGATCACCGTCTACGCCAACCCGGGCCACGCCTACATGGTCATCCACGGCCGCCGATACGACACGACCGGGCGCGGGGAGACCGGCTCGCGCTGGCAGCGCGCCGACCGCTCGACCGCGGGCTACGTCGCGCGCCACCCGGTCGGGCTCTAGTTATCGGCTAGGTCCCGCGCCACTCCGGCGAGCGCTTCTCCAGGAACGCGGTCATGCCCTCCTGCGCGTCGTCGGCGCGCGCGTTCATCGCCATCACGGCCTTGGTCAGGTCGTACGCGCGGTGCTCGTCGAGCTCGATCTGAGCGTAGAAGGCCTCCTTGCCGATCCCGACGGTGAGCGGACTGGAACGGGCGATGGCGTCGACGATGCCGGCCACCTCATCGTCGAGCGCGTCAGCCGGCACGACGCGGTTGACCAGGCCCCAGTCCAGCGCGGTCTCGGCGTCGATCGGGTGCCCGGTCAGCAGCATGTCGAGCGCGCGCTTGCGCCCGATCGCCCGCGACAGCGGAACCATCGGCGTCGAGCAGAACAGCCCGATCTTCACGCCCGGCGTGGCGAAGCGCGCGGTCTCGGCGGCCACGGCCAGATCGCAGGCGGCCACGAGCTGGCAGCCCGCGGCGGTGGCGATCCCCTGCACCTTGGCGATCACCGGCTGGGGCAGGCGATGGATCGTCTCCATCAGCTCGGTGCAGACGTCGAACAGGCGCTGGAAGAACGCGACGTCGCGATCGATCATCTCGCTGAGGTCGTGGCCCGCGGAGAACGCCGGCCCGGAGGCCTCGAGGACGATGACCCGGACTCCGGGCTCTGCGCTCGTGCGGCGCAGCGCGTCGATCAGCTCCTCCATCAACTCGAGGCTCAGCGCATTGCGCTTGTCGGGGCGGTTGAGGGTGACGCGCACGGCGGGCCCGTCCTCGTGGACGAGCACGGTGGCGCTGCCGGCGAGCGTGCTCATGGCGGCGACGATACGCCCCTTGGCGCGCGGCCGGTTCGGACGCCCAGTCGAAGAAGGAGGGCCCGCCGGCTGGGTGGGGCCGGCGGGCCCGCTCTGAGGCCCCCAAGGGGCCCCCAGTCGCCGGTGGGCGGCACGCGCCGACCGGTGATGCCCCCACAGTGTCAAACCGCCGGCCCCTCCCCAAGGGCCGGCGGTTCACCCGTCAATCCCCCTGATGCCCCTCTTCCCGTCGGGCACGTCGAGATTTGTGGAGCGAAAACTACCAGCGTCCAGCGGTGGGGCGCAAGAGCCAAGCGGCGCTCAAAGCTGGCCGAACGGCAGATCTACCCGAAGGGGTGGCCGGTGCCTGCGAGCGCGCGAGGTCAGAGGATGCGCACGGGCGTGCCTGTCGACACCAGCCGGTACAGCCGCAGGATGTCGGCGTTGCGCAGGCGCACACAACCGTGCGACGGGCGGCCGGGGATCAGGTTCGGCTCGTTGGTGCCGTGCAGGCCCACGACGCCCCCGCCGGGCCACTCGCTCAGCGTCGGGGCGTAGGCGCTCGTGCCCATCGCCCGCGGCCCGTAGATCGTGGTGCCGTTGACGTGGAACTTCTCGCGGATCCAGAAGCGGCCGGCGGGCGTCGGCGTCGCCGCCTTGCCGACGCCGATCCGCGCGCTGAAGCGCTTCTTGCCATGGTCGAACAGCGTCACCCGCAGGGTGTGGCGGTTGACGATGAGCGAGGTGTGCACCGTGTGCATCGGGCGCAGCGCGCTCTGGCGCACCCACCCCGTGCGACGGTTCGGGCGCATCGGCACGCGGATATGCAGCCAGGTGTTTCCCGCCTTGTTCTTCCAGCTCGACAGCACCACGTAGACCTCTGGGAACGAGTCCTCGGTCAGGAGGTGCAGCTTCGCGATGCGGCGCGACTTGTCAGACGGCCTGCTGAAGATCGGCTGGATGTCCGCCGTGTGTGCCCAGCGCGTGGTCAGCCGCTCGTCGGAGAGCCGCACGGCGCCCGGCGGATTGGCCGGTGGCAGCGCGGCTGCGGAGGCGATCGCCGGGGCGAACGCGGCCGCGACGAGGGCAAGGACGAGGGCTGTGGCCGACCGTGGCATGGAGAATCAGGATAGGACGCGGAGCGTCGTCGGTGCCTCAGCGGCGGCGCGAGCGCGCGATGCGCGCCCGCGACTTGGCGCGAATGCGAGCCTTGCGCGTGCGGGAGGCCTTGCGGTGCGCCGTCGCCGCGCGAGAGCCGAAGTCGGTCGTGTAGGTCGCCCCCGAAGAGCGGTCGTCGGGCGTCCCGAGGACGACGCCGAGCCCGACCTGCGAGTAGTCGCTGCTGAGCAGGTTGGCCCGGTGGCCGGCGCTGGCCATCCACGCCTGCACCATCGACCGCGCGGTCGCGAGCGAGCCCGACCCCCAGCCGATGTTCTCGCCGACGACCGGCGCGTCGTCGACCGCGTACCCGGCGCCGGTGAGGCGATCGACGAGCGTCGCGCCGTCGGGCGCCTGGTGGTCGAAGAACGCCTCGTTGACCATCCGCTGCGAGTAGCGCATCGACGCGACCGTGAGCTTCGCGTTCTCGGTCAGCGGCGCCACGCTGCCGGCCGCGCGCTGTTGATTGAGCAGGCACAGCGTCGCCTGGCCGACCACGGGCAGATTGGAGGCGTCCGGAACGAGGTCGGCACCGGCGCACTCGCCGGCCGATGCGACCGCCGGCGCGCACAGTGCCAGCGCAGCGAGCGCTGTGGCCACGGCGGCGAGTCGGCGGCGAGGCATGCCCCGTGCATCGGCCGGCCGGGCCCGTGACCCCGCTCAGCGGGGCGTGTGGCTGGACGCATGGCCGGGCGCACGGCTGGACGGATGGCGGATGGCGGCGCTTACCAGCGCGCTGCGATTGCGTCGAACAGCGCGAACGCGCGAACGCGCGCCGCCGCGATCCGCTGCATTGTCTCGGTGCGGATCGGCTCGGGGTCGGGCACCACGTCGCGGCCGTCGGCCAGCCAGTCGCCGACGATCTTCGGGGTCACCTCGGGGTGGAACTGCACGCCGACGCTGGCGCCGACGGCGAAGGCCTGCGGCCCGGAGGCCGCCCGCGCTAGCTCCTCGGCGCCCGGCGGCACGGTGAAGATGTCCTCGTGCCAGGTGAACCACGCTCCGCCGAAGCCGTCGTCGCCCGCCACCTCGATCCAGCCGACCTCGGTCTCCGCGGCCCTGCTCACCGCGCCCCCGAGCACCGCGGCGAGCGCCTGCGCGCCGAAGCAGATGCCGAGCACCGGGACGCCACTGTCGTGCGCTGCCCGCAGGTACTCGAGCTCTGCCGCGATCCACGGATCGCTCGATGCGTGCACGGAGCGATCCGATCCGAGGGCCACGACCGCGGTCCCCTCGGCGGGATCGGGCCAGCCTGCGACGGTCGACGGCAACAGGACGTCGACCCGCGCGCCGCGGGCCGCGGCCCACTCCCCCAGCAGCCCGGCCGGCGCGTCGGCCTGCTGCTCGACGACGAGCAGGCGCAGCGACTACCCCTTCACTCGGAAAGCGCCGCGCATGAACGGATGGATGCGGCAGAAGTACGTGTAGGTCCCCGGCGTGAGGTCGGTCGGCGTCTGCCACTGCTTGCGGTTGGCCGCGGCCGTGAAGCCGATGGGCCCGAAGCCCAGCTCGCCGGAGTCGAACACCGTCGGGCCGTTGGCCAGCGGGTAGGCGATACCCGTCGTCGCGGTGCACGGCGTGCGGCACGCCGTGATCGTGTGGAAGATCTCGTGCCCGGCGTCGTCGTTGACGAAGGTCAGCGCCTGGCCCGGGGCGACGACCGGCGGGCGGGCCAGCGCGCCGGTGGCGGAGAGGTCGCCCTGCCCGTAGACGAACTGCGAGATGTCGATGGTGCCGGTCCGCGGGCCGTCGGGCAGCGTGGTGGCGTTGCGCAGCGAGGCGCTGGGCGCGCCGCCGTGGTGGTTGTTCTCGGGCAGGTGGCCGTGGGTGAGCACGCCCTTGACCGCGGTATTGGTCACGAAGGGGTCCGCCCCGCCCGCCGGTGTCGTCGTGATCGCCATCGGCATGATCGCCATGACCTCGTACCACGAGGTCGTGCGCGTGTCGTAGGTGCCGGACACGCTGAGGACGTCGCCCTTCTTGACCGCCACGCGCCAGTTCTTCGGCGTCACGCCCATGGAGACGTCCCACGACACCGCGCCCGCGGGCTCGTAGTAGTGCGCGCGCGAGCGGAACAGCTCGACCGTCCTGCCGTTGCGCGTGAGCTTGAGGTCGGTGTACAGGCCGCCCGGATGCAGGTGGCCGGATCCTCCGACGAGGGTCGCGTCGTGGTCGACGACCCACCGGTTGCGCACGTAGCCGTCGGGATAGGGGTTGGGACTGTCGTCGGGGAACGTGTAGCGGCCGTTGTGGCCGCTGCCTTGGAGGGCGTCGAAGACCGGGTAGGCCTTGCCCCCCTCGACGTCGAGCCACTGCGTCTTGACCTCGCGCATGCCGGTGGCTGCCCTGGCGCCCAGCGGGATGAAGTCCATCTTCCAGGTGATGAAGACCCTTGTGGGCACGGGCGTGAGGTTGTGGATCATGTGGTTGAGCAGCCACTTGTCGCCCGAGCGATAGCGCCAGCCGTAGCCCTTGGGCAGCTGCGCGACGGTCTTCTCCTCGCCCGCCGCCCACGTCGGGCGCAGCGGGTCGGTGCGGTTGCTGACCAGCCACACGGCGTGGTGCAGGTGGATGACGTCGACGCGCGGCACCTTGCCGTTGACGTAGGTCAGGTTCGGCGCGAACCGCGTGATCCACCCGGGCCCCGGCGGCTTGAGGTCGTTGTCGGCGATCGAGATCGTGTTCTGGCCGGGCTTGATCGCAACGGGCCCCCAGCGGAACGTCATGTGGCGCACGCCGTCGTCGCCGCGCGTGGTCGTGATCGTGCCCTGCGGGGTGCGCACGGTGGTCGATTTGGCCTGCGCCGATGGCACCAATGCGAGCGCCACCAGCACGGCAAGGAGCACTGAGAAGGTGGGCCGCACGCGCATGAGGCTACTGAATCGCTTTCGACAGGGATGCAGTCACGCCGCGACCGGCTCGTCGGCGTCGCGCGCGGCCAGCGTGGCGTAGCGTCCGCCGCGGGCCAGCAGCTCGTCGTGGGTGCCGCGCTCGACGATGCGCCCGCCGTCGAGGACGACGATCTGGTCGGCGTCGCGGATCGTCGACAGGCGGTGCGCGATCGCGATCGTGGTGCGGCCCTGGGCCAGCTGGTCCAGCGCCTCCTGCACGGCGCGCTCGGTCTCGTTGTCCAGCGCGCTCGTCGCCTCGTCGAGCACGAGCACGGGCGGGTTGCGCAGGACCGTGCGCGCGATCGCGATGCGCTGCTTCTCGCCGCCGGAGAAGCGGTAGCCGCGCTCGCCGACGACGGTGTCGTAGCCGTCGGGCAGGCTCGCGATGAGGTCGTGGATCTGCGCGGCGCGCGCGGCCTCCTCGAGTCTCCTCGTCGGTGGCGTCGGGCTTGGCGAAGCGCAGGTTCTCGCGCACCGTGGCGTGGAAGAGGTAGGTCTCCTGCGAGACCAGCCCGACGGCGCTGCGCCAGCGACGCGAAGGAGACGTCGCGCACGTCGACGCCGTCGATCCTCACGCGTCCGGCGGTCGGCGTCGTAGAGGCGCGCCACGAGGTAGCCGAGCGTCGTCTTGCCCGAGCCGGTCTCCCCGACGAGCGCCGTCGTCGTCCCCGGCGCCACGACGAGGTCGATGTCCTCGAGCGTCGGCGGCCCGTCGGCGTCGTAGGCGAAGCGAGACGTCCTCGAAGCGCACCTCCCCGCGCACCGCCCGCAGCTCGACGGGGTCCTCGCGTTCGGCGATGTCGACCGGCAGGTCGAGGTACTCGAAGATGCGGCGGAACAGCGCCAGCGAGGTCTGCACGTCGATCCCCACCGACAGCAGCGACTGCAGCGGGAAGAACAGGCGCGTCTGCAGCGTGGTGAACGCGACCAGCGTGCCGATCGAGATCGCGGCGCCGCCGTGGCGATCGCTCGCCGGCGAACCAGTAGACGAGCGCCGGCATGATCGCGAAGCTCATCTGCACGCGTGGCCATCCGCCAGCGGCCGGCCATGCGCGCGCGCACCTCGAGGTCGGCCAGCTCGGCCGACTCGCGCGTGAAGCGGTCGGCCAGCTCGGGCGCGCGGCCCATCGTCTTGCCCAGCAGGATCCCGCTGACGCGACAGCGACTCCTCGACCAGCGAGGTCATGTCGGCCAGGCGGCCCTGGCGCTCGGTGGTGATGCGCTTGCGCTCGCGCCCGACGCGGCGCGTGAGCCACACGAAGAACGGCAGCAGCGCAAGCGAGAACGTGGCCAGCCGCCAGTCGAGCGCGAACATCGCGACGATCGTGGCCAGCACCGTCGTGACGTTCGAGACGATCGACGTGGCCGTCGAGGTGACGACGTTCTGCACGCCGCCGATGTCGTTGGCGATCCGCGACTGGACCTCGCCCGTGCGCGTGCGCGTGAAGAAGGCCAGCGACAGGCGCTGCAGGTGGCGGTAGACGGCGGCGCGCAGATCGTGCATGACGCGCTGGCCGACCACGTTGGACAGCCACGTCTGCGCCACGCCGAGCGCGCCCGTGGCGATCGAGATCGCGATCATGCCGGCGACGAGCCCGGTCAGCAGCGTCGTGTCGTGCTCGGGGATCGCCGTGTCGAGCACCTCGCGCAGCAGGAACGGCGAGATCATGCTCAGCCCGGCCGAGATGCCGATCAGCGCGAGCACGATCGTCAGCCGCAGGCGATACGGCGCGAACAGGCGGGCGATGCGTGCGGTGTCCGAGTCCCTCACGGAGCCACAGGATATGTGGCCCCGGCGACCTGCTCGAAGAGCGCGGCCAGACGATCGGCCAGCGCCGGCCAGGCGAAGCGCGCGAGCACGTCGCGCCGCGCCGCGGCACCGCGCAGCAGGCGCTCCTCGGGATGCGCGATCGCCTCGGCCAGCGCGCCCGCGAGCGCGGCCTCGTCGTCGGGCTCGACGAGCCAGCCGGTCTCGCCGTCGGTCGACGATGTCGGCCGGGCCGAAGCGGTCGACGGCGATCGGCGGCAGCCCGCAGGCCATGCCCTCGACGAGCACCGAGCCGAACTGCTCGCGCACCGAGGCGAGCACGACCACGTCGGCTGCGGCGAAGAAGCGCGGGCAGCGCGTCGTGCTCGTGCCAGCCGGCGAGGAAGACGTCGCGCGCGCCGGTCGCGCGGATCGCGTCGGCAGGGGTGCTCGCCCTCCCACTCGCCCGGATAGCCGCCGACGATGACCAGCGACGCGCCGGAGCCCAGCGCGTCGCGCGCGCGGGCGAAGGCCGCGATCGAGCAGCCCGATGCGCTTGACCTCGGTGAAGCGGCTGACCGACGACGACCACGGGGCCGCGGCGAGCGCGCGCCGTCTGCTCGGCGCGTGTAGCGCGATCGAGCCCTCGCTCGCCGCCCGGCCGCCAGCCGCGCGGGTCGTCCACGAGCGCGTCGCGCCAGAGGGCGGCGCGGTCGACCGTCGCGCGGCGCGAAGCGCTCGGGGTCGAAGCCGTTGGGCGCGACCACGCAGCGCGTCGCGCTCGACGCCGAGCAGCTCGCGCGGCGCGCTCGACCTGGCCCGGCGACAGCACGAGCAGCGCGCTCGCAGCGCCGGCCCAGCGGCGCATGCGCTGCGGCCCACGCCTCGGCGTGCGGCCAGTCGGGGCGCGCCGGCGGCGATCGCCTCGAGCATCAGCAGCTCGGTGCCGTGCAGGTGGGCGACGACCGGCACGTCGCGGCGCCACGCGCGCGGCGGCCTCGTGGATCGGCGTGAGGTGGTGCAGGTGCAGGACGTCGGCGCCCGGGCGCCCGCGCCCGTCGCAGCGCGCGGCACCAGGCCGCGACGTGGCGCTCGAAGGCGGCGTCGTCGAGCGGCGGCGAAGACGCGGTCGGGCGCGTCCGGGCGGTCCTCGTAGGACGGGTGCATCGGGGCGTCGCCGCGCGAGAAGTCGACGGCGTGGACGTCGAGACCCTCGTAGAAGCGCTCGGCATCGCCGTGGGTGGCTTCGGGGGTCGCTGCGTGGGACCGATCGACCCCGACACGATCGTCACGTCGCAGCCGTGGGCGGGCAGCTCGCGCGCCAGCGCGCGGGCCACGTGGGCCGATCCACCGCGGGGGAAGAACATGAGGGCGCTGACGACGCGCACCCGTCTGTTGTACCGCGACCGGCGGGCGAACGCGCGTGTCGAACGCGATCACGGTCGAGACCGGCCGGCCACCGGCCAGCACGATGCCGTGCGCCTCGCGCGGGACGTTGCGCAGCCGGCCGCCACAGACCAGCGACGTCGAGCCGCCGCCGTCGAGGTTCAGGGCGCAGCGCGCCCGAGCGCGACGCAGCGCCTCGGCGAGCTCGCCGAGGGTCAGGCCGGCCTCGTCGTCGGCGCGGCCGTCGCAGGCCACGGCGAGCATGCGGTGCCCCGCTGCCAGCGCCGATCGCGGCGCGCGGGTGGCGCCCGGCCGTGATGTCCGAGTCGAACTGGCCCCGCCCCGGCCGAGAAGCCCTCGGCGTCGCCGTCGGCGCAGGCGACCCCGTCGCGCACGAGCAGCGGCCCGGCCTGCAGCAGGTCGCCGGGCGGCTCGGCGGGCAGCTCGTCGCGGCGAGCGATGCGCGATGCGCCCGCCGGCGACGTGCAGGCAGGCGCGCACGCCGTCCCACGGCGCCTCGAAGGGCCGGGTGGAGCGCGCGATGCCGCTCGTGCGAAGCTCGCCGAGCGGCATGCCGCCGGGGCGCACGAAGAAGCCGCCGACGATCGCCTCGGCCGCGCGGTGCTCGCGACACCAGCGCTCGAGCGGCGCCGGTTGCGCCAACCGCACGACGCGCGGCAGCGTGCGGCGCAGGTCGTAGGTGGCGACGTGCAGCGTCGTGGCCGCGCCGTCGCTGAGGTCGAGCCGCAGACGGCGCAGGTGGCGCGGACGGGCGCCGAGCGCACGGGCGGCTGCGCTGGCGAGCGGGCTCCGAAGGCGGGCGTCCATGCTGCTTCTGGCGTGCAGGGTGGCAGGTCGCGCGGCGGATCCCGCCGCCCGTCCGGTCAGGAGTGCACGTGCCGGCGGCGGCGGAAGGTCGACGTCCCCGGCAGCTACTAGTGGGTCTTAGCGGTTCTTGCGCCGCTGCGCCTTCGCCGCGCGTGCCTTGGCCCGCGCACGCTGCTTGGCCTGAGCGCGGTGCTTGTGCGGGACCCCGGCCGTCGCCGCCTCGACGCGGTCTCCGTGGCGGCTCAGCCGCCGCGCGCGCTCGCGGGCGTCGCCGACGATGGCAAAGCCGATGCCCGCGAGGAGGATCAGGCCGGCCGCGAAGATCAGCACCTCCTGCCAGGTGGCCAGGCCCCCGTTTCCGCTGTCGGTCGTGTCCGGCGGGGCGGCCGCCTGGGTCTGCGTCGTCTCCGAGCCGAGGGTCGGCGCCTCCTGGGCGACAGCGGGTGCCGCGGACATCAGCGCGATGGTCAGCGCGGCGAGCGCAAGGAGCGGCTTGGGGCGGACCGGCATGGGCGGCGAGTGTAGGGCCTCGACAAGCAGCGACCGGGCAGCGCGGCCCGGGGCGCGGAGGCCTGACGGACGGTGGCGCTAGATTCTGCCTTAACCATGCCGCCCAAGCCACGCCAGATCCGCATCGAGCAACGCGGCGCGCTTGCCGCCATGCAGGCGCTGCAGGACCGCTCCGACGAAGAGCTCGAGCGCGAGCAGAAGTTCAAGGCCGCGGCGCTGGCGATCCTCGGCGCGCGGGCGGCCGAGCGCTACGACGCCGACGCCTCGCGCGACTACTTCCGGCGCGCCATCGCCGCCTCGCGCCCGCAGGAGCGCATGCAGCTGCGGCGCATGGCCGATGCGTCACTGGCCCTCGCCGAGCGCCGGCCCGACGACCTCAAGCAGGCCGTCGAGCGGCTCGGCCAGGCGCCGCCGTCCAACCGCCAGCTGCTGCTGCTGCGCGTGATGGGCCTGCTCGCCCCGCCGGCGAGCGCGCCGTGGTACCTGAAGGTCCGCGGCTTCGCGCTCATCCTGCTGCTCGTCATCGTGCTGCTGGCGCTCGGGCTGGGCATCGTCAAGCTCGTCGCGCTGCCGTTCGGCGGCGTCAGCACGGGCCTCGGGCTCCTGCTCGGCGTGGTCGTCATCGCAGCGATCATCGGCATCCTTGCCCTGGTCGGGCGCCGGCGCCAGGCGCGGGCGCGCGAGCGTGCGCGCGCCGCCCAGGGCGGCTGACGTGTGCGGGCGCTACTCGCTGGCGGGGCCCGACCCCTCCGTCCTGCGCGAGCGCTTCGGCATCGGCGAGCCGGTCCAGATCAGGCGGCGCTACAACGTCGCCCCGGGTGACGACGTCCTTGCCGTGACCACCGATCGCGAGGGCGCCGCGCGCGGCGAGCTGCTGCGCTGGGGGCTCGTGCCGTACTGGGCCAAGGACCCCAAGAGCCTCGGGCTGAAGCTGATCAACGCGCGCTCGGAGACGATGTTCGAGAGCGGGGCCTTTCGCGGCGCGCGCCGCTGCCTTGTCATCGCCGACGGCTTTTACGAGTGGGAGAAGCGCCCGGGCGAGCCGAAGCAGCCGTGGTGGGTGACCCGCCCAGATCAGGAGCCGTTCGCCTTCGCCGGGCTGTGGTCGAGCTGGCGGCCGGCCAGGGACGTCGAGTCGCTGCGCACGGTCGCGATCGTCACGACGGCGGCCTCCGAGCACCTCGCGCCGATCCACGACCGCATGCCGGTCATGCTCCCGCGCGAGGCCGAGAGCGCCTGGCTGGACCACGATGCCGACCAGGGCGAGCTGCTCGAGCTGTGCGCGCCGTTGCGCGAGACCGCCATGCGCGCGGTGGGCCAGGCGGTCAACGACGCGCGCCACGACGAGCCCGACTGCCTCGAGCCCGCCAAGCCGCCGCTCACCCTGTTCTGAGCGTCGGCCTGGATCGCTCACCCCGTTCTGAGCGTCGCCTTCTCGATGACGATCGGCGAGCGCGGGGCATCCTGCGCGTCGACCGGCATCCGCGCGATGCGCTGGGCAACGTCCATCCCGCGCACTACGCCGCCCACGAGCGCGTAGTCCGGCGGCAGCTTGGCATCGTCGGCGGTGACGATGAAGAACTGGCTGCCCGAGGCGCCGCGCGGCTGCGCCTCGGTCTTGGCCATCGCCACGACGCCGTCGGTGTAGGTGGTGTCAGGCGGCGGGGCCTCGATCACCGTGTAGCCAGGGCCGCCGAGGCCGGTGCCCAGCGGGTCACCGCCCTGGTCGACGAAGTCGCGCACGACGCGGTGGAAGGTCAGGCCGTCGTAGAAGCCCTGCCTGACGAGGGCGGCGAACGAGGCCGACGTCTTGGGGGCGCGGCCGTTGGCCAGGCGGATGCTGATCGTGCCGCAGTTGGTCTGCAGATCGACGACGTAGCGCACGTCCGGCTTCAGCCGCGTCGTCGGCTTGGAGAGATGCTGCTCGCCCTTGGGGGCGGGTGCCGCCACGGTGCGGCAGGTCGCCGCGGCCGTCGTCTTTGGCGTGGTGGCGGGCTGCGCGTCGCCGCCGCCGCAACCGGCGATCAGCAGCGCCGCGCACAGCGCGAGGACGGTCCGGCGCACGGCGGGCGAGGATAATGGGCGCACTCACGTGCCCGTCGCACCCGGCCTCGCGCCCTACGACACCTTCCTTCTCGACCTCGACGGCTGCGTCTGGGTGGGCGACGAGCCCACGCCGGGCGCGGTCGAGGCCGTCGGTGCGCTGCGCGCGGCCGGCCGCAAGCTGGCCTTCGTGACCAACGACGCCCGCCACAGCGAGGACGACTTCGTGCGCAAGCTCTGGCGACTGGGCTTTCAGGCCGCGCGGGAGGAGGTCGTGACCGTCGGCGGCGCGCTGCAGTACGTCCTCGCCGAGTCCGCCCACGCGACGGCCTTCGTCATCGGCGCGCCGTCAATGCACCGCCACGTCGCCGATGCGGGCCTGCGCATCCTCAACGGCTCCGATCTCGCCGACCGCGCGGACGTCGTCGTCATCAGCGGCCATGAGCGCTTCGACTACACCGAGCTCAAGGGCGCGGTGCAGGCCGCGCTGCGCGGTGCCGAGGTGTGGTGCACGGCGCGCGACCCGACGTTCCCGATGCCCGACGGGCCCTGGCCGGGGACCGGCTCCGTGGTGGCGGCTGTCGAGACGGCCGCGGACGTGCGCGCCAACTCGGTTGGCAAGCCCGAGCCGCAGCTCTTCCTGACCGCGCTGGACCGCATGGGGAACGGCCGGGCGCTCGTGGTCGGCGACCGCCTCGACACCGATGTCGCCGGCGCGCGCGCCGCGGGCCTCGACGGCGCGGTCGTCCTGACCGGCGCCACCACCGCGCTGATGGCGCGCGAGGCCGATCCGGCGCCGGCGTTCGTCGCCCCCACCCTGGCCGAGCTGCTGCTCCAGCGCGCCCCGAGCACACCTGCGCCGGGCGCGGAGCCGCAGTGAGGGCAGACCCGGTGGGCCTGACACGCGAGGTCGCGCTCATCGTCAACCCCTCGGCCGGCGGCGGGCGCGCGGCGCGCGCGCTGCCCGGCGTCGAGGCGCGCCTGCGCGACCTCGGCATCAGCGCCGAGGTCGACGCCACGCGCGACCTCGAGCACGCCGCCGAGCTCGCCGTCGGCGCGGCGCGGCGCGGGCGCGTCGTAGTGACGCTCAGCGGCGACGGGATGCTCGGCAAGGTCGCCGGCGCGCTGACCGAGGTCCCCGGCGCCGTGCTCGGCGTGCTGCCCGGTGGGCGCGGGAACGACTTCGCGCGGGTGGTCGGCATCCCGCTTGACGCCGAGGCGGCCTGCGAGGTGATCGCCAACGGCGAGCCACACGCCCTCGACTTGGGCCAGGCCGGCGACACGCCGTACATCGGAATAGCTTCGCTGGGCTTCGACTCCGACGCCAACCGCATCGCCAACGAGGCGCCCGCGCGCCTGGGCCAGTTCGTCTATGTCTACGGCGCGCTGCGCGCGCTGGCCGCCTGGAAGCCGGCAGACTTCACCATCGAGGTCGACGGCCGGCGCCTGCAGTTCACCGGCTGGGGCGTCGCGATGGCCAACTCCAAGGCCTATGGCGGGGGCATGTTCGTGGCGCCCGACGCCGAGCTCGACGACGGCGCGCTGGACATCGTCAGGCTCGAGAGCACGAGCAAGGCGCACTTCCTGCGCAGCGTGATGCCCAAGGCCTTCAAGGGCGAGCACGTTCACGACCCCAGCGTGCACGTGCTGCGCGGCACCGTCGTGCGCGTCGAGGCCAGTCGCCCGTTCGTCGTCCAGGCCGACGGCGACCCGGTCGGCGAGCTGCCCATGACCTTCCGCGTCCTGCCGGGCGCCGTGCGGGTGCTGCTGCCGGTCGCCGCAGAGCACGGGGCGGGATGACCGCGCTGGACGTCAAGGTCGCCGCCGCACGCGCCGCCGGGGCGCTCTCGCGCCGCGCGGGGCGTGGCGGGACGTCGTTGCCCGGCAAGTTGCTCATGCGCCTGGACCCACGCGCGATCGCGCGCCTCGGCGGGCGCCTTCAGCGCGGCAGCGCCGTCATCTCGGCCACCAACGGCAAGACGACGACCGCCGCGATGGCCGCGGAGATCCTCGAGCGCGCCGGCGCGCGCCTGGTCCACAACCGCGCTGGCGCGAACATGGCCGGTGGCGTGGCGACGGCGCTCATGGACGGCCCGCCCGACGCCGACACCGGCCTCTTCGAGGTCGACGAGTTCTGGCTTGACCGCGTGGTCGCTGACCTGCGCCCGCGGGCGCTGCTGCTGGCCAACCTGTTCCGCGATCAGCTCGATCGCTACGGCGAGCTGGACACGATCGCCGACCGCTGGGCGCAGGTGGCCGCGAGCACCGACGCCGCGCTCGTACTCAACGCCGACGACCCGACGGTGGCCGACCTGGGCCGCGCGGCGGATGCCACCCACTTCGGAGTCGAGGACGACGGCATGGCCCTGCCGGCTATGCAGCACGCCGCCGACGCCAAACACTGCCGGCGTTGCGGCGCCCCCTACCGCTACGACGCCGTCTACCTCGGCCATCTCGGGCGCTACCACTGCGACAGCTGCGGGGCCACGCGCCCCGAGCCGCAGGTCGCCGCGACGCAGATCGTCCTCGACGGCGTGCGGAGCGCGCGCTTCACGCTGCGCACGCCGGCCGGCGAGCGCGCCATCGCGCTACCGCTCCCCGGCCTCTACAACGTCTACAACGCGCTCGGCGCGGCGGCCCTCGCGCTCGCGCTCGGCGCGACGCTCGAGCAGGTGGCCGCCGGCCTGCAGGCCGTCTCCCCCGCCTTCGGGCGCGCCGAGACGCTGAGCGTCGCGGGCCGCGAGCTGTCGATCCTGCTCGTCAAGAACCCTGCCGGCGCCAACGAGGTGTTGCGCACGCTGACCCTCGAGGACGGCGAGCACGATGTCTTCGCCGTCCTCAACGACAACATCGCCGACGGCCGCGACGTCAGCTGGGTGTGGGACGCCGACTTCGAGGTCCTCGCACCGCGCGTGCGCCGGGCGACGTGCAGCGGCACCAGGGCCGCCGACATGGCCCTGCGGCTGAAGTACGCCGGCGTGCCGACCGCGCGCATCGCCGTGCAGCCCGACCTCGGCGCCGGCCTCGACGACGCCCTGCGCGCCGGCGACGGCCGGCTGTTCGCCCTGCCCACCTACACCGCGATGCTGGCCCTGCGCGAGGCGTTGGTCGCCCGCGGCGCCGCGCAAGGGTCGTTCGCACCCCCGCCGCCGGCTTCGCCGGGCACGAGGCCGCTCGAAGGGGGGGGCCCGTGGGCCTGACGGAAGTCATCTGGCACGACATCGAGTGCGGCAGCTACGACCTCGACCTGCGGCTGTGGCGCGAGCTGGCCGACGCCGAGGGCTCGCCGATCCTGGACGTCGGCGCGGGCACCGGGCGCGTCACGCTCGACCTCGCGCGGCGCGGCCACGAGGTCGTCGCGCTGGACCTCAGCGCCGAGTTGCTCGGCGCCTTGCGCGAGCGCGGTGACGGCCTGGCGGTCAGCACCGTCGCAGCCGACGCGCGCGACTTCGCCATCGAACGCCGCTTCCCGCTCATGCTCGTGCCGATGCAGACCCTGCAGCTGCTCGGCGGCGCGCCCGGGCGAGCGCGCTTCCTGGCCTGCGCGCGCGCCCATCTGGCGCCAGGCGGGCTGCTCGCGGTGGCCCTGGCCGACGCGTTGGAATGCTTCGACGAGGAGCACGACCAGCCGCCGCCGCCGGACTTCCGCGAGGTCGACGGTGTCGTCTACGCCAGCAGGCCGGTCCGCGTGCGCGACCTCGGCGGCCGTGCGGCGATCGACCGTGTGCGCGAGATCATTGGGGTCGACGGCACGCTGAGGACCCTGGACAACGTCGTCGAGCTCGACCGCCTCGAGCCCGAGACGCTCGAGGACGAGGCGGTCGCGTTCGGGTTGCACGCCGAGCCGGCCCAATCCATCGAGCAGACGCTCGAGTACGTCGGCTCGACGGTGGTGATGCTGCGTGGCTGAGCGCACGCTGCGCGTCTGCGCGCTGTATCCCGACCTGATGAACATCTACGCCGACCGGGGCAACGTGCTGTTGCTCGAGCGCCGCTGCGCCTGGCGCGGGATCGGCTTCGAGGCGGTCCCCTCCGGCCTGGGCGAGGGCATCGACCCCGACGCACACGACCTCTTCTACATCGGCGGCGCGCAGGACCGCGACCAGGCGCTGTGCGCCCAGGACATGGTCGACACCAAGCGCGACGCCCTGCACGCGGCGGCCGCTGCGGGGAAGATCGTCCTCGCCGTGTGCGGCGGCTTTCAGCTCCTCGGCCATCACTACGAGCTCGGCGACGAGCGCATCCCGGGCATCGGGCTGGTCGACCTGCACACCGTCCGCGACCCGGGGCCGCGGCTGATCGGCAACGTCGCGATCGCGGTCCGCCTGCCCGGCCTCGACGGCGAGCGTGTGCTCGCGGGTTTCGAGAACCACGGCGGGCGCACCCATCTGGGGCCGGGTGAGCAGCCGCTCGGCCGCGTCCTGAAGGGCCACGGCAACACCGGCGCCTCGGGCTTTGAGGGCGTGCTGCGCGACCACGTCGTCGGCACCTACCTGCACGGCCCGCTCCTGCCCAAGAACGCGTGGTTCGCCGACTGGCTCATCGCCACCGCCCTGGGCCTCGATGAGCCACTTGCCCCGCTCGACGACGAGCTCGAGCGCGCCGCGCACGCCGACGCGCGGCGGGTGGCCGGTGTGTAGGAGACTGCGCTCATGCTGCCCAGCCCCGAGCAGTACGCGGCGATGCTCGACGGCGCCGCGGCCGGCGGCTACGCGTTCCCGGCGATCAACGTCACGTCGTCGCAGACGCTCAACGCGCGCGATGCGCGGCTTCGCCGAGGCCGGGCTCGGACGGGATCGTGCAGGCACGGTCGGCGGCGCCGGCTACCTGTCGGGTGCGGCCGGCGACTGGCGCTGACGGGTGCGCGGGCGCTCGCCGCGCTCGGCCACGAGCTCGCGGCGCGCCACCCGGTGGCGATCGCCTTCCACACCGACCACTGCCCGCCCGAGCACGCTCGACGCGTTCCTGCGTCCGCTGCTGGACGGCATCGCGGCGAGCGCCGCGACCGCGGCGAGCCGCCGTTGTTCCACTCGCACATGTTCGACGGCTCGACGCTGCCGCTCGACGACAACCTGCGCCATCTCCGCGCAGCTGCTCGAGCAGTGCCGCGCGCTCGACGTCGTGCTCGAGATCGAGTGCGGCGTGGTCGGCGGCGAGGAGGACGGGATCGGCGGCGACGACGTCGGCGAGCGAGCGGCTCTACACGACGACCGAGGACCTCCTGCGCGTCGCCGACGCCCTCGGGACCGGCGATCGCGGGCGCTACCTGCTGGCCGCCACGTTCGGCAACGTCCACGGTCTCTATGCGCCGGGGCACGTCAAGCTGCGCCCGGAGATCCTCGGCGACGGCCAGAGCGCGCTGGCGCACGCGCACCCGGGCGCGCGCTTCCAGTACGTCTTCCACGGCTCAAGCGGCTCCGACGCCCGACGAGCTGCGGGCAGCGATCGCCAACGGCGTCGTGAAGGTCAACCTCGACTCCGAGGCGCAGTACGCGTTCACGCGCGCCGCGGCCGGGCACATGTTCGCCAACTACGACGGGGTGCTCGCCGTCGACGGCGGCGTGGGTGACAAGCGCGCTTACGACCCGCGCGCGTGGGGCGGCGAGGCCGAACGAGCCATGGCCGCGCGCGTCGCGCAGGCCTGCGAGCAGCTCGGCTCGGCCGGACGCAGCATCGTGGGGTGACTCAGCCAACGGCGATGGTGCCGGGCGCCTGCTGCGGCCACGGGTCCTCGCTGAGCAGGTCGAGGAACGCGCGTGCCAGCGGCGACCACTCCGCGCGCGTGAAGGCGCACAGCTCGCGGGCCCGCGGCGGGTCGAGGGCGCGGACCGACCGCCGCTGTGACCCGGCCACGATGTTGACCGGCACGAGCGCCGGCCCGAGGCCGGCGGCGGCGAGGACGGGCACCGCGGCGATCTGCGCGGTCCGCACGGCCGCGCGTGGGCTGAAGCCCTCGGCCGCGCACAGCACCTCGGTCAGCTGACCGAGGGCGTGCTGGCGCTCGAACAGCACCCAGTCGCGGTGCGCCAGGTCGGAAAGCGCTATCGGGCCCTCCTCGCCGCGCAGCGGGTCGTCGGGCGGCAGGACCACGACGAATTCCTCCCAGCCCAGCGACTCGAGCGGGCCCGCCCACTCCGCGGGGCGCGGGCCGATGCCGAGGTCGGCGCCGCCTTCGGCGACCGCCTCGGCCAGCGTCGGCCCGTCGCGGTGCTCGTGCATCCGGACGGTCCGGTCGCGATGACGCGCGCGCCAGCGGCGCAGAATCGGCGGGAGCAGGCCGAACGCGACCGTCCCGACCGTGGCGATCTCGAGCTCGCCGGCCTCGAGGCCGAGGACCATGCGCGCCGAACGCCGCGCCCGCTCGGTCGCGGCGAGCGCCGCGCGCGCGGCCGGCAGGAGCGCCTCCCCGGCCGCCGTCGCCCGCACGCCGCGCGCCAGGCGCTCGAGCAGCGGGCCACCGATCTCGGCCTCCAGCGCGCGGACCTGCTGCGAAAGCGTGGGCTGTGAGACGTACAGCCGCTGGGCGGCGCGCCCGAACGAGCCTTCGTCGACCACGGCGACCAGGTATTCCAGCTGTCGGAAGGTCATAGGCACAGACTAAGGCAGACAAAGAAACGAAGTGTTGTTCCTATGGCTTCGCAGGCGGACCATCGCTCCTGCCACCACGTCCAAAGGAGCTCACCATGTTCCGCCGCATCACCCGCCTCGTCACCCGCCGCCCCAAGACCGTCATCGTGCTGTGGGCCGTGATCGCCCTCGCGCTCTCCTCGGTCGCGGGCACCTACGGCTTCAAGGTCACCACCGACGACACCGCGCAGTTCCTACCCAAGGGCTCCGAGTCCGCGCAGGCCACGAAGTACGCACAGACCGCCTTTGGCCAGCAGAAGGGCGCGCACACGGTGACCATGCTCGTCAAGCGCACCGATGGCGCACGACTCACCGCCGCCGATGGCACACAGGTCCGCTCGCTCGCCACCGCGATGCCGCACTGGCGCGTGGGCGACCGCAGCGAGCGCGCCGGGAGCATCGTCGCCGCGCAGGCCGGCCCCGCCGCTTCCGATGGGCGCTTCCAGCTCGTCGGCCTGCAGTGGAAGGCGGCCACCAGCGACCCGATCGCCCAGGAGCACTTCCGCGACGTGCGCGACCGCGCAGCCGAGCAGGCTCGCGCGCACGCTCTGCGAGTCGGCTTCACCGGCGCAATCGCCTCATCGGCCGACTCCACCGAGGCCGGCAAGGGCACGCAGCAGCTCTCGCAGATGCTGCTCTTCGCGGCGATCATCGCGCTGAGCCTGTTGTTCTTCCGCGGGCCACTGGCCGCCATCGTGCCGCTGATCACGATCGTGTCGGTCGCCGGCGCCGCCAGCGGGCTCGTCGTTCTGGTCGCGCTGGCCTTCGGCCTCAAGCTCGACGCCGGCACCACACAGCTGATCACCGTCGTCCTCATCGGCATTGGGGTCGACTACTTCCTGTTCCTGCTCTTCCGGCTGCGTGAGCGCCTACGCGCCGGTGAGAACCGCCGCACGGCTGCCGCGAACGCGGCCGGCGCCGTGGCCCCCGTCATCGCCTCGGCCGCGCTCGCGATCGCCGCCGCCTTCGCGACGATGCTGCTCGCCGGCTTCGGCCAGTTCCGCGTCCTCGGCCCGAGCATCGCCATCTCCGTGCTGGTGATGCTGCTCGCCGGCGTCACGCTGATGCCCGCGATCGCCGCGGCCACCGGGCGCGCGCTCTTCTGGCCCTCGCGGTCGTGGGCCACCGAGCGCACGAACGCCCCCGCCGCCCGCCTCGGCCGCCGGATCGCCCGCCGGCCGGGCCGCACCGCGCTCGTCGTCATCGCCGTCCTCGTCGCGCTCTCGACGGTCGCGCTGGGCACGCGGATGTCCTACGACATCAGCGGCGGCCCCTCGACCGCGGCGACGCGCACGGCCGATGAGATCTCGGCCGTCCTGTCGAAGGGTGCGAGCGATCCGCTGCACGTGTACGTCAAGTCGAACACCGGCACACTGACCACCGCACAGCTCGAGCCGATGCGCGAGCGGTTGACCGCGGTGCGCGGCGTCAGCGCCGTCGCCTCGCCCGTGCTCTCACCCAACCGACAGGGCGCGCAGATCGACGTCGCCCTCAAGGCCGGCCCGGTCACCAAGGCCGCCATGGACATCGTGCGCGGCCCGGTTCGCGACTCCGTGCGGACGAGCGCGCCCACCGGTGCGACGACGATGGTCGGCGGTACCTCGGCCGTCTACGCCGACGTCAGCGACTCGGTCAACCGCGACATGCGGGTGATCTTCCCGGTCGCTGCCGCGCTGATCCTGCTCATCCTCGTCGTCACCCTGCGCAGCGCGGTCGCCCCGCTGTACCTGCTGGCCGCCGTCGTCCTCGAGTTCGCGGCGACGCTCGGCACGTCGGTCCTGATCTTCCAGATCCTCGGCGGGCAGGCCGGCGTCGGCTTCCTGCTGCCGCTGACGCTGTTTCTCTTCGTCGTCGCGCTCGGGACGGACTACAACATCCTCATGACCGCGCGCCTGCGCGAGGAGATGCTGGCCGGCCGGACGGTCCGTGAGGCGGTCGCGCAGGCCGTGCGGCACACGTCGCGCCCGCCGTCGGCGCCGCGGGGCTTGTGCTCGCGAGCTCGTTCGGGACGCTGATGCTCGAGTCCGACGCGGCCTCGCGCCAGCAGGGCTTCGCGATGGCCTTCGGGATCCTCGTCGCTTCGCTGGTCGTCTCGACCATCCTCGTGCCGGCTCTCACCGCGCTCGCCGGGCGGCGGGCGTGGTGGCCAGGCCGGGCCGCCGGTGAGCGCAGGGCGCCGGCACGGATCAAGGAGGTCGCGCCCCAGCCTGCCCGCTAGAGCGCTCTCCTTGTCGCGCCACATGGGGCGCCGCGGCGACGCGGCGCCCCTTTGCGTGCGGGATCGCTCGCTAGCCTGTATCGCTTGAGCTCCGCCCCCCCGGAGGGGGTGACGTCGCACCCCGAGGCGGCCACCCTCGAGTTCCGCAACGTCTCCAAGACCTACGAAGGGTCGGACACCCCCGCCATCGAGGACCTCAGCTTCAAGGTGCCCGCCGGCGAGGTCTGCGTGCTCGTCGGGCCCTCCGGCTGCGGCAAGACGACGGCCATGCGGCTCGTCAACCGGATGCTCGAGATGACCAGCGGCGACATCCTGCTCGACGGCGCGTCGGTGCGCACGCGCCGGCCCGCCGACCTGCGCCGCGAGATCGGGTACGCGATCCAGCAGATCGGCCTGTTCCCGCACCTCACCATCGCCGACAACATCGCCACGGTGCCGCGGCTGCTCGGCTGGTCGCGCGAGCGCATCCGCACGCGCGTCGACGAGCTGATCGAGCTCATCGGCCTCGATCCGGGCGAGATGCGCGAGCGCTACCCGATCCAGCTCTCGGGCGGCCAGCGCCAGCGCGTCGGCGTGGCCCGCGCGCTGGCCGCCGACCCGCCGCTGCTGCTGATGGACGAGCCGTTCGGCGCCGTCGACCCGATCAACCGCGAGCGCTTGCAGAACGAGCTGCTGGGCCTGCAGGAGCGCCTGCGCAAGACGATCGTCTTCGTGACCCACGACATCGACGAGGCCATCAAGATCGGCGACCGCATCGCCGTGCTCAAGGCCGGTGGCGTGCTGGCCCAGTACGCGACGCCCGCCGGGCTGCTCATGCAGCCCGCCGATGCCTTCGTCGAGGACTTCGTCGGGGCCGATCGCGCGCTCAAGCGCCTGGCCCTGACCCAGGCGAGCGACGTCGCGCTGCACCCGGTCGACGACGGCCTGCCGTTCGCGCTCGTACGCGACGACGCCGGCCGCCCGGTGGCCTGGGAGCGCCCGGGCGAGCGCCATCCGGTGCGCACCGTGCGCCAGGACGAGTCGCTGCGCGACGCGCTCAGCGACCTCCTGCGCAGCCCCGTCCAGCTGGGGGCGGTCATCGGCGACGACGGCCGCGTCCTCGGCGTCCTGGGCGTCGACGTCATCCATGAGCTGCTCGAGCGCGAGGCCGACACGCCGTGACGTTCGTGCTCGCCCAGGCCGGCAACGGCTTCTTCCGCAACCGCGAGGGCGACAGCTGCGTGGCCGACAACGGCTTCTGCCCGAACTGGATCGTCCACCACCTCGACCGCTATGTCTCGCCGTTCTGGCAGCACCTGCTCCTGGTCGTCGTCTCGGTCGCCATCGGCTTCGCGATCGCGTTGGTGCTCGCGCTCGCGGCGCACCGCCGGCGCGGGCTCGTCGCGCCGATCACCCAGGTGGCGGGAATCCTCTACACGATCCCGAGCCTCGCCTTCTTCTTCCTGCTGCTGCCGATCACCGGGCGCGGCAACACGACGGCGATCATCGCGCTGACCGCCTACACGCTGCTGATCCTGTTCCGCAACATCGTCGACGGCCTCGACGGCGTCCCCGAGGAGGCGCGCGACGCCGGGCAGGGCATGGGGTTGACCACGCGCCAGCTGTTGTGGCGCGTCGAGCTGCCGTTGGCCGTTCCGGCGATCATGGCCGGGCTGCGGGTCGCGGCCACGACGACCGTCGGCCTGGCCGCACTGGCGACGTACGCCGGCGCCGGTGGGCTCGGCGACCAGATGGCCTCGCAGAAGGAGTTCATCTCCAACATCGCGGTCGGCGGCGCGCTGTGCGTGCTGATGGCGGTCGTCCTCGACGGGCTGCTGCTCTTCGCCCAGCGGCTGCTCACGCCCTGGTCGCGCGCGAGGTCCGCATGATCCTCGCGGTGCTCGGACAGCTCGGCGACGCCATCCAGTTCATCTTCACCAAGAGCGAAGGGCCCGGCGGCGCGCAGGTCGGCGGCAGCCAGCTGCTGCCGCTGCTGTGGAGCACCTGCTCATCACCGGCGTGTCGGTCGCGGTCGCCACCGCGGTCGCCCTGCCGCTCGGGGCGTGGCTGGGCCATAGTCGGCACGGCTCGTTCCTCGTCGTTAGTGTCACCAATGCCGGCCGCGCGGTGCCGTCGCTCGGCGTCGTCTTCCTGTTCTTCGCCGCGCTGGGCGCCGGCTTCTTCAACATCACCCTGGCGCTCATCCTGCTGGCGATTCCCCCGATCCTTCTCAACGCTTACACGGGCGTCCGCGCCGTCGACTCCGAGACCGTCGATGCGGCACGTGGCATGGGCCTCACCGGCGCGCAGATCCTGTCGCGCGCGTCGAGCTGCCGCTGGCCCTGCCGCTGATCTTCGGCGGGATCACGACCTCGACCGTCAACGTCATCGCCACCGCCACGCTCGGCCCGGAGGCGGGCGTGGTGACGCTCGGCGACCCGATCATCAACGCCTCGAGCTACGGCGAAGCCGGCCGATCGGGAGCGGCCGATGCTTGTCGCCGCGCTCGCCATCGCAGCGCAGGTCGGCCTTACGGCCATGCAGCGCAAGCTCACGCCGCCGGCGTCAGGCTGTCCGGGCAGGCGCCGTCGCGGCGCCTGCTCTTCATCCCGGAAGCGGTGCCGAACCCGGCCACGTGGCCGAGGTGAGGCGGGTCCCGCTCTCAGTCTCCTGAGGAGGATCGCACCCACATCATGAGCACGCGACGCACCATCCCGGCGCTCGCCGCCGTGCTCGCCCTCGGCCTCGGCGTCGCCGCCTGCGGTGGCAACGACAACGAGAACGCGGCAGCTCGAGCCCGGCCGCCACGACCGAGAGCTCGGAGCAGCCGGCGGCCATCAAGCACAACGACGCCAACGCGAAGGTCAGCCTGACCGTCGGGTCCAAGAACTTCACCGAGCAGAAGGTGCTCGGCGAGATCTACGCCCAGGCGTTCAGCGCGGCGGGCTACAACGTCAAGACCGCGCTCAACCTCGGCGACGAGCAGACGGCGCTGAAGGCGCTGAAGGGCGGCCAGATCTCCGGCTACCCGGAGTACACGGGGACCGCGCTGCTGTCCTTCCTCAAGGTGCCGGCGGACAAGCTGCCGAACGACGAGGGCGAGGCCTATGACAAGGTCAAGAGCGGCATGGCCAAGGAGGGGATCGAAGCGTTCCCGCCGACGCCGTTCACCTCGTCCAACGAGGTCGGGCTGACGAAGAAGAAGGCCACGCAGCTCGGGGTCACCAAGATCTCCGACCTCAAGCCCAAGGCCGCCCGAGCTCACGCTGTACGGCTCGCCCGAGTGCCGCACGCGACGCGACTGCCTCCTCGGCCTGGAACAGGTCTACGGGCTGAAGTTCAAGAAGTTCGTGCCGGTCGACATCGACCAGCGCCACGAGGTGCTGACCAACGGGCAGGCCGACGTCTCGATCGTCTTCACCACCGACCCACAGATCAAGCGCAACGACGAGGTCCTGCTCGAGGACGACAAGGGCATGTTCCCGCCCTACAACTCGACCTTCCTGATGAAGAAGTCGGTTGCCGACAAGGCGGGCCCGGACCTGGCGGCCACGATCGTCGCGGTGAACAAGAACCTCACCGCCGACGTCATGCAGGAGCTCAACGCGCGCGTCGACCTCGACAAGGACACCCCGGAGCAGGCCGCGCAGGCCTACCTGCAAGCAGTTCAAGCTGATCCCCGACTAGCGGCCCTGCACCGTCACGTCGCCGGCGCCGGCCGTCGCGGAGATCGAGCGCAGCGCACGATCGTTGCGCAGGATGCCCTCGACGGTCACGTCGCCGGCGTCGGTGGTCGCGTCGACGCGGTACTCGCCGCCGGCGGGCACCGCGACGAACACGTCGCCGGAGTCGCTGTTCGCGCTGATCGAGACCGGCGGGGTGGTGAACTCGAGCGAGACGTCGCCGGCCTCGGTGTTGGCGCGCACCGAGATCGGGTTGAGGTCCGTGCCGCGTACGTCGCCGCTGTTGGTCGTCATCTGCAGGTGGCCGGCCAGGCGCTGGGCGGAGATGTCGCCGCTGTCGCCCTGCACGACGACGTCGGCGTCGAACGGGATGGCGAGGTCGAGATCGGCCTTGCAGCGGTTGACCGGGCCGGAGTCCGGGCACGTCGCGCTGACCGCCAGCGTGCTGCCGTGCAGGGCCGTGCGCACGTGTGGCCGGCGCCACAGCCACTGCATCTGCTCGCGGACCATGACGCGCGGCGCCTCGGTGCCCTCGAGGTGCACGTGGCCCGTGCCGGCGCGAACGACCACGCGCTCGATGTGGCGACTGATCGTCTCCGTCGTGGTGCGGTCCTGCTTGAACGCCTCGCTCACGCCGACCGCAACGCCGCACACGACGAACAGCGCCCCGGAAACGAGCATCACCAGTCGTGCCGTCGACAGACCCATTCGCGGGTCAATGTAGTTTGAACGCGTTTCGGTGCCCGGGTGTCATCAGGTCTCCGAAGGTGTGGAAAACCGAACCTTCTCGGGGGCCAAACCGAACCTCGGCCGCTGCCCGAGCGCCGTCCACGTGGCCTGCTAGCGTCGCGCGATGCTCATCTCCGAGTACCAGGAGCTCTCGCGGCGCACGGCCACCTATCCAGGCGCGGGCGACAACCTCGTCTACCCCACCCTCGGGCTGGCCGGCGAGGCTGGCGAGGTGGCCGAGAAGGTCAAGAAGCTCCTGCGCGACGATGATGGGGTGCTCAGCGCCGAACGCCGCGATGCACTCGCCGGTGAGCTGGGCGACGTGCTGTGGTACGTGGCCCAGGTCGCCACCGAAGCCGGCCTCGACCTCGAGGAGATCGCGCAGGGCAACCTCGACAAGCTGCTCTCGCGCCAGCGGCGCGGAGTGCTGTCGGGGTCCGGCGACCGGCGCTAGCGGCCCACTAGACCGGCTGCCCGTTGGCCACCGCGAAGCGCGCGTAGCGCTCGGCGACCGTGGCCGGGACACGCGCGCGGACGCGCACGCCCTCGGCGGTGTCGGTGCGCTCGAGGTCGCCGGCCACCTCGTGCAGCTCGGCGAGCCGCCCGCCCTCGTCGAAGGGCAGCAGCAGGTCGACCGGGCGCAGCGTCTCGCTGAAGGCATGCTCGATGCGCTCGGCGAGCTCGTCGAGCCCGTCGCCGGTCAGGGCTGAGACGAGGATCCCGTCGGTGTGGGCGAAGCGCAGCTCCTCGCGGCGCTCGTCGTCGACGGCATCGGCCTTGTTGAGGATCAGAAGCCGCGGCCGGTCGCCCGCGCCGATCTCGTCGAGCACGGCGTCGACGGCGCCCAGCATCTCGTCCATCTCGGCCTCGGGCACCGAGGCGTCGACCACGTGCAGGATGAGGTCGGCCATCGTCGTCTCCTCCAGCGTTGCGCCGAAGGCTTCGACGAGCTGGTGGGGCAGCTTGCGGATGAAGCCGACCGTGTCGGTCATCAGGTACGTGCGCCCGTTCAGGCGCGCCGCGCGCGTGCTCGGGTCCAGCGTGTGGAAGAGGCGGTCGCGGACGCTGATCGTTGCGCCGGTGAAGGCGTTGAGCAGCGTCGACTTGCCGGCGTTGGTGTAGCCGGCCAGCGCGATGCGCGGCAGGTGGGCGCGCTCGCGCTCGGCGCGCATGACCGCGCGCGACGACGTGACCTCGCCAAGCTTGCGCTTGAGCGCCGAGATGCGGTCGCGGGCCAGACGGCGGTCGGTCTCGATCTGCGTCTCGCCAGGGCCCCTGGTGCCGATGCCGGGCGCGGACGCCGACGCGCCCAGACGCTCGAGGTGTGTCCACAGGCCGCGCATGCGGGCGAGGTTGTACTGGAGCTGGGCCAGCTCGACCTGGAGCTTGCCGTCGGCGCTGTTGGCGTGGTCGGCGAAGATGTCGAGGATGATCGCCGTGCGGTCGATCACCGGCAGGCCGAGCTCGCCCTCCAGATTGCGTTCCTGCCGCGGCGAGAGCTCGTCGTCGCACGCGACAACGTTGGCGTCGGCGGCCTTCGCCGCGGCCTTGACCTCCTCGATCTTGCCCGGCCCGATATAGGTGTTCGGGTGCGGACGGTCGCGGTGCTGGACGGCCTGGCCGACGACCGCCACGCCCGCCGTGCGCAGCAGCTCGCGCAGCTCGGCGAGGTCGTCACCCTCGCGCAGCGCGCCGATGCAGAAGGCGCGTTGCTTCGGGCGACCCAGTTCCTCGACAGCGAGATTGCGTGACGGCGTGGTGCGTCCGTGGCGACTGCGTTGCATGGCTCCTCTCCAGTCTAGGGCGCCATGGGCCGCATGCCTCAGTCGGTCGTGGCGACCATGACGTCGGAGGCCTTGATGACGGCCACGACGTTGCTGCCCTGCTGCAGGCCGAGTTCGTGGACGGCCTCGACGGTGATCGACGCGACCACGCGGTTGCCGCCGACGTCGAGGACGACATTGGCGATGGCGGCCCCCTCGTCGATCGACGTGACGGTGCCAGGCAGCTGGTTACGGGCGCTGAGCTTCATGCGGTCAGCCTATTCGAGCGCGACGATGCGAACGGCTGCGGGCGGGAAGACCGCCCAAGCGGGTGTGCCCGTGCGCAGGCCGAGGCGCTCGATTTCCTCGGCAGGGCGCTCGACGACCACCGCGCCGACGCGCAGGCGCACGCGCCCGCCCTCGGGCGCGATGCCGTGGACAGCGCCCGGCAGGCCGTTGATGCCGTCGGCCGGAGCCTCGAGCGCAACCTCCACCTCCCACGGGTAGACCGCGACGCCGACGCGGCCGGTGGCCGGCTCCGTCGCCCGCACCACACCGCCGGCATCGAGCGTCACCTCGACGCCGCCGTCGCCGCGCCCCGGCAGCAGGTTGCCGCCGGTGAACGCGGCCACGAACGCGTCGGCCGGGTGCGCGACCAGTTCGGTCGCGGTCCCCTGCTGGCGCAGGCGCCCGTCGACGATGACCCCGATGCGGTCGGCGAGCGCCGCCGCGTCGCCGAAGTCGTGGGTGACGATGAGCGCCGGCAGGGCGAGCTCCGCAAGGACGTCCTGCAGCTCGCCGCGGACCACCGTGCGCGTATGGGCGTCGAGGGCGGCGAGCGGCTCGTCGAGGAGCAGGACGTCGGGGTCGCGGGCCAGCGCGCGGGCCAGGGCGACGCGCTGGCGCTCGCCGCCCGAGAGGCCGCCCGGGCGCTCGCCGGCGAGATGGGAGATGCGCAGACGCCCGAGCAGGTCGTCGACGCGCTCCGCGCCGCCGAAGGCGACATTGGCGCGCACCGTCATGTGCGGGAAGAGCGCGTACTCCTGGAAGACGAGGCCCACCGATCGCCGCTCCGGGGGCAGGTCGACCTTCGCTGCGGCGTCGAACCACACGCGCTCACCGAGCGCGATGCGCCCGCGGTCGGGACGCCGCAGGCCGGCGATCGCGCGCAGGACCGTCGTCTTGCCCGCGCCCGAGGGCCCGACCAGCGCGACGGTCTCGGTGCCGACACTCAGGCCGACGCCGAGCTCGTACGAGCGAAGGGCGACGGCGATGTCGAGCTCGAGCGTCTCCACGACGAGAGGATCTTGTACGAGAGCAGCACACCGCCGCTGAGCACCACGAGCAGCACGCCGATCGCCAGCGCGACGTTGAGGTCCGACTCGAGCTGTTCGTAGATCGTCAGGGTGAGCGTCTGTGTCTGGCCGCGCACGTTGCCGGCGAAGATGATCGTGGCGCCGAACTCGCCGACGCCGCGGGCGAAAGCCAGCACCCAGCCGGCCAGCAGCCCACCCGCCGCGAGCGGCAGGCCGACGCGCCAGAAGGTGCGACCCGGTCCCGCGCCGAGCGTCCTCGCCGCATCGGTCAGCGTCGGGTCGACGGCCTCGAAGGCGCTGATCGCCTGGCGGATGTAGAAAGGCGAGGCCACGAAGGCGACCGCCAGGACGACCGCCGCCTCGGTGAACGGCAGCTCGATGCCGGCGTCGCGCAGCTCGGAGCCGAAGAGGCCGCCGGTCCCGACGGCCGCGAGCAGCCCGATGCCCGCCACCGCCGGCGGCAGCACGAGCGGCAGCTCGACCAGCGTCACCACGAGCGCACGTCCGGGAAACGCGCGGCGGGCGATGAACCAGGCCGTCGGTGTCCCGAAGGCGAGGATCAGCGCGTTGGCAGCGAGGTTCGTGCGGATGGTGACCGCCAGCGCGTCCTGCACGACGGGCTGGCTGAGCAGGTCGGGCACGTCGCGCAGAGGCACCTGCGTGAAGAGCGCGACGATCGGGATCGCAAGGAAGGCGAGCGTGATTCCGGTGACCAGCGCGAGGAAGGCTGTGAACGCGCCGTGTCGCACTCAGCCACGCGGTGGGACGCCGAAGCCGTAATGCTTGAGCGCCGAGCGCCCGGCGTTGCTGACGACCTTCTTGATGAAGGCCGCTGCCCCACGGGTATCCGCTCCCGAGCGCTTGACGGCACAGATCTGGTAGCGCACCGGCGGCTGGGCCCAGGTCGGCAGGCTCAGCATCTTCGTGCGGTCCTTCGCCGCCAGGCCGTCGGTGTAGTAGACGAAGCCGGCGTCCGCCGCACCGAGCGAGACCTGGGAGACGACCTGCCCAACGTTGGTCTGCTGGCTGACGCGGTTGACGCTGAGGACCTTCGAGAGGCGCATCCGCCGCAGGAGCTGGCGCGTGTAGGCGCCGATCGGCACGCCCGCCGTCCCGATCGAGAGCCGTCGTCCGCCGGAGCGCAGCGAATAGACGGACGTGATGTTGCCGGGGTTGGCGTTCGGGATCAGCAGCACGAGCCGGTTGATCGCGAAGGTGACCGGGCGGGTACACAGGCCCTCGCGGAACAGCGCCTGGGCCTCGTTCGGGCTCGCCGACGCGAAGACGTCGGCGGGGGCGCCGCGCTCGATCTGCAACTGCAGCGTGTTGGACCCGCCGAAGCTGTACTTGGGGCTCGGGTCGAGCGCCGGGAAGACGTTGGTCAGCGATGTGGCCGCGTAGACGTTGAGGGCCTGCGCCGCGGCGGGCAGGGCGAATACGACGAGGGACGCGAGCAGCGCGATGAGAGTCGAACGGCGCATGATCAGCTTTCTCCAGGCGAGCCGGGGATGGTCAGGAGCTTGTCGAGGACGTCACCGGCCTGATCGGTGTCCAGCGGCGACGGCAGCCCTCCGATCGAGGCCTTGCCGTTCATCGCGCGCAGCGTGGAAAGGACCTGGTTGTCGACGGAGAGCAGCCTGCCGATGAGCTCGCGGCTGCCGATGTCGGACGTGGCGCCGGTGCCGTAGACGTAGACGCCGACGAGCAGCTTCTCCAGCGCGACGCCGAGCCCCACGGCGTTCCTGCGGCTCGCGAACGACTGCTTCGGGAAAGTGACGTCGTAGTCGTCGGCGCTGACGGCGTCCGCGCCCAGGGCCTCGTTAAGCCTCTGCACGTGCTCGCGCTTGGCGTCGCGGGCCTGCGTGAGGCGCCGTCGATCCCCCGCATCGAACAGCTTCGGCGTCGTCAGGGCCTCCTTGTAGAAGGCCAGCGACGTGCGCTCGGCAACGACGCCGAAGGTCAGAAAGCCCACGTCGTCGCCGACCGGCTTCGCCGGTGGTGGCGCCGCGAACGCCGCACTCGCGCCGAAGGCGCCACCGGCAGCCACCGTTGCTCCGGCCGCCCCAAGCCGCAGCAAATCGCTCCTGGTCAGGTCCATAACCTATGCATATCCGACAATATGCCTAGACGTCAACTTCTGACTACCATCGCGGCCGTGTTGCTTCGCGGGTTGTTCCTCGTCGCACTCGTCCTCCTCGCGGGCTGCGACGCCGACGCGACGAAGCCCACGCCACCGCCAAACTCGGCCAAGGCGAAGGTGGCGCTGCTGCAGGCGCCCAAGCGCCCCGGCGAGGTCCTGATGCGCGGCGACCTGACCCCCGCCTCGCACGGCCCCTACGTCTTCGACGGGCGCTACATCGCCCGTTTCCAGCAGTTCGCGCCCGAGGATCCGAACGTCGACTTCGCCGACCAGACCGCGTTCGTGGCGACGCTCGACAAGCGCGCCCAGGAGGAGGGCGCGGGCACCGTCAAGCTCTTCCACGCCGCCGCGCGCACCGCGCGCAAGACGCTCACCCTTCACGGCCGCTACTTCGTCGACGTGACGTTCGGCGACTTCCCCTACGCGATCCGCTTCACGCCGGTGCATTGAGGGCCGCGCGGGCGCGGCGTACGCCGGTCTCGGAGCAGCGTGGCGCGCCCAACTTTTTGCCCGCGCGACCCGTGGGTGTGGATACGGTTGGACCCTGCCTGGATTCATCATGGACGAGTCGATCCGGATCGGCGCCGCGGCGACCGCTCTGGGGGTCAGCATCGACACGCTGCGCCGGTGGGAGCGTGACGGTCGCGTGACGTTCGAGCGCCGTGGCCAGCAGCGCTACATGACCTCCGACGAGCTGGCGCGGCTGCTGCGCGAGCGCGCCGCCGGCGGCGGCAGCGCGCGCAACCGGCTGTCCGGGATCGTGCTTTCCGTCCGCCGCGACGACGTGATGGCGCAGGTCGACCTCGCCTGCGGGCCGCACCGGATCGTCTCCCTGATGACGCGCGAGGCCGCCGACCAGCTCGGCCTGAAGCCCGGCGACCCCGCCACCGCGGTGATCAAGGCGACCACGGTCGTCGTCGAGCGCACCTGACCGCCGCGGGAGAGATACCGTGGCGCTCGGATGCCCACCCTGGAGGAGCTCGAGCGCGTCGCCCGCGGCGGCGCGCCGGCGCCGCTGACCGACGCCGACCGCGATCGCGTCGCCGCCGCCCGTGCGGTGATCGACGACGCGCTGGCCTCGGGCGAGGCCGTCTACGGGGTCACCACCGGGATCGGGAACCTCGCCAGCGTGCGCATCGGGGCGGACGACGCCGTCGCCCTACAGCTCAACCTGGTGCGCTCGCACGCCGTGGGCGCTGGGCCTCCGCTGCCCGGCGAGGTCGTGCGCGGGATGCTCGTGCTGCTGGCCGACTCGCTGCGCAGAGGGCACTCCGGCGTGCGCGAGCAGGTCGTCGAGCTGCTGCTCGGCATGCTCGAGCGCGACGTCGTGCCCGTCGTGCCGTCCAAGGGCTCGGTGGGCTCGTCGGGCGACCTGGCGCCGCTGGCGCACGTTGCACTGGTGCTCGTCGGCGAGGGCGAGGCCGATGTCGAGGGTGACCGCCTCGAGGGCGCCGCCGCGCTGGCGCGGGCGGGCCTCGAGCCCGTCGCGCTCGAACCGAAGGAGGGCCTGGCGCTCATCAACGGCACGCACCTCATGGCTGCCGCCGGCGGCCTGGCCGTTCGCGATGCCCGAAGGCTGCTCGAGGCCGCCGTCGTCGCGCTGGCGCTCTCGCTGGAGGCGTTCAAGGGCTCCACGGTGCCGTTCGACGAGCGCCTGGCCGGCGTGCGTCCGCACCCGGGCGCTGCGCGCATCGCGGCTCGGCTGCGCGCGTTGCTGGCGGGCAGCGAGGTCGTGGCCAGCCACGCCGACTGCGGGCGCGTGCAGGACCCGTACACGCTGCGGTGCGCCCCGCAGGTGCTGGGCGCCGTCGACGACGCGCTGACCTACGTCGAGACCGCGCTCGAGCGCGAGCTCGAGGCGGTGACCGACAACCCGCTCGTCTTCCCCGGCGACGGCGACGTCGTGGCCGGCGGCAACTTCCACGGCCAGCCGCTGTCGCTGCCGCTCGACCACCTCGCGCTCGCGCTGTGCGAGCTGGCGTCGTTCAGCGAGCGGCGCACCTACGCGCTGCTGTCCCCCAGCTACGCCGAGCTGCCGGCGTTCCTGTCGCCGCGGCCCGGGCTGTCGACGGGCCTCATGATCACGCAGTACGCGACCGCCGCGCTCGTCAACGAGTGCCAGGTGCTGGCCCATCCCGCCGGCGCGGGCTCGATCCCCACGAGCGCCGGCCAGGAGGACTTCAACTCGATGGGCGCCGCGGCGGCGCTCAAGGCGCGCACGGTGGTCGAGAACTGCGCGCAGGTCATCGCGACCGAGGTGGTGTGCGCGTGCCAGGGCCTCGAGTTCCATCGGCCCCTGCGCACCACCGACGCCCTGGAGGCCGCGGTCGTCAAGGTGCGCGCGATCGTGCCGCGCGTCGAGGAGGACCGCGTGCTCAGCGGCGAGCTGGCTGTGCTCGCGGAGCGGCTGCGGACGGGCGAGGCGGTGCTGTGACCAAACCACTCAAAACCGCGGAGGTGACGCTTTGAAACCGGGCGAGCCAGCCTTGCGGATGCTCGACAACAACCTGCATCCCGACGTCGCCGAGCGCCCCCAGGACCTCGTCGTCTACGGCGGGATCGGCAAGGCCGCGCGCGACCAGGCGTCGCTGCGCACCATCCGCCGCGAGCTGCAGGACCTGGGTGCGGCCGACACGTTGCTCGTGCAGTCGGGCAAGCCGGTCGCCGTCTTCGAGACCCATCCCGACGCGCCGCGGGTCCTGATCGCCAACTCGAACCTCGTGCCGCGCTGGGCGACGTGGGAGCACTTCCGCGCGCTCGACGCCGCCGGGCTGATGATGTACGGCCAGATGACGGCCGGGTCCTGGATCTACATCGGGACCCAGGGGATCCTGCAGGGCACGTACGAGACCTTCGCCGCGGTCGCGCGCAAGCGCTTCGGCGGCTCGCTTTCCGGGCGGCTCGTCGTCACCGCCGGGCTCGGCGGCATGGGCGGTGCACAGCCGCTGGCGGTGACGATGAACGGCGGCTGCGCCTTGTGCGTCGAGGTAGACCTGCAGCGCATCGAGCGGCGCATCGAGACGGGCTATCTCGACGAACGCGCGGCTGACCTCGACGACGCGCTGCGCCGCCTGGACGCGGCACGTGCGAGCGGCCGGGCGCTGTCGATCGGCCTGCTCGGCAACGCCGCCGAGGTACTGCCCGAGCTGGCGCGCCGTGGCGCGGCGGTCGACGTCGTCACCGACCAGACGAGCGCCCATGACCCGCTCAACGGCTATGTGCCCGTCGGCCTGACCGTCGAGCAGGCCGACGTTCTGCGCCGCAGCGATCCCGACGAGTACCTGCGCCGCGTCGGCGAGAGCGCCGTCGTGCACGTCGCCGCGATCCGGCTGCTGCAGGAGGCAGGCGCGGAGGCCTTCGACTACGGCAACGCGCTGCGCGGCCTGGCCGAGGCGCACGGGGACGAGAACGCGTTCGCCTATCCCGGCTTCGTGCCCGCCTACATTCGCCCGCTGTTCTGTGAGGGCAAGGGCCCGTTCCGATGGGTGGCGCTGTCGGGCGATCCCGCCGACATCCACGCCACCGACGACGCCATCCTCGACCTGTTCGGCGACCAGGAGCACATCGCCCGCTGGATCTCCCTGGCGCGCGAGCGGGTGCACTTCCAGGGCCTGCCCGCGCGGATCTGCTGGCTGGGCTACGGCGAGCGCGACCGCGCCGGCGTGCGCTTCAACGAGATGGTCGCAAGCGGCGAGCTGCGCGGGCCAATCGTCATCGGCCGCGACCACCTCGACGCGGGCTCGGTCGCGTCGCCCCAGCGCGAGACCGAGGCGATGGCGGACGGCACGGACGCCGTGGCCGACTGGCCGCTGCTCAACGCGATGGTCAACGTCGCCTGCGGCGCCTCCTGGGTGTCGATCCACCACGGCGGCGGCGTCGGCATGGGCCTGTCGATCCACGCGGGCCAGGTGTGCGTCGCCGACGGGACGCCGGAGGCAGGCGAGCGCATCCGCCGCGTGCTGACCGCCGACCCCGGCATGGGCATCGTCCGCCACGCCGACGCCGGCGAGCCGATCGCGACCGACGCGGCGCGGCGCCTGGGCGTGCGGATGCCGATGCTCGATCCGGCCTTGCCCCCTCCCACAGCGGCGCCGGGCGCGGAGCCGCCGGGAGGGGGAACCCGGTGGGCCTGACCACCGTCGTCGAGCACGCCATCGAGGTGCTGCGCCCTCCCCAGGACGGACTCTCCTACCTGCGCCACGACCGCGCCGGCGAACTGCGTGTCGATGCGGTGCCGATCACGCTCGACGGCGATCGCATCGCCGGTTTCGAACCCGACGCAGACGTGCGCGTGAACGCGGGCGGCTGCGCCGTGCTGCCAGGGCTCGTCGACTGCCACACCCACCTGCCGTTCGCGGGCTGGCGCGCCGAGGAGTACGAGCTGAAGGTCACCGGCGTGCCTTACGAGGAGGTCGCGCGTCGCGGAGGCGGGATCGCCGCGAGTGCGCGCGCCTTCGCGCAGGCCCCCGACGACGAGATCCTGGCTCAGGCCCGCGCGCTGGCCGGCGAGATGCTCGCACACGGGACGACGGCCTACGAGGGCAAGAGCGGCTATGGCCTGACGGTCGAGACCGAGGAGCGCGCCGTGCGCCTCGGCCGCGCCCTGGGGGCCGACCGCTTCACCGGCCTGTTCGCCCACGCGGTGCCCGCCGGGTACGACGCCGACGGCTGGATGGACGAGGTCGACGCGCTCGCGGCCCGCTGCGACGTCGACGCGCTCGACATCTACGTCGAGTCCGTCGCCTTCTCCAACGAGCACCTCGAGCGGCTCGGCGCGATCGCCGCGCGCGAGGGCGTGGCGCTTCGCGCGCACGTCGAGCAGTTCAACGCCAACCGCTCCGTGCCGGTCGCGCTGGCCGCCGGCGCGCGCTCGGTCGATCACCTCGCCTGCCTGCACCCCGACGACATCGCGCCGCTGGCCGCTGCCGAGTGCGCCGCCGTGCTGCTGCCGGGCGCCGAGCTGATGAGCGACGAGCACACGCCGCCGGCGCGCGCGCTCGCCGATGCGGGCGCGATCTGCGCGCTGGCGACCGACTGCAACCCCGGCACCTCCCCCATCGTGTCGCTGCCGCTCATCGTCGGCCTCGCCGTGCGCCGTTACGGCTGGAGCGCGCGCGAGGCCCTGCTGGCCTGCACGCTCAACGCGGCGTGGGTGCTCGGCCTGTCGGACGAGCTGGGCTCGCTCGAGCCCGGCAAGCGCGCCGACCTCGTGCTCATCGACTGCCCCATCGCCCACGTGCCCTACCGCTTCGGTCGCAATCCGGTGTGCCTGGTGCTCCGCGCCGGCGAGGTCGCATGGGTCCGCCCCGACGCCACCTGGAGGGTCGCCTGGTGATCACCGCCGAGGACCTCGCGCGCCGCCTGGCCGGCCTCGAGCCGATCGGCCTCGACGAGCGCGGCACCACGCGCCTGGCCTGGACGGCCGAGGACGCCGCGGCGGGCGACTGGTTTGCCGCCCGCGCCGACGAGCTCGGGCTCGAGGTGCGCCTCGACCCCGCCGGCAATCGCTGGGCCCTGCCGAACACGGCGCCGCCGTGGTGGGGCGTCGGCTCGCACCTGGACAGCGTGCGCTCCGGGGGGCGCTACGACGGCGCCCTCGGCGTGTGCGCCGCCTTCGCCATCGCCCAGCACGCGCCGATCGCCGTCATCGCCTTCGCCGACGAGGAGGGCGCGCGCTTCAACACGCCGACCTTCGGCAGCCGCGCGCTGACCGGTGCGCTGGACCCGAACGTGCTCAATCGCGTCGACGACGACGGCGTGCGCCTCGCCGATGCGATGCAGGACGCGGGCGTCGATCCGGGCGGGATCGCCCGGGCGCCGCAGTGGCTGCGCCGCCTGCGCGGCTTCCTGGAGCTGCACGTCGACCAGACGCCCGATCTCGAGCGCTTCGCCGTCGTGCGGTCGCTGGCCGCGCGCATGCGCGTGCAGGCCGATCTCGTCGGGCGCGCCGACCACGCCGGCACCACGCGTCGCGAGGAGCGCAAGGACGCCCTGCTGCGCGCCGCGATCCTCATCGTCGCCGCCCACCAGCGCGCGACCGAGGACATGGTCGTCACGGTATCGCGGATCCTCGTCGAGCCCAACGCCCTGACCACCATCGCCGCGCACGCGCGCCTGTGGCTCGACGCGCGCTCCGAGGACCCCGCGGCGCTCGACGCCTGGCTGGAGGACCTGCCCGCCGGCGCCGCGCTGAGCGTCGCGTCGCGCTCGGACGGGGTCAGCTTCGACGCGCAGCTGCGCGCACAGCTCGGCGACCCCGAGGGAATCGTGTGCTTCGCGGGCCACGACGCGGGCATCCTTGCCGAACGGATCCCCGCGGCCATGGTCCTCACCCGCAACCCGACCGGCGTCAGCCACTCCCCGGAGGAGGGCGTCGACCTCGACGACGCCGCCGCGGCCGCGCGCGCGATCCTGGAGGTGGTGCGGTGAGAGCGGCGACGATCGCGGCGATGCCAAACGCGCACTCGCACGCCTTCCAGCGCGACCTCCGTGCCCTGGGCGAGCAGTCCGGCGACGACTTCTGGTCGTGGCGCACGCAGATGCTGCACCTCGCGCAGGCGCTCGACGCCGAGTCGATCCACCGCGTCGCGCTACAGGTCTACGGCGAGATGCTCGCCGCGGGCTACGGAGTGGTCGGCGAGTTCCACTACGTCCATCACCAGCCCGACGGAACGCCGAACGACGACCCCAACGCGCTCGCTTTCGCCGTCGCACAGGGCGCCATCGACGCGGGCCTGCGCATCGTCATGATCCCGGCCGCCTACCACCGCGGCGGGCATCCCCGCTTCCACGACCGCGACGTCGCGACCTTCCTGGCCCGGGTTGACGCCCTGCGCGAGTGGGCCGACGGGCGCGACGGCGTCTCGATCGCGGTTGCCGCCCATTCGGTACGCGCCGTCCCGCCCGATTGGCTCGAGGCGATCGCCGGCTACGCCACCGACCACGGCCTGCCGCGCCACGTCCATGCCTCCGAGCAGCCGCGCGAGGTGCGCGACTGCCGCGCCCAGCACGGCGCCAGCCCGATCGAGCTGCTCAACCGCACGGGCTTCCTGGGCCCGCGCACGAGCGTCATCCACGCGATCCACGTCGACGAGCGCGACATCTCGCTGCTGGCCGAGAGCGAGACGATCGTCGTCACCTGTCCGACGACGGAGGGCAACCTCGGCGACGGCCACCTGCCCGCGCTCGCCTACCGCGACGCGGGCGTTCGCCTGGCCATCGGCTCGGACTCGCAGGTGCGCGTCGACCCCTTCGAGGAGGTCCGCGAACTCGAGACCGGCGCGCGCCGCGACGGGCTCACGCGCCGCGCGCTGCTCGACCATTACGGCGACCTGTGGGCCGAGCTGGCGCGCAACGGGCTGGCGAGCCTCGGACTCGCCGGCGGCGACACGATCGACGTCGACCTCGACCATCCCGACCTGCGCGGCGTGGCGCAGGCCGAGCTGCCGCTCGCGCTGGCCACGTGCGCGTCTGCCGGCGCCGTCAGCCGTCAGGCCAGCCGGCTGCGCGCGGGCGGCGGCAGCCGCTCGTAGCTGTCGGCGAGCTCGGGCACCGGTAGCACGATGACGCCCTCGCGGGGGTCGCCGACCCACGAGCCGCCGCCCTCGGCCAGCGCTCGGGCCGCGTAGGCCGCCGCGCACGCGTCGAGCTCGTCGAGCGTGCGGTGCCACAGGCCGCCGTCGTCGTCGACCACGCCGCGCATCCGCAGCGCGGCGATGCGCTGCTGCAGTCCCCACGGCGTGCGCTTGGCCGACGGGCGGTGGCCCAGCAGCGAGCAGAAGACGGCGTCCGGGTAGGTCTCGCATAGCCGGCCGAAGCGCGTCGCGCCCTCGCCGACGGGCGCCTCGAGCAGATCGCCGGCGTCCGGGCGGAAGAGCCCGAGTGCGTCGAGGGCCTCGAACAGCTCGAAGCCGACCTCCATCCACCCCTCCCACGCGGCCAGTGCCTGCCCGGTGGCCGGCACGGGATAGAGCGGGAGGCGCCGACGGAAGAGCAGGGCGTCGCAGACCCGCGAGCGCTCGTAGCGGCCGTCGGGGAGGTCGAGCGCGTCGCGCAGCGGCGTCCCGACCGCGAGGAGGTCCAGGCGACGGCCGGAGGGGGCGTCAACGGCCACGACCGCCTCGCGGCCGAAACCGAGCACGGTCCGCACGACGGCGCCGACGTCGCCGGGCTCATAGAACGTCGCTACGAGTTCGGTCGCCCCCTCGGCGCCGCGGCGCGGGTGCAGGCTGCAGAGCTGCTGCTGTCCTGGCTTGGCCGAGACGTCGATCCCGAAGTAGCGCACCGCCCACGAAGGCTACGGCGAGGCGCGCCCGTGCTCGGCACGGGCGCGCCCGTGCCGGCTACGGAGTGGTGTTCGCCTGGGTGGGCTGGGTGCCCAGCGTGACGGTCAGCGTCTTGGTCTGCGAGCCGCGGCGAACGGTTACCGCGACCTTGTCACCGGGCTGGTGGGTCGCGATCGCCGCGACCAGGTCGTTGCTGCCCTTGATCGGCGTGGTGCCGATCTTGGTGACGACGTCGCCGGCACGCAGGCCCGCATCATCGGCGGGACCGCCGTTGGACACCGTCTGGACGAGGGCGCCGGAGGTGGTGGTGCCGACGCTCCCGGTGCCGACGCCGAGGTAGGCGTGGTGGACGGGCTGGCCGGCCTCGAGGCCGGGCAGCTCGGAGCGGACCAGGTCGATCGGCACGGCGAAGCCGACGCCCGAGCTCGTGGCCTGCGACGAGCCGTTGGTCGCAATCTGGTCGACGATGCCGATGACCTTGCCGGAGGAGTCGAAGACCGGCCCGCCGGAGTTGCCGGGATTCAGGGCGGCGTCGGTCTGGATCGCGTGCGCGACGGTGAAGCCGTTGGGCGCGCTGATCGTACGGTCCAGGCCCGAGACGATGCCCGTGCTGATGCTGCGGTCATAGGTGAACGGATCGCCGATCGCAGCGACGGAGTCACCGACGTCGAGGTTCGCCGAGCTGCCGAGCGGCAGCGGATGCAGCGTCATGCCGGCCGGGTCGACCTTGAGGACGGCGACGTCGGTCGCGTCGTCCTTGCCAAGGACCGTGGCCTTGCGCGTCGTGCCGTCCTGGAAGGTGACGGTGATCGAGGACGCGCCGTTGACGACGTGGGCGGCCGTGACGATGTTGCCCTTGCCGTCGACGACGAAGCCGGTGCCGGTGGCGGTCGCCTGCTGCTGCTGCTGCTGGGGCCCGCCGAAGGGGGAGGCACCCTGCGAAGGCTCGCTGACGCCGCGGGAGGTGATGTCGACCACGCCGGGCGCCGCGTTGGCGTAGAGCGTGCGGGCGTTCAGGCCGGTACCGGCGCTCGAGCTGTCGCTCGCAGGGCTGGTGCTCGCGGCGGGCTCGGTGACCGTGGTGGTCGTGCTCGTGGCGCCGTTGCCGCCGGCGAGCGCGTAGACGCCCGCGCCGGCGGCACCGCCGAGCGCGGCAGTGAGGGCGAGCATCAGGGCCAGGCCGCGGCGGGTGAAGCCGGAGCCCGTACGGCGCGGTGAAGACGGCGGCTCGGGCGGCGGCGGCGCAGGATCGTCGCTGCGCGGCGGGGTGATGGGCGGTGGATCGAAGAGAGAGTTCGGCATGATGGACAACAGGGTGGCGCCGGCGGCTGAGGCGTCCCTCAAGCGAATGGAAGAAAACCCTGAGAATCGGTCCGGCCGATCCGCAGCCCGCCGAGCGACGTACACGCTCGACAACTCGGCCCCAGACGAGGAAGCTTTGGAGTTGCAGCGTGCCCGAACCCCTTCCGCCGTCAAGCCATTTCGAGGTGCCGCCATGAAGTTCCCGACCACGTCCCCTCCGCCCGCTCGTAGCTCACGCCCGCGCGGCTCGCTCGACGGCCCTTCGCGGACGATCACTGTCGAGCCGCTCGAGCAGCCGGTCACCGCGCCGCCCCCGAAGGTCCCGGAGCCCAAGCGCGAGCCCTCGCGGCCCCCGGCACCGACGGGTCCGCCCGTTCCGTCACGCTGAGCTCGATCGACATGGAGGCGGCCGCTCCCGACCTCATCAAAGCCGTCATCGGCTTTCGCCAATGGCGGCTGCGCGATGGCGGGCTGTGGTCGTTGCGTGCCGAGGACCGATGGGGCCGTGGATTGCAGACCGCGATCTGCCTTGACGAGGCGGCGCACACGGCGCCTCAGAACGAGTGCACCTGCGGCTTCTACGCGTGGTACTCGCCGACGCCGCGCGGCGCGTCCACGGTGACGCCCGACCTCGTCGCCGGCGCCGTGGCGATGTGGGGCAACGTCGAGCTGCACGCCCACGGCATGCGCGCCCAGCACGCGATGATCGTCGCGCTGGCGCTGCCGTACTCGTGGGGCGCCAAGCGCCGGGCGCTGCTCGCGGCGGCGCGCGACCTCGAAGTGCCCGTCGTTCCCGCGCGCAAGCTCAAGAAGACCGCACTCGAGCATGGGGAGCTGATCCCGAAGCGGATGCGCCCGCCCGACACGACGCCCAACAAGCGCGCCGCGCCCGGCGAACCCGACCCTGCCCGACTGTATGCGGTGGCGGACGGGCTGACGCCGCGCAGGTAGCCGCGCCGTCGCGACGAACGTCCCTGGTGTCGCAATAGGGTTCCGACACGAGGGACGTTCGCCGGCCTGGGTAGCCTGCCGCGGAGTGTCCCTGGCCGACCGTCTCGCCGCCCGCACCCTCGAGCTCGTCGATCGGCCGTCGGAGTCGCGGGACGAGGCGGCGCTGGCCCGCCACGTGCTGGGCGTGCTGCGCGAGGGCGGCGTCGAGGCCCGCGATGCCGGCGACACGTGTGTGCTGGCCGGCGTGACCGCGCGAGGGGAACGCCCGCTCGTGCTGCTCGCAGGCCATCTGGACACCGTCCCGGCGCAGGGCAACCGCCCCGGCCACCGCGACGACGACGCCGTCCACGGCCTCGGTGCTGCCGACATGAAGGGCGCCGTGGCGGTCATGGTCGAGCTCGCGCTCGCGCGGCGGCAGGCCATGGTCGACCTCGGCTACCTGCTCTTCGGCCGCGAGGAGCTGCCGATCACCGAGAGCGCGCTCGCGCCGCTGCTGGCGCGCGAGCCGGGGCTGCGTACCGCCGACCTGGTGCTGATGATGGAGCCGACGGCGAATGCCATCCACGGGGGCTGCCTGGGCAACGTCAACGCGACCTGGACGTTCCACGGGCGCTCGGGCCACTCGGCACGCCCGTGGCTGGCCGACAACGCCATCCACCGCGCGGCCGAGGGCATCCACGCGCTGGCGCAGGTGGCACCGGTCGAGCACGACTTCGACGGGCTGCGCTTCACCGAGGTCGTCTCGGTCACTCAGATCGCGGGCGGCATCGCCTCCAACGTGGTGCCCGACGAGGCGGTCGCCGGCGTCAACTATCGCTACGCCCCCGGCCGCGCGCCCGACGCCGCCGAGGCGTGGCTGCGCGCGCTCTGCGAGCCCTACGGCACGCTGACCATCGATGGCAACGCGCCGAGCGCGCCCGTGGCGATCGCGAACCCGCTCGTGCAGCAGCTGATCGCGGCCGGAGGGCTGGAGGTCGCGGCCAAGCAGGCCTGGACGCCCGTCGCCGAGTTCGCAGGCGCGGGCGTGGACGCCGTGAACTTCGGCCCCGGCGACCCGGCGCAGGCGCACACCCGCTCCGAGCACGTCGGCGTCGACGCGCTCGTGCGCTGCTACCAGACGATCGAGGCCTTCGCGTGCGCGTGAACCCCGTCCTCGCCGGCATGCAGATCTATCCCTTCCTGCGGCTGACGGAGGCCAAGCAGGCCGCCGCGGCGCGCGGCGTCTCCGTGATCGACTTCGGCGTCGGCGAGCCGCGCGAGGAGACCCCGCCCTTCATCCGCCACGCGCTGGCCAATGCGCTGGACGCCGAGCCGGTGTCCACCTACCCGTCCAGCGACGGGCTGCCCGAGCTGCGCGAGGCCGTCGCCGCCTGGGTGCAGCGGCGCTTCGGCGCCGCGGCTCGATCCCGACACGGAGGTCGTGCCCACGATGGGGTCCAAGGAGGCGATCTTCCACCTCGCCCAGGTCGTGGCCGCCCGCGGCGATCGCGTCGTCGTCACCGCGCCCGGCTACCCGGTGCCCGCCCGCGGGGCGCTGTTCGCCGGCGCCGAGGTGGTCGAGGTCGACCTCGACCCCGCGCGCGGATGGCTGCCCGACCTCGAGGCCATCGACTGGGACGGCGTCGCGCTGCTGTGGCTGAACTTCCCCAACAACCCCACCGCCGCAACGGCGCCGCCGGCGCTCTACGAGCAGGCGGCCGCGCTGGCCCGCGCCCACGGGTTCGTGCTCGCCGTCGACGAGGCCTACTCCGAGCTGTGGTTCGACGGCGACGCGCCGCAGAGCGCGCTGCAGGTCGCCGACCGCACGAACCTCCTGGTCCTCAACACGCTCTCCAAGCGCTCGTCGATGCCGGGGTACCGCTCGGGCTTCGCCGCCGGCGACCCCGAGCTCGTCGCCGCACTCAAGCGCTATCGCCCAAACGTCGGTGTCGCGCCGCAGACCTTCGTCCAGCGAGCAGCCGTAGCGGCCTGGAGCGACGAGGAGCACGTCGTCGAGGTCCGCGAGCGCTACCGCGCCAAGCGCAGATGTCCTTTTGCCCGCCCTGTTGGCAGCGGGGCTTCGGCCCTCGGGCGGCGACGCGTCGTTCTTCATGTGGATGCGCGTCCCGGCCGGCGAGGACGCCGAGGCCTTCGCGCTGCGGCTGCTCGACGAGCGCGGCATCAGCTTCGCCCCCGGCCCGTTCTTCGGCCCCGGCGGCGCGGGCCACGTGCGCATCGCGTTGGTGCCGACGCTGGCGGACTGCCGCCGCGCGGCGCACCTCCTAGCATCAGGCGCATGAGCGGAACGACCGACCTGGTGGCGCTCGCCGCCGAGATCGAGGACCTGTACGAGCGCCCGACCAGCGACCTCGGCGACGAGGCCGCGGCAACCGTCGAGGAGGCGATCGCGCTACTCGACGACGGCAGCGTGCGCGTGGCCGGCCCGACCGACACCGGATGGCGGGTCAACGAGTGGGCCAAGAAGGCGATCCTGCTCTCGTTCCGTACGCGCGAGATGCACACGGTCGAGCTGGGGATCTACGAGTACCACGACAAGATGCCGCTGAAGGGCGACTGGGCCGAGCGCGGCGTGCGCGTCGTGCCCCCGGCGACGGTCCGGCAGGGCGCCTACGTGGCGCCGGGCGTCGTGCTCATGCCCTCCTACGTCAACGTCGGCGCCTGGGTCGGCTCGGGGACGATGGTCGACACGTGGGCGACCGTCGGGTCGTGCGCGCAGATCGGCACCGATGTCCATCTCTCCGGCGGTGTCGGCATCGGCGGCGTGCTCGAGCCGTTGCAGGCGGCCCCGGTGATCGTGGAGGACGGGGCCTTCGTCGGCTCGCGCTGCATCGTCGTGGAGGGCGTCCGTGTCGGGGCCGAGGCCGTGCTCGGCGCCAACACCGTGCTCACGGCCTCGACGCCGATCATCGACGTGCGCGGCAAGAAGCCCGTCCAGCTGCGCGGCGAGGTGCCGCCCCGGGCGATCGTCATCCCCGGCACGCGCAAGAAGAAGTTCCCGGCCGGCAAGTACCGCATCCCGTGCGCCCTGATCATCGGCGAGCGCAGCGAGTCGACCGACCGCAAGACATCACTGACCGAGGCGCTGCGCGAGCACGCGATCAGCGTCTAGGGGGTGCCGGAGGCGGCCACGTGGCCGCGATTACGGCCCGCCCACCCGACCCCCGCGGCCGAAGGCCGCATCGAGTTGTCCGCTGTACACCGGTACGGCCCAGCCCGTCAGGTCGACGTGCAGGTCCTCCCCCACCTCGACCTCGAGGTCGCCGCCGTCGAGCCTGACCGTCACCGGCGAGTCGCCGCCGCGCAGGACGTGGACCGATCGCCGCGCCGCAGGCCCCGGTTCCGCTCGAAGCGGTCTCGCCGACGCCCCGCTCGAAGATGCGCGCGCGGATCATGCTCGCGTCGACGGCCGCGAACCACGAGACGTTCGTACGCTGCGGGAACTGCGGGTCGGACTCGATCGGCGGACCGATCGCGGCGAGGTCGAGTGTCTCGAGGGCATCGAGATCGGCGACCGCGAACACCGTCTGCGGGTTGCCGATGATCAGGTGCTGGAAGTGCCGGCCGCCCAGCTCGCCGTCGTGGCGTAGCACCGCGCGCCCCATGTCGACGCGGCACGTCGTGTCGCTGAGGATCGTCGGGCGGATCTCGCCGGCGGCGGTCTGGATCGAGAACTGCCGGGCATCGGTCCAGCCGGCGCGGCGCAGGTACATGATCGCCTCCCGCGCACCGTTGCCGCTGAGCTCGGCTTCCGACCCGTCGGCGTTGAAGATGCGCAGGCGCGCGACGAAGCCCGGCTCGTCGGGCGGCGCGAGGACGAGCAGGCCGTCGGCGCCGATGCCGGTATGGCGATCGCACAGCGCGCGCACGAGCTCAGCGGAGGGCTCGCCGCCGGGCAGCTGCGCGGCCTCGACGATCACGTAGTCGTTGGCCAGTGCCTGCCACTTCTCGAAGCGCATCGGCGCCCTCACCCGAGCGCCGGCAGCCCGTCGATGCTCACCGCGTTCTTGTCGGCCACGTAGTCGTCGAGCGCGCTCGGGCCCCCCTTGGCCAGCTTGGTCTCGGCCCAGGCGCGCGACTGCGGGCGCTCGCCCTCGTAGCTCATGAGCGGCACGCCGTAGCCGCACGAGTCCGCGATCCGCTCGACGTCGACGCGGATCACCGTGCGGTGCTGTTCGGGCATCGCGCCGGTCTCGGGGAAGTCGATCGCGCCGACATCGAGCACCTCGCCGCGGCCGTGCAGGCGCACGATGCGCGGCGGGCCGTCGAACGAGCAGAGCATGACGACGATGCGCCCGTTCTCGCGCAGATGGGCGATCGTCTCCGCGCCGCTGCCGACGAGGTCCAGGTAGGCGATCGTGTGCTCGTCGAGGATGCGCAGCGTCTCGATCGGGCCCTTGGGCGAGACGTTGATGTGGCCGGCCTCGCCCGTCGGCGCCGTTGCGACGAAGAACATCCGCTGGCGGGCGATCCACGCGGCCAGGCGCGCGTCGATTGCGTCGAAGATCTTGGCCATATGCCCGCGTCAGGCTACCGAGGGCAGGCTCAGCCGCACCTCCATCAGCCGCACGAGCCCTGCCGAGCGCGTCGGCCCGTAGACGCTCGGCCCGCCCGTGATCTGCAGCGCGTAGCGCGCTCCCGGGTCGATCGCAGCGGTGACGCCCTCGAGCGAACGCGCCGCTCTGCGGTCGCTCACCGGTGACGCCGTGCGAGGAGCTCCGCGGCGACCTCCGCTGCCCCGCGGCCGGTGACGTCGACGATCTCGACGCCCGCGAGCTTGCGCATCCACGTGAGCTGGCGGCGCGCGAAGTTGCGCGTGCGGCGCTTCATCGCCTCGACGTCGCCGGCCAGCAGCTCGTCGAAGCCCAGCGCCTTGCGGGCAGTCTCCGACGCGCCCGCCGCGTTGGCGGCGCGGACCTCGCGCGCGGCGCCGGCGGCGATCATCGCGTCGGCGCGGGCGTCGATGCGCGCATAGAGCGCCTCGCGTTCCATGACGAGGCCGATGAGCCGCGTCGGATGGCGGGTGTCGGCCGTCCATAGCTGGTTGGGGCCGGCAGGCGGCTCGAGCTCCCCGAGCTCGTGGAGCTCCAGGTAGCGCACGAGTCGGCTGCGATCGCGCGCGTCGACCGTCTCGGCCGCCCACGGGGCGCGGCGGGCGAGCTCGGCATGCAGCGCCTCGGGCCCGCGGCGGCGTAGCTCACCCTCCCAGCGCTCTCGGACCTCGTCCGGTGGCGCCGGGCGCAGGTCCAGCTCGGCCAGCGCGGCGCGCAGGTACAGGCCGGTGCCGCCGACGACGATCGGCCGCGCCCCCTGTGCCAGCAGCGAGTCGATCTCGGCGTGAGCCAGCTCGGCGTACTCGCCGACCGAGAAACGCGCGTCGACCGGCAGGATCGACACGAGGCGGTGCTCGAGGCGTGCCCGCTCCGCGGCGGTGGGCACCCCGGTCAGCGTCTCCAGCCCCCGATAGACCTGCAGCGCGTCGGCCGACACCGCCGCCGGCCGCTCGCCGCGGTCGCGTAGACGGGCTGCGATGGCGAACGCAAGCGCAGTCTTGCCGACCCCGGTCGGGCCGAAGATGGCCAGCACGGAAGGCTCGGAAGCCGGCATCGGCCCAGGAGTATCGTCACGGTCGTGAGCGTGCGCATCGGCTGTGGTCTCTCGACCGGCACCGACCCCAGGGTCGCGGCGATCGAGGCCGGGCAGCAGGCGCGGGCCGCCCTCCATGGCGGTCACGCCGACATCGCCTGCGTCTTCGCGTCGGGCACGCATCTCGCGGCGCCCGAGGCGACGCTCGAGGGCGTCCACGAGGCGCTGGCGCCGGCCGTGCTCGCGGGCTGCGGCGCGGGCGGCGTGATGGGCGACGCGCGCGAGGTCGAGCGCGGCACCGCGGTCGCCGTCTGGGCCGCCGCGCTCGGCGACGGCAGCGCCGAGGCTTTCCACCTCGACGTCGTGCAGGGCCCCGACAGCATCGCGGTCGGCGGCCTGCCCGACCTCGACGACGCCACCTGCGTGGTCCTGCTGCCCGATCCCTACTCGTTTCCCACCGACGTCGTGCTCAGCGAGCTGGCCCGGCGCGCGCCGGGCGTGCCGGTGCTCGGCGGCATCGCCAGCGCGCGCACGCTCGACGGCGACGCCGCGCTCTTCCTGGGCGACAGCCTGTGCGGGGACGGAGCCGTCGGCGTGGCCTTCAGCGGCGTCGAAGTGCTGCCGTGCGTCTCACAGGGTGCCGCGCCGGTCGGGCCCGAGCTGACGGTCACCGCTGCCGAAGGGCACGTCATCCGCGAGCTGGCGGGCCGCCCCGCCCTGGAGACGCTTCGCCAGGCGATCGAAGGGCTGGCGCACGACGAGCAGGTCCTCGTGGCCAGCGGGCTGCTGTTGGGCATCGTGATCGACGGCGGTAAGCCGGAATACGAGCAGGGCGACTTCCTCGTTCGCGGCGTGATCGGGGCCGATCCCGAGGCCGGCACGCTGACCGTCGGCGCGCCGGTCCAGGCAGGGACGGTCGTGCGGCTGCACGCGCGCGATGCCGCCTCGGCCGATCGCGACCTGCGCGACGCGCTGGGCCTGCGCCGCGAGGCGCTCGGTGGCAGCGCGCCGGCCGGCGCGCTGGTCTTCAGCTGCAACGGCCGTGGCGAGGCGATGTTCGGGATGCCCGACCACGACGCGCTGGCCCTCGACGAGGAGCTCGACGGCGCGCCCGCGGCCGGCTTCTTCGCCGCGGGCGAGATCGGCCCCGTGGGCGGCGACTCGTTCCTGCACGGCTTTACCGCCACTGTGGCAGTCTTCCCGCGGTGAATCTGGCGGGGCGAAGCGTGCTGCTGACCGGCGCGAGCGGTGGGCTCGGCCACGCGATCGCGCGGCGGCTGCGTGCGGAGGGCGCCTCGCTGGTGCTTACCGGGCGGCGGGTGGAGGTGCTCGAGGCGCTCGCCGCCGAGACCGGCGCGCGCTCGCTGGCGGTGGACCTTGCCGACGCCTCGGCCGTGGAGCGCCTGGCCGCCGAGTGCGCCGACGTCGACGTCTTGATCGCCAATGCCGGCCTCTCGGCCACCGCGCAGTTGACGTCGTTCAGCGTCGAGCAGATCGACCGGGCCCTGGCGGTCAACCTGCGCGCGCCGATCGTGCTCGCGCGCCACCTCGCCGAGCGCATGGCGGCACGCGGCAGCGGCCATCTGCTGTTCATGTCGTCGCTGGCGGGGAAGGTGGGGACGCCGCGCTCCTCGATCTACAGCGCCACGAAGTTCGGCCTGCGCGGCTTCGCCCAGGCGCTGCGCGAGGACCTGCGCTCCAAGGGCGTGGGCGTGAGCACGATCTTCCCGGGCTTCGTCAGCGACGCGGGGATGTTCCACGAGACCGGGGCCAAGCTCCCTCCGGGCGCCGGCACCGTCACGCCCGAGGCCGTCGCCGATGCCGTCGTGCGCGCGATCGAGCGCAACCGCGGCGAGATCGACGTCGCTCCGGTCACGCTGCGGGCCGGCGCGATGGCGGCCGGCCTGGCTCCGGAGGTCGCCGCGGCCGTCAGCCGGAAGTTCGGCGGGCACCGCATCGCCGACGCGCACGTAGTGGCGCACGCCGACAAGCGCTAGCCGCGGCGCCGACCGCGTCGCGCCGCGTGCGGCCGCTCCCCGCGCGGCCGCTCCCCCGGGCGAGCGGCCACTCCCCGCGCGGCCGACCGCCCGCGGCCGCTCAGCGCCAGTCGTCGATCGACACGATCGAGTCGCGCAGCGCGCCGCCGATCATCTTGTAGGTGCCGCCGGTCTCGCCGCCGACGACGGCGACGCTGATGTCCTCCGGGCGAAACATGCGCACCGGCTCGTCGGGCGCCGCGTTGAGGTAGCTCGCGAAGGGCTCGCGCCCGAGGATCGCCCACGGTTTGACGAGCGTCTGCATCCACTGGTTGTCCCAGTACTCGCGAGCCGGCAGGGCTGAGCTCTCCGACAGCCACTCGGCGAGCTTCTCGCGCGTGTCGAAGCCGTAGTCGACGAGCTTGTTCGCGGCCAGCGGATCGAGGGCGACGATGGGCCCGATGAACGGGTCGCAGGCGGTCAGCTGTCGCTGGAAGTGCTCGCGCCAGGCGTCATCGCGGACGGTTCCGAACTGGGTGTACCAGCCGCCGAGGAAGGTCGACACGGTGCTCGTGCCCGCGTCGAAGCCGTGCTGCACGTGGAATGGCGTGTACGGGCTGCGCTCCTCGTTCTCGGCGAAGCACGCGCTGTAGCCGAGCGAGTTGCCCTGGGAGCCCATATACGTCTCCCCCGGAGTCGAGCCGCCCTGCAGGTTCTGCGAGCCGAGCGCGTAGGCGCGGCCGATCGTCGCATTGGCGTCGTTGTAGGGCCCGAACGCGCCGATGCCGGAGTTCATGCCGATCTCGTTGCGGATCGGCCCGTTGACCATGGCGACGGTGGCGAACGAGGTCGTCGAGCTCGACCGCGCCGTCATGCCGCCCGCCATCATCGCGAGGATCACGGGCAGGTACTCGGGCTTGGCGCCCGCCATCACCGCGTTGACGGCCACCTTCTCGACTGTGAACTCCCAGAACTCGCGGAAGGCGGTCGGGCGCATGCGGCCGACGACCTCGTCGGGTGCGTGGCTCGTGCCCGCGAGCATCGCCTGCACGCGCTCCTCGGTGGGCAGCACGATCGGCAGGAAGTCCGTCCAGCGCTCCTCGGCGAACCGCGTGCGCAGGTTGTCCTCGGTGTCGGCTTCGAGCAGCGGCGGCGCCGAGCGGTCGAACGACATCCCCTTGAGGTCGTCGTCGCCGAGGGGATTGGTCAGCCCCTCGATGACCTGCTGCATGAACGGGCCGCCATTGACAGGATCCTCGCCGTCCACGTAGCCGCGCAGCTCGTCCGCCGAGCGTCCGACGACGGGCTGGGGCACGAAGGCCTGACGCGTCGTCGGCATCCCGTTGGCGCGCGCGACGGAGCGCGCCAGACGCGCGAACACGTGGGTGTGGACCGCGACGGTCGGGACACGGTAGTTGCTCTCCAGCGATGTCGCGAGCCCGACGACCGTCGGGCTACAGGTGCTTCAGAGGCCCACCGCCAGAACGGCGGCGTCACCGTCCTGCTGGATCGCGGCGCACATGTCAGGGTCATCGACCCAGCTCTCGCGCGGCTGGATGCGCTTGATCTCGACGCCGGGCATGTGCTCGGAGAACCAGGCGTGGAGCTGATCGACGAACGCCTCGGAGTTGTCGAACAGGCAGTCCACCAGGTAGAGCGTCCTGCCGTCGAGGCTCTGCAGTCGCGGCGCGAGCGGCTTGCCCGCCACCTGCGGCGGATACCCGCGCGGGTCGTGGACGGTGAGCTTGTCAGCCATGGGAGCCTCCGTTGCCTGTCGCGAGCGCGGCCGGCGGCGGCGCCCAGGATCCGTCTGTCAGATAGCGGTCCGCGGCCTTGGCGGCGGCCGCGCCCTCGCCGGCGGAGATCGCCGCCTGGCCCAGCGAGCCACGGCGCAGGATCCCGGCTGCCAGCACGCCGGGCAGCTCGGTGCGCATCGCCGGGTCGGTGGGAACGCGGCCGTCCTCGTCGAGCTCGAGGCGGTCGGCGAGCAGCTCGGTGTTCGGCTGCAGGCCGACGTAGATGAAGACGCCGCCGAGCTCGAGGTCGGACGTGTCGCCCGCCGGCGCGTCGCGGATGCGTACGCCGGTAACGGTGTCCTCGCCGAGGATCTCCTCGACTGCGGTGTCGTAGCGGACCGTGATCTTCGGGTGCTCGAGCGCTCGGTCGCGATAGATCGCTTGGGCGGTGAGCGCGTCACCGCGGTGGATGACGATGACCTCGGCCACCGATTCGGCCAGCGCGAGCGCCTCCTGCAGCGCAGAGTCGCCCCCGCCGACCACGCCGACGACGCGGTCGCGCATGAGCGGCGCATCGCAGCTCGCGCACTGGCTGACGCCGCGACCCTGCAGGCGCTCCTCGCCCTCGACGCCGAGGGTTTTCAGGCGGGCGCCCGTCGCCAGGATGACGGCGCGCGCGTGCACCTCGCCGTCGTCGCTCTGCAGCCGCCAGCCGTCGTCGGCGGGCTCGATGCTGCTCAGCTCGGCCATCCGCACGTCGGCGCCAGTGTCGGCCGCCTGCTCCTGGAGGGTCGGAAGGAGCTCGTAGCCCGGTACGCCCTCCGGAAAGCCGGGGACGCCGTCGATCTGCTCGATGCTGAGCAGCAGGCCACCGGGCGCGCGCCCGCCCAGGACGAGCGTGGAGCGCCCGGTTCGGGCAGCGTGCAGCGCTGCGGTCAGACCGCCGATCCCCCCGCCGGCGACCACGACGTCGTACTGGTCGGACACGTCATGGCAAGGATAACCGCTACGCAGAGCGAACAATCGTGCGCATGTCGCACGACTAACACGTCGCGGTGCACGCCGGCGCGCCACGCGCGGCGCGCGACCGGCGCCCGCTCGTGCCGGCCGAGCACCTGGCGCCGACGCTCTCACTCGCGCCGGCCCGCGGGCGCTCAGAACATCGTGTTGTCGTTCGCCGACGTCGGCGGCACCGCCTGGATCACGTCCCAGTGCTCGACGACCTTGCCTTGGCGGTTGAGGCGGAAGATGTCGGCGACCGCGCTGCCGCGATCGTCCGGCGAGGTCGTGATGTGGCTGTGGGTCACGACCATGTTGCACTCCCCGATGACGCGCTTGATGTCGACGTGTAGCTGCGGGAACTGCTGCGTGAAGCTGTTGACGAAGAAGATGAAGGCGTCGAAACCGTCCGCCGCCTGTGGGTTGTGCTGGATGTACATCGGCCCGCCGTACTTCGCCACGGCAAGCTCGGGGTTCTTGTCGTTGAACGCGGTGGGGTAGTAGGCGACGACCGTTGCCTTGTTGCGCTGGACCTGCGCCGGGCTGCACTGGCCGTGGAAGCCGTGCTTGCCGCCGGCGTGCGGCGGTCGATGACCCTGCGTGTTTGCGAGGGCCGCACCGACGCCGACCGCCATGATCGCCGTCACGGCGACCGCGGGCGCCGCGCAGCGGCGCGGCGCGCCGCTCAGCCGTCGGCGCGGGCCGCCTGCGCGGCGACGGCTTCGAGCACCTCGGTGGCCAGGCGGGGGCCGTCGCTGGGGCTCTCCGGTGTGCGTCCGCACGAGACGCTCGCGCGCGAGCCCTCAGCATGCCGGGGACGCGGCGCGCCGAGACCGGCCCGGCCGCAGGACGCGAGCGGCGTGACACCGGCGGCCAGTCGAGCGCGCAGCCCGACGCATGGGCATCGCACGCGGCCGCTCAGAAGAGCGACGTCTGCTGTGGCTCGGCCCGTCGTTCTGGGCGTGGCGATGGCGACCGCTCCGCGCGGTCCGCGCTTATTGGGCCGCCATCGTCGCGTCGCGGATCGCGGCGGAACGCGCTGCGTGGTCGCGTGGCTGCACCGCGTACGAGTGCATGCAAGCGCTCCTGCTCGGCCTGTGGCGCATATGCGCGACCGTCATAGAGCTGCTCGTAGTGCTCGACCAGGTCCGGCCGGTAGGACCGCAGCCACTCCATGAAGATCTCGCGCACCTCGCCGCGCAGGTGCAGCGCGATGCCGCTGATTCCCGTCGCCCCCGCCTCGGCGGCCAGTTCGAGGATCTGTTGCACCTGGCGCGGGTCGTCGTTGATGCCGGGCATGAGCGGTGCGACCAAGACGCCGGTCGGGATGCCGGCGCGGTTGAGCTCGGCCACGGCCTCGAGACGCGCGCGTGGGTTCGGCGTGTGCGGCTCGCTGGCCCGCCATGCCTTCTCGTCGATCGTCGGCACCGAGAGGTTGGCGCTGATCGCCGTGACCGCGGCGATCTCGCGCATGAGGTCCACGTCGCGCAGCAACAGCGGCGACTTCGTCAGCACCGAGCACGGATTCGCGGCATCGCGCAGCGCCTCCCAGATCCCGCGCATCAGCTTGTAGCGCCCTTCGACCCACTGATACGGGTCGGTGTTCGTCCCCATCGCGACGTGCTCGCCCTTCCAGGACGCCCGCGCGAGCTCGACGCGCAGCACCTCGGGCGCGTTCACCTTGACGACGATCTCGCGCTCAAAGTCGCGGCCGGCATCGAAGTCGAGGTACTTGTGGGTTGGCCGCGCGAAGCAGTTGTGGCTGACGACGCCGTTGGCGACGAAGTCACCCGTGCCCGTGGTGATGTCGTACAGCCGCATCGCGCGTCCGAGCGGCTCGATGCTCACGACGCGCGTCCGCGCGTCCGACTTGAGGGCGATGCCCTGCACGGTGCGCTTGCGCGTGATCGCCGGGTCGGTGAGGAGAAAGAACCGGAGGCGCTCGCGAAGGCCGCCGCGGATGCGGACACAGCTCGGCCCGTTGGGCTTGCCGGATGGCTCCTCGACCACGTCGAACCGAAAGTCGCGAAGGTATGCCTTCGTCCAGGCGATGATGGCTCGGTCCGTGTTCGAGATCCGTAGTGCCTGCGATCCGCAGCTGCCCTCGGCATCGAAGATCCCGGCGAGGAACCCCTTCCGCCAGTCCTCGCTCGGCGATAGCGGCCAGCGTACGAGCTGCCGGACTCGATCGACCGGCACGCGCGATCCGGTCGAGATGGCCAACATCGCCCTGTGCCCACCACCTCGCGCCGAGAAGACCGACTCGTGCGTGAGGACACGGCCGTCAAGCAGGTACCGGCGAGCTCGCCGCAGGGCCTCGAGGTCGGTGAGCGCGAGTCGAAAAGCGCGGTAACGACCAGCGCTCCCGTCGGGTTTGGTGTACGCGCGCGAGGCGACGTGGCCGTCGCCGCGCACGATCCCGCAGAGGTAGCCGCGCTTGTAGTCACTCGACTCCGATGGGGGTGAAGCGAAGCCGCCGGTGCCGAGCAGCTCGTTGTTGACCGTCAGGTGTGGGCGTCGGCCGGAGTCCCCGCGGGCGCCGGTGACGTGCTTCCAGCCTCGATTCGTGAGGAAGCGGTGATCGCCGCTCGTGATGAGCTGCGTGCCGTCCTCGAGCGTCACGCAATACGCCGGCTTGATTGTGGACCAGTGCGCGAGGACTTCGGTCGTCACGTACCGGCGGTAGCGCCCTCGGATCTCCGTGCCGACGATCTGGTCCCCGACGGCAAGTTCGACGAGCGGTTTGGTGCGCCCATCTGCCATCAGGATGGGCGTTCCGCCCCAGGCGCAGTAGATACAGGAATGGCTGCATCCCCTGTACGGGTTGATCGTCCAGCGGAATGGCATCCGCGAGCGGTCTGGGACCCGGTTGAGAGCGGATTTCGCGCGGACTTCGTAGAACCGGGTGTCCAGCGCCTCGGGCGCGTCGAAGTGCCGGACGACGGCGGGCTCGCGGTAGCCGGGGAGCGCGGCCTGCTCCTCGGCGGTCATGGTCAGGTTGTCCCAGCGCACGAACGTATGTTCGCACAGGCGCCGGATGGAAGGCGCGCGGCGACACGTGGGTCGTTGCGCGGGGCGCTCAATCGTAGATCGACCGGCTCACGCCGGGACGCGCGTTGGGCGGATAGGGCACGAGGTCGTTGGCGTAGCCCGGGCGGGCGCGGATGCGGTCGAGCCATGCGCCGATGGCGGCGTGGGCGGCCAGATCGAAACCGGCGTCCTCCGCGACGTGGGTGTAGGCGAACAGGGCGATGTCGGCAATCGTGGGCGCGTCGGTGGCGACCCACTGGCGACCGGTGAGCCGGCGGTCGAGCTTGGCGAGCTTGCTGCGTCCCGAGTCGAGCAGGAACGGTGTCTCGCCGTCGGTGCGGCCAGTCATGATCTGAAAACGGGCACCGGCGACGGCCGGCGTGAGCGCCCGTTCGAAGCACAGCCACTGCAGCACGCGCGCGCGTTCGAGGCGATCGGCGGGCAGGTACGCGGTCTCGTCGGCGAGGTACCAGAGGATCGCGGCGGACTCGGCGAGGGTCGTGCCGTCGTCGAGCTCGAGCACGGGCGTCGTGCGCGCTGGGTTGAGCGCGGCGAACTCTGCGGTGAGGGTCTCGCCGGCGAAGATGTCGACCGGCACGCGTTCGTACTCGCGTCCGAGCAGGGCGAGCAGCAGGCGGACCTTGAGGCAGTTGCCCGAGGCGGCGTAGTCGTAAAGACGCATGCCCCGTGAGACGTTGCGGCGGACACGAACGTGAGGTCTACGCGCCGTCGCTCACCGCGTGAAGCAACGCGGCGACGGTGTCGGAGACCGGCGTCGGAACGTCGTTGCGACGGCCCAGGCGGCCGATGACGCCGTTGCGCGCCTCCCACTCCAGCGCACGACCGGCGCGGCGGTCCGTGAGAATCGAGGAGCCGGCGTCGTCGGGCAACGCCTGGATCCAGGCGACAAGGTCGTCGGCGTCGCGGTCGGAGAGCGCGACGCCCTCGGCGCGCGCCACGGCGGCGCATTCGTAGGCCATCGCGCGGGCGACGTCGAGCACGTCGCCCAGTTCGAAGACCTCGGCCGGGCGGCCGGCCAGCGCCATGACGCCGGAGACGGCGTTGACGCACAACTTGCGCCACGCCTCGAGGGCGAACTCGCCGCCGACGCTCACCTGGGCGCCATCGCCGAGCAGCGCCGCGAATGCCTTCCCCGCCGGACTGCCCGGGACCGCCAGGCGCATCACGTCACGCTGGCGCACGCGCCCGGGTGCCACGGGCTCCACCGGACACCAGTTGACGACGGGGAGGACCTCGGCACCGCCCGTCAGCGGCGCGACGCGCTCGACGTGGTCGATCCCGTTCTGCAACACCGCGACCGTGGTCTGCGCGGCGCACAGCGCGGCCAGCCAGTCCGCCGCGCCCTCCGTCTGGTGGGCCTTGACCGCCAGCAGCACCCAGTCGGCCGGCCCGTCGACATCCGCGGCGTCGGTGAGCAGCGGCGCATCGATGACCGTCTCGACGCCGTCGGGGCGCTCGACCACGACGCGATCGACCGCGCGGCGGGCGCAGAGGCACAGCATGTGGCCACCCGTGTCCTGGACGATGGCGGCAACCGTCGCACCGATCGAGCCAACGCCGACGACCGCCACGCGCGCCATCGCGGCGCTACGCGGCCGCGCGCGAGAGCAGCGATTCCTCGCCGGCCAGCGTCGTGCTCGTGGCCGACTCGATCCAGACCGGCACGATCTCACCCGGCGCGGCCAGGCCCGTGAAGTTGACCGTCTTGCCGTGGCGCGAACGCCCGCGCAGGCGCGAGGCGTCGGTGCGCGACGGGCCTTCCACGAGGACGTCGAGGGTGCGCCCGACGAAGCGCTGGGCGCGCTCGCGCGCGCGACGCTGCACGACCTCGACGAGGCGCTCCATGCGCTCGACCTTGACCTCGTGTGGGACGAGCCCGTCGGTGAAGGTCGCCGCCTCGGTACCGCGGCGCGGGGAGAAGACGAAGGTGAACGCGCCGTCGTAGCCGACCTCCTCGCAGACCTCGAGCGTCTGCGAGAAGTCCTCGTCGGTCTCGCCCGGGAAGCCGACGATGATGTCGGTCGTGATGGCGCAGTCGGGCACGAGCTCGCGGATGAGCGCGACCCGATCCATGTAGCGGCCGCGGTCGTAGGTGCGGCGCATCGCCTTGAGGATCGGGCTGGATCCCGACTGCAGCGGCAGATGGATGTGCTCGCAGACCGAGGGCAGCTCGGCGTGGGCGCGGACGACGTCCTCGCGCATGTCCTTGGGGTGCGGGCTCGTGTAGCGGAGGCGATCGAGGCCGTCAATCGCGTCGAGCGCACGCAGGAGCTCGGCGAACGAGCGGCGGTCCGGCCGCAGGTCGCGCCCGTAGGAGTTGACGTTCTGGCCGAGCAAGGTGACCTCGCGCACGCCGTCGGCGACCTGGCCCGCGACCTCCTCGACGAGCTCGTCGAACGGGCGCGAGACCTCGCGGCCGCGCGTGGAGGGCACGATGCAGTACGAGCACCGGCAGTTGCAGCCGACCGAGATCTGCACCCACGCCTGGAACTCGCGGGCTCGCTTGGCGGGCAGGTGGCCGGTGAAGCCCTCGAACTCGAAGTAGCCCTGCGCGCTGAGCGAGTCGGATGTCAGGAACTCGGCGAGCTTGTGCACCTGGCCGGGGCCGAAGGCGACGTCGACGAACGGGAACTGGCGGAAGACGTCCTCCTTGACCGATTGCGCCCAGCAGCCGCCGACACCGATGACGACCTCGGGCCGGCGCGCCTTGACGCCCTTGGCCTGGTGCAGGTGGGCGACGAAGCGGCTGTCGGCGGCCTCGCGGATCGAGCAGGTGTTGAAGAGGATGAGGTCGGCGTCGTCGCGCGTCTGCGACTCCGCGTAGCCCAGCGACTCGAGCATGCCCTTCATCCGCTCGGAGTCGTGCTCGTTCATCTGGCACCCGAAGGTGGTGACGTGGAAGCGCCTGGCTGCGGGCATCGGTCGCCTCAGCGTAGCGGTGTGGGTGGGCTATCCGCCGCCGCCGGTGTCGCCGCCGCTGCCCGTGTCGGCGGGGCCGGGATCGGTGGTGGGGCCAGGGTCGGTGGCCTGGCCGGGGTCCGTGGCGGGGCCGGGATTGGTCGCCTGGCCGGTATCAGCGGAGGGGCCGGGATCCGCAGAGTGCTCGTGCTCTGCGGCGTGGCCGTGCTCTGCAGCGTGGCCCGGGTCGGCGTGGCCGTGCTCTGCGGCGTGCCCGTGCTCGTCGCTGCCGCCGCCGTGGTTGCGGCCCCGCGTCGGGTTGGCCACGGGCGCGACGGTGGCTCCGGCGGCTGCTGCGGCAGGGTCGAACGGCGTCGAGGCCGGGTCGCTGCCGGCGGGGCGCCTGCGGCGACGCCGGAAGAAGCCGAAGAAGTCCAGACGGCCCATGACGGGTGGATAGCAGGTGGGGCCTACTTGGCGTAGTCCACCGCGCGGGACTCCCGGATGACGGTGACCTTGATCTGACCGGGGTACTCGAGCTCCTTCTCGATGTCGCGGGCGATCGAGCGGCTGAGAAGCATCGCCGCGTCGTCGTCGATAGCGTCCGGCGCGACGATGACGCGGATCTCGCGGCCCGCCTGCATCGCATAGACCTTGTCGACCCCGTCGTGGCGGGCGGCGAGCTGCTCGAGGTCGCGCAGGCGCTTGACGTACTGCTCGAGCGACTCGCCGCGGGCGCCTGGGCGCGCGCCGGAGAGCGCGTCGGCGGCCTGGACGATGACGGCTTCGACCGTCTGGGGCTCGACCTCATTGTGGTGGGCCTCCATCGCGTGCGCGACCGCCTCGGGCTCCCCGTGGCGACGCGCGAGGTCGCCGCCGACCAGCGCGTGCGGGCCCTCGATCTCGTGCGAGACGGCCTTTCCGATGTCGTGCAGCAGCGCGGCGCGGCGCGCGGTCTTCGGGCTGGCACCCAGCTCGTGGGCCATGATCGCGGCGAGCTGCGCGCACTCGACGGAGTGCGCGAGCACGTTCTGGCCATAGGAGGTCCGGAAGCGCAGCCGGCCCATGAGCTTGGTGAGCTCGGGGTCGAGGGCCTGCACGTCGGCCTCGAAGACCGCCTTCTCCCCCAACTCGGTGATGTGCGACTCGAGCTCGGACTTCGCCTGGTAGTACGTCTCCTCGATGCGCGCCGGATGGATCCGGCCGTCCTGGAGCAGCTTCTCGAGCGTCATCCGCGCGACCTCGCGGCGGACGCCGTCGAATGCGCTCAGCACAACGGCGTTTGGCGTGTCGTCGATGATGAAGTCGACGCCGGTGAGGTTCTCCAGCGCGCGGATGTTGCGCCCCTCGCGGCCGATGATCCGGCCCTTCATGTCGTCGCTGGGGAGCTGGACGACCGAGACGGTGGTCTCGGCGGCGTGGCTGGCCGCCAGGCGCTGCATGGCGATCGACAGGATCGACCGCACGCGGCGCTCGGCGTCGCGCTTGGTCTCCTCCTCCACGGCGCGGACGATCTTCACCGAGTCGTGGCGCGCCTGGTCCTCGACCTCCTTCAGGAGGGCCTGCTTGGCCTGGCCCGCGCTCAGCCCGGCGACGCGCTCCAGGGCCCGCGCGTGCTCGTCGCGCAGTCGTTCGACCTCCTCCTCCTGCGCGGCCAGCCGTTCGACCGTCGCCTCCAGGCTGCGCTCGCGCTCGTCCAGATCGGTTGCGCGGAGGTCCAGCGATCGCTCGAGCGACCGCGTCCGCTCCGCGTCGCGCGCCTGTGCCGCGGCCGCCTCCCGTCGACCTGTCTCAACCGCCGGGGCTTCCGCGTGCCCGCCGTTGACCGTGGCGAGCCGGCCGCGTTCGTAGAGCGTGGCGGCCGCGACGAGGCCGAGTGCCAGAACGGCCGCCGCGATCACGAGTTCCATTGCCGTGTCCTCTCCCCGCGAGCCGGGATGGCGCCCAGCCCAGACGGTCTTCCGTGGTTATGAAGCGGACGGCCGGCCGTGTGGGCGGCGGGGATGAACGGATATGGCGATGCGGCCGCGCGGGCCGCGCTTCAGGTGCGCTGAATGGGTCTGGTTTGTCGTGTCGACGGGCCTGATGGCCCGGTTGAGGTTCTCATGGTTGTCGCGTCGAGGCTGAAGCTGCCAGGTACAGAAAAGGCTGATTTGCTGGTCTTTCGCCGCCCTCGGGGCAGGTCGTTCGCTAGTCGGATCGTAGTACCGCGGCGAAGTCGGCGCAATCCGTGCAGGAGCGATGCGGCCTGAGGCGGTGTGACACGCGCGGCGGGCGCCGCCGCTCAGGCCGGTGTGACACGCGGAAGCGGGCTGCGTGCCTCAGGCCACGTCGCGCTCGAAGGTGCGCACCGCGTCGTAGGCGAGCTCAAGCTCGTAGCCCTTGCGAACGAGGACGCCGAGCGCGCGCTCGCGCCCACGGTCGTCGGACGGTGCGCGCGGAAAGCGGCGGCGCAGGACCGCCAAGGCGGCCTCGAGCTCCTCGCCGGCGCCGCGCTCGTCGAGAGCGGCGGTGATCAGCGCCGGATCGACGCCGACGGCCAGGAGCCGCCGCTCGATGCGCTCGGCGCCCCAGGCGTCGATGGTGCGGCGATCCTCCGCGAATCGCCGCGCGTAGCGGGCGTCGTCGAGATAGCCCTGGCGCTCGAGCTCGGCCACCGCCTCGTCGAGGACCGCCGGCTGCACGCCCTCCGCCTCGAGGCGCCGGCGCATCTCGGCCACCGTGCGGTCGCGGTGGCCGAGGTAGCGGTAGGCCACGTCGAGGGCGTGCTCGAGGCGCTCCTGCGGTCCGGCGGTCACGACCGACGCAACGCGTGCGGCAGACGGTGGCTACGCCGCCTGTTCGATGGCAGCCACCGCTTCGGCCTCGGCGGTCGGCGCCGCGGCGGTCGGCGCCGCGATGGGCGCCTCGTCGTCAGCATCGATGGGCTGCACGAGGTCGTGGTCGATGCCCAGCGCCGCGTAGATCTTGGACTCGATCTCCTTGGCGATCTCGACGTGCTCATCGAGGAAGGCCTTGGCGTTGTTGCGCCCCTGGCCGAGGCGCTCGTCGCCGTAGGAGAAGAACGAGCCCGACTTGGTCACAACCCCGTGCTCGATGCCCAGGTCGATCAGGCAGCCCGCCGTCGAGATGCCCCTGCCGAACTCGATGTCGAACTCGGCCTGGCGGAACGGCGGCGCGACCTTGTTCTTGACCACCTTGACGCGGACGCGGTTGCCGACCGCCTCGGTGCCCTCCTTGAGCGTCTCGATGCGGCGGATGTCCAGGCGCTGGGAGGCGTAGAACTTCAGCGCGCGGCCGCCGGGCTGAGTTTCCGGCGAGCCGAACATCACTCCGACCTTCTCGCGGATCTGGTTGGTGAAGATGCACAGCGTGTCGGTGCGGTTGAGGTTGCCCGCCAGCTTGCGCATCGCCTGGCTCATCATCCGCGCCTGCAGGCCGACGGTCTGGTCGCCCATCTGGCCCTCGAGCTCGGCGCGCGGGGTAAGCGCGGCGACCGAGTCGATCGACACGACGTCGACCGCGCCGGAGCGCACGAGCATGTCGGCGATCTCGAGGGCCTGCTCGCCGTAGTCGGGCTGGGAGACGAGCAGCTCGTCGATGTCGACGCCGATGTTGCGAGCGTAGAGCGGGTCCATGGCGTGCTCGGCGTCGATGAAGGCGCAGACGCCGCCGAGCTTCTGGGCCTCGGCGAGGACGTGGTAGAGCAGCGTTGTCTTGCCCGAGGATTCGGGGCCGAAGACCTCGACGATCCGTCCGCGCGGCACGCCGCCGATGCCGAGCGCCAGGTCGAGCGACAGCGCGCCCGTGGGGATCGCCCCTACGCGCACCTTCGCGCCCTCGTCGCCCATGCGCATGATGGTGCCCTTGCCGAACTCACGCTCGATCTGGCTGAGCGCGCCCTGCAGCGCGGCGTCGCGGGCCTTGGCGGCCTTCTCCTCTTCGGTGGGCATGGGGTTGTGGACCTCTCTGTAGGCGCTACGTGAGCAGTGCAGTGTCGACGGCGGATCGGACGGAACGGGACCGTACGCATGTTCGTGTGACGGCTCTACGCGCCGATCGCAAAGAGAGTGCGCAGGCGCTGCGGATGGACTGCGCGGCGGGGAGCCGGGACGGATCGAGCGCACGGGCGGACCGGGCGCGCCGATACGGCGGTGGTCACGCAGAAGCAGTTGCCGGCGGGCCCAGCGACACCCGCTCCAGCGCCTCGTAGCGCGCCGGCCCGCGCCCGCCCAGGTGCGAGCGGAAGAGCACCACCGCGTCGGCAACAAACGACGCCCCCGGCGCCTCGGGCAGATCGCGCACGCGCGGGCGACAGCCGCGGCGCACGCGGGCGACGGTCGCGTGCGGGCGGAACGGGCGCGCCTCGGGCTGCCACGGCAGCGCCGCGGCCAACAGCGAGACCACCTGCGCCTGCAGCACCTCCAACACGCCGCCGATATCGACGAGCGCGACCGTCAGCACGTGCGGGCGGCGCGGCGCCAGCCACAGCGGCTCGCCGAGCGTCAACGCCGGCGCCGCCGACCGCACGCTGCGCACGGCTGAGCGCGCCGGGTCGATCTCGTCGAGCGCTCGGTGGCCGAGAAAGGCGAGCGTCAGATGCAGCGCGTCGGTCGCGGACCGGGCGCAGCGCCCCGTCGTGCTCGGCGGCCGCCCGACCGAACGCCGCCAGGTCCGAGCGCACCGAATCCGGCAGCTCGAGAGCGACGAACAGGCGCGCGCTCACGCCACGCCGCGGGCGCGCGCCGAGGCGGTGGCCGACGAGGCCTCCCCCACCAGGAGCCGGCGAATCAGATGCATCGCGACCGTGGTCGAGCGATCGCGGACGTCCGCGCGACCGCCGGGAAGTTGCAACGAGCGCGTGAGCCGCGCGCCGTCTGGCCCGGCGACGCTGAAGCACACCAGCCCGACCGGCTTCTCCGCCGTCCCGCCGCCCGGACCGGCCACGCCCGTGATCCCGACGCCGAGGTCCGCGCCCAGGCGCTCCCGGGCGCCGTCGGCCAACGCTTCGGCCACCTCGACCGAAACCGCGCCCACGCGCGCAATGAGCGCAGCATCCACACGCGCGAGCGCCGTCTTGGCCTCGTTGGAGTAGACGACCAGCCCGCCGAGCACGTAGTCCGACGAACCGGCCAAATCGGTCAGCCGCCCCGCGAGCAGGCCGCCCGTGCACGACTCGGCGGTGGCGATGGTCAAGCCGCCGGAGCGCAGCAGATCGGCGACCTGCTCGTCGACCGTGCGCCCATCCTCGGAGAACAGCGTCTCGGAATGCCGCACGCGGACCGTCTCGACGAGACGCGTATACGAGGCCTCGGCGTCCGGCGCGAAGCGTGTCACGACCTCGACCTCGCCGCGCCGCAGGCACGTCGTGATCTCAAGGCCGTCGAGCCCGTGGGCATCCTCGGCCAGGCGCAGCGTCTCGGCGATCTCCGACTCGGGGATGCCGTACAGCCGCAGCGTGCGCTGCCGCAGCTCGATCGCGCCCGCGACCGCCGCGCGGAATGCGTCGGTCGCCACCGCCGCCGGCCACATCTCGTGCAGCTCGCGCGGCGGGCCCGGCAGCACGACGATGGTCGGCCCGTCGTCCACGGGCACCACGAGGCCCGGCGCCGTCCCGACCGGTTCGAGCACCGTCGCGCCGAGAGGAATCACCGCCTGCTTGCGGTTCGAGGCGCGGATCGCTTCGGGATCGAGGTCCGGCCAGCGCGACATCAGCGGGCGCAGGATCTCGGCGATGCGCTCCTCGAGCGCCTCGTCAAGGACCATCGACCGCCCGGCGAACGCGCCGACCACCTCCGCGGTGAGATCGTCAGCGGTCGGGCCGAGCCCGCCGCTGGTGACGATCACGCCGACCCCGCGCGCCGCGAGGAATCGAAGCGCCTCTTCCAGGTCCTCGCGGCGATCGCCGACGACGACCGTGTAGGCATGGTCGACGCCGAGCTCGCGCAGGTGCTCTGACAGCCACGGCCCGTTGCGGTCGGTGACGCGCCCGGTCAAGACCTCCGTGCCGGTGACGACAATGCCCGCCCAAACCGTCATGACGGGTGACACACCGGCCAAGTCGAGCGCTTCTGCAGCCTGCGCAGCTTGGTCGGCGTGATCTCGTAGGCGATCCCGTTGCTCGACGGCGGAACGCCGCGCGACTTGCCGTTGACGACCAGCCGCGCCTCGGAGGTGCCGAGCTGCAGGCGGAAGCGCGACGACTTGAACGGGCCTTGCCGCGCCCCGCCGGTGAGGATCACGCCGTTGACCGGCGTGCGCTTGCCCGCCGCCTTCAGGCACACGTAGACCTGGCCGGTCGCGAGGATCGTCAGCGTCGCGTGTTTGGGCTTCGGCTTGGCCTTCTTCTTTTTCTTCTTGGACGCGGTCCCCGCGGCGGTGCCGCCGGTGCCGGACGACGAGGGCGACGACGTCTGGACGGTGTTGCCCGCCGAGCTGCCGCTGTTGTTGTTGTCGTTGCGCCCGAGCGCGTACAGCGCGGCGATCAGGCCGACTACGACGAAGGCCACCAGCCACCCGCGGGAGATCGCCGGGCGCGGGCGGCGCCGGTCGCGCTGGCCCGGCGGCGCGATCGGCTGCAGCTCCATCTCGCTGAGGCGCTCGTGGCGCAGCTTGTACTCCTCGATGAGCAGCTTGCCGTCGAGGCCCAGCGCATCGGCGTACGTGCGCAGGAAGCTCTTGACGTAGGTCGGGCCCGGCAGCAGGTCCCATTCCTCGTTCTCGAGCGCGCGCAGGTACTTGGCGCGGATCTTCGTCTCGGATTCGATGTCCGAGATGTCGAGCCGCTGGCGCATCCGCGCCTCCCGCAGGGTGGTGCCGATGTCCGGCATGCGGGGGCGAAGGGTAGCGTCGGCCGCTCAAAGCCCCTGCACAGCGGGCGGGTTCCTGCAGGCGCTCAGTCGAGTTCGTCGCGCGGCACGGCGACCGTGTCGGCCTCGTGCTCGCGCACGGGCTCGAGCGCGGCGAGGACCCGCGGTAGATCGCCCTCGGTGACGAGGACCTGGCGCGGCTTGGAGCCCTCGTAGCCGGAGATGATCCCCCGGCGCTCGAGCATGTCGATGAGCCGGCCGGCGCGCGTGTAGCCCAGGCGCAGGCGGCGCTGGAGCATCGACGTCGACGCGGTGCCCATCTCGACGACGAGCTGGATCGCGTCGCCGAGCAGCGGGTCCTCGTCGGGGTCGAAGCCCTCCTCCTCGGCCTTCTCGACCGCCTCGGGCTCGACCTCCTCGAGCAGGTCCTCCCGCAGCTCGGGCTCGCCCTGGTGCGCCCAGAAGCTCGTCAGCGCCTCGATCTGCGGCTCGTCGATGTAGGCGCCCTGGATGCGCTGCAGGCGCGAGGTGCCGACCGGCGAGAACAGCAGATCGCCCTGGCCCAGCAGCGATTCGGCGCCGTTCTGGTCGAGGATCACGCGCGAGTCTGTCTGCGAGCTGACCGCGAAGGCGATCCGTGACGGTACGTTGGCCTTGATCATGCCCGTGATGACGTCCACGCGCGGGGACTGCGTGGCCAGCACGAGGTGGATGCCGACCGCGCGCGCCTTCTGCGCGAGCCGGATGATCGAATCCTCGACGTCGGCCGGCGCGACCATCATCAGGTCGGCGAGCTCATCGATCACGCAGAGGATGTAGGGCAGCGCCTTCTCGTCCTCGCGGACGCGGAGCTTGTTGAGCTCGATCAGCGAGCGCGTGCGCTTGACGCTCATCACGCCGTAGCGCCACTCCATCTCGCGCACCAGGTTCTGCAGCGCGTTGGCGGCCATCCGCGGCGAGGTGATCACCGGCGTGAGCAGGTGCGGGATCGCCTCGTAGTGGTTGAGCTCGACCTGCTTGGGGTCGACGAGCACGAGGCGCACCTCGTCGGGCGTGGCGCGCAGCAGGATCGACGACAGCATGGCGTTGATCGCGCCGGACTTGCCCGCGCCGGTGGTGCCGGCGACCAGCAGATGCGGCATCTTCGCGAGGTCGGCGGGGATCGCCTTGCCCGAGACGTCCTTGCCGAGCCATACGGTGAGCGGCGAGAAGTCCTTGGGCGGCTCGGCGAAGACATCGCCCAGCGTGACCACGCGGCGGTGGCGGTTGGGGACCTCGACCCCGACGGCGCGCTTGCCGGGGATCGGCGCCAGGATGCGGATCTCGGTCGCGGCCAGCGCGTAGGCGAGGTCGTTCTTGAGGTTGGCGACCTTGGACATCTTGACCCCGGGCGCGAGCTGCAGCTCGTAGCGGGTGATGTGCGGCCCCGCGACCGCGCCGATGACCTGGGCGTCCACGCCGAGATGACCGAGCGCCTCGACCAGCCGCGCCGCCGTCTTCTCCTGGCCCGCGGTGTCGGGCTTGACCTGCTCGGCGGTGGAGCGCTTCAGGACACGCGTGTCGGGCAGGCGGTAGTCGACGTCGCCGAGCTCGAGCTGCTCGACGAGTGGCTCGTCGTCGCCGGCCGGGGCGTCCGACTCCGCGGGCGCCTCGGGAGCGGGCTCCGGCTCGGGCGGGGCCTCGTCGACCGGTTCGGGCGGCGGCGCCACGGCGGCCTCGAAGAGGTCGGGGTAGCGCAACGCGCCGTCGAGATCGCCGCGCCGCGTGGTCGGGCGGATGACCACCTCCTCGTCGTCGAGGTCGGGCGGCAGCAGCGGCTCGGTCTCGGGCTCGCTCTCGGGGCGCGAACGCGGCGGCGGGCGCAGCGCGCGAGTCGTCTCGACCACCTGCTCGCCGGTGTAGCGCAGCACGCCCGCGACGGTCGCCCCGGTCAGCAGCAGCGCCGCGGCGCAGAAGAGGAACACGGCGATGATGTGGGCGCCGACCGTGGAGAACAGGCGCGTGGCGGCGTCGGCCATGACCTCGCCGAGGTGCCCGCCGCGTTCCGCCACGGGCGCGCCCGGGCCCGGGCCAAGGCCGAGCGTGCCGACCGCCAGACCCAGGCAGGCGGAGGCAAACAGGCACAGCGCGCCGGCCCGGAACGGCCGCACGCCGGCGGGCAACACCGGCCGCATGACGAGCAGAACGCCCGCCGCAACAAGCGCGACCGGCGTGGCCCAGGCGACGCGGCCGACGGCCCAGGTCAGACCGTCGACCATCGCCTGGCCGGCCTCTCCCCCGTCCCAGTGCAGGTAGAGCGGGAAGGCGAGGAACACGCCGGCAGCGACGAGGCCGAGGCCGATGAGGTCGAGATGGCGCTGCTCGAGGACCGGCAGCCGCGGCGGCCAAGGCAGCGGCGAACGGTGGGCGCGGGCCTTCCTGGCGGATTTGCGGGCAGGGGGCATCGTGCTGACCGCCCTGTTCGACCTCGGCGGCCGTGACCCTGCCGCCATGGGCGGCTGGGTGGAGTTCACGTGGCTGGGCCGGGGAGACGAAAGTCCCCAATCGTCGCGGCCCCGCGCGGTCACCCGTCGCGCCACTCCGTGTCGAAGCTCGGGCTGACGTGGATGTCGATCTGGCGCAGCATCCCCTCGCCCGAGTTGACGAACCCGTGCCAGTGGCCGGCGGGAACGACGACGATCTCGCCGGGTCCGACCTCGCGCTCGCCGTCCTCGCCGATGCGAAACGTCGCCCGGCCCTCGAGCGTGAAGAAGATCTCCGCGTAAGGGTGGCGGTGCAGCGACGGGCCCCGGCCCGGCTCCGCCTCGACCAGGATGGCGCAGATGCCGACGTCGAACTCGGTGCCCACCAGCTCGCGGGCGATGTTGCTCCACGGCAGCTCGTCGACGGGAACGACGCGGACCTCGCTCGTGCTCATGGGGAACTTCATACACGGTTCACCGCGGTCGCCTACCGTGAACGTGTGATCGTCGTCGCCGCGCGCGACCTGGTGAAGACGTATGGCAGCGGCCACGCCGCGCGGCGCGTGCTCGACGGCGCGGCGATCGAGGCCCGCACGGGCGAGTTGGTGGCCGTCGTCGGACGCTCCGGCTCGGGCAAGTCGACGCTGCTGCACATGCTGGGCGCGCTGGACCGTCCGGACGCGGGGACGATCGAGATCGCCGGACGGCGCGTCGACGGGCGCCCCGAGCGCGAGTTGACGCGCCTGCGCCGCGACCACGTCGGCTTCGTGTTCCAGTTCTTCCACCTCGTCCCCGAGCTCACCGGCGAGGAGAACGTCCTGCTGCCCACGCGGCTGCCGGGCAGCGCCCGGGACGCCCCGGCGCGCGGGCGCGCGCTCATCGAGCGCCTCGGGCTCAACGGGGCCGCCGCGCGGCTGCCGCACGAGCTCAGCGGCGGCGAGCAGCAGCGCCTGGCCGTCGCCCGGGCGCTCGTCCACGACCCGCCGGTCGTGCTCGCCGACGAGCCGACCGGCAACCTCGACGCGGAGTCGGGCGCCGCGGTCCTCGCCCTGCTGCGCGGCGCAGCCGACGACGGGCGCGCGGTCGTGCTCGTCACCCACGACGAGGCGGCGACCGGCGCCGCCGACCGCGTCCTGCGCCTGGTCGACGGGCGCCTGGAGCCGTGAGGCGCGCGCGCCTGGCCTTCACCGGCGTGCTGCTGGCGGCGGCGATGGCGGGCGCCGCGGTGACCGTCGCCTACGGCCTGGCCACCGGCTTCGATCGCGCCGCTCGCGAGGCCGACCTACCCGACGTCATCGTCCGCTTTCGCGGCGAGCCGCGCGCGGAGATCGATCGCATCGTCACCGCGCTGCCGAACGTCGCCGCGCGCGCGTACCGCTTCGAGATCAACGGCGTCCAGGTGGGCTCCGGGGGCGGCTCCTCCGAGAAGGGCGCCGTCGAGCTCGTCGACAACGGCCGCCGCGGCTACGCGATCGTCGCCGGCCGCGACGTCGACGGCCGCCCCAACGAGGCCGTCATCGAGCGCGGCGTGGCCAACGCATGGCACGTCGGCGTCGGGGACGAGATCCAGGTCGGGCGGCTGGGCTCGCTGCGCGTGGCCGGCATCGCGGTGGCGCCCGACAACGTCGCCTTCCCCCTGGCCTCCGCCCCGCGTGTCTACATCTCGCGCGCATGGATCGAACGCGAGAGCGGGCAGCGCGCGCCGGTCGACCAGGCGCTGATCTGGGCCCACGACCCGCACCGCGTCGACGTCCTGCTTCAGCAGGCCCGCGCGACGAGCACTCAGATCCAGGGCGTGCGCTTCGTCACCCGCAGCGGCGTGCGCGTGCTCATCGACTCGGCGGCCGGGGTCGTCATCGCGCTGCTCATCGCCTTTTCGCTCATCGCGCTGGGCGCGGCGGCGACGATGCTCGCCGCGACGACCGCGGCCGACGTGCAGCGCCGGCTGCCCGCCATCGGCGTGCAGCGCACGATCGGCTTCACGCGCGCGCGGATCGCGTCCGAGCACGCGTGGCGCGCGGCCCGCAGCGGCGCGCCGGCCGGCGCTCTCGGCGTCGCGGTCGGGGCGCTCGCGGTGCGCGGCGCCTCCGGCAAGCTGCTGGAGGCACTCAACGAGCAGCCGCCCGGCTGGGCCCTGCTGTGGCCGCTGGCGGCCACGCTCGCGGTCGTGGTGGCCGTCGTGGCGGGCGCCGCGGCGTGGCCCGCGTGGCGCGCGACGGCGCGCCCGCCGGTGGCACTGCTGCGCGGCGCGGAGCTCGCGAGTGCGAGGCGGATGCGCCTGCGCGGCGGCTTCGCCGCGCTCGGGGCACGCCTGGCTCTCGCGCGCCGCGGCCGCGCCGCCGCGACCGTGGCGGTGCTGGCAGTGAGCTGCGCCGTGGTGCTGCTGATGCTCGGCCTGGCGTCACTCGTGGCCGCGCTGCGCGACGATCCCGGCTCGGTCGGCAAGCGATACGACCTGACCGCCCGGCTGCCGGCCGATCGCGCCGCCGACGTACGCGCGCTGCCGGGCGTGGCCGACGCCGCCCCGCGCTACGTCGTCGAGGGCGCCGACTCCTTCGCGCTGGGCGAGCCGGTCAAGCTTGTCGCCTTCCCAGGCGACCACACGCGCTTCGAGGACCCGCCGGTCGACAGCGGGCGGCGGCTGCGCGGCGACGACGAGGCCGAGGTCGGCGTCGGCCTGGCGCAGGCGCTGGGGATCGGCGTCGGCTCGACGCTTGCGGTGCAGTTGGGTGGGCGGGGATTGATCAGCGAGGCGCGCTTCCGCGTCGTCGGCACGGTGCGCGCGCTCGACGACAACGGGCGCGTGGCGTACGTGCGCCCGCGGCGTGTGCTGGCCGCCGACCCCGGCGCGGCCCCGCAGGTCGTCGTCAAGCTCGCACACGGCGCCAATCGCGCCGCGGTCGCGCGGCGGCTCGCCGCGCTCGGCGCCGCGCCCGCGGCCGTCGGCGGGGCGACGACGCGCAACGGCAGCTTCCTCGGCACGCTGGCGGCGCTGCTGCGCGCGGTGGCGATCGTCGACGCGCTCGTCTGCCTCTACGCACTCGTGCAGGCGCTCGGCCTCGTGGCGCGTGAGCGCCGCCCGACGCTCGCGCTGCTGCGCGCCACCGGCGCCGAGGGCGCGACGGTCGGCGCCGTGCTGGCCGGCGCGGCGCTCGCCGTCGCGCTGCCGGCGGCGGGCCTCGCCTTCGTGCTCGAGCGGCTCGTGCTCGCGCCGCTCGTCGGCCACCTGGCCGCGGGCTACGCCGACCTGGAACCGCGCTCCTCGGCGGGCCAGGCGGCGCTCGCACTCGGCGGGCTGGCGCTGCTGGGGCTCGTCGCGGCGGCGTGGGTCGCGCGCCGCGCGACCGCAGAGGCGCCGGTCGAAGGGTTGCGCGAGGAATGAGGCGCGCGCTCGTCATCGCGCTGCTCGCGCTCGTCGCCGCCGGTTGCGGCGGCGCGTCGAGCGCTCCGGACCCGGACGGCTCGACGCTGACCGCCACCTGGCGGGACCCCGACGGCGACGGGTTCCTCTCGCGCGGGCCCGGCGAGCCATTCCGCGACCGCGCCGACCTCGCGCCCGCCGCCCGACCGGGCCGGACGCTGGCGACCCTGGCGGTTCTCACCGACGCCCACGTGCGCGACGAGGAGTCGCCCGCGCGCGTGCCGTTCCTCGATCGCCTCGGCGGCCCGTTCTCCTCGACCTTCCGCCCGCAGGAGGCGCTCTCGGCGCAGGTGCTCGACGCCGCCGTGCGGTCGGTGAACGCCGCGCGGCCCGACGCCGTGCTCGACCTCGGCGACCTGATCGACAACGCGCAGGCCAACGAGCTGGCGCTCGCGCGCGCCGTGCTCGACGGCGGCGTCGCACGGCCCGACTCCGGGGCGAAGGGCTATCAGGGCATCCAGGAGGCCGGCGACCCCGATCCCGCCTACTACCGCCCCGACGTCGACCCGCCGCGCCACCGCGGCCTGCTCGACGCGGCGCAGCGGCCGTTCCGCGCGGCCGGGCTGCGCGCGCCGTGGTATCCGGTGCCCGGGAACCACGACCTGCTGCTGGCCGGCGAGCTCGCGCGCACCCCGTCGACCGAGGCCGTCGCGGTCGGCGATGAGCGACTGGTCCAACCGGACGCCGGCCTCGACGTCCCGCGCAGCGAGAACGCTTTGACGCCGCAGCTCGTCGACAGCGCCCTGAGCGGCGGGCTGCCCGGCCGCACCGTGCACATCGCGCCCGACGCCGGGCGCCGCGAGCTGACCCCGGCCGAGGCTGTGGCGGGGCTGCGCGCCGCCAGCGGGCACGGCGGCAGCGGCGCGCGGATGGACGATGCCTTCGACGTCGGCCGCGACCTGCGCGTGATCGCGCTCGACACCGTGCGCCGCGACGTCGGCTCGAGTGGCGTCCTGGCGCCCGAGCAGGTCCAGTGGCTGCGTGGCCGGCTCGCCGCCGCCGGCGCGCGGCGCGTGATCGTGGTCTCCCACCAGCCGCTCACGAGCGTCGAGGGCGGTCAGGCGGCGCTCAGCGTCCTCGATGCGGACCCGCACGTGGTCGCAGCGCTTGCCGGCGACTCGCACCGCAACCGCGTCATCGCCCGCCACACGCCCGCGGGCGGCTACTGGATGGTGCAGACCGCGTCGCTGGCCGACTACCCCCAGCAGACGCGCATGCTGCGCGTGCGCGAGACCCCCGGCGGCGGCACCGTGATCGAGACGTGGATGCTCGACACGGCTCGCGATTCGCTCGCCGACACGGCGCGCGAGCTCGCCTACCTCGACGCGCAGGGCGGGCGCCCGCAGCACGAGGCGGGCACGTCGCTCGACCGCAATGTGCGGCTTTTCGTTTCGCCTTAGCGCACGTTGACATCGCCCCCTACAGTGGGCAGCGCAAGATGAACGCAACAGGCCGCGATCCGCGCGTGCTCGTCGTCGAGGACGACGAGGAGATCGCCTTGGTGCTCCAGCGCTCCCTGCGCCTGGAGGGCTACGAGGTGCGCATCGCCGGCGACGGCGAGGCGGCGCTCGAGCAGGCGGTCGCGTTCAACCCGGATCTCGTCATCCTCGACCTCGGGCTGCCCAAGCTCGACGGCATCGAGGTCGCCCGCCGGCTGCGCGCCGACGACGACGTGCCGATCCTCATGCTCACCGCGCGCGACGCGCTGGAGTCGCGCGTCGAGGGCCTCGACTCGGGGGCCGACGACTACCTGGTCAAGCCCTTCGAACGCCAGGAGCTGCTCGCGCGCCTGCGTGCGCTGCTGCGCCGCCGGCCGCCGCGCGGCAGCGCATCGGTCGTCGTCGGCGACCTCGCGCTCAACCCCGACACCCACGAGGTCGCGCGCGGCGCGCGCGAGATCGAGCTGACCCAGCGCGAGTTCGAGCTGCTCGAGTACCTCATGCGCAACGAGCGCATCGTCGTGCCACGCCAGCGCCTGCTCGAAGAGGTCTGGGGCTACGACCCGTTCGCCACCACGAACACGATCGAGGTGTTCGTGTCCAACCTGCGCCGCAAGCTCGAGGCCGGCGGCGAGCCGCGCCTGCTGCATACGATCCGCGGCGCCGGGTACGTGCTCCGTGCTTGACCGCATCTCCATCCGCTGGCGCCTGGCGCTGACCTCCGCGGGGCTGACGTTCGTCGATCCTCGCCTGCTTCGCGATCGCCGTCGGCCAGCTGACGACCTCGCGCATCCGCTCGGACTTCAACAACGAGATGGCCGCCGCGGCCGGCGACCTCGCGCGACCGCATGACCGTGCGCCTGATCAACGGCGATCCGCGGATCTTCCCCAACCTCGACGTCTACGCGGCGCCCAACCACGCGGTCATCCGCGTGATGAGCGGGCCGCGCAAGGTCGTCGCCAGCACCACCCATGCGCCGAACCTCGACGCCGCCTACGACTACCGCACCGCGCACGTCTCGCGGCTATCGCGTGCGTCTCGCGCGCCGACCGTGCTGCGCGTCGAAGAACTTCGCGCTCGGCGTGCGCATCCAGTACGCGCGCCAGGTCTCGGACCTCGAGAGCACGGTCTCGCGCGTGCGCCTCTTCCTGCTCATCGGCGTGCTCGGCGGCACCGGCGCTGGCGCTGGCCGCCGGCCTCATCCTCGCCCGACGCGCGATGTCGCCGATCGCGGCGCTGACCAACACGGCGCGCCAGATCACCGAGACGCGCGACCCCAGCCGGCGCGTGCCGCGGTTCCAGACCGACGACGAGGTCGCCGAGCTCGGGCGCACCCTGCAGGCGATGCTCGACTCCCTCGAGGAGGCGCGCGACGAGACCGAGGGCGCGCTCGTGCGCCAGCGCCAGTTCGTCGCCGACGCCTCGCACGAGCTGCGCACGCCGCTGACCTCGATCCTGGCCAACCTCGAGCTGCTGACCGACGTCCTCGACGGCGAGCACGGCGAGGCTGCGCGCTCGGCCCTGCGCTCCTCGCAGCGCATGCGCCGCCTGGTCGGCGACCTGCTGCTGCTCGCGCGCGCCGACGCCAAGCGCCAGCTCCCACGCGAGCCGACCGACCTCGGGCGCGTGCTCGTCGAGGCGGCCGCCGAGCTGGGCCCGGTCGCCGACGGGCACAACCTCGCCGTCGACGCCGACGAGGCCGTGGTCGAGGGCTCGCGCGACGAGCTTCACCGCATGGCGCTCAACCTCATGGAGAACGCCATCCGCCACACGCCCGACGGAACGCGCGTGCGCGCGCGGGTCGTCGCCGAGGACGACGAGGTCGTCCTGACCGTCCAGGACAACGGGCCCGGCATCCCGCCCGAGCTGCGCGAGCGCATCTTCGAGCGCTTCGTGCGCGGCGCGGGCGATCGCGGCTCGTCCAGCGGCCTGGGCCTGTCGATCGTGCGCGCCGTGGCCCAGTCGCACGGCGGCAGCGTCGACTTCGAGGACGCCACGCCGGGCGCGCGCTTCATCGTGCGCCTGCCGCGCGCGGCGGTTCCGGCGCCCGAGCCGGCGGTCACGCCGGCCTGAGCGCCTCGGCCAGGGCCATGCTCTGCAGGATCACCGGCCGTGGCCGGCCCTCGCGGTCCGGCCAGCGCACGAGCCGGATCTGGCCGTCGCTGATCTCGATGCCGGTGACGTCGCCGTCGCCGAACGAGCAGCAGCCGGTGTTGAAGTAGCACGGATCGGGGAACGGGCGCGCCTGACCCTCCTGCCGGCGCTGCTCGGCCACGAGGTACTCGAGCTCGGCCTCGAGGGCCGCGTCCGGGGAGTCCGCCAGGCGCTCCTGCAGCTCGGCGATCCGCGCGCTGTGGTCGACGGCGGGCACCGTGCTCCAGAACACCGGACGGTGGGTGTGGCCGGCGATGAGCACGATCCGGTCGGGATGCGCCTGCGCCCATTCGAACATCGCGGTCGTCGTGGCGCTCGCGCAGGCTCCAGTCCTGCGACGGCGAGGTCGAGGCCATCTTCAGAAGGCGCTGGAACGGGCGCCAGACGAGGCGCAGCGCCGGATGCGAGATCAGCCGCCAGCTCGTACCCGGCCGTCCCCTGGTGGCCGTGCGTGAGGAAGATGCGGCCCAGGCGCCGTCCGCCGTCGACGACGTCCAGGCTCGAGCGCCTCGCGCACGCTGACGCCGGGCAGCAGCGGCGCGAGCCGGCGCCTGACGGCCAGCTTGGACTGCCACTAGGTCGTCGTGGTTGCCGAAGAAGCGCTCGCAGCGCCCGGCGTCGTGGAAGCGGCGTTCGAGCGAGAGCGTCCGCTCGTAGGCCGGCAGGACCTCCCTGCGCGCTGCACTCCCACAGCTCCTCGACGTCGCCGAGGAGCAGCAGGCGGTGGCCCTCGCGGAAGTAGTACGCCAGCGCCGCGTTGTAGGCAGGCTCGCAGCGGCGGAAGTCGTCGGCCCCGTCGCGCGCGCCGCGGTGGTGGTCGGAGAGGATGATCAGGCGCGCCGCCGAGAGGTCGAGCGTCTCGGTCGCCGCGCGCCGCGTACGCGCGGTCCAGGCCGCGGGCGATGGCGTCGCTCAGACCTCGACGACGACCGGCAGCACCATCGGCCGGCGGCGGAGACGGTCGTAGACGAACGCGGCGAGGTCGTCGTGCAGGATCTGCTGGAGCAGGTCGATCTCGCGGATCTCCTCGCTCGGCCGCGCGCGCGAGCGAGGCCTCGACGGTCGCGCGGATGCTCGTCGAGCAGCTGCTCGGCGTCGTCGGGATACGGAACGCCGCGGAAGATGACCTCGGGCTCGGCGACCGACGAGCCGTCCTGCTCGGAGATCGTCGCGACGACGACGAAGATGCCGTCGGCGCTGAGCATGCGGCGGTCGCGCAGCGCGACGTCGGTCGACGTCGCCGATGTCGACGCCGTCGACGAAGATCATCCCCGCGCGCTCGGGCTTGCCGAAGCGCGCGCCGCGCTCGTCGAGCTCCAGCGGCAGGCCGTTCTCGCCCTTGAAGATGTTGTCGCGGCTCGACGCCGACCGCCTCGGCGAGCTGCGCCGTGCAGCTCGATGCGCTTGTGGTCGCCGTGGAACGGCATGACGTACCGCGGCCGGACGAGGTTCAGCATCAGCTTGAGCTCCTCCGCGTAGCCGTGGCCGGACGCGTGGATCGGCGCGTCGCGCGTCGTGATCACGTCGCAGCCGATGTGGTAGAGCCGGTCGATCGTCTCGTTGACCGCGCGCTCGTTGCCCGGGATCGGCGTCGCGGTGAAGACGACCGTGTCGCCGTCGTGCAGCTCGACCTGCGGGTGGTCGCGGTAGGCCATGCGGCGCAGCGCGCTCAGCGGCTCGCCCTGCGAGCCCGGTCGAGACGATCACGAGCTTCTCGTCGGGGAAGTCGTCGAGCTCGCGCGGCTGGACGAGGATGCCCTCGGGCACCTCGATGTGGCCGAGCGAGCGCCCGATGTTGACGTTCTTGCGCATCGAGCGCCCGATCAGCGCGACCTTGCGGTCGAGCGTCTGCGGCCGCGTCGACGACCTGCTGGACGCGGTGGATGTTCGACGCGAAGCAGGTGACGACGATCCGGCCCTCGCAGCGCGAGGAACGTCTGCTCGAGGTGCGGGCCGACGTGCGCCTCGCTCGGCGAGAAGCCGGCGCGGTCGGCGTTGGTCGAGTCGCCGCACAGCAGCAGCAGGCCCTCGGCGCCGAGCTGCGGCGAGGCGCGCCGACGTCGGCGGGCAGGCCGTCGACCGGCGTCTGGTCGAACTTGTAGTCGCCGGTGATCAGCACCGTGCCGAGGTCGGTCGTGCACGGCGACGGCCATGGCGTCGGGGATCGAGTGCGTCATGTGGATCGAGCTCGACGTCGAACGGGCCGAGCTCGAGCGTCTCGCCCGCCTTGACGTCCTCGACCTCGACGTCGCTGCAGGCGGTGCTCGTCGAGCTTGGAGCGCGCCATCGCCATCGTCAGCGGCGCGCCGAAGACCGGCGGCAGCTCGCCCTCGTGCGCAGCTCGCGCAGGATCCACGGCAGCGCGCCGAGGTGATCCTCGTGGCCGTGCGTGATGACGATGCCCTCGATGTCGTCGACGCGCCCGCGCAGGTAGCTGAAGTCCGGCAGGACGAGGTCGATGCCGACCATCTCGGCGGTCGGGAAGCGCAGGCCGCAGTCGACGACGAGCGATCGGTCCTCGTACTCGAGGACCGTCATGTTCTTGCCGATCTCGCCCAGGCCGCCGAGCGGCAGGACGCGCAGCTTGCCGTCGGCCATCAGGCGCTCGGCCGTCTCGAGCAGGCCGTGCGCGCTCGAGCGCCGCGCGGATCGCCGCGAGTCTCGGCCTCGTCGGCCTCGACGAGCGGCAGGCGCGGCCGCCGACGCCGGTGGCCGAGCATGTTCAGCGCGGCCTTCGTCGGGGATCGCGGCCGGTCCGACGCCGAGCGCCGTCGTAGACGTCCTGCAGCCCGGCGTCGATCTCGCGCGCGCTGCTCGGGCTCGTCGACCATCCGGCGCATCTGCGGCGCCGACGATGTGGCTGGCGACGAGGATGCCGCCGGCGCCGCCGATGTCGAGCGTGCGGGCGAGGACGTCGTCGTTGCCGGCGTAGAGGCCGAGGCCGTCGACCGAGCGCGAGGTTGTCGTTGTTGGCCTGCTTGACGCCCTCGATGTGGTCGAGCTGGGCCAGCTCGGCGAGCAGGTCGTTGGGCATGTCGAGCGCCGTGCGCGCGGGATGTTGTAGAGGACGATCGGCCGGTCGGTGGCGCGGGCGACCTCCCGGTAGTGGCGCGACGATCCCGCGGCGGTTGGGCCGGTTGTAGTACGGGTTGACCGACAGCAGCGCGTCGGCGCCGAGCTCGCATGCGCGCGCTCGGTCAGGTGGACGCGCGTGGCGCGTGTCGTTGGAGCCGACGCCGGCGACGATCGTCGTCGCCCGGCGGGCCGCTCGCGCACCGCGAGCTCGATCAGCCCGCAGGTGCTCGTCGTCGTCGAGCGTCGGCGCCTCGCCGGTCGTGCCGCAGACGACGAAGCCGTCCGAGCCGTTGGCGCGCGAGGTGGTGCATCAGCTCGACGAACGCCTCCTCGTCGACGCGCAGCTCGTCGTCGAACGGGCGTGACGATGGCGGTCAGGATCGGCCCGAGGTCCAGCGACACCGTCGAGCGGTCGCCGTGCAGCCGGACGTCACGGCGCCCGACTGCGGGCGTCGGCGATGCCGGCGCCGCGCCGGCTCGCGGACGCCGAGCTGTCCTGTACGCGACGGCGCATCGAGCCGGGATCGTCGCGGCGTCCGACGCCGCCCACGGGCGTACGTCTTCATGCACTCGTCGCCGGCGACGCGACGATCCCGCCGCCGACGTCGGTCCGAGGTGAGGCCGGGCGTGGTCGACCTGCCCTCGGGCTGGCGCGGACGCTGGAGGTTCGCGAGCCGTGCGCAGACCTACGCGATCGTGCCGGCGCTCGCTAGCTCCGCCGCCGCGGGCGCTACCTTCGCCGGTGAGCCGTCGACCCCGACAACGTGCGCTGCGTCGAGGTCGCCGCGGTGCGCTGGCGGCCCGAGGGCGGGTTCGCCGTGCTGGCCGGCGTCACCGACGAGGGCGACGAGGTCGTCGTCACCGGCGCGCTCGACCACGTGCACGAGGGCGAGTCGGTCGAGGTCGAGCGGCGCCTGGCGGCGCCACGCCAAGCACGGCTGGCGCTTCGAGGTCGAGCGCGCGCGGATCGCAGGAGCCCGCCGAGCGACGCGGCGCTGCTCACCTATCTGGGCTCGGTCAAGCACGTCGGCCCGCGGGGCGCCGCGTGGCTGCTCGAGCGCCACGGGACCGAGCGTGCTCGACGTCGTCGACCGCGATCCCGCGCGCGCGCTGCGCGAGGTCCCGGGCATCGGGCCGACGCGCATCGGCGCCGGCGGTGCGCTCGTGGGAGGACGCAGGCGGGCGCTGCGCGCGGTGCGGCTGTTCCTCGACGAGCACGGCGTGCCCGGCCGCCGCGGCCGCGCGGATCGAGCGCGCGTTCGGCCCGGGAGCGATCGACACGCTGCGCGCCGACCCCTACGCGCCGACCGAGGTCGACGGCGTCGGCTTCGCCACCGCCGACGCGCTGGCGCGGGCGCTGGGCACGCCGCCCGACGCGCCCGGAGCGCCTCGACGCCGGCGCTGCTGCACGCGCTGCGCGAGGCCGAGAACGACGGGCACTGCCTGCTTCCCCGCGACGAGCTGGCCGCGCGCGCCGCGCCGCCTGCTCGGGCGCCGACGTCGACGACGCGGATCGACGAGCTCGTCGCCCGCGGGCGGCTCGTCGCCGACGGGCGATCGCGTCGTCGACCCGGCGATGGACGCCGTCGAGCGGCGCCTCGCCGGCACGTGCGCGCGCTCGTCGACGACGAGCCGCGCCTGCGCCTGCGCCTGCGCTCGACCGGTGCGGCCGACCGACGGGTTCGTCCCCACCGACGCCCAGTGGGCCGTCGTCGACGCACGTCGCTCGGCACCGCCTCGCGATCCTCACCGGCGGGCCCGGGCACCGGCAAGACGGCGACGATGCGCGCGCTCGTCGACCTCCTGCGCGGCGAGCGGCGCAGCGTGCGCCTGTGCGCGCCGACCGGCAAGGCGGCGCGGCGGCTGGCCGAGACGACCGGCGCGCAGGCGACGACGATCCACCGCCTGCTCGAGTACTCGCCCGACGAGGGCTTCGCGCGCGGGCCCGACGACCCGATCCCGGGCACCGACGTGCTGATCGTCGACGAGGCCTCGATGCTCTCGGTGCGCCTGGCCGACGCGCTGCTCGGCGCCGTCGGGCCGCGCACGCACGTCCTGCTCGTCGGCGACGTCGACCAGCTCGCGCCCGTCGGCCCGGGCCGCGTCCTCGAGGACCTGATCGAGTCCGGCGCGCGTCCCGATCGTCCGCCTGACCGAGATCTTCCGCCAGGCCGCGCGCTCGCTGATCGTGCGCGCCGCGCACGCGATCAACGACGGCGAGCCGCCGCCGACGACGGCCGGCGTCGAGGACGTGCGCGACTTCTTCCTCGTCGAGCGCGAGGGCGCGCCCGCCGATCGTTCGACGAGGTCGTCTCGCTCGCGTCGGAGCGCCTGCCCGCGCACTACGGCCTCGACCCGCGCGCCGACGTGCTCGTCGCTCGCGCCGATGCACCGCGGCCCGGTCGGCGTCGACGCGCTCAACGCCGAGCTGCGCGCGCGCCTGAACCCCGACGGCGCCGCGATCCCCGGCACGTCGCTGCGCGTCGGCGACCGCGTCATCCAGACCGCAACGACCACGAGCGCGAGCTGATGAACGGCGAGATCGGCGTGCTCGCGCACCACGACGCCGAGCGCGACCGCGTGACTGCTCGCCGTGCGACGACGGCCGCCGCCTGACGCTCGCCGGTGGCCGAGCTCGACACGCTGCGCCTCGCCTACGCGATCTCGATCCACAAGGCCCAGGGCTGCCAGGCGCCGGCGGTCGTCGTCGTCCGTGCACCGCGGGCACCACGTGATGCTCACGCGCAACCTCGCTCTACACCGCGATCACGCGCGCCGAGCGCGTCTGCGTCGTCGTCGGCGAGCGCGCGGCGCTGCACGTCGCGCTCGCGCGGCGCGACGCGCACGCGCGCCACACACGGCTGGCAGAGCTGGTCGACGGCCCGGCTACGTCGCGTTCGATCGTGTCCCGGAGCGCATGAGCGACGCGACGCGTTCGAGCATCGGCCGGCGCTCGGGCGGCGGCGTGACGCGGTGCTCCTCCGGACGGCGCTCGGGCACTGCGACGTGCTTGACCTGGCAATCGGTCAGGCGCGCGACACGGTGGGGAAGGTCGATCTGCAGCCAGCGCGAGGCGCCCTCGGTGAGCGTCGAGACGACCACCTCGTCGAAGCGGCCGGGATCCCAGGCCTCCTGCACGGCAACGATCGGGTCGGCGTCGCCCAGCATGCCATCGGCGGGGATGCCGTCGCCCGACAGGCTCGCCACCGCGCTCTCCAACCGGCGCTCCGCCTGCGCGCGCTCGGAGTAGGCGGAGGGCACCAGCATCGTCACGTGGATCGGCCCCAGCGCGCCGCGCTCCCTGATCGCGGCGAGAAGCTCGGGCGAGTCCACCGTGCGGTTCGCGACGACGAGCAGATGCGTGGTGAAGGCCATGAGCGCCCCTTCCTATGGCTGCCAAGCGCTCCGTCGAACTTAGCACTCAGCGCGACCGGCGGCGGAGGGCATCGGTCCATGCGCGGTCGACCCGCGGCGGCGCCGGTCCGCCCTGGGACTCCCACAGCGTGACGACGACGAGCTCGCCGCTCGCGCGGTCGTGGCGGCACACGAAGACCAGCGAGCGATCGACGAGGTCGCGCACGTAGACCGAGCCCCGCGCGCCGGTGGCGCCGGGCGGCGGCTCGTCGCTCACACGGCCGGCCTCCCACGCGCGCGTCACGCGCGCGACGATCTCCGGCCGCGCGTCGACCTCGCCGCTGCGCCCGCCGATGCGCTGGCGGAAGCGCTCGACGGCGTGGTCGGTGACGGCGACGAGGACGGGCATCAGGCCCTCGGGGTCTCCCCTCCTGGCGGTCTCGTGCCCGGCTCGGGTGCGGGCGGGGAGAGCGCGCGGCGGTAGCGAACCTCGGGCGCGCTGCGCTCCTGGCGCCCCGGGACGAGCTCCCAGCCGTGGCGCTCGTAGAACGCGCGCGCAAGGCCGTTGGCCTCGAAGGTCCAGAGGAAGGCCTCGCCGTGGCCCGCCGCTCGCAGCGCCTCCTCGGATGCGGCGAGCAGCGCGCTGCCGACGCCGGCGCCCTGCGCCGGCGGATCGACGTAGATCGCGCGAAGCTCCGTGCCGTCGAGCGCGGCGAAGCCGGCGACCTGGCCGTCCTGGTCCCACACGTAGACCTCTCCCCCGCGCTCGAGGTGCTCGGCGAAGCGCGGCGTCTGCTGATCAGGATCCGGCATCCGCTCGGCCTCGACGATGTCGGCGTAGGCGTGACGCCACGCCCGCGCCTGCACGGTCGCGATGGCCGTCGCGTCGGCGGGCGTCGCCCGCCGGATCACAGGAGGTGCTCGAGGCCTATGACAGGTGTCTCGGGAAGGTCGCCCACGCGCCGGATGGCCAGCAGCACGCCTGGCATGAACGACGTGCGGTCGGTCGAGTCGTGGCGGATCGTCAGCGTCTGGCCGACGTCGCCGAGGATGACCTCCTGGTGAGCCACCAGGCCCGGCAGGCGCACCGAGTGGATCGGCACCGTGCCGTCCATCAGCTCGGCGGTGCGCGCCGCGGTACCGCTCGGCGCATCGAGCTTGCCGTCGTGGTGCAGCTCGATGATCTCGGCCTTGCGCAGGTACTTCGACGCGTCGACGGCGAAGCGCATCATCAGCACCGCGCCGATGGCGAAGTTCGGCGCGACGAAGACGTTGGCGCCGCGCTCGTCGCGCAGCGGCGAGGGATCCCAGCCCGTCGTGCCGACGACCGCGTGGACGCCGGCGCGCACGCAGGCCAGGGCGTTCTCCAGGGCCGCGTCGGGCGTCGTGAAGTCGACGATGACGTCGCAGGCGCCGAGGATGTCGGCCAGCCCGACGCCGAGCGCCGGGTCGGCGCGACCGCTGAGCTGCAGGTCGTCGGCGCCTTCAACGGCCTCGCAGACCGTGGCGCCCATCCGCCCGGCCGCGCCCGCGACGCCGACGTGGATGCATCGCCGTCGGCCAGCGCCTCCGACAGCGGCTCCAGCGCTGCGCGGAAGGCCGACTCGTCGGCGCCGATGCCCGCCGCGCTCAGGCGCTCGGGGGCCAGCAGCTCGCCGGCCAGCGCCTGCAGGTCGTCGATCGTCACGGCGTCGATCCGCGCCTCGACCTCGTCGACGCTCAGCAGCGGGATCCCGGCCAGCACCGACGAGCCGAGGCGGTTCATGCGCGCCGTCGTCGACTCCAGCGCGAGCAGGACGCGGCCCTTGACGTTCTCCTTGGACCGCGCGAGCTCGTCGTCGGAGGCCGGGTCCTCGCGGAAGCGGTCGAGCTCGTCGGCCACGACGCGCAGCGCGCGGGCGACGTTGTCGGGCCGCGTGCCCAGGTAGAGGCCGATCTGTCCCGAGCCCGCGTACAGCGACTGGAAGGAGTACGACGCTGTAGGCCAGCCCGCGCTTCTCGCGGACCTCCTGGAAGAGCCGCGAGGACGACGTGCCGCCGAGGATGTTGTCGAGCACGCGCAGGGCGAAGCGGCGCTCGTCGTCGCGGGTCAAGCCCGGGGCGCCGAGGCAGACGTGGTACTGCTCGGTCTCCTTGGCGAAGAAGCGCCGCCGGGCGGGCTGGGCGTCGGGCGCCTCGGCCGGCGCGGGCGGGCGCCCGCCGACGCGTTCGATCCCGCTGCGCTGTACGAGCTCGACGAGCGTCTCGTGGTCGAGCGAGCCCGCCGCCGCGATGACGATGTTCTCCGGCACGTAGCGCGCGGCGTGAAAGGCGCGCAGCGCCTCGGGGCCGGCGGAGCCGACCACCTCGGCGCGGCCGATGATCGCGCGGCCGAGCGGGTGACGGCCGAAGACCGCCTCGCCGAGGACGTCGAAGACCTTGTCCTGCGGGTCGTCCTCGTACATGGCGATCTCTTCGAGCACGATCTCGCGTTCGTTCTCGAGCTCAGAGCCGTCGAACGCGGGCCGCCAGACCATGTCGGCGACGACGTCCAGCGCGCGCTCGAGATGACGGTCGAGCACGCGCGAGTAGACCGAGGTCGTCTCCTTGCCGGTGCCGGCGTTGAGCTCGGCCCCCATCGCGTCGAAGAGCTGGTCGATCTCCAGCGACTGGTAGCGCGCCGTGCCGCGGAAGAGCATGTGCTCGATGAGGTGGCTGAGCCCGGCCTCGGGCTCCTGCTCCGCGGCCGAGCCGGTGCCGATCCAGAGTCCCAGGGCGACCGAGCGGACGGACTCCATCCTCTCGCTGACGAGCCGGAGGCCCGAATCGAGGACGGTCAGATGGTGACCGTCCTCGACTGCGTCGGCTGCATGATCCGCCGCGATCGGCGGGTCTCAGACACGGTTCGGCCTCGGCCGGCGGGCCCTCAGGCGGCCACGTGGCCGCCTCGCCGCCCGTGCCACGCTCCGGATCGCGCCCCGAGCCCGAGCGGTGGCGCGGGCGGCCGGAGCCGCGCGGGCCGCCGTTGCGGTCGCGCGGGCCGCGGTCGCCGCGGTCGCGGCGTGGGCCGCCGCCGGAGGCGCCGATCGCCGCGAGCTCCTCGACGGACTTGCCGGCGACCTCGGGGTCCTCCGCCAGGCGTAGGCCGATGCGGCCGCGCTCGCGGTCGACCTCGACCACGCGCACGGACACCTCGTCGCCCCTGTTGAGGACGTCCTCGACGGTGTCGACGCGGTTGCCCGGCGACACGTTGGAGATGTGCAGCAGGCCGTCGGTGCCCTTGGCCAGCTCGACGAAGGCGCCGAAGGTCGTCGTCTTGACGACCTTGCCGGTGAACGCGTCGCCGATCTCGACCTCCTTGGTCATCGAGCGGATCCGCTCGGCCAGCGCCTCGCCCATCTCGCCGTTGGACGAGTACACGAGCACCTGGCCGTCGTCGTTGACGTCGATCTGGGCGTCGAACTCGTCCTGCAGGCCGCGGATGGTCTCGCCGCCCTTGCCGATGAGCAGGCCGATCTTGTCGGGATCGATCTGCACGGCGATGATCCGCGGCGCGTGCGGCGAGAGCGTCTCGCGCGGGCCGGCGATCGCGGCGCGCATCTGGTCGAGGATCGACAGGCGCGCCTCGCGGGCCTGCGCGAGCGCGTCGCGCAGGATGTCGAAGGTGACGCCGGTGATCTTGATGTCCATCTGCAGGGCGGTGATGCCCGTCCCCGGTGCCGGCGACCTTGAAGTCCATGTCGCCGAGGTGGTCCTCGACGCCGGCGATGTCGGTCAGGACGACGTAGTCGTCGCCCTCCTTGATGAGGCCCATCGCGATGCCGGCGACCGGCTTGCGAATCGGCACGCCGGCGTCCATCAGCGACAGCGACGAGCCGCAGACGCTGGCCATCGACGACGAGCCGTTGGACTCGAGGATGTCCGACACGACGCGGATCGTGTAGGGGAACTCCTCGGTGCTCGGGACGACCGGCACGAGCGCCCGCTCGGCCAGGGCGCCGTGGCCGATGTCACGGCGCTTGGGGCCGCGCATGAAGCCCGCCTCGCCGACGCTGAAGGGCGGGAAGTTGTAGTGGTGCCAGTAGAACTTCTGGGTCTCGAGGCCCAGCGTGTCCAGCCGCATCTCCTCCTTGAGCGTGCCCAGCGAGGCGACGCTCAGGGCCTGCGTCTGGCCGCGGGTGAAGAGCGCGGAGCCGTGCGTGCGCGGGGCGAGACCGACCTCGATCGAGATGTCGCGGATCTCGCGCTCGCCGCGCCCGTCGGGACGCTTCTTGTGGACGGCGATGCGCTCGCGGATGATCGACTTCTCGAGCTTGTCGAAGGCAAGCTGTGCCTTCTGGCGGTAGTCGGCGTAGGTGTCAGCCTCGGGCTCGCCGGAGTACTGCTCGAGGACGGCCTCCTCGACGGCCTTGGTGGCCGCCTGGCGGTCAAGCTTGTCCTCGACCTGGGTGGCCGCGTCGAGCTCCGCGCCGTGGGTGCCGGCGATCTGCCGGACCAGGTCCTCGTCGACCGGCGGCGGCTCGATGACGAGCTTCTCCTTGCCGGCCTGCGCGGCCAGCTCACGCTGGGCCGCGCAGATCTTGCGGATCTCAGAGTGCGCGATGTCCAGCGCGTCGAGGATCTCGGCCTCGGGGATCTCGTTGGCGCCGGCCTCGACCATGAGGATCGCGTCGTCGGTCCCGGCCACGATCAGGTCGAGGTCGGTGTTGCCGACGAGGTCGGTCTCCTCGGGATTGACGACGAAGTTGCCGTCGACCTTGCCGATGCGCACCGCGCCCACGGGCGTGGGCAGCGGGACCGGGGAGATCATCAGCGCCGCCGAGGCGCCGTTCATCGCGAGGATGTCGTAAGGGTGGACGTGATCGACGCTCAGCGGCATCGCCACGAGCTGGGTCTCGAAGTGCCAGCCCTTGGGGAACAGGGGGCGGATCGGGCGGTCGATCATGCGCGCGGTCAGGGTGCCCTTCTCGCCGGCACGGCCCTCGCGCTTGAAGAAGGAGCCGGGGATCTTGCCCGCGGCGTACATCCGCTCCTCGACGTCCACCGTCAGCGGGAGGAAGTCGACGTCGCGGAGGTTTCCGATGGTCGCGGTGCTCAGGACCATCGTGTCGCCCTGGCGGACGACGACGGCGCCGGAGGCCTGCTTGGCCATCTTGCCGGTCTCGAACGAGATCTCCTTGCCGGCGATCTCCACCGAGACCGTCTTCACGGCGTCAGTGCTCATATGTGTACTGCCTTTCCTTGGCCGGCCTTCGGTCGTCGGCCACAGTCGTGTCTCTCACGGAATTCCGAACCCGGCCAGTCTAGCGGCCGACGGGCTGCGCGCCGATGCGAAAGACCGTCGGCGTCGTCGTTGCACCCGCTCGCAGTGCGTCGCGCACGTCGCGGCGCACGCGCTCGGCGATCGCGGGGTCGCGGCGGTCGGCCTGGAAGCGCTCGAGATCGAGCCCGAGCGCCTCGCAGCGGGCCCAGAGGTGCGGGTCGTCGATGCGCCCCTGATCGTCGTAGAGCCCGTCGTGGAACGCCCAGAACGCGCCCTGTCGCGCGGCCGCCTCGGCGGCGTGCGCGAGCGGCACGGCGCGCTCGTGCTTGGCCTTCAGGGCGAAGTGCCGGAAGACGACGCGCGCTTGCTCGGCGCGCAGCCGCCGCGCCTCCACCGCGCAGCGCGGGCAGGCGAAGTCGCCGTAGAAGATGACGGGCGGCGCATCCGCCGGGCCGCGCACGTGGTCGTCGTCGCGCAGGGGCGGCACGGGGGCGCTGCGCAGGTCGGTCACGCTGCGCAGTCTCGCGCGCGGAGGGCGAGGATGCGGCGCAGGTCGGCGCCTACGTCCTGCGGCTCGTTCGTGATGCGTTGCCATGTGAACCTGACGACGAGGTAACCGTGGGCGGCGAGGGCCGCGTCGCGGCGGCGGTCGTTTTCGAAGGCGTACGTCGTGCGGTGGGCGGCGCCACCGTCGAGCTCGGCGATGAGGCGCTGGTCGGGCCAGAGGGCGTCGACCTCGAGGAGGGCGCCGGCGTCGACGTGGCGGTTGATGCGCGGTATCGGCAGCTCCGCGCGCCGACAGAGCTCCAGGAACGCGCTCTCGAGCTCGCTTCGGGTGGGGCCGGGGGACGGCAGTGAGAGAAGGTTGGCAAGCAATCTCACGCCGGCTCGTCCGGGTGTGCGTTGGATGGCGGCTCGGGTGGCGGTGACGTCGAGCAGCTGCGCCACCTCGGCCTGGTGGACGGCTCTTTCGAGCGCACTGGGGGTAAGGACGGCGGCGAGGTCGACGAGGGTGCGGGCGACCGTGGTGATGGGGATGTTGCGCAGGTGGGTGACGTCGTCGGGCGCGAGCCTTCGCACTCGGTGGAGCTCGACCTTGGGCGGCCCCGCTCGGCCCGTCTGGCGCGGCACTGTCACCTCGATGCGCGCCCGGCCGGTCGGCCGGACACCCCAGGCCGCCCCGGCACTGCGATTGCTCAACACAGCGCCCGGCCCGCATGCGAGAACCGCGGCAATGCGGTAGCCGTCAGCCGTCAGCACCCGATGGCCGACGGCATACACCCCTCGATGCACGCGGTGCAGCCGACCGCTGGCCGCGCGATGCTGCGTCCCACGGGCACCGAGGCCACGCGCCGCGAGTTGCGCAAGCGCCACGACACCATGCTGCCTCGCCGCCAACTCCGCCACCGCCCACTCCACGCCGGGTGAGTCGATTTCGCGACGGTGAGTGTCGTCAATTCGACTCACCCCTCCAGTGTGGGGTGGATCGTGTTACGGATCTACGCCGCGGTGTTACGAATCTCCGCGAGCCCGTCGAAGATCAGACCGACGCCCGGGAGGTCGCCGGGCGTCGGGGCCAGGTAGCTCCAGCGCACGACCGCGTCGGGGCCGATGATCACCAGCGCGCGGTTGGTCATGCCGCGCGGCTCGAAGTAGGCGCCGAACGCGCGCGCCGCGGCGCCTTTGGGCTCGAAGTCCGAGAGTTGCTCGATCGTGATGCCGAGTTTGTCCTTGAAGGCCCTCTGCGAGTACGACGGGTCGGTTGAGACGCCGTAGAGCGTGGCGCCCTGGGCGGCGAAGTCCTCGAGCGCCTCCTCGTAGATCTGCAGTTGGTCGGTGCAGACCGGGCTGAAGGCGAACGGGTAGAAGACGAGGACCGTCGTCTTGCCGAGCAGGTCCTCGCGGGTGAAGTCCTCGCCGTCCTCGCGCTTGAGGGTGAACTCGGGAGCGGGAGTACCCGGGCGAATGATCACTTCCGCGGGGCCTCCAGCCTCGCGGCCTGAGACCGTCGATTGGCCTCCGGCCGCTCGCGGCACCGCCCGCGGAGCGAGTGGTGGGCTGGCTTCGCCAGCCTCATCGCCGCAGCCCGAGATCCTTGATGAGCTCGCGGTAGCCCTCGAGGTCCGAGCGCTGCATGTAGTTCAGCAGCCGGCGCCGGCGCCCGACGAGCATGAGCAGGCCGCGGCGCGAGTGGTGATCCTTCGAGTGCGCGCGCAGGTGGCCGGTGAGCTGGTTGATGCGTTCGGTGAGCAGCGCGACCTGGACCCGGGTGTTGCCGGTGTCCTGCGCGTCCTTGCCGAACTGGCTCGTGAGCTCGGCCTTTCGTTCCTGCGTAAGCGTCATAGGCGACGTGGGAAGGTAGCAGAGTGCCGACCGGCTCAAACGCCAAGCCACACGGGCACTTCCTCGCCGCGGAGGCCGGCGAGCTGGCGGGGGTGTCGGGCACCACGATCGGCCAGTGGGCGCGGCGCGGCCTCATCCGCTCGTCGATCTCTGAGGAGGAACCGCGCGTCTACAGCGTCGAGGACGTCGCCGAGGCCTCGATGGTCCGCGCGCTGCTCGAGCGGGGCGTGCGTCACCAGGACGTCCACCGCCTCATCGCCCGCCTCAACGGTTACGGGCACTGGCCCCTGAGCCAGGCCGCCCTGGCCACCACCGTCGACGGCTCGCCCCTGATCGTGCTGCGCGAGGACGAGGGCGACTGGGTCCTCACCGCGCGCGGCTGGCAGCGCCCCGCCGCGCCACTGGCGCTGCGCGAGGTGCGTCTGCGCCTGAGCCGCAGCTAGCCGCTCGCCATCGCGCCCGCGTCGACCGACAGCGCGATGCCGGTGACAAAGGACGAGCGGTCCGACATCAGCCACACGACCGACTGGGCGACCTCGTCCGGCTCGCCGAGGCGGTCCATCGCCTGCGGCGCGATCAGCTCCTGTTGGCGCTCGGGCGGAAGGATCTCGATCATCGCCGTGCGAATGGCGGCCGGGCAAACGCAGTTGACGCGCACCCCGTCGTTGGCGTGCTCGACCGCCGCCGCGCGCGTGAGCCCGACCACGCCGTGCTTGCTGGCGATGTAGGCCGCGAGCGACGGGACCGCGATCAGCCCGGCCAGCGAGGCGGTGTTGACGATCGAGCCGCCGCCGTTCTCGAGCATGCGCGGGATCTGGTGCTTCATGCCCAGCCAGACGCCCTTGAGGTTGACGGCGATGACGCGGTCGAAGTCGGCCTCCGCCGTGCCGACGACCGTGTCCTGCAGCTCGACGCCGGCGTTGTTGTGGGCGAAGTCGATGTGACCGAAGGCCTCGAGCGTGCGTTCCACGACCGCGCGGCAGTCGGCGTCGACGCTGACGTCGCCGGCCACGAACTCGGCGTGGCCGCCCTCCTGCTCGATCAGCCGGACAGTCTCCAGGCCATCGTCCCGGCGCGACGGAAGGTCGGACACGAGCACGCCGGCCGCGCCCTCGCGGGCGAGTGTGAGCGCGGTTGCGCGGCCGATGCCGCCGGCCGCGCCGGTGACAAGTCCCGCCTTGCCCTCCACCAACCCGGGCATTCACCCTCCTTCGTTGCCTGTCACGCGCAGCCCGCGCGATCGCGCGGGTCTCCTCGACGTCGCGGCCCATCTGCTCGATCAGGGCCTCGACGGACTCGAAGCGCTTCTCGCCGCGCAGCCGCTTGAGGAACTCGACGCGCAGCCGCGATCCGTACAGGTCGCCGTCGAAGTCCACCAGGAAGGCCTCGATCAGCTCGCCGCGGCCGGTCACGAACATCGGGCGCACGCCGACGTTGGTGGCGGCGACGTGCGCGACGCCGTCGGCCGTGCGCGCGCGGCACGCGTAGACGCCATGGCCGGGGACGACGTAGCCGTCCTGGGGGACGAGGTTGGCCGTCGGGAAGCCCAGCGTGCGCCCGCGCCGGTCGCCCTCGACGACCTCCCCGGCGACCGTGAAGGGCGCGCCGAGCAGCTTGTCGGCGTACTCGACCGCGCCGCCGAGCACGAGGCCGCGGATGTGGCTGGACGAGACGACCTCGCCGTCGACCTCCACCAGCGGCGCGACGCGGGTCTCGAAGCGCTCGTCGGCGCGCAGCAGCGCCTCGTCGCCCGCAGCCTTGTGGCCGAAGCGGAAGTTCTCCCCCACGCTGACGTGGTCGGCGCACAGCGCGCCCACGAGCACGTCGTCGATGAAGCTCTGGGCGCTGCGGGCGGCGAACTCGCGGTCGAACGTGATGACGACGAGCTCCGCGGCGCCCAGCTCGGAGATGAGCTCGGCCTTGCGCTCGAGGGTCGTGAGCAGCCGCGGCGCGCCGCCGGGGGCGACGACCGCGGCGGGATGCGGCTCGAAGGTCACGACGGTGTCGGCGCCCCCGATGACCTCGCGGTGACCGAGGTGGACCCCGTCGAAGGTGCCGACGGCGATCCGGCGCGGGCGCGGCTCCACCTCGGGGAGGGGCGTGAGCTTCACCCGCGGAAGCCTACGACGGGCTTCAGCAGGCCGTCCTCGCGCGGCTGCGCGATCGCGACGGGCCCGTCGGCGTCAGCGAGGAGGACGTGCTCGGCCTGTGCCTCGCCCGTGATGGCCTGGCCGTGGGCGGCGCGCCACGCCGCATCGGCGTCGAGCTCGATGCGCGGCAGGAAGGCCGAGCGCGTCGCTCGAGCGGCGAGCACGCGGGTGGGGTCGGCGTCGTCGACGTCGAACGGCCCGATGCGCGTGCGGCGAAGCTCGACGCAGTAGGCGTCGCCCAACTCGGCAATGAGGGAGCGCACGTACGTGCCGGCCGAGCACTCGATGAGGAACTCGGCGTGGTCGCCCTCCCGGCGCGAGCAGCTCGAAGCGATACACGCTGACCTCCCTCGGTGCCATCTCGAACTGCTCCCCCGCCCGAGCCCGTTCATAGGCCTTGCGCCCCTGCACTCGCACCGCGGACCAGATCGGCGGGCGCTGCCTGATGACGCCGGTCGGGAGCGGCGCGTCCAGAGCGGGCACCCGCCCGGTCTCGGTGACCTCCCCCTCGGGGTCGCCCGTCGTCGAGATCGCGCCGAGGCGCGCGACGGTCACGTACTGCTTCGGCAGCGCCATGAGGAAGCGCTGCACGCGGCGCGCCCGGCCGACGAGCACGAGCAGCAGCCCGGTGGCGAACGGATCGAGCGTGCCGGCGTGGCCGGCCTTGCGGATGCCGAGCGCCCGACGCGTGGCCAGCGTGAGGTCGTGCGAGGTCTTGCCCGCGGGCTTGTCGACGAGGACGAGGCCGTCCACTACAGCTGTGCCGCCACCTGCTCGCGCAGGAAGCCGACGAGCTCCTCCTCGGACATCTCCGTGGCGAAGCCTGCGGCCTGGCGATGGCCGCCCCCGCCGCCGGCGCGGGCGATGGCCGAGACGTCGACCTCGCCGTCGGTGGCGCGCAGCGAGACCTTGCGCCGGCTGCGGGATCCGCCGCCCAGCAGCTCGCGGGCCAGCGCGGCGACCTTCGTCCCCTCGACCGAGCGCAGGTGGTCGATGATGCCCTCGGTGTAGCTCTCCTCGGCTCCGGTCTGGCGGAAGTCGTCGCGCGTCAGGCGCGTGAAGGTCAGCTGCCCGCCGTCGAAGCGCTCGACGTGGGCCAGCGCGCGTGCCAGCAACTCGAGCTTGGCGTACGGCATGCCCTCGTAGAGGCGGCGGTAGATGCCGTTGACGTTCACACCGGCGTCGATGCAGCTCGGCCGCCATCAGGTGCGCGCGCTCGCCGGTGTTCTCGTACATGAACTGGCCCGTGTCGGTCACCAGCCCGACGTACAGCGCCTCGGCGATCTCGATCGTCGGCTCGACCGCAGCGCGCGCATGAGGTCCCAGACGATCTCCGCCGTGCACGACGCGTCCTCGACCACGAGGTTGACGGTGCCGAAGCGCGTGTTGTCGTGGTGGTGGTCGATGTTGAGGATGTGCGCGTCGTCGCGCTTGAACGCCTCGACCGGGTTGCGCTCGATGTTGCCGCAGTCCAGGAAGACGATCGTCCGCTCGTCGAGGTCGGTGGGCAGCGTGCTCGCAGCCCGTCGAGGTCGAAGAAGCGGTACTCGTAGGGCAGCGGGAACTCGTCGGACCCCATGAACATGACCGAGTCCTTGCCCAGCGCGATCAGGACGCCGTGCATCCCGACGAGCGAGCCGAGCGCGTCGCCGTCGGGGTGCTCGTGGGTGACGAGCACGAAGCGCGATGCCTCGCGCAACTCGTCGAGGACCTCCTGGCGCGTACCTGCTTCGACGGTGCTCACGCTGAGCTCTCCGACGTGCTCAGCCATGAGCTGTTCCAACAGCGCTCGTGCGCGGCGCCGCGGTGTCGTCGTCGATGAACTGCAGCGTCGGCGTGTGCTTCAGGCGCAGCTCGGTGCCGACGCGGCGCTGCAGGACGCCGTGGGCCGACTCGAGGCCCTCCAGGGACGCGGCGCTGGCCTCGTCGTCGCCGAGCACGCTCACGTAGACGCGTGCATGGCGCAGGTCAGGGCTGGTCTTGACATCCGTCACGGTCACGAATCCGACGCGGGGATCCTTGAGATCATCGCTGAGAACGTCGCTGAGAACCTCTCGCACCGCCTCGTCGACGCGTCGCATCCTCTCCGTGCTCATCCTAGCCCTCCCGCGTCCTCGAACGAGGTCAGGCTGCGCTCCATGCGCACGCTCTCGGGATAACGGGACTACAGCCATGCCTCCACGTGGTCGGCGGCCTGCTGCAGCTGCTCGAGCGAGCCGCCGGTCAGCGCGGCCGCCAGCGTCGCGCGCTGCCACGTGTCCTGCCCGTCCACCTCGGACACCGCAGACCCCGAGCCGCGTGTGGAGCTGCGCCTTGACCGACGACAGCTCCTTGCGCTTGGACTTCAGGCTCCCGGCGTCCGGGAAGTGCAGGTGGACCAGCAGCAGCGCGACGTACGCGTGGGACACGTGCCTCGACGGTAGCGCGCCGGCACCACGACGCCCTGCTCGTCGGCCAGCGCTCAGGCCAGCTCGCGCTCGACCTGGCGGGTCTCGTAGACCTCGAGGACGTCGCCCTCCTTGACGTCCTGGAAGTTCGCGAGCACGATGCCGCACTCGAAGCCGGTCGCGACCTCGCGCACGTCGTCGTTGAAGCGCTTGAGCGATGTCGATCGTCGTGTCGTAGATGACGGTGCCGTCGCGCACGACGCGGACCTTGCGCGCCGCGGGTGATCTTGCCGTCGGTGACGTAGCAGCCGGCGATCGTGCCGATCTTGCGAGGCGCGGAAGGTCGCGCGGACCTCGACGGTGCCGAGCGTCTCCTCGACCTCCTCGGGCTCGAGCATGCCGGACATCGCGTCGCGCAGGTCGTCGAGCGCCTGGTAGATGACCGAGTAGGTGCGGATCTCGACGCCCTCGCGGTCGGCGACCTGGCGCGCCTCGCCGACCGGGCGCACGTTGAAGCCGAGCACGACCGCGTCGGACGCGGCCGCGAGCATGACGTCGGACTCGTTGATGCCGCCGACGCCGCTGTGGATGATGTTGACCGCGACCTCGTCCTGCGGCAGCTTGGCGATCTCGTCCTCGAACGCCTCGAGCGAGCCGGAGACGTCGGCCTTGAGCACGAGGTTGAGCTCCTTGAGCTCGCCCTCCTCGATGCCCTTGAAGAGGTCGTCGAACGAGACCTTGTGGCCGGCGCGGCGCGCCTGCATCTCGTTCTTGACGCGGATCGCGCGCTCGCCGGCCTGCTGGCGGGCGGTGCGGTCGTTCTCGACCACGCGCACCGACTCGCCGGCGTCGGGGACGCCGTCGAAGCCGAGCACCTCGACCGGGTCGCCCGGGACGGCCTCGTCGACGCGCGCGCCGTTGTAGTCGACCATCGCGCGGACCTTGCCCCAGTGCGGGCCGGCCACGAGCGCGTCGCCGACGCGCAGCGTGCCGCGCTGGATCAGCACGGTCACGACCGGGCCGCGGCCCGGATCGAGCTTGGACTCGATGACGACGCCGCTGGCCTCGGCGTCGGGGTTGGCCTTGAGCTCCTCGAGCTCGGTGACGACGAGGATCGTGTCGAGCAGGTCGTCGAGGCCCTGGCGCGTCTTGGCGGAGACGTCGACGTACTCGGTGTCGCCGCCCCAGTCGGACGGCTGCAGGCTGCGCGTGCGTCATCTCGGTGCGCACGCGCGTGGGGTCCGCGCCCTCCTTGTCGATCTTGTTGACCGCGACGATGATCGGCACGTCGGCCGCCTTCGCGTGGTCGATCGCCTCGTCGGTCTGCGGCTTGGCGCCGTCGTCGGCGGCGACGACGACGACCGCGACGTCGGTCACGCTGGCGCGCCGCGGGCGCGCATGGCGGTGAACGCCTCGTGGCCCGGGCGTGTCGAGGAAGGTGATCGCCTTGTCGCCTTGTGGTGGACCTGGTAGGCGCCGATGTGCTGCGTGATGCCGCCGGCCTCGCCCGCGACGACGTCGGTCTCGCGGATCGCGTCGAGCAGCGACGTCTTGCCGTGGTCGACGTGGCCCATGATCGTGACGACCGGCGGGCGCTCGACGAGGTCGGCGTCGTCGTCCTCGAACTCGTACTCGTCCTCGTCGTCGTCGTCGGCGTCGTGACGATCTCGACCTCCTTGTCGAACGCCTCGGCGAGGATCAGGATCGCCTCGTCGGACAGCGTCTGCGTGAGCGTCGCCATCTCGCCCATGCCCATCAGCTGCTTGATGATCTCGGGGACCGGCGACGCCGAGGTACTCGGCGACGTCCTTGACGGTCGAGCCGGAGTTGATCTTGACGAGGTCGGTCGCGCTCTGCGCCGGCCGTGTCGAGCGGCAGCAGCGACCTCGTCGGCCCTCGCGGCGACGGCGGCCGCGGCGCGGCGACCGCGGCGCTGCGGCCGGGAGGGCCGCCTGGCGGGCCACCCGGGCCGCCGGGTCCGCCGGGACCGCCGGGGCCGCCGGGGCCCGGCGCCGCGACGCCTGCGAGTCGATGACGACGCGGCGCTTGCCGCCGGGGCCGCTCTCGTCGCGCAGGCCGCCGCGCGACGGGCGCGCTTGGGCTGCGACTTGGTCTCGTCGCGCTTGGGGCGCTTCGGCGGCTCCGGGACGGGAGATGATCTTCGGGCCCGTGCCTGGTGCCGGCGGCTCGGTCGATCGGACGACCTTGGGGCCGCGCCGGGGTGCCTCGGGCAGCTGGCCGCGGGGGCCTCGGCCGTGGGCGCCGGCGGTCGTGCCTTCGGCGGGAGCGGGCGGCTGCTCGGGCGGCCGGCGCCTCGGGCTCGGGCGCCGGCGGCGCGGCGGCCGGCGGCGCGGCGGCGCGGCGGGAGCGGGCGGAGCCGGCGCGGGCTCGGGCGCCGGCGTGGGCTCGGGCGCCGGCGGTGCCTCGGCGGCGGCGGGCGCCTTGGGCTCGGCCGGCTGGCGCGCCGCCGGGCGGTGGCGGCGCGGGCGCGCGGCGTGGGCCGCGGCCGCGGAGCCGGCTGGGCCGACGCGGCGCGGCGGCATCGGCGGCGCGCGGGTGTCGTCCTCCGGCGGCGCGTGGGGACGCTTCAGCGGCGGGCCGTCGGGCTCGAAGACGCGGCGGGTGCGCTGCGGTGGGCGCCGCGCCGGCGGCGGGGCCGCCGCGCGCGGGCGGCGGGCGCCGGGCCGCTGCTGGGCGGGAGCGCCTGCCGGGCGCGCGGGCGCCTGCGGCCGGACGGGCGGCGGCGGGCTTGGGCGGGGCGCGCCGTTCCGCCGAGCGCGCGCAGCGCGTCGTCCTCCTCGACGGACGAGGCGGCGGCCTTCACCTCGAGGCCGGCGGCCTGCAGGCTTCTCGAGCACCTCCTTGCTGGAGAGGTTCTGCTCCTTGGCGATCTCGTGTACGCGCTTCTTAGCCATCCAGCTATCGATTCTACGAAGTCCTCGCGGGTACGAACCGGGCGCCGGAACGCTGCGCGGCAGAGATGCGCGCCGCTCGATCGGCCGCGCCGGCGCAGGCCGCGTCGCAGACGTAGGCGCCGCGTCCGGGGCGACGCCGTCGCGCTGTCGGCGACGACGCGGTCGCCGTCGAGCGCGAGTCGGACGCAGCGCCCGCTTGGGCGCCCGGCGCCCGCAGCCGACGCAGCGTCGCTGCGGGGCGTGTGCGCCGCGCCTTATGCGGGCTGGCTCCTCGGCCGCCCCGCTCGGCGACGGGCTCGACGGCCTCGATCGGCCGCCACGCCATCGGCCTCGGCGGCTTCCGGCGTCGGCTTCGAGCAGCGCCTCCTCGTGCGCGCATCGTGCCGTCGGCGCGACGGCGACGCCCTCGGCGAGCGACGCCTCGCCGATCGTCCTCCTGCGACAGGTCGGGGTCGACAGGCGAGCGATCTCCGGCTCGCCGAAGCCCTGGATGACGTAGACGGAGCTGCCGGAGAACCGCGACAGCGCCTGGTGGCGCCGGCAGGCCGCAGTAGGCCGAGCCCGGCAGCGCGGCGTTCGGGCAGCGACGGCCGGTCGTATGGATCGCCGCGCAGCGCCCGCCGGTCTCCTCCTCGTCGTACGACGGAGTCGGGCGCCTCGGTGGCGAACTCGGTCTCGGACCGGATGTCGATGCGCCAGCCGGTCAGGCGGGCGGCGAGGCGCGCGTTCTGGCCCTCGCGGCCGATCGCCAGCGACAGCTGGTCGTCCGGCACGATGACGGTGGCCTGGCGCTGCTCGTCGTCGACGAGGACCTCGCGCACGCGCGCCGGCGACAGCGCCTTGGCGACGAACCGGGCGGGCTCGTCGTTGTAGGGGATGATGTCGATCTTCTCGCCGCGCAGCTCGGAGACGACCATGCGCACGCGCGAGCCGCGCGGGCCGACGCAGGCGCCGACCGGGTCGACGCCGTCGGCGTACGAGACGACGGCGATCTTCGAGCGGTAGCCGGGCTCGCGGGCGACGTTGGCGATCTCGACGAGGCCGTCGGCGATCTCGGGGACCTCGAGCTCGAACAGGCTCTTGATCAGCTCGGGATCGCGGCGGCTGAGCGATGATCGACGGGCCCTTGGTCTCGTGCGAGACCTCCTTGATGACGGCCTTGATCGCGCTGGCCGTGGTCGTAGCGCTCGCCGTCGACCTGCTCGGAGCGGGCAGCAGCGCCTCGACGCGCTCGCGCAGCTGCACCAGCGTGTAGCGCGAGTCGGACTGCTGGACGATGCCGGTGACGAGCTCGCCGACGCGATCGCGGTACTCCTCGTACATCATGTCGCGCTCGGCCTCGCGGATCCGCTGCAGGATCACCTGCTTGGCGGTCTGCGCGGCGATCCGGCCGAAGTCGTCCGGGCGTGACGTCGCGCTCGTCGATCTGGTCGCGGTACTGCTCGAACTTCTCCGGGTCGATCTCGGGATCCTGCGGCTCGACGTACTCGCCGGTCTCCGGATCGAGGAAGCGTGCCCTCGTCGATCGTCTCGACGATCAGCTGGGCCTCGAGGCGCTCGGGGACGATCAGCTCGATGACGCGGTACTCGCCCGTCTCGGGATCGAGCTCGACGCGGGCGTACTTCGCCGAGTCCGGCTGCTTCTTGTAGGCCGACAGCAGGGCGTCCTCGAGCGCGGCGATGAGCCGGTCGGGGTTGATCCCCTTCTCGACGGCCAGGGCCCGCATGGCCTCCACGATCTCGCGCGACATGTCGCTCTACTCCTCGACGAGGTTCGAACGGTGGATGTCGTCGTACGGGATGGCGATCACGCCGGCGTCGGCGGCGATCGTCACCTCCCGCTCGGTGGCGCCGACGAGCTCGCCGGTGAAGCTGCGAGTGGCCGTCGCGCGGCTCGCGCGTGCGCACGCGCGCGCTGCGGCCGAGCGAAGCGGCGGAAGTGGTCGGGCTTGGTCAGCGGGCGCTCGCGCGCCGGGCGAGGAGACCTCGAGCGCGTAGCGCTCGCGGACCTCGGGCAGCGCCTGGGTGACGCGCTCGCAGAGCTCGAGCGTGACGCCGTCGGGATGGTCGATGAAGAGGCGCAGGGTGTGGCCGCCGACGACCTCCACGAGCAGCACCTCGACGTCGGGCGCCGCCTGCGCGAGGCGCGCCTCGATGTCGGGCTGCAGGCTGCTCATCCCATCCTCCTTCCTGACAACAAAAAAGCGGGCGAGCGCCCACTTTCAACTACACCGGCCAGGGGCCGGCCCCGAAAGCTGTAACGGGCACCTTACCACCCGGAGGCGACGAAGCGGGTCGTGCAGCAAGGCCTCCGCCAGGCCGGCGACCGCCCTCAGGCCGCTCGCCGGCGCGCCCGACCGAGATACGCGCGGTAGTCCGCGCGCTCCGGGCGCAGGCACGAGGCGAGCGCGAGCGGCTTGCGCGCCTCGGCGTGGCGGCCCTGCAGCTGCAGCGAGCGGCCGAGGCAGAACAGCGCGTAGTCGTTGGTCGGCGCGTGCTCGACGACGGCCTCGAACTCCGCCGCCGCCTCGCGATAGCGCCGCGAGCCGAAGAGCGCGCGGCCGAGCGCTTCGCGGATCGACGTCTTGTCGGGCTCGAGGTCGCGTGCACGAGCCAGCGGGATGACCGCGGCGTGGAAGTTGCCGTCGTCCAGCAGCCTGGTCCCGTTCATGAAGAGGTCGTACGCACTGCTCATGATCTCTTCTGAGTGTACGGACGGCGCAAGCGGGTCTTGAGCGCGTCCAGCGACACCGGCGGCAGCGCCCACCAGGCACGCAGCGTGCCGAGCATCCCGAGCCCTGCGGCGAGCTGACGTCGCAGTGCGCGGCGCTGCGCGGACGTCGGCCCGGGCCCGGACGCGCGGAAGCGCTGGTCGCGCACCGCGCGAACGTAGGCGGCTGCGGCGTCGGAGCCGCCGAGCACGTTCTCAAGGCGCGCCAGGGTCATGCCGGGCGCCGGCTCGCGACCCGAGCGGTGCAGCGCGCGCTGAAGCTCGGCCAGCTCGGGCGCCAGCGCGACGAACGGCACCCGCCGGCGCCACAGCACGACGCCACCGATCGACACCAGCAGCGCCGCCAGCGCGATGCCCACCGGCAGCTTCCAGCCGCCGCCGTTGTCCTGAAGGGCGACGTCGGCGCCCGGGTCGCCGGCCGCGAACGGGCGGTCGCCGGCCTGGCCCAGGGTGCCGAGGTTCGGCACCGGCACCGGTCCGCCGTTGGCGCTGCCGGAGGTGTCGTCGAGCTGCGAGTTGGCCGGCGACGCGGCGGGCGTGGGATCGAAGGTCACCCAGCCGTAGGGCTTGAAGTAGGCCTCGACCCACGAGTGCGCGTCGGTGTCGCGGACGACCCAGTCCTTGCGCGTGCTGTTGTAGCTGCCAGGGCTGAAGCCCGAGGCCACGCGCGCGGGGACGCCGCCCATGCGCAGCATCAGCGCCATGACGCCCGAGAACTGCTGGCAGTAGCCGGCCCGGGTGTCGAAGAGGAAGGAGGCCAGCGGGTAGGGCCGCGCCGGCGGCGACTCGTCGTAGACCGCGTCCTGCTTGACGCGCTGCTGCACGGCCTGGACGAACTCGAAGGGCGAGTGCGTGTCCTGCTTGATCTGCTGGGTGAGCGCCCAGAGCTGCCGGTAGGGCGAGTCATCGAGGACCTGATCGCCCTCGGCCACGATCCCGAAACCGCTGGGCCACACGACGCCGGGTGCGCCGCCCACCGCGTACGGGGAGAAGCGCACCAGGGCGTTGGGCCCGAGCGGCTTGCCGGTCGTCTGGTCGACGAGGTTGCGCGAGTCGCCGCGGACCGGCACGCGCATCTGCAGGAAGTCGTCGGTGAAGGCCGGGTAGTTGGTGCTCGCGCGGCGCAGCTGATTGTCACTGGGGCGCGGGAAGTAGACGGTGGCCTGATAGCTGTCGCCGGGCTGCAGCGGCTTGCTGGCCGTCACGTAGGTGCCGTCGGGCTGCGGGAACGGCACGCGCGAGGACCCCGGCAGGATGTTCTGTGTCACGCCGGCCCCGACGAACTCGGTCGTGCGCAGGCCGCGGTCGACGACCTGGATCTTCTGCTCCCAACGCGGGTTTGGCGTCTCGCGGAGCTGGTCGTCGCGCGTGGGCGCCCCCTGGCGCCAGCGCACCCCGTCGAAGTCGTCGAGGTTGACGGTCTTCCAGTAGCTCGAGCTCTTGGCCTTGATGCGCAGCATCTCGCGCCCGTCGCGTGGCCACTTCAGCGGCCCGTAGCTGTGCGTCCACGAGAACACCTCGGCCTTCTTGGGCTCGAGGTTCTCGGCGAAGGACTCGTAATCGAACCACGGCCGTGTCCCGTCGATGCGCGGCGCGATCACCCCGCCCACGACCGCGACGATCAGGACGCAGACGCCGCTGACCGCCAGCTGGTCGCTGCGAACGCGCTCCAGCCACCGGAAGGCGGCCAGCAGGACGCAGAAGACGACGCCGCTGAGGTAGGGACTGTCGGGGCCGTGCTCGATGATCGGCACCGCGTAGAGCGTCGTCAGGGCCACCGCGGCGGCGAGCGGGTAGCCGCGCCCGCCGGCCCGGCGCGGCCAGAAGGCCAGCAGCGCCGCCAGCGCCAGCAGCGCGGTCCCGCCGGAGACGATCGAGATGCGCACCCAGTCGTCCAGGCCGCGGTAGGGCACCGTGATCCCAGGCGTCGTCCCGATGCCCTGGATCATGCCGTTGACCAGCTCGTCCCAGCCCTTCGGCCACAGCATGCGCAACGGCACGCCGGCCGTGATGAGCGCCATGAGCAGCAGCGCGATCGCCACGGCGGTGGCGATCGTCCGCCGCCGGCGATCCGAGGCGCCGGCCGGGACCGCGATGAGCACGCCGGCGCCGGCCAGCGCCGCCAGCAGCGCCAGGAACAGGTCGCCGCTGCGCGCCGGGTCGATCAGCGCCGCCCAGTACATGGCGCCGAAGAACGCCAGCGCCGCGAAGGCGATCAGCCGTGCGCGCTCGGGCCGCGCCGCCGCGTGGGCCTGCGGCTGAGCGATCGAGCGGATGGGGACGGCGCCCATCAGGCGACCTCCGCCACGCGGCGCCGCGCGCCGCTGAGCTCGTAGCCGGTGCAGCCGGCCACCGTGAACACCGCGCGGCGGCCGCTGCGCGGGCCGTTGCCGCCGGCGCCGGTGCCGCCGGGGACGATGAGGTAGCGCCCGCCGCCGACCGCGTGGGCGAGGGCGCGAGGCGCCCGCGACGGGACGTGGGCCGTCACGTACAGCAGCGGCCCGCGGCGCGACGCCAGGCCGGCCACGTTGGGGCCGCTGCGCTCGTCGATGAGCGCCAGGCGCACGTGCAGATGCGGCCAGCCGGTGAGCGTCGTCTCCAGCATGGTCGGGCGGCGGTCGCCGGGCAGCAGCAGGGCGCAGCCGCCGGCGCGCGCCAGGTACACGCACAGCGATGCCGCGGCGCGGACGGCCGCATCGAGGTCCTCCTCGCGCGCGGGCCGGCGCGGGTCGAGCACCACGAGCGGGCGGGTATCGCCGTCGGCGCGCAGGCGGCGCTCCATCAGCTCGCCGCCACGAGCCAGGCCGGGCCAGAAGATGCGCGACGCGGCGGCGCCGACGCGATAGGGGCGAAGCCCGTCGAGGTCGACCTCGGCCGCGATCGACGGGCGCCCGCGGCGGGCGACGAGGCCGCTGCCCTCGCCCTCGCCGGGCGGCGTGACGACCGGCTCGATGCGTGGTAGGACGAGCAGATCAGCCGGCTCGTCGGCCATCACCACGCGGGTGGCAAGGCCGAACGGGTCGCTGACGACGATCCGCGGCGGCGGCAGCAGCTTGCGCCCGCGGCGCGCGAAACGCGCGTTGATGCGCAGCTCGGTGACCCTGCGACCGGTCGCCATCACCGCGGGCGCGGGCAGCAGGTCGTCCTCGATCAACCCAGTGGGCACGGGCAGGCGCCCCGCGGCCACGACGAGCGCGATCTCCACCGGCTGCTCCTCGAGCGTCCGTCGCGACGCCACGGTGCGGCGGACCCGGACTCCGCGCGCGGCCACGGCGACCCAGCCCGCCGCCGCGCCGGCGAGCAGGATGAAGGCGATGCCGGGGACGTAGAGCGGCTCGGTGTCGAAGGTCGCGGCGACCAGCGTCAGCAGGAGCCCGAGGACCGCGGTGGTCGCTGCCGGGCGCACCCGAGCCCTCTATAGGGCCGGCGTCGCCGCCAGCGCGTCGGCGACGATGCGCTCGCCGCTGGTGTCGACGGCCTCCGGGGCCAGCACGATGCGGTGGGCCAGCACGACCTCGGCGAGCGCCTGCACGTCGTCGGGCAGGGCGTGGTTGCGGCCCTGCAGCAGCGCGCGCGCCTTGGCGGCGCGCAGCAGCAGCAGCCCGGCGCGCGGGCTGGCGCCGAGCTCGGCGCGCCGGTCGTCGCGCGTGCGCTGCAGCAGCGACACCACGTAGCCGCGCAGGGCGTCGGAGGCGTGCACGCGCCGCGCGGCGTCCTCGAGAGCCAGGAGCTCGGCCGCGGTGGCCACGGGCTCGACCTGCTCGACGCGGTCGGTCGTCTCGTGGGCGCGCAGCATCGCGACCTCGCCGCCCGATGACGGGTAGCCCATCGACACGCGGGCCATGAAGCGGTCGACCTGGGCCTCGGGCAGCGGATAGGTGCCCTCGAACTCGATCGGGTTCTGCGTGGCGAGCACGATGAACGGCCGCGCCAGCTCGTGCGTGTGCACGTCGACGGTGACGCGCCGCTCCTGCATGCACTCCAGCAGGCCCGACTGCGTCTTGGGCGAGGCGCGGTTGATCTCGTCGACGAGTACGACGTTGGCGAAGATCGGGCCCGGGCGAAACTCGAAGCGGCCCTCGCGCTGGTTGAAGACATTGGTTCCGACGACGTCGGCGGGCAGCAGATCGGCGGTGCACTGCACGCGGGCGAACTGCAGGTCCAGGACGCGCGCAATCGAGCGCGCCAGTGTCGTCTTGCCCACGCCGGGCAGGTCCTCGATGAGGATGTGGCCTTCGGCCACCACGCACACCAGCAGCAGGTCGAGGAGGTCGCGGCGGACCTCGACCGCATCGGTGACCGCCAGCGCGACGTTGCGCACGAACTGCTGCGCGTTGGCGATCTCGGCCTCGCCGACCGGGCCTGGCTCCTCCTCGATGCTCTCCGTGCTCATCCTGCGGTCTCCTCCCCCGTGATCACGCTGCGTCTCCTCCCCCTTCGCTGCTCACACTGACATGGTTCTTCCCGTCCGCCGTAGGTCACCGACCACATCGAGGATCGCGCGGGCGACCTCGCCCTTCGAGGCGCGCGGGACGTGGCGCTCGCCGGCGGCGGTGACGATGGTGACCTCGTTGTCGGGGCCCTCGAAGCCGATGTCCGCGCGCGCGATGTCATTGACCACGACCGCGTCGAGCGCCTTGCGCCCGAGCTTGTCGCGCCCGTAGACGACGGCGCCCTCGCCGTGCTCGGCGGCGAAGCCAACCATCGTCTGGTCGGCGCGGCGGCTGTCGGCGAGGCTGGACAGGATGTCGGGAGTACGCTCGAGCGCGATCAGGAGTTCCTCGCGCTGGTCCTTCTTGAGCTTGGTGTCGGCGGGCGCGGCCGGGCGGTAGTCGGCCACGGCGGCAGCCATGAGCAGGACGTCGGCGCGCGGGAACTCGGCCTCGCAGGCTTCTTGCAGCTCGGCCGCGGTCGTGACGTCGAGGTAGCGCACGCGCGGCGAACGTCCGAGCGCCACGTTGGCCGCGATGACGGTGACCTCGGCGCCCAGCGCCGAGGCCTCGTCGGCCAGGGCGAAGCCCATGCGCCCGGAGCTGCGGTTGCCCACGTAGCGCACCGAGTCGATGGGCTCGCGCGTGCCGCCGGCGGTGACGAGCACCTTCAGGCCGTCCCAAGGCCTGATGCCGGCCGGGATGGCTGCCTCAACGGCCGCGAGCAGGTCAGCCGGCTCGGCCAGCCGCCCGATGCCCCATTCGCCTTTGGAGCCCAGGGCGCCGGTGCCCGGATCGACGACGATCGCCCCGCGCTCGCGCAGGGTGGCCAGGTTGGCCTGCGTCGCCGGATGCTCGTACATGTGGTTGTTCATGGCCGGCGCCACGAGCAGCGGGCACGTCGCGGCGAGCGCGGCCGAGGTCAGCAGGTTGTCGGCCAGGCCGTGGGCGAGCTTGGCGATCGTGTTCGCGCTGGCGGGCGCGATGAGGAAGGCGTCGGCGTTGCGGACGAGCTCGAGGTGGCTGAGCGGGTCGTGATCGGGCGCCGGCTGGTCGGGGAACGCCCCGCGCGCCGGATCGCGCTCGAACTCGTCGGTGAGGACCGGCGCGCCCGTGAGCGCGGCGAACGACGCCGCGCCGACGAAGCGCTGCGCGGTCGGGGTCTGGATCACGCGGACGGCGTGCCCGGCCTTGGTGGCCAGGCGCACCACCTCGAGCGCCTTGTAGGCGGCGACCCCGCCGCTGACGCCGAGGAGCACGCGACCCAACGTGACTCCTAGCGGTACTGGTACTTGATCTTGCCCGCGGCGACTTCCTCGAGGGCGATCGTCAGGTAGTTCTTCGAAGCGGAATCGACCATGGGCGGCGGGAACTCGTCGAACGTCCCCTCGCCGAGGTTGTGGTAGTAGGAGTTGATCTGGCGGGCGCGCTTCGCGGCCACGAGCACGGATGCGTAGTTGGAGTCGACCTGCTCGAGGAGCGTGTCGATGCGCGGGTTGATCATGGGTCGAGGGTACCAGCAGCGGCCCGATGGCCCCGCGCTTGCGCAGGCCGTTCTTATCCGCTCTTGACGCACTGTTGAAGCGCGGAGCGAACGATCGACACGAGCTCGTCGACCGCGTCCTCGAGGCGGTCGTTGACCACGACGTGGCCGAACTCGTCCTTGGCGGCGAGCTCCTGCTCGGCGACCCGCAGGCGCGCCGCGACCTCCTGGTCGTCATCGGTGCCACGCCCGACCAGCCGCGTGCGCAGCGACGCAAGCGAGGGCGGCGCGATGAAGACCTGCACCGCCTCGGGCAGCGTCGTGCGCACCTGCCGCGCCCCCTGGACCTCGATCTCGAGCACGACGGGGTGCCCGGCGGCCGTGCGCCGCTCGAGCTCCGCGCGCAGCGTGCCGTAGCGCCGGCCGGAGTAGACGGCGTGCTCGACGAACTCCCCTGCGTCGGCGCGGCGCTGGAAATCTGCGTCGGCGAGGAAGTGATAGTCGACGCCCTGCTGCTCGCCGGGGCGCGGCGCGCGCGTGGTCGCCGACACGCTCAGCTCCAGCTCTGGAACGCGCTCGCGCAGGGTGCGGATCAGCGTGCCCTTGCCGACGCCCGAGGGGCCGGTGATGACGAAGACGCGAGCCACGCGCGCAGGGTACGACGCGTGCCCGACGCCGCCCGCTGCGGGCGCCCTCTATCGGCGCAGCATGCCGACGAGTTCGGTGCGCTGGCGCTCCGAGAGGCCGCCGATCGTCTTGCTCGGCGAGATCCGGCACTGCTGCAGGACCTTGTTCGCCTTCACCCGCCCGTACTTGGGGACCGCCAGCAGCATGTCGAAGACCTTCGCGGTCTCGACGTAGTCGGGCGGCTCGCGCAGCAGCGTGTGAATCGACACCCGGCCCGCCTTCAGGTCCTTCTTCAGCTGCGCCCTCCGCGTGCGTATTGCATTGGCGCGCTGCAGGGCGTCCATGCGCTGAAGGAGCGATCGCTCGGGTGCCGCCGTGTGCTTGGTAGGGGAATTGGTGGCCGGCGGCATCGGTCGGCGATACTACACAGCGAGCACCCGCAGGCAAGCCGAAAAGCGCGAATTCGCCTCGACCTCCAGCTGAGGTCGAGGTTCGTCCAGGCTGCTTGACGGTTTTGGTCCGCTTTGCAGGGATTTCCTAGGCACCAAACGTCGGAGCGCTGACGTTCAGCTTGCGTCGTCCCCGCTCTTTGCGAACAAATCGTCAAGCTGGCGTGAGATCCGTGTTCCCGCGGCCGGATCGCGGAAGTTCTCGGTGCCCACCGCGACGAGCGTCGCGCCCGCGTCGAGCATCTGCGCGGCGTGTAGCCCGTTCTGAATGCCGCCCATCCCGACGATGGGGATCGTGACGCGCGCGGCGACCGCGCGAACCTGCGCGAGGGCCACCGCGCGGATGGCGGGACCGGACAGACCACCGGTCGCGTTGCCCAGCCAGGCGGCGCCGGCTCGCCGAGGGTGCGGGGCGTAGGCGCGCAGGGTGTTGATGAGCGAGACGGCGTCGGCGCCGGCCTCCTGGGCAGCCTGGGCGACCGCCGCCACGTCGGCGGTATTGGGCGTGAGCTTGACGATCAGCGGCTTGGCGGTCCGCGGGCGAACCTGGCGCATCACCGCGCCGAGCTCGGCAGGGTCGGCACCGATGTCGAGGCCCGTGCGCACGTTCGGGCAGGAGACGTTGAGTTCCAGCGCGTCGACGTCGTCGCGGTCGTCGAGCGCCTCGACGAGGGTGCACAGCTCGCCCGCGCTTGCACCCATCACGTTGGTGATCAGCGGCACGGGCAGGCGCGCCAGCTCGGGCAGGTCCTCGGCCAGGTACCCGCGCAGCCCTTTGTTGGGCAGGCCGATCGAGTTGATCAGGCCGGCCGGCGTCTCGTACAGGCGCGGCGGCGGGTTGCCCTCGCGCGGCTCGACCGTGATCGTCTTGGAGACGAAGGCCGCGAACGGGAAGCGCTCGAGCAGCGCGTCGCCGAACGCGCGCCGTGCCGCGATCGCGTCGAAGGTGCCCGAGCCGTTGATGACCGGGTCGGCGAGGCGCAGGCCGCAGAAATCGAGGCCCACGGGGTCTCCCCTCTCGGGCGCGGCGAGCCCTGTGAGACGACGGTCGGGGGGGGTCAATGCGCGGGCACCTCCGCCAAGCGCGCGCCGTCGAGGACGGGGCCGTCGACGCACAGGCGCAGGTAGCCGCCCTCGCGCAGCGGCACGACGCAGCCGAAGCAGGCCCCGAAGCCGCAGGCCATGCCCGACTCCATGGCCAGCTGGCAGGGGACCTCGCGCCGTTCGCACAGCGCCCGGACCGCTTCGAGCATCGGCGGGGGCCCGCACGCGTAGACGACGGCGTGGCCGTCGGCGTCGAGCTCCGCGGCAAGCAGGTCGGTGACCAGGCCATGGTGGCCGTGTGAGCCGTCGTCGGTGGCGACCCGCGGGTTGTGCAGCAGGGCGGCGCCGGGAGCATGCTCGGCATCGCGGAAGCCCAGCAGCGCGGGGGCCGGCTCGCCGCGCGCCAGCAGCTCGTCCTGCCAGACGGCAAGCGGCGCGACGCCGACGCCGCCGCCGCACAGCAGCGCGCGGCGCGCCTCGGGCGGCGCGCGGAAGCCGATGCCCAGGGGGCCGGTGACGATCAGCCCGTCGCGGGGCCCAAGCTCGCAGAGGCGCTCGGTGCCAGGGCCGACCGCCTCGAGCATGAACTCCAGGCGCCCACCCCGTGCCCGCAGCACACTGAAGGCTCGAGGCAGGAACGGCCGCTCCTCTTCCCCCCCGCCCCACCGCTCCTCGGCCGCCAGCATGTAGAACTGCCCCGCGCGTGGCAGAGGGCCGTCCGGGTCGTCGGCGGCGAGCACGACGTAGGCGCCGAGCTCGCGGTGCTCGGCCACCTGCAGCGTCCTGCGACCGAACGGGGCGAGCGTGCGCGGCTCAGCGCTCACTGGCCGGCACCCGCCCGCCGTGGATCTCCTGCAGCGACAGCACCTCGGCGGCGCCCTGGCGCGCCGCGGCGATCGCGCGTGCGGCCGCCAGCCCGCCTGAGAGCGTGGTCAGGCACGGGATCCCGCGGGCGATCGCGGCGCGGCGGATCTGCCAGCCGTCAGAGCGCGCGCCCGAGCCGGTCGGCGTGTTGACGACGAGGTCGACGTCGCCGTTCTCGATCCAGTCGACGACATTCGGCGATCCCTCGCCGACCTTCTTGAGCTCGGTGGCGGGGATGCCCATGCGCTCGATCGCCTCCTTGGTGCCGCGGGTGGCAACGATGCGGAACCCGAGGTCGTGGAGGATCTGCGCGATGCCGATCGCGGCCGGCTTGTCGGAGTCGGTCAGCGTGATGAAGGCGGTGCCGGCGGCGGGCAGGGCGGCGCCGGCGGCGGCCTGGGCCTTGGCGAAGGCGGTCGGAAAGTCGCGTGCGATGCCCATGACCTCGCCGGTCGAGCGCATCTCGGGGCCGAGGATCGCGTCGGAGCCCTCGAAGCGGTCGAAGGGCAGCACTGCCTCCTTGACGCTGACGTGGTCGGCCACCATGGCCTCGGCGGGAAGGTCGAGGTCGGCTATCCGCTCGCCGAGCATGACGCGGCACGCCATCTTGGCCAGGGGCACCCCGACCGCCTTGGAGACGAACGGCACCGTGCGCGAGGCCCGCGGGTTGGCCTCGATGACGTACAGCTCGCCCGCGTGCACGGCGTACTGGACGTTGAGCAGGCCGACGACCCCGAGGCCGAGCGCGATGCCCCTGGTGGCCTCGCGGATCTGGTCGAGCATCTCGTGGCCGAGCGAGTGCGGCGGCAGCACACAAGCCGAGTCGCCCGAGTGGATCCCGGCCTCCTCGACGTGCTGCATGATCCCGCCGATCCAGACGTCGTCGCCGTCGCACAGCGCGTCGGCGTCGACCTCGATGGCGTTCTCCAGGAAGCGGTCGAGATAGATGGCGCGGCCGTCACGCGCGTTGCGTTGTAGGTAGTCGGCGAGCCCCTCGCTGCTGTAGACGATCTCCATCGCGCGGCCGCCGAGGACGTAGCTGGGCCGGACGAGGAGCGGGAAACCGACGCGCTCGCACTGGTCGAGGGCGTCGTCGACCGAGTGCGCGGTGGCGTACGGCGGGGCCTTGTAGCCAAGCCCGTCGAGCAGGGCGCTGAAGCGGCCGCGGTCCTCGGCGAGGTCGATCGAGTCCACGCTGGTTCCGAGAATCTCGACGCCGGCCTCCTGTAGCCCGTGCGCGAGCTTGAGCGGGGTCTGGCCGCCGAACTGGACGATCATGCCTTGCGGCTGCTCGACCTCGATGACCCCGAGGACGTCCTCGAGCGTGAGCGGCTCGAAGTAGAGACGGTCGGAGGTGTCGTAGTCCGTGGAGACCGTCTCGGGGTTGCAGTTGATCATCACCGCGTCGCGGCCAGACTCGCGGACCGTCATCGCGGCGTGGACGCAGCAGTAGTCGAACTCGATCCCCTGGCCGATGCGGTTGGGGCCGCTGCCGAGGATCACCACGCTGGGTTTCTCGCCTCGCTCGACCTCGTGCGCGGCGCTGCGCTCCCAGCCGGAGTAGTAGTACGGCGTGCGCGCCGGGAACTCGGCCGCACAGGTATCGACGGCCTTGAAGGAGCGCTCGCCGGCGGTGGCGGCGTCGGGGTCGAGCGCAAGCGCCCGGATCTCGCTGAGGAACCACGGATCGATGCTCGTGACCCGGCGGATGTCGTCGATGCTCGCGCCCTTGCGGAAGGCCTCCAGGACGACGTCGTAGCGGTCGCCGGCGGGGCGCTCGAGCATCTGCAGCAGCGTCGCCACGTCGACCCCGTCGAGCTTTGTCGCAATGTCGAGTTCGCGGCTGCGCAGAGATTTTGCAAATGCCTGCTGAAACGTGCGTCCGATCGCCATAGCCTCGCCAACGGACTTCATATGGGTCGAGAGATCGGAGGCGACACCGGGGAACTTCTCGAAGGCAAAACGTGGCCACTTGACCACCACATAGTCGATCGTGGGCTCGAAGCTGGCGGGCGTGATCCCGGTGATGTCGTTGGGGATCTCCTCGAGCGCGTAGCCGACGGCCAGGCGCGCGGCGATCTTGGCGATCGGGAAGCCGGTCGCCTTGGAGGCCAGGGCGCTGGAGCGCGAGACCCGCGGGTTCATCTCGATGACGAGAATCTCCTCGCCGGCCGGATCGACGGCGAACTGGACATTCGAGCCGCCCGTCTCGACGCCGACGGCGCGGATGACCGCGATGGCCTGGTCGCGCAGCTGCTGATAGAGGCGATCGGTGAGCGTCTGCTGCGGCGCGACGGTCACGCTGTCACCGGTGTGCACGCCCATCGGGTCGACGTTCTCGATCGAGCAGACGATCACGACGTTGTCGTTGTGATCGCGCATGACCTCGAGCTCGAACTCGCCCCAGCCGAGGACCGACTGGTCGAGGAGGACCTGGCGGATGGGTGACGCGGCCAGGCCGCGCTCGACGATGCACCCGTAGTCCTCCTCGCTGCGCGCGATGCCCCCGCCGCGGCCGCCGAGCGTGAACGCCGGTCGCACGATGCAGGGCAGGCCGACGTCGGCCATGGCGTCGCGCGCCTCGGAGAGCGAGGTGGCGATCGCGCTGCGTGGCATCTTCAGACCCGCCTGGTGCATCGTCTGGCGGAAGAGGTCACGGTCCTCGGCGCGCGCGATCGCGTCGTAGTCGGCACCAATCAGCTCGACGCCGAAGCGCTCGAGGGTCCCGTCCTCGTGCAGCGCCTTGGCGAGGTTCAGCGCGGTCTGGCCGCCGAGCGTCGGCAGCAGCGCGTCGGGGCGCTCGCGCTCGATGACCTGCGCCACGGGACCGGGCAGCAGCGGCTCGATGTAGGTCGCATCGGCGAACTCGGGGTCGGTCATGATCGTCGCCGGGTTCGAGTTGACCAGGACGATCTCGTAGCCCTCCTCCTTGAGCACCTTGCACGCCTGCACGCCCGAGTAGTCGAACTCCGCCGCCTGGCCGATGACGATCGGCCCGCTGCCGAGGATGAGGATGCGGTGCAGGTCGTCGCGCCTAGGCACGCCCGGTCACCGCCCCCAGGAAGCGGTCGAACTGGTACAGGGCATCGTTCGGCCCCGGGCCGGCCTCGGGGTGGTACTGCACGGTCGCGCTGTTGACCTCGAGCAGCTCGAGGCCCTCGACCGTGCGGTCGTAGAGGTTGACGTGCGTGAGGGCCGCCTCGCCGAAGTCGGTGCTCCAGCGCACGGGCTCGTCGCCCTCGACGCGGCCACCGCCGTCCGGCGCCCGCACCGCGAAGCCGTGGTTCTGCGAGGTGATCTCGATCTTGCCCGTCCGCAAGTCCTTGACCGGGTGGTTGGCGCCCCGATGGCCGAAGGGCAGCTTGTAGGTCTCCAGGCCGACGGCCTGGCAGAGGAGCTGGTGGCCGAGGCAGATGCCCCACACCGGCCGGGTGCCGATCAGCTCGCGCACCGTGCCCACGATGTACTCGAGCGCGGCGGGATCGCCGGGGCCGTTGGCCAGGAAGACCGCATCGGGGTCGTTGGCGGTCAGCTCGGCCGCGGTCGCGGTGCACGGGTGCAGCTCCACGCGCGCGCCGCGGACCACGAGGTTGCGCACGATCGACCCCTTGATCCCGGTGTCGATCGCGGCGATCAGTGGGCCGCTCTCGCCATCCCCATGCACGGTCATCGCCGCCGGGGTCACCTCGCGCGCGAGGTCCAAGCCGCTCATCTCCGGCTCCGCCGCGATCCGCTCGCGCGCCTCGCGCTCGCTCATCGCCGCCGGGAAGACCCCGCCGCGCATGGCGCCCGCGTCGCGGATGTGGCGCACGAGCTCGCGCGTGTCGACGCCGCTGATGGCCGGGACGCCGCAGTCGGTCAGCCAGTCCAGCCAGCCGCGCTCGGCGCCGGGAGCGTCCTCGCGGTTGACCGCCGCACGCATGATCGCCGCCCGCGCCCCGACGCGATCGGACTCCATCGCCGCCTGCGAAGCGCCGTAGTTGCCGATGTGCGGATACGTGAAGGTGATGAGCTGGCGCGCGAAGCTCGGGTCGGTCATCGACTCCTGGTAACCGCTCATCCCGGTGGTGAAGACGACCTCGCCAGTCGCCGGCTCGTCGGCACCACACGCCTCGCCGTCGAAGCGCGCGCCGTCCTCGAGCAGGACGTAGGCGGTGGCTTTGCTCAGGCCCACCGGGTCTCCCCTCCTGGCGACCGAGCGCCCGGCACGGCTGCCGGCGTGGGCGCCCCCACCACCGCGAACGCGCGCTCCCGGTACGCGACCGAGCCCGCCGCAAGGGTCAGCAGCACGCGCCCGCGCAGGCGCGCGCCCGCGAAGCAGCAGTTCTCCGAACGGCTCTCGTAGCCGTCCTCGCCCACCTCCCACTCGGCGGCGAGGTCCGCGAGCACGAGGTTGGCCTCGTCGCCCGTCCTCACGCGAGGCGCCGGCACGCCGAACGGCTCGCCGCCGGCGGTCATGCGCTCCACGACGAGCCCGAGATCGAGCACGCCCGGGACGACCAGTTCGGTGTGCACCGCGGCAAACGCGGTCTCCAGGCCGGTGGTGCCCATCGGCGCCTGCTCGAACGGGACCTCCTTCTCGTCGCGCGCGTGCGGGGCGTGGTCGGTCGCGATGCAGTCGATCACGCCCGAGCGCAGCGCCTCGATGAGTGCGGCCCGGTCGGCCTCGGTGCGCAGCGGAGGGTTCATCTTCATGCGCGTGTCGAGGCCGCGAACCGCCGCCTCGGTCAGGCAAAGATGGTGCGGCGTCACCTCGCAGGTCACCGCGACGCCGGCGTCCTTGGCTGCCGCGACCGCGCGCACCGACTCCATGCACGACAGGTGCTGCAGATGGATCCGGGCGGCCTCGTATTCCGCCAGCGCGCAGTCTCGCGCCACTATCGTCGACTCGCTGACACTGGGTATCCCGGCGACGCCCAGCAGCGCGCTGACCTCGCCCTCGTTCATGGCTCCGCGCCCGCTGAGCGACGGGTCCTCCTCGTGGAGCGCGAGCAGCCCGCCGGCGAGGCGCTGGTACTGCAGGGCCTTGCGCAGCATGCCGGCCGAGACGACCGGCTTGCCGTCGTCGGTGAAGCCGATCGCGCCCTCCGTGCGCAGCTCGGCCATCTCGGTCAGCTCCTCGCCGCGCAGGCCGCGGGTGATCGAGGCCATGAACCCGACGGCGACGCGCGCGTCGCGCGCCGCGGAGTCGCGCAGGGCGCGCAGCACCGGCGCGCTGTCGACGACCGGATCGGTGTTCGGCATCGCCACCACGGCGCAGAACCCGCCGGCAGCCGCCGCACGGGTCCCCGTCTCGAGGTCCTCCTTGTGCTCCTGGCCGGGCACGCGCAGGTGCACGTGCGGGTCGACGAAGGCGGGCAGCAGGTGGCGCCCGGCGCCGTCGACGACCTCGGCGCCGGCGGGCACGGAGGCCGCACCGGCCTCCGCCAGCTCGGCGATCTCGCCGTCGGCGACGACCACGTCGAGCGTGCGGTCGATCCTCTCGCGCGGGTCGACGACGTGCGCGCCGCGGACGACGAGCGTGGCGGGCCGGCTGTCAGGTCTGACGAGCGTCATGCCGGCGCCGGCTCCTGTACCGGCTCGCCCGTCCGCGCGCCTGCGAGGACCTCGTAGAGGACCGCCATCCGCACCACGACCCCGGCCTCGACCTGCTGGGTGATGACGGCCTGGGGCGAATCGACGACCTCGCCGGACAGCTCGACCCCGCGGTTGACCGGCCCGGGGTGCATGAGCACTTGGCGCGGGTGCAGGCGCCGCCCGTTGATCTGGTACTCGCTGGCGTACTCGCGCAGCGTCGGCACGAACGCCTGATCCATGCGCTCGTGCTGCATCCGCAGCGCGTAGACGACGTCGGCCTCGGCCAGGTCATCGAGCGTGAAGCGGACGTCGCAGCCCAGCGCCTCGACGCCCCGCGGGATCAGCGTCGGCGGCCCGCAGATCGTCACGTGCGCGCCCATCGTCTGGAAGGCGAGGATGTTCGAGCGCGCCACGCGGGAGTGCAGGACGTCGCCGACGATCCAGATGCTCAGCCCGTCCAGGCCGCCGAGCCGCTGGCGCAGCGTGTGGACGTCGAGCAGCGCCTGCGTCGGATGCTCGTGCTTGCCGTCACCGGCGTTGACGATCGCGGCCGGCGTCCACTCGGCCACGAGCGCCGCGGCACCGGCCCACGGCGCGCGGATGACGATCGCGTCGGGCTTGTGGGCGTTCAGGGTCAGGACGGTGTCCTTGAGCGATTCGCCCTTCTCGACGCTCGACCCGCTCGCCGAGAAGTTCACGACGTCGGCGCTCAGGCGCTTGGCCGCCAGCTCGAATGACGAGCGCGTGCGCGTCGAGGCCTCGTAGAAGAGGTTGAGCACGGTGCGCCCGCGCAGCGCGGGGACCTTCTTGATCTCGCGATCGGCGACCTCGGCGAACGACGCGGCGCGGTCGCAGATGCGTTCGATGGCCACGCGGTCGAGGTCTTCGATCGACAGCAGATGTCTCACGCGGGCACCTCCGCTACCTCGGTGATCGTGACCTCGTCGACGCCGTCGATCTCCTCGACGTGCACGTTGACGCGCTCGGCGCGCGAGGTCGGCAGGTTCTTGCCCACGTAGTCGGGGCGCAGCGGCAGCTCGCGGTGGCCGCGGTCCGCCAGCACGGCGAGCTGCACACGCGCCGGCCGGCCGTAGTCGAACAGCGCCTCGATCGCCGCGCGCACGGTGCGCCCGGTGAAGAGGACGTCGTCGACGATGACGACCGTCGCCCCGTCGAGGGGGAAGTCGAGCTGGGTGGAATGGACGATCGGCGCCTCGGCCAGCCGACCGAGGTCGTCTCTGTAGAAGGAGATGTCCAGCTCGCCGAGCGGGACGTCGGCCTCCAGCAGGTCGGCGAGCAGTCCGCGCAATCGCCGGGCCAGCGGCGCCCCGCGCCGATGGATCCCCACGATGGCGAGCCGGTCGTGCTCGGAGTTCTTCTCGACGATCTCGTGCGCGATCCGCACGAGCGTTCGCCGCATGCCGTCCCCGTCGAGGACGACCTTCTCGGTGCTCATGGCTCCTTCCTGGCCTCACGGGACCGGGTTAAAGGGGCAGTGCGAGGACCCTAGCAACTGCGGGCGCGGAACCGTCACTGTCGGCAGGCCGGCGCGTAGGCGCGCCCGGGCAGGGCGTTCTGCCACTCGGTGCGCGTCAGCGTGCGGCCGGCGACCGCGCACGCCTGGCGCACCTCCTAAGCCAGCATCGCGGGCAGCTCGGCGAGGCTCGCGATCTCGCGTAGGTCGGAGCGCTCCGGGGGCCGCTCGTCAGCCCCCCGGTTGACCCAGACGGCGCGCAGGCCGGCGGCCAGCGCGCCGTCGACATCCTTCGCGAGGTTGTCCCCCACCATCACCGCATCGCCCGGCTCGGCGCCGAGCGCGCGGACGGCGTGGGCGAAGATCGAGGGGTCGGGCTTGCCGCGCCCGAGGTCCCCGGAGACGACGATCGTGTCGAAGCGGTCCGCGAGCCCCGACGCGGCGAGCTTCTCGCGCTGCAGGCACGAGGCGCCGTTGGTCACCAGGGCCATCGCGTGGTCGCTGCGCAGGGCGTCGAGGGCGGCCGGCGCATCGGCGAACGTTTCGCACAGGCCACGGCGCTCAACCCCGAAGCGCTCACCGAGCTCGGCAGCGAGCGCTTCGTCGTCGATGCCCTGATCAGCGAGTGCAAGCCGCCAGGCCTCGCGCCGGAAGCCGGGCGCCCACGCGCGCAGCGTGCGCATCTCGTCGCCGCCGCCCTCGTACCGGCACCAGAGGCCTTCCCATGAGCTCATGCCGATCCGCCGGCAGAATTCGAAGACGGGGCCGGCCCGCCATAGTTCCCGCGCTCGCGCCCGCGCGCGCGTGGCCAGAGCGCCGGCATCGACGTCCCCGCCCTCAGCCGCCGCGCGCGCGGTGGCGGCGAAGGCCCCGAGGGCCGCGGCCTCCTCGACCACGAGCGTGTCGTCGAGGTCGACGAGCAGCGCGCGCGTCACGCGCGGTCGATGTCGAGGTGCACGCTGTCGCCTCGACTGACCCGCGAGCCAGGCGACGGATCCTGGCCGACCACGGTCCAGCCGCTCTTGTCGACGATGCCGAACAGCCCGCCGGCGCCCGGGTCGAAGTCGGCCTTCAGCCCGATGCTTTCGAGGCGGTCCACGGCGCGGTCGAGCCGGACGCCGGTGAGTGCTGGGACCGCCGTGCCCGCGGGCTTGGCTGCCCTGGTGATCGTCCGGTCCTTGTACACCGGCTGCGCGCCGCCGAGGATCGCGATGAGCAGCACGCCGGCCAGGAAGCCGCCGGCGGCGGCCAGCGCCATGCCCAGCGGTCCGAAGCGGCGCTCACGCGGTCGCACCTGCGTCGGATCGCTCATGCCGGCGCCTGCTCGGCGGCGAAGCGCTGCAGCTCCGGCTCGCCCTTGTCGGGGAACGGGATCTCGACGCTGTCGAAGTCCCGCGGGACCTCGGTGCGCTCGAAGATCGCGCGCGCCTCATCGCGGATCTCGCCGCCGGCATAGCGCGTCGAGAGGTGGGTGAGGACGAGCAGGCGGACGTCGGCCTCGCGCGCGAGCTCGGCAGCCTGGCGCGCGGTCGAGTGGCCGGTCTGCAGGGCGCGCTCGCGCTCCTCGTCGAGGAACGTGGCCTCATGGACGAGCACGTCGGCCTCGTGGGCGGCGACACGGAGCATCTCGCACGGCCCCGTGTCGCCGGATAGCACGATCTTGCGCCCTGGGCGCTCGGGCCCCACGACCTGCTCCGGACGCACGCCGTTGACCACCTCGCCGCGCTGCAGGCGCCCGAAGTCGGGGCCGAACGCGACGCCGAGGTCGCTCGCGAGCTGCGCGTCGAGGCGGCCCGGGCGCGGCGCCTCGACGATCGCGTAGCCGAACGCCCGGCCGCGATGGTTGACGTTGAACGGCGTGACCTCGTAGCCGTCGAATTCGACCGGGTCCCCCGCCTCGAGCTCGACGACGCTGAACGGGTAGCGCGGGCGGCCGTAGACGATCCGCATTGCGGCCATCAGCGCCTGCGTGCCGGGCGGCCCGTAGACGGTCAACGGCGCCTGGCGGTCGCGCAGCTCGAAGGACTTGAGCATCCCCGGCAGGCCGAGCCAGTGGTCGGCGTGGTGGTGGGTGAGGAAAACCGCCTGCATGTCGGGCAGGCCGACGGTGCGCAACAGCTGGCGCTGGGTCCCCTCGCCGCAGTCGAAGAGCAGCCGGTCTCCGCCACGGCGCAGCAGCACCGCGGGGAGGCCGCGGCGCGCCGTCGGAACCGACCCGGCGGTGCCGGCGAAGAAGAGCGAGAGGTCCATGCCGGGAATCGAGGGTACCGCCGCCGCGCGCGCCTCAGGACCGACCGCCCCCGTCGCTACCTTCGCGGCCATGCCCCCGGTGCCCGAGATCATCAAGGAGTTCCGCGCCTTCATCCTGCGCGGCAACGTGGTCGACCTCGCGGTGGCGGTGGTCATCGGCGCGGCCTTCACGGGCGTCGTCAACGCGCTCGTGCGCGACATCATCACGCCGATCATCGCCGCGGTCTTCGGCCAGGCTGACTTTGGCGACCTGGCCTTCACGATCAACGGCAGCAGCTTCGCCTACGGCGACTTCCTCAACGCCGTCCTCACCTTCGTCCTCGTCGCGACCGCGGTGTTCTTCCTCGTCGTCAAGCCCGTGAACTACCTCATGAGCCGCATGCGCACCGAGCCCGACGTCGAGTCCATCACTCGCGGTTGCCCGGAGTGCCTGAGCCAGATCCCGGTCGCGGCGACGCGCTGCGCGTTCTGCACGACCGAGGTGCGGGCAGCAGCCTGAGCGGCCGCTCGGGGCTCAGGGGACGCGGACGTCCCGGTGCTCGTGTGCGAAGCGCTTCTCGCTCTCGCTCAGCTCGGACTCCTTGACGGGGGTCACGAGCGACCAGTGGTTGCCGACCGGGCAGCGCTGAAGCCTCCACCAGCCCAGGCGAACCGACTTGAAGGAGGCTCCGGGAACCCAGATCGTGGCGAAGAGGTGACCGTCGCGGCAGCGGACCACGACGTTGCCGCCCATGGGATATCCGCGGCGCCGGGCGACGACCGTTCCGACGACGTAGACCGCGATGACCGCTATGAGGAGGAGGTGCTTTCGACTGGACCGCGACATGCGGTCACCGTAGCCGCCGCGCGTCCCCGACACCCCGCTTGAGCGAGCGCCCAGCAGGATCCGAACCTCGGCTGCATCGGCGCGGGGACATCGTCCGCGACCGCCCGGGCGCAAAGGGACCGTCTAAGCTGAGCGCTCCAGCGCCCGTAGCTCAGGGGATAGAGCGACCGCCTCCGGAGCGGTAGGTCGCAGGTTCAAATCCTGCCGGGCGCGTATCCGCCTTCCGCCACTCGGATCCGTTGGCGCCCATGGGTGAAGGCGGCACGCGGCGCGCGTGTCGGACCGACGCCACGCGGTCCTCGGCCGGCTCACGCGGCGGAACGAATGGTTGGCGCGCGTGGCTCCGGGTAAGGGACACCTGCACAGGGAGTCCAGTCCCATCGGTCTCCCATCGGTCCAGTCCCACTCGGAGGTGAACCGTGCGCATCGCACGTGCAATGGCAGCGGGGGCCGTTGTCGTCCTGGTCGGTGCTGCCGCGGCGCAAGCCGCGACGCCCGAGCTCTCGGTCAGCACTCGGCTGCCGGACCGCCGCGAGGTGGCGGCTGGGCAGCGCTCCTATGCGGTCGGCTTCGAGGACGGCCGCTTCTACGCCAACGGCTGG
>CAWGDO010000008.1:0-476921 GCA_963821355.1 uncultured Actinomycetes bacterium | reverse complement strand
CAATACCGTTGTGGCGCGCACACCTGGATTCAGTCGGAGACGCCTCGTCAAGGTCCGCCCGTAGTGCACCGCGGAGCGCGTCGTCCACGGACCGGTACCCAATGGCACCGCTCACCGAGACATTGCCGAGCTGGGTGCCTGAAAAACGCCGATGATTTGGAGTCGAGCCGAGAGCCGTCGCGCCAGTTCGTCTGTGAAATGCAGCGCGTGCGCGGCTTCGCTGGAGCCGTCGAAGGCGCATCCGATCACGCGGAGCGGGCGCATCGCGGAGGCATAGCCTCGTGGAGCTATGGCTACTGGGACGGGGCGCACCGGAGAGCAGCCCGTCGGCTACGTTGCCGGCGAGGACCCTTCCCGGTGGCGAGCGCCTGGACGAGCCAACCGCGATCAGGTCGGCACCCGTTTCGAGCGCGGCATGTTGAAGCGCCGCGGTGATCGAGCGCCCGCCGACGATGAGCGTGTCGCGCTCGGTCCGGTCGTCGAGCACCTTGTCGATCTGCTGGGCGACCGATTCCGAGGCCTCTCGCAAGAGTCGCTCGGAGTGGCCGCCGGTCAGCAGGCTGGAGACGTCGGCGTAGGGGTGGACGTGGACGATGACCAGCCGACCTCCCGGCTCGGTGAGAATCTGCCCGAGGGCGAGAGCGTCACGCGAGCCCTCGGACCCGTCGACTCCCACGAGGACGCGGCTCATGCCGGTGCCACGCTAGAGCACGGCACGTTTCCGTCGCGTCGCCGTCGTGCGGCGCGCCTTGGACGTTCGACCGCGGGCGGGCGCGAACGACGGGCGCTACGGCAGATCGCTCCGCGGCGTGGCGTCCTCGTCTCGCTCGCGGAGCGATCCGGCGTGCGCGCGGGCGGCGGGATCGCGGCGGGCCTTGAGCGCGCTGGCGGCGGTGGTCAGTCCCAGCACGGCGCGGCGATCACGGCCAGCGAGGCGCCGGTGGAGATCTGTTGTACCGAGCCGGCCTGCAGATGCCCGTAGTGCAGGATGAGCTTGAGGCCGATGAACGCGAGCACGACCGAGAGCCCGGCGGAGAAGGTGACCAGCCGGTCGAGCAGCCCGGAGACTGGAAAGTACAGCGCGCGTAGTCGAGCTCGCCGGCTTGACGTAGGCAAAGATGCCGCGCCGCGCGGCCTGTTCGATGAACGAGTCGTCGGCGGCGTCGATGTCGGCGATCACCAGCCACGCAGCCTGCGTGACGATCGCCGAGATGAGATCCAGGCCATGGCTCTGCCCCCGTCGACGCCGACGATCGCCACGTCGGGGCTGCCACGAGTCGGCCTCGCCGCTCGGTAGGCGCGCCACCAGCGCCGGTCATCGCGACCGCGCATGCATCGTCGGGGCGTGTAAGCGACGCGTGGCACCGGCTCCGCGAAACGCCGCGCGTTCAGTCCGTGGTTCTTGCGAATGCGGCGCCGCGCCGGCGGGCGTAGCGTGGCACGCAGATGCGCACACCCATCCGCTCAGAGCTCGAGGCCTTCCGGTTCGCGTTCGCCGCTGCGATCGTCATCGGCGTGTCGCTGCTCGTCGGCTGGCTCGCCACGCCGGTCGCGGGGGTCGCCGTCTTCGCGGCGCTGGCCGGTGCGGCGCTGATCGCGTACCTGCGTGCGCCGTACCCCGACCGCCGGGCGCCGCTGCGCGACGCCGCGCGCGCTGCGCACCCGCACGGAGCTCGCACCGGGCGCAGGCACGTGCTCGTCGTCGCCAACGAGGTGCTCGCGGGTACCGAGCTGCGCAAGCGCTGGCCGCGCCGATCGCGGTGACGTGGACGTGGAGGTGCTGGCCCCGGTGCTCACGTCCCGCGCTCACTACGCGGTTTCGGACATCGACCACGAGCTCCAGCAGGCGCGAACGCGGCTGGAACGCTCCCTCGCGTGGGCGAGCGCGCACGGCATCACGGCCCATGGGCGGGTCGGAGACCCCAGCGCGACGACCGCAATCGAGGACGAGCTGCGCGACTTCGGCGCCGACGAGATCATCGTCGTCACTCACCCGCGCGAGAGCTGGCAGGAACGCGACGAGGTCGAGCGCCTGCGCCGCGAGCTCGACGTGCCCGTCACGCAGGTCAGCGTCGAAGCCGACAGATCACCCGCCTAACGCAGGCGACGGCGCGCCCGAACACGCTTCGGTTGACTGCAGGAGCGCCTATGGGTCACCCGGACGTCGCAGCGACGTCCGCCGCGACGAATCGGGCAGGAGCGGCGGAAGCAGACGACCAGAGTGGTCCTCCTTCTCAATCTGGGCAGGCTGATGCGCGCTCCTGCTCGTTGTGCGAATTGGGGGACTCACCCTCGGGGATGAGTCCCGCCTGTGTCGCGCCGCGTGTAGGCGACCGTCGGCTGACTACGTGGTTTAGCGCTGGGGATTGCCAGCGTCGGGGGGTGCTGCGTCCCGTGATATGCGCACGAGATCGATGCGGTTCTGGCGTACGGCTTCGGCTGTGAGGGAGACCTCGTTGGTGGTGACTCGTTCGCCGGGGCGTGGGAGGTGGCCGAGCGTGTCGAGCATGAGCCCGGCGACGGAGTTGTAGCTGGCGGTGTCGGTGTCGAGCTCGATTCCGTAGTCGCGTAGGTCGGCCAGTGCGATGTCGCCTTGTACGAGCCACTCGCCGTCATTGAGCTGGCGGACCGGTCCGGCGGAGGCGTCGGTTTCATCGGCGATCTCTCCGACGATTTCTTCGACGATGTCTTCGATTGCGACGATGCCGGCGGTTCGTCCGTACTCGTCGACGACCACCGCGACCGTGTTGCGGGTGCGGCGCAGCTCCCCGAGCAGCGTGTCGATCGGCTTGGTTTCGGGGACGATCAGCGCTGGCCGCACGACGCCTGCGATGCTCGCCTGCGGTCCTTCGGAGAGGACCAGGCCGAGGAGGGAGTTGGCGTGGATGATCCCTTTGATCCGGTCGGGGTTTGAGTCCTCGGTTACGAGCAGGCGGGTGTGTCCGGACTCGACGCAGAGCCGCGAGGCCGCTTCGGCGTCTTCGGAAATGTCCACGGTTACGACTCTGGGGATCGCTGTCATTACCTGGCGCGCGCTTTGCTCGTGGAGTTCGAAGACGCCGGCGAGCATCAGCGCTTCGTCTGCGGCGAGCTGTCCGCCCTCGAGCGATTGGGCGATCAACAGCTTCAAGTCCTCCGGCGTGCCGCCCTCCTCGAACGCGACGGAAGGACTGACACGAAGCAGCCGCAGGATCGCGTTGGAAGCGCCGTTGAGCGCGGCGACGAAGGGCCGAAAAGCCCTCGTAAACCAGTACAGGGGGCGGGCTACCCTCCGGGCCATCGCTTCGGCGCGGGAGATCGCGAACAGCTTCGGGACCTGCTCGCCGATCGTGATGTGCAGCGCTGTCGTCAGCACGTAGGCGATCGTGAGGCTGATCGCGAGCGCGAGCCCGTGTGAGAGCGAGCCGCCGAGCCAGGGGTGGATGAGCTCCGCGATGGCCGGCTCGCCAAGGAACCCGATCCCGATCGAGGCGAGGGTGACTCCGAGCTGGCAGGCTGAGAGGTACTCGCTGATTTCGCCGATCTCGTGCAGCGCGAGCCGCGCTCGGGCATCGCGTTCTGCGATCTGTTCCAGGCGAGAGCGGCGTGCCCGGACCAGCGAGAACTCGGCGCCGACGAAGAAAGCGTTGACCAGGATCAGCACGAGCATGCCGATGAGCAGCACCGCGGTCATCGCCCGTTCCGTTTGCCGAATTCGGCGAGTTTGGGCCGGTGCGCTGCGTCGCCAGCCGCTCGAGGAACGTGCTCATCGCACCAGTCGGCCACCGGCGCGACGTGATCGATCAACAAGCCCGACACTGCTTCTAAGCATCCCATCGAGACGCAGGGCTCCGCCGACGCTCAGCTCGGCCCGCTTGGCGGCTCGTGCAGCTGGTGCGCCGTCGCGAAGAAGTTGCGATAGGCGAGCAGCACCGCGGTCAGCGCGGCGAGCGCGACGCTGCCGAGCAGCGCGTAGAGCACGACCAGCTGGTCGGCCATGTTCCACCAGGCGGTGTCGAAAAGGAGGTTGCGCTGGCCGGCGGCCTCGCGCGACAACCAGGCCAGGTCGGCGATGGCGGCGTGCGCCAGGATGATGGGCGTCCGCGGATACGCGCGCGCGAGTTCGAGCGCGTCACGCCCCAGCGACGGGATCCCGCGCCCGTCGTGGACGATCACCGGCAGTCGGCGCTCATCGGCGAAGGCGAAGATGTCGCGGACCTCCGGCGAGCCGAGCCGGAAGCGCTCCGCGCGCGGATGCAGCTTGATGCCGCGCGCCCCGAGGGCCACCGCCCGCTCGGCCTCGCCCCGCCCGCCGTGGAGCGGGTCGACGCGACAAAACGGGACGAGCCGGCCGTCGAAAGCGGCGGCGGCAGCAAGCATCCGGTCGTTCGCGGCCCGGTAGGACCCGGGCTCGGCGAGCGGGAACACCACGGCGCGCGCGTCGACCACGGCGAGCGCGGCGACGAGCTCCTCGGCATCGAAGCAGGAGCCGTCCGGGTCCGCGCATCCGAGATGGGTGTGCGCGTCGAACAGCCGCAGGTCCCCCAGCCGCTCCCGCAGTGACGAGAACCACGGTTCGACGGGCGCGTCGGCCGCCGGGGGAGGAGCTGCGACGAGCATCGCTAGCCGACGGGCACGCGCCGGTCGATCTCGACCGTGGTCGCGACGGGCACCGAGAGCGAGACCGTGACGAGGCACGTCTCCTCGGCCCTGGCGATGACGGTGCGGAGGGCAGCCGCGTGCTCTTCGTCGGTTTCGGCGGTGACCTTCTGCTCGATGCGTGTGAAGCCGAAGCGGCCGTCGGGCCGGCGGCCGACGACGCCCTCGGCTGCGACCGACAGCTCGTGCATCGGCAGCCCGTCGTGCTCGGCGAGCGCGGCGATCGTCACGGCCAAGCACGACGCGGCGGCGGCGACAAACGCGTCCTCCGGGCTCCACAGATCGGGATCGGTGCCCTTGAACTCCGGCGGCGTGGCGATGCGCAGCGGCTGCTTGCCGTCGACGCGGGCGGTCGTTCGGCGCCCGCCGTCCCAGGCGATCGCGACGGGAAAGCGGAACTCTCGGGGGCGGATGTGGGCGGTCATATCGCTGGACCTCCTCGCGTGTTGACGTGGTCGGTGAGCGCGCCCGCAGGCACCTCGCCCTCCTCGTTGACGAGCGCCGCAAGGCCGCCGAGCTGGTGCTCGACGGACCCACACATCTGCTCGCACAGCGCGACGATCTCGGGGTCATCGATGCGGTAGCGGACGCGGGTACCGTCCTTGCGGCGCGCCAGGATCGAGGCGTCGGTCAGCAACAGCAGATGCCTGGAGACGTTCTGCTGCGATGTCTCGAGCTCATCGGCGAGCTGCTGCACGGTCGCGTCACCGTCCCGTAACCGGTCGAGCAGCCGCAGCCGCATCGGCTCGGCCAGCAGGTGAAACCGGCGAGCGACGAGCGACAGGAACTGCTCGGGGATGCGGTGCGCGGGATGCACGCCCCCAATCTAGCCCTTCACACCTGTACAGTGGTACAGTAGTTGATACGGAGGACGACCGTGATACTCCGCACCGCGACGCGGGGCGACGCGAGGTCACACGACTCGATGCGCGAGCGCTTCCTGGCGATGCACGAGCGCAACGCCCCGGCGCGCCGAGGTCGAGCGCCGCGTCGAATCGCTGCGCCTGATCGCCGAGCGCCTGCGCGTCGCAAGCCGCTAGCCACGTCGGGATCCGGCGCCCGCCGGGGAGGCGCGCGTGCGGGTGGTGCTCGATCCTGTCCGCCAGCCGTAGCGCGGCGCGCTTAGGGGCCGTCAAGCCCTGCCCTGCGGGTCGCTGCGCGAGTCCTGACGGACCAGGGCGTTGACGGCCCCGCGCGCCACGCCCGGGCGCGGCCATGACCGACCACCACCCACCACACCGGCAGGCGCGCCCCCGACGGCCCGCCAGCAGCGCTACCTGCGCCAACTCGCGCTGCAGCGCGGCGTCAGCTTCGTGATCCCCAAGACCCGCGCGGAGGCGTCGCGCGCGATCGACGCGCTCAAGCGCCGGCGCCCGGAGCGAGTCGCCGACCGCCGCCGCGAGATCCGCGCCGTCCGCGACGACATGGCCCGCCGCGGCGACGCCGCCCGCATCATCGAGGGCCTTGAGATGACCGGCTACGGCTCCAACTGTCGGTGGTCGCATCTGGTGCACGATGAGTAGTCCGCTGGAAGCGCGGATCGCGATGAACACGGTCGTGTGCGGATGCTGACGGCGCTTCGCGAATTCGCTCGGAACGAGCGAGATCGCCGAACGGCGCGGGTGGCAGCTTCGCATTGGTTGCGATGCACTCGCAGTTGATGCATAGCCTGCTGAGTCCTCACGGGGTGTACTCGCCGGCGGATGTCGACACGGCGCTGGCGCGCGTGTTCGGCGCTGGCGTGCGGCCGCTGCACATTGAGGAGGCGGTGTTCGAGGCGATGCTGGCGGCTGGCGCGCCAGCAGACGGCGCGCTATCTGAAGCCCAAGACGATCCGCACAACGAGCGGGGCGTGCGCGCGTTCGTCGGCGCACGTTGGCCGCTTTCCGTGGGAGTGGCGCGCCAGCGACGTTGACGAGTACTTCGAGGATCTGCTGTCGCGGCCGCAGCGGTTGGCGCGCTCGACGCTGCGCGCCTATCAGTGGCGGCTGAAGGGATTCTCGGAGTACGCGTGCGACCGGCGCTACCCGTGGACGGTGATCTGCGAGCGCGAGTTCGGCCGCGCACCCGGGCAGCTGTTTGACGAGCGTAACCTGGTCTCCGCACCTGGACGAGTTCGAGGGCGACCCGCGCCGACGTCCCTTGACGGTCGATGAGCTCGACGCGTTCTTCGCGGCGTGTGACGAGCGCGTGACCCACGCGAGCGCGACGTGGTCGCAAGGGGACGCTGCAGGCGTGGCGGGACCAGGCGATGTTCAAGATCGCGTTCGGCTGGGGGCTGCGGCGGCGCGAGCTGGCGATGCTCGACATCTGCGACTTCCGGCCGCGACGCGCGGCTGCCCGAGTTCGGCGCCTTTGCGCAGGTGCACGTGCGCCACGGCAAGTCCAAGCGCGGCGGCGGCCCGCAGCGGCGGACGGTGCTGACCGTGTTCGCTGGGCGGTCGAGGTCGTCGAGCAGTACGTCGCCGAGATCCGGCCGTGCTTCGGTGCCCGCGCGCATCCGGCGATGTTCGTGACCGAGCGCGGCACGCGGATCGCGCTTGCCTCCGTAACGAGCGCTTCGCGGAGATCCGCCCGACGCGGGGCTGGACGAGCTGCTGACGCCGCATTGCCTGCGCCACAGCTACGTCACGCATCTGGCCGAGCTGGGGTGGGCGGCGAAGTTCATCCAGGACCAGGTCGGCCACAGCCACGCCGCGACGACGGCGATCTACATGTCCGTCGGCGATGACTTCAAGGACCGGCTCGTGCGCGCCGCGATCGACGAGCAACTCATCAAGCTCAGAGGGACGCGATGACGGTCGATTACGAGTGGCGGCTGCGGCGTGCTGATGGCCGAGCACGGCATGTTCAAGGCCACTGACCTGCACGCCGCGCCTGGCCGAGCACGGGATCCAGCTCTCGGACTCGCAGGTCTGGCGACTAGTCACCGGACGCCCAGAGCGACTGAACCTGAGGGTGCTGGTCGTGCTCTGCGAGATCCTCGGCTGCGAGCCCGGCGAGCTGGTGCGCCGCGTCGACGTCGCCGCGCCCGCGATCAAGGAGCCCGCGACTGGCCGCACGATCAGCAAGGACCTGCGCCCGAGGCGCGTGCAACTGAAGCGACGCGCCAACGGGGCATGAGCGGCCGCCATCCGATCGTCGTCTGCAGACGATGCGGCCGGACCGGTCCAGGCAGGCTCGCCACCTCGACATCGCCGGATCTGTGCCGCAACTGCCTGGCCTACGAGCGCAAGCCCAAGACGCGCTGCCGCGTCTGCGGCACGGTCACGGTCAAGCGCATCCGGCCCGGCCACGACGGTGACCTCTGCGACGACTGCGTCCCGGGCAAGCACGAGCGCGTGTGCGGGGTCTGCGGTCGCGTGGGCCGGCTCGCGGTCCGCGCGACCGACACGTCGCCCGCGGTCGGCGACTGCTGCTATCGGCCCCCGGTCGCGACGTGCAGCCGGTGCGGGCGCGAGCAGCCGTGCTACCACGCCGGCGATCCGCAGCGGGCGATCTGCCTGGGCTGCGCCAGTCGGCGCACGACGATCGTCACGTGCCTGGACTGCGGCAAGCCGCGAGCCGCGCACCGGCGCGTCGAGGGCGGCGCGATCTGCGCGGCATGTGACCGCCGGCGCGGCAACACGATCGGCGTGTGCACCGGCTGCGGGCAGCGGGCGCCGCTGCGCCGCGAGCGCTGCGACCGGTGCCTGCTGCGCGCCGCCGTCGACGAGCTCGCCGACACCGGCGATCCCGCCGCGGTCGCGACGCTGCTGGCACCGTTCCTGGAGTGGATGGCGGCCGCGCGCAACCCGGCCTCGATGCTGCGCTGGATGCAGACCCCGACGTTCTGGGTCACCCGCGACCTGATCAACGGCGTGATCGAGGTCAGCCACGCGGGCCTGGACGCGGTCGCGCCGCGAGCGCCGCAGGTCGTCGGGTTCGTGCGCGCACAGCTGGTCGGCTGCGGCGTGCTCCCCGCGCGGGACGAGCCCAGCGCCGCGTTCGCCGCCTGGCACACGACGGCGATCGAGCGGATCGCTCCGGGCCGCGATCGAGCGCACGTGCGCGCCTACGCCACCTGGCAGGTCGCCCACCAGCTCGCGCGCACCAGCCAGTCCGGCCGGCCGACCGTCTCGGCGCAGAAGTACGCGCGCTCGCTGGTGAGCGAGGCGATCAAGCTCACCCGCTGGCTGCACGCCCAGCAGCTCGAGCTTGGCGACCTGCGCCAGGACCTGCTCGACGCCTGGATCGCCGACGGCCCGAGCGTCCGCCGCCGCGTCCGGCTGTTCATCGCCTGGTTGCAGCGCGCCGACGTCACCGGCGCGCTGCATGTCGACTGGCCCTACGACTTCGCGCAGCGACCACCGCTGCAGGACGAGCAGCGCTTCGCAGCCCTGCGCCGGCTGCTGCACGACCACGACATCGGCCTGCGCGAGCGGTTCGCCGGCAGCGTGCTGCTGCTTTACGCCCAGCCGCTGACCCGGATCGCGCAACTGGGCACCGGCGACATCACGACTGCTGACGGCGGCGACGTCGCTCTCACGTTCGCACGCGGTGCGATCGTCCTGCCGGAGCCGCTCGCCTCGATCGCGCTCGCCCTTCGATACCAACGCGTCGCCGACGGCGAACACGACGGCTGGTTGCTCCCGGGCCGCAAGCGCGGCACCCACATCACCGCCGAGCACCTGCGCAAGCGCCTGGCGCCCCACGGCATCACCAGTCGCCCCGGTCGCCACGGCGCACTGCTGGCGCTCGCCGGCCGGCTCCCCGCACCGATCCTCGCCGAACGACTCGGCATCCACCAAGCCCGCGCAGCGCAATGGGCGCGCGCCGCCGGCGCCACCTACGCCCCCTACGTCCGGCTCCGCGCGGAACGGAGCGCGCGCCATGGATGAGTGGCGCGAGCAGGCGTTCCACGGTGGGCGCCAGACCGTCGGCATCACGCGCATCGGCGACACCGTTCGCCGACCGCGACACGCCCGCTCGGACCTCGTGCACGCCGTCCTGCGCCACCTCGAGGCCGCGGGCTTCGATGGCGCCCCGCGCCTGCTGGGCATCGACGAGCACGGACGCGAGGTGCTCACCTACATCGACGGCAAGACGATCGACAGCTCTCCGGTCAGCCTCTCCGACGGGGCGGCTGGTGAGCGCGGCTCAGCTCATTCGTCGCTTCCACGACACCACCGCCGGCACCGCGCTCGTGCAGACGGGGCGGCGCGAGCCGAGCCCAATCAGCGCGCTGAACTGTCGTTGTCGTCGTGCCGTTGAAGCGTCCGGTAGATGGTCCCTTCCGGACGCAGCACCCGCTTGGCGTGGTGGTCAACCGGCCCTCGGTGGGCCTGACCGATGATTTTTGCGCGCCGTGCCGGTCTGTACGCCGAATACCGACTCACGGGAGGCTGACGCCATGCGGAAACTGACCTTTGGCATGAACCTGAGCCTGGACGGCTACATCGCCGCGCCCGGCGACGACCTCGGCTGGAGCGTGCCGAGCGACGAGCTGTTCCAGTGGTGGTCCGACCGGGTGGGGGCGACCGGCCTGGCGCTGTACGGGCGCAAACTGTGGGAGACGATGAGCTCCCACTGGCCGACCGCCGACCAGCAGCCCGGCGCCACACCGGCGGAGATCGAGTTCGCCCGCCGCTGGCAGGACATGCCGAAGGTGGTGTTCTCCTCGACGACCAGCACGGTCGACTGGAACACCCGCCTGGTCACCGGCGACGCGGTCACCGAGATCACCCGGCTCAAGGCCGAGGATGGCGGCCCCATGGACATCGGCGGCGCCACACTCGCCGCAGCGGCCATGCGGGCCGGGCTGATCGACGAGTACGTGCTGGCCACCGCACCGGTCTTGGTGGGCGGCGGCACACCGTTCTTCACGGCCCTGGACAACTGGGTGAACCTGACCCTGGTGGAGACCCGGACGTTTCCCGACGGCGTGGTCCTGACCAGGTACGAGACCAGGCGCTGAGTGCCCGACCTCGGATCGGCACGGGCTTCGGGCCCACGCCTGCCTGAGCGCGCCGAGCTGACCGAGCAGGAGCTCGTCGTCGTGACGCTCGTGAGCCGCTACGTCGAGCGCCGCGAAGCTGGCCAGCCGCCGAGCGTGCACGACCTGCTCGGCGCCGCCGCCGAGTTCGGCGACACCGCCGTCCACGTCGTGCGCACCGTGCTCGCCTGCTACGAGGCGATGCACGCCAGCGACGACCACACCACCTGACCGACATCCCACCAGCCACGCCAGGAGGTCACACGATGCCGCGGGCTGAACGTCGTGCCGGTCGTCGTGCGCGACGCGGTGACCCAGGACGCCGGCCGCGCCGTCGAGAACACCACGTCATGCCGACATCGGCCTGAAGCGCTAATGCCGACCGCGTCGGCATGCCGACATGCGTGGCGAGTTACCCACCATCCGCTGCATTCCTTGTTGGCGAGGTCGCCATCACACACGGCGGTCACACTGCGTCAGCGGCACATGCCGTTGAGCTGTGGCTACTGCTTCGACTCGAAGAGCGAGCGCCTCGTGAGCATCCGGCGACGCGCTCGCGTTTCGTCCCGAGGGGGCGTGAGCGGCGCCACCATCGAGGCGCTCGCTCTGACGCGGAAGCGGCAGTAAGCCGGGCTCAAGCCTCACTGCCCCGAAACCGTTGTGGGCCATCGGGCAACCGAGGGTTCGAATCTCTCCCCTCCGCTGAGCGCCAGACGACGCACAGGACCGTGTTTGCCGCTGTGGCGTTGGCGACGTGGGTCGCCGCCAGGCATGCGACCGCGCTACGGATACCCGCGATCACGACGACCTGAGAGCGCTATCGCTCCCGATCCCGCATCCGTCCGGCGAGAGCTCGGCCAGGCGGCGACGGGTTGCTCCGAGCTGGCTGCCGAAGTCGGCGATCGCCCGCTGCAGCGCCGCGGGAGCGGCCCCCGAGGTTCCGTGCCGATACACCGCGCGGTCACGCAACGCATAGATCACCAGCTCGATCCGGCGAGCCCGAAGCTCGAGGCGATTCTTCTCCAGCTGGGCGGCGATCGGCTCAGTCGACATGGAGCGAGGATGATCGACCGACGGCCAGCGCCGGCTCAACCGTGAAGTTCTGCAGCCGTGCCCGTAGTCTGCCCGGTTACCTATGTACCGCCACTCACCCTCGAGCGCGCATCGGGCCCGCGCTTTCTGCTGGCACATGAGCGGGACTCCGCTGTCACCTGGCTCTTGACGGACATCCCCGCGTCGGACGCAACGCATTGGTGCGGCACAAGCGCCACACAAGCGCCACGTGTTCAATCGAGCCGCTGCGGCCCGACTACGGCGCAGCCGCCTAATGGGACCCCGCGCGCTCGATCGGTAGGGCGCAGGAGGTTCGCGCGGGGATCTCGCGACCGCTCCGAGGTCGGCTCGCCTGCGCCCTATCCGGCCTGGGTGACGTTCGCGATGTCACGCGCGACCTCTCGCGGGTCACCTGTGGCCGCGTAGACGGCGCGCTGCCGGTCGGCTCCGTTGCCGTCGCGAACGATGCGGCGGATCCCTTCCAGTTCGCGTTCGCAGCCGATCGCGCAGGCGTCAGGGGCGGTCTCGCGCAGCGTGCGCTCGATCAGCTGGGTGATCGGTATCGGCCCGCCCCGCGCGAGGTCTATGACCGTCGCCTGCAAGCCATAGCGCGCGGCGCGCCACTTGTTCTCGTGCGTCAGGACCGGGTGCCACCGAGGTAGCGTCTCGCTGGCCTGGTCGGCGGCGACGTAGTGCGCGACCAGCGCCTGCACGTACGCGGTCAGCGCGACCGCATCCTCGACGCGGGCCACGGCGTCCATCACTCGCACCTCGACGGTGCCGAAACTGGGATGCAGCCTCACGTCCCACCACGTCCGCGTGTAGTCCTGGATGCATCCGCACGCGACGAGCTCTCCGACGACCGTGGCGAACTCCTCATAGCTGCGGAACTGCGGTGGCGGCCCGGAGCGCGGGAAGGCCGAGAAGATGAGATGCCGGCAGGACGCGAGCCCGGTCAGCTCGCCACGCCAGAACGGCGAGCTGGCCGACAACGCGACCAGCTCGCCGAGGTGCGCCTGCAGCGCGCCGACGACTCGTACCGCACGGTCGGGATCGTCAACGGCCACGTGGACGTGCATGCCGAAGATCAGCTCCCGGCGCGCGGCGTACTGCAGATCATCCACGAGCGCCCGATAGCGCTCACGGCCGGTCACGCGCTGGCGCTCGAACAGGCTGAAGGGATGCGTGCCGGCCGCGCCGAGCCGCAAGCCGTGGGCGGCGGCGGTTGCGAGCCCGTGCGCGCGCATCCGGCGCAACTCGCGCTCGGCGTCCGCGACGCTCGCACAGACCAGTGTGTGAAGCTCGATCAGCGACTCGAACAGCTCCTCCGAGACCAACTCGGCGAAGGCGCCGCGCTTCTCCGACGCCAGGATGGGCTCGATCAGCTGGACGAGGTCCAACGACTCCCGATCCAGCAGCATGAACTCCTCCTCCACGCCGACCGTCAGCGCCGGACCGACCCCAAAACGATGGTCGACGACGTCCAACGGAGCGCCCAGGCGCGACATGACCCGAAATTAGGCCGTGGCGCGTTCCGGACCATCGGGAGTCTCCCGTCGCCCAATGAGATCGGCCCCGGGCGATGGGCCACATCGCTTCCACCTCGTTCCCGGAAGGAGGCTCTCATGGCAGGACCGAGCGACACGCCGGTTCTCGACCTGCTCGCGAAGATGACCACGGACTCGCTCGAGGTATCGAGCCTCGACGCGCAGACGCTGGTCCTCGTGCGGATTGCCGCGCTCGTCGCGGTCGACGCGCCACCGGCGTCGTATCTCATGAATCTCGGCATGGCCGCCGAGGCCGATATCGATGCCGAGCAGGTGCGCGGCGTCCTTGCCGCCGTGGCGCCGATTGTCGGCACGGCACGCGTCGCATCCGCGACGGGCAAGATCGTGCGCGCCCTCGCCGTGAGCTGGAGGGTGCCGCGCTCGAAGGCGAAGAGGACTGAGGCGCGATGTAGACGCGGCGGCCTGGTCGTGACCGTGCACCACTGCGCGGCGCGATGCAGAACGTGCACGCGATGCGCCCGGAGGTCCGGGCGGAGTTCGAGGCGGCGCTGCACGCCGTCGACGGCAATGCCGCCTTTCACGTCCGCCTGGAGCGGTTCTTCACCGAGCTTCGCGACCTGCTCGTCGCGCTGTACGGCTCCGACGCGCGGTTCGGCACGGCATGGAACACGTTGCTCCGGGCGATCGCGTCTGCGGCCACGGCGCGATCGTCTGAGCTGCGCCTGCTCGACCACGAGCGCGAGATCACGCCGGACTGGCTGCAGCGCGAGCAGGCGATCGGCTACGTCGCCTACTGCACGTTCCCGGACCGCACGGAGCCCGACGCCTACGAGTCCACGCTGCGCGGGGTGTTCCCCGACACCGCGCCCGCAAGCTTCACCCTCGTCGACGGTCGGTGGGTGTGGACGACGTTCAACGCGTTCCAATACGTGAAGGGCGCCAATAGTCGTATCGCATCTCAGGCGGCGTCTCGGTAGTACTCGTGGATGAGGCCGCCGAGGCGGTCGCGGCGCTGGACCTCGCCGATCGTGGCTGTTGGCGATTACTCCGCGGGTTGCGGTGGCTGGAGTTCGAGCGCGCGGTGCGGCCGATGCGTGTTGTAGTGCTCGATGAAGACGCGCAGCACGCGCTCGAGGTGGCGGCGATTGACGATCAGCAGCCGGTCCAGACATAGGCGCGGATGGTTCTGACGAACCGCTCGGCGATCGCGTTTGCCCGCGGCGCGCGCACCGGCGTCTTCAACATGCGGATGCCGCCGCTGCGAAAGACCTCGTCGAAGGTGCCGCTGTACTTACTGTCGCGGTCGCGGATCAGGAAGCGCACGTCCGCGTCCGCCAGATCCAGGCCGACGTTGCGTGCCTGCTGGGTCACCCAGGCCCCGGTGGGACTCGGTGAGCAGCCGGCGATCCAGACGCGGCGGCTTGCGTGCGCGATGAAGAACAGCACGTCGTAGCGGCGCAGGAGCACGCTCTCGACGGTGAGGAAGTCGCAGGCGACGATGCTCGTCGCCTGGGCGCGCAGGAACTCGCGCCAACCCGGACCCGATCTCCGGGGGGCCGGCCCGAGTCCGGCGCGGGCAAGCAGCCGACGGATCGTCGTTGGCGATACCCGCAACCCGAGTTTGGCGAGCTCGCCGCTGATCCGCCGATGTCCCCAGCGCGGATTCTCGCGTGCCAGCCGCAGCACCGAGGCGCGCACCTCAGTCGGGACCGCCGGGCGTCCGCGCTGACCGGGCGACTGGCGCCACGTTCGGCGCACGAGCGCCCGATGCCACCGCAACAGCGTCCGCGGCGTGACCAGACGTGCCCCGCGCGAGGAGGCGGGCAGATCGCAGGCCGCCGCCGCGAGCAGGGCCCGATCAGCTGCGCGAAGCCTCGGCGGCGCGCCCTGACGGCGCAGCACCGCGACCTCGTGGCGCAGGACCATCAGCTCGAGGTCCTTGGCGTCCAGGCCACGGCGACACCGAACGAGTGCGCCCAGCAGGGCCCTGAACGCGACGTAGAGGAAGGAGCAGGCCACGATCGCGATCCTCCCAACCCGCCGACGAAGGGCGCGACACGAGTATTGGCGCCCTTCAGGCGCCCGAGGCGCGCTCCCGATGGGGCGCGTGCTCGGCCATGGGTTGGTGTGCGGCGAGCGCCATTGCGGCAAGACCCTGATGTCGGCTGGCGGGCGCGGGCGTTAGCGTCACTGACGGGATGAGCGCGAGTTGGGTCGAGGCGCTGGGTCCGAGCGGGCGAGTGTTTCGCGATCGCCGCGACGCCGGTCGCCGGCTGGGCGAGCGGTTGCAGTGGCTGGTGGGAGCCGACGCGGTCGTTGTCGGCCTGCCGCGCGGCGGGATTCCCGTCGCCTTCGAGGTCGCGTCTGCGCTGGACGCGCCGCTCGACGTGCTCGTCGTGCGCAAGATCGGTTCGCCGGGCCACCCGGAGCTCGGGATGGGCGCCGTCGCCGAGGGCGGCGTGCGCGTCTTCAACAAGGACGTGGTGAGCGCGCTGCTGGTCAGTGCCGAGGAGCTCGAGCACGCGGTAGCGCACGCGGAGGCGGAGCTTCGCGCGCGAGCCCAGCGCTACCGCGGCGAGCGTGCTGCACTTGACGTCGAGGGCCGGACGGTGATCCTCGTCGACGACGGCTTGGCGACCGGCGGCAGCGCGCGCGCGGCCGCACGAGCGCTGCGCGACCGCAACCCGGCTCGGCTCGTCTTGGCCGTCCCGGTCGGCGCGCCACAATCGATCGCAGCGCTCGAGCGCGAGTTCGACGAGATCGTGTGCCTGCAGACCCCCGAGACGATGCGGGCGATCGGGTTCTGGTACGAGGACTTCGGCCAGACCCCCGACGAGGAGGTCACGGCGTTGCTGGCCGAGGCGCGGGCGCCGGCCGGTGCCGCCGGTCAACCCGAATCGTCGATGGCGGCCTCGCCGGAGGGCGCCGATCCGCCGCCGGCCGACGCAGCGAGCCGGCGCGAGGCGCGCATCCCGTTGCCCGACGGCGGCCAGATCCTCGGCGACCTCGTCGCCCCCGCGGACGCGGTCGGTATCGTCGTCTTCGCGCACGGAAGCGGCAGCAGCCGCCACAGCCCGCGCAACCGGCAGGTCGCCGCGGCGCTCAACGACGCGTGGCTCGCGACGCTGCTGATTGATCTGCTCACTGTCGAGGAGGAGCGCCACCGCGCCAACGTCTTCGACATCGTCCTGCTCGCCCAGCGGCTCGCCGCGGCGACGCGCTGGGTGCGCGAACAGCCCGACCTCGAGCGCCTCGCACTCGGCTACTTCGGGGCCAGCACGGGCGCGGGCGCCGCACTGTGGGCCGCGGCAGACCTCGGCGAACGGGTCAGCGCGGTCGTGTCGCGCGGCGGCCGGCCCGACCTCGCAGCCCCTCGGCTCCCCGAGGTGCGCGCGGCGACGCTGCTGATCGTCGGGGGCCTCGACACGGTCGTGATCCAGCTCAACCGCGAGGCGCTGGCCGCGCTGCGCTGCCAGGCACACCTGGAGATCGTGCCGGGCGCGACCCACCTGTTCGAGGAAGCGGGCACGCTCGAGGCCGTCCAGCGACTCGCCGCCGACTGGTTCACCCGACACCTCACGCACGGGCGCCCGGCACCCGAGACGCTGCCCCGTCCACCGGCGTAGCGCATGGCCATCCGGCCCTCGTGCCCCGCCGCCTAGAGTGTCACCATGGATCGCGAAGAGAGACGAAGCCACGTCCAGCGACTGCTCGATGACCTCAGACTCCAACGCGAAGTCAATATCAACGAGGCGCTGGCTGAGCTCATCCACGTCGTCCTCGAACTCGACGACGAAACGAGGCTCCTACACGAGCGCCTCTCGCGGCTCGAGAGCAGCGTGGCGACCAACCCCTAGCCAATTTCTCACTCAGCCACGTCGGCGGCCTCGACGAGCACCGATCCGATGGCGTGATCGTCCTCAGCACGTCAGGTGCAGCGCGACGGCGTGCGGCGCGGGCTCAGCGCATCCTGCCCTGCGCACCCGTTCCGACGAGCAGGTGTTCGGGTAGCTCCTCGAGCACTTCCTCGAGATCCTCGAGCACCAGCTCGTGTCCGCGCCGGCGCCACCAGTTCGTCACCGTGCGGCCCGGCAGCACGATCACATCGGATCGCTCCTCGTGCCCGTCGATGACGATGCACCCGAAGCGGTAGTCGTCGAGGCGCGCCATAGGGGTTTTAGTCGCCGGGCTACGCCACGCGACGCCGTCGCGGAAGGCCGGCAGCCTCGATCAGAGCCTGCTCGACATCTGCGCGGATCGCGTGCTCCGAGCGCGACGCCACGACGAGTCCATCGATGCCCTCGACGTGGACGTATGTCCGCTGTCCTTCGCCTCGACGCTCGCGCTCCACCGAAATGGGGCGAAGATCCGGTCCGCTCGCACCCAGCGCCGATAACCGCGCGCCACCATCCGCGACTCGCGTCTTGGCATGCAACACCGTTCTCATGGACGCCCTCGGATCGCAACCGTGCCCCCACCCCCGAGCGCGTCGGAGCACTACGACATCGTTCGCGTCGACAGCAACGAGCCGGCCCCTCCGTCGATGGGCCTCGGAGGGCGCGAGGATGGCGTCGTCTTGACCGCGCACGACCGGCGGAGGCGTGACCGGCGCCGATCGGGAGACGAGGGCGCAGGCCATGTCAGGCGGCGTCTCGCAGTGCGTCGAGCTCGCGCCGTAGGGCCAGCTCCTTGAGCCCTCGCTCCTCGATCTGCCCAACTTGGCCGGGGTCGATCCCCAGGTGCTCGCCGATCGCCTTGTAGGTCTGCGGCTCCCGGTCTCCGTCCAGACCGAAGCGCAGCCGGATCACCGACCGCTCGGGCTCGGCCAGCTCGGCGACCGCGCGACGAACCGCGTCGCGGCCCAGGGCGATGTGGACCTCTCGCCGACGTCGGGGATCTCCGCGGGCACGAGCGCGGCTAGTGGCGCCTCTCCCTCCTCGCCGATCGGTCGGTCGAGGCTCGTCGCGACTCGCGGTGCGGCCTCGATCTCGAGGAGCTAGGTGGTCGCCGGCGCCTCCTTGCCGCAGTCGTCGCGCACCTCGACGCCGCTGTCCGCCAGCGCCTCGCGCAGCTCCAGCACCTGGGAGTCGGACAGATCCAGCCGCGCGACCAGCGTCTCGATCTCGGACTCCTGCGCGCAACCACGCTCCTCGGCCCGCGCGACGAACTCCTCGAGCTCGGCGTCGTGCTGCAGGCCGGCGGCGGTCACGGAGCGTCCTCGTCAGATGACAGTCGTGGGTCACGTCTCGTCGAGGCACGCATCGAGGCGATCAATTCCGAAGCTCTGGATGTGCTCGGCCGCCGCCTCGATCAGCCTGTGTGAGAGCTCCGACAGGGCGCGGGCGGCCGCGAGCTCCTCACCCACGATGGGGAGGTTCGGGTCCCCGGGGGCGCGCGTCGCCCAACCGACGGCATAGAAGTGCTCGCCCCCCTGGTCGAGCACCGCCTCGGCGCGGGTTCGGTCTCCCTCTTCGGTGAACGTGATCTCGACATGCGACATGAGGACGGACATCACCATCTGGCTCCTGGTCGACCGCTACGAGGATCGCGCGCGCTGACGTGCGCGCCATCGGTGACATACCGCAGCCCATGGGCGGCGTTGCCGCAACCCGGCGCCGCCGGCGGCATGCGCAACGCGCTCACCGACGCGGCGGGGACTACCGCTGTCCGATGCCGCTCGCGAGGTGATCATCGGGCCGTGAGGCTTCGCAGCGATGCTCTCGAAGCGGTGCAATGGTGTCCACTGGACGTTCAGCTCCGGCGGGCGATGGGACGCGTGGCGTTCAGCGCGCGCAACGTCCTCGCCCCCGCGACGTGGTCGGGCCTCGCCGTGGCGGGCGGCCACGATCCGATCGGGCGGCGCTCATCGCGGCCCGCTCGCGGTCGCCGCGACACACGGCATGCCCTGGCGGTTGGTTCCTTAGCGTTGCGCGTGACTCGCCTGAGCGGCGGCGCGGTTCGCCCACGCGCGACGCCTCGCCTCGACCTCGGCGGGAAGCTGGCCCTCGACGGCCTCGATCGTCCCAAGCCACGAGAGGGCCGTCGTGTAGTCGCCCTGCGTCGCCGCCTTCTCGGCCCAGCTCAGCGTCCGTCGAACGGCGCGGCGGTGGCGCGCAGGCGTCGAGCCAAGGCGTGGGCGCCTCGTCGGAGCGATGTCCTCGCGCGCCTCCGTCATCAACGGCGCCCCGCAGCGTGGGCACGAGGGCCCGGAGGCCGCCAGCAGATGTTCGGGCAGCGTTTGCCCGTCATAGCGCAAGCCACAGTCGGTGCACATGAGCGCCGTCACAGAATGTCCTTCTCGCCTCGCGTCGGACCGGAGCCTGGCGGCGACGCTATCGGAGGTGCGCCGTGCCGCGAAGCAGATCGTCCAAAACGGACGAGACGGCACGGAAAGGGCGACGTAGTCCTTCGCGCATAGCCGCGGCCGAGCACCGATGACACCGCCGGGTGCAGCGGGATCATCCGGGGCAGGTCACCTGAGTCGCGGATGGTCTTGGTCCGCGACAGACGACCACAAGACGTGATGGCACGGCGCGACTATGTGCGGTTGCTGGAGGTCGAGCCCAGGCTCGGTGCGAGGCTCCGCGGCCAGGAGCTGGCCGACGCCCGGCGCGTGGCCGTCGCGCCGGTCGCGACGCTTTCGGTCGGCCACTGGGACGCCGACGAGCTGCGACGGCGGCTTGGCGGTTGCGAGGCGTTCGGCGCCATGGTCGCCGATGGCCTCGTCGCACACGACCTGGCGCTCGATGGTCGGGTGGCGACGCACCTGCTGGGACGGGGTGACATCCTGGCGCCGGGCGTCTGGCCGTGCCGGCGCCTTCCAGCGGAGCGCATCTTCAACGTGGCAGAGCCGACGCGGCTCGCGCTGCTGGACGAGACCTTCCTCGCGGTGGCGCAGCGGTGGCCGTCGATCGCCGGCGCGCTCCTCGTCCAGGCCGAACGGCAGTCCGAGCGTGTCGCCATGCACCAGTTGATCAGCCAGATTCCCCGTGCCGACCAGCGCATCGTGGCGTTGCTCTGGCACCTCGCCGATCGCTGGGGGCGCGTCGAGGACGTCGGTGTCGTCGTGCCGCTCGCCATGGGACACGAGGCGATCAGCCGGCTTGTGGGCGGGCGCCGCCCGACCGTGTCGACCGCGCTTGGTCGCCTTGCCGAGCGAAAGCTCGTCACGCGTCTGGCCAACGGCACATGGCTGCTCGCGCCCGAATCGCGAGCGCTGCTCGATGGATCACGTCTGCCGGCGCCAACGCCGGAGGTCCGCCTGCTGGGTGTCAAGGATTGCGAAGATCCGCAAGCGGAACCCACGGATCCTGTCGGGACGGCGCATGCCGCGACGGGATAAGCAACCTGCGTACCTCCGCCGCCGCAAGGATGCCGAGCGGTTCGTCATCGCGCCTCGATCACGCCGTAATGGCCGTCGTAGCGCCGGTAGATGACGCTCCCGCGGCCGCTGGCGCGGTCGACGAAGTACAGGAAGCGGTGCTCGACGGCGTCCATCTCCTCGATCGCCATCTGGAGATCCACAGGCTCCGAGAAGCGGTTGGGCTCGGCCACCAGCCACCGGTCATCTGTGGCCGGAGACGCGCCGGCAGGCTCGATGAGCCCGAGGCGGCCGTCCTCGCGCAGGCGATGGATGACGGCGTCCGCGCCGCTGCGGGCATCGCGGAACAGGTAGAAGTCGTGGTCGAGGTCGAGCATGTCGCTGCCCGCGACCACGCAGATCGGACGGGCCGCCAAGACCGTCCACCTACTGGACTACTGCAACGACCCCCACTACCGGCGAAGGATCCTCGGCCAGCTCAACCGCGGCGAAAGCCGCCACGACCTCGCCCGCCAGGTCCGCGCCGCGCTTGCCGCAGCGCAGCCTCTCGGCGCGCGACGATCTGCGTCACGCGCCGGTCGACCCGCACTTGGGCGTCATGTGACACGTGACCAACCGGCCGGGGGCGCTCGGTGCGTACTTGCTTCAAAGCCATCACGGCTCCTTTCTCGCCCCGTCCATTCGCTGCGTCGCCAGGCGGGAAAGAGCAACAGTTCCTGGCGACGCCTTCGAGTCTAACGGCTACACCGAAGGAGCACCCCCAGCAGCGCCCTGAACGCAACGGTGCCGCGGCTCGAGCCGCCGTCGATCAGCAGCCCGACGCCGGTCGCGTGCCGTCGCTCGATCTCCGCACAGTCCGGCGGCGCCGAGCACGTCATCAACGTCCCGGTCTCCTTCTCCACCCAGCGAAAGGCGGGGATGTCCTCGTTGGATCCCAGCAAGATCCCCGCCTGGCTGGCACCCGTCTGCGAGGACAGATCGGTCTCCCACTCGGCAAGACCGTGCGTATCCTCGGCCAGCCAGCGCGCCATCGTAGGGGCGTTGCCGTCGCGCATCGCCCGCCGCAGCACCGGCAGCGCGAGCCCATCGATCTCCAAAAAGACGATCCCCGGGACGTCGGTTCCGGCGATGATGCCCTGCCGACGCGCGATGCGCTGCGCGACTCGCAGCGAGTAGGTGTCATCCGAGCCGACGAGGACCGCGAGCCCGACGCTCACCGCGGCGACCACCAGCGAGGCAAGCAGCGCCCAGCCGAAGCCGTCGACACGGAGGATCCCGTCAGTCAGGGCATCAGCCAGGACCAGGATCGCCGCGTCGGCGAGCAGGACCAGCACGAAACCGAGGACGAGCGTGGCCGGCAACCGCAGCGCGGCCAGCACGGGCGGAATGACCGCGTTGAGCGCCGCGGCGATCGCCGCCACGAGCAACGCACCCCAGAAGCCGTCGATATAGACACCGGGCAGGAGCCCGGCGGCCACCATCAGAGCGACGCCCGTGGCGAGCCACGAAACGAGCAGCCCGAACACCGTGAAACGGGGACGTTCGGGCTTCCACGCTGATGACTCGCCGTACGCCGGCTCGGACTGATTGGTCATCACGTTCTCCTCTCAGTGGGTGCGCTTTGCAGTCCCGACGAAACCGTATGAGCGCCCGCCCTCGGATCGCATCACCCTCGGTGGGTGAAGCCCACCACGAAGATCATGCCGCCGCAATGACGATCATCGTCCTTCGTGGCGTTTGCGCCGGCGTTCCTGGATCTGCTCGCGCAGCGTCTGCCAGCGCGACTGCGCTTCGGCGGTGACCTTGTCCCACTGGCGCTGGACCTCGTCGTCGGCGGGCTTTTCGCCGCGCCGGATGCGGCCGAGCTCATCGTCGATCTCGCGGCCGGCCGCAGCCTAGCCGACGAGGACGACCATGACGCAGAAGAACGTCGAGATCATCGCGAAGACTGCGCCGATCACGCCGTAGCGGGTGGCGTAGCTGCTGAACAGGTGCGGCACGTACACCGTCGCGCCGACCGAGTAGAGAGCGAGCAACACCGCGCCGAAGATGCCGAAGGGGAGCAGGTCCTGGCGCTCGATCCGCCTGGCGCTGAGGACCCGGCCGCTCCAGACCAGGAACACCGCGGTCAGTGGCGTGGCGAGCAGCGCCGCGCTGAGCTCGAGGCGGCTTCGCCCGAGCACGGCATGCAGGATGCCGCTGAGCGCGAGGTACAGCACGAGCCCGCCGATCCACAGCAGCCCGTTAAACGTGTTGCGGACGCTCAGCGGCTCCAGCTCCCACGTTTGCTCGACCAGCCGCTGCACGCCGCGGGTGAAGCTCAGGACCGCGACCATCAGGAAGAGGAAGCCGAGGATGCCGATGCTCGTGCCGCTGCCCGCTGGCGGCGCGAAGATGTCCCTGACCGCCTCGGCGCCGCCTCCGCTCAGGTCGTAGCGCTCGATGATGCGGTCGGCCGTGCCCTTGCCCCCAGCTGCGAGGCCACGGTGTTCGGGTCGCGAGTCGTGTGGATCGCCCGCAACGGCGTCACGGGGTTTGTGCGGATGATCACGCGGCTGTCAGGCGCTTTGCTGTGATCTCTGAGCGGGCGCTTCTTTCTTGGCCGGCCCGCCGTCCGGGGAGTTGCTGTGCACGAGCCGATCGAGTTGCTGGTCGTGGATCCCCAGCCCGCCTTGCGTGGTGCGCTGCGCGCAGCGCTGGAGCTCGAGGACGGCATGTGGGTCGCTGGCGAGGCCGGCGACATGGCTGCCGCTTTTCGGGTCGCCGCGGACGGGCGCATCGCGGTGGCGCTCGTCGACAGTCGGCTGGCTGGGTTGCAGTCGCCGCTCGCCCTAGACGCGCTGAGGGCGCTCGCGCGTCGTGTCCCGGTGGTGCTCATGGGCATGGGCGACCCCGCGCTGTACGCCGCGTCCTACGTCGCGGCGGGCGCGAGCGGCTACTGGCCCAAGGACGGCGAGCTCACGGCGCTAGTGGGCCTGCTGCGCGCGGCCCGTCGATCGGCGCCGGCCGCCTACTGATGGGAAAATAGCCGTAATCGCCGACCGCAACAGATTCGCCAGAAGTCGGTGTCACGGCGTGATTTTCACCCGCCCGAAGCCGGCGCCACGCGCCGAGAGCAACTAGCGGTTTAGCCGAGCGGCAGCGACTGGGATCGAGCCTTGTGCCGAGCGTTCGGCCGGGCGCCGCTCGACGGGTATCCGTGCGGCGACGGTAGTGCCCGCGCCGGGCTGCGAATCGAAATCCAGCTCGCCGCCGAGCAGCGCGACGCGCTCGCGCATGCCGATCAGCCCGAACCCCTCGCTGGCCGCGTCGGTCTGGCAGCCGGCGCCGTCGTCGGTCACGGTGAGCTGGACGGTCGCGTCGTCCTCGGTCACCGCGACCGTCGCGCGGCTGGCGCCGGCGTGCTTGACGACGTTGGTCAGCGCCTCTTGCACCAGCCGGTACAAGGTGCTCTCCAGCTCGGGCGCGTGGCGCGTGTCCGCGCGGCCCTGTTCGTAGGCCAGATCGACGTTGAGCTCGATCTCGAGCCCGGCCGTGGCCGCGGTTCGGTCGATCAGCGCGCGCAGCGCGGGCGCGGTGCCGAGCTCGTCGAGCGCCGCGGGCCGCAGCTCGGTGACAAGGCCGCGCAGCGCATCGACGCCGAGCTGGACGTGCTCGATCGCCTGCTCGATGATCCGGTCGACCTGCTCGCGATGCTTGGCCCGGCGGGCGCCGGAGAGCAGCACCTTCAGCCCGGCGAGATCCTGCAGGGTCTGGTCGTGCAGCTCGCGCGCCCAACGGCTGCGCTCGCGCTCGGCCGCCTCCAGGCTGCGCCGCAACCCCTCGGCGGCGACGTCGCGCGCGGTCGCCACCGCCATCGCGGCACTGGTCGCGAACGCCGTCATCAGCCGCTCGTCCTCGGCGCTGAATTCGGGCCCGTCGCAGAGGCGGTCCAGCGCGGCCAGCACGCCGAGCCCCTGGCCGCGGAAGCGCAGCGGGACGACGAGCTCGGTGTGCGCGCCGAACGCCTTCAGCAAGAGCGCGCTGATCCCGGGCGTGGAGTCCGAGATCCGCTGCGCGCGGCCGCTGCGCTGGACGTAGCCGCTCAGCGAATCCTCCAGCGGGATCGCCAGCTGCATCTGGGAGTGGTCGACCTCGCCCGAGCGCGGCGCGGATCACGAGCTCATCGCCCTCGCGCAGGGCGAGGATCATCACGCGCGCCTCGACCAGCGCGCGCGAGCGCTTGACGACCAGCTCGAGGACTCGCTCGAGTTGGGTCTCGCCCGCCAGCGCCCGGCCGATCGCCTCGGACGTCTCGAACGCCCGGACCGTCCGCACCAGCTCGTCGCGCTGACCGCGCACCCCGCCGTGGCGACGCGCGTTGGCGATCGCGATCGCCGCCCAGTCCGCGAGCGCGACCAGCGTCAGCTCGTCGGCCTCGTCGAACTCCTCCGCGCCCTGCTTGTCGGTCAGATACAGATTGCCGAACACATCGCCGCCGATCCGCACCGGCACGCCCAAGAAGCTCTCCATCGGCGGGTGCCCGAGCGGGAAACCGTAGGACTGCGGGTGATCGCCGACCGAGCGCAGCCGCAACGGCCTGGGGTCACGGATCAACACGCCGAGCACGCCGTGCCCGCGCGGCAGATCCCCGAGCTGCGCGGCGCGTCGGCTCGTCGATCCCGACCGTCAGGAACTGCTCGAGCTCCTCACGCCGCGAATCCAGGATCCCCAGCGCCGCATAGCGCGCCCCGGTCAGCTCCCGCCCGGCCTCCAGCACACGCTTGAGCACCAACTCAAGATCCAGGTCGCCGACCAGGCTGCGACCCAGCTCCAACAGCCGCTCCAACCGCCGCTCGCCGAGGCCCATGCTAGTGCGCAGCGGGTGGCAGGGGTTCGAGCACGAAGACCTCGACGGCGAGGTCGGGGTCGATGTGGTTGTCGCTCATGAAGCCGATCACCTTGCGTCCGGTGAGCTGCTCGATCTCGCGGCTGACGTCGGCTTGCATGACGCGTTGCCAGCGTCGGCGCAGATCGAGCACGGCGTTGCCCTCGCCGGCGTCGGCGAGCGTCTGCTCGCCGCGCGTGAGGGTGTCCTGGAGCACGACGAAGACGCCGTTGTCGCCGAGCGTGGTCCTCGCCTTCGTCGGGCCGCGGCCGGTCGTGCGCGCGAGCGCCCGGACGACCGTGTTGGAGATCGTCGCCGCGAGCTCCCCATCGGGCAGTCTGCGGTCAGCGCTCATCGGGTCCCGCCACCCGCCCGCGTCACCGCAGCGGCCATGAGCCCAAACCTCTCCGGGGTATACCAGGCCGGAGTGAAGCCGTGCATGAGCGCGCCGTGCTCGCACGCGAGCGCGACCGCATCGCCGGCGCGTCCGGCGCGGAGCACCGCCGCGCAGCCTGTCGGGTGGGCGTCCGCGCACCGCAACTCGAACGCTGCGACGACGGCGCTAGCAGCGCCGGCCGGCCTACGGGTTGCCCGCGAGCGAGCGTCCCGACCCGCGAATCTGTGCACAGACCCGCTTGGTCCGATGAGGACCTCGGCAAGCGACTGCTAACGGGCACCATGAGCGCCCCTTCCCTGGGCGTCCCCTCGGCCGTTCCGACCGGGACACTCCCATATCGAGACTCCGACTCTCCTCGCTTTTCCGCAGATCGTCAAGGCTGGCTCGGTTCACGGTCAACCCGCGAGCGTCAAGCGCGGCCCGACGCCGCGTGCGGGCATGGTCGGTGGGTTCGGAGTCAGCTGCCGAGAACGCCACTGCCAAGGCGCGTGGTGCGACCGTGCGGCGCGCGAGTCTGTGGGCGCGCCCCTGCGCTTGCAGGCGCACGGTCCGAAATCAGCGAACGGCCGACAGCGAGCCGGCGGCGCCGAGGCTCACGCGGAGCCGCGTCAGGCCCGCCGATCCAACGATCAGGTCAGAGCGGGCGTACGCGGGGAAGCTGGCGAGCGCGTCCCGAAGGAGCGCCGGCTGGCGAGCACGAGCACCCTGCTCGCGTGCCGACACACCCGCCGGCGACAGCGCGGCGTCGCGCGTACGGTGATCACGGCCGTGGACGACCACCCGCTCGACGGCTCGGTCCTCGCCACGCTCCGGGGTCGCGTCTCCCAACTGTCTCATTCGGCGCAGGTGTTGGCGCTCGAGTTGGCTGAAGCGGACGCCGTTCTTGGCGTGGGTGATGTAGAGGTCAAGGACGGCCCAGACGAGGGTCAGGCAGCTGGTCTTGCCGGGGAAGCGGCCGATCACCTTGGTGCGGCGTTTGACCTCGGCCAGCGATCGCTCGAGCAGGTTCGTGCTGCGCCATCTGCGGCGGTGTCTTGTCGGGTAGCGCAGGTGCACGACGAGGGCGTCGAGGTCGTCGGCCAGGCACTTTGCGGCGGCGGTGTAGCCGGAGCCTTCGAGCTCGGCGACGAGGGCCTGCCGTCGTTGCTTGCCATCCGGTTCGTCGATGGCGTCGTCGAGCGCCTGCCAGTAGGCAGCCCGGACGCGTTCGCGCTCGCGTTCGGGCAGCTTGGCCAGCAGGTTGCGCACCCGGTGCACACAGCAGTGCTGGCGGTCGGAGGCCGGCCAGCACTGCTCGACGGCCTTGATCAGCCCCGGCGCGCCGTCAGCGACGACCAAGAGCGGCGCTCCGAGCCCGCGGGCGATCAGGTCCCTGCCGAGCTCAAGCCAGTCCTCGTGGGACTCGCGCATCCCCAGCATCACCGCCAGCAGCACCCGTTCGCCCTGCTCGGTGAAGCCCCAGGCGACCAGCACGCCCTCCTTGGGCCCCTCGGGACGGACCGGGAGGAACACCGCGTCCAGGAACAGCGCCGCCACCTGAACGTCGTAGAGGTCGCGTCGCTTGAACACCTCGAAGCGCTCCCTGAGCTCGGTGCAGATCCGCTGGGCGGTCGACTTGGACAGCTTCCCCAGCCCCGCCTTCTCGCACAGCGACTCGATGTCGGTGCGCAACACCTTGGTGCTGCACGGAAACAGCTTGGAGACGAACGGCTCTGCGGCCGCCCTGACCTGCGGGATCTCGACCCGCAGCTCCCCCTCGAGCGTCTGCACCCGGCGCGGCCGAAAGCCGCTCCGCAACCCTCCCTGTAGTTGCACAGCCCGCGCTGATAATCGGGCCGGCGCTCATATCGCGCGCGGCCAAGCCAGGCGTCAAACTCGTCCTCCACGGCGCGCTGGATGATCAACCTGGCCCCGAGCCTGGCCAGCTGCGACAGCGACTCGCGCGGGTTCTCACCCACCCCCACGGCCAGCAGCTGCTCGATCTGCTCCTCGATCTCCGCCGACGGCGGTACCGTGCGTCTCACGGCGTAGGTCCTCCTTCATCGTCTTGTCAGGACTTGAGGGAACCTACGCCGTGCCCTTGACGGGCCCGGCTATTTACAGCACTTGGGAGACGCGACCCACGATCAAGTCGCGCGCTCGGACCTCGTCCAAGGCGAGCGTGACGGCAGCCGTCCGCGCGTGCTCGCTAGTTGGCGAATGCAGGCGTTGTGATCTATCTCATCGTCGGACTCGATCAGAGCATCGTCGCTGCGTGGCAACGGTGGCCCGGCGGCTCCTCGGTCGTGGGGGGCGGGCGGCTGGTTCTGGGCGGTTGGCTTGGCGCTATCGAAGGCCACCGGCGCGAGGCTGGGAAGCGCTTCTTCGGTCGCTGATCGGGGCACAGCTGATCGGCGCCCGCGCATCCGTTTGTTTGCGAGCGCCAAACGCATGCTTCTACGGATGCGCGCCAGCGCTGCGCGCGGGACGGTACGAGACGGAAGGAGGCGAGGAGCGAATGCTTACGCCGCCGACGTCTTTGCCCACGCCGCCGGGCCTGACGCGCTCGGGGTCGTGCTCAGCGGCTGAAGCGAGGGGTCGCCGAGGAAGGTTTGTCCGGCTGGCTGCCGGTTCCGTCTGGCTGCGCCACGAGTCGTCGCTGCGCCTCGACATCCCGGGTCACCCCGAGCGCCCGGAGCGGATCGTCGCGCTGGAGCGGTCGCTGGAGGCCCACGACTGGCTGGGGTTTGCGCCGATGCAGGCGCCGGCGGCGACGCGCGACCTGCTGCACGCGGTCCATCCCGAGCCGCACGTGGCGTTCATCGAGCAGGCCAGCGCGCGCGGGGGCGCGATGATCGACATCGACACCGCGGCGGTCGAAGCGACGTTCGAAGCGGCACTACACGCTGCGGGCGGGGCGGCGGCGCTGGTCGACGCGCTGTTGGGCGGGGAGGCGCGCACGGGCTTCGCGGCGCTGCGCCCGCCGGGCCATCACGCGCAGCCGGCGGGCGCGATGGGCTTCTGTTTCTTCAACAACGTCGCGATCGCCGCCCGGCGCGCGACCACCGCCCACGGTGCCCGGCGCGTGTTGATCGTCGACTGGGACGTCCACCACGGCAATGGCACCAACGAGACCTTCCACGCCACCGACGACGTCCTGTTCGTCTCCATTCACGAGTGGCCGCTGTACCCCGGCACCGGTCCGGCGAGCGACATCGGATCGGGCGCCGGCGAGGGCTACACCGTCAACCTGCCGGTCCCGTCGGGCACCGGCGACGCGGCGTATCGCTCGCTCGTCGACCACGTCGTGTGCCCGCTGATCCGCGCATGGGAGCCGCAGCTGGTGCTCGTATCGGCCGGGTTTGATGCGCACGTGCTTGACCCGTTGGCCCACTGTCGTGTCAGCGAACATGGCTACGCGGCGATGACGGCATCGCTGCGGCGCGCCTGCGACGCGGTCGGCGCCCCGCTCGGCATGGTGCTCGAGGGCGGCTACTCGCTGAAGGCCCTGTGCGACTCGGTCGCCGCGCTCGCGCCCCTGCTGACCGCCCAGACCACCCCCGCGGGCGCCGAGAACGACGTCGCGGTCCACCCACTCGCCCAACGGGCGCTCGAGCGACTCGCGCGCGTCTGGCCCGCGCTGCGCTAAGGCGCCGACCGTGAGTAGGTGTGAGAGCGCTCACGGCTACGCGCGCCATCCGGCGGGATCAGGATCCCAGCGGAAACGGCAAAGCCTGTACGCGGCGCGGTCACCGGCCAGCGTGACGAACATCAAGCCGACGGCACGGAAGCTCCGCGCCCCGTACCGAGGACGCGGACTCGCGCCGTGGGACTCGACCACGCCCTGCACTCAGGGGCTTCGAGCAGGATCGCCTCGATGTCGAGGGCGATTTCGATCTCGTTGCCGGCGATCACGCCCCCGCCGGGATCTGGTTCTGCCAGGAGACGCCAGAAAGTCCTGCCGGTTGATCCGCGTGGTACTTCGAACCCGACCCGGCGCAGATCGCCCGTGTTGCGCACGAGCGGCTCCGGCTCCCGAGGCTCGTCCGAGACGAGCGTGGCCGAACGCGAAGTGCGCGCGCTCGCTGCCTACGAATTGCAGGCGTTGTTTGCTTCGGCGCTCAGAGGCGTCACCGCGTCGCTCCAGGTGGTTACCGACGCCGGCCCGGCGCCTGCCTGGCCGCGCCCGGCGTTGTTCTCACCTACCCGTGGCATACGCCGCGTCGTCTGCGGCAGCGAAGAGAACGACCCGTGGCCTCGTCGACGTGGGCCAAACCGCCTGATCGAGGTGGCGGTGATCGCGCAGCGGCTGGCCCGAACGATGACCGCCGACGCCATCCCCGGATGGCTGAACGCCGCCGTGGCGGTGCTCGACGGACAGCGACCGCTCAAGCGGAATGCGGGCGGCTGTATGAGCGCGTCGCGCGCGTCGTCGCGAGCTTCAGGTCTCGCGTCTTGGCCTAGTAGGGTCGCGCCCGTCGGTTTCGAAGATCGCAACCGCATAGCACAAGGAGGCAGTCATGCCACAGCCGAAGAAGGCGACAGCTGGGCAGCAGAAGCGGCGCGCGGCTGCAGGGACCCGGACCACCAAGTCCACGGCGCGTGCTGCCAAGCCCACTGCAGCGCGGACGCGGACGCCACCAGCGACCGCTAAGGCGAAGGCCGCCGAGCCCGGCGTCGAGGCGGCCGAGCAGCGGATTCGCGAACTCAACGAGCGGATCATCGACGCGGGCAAGCGCGCGGGGCGCGGGACGCTTGACATCTACGAGTCCACCCTCAAGGCGGTCTCCGACTCCCTGGAGCGCGGTCCCGGATCCAGCGACATCGAGTGGGTCTCGAGCATCGCGACCGCCCAGGCGAACTTCCTTCGCGACCTCACCAAGGCGTGGACGTCGGCGGCGCGCAAGGCACTCAAGTAACACCGCGGCCCGCCTTCTCCCCTACGGCGGGGCGCCGGCGCGGATCGCGCGGTCAACCTTGCCGGCGAGGGCGTCGATCTCCTCCGCGAGCTCGGTCTGCCCGGATCGGCGCCCGACGTGCTCCTCGGGAGGCGACGTACTCGGCCGGGGCTTCGCGCCAGCGCCGCAGCGACGTGGCGGTGTAGCGCTCCGTCTCCCGCAGCCGGTCACGTCGCCGGCCCGCGCGCTCGCGGCCGCCGTCGCGGAGGGCGCCGTGGACGTCGAACGGCGCGGCCGGCACCCGGTCTCGGGCGGCCAGTGGTGGGCGGTGCCACGGATCGAGCGCAGGTGGTTGTGGGTGACGCCGACGAGGCGCGCGAGTTCGCCGAACGCGCAGCCCGTGCCGGACTTCCGTCCGCGCACCCCGACCGGGATGCGCGCCGCCAGCCAATCGCCGAGCTGCCAGTGCTCAGGCGCCGCGTGTGGCGATCGAGGCGGACAGGCTCGGCCGTCCGTGGGTGGTTCAGATCAGCCCGTGGCCTCGACCAACGCTTGGTCCTCCTCCGCCTACTGGTCGATCGTCGCTCCCCACGTGTCGATCGCCTTGAGCGCGTCGAGGCTCAGCCCCTCGCGATGCGTGTCGAGTCGGTGATTACGCATGGTCATGCTCCAACGGCCGGAGGCCGACATCGTGGTTCTCGTCCTGGGCGAGCAGCAGCCCCGCCAGACGCAGCGCGTCCGCCAGGCCGCAGCTCGATGCACGCGGCATCATGTGGCGGTCGACGATCTCGACCACGACGTTCGCGCCGCTGACGACGACGAACTCGCCGCTCTCGTCGAACGGGAGGCGGACGTGGTTGTAGACGAAGCACTCGGCGCCGTCGGCGGCGTGCACGGAGCCGACGAATTCGGGGCGCTCAAGCGCGCGCAGTCCTTGAGACGATGCTCTTGCACCCATGGGTAGCTCCTTGGTGCCACGTGGCGGGACGCTGCGACGTCGCCGCTCGTCTCGCTTACAGCGCGCCACAAGTCCTCCTACTCACTCACCAGAAGCCAGGGCGCTGGTCGGCCGTTATCCATGGGAGCCGGCGGAGACGGCGTCGTGCGCCCCGCGCTCGCTTTCGTCCAGACGCGAGTGCCCGAGTGCCGGAGGGTCGCGCGCCTGCTGAGGACGACGACCGGCGGTGCTTGTCCGCATCGCAAGGCACCGGTCCCGGTACGGGTGGAAGGTGCCGGTCGAGAAGTCTGTCGAGCTGCGCTTCCGGCTCGGCGCAGGGTGCTCATGAAGGCCGTCGGGCGGCGCTCGCGCAGGCGCTGGCTAGCTGACCTCAAGGCCGAGGCGCTTGCCTGGTGGGTGAGCGCGTCCTCGGACCAGAGACTCCAATCGGTCATGTGCAGCCACCTTCGCGCCGACCGCTACCGGCTCACGCTCGCCGACGGCCGGTGTAGGACTTCACGCCAGGACGGACCACCGGCATTGACGGTCGAGCTTGGACCCTCCGAGCGCTCCCGCCATGGCGCAAGGGAGCACCATCCGTCGCAGCGAGATCGCGCTGTCGCAATGGACGACGTCCGAGTGCCCCGAGCGGCCCGTGGTGTCGCTTCCGGATCGCCGGGGCGGAGCGAGAGTCAGCGCAACCGCGACGACGACGCTTCCAGGTCGTCCGGAGCGAGAGCGGTCCGCTGAAGCAAGAGTTCGGGGTGTCTTGTTTGACGCCCGTTCACCGCGCGCTTCGGCGGACGGGTCTTGCGGGACAGCGATGCGGTGACGACAGCCGAGAGGCGGCGAGATGCAGGCCAGTGCGCGTTAAGGATTCCACTTGCGGAACGGGCGATCCCCTTGTACCAAAGTCCTCCCCCGCCCGGCGTCGGCGACATCCTCCTGACCAGCCAGCGGTCGTCTGAACTTGGACATCGCATGAGTGGTTGTCGACCGTTCGTGCGACGGCTCCTTGCGAGCCGGTGGACCGGGACAGTCGTCGTACACCTTGGGCGGACGACGACCCGCAGGCAGGCCCAGCGCCTCCGGATCTACGGCGAGACGCTGGGCAGCACAGCGATCGCCTCGATCGAGACGAGCAGGCCGCGCGGCAACCGCACGTCGGCCGGGGCCGAGCGCGCCGGCGGCGGATCGGGCATGTGCCGGGCGTAGACCTCGTTGAGCCGGCCGAAGTCCTCGACGTCGGCGTAGAAGATCGTCGTCTTGGCCACGTCGGCCATGGACGCGCCGGCGGCGGCGAGCACGGCGGCGAGGTTGACCAGCGCCTGCTCGGTCTGCGCCTCGATCCCCTCCGGGATCTCGCCCGTAGCGGGGTCGATCCCTGCCATGCCCGAGCAGAAGACCAAGCCGCCGGCGACGATCGCCTGGCTGTACGGCCCGAGCGCGGCCGGGGCCCGATCGCTCGACACTGCCTGTCGTGTCATCGCCCGCTCCTCTTCCTGATGGATAGCCTCAGTTCGGGCCGGGCCGGGGCGTGGGTCTCATGGTTGGCGACTCAGGCACCGTGTTCCAGCGCGGCAATCACCGAACTGCGCGGGCACGCCAAGCACGCCCGCTCGCAGTGGAACTCGTGACTGCGATCGTATGAGTCAATCATCTCAGGCGGTTGAAGCGGCCACCTCCGGCCCCTCGCTCGCGAGGGCCCCCGTACGGACTCCGCGCCATCCGGCTGTGCCAGGTCGTCCCGGCCTCCGTCCCCGGCACGCCATCGGTGAAGCGGCAAACGTGTACGTGCGGCCGCCGTCCCGCGCGCGGCTCGTCGTCGCCGGCGAGCGGCTCGCATTGGGCGCGTGCCTCACGCTGGGGTGATGCATCGGCGTCACGCTAGCCGCGCTCCCAGCGGCGGACGGGGGCGAGACCCATCGCTCCGATTCCCGTGCAGCGCTCCTCGCCACCGAAGCCGCGCGGTCATTCGGTTTCAGCCTCCTATGCGACCGGCCCGTGTGGGTCGCGAGCTCGGGATCGCATGGGCCGTCCTGCCGTCCCGCGTCCTCGGCTTGGCGGCGATGGCAGCCCGCTGATCGTCATGGGTCGGTGGCCCCTGCGGCGAGCCGCCCTGCCGTTTGTCTCGTGTGCGGCGTCCGCGAGGTGCTCGGTTTCGCGTGCTTCGCGCTCGGAGCACGGCATGGAGTCGCCGTCGGCTCAGTGCTCTCTTCGCAGTTCGCCGCAAATCGCTGCAGTCGTCCTACCTCGCCTTCCACAAAACGGCTCGCGCACATCCAGAGCGTCGGCGTCGCCACGATCGTGGGTCGGCGTCTGTGTACCAAGCGCTCTGAACGCCTGAGGTGCGTCGCCGTCGACTGGCCGTCGATCTCTAGGGTCAGTCGGTGTTTGAAGTTCCAAGCTCCCGCTTGCCCGCGCGCCGACCCTCAAGCGGGAGATCGAGATCCCCGACGCGACGGAGACCGGCGCGGCGTGGCGGCGTGCGGGAGCAACTCCCGGATCCCGGCCTCGATCCCGTCGCACAGCACCTGGATGTCCGGGGAGGTCTCGTAGTCGCCGGTGACGCCGTAGTTCAGCGCGCCGTCGTAGGAGACGATCGCCACGCCGAGGCGCACGTGACCCCCGAGCGGCACGAACGGGAAGTACTCGAGCATCCGGTGGCCGGCGAGGTAGATCGCGTGCTGCGGGCCGGGAACGTTCGTGGTCACCGTGTTCACCGAGTGCTGCGGCGTGCGGGTCGCGACGCGGCCGGCCAGCGCCAGCAGCATTGCGGGCGCGAAGCCGCCCAGCGACGTCAGCGTCGAGCCCGCCACGGCCTGGTGGCTCTCCTTGAGGTCCTCCATCTGGGCGCGGACCGTCGCGAGGCGCTCGACCGCATCCGCGACGCTCACGGGGAGGTCGGCGAACATCGCCGAGACCTTGTTGTTGTATGTGCCGCGCTCGGCCGGCGTGCGCACCGACACGGGCACCATCGTGCGCACGACGCGGCCCTCGACGGGCTCGCCGCGCGCCTGCAGTAGGTCGCGGAAGCCGCGGGTGATCACGGCGAGCACCACGTCGTTGACGGTGCCGCCGTGCTCGGTCCGGATCGCCTTGACGTCGGCCAGGCGCCCGCGGGCCCACGCCCAGCGGCGGTGCGGTCCGATCGGCCCGTTGAGCGACGTCCCCGCCGGCGGACGCAGCAGGCCGCGCAGGCTCGTCAAGGCGCGGGCGAAATCGGCCGCCTGGCCCGGCGCGCGCGCCGTGGCCCACAGGCTGCGCGCCGCGTCGTACGGGATCTTCGCCCGGTGCGCCAGCGCCGAGCCTACGATGTACGGAGTGCTCGGCTCCGGCGCCGGGTTCCACCGCGGCGGGATGTCGGCCGGCGTCGACCGGCGCTCGGCGTCGAAGACCACACTCAGCAGGTCCGTGCCGGAAACGCCGTCGACCATGCAGTGGTGCACCTTGCTGACCAGCGCCCAGCGACCGCCGCCAAGTCCCTCGGCGAGCCACGTCTCCCACAGCGGCTTCGAGCGGTCGAGCTTCTGCGCCATCACCCGGCCGACGAGGTTGCGCAGCTCCTCGTCGCCGCCCGGCGCGGGAAGCGCCGTGCGCCGCACGTGGTACTCGAGGTGGAAGTGGGAGTCGTCCACCCAGATCGGACGGGCGAGCGCGAGCGGCGGAAAGCGCACGCGCTGGCGGTAGCGCGGGACGAGGTGGAGCTTGGCCGTGATCGCGGCGAGAACGGTGTCCTGCGGGGGCGCCGGGCCCTCGAAGATGCCTACGGAGCCGATGTGCATGTGACTCACCGCGTCCTCCACGTGCAGGAACGAGGCATCGAGCGCGCTCATCGTCTCCATGCCGTCAAGCATGCCCTATCGCGTGACTTCTCGCCCGACCGCCACCGCTCGGCCAGGCAGATCGCGGCTGGAGGCGCCGCTCCGCGTGGCGGTCAACGTGACTCGCCCGGGCGGACGATCAGCACGTTGCAGGGCGCGCGCTCGGCGACCAGGTCAGCGACGCTCCCTATGAGCCGGCGGGCGAGCTTGCCGCGCTCCCCCGCGCCGACGACGATCAGGCGCGCGTTCTCCTCGGCGGCGACGCCGGCGAGGACGAGCGCCGGGTCGCCGCGGCGCAGGTGGGCGTGCACAGACAGGCCGCGTGCCCGCAGCGTCTGGGCCGCCGACCGCACGGCCGTCGTCACCTCGGGATGCTCGGGCCGCAGGAAGCGGTGTACGCCGACCACGTCCAACGTCGCGTCCCATGCAGTCGCCAGCGCGGCCGCCGCCTCGACGGCCGCGGCCGCGTGCTCTGAGCCGTCGGTCCCGACGACGATCAGGTTGCGCACCGGGTCGCCGGGCGCGGCCCGCGGCGACGGCCAGAGCCGCTCGAGGAGCGCCCGGCCGGGGTCCAGCGCCCCTGTCGCGAACTGCCTCAGCAGCGGCCGAACGCGAGCCGCGGCCTCCACTTTGGGCAGCTCGATCATCAGCTCGACCTCGGTGCCGTGCCGTTTGCGGGTCGTGTGCCCGAGCCCGTCGAGGAGGTGGATGGAATCCGCGTTGTACGCGAGCACCGACGCCTCGAAGCGTTGGATGCCCTCCGCGCGCGCGCGCTCGACGAGCGCGTCGAGCAGCCGGGTCCCCGCGCCCCGCCCCTGCCAGTCGTCCAGCACAACGATCGCCGGCTCGGCCACGTCGGGCCCGGTGCGCACGAAGCGCGCCACGCCGACGCCCTCGCCGGTCCCCTCCTCGACGGCGACGAGCGCCTCGTGGTCGTGGTGGTCGACGCGGGTGAGGTAGTCCAGGTCGTCCTCGCTCAGGTGCACGACCGGCCCGAAGAACCGCCGGTAGCGCGATTCCGGGCTCAGGCGCTCGAACCCCGCGGCGAGCCCCGCGCGGTCATCGGGCTCGATGGGCCGGATCACCACGCGCGAGCCGTCGCGCAGCTCCACGTTCATGGGCAGACGCACCGACGATGAGGCTCCCTGCTCGCCCGGCGTCGCCCGGCTACAGCTCCTTCTTGAGGATCTTGCCGGTCGGGCCCTTGGGCAGCTCGGCGCGGAGCTCCACGGTCCGTGGGTACTTGTACGCCGCCACCCGCGTCTTCACGTACGCGATGAGCTCCTGCTCGGTGGCGGTGGCTCCGTGCTTTGTCTCCACGTACGCCTTGACCTCCTCGCCCAACCGCTCGTCGGGCACGCCAACCACGGCGGCCGCGGCGACGGCCGGGTGCGCGTAGAGGACCTCCTCGACCTCGCGCGGGTACACGTTGTAGCCGCCGCGGATGATCAGGTCCTTCTTGCGATCGACGATGAAGTAGAAGCCGTCCTCGTCGCGGTAGCCGAGATCGCCGGTGTGAAACCAGCCGCCGGCGAACGCGTCGGCGGTCGCCTCGGGGTTGCCGAAGTAGCCGCGCATCATGTTGACGCCGCGGATCACGATCTCGCCGACGTTGTCGGGGCCGGCAGGCAGTGGCCGGTTGTCGTCGTCCCAGATCTGCACCTCGACGCCCCAAACCGGCTTGCCGACGCTGTAGATCTTGCGCTCGGCGGCGCTGACGTTGAACGTGGTCGTGGAGGCCGTCTCGGTCAGCCCGTAGCCCTCGAGGATGACGATCCCGAACTTCTCCTCGAAGGCGTCGATGACCTCGGCGGGGAGCGGCGCGCCACCGGAGACCCCGACGCGCAGCCTCGACACGTCGTAATCCGCGAGCCTGGGGTGCTGCAGCAGCGCGACGTACATCGTCGGGACGCCCTCGAACACGGTGACGCCGTCGCGCTGCATGACCTCGAGCGCTTTCTCGGGGTCGAACCGCGGCACCAGCGACATCGTCGCCCCGAACCGAACGCACACGTTGAGCTGGCTGGACAACCCGAACACGTGGAACAGGGGCAACACCACCATGACGACGTCGTCGTCCCGGATGCCGAACAGGCGGCCCGGGGTATCGGCGTTCATGTACAGCTGGTAGTGGGTCAGCTCCGCACCCTTGGGCTGGCCCGTGGTGCCGGACGTGTAGACAATGACCGCGGTGTCGCCCGGGTCGGTCTGCTCGAGGGGCGGCGTCTCCGGTTCGACGGTAAGCAGTTCCTCGAATCGGTGGCCGCCAGGAGCCTCGGGGACGCCGGGCGTGTTCACCACGTACACGGCGGAGACGCCGGCATCGGCCGCGCCCTTGATCGCCTCGTCCGCGACGCCGGCCCAGGTGATCAGCGCACGGGCCTTGGCGTCGCCCAGGCAATAGGCGACCTCGGGCGCCTTGAGCAGGACGTTGAGCGGGACGCCGATGCAGCCCGCCTTGAGCATGCCGAAGTAGGCGATGAGGAACTGGGGGATGTTGGGCAGTTGCAGGCCGACGGTGTCTCCGCGGCCCACGCCAGACGCGAGCAAGCCCGTAGCGAACCGGTCGCTGAGCGCATCGAGCTGGGTGTAGCTGAGCTGCCCGCCGTCGTACAGCGCGACCGGCTTGTCGGGATACGCGAGGGCTGACTCGCGAAGCATGGTGGCAAGGTTCAAGCTCATTCCGTCGCCTCTTCGAACCTATGCGCCCACGCCGCGCCGCACAAGTCCGGCCGTAACCTAGCGGTCCTTGTGCGCAGGGGGCCGAGCGTCCGGCCGCGTCGCGCAGCCCCGACTGAAACGGCGAGAGACAGGTGATCGCCAACGCCCACATCGCCTTGGGCGTCATTTCCTTGCCGACCGATCCGCTCACTCCGCTTCGCTGCGAGTGAATCAGGCCACCCGCCTGGTGGTCCTGTCGGGAAGCAGGGTGTCGGCGCGCAGGCGGCGCTGGATGTCGGTGATCGACACGATGCCGAGCGGGCGATCGCCGGCGTCCACGACGACCGCGCGCCCCGTGTGCAGGAACGACGGTCGGGTCAGGAGCTGGGCGACCGGGGTGTCGGGCGCCGTGAGCAGCGACCGGTCGAGGATGGCGACGTTGGCGACCAGCTGCCGGGATCGCTCGGCGGCCGGCACGCGCCGCACGTCGTCGATGGAAAGGATGCCGAGCGCGCGTCCGTCCGCTGCCACGACGGGAAACGAGCTGAAGAGGTGATGGGAGAAGCCGGCTACGACAGCTTCCTCGAGCGTCAGGTCCGCGCGCAGCGTCACCGCCGGCGCGGTCATGATGCTCGCCGCGGTCTGGCCCTCGAACTCGCGCTCGATCTCGGCGCGCTGCGCCTCCGCGCCGGCGGCCACGATGAGGAACCCGCCGATCAGGGCCAGCCACACGCCGCCGACCGACCCCGCAGCGAACGACACGAGCCCGAGAACCACCAGACCGAGCCCGAACGCCCGGCCACCGCGCGCCGCCACGGCCGTGGCCCGCTCGCGATCCCCCCAACGCCGCCACAGCAGCGAGCGAGCAATGCGCCCGCCGTCCAGCGGGAAGGCGGGCAGCAGGTTGAACGCCAGGATCGCCGCGTTGACGTAGACCTGGTAGTCCACGAACGCGCGCGCCGCGGCCGGCAGGATGCCCCCGGCCAACAGGCGCAGCGCGCCGAACACGGCCAGCACGGCGCACGTCACGGCGGGGCCGGCGGCGGCGAAGCGGAACTCGTCCTGCGGAGCACGCGGCTCGCCGGTCATGCGGGCAACCCCGCCCAGCAGCCAGAGGTCGATCTCCTCGATCTCGAGGCCGCGCCGACGCCCGACGAGGGCGTGCCCCAGTTCGTGCAGCAGGATGCCCGCGAACAGCGTGAGCGCGCTCGCGAGGCCGAGCAGGTACGCGGCGGCCTCGCTCAGGCCCGGCGCCTGGGACGGGAAGTAGTCGTTGCCCAGCGCGAAGGTGATGAGGGCGACGATGACCAGCCAGAGCGGGTGGATACCGATCGGGATGCCTCCCAGCCGGCCGATGCGCACCGTCGACCTCATGAGCAAACCTCGAGATCGAGGCTAGGTGGCGGCAGCCATTGCGCCATCCGCGGCGGACCGCGCGCGCGGTCCGTAGAAGCCCGCGCGCCCGGCGGGCTCGCACCCCGATGCCACGACGGGCCCGGCGCCGTAGCGTCCGATCATGTCCGTTGACGAGCGCCAGTCCCTGGCGGCGCGCCTGGAGCGCGGCGAGCTCAGGCGCGCCGAGGTGCGCGCCCTGGGGCGCGCACTGGCGGAGCTCCACGCAAAGGCGCCGCGCGCGAAGCCGACCGGCGTCCCGGACCTGGCCGTCGAGCGCACGCTGGCCGAGAGCGTCCACGAGCTGCTGGCGGTCGTCGAGCAGCGGGCGGAGATCGGGCACGTGCTGGCGCTCGAGCGCTTCGCACACGCGTTCGTCCTGGCGCACGCCCGGACGCTCAACGCCCGCGCGCGGCGCGGGTCCGTGCGCGAGGGGCTGGGCGACGTCGCCGACGATCTCGCGCTGCTCGTCATGGACCTCGCCGCGCGCGGCGACGCGCGGTATGCGCGGTATACGCGGAGCCTGGTCGCCGGCTACCGCGAGGCCGGCGGAGAGCCCGGTGACGATGCGCTGATCGCTTTCTATGCGGCGCACCGCGCGCTCGTGCGGGCGAAGGCCGAGCTCGTGCGCGCTGCGCAGCATCCGTCCAAGAGCGCCGCGCACGGGCATCACAGCGCGCTGGCACGCGATCTGCTCGGGCTGGCCGAGCGCTTTGCCTGGCAGGCGCGGCTGCCGCTTGCGATCGTCGTCTGCGGCGTCCCGGCGGGTGGCACCTCGCAGGTCGCCGAGGCACTGGCCGAGCTGTCGGGCCTCGCGCACCTCAGCGCGGGCACGGGCCGGGCGCCGCCCGCCGGCGGCGACCTCCTCGCGCATGCCTCGCTCGGCCGCCGGGCCGCCAGGCACGTCGCCACGCATCGCGGTGCGATCATTCAGGCGGCGTTGGCGCCCCGCTCAGATCGCGATGCGTTCCGCTCGGCGTTCGGCGACGGCGCGCCGCTGCTTTTCGTCGAATGCCACGACGCCGGCGGCGAGCGCCCGCCCTGGGAGCCGCTGGACGAGGTCGCGCCGCAGGCGCACCTGGCGCTGCGCAGCGACCGCCCAGTCGACGATGTCACCGCCGACCTGCTCGCGCTGCTCGACCAGCGCATCGGGCTGCTGCAGCCGCCCGTCGCCGAGCCTGCGGCGCCCTACCGACGCGGCGTGTCTCGCGGGTCTTCGGCATAGAGAAGCGGAGTCGCTTCCGACAGATGCCCGCTCGGGGCGCAAGGCATGAGTCTCCGGCCGGCCGGCGCGCCATCCCTTATTGCGAGCTTGAGGCGGAGAGAAGTCCGAGAATTGTCCTGCTCGGACCCTTCACCGTTATCTGAAGGGCTGATCGGCCGCCCCGCGGGTTTCACGCGGCCCCTGGCGGCCGGGGTGCGTTTCGGCAAAGTCGCCACACGCTGCGGGATTCCCTTGTGGCGATCCGTATGTACCCCGATGCCACGATCGCCCGCGGGGGCCACGATCGCCGAGAGGCCTCGTTGACGTGGCCGGTGCAGTCCAAACCCATAGCGTCGCACGCACGGCCCGCGGCTTTCGCGCGCGAGTCGCAGTCCTCCACGTCCCGGGGCCCTTGCCGTCAGTCCAACTGCCAGAGGAGAGGAACCATGGCCACCACCGTCAGAGAGCGGCCAATCGCTTCGTCGCACGCGCGCAAGGATGCGGCGCCCGCTACCGCTGAGGAGAGGTCCCAGCCGTCGTACGTGAGTGGCGCGTCCACGCAGCCGCTGCTGGGCGAGTCGATTGGCGCCACCTTCGACCGCACAATCGAGCGCTTCGGCGACCGCGAGGCGCTCGTGTCGCGCGATCAGGGGCTGCGCTACAGCTACGCCGAGCTGGCCGCGGCGGTCGAGGAGGTGGCGCGCGGGCTGCTGGCCATGGGCCTTAAGCCGGGCGAGCGGGTCGGGATCTGGGCGCCCAACTGCGCCGAGTGGACGCTCGTGCAGTTCGCCACCGCCAAGCTGGGGATCATTCTCGTCAACATCAATCCGGCGTACCGGACGTCGGAGCTCGAGTTCGCGCTGCGCCAGTCCGGCTGCCGGGCGCTGGTCGCCGCGCGGGCCTTCAAGAGCTCCGACTACGTCGCGATGGTCGAAGAGGTCCGCCCGAAGGTGCCCACTCTCGAGCAGGTGGTCTTCCTTGACGGCCCCGACTGGGACGCGCTGCTAGCCGGCGCCGCGCGGGTGAGCCCCGCCGAGGTGGCCGAGCGCCAGGCCGCGACGCAGTTCGACGACCCGATCAACCTCCAGTACACGAGCGGCACCACCGGCTTTCCCAAGGCGGCCACGCTCAGCCACCACAACATCCTCAACAACGCCTACTTCGTCGGGCGCGGCTGCGGGTACGGCGAGGCGGACCGGATCTGCATCCCCGTGCCCTTCTACCACTGCTTCGGCATGGTCATGGGCAACCTGGCGGCGATCGCGCACGGCGCCTGCATGGTCATCCCGGGTCCTGCCTTCGACGCGGTCGCGGTGCTCGAGACCGTGCAGGAGGAGCGTTGCACGTCGCTCTACGGCGTGCCGACGATGTTCATCGCCGAGCTCGAGCACGAGCGCTTCGCGGAGTTCGAGCTCTCCTCGCTGCGCACCGGGATCATGGCCGGCTCGCCGTGCCCGATCGACACGATGCGGCGCGTCGTGTCGGACATGCACATGCAGGAGGTCACGATCTGCTACGGGATGACCGAGACCTCGCCGGTCTCCACCCAGACGGCCTCCGACGACCCGCTCGACAAACGCGTGGGCACGGTCGGGCGCGTCCATCCGCACGTGGAGATCAAGGTGATCGACCGGGTCACCAACCGGGTGGTGGCGCGCGGCGAGACCGGCGAGCTCTGCACGCGCGGCTACTCGGTCATGCTCGGCTACTGGGACGAGGACGAGCGCACGGCGGAGGCGATCGACCGCGGGCGCTGGATACACACCGGCGACCTCGCGGTGATGGATGAGCAGGGGTACCTGCGGATCGTGGGGCGCAGCAAGGACATGGTCATCCGCGGCGGCGAGAACGTCTACCCGCGCCGAGATCGAGGAGTTCCTGCACGCCCACCCGGACATCGCCGACGTTCAGGTCATCGGCGTGCCGGACGCGCGCTACGGCGAAGAGATCATGGCCTGGATCGTGCCGCGCCAGGGGGCGGCGCTCGACGAGAAGGCGATCGCCGAGTTCTGCCGCGGGCGGATCGCGCACTTCAAGATCCCACGCTATGTACGCACCGTGGATGAGTTCCCGATGACCATCACCGGCAAGGTGCAGAAGTTCAAGTTGCGCGAGCGCGCGATCGAAGAGCTGGGCCTCGCCGAGGCCGCGGCGATCGAGACCGCCTGAGCGTCAGCGAGCACGCCCGAGGCGAGGTAGCGCCCGGCGGCGGCAACGTCCGCCGGGCGAGGACGTATGGAAGGCACACGGTCTCGAGCAAGATCCGCGAGCGTCGCGTTCGCGAGACCGGGCCCCCACGGCGTCCGGCGGGCTCCGCTGCAGGACCGCCCGGCGAGTATTCGCGGGCCGACTTCCCCACGGCTGAAGGCTTGCTCGGCCGGCCGGCGGGTTCCACGTGCCACTGGCTGGGCTGCGTTGCGGCAAAGCCGCCACATGCTGCGGGGTTCCGCCTTTGTGATCCGTATGCACCCCGATGGCGCGCTCGCCCGCGGGGTCCACGATCGCCGAGAGGGTCCAGTGACGCGGCGGGAGCACTCCAACCCCAACGCATCGCCCGCACAGCCCGCGCCGACCGCTCACAAGTCACTTCCCCACGTCCTGGGCCTTCGCCCTCAAACCAACTGTCAGAGGAGAGGACCATGGCGACCACCATCCAAGAGCGGCGAATCGCGCCGACACATCAGCACAACGGAGCGACGCCCGCTGCTGTCGCCAAACCGATCGAGTGGGGCAACTCGGCTCCGCTTGCGCTGGCCGCGTTCGCGGTCACCACGTTCATGCTGAGCATGGTCAACGCGGAGTTCATCGCCAAGGGCGTGGAGCCGGCGGTCTTCGGTGTCGCGCTGATGTTCGGCGGGCTCACCCAGCTGCTGGCGGGACTCATCCAATTCCGCACCGGCAACACGTTCGCCGGCGTGCTGTTCTCCGGCTTCGGCGCGTTCTGGCTGTCGCTGTTCGCGATCGCCGAGTTCTTCCTGACGGCGATACCCGCCAGCCAGGTCGGGCACGCCCTCGGGCTGTTCCTCTACGCCTTCGGGTTCTTCGTCATCTCGATGACGATCGCGTCGTTCCGCACCAACGGCGTCGTCGTCGCGGCGCTGCTGCTGGTCATCGGCGCCCTGTTCGCGCTCGCCGCGGGCAACTACGGCGCGCACACCGGCCTCGTGCACTGGGGCGGATACCTTGGCCTGGGCGCCGCAGCGCTGGCCATGTACCTCTCCTGCGCGGAGACCTGCGAGGCCACCTACGGACGCAGCATCCTTCCCGTCTGGCCGCTCAACCGCTGACCGCCCGACCGCCAGCCACCACACCGGAGCGTCACGCCCGCGTGACGCTCCGCGGCGGCAGCGGTGATGACGAAATCGACCGGGCCCGAAGCGGTCTCGCTCTAGGCGGACCCGGCGAGCCGCTCGCACGGGCGACCACATCACCGTCCTTGAGATGCGCTCAGCAGCTGCCCGCCGACGTCGCCGACCGCGAGCGCGACCAGCCGGCAGAGATCGTGCGCGCGCCGACGCGGCGGCGCGACGCACGCGGTCGCCGCCGCGCTGCGCGAGCGGCGCATCCGCTTCTCGCGCGGCTACTACGTCACCGAGATCGTCGGCGCCGCCGCGCTGGCGTCGACGACGACGCGTGGCGGCCGGCGCTTGCCCCGCACGACGAGCCGCGCGACTGCGCGTGAGTGCCGCGCTGACCGCGCAGGTCGACGTCTGCCGCTGGCCTGAGCGCGACGCGGTTGATCGTCCGCAAGAACGACCGCTCGCCGGCGCCCAGCTGCGCTTCTCCGACACCGACGGCACCGCTCCCGGCGATCCTCGCCGACCGGGACGAGCGACGACCGCCGCGCTGGAACGCCGCCCACCGCCTGCACGCCCGCGTCGAGGAGCGCAGCGCCGAAGCGCGACGAGATGGCCTCACGAGCGTCCGGACAGCGAACTCGACTGACGTTGGGCTCCCGTGCGAGCTCGCGTGGACTCGTACGCGTGAGCGCCGTCCGCGCGTGAAGCCGGCGTTACGCAGCAGCCAACAGACCGCGCCGATCCCAACACGGGGTCGTCCGGCGTGAAGTGCGCAGCTGGCACCGGCCTCGACCAGCCAGACCGGAAGCGTCCGTCCCCGCGACTACACGAGTTGGGCGGGAACACGCCATGGCCTTGGTCTGCCTGCACCGTGCTCACAGGCCTAGCTCCTCGCGGATCTGGTGGCGGTCAAAGCCAGCCTTCTCGAGCTCGCGCATGAGCATGCCGGTGTGCTTGGCGGACAGCTCAGGACGCCCGTGCGCCGGCACCGTAATCGTCGTGCCCGGCCCGCGAAAGCGTCGGTGGCTCGTCGCCCGGCGCGGCAGCTCCTCGAAGTCGTGGGTGAGCAACCAGTGGATCAGCTTGCGCTTCGCGAGTGCCACCGGTCCGGAGCATGCCAAGGCTGCGCGCCGCGCCCGGCGCACCGCGGGCGAGATCGGATGCCACCCGCAGGTGCCGGCCCGTGCTGCCGCCGACGACGCTGAGCCTCCCATCGCGAGCCCGGCGCCACGCCGCGCGGCCGTCCGACAGCGGCGCGAGCAGCAGGCTGCCATCGGCGACGACGGCGACGTCGGACCACTCGCGGCCGGTCCTAACCCCTGCCAGCCGCACATTGTGCGGACGCAGCCGCCACAGCGAGCCGTCCTCGTGGACGGCCCCAGACGGTGCCGTCGCGGGCCACCGTCACCGGCAGCGGGCCGAACGAGTACCACGGCATGGTGGCGAGCGTGAAGGCCCGGCCAGTCACGCCGGTCACGCCGCCGTACGCCGGACCGGCCAGCGCGAGCACCATGAGCGCGATCAGGGCGAAGATGGCCACGCCTTTCACGGTTGCGCGCCGAAGCGCCGCTTCCATCCGTAGCCGTCCACACCGGGCCCCCCCGGACTCGTCCCCTACGCACGGCGCCGCGCTGACCGCGGCCGCGCCACGTGAATAGCGTCGGCCGGACAGCCACCACGCTCCCGCGGGAGCCGCCCAACGAGGGTGCGTTCGTCACCCTCGGCCTCCTGATCGCGACGCTGCGGCATGTCGGCGAGTCCACGGCGCGGTGGGCGTGATCTGGGTGGAGGCCTACGTCTTCGCAGTGCCGGCGTTCTTTGCCGCCGCGGGCCAGCAACTGCTCGTGCTCGGACCGGCCGGTCGAGGAGCGCCTCCCGGTGCGGTTGCGCCGCGCCCTGGCGCTGCAGGCGATCGTGATGCTCGCCTGAGGCATGCTGCTGTTCTCGCTGCCCCACGATGCCAGCGAGGCCTGGGCATGGCCGCTGGCGCCGCTGGCGGCCGAGGCGATCGCCGCCTGGTTGCTGGGCATCGGCGGCAGTGCGGCCTACATCTCGCTGCGAGGCGACCGGGCCGACATGCCGGGCGCGGCGCTCTCATACATCGTGGTCGGCGCGATCTGGATCGGTGGGGCGATCTTCGCCGGCGATGCGTTCCACAACGAGCTCGATGCCGTGCTCTATGTCCTGTTCGCCGCGGGTGTCATCGTCGTGGGCGCTGCCGGGGCGATCCTCAGCTACCGCGAAGGCCGCAACCTGACACTCGGTAGCGAGTCCGGCCAGGCCGGTGCCTGATCTCGCCGGGGCGCGGGCAACGCCATTCGGCGATCGAACCGACGAGGCGCGAACCGTCCGACCGGCGGGGACACCACTCCGCGCCATCGCAAGAGAACTCCTACGCGCTCCGTCCCGAGACTCCGAAGAGGCCCCCAAACCCCCTGAGTCACCTAAAAGGGCCAAGAGTCCTGCGTATTCCAGCTCGTGACGCGTGTGTTCCCATTCCCCGCGGTCTCAATCGCGTTGCGGGCAGCTGCCTCCCACGATTCGCTACTGGCGCCAACCAATTCGGTTACGCGATAGACACTCTCAGCCATTCTCATCCTCCTTTCTTGATTGCCCCTAACGGGCGACCATCGCAGGCCGCTCGGGGCACTTGTGCTTTGCGCGATGAGCGAGCGTCTACTGCTAGCGTCGCCGAACGCCCCTTGGACGACAGGGAGGAGCGGAACGTGCGCGCCAGCGGGGTGGCCGGTTTCGCGCAAAGGAGAAGCGCTGAGGCGATGGCGAGGGCCGGCGTCGTCCGGCTCTACCGGGCCTCAGCCGCTCGGGATCCACGGATCCGGTCCGGTGCATCTGGGTGTCGTGCGCGAGTACCGTCGTGGCCATGAGTGCACCGACGTTCCGCACGATCATCGAGCCGTTTCGGATCCACTCGGTGGAGCCGCTGCGGATGACGACCCGGGCGGAGCGCCGGGAGGCTCTGACCGCGGCCGGCTACAACCTGTTCGAGGTACACGCAAACGACGTGCTGATCGACTTGCTCACTGACTCGGGCACCGGCGCGATGAGCCGCGACCAGTGGGCCGCGATCCAGCACGGCGACGAGTCCTATGCGGGCTCGCCGTCGTATTACGTGTTCCGGGACGCGGTGCGCGAGCTGTTTCCGTTCGAGCATGTGATTCCTACCCACCAGGGTCGTGCGGCCGAGAAGATCCTGTTCAGCGTCCTGGCGCGGCCCGGGCACGTGGTGCCGAACAACACGCACTTCGACACCACCAGAGCGAACGTCGAGTACACCGGGGCGCAGGCCGTCGACCTGGTGATCGCGGAGGGCCTGGACCCGCGCGCCGACCATCCGTTTAAGGGCAACATGGACGTCGAGGCACTGGACGCGTTGCTGCGCGAGCGCGGGGACGACGTGCCGGTGGTGTTCATGACGATCACCAACAACAGCGGCGGCGGGCAGCCGGTGTCGCTGGCCAACCTGCACGCGGTCCGCGAGGTATGCGACGCGCACCGCAAGCGGCTGTTTCTCGACGCCTGCCGCTTCGCCGAGAACGCCTGGTTCATCCGTGAACGCGAGCCGGGGCAGGGCGACCGTGACGTGACCGACATCGTGCGTGAGCTGGCATCGCTGGCCGACGGCATGACGATGAGCGCCAAGAAGGACCCGATGGGCAATATCGGTGGGTGGCTGGCGATGGACGACGGCGAACTGGCCAGGGACTGCCGGAACCTGCTGATTCTCACCGAGGGGTTCCCGACCTACGGCGGTTTGGCCGGCCGCGACCTCGAGGCGCTGGCGCAGGGGCTGCGCGAAGTCGTCAGTCACGACTACCTGCGATACCGGATCCGCTCGACCGGCTACCTCGGCGACGCTCTGCAGCGCGCCGGAGTGCCGGTGTTGACACCGATCGGCGGGCACGCGGTGTACGTGGACGCCCGGGCCATGCTCCCGCAGATCCCGCCGCTTGAGTATCCCGGCCAAGCGCTCGCGGTCGCCCTGTACGAGACAGGGGGAGTACGCAGCTGCGAGATCGGCACGGTCATGTTCGGCCGCCGGCCGGACGGTTCGGAGGTGCCCGCACCGCTCGACCTGGTGCGCCTGGCCATCCCGCGAAGGACGTACACGCAGAGCCACATCGACTACGTGATCGAGGTCTTCGAGTACGTGGCCAGCCGGGCCGTTGAGCTGACCGGCTACCGGATCGTCGACGAGCCAGGGACCCTGCGCCACTTCACGGCCGTCTTCGAACCGCTGGGCTGACCCGATCGGTGGTCTGTCGGGCCGAGGTCGAGCCCGACGTCGCGTCCACGAGTCGACCCCCCGGCTTGTCGGGTGCCGCCAACCGATCCGCTCGGCGATCGACTCCCGAAACCACGACCGACCACTCCATTCCGCGCCGCCGAGCTGTCCGCGTTCAACGTCTCCGCAACGCGCGAGCACGACGAAACCCTTAACCGGATCAGCCGCAAACCAGCGTGTGCCTCTGATCCGACCAACACCGCAGCCGGCACACGTCACGGACCGACGGCACCCCCGCCTGTCGCGCAACGCGAGAGCGAGGCCGTGGCCACGACGCCCGCGACCGGGCGCGCTTGCCGGTCGAAGGTTGATTCACCACATGCCGGTCCAAGATTGAACCCTGAGGGTTGGGGAGGTTGGCGGCGTCGTTTGTGACGCGCGACGGTCTCCTCGGCGCGCTTCGCTCACCGAGCCAGCCGGTCCAGAAATCGTTGCACCTCCTCGATCGAGTCCAGTACGAACGCGGCGGACGTGCCACGGCCGCCGACCTCCGGATCGTCGGCCCGGCCGACGAATATGCCGATGCCCTTCCCGGCCAGCGCCCGGAACGCGTCCTCGTCGGTCACGTCGTCGCCCACGTAAAGGGGCACGACGTCGTCGCCGGTCAGACCGAGCGCCTCCAGGAGATACAGCACCGCCTTCCCCTTGTCCCACTCGAGCTTGGGCTGTAGCTCGTAGACCATCTTGCCGGGCGTGACCTTCAGCTCGTCGGGATGGTCCGCCAGCAGGCGATCGACGATGGCCGCGATTCTCGGCCGGTCGGCGTCGGCGACGAGCCGGTAGTGCAGAGCGACCGACGCCTTCTTGGGCTCGACCAGCGAGCCCTCGATCGGATCAGCCTGCTCGCGCACCCGGGCGGTGACGCGCTCGATCAGCTCCTCGAAGCCACCGCCGGCCTCGTGCTCGAGCGTTCCCTCTCGCGGGCTCCAGATGTCGAAACCGTGACTTCCAGCCACGATCAGGTCGTCGACGCCCATCAGGCCCTGGACCACTCGGCGGTCGCGACCGCTGACCACGCAGACCGGGCAGCGCTCCGCCACCCCCCGGACCGCCTCGCGCATGCTCTGCGAGATCACGGCGTCCTGTGGGCGATCGACGATCGGCGTCAGCGTGCCGTCGTAATCAAGGAAGACGGCAGGCCGGCGCCCGGCGAAGCGCCGGCTGAGCTGCGCCTCGTCGCGCAGCGCGTGGGGCAGGGCGCCGATGCTCGCCACGGTCGTCATCGCAGTTGCGCCGCGAGCGCGTCAATCGCTTCCGCGGGGTCGTCGACCGCCGCTCGCCGGCGCCCGACGGCGGCGGCCACGGCGTCGGAGTACGGGAGGTACCCCATGACCCCAACGTATCCGGTGGCGCAAGGCCCTGCACGAGCGCGGGCAGCTCCGCGTCGCGGGGCCGACCGCCAGTCAGTCCCGGCGCCGGACCGCGATCTCGCGCGTCGAAGCGCTGCTGAGCGTCCCCGATCCAAGCGTTGGCCCAGAACACTGAGTTGTCCCGAGTAGTCCCGGCCGACGTCCCCGTCTCGTCGGGCCCTGCAAAGACGACATCTTCCGAGGTCAGTCAACGGATCGCGGCGACCTCGCACACGCCGACGATCTCGTCGTCGTGCTCTCCGGCCACAGGACGCACCCTGAGGCGCTCGTCGCTCAGACCGCGGCGGTGCTCGCGCCGCCCGGCCTGACGCTCTCGCGCGAGAAGACCCGCATCACGAGCATCGACGAGGGGATCGAGTTCCTCGGCTGGCGCATGCAACGCCACCGAGCGTCGAACGGCCGGCGCTACGTCTACGCCTCCAAGCCAGCGCTTCGGGCGGTCAAGGCGATCAGCGCTCCGGCTCCGAGGCAGCAGACCAGGCCGCCTCGGTCACGGCAGTCACGGCCAGGCTGGCGCGCGCTGGCCGGGGCGGAGCACACGCGCGTGGCCGGCACGACGCGGCCGGAGCAGCGGGCGGCCGCGGCCGACGCCCTGTAGCGGCCAGGACAGTACGTCGCAGCGCCGACTCGAGCGCCGTGCCCGCGCGTGCCCAACCGCCAGCGGGCGCCTTCGGCGTGCGCGCCGTCGTGTGCCCGGTGCATTTTACGGAAGCTGTTGCTTCCAACCCTCGACGTCCACCTCGAGCAGCTTCGCGATCGCCTCGGGAGTCACGCCCAGCCCATCGGTGTCGATCCCCCCCCGCCGAGGGATGTCAGCAGCCCGATCGGCGTCCCTCGCCAGCCTCGGCCCTGCCTTGACAGCGGCTGAAGATCCGCACGAGGACGCGGAGTTCTCGCCGTAGCCGTTCCACAGGAAACTTGCCGTCGTGGTCCTTGGGGAACCAGCACCTCGGCGCGATGCGGAAGCAGGGCCTGCTCGCCGCGCGGGGTGTGCACCAGCATCTACTACCGCGTCCGCGACCCCGCCGCCTTCGAGCTGCTTGAGGTGGCGCGCCAGATCCCTACATCCGCTCGGAGAGACCCAGGCGTTGTTGGATGACCTCAGCGTCTTCCTGAGAACCTCGTCCGTACAGCCGACCGGCTGGCGTGTCCCATCGCGCATGTGGTGGAGCGAGCGGATTGCCTGCCCCTGCCTTGCGAGGTACGCTGACCGCGCAGCGCGATTTTGGAAGCTTCGGTGACCCAGCAGTACATCGTCGGGCAGTTCTCGGTGTTACTCGAGGACCTGCAACCGCCCTCCGGGGAGTGGCTCGCGGCGGTCCGGAGGCTGCGCAGCGAGGTCGAGTCGTGTCCGTTGTCGATGCTCCCGCGGCTCGCGCAGGAAGCCATAGGTTTGACCGACCGGATCTGCTGGAGTGCGGTTGAGCAGGGAGACGTCAGCAGCTTCTGCGGCTGTGCGAGGAGCGCCGCCGCGCTTGGCGAGTTCCTCGACAACGCCGGTCTGCTGCAGGAGTAGCGCGTCCCGGGTCCTGCTCGATCGGCGACAGCGGGTTTGACGGGCGTCGCTGAAGTCTATTCGGCCTGGCCGTACGCTGCGATCTCCTCTCTCTCTTTCTCTGAGAGCTCGCGCGGGGTTTCGCCGTGCGCGAGCTTCTCGCTCTGCACGTGGTGGCGGATCTCATCGACGATCTCGGGGTTCGCGAGCGTCGTCACGTCGCCGACGTCGGCGAAGTTCGAGACGCTGGCGATAACCCGGCGCATGATCTTGCCCGAGCGCGTCTTCGGCATGTCGGCGACGATCCACACGTTCTTCGGGCGCGCGATCGACCCGATCTCCTTGACGATCGTCTGAGAGACCTTCTGCGCGACCTCGTCGCTCGGCTGGAACCCTGGCTTGAGCGCCACGTACATCTCGACGATCTTGCCGCGCACCTCGTCGATCACCGGGACCGCGGCGGCCTCGGCGACCTCCTCGACCATGATCGCGGCCGACTCGAGCTCCTTGGTCCCGAGCCGGTGGCCGGCGACGTTGATCACGTCGTCGACCCGCCCGAGGATCCGGAAGTAGCCGTCGGCCGCCTGCACGGCGCCGTCCCCGGCGAAGTACGGCCAGTCGTGCCAGTCCTTGCTGTCCTTGTCCTTGTTGTACTTGGCGTAGTAGGTCTCCACGTACCGCTCCGGCTGCCCCCAGATCGTCTGGAAGGACCCGGGCCACGGGTTGCGGATGCAGATGTTCCCCGCCTTGCCCGAGCCCTTCGGGACCTCCGCGCCGGTCTCGTCGTAGATCACCGGGAAGATGCCGAGCACACCCGGCCCGCAGCTCCCGGGCTTCATCGGCTGCAGCCCGGGCAGCGTGCTGCCCAAGAAGCCGCCGTTCTCGGTCTGCCACCAGGTGTCGGTGATCGCCGCCTCGCCCTTGCCGACGAAGCTGTGGTACCAGCGCCACACGTCGGGCTCGATCGGCTCGCCGACGGTCGTCATCGTCTTGAAGTGATAGCTGTACTTCTCGGGCTCCTCGGGGCCGAGCTTGCGCAGCATCCGGATCGTCGTCGGCGCGGTGTGGAAGATGTTCACCCCCAGCTTCTCCGCGATCCGCCACGGCCGCCCAGCATCCGGGTAGGTCGGCACGCCCTCGTACATCACGCTCGTCGTGCCAAGCGACAGCGGCCCGTAGACGATGTAGGAGTGGCCGGTGATCCAGCCGATGTCCGCAAAGCACCAGTACGTATCGTCCGGGTGGATGTCCTGGTAGTACTTCGACGTGCCAGTCACGTACGACAGATAGCCACCGGTCGAATGCTCACAGCCCTTCGGCCGGCCGGTCGTGCCGCTCGTGTACATCAAGAACAGCGGCGCCTCCGCCGGCATCGACTCCGGCTCCACCTGCTGCCCGCGGTACTTGTCGAGCAACTCGTCGATGAAGAAGTCGCGACCCTCGACCATCGGGCTCTGCGAGTGGTACTCGCCGGGGTGCCGCCGCCACACCAGCACCTTCTCGATCTCCTGACCTTCTTCACGCGCGGTCGCGATCGCCTCGTCGGCCTTGGCCTTGTGGTCGATCAGCTCGCCGTTGCGCGAGTAGGCGTCCATCGTCACCAGGATCTTGCTCTGCGAGTCGGCGATCCGGTGACCACAGGCAGCGCCCGCGAACCCGCCGAACACCTCGGAGTGGACCACACCCATGCGAGCACAGGCCAGCATCGATACCGGCAGCTCGGGCACCATCGGCAGATGGAAGGTCACCCGGTCGCCGGTCCGTACGCCGGCGAAATCCCGCAGCAGCGCTGCGAACTCGTTGACCCGCCGGTGCAGATCCTCGTAGGTGATCTCCTGCGTCTCCTCGTCCTCGCGCTCAGGCACCCAGATCAGCGCGTTCCTGTTGCCGCGCGACTCCAGGTGTCGATCGACGCAGTTCACGCTTGCGTTCAGGCGCCCGCCGACCCACCACTTCCAGAACGGCGGGTTGCTCGTGTCCAGAATCGTGTCCCACTTGCGATCCCACGTGAGCATCTCCGCGTACTCGATAAAGCACTCCGGGTAGTGCTTCTCGCTAAAGCGCTCAAGGATCGCGGGGTCCGCCGCGTTGGCCTGCGCGACGAACGATGGCGGCGGCGGGAAGTACTCCTCCTCCCGCCAGTGAACCGCGATCTGCGCCTCGGACAGGCCCGCCTCGGCAACCTCCGCGCTGGACGGTGCGTGGTCCTCTACTCCCATTGCTCAACCTCCTAGGAGGGTTTGGCGAAACGATTGGCGAGAGTCGCCATGATGCGGCTCGCTCGGTTGGTCCGAGTCGGTGAAGGATATGTCTCGACCGCGTCCATCTCACGGGCAATGCGCAAGATCGCCGCACGGTTGGCAGCGAGCATAAGCATCACGACGTCGCCGATCGGGGTCGGCGACATACTGAGGGCCGTCAGTGAGCGCGCGGATACCCCCTAGGGTTACCCACGCGTCAATTGTTCTGCCCCGATCCCGGTCGGCGCTGAAACCGCCGGCGGTCGCGGTGCGACGCGGAGGCGTGCGCCCTGAAGGCGCCGAACGCGGAACCTCGACCCCGAGCAGCTTCACCGCGAGCGTCGCCGAAAGCGCGCAGCTCGCCCACGGCGGCCAGGGGGTGGTGCCGTCGCCGGCCAGTTGCTGCGCGCGCTCGGGCAGCCCGAGGATCTTCACGCGCGCGGTGACGCGGTGCTTGGGCCAGCCCAGCGCCTGCGCGGCCCGTCCTCGGTCAGGCCGCGCTCGAGTATCGCCCGCACGGCCTTGGCGTCCTCGTACGGGTTGAGCTGTTTTCAGGTGATGAGTACCGACCGCGTCGTCATGCCGATGTCCGTGTCGAAGTCCCCACGGATTCGTGGCGAACCCGGTGGGCGATGGTGCGGGTCGGCGGACCTCGGAGGCGGGCGCCGGCGCGCGGGAGTCGGCGACGACGCGGTCGGCGTCCTCGAAGCTCAGGCGGGTGTTGATGGCGACCGCGGCGGTGACGCCGGAGCCGGCGGCCGCCGGGACGAGCGCCCGCGGGTCGGCGCAGTTGCCGGCGGCGTAGACGCGGTCGACGGTCGTCGCTTGGCCCGAGTCGACGGCGATGGAGCCGTCGTCACAAAGCCGGCAGCCCAGCGTGCGGGCGACGTCGATGCGCAGCCGCCAGCCGACGTAGAAAAACAGCGCGTCGCGGTCGAGCGTCTCGCCGTCGTCGAGACGCACGCGACGAAGGCGCCCGCTACCGTCGCCATCCAGCGCGACGACCGGGCGTTTCGATGATGGGGATGCCTCCGGACGCGCACGCGCGCGAGCTCGTCGACGGCGAGCTCGTGCGGACCGTTGCTGAGCAGGACGACGTCATCGGACCACTGGCGCAGCACGATGGCGAGGTGCTCGCCGCGGGCGCCGGGGGCGAGCACGGCGAGGCGCTCGTCGCGGTGCTCGAAGCCGTCGCAGTACGGGCAGGTATGCGCGCTGGTGCCCCACAGGTCGGCGAAGCCGGGGATGTCGGGCACCTCGTCGAGCATCCCCGTGGCGAGGAGGACCGTCCGCGTGAGGTCCGCGCCGCGGGCCGAGGTGAGGCGGACGGCGCCGTCGAGCTACCTGTCGCGGACGATCACCTTCATGGTCTCCGGTCGAGCCACGCGGTCGAGTATCTCCTGCTTCGCTGCGCCACGACCGAGGCGCGATCCACCCGCCAGCAAAGCGGCACAACGCCGAGACGAGCTTCTGGACCTTGTCCCTCCCGGACCGGCCCCCGCGAGAGCGCGTTCGCGACAGTGCGCCCGGAAGGCCCCCGCGATCGTCAGCAACCTCGCCACAAACCACCCGAGGTGACCCTCCGGCAGCCACGAGCGAACGTCCGGCGGCATCAGAAACGACTACCGCGATCGCACGCGACGAAGCGCTGTCCCGTGCCCGGAATCGTCTTGAATTGGACCCGCCGGACGACAAGTGCGCCGCGTCACACTTGATCGACCGGGCAGGCCGGGGCTCGGGCTCGACCGGAACGCCGGCCGCACTCTGATGCTCGTCAACCCCGTATCTCTCGGCAGTGAGCACGACGCAACGGACTTCGCCGCCCGCGCGACGCCGATCGCGTGCGCCCTGGACTAGCGGGCTGTTCGTCCTGCGCCCGGACGCAAGCCGGCCACTTCGCGCGCTGCGGATGACTGCACCCGACGCGAGTGCACTGCCGACCGACGACCTCGACGGCACACGGTGCGGAACCGTTTCTAGCCTGGCATCGACGGCATCCTCGCGTCTGTCGTGCCGGCGGTGCTACTCGCTGCGGCCGGCACCGCGCCCGCTCCGCAGGCACGTCGCACCACTGCGGAAGCCGCGAGCGCTCGAGAACAACCCCGGCCGTCGGTTCACGTGGGCTGCCCGTCGGCTTGGGGAGCGAGCATGAAGCTTTCGATGGCCATGTCGGGGTCGATGTGGTTGGCGCTGAGGAAAGCGATCACCTGGCGTCCCGTGATCTCTTCGATCCCAGCGGTGAAGTCGTCGCGCATCGTGAGCTGGTAGGCGCGGCGCGTCTCGAGCACGAGGTCTGCCTTGCCGTCGCGGACGAGGCTGCGCTCGCCCTTGGTCAGAAGGTCCTGCACGACGACGGTGATCAGGTTGTCGCTGAAGTGCGTTCGTGCCTTGGTGGGCCCGCGGCCCGTGTACTCGCTGAGCAGCCGCACGACGAGATTGCTGATCGCCAGGCCGCGCTGACCGTTCGTGGTGGGATCGAACTGGGCGCTGGGCATCGCCAGCTCCGTCCTCGCCTCCCTCCTGAGGGTCGAGTCGCGCGAGAGAAGGAAGGAGGCGGATGAGATCCGCCGAGCGACTCGCCTGTCCCGGACGTGGGGTGTGGGCTCCGTCGGGACCTACGTGCTCCCAGCTTACCGCAGCCCCCGCCGGCTCGTGGGCGGGCTTAATGCGCGACGGGGGTGGCTGACGTTAGGATCGCTGCGCGTCCGGGCGTCGGGACAGGCGTCGGGAATGCGGTGAAACACCACGGATGCGCTGCGGCGGTGCGTGGCCGACCGCGCGTGCGCCGGCTCGGGCTCACGCCTCGTGGTGCTGGCCGGCGACGGGCCGGTGCGCCGCGTGCTGGAACTGTGCGGGCTCGATGGCCGGCTGGCGCTGGCCACAGACCATCCCTCTTCTGCGGCCCAGCGCGTGGCCTGACCGGCTGGACCGCTGCCGTGGGCGATCAGGGCGACGACACTTCGACGAGGCGCAGGCGCCTGCGCGGGAACCTCCGGGAACGTCGCGTCCCGGCCAAGGCGTCGATATGGGCCATCGCTTCCCGGCGCTGCAGGCTCCAGTCGACGAACGACCACGCGTAGAGCCACAACGCGGCCTTCTCGGCTTCCGAGAACCCGCTCGGGTCGATCACTTCGGCCTCGACTGATGCGAACGTGTCGCCTCGGCCCATGCGGATGGCGACATCCTCCTGCAGCTGCTTGAGCGCGGACATCGAGTCCACCTCCCTACGTCAGGTTGCCGGTGAGAGCGCGAGCTCGGCCCACACGCACGCGTTGCCGTCGTGCCTGGAACCCCAGCGCTCGGCGATCATGTCGACGAGGTGGAGCCCAAAGCCACCGCCACGCTCCCGATCGGGACGCGGAACGTTATGCGTGCCGTCGCCGGGGTCCTCGACCTCCAGGCGCACCACGCCGTCGGCGATCGTCACGCTGACGTGGATCGTCGATTCCGCCTCCAGTTGGGCGCGCGTGACGCTGTTCGTCACCAGCTCCGACACGAGCAACCGAACGTCATCCAAGAGCCTCGCGGACACCCGCCCCGACAGCCAGCGCTCGACGGCGGCTCGTGCGATCGCCGGTGCCTGCAGTCCAGCCGCGATGCCGACCTCCAGCGGTCCGACATCGGCCGACGACACGACGCCGCGCAGCTGGGTCGCGGTGACCGTGCGTCCGGCGGGTGGCCGTGGCGTCGCGCCATTGACCGGCGGAACACGCCTCGGAGTGGCGTCGTACAGCCACATTAGGGCCTCCTCGGAGCCGACTCGCGGCCCAGCCAACCATCGGCGGCCCGGAGATGTCTCCACGGGTGGGTACGGAGGATCAACCAGCCGCTTCAGGGACAAGTTCCGAAGCCAGGCCAAGCCGCGTCAAGCTGAGGCTCCCTTTGTGCGACCGACCGTACCACCGCAACCCCCGACGTGCCCAGCAGGCCGTGCAACCGAACATCGTGACGTCGGTCCGAGCTGTCCACGGATTCAGGAGCGATGCGGAGTCGATCGTCATGTCAGGCGCAGGCCGCAGCGGGCCCGTCTTGCTGGCCCTTGCACCCGGCAATCTCCAGACGCATGGAAGCGGCTCCTGCGTGCGCGTTGGCCGTGTCGATGTCCGGCGGGCCGACGCCGCCGCTCAGCCGAAGCGGGCGTGTTCTCGGCGACATTCGGTTCCGGAGGAAGCAACGAACGCGCATGCGCTACTAGGTGCTCTCGCGGAGCGCCCGGGCGACGGCCTCGGCGGCCGTGCGTACGCCGAGTTTGGCTTCCAGGCGTGCGAGCCGCTGGCGGACGGTATGCAGGCTGAGGAACAGCTCCCAAGCGATCTCGGCCTCGTCGTCCATCGCCATGGCGGCGCACAAGACCTCGGTCTCGCGGGCGCTGAGCCCGAGCCGCCGCAGCGCCTCCTGCCGGAACCCGTCGACCTCTTCCTCTAGTAGCAGGGCGTGTGGATCGCCGGGCAGCAGGTGGACGCTGAGGCGCCGCCCTTCGCGCACGCTGACGAGCGCCGGGCGCGGCGGTAACGCCAGCCAATCGGCGACGGGCCCGGGTAGCCAGCCCGGGTGCTCGGCCCCCCCGAAGTGCTCTGCGAGCCAGCGCGCGGCGTCGGGACTCGCGTGCTCGATCTCGCCGTAGCGGTCAAGTAGCACGACGGCGGTCCCCGGCGGCGGGTTGACGGCGAGCGCGCCGACGAGGCGTGCGCGCGCTTGTCCGGTCCGCAACGCGTTCTCCACGGCGGGGCGGACGAGATCGAGGACGTCGCGGTCGCGCTCGGAGAACTGACGCTCGGTGCGGCCGAGCCCGGCAACGACCGTCGCCTCTCGCTGCGGGCGCAGGCCGATCGCGATGGCGTACTCGACGCCGGATCGGTGGAGCAGGTCGCCGTACAGCTCGCTGTGGGACAGGCGGCGGGGCTCGACGGCTTCGGAGAGGCGCAGCGCCTCACGCCGGCGGCCGGCATGTGCGGATAGGAGCGGGTGACGCGTAGCGTCGCTCACGATTGCGGTGAACGCGCCGGGCGGCTCGGCCTCGTCTGGGACGGCCTCGTGGCGAACGGCGCCGGTGGTGAGCTCGACGCGATCCCACGTCAGCAGCTCCGCGGGCACGAGCTCGCCCAGGCCCTGCAGGATCCGGCGGCGCAGCTCGGCCTGGGTCCGGGCCTCGACGAGCGCGCGCGTGAATCGGCGTGCGGCGCCTAGGTCTGTATCGGCCAGCCACGGCATGGCGTCAGCCGCGAACGCTCACCTGCGCGTGTCCGCTCTCGGGGTCGGCTGTCAGGTCCCCTACGCCACTGCCGCGGCGGGGTGTGCTGGATGCCCATGCTGTGCGCGACCTCGCGTTCCCGCCGCTCTCCGTGAGAGGGCCGCGCAAGGCGAGGAGCAGCGGACGAGAGACCCGACGCGGTCGAGCTTCAGTGTACGCCCGCGGGCCGCCTGGCGAGCCCAGAAAGCGAGTAGAATGGTCATTCAAGGCCATTTCACCGCTCCTGCGAAGCGACTTCGCGCAGAGCACCGCCGGCCACACGCCGCACGGCGATCTCACGGACAGTTTCGTCCTCAGCGACGGAAGCGCCGTTTCTCCCGATAGAGCCAGTCGGACGCCGCGACCGGTGATCCGCGCTCGGAAGGTCCGCGACCATGCAGAACGATCGTTCGCTCGAGCCACCGGGCCGGGCGGCCCCGGCGTCAACCCCGGTGGTCCGGTTGATGTTCACGACGGAGACCCTGCGGTCCACTACTCCGTACCGGCAGTAGGAGATGAAGAGATGCAGTTCGTGATCGATGAGGGCAACGACAATCAGTTTCACTGGCGTCTCATCGGCGACGATGGGACTGACCTCGCGGTCTCCGCTGCGAGCTTCGCCACCGCGAAGGCGGCGCGCCGTGCCGCAGTGGACGTGCAGGCGCACGCCGGCGCAGCCACCACCGGCACCGAGCGCTGACCGCCGACTCCATGGCGGGCTTAGCTGAACATCCATACACATCGCCGCGGGAGCCCTCAGGGCCGAGGTACAGCGCACGGGTCGCGCTGAGCTGCGAGCGCGGCCACGCGCCGGGGCAGGTGCTTCACGCCCTGCAGGAGCTCCGCTCGGTGATCGACGACCGGCTCCGCAGCGACCTCGGGGCCCGCTATGACCGTCACAGGGCGGACTCCGTCGGTACCGACAAGCTCACGGTGACCTTCACGCTCCGCGCAGGCACGCATGCGGACGCCATTCGGTCGGCGGGACTGGCCGCGGGAACGCTCGCCGAGCTCCTCTCGGACAACGCGGCTGCGGTCGACCTCTCGGCCGTCGCGCTGGTCATGCGCGCTCTTTAGACGACGTCGGCGCGGACAGCTGGCGTGACGTTGTCAAGTCGGTAAGCCGCAGCCGATTCGAAGGTCATGGAGGAGGTCACCGATGCCGCGGGCAGCGTGCGGTCCCGCTCGTGAGAATGGGCAAGACGATTCCTAGGCGGTCTGCACGAGGTGGCGCTCGAACGCCCAAACCGTCGCGGCGGACCGGGTTCGCACGCCCGTCTTGTCAAAGATGTGCTGGACGTGGTGCCCCGCCGTCTTGGCGGAGATGCCGAGCGTCTCGGCGATCTCCTTATTGGTCTTTCCGGCGGCGAGTGCGAGCAGGACGTCGAGCTCGCGGCCCGTCAGGCCCGCGGGCAGCTCGCGTGGCCGTTTCGCCACGCGGTGTCCGGCCGCGGCGAGCACGGCGTCGACCGCCTCCGGGCACAGACGCCCCTCGCGCGCGTCGCGCAGCAGCTCGGCCTCGGCGCCGGCAGCGTCGAGCGCGGGGCGGTGCGGGCGCCGCTCTCGCATCGCCTGGTAGACATCGGCGGCCGCGAGGATGCGCGCCGCTCGGCCGAGCCCCGGCGCAAGCGTTTTGCGGTGGTAGCCGGCGCCGTCGAGCCGCTCGTGATGGGCACCCGCCAGGTTGCCGATCGACGTAAGTGCGGGCGCGTGCGCGAATGAGCGCTCGGTGAAGTACGGGTGCAGCTGCACGCGCTCCCAGTCGGTGAGGCCGAAGGGCCCGGGCTTCTCCCAGATTGCGTTCGATACCGCGACTCGGCCGAGGTCGAGCGCGAGCGCGGCGCGGCGCACCATTGTCACCTCGTCCTCCGGGAGACCGAGGCGCCAGGCGGCCGCCTCGGCGAGCTGGGACGTGCCCTCGGCGTGTCCGCGCAGCCAGTAGGACTTGAGGTCGGTGAACGTCCCGACCACGCGGAACGCGGCGTCGATCTCGTCGCCGGTCATCCACCGCTGGGGCGGCGGCTCGGCGGCGATCGCCTGCTCCCAGATCAGCGCGTCGTCGAGCCCGTCGAGCAGCTCGTCGAGGTGGTCCGTCGCGAGGACGGCCAGGTGCGGGTCGTAGGCGCCGCCCGCGCGCTGCTCGATCACTTCGCCCGCCCGATCGGGTCCCGCGGCCGAGAGGAAGACCGAGACGTCGCGCGCGATATGGAGCACCCGTGCCGGCAGCGCGATCGCCTCCCCAGAGGCCGCGCCTGGGAACCCGTTCCCGTCCCAGCGCTCGAAGACGTACGCCAGGTTTGAGACGACGCCGGGGCCGAAGCCGAGCCAGCTGGCGAAGCGCTGCGCGACCTCGCAGTGCAGGGCGAACGTGGAGCGCGCGATCTCGAGCGCGTTCTCGAGCGCGTGGGCGACCATCGCCTCTCGAACGTCAGGTGGTCGTCCTTGTCCTACCACGTCCATGAGGAACGCGCCGACCTCTTCGGGGTTGCCTCCGTCGACGAGTGCGAACCTGGCGCGCGGCTCGATGTCGTCCCCGAAGAGCTCCGTCTGCTCGGTCGCGTCCGACGTGCAGCCGAAGGCGTGCAGCAGGGAGATGTAATAGGCGTCCACGAGCTCCGGCGGCGAGAGCCCCGCCAGCTCGCCAAGGCGGACGGAGAGGATCGCCGTCCTGAGCGCGTGCTCGAGCGGCTGACCGGTGCCCAGATCGGTCGCTATCGACATCGCACCGATCACCTCCGCGGCACGGATGGGCGCCTGGCCCCCAGCGGGTCGCGCTACGGGCGGGCTGCGGCCGTCAGACGCCATGGGGATAGATCCTATGCTCGCGCCTGAGCGTCAGGCGTCGAACCTGGCCTGAGCGGCCCGCGTCCTACCGCGTGATGGGCGACGGCACGACGTCGCGGTAGCGCCGGTTGCTCACCCGGCAGGAGCGGGGAGTGCATCCCCTGGCGCGTACCGCGATCGCCCGGGCGCGTGCAACGGGAAGCCGCCCGCGCGGGCGGCTTCCCCCTCCATCGGCGGCGTCCGTGCCTACGACACTGCCTGCAGGTGCTCGCTGGGGTCGATCGCCCCCAGGCTCTCGACGACGTCGAGGGTGTCGTTGCGCACCTGGGCGATGTACATGTTCATCCGCACGTGGTGCTGGCCGGGCACCATCGCGGCCGGGCCGCCCGGGCCCTCGGCGATCTTCGCGTGGTCGAGCGCCGCGACGACGGCAGCCTGGTCGAGCGAGCCGGCTTCCGTCACGGCGGCCTCCCAGAGCTTGAGGCCGCGGTACATGCCCGTGGACCCGCTTCCGGCGCTGAAATGGGGGCCGTCCGGGAAGCGCGCGTTGTAGCGGCCGAGCAGCTCCTTGCTGAACGGGTCGCTCAGCGACTGGTAGTAGTCGATGCACCCGTACAGCCCCTCGATGTGCTCGGACGGCAGTACGGCGACGAGGTTCTCGTCGAAGTACGTCGTGACGATCCGCCCGCCACGCTTGATGAAGCCGGACTCGCAGAGCGCCTCGAGGAACGGGAAGCACCCGGGAGGCACGGTCGTGTTGAACACGACGTCCGCGCCACTTGAGTTGATCCTGTCGACCGTCTCCCCCCAGTCGGCGTGATCGATTGGGAAGTACTCCTCTCCGACGATCTCGCCGCCGTTGGCCGAGGCGACCTCGTGGACCTTCCTGTTCATCACGTGCGGCCAGATGTAGTCCGCCGAGGGCAGGTAGAACGTCCGTGCTCCGGTCTGCTGCATCATCCACGGGATGAGCGGCTCGACCTGCTGTGCGGGAACGGCGCCGGTGCAGAAGAGGAGCGGGTGGTACTCCTGTCCCTCGTACTGCTCGGGGTAGATGTAGAGCGTCCCGCCCTCCTCCACCGCCGGGCTCTTGATGGCCTGCCTGGTCGAGCTGAAGATGCCGCCCAGGAGCACGTCGACGTGGTCGTCCTGGACGAGCTTGGTGGCCCTGGCCGCCGCCAGCGCGTCGTCGGTTGCGCTGTCCTCGATGAGCAGTTCGACGCCACGGCCGAGCAGTCCACCGGACGCATTGATTTCCTCCACAACCAGCGTCGCGAGGTTGGCCTGGGCGACGCCCATGACGGAGAGGGCGCCCGTCTGGTCGGCGATCACGCCGATCTTGATTGCGTCTCGCATGACGTCTCTCCTACGCCTCGTAGCGGCCGCTGAACTCCGCCACCTGCGGCCGGCCCTTGTGCCCGGCCTCCTGCATGATCGGCGGGACCTCAGGGTCGGAGGCGAATCTCTGCCAGCCGTCTAGATCCCAGTCGAAGATCGCCCAGACCCGGTCGCCCTGGTTGGGGTCGCGGAACACGACGGAGCCCTTCGAGCCGTGCTCCCTGCGCTTCTCGGCACCCTTGGTCGAGAAGACGCTCGTGAAACGGTCGAAATCCTCGACCGTGGTCGTCGCCAGCAGCATCCTGGTCCTCCTTTTTTGTTTCCGGCGCCGTCGAGTGACGCCGAGGTACTGGCGCGAGTATTCGCTCGGGGCGCTCGAGGCACATCGGGCGATTGCCCTATGCGGTCGGTTGCCGAACGCTGCTCGACCCCCGCCCGCGCGGACCCCGGTGAAGTCGCACCAGGATGATCTGGCACGGGCCCCCGAGCGCCAGGACGACCGGGCGCGTAGCGGCTATGTCGCGGTCCACGCCGGCGCGCCGCTCTCCGCCCGACGTCAGGACATCACGCGATGTCCCGGCGTCGCAGCAAGTACGCGCTGTACGCGGTGAATCCTGTCAGCAGGGCGAAGAGCACAGCCAGCGCTTGCCCGCTGCCCACGAAGGGGCCGCTGAAGGATCCGGGCCCGCTCGACCCGATGTCTCGCACGACGCACCGAGCGCGGTCGCGAGGGAGTATCCGTTGGCGCGCAGGAACACGTTGGTGAGCGGCTCGAGCACGCTGATGCTGTCGGCCAATGCGCTGAGGAGTCCCTCGATGACGAGCGCGTTCTCGCGCTGCAGCGCCTCGCGATGTCGATCGCCGCGGCGCCGATCGCGTCGGCGAGCGTGACCTGCGCCGCAGGCCGACCGAGCTTCAGCGTGGCCAGCCACGCGCGGTGGCGGTCCGTCCAGGCATGCCTGTCGTCGAAGCGCACGCCGTAGCGCAAGAGCAGCTTGGACAGCCGGTGCCGACAGCGCATCAGATCCACGCGGACCGCCTCGCGGGCGCGGACAAGATCGCGCAGCGCCTCCTCCTCAGGCCTTTTGCTCGGCGCCGCGACCACGCACCCCACGCCACGGCGCTCAAGCGCGCGCGCCAGCCCGTAGCCGGTCGGCCCGGCCTCATAGGCGGCGCACACCGGCCGCGGCAACCCCGCGCACAGCCCGGCCGCCTCGCCGACGTCGCCGCCGACCCCGAACAACCGCAACTCACCCGTCTCGGCATCGACACCGCCGCCACGATCTTGGTCGCGTGCACGTCCAGACCGACAAGGCTTCTAGCCTTCGCCATAGCCGGTTCCTCCTCTGCGATTGTGGACCGCCGCGCGGGTACCAGCCGCGCGACATGAACGTCACCCCACGATCGACATGGGGGACCGGCCGCTTCTACAAGCAAGGCCGGACAGACGCTCCATACGGTCTAGCGCGAACTGCGACCAGCGATGGCGTCGAGGACGAGGTCGAGGCCGCCGGCGAAGCGCGCGTTGTCGTCACGGGTCGTGCCGGCCCGAGCGGCGCGCCGCAGGGCGGGGTAGGTGTCGGGCTCGGCTTGCTCAAGCGCGCTCTCGAACGCTCGCCAGCGCGCGGGGGCGGTAGCCGTCGTCTGGCGGCCGGCGCTGCCGAGCACGTAGGTGAGGAAGAGGTCGTAGGCGTCTTGCGCGACATCTTGGTCAAGACCGGCGTCGTGGAGAGCGTCGAGGATCGCGTCGGCGAGGCGTAACGCCTGCGGTCCCGTGGCGCCGGAGCGCAGCAGTTCATCGGCCAACCCCCGATGGGCCAGAACGACGCGACGGATCTCGTGCCCGAGCTCGGTCAGCCGTGTCTGCCAGCTGCCGTGCGGTTCGGTGCGGATGCCGGCCGCCAGGTGCTCGATCAGCAGCGTGAGGAGACCGTCGCGCCGGCCACCGGCGTGATGCATGACCGTGGTCGGCCAGACGCCGAGGCGGTTGGCCACCTGCCGAACGCTCAGCGCTTCCAGGCCGTCGGTCGCCACCAGGTCGGCGGCCGCCTCGGCGACGGCCTGCCGCGTCACGCCACGGTGAGACGTCGCGGCTGCCTTGCGCATAGTGCTCAGCGTAACGCTCTCTTGTACAGCGCACAAGTACTCGCTAGAGTCGTTCTTGTACGTCGCACAAGAAAGGAACCTCGGACGATGCTCTCCACTCCCCAGCTGCCCCGAGACCTGACGGGCCAGGTCTTCACGCCGGAGGACCCCGCCTACGACGAGGCGCGGACGGTCTTCGCCGCGCACATCGACCGCCGCCCCGCTCTTATCGCCCGCGTCGCGGGCCCCGAGGACATCGCCCGGGTCATCGCCCACGCCCGCGAGACGGGGTCCGAGCTCGCGGTTCGCAGCGGCGGCCACAGCCCCGCGGGCCACGGCGTCTCCGACGGCGGCATCGTGATCGACCTCTCGGCGCTGCGCTCGTTCGAGCTGGACGCCGCCGGGCGCACGGCCTGGGCGGGCGCGGGCCTCACCGCGGGCGCGTTCACCGTCGCGGCGGGCGAGCATGGGCTCGCCACGGGCTTCGGCGACACGCGCTCTGTCGGGATCGGCGGCATCACGCTCGCCGGCGGCATCGGCTTCCTCGTGCGCAAGCACGGGCTGACCATCGACGACCTGCTCGCGGCGGAGATCGTCACCGCGGACGGGCGGCTGCGCCGCGTGGACGCGGAGACCGAGCCGGAGCTGTTCTGGGCGCTGCGCGGCGGCGGCGGCAACTTCGGCGTCGTCACGCGCTTGAAGTACCGCCTCCACCCGGTCGACACGGTCCTCGGCGGCCTGCTCGTCCTCCCCGCGACGCCCGAGGTGATCGCCGGCTTCCTCGCCGAAGCCGAGGCGGCCCCGGACGAGCTGAGCACGATCGCCAACGTGATGCTTGCGCCGCCGCTCCCCTTCGTCCCCGAGAAGCTGCACGGCAGCCTCGTGGTGATGACGAAGATGGTCTACGCGGGCGACCTGGAGGCGGGTCAGCGCGCCGTCGCGCCCTTCCGCGCGCTGGCCGAGCCGGTCGCCGACCTGCTGCGACCGATGACGTACCCCGAGATGCATCCCGACGAGCAGGGCTACCGCCCCTTCGCGGTGGCGCGCGCGATGTTCGCCGACAGCGTCGGCTCGCGGCAGGCGGAGACGATCCTCGAGCGGATCGGCGAGTCGACGGCGATGATGGCCGCCTGCGAGATGCGCGTGCTCGGCGGCGCGATGGCCCGAGTGCCCGCGCACGCCACCGCCTTCGCCCACCGCCAAAGCCGGATGATGATCAACGTAGCGGCGATCTACGACCCAACCACCTCCGAACGCTCCGACCACGCCGCCTGGGTCCGCGGGCTCTTCGCCGAGCTCGACGACGGCGACCCCGGCGCCTACGCCGGCCTCCTCGCCGACGAGGGCGAAGAGCGCGTCCGCGCGGCGTACCCCGGCGCGACGTGGGAGCGGCTGGCCGCAGTGAAGGCCACCTACGACGCCGACAACGTGTTCCGGCTCAACCAGAACATCACGCCCGGGGCGTAGACCGGGCACGTGCCACAGATCGACAACCCTGCCCACAGCGACGGCGACCTTGTCGGCGGTCGCCTGGTCAGGTCACCGACTGGATCTCGGCGGCAATGCTGTGCGCGAAGGCCTCGGGCTGGGACAGGAATGGGTGGTGGCCCGAGGGGAGGTCGACCAGCCGGGCGCCGGTGCCGGCGCGCCGGCGTTGCAGCTCGGCGGGGATCGCGAGGTCCTCGGTGCACACGAAGTACGTCGAAGGCTTCTCCTTCCAGGCGATCTGCCGGGGTGGTTGGGCGAACGGCATCGCGGACTGACGTGTGAGGCGTGCCAGCGCCTCCCGCACGGTCGCCTCGTCGCAGTCCTGCAGGAACAGCTCGCGGACGAGGTCTGCGTGGACACCGACGGTGCCGTCGTCGCCCGGATCCATCCACGGCGCCGGCGTGGAGCCGGCGAGATCGGCCAGCGACTGCCCGGCCTCGGGCATCATCGACGTCACGTACAGCAGCTGGGCCACCCGCTGATCGGCCCCGGCCTGGGTGATCACCATCCCCCCGTAGGAGTGCCCGCACAAGACCACGGGCGCCTCGGCCTCGGCGATCGCGTGCGCGGTTGCGTCGACATCGGCGTAGAGATCGCCGAGATCGTCCCCGGTCTCGCCGCAGCTGGGCAGCGGCACCGCGACGCTCGCGATTCCGTGGCGCGCGAGCGGTTCGGCCATCGGGCTCCACCACCAGGGCGCGTCGCGGACGCACGCTCCATGCACGAAGATCAGCGTCGCCACCGGCTCCTCCTCGAACCGAACCGTACCCCTTGCCACACTCGTGGTGATTCGCCGGTCGCGGTCGAGGTCACCCTCTGTCCGGATCGATGCGTTTCCGGGATCGCGGGAGTCTCAGCTTCCAGGCAACCAGGGGGCGCCGCGTCGCTGCCGCAGATCGGCCGCGACAAGGGCCAGACCGGCGAAGGCGTAACGCCGCGTCCATCAGGGGCGCGGCGCGTGCCACTGCGCGGGCGAGCGGCTTCCGGCGACTGCGCCGACCACGACGATGGTGAGCAGCGCAGCCGCGAGGGCGAGCGCCGCGACGTCGCTGACCTGAAGGACAAGCCACGCGCCGGCCACGGCGCCGCCGAGCATCGCGCCGACCGCGAGCAGGCGACGCACGATCGCGAAACGGTCACGCTCACGCAGGTCGGACGCCAAACCCGTGAGCGTCATCGTCAGCACCGTGGTGGTGAGGTCGAAGACCTTGAGCTGTCGCACAGCGGCGTTCTGCGCCCCCATCGCCAAGGCCAGCAGAGCGGCAATGGCGACCTTGTCGCCGGAGCCCAGATCGGCGCCGGCCACAGCCGCGGCAACCAGCGCGCCAAGGACCAACGCGAGCTCGCCAATGGCCACGACAGCTACAAGCCGGCCTCGGTGCCAACCGAGCCGACCGACAACGACCCCGCCGATCGACGCACCGACAAGGAATCCCGCGAGGGCCGACAGCGACGCTGACAGCGAGAAACCGCTCGCCCCGCCAAGGGCGAACCCGATGAAGACCACGTTGCCGGTCATGTTGGCAACGAAGACCCGCCCGAGGCTGAGAATGCTCACCCGTCGACGACGCCGGTAAGCACAGTGAGCACGAGCATCAGCGCCGCGAGCGGGCCGTGCACCGGGTCGGCGATCAGTCGTCGAAAGGACGCCTGTGTGTCGGCAACCGCACTCGGCCGAGCCGATTGATCCATCGCTATCGCGCATCAGACTACGCCGCGGCGGTCTTGGCGTCTTCGGTGAGCCGGCGTACGAGATACACCGCGAACAGCAGCAGCCCGGGTTGCACGGCGTTCGGGTCGTCGATGCTGATCGTCACCGGGCGCTTGCCCCAGCCGCTGCCGGTGAGCCGTGCCAGCTCGCGGTCGCCGTCGAGCAGCACGTAGCGCTCCTTCCACGCACTCGTCGGCCGCAGCTCCAGCTCGCGGCCGCCCCAACGGAGCGACCCGCCGCGTCGAATCGTCCGCGGATCGAATGACCCGACCACGGCACCCGTCGCGTCGGACGCCTCGATCGTCCTGTTCCACCAGCCGCGACGGTCGAACGACCACGACGCGCCGCCGGCCTCGGCGGTCGCACCGCGCGAGAAGACGCTGCCGACGCGTAGCTCACCCACGCCGTCAACCTCGAAGGCGCGTCGGTCACCACGCGTGCGCGCCATCTCGAGGTCGGCCATCACCCGGATGATGGCTGAGGATCGAGTCCGAGTACGCGTGCGCGGACGCGCGCGGGCCCCGGGTCGTACGGCGCGCGGCGCCACATCGCCGTGCGCTGCTCGAGGTCGAGCATCAACCACCATGCCCCGTCGGCGGCCTGCGCGTCGAGGGCGGCCCACCAGCTCGGACGCGGCGGCGAGGGCGCGCCCACCGCGCCGGGGTTCAAGAGCCATTTGCCGCCCGCGAGGTCGAGGGGCTCGTCGACGCGGATCCTGATCGCGGACGCACCGCGCGGCGTCAGCCGCCACGCCGCCGCGACATGCGTGTGACCCACGAGGCCGACCTCCGCGCGCTGGACGGCCAGGCATGCGCCGGCATTGGACGTGCCGACGTACTCGTGGACGGGGTTGCGCGGACTGCCGTGCCAACACTGGACGCCGTCGCGGCGCGCCGCCGGCTTGCGCGACCGCATCCACTTGACCTCCTCGTCGCTGAGCCGCTCGCACGCCAGCTCGATCGACCGCACCGCGGGTGATCCGGGCTCGCCAAATCTCGAAGGCGGTGCCGACCCCGTGACGCCGTAGTCGTGGTTGCCCATCAGCGCCACGGTGCAACTCGCGCGCGTGCGAGCCACGACGTGTTCGGGATCGGGCCCCTGACCGACCATGTCGCCCAGCGACCAGAGGCCATCCGCCCCGTCGGCGAGCGCCGCGGCGATCACCGCGTCAAGCGCCTCCGCGTGCGCGTGCGCATCGCTGAAGACTGCGACGACCATTCGCGAACGCAGCGTAGATATGGCGGCTACCCGCGACTAGTTCCTCTCGGCGCGGGGCGCCGGCTCTGGGCGGGTGAAAACGGGTGATGATCTGGGGGTCGTCTGCGGACGCCGACCCAACTATGGCGCTTGCGAGCCCGTCATCTAGTTTGGCGTGGGGGTCTGTTCCGGAACTCCGGACTGTCGCTGCTCGAGCACGCTCATCAGACTCTTTGAACGCACAGGCCCTCGCGGACGGCGGTGCGGTGTTTGACGCGAGGAGGTTGTGATGGACGCGATCGTCGAGCGCGTCGGCGCGCTTGATGCGACCCTCACGACCGATGAAGAGCCGTCGTGGCTGACCGCACTGGCCGATCCGCTCATCGGCGAAGTCCTCGGGATGCTGCACGAGCGGCCCGGCGAACGCTGGACGTTCGAGCTCCTCGCACGCCAAGCGCACGTCTCGCGCGCGACACTCGCCCGCCGCTTTGCCGAAACCGTCGGCGAGCCGCCGCTGGCCTACCTGACTCGGTGGCGGATGCACCTCGCCGCCCAACGCCTCAGACACTCCGACGACACCGTCGACACGATCGCCCGCGACGTCGGCTACACCTCCGAATTTGCCTTGAACCGCGCCTTCGCCCGGTACCGCGGCGAGCCTCCCGGTCGCTACCGCCGCCTCAACCACGCTGCGTAAGATGGCCGGCGGCGCCGCGATCCCATGTCCGGCTGACTCTGCAGTCGTGGTCGAGCCCGCTCGCCCCGAGCCCGGCTACTGGGCGGGCGCGCCCAGCGCGCTGGTCGTCGGCGCCGACACCTGGTTGGCATACCGCGAGCGCAGTCCGCAACGGCGCGGCGGCCGCGTCGTGCTCGCCCACTCCCACGGCGGAGAGCGCTTCGACCCGGTGGTCATCCTTGACCAGGACCGGTTCGGCGCGGAATCGCTCGAGCGCCCAGCGCTCACGCGTACGCGCGACGGCCGGTGGCGGCTCTACGTCTCGTGCGCCACGCCCGGCACGAAGCACTGGCGGATCGATCTGCTCGAGGCGAGTGCGCCGGAGCAGCTCGGGGAGGACAACGCGCGCACAGTCTTCTCGGGGGACGAGCTGACCGCGGTCAAGGATCCGGTGATCCGATTCGCGGCCGGGCGCTGGCACGGTTGGATTTGCTGTCACCCGCTCGACCAACCGGGCGAGGAGGACCGCATGCTGACGCGTTACGCAACGAGCCCGGACGGGGTCGATTGGACGTGGCACGCCGCGGCGCTCACGCCGCAGGATGGCACCTGGGACGCACGCGGCGTGCGTGTGACTGCCGTGCTGGCGAGGGCCGCGTACTACGACGGCCGAGCCAGCAAGGACGAGAACTTCCACGAGCGCACCGGCCTGGCCACAGGGGTCGCGACCACAGGACTACCCACCGCCAGGTTGCGCGCGGAAGGCCGGCGCCCGATCGCTGACGTGCGCTACGTCGATGCTGTCAGGGAGCCCGGTGGCGCGCTCCGGCTGTACTACGAAGCGCCCCGATCAGACGGTGCCCACGAGCTACGCAGTGAGCGCAAGCTGCGCCGCGTCGGCGATGCGAAGTAACGAGCGGCTCGTCACCCTGAAGGATGTGTACGACCCCGCCAACCTCTTCGGCGGCCACCAGAACGTCTCGCCTTCGCGGGTGACGAACAGGTGCTGGTGCGACACGTCCCCGGCAGCTAGGGTCGGCCAAACCCACGAAGAGGAGCTCCCTCATGCACATGCGCGCGGTGCGGTTCACCGATGTTGACCCGAAGCGGGTCGAGAGGCTCGTGTCCGAGATCGAAGCGTCGGCGGGGCCGCCGGAGGGCATCAAGGCGACGGGCCTTCAGATGGTCGTCGACGAGGACCAACGCACGGCGATCGTGCTCCAGCTCTTCGACAGCGCTGAGGATATGCGCGATTCCGAGGCCGGCTTCGATGCCATGGATCCGTCCGAGACGCCCGGCACGCGGGCATCGATCGATCGCGGGGAGGTCAAGCTCGACCTCAGGATGTGACCCCGGGACCGCGGGGCAAGGGCGCCGGGTTCCTGTCAGTGGAGCGCGTCAGACCCGAGCGGTCAGACATGGGACTCGTTCTCCAGCCTGTAGCCGTCGTCGGCTCCGCGGTAGCTGATGGTCGTCGCCGCCGCACAGGGTGGACTGACACTCGATCCGACGCACGTGGCTGCCGCGAGCGACACTCCCGTTATGGACTTGACGGACGTGGATCCGGGGCTCGCGCGCCTGGCCGAGGAGCAGGCGGCCTTGCGGCGTATCGCGATGCTGGTGGCGCGGGGCGCCGACCGTGTCGGCGTCTTCACGGCCGTCGCGGAGGAGGTCGGGCGGCTCCTTGATGCCGATGCTTCGCACGCAGCGGTGGGTGCTCCGGTCGTCGTCGACGGCGAGTTGTGGGGTGCCGTGATGGTTGGCTCCGCGGGTGACGTGCCCTTCCCTCGTGGGCCGAACAGCGGTTGGCGGAGTTCGCCGATCTGGTGGCACAAGCGCTTGCCAACGCGGGGCGCGGGAACAGCTCGCCGCTTCGCGCAAACGGCTGGTCGAGGCCGCGCAGGTCGAGCGGCGCCGACTCGAGCGGAACCTCCACGACGGCGCGCAGCAGCGCCTGGTGGCCTATCCATCACCCTCCGGCTCGCCGAGCGCGAGCTGCAACGCGACCCCGAGGCGGCGCGTCAGTCGCTCGTCCGAGCAAGCGCCGAGCCGGACGACGCATTGGAGAGCGTGGTCGCGGACTCACGTCGAGAAGCTGGCCACCGCCCGCTCGAGTTGGGGCGCCAGCAGTGTCCAGTCGGCGGGCGTGGCAGCGGCGATGACCACCGTGGTCCCACGCGCGCCGCGGACGATGCATGCGATCTCGCGATAGCGCGCGTCGGTCGTGGTCGCGTACCGGTCGATGACGCACGAACCCGTTCCCGAACGGAAGCGCAACCCCGATGCCGAGGCTTCGCGGATGACCTTGCGGTCACCCTCTTCGCCGTTGTGGGCAGGGCGGAAGCTCTTCCAGTTGGCCAGCGTCTCCGCGCCCGACCGGGGCGTCGCGTTGAGGTAGCCGCGGATGTGGTCGTGCGCTCCCAGCAGGGCCGCGGAAAAGGTGCCCGGGTCCGTCCGAATCGAGCGCCAGCCGGGTGGATAAGCGAGGTCAGCTGTTCCGGCGGGCAGCCTGCCGATCTTCCAGTCGGTCGGCACGGCCGCGGGCCGGAGCCACGTGAAGGGCGCAGGCATGCCGGCGGCGTGCTCGCCACCCTGGCGGGCCGCGCCGCCGCAGCCCGCCAGGGCGAGTACTGCGACGAGCGCGGCCGCCGGCAGCAGACGGCTAGATGTTGCCGTCGCCATCGCTCGGGCCACCGTTGTTGTCGGCATCGTGATCGCCGCCGTTGTGCTGTGGGATCGAGTTGTGATGCCGGCGGTGGTGGCGCTTGCTTGCGTGATGGCGCGTGGCCGAATGCGACGCTGCGTGACCGGCGCTGGCTAGTGCCGGTGACGAGAAGGCGATCAGCGACGCCAGTGCGAAGGCGCCCGCCAGGAGTCTGCGAAGGTGCGGAAACATCGGTCAGTTCCTTTCCGAGAGTCAGGTGTTCTCCTCAGGACGGCCAATGCCCGACGATCCATCCCGCGCCCGCCGAGCTTCACATTCCCTTTAAGAAGCTCGGTGTCAGTTCGTCCCGGCGTCCAGTGGAGAGAGCACCGAGGTACTGATCTGCTCTCGCGGATCCGCCCAAGGACGGCAGTGTCATCTGCTTCTTCCAGAGCGCGCAGAAGTTCAAGTCGAGGTATGCGACGTTCGGCTTCAGCGACAAGGCGAACCTCGACGAAGGCGCCATGTGGCCAACCTCCTTCGCGCTGAAGGAGTTGACCGCCGCCGAGGAGGCAAGGATCGGCACGCTTGTGAAGCAGGCAGTGAGCTGAGGACTGAGCCTCACCGATCCAAAGCTCGGTGCCTGGCCGGGACGAGGTGGCGTCGATCGACCAGCCCCGACCGCAAACTCCGGACTTGCGCGGCCGCCTCCTACGGCTCCCAAACCGCTCGTTTACCAGGGATTGGTCGACCGCCTCGACAACCTCGTCGACCGCGTTCTGTTGCGGCAGTCGCGCGTCGACGAGCGTCTGCGCCTCGTCGGAGGCCTGATGGTTGGACAGGCTCGATTCAGACGTCGGTCCCGACCCGGCAGCGCCCCCGTCAGGCGCACCGGCCCTAGGAACGATTCCGGCGCGAGAGCCAGCCGAGGAGCGCGCCTAGCACGAGCCCCATCTCCGGCGCCAGCGGGAGATCGGTGGTCACGCTCACGACGATGCCGAGCGCCACGCCCAGCGCCGCCCCAACCCCGATTGCAGCTCCGACGCTCATGTGCGCGAGTCTAAGCCGGTGTCCCTGGCGCGGCGACTTGTCCAGGTGTACCGCCGACCGCGTGCCTTCGTCACCGTCCTCGCCGCGAGCGCCTGGAGCATGCGCACCGCCACCATCGCCTCGTTCAAGGTGCCGGCACCTCCTGGCCACCAGGTTTGGTGCGCACGCGGCTAGCGCGCGGGCTCACGTGTGCGCCCGGGAAGCCTCCCGGCAGGCGCCTCGAATGTCACCGCGAGATCTGGGTCGCTGCGGTGTGCGGTCGAGATCGTCACCATCGAGGTGAGCCGGGGCTGCCCCGAGCGCCACGGGCCCGGCTCGGCCCGGGTCGGCGGCCGCCGGCTTCGGGTACCGCGAGCCGAGGAGAGGTGCATAGCGATGCCGATCGCTCCATTCACCGCGCAGTCCTGGCTGTTCGTCCCGCCCCTGGACCTGCCGCTCGCGCTCCGCCTGGAGAACGGCCGCTTCGGCGCGCTGCGCCCGAAGCCACTGCCCGGCCCGCCGCCGTGCGCTACCACGCAGATCATCACCGCCGATGACCCGCGCAACCCGACCGGCGCCGACGTGCCCTTCGGCAATCAGATCCACGAGGCGGTCGACCTCGCGGCTACCGCCGGCGACTGCGTCTTCGCGGCGTACAGCGGACGCGTGGTCGAGGTCGAGGCCAACCCGGCCGCTACGCGGGGAAACGTCACCATCGACCATCACCCGCGCGGTCTCGGGTTCGTCACGAAGTACAACCACGTCACCGACATCGCTGTCGCGGCGGGGGACTTCGTCCAGAAGGGCACGCCGTTCGCGGCGGTGTCCGCCGAGCCCGCTGAGCCGCACCTTCACTTCGAGCTGTGGGCAGTGGTCGACCGCGCGGCGGCCGCTGCGCCGGGATGGCCCGGGGACAGCGACCTCGTACCGCTCGACCCGACGCGGGCGCTCTACGCGTGGGAGCAGCGAACGGTGGCCGACGAGGAGTTGGCAGAGCGGCCGCTCGCGCCACAGTCGGTGGGACTCGTGCAGCTCCACACCGTCCCCTTCTTCACGGCCACGTTCGAGGCCGACACCACGACCGTCCTGCACGTGCCCCTGTACCCGCCGATGACGACCGATGAGCGACTCGCGGTCGACCTGCTGCGCAACGCCTACGGCGCCAACGTCGACTGTACGCTGCGGTCGCGGGAGTCCGCGTTCTGGGGCGTCGACGTGGTCACGCAGGTCCAGCTCACCTAGGTCCATGAGCTAGCGCAGCTGCGGGGCCACCATCGGCTTGCCGAGGGACGCCGCGGGTTCGGGTGGTCGCGCGCACGACTCGGCGACACAGCCACTCGTCGCATCGCGGAGTGCGCTGAGCCCCCCACCCACGCGCAGTTGCGAGTTGAGGAACGGCGGCTGCGTTCAGCCTCCCGGGACCGCCCCCATCTGACGCATGAGGCCGAGGTCGTCGCGAATCGCACGGTGAGCTGTCGCGCGACCGTCCGCGACCGTGATGAGGTGACACTGACGCCAGGCGATGCGCTTGCCCGACCCCGGTATGCCGAAGAGCTCGCCCTCGTGCGTGCCCGCCATCGTCCCGACGCAGACGACCGTGTCCGCGTCCTGGGCCAGGTGCTCGATCTCGAAGCGCGCATCCGGGAAGGCTGTCCACAGGCGCTGCATGAGTTGCGCCTGGCCGGCGGGACCCGGTGGAGTGCCGGGAATCGTCGCGTGGTTGACGTAGTCCTCGGCGAAGAGATCGTCGAGCAGCGAGAGGTCACGGTTGTTGAAGGCCTCCCAGAAGCGCTCCACGGTACGTCGGTCGACGTCGTCCATCGGGCGACCCTCCCAGGTCGGATAAGGGGGCGCAACGCTTGGCGGCCGCGCGTGCTCGCCTTAGCCCTTCGCGTATTCCTCCGCCGCCCGCGACTCGAACTCGAAGCCGACGAACCGCTCGTCGCCGACCACCCACGCGTCGTGCCCGGGCTCAATGACGTACGCCTCGCCCGGACCGATCTCGACCTCGGTCCCATCCTCGTGCTTGATGGCCAGCCGGCCGGCGTGGACAACGCCGACATGGCGGGCCTGGCAGCTCTCAGTTCCGGCGACGGGCTTGACACATTCCGACCAGCGCCACCCCGGCTCGAACGTCATCCGGGCGGCTGTCGTCACGCCCATACGCACGACATCCACCTGCGTCTTGTCCGGCTTCCTCGTCTCGTCAGGCGAGTCGAAGTCGCGTGATTCCACACCGGGCACGGCCGTCTCCTGTCGTCGATCGCCGGACGATCCTCGCGCTCTCGGGGATGGAATTGCAAGCGGATGCTTGCCGAGGTGCGGCCATGTGGCGCGAACAGGGCCGCCTACTCGAGGTCGCGTGGCTTCACGAGCTCGACGAGGTCTGCAGTGCCGTGGCCGAGGCGGCGCCAGGTCGACGGGGTGACCGTCAGCACTGCGAGCGCGGCGGTCGGGTACCCGTCCGCGAGCTCGCTCGCCGTGGGCGATGGGCGCGCGAGGTCGATCGCGAGCTCGTGCATCGCGGGGTTGTGGCCGATCAGCATCACGGACTCGATCGCGTCCGGGACGCTTCGAAGCCGCTCGAGCAACGCGTGCGCGTCCGCGATGTAGAGATCGGGCTCGATCGCGACGTCCGGCGTGCCGAGCGCCGGCGCGATCCGATCGAGCGTTTCGCGAGCACGGCGCGCCGTGGAGCACAGCACGAGTTCCGGCTCAATGCCGCGATCGTGCAACTGACGGGCGATCGCCTTCGACGCCCGGCGGCCGCGGCCCGCGAGCGGACGATCGTGATCGGCGAGCCTGGCGTCCTTCCAGCTCGACTTTGCGTGACGCAGGAGATACAGCCGCTTCATCGGGCGCTCGTGGGCGACGCACGGAGGCTACGCGTCCATTCCAGACGAGCACGTGCTCCGATCACGATGCGGTCGCCAGCGCGACGCTCGTCCGGCTTCGCATCGAGCCGCGGCGTGCGCTCCTTGACGATGTGGCGCGCGACCCGTTCGGCATCTCTGGCGCTGCCGGCGATGAGCATCGACGCGAACGAGTGCAGGAACGGCAGGCCCGCGAAGTAGAGGCCGGGCGACGACGCGACGGCGCCTCGGTACTGCACCGGGTAGCCGTCCGTCGCCGCATCTCGAACGGAACGCGAATCCAGCTGAAGTCGGGCCGGAAACCGGTGCACCAGACGACGTTGCGCACGTCGAGGACGCGACCGTCGTCGAGCACGGGAAGGCCGCGCTCGACGCCGACGGTTCGCCCGACGACGCGCTCGACTCCTGCCGCGAGGAGATCCTTCCTGCGGTAGCGGAGGAGCGGCCCGCCGCCGTGCCGGATGTGCGGGCGCATCTTGCGGCCCATCGGCGTGTCGACGTTGAGGACGTGCGTGCCGCGAACACGAGCACCCGGAAGCCGAGCCGTCCGCGCCGGCTCTCGATCGGCACCGGGATCTGGCCGGTGTCCGTGCCGGAGAGGATCGACGTCGTGTGACGCGGATGCCTCGTAGGCGATGTCCGAGCCCGAGTGCGCGGCGCCCACGACGAGCACCGGCCCGTCCTGCAGCTGCGACAGGTTGCGGTAGTCGCTGGAGTGAAGCTGGGTGATGCTCGGATCGAGCTCGCCCGCGAACTCCGGCGTGTACGGCTTGCTGGAAGACGCCCGTGGCGACGACGACGTTGTCGGCCTCGAAGCGCTCGTCGCCGGCGTTCGCGACGTAGCGGCCGTCCTCCTTCGTCAGCGTCTCCACCGCCGTCCCGCTGCGCACCGGGAGCTCGAAGCGCGTCGCGTACGCCTCGAGGTAATCGCCCATCTCGTCCTTCGTCGGGTACGTCGTGCGCGGCGCGGGGAACGGCATCCCCGGCAGCCCGTCGCGGAACGCCGGCGAGTAGAGCCGGAGCGAGTCCCAGCGGTTGCGCCACGAATCGCCGATCCGCTCGCTCGCGTCGAGGATGACGAACGAGCGCCCCTGCTGCTTCAGGTGGTAGCCGACCGAGAGCCCGGCCTGGCCGCCGCCGACGATCACCGTCTCGTATCGCTCGACCTGCGTCATCGTCATGCCTCCTTGTTCATCGCTGCAGGCGACGGTAGGAGGGTTCGGACGACGCGACATCGCCGCGATTGACCAACTTGCGCGGGCGAGCGCGTGGTCATTTCTGACCACGCGCGCGGGCTACACGAGCTCGTGCTCGAACGCGAACGCCGTCGCCGCGGCGCGCGAGGAGACGCCGAGCTTCGCGTAGATGTTCTGCAGGTGCCGCGCGACGGTGTGCTCGCTGATGACGAGCGTCGAGGCGATCTCGCGGTTGCTCTTGCCCGAGGCGACGAGCCGCAGGACCTCGAGCTCGCGCTCCGACAGCCCGTGTCTCGCGCCTGCCCGCATCGAGACGCGCGCGAGATCGGGCGCGGCGCCGAGTCGCTCGAACAGCTCTCGGGCGGCCTCGAGCTCGAGCACGCCTGCCTCGTCGTCGCCGAGAGTCGCAGCACGCCTGTGCGATCAGCTCGCGGGTACGGGCGACCTCGTACGGCGCGTCGAGCTCGAGCCAGATGCGCTGCGCGTGGCGCAGGCTCGCAAGCGCCGTCGGCGCGTCACCCTCGAGCGAGCGCGACCGCCCCCTGGGCATGCGCGACGATCGCGTCGAGCATCGCGCTCTCGTACTGCTGCGCGAGCTCGCGCAGCTCGAGGCATGCCGTCCGCGCCTCATCGACCTCGCCCGCGGCGAGGGCGATCTCGACGTGGGCCGGGAGCAGCGCGGCTCGCTTGAGCGGCTCCGTGACCTCGGCGCACGCCCGGCGGATCGCCGCGAGCGCGGCGTCGCGCTTCCCCTGCGCGAGGCGAAGCTGCGCGAGACCGGGCTGAGGCTCCCAGCCGTTCCGGCTCGCATCCCGATACGCCTCCTCGGCTGCCGCGAACTCGCCGCGCAGCCGCAGCAGCTCGCCCTGCCGGTAGAGCGCGAGTCCCGCCGCAGGATTCTTCGTCTCCACGAGACGCTCGGCCGCGAGCCGCGCCTCCTCGAAGCGCCTCCGACCACGACCCGCCCAGCTGCAGGATCTCGGCGCGATGGACGAGGCAGCGGCCCGTGAACGCGACCAGGTCTCGCTGCTCGCTCGACCCACCGGGTCAGCTCGAGCGTCCATTCGCGCGCCCTTGCGACCTCGAACCCCGCCTGGCAGGCGAGGATGACGCCGCAGTAGACGAGGCCGACGACGAACGGCGAGAGCTCGGCCGTCGTCACCGCTGACCATCGCCTCGTCGAGGAGCGCGAGGCCCTCGGGGACGCGACCCGCCAGGACGAGCATGTGGCCCTGGGCGTGAATCGCGAGCGCCAACAGCTCGGGATCGCCGTGGCGCTTGCCGATCTCGGCTGCCTCGGCGGCAGCCGCGGCGGCAGCCTCGAAGTCGCCCGCGGCCTCGTGGCGAACATGCGACCGGCAGCAGGGCGTAGCCGTGCACCGACCGTCTCCCCCGGCACGTCCTCGAGCAGCCGTTCCGCACGTGCCAGCCAGCCGCCCGCGGGACCGACCGCCCCGTTGTAGGCGAGCGTCATGCCGATCCAGCCCGCGCAGTACGCGGCGCGGATCGTCTCGCCCTGGCCGAGGTAGGCGTGATGCGCCCGCTCGAGGATCTCGACCGCCTCGTCGTCCCGAGCGAGCATGCGCGCGGTCGTCGCGCGCAGCTCGAGATCCTCGGGCGCAAGCGGCTCGGCCTCGTCGGCGCGGGCGAACGCCTCGTACGCCTCGAGCCATGAGCACTCGGCGTACGCAGCGCGGGCGCGCTCGAGGTCGGACTCGCGCGTGCTCATCCAGGGGTCATCTTGCAACACGGCCATCTCCAGCGCGAGCGAACTGAGGCGGCCCGCGGCGGGCCCTCGCCCGTCAGGACCTGCGCAGGAACGCGAGCACCGCCAGCACGCGCCGGTGATACTCAGGTGAGTTGGTCGAGGTCGAGCTTCATGAAGATCTGCGAGATGTGCGCCTCGACGGTCTTGCGCGACAAGAAGAGGCGCTCGGCGATCGCGCCATTGGAGTGGCCCTCGGCGACGAGTGCGAGCACGTCGCGCTCGCGCTCGCTGAGGTCGTCGACGCCGCCGCGGCGGCGCTTGCGCGCGACCAGGCGCGAGACGATCGTGGGATCGATGACGCATTCGCCCTCGTCGAGGCGCCGCAGCGCGTCCGTCAGCACGGCGACGTCCGACACGCGCTCCTTGAGCAGGTAGCCGACGCGCTCGGGCACCTCCTCCAGCAGCCGCATCGCGTAGCGCGAGTCGAGATAGTGCGACAACAGCAGCACGCCGATCTCGGGGTGTCGACGACGGATCTCCTGCGCGGCCGTGAGCCCGTCGTCCCGCCTGTTGGGCGGCATTCGGATGTCGACGAGCGCCACCTGCGGACGCCGGGCCTCGACCATCCGCAGTAGCGCATCGGCGTCGCCGCAGCGCCCGGCGATCTCGAACCCGGCGTCGGCGAGCAGGCGCGCGAGACCTTCGCGCAGCAGCGCCTCGTCGTCGGCGATCACGATTCGCACGGCAGCTCCGCGTGCATGGTCGTCGTGGTGCTCGAGACGCTGCCGTCGATTGCTCCGACGCGGTCGTCGACCGATTCGGGCAGGCGCCCGAATCCGCCCGGCGCGTGCAGGTCCACGATCAGCCGGCCCGGCGGAGACATCACGCTGACCTCGACGTCGCCGCTCGGGGCCAGCCGTAGCGTTTCTTCGACGAGCCGGTAGGCCACCGACTCGGCCGCTGGGGGAAACCGGCCCTGCGGCAGGGCCACCACATCGATCCGCGGCTCGCGTTCGGCGAGCGCCTCGAGGGCGGCGGCGAGGCCCTCGTCGTCCAGTGCCGCCGGGAAGAGCCCGTGCGCGAGCTCGCGCAGCTCGGCGACGGTTCCTCGCAGCTCCTGCTCTGCGGCGGCGAGCTCAGCGTCGAGCGCGGCGTCGTCCCGCGCGTGGTGGCGCCGCGTCAGGCGCACGCCGACCGACAGGGTAACCAGGCGCTGCTGCGAGCCATCGTGCAGGTCGCGCTCCAGGCGGCGGCGCTCCTCGTCGGCCGCGGCGACGAGGCGCCCGCGCGATGCACGCAGCTCGCGGAGCTGCGCGGCTCGGGTCGCACGCAGCCGCTCGTGCTCGAGCCCGAGCGCCGCCGTCCGCGCCAGCGCGTCGACGAGCGCGGGATCGTCCAGGAGCCCCGGCCGGTGCACTATCGCCGCCACGACGCGGCCGCCGGCGTTGATCTGCGTCACCTGGCGGCCCGCGGGCGCGAGATCGTCGGCGCGCTCGCCGTCAGCGTCGACGAACCCGCCCTCCCCGGTCGCGTAGCGGATGTCCAGCGCCGGGTCCCCGAGCCGGTCGGCCAGGCGCTCGCGCAGTCCGCCCGAGCGTGGAGCGACGCCGAGATCGATCACCATGCGCGCCAGCGTGCGGCGCGTACGCCAGGCGGCGATCCACCGCCATACGAGCGCGCCGGCGACCGCCACGAGCGCGCCGGCCTCGGCCAGGCGTAGCGCCCGCTCGGTGCTGTCGTTGGACAGAAAGCCGCGGCCGATGGCGTGCACGGCGTCCGCCGCGAACAGCGCGACGGCGACCAGCAGACAGAGCAGCACGGGCCCTGTGAGCCGCAGCCGTGGGCGTGACGCGCGCACGAGCCCAACCGCCATGAGCGCCGCCAGCCCCGCGGTCCATACCACCGTGAGGCCGAGGCCCACCTGCGTCGCGCGGTGCCAGACCCCAGGCTCGCCCGCGATCAGAAGGCGGTTGTCGGGACAGTCGAAGCACCCCTCGGCGCGGGGATCGAACAGGGCCGTCGCGACGAGGCCGAGCACCCCGAGCCCCGCCACGAACGCGAGCGCAGCGACCACTCGCTGCGAGGTCCCGAGCGCGCGCTCGTCGGGCCCGCGCAGTGCCGCGACCGCGAGCAGCGGCGGCCACAGGGCGCAGAGCGCGAGGCCGGCGGTGAAGGCGGCCCCGGCAGCAGGCGTATTCCACTCCGACAGCGGCCACGCGATCGCCGCCGCCGCGAGCAAGGCGCCGAACGCCCCGCGTATGGCCAGCGCGCAGACGAGCAGGACGCCGCCGGCGGCCAGCTCGGCCGCAAGCAAGGGCGTCGAGTCGTCCGCCAGCGCGAAGGCGGGATCGCCACGCGCGATCGAGGCCGTCGCCACCGCAACCGCGAGGTACAGCGCAATGACGATGCCGCGCTGCGCCACGGCCGGCAGCCGGAGCGGGAGGGCCACGCGGCGATCCTCCCAGATCAAGCCGGGACCGCCTCGTCGAGCGGCAGCCGCGCCTCGAGCCGGGTCCCGCCGTCGCGTGGGCTTGCCACGGTCAGCGTCCCGCCGAGCGCGCTGACGCGGTCGGAGAGGCCGCGCAGGCCCGAGCCCGCCGCCGGGTCGGCGCCGCCGGGACCGTCGTCGCCGATGGTGACGATGAGCTGGCCGGCGACCGACCGAGCGGTGATCTCCACCCGCGCGTCAGGCGCGTACTTGGCGACGTTCGCCAAGCCCTCGGAGCACACGAAGAAGGCTGCCGCAGCCTGCGCCGGCGCAATCCTCTCGGCGCGTAGCGCCGAGAGGTCGATGCCCGCCCGCGCACGCAAGGCGAGCTCGGTCAACGCCGTGGCAACGCCCCGCTCGTCGAGCGTGCGCGGATGAACGCCCTCGGCGAAGCGCTCCAGGTCGGCACGCGCCTCGTCGAGCTCGTCCTTGAGCTGATCGAGCGCGATAGCGGTCTCGCCGTCGCGCTGCTCGCCAAGCACGGCAAGGCGCCCCGACAGCAGCGTGAGTCGTGCCTGGACACCGCCCGCAAGGCGCATCGCCGATCCGGCGGCGCTCCTCGTCGGCGACCTCGACGAGGCGCCGCCTCGACGCGGCCACGTCCTCCAGGCGCTGCGCGCTCTCGGCCTGCATCGCGGCGGTCGCGACCGCCAGCCGCGCGACGGCGGCCACCGACTCGGCCAGGCGCTCATCGGCCAACGCGGCCGGGTCGTGCACGAGCGCGGCGACCGGACGGCCGGCGTCACGCACGAAGGTCACGGCGCGTCCTGTCGCAGGCCCCGCGGGGACGACGGCCGTCCGTCCGAGCTCGTCGACCCACTCCTCGCCCACCCGGTAGACGACCAGCAGCGTCGGGTCGCCGACCGTGCGCGCGAGCGCGGCGCGAAGGGCCTGCGGATCGCTGCCCGCGCCGAGGTCGAGGACAAGACCGCTTACCGCGCCGGCGGCCCAATGCCCCCAGAGCAGCCCGGCGGCCAGCGCCACCACGCTGCTGCAGGCCGAGATCTCGTACGCCCACGCGGTGACCGCCTCGGCGTCGACGCCGGCGATTCGCGTCACCGCGGAGGCGGCCAGGCTCGCGCAGACCGCGAGCGCGCCCGCGAACGCCAGCGTCCGCGCCGGCCGGTCCCCGCGGCCGGCCACGATCAGCCGCCAGGCCGCCGCGCACACCACGGCCGCGACCAGCGCGAGCGTCGGCCACGGCGCACGGGCGACCACCGGCACCAGCCCGTCGGCGTAGGCGGCTGCGGTCACGGCCACGACGGCCCGCGGCCACAGCCGCCCAGCCGGGTACCCGAGCAGGAGCTGGACAAGCGGCCCCCGGTGGACGTACAGCAGGGCGTCCGCCACATCTCCGGCCAGCCATGCCAGCCCTGTGATCACGATCGGTGCGCCGGCGCTTCGGCCGCGGCGCGCCACAACCGCGACGCCGGCAACGAGCATCGCGATCCCGACGCTCAGGTCAACAGCGCGGCCAGGCACGCTCCCGACAGCTCCGCCTTCGCGATGAACCCGCGCGCCGGGCTGACCCGCAGCCGCTTGCGATAGGCCTCCTCGCCGCGGCTGGAGATGAGCACCACCGTTGGCGGATCGATCCGCTCGGCTAGACGTTCCGCCACCGCGAAGCCGTCTGCTCCCGGCAGGCGGACGTCGAGCAGCACGACATCGGGGTGCAGGCGATCACAGGCCGCGGCGGCCTCCGTGCCGTCCGCGGCCTCCCCCACGACCCGGAACCCTTCGGCGTCGAGCAGCTCGCGGGCGCGCGCACGGAACGGCGCATGGTCGTCGACGATCAGGACCGTCCGTGTCACGGGCCGATGCTCCCACGCTGCGCCAAGGGAGCGCCGAGGCGCTCCCCCGCCGCGCTTTCACCGGCAATTCTTCGGCGGCGGGCCGTGCCCCGGCTCGAATTCCCGGATGCTGATCTGGGCGTGGTCGAGATCGCCGGCCTTGGTGGGCCCGTAGAGGGCCATCTTGCGGCCCTTGTACTTGCGCTCCTGGGCGCTGGTCTGGGTGATCCTGCCGCCGCCGTCCCACAGCTGGACCCCGTGCGGGCGGGTCAGGACCTCCTCGCGCGCGCAGCCGGCGACGCGCCGCGCCCCTGCGACCCACGACCAGTGGATGTTGTGCGGCTGCTGCTTGAGGAGCACGACGGTGCCGGTGATCGTGACGGTGCCCGTGACGCCGTCCAGCGTTCCCGGCCCGGACCACGAGCCGTCGGCCTGCTTGGTCAGCTTCGCTTGCTGGATGAAGAACTGGTCCTTCTTCTTCGCGGCCGCCGGAGCGGCGACAGCGGCCAGCACGGCCGCGATGCCGACCGCCCCTGCCATGCGATGTCGGCGTGCCTGGAACATGTCCACTCCTCTCGATCGCCTGGGTGCGACGTTGCACCCCGACGGCGACGCTACGCAGCGCCCGGGTCGTGCGACACGGGGACAGCCCCTACCTCCCTCCGGGCTGTTCCCACAATCGCTCGTCGCGGGCCGTCACCGGGCGTAGGCTCGGCGCGGCACGCCATGCCGGCGACTCGATCACTCCACGCGGTCACGCTCCTCGCTGCGGCCGCCTGCGTGGCTGGGTGCGCGGGCCTGACGCACGACCGCGCGGGCGGCACTCGGCGGGCCAAGCCGATGGTCCTGACGCTCGCGAGCAACGACACGGGCGCGGAGGCGCGCGAATGGATCGCCGCGGTTCAGCGTCTGTCCGGAGGGTCCGTGCGCATCGCGCAGCGACCGGACTGGCGCGGCCGCGAGGTCGACTACGAGCGCCACACGATCGCCGACGTCAGCGCCGGCAAGGTCGACCTCGCGCTGATCCCGGCGCGCGCCTACGACACGCTCGGCGTCAGGAGTTTCCAGGCGCTGCTAGCGCCGCTGCTCGTCGACAGCTACCCCGTCGAGCGCCGTGTGCTCACGTCACAGGTGCCGCAGCAGATGCTCGCGGGCGTCGGGAGACTCGGCGTCGTCGGCGTCGCGGCGCTCCCGGGCGCGTTGCAGAACGTGCTCAGCATGACGGCTCCCCTCCTGCGCCCCCTTGACTACGCGACGAACTCGCGCAAGGGCGATGAGATCGGCGTCCGGCCGTCCCTCCTCACGACGGCGACCTTCCGCGCGCTCGGGGACAGGACGGTCGCGGTCGCTCCCGGCGACGACACGTCGAGGTACTACTCCGTCGAGCAGAGCCCGTCTGAGATCCTCGCCTTCCACTACCAGGACATCACGCCAGGGATGACGCTCGCGCGCAACATCGCGTTCTGGCCGCGCGTCATGACCGTGGTGATGAACCGCGACGCCTATGGCCGCCTATCGGCCGCCCAGCGGCGGGCACTCGACGGCGCCGGGAGCGCCGCCACCGACCCGGCCGTGCAGCGGATAGAGCGCGTCGAAGACGCCGCGATGCGCAGGTTGTGCCGCCGGAGGCCGTTTCACCAGGAGGTGAACCTCCTGACCGCCACCCCCACCGACCTGCGTCTGACGCGCCGCGCCCTGCGGCCGGTCTACGTCGAGCTGATGCGCGATCCTGCGACCGCCGGCGGGATCAGGGAGATCCGCGCGATTCGCCTCGCGACCGGGCCGGCTCCCGCGGTCCACTGCCCGGGCGATCGCCCCCGCTCTCCCAGCACGCTCACCGGCAAGAGCTATTCGGCCGAGCTGACGCGCAGCGGCCGCCGGCGCTGGTCCGGCCGCCTCGCCGTGCCGGGTCTCGGCACGGGACGGGTCGAGATCCTCGGCGGCCGCGTGCTGTTTCGCAGCTTCACCACCGGGGCCGGCATGATCTTCCGCGCCCGGTTCACGGGCGGCCGCATGTTCGCCTGCCTGCCGCTCCGGATCTCCCCTGCGCGTCGTGGATATCGGTGGACCGGGGTGGGCGCGATCAGCCAGGCCTCCCCGCGGCTGCGCCGCTACGCCGGCCTCACGCTGCGTCTCGACGGCTTCACCGCCGCCGGCGACCTGACCGAGCTGAAGGCCCACATGACAACCGACGATCCGCCCACGGGCTATCGGTGCTGACGAACAGATCGCGCGCACGCATTCTCGGGTTCGCGGCACTTGCGTCCGCGCTCGGCGGCTGCGGGAGCCAGGCGCCTGCGGTGCCGGACGTCGACGGCGTCTATCGCACGTCGGTGGCGGCGCCGCAGCTCGCGGCCGGTGCCGGGCCGGCAAGCGACTGGGGGACCTGGACGCTGGTCATCCGGCGGCCGCGATTTGCGCTCACCCGCGAGAACCCCGACAACTGCACCTGGATCTACGGGACGATCGCCTTTGCGGGGGACCGCACGCGCCTCACTGTCATCGACCTCGGGGGCGATCGCCTCGACGCGACCAGCAAACCCGCGGACGCGTACGCGTTCCATTGGAGCCGCTACCGCGACGTGCTGCGATTGCAGGCGTTGGCGAGCGCATCGCAAGGCGGGTTCGTCAGCAAGGCCTGGCGCCGCGTCGAGGAGCGCCCGTCGGTGACGCGACTCAGCGCGCGCTGTCCGCCGCCGCCCGGCGTCCTGAGTCCGACAGGCGCCGAGCACGCGGTCCCGTCGCCCCGAGCGGCGTTCCGCTTCGAGGTCAACCTGAAGCGCTCGGGAGCACAGAGCTGGCGTGGCCAGGGGATCTCGCATGCGCTCGGCCGCGGGACCGTGACCCTGGCGGGGCCGATCAGCTTCCGCTCCCCCGACGACCACGCGCGCATGACGTTCACCGCCCAGGTTCCCGTCGGCCAACTGCACGGCTGCGCCATCGACTTCCTGGTACGCCGACCACATCAGCGCTTCCTCTGGTCCTCAGTGGCCGGCCAGATCACCGGCGCGACCGGGTCCCTGCGGCGCTACGTCGGTCTGGGGTTCGAACTGTCCGGGCTCACCTCGACTGACGCACCCGACCGTATGCACGGCTCGATCGAGTCCACCGTCGGGCCGAACCGCTCCGCGCATCCCGCGCCGCGGGACCTCTGCTGAGACCCGATGTAGGGCTGTCCCTCAGTGCGGTGCCAGGTTGCCCCCGATGTGCCGGCGTCGTCCGGGGCCGAGAGTTGGCGGCATGGGCAAGCTCATCTTCGTCCTCACGATCGCCGCCGCGACGGCGATCCCCGTCGCGGCGGGCGCGACGGCCGCCGGCACAAACGGCCAGATCGCCTTTCGCCGCTTCTTCGACGCCGGGCATCGGACCGGCGCTCTGTTCCTCGTCAACCCCGACGGGACCGGCGAGCGCCAGGTCACCCACCCGCCCAGAGGTGAGATCGACTCCCAGTTCGGGCCGCCGGCGTTCGCGCCCGACGGCTCCAGGCTCGTCTTCACGCGCAGCGGGCGAGGGCACGACTCGCTCTGGACGGTCGACCTCGCGACGGGTGCCGAGCGGCGGCTCACACCGGCCGGCACGAACGAAGACGGCCATGGCACCTACTCCCCCAGCGGGCGGCTGATCGCCTTCACGGAGGCCGAGGGGCCGCTGAAGCACAATCACCTCCGCGTGAGCCTGAAGGTCATGGCCGCCGACGGGACGCATGCCCGGCGGCTCGTCGACCTGGGCTACGGCGGCGACCTGGGAAACGTTGCGTGGTCGCCCGACGGCAAGCGACTCGTCTACGAGGCCGCGCGCTTCGGCAGCAAGCCCGCGCACGCCCTGTTCATCGTGGCCTCGCACGGCGGGCGCCCGCACCGCATCGGCCCCTGGCGAAAGGTCGAGTTCAACACCCTCGACTGGTCTCCCGACGGAGCGCGCCTGCTCATCCAATTCCTGCCCCTCGACGTGAACTTCGGCGGCGACTACTACACGATCCGCCCGGACGGCAGCGGGCTGCGCCGCCTGACGCGCTTCGGCCCCAAGGCGACGACGGGCGCCGCGGGCTGGTCGCCCGACGGCACGTCGATCGTCTTCGCCAACGTCGGCGTCGGCGGCAACGACGACATCTACGTGATGGGCGCCGACGGCGGCTCGATCACCCCTGTCACGCAGACCCCGGCCTGGGAGAGTGCGCCCGCCTGGGGGCCCGCGCGCTAAGCCGCCCCGGGCGCGGGTACTCGCTACCTGCAAAAGTCCTGCAAACAGCACTCTTTTGTTTCCCGTGACCCGAGCAGCGGGAAGGATCGCCGCCGACAGGACGTCTGGCTGATTGACATCCTGACTGGCCCGGACTACCCCCCACCGATGCCATACGGACCCGAGGCGGAGGACGTGCTGGACGACGCGCACGCGTTCTGGTTGCGCGCGCCCGGGCACGGCGAGATCCGGCGGGTCGCGCTGCCCGAGCCTGGCCGCGGCGACGTCGTGGTCCGCACGCTGCGGTCCGGTGTCAGCCGCGGCACCGAGACGCTGGTGTTCCGGGGCGGCGTGCCGCCTGGTCAGTACGCCGCGATGCGCGCGCCGTTCCAGGAGGGGGACTTCCCGGGGCCGGTCAAGTACGGCTACCTCAACGTCGGCGCGGTCGAGCAGGGGCCGCCGGAGCTACGGGGCCGCACGGTCTTCTGCCTGTACCCGCACCAGACGGCCTACGTGGTGCCGGCCGGCGCCGTGACCGTCGTGCCCGACGACGTGCCGCCCGCGCGCGCCGTGCTCGCCGGCACCGTCGAGACCGCTGTCAACGCCCTGTGGGACGCGCCTGCGCTGGTCGGCGATCACGTCGCCGTGGTCGGCGCCGGGATGGTCGGCTGTTGCGTCGCCCGCCTGCTCGCCCGGTTCCCGGCGGTCGAGGTCACACTCGTCGACGTCGACGCGTCACGGGCCGAGGTCGCGGCCGCGCTCGGCGCCGGCTTTGCGCGGCCGGACGACGCCGCGGGCGGGTGCGACCTGGTCGTGCACACGAGCGCGACGTCGGCCGGACTGCAGTGCTCGCTCGACCTGCTCGCGCCCGAGGGCACGGTGCTCGAGCTCAGCTGGTACGGCGACGCCGAGGTGCGGCTCTCGCTGGGCGGCGCGTTCCACGCTCGCCGGCTCGGGCTCCGCGCCAGCCAGGTGGGAACGGTGTCCCCGGCTCGGAGCACGCGCCGCACGACGGCCGACCGGCTGGCCCTCGCGCTCGACCTGCTGCGCGACCCGGCCTTCGATGTGCTCGTCACCGGCGAGTCGCGCTTCGACGAGCTGCCCGGCGTCATGGCGCGCCTGGCCGCGGGGAGCCTGCCCGGGCTCTGCCACACCATCACCTACGACCGGGAGTAGCGCGTGTTCAGCGTGACCGTCCGCGACCACATGATGATCGCCCACAGTCTGCGGGGCGAGGTGTTCGGCCCTGCGCAGCGCCTGCACGGCGCGACGTACGTTGTCGACGCCACGTTCCGCCGCGCGGACCTGGACGCCGACGGGATCGTGGTCGACATCGGCCGTGCGGCCGAGGGGCTGCGCGCCGTGTTGGACGCGCTCGGCTACCGCAACCTCGACGACGAGACGGACTTCGCGGGCATGAACACCACCACCGAGGCGCTCGCGCGGGTCATCGCCGACCGGCTCGCCGACCGCGCGCGGAGCGGCGCCCTGGGCGACGGCGCGCGGGAGCTCGATGGGCTGGTCGTCACGTTGCGCGAATCCCACGTCGCGTGGGCGAGCTACGAGCGGGCGCTGTGACAGAGGTCCACGTCCTCGTCCCCGAGGGCATCGACGATCTCGCGCGGCCAAGCGGCGGTAACGCCTACGACCGCCGCGTCTGCCGAGAGCTCGCCGCGCTCGGCTGGACGGTGCACGAGCATCCGATCGCCGGCGCCTGGCCGCAGCCCGATGAGACGGGGCGCGCCGCCCTCACGCGCGCCGTCCGGCCCATCCGTGACGGCGCCGTGGTGCTGCTCGACGGCCTGATCGCGTCCGCCGCCCCCGAGGCGCTCGTGCCGCACGCCCGCCGGCTGCGGCAGGTCGTCCTCGTGCACATGCCGCTGGGCCACCGCCCGCCGGACGACGACGCCGACGCCGTTCGGGCGCGCGAGCGCGAGGTCCTCGCGGCGGCCGCCGCCGTCGTCACGACCAGCGCGTGGAGCCGGCGCCGGCTGGGGGAGCTGTACGGGCTGCCGGCCGACCGGGTGCACGTGGCCGAGCCCGGCGTCGACGCTGCCGGCATCGCGCCGGGGACCGCGGCCGGCGACGCGCTGCTCTGCGTCGGGGCGGTGACGCCCGACAAGGGGCACGACGTGCTCCTCGACGCGCTCGCGGCGGCGACGGACCTGTCCTGGCGCTGCGCGTGCGTGGGCAGCCTGGACCGCGACCCGGCGTTCGCCGATGGCGTGCGCCGCGCGACTCAGATTAAGGGGCTGGGCGACCGGGTGCGTTTCCCGGGACCGCGCACCGGCCCCGAGCTCGACCGCGCCTACGCTGCCGCGGACCTGCTGGTGCTCGCCTCGCACGCCGAGACGTACGGCATGGTCGTCACCGAGGCGCTGGCCCGCGGCGTGCCGGTCCTCGCCGCCGAGGTCGGCGGGGTGACGGAGGCCCTCGGCCACGGGAAGGACGGCACCCGGCCGGGGCTGCTCGTCCCGCCCGGCGACTCGGTCGCCCTCGCCGCCGCGTTGCGGGCCTGGCTCGGCGACGCCGGCCTCCGTGGGCGCTTGCGCCGCGCCGCCCGCGAGCGGCGCGCGTCGCTGCGCCGGTGGCCGGCCACCACGTCCGTCGTCGCCGGTGTCCTTGCGGGAGCGGCGCAATGAGCGTGGACGTCGTCCGGGTCCGCCCGGAGTGGCTGGTGCTGCGCGAGCCGGCCGACGCGGCCGCACGCTCGGCCGAGCTCGCCGAGCGCCTCGCACGGCACCTGCCCGCGGCCGGCCGCCTCGTGATCCACGACCTCGGCGGCGGCAGCGGCGCGATGGGCCGCTGGCTCGCGCCGCGGCTTCCCCGGCCGCAGCACTGGGTGGTGCACGACCGTGATGCGGACCTGCTCGAGCTCGCCGTCAGCGACACTTCGGATGCGACCTCGGTGACCGTCGAGGCGCAGGCGGTCCGACGTCACCCGGCTTTCGCCACAGGATCTCGCCGGCGCGAGCCTGGTTGTCGCCTCAGCGCTCCTCGACCTGCTCACGGCCGACGAGCTGGTCCGGATGCTCGGCGCCTGCACCGGGCGCCCGATGCTGCTCTCGCTGACCGTCGTCGGTCGCGTCATCCTGCGTCCGGCGGATTCCCTGGATGCGCGCATCGGCGCGGCGTTCAACGACCACCAGCGCCGCGACGGCCAGCTCGGCCCGGACGCGGTCGCCGCCGCGATCGACGAGCTCCGCACGACGGGCGCCGAGACCATCGTCCGGCCGAGCCCCTGGCGCCTCGATGCGGCCCACGGCGACCTTATGGCCGAGTGGCTCGACGAGTGGGTCACCGCCGCGTGCGAGCAGGAGCCCGCGCTGGCCGCCGACGCCGGCGCCTACCGAGACCGGCGCCTGGCACAGGCGGCCGCCGGGGAGCTCGCGGTCACGGTCGACCATGCCGACCTGCTGGTGGCGCCGTGAAGTGGTGGATCCGCATCGCGGCCGCCGCAGCGACGCTTGCCGTGCTGGTCTGGCGCCTGGGCACGGGTCCGTTCCTCGACGGCCTGAGCGCGATCGACGGCGGTGCGCTCGCGGCCGCGGCCGGCCTCGCCGTGCTGACGACCGTGTGCTGCGCATGGCGCTGGAGGATCGTGGCCCGCGGCCTCGGCGTCGAGCTGCCGCTCGTCACGGCGGTGGCGGCGTACTACCGCTCCCTCTTCCTCAACGTCACGCTGCCCGGCGGAGTGGTCGGCGACGTCCACCGCGGGATCAGCCACGGTCGTGACACGAGCGACGTCGGCCGCGGGGTCCGCGCCGTGGCGTGGGAGCGCTCGGCCGGGCAGGTCGTGCAGATCGTCCTCACCGTCGCCGTGCTCCTCGTCGCGCCATCGCCCGTGCGGGCGGCCATGCCGCTCGTCACACTCGCGCTCCTCGCAGCGGTGGCCGGCATCGTGCTGGCGGCGCGCGTGCGGCCGGCCGTCGGCCGATCCCGGTTGGCGCGACTGCGCAGCGCGGCGGGTCGCGACCTGCGCGACGGGCTGCTCGCCAGGCGGTCGTGGCCGGCCATCGCGCTCTTGTCGGCGCTGGTCGTAGCGGGGCATGCGGTCACGTTCCTGGTCGCCGCGCGGACCGCGGGAGCGACCGCGCCCCCGTCGCGGATGGTGCCGCTGGCGCTGCTCGTGCTGCTGGTGGCGGCGTTGCCCAACGTCGGGGGCTGGGGGCCGCGCGAGGGCATAACGGCGTGGGCGTTCGCTGCCGCCGGCCTCGGCGCGTCACGCGGGGTCGCCACCGCGGTCGTCTATGGCGCCATGGTGTTCGTCGCCACCCTGCCGGGGGCCGCCGTCCTCGTGGGGGCCTGGGTGCGCCGCACCCGGTCGGCAGCGCGGCGGCCGCTCCCGGGCGGGCTCAGGGTCCTCGCGCCCCGTGACGGAGGCTCGGATGCCTGACCGCCCGTACACCCTGCTGAGCTGCAGCGTGTCGCTCGACGGCTACCTCGGCGACCACACGCCGCGCCTCCCGCTTTCCAACGCAGCCGACTTCGACCGGGTCGACGAGGTGCGCGCCTCCTGCGACGCGATCATGGTCGGCGCGACCACCGTGCGCACCGACAATCCGCGGCTGCTCGTGCGCTCGCAGGCCCGCCGCGACCTGCGCATGGCCCGCGGGCTCCCGTCGTCTCCGATGAAGATCACCGTGACGGAACGAGTGGACCTCGATGCGCGCTCGGCCTTCTTCACCACCGGCGAGGCCGAGAAGCTTGTCTACACCTCGACCTCGCGGGTCCCCGATGCCCGCGCGCGGCTCGGGCCGGTGGCGACGGTCGTGGACGGCGGCCCGCGTGTGCGAATGCGCCGGCTCGGCGAGGACCTCGCCGACCGCGGCGTGGAGCGGCTCATGGTCGAGGGCGGCAGCATCGTGCACACCCAGTTCCTGAGCGACGACCTCGTCGACGAGCTGCAGCTCGTCGTGGCGCCCTTCTTCGTCGGCGACTCGAGCGCCCCGCGCTTCGTGAGCGACGGGCGCTTCCCGTGGAACGCGGGGCGGCGCGCGACGCTCGCCGAAGTGCGCCAGATCGGCGACGTGGTGCTGCTGCGTTACGCGCTCTCGCCCCGGTTCCGGGACGACTGAACGTCAGCGACTCGCCGGCGTCGAGCCGAACGCGGAGAGGAAGCGGTCGCGGAACGCCTCCATCGGCCAGACCGGCGCGTTCGGGCTCGGGCAGCAGGCCGTCCTGCCAGCCCCATCCGGAGATCTGGTTCATCACCTTCGGATCGTGGGCGATGATCGAGATCGGCACGTCGTGGGTGGCGCCCTGGCCGGTGACGATCGGGGGCTGATGGTCGCCCAGGACCACGAGGACGAGGTTCTTGTCGTCGTAGTGCTGCACGAAGGAGACGATCGTGCTCATCGTGTACTCGATCGAATGTCCGAAGGCGGAGCGGGCCCGCTTGGCGTCGCCGAAGAGCGTGGCCCGCGTGGACTCCTCCGCCGGGACGCGGCCGAAGATCGAGCCGTCGCCGACCTTGTCCCAGGGGATGAGCCGGGGGATCTTCGTCCATGGCGTATGGCTCGAGATGAGGTCGACCTCGGCGAACAGCGGGGGCCGGTGGCGCTTGGCGAGCTCGAGGCGCTGCAGGGCCGAGAGGACGTACTGGTCGGGCATCGGTGGCAAGCCGAAGCCCGGGCCGCGGTAGCCGACGTTCCGCCGGTCGTAGATCTTGTCGTAGTGGTAGAAGCTCGAGCCCTCCGGCCATGTCCGCTTGTTCGCCGGGTCCTCGACGACCGTGCGCCACCCGGCACGTTTGAACGCCGTGGCGAGGGTGAGGCGGTCGCTCTTGACGAGCTGGTTGTAGCCGCGCTGGGTGCCGATCCGGATCCCCGACTGCGTGGTGATGTGCGCGAGCCAGCTGAGCCCGCCGAAGGTCGACGACGACAGGAAGCCGCTGCGCGAGGAGAAGCCCTCGGCCGTCAGCTGCGCGGTGCCCCGGTTGAGCACGGCGTCGATCCCGGGCGAGAAGGACGAGCCCTGCACTGCGACCTTCCCGTAGCTCTCGACGAACAGGAGGAGCACGTCCTTGCCCCGCAGGCCCGTCAGCAGCTGGTTGGCGGGAGTGGCGCGGAAGCTGTCGCGGGGGATCTCACGGGCGAGGATCTCCTGGGCACGCAGGCCGCTCTGGACCGACTGCACCTCGCGGACGGCGAGGGTGGTGGCGCTCGTGGAGGCGGCCGGCGCGCCGAGGACGCGGAGGGCAACCCAGACGACGCCGAGCACGGCGGCGGCCCGCAGCGCCCAGCCGCGGTGGTCGGCCGCGACGCGTGTGAGGCGCAGCAGCGCGAGTGCCGGGAGGGCGAGGAGCACCGCGAAGAGCACGGCGATGGCGGCGACCGCGAGGTGCGCGCTCGCCTTGCCGATCGCGTCGCCCAGCGTCTCGATGCCGATCCCCACGTAGCTCGAGTCGGACACCGGGTCGAACGGCCGGTCGAAGGCCGTGATGAACCCGATGTCGAGGACCTTCACGATCGCGAGGAGCGCCAGCACCAATCCCGCGACGACGGCCAGCACGCGACGCGGATCGCGGGGCAGCAGGGCGCCCAGGGCGATGACGACGAGCAGCTCGACCGGGAGCCGCGCGAACTCCCCGAGGGTGAGGCGGCCCGGCAGGTCCGGCGCGACCAGGGCACCCCAGACGAGCAGCAGGGCGAGGATCGTGAGCGCCACCGCGACGCCCGTGCGCAGCGGCGCGCGCTCGCGCTGACCGGCGTCAGCCTCCGGCACCTGATCGGGCACGGCGTCCCGGTGGCGCCACAGCCACCACACGCACTCGCCGAACGATGCAGCGAGCAGGGCGAGCGCGGCGACCAGGAGGGCCTGCGTCAGCGCCCGGGACAAGATCCCGGCGGCCGCCACCGTCAGCACGATCCCCTGCGCCGCCGTGACGAGCTTGCGCCAGCGACGCTCCGGCAGGGGCGCGCGCATCCACGGCAGCAGCCACTCGCCCGCGAGGAACAGGTAGCGCGCCGCCCCGATCGCGAGCACCCACGCGCCCGAGGTGGAGGCGACGTAGACGCTGAGGGCGAGGATCAGGAACGCGTCGACCTCGCCGTCGAACCGGGCGCCGAGCGCGGACGTGGTCCCGGTGCGCCGCGCGAGCCAACCATCGACCAGGTCCAGTGCGACGGCGACGGCGGCAAGCGTCACGAGCAGCGCGACCGGCGTGTCGTGCGTGAACGAGTCGGCGGTCAGTGCCGCCACGCCGACGGCCATCGTGGCCCGCGCGAGCGTCACCCACGACGCCGGCCCCAGGCGGACACCGGGATTGCGCGCGAGAACGCGCGTCAGCGCCGTCGCGATGGTCGCGGCGCAGGCGACGCCGACGACCCAGCCGGCCGCGCCGAGCCCGACGGTCGCCGCCAGGACAGCGAGCAGCAGCAGCTGGGCGATCAGCCCGGTCGCCGGTCCCGCCTGCGTCACTCGCATCGCGCCTCCCCTGTGGCGCGAACGCGGCAAGATCCGCGGCCGATGGCGCCAAGGCGAGCATGCCTGTGAGGCAGGACGACCGCGCGCCCTTCGACCGGGCGCTGCGCCGCGCACGCGTCTCGGCCTTCGACCCGGGCGAATTCGTCGAGCAGGAGAGCTTCATGACGGCCTCCGAGATCCGAGCCCTGGCGCTGCGGGCGGGCATCGGCCCCGGGGCCTCGGTGCTCGACCTGTGCTGCGGCATCGCCGGGCCCGGCCGGTTCCTGACGCGGGAGCTGCGATGCAGCTACCTGGGGGTGGACGCCAGCGCAAGCGCCGTCGCCATCGCCCGCGAACGTGCGGGTGCCCTGCCATGTCGTTTCGCGGTCGCGCAGATCCCGCCCCTCCCCAGGGGCCCGTTCGACGTCGTGCTCCTGCTCGAGACGATGCTCGCCTTCAAGGACAAGGACGCCCTGGTCCGCGAGATCTTCCCGGCGCTCCGGCCGGGCGGGCGGTTCGCCTTCACGCTGGAGGAGGGGCCGCCGCTCACGGCCGCCGAGACGGCGGCCATGCCCGACGCCGACACGGTCTGGCTCACTCCGCTCGAGGAGATGACCACGTTCCTTGAGCAGGCCGGGCTCGTCGTCGCGTGGCACGAGGACCACACCCGCGCGCACCGCGCGGTGGCGCAGGCGCTGGCGAGCGCGTTCGCCGCGCACGCCGAGGACATCGCCGCGCAGATCGGGCGCCGGGCGCTCGATGAGCTGCTCGCCGCCCACCGGCTGTGGATCGAGTGGCTGGACGACGGCCGGGTGCGGAAGTTCGCGCTGGTGGCGGAGCGCAGTGTCACAGCCGAACGCCGGCCGTTGTCAAAGGCGTGAGACAACGGTTGCATGCAGGAGGAACGGATGAGCGCAGGCGATAGGGAGCTCGAGGATCTGCGGCGGCACGGCTTCGGCGTCGCCTACCGGATGCTCGGCAGCGTCTCGGAGGCCGAGGACGTGGCCCAGGAGGCGCTGCTGCGCCTGACGCGTCAAGAGGACCCGATCGAGGAGCCGGCCGCGTGGATGACGACCGTTGCGACGCGGCTGTCGATCAACGTCCTCAGATCGGCGCGGGCCCGTCGCGAGTCGTATGTCGGGCCATGGCTGCCCGAGCCGCTGGTCGAGGACCCGGCGCCCGGCCCGGCCGCGCGCGCCGAGCTCGCCGATTCGCTGTCGCTGGCCATGCTGGCGCTGTTGGAGCGGCTGACCCCGGTCGAGCGGGCGGCGTTTCTGCTGCGCGAGGTGTTTGGCTACGAGTACGCGCAGATCGCCGGCATCATCGAGCGAACCGAGGCGAACTCGCGCCAGCTCGTGACGCGGGCGCGCAAGCATCTCGAGGCCAGCCGCCCACGCTTTGACGCCGACGAGGCGGCCCGCGATGCCTTGCTCGAACGGTTCCTCGCGGCCGCCGAGCAGGGTGACCTGGAGGCCCTGGAGGAGCTGCTGGCCGAGGACGCCGTCCTCTACACCGACGGCGGCGGCAAGGTGCTCGCGTCGCCGGAGCCGATCTTCGGCGCGGCGCTCATCGCGCGCTTCATGGCCGGTGTGGCTGAGGTGCGCCGAGCGTTCGGTGAGTTCGAGGCTCGGCTCGTGAGGGTCAACGGCCAGCCCGGTCGCCTGCTACGAGGCCCGCGCCAGCCGGAGTTTGGGGAGGAGGAGCGGCGCGCAGTCGAGCAGGGGCGGGCGCTCCTGAAGTCTGGCGACCTCGATGCTGAGGAGCTCGGCGCGGCCCTGAAGGGTTCCCGAGAACGCGCTCGCCGCTCCCGAACCGCCCAGGACCAGGCCGTGGTCGAGATCTGGGAGGTCCTCACGGTGGACGTCGTCGAGGGCCGGATCCAGACCGTGCGCATCGTGAGAAACCCGGACAAGCTCGGCCATCTCTGAGCTGTCACAGGGCGGCCGGCTGCGTTGTCAGACCTGCCAGCAGCCGAACCCGACCCAAGAGGATTCTCATGTCGACAGTCGCAACCCAACTCTTTCCGGCACCTACCGCCGACATGCCGACCCGGCGGGGTGAGCGCTGATGCGGGTGCTGCTCGTCTCGGGCTCGCTGCGGCGCGAGTCGTACAACACCGCCTTGCTGCGGGAGGCGGCGAACGCGCTTCCGCGCGGCTTGGGCCACGTCTGGCTCGACGGGCTCGCCTGGGTACCGCCGTACAGCGAGGATGACGACGGCGAGCGGACGCCGCTGGCCGTCGAGCGCCTCCGCGCCACCATCGCCGCGGCCGACGCGGTCCTGATCGCGACGCCCGAGTACAACGGCTCGATCCCCGGCGGCCTCAAGAACGTGGTCGACTGGGCGTCGCGCCCGTTTCCCCACAACGCCTGGCGCGACAAGCCGGTCGCGGTGATCGGCGCGAGCACGGGCATCTTCGGCGCCGTCTGGGCACAGGCGCAGCTGCGCAACTCGCTCGGCCTTGCCGGGGCGCGCGTGATCGACGCCGAGCTCACCGTCGGCGGATCACACGACGCGTTCCTGCCCTCCGGCGCGCTGCGCGATCCGCGCCTCGCCACGGGCCTGCGTGACGTGGTGGCCGCGCTCGTCACCGCGCAGCCGGAGCGCGAGTCCGACCTGGACGGCCGGGCGGCGGCGTAGAAGGCGGCCACCTCGAACAAGACGACCGAACTGAGCGGCGAATTTCCGGCCGCCCCGACGTCATAGGTCGTGATGGCTGCGAAGGGACGAACCGGTGCGAGGATGCGGGCGTGACCGAGCAGGCCCTCGCCCGTGCTCGCGCCGGCGACGAGGACGCGTTCCGCGAGCTGACCGACCCCTACCGGCGTGAGCTCCAGGTGCACGTCTACCGGATCGTCGGGTCGGCGCAGGACGCGGAGGACCTGCTCCAGGAGACGCTGCTCGCCGCTTGGCGCGGCCTTGTGCGGTTCGAGGAACGCGCGTCGGTTCGTGCCTGGCTGTACCGGATCGCCACCAATCGCGCCCTTGACGCCCTCCGCGCGAGCCGGCGCCGCCCCGAAGACCTGCAGAGGATGACCGCCGCGCCGGAGCCGACCCGCCGCGCCGAGCCGATCTGGCTCGAGCCCTTCCCGGACGTCCTGCTCGAGGGCCTCCCCGACGACGCCCCCGGGCCGGACGCGCGCTACGAGACCCGAGAGGCGATCGCGCTGGCGTTCATTGCAGGCCTTCAGCACCTCGCGCCCCAGCAGCGCGCGGTGCTCGTGCTGCGCGACGTGCTCGGCTTCCGCGCCGCCGAGGTCGCCGAGATGCTCGAGACGAGCGAGGCCTCGGTCAACAGCCTGCTGCGCCGAACGCGCGCCGCGTTCGAGACGCGCCTGCCCGCGACCGGGCGCGAACGCGCGCCGCTCCCGAACTCCAAGCGCGAACGGGACGTCGTCGGCCGTCTCGCCGACGCCTTCGAGGCGGGCGACATCGACGGCCTCGTCGCCCTGCTGACCGACGACGCATGGCTGACAATGCCGCCCGAGCCGCACGAGTACCAGGGCCGGGCCGCGATTGGCGCCTTCCTTGACGACCGCGCCGTCCGCCGCGGCGCGCCGACGCAGCTCGTGCCGACGCGCGCCAACGGCCAGCCGGCTTTCGGTTGCTACTTCCCGTCCCCCCAGACCGAGATCGCGCGGCCGTACGGACTGCTCGTCGTCACGCTCGAGGGCGACCAGATCTCGGCGATGACCTGGTTCGCCGACAGCAGCGTCTTCCCGCTCTTCGGCCTGCCGCGAACGCTGCGCAGGCGTTAGTCGTCCAGGCTCCTCAGCTCGTCGAGTCGTGAGTGAGCAGGCGTTCGTGTACCCGCTGCACGGCGGGCGAAGGCGCCGCCCCCAGCTCCTCGCGCAGCAGGCCCCGGAGCCTCTCGTAGACGAGCAGGCCCTCGGCGATGTTGCCCTGTCGCTCGAAGGCCTCCATCAGCACCGCGTAGCCGCTCTCTCGGTATGGGGAGAGATCGATCAGGCGCCGGCCGCTACGTTCCGCGAGGGCGACCTCTCCTCCCCCGATGCCGAGGCTGCGCCGCGCCGTGCACTCCAGGGCCCTGACCTGGATCGCCTCCAGCTCTCGCCGCAGCTCGTCGATCCAGGCGCCCTCCTCACCCGGAAGGAAGCGCCGCTGGCTGATGTTGTGCGCAACCAGGGTCGGGCCGATCGCGGCGTACCAGTCACGCGCGGCGATCAGCGCCTCGGCGCGATGGATTCCATCCCGCGCCGCCTCGACGTCGATTCTCGCGTCGCGTCCCAGCTCGAGCCGGACCGCGTTGCCGGCAGCGAGGGCATTCTCGGGAAGCAGGCGTCGCAGCTTCGACAGGAGCGCGGAGAGCGCCGGATCGGGAGCCGATGGAAGCGCTCGCGGCCAGAGCCCCTCGATGAGCTCGTTGCGGCTGGCGACTCGGTTGCGATGGACAGCGAGGTACGCGAACAGGAGGCGCCCTTGCCGGCCGGGCAACTTGTGCTCGATCCGCCGGCCCGCGATTCGGGCGACGAAGCGTCCGCACAGCTGGATCCGCGTCGCCGATGGCTGTGGCGGCCCTTCGGACACTGACGCCAAGCTAGCGCCAAGGGGCACCGGCGACAATCCGAGCGATCACGCAGTAAGGAGGCAAGCGATGGCCTACATGATCAACTGCGACTGCGGCTATGTCTCCCGGGGCGAGACCGAGGAGGAGCTCGTGGAGGCGGCCAACCGGCACATCGAGGACGTCCACCCGGACATGGCGGGGAAGGTCTCACGGGATGACCTGCTCGCGATGGCCGAGGAGGTCTGACGTGGCCGAGGTGAGGACCCATCCGGCTCGCTCACGCTCGAGCTGACGCGCGTGCACCAAGGACTCGCCAACCGCTCGCCAAGGCGATCGAAACGGGCGCGCTCGATCCTCGGACCTCGTCAATCGCCGAGGAGGCTTCACGCAGATGGGCGACCAGCGCACCCACCACGACCGATCCGACTCCTTCTACGCATCGCCGGAGGACGCCGCGAGGGCGGCCCCGGAGAAGCTGTTGTACCTCGCCGGCCTGCACGCGGGCACCGGCGTCGAGCGGCCGGACTTCATCGCAGTGATCGACGCCGATCCCGGGTCCGACGACTACGGGGAGATCGTTCACGAGACACCGATGCCGAACGTCGGCGACGAGCTCCACCATTTCGGCTGGAACCGCTGCAGCTCGGCCTGCCACGGGCCCGACCGCTCACACCTGATCGTTCCCGGGTTCGGGTCGTCACGGATCCACGTGCTCAACCTCGCCGATGACCCACGCCGACCCACGATCGAGAAGGTGATCGAGCCCGACGAGCTCGCCGAGAAGACGGGCTACACGCGTCCCCACACCGTCCACTGCATGCCGGGTGACAACGTCGTGGTGAGCATGCTCGGCGATCGGGAGGGAGCCGGCGCGGGTGGCTTCGCGGTCCTCGACGCGCGAACCTTCGAGGTGAAGGGACGTTGGGAGAACGGCGGGGCGCGACCACCGCTCAACTACGACTTCTGGTACCAGCCGCGCAAGAACCTGATGGTCTCGACGGAGTTCGGCGAGCCGAACGCCTACGAGCCGGGCTTCGACATCGAGGACGTGGAGGCGGGGCGCTACGGGCGCCACCTCCACTTCTGGGATCTCGCGGAGCGGCGCCTGGTGCAGACCCTGGACCTCGGCGCGGCGGGGCTCGTCCCGCTCGAGGTCCGCTGGCTTCACGACCCCGACTCGGAGCAGGGCTTCGTCGGCGCGACGCTGGCCAGCAACATCTTCCGCTTCCACCGCGCGAACGGCGCCTTCACCGCCGATCCGGTGATCGAGGTCGAGAACGAGGAGCTCGAGGGCTGGCCGCTCCCCGGTGGCGTGCCGGGACTCATCACCGACGTAGTGCTCTCGATGGACGACCGCTTCCTCTACTTCTCGAACTGGCTTCACGGCGACCTCCGCCAGTACGACATCTCCGATCCCGAGCACCCGAGGCTGACCGGGCAGCTCTGGCTCGGCGGGCTGCTCGGGAAGCCGAATGACGCCGGCCGGGACCTGGGCGGCGGACCGCAGATGATCCAGCTCTCGCTCGACGGGCGCCGGCTCTACGTCACGAACTCGCTCCTTTCGAGCTGGGACAACCAGTTCTACCCGGAGCTTCGGTCGTGGCTGCTCAAGGTCGATTGCGACCCCGCGGGCGGCATGGAGGTCGATCGCGACTTCTTCATCGATTTCCACGCCCGCCCCGACGGGCCGGCGCGGGCACACGAGGTCCGGCTCGCGGGCGGGGACTGCACGACAGAGATCTTCCAATGACGGGCCTCCCGTTCGCACACCTCGGCGGCATCCCGGTCGAAGAGACGATTGGGACGTTCGGACCGGCGCTCCTCGTGGCTGCCGGGGCGACCTCGGCGAGGTTCAGGGCTCGCCGTATCCGCCTGCGCAAGCGCCAATCATCAAGAAAGGACGTACGTCATGGCAACGTTCGCCGTCGTCGCCGAGCATCCGCCTGAGCTCTGCCCCAGTTCCAACGCCCAGACGCGGCACATGATGAATGAGGGTGCCGGGCAGATCCCGCAGCTCGCCGAGCAGCTCGGCGTCAGCATCGTCACGCTGCGCGTCTTCGGACCCGACCACATCATCCTCGCGGTCGTCGACGCCGACGACATCGAGGCGGTCAGGGACTTCATGTTCCAGAGCCGGCTCGTGCAGTGGAACACGACGAAGATCCACGCCACCTACTCGATGGAGGAGGCGCTCGTGAGAGTGAATGAGCTGGAGGCGATCTTCTAGCCGCCCGATCCGGCGAGCTCGCGCAGGCGCGCCATCCGCACGACCTTCACGCGCGGGCGCCCGTGCGGCTCGCCGGCCGTGCGCTCGTGCGCGTCGATCGCCGTCCACCCCTCCCAGGTGACGAGCCCGGGCGCCAGCGTCGCCAGCCGCGCCCCGGCGGCCTCCGGATCGGGTTCGGCGGGCTCGTTGAGCCTCGCCGCGTCGCGGTCCTCGAGGATCCGCGCGACCGTGTCGGCGGCGTCCTTCTTGTTCGTGCCGATGACGCCGCTCGGCCCGCGCTTGATCCAGCCGACGGCGTACTCGCCCGGCAGCGCCGTTCCGTCCGCGCCGTGGACGCGCCCGCCCTCGTTGCTGATGAGCCCGCGCCGCGAGTCGAACGGGACGCCGTCGAGCGCGTTGCCGCGATAGCCGATCGAGCGGATGACGAGACCGCACTCGATCGTCTCCTGCTCGCCCGTCGCCACCGCGCGCAGGGCCCCGTCGCTGCCGCGCTCGATGCGGTTGCGCACGACGCGCAGACCGGCGACCGACCCGTGCTCGTCGGCGACGATCTCGACCGGCGAGCGCAGGAAGCGCAGCACGATCCGGTGGCGCCTGCGAGGCGCCGGCCGCTCGGCGTACCCGCGCAGCAGATCGACGTTGCGGCGCGTCGTGGCGTCGGCGGCGTCGGACCCAAGCCACGCGGAGCTCTCGTCGTCGAGCGCCACGTCGGCGGGGTCGACGACGACGTCGGCGCGCGCGAGCTCGCCGAGCTCGCGCAGTTCGGGGTTGGTGAATGCGGCCTGCGCGGGCCCGCGCCGGCCGAGCACGACGACCTCTTCGACAGACGCCGCCAGGAACGCCTCCAGCGCGTGGTCAGCCGTGTCGGTGGTGGCGAGCTCGCCGCGGTCGAGCACGAGCATCCGCGCCACGTCGATCGCCACGTTGCCGTTGCCGACCACGACCGCCCGCCGCGCCGACAGGTCGAAGCTGTGGTCGGCGAAGTGCGGGTGGCCGTTGTACCAGGCGACGAACTCCGTCGCGGCGTGCGAGCCGGCCAGATCCTCGCCCGGGATCCCGAGCCTGTTGTCGCTCGCCGTGCCCACCGCGTAGACGACGGCGTGGTAGTGCTCGAGCAGGTCGGCTCGCTGCACGTCGGCGCCGAGCTCGACCCCTCCGAAGAAGCGCAGCCCCGGGTGCGCCGCGGTCTTCTCGAAGACGCGCGTGACGCTCTTGATCTTCGGGTGGTCGGGGGCGACGCCCGAGCGCACGAGGCCGAACGGCGTCGGCAGCGTGTCGAGCAGGTCGACGTCGAAGCCCTGCTCCAGCAGCTGCTGGGCGGCGTAGAAGCCCGCCGGGCCGGCGCCGATGATCGCGCAGCGCAGAGGCCTCATACGATCGCGACCTCCCGAGCCACCATCGCCGCGACCGTCGGCACCGCGGTGCGCAGCGACGGGCTGAGTGCGTCGGTGAACGCGCGGACCGGCCCGACCTCGGCACCGATGACGACGACGTCCGCCGCGCCGCCGGCGGCCGCGTGGGCGGCGAGGAGGCTCGCGAGGCCGAGCTCATGGAGGCTGAGCTCGTCGCCGGGTTGCTCGAGCTCGCTCGCGTCGAGCCGATGGACGGTCCCGACGCGCCCTCCGACGCGTACGGCGTCGACGAGGACCGCCTTGGCGCAGTCGTCCAGCCAGTGCAGGGCATTGAGGCCCTCCACGCCCGCGTCCACGAGCGTGACGCCCGCCGGGAGTGCGTGCTCGGCCTGTAGCCGCCGGAAGACGTGGTGGCCGAACCCGTCGTCTCCGTGCCACGGGTTACCCAGACAGAGAACGCACGTCGCAGCCATCACAGCGTGAAGCTCCGAGCCGCGCCACGGCCGCGCGCGAGGTGAACGGTGCAGACCAGGCAGGCGTCGTGTGAGCGCACGACGTGGAAGAGCTCGACCGGGTTGTCGAGGTCGGCGATCTCCAGCCCGACGAAGCTCTCCTCCCAGTGCCCGCGCCGGCCGGTGTTGTCGCGCGGCGATCCGTTCCACGCGGTGGGCGTGACGACCTGGTAGTTGTCGATCTTGCCGTCGCGGATCCGGACCCAGTGGCCGAGGCTGCCGCGGGCGGCGTTGATCGCGCCGAATCCGTCGCCGTCGGGACGCGGCTCGGCGGCGACGTAGGTCGGCTCGCCCATGTGGTCGCGCAGCTCGCCGACGGTCCGGCGCATCTCGTGCAGCGCGGCCACCGGGCGGTGCAGGCGGGTGAACTGCCGCAGCCACGTGCTCGGCCCCTGGGCGGCGAGCAATGAGCGCGTGAGCGGGTCGCCGGCGAGGACGAGGTCCGAGAGCGGGCCGAGCTGCACGACGCGGTCCTTGTACCGGGTCGCCTTTGCGAGGCTGTAGGGCTCCTCGCGCCCGTCGTCGGGGCGCGTCTGGCTCTCCCACGGGTGGCGCGGCGAACCGGGATCGGCAAGGCGCGAGTAGCGCAGGTGCTCGGCGACCTCGAAGTGCGAGAACGGCTCGATCGCGTCCGTCTGCCCGTCGTAGAAGCCGCCGTCGTCGAGACACGGGCGCTCCTCGAAGGGCGGCTGCCAACGCTCTGGGTCGTAGTAGCACCCGGTGCTCAACAGGTGCGGCGTGCCGGTGCCGAGGCCCTCGAGCCCGATCGAGGTGGCGAAGGTCGCGAAGACCCCCAGCGCCGAGTCGCGGTGGGCGGGGACCTCGAGCCAGGCCGCGAGGTCCTCCGCGGTCTCGAGCGCGAGCCACTCCTCGCTGGAGCAGCCGAGCACCGAGTGCTCGTACCAGGCCTGGTAAGCGTCGATCGCGGCGTCGCACTCCTGTAGGCGAGCCTCGTCGAGCTCGCACGTCACGCCGCCGGGCATCATGTACGTCGAATGCGGCCACGCGCCGCCGAAGGCGATGACGATCGCGAGGATCCGCTTCGTCTGCTCGACCGTCTCGCGCGCCAGGCGGCCCTTGAACGGCGGCTCGAAGAGCTCGATCACGCGGTCGCGGAGCGGGTGCTCGGCGTAGGCGGGGTTGCAGAAGTCGGGCGCGAACATGAGGAAGCTGTGGCGCGCGTCGCTCATGACCGATTCGGCCATGAGGCAGAGGTTGCGGATGCGCGTGCCGTTGGCGGCGATCGGCTGCTGGTACGCGGTCTCGAGCGCCGAGACCGCCGCGTAGAGCTGCGACGTGCTGCAGATCCCGCAGATGCGCGGCGCGATCACGAGCGCATCGGCGGGGTCGCGCCCGAGGAGGATCTGCTCGAAGCCGCGGAACATCGTGCCGATGCACCACGCGTCGGACACGGTGTGGTCATCGAGCTCGAGCTTGACCTCCATGTCGCCCTCGACCCGGTTGAGCTCCATCCGGATGACGCGTCGCTCGGTCGCCACGGGGCCGCCTCCTTCGTGAGTGCTCAGGCGCTCGCCGGGACCGCGACGCGATGCTTGAAGAGCGCCTTGGACAGCGGGAACTTCGGGCCGATGCACCCGTAGCACGCGTAGCCGACCTTGTCCACCGTGCGGCAGCGCTTCTCGCCGGGATCCGACAGGCACGGCTTCTGCATCGCCGGGCGCCCGACCTTGTCCAGGCCGAGGTCGCGGCCCTCGAGCACGGCGCTCATCGTCTCGATCATCGTCGTCGCGTCGACCGGGCAGGCGCTGAGATTGATGACCGGTAGGCCCGCGGCGGACCGCCACTCCGGGTCGAGCAGCCCCCCGGGCTGGTTGTTCGTGTACTGCAAGCCGGTCGACTCCGAGGGGTTGGGCGGCGCGGCCGGGATGCCGCCGAAGCTCGCGCAGCTGCCCATCGCCAGCACGTACTGCGCCCGCCCGCAAAGCGCAGCGACGATGTCGCGCTTGGGCCGGCCCTCGAAGACGTCGAAGCCTCCCGTGCCGTTCGGCCCGTGGATGATGCTGCCCTCGACGCACAACAGCGTCAGCGGCTGCTCGCCCGCGATCACCCGGTCGATGATCGCGGCGGCCTCGCGCGGCGACTCCAGCGAGAGCGACGGATGCCACAGCAATTGGGCGCCGTGGTCCTCCAGGAAGGCCGGCAGCGTGTGGCCCGGCCTGCCGCGACCCTCAGCGCCGAGGATCGCCATCGACTCGCCGCTGCACGCGCCGCACTCCATCCACAAGATCGTCGCCCCTCGCTCCATACCGCGCAAAGACGCGACGGCGGCCGGTGCCTTCCCGGCCGTCATCGTTCTGTGATCCTTCGCACGCGTCCCTCGGCCGGTCATTCGCCGGTGACGGTCCCGACCGTCAGCGCGGTGATCTTGATGAAGCTGGCAGTCACCCGGTCTCCGGCCTGCGATGTGCAGCGCAGCGCGACGCTGGGGTTCCTCAGGCGCCTGGGCACGACCGCGCTCAGCGCGATGCTCTCCGAGGACGTCCCCGCGGTTGCGCCGACCTGGATCTCGTCGAGCACCGCCTTGCGGGCCTGCGGTGGCGCTGGTATCGACAAGGCCGCACCGGTTGGCGACGCCCGACTGCGGCTCTTCGAGCGGCCTCCGGCCAATCGCCACGTGCAACCTGGCCTGGATCAGCCAGTTCTGGCCGGTCTCGGGAACCTGCGTTCCCGGGGCCGGCTCGGTGGGCTGGGCCGGTGGCGGATTGGTTTGACGGCTTGTCTCGGCGGCGGAGGTGAGCGCCAGCTCAAGTCGATTCGGGCACGCCGACAGGTCGCTTCCCGGGCACGTCGGCACCGTGAGATGGTCCGCGTTCTCGTCCTCGGTGACCTTCAGCTCGCCGCGCAACGCCGTCCGGGCGCCCGTGGCGATGTCGGCGGTTCTGATGCTGGCGTCGCGGATCTCGGAGGAGCGGACGGCGCCGCTGCTGATCTCCGGTGACCGCACCGCGTCGTTGGCGATCTCGGGGAACGGACAGCGTCCTTTCGGATCTGCGGAGACCCGACGCTGTCGCGATCGAGCGTGACGGCGGCGGTCGCGGTGCCGCCCAGCGCAACAAACAGCGCCAAGCCCGCGATGACGTGGGCGGAGTTTGGGCGCGGTCTGGGGCGGCGATGCGGGTTGGTCTGCGTCCCGAACATGGTCACTTCCTTCCAGGGATGTCGTGGGCTGGTACTCGTCGAGGCTTGCCCGATGGAGGTACGGGGTCGGCACCGATGAGCTGCGCAAGCGGCCCTCGTGAACTCGGGAGCTCGCGCCGGATTGGAGTGACGGCCGCCATGAGCTAGCGATCCCGGCCGCCGGACACGGCGATCCCAGGGTGTGGAGCCCTCATCGGCAGCTGACGCCCGCGGTGTCGCGCATCCGCGACGACGCCACCCGCGTATGCGAGTGCTGCCATCGCGGCCGCGACCACAATGGCGGTGCCGAGGAAGGGCAGGAACACCGTTGTGCCGGCGAGCGCGGTCCACGCGAGCCGGCGGACGCGGCGCGCGCGGAAGTGCCTGAGCGCCGCGACGAAGCACACGAGGTAGACGAGGACGAAGGCGGCAACGTCGAGTGTGAGCAGGTCTCGGGTCTCGAGCTTGGCCACGGACGCGAACCCGGCGACCACCGTGCAGCCACCGGCGAGGGCCAGCAACGCATGGTGGGGCGTCGCGGTTCGACGACTGAGCGTGGAAAGGCGGCGGGGAAGCACCCCGTCGCGCGCCAACGCGTAGATGAGCCGCGAGCATCCGAGGACCCAGGCGTTGGTGGCGATGATCAGCACGCCGACCGCGATCGCGTCACCGACACGCGCCGCCTGCTCGCCCGCCCCCACTGTCACGAGCGCCGACACGACGGTGACCTCGGGGGAAGCACTGTCGAGGCCGAGGACGAGCACCGTCATGGCGGCAAGCGCCAGGTAGAGGGCTCCAACGATCGCCGTGGCCCACCTGATCGCCTGCGCGAACGTCTTCTCGGGATCGCGGACCTCTTCGGCGAGCGTCGCCACGTTTTCCCAGCCGAGGAAGGCGACGAAGCAGATCACGGCGGCGGAGCCGATCGCCGTCCAACCGGCGGGTGTGAAGGGCGTCAGGTTCTCGGGCTGCGCGTGCGGCGCCGACAGGATCAACAGCGCGATCAGGGTCGTGAGCAGCGCGAGCAGCCCAGCGGCTTGGACCTTCGCGCCGAGTCTCAGGCCGATCAGGTTGGTGAGGACCGAGACTGCGATCGCTGCCAACCCCAGCGGTACGAGGGTGGAGGTGCCAGACAGGCCGAGCAGGACGTGGAGGTACTCGGCCGTGACCATGCCCATGGCGGTGGTCAGCGTCACCAGCGCCGCGACCAACACCAGCCCGACGACATTGCCCATGCGCGGGCCCAAGACGCGCTGGACGAAGCTCGCGATCCCGCCGCTGTGCGGGTGAGTCATGGAAATCCGCGCGAAGAGGTGCGCGAAGGGATACGAGAGGACCACGAGCACGCCCCAGGCGATCAGGCACGCCGGCCCTGCGATCTTGGCGGTCAGCAGGGGCGTTGCGAGGAGTCCGACACCGACGAGCGAGGACACGTAGTACGCGACCAGCTGTCGCACACCGAGCGTCCGCGACAGCTCGCGAGGTGACTCGCTGTGCGTCCTCATCGCGCGGATGCGGCGAGCGGGGCCAGCCGGCCACGGCCTTCGAGCGCGGGGGCGCCCACGTGTCTGGCGAGGAAGCCGGTCAGTGCCGCGGTAACGGCGCGCCGGGTCATCGATGAAGGGCCAGTGGCCGCTTCGCTCGAGCACGCGGATCTCGGCGCGCGGGAAGGCGGCGCGCTGGCGCTTGGCATGGGAGGCGGGTATGTAGGGGTCCCGTCGTCCCCAGAGCACGAGCGCGGGTCGGTCGAGCGGGCGCAGGGCCCGGGCCAGCCGTTCGCCGTCGCGGGCCACGTCGGGGACGGAGCGGTAGAGCTCGAGGACGGCCTGACGGGTGGCGCGGTCGAAGTCGTCGTACATGCGGTCGACGAACGGCCGCGGGAGCCCTCGCGGGTTGCCGCGGCGAAGCAGGAGGCGAAAGCCGAGGCGGGTGGTCATGGCCATCAGCAGTTCGCCGGCATGCGGGGTGCGCCAGAGCCGCGCGAGCGCGTGCCAGCGATATCCGGGAAGCGCGCCGGTGCCGAGCAGGACGGCGCTGGCGAACCGGTCGGGGTCGGCGGCTGCCCACGTGAGGCCCCAGGGCCCGCCGAAGTCGTGGGCGACGAGATGGGCGCGCTCGATCCCGAGCGCGTCGAGCGCGCGGCTCACGAACCGCGCGTGTGCCGCGACGCTCTGCAGAACCTCGACCTGCGAGGTGGCGTGACCGAACCCGGGGGCGTCCCAGGCCACAGCGCGCCAGCGCCGGCCAGTGGCGGCGAGCAGGGGTGCCCAGTCCGCGCTCGAGCCCGGGTTGCCGTGCAGGAAGACGACGGCCTCCGTGGCGTCGGGCGGCCCGGCCTCGCGCAGCGGCGTGCACAGCCCGCCGATACGCAGTTCGCGCAGGCGCACGCCTTCGACGCGCTCGGTGAAGGAAGCGCAGTGCGGGCCGCGGGCGACGCGGAGGGCGATCGCGGGGCGCAGCACGTGGGCTGGGCGTTCGAGCATCCCGATCACCGCGGTGAAGGCCCCCGCCACGGCGTGGTCGTGCTCGGCCGTCGCGCGCAGGCGGCGCAGATAGGCGTTGATGACGCGCACGCGCACGGAGCGGCGCCCCTCCACCTCGGGCAGCGCCAGGTCGGCGCCGACCGAGAGCTTCCAGGCGTCATCGATCGGGGCCTTCGCGGCGCTGAAGAAGCGGCGAGCAAGGTCGCGCCCGCCGCGCTCCAGGCAGTCGTGCAGCGCGATCGCCTGCGCCGCGGCCACCGTCATGCCCTGCCCGTACGTTGGGTTGAACGAGCAGATCGCGTCGCCGACGACCAGCAGTCCTGCCGGGAAGCTGCGCAGGCGGTCGTAGCGGCGCCGGACGCTCGTGGGGAAGCGGTGCGTCGCGATCTCGTCGTCCAAGTCGGCGGCCTCGATCGCTTCGAGGACGTCGGGCGGAGCGACGGTGGCGGCAAACGCGGCAAAGCCTTCCGTGTCGCTTGGCGGACGATGCGCGGGGCCGTAGCCGGCCAGCCCGAGGATCCAGCGACCGTCTTCCTGGGCGAACAGGAACAGCGCGCGCGGGTGGCCCGGGCGGGCTCCGATCAGCACGAACTTGTCGCCGTCGAGCGCGTCGGTGGGCAGGGACAGGCGCCGGCTGGCGTAGGTGACGTCGACGTGAAGGCGTTCCTCCGTTGGGCTCGGGTAGCCCAGCGCCTGCAGCCATGCGGGGATGCGGGCCGCGCGCCCGGTGGCGGCGACGACGAGGTCCGCCGCGAGCGTCTCCTCGGCGCTGCTGTCGGTCCGGCGGAGGATCCGCACGCCGGTGACGCGCTCGCCGTCGGGGCTCGTGGTCAGCCCGAGCGCGTCGCAACCATCGATCAGCGTGACCTGTGGCAGCTCACGCACGCGGCGACGCACGTGGCCCTCGATGAGGGGCCGGCCGGCGAGGATCGCGCTGGTGCCCATCGATGCGCGGGCGAGCTGATGGCCGCCGATGACGAACCGCATCTCCTCGAGCGCCGCGCAGCGCGGCGCCCCGGCCGCGACCAGCTCGGCGCTGAAGCCCGGCAACAGCGCGTCGAGGCAGCCCTGCCCATACGGCAGCAGGGCGTGGGGGTGGCGGTCCTGCGGCACCGCCTTGCGATGCCCGGGGTCGGCTGGGAGGGCATCGCGGTCCACGATGGTCACCCGCTCGTACGCCTCCGTGAGCGAGCCGGCGGCCAGCAGCCCGCCCACGCTCGCGCCGATCACCACGGCGTGCTCACCGATCTGTCTCACTTGCGCGGTCTCCTTGACTCGACGTCGGCGAGCAGGATCGGCCGGCGGGCTGGCGAGATACCAGACGAACTTCTGGCGAGTTTCTGCTCAGCTGCGGTGGGCTGGGCTCACGCGCCGGCGCCGTAGAGCTCGCGCTGCCAGAGCCAGTCCACGACCCGCTGCAGGCCGCGCGTCAGGTGGCCGCGGTAGGTGCTGAAGGGCAGACCGAGCAGCTCGGCGGCGGCCTCCTGCGTTGGCGCGGGTCGCAGGTAGGTGCACTCCAGCGCCCGCACGAGCTTCTCGTCGCGCGGGTCGTCCCGCAGCGCGTCGACCGCCTCGTGCAACAGCTCGCGCAACGCCTCGGGCGCGGGCGACTCGTCGCCGCGCTCGCGCACCACGCGCGTGCCGCGCGAGGGGATTCGTGGCCAGCGCGTCCGGACGATGCAGGTCGCGCAGCGCGCGCCGCACCGCGTCTGCGAACTCCGGCTGCGAGAGAGCCAGCACCGGCCCGTTCTCGCCGCTCGGAGTCAGGCGCCGCCGCGTCGTCGCCGAGCTCGCGTACCGGCCATCCGCTCGAGCCATTCCACGCCGCCGACCCGCGCCAGTCGCGCGCGAACACCCCGTAGTCGCGCCGCCGACCTCGAAGTCGGCGTCCGGAGCGCGATCGAAGTAGATGTAATCCATCAGCGGCGCCATCGCCTCCGGATCGGCGGCCACGGTGTAGTACCAGGACAGACGCTGACGTCCCAGCCACTCCTGCATGCTGCGCCCCGTCACCACGTTGAACGAGCGCGACGGCGCCTGGTAGGCGTCACGATCGACCAGGAACCGCGCGAGCAGCACCTCGTCTCCCGGACGAGGCGGCGCATGGCGCTGCGCGTGCGCCCACGCCGCCCGTGCCGCGGGGTCGCGGGCGACGTCATCCTCGCCGGCCTCGTGCAGAGCGATGTGCGCGGCAAAGCCCAGCAACTCCGGTCCACGGCCCCGGAAGACATAGAACCCCGCGGGCTGGCGCTCCAGCCAGTGCGCGGCGATCGCCGCCGACTCCGCTCCCTCGTAGTGCTCGACCAGCCCGCACGATGGCCTCGACGTCGCCGTCCCGCAGCCCGTCCGCGTAGACCTCCCCCAGGCTCTTCCAATCCCACAACGCCGCGGCCGCCGGGTTTCCCCGATGCAAGAAGATCAGATCCGCGAGCGCACGCCCACGCTCGCGACCCTCGCTGCCCCAGACATGCTCGACGATGTGTCGACGCACCCGCAGGTGGACGTCCCGATAGGCGGCCGGGTCGCGCCAGCGCAGGTCCGCGTCGATGACGTCCCGCGCGAGGTCGTGCGGAAACAGGCCGTACGTCCCGTGCTCCATGAACGACAGGCCCCGCAGCCACGAGAACAACTCGTCGCCCTCGCCGGCCCCAAAGATGCTGTCCAGGAGGCCCTCGGTGGTGAGCCGCGCGTGAGCCGCGCAGTCGAGCGCCAGCCGATGACGCGGACCCGGTACCCCGGCCAGGAAGCTCTCCACCAGTCGCCCGACCACGTCGGGTGCTGCGCCCAACTCCAACGGCCCCGCCTCCGCCTGCCGCTGCAAGTGCACCTCCACGAGCAGCGCCAACGCGAGCGGGTGGCCGTGCGAGACGCTCGAGCATCCACCCCTGCTGCTCCTCGGCGACGCCCGCGCCACGCAGGAAGGCCCGCGCCTCGTCCGGCCCGAGGTTGCGCAAGGAAACGACACGCAGCAGGTCCCCCCACCCCGGATCCCGCCGCCATGCCGCCCCGGGACCGTTCCTGCCCGCCACCACGACCAGTGCACGGGCCGGCAGCGATGGGACGAACTCCTCCCGCAGCCAGTCCTCGAGCCCCACCGCAGCCTCGAACGTGTCCAGCAGCAACACCGCGGGTTCGCCGCCGGCAAGCGCCTCCCGCGAAAGCGCCTCTGTGGGAAGCCCGAGCGCCCGCCCAAGCTCGGCCATGAACGCCGGCGGCGAGGGCTCGATCGCTCGCAGATCAAGGCTCACGACCTTCACGCCGACATCCTCGGCCGACTCCGCGAACGCGCCGAGCAGCGCGGTCTTGCCGACCCCGCCCGGACCGTGCAACCACAAGACGCTGAACGACGGTTCCGACGCGGCGAGCGCGCCCAGGAACAGCTCGAGCTCCGCCGCGCGTCCCACAAACCGCCGCCGCCGCGCAGTCTTCAAGCGGTCAGCAACCGTCGACGCCGACAGCGGGTCGTACGGGTGTTGCCGCGCAACCGGGCCCATCGGGTCTCGATCGCAGGCTAACGCCATCGGCGCTGTCGCGCACGCGCCCTACCGCCTTGACGATCTGCCGAGGCCCGCCGGCTGTGCGGGCCTCAGCCTCTTCTCTCTCAGTCCGTTCCCCACGGATTGTCGATCACGAAGCGCCACGTGCCGTCGGTCTGACGACGCAGGACGTCCGCGTTGTGCCGCCAGCCGCACCGGTTCGCCGTCTGGTCCCGTGCCGTCGAAGGACCAGGTGCCGATCACGAGGGCGAGGTCGTCCACCTCGAGGACTCGTGTCACCTCGAGGTCGAGCTTGCCCTTCATCGAGATGAAGCCGGTCAGGGCCTCGCGGACGCCGGGCGCGCCGTGGGCGAGGCTGCCGGGCTGGGTTGCGAAGGCCGCCTCGCTCTCGTAGAGCGGCATGAGGCTCTCGAGATCCCCGGAGTTGATCCCGTGACGATCGACTCGAGGACCTGCTCGGGCGTGGCCGTCGACATGTGTGGCTATCCTTTCGATATACCGTAGTGTGTCGCGGAATGCGACCCTACCCGCGTCGGACGCGATGTGTCAATATTCGATGACACAACGCTGAGTCGCGAAAGCTCGCCCAAGCGGAAGTACGAGCTGAAGAAGCGCGCCGAGGAGATGGCCGAGACGCACCTGCGGATCACCGAGGCGGCGATCGAGCTGCACGGGACGGTCGGGCCGGCGCGCACGACGCTGAGCGCGGTCGCCGAGCGGGCCGGCGTGGAGCGCCGCACGCTCTACCGCCACTTCCCGACCGAGGCCGGACCTGTTCGCGGCGTGCTCGACGCACTACTTCGCCGCCAACCCGTGGCCCGACCTCGCCGCGTGGCGCGCGATTCGCGATCCGCAGCGAGCGGCTCGCGCGAGCCCTCGACGAGCTGTACGCCTACTACGAGCGCACCGCGCCGATGTTCAGCAACGTCCTCCGCGACGCCGAGCTCGTGGACGTCGCCCGCGACGCCGTCGGCCCGCTGCACGCGTACCTCGACGACGCCGCCGAGGTCCTCGCCGTCGGTCGCGCCGTCCGCGGCCGACGACGACGCCTCCTCGTCGCGGCGCTGCGCCACGCCCTGGCCTTCTCGACGTGGCAGTCGCTCTCGACGACGGGCATCGGCGCGAGCGGACGCGGCGAGGCTCGTCACCGCACTCGTCGACGGCGCGGCCAGCGAGTGACACCGGGCCAGAGCCGGCGGCGGCCGCGTCGCAAGGGGCGCGCGACCAGCGACGCCGAGCGTCGGGCGTTGGCGAAAGCGCACGCCCAACCCGCGCGGCCGGTCGGTCCCGCTCGGCCAGGCTTCGCCGTCCTGCATGCCGACGGCGGGGCCAGAGGAGCGCCGGGATCGGCGGCCATCGGCTACGTGCTCGATGACGAGTCCGGGGTCCGGCTCGCCGAGCACGCCGAAGCGATCGGCGTGGCCACCGCCGCCGTCGCCGAGTACCGCGCCCTGCTCGCCGGGCTGCGCCGCGCGCACGAGCTGGGCCTGGTCCGCGTCGTGGCTCGCTCGGACTCGCGGCTGCTCATCGCGCACGTCAACGGCGAGCGACACATCCGCAACGGCGGCCTGATCGCACTCGAAGCCGAGATCGCCGACGTGTGCACCCGGATCGGCACCGTCGTCTTCGAATGGATCCCAGCGGACTCCAATGGGGTCGCACACGGGCTGGTCGCGAGCGCACTGGATACCGACTCCCGCTGAAGCCGTCACCGCGCAACATCGTCAACCACGAGCGCCGCCGAGGCGTCCACCCGCGCCGGGGGACGCTGGCGCGCAGCAGCTCGCGTGTACTCGTCGCGGGGCGCGTCGAGCACCTGCGCGGTCGGACCGCGCTCGACGACGCGTCCGCGGTGCATGACGATCGCCTCGTCGGTGATCTGACGGACGACCGCGAGGTCGTGGCTGATGAGCACGTAGGACACGCCGGTCCCGTCGCGGATATCGGCAAGCAGGTTGAGGATCTGCGCCTGGATCGAGACATCGAGCGCCGCGACCGACTCGTCGAGGACGATCACTCGCGGCTCGGCGGCGAGCGCGCGCGCGATCGCGATGCGCTGGCGCTGGCCGCCGGAGAGCGCGCGGGGAAGGGCGCGGAACTGGCGGTCGTCGAGGCCGACGAGCTCTGCGAGCTCGCGCGCCGTGCGCCGCGCGCGCCGCCTTGGAGCCGCCGCGGTGCAGGCGCAGAACCTCGTCGATCGCCTGCGCGGCGCTCTGGCGTGGGTCGAGGCTCGAGTACGGGTTCTGGAAGACGACCTGGACCTCGCTGCCGCGGCGGCGGCGCTCGCGCGCGGAGCGGGCCGGAGTCGAGCGGTCGCGTCCGCATGCGACGATCGTGCCGGCCGTCGGAGCGGTCAGCCCGACGAGCATCCTGGCGATGGTCGTCTTGCCCGAGCCGGACTCGCCGACGATCGCCAGCGACCCGCCCTCGGGCACCGCCAGGTCGACGTCGTCGACGGCGACGAGGTCGCCGTACTCCTTGCGCAGCCCGCGGGCCTCCAAGATCGCGTCAGGCATGGCTGACCTCCGACGCGCCGCGGATCGCCGCGGCCAGACGCCCGCGCAGCTCGCGCGCGCGCCGGCAGCGCACCTCGCCGCCGTCGAGCGGCTCGAGCGGCGGCCGGGCGGCGCGGCACGCGTCCTGCGCGAGGACGCAGCGGGGGGCGAAGGCGCATCCCGAGGGTGCTTCGAAGGCCGAGACCGGGCGTCCCGGGATCGCCGCGAGGCGATGCGTGCTCGCCGCGATGTCCGGCCGCGCGGCCGCGAGCGCGGCCGTGTACGGGTGAAGCGGGTCGCGGTCCAGCAGGTCGGCGGCGTTCGTCTCGACGATCTGGCCGGCGTACATGACCGCGGTGCGGTCGCACACCGCGGCTGCGAGATCGAGGTCGTGCGTGATGAACAGCAGCGCCAGGCCACGCTCGCGGCGCAGCTCGTCGAGGATCGCCATGACCTCGGCCTGCGTGGTCACATCGAGCGCCGTCGTCGGCTCGTCGGCGAGCACGAGCCGCGGCCGGCCGAGGAGCATCGTCGCGATCATCACGCGCTGCAGCAGCCCGCCGGACAGCTCGTGCGGGTACTGCGCCAGGCGTCGCTCGCCGTCGTCGACGCCGACGTCGCGCAGCGCCTGCGCGGCGCGCGACCGCGGCCTCGGCGCGCGCGACGCCGTTCAGGCGCAGCGTCTCGGTCATGAAGTCCCCGATCCGGCGCACCGGGTTCACGTGCGCCCGCGGGTCCTGGAAGACCATCGCGACCTCCTCGCGGTAGCGGCGCAAATCGCTGCCGCCGAGGCCGAGAACGTCGCGGCCGTCGAAGAGCACCGAGCCGTTCGTCTGCGCTCCGCGCGGGAGCAGCCGCGCGATCGCCCGCGCCGTCATCGACTTCCCCGAGCCCGACTCGCCGACCAGGCCCAGCGCCTCACCCGCCGCGATCGTCAGCGACACGTCGTGGAGGACCGTCCGCAGCTCGCCCTCGACGGGGAGCCGCGCCGTGAGGCCGCGGATCTCGAGCAGCGCGCTCATGGCATGCAGGTCATCACCGACGATCCTCGTTGCGCTCGACGAGCCGCTCGCCGAGCAGGTTCACCGCGACGACCACGGCGACGATGCACAGGCCGGCCGACAGCGACTCGGCCGGATAGCCCTGCAGGACGCCCGGCTGCCCGGTGGCGACCATGACGCCCCAGTCCGACTGCGGCGCCTGGACGCCCAACCCGATGAACGAGACGGCGGCCAGGTCGACCATCGCGTAGCCGAACAGCAGCGTGCCCTGCGAGACGATCAGCGGGGCGACGTTCGGCACCAGGTGGCGCGCGCAGATCGCCCACGCGGACAGGCCCTGGACCTCGCACGCCGCGATGTACTCGCGCGCGCGCTCGCGGACCGCGGCGCTGCGCAGCACGCGCGCCACGTACGGCGTGTAGGCGACGGCAAGCGCGAGCGCAGCGGCCGTCAGGCTCGGGCCGAACACCGCCGCGGCGAGCACGGCAAGCAGGATCCCGGGGAACGCGAACAGAAGGTCCATCGCGATCGAGATCACGGAGTCCAGCCAGCCGCCGCGCCAGGCGGCGATGACCGCCAGCACGACGCCCGCGATCAACGAGAGCGCGACGACGGCCGCCGGGCCGAGGATCGACGTGCGCGCGCCCGCGAGCAGGCGCGACAAGAGGTCGCGACCCTGCCCGTCGAACCCGAGCAGGTGGCCTGCGCCCGGCCCGACGTAGGCGTCGTTGAGGTTGGAGGCGTTCGGGTCGTGCGGCGCCAGGGCCGCGCCGAAGATCGCCGCCAGCAGCGCGATCCCGATCACGACGAGGCACGCGACCGCGACCTTGTCGCTCTCGGCGACGCGGCGCGCGCGGCGGCGGGCGACGCCGGGCAGGCCGGGAACGAGCGGTCGCGGTGCTCATTCGGCGCGGCTCCCCAGCGCGACCCGCGGGTCGAGCAGCGCGTAGAGGAAGTCGACGATCGTGTTCGTGATCGACGAACGCCGCCACGAGCACGAGCGAGATCCCCTGCACGACCGCGAAGTCCTTCGAGGCGGCGGCGCTCACGAGCGCCGATCCGAGGCCGTTGAGGCTGAACGCGCGCTCGACGACCGCCGACAGCGCGATCAGCGAGGCGATCGTGATCCCGGTGACCGTCGTGATCGGGATCGCCGCGTTGCGCAGCACGTGGCGGCGCACGACGAGGTGCCGAGGCAGGCCGCGGCTGATCGCCGTCTGCACGTGCTCGCGGCCCAGCTCCTCGCGGACGCTGACGCGCGTCACGCGCGCGACGATCGCCAGCGCCGACAGCGCGAGCGCGATCGCCGGGAGCGTGAGGTGCCAGAGCCGGTCGAGCACGCCGCTTCCCGCGCCCAGCGCGGGGAACCAGCCGAGCTTCACGGCGAACACCGTGATCAGCACGATCGCGGCCACGAACGACGGGATCGCCGCGAACACCGTCGTCCCCGCGATCACCGACATGTCGATCGCCCCGCGCCGCAGCCCAGCGACGACGCCCGAGCCGATCCCCAACAGCAGGATCAGCACCGACGCGTACAGCGACCAGCTCGAACGTCACGCCCGCGCGCTCGCCGATGAGCGTGTTGACGCTCTCGCGCAGGGCGATCGAGGTGCCGAGGTCGCCGTGCAGCGCGGACGTGAGCCAGTGCCAGTACTGCGCCGGCAACGGCTCGTCGAGGTGATAGCGCGCTCTGCAGGGTGGCCATCGCCTCGGGCGGCAGCGTCCGGCCGCCGGTGAGGACCGACAGCGGATTGCCGGGGGCGATCGACAGCGACGCGTAGATCGCGAAGCTCGCCACGAGCAAGCGTCAGCACGAGCATCGCGAGCCGGCGTCCGACGAAGCGGAGCATGACTCAGCCGCTGGCGCCGATCGTCGCCGCCCAGGGCCCGCCCATGTACTGGAAGGACGACGGGGCGCCCGTGATCTTCTTGTCCATGATCACGATCGTGTCCGGGTCCGCGAGCGGGATCCACGGCAGCGTCTGCATGATCAGGTCGCCGGCCTTGGCCGTCGAGCTCAGCCCGCTTGTGCTGGTCCGGGGTCGTCGCGGGCGCCTTCGAGGGCGGCGGTGATCCGCGGGTCCTCGAAGTCGTCGTAGTTCAGGCTGCCGCCCTTGACGGCGACAGCGTGTGTAGAGCGCGGCTGGGTCGGCGTAGTCGGGGTAGCTGCCGCTGACGAGGCCGTCGACGCCCTTGCGCGCGCGAGGCGTCGGTGAAGAAGTTGATGAAGTTGGCCGCCGAGACGGACTTGAACTTCGCCTTCAGGCCGATGCTGAGCGCGGCCTGGCGGATGGCGTTGGCCGCGATCTGCAGGGGGTTGATCTCGCTGCTGGTGCCGATGACGATCGTCTTGCCGGTCGCGCCCGCCCGTTGCACGAGCTGCTTGGCCTTGGCCACGTCCTGGGTCGGCTCGGGCAGGCTGTCCCAGTCCTTCTGGAAGACGTCGCGCTCGTAGCCCCACGTGCCCGGGTTCGCCAGCGTCCTGGGCAGCTGCGCGTAGCCGTCGTACAGCGTGTTGATGTAGGCCTTGCGGTCGATGGCCATCGACAGCGCCTGGCGGACCTTGACGTCCTTCAGCGCGCCGGTGAGGCTCGTGATGACGAAGGCGTCGGAAGCGAATGACGGCCCGGTGTGCACGGTCACGGCCGTGCTGGACTTCAGTTGCCCCAGCGTGGTCAGCGGCTGCGGATAGAAGCCGGTGATCTCGTTGGTCAAGAGGCCCGAGGTGAGGCTCGATTCGTCGGGGACGCCCTTGAAGACCATCGACGCGGCCATCGGCTTCAGCGAGGTGTCCCAGTAGGCGTCGTTGCGGACCGCCGTGAGGTCGCTGCCCGGCCGCCAGGACTTCAGCTTGAACGGGCCGGTGCACATCGTGCCGCCCGAGGGGGTGCCGAATGCCTTGCCCTCGGACTCGACGTACGCCTTCTCGAGCACGATCGCCGGGCATCTGCGACAGCTCGCCCAGCAGCCAGTTGTCAGGCCGCTTGAGCTTGATCGTCACCTGGTCGCTGCCGGTGGCGTCGATCGAGGTCACGGTCTCGAAGACGGTGCCATAGAAACCCGCGAGCTTCGGGTTCGTGTTGCGCTTGAGGCTGTAGACGACGTCCGCGGGCGTCACGTTCTTGCCGTCCCAGAACCTCGCGTCGGTGTTGATCGTCAACACGATCGTCCGGGGGTCGGGCGTCTCGACCTTCGTGGCCAGGCCCGGCTTGGACGAGCCGTCGGGCTGCTGCTGCAGCAGCGAATCGCACATCGCGGTGATGACCGTGTTCTCCGGGTAGGTCGAACGCCTGGATCGGGTCGAGCGTCCCCACGTCGCGGTAGGTCGCCCACGTGACCGGCCCGGTGTCGCCCTTGGCGGCCGGCGTCGTCGGCGACAGGCCGACGGCCGCCTCGGCGGCCGTCGTCGAGGTCGCCGGCACCTTCCTGCCGCAGCCCGCGGCGCCCAGCGCGGCGAGCGCCACGGTGGCGAGCGCCGCCGATGCTGTCCTGCTTGTCACGGTCCCCCCTTCCCTCTCCGGGGACAGCTGCAGCGCCGACTCTACGCCGCCCTTGTGGTGCGCGGGTGACAGGAAGAGAATCGGGGGGTGGCGCGACAGGTTCCGCTTCCCGGTGCCACGGACGCAGCGACCGTGCTGCTGGAGCGCGAGCGCGAGCTCTCGGCGCTCGACGAGTGCCTGGAGGCCGTGCGGCACGGCGCCCGGGGCCGCGTCGTGCTCGTGAGCGGCGAGGCGGGCGCGGGGAAGACCGCGCTTCTGCGTCGCTTCTCGGAGGAGCGCGACCGATCGGTCCGGGTGCTCTGGGGTGGATGCGATCCGCTGTTCACTCCGAGTCCGCTCGGCCCGCTGTTTGCGATCGCCGAGGACGCGGGCGGCGAACTCGAGGAGGTCGTGCGAGCGTGGGGTGCTGCCGCACGAGGTCGTGGCGGCGCTCGCGCGAGAGCTGCAGGCACGCGCTCCGACGGTGTTGGTGCTCGAGGACCTGCACTGGGCGGACGAGGCCACGCTCGACGTGTTGCAGGCTGCTCGCGCGCAGGGTCGAGACGGTTCCCGCCTTGATCGTCGCGAGCTACCGCGACGACGAGCTCGCCCGGTCGCAGCCGCTGCGGATCGTGGTCGGCGAGCTGGCGACGAATCAGGCGGTTGCGCGGCTCAGGCTCGCCCCGCTGTCGCCGGCCGCGGTGGCGCAGCTTGCCGAGCCGCACGGCGTCGACTCGGACGAGCTCTACCGCAAGACCGCCGGCAACCCGTTCTTCGTCGTCGAGGCGCTCGCCACGCAAGGCGACGAGGTTCCGGACACGGTGAGGGACGCGGTCTTCGCTCGCACGGCGCGACTCAGCGATTCCGCGAAGCAGCTGCTGGAGTCGGTATCGGTCGTCCAGGGACCGGCCGAGCTCTGGCTGCTGGAGGCACTCGCCGGTGAGGCGATCGATGGCCTCGACGAGTGTGTGACGTCGGGCATGCTGACGCACGTGCCCGCGGGGGTGGCGTTCCGGCACGAGCTCGCCCGCCTCGCCGTCGAAGAGTCGGTCGCGCTCAACCGGAGGGTCGAGCTGCACCGACAGAGCCCTCGAAGCGCTCGCGGACCCGCCCGGCGGCGCGCGCGATCTGGCCCGGCTCGCCTATCACGCCGAGGCGGCCGGCGACGCCGACGCGGTCGTTCGCTTCGCACCGGCGGCCGCGGCCGGCGCGGCGTCGCTCGGCGCGCACCGCGAGGCGGCCGCACAGTACGCGCGGGCGCTTCGATTCGGCGACCGGCTTCCCGCCGCCGAGCGCGCGGCGCTTCTGGAGGACCGCTCGCGCGAGTGCTTCTTCACCGATCAGTACGACGAAGGCATCGCGGCGCTCGAACAGGCGCTCGAGATCCGCCGAGCGCTGGGCGACAGGCTCGAGGAAGGCGACGCGCTCCGTCGGCTCTCAGAGTTCCACTGGTGCCCGGGCCGGACGGCGGAATCCGACGCATGCGCCCGCGCTGCGGTCTCGCTGCTCGAAGCGCCTGCCGCCCGGCCGCGAGCTCGCCTGGGCGTACGCCAACCTCGCGATCAACTGCCTGAGCGCGGCGCGCTGGGAGGAGGCGATCGCTTGGGGCGAGCGTGCAGTCGAGCTTGCCAGGCGTCGTCGACGTCACCTGAGATCGAGTTCCACGCGCTCGCGACCATCGGCGCGTGCACCGACTTTCGGCCTGCTCGAGCAAGCCGTCGAGCGCGCCATGCGTGCGGGGCTCGGCGATCAGGCCGGCCACATCTTCATCGTGCTCGTCATCATCGCCGTCGAGCAGCGCCGCCAGCCCGAGGCGAGCCGGCATCTGGAGGCGGGGATCGCGTACTGCAGCGATCGGGGTCTTGAGCTGTTCCGTCGCTACCTGCTCGCGTTTCGCGCACGTCTCGAGCTCGACCAGGGGCGCTGGTCGGAAGCGGCCGACTCCGCCGCAGCGGTCCTGCGCGTTCCGATGACGTCGACCAGGCCGCGCATCGAGTCGCTCGTCGTCCTGGCGCGCGTGCGCGCCCGCCGCGGTGACCCGGAGGTGTGGCCGCTGCTCGACGAGGCGTGGGAGCTGGCGGAGCCCACCAACGAGCTGCCGCGGATCGGGCCGGTGGCGGTCGCACGAGCCGAGGTCGCGTGGCTGGAGGGCGACCGTGATGGCGTGCACGAGGCGACCGAAGGCCCGCTTCAGCTCGCGTGCGAGCGGCAGGCCCCGTGGCTGGTCGGGGAGCTCGCCGTGTGGCGACGGTATGCCGGCCTCGATGTGGAGATCGCGGCGGAGGCGGCGGAGCCGTTCGCGCTGCAGCTCACCGGGCGATGCGATCGAGGCGGCCGAGCTGTGGCGGCAGCTCGGCTGCCCCTACGACGCGGCGCTGGCGCTCGCGGATGCCGACGAGGAAGAGCCTCTCCGTCGCGCGCACGCCGAGCTGCAAGGCGCTGGGCGCCGCTGCCGCCGCCGCCATCGTCGCGCGCCGACTGCGCGAGCGCGGCGTGCGCGGAATCCCGCGCGGGCCACGACCGCGCACGCGCGAGAACCCGGCCGGCCTCACCGCGCGCGAGCTCGAGGTGCTGGCGCTGCTGGCCGACGGCCTGCGCAACGCGCAGATCGCCGAGCGGCTCGTCGTCTCCGCCAAGACGGCCGAGCACCACGTCTCGGCGATCCTGCGCAAGCTCGACGTCCGCACCCGCGGCGAGGCCGTCGCCGCGGCCGCGCGGCTCGGGCTGATCGGCCCAAGATAGGGGCCGCCCCTCCCAACATCGGTGGTCCCGCCGATGCGCGCGCACGCGCGCTCTCCTAGCGTCGTGGCGACCGATCAGGAGGACCGAAATGCCGCGATACATCGTGCAGCGCACGTTCCCCGAGCGACTCGACATCCCCGTCGCAGACGGTGGAGCGGAGCTCTGCCGCGGGGTCATCGAGCAGAACGCCGAGGAAGGCGTCACCTGGGTGCACTCCTACGTCACCGAGGACAAGCGCACGACCTTCTGCGTCTACGACGCGCCCACCCCGGAGGCGATCCGCAAGACGGCCGTGCGCAACCAGCTGCCCGTCGACGCGATCACCCAGGTGCGCGTCCTCGACCCGTACTTCTACGCCTAAGGAGCGCAAGATGATGACCAAGAAACTTGCAGTCGGGGCTGTTGCCGCGACCATGCTGACCATCCCCGGGGCCGGCCTCGCCGCCGTCGCCGATTCCGCCGCGGTCGGGGCGACCGCGCTCGCGAGCCCCGCCAATCAGATCGCGCTCGCGCAGCCGTTCGGTCTGGCGCCCGTGGCGACGCGGCTGGGCGCGTGTATGACGCACGTGCGCTTGGTCAAGGCACGCGGCCCCGCGGGCGGCCACTACGCCGGCACCTGCTCGCCCCAGTCGCGCTGGGTGCCCGCGGTTGGGCCCGCAGGCGGCCACTACGACTACGCAGCGAACAGCTGCGTGCGCTGGGTCGGTGCCCGCGGCCCCGCAGGTGGCCACTATGTCGGCACCTGCTCGCCCCAGGCGCGTTGGGTGCCCGCGCACGGCCCCCGTGGCGGCCACTACGTGTACGCCGGCGCGTCGACGACCCAGAGCTCGACGAAGCCGACCGCGACGGCCACCGAGGAAAGCGGAGCTCCGTCGTGGGGCTTTGACTGGGAATCGGCGGGCATCGGCGCCGCCGGCATCATCGGAGCGCTGGCGCTCGCGCTCGCCGGGATCAGCGGACTCCGCAGCCGGCGCATCGCAGGGCCCGGCACACCCTAGGTGTCAGCCGCCGACGCGTGGCGGCCCTCGGCGCGACTGGCTTGATCGGGCGCCAGGTCGAGGGCCGTCACGGCGGCGGCGATCGTCGGGTACGACGCGGTCAGGTCGCCGTTGTCGGTGATGCAGCCGAGCACGTCGCGGACCTGCCCCACGGTGCGGGCGAGCACGAGGCGGACATCGTGCGCGCCCAGCTGCTCGTGGAGCGCGACGAGCATCCGTGCGGCGGTGACGTCGACGAACGGGGTGGTTTCGACGTCGAGGATCACGGCGTGCACGCCGTCGCCGCGGCTGACCTCGAGGATGCGGGAGCGGACGTTCTCGGCGTTGGCGAAGTACAGGCCGCTCTCGATCCTGCACGACGACGATGCCGTCGGTGGGACGCGCGTCGGGATGACGGTCGATGTCGTGGTAGGCGCCGCCGGGATCGGGCGTGCGGCCGAGCACCGCGACGTACGGTCGCGACGCTCGGTAGATGAGCAGCAGCAGCGAGACGCCGATGCCGATGAACAGGCCCGGCAGCGTCCCGAAGACGGTCACGCCCAGCAGAGCGGCGACGGCGGCGAGCAAGTCCGGGCGTGCGACCCACCCGAACTGGCGACCGAGGCGCTTCGTGTAAGTGTTGTAGAGGTCGACGAGCGCGCGCACGTCGACGAGCTCGATGACCGCCGCGATGACGACGGCGGCGAGCGTCGCCTGCGGGAAGGTCCTCGAACAGCCCGGTGAGGAAGAGCAGGGCCACGACGGTCAAGCCGGCCGCGAGGATCGTCGAGACCTGCGTGCGCGCGCCGGCGGACGCGTTGACCGCGGTCTTGGAGAGGCTGCCGCTGACGACCATCCCGCTGGACAGGCCGGAGGCGAGGTTCGAGCCACCGAGGGCCACCAGCTCGCGGTTGGCGTCGACGGGCCGGTCGTCGTGGCCCGCGTAGGCCTTCGCCGCCCCCAGTCCCTCCGCGAACGCGATCAGCATCACGCCGATGCCGCCCGCGGCCAGCTCGCCGAGCGTCCGCGAGCCGGATATCGGGCAGGCCGAGCGGCGGCAGGCCGCTCGCGATCGACCCGACCGTCGGCACATCGAGGCCGAACGCCTTGACCGCGACGATCGCGCCCGCGACGGCCACGAGCGGCCCGGGAACCCCCGGAGCGACCCGGCGCAGCCCGATGATCACCGCCAGCGACATCGTGCCGACGAGCAACGTCAGTCCCTGCGTCTCGTCCAGGTGCGTGATCAGCCGCCAGCCCTGTTCGAAGAAGTCGCCGTGCGTCGGAGTGATCCCGAACAGCTTCGGCAGCTGGCCGATGATGATCGTCAGCGCGAGGCCGATGATGAAGCCCTTCAGCACCGGCTGGCTGATGAAGTTGGCCAGGAAGCCGAGCCGCAACAGGCCCGCGATCAGCGCCGCGAGGCCCGTGGTGAGCGCCAGCGCTGCCGTCAGTGCGGCGAAACGGCTGTCGCCCGCCGGGACGAGATCGGCGACGGTCGCCGCCGACAGCGCCGCGACCGCCGCCATCGGCCCGACGACGAGCACCCGCGAGCTGCCGAGAGCGGCGTACAGCAGAAGCGCGCCGGGCGCGGCGTAGAGGCCGACAACCGGTGATACACGCGCGATGCTTGCGTACGCGAGCGCCTGGGGAACGAGGATCGCCCACAGGGTCAGGCCGGCGATCAGATCGCCGCGAAGCCACAGCCGCTCATAGCCGCGCAGCGAGGGGAACAAGCGCATCTCGACAGCCTCGAATCGTCGTCGAGCATCTTCGGCGCGCGGCCGTCCGGCGTCAACGCGGCGTCGCGGCTGCCAAAACTGGCGCCACCCCGACCACGCGATAATCGGAGACATGCGACTGGGCGTCGCCGACCATTTCGGCTGGGCCGTGGCCGTCACGGCATCGGCCGACCATAAGGTCGTGGACCGCCGGCGGATCGAGTTGATCGAACCCGGTATGCCGACGGCACCGATGCACCACGAAAGTCACCGTCTCGACCTCGCCGCGACCGTGGCACTGGTGGCGCGGGTACGAGCGTCGGTGGTCCGGGCGGCGTCAGCTGCGCTGGACGAGCTCGCTGGCGCCGCGCCGGAACCGATCGAGTCGATGTCGCTGCGAGCCTTGCCGCCCGACTTTCCCGAGGACGTCGCCATACAGCGTCGTGCGCCGTACGAGGCCCGCGCCGACGCCATCATGTACCGCCGGGTGCTGGCCGAGCTCGCACACGCGCGCGGCTGGGAGGTCCACTTCTACACCGCCAAGGACGTGGAGGACCTGGCGGCCCGCAAGCTGGCTGAGCGGGCCGACGACGTCCTTTATGGACCGCGGGCAACAATGGGGCCGCCTTGGGCCAAGGACCACCGGATGGCGCTCGCTGCAACGATCGTGGCCGGCTAGCGCCCGCCGGCCGTGCCGGCGGCTACGCTCGCCGCGTGGCCAGACAGCGGTTCACGGGGACGCTCGAGGCGGCTCGCGGTGGCGGCGCCATCGTCGTGCTGCCCGACGACGTGCTCGCCGCGCTCGGCGGCGGCAGCCGCTTCCGCGTGACCGGCTCGCTCGACGGCGTCGCGTTCGAGAGCTCGACGATGGGCATGGGCGCCGGCCGCGTCTGCCTGGGCGTCCACAAGGCGACGCGCGCGGCCGCCGGCGTCGACGTCGGCGACGCGGTCGAGATCGCGATCGAACGCGACACGCGACCACGGACGATCGAGGTGCCCGACGACCTCGCAGCGGCGCTCGCGCGCGAACCTGCCGCGCAGGCGGCGTTCGAGGGTCAGTCGTTCACGCGCCGGCGCGAGCAGGTGGAGTCGGTCATCGGTGCCAAGCGCGCCGAGACCCGCGCGCGCCGGATCGCGAAGGTCCTCGAAGATCTTCGGTGACACCGCGGTGCCACGCTGGTATCAGGCGGGCGCGTTCCAGCGGGGATACGGCGGCGCACGCCGCCGCCGGGCACGCCGCACGCCGCCGATGACCCGTCAGTTGCGTCCGGGCGGTCGCACCAGCCGATCGAACGCCGCGTACGAGGCGGCGCGCGATTCGATCTCCTCGCGCTGCTCCGCGTGGCGCTTGGCCGTGTCGAGGATCTCGGCGAAGTGCGCGCGCTTCTCGTCCATCGAGATCACGGACGTGTCAGGTCGGTCCAGCGCACGACCGCCGCCGTCGAGCGAGCGCCCGCGCGCGCCGCACGTCGCGCACTCGACCTCGCTGCCGCGCAGCGTCGACGACGTCGAGATGGCAGAGCGGGCACAGGCCGGGTCGCCGCGGTACTCGGCGTCGTCGAACGAGCGGCCGATCTGCGTCGCCACGTTGCGGCCGAGCAGCGCCGCGCGCGCGATCGCGTCGGCGTCTCGAGCACGATCGACTGCGGCGTTCCCGCGCCCTCGAACTGCACCTGGTCGACGACCGCCATGTGCATCGAGAACGTCGACGGTGTGCAGGATCGGCAGCGCGAGCGTCTTCCACTGCGACGTCAGCGACCCGCCGACCGCGATGAAGCCGGCCACGCGCGGCTTGAGCACGCGCTCGTCGACGCGGAACGGGCACGCCCGGGTCCCTGACCGGCGCGCCTGGCCGCCACGAGCGCCTCGATGATCGCCGCGTCGGCGTTGGGGCCGAGCAGCCGGTCGGCGACGCAGCTTGAGCCGCGCGGCGACGGTGCGGGAGATGATCGGCGTGCTGACGATCAGCGCGTCGCACTCGACGAGCCGGTCCCACAGCCACCACGCGTCGTCGGGCTCGGGCGCGTCCGGTCCGCTCGGGATGCGCAGCTCGCTCGAGCCGCACGAGCTCGACCTCGCGCCGCCTCCGCGGCGGCGGCCGGAGCGCGCTCCTTGAGCAGGATCTCGGCGCTGCCCGCGAGCTGTCCGCAGCCGATTCCCAGGAGGCGGCCATGCGGTAGTGTATGCAGTCTGATGAAGAGTATGCAAGCTCGACTCCGGGCACCATCTGGACCCGGCGCGACGGACTATGACGCCGCGCGCGCGATCTGGAACGCCATGCACGATCGCCGCCCGGCGCTGATCGTGCGGCCGCGGACGCCGGCCGGACGTCGCCGCGGCGATCGCGTACGCGCGCGCGCAGCGACCTGGTGATCGCGGTCCGCGGCGGCGGCCACTCGATGCCGGGGCACAGCGTCTGCGACGACGGCGTGGTCATCGACCTGCGCGCGCTCAACCACGTGCGCGTGGATCCGCGCGCAGCGCCGCGCGACGGTCGGCGGCGGCGCGCTGCTCGGCGATGTCGACCGCGCGACGCAGGCAGCACGGCCTCGTCGTCCCGGCGGGCGTCGTGTCCCACACCGGCGCCGGCGGGCTGACGCTCGGCGGCGGCGTCGGGCGGCTGATGCGCCGCTTCGGCCTGACGATCGACAGCCTGCTGTCCGCCGAGGTCGTGACTCGCCGACGGCGAGGTCGCTGCGCGCCTCGGCCGACGAGCACCCCGACCTGTTCTGGGCGCTGCGCGGCGGCGGCGGCAACTTCGGCGTCGTCACCGAGTTCGAGTTCGCCCTGCACGAGATCTCCGAGCTCGGGATCCTCGCGACCTTCCACCCGCTCGACCGACGCCCGCGCCGTGCTCGAGCGCGGCCGCCGCGCGATGGCCGACGGCGCCCCGACGAGCTGCTGTGGACGAGCTTCCTGCGCCGCGCGCCCGACGTGCCGTGGATGCCGCAGCGAGCTCGTCGGCCGGCGCGGGATCATGTCGCTGATCGAGTGGTCGGGCGAGATCGGCGAGGGCCGCGGACGCTGGCTCGAGGCCATCCGCGACGAGCTCCCGCCGGCGGCGGGCGACCTGTCCGCTCGTGCCGTTCCTGACCATGCAGACGATCACCGACGACGTGTTCGCCCACGGCCTGCGCACCTACATCAAGGCCGGGCTTCGCCGACGAGCTGTCCGACGGCCTGATCGACGCGCTGATCGAGCGCGGCGCCGCGATCGGTCGCCGATCACGCAGATCGAGGTGCTGGCGATGGGCGGCGCGATCGCCCGCGTGGCGCCGGATGCGACCGCGTTCCCGTACCGCGACGCCGCGCTGGCTGATCAACATCCCGGCGAGCTGGCGCGACGCGGCCGACGACGAGCGCGAGATCGCCTGGGCGCGCGGGACCTACGCGGCGATCGCAGCCGCACCTGAGCGGCGGCGCGTACGTCGAACTTCATGGGCGTCGACGACGAGGACGCCGACGCCTACGGTCGGCACGCTCGCAGCGGCTCGCCGCGGTCAAGGCCGTCTACGACCCCGAGAACGTCTTCCGGCTCAACCAGAACATCAAGCCGCGCGGTGGCGGCGTGATCACCGCGCCGCCGCGGTCCAGCGCCGCCTGTGGGGCACCGACCCGCAGGCGTGGGCCGACCTCGCCGAGGCGCACAACCGCCCGCTGTTCGAGGCCGTGCTCGATGCCGCGCAGCGTGGTGCGCCGGCACGTCCGCGTGCTCGACGTCGGCTGCGGCACGCGGCCTGACGCTCGTGCTCGCCGCGCGAGCGCGGCGCCGCTGCCGAGCGGCATCGACATCAGCCCCGGCCTGCTCGGCGTCGCGCGCGAGCGACTCCCCGACGCCGACCTGCGCGAGGGCGACATGGAGACGCTCCCGTTCGCCGACGCGTCCTTCGACGCCGTCCTCGGCGTCAACGCCTTCCAGTTCGCGGGCGAGCCGCGTCGCGCGCTGGCGCGAGGCCGCGCGCGTCGTCCGGCCCGGTGGGCCGCGTCGTCGCGAGCCTGTTCGCCGCGCCGGAGCGCTCGCAGGGCACGGTCGTGCACGAGGCGATGAGCGCGCTGAGCCCGCCCGAGCCGCGCCGGCGACCACGCGCCGTACGCGCTGTCGGCGCCCGGCAACCTCGAGGCGGCGATGGCCGACGGCGGCCCTCGACGTCGTCGCGCGACGGCGAGGTCGTAGTGCGCGTGGCGCTACGCGACATGGACGACGCCGTGCGCGGGCTGCTGTGCTCGGCCGGCGGCGCCCGCGCGGTCGAGGCAGCCGGCGAGGACGCGCGTGCGGCCGTGCTGCGAACGGCGATGCAGCCAGTTCGAAGACCCCGGACCGGCGCGCGTGACCATGCGCAACACGTTCCGCTGGGTGGCGGCGTGCCGGTGATCCACCACGTCGGCTACGTCGTCGAGGACCTGCGCGCCGGCCACCGAGCGCTTCGCGCGCGACTTCGGCGCCGGCCCGTTCCACGCGCATGGAGCACATCGAATTCGACGAGGTGACGTTCGAGGGCGAGCCCGGCCGTCTACGACCACTCGTCGGCGTTCGGCGCCTGGGGCCCGATCCTCGTCGAGCTCACCGCAGGTGCACGACGCCCAGCCGGCGGGCTGCGCCGCGGCGCTCACGAAGCCGGGCCAAGGCGTCGGCCACGTCGCATTGCTGGCCGACGACCTGCGCAGCCGAGATCGCGCGGCTCGAGGCGCTCGGCCTGCACGTGTTCCACACCGGCCGCACCGGCCCGGTGTCCGCGGCCTGGCTCACCGGCGCGCCGTTCGGCCACCCGGTCGAGGTCCTCCAGCGCGGGCCGGAAGTGCTCGGCTTCTACGCGATGCTGCGCGAAGCGGCGCACGGGTGGGACGGAAGCGAGCCGCTTCGGCCGGCCCCGGGGCCGCCGACGTGACGGACGTCCTCGTCATCGGCTTCGGCACGGCGGGCGCCGCCGCGGCCATCGCCGCCCACGACGCGGGCGCGCGCGTGACGGTCGTCGAGAAGATGTCCTACGGCGGCGGCAACTGCCTGAACTCGGGCGGCTTTCTCTTCGACGTCGACGGCCGGTGGGCCGTCGACCACCTCGACGCGCTGTGCTTCGGCAAGACCCCGCACGACGTGCTCGAGGCCTACGCCGCGGGCCTGCACGAGGTGCCCGGCCTGGCTCGAGTCGCTGGGCGGTGCCACGCCGCGGTCGACCTCGAGGCGTTCATGGGATGCCGCCCTCGTGGCCGCACTTCCCCGGCGCCGGCCACGTCAGCTACCGCCAGGTCGTCCCCGGCGACGGCGAGCGGCCCGGGCCCGCGCTGTTCCGCGTGCTGCGCGACGCGGTCGAAGCCGCGGGATCGAGGTCCGCTACGACAGCCCCGTCACCGAGCTGCCGGCCGACGGCCGCCCGGTCGTCCTGGCCGCCGGCGGCTTCGAATACGACGAGGAGATGCGCGACACCTACCTGCCGCTGCCCGCTGACCGCCGTCGGCCACCCCGGCAACACCGGCGATGCGATCCGGCTCGCGCAGCAGGCGGGCGCGTCGCTGTGGCACATGAGCGCGTTCTTCGGCTGGTTCGCCTTCCGCCACCCCGACCACGTCGCCGCGTTCCCGCTCGACGTGCACGCGCCGAGCTTCATCTACGTCGACGGCGACGGCCGCCGCTTCGCCGACGAGACCGGCTGGGAGGTCCACGACAGGCTGCGCTGCCTGACGACCTACCTGCCGCGGCGACGCAACCGCCCGCGCATGCCCGGCTATCTCGTCTTCGACGAGCGCGCACGCCTCGCCGGGCCGCTCAACGGCATCGTCGGCACGCCCAACGACTACGCGTGGAGCGCCGACAACTCCGCCGAGCTCGAGGCCGGCTGGATCAGACCCGTCGAGGAGATCGACGCGCCCGCAGCTGCAAAGCACGCTCAGCCGAGTACGGCGCGATCCCCGACGAGTTCGGCCGCGACCCGCGCACGATCGTCGCGCTCGAACCGCCGCTGTACGCGATCGAGATGGTCCCCGCGGTGGCGACGGCCTCCGGCGGGCCGCGACGCGACGCGCAGGCGCGCGCCGTGCGATCAGACGGGACGCCGATACCCGGCCTCTTCGCCGCTCAGCGGCTCGATCTGGGGGCACCTGACCGAGCACGGCGGCGGCCTGACCGACGCGATCGTCTTCGGTCGCATCGCGGGCGAGGGCGCCGCCGCGGCTGCCTAGGCAGAAACTGGACACCACTTGCAGAAGTGTGTACAGTTGCGCAAGTTGGACGCGCATGGCGCGCCCGGCTGCCGAGGAGATGACTGCCCTGCTGAACGTCGACGCCCTGCGCGTCACCTACGGCGGCGTGACCGCCGTCGACGACGTCGACCTCGACGTGCCGGAGGGCAAGGTCGTCGGCCTGATCGGGCCGAACGGCGCCGGCAAGACCTCGATCATCGACGCGCTCACCGGCTACCACGCGCCCGCCGCCGGCACGCGTCACCTTCGACGGCGCAGGACATCACCTCGCTGCGCGCGCACCTGCGCGCGCGCCGCGGCCTCGTGCGCACCTTCCAGTCCGTCGAGCTGTTCGACGACCTCACGGTCGAGGAGAACCTGCTCGTCGCCAGCGAGCGGATGGGCGTGCTGCAGGCGCTGCGCGACCTGCTGCTGCCGATCGGCGCGCACCCGCGCGACGACGTCGACTGGGCGCTCGACCTCTGCGGCCTCACCGACGTCGCCGATCGCATGCCGACCGAGCTCTCGCACGGCCGGCGCAAGCTCGTCGGCGTCGCCCGCGCGCTCGCCCAGCGGCCCGCGGCTCGTGCTGATGGACGAGCCGGCCGCCGGCCTGGACACCGACGAGAGCGTCGAGCTCGGCCGCCACCTGCGCGCGCTGCCCGGGCGCGGGCGTGACCGTCCTGCTCGTCGACCACGACATGGGGCTCGTGCTCGGCGTCTGCGACGAGATCGTCGTGCTCGACTTCGGCCAGGTCATCGCGCGCGGCACGCCGGAGCGAGATCCGCAACGACGAGGCCGTGCATCGCGGCCTACCTCGGCAGCCACGACGAGGAGGCGCATGCCTGACGGGCCACTGCTGCGCCTCGACGAGGCTCGACGCGGGCTACGACGGCTCGCCGGTCGTCCGCGACCTGAGCCTCGCAGGTCGGCGCCGGGCGAGGTCGTCGCGCTGCTCGGGCCCAACGGCGCCGGCAAGACGACCACGCTGATCGACGATCGCCGGCCTGCTGCCCCGCATCGGCGGCAGCGTCGCAGCTCGACGGGCGACGACGTCGCCGGCGTGCCGGCGCACAAGCTCGCCCGCCGCGGCGTCTCGCTCGTGCCCGAGGGCCGGTCGCTGTTCTTCGGCCTGACCGTCGCGCGAGCACCTGCGGCTGGCCGAGACCAAGGGCAGCATCGCGCCGCGACGCGCTGCTCGAGCTGCTGCCCGAGCTGCGCAAGTGCCTGGACCGCAAGGCCGGCGTGCTCTCCGGCGGCGAGCAGCAGATGCTCGCCGTCGGGCCGCGCGCTGGTCTGCGGCCCGCGCGTCCTGCTCGTCGACGAGATGAGCCTCGGCCTGGCGCCCGTGATCGTCGAGCGCCTGCTGCCGATCCTGCGCCGCGTGGCGGACGAGCTCGGCGCGCGGCGTCCTGTTCGTCGAGCAGCACGTCTCGCTCGCCCTCGAGGTCGCCGACCGCGCCTACGTCCTCAGCCACGGCCGGCTCGTGCTCGAGGGCGCGGCGGCCGACCTGCGCGGCCGGCGCGACCTGCTGCGATCCAGCTACCTCGGCGAGGCCGCCGTCCCGGCGACCGCCTGACCGCCACCACGAATGAGGAGAGCACATGAAGGTCACCAGGAACTGGATGGGCGTCAGCTCGCCGCATCGCGGCGCGCGCTCTGCTCGTCGCCGGGTGCGGCGGCGAGCGACACATCGTCGTCGTCGATCGCCAGCACGTCGACACCGGCGGCGAGCGCCTCGACGACGACGCCGACGCGTCCGCCGCGCTCGGCACCGAGAACAAGGCGACGCGGCACGCCGATCACGCTCGGCCTGCTCAACCTCGAGTCCGGCCCGGTGACCTTCCCCGAGTACCGCCAGGCGGCCGAGGCCGCGGTCAAGTACATCAACGACTACAAGGGCGGCATCGGCGGCCATCCGGTCAAGCTCGAGTCGTGCGCGACCGACGGCCAGCCGTCGACCTCCGGCGCGCTGCGCCGGCCAGATCGCCGACAAGAAGCCGGCGTTCGATCCTCGGCGGCGCCGACATCGGCGGCCCGGGCTCGTTCCCGGTCTGGAAGCGCGCCGACCTCGCCGTGATCGGCGGCATCCCGTTCACGCCGGTGGAGAGCAACGCGCCCAACGCGGCCCAGTTCATCTCGGTCTCGATCGGCGACAACGCGGCGGCGTCCGACCTACGCCGTGCAGAAGCTCGGCGTCAAGAAGGCGTCGGTCATCTACACCGACGACACGCAGGGCAAGTTCACCGGCCTCGGCGTCATCGCGCCGCGTGCTCAAGACGCTGGGCGTCGACGTCAAGACCGTGCCGGTCGCGCCGAACGCCGCCGACCTCTCGTCGGTCGCCGCGGTCGGCGATCGAGAACGGGCCGGACATGGTCTACGTCAACTCGCCGAACGCGTGCCCGGGCATGCTCAAGGCGCTCAAGTCGGTCGGCAACACGGCGAAGATCTTCGGCATCGACCCGTGCACGTCGCCGCCGGCGCTCAAGACCGCCGGGTGACGCCGCCGAGGGCCTGTACTTCGCGCAGCCGTTCGACTCGCTCGACAGCGGCACGCGACGACGCGAACCTGATGCTCGCCGCCGTCCAGAAGTACGGGCCGAAGGACCTCGCGCTCGACTCGATCGCGCAGGCCGGCTTCGGCTCGGTGATGAACATCCAGGCGGCGCTCGAACGACGTCAAGACGCTCGACACCAAGTCGATCCTCGGCCGCGTTCAAGGACGGCAAGGCGCACCCGAACTTCCTCGCGCACGAGTACACGTGCGACGGCAAGCAGCTGCCGGGCAACGACGGCCGTCTGCAACGCCTACCAGAAGATGAAGCAGGTCAAGGGCGGCAAGGTCATCACCGTCGACGACCAGTGGGTCTCGGGCGCGGAGAACTACAAGCCAGTCAGGCCTAGGATCGCGCCGGATCGCGCCCGCGCGCGGCTCCGGCCCGACCGCTGATCGACCATGTCCGTTACATCCTCTTCCTGCTGCTCGGCCTGGGGTCCGGCGCCGTCTACGGCATCCTCGCGCTCGGCCTGGTGCTCAAGCACCGCGCCGCCGGCGTCGTCGACTTCGGCCACGGCGCGGTGGCGATGTTCATCGCCTACGTCTACCTCGGGCTGCGTGACGACCGGGTCGCTGCAGTTCCCGTGGGTGGTCCTCCCGCACGAGATCGACGCTCGGCGGCGCCGCTCGCGACCGTGCCGGCGATCGCTCGTCTCGCTCGTCTACGCGGCGCGTGCTCGGGCTCGTCATGTACTGGCTGATCTACCGGCCGCTGCGCAGCGCGACGGCGCTGACGCGCGTCTGCGCGTCGGTCGGCACGATGCTCGCGCTGCAGGCGATCGCGGTCCTCAACTACGGCACGACCGCGAAGTCGACGCCGACGATCCTGCCGACCGAGCCGCTCGCACATCGGCGGCATCACCGTGCCGTCGGACCGGCTGTGGTTCGCCGGCATCGTCGTCGTGCTCGCCGCCGTGCTGGCGGTCGTCTACCGCGTACACGCGCTTCGGGCTGGCGACGCGCGCGAGCGCCGAGAACGAGCGCGGCGCCGCGCTGATCGGGCTGTCGGCGAACCGCATCGGCGCCGGCAACTGGATCCTCGCCACGATGCTCGCCGGCATCGCCGGGCATCCTGATCGCGCCGGTCTCGACGGTCGACCCGACGTCGTACACGCTGTTCATCGTCCCGGCGCTGGGCGTCGCGCTGGTCGCGCGCTTCCAGTCGTTCGGGGTCGCCGCCGCCGCCGGCCTCGCGCTCGGGATGCTGCAGTCGGAGGTCACCAAGCTGCTCGGCGTCTGGACTGGCTGCCCGAGCAGGGCGTGCCGCAGGCGCTGCCGTTCGTGCTGATCATGATCGCGATGACGCTGCTCTCGCGCGGCGTCGGCGCGCGCGGGACCGTGGGCGAGCCGCGCAACCCGTCGCTCGGGCCGGCCGACGCGGCCGTACGCGACCACCGCGCTGTGCTTCGTCGTCGGCGTGATCGTGCTGATGCTGCTGCACGGCTCGCTGCGCGCGGCGTTCATCTCGTCGCTGGTCGAGCATCTGCCTGTCGCTGTCGCTCGTCGTGCTGACCGGCTACGTCGGCCAGGTCTCGCTGGCGCAGATGTCGTTCGCCGGGCTGAGCGCGTTCGAGCTCAGCCACCTCGGCGCCGGGCGTCGGGCATCCCGTTCCCGTTCGCTGCTGCTCGCCGCGCTGATCGCGGTGCCGCTCGGCGTGCTGATCGGCCTGCCGGCGCTGCGGCTGCGCGGCGTCAACCTCGCGGTGGTGACGCTCGCCGCCGCGTTCGCGATCGACGCGCTGCTGTTCAACGACGAGGGCTTCAGCGGCGGCCTGCGCGGCCGCGACATCCCGTCGCCGACGATCTTCGGGCTCGACCTGGGGATCGCGAAGGGCGACGCCTACCCGCGCGTGATCTTCGGCGTCGTTCGTGCTGGTCGTCGTCTGCCTGGTCGGGCTGCTGGTGGCGCGGCTGCGCAACGCGCCCGCGGGCCGGATGTTCATCGCCGTGCGCTCGAACGAGCGCGCCGCGTCGGCGGTCGGGCATCAACGTCGCGCGCACGAAGCTGCTCGCGTTCGGGCTCTCGGCGTTCATCGCCGGGCCTCGGCGGCGTGCCTGTTCGCCTACCAGCAGCAGACGATCTCGCCGCCGTCGTTCGCGGTCTTCACGTCGCTGAGCCTGCTGGCCGTCGACCTACGTCGCCGGCGTCGGGCGCATCGCCGGCGCGGTGGTGGCCGGGGTGATGCTGTCGAGCACCGGCCTGCTGGTCACCGCGCTCGACAAGGCGTTCAACATCGGCAAGTACCAGCTCGTCGTGGCCGGCGTGCTGCTGACGCTGACCGCGATCAAGCAGCCCGACGGCATCGCCGCCAGCCCGCCGCCGCCGCTCGTCAAGCTCGGCGAACTGGCTGGCCCTGCGGCTGTCGTGGCGGCCGCGGCCGGCGGCCGCACCGCGGCGCGCCCGCCGCGATCGAGCCGTGACCGTCGCGCTCGACCACGCGGGCCTGTCGGTCGCCGACCTCGACGGCGGCCGTCGGCGTTCTACGGCCGCGCGCTCGGCTTCGAGCGTCGAGGTCGCGTTCGAGCTGCCGGCGACGGCATCCGCGGCGCTGATGCTGCGGCTGCCGAGCGGCGGACGGCTGGAGCTGTTCGAGCGCCCGGGTCGCCGGCGCCGGGCTGCGCGCCGGAGTCGCCGATCGCGGCGCTCGCGACGCGCGGCTACGGGCACTTCGCGGTCAGCGCGCCGGACATCGACGCGCTGTTCGCGCGTGCGCTCGAGGCCGGCGCCGGCGAGAAGGTCTCGCCGCGGCCGTCGCCGGAGCCGGGCGTGCGCTTCGCGTTCGTGGCCGATCCCGAGGGCAACCTCGTCGAGCTGGTGGAGCGCCGTGAGCGGGCGCTGTGGAGTCGGTGATCGTGTGAGCTCGTCGAGCGAGGCCAGCGGGCTTCGAGGCGGCGTGCCACGAGCCGCATCTTCAACGCGCGCAAGCCGGCCGAACGCACGCCCGCGGCGGTGCTGTTCGCGGCGTCCGACGACGACGTCGTCGACGGCGTGCGGCTGGCGCGCGAGCGCGGCTGGCAGGTCTCCGTGCGCTCGGGCGGCCACAGCTGGGCGGGCTGGAGCGTGCGCGACGACGCGCTGCTGATCGACCTCGGCGACATGCGCGAGATGACGCTACGACGGACGAGGTCGGCGACCGCGCGGCCGGCGGTCAAGGGCGGCCTCGAGCTGGCGCCGTTCCTGGAGTCGCACGGCCGCACGTTCACCGGCGGCCACTGCGAGTCGGTCGGCATCGGCGGCTTCCTGCTGCAGGGCGGCCAGGGCTGGAACAGCCGCCGCTGGGGCTGGGGCTGCGAGAACGTGCTGGCCGATCGACGTCGTCACCGCCGACGGCGAGCTCGTGCGCGCCGACGCCGACGAGAACGCCGACCTGTACTGGGCCGCGCGCGGCGCCGGCCCCGGCGTTCCCCGGCGTCGTCACCCGCTTCCACCTGCGCACGTATCCGCTGACGCCGATGTTCCACGACACGCGGCGTCTTCGCGCTCGACGACCTCGAGCCGCTGCTCGAGTGGCTGCACGACGTGCTGCCGCGGCTCGACGTCGCCGTCGAGCCGGTGATGGCGGCGACGCGGCTGCGCACCGGCGAGCCCGAGCTGCTGCTGCACACCACGCTCGTCGCCGACGACGCGCAGGACGCCGACCGGCTGCTGCGCGCCGCTCGACGCGGTGCCGGTCGAGCCGGTCGAGCACGTCCGCGGGCCGACGACGATCGCCGAGGAGAACGCCGCGCAGGCGCTGCAGAACCCCGAGGGCCATCGCTACTGCGCCGACTAGCCAGTGGACGAACGCGAGCGCCGCCGAGCTGGCGCCGCTGCTGCGCGACGTCTGCGAGGAGCTGCCGACCCGGCACTCGTTCTCGATCTGGTACGGCTGGGCGCCGACGCGGCGCGCTGCCCGACATGGCGTTCTCGCTCGAGGCCAACGTCTACCTGGCCACGTACGCGATCTGGACCGACCCGGCCGACGACGAGCGGCATCGCGGCTGGGTGCACGGCCACCACGCGCGGCTGGCCGAGCAGGTGGGCGAGGGCGCTCTACATCGGCGACTCCGACTTCTCGCGCCGGCCCGACCGCTTCATGGCCGCCGGACCACCTCGACCGCCTGCAGCGAGATCCGCGCGGCGCGCGATCCCGACGGCCGCTTCGTCCCCTACCTCGGTCTCTAATGGAAGATCAGGCCGCCGTCGACGTTCAGCGTCTGCCCGGTGATCGCCGCGGCGGCGTCGGTGCACAGGAACGCGACGGTGCCCGCGACGTCGTCGGGCACGAGCGAACGGGGCACGCGCCTGGCGGGCGCGCGACGGCCTCGAACGCCGTCTGCGGGATCCCCTGCCTCGGCGGCCGGCGTGCGGGTCAGGCCCGGCGCGACCGCGTTCACGGTGATGCCGTCGGCGCCGAGCGCGGCGGCCAGCGCGCGCGTCAGGCCGATCGAGCGCCGCCTTGCTCGTCACGTACGGCCAGCAGCGCGGGGCGCGGCGGGCTGCCAGATCGTGTCGGAGACGACGTGGCACGATCCGGCCCCAGCCGCGCTCGGCCATCCCGGGCGCGAACGCCTGCGCGAGCAGCACCGCGCGCCTCGACGTTGACCGCCTGCACGCGCCGCCACGTCGCGAGGTCGACGCTCGGCGAGCGTCGCCTGGTCGAACGCGGCTGCCGCGTGGACGAGCACGTCCGCGCGGCCGATCTCCGGCCGCCGCCGCGCCGCACGCTCGTCGGCGTCGGCGAGGTCGCACTGCTCGCGGTCGAGCACGACCGTCGCGATAGCCGGCGGCTCGCGAGGCGCGCACGATCGCGCCGCCGATCCCGCCGGCACCGCCCGTGACCACGGCCGACTCGCTCGCTCACGAAGGGAACCCAACCAGATGACGACGCCACCGCTGAAGGTACGCTCGCGCGTATGAGCACGCCCGCGGACGGCACCGCCCGCCGCGACAACGTCGAGCAGGTCTACCGGCGCGTGCGCGAGGCGATCCTCGAGGGCGAGATCGCGCCGGGCGCCGTGATGTCGCAGGTCGCGCTCGCCGACGACCTCGGCGTCAGCCGCACGCCGCTGCGCGAGGCGCTGCGGATGCTGCAGAGCGAGGGCCTCGTCGACGCGCAGGCCAACCGCCGCGTGACCGTCAAGCCGATCTCGGCCACCGACCTCGAGGAGCTCGTGGTCATGCGCGTCGCGCTGGAGACCGAGGCGATCCGGCTGTCGGTCGACCGCCTGGAGCCGGAGGACATCGCCGCGCTCGAGGGCCGGCTCGCCGAGATGGCGCACTTCGCCGAGGCCAAGGACTACGAGCGCTGGACGCTGCCGCACAACGCGTTCCATCGCGGCCTCACCGCGCCCGCGGGCGAGCGCGTCAACGCGCTGCTCCAGCAGCTCTCCGACCACTTCGAGCGCTACCGGCGCGTGCACATCGCGCGCTCGCCGAAGGCGTGGCTGACGGTCGGCCACCGCGAGATCCTCGACGCCGTGCAAGGCGCAGCGACCGCGAGCTGAGCGCGCGCCTGCTCGCCGAGCACCTGTCGGCGACCGCGTTCGACGTCATGGAGCTGCTCGAGCCCGGCTACGACGGCGCGCGGCTGCGGCAGACGCTCGAGGACGTCGGTGCCCGTCCGAAGCGCAAGCGTTGAGCTGACGAGCGGCCGCGTCCGCGGCCGCGACGGCGCCTACCTCGGGATCCCCTACGCGGCGCCGCCGGTCGGCGAGCTGCGCTGGGCGCCGCCGGCGCCGGTCGAGCCGTGGGCGGGCGAGCTCGACGCGCTGTCGCTTCGGCCCGCCGCCGCCGCAGCCGCACGCGGCCGATCTCGGAGTTCGCCTGGGGCCCGATCCCGCCGGGCGACGAGGACTGCCTGTACCTGAACGTGTGGACGCCGCGATCGGGCGACGGACCGTGGCCGGTGCTCGTGTTCGTCGATCGGCGGCGGCTTCACGATCGGCTGGACCGGCTCGGCGCTCGACGACGGCGCCGCGCTCGCCGACGCGGCGCGAGGTCGTGGTCGTCACGTTCAGCTACCGCCTCGGCTCGCTCGGCTGGGCGCGTCGGCAACTGGGGCCTGCTCGACCATGCTCGCCGTGCTCGAGTGGGTGCGCGCGAGATCGGCGCGTTCGGCGGCGACCCGGCGCGGGTCACGCTCGGCGGCCAGTCGGCGGGCGCCGCGCTGCGTCGCCGACCTGCTCGTCTGCCCCGGCCGCCGACGGGCTGTTCACGCAGCGCGATCCTGCACTCGCCGCCGCTGCCCGAGGCCGCCAGCGACCCCGAGCGCCGCGCGCGCTGGGAGCGCGACCTCGCGCGTCGACGCGCCACGACGCCGGCCGACGACGATCGTCGCGCGCCACGAGGCGCTGCTGCAGCGAGGGCGAATGGCGCGGGCACGCGCGGCGCCGCACTGGCCGACGCTCGACGCCGACGCTGCCCGGCCTCGCCGCTCGACGCGCCCGGACGCGCGGCTCGACATCCCGGTGCTCGTCGGCACGACGCGCGACGAGGCGACGTTCCTGCTTCGCACCGGCGGGCGCGACGCGCCGGACGAGCAGGTCGCCGAGCGCTCACCGCGCAGCTGTTCGACGAGCCGACCGAGCGCTGGGCGCGCGCGCGCGCGCGGCCGGCGGCGAGGTCCACCTCTTCCGCATCGAGCACTCCTCGCCCGACCCGCGCCTCGGCGCGCTGCACACGATCGACGTCCCGCTGCTGTTCGGCACGTTCCGCGACCAGCGACGTCGCCCGCCACTACGTCGCCGACGACGAGCGCACGCGCGAGGTCTCGGCCGAGATGCAGCGCGAGTGGGGGCGCTTCCTCCACGGCGAGGACCTCGCCTGGCCGGCAGGCGAGACGCACATGATCGGTTAGGCGCGAGTCAGGCCTCGGCCGGGTCGCGCAGTTGCTGCAGACCACCGCCGCCGAAGTGCTTGTCGTGCTCGACGGCCATGCGCATGAACGGGTAGACGTATCTCGCGCATGTCGTCCTCGAAGGCGCCGATGGCCGGCACGAGCTCCTGCTCGCCTTCGCCGACCGCGACCAGGCGCCCGACGCAGCAGGCCGGCATCGCGCAGGGCGAGGTTGGCGCCCATGCCGAGCGAGGGCAGCATGGCGTGGGCGGCGTCGCCGATGAGCGTCACGCGCGATGACTCCCATGGCGCGGGCGGGTCCAGGTAGCCGAACGGGATCGCGAACATCGAGGCCAGGTCGAGGCGCTCGACGATGCCGCGCGCGGCCGGGTGCCAGCCCTCGAGCGCCCGCAGCATGCTGTCGCGCAGCATCTGCGCGGTGTCGGGCGTCCAGTCGCGAGCATCGGGCACGACGGTGCCCTCGGCGACGCTGCAGCTGACCATCAGGTAGTCGTCGACCGGGTCGAGCGTGACGTCGGGCGCGATGTCCTCGGGCGCCTCGGCCACGGGGCGGCGCGGCTGGAAGGCGCCGAGGAGCAGGCGGTGGCCGCGGCGGTCGGCCGCGATGATGAACGCCCTGCAGGAGCAGCGGCGGGAGGTCGGCGACGACCTCGGGCGACAGCGGCGAGCGGCCGAAGACGCCGATGCCCTCGATGCCGGCGTCGATCACCTCGACCTCGGGCAGGCGCTTGCGGCGGATCGCCGAGCGGATGCCGTCGGCCGCGACGAGCACGTCGCCGCGGGCGCTGCTGCCGTCCTCGAGCTGCAGCGTCACGCCGTCGACGTCCTCCTCGTAGCCGACGACCGGCGTGCCCGCGTGAAACGACTCGCCCAGCCGCGCGAGCAGGATCTGACGCAGCGCGCGGCGGTGGACCGCGGTGTGCGGCCGCGGGCCCTCGTTGGGCGGGCCCAGGTGCGGCATCGCGCTGACCTCGTCGAGCTGGTCGGTCAGCACGATCGACTGCCGGCGCTCGGGCGTCTTGCGTGAGGTCTCCAGGTACAGCTCGTAGAGGTCCTCGGGAAGGCACTTGCGCAGGCCCTCGCCGCCGTCGCCGTTGACGTGCAGCAGGTAGCCGGCCTTGCGGCTCAAGTCCGCGTCGCGCTCGAAGACGTCGACGGCGTGGCCTGCCTTGCGCAGGCCGTGGGCGAGGCACAGCCCGCTGAGGCCACCGCCCGCGATGAGCACGTGCAGCTTTCTCTCCATGGTCAGAGTGTATGCAGTTGTGGATAGCGTATGCAAGCCTTATGCTTGCCCGCATGACCACGCTTACCGCCGACGCCCCGGTCACGACCCTTCCGGGCGAGCCCATCCCCTACGTGATCGAGTCCGGCAGCGGCCGCGCCCACGTGCTGCTGGGCGAGGTCGGCCGAGCGCTCGTCGGCTCCGAGGAGTCGGGCGGCGCGATGTCGGTGATGACGCTCGACGGGCCGAAGGCCGAGCGCCCGATCCCGCTGCATTACCACGACGACGAGCACGAGTTCTTCTACGTGCTGCGCGGCGCGGTCGCCCTCTGGGCCGACGACGAGAGCCGCGTGATGATGCCCGGCGACTTCGGCTACATCCCGCCCGGCACGCTGCACGCCTACCAGCTGCGCGCGCACTACTCGACCTTCGTCGGCCCGATCGTCCCGGGAGGGTGGGACCGGTTCTTCGACCTCACCGGCGAGCCGTTCGGCACCGCCGCCTTCCCGCAGGGGCCGAAGGGCCCGCCACCGTTCGAGAAGTTCGGGCGCGCGGAGGTCGAGTTCAAGATGAAGTACCGGCCCGACGCGCAGTACGCGGCGCCGACCGAGGACGCAGCCGACGACGCGCTGCCGGCCGGGCAGTCGCCGTTCTTCCTGCGCTGTGGCGAGGGGCCGCGCCACGAGCTGGCCGGTCAGCTACAGACGCTGCTGGTCGGCGCCGACCAGACGGGCGGCACCTCCACGATGACCACCGTCGAGATGCCGAAGGGGCGCGGCCTGCCGGCGCACGTCCACGAGGGCACCCACGAGGCGCTGATGGTCCTCGAGGGGCGGCTCAGCGTCACCCTCGACGGCGAGGAGCACGTGCTCACACGCGGCGACACCGCGAGCATCCCGGCCGGCGCCGAGCACGCCTACACCGGCGCCGCGCACTACACGAAGGTGCTCACGATGAGCTCGCCCGGTGGCCTCGAGCGCCTGATCTCGACCGCCGGCGAGGCGACCCAGGAGCACATCTTCGGTGCCGACCCCGCCGCGCTCGACCTCGACGCGCTGCGCGCTGCGGCCGCCGACCTAGACGTCGCGATCGTCTGACCGGCGCCCGCGCAGGCGCCAGACGTTGATCGACACCACGCGACGGCCGTCGCCGGCCACGGTGGCGCTGTGCGGCACGTTGCCGGGGATGACGGCGAGCTGACCCGGCGCGAGCGGCGTGGGGCGGCCGTCGACGACGAAGTCGACTGTGCCTCCCTCGGCGATGAAGGTCACCTGGTCTTCGGGGTGCTGGTGGGTCTCCCAGGCACAGCCCGGCTCGTAGCGGTAGACCGTCACCGTCAGCTGCTCGGTGTCGATCGTGGCGCCGAAGATCCCGGGCCGCACCTCGGTGAATTCCTGCTCATCCCAGCGCAGCGCCAGCGCGTGCGCGAGCATCAGACCCCGGCGGTGACGTCGGCCGACACGACCTCGTTGCGCAGCACGCCGACGCGTTCGATCTCGCACTCGACGACGTCGCCGGGCTTGAGGTAGAGCGACATGGGGTCGTCGGAGAATCCCGCCACGCCGGAGACGGTGCCGGTGGAGATGATGTCGCCGGCGCTGTAGCCCATCGGCGAGTAGTGGCTGATGATCTCCGGGATCGTCACGGCCATGCGGCTGGTGTGCGAGACCTGGCGCGACTCGCCGTTGACGCGCAGCTCCATCGCCAGGTCGTGGGGGTCGCCGACCTCGTCGGGCGTGACGATCCACGGGCCGATCGGGCAGAAGGTGTCGATGCCCTTGGACAGGCTGAAGACCCCGGACTTCATCTCCTCGCGCTGGATGTCGCGCGCGGTGATGTCGTTGAAGATCAGGTAGCCGGCGATGTAGTCCGCGGCCTCCTCGGGCGAGAAGAACTTGCCCGCCTTGCCGATCACGACCGCCAGCTCGAGCTCGTAGTCCATCTCGTTGGTCAGGCCGTCGGGCGGATACACGATCGCGTCCTCCGGGCCGATGATCGCGTCGATGTTCTGGAAGAACACGATCCACGGCAGCACCGGGTGCGACCAGTTGACGTTCTTGGACTCCTCGTGGTGCTCGCGGAAGTTGCCCGCCGTGTGGAAGAACTTCTTGGGGATGATCGGCGCGCGCAGGCGCACGTCGGTGCGGGCGTGGGTCTGACCCGTCTCCGCGGCCTCCTGGCCGCGCTCGAAGTACGTGCGCATGTCGGGGACGTCAAGCTCGATCACGCGATCGTCCTCGATGCGCCCCACCTTGCCGTCGTCGAAGGTCACCAGCTTCATCGAGAATCCCTTTGCTCCAGACCGTGAAGGCAAGCGCCTGCTGCCACTGTGGGCGGACGCTCAAGTTGCATACACTCTAGCCATCTGCGTAGACTTACGCAAGATGCTCGTCGCCAATCTCCGGGACCGTCTGTCGCTGGTCCACAACGGCCGCGCGGTCGACGTCGAGCGCGCGAGTGGCGGGCGGTTCGCCAGCGACCCGCAGGCGGTCTACGACGAGTGGGACGCGTTCGCCGGCTGGGCGTCGAGCGTCCGCGACGGTCACGGTGAGCCGTACGATCCCCGGGACCTCGACGCGCCGGTCCCCCGGCCCCGGCAGGTGTTCGCGCTCGGCCTCAACTACGCGATGCACGCCGCGGAGGCGGGGCTCGATCTGCCGCCGATGCCGCTGACGTTCACCAAGTTCCCGTCGTGCATCGTCGGGCCCGGCGCCACAGTCGACGTGGCCAGCGACCGCGTCGACTGGGAGGTCGAGCTGGTCGCGGTCGTCGGCCGCCGCGCCCACCACGTCAGCGCCGCGGACGCGTGGGACCACGTGGCCGGCGTGACGGTCGGCCAGGACCTCTCGGCGCGCGACGTGCAGATGCTCGGCTCGCCGCCGCAGTTCAGCCTCGGCAAGTCGTTCCCCGGCTTCGGACCGACCGGTCCGTGGCTGGTCACGCCCGACGCCCTGCCCGACCGCGACGATCTGGCGATCGGCTGCTCGGTCAACGGCGAGCCCGTCCAGAGCGACCGCACCTCCTCGATGCTCTTCTCGATCCCCCAGACGATCGCGCGGCTGTCGGCGATCTGCCCGCTGCTGCCGGGCGACCTGATCTTCACCGGCACGCCGGCGGGCGTCGGCAACCGGATGGACCCGCAGCGTTACCTGCGGCCCGGCGACGAGCTCGTGAGCACCATCGAGGGCATCGGCTCGATCACGACGAGGTTCGCGTGAGCTGGCTGGGCCTCGAGGGGCAGCGCGTCGTCGTGGCCGGTGGCGCCGGCAGTTTCGGGTCGGCGATCGTCTCGGCCTTCCGCGAACACGGAGCGGAGGTCGCGGCCGTCGACGTGCAGGCGGGCGACCACATCCAGGCCGATCTGCGCGACCCCGCGGCTGCGCGGGAGGCGATGGCGCAGGCGGCCGCGCAGCTCGGCGGTATCGACGTCTTCGTGCACAGCGTCGGCATCAACCGCCGCAAGCCGATCGAGGAGTACTCCGACGAGGACTGGGACGACATCGTCGCCATCAACCTCTCGAGCGCGTTCTACACCGCGCAGGCCGTGCTGCCGCGCATGCGCGCGCAGCGCCACGGCCGCATCGTCTTCCTCTCTTCGGTCGCCGGGCGCAGCGGACACAAGCACCACGGCCCCTACGCGGCGACCAAGGGCGCCATCAACCAGCTCACGCGGGTGATGGCGCACGAGCACGCGGCCGACGGCGTGACCGTCAACGCGGTCGCGCCCGGCTACATGGACACCGAGCTGACGCGCCAGTACCTCGCCGACCACCCCGGCCGCCGCGAGGAGCTGATCGAGTTGATCCCCGCGGGCCGCTTCGCGCGCGTCGACGAGGTCGTCGGCCCCGTGGTGTTCCTGTGCTCCCGGCAGGCGAGCTTCATCACCGGGACGGTTCTGTACATCGACGGCGGACGGAGTGTGTTGTGAGCGGACGGCTCGAAGGCAAGGCGGTCATGGTGACGGGTGCGGGCACCGGCTTCGGGGCGACGCTCGCCGCCCGCGCGGCGCAGGAGGGAGCCGCTCGCGTGCTTGTCCATTACCGCAGCTCGGCCAAGGGCGCCGAGGAGACGGCCGGCGCGGTCCGCGCGGCGGGCGCAGAGGCGACGCTCGTCCAGGGCGACATCTCGGTCTGGGACGACATCAAGCGGATGGCCGAGGAGGCCGGCGACGTCGACGTGCTCGTCAACAACGTCGGCGACATGGCGTCTTCGCAGACCTCGTGGCGCGAGCTCGACGAGGCGACGATCGACCACGTGCTCGACGTGGACATCAAAGGCACGATGCTGATGGTCCACGAGTTCGGCGTGCGGATGCTGGACCGCGGCGCGCGGGGCGCGATCGTCAACATCGGCTCGACCGTGATCGTGCGCGGGAGCCCGCGCGCGCCGATCTACGCCGCCGGCAAGTACGGCCTGCTCGGCATCACCAAGTCCTACGCCAAGGCCCTCGCGCCGCACGTGCGCGTGAACACCTTCGCGCCGGGCTTCATGGACACGCCGGCGGTCATGAACCGCCCGGACATGAAGTCGGGGCGGCTGGAACAGCTCCAGCGCGACACGCCGATGGGCCGCATCCCGCCGCCCGAGGAGCTTGCGGCCGCGGCGCTCTTCCTGGCAACCGATGACGCGAGCCACATCACCGGCAGCTACATGATCTGCGACGGCGGCTACTCGATGCTCGGCGCGTAGGCCCAGCAGCGGGCGCCGTCGACGAGCTCGAGGCGCCCGAAGCGGTTGCCGGCATCGTGGGTCATGGTGATCAGCGCGCCGCTGCCGGTCAGCTCGGCCGCGAGCGCCGCCCGCGTGCGCTGGGCGAGTTGGGCGTCGACGTCGGTGACCGACGCGTAGTCGTCGCGCAGGAGCTGCCCGGGATTGTGCGCAGCGTCGGCGAGCAGGACCACGCGCTCGCCGCCGGCGGCGATGTCGACGATGCAGTGGCCGGGCGTGTGCCCGGGCGCGAGGCGCAGCGTGACACCGGGGACGATCTCGGCGCGCTCGTCCTCGTGCAGCACGATCGCGTCGGCGATCGGGGCGAGGCGCTCGGGCGCCGGGATCGCCCCGAAATCCTCACGGCCGGGACCGGTCTCGGGATGCGGGTCCGGACCGTAGTAGTACCCCCAGTCGATGGCGTGGGCGTGATGCGTGGCGCTCGGGAAGAACGCGGCTTCGCCGTCGGTGGACCAGCCGACGTGATCGAAGTGCAGGTGGGTGAAGATCACCGTGTCGACGTCCTGCGGCGCGACGCCCGCCGCGCGCAGGCGATCGGGGAACGAGCCGATCGGCAGCTCGGGCAGCGCGCCGGCGCCGATGCCGGTGTCGATGACCACGTTGTGCTCGGGCGTGCGCACGAGGAAGCCGCCGAAGTTGACGGCCATCAGTCCGTCGGCGTCCAGGAACTCCGCGGGAAGGTCCTGATTGAGCAGCCCGGTGGCCGGGATGTGGAGCTCGCGGTCGGAGAGCGGTGTGACGAGGCCGGTCATCGATCCCTGTCCCAGCCCGCCTCGAGGCCGGCGATCAGCGCACCGACCGCCGCGTGCAGCGGCGTCGGCATTCCCGCACGCTCGCCCTCCCGGACGATCCCGCCGTTGAGGACGTCGATCTCGGTCGGCCGGTGCGCGAGCACGTCCTGGAGCATGCTCGGCTTGTGGTCGTGGTTCTCGATCGCCGCTCGGCTGATCAGTGCGTCGGGATCGGAGTCGAGGGTGATGCCAAGGGCGTCGGCCACGGCGCGGCCCTCGTCGACGAGCGCGGTGACCGTCGCGCGCAGCGCCGGCACGTCGCACAGCTCGCCGTGGGTCAAGCCGGTCAAGGCCGCGAGCGGGTTCGTCGCGGAGTTGAAGAGCAGCTTGGTCCACTGCGCGCCGCGGGCATCGGCCTCGACGTGCGTCGGCATCGCGGCGCGGTTGAGCGCGTCGCCGAGCCGTGCCACCTCGTCCATCGCCGCGGGCTGCGGCTCGAATGGGCCGATCCAGGTCGGGCCCGTGGCGTCCATGTTGACCACGCCCGGCGCGGCGACGTGGCCCGCCGGCAGGCAGACGCCGCGGATGACGCGCGGGACGTGCCGCGCGACGACCTCCTCGCTGCCGATCCCGTTCTGGACGCTGCACACTGCGCCGTCGGCGAACACGGCGGCGGTCGCACCCATGGCCGCATCGGTGAACGCCGCCTTGACGGCGACGATGCCGAGCTCGCACGGCGGGATCTCCGCCGCGTCGGCGTGCGCTTTGACGCGCGCTTGCAGCGACGCGGCGCCGGTGAGCCGCAGCCCGTCGCGGTTGATCGCCTCGACATGCTCGGGCGAGACGTCGTAGGCCCACACCTCGACGTCGTGGAGCTGCGCGAGGTGCGCGGCGTAGAGGCCGCCGATGGCCCCGCACCCGACCACGCAGATCCTCACGCCAGCACCGCCGCCGCGATCTCGTGACAGACCTCGGGCGCGGCGCCGCCGATGCCGAGGCCGGCGACGACGCGGTCGTCTTCGCGCACCGGCAGCGCGCCGGGCACAGCCGCGGCCTTGATCGGCATCAGCGCCGCGAGCTCTGGTTGAACCTCGCCGCTGGCAAGCTGAAACGTCGCCGCGCTCACGGCCAGCGCCTGGGCCACGTACGGGCCCGCGGTCGGCGCGCCGTCCATGCAGTCCTGCTGGATCGGATCGCCGCGGTGGTCGACGACGGCGACGGCGATCCGCACGCCCCGCTCGACAGCGGCCTCGATCGCGCGGTCGGCCAGCGCCACCGCCCATTCGTGCTCGGGCTGCGAGGCGGGTGGCGGCTCGGCGTAGCCCAGCCCCTCCTCGTCGGGCAGCGAACCGTAGGCGTCGATCCAGCGCTTCTCGTCGTCGCCGTGCTGGCCGGCATAGGGGATCCCGAGCGCGTAGTGGACGAGCAGGTCCTCGCAGTTGGCCGGCTTGCCCTGGGCGATCAGCTTGCGCTTGTCCGCGCCTCGATAGTCGACGAAGGGGCCGACCGTCGCCCCCGATGCGGCCACGCCCGCGACCACGACGCCGTCGTCGTCGGCGATCGGCATTCCGCCCGCTCCGGGGAAGACCGCCTCGGGCGAGCAGGCCACGAAGCCGGTGACCATCGGCGGCGCGATCATCCCCAGCCGGCCGAGGTGAACGACGCTGGGGATCTGCTGCGTCGCCGCGATCCACGCCTTCGACTGCGCGCGCGCCATCCCCCCGGTCCCGCCCCGATCCATCCGCGAAGCGGAGACAAGGACGCCGCTGGCACCGACGACCGCCACCGCGCCGCGAACCCCGATGTCCTGCGCCTTGTCGACGGCGCGGGCGATGAGCGCGCGGGCGTCGGTCAGCGGAAGATCCTGTGTGTGCATCGCCGTGAAGTGTATGCACTCGGCGCGGCCCAGGGCAACAACGTCGGTTGACAGCCGGGGGCCGGGATGGTGAGCTTCGTACCGTCTCTCATCAGCGTGTGGTTGCGCCGAGCGTGATCAGGTTCGTGAGTCTGCAGTCGCTTCGTGACGGCATCAGCTTGTTTGCGTGTGTCTGTTCGTCTTGCGTATTGCTCGAAGGGTTCGACTCCCGGTGTGAGGCACTCTCGCAACGCTTGGCGTAAGACGAACGTCTCAGACCTATGCCGCCTGCGGCGACTTTCGTGCGAGTGGCCGAGCCCGCGCAGCGGCCGGCGCGCGGCGTGCTCCCGGCCGTCGGCCGAGCGTCCCGGGAGCTCAGGCGCGCACCCGTCAGCGAGCCGCTCGAGCACGAGGCCGACCGGGTCGCTCGCCAGGCTCTGCGCACCCCGTCGCAGACCACCCGGTGTGCCTGCGGCGGGACGGCCGGGCCGGACGGCGAGTGCAGCGCGTGCAAGCGCAGGCGCCTCGAGCGCGGGTCGGCACCCGGGCTCCACACCGACCTGAGCCTGGCCGACGCGCCCGCGCTCGGGCACGGGTCGGCGCTCCCGACGCCGCTTCGCGCCGAGCTGGAGCGGCGCTTCGGTCATGACTTCGACGACGTCCGGGTCCACACCGGGGCGCAGGCGAGCGCCGCTGCGCGCACCCTGCATGCGCGAGCCTTGACGGTCGGGCACGACATCGCGTTCGCCGCCGGCGAATACCGGCCGGCGACGCCCGATGGCCTGAACCTGCTGGGCCACGAGCTGACGCACGTCATCCAGCAGCGCCGGCTCGGCCGTCGCGTGCAGCGCAAGCCCAAACGGTGCGAACCGACCGACGCGCGGTTCACCGTGACGGCGCCCGCCGACATGTTGGGCGCCGAGCTGCTCATCCAGACCGTGATGCTCGGCGATGAGGTCACGCGAGAGCGGGCCGAGCAGATGGTTACCGACGGCACCGTCAAGTGCGACGATCCGGCGTGCCGGAAGGGGCTGCGGGCCGGCGAGTCGATCGACGTCTGCTACCCGAGGTCGCCGCCGCCGCGACCACCGGCGCTCGTGCAGGGGGCGCTGGACAACTGGCGCCTGCGGCGGTTCATCGAAGTCGGCAGCGAGAAGGGACTGCTCAAGCTCCTCGGCACCTACCGGGCGGGCGACTTCGACGCCATCCTCGCGATCCACCACATGCTGCTCGCGCTCGATCGCGACGACGTGGACTGCTATTGGCGCTGGGTCGCGGGCGGAGGCGTCCCCGAGGGCTGGGTGAACATCGCGGGTTCGCTGGCCGGCTTCACGGAGGTCCGCGAGCGCTTCTGCCATCCCGTCGAGGTCGAGGACACGGGCATGGATCGTCTCGGCGGCACGGAGCGGGTCTATGCACTCATCACCGAGCACGACCGGCTCCAGCGGGAGCTGCTCAGCCGCCGCCTCGGGGAATCCGAGATGACGGCCGTGATGCGCGGCGAGGAGACCTCGGAGGTGCTGGCAGCCAAGCTCGAGGTGGTCCGCGTCGCCCGCGACAAGGCCCTTCGGGAGGCCGGCTTCGCGGATGCGGGCGCCTACCGCACCACCGCGAACGAGTTCCGGGTGCGCTTCCGCACGCGGGCCGTCGCCGTCCTCAAGCACGAGCTCGCGGCGGCCGCGAACGTGATGGCCGATGCCCATTCGCGCTACCGGATCATCGACGAGCCCGGCTCGCGGCCGCACGTCACGCCCGCGTGCCAGGAGCTCTATGACCAGATCAGGGCGGCACGATCGAAGGACACCGTCGTGGCGGTGCACCCGATCCTCGCGGCTCCCGGGGTGTGGGACGAGCTGAGCCGGGCCCGGGACGTCTTCGAGTTCAGCTGGCGGCTGACGGGATTCGCGCTCCAGCGCAGCCATGACGTCGACCTCGTCAAGTTCCACGCCGACGACGATCCGGACATCGTCTTCAAGTTCGAGCCGATCGTCGAGCGGACGAGGGAGCTGCTCGCGGTACAGGACGACTCGATCTTCGATGTCGTCGTCAAGGAGCAGGTCGGCAAGCCGGGGCCTCCTCTCTGGCGGCAACTCGTCGACATCGGGCTCCTGGTGCTCAGCTTCGTGCCCGGACCGATCGGGTTCGCGGCGCGGCTCACCAGCGCGGGCCTGCACGTGGGTGGCGAGGTCACCGGCTACCAAGTGCTCGCGGAGGGGCACACCGTCGGCGTCCGTCGCGAGGCGCCCAGCGCGGCTCCCATCCTCTACGCCGGCGCGTGGGAGATCCTGCCGCAGACCTTCTTCAGCCTCGTCGGGCGGGGCTATCGCGCCATCAAGGGCGCGCGCGAGGCGTCGCGCATCGCCGGCACGGTCGGGACGGATGTCGCCCGGACTGAATCCTCCGCGTTGGCCACGGCGACTGAGACCGAAGCCAAGGCCGGGGCCCAGGCGCTGCCGGAGCCGACCCCGGGAGCGCCGACCGTGACGCCCGACGTGGCGTCCGGGGCGGGAAAGGCGGCTCCGCACGTGCCCGAGCCGCCTCCGCCACCGCCTGTGCACGTGCCGCCGCCGCCTGTGCAGCCGCCACCGCCTGTGCACCAGCCGCCACCGCCCGTGCACCAGCCGCCACCGCCCGTGCACCAGCCGCCACCGCCCGTGCACCAGCCCCCACCGCCGGTGCACCAGCCGCCCCCCGTTCACGAACCGGCACCGGGGCCACCGACCACACCACCGCCGTCGATCGTCCGGCCGCCGTCGCGTCGCATCCAGGACGCGACGCAGCGAATACAGGACACGCAGAAGGCCCTGGCAGCGGCCGGTCTGCCGGCGGCAGAGAGGCGCGCGCTGGTCGCAGAGGCCGAGCGTGAGCTGGGAGCGGCGCGCGAGCTGCTCGAGGAGACCGCCGGCAGCCCGGAGGCCAGACACTTGGTGGCCGACGCCGAGGAGACCCTCGCAAACGCGCGCCGGGGGCTGAAGCCGTTCGAGCGCAGCGAGGCCATCGCGCAGATCGAAGCGCAGGCGGCGACGGCGGCCGGCGAACGGATCACTGCCCTCGAGGACAAGGTCGCCGCGCTCGACCGCCAGATCACCGCGGAGCTCAACCCGCGCGGGGGCTTCACCGAGGCGGAGAAGTGGGCGGGCCGCAGACCGGGCAGACCCCCGCTCCGGCACGAGCCGGGATACGAGCGCTGGGCGGACCTCGAACAGCAGAAGAAGCAGGCGCTTCGCGAGCTCGAGTCCGAGGAGGCCGGCCTGGCCCGGAGCCTCGAGGACCAGGTCGAGGCGGCCACCCCCGGCGCCGCGGGCCAGGGTCCCGCGCTCCACAACGCCTCGACGCTCGATCCGCCGCTGCAGCCCGTCAACGGCGTGCCGATCGACGTGACGACCGGCCGGCCGATCGAGGGACCCTGGACGGTCGACCACATCATGGCGCGGTCGGAGATCGCGCGCGACCCGCGCTTTGCCCGCCTCACTCCGTGGCAGCGGGACGCGATGCTCCTCGACATACCCGAGAACTACCTGCCCATGACGGTCGCGGCGAACAGCTCCAAGGGTGGCAAGCGCGTCGCCCGATGGATCCTCGACCGCGCCGACAAGGAGATCCCACTGCCGGACGAGGTCGCCACCGCCCTGCGGGAGGCGGACCGTCGCGCGCGCGAGGCGATCGAGGCTCGGTTCCGGCTGTACATCGGGCCATGAGTGGGCGGCGTTGGGCCGAGCGCATCGCTGAGCTGCAGCGTGAGCTCCTGCGCGCCGTGGGCACCCACGGCGAGACGATTGGCCCAGGGCAATACATCCGCGTCGCGCGCGCAGCGTTCGAATCGGTCTCGGTGATCGGCCGGCACGCGGCGGATGAGCCGCCGGTCACCGGCTGGCAGATCGACCCGGCCTCTGCCGGGCCGGAGGCGGGCCCCTACGGGCAGTTCGACGTGGCGGAGCTCATGGAGGAGAGGCCGGTGTGGGCGGTGGCCGTCGCGCTCCCGGTCGGCTGGTCGTTTCGGTGCGTGGGCAACACGATCGTCGAGGCGCGCTCGCCGGAGGGATCGGCGCACGACGTGATGCTGTCGGTCGATCTCTAGGCCGCGCTCGAGTCACGGCACGTTGCGCTCCCGGTCCACTTCCGGCGGCGCGTCGAGCGTCGCTCTAGCGCCCTGCGCCAGCGTCTCCCCCACCAGCCACATGCGCGCGAGCGGGACCGGCGGCAGCGGGACGACGCGCACGCCGACCGCAAAACCGGCCAGGCTCGTCTGGCGGATGGACAAAAACGCCCCGAACACGCCGTGCACGCGCACGCCCTCGACCTCCGTCGGCGACGGGACGCCCTCGGGCGGGATCCGCCGCAGGGCGAGGGCGTTGTCGGCGAGGTTCAGGCTGCGCACGTTGCCGGCGAAGATGCCGTGGCGGTCGCGGTCGTAGCTCGCCGGGACGAGCGCCCGCACGACGTTGCCGGCGATGAGTGCCATGTCGACCATCCGGGTGCCGCCGTTGGCGTCGGAGAAGCCGACGTGGATGCCCTGGATGGTGCCCTCAACGACGTTGTCCAGGATGCGGACGACCGTCGACCCCGAGCCGCCCACGACGATGCCCTGCCCGGCCGCGCGCAGCTGCCCGGCCAGCGCCGAGAGGAGGTCGCGTGAGGCCGGGGACAGCACGTCCAGGCGCTGCCCACTGCCGAGCGCGCGGCTGAAGCGCAGTAGCGCGCGCTCGGGGCCGCCGCGCCTCGTCGCCCTCTTACCGGCCGCCTTGGCGAAGTCGTCGACCAGTGGCGCCAGCTCCTGGTCGGCAACGAACAGCTTGTCGCCCGTCGCCGGCACCGCGATGCGCTTGACGCCGCCGCCGGCCTTCGAGCGCAGCGCCGCCGACAGGCGCGCGCGCAGGTGGGCGCCCAGCGCGGGGCTGAAGCCCGTGAAGCCTGGCGCGCCCGGGGCGAGGGCGACGTGGTTGCGCTCGGCGACAGCGATCGCGGCGTCCGCGATCAGCACGCCGGTCTGGCCCGCGCCGACCTCGAGGCGGTTGCGCTCGACCCGGATGCGGTCGGGCGTCCCACCGCTGGTGCCGATCCGCACGCTCACGCACGTCTGCACACGGCCCGTCGAGTCCGGACAGGTCAGCACGCAGTCGGATACGACGACGTCGCGACAGGATAGGAACGTCAGTGCCCCGTCGAGCCCGGGGTCGCCGGGTGTCCCCGGGGTGCCGCCCTCGGCGCGCAGGTGGCGGACCTCGATCTCGGTGCAGCCGTCGAACACGACCGCGGCCTCATGGCCGGCGGCGCGCAGCACGGTCGCCGGCCCCGCGCCGGCCACCACGATCCGCTCCCGGCCCGTGAAGCGCAGCGGCGCATCGAGGATGTACGTGCCGGCGCCGAGGCACAGCTCGCCGCCCTCCGCGGGGAGGCGCTCGACGGCGGCCTGGAGATCGTCGCCGGGCCGCACGGCCACCGTGCAGGCGCCGCCGAGGTCGGCCAGCGGCGTGAACTGCGGGCGGCAGTCCGACAGCACGGCGCGGGCGTCGAGGTCGACCAACGCCAGCGGCGCGAAGGCGTGCCGCGTCCCGTCCGAGGCGACCGCGACCCGGTGCTCGATGCCGTCGCCGGCCTCCGCGCGCAGGCGCGCCCCCCACCAGTCGCCGGCGACGTAGCCGCCGGGGCCGGCGGTGAAGCGGACGCCGACGTCGGCGGCGCCGCGAGCGGCGGACGTGGGCGTGGCGGCGCCGACCGCCTCGCCGTCCCACCGGCGGCCCACAAGCCCGACCGCGGCTCCCGGCGCGGTCACCGCGCGGTCGAGCATCACCACGTCGCCGGCCACCGAGGGCGTGACGGAGGCGATCGTGTAGAGCGCGCCGTGGTCGACGCGGTCGCCGCGCCGCGCCAGCCAAGAGACCTCGAGCTTCTCGCCGGCGGCGAAGCGCAGCGGCGACGGCGCGAGCGTCAGCGTGTCCCCCGCCACGCTCGCGACGGCGATCGTGGTCGCGCCGGCGTCGTAGGACCAGGCGAAGCGGGCGGTGGCCTCGGTGCCGGCGTCGAGCACCGCGACCACCAGCAGGCCGTCCGGGATCTGGGCGATCGGGTCGCCGGGCGGACTGCACGGGTCGGCGGGCGCGACCGGCCCGGCCCGGTCGATCGTGAGCCGGCCGTCGGACTCCGCGACCCTGGTCAGGCCGGCCCAGGCGGCGGTGCAGCCGGCGGCGGCCGTGGCCGCGCCGCGGACGCGGTAGCCAACGCGGGTGCGCGCGGTCGAGTCGGCGGGCGACAGCGCGGGGTCGATCAGTTCGAGCGGGTCCTCGGCCGGCTGGACGTGCTCATAGAACACGTCCAGGTAGACCAGCACGCGCCCCCCGGCGGGAAGCGGCTCGATCTGGTCCTGTGATGTGTAGGTGAAGGGCGCGGGCGCGATGGCCGCGAGGCCGTTCACCCACATGCGTCCGGCGCCGATCGTGAGGTCGAGCGGGCCGCTCGGCGTCACGCCGACCGCGAACGCGCCGCTGCCGGCCGGCACGCCCGCGGCACCCACCGCGTCGGCGGCGATCTGGCGGGCGGCCCGGCCGGCGGCCTCCACGTTGAGGTTCCAGTCCTGGTCGAGCAAGACCCGGCCCTGCTGCATGAGCGTGCCGGTCCAGCGTTCGTCGCGACGCAGCGCCACGCTGGTGTAGTCGCCGTTCATCATTCCTCCCAAGGGGCGAGCGCGAGGCCGCCCCGCACCCCGAGCGGGACGAACTCCTCAATCCGCTGTCTCAGCCGCGCGATCCGGGGCGCGCGGCCAAGGTCATGGTGGGCGCCGATCTCGCCGCCGTCGGAGGCGGCGGTCAGCAGCGGGTGGCCGCTGTCCGGATCGAGCGCGTAGTAGCCGGCGGCCTCGAAGCCGACCGACGCAAACGTCGGCGCCGGGAAGGGGCCGCAGCGATAAGTGACCGGCAGCGACGGTGACGGGGCCGGCCCTAAGTAGCAGTGGCGCAGGCAGCCCTCCTGTTGCTGGACCACCTCGACGCCGTCGGCGAACAGGCAGTCCTCGGCGTCCACCGACTCTGTGCGGACCGCACCGGCGAAGGTGACGTTGGCGGCCTGGAGGGCCGGCGCCAGCGTGGTGCGGGCGTTCACGGCGTCGCGCGGCGTCCCCGCGGGCGGCGGCCCGCAGACGCTCAGCGGCTCGCCGCGGCCGTCGACGACGCAGTCGCGCAGGACGACCGGGAAGGCGCCCAGGTCGGCCCGCAGCGCGCCGAGCAGGCAGTGGCGGGCCTCCAGGCGCAGGCCCCAGGCGCCGGGCGCGACGGCGACCGTTGCGCCGGTGGCGGGGCTCATGGTCAGGTGCTCCAGGCGCGCGGCGGCCGGGCCGGCGCCGAGCACCAGGTCGCCGGTGAGGTTGAATCCCTCGAGCGCCAGCTCGGCGTCGGTGAGGTCGAGTACCAGGTCGCCGGCCACGGTCGGCGTGGCGCCGCGCGGCGCGACGAGCCGCCAGCGCTTCAGCGCCGGGGCGAACGCCTGCGGCGGCGGCGCGGCCAGCCGGTCGGACGTCTCCAGCCGGATCTCGACGTTGCCGTCGCCGGTGCTCTGGGCCTGCGCGAGCGCGAAGGCGTCGGCGAGCGTGTGCACGACCAGGCCACCCACCGGCAGCGCCGGGTTGACCACGACCACGACGCGGGCCGCCGGGTCGGCATCCGCGTCGCCGACCAGGGCGCCGAGGCGGCCGGGCGTCGGCCGGTGCCAGGTGACCCGCAGCGGCGCCGCCAGGCCGGCGCCGAGCTCGACGTGGCCGCGCGCGAGGTCGACAACCGCCTCGCCGGCGGCGGGTGGGGCGGGGGCCGGCGCTCCCGGTGGCAGGCTGCCGAAGCGCAGCGCGCTCCAGGGCACTGCCGCGCCGCCCGCCTCCAGGCTCAGCAGCGCCGGATGCCCGGGCTCGAGCTCGCCGGCCAGCGGATGGTCGGCACTGACGGTCCAGTTCACGCCGTAGGCGATCTGCGCCGGGTCGGTCGCGAGCGCCTGCAGGAGTCGGTAGGTGACGCGCGCGGGCGCGCCGCGCTCGTCACGCGCGGTCTCGCCGGCGAGCGGCCGCAGGTACGGGGGCGCCTGTGCCCCGAGCGGGTGCAGCGCGTAGCGGTTCGCCTCCGGGAGCGGGAAGCACTCCGCGCGCCGATAGGTGCGGGTCTGCCAAGGCCAGACGATCGCCGTTGCGGCGCGCGGCCCGTAGCGACCGGACGGCGTGAAGCCGTGGCGGGCGGGGTCGAACGGGGTGCCGGCGCGGAAGCGCCTGCGCAGATCGAGCGAGGCGACGCGCGGCGGCGGCGGATAGCCAAGCCGCTGGGCCCAGGTCGTCACCTGCCAGCCCTCGACGACGCGCGCCGTCAGGCCGGTCACCACCTCGGCGAACGCCTCGAGCGCCGCGGGCGTCCCCTTGCGCTGCCGCAGCGCGATGGCGGAGGCCACCTCGAGGCGCTCGGCGTCCGGCGGCAGCCCCAGCAGGCCGCCGATGTAGGGCACGGCCCAGTCGGCGCAGCTCTCGATGAACGCGTCGTCGTAGAGGCTGTCGATGTCCTGCTCGAGCTGCGCGACCTGCTCGTCGACGGCCCGCAGGAGCAGGTCGAGCAGGCGCGGCCGCCTCCGGGGGCGCCTCGCGCAGCGCGGGCGGCAGCCACTCGGCGACGGTCACGCTGCCGCCCCCGTCAACTGCGGGTCGTCGGCCGGGAAGACCAGCTCGTAGCGGGCGGCGGCGACGCGGCCGAGCTCGCCGGACGCGCCGGCAAACGTGAGGTGGGTGACGCCGACCACGCCGATGACGCCGTGCAGGACGGCCAGCACGTCGGAGCGGTCCACCGGCCGGCCGAGCGGGCGGTCGTCGGGCGCCAGTGGGCCGTCCGGGTCGGCGAGCGCCGCGGCGGCCGCCCGGCAGACGGCACCGGGGTCGCGCCGCGGGTCGACGGCGAGGACGGCGCTGAGCGCTGGGCGCGTGACCACGCCGGCGCACACGCACAGCGGCACCGTGACGTCGCGACGGGCGTCCAGGAAGTCCGACAGCGCGCGCAGCTCGGCCGGCAGCGGCACGCGAGGACCGGCCGTGCCGTAGCGCAGGGCGGCGACGTGCAGGCCGGTGCCGCCGCACGCACAGCCGGGCGGCCCGCCGCCGGTGTAGGCGACGGCGTGCGAGACGCCGGGATGGTCGAGGCTGAGGTCGGCCAGGTCCTCCAGCGATACCGCCCGGCCGAGAACCCGCGCGCGGGCCGGTGCCAGCCGCCGCAGGCGGCGCTCGTCGTCTTGGTCGGCGCCGCCCGCGGTGGGCCCGGCGCCGCGGACCTTGCGGACGCCGCGCACGCTTCCGACCAGCGTGTCGATCGCGCCGCTCTCCACCTCCCCGGCCCGGCCACCGCCGACGCGGTAGGTGGCGCTGACGTTGTTGCGCCCGCTGGGCAGCCGGGCGCCGCGCTCGCCGTCGCCGAACTCCAGCGTCACCGCGCCGTCGCGCTCGACGGTGGCGGTGAACGCGGTGGCCGGTCCCGCGGCGTACAGGCTCTCGCGCTCGTCCCAGCGCAGGCCGTCGACGCGCACGAGCAGCGTCGGGACGGGGTCGCCGGCGTCGTCGACGTCGTGAGCGATCGGGGCGTCGGGGGTGGTCACGCGCTGAAAGGGCACGGTCGCATCGCCGCTGCCGAGCGTCACCCGCTTGGTCGTGCCGTGGCGCACGCGCACGACGTTTCCACTGGCGCGCGCCTGCAGCGGCCCGGGGCCGGGCGCGCCGTCGAGCAGGTCGACGATCAGCCCGCTCGGGGCGTCGCCGGCCGCGCCGGGATTCTCCTGGGCGACGGCGGACCGGCACTCGAAAACGGCCCAGTCCGCCCGCTCGGGCGTGCCGACGTCGACCGCCACCCGGTCGGGCACGCGGGTAGGCCGCGGGTACAGCCGCAGCTGCGGCAGGCCGGCCGGCCGCGCTGCGGGAAACACGTAGTGGCGGGCGACGACGCGGCGGTCAAGCACGTAGATCGACTTCTCGGCGCCAGCGCTGAGCAGAGCCGGCAGTGAGCTGTCGAAGGTCAGCTTGGAGGCGCGCCGCGCGGTCCCCGGGACGATCTCCCAGCCGATCGGCGCATGCGACTTCACGTGCGCGATGTCGCAGTTGCGGGTCTGCCAGTCGACGACGGCGACGAGCTGGCCGGCCGACAGCGTCTCCAGCGGCGCGTCGAGAACGATCGAGGTGCCCGCGGGGTCGATCGGCTCCGGGCCGCCGACGTCGAGCGGGTCCACGCCGCCGGTGAGCGGGATGCGCAGGACGCGGCGCAGCCGCTTCGCGGGCGCCGCGGTGTCCAGGATCCGGTAGGCGGCGTACGGGTCCGTGAGCGAGTCGAGCACCGTATCCAGGTCGCGGTCGACGCCCACGACCGTCGTGCCGAGCTCCTGCGTGCTGCCGGTCACCGTGGCCACGGACAGCGCGCTGGCGCCGGAGGGCGGCTGGTACCACAGCAGCAGGACCCAGCTCCAGAACCCGAGCCAGTCGATGAAGTTCGGCGGCGGGCTGGGCGGCACCTCGCGCACGAACAGCAGCTGGTCGCCGGCCCGAAAGCCGGGCGAGCCTAGGAAGCGCAGCTCCCGGCGGTCCGGCTTGGCCGGCGCGGGGACCCAGGTTGCAGTGAGGCCGTCCCACTCGGCGTGCAGCGGGGTGTCGCCTGCCGCCTCGAACGTCTGCACCGGCCGGGCGGGCGTGGCCGGCGCCTGGACGCTGGTGCCCGCGGGGACGACGGGGTCGGCCCCGCGATCGACCTCGGCGACCACCCAGCCCTGGGCGGCGACGCCGGCCCGGGCGCGGTAACCGACCAGGGCAGCAAGCCGCCGCAGGTCGGTCCAGTCGCGCGCCGTGGGCAGGTAGGACTCGCCGGCGGTCAGCTCCGCGTAGGCGGCAACGCTGTCGGCCACGGACGCCCACAGCCGCGCCAGCAGGCTTGCGTGCGGGTCGCCCTCCACGTCCCAGCGCGACCCGAGCGGCGCGCCGTCCACCTCGGTCCGCTCGACCGCAGCGATCAGGTCGGCCAGGAACGACCCGTACGCGCCGCCGTTCAGGAAGTGACTCGAGGTCATGTCCTGCATCAGCGGCTGCCTCGGACGGTGACGTCGATGCGCCCGCGCTCCGGCCGCGCGGGGTCGTCGTCGAGCACCAGCACCTCGTCCGGCGCGGCCTCGATGACCGTGCGCACCGTGCCGGCCGGCTCGTCGAGGCGGCGGGCCTCCGTGACCTCCACCGCGTCGACCCCGGGCAGCCCGGCGACGGCGGCGATGGCGGCGGAGACGTACAGGGCTCCGCCGAGCGGCACCCGCACGCCGCGCAGGGCGCGCAGCGCGGCGGCGCGGACCGCCTGGGAGTCGGCGGCCGGGGTCAGGCACAGCGCGAGCGCGAGCAGCACGCCGACCGGCGCGCCTTCGACCACGGCGACCTCGGTGCCGAGCATGCGCAGGCCGTCGAGCTCGAGACGCACCTGCTCGCGTGCGTCGCCGTCCTCGCCGAGCAGGTCGACGACCGTGGTGATCAGCGGCCAGGAGCCCGACCAGCCGCGGCGCGCCGACGCCCGGTCGACCAACGGGTTCGCGGCCGCCGCTGCGGCGTGGTCGGCGGGCAACACCGCCCGCCGCGGCGCCGCGGCGTAGGCCTCGGGGGCGTCGCGGCGGGCGACGGCGAGGGGCACGGGGTCGGCGCCGCCGACGGCGGCGACCGGGTTGCGGGCGCTCACCGGCTGGACCTGCCAGCCCGGAGCTTGGCCCGGCGGGCTCGTGTTGCGCTCCAGCAGCGAGAGCGCGTTGGCCGCCACGTTGCCGGCCGCGCCGCCGCCCACTTCGTAGCGGCCGGCCACAGTGCTGCCGAGCGGCGGCGCGCTGCCGACCGCGCCGGTGCGGAACCGCATCACCGGAGGCTCGTGCTCCTCGGCGTCCACCACGAAGGAGAAGTCGCCGCCGGACTCGAGCAGTGTTGGCACCCACTCGGCGCCGACGGCGATCCCAGAGGGCAGGCCGACGGCGATGGCCATGCCGTGCGGCCGGCCCGTCTCATCCGCGGCCAGGCCGGGTCCGCCGGCGCGGCCGCGTTGGCCGGGCGCGCCCGCGAGCACGAGGTCGAACTCGTGCGACGGCGTGCCGTCCGGGCGCGGGCGGGGCACGAGCGCGGTGCCGGGCGGCCCGTCGACCGGCCGACCGTGGTGGGCGGGCACGACGTTGCCGCGCGCGACGGTCACCTCCCCCGCCCCGGCGGAGCTGTCGATGGTGGTGGCGTAGTCGTGCTGCAGCGCGTCCTCCGCAGCCCAGCGCACCCGGAACAGCTCCAGCGCCGCGCCCATCAGCGGGTCGCTCACCGGTTCCACCGCGGTGAGGCGGACGACCTGCGCCGTGCGGCTGGCCAGCGGCGTGCGGAAGGCGGGCTCCGGCGCCATGATCGGCCATGCGTGCTCGCGGCGGCTCCAGCGACCGTGCTCGTCCGGGTCGCCGGCGTCGACCACCTCGAAGGCGAGCAGGTCCCCCGGCGCCAGCCAGGCGGCGCCCAGCGGGTCCGCCGGCGTCGGGCGCACCAGCACGCCCTCTGTCGCGCCGGCGGCCAGCCGGCAGCTCTCCTCCCCCCAGTCGTACACGGCGATCTCGCCCAGCGCGTCCTGGGCTGTCAGGTCCGCCTCGAGCGCGAAGGCGATCGCCGAGCCGGGCTGGTCGACCGCAACGTCGCCGGCCCGCACCGTCACGGCCCCGCCGCCAGGCGAGACGCTCACGTGCACGGCGGCGCGGGCGGACACCGCCTCGGCGAGGGTGAAGTCAACCAGGCGGCTGTGGCGGCGGACCGATGTGCGCAGCCGGGCGGTCTCCAGGTAGGCCTCGGTGGCGACGCGATCCAGCCGGTAGTGCAAAAGGTCGCCCTCGTGCGCGAACAGCTCTATCAGCGTGATCGTCGGGTCAGCCGTCGAGAGATCGGCGTCGGGGCTCTCGCGCAGCAGCTGCTCGACCAGCGCGACACGCAGTGAGCGCCAGTCGCGTGCCAGGTAGTCGGTGACCGGGGAGTCCGGCGCCGCCGGCGCATCCGGCGGCGTGTTCCAGCACGGGCCGAGGTCGGGGCATTCCGGCCGCAGCCGCACCGCCAGCCAGGTGCGCAGCGGGTCGAACTCGACGCCGGCGGGCGGCGCGACCGCAAGCCTGTAGCGGCCGAGCTCCGGCGAACCGTCGAGCGTGAGCTCGACGTGCGGCGCGGGCGCCGCCGCGATCGCCGCGGCGCCCACGGCGACCGGCGCGCCGCCAGGCGGGGGCGTCAGCGTCCAGGCCGCCGGGTCGGCGAGCACCGGCGGCGGGTCGTGGTAGAGGAACACCCGCAGCGTGCGCATGCCGCCGGCGAGCACGGCGCCTGCGGCCCGCAGCCCATGGACGGTGGTGGCCGGGTCGAACAGCCGTTCAGGGCGGCGGACGGGTATGCACTCAGACACCGACGCGCACCTCCGCCGTGGCGACGTCGCCGGCCGGGGTCTCGCGATAGGTGAGCGCGGCGGCGATCGTCGCCTCGTCCAGGCGCTCGACGGTGACGTCGAGCACCTCGATCCGGTCGCCCAGCGCCGTGTCCAGCGAGCTGCGGATCCGCGCCTCCACCACACCCGCCAGCGTGCCGTCGAGCGGCCCGAACAGCGCGGACGCCCCCACGCCGGCGCCGAAGTCGGGGTGATGCAGGCGCTCGCCCGGCGCGGTCAGGAGCACCAGCCGCACCAGGTCGGCGACGTGGCGGTCGGCGTCGGCCTCGGCCAGCCGGCGGGCGGCGGTCAGCCGCAGCGGGTGGCGCGGCTCGGTCACTGCGCCGTCACCCGCGTCTGATAGCCGGTCACAACGGCCAGGCCCTGCGGTCCGGCGCCGCCCACGCAGGTGCCCACCGACGTGGACAGCAGCGGCTTACCTCCCTCGATCGTCACGCGCGTGGCGGGCGCGCTCCACTGCACGCGCGCGCACGGCGAGCTGGCTCCGCAGCCGCCGAAGACGTTCGGGTCGTCGAGCAGCAGCGGCGGCCCGCCGCCGAGCGTGACGCGGGTGACCCTCGGGCGGACGGTGAGCGTGCCGCCGTGGGGGCACATGATCCGCGCCCCGGCGTCGAGCAGGTAGGCCGTGGTCACCGCACCTCCAGGGCTCCGCCGTTGAGCGAGATCGACGAGCGTGTGACCGACACCGTTTGGCTGCCGAAGGCGATCCCGACCCCTTCGGAGTCGAGCACGACCTGCGCCCCGGAGGCGGCCCGCAGCTCGATCGCCTCGGCGCCCGACTGGTCGCGCAGCTCGATCCGGTTGCCGCCGGGCGTGAGCAGCACGAGCGTCTTCGGCCCGGCACCGGCGACGCCCTGGCCCTCGGCCCACAGGCCGCCGGACCAGATCGGCACGCGCGAGGTGTCCCCGGCCGTCCACTCCACGAACACCAGCGCGCCGACCGGCGGCACGGTCACCAGGCCGACGCCGTTCCCCGAGAACGGGCTGCAGGGCAAGCACCATCCGGTCGGCTCGTCGCCGAACACCTCGGGGACGGTGACCCTCAGCCGCGCCAGACCACGCGGGTCGGCGTTGTCGACCACCGTGCCGACGTACTTGCCGGTCAGGCGCTCCATCACGGTGAGCTCACCCCCAGCGCGCGGATCGCGCCGAACGGCTCGTCGCCGGTGAGCCCGAGCGCGTTGCGCATCAGCGTGACCGTCTGCCGGTGGCGATCGCTGGTGACGGTGTGCCGCACGCGCTGGACGAGGTAGCGGCCGGACAGGCTCGGCCCCAAGCCGCGGACCAGCACGGGGCGGCGGGCGCGCAGCATCACGCCCACGCGGTTGGTGTCGAACTCGAGGTCCAGAGTGGCGCCGAACGCCGACCGGCGCGCGATCCCCTGCGCCGTCGCCAGCGGGTCGATCTCGCCGTCCGCCGCCGCGGGCGACAGCAGCTCGGTCGCCACCCCCGCCAGCGTCCGCTTGCCCTGCGCCTCGTCGTCGCCGGCCGAGTCGGCGGTTTGCGGCTGCGCGGCCAGCGGCTGGATGCGCGCGGCGCGCACGCGCTTGCCGACAGCGAGCTGGACGCGCGCGTCCACCGCGGGGGCGTCGAGGCCGTAGCCGAGCGACAGCTCGGCCTGCGGCTCGGCCAGCGGGTCGAGCGGGTGGAAGTGCCCGGTGACGCCGAGGTCGTCGGCCTCCAGGTAGAAGACGTAGCCCCACTTCTCGGCCAGCGAGCGCAGGAAGGCCAGATCGCTGGCCCGCTGCATCGTTACGTGGACGTCCGGGTCCGGCTTGTCCGGCGTGGCCTCCACGTCGGTGCGGAGGTGGTGCGTCTGTCCGAGGATGGCCTCGGCTATCGCGCTGTCGGAGGAGCCCGGCCACGCGACCACCTTCTCCTCGCGGTCGAGCTCGAGCGTGCGGTCGACCGCCTTGACGGTGATCCGGGAGCCGCCGCCCGCGTCGAGGTGCCAGCTCGCCTCCGTTGACAGGCCCTCGAAGCGGTAGCTGACGTCTCCGAACGACACGCCGAGGGAGACCGGCGTCTCCGGCTCGATCAGCGAGTCGAGCACGCTGGCCCAGTCGCCGTTGGGCTTGGCCTGGACGCGGGCCACGATCGAGGCTGCGTCGGCCGTCTCCGCGCTCTGCTCGAGTTGCACCTCCAGCACCTCGCGCAGGTCGAGCCCGGTCAGTGGGCTGGCGTCGAGGTCGATCTGCATGCAGGACTCAGGCATCGGGCAGGTCGATTCGTTGACCGGGCTGCTCCAGGCGGGTGGCGTCGCGGAACGGGTTGGCGTCGGCGAGCGTCCACCAGCGGGCGGAGTCGCCGGTGGCATCCAGCGCCAGCAGGTCGAGCCGGTCGCCCGCACGGGCCTCGTAGCTCGCGCCGAGCGGCGGCTCGGGCACGACGCGCGGGGCGCCGAGGCGGCGCACCGACCCGTCAGGCGCACGCACCTCGATGACCGGCAGGCCGAGGTAACGGGAGGTGGGATCCGGGCCGCTCATCCCTCGAGCTCCGCCAGCTGCTCGAGCTGCACGAGCGCCTTGGCCTCGCGCGCCGCCTGATAGGTGATCGCCGCCGCGCGCGTGACGACGTCGCCGGCGTCGGCGTCCTCTGGCCGGATCACGGCGAAACCGACGTCGGCGCTCGCCTGGATCGGGTTGAGGAGCTCGTCGAAGGCCGTCTCGCGGACGGTCAGCGAGGTCATCCGCACGGGCGTGATGCGCGCGGGACCCCAGACGAACAGTGTGCGCGGCAGGGTGCCGGCGGGGATCGGCGCGCAGCGGCGGGCCAGCAGGCGGCCGAGCAGGCTCGTACCAACGGGTTGCATGAGCATCTCCAGCGCGGCGATCCGCGGGGCGATGCCCAGCGCGCGCGTGACCGGGCCGTCGCGCTCGAGCCCGTCGGTGGCGTCGAGCTCCAGGGTGAGCGCGTACTCCTCCGGCGCCGGCCATGCGCCGCTGAGGACACCGCTCGCGGGCGCGCCGTCCGGCGCGGCGCCACCCGTGTCGGCCCTGAACACCCGCGTGACGGTCGTCGGGTTGTACTGGAAGGTGACGACGGTCGGGATGGCGCCGGCGCGCGGATTGGGATACGCGACGAGGGCACCGCGAATCAGCGCCATGGCCGCTCTCTCCGGACTTGCGACACCGCGTCGGCGACGGCGCGGGCGACGGCGTCCTCCGCCGGCCCGGCGGCCGGGCGGCCGGCGAGGCGGTCGGCGATGGCCGCGCGCAGGAGTGCCGGGCGCGGCTTCGCGGGGGCCTGGACGCGCAGGCGCAGGGGCCGCGAGCGCGTCATCGGGCCCCCGTCCAGGCGCGGCCGAGCTTGGCGTGCTCGCGGCGCAGCGCGTGCTCGACGTGAGCTGCGGTGACGACGCCGTCGTCCGCGGCGGCCAGGTAGGCCGCCGAGAGTGCCGCGCCCTGGATGCTGCCGCCCGAAAGGTCCGACACGGCGAGCGCCTCCCAATCCAGCGCTGCGGTGGCCGCCTCGGGCGGGAACGCGCGCCGCCACAGCTCGGCCCGGAAGCCGGCGTCGGGCAGCTCGAAGTCGACGACGAAGCGCAGCCGGCGCAGGAACGCCTCGTCGAGTGCGGCCCGGCGGTTGGTGGCCAGGATCACCAGGCCGGTGAAGGACTCGACGCGCTGGAGCAGGTAGCTGACCTCGAGGTTGGCGTAGCGGTCGTGGGAGTCGCGGACCTCGGTGCGCTTGCCGAACAAGGCGTCGGCCTCGTCGAAGAGCAGCACCGCGCTGGCCCGCTCGGCCTCGTCGAACGCGCTGGCGAGATTCTTCTCGGTCTCGCCGATGTACTTCGAGACGACCGCGGAGAGATCGACGCGGTAGAGGTCCTGGCGCAGGGTGTACGCGACCGCCTCGGCCGCCATCGTCTTGCCCGTCCCCGGCGGTCCGGCGAACACGGCGATCACGCCCTGGCCGCGAGGCAGGCGACGCCGGAAGCCCCAGGCGTCGAGGACCACGTGCTGCAGCTCGACGTGCGCGATCAGCTCGACGAGCTGCGCCCTCGTGTCGTCCGGGAGGACCAAGTCCTCGAGGGTGAACGTCGGGGTGACCAGCGCGGCCAGCCTTCGCAGGAGGTGCTCTGGCTGCCGGCGCGCCGCCTCCCACACGTCAGCCTCAGACAGCGTTCGGCCGTGCCAGGTCGCCTGCCGCCGGGCGCGCGCAACGGCCTGGACGATGTCGCGATCGGTGAACGCGAAGCGGCCCGACAGCGCCGCGGCCAGCGGCGCGCGTTCGGACTCGGCGAGCTCTGTGGCAGCGAGAGCTGAAGCCCAGGCCAGGCGCCGCTCGCCCGCGTCGGGGCCGGGCAGGTCGACCACGTGGCACGACGGCGCCGGGATCTCCGCCGCCGCCACGGCCACGAGGGGACCGTCGTCGGGCGCCCAGTCCAGCTGGGCAAGGCGCTCGACCTCGACGACCGGGATCGCGATCCCACCGCGCGCGAGCAGGCGAAGCTCCGCGGCGGGGCGATCGCCCTCCAGCGCCGGAAGACCGAGGCGCTCGGCGGCTGCCGCGGCCACCGCGTGACGGCCCACGCCGGTTGGCCCGCGCAACACGACCGGCACCGAGGCCTCGGTCGACAGGTGGCGGACGAGGCCATCGACCACCCCGCCCAGGCGCGGCGCCGGCGCGCCGACCGCCAGGCGGCGGGCGGGCTGCAACCCGGCGAGCACCGCCTGGGCGGTCGGCGTCAGGTGCGCCGCCCCGGCAGCGCCGGCGCCGGGCGCCAGCACGCCGAAGCGGACCAGCCGGGCGTCGTCGTCGGACACCGGCGGCGCCACGACGCCGAACGGCTCGAGGACCAGGGCCATGAGCCCCGCCGACGGCTGGCGGCGACCCGCGTCGTCGTGGGCGCAGCCGACGACGAGAGCGAACTGGGGGTCGACCTCGGCCCACCAGGCGGCGGCCGCCAGCGCCTGTTCGCCGATCGAAAGCTCCAGACGCGCTGCCAGCCCGTTGAACGAGCTCTCGCCCGGCGCGCGCAGGAGCGCGTGGAACATGTCGCGCTCTTCGGCGCTCACCTCGGCGACGGTGCCGACCGCCGCCACCACGCGCTCGATCTCGGTCGCCGGCTCGTCCCACCTCGCGCGCAGCGTGACGAGGTAGACGCGCATCGCGAGGGTCAGGGCGTCGCGGAAGGCGAACAGGCGCGGATCGGACATCATGGCGCGATCACCACCGGCGTCGGGAGGCCCGCGACCTTGCCCGCCCGGAGCACGGCAGCGGCCGGGCCCGGCGGGGTGGCCGCCGGGATCGTGACCTCGATCTCGGTTGCGGAGACGAAGGTGACGGCGCCGGCCGGCATGGCCTCGCCGCCGACGAACAGCTCGACGTCGGGCGCCGCGTGGGCGGCCTGGAGCGTGACGGCGGTCCCGCGCGGCAGCGGCCCCGCCGGAGGCGCGAGGGCGGGGACGATCGTCAGGCCGATGCTGTCGGCTCCGGCCGCAAGGCCCTCCTGCGTGGCAGTCGCCTGCAGTGCCCGCAGCCCAGGGGCCAGCCCGTCGTCGGGCAGGCGCAGCACGACCTGGCCCGGGGCGCGGGAAACCACCGTCATCGCCCAGTCGCCTGTCCCGGGCGGGTCGTCGGGCAGGCGCGGGAGCGTGAAGAGAGTGCTTTCGATGAGCCCGTCCGCCACCACGACGATGTCGATCCCGGCCGACGCGCGCGCCGGCGCGATCGAAGCCAGCCGCGGGCCGAGGCCCGCAACCACGGCGACGCGGCGGGTCTGCACCGGCGGGCCGGCGGTGTAGGTCGTCGTCGTGTCGACGACGACGAGCGAGACCTCGTAGCCGACGGAGAGCCGGATCGGCGCGGTCGCCGCGGTCCACAGCTTCGTGAGCGACTCCACGTCGAGGTCGTCCATGACGATCCGCAAGGGCTCGACGAGGGGCTGGGCCAGCGGCGAGAGCCCCGGGTCGCCCTCGCCGATGACGGGCTGGTCGTGGACGGCGCGCATGACCGCCGCCATGCCGGCGTGCGCGAACTGCTCCTGGTCGCCGCCGGCGGTTTTGGCGGGGAAGGCCGACAACAGGTACGACAGCCGCAGGGCCAATGGCGGCCGCCCGCGCGCGCTGCGCCAGCCGGTCTGCGGCGGCTCCATGTTGCGGTAGGCCAGGTTGGGGCCGACGCGATACAGGAACCAGTTCAGCCGCAGATCGTCGTCGTCGAGGTCCAGCCCGCCGATGGTGATCTTCGGTCGGGGGACGAGGCTCGCCACGGCGGCGCGCGCAACGTCGCGCAGCGTGTCGTCGACTCCCTGGATGGCCTCGACGCCGGCCATCAGCGCGCGCTCCGAAGGTGGCGTGAGCGCTGCGACTCGAGCGACGCGAGCGGGTCCGCGGCGGGCGGCGCGGCGGGCGGGGTGATGACCTGGATCTGGTCGATCACCACGGACGGCGGCTGGGCCGGAGCGGGCGCGCGGGGCGACTCGGGCGGGGCGGCCGAACGGTCGGCTGTGCGGGGTCGCGCACGCGGCGCCGGCACGGGCGCGTGGTCGCGCCGCGCGAGCGTCGCCCAGCCGCGTCCGGCTTCGACGGGCTCCTCGCGCGTGGCGGGGACGGGCGCGATCTCGACCCACGGCGGCGAAGGCGGCGTCGGCGCGCCCTCCGGCACCGGGATGTCCGTCGTCGCCGGCGCCCGGGTCTCGGCGGCCCGGAGCGGCGGCGAGGCGGCCGGCTCCGCGCGCGGCGCGGGCGGGGCCGGATCGGCCCGCGGCGCGCGCGGCTCCTGCGCCGGAGGGTCGGGCGCCTCGTCATGCGGGCGTGCCGGCGGCGGGGTGGCCGTCGGCGGCTGGACGCGCGGCGCGGGCGGCGGCGGATCGGCCTGCGGCACCCGCGGCTCGTCGACGGCGGGCTCGGGCGCCGGCACGGCGACGGGCGCGAGGGCATCGCGCCGCACGGCCGGACGCCGCGCGCGGGCGATCAGGCGCCCGACGGCCGTCATCGCTCCTCCGCCACGAGGCGAGCGAGGCCGGATCTCTGCGCATCGGGCAGCGCCCGGATCTCCGCAAGCGTCCAGTGGTAGGCGCTCGCGATGAGGTGGATCTCGTGGTCGAGCGCGCGAGCGTGGCGCGCCAGGCGCTCGAGCACGACCGCCTGCAGGTCGATGTCGATCGTCAGCGGCTCGCCGCATTCGACGCACGTAAGCTCGATCGGGCCGGTCAGCGCGTCGTCGACCAGCGCCAGGTGCTCCGGTCGCGGCGCCTGCGCGGGCCTGCCGGCCACGCAGCGGCGCAGCAGCTCGTCGGTCGCGTTGGGCTCGTCGTCCGGCAGCCCGAGCAGGTCGCCGCCCGTCGGCTGGCGCACGCCGCCTCCCGGACCGAGCGTCGCGCAGCGCGGCCGGGCGGGCGGCACGTCGCCGGCCGTCACCGCGGCGGCGTTGAGCGCGGCGCAGACCGGGCAGCGGGCGGTGAGCTCGAGGCCGGCGCCCGTCGCATCCTGCAGCGCAGCGAGCAGCCGCCGATCCGCCTCTCCGACCTCGAGCGCCTCGGGATCGGCGTGGCCGGCCGCGCGGAGGACCGCGAGCGCCTGCTCGAGCTCGCCTCTCGGGCCCTCGAGCGCGGCGAGCAGCGCCGCGATGGTCATCAGACCTCGGTCGGCTCGGGGATCGACACGTCGCGCCTCCAGCCCTCGTTCTCGAGCTTGAGCGTCTGGATCGCCACCGCGGCGGTCCCGGCGTTGAGCTCGGGAATGGCGTGGAACTCCGACGGCCAGCAGCGCAGCAGCTGGTAGGACAGCGCGAGCTGCCCGGCCTCGTTGAAGACGTCGATGATCACGTCCTTGCGGAAGTTGTGCAGCGAGATCGGCGCCTCCAGCGAGTGCACAAGGTTGGCCCACGCCTCGAAGGCGAGATCGTGCGTCACTCCGCGCTCGAGCGTCACCGGCTCGAACTTCGAGATGCCCGGGCTCTTGCGCTCGTGCGAGGGATCCGCACCGTCGCGGTGGACAACGGGCTCGGTCGTGCGCGTGAGCGCCGAGACCTTGGAGACCCCGGCCACGTACTCGCCGTCCCAGCGCACGCGGAACATGAACGGCTTGTAGGGATCAAAGCGCGTCGGGTTGACGGTGAACTGGGCCACTTCACGCCTCCAGCTGCGAGATCTGAGTGATGGTGATGACGACGAACTCGGCCGGCTTGAGCGGAGCGAACCCGACAACCACGTTGACGCGGCCCAGGTCGATCTCGGATTGCGGATTGACCGTCTCGTCGCAGGTCACGAAGAACGAATCCGACTCGGCCCGCGCCTCGCTCTGCTGGAAGGCGCCCTGGCGGAACAGGCCGCGCATGAACGTCCCCACGGCGAGCCGCAGCTGACTCCAGAGGTTCGGGTCGTTGGGCTCGAACACGGCAAAGCCGGTGCCGAGGTACAGCGAGCTTGCGATGTAGTCGGTGAGCCGGCGGACCGGGATGTACTTGAAGTCCGAGGACTGGCTGTCGTCGCCGGCGAGCGTGCGCGCGCCCCACACGACCATGCCGGCGCCCGGGAATACGCGCAGCACGTTGATGCCCAGCGGGTTGAGCTGCCCCGAGACGGTGTCGTCGGTGGGCTCGGTCAGGTCGCGCGCGCCGGCGATGCGCGCGCCCATCCCGGCCGGTGCCTTCCACACGCCGCGCTCGGTGTCGATCCGCGCCATGACGCCGGCGACCGCGCCGCACGCCGGCAGGTTCAGCGTCCGCGTCGCCCCGCCGGCGCGTGCCTCGACGGAGGACAGTCGCGGGTAATAGACGGCCGCGTGCTCCCCGAACGCGGCGAGGCTCCCGACCTCCGGCGGGCCGCCGGCGAGCGGGGTGTCGACGAGCATGAACGCGCGCTCCTGGCGGCAATAGGAGATCGCCGCCCCGACGGCGCCGTCGTCGGCGGAGGTCAGGCCCGGCAGGCAGAGCAAGTTGAAGCGCGGAAAGCGCAGGGTGCCCAGGGCGAACAGGCCGCCTTCCCCGGTCGGCGGGACGATGTCGGCCGGCCCCACGCCGCTGCCGTCCGAGCCGCCCCCGAACCGTCCTTCCGCGGCGCCGGCGGCGATGTCGGCCGGCCGGTGCTCGGCGGAGCCGGCGACCTCCTCCCCGCTCCAGGCGAGGCCGAGGAGCAGGACGCCGGTCACATCGCCGGCCGGGCCCGGCGTGACGGTCACGGCCGAGTCCATCCCTGTGGCGTTGGAGGCGATCTGCAGCAGGCCGCTCCCGTCGATGCTCGCAGTGGCCTCCAGGCCGGCGTCGTCGAGGCGCTCCTGGAGCTCCGTGGCGATCTCCGCCGGGGTCTTGTCGACGTCGGCCGCCTCGGCGGCGAAGAGCGTGAGCTCCACCGGCGGCCCGTAGTCGACCGCCACGCGCAGGCCGCGGCGGCCCGCGGGCAGGGTCGTCGGCGAGGCGAGCGGCTGGGCGCTGGCCGAGTGGCCGGCCGTCGTTGTCGTCAGCGGGCCGGGGAGCGAGGGCACGACGAGCGCGCTGGCGCCGAGGACGTCGAGCGCATAGCGCGGGGAGGCCGGGGACATCGACAGGTTGGGATAGGACTCCTCAGCCGTCTTGACAGCGGCGTTGGTGCGCGTGTCGAGAGCCCACTGGGCCACGACGACGTTGAAGAGGCTGCCGGGATTCGCCGATCCGGCCCGGTCGACGGCGACCTCGAGCCCGGCGCTCGGGGTCCGGTTCGCCCAGGCGCCCTTGCCGTTCGCCGTGAGCGTGAGGACGTCGGCGGCCGCGTCGTCCTTCAGGGTCACCGAGGCGGCCTTCGCGTCGGCGGCCACCGCGCGGACGACGACCGCCTGGCGTCCGCCGTTCTGGAAGAACAGCGACACGGCGTGGCCCATCGGCTGCGCTTCGTCGACCGGCGCGCCGAAGGTGCGGACGTACTCCGCCAGGCTCGTGATCCGAACGGGCGTGTCGACCGGCCCCGAGGTGGCGGCGCCGACGAAGGCGGTCACCGACGTGCCGACGCCGGCAATGGTGTGGACGCCGGACGGCAGCTCCTGGATGTAGACGCCCGGATAGGTCGTTTGAACGGGCACGCGGTCCCTCCTCGGGCCTTTGCGGCAATGCGGTCGCCGCAGTCTCCGCCCGGGCCGTCACGCGCCCGTCACCGGTCCGTCACGGCCGGCCCGAGGTCGCCGACCACCGCCTCCATGCGGGGGCTGGGAGCGATGCCGAGGGTCGCGGTCAGGCGTCTGCGGTAGCGCTGGTAGCAGTGGATCGCCTCGGTCGCGTTGCCCTCGACGAGGTGCGCCTCGACCAGCAGCCGGTGCAGGCTCTCGCGCAGCGGTTCCTTGCGGGCCTCGGCCAGCAAAACGTCGATGGCGTGCGGGGCGCGGCCGCTCTCGAGCAGCCGCTGCGCCGCGGCCTCCAGCGCGTGCAGCCGTAGCTGGCGCAGGCGCTCGCGCTCGGGATCGAGCCAGTCGTCGTACCAGTCCGGCAGCAGCTCGCCCGTCAGGTACGTAGCGTCGAGCTCCTCGCGTGTCGCGGAATCGCTGGACAGCAGGCCGCGCATCGCGTGAACGACATCGTCCACGTCCACGGCGACGTCGCGCCGCAGGGCCACGTGCGTGGGGGTGGCGTCGATCACCGGCTCGGCGATGCTGCGCCGGATGCGCCACAGGGCCGAACGCAGGCTTGCGCACGAGCGCGGCTCGCTGGCGTGCAGCCACAGGGCGCCGGCCACGTACACGCGGGTGAGCGGGCGCGTTTGCAGAGCGAGGAAGGCCACGACGCGCTGGCAGGCCGGCGGCAGCGCGATCGCGCCGCCCCGGTGCTGGAGCTGGAACCCTTCGAGCAGCGTGACCATCACCGTCGGTTCCGCTGCACGTGCGGACGGTGTGCCGACGATCTCTGCCATCCCCCGGATCGGTCTGGCGTTCGATCATCTTGCGACTCGCCGAGTGCGGTCAAGCGTCGCGGCGCTCGCTGCGCCGACCGGCCACGAGAGCGCGACGGGCGGCAGGCGGCGCGACGAGCATCACGACGGGAGGCGGAGGTCCAGCGGGCCCTCGGTCGCGTACTCGCCCGCGTAGGCGCGGCGGTGAATCTCGTCCGGCGAGAGCCCTTCGCGCCGCGCGGCGACGAGCTGGTCGGGATCGACGGGCTTGCCGATCGGGTCCGCCGCGAACTCCGGCGCGGTGCGCATCCACTCGCTCGACTGCGCCCAGTCGCCGCCGAAGTTGTCGCACTGGAGCTCGACGCTGTTGCCGTCGGGGTCGGGGTAGTAGAACGACGTGGTCATCCCGTGGTCCAGGCACCCGTGCGGGACGATCCCCTCGCTCTTCAGGCGCACATAGGTGTCGAGCAGGTCGTCCATCGAGGCGTACTCGAACGCTGTGTGATGCAGCCCCGTGTGGCGGACCTTGTCGGCGTCGTCGCTGAGACCCGGGACGGTCAGGAGCGCGAGGCGGTGGTTGGCCGCGTCGTTGGTCATCCACGCGCCGCCCTCGAACTGGTGGTTGACCGTCATCCCGACGACGGTCCCGTACCAATCGATCATCTCCTGCAAGCGGACGGTCTTCAGGTTGACGTGGTGCATCGCGGGGGTGATCACCTCGCGGGAATCGTGCGCACTCATCAGATCAGCGGCGTGATGTTGTCCTCGTACGGAATCCCGAGGAGCGCCTTGCCGTAGACCTCCTGGTTGACCGCGGGCAGCACGACCGCGTGGCGGCCGGCGATGTTCGCGTCGCGCCACAGGCGCTGCAGGGGGCTGGCGTCGGCGAAGCTCGAGGCGCCGTTGGCCGAGATGGCCGTGTCGATCGCCTCCCGTGCCTTGCGGATCGCCCAGCCGGTGTCCGCGCGGACGCGCGCGCGCCTGATGTAGTCCATCGGCTCGCCGCGAGCCGCGGTCTCGTCGATGTCCCGTGCCGCGCGTTCCACGTGGAGAGCCGCCGTGTCGGCCAGCATCGCGGCGTCGGAGACCTGCAGCTGGAAGGCCGTCGAGTCCGTCTGGCGCGTGAAGATCGTGTAGGCGATCTGGCGCTTGGGTGCCTTCTCGACCACGAGGTCGACGGCCCCGCGCGCCATCCCGACCTGCGGGCCGGCGAGCACGAGCGCGAGCACGGGGATGAACGACGAGCGGTACAGGACCTCGTCGGTGTGCTCGGTCGCGTATTGGTGGTTGATCGCGGCCGGGACGGACAGGATGCGGTGGCCGGGCACGAAGACGTCCTGCGCGACCAGCGTGTTCGAGCCGGTGCCCTTCATGCCGGCCACGAACCAGGTGTCCTCGATCGTCAGCTCGCTCATCGGGATCATCGCGAGGCCCTGATCGACCGGCTCGCCGGCCTCGTCGACCACGGGGACGCCGAGCACGGCCCAGTCGGCGTGCAGGCACCCGGATGCATAGCCCCAGCGGCCGCTCAGGCCGTCGAACCGCACGCCTCCCCAAGCTTGGCCGACACCGCGAGCTTGGTGTCGAACGGCACCTCATAGCCACCGAAGCGGCGCGGGACCACGACCCTGAACAGCCCCGCCTCGGTCAGCGCGGCGATGCTCTCCTCCGGGATCCGGCGCGCCTCCTCGGCCTCGGCCGCGTTGCGGACGAGCAGCGGCTTCAGCGCCTCCGCGCGTTCGAGCAGCTCCTCCTTGGACGGGACGTCGACGGCGGTTGCGGTCATCTCTCCTCCTCGGTTGGCTCCTCGCGCCGCGCCCGGCTCGGCGCGACGCGCGGCGGCTCGTTGGGCTGCTTGGGGTAGACGGGCGGCCACGGCGCGTCGAGCAGGCCGTTCTCGCGGTCGCGCTCGTGGAGCGCGAGCAGCGGCTCCAGCGACTGCGGTTCGTCGTTGATCGCCCCCCACGGATCGCCGTTGCGCTCCAGGCGGCCGGGCACGGTCGCCACGGTCAGCTCGTCTGGGTGGACGTCGTCGAGCTCCTCCCAGCCGATCGGCGTCGACACCTGCGCGCCCTTCCGCGCCCGGGCCGACCACGCGCCGAAGACCGTCTTGTGCGGCGCGTTCTGGTTGTAGTCGACAAAGATGCGCTTGCCGCGCTCCTCCTTCCACCAGGCGGCGGTGAGGATGTCGGGGCGGCGGCGCTCGAGCTCGCGCGCCGCGGCCACCGCGGCCGCGCGGACCTCGTAGGAGTCCCAGCGCGGCTGCAACCGCACGTAGACGTGCAGGCCGCGGTTGCCGGTCGTCTTGGGAAACGCGGCGATGCCGAGCTCGTCGAGCAGCGCCTTCAGCTCCCAGGCGGCCGCGCGCGCCTCGGGGAAGCCGGTCCCCGGCTGTGGGTCGAGGTCCAGCCGCAGCTCGTCGGTGTGGTCGGGGTCGTCGGCGCGGTAGGGCCAGACGTGGAAGCCGAGACACGCGAGGTTGACCGCCCAGGCGACGTGAGCGACGTCGGCCACGACCAGCGCCCGGGAGGGCGTCCCGTTGACCGTCTGGACGGTCGTCGTCTGGAGCCACGGCGGTGCGCTCTCCGGTACGCGCTTCTGAAAGAAGGACTTGCCGGCGGCGCCCTGCGGGAAGCGCTGCATCAGCACCGGCCGGCCGCCCATCGTACTCATCAGCGGGTCGGCCACCGCGGCGTAATAGCGCACGAGGTCGAGCTTGGTCTCGCCGCGCTCGGCGAAGAGCACCTTGTCCGGGGAGGTGATCCGCACCTCGCGCCCGGCGAGCTCGAGCACCTGGGCATCGTCGGCCGCCACGTCACGAAAGTACCGCCCCCGCGCTCGGCGATGGTGAGAGACTCGCGCCGTGGCCAACGTCATCGGGCAGCGCGTCCGGCGGCTGGAGGACCGGCGGTTTCTGACCGGCCGGGGCCATTTCGTCGATGGCCTGCACCAGCCCGACGAGGTCACGGTCACGTTCGTGCGCTCGGAGATCGCGCACGCCCGCATCACCGCCATCGATGCGGATGCCGCGCGGGCGCTGCCGGGCGTGCGTGTCTTCACCGCCGCCGACGTCGACCTCGGCACGATGCCGCTACCGCCGTTCCTCGGCGTCGATGAGCGCATGCAGCGACCGCCGATCGCGGGCGACGTCGTCCGCTTCATCGGCGAGATCGTCGCGGCCGTGGTGACTGCCGACGCGGCGTCGGGCGTCGACGCGGCCGAGCTCGTGGTCGTGGACTACGACCCGCTGCCGGTTGTGATCGACCCGCGCGAGGCCGCGCGCGACGAGGTCGTGCTGTTCGGCGACGTTGGCACGAACGTGTGCGTGCGCATGGCGCCCGAGGATGGCCCGGCCGCCGGGCTGTTCGACGGCTGCGAAGCGGTGGTGTCCGGGACGATGGTCAGCCAGCGGCTGGCTCCCAGCCCGCTCGAACCACGCTCCTCGGTCGCCGCCGTCGGCGACGACGAGCGCTTGACCGCATGGCTGTCGACCCAGACGCCGCATCAGGATCGCGACGGCCTGGCGGGCATGCTCGGCCTCGACCCTTCGGACGTGCGCGTGGTCGCGCCGGACGTCGGCGGCGGCTTCGGTGCCAAGGGCCTGTCGATCGAGGACGTGCTCGTCGCCTGGCTCGCGCGGACCCTGGGTCGGCCCGTGCGCTGGACGGAGACGCGCAGCGAGAACATGGTCGCGATGTACCACGGCCGGGGGCAGATCCTCGAGTTCACGATCGGTGGCAGTAGCGACGGCGTCGTCCAGGCCTATCGCCTGGCGATCCTGCAGGACGCGGGCGCCTACCCTGGCATCGGCTCGTTCCTGCCCCACCTCACGGCCATGATGGCCAGCGGCGTCTATGGCATCCCGACGATCGAGCTCGACGTCACCGCGGTGGCCACCAACACGACGCCGATCGGGGCCTTCCGCGGCGCGGGCCGCCCCGAGGCCACGCAGGCGATCGAGCGCGCGATGGACATGTTCGCCGCGGAGATCGGGATCGACCCGGCACAGGTGCGGCGGCGCAACTTCATCGCGCCCGACGCCTTCCCGTACACGACCGCGTCCGGCGCGACCTACGACACGGGCGACTACGAACGGGCGCTCGACATGGTGCTCGAAGCCGCGGGCTACGACGCGCTGCGCGACGAGCAGCGCCGCCGCCGCGACACCAGTGCCACCCGCCAGCTCGGCATCGGCCTGAGCGCCTACGTGGAGGTCACCAACGGGATCGCCGAGCCGGAGTTCGGCGCGGTGGAGATCACTCCCGCGGGCGAGGCGATCCTGCGGACCGGCTCGTTCTCGCACGGCCAAGGCCACGAGACGACCTTCGCGACGATCGTGGCCGCGCGGCTCGGCATGCCGCTGGAGTCCGTACGCGTCGTCAAGGGCGATACCGACCAGGTCGCGCGGGGCGGCGGCACCTACGGTTCGAAGTCGACGCAGATCGGCGGCGTGGCCGCCGGCCAGGCCGCCACCGAGGTCGCCGAGCGCGCCAAGCGCCTGGCCGCCGACCTGCTCGAAGCCGCACCCGAGGACGTCGTACTGGACGGCGAGGCAGGCCGCTTCCACGTCGCCGGTGCGCCGCGACCGGCGCTCGGCTGGCCGGAGCTCGCCGGCCACCTGGCCGACGACGGGCGGCTCGCCGAGCTGCACGTCGAGCAGGACTTCAAGGCCGACGCGGGCAGCTTCCCCTTCGGCGCCCACCTCGCCGTCGTCGAGGTCGACATCGAGACCGGCGCGGTCGAGTTGCTGCGCTTCGTGGCGGTCGACGACGCCGGGTTCATCATCAGCCCCACGATCGCCGAGGGCCAGGTCCACGGCGGGATCGCCACGGGGATCGCTCAGGCGCTGTTCGAGGAGCTCGTTTACGACGAGTCGGGCAACCCGCTCTCGGCGAGCTTCGTCGGTTACTGCTTCCCGACCGCGGCCGAGCTGCCCTCGTTCGAGCTCCACGAGATGCAGACGCCGACGCCGCTGAACCCGCTGGGCGCCAAGGGCATCGGCGAAGCCGGCACGATCGGCGCCACCCCCGCGGTCCACAACGCCGTCGTCGACGCCCTCGCCACATTCGGCGTGCGCCACATCGACATGCCCGCCAACGGCGAGCGTGTCTGGCGCGCGTTGCAGCAGGCCGGCTAGCGACCAAACCGCTCGACGAGCAACCCGTGGCGCAGCGCGCGATCGCTCACGGTGAGCGAGTCCGGCCCCAGCTTCGCCAGCACGGTACGCACGATGCAGGCGCCGGCCAGGATGACCTCGGCGCGGTTGGGTTGCAGGCCGACGATCTCGCGGCGCTGATCGGCGGTGCGGGTGCGGTAGAGCTCGATCTGGCGATCGATCTCGTCGCAGTCGAGCACCGTGCCCTGCACGACGTCCGGGTCGTAGGTCGCCAGCTCGTGTTTGACGGCCGCAAGGTTGGTGTTGGCGCCGCCCATTCCGACGATCGTGTCGGGCGTGCCACGGCCGTCCAGTTGCGCGAGATCGTCGGCGATCGCGGCCCGCGCCGCCGCAACGGTGTCCTCGGAGACGACGCCGTCGAGGCCGTAGCGCTCGGTGTAGCGGACGGCTCCGACGTTCTCGCTGAACTGATCGTCGATGTCGTCGCCGTGGCTGAATGTGAACTGAGAACTGCCTCCGCCGGTATCGAAGACGACGATCGACCCGCGCGAGCGTCCCAGCCCGGCCGTGGCCGCGCGGTAGGCGAGGCGGGCCTCCTCCTCGCCGGGGATGACGTCGACCTGCACGCCGCACCGCGCCTGCACGGCGTCGACGAACTCCGCGGCGTTGGCCGCGATGCGCAGCCCGGCGGTCCCCACCGCCGCGATCGCCTCGACCTGATTGCTTTTCGCCTCGTCCGCCATGGCGGCGATCGCCTCCACGCTGCGCTCCATGGGCGCCGCACCGAGCCGCCCCGTGTCGTCGAGGCCTTCGCCGAGCCGTGTGACGTCGGCGCGGTCGACGATCGTCCCCCACTGGCCGTCGGCAGCCAGCTCCCCGATGTGGAACTTGATCGAGTTCGTGCCGACGTCGATGACCGCGAAGCGCCGCGCACCGAACCCGACCAGCGCCTTCAGCCCGCTCGCGACGTTGACGTTGCGCCGCGAGGCCAGGCCGAGCTCGCCGACGGCCGCGATGACGCGAGCCGGGTCCTCGGACTCGACCGCGATCGTGCGCGTCGAGCCCGCGTTGGTGCGCATCGCGCTCACCTCGGCCATGGCGCCGGCGATCGTGTAGTGCTCGCGCCGCTTGTGGACCATGACCACCGTCAAGTCAGCGCTGCTGTCGGCCAGCCGCTCGACGAGCTCCTCGAGCGAGCCGGCGGCTCCGGCCGGCGGCGCGACCGCCACACCGAGCGCGTCGAGCATGACCTGGAAGTCGGCGTCGCTGAGCGGGAAGGAGGCCTTCAACACCGGCATCCACTGCTCGAGCCCGTCGTCGTTGACGGCCTGCAGCCGCTTGACGTCCATCAGCCCGTCGCGGACCTTCACCGAGGCGTCGCTGTTGCGCGAGAGCAGGTACAGGTCGTCGCTCTCCTGCGCCCGTTCGGGCGACAGCGACGCAAAGCGGCTCTCGGCCTCGCCGAAGCTGTCGCCGAAGGTCCGCCATTCCCATCGCGGGACGATCGTCATCGGCGCTCAGTCTGACGGTGCCGGCGCCGGGGCCCGCTCGTCCTGCGCCGGGCGGTCGGATGCGGCCTCCGAAGTAGCCTCGGGGACCTTGAACCCGAGGAACCCGTACGCCACGTCGAGGACCGGGCTCAGGAGGTTGAAGAAGCAGTACGGGCAGGTACGAGGCCGTCGGCACGCCGAGCACGCCGGACATGTACGCGCCGCACGTGTTCCACGGCACGAGCGGCGAGGTCACGGTCCCCGAGTCCTCGACCGCCCGGCTGAGCACCTCCGGCGCGAGCCCTCGCCGCTCGAACTCGTCGCGGAACATGCGGCTGGGCAGGACGTCCGCGACGTACTGGTCGCCGGCGGTCACGTTCAGGCCGATCGCCGCTCGCGTTCACCGCCAGGATCAGGCTGCCCGCGCGACCGCGCGCGGGTCACGACCGGCCGCAGAAGCCGGTCGAGGAACCCCGCGTGCTCGAGGATCGCCGCGAACCCCATCGCAGCGAGCACGAGCCACACGGTCGTCAGGAGGCTCGCCATGCCGCCGCGAGAGAAGAGCGTGTCGACGGCCTCGACGCCGCTGTGGCTCACGAAGCCCGTCGCCATCGCCGCGTAGACGGCATGGATCCCGGTCGAGACCGGTCCCCTTGCTCGGGGTCGTCGACGAAGGCCTGGACGGCGTCCCACTGCGTGAAGCACGCGAGGATGCCCGCGAACAGCGCGGATCCGAGGATGGCCAGGAACGGCGGCACCTTCTTGACGGTGAAGACCACGAGCAGCGCGAGCGGGAGCAGGTTGAGCGCCGAGATGTGGAAGGCGCCTCGAGATCGCCTTGAGCGCCTCGTCCGTGCTGACCTCGCCGTTCGACTCGACACCGAGCCCGATGAACAGGAAGATCACGAGGCTGATCCCGAGCGCAGGCCCGGCTGTCCAGAACATGTTGCGGATGTGCTGGGCGGTGGTGAGGCCGCGGCCCACCAGCTGCGGCACCAGGATCGTCGTCTCCGAGAGCGGCGTCATCTTGTCGCCGAAGTACGCGCCGCAGATGACGGCGCCGGCGGCGATCGGCTTCGAGACGCCCATCACGCTTCGGCCATGCCGACGAAGGCGACGCCGAGCGTGCCCGCGGTGGTCCACGAGCTGCCCGTGACCATGCCGACGACCGCGCAGATCGCCGCCGTCGCCAGGAAGAAGACGTTCGGGTTGAGCAGCCTGACGCCGTAGTCGACGACCGTCGGGATCGTGCCGGCCATGTTCCACGTGCCGATCAGCGCGCCGACGGCCAGCAGGATGAAGATCGCTCCCACCGCCGTCGTCACGCCGCCGATCGCGGCATCGGCCAGTGCCGCCGTGGTGTAACCGTTCTTCAGCGCGATCAGGCTCGCGAACGCGGCGCTCAGCATGCAGCGCGACCTGCAGCGGCCCATCGGTCGCTCCGACGCCGAACGACGCGATGGTGAGGGCGATCAGCCCGATCAGGACGACGATCGGCAGGATCGCGTCGAGCATGCTCGGCGGCCTTGGCCGGCGCGCCCCCGGCGGGAGCCCTTCGTCGCCTGCCGCGTGATCCTCCGTGGTCGATGATTCCATGTCGCGTTCAGATCGTTGCTGGTCCGCCGTCGGCGGGCCTGCTGACAATCTCGCGCCACAGCGAACGATGCAAGCGTTACGCCGGCGGCCGCACCACGACAATGACCTTCTTGCCGTGGCTGCCGAGCTCGTCACCGTGATAGTGCTTCGGACCGCGGGCGTAGGCGATCAAGCCGACGAGACAGGCCGCGAGCACGAGCACGATCAACAAGGTTGGCCAGCTGACAGTGGTCCTCATCGTGATCCTCGTTTCCTGGGCGTCATGACAGAGCCGCCGCGACCCCGAGCACGACGATGGAGAGAGCGGCCAGCGCGGCGAGCAGCGGCCAGACCCAGCGCAGATAGGTCCCGTAGGGGACGCGAGCGATCGCGAGGCCGCCCATGACGACGGCCGACGTCGGGATGAACAGGTTCATGATGCCCGAGGCGCTCTGGTAGGCGGTGACGACCAGCGACTCGGGCACGTCGACGAAGCCGGCCAGGGGCGCGGTGATCGGCATGGCCAGGGTCGCGAGTCCCGACGACGACGGGATGAGGAACGACAGCGGCAGGAACAGCACGAACATCACGATCGCAAACGCGGCTTGCCCCGTGTCCCCCAAGGCATTCTCGACCCAGTGCAGGACCGTGTCGGTGATCTGGCCGTTGTTCATGATCACCGTGATTCCGCGGGCGATGCCGATGATCAGCGCCACGCCGAGAAGGTCGCGCGCGCCGTCGACGAAGCTGCTGGTCAGCTCGGCTTCCCGCATCCGGGCGACCAGCCCGATGATGATCGAGAACAGCAGGAAGGAGGCGGTCATCTCCGGGAACCACCACCACCACGTCGGCAGCCCGATCCCGAGGTCCTCCCACGGGATCACCCCGTAGATCATCACGACGAATGCGAGCGCGAAGACGGCCAGGATCGCCTTGTGCGTCCCGGTGAGGACGGCGCCGCCGGCCTGTGAGTCGGCCTGGAACTGCGCCTCGTTCTCGGCCTTCATCCTGAAGACCACCGACTTCGACGGGTCCCGCTTGACGCGGTCGGCGTAGCGCAATACGAAGAAGATGCCGATCGCCAGCCCACCGAGCAGGAGCACCAGCCGTCCGACCAGACCGTCGCTGAGCGAAACACCGGCGATCCCGGACGCGATCCCGGTCGCGAACGGGTTGACCGTGGAGCCGAGCACCCCGATCCCGCAGCCGAGCAGGACGACCGCCGCGCCGGTGAGCGCGTCGTAGCCGGCGGCGATCATCACGGGGATCACAAGCGCATAGAACGCCAGGCTCTCCTCGGCCATCCCGAACGTGGTGCCGCCGAGCGCGAACACGCACATCAGCACCGGGATCATCCACCGCTCCCTGCCCTTCATCCGCTCGACGAGGCTGCCGATGCCGGCCTGGATCGCCCCGGACTTCATCGTCACGCCGAGGAATCCGCCGATCACGAGAATGAACAGCGCGATGTCGATCGCGCCGAAGAGCGTCCCCGTGTTGTAGTAGTTGATGTTCCCCTTCGAGTTCTCGATCCCGTACAGGCCGTTGATCGGCGCGGTGAGCGAGTCCACGACAATCTTCGAGTGCTTCGCCGTCACCTCGTGGTAGGACCCTGGGACCGGCTCGCCGGCCTCGTTGAGCTTGTACGTGCCGGCCGGGATGACCCACGTGGCGATCGCGGCGACCACGATCAACACGAAGAGGATCGTGTACGCAGAGGGGAGCGTGAACCCACGCTTCTCCTCGGGCTCGGGGGCTGCGGCGACGGCCTCTTCGGTCATGTGAAGCCTCCTGGCTCGACGTCGCTCTGTTCGACTCGGCCGGTGGCGTTCCTCCCGCCCGAGCGGGGTCCGACGAGCGACGCATACGAATGACGATCGGCGACCAGTCCACCACCCCATATGCGGACGCGGTGCGCGCCTATGCGGCCCGCCCGTTCGTACGGCTGGACGTGCCGGGCCACGGCGGCGATGCCGTGGCCCAGCGTGAGTTGGCTGACGTGCTCGGCGAGCACGTCCACCGAGATGGCGACCGACAGCGTGGTTGTAGCGGTCATCGGCGCGGGCTCTGTACCCGACGTTCAACGCGTGCTCGCAGCGCTCGATGCGTTGCCCGATCGCGGCGCGCAGAGCGGCCCGCCGACCGCGCTCCCGGAACCGGGCGCGGCGATTTCCTGCGAAGCACCGCCGCGGCACCGTTCGGGCACGTCCGCGGTGCCGCCGACCCGGATCTCGCGCGCGTGCGCGTGCTCACAGCCTCGGGATAACGGGCCGCGCCTTCCTCCGGCCGGGATCAGCGTTGGGTTACGATCGCGGCCTGAGTTGAACCCCACTTCGAGGAGAGAAGACCGTGGCAACCCCGTCCACCAGCACCGGCCTCGGCGTCGCCTCGGAGGTCGGGACGCTGCGCAGCGTCATCGTCCACCGCCCCGACCTCGCGCACGAGCGCCTGTCGCCGACGAACTGCCACGAGCTGCTGTTCGACGACGTGATCTGGGTGCGCCGAGCACGCCAGGAGCACGACGCGTTCGTCGACCTGATGCGCGAGCGCGGCGCCGAGGTGCTGCTGTTCCACGAGCTCCTGACCGAGACGCTCGAGGACAGCGGCGGCGCGCGAGTGGGTGCTGCGAGCGCAAGCTGCGCCCGGAGGAGGTCACGACGATGTTCGCGCGCGAGCTGACCGGCGTGGATGACCGAGATGCCGGCCGAGGAGCTGGCGACGCGCCTGACCGGCGGTGTGACGCTGGCCGAGCTGCCGGCCGACATCGTCTCCGGCGGTCGGGCGGGCGCTGCACCCGACCGACTTCGTCCTGCGGCCGCTCCCGAACCAGCTGTTCATGCGCGACACGAGCGCGTGGATCTACGGCGGCGTGTCGATCAACTCGATGTTCTGGCCCGCCCGCCAGCACGAGACGCTCAACCTCGAGGCGGTCTACCGCTTCCACCCGCGCTTCCGCGACGCCGGGTTCCCGATCTGGTTCGGCGGCGTCGACCACGACTGGGGCAGCGCCTCGCTCGAGGGCGGCGACATCATGCCCGTCGGCGACGGCGTCGTGCTCGTCGGCCAGGGCGAGCGCTCGAACGCCCGCGCCGTGAGCATCCTCGCCCAGAACCTGTTCGCCGCCGGCGCCGCGCGCCTGGTCATCGGCGCGCAGATGCCGCGCGAGCGCGCGGCGATGCACCTCGACACGGTCTTCACGTTCTGCGACCGCCACGTCGCGACGATGTACGAGCCGGTCGTGTCCCAGATCGTGCCGATCCTCTACCGCCCCGACGGCGACGGCGGCGTCGCGGGCCGAGGTCTCCGACCGCTCGTTCATCGACGAGGTCAAGGACGCGCTCGGGCTCGCCGGACCTGACGCTGGTGGCCGACCGGCGGCGACGAGTTCGAGGCCGAGCGCAACCAGTGGGACGACGGCAACAACGTCGTCGCGCTGTCGCCCGGGGTCGTCGTCGCCTACGAGCGCAACGAGGCCACCAACGCCAAGCTCGCCAAGGCGGGCGTCGAGGTGCTCGCGATCGCCGGCCAGGAGCTCGGCCGCGGTCGCGGCGGCGGCCACTGCATGACCTGCCCGATCTCCCGCGACGCCTGAAAGGACACCGGATGACCACCGCCACCGAGCACCCAGACGTCGCCGCCGGCCCTGCGGGGCCGGCACTTCCTCACGCTCGACGGACTACAGCGCCGACGAGATCCGCTACCTGCTCGACCTCTCGGCCGAGCTCAAGGCGGCCAAGCGCGAAGGCCGCGAGGAGCAGAAGCTCGTCGGCAAGGAGATCGCGCTGATCTTCGAGAAGGACTCGACGCGCACGCGCTGCGCGTTCGAGGTCGCCGCCTACGACCAGGGCGCGCACGTCACCTTCATCGGCCCGAGCGGCTCGCACATGGGCCACAAGGAGACCGTCAAGGACACCGCGCGCGTGCTCGGGCGCATGTACGACGCGATCGAGTACCGCGGCTTCGGCGAGGCGGTCGCCGACGAGCTGGCGCAGTGGGCCGGCGTGCCGGTCTACAACGGCCTCACCGACGAGTGGCACCCGACGCAGATGCTCGCCGACTTCCTCACGATGCGCGAGCACCTCGACAAGCCGCTCGAGGAGATGGCGTTCTGCTACCTCGGCGACGCCCGCTTCAACATGGCCAACAGCTACCTCATCGTCGGGCGCGAAGCTGGGCATGGACGTGCGCATCGCCGCGCCGCAGTCGCTGTGGCCGGCCGAGGAGCTCGTCGCGCAGGCGCGCGAGATCGCCGGCGCGACGCGGCGGCCGCGTCACGATCACCGAGGACGTCGAGGAGGCCGTCCGCGGCTGCGACTTCCTGCTCACCGACGTCTGGGTCTCGATGGGCGAGTCCGACGAGGTCTGGGCGGAGCGGATCGAGCTGCTCAAGCCCTACCAGATCAACGCGCAGACGATGGCGCTGACCGGCAACCCGGACGTCAAGTTCATGCACTGCCTGCCGGCGTTCCACAACACCGACACGCAGGTCGGCAAGGAGATCTACGAGAAGTTCGGCATGCCGGCGCTCGAGGTCACCGAGGAGGTCTTCGAGTCGCCGGCGTCGATCGTCTTCGACGAGGCCGAGAACCGGATGCACACGATCAAGGCGGTCATGGTCGCCACGCTCGGGAGCTGACGGTGCGCGTCGTCGTCGCCCTCGGAGGCAACGCGCTGCTGCGGCGCGGGCAGGCGCTGTCGGCGGAGAACCAGCGCGAGAACGCGCGCGCGGCCTGCAAGGCGCTCGCGCCGCTCGCGCTCGAGCACGAGCTCGTCGTCTCGCACGGCAACGGCCCGCAGGTCGGGCTGCTCGCGCTCCAGGGCTCGGCGTACACGGCCGTCGACACCTACCCGCTCGACGTGCTCGGCGCCCAGACCGAGGGGATGATCGGCTACATGCTCGAGCAGGAGCTCGGCAACGAGCTCCCGTTCGAGCGCCACCTGGCGACGCTGCTGACGATGATCGAGGTCGACCCGGCCGACCCGGCCTTCGAGCGCCCGACGAAGCCGATCGGCCCGCTCTACGACGCGGACGAGGCGGCGCGCCTGGAGCGCGAGAAGGGCTGGGCGTTCATGGCCGACGGCGACAGCATGCGCCGCGCCGTGCCGTCGCCGGCGCCGAAGCGGATCTTCGGCATCCACGTGATCAGGTCGCTGCTCGACGCAGGGCGTGATCGTGATCTGCGCGGGCGGCGGCGGCATCCCGACCGCCTACGCCGACGACGCCGGCGCCCGCCGGGCGGCGGCTGCGCGGCGTCGAGGCCGTGATCGACAAGGACCTCGCGAGCGCGCTGCTGGCGATCGAGATCGGCGCCGACGCCCTGCTGATCGTCACCGACGTCGACGCCGTCTACGCGGACTGGGGCACGCCCGCAGCAGCGGGCGATCCGCAGCGCGACGCCCGACGAGCTCGCCGGCGCGCGAGTTCGCCGAGGGCTCGATGGGCCCGAAGGTCCGCGCCGCGTGCTGGTTCGCCGAGCGCACCGGCGGCTTCGCTGCCATCGGATCGATCGACGACACGCAGGCGCTGCTGCGCGGCGAGGCCGGCACGCCGCGTCGCGCGTCGAGACGCCGTCCGCACGGCTGAGAGAGGACCGAGATGGCGACGACCGAGACGGCCCGACCCCGACGACCGACGGCTCCCGACTGGCACGTCGCTCAGCCGCGAGGACGCGGCGCACGAGCTGGGCGTCGAGCCGGCGCGGGCCTGACGAGCGACGAGGCGGCCGAGCGCCTGGCGCGCTACGGGCCCAACCGCTTCGCCGAGGCCAAGACGGAGTCGCGCTGGCACGCGTTCCTGCGCCAGTACCAGGACCCGATGCAGATCGTGCTGCTGGTCGCCGGCGTGATCTCGATCTACCCGGTCAAGCAGCCGGGCACGGGGATCGTGATCCTGCTGCTGACGCTGCTCAACGCGGTGCTCGGCCTCAACCAGGAGGGCAAGGCCGCGGCGGCGGTGGCGGCGCTGGCGAAGATGATGATCGTCAAGGCGCGCGTGCGCCGCGACGGCGCGCTCGCGCAGCTGCCGGCCGAGCAGCTCGTGCCGGGCGACGTCGTCGAGATCGAGGCCGGCGACGTCGTGCCCGCCGACGGGCGCGTGCTGGCGGCGGCGACGCTCGAGGTCGCCGAGGCGGCGCTGACCGGCGAGAGCCTGCCGGTGGGCAAGGGCGTCGAGGCCGGTGGCGGCGCCCGACGCGCCGCTCGGCGACCGCACCGACATGGTCTACATGAACACCAACGTCACGCGCGGGACGGGCGAGTTCGTCGTCACCTCGACGGGCATGGCGACCGAGGTCGGCCACATCTCCGGGATGCTCCAGACCCAGGACGGAGTCGAAGTCGCCGCTGACCGTCCAGCTGGAGAAGCTGACCAAGCAGCTCGTCACGATCGCCGGCGCTGGCGCTGGTCGCCTCGGTCGCGCTCAACATGGCGCGCGGCCAGAGCTTCACGGAGGTCTTCACGGTCGCGGTGGCGTTCGCGATCGCCGCGATCCCGACCGGGCTGCCGGCCGTCGTGACCACGATCCTCTCGCGCGGCACGCGCCTGCTGGCCGACGCCAACGCGATCGTCAAGCGGCTGCGCTCGACCGAGACGCTCGGCGCGACGTCGGCGATCTGCTCCGACAAGACCGGCACGCTGACGCTCAACCAGATGACCGCGGTCGAGCTGACGATCCCCGGCCGGCGCTACACGATCTCGGGCAGCGGCTACTCGACCGAGGGCCAGATCAAGCACGTCGCGGGCGAGCCGGAGGTCGCCGCTCGAGCAGTTCATGTTCCCGCTGGCGCTCGCCTGCGACGCCGTGCTCACCGCCGACCGGCGAGATGATCGGCGACCCGACCGAGGGCGCGCTGGTCGTGCTGGCGGAGAAGGGCGGCCTCGACCTCGACCGCGACGCGCGAGCGCTACCCGCGCGTCGCCGAGCTGCCGTTCGACACCGCCTACAAGCTGATGGCCACGTTCCACCGCATGACCGACGAGTCGGGCGCGGACGTGATCCGCTGCTTCGTCAAGGGCGCGCCCGACCAGCTGCTGGCGCGCGCGTCGTCGCACCTCGACCCGGCGCTGGCGACCGCCGCGGTCGACGACGACTTCAAGGCGCGCTACCTCGGCGAGAACGAGCGGCTCGCCGAGAAGGGCCTGCGCGTGATGGCGACCGCGCGCAAGGACTTCGACCCGGCGAGCTTCGACGCCGGGCGCCGACCTGCTCGAGCTGATGGACGGACCTCACGCTGCTGGCGCTGGTCGGGATCGTCGACCCGCCGCGCCCGGCGGCGAAGGCGGCGATCGCCGACCGCGCACGACGCCGGGCATCCAGGTCCGGATGATCACCGGCGACCACGCGATCACCGCCGAGGCGATCGCGCGGAGCTCGGCATCGAGGGCCGCGCGATCTCCGGCGCGCAGTTCGCCGAGCTGAGCGACGAGCAGGCCGACGAGCGAGATCGACGAGATCGGCGTGATCGCGCGCGTGACGCCCGAGCAGAAGGTCCGGCTCGTCGACATCCTCAAGCGCAAGGGCCACGTCGTCGGCGATGACCGGCGACGGCGTCAACGACGCGCCGGCGCTCAAGCAGGCCGACATCGGCATCGCGATGGGCATCACCGGCACCGAGGTCTCCAAGGAGGCCGCGGCGATGATCCTCACCGACGACAACTTCGCGACGATCGTCAAGGCCGTCGAGCTCGGGCGCGGGCTCTACGACAACCTCGTCAAGTACATCCGCTTCCAGATGGGCGTGCTCGCCGGGCATGATCGTGACCTTCCTCGGCGCGAGCATCCTCAACATCGCCAGCGGGATCCCGTTCCTGCCGCTGCAGACGCTGTGGGTCAACTTCACCACGCAGGTGTTCCAGTCGATCGGGCTCGGCTACGGCGACGCCGAGCGAGGGGCTGATGGAGCGCCGCCCGCGCAAGCCCGAGCAGCCGATCCTGACCCGCGCCGACACGCGCTGGTTCGTCGTCGCCGGCCTCGTCATGGCGATCGCGCACGCTGGCCGTGATCGCCGGGCGCCGAGCACGACGAGGGCGAGAAGCTCGCGCGCACGATGGGCATGACGACGTTCGCGATCGCCAACCTGTTCTTCTCGTTCACCGCGCGCGACGAGCTGCGCTCGGTGTTCAGCCTCGACACGTTCAACGACCGGACGTTCCTGATCACGTCGCTGATGTCGGTCGCCGCGATCATCTTCGCGACCGAGCTGCAGTTCTTCCAGCGCATCCTCGACACCGTCGAGCTGACCGGCAACCAGTGGCTGATCTGCATCGGGGCGGATGCTGATCGTCGTCGTCTCGGAGGTCTGGAAGTTCGTCCTGCGCCGCGGCGACGCCGCGGCCCGGGCCGAGGCGCCACCGGCAGAAGTCGCCGCATAACGGCCGCGTAAGCGGGGTCGCGGGCGCGGGGAAGGTTCGCCCCGCGAGGGCGTCCTGTGTCTGAACTCACACTTCCTCAAAGGGGGGGATCTCATATGGCAGTTCGAGCCGTGGTCCGAGCCGTGCTCGCAGTCAGCGCACTCGGGCTTCTTGCGGCCGGTCCAGCGAATGCAGCGTTCTCGGTCGTCACGAGCCCGAATGGGGGTGCCGGGAACGGAACGCTCAACGGCGTCGGCGCGAGCTCCGCGTCCGATGCCTGGGCGGTCGGCACGCAGGCGTCGGGCAAGGAAGACGCGGGGGCTGGCACGCTCACCGAGCATTGGAACGGCGCCGCGTGGAGCGTCGTCGCGAGCCCCGACACGCTGCACATCGATGACGTGCTCAACGCCGTCGCCGACGTGTCGCCCACCAACGCGTGGGGGGTCGGCCTCGTCAAGACGACGGGCGTCAAGACCGGTGCTCCACTCATCGTGCACTGGAACGGCGCGAACTGGCAGACCGTCGCCTCGCCCGCGGGCTTCAGCGGCGTGCTGCGCGCCGTCAGCGCCGACCGCCCGAGCGACATCTGGGCTGTGGGCGACGATGGGCGCGGACACGCGATCGCCTTCCGGTCGGACGGCACCTCGTGGGTCTCGACCACGCTGCCCGCTGTCCAGATCGACAACCTGCAGGGCGTCAAGGCGTTCAGCCCGACCGACGTCTGGGCGGTCGGCAGCCAGATCCCGAGCGGCACGGCGAACCGACGGACGCTCGTCATGCACTTCAACGGCTCGGTCTGGTCGGTCGTGACCGCGGCCAACCCCGATCCGAACGTCGACATCCTGCACGCCGTCGACGGCGTCTCGAGCAACGACCTGTGGGCCGTCGGCCAGCAGGCGCAGTCGGAGAGCGTGACCGGTCGGGCGCCGGGCACGCGCACGCTGGCCGAGCACTGGAACGGCACGCGCTGGACGGCCGTGACGACGCCGAACAGCGGCGACGAGGACACGCTCAACGGCGTGGCCGCGGGCGCGTCGACGCGCGTGTTCTCGGCGGGGACGTTCGTGCAGACCGGTGGCTCGATTCCGATCCAGCGGACGCTCGCCGAGCGCTGGAGCGGCGCGAGCTGGGCGCTGGACCCGAGCGGCAACGTCGGCACGAATGACAACGAGCTGTTGGGCGCCGCGGCGATCCCCGGCACCGGCGCGGTCTGGGCCGTCGGGTTCCGCGCGACGGCGGCCAACGTCGTCCAGACGCTTATCGAGCAGGAATCGTCGAACTAGGTTCATAGACTCGGGGGCGCCATGGCGGCGCCCCCGAGCGGAACTCGCGTCCGGCTGGCCGAGCTGATCGCGATGATCTCGCTCGGGACCGACCTGGGCTTCGGCCAGCCGATGGAGCATGTGATGCGGCAATCGCTGATCGCATTGCGGCTCGCCGAACGGCTCGGGCTCGATGAGCACGCACGGGCCGTCGTGTACTACGTCGGCCTGATCGCCTGGGTCGGTTGCCACGTCGATGCCTACGAGCAGGCGAAGTGGTTCGGCGACGACATCGCGCTGAAGGTGGACGCTCGCGACGTCGACATGGTCGGCCTCCCCGCGATGACCTTCACGGCCAGCCATGTCGGCGCCGGCCGCGGATTGCCGGAGCGCGCGCGCCTGAGCCTCAAGTTCCTCGGCGACGGGCGGCGCGCCGCCCGCGACATGATCGAGAACCACTGGCTCGCGACCAACGAGCTGGCGGGCCGGCTCGGGCTCGCCGCGGAGGTGCGCGCGGGCCTCTACCAGACGTTCGAGCGCTGGGACGGCAGGGGCGTGCCCGCGGAGGTCAAGGGCAGCGAGATCCTGCTCGCCGCGCGCCTGGTGAACCTGGCCGACGTCGTCGAGGTCTACCAGCGCACCGCAGGGACCGACGCCGCGGTCGCGGTCGCCCGGGAGCGCAGCGGCACCCAGTTCGACCCGGCGTTGGTCGACCTGTTCTGCGCCGAGGCGCCCACCGTGTTCGACGGCCTCGACGCGGTGACGACCTGGACCGCGGTGATCGAAGCCGAGCCGGCGCTCGAGATCGTCCTCTCCGACGCGGAGCTCGACTCCGCGCTGGAGGCGATCGCCGACTTCACCGACGTCAAGTCGCCGTGGACGATCGGCCACTCGCGCGGCGTGGCCGATCTCGCCGGCGCGGCGGCGACGCTCCACGGGCTGTCCGACGCCGACGCCAAGCTCGTGCGCCGGGCGGGGCTGCTTCACGATCTCGGCCGCCTGGGCGTCTCCAACGCGATCTGGGATAAGCCCGGGCCGCTCACCGCGGCGGAGCGCGAACGGGTGCGTCTTCATCCGTACCTGACGGAGCGGATGCTCGCGTCATCGCGGGCGCTGGCCCCGCTGGGGGCGATCGCGGCCCAGCACCATGAGCGGCTGGACGGCTCCGGATACCCGCGGGGACTCTCGGGCGACGCGATCACGCCGGCCGGACGGGTTCTCGCGGCGGCGGACGCTTATCACGCGATGACGGAGGTGCGGCCCCACCGCGACGCGCGCGCCGCGCAGGAGGCCGCGGCCGAGCTGCGCGCAGGCGTCCGGCAGGCACTGTTCGACAGCGACGCGGTCGATGCCGTGCTGCGCGCGGCCGGCCATCCGGTCAGGCGCCGGCGCGAGTGGCCGGCAGGCCTGACGGCCCGCGAGATCGAGGTCCTGAGGCTGCTCGTGCGCGGGCTGTCGTACAAGGAGATCGCCGAGGAGCTCGTGATCTCGCGCAAGACTGCGGGCAGCCACGTCGAGCACATCTACACGAAGATCGGCGTCTCCAATCGCGCGCGGGCGAGCCTGTTCGCGATGAAGCACGGGCTGATGAACGTCGACTGAACGGGCGCCGAGTGGCGCCCGGAGCCGCAGCCCAAAGATCGGGTGAATGCCTGATGTGGCGGCGCCTGACGAATCGTAGGCTCGCCGGCATGACCACGATCACGCTCGGGCCGGTCGGCCGCCTCGGCCGCGTTGCCGCCAACCATGCCCGCGCGGTCGTCGTCGCATGGGCGCTCGTCGCCGTCGCGCTCGCGGCCTTCGCGCCGCGGGTCGAGCACGCGCTCTCGGGCGCCGGCTGGCAGGCCGACGGCTCGGAGTCAGTAGAGGCGCGGGCGCTCATCCAGCGCGACTTCGCCGGGCTCTCGAGCTCGGCGCTGACGGTCGTCGTGCACTCGCCGACGGCGACGACCTCGGCGCCGGAGTTCCGGCGGGCGGTGATCCGCGTGCAGCGCATCCTCGCCGCCGACGGACGCGTCGCTTCTGTGCAAGCTCCGCGCCCCGGCGCGGGCATCTCGCCCGACGGCCACACGGCGGTCGTGACGGCCGGCGCGAAGGGCGACCCAACGGCGATGGTCGCGGCGGCCGACGAGCTCAAGGCGAAGCTGCGGGCTGCGGGCACCCCTGAGGTCGCGGTCTCGCTGACCGGCTCACCGGCCGTGTGGAGCGACTTCAACACGGCCAACCGCAAAGCGATGCTCAAGTCCGAGCTGCTTTCCTGGCCGGTGACGATGGCGATCGTCGTGCTCGCCTTCGGGTCGCTCGTCGCCGCCGGCCTGCCGCTGCTGCTGACGATCCTCGGCCTCGTCGCGTCCGCCGGGCTGCTGGCGCTGCTGACCCACGGCTTCGACATCTCGATCTGGGCGATGAACTTCGCGCTCATGTTCTCGCTCGCGCTGGGGATCGACTACGCGCTGTTCATCGTGCACCGCTTTCGCGCGTCGCTCTTCGGGTCGCGGCTCGCCGTCCGCGACGCGGTCGCGGTGACGATGGACACCGCGGGTAAGGCCGTCGTCTTCTCCGGTATGACCGTCCTGGTTTCCCTCTCGGCGGTGCTGCTCGTGCCGAGCCCGGCGTTCCGCTCGACGGCGCTGGGGATCATGCTCAGCGTCGTCTTCGTACTCGCGGCGACGCTGACGCTGCTGCCCGCCGTGCTCGCCAAGCTCGGCCCGCGGATCGACGCGCTGGCGCTACGCCCGATGCGGTCGGGCTCGCCGCTTTCGGCCCGTTGGGGCGAGCGACTCTGGCGCCACGCGCACCTGCTCGGTCCCGCCGCAGCGCTGCTGCTCGTCGTGCTCGCGCTGCCGATCCTCGGTCTGAGGACCGCGATGCCGTCGATCAAGGTCGTCCCGAAGGCCGACGGCTCGCGGATCGGCCACGCGCAGCTGCAGCAGTCGTTCGGCGAAGGCGCGCCGGGCGCGCTGCAGATCGTCGCTCCGCAGCGTCGGGCCACCGCGGCGGCCGGGGTCGCCCAGCGCGACCGCGGCGTCGCGCGCGTGCTCCCGCCAACGGCCGGCGCCGGCGGCCTTGCGCTGATGCAGGCGATTCCCAAGGCCGACCCGTCGAGCACCGCGGTGGGCCAGACGATCGACCGGCTCCGCGCGGCCCTGCCGCGGGGCGCGCTCGTCGGTGGCGCCGCCGCCGAGAACCACGACCTCACGCGGGCGCTGCGGCGAACGACGCCACTGGTCATCGGCGTCGTGCTCGGGCTGGGCTTCCTGCTCCTGCTCGTGGCCATCCAGGCGCCGGTGATCGCCGCGCTGGCGGTCGTCACGAACCTGCTCGCCACCGGCGCCGCCTTCGGGATCGGGCGGCTGATCTTCCAGGACGGCCACGGCGCCGGCCTCCTGGGCTTCGAGGTGCAGGGCTACATGGACGCGTGGGCGCCGGTGTTCTTCTTCGCGATGATCTTCGCGATCTCGATGGACTACACGGTGTTCCTGCTCGCCACGGCCAAGGAACACTGGGACCGCTCGCACGATCCGCGCGCGGCCGTGGTCGGCGGCCTCGCCGAGTCCGGGCGCGTGATCTTCGCCGCCGCGGCCGTGATGGTCGCCGTCTTCTTCACCTTCGCGCTGTCCGGGCCTCTGCCGCCGAAGGAGATGGGCGTGATCCTGGGCGTCTCCGTCCTGCTCGACGCGATGCTCGTCCGGCTCGTCCTGCTCCCGGCGCTGCTTCGCCTCTTCGGACGGCACGCGTGGGCGCTCCCGCACCCGCTGGGCCGGATCCTTCCGAACGTCCGCTTCGGGCACGCCTGACGCGGCGCGCCTCGCGATGGGCCGCTCCGACCGGCTACGTTTGCGACAGGAGCGATCGGAGAAGGCTGTCGTGATGTCCGCGACGACCATGCCGTACACCCACCTCGGCGACGCGCTCGCGACCGACTACTTCCACGTTCGCGATCAGTTCAGCGACGAGCAGTGGGAGCACCTCATCGCCACCCGGCGCTTCGTCGACCGCGAGGTCCTGCCGGCGATCAACGAGTACTGGGAGGCCGCGGAGCTGCCGTGGCCGCTGTTGAGGCGGCTGGCCGACCTCGGCCTTTACGGCGAGGACATCCAGGGCTACGGCTGCCCGGGCATGAGCCCGCTTGCGCGCGGCCTGGTCAACATGGAGCTGCACCGCGGCGACGGCAGCCTCGGAACCTTCCTCGGCGTGCAGTCCGGGCTGGCCATGAAGTCGATCGCGCTGCTGGGGTCCGAGGAGCAGAAGGACCGCTGGCTACCGGCGATGGCCAGGCTCGACGCGGTCGGCGCGTTCGCCCTGACCGAGCCCACGCACGGCTCGGACTCGGTCGCGCTCGAGACCAGCGCTCGCCGCGACGGCGACGGCTGGGTGCTCGACGGCGCCAAGCGCTGGATCGGCAACGCCTCGATCGCCGATGTCATCGTCGTCTGGGCGCGCTCGGACGAGGACGGCAACGTCAAGGGCTTCCTCGTGGAGAAGGACGCGCCCGGGTTCGAGGCGACGACGATGGAGGGTAAGGGCGCCTCGCGGGCGATCTGGCAGGCCGACATCCGGCTCGACGACGTGCGGGTCGGCGAGGCCTGGCGGCTGCCGGGCGCCGAGAGCTTCAAGGACGCCGGCCGGGTGCTGGTGACGACGCGCACCACGTCCGCATGGGGCGCGCTCGGCCACGCCGTCGCGGCCTATGACGCCGCCCTGACCTACAGCAAGCAGCGCACCCAGTTCGGCAAGCCGCTGTGCAGCTTCCAGATCGTCCAGGAACGGCTCGTCCGGATGCTGGCCGAGGTGACGGGCATGCAGCTCTACTGCATGCAGCTCGCCCGCCTGGAGGACAACGGCCGGCTCACCGACACGATCGCCGGGCTGGCGAAGCTCAACAACACGCGCAAAGCCCGCCAGGTGATCGCCGACGCGCGCGACATGCTCGGCGGCAACGGCGTGCTGCTCGAGAATCACGTCTCCGCCATATGGCGACATCGAGGTCATCCACACCTACGAGGGCACCGAGACGATGCAGACGCTGATCGTGGGCCGCGACATCACCGGGGTCGGCGCCTTCGCGTGAGGAAGGACTGATCGCGCCACGGTGCGGCCCCGGCCCACTAGCCTGTCGGTGTGATGTTCGCACCCACCCGGCCGTTGCTCCCACGACCCACGTTCGACCACGAGACCGAGGCGCCATGCGGGACCTCGGTCGCCGAGGCGCGCGAGGCGCTCGCCTTCTGGCGCGGCCGCTTGAAGCGGCTGCCCTGGTACAAGCGCGCGGCGCGGGCTGAGGCGCGCGACATGGCCGCGCGCTGGCAGCGCCGCCTCGTGCAGGCCCAACTAGAGCGCTGGCAGCTGCGCGCGCTGACCCGGCCGCTGCTCGTCGCGCTCGACTGGTGGGGCCCGGCGCGAGGTCAGCTGGCGCGCCGGGTCACGAAGCACGCGCTGCGCTACTCGCCGGTGGCCCGGATGGTCGCGCTCGCCGCCGCCGCCGTGACCGTCACGGCGTTGGCGATGTTCGTCCTGATGGCCGTGGCGATCGCCCAGCTCGTCTAATGGCTGAAGCCCTGCGGCCGAGCCAGGGCATCGGGTAGCGGCTCATCGAGGGCCTCGAGCTCGGCGGTGCGCCGGCCGAGCTCGTCGAGGAACAGGTCGGCCATGTCGTGGGTCATCCCGGCGCGCACGACGACGCGCAGGACCGACAGGTCCTCGCGGTTCTCCGGGAACGTGTAGGCCGGCACGAGCCATCCGGCCTCACGCATGCGCGCCGAGACGTCGAAGACCGTGTAGTTGCTGACGTCGTCATTCAGGGCGCAGGCCAGGACGGGAAGGTCGCTGCCGTCGGTGAGCAGCCAGTAGGGACCCAGCTTCGCGATGCCCTCGGCGATGTGGTTGGCGACGTGCTGGGAGGCGCGCTGGACTCCGCGGAAGCCGGCGGCCCCGAGGGCGAGGAACATGTAGTACTGGGCGACGACCTCGCTACCGGGCCGCGAGAAGTTCAGGGCGAAGGTCGGCATCGACCCGCCGAGGTAGTTGACGTCGAAAACGAGGTCGCGGGGCAGCGCCGCCGCGTCGCGCCAGATTGCCCACCCCACCCCGGGGTACACGAGCCCGTACTTGTGGCCCGAGGCGTTGATGGACTGCACTCGCGGCAGCTGGAAGTCCCAGACGAGGTCGGGCTGCACGAACGGCGCGATGAAGCCGCCGGACGCGCCATCGACGTGGACGGGCACGTCGGGCCCGCCGCCCGCGGCGAGTTCGTCGAGCGCCGCGCAGATCTCCTGCACCGGCTCGTAGCTGCCGTCGAAGGTCGAGCCGAGGATCGCCACGACCCCGATCGTGTTCTCGTCGCACTGTGCGACGGCCTCGTCTGCGGTGAGGTGGAAGCGGTCGCCCTCCATCGGCACCAGCCGTGGCTCGACGTCCCAATAGCGACAGAACTTGTCCCAGCAGACCTGGACGTTGACCCCCATGACGAGGTTCGGCTTGTCGGTCGGCTTGCCCTCCGCCCGCCGGCGCTCGCGCCAGCGCCACTTCAGCGCCATGCCGCCGAGCATCGCTGCCTCGCTCGAGCCGGTGGTCGACGTGCCGGTCACGTCTCCGTCGGCCGCGTGCCACAGGTGACCGATGATGTTCACGCAGCGCTTCTCGAGCTCCGCGGTCTGCGGGTACTCGTCCTTGTCGATCATGTTCTTGTCGGCGGTCTCGGCCATGAGCCGGGACGCATAGGGCGGCATCTTCGTGGTGACGAAGGTGGCGAGGTTCAGGCGCGCGCTGCCGTCGAGCAGGAGCTCGTTGCTGATGAGGTCATAGGCGATCTCGCCGCCCATGCCGTGCTCGCGGATCTCGTTGCGCGGGAGGGACAGCAGCTCTTGCTCGAGGACAAAGGCGGACTCCTGCTCCGCGGCCTGCTCGGCGGCGGAAGGTTCGTGCTTGGCGCTCGTGGCCATCGTTGACTCTCCAGAGGGTCGGTGCGGGCCTTGATCATCTCCGACCGCGCCCGCGGACGCCATCATCCGTATCGGGCGACGCGCTAACCGGTCAATCCGGCGATCCCGTTTCGCAGCAGCACGGCCGCGAGCACGAGCACGATCACCGCGGCGACCGTTCGCGCGTGCCGTTCGAGCCAGCCGCGCGCCGACTCCAGCGTGCTGCGCGCTCGGTCTGGCGCCACAAGGAGCATCACGAGGGCGGCGGCGAGCGGCAGCAGCGACACAAGCGTGAAGAAGACCCACTCGACGACGTACTCTGCGGCGCTCGGATCGGTCTCTGAGATCGTCTTCAGCGCGATGGGGATGAAGCCGCCCGGGTTGGCCAGGGCCGCGCCGGCGCCGACGATCGCAATCGCGGGCGACGAGGCGACGCCACGCATGCGCTCGATCATGCTCGCGGACTTCTCAGGGTTGGCCGGGCGGCGCAGGGCGCGGATGACGAAGACCACGATCAGCAGGGCAGCGACGACGTCGACGATCGCCACCCACGTCTTGGGCGTCGACGGGTGATCCGCCGCAGCGGCGTCTCCCAGCACAACGGCAGCGGCGACGCCGACGGCCAGCGTCGCGCCCACCGCGCCGGCGTAGAACCAGATGCCGGTCCGGAGCGGCCGATCGCCAAGCACGAGCGCGAGCACGCAGAACGTCAGCGTCGTCGGCGACAGCATCGCCGACAGGGCGACGAGCGCCAGTTCGCCGTCGATCCACCCCACGGTGCAACCCTTCCAGCGTCCGCGCGGCGCGACAACCTCGAGAAAATCACGTCTTGGCCTCGGCGCGCCAGCATGCATACACGTTCACCGAAGGGATAAGACTCGACAGCGCCGCGGGCGCCGCGACTGGAGCGCCTCGATGGCGAGCGCCTACAACGGCCGTCCCGGCATCCGCTTGATCCGGCAACTTCGATCAGGACAAACCCGCACGGCGCCACGCACGCGGAGCGATCAGCTCACCATTTGAGCTCGACCTCGAGCTCTCTCTCGTTCTCGTCAATCTCGATCTCGAGCTTGAAGTCCACCTCGTCCGCGACGCGGACCTTGAAGCGCAGTCCACCGCGGTCGAACTCGACCTCGTTGTGGCGCGAGAGCGCGTCGGCGAGCGCGCGGAGCCGTGCAGCGGCCTCCTCGCGCGTCAACCGGTCCTTCTCGGTGATCTCTATCAGGTCCATTCGGGCCTCCTTGGTTGTGACGTTGCAGGCGCCTCGTGACCGCTGCGCGCGATCCGAATGAGCTCGAGCGTGCTGGCCCACATGCCCTCAGGAGCCAAAGCCGACGGCGAAGCGCCCGGATGCTCTCGCGCGACGCGCACGCGCAAGACCCCGGGCCGGATGCGAAAGTTCAGGGGCGGATCCAGCACGAGCGCCTCCCCGTCGACGCCGGCGGCAACAGGGCGGTCCGCGTCGACCTCGAACGCGGGCGCGGACCATTCCCGCCAGGGGCGCTGCAGCAGCCGCCGGGGCTCTTCCCGCTGCGACGCCGCTCCGACCACGGTGATCCCGAGCAGGCCGTCGTCGATCCGCGGGCGCGTGCCCGAGCCGACGGCCCGGCCGAGGCGGTAACGATTGTTGGACACGAGGACCGCGGCGCCCGACCGGTGGCCGTGTCCGCCCGGGCTGGTCCAGCGCAGATCGAGTTCGCCCCTGCCGGGGCCGAGCACGTCCGGCACGGTGTCGAGCAGCGTGCGGATCTTCGCGTCGCGGTATCCGGCCCGCTGAACCGCCTCGGCGTAGAGGCCGAGGGACACGTTGTTGACGAACACGAGCCCGTTGACCTCGGCCAGATCCACTCGTCGCTCGCCACCGTCCACGAACGCGTCGAGCGCGCCGACGACGTCGTCACGGTCGACGCCCAGATCGAGCGCGAAGTGGTTGCGCGTGCCGGCGGGCACGCAGGCGTACGGCAGCCCGTGCTCGGCGGCGATCGCCGCGACGATCGCCTGCGAGCCGTCGCCACCGGCCATCGCCAGGGCGTCGGCGCCGCGATCCACGGCCGCCCGAACGAGCGTCTCGAGATCCTCGCCGGCCTTGAGCTCGATCGGCTCGATCCCGCGCGCGCGTGCCTGCTCGGCCAGCGAGAACCGCGCCGCCTTGCCGCCACCGGAGCGCGGGTTGAAGAACAGCACCGCGCGGCTGGGCGCCAACGCGGGTGGCAGCGCCACGTGCACGACGAGCGTCGCCCGCGCCGCCGCCAGGCAGACCAGAAGCCCGGCGAGCACCAGCAGCTCGCCGAGAGCCGACCCACCGGTCAGGAGGAGCACCAGCAGCCCGGCGACGCCCAGCCCGGCGACGATCAGCCCCGCCACGCGTGCGACCCCTCGCCTGAGCACGCCGCACCAGGCGGCCGCCCCGGCGACCGCGACGCACCCGAGCACGCCCAGCCCACGCGGGAACTCGCTGATTGCGATGGCGACGGCGCCGGCGATCGTCGCTGCGCCCACGACGAGCGCGACGAGCGCCGCCAGCTGCCGTCGGCTCATAAGATCCGACCACCTTGAGCGCCGATCCCGGACCCCCGTCCTCCCTGCGGCGATCGCAGCGCTGGATCGAGGACCTCGAGCGCGTGGACCTCGCCGTCTACGCCGCGATCGCCCGCACCCCGACGCCCGCGCTCGACACAGCGATGAGCCGCCTGTCGCGTGCCGCCGACTACTCGCGTCTCTCGCTGACGTCGGCCGCGCTGCTCGCCCTTGCCGGAGGGCCGAGCGGTCGCCGCGCAGCAATCATGGGCGTCGCTTCGCTCGGGGTCACCGCCACGATCGCCAACGTCGTGGTCAAGCCGCTGGGACGCAGGCGACGTCCCGACCGCGTTGCGCGGGACGTGCCGCTCGCTCGGCATGTGCGGATGCCCGACTCCAGCTCCTTCCCGTCCGGGCACTCCGCCGCCGCCTTCGCCTTCGCGACCGGCGTCGGCCACGTGTTGCCGGCGGCAGGCGCGCCGCTGCGTGCCCTCGCCGCGATCGTGGCCTACTCGCGCGTCCATACAGGTGTGCACTATCCAGCGGACGTGGTGGCCGGCGGGATAATGGGCACCGCGCTGGCGCAGCTCACGACACACGCATGCGACCGCCGTGTGCGCGCGCAAAGACATTAGCGGGAGGCCGGGCGGGCCCCTCCCGGCCTCCCGCCGATGGCGGGATCAGCGCCGGGGTGGCAAAGCCGACCCTCGTGGTGGATGCTCTGGGCCATGGCCGGGACTGCGGGCGTGGTGAACATCAACGAGGTCCTCGAGAGCCACGTCGCGTTGGAGGTCGAGTGCGCCGATCGTCCGTTGCTCCATGCGTGTGTGCCGAACCTACAGGTCGGCGGCCGGCGGCGCGGTTCATCACCGGGCATCTGGGCGAGCCGACCGCCTCGGCCCCGGTGTTGGGGGACGGTCGCAAGCTCGACCACGTCCGCCCTGAGTTCTCCGCCGACACGGCGATGCCATCGACCTCACGTTGTCTCGGTGATGTTGCCGCGAGCGCGCCCGCGATAGCGTCGACCGGCGGACCATGTCCGAGGAGCTGGCATGAGCGACGAGCCCGACACCGTCTCCGAAGCTGCCGGCTCGCAGCCGCCTAAGACGATGACGGTGCGCGGTGCAGTGTTCCTCGGTGTCGGCGCGATGGTTGGCGCGGGCATCTTCGCCCTGCTGGGGGAGGCGGGAGCCGTAGCGGGCTCGGCGGTCTGGGTTTCCTTCCTGATCGCTGGGCTGATCTCGTCGCTGCTGGGATATGCGGTCGTCAAGCTCGGCGTGCGCTACCCGTCCGCCGGTGGGATTCTCACCTACCTCATAGAGGGCTTCGGCAACGGGCGCCTGGTCGGCATCGCGTCGTGGTTGGGGTACTTCTCGGCGATCCTCCTGGTGTGCGCGATGGTCGCCGTGTCATTCGGCGACTACGCCGCGTCGCTTTGCTTCGGGTCCGACGCTGCAGATGCGTGGACCAACGTCTTTGGATCGGGCGTGGTCGTGGCGATGGCTGCGCTCAATGTCGTTGGCGTGCGCAGAGTCGATCGCGTGCAGTCGTGGATCGTGATCGCGCTGCTCGCCGTGTTCGCGGTCTTCATCATCGCGACCCTGACGCAGCTCGATCCACACCTGCTCGCGCCCAGCGGCTATCCATCGCTGCGCGCGATTCTCTCCAGCGTCGCGCTCACGTTCTTCGCCTACCTTGGCTTCTCGGTCATCAGCTTCGCGGCGGGCGACCTGCCCGAGCCCGAACGCAATCTTCCCCGTGCCATGTACGTCGCGCTCGGTGGCACCACCGCGCTGTACGTCGCGATCTCGGTCGGCGTGTTCGGCACGCTCACGGTTGCCGAGGTGAGGCAGTACGGAGCCACGGCCGTGGCCGAGGCGGCCCGCCCCGCGCTCGGCGACGCAGGCTTCACGGCGGTGACGATCGCGGCACTGCTGGCAACGTCGTCCTCGGTCAACGCGCTGCTGTATGCGTCCAAGGGGTTCACCGGCACGCTGGCCCGGGTCGGCCAGTTCCCTCCGCAGTTCGGCGAGCGGTCGCGGTTGGGGGCCCACGGCAACCTGATCATCACGACCGGCCTCATCCTGATCTTTGTCAACCTCTTCGACCTGAGTTCGATCGCGTCGGTTGGCAGCGCCGTCTCGTTGTCGGTCTTCGTCCTCGTGGGGCTCGCCGGTTATCGGCTGCGGCGCGAGATTCACGCGAACACCGGCTTGCTGGCGGCCGCCGTCGCCGCATCGGCTCTGGTCCTGCTCTTCTTCGCCATCGACACGCTGCGCAACGACCCCGGCACCTTCGTCGCCATCGTGGTCATGCTCGGCCTGGCAGTGGCCCTCGACACCGTGTGGAAGCGCTCCAGGGCTCACCGGCAAGTCAGCGCTTGATACACCCCGGCCGTGGTGGGCTCAGACCTCCGCGGCGCCCCGGTCCGGTGTCGCGTCGGCTTCGGCGACGATTTGCGCGGCGGCGTCGGCGCTGAGACCCGCACTCGGTGAGGCCGACGAGGCGGCCGCGGTGACCGATCGCCTGCCCGAGCTGGCCGAGCGCTGCAGGGCGGCGACGGCCTACTCGCTGTCGGCGTCTGCGACGATCGCCGCTGGATCCTCGACTCCAGGAGCGAACGCAATGGCACTCATCACCGGCACGGACTTCATCACGGTCGCCACCAGGGACTATGACGCGGCGGCCGAGTTCTACGGCAACGTGCTGGGCCTCCAGTTCTCCAAGCGCTGGGGCGACATGCCTGCCGGCGAGTTCGAGACCGGCAACCTGACGATCGCCCTGATGCAGTCCGATGCCTTCGGCATCGAGTTCAAGGCCAACAACCACCCGATCGAGCTTCGCGTCGACGACGTGGCCGCGGCGCGCGCGGAGCTCGAGTCGCGCGGCGTGACGTTCCGGGGCGACATCCTCGACTCCGGCGTCTGCCACCAATCGTTCTTCTCGGACCCCGACGGCAACGCGCTGGCGATCCACCATCGCTACGCGCCGAAGTAGCGGGGTGTGGGAAGCGGTCACCTAGGTGGGGCCACAGGCGGCGGGAGGTGCCGTTCAATGGATTGGACGGCAGACCTCTCCTCTCCCGAAAGGCCACACCACCATGCATCGCAAGCTCATCTCCCTTGGCGCCGCCGCCGCTGTAGCGGCCACGGCGCTGGCTCCCGCCACCGCGGGTGCGGCTGACAACGCCACAACGCCCCTGAAGGTGACGGGCGCCTACCTGTACGTCGACCACCTCGCCGGGAGCAACCAGGACTTCGTGCGCGTCGTGTTCCGCACCGCGTCGGAGCTGCCGCGTCGCAGCGACGGCATGATCCACGCCGGCGTCTCCATCGAGGGTGTCGGGCACTCGATCGGGACCGCCCGCAAGGGCGCGCCGATCTACACCGGCGCCTCCGAGATCAAGGACCACTCGATTCCCCGCAACACGGGCCCTGGCAAGGTCACGCGCGTCGGCGCGAAGGTCGGGCGCAAGTACACCGTGGTCTTCCAGACCCGCGACGGCCAGAAGGTGACCAAGAAGCTCACCCTCCGCGCCGAGCGCAAGGGCGACGACTCCGGCAAGCCGCTCGTCTATTAGACGACGACAGAAGCTCAGCCACCAAGGGGCGATGCGGGGATCCGCGTCGCCCCTCGCACGTCCGGGAGCCGCATCGCGACGTCGTCGACGAAGCACCAGCTCCAGTCCTCGCCGGGCTCGAGCGAGCGGATGATCGGGTGGGCGGAGGCGCGGGCGTGAGCGCTCGCGTGCCGGTTGGGCGAGCTGTCGCAGCAGCCGACGTGCCCGCACTCCAGGCAGATGCGCAGGTGCAGCCACTGCCCGCCCATGGCCAGGCAGTCGACGCAGCCGTCGACGGAATCGGGGAGTTCGGTGATCAGGACGTGATCGAGGTGGGTGCACGTTGCCATTCGCGGGGCCTCTCGGTCGGATTCAGGTCAGTGGCAGCCAGACGTGGAAGGTCGTGCGGCCGGGCTCGGAATCGACGGTCAGCGAGCCGTCGTGACGGTCGACGACGATCCGGCGCGCCGTCGCGAGGCCGAGCCCTGTGCCCGAGCCGACGTCCTTGGTCGTGAAGAAGGAGTCGAAGATGTGGCCGCGGATCTCGGGCGCGATGCCCGGCCCGTCGTCGGTGATGTCGACCAGGGCGCAGTCGCCGTCGCGCCGCGTTGAGACGGTGATCGTGCCCTTCTCGCCCAGAGCGTCGATCGCGTTGTCGAGCAGGTTGGTCCACACCTGGTTGAGCTCGGAGCCGTGGACCGTCAGCCGCGGCAAGTCGCGGTCGTAGTGGCGCTCCACCTCGATCGCGGTGTGCTTGAGCTTGTGCCCGAGGACCTTGAGCGTGGTGTCAAGGCCCTCGTGCAGGTCGACCTCGACGAGCTCGCCGCGGTCCATGTAGGCGTAGGTCTTGACGGCACTGACGAGACTCGACATCCGGCCCGTGGACTCGCACAGCTCCGCGGCCAGCTCCCGTGCGGTGAGCGACGCGGCGACCCAGCGCAGCGCGTCGTCCGTCGCCGAGCCCGCCAGCTCGGACACGCGTTCCAGCCACGCCTCGTCGACGCGCGCGGCGGCAAGCGGCTCGGCAATCCGCCACGGCTCGGCGACGTCGAGGCGCTCGAGGCGCTCCACCAGCGCCTCCTCGGCATCGGCGGCGTCCAGCGTGCCGAGGGCCGTCTGCGTGGCGGCGGCGTCGAGCGCCTGCTGGTGGAGCGCGACGAGCTCCTCGGCCTCCTCGCGCTCGATGCCCGACTCGACGAAGCGCTTGATGGTGGAGCTCACGACGTCAAGCGCCTCGGCCATGTCGGAAGCCGCGCGGCGCGCCGCGGCCGCCGGGTTGTTGAGCTCGTGCGCCAGGCCGGCAGCCATCGTACCCAGCGAGGCCAGGCGCTCGCGGTTCTGCTCGATCGCGGTGACGCGCGTCATCACCGGCGCGACCTGCTGCATGACGCGGTGGTGGACCGCGGGCGTGGCAAGGGCCAGCCTGCGGAAGTCCGCTGCCTCGATCAGCGCCAGGCGACACGCGCTCTCGGCCTGCAGCCGGATCACGATCGGCCCGTCGGTGAGGACCGAGATCGCAAGCGCCCACGTGGGGGCGATCTGCCGGCCGACCGGCTCGAAGCGATCCTGCTCGGCGAGGTAGGTCTGGGCGGTCCCGTCCAGAAGGAGCACGACGCCGGGGGCCGGCTCGCCGTGCTCGGCGATCACCTCCCCCGGCTCGGCCGTCCGCTCGTCGGCGACCGCCAGCCACGCCGCGAGGTCGTCGTCGCCGACGTCGTCGAAGAGGTCCATGGCGCGCAGGTCGGCGAGCGTGACGGTCATGCGTCGACCAGGTACTGGTGCACGAGCGAGACGGCCATCGACCCTTCGCCGACCGCGCTGGCCACGCGCTTGATCGACCGCGCCCGCACGTCGCCGGCGACGAAGACGCCGGGAACACTCGTCTCCAGCAGATACGGGTCGCGCTTCAGCGGCCAGCCGTCCGCCTGGGCATCTCGGCCCGCGAGGATGAAGCCGCGCTGGTCGCGCGCGACGACGCCCTCCAGCCAATCGGTCCGCGGCGCGGCGCCGATGAAGACGAAGCAGGCGTCGGCGTCGAGCACCTCGTCGCCGTCCGGCCCGCGCACGCGGAGCCGGCGCAGATGGCCATCCTCGCCCTCCGCCGCCGCGGCCTCGCTCTTCGTACGCACATCGACATTCGGCTTCATGGCGATCTGCTCGATCAGGTAGTGCGACATCGAGCGCTCCAGCGACGGTCCGCGCACGAGCATGGTCACCCGGCCCGCGTAGCCGGAGAAATAGACCGCGGCCTGACCGGCCGAGTTCGCGCCCCCGATGATGACCACGTGCTGGTCGGCGCAGGCGCGCGCCTCGCTCATGGCCGCGCCGTAGTAGATGCCCGCGCCGGACAGCTCGGCGAACCCGGGGGCCTCGAGTTGGCGGTAGGAGACCCCCGACGCCACGAGCACGCAATTGGCGCTCAAGGTGCCGCCGTCGCTGAGCTCCACGATGCGTCCGGAGCCCTCCACGCGTAGCCCGACGACGTCCTGCACGGTCAGCAGCTCGGCACCGAGCCGCCGCGCCTGTGTGGTCGCGCGGCCTGCCAGCTGCGAGCCGCTGAGTCCTTCCGGGAAGCCGAGGTAGTTCTCGATCCGGCTTGACTGTCCGGCCTGCCCGCCCGGCGCCTCGCGCTCGATCATGACCGTGCGCAGGCCTTCCGACGCTCCGTAGACGGCGGCGGCCAGGCCGGCGGGGCCGCCGCCCACGATCACGAGGTCGTAGTGCTCATGAGCGGGCTGGCCGGCGATGCCGAGGCGCGTGGCGAGCTCGAGGATCGTCGGACGCTCGAGCACCGCGCCATCCTCCAGCAGCGCCACGGGCAGCCGGTCGGCCTCGACGCCGGCGACCGTCAGCAGCTCGCGCGCCTCGCCGTCGCGCTCGACGTCAAGAAAGCGGGCCGGGACGCGGTTACGCGCGAGGAAGTCGCGCAGGTCATGCGACTCCTTCGAGAAGCGATGGCCGATGACGCGCACGCCGCCCGCCTCGAGCGCCGCGCCGGCCTCCCACGTCGTCAGCAGGTCCTCGACGACCGGATAGAGCTGCTCCTCGGGCGGATCCCACGGCTTGAGCAGGTAGTAGTCCAGCGCGACGTCGTTGATCGCCGCGATCGCCGCCTCGGTGTCCGCGTAGGCCGTGAGCAGGACGCGCTTGGCCTCGGGGACGATCGTACGCGCCTGGACCAGATACTCCGTGCCGGCCATCCCCGGCATACGCTGATCGGCGATCAGCAAAGCGACCTGGTCGCCTCGCGTGCGTAGCTCGGCCAGCAGCTCCAGCGCCTCCGCGCCCGAGCCCGACCGCAGAATCCGGTAGCGCTCGCCGAAGCCGCGGCGCAGGTCGCGCGCGACCGCGGCGAGCACCGCGGGCTCGTCGTCGACGGCAACGATCGCGGGACGCCGCTCGGAGGCCACGCCTTGATCCTACGGAGGCGCCGGGTCCGGCTTCTGACACGCGACTGCGATGATGCTCGCCATGAGCACGACCTCTCCTGCAGACACGATCGTCCTCATCCACGGACTCTGGATGACCCCGCTGAGCTGGGAGCACTGGATCGAGCGCTTCGAGGCCGCCGGCCATCCGGTGCTCGCGCCCGCCTGGCCGGGATTCGACCGCGACATCGAGGACGTCCGCCGCAACATGACCCCGTACGAGGGGCTCGGGATCACCGAGATGGCCGACCACTACGACCGAATCATCCGCGGCCTGGATGCGCCGCCGATCATCATGGGCCACTCCTTCGGCGGGCTGCTGACGCAGATCCTGCTCGACCGCGGGCTGGGCGTCGCCGGCGTGGCGATCGACCCCGCGGGCCCCAAAGGCATCCTCGCCCTGCCCGCGTCGACCTTCCGAGTCGTCTGGCCGGTCCTCAACAACCCCGCCAACAAGAGCAAGGCCAAGGCGCTCACCCCGAGCAGTTCCACTACGCGTTCGGCAACACGCTGAGCGAGGAGGAGTCCAACGCCGTCTACGAGCGCTACGCCGTGCCGGGCCCCGGCCGCCCGCTGTTCCAGGCCGGGCTGGCCAACTTCAACCCGAGCGCAGCGAGCAAGGTGAACTTCAAGAACAACGACCGCGCGCCGCTGCTGATCATCGGCGGCGGCGAGGACCACGTGGTGCCGCCGAAGACCTCACGGACCAACTTCAAGCTCTACCACAAGTCCAAAGCGGTCACCGAGTACAAGGAGTTCGCCGGCCGCTCGCACTACATCGTCGGCCAGGACGGCTGGGAGGAGGTCGCCGACTACGCGCTGAGCTGGGCGACCACTCACGCGACGACGCCCGCGGCCGCGTGATGCCACCGATTTCCCGCGGCTTTCGCGGACGGCGCCCGGCGGTCGACCCCTCGCGGGTGCCACCGGGCCAGTACGTCACCCCCGACTTCCCGGTCCTCTCGGCCGGGCCGACGCCACACACGCCGCTCGACGAGTGGAGCTTCACCATCAACGGCTCGCTCGACGAGCCGGTGTCGTGGACCTGGGAGGAGCTGACGACCGCTCCCCAGCGAGGAGATCACCGTCGACATCCACTGCGTCACGAAGTGGTCGAAGCTCGACACGGCGTGGACGGGCGTCTCGATCGACACGCTGCTCGACGACGTCGCCACCAGCGCCGAGTACGTCACCGCCTGGTGCGACGGCGGCTACACGACCAACCTGCCGCTCGAGGACGTCACCGACGGCAAGGCGTGGATCGCCTATCGCGTACGACGACGAGCCGCTCGACCCCGAGCACGGCGGCCCCGCACGGCTGCTCGTGCCGCACCTCTACTTCTGGAAGAGCGCCAAGTGGGTGCGCGGCCTCGAGCTGCGCGACGAGGACGAGCCCGGCTTCTGGGAGACCTACGGCTACCACAACCACGGCGACCCGTGGAAGGAGCAGCGCTACTGGGGCGACTGAGCTGGCTGCTGGCCGACGGTCGTCGAGCTGCGTCGACGAGACGCGCGCGTGCGCAGCATCGTGCTCGACGTGCCGGGCTGGCCGGGCCATCGCGCCGGCCAGCACGTCGACGTCCGGCTCACCGCCGAGGACGGCTATCAGGCGCAGCGCAGCTACTCGATCGCGTCGGCGCCCGAGGACGAGCGAGCTCGTGCTGACCGTCGAGCGGCTGGAGGACGGCGAGGTCTCGCCGTACCTCGTCGACGAGCTGCGCCGCGGCGACCAGCTCGAGCTGCGCGGCCCGATCGGCGGCTACTTCGTCTGGGAGGCGGCCTTCGGCGGCCCGCTGCTGCTCGTCGGCCGGCGGCTCGGGCATCGTCCCGTTGCGCTCGCATGCTGCGCCATCGCGCGGCCGCCCGGCAGCGCGGTGCCCGTGCGGCTGCTCTACTCGTCGCGGCGCCTGTCGACGAGGTGATCTACCGCGACGAGCTCGAGCGTCTCGCCGTCGGCGACGGGGTCGACGTGCGCTTCACGCTCACCCGCGAGCAGCCGGAGGGCTGGGCCGGCTACGCGCGCCGGATCGACGGCGCGCTGCTCGAGCGAGGTCGCCTGGCCGGCGGACGAGCGGCCGCTCGACCTACGTCTGCGGCCCGACCGCCTTCGTCGAGACCGCCGCCGACACGCTCGTCGAGCTCGGCCACGACGCCGGGCGGATCAGGACCGAGCGCTTCGGCGCCACGGGCGGCTGAGCGGATGGCCGGCACGCAGGCAACGCCCTTCTCGGGCACGACCGCGTGGGCGCGCAACCTCCAGACGCCGCTGCGCAGCTTCCTGCGCACCGAGACCGGCAGCGCCGCCGTGCTGCTCGCGGCGACGGTCGCGGCGCTCGTCTGGGTCGAACGTCGACGCCTCGTCGTACGAGCGCGTCTGGCACGACCGAGCTGTCGATCCGCCTCGGCGACGCACGGCATCTCGCCAGGACCTGCGCGACTGGGTCAACAGCGGCCTGATGACGTTCTTCTTCTTCGTCGTCGGCCTCGAGGCGCGGCGCGAGTTCGACATCGGCGAGCTGCGCGAGCGGCGCCGGGTCGCGCTGCCGGTGCTCGCCGGGCTCGGCGGCATGGTCGTGCCGGTCGCGATCTACCTCGCGGTCAACGCCGGCCACGCGCTCGGCGCACGGCTGGGGCGCCGCGATGTCGACCGACACGGCGTTCGCGCTCGGCATGCTCGCGCTGGTCGGGCCGCGCTTCCCCGACCGGCTGCGCGCCTTCATGCTGACGGTCGTCGTCGTCGACGACCTCGTCGCGCTGGTCGTGATCGCGCGTCGTCTACACCGAGCGACGTCGCGTCTGGGCCGCTGCTGGTCGCGCTGCCGGCCTGTTCGCGGCGATCGCTGCTGCGCCGCTGCGGCTCGGCGTGCGCATCGGCGTCGTCTACGCCGCGCTCGGCGCGCGCCGCCTGGGTCGCGCTGCTCGAAGTCCGGGCGTCGACCCGGTCGTCGTCGGGCTCGCGATGGGCCTGCTGACCTACGCCTACCCGGCCGCGCGCGGCGACCTCGAGCGCGCCACGCGACCTCTTCCGCGCTCTTCCGCGAGCAGCCGACGCCGGAGCTCGCGCGCGTCGGCGCGCGCCGGGCTGCGACTCGGCGATCTCGCCGAACGAGCGGCTGCAGCAGCGTCTTCCACCCGTGGACGAGCTACGTGATCGTGCCGCTGTTCGCGCTCGCGAACGCCGGCATCGCGATCGACGGCGACTTCCTCGCGCGCGCGTTCACCTCGCCGATCACGCTCGGGCATCCTGGTCGGCTACGTCGCTCGGCAAGCCGGTCGGCATCGTCGGCGCGTCCTGGCTGGTCACGCGCGCTGAGCCGCGGCCGGCTGCGCCCGCCGGTCGGCTGGGCGGCGCGTGGCCGGCGGCGGCACGATCGCCGGCATCGGCTTCACCGTCTCGCTGCTGATCGCCACGCTCGCCTTCGACGGCGACGCAGCTCGAGGAGGCGAAGCTCGGCGTCCTCAGCGCCGCGCTGTGCGCCTCGGCGGCTGCACCTGGCTCGTCTTCCGCGCGACCGCGCTGCTGCCGACGCGGCTGCGGATCCGGGCGCTGCTCGGCACGGCGGAGGCGATCGTCGACCTCGCGGTCGCCGGTCGACCCGGAGCGCGACCACATCCGCGGGCCCGGCGACGCGCCGGTCACGCTGGTCGAGTACGGCGACTTCGAGTGCCCGTACTGCGGCCAGGCCGAGCCGGTCGTGCGCGAGCTGCTCGCCGACTTCGGCGACGTGCGCTACGTCTGGCGGCACCTGCCGCTCGAACGACGTCCACCCGCAGCGCGCAGCTCGCCGCCGAGGCGGCCGAGGCCGCCGGCCGCGCAGGGCGCGTTCTGGGAGATGCACGACCTGCTGCTCGCCCACCAGGACGCGCTCGAGCCCGCGCGACCTGCGTCGGCTACGCCGAGCAGCTCGGGCTCGACGTCGAGCGCGTTCGCCGAGCGACCTGCACCGGCACGCCGGCGCCGCGCGCATCGCCGAGGACGTCGACGGCGCCGACCTCAGCGGCGTCTCCGGCACGCCGACCTTCTTCGTCAACGGCCGCCGCCACCACGGCGCCTACGACATCGAGACGCTGTCGGCCGCGGTCCGCGCCGCGCGCGCGCGCGCCGCCATCGCCGCCTGAGCGCTACGTACCAGGGATCCAGCTCGTGCCCGCCAGGGGGACGCGCGCCATGGCCGCCGCCTCGACGGTCAGCGCCACGAGGTCCTCGGGCTCGAGGTTGTGCACGTGCGACTTGCCGCACGCGCGTGCCAGCGTCTGCGTCTCGAGCACCATCGTGCGCAGGTAGTTGGCCAGGCGCCGGCCTCTCTCGCCGAGCGGATGCACGACGGGCTCTCCATCGAGGAGGCCATGCGCCAGAGCATGGAGGACCTCGACGGCGTGTTCACCTACATCTGCGTGACCGAGGACGCCCTGGGCATGGCCAAGGACGAGCTTGCCGCCAAGCCCCTCGTGCTCTACGAGTCCGACGACGTGGTCGTCCTGGCCTCCGAGGAGATCGCGATCCGCCGGGTCATCCCGCGCGAGATCGATACGTACGACCCCTTCGAGGGCGAGGTGATGGTGTGGACGCGGTGACCGGCGAGCCGCCCGCGACGTTCGATCCGCGCGGGCTCGTCGAGCTCGACGGCCGCGTTCCGCAGGTCGCCGAGATCGACGGGGAGCGCGCAGTGCTCGATGCGGCGGCGCTGACCACGCGCAAGATCAACCTCGAGCTGCGATGGCTGATCTACGAACGCGAGGTGCGTGACGTCACGGTCCTCAACCCTGGGGCACTGCACTCGCTGGGCGTGGGGATTCTCACGCGCTGCCGGATCACCTTCGCGGGCAGCCTGGGGTACTTCGGATGTGGCCTCATCGACGGACCCGAGGTTCACGTCAAGGGCCGTGTCGGCTGGTCGGCCTGCGAGAACATGATGTCGGGCGTCGTGGTCATCGACGGCAACGCAGGTTCGCTCACGGCAGCCGCGCTTCGCGGCGGCGACGTGGTGGTCAAGGGCCGCGTCGGGGCGCGCACCGGCATCGACCAGAAGGGCGGCACGATCATCGTCGTCGGCGACGCGGGCTCGGCGACGGGCTTCATGCTCCAGCGCGGGCGCCAGATCCTGCTCGGCGACGTGGGCGCGGGCCTTGGTGACTCGATGTACGACGGGACGATCTACGTCGGCGGGCGCGTCAAGTCGCTCGGCGTCGACTGCGTCCCCGGCGAGTGGTCGGACGCCGACACCGAGTTCATCGCGCGCAAGTTCCGCATCTACGACCTCGGCGCCCCGCCCGAGCTGGAGAAGTTCGTGTGCGGCAAGAAGCTCTACAACTACGACACGCTCGAGCCCTCCGAGCGCAAGCTGGTGCTGTAGCGATGGCCGACGAGACCGCACCCGATCGCCGTGCCGTCCTCGGGCGCAGCTCGATCTTCACGCCGGAGGTCATCAACGACATCCACATGAAGGCCGAGCTCGGGCGCTACCGGATGCGGGGGTTCTCGGCCTTCAAGAAGCTCCCGCACTGGGACGACCTCACGTTCCTTCCGGGGACGCTGACGCGCTTCGTCATCGAGGGCTACCGGGAGAAGTGCGAGACCAAGACCGTGCTCGGCGCGCGCTTCGCGGCCAAGCCGCTCGAGCTCGACATCCCCATCTACATCACGGGGATGAGCTTCGGCGCGCTGTCGCTGGAGGCGAAGATGGCGCTGGCGAAGGGCGCCTCGATGGCGGGCACGGCCACCTGCTCGGGGGAGGGCGGCATGATCCCGCCCGAACGCGACCTCTCGACCAAGTGGTACTACCAGGTCATCCAGAGCCGGTACGGCTTCAATCCGCACCACCTGATGCTGGCCGACGGCGTGGAGTTCTTCATCGGCCAGGGCTGCAAGGTCGGGCTCGGCGGGCACCTGATGGGCCAGAAGGTGACCGAGCAGGTCGCGGAGATGCGGTCGTTGCCGGCCGGCATCGATCAGCGCTCACCGGCGCGCCATCCCGACTGGCTGGGTCCCGACGACCTGTCGCTCAAGGTGCAGGAGACGCGCGAGGCGACGAACTACGAGGTCCCGATCCAGCTCAAGCTCGGGGCCGCCCGTGTCTATGACGACGTCCGCATGGCCGCCAAGTGCGGGCCGGACGTGATCTACCTCGACGGCGCTGAGGGCGGGACCGGCGCGGGGCCGCACCTCGCCGCCGAGGAGACCGGGATCCCGCTCATCGCGGCGATCCCCGAGGCGCGGCGCGCGCTCGAGGACGTCGGGCTCGCCGACGAGATCGACCTCGTCGTCGCCGGCGGCATCCGCAACGGCGGCGACGTGGCGAAATGCCTGGCGCTGGGTGCCGACGCGGTGGCGATCGGTCATTCCGCGCTCATGGCGCTCAACTGCAACAAGGAGATCCCCGGCGTCACCGACTACGAGGGCACGATCGGGGTCCCCGCCGGCCAGTGCTACCACTGCCACACCGGCCGCTGCCCGGTCGGGATCACCACCCAGGACCCCGAGCTGCGCAAGCGCCTGGTCGTCGACGAGGCGGCTCAGCGCGTGTTCAACTTCCTCCACACGCTGACGATCGAGGTCCAGATGCTCGCGCGCGCGTGCGGCAAGACGAACGTCCACAACCTCGAGCCCGAGGACCTCGCCGCGCTGACTCTCGAATCGGCGGCGATGGCGAAGGTCCCGCTCGTCGGGACCAACTACATCCCGGGTGTGACAGAGGAACGCTCGCTGGCGGAGATTCAGCGGCTCCTCGAGCGCCATCTGGTCAACCCCATCGACGAGCTGCCCCTCGACGTCGCGGCGGAGCGCGACTGAGCGATGGCCGGCAGTGGCGAGCCCGAGAAGGTCATCGCGATCGACGCCGAGTACCTGGCGGGGCATCGCTTCCCCTACCAGGAGGACGTCTCGCTCGTCGAGGACATCGACCTCGTCGCTGCGACTCCGGGGGCAGACATCAACTGGCTCGAGGACGTGACGCTGCTGGAGGAGGAGGGCACGCCGGCCGTCTTCGACCGTTATTCCAACTCCTTCCTGAAGATCTACTTCCCGATCCCGCCGGGGCGCGAAGACGAGCTCGCGCGCAAAGTGCTCATCACGCATCTGCAGTCGGGCAACTCCTATGGGATCGCGCTCAAGGAGCGCCACGCCAAGTTCCCCCAGCCCGAGCTCGGGCCCTGGGTCGAGGGCTCGCGCACGGTTGGGGAGGCATGGGAGGCCCCGGTCCTCGAGGGCTGGGAGCCGCCGTTGCACTGATGCGCCGCCGCGCCAGACACCTGGTGATCGGTGCGGGCGTTCACGGCCTTTCAACGGCCTGGCACCTCGCGCAGCGCGGCGAGGAGGTCCTCGTCGTCGACAAGGCGGGTGTCGGCGCCGGTGCCTCCGGCATCGCCTGCGGCGTGGTGCGGAACAACTACTTCCAACCGGCGATGGGCGAGCTCATGGCGGCGTGCGTCGAGGTCTGGGAATCGGCGGCCGACGCCCTGCACTACCACGGCACGGGCTATCTCGCGCTGGGCCCTCCGGCCCAGGAGCGCGATCTCGTCGAGGTCTTCGAACGCCAGCAGCGGATCGGTTATCCCTCCGAGCTGCACGTCGGCGAGACCGAGGTCAGGGCTCACATGCGCGACCTGTACCCCGACTGGCGCGCGACCGGGTTGACGGTCTGCCTGCACGAACACGCAGGGGGCTTTGGCTTCAACCGCGAATCGATGATCGGGCTGGCCGGCCTGGCGCGGGCCGCCGGCGCAGAGATCGCCGAGGGTGTCGAGGTCACCGGGTTCGAGCTCGACGCAGCGGGGGCGGCGACAGTGGTCGAGACAAGCGCCGGCGCCATCGAGGTCGACGACGTGGTCGTGGCCGCCGGTCCATGGATCGCATCGCTTTGGGAGCTGCTGGGGCTTCCCGCGGATCTGGAAATCGGCGGTGTCGCGCGCGAGATGTGGACGTACTGGTACCTGCAGGAGGGCTCGGTCGCGGTGAGCCCCGACTCGTTCCGGACCGCCACGGGAGCGCTCTCGCCCGTGCTGCACGTGGACAGCGACACACCGCTCTACGACGACGGCGGCCGCCTGCTCACCGCTGAGCCGTGGGGCATCTACGTCAAGCCCGACCGCGACGGCGTCCAGGGCGGCGCCGAGCCATTGCGTGTCGGTTCGACCTTCCAGCTTGACCCGTATCCGACCGGAGCGGTGATGCCCGGCTTCCCGGACCGCTGGTGCGCCGCGCTCTCGCATTGCCTGGAGCGCTTCGAGGGCGTCCGCGGGCGCTACCGCGAGGTCCGTTCGGGCGGGGTGGGCGCATTCTCTCCCGACAACTTCCCGATCTTCGACTTCATGCGCCCGAACGTGTACGTGGCCGCCGACTCCAACCACGGGTACAAGATGATCGCGGTCGGGCGAGAGATCGCCCGCGTCCTGACCGGCGAGCACTCGACGCTGCTGCGTCCGTTTGCCTACGAGCGCTTCGCCAGCGGCCGGCTCCACCCGGTCTCGAACAGCCCCTATCCGTGGAGCTGACCCGTCGCCGCGTCCGGCGCGGCGCTCAGCGGCCGGCGCGCGCGGCGACCCACGCGGCGCGGGGCCGCGCGGCCTTGGGCTTCTGCTCGCCCGGCTTCAGGCAACCGCCGTGGCCGTCGGAGCCGAAGGCGCAGAAGTGCAGGATGCGCTCGCAGTTGTGCAGCTTCCACGGGCCGTTGAGCTTGACCCTGGCCGTGTCGTTGCCCGGGCCGCAGTCGATGCTGCCGCGCCCGTAGTAGGCCCAGATGTAGTCCTTGCCCGCGCCGCCGCGGACGACGGTCGAGCCGTGGCTGGGGTAGATCCAGTCGTTGCCCTTGCCGCCGTTGAGGACGTCGTGCTGGCGGCTGTTGTTGTTGCTCGGATCCCAGTCGCCCCAGAGGATGTCGTTGCCGGCGGCGCCGTCGAGCTTGTCGGAGCCGTGGTGGCCGAGCAGCTCGTCGTTGTCGGGGCCGCCGGTCTTGTTGTGGCCGCGGCTGTCGAGGACCTTCCAGAGGATCCCGGTGACGGCGGGCCAGCCGTTGTGGGGAACCTTGTCGCCGCCGCCTGAGGTGCGCCGCCCGTTGCCTGGGCCGCATTGCACGCCGGACTGCACCGGCGCGCACAGGCTCACGCTCGCACCGCCCGGCTTGCGCGACGGCGGGAGGCGCGAGCTGCTCGGCTTGTCGACGAACAGGTACTGCTGCGCCGTGGCCTGCGTGCCGTCGGCGCTGTCGGTGACGCGGATGGCGACAGTGGCCTGGCCGACCCGGCGGTAGACCGGGCTGCGCGCCGTGCATGGCGCAGCGGCGTACGGATCGGTCGGAGCGGGCGGCTGGCAGGCAAAGCTCGTGTCCGGCGAGAACCCGCCGGCGCTGTCGCGCGTGTCCCAATCGACTTCGACCGTGACCGGCGCCGTCAGGAGGCCGGCGTCGTAGGACAGCTGGGCGACGCAGGTCCCCACCACGCATTCGTTGAGCGGGTCGACCTCGAAGTCCGTGCCCGGCGTCGCCTGTGCCGCGCCCGCGGCGATCAGCCCGGCGACAACGATGCCAGCAAGTGCTGTCCCCCCACGCATCGACGGAGACGCTAGCCGCTCGCGCGAAGGCCGGTCAAGGTGCTCCTATCCATGTGTTCAGGGAGCGCGGAGCGCGCGGCCCTGATACCCGGGTTCGGGTGACCGCACCTCAAGTCTGCGGCTAGCCGTGATGTGGCGGATGTCACATCCCCGGAAACTTGTCTGGCTCAAGCTTTGTATCGCGCAGATCCGCTTCGGGCTCCCCCACGTAGACGCGCACAGCGAAACGCTGGCGGGGGCCCGGCGACCTAACACTCATGTCCACCTTCACCGAGCCAGCCGCCGACAGCGTCATCCCGGCGTTCGACGTGCGCGCGCTCGCGCGCAGGGTGGCAGTGCCCGCCGTGCTGGCCGCCGCCGCTGCAGCCGCACTGATCGTCGCGGGTGGACCGCTGCACGCGTTCGCCGACGCGCTGCGCCGCGCCCTCGACGCCGACCCGCGCTGGGTCGGGGGCGCCGCGGTGCTCGAGCTGCTGTCGTTCGCCGGCTACGTCCTGCTGCTGTGGATGGTCGGCAGCCGCGCCACCCACCGGATGGGCCTGCGCGAGAGCACCGAGGTCACGCTCGGCGGCGCGGCGGCGACCCGTCTACTGCCGACCGGCGGGGTCGGCGGCGCCGCGCTGACGGTCTGGGCTCTGCGGCGCACCGGCATGACGGCGCGGGCGGCGACGCGCACGCTGCTCTCCTTCCTGATCATCCTGTACTCGGTGTTCCTTGCTGCGATCACCACCTCGGGCGCTCTGCTCGCCCTCGGGATCGCGCACGGCAACGGGCCGGTCGCGCTGAGCGCGGTGCCCGGCGCCGCGGCCGCCCTGGGGATCGCAGGCTCGTTGGCCCTCGGCGCGCGTGCGTCGCAGCCGGGCCGCGGCCGCATCCTCGGGGCGGCCGACGTGTTCGGCGAGGGCGTGCGCGACGCCTTTGGATACGTGCGCAGCTTCGATCCGCGGCTCCTGGGCGCCGTCGCGTGGTGGACGTTCGACGGCGCGGTTCTGTGGGCGATGCTGCACGCCTTCGGCGCGCCGCCGCCGTTCGTCGTCATCGTCCTGGCCTACTTCGTCGGCCAGGTCGCCAACACGATCCCGATTCCCGGCGCGGTGAGCGGCGGCATGGTCGGCATCCTCGTGGCCTTCTCGGTCCCCGCGGACCTCGCGCTGGTCTCCGTCCTCGCCTACCGCGCGGTCGCGATCTGGCTGCCGGCGCCGATCGGCCTCGTCGCCCTGGGCTCGCTGCGCCGGACGATCGCACGCTGGGGCGAGGAGGACACGCCGCGGCCGGTCGAGCCGGTGGCCGAGCGCATCGCCATCGCTTCGCGCCCGTGCGCCGAGCCCGCGCTGCAGCTCGCGGCATGAGGCTGAGCCCCGCCACCGCGTCGGGCACGCCCGACGCGCCCACGGGCGTCCCGCGCGGGCTGCTGCTCGTCGGCGGGCTGGCGGCGGCGGCGCTCGTGCTTGTCGTCGCGGGCGTGGTCCGCCTCCCCGACCTCGAGTCGTTCCTCACCGACCTCTCCGACACGCTCGGGCCCTGGACCTACGCACTCGTCGCCGGCCTGGCCTTCCTCGAGACGGGGGCGTTCGTCGGGCTCGTCGCGCCCGGCGAGACGGCCATCGTCCTGGGCGGCGTCGTCGCGGCCGAGGGCGGCGTCGAGCTCGGGCCGATGCTGCTCGTGGCCTGGCTGGCCGCGGCGCTCGGGGACCTTGCGAGCTTCCTGCTCGGCCAGCGCCTCGGCCGGCGCTTCGTCGTGGCCCGCGGGCCGCGCTTCGGCATCACCGGCGAGCGCCTGGAGCGCGTGGAAGAGTTCTTCGACCGCCACGGCCCCAAGGCGATCCTCATCGGGCGCTTCATCGGCATCGTGCGCGCCGTCGCGCCGTTCCTGGCCGGCGCCTCGCGCATGCGCCTGCGCGCGTTCCTGCCGTGGAGCCTGCTCGGCACCGCGGCGTGGGCGAGCGCCTTCACGCTGGTCGGCTACGCGTTCCACAGCTCGTTCGCGAGCGCCTCGCACGCGCTTACGCACGGCGCGCTGGCCGCGGCCGTGGTGGCTTCGGCGGCGCTGCTGCTGCGCGCGCACCTGCGCGCGCGCAAGGCGGCTACGTCGCCCGCGCCACGGCCCGCATCGGGCTAGCCGTCCGGCGGGCGGACGATCAGGGCCTCGTGGATGGGCGGGCGGCCCGTGTACCGAGGGCAACGAGGGAAGGAGTCCGTGGCGCCCGGGCGCGGGCAGCCTGCCGTGGGCGCTGGACCGAAGTGTGCTGGATTGGTGTCGCAGGACGACACTCAGCCGGCACGCTTGCCCCACGAATGCGCATTGTGCTGACCTGGGGGGCCAGAAGCCACCTCATCCAGCACAGTGCCGCGGGCGACGGCACCCGGCCGCCATCAGTGCCCTGAAACCGCGGTGCCGCCCGCGCCGGGGTAGCCGCGGAGACCGAGACGCCGAGCCGCTCAGCCCGCGCCGACGAGCGCCGCGCAGACCCAGTTGCTCGCGCCCGCGCCGCCGGCCCAAAGGCGCGCGGCGAGGCGGTCCTGCTCGGCCTTGGAGGCCTGGTAGGCGTGCGGGGTGCTGCCGCCGAGGCCGTGCCAGGTGCTGTCGAGCATCTGGTAGTAGCCCGAAGCGCTCGCGCTGTTGGGCGGCAGGTTCTGTCCGCCGGACTCGCACTCGACGATGGGCCACGGGATCGCCCACGGCCCGCCCGGGCCGGCGCTCGACGCGGCGCGCGCCTGCGCGGCGAGAAGCTTCGACAGCTCGTGCTCGGCCTGGCGGCGCGAGGCCGCGGTGTTACGCAGCGCGGCCAGGCGGGCCGCGCGCGCCTGGGCCAGCGCCGCGCGGCGGGCGCTCAGCGCCGCGGTCATGCGCGCCAGCGCGTTGCGCTCGATGCGCACGGCGGCGGTCTGGTCGCGCTGGCGCAGCTCGAGCCCGGCCAGGCGGACCTCGTCGCGGCGCGCGTCGTCGCGGCCCCGGCGCACGGCCTCGACGATCAGGGTGTCGCTGCGCTGCACGCGCTTGAGGAAGGTGATGCGCTCCAGGACCTCCGAGAAGCCGCGCGCGTCGAGAACGACGGAAACGAGGTCGGGCCGGTTGGCGATGAAGCGCTGACGCAGCATCGTCGCCAGCGCCTGGCGGCTCTGGGCCAGCCGCGAGCGCAGGCGCACGAGCCGCTTGCGCGTCGCGCGCAGGTCGGCCTGGGTGGCCGCGAGCCTCGCCTCCCACCGCTGCAGGTCTGCCTGCGACTGCGCGAGGCGGCCCGAGAGCACGTCGACCGCATGCGAGGCGGCGCGCTCCAGGCGCCCCAGGCGCGCCGCCGCGGACGCCAGCTGACGCTCCTGGCCCTTCTGGCGCTCGATGTGCTGGCGCAGGGCGCCGGGATCCTGTGCGGAGGCGAAACGGGTCGCGCCGCCCGCCGCGACGAGCGCGAGAAGAAGGACAAGGGCGACCAGCGCCCAGTGACGTGTACGAGGTCTGCGGCGGCGCATGGGAACGGCGGCCGGGCCGCGCTCGGGCGGCCTCGGCGCCGGACGCTAGCGGGGTCCGCGCGCCCTACGGACACCTGCACGATTTCCTGCGAGCGCGCCAAACACTACGGAAATTGCGCGAAAAACACCGCGTCGCTGACGTCGTTGCCGCCGCGGCCGACCGGGAAACGCGCGCCGCAGGTGCCCGCAGAAGATCTCGCCGAGGACGCCCAGGCCGCGGAGGCCGGCGGAGGTGGCCGACTCGCTCATACGCGTAGCATCCTTGCTCATGCAACTACGCTCGCTCGGACGTACCGGAGTCAAGGTCAGCCCGCTGTGCCTCGGCGCGATGATGTTCGGCGCCTGGGGCAACACCGACCACGACGAGTGCATCGCGATCATCCACCGCGCGCTCGACGCGGGAATCAACTTCATCGACACCGCGGACGTCTACGCGCGCGGGGAATCGGAGGAGATCGTCGCCAAGGCGCTGGCCGGCGGCAAGCGCGACAACGTGATCTTGGCCACCAAGGTCCACGGCACGATGGGCGACGACGCCAACCAGTTCGGCAACTCGCGCCGCTGGATCGTCGCCGAGGTCGAGAACAGCCTGCGCCGCCTGGGCACCGACTGGATCGACCTCTACCAGATCCACCGCCCCGAGGACGACACCGACATCGACGAGACGCTCGGCGCGCTGACCGATCTCGTGCGCGCCGGCAAGGTCCGCTATATCGGCAGCTCGACGTTCCCGCCCAGCCAGATCGTCGAGGCCCAGTGGGTGGCGCAGCGGCGCGGGCGCGAGCGCTTCGTGACCGAGCAGCCGCCGTATTCGATCCTCGTGCGCAGCGTCGAGAACGACGTGCTGCCGACCTGCCGGCGCTATGACATGGGCGTGATCCCGTGGAGCCCGCTGGCCGGCGGCTGGCTGACCGGCCGCTACCGCAAGGACCAGGAGGTCCCGACCTCGCACCGCGCGCAGCGGATCCCGCAGCGCTACGACATGTCGCTGCCGGGCAACCAGCGCAAGCTCGACGCGGCCGAGGACCTTGCGGTGCTCGCCGAGGAGGCGGGTCTGTCGATGATCGACATGGCGCTGGCCTTCGTGCTCGAGCACCCCGCGGTGACCGCGCCGATCATCGGGCCGCGCACGATGGAGCAGCTCGAGTCCCAGCTCGGCGCCGCCGACGCGAAGCTCTCCGCCGACGTGCTCGACCGGATCGACGAGATCGTCCCGCCGGGGACGAACCTCAACCCGACGGACGGGGGCTGGCAGAACCCTGCGCTGGCGCCGGCCGCGCGCCGCCGGCCGGCCTAGGCGCGGCAGCCCGCGCGCGCAGCTCCGCGCGCGTCACCGGGAGCGTGCGGGCCAGGAAGACCATCGGCACCGCGAAGGCGACGATCAGCCACATCACCGTGGGCAGGCCGAAGGCGTCGGCGACGACGCCCATGGCGGCCGCCGCGATGCCGCCGACGCCGATGGCCAGGCCGAGGCTCACGCCGGAGGCGAGGCCGAGGCGGCTGGGCAGGTACTCCTGGCTCATGACCACCGTGATCGAGAAGGTGAGGATGATCAGGAAACCGGCCAGCGCTGTGAGCACGCCCGCGGTCAGCGGGGTCGGCGCGAGCACGAGCGCCACAAGCACCGGGATCGTCAGCGCGGTCGACCCGACCACGAGGCGCCGGCGGCCGAGGCGGTCGACGACACGCCCGCCGCAATACGTCCCCGCTGCGCCGGCGGCCAGCATGGCGGTGAGCGCCGCGTTGCCAGCCCCCTCGCCGGTGCCGAGCTGGTGGATGAACCACAGCGGGATGAAGGCCTGCAGGCCGAAGTAGACGCACGAGCGCAGCGCCACGACGCCGCCCAGGCGCGCGAATGCGTTCCAGTTGTCGGGGTCGAGATCGTCCTCGGCAACGCTGCGCGCGACGTGCTCGGACTTCTCGGCGGCCACGCGCCGCAGGCGGCCGAGCTCACGCGCGAACACCGCCGCGACGACGGCCGGGATGACCGCCAGCAACAGGGTGCCGCGCAGACCGAGCAGCAAGACCAGCGGCGTGACAAGGATCGGGCCCAGCGCGAACCCGGCGTTGCCGCCCAGCGAGAAGAAGCTCATCCCCTGGCCGCGACGATTGCCCGAGACCTGGTTGGCGAAGCGCGCCCCCTCGGGATGGAAGGCCGCGACGCCGAGGCCGCTGACAGCCACTGCGGCGGCGGTCGTCGCGTAGTTCGGGGCGACCCCGACCAGCGCCACCCCCAGGCCCGCCAGCAGCACGCCCAACGGCATCAGCCAGGGCAGCGAGAGGCGGTCGGAGCCGAGGCCGAACAGGGGCTGAATGGCCGACGACCCCACGCTCGTGACGAGGATCAGCGCGCCGGCGGCGCCGTAGGAGATGCCGCGCTGGTCGATGAGGAAGGGCAGCAGCGCGGGCACGGCGCCCTGCGCCATGTCGGCGCACGCGTGGCCCGATGCGAGCATGGCGAGCCCGCGACGATCGAGAGCGCCATTCAACGAGCCGCCACCCCGTCGAGAGCGATCCGCAGCACGCCGTCGCGCGCGCGGTCGGCGGCCCAACCGTGGCCGCGCCGCAGGTGGCGATAGGTCCAGCTGACGAGGTTGAGCAGCAGCGTCGCCGTCTCGTCGGGGTCGGCAGCGACGAGCGAGCCGTCGGCGGCGCCATCCTGGAGCAGTCGCCGGATCGGCTCGGTGAAGGCCGGGCGCGAGAGGCCGCGCGGGCCCTCCTCGTGGAAGATCGCGTCGTGGTCGGCCTCGGCCAGCGCGACGAGCACTTCGAGGTTGGCCTCCACCGCCTCGCAGTACCCGGCCAGCGCCTGCTCGAGGCGCTCGCGGCCGCTGCCGCGCGCGGTCAGCGCCGGCCACATCGCTGAGCGATAGGCGGTCTCCAGGCGCTCGGCCAGCGCGCCGAGCAGCCCGTCGCGGGTGACGCCGCGGCGATGCAGCGTCATCCGTGACACGCCGGCCTCGGTGGCGATCCGCTCGAGCGTCGCTTGCTGCCAGCCATAGCGCTCGATCGCGCGATGCGCGCCCGCAAGCAGTGTCTCGTCGATCACGGCCATCTGTTACACGACTGTAACAGGAACGATACAACGGTGCCTTGCGGCTACAAGCCGGCCAGCCGCTCCGCCAGCTCGCGCAGGCGCCGCCGCGCCCCGGCGTCGTAGGCCTGCCCGTCGGCGCGCGCCTCGCGCGTCCCGTTGAAGTAGGCGCCCGTCACGCCCTCCACCGACGGGTCGGCGACCAGGCGCCAGGTCGCCTCGAGCCCCTCCTCGAGCGGGGTCGCCGGCGTGACGCCGGCGTGCAGGACGATCTTGGTCGGCATGAAGGTGCCCGGATGCAGCGCGGTGGCGGTGACGCCGGCGTCGCGCAGCTCGTCGGCGAGGTCCAAGGCGTGCATGACCTGGGCAAGCTTGGACTGGCAGTAGGCGCGCACGCCGTCGTAGTCGTCCTCGAGCATGACGTCGCCGAAGTCGATCGCCATCTGCCCGGCGGAGGCCACGTTGACGATCCGCGCCGGCGCCGCGGCGACGAGGCGGTCGCGCAGGAGCGCCGTGAGCAGGAAGCCGGCCAGGTAGTTGACCGCGAAGCGCAGCTCGTAGCCGTCGGCGCTCTCCAGGCGCGCGCCGTCGCCCGGCCACGAGCTGCCGATGCCCGCGTTGTTGACCAGCGCGTCGAGCCGGTCGGGCACCTGGTCGGCGAGCCCGCGCACTTCGGCCAGCGAGGCGAGATCGCCGGTGACCAGGCGCACGTCGCCGGTGGGGCCGTCGAGCAGCTCAGCGAGCGCCTCACGCCCGCGCGCCTCGCTGCGGGCGTGCGCGAGGACGGTCGCGCCCTCGCCGGCCAGTCGCGCGGCCAGGGCGCGGCCGAGCCCGTCGGTCGCCCCGGTGACGAGGACGATGGTCATGCCCAGATGTTCGCGCAGTCGGCGCAGACCTCATCCGGGATGAGGCCGGCGGCCATGAGCAGCGTGAAGATCCGGCAGCCCACGCAGAACGCGAAGACCGACTCGAGCGTGGCGAAGACGACCATCAGCGCGCTGAGGCCCTCGGCAGCGGTCGCCCACCCGATCAAGGCGCAGATCGCAGCGATCGTCGTCACCGCGGCGCCGATGCCCTGCGCGAAACGCTTGGGCGGGCCGGGGACGTAGCGCGGCGGACCCAGACGTGGCGCGACGACGGCGGTCGCGAAGCGCCCAAGCGGGCTGAGCGTCGGCCCTGTCAACACGCGCGCCCAGAAGCCGCAGGCGAGCACGACGAGCAGCCACTGCCATCCGGTGACGAGAATAAGCGCGGCAATGAGCGCCACGCCGCCCGCGACAACACGCGCGGCCTTCTCGTTGACCGGGTTGGGAAACGAGAGCAATGTGCTCATCGCCGATCCAGATTACCCCGTATCGCTGCCGTGGCATATTTTCTGGGTGAGCGACGACGGACACGCGATCTCCTGGAAAGTGCTCAAGCGCGGGACGCCGGTCCGCTCGTCCGACGGCATCGAGATCGGCACGGTCCGCCGCGCGCAGGAGACCGGCCGCGAGCACATCTTCGACGGCATCGTCATCGACACGAAGGCGGGCAAGCGCTTCGTCGACGCGCCCGAGGTCGCGCGCATCGCCGAGCGCTGGGTGACGCTGACGATCTCCGCGGCCGAGGCCGCCGAGCTACCGGCGCCCGGCGGCGGGATGCGCCAGCGCGTCGACCACGCCACGACGGTGCGCCGCGCCAAGCGCTGGGGACGCGGCCTGCGCGAGCGCTGGGACCGGCGTTAGGGGTGCCGGAGCCGCCCACGTGGGCGGCGGAGGCGGGTCCGGGCGGGCGGTTCCAATCCGGCCGGACTGTGTCAGGCGCCTTCGGGCGCCGGCGCTGGCGCCGCGAGCATCCGCGCGATCTCGTCCGGCCCGCACGGCTTGGCGAAGTGATAGCCCTGGCCCGTCTGGCACGACCACGCGTCGAGCATCGCGACCTGCTCGGCGGTCTCGACGCCCTCTGCCACTGCGTGCAGGCCGAGCGAATGCGCCAGGCGCACGACGCCCTCGACGATCGCGGCGTCGTCGGCGTCGTCGGTGATCCCGTCGACGAACGACTTGTCGATCTTCAGGGTGTCGACCGGCAGCAGAGCGCGCAGCCGGCGCAGCGACGCGTGGCCGACGCCGAAGTCGTCGACGGCCAGCCGGACGCCCAGGCGCTTGAGCGCGGTGAGCGTCTCGCTCATCGCGCCGATGTCGGCCATCATCGCCGTCTCGGTGATCTCCAGGCACAGGCGCTCGGGCGCGATGCCCGAGCCGTCGAGGGCCGAGTGGACCGTGTCGACGAGATCGGTCGCGCTGAACTGGCGCGAGGAGACGTTGACCGACACGCCGAGCCCGTCGTCGCCCCACTCGGCCAGCTGGCGGCAGGCCTCGTGCAGCACCCACGCGCCGATCCGGATGATCAGGCCGGTGCGCTCGGCGATCGGGATGAAGCGCAGCGGCCCGACGGTGCCGTGGACCGGGTGGTCCCACCGCAAGAGCGCCTCGACGGCGGTCACCCGGCCGTCGGTGAGCTCCACGAGCGGCTGGTAGACGAGACGCAGCTCGTCGAGATCGAGCGCCTGGCGCAGGCCGCTCTCGAGCTCGAGGCGCTCGAGCGCGTGTTGGCGCATCGACTCGTCGAAGATCTCGCAGCGCCCCTTGCCCATCTCCTTGGCGCGGTACATCGCGGCGTCGGCGTCGCGCAGCAACGCCTGGGCGTCGGAGCCGGGCGCGGCGAAGCTCAGCCCGACGCTGGCCGACACGTACCGGTGCTCGCCGTCGAGGACGAGCGGTTCGGCCAGCGCCTCGGAGACGCGGTCGGCCACGGCCAGCGCGTGGTCCTCGCTGGCGATGCCGGGCAGCAGGATGGTGAACTCGTCGCCGCCGAAGCGGGCGATGACGTCGTCGGGGCGAAGCACGCGGCTCAGGCGCTCGGCGACGGCGCTCAGCAACCGGTCGCCCGCCCCGTGGCCGAGCGAGTCGTTGACGACCTTGAAGTCGTCGAGATCGACGAACAGCACCGCGACCTGCCCGCCGCGGCGCGCCAGCGCGCCGTCGAGGCGCTCGAGGAAGAACTCGCGGTTGGGCAGGCCGGTCAGCGGATCGTGGTGGGCCTGCCACGACAGCTCGCTCTCGGCCTGCTTGCGCGCGGTGACGTCGATGCAGTGGCTGATCCACGCCTCGGGCTCGCCGTCGCGGCCGGGCAGGGGCGAGTGGTGCCACAGGGCCCAGCCGCGGCCGTCGCGATAGCGCACCTCAAGCTCGGAGTCGGCGGCGGGGAACGGCCGGCCGGCGAGGTCCTCGGCGAGCACCAGGTCGGTCAGCGGCACGCCGACGACGCCGTCGCCCACAAGCGCGCGCAGCGCCGCGTTGGCGCGCTGCACGACGCCGTCGAGCCCGACGATCGCCATCCCCGTCGGCGCGCGGTCGAACGCCGAGCGGAAGCGCTCCTGGCTGTGCTCGGTCGCCGCACGCGCGTCCTCGTTCAGGCGCCAGTGGATGACGTTGACGACGCCCAGGGCGCCGATGAACAGCGCGTGAACTCCCGCCCAGCGCCAGGGATGCGCGACGGCATCCGCGTGGTTGTAGACCGACGCGGGCTCGACGAGGCCCATGAGCCCGTGATGGCCGAGCACGAACGCGAAGGCCAGCAGGTAGGGGAACCACTCCTCGTAGAGCGCGAGCAGGCTGACCATCACGAAGAAGTGGAAGTGGCCCTCGATCGCGCCATTCATCAGATGCACGATCACCGCCGAGGCGGTGAGCAGGCCGATGCAGGCGGCGGCAGAGCGCCCGCGGCGCGTGTAGCGCTTGCGGGAAGCGAACGCACCGCAGACGAAGATCGGGCCCGCATCGAGCGCCGAGTGCCAGAGCGGGTGGCCGAGCAGCAGACCCCACGCGAACAACGCCACGGCGTGCGCCCACAGCACCCGCACCATCCAGACGTGGCGACGCCGCCACATCTCAGGCGGCAGCGTGCTGCCCGTGGGCAGCCAGGCTTGAAGGCGCGTGAGAGGACCCACACCGCGATAGTCGGTCCTGCGAATGCGATCTTTATGCCGGGCCGCGCCCGCGCAGTACGCGCGAATCGTCGGGCAGCCGCTTGGTCACTCGCTCGGCGTCGAAGTGTTCGAGCAGGGCCTGCGCGAACTTGCGCGACGTCTGCAGCTCGTCGCGCAACCGGGCCAGCGTGATCGAGCCCTCGGAGGCGATGATCTGCTCCACGCGCGCACGCACGGCGGCCAGCGCTTCGGGATGCGCGTACATCGAGCGGCCCACGCGCACGGCGCGCCCGGTGGCCCGCAGGGCGGCGAGATCCTCCGGGTCGAGGTCGGCTTCGTTGGGCGGCTCGTGGCCGGCCGCGCGCAGGCGTTCCTCGAGCGCGAGCGCCGAGTCGGAGAGCGGTGCCGGCGCCTCCGGCTCGGGCGCGGCGGGCGCGGCCTCCGGCGCGCGCTCCGGCTCGCCGCGGCGTAGGCGCTCCAGGCGCGCGAGGACCTCGGCGCGGCGGCCGTGGCGGCGCGCCGCCGGGTCGAGCACGACGCCCCCGCCGAGGGTGTCGGGCGGGGCGATCGAGCGCACCACGACACGGTCGCCGGCGCGGGCCAGCAGCGGCCCTTCCAGGCGCGCCTGCCAGAGGCCATCGCCGAGCTCAGCCATCCGCGCGGGCGCCTCGCGCGTGCCGTGGTGCACGTGCGCGCGCATCCCGTGGCGGGCGCCGCGCAGCGTCAGCTCGCAGTCGATCACGCGCGTCTGCGCCAGCGTGCCAGGCGCCGCGAGCGCGTCGCCGCGCGCGACGTCGCGGACCGCGATGCCGGCCAGGTTGAGCGCAACGCGCTGGCCGGCCTGCGCGCGCTCGACGGGCTCGTCGTGGACCTGCACGGAGCGCACGCGCACCTCCGTGCCGGCCGGCAGCAGCGCGAGCCGGTCGCCCGCCGCGATCGCGCCTGACCACAGCGTGCCGGTCACCACCGTTCCGGCGCCGTGGATCGTGAAGGCGCGGTCGACGTGCAGCAGCGCCGCGCCGGCGCCGTCGCCACGGCTCCGCAGGCGCGCGGCGACGCGGTCGAGCGCCGCTCGCACGTCGTCGATGCCGGCGCCCGTGCGCGCAGAGCAGGCGACGACCTCGGCGCCGGTGAGCATCTCGGCCGCCTCCGCCTCCGCCGCCGCGCGTTGCGGGTCGGCGAGGTCCGCCTTCGTCACCGCGACGACGCCCTCGGTGACGCCGAGCGCGGCGAGCACGGCGGCGTGCTCGATTGTCTGGGGCATCACGCCGTCGTCGGCGGCGACGACCATGAGATACAGGTCGATCCCCGTCGCGCCGGCGACCATCGTGCGCACAAAGCGCTCGTGGCCGGGGACGTCGACGACCGACAGTCGCCGGCCGGAGGGCAGCAGCAGCGGCGCGTAGCCGAGCTCGATCGAGATCCCCCGGCTCTTCTCGGCCGGCAGGCGATCGGTGTCGACGCCGGTCAGCGCGGCGACGAGCGCGGTCTTGCCGTGGTCGATGTGCCCGGCCGTGCCGAGGGTCAGCGGCATGCCCGCACTGCCGCGGCCACGAGGTCGGCGTCGTCGTCGGTCAGCGTGCGCACGTCGAGCAGCAGCCGCCCGTCGGCGACGCGCCCGACGACCGCGGGGTCGCCGGCACGCAGGGGCTCGGCGAGCGCGAGCTCGACCGCCACCGCGGGCCCCGGCAGCTCGAGGAGCGGCAGCGCCCCGCCGCCCACCTTCGCCGTCGCCGCGACGACTTCGCCACCGCAGCCCTCGGCCAAGCGCCGCGCGCGGGCGTCGAGCTCGTCGGGCGTCGCCTCGAGCATCCGCAGGACCGGAAGCTCGGCGCGGGCAAGGTCGGGGTCGCGGTAGAGGGCGAGCGTGGCCTCGAGCGCCGCCAGCGACAGCTTGTCGATACGCACCGCACGGGCGAGCGGGTGTCGCCGGCACGCCTGGATGGCGTCGCGCGCGCCGACCATGACGCCGGCCTGCGGGCCGCCGAGCAGCTTGTCGCCACTGAAGCAGACGACCGCCGCGCCGGCGCGCAGCGAGCGGCGCACCGATGGCTCCTCGGAAAGCAGCTCGAGCTCATCGGCCAGCGCGCCGGAGCCGACGTCGTCGATCACCGGCACCCCGAGCTCGCAGAGCGCCTCGATCTCGACCTCCTCGGTGAAACCGAGGGTACGGAAGTTCGACGGGTGGGCGCGCAGGATCGCCCCGGTGTGCTCGCCCAGGGCGGCCGCGTAGTCGCCCAGCCGCGTGCGGTTCGTCGTCCCGACCTCGACCAGCCGCGCCCCCGCCTGCGCGACGACCTCGGGCACGCGAAAGCCGCCGCCGATCTCGATGAGCTGCCCGCGCGAGACGACGACCTCGCGCCCGGGGCCGGCCAGCGCCGCGGCGGCGAGCAGCACCGCGGCCGCGCAGTTGTTGACGGCGACGGCGGCCTCGGCGCCCGTGATTTCGCGCAGCAGCGCCTCGACGTGCGCGTGGCGCGAGCCGCGCTCGCCCGTGGCGAGGTCGAGCTCGAGGTTCGAGTAGCCCTCGGCGGCGGCGGTGACGGCCGCGCGCGCGGCCGGCGCCAGCGGTGCCCGGCCGAGGTTCGTATGCACGACCACGCCGGTCGCGTTGAGCACGCGGCGCAGCGACGGCCTCAACCGCTCGCGGGCGCGGGAGACGAGGTCGACCTCGTCGGCCGCCCCGGCCAGCAGCTCGTCGCGGCGCGCGGCCAGCTCCGCCCGCGCCACCGAGGTGGCGAGGCGATCGACCGAGGGCAGATCGCGCAACCGCTCGCGGGCGCGCCGGGGCGGAGCACCGGACATGCGAGAGGATGCTACGCGGGCCGATGCCCCGCCCCAATCCCCCCGGCGCTACACACCCCTACGCTGCACCGGGCATGGCGGATCACCGCTGCTCGCGGCGTGCGCGCTGCGGCTCCACCACGTACTTCGGGTCGGCCGCGCTCTGGAAGCCCGCCTTGTAGACCGACCAGCGCGTGGCCATGGCGCCCGCGAGCATCAGCGCGCCGCCCGCCACGGCGCCCGCGCGCCGGCGTCCCACGGCGGCCATGATCACGGCGCCGGCCGCCGTATGCGGGCCTGGTTCTCGATCTGCAACGCCCCGATCGCCGAGAAGAACTTCTTGATGAGGTAGTTCTCCTCGTTGTCGAGCGTCGCGCCGCCGAGGTGGGAGAAGCCGAGCGTGTGGTTGAGCGTGCGGCCTTCCTCGTCTTCGTCCTCCCAGCCCGCCTCGCGCGCGGCGATCAGGCGGTCGGCGATCATGTCCGTCGCCGTGCACGGACGATGGCCCGTCCCACGCCCGCCTAGGACACGAGCGCGACCGCGAGGTCGTCGCGCGAGCGCAGATCGAGCTTCTGGAACGTGTGGGTGAGGTGGCCCTCGACGGTGCGCGCGGTGACGAACAGGGCCTGGGCGATCTCGCGGTTGGTCAGCCCCTGGGCAGCGAGCTCGGCCACGCGGCGCTCGCTGGCGGTGAGCGACTCCACGCCGGTCAGCGGCGCACGGCGGGGCTTGGCGCCGGTGGCGCGCAGCTCGATCGCGGCGTGGTCGGCGACCGGACGCGCGCCGGCGTGATGGGCGATGTCGAGGCCCTCGCGCAGGAGGTCGCGCGCCTCCTTGCGGCGGTTGGCCCTACGCAGCAGCGCGCCGAGCTCGACGAGCGCGCGTGCGCGCTCGAGGCCGACGCCGGAACGATCGAGCGTCGCCACCGCCTCGTGCAACAGCTCTTCGCCCTCCCGGCCGCCGATGACCACGCCCGCACTGCGCAGCGCCACCCCCAGCGTGCGCTGCGCGCCGAACGCCCGCGCGAGCGCCAACTCCTCACGCACAAGCGCGACCGCGGCGTCGCGCTCGCCGAGGGCTGCGTGGACCTGCGCCGCCTCCGAGCGCCACTGCAGGTATCCGGGCGCGACCGCGCCGGTGCCGAGCGCGACCCGCGCCGCCTCGTGCATGTCGGCCAGCCCTGCCTCGAGACGACGGCGGGCGACGTGGATGCGCCCGCGCGCGAGCAGCAGCGTCGCGCTGCCCTGCGTGCGCGCCGGCTCGCCGTCGGCGAAGCGCCCCAGCGCGGCTTCGGCGGCCGCGACGTCGCCGCGGTCGAGGTTGGCGTTGACGAGGATCGCGGTGGCCACGGTGCGATAGAGCTGCGGCGCGGGCAGGTCGGCCGCGTCGAGCACCGTGCGCGCGTCGCCGGCCGCGCCCTGCAGGTCGCCGCGGCGCAGCAGCACCCAGGCGCGCCACGCCATGCTCGAGGCGAAGAGCGCGCAGTCGCCCGTGGCGCGGGCCTCGGCGACGCCCGCGTCGAGCCGGTCGTGCGCCTCGTCGAGCGCGTCGGCCCATACGAGCGCAATCGCTGCCTGCACGAACCACGGCAGGTCGGTCGGCGCCGGCACGGGCCGTGGCCCGGCCGCGAAGGCGCGGCGCGCGAGCGCGATGCCGACCTCGGCGGGCTCGTTGGTCTCGACCGCGCGCAACGCGGCCACGGCGAGTACCTCGCGCGGCGCGTCGGGATCCTCTGCGCGCAGGCGCATCGCATCCAGGCGGTCGGACAGCGCTGGCGCCGTGCGGGCGTCGAGCATCCCGGCGGCCAACGAGAGCGCCTCGAGGTGCTCGGAGACGCGCTCGTCGCGGCCTCGCAGAAGCGCGGCGGTGCGGTCGACGATCTCGACCGCGCGCCCCGAGCGCTCGTCCCGCCCGAGCACGTGGGCGAGCACGAGCGTCGCCCCGACGCGCACGCCGTCATCGTCTCCGGCGTGGGCGAGCGCCTCCTCGAGGTGCTCCTCGCCGGCGGGTTGCCCGGCGGTCACCTCGGCGATGCCGAGCTCGAGGAGCACCTGCGCGCGCTCGGCGGGAGGCGCCGGCTCGGCGAGGGCTCGGCGCAGGAGCACCGCCGCCGACTCGGGTGCGCCGCGGCGGGCCGCGGTGCGCGCCGCCTCCACGAGACGCTTGGCGATCCACGGATCGCCGGCGGGCTGCGTGGCGAGCAGGTGCTCGGCCACGCGCTCCTCGTCGATCGGATTGCCGTCGAGCAGCTCTGCCGCACGGCGGTGGGCGAACGAGCGGTCGGCTCCGGCCAGCTCGTCGTAGATGCCGGCGCGGACGAGCGGGTGCATGAAGCGCAGCGGGCTGCCCGGCTCGAGAATGCCCGCCGCGACGAGCGTGTCGGCCGCCGCGGACGCGGCGTCGAACTCCAGGCCGGAAAGCGCCGCGGCGGTGGCGAGCTCCGCGCTCTCCAGGACTGCCAGCGCGCGCGCGAGCAGCGCGGCGGGCGCGGGCAGGCGGCCCATCCGCAGCAGGATCCAGCGCCGCGCGCCGCGGGCACCGGTCGCCTCGACGTGGGCCGCCGCGTGCGCGCGGGGTGCGACGCGCTCCACACGCAGCGCCTCGACGAGCTCGCGCACGAGGAACGGCGACCCGCCGGTGGCGCGGTGGCAAGCCTCGACGAACGCACGGTCGGGCCGGGCGCCGAGACCCGACTCGACCAGCCATCCGACCGCCGTGTGGGTGAGCGGCGCGGGACGCACGACCTCGGCGTCCGGATCGGCGGCGAGGAGGGCGAGCATGTGCGCGCCCTCGCCTTCGACCTCGCGACGGGTGGCGATGACCAGTGCGACCGGCAGCTCGTCCAGCCGCGCGAACAGGAAGGCAAGGAACCGCAGCGAGGAGGTGTCGGCCCAGTGCGCGTCGTCGACGGCGAGCACGAGCGCTCCGTTGGCGGCCAGGTTCGCGCACAGCCAGTAGAGGCCGTGCAGCACGGTGAACGACGCGTCGGGCCCGGCGACCGGGTCCTCGCCTTCGGCCGGTGCTCCCGGGAGCCCGAGCACGCGCGCGGCCAGGCCCGCCGGGCCCTGCAGCAGCTCGGCGCGCTCGGCCGGGCTCGCCTCGCGCAGGGCGGGCTCGAAGAGCTGGCGCACGACGCCGAAGGCGAAGTCACGCTCGAGCTCGGCTCCGCGCGCGCGCAGCAGGCGCGTCGCGCCGTCCGCCTCGGCCGCTGCGCGCGCAGCGGACAGGATCGCGGACTTGCCGATCCCCGCGGGGCCTTCGACGATCACGGTGGCGCCGGTGCCCGCGCGCGCACCGGCGATGGCCGCCTCGATGCGGGCGAGTTCGCCGTCGCGTTCGAGCAGTTCCGCTGCGACAGGCTGCTGGAGTATCTGAATTGGAGAGAGCAGACGCGGGCCCCTGGTCGTATCTCGAGCCCCCCTGGCAACGGTGGACCCGGGCCTCTTGTGCGGATTGTCGCGCGCGTGGACATGGCCGGAGGTGCGGGTCATCCCACGTCACCGGTGCGGGCAGCCGTACCGTGGTGTCGGCGACGCGAAAAGACAGGGGGCCGACCCCGGTGCGAACGACCGCGGGCATGCCGCACCATCGCTGCCATGTCGACCTTCGCCGTTGCTCGCCCTCTCGATCCCGATGTGCTGACGGTGCACATGGATCGCCTGCTGCGCTTCGCCCGCCACCTGTGCGGGCGCGACGGCGACGCCGAGGACCTCGTCCAGGACACGCTTGAGCGCGTGCTGCGCCGCCCGCGGATGGTCAACGGCAGCGAGGCCGGCTACCTGATGCAGGCGATGCGCAACACGCACCACAGCCGACTGCGCGCGCTGTGCAGCCGCGTGCGCACCAGCGCGCTGCCCGAGGACTTCGAGGCGGTCGACCGCCACGCCGAAGACCGGCCCATGAGTGCCATGCGCGCCCGCGAGGTCATGGACGCCGTCGCGACGCTGCCCGAGTCGTTCCGCGCCGCGGTCGTGCTCGTCGACGTGCACGGCTACAAGTCGACCGACGCAGCGGCCACGCTCGGCATCGCCGAGGGCACGCTGGCCAGCCGCCTGCACCGCGGCCGCGCGCAGGTCGCGCGGGCCTGTGGGGCCTGAGCGGCACCGGCCGGCGGCTGTAGGCTCGCGCGGTGACGTTCGAGCGGGTCGAGATCCCGGTCGCGGGCGCGGCGCTGGTCGCGGATCACTGGACGAGCGACGGGGCCGCGGTCGTCTTGCTTCACGCCGGCGTGTGCGATCGGCGCTGCTGGCGCGAGGTGGGCGAGCGGCTTCACGCAGCCGGGTGCGACGTCGTCGCGTACGACCGGCGCGGGTTTGGAGACGTGGCGCCCGCTGACCGACCCTACCGGCACGTCGACGACCTGCTCGCTGTCATCGACGCCGTCTCGCCGAACGGGCCTGGCTGGCTCATCGGGAGCTCAATGGGCGGCAAGGTGGCGCTCGACGCGGCGCTCGAGGCACCCGAGCGGGTCGCAGGGCTCGTGCTGCTGGCACCCGCTGTCGGCGGCGACCCCGAACTCGATGAGGCCGCCTACATCGCCGCGACCAATGGGCTGGCAGAGGCGATCGATGCGGCCTGGACAGCAGGAGAGCTCGAGCTCTGCAACCAGCTGGAGATCCGGCTATGGCTCGACGGGCCAGACCAACCAGAGGGGCGGGTAGGCGGTCCGGCACGCGAGCTCGCACTCGACATGAACCGCATCGTGATCGCCAACGGCGAACCCGACCCCGACGTCGACGGCGCAAGCGGCATCGACGCGGCGAGCCGCCTGCGCGAGATCGCCATGCAGACGATCGTGGCGTGCGGTGAGCTCGACGTGCCGACCAAACTTCAGCGCAGCAGCGAACTGGCCGACTCGCTTCCCAACGCCACCTACCACACCCTCCCCGGGCGCGCGCACCTGCCGTATCTCGAGGCTGCCGACGAAGTCGCCGCGCTGGTCCCGCTACGGCGACGGCCGTCGGCCTGACCGCACAAGGCACGGAGCGGCGAAGGAGTCGAACCTTCCAGCCGTGGTAGCACGGCCCCCCCGGCTTTGAAGGCCGGTCGGGGCACCGGCCCCGGGCCGCTCCGTGCGCGATGCTAAGCCACCACGATCGTGCCGGGCGTGCCGGTGACCAGGCGCCCTACGACCGCGCCCGGTACCTCGCCCGCGCGCGCCGGGTCGATCGCGACGAGCAGGCCACCGGAGGTCGTCGCGTCGCAGACCAGGCGTTCACGCCACGGCTCGAGCCCGGCCGCGAACGACGCCAAGGCGGCCGCGTACTCGCGGTTGGCGCGGCTGCCGCCGGACACTGCACCGTCGTCGGCCAGCAATCCCTCGACACCCTCGATCGCCGGGACGGCCGTCGCGTCGACCTCGGCGGCAAGGCCGCTCTCGCGCGCGAGCGCATGCAGATGGCCGAGCAGACCGAAGCCGGTCACGTCGGTCGTCGCCGAGGCGCCGGCCGCCACGGCGGCGACGGCGGCGTCGGCGTTGAGGCTCGCCATCACTTCGACCGCGCGCGCGAGCAGATCGTCGCCGGCCGCGCCGCGCTTGCGCGCGGTGACCACCGCTCCGCCGCCGAGCGGCTTGGTCAGCACGAGCGCGTCGCCGGCACGGCCGCCGGCGTTCGTGAGGACGCGATCGGGACGGACGGCGCCGGTGACGGCGAGCCCGTACTTGGGCTCGGGATCGTCGATCGAGTGGCCGCCGACGACCTCGGCACCGGCCGCGCGCACGACGTCGAGGCCTCCGCGCAGAACGTCGGCGAGCGCGTCGGGCCCGAGGCGCTCCATCGGCCAGGCGACGAGGTTCAGCGCGGTGAGCGGCCGCCCGCCCATCGCGTAGACGTCGGAGAGCGCATTGGCGGCGGCGATGCGCCCGAAGTCGTAGGCGTCGTCGACGACCGGCGTGAAGAAGTCGACAGTCTGGACGAGGGCGAGCTCGTCGCAGATGCGCCAGACCGCGGCGTCGTCGGCGGTGGCCGAGCCGACCAGCAGCTCGGGGGCGGTGGCTGCGGGCAGGTCGCGGACGATCGGCAGCAGCGCGGCAGCGGGCAGCTTGCAGCCGCAGCCCGCTCCGTGCGACAGCGAGGTCAGGGCGGGCGCGGTCTCCATCGGCTCGATGCTACTTGTCGCCCTGTCCCGTCCAATCGTCCAGATATCGGCGCGCGGGAGGCGCGGGCGGAGTACGGTCGGCGCAGGGATGCAGGACAAGCTCGATGCCGTCGTACGCACCGCGGTCCACGCGGTCGGCCTGATCGCCGACCGGACCGCCGAGGTCGACGTGCGCTGGCTGGCGATGGGGGTCGGGCTGTACCTGCTCGCACAGGCCGTCCGTACCCGCGCGTGGTTCAACATTTTGCGCGCCGCCTATCCCGATGCTCACGGTCTGCGGCCGCGGGACGTGATGCGCGCGTACCTCGCCGGGTCCGGGATCAACGCCTTCGTCCCCGCGCGCGGCGGCGACGTGGTCAAGCTCGCGATGGTGCGCCGGCGCATCGACGGCGCGCGCTACCCGACGCTGGTCGCGACCTTCATCCCCGAGACCGTGTTCGAGACGGCCTTCGGCTTGTGCCTCGTCATCTGGGCGTTGGCCAACGGCTTCCTCCCGGTGCCCACCGCGGGCGGCGAGCTGCCGGCGCTCGACGTGTCGCTCGTCGTCAAGCATCCGATTGCCGCCGCGCTCGGCGCCGTCATCGTCGGCGTCGTCTGCTGGTGGCTCGTGCGCAAGCTGCGCGAGCCGGTGCGCCAGGGCGTCGCGATCCTCGGCTCACCCGCGCGCTTCCTCACCGGCGTCGCGAGCTGGCAGGCGCTCGCGCGGGTCATCCGCCTGGGATCGATGGCGGCCTTCATGACCGCCTTCGCCCTGCCGGTGACGCCCGCGACCGTCGTGCTCGTCATGGCCGCGCAGGGCGGCGGTCGCATCCTGCCGCTCGGGCCGGCGAGCGCCGGCCTGCGCCTGGCGATGCTGTCCTACGGCTTCGTCGAGGTGACCGGCCAACCGGTCGACATCGCGGCGATCACGGCCTTCACCTTCGGGGTCGGGGCGATCCTCGCCATGACCGGCCTGGTCGTAGCGGTCGGGATCCTCGCGCACGAGTGCGGCACCCTGTCCCCGCGCCGCGCGCTGAGCACCGCACGGGCGTGGGCGCCGGCGCCGAGCAAGGCAACGGCGTAGGCGTCGTCCGACTTACTGGATGAGGACCGGCGTCCCGACCGGGACGCGGCTGAAGAGGTCGATGACGTCGGGTACGTGCATGCGGATGCACCCGTGCGAGGCACGCGTGCCGATCGACCAGTCCTCGCCGGTGCCGTGGATGCCGACGCCGTTGGCGATACCCATCCAGCGCGCCTTCAGCGGGTTGGCGGCGCTGCCGCCCTCGACGGTCGTGCCCTGCAGCTCGCCGGCCCACGGCGAGTTGGGCACCGACCACACCGGGTTGACCTGCTTGTCCTGGATCGCGAAGCGGCCGCTGGGCGTCGGATAGGCCGGCTGGCCGACGGCGACGCCGTAGCTCTTGCGGAACTTCAGGCCCTTGAACAGCCGCAGGGTGAAGTGATCCTTGTCGATCGTGATGACCGTGTTGTAGACGCGGGCGAGGTCGTTGGCGTTGACCTTCGCGCGCACGCGCGTCAGCCGCTGGTGGAGCACACGCGGCGCCGCGGGATCGTCGATGGCGGCGTCGATCGCCTTGCTCGCAGCCTCGACGTCGAGCCCGCGCCCGGGGCGCGAGCGCTCGCGGTAGATGTGGCGCAGCGTGATCTTGATCCGCGCGTCGCGCGCCGGCTTGCCGACCTGCTTGGCGATGTTCTCGACGAAGGCTTTGACCGCCAGCCGCGAGTGGCTGATCGCGGGGGCGACCTGCGTGACGCCGGCCTTCGCGTACAGCGCCCGCTTGGCCGTGCGCTCGGCGTCAAACGTGAGCTTGGCGTCGGCCATCTTGATCGTCCATGGCTTTCCCGCCACGCCGATCAGCAGGTCAGGACCCAGCCGCGGCGCGAGCTGCGCGTTGAGCTTGGCCGTCGCGTCGGGGACGGTCAGGCCGGAGAGGTCGACCCCGCCGGCGCTGACGCCTGGGCGGATGTGCGTGAGCTGCGCACCGGACGGTGCGGCGTAAAGCAGCACGAAGAGCAGGGCAAAAGCGAGCAGGCGCCTCATCGGACGCATCAGGGTAGCGGGGTGTCGGGCAGCGGCACGCACTCGCGATTGCGGGACGTCACGCCGCAGCCGCCTCGGCTTCGGGCTGCGACTCCTCCGGGACTGCCGGCCCGAAGGCGATGAAGTCGCGTCCGCGGATGAGCGCGAACGAAAGCACCGCGCCGGCGAACGCGATGATCGCGGCGACGAGGAAGAGGTCGTTGAGCGCTCCGGTGAAGAGCGTCGAGGTAGGCCTCGCGGCCGCCCGGCCCCGCCACCTCCGGGCGCCCCTGCGCCAGGACCTCGGCGGGCACGTGCGCCAGACGCCCGGTCGCCCGGTTGGCGAGCAGCTCCTGGAACAGGGCGCCCAGGCCGGCGGTGCCCGTGGCGATGCCGATCTGGCGGAAGGTCGAGTTGATCCCCGAGCCCATGCCGGCGCGCTGCGGCGGCACGACGCTCACGGCCGTCGAGGCCAGCGACGGGTTGACGAACGCCGTGCCGATGCCCGCCAGGCAGAAGCCGGCCAGTAGGGCGGTCCAGGCCGAGGACGCGTTCAGGCCGCGCATCAGGAGCAGTGCAATCGTGACGAGCAGCATCCCGCCCCCGATGAGCGCTCGGATCGGCACGCGAGCCGACAGCCGCCCCGCCAGGGGCGCCACGATGAACGACAGCAGCGAGAGCGGCAGGAAGCGCAGCCCCGCCTGCAGCGGCGAGAGGCCCAGCCCGTTCTGGAGGTAGAGCGTGAGGTACAGGAACATCGAGAACAGCGATGCCGAGAGCGCGAACGCGGCAATGCAGGCGCCGCCGAACGTCGGCACGCGGAACAGCGCGAGGTCGAGCATCGGGTAGGCCACGCGCGCCTCCACGATGACGAAGCCCACGAGCAGCGCGGCGGCGCCGATGAGGAAGGACACGATCAGCGGGCTTCCCCAGCCCTCGGGGTTGCCGCGCACGAGAGCAAAAATCAGCAGGAACAGCCCGCCCGAGAAGGTCACCAGGCCGGCCCAGTCCGTCGGTCCCGCGTTCGGATCCTTGGACTCGGCCACGCGTGTGAGCGCGATGTAGATCGCGCCGATCCCGATCGGGACGTTGATGTAGAAGATCGACTCCCAGCCGACGCTCTCCGTGAGGATTCCGCCAACGAGCGGGCCGATGGCCACGGCCGCGCCGATCGTCGCGCCCCAGATCCCGACCGCGGTGCCGCGCTCACGGCCGTGGAAGGCCGAGGCCAGCAGCGCCAGTGAGGTGGCGAACATCGCGGCCGCGCCCACGCCCTGAACGGCGCGCGCGAGGTTGAGGAAGAGCGGAGTCGTCGACAGCGCGCAGGCCAGCGAGGCGCAGACGAAGATGACCAGGCCGACCACGAAGATGAACCGGCGGCCGAGGCGGTCGGAGGTCGTGCCCCACGTCAGCAGGAAGGCCGCCAGCGTGAGGGCGTAGGCGTCGATAACCCATTGCAGGTCGCTGAACGACGACCCCAGCGCGCTGCGGATGTCAGGCAGCGCGACGTTGACGATGGTGATGTCGATGAGCAGCATGAACGTCGCGACGCACACCGCCGTGAGCGTCCACCACTTGCGAGCCGGACCGTCATGTAGTCGCATCACGCTTGACCATAGACAGGTAGGTGCGCGCCACTCGTTGCCGACGCCGCGTCGGAGCACAGGAAGGTGATGACACGGGCGATCTCGTCGGGCGACACCCAGGTGTCGAAGTCGGCGCCGGGCATGGCCCTGCGGTTGGCCGGCGTGTCGATCACGCTGGGCAGGAGCGCGTTGACGCGGATGCCGTCCTTGCGGTACTCGGCATCGAGCGCATCGACGAACGCGAGCACCGCGGCCTTCGACACGACGTAGCCCGCGGCACCGGGGAAGGGCCGGCGCGCAGCGCGCGAGGAGACGCAGACGATGGCCCCGCCGCCGGCCGCAAGCATCGGCGGGACGGCGGCGGCGGCGCACAAGTAAGTGGGGCGGAGGTTGAGCCGCAGCTGCTCCTCGAAGGTCTCGACCGGCGTCTCGTGGATGCGGCCGTGCTCGGCGAAGCCACCGACGAGGTTGACGAGCGCGCGCAGCGACGGGCCCGCCGCTTCGACGACGTCGGCCACGTCGCCGGGGTCGAAGAGGTCGGCGCGGACGAGACTCAGGCGCTCGTGCGCCTCGACGCGCTCGAGCTCGCGCTCTGCGATCCACGGCACGACGACCCGCCAGCCGTCGCGCAGGAACGCGCGCGTGACGGCGCCGCCAAGGCCTCCGGTGCCGCCGGTCACGACGACGGTTGCATCGGTCATGGGTCAATAGTCTGCCGTCCGCGAGGCTCCCTACGGTTGTCGGCGTGCTCGTTCGCAACCTCACCGACGGCCAGGAAGTGGACCAGGTCCTCCTCGTCCGCGCGGTCGAGGTGCGCACGAAGCGCGACGGTGGCCAGTTCCTGAAGCTCACGCTGGGCGACCGGACGGGGCGGCTCAGCGCGATCGTGCGGGCGGGCGTCGCCGACGTGCGCGACCTCTGCCGGGCCGGGCGCCCGGTGCACGTCCGCGGCCGCTACGAGGTCCACGCGCGCTGGGGCGCACAGCTGGCGCTGCACTCGGTGGGCGAGCCCGCGCCGGGCTCGTACGTGATGTCCGATCTGCTCGACGGCCCGCCGCACTCGGCCGACACGATGGAGGCCGACCTGCGCAACCTTGTCGCCACCGTGCAGGATCCGTACCTACGGGCGCTGCTCGATCGCCTGCTCGGCCCGGACAGCGAGACCTGGGAGCGTTACCGGTGCGCGCCGGCCGCCAAGCTCTACCACCAGGCCTACGTCCACGGGCTGCTCGAGCACTCGCTGAGCGTCGCGCAGGGCGTCGCGCTTCTGTCGGGCACCTTCCCGGGCCTCGACCGCGACGTCGCAGTGACCGGCGCACTGCTGCACGACATCGGCAAGCTCGAGGCCTACACGGCCGATCCGGCAGCCATCGACCTCACCGACGCCGGGCGCCTGCACGGCGAGATCCCGTTGGGCTACTACCGCGTCCGCCGCGTGATCGAGGAGCTGCCGGGCTTCCCGCCCGACACCGCGCGGGCGGTGCTGCACATCATCCTCAGCCACCACGGCGCGCTCGAACACGGCAGCCCGGTGGTCCCCTGCACGCGCGAGGCGTGGCTCGTGCACATGATCGACAACCTGGGCGGAAAGCTCGGCTCGTTCGATCGCCTGGAGAAGGAGCTCCCGCCAGGCGTGGCCTGGGCACCGTTCGATCGCGGGGTCGGCGCCGCCGCCTACTTCGGCCCGGCCTCCGTCGAGCCAGAGCGGCGCGCCGCCTGACCGGCGGGCGCGCCGTCCAGGAGTTCGTCCAGACGCGATCAAGCGGCGTCCGAGACCGCCGATCACCCGGCTGCCCGCCTCCCCCCGCGTCCCGCCGGGACCGGACACCCTTGGGCCGGGGTGGAGGCCGGGCGCTCCGCCATGCGTCCATGGCGCACTGCAGAACCGCGCGCCGCACGCCGACGACTGAAGCGTCATGCGCTTCGCACGGCCGGCCCTCCTCGCCCTGGTGCTCGCACTCGCGCTCGCGCCGACGGCGAGCGCGCACGGGGACGACGAGCCGAACCACCGCGATACGCCGGCCGAGCTGGCGGCCGCGAACATCGGCCGTACGCTGGCGATCGCACATCTCGCGAGCACGACGGCACCGGACCTGCCCGAGTTCCTGCCGACGGACTGGTGCGGCACGGTGGAACCGAATTCGGACGACACTGCACACGCTGTCTTTTCATCCACACAGCGACAGATCAAGGTCGCGTACGCGTACCCGCAGGACGTGACCCCCCGGTTCGACGACTGGGCGGACTCGCTGCAGGCCGACGTGTCGCGCATCGAGCAGTTCCTCGCGCTCCAGACCGGCGGGCGGCGCGCACTGCGCTTCGATATGGGCACCCAGTGCGGACCGCAGTACGTCGACATCCAATCGGTCGCGCTTCCGCACAACCGCAGCTACTACATCGACGGCACCGACGACGAGAACTTCGACAATGTCGCCGCCGATGTGGACGCCGCGGTCGTCCACGACACGCGCGACGTCTTCGTCCTGGGCGACGGCCTGACCACGCCGAACACGCCCCCGGCGACGGACGACCAGGGCGTGTGGGGCATCGCCGAGGTCTCGCCCGATGACCAGCCGGGGAAGAACAACCGGGCCAACCGCGGCGGGCTCGTCGGCATGATGCTGACGCCGCCGGGCACCGCGCCCGACCCCGAGGACTGGCAGCCCACGGTCATGCTGCACGAGATCACGCACAACCTCGGCGGCGTGCAGCACTCGGCCCCGCACTCGACCCTGTACTGGCACTGCTGGGACGGGCGCGACGTCATGTGCTATGACGACGGCAGCCCCGGCTCACCGCCCTACACGAGCACGGTGTGCAGCTTCATCGGAGGTGCCATCCCGCAGACCTACGACTGCGGCCACGACGACTACTTCAATCCCGACCCGGTGCCGGGCAGCTATATCGCCACGCACTGGAACGTCTACACGAGCGACTTCATGGGCAGCTGCTCGCAGCTCGGGATGGCGTGCGGCAGCAACATCGTCAGGACCCTGCCCGTCAACACCGCAGCGCCGGCCGTGCTCGGCGCCGCGCAACGCGGCAGCGTCCTGACGGCAAGCGCGGGCGCCTGGCTCAACCAGCCGACGAGCTACGCGCTCCAGTGGCAGCGCACCAAGGGTGCCGACTGGGTCTCCATCGCCGGTGCGACCGGCGGGTCCTACGTGCCCACGAGCGCCGACGTCGGTGCGGCCCTGCGCGTCGTGGTGACCGCAGCCAACGACGACGGCGCGGCCGTCGCGGCCTCGCCGGGGACCGCAGCCGTCGCCGACCTCGCCACTGTGCCGGCACCGGCGCCCAAGCCCGAGCCCAAGAAGCTCACGCTCCACATCCACCTGCGCGACCGCGACCACCACACCACCGGGACGCTTTCCGCCAAGGTCACCACCGTGTCCGGCGGGCGCGAGGTCCGCACGGCGGCGACTCGCGTCGGGCTCCCGGCCGGGACCTGGCGGCTGCGGCTGTGCGCCGGTCCCAAGCGCGGGGCTCTGCGCTGCGCGCTGTCCAAGCGCGTTCGCACGCGCCGGCGCGGCGTCCGCCTTCCGGTCGCGCGGGTGATCGTCAGGGGCACGAACGGGACGTTGCGCGTCACCGCCGCCGCCGTCGACGGCCGCCAGCGCATCCGCGCCAAGGGCCAGGCCGCGAGCTCCTAGGCGGCCCCGGCGCGATCGAGCAGCTCGCGCATCTCGCGCGCTGCCGCGGCGATCCGCCCCAGGTACTCGTCGCGCTCGGTCGCCGCAAGCTCGCCCGCGCGCCGCGCCAGCAGGTCGCTGAAGCCCTCGACGACGGTCAGCGGGGCGCGCAGGTCGTGGACGAGCGCGCGCAGCGCCTCGTCGCCCACGGTCAGCCGCTCCGCGGCGGGGCGTCGAGCGCGATCTCGCCGCGCTCCAGCGCCAGCGCGATCGCGTGCACGCGGTTGCGCGCCTGCAGCTTGCGGATCACGTTGCGCACGTGCGTGCGCACGGTCTCGACCGAGACGCCCAGCGCGGTCGCCGATCGCCTCCGCGGTCCCGCCCTCGGCCATCAGGTGCATGATCTCGCGCTCGCGCGGCGAGAGCTGCGGCACCTGCGCGGTGGCCCGCGGCGAGAGCAGGATGCGATCCAGGCGCGGATCGACGTACGAGCCGCCCGCCGCGATGCGCTCGATGGCGGCCACGAGCTCCTGCATCGATCCGGCCTTCAGCGCGTAGCCGCGCGCGCCTGAGTCCAGGCCGCTGTAGAGCAGCTCCGCGTCGGAGTCGCCGGTGTAGAGCACCACGCCGAGCCCGGGGTGGCGGGCCAGGAGCTCGCGCGTGAGCTCGATGCCGCTGCCGTCCGGCAGGCGGATGTCGACGATCGCGACGTCCGGGTCGCCGTGGTCGACGACGTCCATCCCCGACGCGACGTTGCCCGCCGTCCCGACGACCTCGAGCCCGTGAGCTTCCAGCAGCGCGACGAGCCCCTCGCGCAGGGCCTCGTGGTCGTCGACGATCACGAGCTTCGTCATCTGGCCTACGCGCAGACTACAAGCGCCCCCGGCGTGCGATGAAACCCCGCAAAAAGCGGCGAATGTCTGCGTGATCGCAACGGCCGCGGGCGATGCACATCTATCGTGAGAGCCACTGATGGCGAAGGACACCGAGAAGCTCATCCGCCAGCTCTCGCTGATCTCGTACCTGATGGCCGAGCGCCGGCCCGTCACGGCGCTCGAGATCCGCCGCGACGTCGAGGGCTACAGCGGGATGAACGAGGACGCGTTCGCGCGCCGCTTCTACGCCGACCGCGCCGAGCTCGAGTCGCTCGGCATCCACCTGACCGTCGACAAGCCGCTCGACGGCGTCGCCGAGCAGGAGAACTACTCGCTGCGGCCGGAGAACTTCCACCTGCCCGCGATCGCGTTCACCGACGAGGAGCTGGCGTCGCTGCAGTTCGCGCTGAACCTGCTCGACGGCGAGTTCGCCTACGCCGAGCCGCTGCGGCTCGCGCTGCAGCAGATCTCGTGGGGCCGCCCGACGCCCGCTGCGCGTCGCCCGACCAGCGCTCGCTCGCGCTCGGCATCACCGCCGTCGCCGGCGGCCACGAGCTCTCCCAGCGCCTGGCGAAGGTCGAGACGGCGATCTTCCGCCAGAAGACGATCACCTTCGACTACTACACGATGGAGCGCGACGAGACCGGCGCGCGCAAGGTCGACCCGTACCACCTGCTGTTCCGCGGCGGCCAGTTCTACCTGCTCGGCCGCTCGCACGAGCGCGAGCGCGCTCCGCGTCTTCCGGCTCTCGCGGATCCGCGGCAAGGTCGCCTACGCGACGAAGGCCGAGCACGACTTCAAGCGCCCGACCGACTTCGACCCGCGCGCCTACGCCAACCGCGCCGACTGGCAGTTCGGCGACGACCGATCGGCATCGCCGAGATCGCGGTCGCCGAGCGCATCGCCTGGCAGGTCGAGCGCCACTTCGGGCGCTTCGGCGAGATCGCGCCGGCCGAGGACGGCGGCGTCGTCTTCGCGACCGCCTACGCAACGCCCGCCAGCTCGTCTCGTGGGTGCTGCGGCCTCGGCGAGCACGCGCGCGTCGTCGGGCCGCCCGAGCTGGTCGCCGAGGTCGGCGAGCGCGTCGCGCTGCTCGCCGAGCGCCACGAGGGCGAGCTCGCAGCTTGCGCCGCGCGGTCGCCCCGAGCGCGGCGCGCCGAGGACGACGACGGCGCGGCCGACGGCAACGGCCGCCGCGAGGCGGCGATCCGGCCCGAGCGCTTCGCGCGCCTCGTCACGCTCGCGTCGATCCTGATCGAGGCCGGGCGCGCCGGCGAGCGCCTGCGCGAGGCCGAGGTCTGCGAGCGCCTGCAGATCACCGACGCCGAGCTGCGCGAGGACATCAACGTCCTCAACGTCGTCAACTTCGGCGGCGGCTCGTACGTGCTCTACGCCGAGATCAGCGACGACGGCACGATCGAGGTCGACCCCGAGCCGTACTCCGACAACTTCGCCCGCCCGGCGCGCCTGCTGCCCGTCGAGGCCAAGGCGCTGGTCGCCGCGATCGACCTGATCGGCGAGCACCTGCCCGAGGGCGCGCTGACCAGCGCCCGCGAGAAGATCGTCGCCGCGCTCGGCGCCGACCCGATCGAGCAGGGCCTGCAGGTCGCGGCGGCCGGCGCCGACGACTCCGAGATCGCGCGCGTCGTCTCCGAGGCGATCGCCGCGCGGCGGCTGCTGAAGCTCGACTACTACAAGGCCAACGAGGACGAGTTCTCCGAGCGGATCGTCGAGCCGTACGCGCTCGTCAACGGCCGCGAGGGCTGGTACGTCGCGTCGTTCGATCCCGAGCAAGGACGACGTGCGCCACTTCCGCCTGGACCGCGTCAAGACGCGCCGAGGTGCTGCGCAAGGCGCTTCACGCCGCGCCCCGAGGTCGACCCCGCCGCCGACGTCGAGGGCTGGCCGCGCACCGGCGAGGTCCCGGCCTCGCGCACGGCGCGCGTCTGGATCTCGCCCGAGCGTGCGCGCTGGGCGCGCGAGGAGCGCACGGTCGCCCAGGAGCTCGCCGACGGCTCGGTGATCGTCGAGCTGCAGCTTCGCCGGCGACGGACTGGCTGGTGCGCGAGGTGCTCAAGGAGGCCGGCGACGCCGCCGTCGCTCGAGCCCGCAGGACGCGCGCGACGGCGTGCGCGCGGCCGTGCGGCCGGCCTGCGCAACGCCGCGCGCGCCGCCTGAGCGTAGCGTCCGCATGGCCGCCAAGCGCGACCTGATCCAGATGACCGACGACGAGGTCGCGCGCGTTCCTCGACGAGCAGCGAACGGTCATCTGCGCCACCAACGGGCGCGACGGCTGGCCGCACCTGATGCCGCTCTGGTACGTCGTGCGCGACGGACGCGCTGTGGGCGTGGACGTTCGCGAAGTCCCAGAAGGTGCGCAACCTCGAGCGCGACGCGCGCGCCACGCTGCAGGTCGAGACCGGCGACGGACTACGACGAGCTGCGCGGCGTGATGTTCGAGACGCGAGGTGACGATCCACCGCGACGTCGATGACGTCGCGGCGCTCGGCATGGAGATCTTCGCGCGCTACACCGGCGCCGAGCTCGGCGACGAGGTGCGCGAGATGGTCGACAAGCAGGCGGCCAAGCGCGTCGGCCTCCAGTTCGTCGAGCGCTCGCGCGTCACCTGGGACCACCGCAAGCTCGGCGGGGTCTACTGATGGATGCGCTGAAGGGCCTCATCCTCTCCGGCGGCAAGGGCACGCGCCTGCGCCCGATCACGCACACGAGCGCCAAGCAGCTCGTGCCGGTCGCCAACCGCCCGGTGCTCTTCTACGGCATCGAGGCGATGGCCGAGGCCGGCATCGAGGAGGTCGGGATCATCATCGCGCCCGAGACCGGCGACGAGATCCGCGAGGCCGCCGGCGACGGCTCGCGCTTCGGCGTGCGGATCACCTACATCGTCCAGGACGAGCCGCCGGCCTGGCCCACGCGGTGCTGACCGCCGAGCCGTTCCTGGGCAGCGACCCGTTCGTCATGTACCTCGGCGACAACCTGCTGCAGGGCGGCATCGACGATCTCGTCGACGCGTTCCGCGAGCAACCAGCCCGACGCGCTGATCCTGCTGACGCCGGTGCCCGACCCCGAGCACTACGGCGTCGCCGAGCTCGACGGGGACCGCGTCGTCGCGCTCGCCGAGAAGCCGCCCGAGCCGAAGACCGACCTCGCGCTCGTCGGCGTCTACATGTTCACGGCGGTGATCCACGACGCGGCGCGCGCGATCGAGCCGTCGGCGCGCGGCGAGCTCGAGATCACCGACGCGATCCAGCACCTCGTCGACGCCGGCATGCGCGTCGAGCCGCACATCGTCCAGGGCTGGTGGAAGGACACCGGCCGCCTCGAGGACATGCTCGAGGCCAACCGGCTGATCCTCGACACGATCGCCGCGCGCGTCGACGGCGAGCTCATCGACTCGCCAGTGCGACGGGCGCGTCGTCATCGAGGCGGGCGCGCGCCTGGAGCGCTCGACCGTCCGCGGGCCGGCGATCATCGGCGCGGGCGCGCGCCTGATCGACGCCTACGTCGGCCCGTACTCGGCGATCGGCGAGGGCTGCGTGATCGAGCGCGCCGAGGTCGAGCACTCGATCCTGCTCGCCGGCTCGTCCGTGCGCGACCTCGACGGGCGGATGGAGTCCTCGCTGCTGGGGCGCAACGTCCACGATCGCGCGCGACGAGCGCCAGCCGCGCGCCTACCGCTTCATGGTCGGCGACAACTCGGAGATCGGGATTCTGTAAAGGCTTCGAAGGATCGCCCTCCGGCGGCGTCGTCGGAGGTATGACCCGCGTGATCACCCTCTCCGCGCTGGCCCTTGCCGGCGCGCTCGTGCTCGCCGCCTGCGGCAGCTCGAGCAAGTCCAACACCACGAGCACGTCCGCCGCATCGACCGCCAAGAGCCCCGCCACGACCGCGGCGTTCGTCACCACGAAACAGGGCCCGCTCGGCACGTTCCTCGTCGACTCCAAGGGCCGCACGCTCTACCTCTGGGCGGCCGACAAGGGCACCAAGAGCACCTGCAACGGCGCCTGCGCCGCGGCCTGGCCTCCGCTGAAGGCCGCCGGCACGACGAAGGCGGCCGGGAGCGCCAAGATGGCGCTACTGGGAACGACCAAGCGCGCCGACGGCTCGACCGAGGTCACCTACGCCGGCCACCCGCTCTACTACTTCGAGGGCGACAGCTAGCCCCGGCCAGACGACCGGCGAGGGCAACGCGGGCTTCGGCGCCGACTGGTGGCTGGTCACGCCGGCCGGCAAGGCGATCGTGCACGGCTCGTAGCGCGCGCACAGGCGCTTGCGTCAAGATGGCGCGCTATGCGCCTGCTGGTCACCGGCGGCGCGGGAATGCTCGGGCAGGCCGTCGCCGCCGTCGCCGCCAGGCTCGGCCACGATGTCATCGCACTCCCGCGCGCCGGCCTCGACATCACCGACGCCGACCACGTGCGCCGCGTGATCGCGGCCGCCGAGCCGCGCGCGGTCGTCAACTGCGCCGCGTGGACGGACGTCGACGGCGCCGAGACGGCCGAGGCAGCGGCGACCGCGGTCAACGGAGCGGGCGCGGGCAACGTCGCGCGCGCCGGGGCGGAGAACGGCGCGCGCGTCGTGCACGTCTCGACCGACTACGTCTTCGACGGCGCCAAGACCACGCCGTGGGTCGAGTCCGACGCCGTGGCCCCGCTCGGCGCGTACGGCCGCACGAAGCTGGCCGGCGAGCGCGAGGTCGCCGCCGCCGACGGCGAGCACGCCATCGTGCGCAGCGCGTGGCTGTTCGGCGCCGGCGGGCGCAACTTCGTCGACACGATGCTCGCGCCTGGCCGGCGAGCGCGACGAGGTGACCGTGGTGACCGATCAGGTCGGCTGCCCGACCTGGACCGGCCACCTCGCCGAGGCGCTCGTCGAGCTCGCCGAGCGCCGCGGCGACATCGGGATCTTCCATGCCGCCGGCGCCGGCGCCTGCTCGTGGTACGAGCTCGCGGTCGAGGTCTTCGCGCGCGCCGGCGTGCGCTGCCGCGTGCTGCCGACCACGGCCGAGCGCTTCGCTCGCCCGGCTCCTCGGCCGGCGTATTCCGTGCTCGGGACCGAGCGCGAGGCAACGCCGATCCTGCCGCCGTGGCAGGATGGCGTCGCCGCCTACCTCACCGACAAGGCGGTCGTGACGGGATGAAACTACTGGTCTGCGGCGGCGCGGGCTTCATCGGCTCGAACTTCGTGCGCGTCCGCGTGCGCGATCACGGCGACGACGTCGTCGTGCTCGACAAGCTCACCTACGCCGGGCGCCGCGAGAACCTCAACGACGTCGAGCACGAGTTCGTCCACGGCGCGATCGAGGACCAGCGCGCGGTCGCCGATGCGATGGAGGGCGTCGACGCGGTCGTCAACTTCGCCGCCGAGACGCACGTCGACCGCTCGATCGCCGAGCCCGACGCGTTCGTCAAGACGCACGCGCTCGGCACCTACGTCCTGCTGGAGACGGCCCGCGCGCCAGGGCGTGCGCTACCTGCAGGTCTCCACCGACGAGGTCTACGGCTCGATCGACGAGGGCTCGTTCACCGAGGAGTCGCCGCTCGCGCCGTCCTCGCCGTACAGCGCGACCAAGGCCGGCGCCGACCTGCTCGTCTCCAGCTACCACCACACGTTCGGCGTCGAGACGCTGATCTGCCGCGGCTCGAACAACTACGGGCCGTATCAGTACCCGGAGAAGCTGATCCCGCTGATGGTCCTCAACGCGCTGCACGGCGACCCGCTCCCCGTGTACGGCGACGGCATGAACGTTCGCAACTGGCTCTACGTCGAGGACTTCGCGCGCGGCATCGGCCACGTCCTCGAGCACGGCGTGCCCGGCGAGGTCTACAACGTCGGCGGCCCCGACGAGTGCCCGAACATCGAGGTCGTCAAGCGCATCCTCGAGCTACACCGGCGCCGACGAGTCGCTGATCGAGTACGTCACCGACCGCCCCGGCCACGACCGCCGCTACTCGCTTGGCTCCGAGAAGGTCCGCGCGCTCGGCTGGGAGGCCGAGGTGCGCTTCGCCGACGGTCTGGAGCGCACCGTCGCCTGGTACCGCGACAACGCGTGGTGGTGGGAGCCGATCCGCTCGGGCGACTACCGCGCCTACTACGAGCGCCAGTACGGGCGGGCGCTGGGCTGAGGCCCTCCTCTGCTGTCCGCTCGCCGCTCGCGGCGCTGCGCGGCCGAGGGCAATGAGGGAGGGTAGGCCGGCCCGCGCCGGGTTCGAGCCCGAACCGCGGCAGTTTCTTGCCGGAAACCGGCAAACATCCGTCACGGTTCGACGAACCCCGAGCGCAGAGCGACCCCGGCCTCTCGACCCACGCACCCTCATCGCCCTCGGCCGCGGAGCTAGCCGACGAGCGCGGAGACCAGCTCGCCGAACACCTCACCATGCCGGTCGACATCCGCCTCAGTCGTCGCCGGCGACATCAGCGCCATGTTGTGAAACGGCGTCAGCATCACGCCGCGGTTGAGCAGAAACAGGTGCAGGAGGTCCTCGAGCTCCGTGTCGTGGAGCGCAGCGCTCTCGCCGCCCGTGCGTGGCGGCGGTGCCGCGAAGGCGAGCTCGGCGCGTGCGCCCAGCGGCACGATCGACCAGTCGATGCCGCCATCGGCGATCACGTCGCGCACGCCGGCGACGAACCTCTCACACAGCGCGACCATGCCCTCGAAGGCCTGGTCGGTGAGGACCTCGGCCAGCGTGGCCCGGGCGGCGGCGACCGACACCGGGTTGCCGGCCAGCGTGCCGCCGACGCCGCCGACGTCGATCAGATCGGCGTCGTCGAGCGCTTCGATCCGCGCGCCGACCTCGGCGCTGACGCCGTAGGCGCCGATCGGGATGCCGCCCGCGATCGCCTTGCCGATGGTCACCAGGTCGGGCCGCAGGCCCCAGGCACGCGTGCAGCCGCCCGGCCCGGCGCTGATCGTGTGCGTCTCGTCGGCGATCAGCAGCGTCCCGGTCCGATCGCACGCCGCACGCAGCGCGTCGTGGAAGCCGGGCTCCGGCAGCACGATGCCCACGTTGGTCAGCGCCGGCTCGGCCAGGACGCAGGCGACCTGCTCGTCGGCGAGCAGCCGCTCGAGCGCCTCGACGTCGTTGAGCTCACACACGCGCGTCGTGACCGTCGGGTCGACGGCGGGACCCACGTTGCCCTCGCGCGAGCGCGGCCGCCCGCCGTCGCCGAGCGTCACGAACGTCTCGTCGACCGAGCCGTGATAGCAGTAGCTGAAGACCAGCACGTAGGGGCGCCGCGTGATCGCGCGGCACAGCCGCAGCGCCCAGCGGTTGGCGTCGGTCGCCGTCAGCGCGAAGCTCCACAGCGGCACGCCGAAGCGCCGGCCGAGCTCCTCGCCGACCCATGCGGCGTCCTCGGTCGGCAGCATCAGCGTGGCGCCGCCGGCGTCGCGTAGCCGGCGCTCGACGGCCGCGACCGTCGCCGGCGGCGAGTGGCCCGCCATGGCGCCGGTGTCGCCCAGCGAGAAGTCGACGTAGCGGTGCCCGTCGACGTCTTCGACCGTCGCGCCGTGGGCCGCCGCTGCGTACAGCGGGAACCCGCCGACCCATTTGGCCATCCACGTCATCGGGACGCCGCTGACGAGCGACGCGCGGGCGGCGTCGAACAGCGCGCGCGACCGCGGGTGCTCCTCGGCGAAGCGCGCGAGCTCCTCGCGCTGGATCGAGGCGATCCGCTCGCGGTCGGCCGTTCCCAAGGCCGCTCAGCCGGACCCGAAATCGCTGATCCGCCAGCCGGTGCCTTCCTTGACCAGCGTCAGCGTTCGGTCGACGTCGCTCTTGCCGCGGTCGGCCTTGACGTGGGCGACGGCCTCGTCGCCGTTGATGGCCACCGACTCGACCGTGAGACCGAAGGCGTCGGTGTCCTTCAGCGTGCTGTCCACCGCGTTCTCGCACGAGCCGCCCTGCTTGGCGAACTGGGCCACGAGCGGCTTGGCGAGCAGGTCGCGGCAGATCTCGTCCTGGTCGCCCTTGCTCGCCGCGGACTCGAAGTCCTCGACCGTGTTTGCCACGAGGCGCTGATCGCCCTTGAACTTGCCCGACGAGTCCTTCGAAGAGCTCTGAGTGGTGCAGCCGGCCACCGCCAGAATGGCGACGGCAGCGACGATCAGGACCGACCGGGGCATTGGGACCGGGAGCCTACCTACCATTCACGCCATGGCCGCCGCCGAGCGACCCGTTGTCACCGTCCCCCGAGGCCGCCACGCGCCACCGCTGGAGGTGCGCCTCAGCGTGCAGCGTCGCCGCCTGTTCGAGGCCGCGGCGGACGTCTTTGCGCGCGTCGGCTACGCCGACGCCAGCGCCGAGGCGATCTCGCGCGAGGCGGGCATGTCGAAGGCCACCTTCTACGAGCACTTCGCCAACAAGGAGGAGTGCATCATCGCGCTCTTCGACGAGGCGGCGACGGAAGTCATGCGCGCGATGGCCGAGGCGTCGGACGCCGAGGGGCACGCCTCCTACGAGGAGCGCGTCGCGGCCGGGGTGCGCGCGTTCCTGCAGACGCTGGCCGCGTACCACAACTCGGCGCAGACGCTGCTCGTGCAGATCATCGGCGCCGGCCCCCGCGCAGCGGCGCGCCGCGACGCGATCCTCGACGCGTTCGCCGACTCGCTGTACCGCGACAACCTGCGCGCGGCGCCGCGCTACGGCGCCAAGACGTTCGCCTCGCGCGACGACGCCTTCGCGATCATCGGCGCCTCGGTCGAGCTCGTGTCGCGCAGCCTGCGCACGGGCCAGCCGCACGACGTGCTCGCGCTCGAGGCGGTCATCACGCGGCTGATGCTGGGCGCGCTCGATCGCGCGTGAGCGCGCCGCTCGCCCGGCTCGAGGCCCGGGTCGTCGCCTGTCGCAAGTGCCCGCGGCTGGTCGCCTGGCGCGAACAGGTCGCGCGCGAGAAGCGGGCGGCCTTCGCGCACGACACGTATTGGGGCCGCCCCGTTCCAGGCTTCGGCGACCCGGCCGCGCGGGTGCTCATCCTCGGCCTCGCCCCGGCGGCCCACGGCGGCAACCGCACCGGGCGCGTGTTCACCGGCGACCGATCGGGCGACTGGCTGTTCGCCGCCCTGCACCGCACCGGCTTCGCCAACCAGCCGACGTCCATCAGCCTCGACGACGGCCTGAAGCTGCGCGGCGCGTGGATCACCGCCGCCGTGCGCTGCGCGCCGCCCGCCAACAAACCGACCCCGGCCGAGCGCGACACCTGCCTGCCGTGGACGGTCGCCGAGCTCGAGCACCTCACACAGCTGCGCGCCGTCGTCTGCCTCGGCGCCTTCGCGTGGGACGCCGCGCTGCGCCTGCGCGGCGCGCTCGGCCACCCTCCGCCGCGCCCACGCCCGCGCTTCGGTCACGAGGTCGTCTTCGACGACGGCGTCTGGCTGCCGCTCGTCGGCTGCTTTCACCCCAGCCAGCAGAACACGTTCACCGGCAAGCTCACCGAGCCGATGCTCGACGAGGTCTTCGCACGGGCGCGCGCCTTGGCCGAGGCGGGCTAGCCGAACCCGAAGGGCGTCGACGGGCGGGTACTCTCGAAAGAGGTGCCGTTGTCAGCTTTCACCCCGCCCGTGCGCGAGTGGTTCGAGCGCGCCTTCGAGGCGCCGACGCCCGCACAGGCCAAGGCGTGGCCGGCGATCGCCACCGGCGAGCACGTCCTCCTGTCGGCCCCCACCGGCTCGGGCAAGACGCTCGCCGCCTTTCTGTGGGCGCTCGACAACCTCAGCCGCGAGCCCGCCGCACACACGCGCCTGGTCTACGTCTCGCCGCTGAAGGCGCTCGCCTACGACATCGACCGCAACCTTCGCGCGCCCCTGCGCGGCATCGGCGCCGACCTGTCGGTGGCGATCCGCACCGGCGACACACCCCAGCGCGAGCGCGCGGCCATGCGCCGCACGCCGCCGGACATCCTCATCACGACGCCAGAGTCGCTGTACCTGATCCTCACCTCGCAGGCACGCGAGATGCTGCGCGGACGTCGAGTCGATCATCGTCGACGAGATCCACGCGGTGGCCTCGACCAAGCGCGGCGCCCACCTGGCGCTGACGCTCGAGCGCCTCTCCGCGCTCAGCGACCACGACCCCCAGCGCATCGGCCTCAGCGCCACGCAGAACCCGCTCGAGGAGGTCGGGCGCTTCATGGTCGGCCCCCGGCGCACCGTGACGGTCGTCGACGCCGGCATCCGCAAGCCGCTCGACCTCAAGATCCACGTTCCGGTCGAGTCGATGGTCGAGCCCGATCAGACCCCGACGCCGGAGCTCGCCGACGCCCAGCGCGGCGACGTGACCCGCCAGTCGATCTGGCCGGCGATCTACCCCGAGCTGCTCAAGCTCGTGCGCGAGCACCGCTCGACGATCATCTTCGTCAACAACCGCCGCAGCGCCGAGCGCCTGGCGCTCCGCCTCAACGAGCTGGCCGAGGAGGAGATCGCGCGCGCCCACCACGGCTCGCTGGCCCGCGAGGAGCGCACGGTCGTCGAGGAGATGCTCAAGGCGGGCGAGCTGCCGTGCCTCGTCGCGACGTCCTCGCTCGAGCTCGGCATCGACATGGGCGCGGTCGACCTCGTGCTGCAGGTCGAGTCGCCCAAGTCGGTCGCCCGCGGGCTGCAGCGCATCGGCCGCGCCGGCCACTCGGTCGGCGACGTCTCCAAGGGCCGCATCTTCCCCAAGTTCCGCGCCGACCTGCTCGAGTGCGCGGTCGTCACCAAGCTCATGCGCGAGGGGCGGATCGAGCCGACCGTCGTGCCGCGCAACCCGCTCGACGTGCTCGCCCAGCAGATCGTCGCGATCGCGGCCTCGGCCGAGCCGGAGCCGGTCTCCGTCGACGAGCTGTTCGCGCTTGTCACGCGCACGCATTCCTACGCCGAGCTGTCGCGCGAGCTGCTCGAGAACGTGCTCGACATGCTCGACGGGCGCTACCCGTCGCAGGAGTTCGCCGAGCTGCGCCCGCGCATCGTGTGGGACCGCGTCGGCGGCACGATCCGCGCGCGCAAGGGCGCGCGCCAGCTCGCGGTGACCAACGCGGGCACGATCCCCGACCGCGGCCTGTTCTCCGTGGTGCTGCCCGACGGCCGCCGCGTCGGCGAGCTCGACGAGGAGATGGTCTACGAGGCGCGCGCCGGCCAGACCTTCCTGCTCGGCGCGTCGACCTGGCGCATCGAGGAGATCGGGCGCGACCGCGTTGTCGTGACGCCCGCTCCGGGCGTGCCGGGCGCCGTGCCGTTCTGGAAGGGCGACGGCGTCGGGCGCCCCAAGGAGCTCGGCCGGGAGATCGGCGCCTTCAGCCGCTGGGCGGTCGACCAGACGCCCGACAAGCTGCAGGCCGACTATGACCTCGACGCGCTGGCCGCACGCAACCTCGTCGACTTCCTGCGCGAGCAGCAGGACGCCACGCGCGTCGTCCCGAGCGATAGGACGATCGTCATAGAGCGCTTCCGCGACGAGATCGGCGACTGGCGCCTGTGCGTCCTCTCGCCGTACGGGGGCCGCGTCCACGCCGCCTGGGGCCTGGCGTTGAGCCGCCGCATCCGCGAGCAGTACGGCCTGGAGTCCGACGCGATCTGGTCCGACGACGGCATCATCGTCCACCTCCCCGACGCCGACGAGCCGCCGGGCGCGGACCTCGTGCTCGTCGACCCCGACGAGGTCGAGGACGCCGTGGTCAACGAGCTCGGCACGAGCGCACTGTTCGGCTCGCGCTTCCGCGAGAACGCCGGCCGCGCGCTGCTGATCCCGCGGGCCTACCCCGGCAAGCGGACGCCGCTGTGGCAGCAGCGCCTGAAGTCGCAGTCGCTGCTCGAGGTCGCGCGGCGCTACGCGCAGTTCCCGATCGTTCTCGAGACCTACCGCGAGTGCCTGCGCGACGTGCTCGACCTGCCTGGGCTGACCGAGCTGCTGCGTGCCCTGCACCGCCGCGAGCTGTCGGTGGTCGAGGTCGAGACGCCGACCGCCTCGCCGTTCGCCTCGTCGCTGCTCTTCGACTACGTCGCCACGTACATGTACGAGGGCGACACGCCGAACGCCGAGCGCCGCGCCGCCGCGCTGTCGCTCGACCGCGAGCTGCTGCGTGAGCTGCTCGGCCAGGAGGAGCTGCGCGAGCTCATCGACCCGGCGGCGCTCGAGCAGGTCGAGCTCGACCTTCAGCACCGCTCGGACCGCACGCGCGCCGACTCGCGCGACGCGCTGGCCGACGTCCTGCGGCGGCTGGGCGACCTCGCCGACGAGGAGGTCGCCGACCGCGTGCTTGCCGGCCTGGACGCGCGAGCGATGCTCGCCGAGCTCGAACGCGAGCGCCGCGCCGTGCGCATCCGCCTGCACGGCGGCGAGCGCTGGATCGCGGCCGACGACGCCGGCCTCTACCGCGACGCCTTCGGCGCCGTGCCGCCGAGCGGGCTGCCCGAGGCGTTCGTCGCCGACGTCGAGGCGCCGCTGCAGAAGCTCGTCGCGCGCTACGCGCGCACCCACGGCCCCTTCACGACGGGCGAGCTGCGCGAGCGCTACGGCGTCGATCCCTCGAGCCCGCTGGCCACGCTGGAGCGCGAGGGCGAGCTCGTGCGCGGCGAGCTTCGTCCCGAGGGCAGTGAGCGCGAGTGGTGCGACCCCGAGGTCCTGCGACGCCTGCGGCGCGCTTCGCTGGCCGTGCTGCGCAAGGAGATCGAGGCCGTCGACCAGCGCGCCCTGGCCGCCTTCCTGCCGAGCTGGCAGGGCGTCGACCGCCACCCCGCGGCAGGGGCCGGCGTCGATCGCCTGCGCGAGGTGCTCGTGGCGCTTCAGGGCCTGGCGCTGCCGGCCGACGCCTGGGAGCGCGACGTGCTGCCGCGCCGCTGTGGCGCCTACTCACCGACGTGGATGGACCAGCTGTGCGCAAGCGGCGAGGTCGTGTGGGTCGGGGCCGGCGCTCTCGGTCGCAACTCCGGCCGCGTCGCCCTCTACTTCCGCGACGACGTCGAGGCGATCGGCGCGCCGCCGAACAAATCCGAGCGGCCGAGCGCGCCCGAGCACGACCTCCTCCGCGAGCGCCTCGGGCAGGGCCCGTGCTTCTTCACCGACTTCCTCGCCGAGCTGCCGATCGCGCCGGAGCAGATCCAGGAGGCGCTGTGGGACCTGGTGTGGGCGGGCGAGGTGACCAACGACGCGTGGGCGCCGCTGCGCGCCCCGCGGCTGACGCTCGCCCGTGCTCAGCGCGCCCGCGACCGCGCGCGACCTGGCCGGCGCTTCGGCTCGCGGCGCACCGGCACCCAGGCGCAGGTTCAGGGCCGCTGGTCGCTCACCGCGGCGCTGCTCCGCAGCGAGGCGGAGCCCGGCGCGCGCCGCCGCACGCTGGCCGAACTGCTGCTCGAGCGCTACGGCATCGTGACCCGCGAGCAGGTGCTCGCCGAGGGGATCCCCGGCGGGTTCGCGATCCTCTACGACGCCCTCGGCCAGCTCGAGACGCTCGGCGTCTGCCGGCGCGGCTACTTCATCGAGGGCCTCGGCGGCGCGCAGTTCGCGTTGCCCGGCGCGGTCGAGCGCCTGCGCTCCCAGCGCTCCGACGAGCAGGCGTCGCCGATCGTGCTTGCGGCGACCGATCCGGCCCAGCCCTATGGCGCGGCGCTGCCGTGGCCCAAGCGCGACGAGGAAACGAAGGCCCCTGCGGGGCCCGCCGTCGGCGGCCACGTGGCCGCCGCCGGCACCCGCCGGCCACAGCGCGCGGCGGGCGCCTACGTCGTCCTCGCCGGCGCCGAGCCGATTCTCTACGTCGAGCGCGGCGGCAAGGGCATCGCGGTCCTCGCCGACCACGACGACGCGCGCATCAAGCCGGCCTTCGAGGCGCTCGCGGCCTTCGTGACCAGCGGGCGCGGGCGCAAGCTGTCGCTCGAGAAGGTCGACGGCGAGCCGGTCGTAGGCTCCGCCTGGGAGGCGCTGCTGGTCGAGCTGGGCTTCCGCGCCGGACCGCGCAAGCTCACGCTCAGCGCATGATCACCGGCGTCGACCACGTCCAGGACGCCGCCCCACCCAGAAGCGAGGACGCCGCGCGCGCCTTCTACGGCGAGCTGCTCGGCCTCGAGGAGCTGCCCAAGCCCGAGCGCCTACGCGCCCGCGGCGGCGTCTGGTTCGCGGTCGGCGAGCATCAGCTGCACGTCGGCATCGAGGATCCGTTCGCGCCGGCGCGCAAGGCCCATCCCGCGCTGCGGGTGGGATCCGCTTCCGAGCTGCGGGCGCTCGCCGAGCGCCTGCAGGCGGCCGGCCACGCGGTCGAATGGGACGGCCCGCGCTTCTACGTCGCCGATCCGTTCGGCAACCGTCTCGAGCTGCTCGCGCCGCATGCGCAGGTGAGCGTGCGCGCGCTGCGCGACGACGAGCGCGCGTGGGCGACGGGCATGCTCGACGAGCGGTGGGGCGGGGTTGTCATCGGCGCGGGCCGCGAGTGGCGGCCGGCTGAGCTTCCGGGGCTCGTGGCCGAGGCCGGGGGCGAGCGCGCCGGCCTGCTGACGTACAGCGTCGATGGCAGCGACTGCGAGATCGTGACCGTCGACGCCCTGACCATCGGCGCGGGCATCGGCGGCGCCCTGCTCGAGGCCGCCGCGCAGACGGCGCGCGCCGCCGGCGCCACGCGCCTGCACCTCATCACCACCAACGACAACCTCCCCGCGCTGCGCCTCTACCAGCGCCACGGCTTCGTGCTCGCGCACCTGCGCCGCGACCAGCTCGCCGTCAGCCGACGGCTGAAGCCCGAGATCGCCGAGACCGGCTACGCCGGGATCCCGCTGCGCGACGAGCTCGCCCTCGAGCGCACGCTGTAACGATGCCCGAGGGCGACACGATCCACTATGCGGCCAACCGCATCCGCGCCGTGCTGGCCGGACGCGTACCCGACGACTTCGCCACGCCGCATCCGCGCTTTGCCGCCGACCACTGGCCCGACAAGCTGGCGGGCCGCGCGATCGAGGCCGTCGATGCCCTCGGCAAGCACCTCTTCTTGCGCTTCGAGGACGACTGGGTGATCCACTCGCACCTGCGGATGACGGGCGCCTGGGACGTCCACGCAGCGGGCCGGCGCTGGCGGCGCTCGCCGCGCCGCGCATGGCTCGTGCTGCGCGGCGGCGATCACGAGGTCGTGCAATTCGACGGCCCGGTGCTCGAGCTGATGACCGCGTCGCGCGCCCGCTTCGACCATCGCATCGCCGGCCTCGGGCCGGACATCCTCGCGCGCGAGCTCGACGAACAGCGGTTCCTGGCGCGCCTGCGCGCCGATGACCCGACGCGCGGCATCGGCGACGCGCTCATCGATCAGCGCACCATCGCGGGGATCGGCAACCTCTGGAAGAGCGAGGGCTGCTTCGCCGCGGAGATCGATCCGTGGCGGCCAACCGGGTCCGTGAGCGACGACGAGGCGCTGCGGATCGTGCGGCTGACCCGCCCGCGCATGCAGGAATCGGCGCGCGACGGCCACCAGGATCGCTTCCGCACGATCTACCGGCGCGCCGGCCGCCCCTGCCCGCGCTGCGGCGCGCCGATCCACCGGCGCGGGCAGGGCGACGACAACCGCACGACATACTGGTGTGCGCAGTGCCAGCACTGAAGCGCATCGGCCACAAGGGCGCCGACCTGATCGCGCCGGGCAACACGATCGAGTCCTTCGACGCGGCCCTCGCCGCCGGCGTCGACATGGTCGAGTTCGACGTGCTGCCCGAGCACGTCGACGGCTCCGGACGCCTCGTGCTCGCGCACGATTTCAACGACGCGGCGCGTCGCACGCCACTGACCCTCGACGACGGCCTCGCCCACTTCGCCCAGGACGCGTGGGCCGGCGTCGAGCTCGACGTCGACCTCAAGACCACGGGCTACGAGCGCCAGGTCATCGACGCCCTGCGGTCCTACGGGCTCGCCGAGCGCGCGCTGATCTCGACGATGCAGGAGGAGAGCCTCCCCGTCGTGCGCGCCGCGGCGCCGGACATCCGCCTCGGCTGGTCGGTGCCGAAGGTGCGGCGCAACTACCTCGCCAACGCGTTCACCCGGATTCCGGCGATGGCCGCGGTGCAGTACGCGCGCCGTGTCCTGCCCGGCCGCGCGGCGCGGGCGATCGGCGATGGCCGCATCGACGCGATCATGTCGCACTGGGCACTGGTCACCCCGCGCCTGGCGCGAGCGATCGAGGCGGCCGGCGGCGAGCTCTACGTGTGGACGGTCGACGACGTCGGCCGGATCGCCGCGCTCGACGCGATCGGCGTGACGGGGATCATCACCAACGACCCCCGGCTGTTCGCTACCGCATGATCTCGCACGACGCGCGCGAGACCTTGCGGTGAGTGTCCTTGGCGTTCTCGTGCCCGACCGTGGTGCGCAGGTGCGCGCGGTCGACGACCTTGGTGCCATCGCGCCACTCGACGTCGACGACGCCGCGCAGCACGATCCGCGAGCCGGGCTCCGGGGGCGGGAAGGTGAACGTCGTCCCGCCCTGCACCTGGCGCGTGCCGACGCCGATGCGCGCCCAGCCGGCGTCGCCGCCGGAGGTCACGCGGCGCCAGGCGCGCCGCTTACCGTCGAACCACTGCAGGCGGATGTGCGCCCACTGCGCGGGAGCGCTCTTCTCGCGCGGGATCGAGACACGGATCCCGACGGCGCCGGGCCGGGCCTTCGTGTCGCACAGGTTCACGGTGGCCCAGAGGTCGGGATGCTTCTTCGTCGCGGCGGCGGCGCCGCCGGGAACGGCCAACGCGAAGACCGCGAGCGTGAGGACCATGAGGACGCGCCGTGTCATAACCCCTTGATCGGCTGCGAGTGCCTTCGTCTTCAGGTAATCGAGCACGTGGCCCCCGTGTAGTCGACCGGGTCGGCGCCCGCGGTCTTGGGGTGACCCGCCGTCGTACGCTTGCGCGCGCGGCGGACGGCCACGCCGTTCTCGCGCCACTCGAAGGTGACCATGCCGCGCAGCATGTAGGGCGCAGCGCCGGCGCGCGGCGGCGTGATCGTGAAGGTGATTCCCGACTGGCGGGTGCGCGTCGCCGAACCGACCTCGACGAAGCCCGAGTCCGCCGCCGCGCCGAGGTTGTGCCACAGCGAGTCAGAAGGCGTGAAGTACTGGACCTGGAAGCGCATGAACATGACCTCGCCCTTGTCGCCGCTGCCGGGCATCGAGCCGCGGATACCGATCGAGTCCGGGTGGCCGACCGTGTCGCAGACGTTGACGGTAGCCCACAGGCGCTTGCTGTGGGTGATCGAGGTGGCGTTGTGGGCGCCGGCAGCGGGAACGGCCGCCAGAAGCAGCGCGATCGCGCCGAGCGTCGCGCGCAACGGACTCACACACTGACGATACCTTCGGGCCGCCCCGTGTTTCGGTGCTTGCGTGACGAATCGGCGCGAGCCTCGTAGCAGCGGTGTGGAGCACACGCTGACGATGGCCATCGACCAGTCGCCCGCGACCGCCGCCGCCTCGTTCGAGGCGCTCTACCGTGCCAGCGCGGACGCGGTGTACGCGTACGCCGCCTCGCTGCTGCGCGACCGTTCGGCGGCCGAGGAGGTCACGGCGACCGCCTTCGAACGCGCCTTTCGCAAGCAGCGCTCGTTCAACCCGCGCCGCGGCAGCCAGCGCGCGTGGCTGTTCGGCATCGCGCGCAACGCGGCGCTCGACGAGCTTCGCCGCCGCAAGCGGATCGCCGCCCTCGCCGACGACCCGGCGGCCGACGCGCCGGCGCCCGAAGGCGAGGCCGAGGCCGCCGAGCGCCGCGCCACGGTGCGCGCCGCGCTGGCCACGCTCGATCCGCGCGACCGCGAGCTGATCGCTCTCAAGTTCCACGCCGGACTCGACAACGCCGAGATCGCCAAAGTGCTGGGGATCTCGGCGTCCAACGCCGGGACCCGCGTCCATCGCGCCGTCACCCGACTGCGGGAGGCCTGTCATGCGCCGTCGTGAGACCACCCTGGATCCGGCGGTGGCCGCCGAGCTCGAGGCCCTCGAGGCCGCGCTCGCCGGCGACCCCGCGGCCGAGCCCGAGCTGACCGCGCTCGTGCGCGACGTCCGTGCGCAGGCTCCCGTGGTGCAGCCCGCCTTCCGGGCGCGGCTCGACGAGCGGGTGGCGGAGGGCTTCGTCAAGGCGCCGCGCCCGCAGCGCGAGCGCCGGCGCCGCAACCTCGTTCCCGCGCTCGGCGTGGCCGGCTGCGTGCTGGCCGCGATCGTGGCGGTCGCGGTGACCGGCGGCGGGAGCGGGAGCGACAGCTCGAGTTCCTCGCGCGGGACCGGCGGCGGCGCCCCGACGGTCGCCCGCGAGCAGGCGCAGAAGGACTCGGCCGCCGGCAGCACCACCTCGTCCTCGGCCGCCGCGCCCGCGCCGCCCCAGGCGGCGCGGGCGCGGCGCGTGGAGCGCACGACGCGCCTCGAGCTGACCACCACCGACGTCCAGGGCGCCGCGGACGGCGTCGTGCGCGCCACGCAGGCCAGCGACGGCTACGTGCAGTCCTCGCAGGTCGCCAGCGGCGACCGGAACGGCAGCGCCTCGTTCGTGCTGCGCGTGCCGACCAGTCGCCTCGACGACGCCGTGGCCGGCCTGAGCAAGCTCGGCCACGTGCGCTCGCTGCAGCAGAGCGCGCAGGACATCACCGGCGCCTACGACAGCGCCGCGGCACGACTGGCCGAGGCGAAGGTCGAGCGCCGCGCGCTGCTGCGCGCGCTTGCCAAGGCATCGACCGCCGAGGAGATCAGCAGCCTGCGGGCGCGGATCGCCGACAACCGGCGCGAGTTGCAGCGCTATCAGGTGCAGTTCAACGCGGTCCGCAACCGGGCCGGCTACGCCACGGTCGAGGTCGACGTGATCGGCCGCCCGCACAAGAGCCAGCCCGCTCCGGGCGGTGGTTCGTGGTCGCCGGGCGACGCGGCACGCGACGCCGTCCGCGTCCTCGAGGTCAGCGCGGGCGTGGCGCTCGTCGGCCTTGCGGTGCTCGTTCCGCTCGCGCTGCTCGGCGCCGCGGGCGGGCTTGCGGCCGGCGCCTATCGCAGGCGCCGGCGCGAGGCCGCGCTGCAGAGCTGAGCGTCCCGCGTAACTCCGGGCCCGCCCACTCGTTGGGGAAGTGACCATGAGCGGTCGCTTGGGACCGGTGAGGTCGGTCCAGCTTGACCCCCGCGCGGGGGCCGAGTACGACACGCTCGTGGACGACCTGGCGTCCGGCACGATGTTCGCCGGGTACCGGATCGAGGCGGTGGCCGGCCGCGGGGGGATGGGCGTCGTCTACCGGGCTACCCAGCTCGGGCTCGACCGTCCGGTCGCGCTCAAGGTGATCGCTGCCGGGTTGCTGGGCGACGAGCGCGTGCGCGAGCGCTTCCTGCGCGAGTCGCGGGCGACAGCGGCCATCGAGCACCCAAACGTCATCCCGATCCACGCCTCCGGTGAGCACCTCGGGCGGCCCTAGCATCGCGATGCGCTTCGTCGACGGCGACGACCTGCGCGAGCGGGTTGCCGCCGGCGGCCCGCTTGAACCCGAGCACGCGGCGGCGATCGTCGCGCAGGTGGCGGCCGCGCTCGACGCCGCACACGAGGCCGCGCTCGTCCACCGCGACGTCAAGCCGGCCAACATCCTGCTCGACACCCACGACCACGTCTACCTCACCGACTTCGGGCTCGCGCGCCACACGCTGTCGGACGCCGGGCTGACCGCTCCCGGCGCCTGGGTGGGCACGCTGGACTTCGTTGCGCCCGAGCAGATCCGCGGCGATCGGGTCGACGGACGCGCCGATATCTACGCGCTCGGGTGCGTGCTGCACTTCGCGCTGACCGGCCAGGCGCCCTACCCGCGCGAGGCCGACGAGGCCCGGCTGTGGGCGCATCTGCACGCCGCGCCGCCGGAGCCGTCACGCCTCGTCGATGACGTGCCGGCGGGCCTCGACGACGTCGTGCGGCGCGCGCTGGCGAAACGGCCCGAGGAGCGCCAGCCGTCCGCGGGAGAGCTCGGCGCCGCCGCGGTCGCCGCCGCGGCGGGTACCACTGCGGTCGCGCGGCCAAGGCGCGTCGCCGCGCGTCGCCGGCGCAATGCCGCCACGGCGGTGACGTGGTCCGATGCGCCACGCGCGCGAAGGCGCCCGGCCGCCTTTGGGACGGTGGCAGTCGTGCTGGCCGCTGCCGTCGGAGCGGGCGCGGCGGTGCTCTTCGCCAACGGCGGAGCCGACCACAGCCCGGCGACGACGAAGGCGTCGGCCCCGGCCACCGCCGCGCGCCCCGCCGTCGTCAGGCCGCGCGTCCGCGGGCCGCACGTCGTCGACACCATTCGCGTCGGCAAGCGCCCGGTCAACGTCGAGGTGGCGGGTGGCAGCGCCTGGGTGGCGAGCACGGGAAACCGCTCGCTGGGACGCATCGCGACGAGGAACAACCACCATCGTCGCGGGCCGGACCTGGGGTACGGCATCACGGACATCGCCTCGCGCCGGGGCGAGCTGTGGGTGACGGTCGGCGTGAACCGGCAGGTCGTCCGGGTGCGAGCGACGACCGGTCACCTGATCGGCGCCGCGATTCCGATGCAGGGCGAGCCGCGCGCCATCGACGCCGGCGAGGGCGCGGTGTGGGTAGCCGAGCAGTCGGCCGGCGGCCCGGACAACCTGGTCGAGATCGACCCGCACACCGCGACCGTCGCGGCTCGCGTGTCGGTGCCCGAGGGCATCAACGACATCCGCGCCGCCGACGGCGCGGTCTGGGTACTCGGCCGGCGCGCGCCCACACTCATCAAGGTCAGCCCGGTCTCGCGGACGCCGATCGTGCGCATGAAGGTCGGGCGCGATCCACAGCGATTGGCGGTGGCCGCCGGGTATGTCTGGGTCACCGATTACGGCGCCGACGAGGTGACCCGCATCGACCCGAAGGGACCACAGATGGTCACGATCCCGGTCGGCAGCAAGCCCTACGGCCTCCACGCTCGGGCCGACGGGGTCTGGGTCGCCTGCTACGGCGACCACTCCGTCGTCCGCATCGACCCGAAGGCGGCCCATGTCACCGGCAAGCCGATCCACGTCGGCCTCAATCCCGTGGGCGTCGAAGTCAGCCACGGGTCGCTGTGGGTGACCGGCGTCGGCGACAACAGCCTGACGCGGATCGATCTCTAGCTACAGGTCGCGCCGCGAGATGACCCCGCCGCGCAGCGCCAGCAGCGCCAGGCTCGCGCGCTTCTCGTTCTGCGGCACGTCGCCGACGCCGAACAGGTCGAAGAGCGCTCGCATCGTGCTCTTGACGGCGTCGACGCTCAGCGAGAGCTCGCGCGCGATCGCGGGGTTCGAGGCCGGCGTGGCGAATGCCGCGTCGCGATAGGGGCGGCAGAGGGCGACGAGCACGCGCCGCTGGGCGGGCGTCAGCACCTCGCCGACCGGCACGCCCTCGGCGGTGAGCGTCGCGTCGGCGCGCGTGTCCGGTCCCGGAGCGCAGAAGGCGATCGCGGTCTCCCCAACTGTCACGACGTCACCGTCGCGCAGGCGGCGGCGTGCGGTCACGCGCTCGCCGTTGACCCACGTGCCGTTGCGCGAGAGCCCGTCGTCGATGACCGTCCAATCGCTGCCGAGACGCTCGAGCGTGGCATGCGTGCGCGAGACGCGCGCGTCCCACGGCAGGGCGATGTCGTTGGCGTCGCCGCGGCCGATCGTCAGGCGGTCGTGGTCGCGCTCGAGGTCGATGATGAGCTGGCGATCATCCTCGTCGCGCAGCACCAAGAACGGGGCCGCCGCCGACTGCGCGCGCAGCCGATCCCGCAACTCGGCCGGGGTTGAGGCGTGGAGGCGAAGCGGCGACTCGCCCACGGGCACACCGTAGCGGCGCAATCCCCCAGAGCGGTGAAATCGCTCACCCGGTTGGGGCGCGCGGTCCAGCCCTGACGCGGGTGGGCGCGCCGGCCGGCGACCGCGAGCCTCGGCGCATGAAAGCTCAAGTACTCATCGCAGCTGCCGCGCTGGCGGCGCCGGCGACCGCCGCGGCAGCGCCAACCATCAAGGCTGACCTGCCGTGCTACTACCCGGGCCAGCCGATCGCGCTGAGCGGGGCCGGCTACACGCCGGGTGGCGACGTCGGGCTGAGCTTCCAGCTCGCCGGCGCGCGCGGCAACAACACCGTCGCGTCGAAGGACCCGCTGAAGGCCGACGCCGCGGGCGGCATCGGCGCGTCGCTCCCTGCGCCCGACCTCGCCTCCGACAGCGACCTGCGCGAGACCGTCACGGTCACGGCCAACGACCCGGCCAACGTGTCCGGGACCACGCAGTTCCTACTGACGGCGGTCGGTGTCCGCGTCGCGCCGTGGTTCAGCGGCCGCGGCAATCCGCGTGCGCTGACGACGTTCAAGGTCGTCGGCTGGGAGCCGCTGCGCAAGGTCTACGCGCACTACTTCCTCAAAGGCAAGCGCCTCAAGACGGTCGAGATCGGCTCGGTCAGCGGGCCGTGTGGCGACCTCACGAAGAAGCTGCGCCAGTTCCCGTTCCGTCCCGTGCCCGCAGGGCGCTACACGATTCGCTTCTCCGGCCGCCGGGTCTTCGACCCGGAGGGCTTCTGGATCGGCTACCGCGACGTGGTGGTCCCGAAGCCAAAGGCCGTGAGATAGGAGGTCATCCTCATGTCCACTCGCTCGGTCCTCTCCGCCGCGATTCTGGCCGCGTTGGTCACGCTGCCCGCGGCGACCGCGCAGGCCTGGTCGGGGCTCAACGGCTATCTCGCCTACGGCTCCAACCGCACGGGCTCGCAGTTCAGCGACGACGTCTATGCCTCGCCGCTCGACGTCGAGACGCCCACACGCTTCACCTTCCGCCGCGCCGACGACGGGCAACCGACGTGGTCGCCCGACGGCCGGCGGCTGGCGTTCAAGACCGCCCAGTTCGGCAGCAACCAGCTCGCCGTCATCTACGCCGACGGCACGGGCGAGCGCCTGCTCACCCGCACGTTCCGCTTCAGCGAGGGCCAGCCCGCGTGGTCGCCCGACGGCACGAAGCTGCTCTACCGCCGCACGGCCGAGAACCCGCTCGTCCAGGACGGCGACATCTGGGTGCTCGACATCGAGGCCAGCGCCGTCGACCCGACGCAGCCGGTCACCCAGCCGGTGCTCATCCTCGCCGGTGACGAGCGTTACCCGACCTACTCACCAGACGGCACGAAGATCGCCTTCCGCCATGGCGACGACCTGATCGAGCCCTCCGGCGACGAGGAGGTCTACGTCATGAACGCCGACGGCACGAACGTCAGGCGCCTCACCGACAACGCCGACTTTGACTCCGCGCCGGCGTGGTCGCCCGACGGCAAGCTCATCGCGTTCGAGAACGCGCCGGCAGCGACGCTGCAGCCGGGCGTCGAACCGCACGAGAAGGACATCTACGTCATGAACGCCGACGGCACCGACGTCCGCCGGCTGACCGACTCTCCGGGGCTCGACGAAGGGCCGGTGTGGTCGCCCGACGGCACGAAGATCTCCTTCTCCAGCGACCGCGACGGCCAGCAGGAGATCTACGTCATGAACGCCGATGGCAGCGATCAGCGCCGCCTGACCGACAACCCGGCGCGCGACGAGTCCCCGGACTGGCAGCCGCTGCCGTTCGACGACAAGGGCCACACCGCATGCGGCGACGACGACCTGGCCTCGGGCGGCGCGTCGAGCGTCGTCGCGCTGCGGGTCCCGTGCCACCTCGCACGGCGCATCGCCCGCGAGTGGGCGCAGAAGGCCGACGCCGGTGCGCCCGACAACTCGACCCACGGCCTGGACTGCACGACGTCCGCGCAGCCGTTCGATCTGACGGTCGTGCAGTGCGGCGGGCGCGGCAACTGCCCGCGGGACATCGCCTTCGTCTGGCGCGACCCGGCGCGCGCACCCGCGCCGGCGCCGCGCGGCTCGCCGCGCCCGTCCACGGACGACCCGCCGGCGGACGAGTCCGCCGAGGCGCACGACGCGTAAGCGCCGGCACACGCGGCGCGGCCGTACGGCCGCGCCGCATGCCGGGGGGATCAGCAGTTCGACTTGTAGAGCGCGTCCTGGTTCTGGTCGAGGTTGGCCTTGGTGATCGCCACGGAGCCCGTGCCGATCATCTTCGTGGTCGCCTTGCCGGTCAGCGCGTTGTAGGCCTGCTGCACGCCCTGGGCGCCGATGTCGGCCGGCTTCTGGGCGATGAGGCCCTGAACGACGCCGTCCTTGAGCTCCTGGACCTGCTTGGGGCCGGCGTCGAACCCGACGATCTTCACCTGGCCGACCTTCCCCGCCTCGCGGATGCCGGTCGCGGCGCCCTCGGCGGAGAACAGGTTGGTGGCGAAGATGCCCTTGAGGTCGGGGTTCTTGGCCAGGGCGGCCTTGGTCACCGCGGCCGCCTTCGCCGCGTCGTCGTCGTCGTACTCCTGGCCGACGTAGGTCAGCCCGAGCGCCTTGGCGCCGTCCTCGAAGCCCTTGCCGCGAGCGTCGGTGGTCGAGATACCGGGCTTGACGTTGACGACGAAGACCTTGCCCTTGCCGCCGATGAGCTTCGCGAGCGCGGTGGCGGCCGCCTTGCCGCCGGCCTCGTTGTCGGACGCGATCTGCGAGACCGCCATATCGGGCTGGTCGAGCGTGGTGTCGACGAGCACGATCTTCGTCCCGTTCTGCGACATCTGCTGGATCGGCGCGAACATCGCCTTCGTGTCGGTCGGCGCGACGAGCACCGCGTCGGGCTTCTTTGCGGCGACCGCGTTGACGACCGGCGTCTGTAGCGACGCGTCGAACTTGTCGGGGCCCTGGAAGTCGAGGGTCACCCCGAGCTCCTTGGCCTTCGCCTGGGCTCCACAGTTCATCGTGATGTAGAACTCGTCGCCCTTGACGCCGGCGATGAGCGTCATCTTGTAGTTCTTCTTGGCGGCGGTCGTACTGGCGCCGCCGCCGGACGTACTCGTCGAGCTGTTGTTGTCGCTGCCGCAGGCCGCGACGGCGAGCGCGAGGATCGCGGCACAGGCTGCTGCGAACCAGGTTCTGCGTGCCATGGTGGGAACGGACCTCCTCCTCCGGGTGTTGGTAGTGACTGTCACCGCCGGTCCTGCGACCGGCGGCGCAATTGGTCGAGGTAGACGGCGCCGATGAGCACAGCGCCGACGGCGATCTGCTGCCAGAACGCCTGGACTCCGACGATGATGAAGCCGTTGACGAGGACAGCCGGGATGAACACGCCGAAGACGGTTCCGAGCATCGTCCCGATGCCCCCGAACAGGCTCGTGCCGCCGATGACGACGGCGGCGATCGCCTGACAGGTTGTCGGTGTCGTGCGCGCCGATCGTGGTGGTCGAGAAGCGCGCGAGCGACAGGAACCCGGCCAGCCCTGAGAGCGTGCCGGTGAGCGCGTAGACCTTCATCAGGTGAAAGTCGACCGGGATGCCCGCGCGGCGTGCGGCCTCCTCGTTCGAGCCGACGGCATAGGTGTAGCGGCCGAAGCGGGTGCCGGCGAGGATCACCCCGAACACGAGCGCGACCGCGAAGGCGATGATCACCAGCCACGGGATCTGGTTGAACGCGCGGCCGATCCCGATCGTCGTGATCAGCTTGAACGGCACTTCGCGCTCGTCGACGCCGCCGGTGATGACGAGTGCGGCGCCCAGCGACATGCCAAGCGTCCCGAGCGTGACGATCAACGGCGGGATCTTGCCCTTGGCCACGAGGAAGCCGTTGACGAGGCCCCAGCCGAAGCCGGCCGCGAGCGCGACCACAAGACCGAGGAAGATGACTCGCCCAGTTGTTGGCGCCGGTGGCGTTCATCGCCTTGGCCGAGACGACGCCGCTGAAGACGAGGACCGCGCCGACCGAGAGGTCGATGCCCGCCGTGATGATCACGAAGGTCATCCCGGTGGCCAGGACGAGCAGCACCGCTGCGTCGGTGGCGATGTTGCGGAAGTTGTCACTGTCGAGGAACGAACTGGGCTCGAGCAGGCTGAAGACGACGATCAGCCCGACGAGGATCAGGCCGACCCACGTGGCCGACCCGGAGACGAGGCGCTGCCAGAACGGGATCTCGCGGACGGCCTCCTCGGCCTCGACCTCGGGCTCGTCGGCCGGGGTGGTGGTGACGTCGGTCATCGGGGTCACCTCCGCGGGCGTCCGGCCCCGCGTCCTGATCGGGACGATCGGCCTCCGGCCGATCGTCGAGATCGTCGTGCTTGATCGCGCCGGTCATGGCGCCGACGACGTCCTCCATCGAGACGTCGCCGCGCCGGAAGCGCGCGACGCGCGTGCCGAGCCGCAGGACCTCGATGCGGTCGGCGACCTCGAAGACCTCCGGCATGTTGTGGCTGATGAGCACCACGGCGAGGCCCTGGTCGCGCACGCGCCCGATGAGGTCGAGCACGTTGCGCGTCTGGACGACGCCGAGCGCCGCCGTCGGCTCGTCCATGAAGACGACCTTCGAGGCCCACGTCACCGCGCGCGAGACGGCGATGCCCTGGCGCTGGCCGCCCGACAGCGTCGCCACCGGCGCCGCAGTGTCCTGGAGGGCGACGCCGAGATTGTCGAACGCCTCGCGGCTCTGCACGCGCATCGCCCGCTTGTCGATGAAGCCGAGCATGCCGAGCAGGCCCGGGCGCATGACCTCGCGCCCGAGGAACATGTTGGCGCCGGCGTCGAGCTCGGCGGCAAGCGCGAGGTCCTGGTAGACGGTCTCGATGCCCAGCTTGCGGGCATCGAGGGGCGAGTGGATCGTCACGGGCCGGCCCTCGAAGAGGATCTCGCCGGCGTCGGGCTCGTGGACACCGGCCAGGGACTTGACCAGTGTCGACTTGCCGGCGCCATTGTCGCCGACGAGCGCGACGACCTCCTTGGGATAGACGGCGAAGTTCGCGCCGCGCAGCGCGCGGACGCGGCCGAAGCTCTTGACGATCCCTCTGGCTTCGAGCAGAGGCTCGGGCATCAGGCGGGCTCCTTTGCGACGTGGGGCACTTCGGGGAGGTCGTCGGCGCTGGCGTACAGCCCTGCCGCCACACCCGCCAGCAGTGCGGCGCCACGGCAGCCGGCCTCGACGACCGGCGGCGCCTCGAGGGCGCCGAGGCGGCGCTTGGCGTCGAGCACGGCGGGGTCGCGCGCCCAGCCGCCGGTGACGACGAGCCGCGTGTGCGGGCCGGCCACGGCGTCGATGCGTCCGATGACCGCCTCGAGCTCGTCGGTGGCGGCGTCGATCGCGGCGCGCCAGATCGCTGCGGCCGGCGCGTCGGGCAGCCGCAGCGGCGGGCGTTCGAGCGAGCGCAATTCGAGCTCGAGCGCGGGCGCGTCACCGGGAGCGGTGGCGAGCGCGCCCGCGTCGAGCTGCGCACGATCGGCGTCGCCGACCGCAAGTCCGTCGAGGACCTCGCGCAGGGCGAGGCCCGACCACAGGCCGGCCAGCAGGCACTGGCGGCCCTCGGCCACGTGCCAGCCGACGGTCACGTCGCGCTCGACGCTGCGCCGCCGTGCGGCCGCGTCGAGCGGTGGAGCGACGACGCGCACGAGCGCCTCCGCCGTCCCGCACGAGTCGAGCAGGTCGCCGGGGGCGATCACGCCGACCCCGACGCCGGCGACGAGGTGGTCGTGGCCGGCGACGGTGAGCACGGCGCCCTCGGTGCCCGGGAGCGCGTGGCCGTCGCTGCGCCCGGCGTCCGTGCCCGCGAGTGTCGGCTCGGCGAGGAGGTTGTCCGGCAGGCCCGCCCACGCGAGCGCCTCTTCGTAGGGCGCGATGCGCTCCAGGTCGAGCAGCCCGGTGCGCGACGCGAGCGACAGCTCGCTGACCTGGCGGCCGCCGAGGCGATGAACGACGAGCTCGGCGACGTTGAGCCAGCGATCGGCGCCGGTCGTGCCGAGGTCGGCGAGCTTGGCCAGCGTGCACAGCGCGCTGGGGAACAGGCCGGTGCGCTCGGCGAAGTCCGGCAGCGCGCGCGCCATGGATTCGGCCGCCCGCGCCCCGCGCGAGTCGTGCCAGGCGATGGCCGGGTACAGCGCGTGCCCCTGTGCGTCGAGCAAGGCGCCGGTCTCGGCGATGCTCGCCACGCCGATGCCGGCCACGGTGCCCTGGGGCGCCTGGGCGAGCGCCTGGCGCGCGGCGGCCGCGGCTGCCTCGACGAGCGCGTCGGGGTCGGCCTCGGCGCCGGTCGGCACTCGCCGCCAGGGGGTCGGGACCTGACCGAGGGCGAGCTCGACGCCGTCGGCATCGAAGACGGCGGCCTTGCAGGCCGAGGTGCCGACGTCGATGCCGAGGAGCAGCTCGGTCATGGCTTCGGCGGCCGGCATGCGACGGCGACGAGATCGCCGTCGACGATGACGCGGCCGGCGGCGTGTGGGACGAGGACGGCGTCGCCTCGGGCGACGTCGACGCCGGCGATCGTTCCGGCGCCGTCGAGGACGATGACCACGGCGAAGCCGCGGTCGAGATGCGCGCAGGCGCCGGCGGGGACGACGCGCTGGGCGGTGAAGAAGGCGGCGGCCGAGGGCGGTAACAGCTCGCTCACGGGGCCGTTCGCGCGCGGTCCCCGCAGCGCCGTGGGATCGCGCGCGCCGCGTTCGACGCTCTGCAACGCCACGTCCCAACCGAGGCCGAGCGTGGCGGCCTGCTCGTCGTCGATGCCGAAGCCGTCCCACTCGAGCAGGACGGACAGATCGGTGGGTTCCTGCAGCTCGGCGATGAGCACGCCTTCGCCGATTGCGTGGGGGACACCTGCCGGGACGAAGACCGTCTCGCCCGCGGTCACGTCGAGCGGGTTGAGCGCGCCGAGCAGGGCGTCGTGATCCTGTTCGGCGACCCACCCGCGCAGGGTGTCCTCGGCGACGTCGTCGCGCCAGCCGACGTGGACCTGCGCGCCGGCTCTTGCGGCGATGACGATCCACGCCTCGGTCTTGCCGAAGGCAAGGTTCAGGTGTGCGCGCGCGAAGGCGCCGTCGGGGTGATGGTGGACCGGCAGGCGCTCGCCGGCATCGAGAAGCTTGACCAGCAGGGCGGGGTTGGCGCCGAAGCGCTCGACGTGGTCGGCGCCGAGCCAGATCGCGGGGTCGGCGGCGAGCGCGTCGCGCACAAGGGTGCCGTCGGGCAGGCGACTGAGGCCTTTCTCGGTCTCGCCGAAGAGCGTCGTCGCCGACCCGATCCACTCCTCGGGCGAGTGGTCGCCGCCGACCTCGATGCCGCGCAACTCGGCGATCGCCGGGCCGCCGCGGTAGAAGTGGCGGATCGGGTTGGGCGGGAGCCGGACGGGCTGCGCGGTCAACGCGGTTTCACCTCTCCGGAGCCGCGGGCGACGACCTCGCACGCGATGGTCCGCCGTTGTGGCAAAGCGTCCTCGCCGTCGAGCCGCGCGTAGGCGAGGTCGCTGGCGATGCGCCCCATCTCGGCCGGGTCGTGGCGGACGACGGTGACCGGGACCGCCAGCATGTCGGCCAGCTCAAAGTCGTCGAAACCGACGAGGGCCAGCGGCGCGGGCGCGTCGCGCAGCGCGCGCAGTGCCCCGACCGTGTTGCGGTTGTTGGCGGTGAAGAGCGCGGTGGGGCGGCGCTTGGCCGGCAGGGCGAGGAGCTTGCCCACCGCGCGCTCGGCCGACGCGGCGTCGTGCGAGCCCGCGGCGACGAGCTCGGAGCGTCCCTCGACGCCGGCGTCCTGAAGCGCCGCGCGGTAGCCGGCGAGGCGCTCCTGCGCGGTGTAGAGCGAGGGCGGGTCGCCGACGAAGGCGATCCGGTCGTGACCCTGGTTCAGGAGGTGCTCGGTCGCCGCGCGCGCGCCGCCGAGGTTGTCCAGCAGCACGGTGTCGACATCGATCCCGCGCGGCGGACGGTCGAGGAAGACGATCGGCGTGCCGGCGCCGATCTCGGGCAGCAGATAGCGATGGTCGCCTCCCGCCGGGACGATGAGCAGCGCGTCGACCGACCTGCGCAGGAGCCTGAGGACCAGCTCGCGCTCGCGCACGGCGTCCTCCTCGCAGGAGCCGGTGATGAGAATGTGGCTGCGAGCGTGCGCGGCGTCCTCGACCGAGCGCGCAACCGCCGAGTAGAAGGGGTTGGCGACGTCCTCGATGACCAGCCCCAGCGCGTTGGCCCGCCCGTGGCGCAGCGAGCGGGCGACGTCGTTGCGCGCGAACCCCAGCCGCGCGATCGCGGCCTCGACGCGCGCCGCGGTGTCGGCGCGAACGCCGGCCTCCCGGTTCACGACGCGCGACACCGTCTTCAGGCTCACGCCTGCGGTGCTCGCGACGTCTCGCATCGTCGGCCTCGCCACGTCCTCGGTCCTCCAACCCAGAGCCACTGGCCTTCCGCTGTCGTTGACAACGTTGTCAGTGGGCTGGGCGGGACCCTAGCCCGGGAATGACAACGATGTCAAGCCGCCGTCGGTGTGGTCGCGCGCCGCTCTCCGCCCCGCTTGTCACTCCGCGCGCCCAAGACACCACGAACGCCTTCGCTCACTGCCTCGGCCACACAGAGCCGCCCGCACCGCGCGGTCAGACCGCCCGCGCCAACTCCGCCACCCTCCCGGCCACCACCACACCGGCCGTGTCCGTCTCGACGCTGGCGGCACCGCAAGCCACCCCAAACTCCACCGCCTCCCCAAACTCCGACCCGCTCTCCAGCGCCACCGCCAACCCACCCACCAAGGCATCGCCCGCCCCGATCGGGTTGCGCACCGCCGCCACGCGCGGCGCGGCGAGCCAGCGCTCCCCGTCCACCCCAGCCACCGCCGCGCCAGCGGCCGCCGCGGTGACCACCGCCCACAGAGCGCCCCGCCCGACCAGCGCCTCAGCGGCTGCCAGCGCGCGGGCGCGCACCGAAGCGACGTCGCCCGCCTCGACCGTCTCGTCGGCGCGACCGTGCAGCACCCCCTCGGCCTCCGCGAGATTCGGCGTCACCACGTCCGGCCCCGCGGAAAGCGCGGCCGCGAGCTGCGAGCCCGCAACGTCCACGATGGACACCACGCCCCGCGACCGCGCCAAGGCGACCAGCCGCCCGTACGCGTCATCCGGCGCCCCCGGCGGCAGCGAGCCGCTGCACGCCAGGACTCGCGCGCCCGGTAGCGCATCGGCCACCGCGCCCTCGAAGCGCGACCAGTCGCCGTCGGCAAGCGCCGGCCCCGGCTCGTTGAGGACGGTTACCCGCCCGCTGTGCTCGAGCACGATCGCGGCCGAGCGGATCTCCCCGCCGACCTCGACGCCGCGAAGCTCCACGCCCTCGTCACCCAGCAGCGCCGCGGCGGCCGCGCCCGTGCGCCCCGGCACGAGCCCCACGAGCACCGCCGAAGCGCCCAGCGACCGGGCCAGGCGCGCGACGTTGACGCCCTTGCCGCCCGGCGTGATCACGGCCTGGTCGAAGCGCAGCACCTCGCCCGGCCGCAGCTCGGCGATCCGCAGCGTGCGATCGATGGTCAGGTTCGGACCCGCGATGACCACGGCGGCGCATGCTGGCACGGCACAGGACACCTGACAACGTTGTCAAGCCAGAGCAAGTCGCCGGCCAAGCTGAGATAGGGTCGGGCGGGTGTCCGCCGCCTACCGCCTGAACCGCCTCTTCCACGCCACGTCGGGCCGCTGCATCGACGTCGCGGTCGACCACGGCTTCTTCGGTGAGCCGAGCTTCCTGGCCGGCATCGAGGACATCGCCGGCGCGATCACCACGCTCGTCGAGGCCGGGCCCGACGCGATCCAGCTCGCGGTGGGCCAGGCGCCGCTGCTGCAACGCGTCCCGGGCCGCGAGAAGCCCGCCCTCGTGCTGCGCGTCGACGTCGCCAACATCTACGGCTCCGCGCCGCCGCGCGAGCCCTTCAGCCGGGTCATCGACGACGCCATCGGCCACGCCGTGCGCCTCGACGCCGCGTGCGTGTGCGTCAACCTCTTCGACATCCCCGGCGCCGACGGCCTGCGTCGCGACTGCATCGACAACGTCACGAGACTGCGCACCGCCGCCGACCGTGCCGGCATGCCATTGATGGTCGAACCGCTGGTCATGTCGGCCGGGCAGGGCGGCTACGGCGTCGACGGCGGCGCCGATCGCATTGTCGCGCTGGTCCGGCAGGCGGCCGAGCTCGGCGCCGACGTCATCAAGGCCGACCCGACCGATGACCTGGCCGCCTATCACCGCGTCGTCACCGCGGCGCGCGTCCCGGTGCTGGTGCGGGGCGGCGGCCGCGTCTCTGACGAGGAGATCCTCGAGCGCACGCGCGCCGTGCTCGACCAGGGCGCCCGCGGGATCGTCTACGGACGCAACGTGATCCAGCACCCAGACCCGGCAGCGATGGTGGGCAAGCTGCGCGCGGTGGTGCATGGGGATAGCCGGCAGTGACCGCGCAACCTGTTCGTGTCGGCATCGTCGGCGCCGGCCTCATGGGTCGCGAGCTGGCCGCCGCCATCGGCCGCTGGAGCGCCCTGCAGGACCACCCGGTGCACCCCGAGCTCGTCGCGGTCTGCGACACGAGCCCCGAGGCGCTGCGCTGGTTCGATCGGATCACCAGCGTCACCCACAAGACGATCGACTACCGCCACCTGCTCGATGACGACAGCGTCGACGTCCTCTACATCGCGGTCCCGCACCACCTGCACGAGCGCCTGTACCTCGACGCGATCGCGGCGAGCAAGGACTTCCTCGGCGAAAAGCCGTTCGGCATCGACCTCCACGCGGCCGCGCGCATCGTCGACGCGATCGAGCAAGCCGGCGTCTTCGCGCGCTGCTCGAGCGAGATGCCGTTCTTCCCCGGCGCCCAGCTCGCCTACGAGACGATCGCCGCCGGCGCGCTCGGCGACGTCATCGACGTCCAGCACGACTTCCTGCACTCGAGTGACCTCGACCGCAGCAAGCCGATCAACTGGAAGCGCCGGCAGGAGTTCTGCGGCGCGATCGGGGTGATGGGCGACCTCGGCATGCACGTCGCCCACCTGCCGCTGCGCCTCGGCTGGCGGCCGGCCACCGTCTACGCGCAGCTCAGCGACCTCGTCACCGAACGCCCCGACCCGCAAACCGGCGAGCCGACACCCTGCGACACCATCGACAACGCCACCCTGCTGTGCGACGCCGGCTTCCCGCTGACGCTCCGTACGTTCCGCATCGCGCCTGGCCACATGAACACCTGGCGGATCGCCGCCACCGGCATGGACGGCGGAGTGAGCTTCTCCACCGCGCAGCCGAAGACCGTCCACCGCTTCGCCGTGCGCGACGGCCGCCAGGTCTGGGAGCGCGTCGAGGTCGGCAGCCAGTCGGCCTTCGCGACGATCACCGGCCCGATCTTCGAGTTCGGCTTCGCCGACGCGATCCTGCAGATGTGGGCCGCCTTCCTGGCCGAGCGCGCCGGCGCCCTCGACGGCAGGTTCGGCTGCGCGACGCCGGGCGAGGCACTCGACGCCCACCGCCTCTTCGACGCCGCCCTGCGCTCCGGACAGACCCAGAAGGCGGAGCCCGTCTAACCTCCATCCGTGGCCACCGTCGAGGAGAGCCTCGATCTGCTGGGTCAGGTGCCCGTCTTCGAGACGCTCGCACCCGAGGACCTGCAGCGGGTCGCCGAGGTCGCGGTGCCGCGCACCTTCGCCGGCCACCACGTGATCTTCCGCGAGGGCGACGAGAGCGACACCTGCTACGTCGTGCGCTCCGGGCACGCCCGCGCGATCCGCGAGCACGCGGACGGGCGCATGATCGCGCTGGCCCATTTCGGCCCCGGCGACATCTTCGGCGAGTTGGCGATGTTCGACGACGAGCGCCGCTCGGCCACGATCGAGACGCTCGACGAGCTACAAGCGATCGCCGTGCTCGGCGCCGACATGCGCCGGTTGCTGCGCGAGCACGCCGACATCGCGGTCAAGCTCGTCATCTCGCTCGGCCGCCGCCTGCGCGAGGCCAACGAGCGCCTGGCCCGCCAGTCGTTCCAGACCGTGCAGAGCCGCGTCGCCGTCGTGCTCGACGGGCTCGTCCGCCAGGCCCAGAGCGAGGGCGCCGGCGACAAGGACGTCCTTGTGACGATCACCCAGGCCGACATCGCGCAGCTCGCGGGCTCCTCGCGCGAGTCGGCCAGTCGCTTCCTTGCCGTGCTCGAGCGCGCGGGCGTCATCACCCAGGGCCGCGGACGCATCACCGTCCACGACCCGGAGGCGCTCGGCAACTACGTCTACTGAGCGATCCGGTCGATGTCGTGCTCGACGGCCTGTTCGAGCGTGCGCAGGCGCCGCAGCCGCGGCGACTTCAGCGTGTGCCCGGTGCGCAGCGTGGCCACAGCGCAAGCCAGGAAGCACGCCGCCCCCAGCGAGGTGTTCCAGTTCGCTGCCGCCAGGTCGATCATCGAGCCCGTCGCGGGGACAACGTAGCCGGCGACGGCCGAGATGCCGAAGAAGATGCAGCCCAGGAGGTTGACGGCCGGCTCCCACCACCCCGTGCCGCCGCGCGTCGGCAGCCAGCCGTGGCGCGGCGAGGCCCGGTAGGCGATGAAGCCCGAGACGAGGAAGCAGATCGAGCCGAGCGCGTCGGGGCGCCACACGAGCCTGTCGTAGTGGGAGTTGGACAGGCTCGTGTCCATGGCCTGAAAGGTCGTGACGTTGAAGAACAGCGTCCCGGCCGACTGGATCGTCGCCGCCCACCACGCCGCGCGCCCGGCGCCGGGCGACCGGCGGTCGTGGAAGCTCAGCGACGTCTGCAGCGCGCCGCCCGCGGTGAACAGGATCGAGCCGACGAAGAAGGTCACCGCGTCGGCAGCGGCGCCGACGAGCTGCACGTAGCCCGGGAAGGGCCCGATGAGAAAGCACGCGGAACCGAGGGCGAAACACAGTGCCATCCAGCGCTCGCGGCTCATCGAGGTCTCCGCATCATCGGCCGAGTTTCATCGGTCACGCGGTCGCTTGGCAACATGTCGAACGTGCCGCCCACGTCCACAGAGTTCAGCGCCGGTGGCGTGGTCGTGCGCGATGGCCAGTGCGTCGTGATCGTGCCGACTCGCCGCGCCGCCGACGGCTCGAAGGTGCTCGCCCTCCCCAAGGGCCACCCGGAGCCGGGCGAATCGGCAGCCGAGGCTGCCCTGCGCGAGGTCCGCGAGGAGGCCGGCGTCGAGAGCCGCCTCGTCGAGAAGCTCGGCGACGTGCGCTACTGGTACACGCGCAACGGCAGGCGCATCGCCAAGGTCGTCAGCTTCTTCCTGCTCGAGTACGTCAGCGGCCAGGTCGACGATCACGACGTCGAGGTCGAGCAGGCGCGCTGGCTGGCACTGGAGGATGCGGCCCGCGATCTCAGCTACGAGGGCGAGCGGGAGATGGTCGGCCGGGCCCTGTCGCGCGCGCGCACCACTTAGTAGGGTGCAGGCCGCCACATGCAGGTGCTCAACTTCTACTCGACGCTGTTCGGCGATCAGCTCAAGCGCGGTCGCAAGACCGCGACGATCCGCCTCGGCGACAAGTCGCACAAATACCGCAAGAACCAGGCGGTATTGGTGACCATCGGCTACCAGCACTCGCCGCGGGAGAAGATCTTCGACGCGGTCATCGACCAGGTCGAGGTCAAGCGCGTCAAGGACCTCACGCCGCGCGACATCGAGCATGACAACCCCGAGTTCCGGCGCCACGACGAGATGATCCACTTCCTGGAGCAGATCTACGGCAAGCCGGTCTCGATGGATGACATCGTCACCGTCGTGCGCTTCTCGCAGATCATCGAGCGCCCGCCGCACGTGACCGATGCCCGCCTGGGCATCGGCGGCGCGCAGAACTGACGGCGAACACCGCAGGCGCGCCACCGCAACCCGCCTACTGAACGCGGGTTGACACGGCGGGGGTACCAACGATGGAGGAACACGCGATGTCACGCATCCGACCAGGGGCGCCCGCAGTCCTGACGGCGATCGTCGCCGCCCTCGCCGTCCCCGCGATCGCCGCCGCGGCTGCCAAGCCCGGGGTGTCGACCGGAGGCGCGTCCAAGGTCACGATCACCACGGCGACGCTCGCCGGCAACGTCAATCCGCAGGGGGCGCCGACGATCTACTTCTTCCAGTACGGCACGACGACGGCCTACGGATCGCGCACGCCCAACGCCGCCGCCGGGGCCGGCACGATGGGCGCGACCGTCACGGCGGCGATCGCCGGGCTGGGCCCGAATACGAAGTACCACTACCGCCTCGTCGCCCAGAACAGCCTCGGCACCACCGCGGGCAAGGATCGGACCTTCACGACGCCAAAGCAGGCGCTCGGCCTCGCCCTGACCGCCACGCCGAACCCGGTCGCCTTCGGTGCCCCCTCGATGCTCGCGGGCACCCTCTCGGGCACGGGCAACGCGGGCCGCCCGATCCGCCTGCAGCAGAAGCCGTTCCCGTTCACGAGCGCCTTCAAGAACGTCGGCAACGTCCAGCTCACCACGGCCCAGGGCGCGTTCTCGTTCGCGCTGCTCTCGGTGCCGCTGACCACGCAGTACCGCGTGATCGTGACCAACCAGACTTCCGTGGTCAGCCCGGTCGTCACCGTCAGCGTGAGCGTGCGCGTCGGGACCAGGACGACCCGGACGCACGTCCACCGCGGTGGGCGCGTGCACTTCTCCGGCACGATCGCGCCGAGCGTGCCCAACGTCCCGATCGCCATCCAGAAGCTCAACGCCAAGAACCACTGGGTGACGATATCGGGGACGATCACCCGCGCCGGCGGCACCTACGGCAAGACGATCCGGATCAAGCGCGGCGGCAGCTACCGCATCTACGCGGGCGCCAACGGCGGCACCTTCGCGCCGGGAGTCGGGCGCAAGGTCCGCATCCACACGACGTGAAACCGTCCGGCCTTCGGCCGCGGGGACCCGCCTCCGGCGGCCACGTGGCCGCCTCCGGCACCCCTTAGACAAGGACCACCTGCGCGCCATCACGCGGGCTCAGCGTGATGGCGCGTCGGCGCGACAGCTCGAGGCGGCCGTCGCCGGCCAGCCGTGGCTTCGCGCGCTCGAGCACGGCGCGCAGGACGACCTTCATCTCCATCGTCGCGAAGCTGGCGCCCAGGCAGCGGCGCCTGCCGCCACCGAACGGGATCCACGTGTACGTCCCCGGCGACGTGTCGAGGAATCGCTCGGGCCGGAACGCGTAGGGCTCGGGATAGATCTCCGGGTCGTGGTGGATGAGGTAGGCGTGGGCGACGAGGCAGGCGCCCGGCGGGTAGCGCCAGCCGCCGACCTCGATCTCCTTCATCACCAGACGCGGCGCCGCGTTGGGGATCACCGGGCGGCGGCGCAGCGTCTCCTGCACGGTGGCCGTGAGGTAGGCGTCGCCGTCGCCGGCCGCGATCTCCTCGGTGAGCCGCTCGAGAACCGCCGGGGCGCGGACGAGGCGCTCGAACGCGAAGGCCAGCTCGGACGCCGTCGTCTCATGGCCGGCGACGAGCAGCGTCATCAGTTCGTCGCGCAGCTCCTGGGCGGTCATCGGCGAGCCGTCCTCGTGGCGCGCGGCGAGCAGCAGCGAGAGCACGTCGTCGCGCTCCGCGGGGTCGGCGCGGCGCTCGTCGATCAGTGCGAACAGCTCCGCATCGACCGCCGCTCGGGTGCGCACGAAGCGCCGCCACGGCGTCAGCCGGCCGACGTCGCGCTGCAGCGGCGGCAGCAGGCTGATCGGGTTGACGCCGATCGTCAGCACATCGGTGAGGGTCGCCCGCAGGCGCTCGAGCCGCGCGCCCTCATCGAGGCCGAAGACGGTGCGCAGAATGATCTCGAGGGTCAGCACCTGCAGGCGCGGGTGCAGGGCGACCGGTTCGTCGCGCGGCCAGCGCTCGATCTCCGAGGCGGCGACGTCCGTCATCACCTGCGTCAGCCGCGCGACCTGCTCGCCGTGGAAGGCCGGGAGCATGAGCTTGCGCTGGGCGAGGTGCGCCTCCTCGTCGAGGAGGATCACTGAGTTGCGGCCGATGACCGGCTCGAGGACGCGCGCGCCCTCGCCGGGATGCAGCACGTCGGCGGGCGCGGTGAAGACCGCCTTGACGTCCGCGGGATCGGAGAGGAGCACGAACGGCGGCGCGGCAACCAGGCGGATCGTGAAGCGCTTGCCATAACGTGCGCGGTAGCGCTCGAAGGTCGGCACCGGCCGCGCCCACCAGCGCAGGGTCTGCAGCCAACTCGGTTCGCGGGGGCCGGGCGGGAGTTCCACGAGCCGATGCTAACGGGCGCGCGCCAGGGCGGTACGACCTGGCACTCGTGCTACCAGAGTGCCACTCGCGTTGCACGGCCGCTCCGCATGTCCTACACTGGCGGCAGCGCGTTGGCACTCTCGCCTAAGGAGTGCCAAGGCATGCGACACTCATCCTCTCTGTAATGGAGGTCAATTCATGAAGCTCAAGCCCCTCGGCGATCGGCTGATCGTGCGGGCGATCGAGGAGGAGGAGACCACCGCGAGTGGCATCGTCCTCCCCGACACGGCCAAGGAGAAGCCCCAGAAGGGCAAGGTCATCGCCGCCGGCGATGGCAAGGTCAACGAGGACACCGGGAAGCGCACTCCGCTGGATGTCAAGGAGGGCGACGAGGTCCTCTACAGCAAGTACGGCGGGACCGAGATCAAGGTCGACGGGGAGGATCTCCTCGTCCTGCGCGAGAGCGACGTCCTCGCCAAGGTCGAGTCCTAGGACACGAGGAGAACCTGAAACTTATGGCTCACAAGGAACTGCGGTACGACGCCGCGGCGCGCAAGGCCCTCGAGGCCGGCGTCGACGCCGTCGCCAACGCCGTCAAGGTCACGCTCGGCCCGCGCGGCCGCTACGTGGTCCTCGACAAGAAGTTCGGCGCCCCGACCATCACGAACGACGGCGTGACCATCGCTCGTGAGATCGAGGTCGAGGATGTCTTCGAGAACCAGGGCGCACAGCTCGTGCGCGAGGTCGCCACGGCGACCAACGACGTGGCCGGAGACGGCACCACGACGGCCACGGTGCTCGCCCAGGCGATCGTTCGCACCGGCCTGAAGAACGTCGCTGCCGGGGCGAATCCGCTCGGGCTCAAGCGCGGCATCGAGGTGGCGGTCGACCAGGTCGTCGCCAACATCCAGAAGCAGTCCAAGGAGATCTCCGGCAAGGACCAGATCGCTCGCGTGGCGACGATCTCCGCCGGCGACGAGGAGATCGGCGACGTCATCGCCGACGCCATCGAGAAGGTCGGCAAGGACGGCGTGGTCAACGTCGAGGAGGGCCAGACGTTCGGCATGGACCTCGAGTTCACCGAGGGCATGCAGTTCGACAAGGGCTACATCTCGCCCTACATGGTCACCGACCAGGAGCGCATGGAGGCGGTCCTCGAGGATCCCTACATCCTCATTGCCAACCAGAAGATCGGCTCGGTCCGCGACGTGCTGCCGGTCCTCGAGGCCGTCATCCAGTCCGGCAAGCCGCTGCTGATCATCGCCGAGGACGTCGAGGGCGAGTCCCTCGCGACCCTGGTGGTCAACAAGCTGCGCGGCACCTTCACCGGCGTGGCCGTCAAGGCCCCCGGCTTCGGTGACCGCCGCAAGCGCATGCTCGAGGACATCGCCATCCTCACCGGTGGCGAGGTCATCACCGAGGAGATGGGCCTCAAGCTCGAGAACACCCAGCTCTCGCAGCTCGGCCGCGCGCGTCGCGTGGTCGTCGCCAAGGACACCACCACGGTCGTCGACGGCGCGGGTGAGAGCGACGCCATCAAGGGCCGCATCAACCAGATCAAGGCCGAGGTCGAGAACACCGACTCGGACTTCGATCGCGAGAAGCTCCAGGAGCGCCTCGCCAAGCTCTCCGGCGGCGTCGCCGTCGTGAAGGTCGGCGCGGCCACCGAGACGGAGATGAAGGAGAAGAAGCACCGCGTCGAGGACGCCCTCCAGGCGACCCGCGCGGCCCTCGAGGAGGGCATCGTCCCCGGCGGCGGCGTCGCGCTGCTGCAGGCGGCCGAGGCCATCAAGCTCGACGGGTTCGCCATCGATGACGAGCGCACCGGCGCCCGCATCGTCCTTCGCTCGCTCGAGGAGCCCCTCCGCCAGATCGCGGAGAACGCCGGCCACGAGGGCTCGGTCGTGGTCAACGACGTGCGCAAGGCCAAGAAGGGCTTCGGCCTGAACGCGGCCACCGGCGAGATCGTCGACCTCGTCGGCGAGGGCGTCATCGACCCGGCCATGGTCACGCGCTCCGCACTCCAGAACGCCGCCTCGATCGCCAAGAACATCCTCACCACCGAGGCGATCGTCGCCGAGATCCCCGATAAGGATGGGGGCGGCGGCGGCGGGGGCATGCCCGACATGGGCGGCATGATGTAGGCAGCGCTCTCGCGCTACCGCTGTGCTCGAGGGGCCCGGTCGTCGCCGGGCCCCTCGTCGTCTGTCAGGGCGTTTCGCGGACCGCCCCGTCGCGCACCTCCATGCGCCGCGTGACGCCGATCCCGTCCAGGAAAGCGCGGTCGTGCGACACCGCGACGATCGTGCCGCCGAAGGCGCGCAGGGCGCGCTCGACCGCCTCGAGCGTCTCGGGGTCGAGGTGGTTGGTGGGCTCGTCGAGCAGCAGCAACTCGGCGCCCGAGGCAACCATTGCCGCCATGTGGACCCGTGCGCGCTCGCCGGGGCTCAGGCTCCCGAGCGGGCGGTGGACCGTGGCGCTGTCAAGCGCGAAGGCGCCCAGCAGCGTGCGCGCCTCGCCCTCGTCCATCGGCGTCTGCGCGCGCAGCCAGGCGACCACACGCTCGTGCGCCGGCAGCGACAACGGCGTCTGCGGCAGCACGCGCACCGACGCGGCGAGCTCCGCCGTCCCGTCCGCGGGCACGAGGACACCGGCCAGCACGCTGAGCAGCGTCGTCTTGCCCGCGCCGTTGGGGCCCGTAACCGCGACGCGGTCGCCGCGGTGCAGCACCAGATCGACCTCGCGCAGCCCGCGCGAGCGCACGCCGCGCAGCGCGGCGATGCGCCGGCGCCCTCGGCCGCGCGCGTCCAAGCGCAGCCGCAGGACCGCCCGCTGCTCCGGCGCGACCACCGCTCCCTCTCCCTCGAGCTCGCGCCGCAGTCGGCCCTCGCGCGCCTTCGCCTTCTTGGCCACCTTCTTGGCGTAGCGCTTGAACTTGGGCGCGGCCGCGCGGCTCACCGTGCGCTCGGTGTGCTGCGCCTGGCGGCGCGTCATCGCGATGTCGGCCTCGAGCCTTCGTCGTCGCTTCTCCTGGGCCTCGAAGGCGAGTGCCTGCCGCGCCCGCCGGCGCTCGCGCTCGTCGCGATAATCGCTGTAGCCGCCCTCGTAGCGGGTCAGCTCGCCGCCGGGCGCGAGCTCGAGGATGCAGCCGACGACCGCGTCGAGGAACGCGCGGTCGTGCGAGACCACGACCACGGTGCCCGGGAACCCGCGCAACCAGCCCTCGAGCCACGCAAGGCCGTCGCTGTCGAGGTGATTGGTCGGCTCGTCGAGCAGCAGCACGGTCGGGCTTGCGAGCAGCGTGCCGGCCAGCAGCGCGCGCGCCTGCTCGCCACCCGAGAGGCGCGACAGCGGCGTGTCCGGATCGAGGTGGTCGATCGACAGCGCGCGCCGCGCCTCGTCGAGCGTCGCCTCAAGCGTCCAGCCGCCGAGCGCGCCGAAGCGCTCCTGCGCGCGGCCGTAGGCAGCCAGCGTGTGCTCCGCGGTGTGGCCGGCGGCCAGGCGCGCCTCGAGCGCGCGCAGCTCGCCGCGCACGCGCCAGACGTCGCCGAGCCCCGTGCCGAGCAGCTCGCCCAGCGAGCGCGCGGCGTCGGGCGCCTCCTGCGGCAGCCAGCCGATGCGTCCGCTAGCGCCGGTGCTCACCGCGCCGCGGCCGGGCCGGTCGACGCCGGCCAGCAGCCGCACGAGTGTCGACTTGCCGACGCCGTTGGGGCCGACGAGGCCGGCGCGCTCGCCGTCGCCGAGCACGAACGAGATCCCGTCGAAGAGCGGAGCGCCGTCGTATGCCTTGGTCAGATCTGATGCCTGCAACATGGAGTCCTCCTCGAAACGGGGCCGGAGGACTCGGGAGGGCAGGCAAACGGAGCGGGCGAGCACACACGACGCTCGGCATCCATCCCCCACCGCACGCCCGGTCCACACGGGGCTCACGCCTCGCCGGCCGGTGATCGTGTGCGGTGGCTGCCTACTTCACTGCGGCGTAGGTTAGCGGCCCGCGTCGGAGCCGAGAAGTGCGGCTACCTCCACGGCGCATCCCCACGCGAGCGTGACGCCGGCGCCGCCGTGGCCGTAGCAGTGCACGACGCGCCCCTCGGCCTCCAGGCGCACCTCTGGGCGCGCGGGCCGCAGGCCGACCGCGACGCCGAGCACCGGCGCGTCGCGCAGCGCCGGCAGGGCCGCGGCACAGCGCTCGAGGATGGCCGCGGTCGTCGCCTCGTCGGGCGTACCGTCCTCCGCGCCCTCGTCGGCGGTCCCGCCGAGGACGACGTCGCGCTCGCGCGGTACGACGTAGATCAGCCGCGCGGGGTCGGACTGGTCGAGCAGCCACTCCTCGATGCCCGGCGCAGCGACGCGGACGACCTGCCCGCGGACCGCGACCAGCGAGTCGTCGCCGGCCAGCTCGCGCGCACCGAGGCCCGCGCAGTTGACGACGGCGTCCGCGCGCAGCTCGTCGAATCCGGCGACGGTCGCTTGGCGGATCGAGCCGCCCAGCGCGCGTAGCCGTGCCACGAGCCACGGCAGGTGCACCGACATGTCCACCGCAGGCGCGGAGAAGCGCAGCCCGTCGACCGTCCGTCGCAGGTCGGGTACGGCGTCGCGCCACCAGGGATCCGGCGCCTCGGGCGCCATCAGCTCGGTTCCCGAGCGCATGTGCACGCCGCTGCCGGGCACGCCGGCGAGCCGCGCGAAGTGCTCGTACGTGGCGGCCGACCACGCGGTTACGCGGTCGACCGGGAGGGCGCGGTACGGGTACCAAAGCGCCGCGGCCACCGCCGACGTCGTCTCGTGCGGCGCCTCGCGCCCGACGACGTCGGCTTCCACGCCGGCCTCGCGCAGGCAGACCGCGGCGGTCAGCCCGACCACGCCGGCGCCGACGACGATCGCCCTCATCACACGAGCACCGCCCGCGCGCCGCGCAGCGGCATGCTCAGTATGGCCCGCGCACGCGAGCTGTCGAGGACCACGTGCTTGGGCCGGTCGGGGCCGCCCGGGCCACCGCGCAGCGCCCGCGGGTCGCGCCCGTGGTGTGCGACGACCAGGCGGGCGAACTCAAGCCGCGTGAGCGCGTCGGCACCCGCGACGTGGAGCGGGCCCGCGACGTCAGCCGTCGCCAGCTCGAGGAGGGCCGCAGCGAGGTCGCCCACTGCGATCGGGCAGCGGACCTCGTCGGTGAAGAAGGTCATCTCGCGCGCGCCGTCGGCCGCCTCGATCGCCGCCTGCTCGTGGGTGGACGGGCGCTCGCCGCCGTAGAGCAGCGACGTGCGCACGACCAGCGCGGCGGACGGGCACGCGCGCTCGGCCGCGAGCTTGGAGACGCCATACGCGCTGACCGGCCCGGGCTCGTCGTCCTCGGTCAGAGGGCGCGAGCCGGTCCCGGCGAAGATGAGATCGCTCGACACGTGCACGAGCCGCGCGCCCGCGGCGACCGCGGCCGCCGCGACCGCCCGCGTCCCGTCGACGTTGACGCTCGAATCGTCCATCCGGTAGGCGGTGTGCACGACGACGTCGGGCCGCGCCGCGCGCACCGCGGCGAGCACCGCAGGTCCGTTGCGGACGTCGAGCTGTGCGCTGCGCTCGATGCCTCCGACCTCCCAGCCGGCCGCGAGCGCGCGACGCGCCAGCTCGCTGCCGAGATAGCCGCCGAGGCCGGTGACGAACAGACGCGGAATTCCGGCACCGTATCCGTGCCACCCGCGGCTAAGCTCCTGCGGTGGGTCAGGTCGCGGACCGCACCGCGGGCGGTACCCCACACGTCGTGGGGCGCGACTCCGAACGCGGCCGCCTCACGGCCTTCGTCCAGGCCGTCCCGCACGGCGGGCGGGCGCTGCTGATCCGCGGCGACCCCGGGATCGGCAAGACGGCGCTGTGGCGGTGGGGCGTCCACGAGTGCGAAGCGGTCGGGTTCAACGTGCTCCTCACGCGCGCCGCCGAGGAGGAGATGCCGCTCGGCCTGACCGGGCTCGTCGACCTCTTCGAGCGCGTCGAGCTCGACGCCGGCGCGCTCATCGCCGACGACAACCTCTTCGCCCGCGGCCGCGCCGTGCTCGGCGCGCTACGCACCCTGAGCGCCGATCGACCCGTGCTGATCGCCATCGACGACCTGCAGTGGCTCGACCAGGCATCGGCTCGGGCCCTGCGCTACGCGCTGCGTCGCCTGGACGACCGATCCCGTCGGCCTGCTGGCGACGCTGCGACAGCCCGACGTCGACGACCCGCTGGCCGTCGCGACCACGCTGCCGCCCGGGCGCAGCGACGGTCGTCGCCCTCGGCCCGCTCGGCCTCGGCGCCCTGCGCCGGCTGCTGGCGGCAGACGGTCGACGGCGATCTCGCGGCCCGACGCTCCAGCGCATCCATGAGGTGTCGGGCGGCAACCCGCTCTACGCGCTCGAGCTCGCACGCAGCCTGGCGGCCGACGGCGAGGCGGCGCACCCTGAAGTGCTCGCCGCTGCCCGACTCGCTGCAGGCGGCGATCGCCAGCGTCTGGAAGCCGTGACGCCCGAGCTCGCCGTCGTCCTGGAGGCGGTCTCCGCGCTGGGGCAGACGTCCGTGCGCGAGCTGCGCGAGGCGCTGCCGGAGGCCGAGACGGACGTGCTGCTCGGACAGGCCGAGCAGCAGGGGCTGCTTGATGGTGGAGGCAGGACCTGCGCGTGCGCTTCGCGCACCCGCTGTCTGGGCTCGGTCGGTCTACGGCGCGATGAGCCCGCTCGTGCGCCGGGCGCTGCACGCGCGGCTGGCCGCCGCGGCGACCGACGAGGACGTGCGCGCCCGCCACCTCGCGCTGTGCACCGACGACCCGGACGCCGACGTCGGCCGCGCTGCTCGAGGACGCCGCGACCCGGGCCCGTGAACGCGAGGCCTTCGACCTCGCGGCTGACTTCGCCGGCCACAGCGTCCGGCTCACCCCGCCCGAGGACGGCCCCGCCGCGCTACGCCGCAGCCTCGTGGAGATCGACGACCGCGCGATTGCCGGCGAGCTCAAACGCGCGCTGACCCTGGCCGACGAGCTCGTCGCACGGCTGCCGCCGGGGCACGCACGGTGCGAGGCGCTGCTCATGCGGGCCTACATCGAGGACGACGACGTCGATGTCCAGCGTGGCGCATGCTGCGGCGGGCGCTCGACGACGCGGGCGACGACGAGCGGCTCCGCGGGCGCGTGCTCGACCACCTCGGCTGGTCGCTGGCCATGTTCGCGGGCGACCTGCCGGCCGGCCTGGAGTGCAAGCGCGAAGCCGTCGAGATCGCGGATCACACCGGCGACGCCGCGGATGCGGATGTCGTCGCTGGGCTTCCTGGCGTATCTGGAAGCCGCTCGCCGGCGAACACCGCGACCGGATCTCATGGGCCGCGCCGTGGCGCTCGAGGCGCCGCGGCGGCAAGCCGATCCTGTGGACGAGCCCGCGCACGTTGCTCGCCGAGACCCTGTTCTGGTCGGGCGACCTCGAGGCGGCGAGGACGCTGTTCGAGGCGGTCCACGAGGACGGCCTGCGTGCGGGCACCGAGGCGCACCACCCGTACAGCATGTTCGACCTGGCCCTGGTGGAATGCGCCGCAGGCAACCTCGCCACCGCCGAGGCGCTCGTGCAGGAGGGCCTCGAGGCCGCCCGCGACGCCGAGGACCCGTGGGGTGAGCGGCTGCTGCTCTACCCGCTGTCCCTCGTCGACGCCTGGCTGGGGCGCAGCGACCGCGCACGGGAGGGCGCGGAACGCCGGCTGCGGGAGGCCACGGCGAAGGGCGAGCGGCCGGGCATCGTCCGCGCGCGTGGCGTGCTCGGGCTGCTGGCGCTCTCGCAGGGCGAGAGCGAGACGGCCGTCGGCGAGCTGGCCCCGGGCGTGGAGCTGCTGGTGGCGATGGGCTACCAGAACCCCGGGGCGTTCCCGCTGCTGCCCGACGCGATCGAGGCGTTCGCCTCCTGCGGGGAGAGCGGCGCGGCCGAGGCGCTGCTCGGGCGCCTCGAGCGCCAAGCGGACGCCGTCGCGAGCGAGTGGTCGCGCGCCGCCTGCGCGCGCGCCCGCGGCGCGATCCTGCTGGCCGGCGCCGCGCCCGACGACGCCGTGCCGGTGCTCAAGCACGCCGCGGCGAGCTTCGATCGGCTCGGATACGGCCCTGACGCCGCGCGCGCGACGCTGCTCCTCGGCCGCGCCCTCCTGCGCGCGGGCCAGCGCACCCAGGCCTCCGACGCGCTCGCCGACGCGCGCGCGCGCTTCGCCGCCATGGGTGCGGCGCTGTGGGAGGCGCGCGCCGTCGAGGACCTCGAGCGCGCGGCGCCAGGACGCTCGGAGGGAGCGCTGACACCCGCCGAGCGCCGCATCGCAGCGCTCGTCGCGCAGGGCCTGAAGAACCGCGAGATCGGCCAGACGCTGTACATGAGCGTCGGCACGGTCGAGGCGCACCTGACCCGCACCTATCGCAAGCTCGGTATCCGCTCGCGCAGCGAGCTCGCGCGGCGCGTCGTCGAGGGCGACGTCGAGTAGAGGGTCGGCCGCGGAGGGTCTAGGGGAATCCCCCTAGCCCTCGCCGCGGACGACCGCCAACGTTATGCGTCGGAGGATCATGCTCGCCCTGCGACCGCTCCCATCGCGCCGACATGCCACGCCGTCCGAGCGGCTCATCGAGCGCATCCGCGGCTCGGTGATCGGCGACGACGCCGTCCTCGACGGCCCGTTCGGGCCGCGCCGCATCGTCTATGCCGACTACACGGCCTCGGGTCGCGCGCTGTCGTTCATCGAGGACTACATCCGCCACCGCGTGCTGCCGCTGTACGCCAACACGCACACGGAGGCATCCGCGACCGGCCTGCAGACCACGGCCCTGCGCGAAGAGGCGCGCCGCATCGATCCACCGGGCCGTCAACGGCAGCGACGAGGACGTCGTGCTCTTCTGCGGCTCGGGCACGACCGGCGCCATCGACAAGCTCATCCGCGTGCTCGAGCTCGACGCGCGCGACCGGCCGGTGGTCTTCATCGGCCCGTACGAGCACCACTCCAACGAGCTGCCGTGGCGCGAGTCGGTCGCCGACGTCGTCACCATTCGCGAGGACGCCGACGGCGGCGTCGACCTCGACCACCTCGAGCACGAGCTGCGGCGCCACGCCGACCGCGAGCTGAAGATCGGCAGCTTCTCCGCGGCCTCGAACGTCACGGGGATCGTCACCGACGTCGACCGCGTCTCTGCGACGCTGCGCCGCCACGGCGCGCTGGCCTGCTGGGACTACGCGGCCGCAGGCCCGTACCTGCCGATCGACATGCGCGGCAAGGACGCCGTGTTCCTCTCCCCGCACAAGTTCGTCGGCGGGCCGGGGACGCCCGGCGTCCTTGTCGTCAAGCGCGCGGCTGCTGCGCAACCGCGTCCCGTCGGTGCCGGGCGGCGGGACGATCCTCTTCGTCAGCCCGACGGGGCACTCCTACCACCCGGAGCCCGTCGATCCGCGAGGAGGGCGGCACGCCGGCGATCGTCGAGTCGATCCGCGCGGGGCTCGTGTTCGCGCTCAAGGAAGCCGTCGGCGCCGAGGAGATCCGCCGCCGCGAGCAGCGACCTCGCGCGGCGTGCGCTAGAGTCGTGGTCGCACGAACCCGACAGATCGAGATCCTCGGCAACGCGGACGCCGAGCGGCTGGCGATCGTGTCGCTCGGCCTCCGCCACCCGCGCGGCCTGCTGCACGCGAACTTCGTCGTCGCCCTGCTCAGCGACCTCTTCGGGATCCAGGCGCGCAGCGGGTGCTTCTGCGCGGGCCCGTACATCCACCGCATGTACCCGATCGACGACGAGTGGTCCGCGCGGATGGACGCCGAGGTCAGCGCCGGCCACATGGGCGCGAAGCTCGCCTTCACGCGCCTGAGCTTCAACTACTTCATCAGCGAGACCGTCTTCGAGTACATCGTCGCCGCCGTCCACCTGCTCGCCGACCGACGGCTGGAAGCTGCTGCCGCTCTACCGCTTCGATCCCGAGACGGGCCTGTGGCACCACCGCGACAGCGCGCCGGAGCCCGCGCCGCGCCTTGCCGAGGCGCTCGACGCGGTGACGCGGCCGGGAGCGACCGCGCCCGAGAGCGTGCTTACCGGGCAGCTGCGCAAGGCCCGATGGATCATCGACGCCGCCGGGGCACGGCCGCCGCGCGGCCCGTTGCGCGACCCGGCGGTCAGCGAGGCGTTCGAGCGCGTCCGTTGGTTCCCGCTGCCGGGCGAGGGCCGGGCGCAGGTGCCCGCCGCCCGTCGGTGACCGACGGTCACGGCGACGCCCCCGCCGGCCGCCGCCCAGGCGACGAGCAGGCCGTCGCCGATGTGCGCGACCGCGGGCGTGGCGATGCTCGCGGCGGCGCCCAGCGCCGTGCTGTCGCCGCTGACCGGATCGGCGGCGACAGCCTCGGCACTCTCTCCGGCGTAGCCACGCGCGCGAGGTGACATGCGCGTAGGCTGCGCGCGGGAGGCGCCACGACGAGGGAGGGACGCAGATGATTGAGCCGTACCAGGCGATCGGGCTCGTTCCCACCATGTGGGGCATCCGCCGGCGCGAGGACATCCGCCGCAACCTCGAGCACCTCGATCACCTCGTGACCGCCTCGACCTGGCTGGGCGGGCTGGACCTGCCGGTGCGCCTCGTCGCGGTTCCGGAAGGTGCGCTGCAGGGCTTCAACGACGAGGTGCTCGACCTCGACCACGAGACGTTCGCGCGCGAGTGCGCCATCGACATCCCGGGTCCGGAGACCGACGAGCTCGGGCGCCTGGCGCGCAAGTGGGGCGTCTTCGTGATGGCGCAGGCCAAGGCGCGCCATCCCGAGTTCCCCGGCCGCTTCTTCAACGTCGGCTTCGTGCTCGATCCCGACGGCCAGGTCGTGCTGCGCCACCACAAGCTCGTGCCGCTGCTGCCGGTCGAGCACTCGGTCACGCCGCACAACGTCTACGACCGCTGGGTCGAGCTCTACGGCGCCACGCTGGACGCGTTCTATCCGGTCGCCGACACCGAGATCGGGCGGCTCGGGATCATGATGGCCAACGAGGGGTCCTATCCGGAGAACGCGCGCGGCCTGGCCATGAACGGGGCCGAGGTCGTCTACCGCGCCTCCTTCCCGCATCGCGCCAGCGACGCGTTCATCGTGCAGACGCGAGCGCGGGCGCTTGACAACAACTTCTTCGTGATCGCGCCCAACGTCGGCACGTACTACCTGCACGCCGAGGACGCGACCCCGATCGACACCTTCGGCGGGCACTCGCTGATCGTCGACTACCTCGGCCGCGTCATGGGCGATCACGCCTACAGCGGCGCCTCCTCGTGGGTGGCGGGGACGATCGACATCAACGCCCTGCGCCACTTCCGCGCCAACGCGAAGTGGGGCAACTGGATGAAGGACCTCACGACCGAGCAGTACCGGCTGATCTACGAGCAGCCGATCTACCCCAAGAACCTCTACGCCGAGCGCGCGCCGTACAACCACGACGAGTACCGCCGCGAGGTGCTCGAGCCGCAGGTGCGGCTGCTGCAGGAGCGGGGCGTCTACGCGCCGCCCGCCGAGCCGACCGTCGCGCCGCCGAGCGAGCCGGCGCCGCCCCCCGAGGTGACGCCCGCCTAGGCCACGTAGACCGGCGTACCGACCGGCGTCCGCGCGTAGAGCGAGATGACGTCGGGGATGCGCATGCGCACGCAGCCATGCGAGGCGTCGTGGCCGATCGACCCGTATTCGCTCGGGTCGATGCCGTGGATGCCGGCGCCGCCGTTGAACGCCATCCAGCGCGCCTTGATCGGATCGTCGGGCCCGGGCGGGATGACCTTGCCCGCGAGCGAGCCCGCCCACGCGGAGTTGGGGACGTACCACGACGGATTGGTCTGCTTCCACTGCACGTCGTAGAGGCCCTGCGGCGTCTCGAGGCCCTGGCGGCCGACCGCGATCGGGTAGCTGTTGGCCAGCTTGAGGTGCTCGAAGAAGCGCAGCACGTGGTCGTGGCGGTCGACGATGATGTAGGCGGGGTACTTGGCCGCCAGGTTCGCGGTGGTGACCTTCGGGTCGACCGGGTTCGTCGTGGCGCTGATGTCGGCGGAGCGCGAGCGGAAGATCAGCGCCGAGGCGAGCCGGCGCTTGAGCGCGGCGGCGTCGAGCGCGCGCCCATCGTGCGACTGCGACACGCTCAGCCCCGCCGCGTCGGGCTTCACCGCGGCGTCGACGGGGTCGCGGTGCACGGTGGCGGCGACCTCGTCGACGAGCTTGGGCACGACACCGGCCGCGTAGTGGAGCTTGAGCGGCACGCGCTCGTCGACTCGGTGGCCGCTGAGGCCGTTGACGACGCGCGCGCCGAGCCAGCCCTGCTGGCTGTCGGTGAGCGCCTTGTCGAGCGCCTGGTCAACGTCGGCGGTGATCCTGCTCTGCGCCGGCGTCAGCGTGAACGTCCGCCCCGCCGCGTGGACCGTGAGCGTGCGCCGATGCGACGCCACGGCGCGCTCGATGACCCGCGCCTTCGCGGCGTCGACGCCGAGGCCCCCCACGTCCACGCCGCCGACGCGGATGCCCGGGGCCAGGCGGTCGTGATGATCCTGGTCGTAGATGTAGCCGGCGATCGCGGCGGCGCCCAGCAGGACGAGCAGCGCGATGCCGACGATCACCAGCGGCCTGCGTAGGACCGAGCGCCGGGGGCTGGAAGCGGTCGTGCTCACGACCTCAGATTGCCACACGTGCCAGCGATGCGCGCGGCACCGCCTAGAACGGGACCTTCCCCTTGCCCTTCCAGCTCGCGAGATCGAGCAGTTTCTGCTGAGGGATCCCCAGCGGCGCGCTCATGACACACGTCCGGCCGTCGCGCTGCCAGGTCACGATCCGCCGGCCGTTGTGCGTGGTGACCCATATGTCGGTGCCGTTGTGATTGAGCTTGTGTGCACCGGACGGCGGGTCGATCGCATCGCCGCTGAGGATCGTGTAGGCGGCGATCAGACCCTTCGGGTTCTGGTAGTAGATCGTCTTGGCGTTGCGGTCGTTGATCTTGTCGTCGCGCTCGCCGACGGCCTCCCACTGGAACGAATCGCCCCAGTAGGGGAACGGGAGGCCCTCGATCGACGCCTGCAGCACCGAGTCGTTGGCCGGGTCCTCCGGCGGCGCCGGCAACAGGGGCCCCTTGGCGGCGAGCGACGCGGTGGCCAGCACGCTCGGCGTGGTCCCGTTGCCGCCGATCAGCACGACGGCGACCAGCACGGCGGCGACTGCCACAGCCACCGGTGCCAGCAAACCCCAGCGCCGGGAACGGGGCCGCCGCGACCCCGCCCGCTGCCGGTCGGCCTCGATGCGCTCGCGCAGCGCCAGCGGCGCGCGCGTCTCGGCGACGGCGGCCGCGATCAGCGCGCGACCGCGCTCGGCGAGCTCGTCGTCGGCAGGGTTCAGGGAGATGTCCTGGTCGGGGGGAACCACGGCGTTATCTATAAGACGCTTTCTCGGCTCGGATCCATCCCGCGCGCCACCTGTGCTCTTGCTCGATAAAGACGCGAGGTGATCGTGGCCTCCTTCGTGCCCAGCAACTTCGCCGCCTCACCGTAGCTCAGTCCCACGATGTCGACCGCAACAAGCGCGTCGCGGAAGCTCTCCGGGAGCCCCGCGATGTGGGAGAAGACCTCGCGCGCCTCGAGCGCCGCCTCGGGCCGCGTGGCCGTCGAGGGGTCCACCGGCTCGAGCTCTTCGGGCAACGGCGCGGCCTGCGGGCGGCGCATCGAGGTGCGATGCCGGCTGACGAAGGTGTTGCGCAGCACCCGCAGCAGGTACCCGAGATCGTCGTCGTTGCGCAGGAACCGCGGCTTGGCCAGCACCTTGGCGAAGGTCTCCTGCACCAGGTCCTCGGCGTCCTCGCGCGAGCCGCACAACGCCCAGGCCGCCCGGTACAGCCGGTCGACGTGATCGCCAAGCGCGGCCGGGTCGAGCTGGCGTGCGGGACCACTCACGACCTGCCCAGCATATTCGGGCATCACTCGCCACGCTCGGCGCGACGCAGGCCGGTCAGCGCCCAGAAGATGCCGATGGCGACGAGGCCGACGCCCGCGAGATAGGCGAGGCCGACGGTCTCGGGCTCGCCGGACAGAAAGCCGCGGCCGGCGTCGATGACCACCGTCAGCGGGTTGAAGGACGCGGCGTCGTTGAGCCAGCCCTGGATGAGGTTCAGCGGCACGTAGACCGGCGCCAGGAACAGCACGACGAAGACCGGCGTCTGCATGAACGACCCGATCTCGACCGTCTGGAAGCGGAACGCGATGCCGATGCGTCCACAGCGAGCAGGTCAGGTTGACGAGCGCGCGAGGGACAGCAGCCCGAGCAGCTGCAACGGATCGCCGTCGACGTGCATGCCGGAGATCAGCGCGCGCGACCGTGACGACCGTGCCCGTCAGCAGGAAGCGCACGAGTTGCCGCAAGCACGTAGCCGGCGACGATCCCCTCGCGGCGCGGCGCGCCCGAGCATCAGCCGCCGGGCGAAGCCCGCTCTCGTAGTCCTCGGCCGCGAACCCCGTGAAGACGCCGCCGAACGCGGCCATCTGCAGGAACACGAACACGAACTGGAACGCCGTGTAGCCGGCAGCGGAAGTCGAAGCCCGGCACGTTCGCGCCACGTTCGACAGGCCGCCGGCGAACGCGAGCAGGAAGACGCAGCGGGAACGACGAGCGACGGGATGATGATCGCCGGGTTCTTGTAGGTGTGGATGAGCGTTGCGGCGCAGCACCGCGACCGCGACGGCCGTGAAGTCGCTCGTCATGTCCGCTGCACCCGCTGGCGCAGCCCGCGACGCCGCCGAAGAACGCGAGCACGAGGATCGCCCGTGCGCGACGGCGATGCACGGCAGCAGCGTGCTCGCGTCCCAGCCGTCGATGACCAGGCCGCGCATGCCGTCGATCAGGAAGCTGATCGGGTTCCTGCGCGATCGTGCGGAACCAGTCCTTCTGGATGAAGTCGCGCGGGCAGGCTCATCGTCGACAGGAAGAAGAGGACGAACAGCAGCGGGAACATCCCCTGGACGGCCTCGGGCGAGCCGGTCTGGATCGCCGAGCCACGCGCCGATGCCCGCGAACGCGAGCGCGATGTAGAGTGCGAGCGCGACGAGCACGACCGCGCCGAGCACGCCGCTCTCGATCGTGCACCCCGAAGATCAGGCCGACGACGAGGTAGATCGACCGTGCCGACGATCGAGACGTCGTGGCCCGCCGAACGTCGCCCGACGAGCATCGCGATCCAGCGCCGCGCCGGCGTCAGCGCAGGCGGTCCAGGAAGCCCTTCTGGATGTCGGAGGCGAGCTCGCGTGCCCGCCGTGATCGACGCGAACAGCGCGCCCTGGACGAAGCAGTCACGACGATCGCGAAGTTGATGTAGCTGTCGGTCGGGAAGCCCGGCAGCTTCGTCACCGAGCTGCAGGCCCGCCGGCGTTCACGGCGAGCAGGATCAGCGGGAAGAGGATCACCGGGATCACGAGCGCGGGCTGGCGGAAGGTGCGGCTGACCGAGCGCCGGCGATCAGCGCGACTGGCGAGGGCGGGCCGTGACCGTGGCTGCAGCGTGCGACGTCGTCACGCGCGGGATCGGACGGCTCCGTCGCGCTCGCCTCGTCCTCGTCGCCGGCGCCCTCGAGCGAGCGGCCGGTCTTGCTCGAGGAAGACGTCGTCGAGCGACGGCGTGTGCAGCTGCAGGTCGGCGACAGCGTGATGCCCGTCGGCGTCGAAGGCGCGCACGACGTCGGCGCAGCTGCCTCGGCCGCCTGCTGTGAGACGCACCGCGACGCTCTTCGGGCGCTGCGCGGCGGGCTCGCCGAAGGCGTGGAGCACCTCGGCCGGCGCCCTTGTCGTTCGGATCGGCCGGGACCGCCTCGAGCGGTGTCGCCGCCGATCTCGCGCCTTCAGCGCGTCGGGCGTGCCCTCGGCCACGATGTGGCCGTGGTCGATGATCCCGACGCGGTCGGCGAGCACGTCTGCCTCCTCGAGGTACTGCGTCGTGAGGAAGACGGTCACGCCGTCCTCGGTGGCGAGGCGCTCGACCTCGTCCCACAGCGCGGTGCGGCTCTGCGGATCCAGGCCGGTCGTCGGCTCGTCGAGGAAGAGGACGCACGGGCCGTGCAGCAGCGCGAGCGCCAGGTCGAGGCGGCGCTTCATGCCGCCGGAGTAGCCGCCGACCTTGCGATCGGCGGCGTCGCTGAGCCCGACGCGCTCCAGCAGCGCGGCTCCGCGCTGCGGCAGCGCTGCGCCTTGCTCAGCCCGTGAGCCCGCCCTGGAGTTCGATGTGCTCCCGCCCGGTGAGGAAGTCGTCGAGCGCCGCCTCCTGCAGCGCGGCGCCGATCGTGCGGCGCACCTCGGGGCCTTGCGTCGGCGACGTCGAGGCCGGCCACCGTCGCGCGGCCGGCCGTCGGCGGCAGCAGCGTGGTGAGCATCATGCACGGTCGTCGACTTGCCGGCGCCGTTGGGCCCGAGGAAGCCGTAGATCTCGCCGGGCGCGACGGCCAGGTCGATGCCGTCGACCGCGTTGATGTCGCCCTTGAAGTCGCGCACCAGACCCTCGACGACGATCCCGCGATGGTTGGCGCTCATGCCCTCAGATTCCCTCGCTTTCTTGAAGTTGTCAACCATTTACACTGATAAGTACCATGGCTGCTGCGATGGGTCCGAGCACGACACGCCTGGCCTCGCCTGCCTCGGAGGCCTGGGCGCTCATGTTCGAGCTCCTGCACGTCTCCAAGCAGCGCTTCGTGGCCATCGCCTCGGAGTTCGACCTGTCGCCGCCGCAGGTCATGGCGCTGCGGCACCTCGACCCCGCCGAGCCCAAGCCGATGAGCGAGCTGGCGCTGGCGCTGCGCTGCGACAACTCCAACGTGACCGGCATCGTCGATCGCCTGGAAGACCGCGGCCTCGTCGAGCGGCGCGCGGCCGAGCACGACCGTCGCGTGAAGATGCTGAGGATCACCGAGCGGGGCGCGGAGGTGCGCGACCGGCTGGCGGCGCGCCTCGAAGAGCCGCCCGAGCCGCTGGCGAGCCTGTCGATCGGGGATCAGCGCGCGCTGCGCGACATCATGCGTCGCGCCCTGCATCGACACTAGCTTCCCGCACCGCATCGGCGATTCATTCTGCGTGCGAGGCGGGGAATCGTCGGTACGGCTAGCCCCCGAGGCGCGAGCGTCCACGACGTCGCAATCCTGCTGCTACATCGAGGACGTTCGGTGGGTCAGGCGGCCGCGGCGAGCGCCCGTGGCGCCGCGCCGACGTACTTCGCCGTCGGTCGGATCAACCGTCCCTCGCGTTTCTGCTCGAGGATGTGCGCCGACCAGCCCGCGACGCGCGCGCACGTGAACATGCTGGTGAACAGCGGCGGCGGTACCTCGGCGAGATCGAGCACGACGGCCGACCAGAACTCGACGTTCGTCGCGAGCACGCGGTCGGGCTTGCGCGCGCGCAGCTCGGCGAGCGCGGCGCGTCTCGAGCGCCTCGGCGACCGCGAAGCGCTCGGAGCCCAGCTCGCGCGCCGTGCGCCGCAGCACGCGAGCGCGCGGGTCCTCGGCGCGATAGACGCGGTGGCCGAAGCCCATCAGGCGCTCGCCGCGGTCCAGCGCGGCCTTGACCCAGCGGTCGGCGTCGCCGAGCGCCTCGACCTCGTCGAGCATCGTCAGCACGCGCGACGGGCGCGCCGCCGTGCAGCGGGCCGCTCAGAGCGCCGACCGCGCTCGACAGCGCGGCCGCGCAGTCGGCGCCGGTCGAGGCGACGACGCGCGCGGTGAAGGTCGACGCGTTCATGCCGTGCTCGGCGGCGGAGATCCAGTAGGCGTCGATCGCCTTGACGTGATCGGGGTCGGCCTCGCCGCGCCAGCGGATGAGGAAGCGCTCGGCCGCGGTGGCGCCCTTCTCGACCTCGGTCTGGGCGACCGGCGGCCGCCCGGCGCGCGCGGCCTGCGCCACGAAGCTCAGCGCCATGACCGAGGCGCGCGCCAGATCGTCGCGCGCCTGCTCGTCGGTGATGTCGATGAGCTGCTCGAAGCCCCATTCGGGCGCGAGGACGGCCAGGGCGGACTGGACGTCGACCCGCGGGTCGCCCGAACGGATCGGCGAGCGCGTGTGGCACCGCGGGCGGCAGGCCGGGCTCGAAGCTCGCGTCGACGAGCAGGCCCCAGACCTTCTCGAACGGCACCACGCCGACGAGCTCCTCGATGTCGATGCCGCGGTAGCGCAGCGCGCCGCCCTCCTTGTCGGGCTCGGCGATCTGCGTGGCGAAGGCGACGACGCCCTCCAGGCCGGACTGGATTTCGCTGTTCATGCAACCTCCATCGGGAGCGGTTCGGTCCTGCGCCGCGTCCGGGCATCCTCATCGCCTTCCAGCGGCGCGAGGACGACGAAGGCGGCCAGCGGCGCGATGGCGAGCAGCGTGTACGCCGCGGTCCACGACGTCAGCTCGACCAGGACGCCGAAGGCGGTCGGCGCGAGCACGCCGCCGACCGAGATCAGGGTGTTCTGCATGCTCATCGCGGTGCCCGCACGGGCGCGCCCGGAGATCTCGGCGGCGGCCGTGAAGGCGAGCCCGTTCCAGCTCATCGTCGAGACGGCCGCGACAGCGAGCACGGGATAGAGCAGCGCGCCCGGGCCGGCGGCCAGGATGCCGACGGCGACGAGCAGCCCGGTGTTGCGCGCGGCGATGCGGCGTATCGGGGCGATGCGCAGGCCCTCGCGATCCGAGCGCCGGCCGGCCACGATGCGAACGAGCGCACCGACGATCTGCAGCGCGCCGAGGGCCGCCGCCGCGATCGTGGCGGAGACGTGGCGCGCGTCGTGGAGGAAAAGCACGATGAAGCCGAGCATCGAGGCCTGCGCGCACACGAGCAGCGCACCGCCCGCGCCCAGTCGCCAGATGCGCGCGTCGCGGGTGGGCGGCGGGGCCGCGACCGCGGGCCACGTGCTGGGCGCCGGCGGCGGATCGCGCATGAGCAGCAGCGCGGCGAGAGCGGCGGTCGCGGACAGCCCTGCAAGCGCGACGAAGGCAGCGTCGAGCCCGCGGGCGTCGACGAGGCTCGGCAGCGTCAGCGAGGCCAAGGCGCCGCCCATCGGCAGCGCCATCTGGCGTATGCCCAGCGCGAAGCCGCGCTCGCTGCGCGCGAACCAGCTCATCACCGCCCGGCCCGACGCGCCGGTCGCGCTCGAGCCGAACATGCCGGCGACGAGCAGGGCGACGAGGAGCGCCGGGTAGGTCTCTGCCGCCGCGGCGCCGATGAGCGCCGCCGCGCAGCCCGCCAGGCCGGCGGTCATCACCGGGCGCTCGCCGATGCGGTCGGTCAGCGCGCCCCACGGCACCAGCGTCAGCATCCCGCCGCCGGTCACAGCGGCGAAGGCGAGGCCGACCTCGCCGAGCGTCAACCCGTAGGCCCCGCGAAGCGCGGGCCCGAGCGAGGGCAGCCCCATCCGCAGAGCCGAGAACGCGCCCGCCCCGACGGCGCCCGTGGCCAGGATCACCCACCGATAGCGCGAGGTCACGCGGTGGCCTTGTGGCGTTGGCGGTGGCGGCGGGCCTTGGCCTCGTTGCCGCACAGCTGCATCGAGCACCAGCGCCGGCGCCCCGCGGGCGAGCGATCGTAGAAGCGCGCCGAGCATGTCTCCGAGGCGCAGATGCGTACCCGCGCGACCTCGGCCGGCGTCCCGAGCATGTGCGCCGCGTCGAGCGCGATCGTGGCCAGCGCGGCGCGCGCCGTGTCCTTCGCGGGGCGGTCGGCCAGTGTCAGCGTCCCGGTCCCGTCGCGCATGAGTCGCGGGCGCGCGTCGACGAGCCAGCGGTCGATCTCGCGGGCGGCCGCGGGGGGAACGGGCGTTCCGGCGAGCGTCGCCTCAACGCAGACGTCGATCGCCTCGCGCAGGTCGCGCGCCTCGGCGAGCAGCGCCCGGGTCACGCGCGGGCGCTCGGGCACGAGCCCCGCGCGCACGAGCCACAGGCCCAGGTCGCCCGGCGTCACGAGCGTCTCGACGTGCCGCCGCCAGCGCTCGCGCCGGGTGTTGACGAGGTCGACGGACGGACGGCCGCCGAGCCAATACCACCACTCGGCGCCACTGGTCAGCGGCAGCGCGAGGTCGTCGGGGAGGTCGCGGGCGCGGCCGTTGGGGGGCTGCGGCGGCATAACCGCATCGTACTGTTCAACCGGTTATGCAAGCGCGTCCGCTTGGGTGCGCGAGCGGGCGGATGCGGCGTCCCGCCGCGCGCGGCGGGTACGCGGGGTGCGACGGGTGGGCGGGCGACGCCGGTTAGGCTCCGGCGCCATGTCCGACCTCCTCTTCCGCCCAGCGAGCGAGCTGGCGGGCCTCGTCCGCGACGGCGAGCTCTCCGCGCGCGAGCTCGTCCAGACCTCGCTGGACCGCATCGAAGCCGTCAACCCCGAGCTCAACGCGTTCGTCGACGTCTTCGACGAGGAGGCCCTCGCGGCCGCCGACGCGATCGCGCCGGGCGACGAGCGGCCGTTCGCCGGCGTGCCCATCGCGATCAAGAACAACCGATCCGTCGCCGGTCATCGGCTGACCTTTTGCGCCGAGTTCTTCGGCGACTGGGAAGCGCCCTACGACCACAACGTCGTGCGGCGACTGCGCGACGCGGGCTTTGTCATCGTCGGCTCGACCACGCTGCCCGAGTGGGGGATCCTGCCGTGGACGAACACCAAGCGCTTTGGGCCGACGCGCAACCCTTGGGATCCCGCGCGGACGAGCGGCGGCTCGTCGGGCGGCTCGGCCAGCGCGGTGGCGGCCGGCATGGTGCCGATCGCGCACGCCAACGACGGCGGCGGCTCGACGCGGATCCCCGCGGCGTGCTGCGGGCTCGTCGGCCTCAAGCCGCAGCGCAACCGCATCTCGCTCGCGCCCGAGGTCGGCGAGAGCTTCCTGGCCACCGACGGCGTGCTCACCCACAACGTGCGCGACACGGCGCTGGCGCTCGACGTCCTCGCCGGTTACGAGGTCGGCGACGCTTCGTGGGCGCCGCCGCCGGATGAGTCGTTCGCGACCAGCGCCGCGCGCGAGCCGTCGCAACTGCGGGTGGCCGTCGTCACCAACCCGCCGATCGACGCGCCGGTCGACCCGGTGCGCGCTGAAGCGGCGCGCGAGGCCGGACGGCTGCTCGAGACGCTCGGTCACAGCGTGGAGGAGGCCGAGGCACCGTGGCGCGAGGACTCGCTCCTGCACGCGTTCACCGCGTTGTTCGCTCCGCTGGTGATGCTCCAGGTCGCGTTCGGGCGCCTGGTCCACGGCCGCGAGCCGACGGAGGACGAGATGGAGCCGCTGAGCTGGGCGCTCTGGCAGCTCGTCGGGACCATGTCGGCGCTCGACGCCCACCTCGCCTCGGCCCAGCTACAGATCTTCGCTCGCGGGTTTGCCGGGTGGATGGAGCAGTACGACGTCGTCGTGGCGCCGGCGCTCGCCGAGGCTCCGGTGCTGCTCGACGATGTCCATTGGCAGACCGACGACCCGATGGGGCTCTTCGCGCGCTCGGGCGCCTTCACGCCCTTCACCGCGGTGGCCAACGTGACCGGCCAGCCCGCGATCGCCGTGCCCTTCGACGAGCACGAGGGCCTTCCCGTGGCCGTGCAGCTCTTCGGGCGTCCGGCCCGCGAGGGCGACCTGCTCGCCGTCGCGACTCAGGTCGAGACGGCGCGGCCGTGGGCCCAGCGGCGGCCGGTGCTGCAGGCATGACCGGGCTCCGGCCGCGCGGACGCGACCGGAGCCCATGGGGTGATGCAGATCAGCCTGTGAACTTCGGCTGCGCGGCGGCCGCGTGGCAGCGGTCGAAGCTGAAGCGCAGCGTCTTGACCTTGGTCTGGCTGGACTTGGCGAACTGGACGGTCGCCCGCACCCGGTGCGTGCCGTAGGCCAGCCGTTTGATGCTGAGCGGCAGATTCCACGTCCCACCCTTGCCGTTGGCCTTGGTCAGCGTCTTGACCTTCTTGCCATCGACGTAGAACGTCACCTTGACGATGCGCCGGCCGCTGACGGTCGCCGCGACGGTGCCGGTCCGCGGGCAGCCGCTCGGACCGCGCAGCTTGGCGCTGCCGGGCTGCACCTTCGCCGGGCTCACCCGGATCTTGGGCGCGGCGGGCGGCGTCGGCGTGGGCGGCTCGACGGGCGGCGGCGGCTGGGTCTTGCGAGTGTTGGTGAACACGCACTCCCAGGCATCGCCACTGCCCACCTGGACGGTGCCGTCGTTGTCGGCGGCGTTGCCGTGCGCGGTGTCCTTGCAGGCCAGCGACGAGCTGTAGTCCGCAAGGTTCGTGCCAGTGCCCGCCGTCTCCGTGACGCTGTAGGCGCCGGTGTTCACGGTCAGCACGCCGGTCGTACCGCCATCGCCGACGTCGGCCGCCTTGACCTGGCCGCCGACCACCAGGTTGAACTTGCCGGTGTCGCTCGCCGGCGAGAGCACCTTGGTGACCTTGATCGTGCCCGTCTTGCGGGTGTTGGTGATCACGCACTCCCACGCATCGCCGTTGGCGACGTAGAGCGAGCCATCGTTGTCTGTCGCTCCACCCTTGCGGTTCGTGCACACGAGCGACGAGGTGTAGTCGCTGAGGCTCGTGGCGGTGCCCGCGGACTCACCCACCGTGTGGGTGCCCGCCGGTACGGTGACCACGCCGGTGGTCCCGCCGTCGCCGACGTTGGCCGCCTTCGTAGCGAGGTCGATGAGGAGGTTGAACCTGCCCAAATCGCTCGACGGCACGAGGGACTTCGTCACCTTGATCGTGCCGGTGGGCGGCGGGTTCTTGGTGTTCGTGAACCAGCACTTGACCGTCTCGTACCAATGGATCTTCAGGCTCACCGAGCCGCTGGTGAGGTCCTTGGTCACCTCCGAGGCCGGCTTGAGCGGTGAGCTCGTGGTCACCGCACCGGCGTAGCCGCTGCTCCCCTGTGTGTACCGGCACGTGATGTCGGTCAGCGTGTAGCCCGGAGTCTGCTGCTCAGTGAACTTGAGCGTGGGATACCCCCACTTCGAGCATTCGCCCGAGTGGCCGGGCCGGTCGATGTTGCACTCGACGCTGAAGATCGAGCTGCTCTCGCCGCCCTTGAGCGAGAAGCTGCTCGCGGACGGCGTCAGCGTCGGCTTGAATGCAAATTGGTCGTTCGGGTCGCCGCCGTTGTTGATCTTTGCGACGGACACGTTCCCGTAGGTCGCGTGGGCGGCCTGGGCATACATCGCCAGGCCGAGCCACGCCAGCGCGGCCGCAACGAGAAGCCGTGCACCGCGCGAAGCGCGAATGGTCATCCCTAACATCACCCCCAACTCGGTCCGGCGGTCCCCACCGCCGGAACACCCCCGTCCAGGACATCCATGCCCGGACTTAACGGTCAGGGTACACGGTAAGCGGTCGATGTCCAGCGATAAGCGGTCGTCCTTTCGTCCAGGCGGCCGCTGAAGGTCTCAAGCCGGAGCTGGCCGCATGGGCGACTCCTGGCCAATCCCGCGAGGTGAACACGGGCCGCCCCGCGAGGTGGGGGCGGGCAGCCCGCCCTGCGGGCCACCCCGAGGGGTGACCCCGGCCGCGCCCGCAGACGAGGGCGCGGCCGGGCCTGGGGTCAGCCGGTGAACTGCGGCCGTGCCGTCGCGATGCGACAGCGGCTGAAGCTCAGCGGCAGTGTCCTCGCCCGGGTCCCGCTGGACTTGGCGAACACGACCCGGGCGTGCACGCGATGGGCGCCGAACGCAAGGCGACGGATCCGCATCGACAGCACCCAGCGGCTGCCGCGGTTGGCCTTGTGCAGCGTCTTGACCTTCTTGTTGTCGACGTAGAAGGTCACCGTGGCTATGCGCTTGCCGGTGACGCTCGCTGCGACGACGTCAGAGCGCGCGCAACCGCTCGGCCCGCGCAGCAGCGCCGTGCCCGGGCGCACCCGTGCGGGGCTGACAACGACCTGGGGCTGCGACGACTGCGCGACCTGAGGAGTCGGCTGCGTCGTGGCCGGCGGTGTGGTCGTCGGCGGCGTGGTCGTCGGCGGCGTCGTTGTGGGCGGCGTCGTCGGCGGCGTGTACGTGTTCGTGTAGGTGCACAGCACCCACTCGTAGTAGTGGACCTTCAGAGTCACGGTGCCGTTGGCGAGATCCTTTGCGACCTCGCTCGCGGGCTTGACCAGCGAGCTCGGGCCGGGCTGACTGCCGAAGCCCTTGTAGCCCTGCGTGTACCGGCACGTGATGTCGGTCAACGTGTAGCCGGATGTCGGCTGCTCCGTGACGCTCAGCGTGATCTCGTCACCACCCTCGCCCGTGCACTCGCCGCCCTTGTTCGGCCGGTCGATGTTGCAGTAGACGTCATAGGCGTCGCTCGTCTCGCCCCCTTTGAGCGAGAAGTCGCTTGCCGTCGGCGTGAAGGACGGATGGAACGCGAACGAGTCGTTCGGGTTGCCACCCTGGTTGACCTTCGCGATCTGCACACGGCCGTGCCAGGCGAAGGCCGACTGCGCACAGATCGCCATACCTATCCAAACCATCGCGGCCATCACCAGCAGCCGCACTCCGCGCGTCGCGCGATAAGACATCCGAGATCACCCCCAAGACAACCAGCGAGCCTCGCTCGCCGGAAATTGTTCAACCCCTAGCCCGTCCACCCCAAGGCTTAGCGGACTAAATTACCCGCTATACGGTCGATAAACAACGACGGACGGATAAATGTTCGAGACCAAACGCCGCTAGTAGCGCGTCAAACTAGCCGCCAACGCGGACGTAATCGGTCCCCAGCACCGACGTCATCGCTCTCGGCACCACCCCGAGCGCCTCGGCATCGGCGATGCCGCGGACCGACGTCATCGTGATCTCCATGAGTTCGGCCTCGTCCCATGTCGCGAACGCCTTCGAGCGCATCAGCGCCTCCAGCGTGCGCAGCGAGCGGCTCACGACGGCGAGCGGGACGTGCACCAGCCGGCGCGGGCGTCCGGCGGCACGCAGGGCGATCTCGACGATGTCGTCGTAGCTCAGCGTGTCGGGCCCGGACAGCTCGTACCGCGCCCCGGCGGCGGTGCGCTCGAGCGCCGCCATGACGCAGTCCGCGACGTCCTGCGCCCAGATCGGCTGGAACAGGGCCCGCCCGGAGCCGCTGATCGGCACCACGGGCAGCAGCGCCATGCGCTCGAGCAGCGTCATGAAGACGTCGCCGGGCGCGTAGACGATCGACGGCGCGAAGATCGTGTGCGGCACGACGGACTCGGCGACGGCCTGCTCAGCCAGCGCCTTGGCGCGCATGAAGCGCGCGCGGCTGTGCGCCGAGGCGCTCTGCGCGCTGAAGAAGACGAAATGGCCGACTCCCGCCTGCCGCGCCGCCTCGACCATGCGCCACGTCGCGATGCCGTTGAGCTCCTCTATCGAGCCGCGCGGCTGATCGCGGATCGCCGCCGCGAGATGGACGACCGTGTCGACCCCGCGCAGCGCGTTGCGAAATGACGGCGGGTCGGCCAGGTCGCCCAACGCGATCTGCACGTGCACGCGCTCGGCGCCCAGACGCCGCGGATCGCGCACCAGGCAGCGCACGGGCCGCGCCGCTGCAGTAAGTCGCGGCAATAGGGCCGAACCGACCAGGCCGGTCGCGCCGGTCAGCAGGAGCACGCCACGGCCATCCTCACGGTGCCTCATTATGCTTCGCCCTCCGAACGCGAGCGAGGAAGTACATGGCGTACGTCATCGCCGAGCCGTGCATCGGCACCAAGGACAACTCCTGCGTCGAGGTCTGCCCGGTGGACTGCATCCACCCGACCCCGGACGAGCCCGACTACGACAACGTCGAGATGCTCTACATCGACCCCGAGGAGTGCATCGACTGCGACGCGTGCGTCGAGGCCTGTCCGGTCGACGCGTGCTTCGCCGAGGACCAGCTCCCCGAGGAGTGGCAGAAGTACACCCAGCTCAACGCGGACTACTACGCCAGTAGCTCGTAAGCACGACTCGCCGCGAGCGCCCGAAGGCGTCCGCGCGCTTTTCACCCCGCTCGGGTGATGCCGGGTCACCCGAGCGCTTACGAGTCTGCGCAACATGAGGCGCACAGTTCTCGTAGCCATGCTGTGCGCCATTGCCCTCGCGGCCCTCGCGGCGCCGGCCGCGTCGGCTCACACGGTCTCGATAACCACCGACGACCATGAGGACGTCCAGGCCGGCGAGAACGTCGCTGCCGGCTACGCCTTCCGGGTCCTCGGCAACCACCCCGACATCCGGGTGCTGATGGCCAGCGCCACGGTCGCCCTGACGGGGACATGCCAAGGCAACGGTCAGGCCGAGACGCTCCCCATTACGCTTCTCCCGGGACCCTACGACGTTCCAGACGGCGGCGGGACGACGGGTTACCTTCCGTCGGACGACGAGTCCAGCGCCGCCAGCTACCAGGGGTCCGCCGTCGCCGACGTCTGCGGCAACAAGAGGTTCGAGGTCACGAGGCAGACCTTCACGGCCGACGTCCAGGCCCGCCCGACCGACAACGACCTCCAGGTCAAATTTCACTGGGTCGCAAGCGGCTCGCAGAACTGCAAGGCGTCAAACGGCTGCGACGCGTCGTGGTCCGGGAAGGTCAAGGTGACGCCCGACCCGCTCCCGCCGGTACAGCCGAGCCTGTCGTCGTCGGCGTCGGGGTCGATCGGCACCGGCGGGGTACGGCGCGCCCGGGCACTCGGCGGCTCGCTCACCGACACCGCCCACCTCAGCAACGGCTCGGAGCCGACGGGCGGGATCATCTTCGACCTCTACGGCCCGGGCGACGACACCTGCGCCGGTCCGCCCGCCTCCACCACTGAGCGATCGGTCGCAGGTAACGGGGACTACACATCCGTGCGGTTCACGCCCACAACAGCAGGCACGTATCGATGGCGGGTCGGCTACTCGGGTGACGACGACAACGCGCATGTGGGACCGACGGATTGCGGCATGGCCAGCGAGACGGTCGTCGTCGAGCGCAGCAGACCGCGCCTGTCGACGACGGCCTCCGGCGTGGCACGCACGATCACGACGGGCTCCGGTGCGCGTGGCGTGCGCATCTCTCGGATGCTCGGCGTGGGGATCCACGACAGCGCACGCCTTACCGGCGGCCACCACCCGTCGGGAACGATCGAGTTCAGCCTCTACGGGCCGGACGACGCGACATGCGCGAAGCCGCGGGTGTTCACGTCGACGGTGACGGTCACCGGGAACGGCAGCTACGACTCGCAGACCTACGACCCCACGCAGGCGGGCACCTATCGCTGGATCGCCCGCTACACCGGCGACTCGAACAACGAGCCGGCAGCGAAAGCCTGCGGGGACGCGCGCGAGACCGTGGTGGTCGCCAAGGACCGCCCGAGCCTGGCCACGATCGCCTCCGGTGCGGTCAGGCTGGGCAGCCCGGTCAGCGACACGGCCGTCCTGACGGGTGGAACGTCACCCACGGGGACGATCACCTTCGAACTCCACGGCCCGGACGACGCCATCTGCTCCCGACCCCCCGTGTCGACGTCGGATGTCAACGTCTCAGCCAAGGCCGTAACGGTTTCGGCCACGTTCACGCCGACCGCCACCGGCACCTATCGATGGGTGGCCCGGTACTCGGGTGATCCCAACAACGAGAGCGCCGGCCCGACCGGGTGCAATGACAGCGCCGAGCGCGTCGTGGTGCGGCGACAACCGCCGACGCCCGCTCAGCCGACGCTGTCCACCACGGCGTCGACCCCGGCGGTCGTGGGCTCCCCGACGCACGACACCGCGCGCCTGAGCGCCGGCAACGCCCCGACGGGAGCGATCGTGTTCGCGCTGTATGGGCCGAACTCCACGCGCTGTCTCCTGCCCGTCTTCGTCACGCACGTCGACGTCTCCGACAACGGCGACTACGCATCGCAGCCCTTCACGCCGACGCGCATCGGCACCTATCGCTGGCGCGCGATCTACCTCGGCGACCGCAACAACCTCCCGGCAGCGAATGGGTGCGGGGGCGCGGGCGAGACCGTCGTGGTCGCGAAGGCTCAGCCCGCGCTGGACACCACCGCCACGGCAACGGCCGGACTGACGAAGCCGATTCACGACACGGCGCGTCTCACCGGGGGCTCCGATCCGCGCGGCACGATCACGTTCGCGCTCTTCGGGCCGGGCGATGCGGCCTGCTCGGGGGCGCCGGTCTTTCAGGCCTCCGCCCGGGTCGCGGGCGCGGGCACCTACACATCACCGGAGTTCACGCCCGCCCACGCGGGGACCTATCGCTGGGTGACCACGTACGAGGGGGACGCGGACAACAACCATGCCGGGGCAGGCTGCAATGCCGCTGGCGAGACCAGCGCGATCAACCCCGCGAAAACGGACGTGATCTCCGCCGCATCGGGCGCGACGGACCGCGCCGCGGCCGGGCGCCCCAAGACCGGGACGACCGGGGGGAGTATCGAAGCCCGCGAGAGCCTGGGCACGCGATACCGCGCGGTTGGCGTCCCGATCTACGACACCGTGAGCCTGAGCCACGGCGTGGATCCTCGCGGCCACATCACCTACGCGCTCTACGGCCCCGACGATGCGACCTGCTCGCACCCGGCGGCATTCGCGACCCAGACCGCGGTCTCGGGCAACGGCGACTACGCGTCGCGCGTGTTCGTCCCCACCGCTGCCGGCACCTACCGATGGGTGGCGACCTACTCAGGCGACCGCGACAACGCACCGTCGGCGACGCCCTGCGGCGACCAGGCCGAGACCGTCGTGGTCCTGCCGCCGGCACAGCCGACGCTCTCGACCACAGCCTCCGGCGCGGTGACCCTCGGCGCCGGCGTGCACGACACCGCGCACCTGATGAACGGGATCGGGCCGACCGGCAGGATCGTCTTCCGCTTGTACGGGCCCGGCGACGCCGACTGCTCGGGTGATCCGGCGTTCACCTCGACCGTGAGCGTCACCGGCAACGACGACTACGACTCGCCGTCGTTCACCCCGACCGGCGCGGGCAGGTACCGCTGGGTTGCCTCGTATTCGGGCGACGCCCGCAACGACCCCGTCGCAAACGCCTGTGGGGACGCCGCCGAGCTCGTCGACGTGCGCCCGCCCGAGGTCGCGCCCGCGCATCCGGCGCTGTCGGTGACCGCCGCGTCGCCGACCGCCGCGCGCGGCACGCCGATCTACGCCGTCGGCCATCTGACGGGCGGGTCGACGCCCACGGGCGGCCTGTCGTTCGCGCTCTACGGCCCTGACGACGCGACCTGTTCGCGGGCACCCGTGTTCACGTCGCAGATGACCGTGGATGGTGGGGGCGACTTCGCATCGCCGTCCTACGTCGTCCCGACGGCGGGCGTCTATCGGTGGGTGGCCTTCTACTCGGGCGATCGACGCAACACACCGGCTGGGCCGACCACTTGCGGCGAGGTCGCTGCCACCGTCACCGTCTCACCGGACCCGGCCCCGAACCCCAACGCAGCACCCTCGGAGGCCGTCGCCGGAACCGAGGTTGCCAGCTCGGCGCGGCCGCCGACACCCAAGCACAAGGCCCGGCGACCGCATCCGAAGTTCACCGGCTGAGTCAGGTCGCGTTCGGTCAGGGGAGCTGCGGCGCGACGATCAGCGCGTCGGGATCGAGCTCGGCCCGCAGGCGCGCGAGCCGCTGCAGCGCGGCGTCGGGCACGCAGGTGCGCATCGAGGTCCAGCGCTGGGCGACGCTCGCGAAGCGGGTGCCGGTCGCGGCCGGGCGCATTGCCTCGAAGAGGTGGTCGAAGTGCGCCTCGACCGGCGCCAGGCCGGCGGGCCCTGACATGCCCACGCCGAGCAGGAGGAACTCGCCCTCGAGCCGGGCCGCGGGCGCCGGCGCCGGCCGGCTCGGTGGCGAGGGCCCCGCCGAGGTGGCGCAGCTCGGCCGCGAGCAGCGGCGAGCCCGGCGCGGTGACGCGCAGGAACGTGGCCATGGCCGCGTCGTCGAGGTCCTCGAGCAGGATGCCGTCGGCGATGGCCGGCACGGGCTGCTCGGGGTCGCCGTGCAGGTGCGCGACCGCCGCGCTGGGCATCGGCCCGAACTGCCCGAGGATCGGCGGCGCCTCGGCGCGCAGGCGCCGGTCGAGGTCGGCCGCGACCGCGGGGTCGAGCGAGACGCCGTCGACGCAGACGGTCGCGACGCCGCGCAGCGGCTCCGGCACGTGGGGCAGCGGCGGCAGTTGCAGGACGCGGAACGTGGTCGTCATCGTGTCGGGCGCGGTGCGGGTCCAGTCCCGCCAGGCGCGCAGGAGTGCCGGCGCGTGCTCGGCGGCGAAGAACAACGCGCCGCCCGTGACCCGCGCGTAGGGCAGCAGCTCGATCTCGACCGCGGTGATGACGGCGTACCCTCCGCCGCCGCCGCGCAGCGCCCAGAACAGCTCGGGGTTCTCGTCGGCGTCGGCGCGCAGCGCGCGGCCGTCGGGCGTCACGACCTCGAAGGCCCGCACGTGGTTGGCGGCCAGGCCGTGTGCGCGACCGTAGAACGACAGGCCCCCGCCGACCAGGTAGCCCATCACGCCGACGGTCGGCGCGGAGCCGTGCATGGCTGCCAGGCCGTGCGGCGCGACGGCGCCGACGACGTCGATCCAGCGCGCGCCCGCGGGGACGCGAGCCGTACGGGCGACGGCGTCGACCTCGATCGCTTGCTCGCGGTGCAGCGCGAGCTTGAGCAGCAGCGTGCGGTCGAGCGGCGGGAGCCCCTGGGCGAAATGGCCCGTGACCTGGGCGGCGATGCGCAACCCGCGCACGCGGGCATAGGCGATCGCCGCCTGCACGTGGGCGACGCTGGTGGCGACGCACACGGCGGCCGGGCGCTGCTCGGCGGTGAGGTTCCATGCGGCACGGTCGCTGTCGTAGCTCGGCGAGCCCGGCAGCGAGATGGAGGGCGCGACGACCTGGTCGGCGCTGGTTGTGAGCGATGCGTTGGTGGTCATGGCGCCAGCGTCCCGGCGCGCCGCAGCCCTGACGAACGATTTGATGTGGGTCAAATCCATCGCGCGGACAGGCGCCGTGCCCGACGCTCGTGCCATGCAACTGATCCGCATCGACCACGTGTCCCTCGACGTCCACGACCGCCAGGCCTCGCTCGCCTGGTACGAGGAGGTTCTCGGCCTCCGCGCCCACTCCCGCCACGACGTGCCGGAGGAGCCGGTCTTTCTCGGCCCCCTCGGCGCGCGCCTCGGCCTCTTCGCCGAGCGCCCGCCCGGCCTGCGCCATGTCGCGCTGGCCACCGACCCCGCCGGCCAGCGGCGCGTCGCTGCACGGCTCGACCGCCTCGGCATCGCCTACCAGCCCGAGCGCCACCGCGACAGCGACTCGATCTACTTCCCCGACCTCGACGGCACGGTCCTGGAGCTGATGGTGCCGAGGCCCTAGGTTCCGCCCGTGGTCCAGTTCGTCTTCGAGGTCGAGGATCTCGCCCGCACCCGCTTCGCGATCTCGCCGATGTGGGAGCTGGAGCGCTCGCTGGTCGCCCTGCGCGACCCGTCCTACGCCGCGCTGCACCTGCCCTGGCTGCGGTCGCTGAGCGGGCGGCTGGACGGGCTCGCGCTCGAGCGGGCCGTCGCGCTGACCCCGCCGCGCGGCTACGGGCCGGACTTCATCACGCCGCCACCGGCGGGGCCGCTGGGCAGGATCGAAGACGACCTCGCGGCCCTGCGCGCCACGCCGGTCGCGGAGATCCGATCAGAGATGACCCTCTTTCGCTCCCAGCACCGGCGCGGCGCCGAGATCGCCGCGCCGTGGCTTGAGCACCCGCGCCGCGAGGTGCGGCGGCTGGCGGACGTGCTCGAGGCCTACTGGGAGCGCGCCCTCGAGCCGGTGTGGCCGCGCATACACGCCTTCCTCGACGCCGACATCGCCTACCGGTCGCGCCAGTTGGCAACCGGCGGGCCGGCGGCGCTCTTCGCCGACATCGCCGAGCAGGTCTCCTGGGAGGACAGCCGCCTCACCGTCCGCGTCCCCGTGCACGAGGCGACGATCGAGCTCGGTGGCCGAGGCCTCGTCCTGATGCCGTCCGCGTTCTCCGCGACCCGGGCCTTCGTCATCGACCGCGCGCCGTGGCAGCCGACCGTGATCTATCCGGCCCGCGGAATAGCGACGCTGTGGGAGGAGGCGGCGCCGGCGCCCGACAGCCTCGCGCGCCTGCTCGGGCCCACGCGCGCAGCGGTGCTCGCCGACCTCGGCGCGCCGCGGTCGACGACCGAGCTTTCAGAGCGCCTGTCGCTCAGCCCCGGAGGCGCGTCGCATCACCTCACGGCACTGCGCGACGCGGGGCTCGTGACCGGCCGCCGGGACGGCCGCTCGGTTCTCTACGTGCGCACCGCGCTGGGCGACGCGCTGATGGGGTGAGTAGGGTGCCCGGCCATGCGCCGGCGCCTGCTCCTCGTCGCGCTCGCGGCGTTCGCGCTGACGGGCGGCGCGACCGCCACCGCGACCGGCGCCGCCGCTACCGGCTGCGTTCGGACCAAGCACAAGGCGACCGTGGCCAAGCCGCGCCTCGTCCGCAACATCCCGACCGGCGAGACCGGCTGGTTCGCGTCGCCCGGCCTGGCCGACCTCAACGGCGACGGCCGGCTGGAGATCGTTGCCCCGGACTACTCGACGTTCGTCTTCGACGCGAACGGCCATCAGCTCGGCAAGGGCACCGCCACGAAGGGTCGGGTCTACGCGCCCGGCGTGGTGGCGGACCTCGACGGGGACAAGGTTCCCGAGGTCGTGGTCGGCGGCAACGACGGCACGGTGGCGGCGTACGACCTCGTCGGTGGCGGGCTGCGCCTCAAGCCGGGCTGGCCGGCGTCGACGTGCAGCGGTGGCCAGTGCCCCGAGTCGCGTGGCATGGCGGCGGCCGACCTCAACGGCGACGGCCGCCTCGAGCTCGTGGTGACCACGACGAACACGTCGCCGACCGGCTCGCAGGTCTTCGTCTTCGACGCCTCCGGGAGGCCGTACGGACCACCCGGCGCGTGGCCCCGCTACAGCGCCGCGGACGCGGGCTTCAACGGCGTCGGCAACCACGGCTACGGCGCCTACGGCGAGAACGTCGGGATCGGCAACCTCGACGACGACCCGCAGTTGGAGATCGTCGTCACCTTCGACAACCACCAGATCAACGTCTTCAACGACGACGGCACCTCGGTGCTCGCCTCGCCCTGGTACACGAACCGGGAGAGCGGCCACCTCGGGGCCCGCCTCGGCTGGGGGCAGTTCATCCGCTGGCTCAGCCCGAAGGTCGAGAACGACGAGTACCACCGCCACACCGGCCCATGGCCCGACGTGCGCAAGACCGCGTGGCTGCAGTGGACCGCATCGCCGCCATCGGTCGCCGACCTCGACCGCGACGGTCACAACGAGGTGATCGGGCTGCCGAACGTGGAGATGAAGGAGCCCTACCAGACGCAGGCCTACGCGTTCATGGTGCTCGACGGAGCGCAGAACGGCGGCGGGCGCTCGGCGCGCCGGCACAAGGGCTTCACGACGCCGCCGCTCAGCCGCAAGCCGGCGGTGCGCGGCGCGACCGACTACTACCCGCCGAGCGGCATCCCCGCGCCGACGGTCGCCGACATCGCCGGCGACCGCCGCCCCGAGATCGTGGCGCCCGTCCCCGACGGCTTCGTCTATGCGGTGGGGCCGACCGGCAGGCCCCTCTGGCGCTACGACTACGCCCGCGGCGCCAAGAAGACGTTTGCTTCGGAAGTGGTGGCCGCCGACCTCAACCGCGACGGCACGCCCGAGCTCGTCTTCGGGACCTACGGGCCGACCCGGCGCTCGGGCCGTCTCGTCGTGCTCTCTGCAGCCGGCAAGCGGCTCTACGACATCCGCCTTCGCCACCAGGGCAACGACGGCAACGGCATCGGCGTCCCGGCGGCGCCCTCGATCGCCGACGTCGACGGCGACGGGCGCCTTGAAATCGTTCTCTCGACCTTCGACCACGGCATCGACGTCTACCGCGTGGCGCGGTCGGGCACGAACTGCCTGCCGTGGCCGACCGGTCGCGGCAGCCTGCTGCGCAGCGGCGCGGGACCGGCGACCGCCTGACGCGATGGCGCGCTGCTAGCCCGCCATCGGCAGGGACATCCCGCTCGGCGCCGGTGCCTCGTGCGCGGGCGCGGCCGTCTGCAGAATCGGCAGCTCGAGCGGGAACATCGCGACCAGTCCGCGCGCCGCGTGGCGGATCGCCTGCGAGGCCGGATCGTCGGGATCGGTGAAGACGAGCGGCTCGCCGGCGTCGGACTGCTCGCGTAGCGGCATGGTCAGCGGGACCTTGCCGAGCAGCGGCACGTCGAGCTCGTCGGCCAGCGCCTGGCCGCCGCCCTCGCCGAAGAGCGCATAGCGGTCGCCGCCGGGCGTGACGAAGGCGGCCATGTTCTCGAGTACGCCGCCGATCTCGAGATCGACCTTGTGCGCCATCTCGGCCGCGCGCCGCGCGACCTTCTGGGCGACCGGCTGCGGCGTGGTGACGATGAGGAACTTCGCCTGCGGCAGGAGCTGGGCGAGCGTCATCGAGACGTCGCCGGTGCCCGGCGGCAAGTCGACGAGCAGGAAATCCAGGGCGCCCCAGTCGACGTCCTCCAGAAACTGCGTCAGCGCCTTGTGAAGCATCGGCCCGCGCCACACGACCGCGCTGTCCTCCTCGACGAAGAAGCCGATCGACATGACCTTCACGCCGTGGGCCTCGAGCGGGACGATCTTGCGCTCGGGCGACACCGGCGGGCGGCCGGAGACGCCGAACATGCGCGGGATCGAGTAGCCCCACACGTCGGCGTCGAGGACGCCGACCCGCTTGCCCTCGCTCGCCAGGGCGGCGGCGATGTTGGCGGTGATCGTGGACTTGCCCACACCGCCCTTGCCCGAGCCGATGCAGACCACGTTGGCGACCTGCGCGAGCGCGCCCTCCGGAAGTCCGCCTGGGCGGCCGAGCTTGCGCTGCAGGCCCGCCTTCTCCTGGTCGGAGAGGACGTCGAAGCCGACCTCGACACGCTCGACGCCGGGCAACTCGCCGACGGCCTTGCGCACCGCGGTCTCGAAGTGGCTGCGGATCGGGCACCCCGGCGTCGTCAGCGACACGGTGACGCGCACGAGGCCGTCCGCCGTGTCGATCGCGCGCACCATCTCGAGCTCGACGATCGAGCGGCGCAGCTCGGGATCGATGACCGCCTCGAGCGCCTTGAGGATCTCGTCGCGACTGGGCATGCCTTCATTCAAGCAGAGGCGCACGCCCGGAGAGGAACGACCCGCGCGTCGGCGGGCCGTTCCTGAGGGAGGAGAGGTACTGCCCTGCCGGCGGGATATGCAGCCGGCAGTCCTCCGTCGCCGGGCCCTCTCCGCGCCCGGGACGGGAAGTCGTCCTACGCGACGTTGGCGACGCGCTCCTGGATCTTCGTCGCGACCTGCGTGCCGCGGGTGATGCCCGTCTGCACGACGTTCTCGACGCGCGCGCCGAGCACGTCGGCCTGCGCGCCGAAGTCCTTACGGGTCGAACGGATCTCGCGCTCGACGCGCATGCGGCGCCGGCGCAGCTCGCGCTCGACGCGCGTGCGGGCCTTCTTGACCCGGCGCTCGACGCGGTTGCGCTCCGTGCGGCCACGGCGCTCGAAGCGCTTGAGGTCGGACTCGAGGCGCTTGCGCTGAGCGGCCAGCTCCTTCTCGGCCTTCTCGCGCGTGGCGAGGCTCGTGCGCAGCTCGTCGACCGTCGCGATGACATTGTCGCGAGCCATGAGGGCGGCGCCCACGGGGATCAGGACGGCGCGCTCGGCGTACTCCTGCGCGCGATCGACCGGCGTCTTGGCCAGCTCGCGGCGGGTCTCGGCGGCCTTCTTGGCGGCCGTCGAGCGCTTGCGCGCGGCAGCGGCCTGGTTGCGGCTGCGGGTTGCAGCAGCCTTCTTGGCGGTGGTGGACCGCTTGGTGGTGGCAGTGGTGGTCTGCTCGGCCATGATCATCCCCTACTAAGGAAGTTAGTTCTAATCTTGTTCGACAGCGAGTCTACCATGCGAACACATGTTTGTAAACCGCTAGGACCCGGGGGTTACAGAACGAACCTGTGTTCGCCTCACCCAGGAGGCCGGATCCTCGAGCTCGGCGAGGTCCGGGAGCAGTTCAGGCGCGACCCAGGCGCGGTTGAGGGCGTCGATCCCCCAGTCGCGCACGACCGCATCGCAGAAGCGCTTGCCGATGACGTACTGGCGCAGCTTGAGGTCAAGACCGAGCAGGCGCTCGATCAGCTTGACGAGCGGCGGCTTCTCGCGGCGGCGGCGCTCGAGCGATTCGCGCAGCTTGGGCAGCGACGGAAGGACGTCGGCACCCGCCGCGTCCATGACGTGCTCGGCGTGGCCCTCGATCAGCGCCATGGTCGCCTGCAGCCGGTCGATGATCGCCTTGCGCTCCGGACCGGCAACGGCGTGCACGAAGCCGTCGTCGCGCACCGCGTCCCACGCCGCCCGCACGTCCTGGAGCTTGGGCAGGCGCAGCACGGCGGAGGTGTCGATCTGGACCTTCACCGACTCCAGCAGCTCGCTCAGCATCTCGGCGAGGTGCTCGCGCAGCCAGCCGACGCCGGTGAACTGGACCACGTGGGTGATCTCGTGGAAGACCACCCACTCGAGCAGCTCCGCCTCGTCGGCCTGGAACGTCTTGGCCGCCTCGCGCAGGTTGGGCGCGACGAGCAGTAGCCGCGCCGGGCGCTCCGGATCCAGCAGCGCGAGCTCGTACTGGCCGAGGACGGAGCGGCCCATGAAGCCGACGATGCCGCCCGCCTCGGCGCCGATGAGCACGCCGCCGGCGGCCTGCAGCGGCCCGCTGCCCAGCCGTTCCACCAGCGGCTCGAGCGTGCCCCGCATCGTCTCGAGGTTGGCCCGCGACCACTCGCGCCGGCCGATCGCCTCCGCGGCGGGCGGCGGCGTCGCGGGCCGCAGCCGCGCGTAGTCGCTCACGCGCTCGCACCCGCGCTGGGCCATCGCGGCGATGTCGACGCCATCGCCCAGCGGCGGACCGTCGCCGTCGCCACCTGAGACGGCATCGGCCACACGCTCGGCCAGGCGCCAGTCGACCATCAGGCGGCGGGCAGCGTGGCCAGCTGGGCCAGCGCGGTGTCGGTGCGGGCCGCGACGACGGGCGAGCGCGGCTCGAGGTCAAGGGGCGCGGCCAGCGGTTCGTCCATCGCCGTGAACGCGACCAGCCCGCCACTCTCGCGCACGACGAGCTGGGCCGCGGCGGCATCGACGGCGCGGCAGTTCCACAGCGTCGCCATGCCGTCGACGCGCGTCGCTGCGACCTGGCACAACGACACGGCGATCGAGCCGATCGCGCGCACGCGGCCGGTCACCTGCACGAGGGCGTCGCTCGCGGCGGCCAGCCAGCGCGGGTCCGCCGACTCGATGGCCACGAGCTCGAGCTTGCCGTCGGACCGGCGGCGCTCGGGTTGCGGCGACGACAGCGGCTGATCGTTGAGGAAGGCCCCGAGGCCGCGCGTCGCGCGCCACTCCTCGCCCGGACCGAGGTCGTAGACGTAGCCGAACAGCACGTCGGCCATCGTCGGCCCGTCAGCCACCGCGATCGACAGCGCGTGATGCGTCAGGCCGCGCTTGGCGTTCATCGAGCCGTCGATCGGATCGATGACGACGAGCACGTCCGGATCGCCATAGTCGACGTAGCCGCGCTCCTCGGAGACCGCGGTGAAGCGCGCGCCGTCGTCGTGCAGGCGATCGAGCTCGCCGAAGACGCGGTCCTCGGCCTGCGCGTCGATGACCAGCGTACGGTCGCCGCCCTCGCCGCGCTCGCCGGTCTCGATGATGCGCTCGCGACTCGTTGGGTTGTCCAGGAGCACGCCTCGCAAGCCCTGCGCCGCGTTGCGGCACGCACCGAGCCAATCGAACGAGAACAGTTCACCCGTCGCGTCGCGAGCGGTCGCCATGTGCCTCATATCCTAGGGGCGTGCCCGATCCGCTCGACGGCCTCACACCGGCGCAGCGCGAGATCGTCGCGCACGGCGGCGGTCCGCTGATCGTCGTCGGCGCGGCGGGCACAGGCAAGACGCGCACGCTGCAGCACCGCCACGCGTGGCTGGCCACGGCGGGCGGGCTGTCCCCCGAGCAGGTGCTCACGCTGACCGCCTCCGAGGCCGCCGCCGACGCACTGCGGGCCGGGGTGGAGGACGAGCTCGAGCACGGCTTCGAGGAGCTTGCGGTGCACCCGTCCACGGATTCGCCGCGCGCCTGCTGCGCGACGAGGCGCTCGAGGCCGGCCTCGATCCGTTCGTGGTGCCGGTCGCACCGGCCGACCGCCTGGCGATGCTGCTCGAGCGCGTCGACGAGCTCACGCTGGCGCTCCACGACTTCCAGGGCAACCCGGCGACGCTGCTGGGCGTCGGTGATCGCGCGGATCGACCGGCTCAAGGACGCGATGATCAGCGCCGACGAGGTCAACGCGCTGGGCGGCAGAGCTGCCGGACGGCGACGAACGCGCCGAGCGCGAGCGCGAGTTCGCCGGCGTCTACGCCGCCCACGACCGGATGCTGCGCGAGCAGGGCGCACTGGACTTCGGCGACCTGCTGCTCGCGGGCGATCAAGCTGCTGCGAGATCGGCCGCACGTGCGCGCGCGTGTCGCCGCCCGCTGGCGCCACGTGCTCGTCGACGACGTGCAGGACCTCGAGCTCGCGGGGCTGCGGCTCGTCGTCGCGCTGGGCGCGGAGCACGGCGAGCTGACGGCGACGGGCGACGACGACGAGGCGATCCGCCGCGGGCGCGGCGCGGCCCCGCGCAACCTCGCGCGCTGGCCGCCGAGCTGCCCGGAGGCGCGCAGCGTGCGCCTGGAGCGATCGCTACGCGCGCCGGCCGCTGTCCTGGCCGCGGCCGAGGCGGTGGTGGCGCCGATCACCGACCGCGTCGAGAAGCCCGCCGCGGCGCCGCCGGGCGGCAGCGTCCGCCTCTGGCGCTGCGCCAACGAGCGCGCCCAGGCGCAGGGCGTCGCGGCGGAGATCGAGCGGCTGGTGCGAGAGCGGCGTGCGCCCGACGAGATCGGCGTGCTCGTGCGCTCGGTGCGCCACGAGGGCCAGACGATCGCCGTCGCCCTCGAGGAGCGCGCCATGCCCTACGCGCTGGTCGGCGCCGCAGCGTTCTTCGAGCACGCCGAGGTCAACGACGTGCTGGCGTGGCTGCGGCTGCTCGTCGATCCGAACGACGCCGGCGCCGTCGTGCGCGCGCTCGCGCGCCCGCCGGTCGAGCTGCGCTCGATCGACCTCGCGCGCTGCGTGCAGATCGCGCGGCGGCGCAAGCTCGACATGGTCGGAGCACTGGTCGCCGCCACCGAATCGCCGCAGATCCCGCCGGAGGCACGCGAGCGCGTCCTCGGCTTCCTCAAGCTGCACCGCGCCGCGGCGGGCGCCGCTGGACACCTCGCGCCCGGACCTCTTCGTCCATCGCCTGATCGACCGCCTCGGGCTGCGCCGCCAGCAGCTCTTCGCCGCGCAGGCCGACGTCGTCGAGCGGCTGGTCTCGCTCGCGCGCTTCGGCGAGCTGGCCGCCGCGTACGTGCGCCGCTCGCCCCAGGCGACCGGCCGCGAGTTCGCCCGCTACGTCAGCGCCGTGGCCGAGGCCGGGCTGCACGACGACGAGGAGGGCGCCGGCGACGGCGCCGCCATGGCGTCGTGCCGGTCATGGCCATGCACTCCGCGCAGGGCCGCGAGTTCCGCCACGTGTTCGTGCTCGGGCTACAGTCGGCCAGGATGCCGGGCGCGCGTATGCGGTTGGCCGAGCCGATCCCGGTCGAGCTGCTGCACGAGGAACTCGCGCCGGACACGCGCTCCGAGCACGTCGCCGACATGCGACGTTTGCTGCACGTCGCGATGACCCGCGCGACGCGAGGGGCTCATGCTCGCCTACGCCGAGCGCTCGGCGCGGGCGCGCTGCGCACCCCGTCGCCGTTCCTGGAGGAGGTGCGCGCCGCCGTCGACGTGCCGTGGGAGGACCACGACGAGGAGCTCTTCGGCCCCGACGAGACGCTGCACGCGACGTTCACGACGCTGCGCGACGAGCTGCTGCGCTCGATCCCGCGCACGGGCACGCGGCTCGGCGAGCTGCGCCTCGACACCGACCTCGACGTCGCCCATGGCGCCGTTCGCTACCTGGAGCTGCTCAAGCTCGCCGCGCTGATGAACCGGCCCGAGGGCCAGTCGGTCGAGGACGCGCTGCCCGGGATCAACGTCGCGCTGATCGGCGCCGCGACCGCACAGCAGCGCGAGATCCTCAGACCAGCTCGCTCGACGACCTGCTGCTCGACGCCGAGCGCGACGCGCACGCGCGCGCGACCGCGATGGCGGCGCGGGAGGAGCCGTCGCTCGAGCCGTTCCTGCCCACGCGCGGCGACGGCCTGCTGCTCAGCGCCTCGGACATCGAGACCTACCGGACGTGCCCGCTGAAGTACAAGTTCGCGCGCGTCTTCCGGATCCCGAGGAGCCGACGCTCAACCAGCGTTTCGGGATCCTCGTCCACCAGGTGCTCGAGCGCTATCACCAGAGCGGCGGGCGGACGCTCGACGAGCTGCTCGGCCTGCTCGAGGCCGGCTGGCGGCGCGGCGGCTTCGGCGGCTCCGACCAGGAGCGCCAGCTGCATTCGAAGGCCGACGGAGCGCTGCGCCGCTACCACGAGCGATTCCGGTCCGAGCCGTGCGAGCCCCTCTGGTTCGAGAAGGCGTTCAGCTTCCAGATCGGCGCCCACACGCTGCGCGGGCGCGTCGACCGCGTCGACCGCCTGCCCGACGGCGACTTCGAGCTGATCGACTACAAGACGGGCCGCCCGCGCTCGCCCGCGCAGCTGCGCGAGGACGTGCAGCTCTCGCTGTACGCAGTCGGGGCGCGCGAGGCCTGGGGGCTCGACTCCTCGCGCCAGGCTTACCTCTACGTCCTCGACGACACGAAGGTGCCGCTGCCCGTCGAGGACGTCGACCGCGACTGGATCACCGAGACCGTCTTCGAGGTCGCCGACGGGATCCTTGGGCAGGGCTTCGAGCCGACGCCGTCCTACGCGGCGTGCTCGATGTGCGACTACCGCATCGCCTGCCCGGCGGCGGAGCGGTGAACGACCCGCCGCCGCTCGAGGCGCTCGAGGTCAGCCGCTCCTATGGCCGGCTGGAGGCGCTGCGCGACTTCTCGCTGACCATCGTCCCTGGGCAGTGCGTCGCGCTCGTGGGCGCCAACGGCAGCGGCAAGTCGACGGCGGTCAGGACGCTCGCCGGCCTGGTCGAGCCGACGGCGGGGCAGCGTGCGCATCGAGGGCTTCGACCCGCACCGGAGCCCGAAGCCGAGCACGCCCGCGAGCGGCTGGCGCTCGTGCCCGACAACCCGCTGCTCTACGGCGACCTGACCGTGCGCGAGCATCTCGAGCTGGTGGCCACGGTTGCCCACGGCGTGGGCGGATCGGACTGCGACGGGCGCATCGACGAGCTGCTCGAGCGGCTCGGGCTGGCCGCCGCGCGCCGACTTCCGCCCGGCCGAGCTGTCGCGCGGGATGCGCCAGAAGGCCCAGCTCGCCTGCGCGCTGATCCGCCCGACGGCGCTGCTGCTGCTCGACGAGCCGGTCGTCGGGCCTCGACCCGCCGTCGCAGGCGCTGCTGCGCGACGATCCTCGCCGAGGCGCAAGCGGCCGGCTGCGGCGGTGCTGCTTCACCACGCACCAGCTCGGCTTCGCCGACGGGCTGGCCGACCGCGCGCGTGCTGCTCGCGGAGGGCTCGATGATGGCCGACTCCGGCGAGCTACCGGAGGTCGCCGAGCGGGCTTCCGCCGGCCGGGTGGGACATCGCGTGAGCGCGCAGGTCGCCGACCGTGGCGCGTGGTGGCAGGTGCGAGTGGCGCGGGGCCGACGCTCGGCACCCGGCTCGACGCCGTCTACATCCTGGTCGCCATCTCGACCGCCATCCTCGGCGCGCTGCTCTACGGGACCGCGAGTTCCGCGCTCTCGCGCTGGGTCACGCCCGACGCGGTGGCCGAGTGGGGGCCGGCGATCGTGCTGGTCGCGCTCGCTGTCGTGGCGCGCTGGGGAAGCTGGCAGGGCCCGGTGGTCTACGCCGAGCCCGACGTCGGCTTCCTGCTCGGTGCGCCGCTGTCGCGCCGCGCGCTGGCCGCGCGGCCGCTGGCCCGTGCCGTGGCGTGGGGCGCTGGTGGCGGGGCGCTCGTCGCCGGCGGTGACCCTCGTCGGGCTCGGCGGGCGCGGGCGCGGCGTCGCGCCGTTCGAGGTTGTGGGCCTCGGCGTCGGGCTCGCGCTGGCCGGCGTGCTCGCGGTGGCGTTGGCCGGGCACGTGCAGTGCTCGGCGCGCGCGTCGGGAGTGGCCGCGGTCGCGCTGCCGCTCTCGGTCGTGGTGGGCGCGGGCCTCGTGGTCGTCGCCAGGTCCGGGGCGCAGACTGCGGTGCTGTGGTCGGGGCCCTGGGGGTGGGCGCTGCAGCCCGTGGCGGGCTCGACGGCGGCCGCGGTCGGCGCGTTGGTCGCGCTGGCGTTGGTCACGGGACTTGCGGTGCTGGGCGCGGCGCGCGGCTTCGGATCGTGCCCGACCGAGCGCCATGTCGTGCGCGCCGAGGCGCACTCCGGCGCCCGTGCCTCGGCCTGGAGCTGGGATGCGCGGACCGCGCGACTGGCGCTGGCGCGCGTGGGCGGCCCGGGCCGGGCGCGCGCGGGCCGCCGGCTGCGACCGCCTCGGCGCGCCACGCTGGCCATCGCGTGGCGCGACGCGTGCTCGAGCCTGCGCGCGCCGGCGCGGACGCTCGGCGCGGTCGTGCTCGCGGTGGCGGCCGGCGCCCTTGCCGTCGCCGCGGCGCCGCACGCGGCGGCCGAGCCGATCGCGGCCCTGGGGCTCTACGTGGCCGCGAGCATCGTGCTCGAGCCCCTGCGGCTGGAGGTCGACCATCCGAGCACGTCACAGATCCTGCTGCGGCGCCCGTTCGGGCGTGTCCTGCTCGCGCATCTCGCCGTCCCGATCGCGATCGTGGCGTTCGCGGTCGCGCTGGCGGGCACCGGTGTGGCGGCGGTCGGCGACCTCCCGGAGCATGGCGGCGCGCTCGCGCTCCTGGCGGTGCTGGTGGTCCCGACGGTCGTCGCGTGCGCGGCGATGTCGGCGCGCCACGGTGGGCGCGTCCCGATCAGTGTGCTCGCCGCCGCCCCGGCCGGCGACCCGACCGGCGGTGGCGCCACCGTGATCGCCTGGCTGGTGCGGTGGCCGGCCGCGGCGGCGGTGCTCGGCGCGCTGCCGCTGGTCATCGTCGCTCAGACGAGCGCGCTGGCGAACGGGCTGCCCCTGGCGATCGCGATCGCCGCGTGCGCCCCGGTCGTCCTCGGCACCGTGCTGTCAGGCTCGACGCGCTGATTTCAGGAAACGCGCGCCCAGGCGCCCACGAGCGGCGGCCCGGCCGCCATGCCGCCCCGGTCGGCGACCTCGGCGCGGAGCCGATCGGCGAGCGTGTCGACGTCGAGCTCCTCGGGATCGGCGGTGCCGGTCGCCTCGATCACCGGCAGCAGCGAGCGGACGACCAGCGCGACGTTGTCGTAGCCGGACCAGTCCGCGGCGCCGCCGACGTCCTGCTCGCTGCGCATCGTGGGCTCGCCGAGGCCGGCGGCGACGAACGCGCTCCTCAGCTCGAGCCCCATCCGCGTGTGGACGCCGGCGCGCGCCATCGCCTCGACGAGGACCTCGATTGCGCGATCCCACACCGGAGCCGGCGGGTGGCACGGCATCCAGGCGAGGTCGTACTCCATCGAGAGGACGAGGCCGCCGGGGCGGACGAGGGCCGTCGCGTCGCGCAACACGGCGACGGGATCGGCCACGTGCATGACGAGCAGGCGCGTGACGACGGCGTCGAACGGGCCGTCGAGCGGCGCGAGGTCGGTGACGTCGGCTTGGACGTAGTCGATCGCGGTGGCGCCAAGCGATTCGAGGCGCTCGCGCGCGGCGGCGATGGTCTCGGCCGAGCGCTCGACGGCGACGACACGACCGCCGGGTGACGTCAAACGCGCCGCCAGCAGCGCCGAGTCGCCCATCCCGCTGCCGAGGTCGAGCACGCGCATCCCCGGCGCGAGACCGGCCTCGCGCATGTAGCGCTCAGCGATGCGGTCGATCGCCCGCGCCTGGATGAGCAGGCGCTCCTGGTCGACGCGGTGGTCCAGTGTGTAAGCGTGAGTCCCCATGTCAGCGCAGGACGCATGGGGCGCCGTTTGTTTCCCGTGCCGTGCGTCACACCGGCCGAAGCGCGGCGGCGCGCTCTGCAACCCGTGCGAAGGCCTGCGCGAGGTCGTCGACGAGGTCCTCGGGCGCCTCGATGCCGCAGCTCAGGCGGATGAGGTCCGCCGGCACCGCGGCGGCGGAGCCCTCGACGGACTGGTGGGTCATCGCCTGCGGCACCTCGATGAGCGACTCGACGCCGCCCAGCGACTCGGCCAGCGTGATCAGCCGCGTCGCCTGGCGTGATCGCGATCGCGTCGGGGTGGCGGAACGCGACCATGCCGCTGTAGCCCGGCCAGCGCACGTCGCTGACGCCATCGGCGGTGCGCAGCCACTCGGCCACGGCGCGCGCGCTCTCGGCGTGGGCGCGCATGCGCAGGGCTAGCGTGCGCAGCCCGCGGTGCACGAGGAAGGCGTCGAAAGGACCGGGCACCGCGCCGACCGACTTCTGGATGAAGCGGACTTGCTCGTGCAGCTCGCTGTCGCGGACGATGACGGCGCCGCCGATGACGTCGGAGTGCCCGCCGAGGTACTTGGTGGTCGAGTGCACGACGGCGTCAGCGCCGAGCTTCGAGCGGACGCTGATTGGCCGGCGTGGCGAAGGTGTTGTCGACGGCGACGAGCGCGTTGCGCCTGCGCGCGATGACACCGCGGCGATGTCGACCACGTTGAGCAGCGGGTTGGTCGGCGTCTCGACCCAGATCAGGCGCGTGTCGTCGGTGACCGCCGCCGCGAGCGCGTCGAGGTCGGTCTGGTCGACCATCGTGTACTTCAGGCCCCAGCGGGCGAGCACCTTGTCGAACAGGCGATAGGTGCCGCCGTAGAGGTCGCCGGGTATGACCACGTGGTCGCCGGCGTCGCAGACGGCGGTGACCAGCGCGTGGGTGGCGGCCATGCCGGACGAGAACGCGGTCCCGTGGCCGCCCTCGAGCTCCCCGAGCGCGCGCTCGAGCGCGGCGCGCGTGGGGTTGGCCGCGCGCGAGTAGTCGTAGTCCTCGACGATCTCGCCGACGGCGCGCTGCGCGAAGGTCGAGGTCTGGTGGATCGGCGGGATGACCGAGCCGTAGGTGCGGGTCGGGCTCGAGGCCGGCGTGGACCGCGCGGGTGCGGAAGTCGCTCACCGCGCGAGCGACTCGAGCAGATCAGCGCGGGTGAGGATGCCGGTCGCGCGGCCGGCGTCGGTGACCATCAGCGCCTGTCGGTCGCCGACGAGCAGCTCGACGGCCTCGCGCACCGGGTCGCCCGACGAGACGGCGGGGAAGGGCGGCTCCATGACGTCGACGATATCGGCGTTGAGCAGCGCCGGGTCCTCGACGGCGTGCTTGAGCAGGCCGCGCTCGCCGATCGACCCGACGACGCTCGACGGGTCGTGCGCGCTGACCACCGGCAGCTGCGAGACGCGGTGTTCGTGCAGCAGCGCCACGGCGTCGCGCACCTTCTGGTGGGTCTCGACGGTGACGAGCGGCGGGATCTCCCCGGCCTGCTGCTTGGCGCGCAGCACGTCGCCGACGGTCTGGTCGGTCGAGCGCTCGAGGAAGCCGTGCTGGGTCATCCACGCGTCGTTGTAGACCTTCGACAGGTACGAGCGCCCGCCGTCGGGGAGGATCACCACCATCAGCGCGCTCGGGTCGTCGATGCCCTCGGCGACCTCGAGCGCCGCGTGGACGGCGAGGCCGCCGGAGCCGCCGGCGAGGATGCCCTCGGTCATCGCGAGGCGGCGCGTGGTGAGGAAGGCGTCGCGATCGGAGACCGTGACGTAGCGGTCGACGATCGACGGGTCGAAGGTCTGTGGCCAGAAGTCCTCGCCGACGCCTTCGACGAGGTAGGGCTTGACCTCGGGGCTCGAGTAGATCGAGCCGTAAGGATCGGCGCCGATGACCTCGAGGTCCGGGTTGCGCTCCTTGAGGTAGCGCCCGGTGCCGCTGATCGTGCCGCCGGTGCCGACGCCGGCCACGAGATGCGTGATCCGGCCGCCGGTCTGCTCCCAGAGCTCGGGGCCGGTCGAGAGGTAGTGGGCCCGCGGGTTGGCCGGGTTGAAGTACTGGTTGGGCTGGAAGGCGCCGGGGATCTCCTCGGCCAGCCGGTCGGCGACGCGGTAGTACGACTCGGGCGACTCGGGCGGTACCGCGGTCGGCGCGACGACGACCTCGGCGCCGTAGGCGCGCAGGAGGTCGATCTTCTCCTTGGACATCTTGTCCGGCATGACCGCGATGACGCGATAGCCCTTCAGGCGCGCGGCGATGGCCAGGCCGGTGCCGGTGTTGCCCGACGTCGGCTCGACGATGGTGCCGCCGGGCTTGAGCTTGCCGTCGCGCTCGGCCGCCTCGATGAGGGCGATGGCGACGCGATCCTTGATCGATCCGCCGGGATTGAGCGCCTCGACCTTGGCCACGATCTGCGGCGTCAGCCCCGCGGCGAGGCGGGACAGTCGGACCAGCGGCGTGGTGCCGATGGCATCGAGGATCGAGTCCTTGATGTCGACGGTGGGTCCGGCGGTGGTGGCGCTCATCGAGATAGTGTGGCATCTGTGCGGTCATCTTCGGGATGGCCCGCAGATGATTCGGCAATCATCGATTGCGGCGCCGATTCTTCGGCTATTCGTGCCAGAATATCGACCGTGCCGAACGATGACCTGGACGCGATCGACCGCCGCCTGCTCGAGTTGCTCGCGGCCGACGCGCGGATCTCCAATGCCCGCCTGGCGGCCGCCGTCGGTGTCGCCCCCTCGACCGCTCTGGCCCGCGTCCGCTCCCTGCGCGCCCGCGGCGTGATCCGCGGCTTCCACGCGGAGGTCGACCTCGCCGCGCTGGGCCGACCACTCCAGGCCCTGGTGGCGATCCGCCTGTCGGTGCACTCGCGCGAGCAGATCGAGTCGTTCACCGAGCACGTGCGCGCCTTGCCCGGCGTCATCTCGATCTTCCATATCACGGGCCAGACCGACTACCTGCTGTGGGTCGCCGCCGCCGACGCCCACGACCTGCGCGAGTTCGTGGTCGAGCACCTCGCGTCCGATCCGGCGGTGTCGCATGCCGAGACCTCGCTGATCTACGAACAGCGGCGCGGGCCCGGGCTGTTCGGGGCGGACCCGGCCTGAGAGTCGACCTATGGCCCCGGCGCGTCCGGCCCCCGCTGCCGCAGGAACCGCTGAAAGTCACGCGCGATCGAGTCGCCGCTCGGCAGGTCCTGTGGGCCCATGTCCGGCTCCTCCTCCTCGGCGGCCGCCTCGAGGCGCTCGACGAAGGCCTGCACGTCGGGGTCGCTCTGGACGGCGAGCGAGACCTGGCGCTCGTAGTCGGCGGCGGCGCTTTCCAGATCGCCGGCGTCGACCGATACGCCGATGAGCCCCTCGAGCTTGCGCACCAGCGCCAACGCAGCCTTGGGGTTGGGCGCGGCGGCGACGTAGTGGGGCACCGAGGCCCACAGCGACGCGGTCGGTATGCCGGCCTCCTGACACGCGGAGTGCAGCGCCCCGACGATCCCGGTCGGGCCCTCGTAGGAGGACGGCGACAGGCCGACCCGCTGGACGAGCCCCTCGTCGGAGGACAGGCCCGTGATCGGCACCGGGCGCGAGTGCGGCACGTCGGCGAGCAGCGCGCCGAGGGTGACGACCATCTGCGTTCCCATTGCCTCGGCGAGGTCGACGATCAGCTTGCAGAAGGACCGCCAGCGCATCGACGGCTCGGCGCCCTGCAGCAGCACGAGGTCGCGGGGGGCGCGCGGGATGCGCGCCTCATAGATCTCGACCTCGGGCCACTCGATGCGCCGGGTGCGGCCCTCGACGAGTTTGATCTTCGGCCGCGTCGCCTGGAAATCGTAGAAGTCCTCCGGGTCGATGCGCGCGAAGCGGGTGGCGCCGAGCGACGACCCCAGGAACTGCAGCGCGGCGGATGCGGCGTCTCCGGCGTCGTTCCAGCCGGTGAACGCACACACGAGCGCCGGCGCCCGCAAACCGTCCGGGCGATGCTCCCAGATGAGGGGCTGCATCCGCTCCACGGTACATCATGAGTTCGTGCGTTCTGCAGAGCTTCACGCCGTCCCAGCCCAGCCCATCGCGGTCGCGACGATGCGCGCGGGCGACGAGGTCAGCGGCGTCTTCGCCTGCACGCGCAAGGATCGCCTGATCGCGCGTACGGGCACCGCCTACCTCGCCCTCGAGTTGCGCGACCGCACCGGCTCGATCCCCGCGCGCGTCTTCCGCGACGCCGACCTGCACGCCGGCCGCTTCGAGCAGGGCGACCTCGTGCGCATCGCCGGGCGCGTCGAGCGCTTCCGCGACGAGCTGCAACTCGACATCCGCACCATCGCGCGTGCCGACGATGCCGATCCGGCCGCGTTCCTGCCGGTCGCCTACCGCGACCTCGACGAGCTCGACGGCTTCCTCGAGCACCTCGCCGGCGAGGTCCGCGACTCCGCCTTCAAGGCGCTCGTCGACGATCTCCTCAACGATGCGACTATGCGCGCGGCGCTGCGGCGAACGCCGTGCACGCGCAACGGTCACCACGCCTACCTCGGCGGGCTGCTCGAGCACACCGTCGCCGTCGCGACGCTGGCGGCCGAGACCTGCACGCTGCACCCGCGCCTGGACCAAGACCTGCTGTTGACCGCGGCGATCGTCCACGACCTCGGCAAGACGCGCGAGTTCGCCCTGGGCGCGGAGATCGGACTGACCGCCGAAGGCCGTCTGCTCGGGCACGTCGAGCTCGGCCTGCGGATGCTCGACGAACGCGCGGCCCCGCTCGACGAGCCGCGCCGCCTGGCCCTCGCCCATTGCGTGCTCACGCACCACGGCGACCGCCGGCCGGCAACTCCCGAGGCACTCGCGCTGTATCGGCTCAACGCGCTCGACGCCGCGGTGAAGGGCGCGCTCGAGCACGGCGTGCAAAGCAGCTCCTAGCGGAGGTCCCCCTCAACGAAAAGGCGCCGGTGTTGGGGGCACCGGCGCCTAGGCGGAGGGCCACAGCGCCCGGGGGGTAGGGGCACCGCAGGCAAAAGCCTCTTGTCGAGCCCGCCGCGACGCCTGCATGCTCGCTCGCCCGGACCAACGTCACAGTGGCCGTCGATGCGCGGCGATCGGGCCGCGACCGGCGGCGACGGCGGCCAGTCGGGCGGCTACCGCTCGGCCGTGACGTCCGACGGGGCGGCGGCGAGCGCGTCCTCGACCGCGCGTACCAGGCTCGTGCGCGTAAACGGCTTTTGCACGTAGGCGATGTTGCGCGTCCGAGCGCCGTTTCGGACGAGGACGTCCTCGGTGTGGCCGGACATGTAGACCACGCGCAGGTCGGGGTTGCGCTCGGTGGCGATCTGGGCGAGCTGCTGGCCCGTCATGCCCGGCATGACGATGTCGGTGACGAGCACGTCGACGGGTTGCCAGCCCTCGAGCGCCTCCTCCGCTGCGCCCGCGCCGATGACCTCGTAGCCGTGGGCCTCGAGGATGCGACAGGCCTGCCGGCGCACCGGCTCCTGATCCTCGACGACCAGCACGCGCGCCATCGTCGCCGCGCGCTCTCCGGGCTCGGCCGGCGGCTCGGCCAGGTGCAGCGGCTCCTGACAGCCCGGCAGGAAGATCGTCACCACCGTGCCGCGCCCCGGCGCCGACTCGATGTCGACCGTCCCACCGGAGTCCGTCACGATCCCGTGGACCGTTGCAAGGCCCAGGCCCGTCCCCTCGCCGGGGTCCTTGGTGGTGAAGAACGGCTCGAAGGCGCGGTCGCGCACCTCCTCGGGCATGCCCAGGCCGTCGTCGGCGACCGTGATGCGCACGCCGTCGGCGGCGCGGCCGACCGCGATCGCGAGCGTGCCCCCCTCGGGCATGGCATCGCGGGCGTTGACGGCGAGGTTGATGAGCACCTGCTCGAGCTGAGCGCGGTCGGCCAGCACCGGAACGAGCCCCGGCCCGACCGTGATGCGCAAGGCGATGCGTTCGCTGAGGGTCCGATTGAGCAGGCGTTCTAGGTCTCGCGCCAGGCTGCCGACGTCGAGCACCTCGGGCTTGACGACCTCGCGGCGGCTGAACATCAACAGCTGGCGTGTCAGCGCCGCGGCGCGGTCGGCCGCGCGACCGATCTCCTCGACGTCGTCGCGGACCGGGTGGTCGGCGGGAAGCTCGCGGCTGGCGAACCCGACGCAGGTGAGGATGACCGACAGCAGGTTGTTGAAGTCGTGGGCGACACCGCCCGCGAGCTGGCCGACGCTTTCCAGGCGCTGCGCCTGCGCGAGGCGATGCTCGAGCTCGGCGCGCTCCTCGGCGCTGCGCCGGCGCTCGGTGATGTCGGTGGCGATGGTGACGACCGCCGAGATGTTGCCGTCGAGGTCCCGTAGCGCGAACTTGACCATCAGGAAGGTCCGCTCGTCCGCCCCGTCGGGCTCGGGGATGACCATCATCGCCTCGTAGGGCTCGCCGGTGCCGCTCACGCGCTCGTCGATCTCGAGGTGGTCGGGCCGGCGGGTGGCGGGCAGGACGTCCGCCGACGTACGGCCGATGGCCTGCTCGGACGGCACGCCGAAGAGCTCCTCCCAGCGGCGGTTGACCAGCAGGTAGCGATGCTCGAGGTCCTTGACGATGATCAGCGCCGGCGAGTTGTCGATGATCGCCTGCAGGCGGTCCTCGCTGGCCTGGCGCTCGGCCTGCGCGCGGCGGCGCTCGGTCACGTCGACCATCTGACAGAGGAAGTACAGCGGGCGCTCGCCGTCGCCGTGCATGAGCGAGACGTGCAGGAGCGCGTGGACCATGTTGCCGTCGGCGCGCAGGTAGCGCTTCTCGATCGCGTACGAGCGCCGGCGGCCGGCCAGCAGCTCCTTGGTGAGGGGAAGATCGAGGCGCCGGTCGTCGGGATGGCTGAGCTCGTTGAGCTGGGTGGTGCGCAGCTCCTGCTCACTGCGCCCCAGCATCTGGCAAAGCGAGCGGTTCAGGCGCAGCCAGCGGCCGTCGAGATCAATCAGCGCCATGCCGATGGGGGCGTCGTCGAACGCGCGGCGGAAGAGCTGCTCAGCCGCGCGCAGTGCGTCCTCGACCCGGCGGCTCTCGGTGACGTCCTGGCACGTTCCGCGGACGAGCGAGGGCTCGCCCCGGCCATCGACGATGATCTCGCCGCGCGCGTGGAGCATGCGTTGCTCGCCGTTGGAGAGCACGACGCGGTAGTCGATGCTCCACGACCGCCGGTCGGTAAGCGCGGTCTCGATGACGCGCTCAACGCGCGCTCGGTCGTCGGGGTGGACCCTGCCGAGATACGCGGCGTAGGAGGTCGGCGCGTCGTCGCGGTCAACGCCGTGGATGCGATACAGCTCGTCGGACCAGGTGATGCGGTCGGCGGCGAGCTCCCACTCCCAGGAACCGAGCCGCGCGATCTGCTGGGCCTCCGCGAGCTTGGCCTCGTTGGCGGCCAGGCGCACCTGCGCCTCGTGGCGCTCGGTCATGTCGAGGACCTGGCAAACGTAGCACTGCGGCGCCCCGCGCTCGTCGCGCACGAGCGTGAGCGTCACCAGGCCGACGACCGGGCGGCCCTCGCTGTGGCGCATCGGCGCCTCGAGCTGCAGCGAGGGCGCTGCGGCGGCCAGCGCCTCGATGACGCGAGGGTCGTCGATGATGTCGGCAAGGCCGTCGCGCCGGAGCTGCTCCTCGCTGCGGCCGACGAGGTGGCACAGCGTTTCGTTGGCGCGCAGGAACGTTCCATTGGGCGCGAGCAGGGCCATCCCCATCGCGGCATCGCGGAAAGCGTCCGCGAGGCGGTCGACCAAGACCGCCTCGGGATGGGTGTCCCGATCGATGCTCATCCTCTCGCCACCAGCGTCGAGGGTAGACCCGGCGCGGTTCGACCGCCATGTCCCCGCGGAGCCCTCAGCGTAGTGCGAACGCCGAACGGCACCATCGAACAGACAAACGGAAGAGGACCGCGGGCACGGTTAAGGTGTGGTGACAAGGAGGTTATTCGGCTTGGATCAGCGAATACCAGGGCACCCGACGGGCGTCGAGCCCGTCTCCGTGCACTTCATCAACAACGTGCTGGCAGCCGCCGCGAGCTATATCGAAGAGGACCCCGACACGGCGCGCGACGTCCTCGCCGAGCTTGGCGCGTTCCTGTCCCACCGCCTGCGCGGCCCGCGGACCGTGGCGCCGGCCGACGAGCTCGAGCACGTTGGCGTCTACCTGCGCCTCGAGCAGGCGCGCTTCCCGGGGCGCATCGACGCCGAGCTGCCCAAGGCGGCCGACCTGCCGGCGACGCAGATCGCCCCCGGCGAGGTGCAGGCGCCGTTGAGCGAGGCCCTCAATCGCTGGCTTGGGCAACAGCCGGGCCGCGTGCGCCTGGCCCTGCGGGCGCGCAACGGCGCGCTCGACCTCCAACTCGACCGGCCCGACAAGCCGGGCGAGGCCGGCGAGCGGGTGCGGATCCCGCTCGGGCCGACGACCGCGGAGAGCAGCGCATGAGCTCTGGCCTGGCCATCCTCGCCGTCGACGACGAGCCGCGGGCGCTCACCGACATCAAGCGCCTGCTGGAGACCTCGGCCTCGGTCGAGCGCGTCGCAACCGCGACCTCGGCCAAGGAGGCGCTGGTCTTCCTCTCAGGCGGGCGCTACGACGCGCTCTTCCTCGACGTCGCCATGCCCGAGATCGAGGGCATGGCCCTCGCCCGCCTGCTGCGGCGCTTCGCCGACCCACCGGCCGTGGTCTTCCTGACGGGCCACCCCGACGCCGCCGTCGAGGCCTTCGAGGTCCAGGCGTTGGACTTCCTGGTCAAGCCCGTCAGCCGTGAGCGCCTGGAGTCGGCGCTCTCACGCGTGGAGCAGCACGTCCGCGGCGCTGAGGCGGCCCAGGCCGGGCCGTCGGGCGACGGCGCTGACGCGGCCGCCGGCCCCGACGTCGTCGCCGTCGACAACCCCAAGGGCGGCGGCAAGCGGCTCGTGCGCCTGGAGACGATCTCCTTCGCCCAGGCCAACGGCGACTACGCGCGCATTGTCTGCGAGGACGGGCGCTTCCTGCTGCGCACGCCGCTCAGCCAGCTCGAGAAGGACTGGGGCGCCAGCGGCTTCGCTCGCGTGCACCGCGCGTACCTCGTCAATCTCAAGCACGCGGTCGAGCTGCGCGCGCAGCTCAACGGCACCGCTGTGTTGATCATGCGCGACGACACCGAGATCCCGGTGGCGCGGCGCAACGTCGCCGCCTTGCGGCGCCGGCTGCACGCATAGGCCGCCGGCAATCCGCCGCGCAGGATCGTCGGCATACTAGATCTGTGTCTGCTGCCGCAACACTGGCCGAGCACATCGAGCCCCTGCGGGCTGACCCGCGCCACAGCGCGATCCTGCTCGACGTCGACGGCGTGCTGGCGCCGATCGTGCGCCACGCCGACGATGCCCACGTGCCCGAGCCCACGCGCGTCCCGCTCATTGCGGTGGCCAAGCGCTACGGACTCGTCGCGTGCATCACGGGGCGCCGGGCGACGACCGCGCGGCGCATCGTCTCGCTGGGCTCGATCATCTACGTCGGCAATCACGGCGCTGAGGTCCTGCGCGGCGGCGCCACCGAGGTCGAGCTCGACCCCGAGGTGGCCGCGTGGTCGCGGCGCATCGACGAGTGGGCACGCGAGGCCTGGAGCGAGCGGTTGCACCGCCTGCGCGTGCGCGCCGAGGACAAGGACGTCATCCGCGCCTACCACTGGCGCGGCGCGCCGGACGAGGCGGCGGCCGAGGCGGCGGTACGCGACCTCGCGCAGCAGGCCGAGGCGGACGGCCTGGTCGTGCACTGGGGGCGCAAGGTGCTCGAGGTCCGCCCGCCGGTCGAGCTCAACAAGGGTCGCGGCGTCGAGCGCCTGCTCGAGGGCCGGGCGATCACCAGCGCGGTCTACGTGGGCGACGACAGCACCGACCTCGACGCCTTCGAGAGCCTGCGCCGGCGGGCGAGCGAGGGGCAACTGGAGAACGCCCTGTGCGTGGGCGTCCGCTCCGACGAGACACCCGCCGAGCTCGAGGCCCAGGCCGACCTGCTCGTCGAGGGGCCGGTCGGCGTGCGCACGCTGCTGTCGGCGCTGGCGGCATAGCCCGGCAGTGCGCTTCGTCGACCTGCTCAAGACCACGGTCATGCTCAGCGCGGGCGCCGCGACGATGCTCGCCATCATCACCGTCATCGCCGCGACGGGCGCCAACGACGACACGCTCGTGCTCATCGCCGCCGGCTGGTGGCTCGCCGCGTCGGTCATCGGCATCGCGCTCGGCCGCCGCGCCCAGGTCACGATCTCGATCGGGCGGCTGCTGGCCGACGCCAAGGTGGCAACGATGCTCCCCGAGCACCGCCCGGGCGCGGTCGTCCTCAACCGCCTCTGGCCGCTGCTGCTCTCGACGGTCGCCGCCGGCGCGATCGGCTTCCTCTTCGCGCAGGTGCCGGCGGTGGCCTGCGGCTTCGCGATCATCTGGTCACTGGCCTGGCGGCGCCAGGACGCGGCGGTCCTCGCGGTCGAGGAGCGCGACGGCGTCACCTACTACGTCGAGCGCACCTCGCCGATCCGGCCCATCCAGCTCGTGCGCACTCCGGGCTTCCGCCGTGAGGTGCCGACGCTGACGTCGGTCAACGGCACCGGCACGGGCTGATGGCCGCCGACATCCTCCTGGTCTCGCTCGGCTCGACCTCCGGCCTGCGCGCCGCCGACGCCGAGCTGGCGGGCGCGATCGAGCGTGCGGGGGCGAGCGTGGCGGTGGCGGCGGCGCGCGCGCCGCGGGAGGTGCGCACGCTGGCGCTGACCGACCTCGCGTGGGCGCGCGCGGCGCGCGTGGCGGCCCAGCGGGGGATCGCCGAGCACCGGCCGCGCGCGATCGTCTACTGCACGGTGACCGCAGCGCTGCTGTGGCCGCGCGCGGGCGCAATCCGCTACGACGCCCCGGCGGCCGGAAACCGCCCCGGCCGCCACGGCATCTGGCAGCGCCCGCTCGAGCGGCGCCGACTGCGCGAGGCGCCGCTCCTCGTACCGCAGGCGCCGGGGACGCTCGACGAGTCGCCGTCTCCGCGCTCCCCCGCCGTCGTGGTCCCGATACCCGTCGAGCCGTCGGGCCCGGCGGCTTCGCAGCGCGACATCGCGGCGATCACCTACGCGACCAACCCCGCGAAGAAGGGTCTCGACCGCGTGCTCGCGGCGTGGGCGGCCGCGCGGCGGCCAGAGGAGGAGCTCGTGGTCACGGGCACCGACCGCGTGCCACGGGCAGACGGCGTCCGCGCGACCGGGCCGCTCGAGCCTGTGGCCTACCGCGAGCTGCTGCGCCGCGCGCGCGTCTTCGTGACCGCCCCGCGGCGCGAGGACTACGGCCTGGCACAGCTCGAGGCGCTTGCCGACGGCTGTGTCCTGGTGACCACGGCCGCGCCCGGCCCGTACGCAGCGCTGCCGCTCGCGCGCGCGCTCGACCCGCGCCTGATCGCCGACGACCTCGCGGGCGCGCTTCGCGCGGCGCTCGATGACCCGCCGCCCGGCTACGCCGAGCGCGCGCTGGAGGCCATTGCGCCGTACCGCCGTGCGGCCGCCGACGCCGCGGTGCGCGAAGCGCTGCTGCCTGCGCTCCTCGGCGCGGGCGCGTCGTGAACGGCCCGCCTCAGCGGGCGCGCTTCCTGAGCTTCGCGAACTTCGTCCACGGGAGCGTGTTGGCGACGTCGGCCTTCGTCAGCCAGGCGCGCCGCGCGGTGGCCACGCCCCAGCGCGTGTGGACGAGCGTCTCGGCCCCGTGGGCGTCGGAGTTGACGATGATGCGCACACCGGCCTGGACGGCGTTGCGCGCGTTGACGTCGTTGAGGTCGCGGCGGTCGGGCGCCGAGTTGATCTCGAGCATCGTGCCGGTGCGGGCCGCGGCGTCGATGACGCGGTCGAGGTCGACCGCGTAGGGCGCGCGGCGCGAGATCTTGCGGCCGGTCGGGTGGCCGATCGCGTCGATCAGAGGGTGCTCGATGGCGGCGACGATGCGGTCGGTCATCGCCTCGGTCCCGATGGCGAACGACGTGTGGACCGAGCCGATGACCCAGTCGAGCTGCGCGAGCAGGTCGTCGTCGTAGTCCGGCACGCCGGTGGTGCCGATGTTCGTCTCGGTGCCGATCAGCACGCGGATACCCTCGAGGCGCTCGTCGAGCTTGCGGATCTCCTCGATCTGCTTCTTCAGCGCGTCTGGCGCGACGTGGTTGCCGAAGCCGTGGGAGGCCGAGTGGTCGGTGATCGCGATGTACTCGAGGCCCAGCTCGCGCGCGCGCAACGCCATCTCCTCGGCGCTGTTGCGCCCGTCGCTGAGCGTCGTGTGCATGTGCAGGTCGCCCTTGAGGTCGGCGTGCTCGATCAGCGCCGGGACCTGGCCGTTGCGCAGCGCCAGCTCGCCGCGGTTCTCGCGCAGCTCGGGCGGTATCCACGGCAGGCCGAGCAGCGCGTAGACCTCCTCCTCGGTGGCACAGCGGTGTGTGGTGCCGGTGGAGTCGTCCAGCAGCCCGTACTCGGAGACGTGCAGGCCGCGGCGAACCGCCGCTTCACGCAGCGCCATGTTGTGCTCCTTGGAGCCCGTGAAGTGCTGCAGGAGGTTGCCGAACTGGTCAGGCTCGACGACGCGCAGGTCGACGGACACGCCGGTGTGCGTGTGCGCCCGCGCGGCGTTCTCGCCGGGCGACGAGGCGGTCTCGACGATGTCGAGCGCGGCGAAGGCGGCCAGCAGCGCCGGCGGGTCGGACGCCGTGGCGATGATGTCGAGGTCCTTGACCGCGTCGGTCAGTCGCCGCGCCGAGCCCGCGAGCTCGACACGGTCGGAGGCCGGGTGGGCGCGCAGGGCGTCGACGATCGCGTCGCCGATCTCGAGCGCCTTGCTGAGCAGGACGCGCTCGCGCGGCGCGTCGCCCGCGCCGGCGGCAAGCGAGGCGAGCACGGTTTCCTCGAACTTCTCGCCGAAGCCGCGAACATCGCGCAGCCTGTGTTCCTCGGCCGCGGCCTGCAGGGCATCGAGCGAGTCGATGCCGAGCTCGTCGTAGAGCTTGCGCGCGCGCTTGGGACCGAGGCCGGGCAGGCGTGTGAGGTCGATCAGGCCGGGCGGGAACTTGGCGCGGAGCTTCTCGACCGCCGGGATCGAGCCGGTCTCGATCAGCGCGAGGATCTTCTCCTCGAGGGTGCGGCCGATCCCGGGCAGCTGCGTCACCTTGCCGTCGAGCGCCATCGCCGCGACGGAGCGCGGCGCCTCGCGGACCGACTTGGCCGCGTTGCGATAGGCGACCACGCGATGCACCACCGCGCCGTCGAGCTCGTACAGGTCGCCGAGCTCGTCGAACAGCGCGGCGATGGTGGCGTTGGAGGGTGGATCGGTCATGAGACGGTCGCCCATAAGGTACGCGGCCCGCCATGCCCGGACCGCCCTGGCTGATCCTGCCCACCTTCAACGAGGCCGAGAATCTCGAGGCCGTCGTCGCCGCCGCGCGGCGGGTGCTGACCGACGCGGCTCCCGGTGGCTTTCGCGTGCTCATCGTCGACGACGACTCGCCGGACGGGACCGGGCGGCTCGCCGACGGCCTCGCGGCGGCGCAACCCGGCCAGGTTGAGGTGCTCCATCGCCGGGTGCGCGAGGGCCTGGGGCCCGCATATCTCGCCGGGTTCGCGCGCGCCTTGGGTGCCGGCGCGGGCTACGTCTTCGAAATGGACGCCGATCTCTCCCACGACCCCGCCGACCTCGCGCGGCTGCTCGCCGCCGTGCGCGACGGCGACGCCGATGTCGCCCTGGGCTCGCGCTACGTGCCGGGCGGCGGGGTGGCCGACTGGGGGCTCGTGCGGCGCGTCGTCAGTCGCGGCGGCTCGTGGTACGCGCGCCGCACCCTCGGCATCGGGATCCGCGACCTGACGGGCGGCTTCAAGTGCTTCGACGCCGACGTGCTGCGGGCGATCGACCTGCCCAGCGTGCGCTCGCGGGGCTACGCGTTCCAGGTCGAGCTGACCTATCGCGCGCTCGTGCGCGGCTTTCGCGTGGTCGAGGTTCCGATCGTCTTCCGCGACCGCGTGCACGGGACATCGAAGATGTCGTGGACGATCACAGTCGAGGCGGCGTGGCTCGTGCCACAGCTCCGGCGCGGTGCCGCGGGAGTCCGACATCCGGCCGCGGGCGCTCAAGCGCGGTCGTCCCCGCGCCGAACCGATACAGGGTGAAGGTCAGTCAGCTCGCCTTCGTTCAGGGCATGGACGACACGCGCGCCACCCTACGGCGCTGGAACGATTCGCCGGTTGCGGCCGTTCGCCCCTGGGCGCTCGGCGCCGCCGCGATCGCCGCTGCGCTCCTGGTGACGGTGCTCCTCGTCGGCCATGCCACGGAGCCCGACGCCACGGGCTATCTGCTTCCGGGCCTCAACACGCCGGCAACGTACGGCTCGGTCGGCCACGTGCTGTTCCGCAACTCGCTGGTGCTCGCACTGCACGCCATGGCGTGCGTCGCGGGCTTCATCGCCGGCAGCTCGCTGCCGCTGCAGGCCGAGCAGCACAGCGGTTGGTGGCGCACGGTGCACGAGAAGGCCGGGCCCGCCGCGATCGCGTTCGTCGGCGCGGCGACCGTCTTCTCGCTGGGCACGCAGGCTTACGTGCTGGGCAGCGGTGCGTCGACGATCTCGGGCCAGCTCGACATCGGCGAGGGCGTGCTCATGCTCACGCTGCTGCCCCACGCGCTGCCCGAGCTGTTCGCGCTGTTCCTGCCGCTGGCGGCGTGGATGGTCGCCAGCCGCCGTGGCGCCTGGAACGAGCTGCTGGCGGCCACCGCGGCGACAACCGCGATCGCCGTGCCGATGCTCGTGCTGGCGGCGTGCGTCGAGGTCTTCGTGTGGCCGCACCTCCTGCGGCTGGCCTCACCGGTCGTGTAGCGGCGCTCACCGGGCGGGTAACAACGCTCGCAGCCCGTGTAACGACGCCGACCTCAGGGGCTACTACACTTTGTATAGTGACTGGCAAGAGGCCAGCACGCGACCAGGAGAAACCCGAATGGCAGCCAACATCATCGAGGTCACCGACGCCAACTTCCAGGCCGAGGTCATCGAGTCCGAGACCCCCGTGCTGGTCGATTTCTGGGCGCCTTGGTGCGGGCCGTGCCGCGTGGTGGCTCCCGTCCTCGAGGAGATCGCGCAGGAGCGCGACGACCTGCGAATCGTCAAGCTCAACGTCGACGAGAACCAGCAGACCGCCGCGACCTATCAGGTCCTGTCGATCCCGACCCTGATCCTCTTCAAGGGCGGCGCCGAGGCCAAGAAGGTCATCGGGGCGTACCCGAAGAAGCGCCTCGAGGCCGAGCTCGAGCCCGCGCTTGCTTAGCGCCTGAGCGGGCGCGCGCGCTCGCCGAGCACTCATCCGCGCCGGGTGCGGCCGGCTTTGGCGTCGCCGGAGCGGCTCGCTCTGGCAGCGCGAGAGCGGCTCGCTTTGACGGCGCGAGAGCGGCTCGCTTTGGCGTCGCCGGAGAGGCTTGCTTTGGCAGCGGCGGAGCGGCTCGCTTTGGCAGCGCCGGAGCCGCTCGCCTCGACGCCGCCGGACTCAGCCAAGCGCACGCGGGCGTCCTGGTCCGCTCGGTCGCGCTCGTCGAACACGATCCCGTCGCGTTCGAGCAGCTTGCGCACCTGTGCGGGGTCGCCGAGGGCGGCCTCGCCGACCCTGCCGTCGGCACACAGCACTCGGTGCGCGTCGCGCACCTCGAGCTGGATCAAGCGCTGATTGACGCTGCGCGCCTCGTCGGGGAAGCCGCCGGCCGCCACGCACACGTCGGCGTAGCTCATCCAGTGCCCGGCCGGGATCCCCTCGACCACCGTTCGCAGCTTGTCGCGGTCCATCGTCACTCCCTTCGTTGTCTGCACCAGACCGACGGTAGACGCGGTCGGCGGTGGACCCGGTGGAAGCGCGCAACTTGTTACAGGGGCTGCGCGGAGACGTAAAAAAGGGCGGTCGCGATTGGGGAGCGCGACCGCCCTGACATGTGGTGTCCCATCGGGGAAAAGAGGACACGTGCTGTTTCGGCATCGCCGAGCGGGGACTTGAGGCAGCCCGTACGGCCGGCGCGGCGAGCGGCCGGTCAGAGGATGATCGGGATCTCCGGGAACGGCACCTCGGGGATCTCGGGCACCTCGGGGATCTCGGGGACCTCCGGGACCTCGGGGGCCGGAGGCTCGCCACCGGCCGGAGGCTCCTCGCCGGCGGGCGGCTCCTCACCCGCGGGAGGCTCGCCGCCGGCCGGCGGCTTCCCACCGCCCGGCTCCCCGCCACCGCCCGGCTCCCCGCCACCGCCCGGCTCCCCGCCGCCCCGCGGCTCCGCCCACGGATCGCTTCCCGGCTGGTCGTCCCAATATGCCGGGCCACGCATAGGCTTGAAGTACGTGCGGGTGGTGCCGTCGGCGTTGTAGGAGCCGAACTCGTTCGTGGCCGGGTCGTAGACGCGGATCGTGCCGTCGCCGTCGACCTTGGTGGGCAGCCGGTCGCGCACGGCGCGCTGGAAGAAGTCCTGCGCGCGCTGGGCGTAGTCCTCGGGGTCGCTCGCGCCGAAGTCGCCGCCGTGATCGCGGAAATGGCGCGCGAGCGTGTTCGGGCGACCCCATGCGTTGCCGCCGCCGTCGCGGAGGGCCTGCGCGTCGCTCGCGGCGGTCTCGACCTGGTCGCCGAGCGGGTTGGACGGCGAGCCGCCGGCGCCCGCGATCACCCCGCCTATGCCGCCGGCCCCCGGAGCCTGGGTGGCCGGCCCGCCCGATGGACCAGCGGCCGAACCGCCCCCCTCGCGGGACCGCCACCCGAAGTGCCCCCGCACCCGCTCCCGATCAGCGCGCACACCGTCGAGCTCACGCCCGACGCGATGCTCGCCGCCGCGGTGACCAACCCGCCGACGAGCACCACGATGACGGCGAAGACCGCGAGGTACTCGACGAAGGTCTGCCCGCGCTCGCCGTCGCTCACCACGGCGCGCAGCTGCGCCCGCGGGTCCCACCCCTCCGGCGGCTCGGACGAGCCGCGATCCCACGGCATCCCCTCCGCGACCCACCGCTCGCGCCACGCCGTGTAGCTCCAGCCGTCGTCGTCGTCGGACTTGCCGAACTGAAAGGCGCACGACGGGCAGATCTCCAGCGACCCGGCGCCCGACGCGCCCCGCGGCGGATCCTCGAGATCCGGATAACCGCAGACGGGGCAGACGAAGGGCACGGGCGGATGATCGCGGCGCGGCGGTGCGAGCACCATGGGCCGTGGGGCCCATCTGTGGGGTGGGCCCGGCCTAGGCCCGCGCGACCGCGATGCGCAGCTCGCGGTCCTCGATCGTCGCCGGCGCGCCGTCGTGCGAGCCGTCGTAGACGACCTCGACCGCCAGCACCTCGCCGGCGACGTACTCCTCGTGCGCCCGTGCCGCGTCCGAGCAGCTCGTCGTCGCCGCCGAGCGTCAGCGGATGCGGTCCTCGACGGCCAGGCCGGCCGCCTTGCGCGCGTTCTGCACCGCGTGGACGACCTCGCGCGCGAGGCCCTCGCGGCGCAGGTCGTCGTCGAGCGCCAGCTCGAGCGCGACCGCGTGCGAGCCCTCGCGCTCGAGCTGGTAGCCCTCGAGCGGCTGCATCGCGAGCAGCAGGTCGTCGGCGCCGAGCTCGTGGTCGTGGCCGTCGATCGTCGATGCCGACCGTCCCCCCGTCGCGCAGCGCCGTCGCGACATGCGGCGGGATCGAGCGCCGCGACCGCCGCCGCGACCTGCGGCATCGCCTTGCCGAAGCGCGGGCCGAGCGTGCGGTAGTTGGGCTTGACCTCGTAGGAGCCGAGCTCGTCGGCCGTCTCGACGAAGCGCAGCTCCTTGACGTTGAGCTCGTCGCGGACGATGTCGGCGAGCCGCTCGATCGCCTCGCGCTCGCGGCCGGCGGCGACGACGACGGCCTCGTGCAGCGGCTGGCGCAGCTTGACCTTCGCCGCCGCGCGCGCCGACAGCCCGAGGCGGACGGTCTCGCGCGCCATCGCCATCGCGGCCTCGAGCGCCGACGTCGCGCTCGCCGGGCTGCGGCCAGTCGCGTCGAGGTGCACGACGGCTCGGCGCCGTCGAGGTTGTCGTAGATCTCGTCGGCGATGAACGGCGTGAACGGCGCGAGCAGCTGCGACGACCGTCACCAGGCACGTCGCGCAGCGTCGCGAAGGCGGCGCGGGTCGCCCTCCCAGAAGCGCCGGCGCGAGCGCGCGCACGTACCAGTTGGAGAGGTCGTCGACGAACGTCGGCGATCGCGCGGCCGGCGGTCGTGGCGTCGAACGCCTCGAGGCGCTCGGTGACCTCGTCGACCGTCGCGCTCAGGCGCGAGCAGGATCCAGCGGTCGAGCTCGGTCGTCGCCTCGCGCCGGCGCCGCGCTCGCCGCTCGCAGCGTCCGTACAGGGCGAAGAACGCGTAGGTGTTCCAGAGCTGGCGCAGGAACAGGCGGACGCCCTCGCCGATCGTGTCGACGTTGAAGCGATAGCCGTCCCACGGCTGCTTGGACGTGAAGAAGTACCAGCGGAACGCGTCGGCGCCGAAGCGGTCGATGACGTCCCAGGGCACGACGATGTTGCCCTTGGACTTCGACATCTTCTGGCCGTCGGCGTCGAGGATGAGGCCCGAGGCAGACGACGTTCTTGTACGGCGGCGATCGAAGAGCAGCACGGGATCGCCAGCAGCGAGTAGAACCAGCCGCGCGTCTGGTCGATCGCCTCGCAGATGAAGTCGGCGGGAAGCGCGCCTCGAAGCGCTCCTCGTTCTCGAACGGCGCGTGCCACTGCGCGAACGGCATCGAGCCCGAGTCGAACCAGACGTCGATGACCTCGGGCACGCGCTGCCATCCGCGCGCCGCACTGCGGGCACGGGAAGCCGACGTCGTCGACGTACGGGCGGTGCGGGTCCTCGAGGCGCACGCCGGCGAGCTCCTCGAGCTCGTCGAACGACCCGATGACAGTGGACGTGCTCGGCGTCGCGCGACAGCGCCAGACCGGCAGCGGCGTGCCCCAGTAGCGCTCGCGCGACAGCGCCCAGTCGACGTTGCCGCGCAGCCAGTCGCCGAAGCGCCCGTCGCTTGATGTGCTCGGGGTGCCAGCTCGACCTCGCTCGTTGGCGGCGCAGCAGGCTGTCGCGGATGCGTCGACGTCGCGATGTACCAGGAGCGGCTTGGCGTAGTAGATGAGCGGGTCGCCGCAGCGCCAGCAGTGCGGATAGGCGTGCTCGATCGTCTCCGCGCGCAGCAGGCGCCCGCGCGCGCGCAGGTCCTCGATGAGGTCGGCGTCGGCGTCCTTGACCTAGCGCCCGGCGTACGGGCCGATGCGCTCGTCGTAGGTGCCGTCGAGGCGCACCGGGTTGACGACGTTGAGCCCGTACTGCTGGCCGAGGCGGAAGTCGTCCTCGCCGAAGGCGATCGCGGTGTGCACGAGACCGGTGCCGTCGTCGGCGGTGACGAAGTCGCCGAGCAGCACGGTGTGGCCGCGCTCGCCGTACGCATCGGACTTCAGGAACGGGAACGGCGGCTCGTAGCGCACGCCGTCCAGCGCGGCGCCCGGGAAGCGGGCGAGGATCTGGACACCGTCGCTGCCGAGCACGCGCTCGACCAGCGACTCGGCGACACGACCGGCGCCTCGAGCGGCCCGGCCTTGGCGCGCACGTAGGTCAGCTCGGGGTCGACCGCGACCGCCGCGTTGGAGACGAGCGTCCACGGCGTCGTCGTCCAGACGAGCAGCTCATCGCCGGCCTGCAGCGGGCCGCCGTCCTCCACGACCGGAAAGCGCACGTAGACCGAGGGGTCGACGACGTCCTCGTAGCCCAGCGCGACCTCGTGGCTGGAGAGCGCGGTGCCGCAGCGCGGGCAGTACGGCACGACCTTGTGCCCTTCGTAGAGCAGCCCCTTGTCGTAGATCTGGCGCAGCGCCCACCAGACCGACTCGACGTACGTCGAGTCCAGCGTCCGGTAGGCGTCCTCGAGGTCGATCCAGAAGCCGATTCGCTCGGTCAGCGCGTTCCAGTCCTCGAGGTACTCGAAGACCGCCTCGCGGCAGCGCTGGTTGAACTCGGCGATGCCGTACGCCTCGATCTCGCGCTTGTTCTCGATACCGAGCTGCTGCTCGACGGCGATCTCCACCGGCAGGCCGTGCGTGTCCCAGCCGCCCTTGCGCTCGACGTGGTAGCCGCGCATGGTCTTGTAGCGCGGGTAGATGTCCTTGAAGACGCGCGAGAGGACGTGGTGTGCGCCCGGCTTGCCGTTCGCGGTCGGCGGCCCCTCCCAGAACACCCACGGCTGTGCGCCGGCGCGACGGCGCACCGACTCGTGGAACACGTCGCGCTCGCGCCAGCGCGCGAGGACCTGCTCCTCGAGGGCAGGGAAGGACTGCTGGGGGTCGACAGGGCGACGCGCCATCTGGACGGGCAATTGTAGGAGCGCAACCACGGGGATTCCGGCGCGTTGCAACCGGGATGACCACGCGTACCGTTCTGGCGGCCGTGCTCGCGCTCGCGCTGGCACCCGCCGCCGCCCACGCCGCGCCATGGAGCGCGCCGCGCACGGTGGCCCAGTCCGGGCTGCCCACGGAACCCGTCGTGGCGCTCGGCGGGCTCGACGCGGCCGCGGTCGCCTACGTGCGACACGTGGGCGGCGAGAGCCGCGTCGAGCTGCGTCCGGGCACCGTCGACAGGCTCGGCACGCCGGTGATCGCCGACCGCGATCCGCGCCACGGGCTCGACTCGCCGGCGCTGACCTTCAGCGGGCATGTCGCCCTCCTCGCCTGGCGGCGCTTCCAGAATCCGGACACGCGCGTGCTCGATTTCGCGACGATCTCGCGCGGGCGAGTGGTCAGCGGCCCGAGGGCGATCACCGGGCCCCCGAACTCGTACGAGCCGGTGTTCCCCAACCCGCAGCTGTTGACCTTCTGGCGCCGCAAGGCGGCCTACGTGAGGGCGATCGTGAACCGCCGGCCCGACGTCACGAGCGCGGCTGCCCTCCGGCGCCGCCTTCGAGAGCCAGGTCGCGGCGCTGGCCGACGGCACGCGCATCGCGGTCTGGCCGGACGCCGGCGCGATCTACGCCGCGACGCAGGCGCCAGGTGCGCCAAGCTTCGGCCCGGTGGCGAGGATCTCCGCCCCCGGCGGCTTCGCCCGGTCGCCGCAGCTGGCGATCACGCGCGACGGCCACGCGATCGCCGTGTGGGTGCAGTCCGGCGGCGGCGGGCGCGCGCTGGTGTCCGCAGCCCGTCCACCCGGCGGGTCGTTCGCGCCGCCCACCCAGCTGACCCCCGTGACCTCGTACGCCTTCGCGCCCCGCGCGATCGCCACGGCCGCCGGAGACGTCTTCGTCACCTTCGTGTCGACGTCGCGCGCGTTCGGCGCAGGACCGCTGCAAGCGTTGCACGTGGGGCCCGACGGCCAGGGCTCCGTGCTGCAGACGCTGACCCCGCCGGGCGAGCGCACGGACGATGCGGCCCTTGCCGTCGACAGCGGCGCGGCCTACGCCGCCTGGGCCAACGCCGGGCGCGTGCGCCACCACGTGCGCGTGGTGCGGGTGTCGGGCTCCGTGGTCGGGACGGTGCGCACGGTCTCGGGGTCCGAGAACGTGGTCTCGACGCCGCCCGCCTTCGCGATGACGCGCAGCGGGCGGGCGATGCTCGCCTACGCGGTGAGCGCCGGTGGCATTCGCGCGGTGACCCGCCGCGCCGGCTAGGCAGCAAGTTTGCGGCAGATCTCGGCGAGGGTGCGCTTCTCGTCCTCGTCGAGCACCTCGAACGCGCGCTGCACGCGATCGGTGTGCTCCGGGAAGAGCCGATCGACGACCTCCTGGCCGAGCGGCGTCAAGGTCACGGAAGCGGCGCGACGGTCGTGCGCCAGGCGGCTGCGGACGACGAGCCCGCGGAGCTCGAGCGTCGTGACCACCTCGGTCGCGTTGGCCTTCGACGTCTGCAGACGCCGGCGCAGCGTGCGCAGCTCGAGCTGGCCGCCGGCCGTGGTGAGCACGACGAGCACGCTGAAGCCTGATGCGCTCAGGCCCTCGCGCTCGAGGTCGGCCGAGAGGCGCCGGCGCACGCTCGCCTCGGCGCGCAAGAGCGACTCCAGCGCGCGGTGGGCCAGCGGATCACCGGGCACGAGCGTCATCGCGCGGGATCATTGCGCCAAGGCCGGACGGCTCCGACGACCGTCCACTTCGCGAGAAATCGCCTCAGGATCGACCCGCAACGGTCGATTGCCGGGGCGGAATGTACGTAGCCGCCTATTTCGTCGGCCTGGCCTGCGGCCTGGTCTTCCTCATCCCGACGCTCCGTCGCATGCGCTCCGCGCGCTCCGCCACGGAGGCCGCTCGCGCCCTCGAGCGCTCGACACAGGTCGAGCTGTGCGTCGCGCGCGAGCGCCACGCCAACGAGGTCGCCGGGCTGCGCCGCTCGCACGACGACGAGCTCAATGCGCTGCGCGGCCGCTTCGGCCTCGAAGTGCGTATGTTGCGCGAGGCCGTCTCGAGCGCCCGCGCCGAGCTCGATCGCAACCAGGGCATCGAGCTCCTGGTCAGCCAGGTCGCCGAGAGCGTCGAGCGCGTCGAACGCGAGCTGCGGCGGATCGACCGCCGGCCGCGCGTCAAGCGGCACTAAGCGCGTGGTCGTCCGCGGGGCGCTTGCTCCGTGGACGGGCTGGCTGCGCGCCCTACCGCCCGACCGCGCGAAGCTCGGGCGGCGCAACGCCTGCCTGGCCGTCGAGGCGTCCGACCAACTGCTCGCATGCCGCCAGCGGCGTGTCGCCCAGGCGCGGCACGGTCGTCGCGCCCGTAGCGCCCAGCGCGCCCCGGAAGTCGTAGATCGCGATGCCGTCGCCGCCGATCCGCCGCGCCGCGTAGACCAGGCGCCCGAGGCCGTCGAGCGACGCGCGCCGGCCCGTGAGCACCACCGCCCGCGGCGCGAGCGCGTGCAGCGCGTGGCCCATGCGGCCCGGGTCCAGCGCGACGGTCAGCGTCAGCGTGCGCAGCCCACGGCGGCGCAGGCACAGCTCCAGCGCCTGGGCGTTCAGAGCATCGAGGTCGCACGGCGCGCTGGCATCGAAGACAAGCACGCCGTCCGTGCGCGTGGCCGGCGGCGCGACGCGCATCGCCGCCGCCAGCCAGCCGGTCGCCCAACGCCAGGCAAAGCCGTACTCGGGGCCGGCCGGATCGAGCGCTTCGACGCCGGGCAGCAGCACCTCTTCGACCGTGCGCTCGACCGAGCGGACGGCAAGACTCTCCTCCAGGACGCGATCGGCATCGACCTCGTCGTAGCGCGCGAACGCGCTGCGCAGCCGCGACGGCGTGGCGGGCCCGGCCCCGCGCTCGCGCGCGAGGGCGACCGCCGAGGAGATGTTGTGCGTCTCCTCGAAGGCGCTGCGCAGCGCTTCGATCTCGGCGAGGTCGAACTGGCGGTGGCCGCCCGCCGTGCGGCGCGGCTCGGGGAAGCCGAAGCGCCGCTCCCACGAGCGCAGCGTGTTCGCGCTGACGCCGAGCATGGCCGCGGCGGCGTTGGTGCGGATCGCGCCCATGCGCGATGTATCGAGCGTTGGCGAGGTTTGCGCAACGCCGGCAAGCGTTGCTGCACGGTGGGTGTTTCGTTGCAGCGGCAGGAGCCGCCACAGCGACGACGACGCTAGGCCCGGCCGTCGGCGAGGACGATCAGCGCCGCCTTCGGCGGGCCGCACGGCGCGATGCGCGCCCAAAAGCGAATGCCGTACTCCTTGGCGGGGCGCAGGACGACGTGCGTCGGCTCGCCCGTGCCGCGGGCGGCGTGCACGATGAGGTTGACCAGCGAGTCCGGGCCGGAGAGCTCGATGTCGGCGGGCACGAGCAGGTCGCCGATGTGGGAGTTGACGACCTCGGTCTCGCTGGTCAGCAGCAGCTCCTCGGCCCGCCGGCTGACCGCGCAGATCGAGAGCTGGCCGTCGACGAGCAGGAACGGATCGGCGGCGGACGGGGCGCCGTCGGGCGCCGCGGAGACGATCAGGCCCAGGCCGCAGCGCGCGCACACGCGCGATGCCGACTGGACGTCCGCGGCCGTGGGCGGTCGCCCGCAGTGGCCGCAGAACTGGACGTCAGGACGTGGGTGGTCTCGGTGGCCCGGAAGGGCGACGAGGCGAGGGCGATCGATCACGAAGCTTTCACCTGGCGGCTGGTGTCCGGCTGTGCGATGTCGTCGTCAGCCGGAGCGGCCATCCCCCGCGGCCGGCCATCGAGAATGTCAAGGACGATGCGGTGCGCCTCGCCGGACGAATCCGGAAGGGTGCGCGCCGTCGTGCGCGCCGCGTCGGCGCGGCCGCCGCGACGGTAGAGCGCCATCGGCAGTGCGCCGCTGGCAGAACGGACGCGGTAGGCCCAGCGTGCGACGTCGTCGTCGGAGGCGTGGGCCCCCGCGATGACGACCACCTGCGGCGCAAACGCTCCCAGGACCTCGGTGAGGCCCGCGACGCCGGTGATCGGCAGCACGAGCACGCGCGCGCCGGAGCGAACGGCGAAGAGCTGAAGGGCCTTGAGGGCGAGCGCATCGGGATCGAGGTCGTCGCGCGTGGCGTCGCCGACCAGGATCGCGCTGGGCCGCGACGGCGGCGGCGCCATCCGCTGCGCGCGCTGCAGCCAATCGGTGGCCCAGCGGGCCGCGAAGGCCCACGGAGCGGAGTCGAAGCCGTGGCGCTCGCCGATCTCGCGGATCGACGGCAGCAGGACCTCTTCGACACTGCGCTCGACCGACCGTAGGGCCAGAGCGGCCTCCATCGCGGCATCGGCGCGGTCCAGTTCGAAGGCCTGCAGGGCCCCGACCAGCGTGCTGGTGTCCGAGCTCAGCGACTCGCGCGCACGCGAGATTGCAGACGAGATCGACAGGCCCTCCTGCAACGCGTCGCGCAGGGCGGCGACCTCGCCGTGCGTGTAGAGCCGATGCTTGCCGGCGGTCCGCTGCGGTTTGGGGTAGCCGAAACGGCGCTCCCACGCGCGGAGCGTATTCGGGCTCACGTTGAGCACCGCGGCAGCCTCGGATGTCTTCAGCGTGCGCACAGACCTCCCATCGCACCAGTCTTACGCATATCTGTCTCCGGGCATACAGATCTTGCACGGGATTCGCGGAGAAATCCGTGCAATGCCATCTGGACGAGTGTATGTTCCGCCACGTCCGATCCGGCAAACCCCCAAAAGAAGGGGGGCACTTTGATGTTTTTCGGCGGCCGTTAGGCAGCTCCGTTTCCAACGACGTCTGGACCTCCCGCAGACGTTGTAGTTTCTGCTCATGTCGGAGGCCCAGCCTCGGGGGCGTCCCATGCTGGCGATGGCACTTGCCATCGTCGTCGTGTGCATAGGGATAGTAGGGCTGACGATGTCGTCGTGGGGGCCGGTGGTCAAGCCCCTGGCGGTCGTCCTCGCGGTGTGCGCAGTCGTCGCGGAGCTCATCGCGGCGCGCCACGCGCCGACGCTGACGCTCTCGGCGGCGTTCGTCGCGGCGATGCTCGCGGTCGCGTTTCTGGGCCCCGTCGCCGCGTTCCTGGTGCCCACGATCTCCTACGTGGGCGTGTGGGTCGTCGACCGCTACCGTTGGCAGGCGCTGCTGATCAACGTCGCGGGATCGGCCACCCCGGTGATGCTCGCGGCGTTCGTCTTCGACGCGCTCGATCCCCCCAACGACAGCTTCGAGTTCATCGCCGTCCTCGCGCTCGTGGCAACGGGAACGATGGCGGTCAACCTGCTGTTCGCGTCGACGGCGTTCGCGCTCCTGGACGGCAATTCGGTCACGCGGACGATCCGCGGAACGCTCCCGATGTTCCCCGCCGTCCTGCTCAACGTCGGGCTCGTCGCGGTCATCGCCGGCATCTACGACCAGCTCGGGCTGCTGGCGCTCGTGTTCGTGCTGCTCAACGTGATCGCCTTCACGTACATGGCGCGGCTCGTCGTCGTCGCGCGCGAGCGCACGCGGCAGTACGCGAACCTCTCGTGGGGCGTTCTCTCGGGGCTGATCCGCACGCTCGACGAGCGCGACTCGCGCGCGGCGCGCCACTGCGCGGCTGTCGCGGCGTTCTCGCGCGACATCGCCAAGCACTGCGGCATGTCCAAGCGCGACCAGGAGCTCGCCCACACAGCCGGGCTCCTGCACGACATCGGCAAGTTCGCGCTCTCGGACCGCGTGATGGAGCGCGGCGGCCGGCTGGCGGAGGCCGACTGGCGCGGCATCAGGCGCCACCCGGACATCGGGGCAGAGCTGCTGCGCGACATCGGCGTCTACGGCCCCGTGGCCGAGATCGTGCGAGCACATCACGAGCGCATCGACGGCCGCGGCTACCCGCAGCGCCTGCGCGGCGACGAGATTCCAGCGATTGCGCGAGTCGTCGCGGTCGCCGAGGTCTACGACACCCTCACCGCGCCGGACACATATCGCACGCCGATGAACTCGTTCGAGGCGCTCAACGAGTTGCGGCGCGTCGCCGGCGCGCAACTCGACGCGGCCTATGTCGAAGCGCTCGCCGACCTGCTCACCGGGCGCGGCACCGAGTACCGCCATGCCGACGAGGCCGACTTCGACCGCGAGCTCGACATCGAGCGGCGCATGAACGAAGCGATCGCACCGTCGACGTGACGGCGGCACTCAGGAGCTGCGGGGGCGCAGCGAGTCCAGGAACGCGTCGAGCTGCTCGACGCTGAAACGGCGCTGGCCGCCGGGCGTGCGGTAGGCCTGCAGGTGACCGGCGTCTGACCAGCGGCGCAGCGTCGAGATCGAGACGCCGAGATGTCTCGCGGCCTGAGATGCGGTCAGGCCGAGGCGCGCGTCGGGACGGGCGGTGCTGCTCATGCGCGCAAGTACGGCACGCGCGGACGTCCCCGCGAGCCGCGGTGCAGCTTTGCGCAGGTTTGGCGCGCCGATGCTGCCGATCTACGCGTGCGCGCCGACCAGCACCCAGCGCCTGCGCGCGAAGCGCACGCCGAGCGTCGCCGCGCGCACGAGCATGAGCACATCGATCGCGAGCCACACGACCGCGACGGTGTTGGCCGCCAACACGATCGGCGCGAAGACGACGAGCGACACGACCATCGCGGCGGCCATGTACGCCGTGTCGCCGGCGCCGATGAGGATCCCGTCGAGCGCGAAGGCGACGGCGGCCACGGGCCACATGACGCAGAACAGCGGCCACAGGTCGTGGGCCTGGTCGATGACCTGCGCGTCGTCGGTGAACGCGCGCGGCACCACGTTGGTCAGCGCGAGGAAGACGCCGCCGATGATGAGGCCCGCGAAGAGCGACAGCTCGATCATGCGCCGCGCGGCGGCCACGGCCTCGTCGGCGTCGCCGGCACCGAGGACGCGCCCGACGATGACCTGCCCGGCGATGGCGATGGCGTCGAGCAGGAGGGCCAGGAAGCCGTAGAGCTGGAAGGCGATCTGGTGCGCGGCGAGCGTCGCCGCGCCGATGCGCGCGCAGACGGCGGTGGCAAGCACGAAGCAGGCGAGCAGCGCCGCGGTCCGCACGACGAGCTGGGCGCCGATGGAGATCAGCGAGCGGATGCGGGCGAGATGGGGTACCGCGAAGACCCGCAGGAGCACGATCGCGAAGGCGGCGCCCATCCCGAGCTGCGCGAGCACCGTCCCCCAGGCCGAGCCGTCGAGCCCCCAATCGAAGCCGTAGACGAAGAGCAGCTCGAGCACGACGTTGGCGACGTTGGCCGCCACGACGATCACCAGCGGCGTGCGCAGGTCGCCCATGCCGCGCAGCCAGCCCTGCCCGGCGAGCGCGACGAGCGCCATCGGGACGCCGAGCGAGGCAATGCGCAGGTACCCGACGGCCATGTCCGCAACGTCGCCGTCGCCACCGAGCGCGTGCACGAGCGGATCGGCCAGCGCGGCGACGGTGCCCGCCACGACCACGCCCGCGGCCAGCGCGAGCCAGAGCGCCTGCGGGCCGAGTGCGGCGGCCTCGTCGTCCTCGCCGGCGCCGTGCAGGCGCGTCACGCGTGCCGTCGTCCCGTAGGTCAGGAAGATGCACAGTGCGACGAGGTTCGCGAGCACCGTCGAGGCGAGCGCCAGCGCGGCGAGCTGCGGCGTGCCGAGGTGGCCGACGATCGCGGTATCGACCAGCAGGTACAGCGGCTCGGCCGCGAGCGCACCGAGGGCGGGCGCCGCGAGGCGCAGGATCTCGCGGTCGCGTGAGCGGGTGCCGGAGGCCCGCACGTGCGGGCCGGAGGCGGGTCCCGCGTTCGTCGTCTCGTCCGAGCGCAGCACCCGGGCCACTCTACGATCCGGGCATGGTCCGGGTCATCGCGCTGTCCGCCGTCGTGCTGCTGGCGGCCTGCGGCGGCAGTGGCGATCCACTCGACGACGCCTGCCTGAGCTCGCCCGGCGCCATCGAGCGAGCGCTCGCGCGGGCTCCCGCCGGGGTGACGCTCCCGTCGGGCACGCGCCTGTCGGAATGTGTGGCCAACGCCCGCAGCGATGCCGAGCTGCAGAACGCCGGGCTCGTGCTGACCCGGGTGGCCGACCACCTCTCCGACGCCGCCAAGCGCGGCGACGCCACCGCGGCGCTGCGGCTCGGCTACCTGGTCGGCGCCACGCGCCGCGGCGCGGCCCGCACCGCCGGCATCCACGCCGAGCTTCAGCGGCGCATCGAACGCACCGCCGCCTTCGTCGACGCCGGCGGCCCGCGCGTCGTCGCCGCGCTGGCCCGCGGGGTACGCGCCGGGGAGGCCCGCGGGTGAAGCTGCGCCTCTATCACCACACGGACGGCGCGCGCGTGGCCTACCGCGAGGCGGGCACCGGCCCTGGGCTCGTGCTCCTGCACTCGGCGCTGCTCAGCTACCGCGAGTTCGAGCCGGTGGTCGAGCCGCTCGACGACCGCTACCGGCTGATCCTCCCGGATCTCCCCCTGCACGGCGACTCCGAGGACCGCCCCCGCCATCCGTACACGCTTGATTGGCTGGCCGAGGTGATCGCCGCCTTCTGCCTGGAGACGGCCGGACCGCGCGCGCTGGTCGGGGGTCACGATCTCGGCGCTCAGATCCTGCTGCGCGCTCTCGAGCTGGGGCTGATCGAGCCCGAGCGGATCGTGCTCATGCCCAACCCGCTGCACCGACCGGCACCGCGCGAGCCGTGGCGCAAGGCGGCGCGCCTGGGCGCCGTGCCCGGCCTGGATCGCGTGATGACGCATGTCGCCCGCGCCGCGTTGCGTCCCGAGCGCGGGGTGAAGCTGTCGGCCAGCGCCGACCCAGCGGCGCGCGACCTGGTGCGCCATGCGCTCGCCGACGTCGGCGGCAATGCCAACCTCGCGCGGTCGTGGGCCCGGATGGCCAAGCGCTGGCCCCGCGGCCCGCGCCGCGAGCTGCTCGACCTCTACCCGCGCCTGGAGATGCCGGTGCTGCTGCTGTGGGCCGACGCCGACCGTCGCCACCCGTTGCAGGCCGCCGAGGAGGCGCTCGACCTGCTCCCGGACGCGCAGCTGCGCGTGCTCACCGGCACGGGCTTTCTCATGGCCTACGACGACCCGGTGGGAGTCGCGCGCGAGCTCGCGGCATTCTGCGGCTGAGCCGGACCGCAGCCGGCGCGGGGCGAACTAGGAGGGAGGCGAAGCCGACCGGTCAGCGGCGGCCGGATGAAGGCGGCAGTCTCAGGGGTGAGGCCGGATGCCGAAGCCGTGGACTAGTTTTCAGGCATGGCTCCGCGAAAGACTCTGTACGGCGGCGAGACGAAGAAGGCCGTCGAGAACTTCCCCATCTCCGGCGAGACGGTCCCGGCCTCGGTCGTCCACTGGCTGGGGCGCATCAAGGGCGCGGCGGCGCGCGCCAACGCCGAGCTCGGCAAGCTCGATCCCAAGCTCGCCGACGCGATCACGACCGCCGCCGACGAGGTCGCGGCCGGCACCCACGACGCCCAGTTCCCGATCGACGTCTTCCAGACCGGCTCGGGCACGTCGTCGAACACGAACGCCAACGAGGTCATCGCCGCTCTGGCCGGCAACGGCGTGCACCCCAACGACCACGTCAACATGGGCCAGTCGTCCAACGACGTCTTCCCCAGCGCCGTCCACCTCGCCGCGCTGGACCGCGCGAGCAACGACCTCCTGCCGGCGCTCAAACAGCTCGAGCGCTCGCTGTCGCGCAAGGCGAAGCGCTTCGAGAACATCGTCAAGTCCGGCCGCACGCACCTCATGGACGCTGTCCCGGTGACGCTCGGCCAGGAGTTCGCCGGCTACGCCGCGCAGGTGCGCCTCGGCCAGGAGCGCGTGACGGCCGCGCTCGAGCACGTGCGCCAGATCCCGCTCGGCGGCACCGCCACGGGCACCGGGCTGAACACGCACCCGAAGTTCGCAGAGACCGTCCGGCGCGACCTCAGCAAGCAGACCAAGCTCAAGATCGCGGCTGCGGCCGACCCGATGGAGGGCAACGCTTCGCGCGACGCGCTCGTCGAGCTGTCGGGCGCGCTGAAGGTCATCGCCGTGTCGCTGACCAAGATTGCCCAGGACATAGCGCTCATGGGCTCGGGCCCACGCGCCGGCATCGGCGAGATCTTTCTACCCGAGCTGCAGAAGGGGTCGTCGATCATGCCGGGCAAGGTCAACCCGGTGATGTGCGAGGTCATGCTGCAGGTGTGCGCGCAGGTCATCGGCAACGACACCGCGATCACGGTCGGCGGCATGCAGGGCCAGCTCGAGCTCAACGTGCGCATCCCGCTCATGGCGCGCAACCTGCTGCAGTCGATTCATCTGCTCTCGACCGCGTCCGTCGCGTTCGCCGAGAAGTGCGTCGACGGGATCGAGGCCAACAAGCCGGGCACGAAGCGCTCGGCCGAGGCGACGCTCGCCGCGGCCACCGCGCTCAACGAGCACATCGGCTACGACAAGGGCACGACGATCGTGCAGAAGGCGTCGAAGACCGGGCGCCCGCTGCGCGAGGTCGCGCTCGAGGAGGGCGTCGACGCCAAGCTCTACGACCGCATCATCGACCTGCGCAAGATCGCGGCGGGCAACTCCGCCTAACCCTCGGCGAAGGCCTTGCGCACAGCCGCGACGGCGGGCTTGGGCTTGCCGCCGTACGTGAACAGGCCCTTCTGGTTGATACCGCGCACGAGGCGGATGTTCGGCACCTCGTGACGGATCGAGCCGCCGGCGAACGACGGCGCCAGCGCGAAGTCCTGCAGGTTCCAGACCAGCGCTCCGGCCAGCCAAGGCGTGGCGTCGTAGACGCCGATGTGCTCGGTCAGCAGCCTGGCTTGGAAGCTCTCAGAGCCGGGGGCGCCCGGCGGGTTGCGCCGGTTGGCCTCGGCGCCGAACTCGCTGACGATGAGGACCTTGCCGGGGAAGGTCGCGTGAAGCTGGGCCAGCCACTGGCCGATGCGCGCGCGGATGACGTCCGGCGTCGCGTAGGTGTTGTCGTACCAGCCCTCGTAGTTCGTCGCGCCGACGGCGTCGATGTGGCGGTACATCGGCCCCGCGACGGCGGGCATGTGCGTGCCCCAGACGTCGATCGCGGCGGGCCGGCCCGGATCGAGCCGGTGCACGAGCTGGGCGGCAGCGTCGACGTACTGCGGCTGGCCGCCGTAGTGGCCGTTGCCGGCGACCTCGTTGGCGAGGTTCCAGGCGACGACGCTCGGGTGGATGCGCGCCTCCACGACGTTCAGGCGCACCCGGCGCAGCGCGCGGCGCTGCTGCGCAGGAGTGCGCGACGTCCAGGCGCCCGGCGCGTCGACGGGGCCGACGCCCTGCCAGACGAGGATCCCGGCGGCGTCGAGGCGATCGAGCAGCGCGTCGCTGAGCGGGTGCTGGCTGCGCGTGGCGTTTGCGCCGATCGCCTTCAGGCGCGCGACGACCGCGTCCATGTCGGCCGGGAGCAGCGCGTCGCCGCGGCCGGGCGCGTCCTCCTGCAGCGAGGCGCCGTGCAGGCGCAGCGGCTGGCCATTGAGCAGCAGCCGCCCGCCGGCCCAGCGCACCTCGCGCAGCCCGACGCGCGCGGTGAGCGCCGCCTCGCCCGGGATCACCAGGCGCAGCGCCTTCAGCGCCGGATGGCCGGGCTCCCACAGGTCCGGGTCCTGGATGTGTGCACGGGCGCGCACGACGCGCTCGGCGCCGCGCGCCAGTCGCACGGGAGCGAAGCTCAGCGTCGTGCCTGCGAGCGCACCGCGCACCTGCAGCGTCCGCGGTCCGGTGCGGTTGGTCACGTGCACGGTGACGTCGACCACGGCGGTCGTTCCCTGCAGGCGCGTGACGATCGAGGGCGAATCGAGCTCGCTGAGGCCCAGCGGCCGGATGGTGACCGCGCGGTTGATGCCGCCGAAGTTGAACCACGTGCGGTGCCACGCATCGGCCTTCATCGCCGCCGGGTCGCGCCAGTCGGCGCGCACGACCAGCACGTGCGGGCCGGCGGTCAGGCGCGCGCGCGCCTCGAAGGGCAGGTAGGTGCCGGTGTGGTGCGTGACCTGCCGCCCGTCGATCCACACGGTCGCGCGGTGGTTGACCGAGTCGAAGCGCACCGCGTAGTCGCCGTCGCGGGCGACGTCGATCGTCGTGCGATACCAGGCCACCGAGCCGTCGAACGAGCGCGTCCCCGCGGCGCCGCGCACGTGGCGCGCGTTGGGCGAGAAGGGCACCGTCACCTTGCGCCCGCCGAAGTGGCCGCGCGGCCAGCCGAGCGCCACGCCGCGCCCGGCGCTGTCGCCGCGGATGAGCCACGGGCCGCCGAGCGGACGCTCGCCGGCCGCCGCGGTCGCCGGCGGCAGCGGGCCCTGGTCGCGGCGCTGCTCGCCGATGGCGCCGGCCACCACGGCCAGGACGCCCAGCGCGACCGCCAGGCACGCAGCCAGCATGGCCCAGCGCGCGCGGCCCATCAGTCGCCGAGGGTCGCGGCGACTCGCGCCGTATCGGCGCGGCCCTGCCGGGTGCGCGTGGACAAACTGCTCACAACACTGCTAACGGCGGCTCTCGCGCGCAGGTTGCGCTGGCGCGGCAACGGACGATAGCGCGGGTCACTCGTCGACAATGGCGACGACGCGCGCGGGCGCCGCGCTCGCGCCGACGATGCGCAGTGGGAAGCAGCACACGACGAAGCCCGTGCTCGGAAGCGCACCGAGGTTGAACAGGCGCTCGATCTGCGAGTAGGGGAGATCGACCTGATGGGCGGCCCAGAAGATGCCGCGCTCGCCACGCTCCTTGGCCTCCGCGGCCTGCAGGTGAAGCGGCCGGTCCCAGCCCCACGCGTCGATGCCCATGACGCGCACGCCCTGCTCGAAGAGCCAGCGCGTGGCTGCGGCGGTCACGCCGGGCCCACGGATCATGTAGTCGGGCTCGGCGTAGAAGGCGTCGCGGCCGGTGCGCACGAGGACGATGTCCAGCGCCTTCAGGGTGTGGCCGATGCGCTCGAGCTCGACCTGCACGTCGGGGGCGTCGATCGCGTCGCCGTCCTCGCGCGCGGTGAAATCGAGCACCACGCCGGGCGCGTGGAACCACTGCAGTGGCAACTCGTCGATCGTCTGCGCGCGGTCGTCGCAGATCGTCGAGTTGTAGTGCCACGGCGCGTCGACGTGGGTCGAGTTGTGGGTGCCGAAGCGCAGGAAGGTCTCGACGGCCCAGCCCTCGCGGTCGCGCAGCAGGTCGGCCGGCACGCCAAGCATCGCCTCGATGTCCTTGGCGCCCTGCGCGTGGTCGACGAACTCGATCTCGGTGCGCAGAAGGTCGGGCGCCTCGGGCGGCGAGGCGCTGATCGGCGCCGAGAGGTCGACGTACCGGGGCAAAGGCGGCTACGGGACGTTGAGTGCGACGTACTTCGTTTCCAGGTACTCCTGGATGCCCTCGGGCCCGCCCTCGCGGCCGTACCCCGACGCCTTGACGCCGCCGAACGGCGCGCCGGCGTTGGAGACCATGCCCTGGTTGAGGCCGATCATGCCGGTCTCCAGACCCTCGATGACCTTGAAGGCGCGGTTGATGTCCTGCGTGTAGACGTAGGCGACGAGGCCGTACTCGGTCGCGTTGGCCGCGGCGATCGCCTCTTCGTCGGAGTCGAACGCCCGCACCGGCGCGACGGGGCCGAAGATCTCCTCGTCGAGCAGGCGCGCGTCGCCGGGAACGTCGGCGAGCACGGTCGGCTCGTAGAAGTAACCGGCGCCGTCGACGCGTGATCCGCCGACGAGCACCTTCGCCCCACGCTCGCGGGCGTCGTCGACCAGTTCGGCGACCTTGCCGCGCTGGTCGTCGTCGATCAGCGGGCCGACCTTGACGTCGGGCTCGGTGCCGCGGCCGACCTTCATGTCGCCGATCTTCCCCGCGAGCTTCTCCGCGAACTCGTCGGCGACCGCGCCCGCGACATGGAAGCGGTTCGCCGACGTGCACGCCTCGCCGCCGTTGCGCATCTTGGCGATGAGCGCGCCCTCGACCGCGGCATCGACGTCGGCGTCGTCGAAGACCAGGAAGGGCGCGTTGCCTCCGAGCTCCATCGATACGCGCAGGATCTGGTCGGCGGACTGCGCGATCAGCGCGCGGCCGACCTCGGTCGAGCCCGTGAACGACAGCTTGCGCGTGCGCGGGTCCTTGATCAGCGGCTCCATCGTCGCGCCCGAGGAACGCGCCGTGATCACGTTGAGCACACCGCCCGGCAGCCCGACCTCGTCCAGGATCTGGGCGAGCATGAGCATCGACAGCGGCGTCTGCTTGGCCGGTTTGACCACCATCGTGCAGCCCGCCGCGATGGCCGGGCCGATCTTGCGCGTGCCCATCGCCAGCGGGAAATTCCACGGCGTGATGAAGACGCACGGTCCGACCGGCTGCTTGAGCGTCAGGACGCGGCCCTTGCCGGTCTCGTTGACGGTATAGCGCCCGTCGATGCGAACGGCCTCCTCCGAGTACCAGCGGAAGAAGTTCGCGGCGTAGGCGATCTCGGCCTTCGACTCGGCCAGCGGCTTGCCCATCTCGAGCGTCATCAGCAGCGCGAGGTCGTCGGCGCGCTCCATGATCACGTCGAACGCCCGGCGCAGGATGTCGCCGCGCTCGCGCGGCGGATGGTCGCGCCAGGTGGCGAACGTCTCGTGCGCGGCGCCGAGCGCGGCCTTGGCGTCGTCGACGGTGGCGTCGGCGACGTCGATCAGTGTCTCGCCGGTGGCCGGGTCCTCGACCTCGATCGTGTTGCCCTCGCCGCCGTCGCGCCATCCACCGCCGATGTAGAGCTGCGGCTTGACCGCGTCGAGGATCGTCTGCTCTGCCGTGGCCGTGCTCATGCACCGAGCCTACCCGGCCTGCGCGAGCTCCTGACCGATGCGGATGTGGTTGCCCGACGGGTCGCGGAAGGCGCAGTCGAGCACGCCGTAGTCCTGCTCGATCGGCTCCTGCAGGACCTCGGCGCCGGACTCCCGCACGCGCTCGAACGCCGCGCGGCAGTCGTCGGTGCGGAAGATCAGCGTGCCGAGCGAGCCCTTGGCCAGCAGGCGGCGGACGGCCTCGGCGTCGTCGGGCGGCATCGGCGGGCCGGGCGCGAACAGGTTGACCTCCAGGTCCGGCTGATCCGGCGGGCCGACGGTCAGCCAGCGCATGTCCTCCATCCGCGCGTCGGTGCGCGTCTGCATGCCGAGCACGCGCGTGTAGAAGTCGAGCGCCTCGTCCTGGTCGTGGACGTAGACGAAGGTGTGGGAGAGGCGGAGGTTCATGGCCGCGACGTTAGTCTGCGGCCACCGCCGTTTCTTCTCGATTTCTGCTCGGTCGCGTGAGCATCATCGCGCCGCAGGGCGGGACGCCGGGCACGGCGCGCGCGCTCGCCCGATAGGCGCGCGGCGTCATCCCGACGATCTCGCGAAAGCGGGTGCTGAACGTGCCCAGGCTCTGGCAGCCGACGGCGAGCGAGACCTCGGTGACGGACAGGCTGCTGCCGCGCAGCAGTGCCTTGGCGCGCTCGATGCGCCGCGTCATCAGGTAGGCGTACGGCGTCTCGCCGAACGCGAGCCGGAACTGGCGCGCGAAGTGCGACGGCGAAGCGTGCGCCGCGCGGGCCATTGCGGGAACGTCGAGTGGCTTGGCGTAGTCGCGATCCATGAGGTCGCGCGCCCGGCGCAGGTGGGCCAGCTCCTCGGGCGTCACGTCGTCACGGTCTCGGCGCCCAGCTCGCTCATCGCGACGTCGATCGAGTAGTCGATCGGCAGGACGATCAGCGACGGCAGGTCGAGCGACAGGGCGTGGCGCAGGTGGCGGCCGAAGTCCTCGACGGCCTCGCAGCGCCAGGCGGGCATCCCGAACGCCTCGGCCAGCTTGACGAAGTCGGGGTTCGTGAAGTCGACCCCGAAGTGCTCGCCGAACTTGTTGTCCTGCTTCCAGACGATCGAGCCGTATTGGCAGTTCTCCCAGACGATGTTGACGAACGGCGTCTTCAGGCGCATCGCCGTCTCGAGCTCCTGGCAGTTCATGAGAAACCCGCCGTCGCCGTTGACGGTCACGATCTTGCGGTCGGGGTGCACGAGCTTGGCGGCCACCGCACACGGGACCGCGAAGCCCATGCCTGCAAGGCCGTTTGCAATGAGGACGGTGTTCGGCTCATGTGCTGGGAACATCCGGCCGATCCACAGCTTGTGCAGCCCAACGTCCGAGATGAGGATGTCCTCGCGCCGAAGCGCCTGGCGGATCTCCCACAGCGCCCGCGGCGGCTGCATGGGGAAGCCGGCGTCGTCGCGCGCCGCGTTGAAGCGCCCGAGCACGACGTCACGCAGTCGCTGGGACCCGCCGGAGTGCGGTACGTCGCGGCACTCCTCGGCCAGGCGCGTGAGCACGTGGTAGATGTCGCCGATCAATTCGACCTCGGGCGTGAAGTACTCGTCGATCTCGGCGGCCTCGGAGTCGATCACGACGATCTTCTTGTCGCGCCGCGGGTTCCAGTGCGACGGGGCGTGCTCGACGAGATCGTAGCCGATGGCGATCACGACGTCGGCGTCGTCGAACCCGGCCATCGCGTAGTCGCGCGAGTGCAGGCCGACGGTGCCGAGGGCCTTCGGGTCGTCGTCGTCGATCAGCCCCTTGCCCATGAAGGTCTCGGCGACGGCGATGCCCGTCGCGCGGGAGAACTCGCGCAGGGCCGGCGCACCCCGGGCGCGCACGACGCCGTTACCGGCCAGTGCAATCGGGTTGATCGCGTTGCGGATGAGGTCGGCGGCCTTGAGCAGTTCGCGCGCGGAGGGCTCGGGCTTGACCGGCCGGCGGCGCGGCAGCGGCGAGGTGTCGACCCCGGCGGCCATGACGTCCTCGGGCAGCTCGAGGTGGGTGGCGCCGGGCTTCTCGGACTCTGCCACCTTGAACGCCTTGCGAACGACCTCGGGGATGATCTCGGGGCGCGTCACCCGCGCGTTCCACTTGGTGATCGGGCGGAACAGCTCGACGAGATCGATGAACTGATGGGACTCCTTGTGCATCCGCTCGAGGTCGGCTTGGCCCGTGAGGGCCACGAGCGGCGCACGGTCCAGGAAGGCGTCGCCGATGGCCGTGACGAGGTTCATCGCTCCCGGCCCGAGCGTGCCGAGGCACACGCCGGCTCGGCCGGTGAGGCGCCCGTACATGTCGGCCATGTAGGCCCCGCCCTGCTCGTGTCGAACTGGGATGAAGGAGACCGAGGAGTTGGCGAGCGACTGGTTGAGGTCGAGGGTCTCCTCACCCGGGATGCCGAAGACGTACTTGACCCCCTCGGCCTCGAGGCACTCGACGAACACGTCGCTGGCGCGCCGGTTACCCTGACCCATCGGCATGCAAGCTAGCACCGCAACTCGGAGTGATCGGCCGCGTTCGTTGACTGGCATGCGCAAGCTCGCCCTCGCCCTCGTCGCCGCATTCCTGGTCGCCGCGCCGGCGGCCCAGGCGGCCACGAAGCTGACCATCACCGGCGCCGGCTTCGGCCACGGCATCGGGATGAGCCAGTACGGCACCTACGGCTATTCGCTGCACCTGAAGACCTACGACTTCATCCTCGGCCACTACTACACAGGGACGGCGCTGGGGCAGCTGGACGCCAACCCCGAAGTGAAGGTCCTGCTGCAGGGCGGCAAGAAGTCGATCGCGTTCAGCGGCGGCCTGAATGCCGGCGACGCGGACCTCGATCCGGCGCAGACCTACACGGTCAAGCGCGGGGGCGACGGCCTGATCCTGCGCGACGGGTCGGGCAAGGGCGTCGGGACCACTCCCGGGCCGCTGCGCGTCGACGCGCCTGTCGGCCAGGCGCTGCGGCTGATGGGCACCTCTGTGCCGGGGGTCACGAACGGCCTCTATCGCGGCTCGCTGCTCATCAGCGCGTCGGGCTCGCGGCTGATCGCGGTCAACGCGCTCGACCTCGAGGACTACGTGCGGGGCGTCGTGAGCGGCGAGAGCCCGGCGGCGTGGCCCACCGAGGCGCTCAAGGCCCAGGCCGTTGCGGCGCGGACGTACGCGATCACCAGCGATGCGGGCGGCGGCCTGTTCGACCAGTACGCCGACACGCGCTCGCAGGTCTACCGCGGGGTCTCGGCCGAGACGCCGAGCACCGACGCCGCGGTGGCGGCGACCAAGGGCCAGGTCGTCACCTACGGCGGCCAGCCTGTCACCACGTACTTCTTCTCGACCTCCGGCGGCGAGACCGAGGACGTCGAGAACTCGTTCGTCGGCTCGCAGCCCGAGCCGTGGCTGAGGGCCGTCGACGACCCGTTCGACAACGTCTCGCCCAAGCACCGCTGGGGGCCGTTCCGCTTCACCGCCACGCAGGTCAAGAGCAAGCTGCACCGCTATCTGCGCGGCAGCTTCAAGCGCATCAAGGTCCTGCAGCGCGGGGTCTCGCCGCGCATCGTGCACGCGCAGGTCGTCGGCACGCGCGGCGCGACCGACGTGACCGGGCCGCAGCTGCGCTCGGCCTTCGGCCTCTACGACACGTGGGCGTACTTCACGACGGTGACCACGAAGGCGAGCAAGGCCAAGAAGCAGAAGCCCGCGCCGGCGCCTGCCGGCGATCCCACGGGAGGCGTCCCGCCGGCCGCGCGGGCCGCAGCCGCGGGCGCGACGCGCGTCGAGGGCACGATCGCCCCGGCGCGGGCCGGACGCTGGCTGACCGTGCAGCGCCTCGACGGCAAGCGCTGGGTCAAGGCGGCCGACGCGCAGGTGCTGCGCGGCGGGCGCTACTCGGTCGCGGTGCCGCGGGCCGGGGTGTACCGGGTCGTGTATGGCAAGGCCATCGGGCCTGCCGTCCGCGTCGGTTAGCCCCCGCTGTACAGCCGCACCAACTGCTCGGCCACGCACACCGGCTTCTCGCCGCCCTCGATCTCGAACGTCTGCGTGACCTTTACCTGGATGCCGCTAGGGACGTCGTCGACGCTCGTCAGCGTCGTGCGCATGCGCACGCGGGAGTCGACGGGCAGCGGCGCCGGGAAGCGGACGCGGTCATAGCCGTAGTTCAGGCCGAACGCGAAGCCCTCGAGCGAGTAGGTCTGATAGGTGAACTGCGGGCCGAGACCCAGCGTGAGAAGCCCGTGGGCGATCGTGCCGCCGAACGGCGTCTGCGCCGCGCGCTCGGGGTCGACGTGGATCCACTGGTGATCGCCGGTCGCCTCGGCGAACGCGTCGATCTGGTCCTGGGTGACCTGGTGCCAGTCGCTGACGCCGAGCTCCTCGCCGACCTTGGCCTTCAGTTCGTCGATACCGGTGATGATGAGCATTGGTCGCGCATCCTACGCAACCCGAGCGTGAGCGCTCCCATCAACGCGCTGCCGATGCCCGCCGCGGCGAAGGCCAGGCTCGGATCGGTCGAGTAGAGCGGCAGCCACATCGCCGGCGCCGCCGCGTTGCCGGCGAACTTGAAGGCCGACACCATCGAGGTCGCCCCGGCGCGGTTCGACGGCACGGCCTCGACGATCAGGGTGTTCAGCCCGGCCCAGACGACCGTCGATCCCGCGCCCGCGCCGACCCACAGCGCCAGGACGCCCGCGACCGTGTCGGCGACGCCGATGAGCGCGACCAGGACCGCGCAGGCCAGCGCGCCGCCGACGGTGACCGCGATGCGCCCGACGCGGTCGACCAGCAGGCCCGCTGGCCGGCCCACGAGCATGCCCGCGATGCCGAAGCCGGCGAGGACGAAGCCGCGTGCGCTCGAGCCCAGGCCGAACTCGTCGGAACAGCGCAGGGCAACGAGGAAGCCCAGGCTCGTCACGCTCGCGTAGGCCATGAACGCGGCGACGGAGAGGACGCCGACCCGCTGCGTGAGCACATTGCGCCAGCGCGCCGGAGCGGCGTCGGGCAGGCGCTCGGCGTCGGGTGGCGGTACCAGGGCGAGCGCGAGCGCGACCGCCGCGGGTGCCAGGAAGGCGAGCCGCCAATCGATCTCGCCCAGCAGGCCGCCGCACAGCGGTGACAGCGCGATGGCCGCGGTCTGCACGGCGCCGAACGTCCCTACGCTGCGCCCGAGGCGCTCCTGCGGCGTGACGTCGGCCAGGCCGGCGAGGACGAGCGGCGTCAAGAAGGCGTTGGAGGCCCCGGCGCCCGCGCGCGCGGCGAGGAACACCCCGATCGTCGGTGACAGCGCGCCCAGCACGGACATCGCCGCGTAGCCGATGTAGCCGGCCCGGACGACGCGCCGGCGCCCCATCCGCTCGCCGATCGTCCCCGACACGAGCTGCACCACGGCGAACGGGACGAAGTAGGCCGGGATGGAGGCGGCCACCTCGGCGGTCGTCGCGCCGAACGCGTCGCGCAGCTGCGGGATGAGCACGGCGACGACCCCGCCGCCGAACGGGCCGAGGAAGCCGCCGACGTAGAGCGGGAAGGTCGGCGAGGTCAGGGCGCGCCGCACCGCGCGCAGGCTAGATGACAGCATCAGCCCCCAGATGCCCGCACCGCCGCTACTCGCCGTCGATGCGCCCTCGCTGCTCTACCGCGCGTTCTACGCGCTGCCGAAGACGATCACCGACGACAACGGCACGCCGGTCAACGCGCTGCTCGGCGTCTCCAACCTCGTGCTGCAGGCCGTCGAGCGCTACCGGCCGCGCGCGGTCGTGCTGTGCTTCGGCGAGGAGGCGGCGCATTATCGCGTCGAGCTCTACCCGAGCTACCACGCCGACCGCATCGACATGCCGGACGAGCTCGTGCCGCAGTGGAACGACGCGGCGGACTTCTTCGGCGCCTTCGACTGGGCCGTCCTGCGCCACCCCACGCTCGAGGCCGACGACCTGCTCGGCGCGCTCGCCGACGTCGAGGCCGCCGGCGGCGGCCACGCGTTGTTGTTCACCGGCGACCGCGACATGTTCCAGTGCGTCTCGGATTCGGTGACCGTCCTGTGGCCGGCGGGCAAGGGCGAGACCGAGCCGATCGGCCCGGGCGAGGTCCACAAGCGCTACGGGGTGCGTCCCGACCAGGTGCCCGACTTCATCGCGCTACGCGGCGACCCGTCCGACGGCCTGCCCGGCGCGAAGGGCATCGGCGAGAAGACCGCGCGCGAGCTGCTCGGCGAGCACGAGACGCTCGAAGCGCTGCTCAAGCTGCCGATGGGCCTGCGGCCCCGGGTGCGGCAGGCGCTCGAGGAGCAGGCCGACGAGCTGCGCGCGTTCCGCGAGATCGCGACGCTGCAGGCGGCCGGCGTCGAGCGCCCGCGGGACGCGCCGACCGATTTCACCGGCGCCGCGAAGGCGGCGCGCCAACGCTCGATGAACCGGCTTGCGGACCGTTTGGAGGCGTGGGCGGCGGGCTGACGGGGAATGTCTTCCTCAACACCACGCGGGAGGAGGACCTTCCATGTTCGGACGCAATCGCAAGACCGACCCAGAGCCGCGCGGCGGCTCGGTCGCCGTGGAGGAGCGCGAACGCGCCACGACGGTCGCCTCGCCTGAGCGCGAACGCGCCACGACGGTGGCAACGCCCGAGCGCGAACCCGCCACGACGGTCGCCCCGCCGGAGCGCGAGCCCGCCACGACGGTCGCCGACCGCGACGACGAGCGCTTCACGCGTGAGGACGCCACGGCCGCCCCTCGCGACTGGGAGCCCGTCGGCGAGCGGCGCACGCTGGCGCCGGTCGTCGACGAGGACACCGTCGTGGCGATGCGGGCACGCCAGCGCAGCCGCTTCGGTGGTATCCGCTGGGGCAGCGCGTTCTTCGGCCTGCTCAGCGCGGTCGGCCTGGCGTCGATCCTGCTGGGGATCAGCGCCGCGGCGGGCGTCGCCCTGAACGTCTCCGAGATCAAGAACGTGACCAACGGCGATGCCGACACGATCGGCCTCGGCGGCGCGATCCTGCTCCTCGTCGGGCTGGCGATCGCGTGGTACTGCGGCGGGTACGTCGCGGCGCGCATGGCGCGCTTCGACGGCGCCCGCCAGGGCATCGGCGTGTGGGGATGGACGCTGCTCGTCAGCGCCGCGCTGGCCGTCGCGGCCGTGATCGGCGGCAACGAGTACGACGTCTTCCAGCAACTCAACCTGCCCAACGTCGCGGTCGGCGACGCCTCGCTGACCACCGGCGGCGTGGTCACGCTGGTCGCCGCCGTCGTGGTGACGCTGGTGTTCGCCGTCTTCGGCGGGATGGCCGGCGATCGCTACCACCGCCGCGTCGATCAGTTCGCGGCGCGCGAGCACTACGAGACGCGCTAGACGGGTCTCACCTGGCGGTCCAGCCCAGGTCCATCGTCAGCGGGACGCCGGTCATGGCGCGCCCGCCCGGCCCGAGGAGGTACGCCACGACATCGGCGACCTCCTCGGGTTCGATCAGCCGCTTGACCGCATGCGGAGCGAGGATGACCTCCTCGAGCACGCGATCCTCGGGCAGGCCGTGCGCCTTGGCCTGGTCGGCGATCTGGCGCTCGACGAGGGGCGTGCGGACGTAGCCCGGGCAAACGGCGACCGCCGCGATCCCGTCGTCGGCGCCCTCGAGCGCGATCGTCTTGACGAGCCCGAGCACGCCGTGCTTGGCCGAGACGTACGCCGACTTGTACGGCGACGCCGCCAGCGCATGGGCCGAGGCGATGGCCACGAAGCGCCCGTTGTCGCTCTCCTTCAGCGCCGGCCAGGCGTGCTTTGCCAGCAGGAACGGGCTGGTGAGCAGGACGGCGATGAGCCGGTCCCACTGGTCCTCGTCGAAGTCGGCGATCGGCGCGACGTGCTGCAGGCCGGCGTTGGCGACGACGGCGTCGAGGCGGCCGAAGCGCTCGAGGGCCGCTTCGACCGCGCCGCTGTTGCCCTCGCGGGTGGCGAGGTCGGCCGCGTAGGGCAGGCCCGGGCCGTCGCCGTCCGGCTGAAGGTCGACGGCGAGGACCTGTAACCCGTCGTGCTCGAGGCGCTGTGCGATGGCGCGGCCGATGCCGCGCGCCGCTCCGGTGACGATGACTGCTTGTCGTTCGGTCATGGTGTGAACTTCACGGTTATCACGTCGCCGTCGCGCATGACGTAGTCGCGGCCCTCCAAGCGCAGCACGCCGCGCTCGCGCGCGCCCGCATAGCCGCCCGAATCGACGAGCTCCTGCCAGCCTACGACCTCGGCGCGCACGAAGCCGCGCTGGATGTCGGAGTGGATCTCGCCGGCGGCGTGCCAGGCGCTGAGGCCGTCGCGCATATGCCAGGACTGCGCGGGCTTGTCCTCGCCGGCCGTGAAGAAGGCGATCTGGTGCAGCAGCGCGAAGGCGCCGTCGACGACACGACGTAGGCCGGACTCGGCGATGCCGAGGTCGTCGCGCATCGCCGCGGAGTCGTCGTCGTCGAGCTCGGCCAGCTCGGCCTCCAGGCGCGAGGAGACGGCCACCGCGAGCGCGCCGATCGCCGCCGCGTGCTCGGCCACGGCGGGCGGGACCGCGTCGTCGCCCTCGTCGACGTTGGCGACGAGCAGCACCGGCTTGGCGGTCAGCGGCTGCAGGTTGCGCAGCGCCCCGGGCGCGTCCTCGGGCGGCGGGACCGTGCGCGCCGGACGCCCCTCCTGCAGCGCGGCGACGACGTCGGTCAGCCAGCGCTCCTCGGCCTGTGCCTGGCGGTCGCCGCCGCGCGCCTGCTTGGTCACGCGTTCCAGGCGCCGCTCGGCCTGCTCGAGGTCGGCGTAGACGAGCTCGGTCTCGATGGTGTCGATGTCGCGCTGCGGATCGACCTCGCCCTCGGGATGCACGACGTTGGCGTCGTGGTGGGCGCGCACGACGTGGACGATCGCGTCGACCTCGCGGATGTTGGCCAGGAACTGGTTGCCCAGCCCTTCGCCCTCGTGGGCGCCGCGGACGAGCCCGGCGATGTCGTGGAAGTCGATCGTGTCGTACACGACGTTCGAGGAGTCGATCGTCTCAGCCACACGGTCGAGGCGCTCGTCGACGACCGGCACGACGGCGACGTTGGGCTCGATCGTCGTGAACGGGTAGTTGGCCGCCTCGGCGCCGGCGCGCGTGAGCGCGTTGAACAGCGACGACTTGCCCGCGTTGGGCATCCCGACGATGCCGACCTTCATCGCGCCACGCTTCCCACCGCCAGGCCGAGCAGCGCGCCCGCGGCGACGTCGGAGGGGTAGTGCACGCCCAGGTAGACGCGCGAGCAGGCCATCGCCGCGGCGGTGAGGTACAGCGGGCCCGCGGGCAGGAGGCCCGTGTAGGCGCGCGCCGCGGCGAACGACGAGGAGGCGTGGGCCGACGGGAGGTCGAGCCACAGCGCGGCGTGCTCGCCAAGTCGCGAGAAGCGCGCGACGGCATCGGCCACGGGCGGGCGCGCCGCTGAACGCACGAGGCGAAAGAGGTGCAGGTCGGCGCGGGCGACGGCGTCCACGCCCGGCACGATAGTTGCCGGGATGACCGCGCTCGCTCTGGTTCCGCGCGACCTGCGCGTCGCACGACCACCCCGCGCTGCGCGCCGCGCTCGACGCCGACGAGCGGGTCGTCCCGGTCTTCTGCTTCGACGACCGGCTGCTGCGCGGCCGCCACGCGCTCCGGGCCGCGCACGCAGTTCCTGCTCGAGTGCCTGCGCGACCTCGACGCCGCGCTGCGCGAGCGCGGCAGCGGGCTGGTGATCCGGCACGGGCCGCCCGAGCGCGAGCTGGCGCGCGCTGGCCGCGCGAGGCTGGGCGCCGAGGAGGTGCACTTCAGCGCCGACGTCGGGCCCGTTCGCGCGCCGCGGCGCGAGCCGCGCGGGTGGCGCTGGGCGACCGGGATCGAGCTGCGTCGCCACCCGGGGCTGGACGCGGTCGACGACCTGGCCGCGATGCGCACCCAGGCCGGCAAGCCGTACACCGTCTTCTCGCCCGTTTCACCGCGCGTGGCTGGCACGCCGCCGCGCCGCGACGTGCTCGGCGCGCCCGCGCGCGCTGCCGCGCGCTGCCGTCGCGGCTGCGCAAGGGGCGCCTGCCGTCGCTCGCGGCGCTCGGCCTCGAGCAGGAGGTGGCCGAGCCGCCGCGCGGGCGGCGAGACGGCCGGCGCGCGAGCGGCTCGCGCGCTTCCTCGCCGACGGCGTACGCGACTACGCCGCGAACCACGACGCGCTCGGCGCGCGACCGCACCTCGCGCCTGTCGCCCTACCTGCACTTCGGCTGCGTCTCGCGCGCGCGAGATCGAGGAGCGGCTGCCGCGCGGCGCCGGGCCCGACGCGTTTCGCCGGCAGCTCTGCTGGCGCGACTTCTACCACCACGTCCTGCTGCACTTCCCGCGCAACGCCCGCTCGGAGTTCCAGGAGCGCTACCGCGGGACGATCGGCTGGAGCCACGCCGAGCAGGCGCTTCGAGGCCTGGTGCGAGGGCCGCACCGGCTTCCCGCTCGTCGACGCCGGCATGCGCCAGCTGCGGCGCGAGGGCTGGATGCACAACCGCGCGCGGCTCGTGGTCGGCTCGTTCCTGACCAAGGACCTCGGCATCGACTGGCGCTGGGGCGAGCGCTACTTCATGCGGCTGCTGATCGACGGCGACGAGGCCAACAACAACGGCAACTGGCAGTGGATCGCGTCGGTCGGCACCGACCCCCAGCCGGCCTTCCGGCGGATCTACAACCCGGCGCGGCACATGGAGCGCTACGACCCCGACGGCGCCTACGTGCGCCGCTACGTGCCCGAGCTGCGCGACGTGCCGGACCGAGCACCTGCGCGAGCCGTGGACGATGCCCGAGGACGTCCAGCGCGAGGTCGGCTGCGTGATCGGCGAGCGACTACCCGGAGCCGATCGTCGACCACGCGCGAGGCGCGCCGCGAGGCGCTCGCGCGCTACCGCGACGGCTAAGGCCGACTAGCCCGCCGAGGCGATTCCGAACCCGACGCGGTGCTCCTCGCTGGCGGTCCGCACCCAGAGGACGTGGGCGAGGTTGAGGCGCACGGAGCCGTCCTCGGCGACGAGCTCGTGCCAGCCGTCGGCGCCGAGGGCCTCGTTGAGCTTGGCCAGCTCGGCGTCGGAGACGCGGAGGTCGAGCGGCGGACTGGAGTGAAAGCCAATGCTGATGCGCTGGGCCATGATCAGTGCGTCTCCTCGGACGGCTGGACAATCTCGGTGAGCACGCCGCCCGACGACGACGGGTGCAGGAAGGCCACGCGGGAGCCGCGGATGCCGGTCCGCGGCCGTTCGTCGATAAGCCGCAGCCCGCGCCCGCGCAGCGCGGCCAGCGTGGCCTGCACGTCCTCGACTTGGTAGGCCACATGGTGCAGCCCCGGGCCGCGCCGGGCCAGGAAGCGCCCGACCGGCGTCTCGGCGCCCAGCGGGCGCAGGAGCTCGACGTGGCCCTCGCCGACGTCGAGCAGCACCGCCTCGACGCCCTGCTCCTCGATCACCTCGCGGTGGACGAGTGCCATTTCGTAGGTGCGCTCGTGCAGCGCGATCGCGGCGTCGAGATCCTCGACGGCGACGCCGATGTGGTCGACGCGAGCGAACATGCCCGAAGGAGGTTACCTCCGCGGGGCATCCTGCCCCGCGGTCCGAGACCGACGGCCGGCATCCAGCCGCTCCGGCACCGACCGCAGAGCGGTTGGTGCGGCCGGCTACGCCGGCCTCTCGGCGGCCGGCGCTTGCTTCTCCGCCGCCGCGACCCGCAGGTCGCCGACCGGCTTGCGCCGCTCGATGCGCGGCACGCCGTCCATGATGCGGTCGATCTGGCCGCGCTCGAGCGTCTCGTTCGCAAGCAGCTCTTCGGCGATGCGGTCCAGGATCTCGCGATGCGTCTCGATCAGCTCCCACGCCGCGCGATGAGCCTCGAAGGCCAGTTCGTTCTGCTCTTCGTCGCGGATCCGGCGCGTCTGGTCCGACAGCGCCTGGTCCTTGAGCGCAGCCTGCGGCGCATCGCCCGAACCCATCGCGTAGTGGTGGATCATCGCGTAGGTGATCTCCTCGACGCGCTGCAGGTCGTTGGCCGCGCCGGTGGTCACCGCGCCGAAGACGATCTGCTCGGCCACGCGACCACCGAGCAGCACGGTCATCTGATCGATGAGCTCCTCGCGCGTCTTGAGGTAGGAGTCCTCGTCGGGCAGGTTGACGACGTAGCCCAGCGCGTTGCCGCGCGGGACGATCGAGATCTTGTGCACGCGATCGACGCTGTTGAGCAGCTCGCGGCATAGCGCGTGGCCGGCCTCGTGGAAGGCGACGACGCGGCGCTCGTGGTCGTTGAGCGTGGTCGAGGACTGCACGCCGGCGATCACCCGCTCCAGGGCGTCGTCGAAGTCCTGGCGCGAGATCGCGTGGCCCTGGCGACGGGCGCAGAAGATCGCGGCCTCGTTGCAGATGTTGGCCAGGTCGGCGCCGGTCAGTCCGCTGGTCTGCTGGGCGACGATCTGCAGGTCGACGTCGTCGCGCAGCGGCTTGTTGGCCGTGTGCACGCGCAGGATGCGCTCGCGGCCGCGGACGTCGGGCGGCGAGACGAAGACCTGGCGGTCGAAGCGGCCGGGGCGCAGCAGCGCGGGGTCGAGCTTCTCGAGCAGGTTGGAGGCGGCCATGACGACAACGCGGCCCTCGGCCGCCGACGAGAAGCCGTCCATCTCGACCAGCAGCTGGTTGAGCGTCTGCTCGCGCTCGGAGTTGTGGTCCGAGCCGCGCTGCGCGCCGACGGCGTCGAGCTCGTCGATGAAGACGATCGCCGGCTCGGCCTTGCGCGCCTCGCGAAAGAGGCGTCGGATGCGCGCGGCGCCGAGCCCCGCGAACATCTCGACGAACGACGACGCCGACTGCGAGAAGAACTGTGCGCCCGACTCGTGGGCGACCGCCTTGGCCAGCAGCGTCTTGCCGGTCCCGGGCGGGCCGTGCAGCAGCACGCCGCGCGGCACGGTGGCGCCCAGGCGCGCGAACGGCTTGGGATCGCGCAGGAACTCGACGACTTCGCGCAACTCGGCCTTCGCCTCGTCGACGCCCGCGATGTCGTCCCATCCAACCTCGAGGCTGGCCTGGGGCTTGAGCTGGACGGGCTTGGTCTGGGGCATCAGCCGCAGCGTGCGCCAGAGCACGAAGACCAGCGCGACCATGAAGAGGATCGCGAAGACCGACTGCCAGTTGTTGGCGAAGTCCCGGACCTGGTCGAGAAAGGCGAGCGTCAGGGGAGCGGCCACCTACGGTGTATCGGCATCCTGGCCGAATTCTCGACCCCAGAGGTGCGCGCGCGGGCGTCCCGCGACCCTTGGACCGGCGTGCGCCTACGCTGAGCCTTCGGCCCGCAGGATCTCGGCCAGCGCGGCGCGACCGACTTCGAGCTGCTCGGCCGTCGGCTCGCGCGTGCCGATCGCGCGCTGCAGCTCGTGGCCTGGCCGCCGCAGCGCGCGGGCCAGCGCCGTGTCGCCGTGACGCTCGGACCAGGCGAAGACCTCGACGGCGGCGCCGATCGACGCGAGTTGGACCACCGCTCCCGCCACCGGCGACGGCTTCTCGACGACGCTGCGCAGCAGGGCCGTGCCGGCCAGGTTGGCGGCCAGCATCGGCGCCACCAGATGCGAACCGCAGCGATCGTGCTCCTTGCTGGCCTCGCGCGCGTCGTCGGCGCCCTGCTCGTAGGCCCCGATCGCCTTGTGCTCGACGCCGTGGTAGGCGGCCAGCTCGCCGCCGCGCAGCGCGACCAGCGAAGGCGGCACCGAGAGCAGTGCCACCGCGGCCTCGCCGCTCATCCCGCGTGCACGGCGGCGCAGCACCGCCCCTGCGGTCGCGGTGGCGACCATGGCGGCGACGACCGTTGCGTCGTGGAACGGCAGCCGCGCCTCGGGCAGGGCCCGCTTGACGAGCGGGATGACCGCGACGGCCTCGCCGAGGCGCGCCACGCCGCGCACGCCGGGGATGGTCGTCACGCGCGCGCGAACGCGCGGCTTGCGGCCGGAGGCGACCGCGATCGAGCCGTCGTCGCGGCGCACGGCTGCCGCCCAGTGGCCGGGGCCGTGGACGAGCAGGCCGTTGCGCAGGGCCATGCCGCCGAGGCGCAGCTTGTTGTCGTCGTCAGGCACCGAGCAGCTCCTTGGTCACGTCGCGGTAACAGCGGGTGGCGAAGCCGAGGTCGCGCCGTGGCGATGCGCTCGTCGCGCGAGTGCACGAGCGGCCAGGCCTCGTGGTAGGTCATCTCGCGCTGGGGGAAGAAGCCGTAGGCCACGCACTCCGGGAACGCCTCGCGGAAGGTGCGCGAGTCGGTGAACGCGGGCAGCATCGTCGGCACCACGCGCGCCTCGGGCTCCTCGCGCGCGATCCAGCCGCGCAGCGCATCCATGAGCGGCGACTGCGGCGGCGACCAGTTGCCGACCACCTTCTCGGTGAACTCGAGCTCGTAGCCGTCGGTTCCGAGCACCTCCCGGATGCGCGCGCGGACCTCGTCCTCGCGCATCCCGGGAGGCGTTCGGCAGTCGACGGCGAGCGTCGAGCGCGAAGGGATCACGTTGATCTTCTCCGAGGCGAAGATCAGCGTCGGCGCCATCGTGACGCCGAGCATCGGCTCGACCATCCTGGCGAGCACCGGGTCGCGGCCGCGCAGGGTCTCCAGGGCGGCGGCCGGATCGCCGTCGACCGCAATCCCGAGCTCCTGGAGCAACACGCGCGGCGGCTCGGTGACGTCGAACGCCGGCCGGCGCTCGCCGATGGCCTGCAGCAGCGGGACCATCTTGAGCAGCGCGTTGTCGCCCATCGACGGCGTGCCGGCGTGGGCCGCCCGGCCCTCGGTCGTCACCGTGAAGCGAAAGACGCCCTTCTCGGCCACGCAGACGCCGTAGACGCGCTCGTCACCGAAGGGGAAGACGGTGCCGGCGCCCTCGTTGATCAGCAGGTCGCAGCGCACCGCCTCGGGGTGGTGCTCGGTCAGCCACACCGCCCCCTCGCCGCCGCCGGTCTCCTCGTCGACGACGACCACGACGAGCAGCGCGCCGCGCGCGGGGCGCCAGCCATCGTTGGCGAGCGCGATCGCCGCGGTGACCTCGGCCGCCGTCTGGGACTTCATGTCCTGCGCGCCGCGGCCCCACAGCACACCGTCGACGACGTCGCCGGACCACGGGTCGCGCTGCCACTCGTCGCGGTCGGCGAGCACGGTGTCGACGTGCGAGAGCAGGCACAGCGTCGGGCCGTCGGCGGCGCCGCGCAGCCGCGCGACGAGGTTCGGGCGCTCGTCGGTGCGGCCGAGCAGCTCGACCTCGAAGCCGGCGTCGGCAAGCAGCTTCGCCAGATGCTCCTGGGCGGGGCGCTCGTTGCCGGGCGGGTTGACCGTGTTCGTGCGCACGAGCCGCTGCAGCAGCTCGGTCGTCTCGCGCTCGAGGTCGGCGGTCATCGTCAAGCAGGCTACGCGACCGCCATGAGCAGCACGCGGTCCGCCGGGCGCGGGCGGGAGATAAGGATGTGGACCAGCTCTTCGATGCCGGCGGGGGCGAGCCCGGGCGTTCAACTTCGGCCGCATCGGCGCGCCCGCTCGCCACGCGCATGCGCCCGCGCATCGCTCGACGAGGTCGTCGGCCAGGAGCACCTGCTCGGCGAGGGCTCGGCGCTGCGCGTCGCGATCGAGCAGGGGCGCCCGCATTCGATGATCCTCTACGGCCCGCCGGGCTCGGGCAAGACGACGCTCGCGCGGATCGTCGCCGGCGGCCGCGCACGCCGCGCTCGAGGAGCTGAGCGCCGTCGAGGCCGGGCGGCCCGAGGTGCGCGAGGTGCTCGAGCGCGCCCAGCACCGCCGCGCAGCGGCCGAGCCGACCGTCCTCTTCCTCGACGAGATCCACCGCTTCAACAAGGCCCAGCAGGACGTGCTGCTGCCGGCCGTCGAGGAGGGCCTCGTCACGCTGATCGGCGCGACGACGGAGAACCCGTACTTCGAGGTCAACGCGGCGCTGCTCTCGCGCAGCCAGGTCTACGAGCTGCGGCCGCTGCTGGCGGCGGACGTCGAGGTGCTGCTGCGGCGCGCGATCGACGACGCTGCGAGCGCTGCCGTCGACGACGACGCCGTCGCGTTCCTCGCCGCCCGCGCCGGCGGCGACGCGCGCACGGCGCTCGCCGGCGCTCGAGCTGGCCGTGCAGACCGCGACGGCCGCCGTGACCCTCGAGGCCGCCGAGGACGCGCTGCAGCGCCGCGCGCTGCGCTACGACAAGACGGGCGACCAGCACTACGACACGATCTCCGCCTGGATCAAGGCGACGCGCGGCTCGGACCCCGACGCCTCGCTGTACTACCTCGCCGTGATGCTCGAGGGCGGCGAGGACCCCCGCTTCATCGCGCGGCGCATGATCATCCTCGCCAGCGAGGACATCGGCAACGCCGACCCCGGCGCGCTGTCGGTGGCCGTCGCCGCCGCGCACGCCGTCGAGCACGTCGGCCTGCCCGAGGGCCAGTTCGCGCTCGCCCAGGCGGCGATCTACCTGTCCCTCGCGCCGAAGTCGAAGGAGGCGACCGGGCGATCGGCGCGGCGCGCGCACACGTGCGCGAGCACGGCGCACAGCCGCCGCCGCCGTACCTGCAGAGCGCGGCCTACCCGGGCGCCGCAGCGCTCGGGCGGGGCCTGGGCTACGACGACCCGCACGACCTGCCGGCGCACGTGTCGGGGCAGGAGCTGCTGCCGGACGGCGTCGTCGGGCGAGCGCTTCTACCGGCCGGACGAGGCGGAGGCGGCGCTGCGCGAGCGGCTGGAGGAGATCCGGCGGGCGCGGGGGCGCGACTCCTAGCTCGGTCTGCCGCTCGCGTCGGGTCCGCGGGCCGGAGCGTCGGTAGCCTCGCCTCCCCGATGGAGGCCGCTCCCCAACTCGAATCGCTCAGCCCCGCCAGCGGCGAGCTGCTGGGCGCCGTGCGCGATCGCCGGGCCGCGCGACGTCGTCGCCGCCGTCGAGCAGGCGGCGACCGTGGAGCGGCTGTGGGCGACGCTCGGGCCGCGCGACCGCGCGCGCTACATGGCGCGCGCAGCGCAGGCGGTGATCGACGAGTTCGACGAGCTCGCTCGACCTGTCTCGCGCCGAGCAGGGCCGCCCGCGGGCCGAGGTCGAGGTCATGGAGCTGCTGCCGGCGGTCGAGACGCTGCAGTGGCTCGCCGAGCACGGGCCGCGCATCCTCGACGGCGAGCGGATCGGCTTCTCGCGCACCCAGCACCCGGTCAAGCGCGGGCGCTGGACCTACGAGCCGCTCGGCGTCGTCGGCGTGCTCGGCCCGGCCGCCGAGCCGTTCGCGACGCCGCTCGGCGACGTCGCCGTCGCGCTCATGGCCGGCAACGGCGTCGTGCTCAAGCCGTCACCGCACGTGCCGCTGTGCGGCCGAGCGGATCGCCCGCGTCTTCGCGCGCGCCGGCCTGCCCGAGGGCCTGCTGCGCGTCGTCCACGGCCACGCCGACGCGGGCGGCGCGCTCGTCGAGGCGCCCGTCGCCCAGGTCCGCTTCACCGGCACGACGCGCGCCGGCCGCGAGGTCGGCGAGGCCTGCGCGCGTGGCCTCAAGCGCAGCGTCCTCGAGCTCGACGGCAAGGACGCGATGCTCGTGCTCGCCGACGCCAACGTCGCGCGCGCGGCGCGCGGCGCCGCGTGGGCCGCGTTCGCCAACGCCGGCCAGTGCGGCGGCAGCGTCGGAGCGCGCGCTCTGCCTGCACAAGGTGTTCGACCGCTTCCTCGACCCGCCGTCGTCGCCGGCGCGCGAGCGCTCCGGGTCGGCGATCCGCGCGACCCCGAGACGTCGATCGGCCCGCTCGTCTCGCGCGAGCGCGCTGCGAGCGCGTGGCCGAGCTCGTCGACGACGCCGTGGCGGCCGGCGCGACCCTGCACTGCGGCGGCCCGTCGCCGGCGCACGGCGCCTTCTTCGCGCCGGCCGTCCTCACCGGTGTCGGCGCCGACGCGCGTCTGCCGCGCGAGGAGGTCCCGGGCCCCGTGCTCGTCGTCGAAGCCGTCGAGTCCGAGGAGGACGCGATCGCGCGCGCCAACGCCTCGCCCTCGGCCTCGGCGCCTCGGTCTGGACCGCCGACCGCTACAAGGGCGCGCGGATCGCCCGCGAGCTGCAGGTCGGGATGGTGTGGATGAACGACCACCTCGTCGCGCGCAGCGCGCCGCAGATCCCGTGGGGCGGCGTCGGCGGCTCGGGCATCGGCCGCGCGCGCGGCGCCATCGCCCTGCGCACGTGCGCCGAGCCGAAGGTCGTCACCTGGGACCCGCCGATCGGCCGCCCGGCCTGGTGGTTCCCCTACGACGAGCACGCTGGCGCGCGCGGCGCGCGCGGTCGCCGGCCTGCGCTGCGCCCGCGACGCCGACCGCGAACGCGCCCTACGCGAGGACGCGGCACCGCTGCTGCGGGTCGCCGGGCGCTGGCTGCGGGCGATGCGCCGGCCCGGCTAGATGGTTGATTCCGAATCCCGCGCGGCCGGATGGCCGTGCACCGTGGATGCCGGGCGTGGGGGGTTTTGAATCAGCCATCTAGCCCTTCGGCGCGTGCACCACGAGCACCGGTACGTCGGCCTCGTGGAGCACTGCCTGTGATACCGAGCCGAGCAGTGCGCTGCCGACGCGGCCCAGGCCGCGGGTGCCCATGACGAGTAGGTCGTGGTTGCCGTCGCGCAGGCGCTCGAGGATCGCCTCGCCGGCGTGGCCGGCCACGACGACGCTCGTCACCGACAAGTCCTCCGGGAGGGCGTCGACCTGCTCGCGGATCCGCTTGCCGGCGTCGCCCATGAGGTCGGCCACGTCGGCGAGCGCGGCCGCTCCCGCGGCCGTGAGCCGAGCGACGGCGGGCGCCGGCGGGACGGCCGTCATGACGGTCAGCCGTGCGTGCTCCTCGCCCGCGAGCTGGGCCGCCGTCCGCAGCGCGGCGGCGCCGTGCTCGGAGCCGTCGATGGCGACGAGGATGTTGAGGAACACGGGTCCCAGGCTAGCCGCGGACGGCCGCGGCCAACTCGCGCACGCCACGGTCGATCGCCGCATCAGCGATGTTCGCGTAGCCCACGAGCAGCAGCGGCCGGCCGTCGTGTTCGGCGGCGAAGATGCCCACGCCGCCGGAGCCGGCGCGGGCGAGGACGGAATCGTGTCCGTGCCCTCCTCCAGCGCAACGGTGACGTGCAACCCAGCAGCGGCGCCGCCCACACGCGCCTCCGGCAGATGGCGACCGAGGGCGGCGACGACCGCGTCGCGCCGGCGGCGGAAGCGCAGTCGCATGCGGCGCAGGTGGCGATCGAGCTCGCCCCGCTCGACGAAGGCGGCGAGCGTGAGCTGGTCGAGCACCGGCGAGCCGCCGTCGGCCCAGCCGCGCTCCTCCGCAAGCGTCGCGGCGAGATCGCCGGGGAGCACCATCCAGCCCAGGCGCAGCGCCGGCGCCAGCGTCTTGCTCGTCGACGCCATGTACACGACGTGCTTGGCGCCGAGACCCTGCAGCGCGCCGACCGGCTCGCGGTCGTAGCGGTACTCGCCGTCGTAGAGGGTCAGCCCGGCGCCGAGCAGCAGCCGCGGGTCGTAGCGCCCGCCGCCCAGGTGGCTCACCGCCCACGACTCGTCGACGACGATCTGCGCCCGCAGCCCGCGCTGCCATGCCGGCCCGCGCAGCGACGGCGCCACCGACAGGCCGATCGGCACGTAGCGCGCGTTCAGCAGCACCGCGGCCACGATCGCCGCAGCGAGGGTCCCGCCCGCCGAGAGCACGGACGTCGCCGCGAACTGCGCCGAGCCCGCGAACGTCGTCGCCGAGAAGACGACGGTGGCCAGGGCGCCGAAGCCCGCGTCGCGCGCGAGGACACCGAAGGTCAGGCCGAAGGCGGCGACGGCCACCGCGAAGGGGCCGATCCGGCGGACGCTGTCGCGGACGCGGTGGGGTGCTTCCGTTCGACTCATTGGTACGCTCGTTCGGCATGTTAGACGATCTGATCGCCGTGGTGGCGGCCAACGTTCGACGGCTGCGCACCGAGCAGGGGCGCACGCTGTCCGAGCTGGCCCGCGCCAGCGGCGTGGCCAAGGCCACCCTCTCGGCGCTCGAGGCCGGCAAGGGCAACCCGACGATCGAGACGCTCTCGTCGCTGGCGACGGCGCTCGGCGTCCCCTTCGGTGACCTGCTCGCCGGCGGCGCGCCCGAGCCCGTGCACGTGGTGCACGGCGGCGAGGGGACGATCGTGCCGGGCACCGCCAACGACCTGCGGCTCATCGTCCGCCTCCCCGGCAACCCGCCGATCGAGCTCTACGAGGCACGCTTCCCGCCCCGCTCCAAGCGCTCCGCCGGCGCCCACGGGCCGGGTACGCGCGAGCACGTCGTCGTCGTGCAGGGCGCCCTGCGCACCGGACCGCACGACCGAGCGGTCGATCTGCGCGCGGGCGACTACGCCGGCTTCGCGGGCGACGAGATGCACCTGTACGAAGCGGGACCGCGCGGCTGCCGCGCACTGCTCATCATGCAGTGGGCCACCCAGTCATGACCAGCTTCGAGGGACGCATTGCGCTCGTGACCGGCGCCAGCGGAGGCATCGGCCGGCGCATCGCCGAGCGCCTGGCCGGCGCCGGCGCAACCGTCGCGCTGCATTACGCCGCGCACGCCGAGCCGGCGCAGGAGCTCGCCGACGCCCTCGGCCGCGCCGCCGCCTTCGAGGCCGACCTGGCCGACGCCGAGGCGCCCGACCGGCTGATCGACGAGGTCGAGAGCGCCTTCGGCCCCGTCGACGTGCTCGTGGCCAACCACGGCCGCACCCAGATCGCCAGGCTCGAGCAGGTCAGCGCCGCCGACTTCGACGCGATGCTCGCGATCAACCTGCGCGCGCCGTTCCTGCTCGCGCGCCGCGCGCTGCCGGGGATGACCGAGCGCGGCTTCGGGCGCGTGCTGTTCATGTCCTCGGTGGCCGGCTTCACCGGCGGCATCGTCGGCCCCCACTACGCGGCGTCGAAAGCCGGCCTGCACGGCCTCACGCACTACCTCGCGCGCCGCGCCGCCGGCGAGGGCGTCACCGTCAACGCGCTCGCGCCCGCCCTGATCGAGGACACCGGCATGCTCCCGGGCGATCCAGGCGCGCTGGCCACGATGATCCCGGTAGGCCGGCTCGGCAAGCCCGAGGAGGTGGCCGACCTCGCGATGGCCGTGCTGCGCAACGGCTACATGACCAACCAGGTCGTGTCGCTGGACGGCGGCATGCACCCGCGGTAGGGGCACTACGCTTTAACGGATGCCTGCCGCCGCGTACGCCGGGAAGGAGTGCGTCTGCCAGTTCCGCCGCGGGATCTGCGACCAGACCTGCGTGCGCGACATGCTCGAGACGCCCTTCTACATCGCGTGCCTGAAGCTGTCGGGCCGGCGCTGCGTCGTCGTCGGCGGGGGCGAGATCGGGCTGGAGAAGGTCGAGGGCCTACTGGCCTGCGAGGCCGACGTGACCCTGATCGCACCCGAGGCCGGCCCCGAGCTCGAGGCCCTCGCGGCCGAGGGCTCGATCCGCTGGGAGCGGCGTGCCTACGCCGGCGCGGGCGACCTGGAGGGCGTCTTCCTCGTCATCGCCTGCACGAATGACACCGACGTCAACATCGCCGTCTACGACGACGCCGAGCGCCGCGCGATGCTCGTCAACGTCGTCGACGTGCCGCCGCTGTGCAACTTCATCCTTCCCGCGATCGTGCGTACGGGCCCGCTGGCGATCGCGATCTCGACCGCCGGCGCCTCGCCGGCGCTGGCCAAGCGCATGAAGGCCGAGGTCGGCGAGCTGTTCGGCGAGGAGTACGCCCAGCTGGCGATCATGCTCAACGACGTCCGCGGCTGGGCCAAGGGCACGCTGGCCACCTACCAGGACCGCAAGGCGTTCTTCGAGGGCATCGTCAACGGCGAGCCCGACCCGATCGCGCTGCTGCGCGCCGGCGACGCGCGGGCCGTGGGCGACCTCATCGAGGCCGCGCGCCGCTCGGCCGCGCCCACACTATCCCCGCCCGCACCAGCGCCGGGCGCGTGACCGCCGGGAGGGGAGACCCCGTGGGCCTGACCGGCGAGCTGACCCACCTCGACTCCGAGGGCACCGCGCGGATGGTCGACGTCGGCGCCAAGGAGGCCGGCGCCCGGCGCGCTGTTGCCCGCGCCGTCGTTCGCATGAGCCGGCAGACGGCCGAGCGCGTCGCCGCCGGCGACGCGCCCAAGGGCGACGTGCTCGGCGTCGCCCGGATCGCCGGCATCCAGGCCGCCAAGCGCACCGGCGAGCTGATCCCGCTGTGCCATCCGATCGGCCTTGACCACGTCGACGTCGACGCCGCACTGGACGCAGCAGCGGGAACCGTGACGCTCACCGCGACCGCCGCGGTGACCGCGCGCACCGGCGTCGAGATGGAGGCGATGACGGCCGCCGCGGTCGCGGCGCTCACCGTCTACGACATGGTCAAGGGCCTGGAGCGCGGGGTGCGCATCGAGGCGGTCGAGTTGCTCGAGCAAGTCGGGCGGGCGCAGCGGCGAGTGGTCGCGCGCGACGTCGTAGCGTCGTCGCGGTAGCTGACCTGATCTCGCTCGATCTCGAGCGTGACCCTGATCGGAGCGGCGAGGGCACCGGGCAGCGAGAGCACGAGGCCGTCGGGGTCGAGGTGCGCCGCCATCCCCGGCAGCGGCTTGGGCGTCAGTATCTTCCGGGCGGTGCGCACCGTGGTCCTGACCGTCTCGAGCTCGGTTTCCCGTCGCGAGACCGAGGACACCTCGGGCACGCTGCTGGCCCATCTCGCCGAAGAGGCCGGCGCCGAGGTCGTCGCGATGGAGGTCGTCCCGGACGACTTCTCGCTCATCGAGGACCGCCTGCACCACTACGTCGACGAGGACGTGAGCTTCGTCTTCACCACCGGCGGCACCGGGCTCACGCACGACGACATCACCCCCGAGGCGACGCGCGCGGTGATCGAGCGCGAGGCGCCCGGGATCGCCGAGGCGATGCGCGACGAGTCAGCCGGCAGCACACGCCGATGGGCATGCTCAGCCGCGGCGTGGCCGGCATCGCCGGGCGCACGCTGATCGTCAACTTCCCGGGCAATCCGAAGGCGATCGAGCAGCTCTTCCCGGTCCTCGCGCCGGTGCTCGAGCACGCCGCCGCGACGCTGGCCCGCGAGCGTGGTCGGCCGACCCGCGGCCATTGAGCTCGAGGGGCTGACGCGCCGCTACGGCGAGCGCGTCGCCCTCCAGGACGTCACGCTCGTGGTGCCGGCCGGCGCGACGCTCGTCGTCTTCGGCCCCAACGGTGCCGGCAAGTCGACGCTGCTGCGCGTGCTGGCGACGCTGCTGCGCCCCCACGCGGGCACCGCGCGGGTCCTCGGCCACACGCTGCCCGGCGAGGGCTGGGCCGTGCGCGGGCGCGATCGGCCTGCTCGGCCACGAGCCGCTGCTGTACCGCGACCTCAGCGGCCGCGAGAACCTCGCCTTCCACGCGCGACTGCACGACGTCGCGCTCGAGCGCGTCGAGGAGCCCTGATCGACCAGGTCGGCCTCGACCGCGCGCGCCGACGACCGGTCCACACGTACTCGCGCGGGATGGTGCAGCGCCTCGCCGTCTGCCGCGCGGTGCTGCACGACCCCGAGGTGCTGCTGCTCGACGAGCCGCGCGCCAACCTCGACCCGGCCGCGGCCGAGCTCGTCGAGCCGCTCATCGGGCCGCGCGAGCGGGCGCACGCGCGTCGTGACGAGCCACGACCCGGCCGGCGGCCTGGCCGAGGCCGACCTCGCGCTCGGGCTGCGCGCCGGTCGCGCCGCGCTGCTCGAGCGCGGCCGGCCGAGCGTCGATGCCGAGCAGATCGGAGCGCTGTACCGATGAGTGCGCCGCGCGTCGGCGCCCTGCTGCGCAAGGAGCTGCGCCTCGAGCTGCGCGCGCCGCAGGCCGTGCCGCGATGGCGCTGTTCAGCGTCACGACGCTCGTCGTCTTCCACTTCGCGCTGCAGCGCGGCCAGGTCGACGGCGACCTCGCCGCCGGCGTCCTGTGGGTGACGCTGCTGTTCGCGGCGATGCTCGGGATCAGCCGGCTGTTCGTCGCCGACCACGAGGAGGGCGGGCTCGACGGCTTCCTGCTGGCGCCCGTCGACCGCACGGCGCTGCTCGTCGCCAAGGCGCTGAGCGCTGTTCGCCTTCCTCGTCGCGCTGGAGATCGTCGCGGTGCCCGCGTTCGCCCTCCTGCTGCTCGGCCCGACGCCGGGCGCCGGCGCGATCGCGCGCCTGGTCCTCGTGCTCGTCCTGGCCGACGTCGGCGTCGCCGTCGTCGGCACGCTGGTCGGCGCGCTCGCCGTCCAGACCCGCGCGCGCGACCTGATCGTGCCGCTGCTCGCGCTGCCGCTGCTGATCCCCGTGGTCATCGCGCGCCGCGAGGGCCACGACGCCGCTGTTCGCTGGCCGCCGGCGCGGAGGCGCTCCCGGGGCGCTGGCTGGCCATCCTCTGTCTCTATGATCTGGTCTTCGGGCTCCTCGCCTATGCGGTCTTCGACTACCTGGTCGAGGACTGAGTCGCCTACGATGCTCTACGGAACACGCCTGCGCGCCCTCTCGATCCTCACCGCCGTCACGCTGACGGCGGGTTTCGCGCTGGCCGTCTTCTACGCGCCGATCGACGCCGACCAGGGCTTCATCGCAGAAGATCTTCTACGTGCACGTGCCGCTGGCGATCGTCGCGCTGTGCGGGTTCGTCTTCGGCGGGATCATGGCCATCCAGTACCTGCGCACCGGCGACTCGCGCTACGACCTGCGCTCGTACGTCGCGATCCACCTGAGCCTCGTCCTCGGCGTCGGCGTCCTGATCACCGGCTCGATCTGGGCGAAGGCGAGCCTGGGGACACTGGTGGGTCTGGGACGAGCCGACGCTCGTCTCGTTCCTGATCATCTTCCTGCTCTACGCGACCTACCAGCCGCTGCGCTTCTCGATCGAGGACCCCGAGCGCCAGGCGCGCTACGCCAGCGTCTTCGCGGTCGTCGCCGGCGCGTTCGTGCCCGCTGAACTTCCTCGCCGTGCGCCTCGCGGAGCCGCTACATCCACCCGCGCGTGCTCGACCACCGACGGCGGCCTGCCGGCGAAGATGCAGCTGCCGTTCTACCTGTGCCTGATCGGAATGGCGCTGCTGTTCGTCACGCTGTGGAAGTACGAGATGGCGTCCAAGAACACGTCGGCCAAGCTGCGCTCGCTGCGGCGCAAGCTCGCCGGCGACGAGGCGGCCGCACCGCGCGGGCGCAGCGCCGCCCCGCAGCCTCGGAACGGGCTCATGACCGACACGCTGCCCGACAACGCCGGCTACGTCGCCGCCGCCTACCTCGTCTTCTTCGCGCTCGTGCTGATCTACGTGGTGATCATGGCCACCAAGCTCGCGCGCTTCGAGCGCGAGCTGGCCGAGCTCGACGAGCTGGCCGACCGAATCCCGGAGCGCGAGGACGGCCGCGAGGCGGTGCACTCGCATTGAGCGAGCTGCTCGCTCTCGGCATCTCGCACAAGACGGCGCCCGTCGCGCTGCGCGAGCGCCTGGCGCTCACCGAGCGGCGGGCCGAGCGCTTCCTGCAGGACCTCGTCGCCCGCGACGAGATCGACGAGGCCGTCGCGATCTCGACCTGCAACCGCACCGAGATCTACCTCGTCCGCCGCGACCCGGTGCAGGCCGAGACCGAGCTGCTGGGCCGGCTGGCGCGCCGCGCCGAGATCCGCCCGACCGAGCTGGCCGCGATCGTCTACTCCCCGCGCAACTGCGACGCGGCGCGCCAGCTCTACCGCGTGACCGCGGGCCTCGACTCGATGATCGTCGGCGAGAGCGAGGTCCAGGGCCAGGTCAAGCGCGCCTACGAGGCCGCGCTCGCCGCCGGCACGACCGGGCCGATGACGAACCGCCTGTTCGGCGCCGCGCTGCAGACCGGCAAGCGCGTGCGCTCGGAGACCGGGATCGGCCGCGAGCGCGTGAGCGTCTCGACGGTCGCCGTCGACCTCGCCCGCGAAGTCGTCGGCGACCTCGCCGCGCGGTCGGTCGTCATCATCGGCGCCGGCGAGACCGCCGAGCTGACGGCGCAGGCGCTGGCCGACCAGGGCGTGCGCACGATCTTCGTCGCCAACCGCCACGCCGATCGCGCCCGCGCGCTGGCCGAGCGCTTCGGCGGGCGAGGTCGGCTCGCTGGACGAGCTGCCCGACGCGGCTGGTGGAGGCCGACATCGTCGTCGCCTCGACCTCGTCGCCGCACCCGATCGTCGGCGCCGACGAGCTGCGAGGTCGTCATGCGCGCCGCGAGGGCGGCCGCTCGTCCTGATCGACATCGCGGTCCCGCGCGACATCGACCACGCGTGCGGCGCGCATCGACGGCGTCACGCTCTACGACATGGACGACCTGCAGGCCGTGGTCGCACGCAACCTGCGACGTGCGCGAGGGCGAGCGCGCCAAGCGCCGAGGCGGTCGTCGAGGAGGAGATCGAGCGCTTCGCGCGCTGGATGGCGCAGCTCGACGTCATGCCGACGATCACCGCGCTGCGCGAGCACGGCGCCGAGATCGTCGACCAGGTGCTGGCCGAGAACGCCGGGCGCTGGGAGTCGGTCTCGCCGCGCGACCTCGCCCGCATCGAGGCGGTCGCGCGCGCGGTCATGCAGCGGCTGCTGCACGAGCCGACGATCCGCCTGAAGGCACGGACGCGGCGGCCACGGCCGCCTGCAGCTCCTGCGCGAGCTGTTCGGGCTCGACGACGCGCCGGTCGAGGACGAGGCCCGCCGATGCCGACGTGCGCCCGCTGAAGCGCCGGGCGTGAGGATCGGCACGCGCGGCAGCGCGCTCGCGCTGGCGCAGGCCCGCCAGGTGGCCGCCGCGCTCGGCGGCGAGCACGAGATCGTCGAGGTCACGACGACCGGCGACCGCGGTGAGTCGCGCTCGACAAGGAGCGCTGGGTGCGCGAGCTCGACGCGCGCGCTGCTCGACGGCGACGATCGACCTGCGCGGTGCACTCGGCCAAGGACGTCCCGGCATCGCTGCCGACGGCGTCGTCATCGCGGCCGTACCCGCGCGGGCGGATCCGCGCGACGCGCTCTGTGGGCGCCGGGTCGCTCGACGCGTTGCCGCCCGGCGCCCGCGTCGGGACGGCCTCGCTGCGGCGCACCGCGCAGCTGCGGGCGCTGCGGGACGACCTCGAGATCGCTCGAGCTGCGCGGCAACGTCGACACGCGGCTGCGCAAGCTGGCCGCCGGCGACTACGACGCGATCGTGCTCGCCCTCGCCGGACTGCAGCGACTGGGCCGCGCGCAGCGAAGGCGACTGGGCGCTTGACGGAGCTGGTGCCCGGCCGCCGGGCAGGGCGCCTGGCAGTGGCGACGCCGGCGGCGTTCGGAGAACGTTGCGTCGCGTCGATCGACCACCTGCCGCTCGGCGCGTGCGCTGCTTGCCGAGCGCGCGCTCGTACGCGCGCTCGAGGCCGACTGCCACACGCCGGTCGGCGCGCTCGCGCGCGCTGAGCGATGGCGGTCTGACGCTGCCGGGCGTTCGTCGGCGCGCCCGACGGGAGCGCGTGGGTGCGCGACGAGCAGCGACGGCGACGACGCCGAGGAGCTCGGTGCGCGCGTGGCCGCGCGGCTGCTGAGCGCCGGCGCGCGCGAGGTGCTCGGCGTGAGCCGGCCGGTATCTGGTCGGCGCGGGCCCCGGCGATCCCGGCCTGCTGACGGCGCGCGCGATCGAGCTCATCGCAGCGGCCGACGTCATCCTCCACGACCGCCTGATCCCGGCCGAGGCGCTCGCGGGCGCCCGCCGCGACGCCGAGATCATCGACGTCGGCAAGGTCGGCGGCGGCGAGCAGGTGCCGCAGGAGGAGACGACGCGCCTGCTGGTCGAGCACGCGCGATCGGGCCGCACCGTCGTGCGGCTGAAGGGCGGCGACCCGTTCGTCTTCGGCCGCGGCGGCGAGGAGGCGCAGGCGCTGCGCGCGGCGGGGTGCCGTTCGAGGTCGTGCCCGGCGTCACCGCCGGCGTCGCGGCGTCCGCCTACGCGGGCATCCCGGTGACGCAGCGCGGGCTGTCGAGCGCCGTCGCGTTCGTCACCGGGCACGAAGATCCGACAAGCCGAGACCGATCGACTGGGCGGCGCTCGCCGCGTTCCCCGGCACGCTCGTCTTCTACATGGGCGTGCGCCAGCTGCCGCGCATCGCCGAGCAGCTCGTCGCGCACGGGCGCGACCCCGGCGAGCCGGTCGCCATCGTCGAGCGCGGGACGCTCGGCGATCAGCGCGACGCTGCGCACGCACGCTGGCCGCGCTCGGCGAGCAGGACGCGCGCGCGCCGGCGATCACGGTCGTCGGCGAGGTGGCCGCGCTGCCGACGAGCTCGCCTGGTTCGCGAGCGGGCCCGCTGGCGGGCGTGAGCGTCGCCGTGACGCGCGCCCGAGCGCAGGCCAGCGGGCTGGCGGCGCGGCTGCGCGGGCTCGGCGCCGCGGTCGTCGAGGCGCCGACGATCCGCATCGAGCCGCTCGACGTTCGAGCTGCCCGACGTGCAGCACTTCGACCTGCTCTGCTGACCTCGCCCAACGGCGGTCGAGCTGCTGCTGCACGCGTGCGACGACGCGCGCGCGCTGGCCGGGCCGAAGATCGCGGTGATCGGGCCGGGCACCGCGGACGCGTTGCGCGAGCGCGGCATCGAGGCCGACATCGTGCCCGAGCGCGCCGTCGGCGAGTCGCTCGTCGAGGCGCTCACCGGCGTCCGATGTGCACCGCGCGCTCGTGGCGCGCGCCGAGGAGGCGCGCGACGTGCGTGCCCGACGCGCTGCGCGCCGCCGGCGCCGAGGTCGACGTCCTCGCCCTCTATCGCACCGTGGCCGAGCCGCTGCCCGGACCGGCGCGCGCGGCGGCGCTCGGCGCCGACTGGCTGACCTTCACCAGCGCCTCGTCCGTGCGCTTCTTCCACGAGGCCGCGGGCACGCTCGACGGCCCGCGGCTCGTCTCGATCGGCCCGGTCACGAGCGCGGCGCTGCGCGAGCTCGGCTACGAGCCCGACGTCGAGGCCGCCGATCACACGCCGGCGGGGCTCGTCGCCGCCCTGGTCAGAGCGGCAGGCGGCGGCTGAGGCGCCACAGCGAGCGCGGCTCGCGACGGACCGTCAAACGGCAACGCGTGCTCCGCGGCTGCGGCGTGCGTGAGGCGAGTGGCTCAGCCGGCGTCGGGCGGATCGCCCTCGGTCGGGATGCCCGGCATCGCGTCGGGCCCGCGCTCGGGCTCGTCATCGCCCTCGGGATGCGCCTCGGGGACGCCGAGCGGCTGCTCCTCGGGCTGGTCGGGCGGCAGCCCGCTCGGAGCGTCGCCGGCGTCTGGCGACCGCTCGCCGGGCTCGTACGTGGAATCGCCCATCGTCGCGTGACTACCCGACGATCGGCCTCACTAGACTCGCGGCGAACCCGATGGCCCCGGTCATCACCTTCCTCTCCGACTACGGGCTCGACGACGACTTCGTCGGCGTCTGCCACGGCGTCATCGCCCGGATCGCGCCGGACGCGCGCGTCATCGACGTGACGCACGGCATCGCGCGCCACGACGTGCGCACGGGCGCGCTGGTCCTGCGGCGCGCGCTGCCGTACTTCCCGGCCGGCGTGCACCTCGCGGTCGTCGACCCCGAGGTCGGCGGCGAGCGCCGCGCGGTCGCCGTGCGCACCGCCGAGGAGGATCGCATCCTCGTCGGTCCCGACAACGGGGTGCTCGCGCTGGCCGTCGAGCGCTTCGGCGGCGCGGTCGAGGCGGTCGACATCGCGCGTTCGAAGCATCGGCTCGAGCCGTCGTCGGCGACCTTCCACGGGCGCGACCTCTTCGCTCCGGTCACCGCGCACCTGGCCGCCGGCGCGGCGCTCGCCGACGCGGGCGATCCGATCGACCCCGACGAGCTGACCGGGCTGCACATGCCCGCCGCGCGGCGCGAGGACGGCGGCCTCGTCGCGCACGCGCTCGCCTTCGACCGCTTCGGCAACGTCATGCTCGACGTCGAGCACGACGAGCTGGCCGGATCCGGCCTCAAGCTCGGCCACCGATGCACCGTCAACGACGAGCTCGCGCCACTACGCGACGACGTTCGCCGACGTCCCGCCCGGGCGAGCTGCTGCTCTACGAGGACGCCTACCGGACGCTCGCGCTGGCGGTCAACCGCGGCTCGGCCGCGGACCTCCTCGGGCTCGACCTCGACGACGAGGTCCGCATCCGCCCGGCGTGAGCGCGCTCGGCCGCCCGCGCCTGCACCTGCGCGCGACGACGTCGACGAACGACCGGGCGCGCGAGCTCGCGCAGGCCGGCGCGCCGCACGGCACGCTCGTGACCGCAGGCGAGCAGTCCGCCGGGCGCGGGCGCCAGGGGCGCACGTGGTCGGCGCCCGCGGGCAGCGCCGCTGCTGATGTCGCTCGTCCTGCGCGACCCGCCCGCGCTGCTGCCGCTCGCGGCGGGCGTGGCGGTCGCCGAGGTCGCCGGGCCGGCCGCGCAGATCAAGTGGCCCAACGACGTGCTGCTCGACGGCCGCAAGGTCGCGGGCATCCTCGCCGAGAGCCGGCCGCAGGACGGCTGGGCCGTGCTGGGAATCGGGCTCAACGTCGCGGTTCGCGTCGAGGAGCTGCCGCCCGAGCTGCACGACACGGCGGGAACGCTGGGCCTGGCGCCGGCCGAGCTGGAGCCGACGCTGGCGCGGCTGCTCGACGCGCTCGAGCGCGCGCTCGCCTCGGACGCCCCGGCCCTGCTCGACGCCTATCGCGCCCGCGACGCGCTGCGTGGCCGCGAGATCTCGTGGGCCGACGGCAGCGGCCGCGCGGCCGGCATCGACGCAGACGGCCGCCTGATCGTCGAGCTCGCCGGCGGCGGGCGCACGGCGCTCGACGCCGGCGAGGTGCACCTGCGGGGCTAGGCGGCTTCGGCGGACGGGTCGGCGCTGCCGTCGGCATCCTTGGCCGCCGGCTTCTTGCGCGTGCGGCGCGGCTTGGGCGGTGGCTTCTCGGCCGCGGGCTCCTCCGCGGCCGGGGTGGCCGCTCCAGCCACGGTCTCGCCGTCCGGGTCGGGGTCCTTGCGCCGGCGCGAGCGCCGCGCCGTCGGCTTCTTGGCCTCGGGCTCGCCGCCGTTGGCCGGCGCGGTGGTCTCCTCCGGCGTGGCAGCCTCCTCCTGGCCGGAAGCGAGCGCCTCGGTGATGACCTGCTCGTCGGGCGCGGATTCGGACCGGTCCCGCCGCGTGCCGTTCGCCTGCTGCGTGACCGCCCCGGTGCCAGCAGCCGCCGCGGCGCCGCCTTCTTGCGCCGGCGCCGCGAGCGCCGGCCCTTGCCCTTCGGGAAGTTGCGCAGCAGCTCGCGCGAGAGCGCGCTGGGCTTGCGGGCCAGGCGCGTGCGCGCGCCGCGCAGCACCTCCTCGGCCTCGGGCGTGTGCGCCACCGCGGCGGCGAGCAGCGCCGCCTGCAGGCGGCGGTCCTGCTTGCGTGCCGCGTGGACCAGGCGGCGCGCGTTGCGGGCGTGCGCGCCGCCGCTGGAGTTGACGAGCAGGCCGAGCAGGCGCTTGGTCTCCGGCCAGCGCTGCACCGCGTACTCCTCGTGGACCTCGCGCGTGTACTCGGCCAGCCGCCAGATCCAGGCGTTGGCCTGGTCGCGGCGGCCGATGCGCTTCTCGGCCAGCGCCTGGAACATGACCTTGGCGCCCTCGCGGCGCTCGTCGCGCGACCACGTGCCGATGACGTCGATCGAGAGGTCGAAGGCCTCGGCGTCCTTGGCCGCGGCGATCTCCTGCAGCGCGCGCACGCGCAGCTGCGAGTTGCGGTTGCGCTCGACGGCGGTGAGCAGGAAGCGGCGCTTGAGCTCGCCCGTGCGGTCGAAGTGCAGCATCGCCCGCGCGCGGCGCCAGCCGCTCGGCGCCACGCGGGCGCCGGCGAGCGCCGCCCACATGTGCTGCTCGCCGTAGTCGAGGTGCTCGACCGCGATCCGCCACAGCTCGCGCTCGAAGACCTCGTGACGCCGCTCTTCCTCGGCCGTGACGGGGATGACGCGGCGCTCGACGCGCACGCGGCGCCCGCGGCCGCGGCGCACGGGCCCGACGACGATCGCGCCGCCGCGGTAGACGTCGCGGTCCAGCAGCGAGTGCAGCGTGACGACCGGGTCGTCGTGCTTGGTGGCCGGGTGGACGAAGTCGACGACGACGCCGGCCTCCTTGCCCGGATGGCGGCGCGTGACGCGGCCGACGCGCTGCTGGTAGATGCGCTTGGAGGCGGTCGGCGCCAGGTGCATGCAGACCGTCGCGCGCGGCGAGTTCCAGCCCTCGGCCAGCAGCTGGGCGTTGACGAGCACGTCGATCTCGCCGCGCTCGTAGTTGGCGAGGATCTCGGCCAGCTCGCGCTTGGGCGTCTCGCCAGACACGGCCTGCGCCTTGATGACCGAGGTCGCGGAAGGCCTCGGCGACGTTGTAGGCGTGGCGCACGCCGGCGGCGTAGACGACCCCGGGCACGCCGTTGAAGCGCGTCTTGTAGAGATCGGCGATCGCCATGTTGAACGGCAGCTGGTCCAGCAGCTCGGCCAGCATCTCCTGGTCGAACTCGACGTCGACGTCGCCGCGGCGCAGCGGCACCTTGGCGATCGTGCGCACGCCGGGACCGGGCGGGATGCGGATGCAGCGCAGCGGCGCGATGACGCCGCGGCGCGCGGCCTGGGCGAGGTCGAAGCGCGAGGTCTGCGTCGGGAACAGGTCGGTGACGTGGCGGGCGATGAGCGCGCCCGTGGCGGTCATGCCGATGAAGATCGGGCCGGTCCACGCGCGGATGGCCGCGCGAGGTCTTCTCGCCGAGCGCGGTGTGCGCCTCGTCGCAGATGACGATCGTGTAGGCGTCGGAGATGCGCCCGGCGTTGCGCACGAACCACTGGTAGGTCTCGACGGTGACCGGGCCCGTCGGCGCGGTCGGTGCCGGCGCCGTCGAGCAGTGCGCCGGACTCGCGCTTGGCGTAGCCGCGGTCGCGCAGCTCGCCGATGAACTGGTCGACGAGGTTGCGGCGGTGGGTGAGGATCAGGATGCCGCCGGTGCGCGAGGCCTCGACGAAGCCCATCGCGGCGACGGTCTTGCCGGCGCCGGTCGCGTGCTCGAACCAGAAGCGCTTGTACGCGTTGGGGTCGTCGGCCACGCCCTCGTCGACGTCCGCGTCGACCTCGGAGCCGGCGTCGTCCTCCCAGGAGTCCTCGGGCTCCTCTTCCTCTTCGGGCTCGTCCTCCTCCTCGGGCTCGTCCTCGTCCTCATCCTCGGCCTCGAGCTCGGGCTCCGGCTCCTCGTCCTCGTCGTCCTCGGGCTCGTCGGGCTCTGGCTCGGCCTCCGCGGCCGGCTCGGCCTCGGGCTCCTCCTCGTCCCCGTCCTCAACGGCGAGCACCGGCTCGGCGGTCGGCGGCGCGGCGTCGTGCCCGTTCTGGGCGGCGGCCAGCAGCGCGGTCAGCGTGCCCGAGAGCGCGTCGACCTGGTGCGGGTTCAGCAGCGTGCCGTCGGCCAGGCGCGGCTCCTCCTCGCTGAGCACCCGCTCGAGCCCGAGCAGCAGCGCGTAGCGGCGGCGCCAATGGGTCGACGGCACCTTCGCACCGCCCTCGATCTCCTGCAGCGCGTCGTCGAGGGCGCGCCGGAGGGCCGACCCAGGGGCGAGTGCGACGGCGGGGTCCTCGCCGTCGTGCACGAAGGGCTCACGGGTGAACGCCTCGACCCGCTCGATGGCGGCTTGATCGGGAATGGATGCGGCCGGAGCGGCCGCCGACATGGAATCAGCCATGGCCTGGCTATCGGTCTGGAACGAGAGAGTCGCGGCGTCACGACGTGCCTGCGACTCGGAGCCCCCCGGATCGTCCGGGGCTCGGAGAGGAACCTCCCTGGAGTCGTAGACCCTCTCCGTGAAGTGCCACGGAGGATACCGCACTCGCCCGCTAGTGGGCTGTGCGCGGCCCCGCTTCTGACACCCTACGCGGAGATGCGCCGCCGGCTGCCCTGGATCCTTGGAGCCCTCGTCCTCGTGGGCGTGGTCGTCTACGGCGTCAGCCAGGCGCCGGAGTCCAAGGCGCCCAAGCAGCCTTCGGTCAGCAAGATCAGCGCCCAGCGAGCTGCACGCCAAGCTCGACGGCGCGCCGCCTGCGCTGGCCTCCGTCCACCGCCAGGCCAACGACATCCTGCCCGGTTCCCGCAAGGCACTGAAGGCGCGCGTGCGTGCGCTGCGCGGCCACCCGGTCGTCGTCAACGTCTGGGCCGCGTGGTGCGGGCCGTGCCGCGTGGAGCTGCCCGTCGTGCAGCGCGCGTCGCTGGACTACGGCAAGCGGGTCGCGTTCCTCGGCGTCGACCTGCGCGACAACCGCGGCGACGCGCAGAAGCTGCTGCGCCAGATCCCGCTCACCTATCCGTCCTACGAGGACCCCGACGGCAAGGTCGACAACGGGTATCACCTCGTCGGCACCCCGAGCACGATCTACTACGACGCGAACGGCAAGCAGACGTACATCCACCAGGGCCAGTACGCCGACCGCGCGCAGCTCGACGCCGACATCAAGCGCTACGCGCTGCAGTGACCGAGGTCCGCGAGGCCGGCGCGAACGAGGTCGGCGCAGCGCTGGCCCTGCGCGAGGCGGTCTTCTGCGGCGAGCAGGGCGTGAGCCTGGCCGACGAGCTCGACGGCCGCGACGACGAGGCCGTGCACCTCGTCGCCATCGAGGACGGAGCCGTGGTCGGCACGTGCCGGCTCCTCGTCGAGGGCACGACGGTCACGCTCGGGCGCATGGCGGTCGCGCCCGCCGCGCGCGGGCGCGGGTTGTCGCGCGCGCTGCTCGACGAGGCCGACGCGCGGGCACAGGCGCTCGGCGCGCAGCGCATCGCGCTGGCCGCGCAGCTCGGCGTGCAGGACCTGCTACGAGCGCGCGGGCTACGAGCCGTACGGCGACGTCTTCCTCGACGCCGGGATCGAGCACGTGATGATGGCCAAGCGGCTCGCCTGACCCTGCCAACGTCCACGGCGTAGCAACCCTGTTACCACGTCGCGGACGTTCGGCGGTAGGCTCGCGCCGAGATGCAGGTGCGGGTGCGCCTCGGCTCCGGGCTCGCGCGGCTGGCCGCCGCGCCGGTCGTCGGGCTCGAGCTCGACGACGGCGCCACGGTGGCCGACGCGCTCGCCCGCCTGGCCGCCGACCAGCCCGCGCTGGCCGAACCGCTGCACGCCGCCCTGCCCGTCGTCGCCGGGACCCATGCCGAGCGCGATCGCCCGCTGCGACGCGGGCGAGGAGCTCGCGCTCGTCACCCCGGTGTCCGGAGGCTGATGAGCCGACCCGAAGGAGTCCCGCATGGCCGTCGAGACCGCCCCCACCACGCAGGTCGAACCGCACCGCACCGTCTTCGTCGAGACGTTCACCGACGGCCTCCTCGGGCCCGACGTGGCCGATGGCTCGGCCCGGTCGCCGACGGCGGCCACATCGTCGTCAACACCACGCCCGGCTGCTGGGGGCCGATGATCACGCCGTCGATCCGCGGCGGCCACGAGGTCTCGCACGCCGGTCGCCGTCGCGGGCGCCGAGGTCGGCGACGCCATCGCCATCCGCATCCGCGACATCGAGGTCACCTCGATGGCGACCGGCTCGGGCAACGACCTGCCGATGGAGGGCCGCTTCAACGGCGACCCGTACTGCGCGCCGGTCTGCCCGGGCTGCGGCACGGAGTGGCCGGAGACGCGCGTGGAGGGCATCGGCCCGAGAGCGTGCGCTGCGCGAACTGCGGCGCCGACGCGACGCCGTTCACCTTCACCCACGGCTACACGATCGCCTTCGACGAGGCACGCGGGCTCGGCGTCACCGTCGGCACGGAGGCGGCCGAGCGCTTCGCGCGCGACGCGGCGCGCTTCGCCGCGCTGCCCGACGGCTCGCGTCCAGAACCCGATCCTGCGGCTTCGCGCCGCACGACCTCGTCGCGCTGGCCACGCGGCTGCGCCCGTTCATGGGCCAGCTCGGCACCTCGCCGTCGGCGACGATGCCCGACTCGCACAACGCCGGCGACTTCGGCGCCTTCCTGATCGGCGCGCCGCACCGCTTCGCGATGACCGCCGAGGAGGTCGCAGCGCCACAAGACCGACGGCCACATGGACATCGACGCCGTGCGCGCCGGCGCGATCCTCGTCTGCCCGGTCAAGGTCGCCCGGCGGCGGCGTCTACATGGGCGACATGCACGCGCTGCAGGGCGACGGCGAGATCGCCGGCCACACCTGCGACGTCTCCGGCACGGTCACGCTCGAGGTCGAGGTCGTCAAGGGCCTGGGCATCGACGGGCCGGTGCTGTTCCCGCTCGCGCGAGGACCTGCCCTACCTCGCGCGGCCGCTGAGCGTCAGCGAGCGAGCGCGGCGCGCGCCGAGCTCGCGCGCGCCCACGGCGTCGACGAGCTCGAGGACGACGTGCCGATCTCGGTCATCGGCAGCGGCCCCGACCTCAACACGGCCACCGACAACGGCCTGGCGCGCGCGGCCGAGCTGCTCGACATGACGGTGCCCGAGGTGCGCAACCGCGCGACGATCGCCGGCGCGATCGAGATCGGGCGCCACCCCGGCGTCGTGCAGGTCACCTTCCGCGCGCCGGCCGACCGGCTCGAGGCGCGCGGGCTGCTGGGCTACGCGCGCGAGCAGTACCCGGCGCGCTGAGCCTCGAACGTCCCTCGCGTACGAATCCTGTTCCAACGCCAGGGACGTTCGATGTGCTTGGGCATCTACCCTGCGGGGGGTGCCCGAAGTCCGCATCGACCCGCTCTCCGGCCTGCGCACGATCGTCGCCTCCGACCGGGCCTCGCGGCCCGGCGGCGGCCTGTCGGCCACGGCGCCCGAGCCGATCGACCCCGAGACCGACCCGTTCCTCGAGGGCCACGAGGACCAGACGCCGCCCGAGACCTTCGCGCTGCGGGCCAACGGCAGCAAGCCGGACACGCCGGGCTGGAGCGTGCGCGTCGTACCCAACCTCTACCCGGCGCTCGACCCCGGCAGCGCCGAGCCCGCGCCGTTCGCCAAGCCCGAGCTGTTCACCGCGGCGCCGGCGCGCGGCGCGCACGAGGTCGTCATCAACGCCCCGCAGCCCGTCCACTCGCTGGCCGATCTCGACGTCGGGCAGGTGCGCCGCGGCGCTCGACGTCTGGCGCGCGCGGATGCGCGCGCACACCGAGGCCGGCGCCGCCTACGTGCACGTCATCGTCAACGAGCGCCGCGAGGCCGGCGCCTCGCTGCCGCACACGCACGCGCAGATCTACGCGCTGGACTTCGTCCCCGCCGTGGTGGCGCGCGAGCGCGAGCGCTTCGGTGCCTACGCGCAGCGGACGATGGGCGGGAACCTGCTGCAGGACCTCGTCCAGGAGGAGGTCAAGCTGGGCGAGCGGATCGTCGCCATCGACGACGAGGCCGTCCTCATGGCGCCCTACGGCGGGCGGCTGCCGTTCCAGCTCATGCTCGCCCCGCGCATGCCCCGCGGGCGCTTCGAGGACGACGGCCCCACCGGCGCCGCACTGCTGCACGACGGCCTGTGCCGCCTGGGCCGGCGTCTGGGCAACGTCCCGCCGCTGAACCTGTGGGTGCGCACCGCGCCGCTGGGCGCCGACCACTTCTGCTGGCGCATCGACATCGTGCCGCGCCTGACGCACATGGCCGGCCTCGAGCTCGGGACCGGCGTGCACCTGAACATCGTCGCGCCCGAGCAGGCGGCGGCCGAGCTGCGCGATGCGTGTAGCGGCGGCACCCCTCGTGCGAGCGCTTGTCCAGCGCGTCAGCCGCGCCGCCGTGCGCGTCGACGGCGAGGTCGTCGGCGCGATCGGCGCCGGGCTGCTCGTCCTGCTCGGCGTCACCCACGACGACGACGAGGCCGTCTGCGACCGGCTGGCCGACAAGGTCCGCGCGCTGCGGATCTTCGCCGACGCCGAGGGGCGCATGAACGAGCCGCTCGGCGAGCGCGAGGTGCTCGTCGTCAGCCAGTTCACGCTCTACGGCGACGCGCGCAAGGGCAACCGGCCCTCGCTACGTCGCCGCCGCGCGGCCCGAGCACGCCGAGCCGCTCTACGAGCGCTTCGCCGATCGCCTCGGCGCCGCCCGCGGCGTCTTCGGCGCGCATGATGGAGGTCGAGCTGGTCAACGACGGCCCGGTGACGCTGCTGCGTCGAGCTGTCGCGGCTAGGCTGCCGCGCCCCATGCCACCCGAAGATCGCTTCGTCCCCCGCTTCGCCGCCGAGCCGCCGCAGGACCTGCTGCCCTACGGCCGCTGGGCGCAGACGCTGACCGAGGAGTTCCTCGCCGCCTGCCTGCGCATCGACAGCGAGGGCGAGGAGCTCGGCGAGCCCGGCGAGGTCGACCTGGTACCCGGACCGCACCTGGCACGGGCGCACCTTCGTGCCCGGCGACGGCGCTGACGTCGAGCGGGCTACGAGCTCTTCGGCTACGTCAGCTTCACGCCCGGCGGCGACGGCGAGGAGCCGGCCGACTTCCACGCGGTCGCCGACTACACGGCCGAGACCGCCGAGGCCAACCCCGACTGGCAGATCGACCTCTGCGACGAGGTCGTCGGCACCTGGCGCGGCGAGCAGGGCAAGGTCGCCGCGATGACGCTCGTCTGGGGCCGCCCGCTCGTCGACGGCGGCGCCGTGGCGACGGCCGAGCTGGCCGACCTCGCCGTCGACCAGTGCGTGCTCGTCGAGGGCCGCTTCACGCTGATCGCGCCCGACGACTACCGCGGCGACACGCTCGACGTCAGGCTCTTCGACCGCCGTGGCCAGCGAGCTCGCGCGCGAGTCGCTCTACGCGGAGGACGACGAGGACGACGACGAGGCGATGGAGCTCGAGGACGCGATCCGCACGCGGCGCACGCACAAGGCCTACGGCCCGCAGCCGGTCGACCGCGCGACGCTCGACGAGCTGCTCGACCTCGCGCGCTGGGCGCCCAACCACCACCTGACCAACCCGTGGCGCTTCCGCGTGCTGGGCCCGGAGGCGCTCGAGCGCCTCAAGGAGGCGGCCGGGCGCCGAGGCCGCCGCCAAGCTCGACCGCGCGCCGACGCTGGTCGCCGTCTCGGTCGTGCAGCACCGGCGACCCGGTCGCCGACGAGGAGGACCTCTGCGCGGCCGCCGTGCGCCGCCTACATCGTGCTGCTCGCCGCCCACGGTCGCGGCCTGGCCGGCTACTGGCGCACGCCCGCCGTCGCTGCGCACGCCCGACGGGCGCGCCGCACTGGGCATCCCCGACGACGAGCGCGCGATCGGCCTGCTGCACCTCGGCCCCGCGCGCCAGGAGCAGCGCCCGCCGGAGCGCGTGCCCGCGAGCGACGTCGTCAGCTACCTGGACTGACGCGCTCCACGCGTCGCGCCCGTGAGCCGCACCAGCTCGGCGGGAGCGATCGGGAAGACCGACGACGGCGTCCCCGCCGCGGCCCACACCGTCGTCGTAGGCGAGCAGGTCCTCGTCGACGATCGTGCGCAGCGGGCGCGGGTGGCCGTACGGCGGCACGCCGCCGATCGCGAAGCCCGTCTGCTCGCGCACGAACGCGGCGTCGGCCTTCTGCGCGCCGAAGCGCGCCTCGTCGACGCGGTTGGCGCCCGAGGCGATCACCAGCAGCGGCTCGTCGCCCACGCGGAAGACGAGCGACTTGCAGATCGCGCCGACCTCGCAGCCGATCGCCGCCGCAGCGTCGCCGCGGTGCGCGTGCCGGCCGGGAACTCGCGCGCACCGTCGAAGCGGGGCCGAGCCCGCCACGCGCCGAGGCGACGCGGGTCCGCTCCGCTCCCGCTCACGCGGCGGCCGTCGGCACCCGCTTGGCGATCTCCTCGTCGGTCAGCGGGAAGTGGCAGGCGGCGACGTTGCCGCCCTCCTTGACCTCGAGCTCCGGCTCGTCGACGTTGCAGATCCGTCCTGCGCCTTCGGGCAGCGCGTGTGGAAGCGGCAGGCGGCGGGCGGGTTGGTCGGCGACGGCACGTCGCCGCCGAGCACCTGGCGCTGCTTCTCGCGCGCCAGCGGGGATCGGGCACCGGCACCGCCGACAGCAGCGCGCCCGTGTACGGGTGGCGCGGATGGTCGAAGAGCTGGTCGGCGTCGGCCAGCTCGACGATCTTGCCGAGGTACATCACCGCGACGCGGTCGCAGACGTGGCGCACGACGGAGAGGTCGTGGGCGATGAAGACGATCGTCAGGCCCGAGCTCGCGCTGCAGCTCGGACAGCAGGTTGATGATCTGCGCCTGGATCGAGACGTCGAGCGCCGAGACCGGCTCGTCGGCGACGACGAGCTTGGGCTTCAGCGCGATCGCGCGCGCGACGCCGATGCGCTGGCGCTGGCCGCCGGAGAACTCGTGCGGGAAGCGGTTGTAGTGCTCGGGGTTGAGCCCGACGCGGTCCATCAGCTCCTGCACGTGCTTCTTGCGCTTGCTCTCGTCCTTCTCGAGCCGGTGGATGATGAACGGCTCGCCGATGATCGAGCCGACCGTCTTGCGCGGGTTCAGCGACGAGTACGGGTCCTGGAAGATCATCTGCATGTCGCGCCGCAGCGGCTTCAGTTCGGCGCGCGAGGAGTGCGCGATGTCGCTGCCCTTGTAGATGATCTGCCCGCCGGTCGGCTCGAGCAGCCGCGTCACCAGCCGCGCCGTCGTCGACTTGCCGCAGCCCGACTCGCCCACGAGGCCGAGCGTCTCGCCCTCGAAGACGTCGAACGTGATGCCGTCGACGGCGTGCACGGCGCCCACCTGCTTCTGCAGGATGATCCCCTGCTTCAGCGGGAAGTGCTTGTCGAGGTCGCGGACCTCGATGAGCTTGTTGGCGCCATTGGTGCTCACGACGTCGCCTCCTCGGGCACCGCGTCGACCACGACGTCCACCGTTGTGTCCGCCGTGTTCTCCGGCGTGGCGACGACGCCCTCGGCGACCTCGGTGCCGGGCGCGGCCAGCACCTCGCCGACGGCCTCCCGGTCGACGCACCTTGTCTGGCACGTCGACGCGCGCATCGCCAGCTCGGGCGTGCGCTCCGTCCTGCAGCGCCGCCCACAGCCCGCGCCGCGTCTGCCCGGGCAGCAGGCACGCGACCTCATGGTGGCCCCCGCCGTTGCCGGCCTCGGCGGCCGGCGCGAGCTGCGGGTCGATGCGCTTGTGGGCCTCGCGCACGTACGGGCAGCGCGGATGGAACGCGCAGCCCGGCGGCTTGAGGATCAGCGACGGCGGCCGGCCCGGGATCGGCACGAGCTCCTCGCCGCGCGGCGAGTCCAGGCGCGGGATCGACTTGAGCAGCCCCCAGGTGTAGGGGTGCTCGGGCATCGCGAAGATCGTCTCCTTGTCGGCGTACTCGACGATCCGCCCGGCGTACATCACGCCGATGTCGTCGGCCACCTCGGCCACGACGCCGAGGTCGTGCGTGATCATCACGATCGCCGTGTCGAGCTCGCGCTGCAGGCGCTGGATCAGGTCGAGGATCTGCGCCTGCACCGTGACGTCGAGCGCCGTGGTCGGCTCGTCGGCGATCAGCAGCTTGGGGTCGTTGATGAGCGCCATCGCGATCATCACGCGCTGGCGCATGCCGCCCGAGAACTCGTGCGGGTAGGAGTCCACGCGCCGGCGCGGCTCGGGGATGCCGACGAGCCCGAGCATCTCGACGGTGCGGTCGAGCGCCTGCGCCTTGGAGACGTCGCGGTGGGCCTGGACGGCCTCCACGAGCTGGTCGCCGATCTTGTAGAACGGGTGCAGCGACGACAGCGGGTCCTGGAAGATCATCGCGATGTCGTTGCCGCGCAGCCGGCGCATGTCCTCGTCGGAGGCGGCCAGCAGGTCCCTGCCGTCGAAGCGGATCGACCCCGAGATCTGCGCGTTGCCCGAAAAGCGGGTGAGCCCCATGACGGTCAGCGACGAGACGCTCTTGCCCGATCCGGACTCGCCGACGATGCCGAGCGCCTGGCCGGCGCTCGACCGTGTAGGAGACGCCGTCGACGGCCTTGACGATGCCGTCGTCGGTCCTGAAGTGGACCGTGAGGTCGGTGACTTCGAGCAGGGCCAAGCTAGAACCTCACCCGCGGGTCGAGGAAGGCGTAGACGATGTCCACGACCAGGTTGAGCAGGATGATGAAGAACGCGCCCATGAGCACGGTGCCCTGCACCGTCGGCAGGTCGCTCTTCTGGATGGCGTCGTAGGCCAGTCGTCCGACGCCGGGGATGTTGAAGACGGTCTCGGTGAGGATCGCGCCGCCGAGCAGGATGCCGAGGTCGAGGCCGAGGATCGTGACGATCGGCGTGATCGCCGAACGCACGCCGTGCTTGAAGACGACCGTGCGCTCGGGCAGGCCCTTCGCGCGCGCGGTGCGGATGTAGTCCTCGGACATCGTCTCGATCAGGTTGCCGCGCAGGAAGCGCGCATAGATCGCTGCGAACGAGGCCGCGAGCACGAACCACGGCAGGATCAGCGATGGGATGACCTCGCCGGGGTTGGTGAGGATGTTGCCGGTCTGCGGGTAGGCGCCCTGGCCCTCGAAGAGCGGGAACTTGCCGAGGTCCTTGGAGAAGAGGTACAGCGAGACGAGGCCGAGCCAGTAGACGGGCGCCGAGATCGCCACGAGCGCGACGCCCATGGCCGCGCGGTCCATCCAGGTCCCGCGCTTGATCGCGGAGATGATCCCGACGGGGATGCCGATCAGCAGCCAGACGACCACCGCGCCGACGGCGAGCGCCATCGTCGCCGGCAGCCGGTCGAAGATCTGCTCCTTGACCGAGATGTGGTTCTGGAAGCTGTAGCCGAAGTCGAAGTGGAAGACGAGCCGGTCGAGGTACTTCAGGTACTGGATGTACCAGGGCTTGTCGAGGCCGAGCGTGTGGCGGATCGAGGCCAGCAGCTCGGGTGTCGGCTGGCGCCCGGCCCGCAAAGCGGCGGGATCGGCTGACGGCAGCGTGTAGAAGATCACGAAGGTCAGGAAGCTGATCACGAGGAGCAGCACGACCATCCAGAGAAGCCGGCGGATGATGAAGGGGATCATGGCCTTGTACGGAGCGGGGCGTCGGATTTGAGGCGGCGCTCCGCCGGGCGTGATACCCGGCGGAGCGCTTGTGCCTCAATGATGGTTTTGCGACCTACGCGACCTCCTACTTGATCGACGAGTAGTTGAGGTCCTGGCTGGCGTAGTAGCCATTGCCAACCAGGTTGACGTCCTTGGACGCGACGAACACCGACTTGTCCCAGATCCAGGGATCGCCGGCGCCTGCTCGGCGATCATGTGGTTGACCTTGGCCCACGCCACGCTGCGCTTCGCGCCGACCGGCAAGACCGCCGCGGCATTCATCGCGTTGTTGATCGCGGGGACGTTGAGTTGCGGCCAGTTGACGTTGCCCTGCTGGAGGATGTTGTTGCCGTCGAACGTGGCAGACATCAACGACTGCGGGTCGGAGAAGTCCTTGAACCAACCCACGTTCGGGCCGAAGATCGTACCTTCGGCTTGCGGCACGCCGAGGAACTTCGTGTACAGCGTGTCCTGAGGCAGGATGCGGACGTTCAGCTTGAAGCCCAGCTGCTCGATCTGACCCTGGAAGACCTCGGCGGTCTTCTTGCCCGGGTCGGCGTTGGTGGCGGCAGTAAGGAGCTTCTCGCCGCCCGTCCACTTGCCGTTCGGTCGATCGTAGGCTCGGTCCTGCTCTTGGCCGCCAGCATGTACTTCTTGGCCACCGCCGGATCACCGTTCGGGTTCTTCAGATAGTCCAGGTCCGTGTTCTGCTTGCAGGCCACCGGACTCCTTGAAGCCCGGGATGTCCGGCGGGATCCAGCCGTTGGCGATGTCGCCGAGGATCGCCCCGCCACGCGTCAGGCGCAGGGCGTTGCGGTTCATGCCGGCGATGATCGCCTTGCGGATGTTGATGTTGTCGAACGGCTTGACCGTCGTGTTGATCGCGATGTAGCGCGTCCCACCCGACGGCGACGAAGACGAGCTGGTCCTTCTGGCGCGTTCACGGCCTGCTTGAGCACCTGAGCCGGCGGCGCGGCCGAGTCGCAGCATGTGGTGTCCGAGCCGCTCAGCGCGCGACGGGCGGCGGTCGCCAGGTCGTCGTTGCCCTCCTGGATGTTGATCTGGTCGAGGTAGGCGGGACGGAAGTCCGTCGACTTGTCCCAGTTGGGGTTGCGGACGATCGTGATCGACTTGCCCGGCACGCGACCGGTCACCTTGCCGGTCGTCGGGTCGTTCTTGACCATGTACGGGCCGGTGAACGCGACGTACTGGTCGTACGTCGACGGGATCTTCTTGTCGAACTTCGACGCGTACTCCTCGCGGCACCGGCGTCGTGATCGGCATCACCAGCGCCTGCGAGATCAGCGGCGCGCTCGGCGTCTTGAGATGGAAGACGATCGTGGTGTCGTCCGGCGTCTCGATGCCCGAGATCGGCTTGATGTCACCGGTGTTCGGCTTGGACGGCGTGCCGACGATCGAGCTGAAGTACGTGCCCGCGTAGCCGTTCGGGACCTGCTTGGAGAACGCGCGCTCGAACGCGTACTTGATGTCGGCGGTCTTGACCGCGCGGTTGACCGGCGGCGCGTACTTGACGTTCGGCTTGATGCTTGACGGTGATCGTCTTGTTGTCCGAGGAGATCTCGGGCGGGCCCGTCGGCGAGGTCCGGGACCGGCGTGACCGGTCGTCGGGCTTGAACGAGTACAGCGTGCGGTTGGTCGAGTAGACGACCTGTGTAGCCGAACGTGTAGTACGTCTGGCCCGGGTCCACGTAGTCGACGTCGCCGGCGGCGAGGCAGGTCAGGGTGCCGCCCTGCTTGCCCTGGGTGATCTTGGTGCCGCTCGCGAGGTGCCGAGGCTGCCACCGCCACCGCTGGTGCTGCTGCTGTTGTTGCTGCCGCACGCGGCGACGAACAGACGCGAGCGCCGTGATGACGCTCGCGAAGAGGGTCCAGCGAACGGACCTCCTCATAGGTACTCCTCCTTGTTGCGGAACGTGTGCACTTCTCTCCCTTCGGGCGCCCCTCAGCGCCCCGTCCGCGGGTTGAGCGCGTCCTGCAGTCCGTCGCCGACCAGGTTGAAGGCGAGGACGGTGAGCACGAGCGCAACCCCCGGGAACGTCATGTACCACCATGCGGTGTCGAAGATCTCGATGGCGTCGGCGATCATCGCCCCCCAGCTCGCCGTCGGCGGCTGGACCCCGACGCCGAGGAACGAGAGCGCCGCCTCGAACAGGATGACGGTGGGGACGAGCAGGGTGGTGTAAACGATGATCGGCGCCACGAGGTTCGGCAGGATGTGGCGGAAGATGATGCGAGTGTCGGAGGCGCCCAGCGAGCGGGCGGCCTCGACGAACTCCTTCTCTCGCAGAGAGAGGACCTGGCCGCGGATGATGCGGGACATGTAGGGCCAGCCGGACAGGGTGATGACGAAGATCACGACCGGCAGGCCCGGCTGGATGAGCGTCGTAGTCGACGAGATCACCAGCGAGAAGATCAGCCCGAAGAACAGCACCAGCACACCCGGCGCCAGGCGCAGCACCCAGTCGGCGCCGCTGACGGCCTTGAAGCCGCCGCGGCCGCGCAGGGCCGAGATGGCGACCGCGAGCACCGGAACCGCCATCACGATGACGCCGGCGATGAGCAGGTCGCGGCCGACCGAGCTGGCCGTCAGGCAGCCCTTCAGCGAGCACGCCGCGCCGAGGCCGAGCGCGAGCAGCAGCACCGGGAAGGCCAGCACGACGTCCATCGAGCGCGACAGCACCGTGTCGACCGCGCCGCGGTAGTACCCGGCGATCATGCCGAGGGTCACGCCGATGAGGACGATCAGGCTGGTCGCGATGAAGGCCACCTCGAGCGAAATGCGGGCGCCGTAGAGCGTGCGGCTGAACACATCGCGCCCGAGCCCGTCCGTGCCCATGATGTAGCCGTTGCCCGGCGGCGCGGCCGAGCCGAACTCGTCGAGCGCGTTGGAGTTCTGCTGGTTGGGTGGGTGGGCACCGAAGATCTTGACGATCAGGGGGGCGAAGATCGCGACGAAGATCAGCACGAAGATGAAGCCAAGCGCGACGAGCGCGACCTTGTCCTGCCTGAGCCGGCGCCAGAAGAGCGCCAGCGGGGATCGAGCGGCGATCTCCTGTGGTGTCTCGGCTGCCTCATCGGTGATCAGGCCACCGGTGTCATGAAGCAGCTCAGCAGCGCCGGTGCTCACGGCCTACGGCCTCTGGTCATCTCGTACCTCGCTGATGGGTCCCTCTCCCAAACGCGGCTGGGGACTGGGTTCCCCGCGCGCCGCGACTTTACTCCTGTCGGGGCAAATGCGTCCGCACGGCCCCGCTGATTAATCCAGCACAAATACGCTCCGGCGCGCTCGGTCGCCTCCTCCAAACAACCCTGCGCGCCCGGCGCTCGCCGGGTCTCGTTTCGCTTCGATGTGGCCTTGTCCTTCCTCCCTCACGAAGGCCAGCGCGGGGCACTGTAGGACGTCCCGCATAACATCCGGTTAAAGGAGGACGCTTCGGCACTTCGCGAGTGCCCCCGGCAGGAGTCGAACCTGCATCCCGCGCTTAGGAGGCGCGTGCTCTGTCCATTGAGCTACGAGGGCGCGCCGGCCATTGTGACGGCCGGCTCAGCCTCCGCCTAGCGAACCCGCACGCGGACCACGCGCGAGGTCCCGGCGTCGAACGGGAACGCCGGCGAGCGGCGCACGAAGGCGCGGATGGGGTAGCTGCCAGGGCGACCGGTGAAGCGGTAGGTCGCTCGCCAGCGGCCCTGGCGGTCGGTGCGCGCGGCCTTGAACGTGCGCCAGCCGCCGTGCTGGCGACCCTGCAGGAGGATCGTCAGCCCGCCTCGCGGGATCGGCTGGCCCCGGCGCGCCACGGTGCCGCGGAAGCGGACGCGCCCGGTGCCCACAACCGCGCGGCGCGACGGCGCGATCGTCGTCGACGCCGGGACTCGCAGCGACAGGGCCCGCACGGTGCGCAGCGCGCCCGCGCCTCCGTCGAAGGCCAGCCGCAGCACGCGGCTCGGCCCCGCAGGCACCCGAACGCTGAAGCGCCCCTGCCCATCCGTCGTCGTGGTTGCCGCTGGAGTCCGCCGGGCGCCGGGGACCCAGCCGTCGCTGAGCAGCGGGCCGGCCGCGCTTAGGGTCAGCGCGCTGTCGTCGCTGAGCGTGACCTCGGTCGCGCGGACCCCGAGCCGCGCAGCCGGGACGCCATTGGCGGCCACCGGGCAGTTATAGGGATTGACGGTGTCCGCCCGCGTGCACGCGATGCCGTAGGTGAGCTGCGACGTGTTCAGCGGGTAAGGGGCCGGCGTCGTGCCCGGCGGCGAGCACGACGGCGCTCCGTTCGGGATCGAGCAGGTCTCGCCGAAGACGCCGCCGACCACGGCGTTGCCGTCGCCGTTGCCGCTCACGGTCCAGCCGTCGCCGATGGCGTCATTGCTCAGGCGCTGCTTGTCGCCCGACCGCGTGACCTTCAGCTGGACGATCCGCGTGCCGGCCGGCGCCGTGAACTTGAAGTAGGCGGAGGTGAGGAAGCGCGCGTCGGCGCCGCCGGTCGACTCCACGTAGAGCCCGCGGCCGCCGGGCCCACACTCCTGCGCCACGGCGTACGCGGTCGGCTGAGGCTCGACGCCCGGGTAGGCGTCGACGTGTGGCGTCCACGCGTTGTTCCTGCCGTCGGCGCCCGGCGCCTGGCAGCTCGAGACGACGTACGTTCCCGCCGACGCCTGCCCCGCGGCCACCCCCACCAGCGCGATCGCCGCCACTGCAACGGCCGGCGCTCGTCCCGCCTTCCCCAATGCCCTGCCTCCTCTTGATCCGAAGTGTGGATCATGCCCGCGAGAGGCACGATCGACACCTGTGGGCCTACTGGCGATCGGGGCGCTCAGGGTAGACGTCGTCGATGGTCGCCAGCGGCTCGTAGGGCGCGCCGGCGGCAGCGTCGCGGATGCGTTCGGCGCCGCCCGCGAGGCGGTCCAGGACGGTGACGACGCCTGCGATCGGGTGGCCGGCGTCGCGGACGGCCTCGATGGCCTGAAGGGTGGAGCCGCCGGTGGTCACGACGTCCTCGACGATCAGGCAGCGGTCTCCGGGCTCGAGCAGCGGGCCTTCGATGCGGCGCTGCAGCCCATGCGCCTTGGTCTCCTTGCGGATGAAGAACGCCTTGACGTCGGCCCCGCCGGCCAGCGCGGCGCACGCGGGCGCGTCGGCGCCCATCGTCAGGCCGCCGACGGCGGTGGCGTCCCAGTCGCGCGCGCGGGCGGCGACGAGCTCGGCCAGCGCGGCGAAGCCGGCGGGGCGCAGGATCGCGCGCTTGGCGTCGACGTAGTACTGCGCCACCTGCCCGCTGGTCAGGACGACCTCCCCTACGACGAGCGCATGCGTGCGCAGCTCGTCGATGAGGCGCTGGCGGGCGTCCATTCGATCCGTAGGCTACCGAGGGTGCTCGACGGCTCGAGCGCCGGTCTCGGCGCCCCCCGGTTCGGCGATGAGGCGGAGTTCGCCATCGGCGTCGAGGAGGAGCTGATCCTCGTCGACCCCGCGACGTGCGCGCTGCGCAACGACGCCGCGGGAGTGCTCGAGCGCATGCCGGACGATCCGGCCATGGGCGAGGCCAAGCCCGACACCTACGCGGCGATGATCGAGCTGGCCACGAATGTGCTGCGCAGCGCCGGCGAGGGCGCGCGGGCGCTCTCGGGCCTGCGAGCGCTCGCCCGCGAGGCCGACGCCACGGTCATCGGCGCGGGGATCCATCCCGAAGCCGCCTTCGGCGACGTCGAGCACTTCGACGCGCCGCGCTACGAGCGCATCGTCGAGCAGGTTCGCGGACTGCTGAGCCGGACGCCGACCGCCGCGCTGCACGTGCACGTTGGGATGCCCGACGCGCAGACCGCGATCCGTGTCTTCAACGGCCTGCGCGAGCAGCTGCCCGTGCTGCAGGCGCTGGCCGCCAACTCGCCCTTCTGGCACGGGCTCGACTCGGGCCTGGCCACCGCGCGCTCCGTGCTCTTCCGCGGCTATCCCAACGCGGAGATCCCGCGCGCCTTCAGCTCCTACGACGACTACGCCGAGACGGTCGGCGGCGTCGTGGCGGCCGGCGAGCTGACGGACTACACATTCATGTGGTGGGACGTCCGCCCGCATCCGAAGATGGGCACGGTCGAGGTCCGCGCGATGGACAGCCAGTCCGACCTGCGCGCGGTTGCGGGGCTCGCCGCCCTCGTGCACGGACTCGCGCGCGCCGAGGTCGACCGCGCGCCGGGCGACTGGATGGCGCGCGAGACGCTCATGGAGGCCTCGTTCAGCGCGTCGCGTGACGGCCTTGACGCGCGCGTGCCGGCGGACGGCCGTCTACGCCCGGTCCGCGAGGCCGCGCGCGCGGCGCTCGATCGGGCGCGCCCGTACGCGGCCGAGCTCGGATCGGCCGACGCGCTGGAGGGCGTCGAGCGGATCCTGGCCGAGGGCAACGGCGCCGACCGCCAGCGCGCCGCCCACGCGCGCGGGGGCATGCCCGCACTGCTCGCGCTGCTCGTCGACGAAGCTCGGCGACCCTATTGAGCCTGAACGCGGGGCCCGCCTCGCGACGGCCACGTGGCGGCACCCGCTACGAATAGACGTCGACGATGTCGCCGATCTTGATCCAGTTGTAGATCGGGATCGCGTCGGGGATCGGCACGCGCAGGCACCCGTGGCTGGCCGCGAAGACCGGCACCTCGGCGTAGCCGTGGATCGCGAAGCCGCGGATGAAGTAGTTGGAGAAGTACATCCCCTTGGCGTTGAAGCCCGGTGACTTCGAGTAGACGCGGAAGGTCCCCTGCACGGTCGGGGTCGACGGCTTGCCCGAGCTCGCCGGGTAGATGCGCTCGACCTTCGAGCCGCGGATCAGCGCGATGACCTGCTCGGAGAGGTCGGCTTCGACGTGCTTGCCGTGGTCGGGATGGCGAACGTGGAAGGCGCCCTTGCCGTTGGCCAGCGCGCGGAACACGTCGGCGCTCGCGCTCGTCATGCGCGCCATGCCGGCGACCTTGCGGAAGGCCAGGACGGCCCGCGCGGTGCGGTCGTCGTACAGGCCGCGCTTGCCGACCACGTAGCCGAGCCCCGCGAGCTGGCTCTGCAGCAGGCGCACCGCCGGCCCGCGCGCCCCCGGCCCGACATGCAGCGCGGCGACGTTGACGCGCACCGGCTTGGCGACGAGCTGCGGCGCGGCCGGCGTCGCGAGGTGCGTCGCCTTGACCTGCACGCTGCCGGGCGTCGACGTCTTGAAGGCCACGAGCGCGTACCCGGACTTCCCGGTCGACGACTGCAGGAGGCTGACGTTGACCGCGCGCAGCTTGCGCCCGTGGCGGTAGAAGCGCACGGTCGCGGTCTGGCCGGCGACCCACGGCTGCATGACGAGACGCGCCCGCCACGGCTGGCCGGCGAGCGCGACGCGGTTCGCGGCGCTGCCGGTCACGCGCTCGGGCGTCAGCGAGAGCAGCGGCCCGGTCGCCGCGGAGGCGGCGCTCGGCGCGGCCAGGAGGACGAGGAGCACCAGACCGCACCGTGTCTTCATGGCGCGGAAATGTACCTAGGCAGTCAAACGGCTCGGCGCGGCTGCATGTCAGCCTGCAGCCGCGGGCACGGGCGACCACTTCGCCCGCACGAGTGCCGCCGCGCTCCCGATCAACGCCAGCGCGCAGATGAAGAGCAACGGTATCTGCCAGCTCCAGTGCTGCGAGACGCCGAAGGCCAGCGAGTTGTTCGCCGAGTGCAGGACGATGCACGGAAACAGCGAACCGGTGCGCTCGCGCAGCAGGCACAGCACGAAGCCGAAGAAGGCCAGTGGCAGCAGCAGCGCGGTCTCGGCCGAGCCGATGTGGATGGATCCGAAGACCAGCCCGGTGATGATCGCCGCCGGCCACACGCCCTTCCAGTTGCGCAGCGCCGCGAAGAAGAAGCCGCGGAAGAAGAACTCCTCGGCGATCGGCGCGACGACCGAGACGAGCAGCGCGGCCGCGAGCAGCGCGGCGGTGCTGCGGTCGACGCCGAGCTCGTCGGGCAGCTTGGTGTCGTCGGCGTCGGCGTGGACGATCGCCACCCACACGACGGTGAAGAGGTAGAAGGCGACGAAGGCCAGCGCCATCGACCCGATCGCCCTCAGCACCGGCGTGGGCCGCAGGCCGAACTGCGCGGGCAGCGGCCGGCCGGCCATGCCCGCGAAGAGCACCGCCGAGGCGATGAAGCAGAGGTCCTGCACGATCGTCGCAGCGATGTTCACCGCGGGCGTCGGGTCCGAGAGGTCGGCGCCGCCGATCACCCCGATGACGCCGACCACGAGGGCGCCCACCAGCGCGCCCCCGAAGGCGGCGACGAGCGCCACCCAGGCCGTCCACGGCTTCCACGGCGGACGGTCCGGCGGCACCCGGCGCTCGACGCCGGCGGGCAGCTCGGGCGCTACTCCGAACGACGGAGGCGGGACTGAGGAGTCGGCTGCGGACATCGGCTGCTGCTCAGAGAGTACGTGGCGAACGTCAGCTAACCGTCAATCAGCTCCTCGAGCGAGGCCACCGCGCGCACGCCGGCTGGCGCATCGGCGCCGTCGCGAGCCACCAGCACCGCCTCGATTCCGGCAGCGCGCGCACCGGCGACGTCGTGTTCCACGCTGTCGCCGACGTGCAGCGCATTGCCCGCCGAGGCGCCCAGCCGCTCGAGCGCCGCGCGGAAGATCGCGGGATCGGGCTTGGCCACCCCGAGCTCGGCGGAGATGACGACCGCATCGACCAGCGGGCGCAGCTCCGTGCGCTCGAGCACGTCGTGCAGGGACACGTCCCAGTTGCTGACCACGGCAAGTCGCGCGCCGCGCACGCGCAGGCGCGCGAGCACGCCGGGCGCCTCGGGGTAGGCGCGAAAGCGCACCGAGTCCAGCAACGCCTCCTCGACGTCGTCCAGCGGCAGCGCGGTCTTCAGGTGCTCCTGGATGACCGCCGCGCAGCGCCTGCGCAGGTCGCGCAGCGCCGGCCAGTTGCTCGCCTCGTCGTGGTGTTCGCGGTAATAGGCCATCTCCGCGAGCATCGCCCCGCGCGCGGCGTCCTCCCCGACCACCACGCCGCGCGCGGCGAGCGCGTCGACGAGGTGCGGCCAGGGCTTCTCGAGCTCAAGAAGCGTGCCGAGGGCGTCGAGGAGTACTGCTGTGGGGATACCTTCACGCGCCATGGCCGCGCTCATCGTCGCAGCCGACTCGTCTACGGACCGATACGTCACTGCCGCGCTGACGCTCGCCGGCGCGCTCGTGCTGGTCGTGCTCGTGCACCGGGCGATGCGCGGCCGCGGGCGCAAGCTCGCCGAGACGCTGGGCGGGCCGGAGATCGCGCCGGTGATCGACACCCGCCTGCGCTTCCTGCGGCGCGCGATCCAGGCGGCGATCATCATCGTCGGGCTCGCGCTGGCCGTCGCCCAGTTCACGAGCCTCGACCGCCTCGCAGCCACGGTTCTGGCCTCGAGCGCGATCGCCGCGGCGGTGGTCGGCTTTGCCGCGCGCCAGGTCCTGGCCAACGCGATCGCCGGGATGATGCTGGCGATCACCCAGCCCCTGCGCATCGGCGACCTGGTGACCTTCGAGGGCGAGACGGGCACCGTCGAGGACGTGTCGCTGACCTACACGTGGCTGCGCACCGGCTCCGACGCGCGGCTGATCATCCCCAACGAGCGCCTGGCGGCAGGCGTGCTGCGCAACGACTCGATCCGCTCGCCGATGGTCGCCCTCGAGGTCTCGGCGTGGCTTACGCCCGACGCCAACGAGGCGGCCGCGCTGGCCGCCATCGAGGCACTGGACGAGGCGAGCTCGGCGCGCATCGCCGAGGTCACCGACACGGGCATCCGCATCCAGGTCGGCGGCCCGCCGGTAGCGCCGCAGGAGCGCCTCCGGCGCGAGGGCGAGCTGCGGGCACAGACATTGCGCGTCCTGCGCGAGGCAGGGTGCAGGGGACCACGTGACGAAACCTGATCTACCCTTGAACGCTTCCTGATGTCGAGACGAGAGCGCCAGCGCCGTAAGCGCCGCAACGATTCCGGGCCCGCGAAGATGATCTTCCTGACGCTCGGTCTGCTCACGACGTGCGTCGTGATCGCCGGCATCGCGGGCATCGCGTGGGTCATCAACATCGCCAACAGCGCGCCGTCGCTGGATACCAAGAAGCCGATCGAGCTCGGCGCCACCTCGCGCGTCTACGCGGCCGACGGCACGCGCCTGGGCTTCATCAACGCCAGCACGCTGCGCACCCCGGTCACGTCCGACCAGATCCCCGACCTCGTGCGCGAGGCGACGGTCGCCATCGAGGACCGGCGCTTCTACGAGCACAAGGGCGTCGACTTCGAGGGCATCGTCCGCGCCGCGATCAAGAACGCCGAGTCCAAGAAGGACATCCAGGGCGGCTCGACGCTGACCATGCAGCTCGTGCGCAACCTCTACACCGGTGAGCGCGCGCGCAACGGTATGGCCGGCTACAAGCGCAAGATCCGCGAGGCCAAGCTCGCCCAGGAGCTCGAAGACCGCCACCCCGGGCCCCAGGGCAAGCTGTGGATCGTCAACAAGTACGTCAACTCCGTGCCCTACGGCACCGTCGGGGGCCAGACCGCGGTCGGCATCCAGGCCGCCGCACGGATCTTCTTCGACAAGCCGGCGTCGCGCCTGACGCTGCGCGAGGCCGCGCTGCTGGCCGGGCTGCCGCAGGCGCCGTCGGACTACAACCCGTTCCTCGACAAGGGCGCGGCCACCGCGCGGCGCAACGACGTCCTGCAGCGCATGGCCGACCAGGGGTACATCACGCAGGCCGCCGCCGACAAGACGATGGCGATGTCGCTCGGCGTCAAGCACAACCGCTACTACACGGCCAAGCGCGAGGGCTACGTCTTCGACTACGTCAAGCAGTACCTCATCGACAAGTACGGCCTTGACACCGTGCGCCGCGGCGGCCTGCGCGTCGACACGACGATCGACCTGCACCTGCAGAAGCTCGCCCGCAAGGCGCTCGACGGCAACCTCGGCGCGCCAGACCGCGCGGGCGCGATCGTGACCATCGACCCGCGGACCGGCTACGTGCGCACGATGGCCTCGTCGTCGCGCTACGGCGACTCGAAGTACAACCTCGCCGCCCAGGGCCATCGCCAGGCCGGGTCGACCTTCAAGGTCATGGTGCTGATGGACGCGCTGCGTCGCGGCGTGAACCCGAACAGCACCACGTACGTGTCGCGCCCGCTCCAGGCCGGCTGGCTGCCCGCCGCGCCCACCTACGAGGTCCACACGTTCGGTCGTACGTACGGCGGCTCGATGAACCTCGTCACCGCGACGCTGAAGTCCGACAACACCGTCTACGCCCAACTCGATGCCGACCTCGGCCCCGACACCGTCGCCCAGACGGCGCGCGACATGGGCATCACCAGCCCGCTGCACGGCTACCCCGCCGAGGGTCTCGGCGGCCTGACCAACGGCGTCTCACCGCTGGAGATGGCGCGCGCCTACGCGACGATCGCCAACGGCGGCTACCGCGTGAAGCCGATCGTCGTGGCCAAGGTCACCTTCCCCGACGGCCACGTGGACCAGCTGGGCAAGCCGACCAAGACCAAGGTCTTCGACGACGGCGTCACCTACGAAGCCACGCAGATCCTCGAGAAGAACGTCCAGAGCGGCACGGGCACGCGGGCTCAGATCGGCTGCCCGGCCGCCGGCAAGACGGGCACCGTGGACAACTTCACCGACGCGTGGTTCGTGGGCTTCACACCGCGGCTGGTGAGCTCCGTCTGGGTCGGGCACCCCAAGGATCCCTATCCGCTGGGCCCCAACGCCCAGGGCGGTGCCATCGCGGCGCCGATCTGGGGCGCGTACATGAAGTCGGCCAGGGGCAAGTTCTGCGGGGATTTCCCCAAGCCGAAGGTGCCGTTCAGCCCGCAGCCGTTCTTCGGCAAGTACTCGCGCCAGGGCGTCAAAAACGACAAGCAGGACAACACGCCGGGCGCGCAGCAGCCGGAGATCAAGCCGCAGGACAACGGCCAGGGGACCACCGACAAGAACGGCGGCGGCTCCAAGTACCCGCCCGACGCCTACCAGTCGCCCCCGCAGGGCACGCCGAACACCCAGCAGCCACCGGGCGGGACGTCGCCCGGACAGGCCACGCCGGGCACCGGCACGAACGGCGGCACCGGGGCGCCCAGTCCCGGCTGATCCGGCCGTCGTTCGCGCCCCGCTCGCGCCCACCCCGGGCTCACCCCTGACTGCTACGGTCCCCCCTGGCATGGCCAAGGAGGAGAAGGTCGAGTTCGAGGGCGAGGTCATCGAGGCCCTGCCCAACGCCATGTTTCGCGTGAAGCTGGACAACGACCACGTGGTGCTCGGGCACGTGGCGGGCAAGATGCGCCGCTTCCGCATCCGCATCCTGCCCGGTGACCGTGTCCGCGTCGAGTTGTCGCCGTACGACCTCGATCGCGCGCGGATCGTCTATCGGCATCGGTGATGGCCAGGGGGCCGGGCGAGCCGCCCGCGGCTGCCGGCGGCGAGCTCTCGCTGATCGCCGCCTTCGAGGAGCTGCTGCGCCCGCGCTCGGAGCGCATCGTGCGCTGGGTCGGCGACGACGCCGCGGTCGTCCGCGCCCGGCCGTTCGCGGTCACGTCGATCGACGCGATGGTCGATGGCGTGCACTTCCGCCTCGACCACCCGGGCGTGACCGCCGCCGACGCCGGGCACCGTGCGCTGGCGGCGGCGCTGTCGGACCTCGCCGCGATGGGTGCCGACGCCGGCGAGGCCTACGTGGCGATCGGCGTGCCCAAGGACCTCGGCGCCGACGCGGTGCTCGACTGCGTGCGCGCGATGGAGGAGCTCGCGGAGCGCACGGCGACGACGATCGCCGGCGGCGACCTCGTGCGCGCGCCCGCGCTGACCTTGGCCGTCACCGTGACCGGCTGGGCCGATACGCGCGAGGAGCTCGTCGGGCGCGACGGCGCGCGGCCCGGCGACGCCGTCGTCGTGACCGGCGCGCTCGGCGCCGCGGCGGCGGGCCTGGCCGTGCTCGACGGCCGCGCCGACGGCGGGCCGGACCTCGTGCGCGCCTACCTGCGGCCCGAGCCACGGCTGGCCGAAGGCCGCGCGCTGGCGCGCCTGGGCGCCACGGCGATGATCGATCTCTCCGACGGCATCGCGACCGACGCGCGCCACCTGGCCACGCGCAGCGGCGTGGCCATCGAGATCGACCTCGACGCGCTGCCACTCGCGCCCGGCGTGACCGAGGTCGCCGCGCGGCTCGGCCTGGAGCCGTGGGAGCCCGCCGCCACCGGCGGCGAGGACTTCGAGCTGTGCGCCTGCCTACCGGCGGGCGTCGGCGCCCCCGGCACGACGCGCGTGGGCACGGTGGTCGACGGCGAGCCCGGCGTGAGCTTCAGCGCGGGCGGCGCGGAGCGCGCGGTGCACGGCTACGAGCACCGCGTCGGCTGACCGCCGGCGGCATCATGGGCGGGCGCGCGGCGCGCATCCGGCGGATGATCGCCTCGGCGACCGCCTCGGGGTCGACGTCGTAGTCCGAGCGCTCGATGCGTGCCTTGAGAGAGTCGATCTTCATCTGCCTTTCCAACGACGGATCGCTACCCGTATCGGACACGTCAGACGCTCCGGTTGAGGCCGCTGGCCGACTGTCCGACGCTCACGAGGCGCGCCAGCACGACGATGCGACGAGCGGCGGAAAAGAGCGGATGACAGGCGCTCAGCACGAGTCGATCATGACCTACCCGGCGCAGCACGGTCAGATCCGCCGGATCGACGATGCGCGTGCCCTCGACCGCGTATCGGAAGGTGCCGTAGGGGAGGCGCAGTGTCACGGCGTCGCCGCGGCGCAGCGCGTCGATGTGACGGAACGGGGCCCCGTAGGTCGTTCGATGGCCGGCGATCGCGGTCGTCCCGCGCTGGCCGGGCAGCGGCGTGCGGTCAAGCAGGCCGGGGGCGGACCGCAGGTCGGCGGGCGTGGTGCCGCGCACGACGATCGTGCGCAGGCCGATGCGCGGGATGCGCAGCTCCGCCATCGCCTGGCCGTCGCGCCGCGAGCGCGCCAGCGCGCGGGCCCCGGCCGCGACGTGGGCGCCGTCGGCCAGCCGCCGCGGCGTCGCCAGTTCGAACGCGCGCAGCTGGCTCGCAAGGCGATGCTGCGCCCGGCTCTCGCGCAGCGCGCTGAGCGGCTCCTGCCAGGCGAGGGTCACGCCCGCGTCGGCCAGCGCCAGCAGGCCGAGGGCGATGAGCACGGTGCCGAGCGCGCGCCTCATCGCCGCAACGCGGACTCCGTGCCGCCCAGCGAGCCCGGGCCGGCGTAGGAGATCGGGCCGCGGACGGTGACCTCGTGCGGCTCCGTCGATGTGGCCGACGTGCGCGCGCGCAGCGCGAAGACCGCCGCGGTCAGCAGGCACACGAGGACCAGGCTCCACACGACCCAGCCGAAGGGGCCGACGATGCCACCCGCCACGAGCAGCACGCAGAACCACGCGAAGTCGCCCGGCGGCAGGCCGAGCTGGCCGGCGATGGAGACGTCGACGAGCACGAACGGCGCCGCCGCCAGCACGACGAGCGCGACAGCCAGCGCGCGGCGCAGCCGCACCTCGCGCGCGACAACCGCCAGCAGCACATGCGCGCCGGGCACGAGCAGCGCGGCCGCGTAGGGGTTGGTGAGCCACAGCACGCCGGCCAGCGCGCACCACATGACCAGCAGCGCGATCCCCGCGCCGTCACCGTGCGGGCGCCCGCGTGCTCCGGCAGCGCGCAGCAGCACCGGGCGCAGCACGATCCAGGTCAGCACGGCCGCCAGCGCCATCGCGATGAGCGCGGCGATCCCGGTCCCGCCGACGGGGATCGCGCCCGCGGCCACCGGCTCGGGCGGCGTCGCCGGGAGCAGCCCCGTTACACCAAGGAACCAGCCGAAGGCCAGCGCCATGACCAGCGGGACAGCCGTCGCCACGAGCCACCACAGCCACGGCGCGACGGGGTGATGGCGCCGGCGCACGCGCGCGAACCCGTCGACGGTGACGAGCACCGGCGCCAGCAGGAACGCGGCGACCAGCAGCCGCACGGCCCACAGCGGCAAGACCTTGCGCACGGTGACGAGCGAGTGGCTCGCGCCGCCGCCCTCGAGGTCGGGCGCGTTGTCGACCGCCGTCAGCGCCCGCAGGGCCGCCCGCCCGAACGCCTGTAGGCGCCCCTGGATCACCGGGTCGCCGGCGCGCGGCGAGCGCTCGCCACTGACCGAGAGAAGCGCGGCGGCCCGGTCGGCCGCCACCAGTGGGCCCTGCTCGCCGACGGTGACCGGGAAGGCGAGCCGCGCCCATTGCGACGTCGCGCGCGAGCCGCCGGGGTTCGTGTCGGCCTCCTTGCGGACGGCGGCCTCGACCGTGCGCCGCAGCTGCAGGGAGCCGATCCCGTCGCCCGTCGACCAGCCGGTCACGAGCGGCCGGCGCACGGCCGTGCCCCCGAGGTCGCCGAGCACCAGCACGGCGTCAGTCCGCCCGCCCAGCCGGTCCACGAGGTCACGGGCGCCACCGAGGCCGGCGCTGCCGCCGCTGGTCGAGACGAAGGTCACCGTGCGGTGCAGGCGCCCGCTGCGCAGGACGCGCGCCAGCTCGATTAGCGCGGCAGTTCCCGACAGCTCGGCCCGCGAGCCGTGCGCGAGCGCGTCGCGGTGGGCGACGACGACGAGCCCGGGCCCCGGCCGGCCGACCTGGCGGGCGATGACCGTGGTCAGCTCGCGCTTGCCGTCGGCCGTCTCGGCGCGGAACGACGGCGTCGTGACCTGGTAGGAGCCCAGCCCGCGGAAGACCTGGGCGAGCCGCCGGGCCAGCGCGGCGTCGCCGCTGTCGCCGGCGCGGCGGTCGGGAAAGGCCGTTGCCCAGGCGTCGAGATCGCGGTTCGCGCGCAGACCCGAGAAGACGTCCGGATCGAGCGTCGTGCTCATCGGCCGCGGCCGATCGCTGAGCGAGAACGCGGCCACGATCAGCGCGAAGAGGATCGGAACGAGGGCGGCGCGGTAGATCCGCGGGTCGAGCATGCGAATTTTGCAGGGTAGCTGGGCGTACCCTGTGCAGAGCCGACATGCTCGAGCACACGCCCCGCATCCTCCTCGTCGATGACGAGCAGTCCATCCAGACGCTGCTCTCGTTTCCCCTGCGCAAGGACGGATACGAGGTCGTGCAGGCCACCGACGGCCGCGAGGCCCTCGCCCGCTTCGGCGAAACGACCTTCGACCTCGTCGTGCTCGACGTCATGCTCCCCCGCATGGACGGCCTCGAGGTCTGCCGGCGCATGCGCGCGCACTCGTCGGTGCCGATCATCATGCTCACTGCCAAGGCCGAGGAGATCGACAAGGTCCTCGGCCTCGAGCTCGGCGCCGACGACTACATCACCAAGCCCTTCTCGCTGCGCGAGTTCCGCTCGCGCGTGAAGGCGGCGCTGCGCCGCGCGGGGATGGCCCGCCGCGAGCCCAGCGACGAGGAGCCGCTCGAGGTCCACGAGCTGCGCATCGACCCGGCCAAGCGCGCCGTCGACGTGCGCGGCCTGAACGTGCAGACCACCTACGTCGAGTTCGAGATCCTCCTCGCACTGGCCACGAGCCCCGGCCGCGTGTGGACGCGCGACATGCTCCTGACGCGGATCTGGGGCGACAGCGCCTACCGCGACCCGCGCACGATCGACGTCCACATCCGTCACCTGCGCGAGAAGCTCGAGAGCGACGCGAAGGACCCGGAGTACCTGTTCACCGTGCGCGGCGTCGGCTACCGGTTCCGCGACACAGATGGCTAGTGGGTCTTCTCGTGACGTTACGCCGGAAAGCCCGGGATGCCGGCGCCGCCGGGCAAGGACGGGGCACCGACGGCGAAGCCGTTGGTCCCGAAGGAATGCCGGAGGTATTTCGAGGGTCGAGGATGCCGCCCGGCGGTGATCGGCGCCCGGGATTTCCGGTGAAACGTTGCGAGAAGGCCCACTAGTTGCGCTCGATAACGAACCGACTGGCGCTGCTGTTCTTCGCCATCGCGCTGGTGGCGATCGCGGCCGTCTACCTGGGCGTCACCTCGGGGCTCGACGCGGGCGTGCGCCAGCGCAAGCTCGACTCGCTGACCCGCCTGGCCAGCCAGTACACCCCCGAGGTCTGGCAGGCCCTCAACCGCTCATTGGACCGCAAGGTGCTCGATGCGCGTGTGCGGGCGGCGGCCGACGCCTCGGGCGCGCGCGTGACGCTGCTGGGCGTCAACCGCGGCACGCAGGGGCCGCAGACCTATATCGCTTCAGACTCGACGGCCGAGCACGAGATCACCGACCTACGCTTCGACGCGGCGCTCGAGGCCGCGCGCACCGGCAAGACCGCGCGCGGGACCGAGGCCGGCATGAGCGGACGGGTGGCCGAGGCGGCCCTGCCTCTGCGCCTGACGCCGCCGGGCGCCAAACGCGCCGGGGTCTACTACGTCGCCGTCTACTCGTCGCCGCTGGAGGACGTCAGCACCGTGTCCTTCGTCCGCCGGCGCGTGCTGGTCGCCGGCGCCTTCGCGCTGCTCGGCGCCCTCCTGGCCGGCTACCTGGTGGCGAGCGCGTTCAGCCGCCGCATCGTGCGCATGGAGGTCTCCGCGCGGCGGGTGGCGCAGGGCGACTTCGGCGCGCGCTTCGAGTCCGGCGCGCGCGACGAGCTCGGCCAGCTCGCCCGCACGCTCGACGCCATGCAGCGCCAGCTCGCCGAGCTCGAGACCGCGCGGCGGCGCTTCATCGCAACCGCCTCACACGAGCTGCGCACGCCGATCTTCTCGCTCAGCGGCTTCCTCGAGTTGCTCGAGGACGAGGAGCTCGACGAGGAAACGCGCGCTGCCTTCCTGCACCAGCTGCGCCAGCAGGTCGACCGCTTGGGCAAGCTGGCCACCGACCTGCTGGATCTCTCGCGCCTGGAGGCCGGCTCGCTGGAGCTGCGCCCGGAGCCGACCGACGTCGGCGAGCTGGCCAAGAACGTGGCCGCCGAGTTCACTCCGGCGCTGGCCGCGCACGAGTCGCACCTCGAGCTGCGTTTGTCGGGGGGACGGGTACAGGCCGTATGCGATCCTGAACGCGTCGCCCAGATCATGCGAATCCTGCTCGACAACGCCCTGAACCACACGCCGGCCGGTACCGACGTGGTGGTGTCCGCGTCGCGCCGCGACGGCAACGTGCGCCTCGCGGTGACCGACTTCGGGACCGGCATCAGGCGGGGCGAGCTCGAGCGTGTGTTCGAGGCCTTCTACACCTCCGACGACGCGCAGGGCTCAGGGCTGGGGCTGGCGATCGCACACGAGCTGGCCGAGCGCATGGCCGGCGAGCTGAGCGCCGACAGCAACCCGGGTCGCACGACGTTCACGCTGGAGCTCCCCGCATGAGGCGCGGCCTGCTGGCGGTGGCGGCCGTCGCCGCGCTGGCCGCCGGCTGCGGCGGCGGCGGCGCGACCAAGACGCAGACGCTGAAGACGACCACGACCAAGGTCGAGGTCGTGCAGCCGACCGGGCAGGCCGAGACCGGCTTCGACCCGGGCGCGATCTACGACCGCGAGTCGCCCGGCGTCGTCACGGTGATCTCGACCGGTCTGCAGGACGGCGGGGGCCGCAGCGAGGCCGGCCTGGGCTCGGGGTTCGTGGTCTCCGGCGACGGCCAGATCGCCACCAACGCGCACGTCGTCACCAGCGGCGAGGGGCCCGACATCCGCAAGGCCCAGCAGGTCTACGTGCGCTTCGCCGACGGCAACCAGGTGCCCGCCCGGGTCAAGGGCTTCGACCCGTTCGCCGACGTCGCCCTGCTCAAGGTCGATCCGGCCGGCCTGACCCTGCGCCCGCTGCCGCTCGGCACGACGCGCGACCTGCAGGTGGGCGCGCCGGTGGCCGCCATCGGCAGCCCGTTCGGCAAGGAGCAGTCGCTGTCGGTCGGCGTCGTCTCGGCGCTCGATCGCTCGATCCAGTCGCTGACGGGCTTCGACACCACGGGCGCGATCCAGACCGATGCGGCGATCAACCACGGCAACTCGGGCGGGCCGCTGCTCGATGCCCACGGGCGCGTGCTGGGGATCAACGCCCAGATCGAGACCGAGACCGGCGATGGCAGCGGCGTGGGCTTCGCGGTGCCGGTCGACACCGTCAAGCACTCGCTGGACCAGCTGCGCCGCGCCGGGCGCGCGCGCTACGCCTATCTCGGGGTGTCGAGCGTCGCCGTCTACCCGCAGCTTGCGCAGCACTTCGACCTCGGGGCCAGAGCCGGCGCGTGGATCCAGGACGTCACCGCGGACGGCCCGGCCGAGCATGCCCACCTGAAGGCGGGCGCAGGCGACGAGCGCTTCCAGGACCAGGACTTCCGCGCGGGCGGCGACGTCGTGACGGCTGTGCAGGGCAAGCCGATCCGCGGGGAGAGCGACCTGGCCAAGGTTCTGCTCGCATACGAGCCGGGCGACACGGTGACCCTCGACATCAATCGCAGCGGCCGGCGCGAGCAGGTTCGCGTCACGCTCGGCGAGCGGCCGCTCGGCTCGCCGCGGGCGGGCTGACGCAGCGTGGTCCTTCTCGTGACGGTCGGCCGGAGCCGGCAGCGGCGGCGCCGATCCGGCAAGGACGCAGAGAGGGAGCTGTGCTGGCGGCACGGCCCCGACCGAGGACGCCGCCGGGCGGCGATCGACGGCGCCGGTTCCGGTTGACCGTTGCGGGAAGGGCCACGCTACTCTCCCGCGCGTGCTCCAGCCGGTCGCCGTCGGGTCCAAGACCCTCGCGGACTACACCCACATCGTCGGTCGCGATCTCATCGAGGAGATCCGCGCGCTCGCCGAGCCCCTGCAGGGCTCGCGCGTGGTGCACGTGTCGGCGACGGCGTTCGGCGGCGGGGTCAGCGAGATCCTCTACACGCTCGTCCCGCTGATGAAGGACGTCGGCCTGGAGGCCGAGTGGCAGGTCATCTACGGCCGCGAGGAGTTCTTCAACGCGACCAAGCTGATGCACAACGCGCTGCAGGGCGCGCCGGAGGACCTCACCGACGATCAATGGGACACCTGGCGGCGCTACAACGAGATGAACGCGCGCGAGCTCGTCGGCGGGTGGGACATCGCGCTCATCCACGACCCGCAGCCGGCAGCGCTGCACACGCTGGTTCCCGAGAAGGCGCGCGGCTGGGTGTGGCGATGCCACATCGACATGTCCTCGCCCAACCGGGACACGATCGGCAAGCTGCTGCCGTACATCGCGACGTACCCGGAGTCGGTCTTCCACGTCCGCGACTACGTGCCCGACGGCATGGACGGCCACGTCAACGTGGTGCCGCCTGCCATCGACCCGCTGGCGCCCAAGAACATGGCCCTGTCGCCCGAGGACGCCGCCTACGTCTGCGAGCAGTTCGGCATCGACGTCGACCGGCCGCTGATGACCCAGGTGTCGCGCTTCGATCCCTGGAAGGACCCGCTCGGGGTGATCGACGCCTACCGGCTGGTCAAGGAGCAGATCCCGTCGGTGCAGCTCGCCCTGGTCGGCTCGATGGCCTCCGATGACCCCGAGGGCTGGGACTTCTTCAACGCCACCATCGCCCACGCCGACGGCGACCCGGACATCCACATCCTCAACAACTTCAACAACGTCGGCTCGATCGAGGTCAACGCCTTCCAGTCGCAGTCCGACGTGCTCATCCAGAAGTCGACGCGCGAGGGCTTCGGGCTGACCGTGACCGAGGCGATCTGGAAGGGCCGGCCGTTCATCGGCGGCAACGTCGGGGGCATCCCGCTGCAGGTGGAGAACGGGGTGAGCGGCTACCTCGTCGACAGCGTGGAGGGCTGCGCGGACCGCACGCTCGACATCCTGCGCGACCCCGCGCTGGGCAAGGCCCTCGGTCGGCGCGGCAAGGAGCACGTGCGCAAGCACTTCCTCACACCGCGCTACCTGCGCGACTATCTGAGGATCTTCACGGAGCTGCTGGGAGAATAGGTTCGTGTCCGAATCACGCGCCCCCCTCGTCCTGGTCTCCAATCGCGGCCCTGTCACCTTCCAGGACGACGGGAGCGTCAAGCGCGGGACCGGCGGGCTCGTGACGGCCTTGACCGGATTGGCGTCGCACCGCGACGCGGTGTGGATCGCCTCGGCGTTGACGGAGGCCGATGCGCGCACGGCCTCCGAGGAGGGCGGCGCGTTCACCGTGCGCTCGCCCGCGGGCCGCGAGTACCAGGTGCGGCTGGTCGTCAGCGACCCCGACGCCTACGACCGCTTCTACAACATCTTCGCCAACCCGATGCTGTGGTTCATCCAGCATTACCTCTGGGATCTGTCCAACGCCCCGGACGTCCGGCGCAACGAGGTTGAGGCGTTCGAGTACGGCTACAACGTGGTCAACGAGGACCTGGCGACCGCGGTCATCGAGGAGATCGCCGACGACGAGGAGCCCGTCGTCATGGTCCACGACTATCACCTCTACACGCTGCCGGCGCTGGTGAGGCGCGCGCGCCCGGACGTCTTCCTGCACCACTTCGTGCACATCCCGTGGACGCAGAGCGACGCCTGGCGCGTGCTGCCGGGGAAGATCCGCGAGGAGCTCTATCACGGGCTCCTGGCCAACGACATCATCGGCTTTCACACGTCGTCGTACCGGCGCAACTTCCTGCAGTGCTGCCGCGACCTGATGGGCCTGGAGGTCGACTTCGACGCCGGCATCGTGGAGTTCGAGGATCGTGAGGTGTGGGTGCGCAGCTACCCGCTGCCGATCGACGCCAAGGCGCTGTTCGGTGTGGCCGAGTCGGAGGGCGTCGGGCGCCACGAGGAGGAGCTGCTGCGCCGGCGCCGCGACCACCTGATCCTGCGGGTCGACCGGGCGGACCTGTCCAAGAACGTGCTGCGCGGCTTCTCCTCGTTCGATCTGTTCCTGGAGCAGCACCCGGAGTTCCGCGAGCGCGTGACCTTCATTGCGCAGCTCATGCCGTCACGGACCGACGTGCCCGAGTACGCCGAGTACCTGGAGCGCATCGAGGCGCTGGTGGCGGTCGTCAACCACCGCCACGGGACGCCGGATTGGATGCCGATCCAGCTGAAGCTCCGCGACGATCTCGAGGAGGCCGTCGCGGCCTACAAGCACTACGACGTCCTGCTCGTGAACGCGATGTTCGACGGGATGAACCTGGTGGCCAAGGAGGGGCCGATGGTCAACGAGCGCGACGGCGTGTCGATCCTTTCGGAGAACACGGGCGCACACGAGGAGCTGGGCGACTGCGCGCTGACCGTCAACCCGTTCGACATCCAGGCGCTGGCCGACTCGATCCACGCCGCGCTCACGATGCAGCCCGACGAGCGTGCGCGGCGCCTGCGCGGCCTGAAGGAGATCGTCACCGCCCGCGACCCGGGCGACTGGATCGACGAACAGCTCTCGGACGTGCGCAAGAAGGCGGCGCAGACGGCGGCCGAGCGGTCGTAGGGGCGCGCGGGGTCTAAGGGAGGCCGAACTCCGCGGCGGCGGGATCGGATGGCGGTCGCGGCGCTTTCGGCTTGCGGGTGGCCTCGTGTGCGCGCGGCGCCTCGTGTGCGCGCGGCGGTTTCCTCGCGCGCGTCGGCTGTTGCGCACCCGTCGACTGCGGCGCACCCGTCGACTGCTCACCGCCCGGCGGCGTCCCACCCGTCGGCGTCTCCCCGCCCGCTGGCTGCTGCGCGCCCGCGGGCCGGTCCGCGCCCGCCGGCTGCTCCCCGTTCACCGACTTCCCCGCACGCGCCCGTTTCTGCTCACGCACCCGCTCCGCCGCACGGTTCCGGGCGGCGTGACTCGCCCGCTCTGCCCGCGCCCCGTCCTCGCCCGCCTGTTCCGCCCCACGTCCCCGCTCCGCCGCCCCGCGCCGCTTCGCCTCACGCGCTCGCTCCGCCGCCCCGTGCCGCTCCGCTCCACGACGCGCCTTGCCCGCCCGCTCCACACCCGCTCGCTCAGCCCCGCCGGTCCCGACGAGCGGCACAGCCGTCGCGGGCGGAAGCCGCGGTGCGCCGCTTCGCAGCCGAGGCCATGCGGCGACCATGAGCGCGAGCGCGACGAGTCCGGTGAGGCGCGCGACATTGCCCCACCGGATCCTCTGCCACAGCCCATCGGGTGCCATCGCTGCTGCTAGGCGGGCGGCGCGGCGGCTTCGCCCCCTGCTATCTTGCGCCGCCGCCGTCCTTCGGCCGGCGCAACGATCATGGCTGCACCCGAACCCCTCTACGACCTGATGCTGCTGCTCGACACGAGCGCACCCGAAGAGCAGCGCACGAAGGTCCTGTCCGACGTCGAGGCCGCGATCTCCGCGGCCGGCTCGGTCGTCGGCACACACGACTGGGGCACGCGGCCGCTGGCCTACGAGATCGACCATCGCGGCGACGCCGAGTACCACCTGCTGCAGTTCCACGGGCCCGCCGAGCTGCTGGCCAATCTGCAGCGCACGCTGCGGATCACCGACGACGTCGTTCGGTTCCGGATCATCAAGCTCGCGCCGGGCACGCCCGCGCCGCCCGAGCCGCGTGCCGAGCGCGTCGAGGCGCCGCCGGCCGAGACGCCCTCCGCGGCGTAGCGGCGCCCGCCCGCACCGCGCCCGCTCCCGCGTCGGGCGCACCGCTCCCCAGCTCCGCGGACACTTCGCGACGGCAGTGCAACAAAAGCGCGCAGAAAGCGGGCTCGTCGGCCGGATCGCTCCGCACCCGGGTCTAGACTCGCTCGCCAGACGAGTTCGCGACGACTGTTCGCCCCCGAAGGGAGCACACCCCAATGGCAACCTCAAACATCAACCGGGTGATCATCACCGGCAACCTCACCGCGGATCCCGACCTGCGCTCGCTGCCGAGCGGCACGTCGATCTGCAAGCTGCGCGTGGCGGTCAACACGCGGCGCAAGGACAACTCGACCGGCGAATGGGTCGACAAGCCCAACTACTTCGACGTCACCGTGTGGGGCGCGCAGGGCGAGAACTGCGCCCGCTACCTCTCCAAGGGCCGCCCGGTCGCGATCGACGGGCGCCTGGAGTGGCGCGAGTGGGAGACCCAGGAGGGCCAGAAGCGCCAGGGGATCGACATCATCGCCGACACCGTGCAGTTCCTCTCGAGCCCCCGCGACGACGCAGGCGGCAACGGAGGCAGCTTCACCCCTCGCTCGGACATCCCCGTCGACACCGGCGACTTCGCGCCCGCGCCCGCGGGCGGCGGCGCAGCCAGTCCGTCGGCACCGGCCGACGACGACATCCCGTTTTAGGCAGCCGGGGGCGGATCGCTTCCCGACACCCGGCGTCCTTCGCTTCGCTCGTGCGGGCAGAGGGCGCTCGGGCGGTCGGCGAGTTCAGCGAGCCGCGTCCGCTGGCGGCCTGTCCGGCAGGCCGGTCTGAGCCCTACAGCGAGAGCGCTTGCGCGCCGACAAGCAGGGGTACCCCTGCGCGGACACGCGCCAGGTTCCCGGAGATGCGCGTCGAGGACTGACCATGGACCGCCACCGCGATGACACGCTGATCACGGCGCTCATCGAAACCGTCGCCATGTGGAGCGACACCGACAGGCACCGGCTGGCAGCGATGCTTGGGTCGCACTGCTGGCCCGGAGGGATCCTGGACCGCCGGGAACCGCGGAGCATGGAGTCGCTGCGCGATTGGCGCCCGGGCGGCCCAGTCCCGGCGTTGCCGGCGTGCGCATGCGCGCGCGGGCGCTGCGCCGTCTGCAACTGACGACCAAGCCAGGCGCTTCCGGGGCCGGCACACCGCACCGCCCTGGCGCGCCGGGCGCGGACCTGCGCGGAAAACGTGGCACAATGGTGGCTCGCGCGCCCGCGGGCGCGCGTTCGATTGTTCACGAAGTCTCGAAGGATCCGAACACGTGGCCAAGCAGCGCAACCGCAAGCCCGCTCGTCGGCGCGACAAGAAGACCGGCCCCGGAGGGGGCCGTCGGAAGTCCTGCCCGTACTGCAAGGACAAGATCGAGCAGGTCGACTACAAGGACGTCGGCACGCTGCGGCGCTTCGTCTCCGAGCGCGGCAAGATCCGCTCGCGGCGGATCAGCGGCGCCTGCCGTCGGCACCAGAACCAGCTCGCGACCGCGGTCAAGCGCGCTCGTGAGCTCGCGCTGCTGCCCTACGTCAGCGATGCCCGCGAGGAGCGCCCCGAGCGCGGCGATCGCCGCGGCGGGTATCGCGAGCGCGAGGAGCGCTAGCGCGATGCCCGAGGCGATCCTCCTCAAGGACGTCGAGACGCTGGGCGAGAAGGGCACCGTCGTCGACGTCTCCAAGGGCTATCTACGCAACTATCTGATCCCGCGCAAACTGGCCCAGCCGGCCACCAAGGGCGCCGTCGCGGCCGCGCAGCGCGCCGCGGCCGCCGAGGAGCGCGCCGCCCAGGAGGCCATCGGCCGCGCGGAGGAGAGCGCCGAGCTGCTCAACAAGACCGTCCTGACGATCAGCCAGCAGGCCGGCGACGACGGCCGCCTGTTTGGGTCGGTTACGACGCAGGACATCGCCGACGCCATCCAGGAGGCGCGCGGCATCAGCGTCGACCGCCGCAGGATCCACCTCGACGAGCCGATCAAGCATGTCGGCACCTACGTGGTCGTCGTCGAGGTCGCCGACGGCGTCACTGCGAACGTCAAGACGCTCGTCTCCGAGCTGTAGCCCGCGAGCCACCCGCGGCGAGCTGAGCTGCCTGCGGACGTCGGGACGGGCCACGGTCAGGCGCCGGCCCTGCTTGCCGAGGTGAGGACGCCCGTGAACGCGGCGACGAACTCGCCGCGCGCGGCCGCCGCCCTCTGCTCGCGAAGCCACGCCGTGAGCCCCGGGTCCCGGCGCGGACGGCTGCCACGGCGTCTTGCAGGATCCGCCGCCAGCCGCGCTCGCTCTCCGTGAACGAGAACGCTCGGCGATCCCGTCGTCGTAGAAGCCGCGCGCTCGGCATGCCCGGCAGCCGCCGTCCAGCGCTCGCTGGACTGCGGCAGCGACCGGCGAAGCGTTCGGCTGCCTCGGTCGAGGATCAGCGCGCCGCCGGCCGGCGCGTGCGCGAGGATCGTCGCGCCGTCGTCGTAGTTCGAAGAGCGCGAGCCGGCCACCCGGGCGCACCACGCGGGCTCAGGGAGTCAAGGCCCGATCCAGCAGCCGTCCGCCTGTCGCCGCGAGACCCGCTCGTTCCGCACGGCGTCGAAGCTCGCCTCCGGGAGGTCGCGCGCACGAGGTCGGCCTCGAGCCGGCGGACGTTCGCCACGCCGGGATTCGCGCGGCGCCGCGCGACACCGAGCAACCCGGCGTTGCGGTCCACTCCGGTCGACGAGCGTCTTGGGGTGGTCTGCCGCCAGCCGCGCCGTCTCCAGGCCGGCGCCGCATCCCGCGTCGAGAAGCCGCGCCCCCGGGCGCAGGTCGAGCGCACGTCGCAGCGCTCGCTGAGGTCGCCGGCGTTGAACGCCGCGGCAGGTGGGGTTCCGCGCCGACGCACACGTGTCGACTTCGCGCAGGGCCGTGAAGAAAGACACCGTGGATGCGGGGAAGGCAAGGGCTGCCGACCCCCGCCGTTGCTACGTTCGTGAGCCACCCGATGAGCACCCCGCAGGCCACCAACGGACGCGGCTCGGACGCCGCACAACCCCCCGCCGCGGGGGCCGCTCCTCCCCACTCGATCGAGGCCGAGCAGTCGGTCCTGGGGGCGATGCTGCTCTCCGACCGCACGCACTACGCCTTCGTCATCGAGGAGGGCCTCAAGAGCGAGGACTTCTATCGCGAGCGCCACCGCGAGGTCTACGACTCGATGCTCGCCCTCTTCACGGCGGGCGAGTCGATCGACGTCCTCACCGTCACCGAGCACCTACGCTCGCGCGGCCGGCTCGAGGCCGCCGGCGGCCAGGCCGAGATCGATGCGCTGACGGCCGCGGTCCCGGCGGTCGGCAACCTGCGCCAGTACGCGCAGATCGTCCGCGAGCGCGCGCTCCTGCGCCGCCTCCTTGCCGCCTCGTATGAGATCCAGGCCAGCGTCCACGGCCACGAGGCGCCACCGCGCGAGATTGTCGAGCGCGCCGAGCGCGCCGTCCTCGAGGTCGCCCACGACGACCGCACCAAGGACTTCCGCAAGGTCGGCGAGGTCCTCCACGTCGAGATCCACAAGTGGCAGGAGCTCTCAGCCGAAGGCCGCTCGCTCACGGGGACGCCTTCGGGCTTCGCCGACCTCGACGTCATCACCGGCGGCTTTCAGCCGGGCAACCTGATCATCATCGCCGCGCGCCCGGCCATGGGGAAATCCGCGCTGGTCACCAACATGGCCGAGAACGTCGCGCTCCACAAGGAACTGCGTCGCCCGGTCGCGCTGTTCAGCCTCGAGATGTCCGAGGCCGAGCTCGCGCAGCGGTTCATCGCCTCGCAGGCCGCGATCAAGGGCGACGATCTGCGCAAGGGCCGCCTGCGCGACGAGGCCAAATGGAAGCGCGTGCTGCGCACCGCCGCCGAGTACGACGCGGCGCCGTTGTACGTCGACGACTCCTCGGACGTCGGCATCCTCGACGTCCGCGCCAAGGCGCGCCGGCTGCACCAGCAGTCGCAGGCCGAATACGGCGGCCTGGGGCTGATCATCGTCGACTACCTGCAGCTGATGCGCGCCGACGCGCGGATCGAGAGCCGCGTGCAGCAGGTGGGCGAGATGAGCCGCGGACTGAAGATCCTCGCCCGCGAGCTCAACGTTCCCGTGATCGCGCTCAGCCAGCTCTCGCGCGGCGTCGAGTCGCGAACCGACAAGCGCCCGATGCTCTCCGACCTCAGGGAGTCGGGGAACCTCGAGCAGGACGCCGACCTCGTCATGTTCATCTATCGCGACGAGTACTACTTCCCCGAGACCACCGAGCGGCCCGGCGAGGCCGAGCTGATCATCGCCAAGCACCGCAACGGCGGCCTCGGCGACGTCCCGCTCACCTTCCAGAACGAGTACCCGCGCTTCCTCGGGATGCAGCGAACCGCATGAGGCGCCACAGGGCATGAACGACGACCACGCCTGTCCCTTCGACCTGTGCGACGGCAGCGGCTTCGTCATCGACGAGACCACCCGGCTTGCCACGCCGTGCCGCTGCCGACCATCGCGGCTCGAGCGCCGCCGCGCGCGGCGCCTGAGCGCCGTCATCCCGCGCAAGTACGCCGGCGTCTCGTTCGACCGGCCGCCGATCAGCGACATGCACGAGGTCATCGTGCGGCCGGTGCGGCAGTTCGTGCGGCGCGTCGACGAGGAGCTCGACGCCGGGCGCGGCCTGTGGTTGTTCGGCAGACGGGGACGGGCAAGACGACCCTCGCGATGCTCGTCTCCAAAGCGGCGCTCGACGCGGGCCGCAGCGTCGCGATCTACTCGCTCCCCCGCCTGCTGGCCGAGATCCGCTCGACCTTCGAGACCGATACCGAAGGCAGCTACCCGGACTTCACCGACCGCCTGGCCGCCGTCGACCTGCTGCACGTCGACGACGTCGGCGCCGAGAAGACGACGCCGTGGGTGCTCGAGCAGCTCTACACGATCGTCAACGCCCGCTACGAAGAAGAGCGCTCGATCGTCATCACGACGAACATCGAGCGCCCGAGCAGCTCGCGGCGCAGATCGGCGAGCGCACGGTGTCGCGTCTGGAGGAGATGTGCACGGTGCTGCCGCTCTTCGGCGAGGACGCCCGCAAGCTGGACGCCCGGAAATACGTCGCCTGAACGCGCCCGGGTTCGCTGCCTGACAGACTGACCCCCGATGCCGAGCATCGTGATCGTGGGCGCCCAATGGGGCGACGAGGGCAAGGGCAAGATCGTCGATCTGCTGGCCGAGAAGGCCGACGTGGTCGTTCGCTTTCAGGGCGGCAACAACGCCGGCCACACGATCGTGCGCGACGGGCAGAAGTGGGCGTTCCACCTGATCCCGAGCGGGATCCTCTACCCGGGCAAGCTGTGCGTGATCGGCAACGGCGTCGTCGTCGACCCGCGCGTGCTGACCGACGAGATCGACGGGCTGCGCGCGAAGGGCATCGACGTCTCGCGGGCTGCGCATCAGCGCCAACGCGCACCTGATCATGCCCTACCACCTGATGCTCGACAGCGCCGGGGAGGCCAAGCTCGGCAAGCTCGAGATCGGCACGACCAAGCGCGGCATCGGCCCGTGCTACGCCGACAAGGCGGCGCGCCTGGGCATCCGCGTGCAGGACATGCTCGACGAGAAGATCCTCAAGAAGAAGATCGCCGCCGCGCTCGAGCCCAAGCGCCTCATGCTGCGCCCGTTCGCGCGCGATCCGGCGCTCGACCTGCAGTCGATGACCGAGCAGTACCTGACCTTCGGCCACCGCCTCGAGCAGCACATCGCCGACACCGCGTCGCTCGCCCAGCGCTGCGCTGGACGACGGCGGCACCGTCATCTTCGAGGGCGCGCAGGCCACGATGCTCGACATCGACCACGGCACCTATCCGTTCGTGACCTCGTCGAACCCGGTCGCAGGCGCGGCGTGCGTCGGCGCCGGCGTCGGCCCGCGCGACATCGACGAGGTCTGGGGCGTCGCCAAGGCGTACGCGACGCGCGTCGGCGCCGGGCCCGTTCCCGACCGAGCTCGACGACGACCATCGGCGACGACATCCGCGAGCGCGGCGGCGAGTTCGGCACGACGACCGGGCGCCCGCGCCGCACCGGCTGGCTCGACCTCGTCGCGCTGCGCTACGCGGCGCGCATCAACGGCTGACGGCGCTCGTCATCACCAAGCTCGACGTCCTCAGCGGCTTCGACGCTGATCAGCGTCTGCACCGGCTACCGCGGCCGGACGAGGCGACGCTTCGACGCCTTCCCCTACCACCAGACGGTCCTGCACCACGTCGCGGCGACTACATCGAGCTGCCCGGCTGGACCGAGGACATCACCGAGCTGCCGCTCGCGGACGGAGCTCCCGCAGGCCGCGCGCGACTACCTGCGCTTCATCGAGGACTGCCGTCGGCGTGCCGATCGTGCTCGTCGGCGTCGGCCCGGCCGCGAGCAGATCGTCTGGACCGAGGCCGGCGACCGCGTGGGCGCCGCTGCGGCGTAGGCCGAGCGGCGCGGCAGCCCGCCCGCTCGCGCCTCACATCCAGCGTTCGAGCAGGTCCTCCTCGCCGACCTCGCGCACGACGCGCGCGGGGACGCCCATGACGACCGCGCGGGCGGGCACGTTGCCGGTGACGACCGCGCCGGCCGCGACGAAGGCCTCCTCGCCGATCTCGACGCCGGGCACGAGCACCGCGCCGCCGCCGACCCGGCAGGCGCGGCGCAGCGTCGCGCCGCGCAGCGGCGTCGCCGGGGACGTGGCGGCCATCGTGTCGTCGTTCGTCGTCATCGCGCACGGGCCGAGGAAGACGTCGTCCTCGACGCACGCGAACGCCGGTGACGTAGACGTTCGTCTGGATCCGACGCGCTCGCCGATCTCGACGTCGTTGTCGATCGCCGAGCCGCGGCCGACGACGGTGCGCTCGCCGATGCGCGCGCGCTCGCGCACGTAGGCCTGGTCGCCGACGATCGCGCGCGGGCCGATGTGCGCGCCGGCGAAGACGATCGCCTGCGGCGCAGATCGCCGCGCCCGCCTCGATCACGAGCTCGTCGACGGGCTGGCCGGCCGCGCGTCGAGGTCGGCGCCAGCGCGGCCGGCTTGCCGAGGATCACGCCGTCCTGGACGATCACGCCGTCGCCGATCACGACGCCGTCGTGGACGACGACGTGCGCGCCGAAGCTGACGTCGCGCGCCGACCGATGCGGTCGGGCTGAGGACGAGGCCGGGGGCGGCGGATCGGCCATCGCCGGATACCCTAGTGGCGCCTTGCCGAGCCCCGACCGCACACGCCCCTGCGCGGCGCCGTGCTCGGCCTGGGCATGATGGGCCGCCACCACGCGCGGCTGCTGCAGACCATCCCCGCGCGTCGACTTCGCCGGCGCCGTCGACCCGGGCGGCGACCGCTACGGCGCCGTGCACGACCACGCCCTCGTCTTCGCCGATCGTCGATGCGCTGCTCGCGCACCGGCGCGCCGGACTTCGCGATCGTCGCCGTGCCGACCGAGGAGCACCTCGCGGCCGTGCGCGCGCTCGCCGCCGAGGGCGTGCACGTGCTGGTCGAGAAGCCGCTGGCCGCGACGGTCGCCGAGGCCCGCGAGCTCATCGACGTCTGCGCCAGCGCCGGGGTCCACGGCGCCGTCGGGCACGTCGAGCGCTGCAACCCGGCGCTGCTCGAGCTGCGCCGTCGCGCCGCAGGACGGCCAGCTCGGGCGAGGTGTTCCTGATCGCCACCGAGCGCGTCGGGCCCGTTCCCCGACCGCGTCCGCGACGTCGGCGTCGTCAAGGACCTCGCGACCCACGACCTCGACCTCGTCCGCTGGCTCGGCGGCGCGCCGATCGAGCGCGTCGCGCGCGCAGACGCAGCACCGCATGGGGCGCGAGCACGAGGACCTCGTGCTCGTCACCGGCCGCCTCGAGAACGCGATCAGCTTCAACTGCGTCGTCGACTGGCTGTCGCCCGACGAAGGTCCGCCGCACGCGCGTGCTCGGCGAGCGCGGGATGCTCGTCGCCGACACGCTGACCGCCGACCTGACCTTCTACGCGAACGGCAGCATCGGCTCCGAGTGGCCCGCGACGCAGGCGCTGCGCGGCGTCAGCGAGGGCGACGCGACCCGCTACGCGCTGGCGCGCCGCGAGCCGCTGCTGGTCGAGCTCGAGGCGTTCTGCGACCTGCTGGCGGGCGATGCGAGCGCGCTCGTCGTCACGCTCGCCGAGGGCCTGGAGACCGTCGTCGTCGCCGAGGCGGTGCTGGCGAGCGCCGAGGCCGGCGAGACGGTGTCGCTCGATCTCCAGCGGCCGGAGGCCGATGGGCTGTCTCAGGACGCGGGGCTGGATGCCCCGCGGAGGTAGGCCTTACGTGAGGGCCGTCGTCGTCGCGCTCGGCAAGATCGGGCTGCCGCTCGCCGCGCAGATCGCCCGCGCCGGCCACAGGTGGTCGGCTGCGACATCGACCGCGCGGTCGTCGATCTCGTCAACGCGGGCCGCGCGCCGTTCCCCGGCGAGGCCGGGCTCGCCGAGGCGCTGGCCGAGGTCGTCGGCGACGGGCGGCTGCGCGCGACCACCGACACGACGGCGGCGGTCGCGGCCGGCGCCGACCTCGTCATCGCCGTGCCGCCGCTGATCGTCGACGCCGACGCGCAGCCCCGACTGGCGGCGTCGCTCGACGCCGTCGTCGCCGACGTCGGCGCGCGGTCTGCGGCCCGGCACGACCGTGTCGCGTCGAGACGACGCTCCCGGTCGGGCACGACGCGCGAGCGCATCGCGCCGGCGCTCGGAGCGCAGCGGGCTGCGTGCCGAGGACGACTTCTTCACGCGTCTTCAGCCCCGAGCGCGTCTTCAGCGGCCGCGTCTTCCGCGACCTCGAGACGTACCCCAAGCTCGTCGGCGGCCTCAGCGCGCGCGGCGAGGCGCGCGGTGTCGAGCTCTACGCAGCGTTCCTCGGACGCCGAGGTCTGGCCGATGGGCTCCGCGGAGGCGGCCGAGCTGACGAAGCTCGCCGAGACGACCTACCGCGACGTCAACATCGCCCTCGCCAACGAGTTCGCGCGCTTCGCCGACGCGCGGGGCCTCGACGTCGATCGCGTCATCGAGGCGGCCAACTCCCAGCCGTTCAGCCACATCCACCGGCCGGGCGTCGCGGTCGGCGGGCACTGCATCCCGGTCTACCCGCGCTTCTACCTGGGCCCGACGACCGCGCGCTGCTGCCGGCGACGGCGCGCGAGATCAACGAGGCGATGCCGCGCTACGCCGTCGAGCTCCTCGAGGCCGAGCTGGGGACGCTCGCCGGGGCGCGCGTCCTGATCCTCGGCGTCGCCTACCGCGGCGGCGTCAAGGAGACGGCGTTCAGCGGCGCCTTCGGGCTGCGCGACGCGCTGGCGCAGCGCGGCGCCGCGCCGGTCGCGGCCGACCCGCTCTACGACGACGGCGAGCTGCGCGCGCTGGGCTTCACGCCCTGGGACGGCGCGAGGCGGCGCGGCGCGATCGTGCAGGCCGACCACGCCGCGTACCGCGGGCTCACGCCCGCCGACCTGCCCGGCGTGCGCGCCGTCCTCGACGGGCGCGGGGTGCTCGACCCCGTGCGCTTCGCCGCGGCCGGCGTCGCGCTGCGGCGCATCGGCGGCGGCTGACGGCCAGCGACGCGAGCGCGGCGACGACGCGCTCGCCGGCGTGGCCGTCGCCGTAGAGCTCGGGGCGCTCGCGCCGGCGGTGCGCTGTGCAGCGCGCGCAGGGCGGCGTCGACGTCGAGGTCGACGAGCACGTTCCAGCCGGTCTCGACCGTCTCGACCCACTCGGTCGTGTCGCGCAGCGTCACGCAGGGCACGCCGGCGAGGTAGGCCTCCTTCTGCACGCCGCCCGAGTCGGTGAGGACGGCGCGGCGCGCGTGAGCAGCGCGGTGAACGCCACGTAGCCGAGCGGCGGCAGCAGGCGAATGCTCGGGGCGGCTTCGAGCTCGCCGAGCAGCCCGCCGCTTCGAGGCGCGCGCGCGTGCGCGGGTGCAGCGGCAGGACGACGGCCGACGGCAGCGCGAGCAGCAGGTCGACGAGCGCGCGCAGCCGCGCCGGGTCGTCGACGTTGCCCGCGCGGTGGGCGGTCGCGAGCACGTACTCGCCGGGCGCACGCCCGCGGCCGCCAGCGGGCCGTCGTCGGAGCGCGCGCGGGGCTGGACGAGCAGCGCAACGTCGACCATCACGTCGCCGACGAGCTCGACGCGGCCGGCGACGTACTCGCGCTCGAGGTTCGCCACCGCGGTCGGCGAGGCGCAGAGCAGCAGATCGGAGAGGTGGTCGGTGAGAACGCGGTTGAGCTCCTCGGGCATCGCGCGGTCGAACGACCGCATGCCGGCCTCGACGTGTGCGACCGGCACGTGGGCGAGCGCCGCGGACAGGCCGCCCGCGAGCGTCGAGTTCGTGTCGCCGTAGACGAGGACGGCGTCCGGACGCTCGGCGGCGAGCAGCGGGCCGAGCGCGGCGAGCATGCGCGCCGTCTGCTCGCGTGTTCGTGCCGCCGTCGATGCCGAGCTCGCGCTCCGGGCGCGGGACACCGAGCTCGTCGAAGAAGATCGTCGAGAGCTCGTCGTCGTAGTGCTGGCCGGTGTGGACGAGCAGCTCGTCGTGCTCGGCGCGCAGCAGGCGCGAGACCGCGGCCGCCTTGACGAACTGCGGCCGGTTGCCGATGACGGTGACGACCCTCAAGGGTCAGGCGGCGGAGACGCCGAGCTCCTGCTCGATGTGCGCGCGGATCCGCGCCGCCGCGTCCTGCGTGAGCGGCCCGGGCCGCCGAGCTGCGCGTCGTCGATCGCGTGAATCGGGTGGACCTCGCGCATCGTCGAGGTCAGGAACGCCTCGCGCACGCGCGCGAGCTCGTCGCGGGCGATGACCTGCTCCTCGACGTCGCAGACCGCGAGCAGCCGTCGCCGGGTGATCGAGTCCAGGATGTGGTCGGACAGCGGCGGCGTGACGAGCGTATCGCCGTCGAGCGAACAGACGAAGGTGCCGGTCGGCCCTTCGAGCACGCGGCCGTGCGGCGTGACGAGCAGCGCCTCGTCGGCGCCCTGCTCCTGCGCGAGGCGCCGGGCCAGCATGTTGGCCGCATACGACAGCGACTTGATCCCGTCCAGCACGCGCGTGGGCGCGTACTCGATCGTGGCGACGGCGAGCGTCTCGGGCAGCGGCTTCAGCGCCTCGACCACCGCCAGGCGGCGGCCGCCCCGCGTCACCACGACGCGCATCGCGGCGTCGGCTACGTCGTTGCGCCCCAGCAGCGCCTCGATGTCGGCGCGCACGGCCTCGAGGTCGATCGGCAGGCGCAGGTTGGCCGCCGAGCGCTCGATGCGCGCCAGGTGGTCGTCGAGCGCGAAGGGCCGGCCACCGTAGAGGCGGATGACCTCGAAGACGCCGTCGCCGCGCAGGAACCCGTCGTCATCGGCGGGGATCCGCGCCTCCGAGGCCTCGCTGATGGTGCCGTCGAGGATCGCGAGCATGCCGGGAACGCTAGCGGGACTTCAGTACTCGGACGCGGCCGAGGGATTGAGCTTGCCGATCCGGTTGCCGGCGGCCGAGACGACAAACCACGTGCCGAGGAAGCCCTCGCCGTTGATCTGCCCGGGCCGGGTGTCGGCGGTCGACGTGTACAGCGGGTGCCCGTTGTAGACGAGCTGCCGCCGGTTGTCGGCGCGCCGTACCGTCGTGACCTTGGCCGCCGCGACGCCAGGCCCGGCCTGCGGCGCGCCCGACGCGATCGCCGGCGGCCAGACGTGCTCGCACGCCGGACTGCAGGCGCTCCTCGTCCCGTGATCCTTCACGTAGAGGTAGAGCGTGCGCCCTTCGCCGTCCACCAGGATCCGCCCGAGCCTGGTCTGCGCCACGCGCAGCGACGCGTCGTCGTGCGACGCCGTGGCGCCGGCCGCCTTGTGCGAGGACGAGCGACCCACGACCGTCGCCACCGCAACCGCCGCGACCACCACCGCAACGGCGATCGCAGCGACCGTCAGGCGCCCCACGCGCGCGTCCGCTCTCCCGGCTCCTGCGCGCCCAGGTAGCACAGCGACGCAATCGTGTCCGGCTGCCGTTGCAGGGTCGCCACGTACAGCGAACCGAGGCCGGGGAGCTGGCTCGTCTTGGTGGGCCCGCCGGACGCCGACGACGACGGCGCCGGCAGCAGCCTCCCGCACAGCGCCGGCGCGGTGATCTCGCCCGGCAGCGAGCGATCGAGGTCGCTGCGATCAAGGACGTTCCCGTAGGTTCCATCGTGGTCGTAGTCGATACCGTGGACGATGACGACCGCGTCACCGTGCCGGATGTTGGCCGCGATGACCGGGCTCACCGAGATCTTCTGGCGTGTGTAGTGAACCGTGCTGCCGTTCGGGAACCGCGAGAAGGCCAGGATGCTGCGCTTGCTGGTGTCGCCGCGCGTCGTGAGCGCGGTGACCGGCGGGCCGTAGAAGGGAACGCCGTCGAGCGTGCTGATCGTGCGGTGCCCATTGTGGTCCTTGGCGGCCGAGGCCGGCGGGCACTCGCCCAGCGCCCCTGCGTGGATGTGCATCGCGTGCTTGTTGTCGAGCAGCCCGCCGGCGCTGACAGTGACGGTCAGCTCGGTGCCGTTGAGGCGCATCTGCACGTTCCCGCTGCCCGTGACGTGATTGGTCGGGACCGGGCCCAGGCTGCCCGCGAGGGGCTCGCCGGGGGGCGCGGCCGCGGCGGCCGTCGTGCCCTGCGACGACTTGTCCGTGGACCCACCCGACACCAACAGGACGACCACGGCGATGACGGCGGCGGCGAGCACGCCGGCGAGCACGAGCACCCCCGCGCGGCGCCGTCCGCGGGGACGCTCGGCCGGCGGCGGTGCCGCAAAGGGCGACTGGGGGCCCGGTGCGGACGCCGGCGGCGGTCCGTACGGCGGCTGCGAGCCTGGTGCGGATGCCGGCGGCGGCGCGTACGGCGGCTGCGAGCCCCGCACCGACGGCGGAGGCGGCGCATACGGTGTCTGGGAACCCGGCACCGACGGCGGAGGCGGCGCATACGGTGTCTGCGAGGCCAGCACGGATGCCGCGGGCGCGAAGCTCGCCGGCGCCGGCGCGACCGGGACGGACGGCCCCGGGTCGCCGGAACCGCTCGTCGGAACCGTCTGCGTGCCCGGCTGCCGCGCGACGACGTCGCGCACCGCCGCCGCCATTTCGCCGGCGCTCGCATAACGATCCGCTGGATCCTTCGCCGTGGCCTTGACGACCACGTGGTCGAACGGCGCGAGCTCGGGGCGCGTAGCGCTGGGCTGCGGCGGCGGATTGCTGATGTGGGCCCAGAGCTTGGCGATGTCGCCGTCCTTGGGATAGGCGACCTGGCCCGTGAGCATCTCGTAGAGCACGCACCCGAGCGAGTAGATGTCGGCGCGCCCGTCGATCTGGTGCCCCTGGATCTGCTCGGGAGCGACGTAGTCGGCCGTTCCCACCCACAGGCCCGTCCCCGTCAGGTTCCCCGTCGATCCCGGGCGCTTGGTCAGCCCGAAGTCGGCCAGGTAGGCGTGCGTGTGCACGGTCTCGTCGGAGATCAGGATGTTTGCCGGCTTGACGTCGCGGTGCACGAGGCCGCGCGCGTGCGCCGCGTCGAGCGCATCGGCGACCTGCGTCACGATCTTTGACGTCAGGCTCGGCGGGATGGCGCTGCGGTCGATCATGTTGCGCAGGTTCGTGCCGGGCACGAAGCGCATCGCCAGGTAGAGCACCCCGTTCTCCTCGCCGCCGCGATGAACGGGCACGATGTTCGGGTGCTCGAGCGAAGCCGCAAGGCGCGACTCTGCCTTGAAGCGCGCCACCGCGGTTTCGTCCTGCGTGTACTCGGGCGCGATCAGCTTCAGGGCGACGGCGCGATCGAGGTCGACGTCGATCGCCTTGTAGACGACGCCCATCCCCCCGCGATCGAGCAGGCCGTCTATCCAGTAGCCGGCGAACACGGAGCCGTGCTCCAGTCGCGGGAGGCCACGGGGAGTTTGATCACCCGTGTCCGACAAGCGCCCACCTCCAAACCCGATGTCCTTAGCGAGACACCGGGCAGGCACAGACGACCGACCACGGCGCCCGCCCGCGCGCCAACCTTACTGCCGCCTACAGAGCGTGAGCAAACGGGATGTCGCGCGCGTGCTGCTCGTACCACAGGGCGTAGCGGGCGGCGAGGGGGCCGCGCTGATGCCATGGGCGAAGACCGACCACCCATCGTGCTGCGGGCCTCCAGGTCGTCGTAGTGGCTCCTGACGGCGGCGCGTACGCTGGGTGTGCATCTCGGCGTCCTCCGAGGTGTCGTGCCCCGGGCAGTGACCGTTGTATCCCCGACCGCTTGATCTTGGAGGAGACGCAGCATGGACCGATTCACCGGCGGCTGCCTGTGCGGCGACGTCCAACTGCGGCGTCGGGACTCCCATACCGGGTCGGCATTTGTCACTGTCTCGACTGCCGTAAGCATCGCGCGGCGGCGGCGCGCAAGCGTGGCGGCGCGCCGCTCGAAGAGTCGATCGAGGGCTGGCGTCCGCGGATGGTCGCTGACCGTCTGTGGGCGAGCGTGGGGTGGCTCGCGCAGGCGGCGCTTGCGACCGCCGCCGCATGGGTGCGGGCCCGGCAGGTCTCTTCGGTCATGAGCGTCCGATCTTCGCGCCATGGCTGCGCTGATCGCAGTCAGCGGTCGCTCGGGCAGCGCCGGCGCCGGTGCCCGACGCGCTGCCCGATCCTTGTAGAGTTGCCGGTCGCCGCCAGCGTCGATCCGAATCCGCATCGTCTGACCGCGATCCTAATCGGCAGCCGGAGGGAGAGGACGCCATGAAAGCGCTCGTGTATCACGGCCCCGGCCGAGAAGTCCTGGACGGATGTCCCCGAGCCGCAGATCCAGAAGCCGACGGACGTCATCGTCAGGATCGACACGACCACGATCTGCGGCACCGACCTACACATCCTGAAGGGGGACGTGCCGGCTGTGACGCCCGGCCGCGTTCTCGGTCACGAGGGTGTCGGCACGATCACCGAGGTCGGCAGCGCCGTGACCCAGCTCGCCGTCGGCGACAACGTGATCATCTCGTGCATCAAGTCCTGTGGTCGCTGCAGCTTCTGCCAGCAGGGCAACTTCGCGCACTGCCTCGGTGACGAGGGAGCGTCGGGGATTGGCTGGGTGTTCGGCCATCTGATCGACGGCACTCAGGCCGAGTACGTGCGGGTGCCATACGCCGAGACATCGGTGTACAAGGTGCCCGAGACCGTCACCAACCAGCAGGGGGTGATGCTCTCGGACATCCTGCCGACCGGATTTGAGATCGGGGTCCAGTACGGACAGGTCAAGCCGGGCGACGTGGTCGCCGTGGTTGGCGCCGGTCCGGTGGGGCTCGCGGTGGTGGCGACGGCGGGCCTGTACGGAGCGTCGCGGATCATTGCGGTCGATCTGGACGCCAACCGCGTCGAGGAGGCGAAGAAGTTCGGGGCCACGGACGGCGTGAACCCGGCCTCCCCGGAGTGGAAGGAGCAGGTCATGGCGTTGACCGACGGGTGGGGCGTGGACGTAGCGGTCGAGGCGGTCGGGGTTCCACAGACGTTCCAGATGTGCACCGAGATCGTGCGACCGGGCGGGCGCGTGGCCAACATCGGTGTGCACGGAAAGCCGGTGGACCTGCAACTGCAGAACCTTTGGATCCACAACATCTCGATATCCATGGGGCTCGTCAACGCCAACACGACGCCGATGCTGCTCAAGCTGGTCGCCAGCGGCAAGCTGAACGTCGACAACTTCGCCACGCACCACTTCAAGCTGGACGACATGATCGACGCCTACGACACGTTCGGCCGAGCCGCGGAGACGAGGGCGCTGAAGGTTGTCATCGACCGCTAGTTGCAACCGATCAGCAATCCCCGGCTCCGTCCGCCTGTGAGAAGGGGAACCAACCACTGAGTGCGGCTGCGGCAGCTAATTGCGGCGGTCGTCGAAAATGCGATCCGTCAGCCGAGTGCGGGTCCGGCAGGAAACGCCCGCGACGATGCCACATGGATGCAGAAGCGAGCAAGGAGTCGATGACACGCCGGCGGACGCCGGGTCTCGTCCGCAGCGTGAGTCTGGTCGGCCGAGCCGCCTGATTGTCTACTAGTTCATACGGACGGCAGTCCCGTGGCCTCCCGCGGCGCGCTGCGCAACCTGATCACCGATATGCCCCGCGTCGCTCGACGAGCTCGGCGCCGGCCCCGCCCTGGAAGCGTTGATCGACCGCATGCGCCGGCTGTCGGGCCTGACCGTCACGTCCGAGATCGACCTCGCGTACGAGACTGGGCGCGAGGCCGAACGCCACACACCCGAGCTCGAGGTCGCGATCCGACCAGCGGCGAACATCGCCACGTGCGCCGACCGCGGCGGCCAAGCGGTTCGGCTTCGAGGACCAGATCCAAGTCGTCGCCCGCATCGACGCCAAGCACGAGAAACGCCCGCTGCGGGAGACGAGATCTCGCCCCTGAAAGCTCCCGCGTCGTCGACGAGCAACACTCTTGGAGCCGTGCGGGGGCCGCTGCTCCAATGACCGCGAAGGAACAGCTTCGCACCGGGCGTTGGCTTGCTGCACCTCATCGTGCCTTGCAGGCGTCCTGCCCGCTCGCTCGGGACGATGTCCGAGCGCACGAGCCCGCCAACCTCGGCTTCCGCATCGCCCGGGCCCGCGAGAGTCCTGTGACCGCGCTTGCGCACGCTCCCAACTCGACCTCGGCAGTCGGCGTTAGCTGGAGTCGCGCAAGCACTGTCCCCGGGTTGCGCTGCTGCTCGCTCGGAAGCGCTCGGATCGTCGTGCCACTCGAGCTCAGCGTCGTTGGTCGTCCACAGCGAGACGGGTTTCCGGGATCGACCGTTGTGCTTTCACCCCCCAATAACGGTTGCCGGGGAGCGTCGCTCGCGGCGACGCCGGCGGGTGTTTTATCGGTGTGCGCGTCGCTCGTGGAATGCCCGGTCCTCGCGTCCGAGAGCGGTGGACGCCGGATTGTCCGAGTGGTGCTCGGCGGTGATCGCCGCCCAATCGCCGCCGACGCGGAGCTCGCCGAGAAGGGATAGGAGCTGCAGCTCCATCCGGCGCAGCAACAAGGTGTGCGCGGGCATGTGCAAGCGGCGCATCACCCCGAAGTGCGGTGAGCGCGGCGGATACCCGCGCTGCATGATCTCGCCGACGCGCTGCGGATCGATTCGGAGGAACCCGGGAGCGAACATCCATCCCCCAGCCGCCGCGAGGAGGGCGAGCAACGCATCGGGATCGAACCCTGGCTCACGCAGATAGTCGAGGCTGGACAGGCCGTCGTGAACGCCCTGCGCGTCGCCGTCGGTCAGCGCCCGCATGATCGTGCGCTCGCCCCGGACGACGTCCGGATCGACGTCGCGCAGCAGCCCGAAGTCGATCAGACACAGGCGCCCATCCGCGCACAGGATGCAGTTGTCCGGCTGCGGATCGCCGGCGACGATGCCGTCACGCCGGGCGAGGCCCCAGTAGAAGCGCAACGCGATCTCCCCGACGCGATCGCGCTCCGCGTCGCCGAGGCGGCTGATCTCGTCGCTGCGGGCGCCGTCCACGTACTCGCTGACGAGCACGCGGCGCGTGGTGAGGTTCGTGTGCACCCGCGGCACGCGCACGTGGGGGTGGCCGCGGAACATGCGCTCGAGGCGGCGCTGGTGCTGGGCCTCGACCTCGTAGTCGAGCTCGTCTGAGATCCGCTCGCGCAGCTCGGCGATCACCGCGCCCGCGTCGAGGCCCGGTGCCAGCCGCTGGACTATCGGGCCGGCCATGCCGAGGTTGCGTAGGTCGGCCTCGGCGGCCTCCGCCGCGCCCGGATGCTGAACCTTGATCGCCACCTCGTCGCCGTCGCCAGTGCGCGCGCGGTGCACCTGGCCGAGCGACGCGAGCGCGAACGGCGTCTCGTCGAAGTCGTCGAACAGCCGCCCCACGCGCGCCCCGAAATCCTGCTCGATCACACTCCGCACGCGCTTGAATGGCAGCGCCCTCACCGACGCGGGTCGCGCCCCGGCGGGCGGGGGCGGCGAATCGTCCTCTGGTGGTCGGCCGAGCTGGAGCAGCGAAAGGAACTGCGTGATCTTGGGTCCCGCCCCCTTCAGCCGACCCAGCTGCGCGCCGAGTTCCTCGACCAGCGCGACACTGCGCGCGTTCTCCCTCGCCGCAAATTGCTCGGCACCGGAGCGCTCGACCATGCCGTCGTTCAGCCGCGTCGTCGAGACCGCGGCTGAGGCGAGGCGGCGCCGCCGGCGTCGCGACGCAGCAATGCCTTCCAGCTGTCGGCGCTGATCCGCGCCGGCTCGGTCGTCTCCATGAACTCGACCAGCAGCCGGACGAAGCGCAGCGGATCGTCCAGGTGCGGAAAGTGGCCGGCCTGCGCAAACAGCTCCAGCCGGCTGCCCGGCACGAGCCGGTGGGCGGCCAGCGCGTGCTCGACCGGGATGATCGGGTCGCGCTCGCCCCAGATGATCAGGAAGGGGATCGCCTGCGCGAGGTACAGACGATCGCTCGCGTCCACGCGCTGCCCGCCGGAATCGATGATGGTCCTCAACGTGTGCACGAACGCCGCGCGCGCTTCGCCGTCAGACAGCGAGGCGTGACCGCGCAGGACCTCACCCAGGTCGGTGTGGACGCGCAGCCCGACGCGGCCCAGGACGCGGCCCACCGCCCGGCCGGCGCCGAGGACCCGCTCGTTGGCCAGCAGCGGGAGCACCAGCTCCGAGCCCGGCAGGCTCGCCGCGCGCAGCAGCGCGGTGATGTCGCGGCCCAGCCCGCCGCTGCTCACGAGGACCAGGCGCTCGCAGTGTTCGGGGAACTGGTACGCCAGCTGCATCGCGATGCCACCGCCAAGCGAATGCCCGACGAAGGTCGCCCGCTCGTGGCCCAGGGCGAACAGCAGATCGCGGATGCCGCTGGCGTAGGCCCCCAGCGAGTAGTCCCCGCGAGGCTTGGCCGACTCGCCATGGCCGAGCAGGTCGGGAGCAACGACGGTGAAGCGCTCGGCCAGATACGGCAAAACACCCGACCAGGTATCCGAGGTCGACGTGATGCCGTGGACCAGGACGAGCACGGGGCCGCCACCCGCCGAGCGGTAGAACACGCGATGCCCGTGCAAAACGACCTCGTGCAGGCCCGCGGGATCACGCGCCGCGGTCGCGGAGCGTCGCGTCGTTCTCCCGGTGCCCTTCGCTGGCGACATGATCGGGACGCAAGGGCGGGCGCCATCCAGACCGCGCCGCCGTCCCGGCACCACCTCCTGCCGGCGAGTCTAGCCCCGCGCGCCGCGCCGCGCCGCGCCGGCGCCGACCGGCGGACCGGCGCCGCGGCGCTCGGGTGCTGAGCTCGGGCGCCGGACGCTCCCGACACCCAGGCGCCCCGCGCAGCGCGTCAACGTCCGGCTCGGACGCTCGCTGATCGTCGCTGGCAAGCCCTGCGGGAGCGCAGCACGCGCGCTCGCTCCTTGACGAATCGCAGCAGTAGCGCCGAGCAGGACCTCGGGCTTCGTCCCGGCAGTAGCGAGCGTGCCGTGACCAGCGGGTGTGCGCGTTCCGGTGCCTGGTCTACGGAAGCCAGGTGAGCTGGTCGATGAACCCGTAGCTGTTCCCAACCGCCGTTTCATAGGCTCGCCACGCGGCGTCCGCGACGACGCTCGGAACGCGAGTGTGACGGCCAGCGCTCAGCGCTCCCTCACGCCTGACACCGCTTACGGCGATCGCTGACGAGCGCGGGCGGGGCGAATCCGTAGTTCCCGCAGCCGAGCTACGCGACCACACGGATGACGAGCGCCCGATCCCGACCTACGTTCGACCTCGACGATATGTGAGGGAGGTGAACTCGATGAACGCCGTGTTGGTGATAGCTGCCGCGGTCCTGGCATTGCCTGTGCTGCTGCTCGCCGGCTTTTTCCTTGGACCGGTGGCGCTCGTCCTGTTGTTGATCGTCGCGTGTGCCGCGCCCGTCGTGCTGGTTGTGGGCGCGATCGTGCTCTACGCCGGCAAGCGGTAACCACGGCCGCTGGACTGTCGGCGGCCCGAGTTCGGCGCCGGGAAGCGCTCGACGAGTCCGGCGCCGAAGCCCTGCCCGGCCCGACGGGTACTCATGCAACCCGATACCGCGCCCTCGCGCGCTGCAGCCGCTGCGCGCTCCTGCCTGCGACTGGATGCAGTCGTCTGACTTGAAGTGCGGCTGCTGGTGGCGGGCGAAGGCGGGCGCCCCGAGAGATAGCTGCGTTCTGGCCCTGGGGTTCACTCGTCCCTCCGCGCGGAGTGCACGTCGTGCCGGCGATCGAGTGACGACCGGGCCGCCACGGGCCCGGAACGCGTCGGGCCGGACATCTTTCAATCCGGCCCGATCATCCGCTGCGGTGCACGCGCACCGCTCTGTGTCCTTCTGAACACCGGTAACGATGGGATGTTCGCTGGATTGTCCGGCGGAACCGCCTCCTTCGATCCTGGTAACGAGAAGGATCGAATGAACTCTCGCCGGTGAGGGCGTGCGCCACAGGGGGGCAAACTACGGGACAACAGCGGCTGGGACTACCGACCATCGTTTGGAGTGTGGTGCCGTCTGAGCCGCTCGGCACTCGTCGGCTCGGCTCAAGGCGACCCGCAAGGGCGGGCCGTCCGCGCATCTCCTCAGCTCAGACCCATTGGCGTGGGGAGCGCGGTCCACATGCGCGGACCCAGACCGCGTTCTCCGAGCCGCACGCCCGCCCCATGACCGAATCGATCAGCGTCTCGATGCGAGCAGCCGCGTCCGAAACGAGGTCACATACCTGGCGCTCCTGAACGGCCTGCTGGACCCTGATCACGACGTTCTCCCACTCCGCGTGGCTGCACATCGATCCAATCGTACCCCCGCCCCATCGGCGCCTCGCACCCACCCAGGACGCCTCGCGCGATCGCCGAGCACCGCTCCCCGCTCCCGGGCACGACTCTGATCCCCGAGTTCTGGTATTTGGAGAGCGGTCCGAACGGTGACCGATCCGCTTTCACTACCAGAGGGTTTCACGGTCGGACATTGGACCGACAGCGAGTCGCGCACCGGCTGCACGGTCGTCATCGCCCCCGCGGGGACGCGCGGCGCGGTGGAGGTGCGCGGTGGCGGCACGGGCACGCGCGAGCTCGAGGCGCTGTCGCCGCTCGCGAACGCCGAGGGGCCGACCGCCGTGTTGCTGACCGGTGGCAGCGCGTTCGGGCTTGCGGCCGCGGACGGCGTGGTGCGCTGGCTCGAGCGCCGGGGGCTCGGCCGGCCGACGCCCGCGGGCGTGGTCCCGCTCGTGCCGGCCGCGGTCGTGTTCGACCTCACGGAGGGGCAGCGGGGCACGCGACCGGGGCCGCAGGAGGGCTACGCCGCGTGCGAGGCGGCTGACGGCGGTGTCCCGCGGCGCGGGCGCATCGGGGCGGGCGCGGGCGCCGCGGTGGGGAAGGTGCTCGGTCGCGGGCGCGCCGCGCGGGGCGGCGTGGGCTACGCGGCGACGCGGCTGGCAGGCGGCGAGACGCTCGCGGCGATCGCGGTCGCCAACGCCTCGGGCGACGTCATCGCCGAGAACGGCGACGTGCTGGGCGGCCCGCACGGCGACCGCGGCGAGCTGCTGCGAAGCGCCGACCTGATCCGAGACATGCGCCAGCTCCCCGACTGGGCCGTCCGTCCCGGTCAGAGCACCACGCTGGCCTGCGTGTGCACCGACGCCGCGCTGGACAAGCGCGGCTGCGGCATCGTCGCGCGCATCGCGAGCGCCGGGATCGCCCGCGCGGTCGACCCAGCCTTCACCCCCCTGGACGGCGACATCGTCTTCTGCCTCGCCTCCGGGCCCTGGCCGCCCCCCGCGCCCGGGCCCGCCACCTCATGGTCGCTGACGATCATCGGCACGGTCGCCGCGACCCTCACCGCTGCCGCGATTCGAGACGCGGTGCGCCAAGCCGGCCCGAGCCCCGCCCGACCATCCTCAGCGAGCTGATGGCTCTTTCGAAGACACGTCGTGCTGCGCCCATGTCCCGGCTCGCGCGTCCCCCGACCGCGGCCGTCTTTACCGCGGGCCGCGCACGCCGCTAAGCGACGACGGCTCCGAGCGGCCAGTCCGCGCCACGCCCGAATCGCCTCGCGATGCGGGCGCTGACCGCCCTCCATGCACGTCCAGTCCGAAGCACCTTCTCGTCACCGCTCACCTCCATCTCGATTGATCGATGGGTGAAGCAGCTGGCGGGCAAGACGACACCTACGGATTCGCGCTCGAAGCGCATCCGGGCAAGTCGCAGGGGCGGCCACCTACTAACACGGGCTCGAAGCCCATCGAGTAACAACGGCCTGCCCGACCACGTCTGCTTTCGGATGCCCCCGTCCCGGACGGTCGCACCGTGCTCACCGCCCCGGACACCGACGGCGCCCGACGCGGTCCCTCGGCACGGGACGGCACCCGCCGCCTTTCATACCGGATTAGCCCGGTCGACAGCCTCAAAGAGAGTCAGCTTGCCGCCGGTCGGGACCATCCCCACGGCGTCGGACGTCACAGACACGCCCAATCCAAACAGCAAGCCTCGAAGGAGCGGTGCTCGATGACGGTCCGAATCGAATTGTCGCGCTGCCGCGTGTCGCCTCCCGAGCAGGAGCCGCTGTCCGCGCGGACGTCAATGGGTCCCAGGCGCCGAGCGCGCGCACGGCGCTGGCCTGCGCCACCACAATCATCCGACTTGGGTGATGCGCGTCGGGTCGGATCCCTAGATCGTGAGGTCCCGCACTAGAGGTGCCCAACACGACGCAGAAGGGACTACCGATGGCAGATCGGCAACTCGTACTCGCCTTCTTCCCAGATGAACCCGCCGCCGACAACGCGGCAGCCGTGCTGAAGGACTCCGGGATCGCCCACCACGACGCCATCGGGATCCTGGCCCTCGATTCCCACGGCAAGCTCAAGCAGGACAAGATCGGCGCACGAAGCACGGGCAAGGGCGCCGCCATCGGGGGCGTGATCGCGGTCTTCAGCACGGCGGTCCTGGGCCCGGCGGTCCTGGCCGGCGTGGTGGTGGGCGCGCTTCACCACAAGAACGTGGGGCTCAGTGACGCCGACAAGGCGCGCGTCACCGTGGAGCTGAACGCGGGCAAGGCAGCGGTCGCTGTCATGGCCCGTAGCGACACTGCGTCCGCGATCTCCGACGAATTGTCTCAGCTCGGCGGCACGTCGGAGTCCCACGAACTCACCGACGAAGCGCTGCAGGCTGCGGGTGCGGACACCTCGGCAGCCTGATCGACCAAGGCGGCGTGGGGCCTGCGCGACCTGAAAGCCCGACGCCGCGACAGCCAGACGGCTTGCCCGTCCCGCCGCGCGCAGCCGCTGGCGCGCTGCCCCTTGCGCCTGGATGCGGTCGTCTCCGCCGATGCCTACGAGACGCCCGCTGGGGGACGAGCAGCGACAGGCGCGGGCAGCATGGCGACCCGACGAGTCGTCGTCCCCGTCGGAACCACCACGGTCGCGATGTCGTGGCCGCGTACCACGCAGCGGCGCAGACGTCAGTCCGCCGGCCGCTCGCGCAACGCGGCGACCGTGCGTCGCACTTCGCAACGATGCGCATGGAGCAGGCACGAGCTAAGGGGATGATGCCGCTCTCGCCAGGCACGGCCTCCTCCGGGAGGGCCTGACGGCGATTGAGGCCGCCGCCGACCAGCTGCGGAGCTCGCGCAAAGCCGAGCTGGCATCTACCGTGCACTTCGCCGCGAAGCGGCTGTGGGCTCGCGACCGGCCGGCAGCCCGTGGCGGAGATGGACGTGCCTGCCAGGGTCCGCGACTTGAAAACCCGGCGTGAGCCCGAGTTCAGGTGGACGAGATGACGTCGACGATCCGGACCCTCGGGCTCGTCGGCTGGATGAGCGTGAGGCCGAGTCCTGGATTGCCCCAAAGTGGCCGACGACGTGGCCTGAGCACACCGCCTATCCGTCGGCCGCCGAATGCCGCAGAAACTCCGCTCGAGGCACCGTCGGGGCACGCTCGACGGCTGGAATCCGGTGAGTCGCGGTAAAGAGTGCCCCCGCAAGGAATCGAACCTTGAACCTTCGGATTAAGAGTTGCTCGCATCGACGCCAGCTTGGCTTAGGTAAGCCAGATTCGACCAGGTTCGCTCGGTTCAGATCAGGCTGATTTGCGGGGCTCGGGGACATATTCGGGACGCGAAATCCTCCCACCCCCGCGATACCGTCGGCCCATGAACGCCTTCGAGCGGCTCGGCATCGACGGGCGCCCCGTCTCCGGGCACGCCTTCCTCGTCCAGCGCGCCCGCGGCCCGCAGTGGTACGTCAAGTTCCGCCTGCCCGACGGCCGCCAGGTCCAGCGGCGCCTCGGCCCAGCATGGACCGGCCGCGGCCGGCCGGCCGCCGGCTACCTGACACGACGCTCCGCACAGGCAGTCCTCGACGAGCTGCTCGCCCAAGCCCGCGCCGGCACCCTGCCCGGCATGGTCCGCACCGGCGCGACCTTCGCCCAGGCCTCGCGCGAATGGCTTCGCTGGCAGGAGTTCGACCGCCAGCGCAAGCGCTCCACCCTCGACGACTACCGCTCCGCGGTCCGCGTGCACCTCGATCCCGCCTTCGAGCATCTGCAATTAGAGGAGATCACGCCGCGCCTGATCGATCAGTGGCGGCGGTCGCTGATCGACGATCGGGGGTTGTCCAACCGCTCGGTCAACAAGCTCCTGGTGCTCCTTCACGGCGTCTGCGAACGCTCCCGCAAGGTCTGGGGCCTGCGCGAGAACCCCGTGCGCGACGTCGAGCGCCAGCCCCTCACCCGGCGCGCGCATATCGACGTTTACTCCACCAGGGAGGTCCGCGCCCTCATGCGCGCTGCGGCATCACAACAGGACCGAGCGATCTTCCAGACCGCCGCGTTCACGGGCCTCCGGATGGGCGAGCTGCTCGCCCTGCGCTGGCGCGACGTCGACCTCGAACTGCGCGCGATCCGCGTCAGCGCCAGCTACAGCCATCGCCAGCTCACCACACCCAAGTCCGGCAAGGGCCGTGCCATGCCCATCGTCGAGCAGCTCGCTGGAACTCTGGCTCGCCTCCGCCGTCGCGACGAGATGACGGGACCGGACGACCTCGTGTTTCCGGGTCCGCTCGGGGGCTACCTCGACGACTCGGCCCTCAGGCGCCGCTACAAGACCGCCCGCGATAGCGCCAGGCTGCGGCCGCTGCGCTTCCACGACTTGCGCCACACCTTCGGCACACACGCGATTCGCACCGCCGATCCACGTGAGCTGCAGGAGTGGATGGGACACGCCGACTTCTCCACGACGGAGATCTACCTCTCGTACAGGCCCCGCGCGGATGCCGCACGGAGGCTCGCCGAAGCATTCGCTAGACCGCCACGCCGGCCCGCGCGCGCCCGTCGATCTCCCGCGGCAGGCCGGGCCAAGAAGCCGCGCGCGTCAACACGAGATGCCACAACGCGGCGGCAGTCCGGTTCCGCGCGCAGCTCTCGCCACGTCTAAGAGCGCCGCGCATCAAGCGCGGGCGCCGTCGAAGCGCACACAACGAAGGGCGCACGACTCCTAACCTAGGCTAACTACGGCGCCAACAAGGGGATACTATAGTTGCCGTAGGCGCGCCAAACATCTGGCCAGACGGGTAGCCAATGAGTCCCGATCTGTCGTCTACGGTGATTACAGTGCCCCGATCCTCACCAGGAGATCCTCATGCCCAAGCTCCGCGACGCATCCGCAGAGGCCCATAGGACCACAGTCGAGACCTCCATCAACGAAGTGACCATCTTCCTGCAAGACGTGCTCGGCCAGAAGCTCGTCGCCCACATGGCCGGGGTCGCTGATCCCAAGACCGTTGGCCGCTGGGCGAGGGGTGAGCGCACGCCGCGCAACGACGCCGAGCATAGGCTCCGCGAGGCGTATCGCATCTTCCAGCTGCTCCTGACCCAGGAGAGCCCGCACACAGTCCGCGCCTGGTTCGTGGGGCTCAACCCGCAACTCGACGACGAGTCGCCCGCCAGCGCGATTGGAGAAGGACGGACACGCGACGCGCTGGTCGCTGCGAAGGCGTTCCTCGCTGGTGGATGAGCCCAATCGAGATCGTCCAGCCGCCGCATGACGGCGTTTGGCGAGTGGGCCGCGCCCCAGACCCGCTCGCGCCGAGCCCGCCGCTGGATCCTGACGACCTCGACAACCCGAAAACCGGGAATCGCTTCGACTCCCCTCTCGGCAACTATCGCGCGCTCTACTTCGCGACGACGCTCGATGGGTGCTACGGCGAGACCTTGGCCCGCTTCCGGCCCGATACAAAGCTCCTAGCGGTCATCGGCTCGGAGTGGGAAGACGCTGGTTTCATGGGCATAGGCGAGGTTCCGGCTGACTGGCGGCAGCGGCGCATCGCCGTCCAAGTTCGCTTCCCAGAGGACCCGCGGTTTTCGGACGGGATTCGATTCCTCGACGTGGACTCAGCTCAGGAGAAACACGCGCCGCGCTACGACACGAGCTCGCGTCGACGCTCGCCTTCTATGGATACGACGATTTCGACGCGGGCGTCGTGCATGCGCAAGATCGGCGGATCACGCGTTGGATCGGCCAATGGGCCTACAACGCGCGCGACGCCGAAGATCGGCCCGTATACGCCGGGATTCACTACGCCTCGCGCCTGGATCCGAAGTGGGAATGCTGGGCCGTCTTCCAGGATGTCCCGATCGTCGAGATCGCACGTCATCCGGTGCTCCTAGCCGACGAGTCCCTGCAGCGCATAGCTTCGCGGTACGACCTGCGTGTGTACTGATCGACCCGCGACGGCGGCGACGCTGGGCTGCCGACCGAGCCTCTCCCCTGGCGCCCTAGGCCGCCCGATCGCGTAGCCAATCCTCGAGCATGTCGCGGGTGAAGCGGATGTGCCGGCCGATGCGGAGGCACGGCAGGCGGTTGGTGCGTACGGCTTCGTAGATCCAGCTGGTCCGTACCGCGAGCAGCTCGGCAGCCTGCTCGGCCTTGAGCAGCGGGCTGTCGAGGCGTGGGGCGCGCGCTTCGGTGTCGCGGTAGTTGGTGGCGGTCATCGTGCGTCCTCCGGGTGCAGCATGTGGGTGATCCTCGGTTGGGCCCGACCTGGGCAGGCGACCAGCGCCCACCCGGTGTGGAGTTGCTTGATCTCGTCGGGATGGACGGCGAACTCGCGCCCGCGGGTGCGGGTGCCGGTGTCGCCGTTCGCGCCCTGGCCGTTGAGGCGGTGGTCGGTGCGTTGGGTGTGCACCCAGGTGCCGCGGGTGCCGGCGATCGCCGCGATCTGCTCGGCGGACTCGGGGATGACCTGGCGGTGAGCGATCAGCGTCGTGACGTTGCCGAGGACCTGGTCTTTGAGGTTGGGGTGATCGACCAGGTTGAGGTCGGCGAGCTCCTGCGTGCCCAAGAGGAGGCTCATCCCGGCGGAGCGCCCGCGGCCGAACAAGCGCGCGATGCCGTCGGGGGCGACGGCACTGAACTCGTCGACCAGGACCAGGGTGGACAGCGGTTGGTGTTGGTGGTGGGCGGCGACGGTCAGTAGGTCCTGGACGATCGCGGCGGCGATCATGGCGGCCAGCAGCGGTCGGCGGTCAGCTTCCAGGCGGAAGTAGACGACGTCGCGGGCCTGGATGGAGCGCAGCAGGTCGATGCTCGGTCCCCCCGCGTCATGGGGCGCAAGCCATGGCGCGACGTCTGATTCGGCGAGGATCGCGAGGCGGTCGCGTGTGCCGGCCAGTCCGCGTTGTTGTTCGGGTGAGAGGTCGTCGAGGTAGTCGTGGAGCTCCTGGGCGTGGTGCTCGTCGTCGAGGCCGCGGCCGATCGCTTCCAGGCGCCGCGGGCTCATCGCCTCGGTCAGCGTCGCCAAGGTCACGGGCTGGCCGGCGGCCCGGAGGGTGCGGGTGGCGTGGCCGACGTAGCGCTGCGCTTGGCGGAGGTAGTGGGGCTCGGTGTAGGTCTCGCCGGCCAGCGCCTTGTCGGCCAGCTCGGTATCGGAGCCGTGGGCGAAGGGGTTGTAGGCGTCCGGGCCCTCCGGCGTCCACTCCCGAAACTCCCGGCGCGTGCGGCGGGCGGCACGGTGCAGCTCGTCGCGCAACGTGCGGTCGCCCTTGGGGTCCACGACGACGGCGCCGTGACCTACTTGGATCAGGCGCCCGGCGATCCACGCCTGCGTGACCGTCTTCCCGGAGCCGGTGGCGCCGAGCACGAGGGTGTGCCGGCCGCTGCCACCGCCGACGGGGATGTGGACGCGCGCGGCCGCGGTGATCACGGCCGACCACCAATCCGCGCTTGGTGATCACGCGGCCGTGGCGGATGCGACGCCGGTCGCGCCCGGCACGCAACGCGCTCACCGGGGTCCGGCGGCGACGGGCGTGGGCGGCCATGTCACCCCCGGCGCGCAGATCCTCGGCGTGCCACTTCGCGCCGGTCACGGTGACCAGGCCGGTCGCGAAGCCGACGGCGATCGCGGCGAAGCGGTCGGCCATCCACACCGGCCCCACCGCCAGGACCGTCGGCGCGGTCCAACTCCAATGAAGGCCGCACACACGCATCACCAACAACACGATCAGGCACACCACCACCCCGGCGGCAATGACCACGGCGAGATGGACTAGCACGCCAGCGGCGTGCTCAAGCGACGGCCCTTGCGATGTCTGCGACATCAGTCTCTCCCTTCAGGGTCTCGTCCAACGAATAGATCTCGATCACGTCGTGGGCCTGGACGCGCTCCACCGCACGGGCGACCGCGCGGGCCGCGGCCGGCGACGCGTAGTAGCGAACGTGATCGACCAGGCGGCAGCGCGCCCACGCCCGGCAGATCGCCTCCAGCCGGCGCGCCCACTTCACCGCCAGCTCGACCTCGACCGCCAACGGCCGTCGCCTCTCGTCACGGGGCATGAGGACCAGGTCGGCGCGGCGCAGCCGTGGTCGCCCATCCGGCAAGCGGCCGAGCTCCGCGCTCGCCACCGGACCCCCGGCGTCCAGCTCGGCGACGCGGACCTCGCGCTCACTCCACACGCAGTAGCGCGGTTCGGTGCGCTCCAGCACGACGGCCAGCTGGGCGCACAACGCGAAATGCCGTGCGGACGCCACGCCCACCCGACACGGCTCGAGGCGCGCCAGGCGCGCCCACTGCAACCCGTCGCGAGTAGCGACGTACAGCGCCGGCTCGCCGTGCAGCAAGCGATGCGTGGCCAACACCCCCTGGTCGACGAGCGCCGCAAGGCGCCGATAGGTCGCGGTGCGCCCCATCCCGAAGCGCGCCATCACATCGGCGGCGCTCGCGGCTCCCAATCGTCCGATCCATTCCACGATCGCCCGGTCGCGGTCGGTCACCATCGCTGCTTCGCTGTTGTGGCCTCGCCCACGTAGCAAGCCAAGCAGCGGGTTGGGATGGCTGAGCGCACAGCTAGCCAGCGGGACCGCCTCGTCCGCTGCCCGCGCTACGTTCGCGGCGTGTGGCAGATCCTTTCCGGGCCCGAGCTCGTCGCTCCCATCGCCGATCACCGTCGCCTGCGCTTCGTCATAGGCAGCGATCTCGCTGTCCGCGAGCTGTACGTCGAGATCTCCGGCACCGCTGCCGCCTGCGCCCCCGACAGCTTCCCGTCGCTGATCGGCGAAGCGGTGCGTACCGACGGGCGCGACGCCGTCGAGCGCTATCTCGCCCAGGGCGAGCCTCCGGCCATCATCCGGATCAGCACGACCGGGATGGAGCCGTCGATCACGCCCGAATTCGCCTAGTCGCGCGCCAATCACGTCCACGGGCGCGAGACGGACGCTCGCAACACAGCCGCGGCTAGGACGTGGCCTCCGCGTCGAAGGCATCGCCAACCAGCGTGAGCGTTGCCTGAGAGCCGGGGGTATCTTCGCTCCATGCCTGTCCCTCCCAGCGGCTGCTCCTGCCCAAAGAGTGTCGCCAAGCCGTGCTCGCCGAGCGACCACACGAAGGACTCCAGAGGCCGTGAGCTGTGCTGCCCCTACGACGATCAAGCGATGGCCGCGTTTTACGGCGTCGCGTTCTCCTCCGGGTGGTCGGCGTCGTCCGGCCGTCGTGCGGCGATGCGCAAGCGCCGTAAAGGGACGTTGGAGGAGATCGCCCAGCGCGCGGCAGCTACCCGCCACGGTCGCTAGTCGCAATCGAGTTCTAGGCCGCCAGGCGCGTCGCTTCTCGCGCGCAGCCGATCTGGCGGAGACACCGATCCGGGCGGACTACCGCTCGTCGTCCAACCCAGCGCTCCGCGTGATGTTGCGCCGCGCTGCTGGTCTCGCCTGAACACGAGAGTCACGCATTGCCGGCGTCGCGGTAGCGCTATCCATGCAAGGGAGCACTTGCGGCGCGTGCCGGACCGTGCTCGCCGGACGCCGGTCGGCGGACGGCCGCTTCCGCGTGGCTCCGTTACTCGCCCGCGGCCTGCAGCGCGTCGGCCAGCTCCGTGGCGGCCTGGGCTACTGCGGCGTAGGCGTCGACGACGTCGCTCAGGTTGTCGCCGGCGCCGGCCTGGTTGAGCTGGCGCACTGCGGCGTCGAAGTGGTCCCAGAGATCGGCTGGGCCGCGGCGGCCGGTCCCGGGTCGCAGCTCGTATGGCGGGCGCGCCCGTTCGGAGTCAGCGACGGGTCGCCAGGCCAGTCCTGCCTCGAGCGCTCGGGCGTGGGCGTCGCGCATCGCGGCCGCCGCCTCAGCGAGCGCGCGCAGTCGATCGCGAAAGCCGGGGTCGGGCGGGGCCTGCTCGTGGGCGCGCATCGCGCCGCTCCACGACGCCCGCGCTTCGTTGACCGACGTCCACGCGTGTTCCTTCGCGCCCTCGGCCCGTGTTCCGGCTCGCTCGTCGGCAACTCGCTCACCATGCGGTCCTATCGCACCCGAGGACCGCCACGCGACGCGCCTCGCGCGTTCAACCCGCTCCTTGCGAACGAAACCATGCGGTCGCCAACACCCACACACGGGCGCACACGGACAGTTGGTGTAGCGTCAAGCCTCGAGGACAGAGAGACCACCATGACGCCGACGCCAGCCGCAGACGAGCCCGAATACCTCAAGGTCGAAGAGGTCGCCGCGCGGCTGAAGCTCAAAGAGAAGACGATCCGCGACTGGATCCTGCGCGGCGAGCTGCCCGCCTACAAGCTGGGCAAGGAATGGCGCATCCGCCGCGACGACTTCGATCAGGCGATGCAGGCGCGCCGCACCACCGCCGAGCCGGCGCCCACCGGCGGTCTCTGGGATCCCGACGATCCCACATAGGCTCTAGCGGTAGTTTGCAACCGTTGAGATACGTATGTATCCTCCATCGTTCGCGGGAGGATCTCGATCATGCGTGGCTTCTCATCTGCCAGGACGAACTCTCCACCGCGGGTCGCGCGGCGGCTCTCGCGGCTCATGACGTCTCCAGCATCGAGGACATCGAGACCATCGCGCACCGCGACATTCGCGCCGTCGCCGAGGCGCTCGCCGACGTTCTCGTCGAGCGAGGGCTCGTGATGCCGCGGGCGTCGCCCGCCCGCGTGCTGGATGCAGCCCAGGTGGCTGACCTGCTGGGGCGCGATCGCCAGTGGGTCTATGCCCACGCCGGCGAGCTCGGTGCGTTTCGCTACGGAGATGGTCCCAAGGCTCGGATCGGCTTCGACCTCGTCACGGTGGAGCAATGGAAGCGCGAACGTCAGATCCGCAATACGAGCCCGCCGCGGCGGCGGGACCGGCGCCGCTCAAGCGCGGTCGGGGTGGGCGCGACGCGTCTGATCCCCTACGACGTCCCCGGCTCGGGGACGTAGCATCACGAGAGCACCATGGGTGTTCGAGCTCGCCCGGATGACAGCGCGACGGCCGCCTTGACGAAGGGGATCACGGCCATCCTGGAGGGGTCGTTCATGCCGCGTGTAGGGACCGGAAGCGTCATCCCCAAGACGCTGACCGACGGTACCTGCGCCTACGAGCTCCGCTTTCATGCCCGCGGTCGTCGCGAGAGCGTCACCCTCCATGAACGCGCACCGTGTCGAGTGCGGATGTGGTGGTGGCTGGGACGAGCGGTCGGCACGTCGAGAGCTCGGCAACATCGTCGCGCGAGTCCGCGCGGGGGTCTGGACCCGCGACGCGCCGCATCCGCGAGTGGCGGCGAAGGCCGCCGCGGCGGCGCGGTCCATTCCGACCTTCCACGAGTACGCGTCCTATTGGCTTCAGGCGAGGACCGACGGCGTGCTCGGCGACAAGCCGATCGAGGAGAACACCAGACGGGACTACCTCTGGCGCCTGCGCGGGCATCTGCTGCCGTTCTTCGCGCCCCGCCGGCTCGACGAGATCGACCCGGAGCTCTGCTTGGCCTTCAAGGCCCACAAGGTCCGCGAGGCCGCAGACCTGCGGACCGCGATCACCGCCGGAGCGGACCTCCGCGATCATCGCGGGAGGCGAATCGTCCCGCTCGGACCGTCGTCGATCCGCAAGCTGATCGACACGCTTGCCGCCATCCTCGACGACGCCATCGAGGACGGTCACATCGACCGCAACCCTGCGCGCGGCAGGCGCATGCGCGTGCGCGTGCCCAAGCCTCAGCGGACCTTCCTCGAACTCGACGAGCTGCCCGCGCTCATTGACGCTGCGGCGGCGCAGGACGCCCCCTCGATGCCGGCCAAGATCCTCCGCTCAGGTGGCGAAACGGCTGCCAAGGTGGCGGAGCTGCTCAGCCGCGGGATGACACAAGGCGCGATCGCGGCGGAACTCGGCCTGGCGAAGGCCACGATCAACTACCACGCGCGGCGCCTCGGAGTCGAGGGGTCTGCCCACTACGTGGGTCGGGCGTTCGTCGTTCGGGTCCTCGGCTACAGCGGCGTACGAAACAGCGAGTTGTGCGACCTGCGCATCCGCCACGTGCGCCTGCACGATCCTGGTGGCGCTCGCTTCCACATTCCGGACTCGAAGACCGAGACCGGCATCCGGATCGTGGAGATGAGTCCCGACCTCGCCGAGGCGTTCGTCGATCATCTCGACCGCCTGCGTCGGGCCGGCAACCGCACGGAGCCCGACGACTACGTGGTGCAGAACATGCGCGGCGGCCGGATCAGCCGCCAGCGCGTCGCCAAGATCGTCCGAGAGGCCTCGACACTCGCGACCGAGACGCGCTCAGCGCGCGGTCTTCCCCCGCTTCCAAGGACGACGCCGCACAGCCTGCGGCGGACCTACATCTCCATCGCTCTGCTCGCCAATCGCTTCGACGTCAAGTGGGTCATGAGCCAGGTCGGGCACGCCGACTCCAAGATGACGCTCGATGTCTACGCGCAGCTCGAGCAGCGCGTCAAGCGCGAGCATGGAGTGCGCTTCGACGCCGTCGTGCGCGACGCCCGTGTGCAGCTTCACGGCGCCCAGATGCGCCCTGAAAAGGCGACGAAAAGGCGACGGGGCGCTGACAGGCCGCGGATCACCGCGCGCGACGAGTAGCCCCGGCGCGACAATACCGTCTGTGTGCAGGGCATCCCGCGATGGCGAGACCCGGACTCGAACCGGGGACACCACGATTTTCAGTCCTCGGGCTAAACGTCTCTAACTCGCCCCAATCCCTGGAAACAGGCGGGTGTGGCTGGCCGTGCGCCGGAGGACGGATAGTCGCTATTTGCGAGCTTTCCCGCTGTGATTGGGTACCCGGACCAGCGCGAGTACCCAATCGGGCGGCGACGCAGGCTCGGTCGATCGGTCGCCGGGTGATGACCAACTGTGCTCGGGTCAGTTGATCGAACCGGGCACGCCACCACGGACTGATGTGGATCGTCCTGTAACGGCCGTCTGCGAACCCCGGACGTACGCCATCAAACGACCAGAGGGGGCGTGATGGCAGTCCAAACCATGCTCGACGCAGAAGCGATCGAGGCGTTCGCCGCCGGAGTCCGCGGGGCGGTGCTGCGCCCCGGTGATGAGGGCTATGACGATGCCCGGTCGATCTGGAACGGGCTCATCGACCGGCGGCCCGCGCTGATCGTGCAGTGCACGGGCGCCGCCGACGTCGTCGACGCCGTGAACTTCGCCCGCGACCAGGGCCTCGTGCTCTCGGTGAAGGGCGGCGGGCACAACGTCGCCGGCAACGCGACCAATGACGGCGGGATGGTCATCGACCTCGCTGGGATGCGCGGCGTGCACGTCGACCCGGCGACCGCGATCGTGCGCGCCGAGGGAGGCGCGACGTGGGGTGAGGTCGACCGCGAGTCACAGCTGCACGATCTCGCCGTCCCCGGCGGCGTCGTCTCGACGACGGGCATCGCCGGCCTGACGCTGCACGGCGGCGTCGGTCACCTGCGCCGCAAGCACGGCCTCACCATCGACAGCCTGCTGTCCGTGGACATCGTCACCGCCGACGGGCAGCTGCGGACGGCGAGCGCGACCGAGAACGAGGATCTCTTCTGGGCGGTGCGCGGCGCGGGCAGCAACTTCGGCGTGGTGACCTCCTTCGAGTTCCAGGCGCACCCGGTCGGGCCGATGGTCGCCGTCGCCGCGGTGATCTATCCGCAGGACAACGCGCGCGAGCTCCTGGCCGGCTGGCGCGAGGTGACGGCCGGTGCCCCGGAGGAGCTGAGCTCGCTCGCGCTGTGCTGGAGCGTCCCGGCGGCCGACCGTTCCCGCCCGAACTGCACGGCAAGCCGATCGTGCTCATGGCCGCCGCGTACTGCGGTCCGGTGCAGGACGGCGAGCCCGTCGTGCAGCCGCTGCGCGAGCTGGGCGAGCCGCTCGTCGACCTCAGCGGCCCATGGCCGTGGATCGGGCTGCAGAACGGCTTCGACGCGCTCTTCCCCAAGGGCGAGTTGCGCTACTGGAAGTCGCGCGCGCTCGCCGAGCTCAGCGACGCGGCGATCGACGAGATCGCCGAGTTCGCCGCCCGGCGACCGACGCCGGCGACCGACATCGTGATCTGGCACCACGGTGGCGCGATGAGCCGCGTCGCCGAAACGGACACGGCGTACGGCGGCCGCGACGCCGCCTTCCTCGTCACCGTCGAGGCGAACTGGACCGACCCGGCCCAGACCGACGAGGCGATCGCCTGGGGACGCGACCTGTGGGCCGCGCTGGAGAAGCACTCGACCGGCGGGGTCTACCTCAACTTCCCCGGGCTCGGCGAGGAGAACGACGCGCTGGTGCGCGCGGGCTACGGCGTCAACTACGACCGGCTCGCACGGCTGAAGGCCAAGTACGACCCGACGAACCTGTTCCGCATGAACCTCAACATCGCACCTGCGAACTGAGAGGTTCAGCGCGGCGCGCCCTGCACCGCGCGGCGCGCCCTGCACCGCGCGGCGCGCCCTGCACCGCGCGGTGCCGCCCTCACCGGGCGGCGCCGCGTGCGCGGCGCCCGGCCGGACCAGAAACCACGTGCACGCGGGAGGCGAGCCCGGGACGTCGCGGCGGACCCGCAGCGCCCAGACCATCCCATCGTTGAAGCTCGGTTCTGGCGAGCGTTCTCGACAACGGGGTAGGGTCGGCCATCAGCGCTGTCGCCCCGCCTGAAGCTGCCGCTGGATCCACCTCGCGGCTGGGAAGGCTCCGCCGCGAGCTGGGCCAGGTCCCGACGCTGTCGGTTTCGATCGGCGTGATGGCGCCGACGCTCGCGATGTCGATCACCGGTGTCGCGGCGGCCGCACTGCTCGGCCGCGCGGCCTCGCTGGCCTATGTCGTGGCCGCCATCGGCGTCGCCCTGGTGGCCTATGGCTTCACGCGCCTGTCGGCCGAGTTCTCGAGCGCGGGCTCTGTCTACGCGTTCGTGGGCGGCGCGCTGGGCCCGCGCGCCGGCTTCGTCGCCGGCTGGGCGCTGCTGGGGACCTACCTCATCTTCCCGGTGGTCTCGATCTCGGCCGTCGCCATCTTCGGGCGGGCGTTCCTGCGCAGCACCGGGATCGCCGAGAACGCGCCGTGGCTGCCGCTCGCACTGGTCGGCTGGGCGCTGGTGTGGCTGATCGCCTCGCGCGCGATCCTCACCGCGGCGCGCACGCTGCTGATCTTCGAGGTCGTGTCGGTCGCCCTCATCCTCGCGCTGATGGCGATCATCGTCGGCAAGCTCGTCTTCGGCGGGGCGCCTGCAGGTCGCGGGGTGACGCTCGAGGTCTTCGCGCCGCCCCCGGGGACCACGCTGTCGACCATCGCGCTGGCCTCCGTCTTTGGCTTCCTGTCCTTCGCCGGGTTCGAGTCCGCGGGATCGCTGGGCGAGGAGGCCACCGATCCCCGGCGCGCGATCCCGCGCTCGATGATCGCCGCCATCGCCTTCGGCGGCGTCTTCTACGTGTCGTGCGTGGCGGTGCAGACCCTGGGCTTCGGAACCGACCCGGCGGGCGTGCGCGCGTTCGCGGGCTCGGCGGCGCCGATCGGAGAGCTCGCGCAGCGCTACGTGGGCCGGGGCATGGCCGACGTGCTGAACCTCGCGGCCATCATCAGCGCGATCGGCGCCGGGCTGGGCTGCGCATCGGTGGCTGCGCGGATGCTCTTCGCCCTGGGACGCGACCGGCTCTTGGACCACCGGCTAGCGGGCGTCTCGTCGACCGGCGCGCCGGCCGGCGGGCTGGCCTTCGTCATGGCGCTGGACCTGGCGATCCTCGTCGTCTTCGGCGTCGCCGGGGCCAAGCCGATCGACGTCTTCTTCTACTTCGCCACCATCGGCACCCTCAGCCTGCTGACCATGTACGTGATGACCAACGTGGCCGCGACCCGCTTCCTCGCCGGCCAGGGGTCCCGGCTGGAGCTCGTGCTGCCGTTGGCCGGTATCGCGGTGGCCCTCTACGTGCTCTACCACAACGTTTACCCGGTGCCCGACTCGCCCTACAACGCCTTCCCCTACGTGGTCGCGGGGTGGTTGGCCGTTGGGGTCGGGTTCGCCGCCTGGCGGCGCCGCTGAGCGGCCGTCGCCTCGTCGATCGCCCGCGAGCACTTCGGGTCGCGCCGGGCACGCTGCAGCGGTGCTTGCCGGGCAACCGTCGGTGGCCAGCTGATCAGTGCGACTCCGCGAGCATCGTGCGCGAGAGCTCGACGATTGTCTGCTTGACCTTTGCGAGTGGCAGGCCGTGGTCGCGGCGCAACAGCATGAAGGTCTCGATGCTCGTAAGCGCGTGCAGGGCCGCGGTGGCGCGTGCCACCGACCAGCCTTCGCGCAGCCGTCTGGCTCTTTGAAGCCCGCGGGCGAGACCTTCCATGCCTGCGCGCTGATCGTCGTGTTGCGCATCGATGATGGCGCTGGCGTCGGGCTCGAGCACGACGATCGCCTTGAGCTGGACCATGATGTAGCCCTCCTTCTCCCACAGGTCGCAGCCCGCTATGAGCAGCGCGTCGACCGCGGCGACGGGATCGTCGACACCCTGCGCCTCGCGGAGCGCGCGCATCTCGGGCCCCCCAGCACAGCGCAGGCTCAGCGCCTCGAGCACGCCGAGCTTTGAGCCAAACCGCGAGAACACCGTCGCACGCGACACCCCGGCGCGGCGCGCGAGGTCGTTCATCGTCGCCGTATGGAACGCGCCCTCCGCGACGAGACCGGCGGCGGCGTCCAGGACGCGCTCGATCGTCCGCGCCGACGACGCGGAGCCACGACCCGATGCGTAACGCCTTGGCGGCATGCCAGACGAGACTAGCGAACGAGCTGGACTGCAAGTACGATCTTGCAGTCCAGACTCCGGGTCCAGCAGAACACGCAAGGCAAGCGGGAAGGAGCACAGAAGTGCCAAAGGCATCCCAGTCGACGGCTGCCCACAGCGCCAGCGGTCCCGGCTACGAGGGCCGCTTCGACGAGCTCGGCGACTACACCGTCGCCTTCGAGCAGTTCAGCGACGGCGGCGACATGGCGCCGCTTTCCGCGGCCTGCCCGACGATCGCTGCCAGTGCCCACACTGGGGGATCGTGGTCAAGGGCCGCCTGACGTTCACCTACGCCGACGGCCAGGACGTGATCGAGGCCGGCGACGCCTATTACGCGCCCGCAGGACACACACCGGCCGCCGATGCTGGGACCGAGACGATCGAGTTCAGCCCCACGCACGAGCTGCACAAGACGATGGCCGTCGTCATGAGGAACGCCGAAACGCTTCGCGCAGGAGCCTGACCGCCGATGACGAGCGTTGCGGCAAACGACGCCGGCCCCTCAGGCGACCGGGCGCTCGTCGACGGCCTCTTCTCGCCGGCGGGGCGCGCGGACCCACACAGCATCCTGCGCGGCTCCGGCCAAGTCGGCTGCCGCCACGCGAGCGCGCGCTGGATCCTGCACAGCGCCAACTTCCTGCCCCCGATGGTCAGCCCGTCGGACTTCGAGCTGTTCAGGATGTTCGCTCGTTGGCTCATCTCACTCGACGGCGAGCGCCACCGCCTGATGCGCCGCGCGTTCGGGGGGCGCTTTACACCACGCACGATCGACACCTACCGCGAGCCGATCCAGGCCAGCGCACACGCGCTCATCGACGCGGTCATCGAGCACGGACGGATGGACATCGTCAGCGACTTCGCGCGGCCCCTGCCCCTTCAGATCATCTGCCGCGTGCTCGGCGTTCCCGCCGAGCGACGTGTCCTGGGTCGACAAACGCATGGTCACGCTCGGCCAAGGGTTTGCCCACCAGCGCGACGTCGAGTTCCTGCAGGCCGCGAGCGACGCCGCGAGCGAGCTGCAGGCGTACTTCGGCGAGTTGCTCGACCAGCGGCGCGCCGCCCCGCGTGAGGACCTGCTCACGGCACTCGCCCGACAGCTCCCCGACGAGCCCGAGACACGCGCCGACATCCTGGCCAACTGTGTGCTGTTCATCAGCGCCGGCCACGCCACGACCACGAGCCTGATCGCAGCCGGCACCCTGCTGCTGCTCCACAGCGACGTAACGGTGTCGCGCGACCAGATCCCGGGCGCCGTCGAGGAGATCCTACGCATCGTTTCACCCGTCACGATCGTGGTGACCCGCGCCGCTCACGCCGACGAGATCGACGGCTGCCCGATCGCCGCCGGGGAGCACCGCTTCGTGTTCCTCGCCGCGACCAACCGCGACCCCGACGTCTTCCCCGACCCCGACCGCTTCGACGCCACCCGCAACCCCAACCCACACCTGAGCTTCAGCGCCGGCAAGCACTACTGCCTCGGCGCACCACTCGCACGCCTGCACGGTGAGATCGCGCTCAGCACCCTCCTCGCGCGGCTCCCCCGTCTGCGCCTCGACGGCCAACCCGAATGGCGCGGCAGCATCCCGCTGCACGAACTCGAGCGCCTACAGATCGCATGGGACCGAACCCGACCGGGGTAGTCGACCACCAGCCGCGCGCTTCGCCGGCCACGGCGCGCAGCGTGACGCAGGTCCCACGCTGCCCGCGACCTATCCCTGCATCCGCCACCCGAGGGTGGCGGCGCCGGTGGATCTCAAGCACCGTTGCTGCTCGCAATGGCGCGCGACGGGGAAATCGAACCCGGCGCCAACTTTCGCTCGCGCAGGCGAAGCAGGCGCGTCACTGAGATGAATAGGAGGGCTTACGGGGAGCGGCCGCAGGCACCCGCATTTGTGAGACCGTGCGAATCGCGCCAACCCGCGTCGACTGCTTGAGTCGTTTCAGGAGGGAGCGATGTCGACGTCGTTGGGCATCGTGGCCGGCGAGGGTGGACGAGCTCCAGCCCGGCGGTGCCGTGGTCGGCGGCTTCTAGGCGGGAGTCGCCTCCGCACGCTCGAGGTTTCGGATCGTGCGCTTGGCTTCGCGCGTGAAGATGGGCTTCCCGATCAGGTTGAACAGTGTCCCGAAGATCCTCCCGCGGGCGTTGTGTGTGAATTCGCGGATCCAGATCATCTCGACCTCGCTTCCGCTCTCGGCCGGTGTGGCTCGGAGCTCCCAGCTGCTTCTCGCCGGTTGGTAGACGTTCGAGTTGGTGACGACCGCCTTGACTGAACCGGGCTGCGACCAGTCGTACCGGCATCGCTCCCAGTTGATGCCGACGCCGGCCGGTGTGCCCTCGGTGACGTCGGCGGAGGTCTGGTTGAGCTCGTGGACCTCGAAGTGCGGGATCGATACGGCGGGGAAGATCTCCGCACGCCGGGCCGAGAAGTCGTGGCCGGCCGCGAGCACCCGCTCGGGGGCCAGCCGGCTGTGAGTGGTGACGTGGATCGTGGTCATGTCGTTGGCCTCTGCGGTCAGGATTGGGTAGCGAGTCGGCGCGCGAAGAACTCGATCGTCGTTTGGATTGCGGCCGGCGGGATGTAGTGGCCGTGGTCGGGCAGGATCGCCAGCTCACCGTCCGCGAGCTGCCGGTAGGCGGTGGCGGCCTGCTCGACGGTGCAGAAGTCGTCGCGGTCACCGGCAAGGATCAGCGTTGGAACGGTGATCTTCGCGAGGTCGGCGTACGTGTAGCCGGGATGCTGGGTGGTGCGCTCCCAGGCGAGGCGCAGGTAGGTCCGCCAGTGCCCGTCGCCCTGACCGCTGTCCTGGTCGCGCTTCATCAGCTCGAACATCGGGCGCATCTGCTCGGAGGCCTCGAATCCGCGTGCTGCGGCGTCCGGATCGGGCTCGGTCGCATCGGGGCTGCCGCCGAGGATCTGGCGCATCATCGCGAACGTCGGGGCCTCGGGATCGAACATGTCGAAGCCCGCGTGGTTGACGATCGCTCGGGCTGTGTCCGGGTGCCGGATGCCGAGGATGGTCGCGGTGATCGCGCCCTCGCTGAAGCCGGCGATCAGCGGCCGCTCGAGTCCGAGCGCGTCGATCAGCGCGGCGACGTCGTCGGCGAGCAGATCGAAGCGTGACCGGGCCGCCCGGGTGCACGGTCCGGCCGCAGCCGCGCGTGTCCGGCGCGATCACCCGGAAGTGCTCGGCGAGTGTGTCCATGTGGCGACGCGTACGCGACGGGCACGCCGGTCCAGATCGGGTTGGTGGAGACCAGGCCGCCGTGCAGCAGCACGAGCGGCTCGCCCTCGCCCTGCTCGAGGTAGTGGATGTCGATGCCGTTGGCGTGAACGCGCTGGCCGTCGCCGCGCCGTGGTGCTCTCCTGGGTGCTCATCATGTCCTCCAAGCCGGGTTCGATCGATGCGAGCAGGCTCGCACGGAGCGACGACGTCATCGGGCATTCGCCTGATCTTTGGGCCTCGCGGATTCGGCGAAGATCTAGGCGCCGTCTGGTGGCAGCGCGTCGCCATCAGCCCGTGCTTCATCGCGAACAGGCTGGCCTGCGCGCGGTTCGAGGCGTCGATCTTGCGCGTAGATGTGCTCGACGTGGCTGCCTGCGGTCTTCGGCGAGATCACGAGCTGCTCGGCGATCTCCTTGTTCGACAGGCCGCGCGCGAGCAGCCGGAGCACCTCGACCTCGCGCGTGGTCAGGCCCGCAGGCCACTCGCGGCGCCGGCCGACGCGGTGCCCGGCGGCCCGCAGCACCGCTGTCCACCGCGTCGCCGTCGAGGCGCCCGGCGGTGACCTCGCGGCGCAACTCGCCGGCCGCGTCCTCGCGGCTGCGAGCCGGCCGGTGCGGGCGCGGCTCGTACAGCGCGTGGTAGACGTCGGCCGCGGCCAGCAATCGCGCGGCCGGTGCTGATCTGCGTCGCCGGACAGGCCGCGCGGGATAGCCGGAGCCGTCGAGTCGCTCGTGATGCTGGACCGCGATCGCGCCAAGCGCGCGCGAGCGCGGGCGAGAACGCCAGCATCCGCTCGCTCAGGTACGGGTGCAGGCGCACCCGCTCGAGCTCGGACCGGTCAGCGGCCCGGGCTTGTCCCAGATCGTGTTCGGAACCCCGAGCCGGCCGAGGTCGTGGACGAACGCGGCCCGGCGCAGCTGCGGCCGCGTCGGCGCTCGGGAGGCCGAAGCTCGTCGCCGGCCTCGGTGACCAGCTCGGTCGACGCCGCGCGACGTGACCCATCATCCACGGCGACTTCAGCTCGGCGAACTCGCCGATCGCCTCGAGCGCGTGGTCGAGCTCCTCGCCGCTCGATCTCCCGCCGCCAGCGCCGGCTCCGCCGCGATCACCGCGTCCCAGCTCGGCGCCGTCGTCGAGCTCGCTCAACACCATCGGCGCCTGCTCGCAGAACGCGTCGACCAGATCCGGATCGAACTGCGTGCCGCTGCGCTCCCGGGCCACCATCAGCGCCGCCTCGACGCCGCCGGTGCGCCCGAACACCTCGACCACGTCGGCGAGGTTGATCAGCCGCGAGCTGACGCGCGATCTCCTCGCCCTTCATCCCGTAAGCGCCCTTGCCATCCCAGCGCTCGTAGCTCTGTCGCAGGCTCTCGCGAACGTCCTCGCCGAGCCCAGACGCTCGGCAGCGAGTTCGTCGGTCGCGAGGTAGTGGTTCTCCGCAAGCGACTTCATCGATCGCACGCCCGTCCCCCATGAACGCGACGCCGACCCGGGTGCGCGCTCGCCAGCGGTCGTTCGGGCCCGCCGACGTGCCTGAGCATGAACGAGATCGCCGGCCCGACCTTGCCCATGTCGTAGTAGTAGTGCGCGTCGCGCTTGAGCGATCGGTCGTCGCCGAACCACTTCGCCTGCTCGTAGGCGTCGGTGTGGCACCCGACCCACGCGAGCAGACCCGAGTAGTAGACGACGCCGCGCTCCGACTCCGCCGAACCCGAGCCGCTCCCCAGCCGCAGCGCGATCAAGCACGCACGGATCATGTGCTCCATCGGCTGGCCCAAGCCCGAGATCGGTGCCCAGCGAGAGCAGCGCAACAAGCTCCGCCAAACGAACCCTCTCTCGAGCCACCGACGACATCTCGGGAAGCCTACGGCCGGACGACCGCCCCACAACGCGCACCGATGAGCCGCTATCCCCGGGCAGCGAGCCCACAAGCCTCGCATTGCAGGCAATGCGCGGCTGGGCTCAGCACCTCCAACCGCGCCGAAGCGCTGTCGGCCGGCACCTGCCTCCGCCGCGCGGGATGGCATCTCGCCGCCCGGGCCGGCGCACTCCCTATGCGCCCGAGTGCCAGTCGGAAAGCCGTTCAGCTACCCGGAGCTGCGTGCGCGGGTGCAGGCGTTGCTGCGCCGTGCCGACGCGCGCCGGCGTCCCGGGCGGCTGCGCGTCGTCGCGCTCGAGGTCGACGTGGCGGCGCGGGTGGTGCGGCTGCGGGGCGCGCTGGTCGATCTGTCGCAGAAGGAGTTCGCGCTCGCGCGCACGCTGGCGTCCGATCCCACGCGCGTGTTCACCAAGGACCAGTTGCTGCGCACGATCTGGGGCTTCAGGGCCATGGGCAGCAACCGTTGCAGAGCCAGACATCCCTGGGAACGACCGTCCGGAGCGGGCATGAGCTCGGCGGCTCGGAGACGCCCGCTTGTCAAGCAACGATGTCGGCGTCGCGCGTCGCGTGTCGGCCGCTGCTCAGACTCGTCGGTCTCGGCGCGGAGCGGCCGGTCGGAGGGTCCGGGTCAGGCCGCTCGCCGGGCCGGCTCGGACGGATGATCGACGTCTCTTGACAGGTCCGAGGCGTAGTAGCGGGCCAGGCCAGCGGTGACTGGTCGCAGGTCGCCGTCGCGCGCGTGCGCGAGTTGGCGCGAAGCCCCGCTTGTCGCGGCGAGCCCACGCAATGCGGCTAGTTCGCGCTCGCAGCCGAGCCGCGTTGCGTGAGGATGGCAGGCAACGAGGATGTGTTCTTTACCTTCGCGCTCTCCGGGCCGCTGCCCCCAAAGGAGATGGGCGTCATCCTCGGCATCGCCGTCCTGCTGGACGCCGCGCTGGTCCGCCTGCTGCTCGTGCCGTGCCCGTGCTGCTGCGCCTGCTCGGCCGGTGGGCCTGGTGGCTCCCCAAGCCGCTGCACCGGATCCTGCCCGACGTGCGCTTCGGTCACGCCTAGGGCATGCCGACCGCGTCGCCGACGAACGCTCCGAGCAGCGCCCCAGAGCAGACTGGCGGACGTTCTCGGGCACCATCATCCGCGCATGTTCGCCGAGCGGAGACCGTACTCGGGCCAGAACGCTTGCAGGACCTCACGATCGCTAGGTGGCCGTGATCACCTGATCCATCCAGAACATGCCGCGCACGGCGATGCCATCCCGCCGCGCGGCATGTAGGTCGCGGCGCCGACAGGAGGAGCGCACCTGCGCGTCCGAGTTATCGGCGCGCAGCCGCGGCGGCGGGTATCCACCCCGTTGGGGTCCGAGGCGATCCGCTCCAACCGCTCGTCCGTGCGCATGGCCGTCGATCACCGAGAGGGCTTCGAGCCTCATCGCAGCCATGCGCCGCTGCGTGCGCTCAGCTCGCGGCGAGCCCGGCGACCGTCTCCGGGACGCCCTCGAACGCACCGATGGCGACCAGCTCGCCGTCGCTGCCGACCGTCCAGCCGAAGACCTTCTGGGCGTCGGCGTCGATCGCGTAGAGATAGCGCCCGTCGCGCGTGATCGCTTCGTCGCGCACGCCCTTCTCGCCCAGGCGCGTCGAGCCTGCGACGGCGTCGCGCAGGTTCAGGGTGCCGCCGTCGCCGATGGCGTAGCTGGAGATCGTTCCGTCGCCGAAGTTCGTGACATAGGCGAAGCGCCCGTCGTTGGTGACGGCCGCCCAGCACACCTCGCTGCGGGAATCGCCGATCGAGCCGCTCACCGAGGCGAGCTTGCCGGGTCGGTCAACGCGTAGGAGGACGCCGCTGCCTCACCGATCGCGCCGCCGAACGCCTCGGTGACGATCATCGTCCCGTCCGCGGTGAAGTCGAAGCCGTAGGGCGTCTTGCCCGAGGAGCGGATCGTCGTCGGCCCGGCGGCGTAGCCGTGCTCGTCGATGGCATATGCGCTGATGCTGTCCGTCCCGCGCTCGGTCACCGCCAGCGTGCGGCCGTCGCGGCTGAACGCGACCTGCGCGGGGTCCGCGTCGTCGGCGCTCAGCGCGCGGGCCGAGGCCTCGAGCCCGACCAGCCGGCCCTCGTCGACCCTGAACCCCGCGAGGTTCGGGGTGGCGTTGTTGAGCACGTAGGCGAGGGTGCCGCTGATCGCGACGCTCGTCGGCCGGCTGCCGCCCGACGCGGCGCGATCGGTGAGCTCGAGCCCGTCCGGCTTGACCGCGAACAGCGACAGCTCGTCGCTACCCGCGTTGACCACGAGCAGCCAGCGGCCGTCCGCGCTGAGGACGATCGAGTTCTGCGAGGGAAGATGCGGGGTACCGGTCCCGCGCCCGCCCGTGCTGTAGCGCCGCGAGGTGGACAGCGAACCGTCCTCCGAACGCTTGAAGGCGACGACCTCATTGTCGGCGGCATCGTTCGTCTGGACGTAGACAGCGGGATTCATGGCGCATCTCCAGGGCTCGAAGGGTCCGGCACTGTCGCCCCCGGAGCCTGCGCGTTACACGCACGCCGGCGCCGGGCCGTTTGCCGGCAGCGGAACGCGCACGCGCGTCCGAGCGGCGCGTGACGCGTGCGCGCGATCCCACAGCCCGGGCGCTTCGCGTGATCCGGAGCCGGACTTCACGGCGCGGACCCCGAGCCCGGTGGCGGCGCGCCTCGTCCCCGTGCGGCGAGCGGCTCAGGCCGCGCGGCGGTAGCGACCGGGCGGCTGGCCGCGATGGCGGCTGAACGCCCGGTTGAACGCGTACTCGGACGTGTAGCCGACCGAGCGGGCGATGCGTCTCGACCGGTTCGGTCGTGTCCTTCAGGCGCCGGGCGGCGAGGTCCATCCGCCAGCGCGTGAGGTAGGCCAGCGGCGGCTCGCCGACGAGCTCGGTGAAGCGGCGCGCGAGGGTTGCGCGCGAGAGATGGACCTCGGCGGCGAGCGACTCGATCGTCCACGGCTCCTCGGGCCGCGCGTGCAGCGCGGCGAGCGCGCGGGCCGACGACGGGGTCGTTCAGCGCGCGCAGCCAGGACGGCGCGCTCGCCCGCGGCACTGGCCGCCCAGGCGCGGACGACGTGGATGAGCAGCAGGTCGATCAGCCGCGCGACTGCTGCGCGCGGCGCCGGCGTCGCGCATGCCGAGCTCGCCGGCGAGCAGCGACACCAGCGTGGTGACCTGCGATCCGGCGACCGGGTCGGCGGGCACGTGCAGCACCGCGGGGAGCAGCGAGAGCAGCGAGTGCGCGACGTCGTGGTCGTAGTCGTAGCCGGCGCACACGAACGTCGTCGCCGCGCCGGGCCCGTCGAGCAGCAGATCGCCGTCGGCGGTCATCAGCTGCTCCTTGACCGTGCGGTCGAACGGGCGGCAGCGGCCGTCGGGCGTCGACGAGAGCCGGTGCGGGATGCCCGTCGGCAGCAGCAGCAGGTCGCCTGGCATCAGCTGGAGCGGCTCGGCGCCCTCGACCCGCAGCCAGGCGGTCCCCGACGTGAGCGCGTGGAACGACGCGCCCGAGCTCTGCGGCAGCGCGAGTCCCCACGGGCGCGGGCGCGCGACGTTGGCGAGCATCGCACCGCGGACACGGCTGACGTCCATCACGTCGGCGAGCGGATCCATCACTCGAGCGTACCGATCGTCTCCACTTATCGCATATCGCTGAGACGAACGGACAAGAAAGCAGCGCGTTCAGGTCATTGGCAGACTCACGCTGCCTCCGTAGCGTCCGTGCGCGACCCCGACAGACAGGACGGACGTCATGGACATCGCAGAACAGACCGTCGTCGTGACCGGCGCCAACCGCGGCCTCGGTCGCAGCCTCGTCGAGGCGCTGCTCGATCGCGGCGCAGCCAAGGTCTACGCCGCGGCGCGCAACCCCGTCGGCGGTCCTCGACGACCCGCGGGTCGTGCCGGTCGCCCTCGACCTCCTCGATCGCGAGACCATCGCGGCCGCGGCCCGACAGGCCGCCGACGCGACGGTGCTGATCAACAACGCGAGCACGGCCGCGTTCGCCGCTCCCCTCGACGCCGACCCGGCGCGCGTGCGCCACGAGATGGTCGTCAACTACGACGGCACCTTCGACGTCATCCGCGCGTTCGTGCCCGTGCTGGAGCGCAACGGCGGCGGCGCGATCGTCAACGTCCTCTCGCTGCTCGTCGCTCGCCAGCACGCCGCCGATGGCCGGCTACTCCGCCTCCAAGGCGGCCGCCCACTCGCTCACCCAGGCCCTGCGGCCGGTCCTGACGGCCAAGGGCATCACGCGTCCACGGCGTCTACCCCGCCGGCATCGACACCGACATGCTCGCCGGGATCGACGCGCCCAAGACGCCGCCCCGGCAGGTCGCCGAAGGCCTGCTCGACGGGCCTCGCCGCCGAGCAGGAGGACATCTTCCCCGACCCCAACGCGCAGGCGATGGCGGCGACCTGGTGGTCGGATCCCAAGGCGTTCGAACGCGCCTTCAGCGGAGCCTGATCGTCGATGGCCAAAGACGGTGTCGCCCTGGTCGAGCAACTGCTCGAGCGCGTTGGCCAGCAGCGGTGGGACGAGCTTCCGCCGCTGCTGAGCGCCGACTACGAGATCTTGGAGCCCGACAGCCTGCCCTACGGCGGCACCCACCGCGGCGCCGACGGCTACATCGCCCTCATGCAACGGATCGGCGAGCTGTTCGACCTGCGGTTCGACCTCGATCGTCTCGATGCCGTGGACGACGAGACCATCGTGCTGCGCATGGACGTGAGCTTCACGGCGCGCGCCACCGCGCCGGTCGATCTCGCTGGCCGTGGTCGAGCTGCTCACGGTCCGCGCTGGGCGCATCGCCCGCAGTGAGGTCTACCTCAAGGACACCGCGGCCATGCTGGCGACCCTGTCGGCATCCTGAGGGTGGGCCGCTTCTCCGATCCGTCCACGGCATGAAACGGGTGGAGCCCTGCCGCGACTGATCCTTCCATTCTTGGTCATTCGTCCCGTAGGGGGATGCCGCAGCGGCGGCTCCGCCCCGCGCCATCCGATCGGAGGGCACCGTGCCCCGAGAAGAACCGAGCACCCGGCCGGTCGTCGCCGGCGTGGACGCGCCGCCCACATCGCGAGCGCAGCGCTGAGCGATGCGGCTGCGCGTCGCCCGGCATACCGAGCGCCTGGATGAGGTCGTCGCGTTCTACCGAGACGGCCTCGGGCTCAGCGAGATCGGCGGCTTCCGCGATCACGACGGTTACGACGGCGTGTTCCTCGCGGTGCCGGGCACCGGTGCGCACCTCGAGCTGACCTCGGGCGGCGGGCACGGCGCCCCGGCACCGCACCCTGAATCGCTGCTCGTGCTCTACCTCGGCGACGATCAGGCCGTGCAGACCGTCGCGGCGCGTCTCGGCGTCGATCCGGTCGCTCCCGCGAACCCGTACTGGGCCCAGCACGGGATGACCTTCCAGGATCCCGACGGCTTCCGAGTCGTCCTGGTGCCCGAGCGCTGGGAGTGGTAGCCGCGGATGACCCGCGGCGCTAGGGATCGCGAGCCGCGGCTCTCATGGGGTCAGCCTGACACCTGAAGTGGCCAGCGGTGCGGCGCTCGGTCAGGCAGTGGTGCGAGCGTGCTTCGCACGCTGCGGCGATCGTCGACGCCCGCTGCGGTCACGCTTGCTCCGTCGGCGTCGCGTTCTGGCCGCTGCTTGGATTCGTCCGACGCGCGACTGCCCTCCGGCATGCGCGATCC
>CAWGDO010000007.1:0-182385 GCA_963821355.1 uncultured Actinomycetes bacterium | reverse complement strand
GGTGCGCGACGATAGCGGAGTGCAGATCGACTTCCGGCCCATCGACGCGGCGCTCCCGCCCGCCAGCGACCTGCTCGCCGCGATGGTGGCCGAGATGGGTGAGCTCTACGGCGACATCGAGGGCGATCACATGCCCAGCGCCAAGCCGGCCGACTTCGCGCCGCCGGCCGGCACCTTCCTCGTCGGCTTCCGCGAGGGCGAACCCGTGTGCGCCGGCGGCATCAAGCGCATCGCCCCCGACGCCGCCGAGATCAAGCGCATGTACGTCGTGCCCGGCGCCCGCCGCCGCGGGGCGGCGCGCACGCTGCTGCGGGCGCTCGAGGACGCCGCCCGCGAGCGCGGCTACGCCTTCGTGCGCGTGGACACCGGACCGCTGCAGCGCGGCGCCATGACCCTCTACGCCTCCGAGGGCTACACGGAGATCGGCAACTTCAACGCGAACCCGATCGCGGCGTACTGGGGCGAGAAGAAGCTCTAGCCGGCCGCCACCGCCCACTCGTGCTCGGTGCCTTCGTGCAGCGCCCCGTAGATGCAATCGCGCAGCGCGTTGGCCTCCGCCTTGGCCAGCGACCGCGTCGGGTGGCGCAGGACCACGCGCACGAGCAGGTTCTCCTGATCGTCGGCGATGCCGATGCGCTCACGGGCGGACGGCGGGAGCTCGGGCGCCGGCGTGCGCGACGCGACGGCGACCTCCTCGACCCACTCGGCCTGCTCGGCGCTCAGCGCGCCGCGGACGCGGTCGCCGAGGTCCTCGTCGGTGAGGCCGGGCGCGCAGGCGATGCTCATGTCGCGCCGCGCCGGGGGCTGCGCCGAGAGCTCGCGATAGGCCTCGAGGTCGCGCATCTGGGCCGCCACGCGCGGGTCATCGGAGCGCAGCAGGCGGATGTCGCCGATGCCCTTGCGCAGCATGACGGCGCGGTCGAGGCCGATGCCCATGGCCAGCCCCGAGTGCCCGCCCAGCCCGCCGGCGGCGAGCACGCGGGGATGGGCGAGGCCGCACTCGAGCAGCTCGACCCACTCGCCGCCGGTCAGGACCTCGACCTCGCGGCCGCTTTCGGTGTAGGGGTGGCTCGCCGGCAGCGCGCGCCACTGGGCGCCCGGCAGCAGCGCCTCGACCACCGCGGCGATCATCGCCTCGAGATCGAGCGGGGTCATCGTCCGCTCGGTGACCCGCCACAGGTCGAGCTGATGGGGCTCGCCGACGTGCAGGCGGTCGATCGCATCGCGCCGGTAGACGAGCCCGGGCGCGCACACGAGCACGTCGCCCGGCGCCGTCGGCGCCAGCGTGCGCAGCGCCGAGGGGACCGCCGCCGAGGTCTGGCTGCGCAGCAGGCGCCCGGCGTCGACGTAGCGGGTGTAGCGGCTGTCCCGCGCCGGGCCGTCGGGCGGGTAGCCCAGCGCGTCGTAGTTGTCGGCCACGGGCACCACGCGGTTGGCGCGATGGACGAGCACGGGGCAGCCCCAGCGCTCGCGCAGCGCGCCGGTGGCGCCCGCGACGAGGTGCTGCATGCAGTGCGGCCCGTAGGCCGGGTCGGTCAGGTCGGCCAGGGTCAGGGCCCGGGCCAGCTGCTCTTCGGTGAGGTACGGCACGACGACTCCTTGCCTTCGACGACGACGGGATCGGGGCGCCCCGGTCGTCGTGGAAGGAGCGTCAGCGCACGCGCGCGTCACCCCGCCGAGACGGCCGGGGCGAGGCAAAGAGCCTGCGTGCTGCGCGTTGCATGCGAAGAAGGGTAGCTAGGACGAGGCCAGCTCGTCCAGGGGCACGTCCGGGTCGCGCAGACGGTCGGGGTCGACGGTGGCGCCCGAGCGCGCGAGCTCCTGGAGGTGCTCGCTGACGTCCCAGACATTGACGTTCATGCCCGCCGTCACGCGCCCGTCGCGCAGCCAGAAGGCGATGAACTCGCGCGTCGCGGGATCGCCGCGGAAGACGACCTCGTCGCCGGGCCGGCTGTGGCCCGCGTACTCCATCCCGACGTCGTACTGGTCGGAGAAGAAGTACGGAACCCGCTCGTAGACGGCGTCCTGGCCGAGCATCGCGCGCGCCGCCGACGGGCCCTGCTCGAGCGCGTTGGCCCAGTGCTCGACGCGCAGGCGCCCGAAGAGCGGGTGGTCGTGGTTGGCGACATCGCCCGCCGCGAAGACGCCGTCGGCGCTCGCCCGCAGCGAGGCGTCGACGAGGATCCCGTTGTCGACGGCGAGCACGTCGTCCGCCAGGCCTGTCCGGGGCGCGACGCCGACCGCGATCAGGACCGCGGTGCAATCCAGCACCGTCCCGTCGCTCGTGCGCACGCGCTCGGCGCGCCCGTCACCCTCGATCGCCTCGACGCCGCTGCCCAGGTGCAGCGCCACGCCGTGCTCGGCGTGCACGTCGCGGTAGAAGGCGCCGAGCTCGCGCCCGAGGACGCCCTCGAGCGGGACCGCCTGCGCCTCGACCAGCGCGACGTCCATGCCCCGCTGGCGCGCCGAGGCCGACACCTCGCAGCCGATCCACCCGGCGCCGACGACGACCAGCCGGCCACCGGCGTCGAGCACGCCGCGCAGCGCGTCGGAGTCCTCGAGCGTGCGCAGCACGTGCACGCCCTCGAGGTCGACGCCCGGGATCGGCGGGCGCTTCGGCTCCGCGCCGGTGGCGAGCAGCAGCGCTTTGTAGTCGATGCGCTCGCCGCCCGCGAGGACGACTGCCCCGGCCGCCACGTCGAGCGACTCGACGGGCGTCGACGGGCGCAGCTCGACGTCGTGCTCGTCGTACCAGCCGGCGTCCTCCTGCAGGTAGACGCTGCCGCGTTCGGCCTCGCCGCGCAGGTAGTCCTTGCTCAGCGGCGGGCGCTCGTAGGGCCGCTCGGTTTCGGCGCCGAGCAGCACGACGCGCCCGTCGAAGCCCTCCTCGCGCAGCGTCTCGACGGCCTTGCCGCCGGCCATGCCGGCGCCCACGATGACGAAGGTCGGGCTCATGTCATTCCTCTGCGTCGCGTTCCCTTGGCTGTCTTACCCCTCGGCCACGGACTGCACGTGCGTGGTGATCCCGCCGGCGGTGACGGCGTGCACCGCATAGGCGGGCGGCTCGGCGACGAGGTCGAGCTCGTCGGGGCGGCCGAAGTCCAGGAGGCCCTGCACCCAGGTGCTCGGGCAGGTGAAGACCGGGCGCCCGCCGGACGTGCCGAGCGCCGCGCGGTGGACGTGGCCCGCGACGACGCGCATCACGTGCGAGTGCCCGGCGAGGACCTCGCCCAGCGCCTCATGATCGGCGGCCGGCAGGCCGATCGCGTCCCAGGCCGGGATGCCGATGAGCAGCGGCGGGTGGTGCATGGCGAGCACGGTCGGGGTCTCGCGGTCCTCGCCCAGGCGGGCGTCGATCCAGGCCAGCCGCTCGTCGCCGAGACGGCCCTCGACGCGGCCGGGATCGGTCGTGTCGGCCGCGACCAGCCGCAGCGGCCCGCAGCGCGTCGCGTAGCGGTAGTCGCCGTCGCCCGCCTCGCTCGTCTCGGCCGGCGGGAAGGCGGCCCGCATGGCCTCGCGATCGTCGTGGTTGCCGCCGAGCACGTGCACCGGCATCCGCAGCGGGGCGAGCAGCTCCCGCACCCGCTCGTACTCGTGCGCGCGCCCGTGCTCGGTGAGGTCGCCGGTCAGCAGGACGGCGCCCGGCGCCGGGTCCATGGCGGCGACCCGGCGCACCGCGTCAGCGAGCATCCGCTCCGGCAGTGCGTCGTCGTCGCGCACGTGCGCGTCGCTCAGCTGGACCAGGAGGAACGGCCCGGCGGCGCTCACGCGGTGGTGGTGTCGGGCAGGTGGCGCCCCACGTGACCGACGTAGAGCCCGCGCGGGACGTCGCCCGCGCCGTCGGCGACGTGCAGGTAGATGCGCGCGATGAACCCGGCGCCCGACCCCGAGCCGATGGCCACGTGCGGGCCGAGCTCGAGGCGCTCGCCATCGTGTACGACGCTGTAGGCGTGCGGGTTGCGGCTGCGCGCGACCCCGGAGACGTTCTGGCGCCACGTGAGACCCAGCTCGTCGGCCGCCTGGCTCAGCGAGCGCCCGAAGCCCTCGGGGTCCGCGTACAGGGCCGCGAGCTCGTCGAGGCGCATGAGCGTGTCGAGCACGTCCGCCGGGCGGCGGTAGGGGCTGTTGGCCGCTCCCTCGTGGGCGGCGTGGGTGAAGACGAGATGCTGGGCCTGCGCGGCGGCGCGCTCGACGGCCTCGGCCACCGTGGCCGGCGGCTCGAGCGGCTCGGCGGGCTCGCCGTCGGGCTCGGCTCCGCCGGCCGCCTCGCCCAGCGTCGTGCTCAGATGCGCGATCGCCTTGGCGTCCTGCGCGGCCGCCTCGCGCAGCTCCTCGACCTGGCGCAGGAGCTCCTCGCGGTGCGCGCGGACGGTGTCGAGCTCGTCGAGCAGCGCCTCGTGTGCCGCGAGCCACTCGTCGGAGGCCTCGCCGCGCGGGCCGACGGCCGACTCGGCCTGCTGGCGTCGCTCGGCCAGGTGCGCCTCGGCCGCGGCGGCCCGCCCCTCGGCGCGGTCGAGCTGCTCGGCCAGGCGCTCGGCGCGGGCGCGGAGCTCGGTCCGCTCGGTGTCGGCCGCCTCGCGACGGCGCTTGGCCGTCTCGACCTGGCGGCGCAGGTCCTCCACGCGGGCGAGGTCGCGCTCGGCCTGCTGCTGGCGCGCCGCCACCGACTTGCGCTCGTCGTCGGCCTCGCGCACTCGGGCCAGCAGCGGCGACGAGGGGATCTCGGCGTGCTGGAGGAACTTCTCCCACGAGCCGTAGACGTCCACCACGTAATCGGGATGCGGCCACTCCTCGCGGCGCAGCCAGTCCTGGGCGCGCGGAACGTCGCCGGTGAGCACGATCCAGCGATAGAGCGCGAGCAGGTAGTCGGCCTCCTCGACCAGGAGCGCGACCTCGCGCAGGCGCCCGTCGGGCCGCAGCGGCCCGTCCGCTCGCAGGGGCGCGGGCACACCCTCGGGCCCCGCCGGCTCGTCGTGGAGCTCGGCGTCCTCCAACGGCTCTGTCTGCTCGCCCCGGCGGCGGCTGCGCTTGCCCATCGCCAGGAGGCTAGCCGCCGTCGGGCCTGCGCGGCGCCCGCAGGCGCCGCGCGACCCGATGACCTCGGCTCAGCTGACGATGAGCTTGCCCTTCATGCCGGCGGCCGCGTGGCCGTCGACCGGGCAGTAGAACGTGTACGTCCCCTTCTTCGTGAGCGTGACGGTCACGCGGGAGGTCCCGCCCTTGTTGACCGTCTTGCCCTTCACGTTCTTGCCGCCGCCCTTGATGGCGATGGCGTGCGGGAGCGACGAGGGGTTGGACATCACGAGCGTGACCGAGCCCTTGCTGGCGCGGATCGTCTTCACGTTGAAGGCCAGCTTGGTCTTGCTGGCGCTCAGCTTGACCGTCGACTTCGCCGAGACGACGCCGGCGACGGCCAGCGCGCCGACCACGGCGAGGACCGCGACGATCAGGAGTCTGCGTCCGACTCTGGGCATGGGGCTCCTCGATGGGGGGCTACGTCGTGAACAAGGACGCGCCGGCACCCGATTCCTTCCCGTCGCGTTCGTCGGCTGACCTACGCGGCGTGTGCCGCGGCGCCCTCGGCGTCGGCCTCGTCGGTCACCTCGCGCGGCAGCCGCCGCGAGACGACCTTCGAGACGCCGTCGTCGCCCATCGAGACGCCGTACAGGGTGTCGGCCGCCTCCATCGTGCGCTTCTGGTGGGTGACGACGATGAACTGCGCGCGGCCGGCGTGGGCGCGCAGGAGGTTGAGGAAGCGCCCGATGTTGAAGTCGTCCAGCGCGGCCTCGACCTCGTCGAGGATGTAGAACGGGCACGGGCGCGCCAGGAAGACCGAGAACAGGAAGGCGATGGCCGTCATCGACTTCTCGCCGCCGGAGAGCAGGGTCAGCCGCTTCATGGCCTTGCCCGCGGGCGTGATCTCGATCTCGACCCCGATGTCGTCGTCCGGGTCCAGTCCGCGCTCATCCGCCTCGGCCTCGGTCTCGGCCTCGTCGGCGCCCTGCGCGGCCGCGTCGGCCTCGTCGTCCCCGCCCGCCTGGGCGCCGCCCAGCACGGGACGCGGCCCCGAGTCCTCGCGCACGAGCCGCAGCCGCCCGCGCCCGCCGGGGAAGAGCTGCTCGGCGAGCGCCTCGAAGTTCTTGGCCGCGGCCGTGAAGGTGGCCTCGAAGGTCTCGCGGATCTGGCGGTCGGTGTCGCGAATGAGGCCCTTGAGCTCGCGCAGCGCGGTCTCGAGATCCTCGCGCTGGCGCTCGAGCTCCTCGACGTGGGCGAGCGCCTCCTCGTACTCGGCCTTGGCCAGCGGGTTGACCGGCCCGAGCTGCTCGCGGCGGCGCTGCAAGCGCTCGATACGGGCCCGCAGGCCTTCGGCGGTCTCGGGGTCCAGCGGCTCGGACGCCGGCTGGGCCTCGAGCCCGAGCCGCACCGCCAGCGCGTCGAGCTCCTGTGCGGCGTCGCGCTCCGCGTCGCGGACCTGCTGGGCGCGGACCTCGGCCGCGGTCACCGCGTCGCCGCGCTCGCGCAGGCGCCCCTGGATCTCGGCCTCCTCGGTCGCGCAGGCGCGCAGCGTGCTGGCCACGCCCTCCCCCGCCTCGCGGTCGGCCAGCAGCTCGGCGTCGAGGACCTCGACGCGCGCGGCGACCGCCTCCAGCGCGCCCGCGAGCGCCGCGACCAGGCGGTGGGCGACCGGCAGCAGCGCCTGATCGCGGACCAGGGCGGCCGCCAGGCGCTCGATGCGCGCGGCCCGCTCGGCCCGCTCGCGCGCGGCCCGCTCGGCCACGCGGCGCTCGGCGGCCAGCTCGCCCTCGACCTGCGCGCGGCGCACGGCCGCCTCGCCCTGGTCGGGCGCCTTGCTGCGCTCGTCGATGAGCCACGCCGCGCGGCGCTCCTCCTCCACGGCCTGCGCCCGGGCCCGGTCGGCGTCGCGCAGGCCGCGATCGGCCTCGTCGCGCGTGGCGTCAGCCGCCTGCACGGCAGCCGCGGCGGCCTCGACGGCGGACAACGCACCCTGCTCGGACTGCACCGCGCGCCCGGACTCGCTCACGAGCGCGTCGCGGCGGTTGCGCTCGGCCAGCACGCGCTCCGAGCCGCCGCGCGGCGCCTGACGCAGCTCGCGCGTGAAGCCGAACCACGCGCGGCCCCCGCGCGTGACGGCCACGCCCAGGAAGGCGGGCGGCAGCTGATCGAGGTCCTCGACCACCCACGTGTTGGCCAGCAGCCGGCGCGCGAGCTCCACCGCGGGCGCCGGCCCGGTGACCATGTCGCCCAGGTGGCGCGCACCCGGAGCCGGCGGCGTCGTGCCGCGCGCCACGCCCGGCGCACCCGAGTCCGCGACCAGCGCGCGACCGCCGTCGGGGCCGACCTTCTCGAGCAGGGCCCGGGCGGCGGCGAGGTCGCCGACGACGGCGGCGCTGAGCCGGCCGCCGAGCCCCGCGGCCAGCGCGAGCTCGTACCCGGCTTCGACCTCGAGCTCGTCGGCCAGCGACCGGAAATCGGACCCGCCCGCCCCCGCCGCATGCGTCCTGAGAAATTGGATGGCCGACGCGAGCTCGGCTCCGACCCGCGCCGCCTCGCGGCGCGCGGCCTCGGCGGAGCTCTCGGCCGCCCGCCGCGCGGTGCGGGCGACGTCGCACGCCTCGTCGGCCTCGGTCAGCGCCGCGCGGCGCTGCTGCACCGCTTCGGCCAGCTCGGCCGCACGGGCCGCCGCGGCATCGCGCTGCGCCGCCAGCGCCGCCAGCTCGCGCTCGAGCGCCTCGGCGCGCTGGGCATCGAGCTCGTCGAGCTGGGCCTGGAGGGCCTCGATGCGCTCGCGACCGGCCTCGTCGGGCGTGTCCTCCGCGGCCTGGGCGCGCAGGCCGTCGAGCTGGCGCCCGCGGCGCTCGATGCGCTCGCCGATCGCCTCGGCCGTCTCGCGCGTGCGCTCCAGGCGCAGCTCGACGCGCTCGGCGGCTGAACGGGCGGCGAACACGCGCCGCGCGAGCGCCTCGCGCTCCTCGGTCCGTCGCGCCAGCGCGTCCTCGGCCTCCTGGCGGCGGCGGGCGACCTCGGCCAGCTGGCCCTGCGCCTCCTCGCGCGCGGCGCGCGCTGCGGTGGCGGCGCTCTCGGCACCCGCCAGCTCCTCGCGGCGGGCGCGCACGGCGTCGCGCGCGAGCTCCCAGCGCGCCTCGACGGTCTGGCGCTCCAGGCGCTCGTGCAGCTCGGCCGCCTCGGCCTGGCGCTTGAGCGGGCGCAGCCGCGAGCGGGCCTCGCGCTCGACGTCGAGGGCCCGATCGAGGTTGTCCTGCGTGCGCTCGAGCTTGAGCTGTGCGCGGCGGCGGCGCTTGCGGTGCTTGCCCAGGCCGGCGGCCTCCTCGATGAGCAGGCGCCGGTCGCGTGGCTTGGAGGTGACGATCGCCTCGACGCGCCCCTGGGAGACGACCGAGTGCGACTCCTTGCCCAGGCCGGTGTCGGAGAGGATCTCGAGGATGTCGACGAGGCGGCAGCGCGCGCCGTTGAGGCGGTACTCCCCCTCGCCGCTGCGATCCAGGCGGCGCAGGATCGAGATCTCGCCCAGCGGCAGGTCGACGGCGCCGTCGGCGTTGTCGAGCACGAGCTCCACCTCGGCGGCCGAGCGCGCCTGCACGCCCTTGCCGCCGCCGAAGATGACGTCCTGCATCGACTGCCCGCGCACGGCCAGCGGCGACTGCTCGCCCATCGCCCACAGGACCGCGTCGGTCACGTTCGACTTCCCCGAGCCGTTGGGCCCGACGACGACCGACACGCCGGACGCGAAGTCGAGCTTCGTGCGGTCCGGGAACGACTTGAAGCCCTTGAGAGTCAGCGACTTGAGGTGCATTCAGTCCTCGAACTCGTCCTCGTCGGCGGAATAGAGCATCTCCAGCGCTGTGCGCGCGGCCTCCTGCTCGGCGTGCTTCTTCGAGCGCCCCGAGCCCGTCCCGACCGGCCGCTCGCCAACCGACGCCAGCACCTCGAAGGTGCGGTCGTGCGGCGGGCCGAGCTCGGCGGTGACGTCGTAGGTGACGATCTCGCCGCGCTGGGCCAGCCGCTCCTGCAGCGACGACTTGAAGTCGACCGGATGCTCGAGCGCGTGGTCGATCTCGGGGGTGAAGGCCTCGACCACGGCCGCCGCCGTCGCCTCGTAGCCCGAGTGCAGGTAGCACGCCCCGATCACGGCCTCGATGACGCTGGCCAGGACGCGCTCGGTGGCGACGAGCGTCGTGGCGCTCTGCCCCACGCCCTCCGGCGCGGCGGCGGCCAGCAGGTCCGGCACCCCGAGGCGCTCGGCCACCGCCCGGCATGACGGCCCCGACACCGTCTGGGCGCGGATCTTCGTCAGCCGCCCGGCGCCGTAGCGCTCGGCCTCGAGGCGCGGGTAGAGGTGCGCGGTGATCGACAGGCCCAGGACCGAGTCGCCCAGGAAGGCCAGGCGCGAGTAGGAGTCCGAGCGCCTGTCCGTCCAGGAGGCATGGGTGAAGACCTGCTGGCGCAGGTCGTCTGGAAGCTCTGCAAGCAATGCGCGGAGGCGGTCCAGGGCTCAGGTGGTGGTGGGCGCGTGGGCGACGACGAAATCGACCGCCTGGCCCACGGAGAGGATCCTCGCCGCCTCTTCGTCGGACATCTTCACGCCGTAGGAGTCCTCGAGCTCCTGGACGAGCGTGTAGAGGTCCAGCGAATCGGCCTCCAGGTCTTCCTTGAAACGCGTCGACTCGTCGATGCGCGCGGGATCCACCTCGAGCTCGTCGGCGAGATACGACTGGATGAGGCTGAAGACCTCTTCGCGGGTCATGGCGAGGCAACCGTAGAGGGCGATCCGGACAGCCGGGCCGGTCGCAGCGCGTGCGCGGCCTCGAGCGCGGCGTGCGTGCGCCCCACCACGTCACCCTCGACGGCGCGGGCCGCCAGCAGGATGGCCTGGGCGATCCCGCGGCGGCTGAAGCGCCCGTGCGGGACCACGCCGAGGCGGCGCAGGCCGAGCAGGTAGGCGCCACCGGCGCTCTCGGGGTCGATGACCTCGCGGAACTCGAGCAGCGCAGGGCGCAGCAGCATGCCGCCGGCCTTGGCCCGCCGCGACGAGGTCGCGACATCGCGGATCTGGCGCAGCATCTCCTCCGAGACGCCCTCCATCAGCTTGAGGGCGACGTTGCCGGTGAAGCCGTCGGTGACCACCACGTCGGCCTTGCCGGCCGGGACCTCGTTGCCCTCGACGTTGCCGACGAAGTCGAACGTGTCGCCCTCGGCGAGGCGGTCGCGCAGGGCGGCGTGCGCCTCGACGACCAGCGGCGTGCCCTTGCTGGCCTCCTCGCCGATGGAGAGCAGGCCGACGCGCGGGCGCTCGATCCCGAGCACGACCTGGGCCAGCGCGGCGCCCATGAAGCCGAACTGCACGAGGTGCTCGGCGCGCACCTCGGTGTTGGCGCCCACGTCGACGATGGTCACCGGGTGCCCGGGGACCGGGACCGGGATGGCCAGGGCCGGGCGGTGGATGCCCGAGGCGCGCTTGATGTTGAACAGCGCGGCGGCCAGCGCGGGACCGGTCGAGCCGCCGCTGACGAAGGCGTCCGCGTCGCCGGCCGCGACCGCGCGCGTGGCGAGCACGATCGACGCATCGGGGTGCGCGCGACTGGCGCGCACGGGGTCGGGCGCCTTGGCGATGGAGACGGGAGCGTCGACGACCTCGATCCCCTCGGCGACCTCGCCGAACTGCTCAGCGGGCCCGAAGAGCACGACGCGCACCCCGTGCTGGGCTGCGTCCGCCGCGCCCGCGGCGACTTCTGCGGGCCCGAGGTCGGCGCCGTTGGCGTCGACCGCGACCGTGATGGGCATGCCGTGCAGGCTACCCAGTGAGCCGGGTGGCCTAGTGCTCGTGGTCGTGATCGTGGTCGTGCACGTGCACGACCTCGCGCCCGCCGTAGGAGCCGCACGTCGGGCAGACGCGATGCGGCAGGCGCGGGCTGTGGCACGTCGGGCACGCGTTGTACGTCGGCGCCGAGATCTTGTGCTGGGCGCGGCGCTTGGCTGTGCGCGAGTGCGACTGCTTCTGCTTGGGGACGGCCATGGGCGACGGCGAAGAGTAGCGGAGAGTGCCCCGCGGGGCGTCCGGCCGTGCGCTGGGCGAGCGATGGCGGCCTCCGGCCGGCGTTCCGGATCTTGCTTCACTGCCTGGGTGCCGGAGACCCACATCCGCCCCATGCGCGACGAGGACGTGGTCGACGCCGACCGCGTGTGCGCCGAGGTCCTGTACTCGAGCTTCGACGGCGAGCTCGAGTCGGTGCGCGCGGCGCGTCAGCACGCGCGCATCCGGCATCTGCTGAGCACCGATCCCGGCGGATCGTGGGTGGCCGAGAGCGACGGACGCGTCGAGGGCGTCGCGCTGGCGCTCATCCGCGAGGGCGTCTGGGGCTTCTCGCTCTTCGGGGTGGCCGCGGCCCTGCAGGGCCGCGGCGTCGGCCGCGAGCTCTTCGCGCGCTGCTGGGCCTACGGCGAGGGCGCGCGCGCTCACATCATCCTCAGCTCGCCCAACCCCCAGGCGATGGGCACCTACGCGCACACCGGACTGCCTATCCGCCCGTGCGTAGCGGCGGCCGGGATCCCCGACCTCGAGCGCGCCCCGGACGTCGACGACGTGGTCGAGGCCGGCGAGGCGGGCCTCGCGGTGGCCGACGCCATCGGCCGCGAGCTGCGCGGCGCCGGCCACGGCCGCGACCTGCCGGTGCCGATCGCCCATGGCGCGCGGCTGCTCGTGTTCGAAGAGCGCGCCTTCGCCCTCGTGCGCGGCAGCAACCTCATCCTGCTCGGCGCCCGCGACGAGCAGGCCGCCCAGCACGTGCTGTGGGCGGTGCTCGCCGGTGCCGGGCCGGGGGCGACGGCCAACGTCGACTTCCTCACGGCCGGCCAAGACTGGGCGCTGCCGGTGTGCCTGGACGCGCGGCTCTCGCTGTCGCCCGACGGGCCGATGTTCGCCGGCGGCTCGCTCGGCCCGCTGTCGCCCTACATCCCGAGCGGCGCCTACCTCTAGGCGGAGCTGCCAGGACGGTGTTCGTCCTCGGGCGAGGCGTCCTGCCTACGGGTCGTCCTGCGACCAAAAGGCAGGACAGCTCGCTCGCGGTGCGTGCCCAGGGCCCACCTCTAGGCGCTGCCGCAGGAGCGCGCGCCCGCGTCGCGGGCCAGCTGGTCGACCTTCTTCTCGTCGACCTGCTGGATGCGCTTGACCGCGCGCTGGATGGCGGCCGTGTCCTTCGTCTGCGCGGCCTTCTTGAGGTCCTCCAGCGCGGGCTTGATCGCCTGGTCCTTCTCGCGCGTGAGCTCCTTGATCCAGGCGTCGGCCTTGTCGCCATCGGCGCCGTCGGGCCGCTCGACCTCGCTGAGCTGGCGCACGCCGTCGTCGAGGACCTTCTGCAGGTTGTCGGCGAAGGCGACGAGCTCGTCGGTCGTCTGCGGCGCCTTGCTCTGGATCGCGCTGACGCGGTCGTCGAGCGTGGTGCAGAGCTTGTCGACCTTCTTGCCGTAGGTGGCCCTGCTCGGGGCCGACGAGCCGCCGCAGCCGCCCGCGATCGCCGCGAGGGCGACGACGACGAGCACCCCGGCCGCGCGATGGCATCCTGCACGCATGGACGCGCCAGACTACGTGTTGGAGGGCGAGCGGGTCGCCCTGGGTCCGCTGCGCAAGGACCTCGCCGACCGCTATCGGCGCTGGGTGCACGACCTCGAGGTGCGCACGGGCATCCTCACCGTCGGCGTCTACGCGCTCGAGGCCGAGGAGGCGTGGGTCGAGGAGGCGATCGCCAAGTGCGCCGGCGCGCAGCCCGAGATGGCGAGCTTCACGGTCTATGACCTCTCCGACGGCGCCCCGATCGGCACGACGGGCCTGATCACGATCGACTGGCGGCTGAGCCGCGCCATGTTCGGCATCTCGATCGGCGAGCGCCGCGGGACCGGCCTGGGCACCGAGGCGACGCGGCTGACCCTCGATTGGGCCTTCAACATGCTCGGGCTGCACAACGTGATGCTCACCGTCCTGCCGACCAACACGGCCGCGATCCGCGTCTACGAGAAGGCCGGCTTCACGCGGATCGGCGTGCGGCGCGACTCCCTCTCGGTGATGGGCCGGCGCGGCGACGAGGTCCTCATGGATGCCGTGGCGAGCGAGTTCGACAGCCCGATCCTGGCCGCGCGCCGCTGAGAGGGCTGGCCGCAGGCTCGCGCGGGCGCCGTTCGGTCTAGGGGATGATCACCGCAGCGCCCTCGATGCTTCCGCCGCGCACGGCGTCGAGCGCCGCCTCGGCCTCCTCGAGCGCGAAGGTCGTCACGTGGGTGCGCACCGGCACGCGCGGCGCGAGGTCCAGGAACTCGAACGCGTCCGCGCGCGTGAGGTTCGCCACCGAGCGCAGCATCCGCTCGCCCCACAGGATCTCGTAGGGGAACGAGGGGATGTCGCTCATGTGAATGCCCGCGCACACCACGACCCCCCCGCGCCCCACCGCCCGCAGCGCCGCGGGCACGAGCTCGCCAACCGGGGCGAAGATGATCGCCGCGTCGAGCTCCTCGGGGCCGGGCCCCAGCGCATCGCCGGCCCATTCGCAGCCGAGCTCGAGCGCGAAGGCCTGCGACGCCTCGTCGTCGGCGCGAGTGAAGGCGAAGACGCGGCGCCCCTGGTGCAGGGCGACCTGGCAGACGATGTGCGCGCTGGCGCCGAAGCCGTAGAGCCCGAGACGCGGCGCATCGCCCGTCATGCGCAGCGCGCGGTGCCCGATGAGCCCGGCGCACAGCAGCGGCGCCGCTTCGAGGTCGCCGAAGCCCTCGGGCAGGGCGAGCGCGTAACGGCCGTCGGCCACGGCCCGCGTCGCGTACCCGCCGTCACGATCCAGGCCCGTGAACTGGGCGTGCTCGCAGAGGTTCTCGCGCTCGCTGGTGCAGAACCGGCACGTCCCGTCGGTCCAGCCTAGCCACGGAATGCCGACGCGCGCGCCCGGCGCGTGGTCGGCGTCAGGCCCCGCCTCGAGCACGGTGGCGACGATCTGGTGGCCGGGGATCACGGGCAGCCGCGACCCGCGCACCTCGCCGTCGCGGATGTGCAGGTCGGTGCGGCAGACGCCGCAGGCGTGGACCTCGACGAGCACGTCGCCCGGGCGATCGGGGTCGAGTTGGGGGTCGGGCAGCTCGCGCGCCTGCAGCGGGCGGCCGGGCTCGTCGAGGACCATCGCGCGCACCGCTGCATGATCTACCCTCGACGGTATGGCTGCGCGCACGGACAGCTTCGATCTCGACAAGCTCAAGCTCTCCAGTGGAGAGGGTCGTCGCCTCGTGCTCGGGGTCGTCCTCGAGCCCTTCGAGTTCGCCGGCACCGAATACGCCGTGGACCCCGCCCAGATCGACGTGACGCTCGACGTCTCGCGCATGACCCACGGCGGGTATTCGCTGCGCCTGCGCTTCTCCGCCGCGCTCGTCGGACCCTGCATGCGCTGCCTGGAGGACGCCACTCCGTCGGTCGACGTCGACGCGCGCGAGATCGACCAGGATGGCGGCGGCGAGGAGCTCAGCAGCCCGTACGTGCAGGACGGCGTCCTCGACGTCGACCAGTGGGCCCGCGACGCCTACGCCCTCACGCTGCCCAACCAGGTCCTGTGCCGCGCGGACTGCGCCGGCCTGTGTCCGGAGTGCGGCGTGAACCTCAACGACGAGCCCGGCCACGCGCACGAGAGCGCGCCGGACCCGCGCTGGGCCAAGCTGCGCGAGCTTCGCTTCGAATAGGGATTGGATGACAATCCCGGGCATGGCCACGGTCTGCCTGACCTTCGACGTGGACGCCGAAGCCGGCCTCGGCGCGGAGCTCGAGCCGAGCCGCCACCGGCTCGGCACGCTGACCGAGCACGAGTTCAGCGTCCGGCGCGGGCTCCCGCGGATCGTCGAGCTGCTCGGCGAGCATGGGATGCGGGGAACGTTCTACGTCCCGGGCGCCACCGCCGCGCGCCATCCAGAGGCCGTTCGCGCACTGGTGCAGGCCGGGCACGAGGTGGCCCATCACGGCCACCACCATCTCCGCTCGCACGAGCTCGACGCCGGCGCTCAGGAGGCCGAGATCGACGAGGGCCTCGCCACGTTGCGGCCGTTCCTGAGCGAGGCCTTCGGTTACCGGTCGCCGGCCTGGGAGCTGACGCCCGAGACGGCCGCGCTGCTCATCGCACGCGGCTTCGCCTACGACAGCAGCCTCATGGGCGACGACGGCCCCTACTGGCACGCGGCCGGCGGCGGACGCATCCTCGAGCTGCCGATCCACTGGAGCCTCGACGACTACATCTGGTTCGCGATGGGGCGCCGCACGCAACCGACCGCGACCTCGGCCTGGATCGAGGCCTGGACCGACGAGCTGGCCTGCGCCGCGAGCGAGGACCGCCCGACGACGCTGACCTTCCACCCGGAGGTCATCGGACGCGGGTACCGCGCCGTCGCGCTCGGGCGCCTGCTGGCGCAGCTGGCCAGGTCCGGCGCCACCGTGGTGACCCACGGTGAGCTCGCCGCCCGCGGCGCCCCGGGCTAGAGCACCCAGAGCCGCCCGCTGGGGACCTCGAGGCCGATCGTCGCGAGCGTCGCGCAGCGCTCGAGCCACGGGAGCGTGGGGTCGTCGGCCTGGAAGATGGGTGCGACGCCGGGGCCGCCGCGCGAGCCGAGCAGCTCGGCGATCCGCACGCCCTCCATCGCCGGCGCGCCCTCGAGCGTCGCCACGAGCCGGTCCATCCGCCCGTGCGTGCTCGGACCGCTCGGCCCCTCGGCGAGGGTGTCGCGCGCCGCGATGGGGTCGAGGAAGTGGTTGGTGTGCGCCACCCACGGGCGATCGGGCCCGGTGGCGTGCGCTTCCGTGCCGCCCGGCCAGCGCTCGAGCGCGCACGCCGCCATCCGACCGGCGCCGTCCGAACCGTCCGGCCCGGCCACGGTCATGCACACCGAGGCGCTGACCGGCGTCCTCGCGATCAGCTCCCGGGCCTGCGCCACCGTCCGCGCCTCCTCGAGCACCGCGCGGCACAGGGCGTGCACCGGGACCCCATCGAGCCCGCCGTCGCGGTCGGTCGCCAGGAAGTTGATGGCCAACGCGACGCCGTGCGCGTTGCTGCCGATCTTGGCCAGGATCCCCGCCTCGGTGAAGGTCGTGAAGCGCTGCTCGTCGCCGTCGTCGACGGTCCACAGCACGCGCGAGTCGGCGAGATCGGGGTGGAAGTCCCAGTTCTGGACGAGCACGCCGGTGGCGCGCTCACCATCCAGGACCGCGACGGTCGAGCACTCCGCCGCCGTGCCCGCCACCAAGCCCCCGGCCAGCAGCTCGGTGCGGGCGTTGACCGCGAAGAGCACGTCGGGCGCCTGACCGGCCCCCGATGCGATGCCCTCGATCTCCTCGGCCAGCGCCGGGCGGAAGGCGCGGATGCGCGCCGCCGCCTCGCGCCCGCGCTCGCTCACGTCGGAGGGCCCCAGGCCACGGTCCTCGCGGAGCATCCGCTCGTAGACGGCCACCGTGTTCGCCACGGCGCGCGACTGTGCGCGACCGAACTGCAGCCCGCGGTCGGCGGGGCGGCGCTCCTGCGAGCGGTGCGCGGCGATGGCCACTACGGCAGCTGGCGCTGGTCGGCGGTGAACTGGGCGACGTTCGTCTCGATCGCGTCGCGGTCGGGGTGCGAGGTGGGCATGTTCTCCATGACGGGGGCGATGTCTGTTGGTACGGATGGGTCAGAGTAGAGAGGGGAGCGGACGAACAGGTGTTCGCGTCCGGGCCGCGCGGCAGCGCCCCTCACAACGCTCCGTCCGGCGCCGGCGCCCGGCCCGCGCGGCCCGTCCCCTAGCCTCCCCTGGGATGACGCAACCACAGGTTGAGCTGCTGTTCTGGGACGGCTGCCCGTCGCACCCGCAGGCGCTCGACGAGCTGCGCGCCGCGATGACCGAGCTGGGGCTCGACCCCGACCAGGTCCTCGTCCGCGAGGTCGACACCGACCGGCTCGCGGGCCGCGAGCGCTTCGTCGGCTCGCCCACGATCCGCATCGACGGCGCCGACGTCCAGGATCCGGGCGACGAGCCGGCGGCCCTGACCTGCCGCGTCTACCATCGCCGCGACGGCCGCGTGTCCCCCGTTCCCGACCCTGCCGACGTGCGCGACGCCCTCCGCAACGCGATGACCACCAGGAGCCCTCGATGAGCACCGACATCGGTACCGAAGCCCCCACGTTCACACTGCCCGACACCGACGGGACGGAGCACGGGGTGGGTGGGTCCGAATCTGCCCGCGCCACGCTCGTCGTCTTCACCTGCAACCACTGCCCGTACGCCCTGGCGTGGCACGAGCGCATCGCCGCGGTCGCCCAGGACTACCCCGACGTCAAGGTCCTCGCCGTGAGCTCCAACGACGCCGAGCGCTACCCGCGCGACTCCTACGACGCGATGCGCGATCGCGTCGCCGCCGACGGCGGCTGGCCGATGCCCTATCTCTACGACGAGAGCCAGGAGGTCGCGCGCGCCTACGGCGCCAAGACGACCCCTGACTGCTTCCTCGTCGACGCCGAAGGGCGGGTCGTCTACCGCGGCGCCCCCGACGCCGACTACCAGGACCCGGCGCTCAACGCGGCCTGGCTGCGCGGCGCCATCGACGCTGTGCTGGCGGGCGCGGTGCCCGAGCCGGCCGAGACCGAGCCGGTGGGCTGCTCGATCAAGTGGAAGCAGTGACCACGCCGGCGACGACGCTCGCCGCGCCCGCCGCCACCACGATCGCCAGCAGCAGCGGCTCGTAGCGCGCCGCGTCGATGCGCGCGAAGGCGCGCCGCCCGACCGCGTGGCCGGCGACGACGCATACGAGCGCCGCGGCGAGCGCGCCCCAGTCGACCTCGACGTCGGCGGTGGCGAGCACCGGCGCCAGCACGGCGGCGGCGATGACGCCGAGCCCCAGGAAGGCCGCGCTCAGCGAGTCGCGGATCTCGGCTGGGCCGAGCCCGCGATGCGCGAACCACAGGGCGATCGGCGGCCCATTGACGCCCGCCGAGGTGCTCAGCGTGCCGGTGACGAAGCCGAGCGCCAGCCGGGCGCGCGGGTCGCCGGGCGTCGGCGGCGCCGCGTCGCGCCGCGCCCTGGCCCGCAGCGCGGCGGCTCCGATGACGGCCACGCCGACCGCGATCTGCAGCACCGACTTCGGGAGCGCGCGCAGGACGAGCACGCCGCACACCGCGCCGGGCACCGAGGCGAGGAGGATCGGGCCGACCTCGCCCCACGCCACGCACGGGCGCCGGCGCTCGCCGAACAGCACGAGCCCGTTGAGCGCGAGGCCGAGCACGGTGATAGCGACGACCGCGCTCTCGGGCTCGAGCAGCGCGAAGACGGCCGGGCTGAGGATGAGCGCGAATCCGAGGCCCGTCGCGGCCTGCACGACGGCCGCGGCCAGCGCCACGACCGCCAGGACGACGACCACTATCCGGCGACCGTGTCGTCGCGGTGACGCGCGACGATCCGCGCGGCCCGATCGTCGGTCGCCGAGCGCCCCTCGTGCTCGACGAGCATCAGCCGCGCTCGGCGAGCTCGCGCTTGAGGACCTTGCCGGTGGCGTTGCGCGGCAGCTCGTCGAGGAACTCGATCTCGCGGGGAACCTTGTAGCGCGCCAGGTTGGCCTTGACCAGGTCCTTGAGCTCGTCGGGATCGACCTTCGCCCCGCGCGTGACCACGACGAAGGCCTTCAGGCGCTGGCCGAACTGCTCGTCCTCGACGCCGATGACCGCCACCTCGTCGACCGCGGCGTGATCGTGCAGCAGGTCCTCGACTTCGCGCGGGAAGACGTTCTCGCCGCCCGAGACGATCATCTCGTCGTCGCGGCCGTCGATGAACAGGCGCCCGCCGGCGTCGAAGTGCCCGACGTCGCCCGACGACAGCAGGCCGCCCATGTTCTCCTTGCTGCCCCCGCCCGTGTAGCCCTCGAAGGCCATCTCGTTGCCCACGAAGATGCGCCCGGTCTCTCCCTCGGGGACCTCGGCGCCCTCCTCGTCGAGCAGCTTCACCACCGTGCCGCGCGGCGGGCGCCCGGCGGTGCCCGGGGCGGCGCGTAGGTCCTCGGGCGTCGCGATCGTGGCCCACGCGACCTCGGTCGAGCCGTAGAGGTTGTAGAGGACATCGCCGAAGCGGTCCATCACCTGGACCGCCAGCTCGCCGGGCAGCGCGCTCCCGCTGGCCGCGATGACGCGCAGGGCGCGGAGGTCGTAGCGGTCGATCGTCTCGGCCGCCAGCTCCATGATCCGCTGCAGCATCACCGGGACCACGACGAGCGCCGTGCACTCGTGCTGGGCCGTCGCGCTCAGGGTGTCCTCGGGATCGAACTTGCGCCGCAGGACGAGCGTCGAGCCCAGGCCCATGCCCAGCGTGAAGTGCACGAAGCCCCACGAGTGGAACATCGGCGCCGCGATCATCGTCGGCTCGCCGGCGCGCAGCGGGATCTTCGAGAACAGCGCCGCCGCCGGATCGAGCGACTCGGGCTGCTTGCGCTGGGCGCCCTTGGGCGAGCCGGTGGTCCCGCTGGTGAGGATCACGACGCGACCCTTGCTCTCGGGCGGGACGACGTCGCTGGGGTCGCCGGCCTCGATGAGGTCCTCCAGCAGCGGATCCTTGGGCGCGTCGCCGCCGTCGTGCCAGGCGATGAAGCGCTTGCGCCGCTGGCCGGCGTCGCGCGTGAGCTCCTCGAACTCGGCGTCGTAGACGAGCGCGACGGGCTTCTCGCGCTTGACCACCTCGGTGATCTGCGGTCCGGCGAACGCGGTGTTGAGGTACAGCGTGTGGGCGCCGAGCTTCGAGCACGCGACGGTCGCGTCGATGAAGCCGCGGTGGTTGCGGATCATGATCGCGATCGCGTCGCCCTCCTTGACCCCGGCGTCGGAGAGCGAGTGGGCCAGCGCGTTCGTGCGGCGATGGACCTCGTCGAAGGTCAGCGTCCCGAGCTCGTCGACGATCGCCGTGCCGTCGGGGTCGCGAATGGCCGACGCGGTGTAGCCGGCGGCCGGCGTCGGGCCCCAGCGGCGGACGGCGTTGGCGATCCGCAGGGCCTTGTCGGGGCGCGTGGGGCGCAGGATGCCGGTCTCCGCGAGCGTGCGCGCGGTGAAGAGCTTCTGGCTGACCTGGGACACGAGGTTCATGTGAACGCGAAAGCTATGGCAACCGCAGATCTCCCGGCTCCTCTCCACGCTCGATCAGCGCGTGGATGTCGCCGGCCCGACGCGGGTTGAGGAAGACGTGGCGCTGGCCGACGCTCGGCTTCTCGGCCAGCAGGCCGGCGGCGAGCAGGGCCTCGCCCACCGATTCGGCCAGCGCGCGCTCGTTGCCCGCGAACCCCCGCGCCAGATGGGCGAAGTCCGTGTGATAGCCGCCCCACTTGCCCATCCCGTCCAGGCGCTGGAGGATGCGGCGCGCCACGCGGCGGACGGGATCAGGGTCGTCGTGCGGGCGGGAGAAATCGGCCCCACCGGCGCCCGCGTCGAGGGCCGCGAGGACGGCGTCCTCGTGCTCCTCCATGGAGGCGGGGTCGGCCGGGCGCCCCCCAAGGGCCGCGACGTGTGCCGCGACCACGAGCGGGTGCGCGGCGCCGATCGGCTCGCGCAGGTCGTCGACGTCGTCCAGGACGCTCGCGGGCACGGCCAACGCGCGGGCCCGCAGGCGGTCGATGCCCTCGACCTGGGTCTCGAAGGCCAGGGGCACGAGCTCGGCGTCGTCGGGGTCGCCCGGCACGGCGAGGGCGAGCTGCCCGCCGAGGTGGCCCGCGCGCACGGTGCCGGCGCCGGCCACCTCGACCAACGCGCCGACGAGCGCGGCGACCAGCAGCCACGTGCGCTCGTTGACGGCATCGGGGTCGGCGCGCAGCGCCGGACGGGCGGGCGCGACGGCGCGCAGGATGCCGTCGCCGGGGCCCACGGCGACGAGCACGGGCTGCTCGTAGCCCGAGCGTTTCTGGCCCAGCTCGCGCGCGCCGCGCTCGAGCTCCAAGTCGAGCAGGGCCTTCAGGCGCGCGATGCTCGTCCCCTCCAGGATCGCCGTCGCGAGATCGTCCATGACGTCCCGAACGCTACTCGGGCGCCGGGTTCCGTCAGGTCGCCCCCGTAGCGTGCCGACGACCGATCATGGAAGCTGCCACCCCTCTCCCCTTCTCCCAGGTCCGCACCCACGCGGGGCGTCTGTGGATCGACGGCTTGGTCGTCGACGACGCCAGCGCGGTGCGCCTGGCGCGCGAGCGCGAGCAGCACGGCGAGGACGTGTCGCGGCTGGTGCTCGACGCGATCGCGATCGGCGCCCGCGTGCTCGACCGCGAGCAGACCGGCGCCAACGCCGACTTCGTCAAGGCCGAGTTCGAGAAGGCCGCGCGGGAGCTCGACACCGCCTTCGTCGAGCGCGCGCGGCTCGTGGCCGAGCGCCTCGACAAGCGCATCGACGACGCCTTCGGTCCCGAGAACGGCCATATGACCAAGGCCCTGGCGCGCCACTTCGGCGACGAGTCCTCGGTCGCGGTGCAGAACCGCGTCAAGGCGCTGCTGACCGAGGTCGGCGTCCAGATGCGCGAGGACCTGCGCCGGCAGTTCTCCTCCGACGGCGAGAACAACCCGCTGGCCACCTTCCAGCGGATGGCCATCGGGGCGATGCGCGACAACGCGCAGGCGCAGACCCTGCAGCTCAAGGCCATGGACGAGAAGCTCGCCACGCTGCGCGAGGAGGTGGTCAAGCTCCAGGGCGAGAAGGACAAGCTCTCCGAGATCGCCGCCGAGGCCGAGCGCGGCACGGCGAAGGGACGCAGCTACGAGGAGGAGGTCGCCGCGGCCATCGACGCGCTGGCCCTGCCCCTCGGCGACGACTGCGCGGCCGTCGGCGACGTCAAGGAGTCCATGGGCAAGATCGGCGACGTCGTGGTGGCGATCGGCGCCTGCCACGGGCCGCCGCAGGGGCGGATCGTCTTCGAGGCCAAGAACAGCCGCCTGTCGCGCCCCGAGGCGGTGCGCCAGCTCGATGAGGCGCGGCGCGAGCGCAACGCGGACTACGCGGTGCTGGTCGTGCCGTCCGAGGAGAAGGTCCCGGCGCGGATGCACGCGCTGCGCGAGTACAACGGGGACAAGCTCATCGTCGCCTACGACGCCGACGAGGGCCCGCTCGCGCTGCAGGTCGCCTACGCGCTGGCCCGCGCCCGCGTGCTCATGGCCCGCGGTGGCGCCGAGGGCGTCGACGGCGCCGCCGTGGCCGACATCGTCGAGCGCGCCGTGGCGGAGCTCGAGGCGGTCAGGCGCATCCGCCAGCAGCTCACGGGCGCCAAGACGCAGATCGACAAGGCATCTGAGATCGTGGGCGCTATGAGCGACCGCGTCGGCGGGCACCTCGAGGAGATCGCTGCCTTGGTGCACGAGGCGGAGGACGACGGCGAGGAGACGTGACGATCGCCCGGCGCGTCGTCGTTCGCGGGCGCGTGCAGGGCGTCTTCTTCCGCGAGAGCGCGCGCCGGCGCGCGCGCCGCGCCGGCGTGGCCGGATGGGTGCGCAACAACGACGACGGCGGCGTCGAGGCCTGGTTCGAGGGCGAGCCCGACGACGTCGAGGTCATGCTGCACTTCGCCGAGAACGGGCCGTCGGGCGCCTACGTCGAGAAGGTCGACGTGGAGGACGTCGAGCCGGAGGGCCTGCGCGGCTTCGACGTGCGCTGAGCGCCAGCCATGGGCCGCGCCGGGCGTGCGGCGGCGCCGGGCGTGCGGCGGCGCCGGGCGTGCGGCGGCGCCGGGCGTGCGACAGCGCCGGGCGTGCGGCGGGGCCGGGCGTGCGGGGCGCGGCCGGTGCGGGGGCGCGGCGCGCGCGGCGGCGGCGTCAGGCGGCGAGCGCGATGCGCAGCGCCTCGCGCAGCACCGTGATCTCACCTGGGGCGAGCACGTGGCCGCTTGCCACGAGGTACCGCGCCAGGCCGCCGACGGGCACGACATCCACGCCGTGGAAGCGCCGCGCGTCGCTCCACTCCGTCGCGCGCTCGATGACAACGACCGGGGTGACCGGCTGGCGCGTGAGCCGCGCCAACGCGGACGCGACGGCGCGGGCCTCGTCGGCCCACTCGGGCCGCACGCGGCCGCCGCCGCGATGCAGGACGACCAGGAAGGCTCCGCCCGGGCCGAGGACGACGTGATCCGCGCACGCCGCGCCCACGCGCGGGCGACGCAGCAGCTGCCAGCCGACGGGTCCCAACCCGGCGATGACCGCCTCAACGGAGCCCCCTTCGCTCATGCGCCCGAGCCCGGTGATCACGGCAAGTCGGCGGACGCTCACGGCGAGGAGATCGACCTACCGTTCGTCGCACATTGAGACAGGCCGCACGAAGTCGGCGGTTGTTCTAGCCGCCGGCTTCCAGGGCGTGTGCGAACGCGCCAACTGCGGCCTCGCCGCGCACGGCGAAGACGATCCGCTCGAGCCCGCTCCCGGCCTCCAGGTGGCGGCGGACCTCGTCGACCTCGATCTGAGCCGCCTCGTCCAGGGGGAAGCCGCCGACGCCCGTGCCGAAGGCGACGAGGGCCAGCGATCGCGCCCCGAGCTCGTCGGCGCGGGCCAGCGTCGCCGCGGTCGCCCGGCGGATGATCTCCGCGGAGGTCGGGCCGCCCAGCTCCATCGTGGCGGCGTGGATGACCCAGCGCGCGGGCAGCGTGCCCGCGGTCGTCTCGACCGCCTCGCCCAGGCCGACCGGCGCGCGCTGATGGCTCTGGCCCTGGATCTCCGGGCCGCCGGCGCGGGCGATGGCGGCGGCGACGCCGCCGCCGTGCAGCAGCCGCGTGTTGGCCGCGTTGGCGATGGCGTCGACCTCGAGGGTCGTGATGTCGGTGTCGAGGACCTCGACGGTGGCCGTCACGCGGCCGAGGCTACGCCACTTCGGCCGGCTCGTCCTTGCCCTGCAGGCGCTCGCGGCCACGCTGGACCGCCGCGATGAACTTCGAGAGGTTGACCTCGAGCGTGTTGAGGATCTCGTCAGCGTAGTCCTCGGCGCCGAGCCGGATCTCGCGCTCGCGGGCGCGAGCGTCCTCGATGATGTCCTCGGCGGCGCGCTCGGCCTGCTTGGTGACCTCCTGCTCGGAGGTCAGCTGCGTCTGGCGCTCGCGGGCCTCCTTGAGGATCCGCTCCGCCTCGCGCTTGGCCTCGGCCAGCATCTCCTGGCGCTCCTTGACGATCCAGCGCGCCTGCTTGATCTCCTCAGGGATCGTCGCGCGCATCTGGTCGAGGATGTCGTAGATCTCCTCCTTGTCCACACGCACCTGGTCCGTCAGCGGGACGGGCTTAGCGTTGTGAACGAGATCGTCGAGTTTGTCGATGAGGACCAGGACGTCCATGGCAGGATGAGGTTCGTTACCGGGACAGCTCTTCCTTCAAGCGCCGGGCGACGACTCCGGGCACGAGATCTTCGATGGACCCATCGAAGATCGCGAGCTCCTTGACGCCACTCGAGCTGAGGAAACTGTACTGGGGGCTGGCCATGAGGTAGAGGGTGTCGACGTCGGGCGCCTCGCGGCGGTTGAGCTGGTTCATCTCCAGCTCGTACTCGAAGTCGCTGATCGCGCGCAGTCCCTTGACGATCGCACGGGCCCCGAGGCGGCGCGCGAACTGCACCACGAGGACGTCGAAGGCCTCGGCGCGGACGTTGCCCAGCGTGGCGGTCGCCTCGGTGATGAAGCTCAGTCGCTCGTCGGTGTCGAAGAGCGTCTTGCCCTTGCGCACGGGGTGGTTGACCACGCCGACGACGACCTGGTCGAACAGCTGCGAGGCGCGCGCGATCACGTCGAGGTGGCCGTTGGTGATCGGGTCGTATGAGCCGGGGCAGACGGCGATGCGGGGATCAGGGGGCATGTTCGTGGATGCGTATCAGGGTGTCGCCGTAGCGGCGCTCGCGGTCGACCGGCAGATCGAGGTGCAGCGGCGAGCGGCGGTCGCTCTCGGTCACGACGCGGGCCGCGGGCGCCAGCACCGTGGGCAGGGCCTCTGAGAGCTCCCGTCCCAGCGCCGGCGCGTCCCGGTACGGCGGGTCGAGGAGCACGAGATCGTATGCATCGCCGCGCGCCGATGCGTCGCGGAGCGCCGCGCGGGCCGGCGCGTGGACCACCCGGGCCTCGTCCTCGCCCAGCCCGAGCGCCTCGAGATTGGCGCGAATGACCTCGACCGCGCGCCCGTCGCGCTCGACGATCAGCGCGCTCGCAGCCCCCCGGGAGAGCGCCTCGATGGCCAGCGCGCCCGATCCCCCGAACAGGTCCAGCACGCGCGCGCCCTCGAGCGGCCCGAGCATGGAGAACAGCGCCTCGCGCACGCGATCGGAGGTCGGCCGCGTATCGCGGCCCCGCGGCGCCCGCAGCCGCCGGCCGCCGAGGCGCCCGGCCACGACCCTCACGCCGCCACGGGCTCCTTCTCGGCCGCCTCGAGCTCGGCGGCCAGCAGCGCCAGCTCGGGCGCCCGCAGGCCCGGGTCCTCGCGCAGCAGGGCCGCCGCGCGGGCATGGGCGCGTTCGAGGATCGCCTCGTCCTCGGGCAGGCGCGCGAAGCGAAAGCGCGCCAGCCCGGACTGGCGGGTGCCGGTGAGCTCGCCCTCGCCGCGCAGCGCGAGGTCGATGGCCGCCAGCTCGAAGCCGTCGGTGTGGCGCGCCAGGGCCTGAAGGCGCGGCGACTCGGCCGGCCCGAAGAGCAGGCACAGCGACGGGTCCTCGCCGCGCCCGACGCGCCCGCGCAGCTGGTGCAGCTGGGAGATCCCGTAGCGCTCGGCGTCCTCGACGAGCATCACCGTCGCGTTGGGGACGTCGATGCCGACCTCGATGACGGTGGTGGCCACCAGGACGTCGGCCTCGCCGGCCGCGAACTCTTCCATCGCGGCGGCCTTCTCGCGCGGACGCATTTGGCCGTGCAGCAGCACGACGCGGAAGTCGGCCAGCTCGGTCTCCTGCAGGCGCTCGAACTCGGCGGTCGCCGCGCGGGCCTGCAGCACCTCGGACTCGCTCACCAGCGGGCACACGACGAAGGCCTGGCGCCCGGCGCGCAGCTCCTCGCGGATGCGCTCGTAGGCGCGGTCGCGCTCGCGCTCGCCGCTGACGACGTGGGTGACGATGGGCTGTCGGCCCTTGGGGAGTTCGCGCAGCGTGGTGACGTCGAGCGCGCCGAAGTTGGCCAGGTACAGGGTGCGCGGGATCGGCGTGGCCGTCATGTGCAGCACGTGGGGCGCGATATTCGATCCCGCCCGCCCCGCCTTGGCGTCCAATGCCGCCCGCTGGCGCACGCCGAAGCGGTGCTGCTCGTCGACGACCGCGACGGCCAGGCGCTCGAACTCGACGGCCTCCTCGATCAGCGCGTGGGTGCCGACGATGAGCTTCAGCTCGCCGGTGCGCAGCTTGCCGAGCAGGTCGGCGCGCCGGCCCGCGGGCGTGGAGCCGGTGAGCAGCGCGACCGGCACCAGCGAGCCGGGCATGAGGGCCTGGAGGGTGGCGAAGTGCTGCTCGGCCAGCGTCTCGGTGGGCGCCATGAGGGCCGCCTGCATGTCGTGCTCGACCGCGCGCAGCATGGCGTGCAGGGCGACGACGGTCTTGCCCGACCCGACCTCGCCCATGAGCAGGCGCAGCATCGGGCGCTCGGCCGCGAGGTCGGCGTCGATCTCGTCCATCGCCGCGGCCTGGTCGCCGGTGGGCGTGAAGGGCAGCAGCGTCTCGCGCCAGACGCGCGACAGGGTCGGCTCCTCGGTCAGCGGCATCGCCGCCTGCGTGGCGCGGCGCTCGGCGCGCAGGCGCAGCTGCACGACCTGGTCGACGAGCAGCTCGTCGAAGGCCAACCGCGCGCGGCCGCCCTCGCGGTCGCCGAAGTGCGCCGCGGCCATCGCCGCCTGGCGGTCTGGCAGGCGCTCGGAGACCCGCAGCGAGGCCGGCAGCGGCTCGACCACGTCGGCGACGGCAGCGCGGTGCTCGCGCACGGCGGCGAGGATCTGCGTCGACGTGATGCCCTTGGTCGCGGGGTACTGCGAGGCGGCCTCGGCGACGCTGGCCACGGCGTCGGTCCGGGCATGGCTGTTGACGCGGAAGCGGTTGGCCCCCTGGTACTTGCCGGCCAGCATGAGCCGCGTCCCGGCCTTGTACTGGTCCTTGAGCCACGGCTGGTTGAAGAAGGTGGCCTTCATGACCCCGGTGGCGTCGCTCACCACCGCCTCGACGAGCGGCTTCATGCCGCGCCGGCGCACCGGTCGCGAGCTGATCGAGCGGACCTCGACGATGACGGTCGCGACCTCGTCGGGCGCGAGCTCGGCGATCGTGCGCGCCTCGCCGGAGTCGCGTGGGATGTGGTCGAGCAGCGCTCCGACCGTGGTCAGGCCGAGCGCCTCCGCCGCTTCGGCCGCCGGCCGCGGCTTCCAGGTGAGCTCGCGTCGAGGCGCGAGGGCCGCGGCCAGTGGACAGGCGCGGCGCTCAGGGCGGCGGCGTCGAGCTCGTCGGCGGTGGCGAAGGCGGTCGGCATCCCGCGACCATGATGGCGCCCGCGGCGGAGCTACCGCGCAAGCAGCCGGAGGATCGGCACCGTTGTGCGCGAACTCGGCGTGAATGTTCCGTCCGCCGCGCGCGGGCGTCAGCGCATGGTCGCCGGGTCGAAGCGCTCGACCTCGACGATCACGTCTGCCGGCACGCCGGCCGCCTGCGCTGCGGACCAGATCGCGTCAGGCGAGGTCGCTTCGTACAGGCAATAGGACTTCAGCTTGTCGGCGGAAAGGAACGACGCCAGCCAGCGCACGTCCTCGGTCGCGTTGACCGCCTCGACCTCCCGGACGATCTCCGGGCTGAAGTGCAGCTGCTCGGCGAAGTGCCGTTCGATCATGTACAGAGGCACGTGCCGATGCTAACCGCTCCTACGGCCGATCTACCAGGGAGTGGCGATGTGCGTAGGCAGCCGCCTCGGTCCGGTTCGCGCAACGGGTCTTGGCCAGGATCGAGCGCACGTGGTTGGCCGCCGTGTGCTGGCTGATCGACAAGAGCAGCCCGATCTCGCGGTTCGACCGCCCCTCGGCCACGAGTCGCAGGACCTCGAGCTCGCGCGCCGAGAGGCCATCGGGCGCGGCCAACGGAACCTCCGGGGCCGTCAGCGCCGCGATTCGCCCGGAGAGCGCGTGCATCCCGAGGCGCTGCGCGTCGGCCGTGGCGGAGTCCAGCAGCACGCGCGCGAGCGTGGTGTCGCCGCGCTCGAGCAGCACGCGCGCGAGCTCGAACCGGGTGTGCGCCAGCCAGGTCGCCGCCCCGAACACGCCGTTGAGCGCGAGCGCGGCCTCCAGGTGACGCTGCGCGGCGGCGTCGTCGCCGGTGAGCCGCGCGAGCGAGCCCAGGAAGCGGTCGGCGGCGCCGTAGCAGACGACCGCCTCGCCGACGATCACGTTGCGGCCCTCGAACGGGAGCAGCTCCTCGTGGACGAGCGCGGCCAGGCGCGGATCGCCGACGACGTCGCAGGCGTCGGCCAGGAAGCCGAGCCCGGCGAGCCGCAGCGGCCCGGGCGGCACGGCGCTGAAGCCGTCCGCCGTCAGGCGCGTGAGCTCGGCGCGCGCCTCGTCGACCATGCCGAGGGCGGCGAGCAGCGCGGCGCGTGCCGGGCCCCATGTCCCGAGCGGGCCGGCCCCGGCGGCGCGCACCAGCGGCGCGATCTCGCCCAGGCGGCCCTGCTCGCGCCGGATCGTGAACATCTGGATCCCGTAGACGGCGGTGGTGTCGCGCGCCATGCCGAGCTGGCGGCTGAGCTCCGCGGCGCGTTCCGCGCTCTCCTCGGCCTCCTCGAAGCGTCCGTCGCAGATCCCAAGACAGGCGTTGTAGAGGTCGTGGACGTGGCGGATGAAGGGCTGCCCCGTGCGGTTGACCACCGCCCGCATGTAAGCCTGCTCGCGCTTGGCGCCGCCGAGGTCGTACAGCTCGATGAGCAGCCTGATGCAGAACCCGCCGACCTCGGCGCGCACTTCGACGTCGCCGACCTCCTCGGCGAGGGCACAGGCCTCGGTGAGCGCGACGAGCACCTCATGCGCCGATCGCGTGCCGCGCGCCCAGAGGCCGCGGAAGAGGGCGGTGGCGAGCGCTCGGCGATCGCCGACGCGCCGCGCCATCGCGACGGCCTCCTCCCAACGCGCGCCGCCGGCCTCGTGCCGGCCATCGACCGCCAGGGCGCTCCCCAGACAGGCCAGCACCCCGACGCGCAGCGCGCTGTCGGTTGGATCGAGGCGCTCTGCCGCCTCGGTGAGCAGCGCGAGCGCCGCGCCGGTCGATGATCCCCGGACGCCAGCAGGCCTCCTCGAAGGCCACGGCGGCGCGCGCGAACGCCTCGTCGTCCTCGCAGTCGCGCGCCAGCGCGGCCGCGCGCGCGAAGCTGTCGATCGCCGACTCCGTGTCGCCGGTCCGATGCTGGGCGACCCCGAGCTCGTACTCGGCCGTGCTGCGCTCGTGCGGATCCTCGATTCCGAGTGCGAGCGCGCTCTTGAGCATGCGCGCCGCGTCGTCGAAGGCCAGCGCCTCGAGCTCGAGCTCGGCGGCGCGCAGCGACGCGGCCACCGCGCGCTCCGGTCCCGTCACCGGCGTTGCCTGCGTCCAGTGATAGGCGAGGTCGGCCGCGGCTCGGACGTCGCGCGCCGGGAACAGCTCCTCCATCGCGGCGGCGACGCGCTCGTGCAGCACGGCACGCCGCAGCGGCGCCAGGCGATCGGCGACGGCGCGGCGCAGCAGCTCGTGACGGAAGCGATGCGTCACGGGCGGCCCGGGCAGGACCTCGAGCACACCCGTGCGTGTCGCCTCGTCGAGCGCGGCGATCAGCTCGGCGTCGGTGCGCCCCGAGGCGCGGCGCAGGAGCGGCAGCGCGGCGGCTCGCCCGAGGACCGCGGCGAGCTCGAGCAGCTCGACGGTCGCCGGAGCCAGGCGCTCCAGGCGCTGCCCGACGACCTGGCGCACGCTCTCGGGCGTGGCGACGGTCTCGGGATCGCCGACGAGCACCCAGCCGCCCTCGTCCTCGGCCAGGGCGCCGGTCTCCGCCAGGTGGCGCCACAGCTCGCCGACCATGAATGCGTTGCCGGCCGTGAGGTCGCACAGCGCGCCGGCGAGCGGGCCGCTGCCAGGGCCGGCGCCGAGACCGACCACCAGCTCCTCGACGGCCGCGACGCCCAGGCCCGCGAGCGCGATCCGCTCGACTCCCGCCTGACGGTGCAGCTCGGCCATGGTGGCGGCCAGGCCGGCGCCCGCGTCGAGCTCGTCCTCGCGGTAGGTGACGACGATGAGCAGCTGCGCGTCGCCCGCGGTGCGCGCGAGGTGCTCGAGCATGCGCAGCGAGGGGCCGTCGGCCCAGTGCATGTCGTCGAGCACGAGCAGCACCGGGCGCGCCTGGCTGGTCGCCACGAGCAGGTCGAGCACCGCGCTGTGCAGGCGGTGGCGCTGCGTTCCGGGTTCGCCCTCCACCGGCGCGGGGAGGTCGGGCAGGTGGTGCGGGAGGTCGGGCAGCAGGCGCGAGAGCTCGCCGGCGCGGGGGCCGGCGTCGGCGCGCAGCGCGTCGGCGTCGAGGTGCTCGACCAGGTGGGTCAGCGCCTCGACGAACGGCTGATACGGCGAGGTCAGGTGCGCGTCGCACGCGCCGTAGAGCACGGCGGCGCCGTCGGCGTTCGCCCGCCCCGCGAGCTCCCACGCCAAGCGCGTCTTGCCGGAGCCCGGCTCGCCGCCTACGAGCGCGACGCGCCGCCCGTCGGCGCCGGCGGCGGTCCACAGCCTGCCGAGGGTCGTCAGCTCGGGCACGCGGCCAACGAACGGCAGGGCCGGCGTCAGACGCAGCGGTCCCGGCAGCGGCAGGTCGGGTGCGACGTCCCCCATAGTCAATGCTGATCATCCCGCCGATCGGCTGTGAGCGCGAGCGACACCCGCAAGTGGGTCAGAACCGGTCATGACAGCGCGCGGTGCTCCGCGTACGGTCGTAATGCCACTACGCCAAGGGGGACCCACCTAGATGGCAACTACGACCGAGACGAGCCCAACGCTCGTCACCGATGACTTCCGTGCCGCCTTCCGCGGCACGCTGTTCGAGCCCGGCGACCCGGGCTACGAGGATGCCCGCGCCGTCTACAACGGCATGATCGACCGGAGCCCGCGGCTCGTCGCCCGCTGTCGCGACAGCGCCGACGTGATCGCCGCCGTCGGACTGGCACGCGACACCGGCACGACGCTCGCGGTCCGCGGCGGCGGCCACAACGCGGGCGGCCTTGGTACCTGGGACGACGCGATCGTCGTCGACCTCTCCGAGATGCGCGCCGTGCGCGTCGATGCCGCCTCGAAGACCATCCGCGTCGAGGGCGGCGCGACCTGGGGCGACGTCGACCACGCCGGCTACCCGTTCGGCCTGACCGTTCCGAGCGGCTTCATCTCGACCACCGGCGTCGGCGGCCTCACGCTCGGTGGCGGCCTGGGCTACCTCACCCGCCAGTACGGGTTCACCGTCGACAGCCTGCTCTCGGCCGACGTCGTCCTCGCCGACGGCTCGCTGGTCACGGCCAGCGCCGACCAGCACCCAGAGCTCTTCTGGGCACTGCGCGGCGGCGGCGGCAACTTCGGCGTCGTGACCTCGTTCGAGTTCCGCGGCCGCGAGGTCAAGAACGTCGTCGCGGGGCCGACGCTGTTCCCGATCGAGCGCAGCGCCGAGATCCTGCGCTTCTGGGATCGCCTGATCGCGGACGCCCCGCCGGAGTTCAACGGCTGGTTCGCCTACCTGACGGTGCCGCCTGTCGACCCGTTCCCGCCCGAGCTGCAGATGCAGAAGGTGTGCGGGATCGTCTGGTGCATCAACGCCTCGCCGGAGCGCGCGGAGGAGCTGCTCGCGCCGGTGCGCGCGCTGGGCCCGGCGCTCGACGGCGTGCAGCCGGTGCCCGTTCTTCATGATGCAGGCCGCCTTCGACGACCTGTATCCGAAGGGCCTTCAGTGGTACTGGCGCGCCGACTTCGTCGACGAGCTGACCGACGAGGCGATCGCGATCCACGCCGAGCGCGGTCCGCAGCTGCCGACCATGCACTCGACGGTGCATCTGTACCCGATCAACGGCGCGGCCCACAACGTCGGGCGCAACGACACCGCGTTCAGCTACCGCGAGGCACGCTACGGCCAGGTCATCGTCGGCGTCGACCCGGACCCGGCCAACAACGAGCGCGATGACCGCGTGGGCGAAGGACTACCACGACGCGCTGCACCCGCATTCGGCGGGCGGCGCCTACATCAGCATGATGATGCACGACGAGGGGCCCGACCGCGTGCGCGCCAGCTACCGCGACAACTACGACCGGCTCGTCGAGGTCAAGCGCAGCTACGACCCGGACAACGTGTTCCGGATCAACCAGAACATCGCCCCGTAGGGGCTGTTTGGGTGGTGGCGGCGGCGCTCAGCGATCGAGCTCGCGCCGCCGCCGCAGCACCCGCGCCCGCTTGTCTGCCAGCTCGGCCTCCAGCGCCTCGATCTCCTCCCGCCGGTGCCGGACGAGCTCGAGCTGGCGGTCGAGGTGGCGCAGCGCCTCGGCCACGATCAGCCGCCGCCGCGCCGTGCCCGGCTCGCCGTGGTGCCACTCGTCGCGCAGCGCGGCGCGCGCGTCCTCGGCCTCGACCAGCTCCTTGAGCTCGTCGAGGCTCACGCCGAGCAGCTCCTTCAGGCGCAGCGCGTCGCGCAGGTGCGCGACGTCGCGCTCGCTGTAGACGCGGTGCTGGCCCGCCGCGCGCCCGTCCTCGAGCGGCAGCAGCCCGATCTCCTCGTAGTAGCGGATCGTCCGGGGCGTGGTGCCCACCAGCCGGGCGACCTCGCCGATGCGCAACGCGCTCTGCGTCGTCGCGCTCATGACCGCGGCCTCAGCAGGGAGACGCCCGCGCCGACGAGCGACGTCGCGGCCAGCACCCAGAGCGCGGTGTGCATGTTCTGGATGAACGGCGCGAGCTGCGCGTCGGTCAGCCCCGACGCCAGGCCGGAGAAGATCTTGAACAGCACGTCCTTGGGCACCGCGGAGGTCACGATCGCCAGGACGAACGCGATCGACAGCACGGCACCGGTGTTCTGCAGCATCATCCGCGCGCCGGCGGCAACGCCGCGCCGGTTCGCGGGGACCGTCCCCATCATCGCGGCCGTGTTGGGCGAGTTGAACATGCCCGAGCCGATGCCCACCAGGCCGAGCCACAGCGTGCTCTGCCAGTAGGGCGAGTCAGCCTGCAGCGTGGTCATCGCGGCCAGCGCGACGGCCGAGACGAGCATCCCGAGCGCGGCGAGCATGCGCGAGCCGCGCCGGTCGGCGTAGATCCCCGCCAGGGGCGAGGACACGAGCATGCCCACGGCCATCGGCGTGAGCTTGATGCCCGCGGTGATCGGGTCGTCGCCCTGGGCGCCCTGGTAGTAGAAGACGAACACGAAGAGCAGGGCGAAGCGCGACAGGCCGTTGATGAAGGCGGCGGCCGTGGCGGCGGCGAACATCCGGTTCTCGAAGATCGTCAGGTCGAGCATGGGCGCGCGCCCGTGGCGCTCGATGAGGACGAACAGCGGCAGCAGCACGACGGCCGCCGCGAGCCCGGCGATGACGACGGGGTCGTCCCAGCCCGTGATGCCGCCCTTGGAGATCCCGAGCACCAGGCCGGTGAGACCCGTGACGAACGTCGCCGTGCCGAGCAGGTCGTAGCCGCGCTGGACGTCGCGGCGGGCGAGCTCGTGCAGCACGAGCGCGCCCCACGCGCCACCGGCGAGCCCGAGCGGCACGTTGAACCAGAAGACCCACTGCCAGGAGATCGACACGAGCACGCCGCCGAGCACCGGGCCGATGACGAGCCCGACGGCGGCGATCATCGTGTTGGTGCCCATCGCGAGGCCGAGCTGCTCGCGTGGGAAGGCGTCGGTGACGATCGCGGCGGCGTTGGCGAACAGGAAGGCGCCGCCGATGCCCTGCACGATCCGCCACAGGATCAGCTCGGTGCCGTTGCTGACGAAGCCGGCGCCCAGCGACGCCAGCGCGAAGACGATGAAGCCGCCGACGTAGGCGTGCTTGCGCCCGAAGAGGTCCGACAGCCGCCCCGCCGTGAGCACCAGCACCGTCGAGGCGATCATGTAGGCCAGGATCACCCACACGAGCTGCAGGATCGTCGTGTGCAGCGCGCGCTCCAGGTCGGGCAGGGCGATGATCAGCGTGCCCGAGTTGACCGTCGCCAGCAGCATGCCCAGGCCGGTGCACGAGAGCGCCCACCACTTGTAGTTCGCATGCTCGGAGCTGACGCCCACCCGCCGGCGCGGGGCGCCCGTGACCGTGGTTGGGAGGTCTGTGGCGGGGAGATTGGCCATCGGTTCGATGATAGCCGAACCGGATCCTTACGTGAACGTCAGGTTCGTCCGCGCGTGCTTGCGGCGCCGCGCGGCCAGGGCAGTGAGGGTGGGTGCGTGCGTGGCGTGCGGCGCGCGCGTGCCGGGTGCGGTGCGGCGGCGGGCCCGTGGCAGCTGTGCTGGATACGGTGGCTCCTGGCCCCCCAATCAAGCACAGTCCTGGGTAGCTCACGCCCGCGGAGCCCGCCCGCGCACGCCCGGCAGCGGACTCCTTCTCCTCATCGCCCTCGGCCTCGCCGCGCCGCCAAGCAAGCGCGGACGACACACTTACTCAGCGGACAGCAGCCACCAGTACGCCGCCTGCCCCCCGTCCTCCAGCTCGAGCTCCACCCCCGCCGGCGCCAGCGCCGCAACCGCGTCGCCGTCGAGCGGCGCGTCCTCGCCCGCGATGCAGGTCACGAGCTCGGCGTCTGCAGCCAGTGCGTCGAGGACCGCTTCGAGCGTCGGCGCCGCGTCGCCCCATGCGACGAGCTCCTCGTCGACGAAGCCGACGGCATCGCCGACAGCGAAGCGGCCGGCGACGTCCCCGCGGGCGGCCGGTGCGACCGCGCCGGTGCGCACGGCAGCGATCGCCGCCTCCATCGCGGCGGCGTTGTCGTCCACACCCACGGCCGTGTTCAAGGCAAGCGCCGCGGCCAGGCCGGCCTGCTGCGAGCGCGAGCCGACCACGCGGACCGCCTTCTCGGCCAGCTCGGCGGCACGTTCGGCGGCCATGATCACGTTGGGGCTGTTGGGCAGGACGACGACCTCCTCGGCCGGCACCGCGTGGATGCCCGCCAGAAGCTCGTGCGTGGAGGGGTTGAGCGTCGGCCCGCCGTCGAGGACGTGGCAGCCCAGCGACTCGTACAGGCGCGCGATGCCCGCGCCGGAGACGACGGCGAGGGCGCCGGCCAGCGCGTCGGCGCGGGCGTGGCCGTTGCCCGCCAGGCGCGCCTCGCGGCGGTCGACCTGCGTCGCGCATGTCGGCCACGTCGAGGTGCGACACCTCGCCGGCATGGTCGAAGAGCGCGATCGCCCGCTCGGGGTCGTCGGTGTGCACGTGGACTTTCAGCGTGCTGCGGTCCCCGACGACGAGCACCGAGTCGCCCAGCGCCTCGAGTGCCGCCACGTACGCGGCCGGCGTCGAGCTGCGCGCCGGTAACGGCGAAGTTCGTGCAGTAGCGGTAGGTCGACGACGCGTGCTCGGGGTGGGTGACGCGCGCGGGCGCGTGGTGCGCCAACGGGGGCGGCGCCTCGCCGCGCAGCGCCGCGACCACCCCGGCGAAGATGACGATCACGCCGTAACCGCCGGCGTCGACCACGCCCGCCTCGCGCAGGACCGGCAGCAGCTCGGGCCCGCGGCGCAGCGACGCCTCGCCGGCCGCGATCGCCCCTTCGAGCACGTCGGCCAGTACGCGGTGCTGCTCGGCGCCCTCGGCGTCGGCCCTCAGCCGCGGCGTGGGCTCGTGAGCCAGCCGCGAGGCCACGTGCGCGGCCATGTCGCCCATGACCGTGAGCATCGTTCCCTCGGCCGGCGCGCGGACCGAGGCGTAAGCGCGCTGCGCCGCGCGCGCCATCGCGGCGCCGAGCAGGACCGGATCGACCAGCTCGCCCGGGCGCGAGATCAGCTCCTCGGCCGCGCCGCGGATGAGCTGGGAGAGGATGACGCCGCTGTTGCCGCGCGCGCCCAGCAGCGCGGCGCGGACGACCGAGTCGACGATCTCGTTGCGGCCGATCTCGTCGAGCGGCCGGTCGACGGCCGCCAGCCGGTCGACCTCCTGCAGGCAGGCCCGCAACGTGAGCGCCATGTTGTCGCCCGTGTCGCCGTCGGCGACCGGGAAGACGTTGAGGTCGTTGATCTCCTGTCGGCGCGACTCCAGGTGCGCGAGAGCGCCTTCGAGCGCGACGCGGAAGCGGACGAGACTCGGGTCGGGCGCGACGACCGCCCGGCGGGACGGCGGGCGAACGCTGCCGGCGCTAGAGCGCCTTGGTGACCTTGCCGGCCTTGAGGCAGCGCGTGCAGACGTACACGCGGCGCGGCGCCTTGCCGACCATGATGCGGACCTTCTGCAGGTTCGGGTCGAAGCGGCGCTTCGTGGCCACCATCGAGTGACTCCGGCTGTTGCCGAATGCCGGACCCTTTCCGCAGCTGTGACAAACCTTCGCCATCGCGGGCAGCAGTGTAGCGGGCCGACCGCTGGGGTACCGTGCCGTGGAATGCCCGTCAGCGAGCATCGCATTGCGCTGCCTGCGCGCTACCGGGTGGTGCGCCACATCGCGAACGGTGGGATGGCCTCGGTCTGGGCGGCCGAGGACGAGCGCCTCGGCCGGCTCGTCGCGGTCAAGGTGCTCTCCCCCGCCTATGCCCAGGACGAGCGCGCCAATCGCCGCTTCATGCGCGAGGCGCGCGCGGGCGCGCGGCTGTCGGACTGCCGCCACGTCGTCACCGTCTACGACATCGGCGAGCACGACGGCCGCCCGTTCATGGTCATGGAGCACATCCCCGGCGGCACGGTCGCCGATCGCCTGCGCGGCGGCAGGCCGATCGGGCGCGCGCTGGCGCTGCGCTGGCTGCGCGAGGCCGGCGAGGCACTGGACTGTGCTCACCGCCACGACGTCGTCCATCGCGACGTCAAGCCCGCCAACCTGCTCATCGACGAGCGCGGGCACCTTCACGTGGGCGACTTCGGGATCGCGACGGTGGCCACCGAGGCGTCGGTCACGCAGACCGGCCAGGTGCTCGGGACCGCCGCCTACATCTCGCCCGAGCAGGCTCGCGGCGAGCCGGCCACCGCCGCCAGCGACCGCTACGCGCTGGCCTGCGTGGCCTTCGAGATGCTCACCGGCCGGCGCCCGTACAGCGGCGAGCATCCCGCCGCCCAGGCGCGCGCCCACGTCGAGGCGTCGGTCCCGTCGGCCAGCGCGGTCGGCGACCTGCCCGTGGCGGTCGACGACGTCATGCGCGTGGCGCTGGCCAAGGACCCCACCCGCCGTCCCGCGACCGCCGCCGAGCTGCTCGACGCGCTCGAGGACGCGCTGGACAGCGACGACTTCGAGGCCGCCGGCCCGCCCACCGCGGTCACCGCGCCGGTGACGACCGCCGCCCGCCCGACCACCGGCTCGCTGCGCCCGCAGCCGGTGCGGGTGCGCCGGCGCTGGCCGGGCGTCGCCGCCCTCGCCGCGCTCGCGGTCGTCGCGGGCGCCGCGATGGCCATCGCCCTGGGCGGTGGCAACACCAACGACAGCGGCGGCACGACCGCCGCGTCGCACGCACCGACGACGCACGCCGCGGCCAAGCAGAAGCCCAAGCCGGCGGCCACGACGCAGGCCCAGCAAGCGCCGCAGACCCAACAGACCCAGGCGACCCAGCAGACCCAGACCGCGCAGACCGCCGCCCAGGCGCAGAGCAACAACCCCGTCGCGCTCAACAACACGGGCTTTGCCCTCATCCAGCAGGGCAAGCCCAGCGACGCCGTGGCGCCGCTGCAGCGCTCGGTCTCCGCGTTCCGCACCCAGGGGCGCACCGGCGAGATCGACTACGCCTACGCGCTCTTCAACCTTGGCAACGCCCTGCGCCTCAGCGGCCAGCCTGCAGCCGCGATCCCATACCTCCAGGAGCGCTTGCGGATCAGCAACTACAAGCGCGGTGTGGTCAAGAAAGAGCTGCAAACAGCGCAGAAACAGGCCTGAGGGCGCCCAGCCCGGCACTCATCCGATCGGGGGAGGCCGCGTTCATCCGCACGACCGCACGGGCGGGCGATGGCCGAGGCGATGCATCTATCCGACCGTCAAAGGCGTAGGAGTCGATGATGGTCACGCCCAAGGTCAACGAAACGAAGCGCGGCTCGGCCCATAAGCAGGGCACTGTCGCCGCCGCCCCCGGCAAGCCCCAGCGCTGAGCCGCGCGAGCCCCGCAACGGGCGTGTTGGCGCTCAACTGTCGCGCTTGCATGCCGACGACGGTGCCTGGATGCAGGCGCCGGACCGACACTCCCCCGCCGTCGACGTACGCCTGCAGGACGCGATAGCGCGCATCGGCCAGCTCCCGGTGCTCGACCGCGCGTTGCGCCGGGTGCGCGAGCTCGCCGCCGACCCGGAGTCCGACACCAACGAGCTCGTCAACGCCCTCGAGGCCGATCCGGGCCTGGCGGCAAACGTGCTGCGCTTCGCCAACTCCGCCGCGTGCGCGCGCCCGATCCGCGCCCAGACGGTCCGCCAGGCGGTCAACCTCGTCGGACGCGTCAGCATCGGCCGCCTCGCCGTCGAGGCCGCCGTGTGCCGCTTCTTCGAGCTTGCTCCCGGGACCGGCGGCGCCTCACGCGGGCTGCTGCACGTCCACGCAAGCCAGGTGGCCGCCGTCGCCGGCGCCCTCGCCTGCCGGGCCTCTGCCGACGCCGACGCCGCGCACCTGGCTGGTCTCCTCCACGATCTCGGCAAGCTCGTCATGCCCCTCGCATTCGGCGAGGACGAGCTCGACGCCGTCGCCCACCGGCACCCCAGCGGCGTGGCCCGCGCCGAGCTCGAGCGCGAGCGCTTCGGCGTCGATCACGCGCACGCCGGCGAGGTCTTCGCCCGCGAGGCGTTCCTTGAGGCGCGCGTCTTCACCGCCATCGGCGCGCACCACGGCTACGACCTGCCGAGCGCCGAGGCCGCCTGCGTGCAGGTCGCCAACGTCGCCGTGCACCTGCTCCACGACGTGCGCGCCGACGGCGCGATGCTCGACGCCGCCCTGGCCGAGCTCGGGCTCGACGCCGCCGTTCTCGACGAGGTCGTGCCGGCCGCGGTGCCCGCCCTTGTACCGAGCGCCACCGGCCTGGTCGCGCGGGTCGCCAGCCTCGAGCGCGCCGCCACGACCGACGAGGTCACCGGTCTGCTCAACCGCGGCCCGTGGCTCGCCGCGGTCCGCGAGCAGCTCGACGCGCGACCCGGCGTCATGCTTGTGGCCGACGTCCGCGGGCTCGGCGCGCTCGACGCGCGCCACGTACGCCTGCGGCAACCTCGTCCTCTGCGAGCTCGCGCGAATTCTCGGCCGCCGCGGCATCGCCGGCCGGCTCGGCGGTGACGCGCTCAGCCTGTGGGCGCCGATCGCGCATGCCGACGCCGCCGGCGTGCAGGCCGCGATCCTCGATGATGTGCGGGCCCGCTTCGGCGCCGACGGCATGACCGTCGACCTTGTGCTCGGCAGCGCGCCGGCGCGTCCGGGCGACGACGTCGCCGCCGCACTCGAGAGCGCCATGACCGCGCTCTCGCAGCCGCGCGCGGCCTAGGACGGATCGTGCGTCGGCGTGCGTTCCGGCGCGTGCGCGGGACGCCGCGCGGGCCGCGGATGGGCGTCGGCCAACCGCGCGGGTTCGCGCAGCCGGACGCGGCTCGGCTCGGCGTCGGACAGCGGCAGCCCGTCGCGCGGACCGGGCGGGGGCGCCGGCGGTTCGTCGTCGCCGTCCGGCCACCAGCCGCGCCAGTCGGGCCGGTTCTCGTCGTCGATCAGCAGCGCCCAGACCAGGGCGGCCATCCCGATCACATGGACGAGGACGGTGAGGGCAAGGGCCAACACCTCCTTGGTCACGCCCCAAGCGTACCCCTCGAACGTCCCTGGTGTGCGAACAGGATTCGTACGCGAGGGACGTTCGACGCGAGCGGGGCTATCCGCCCAGCTCTGCGCGCAGCCGAGCCAGCGACAACACGGCCTCCGCGGCGTGACGACCCGTGTCGCGCTTGCCGCCGCCCGAGCGCTCGAGCGCCTGCTCCATCGTGTCGACGGTCAGCACCCCGAACGAGCACGGCACCCCGGTGGAGAGCTGGACCTGTTGGATCCCACGGGCTGCCTCGGCGCAGACGTAGTCGTAGTGGTCGGTCTCGCCGCGGATCACCGCGCCCAGGCAGACGACGCCGTCGTAGCGCGCGCTCTCGGCCGCATAGCGCGCGGCCAGCGGCAGCTCAAAGGCGCCCGGGACGTCGAACACGTCGGCCTGCTGCAGTTCGGCATCGGCGAACGCCGTCTGGGCGCCGCCGACCAGGCGATCGGCGAGGTGCTCGTAGAAGCGCGCGACGACGATCGCGAACGTCACCGCTCGCCTTCGCCCCAGCCGCTGCCCTTCCCCGGGTGCGCGCGGTCGTGGACCATCTGCTCGTCGAGGTTGGTGCCCTGGTGGTGCAGCGTGTGGCCCATCCGCTCGGCCTTGGCGCGCAGGTAGCCTTCGTTGTGGGGGTTGGCCGTGTGCTGGATCGGGACCTGCTCGGTCACGCTGAGCCCGTAGCCCTGGAGGCCGTGGATCTTCTTGGGGTTGTTGGTGAGGATGCGGATCGAGCTCAGCCCGAGGTCGGCGAGGATCTGCGCGCCGATGCCGTACTCGCGCAGGTCGGCCGGCAGGCCGAGCCGGAGGTTGGCGTCGACGGTGTCGAGGCCCTGCTCCTGGAGCTTGTAGGCCTTGAGCTTGTTCAGCAGCCCGATCCCGCGGCCCTCCTGGGCCAGGTAGACAACGACGCCGCGGCCCTCGCGCTCGATCATCGCCAGCGCCGACTCGAGCTGCTCGCCGCAGTCGCAGCGCAGCGAGTGGAAGACATCGCCGGTCAGGCACTCGGAGTGCATGCGCACGAGTACGTCCTCGGCGCCGGCGACGTCGCCCTTGACCAGCGCGACATGGTGCTTGGAGTCGGTCAGCGAGCGATAGCCGACGACATCGAAGTCGCCGAAGGTCGTGGGCAGGCGCGTGGTCACGACGCGGTCGATCAGCCTGTCGTGGCGGCGCCGGTAGGCGATCAGGTCGGCGATCGTGATCATCCGCAGGCCGTGCTTGAAGCAGTAGGCCTGCAGGTCGCCGACGCGGGCCATCGACCCGTCCTCGTTCATGACCTCGCAGATCACCCCGGCCGGGGTGCAGCCTGCCAGCCGCGCGAGGTCGATCGATGCCTCGGTGTGGCCGGTGCGCTCGAGCACGCCGCCGGGCCTCGCCTTGAGCGGGTTGACGTGCCCGCCCTTGACGATGTCCTCGGGCCCCTTCTCCGGGTCGACGGCGACGCGGATCGTGTGGGCGCGGTCCGCGGCGCTGATGCCCGTGGTGACGCCCTCGCGCGCCTCGATGGTCACGGTGAACGGCGTCTGGTGAGCCGTTTCGTTCTTCAGCGACATCAGCTCGAGGCCAAGCTCGTCGCAGCGTTCGCCGGTCATCGCAAGGCAGATCCAGCCGCGCGCGTGCGTGGCCATGAAGTTGATGTCGTCGGCCGTCACGTACTCGGCCGCCATCACCAGGTCGCCCTCGTTCTCGCGATCCTCGTCGTCGACGACGACGACCATCTTGCCCTCGGCGATGTCCTCCAGCGCCTCCTCGACGGTGGCGAACTTGGTCGTCTGTGTACTCACCGATTCACCAGCTTTTCCACGTACTTGGCCAGGATGTCGACCTCAAGGTTGACAGGCACGCCGACCGCGGCCGTCCCCAGGTTCGTGCGCTCGAGCGTCTCGGGGATCAGTGACACGTCGAACGAGGTCTCGTCGATGCGCGCCACGGTCAGCGAGACGCCGTCGACGGTGATCGAGCCCTTTTCGACCACGTAGCGCAGCAGCGCGGGGTCCGCTTCGACGGTCACGACGCGCGCGAAGCCGTCCTCGCGCACCGCGCTGATCGCGCCGACGCCGTCGACGTGGCCCTGCACGAAGTGGCCTCCGAGCCGGGCGTCGGCCGCCAGCGCCAGCTCGAGGTTGACGCGCGACCCGGGCCGCACCTCGGCCAGCGACGAGCGCCGCAGCGTCTCGTTCATGACGTCGGCGCCGAAGCGATCGCCGCAGAGGCCGACGGCAGTAAGGCAGACGCCGTTGACGCTGACCGAGTCGCCCTCGGACAGCTCGCGCGCGAGCTCGGACTCGATGGCCAGCCTCACTCCGTCGTTGGTGGAGTGCACCTCGGCGACCGTTCCGAGGTCAGCGACCAGGCCCGTGAACAACCGTCTACCACTCCCGCAGCCGCGCCGACAGCAGGACGTCGCCCGCCACCGTCTGGCATTCGAGCGTAAGCGCGCGCAACGCGTCGGAGATCGCGTCGACGCCCTCGCCCTCCAGCGGGTCGCGGGCCGAGCGCCCGCCGAGCAGCAGCGGCGCGATGAACAGGCGCAGCTCGTCGATCTCGCCGGCGTCGAGAAACGTGCCGGCCAGGTGCGGGCCGCCCTCGAGCAGCACCGAGGTCACCGGCGGATCCAGCGCGCCGAGCTGGTCGAGCGCCGAGCGCACGCGCGCCGGCTCGTTCTCGCCGGTGGCGACGATGACCTGCGCGCCGGCGTTCTCCAGCGCATCGGTATTCGAGCGCCGGGCCGCGCGCGAGACGACGACAACGAGCGGGACCTCGTTGGCCGCCGAGACGAGCTTGGAGTCCAGCGGCAGGCGGGCGGTGGCATCGAAGATGACGCGTCGCGGCTGGTGGCGCACGCCGTCGATGCGCGCGGTGAGCTGCGGGTCGTCGGCCAGCGCGGTGCCGATGCCCACGGCGACAGCGTCGCACGCGGCGCGCCACTCGTGGGCGACCAGCCTGCTGTGCTCGGTGGAGATCCATTTCGAGTCGCCGGTCTTGGTGGCGACCTTGCCGTCGAGGGTCATCGCGGACTTGAAGAGCACCCACGGCCGGCCCGTGCGAGCGTGCTTGCGGAAGGCCTGGTTCTGCTGGCGCGCACGGGCGGCCAGCTCGCCGCCGGCCAAGTCGACCTGCACGCCCTCGTCGCGCAGGATGCCCGGGCCGCGACCGGAAGCCTTTTCCGTGGGATCGTCGCTGGCGATGACCACGCGGCCGATGCCGGCCGTGACGATGGCGTCGGTGCACGGTGGCTGCCGGCCCTGATGGCAGCACGGCTCCAGGGAGACGTAGAGCGTCGCGCCGTGCAGGTCGACGTCGCCCGCGGCGGCAATCGCGTTGACCTCGGCGTGCGGGCCGCCGTACTCCTCGTGCCAGCCCTCGCCGACGACGCGGCCGTCCTTGACCACGACCGCGCCGACCACTGGGTTGGGGCTTGCGCCCCCGACGCCACGCTCGGCGAGCGCGATCGCCCGCTCGAGGTGCTCGTGATCGGTTTCGGTCCGCTGCATTAAACGCAGCAGTTTAGACGTGGTCGCGTCGACCTGGCCAAGCGGCTAGCCGCACTTTCCCCCGCTAAGGCGGTACACCTGCATGACCGGCCCGGGTCGCGCGTAGGACAGCGGATAGAAGTCGAAGGTCCAGTCGAAGTTGAACTTCACCGGGCCCTTGCCCTTGTCGTACGGCGAGGCCTCGAAGGCGAGCTTGGCGCGCCGATCGAGCGCGCGGTAGTAGGCGATCGCGTTGGGCACGACATCGGGCTGCGCCTCGGCGCGCCCGCGCTGTGTGGAGCCGACGACCACCCAGCAATAGCCGCGCCGCACGTAGTCGTCGATGAGGCCGGGATACAGGGTGCGTTCGTAGTCCTCGATGTTGACAATCCGCCCCGGGCCCGGGATCCGCGACCCGTCGTTGGCGATGTTCGAGCGGCTCGTGGGGAACTTCGACCAGCGCGCCCCGTTGGCCGTGCCCGGGTTGGGGTGGGCGATGTCGGTCGCCCAAGCGTCGGGCACCACGGGCTCGACGACCATCTTCGTGTTGGCCGGCACGTGGGCGACCAGCCAGTCGCGCGTGGCGTTGCGGGTGTCGGTGCGCGACAGCGTCATCGCGCTGTGCAGCGAGTAGACGAGACCCTGGCCCACCAGGAGCACGGCGCCGAGGGCGGCCAGCGCGGGTGCGAGCGCCGGCACCCGCCGGCCGGCGAGTTGGGCCAGGCGGACGACCGCGTAGGCGCCCAACAGGCAGGCGATCGGAAAGACGGGCAGCAGCCAGCGCCCGAAGAAGCGCGCCTGGGTGCCCATGAAGAGCACGAAGAGGATCGGCGCGGGGCCGAGCACGAGCAGCGCGCGGCGGTCGTCGAAGGCCAGCAGGCCCATGCCGATCACCCCCGCCACGAGCGGCGCCCAGCCCAGCCCCCACGTGAACGTCCACAGGTAGTACAGGTTGCCCGAGGTCTGCGTCAGGCCGAGCTTGCCCAGCGCGTCGTCGGCGGCGTCGGCCTGGTGGTGCAGCCCGTCGCGGAAGGTCGACAGATCGAGCAGCGCGTACGGGTTGGCGACGAGGAACGCGGCGATCGCCACGACGCCGGCCAGCACGAGGCCCCGCGCGGCAGCGATGCGCTGCGTCCGATCGGCCAGCGCGATGCCGGCGGCGCCCAGCAGCGGCACGAGCACCACGCCGCCCGTGTACTTCGTCGCGCACGCCAGGCCCAGCCCGACGCCGGCCAGCAGGTAGTAGCGCAGGCGCCCGTCGCGCAGGACGCCGGCGGTGCCCCACAGCGACAGCGCGATCGGCGCGAGCGTGGGCACGTCGTTGAGCGCCAGGTGCGAGTAGAAGACGGGCAGGAACGACACCGCCAGCAGCGCCGCGGCGAGCAGCCCTACGGCGCGGCTGAAGAGCTTCGCGCCGGCGATGTAGAGCAGCCACACCGCCAGCGTGCCGACCGCCGCGGCGGTCAGCCGCGCGACGACGAACACCTCGGTCGGATCGGTGGCCATCGCCTTGGACGACCCCGCCGCGCCCGCCGAACCACACGGCGAAGACGACGTGCAGCAGGTAGGTGTAGGCCGGCGGGTTGACGAAGTAGTGCGGGTTCCAGCCGTGCCCGAAGAGGCCCGATGGCGTTGGGGACGAAATGCGCGTTCTCGTCGCTGTTGTAGGCGAACGGCATCCCCTGCTTGACGCCCCACACGCGCAGGCCGAGCGCGACGGCCAGCACGAGCCCGAGGCCCACCCACCACGGCCACCGGCGCTGATGAGCGGGCGCCGGCCGCGCCGGCGCCGTGATCAGCGTCGGCCGCTCAGCAACGGACATACGCGCTGTAGTACGGCGTCACCGCCAGCCGCGTGAAGCCCGCCATCGGTATCGAGTTCAAGGTGTCTTGCGCGGACTGGTCGCCGTCGGTGAAGCTCGACCGCAGCAGGGCCGTCCGGTTGACCGCGTAGATCGCCACGCCGCGGCCGATGTGGCCGCGTTGCTTCGGATCGCTGCGGGCGATGACCTCGTTGGCGGAGGCGTCGAGGATCCAGCGCGAGTCGGGGATCAGCTTGTGGTTGGGGGTCGAGATCGGTCCGCACCGGCGCGCGGCCTGCACCTTGGGGTTGTCGAGGAGCGCCTTCAGCGAGGAGTGCGAGTCGCCGCGGAAGATCAACTCGTTGGTGAACGTGCTCAGGTTGACGTGGGTTGTGGTGTAGAGGACCCCGTAGACGATGAGCAGCGCCGACGCCGCGGCCCACGCCTTGCGCGCAACGCCGTTGCTCAGCATGTTCCAGCCGCCGAGCGCGACGCCCGCGAAGATCATCACCACCAGCGACGGCACGAGCAGGTAGCGGTCGATCACCGACAGGCCGGCCACGCCGACGAGCACGAACGTCCCCAGGCCGATCACCAGCAGCGCCAGCGGCATGCGCGCGCGCCGCGGGCTGAGCACGATCGCGATGATCAGCCCGAGGATGCCGGCGTAGAAGACCGGGACCTTGTCGAGGTTCTTCAGGAAGCGCACGGTGGCGCCGGGCACGTCGGAGAGGCCCGCGGTGCGCCCGAGCTCCTCGGCCAGGCCGCTGGTGTGGGTCAGCGAGAACTTCGGGTCGCCGGTCGCCCAGTAGTCCAGGGCAGTCCAGATGATCGGGGGCGCGGCGGTCAGCGCGGCGTACCGGAACCGCGCGGGCCAGTCGGCGGGCAGGAAGCACCAGAGGAAGTACAGGCCGCTGAGCAGCCACGCCTCGGGGCGCATGAGCCCCGCGCAGGCCAGCAGCACGAAGACCGGCGTCCCGCGCCGCGGCCGCTCTGCCTCCAGCGCCGCCGCCCACACCACGAACGCGAGGTACGGGATATCGATGTAGGCCCGCGCGGCCAGGAACGGGAAGTCGAAGCGCGTGCAGAGCAGGGCCGCCGCAGCGAGCCCGACGAGCGTGCCGAACGACGCGCGGCCGAGCCGGTAGAGGCCGGCGGCGAGCACGACGAACGAGCCCAGCGTGGCCCCGACCATGATGCGGTCGGCGGGATCGCCGATGATCGACAGCAGCGCACCGAAGGCGACGGCGAGCGGATGCTCGGTCGGCGTGCGATAGCCGTCGAAGGACGGCTTGACGCCGTGCAGCACTTCGCGGCCCCAGATCAGCGAGTAGTAGCTGTCGTAGTTGGGATAGGTCGGGTAGACGATGAACCCGACGACGGTGCCCAGGACGAGGGCTCCGAGCAGCAACAGCGGCCACGACCAGCGGCGCGCGGTCCGGCCGGTGGCAGGGTCCGGGCCCGGGGCCGGCCGGGTGATCGTCGCGCTCGCCATGTGGGATACTGGCCGTCAGCGAGTGTACGGCGTCGACCTCTCTGAACGCCCCGTCGCCCCGGCCTGCGCGCGCATGAAGCTCATCATCCAGATTCCCTGCCTCAACGAGGAGGCAACGCTCCCGGCAACGCTCGCCGACCTCCCACGCAGCGTCGAAGGCTTCGATGCCGTCGAGTGGCTGATCATCGACGACGGCTCGACCGATCGGACCGTCGAGGTGGCGCGCGCCAACGGCGTCGACCACATCGTCCGCCTGACCAACAACAAGGGTCTTGCCGCCGGCTTCCAGGCCGGGCTCGACGCCGCCCTCAAGCTCGGCGCCGACGTCATCGTCAACACCGACGCCGACAACCAGTACTCCGGCCACGACATCCCCAAGCTCGTGCAGCCGATCCTCGCCGGCAACGCCGACATGGTCGTCGGCGACCGCGAGACCGATCAGATCGAGCACTTCTCGCCGATGAAGAAGCGCCTGCAGCGCCTGGGGTCTTGGGTCGTGCGCCAGGCGTCGGACACCGACGTGCCCGACACCACCTCGGGCTTTCGCGCCTACAACCGCGAGGCCGCGATCCAGATGGCCGTCGTCTCCAAGTACACCTACACGCTGGAGACGATCATCCAGGCCGGCAAGCTGCTCGTCGCCACCGACCACGTCTCGATCGCGACGAACGCCAAGACGCGCGAGTCGCGCCTGTTCCCGTCGATGGGCTCCTACGTGCGCCGCAACGCCGTCGCGATCGCGCGCGTCTACGCGCAGTACGAGCCGCTCAAGGTCTTCATGCTGCTGGCGGGCATCGCCTTCATCGCGGCGCTGCATCCCGTTCGGGCGCTTCGTCGTCGCCTACATCGACGGCGACGGCGCCGGTCACGTGCAGTCGCTGATCTTCGGCGCGGTGCTCTTCAACGCCGCCGTCGTGCTGGCCGCGCTCGGCGTCCTGGGCGACCTGCTCTACGGCCAGCGGATCATGGTCCAGCGCATCTTCGAGCGCGTTCGCCGCATCGAGCTGCAGCTCGACGTGCCGCCGTCGCACTACGAGCCCGGCGCGCACCCGACCGGCCAGGAGGCGACGACAGGCGCACGCGCCGGACAGAAGACCGAAGAGCGAGAGGCCCTGAAGCTGTGAGCAGCACCGTCACCGTTGACCGCGAGGGAACGGTCACCGGCAACACCTACGACAAGTACGGCTCGACCAACCCAGTCGTCCGCCGCCTGATGGCGGGCTTCGAGGGCACGCTCGACGAGCTGTTTCGCCAGGCCGACCCGCAGTCGCTGCTCGACGTCGGCTGCGGCGAGGGCGTGCTGACCCACCAGTGGGCGCAGCAGCTCGGCGAGGGCCGGCGCGTCGTCGGCATCGACCTCGACGATCCGGCGCTGCACGCCGAGTGGGCCAAGCGCCCCGCGCCGAACCTCGAGTACCGCGTCATGAAGGCCGAGAACCTGCCGTTCGCCGACGACGAGTTCGACGCCGCGACGGCCATCGAGGTGCTCGAGCACGTGCCCGACCCCGAGCACACGGTCGCGGAGATGGCGCGCGTTGCGCAGCGCCGGCTGCTGGTGTCGGTGCCGCGCGAGCCGCTGTGGCGTGCGCTGAACATGGCTCGTGGCGCCTACTGGAAGGACCTCGGCAACACGCCCGGCCACGTCAACCACTGGTCCAAGCGCTCGTTCGTGGCGCTGCTGGAGCGCCACGGCGAGGTCGTCCAGGCGCGATCGCCGTTCCCCTGGACGATGTTGCTCGTCCGCCTGCGTGACTGAGACCGTCGCCGCCGCCGACGAAACACTCGGCGCCCCCCAACCCGACTCGTACGGGCGCGGCGCGCGCATCCTGTCGATCGGCATCGCCGCGACGGGCATCTTCACGTTCGCCTACTTCGCGGTCGCCAGCCACGTGCTGGCCGCCGGCCCCTACGGCGCGATCTCGCTGCTGTGGGCGGTGCTGTTCGTCGTCATCTCGGTCATCTACCGGCCGGTCGAGCAGCTGCTGTCGCGCACGATCGCCGACCGCCGCGCGCGCGGCCTGCACGCCGGACATCCGCTGCGCGTGCCGCTGCTCGTGCAGGCGACCTTCGCGGTCACCTTCCTCGTCGTCGCGCTCGCGCTGCGCGGCCCGATCGAGGACGCCTTCGACTCGGCGACGCTGTACTGGATCTTCGTCGGGGCCACGCTGGCCTATGCGGCCAGCTACTTCGCGCGCGGCTACCTCGCCGGCCACCAGTGGTTCGGCCTGTACGGCGGGCTGGTGCTGTTCGAGTCGGTCTCACGCTTCTGCTTCCCGGTCGCCGTCGCCCTCGGCCTGGCCAGCGGGCAGTCGGCTGTGGCGATGGGGATCCTCGCCGCGCCCGTGGCCTCGCTGCTCGTCGTGCCGTGGGCGTTCGCCCGGCACACCAGCGCCGCCGAGCCGGCGATCGACGAGCGCGCGCTGACGCTGCGCGCGGGCGCCGGCTTCGCGCTGTCGGTTGCGGCGATCCAGCTCGCCGAGCAGACGCTGCTCAACGCCTCGGTGCTCACGGTCAGCGCAACGGCTAGCACCGCGCTGGCCGGCGTGGTCTTCAACGCGCTGCTCATCACGCGCGCGCCGCTGCAGCTCTTCCAGTCGATCCAGACCTCGCTGCTTCCGCACCTCAGCGGCCTGGAGGCGACCGAGGGCCACGACGCGTTCGCGCGGGCCATTCGCGTGACGATTCTGTCCATCGTGGCCTTCGCCGGCGCGGTCGCCCTCGGGCTGCTGCTCATCGGCCCGTGGGCGATGGACGTCGTCTTCGGCCAGGGGTACCGACTATGGGCGCTTCGGCCTGGCCATCATCGCGATCGGCATGGGCTTTCATCTGTGCGCCGGCACGTTCAACCAGGCCGCGCTGGCGCGCGGCCACGCGCGCGCCGCGGCGTGGCTGTGGCTGATCGCCGCGGCGCTGTTCGTCGTCTGGATGGTCCTGCCGATCGTCGGCGATCAGCTCGTGCGCGCGGAGGTCGGCTACGCGGGCGCAACCGTGCTTCTGTGCGCGATGCTGGGCGCGCTGTATCGCGCGTAGCGCGGCGCTACACCTCGCACTGCGAGCCGATGAGCACGGTGCGCTCGCGCGGCAGCACGAAGTAGTCGACCGGGTCGGCGGCGAGCTCGGCCGTGGCGAGGAACAGGCGCTTGCGCCAGCGGCTCAGGCCCGGCGTCGGCGTGGCGACGAGCTCGAGCTTCGAGAGGAAGTAGGAGGCCTCGGACACCTCGAGCGGGGTCTCGAGCCCGCGCTCGTTGACCTCGCGCAGAACCTCGGGCACGTTGGGCATCTCCTGGAAGCCGAAGCGCGCGGTCACGTGGCTGATGCCGTCGTCGCGGAAGCCGAGGTCGGAGATCTCCAGGCGCTCGTCGGCAGTCACGTAGGGCACCGGGCTCGGTCTCGATCGACAGGACGACGACGTGCTCGTGCAGCGACGTGGTTGTGCTCGACGTTGGCGCGCATGGCCAGCGGCGTCGTGCGGCTGTCGCGGTTGAGGAACACGGCGGTGCCCGGGACGCGCGCGACCGGCGGGTCCTTCGCGTGGAGCTTGGCCACGAACTCCTGCAGCGGGCCCTCGAGCTTCTCGCGGTTGCGGGTGACGATCAGGCGCCCCTTCTGCCAGGTGAAGAGGATGGTCGACACCGCGGCGGCCACCAGCAGCGGCAGCCACCCGCCGCTGGCGATCTTCGTCAGGTTGGCGCCCAGGAAGGCGAGATCGATCACCCCGAACGCGCCCGCGGCGAGGACGACCACCCACAACGGCCAGTGCCAGCGCGCCCGCTGCCACGACGAAGAAGAGCAGCGACGTGATCGTGATCGTGCCGGTCACGGCGATGCCGTAGGCCGAGGCGAGCTTGGTCGATTTCTCGAACGCGAAGACCACGATCAGCACCGCCGCCAGCAGCGTCCAGTTGACGAACGGCACGTAGATCTGGCCCTCGCGCAGCGAAGTGTGGGCGATGCGTAGCCGCGGCAGGTAGCCCAGGCGCACCGCCTGGCGGGTGACCGAGAACGCGCCCGAGATGACCGACTGCGAGGCGATGATCGTCGCCAAGGTGGCGAGGAAGACCATCGGCAGCCGCGCCCAGTGCGGGATCAGCAGGTAGAACGGGTTGCTCGCGGCGGAGGGGTCGTCGATCAGCAGCGCGCCCTGCCCGAGGTAGTTGAGGGTCAGCGCCGGGAAGACGAGGAAGAACCACGCTCTGCGGATCGGCGCAGCGCCCGAAGTGGCCCATGTCGGCGTAGAGCGCCTCGGCCCCGGTCACCGCCAGCACGACGCCGCCCAGCGACAGGAACGCGGTCAGCCCGTCGTCAGCGAAGAACTGCACCGCGTAGGTCGGCGACAGCGCGCGCAGGATCCCGGTGGTGCGACGATCTCGTTGCATCCCGGAGGCGGCCAGCGAGGCGAACCACACGACCATGACCGGGCCGAAGAGGCGGCCGACCACGCCCGTGCCCAGGCGCTGGATCGCGAACAGCAGGACCAGGATCGCCGCCGCGATCGGCACGACGAGCTCGTGCAACGACGGCGCGACGACCTCGACCCCCTCGACCGCCGAGAGCACCGAGATCGCCGGGGTGATGATGCTGTCGCCGAAGAACAGCGACGCGCCGAAGATCCCCAGCGCGGCCAGCGCGAGCACCGCCTTGCGGCCGGCGTCGACCCGGAGGCGAAGCAGCAGCGCGATCAGCGCCATGATCCCGCCCTCGCCGTCGTTGTCGGCGCGCATGATGAGCGCGACGTACTTGATGCTGACGATGATCGTGATCGCCCAGAACACGAGCGAGATCACGCCGTAGATCTCGTCGGCATGGACGGGCACCGGCCGCGCGGCGTCGGGCAGGAACACCGTCTGCACGGCGTACAGCGGACTCGTGCCGATGTCCCCGAAGACGACGCCGAGCGCGCCGAGCGTCAGCGCGGCGCCGCCGGCGGTCCTGCGTTCAGCCGCGGTAGTTGCCAGAGCCCCGGCATTGTCGCCGGTGGCTGCACTCACTCGTAGGCCAGCGCCTCCAGGACGTCGAGCTTGGCCGCGCGGCGCGCGGGCAGACCGCCGCGACGACGCCGGCCAGGCCGGCGAGCAGATCAGGACGACGATCAGCGACACCGACCGGGATCGACAGCGTGAAGTCGTCGAGCGGGCGGGTGAACAGCACCGCGAGCACGACGCCCGATGACGCACGCCGAGCACGCCGCCGATCAGCGCGGTGATGACGGCCTCCCAGCGGACGATCGCGCTTGACCTGCTTGCGCGACGTGCCGATCGCTCGCAGCATCCCGAGCTCGCGCGTGCGCTCGCTGATCGAGAGCACGAGCGTGTTCACGATCCCGAACAGCGAGACGATGACCGCCAGCGACAGCAGCGCGTAGATCAGGCCGAGCAGCTGGTTGACCTGGCCGGCTGATGTCGTCCTTGAACTCCTGGTCGGTCTGGACCTCGGCCTCGGGATAGCGCTGCGTCGAGCAGCGTGCGATGATCCGCTTCTTGCACCGCCGCCTGGTTGGCGCCCGGCGCGATGCCGACGAGGCCGAAGGCGTCCTTGGGCTCGCCGAACTGCGTCTGCGCGAGCGTCGTTGGTGACGGTCAGGTCGGCGAGCAGGCCGCCCTTGTCCTCGACGATGCCGCTGACCGTCAGCGTGCATGTGCTTGCGCGATCGGCGTCGTCATGCTGCAGCGTGTCGCCGACCTTCGTGTCGTTGGTCGTCCGCGTAGCTCTTCTTGACGATGACCTGCGTCGGACCCGAGCCGCTCGATCGCGTCCTGCGCCACCCTTCTTCACTGTCGAGCTTGTAGAGGCTCGGGAAGGTCGCCGGGTCGATGCCGACGACACCGACTGGTTCGCCGCCGGTGCCCTTGACCTTGGCCTCGGAGAAGCGCACGCGCGCTGACGCTCGACGACGCCCGGCGACGCGGTCGACGGTCCGCAGCACCTCGCGCGGAGAACGGCGAGAAGCCGTCGGTGTTCTGCACGACGAAGGCGCCCTTGAGGTTCGCCGTCGACCGCGCCGTCGATCGTCGCCTTCGCGCCCGCGGCGAAGATCGACGCGAACGTCACGAGCGCGACGCCGATCATCAGCGCCGCCGCGGTGACCGCCGTGCGGCCCGGCTGGCGGATCGAGTTCTCGCGCGCGAGCCGGCCGGTGAAGCCGGTCGATGCGCTGCGATCGGGCGCCCGATCGACCGACGCCAGCGGGCGCACGAGGTGCGGGCTGAGCAGCGCGACGGCCACGAAGGTCAGCGCGGCGCCGCCGCCCAGCTGAAGGAGATCGCGGCGCTCGTCGGACCCAGGCCGCCGAACAGGCCGAGCGCGATCAGCACGACGCCGACCGCGAGCAGCAGTCGCGGCGACGATCGCCATGCGCCGCGCCACGGCCGTGCTGGATCGGCGCCGCGCCCTCGCGCAGCGCCGCGATCGGGCGGCACGCGCGTCGCGCGCAGCGCCGGCGCGATGCTGGCGACCAGCGCCGACGACGACGCCGACGAGCAGCGGCGACGATGATCGTCCGCGTCTCGATGACGATGCCCGTTGGTCGGCAGGTCGACGCCGACAGCCCTTGAAGAGCGCCGCGCAGCGCGCGGCCGAGCGCGATGCCCGAGCAGCGAAGCCGACCAGCGACGCCGACGACGCCGAGCAGCAGGCCCTCGCTGACGACCGCGCGCCAGCACCTGGCGGCGCGACGCGCCGAGCGTCCGCAGCAGCGCGAACTCGCGCATGCGCTGCGCGACGGTGATCGAGAACGTGTTGAAGATGATGAACGCGCCGACGAACAGCGAGATGAAGGCGAAGAGCGAGCAGGAACGTCTTCAGGAAGCCGAGGTTGTCGCGGATGTCCTTGCGACTGCCTTGGCGCGCCTGCTCCGTGCCGGTGCGGACGTCGACCGTCGGGCCGAGCAGTTCGCGCGCAGCTGGCGTCGCAGCTGCTCAGGCGTCACGCCCGGCTTGCGCGGCGACCTCGATCTCGTCGAAGCCGGTGCCCTTGCCGAGCATGCGCTGCGCCTCGGGCAGGACCAGGTCGAGCACCGTGGCGCCGCCGAACGAGTCGACGCCGGCGATCTGGGTCGATGCCGACGATCGTGTAGTCCTTGCGCGGCGCCGCGCGCGACGGCGAGACCTTGTCGCCGAGCTTGAAGCCTTCCTTGTCGGCGGTCGCCGCGTCGATCGCCGCCTCGTCGGCGTTCGTGCGGCATGCGCCCGGTCTTGACGCGTGAAGGCCTCGAATCGCGGCACCTCGGCGACCGAGGCGATGAAGTTCGGCGCGCCGCCCTTGCCGATGCGCTTGCCGTCCTTGCCGAGGATCGTGCCGACGTCGAAGACCGAGCCCTCGGCAGATGCCACGTCCGGCTGCTGCGCGGACCTTGTCGAGAACGTCGGCCGAGACCGTCGGGCGCCGTGCCGCCGTTGTTGCTCGTGTCGATCGTCTTGTGCGGCGTGATCGCCGCGTCGGTGCCCTTGTTGGACTGCGTGAAGATCTTGTCGAAGGCGTTGTTGATCGTGTCGGTGAAGACGTACGTGCCGGCGATCAGCGTCGACGCCGAGCACGACGGCGAGCACCGTCAGCGCGAGGCGCAGCTTGCGAGCGAAGAGCCCGCGGAGCGGCGACCTTGCGCATGCCTAGCTGACCGCTTTCATGAGGTCGAGGACGTCCTCGGCGGTGTGCGCCTCGCCGTCGTGGACGATGCGCCCGTCGGCGAGCACGAGCAGCCGGTCGGCGTAGGAGGCCGCGGTGGCGTCGTGGGTGACCATGACGACCGTCTGGCCGAACTCGTCGACCGACGCGGCGCAGCAGGTCGAGCACGCTCGCCCGAGGACTTCGAGTCGAGGTTGCCGGTCGGCTCGTCGGCGAAGACGACCGCCGGGCGCGAGGCGAGCGCGCGCGCGACGGCGACGCGCTGCTGCTGGCCGCCCGACAGCTCGGTCGGCCGGTGCGTCGAGCCGGTCGCCGAGGCCGACGGTGTCGATGAGGCGCGTCGAGCCACTCGTCGTCGGGCTTGCGCCCGGCGATCGAAAGCGGCAGCACGATGTTCTCGCGGGCGTCGAGGACCGGCAGCAGGTTGAAGGACTGGAAGACGAAGCCGACCTTGTCGCGGCGCAGCTCGGTCAGGCGCTTGTCGTCGAGACCGGCGAGCTCGACGCCGTCGAGCACGACCGAGCCGCTCGTCGGCCGGTCGAGGCCGGCCAGGATGTGCATGAGCGTCGACTTGCCGGAGCCCGAGGGCCCCATGATCGCGGTGAAGCGACCGGCTGGGAACCCGACGGTGACCCCGTCGAGCGCGCGGACCTCGGCCTCGCCTTCGCCGTACACGCGCGCGACGTCGGCGGCCGACACCAAGAGGGGCTCGGGCAGGTTCATGTCCGCAATTTGCCACGCGCGGCCGGGGGGCGAGGTACGGGTGGCCGTACGCGGTCCCTTGGGGGCCGCCCCCTAGCCTTTGCGGTGCATGAGCGACGTCGAGCACCCATGGTTTGCCCGCATGCTGGCGCGCGCCGCCGCGGTCGAGGAGCGCAAGGGCGGCGCCGAGCATCGCCGGCGCCTCGTCGCCGGCCTGCGCGGCCGGGTCATCGAGGTCGGGCCGGGCAGTGGCGTGAGCTTCGCCTACTACCCGCCGGAGGTGGACGAGGTGGTGGCCGTCGAGCCCGAAGCGCACCTGCGCGGGCTCGCGACCGACGCCGCGCGCGGCGCTCCCGTGTCGGTGCGGGTGGTCGACGGCACAGCCGACCACCTGCCTTCGGGCGATGCGTCGTTCGACGCAGCGGTGGTTGCGGGCGTCCTGTGCAGCGTGCCCGACCAAGCCCGGGCGCTCGCCGAGCTGCGGCGCGTCCTGCGGCCCGGCGGCGAGCTTCGCTTCCACGAGCACGTCGCCGCGCGCGGCCGGGGCCTGGCGGCGCTGCAGCGCGTGCTGGACGCGACGGTGTGGCCACGGATGAACGGCAGCTGCCACCTGACCCGCGACACGGAGGCGGCGATCGTGGCCGCCGGCTTCGCGGTGGAGCGCCGCGAGCGCTTCTCGTTTCGGCCCACGGTGTTCGCAGCGCCGGCGGCGCCGCGGATCCTGGGGATCGCTCGGCGGTGAGCAGGCGCCGCGGGGCCGGGCACTGAGGGATCGAGCGCGGCTGGCCGCGCCACCCTCCGCGGTCGTCCCCCGGCGAACGGTGCTGGATAGGTGTCGCAGGAGAGCACCAATCCAGCACAGTTCGCCAAGTCGGGCCTGCTCGCCGCCCGGCGACCCATCCTCCTTCACTGCCCAGTCCCGCCGCAACAGCGCGCGGAAACTAGGCCTTTAGATACGTCAAGACCGCCAGCACCCGGCGGTGGTCGTCGGCTGTCGGCGGCAGATTCAATTTGGTGAAGATGCTCGTCACGTGCTTTTCCACTGCACGCTCGGTGACCACCAGCTCAGTGGCGATCGCGTGGTTCGAGCGGCCCTCGGCCATCAGGGCGAGGACCTCGCGCTCGCGCGGCGAGATCTCGGCCAGCGGGTCCTCCTGGCGGCGGCGGCCCAGCAGGCGCGAGACGACCTCCGGGTCGAGGGCGCTGCCGCCCTCCCCCACGCGCCTGACCGCGTCGATGAAGCGCTCGAGGTCCGCGACGCGGTCCTTGAGCAGGTAGCCGACGCCCTCCGCGTTGGAGCTCAGCAGCTCCATCGCGTAGGCCTCCTCGATGTACTGCGAGAGGACGAGCACGCCGGTGTCGGGGTACTTGTCGCGGATCTCCGCCGCGGCGCGCAGGCCTTCGTCGGTGTGCGTGGGCGGCATGCGGACGTCGACGATCGCCACGTCGGGCTTGTGGGCGCCGACCTTGCGCATCAGGTCCTCGCCGTCACCGGCCTGGGCAACGACCTCGAGGCCTGCCTCCTGTAGGAGCCGCGCCACGCCCTCCCGCAGGAGCATGCTGTCGTCGGCCAGAACTACGCGCACGGGACCTCCGCTCTCACCGTCGTGCCCTCCCCGGGGGGCGAGTGGACCTCGAGCCGGCCGTCGAGCGCCGCGAGCCGGTCGGCCAGGCCGCGCAGGCCGGTGCCGGTGGCCGGATCGGCGCCGCCGACGCCGTCGTCGCGCACCTCGACAACCGCGTAGCCGGCATTGCGCCCGATGCGCACCTCGGCCTGCGAGGCCTTCGCGTAGCGGGCCACGTTGGTCAGCGCCTCGGCCACGACGAAGTAGGCCGCCGCCTCAACCGGAGCGGGCAGTCGTTCCGCTGGCATCTGGTCGAGACTAACCGGTAGGGGGGTCCGCTCGGCAAGCGCCTCGAGTGCGGCCTCCAGCCCGCGGTCGGTCAGGACGGCCGGATGGATGCCGCGCGCGAGCTCGCGGAGCTCCTCCAGGGCGCGGTTGAGCTCGTCGCGAGCGGCGTCGAGCATCGCGCCGGCGGCCTGGCCGTCGCCGGCCTGCAACCGGCGCTGCGCGAGCCCGAGCTGCAGCGACAGCGCGACCAGGCGCTGCTGGGCGCCGTCGTGCAGATCGCGCTCCAGGCGTCTTCGCTCGAACATCGACACCTCGACCAGCCGCGAGCGCGACGTCTGCAGCTCATCGAGGCGGGCGCGCAGCTCCGCCTCCAGGCGCTCGTTCTCGAGCGCCAGTGCGGCCGACGCGGCGACGGCGCGCACCAGACCGGGTTCATCGGCCAGCGACGCGTCGTGGATGATCGCGCCCACGCGGATACCCTCGCGCTCGACCTCGGTCACCGCGCGGCCCGAGCCGGGCTCGGGGAGCTTGACCGCACGGCCGTCGTACGTGACGTAGTGGCCGGCCGACGGGCGCCAGTAGACGAGCTTGAGCGAGCGATCGCCCAGCGCGTCGGCCAGCGCGAGGCCCAGCGAGCGGTCGGCCTCCGGGTTGTTCAGCCGCTCGATCAGCTCGCCGACGGCGCCGGCCCGCGAATAGCGGCTGCGCACGAGGCCGGCCAGGAACGCGTAAGGGAGCACCGCGAAGGCGACCAGCGCCAGCAGGCTGGCGACATTGCCCATCTCGTCTGGCAGGCCGAAGAGGTCGAAGAGGAACGCCAGGCCCAGGAAGGAGGCCAGCGCCAGGCCCGTCCACAGCATGGGCGCCAGCGCGCGGCGCTGAGGCGGCGTGGCCGCGCTGCGCTTGCGCACCAGCAGGACCAGCGTCGAGATCAGGATGACGATGGCCAGGAAGGTCGACGTGTAGTCGAAGACGTCGGCCAGGTCGGTGTGCCATAGCGCGAAGACGTTGTCGGGCACCGGCCCGCTGGCGCCCGACCCGAGGTCGCCGCCGAGCAGGAAGAACGGCAGCCGCACGCCGAGGACGACGAGGTAACCGGCGATGATCGTCACCCGCTGACCGAGGGTCTCCAGGCGCCCGGTCGGGAAGGCCAGGACCATCTGGATGACGATCACCAGGTACAGCGGCTGGACGTAGCTGCCCAGCGTGAAGACGGTCCCGTTGTTCGAGTAGGCCAGGCCGGCCAGGAACCAGGCGAAGCCCACGCCGGTCATCAGCATCCCGAAGCGATTCAGCGGCCGTCGCCACCAGGCGAAGACGCCTGTGCCGATGAAGCTCAGCCCGATGATCGGGCCGAGGATCGCGGTGGCGAGCTTCTGGTCCTCGTGCGTGGAGGCGAGGACGAGCGCGACGTCGAGCCCCGCGAAGACGATCCCGAGGGCGAAGAGTGCGAGCAGTGCGCGACGCAGGCCAGGCATCGCGCGCCAGCTAGAGCAGTTCGGCTATTGCTGCCCCGGAAAGGTCGCCCTTGGAGATGAACCCCCGGGCGCCGCTGCCGGAGACGAGCGGGCCGAAGTCGGACGAGTCGCGGCTGGAGGTCAGCACGACGGCCGGGGCGCCGTCGTGGGCGGTGATCCGTTCGGCCACCTGGAAGCCGTCGAGATCGGGGAGATTGACGTCGAGCAGGACCAGGTCGGGGTGCAGGCGGCAGGTCTCGGTGAGGGCCGTCGTGCCGTCGGGAGCCTCGCCGATCACGTTGTAGCCCTCGGCTTCGAGCAGCATCCGTGCCGTGGCCCGGAATGTCGGGTGATCGTCGACGATGAGGACTGTTGTGATCACTTGTTAAGGGATTCTCGTCCGTTCAGAATGCGCGGGAGATACGGCTAGCTACACCCAGCCGCGGATGCGACCTTGCGGAAGGCTGCCCCCGGATCGGAGGTCCCGAACACCGATGTACCCGCGACGAAGAGTGTCGCCCCAGCTTCCGCGCAGGGCCCGGCCGTCTCGAGGTCGATCCCGCCATCGACCTCCAGCTCGACGTCGGGCCCGATCAGGGCCCGCAGCCGGCGGATCTTGTCCAGCGATGCGGGGATGAACGCCTGGCCTCCCCAGCCCGGATTGACGGTCATGCACAGCGCAGACCAGAGCTCGCCGCGGATCTCCGCGACCGCCTCGACCGGGGTCGACGGCGTGAGCGCCACGCCCGCTGTGCAGCCGGACTCGTGGATCGCCTGCACGGCGTAATGGACGTGCGGCGTCGCCTCGGCGTGGACGATGATGTTGGTCGCACCGGCCTTGGCGAACTCGGCGACGTGCTGCTCGGGCCGCTCGACCATCAGGTGGACGTCGAGCAGGACGTCGAAGTCGCGCAGCGCCGCGACCGCCTGCGGGCCCATCGACAGCGTCGGCACGAAGTGGCCGTCCATGATGTCGATGTGGATGACCTGCGCGCCGGCGTCGACGACCTCTCGCACCTGCTCGCGCAGTCGGCCGAAGTCCGCGGCCAGGATCGAAGGGGCGATGCGGCGCCTCATACCTCGACGAGCATCGAGCCGTTGCAGTGGTTGCAGGTGAGCGTCGCGGTGCTCGACATGCGCACGATCGTCGAGTGCTCCCCGCAGTTGGGGCAGACCGATCGCAGCTCGAAGCGGTGCAGGCAGTACACGCAGCGGTAGCGGCCCGGGAGGTTCGTCGGCCGCAGCCACGGCTCCGAGCAGGCTGGGCATTGCAACCCGAGGTCACCCTCCATCGCGGGCAATATAGAAGCCGTCGGTCCCGTCGCGGTGGGGAAAGGTCCGCTGCACGGCCTCTGTCACCAGCCGCTCCTCCCGCGGCGAGAGCGTGCAGACCGAGTAGACGAGCGTGCCACCCGGCGCCAGCGCGCGGCGCGCGGAAGCCAGCAGCGCGTCCTGTTCGGCGGCCATGCGCCCGATGCCCTCGGGGCTCGCGCGCCAGCGCAGATCGGGGTGCGAGCGCAGCGTCCCGAGGCCCGAGCACGGCGGATCGAGCAGCACCCGATCGAACCGCCGCTCGCCGTCGAACTTCTCTGCGTCGGCGGTCACCACGCTGACGGTCGTGGCGCGCAGCCGCTCACACGTCGCCCGCAGCGCCCGCGCCCGCCCGGGGTGGCGCTCGACGGCGACGACCTCGCCGCTGCCCTCCATCAGGGCCGCGAGGTGCGTCGTCTTGCCGCCGGGCGCGGCGCACAGATCGAGCACGCGCTCTCCGGGCGCCGGCGCCAGCGTCGTCGCGACGCGCTGGCTGGCCCGCGACTGCGGGGTGAACGCGCCGGCCGCGTAGCCGGGGTGGGCGAGCGCGTCGAAGGGCCCGTCGACCACGATCGCCTCGCCGTCGCGGCGGCCCGGGACGTCGTCCAGGTCGTAGTCGACCAGCGTGTTGACCCGCAGCGCCAGCTCGGCGGGCTCGTTGTCGGCGGCCAGCAGCGCGCGGGTCTCGTCGGCCCCCAGCCACTCCCACCACAGCTCGACGAGCCACCGCGGGTGCGAGTGGCGCAGCGCCGCACCCGCGGGGTCGTCATCGGCCGGCAGCTCGACGCCCTCGCGCTGCACGCGGCGCAGCACCGCGTTGACGAGCCGGTGGCCGGGGCTGGGCTTTGCGAGCTCGACCGCCTCGCCGATCGCGGCGTGGGCGGCCACGCCGTCGAGGAACATGAGCTGGTAGAGGCCGAGCTGCAGCGCCGCGCGCACTGGCGCCTCGAGCTTGCGGTCGACGTGGGCGGCGATGACGTGGTCGAGCGTCAGCCGCCGCTGGATCGTCCCGAAGGCGAGTTGCTTGGCCAGGGCGCGATCGCGGGCGTCGAGGCCACGCGCCTCGCCGTGCAGCGCCCGGTCGGCGTAGGCGCCGCCGGTCAGCGTGCGCAGCACGACGGCGTGGGCGACGCGGCGGGCGGGCGACACGGGCACGACGGTCAGGGTACGGTCGGCGCATGGCCGTCGCCGTCCCCACAGCTCCCGCGCTCACACTGCGCGGGGTCATGAAGTCCTTCGGAGGACGGCTGATCCTCGAGGGCGCCGACCTCGAGCTCGGACCGCGCGCGCGGGTCGGGCTCATCGGCGCCAACGGCGCGGGCAAGTCCACGGTGCTGGCGCTGCTCGCCGGCGACGAGGTCGTCGACGCCGGCTCGGTCACGCTGCGCAAGGGCGCGATCGTCGCCCATCTGCACCAGCTCGTCGACGGCGACGATCACACCGTTCGCGAGGTCCTCGCCGCCGCGCGCCCCGAGCTGGCCGAGCTCGAGGCCGAGCTGGCGCGCGTCGAAGTCCAGCTCGCCGACCCCACGCTGGCCGAGGACCTCGACCGCATGGCACGGGTCATCGAGCGCCAGACCGCGCTGGTCGAACGCCTGGCCGGCGACACCGCGAGCGGCGACGCCATCCGCCACCTGCGCGACCTCGGGCTGACCGACGAGGATCTCGACCGCCCCACCCGCGCGCTCAGCGGCGGCCAGCGCAAGCTCGTCGCGCTCGCCGCGTGCCTGGTCCGCTCGCCCGACGTGCTGCTGCTCGACGAGCCCGAGGCCCACCTCGACGTCTCGCGCCGGCGGATCGTCGAAGAACTGGTCTGCGACTTCGAGGGCGCGGTGCTGATCGTCTCCCACGACCGCCACCTACTCGACGAGACGGTGACCCGGATCGCCGAGCTCGAGCACGGGCGCATCCGCATGTGGGAGGGCGGCTACTCGGCCTACGCGCTGGCGCGCGAGGTCGAGCTCGTCCGCCGCCAGCAGCAGTACGCGACCCAGCAGAAGGAGATCGCCCGCATGGAGGAGGCGATCCGCCGGTTCAAGGACTGGGCGCACCGCGTGGTCGACAAGCGCCACATCACGCGAGCACACAACATGCAGCGCCGGATCGACCGCATGGACAAGGTCGAGCGCCCGGTCTTCGAGCGCCGCAAGATGGCGCTGGCCCTGCGCAGCGCCGCGCGCGGCGGCGACAGGGTCATCGCGCTGCGCGGCGTGGACTTCGCTCCGGTGCTGCGTGGCGTCGAGCTCGAGATCGTGCGCGGCGAGCGCGTCGGCATCGTCGGGCCGATCGCCGCGGGCAAGACCGTCCTCGCACGCCTGCTGGCAGGCGACCTGCAGCCGACGACCGGCGAGCGCTGGGCGGGCCCGTCGATCAGCGTGGAGTACGTCAGTCAGGCCGCCACCGAGCTGCCCCACGACCGCACGCCGATCGATGTCGTGCGCGCCGCCAAGCCGCTCAGCGAGGGCGAGGCGGTCTCGCTGCTCGTGCGCTTCCTCTTCGACTACGAGCAGCTGCGCCGGCCGATCTCGAGCATGAGCGGCGGCGAGCGCACGCGGCTGCGCTGCTGCCTGGTCATGCTCTCGCGGGCCAACTGCCTGATCCTCGACGAGCCGACCAACCACCTCGACATCCCGGCCGTCGAGACGCTGGAGTCCGCCCTCGAGGGCTATGACGGCACGGTCATCGCAGTCAGCCACGACCGCTACTTCCTCGAGCGCATCGCCGACCGCGTGCTCGAGGTCGGCGGCGGGCGCGTGCGCGAGCGCTAACCGGACCGCAACGTGCCGAGAAGCAGGCCGCGTAGCTCCTCGAAGGTGCCCGGCGCGGCTGCGAGGTACCACGTCAGCGGCTCGCCGTCGATGACCGCGGTGCGCCCGCCGGCCTCCTCGACGAGCAGGCGGCCGGGGAGCCAGTCCCATTCGTCGACATTGGGCTGCGCCCAGGCGTCGATGCGCCCCGCGGCCAACCAGGCGAGCTCGAGCGAGCCCGCGCCGCCCATCCGCAACGCGGCGGGCGCGCCCAGCAGCGGGCCGAAGCCGTCGATCGCCGCCGATCCGCGCAGCTTGTCGGCGCGCAGAAAGCTCGACACGACGGCCTCACGCAGCGGTGCGCCCGCGCGCACCCGAAGCGGCACGCCGTCGCGGTGGGCGCCCTCACCGCGCGCGGCGGAGTAGAGCTCGTCGCGGTTCGGATCGAGCACGGCGGCGGCGAGCGGCTCGCCGCTCTCCTCGAGCACCACGGCAACACACCACTGCGGGATGCCACGCAGGAAGTTGACCGTGCCGTCGAGGCCGTCGACCAGCCAGCGCCGCGTGGCGCCGCCCACCTCCGACCCCTCCTCGCCCGTGATCGCGTCGCCGGGGCGTTCGGCGCGCAGGAGCGAGACGATCGCCTCTTCGCTGGCGTGATCGGCCGCCGAGACGAGGTCACCGGCCGAGGACTTGCGCCGCACCTCCAGCGAGCCGCTCGCCAGCCCGAGCGCCCGCGCGGCCCCCGCGCGGACCGCGCGCTCGGCGAGGTCGAGGTCGGGGCTCACCGGTGGCCGCGCCGGTAGTCGGCGTACGACATCGGCCGCCCGCCCGGCGGTTGGACCTCGACCAGCTCCAGCGATCCGTCCTCCCCCACGCGCGCGCGACTGACGCCGAGGAACGACCCGCCGGGCAACGGCAGCCGCGCGCCGATGTGGGGATGCAGCGCGCGGACAATGCGCTCGTTGACTTCGGCGCGCGCATCGGGGTCGAGCGTGCGGTCCTCGGTGGTGATCTTCTCGGCGTAGGTCGCGCCCTCCTCGGGCTGCTCGGCGCACGGCGGGCGCTCGTCGAGCGCGCGCGCGAGCAGGTCGGCCCCGAGCGGCTGAAGGCGCGCGGCCAGCGAGCCGTAGTCATCGTCGGGGCGGATCGGCTCGGCCTGCGCGAGGCAGACCGGCCCGGAGTCAAGGCCCTCGGTGACGCGCATGATCGACACGCCGGTCTGCTCGTCTCCGGCCATGATCGCCCGCTCGACGGGGGCCGCTCCGCGCCAGCGCGGCAGCAGCGAGGGGTGCACGTTGAGCATCTCGAAGCTCGAGAGCAGCGGTTCCTTGATGAGCGCGCCGAACGCGCACACCACCACGACCTCGGCGCCACTGGCCGCGATCCGGTCGCGCACATCGTCGCTGTTGACCACCTCGGGCTGGGCGACGTCGAGGCCCAGCTCGTTGGCGACGGTCGCGACCGGTGGCGGTGTCAGCTTCCGGCCGCGGCCGGCGCGGCGGTCGGGGCGCGTGACCACCAGGGCCGGCCGGTGATCGCCGGCGACGAGGCGTTCGAGCACGGCCGCCGCGAAGGCCGACGTCCCCAGGAAGGCGGTGATCAAGCGGCCTCGACGCGCTCGCGGAGGGCCCGCATGGCCTCCTTGCGCTGATCGCGCGACGTGCGGTCGAGGATGAGGACCCCATCGAGGTGGTCCATCTCGTGCTGGATGACGCGCGCTTCGAGGCCGCTTGCCTCGACGAGGATCGGCGCGCCGGTGGGGTCCTGCGCGCTGATGCGCACGTAGACCGGCCGCTCGACGTCGACGTTGACGCCGGGCAGGCTAAGGCAACCCTCCTCGAGAACCTCCTTGTCCCTGCCCGACCACTCCAGGACGGGGTTGACGAGCGCGTTGACCGGACTGTCGTGCTCGACGCGGTAGACGAGCACGCGGTGCAGGACGCCGACCTGCGTGGCAGCCAGGCCGATCCCCAGCGAGTCGTGCATGATCGCGCCCATCCGCGCGACCTCATCGAGCAGGCGCTGGTCGAAGACCTCGACCGGCCGCGCCTGCGAGCGCAAGACCGGATCGCCGAAGGTGCGCACATGGGCCAGCGCAGCCTCGCGGCGGGCGGCGACCTCGGGGTCGAGCGTCGCCTGCTCGGCCCCGGGCTCTTCGACGACCTCGCTGTCGTGCTGCTCGACGACCTCGCTGTCGTGCTGCTCGGCTGCCTCGCTGTCGTGCTGCTCTGCTGCCATCTACCCTGAGATTACTGCGGGTCGACGTCCACGCTGAACGCCGCCGCGCGGTGCGCGCGCCCGCCGGCGACGGCGTGCACGGCCGCGCCGACGGCGGCTATCGCCGGCCCGCGCGCGGCGGCCTTGAGGACGACCTGGGCGCGCTCGCGGCCGCGCAGGCGAAAGAGCGGGGCCGGTCCCAGGGCACCGTCGAGGCGCTCGCGCACGGCGGTGGCCGCCGCCAGCGCCGCGCCGGGCTCCTGCGACGAGCACACCACCCGGATCAGCGTCGAGAACGGCGGGTAGCGCAGCGCGCGGCGGCGCTCGATCTCGCCGGCCAGGAAGCCATCAGCGTCGTGGTGGGCGGCGAAGCGGATCGCCGGCGCGTCGGGGTCGAGCGTCTGCACCAGCACGCGGCCGCCCGCGGCACCGCGCCCGGCGCGGCCCGCGAGCTGCGTGACCAGCGCGAACGTGCGCTCCTCGGCGCGAAAGTCGGGGAAGCGCAGCGTCGCGTCGGCGTCGACGACGACGCCGAGGTCGACGTCGGGGAAGTCGTGACCCTTGGCCACCATCTGCGTGCCGACGAGCACGCCGCGCGGCGCGACCTCGAACGCGGCAAGCACGCGCGCAGGGTCCGCGATGCCGGCGTCGAGCCGGAAGACATTGCCTTCGAGTTCTGCCTCCAGGCGCTCGGTGCCGGTTCCGTGGCGCGCAATCGACACCGAGCCGCACGCGTCGCAGCGGGCGGGCACCGGCTCGCGGTGGCCGCAGTGGTGGCAGGCGAGCAGGCCTTCGGCGCGGTGCAGGACGAGCGTCACGTCGCAGGACGGGCAGCCCCAGGCCTGCCCGCACGACCGGCAGGTCAGGTAGTTCGACCAGCCGCGGCGGTTGAGCAGCACGATCGCCTTGCGGGCGTCGGACAGCGCCTCGTGCGTGCGCGGGTGCAGGGCGCGGCGCGCCTCGCGCATGTCGACGACCTCGACCGCCGGCAGGCGAGCGCCGTCGACGCGCGCGCCCAGGCGCAGGCGCCGCAGCCCGTGGACGGACTCGGGGCGCGGCGTCGCGCTGCCGGCGATGAGCACGGCGCCCGCTTCCCGGGCGCGCCGCTCGGCCACTCGGCGCGCGTCGTAGCGCGGATCGCCCTCGTGCTGCTTGTAGGAGGCGTCGTGCTCCTCGTCCACGATCACCAGTCCCAGGTCGCGCAGCGGCGCGAGGATCGCTGACCGCGGGCCGACGCAGACGCGCGCCTCGCCCGCGCGCAGCCGCGCCCACTCGTCGTGGCGCTCGCCGGAGGAGAGCTTGGAGTGCAGGACGGCCACGGTGTCGCCGAAGCGCGCCACGAAGCGTGCGACGGTCTGCGGCGTCAGCGCGATCTCTGGCACCAGCACGATCACGCCGCGCCCGCGCTGCAGCGTCGCCTCGGCGGCGCGCAGGTAGACCTCGGTCTTGCCGGAGCCGGTGACGCCGTGCAGCAGCAGCCCCTCCCCCGGCCGGGCGCTCACGATCGCCTCGAGTGCCGCGGCCTGCTCGGCGGTGAGCTCGGGCCGGGGCGTGACGGCACCCACCGCCACGTGCTGCGGCGCGCGGCGCACGACTCGCGGCTCGATGCCCACGAGCCCGCGCGCCTCCAGACGCCGCAGCGCGGCCAGGTCGCGCCCGGCGAAGCGCGGCAGCGACGCCAGCAGAGCGCGCTGGCGCGCGGTGAGGCGCTCCTGCGCCGCATCGCCGTTCGCCGCCGCCCACAGTGCTGTCTTGGGCCGCGTGCCCTTCGGCGGCAGCAGCAGCGACAGCGCACGGGCGGGGGTCGAGCAGTACTCGGCTGCCATCCACATCGCCAGGTCCACCAGCTCGGGCGCGAGCCGGGCGTCGAGCACCCGGTGCGGTGCGACGGGGTCGTGGGCGGACTCGTCGGCCAGGCCGGTGACCACGCCGACCACGTCGCGGGCGCCGAACGGGACGACGAGCACCGAGCCGATGTCGACGCCCTCCGGGCGCAGGTAGTCGAACGGCCCACGCAGCACGCGGGCCGTCGTGAGCGGCTCGACCTGGACTACCGATGACACCGGGGGCCACGATAGTCTCGGCCGGTGATGGACCTTCACCCCGGCGAGGAGATCGTCTTCGAAGGCCGCCCGGTGTGGCGGTCGATTCTTTCCTTCTACATCTTCGGCCTGGTCGGCTCGATCGTGATCGGCGTGATCGTGGCGCTTGTCGCCTCGACCGCGGTCGGCGTGGTCGTGTTCCTCGTGCTCTTCGCCCTGGACGTGCTGATCGGCTTCATCCGCCGCGTCTCGACGCAGTACACGATCACCACCCAGCGCCTGCGCATCGAGCGCGGGATCCTGTCCAAGCACGTTCAGCAGACGCGCATCGAGCGCGTGCAGAACGTCAACACGAGCCAGACCTTCGTATCGCGCCTGCTGCGCGTCGGCACGGTCGATTTCGACACTGCGGGCACCGACGACAGCGACTTCACCTTCATCGGGGTCGGCGCCCCGCACGAGGTCGTGGAGGCCGTCGACAAGGCCCAGCGCGAGGCCAGCGCGGCCGCAGCGCGCCCCGACGGCCTGTGAGCCGCTGCAGCCACGCGCGCGAGGGGGCCGCGGTCCACGCCAGGCGCGGCCACCTGTCCAACGAGTGAGCCCGCGCGTCCCGGCCCTCGGCACGAGTTGCATGCCGGAGTACAGTGGACCATAGGCACCTTGCCGCTTCTGCGAACGCCCTTCGCGCGAGCCGCCGGCCGACCGTCGGCGCCCCTGACGAACAGTCTTCGTCCCAGCGAGCATGAGCGTCTCTTCGACGAGCGCCCGTTTCGGGCAATCAGAAAGGACCGGAGATGGTTCGCATCGCTTCGCCCCGCTCGGAGGTGGCGCTTGACGCGCTGCCGTGGATCGCGTTCCGTGGGCAGCCGCATTGGGAGGCCGCGCGATGAGGTTCTTCAAAAGTCGAGACGCCGTGGCCGGCGCGGATCTGCCGCCGGCGAACAGCTTGGCAATCGATGGCTACGACCGCCTCGCTGCACGGAAGATCATCGTCCGCCTACCGCAGCTCTCCCAGAAGCAGATGACCGCGGTCGAGAGCTACGAAAGCGCGCATCGCCAACGCACGGTCGTGCTCCAGAAACTGAGCTACCTGCGCGGCGATGAGCCGATCCCCGGCTACGACGCCCTGTCCCCCGACGAGATCTCCGCCGCTCTGCGTGACGCCGACCTGGCCAGCCTCGACCGTGTGCGCTTCTACGAGCGCCGCCTCCGCGACCGTGGAAGCGTGCTCGCCGAGATCGAGCGCCTGCGCGTGCCCTTCCGCCGGCCGCCCCAGGCGCAGAGCTCGCGGCCGTCGAACTGGGACTGAGCGACGCGAGCGACCGGCCGCGGCCGCGAGCCCGGTGCGGGGCCCGCGGCCGGCTCGCTCACGAGGCGGCGTGCTCGCCGTTGGTGCTGGCCGCCGCCGCGACGGCCGGGGCCGTGGCGGGCAGCGCGGCGACCGCGGCGGACTCGCGCGAGAGGAACGCGCCGAGCTCCTGGATCGTGCTCATCAGCGGCGCCGGGAAGACCACGGTTGAGTTCTTGTCGACCGAGATCTCGACCAGCGTTTGGAGGTTGCGCAGCTGCAGCGCCAGCGGGTGGGCCATCATCACGTCCGACGCGCGCGCCAGCTCGCCGGCGGCGAGCGCCTCGCCCTGCGCGGCGATGATCTTGGCACGCTTCTCGCGCTCGGCCTCGGCCTGGCGGGCCATGGCGCGCTTCATGCTCTCCGGCAGCTGGATGTCCTTGAGCTCGACGACCGTGACCTGCACGCCCCACTCCTCGGTCTGGACATCGAGGATCTCGCGGATGTTCTGATTGATCGTGTCCGTCTCGGACAGCGTCTCGTCCAGGGTATGGCGCCCCACGACGGCGCGCAGCGTGGTCTGCGCGATCTGGTTGATCGCAGCCGACACGTTCTCGATCGCCACCACCGACCGGATCGGATCCGCGACGCGATAGTAGGCGACTGCGGACACGTCGACGCTGACGTTGTCGCGGGTGATGATCCCTTGCGACTGGATGGGCATCGTGACGATGCGCAGCGAGACGCGATGGAGACGCTCTACGAACGGGATGAACAGGATGAGCCCCGGCCCCCGCGCGTCACCCGCGACGCGCCCCAACCGAAACATCACGGCGCGCTCGTACTGCTTGAGCACACGCACCGACAGCGCCAGGCTCACGAGCAGCACGAGGGCCAACGCAACAACCACATAGACGACCATGTCGCCTCCTTCTCGCCGGCGACACCGGCGCGGCGCGAAAGCGCCTCCTGCCGAGCATGAGCGGGTGCTCAGCCATCCCGTGCCGACCGGACAGAGCAGAAACAGCGTGCGCGGTAGGGCCGACACCCTCACTGTAGCGCTACGCGTGCCGGAGCCAGCAAGGCGACCCCCGGACGCCGGCTGTGCGGACTGATCGTCGTAGGGAGACTTTCGCCGCATGCTGCCGGCAGGCTCTTGTGCTAGGTCCGGTAGCGCCGTCGGCTCTGGATCAGGGCGTGGTTGAGCATCGCCTCGTCGTCGTCCTCGCGGGCGACCACGACGACCTTGTTCCAGGCGCCCGGATAGATGATCCGCTCGTTGTAGATCTGGGTTCGAAAGCGTTCGGTGTAGACATCGGGAAGGGCGTCGCCGGCGCCGTACATGCGCCGACCCCCGTCGCTGCCACGGATGACCGCCACGAGCTCGCGTGACTCCTCGTAGTCGTCGGTGGCGACGAACTCGACGAGCGGCTCCTGTGGCGATCCGCTGCTCAGGAAGGCGACGACGTACTTTCGGTCGCGTCCCCACGCGTTCGTGCGAATCGTCTCGCCGAGCGCGATCTGAACGGCGCCCTCGGGGCGCGTCGTGGCCATGAACACGCGGTAGGGCGCGTATCGATCGTGGCGCTTCGGCCACCGATAGGACTCGCCCTCGCGCTCGCGCACCACGCGCCACTCCGCGGGCAGGTCCGCGGGCCCCCTGCGAGCGCGAGCGGCCGCCCTGACGTCGGCGCCGACCGGCGTGATGATCGGATTGTCAAAGCCCGCCTGCGAGAGCTGGGTCAGCAGCGGGCCGAGCTCCCGATCCGGGACGTCCTGCACGGTGACCGAGAACGGAGACATTCGCCAGTATTCTACACCGATAACGGAGTCAAACGTAGCAACGTCACTCCACGTCATCAAGAAGTATGCTACGGTACGTCGTGCGTCAAGAAACCTGCCGACGTCGTCGAGCTGAACAAGCTCCCTTCGACCATCACCTCGGGCCTTGGCGCATCAGGAGGACTCAACCGAGCCCTCCACCCTGAAGAAACAGTTGGGACCAGTCATGTATGCCACCATTCGACGCTACGAGGCGATCGACCAGACCCTTACCAGCGAGCTCGTCAAGAAGGTCGACGACACCCTCGTCCCCCGCCTGAGCAAGCTGCCGGGCTTCAGCGGCTATCACCTCATCGAGGCCAGCAACGGCGTCATGAGCTCCATCGGCTTCTTCGACACCTCCGCGCAGGCCGACGAGTCGACCCGCGTCGCGTCCGACTGGGTGCGCGAGGAGAAGCTCGAGAAGGCACTCCCCAACCCGCCGAAGATCACCGCCGGCGAGGTCGTCGTGCACAAGACACGCGAGCTCGTGAGCGCGTAACGGCCCCAAGCCGTAACCGCCGTCGCACAGAAGGCCCGCATCCGCGGGCCTTCTTGCCGTCCAGATCCGCACACGCGTCGACGCCGTGCCCCGCTCTCTGGTCCCCGCGGTGTCGGTGTCAGAAGCGAGTAGAGTGGGTGTTCAAGGCCATTTCACCGCTTCTGCGAAGCGATTTCGCGCAGAGCACCGCCGGCCGAACGCCGCACGGCGATCTCACGGACAGTTTCGTCCCCAGCGACGGAAGCGCCGTTTCTCCCAATAGAGCAGTCGGACGCCGCAACAGGTCGTCCGTGCTCGGGAAGGTGCCCACGATGCAGACCAACAGTTCGATCGAGCCGCCCGACTTGGGGAATCCGCCCGGCGGGGGCAACATGGTCGACGCCTACGAACCGGCCTGGAGCGCTCTGACGAAGCGACGCGCCGGCGCCGGGGTGCTGCGCCAGGGCGACGACGGCGAGCTCGCCGCGACAAGGGAGCGCTGAGGCATGCGGGATCGACATCATGCACGTCTGTGCGGCTCCTGTCGCGCGCCGATCGCCCGAACGGAGGACGCCTGCTGGCGGTGTGGGACGCCGTGGGCCGGGGACGGCGACCGGACGCCACCGTCGGCGACGCTCACGCACCTGCGGCCAGACCACGGCCGAAGGCAGCACCAGTCCAGTGCCTACGCAGGCGCCGTCGGCCGCGGCGCGCATGCCACGGCAGTCAGAATGCGCCCGGTGGCCGCCACCACCGCCAGGCCCAATTTCAGCCGCGCAGCAGGCGGTGCGGCATCGGTGCTGCTCAGTCCGGCTCCCGGCATGGTCCGGGAAGGCTCGTCTGAGCCGTCGCCGTTGTTCACCCGCCACACGCGCGGCACCATCGAGGCCGAACGAGATCGCCGCCGCCAGAGCAGATCGCACGGGGGTGCCGCATACCGCGGCACAGGGCGCGGGCGCTCTGCGAGCGATGTCAGGATCGCCGCCGCGGTTGTGGGCAACGCGAGCGCCGTGGCCCAGGCGCGCCTGGACCTGGACCGCTGGGTCGACGAGGGCGGCCTGGTCCCCTTCGAGGCCGCTGCCCTGCTCCGTGCCACGACCAGCTAACGCCGCAAAGCACAGGTCGCCGAGCGTGTTCCTGCTGTGAGCCGCTGCTTCGGCGACGGCGATCCGCTCTACGCCGCCTACCACGACGAGGAATGGGGCGCCCCGGTCACCGACGAGCGCGGGTTGTTCGAGCGCGTGTCGCTCGAGGCGTTCCAGTCGGGGCTGTCGTGGCTGACGATCCTGCGCAAGCGCGAGGCGTTCCGCGTCGCCTTCGCGGGCTTCGCGCCCGACGCGGTGGCCCGTTTCGCCGCGCGCGACGTCGGGCGCCTGCTCGGCGATGCCGCGATTGTGCGCAACCGGGCCAAGATCGAGGCGACCATCGCCAACGCCCGCGCGACGCTCGACCTGCGCGACTCAGGCACGCCGCTGCACGAGCTCGTGTGGTCACACCGGCCGCCGACACGGCCGGCGCCCGAGAGTTTCGCCGACGTCCCGGCCCACGTCCCCGAGGCCGTCGCGCTGGCCAAGGAGCTCAAGCGAGCGGGCTTTCGCTTCGTCGGCCCGACGACGGTCTACGCCGCGATGGAGGCCTGCGGGCTGGTCAACGACCACGTCGTCACGTGCCCGGCCCGCAAGCGCTTCGAGCGCCTGCAGGCGGCCATCGAAGAGCCGTAAAATCCCTGCAAATCGGCCGTAAGGCATCGACCGCAACAGGTAAGGCATCACGACCGCGAACCGGCACCATCCGCCCGATGTGCGGGCTTCTGTCGCAGTCCATGATGCTGTTCATGTTCAACGACAACCTGCTCCGCACCCTCTCCCGCGCCCAGTCCGACGACGCCCGGCGCTTCAACCGCAGCGCCCACACCACCGACGAGCGCCTGGCTGCTGAGCGCCAGTCGGAGGCCGTGACCATCCGTCACGCCCACCTGGCCGACCTGCGTGTACTCGAGCGATTGGCCGCCGTGGACTCAAGGCGCCTACCCAGCGGCGAGCTGTTCGTCGCCGAGGTCGACGGCCAGATCGTCGCCGCTGTCTCGCTCGACACCGGCGCGGTGATCGCCGACCCGTTCGAGCACACCGCCGCGGTCGTCGACCTGCTGCGCGTGCACGCCGAGGCAGTCCGCCCCCAGGTCCCGGCGACGCGCAAGGCGCGCGCCGCCGCCGCTCAGGCCGCCGCCGTCAACTGACGGCCCGCCCAGCGGCGCTCCCGCCCGGCCGCGCGCAGGATCTCGACCAGCGCGTCGGCCAGAGCGCTTGGGCGCTCACGCGCGACGCCCGCGCGCACCCTCCGGGCGGGCGCGGCGTCGCGCAGCGGCTTGATGGCGATGTCGCTCCGCGCGGCCACGAGGGCGAGCGACGGGATGAGCGCGACGCCCATGCCCGAGGCGACCATGCCCTGCACGGCTCCGTAGTCGTCTGACTCGAAGGTGACGCGGGGGGCGAAGCCGGCCTCGTCGCAGGCGCGCAGCACCACGTTGGAGTCGGTGCACGTGCCGTCGATGCCGCAGACCATCCAGTCCTCATTGCACAGGTCGGCCAGAGCGATCGCGGCCCGCCCGGCCAGCCGGTGGCTGTAGGGCAGGGCCACGAACAGAGGGTCCTCGAGGATCGGAACAGCTTCGATGCCGGCCGGCATCTCCAGCGGCAACAACTCGGAGTCCAGCAGCAGTGCGAGATCCATTTCGCCGGTGCGCAGCGCGTCGAGCGCCTGCGGCGCCTCGACCACCCGCATGGCCACGTCGGCGGAGTGGTGCTCGGCGCGCAGAGCGGCCAGCGCCGGCGGCATGATGCTCGCGGCCGCGCTCGGGAACGCGCCGACGCGCAGCCGTGGGCGCTGCACGCCGGCCACCGCCTGGACCTCGGCCTCGGCGGCGCGCAGCTGGCCAAGCACCGCCTCGGCGTGGCGCAGGAGCACCTCGCCGGCCGGCGTGAGCGTCACCCCGCGCGCGTCGCGCGCGAGCAGTCGCGTGCCGAGCTGGCGTTCGAGGCGCGCGATCTGCTGGGAGATGGCCGGCTGCGTGAAGGACAGCGCGACCGCCGCCTCGGAGAACGATCCGCGCGTGGCGACCTCGCGGAAGATGGCCAGCAGGCGCGCGTCGAACATAACGCGACGTTATCAGTTCAAGAAGGCAAGATCATTGGAATTTATCGCGGCGTCGGAGGACCATCGACTCATGACCTCCTCCGCCGACCTCACCCTGCGCAGCGCCACCGTCGCCGACGAGGCGGCCCTGGCCCGCCTCGCCGCCCTCGACTCCAGCCGCGTGCCGAGCGGCGAGCTGTTGGTCGCCGAGCTCGACGGGACGCTTGTCGCGGCCGTGTCGGTCGACACCGGCGCCGCCATCGCCGACCCCTTCGAGCACACCGCGGCGATCGTCGAGTCGCTGCGCCTGCGCGCCAGCCACCGCGACCGTCCCGCCCGTCCGCCCGCGCTCCTCGGCCGCCTGCTCTTCGGCCGAGCCTAGCCGGCGCCCGCGCCCATCGCCGCCAGCAGCACGACGCGCATCGGCCCCTCGTCGGATGCCGCACGGTTGGCCAGCCAGACGTAGGACTCCCAGCCGAACCACAGCGCCGCCAGGATCGCGAGCCCTTCGAACAGCGCGGTCCACGTGGCGCCATGCGCGATGAACCCCGTGACCTGCGTGATGGCGAAGACGAAGACGAGGTCGAAGAAGAGCTCGAGCGGCGAGACCTGCTGTTCGACGTCGACGAGCCCGTCGCGTTCCACGCCGGCGGACAGAGCGCTCATGTCCGCCAGCCTAGGCGCTTGCCCTGCTGACCTCCCGTAGGAACGGCCGCATCGCCTCTGCCAGCTCGGGCGCGTGGTCGAGATACGGGCAATGCGCACCCGCGACGCGCGTGACCTCGACGCCGAGCTTCTCGGCCAGGCGCTGCGAGGCCTGTACGAAGAACGGCCGCGTGCTGTCGCCCGCCATCACCTCGACTGGCACGGCGATGGCGGCGAGGACGTCGTCGGCGGGCACGTCTGCGTCGAACCGCCCGCGCTCGTACGCGAAGTACGTGTCCGCGCTCGCCACCATCTGCTCGCGCAGGCCCGGCTCGACGCGCTCCCAGGCGCCGTCGCCCGCGACGAAGCGCCAGAACTGCTCCAACGCGGCCAGCGGCCCGCCGGCCTGCATCGCCTCGGCCACGGCCTCGCGCACGGCGGCGCGCGCGCCGTCGGGATCGTCGAAGAGGACGAACAGCCCCGGCTCGTGGAGGATGGCGCCGCGGACGGCCTCGGGATGGCGCACGAGCATGCCGAGCACGAAGATCGCGCCGGAGCTGGTGCCGAACACGGCCGCCGGGCTCAGGCCGAGGGCGTCCAGCAGCGCCGCCGCGTCGTCGGCCTGCTCCTCGGTCGACGTCTCGGTCCACCCCTGCGGCCTGGGGCTGCGGCCGTTGCCCCGCCTGTCGTAGGTGAGCACCGTGAACTCGTCGGCGAGCAGCGCCGCGACCTCGTCGAAGTGGCCGCCGAGGCCGGTGGCGCCCATGACGAGGAGGACCGGGGGCCCGTCGCCCCGCGCCTCGTAGTGGAGCTCGGCGCCGTTGACGGTCACCGACGGCATGGGAGCGCAAGGCTCCCACGCACTGTCGGAAACGTCAAACGGTCGCGCCCGCGCCCAGCCCCGCGGCCTCGCGCAGCTGCGCGGCCTTGTCGGTGCGCTCCCAGGTGAAGTCGTGGTCCTCGCGGCCGAAGTGGCCGTAGGCGGCGGTCTTCTGGTAGATCGGGCGGTGCAGCTTCAGCGACTCGCGGAAGGCGCCCGGACGCAGGTCGAAGTGCTCGTCGATGAGCTGCTGGATCTGCCCGCGCCCGACCTTCTCGGTGCCGAAGGTCTCGACCATGACCGACACCGGGTGCGCGACGCCGATCGCGTAGGCGACCTGGACCTCGGCGCGCTCGGCCAGGCCGGCCGCGACGAGGTTCTTGGCCACGTAGCGCGCCGCGTAGGCGGCCGAGCGATCGACCTTCGACGGATCCTTGCCGCTGAAGGCGCCGCCGCCGTGGCGGGCCATGCCGCCGTACGTGTCGACGATGATCTTGCGCCCGGTCAGGCCCGCGTCGCCCACCGGGCCGCCGATGACGAAGCGGCCGGTCGGGTTGACGAGGAAGTTCTTGCGCAGCTTGCCCGCGTCGTAGAGCTCGTGCGGCAGGATCGGCTCGACGACGTGCTCCCAGAGATCGTCGGGCAGCAGCGCCTCGGCGCCCTCGCGGTGCTGGGTGGAGATGAGGATCTTCTCGATCTCCACCGGCCTGCCGTCGAGGTAGCGGACGGTGACCTGGGTCTTGCCGTCGGGCCGCAGGTACGGGACGACCTCGGCCTTGCGCACGTCGGCCAGGCGCTTGGCCAGCTTGTGGGCCAGCGAGATCGGCAGCGGCATCAGCTCGGGCGTCTCGTTGGTGGCGTAGCCGAACATCATCCCCTGGTCGCCCGCGCCGGCGACGTCGAGCTCGTCGTCGTCGGAGGCGTCGGTGCGCGCCTCATAGGCCGTGTCGACGCCCTGGGCGATGTCCGGCGACTGCTTGTCGATCGCGTTGATGACCGCGCAGGAGTCCGCGCTGAAGCCGAGATCGGCGTCGGTGTAGCCGATCTTGCGGATCGTCTCGCGCGCGATGTCCTGGATGTCGACGTAGGTGCTCGTCGAGATCTCGCCCGAGACGACCACGAGGCCCGTGTTCACGAGCGTCTCGCACGCCACGCGGCCATAGGGGTCGTCGCGCAGCACGGCGTCGAGCACGCCGTCGGAGATCTGGTCGGCGATCTTGTCCGGGTGGCCCTCGGTCACCGACTCCGACGTGAACAGGTACTCGTTGTCTGAAAGCTGGCTCATGTGGCCGCCCAGGGTAGCGGCTGCGTGCCTCGAACGCTCGCTACGCCGCGACTTTCGTTCATGGAAGTCGATGATCACCGGCACGCCGTCCATGCCGAAACGCGCGCGCAGGCGGTTCTCGAGGAAGTAGGCGTAGTCGCGCGTGACGCGGGTGCGCGAGTTGACCTGCACCGCGAAGCGCGGCGGCGCGGTCTGCGAACTGCGTCATGTACAGCAGCTTCAGCCGGTGGCCCTGCTTGGCCGGCGGCTGGCGCTCCTGGACGAACTCGGCGAGAAAGCGGTTGAGCTGCGGGGTCGGGATGCGGTTGTGCATGCGGTCGCCGAGCACGATCGCCTCGGTCAGCAGGCGCTGGACGTTGCGGCCGGTCTTGGCGCTCGCGGTCAGGACCTTGCGGGCGCAGCCGCAGCTTCTCGCGCCACGCGTCGCGCGCTCGTGGTCGAGGTCGGCCTCGTCGAGCGCGGCGACGTCCCACTTGTTGAGCACGAGCGCGGTCGCGCAGCCCTCCTTCATGGCCAGCTCGGCGATCGCGCAGGTCCTGCGCGGTGATGCCGTCGTGCGCGTCGCAGACCACCAGCGCGACGTCGGCGCGCTCGACCGCGCGCTGCGAGCGCAGCGTCGTGTAGTACTCGACCGAGTCCTGGACCTTGGACTGGCGGCGCATGCCCGCGGTGTCGACGAGCACGAGCCGGCGGCCCGTCGACCTCGCAGCGGCAGGTCGATCGCGTCGCGCGTCGTGCCCGCCACCTCGGAGACGATCACGCGCTCGTCGCCGAGGAGGCGGTTGACGAGGCGTCGACTTGCCGACGTTCGGGCGTGCCGATGACAGCCAGGCGCACCGTGTCGTCGTCCTCCTCGGCTCGTCGTCCTCGTCGGGCAGCAGCTCGACGATGCGATCGAGCAGGTCGCCGGTGCCCAGCCCCTGCGCGGCCGACACCGGCAGCGGCTCGCCGAGGCCGAGCGCGTGGAAGTCGGCCGCCAGCGACAGGTCGGCGACCGTGTCGACCTTGTTGGCCGCGACGACGACGGGGCGGTCGCAGCGGCGCAGCAGGTCGGCGAGCTCCTCGTCGCCCGGGCGCAGGCCGGCGCGCGCGTCGACGACGAGCACGCGGCGACCGGCGTCGGCGAGCGCCGCGCGCGCCTGGTCGCGGATCGAGCCCGCGATGCGGGTCGAGGTCGAGGAAGTCCATGCCGCCGGTGTCGATGAGCGTGAAGCGCGCGGCCGTTCCACTCGCAGGCGATCTCCTTGCGGTCGCGCGTGATCCCGGCGCGCTCGTGCACGACCGCCTCGCGCGAGCCGGTCAGGCGGTTGACGAGCGAGGACTTGCCGACGTTGGGATAGCCGACGACCGCGACCTTCATCGCGTCCTCTCCGCCGCACGCAGCCGCGACGATGCGCTCGACGACCTCGTCGATGGTCAGCCCGGTGCGTGTCGACCTCGATCGCGTCGCGGCGCGGCGATCATGCGGCGAGTGCTCGCGTCCTGCGTCGCGCGCGTCGCGCTCGCGGATCTCCTGCACCGTCGCACGCCGCCGGTCGGCGCGCGCGGCGCGCGCGCTCGTCGGCGCGGCGTCAGGAAGACCTTCAGCGCGGCGTCGGGCGCGACCACGGTGCCGATGTCGCGGCCCTCGGCGACCCAGTCGCCGACGGCGATGAGCGCGCGCTGCTTGTCGACGCAGCGCGGCCCGCACGGCGGGGTCGGTCGCGCGACCGCGATGCGGCCTCGGAGATCTCCGGCGTGCGGATCGCCTCGCGTGACGTCCTCGCCGTCGAGCAGCACGCGCTCGCCGCTCGATGCGAGCGCTGTCGAGGCTCGCGCGGATCGCGCGGCCAGGCGAGGGCCGACGCAGCGGTACATGGCCCCGGTGTCGAGGTAGGTGAAGCCGCAGCGCCCGCGCCACGGCGCGGGCGACGGTCGACTTGCCGGCACCCGCGGGGCCGTCGATGGCGACGAGCATGGCGGCTGAGACGATAGGACACGTGAAGCTGCTGCAGCCGCTGCGCGAGCGCGACTTCGCGCTGCTGTGGACCGGCATGACCGTGTCGCTGCTCGGCGACGGCATCTTCATCGTCGCCGAGGCGTGGCAGGTCTATGACATCCACAACGACCCGGTCGCGCTGTCGGTGGTGGGCCTGGCGTGGACGGGCGGCATGACCGCGTTCCTGCTGACGGGCGGGATCGTCAGCGACCGCGTCGAGCGCCGCCGCGTGCTCATCGCCGCCGACGTCGGGCGCGCGCTCGTGGTCGCGCTGACCGGCGTGCTGTCGCTGGCCGGCGTGCTCGAGATCTGGCACCTGGTGGTCCTCGCCGTCCTCTACGGCGCCGGCGAGGCCTTCTTCGGGCCGGCCTTCGGCGCGCTGATCCCCGAGATCGTCGCGCCCCAGCAGCTCGTCGAGGCCAACTCGCTCGACCAGCTCGTGCGTCAAGCATGCGAGCGGCTGCTCGGGCCGGCGATCGGCGGCCTCATCGTCGCGGCGATCGGTGTGGGCGGGGCGTTCCTCGTCGACGCCGCCACCTTCGCGATCAGCGCCGTGTGCATCTGGGCGCTGCGTGTGCGCTCGCTGCCCGCGCCCTCCACCGAGGACTCCGACCGGGGCGCACTGCGCGAGGGGCTGGCCTTCGTGCGCTCGCAGCCGTGGCTGTGGGCGACGCTGATCGCCGCATCGCTGAGCATGCTGCTCTTCCTCGGCCCGCTCGAGGTCCTGCTGCCGTTCGTGATCCGCAACGACCTCGACGCCGGCGCCGGCGGTTACGGCGCGGTGCTCGCCGCCGGCGGCGCGGGATCGATCGTGATGTCGCTGATCGTCAGCCAGCGCGGGCCGCCCCGCCGCTACCTGACCTTCGCCTACGGCATGTGGACGTTCTCGACCGTCGCCTTCATCGGCTGGGCCTTCGGCACCGCGCTGTGGCAGTTCATGGCCTTCGCGGTGATCTTCGGCGCGCTGGAGACCGCCGGCATGGTGGTCTGGGGCACGCTGATGTCCTCGCGCGTCCCACGGGACCTCCGCGGGCGCGTGCACTCGCTGGACTGGTTCGTCTCGATCGGCCTGACCCCGGTGTCCTTCGCGCTCACCGGCCCGATCTCGAAGGGCATCGGCGTCGACGCAACGCTGGTGCTCGCCGGCGTGCTGCCGATGGTCGTCTGCGTTGTGTTGTATCTCGCCGCGAACCTGCGCCGCGACGAGGAGCTTCACCCGTTGCTGGGCGACTACGCGGGCGCGGGCTCTTCCTCGGCGACCGGCAGCGAGACGCCCGCGATCTGGTAGGCCTCGACCTGGTCGAGCGTCTCGCGGGCCAGCAGCGCGCGGGCCAGCGCCTCCAGGCGCGAGCGCTCGCGCTCGAGCAGCAGCACCGTCTCGTGCTCTGCTTCGTCGACGATCCGGCGGACCTCCTCGTCGACCAGCCGCTGGGTGGCCTCGGAGGTCGGGGCCTGGCCGGGCAGCAGCAGACCGTCCGCACGCCCGTCGGCTACCGCGATCGGCCCGATGGCGTCGCTCATGCCCCAGCGCCCGACCATGCCGCGCGCGATCTGGGTGAGCTGCTGGATGTCGGACTCCGCGCCGGTCGTCGTCTCGCCGTAGATCGACCTTCTCGGCGGCGCGGCCCCCGAGGGCGACCTTGATCTTGCCCAGCAGCTCGTCGCGCTCGTAGCCGTAGCGGTCGGCTTCGGGCGTCGAGAGCGTGACGCCGAGCGCCTGGCCCGCGCGGGATGATCGAGACCTTGCGCACGGGATCGGCGCCCGGCGTGAGCATGCCGACGAGCGCGTGGCCGGACTCGTGGTAGGCGGTGCGCTCGCGGTCGGCGTGGCTCATCACGACCTGGCGCTCGGTGCCGAGGATGATCTTCTCGATCGCGTCGGTGAAGTCGTTGAGCTCCACGCGCTCGTGGTCGCGACGCGCGGCGAAGAGCGCGGCCTCGTTGACGAGCAGCGCGAGGTCGGCGCCGGACATGCCGGGTGTCGAGGCGGCGATGGCCTCGAGGTCGACCGAGTCGGCCAGCGGCACCGAACGAGTGTGGATCCTGAGGATCTCCGCGCGGCCGTTCTTGTCGGGCGACTGCACTGCGATGCGACGGTCGAAGCGCCCGGGGCGCAGCAGCGCCGGATCGAGGATCTCGGGCCGGTTGGTGGCGCCGAGGACGATCACGTTGGTGCCCGGCTCGAAGCCGTCCATCTCGGTGAGGATCTGGTTGAGCGTCTGCTCGCGCTCGTCGTGGCCGCCGCTGAAGCCGCCGCTGCCGGAGCGCTGGCGCCCGATCGCGTCGAGCTCGTCGATGAAGATGATCGACGGCGCGGCCTCCTTGGCCTGCCGGAACAGGTCGCGCACGCGCGAGGCGCCGACGCCGACGATCGCCTCGACGAACTCCGACGCCGAGATCGAGAAGAACGCCGCGTGGGCCTCGCCGGCGACGGCGCGCGCCAGCAGCGTCTTGCCGGTGCCCGGCGGCCCGAAGAGCAGCACGCCGCGCGGAATCCGCGCGCCGAGGCGCTCGTACCGCTTGGGGTTCTTGAGGAAGTCGACGATCTCGACGAGCTCGTTCTCGGCCTCGTCGATGCCCGCCACGTCCTCGAAGGTCACGCGCGTCTGCGTGTCGGGCTGCACACGCCGCGCCTGCGAGCGCCCGAAGCCGCCCAGGGCGCCGCCTGCCGACATCCGCCGCGCGAAGTAGATGAACAGGCCGACGAGCAGGATCGTCGGGCCCGAAGCCCAGGATCAGGGTCCAGAAGGCCGAGCGCCCGCTGTCGGGCGCGCGCGCGTTGATGACGACGTTCTCCTGGTCGAGCAGCTTCGTCAGGTCCGCCGTGTCGATGAAGGCCGGGACCTGGGTCTTGAACCTGTCGACCTTCTGCGCCTTGCCGCCGGGCGGCGTGTAGCTGACCTCCTTCTTGAGGTCACCGTCGATCGTCTGCTCCTGCGAGGAGATCTCCTGCACGTTGCCCGCGCGGACCTGGTCGACGAAGAACGGCTCGTACGGGACGCGCGTGCGCTCCGCCGGCTTGCTGGCGACCAGCGCGAGGACGAGGTTCACAGCCAGCAGCGCAAGCAGGACCGCGACGAACGTGCCGCGCCGCTGGCGCGGCATGATCGGCGGGCGCTTCTCCGGCGGGGCGCCGCGGCCGTCCGGAGCCGGCTCGACCCGCCAGGACGGCGGCTTGTCGTCGCGCGACGATCGCTCGGGGGCGCTGGACGAGGCGGAGGGCGAATCGGGCATCGGTTCCTACATCAGCCTAGCCACGTCATCCATGAACCCAGGATAGGAGACGTCCGCGGCCTCCATACCGACGACTTCGACCCCTTCGCGCGAGGCGAGGCCGGCGATCGCGCCCAGCATCGCCAGGCGATGATCGCCGTGCGAGGCGATACGCCCGCCGCGCAACCCGCCGGTGCCGGTCACCGCGAAGCCGTCCTCGGTGGCCTCGATCGTTGCGCCGAGCCCTCGCAGGCCCTCCACCACCGTCGCGATGCGGTCGGACTCCTTCAGGCGCAGCTCCTGGGCGCCGCGCACGATGGTCTCGCCCTCCGCGAAGCAGCCCAGCAGCGCCACGAGCGGCAGCTCGTCGATGGCCAGCGGCACCTCCTCGGCCTCGACCACCGTGCCGACGAGCGGGCCGGCGGTCACGTCGAGGTCCGAGATCGGCTCGGCGGCGAGGACCTCGTCGCCGGGCTCGTGCTCGAGGTCGCCGATCACGATGCCGCCCATACGGTCGACGATGCGTACGAACCCGCTGCGCGTCCAGTTCACCCCGACCCCGCGCAGCAGCAGCCGGGAGCCCGGCACGAGCACACCGGCCGCGATGGCGAAGGCGGCACTCGAGGCGTCGCCGGGCACGACGATCTCCTCGCACGTGAGCTCGTCGGCGTTCGTCACCGTCACGTGCCGGCCGTTTCGGTGCACGGTCACGCCGGCGCCCGCGAGCATGCGCTCGGTGTGGTCGCGGCTGGGCGCCGGCTCCGAGACGGTCGTCGCCCCGTCGGCGGCCAGCCCCGCCAGGAGCACGCACGACTTGACCTGGGCGCTTGCGACGGGCAACTCGTAGTGGATCGAGTGCAGCGCGGCGCCGGTGATGGTGAACGGCGGCAGGCGGCCGTCGGTCGCGCTGACCTCGGCGCCCATGAGCCGCAGCGGCTCGGCGATGCGGTCGACGGGGCGCCGGCGGATCGAGGCGTCGCCGTCGAGCGTGTACGCCCGGCCCTCCTGTGCGGCCAGCCAGCCGGGCAGCAGACGCATGAGCGTCCCCGCGTTGCCGACGTCGATCGGGCCCTCGGGGACGGCGGCCTCGCGTAGGCCGGTGCCGCGGACAAGCACCTCGTCGGCGCCGACCTGCACCAGCGCCCCAAGGCGACGCACCGCGCGCAGCGTGGAGTTCGTGTCGGCGGCGTCCAGATAGCCGCGGATGCGCACGGGCTCGGCGGCCATCGCGCCGAGGATCGCCGCGCGGTGGGAGATCGACTTGTCGGTCGGTGGGCGCAGCTCGCCGCGCAGGCGCTCGGCGGAGGGGACGCGGACGTCGGTCAGGCCCACGGGGTCCCCCCTCCTGGCGACTTCGGGCCCGGCTTGACTGCGGGCGGGGGTGGGATCACCGCGAAGCCCAGGTCGCCGACGAGCCCGGCCGCCTCCTGCGCGCGCGCGGCCGGCACCCACAGCGCGATCTCGCCCTGGCTGTTGTCGGGCGACGGGCTCAGCGCCATGTCGGAGATGTTGATGCCGGCACGGCCGAGGGTCAGGGCGATCTCGGCGATCACGCCCGGGCGGTTGGGGACGGCGACGCGCAGCTCGTGAAGAGCGCCGGGGCCCAGGCCGGCCTCGAGCAGCGCCCGGCGCCGGTCGGAAGCCTCGGTCTGCCACGCGGTGAGGTCGGCGCCGTCGCGCATCTCCGCGCGTACACGCTGTAGTTGCGCGATCGCGCCGTCGAGCGCTTCGGCGAGGGCATCGCGGTTGGCGTGGTAGATGGCTCCCCACAGCTCCGGGTTGGCGCCGGCCACGCGCGTGGCGTCGCGGAAGCTCGGGCCGGTCGCCGGCGGGCGCTCGGTGCCCAGCGCGTCGGTGGCGCCGGCGACGAGCACGTTGGCCAGCACGTGCGGAAGATGGCTGACCGCGGCCATCACGCGGTCATGGACATCGGCCTCGATCACCGCGGGCTGGGCGCCCAGGCCGGTGAGGAGCCGGTGCAGGCGCTCGAGCAGCGTGCCCTGCGTCGTCGCCGTCGGCGTCAGGTACCAGGTGGCGCCGTCGAAGAGGTCGGCGCGGGCGTGCTCGACGCCCGCCGCCTCCGAGCCCGCGAGCGGGTGGCCGCCGACGAAGCGCGGATCGGCCGCGGCGTCGACGACCGCGCGCTTGGTCGAGCCGACGTCGGTGACCACGGAGCTCTGCGGCGCCTGGGCCAGCACCGAGCGCACGGTGTCGGCGAGCCGGTCGACCGGGACGGCGACGAACACCGCGTCGGCGCCGTCGAGCGCGTCGCCGAGAACGCGATGAGCGCTGTGGATCGCGCCGCGCGCGACCGCCTCGTCGGCGCGCGGATCGAAGCCGCGCACCGTCGCGCCGAGACGCTCGCGGGCGGCCAGGCCGATCGAGCCTCCGATGAGGCCGACTCCGACGACGGCGACGATCAAGCCCCGACGAAGGCGGCCTTGCCCGCCACCGCGGCTGCCGCCTGCACGCGGGCGGCGTAGGCGGCGAAGTCGTCGGTGCGCAGCGCCTGCGGGCCGTCGCAGATCGCCTGCTCGGGCTCGGGGTGGACCTCGACGATGATGCCGTCGGCACCCACCGCCGCGGCGGCGAGGCTGAGCGGCTCGACGAGGTCGCGCCGGCCGGCCGCGTGGCTGGGGTCGACGATGACCGGCAGGTGGCTGAGCTCCTTGAGCACCGGCACCGCCGTGAGGTCCAGCGTGAAGCGGTAGGCGGTCTCGAAGGTGCGGATCCCCCGCTCGCAGAGCAGGACCGACTCGTTGCCCTCCTTGAGGATGTACTCGGCGGCCATGAGCAGTTCCTCGAGCGTGTTCGACAGGCCGCGCTTGATCAGCGCCGGGCACCCGGACCGGCCGACCTCGGCCAGCAGCGGGTAGTTCTGCATGTTGCGGGCGCCGATCTGGATGACGTCGGCCACCTCGAGCACGGCCTCGAGGTCGCGCGTGTCCATCAGCTCGGTCACCACCGGCAGGCCGGTCTCGGCCTTGGCCTCGGCGAGCAGCCGCAGCCCTTCCTGCCCCAGGCCCTGGAAGGCGTACGGGCTCGTGCGCGGCTTGTAGGCGCCGCCGCGGAACATCGTGGCTCCCGCCTGGGAGACAGCGTGGGCGGTCGTCAGCGTCTGGTCGCGCGACTCGACCGTGCACGGCCCCGCGATGAGCGCGAAGTGCTCGCCGCCGATCTTGCGCCCGCCGATGTCGAGCACGGTCCGTTCGCCGTGTTTGAGCTGCGAGCTGGCGAGCTTGTAGGGCTTGAGGATGGGGACGACCCGGTCCACTCCGGGGGTGCCCTCGAGCTCGAGGCGGGCGATGTGCTCGCGGTCGCCGATGGCGCCGATGACGGTCACCTCGTCGCCCTGGCTGGGATGGGCGCGCGCGCCCACGGATTCGATCCGCTCGATGACGGCGCGGATCTCGTCCTCCGTCGCCGTCTGCTTCATCACGATCATCATGGTCGAGGCCTTTCTGCTGCTCCTGGAACGATACGAGTGAGGTCCTGCCGAGGCGGTGACGCCCCTGAGAACGGCGCTCGGCCACGTGGTGACCGGTGTCCGGCACCCGCGCGTGCGGCGGGCGAGCCGAGCGCCTAGCTAAATCGCCAGGCGTAGCGATAGGCGTAGGCGTAGCCGGACAGCGCGGCGCTGTTGCGAGAAGTGGCGCTGTCGAGCTCGGGGCCCATGCGGAGGCGAGATTGTGGCAGACGCCGTCGCCCGTGGCTAGGGGCGGGCGCGCCGCGGCGGCCGGCGACTCGGCTCGGCCTCGCGCCACCAACGTGCCCTGAGTCCGCGCGGTGACCATGACCTCCCAGGTAATCGACACACCTCGCGGCCTGGGCTGTACTGATCGGCATGCCTCATCTGAACGCGACCGACGGCACCGCCCTGTTCTTCCGCGACTGGGGGTCGGGGGACCCCGTCGTCTTCGTCCATGGCTGGGGGCTGAACTCCGACATGTGGGAGTACCAGCTTCCCGCGCTGGTCGACCGAGGGCTGCGGTGCGTCGCCTACGACCGCCGCGGGTGCGGACGCTCCGACCAGCCGGGCGACGGCTACGACTTCGACACGCTCGCCGACGACCTCGCCAACGTCATCGACCACCTCGATCTCCGCGACGTGACGCTCGTGTCGCACTCGATGGGCAGCGGCGAGGTCGCCCGGTACCTGACCCGCCACGGCGCCGACCGCGTGGCGCGCGTCGCGCTCATCAGTCCGACGCTGCCGTATCTGCAGCGCGACGACGGCAACCCGGAGGGCGTCGACTCCGCCGCCTTCGAGCAGATCATCGCGGCGCTCCGTGCCGACCGGCCCGGGTACCTGACCGACGTCGCCGCGGCCGCCATCGGCGCCGACCTGCCCGGCGTGGACGTTTCGGACGCGCTCATCGCATGGGGCGTGGGGCTGTTCCTGACCTCATCGCCCAAGGCCTCGATCGACACGGTTCGCACGCACACCGAAATCGACCTTCGCGACGACATGGCCTCGTTCACGATGCCCACCCTCATCGTGCACGGCGACCACGACGCCCTGGTGCCGATCGAGGTCTCGGCGCGCAGGGCGGCGCCGATGATCGAAGACTGCGAGCTCGTGGTCTACGAGAACGCATCGCATTGGCCGTTCGTCACCCACCGCGAGCGGCTCAACGAGCAGCTCCTAGCGTTCGCCGGCGTCACGTCGCCCGCGCCGGCGTAGGGCGCGATGGAGCGGCCGCATCGGCACCGGCGGCTGAGCTGGTCAGCCGCTTGCAGCCTCGCGTCCGGCCGCGGTGTCCTCCGCGAACGTGCGGAATGCGTCGGTCATCTGCTGGTCGCGCTCCGACCGCTCGCGATCGGGGCCGGCCTCCTCGTCCGCGCTGAGGTCCGCGTTGACCTGCAGGAGGGCGCTTTCCAGGAAGTGGTGCACGTCGGGTTCCGAGCCGGGGCTGACGTCGCCGACCGTCACCTGCTTCTTGGTCACCTTGATCCTGCCCCAGCCGCGCCCCGCGCGCTGCAGGCGCTCGATCACGTGCTTGAGGGCCTTCACCCACCCCGACGGCGGCGCTCCGGTCACCGGGACGGTGAGCTCGCCGTCGTCCACCGCAGCGGAGCCCCAATCGAAGCCGGGGGCGCCTTGCTCGTCATCGGTCACGCCGCTGTGGTTCCCGCTCGCGGCTGCTCTGATCGTTGACCGCCGCGGCGCCGAGGTCTAGCGTGGCCCCGAGCGGTCATGCCCAAGGTCCTGGATGAGACGCGGGTCCAGCTCGATGTCGCGCGGGCAAGGGCCGGCATCGCGATTCTTCCCCTGCTCCTGCGTCCGTGGTGGCGCCTGTGGCATTGGCTCCTGGCGTGGCTGGATTGCCACTTCCACTGGTGGCGCAGGCTCTCGTTCACGATGCAGGCCCAGCTTCAGAGCCAGTGGTGCTGGTCGGCGAACGCGACAAGCGTCTCGCACTACTTCGACAGCGCCAGCGCGTGGACGCAATGCACGGTCGTCAACGCCGAGCTGGGCCAGACGACGTGCTGCGTGGACGGCTCCGCGTCGCAGTGCAACCAGCCGTGGTACCTGAACCTGGCGCTGACGCGGACCGGGAACCTCGCCAGTTGGACGGGCGGCACGGCGACGATGGCGCAGGTGCAGTCGGAGATCCTCGACGGCAGGCCGGTCGGCGCGCGGATCGGATGGGCGGGCGGCGGCGGGCACTTCGTGATGATCGCCGGGTATCGCTGCGACACCGTCGGGTACTTCGACATCCGCGATCCCATCTACGGCAGCTCTGACGTCGCCGTGGCGACCTTCACGACGAGCTATCGGGGCTCCGGCTCCTGGACTCACACGTACTACACGGAGGCCTAGCGGTGCCGATCGTCGCTCCCGAACTCCCCTCGGCCGCCCTGGAGGCGATCCGCGGCGGGGTCGGCGCAAGCGGGCGGTTCCCGCAGCGCCGCGGCGACGCGCTCTCGCTCACGCTGCCCCATCAGGTCTTCACAGCGGGGCTCCAGGAGCTCGCGGACGGGCAGGACCTGGCGCGGGCCGCGCGGCTCACCGGCTGGCGCGCGCTGCTCGAAGAGGACCGGCAGGTTGTCGCCGCGGCGGAGGTGCCGGCCTCGCCCGGCGAGCCGGCCGGCGCGTCGATCAACCGCGGCGCACTCGTGCAGTCGACCGTCGAGGCGCTGGAGACGGCCGAACGTCACGAGCCCGTTGTCTCCGAGCCGTTCGAGCCGCGGCTGCTCCAGATCCCGGCCCTCTATGTGACGGCGCTGTGGCTGCACCGCTCCGGCGAGGGCGACGACCTCGTCATCCCGCTGGCGCCGGCCCCGCAGCCGCTGACCGCCGGCGAGATCTACGACGGGCCGAGGTTCGCGGCGCAGGTGGCCGACATGGCGAGATCGGTGGCGGCGGCCTACCAGGCCGCCGAGCGGCCGGGCGAGCTCGGGTCCTAGAGCAGCGCGCCCAGCTCGCTCAGGAAGCGCGCGTTCTGCTCGGGCGTGCCGTAGGTGACGCGCAGGGCGCCGGCGCGGCCCAGCGCGTTGCCGGCGCGCACGAGCACGCCGCGCTCGGTGAGCCCGCGCACGACGTGCGCCTCGACCTCGGCGGGATCGTCACCTTCGGCCACCGGCAGATCGAACCAGCAGAAGTTGGCCTGCGACTCGGCGGGCTCGATGCGCAGCTCGCGCAGGCCGTCCTCGAGCTCCAGCCGCGCCACGATCGTGCGCTCGACGCGCGCGTTCACTTCGTCCTGGTGGCGCAGCGCCTCGATCGCCGCCGCCTGCGCCGCGGCGTTGCAGAAGAACGGCTGGCGCACCTGGTTGACCGCGGTGACGAAGTCCTCCGAGCCGCACAGGCCGAACCCGACCCGCAGGCCGCACAGGCCGTAGACCTTCGAGAACGTGCGCAGGAGCACGACGTTCGAGTGGCGCTTGAGCAGGTCGAGCGTCGTGTCGGGGTCGTCGAGCGTGTTGAACTCGCAGTAGGCCTCGTCGACGATCACGCAGACGTGGCGCGGAACGCGCTCGACGAAAGCGGCGATGGCGTCGGCGGGCACGGCGGTCGACGTCGGGTTGTTGGGGTTGCAGACGATGACCAGCCGGGTCGCGACGGTGATCTGCTCGAGCAGCGCGTCGAGGTCGTGCTCGTCGCGTTCGTTCAACGGCACGGTGATCGCCGTGGCACCCGACGCCGCCGCGAGGTGCGGGTAGACGCTGAACGAAGGCCACGCGTAGGCGATCTCGGCGCCGGGCTCGAGGAGCGCCTCGCCGGCGGCGAGCAGGACGTCGCACGAGCCGTTGCCGATCGCGATCCGCGACGCCGGCACGTCGTAGCGGTCGCTCAGCGCGCGGCGCAGCTCCGCATTGGTCGGGTCGGGATAGCGGTTGAGGCCCCCGAGCACGCGCGTGACCGCGTCGACCACCGCGGGAAAGGGCGGATACGGCGACTCGTTGGACGCCAGCAGCGCGACGTCCTCGGGCAGCGCGTAGGCGCCGGCCGCGGGGTAGACGGGGATGCGCCGGACGCGCTCGGAGAACTCGAGGGCCATCGGCCTATTGTGCCGACTCGAGGTCGGCCCGCAGCGTGCGCGCCTTGCCCAGGTAGACGTGCGTGGCGCGGTGGGCCTCGTCGGCGTAGTAGTGGATGAGCACGCGGATCACGCGCCCCAGGGCGCCGGGGACGGGCACCTCGCGCGCGCACAGCAGCGGCACGCGCTCGAAGCCCAGGCCGCGGGCGGCGACCGCCGGGAACTCCGCATCGAGGTCGTCGGTCATCGTGAAGATGCAGCTGACGACGTCGGCCGGGACGATCGCGTTGCGTTCCATGATCGCGCGCATGAGCTCCTCGGTGGCATCGAGGATCGCGGCCGGTTCGTTGGCGTCCACACTCGTGGCGCCGCGTAGGGCGAAGAGGCGCATCGGCGCGCCATCATGCCAGTCATGCGCCGCCTCGCCGTCGCCGCGGTCATCTGCCTCGCCGGTTGCGGCGGCAGCGACAAGCTCGGATCGGCGCCGCCGGCGGCGCCGCGCTCGATGACGATCATGAGCCCGGACTTCCCCGCCAACGGCGCGATCCCGACGCGCTTCTCGTGCGACGGCGCCGGGACGCGGCCGGCGCTGCGGCTCGGCGGCGTGCCGGAGAGCGCGGCCGAGCTGGCGCTGATCGTCGTCGACCCCGACGCGGGCGGATTCGTGCACTGGACGACCTACGGGCTGCCCGCGAACACGCGGGCGCTGGGCTCCACGGGGCTGCCGGCGGGCGCGCGCGAGGGCGAGAACTCGGCCGGCAAGGCCGGCTGGACGCCGCCGTGCCCGCCCAGCGGCAACCACCACTACGAGTTCCGCCTGTACTGGCTCAAGCGACCCAGCAACCTGGACGCCGGCGCCAAGCCCGAGGCCGTCGACAAGGCCGTCCGGGCGAGCGCGGGCGGCAGCGGGCTGCTGGTCGGCCGTTACGAGCGCCGCTGAGCGGCCGCCCCCCGCTGCGCGCCGCTCGCCGCGCGCGGCTGAGCGGCCGCCGCGCGCAGGCGCTCGACCTCCGCGGCGGTGAGCCGGCGATGGTGGCCTGCGCCCAGATCGCCCAGGCGCAGCGGCCCGAAGGCGATGCGCCGCAGGGCGATGACGCGATGGCCGACCGCCTCGCACATGCGCCTCACCTGGCGCCTGCGCCCTTCGTGGATCGTCAGCTCGAGCTCGTGCGGGCCGACCAGCCGCACACGGGCGGGCGCCGTGCGCCCGTCCTCGAGCTCGACACCCTCGCGCAGGGCCCGCACCGCACGGTCGGATGGCCGGCCCTCGACGCGCGCGCGATAGGTCCGAGGCACCTCGAAGCGCGGGTGGGTCAGCGCGTGCGCGAGGTCGCCGTCGTTGGTGAGCAGGATCAGCCCGGTCGTCTCGGCGTCCAGCCGCCCGACCGGGTACAGCCGCTGGGCGGTGGGCACGAGGTCGACGACGGTGCGCCGGCCATGCGTGTCGCGGGCCGTCGAGACGACGCCGCCGGGCTTGTGCAGCGCGTAGACGACCCGAGCGCCGGGCGCGCGCACCGCTTCGCCGTCGACGGCGATCGCCTCCTCGCCGGTCACGTCGCGCGCCGGATCGCGCACGACCTCGCCGCCGACGGTCACCCGCCCTTCGCTGACGAGCGCCTCGGCCGCCCGCCGCGATGCGACGCCCGCATGGGCGAGGTGCTTGGCGAGGCGCATGGCGCCCCTGACGCTACAACGGCGCTCACGCGGCGCGGCGCTCCATGGCGACGATCAGGTCGCGGACGACGTGGATCGCCGCGTCGACCGGCGGCAGGGCGCGCATCTCGGCGGCGACGCCTTGGGCCGCTTCGCGATACGACGGCTCGGCCAGCAGGCGGCGCACGGCGTCGCCGATGGCGGGCGCGGCGCCCTCGAGCGCGATCCCCGCGCCCAGCGCGGCGACGCGCTCGGCGTTCCACGGCTGGTCGGCGAAGAGCGGCAGCACCGCCATCGGGATCCCGGCCGCGAGGCCCATCGTGACCGTGCCCGACCCACCGTGGCAGACCATCGCCGCCGCGTGCGGCATGACCTCGTTCTGCGGGACCCAGCGCTCGAGGTGGACGTTGGCCGGCACGGGCTCCAGCCGCGTCGGGTCCGCGTCACGGCCCACGGTCACGAGCACGCGGACCGGCAGGCCGGCCAGCGCATCGATCGTCTCGCGGTAGACGCCGGGATAGCGGTCGCTCAGCGGCGTCATCGAGCCGAAGGTCACGTAGACCAGCGGCTCGTCGCCGGTCGCCCAACGCGGGACCCGGCGATCGACGCGGGTGTCGGCGACCTCGCGGAAGCGCAGCGGCGGAGGCGACGGGGGCGTGAGCGGGTCCTCGAGCGCCGCCGGCATGAGCGTCAGGCAGGGCCGGTCGAGGAAGCGTGCTCCGGCCGGGTCGGGCGCCAGCCCGAACATCGCGCGCAGCTCGTCGATCCTGGCCATGATTGCGGGGATGACCGGGTCGATCTTGCCCTGCTGCGAGATGCCGACGGCGATGGACGGCACGCCGCTCGCCTCGGCGGCCAGCGGCCCGGCGAACTCGGTGATCTCGCTGACCACGACGTCGGGCCGCCACACCTGGCAGGCGGTGAAGGCGCCGGGGTACGCCGCACGCGCGTCGATGCGCGCGAAGACGTCGCCGATGACGCGTTCGGCCGGCGGCTGCGGCGCGTCGCGCACCTCCTCGAAGATCAGGTCGCGCTCGGTGGACGGCGGATCGTCGAAGGCCCACAGTGGCAGCCCCTCGGAGCGAACCATCGATGCCGCCCCGCGTGGAGCGGCGATGAGGACGTCTGCGCCGGCGCGGCGGAAGGCGTGGGCGAACGGGATCAGCGGGCCGAAGTGGCCGGCGCCGGCTTTGGTCGTCATGAGGATGCGCATGCGATGGCAGACGCACCGGCGGGCGTTCGTTTCCAGTGAGCCTGGGCACACAGGCGGCGCTACCGTGTCGGCCGATGGACCTCGATTTTCTCTCGGAGCGCCTCGGCGCCGCGGGCGAGCCGCGCTTTCGCACCGGCCAGGTGTGGGCGTGGGCGGCGCGCGGCGCACCCGGCTACAACGCGATGACCGACCTGCCGCTGCGCCTGCGCGCGCGGCTGGCCGACGAGGTCCCCTTCTCGTCGCTGACGCTCGAGCGCGAGGCCCACGCCCGCGACGGCACGGTCAAGGCGCTGTTTCGCACCCACGACGGCCGGCCCGTCGAAGCGGTGCTGATGCGCTACCGCGACGACCGCCGATCGCTGTGCCTGTCCTCGCAGTCGGGCTGCCCACTGACGTGCACGTTCTGCGCCACCGGGCAGATGAAGTTCGGCCGCAACCTCACCGCTTCGGAGATCCTCGACCAGGCCCTGCACTTCCGCCGCATGGAGGACGTCGACCACGCGGTCTTCATGGGCATGGGCGAGCCGATGATGAACCTCGACGCGGTGCTGGCCGCGTGCGAGCGCCTGCCCGACCTGGGCATCACCAATCGCCGCACGGCGATCTCCACGGTCGGCTGGATCCCCGGGATCGACGCCCTCGCGGCGCAGCCGATGCCGATCCGCCTGGCGCTGTCGCTGCACGCCGCCGACGACGCGCTGCGCTCGGAGATCATGCCGGTCAACGAGCGCTATCCGCTGGCCGACGTGCTCGCCGCCTGCCGGCGCTTCTACGAGGCCAAGCGGCGGAGGGTCTTCGTCGAGTACGTCATGCTCGGCGGCGTCAACGATCGCTACGAGCAGGCGGTTCACCTCGCCAGAGTGCTCGATCCGCGGATGTTCAAGGTCAACCTGATCCCCTATAACCCGACCGGGAGCGCGCCGAAGGCGCGCGGTCAAGCGAGGCGTGATGCCGAGCAATCCCATCAGGCCACGAGTCCGGAGGACTCGCGGAGCTACTCAGAGTCCACGCGCGAGGCGATTGCCGCCTTCCGGGCGGTGCTCGAGGAGCACGGCGTGAGCGCGACGGTGCGACTGACGCGCGGGCGCGACATCGACGCGGCCTGCGGCCAGCTGGCCGCGAAGGCATGAGGCTCTGGCGCAGCCGCAAGACGCCGCGCGTCGTCCTGGTCCACGCCGGCGGCGTCGACGGGCGCATGTGGCGCCCGCTGGGCGAGCGCCTCGACGGCCTGCGCCTGCTCATGCCAGACCTGCGCGGCCATGGCGGTACGCCGCTGCCGCCGGGCGAGTTCGCGCACGCCGACGACCTTCTGAGCATGCTCGACGATCAGCGCATCTCGCGTGCGACCTTCGTGGGCGCCTCGTTCGGCGGCTGGGTCGCGCTGCAGCTCGCGACGAAGGCGCCCGAGCGCGTCAAGGCGCTGGCGCTGCTGGCCTCGACCAACCGCGATCGCCCTGACCAGGAGTGGTCGCCGCAGATCCTGTCCTTCTGGGAGCAAGAGGACAAGCTGATCGAGGCCGGCAACATCGAGGGTGCGGTCACGCTGGGGCTGCGGACATGGAAGCCGCGCCCGGCGGTGAAGAATCTCGTGGCCGAGATGACGCGCGACGCCTTCAAGGCGCAGCAGGGCGTCGAGGCGGAGGAGCGCGAGCTGCCGGTCGATCTCGGCGCCATCGCCGTGCCGACCCTCGTGGTCTCGGGCGGTCGCGATCCGATGCCCGACTTCGCACAGATCGCCGACGACCTCGCCGCGAGCATCGACGGCGCCGAGCGGGCCGTCATCAAGAACGCGGGCCATCTCATCGCCCTCGAGCGTCCCGACGAGACGGCCGAGCTGCTCGGACCCTGGCTAGAGCGCGTCAGCGCGTAGCAGTGCATGCAGGCGCCCGAGGCGCGCGCGCACGTCGTCGCTGAGATCGTCGACGATGATCGACATGCCCAGCATCGTGGCGCCGCTGGCCTCGATCAGCTCGCGCGCGGCCAGCGCCTGGGACCCGGTTTCGTACCAGTCGTCGACGAGCACGACGCGGTCCTCGGGGCCCAGCGCCTCGCGCTGCAGGCGCAGCGCGTGCGTGCGGCCCTGCCAGTCGGGCTCGGTGACGCGCTCGAGCACCTCGCCGGGCAGCCAGCCATCCGACTTGCGGATGGCGACGAAGCCCGCTCCCGTCTGCGCGGCCATCGCGCCGCCGAGGACGAAGCCGCGCCCCTCGATGCCGGCGATCTTCGTGTAGCGCTCGCCGCGGAACGGCACGGCCAGCGCCGCGACCGCCCGCGAGAACAGCTCACGATCGGCGAACGCCCGCCAGATGTCAGCGCGGCCGTCGCCGTCGCGCATGCGCTCGGCCAGATCTTCGGCGAGCGCACGCATCGCGCGTCACACCGCCCGGGCTTCGCCCGCCCGTAGCAGGCGATCGCGCAGATCGGCCTCCTCGTCGGGCGTCGGATCCCACTGCGTGGGGTCGGGGAGGTCCTCGAGCGAGGCCAGGCCGAAGAGCTTCAGGAACAGCGGCGTGGTGCGGTACAGGACGGCGCCGAACTGCGAGCGGCCGCCCTCCTCGATCATGCCGCGCTCGAGCAGCGTCGCCGTGGCCGAATCGGCACTGACGCCGCGGATGCGCGTGATCTCGGGGCGCGACACGGGCTGCAGGTAGGCGACGATGGCCAGCGTCTCGGCCTGCGCGGGGGTCAGCGGAGGCGTGCGGGGGCGCGCGAGCAGCCGCCGGGCGGCCGCTTCGGTCTCGGGCGCCGTGGCCAGCGTGTAGCCGCCGGCGAGCCGGCGCAGCACGAGCCCGCGCTCGCCGGGCGCGTAGGCGGCACCCAGCTCGTCGAGCGCTTCCGCGAGCTCGCCGGCGCTGCACTCCGCGGCGTCCGCGAGGGCGGCGGCGCTGACCGGCTCGCTGGAGAGGAACAGCAGCGCCTCGATGGTGCGGGCCAGCGGGCTCATCGTGCAGCCTCCCGCGAGGAGTCAGTCGCGTGCGCGGTGATCGCGATGTCGCCGAACGGCTCGTCCTGGCGCCAGGTCGCCTCGCCCTGCTTGTAGAGCTCGAGCAGCGCGAAGAGCGTGACGGCGACCGTGACGCGATCGGCGCCGCGGACCGCCTCGTCGAACGAGCAGGCGCCGCGGCGCAGCAGGTCGCGCAGGTGCGCCAGGCGCTCGGCCACCGTGACCCGCGGGATCGTCAGGTGGTCGAGCCGCAGCGGCGGGGGCATGCGCAGCAGGTCGCCGACGGCCTGCCCGAGCTGGGCGGGGTCGTAGACGGCGGCGGCGTCGGAGTACGTGACGCGCCGCAGCGCCGGTGGCAGCGGCGCCGAGCGGAAGCGGTGGCCCTCCTCGTCGGCCAGGCGGTCGGCGAGGTGCTCGGCCGCGCGGCGGTAGCGGCGGGCCTCGAGCATGCGCGCGAGCAGCTCCTCGGCCGCCTCGCCGGGCTCGAGCATCGAGCAGCTCGTCGTCCTCGCGCGCGAGCATGAGGCGCGATTTGAGCTCGAGCAGCGCCGCGATGAGCACGAGGAACTCGGTCGCGACCTCGAGATCCAGCTCGTCGCGGCTCTCGAGGAAGTCGAGATACGCGAGCACGATGTCGGCCAGCTCGACTTCGAGCAGGTCGACCTCCTCGCGCAGCACGAGCGTCAGCAGCAGGTCGAACGGCCCGGAGAAGACCTCCAGGTCGAGCTCCAGGTCGGCCACGTTCACGCGCGGAACCGTACCGAGGCGGCCGGTCGACGCGAGCCGATCGCGGCCAGCGACGCCGCATAGGCAGCGGCGAGCAGCAGATAAGGCACCGGGTCCGCGCTGGCCTGGGCGATGGCCCCGCCGCCGGCGGCCCCGATGGTGAAGCCCGCCGCCCACCCGAGGTTGAAGAACGCGAAGGCGAACGCGTGCTCGAGCCCGATGCGCTCGGCGCCGGCCGTCAGCAGCAGCCCGGCCGGCACCCACAGCACGCCCAGCAGGCCGGCGACGAAGACCACGACGATCGCCAGCAGCCAGGCCGTGTCGGGCAGCTGCAGCACGATCAGGGCCACCGCGCCGATGGCCAGGCCGACCCGGACCACCGGCAGCGGACCGCGGCGGTCGGCGGCGCGGCCGGCGGCGGGCGAGATGACCGCCTCCGTTCCCGCGGCGGCGAAGAACGTCGCCCCGAGTGCCAGGCTCGAAGCGCCGAGCGCGTCCAGGCGCAGGGGCGCGAGCACGTCCATCACGCCGAAGGCGGCGGCGGGCAGCGCGGTGAGCCACATCCCGGCCAGCATCGAGCGCTCGCGCAGCGCCGACGCCGGGGTCTTGAGCGTCGCCGATCCCGGCGCCGAGGGGATGGTCCACGCCCACGCCCCGAGCACCAGGCCGAACAGCACGGTGGTCGAGAAGGCCGCCTCGCGCCCGATCGCGGTGGCCACCGCGCCGAGCACCGGCCCGAGCTGGACACCGAAGATCGCGGCGCCCAACACCCCGCCGATCGCCTCCCCGCGCCGCTCGCGCGGCGTCTCGGCGGCCACCCACGCCATGCCGCCCGCCCACGAGCAGGCGCCGCCGACGCCCTGCAGGAACCGCGCGCTGTCGAGGATCGCGATCGACGCGCCGAAGGCGAACACGAGGCCGCTGGCGGACATGAGCGCGAGCCCGGAGAGCACGGTCGCCTTGACCCCGGCGCGCGCCGCCAGCCACCCGGCGGGCAGCGAGCCCAGCAGCGTGCCGGCGGCGTAGGCGCCGGCGAGCACGCCCGCGCCGTTCTTGCCGAGGCCGAGCTCGTCGGCCAGCCGCGGCAGCAGCGGCGTGATCGCCGCGTAGAACATCGTGTCGACGAGGACGATCGCGCCGACGACGAGCGAGAGCCGGCGCACCTGCTACGCGCGTAGCGGGCCGTAGCCCATCACCGCGCGCACGTCGCTCAGCGTCACGGTCGCCATCTCCGACGCCCTCTCGGCGCCCTCCGCGAGGATCGCGTCGAGGCGCGGCTCGTCGGCGCGCAGGTCGGCGTAGCGCTCGCGCACGGGCGCGAGCATCTCGACGACCGCCTGCGCCGTGGCCGCCTTGAGGTCGCCGTAGCCGCGCGCAGAGCGCATGTCGTCCACCACCGCCTCGGGCGTCGTGCCGCGCGCGACGGCGAGGATGTCGATGAGGTTCGTCACGCCCGGCTTGTCCGGGGCACGCACGATGTCGGCGCCCGAGTCGGTCACCGCGCGCTTGATCTTCTTCTCGATCGTCGCGGGCTCGTCGAGCACGAGGACGGTGCCCTCCAGCGACCCGCCGGTCGTCGACATCTTGTTCGTCGGCTCCTGCAGGTCCATGATCCGCGCCCCGATCTCGGGAATCCGCTGCTCGGGCACCACGAGGATGTCGTCACCGAAGCGTGCGTTGAAGCGCCGCGCGACGTCGCGCATCAGCTCGACGTGCTCGCGCTGGTCCTCGCCGACCGGCACCTCGTGGGCGCGGTACACGAGCACGTCGGCGGCCATCAGCACGGGGTAGAAGAGCAGCGCGGCGGAGACCAGCTCGCGCTGGGCGACCGACTTGTCGCGGAACTGGTGCATGCGGTTGAGCTCGCCGACCGCGGTCACCGACGACAGCAGCCAGCTGAGCGCGACGTGCTCGGGCACGTCGCTCTGGCGGCAGAGCAGGCAACGATCGGGGTCCAGCCCGGCCGCGATCAGGATGGCCGTCGTGTCGTAGCTGCGCTCGCGCAGCTCCACCGGGTCGTAGGCGACGCTGATCGCGTGCAGGTCGACGATGCAGTAGATCGCCGGGTCGCCGCGGTCCTGGTCCTCCACCCACTGGCGGATGGCCCCGATGTAGTTGCCCAGGTGCTTGCGGCCGGTGGGCTGGATGCCGGAGAAGATGCGCACACAGACACCGTAAAGGGGACCCGCCTCAGGCGGCCACGTGGCCGCCTTCGGCACCCCTAACCGTACGCAAAACAAGGGCGGGAGCCCCGCTCCGGCAACCTTCGAGCGCCTGGGGGGCGATGGCGTTTCGAAGGCCCCGGAGCGGGCTCCCGCTCTCAAGCCGGCCTGGGGGGCGAAATGGCCGGGCCGCGATCTCTCACGATCTCGCGACGCCCACCCCAATGCCCAGCGGGCGCCCTTTGTAATCGCGATCTTTCCCGGCCTGAACGAACGGGGGGTCAGAGCGGTCCGGTCGCGCGCCTAGAGCGCCTGGCGGATGACCGGCCGCTTCGCGGCGCCCGCCTCGTCGAGGCGGCGCACCGGCGTCGTGTACGGCGCGTTCTGGGCGATCGTCGGGTCCTCCGTGGCCTCGCGCAGCGATCGCCGCGAGCGCCTCGGCGAACGCGTCGAGCGTCTCGCGTGGTCTCGGTCTCGGTCGGCTCGATCAGCAGCGCCTCGTCGACGAGCAGCGGGAAGTAGACCGTCGGCGGGTGGAAGCCGTGGTCGAGCAGCCGCTTGGCGAGGTCGAGCGTGCGGATCGCCAGGTCGCCTTCTTCAGCGGCGTCGCCGAGAGGACGAACTCGTGCATGCAGCGCTCGCCGAAGGCCAGCGGCAGGTCGTCGCCACGCCGAGCGTCGCGCAGCCGCGCCAGCAGGTAGTTGGCGTTCAGCACCGCGGTCTCGCTCGCGTCGCGCAGGCCCTCGGCGCCGAGCGAGCGGATGTACGCGTAGGAGCGCACGAAGCACGCCGTAGTTGCCCTGGAAGCCGCGCAGCTTGCCGATCGACTGCGGGCGGTCGTCGTCGAGGTCGAAGCACGGCCCGTCGGGCGTCGTCGGCGCGCGTGATCACCGGGCGCGGCAGGAACGGCTCGATGCGGTCGCTGACCGCGATCGGGCCGGAGCCCGGGCCGCCGCCGCCGTGCGGCTGCGTGAACGACTTGTGCAGGTTGAAGTGGACGATGTCGAAGCCCATGTCGCCCGGGCCGCGACTTGCCCATGACCGCGTTGAGGTTCGCGCCGTCGTAGTAGAGCGTCGCCCCGACCGCGTGCACGAGCGCGGCGATCTCCTCGATGTTCGGGTCGAAGACCCCGAGCGTGTTGGGGTTCGTGAGCATCAGGCACGCGACGTCGTCGTCGATCTTCGCGCGCAGATCGTCGATGTCGACGCCGCCGTCGGCGTTCGTGCCGACCTTGACGACCTCGTAGCCGGCCATCGTCACCGTCGCCGGGTTCGTGCCGTGCGCGGTGTCGGGCGTGAGGACCTTGTGCGCTGCTCGCCGCGCGACTCGTGGTAGGCCCGCGTCAGCAGCACGCCGGCGAGCTCGCCGTGCGAGCCGGCGCTCGGCTGCAGCGAGACGTGCGGCAGCCCGGCGATCTCGCCGAGCGCGCGCTCGAGGTTCCACATCAGCTCCAGCGCGCCCTGCGCGCGGCGCGGGTCCTGCAGCGGGTGCAGCCGCGCGTGCCCGGGCAGCGCCGCGACGCGCTCGTGCAGGCGCGGGTTGTGCTTCATCGTGCACGAGCCGAGCGGGTAGAAGCCCGAGTCGAGGTCGAAGTTGCGCCTGCGAGAGGTCGCACGTAGTGGCGCACGAGCTCGGGCTCGGAGACCTCGGGCAGCCGCGCGCGGCTCGGCGCGGCGCAGCCGCGTCGGGCAGCAGCTCGCCGGTCGCGCTCGGGCACGTCGAGCTCCGGGCACGTGAACGCGCGCCGGCCGGGCGCGCCCTTCTCGAAGATCGTGATCGCGCGGGTCGCGCTGCATCGGCGGCGTCGCCGGAGTGGAGGCCGCGTCATGCGTCGCACCTCCTCGACGCGCCGGCGCGTCTGCGCGTTCGGCGGCGACGCGCCGCGCCGCAGCACCTCGGCGAGCCGGTCGATGTCGCGCCGCGTGCGCTGCTCGGTGATCGCGACGAGCAGCCCGTCGGCGTAGCTCCTCGTAGTCGCGGCCGAGCGCGTAGCCCGGGTTGACGCCCGCGTCCTGGCAGCGCGCGATGACGCGCGATCGACGCGGCGCCGCGACGTCCAGGTCGAGCGCGAACTCGCGCACGACCGGCTGCTCGTGCAGCGGCTCGACGCCGTCGATGCGCCGTCAGCGCCTCGCGCGCGTAGGCGGTGCGCTGGAGCAGCAGCTCGCCGAGCTCGACCAGCCCGCGGCGGCCGAGCCAGCTCAGGTAGACGACGCCCGCCAGCGCGTTCAGCGCCTGCGACGGTGCAGATGTTCGACGTCGCCTTCTCGCGGCGGATGTGCTGCTCGCGCGTCTGCAGCGTCAGCACGAAGCCGCGGCGCCGTCGACGTCGGTCGTCTCGCCGGCGATCCGGCCGGGCATGCGGCGCAGGTAGGCCTCGGTCGCGGCGAAGAAGCCGAACGACGGGCCGCCGAAGTCGAGGCGGTTGCCGAGCGTCTGGCCCTCGCCGACGGCGACGTCGACGCCGCACTCGCCGGGCGGCGCGAGGATCCCGAGCGGGATCGGGTCGTAGGAGCCGACGACGACGGCCGGCGAGTCCTTGGCGGCGGCGGCCAGCGCAGCCGCGTCCTCGACGGCGCCGAGGAAGTTCGGCTGCTGGAAGATGACGCGCGCGGTGTCCTCGTCGATCGCGGCGGCCCAGGCGGCGGCGTCGGTGACGCCGTCGCGCAGCGGCACCTCGACGACCTCCGTGCCGTAGCCGTGCGCGAGCGTGCGCAGCGGTCTCGCGGCTGTGCGGGTGCACGCCGCGCGAGACGACGATCCGGCGCTTGCCGTTGGCGAGCTTCGCCAGGTAGGCGGCGGCGCCGACCGCGCTCGGGCCCTCGTAGACCGACGGCGTTGGAGACCGGCAGCGCCGGTCAGCTCGCTGATCGCCGTCTGGTACTCGAACATCACCTGCAGGCCGCCCTGGCGAGATCTCCGGCTGGTAGGGCGTGTACGGCGTCAGGAACTCCGAGCGCGCCGAGCAGCATGTCGATGACCGCCGGGACGTAGTGGTCGTACATGCCCGCGCGCCGAGGAACGTGAGCTCGTCCTCGGCGCGACGTGTTGCGGCGCGGCGAGCGTCGCGCAGGTGCGCGTAGACGTCCTGCTCGGTCATGCCCGGCGGGCAGGTCGAGCTCGCGGCCGCAGCCGCACGCCGTCGGGGATCTGCGTCGAAGAGCTCCTCGAGCGATGCCCACGCCGATCGTCGGCGAGCATCTGCTCCAGGTCGGCGTCGGTGACGGCGGTGTAGCGGCTCACAGGATCCTTCGGTCGGGGTCAGCCGAGCGTCGCCTCGTAGGCGGCGGCGTCGAGCAGGTCGTCCTGTCTCGCCGTACGTCGGACAGCCGGACCTTGACCATCCAGCCGGCGCCGTAGGGGTCGTCGTTGATCGCCTCGGGCGTGTCGCCCAGCGTCCTCGTTGACCTCGACGATCTCGCCGGACAGCGGCGCGATGACGTCGGTGACGGCCTTGACCGACTCGACCTCGGTGTAGGACTCGCCGGCGTGACCGTCGCTGCCGACCGCGGGCGGGTCGAAGAAGACGACCTCGCCGAGCGCGTCCTGGGCGAACCAGGTGATGCCGAACGTCGCGGATCGTCGCCGTCGATCCGCGACCCAGTCGTGCTCGGGGTGGTACAGCAGGTCGTCGGGGTAGCTCGCGTCGGCCATGGGTCTCCTTCGGTTCGCGCCGTCGCGCGATCCTACGCGGCGCTCCGCTGTAGAGCGGCTTGGTCGGCGACGACGGCGTCGCGGACCTTGCCGCGCACGTCGATCTCGAGCGCGGTGCCGGGCAGCCGCGCGCTCGGCGGGCACGTAGGCCATGCCGATGCCGATCTCCAGGCACGGGCGACAGCGTGCCGCTGGTGACCTCGCCGCCGCCGACGACCGGGTTGCCCTGGCGGGCGATGCCCGGCGCCGGTGAGCGTGAACGGGACGAGCTTCTCCGCCGGCCCCGCCTCGCGGGTGGCGCGCGACGGCGTCGGAGCCGATGAAGCCCGTGTCCTCCTTGCAGCACCAGCCGAGGCCCGCCTCGATCGGGCCGCGCGACTCCATCAGGTCGTTGCCGTAGAGGTGGTAAGCAGACCTCCAGGCGCAGCGTGTCGCGCGCGGCGAGGCCCGGCGGGCGCGGCGCCGCGGCGCAGCAGCTCGTCCCAGATCGCGGCGGCGTCGCCTCGGGCGCGCACAGCAGCTCGACGCCGTCCTCGCCGGTGTAGCCGGTGCCGCAGACGAGCGCGGTGTGGCCGGCGAGCAGCGCGCGTGGCGGCGGTGAAGCGCGCGGGCAGCGGCGCGTCGGCGATCGCCTGCGACGATCTCGCGCGCCGCGCGGGCCCTGGACCGCGAGCATCGCGTAGTCGCTCGAGCGCGTCGCTCGACCTCGACGTCGAAGCCGCCGGCGTGGGCGCGAAACCAGGCGAGGTCCTTCTCGTGGTTGGCGGCGTTGGTGACCGTCAGGTAGCGGTCGGGCGCGAGCCGGTAGGTGAAGAGGTCGTCGAGCACGCCGCCGTCCTCGCGGCAGAGCACGCTGTACTGCGCGCCGCCGACGGCGAGCTTCTCGACGTCGTTGGAGAGCAGGCGCTGCAGCAGCGTCGCCGGCCTGCGGGCCGCTGGTCTCGATCTCGCCCATGTGCGAGACGTCGAAGACGCCGCACGCCGTCGCGCACGGCCAGGTGCTCCTCGCGGATCCCCGCGTACTGCACCGGCATCTCCCAGCCCGCGAACGGGACGAGCTTGGCCCCCGCGGCGACGTGGCGGTCGATACAGGGACGTGCGCTTGAGAGTCTGCGACGACGAGGCGGCGGCCACCGCGGCGGACACTAGCAACGCGGCGGGCGCCGGCCGCGCCGCAGGGCGGGGCGCTCAGGAGTCCTGCGTGCGCTTGGTCGGGTAGACCTGGACCAGCAGGTCGTGCAGGAGCTGGTCGCGGTCTTCCTCGGTGGCCTCGGCCAGCGCCTCGAGGTGGGCCGCGAGATCCTCAGCAGTCATGTTCGGCACGATGTTTCCCCCGGGCTGCTCATACTCCATGCCCGAGCTTACGGTCGCGACCGTCCGAGTTTGACCGGACATCCGGCTAGTTACCGACCCCGAAAGTGGGGATGGCGCCGTGTCCGGCGGCGAACGCTGCTCAGCGGTCCCGCAGGAACGGCGGGATGTCGATGTCGTCGTCGCCGATCTCGAGGATCGGAGCGCTCGTGCTCGCCCACGCGCGGGCTGCGGTCGCGCGTCGAGCGGTCGGCGCGGCGGCGGGTCTCCTCGCGCGCGGTGCGCGGCCGCGCGCGCGCCGTGATCGAAGCCGGTGGCGATGACGGTGACGCGGACCTCGTCGCCCATCGACTCGTCGATGACCGCGCCGAAGATGATGTTGGCGTTGCGGTCGGCCGCGCTGTGGATGATCTCGGCGGCCTCGTTGACCTCGAACAGGCCGAGGTCGCTGGCCGCCGGTGATGTTCAGCAGGATGCCGGTGGCGCCGTCGATCGCGCTCCTCGAGCAGCGGGCTCGCGATCGCGGACTTGGCCGCCTCGACCGCGCGGCTCTCGCCGCTGGCGCTGCCGACGCCCATCAGCGCCGAGCCGGCGTCGCTCATGATCGTGCGCACGTCGGCGAAGTCGAGGTTGATCAGGCCGGGGATCGTGATCAGGTCGGTGATGCCCTGCACGCCCTGGCGCAGCACGTTGTCGGCCTCGCGGAACGCCTCGAGGATCGTCGTGCGGCGCTCGACGATCGACAGCAGCCGCTCGTTCGGGATCACGATCAGCGTGTCGACGACGTCGCGCAGGCGCTGCGATGCCCTCCTCGGCCTGAGCGCATCCGCTGCGCTGCCCTCGAACTCGAACGGGCGTGTGACGACGCCGACGGTCAGCGCGCCGATCTCGTTCTTGGCGATCTCGGCGATGACGGGCGCCGCGCCGGTGCCGGTGCCGCCGCCCTCGCCGGCGGTGACGAAGACCATGTCCGCGCCCTTGAGCGCCTCCTTGATCTCGTCGCGCGACTCGGCGGCCGCGCCGAAGCCGACCTCGGGGTTGGCGCCCGCGCCGAGGCCCTTGGTCAGCTCGTGCCCGATGTTGAGCTTGATGTCGGCGTCGCACATCTGCAGCGCCTGGGCGTCGGTGTTCGCCGCGATGAACTCCACGCCGCGCAGGCCCGCGTCGACCATGCGGTTGACCGCGTTGGTTCCGCCGCCGCCGACGCCGACGACCTTGATGACCGCGAGATAGCTGCCGCTGCTTTCCATGGGTTCCGACCGAGCCTCGATCTAACGTTGAAGGTTTATGCGCCCCCGGTCGTGCCTCTGCGCGCATGCACGGTATGCACGGGCATCGAGCGCTGTCAACGCCAAGTCTAGACCAGCAAGGTTCCTTGCAGTTTCCGGAACCCTCAAGTTGTGCAGGAGATTCGTGGTCGAAACAACCCTCGACCACAAGTTGAGGGTCAGGTCATGGCGCTCCCGTCGCGGCTTGGGGTGGCGTCGAGGTTTGTGGCTGCGGCTGCGCGGGCTGGACCCCTACCTGCGCGGAGGTGTCGGGCTCCTCGGGCTTTGGCGCCTCCAGGCCGCCGGCGGCGGGGCGCTCTGGCAGCCGCACGTCGAGATATGTCGCGCCGGCCGAGGAGCGGTCGGCGAGCACGCGCGCGACCGCGATCCACTTGGCCCGCAGGCGCTCGGTGCCGCCGAAGTACACGACCGGGCCGTCGTCGAGCGGCGCCGTCAGGCCGCGCGGCCCCGAGTAGACCCGCTGGACCTTCGCCCGGAGCACCGGCGGAGCGGCCGCGAGCAGCCCGATCGCGTGCTGGGCGCCACGGTCGCCGACGGTATCGCCGCCAGGCACGGCGCCGACGGCGATCAGCGGCAGCCCTGCGGTGGCGCTCCCGCGCAGCAGGGTGCCGTCGGCCGCCACCGCGACGCGGTCATTGCCCGCGGCCATGGCGCCGACGGCGACGTGCTCGTGGACGACGACGCGCAGGCGGTGCGGGAAATCGGCGTGGGCGTCGACCGAACGGACCGCCGGAAAGGGCGCGACGGCCGTCTGCAGCTGCTTGGCCCGGACGTGCAGGGTGGTCATCTCGCGGGCGGCCTCCTGCAGCGCGGCGCGCACGCGGGGGGCCTCGGATCCGCTCAGGCCGGTCACATCGACCTGGCGCACGGCGACCAGGCTCGAGTCGCGCAACCACAGCCAGCCCGTGGCCAGCAGCGCCAGGACCCCTGCGCACGCCGCGACCGCGCGTGCGGGCGGGCGGCGCGGGAGCGGCGGCATAGGCAGGGGCATCCGTGGGTCGCATTCGACGCAGGAGCGCGGATCCCTACCCTGATGCGCCGATGCAACTGTGCGACCTCACGACGCTGCGTCTCGGCGGCCCCGCCGCGCACTACGCCGAGGCCGCGGACGAGGACGCAGTCGTCGCGGCGGTGCGTGCCGCCGACCGTGCCCGCGAGCCGCTGCTGGTGATGTCCGGCGGCTCGAACGTCGTCGCCGCCGACGCGGGCTTCCCCGGCACCGTGCTGCGGATCGCCACGCGCGGGGTCGCGCGTGAGGACGGGGCGCTCGCGGTCGCCGCAGGCGAGCCGTGGGATCCCATCGTGGCCGACTGCGTGGCGGGCGGCCTGGCCGGCGTTGAGTGCCTGGCGGGCATCCCCGGCTCGGTAGGAGCCACGCCGATCCAGAACGTCGGCGCCTACGGCCAAGAGGTCGCCGAGACGATCGCGGCGGTGCGCGTCTTCGACCGCACACACGACGCCGTCGAGGAGCTCGAGCCGGCCGCCTGCGGGTTCACCTACCGCTCGAGCGCGTTCAAGCGCGATCCCGACCGCTGGGTCGTTCTGTCGGTGCGCTTCGTCTTGCAGGCGTCGCCGCTGTCGGCGCCGATCCGCTACGCCGAGCTGGCGCGCGCGCTCGGCACCGAGCTCGGCGCGCGCGCACCGCTGGGCGAGGTGCGCGAGGCGGTCCTGGGGCTGCGCCGCGCCAAGGGCATGGTCCTCGACCCCGGCGACCCGGACACCGCCTCAGCCGGCTCGTTCTTCACCAACCCGGTGCTCGACGCGACGGCGTTCGCTCGGCTCAGCGCGCGCGCCGGCGCCGAGCCTCCCGCCTGGCCGCAGGACGACGGGCACGTCAAGACCTCCGCCGCGTGGCTGATCGAGCGCGCGGGCTTCCGGCGCGGGTACGGCAACCCGCAGGGCATCGCGATCTCCTCCAAGCACACGCTCGCGCTGACCAACCGCGGCGCGGGCACGGCGGCCGAGCTGGTCGCGCTCGCGCGCGAGATCGCGGGCGGCGTGAGCGACACGTTCGGTGTCGAGCTGACGCCCGAGCCGGTCTTCGTCGGGCACGCCTGGACGCCGGCCTAGCGGCCGTCGCCGTTCGCCGTCACGGCGCGAGCCGCCGCGACGTTCGCCAGCAGCACGTCCTCGAGCAGGCCAAGCAGCGCCTCCCGGTCGACGTCGCTGTCGCGCCATTCGTCGAGCGCGCTCTGGTGATAGTCGAGGTACGCGCGCAGCGCCACGCGAGCCAGCGGCGGCGGGTCGTCCGTGCCGAGCTGGTTGATGGCGATGCCGGTGACGATCACGTCGCGGTAGCGGTTGCGCAGGGCGTCGATCTCAGGCTCGGTGGCGACATGGGCGTGGCGCATGACGCGCCACGCGTCGCTGGGCTTGGCCGCGTGCTCGATGGAGTGCATCGTGTTGGCCAGGAGGCGCTCGGCGAGCGGCTGTTCGGGGTCGACGATGAAGTCGCCGGTCAGCTCGTCGCCCGCGCGCTCCAGGGCGGCGAGGAAGATGTCCAGCCGCCCGCGCGGGAAGTAGTGGTAGAGCAGGTTGCGCGTCACGCCCGCGCGTTCGGCGACGTCGTCGAGCGAGAGGCGCGCGTAGCCCTGCTCGGCCGCGACGGCCAGCGCGGCCTGCGCGAGTTGCGCGCGGCGCTCGGCCGGTGGCAGCCGCCGGCCGGTCGTCTTGGGGCTCTGCTCGCTCATTGGGAAGATCATTTAGGAATATTTACGTTCTGTCAACTTGACGAATCGTAAATAGTAGCTAGTCTGCTTGTCGTCGTCCCCCCGTCCCCTGCCTCAGTAGGAGCTCAGATTGCGTAAGACCTTTGCGCTGGCCATCACCGGCGCGCTGATCCTCGTTCTTGGTGTTGCCGGCGTTGCCCAGGCCGTCAACAGCAAGCAGACCATCGCCGTCAAGTTGGCCAACAGCAAGGCCGGCACGTCCTCCAAGCCGAAGTCCGTCGGTCTACTGACCGTCGACCTGAAGGTCGCCAAGGACCCGGCGGACGCGCCGTTCGCGACCAGCAAGACCGTCATCCACTTCGACAAGAACCTCGTGTTCAACGGCGCGAAGTTCCCGAGCTGCACCGAGGCGCAGGCGCGCACGGGCGCGTCGGCGTGCACGAAGGCCAAGGTCGGCGGCGGCTCGGCTCAGGGCCTCGCCCTCGGCCAGCTGGAGGCCCTCAAGATCACGGCCTACAACGGCCCCAGCGGCAAGTCGATCCTGCTGCGCGTCGTCGGCGCCCAGCCGCTGCAGATCGACACCGTGATCAACGGCAAGCTGAAGACCGACAGCGGCAAGTTCGGCCGCAAGCTGGACGTCGCCATCCCGTCGAACCTGCAGCAGCCGCTCGCCGGCGTCTACGCGACGCTGACCTCCTTCGTGACGCGTGTCGGCGGCAACTCGAAGGGCACCCCCTTCGTCTCCCTGAAGGGCTGCTCCGGCGGCAAGCTCCAGTTCAAGGGCGACTTCACGTTCACCGACGGCTCGAAGCAGAGCCCGGTCTCGACGACCGCCTGCAAGAAGTAAGACCCCACTTGCACCCAAGGTACGTGCACTGAACGGGCGGGCCTTCGGGCCCGCCCGTTTTGCTTGTCCGGAAGAACGCCTGGGCGTAACGTCGCGTCATGCGAGCACGTGAGCGTGCGCCAGTCCGGTTCCTGCGCGAGCTCGGCCTGCCACGCGACGAGCGCCGGGCGGCCCGTGCCGAGCGCAGGGCGGAGCAGGCAATCCGCCTCGTGCGCGACAACCCCTACAGCGCGGAGCGCCGAGCCGACCGCACCGAGGCTGAGCGCCGGCGCAACAACATCTTCGGGATCTAGTGCGGCTCGGTCAGGCCCTGCAGCCGTGCGCGGGCGGCCTCCAGAAGCCCCTCGAATCTCAGCGCGTACTCGCCGTGGCCCTCGTGGCGCAGCACCCGCGCGCGCCCGTCGATGCTCTCGGCATCCGCCAGGGGCAGGCGGAACTCCAGCACCTCGTCAAGTGCCAGCGGTCGCGGCGTCGACACGCACATGCCGCCCGGGCAGAGGTTGCGTGTCCGTGCCTCGATCTCCGACCCCCTGCGCCGGCGCAGGACGCAGGGCAACTCGACCTCGGCGCGAGGCGTGCGGCGCCGTTCGCTCACGCCCGGGACGTTACTGGTGGGTTGATGTGGGTTGGGCCGCGCGATGCGGGGTCCAACCAGGCACCAAGGATTGGTCCCGCGTGGCGCCTTTGTCACGCATGTGGTGTAAGAGGCGCCATGCGCGGCAGATCAGCGGCGATTGAAGGTGGGCTCAGGGCCGGCGGCGCGGGCGGTCGCCCTCACGCCCCGGCGACCGCCGCCGGCACTCGGCGAATCGCGTCGCGTGGGTCCTTGTGCTCGAACAGCGAGCACAAAGCCCCACGCGACGCCGAGTTGGCACGCCGCCCCCCTCGGCCGCAGCGCGCCCGGTCGACCGCCGGCTTCGCCAGGACGGCCCGCGCCGGCGGTGCCGCCCAGCGCAGGGCGCGGGCGGAGCCTTACGTAAGGCCGCGGCCACGGCGTTCGCTAACTGGCATGAGCACACGCAGAAGTCCCGCCGTCGGCATCGCGCCGCTCAGCCCGGTCGCACAGTGGCGCCGCCAGCGGCTGCGCGAGGCGGGATTCCCCGCGCGGCTGGCCGCCGACCTCGCCGCCGATTGCACGGTCGACCTGCACGCCGTGCTCGACCTGGTCGATCGCGGCTGCCCGCCGGTGCTCGCCGCGCGGATCCTCGCGCCGCTCGACGATCGCGGGCGGCCGTGCTGAGCGGTCGGTCCGCGTGTCAGGCGACGAGCCGGCGCCCGAGCACGTCGACGTCGCCCGCGCCGAGCACCAGGCACAGGTCGCCGGCGCGCAGCAGCCCGCCGAGCGCGTGCTCGGCCACGTCGAAGTCCGGCAGCCACATGACCGTGCGCCCCTTCGCCGCGTCGGCGGCGGCCTCCGCGACGAGCAGGCCGCTGACGCCGGGAAAGTCCTCGGCGCGCTCGCGCGCCGGGTAGACGTCGAGCACGGCGGCGACGTCGGCGCGCGCCAGCGCCGCGCCGAACTCGCCAGCAAGGCGCTGCGTCCGCGAGTACAGGTGCGGCTGGAAGACCGCGACGACGCGCCTGGCGCCCTGCGTGCGCGCCGCGTCGATCGTGGCCGCGACCTCGGTCGGGTGATGCGCGTAGTCGTCGACGACGCGGGCGCCGGTGGCGGTGACGCCCAGCTCCTGGAAGCGTCGCTCGGCGCCGGCGAAGTCGGCCAGGGCCGCGACCGCCCGGGCCTCGTCGACGCCCGCGAGCCTGCACGCCTCCAGGGCGGCGGCCGCGTTGCGGGCGTTGTGGGCGCCGGGAATGCCCAGGCGCACGGTGTGCCCGCGCCAGGCGAAGGTCGAGCCGGCGCCGTCGAGTTGCGGGTCGGGCGTCGAAAGCGACGAACGGCGCGTCCCCGCGCAGGGCCACGACGTCCGGGCGGTCCCACAGCACCGCCTGCGGTGCGGGCGCCAGCAGCGCGCGGAAGGTGTCTCGCAGCTCGGCCAGCGAGCCGAAGGTGGCGTGATGGTCGAGCTCGACGTTCGTCACGACCGCGACGTCGACGTGCAGCGAGAGCATCGAGCGGTCCGACTCGTCGGCCTCGACGACGAGCCAGTCGCCCGCGCCCCAGTCGGCGTTGTGCCCTGTGGTGGTCAGCGCGCCGCCGATCAGGTACGCGGGCTCCAGGCCGCAGCGCAGCAGCACGTGGGCGACCATCGAGGTGGTCGTCGTCTTGCCGTGCGCCCCGGCGACAGCGATCGTGCGCTTGAGCAGGCTCAGCTCGTCCAGCAGATCGGCGCGCGGGTGGTCGGGCAGGCCGCGCTCGCGCGCGGCGGCGCGCTCGGGGTTGTCGGCGGCGATCGCGGTCGAGTGGACGACCTCGACCCCGTCGGCGGCCGGGAGATTGGCCGCGTCGTGGCCGACGTGGACCTCGACGCCCAGCTCCGACAGGTCGCGCAGCCCGGGAGAGTCGGCGCGATCGGAGCCCGACACGGTGGCCCCGAGCTGCGTGGCGACGCGCGCGTAGCCGCTCATGCCGGCTCCACCGAGCCCGATCAGGTGCAGCCGCCGCCCGGCCCACGGTCGCTCGTCCGTCATCGGCGGGCACGCTACCCACACGAACGTCCCTGGCGTCGGACTCCTGTTCCAGCGCGAGGGACGTTCGATGCGAGTGGTTTACTGCGCAACCTTCGCCCTCACCGCACGTTGGTAGTGGTTGCATGCAGCCCGTCTCGCCCAACCGCTGGCGCGCCCTTCCCACGGCGATCATCGTGATCGGCGCGATCGCCCTCGGCGCAGCCACCGCGAAGGCTGAGCCCGCGCCGGCTCAGTCTGCCGCGGCGGCGAGCACCTCGTCCGCGATCCGCTGAGCCGCGTCGGGGCGCGCGAGCGCCGCCGACGCCCGCCCCATCGCCTCCAGCCGCACCGGATCGCCCAGCAGCGCCGTGACCTCGCGGGTCAGGCGCGCCGCGTCGAGCTCGGAGTCGGGGATCACGACAGCCGCCCCGGCCCGCTCCATCCAGCGCGCGTTGGAGCTCTGGTGGTCGCCCGACGCATGCGGATAGGGAACGAGGATCGCCGCCCGGCCGTGGGCGGCGACCTCGAAGATCGAGCCGCCGGCGCGCGCGACGCACAGGTCGCCGGCCAGGATCGCGTCGCCGAACGGCGTGATGTACTCGCGCAGGTCGTAGTTGGCCGGTGGATTCGGGCCCAGGCGCTCGCGCAGCGCCGCGTAGTCGCGCGACCCGCAGGCGTGCAGCACGCGGAAAGTCGGCGCCCGCGAGCCCCACCACCGCCGCCTCGTTGATCGTGCGCGCCCCGAGCGAGCCGCCGAACACCAGCACGCACGTCTCCTCCTTGCCGAGCCCGAAGCGCGCCCGGGCGGCGGCGCGGTCCGTACGCGGTGGCGGGACCGGCCGGCCGGTGACGAGGTAGCGTTCGCGCCGGTACGGCCCGCGATCGGGAAGGCCAGGCACACTCGCCGCGCCCAGCGCGCCAGCACGCGGTTGGTCAGGCCGAGATGGCTGTCGGCCTCGGCCAGCACGATCGGCACGCGCCGTACCGCCGCCGCCAGGCCGACCGGCCCGGCGACGTAGCCGCCGGCGCCGAGGACGGCGTCGGGTCGCACGTCGCCGCAGGATCTTGTGTGCCGTACGCAGGGCGAGGACCGCCTTGCCCAACGCGCGCGCCGCCTTGAGCGGGTTGCTGCGGCTCATGCCCTCGACGGCGATCGGGCGCAGCTCGTAGCCCGCGGCGGGAACCATCGCGCGCTCGGCGCGCTCGCCCCCGACGAACACGACCCGCGCGCCCTCAGCCCGTAGCGCGTCGGCTACGGCCAGCGCCGGCACCACGTGCCCCGCTGTCCCGCCCGCGGCGATGACGATCGTCGGCGCCATGGCGGCGGGATCCTGTCACGACGCGCAGATGGGCACTGCCGCCGGCGGCGACGTTGAGCAACAGCCCCATGCCGGCCAGCAGCACGGTCAGGTTCGTCGCCCCGTAGGAGATGAAGGGCAGCGGCACGCCGGTCAGCGGCGCCAGCCCGAGCACGGCGAAGACGTTCAGGCACGCCTGGCTGAGGATCAGCGAGGTCACACCGGCGGCCAGCAGCATGGCGTAGGCGCCCTTGGCCGCCTTGGCCACCCGCAGCCCCGCGTAGGCGACGAGGCCATAGAGGAAGAGCACGAGCATGACGCCGGCCACGCCGAGCTCCTCGCCGATGATGGCCAGGATGAAGTCGGTGTGGGCCTCGGGCAGGTAGAAGATCTTCTGGACCGACTGCCCGATGCCGCGCCCGAAGAGCCCGCCCGAGCCCAGCGCGATCTGGCCCTGGACGGCCTGGAAGCCCGCGCCGCCCGCGTGGCTCCACGGGTCCAGGAAGGTGGTCAGCCGCGCCCGCCGGTAGGGCTCGGAGATCGCGTAGACGGCGACCAGGAAGGCCGCCACGCCCGCGCCGATCAGCAGGTAGCGCACCGGCAGCCCGGCGGCGACGAGCATCGCGGTCAGCGTGAAGGCGATGACGAGCGTGGTGCCGAGGTCGGGCTGCGAGGCGACGAGCAGGATGACGATGCCGGCCACGAGCAGCAGCGGGGTGACGTTGCGCGGCGAGCGGATCCCGCCGGGCTTCTGAGCCAGGAACTTGGCCGCGTAGAGCACGAGCGCGAGCTTGGCCACCTCCGATGGCTGGAAGGTCAGCGGCCCGGCGCCCAGCCAGCGCCGCGCACCGTTGACGGTCACGCCGAGCCCGGGAAGCTTGACGGCGACCAGGCACACGAACGAGAAGGCCAGCAGGGGGCCGGTGATCGCCACGACGGCATCGAGGCCGCGGCGGACGATGAGCTGCAGCGCGACGAAGCCGGCCGCGCCGTAGGCCAGGTAGCGCACGAGATAGGTCGTGCCGTCGCCCTGGCCCTGGAGCAGCGTTCGCGCGCTCGACGCGCTGTAGACCATGACCGCGCCCAGGGCCAGCAGGCACAGCGTCGCCGTGAGCAGAAGGTTGTACTCCAGGGGCAGCTTCGCCTTGGCGCGGGCGGCGGCGCGCATATCGAAGCTAGGTTCGCCGCGCCGCCACCAAGTCCTTGAAAGCCCGTCCGCGCGCCTCGAAGTCCTCGAACTGGTCGAAGGAGGTGCAGGCCGGGGAGAGCAGCACGACCTCGCCCGCCCGCGCGGCGCCCGCCGCCCCGTTCACGGCGCGCTCGAGCGTCTCGCAGCGCTCGCCGCCGACCACCGCTTCGAGGCGTTCGGCCTCCTCGCCGATGAGATACACGCCCGCGCAGCGCTCGCTCAACGGGCCGGCGCAGCGGCTCGTAGTCCTCGCCTTTCCCCTGGCCGCCGAGGATCAGGTGGATGGGCGCGTCGAAGCTCTCGAGCGCCACCAGCGTCGAGGCGACGTTGGTGGCCTTCGAGTCGTTGACGTAGAGCACGCCGCGCGATCGTGGCCACATCCTCGAGACGGTGCTCGACGCCGGCGAAGGTGCGCAGCCCGGCGCGCACGGCGTCGGCGTCGATGCCACGCGCCAGGCAGATCGCCGCCGCGGCCATCGCGTTGCGGCGATTGTGCAGCCCGCGCAGACGCAACCTCGTCGACGGCGATCAGCGGCTCCTCGGCCCACCAGAGATGGCCGGCGCGGTCCGACAGCTCGGCCTGCGGGCCGTCGCCGAAGCACACGCGCCGGGCGCAGCCGCCGAGATCCTCGACGCCGAGGCCGAGCGGGGCGACCGCGACGTCGTCGTTTCCCTGGTGGGCGAACACGCGCAGCTTGGCCTCGATGTAGGCGGCGAGCGTGCCGTGGCGGTCGAGGTGGTCGGGCGCGATGTTGAGCAGCACGGCGCCCTCGGGCGCGAACTCGACGGCGTCCTCGAGCTGGAAGGACGAGACCTCGCACACGACCGTCGCGGCCTCGGGGATGTGGCCGACCAGCGAGCTGAGCGCCGTGCCGACGTTGCCGGCGACCGCCACGGGCCGCCCCGCCTCGCGGTGGATGTGGCCGATCAGCTCGGTCGTCGTCGTCTTGCCGTTGGTGCCGGTGACGGCGACGAACTCGTTGGGGATCAGCCGCCACGCCAGCTCGACCTCGCCGAGCACCGGCAGCCCCCGCTCGCGCGCCGCGGCGATGACCTCCGCCTGCGCCGGCACGCCCGGCGATTTGACCACAGCGTGCACGTGCTCGAGCGCTCCCGGCGTGTCGTCGCCCTGGCGACGGTCGACGCCCCGCGCCTGCTCGCCGCGAGCGCGCAGGACCTCGAGCGCGGCGCGCCCCGAGCGCGCGAGCCCGACCACGAGCCACGGGCCGGGCGGCAGCGGCGGCCGCCGGGGGCGGTCGTGAGGGGTGTCGGACACGAAACCGGTGGTGCTCATCGTCGTGAGGGCCAAGGATGGCAAGGACGCAGGCTGGGTCGATGGCAGCGCCATCGGCACAGCCGAGGACGCCGCTAGCCGCCGGCCGTCGCGATGATGCGCCCGCCGGGAGCGTGTTCGACGCGCCTCGCGACCGCTAGGTGACGGACTGCTGGTAAACGGTGAAGCCGATCGCGGCGCACACCGCCGCGACGATCCAGAAGCGCAGGATGATCTTCGTCTCCGACCAGCCGAGGATCTCGAAGTGGTGGTGGACCGGCGCCATGAGGAAGACGCGCTTGCGGAAGGTCTGGAAGGAGAAGACCTGGATGAGCACGCTGAGCGCCTCGAGAACGAAGATGCCGCCGAGGACGATCAGCAGCTCCTCGGTCTTCGTCATCACGGCGAGCCCGGCGATCGCGCCGCCGAGGCCGAGCGAGCCGGTGTCGCCCATGAAGATCGTGGCCGGGAAGGCGTTGAACCACAGGAAGCCGACGCAGGCGCCGACGAGGCAGCCGGACAGCAGCGACAGGTCGCGGAATCCGCCGGTGATGAAGGTGATGCCGATGTAGGCGAGCAGGACGATCGCCGCGCACCCGCCGGCCAGCCCGTCGAGCCCGTCGGTGAGGTTCACGGCGCTCGTCGTGCCCGCGACCACCAGGTAGACGAGCAAGGGGTAGAAGACCCCGAGGTCGATCGTGGCGTCGATCGAGCGCAGGCGCAGCTGGTCGCTCACCCCCGCCTTCTGCGTCGCGATCCACCACAGGCCGAGCGAGATGGCGATCGTCGCGACGAGCTTCGTACGCGCCCTCAGGCCGAGCGAGCGGCGCTTGACGATCTTCGTGTAGTCGTCGGCGAAGCCGAGCAGCGCGCAGGCCATCGCCGCCACGTAGACGCCGACCGAGCGCCAGTCGTAGTCGCTGAGGATCAGGAACGGCGCCGAGATCGCCGTGAAGATGATGATGCCGCCCATCGTCGGCGTCCCGGCCTTCTCGTGATGGCCCTCGGGCCCCTCCTCACGGATGAACTGCCCGAACTCGCGGTCGCGCAGGAAGCTGATGAACCGCGGCGACAGGAAGATGCAGATGAGCAGCGCAGCGGTGCCCGCGATGAGGACCTCGCCCATCAGGCCGCTTCCAGGGCGCTGGCCACGATCTCGAGCCCGACGCCGCGCGAGGCCTTCACCAGCACGGTGTCGCCGGGCCGCAGCAGCGCCGGGAGCGCCGTGGCCGCGGCCTGCGGCGTCGGGCAGCGCGACGACCTCCCCGTAGCCGTCGGCGAAGTGCGCGGCGCGCGGGCCGACGGTGACGAGCACGTCGACGCCGGTCGCGCGGGCGTGGGCGCCGATCTCCGCGTGGAAACGAGCCTCCTCGGGCCCGAGTTCGAGCATGTCTCCGAGCACAGCGACGCGGCGCCCGTTGGCGGACGCGGCGAGGTCGTCGAGTGCGGCGCGCATCGACATCGGGTTGGCGTTGTAGCAGTCGTTGACGACGACGATGTCATTCGGTAGCTCGATGCGCTGGCCGCGGAAGCTCGACAGCTCGACATCCAGACGGCCCGTCGGATGGACGCCGAGGGCGCGCGCGGCGGCGAGCGCGGCGAGCGCGTTGCGGCGCATATGCGCGGTCGTGAACGGCACCTCCAGCCCCTCGGGCAGCTCGGCCACGTCGCCACCGGGGCCGAAGGTCACCGTCGTCACGTCGTCGCGGCGATGGGGGTCCAGCAACGTCTCGCCGGCCGGGATCACCGCGGTTGCGCCGGGGCGCAGGCCGGCGACGAGCTCCGCCTTGGCCGCCGCGATCGCCTCGATCGAGCCGAGCAGCTCGAGGTGCACCGGCGCCACCGAGGTGATGACCGCGACGTCGGGCTCGGCGATCGCCGTCAGCTCGGCGATCTGGCCGGGCCCGCGCATCCCCATCTCGAGCACGAGCGCCTCGGTGTCCATCGGCGCCTCGAGCACGGTCAGCGGCAGGCCGATCTCGGTGTTGAAGTTCTCGCGATTGGCGACCGTGCGGCGCTGCCGCGCGAGCATCGCGGCGAGGATGTCCTTCGTCGAGGTCTTGCCGATCGAGCCGGTGATCCCCACCACGCGGCAGTCGAGCGCCCGCCGCCAGGCCGTGGCCAGGCGCTGCAGCGCGGCGAGCGGGTCATCGGCGGCGATGAGAGCGCCTGGAGGCGCACAGCGGGCGGCGTCTGCGTGCGCGGGGCCCACCAGCACGCCCCACGCGCCGGCCGCAAGCGCCTGCGGCGCGAACGCGGCCGCCGTCAGCGTGCTCGCCGGCGAGCCCGACGAAGAGATCGCCGGGGCCGGCCGCGCGCGAGTCGATCGTCGCGCGCTCGGGGCCGTCGGGCTTCGGCGCCGGCGCGACGAGCCGCCCGCCGGCGGCCTGCGCGACCTGCTCAGGCGACCACTCGCGCACGCAGCGCCTCGCGGGCGACGGCGACGTCGTCGAAGGGCACCGTGCGGCCGCCCTCGAACTCCTGGTCCTGCTCGTGGCCCTTGCCCGCGACGACGACGACGTCGCCCGGCGCGGCGAGCGCGATCGCGCGCTCGATCGCGGCGCGGCGATCGACGAGCCGCTCGGCCTCCGGCGGCCCCGCCGGCCACCTCGGCGATGATCGCCTCCGGGTCCTCGGTGCGCGGGTTGTCGGAGGTGACGATCGCCACGTCGGCGTGCTCGGCGGCGATCGCGCCCATCAGCGGACGCTTGCCGCGGTCGCGGTCGCCGCCGCAGCCGAAGACGGCGATCAGCCGTCCGTCGGTCAGCTCGCGCGCCGTGCGCAGGACGTTCTCCAGCGAGTCCGGCGTGTGCGCGTAGTCGACGAAGACCGCGAAGTGCTGGCCCTCGTCGACCGGCTCGAAGCGCCCGGGCACGCGCTCGGCGCGCGCCAGCGCCGGCGGCGATCGCGGTGTCGCTGACGCCGAGCTCGCGCGCGACGACGACCGCGCAGAGCGCGTTGAGGACGTTGAAGCGGCCCGGCAGCAGGGTCCGTAGGCGCAGCCCGTCGACGGTGAAGGCCGAGCCGCTCGCGTCGCCTTCGATCGCCGTCGCGCGCACCTGCGCGTTCGCGGAGTCCAGGCCGATGCGGATCGCGTCGGGCAAGTCCTTCGCCAGGCGCGCACCGTAGGGGTCGTCGACGTTGACCACCGCGAGCGCGGGCCCCGCCTCGAACAGCCGCCGCTTGGCCAGGAAGTAGTCCTCCATGTCGGCGTGGAAGTCGAGGTGGTCCTGGGTGAGGTTCGTGAACACCGCCGCCGACCAGTGGATCGCGTCGGCGCGGTGCAGCGAGAGCGCGTGGGACGAGACCTCCATGACGCACCGCGTCGTCGCCGGCCTCGAGCATCTCGGCGAAGGTGCGCTGCAGGTCGATCGCCTCCGGCGTCGTGCGCGCGACGGCGCGCTGCTCGCCGCCGACGATCGCCGTCACGGTGCCGAGCAGGCCGGTCGAGTGCCCGCCGGCCTCGCAGCAGCGCGCGCACGAGGAAGGCCGTCGTCGTCTTGCCGTTGGTGCCGGTGATGCCGACCGTGGTCAGCCGCGCCGTCGGGTCGCCGTGCAAGCGCGGCGGCCGCCGGCGCCATCGCGGCGCGCACGTCGTCGACGAGCACCTCCGGCACGCCGAGGTCCCCAGCGGGCGCTCGCACGACGAGCGCGACCGCCCCGCGCGCGATCGCGTCGTCGGCGAAGTCGTGGCCGTCGCGCGTGAAGCCGGGCACGCAGAAGAACAGCGTGCCGGGCGTCACCAGGCGGTTGTCGTAGGCGAGCGCGGTCACCTCGACCTCGGCGCGTCGCGCCGGCTCGCCGGCGCCGGACGTCGCCCAAGCGGTCTCCGCAGCAGCATCGCCCGTGCAGAGGCACCGCGGCCTACTGCGGCGGGATGCGCAGGTACGGCAACGCGAACGAGGCGATCTTGCCGAAGGCCGGCGCCGCGACCGTGCCGCCGTAGATCTCGCCCTGCGGCTCGTCGACCATCACCGCGACGAGCAGCTTCGGGTGGAGCGCGGGAGCAAAGCCGACGAACGAGGCGACGTACGCCGACTTCGAGTACTCGCCGGTGGTCGGGTCGATCTTGTTCGCGGTGCCGGTCTTGCCGGCGAGCTTGTAGCCGGGGATCGTGACCTCGCTCGCGGTGCCGCCCGGCGCCAGCACGCCCTCGAGCATGTGGCGCAGCTGCGCCGCGGTACGCCCGGAGATCACGCGCCGGCCCTTGGGCTCGCGGCACCGGCTTGCCGTCGACGCGCCGCACGACGTGCGGCGTGCGCAGGATGCCGCCGTTGGCGATCGCCGCGTAGGCCTGGGCCATCTGCATCGGCGTCACGGCCTCGCCCTGGCCGATCGGCAGGTTGCCCATCGACGAGCCCGAGTACTGGCTCAGCGCCGGCACGATCCCGCGCTCCTCGCCGGGCAGATCGACGCCGGTCGGCTTGGCCGAAGCCGAAGCGCCGCACCCAGTCGTCGAAGCGCTGGCGCCCCAGCTCCTGCCCGATCTTGATCGCGCCGACGTTGCTAGGACTGGGCGAGGATCTGGGCGGTGTCAAGCGTCACCGGGCCGCGCGGGTGCGACTCGCCGATCGTGCGGTCGGCGACCTGGATCTGCGGCGGCAGGTTGAACTCCGTGTCGGGCGTGACCGTGCCGTCCTGCAGCGCGCCGGCGACGGTGAACGCCTTGAACGTCGAGCCGGGCTCGTACGTGAAGCCGACCGCGCGGTCCTGGACGCGTAGGGCGGCGCGGCCCATGGCTCGTTGGCGTCGACGCGCGGCCAGTTGGCGAGCGCGAGCACCGCGCCGTCGGCCGGGTCCATGACGATCGCGGTCGCGCCCTTGGGGCGGTACTGCTGGCCGACGTCCGCGAGCACCTCCTCGACCTTGTCCTGGATCTGCGCGTCGAGCGTCAGCCGCAGCCGCGCGCCGGGCTTGGTGGGCTTGCGTGTCGCGGACCGAGATCGACTGCGCCCAGCGCGTCCTTGACGAGCCGCCGCTCGCCGTCGCTGGCCGCTCGAGCGTCGTGTCGTGCGCGTACTCGAGGCCGAAGAGGCCGTTGCCGTCGATGCCGACCGCCCCGAGGACCTGGGTGGCGAGCAAGCTGCGCGGGTAGGTGCGCCGCGTAGCCGGGGGTCAGCTCGATGCCCGCGAGGTCGAGCTGCCGATCGGCTCGGCCCGGCTGGCGGGCACGCCGCGCGCGAGGTAGACGAAGCCGGTGTCGCGGCGCGCGAGCTTGCGAAGCAACGTCGTCGGCGTCGACGCCGAGCAGCGGCGCGAGCTTCGCCGCGGTCGCTGACCGGGTCCTTGACGAGGTACGGCGTGGCCGAGACGTCGTCGGCCGGCTCGGAGACGGCGAGCGCGACGCCGTGGCGGTCGACGATCGTGCCGCGCCGCGCGGGCAGCTCCTGCGAGCTGACCTGCTGGCTGGTGGCCGCGCTGGCCAGGCCGCCGCCCTTGATCGTGCCGAGGTAGACGCGCGCGGCCCGCGGCGAGCAGAAGGAGCGAGGAACCCGGCGAAGAGCAGGCCGATGCGGCGCTCGACCAGCGCCACGCGCTAGCCCCCCTGCGGGGCCGTCGTGCCGCCTGCGGGGCGCTTGCGCCTCCCGCGGCGACGGCGCCCGTGCTCGGTGCCGGCGCCGCGGGCGGCGCTGGGCTCGCCGTGGTCGCTCCGCCGGTCGGCGCGCGGTCGGCCGGCTGCTGCTGGGTCGTGGGCGCGGTCTGGGCCGGCTGCTGCTGCGTCGTGGTCGGCTGTTGCTGCGCCGGGGCGGTCGCCTGCTGCTGTGCGGGCGCAGCCGTCGCTGCTGTGCCGGGGTCGACGCCGCTGCTGCTGCTGCGCCGCTGCGACTGCCGCTGCTGCGAGGCGGCCTGCGTCGTCGCGGCCGGCGTCGTCGCTCCGGGCACCGGCGCGGGCGGCTTGATCGACGCCGCCGCGCGGGAGCCGTCGGCCGACGGCCGTCGAGGTAGCGCACGTCGCCGGCGGCCGGGCATGACCATGCCGAGCTTGCGCGGCGACGTCCTGGATGCGCTCGCCGGCGTCGAGCTTCGAGATGTCGCCGCGCAGCGCCGCGTTGTGGCGCTCGAGCGTGTCGGCGGCGCTCGACCGTGCGGCTGATGCCTGCGTTGAGCTTGAGCAGCGAGACCTGCAGGAAGACGAGGCCGATCAGGCCGAGGCGACGAGCGCGATCCAGGCGCGGCCGCGGAGCAGGCGGTCGAGCAGCCGCGCATCGCCGACGCGCATCGCGGCGGTGCCCAGGCGCAGCGCGAACGGCGGCCGGGCGGCGGCGGCGCGCCGCCAGCGCGGCGTCGTGGTGGGCGCGAGGGCCCGAGATCCGCCGCGGGGCGCGCGGCACGGCATCGCGGCGCAGCGCGCGCGCGGCGGGACTGGCGGGGCGCGGGCGTGTGGCGGGCGTCATTGGGCGGCTACCTCCGCGGAGCGTCCGGCCCGGGCGGGTGGCGGTTTCTGAGACGACCGCGGCCTCCGGCCGCGGGAGACCTCCAGCTTGCGCGCGACGCGCATCCGGGCGGACGCGCGCGCGGGTTGTCGGCGACCTCGCCGGGCGTGGGCGCGACGGCGCGGCGCGTGAGCAGCTCCGCCTCCGGGGCGCGGCCGCAGCGCGCAGACCGGAAGGTCCGGCGGGCAGATGCAGCCCCGCGCGAGGTCGGCGAGGAAGCGCTTCACGCGCCGGTCTTCCAGGGAATGGAACGAAATCCCTGCAAATCGGCCATTCTCACGGAGCAGCTCCCAGGCCAGCGGCAGCGCGTCGTCGATCTGGCCGAGCTCGTCGTTGACCGCGATCCGGATGCGCCTGGAAGACGCGCTTGGCGGGATGGCCGCCGGCGAAGCGCGCGGGCACCGGGATCGCGTCGACGACGACGTCGACGAGCTCGGTCGTCGTCTCGATCGGCGCCTTGGCGCGCGCACGCACGATCGCGCGGGCGATCGGCCGGCGTAGCGCTCCTCGCCGTACTCGCGCAGCAGCGTGCGCCAGGCGGCGCTCGTCCCAGGTCGTGACGATGTCGGCGGCGGTCAGCTCCTGGTCGGGGTCCATCCGCATGTCGAGCGGCGCGTCGTCGACGTAGGAGAAGCCGCGCTCGCGCGTGTCGACCTGCATCGAGGAGATCCCGAGGTCGAGGTAGACGATGTCGGCCCGAACGCCCTCGTCGCGCAGCTCCTCCAGCGCCTCGGCGAACGACGCGCCGATGAAGCGCGTGCGGCACGCGACCTCGGCGGCGAGCTCGTCGAAGCGCTCCTCGGCGGCGGGGTCGCGGTCGATCGCGATCAGCTCGCCGCCCGGGCCGAGGCGCTCGGCGACGAGGCGCGCGTGACCGCCGGCGCCGAACGTGCAGTCGACGGCGACCTCGCCCGGCTGGGGGTCGAGCAGCTCGACGCAGCTCGCCGGCGAGGACCGGAACGTGGGTGGCGGCATCGCAAGCCAGCATGGCCGAAGGCGTCGGTGATGTCGGGCACCTCGGTCGGAGAGGGCGGCGTTGTACGTCGGTCCAGGCGCCGCGATCCCAGACCTCCAGGCACTCGCCGGCGCCGGTGACGACGACCTCCTTGCGCAGCCCGGCGTGGTCCAGCAGGAAGCCCGGGACCATCACGCGGCCGGCGGAGTCGAGCTCGGTGTCGAACGAGTTGGCGGAGAAGAAGCGCGTCGAGCTTGCGTGCCTGGTCGGACATGCGGGTGGACGCCCTCCAGCGCGGCGTCGATGTAGCGCCTCGTAGCCCTCCGGCGTCCAGATCGCACGCAGCGCTCGATGCCTTTGGCGAGGACCACGCCATCGGACAGCGTAGCCCGGAACTTGGCCGGGACCGTGAGCCGGTTCTTCGCGTCGAGTCTGTGGTCGAAGGTGCCGCGGAAGGCCATGGGGTCGCGCGTCCCCCTGGCGAGATGGTTGGCGGGCCGAGGTGGAGGAGTGGGAGGAGCCCCTCCACCCCGGTCCGACATCGGCACTTCTACCCCACTTCCTCCCACAAAGCAACCCCAATTGCACATTTCCCCCCACACACCTGAAGGTAGGCCAGGTCGGGCCGTCGAAAAACGCCTTCAGAGCAGGGATTTTCCGGGTGGGGGAACGTGGGTGGTCGAGCCAGCGCAGAAGCGCAAGCGGCCCTGCGGATCTCCGTTCTGCAAGCTCGCTTGCCGATTCGGCGCGCTTCCGTCCGATCGATATGCGTGGCGTGCGGAGGCGGCGCGCGCCGTACCATGGGTCGCGATGAAGACCGTCCGCGTGCTCGTGCTGCTTGTGCTCTGTGCGATCGCGGCCGGGTGCGCGTCATCGAGCAGCGGCACCGCCGGCAGCAACGATCCCGCCGCGCTGGTCCCGGCGAGTGCCCCGCTCTACGCCGAGGCGACGTTGCCGGCGGGCGGCAAGGTCCGCGACCACGCCGAGGCCGCGTTGCGCAAGGTCATGGGCACGAATGACGTCGACACGTGGCTCGGCGACGAGGCCGGCGCGGCCGTGACCTCGCTGCGCGGCAAGCACGACGCCGACTACGTGGTGGTGATCGCGTCCAAGGACGACGCCAAGGCTGCCGATGCCCTCGGGCATGCACCGGGCGCCGACGTCACGCGCTCCTACAAGGGCGTCGACTACCGCTTCAACCGCCAGGCCGGGACGGCCGCCGCCGTGCTCGACGACCACGTCCTCCTCGGGACCGAGAACGGCGTGAAGTCGTCGATCGATGCGTCAAAGGGCGATTCGCTGGCCGACGCCGCCGGCCTGCGCGCCGTTCGTGCGAAGGTCGCAAGCGATCGCGTCGGGCTCTTCTACGCCGACACCCGGGCGCTCGTGCAGGCGATCGCGCAGGGCACGAGCAATCCACAGGTCGGCCTGCTGCTGCAGGCGGCGTCCGGCGCGGCGCCCAAGGCGGTCGGCGGAGCGCTGCAGGCCCTCCCCGGCCAGCTGCGCGTCGACGCCGTCAGCATCGGCACTCCGACGCCGGCCACCGCGGGCCGTAGCGGTGCCGGCGCACTGGCCGCCCTGCCCGCCGACTCGTGGCTGGGGCTCGGCGTGGCCGACCTCGGCCAGACGCTCGACGGTGTCGTGGACACCGTCGCCAAGACGAGCGGGCTCAGCGCGATCGGCGTCAATGCAGCGCTCGGCCAGTTCCGCCAGCAGACGGGCCTCGACCTGCGCCGGGACGTCCTGTCTTGGATGGGCGACGCGGGCGTGTACGTCGCCGGCACCACGCCTCACGACCTGCGCGGCGCACTCGTCGTCAAGACCAGCGACCCGGCCGCGACCAAGCGCGCGGTCGCCGCGCTGGCGCAGCTTGCGGGCCAGAGTGCGGGCGCGCGGGTCACGCCGACGCGCGCGGGAGGCTTCACGATCCGGCGAGCCGGCGGGCCCGCCATTCACGTGGCCGTGGCCGGGGACAAGCTCGTCGTCGGCTTCGGCCCCAGGCGCGTGATCGCCGAGGCGTCCGCGCCCGCGCGCACGCTTGCCTCCGCGCCGGCGTTCACGGCGGCGGCGGCCAAGCTCGGCGGCGGACTGCAGCCGTCGCTCTTCCTCGACGTCCCGCAGGTGGTCAGTCTCATCGAGAGCTTCGCCGGCAGCGATGCGCGCTTCCAGAAGGCCAAGCCGTATCTGGACTCGATCGGCGCCGTGGTAGCGGGCGGCAAATCTGAAGGCGGCGGCGTGACGCGCACGCGGGTCGTCGCCACGCTTCGCTAGAGCAGGGCCGCCGCCAGGCAGGCGCCCACGAGCAGCATCACCGCGGGCACGAGCAGCAGCGCAACAACCAGCTGGATCTTGGGCGCGGCCCGGCCGGCGCGTTCGCGCAGGTGCTGAGCGCGCTGTGCCCGGGCGTCGGCGGCAAGGGCCAGCAGCGCCGGCCCGAGTGGGGCACCGTGGCGCTCGGCGCGGCCGATCGCCGAAACGAGCGCTGCGACGCCCTCCAGCGGGCAGCGGCGGGCGAGGCGGGCGAGCGCCTCCATTCGCGGGACGCCGAGCGCGGCGTGCGCCGCGGCCGCACGCAGCTCGGCGGCGAGCGGGCCTCCGCGCCGGCGCCCGACCTCGCCGACCGCACGCAGAGGTGCGAGCCCCGCGACGACGGCGACGTGCAGCAGGTCCAGAACGTCAGCGAGCTCGGCCGCCATCGCGGCGCGGCGCCGGCGCGTGCGCCGCGCGAGCCATGCGTCGGGTACGAGGAAGGCGCCGGCAGGCGCCGCGGCGATGGCGACCGGCCCGAGACGCCCCGGCAGCACCGTGGCTGCCGGCAACGCGGCGAGCCCGGCCACCACCGCGGCGCCCCATTTGAGCGCCATCGCCTCGGGCGCCGAGATCGCGACGCCCGCCGCGTCGAGCCGCCGCGCGAGGTCGTCCGGCGCGCCGCTCACGCCGAGGCGCCGGCCGAGGCCCGCGAGCATCGGCGTCAGCCGCCCGCGTTCGACGCGCCGCCGCGGCGAGCGAACGCCGGCGGCCGCCAGCTCGACGATGCCGGCGGCCGCGAGCGCCGCTGCACAGACCGCGAGCACAAGCGCGCGGCTCACTGCCCGTGCCCCACTCTTGCGATCCGCCGGATCATCAGGGCTGCGACCAGCTGACACACCGCCGACGCGGCCAGCAGCCACGGCGCGAGCGGCGCGCGCAACAGTCCGGCGGCGTACCCCGGTCGCGCCAGCTCGGCCAGCGCGGCCGCGCCGACCGGCAGCAGGACGACCAGCCAGGCGGTAAAGCGCGCCTGGGCCGTGGCGCTGCGTGCGTCGGCCTCCACGCGCGCTGCCTCTTCCAGCCCGCCGGCGATCGATCGCAGCAGGCCGGCGAGGTCGCCGCCGGCCTCGCGCTGCAGCAGGATCGCCGCGACGATCGTGTCCCACGCGGGGTCGCGGGCGCGGCGGCGCAGCCTTTCGAAGACGGCCTCGGTACCCGCACCGAGCGCCAGCGCGCGTCCCGCGGCGGCAAGCTCGCGGCCCGCCGCGCCGGGCACGCCGCCATCCGCGGCCACGGCGGGCGCGGCGCGCACCGAATGTCCGCCGGACAGGGCGTCGGCCAGTGCCCGGGCGGCCTGCGGGGCACCGCGGGCGAGGTCGGCCCGCCAGCGCTCGCGCCGAGCGCGCACGAGCCTGCGGACGCCGGCCGGCCCCGCCGTCGCACACGCGGCGCCGGCCAGTGGCCCGACCACCAGCCAGCCGCCGGCCAGCAGCGCGCCCGCGCTGACGAAGGCCAAGCGCCGGCGCTCCGGTGCGGTCGGCGCCCGACCCTCGCGGCGCGCGGCGCCCAACGGCGCGGTCCAGCGGCCGATCGCGCGGGCCAGCGCGGCCTGCTCGACGGCGGCGAGCGCCTCCCACGCCCCCGCGACCGCCAAGGCACCGGCAAGGCCGGCGAGAACGGCCGCGAGGCTCACGCCGCCTCGCTCGGCGCCACCGACCCCAGCCGCTCGGCGAGGCGGTCGCTGAGGGCGGCGCGCCAGCGCGGGCGGCCGTCGCGCCAGGCGAACAACTCCCGCGTGGCCGCCCCGGCGGCCACACGCGCGACCTCCGCGACGGCGACGACACGGCGCGTGCCGTCGGCCAGGCGCGCCTGGTGGACGACGAGGTCCAGCGCATCGGCTACCTGCTCGCGGATCGCAGCGTGCGGCAGGCCGACGCCCGCCATCAGCGCCAGCGTCTCCAGCCGGCGCAGCGCCTCCTCGGGCGAGCCCGCGTGGATCGTCGACAGCGAGCCGTCGTGGCCGGTGGTCATCGCGGCGAGCATGTCCAGCGCCTCTCCCCCACGGACCTCGCCGACGACGATGCGATCCGGCCGCATGCGCAGCGCGTTGCGCACGAGCCGCCGGATGGTCACCTCGCCGCGCCCCTCGACGTTCGCCGGCCGCGCCTCCAGCCGCACGACGTGCGGCTGCTGCAGGCGCAGCTCGAGCGTGTCCTCGACGGTGACGATTCGTTCGTCGGCGGACACGAACGACGACAGCGCGTTGAGCGTCGTCGTCTTGCCCGAGCCGGTGCCGCCGCTGACCAGCACGCTCAGGCGTGCGCGCACGGCGCGGGCGAGCAGCTCGCGCAGCGGCGGCTCCCACGTGCCGGCGGCGACCAGGTCGTCGGCGGTCAGGCCGCGCGCCCGGAAGCGGCGCACGGTGAGGATCGGCCCGTCGGGCGCCAGCGGCGGGATGACGACGTTGATGCGCGAGCCGTCGGACAGGCGGGCGTCGCAGAGCGGCTCGGCCTCGTCGACGCGCCGCCCGAGCGGCGCGAGGATCCGCTCGATGACGTCGCGCAGCGCGCGCGCCGAGGCCAGGCGCACGTCGGTACGCTCCAGGCGCCCGCCGCGCTCGACCCACACCGGCCCCGCACCGTTGACCATGATCTCGTCGACGGCCGGATCGCGCAGTAACGGCTCGAGCACCCCGAGCCCGAACGACCGCTCGGCCACGCGCGCCACGAGCGCCTCGCGCGTGCCGGGGTCGAGCAGCGCCGCCTCGCGCTCGACCAGCGCCCGGATGCTCGCCTGCAGATCGGCCGGTCCGTCGCGCGCGGCCTCGGCGAGCAGGCGCTCACGCAGGGCCGCGGCGAGCGCATCAAGGTCGGCGGCGGGCTCCACGCAAGCACTAGCTCACGTCGGCCCGATCTCTCCCCCGAAAACGCCGAGAGCCACCGGGCTTCCTGCCCGGTGGCTCTCGGACTGTCGCGACGCGTGCCCCCCGAAGCTTGTGTGTCAGGAGCCCTGCGGGCCGCCGCTGTGGCCGTCCCAGGTCGGCCCGTTCCAGGCCGGAGGGTTGCCGCTGAGCCTGAACGGGATCGCGTCGCCCGCATGCTGGCTGCCGTCAAACGGCGGCCATTCACCGCTGACCGGGACGTAGCGGCTGCAGGTCAGCGCGTACGGATCCGGCAGGCAGGGGTTGTACGGCTGCACGCGGAGATCCTGCTGGCTGCGCGAGACCTCCATCTCGGTGTAATTGTTGTAGCCGTCGACGTCCTGGTCGTCGGCGCCGTCCGGTACGCCGTCGCCGTCGCTGTCCCACACGGTCGGATCGACGCCCGAGAAGACCCTGGCCGTATACGGCTTCTCGTTGGCGACGACCGCCAGCCACCAGTCCTGGGTCCCGCGGAACCGGTACTCGACGATGTTCGAGAGCCCGTCGTTGTCGGCGTCGCGCTCGTCGTCGGTGAGGTTGCCGTCGTGGTCGAGGTCCAACTGCTGCAAGGTCAGGCTCACGGTCGGCAGCGTGCCGCCGCTGTTCTGCGTGCCGTCGCTGTAGGCGGTCACGGGGAAGGCGCCCCCGACGGCCTTCCAGAGGCGGTACTCCTCCTGGAGGCTGAGTCCGTCGCCGTCGAAGTCCGACTTGCCATCGGTGGGATCGAGCGCGTTGGGCCAGGGGCGCTTGCCGGGGTATGGGAGCGCGCGGCCGTTGAGGTCCAGAGCGGACTCGTACTCGTAGCCGTCGACCATCCCGTCGCCGTCGGAATCGGCGTTACAGGGGTCGGTGCCGGCCGCCGTTTCGGTGGCGTTGACGAGGCCGTCGGCGTCGGAGTCGGCGCCGGGGTTGGCCTTGACCGCGGCCTGGCAGGCGGCGTACGGCGAGGGTGCCGCGCCGCCGCCGCCCCCGCCGGTGCCGCCGCCCGCCTTCTTCGGCGAGATGACCGGCGACAGCTTGTTCGAGGTGAACGCCTTTGAGAAGCGCTTGGCGAGTACGCGCAGCTGGAAGCGCGTCCCGACGGCCGCCCCGTTCTTCTTGCTCAGGAACGAGGTGAGCTTCGCCGGCACGACCACCGCGATCTTCGTGGTGGTCGAGCTCGTGCTCTTGGCAAAGACGGCGGGCTTGCCGCTGCGCTTGAACACGACCGTGTTCTTGCCCTTGCCCGAACGGAAGTTCTTGCCGGTGATCGTGAGCGTCGCCCCGATGTTGAGCTTCAGGGGCGACACCTTCTTGATCACGGGATAGCCGACGCCCTTCTTGGACGACGCGGCGTTCGCGCCCGCGGGCAGCACCGCGAGGAGTGCGCACGCGAACAGGAGCAGACGAGGAACGGAGAGTCTCATGCTGCTCGGGCTATCGGCGGCTTGCGCGGCGCCTTGACCACCCCGGGGCGCCACTAGACGGGTGAACGATCACCGTATTTGCGGCCGCGGCGGCCGGCTTCGATACTCGCCGGCGATGGCGAGCGGCCTTTTCAACGTCCTCCCCCGCACCGCGCGGCTGTCCGACGACGGGCGCCTGACCGTCGGCGGGTGCGCGCTCGCCGACGTCGCCGAGGAGTTCGGGACGCCCGCGCTGGTGTTCGACGAGCAGGGACTGCGCGACAGCGCGCGCGAGTATCTGGCCGTCTTCCGCGACCGCCACGCCGACAGCGACGTGCACTTCGCGTCGAAGGCGCTGCCCTGCGCGCCGCTGCTGCGCGTCCTGGCCGACGAGGGACTCGGCTGCGACGTCGCCTCGGCCGGCGAGCTTGCCATCGCGCTGGCCGCCGGCTTCGATCCCGCGCGGATTCTCGTCCACGGCAACGCCAAGAGCGACGTGGACATCGGCGACGCGCTCAACGCCGGAGTCGGGCTGATCGTCATCGACAATGCCGACGACGTCGACCGCCTCGAGCGGCTCGGAGCGCGCGGGCAGCCCGTTCTCATCCGCGTCAACCCGGCAGTGCCCGGCCAGACGCACACGGCGGTCGACACCGGCAGCGCGGAGGCCAAGTTCGGGGTGCCGCTGGACGCCGCGCCGGCGCTGATCGAGCGCGTGGCCGGGGTGCCGGGCCTCGAGCTGCTCGGCCTGCACGTCCACATCGGCTCGCAGCTGCTCGACCTCGATGGTTTCGACCGCGCCGCGCAGGCGATCGCCGCCCTCGGCCGCTTTGCGATCTACGACCTCGGCGGCGGGCTGGGGATCGCGTATCGGCCGGGCGACGAGGCGCCATCGGTGGGCGACTACGCGGAGGCGACCGTCCGCGCGTTGCGCGAGCACCTCGACCCGGGCGCGCATCTGATCGTCGAGCCCGGGCGCTCGCTCGTCGGACGCTCCGGCGTGACGCTGTACTCCGTGGTCACCGTCAAGCGCGGAGGACGCACGCACGTCGCCGTCGACGGCGGCATGGGCGACAACCTCGAGCCGATGCTCTACGGCACGCGCTTCGCCCCCGCCATCCTCGACCGCGACCGCCCACCGGAGACGTGCGAGCTCGTCGGCCACCATTGCGAGAGCGGCGACGTCCTCGCGCGAGCGGTCGAGCTCGCCACGCCGCGGGTCGGCGATGTCGTGGTCATGCCGGCGACCGGCGCGTACTGCTACTCGATGCTCAACAACTACAACGGCGCCCGTCGTCCGCCGGTGGTGCTCGTCGGCGACGGCGATGCGCGCCTCGTCGTGCGGCGCGAACGCATGAGCGACCTGCTCGCGCGCGACGTCCTCTGACGCTCACGGCCGGGCAAGCAGCCGCACCTCGCGCGCAGCGGCCGCGGCGGCAGTCAGCGCCACGGCCTGGCGGATCGTCACGCGCAGCGTCGCGACGACGCGTGGCAGCGCGTCCTGCCCATCGCCGCCCTGCGCCGGGCGGGCCGCCAGCAGCTGGACGTCCGCGAGCGCAAGGCGGGTCGCTCCGGGCGCGTCGCCGCGCCCGGCGTAGGTGACGATGACGTCGACGCGGGCGCCCGGCGCGGCGGCGCCGACCGCCACGAGGTCGAGCGCGCGCTCGCCCCGGCGCAGGACCGGACCGGTCGGCGCCTCGGGCACGCTCAGCAGCGCCGGGTCGAGGTCGGCGCCGGCCGCGACCGGCACGCCCGCGCGCCGCCCGACCGCCTCGGCCGGGTCGCGAATGGCGCTCGCGGGCGCGTAGCGCTCGGGGACGAGACGCAGGGCCAGCGCGCTGCGGGCGATCCGTTCGCCCGCGCGCAGCGGCGAGCGCACGACGACGACGCGGACCGCCGGCCCGAGCTGGCGACGCAACGCCGCCTCGCGCCCCGCCACGTCCGAGGCCGCGAGCACGCCGAGCAGCAGCGCGAGCCCGAGCAGCGCGGCGGCCCGCCGACGGCGGGTCATCGGTCACAGCCCGCCGCGCCATGCGGGGAGCTCGAGCGCCAGGCGCGCCCCTCGTGACGACGGCGCCGCGACCAACCGTCCGCCATGGCGGTCGGCGATGTCGGCGGCGATGGCCAGGCCCCGCCCGCGCCGGCCCCGCCCGGCGCGTGGACGGCGGGTCAGGTCGCGCACCGGGGCCGGCAGGCCGGGCCCTTCGTCGGCGACCTCGATGCGCACCCGATCGCCGTGCGCGCGTGCCACGAGCTCGACGCGGCCGTCGCCGTGCTCGAGCGCATTGGCGACGAGATTGCCGACCGCCTGCGCCAGCCGCACCCGGTCGCCGCGAACCATCGTCCCAGGGCCGGAGTCGGCGAGATCGAGCCGACAGCCGAAGACCGACGCGATGACGCGCCACGTCGCGGCCTGATAGGCGAGCAGGTCGCCGACGTCGACGGGCTCGTCGCGATCGGCCGCGCGGCGGCCGCGGCGCGCGGCGGCGAGGTCGTCGAGCGCCACCGTTGCTCGCTTGAGCTCGCTCTCGATCGCCGCCAGGCGTGCCGGCGGCCCCTCCCCGTGGCGCGCGCCGGCGTGCAGCGCGAGGTGCGCGGCGGTGAGCGGACCCCGCAGCTCGTGGCAGGCGCGAGCCACCAGCTCGCGCCGGCGGCGCAGCTCGACGCCGTAGAAGCCGGCGAGCCCGAGGCCCACCAGCGCGAGCAGCCAGGCGACGAGCGCGTGCGGCGAGCCGATCACGGCCAACGGCGCGGCGATCGCCGCGGCGGGGGCGAGCGCGGGCACCTCCATGCGCGGCTGGACCGACGGGCCGTCGACGAGCCGATACCCCACGCCCCACACGTTGACCACGAAACGATCGCCGAAGCGCCCCAGCTTGTGGCGCAGGCGGCAGGCGTGGGAGTCCAGCGTGCGCGTGCTGCCGCGTGCGCGAAAGCCCCAGACCGTCCGCAACAGCTCGTCTTTCGTGAAGACGCGCGTGGGATCGGAGGCCAGCACGCGTACGAGCGCGAACTCCTTCTGCGACAGCTCGACCGGCGTGCCGCGCAGGCGCACGACCCGCGATGCGGCGTCGAGCTCGAGCTCGCCGACGCGCAGCCGCGCCGGGCGCCGGCGCAGCTCGGCCCGGCGCAGTAGCGCGGCCACGCGCAGCCCGCAGCTCCGGGTAGCTGAAGGGTTTGCAGAGGTAGTCGTCACACCCGCGCTCGAAGCCGCGCAGCCGGTCGAGCTCGCCCGCGCGGCCGCTGAGGACGAGCATCGGCACGGCAGGGTCGATGCGGCTCGCCACCCCGTCGGACGCGCGGGCCGCGCGGACGATGTCCAGGCCCGAGCCGTCGGGCAACCCCAGGTCGATCACGGCGAGGTCGGGGAACTTGGTCTCCAGGAGCCGCAGGCCCTCGCGCACGTTCTCGGCCACCAGCAGCTCGTAGCCGTCGGCCGTCAGGTTGTCGGCCAGGAAGGTGCGGGTCGGCTCATCGTCCTCGACGACGAGGATGGTGGGTGCGGGGTCGGCGAGGCTCATGGCCCACCTAGGCCGCAGCGCCGAAAGTCCTCCCCCGCAGTCGCCCATTACCCTGGCGGCCGTGGACCTCAGCGCGCCAGAGATCCGGGTCCTCGGGTGCCTGCTCGAGAAGCAGCGCACGACGCCCGAGGCCTATCCGCTCAGCCTCAACGCCCTGCGGCTCGCCTGCAACCAGTCGACCAACCGCGATCCGGTCGTCGAGTACGACGAGGCGACGATCCGCGACGCGCTGCACCGCCTGTCGCGGCGGCGCTGGGCGCGCCTGGCCAGCGGGCCGGGCAGCCGCGCGCCGAAGTACCGCCACCTGCTCGACGAGGCGCTCGCGCTGCCCGACGACGAGCTCGGCGTGCTGTGCGTGCTGATGCTGCGGGGCCCACAGACGCCTGGCGAGCTCAAGCAGCGCACCGAGCGGCTGCACCCGCTCGCCGACCTCGCCGCCGTCCACGCCACTCTCAGGCGCCTCATCGAGCGCGAGCTCGCGGCGCGTCTGGAGCGTCGGCCCGGGCAGAAGGAGGAGCGCTACACGCAGCTGCTCGGCGAGGACGCGGCGGAGGTTGCGCCCGCGCAGGTCGCTCCCGTCGCGGTCGCTCCCGCCCCGGTCGCGCCCGCCCCGGTCGCTCCGCCCGCGCCCGCGCTCGCCGACGACGGGCCGCTCCCGGCTCCGGCGCCCGACCCCCGCGTAGACCGCCTCGAAGACGAGGTCGCGGCGCTGCGGGCCGACGTGGCGACGCTGCGCGCATCGCTCGACGCGCTGCGCGCCGAGCTCGGCGCCTGACGCGCCGTCCGAGGTCGCCGCACGGACGAATCGGGTGCAACATCACATTCAGGGGACCCGTCGTGGAAGGGATCGCCCTTAGGATGCCGACGACCCCACGGACACCGTCCCCGGCGGGGTTTCTCAAGGGCATGGACACCACCCGCCGCGGCAACTACGACTCCGGAGAGGACTTCGTCCTCGAGTACGGCGAGTTGCGCTTCACGTTCAACGAGCGTGACTTCGCCGAGCGCTGCGAGCAGGCCGCGATCAAGCTCGGCTTCGTCTCCGGGCGCCTCGACGAGCCCGAGCTCGAGGACCTGGTCAACCTCGCGGTCAACGGCGAGATCCAGGAGCCCGCGTCCGCCCTGGGCGAGCACGTCAACGACTGCTGGCCCGAGCTGGTCGGCCCCAGCGACCGCTCGCTGGTGCACTGGCTGCGCCGGCTCGTGTTCCGCTCGGCGTGGCTGGACCAGCGTGTCAAGGAAGGCGAGCTCGACGTCCAGTTCGACGCCGTCTCGCACACCTTCCGCTACATCCAGCCCGACCGCGACGGCGAGCCGGTCGAGCTCGCGCCCGAGCCCTCCTGGGGGCGCGTGGCCTACCAGCCGCGCTACTAGTCCGCCTCCGCCCTCGCGGCCGCGATCGCGTCCGCTCCGGCATCGCCGACCAGGAGCTCCGGGCGCAGCGTCCCGCTTGCGGTCAGGTCGAGCGCGGGGAAGTTGCGCGCGGCGGTGCGGGTGGCGTCGAGGCCGATGATCGTCGTCTCCCCGCCGAGCGGCCGGCTCGCCGTGGCGATGACGGTGAGCGAGCCGCCGTCGACGATCGCGCGCGCGGCGGCCAGCGCGCGGCGCGCGGTGCCCGGGGCGATGCCGTCGAGCGTGTCGACGAGCACGACGGCGTGGCCCCCGCGGGCAGCGATGCGCTGTGCGGTCTCGATCGCGCGCTCCAGCGCCTGCGCCTGCGCATCGCTGCCCGCGGCGAGCGTCAGCGCAGCGGCCGGCTCGACCGGGCCGGCCTTCCACTCGGCGGCCTCCTCGGGGCGGACCCCGACCAGCACGAGGCTCAGCTCGAGCCCCTCCGCGCCGGCCAGCGCGGCGGCCAGCCGCCGCAGTGTCTCGGTCTTGCCGGCCAGCGGCCCGCCGGTGATGACCACGCGCGAGCCGCGGCCGATCGGCGTCAGCCACTCGATCGCCTTGAGCGTCGGATCGTCGGAGCCGAGCTCCAGGCGCACCGACGGGAACGCGCACGGCAGCTCGTCGTAGGGCGTGCCCTCGGCGACCTCCGCGGCGGGCGAGCCGTTGATCGTGTCCACGCGCACCAGCGACGGGTAGCGCTCCGAGCGACGCGGCTTGCGCACCGGGCCCGACACGCGATCGCCGGAGACCAGCTCGCAGCGGCGCACCTGCGCTGCGGAGACGTAGACGTCGTCGTCGGAGGGCTCAGGCGGGTCGAGGCGCACGAACCCCGAGCCGTTGCCGAGCAGCTCGACGACGCCCTCCACGACCTCGTCGCGGCGCTCGCCGGCGCCCTCGTCGTCGTCGCGGTCGCCCGCGTCGCGGCCCGAGCGCCCGCGGCCGCCACGGGTGCCGCGCCGCCGTCGCGGCCGGGCCTCGGCCTCCTCGGCGGTTTCGTCGACGATGTCGGCGGCCACGCCCTCGTCGCCGTCGCCGTTGCCGTTGCCACCGTCGCGCTCGAGGATGCGCTCGATGAGGTCGGCCTTGCGCAGACGACGGAAGCCGTCGATGCCAAGCTCCGAGGCGATCGCGTGAAGGTCGGCCAGCGGGCTCGCCTCGAGGGCGTCGCGATGCAGCACGGTCATTGGGGTTCCTCCTTGGGAACGTCGTTCGGTGTCGGTGGGCAACCCGGGCGCGTTGACGTTCAGCGACCGGCGACCCCTGCAGCGCCATCAGGCTAGCGGTCCGTGCGGATCCACTTCAGCTCCTCGTCGTCGCCGTCGAAGGCCGGGACCTCGGCGCGGCCTTCGAGGACGGCGTCGACCGCGAGCGCGTCGCGCACCGCAGCGACGTCGTGCACGCGCAGGATCGCCGCGCCGGAGCGAGCGGCCCACAGCGCCGCTGCGATCGTGCCCGCCAGGCGGTCCGCCGGCGGCCGCCCCGTGATCGCGCCGACGAAGTACTTGCGCGAGACGGCGAGCAGCAGTGGGCGGCCGAGCGCGCGGAGGCGGTGGAGGGCGCGCAGCACCTCGACGGTCTCAGCGGGCGTCTTGGCGAAGTCAGGGCCGGGATCGAGGACGAGCTGCTCGTCGGCGACGCCGTGCCGGCGCGCGAGAGCCATGCGCTCGCGCAGGAACGCCTCGACGTCGCCGGTGACGTCGCCGGCGTAGTCCGGAAACGACTCCCGCTTCGGCGCCGCGCGCGTGTGCATGAGCACGAGCGCCGCGCCCGCCTGTCCGGCCAGATCGGCCAGCGCGGGGTCGGCGAGGCCGCTGACGTCGTTGAGCATCACTGCGCCGGTGTCGAGGACGGCGCGCGCGACCTGCGGCTTCCAGGTGTCGACCGACACCGCGACGCCCTCGGCCACGAGCCGCTCGACGAGCGGCGCCACCCGCGCGACCTCCTCCACGGGGGACGTCGCGGCGGTGTAGGTCACGCCGGATTCGCCGCCGACGTCGATGAGATCGGCGCCGTCGGCGACAAGCGCCAGCGCGTGGCGCACGTGGTCGTCGAGCGTGTCGAGCCGCACGGCGTCCGAGAACGAGTCGGGCCCCGTGTTGACGATGCCCATGATCAGCGGGCGGCCCGGCTCGACCGCGACCGTGCGCTCGCGCAGCCGCAGGTCCATCAGGCCCACGGGGTTTCCCCTCCTGGCGGCCGGCGCCTCACGAGTGTGCGGGCGGGGGAAGCGTGTAGTGCAGGAAGAGGTGGTCTCCGGCACGGCGGATGTCGCGCAGGGCGAGACCGGCCGGCGGCTCGAGCGCCGCGCCGCCCACCGGCGAAGGCGCGTCGCCTGCGACCAGCAGCGGCGCGATCGTCAGCAGCAGGTCGTCGATGCAGTCGGCCGCGATCAGCTCGCGCAGGAGCGTCGGGCCGCCCTCGCACAGGACCGCGCGCGCGCCGCGCTCAGTCGCGAGGTGCTCGAGGATCGCAGGCATGGTCAGCCCGCCCGGCTCGAAGCGGTGTGCGGCAACCCACGCTCCCTGGCTGGGCACCTCGCCCTCGGCCTCCGTGTACACCTGCACCCGGGCGGTCGGCTCGGCCAGCAGCGGGATGTCGGTGGCCATGTCCAGGCGGCGCGACACCGTCGCGACGACGGGCTCGGGCTCCAGTCCCGCCGCGACGCGGTGGGCCCGCTGGTCGTCGTCGAGCAGGTTGGCGTAGCGCTCGGCGCGCAGCGTCCCGGTGCCGACCAGGATCGCGTCGACGGCTGTCCGCAGCTCGCGCAGCAGCGCGCGGTCGGCCGGGTGGCCGAGCCCGACGGACTTGCCGTCGACCGCGGCGCGCCCGTCGGCGGAGGCGATCATCGCCGCCACGACGCGCGGGCGCCGCGCGATTCCCGGCGCCTCGCGCAGGCCGAGCGCGCGGACCACCTTGCGCGCCGACCAGCCGGTGCTCGTTTCGGTGAGCGGCCTCAGCCCGGCGTCGGTCACGCGGGCATCATGCCGCGTCAGGGGCCGCAGCGGTCAGCAGCGGCCCTGCGCTGCGCCTCCGCCGCGGCATGACCCAGGCCCCCGCCGGGCGCCGTTGAGCACGGCGCGACGGCGGGGGCCCGGCCGCGGCCGGCGCCGAGGCCCTCGCGGGCGCCTCGGCTCCCACCCGGTCCGGCGTCGCGTCCCGCGGCCACGAGGGCGAGGCCGCGGGTCACCGGGTCGCGTAGGTCGGGATGCCCGGTGCGCGCACGGCGCGGCATCCTACTTGCACGGCGGGCGGTATGAATGGCACGACGAACGGTACCTCCCGCACGATGCGAGCTTTTCGTGCGGGCGACCGGGGAGCCTCGCCCGCCACCCGCGACGGCCCGACGGCCAACAGCGGGCTACTTGCGGATCGTGATCCGGCGCTTGACCGCGACCACGTTGTCGGCCTCGTCGCCGGCGCTGACGCGCAACGTCACGTGCCCCGAGTGCCCGTAGCGATGCGCGGCCCTCTGGCCGACGATCGTGCGCGAGCCGTCCCCGAACGAGATCCGCACAAACTTCAGGCCGGAGGCCCTCGCCTTGCTGCCGGTGGCATCGGTGGCCTTGACCGCGATCTTCACCAGCTTGCCGCGCTGACGTGAGCCCGACAACTTGAAGCTGACCTTGGGCGGCGTCGCGTCGACGCGCAGGTTGCGCAACGGGGTGGCGGTCGCCTGCCCGCGGCGATCGATGGCCACCACGCGCCAGCGGTGCAGCCCGTCCTTGATACGCACCGGCACCGTGACGCCGGTGGCCGTCGTCTGCGCCACGGGCACGCCGTCGATCTGCACCTGGTAGGTGAGCGGGCCCCAGAGCTCGAACGACGTCCCCCACTTCAGCGGCGGGCGCCCGAACTTGCGCCACTTCGTCGTCGTGTTGCCGCGGAACGTCCCCGGCGCGCGGTCGAAGGTGCCCACGACGATCTGGCTGCCGGCGCCGGTCCCCTGCACGAACGCCACCGCCACGTCGCCGGCGCGATCGGCGGACGCGAGCAGGCCGCGCGACGCGTCGGTTGGCCCGAGCGCCGGGTTCGACAGCGTCGCGTCCGGGCCTGGCGGGGTCACCACGCGCGAGGCCGGGACGTAGTCGTACGGGCGCGCGTGAATCGACCGGCCGCCCGCAGCGTCGCCCTGCTGGAAGGCGATCAGCCCGTCGCCGCTCTCCGCCACGGCCGGTACCGGCGCGGGCGCCACCCCGAGGCCGCCGCCGATGACGAGGCCCGGGTTGAACACGTCGTCCTTGAGCACCGCGCCGTAGGCCCCGTTCGTCGACGTGCCACCGATGCCGGCGTAACCGATGCCACGCCCGTTGATGGCCACGCGCGGGGCCTCGGCGCCCTCCGCCGCCTCAAGCGGCACGGGCGGGTCGAACTGCGACCCGACCAGCCGGCGGGCGACTGCCGCGCCGCTCTGGCGGAAGACGGCCCAGGCGAAGCTCGAGTCGTCCTCGCTCGAGATGTCGGGCTCGTCGGCACCGTCGCCGAGGTCCTGCGGCGCGGTCGACAGCCGCAGCTCGAAGATCCGCCGCGCGTAGACGTGACCGGCCTCACCCCACACGACGGTGGCGATGCCGTCGGCGGCGACGGCCACCTTTGAGCGGCCGGTCGCGGTCCCCGAGGTGTCCGCTGGGTTGATGTCGAGCACGCCGGGCACGCCGTTGAACGCGGTCCCGTTGCGCTCCAGCCGCGCGGCGCCGACGTCGCCGTTGGTGGTCCAGGTCAGGTAGGCCACGCCGTTGATCGACATCGCGACGTCGGGATCAGAGCCGGCGGCGGCGATCTGCTGGATCGCCGCGTAGCCGGGCGCGCCGGCCGGCCGCACAACGCTGAACACGCCGCCGCCGCTGACGAAAGCGACGACCAGGCGCCCGCCGTCCGACGCGGCGACGACCGGCTGCGCGCCCGCGCCGCCGAGCCCCGCATCGACCTGCTCGGGCGGCTGGAAGGCGCCATTGACGAGGCGCGAGACGAAGATGTGTGGCACGCCGCCCACCTGCTTGACGTAGGCCAGCGCCCCCGTTCCATCGCGCGCGACGTCGAGGTCGCCGAGCGACTGTATGTCCGCGCTGGGACCGTCGATCGCCTCGCCGGGGATGAACGCGCCGGCGACCGCGCCCGCCGACGCGGGCAGCGCGAGCGCGAGCAGCGCAAGCGGCGTGAGGAGGGCGGGCAGGGCGATGCGGCGGCGCATGTGACGGACGGGGCTCCTTGATGCTGACTGGACCGGTCGACGGGATGCAACCGGCGAGACCGGTGAAAGTTACGGATCGGTGACGATGCCTTCGGCAGTTGCCTCCTCGAGGAAGGCCTGCGCCTCGGCGTCGGTCCGACGCGGCCCCCAGCCCAGCTCCGGCGCCATGGCCAGCGCGACCCGCCGGGCCGTCTCGCCGGCGGCGTCGGCGACCAGCCGCGCGGCGAGCAGGGCGACGCGCGTGCGCCGCAGGAGCGCGTCGCCGACGCTCGTGGCCTGCTCGCGCCGCGCTGCGTGGACCGTTTCGGCCAGCAGGTCGGGCGGCCCGCCGCCGGCGATCGGCTGCGCGATCTCACTGCCGGCGATCGGCTGCGCGAGCTCGCCACCGACGATCGGCTGCGCGAGCTCGCCGCGCTCGGCCGCGATGGCCAGCACCTCGCGCGCCGCGTGGCCGTAGCGCCGGGCGAGGTGCTCGTAGGCGTCGTCGGGCACGCCCTCCACCCGCGGCAGCTGCCCTGCGTCGATGGCCTGGCCCAGCGGGATCTCCTCGGTGCGGCACGGGGCGGTACGCGCGTCGCGCTCGACGAGCCGGTCGACCGCGAGCTTCGCCATCCGCCGCCAGGTCGTGAGCTTGCCGCCGGTGATCGTGATCATGCCGCTGGAGGTCTCGTAGAGCTCGGCCTTGCGCGAGATGTCGACCGATTTCTTCGGATCGCCGGTGGAGATCAGCGGGCGGACCCCGGCGTAGGCGCCGGTGACGTCGGCCCTACCGAGCTGGAGGGCGAAGAAATCGTTTACAGCGTCAAGCAGGTAGGCGATGTCCTCGTTGGGCGGCCGCACGTGGTCGAGGTCGTCGATGTCGTACTCGTTGTCGGTCGTGCCGATCAGCGCCGACCCCAGCCACGGCAGCGCGAAGATCGCGCGCCCGCCGCGGGCCGGCACGATCGCGCCCGCCGCGAGCGGTAGGGCCTTGTGGGAGAGCGTGATGTGGGTTCCGCGGGACGGGCGGATGCGCGGGACCTCGGCCTCGTCGTGCAGCTCATCGGGTCGCAGGCGGTCGGCCCACACGCCGGTGGCGTTGACAACGTTTTCCGCACGCACCTCGAAGCGCTCGCGACTGAGCACGTCGCGCACGCACACGCCGCGCGTACGCCCGCCGTCGGCGAGCAGGTCCGTGACCTCCACGCGGTTGGCGCACACGGCGCCGAAGCGCTCGGCCTCGGCCAGGATGGTGAGCACGAGGCGGCTGTCGTCGGTCTGGCAGTCGTAGAAGAGATAGCCCGAGCTCGGCGCGCGAGCGGCCAGGGCGGGCAGCAGCTCGGCGACCTCGTCGCCGCCGATCACCCGATGGCGCTCGGGCTCCCAGTCGCCGTCCGCGCGCCGGCGCCCGCGCGCCATCGCGTCATAGAGGTTGAGCCCGACGCCGACCATGCGGTCGGGCCGCGCGCCGCCGAACGCGGGGACCACGAACGGCAGCGGACGCACGAGGTGCGGCGCAAGCTTGACCATGAGCTGGCGCTCGAGCAGCGCTTCGCGCACCAGGCCGAGGTCGAAGTTCTGCAGGTAGCGCAGGCCGCCGTGTACGAGCTTGCTCGATCGGCTCGAAGTCCCGGACGCGTAGTCGGCCTTCTCCACCAGCGCGACCGAGTAGCCGCGTGAGGCCGCGTCGAGCGCGACGCCCGCGCCCGTGACGCCGCCGCCGACGACCACCACGTCGAAGCGCTCCGCGCGCAGCGCGGTGAGGGCGTCGCAGCGGGCGATCACGCGGCCATCCTGGCAAGCGCGCGCCCGGGCCGCGGTGCAACGGCGCAGCCCACCGCCCCGCTCCGCGCGGAGCCCACCGCCCCGCTCCGCGCGGAGCCCACCGCCCCGCTCGCGCGAGCCCACCGCTCTGCTCTGCGCAGAGCCCGTCGCTTCGCTACGCACGCAACCCGGCGAGGATGATCTCAAGGTGGCGGTGCCAGTCGTACTGGGACACCGCCATCGTCGCCGACAGCCCGCCCATGAGCATCGGGATGTCGTCGACCACGAAGTCCCGGCGCAGCACCCCCGCCTTCTGTGCACGGTGGATCAGCCTCGTCGCGAGGTCGCGTAGGCGCATCAGCTCGAGCGCGGCGAGCGACCAGGCTGCCGGCTCGCGCAGCAGCGCCTGCTGGATGCCGATGTCGCGCGCGCACAGCTCGGCGTTGGCGCGCAGAAGACCGGCGAAGGCCGCCCACGGATCCTCGACCTCGAGCGCGAGCTCCGCGTTGTCGGCGAACGCCCGGAACTTCGCCGCCACGAGCTCGCCCATGAGCGCGTGCTTGTCGGGGAAGTGGCGATAGACCGTGCCCACACCCACGCCGGCCATAGCCGCGATGTCGTCCATCTGCGCGCCGGCGCCCTGCTTGGCGAAGACCTCGCGCGCCGCCTCGATGATCCGCTCGCGGTTGCGGCGGGCGTCCGCGCGGAGCGGCTTGGCGGTCTCGGTGGCGTCGGCGGTCATGGCGTGATCGATCCTTGACAAACGGAGGCGTGGTTCCGTATCTTGGCTGAATCGGAACCGGAACTCAACTTCCACTTCGTGCTCCCACCCATCGTAAAGGGTGGCTAGCCGTAACGGAAGCCAGAACCTCAGGGGCACACTGAACCCATGACCGCCGCCGACACGCCACGCGCCAAGCTGCTCGCCCTCGCGCTGCTGGCGACGACCCAGTTCGTCGTCGTCCTCGACGCCGCGATCGTCAACGTCGCGCTGCCCTCGATCGGGAGCGCGCTGGACTTCTCCCAGGACAACCTGGCCTGGGTGGTCAACGCCTACACGCTCACGTTCGGCGGCTTCCTGCTGCTGGGCGGCCGGCTCGCCGACCTCCTCGGCCGTCGCAGGATGTTCATGGCCGGGCTCGTGGTCTTCTCGGTCGCGTCGCTGCTCGGCGGCCTCGCGCAGTCGGACACGTGGCTCATCGCCGCGCGCGCGGCCCAGGGCCTGGGCGCCGCGATCGTCTCCCCCGCCGCGCTGTCGATCATCACCAACACCTTCGCCGAGGGCGCCGAGCGCAACCGCGCGCTGGGTGTCTGGGGCGCGGTCGCCGGCTCCGGCGGCGCCGCAGGCGTGCTGCTCGGCGGCGTGCTGACCCAGTACCTCGGCTGGGAGTGGGTCCTCTTCGTCAACGTCCCGATCGGCGTCGCCGCCGCGCTGCTCGCGCCGCGCCTGCTGGCCGAGAGCCGCGACGAGGTCGACGAGCCCTCGTTCGACATCGCCGGCGCGGTCACCGTGACTGTCGGCCTCGCGCTGCTCGTCTACACGCTGGTCGACGCCAACCAGGCCGGCTGGGGCTCGACGAAGACGCTCGGGCTCGGCGCCCTGTCGCTCGCCCTTCTCGCCGGCTTCGTCGTCATCGAGCGCCGTCAGCGCCAGCCGCTGGTGCCGTTCTCGATCTTCCGCATGCGCACGCTCCGCGGCGCGAACATCGTGTCGCTGCTGATCGGCATGTCGCTGTTCAGCATGTTCTTCTTCATCTCGCTGTACATGCAGCAGGTGCTGGGCTACGACGCGCTCAAGGCCGGCATCTCCTACCTGCCGCTCGCCCTGACGATCATCTTCAGCGCCGGCATCGCCTCCGCGCTGGTCACGCGCGTGGGCTTCAAGTGGGTGCTGGTCGCCGGCATGCTCTTCATCACCGCCGGCCTCGTGTGGTTCGCGCAGGTCTCTCCGCACGGCTCGTTCGTCGGCGACATCCTGTTCCCGTCGCTGCTGGCGGCCATCGGCCTGGGCTTCGCCTTCGTCCCCGTGACGATCGCCGCGGTCACCGGCATTCGGCCCGACCAGGCAGGCCTGGCTTCCGGTCTGGTGAACACCACACAGCAGGTCGGCGGAGCGCTGGGCCTGGCCATCCTCGTCGCCGTGGCCAACTCGACCACGACGACGCCAGTTGGCCGACGGCGTGCGCGACCACGCCGTCGCGCTTACCGACGGCTTCCAGGACGCCTTCCTGGTCGGCGCCGGGTTCGCGCTGGCCGGCGCGGTCCTCGCCGCAACGCTGATCTCCTCGCGCGACTCGCGCGAGCACGCCGAGGCCGCACGCCGCGGCGAGGCGCCCGCCGCGCTTCCCGCCTGAGCGCCGCGGGCACGCCCCTGTAATGCTGCGGGCGTGCCCGCGCTCGCCTCGGTCTGCGTCTTCTGCGGCTCCAACGCCGGCGCCGATCCCGCCTACCTGGCGACCGCACAGGCCGTCGGAAGCGGCCTGGCGCGGCGCGGCATCCGCGTCGTGTACGGCGGTGGGCGCGTCGGGATGATGGGCGCGCTGGCCGACGCCACGCGCGACGCGGGTGGCGAGGTCGTCGGCGTCATGCCGCGCCAGATGGTCGAGCGCGAGATCGGCCACACCGGCATCGACGGCCTGCGCATTGTCGGCACGATGCACGAGCGCAAGGCGCTGATGGTCGAGCTGTCCGACGCATTCATCGCGCTGCCCGGCGGGATCGGAACGCTCGAGGAGCTCTTCGAGGTCTACACCTGGGCGCAGCTCGGCATTCACGCAAAGCCGCTGGGCCTGCTCGACGTCGCCGGCTACTTCGAGCCGCTGGCCACGATGCTCGACCACGCCGTCGCACAGCGCTTCCTGCGCGAGGAGACGCGCGCGATCCTCGCGATGGCCGGCGATCTCGAGGGCCTGCTCGCCGCCTTCGACCGATGGCGCCCGCCGGCGACGCACAAGTGGATCGACCTGGACGAGACTTGACGGCGGTCTTCGACGGCCACAACGACGCGCTCGGAAAGCTGCAGGAGGCCGGGGACCCCGCCGAGGGCTTCCTCACCGGCCTGGCCGAGCGCCACATCGACCTGCCGCGGGCCCGCGCGGGCGGCCTGGCCGGCGGGCTCTTCGCCGTCAACGCGCCCTCGCCGCCCGGCGAGGTGACCGCCACCGAGACGATATGGCAGATGAGCTACGCCGGCCCCGTCGAGCATCCCGAGGCGGCGGCATTCACGCTGGGCGCGATCGGGCGAGCGCACGCGCTGGCGGCGGCGAGCGACGGCGCGGTCGCGATCGTCACCGATGTGTCCGGGCTCGACCGCTGTCGCGAGGACGGCGCGCTCGCGATCGTTCTGCATCTCGAGGGCGCGGAGGCGATCGACCCCGGACTGACCGCCCTCGACGCATGGCACGCGGCCGGCGTGCGCTCGCTCGGCCTGGTCTGGAGCCGGCCGAGCGCCTTCGGGCACGGCGTGCCCTTCCGCTTTCCGGCGTCGCCGGACATCGGCCCCGGCCTGACCGACGCGGGCAAGGCCCTGGTCCGCCGCTGCGCGCAGCTCGGCATCCTGGTCGACGTCAGCCATCTCAACGCCGCCGGCTTCGCCGACGTCGCGCGCCTGGCTACCGCGCCGCTCGTCGCCTCGCACTGCGCCTGCCACGCGCTGTGCCCCGCCAGCCGCAACCTCACCGACGAGCAGCTGCGCGAGATTGCCCGCAGCGACGGCCTGGTGGGCATCGTCTTCGCCGTCCCGTTCGTCCGCGCGGACGGCCACGACGATCCCGACACGCCGCTGTCGGCGATCGTCGCCCACGTACGCCACGCCGTCGCCGTCGCCGGCATCGATCACGTCGCGCTGGGCTCGGACTTCGACGGCGCCACGATGCCCGCGCCACTCGCCGACGTCGCGGGCCTCCCCCGCCTGCTGGCCACGCTGCGCGACGACGGCTTCAGCGCAGCCGAGGTCGAGCGCATCGCGTGGGCCAACTGGCGGCGCGTGCTGGGTCAGGTGTGGGGCTAACCGACCGGCGTGCGGTCGCGGTCCCACGAGCGCCGGGCGCGGTCGAACGCCTCCCAGTCGATCGGGGGCGGCACGCGGGGACCGCTCCCCCCGCCCCCGCCACCACCGTCGCCGTCGTCGCCGCCGCCGTCGTCGCGTGCGCCGCGCACCAGCCACGCCGCCACACACGAGGTCTCGATGCCGGCGATGATCAACAGCGAGCCCACGAGTTCGGCGCCGCCGACCACGACGATGATCGCGCCGCCGCCGTAGCAGAGCATCGTGATCGCCAGAAGGGTCCTTGCGGCGACGCGATGCGAGGCGGGCGCGGGCGCACCAAGGAAGGCACGCCACATGGAAGCGCACACGACGGCGGCAAGTGCCACCTTCGGAACGACGGGCAGCACGGACACGGGTGATGCGAGCCTACCCACCGTGCCGCAGAACGCAAGCGCTGTCGCCAGACGGATGTCTAGAGCGCCTTGAGCTCCTCGGTGATCTCGCTGACCGACGCCTTCGCGTCGCCGAACAGCATCGCGGTCTTCGGCGTTGTAGAAGAGCGGGTTGTCGATGCCGGCGAAGCCGGAGTTCATCGAGCGCTTGAGCACGATCACCGACGTGGCCTCGTCGACGTTGAGGATCGGCATCCCGTAGATCGGCGAGTCGGACTTCGTGCGCGCGGCGGGGTTGGTGACGTCGTTGGCGCCGATGACCAGCGCGACGTCGGTGCGCGCGAACTCCGGGTTGATCTCGTCCATCTCCTTGAGCTGGTCGTACGGCACGTCGGCCTCGGCCAGCAGCACGTTCATGTGCCCGGGCATGCGGCCCGGCGACCGGATGGATCGCGTACTTGACCTCGACCCCGCGCTTCTCCAGCGCGCTTGGTCAGCTCGCGTACGGCGTGCTGGGCCTGCGCGACGGCCATGCCGTAGCCGGGCACGATCACGACGAGGCGCGCGTAGGCCATCTGGATCGCGGCGTCGGCGGCGCTCGTGGAGCGCACGGTGCCGCTCGCTCGCCGTCGCCGCCGGCGCCGCCGACGGCGACCACGCCGCCGAACCCGCCGGCGATGATCGACGGGATCGAGCGGTTCATCGCCTCGGCCATCAGGTTGGTGAGGATCGTGCCGGACGCGCCGACGATCATGCCCGCGACGATCAGCGCGGTGTTGTTCGAGCGCGATGCCGGTCGCGGCCGCGCGACAGGCCGGTGAAGGCGTTCAGCAGCGAGATCACGACCGGCATGTCGGCGCCGCCGATCGGCAGCACGACGAAGTTGCCCGAGCACCGCCGCGGCGAGCAGCAGCGACGCGATCAAGAGGCCCTCGGCGTCTCGAGCCGGCGACGATCGCCACCGCGCAGGCCGACCGCGGCGACGAGCAGCACCAGGTTGACGACTGCTGCGCCGTGCCCGAGCGTGATCGGGCTGCCCGGGCAGGATCTCCTGCAGCTTGCCGAACGCGATGTTCGAGCCCCAGAACGAGACCGAGCCGATGATCGCCGCGAACAGCGACGAAGATCGCGACGTAGGTCGCGACGTCGGCGAAGCCGCCGGTCTCGCGGAACTCGGCCCACGCGATCAGCGCGACCGCGCCGCCGCCGACGCCGTTGAACAGCGCGACCATCTGCGGCATCGCGGTCATCTTCACCTGGCGCGCCGCGGGCACGCCGATGGCGGTGCCGATCGACGAGGCCGAGCGACGATCAGGCCCCAGTTGCCCATCCCCGGGATCAGCAGCGTCGCGACCACCGCGATCGCCATGCCGACGGCGGCGATGCGGTTGCCGCGCACGGCGGTGCGCGGGCCGGTCAGCCCGCATCAGCCCGTAGATGAACAGGCTGAAGGCGACGATGTAGAGGAGCGCGATGAAGTCGGTGCTCCTGGAAGAAGGCGTCGTGCGCGATCGCGTCGGGCTCGCTCCTCGCCCTCCTCGACGCGTGGCGCCGGCTTGCTCTTGAACATCTCGAGCATGCGGTCGGTGACGAGGAAGCCGCCGACGACGTTGATCGTGCCGAAGACGATCGCGATCACGAGCAGCAGCCTTGTTGAGCGACGCCGGTCGTCGCCGAGGCCGAGCACGAGGATGCCGCCGAGCACGACGATCCCGTGGATCGCGTTGGTGCCCGACATCAGCGGCGTGTGCAGCGTGTTCGGGCACCTTCGAGATCACCGCGTAGCCGACGAAGCCGGCCAGCACGAGGATCGCGAGGTTCGTGACGAAGTCAGGTCATCAGCCTGGCCGCCGTGCCTCGACGCGCCTCGTGGACGATCTCGCCGTCGCGCGTGACGCACGCGCCGGCGACGATCTCGTCGTCGAAGTCGAGGCGCGCAGCGTCGCCCTCGTCGTCGACGCAGCAGCTCCGAGCAGCGCCTGCACGTTGCGCGCGTAGAGCTGGCTGGCGTGCTCGGCCATCGTGCGCCGGCAAGGTTCAGCGGGCGAGACGATCGTGACGTCGTGCTTGACCGCGGTCTGCCCGGGCTCGGTCAGCTCGCAGTTGCCGCCCGCCTCGCCGGCGAGGTCGACGATCACGCTGCCGGGCTTCATGCCCTCGACGGCCTCGGCGGTGACGAGCTTCGGCGCCGGGCGGCCGGGCACGAGCGCGGTCGTGATGACGACGTCGAAGCCCTTGATCGCGTCGGTCAGCGCCTGCTGCTGCTGCGGCCTGCTCCTCGTCGGTCAGCTCGCGCGCGTAGCCGCCCTCGCCGGCGGCCTCGATGCCGAGGTCGAGCCAGCTCGGCGCCGAGCGACTGCGACCTGCTCGGCGACCTCGGGGCGCACGTCGTAGCCGGTCGTCTGACGCGCCCAGGCGCCGCGCGGTCGCGAGCGCCTGCAGGCCGGCGACGCCGGCGCCGAGCACCAGCACCTTGGCCGGCGGGATCGTGCCCGCGGCGGTCATCAGCATCGGGAAGAAGCGCGTCGCAGGTGCTCGGCGCGCGAGCAGCGCGGCCTTGTAGCCGGCGACGTTCGCCTGCGAGGACAGCGCGTCCATCGACTGCGCGCGCGAGATCCGCGGGATCGCCTCCATCGCGAACGCCGTGACGCTCGGCGTCGCGCGCGGCGCATCGGCGTCGCGGCGCTGCGTCAGCGGCTGCAGGAAGCCGACGAGCAGCGCGCCCTCGCGCAGCCGGCGCGATCTCCGCGGCGGCCGGCGGCGCGATCGTGACGACCACGTCGGCGCCCCAGACGCGGTCGCGTCGATCGTGACCTGCGCGCCGGCGTCGGTGAACGCGGCGTCGGGGATCAGCGCGCCTCGCCCGCGCCGCGCTCGACGACGACCTCGATGCCGCGTGCCGCTCAGCGCTTGCGCACGACCTCGGGGACGAGCGCGACGCGGTGCTCGCCGGTGCGCGGTCTCCTTCGGGACGGCGAGTCTGCATCGGGTCGCGGACCCTAGCCAACGCGAACGCGATCGGGACAGCGCGCCGGCCGGGCGAGCGCCGGCGAGCGCCTGCGCGGTGACCCAGACCGGCGTCTGCGCGCTCGTGCGGCGTGTAGCGGACGAGCCGTTGCGGCTGCTGCAGCGAGCGCAGGAAGGCGAGCGGCGGAGCGCGCTCCGCCGCGGCGCTGACGCGCGCCGGATCGCGTCCGGCCGCGAGCAGCGCCCTGGACCGCGAGCGCGGTCGACTGCGCGTTCGAGCCCGCCCGGCGGCTGCAGCGGCGTAGCCGCCGTCGCGGTTCTGGTGCGGGCGAGCCAGGACGCGCGCCGCGCGCGGACGGTCGACGCGCGGCGTGACCGCGCCGACGCGAGCGCCTGCACGGCGCCGGCGGTGTCGTCGATGCCGCTCGGCCGCCGCGGCCGGAGAAGCTGAAGCCGCCGTCGCGGTTCTGGCCTGCCCGCCGAGCCAGCGCGCGGCGCGACGGATCGCGGCGATCGCGCGCGCTGAGGCCGCCGGCGCGCAGCGCGAGGATCCGCGAAGGAGGTCCGGTTGACGAGCCGCGAGAACGATCCGTCGCGGCGCTGCGCGCGCCGCAGGCGCGCCGACGAGGTCGCCGTCCGCGGCGACAGCGCCGCGGCGAGCGCGCGCTGCGCGGCGAGGCCGAGGATCGTGCGCTCGATGTCGCCGGCGTCGCGCAGCGCGCGGCGCGCGCTGCGGCCAGCGTAGCGGGCGCACGCGCGGCGGCGTGGCGCGCCTGCCGCCGCGAGCCCGATCACCGTCCACGCCGGTACTGCACGGGTTCGAGCGCTGCGCCCTGGGCCGCGCCGAAGCCGCCGTCGGCGTTCTGGGCGCGCAGACCAGCCGGCTAGCGCGGCCGCGGCTGGCCGCGCGCGCCGGCGGCGCGGCCGGCCGGCACGATGAGCGACCAGCAGCGCGAGCGGACCGCGAGCGCCGGCCGGCGCACGCCGGCGTCGGCCAGCGGACCTCGAGCCGCGCGCGGTAGCGCAGCAGCGCGCGCACGAGCACCGGCCCGAAGGCGAGGCAGAAGACGACGTTGCCGACCGCGTGGGCGATGTTGAACGGCAGCGAGGTCGCGCGAGATCGCGCCAGGTAACTGCGCGAGCGTTCTGCTGGCCCGCAGTACGTGACCCAGACGAGGAGTCCATGATCGCGCCGAACGAGCAGCCCGGCGGCGCCGCAGGCGAGCGCGAGCGGGATCCGGCCCATGCGGCGGCCGGTCGCGCGCGCCGAGCACGGCGCCGAGCGACGCCGCAGCAGTCCCCACGCCGACCATCTGCCACGGCGTCCACGGGCCCTGGCCGAAGACGAGGTTCGACGCGAGCGCGGCGACGGCGCCGACGACGAAGCCGGGCGCGCCGCCGAGCGCGAAGCCGGCGATCAGGACGATGTCGGTCGTCGGCTTGACGTTCGGCAGCGGCGCGAAGGCGATCCGCCCGAGCGCGGCGAGCGCGGCGAGCGTCGCGACGAGCGCGAGCATCCGCGACGACGGGTGCGAGCGCTCGTACCAGGTGAAGCCGGCGGCGAGCGCGGCGGCCGAGCACGAGCGAACGACGCGAGCTGCCAGCGTCACGGCGCGACCTCCGATCGTCATCCGGCCGCGCAGCAGAGTCGCCGCCCTGCTCCGGCGTGATCAGGCGCCGCGGCCGGCGCCGCCTCCGCCGCAGCACGCGATCCGCGCGGTCTCGGTCGCGAAGTACCAGCCGCCGGCGAGCACCTCGGCGGCCGGCGCCGTCGGCGATCGGCCGGCCGTCGGCGAGCAGCACGACGCGCTCGGCGACGCGCGGCGGCGAACTCGGCGTCGTGCGTCGCGACGAGCACGGCGACGCCGCGTCGCGGCAGCGCGCGCAGGCGGCGAGCGAGCGTCGCCCTTGGCGGCGCGGTCCATGCCGCGCGTCGGCTCGTCGAGCAGCACCGCGGCGGGCGGCTCGTCGCCGTCGAGCACGATCGCGAGCGCGAGCCGCTGGCGCTCGCCGCCGGAGAGGTCGCGCGGGTGGCGCTCGGCGAGCGCCGGCGAGGCCGACGCGCTCGAGCGCCGCCGGCCGACGCCTCCTCGCCGACGCGCTCGTGCAGGAGGTAGTCGCCGGGGTTCTGCAGCAGCAGCGCGACGCGGCCGGCGGCCTCGACGCGGCCGCGCGTCGGCTGCTGCAGGCCGGCCGAGGTGGCGCAGCAGCGTCGACTTGCCGGCGCCGTTGCGGCCCATCAGCGCGACGCGCTCGCCCGGGCGCGAGCGCAAGGTCGACGGCGCGCAGGACGCGCGGCCGCCGCGAGCTCGTGCCAGACGCCGCGCGCAGCGACGGCCGGCGGGCGCGCCGACGGCGAAGGCGGTCGCGGCGTCGCGCGCGGGCGCCGCGGCGGCGGCCGGCGGCGCGAGCGCGGCCGGCGCGGCGCTCGTCGAGCAGCCCGTGCGCGCGCAGCGTCGCGCGCGCCTCCTTGACGCCGGCCGGCGGCGGGCGCAGGCCCGGCGCGCGCGAACAGCCGCGCGCCGGGCGTCAGCAGCGCCGGCGCGTGCTCGGCCGGCCCACTCGAGGAACGCGCGCGGCGGCGCGTCGCAGGCGACGGCGCCGTCGTGCAGCGCGACGACGCGGTCGGCGTGCGCCAGGCAGCGCTCGAGCCGGTGCTCGGCGAGCACGACCGCGGTGCCCCACTCCTCGTTGAGCCGGCGCAGCAGCCAGATCAGCTCGTCGCCGGCGACCGGGTCGAGCTGCGACGTCGGCTCGTCGAGCAGGACCAGCGGCGGTCGCCCGGCGAGCGCGGCGCCGAGCGCGACGCGCTGCAGCTCGCCGCCGCGACAGCTCGTGCGTCGAGCGGTCGAGCAGCTCGGCGATCCCGAGCGCGAGCGCCGCCTCCTCGACGCCGCGGGCGACCGCGGCGGCGCCGAGCGCCGCGGTTCTCGAGCGGGAAGGCGAGCTCGGCGCGAACCGTGCCCATCACGATCTGCGTCTCGGGATCCTGGAACAGCGTGCCCGCGACGGCCGCCAGCTCGGCCGGCCCGTGCTCGCGCGTGTCGATGCCGCCGACGACGCGCGCGGCCGGCGAACGCGCCGCCGTGGAAGTGCGGCACCAGCCCGCAGGCCGCGCGCAGCAGCGTCGACTTGCCGCGACGCCGACAGCCCGGCGAGCACGACGAACTCGCCCGGCTCGACGCTCAGCGAGACGTCGCTCAGCGCCGGCGCTCGCGCGCCCGGGTAGCTGTAGGTGACGCGCTCGAGGACGCAGCGAGCTCATCGTCTCGATCCCCCGGCGATCGAGCGAACGGCAGCAGCGCGACCACGACGAGCGCGACGGCCAGGCCCAGCGTCGCGAGGCCCGTCGTGGGCACGGCGAGCGACGGGTAGGCGGTCGAACGCCGCGATGCCGGCGACGTGCGCCGCCACGCGCGAGCGCGACGAGCGCCACCGCCGACGCGGCGAAGCGCGACGTCGTGGCGCGACCACGGCGGCCGCGCGGCGCGGCGCGGCGCCGCGCCGCGTCGCGTAGCCGCGGACCTCGAGCGTCGCCGCGACGTCGACCGCGCGATCGAGCGCGCCGGCCGCCACGCGCGCGCACGACCGCGACGCGCACGGCCGGGCTGCGGCCGGCGTCGGGCGCAGCGCGCGTCGCGTCCATCCGCGCGCGTCGCGGGCGAGCACCGGCACCAGCCGCGTCGCCAGCGCCGCGGTCAGCGCCGAGCGAAACGACACGCGGCGCAACACGCGCAGCACCTCGTCGGGGTCGACGGTCGCCGTGAACAGCGCGAACGCACAGCACGATCACGAGCACCCGCACGCCGAGCACGCAGGCCGTAGACGAGCGCCTCGAGCGTGATGTCGATCTGCCCGAACGGCGGGACCTCGCCGAGCCGCGCGAGCACGGTCAGGCCGTCGCGGACGACGAGCGCGTTGATGACCGCGACGAGCACCGCCAGCGGCAGCGCGAGCGGACCGTGCGCGCGACCTCGCGCCCGACGCCCGCCGCGGCCGCCGCGCACAGCGACCGCGATCGCGAGCGCGACGAGCACGGTCGGGTTCTCGAACGCCAGGGCGCAGCGCGGCGAGCGCGAGGCAGTAGCCGGCGCCGGCCGCCGGCGCGCGCGGCGTGCAGCGGGCTGGCGCGGCGGCGGTAGGTCATCGCGCCACCGCGCACGGCGGAATCGGCACGGTCGTCGCTCGACGGCGACCGCGAAGCGGTGCGTCGAGCGTGCCGCTCCGTCGAAGGCGCGCACGGCCGCGGCGACGCCGGCGTCGTCGGTGCCGGTGACCACCCAGATCGGCCGGTCGTCGCCGCTCTGCGTGGCGGCGACCAGGCCGGCGCCGGCGCCGAGCGTGCGCACGGCGTGGCCGCGCGGGTCGAGCAGCGCGATCGCTGCGCCCGTCGGCGCGCGGCTGCGCGCGTAGACGCCGCTCGTCGCACGGGCCCGTCCTCGAGGCCGCTGGATCGCATGGTCGCCGCGCAGCGCCGGCCACGGGCCGACGAGCGACGCGCAGCGTCTCCGGCGGCGCTGGCGGCTGAGCAGGCCGCCGGTCGCCGCCGGGATGTCGTAGGCGACCAGCGCGCTTGGACACCTGCTTGCATGGCGTCGTCGCGTGCGGGTCGCGCACTCGACGCGCACCGGCAGGCGCTTGCCGTCGATGCCGTGCAGGAACGGCTCGGGGAACGAGCCGACGACGGCCGGCACGCGCATCGTCGCACTCCCAGTCGTGGTGGTCCCACCAGATCGCGGTCGCCGCCGCGCAGGCGCGTCGACGGCCGCGCCCTGCGAGGCCTCGATGCCGTTGACGTAGTAGAACCAGTCGACCGGCCGGCCGCCGCTGCGCCCACCGCGGCAGGCCGTCGATCGCACTGCACGAACCCGCCGCCGTAGCGCGTCGTGACCTGCGCGTTGCGCTGCAGGAGGCGCATCACGGTCTCGCTGCCCTTCGCCGCCGGCGCGTCGAGTTCGACGCAGCGGCTTGGCACCGAAGTCGCGCGTGACCGTCAGCGTCGTGCCGGAGCGGCGTCGGCCGCCCGCGCCCAGGCCGCAGCCGCGACGAGCGCGAGCGGCGCGGCAGCGACTGCGAGCGACCGCAGCGCGCCTCACGACGACCGTGAAGACGACGCGGTCGCGGCTGCGGGCGTGCCGCGGTCAGCACCGCGTGTCGACGTTGCCCGCCTTGTCGACGGTGCCTGGATGTCGAGCACGTAGCGGCCCCGCCGCAGGCGCGAGGGCAGCAGGTAGGACCACTCGCTCGCGGTCGCCGATCGAGAACCACTTGCCGCGCTTGGCGCCGCAGCGCTTGAGCTTGCACCGAGCGCTCGCTGCGCGCCGTCGTACGTCTCGCAGCGCCCGTCGGTCGGTGCGCGTCAGCCGCAGCCGCACATCCTGCATGCCCGACGGGTCGCGCGGTCGACGATGCCCGTCAGCGTGCGCGGCGCCCTTGCCGCGTGCTGAAGTGCTGCCCCTCACGCGATCGACCGATCTGTGGCCGCGCGGGGCGCGCTTGTCCGTGGTGCCGCAGTCGCCGTCGTCGCCGGTGGTCGTGCAGCCGGCCGGCGGCACGGCGGTGCCGCAGAGCGCCGTCGCTGCCGGTCGTGACGCAGACGGGCTCGGTCGCCGAGCGGATGTCGCCGACTTGCGCGTCGCGCGCAGCGCCGTCGGGCCGCGCGCGGTCAGCGTGATCGTCGCCGTTGCCGTCGGCGCCGGTCGTCGCGCGTCGCCGCCGCCGGCCGCGCGATCGTCGCGCCCGCCAGCGGCAGCGTCATCGGCGATCGCCGCGTAGTCGGGCGGGCCGTCGAACCGTCGCGGTCCGCGTCGACCGTGACGGTGAACGGCGTGCCCGGGCGCGACCGTCGCCGGCACGCCGTCGAGCGCGCAGGACGCCGAGCGGCGTCGAAGTCGGCGACGGCGTCGGGCGCGAGCATCAGGACGCTGTCGCCGGCCTGCAGCTCTGCGCCGCAGATGCCGCGGCTCGCGACGGCGTCGTTGAGGAAGAAGCCCCAGTACGCGGCGGCGCTGAAGCGGTGCGTCTCGCCCTTGATCGTCGTCGACGCGCCTAGGTCGCAGAAGCCGGCGTTCCAGGTGCCGCCCCAGTCGCCGCCGGTCGCGCTGCTCGAGCGCCGCGGCGGCGCTGTCGCCCGGGCAGGAGTTGCCGTCGCGCACGTTGACCGGGCCGGTCGTCGTGGTCGGCGGCGTCCGGGCAGCGAGCGTGTCGGCGTCACCTTCGACGCGCACCGTCACGGTTGCCGGCCGTCCGCGGCGAGCGCGGCGCCGCGGCGATGCCGCAAGGCAACGCAGGACGAGCCATGCGGCCGAGGAAACGAGTACGTCGGGCCATGAGCCACCCCTTTCCACGAGGGCGTATGCGCTTGACGGCCGGAGGCAGGTCTCCTGGCTCCCGGGCCCCTCCTTGCCCGCGCCTTCCCGGTCGCCGCATCGCCGTCCAGTGGCTGCTCGCGCGTGCGGGTGGTACTCCCCCGGTCACAGTGGCGGGTCCGCGCCGGATTCGCACCGGACTTCCCTTGACCACCGACCTTTGAACGCGCCATGCCTACACCGTTGCCGGAGCGCTACGCTCGGGTTCGTGACCGTCAACCTCACCCGCATCTACACCCGCCTGGGTGACGGCGGCGAGACGCACCTCGGCGACATGAGCCGCGTGCCCAAGACGCACCCGCGGATCGAGGCGTACGGCGACGATCGACGAGCTCAACGCGCCAGATCGGCGTGACGCTGACGTCGACGGGCTGCCCGAGCGCTACGCGGCAGTGGCTGCGCCGGATCCAGAACGACCTCTTCGACCTCGGCGCCGACCTCTGCGTGCCGGAGGCGCGGTGAGCGCGAGCGCCTGCGCGTCCGCCCCGAGCAGGTCGACGTGGCTCGAGGCAGCGCTGCGACGAGGTCAACGCGACGCTCGAGCCGCTGAAGTCGTTCGTCCTGCCCGGCGGCACGCCCGCGGCGGCCCACCTGCACGTCTGCCGCACCGTCTGCCGGCGCGCCGAGCGCCGCGCGCTGCTCGTCGAGGACGCGAACCCCGAGGTCGTGCGCTACCTCAACCGCCTCTCGGACCTGCTCTTCATCCTCAGCCGCGGCGCCAACGCGCGGCGACGAGCCGCTGTGGGACCCGCACCGCTACCGCGAGTAGCGCGCACCCGACCGCGCCGACGCGGCGGTGATCGTCGCCACCAGCGCGAGCGCCAGCGCCGCGATGGCCAGCGCGCCGGCGATCAGCGTCGGCCGCTCAAACGTGTACATCGCGACGCCGTCCGACCGCGTCCCGATCACCGCCGCGAGGCCCAGGGCGACGATCCCACCCACGGGCACGAGCGGCTCCCACAGCCGGCGTTGTGCCGGCTCGGGCTCCTCGACGCGGTGCAGCACGGCGACCGCCAGTGACGTCCACAGGCCGGCGACGAGGTAGCCACCGACCACGTCGGAGGGGAAGTGCCACGCAAGCACGAGCAGCCCGTAGCCGACGGCGATGGCGAACGCGCCGCCTACCAGGGCCGTCACCACCCGCAGCGCCGGCGGCGCGACCATCACGGCGCACAGCGCCAGCGTCATCGCGGCCGTCGAGTGCCCGCTCGGGAACGCGGTGGCGCCGATCTGGTCGTCGGCGCCCAGCCAGCTCGTGACGCGCGGGTGGGCAAGCGCGTGCTTGAGCACCTGGGTGGTCACTTCCGTCACAGGCAGCAGCAGCACGACCGCGAGCGCGCGCCAGCCGCGCCGGCGCGCGAGAGCGACGCCGACGCAGAGCAGGCCGCCGAGCGCGTACGGCAGCGGGTCGCCGAGGTGCACGAGGAAGTCGATCTTGCCGTCCACGCTCGGGCGGTCGAGGGCCACGAAACCGTGCAGGATCGCGTTGTCGCGCACGCGGACCACGGGCACGCCGTAGACGAGCACGGCAAGGCCGACCAGGCCGAGCAGGCAGGCCAGGGCGGCAAGCAGCGGGAGGGTCTGTCGGCGACTCACGGCCTTCCAAGGGTACGAGCCGTCCCTGAGCGCCCGATGAAGGAACCTGTGTCTCCGCGTGGAACTGGGCCTGTCAGAGCATGGACGCTCCCGGCCTCATCCCGTCCCTCATCGGCGCCCCGCTGTCGCCCCGCGGCGGCGGCGTCGCAGGGACGGTCGAGGACCTGCTCGTCGATCCGGCGAGTCACCGGCCCGTCTGGCTCCTCGTACGGCTGCGGCATTCGGCGCACCCGTACACGTTCGTCCCTGCAGAGCGGATGGCGAGCCGCGCCGACGGAGTCGTGGTGCCTTTCGACGAAAAGGCGCTGCGCGAAGCCCCGGTGCGGCTCGCCGCCCCCTGCTCGTGCCCGCGTGAGCACGCGGTCGCCCTGAGCCGCCACTACGGCGTACCGACGCCGTTCGGCGAGGCGCGCCCACTCCGCTCGGCTGCCTAGCCGGGCTCGCGCAGGAGGCGGGTCAGCACAACGCGGGCGTCGAAACCGAGCCGCCGCGGCGGATCGCTCGCCTCAAACCACCGCGCCTCCTCGATCTCGCCGGAATCGATCCTCAGCGCGCGGCTCGGCGGCCGCGCCTCGAAGCAGAACACCGTGGTGCGCTTGCCGTAGCCGCGGGCCTCCACGCTGCCGAGCGCCCGCCACTGCGCGAGGTCCAGACCGAGCTCCTCACGCGCCTCGCGCGCGGCGGCGTCCCGCGGGTCCTCGCCCCGCTTGATACCGCCGCCCGGCAGCTCCCAGCAACGGCGGTCGCCGTAGGCGTGGCGCACGAAGAGCACGGCATCGCCCTCGCGCACGACGCACTTGACCCCGCGCGTGTGCGGCCGTAGGACTCGCCAGTACGTCCGCAGCACGGTGTGCGCGGCGCGATAGCCCACGCGGCGCAGCGACACGGGCACCATGGCGGTCCGCATGCCCATCGAGGGTACGCGCCTGGCGCCCCGGCGCGCTGTCGTTGGGCGTAGCATCGCCGGGCGATGACCATGCGTGCGACGTTTATCGTGACCGCGCTGGCGGTGTCGTGTCTGCTGGCACTGTGGTCAGCGCCGGCCGGGGCGGTGACGCGCTGCGAGAAGGTCGACACCCGCTACATCAAGGCGCGCGACGTCCGTACGTTCGGCGGGCTGAGCTGCGCGCGGGCACGGCTGCTGATCGTGCGCTACTTCGCGAACATCAGCGTCGGCGGCGTCTGCCGCGATGACCGCTTCGACGACGGCGGGTGCGCGGTCACGCGCTTCGACTGCGCCACCGAGCGCCCACCGGAGGGCGGTGGCGAGCTCAGCGGCCGCTGCGAGACGCTCAACGGCGGACGCGTCGTCCGCTTTCTGGAGTACGACCACCTGCCGGCGCCCAGTCCGAGCGGGCTCACGGGCTGACTACTCGCAGGCGAGGCCGTCCTTGTCGCGGTCCAGCCGCTGGTTGGCGTCGTATGCCGCGGTGCCCCGGCGAAGAGGCGCCACTCCGGCGGCGCGCACGGCGTCGCAGTTGGCGTAGACCGGTGCCTTCGATCCGGGCGCAGACGGGCTCGGCGCCGACGTCGCGGGGACGCGCACGCCGCCCCCGGTCGGCAGCTGCGTGCCCGGGCACTTGCCGAGGACGCGCCGCATGGCGTCGCGCTCTGCGCGCGTCACCCAGGCGCCGTACGTGCGCTTGACCGCGATCTGGCGGGCCACGTACTGGCAGCGGAATGCCTTGTTGGGCGGCAGCCAGGTCGCCGCGTCGCCGTCGCCCTTCTGGCGGTTGGCGCCGGCATCGACCGAGAGCAGGTTCAGCGGATCGTTGGCCAGCGCGATGCGCTTCGCCGGCGACCACTGCTGAGCACCCTTCTGCCATGCGTCGCCGAGGGCGACGACGTGGTCGATGTCGACCTCCGAGCCACCGCCGCGGACGAACGCGATCGGCCGCGCCGTGTACGGGTCGTCGAGGTGTCCGCGGAGCACTTCGCACGTCCCGGCGAGGGCCTTACGCGAGAGATCGCGCTGCAAGATGCGATCGCGCGTGTCGCAGCCGTCGACGTTCAGCCAGCCGTCGCCGAACCGATCGTGGCTGTAGCCGGTCATCGGCGCTCGGCCCTTCACCGGGAGCGCCGCGAGCGCGGCGAGGGCGGTGCCGTGCGACGCCGAAGCGGCCGCCGCGGCCCTCGTGTTCGACTTCGGCGTGGCGGCGTGGGCGGCCGTCGAGGATGAGGTCGTCGTGGCCGCACCGCAGCCCACGAGCAACGTGACGGCCAGCACGACGATCCCCCTCGAGGCTGGTCGTCCCTTCAGATCCGCGTCCATTCACGTCTTCCTATCGGTTGGCGCCCGCGCGCGCTTGAACGGCGGAAGATGGCCGCGATGCCCGCGGACCGTTAGGCGGGAGCGCCGTCGGCCGTGAGCAGGACACCCGCGTTGCGAAACAGCGTGGCCGCCGCGTCTGAGCGCAGGAAGTCGATGTAGGCCGCCACCATCGCGCGCCCCTGCGGGTCCGTGCGGCGCCGATGCGCCAGCGCAACCTCGATCGGGTACGCCTGGCTGTAGCTGCGGTTGAACACGCTCGCGTCGGTCGGGGCGACGCCGTCGATCGGCACCGCGCACACGCTGCTCGTGTACGCCCGCACGCGCGACCACGACGTGACCGCCGCGACCGCGCGGTCGTAGTAGGCGGCCGCGACGCCGCCGTCGCGCTCGACCACCGCGTGGGCCGGCCTGTGTGCCACACCGAAACGCGCCTGCGCGTAGCCGTCGTCGCCGCGGACGTGGCGGACTATCGCGTCCGACTGGCCGGCGGACAGCGTGGTGACCTGGGACCAGCGCGTGATCGTCCCCTGGGCGATGCCGCGCGCCTGCGCGAGGGTGAGCCCCGACGCGCATACAGGGTTGTCGCGGTTGACCACCAGCACGTCGGCGTCACGGCCGAGGTCCAGCAGCACGTCGAAGCGCTTGCGCTCCGCGCCGGTCAGATCCCGGTCGGTGAAGACGGCCGGGTAGTACTTCGGGACACGCGTCGCATCCTCGAAGGCCTCGTGAAGGGCGATCGTCGTCGACCGGCGGTTGACCGTCGTGTTGGTCCACAGCACCTTGTAGGTGGTCGACCCGGCCTTGACCGTCCGGCGCTTGAAGAAGTTGGGCTGAATGCCCTTGATCGGGATGAAGCCGACCTCGTCCCAGACACGGTCGGTCACCAGGGCGTTCTGTTGCCAGCGGACCTTGACGGTCCGCGCCTGAGCCGCAGGCACGACCAGCACGAAGACGAGCACGACGGCGAGCGCAAACCGGGTCACGCCCACCAACGCGCCGTGGTCGGGCGAACTTGCAGGTCGCGTACAGGGTCCGAAAGAGAGTGGCCCGGCGGCCAAAGGTGTGCAGTTCGAAAGCGGGACCGCGCGCCGGCTAGTAGGCCCGCGACCGCCTCAGGAGGCCGGCATAGAAGGCCGCGACCGCCCGTGCGATCGCGTCGCGCTGCACCTTGTCGGCTCGGACCGAGGCCGGCTGCTCGAGCTGCATGCCGTTGCCCGCGGCCGTCACACGGTTGACGATGTTGCTCTCCTGCGCGCCTGCGAGCGACCCTGATCGCTGCACCACTACCGCCGGCGGGTCGTCCGTCACGGCCTCGAGCGCCGCGTGGATCTCTGCCGCGAGCTTCGCCTTGAGCGCGGTCTGCGCGGGGGTGCGCGGAAGGCCGCCGCCCACGACGACGGCTTCGGTGTCGTTCTGGCCGTGCAACGCGATCGCCTGCGCGAACCGCCCGCGCCGGGTCGCGGGGTCGAACAGCGATCCCAGGCCTGGGAACGAGCGCTCTGAGATCTCCGAGGCCGTGATGTGCCAACAGGCGTGCGCGCCGGTGGTCGGGTTGAAGCCCTTCGCGATCCAGGCGCGGACGGGCCTGCGCTGCTCTGCGAGCAGCTCGTAGACCTTCACGGCCTGCACGTCGGTCTCGGGCTCGATCCGGCCACCGTGCGGCGCGAGGATCGCCAGGCCCGTGTCGTTCTCGCCCAGCACGTCCTCGGTCAGCCGCGCAGACGCGCGACGGTCAGTGCCGATGAAGTCAGTCGCGACCTCCGCGTCGAACTCCGCCGGCGGCGGCTCTCCGGTCGGCTTGTCGAGGCGGGCGAGCCCGTCGGGGCCCACGTGGACCGCCGGCCCCCGGACGCCCGCGCGCTCGGCGACCGAGTAGAGCGCGAACAGCTTGGACGACCGGCGGACGAGCACCTGGCGCCCGACTGCGCTGCCGAGGGCACGCAGCGACTCGCGATCGATGGCGCAGTGCTCGGAGGCATGCGCGGCGGTGTTCAGAGCCGCTCGTGTCGCATCCGCGGACAGCCGGGCACGCAGCTGCATGGTCGCCGCCACCATCTCATACCGGCGCTCCACGAACACAAGGAGCCCGCGGTTGCACGCCCTTCGGGCACCGCCAACGGGGATCCGAAGGCGCGAGATGGCACGGCGCAGACGAATGTCTCGCTTGTGCGCCCACGCCGTTGCCGCTCCGGGGTGCTATGACGAGCTCACTCCCGGAGGGATGCACCGCCGTTCACCGACACGGTAGCCGTCGCCTTCGAGTTGCTGCGACCGGCCGCTGACTATGCGGCCTCCTTGGCAATAGCCGCATCGCGCAGGTGCTCGGCCAGGCTCCATGCCTGCCGAGGTGACAGCGCCGCGTAGAGCGAGCCGTGCAGGGTCTCGACCTCGATCTGCAGGGTCAGCGGCACGTCGCGGACGACCGCGTCGAGCGCAACCGGCCTGTACACGCTGACATGGACCGCTACGCCGTCGTCGAGATCAAGACTCCAGATCTTGGCGTCCAATGACGTCCCCCATCAATGGCCTCCCGAAGCTCCTTCCGGGGCACCTGCCTCCAGAAGAACGCGCCCTGTCGCGGCCCTCAGTGTGTCGGATGAATGTGGAGGCTGCGCCGGTAGCCCGACAACGGCTAGACGGCGACCGCCGCCCCGACGTCGAGCGTGCTCAGCTCGCGCCGCATGATCTTCCCGGTGGAGGTCCTCGGCAGGTCGGGGACGAACTGCACCGCGCGGGGCACCTCGTAGGCGGCGAGCTGCTCGCGGCAGAGCGCGACGATGCCGTCGGCGTCGGGCTCCGCACCCGGCTTGAGCACCACGGACGGATGTGTCGCCACCACCCGTTCGATCTCGGCCGGGCGGTCACGTAGGCGAGAGCCGCGGTGCGCCCGAAGAGGAGATCGTCGGGGGCGCCGCCGGTGGCGAGCCATAGAGTGCACGATTCCGCAGCCCGATCCTCTACCGGGCTAGGGAGGGTGCATCAAGCCAGCATCGCTCGGTGCTCAGCAGCCACGGCTACTCGGCCACGTTCCTCGCGTGACGACGCATCACCACGACGACGAGCCGGACACCAGTTCATAGGTCGTCCGGACGCTCCTCCACCTTCAGGTCCCCGCGTTGGCCAGGCTGCCGCTCGATCGGCTCAGCGACACTGGCTCCGACAACGCCCTGTACCGGCTGGGAACCGAGTTCGTCGTCCGGCTGCCCCGCCTCTTCGACGCTGCCCGCAGGCTCAGCGTGGAGCTGGGCTGGCTCCCTCGCCTCGTTGAATTTCCGGTCGCCGTCCCGGAGGTTGTGCACGTCGGCGAGCCTGCCGAGGCATATCCGTACCAGTGGGCGATCATGCGGTGGCTCGACGGCGTCGACGCCTGGGAGGCCCGTCATCGCGAAAACTGGTTCGGCCGCGATCTCGGGCGCGACCTGGCCGCCGTCGTTCGGCACCTGCGCCACATGGCCGTTGCCGATGCACCGCCCCGCGAGCCCGGGCAACGTGGCGGCCCCCTTGAGGCCCTTGACGGCAGGGTGCGCTGGTGGCTGGCGCGCGCCGGTGGTCTGATCGACGTGTGTGCGGTGACGCGGTTATGGGAGGAATGCCTGGAAGGCGCCGCGGACGACGTGGAGCCTGCTCTGGTGCACGGGGACCTGATCCCGGGCAACCTGCTCCTCGCCGACGCCCATCTGACCGGCGTCATCGACCGGGGAGGCCTCGGAGCCGGAGACCCCGCCCAGGACCTGGACCCAGCGTGGTCGGTGCTCGACGCCGCCGGCGCCGCCGCGTTGCGGGAGGCGCTCGACGTCGACGAGCCAAGCTGGTTACGGGCCCGCGGCTTCACCCTCGAGCATGCCGTGGGCGGAATCGTCTACTACACGCCGCGTCGCCACCCGTTGGGCGACGTCATGCAGCGCACCCTGGATCGACTGTTGTCGCGTCGGTAACCAGACCCTTCGCCGTTCCGCTGAACCATCCCTTTGCAGTACATCGCACGCCCCCTGAACGGCCGAAACCCCCGATAATCACGGGGGTTTCGCAGTACCGCCACGGGGATTCGAAACCACGACCGGGGCAAGCGGCAGAGCCATATTTGGCTTGCTAGCGCGGTTCACGTGCCGCTACAGACCGCAATGAACCGCTGGTGAAGGGGGCGTTTTACCGCTGCGTTACCGCTGAGCGAATTCGTATCTCGATGGGCGGCCAGCTGGTAGCGGTTTGATGACGACCTCGTCGTCGATGCGTTGGGCGGGCACCGCGCGGGCCTGCCCGCGCGCGGTGAACACCGCGGCGTGCCGATCGAGCTGGGAGGCCGCGAGACGAAGATCAACGCACGGCTGGTGGACCTGCTGCGCGCCGAGGGGCGCCTGTTCGACGAGGGGGTTCGCTGCGACATCAAGGAGCGCAGCGACACCTGCTGCCACGCCTGCCCGCTGCAGGACCGCGGCGAGCTGTGCGAGGTCGGCCGCCAGCAGGAGACGACGCTCATGGACCTGGCGATCGCCTACCGTGACCGGTCGGCCTAAAGGCGCGATCGGCCCGCGGCCGTATCGCCAGCACCAGGCATCCACGGTGTTCCTGCGGGTGCCGTCCGGCGACTGGCCGGCCGTCAAGCGCGGCCTGAAACGCGAGTTTCGCGCCCGCAGCGGCATCGCCTCCCAGCTGCACAACGTCCCGGTCCCGTCGCCGGTGGTCGCCTACGCGCCGGTCCGTGACCACTACGACGCGCGGCTGATGATGCTCGAAGCCCACTGGCAGGAGCCGCTGGGCGCCATCAGCGCGGAAAGCCTGGCCGCGGAGGGCTTCGAGACGCTGGCCGAGTTTCGCCGCTACTGGATGGCGCGCGAACGCAAGCGGTTCCGCGTCACCCGCAACGTCCTGGTCTACCGGGTGCGCCCGATCACCGCGGAGGACGTTCGCGCCAGTCAGCGCCAGCTGTTTCGCCGCCTGTACGGGGCGTTCCTCGACGACGATCTCGAGCGGGTCTCGGATGCCGTGTAGAGCAGCCCCCGCACGGGGGGCAAATCCCCTACACGCTTGCGTACGTTCCCCGCTTGGCGGCGGCCACCGGGGGTGTCAACGTCGCCTGTGGGATCTGGGTCCCTTGGGCCCGCGAGATCTCCTCACCTCGCCGGGTCCGCCGCTCCGGGCGCCCGCTGGGGGAACGCGGGCGGGTGCTTGGGGCGGGTTGTGTGCTCTAGCCCGCCGCGTCCAGATGACCGCCGCGGTCTTCGCGCTGAAGTCGGCGCCTGCCTTCCGACGTCAGTCGGTAGATGACGCGGACCGCGACGTCGACGTACCAGGCCGGCGGCCTCGAGGCGGTCGCATGAGGACCGTCGGCCGCAAGAACTTCCCGCCCTACAGCGTCATCGACGAGCGCGCCGCCGCGCGCATGTGGCGTCAGGCGGTGGTGCGCGGCCCGTGCGTGATGTGCCGGGCGTCCCGGCCCTCCAAGCAGATCGCGCGGGACGTCGGCTTCGACCTTCGCCGCCTGGAAGGCCATCACGTGCTCCCCAAGCGCCAGCTGAAGGTCTGCGGGCGCCGCGACGCACTGTGGGACGCGCGCAACGGGCTGTGCGTGTGCGGCTGGCACCACGCCCGCCACGAAAACCACGTCCAGCGCATCCCGCGGGCGGTGCTTCCCGTCGACGTCTTCGAGTTCGCCGCCGAGCTCGACCTGTCCTGGCTGTTGGATCGCGAATACCCGGAGGCCGCATGAGCCTGGTACAGATCAGCAAACGTCGCGGAGCACGGCCAGCCAGGGCCCGGGCCAGTTGAAGCTCTTGGGCTCGGCGATCGGGACGAGTCCGAGCCCGCGCTGCGCGAGCCACTGCGTCCAGACGGTCCACGGCTCGGGGTGCCGCTCGTCCGGCACGGGAACCTCACTGGCGTCGATCTCCAGGATCGCCGCGAGACTGGCTGCGACGGAGCGCTGCATCCGAGCGCCTGACCGGGGCGGCGTCACCGCACGCATGGTTCGTCTTCCTTTGTTCGGGTGAGCTGAAGGAGTCCGGCTGTCATCGAGGCGATGCGAGGGTCGTGAGGGACTGCTCGAGCCGCTCGCGGCCGGCGCCGTCGAGCCGGCGCAGCGGGCGCGGCAGGTTGACCTGTTGCGTGAGTCCGAGATGAGCGGCCGCGGTGGCCACGACTCGCAGGCTGCCGTACGTCTCGAAGAGCTCCCAGAGCCCGGTGAGCCGGTCCGACGCCTCGATCGCCTGCGCCGTGTCGCCCGTTCGCGCGGCGCGGGTGATGGTGAGCGCCGCCTCAGGCAGCAGCCCGCCGATCACACTGAACCACGTGGGAGCGCCCGCGAGCAGTGATGCCGCCGCGAGCGAGTCCCCGCTGACGCCCACGACGGCGTCCGCGCCGATGAGCTCGCGCAGTTGCGCAATGCGCGTGGGCGCCTCCGCGATCGGCGGAGCCGGGGTCTTGATCGCCTGCACGTTCGCCAGGCGCGCGACGTCCCGGTAGAGCTCGTCGCTGAACGCGAAGCCGGTGGTATCCGGGTTGTCGTAGACGCACAGAGGCACAGAGGCGTGCCGGTCGACCTCCGCGTAGAGATCGAACACCTCGTCGGTGCGCAGGGGTTGGTAGGAGACCGGAGCGAGCAGCAGCGCGGCGGCACCGGCGCCCTGCGCGTCCTCGACCAGCTCGAGCACGTGCCTGGTGCGCACGGCGCCGACGCCCACCATGACCGGCGTCCCGTCGGCCGCCTCGACGGCCAGCCGCGCGACGCGCGAGCGCTCCTCGCGCCGCAGGTACGCGTAGTTGCCCGTGCTGCCCAGCGCGCCGATCGAGTCGACGCCCACCTGCGCGAGCCGCGCCACAAGGCCGACGAACGCCGCTTCATCGATGCCGCACTCGTCCATCGGCGTGAGCGGGAAGGCGCACAGTCCCGCGAACATCAGCCCGCACGCTCCGGCAGCCCGTCGGCGCCGAGCCGCAGGACGCCGGCCAGGGCCTCGGCGAAGCGTGTCGCGTCGCGTGCCGACATCGTCGACGTCGTGACCCGCAGCGCCGGTTGACTATGAGCAGCGTCGACGGCATAGGCGCTACCTGGACGGACCTGCCACCCGCGTCGGGCCAGTTCATCCACGACGAAGGCCTCGTCCCCGACGAGCGGCACCCAGACGTTGAAGCCGTCGGTGGGTCCCGCCGACGTGATGCCGTGGCGGCGCAGCTTGGCTTGCAGGCGTGCCGCTCGCCGCGCGTATGCGGCACGCGCTTCGGCCAGGCGTGGCGGGGTGGCGGGGTCGGCGACCAGCGCGGCCGCCGTGGCCTGCAGGAGATGGCTGACCCAGTTGACCCCGGCGACGAGGCGCCGCCGCAGCTGGTCCTGCGTCTTCGGATCGCTGGCGACCACGGCGACGCGCAGGTCCGGGCCGAGGATCTTGGCCATCGAGCGCACCAGCGCCCACCGTGCCGTGCGGGACGAGCGGGCTCGCTCGTACGCCGAGCCGGCCACGAGCGACAGGTGGTCGTCCTCGACCACGAACACATCCGGAAACGCCTCCAGGACCTGTCTGAGCGCCGCGGCCCGCTCGCCGTCCATGCTCGCGCCGGTCGGGTTCTGTGCACGCGACGTGCACACCACCGCCCGCGCGCCGTCCTGGAGGGCTGTCTCGAGCGCGACGGGGTCCATGCCTCGCTGGTCGACCCGGACGCCGACGGGGCGAAAGCCCATCGCGGTCACGATGCCGGTGCTCGCCAGGTACCCGGGGTCCTCGACGGCGACCGCGTCTCCCCGCACCAGAGTCGATCCCAGCACGCGCTCGATCGCGTCGAGCGCTCCGTGCGTCACGGACAGGCCGTACGGCTCGTCGACGTCCCCGGAGAACAGTTCCTCGGCGCGCTTCGCGCAAGCGCCGGCAGCACCGCGGGAGCCCCGTACAGCGGCGGGTCGTAGGCCACCGCGCCAAACGCCGCACGAAGGTCTGGCAGAAGATCAGGATCCGGATTGCCACCGGCCAGATCGACAGCCGGGATGGGCGACCGGGCGCCTTCTCCGCGCAGGCGCTCGGGCGAGGCGACCACCGTCCCCCCGCGTCCTCGGCCCTCGACGACCCCGCGCTCCGCCAGCTGGCGATACGCCGCGGCCACGGTGTTGCGGTTCATGCCGAGTTGCTCGGCCAGCACGCGAACCGGCGGCAAGACGGCCCCGTCGTCCAGCCCGCCGCGCGCCACCAAGGAGCGCACGCTGGCGACGATTTCGGCGGCACTCGCGCCCTCGATCATGGCGCTTCCCACAGACACTGCTTCCACCGTACCATTTTGTCCTATGACAATGCGATCGGCTAGTGAGACCGGGAGGGCGCGCTGCGTGCGGAGACGCTGGTGATCAGCCTGGGCCGTCCGGCGCCGGTCGCGGATGGGCCGTCGAACGTGCCCATCACCCCGGCGTCGGCGTTGCAGGCCGGCGGCTCCGCGAGGTATGCCCGCGACGGTCACGCTCCGTGGGCGGCGCTGGAGGAGGTCATCGGCGCTCTCGACGGCGGCCGTGCGCTCACGTTCGCGTCCGGTATGGCGGCGGCGACTGCGGCGATCGGCCTGTTCGGAGCCGGTGCGGTGGTCGTCGCGCCAGAGGTGACCTACATGGAGCTCGTCGACATCACGGACACCGACGCGGTGATCGCCGCCTGCGACGGCGCGAACGTGCTGTGGCTGGAGTCGCCTACCAACCCGCTGCTCGGTATCGCCGACCTGCCGTATCTGTGCGCGGCTGGGCGCGAGCGCCGGATGCTGTGCGTGGTCGACAACACGTTCGCCACGCCGCTATTGCAGCGACCGCTCGACCTCGGTGCCGACGTCGTCGTGCACAGCGCGACCAAGGCGATGGGCGGCCACTCCGACCTGCTCCTCGGCGCCGCCGTCGTCGCCGACGACACACACTTCGCCGCCCTGCGTGAGGCGCGCGAGCTCGGCGGCGCGACGCCGGGGGCGCTGGAGAGCTATCTGTGCCTGCGCGGCCTGCGCACGCTGCCGCTGCGCCTGGAGCGCGCCCAGCACAACGCCGGGCTCCTGGCTGAGCGCCTCAGCGACCATCCCGACGTCGTCGAGGTGCGTCTACCCGGGCCTGGCCTCGCATCCCCAGCATAAGCGCAGCCGCGGCACGCTCGCCGGCCCCGGGTTCATGCTCACCTTCCGCGTACGCGGCGGGGCCGCACGCGCCGACGCGCTCGTCGACGCGGTCCGGGTGCTCACGCACGCCACCAGCCTCAGCGGGGTCGAGACGACGCTCGAGCGCCGCGCCCGTTACAGCGCCGAGCGCGGCATCGTCCCCGACGACCTGCTGCGCGTCAGCGTCGGCTGCGAACACGTCGATGACCTCTAGGCAGACCTGTACCAGGCGCTCGCCGAGCACGGCCGACAACCTGGCTGCGACGTGATCCCCGCGCCGCCGGACCCGTCGCGACCGGAGTCGACGCCCGGCAACAGCAGCAGGAGCATCCCGAGCCGTTCCACCGAACCGTCCACACAACGACCGGCATCGAGTAACGCGAGAAAGAAGAGTTGCGCCATGTCGAAGATGCGCGAAGCCATGATTTCGCAGCCGGACGAACTCGCCCGCCTGCTCGCTGACGAGGCTCCGGCCGAGGCCGCGGCCAACCGGTTGGCCGGGCGCCGCGTTCGACTGATCGGGATTGGCACCAGCTGGCACGCCGCGCACCACGGCGCCTGGATGCTGCGCGAGGCCGGGATCGAGGCCGAGGCGCTGCATGCCGCCGATGTCGCGCCCTACGGGGGAACTATCGACCCCGACGACGGCGTGATCGTGCTCAGTCACACCGGCGGTACGGGCTACTCGATGACGATGCTCGAGCGGGCGCGGGAGGCCGGCGCCGAGACGCTGCACATCTCGGGGATCGGCAACGGCGGCGACATCGAGACCGTCGCGGCCGAGCACTACGCCTACACGGCCAGCCACACCGCCGCGCTGCTCGTTCTCGCGCAGATCGCCACCCGCCTCGGTGCACAGCTCGGCCCACTCGACGCCATCCCGGAGCGCGTGGCCGCGGTGCTCGACCTCCCCGGCCCGCTGATCAAGGTCCCGGACCGACTGGTCGAGCTGATCGGCGCCGGCCCAAACGGCTGGACCGCGCAAGAGGGCGCGCTGAAGATCCGCGAGGCATCTTACGTCGCCGCCGAAGGGCTCTCCGCCGAACAGTTCTTCCACGGCCCCAGCGTCGCGCTCGACAAGCAAGACACACTCGTCGTGCTCGACGGCAGCGGCCCGATGGCCGATCGCACGGAGGCGATCGCCGCCGCGGTCGAGGTCACGGGGGCGAAGGTCGCCCGCTTCCCGCAGCGCGAGCTCGGCGAGGCGCTGTCGGTGTTCCCGCTCACTGTCGTCGTCCAGCGGATCGCGCTCGAGCTCTCCGAGGCCCGCGGCGTGAGCCCGGACCGCTTCCGCTACGAGGAGGACGAGCGCCGCGAGGCGGCGTTCGAGGCGCTCGGCTTCTAACCGACAAGCCGCCCGCGCTCGCGGGGGGCATGGCGTACGTCGAGCAAACTGATCGCGAGTAGGCACGCGATCATCCGACATGCAACTCGACACCTCGGCGAGTCGGCCGCTTCCGTCGCACGCCGCGCCGCTCCTTTGGCCTGGATGCAGTCGTCTGCGTTGAAGCGCACGAGACGACTGCTGCGGACGACCTCCGAGCGTCTCGACCGACGATGAGCTCACGCTCGCTTCCGTCAGCGATTGCGAAAATCTGGACGGCGGCGCCGTTGACGCCCGTTGGTCGTCCTAGGGAGCAGCGAGCCGCGGGTCAAACCGACCGCCGGAGACTGCCGGTTTCATCGAATACCAGCAGCGCTGGCCGCTGCGGATCTTCGCCGATAGGTAACTCAGCTGCCTGTGAAAGTCGCCTTGCCGGGTCCGTGTTGCAAAAAGGAGGAAACTGCGCTGCGCGCATCCGCGGTGTCGAACAACCCGGAGGTGAGCTCTGCGGTCACCGCGTCGGCCCCGCGCGTGCCGTGGTCGGCGGCTGCGCGCACGATCCGCTTCGTCGCCACGTGCGCCAGCGTCGGCCCGCTCGCCAGCCTCGCGGCGAAACGCATCCCCTTCTCGAGCAGTTCGTCGCCGGCGACGACGCGGTTCACCACGCCCCACGAGTACAGCGTCTCGGCGGTGTAGAGCCCGCCGGTCATCACGAACTCGCGCGCCCGGGCGGTGCCCGCCCGCTCGGCCATCCGCTGCGTGCCGCCCATCAGCGGCGTGATCCCCACCACCGCCTCGACGAGACCGAACTGCACTCCCTCGCCCGCCCACAGCAGGTCACAGGCGAGTGAGAGCTCGAGGCCGGCGGTGAGGCACAGCCCTCCAACGATGGCGAGCGTCGGGCAGGGCAGATCCTCGACCGCGTGGGCGAAGGCCAGCAGGCGCTCGGTGAACGGCTGCGCGCTCTCGGCGTCGAGCTCGGAGAAGACGTGCACGTCCGCGCCGGCGGAGAACGCGTCTGCGTCGGAGCGAAGCACCAGCGCCCGTGGCCTCGCCTGCTGAGTCTGCGCGATCGCGGTGCTCAGGTCGTCGAACATCGCGGGGCCGAAGAGGTTCAGCGGCGGGGCATCGAGGACCAGCTCGCCGACGTCGTCGTGCTGCTCATAGCGCGCTTGGGGTGGCATAGGCGCGAACCCTAACGAGGGCGCCATTCCGTTCACGGCCGAGCGGCTTGGGCGCGGGCGCGGTCCGTCTTGCTGGGTAGCGCGCATTGACGCCCAAACCTCCCGTTCGACCGCCTCCCTCACCGGCGCAGCTGACTTTCGCCGGCCGCCCGCTCAGCAATGCCGACTTCAACGGGCTCCTAGCGCTCGATCAGCTGACGGGGCCAGTCCAGCGCGCCTGGGGCTCGTGCGTTGCCAGCGTCGGGGCTGACGCTCGGATTCAGGCGGCATAAACGAGCGCCTTGAGGTGAACAGCTGTAACCGCGTTACGAGCTGATGGCCTGTGATCCTCGGGCGTCCTGGCCCGGCTTCAGATCCCCCGCCGTCGTGGAATCGGCCGAAGTCTGGAGCCCGAGTCGCCGCGCGGCCCGTAGAGCACCGCCATGTAGCTCTGCTGCGATTTCGCGTCTGCTACGTGCAAGGTGACTGCGCCGCTGCCCTCGATAGTGATGGCGAGGGCACGGTGGAGCGGAACCGCTCGTCGGAAACCGAGCGAAGACGTTTCGCCACCGCGGGCGTGAGTCGCGCCAGCTCGCGGCGGATGTTGTCGGAATCTTCCACGCCCGGAGGCAGGATCAGCAGCGCACCGCGCGCGTACGCGTCGAGGTGGGCGACGCGCAGGCCCGGCGTGCCGTCGGTGACGAGTAGCACCAGGGATCGCGGAGCGTCTGCGTCGAGCCCTGCAGCAGCCCTCTGCGTCTTCGGCCGCGCCTGAACGCGCGCCGAGGCTTCGCGATCGGACGGCACGCCATAGGGCCACAGTTGCTCGCGGCGGTATTCGGAGAATGGAACGCTGCGTGGGGCAGCCCGACCGCGATGGTCCGCCTGCCCGTAGACTCGCGACATGGTCGAGCCCGAGCTCGACGACCTCCGCCGCTCGGAGGAACGGCTGCGTGCCGTGATCGAGTCGTCCCCGCTCGCCATCGTCGAGGCCGACCTCGAGACGCGGGTGATCCTCTGGAATCCCGCCGCGGAGCGCATCTTCGGCTGGACGCGGAAGGAGATGCTGGGTCGGGCGGACGTGCCGATGGTGCCGGACTCGAAGCGCGACGAGCATGAGCACCTGGCCGCCGTGGTGCGTTCCGGTCAGGCGATCAGCGACGTCGAAACCGCCCGTCTCCGCAAGGACGGGACGCTCATCGACGTCGCCGTCGCGGTCGCGCCGGTGCGGGACGGCTCCGGCCGGGTGATCAGTCAGATGGTCATCTACACCGACATCACCGAGCGCAAGCTTCAGGAGGCGAGACTCGCCGAGGCCCAGCACGTCGCGCACGTCGGCAGCTGGGAGTGGGACGTCGCATCCAATCGCGTGATCTGGTCGGACGAGATGTATCGGCTGTGGGGACTCGATCCGGCGGGAGTGGAGCTGTCGTACGAGTCTTACCTCGCCTCGGTCCATGCGGACGACCGAACGACCGTGGCATCGACCGTCGGGCAGGCGTACGCCGACGGCTCTCCGTTCACGGTCGAGCACCGCGTGCCGCTCCCGGATGGAGGACTGCGCTGGATCTGGGGCCGGGGGCGAGTCGTCACCGACGACTCGGGGGCGCCGGTTCGGATGCTCGGGACGGCGCAGGACATCACCGAGCGCAAGCTTCACGAGGCTGAGCTCAACCGTTTGAATTCGGAGCTCACGGCGCGTCTCGAGGACCTGGCGGCGTCTCGCGCGCGGATCGTGAGCGCGGGAGACCTCGAGCGCCGACGGCTCGAGCGGAACCTCCACGACGGCGCCCAGCAGCGCCTCGTGTCGTTGTCGGTCTCGTTGCGGCTCGCGCGCGAACGGCTCGACCACGATCCCGGGGCCACGCGCGAACTGCTCGCGCGGGCAACGGATGAGTTGTCGCTCGCGCTCGAGGAGCTGCGAGAGCTGGCACGCGGCCTTCATCCCGCCGTGCTCACCGACCGTGGCCTCGCCGCCGCGATCGAGGCACTCGGGTATCGAGCTCCCTTCCCGGTTGAGATCGTCGAGATGCCGCCGGACCGGTTGGCGGAACCGATCGAGGCGGCGGCCTACTACCTGATCTCGGAGGCGCTGACGAACATCGCGAAACACGCGCGGGCGACGAACGCACGCGTCAGCGTCTCACTGAGGGATGCCAGCGTGGTCGTGCAGGTGGATGACGATGGCGTAGGCGGTGCAGATGGCGCGGCGGGCACAGGACTGGCCGGCCTGGCCGACCGAGTCGAATCGCTCGGCGGGCGGCTCGACTTGACCAGCCCGATCGGGGGCGGCACGGTGCTGCGCGCAGAGATCCCGGTCTAGGGGCTTGTCCAAGAAGCCGCTTTGAGGCGCCGGTCAGTTCATCGAGAGGGTGATCGTCCATGTCGCGCGTGCGGCGGGGAGGATCGGCGGGCGGGCGGTGAGGTCGCGCGCGAGGTCATCGTGGCCACCGGTCGCCGCCAGACGCCTCGGCGGCGCGCTCGTCGGAGGCTGCTTGGGCCTGTGGCGGGGCCGGCGGCCTGTCCGCTGGCCGCCTCGCCGCGACTGGCGAGTCGTTTGGCGTTCAGCGCGGTGCAGCCGAGCAGCAGTTGGACGTGGAGCAGGCTAGTGCCGCGGCTCTTATTGAGTTGCGCGGGGCCTCGATTCGCGCATTGCGCAACCACCGTGGCCCGGATCGGGACGGCCCGCTCAGCGCGGCTGGTCGAAGATCTCGCTGAGGAAGTGCGTGAGGATCCAGGTTGCCACGCGCGCCGTTGCGCCGGACGGGTCGCGCGCCGGATTGAGCTCGACCACGTCGAAGCCGATGACGCGGCCGCGCCGTGCTACTTCGGCCAAGATCTCGCGCAGCTGCCGGTAGCCGAGCCCACCGGGCTCCGGGAGCGAGTGCCCGGGCGCGACCGAGGAGTCGAGCACGTCGAGATCGATCGAGACGTAGAGCGCGTCTGATTGCGGGGACGGTTTCGCGCACGACGGTGCCGCCTCCGCGCTCGATCACCTCGCGGGTTGTCACCCAGCGACCTCCAAGCTCGCGCATCGCGTCCACCTCGACGCGGTCAACGTTTCGAACCCCCAGGGCGGTGACGGTGCCCACGAACGGCAGCTCCGCCAGCCGCCGCAGTTGGCTTGCGCCGGTGAGGCGCACACCGTCCCGCGTGTCGAGGAAGTCGGCGTGCGCGTCGATGTGCACAACGTCGAAGTCACCCAGCAGCCGCAGCCCACAGCCCAGCGGGTAACTGATCGAATGGTCGCCACCGATCGCGACCAGCAGTGCACCACGCTCGACGATCGCCCGCGCTGCACTCGTGATCCGCTCGTAATTTCCCTCGGTGTCAGAGCCCTGGATCGCGACGTCACCCACATCGGCCATCCTCACCCCGACCAGGTAGTCGCGATCGGCCTCCACGTCATACCAGCCCTCCGCGCCGTGGTCACCCGCGCCGCCGCCCAGCCGTGGATAGGAGAACTGCGCCTCGGTCGCGTCGCGGGCCGCCGCGGGCCCGGCGCGCTGCCCGGTTGGGATCCCGGGCTGCGGTGTGCCCCCGTCGTAGGGGACACCGAGGAAAGCCACCTGCGCCTCGAGCACGTCGAGGTCCCGAACGCTCGGCACGCCGAAGAACGTCCGAGGAGCGGGGTCGATCAAGGACGTGAGCTCATTCACACGACAAGTCTTGCCGAACGAATCGGCGACTGCCGGCCGCGGAGATCGGCACCAGGCGCGGGCCCCGCATTCGCCAGTCGCACAGAGTGCTCCGACCTCAACGCTGCAGGGTCTAGCTGGGCGCTTCGCGCAGGCCCTCCTCCTCGCTACGAGCAGTACGGAGCGGATCGCTAGCGTGATCAACTCCGGCCGCAAGCACCCGGGGTGAAAGCAATAGCCCCGCGTGGCTCGTCGGCGCACAGAGACGACTGCTGCGATCGCGTGGATCCGGCACTGCGGCGACTGGATCGAGCGTCCTCCCACCGCGCGGAAGCGGTAGCGCGTGCCCGTCTGCGCATCTGCCGAGCGCCGCGCCTGGCGCGACGCGGACACGCGCACCGCTCGACGCGACAAGCCAGAGGGTCCGCGGGTGACCGGGATCAGCGGGACGGCGGGCACGGCGCAATTCCGAAGCCGCGCACCGTAGGAACCACCGATGCACGCCCCACCTTGGCCGGCGAGAGTGAAGCCATCACGCCGGACCGCCACTTGGAGCCGCCGACAGGCGAGCCCTGGGATTTCGTTAGCCGACCAGGCAATCTCCAGGCCTGGGACCCGGAAAACAGCCACGCGGTCTGAGAGCGGGCAGATCTGGAGCGGGCCCTGCGGTCCGCTCCTCTGCTACCGCGCCGGATCGGGTCCGTTGCCCAGTGCTCATCGTGAACGACGACAGCCGCTCGTGGCACTTGCGCTGTCGCCATCACGATCACTGGGCAACGGTCCCGATCGGCGCGGTCTCGTCGCGGCAGGGTGGCGGCCGCCTAGACATCGTCGCGCGATGGGTCGGCGCCTAGTCGACGGGCGTGGCGACACAGGTCGCGTTGGCGCCGGGACATCGGCGTGCCCCGTGCCGGGCGGGCGAGCCGGGTACCGGGGCCTCGTGGAGTCCGCACTTCCTGACCGCGACGGTCTCCGCCTCTGTGACAGGCTCGTGCGGTGGGTGCTGCGGTGGGCGTTCATGGCCTTGGCGGCTCGTCGACGGTGTCAGTGTGGTCGATGGTCCTTCAGATGTGCGACAAGAAACTGATGTGCCGCGCCTCTTACGTCGCCGAGGCGCGGCGGCTGCGCGAATCGGCCGCATGCTGGCGCGGCGCGCGTCCCGCGGATGCATCGAGTGCTTCGGGCGTACGTCTGATGGTCGTCGCACCGACACGCGACATCCGCGACCAGCCAGGTCGTCGTCACTGCTGCAGATCAGCGCGCGAAGCATCGAGCCGTGGTGACCTGACACATGCGTGAGTGGGCTTCGCGGATCGTGGGCAACAGCGCATGCGCTGTTAGCCCTCGATCCGGAGGATCACTTGTCACGCATCAGCAGGTCGTCGCGGCACTCGAAGCTGAGCGCGCTGATGTGCGAGCCACTGGATTGGCTGGACCGTCAGATCGACGAGTTTCGAAACCATGCACGACGGTCGCAGACGACGGTCCCGAAGCGCGCGACGCATCGAGCGACCGCGCGACGCGCCAGCACCCGCCGGGCAGCGAGCCGCCGGACGCCGAGCGACGTCAGGTGCGCATCATCATTTCCTGAAGGAGCATCCCAACAGTACCGCGACGATGTCGCCAAGGACCTTCTGGACGCCATCCGCAACCCACAGCCCGGACCGTCGCATGGTCACGACCGGCGAGATCAGAAGGCCGCCAAGGGCTACGCCACCAGGTAGTCCGCGAGCACGACGCCAGTCCGGCACGCCACCTGGCCGCCGCACGTCGACGACGCTGACCGCTGACGAGGCCCTTCCCTAAGTCGCTGCCGGCGACCGACGGCAATGACTCCGGGAGCGAGACGTGCCGGCAGCGTCGCAAGGGTCTCGGGCGCATGGCGAACGAAGAGAACACGGCGGTCACCGCGCGATAGCGCCCTCGGCGGCACCCGGTCCACGCTCGGATTCACGCGAAGGCGACAGCGCGATCAAAGACCCAGCGAGCACGCCGATTGACGAGTGCGACCGTGGGCGGCAAGCCATTGCGGGTAGAGCGGAGGGGAAACGGCGATCGCGGCGACCAGACTTGTTGCATTCGCTCGAGCACCGGCAATCTCTGCCCCGTCGCCCTGTAACGGCCAACACGATCCACGGGTGCGGTGTTTGGTCATGCGAGGGGTCGGACCGTGCTCGGACGCTAAAACCGTCTCCGGATCACGGTGTCTAAGGGACCCCGCCCCGTGTTGGGTACGTGGTGCTGGAGGGCGGGGATGAGCGAACAGGGCTGGATCGACTTCTTGCGCGCCGAAGGCGTTGACGACTGGGTGGTACTGCACGGGGGCGCGACGGCGGTCTTCCGCGTCGCGTCGCTCGACGAGGCCGCCGCGTTGGCGGCGGCGGTCGCGCAGGTGCCCGACCTTAGGCGATGCGGGCGCTGGCGATCGCGACGTGGCCGCGTAGCGGCGAGCCCTCGGCGAGCCTCGCGTCGACCTTGGTGTCGATGCGTGAGAGGAAGAACGAGGCGACCGACGCGATGCCGGCGAGCGGCTCGCCGGCTTCTACGCGAGCGGTGAGCCCGCGCACGTAGGCGGCGATCACCGCCTCGTAGCGTTCGATCGAGAACAGCAGCGTGACGTTGACATTGATGCCGCGGCGCGTCAGCTCCTCGATCGCCGGCAGGCCGGCCTGTGTGCCGGGAACCTTGATCATCACGTTGGGCCGGTCGAGTCGCCGCCACAGCTCGGTTGCCTGCTCGATCGTGGCCTCGGTGTCGTCGGCGAGATCGGGGGTGCACTCGAACGAGATGAAGCCGTCGCGGCCGTCGCTGGCGTCGTCTGTCGCGCGCAGCGCGCGGGCGGCGGCACGGACGTCGTCGAGCGCCAGCGCGAAGAACAGCTCCTGCGTGTCGCGCACCCGGTCGGAGGCCAGGCGGCGGAGCTGATCGTCGTAGAGGTCGGACCCCGTGATCGCCTTGGCGAAGATCGTCGGGTTCGACGTCGCGCCGGTGACGCTGTCGTCGCGAATCAGGGCGGCGAAGTCGCCGCTGGCGAGCAGCTGCCGCGACAACGTGTCGAGCCAGATCGAGACGCCCGCGTCGTGGAGTCGTGCCAGGTTCGGGGTCATGCTCGTTGCTCCTCAGCCTCCGGTAGCGGGCTCGCCGGCCGGCGAAGCAACTCCCTAGAACCAGCCGCGGCGCCTGAAGAAGACCAGAAGTATGGCGAGCGCGAGGAGCTCGGTGCCGAGGCCGAGGCCGGCGAATGCTCCCCAGCCGGCGATCTTCCTGACCTCGAAGCCGAAGTTCTGACCGAAGAAGCCCGTGAGCCAGCTGAGGGGCAGGAAGATCGTCGCGATCACGGCGAGCTGCTTCATGACGCTGTTCAGCCGGTTCGAGACGGTCGAGAGGTAGACGTCCATCGCCCCGGTCAGCAGATCCCGATAGCTGTCGATGAGGTCGCTGATCCGGATCAGGTGGTCGTAGATGTCGCGGAAGTAGTGCTCGTCTTCGTCGGCGAGCCCCGGCAGCTCCGCGAAGCCACCCATCAGGCGCGCGAAGCTGTCGCGCTGCGGCGAGACCGCCTTGCGCATCCCGACGAGCAGGCGCTTCATCTGGAAGATCTCCTGGAGCTGCTTGTCGTCGGCTTTCAAGAAGATCGCGGTCTCGAGTTCGTCGATCCGATCGTCGAAGGCGGCGAGGATCGGGAAGAAGCTGTCGACCAGCCCGTCGATGATCCGGTAGAGCAGCATCGACGGCTGGTCGACCGCCTTCTCGCGCTTCTGGTAGCGGCGCCTGATCTCCGCGAAGGCCGGGCAGTCATCGTGGTGGATGGTGAGCAGGAAGCGCTCGGAGTAGAAGCAGTGCACCTCAACCAGTCGGTCGTCGTCGGGAGCGGCGCCGTAGACGACGATGAAGACGAAGTCCTCGTACTCGTCGATCTTCGCGCGCTGGTTGAAATGCTCGGAGTCCTCGACGGCAAGCGGGTGGAAGCCGAAGACCTGGCGAAGGATCTCGAAGTCGGCCGCGACGGGCTGGTCGAGGTCGAGCCAGAAGAAGCCGCCACGTGCGAGCAGCTTCTCGACGGCGTCGCGGCTGAAGTGCATCTCGCCGCTGTCTTGCTGATGGACGACGTAGCAGGCCGATGGCCCGGTCCGATCCGGCGGCGGCGACGCTTCTTCAAGACGCTCGGCCTTGAGGGGCGCGCTGGGCAGCGCACTCGTCGACACGTCGTCGGCCACGGAGCGATCGTAGCCCCTGTCAAGTTCGGCGCTCCTCGCTTGCCGACCAGGCCGCCTGGTCGATGTTCGGCCGATCTATGGGCTGCCGACTCACGCCCAAGCGGGCGGAACGTTCGGCTTCGCCGGCGGCGGCGGCATCGACAACGCCGGCGATCTCACCCTCATCGACACTGCCGTCACCGCCAACCACGCCGGCGGCGCCCTCAACAGCGACGCCGAGGGCGGCGGCATCCTCAACGAGGGAACCCGGCACCGTGACCCTCCGGCACACCGTCGTGGCCGGCAACCAGGCGACCGCATCGGCCCCCAACGGCCGCTTCGCCGAAGGCGCCGGCATCTTCGCCGCCGGCGGAACCCTCACCGTCCACGGCGGCGCGGTCCGCCAGAACACGGCGGCACTCGCGTCCGCGCTCCCCAGCGACGTCGCGCAAGCCGCCATCGCCGCCGGCATCGACATCACCGAAGGCGCCTCGGCCGACATCACCGATGCGAGCACCGCACCCGTCCGACTCAGCGGGTCCCCGATCGCCGGCAATACGCCCGACCAATGCGCCGGCTGCTGACGAGGGTTGCCCCCGCGCTGCTCGGCCGGCGTCGTCATCGGTCGCGCGACGGACACGCCCTCGCCGCCGTCACCCTCCACCGGTCCTCCTGACATCCCCGGACGACCACGACCCGCCACGCCGTCGTCGAGATCGGCTGAACGTGGTGGGTACCGACCGACCGCCCCTACGCCAGCCGGATCCTCGGCTGTACGACGAGCGCCCACGCCGGGCGGCACGACAACCGTCGTCAGCCGCGCAATCACTTTGAGACAGAAGCAGGGGCCGCGAGCCGCTTGCGAAGCAGGCCAGACTGTCACCTCGGACGCCACGCGAGCGCGACGACGTCGACAGAGCTGACGCCCGCAATGGCAGAACGAAGCGGGCGTCAGTCGAGCCGCGGGATCGGCTCGTGTCAGTCGTTCTAGGCGGGTGTGCGCGGCTCGGCTCGGGGCCTGTGATCTCGCACGCACGGGTTGCGGCTGGCCGTCACGCCGCGACATCGACCGCAGAGGGCGCAGGGACGATGCTATGGCCGACGCCGAACAGGTTGCCGGGGTCGTATGCGCGCTTGAGTTCCAGCAGCCGCGCGAAGTCCGCCGCGGTGTACGCGTCGCGCGTGCGCGAGGGGTCCTTGAGGAAGTTCAGGAACGAGCCGCCGGTGACGTGCGGCACGAGTGGCCCGATGTCCTCGCCGTCGACCGTGACGGCGAACGGGACCTCGCGGTGGCCCGCCGGCGTGTTCCCGCGCGCTATTGCGGCGCCCCAGCGCTTGAGCTCGACCGCATTGGCGGTCTCGGCGGTGCGCAGGATCGCGTCGATCGGCACGTCGTGCAGCAGTTCGAAGCGCCGGGGCGCGGTGCCGCCGATTGTGCGCGTCTCGCTGTATGGCATTACGCGGAACGTGTCCTTGAACGGCTCGCCGAGAAACAATGGCGCGAGCGCGCGCCAGGCGTCGTCGGCGCCGCCGGCGTAGACGCCGCGCAGCGCCACCGCGTCGGGCGTGACGACGACGGAGACGTTCAGCGCCGCGGGCATGGCGTACTCGCGGAAGCGCGCCAGAAGGTGAGGGGCAAGCCCGCGGTCGAAGCTGGCCATGCCGCCGAAGACCCGGCGCGCCGGGTGCAGCCTGAACTCGAGCGAGGTCGCCACGCCGAAGTTCCCGCCAGCCCCGCGAAGCGCCCAGAACAGGCCGCTGCGGCGGTCCTCGCGCGCGGTCAGCGTCTCCCCTTCAGCGGTCACGACATCGGCGCGGATCAGGTTGTCGGCCGCCAGCCCGTACTTGCGCGAGAGGAAGCCGTGACCGCCGCCGAACGTAAAGCCGATGACGCCGACGGTGGCATTCGTGCCCGACACCGGCGCCAGGCCAAACGGCGCGGCGGCCTCGATCACGTCGCCCCAGGTAGCGCCCGGGCCGACACGCGCGGTCCGGCGGTCGGGATCGACGAGCACCGAGCGCATGCGCGACGTGTCGATCAGCAACGTGTCGGGCGACGGGTCGGCGAGCGTGCCGTGGCCGGTCGCGCGCACGGCGACGCGGAGGCCGAGCGCGCGAGCGGTGAGGACGGCGCAGCGAACGTCGGCGGGCGCGGCGGCCTCGGCGATCAGCGCGCGATCAACTCGCGTCCCGTCGCGGGAGTGAACCGGTGTCATGCCGGATACGACCGGCGCCGGCGATGGAACTCATCGCTCGACCGCGCAGACAGCAACCTCCGGGGCACCGGAGCGCGAACTGCACCGTCAGCTCGACACCACTCCAATGTCGGACGGATGCGAGCGTCCCGCGCGGCTACTCGCAGGCCGCGCTCAGGACGACGAGCAGGGTGCGCCGATCGCGTCGCGGCGCTCCTCCAGCGACCGTCTCGATGACCTTGGTTTTCCGCCAGAGACGCGCTCGCTCGCGTGGCGAGCTTCTTGGACCCCTTTGTGCAACAGCCTCCATGACGAGCGAGCGTCTGGCCCAGCCGCTGCCAGACCTCCGCTGCGGACGACCAACGGAAGCACGCCCAAGGGCTGGGCGTCTCGCGCGCGTCGCATCGTATGCCGGGCGGGGCGGCTACAGCTCGTCGAGAGGGCCAAACTGGCCCTCGGTGGGCTCCGCTCAGCAGAACCACGGCTCGGTGAGCCGTGGCCTCCCCTCGGTCGAGCCGGCGAGGATCGGCGCGGCGCGACCGCCGGGCGACGGCGATCGCCCAGCCGCCTGGAGCGCCGCCGCGCGCACCTTCGCGAACGTCTCGGGGATCGGCTCGGAGCCCGCCGCGCTCTGCTCGACGAGCGCCGCGAGGCGGGCCTGGAGGCGGTCGCTGTCGGGGTCGATCGGGGTCCACCTGTAGGTGAGCCGCTCGGCGTCGTAGCCGCCGAGGTGCGGGCGCATGTCGGGGCGCTCAAGCAGCAGCGATCCCTCGGGGAGCAGCAGGCGGATCGTGTACTGGACCGGATCGACGTTGCCGACGAGGTCGTGCTCGGCCACGAAGTCGAGCATCTCGACGACGTCGCCGGGCGTCGTCCAGGGGGTGAACGGCATCCACGACGGCCGCATCTCGATCCCGTGCTCGCGCAGCAGCGCGATCGCGCGTGCCGCTTCCTCGGTCGTGTGGCCCTTGTCGAGCCGCTCGAGGATCTCGTCGTTGACCGACTCGAGCGCGGAGACCACGAACAGGCAGCCCGCCGCGGCGAGCGCCGGCCACAGCTCGGCGTTGCGCAGGATGTGCTCGACCTTCGTCGTGCAGTCGAAGGTGAGGTCGGGGAAGCGCTCGTGCATCGCCTGCACGACGCGCAGCGAGTGGCGGCGGCCGTTGAGGAAGTCGGGGTCGCCGAAGGTGATGTGGCGGGCGCCCAGCGCGACGAGGCTCGCGATGTCGCGCACCACGGTGTCCGCGCCGACGATGCGGATGCGCCCGTCGTAGACGGGGGGCACCGGGCAGTGGCGGCAGCGGTGCACGCAGCCGTGGCTTGCCTCGACGTAGCCCACGAGCCGCTCGTCGCCGCCGAGCGCGAGGTGCGCGTAGCGCTCGAGCGGCGGCAGCAGGTCGCGTGCCGGCAGCTCGAACTCGCCCCGGCCGAGCTGGACGAGCGCCGCGTCCGTTCGCGCGTCGGGCGGACCGCCGGCCGCCAGCTCGCCCACCCAGGCGGTCAGCGCCGGCTCGTACTCGCCGGCGATCGCGCGGTCGGCCAGCGCGCCGACCGTGAGGTCGCGGCTTACCGGCGCGTAGAGGCCGTAGAAGCAGACGGGCAGCTCGGGGCGCGCGCGGCGCACGCCAGCCGCCGCCCGCATCGCCAGGCGCATCGCGGTGTGCATCGGCACCGAGAAGCCGGCGGCCTGCGCCCACTCGAGTGCACCGGCGTCCCAGCGTTCGACCGACAGGTCCAGGCAGCGCACGTCGTGCCCCGCCTTACGCAGCGCGGCCGCCGGCGAGGCCACGTGCAGCGGCTGGTGGCCGAGCTCGTAGGTCGAGACGAGCAGGACGCGCATCGCTTCGGGAGCCTAGCCCCGCGCCGCCGCGCCCGCCGGCCGCTCACCGGCCGGGGGCTCGACGATGTCGATCTCCAGCCGCGCGTGCGCCGTTCGCAGTGCGTGCTCGACCTGCGCGGGCGTCTCGCCGCGGGCAAACAGGAAGCCGAGGTAGCGATCGCCCTCCGGAAGGGGGCGGACGGGACGGCCGTGGCCGATCGAGATCTCGAGCCCGGCGATGCCGGGCACGGCGCGCGCGTCGTCCAGGCCGCGCACCTCCCGCAGTACGCCCGCGCGGGGGATCGGAAGCATCATCACGCCCGACGCCGCCGCCTCGCGGCGGAGGTCGCCGAGCGGCAGCCCGAGCGCGTGGCGCAGGATCACCTCCTCGAGGCTCACACCGACGCCGAAGCGAAGCGAGCGCGAGCACAGCCCGCCGATCGAGCGCGCGGCGAGCTCGAGCATCCACACGCGCCCGCCGTGCACGCGCAGCTCCGCGTGGACGGGGCCCTCGCGCAGCCCGAGCGCCGCGCAGGCATCCGCGGTCGTGCGGGTCACGGCCGCGACGATCTCGCCCGGCAGCCGCGACGGCGTGGTGAAGATCGTCTCCTCGAAGTACGGGCCCTCGAGCGCGTCCGGCTTGTCGAAGACCGCGAGCGGCTCGAGCGCACCGCCGCGCAGAAGACCCTCAACGGCCACCTCGGCGCCCGGCACGTAGCGCTCGAGCAGCAGCGGCCCGTCCGGGTCCTCCCCGGCCTCGGCGAGGATCGCGCGCACCCGCGCCGCGGCCGCCGCCGCCGCCCGCGGATCATCCGCCCGGATCACGCCGCGGCTCGCCGACAGCGACAGAGGCTTTACGACGCAGGGAAGCCCGACCTCGGCGGCGACCGCCGCCGAGTCGTCGCTCGGGCCGACCGTGCGATGCTCGGGCTGCGGCACTCCGGCGGCGGCGAGCGCGCGCCGCATCGCAGCCTTGTCGCGCGTCGCCGCCGCGGCCTCCGGCGGGTTGCCCGAGAGCCCCAGCCGCTCGGCCGCGAGCGCGGCCACGCGCACCCCCTGGTCGTCAACGGCCACCACCGCGTCCAGCCGCCTCTCCTGCGCCACCGCCGCGATCGCTTCCGCGGCCACCTCCGGCCGGCGCAGGTCGAGCGTCAACTGGCTGTCGCCGATCGACACGAGCCGCCGCTCGGACGCCACCACGACCTCGGCCCCGAGCGCCCGGGCGGCGGTAAGGAAGTCGGCCGCCCGGTAGGTGGCCGTCGGCAGCAGCAGGAGCACCCGAGCCACACCGTTAGCATAGGTCCGGACCGATGAGCGCCGACGATCAGACCTCCGGCGAGCGGTGGCTTGACATGACCAACGCCGCCTACGACAAGGTCACGGGCTTCCTGCTCCAGGTTGCCGAGCCCGAGCGCCAGGCGATGTGGATCGAGGTGACCGGCACCTCCGCCAACCAATGGACCTGCAGCATCTCGCTCAAGCCGCTGGACGCGGCGGCACCCCACGACGCCATCGTCCGCCACCGCGACCTCGCGATCGTTGTCCCCGAGTGCGACTTCGACAAGGTCCGCGGCGCGACGATCGACTGGCTGGACGACCCGTTCGGCACCAGCGGCCTGCGCGTCGACAACCCCAACACCCCGAGCCCAGCGATCGGCGCGCCACCGCCCGCCGACCTCAGCGGCGACGTGGCCCAGCGCGTGATCCAGGTGCTTGACCAGCAGGTGAACCCGACGATCGCCGCGCACGGCGGCCGCGCCGAGCTCGTGGCCGTCGAGCAGGGAACCGCCTACCTCAGGCTGGGTGGCGGCTGTCAGGGCTGCGCGATGGCCACCGTCACGCTCAGCCAGGGGATCGAGACGGCCATCATCCAGGCCGCGCCGGAGATCACCAGCGTGGTCGACGTGACCGACCATCAGAGCGGCACGAACCCCTACTTCGAGGCCGCGAAGAAGTAGGGGCAGCCAACGCCACCGGGCTGGCGACGAAGCGGTCGCCTTC
>CAWGDO010000006.1:0-148673 GCA_963821355.1 uncultured Actinomycetes bacterium | reverse complement strand
GATCAGCGAGCGTCTCGCTGTGCCGTTCGCTCGCGCCTGCTTTACCGACAGGGCGACAGCGCGCGATGCTCATCACCCGCGCGTGCTTCCGCGTGGCCGTGGCGCTCCCGGTGCCTTGTGTGGGATGGGGTGTTCGCCAGCCGCTCGCCCTGCGCCGACGATCAGACGAGGTCGCGCCGGATGGGAGCGCGAGGTCAGGTCCGGACCGCGCGCACCTTGATGTGCGGGCGGGCGTTGTTGACGTAGCCCTTGGGGTTCCAGAGGGCGGCCTCGTCTTCGGGCTGGGTGGCTGCCGAGGAGTCCCAGGCGCGGGCGGTGATCTCGTGTTCGCCGGGCGCGAGCTCGAGGGTGATCTTCCAGTGCCGCCACGCCCACGGGCCGAGATCGTCCAGCAACTGCGCCTGCGCCCACGTCGCGCCGTGATCAACTGAGACGTCGACTCGTGTCACGTGCCGCTCGCCGCCCGCGAACGCGTAGCCGCGCACCTCGACCTCGCCGACGCCGACCGTGTCGCCGTCGGCCGGTGACAGCACGTCGGCGTTGAGCGCGACCAGTCCGAGCGGCATACCCGCGCCCGGCCGCGGGGTCTGGTCCTCCGGCAGCAACCGATAAGCGACGTGCTGAAAATAGCCCCGCCATGGCTTGGAGCGGACCTCGATGCGCTCGAGCCACTTGACACTGCGCGCGCCTATGTAGCCGGGCACGACGACACGCAACGGTGCTCCGTGGATCACCGGCAGCGGCTCTCCATTCATCGACCAGGCGAGCAGGACCTCCGGGCGACAAGCCTTGTCGAGCGGTATCGACCCGCCGAAGCGCTGAGCCGGCTCGGCCTCGGAGCAGAGGTCGCCACCGGCGAAGCCCACATGAGCGGCCCCGCGCGAGAGCCCGGCGAGCGCGAGCACGTCGGCCAGCGCCACGCCGCTCCACGTCGCCGTGCCGGTGGCGCCCGGGCCCCACGGCGCCTCGCCGGGGATCTCGCGGATCGCGCTCAGGCCCACCCGCCGGTTGCCCGCGCACTGCAGCGTCGCCGTCACCTCGCGTTCCCTGAACGCCTCGCGCAAGGTTGCCAGCGACAGCTCGAGCACCCGATCGACCAAACCGTCCACCCGCAGCCGCCACGCCGCCCCGTCGATGTCCGGCACCGCCCCATGCCCTCGCACGTAGAACGCGTCCGTCGCCGTCACCGGACCCTCGGCCAGCGCGGCACGAGCAGTCTCCGCATTGAACGGCTCCTCCTCGTGCACGATCACATCAAAGCGCTTGCCATAGCGAGCCACGCGACCAACCTACGACGACACACGCCGGCGCGGGCGCAACCCCGGCGACAACGACCCAACCGATCGGCCGCCTGCGCGTTACGGCTCGGGGAACGTCAGCCCGAAGCTCATGGGGATCTGTTCCCGGCCGCCGCGGCGGTCGTAGATCTCGAGGGTGGGGGTGCTGAGGCGGTACGGGCCTTGGCTGCTGTAGGTGCGCATGAATTGTGGGATGCCAGCGGCGAACGCCTCGTGGGAGTCGGAGTCGGGGCCCATTCGCGCGGCGACAACTCCGTTGATCGTCTTGAACGTTGGGTGAGCCGTGGTCGGCCGCTCCGCCGGGTCGAGACCCCAGATGACGACCATGGCGTCTGCGCCGCTTGGATCGGCGAGTGTGACGCCGTGAGCCTGGAGGACTCGGCGCCGCTGTTTGGCGAAGCGCAGGTACATGTCGACGGGCATGCCCTGTCCAAACAGCAGGAGCGGTTTCGCGGCCGAGGCGGCGCCCACGCGCAGGGCGCGCTTGAGCTCGGTACGGGCTGCGCGCTCGATCGGGTTGCTGCGGCGCAGCAGGCTCACGGTCTCACCGTAACCGTCTGGACGCGCGAGTGGCCGCTTTCGAATGGCAGGCCGGCTTGTTTGAGCACGACGACTCTGAAGCGATAGCGGATGGTGGCGCTGGTGCGGCGGAAGCGATAGGCGGTGCGGAATCGACCGCGGCGGCCGGGTAGGACGCGGACGGTTCGGAAGGTTTGGTACCGACGTCCGACCTTGGCCTGCAGGCTAGCGGCGATGCCGTCGGCGGGGATGGCGCCGTGAACAAGACCATCACGCGTCTCGGCCAGATCCTTGAGGTCGCTCTCGAGCGCGAAGTCATTGCGCGCAACCCCGTCCCCTACGACCGCGACCGCCACGGCATCTTCGCCGGCAACGTCCGGGTGAATCCGCGGAAGCGCAAGCTCAGGGCGGCGAGGCTCCGACCCGTTCATCTCGACGGCGTCGATCAGATCGTCGCAACGCTCGACGCAGCCCAGGAACTCGATGCCGCAACAACGTCCCGCACATCCGGGCGCCACGCATTGATCGGGACGCTTGTGTTCGCTGGGCCGCGTGACGATGAGGTCGGGCGTCTGCTGGTCCGCGATCTCGATCTCGCTCGTGGCCGGCTCGAGGTCAGACGGTCAAAGAGCGCCGCGGGCGTGCGGTCCATCGACCTGCTTCCGGTACTGCGCGACATCCTCGCCGAGTACAAGGCGGGGCACCGTGGTGGGCCCGATGACCTGCTGTTCACGACCGCGCGCGGTGGACGCCGAGACAAGGACAACATCAACAAGCGCGTTCTCAAGCCGGTGCTCGTCCGCGCTGACGAGCTGCTCGCGGAGCGCGATCAGCACCCGCTACCGCGCGGCGTGACACCTCACAAGCTCAGGCACACGTTCGCCTCGATTCTGACTGCGCTCGGGCGCGACCCGAGGTACGTGATGGACCAGCTCAGGCATATGGACCCCAAGTTCACGCTTCGCGTGTATGCGCACGTCATGTGCTTCTCAGACGAGGAGCGAGCACGGCTCGAGGCTCTCGCCGAGGGCCGTGAATGGGCACCAATGGGCACTAGGTCTTCGCTGAGGGTCCCTCCGAAACGTGGAGCTTCGCATGGGCGCGGCTGGGCTCGAACCAGCGACCTCTCGCGTGTGAGGCGAGCGCTCTCCCACTGAGCTACGCGCCCTTTATCCTGCAAATCATCGCTTTTTGGTGCGATGCTCTTGACAGGCGGGTGGCCGCCCGCATCCCCTGCGTCCACCCGCGTTCGGAAGACGATCCCTCGTTCGCTGGGGATCATGGACGCCGACGATCGGCCGACTCCGACAGGATAACGCTCGCGTGCATCGGTAGGCCCTGTTCGGGATGAGGTCGACCCAGTTTCCTCCCGCGCGCTGCGCGCCATGGGCGATTCTCAGCGGACCCAGAGCTGGTCGAGCAGCGCGCTGCCCCAGACCCAGTTGAACTGGTAGTTGCCGATCCGGTCGGCCACGAGCATCGGTGTCGGAGAAGTTGTAGGCGGCCACGAGTGGTGCCTGGTCGACGACCCGGCGCTCGGCGCGGGACCACAGCGCCTGCGCCCGGACCGGATCGGTGACCTGGAGCCGCTTGGCCTCGCCGGTCAGCCGGTCAGTCGTGCGGTCGCAGAACTGCGACGGGTTGATGTTGACGGGATTGCCGCGGCGGATGGCCGCGCACGTGAAGTATGTCGAAGAAGGTCGTCGCGGACGGAAGTCGGCAATCCAGGGGTGCACGCCGACCTGGACGCGCTTGCTGGTGTCGAACAGCGTGGGAAGTGGCGACTCGTCCGGCAGCACGCGCAACGAGGCGTCGTAGCCCAGCCGTCGCAGCGTGCGGACCATGACCTCCGGCACGGAGCGGTCGAGGATGTCGAACGACTGGACGACCACGTGCGCCCCGCGGGTCCCCGACCGCTCGACCAGCCGGCGTGCCGTCGCGAGGTCGGGCCGGCCGGAGGCGGTCCCCGAGGCCGTGAACGGGCAGTACGGGCGGAAACCCGCAAAGCCCGGTGGCAGGAGCTGGCAGGTCGGGGCGCGCGAGGGTCCCGCCGCCGAGCGCGCGGGCCGCCCCCCGGCGATCGAACGCGAACGCCACCGCCCTTCGGGCGTCCACGTTGTCGAACGGAGCGACCCGGGTGTTCAGCGAGAACCAGGTGGTGACAGGCGCCGGCGTGTCGCGCAGGAGCTCGGGCGTGCGACGGCGAATGTCGGCAACCTGCGTCGTGAGCCGCTCGACGGGATTGTCGAAGAGGTCGAGCTTCCCCGAGCTGACCCGCTCCGCCGCTCCCCGCACGGGGACGCCGAAGCGCACGACCACGGCGTCGGGATAACCGTCGGGCCGCACCGCGGGCGACCACGACCTGAACGCTGGGTTGCGCTCCAGCCGCACCTCGCGCCCCTTGTCGAAGCGCACGACGCGGTACGGCCCGGTCGCGGGCAGCGGCCGCCTGGCAGGGACCTTCATTCCCACGCTCGGCGGCAGCAGGAACGCGAAGGGCATCGCGAGCTTGTAGAGCAGGTCGCCGTCGGGCACGGTCAGGTGGAAGATGACCGTGCCCGCCTTGTCGTCGGCCACGATCCCGCGGGACAGGTCGCACGCCCCGGGGCGGCAGGAACGCGCCCCGCGGATCGCGCTGAAGAGCTGGTCCGCGAATCCTCTGTTGCTGATCCCCCGTTCGATGGCGAAACGGACGTCGCTCGGCCGCACCGGCTCGCCGGTCGAGTAGCGGATCCCGCGCCGGAGCCGGAAGGCGTACGTGCGGCCGCCGTCCGACGGGACGGGCAGGGTCTCGGCCAGGCTGGCCGCCAGCGTCGGGGATACCGCCCTGGCGGATGTATCCGGTCAGCCCGTCGTTGGTGAGATCGCCCCTCACCCCGTAGTCGACCGCGAAGTCCATACTCGTCCAGTCCGGCGAGCCGAGCAGCTCGGTGCTCACGGTTCCGCCGCGCCGGCGCGTGCCGGCGTCCGACGCGCCGAGCCAGATGTCGTCGTCCACGACGGTCAGGGCCAGCGGCCGGTTGCCGATGTCGAGCCTCTTGGCGACCACGGCCCGATTGGGATCGATGCGCGCCAGCGTCCCGGCGAACTCGTTCGCCACCCAGACCGCGCCGGGCGTCACCGCGACGCTCACCGGGCCGTCGTTCCGACCGACCGGGACCGTGGCGGTCACGACGCCGCGCTTGCGGTCGACCCGCGAGACCGTCCCCTCGAGCGGGTTGGCGATCCAGACGGCGCCCTGACCGACGGCCAGCGCCGACACGCCGCGGCTCAGCTGGACCGGCCGCGTGGCCGTAGCGGTGGACGCGCTGATCTCCGTCACCGTCCCTGAAGAGGGGTGGCTGGCCCAAACGCCCCCATCACCGCAGGCCAGCTTCGCCGGCTGGCTGTCGAGGATCACCTTCGCCGTCCGGCGCCCGGTGGCCGGGTCCAGGCGCACGACGGCGTACTCGAGCGGACTGGCCACCCAGACCGCGCCGCCCGCGGCGCAGAGCCCGTCGACCTGGCGGCCCACATCGATCCGCTGTGCGACCTGGTTCGTGCGCGGCGAGATCGACCGACACCGTGCCGTCCTGGCTGTTGGCGACCCACACGCCGTGGGGCTCCACCGCGATCGCCGAGGGGGCGTGCCCGACCGGAATGGTCTGGCGGATCGTGCGCGTGTCCGTGTCGACGCGGGAGACGACGTTGCGGTCGCGGTCGGTCACCCACACCGCGCCGGCACCAGCCGCAATCGCGTCGGGCGCACCGTCAAGAGCGACCTGCCCGGTGAGGGAACCGTGCTCGGGATCGATGACGCCGACCGCGTCTCCTTCGATGGTCGCGAGGCTCGGCGTTCCGCTGGAGCCGGCGAGGAGCGCCGCCGCGCCGGCGGCCGCGACGGCGAGCGCCGCGCCGGCGGCGAGCGCGAGGCGCCGGCGTGTACGAGTCGGCGAACGACCGGCCAGCGCCGCACGGACGGCCGCGACGAGCTCGACGCCGTTCGGATAACGGTGCTCGGGGACCTTCTCGAGCGCCCGCGCGAGCACCGAGTCGAGCGCGTGCGGGAGACCCGCTCGCCGCTCGGTGACGCGCGGAGGCGACTCCTCGAGATGGCCGAATATGACCGCCGCCTGCGTCGGACCGGTGAACGGCGGCTTGCCGGCAAGGCACTCGAACAGGACGCACCCGAGGGAGTAGAGATCGGAGGCGGCGTCCGCGTGGCCGGTGCGGAGCGTCTCGGGCGCCATGTACAGCGCGGTCCCGGCGACGACCTCGCCCGACGCGGTCAGCTTGTCGTCCGAGGCCTGCCTCGTGAGACCGAAGTCACATAGGTAGACGTGATCGCCCTTCGCCACGAGGGCGTTGGACGGCTTGACGTCGCGGTGGACGAGCCCGCGCTCATGGGCGGCGTCCAGCGCGGCGGCAAGCTGCGCCACCAGCGCGAGCGCCCGCTCGGGCGCGAATGGCCCTTCGGCCTCGAGCAGCCGCTCGAGGTCGATGCCGTCGACGTAGCGCATGGCGATGTAGAGCTGGCCGCCGACGTCGCCCGCCTCATAGACCGGGATGACACCCGGGTGGTCGATCGCGGCCGCCGCGCGCGACTCCCGCAGAAAGCGCGCGCGGAACGTCTCGTCGTCGCCGAACTCCGGCGACAGGACCTTCAGAGCGACCTTGCGACCGAGCCGAGCGTCGGTCGCGCGGTACACGACGCCCATGCCGCCGCGACCGAGGACCGCCTCGACGCGGTACCCCCGAAATCACGGCCGATCAGTCCAAAGGATTGCTGGCTCACACGGGGTCCAGGCGACCCTAGACGGCTGCGCGCCCGCCGTCCATCCGCCACTCGCCGCAGCCGCGACGCACCGTGAAGGCGCGGGTCGCGCGCCCGGTGGCGCAGGGCGATATCTCAATGCGCGATCAGCGGCCGCGCTGAGAGGCGCCGAGCCCCCGGGCCCGTGGGCGAAGATGTCCGGCAATGACCGAGGTTTCATGGCAGGCGAGGCTGGAGGCGCTCGGCGCGCTGCTGCGCGAGGAGCGGAGGGCCGCCGGGCTCTCGCAGCGTGAGCTCGCAGAGCGGACGAGCGTGTCAAATGCCTACCTCAGCCAGGTCGAGCGCGGTCGCCACGAGCCGTCGCTACGCGTGCTGACGGCGGTCGCCTCGACCCTGGGGGTCCCGCTGCAGGTGCTCCTCGCGCGGGCGGGGATCATCGATGCCGCCGGCGACCACGAGGGCCGTCTGCCGACGACGGAAGCGGCAATCCTCAGCGATCCGGTCCTCAGCGAGCCGCAGCGCTTCGCCCTCCTGACGGTGTACCGGTCGTTCGGGTTGGCGCGGATCCCTCAGCAATGATCTGTGTATACGTCTCAAGCATGCGTTGTATAGTACGCGCATGTTCCCAATCGACTGGCGCGACCTCTACGCGCAGAATCGCGCGGTGACCGAGCGGTCGGGCGTGTCCATGCCTGCACGGCCGTCATCGCCCCCGCCGGCCGGCCTGCTGACTCCGCGCACCCATCCCGTCGGCGCCCCGCTGCGACTCGACGACCGCGGGCCGGTGCCCGGCGTGGACGCGCCCGGCGAGGAGCGGACGTTCACGATACGCGGCCGGGCGCGGCAGGCGCTCGTGTTCGCACCGGCCGGGATCGGCGTCGAAACGCCCGTTCCGCTGCTCTGCATGCTGCACGGCTGCACGCAGGACCCGGCGAGCTTCGCCGCCGGGACGCGGATCGCGGCAGCGGCAGAGCAGCACGGCTTCGTCGCCGTCCTGCCGGCGCAGGACCGCGCTGCCAACCCGATGCGCTGCTGGAACTGGTTCGAGCCCGAGCAGCAGCGGCGCGATCGCGGCGAGCCGGCAGCGATCGCCGGCATCATCGCCCAGATGCTCGGCGAGAGCGAGCCGCGGGTCGACGCTCGCCGGGTGTTCGTGTGCGGGCTGTCCTCGGGCGGCGCGATGGCGGCGATCCTCGCCGTGACCTATCCGGACGTGTTCGCCGCGGCGGCGATCCACTCCGGCCTCGCCTACGGCTCGGCCTCGGACACCGGGTCGGCGTACGCGGCGATGGCCAACGGGGGCCCCGACCGGGCCGCCCAAGGCCGCGCGGCGTACGCCGCGATGGGACGACACGCCCGCGCCGTCCCCACGATCATCATCCATGGTCTGGCCGATCGAACCGTCGCGCCCGTCAACGCACGGCAGGTGCTCCGGCAGACGATGGCTGCCAACCGGCTCGCCGCACCGGAATGCCGGCTCCTCGACGAGCGACGTCCCTCCAGCGTGGCCGAAGAACACGCCGACGGGGGACTGCGCTACACACGCACGCGCTGGAACGACAGCGAGGGTGCGCCGGCGCACGAGCTGATGCTCGTCGACGGCCTGGGCCACGCCTGGTCAGGAGGCTTCCCCGGCGCCTGCTACACGGACCCTCGAGGACCCGACGCGACCGACGCGATCCTGCGGTTCTTCGCCGACGCGACCGTCGGCTGACGCCGGCTGCCGGTTACAGTTGCCCGGTGCCGGCCGATGCGGCGTTGATGGGGTTCGTGCGGGCGATCGTGCGGGGAGACCACCTAGCCGTGTCGGAGCTGCTCACCGCCGCCCCCGAACTCGCGATGGCACGCCTTGCGGTCGGTGCGTCCCGGCAGCGCGCCGAGGGGTATTTCCTTGAAGGCATCGACCACCACCTGTACGCCGGCGACACCGCGCTGCACATCGCTGCGGCCGCGTACGAACCCGGCGTCGCCCGCGAGCTGGTCGACGCAGGCGCGCTTGTCGCGGCCATGAATCGCCGCGGCGCCCAGCCGCTTCACTACGCGGTCGATGGCGTCCCAGGTTGCCCGCGCTGGAACCCGACCGCGCAACAGGACACGGTTCGGTGCTTGGTCGAGCTCGGTGCGGACCCCAACGCCGTTGACAAGAGTGGGACGACGCCACTGCACCGTGCCGTGCGCAATCGATGCGCCGCCGCCGTCGAGGCGTTGCTCGACCTGGGCGCAGATCCTCAGGCCAAGAACCGACGCGGATCCACGCCCGTTCAGCTCGCGCGCTGGACGACCGGACGTGGAGGAAGCGGGTCGGCTCACGCCAGGAGACAACAACAGGAGATCCTCGGACTCCTGCTAGCCCCTGGCGGCGTGTGACGTTCCAGCGCCGGGGAAAGCTCGAGCGTCCTGCCCGGCACAACATCGGCGGGCCAAGCTCGCCGCCGCAGCTCGACGTCATGACCTGGGCTGACGGCGGCAGACGCCTTCGCTTTCCGGGTCTCTCGCGCAGAAAAAGCTCAGGAGCCCTGAGCGCGGACCGGACCAGTCGCGACCGCGCAACTCGGCGAGCTGGATCTGTGCGACAAATGCCATCAGGCGCACGGCGAACTGGAGGAACCCGGCGCTACGGGCCAACTCGCGTGCTCGGGTCGATCTGGCTCCCCGCCCACGCGAGACCGCCCGACCGTTGAGCCGTCCCCCGTTAGCCGCGTTACGACGACGAGTCTTTGAGGTGCCCGCCCACCCGGCTGTGGAGCTCCTCCACGGACTCTATGTCTGCGTACTCCGCGGGCACATCCAACTCGTGAGTGGTGTGACCGGGTCCACCGGAAATGTGGAGAGTCGGCTCATTCTCGCCAGGATGTTCCGGGTGCATGTAGGTGCTGATTACCTTGCCGGCCTTATCGGCGATGACTGTCATCTTCACGGTCACATCTCCCAATCGCCCTGGAATTCCGGGAAGTAGACGCCCATCAATCTCGCGTTGACCGTCTGCGAACAACTGTTGGAGATAAGTCCGTAGTAGTACACGGGCCCGTTCACAGAGCGGGCCTGGGCGTAGCCGTCGATCGTCAGCTTCACGTCTTCAGCCTTTGGGGGATGATCCGGCGACAGCATGCAGAAGACCGGTCCCTTGTTTGGATGATGGCCTGGTGGCCAGGCAAACCAGAACGACAAGACGTGATTTCCCGGCGGGATGCTCCAGCGGCCCAAGACAAAATCAGCAGGCATACGTGTCCTTTCCATCAGTCCAGCGATCAGCTGGAAGTGCCAGGGAGGTCACACTACGCAGAACGGCCACTCAGGAGCACCAACACCCGCCAAGAAAGCAGTAAAGCGCCCCACCGCGGGCATCGCACGACGCGACCGCACCGTGAGGAACCAAGATGCGAAGGATCTGTTCGGCGAAACGCGCGTAACTGCTATGTCGCTGTCGATCGTGGCGTCACCTACAAGCGGTAGGCGACGCCGCTGTAGGAATGGTGTGGGTATGCGCGCGTAAGCGATGCAACTTGGCTGAGCACGAAGGCCGGAGTGGCCCCGCCGAGTTAGAAACCGCGCTGGCCGTGAATCGGTGGCGTCTGCGATTCCGTCGGGTCCGGCGTCACTTGCGGACCGGCGCGCGTCTCGGCCTGCCGTTCGTCGGGGGCAAGCTCGACCCCGTCAGGCCGAGCAGTGACGACTTCCCAGTCGCCGTCTACGCGTTTGCGCGGCGCAAAGACGAGGCGATGACGCTGCGGATGTTCGCGCCGCAAGCGCCCGGCCTCCGCGACGGCTTCGTCGTGCGTCATGGCCGGAGTATCGCTCGCTCGCACGTTGAGTCGCAACTCGCGGCCACCCGAGGCGAGCGCCCTCCGACTGAGCTTCGCGCTCAGCGGGCCTCGGACGTGGAGGCCCGCCGGGGCGCGGCATGTTTCAGCTCACGGGATGCGGTGCGTCCCCTTCTCGAGGATCTTCACCGTGCCCGAGCTCTCGGGCGAGTTGCTGCCCGGCGCGTAGTCGAAGACGACGCCGGTCCGGAAGTTCATGACGAAGGCGTCGATGATGTTGTTGGCGTCGTCCTGCCAGACGATGTAGACCTGCTTGTGGCCGATCGGGAGCGCCACGTACTTCACAGGAGGGAAGACCGTGCCGACGTTCGGGCCGGCGACGGGCTTGCCCTGGACGGTCGAGGGCGTGCTGTAGGTCTGGTCGAACGTGTTGGTGGCGTTGTGACCGAGCGTGTACTTGGCCTCGATCACGTACCCCGAGAGATCCAGGCGGTGGACGTTGGGCGGGAACCCCAACTTGTTGCCGTAGCAGGACCGGGATCGTCCGGTTGCGCAGAAACGACATGCTGCTCCTCCTCCTAGTTCGAGACGGATGCCACGTGCGGCCGGGGATCCTACGACGCTGGTGGTGCAAATTGCACACTGAAGCGCGCGCCGCCCAGCGGCGAGTCGCCGACCTCGACACGCGCGCCGTGCTGCCGCGCCTGCTGCTCGACAAGCGCGAGGCCGAGCCCGGAGCCGTCGCCGTTCGTGCTCTCCAGGCGCGCGAAGGGCTCGAAGATCCGCTCGCGCTCGCCAGGCGGGATCCCTGGGCCGTCGTCCTCGACGATCAGCAGCGCGGCGGCGCTCACGGTGACCTTGATCCGGCCTCCGGGGCGGCCGTGACGGGCGGCGTTCTCGACGAGGTTGTCGGCCAGCAGCCGCAGTCCCGGCTCCCAGCCCGCGACGGGGACCGGCGCGTCGGGCACATCGGCGCTCAGCTGCAGACCCGGATGGCGCTCAACCGCGGCTGAGGCCGCGGCGTCGACGACCTCGCCGAGGTCGACCTCGGTGACCTCGAGCGGCCCCGCGTCGCCGCGCGCCAGCGCCTGCAGGCCGTCGAGCAGGTCGACGATCCGGCGCTGCTCGGCCAGCGCGTCGCCGACCATCTCGGTACGCCGCTCCGGTGCCAGGTCCGGATGGCGCTCGAGCGTCGACAGTGTCGCCTGCACGCTCGTCAGCGGGGTGCGCAGCTCGTGGCCGGCGTCGGCCGCGAAGCGCCTGGTCGCGCCCAGTGCGCGCTCACGGTCGGCAGCCGAGCGCCCCAGCCGCGCCAGCATCGCGTTGAAGCTCGCAGCCAGCGAGCGCAGCTCGGTCGGACCGCCCTGAGGCACGCGTCGCTCGAGGTTCTCGTCCTCGGCGACGCTCGAGGCGACGTTGCGCAGCCGCTGCAGCGGGCGCAGGACGACGTCGGCGGTCAGCCAGACCGCCGCGCTCGCGGCCACCAGCGCGAGCAGCCCCAACGCCAGCAGGCGGTGGTCGAGCTGCGACTGGCGCGACTCGAGCGACGCCAGCGAGGTGACCACCTCCAGGCGCGCGAGCCCGCCCAGGCCCGGGTCGCGCAAGGGAGTCACATAGGCGCGGTAGCTCTGGCCGCCCGACTCGAACGTCTGCAGCCCGCGCCGCAGCCGCGGGTGCTTGGGAGGCGGCGCGCCGGTGTCCAGCAGCACCCTGCCGGCGAGCGTCAGCCGCAGCGAGCTGCCGGTAGCCGACAGCACCGCATCAAGGCGCTTGTCGTTGTCTGGCAGCTCGTCGTTGACGGCCGCCACGGCGGTCGGGCGCGACAGCTCCGCGGTGCGCTCGAGGCGATCGTCGAGCGCGGCGCGCTCGGAGGACGCGACGTAGCGCGAGGCGATGATGCCCGCCACCGCCAGGATCGCGGCGAGGACGAGCGCGACGCCGAGTGTGAGACGACCGCGAAGGCTGCGCACCGGCCCTCAGCTTCGCAGGACGAACCCGACCCCGCGCACCGTATGCAGCACGCGCGGCTCGCCGCCGGCCTCGAGCTTGCGGCGCAGGTAACCGACGAAGACGTCGGCGACATTGGTCCCGGGATCGAACGTGTAGCCCCACACGTCCTCGTGCAGGCGGCGGCGCTCGACGACCTCGCCGGGATGACGCATGAGGAACTCGAGCAGCTCGAACTCGCGGCGAGTCAGGTCGAGCTCTCGGTCCCCGCGGTACGCAGTGCGCGCGCGTGGATCCAACCGCAGGTCGCCGGTCTCGAGCGCCTCGCCGACACCGGCCGGACGCCGGCGCAGCAGCGCCTGCAGCCGCGCGACGACCTCCTGCATCGCGAACGGCTTGACGATGTAGTCGTCGGCGCCCGCCTGCAGCCCGCGAACGCGCTCGTCCACCTCGTCGCGCGCCGACAGGACACAGACCGGCACCTGATCGCCGCTCTCGCGCAGGCGGCGCAGCACCTCGAGGCCGTCGAGGTCGGGCATGCTGAGGTCGAGCAGGACGACCGCGGGACGCACGCGCTCGGCGGCCTCCAACGCGGCGCGGCCGCCCGAGGCGGGGACGACCGAGAACCCCTCGAGCTCGAGGCCGGCCGCCACCGTGCGGCGGATAGCGGCGTGATCGTCAACGAGGAGAACGACTGGCCCGGACGGGTGGGCGGGATCGTCACCCACGCTGGACGATCTCGCAATCGCCGGCCACCTGATCCTGGGGGTCGGCGATCACGCGATCGTGGCCCGGCCCGCAGTTCACCTGGTCGACCGCGCCGTCGCGTACGCGCACGACGTCGTTGCCCAGGCCGGCGGCGATGACGTCCGCGCCCGGGCCGCCGCTGATGCGGTCCTTGCCCGCGCCACCGAGAAGCGTGTCATTCCCACGCCCGCCGATGATGACGTCGTTACCGGCGTCTCCGGAGATCGTGTCGTCGCCGGCGCCGCCGTTGAGCCGATCGTTGCCGGCGCGCCCGCGGATTCGGTCGTTGCCGCCGAGGCCCCTGATCCGATCGGCGCCCGATGTGCCAACGAGGTTGTCGGCGCGCCGCGTGCCGTCGATGTCCTGGGCGAGGACGACCGCGGGGAAGGCGAGCAGCGCAACGAGGGCAAGAACGGCGGGTAGGCGTGACATCGCTCCCAAAGGATGCCCCAGCACGGTCGACGGGCAACATCCCGCCCGAGCGTCTCTCATGGTCTTCTCATGGAGCGTGAAAAGTCTTTGAGAGGCACGCTGCGAACGCCGCGCGACGGGTGATCCTCACCTCGGCACAGCCAAGCGACAGGAGGATCAGCAAAGCCATGCACGTTCGCAAGTCCATCATCGGCGCCGCCGCGGCGCTCGCGGTGCTGCCAGGGACGGCGCTGGCCGCGAACATCCAGGGCGGTCCGCTCGGCGAGCACCTGAAGGGCACCCGCGCCCCCGACCGCATCGACGGCAACGGAGGCAACGACCGGATCTTCGGCCTCGGCAGCGACGACGTCCTCATCGGCGGCCAGGGCAACGACCGTGTCTTCGGCGGCCGCGGCAACGACACGATCTCGGGCGTCCAAGGCAACGACTGGCTCAACGGCGGTCCCGGCGACGACACGGTCACCGGCGACGCCAACGGCACCGGCGACCTGACGTCGTTCGACCGCATCTTCGGCGGCAGCGGCAACGACAAGCTGTACGGCGGCGACTCGCGCGACCGCATGTACGGCGGCCCTGGTGACGATCTCTCCCATGGCCAGAACGGCAACGACCTGATGGCCGGCGGTACCGGCAACGACGTCCAGTACGGCGGCGAGGGCAACGACCGCATCTTCGCCAACCTCGGGCAGGACACCACGTACGGCGAGGGCGGCAACGACGACCTGTGGGCGCTTGCCCGCGGCGACGTCGCGCCCGGCCCGGGCGTCGATCAGGTCGGCGACACGCTCGACGGCGGCCCCGGCAACGACCGGTTCCACACCCGTGACGGCGAGGTCGACCGCATCACCTGCGGCGACGGCTTCGACGTGGCGCTGCTCGACAATGTCGACGTGATCACCGACGCGACCGCGGCGAACCCCAACGGGTCGTGCGAGAAGGTCGTCCGCAAGCCCGCCAAGCCGCACGCCTCCTCCAAGACCGAGGACCAGCAGCAGTCTCCGAAGGACGCGAACGTCCAGTCGTAACACAGGCAGGGGCGCCAGCCCCCGGCGCAACCGAACGGGGCGGCCACGCGGCCGCCCCGTTCACGTTTCCTGGGGAAGGCTCGAACGGTCTGAGCTGCGTGAGCTCACGCTGCGTCAGCCAGAGCGGGCGAGCGCGAGAACTCAAGTGCAGCGTGGTCGATCGGCGCGCGCCGCACGGACAGGCGGTTCAGCAGATAGTTCTGCTCTCTGACGCCAGGGGTCCTTCGAGCCCTGCCGCGGGAACTGGTCGAGCGCGCGCCGGATGTAGCCCGAGGTGAGGTCGGCGAACGGCACGTCGGTGACCGCGCGGTCGCGGTTGCGCGGCGTGCAGCTCGTGTAGCCGTGGCGGTCCATGTGCTCGAGCAGCGCGCAGACCTGCTCGCACGTGAGGTCGGACCCGAGCGTCCAGGACTGGTTGGTGTAGCCGAAGGCGAATGCCATGTTGGGCACGCCGCTGAGCATGCATCCCGCGGTACACGAGCGCTTCCGCAACTCGCACCTCGCGGCCGTCGACGCTGAGCCGGATCCGGCCGAGCGGCACCATCTTCAGCCCCGTCGCGGTGACGATCAGGTCGGCCTCGAGCTCGGCCCCCGAGGCGAGCGCGACGCCCGTCTCCGTGAAGCGTCTCGATGCGATCGGTGACGACCGAGACGCGGCCGTCGGCGATCGCGTCGAAGAGATCGCCGTCGGGCGACGATGCACATGCGCTGATCCCACGGCTCGTAGCTCGGGTTGAAGTGCGTGTCGACGTCGAAGCCGGGCGGGAGCCGGCGCTCGAGCAGCTTGCGAATCAGCCGCCGCATCGCCTGCGGACGGTGCCGGCTGAGACCGTAGATCGCCAGCGCGAGCACCACGTTCTTCCAGCGCACGATCGGATAGGCGAGCCGCGCGGGCAACACGCGCCTCGAGCAGGCCGGCGAGCGGATCGTCGCGGGCAACGAGATGATGTAGCTGGGCGAGCGCTGCAGCATCGTGACGTGGTCGGCGCGCCGGCGCCAGCGCCGGGATCATCGTCACCGCGGTCGCGCCGCTGCCGATGACGACGACGCGCTTGCCCCGATGGTCGATGTCCTCGCGTCCAGAACTGCGGATGGACGATCTCGCCGCCGAAGCGCTCGAGGCCCTGGAAGCTCGGGCGTATAGCCCTCGTCGTAGCGGTAGTAGCCGGTGCACGTGAACAGGAAGCCGCAGGTCAGGTGGACGGTCTCGCCGGTGTCGCTCGCGCTCGACCTCCACCGTCCAGCGCGCGTCGGCCGACGACCACTCGGCGCCGCACGACCCGGTGGTGGAAGCGGATCCGGCTCGTCGATGCCGTGCTCGCGCGCCGTCTCGCGGATGTAGTCGAGGATCGACGACGCCGTCGACGATCGCCTGCGGTCCCGACCACGGACGGAACGGGTAGCAGAGCGTGAACATGTCCGAGTCCGAGCGGATGCCCGGGAAGCGGAAGAGGTCCCACGTCCCGCCGATCGCTCCGCGCGCCTCGAGGATCGCGAACGTCTTGCCCGGACAGCGCTGCCGCAGCCGGCAGCCGGCGCCGATGCCGGAGATCCCGGCGCCGACGATCAGGACGTCGACGTGTTCGTGCGACATGGTGACAATCGTGAGCCTATCCGCACGGACGATGACGTCAGGAGCGTGCCGCGATGCTGAAGGAGTTCTCCGCCTGCCTGCAGAAGGGCCAGAGCAAGGGAGCCTGGACGTACGTCGTCATGGAGGGCTCTGCCGAGTTCTTCGGGACGAGGGGGCTCGTGAAGGTCCGCGGGACCGTCGACGGCGTGCTGTTCGAGAGCTCGTTCATGGCACGCGGCGATGGAACGCACATGCTCCCCGTCAAGGCCGACATCCGGAAGGCGATCGGCAAGGCGGCGGGCGACACGGTCCGCGTGCGGTTGGAGGAGCGGATCGGCTAGGGCGCTCCGGCATGCTCCCGTCTCGCCGCGTGGCCAGGGCGGGTGCGCGTGCCGGCTGCCGGCGCAAGGCGAACGGGGCGGCCACGCGGCCGCCCCGTTCCGTTCCGCCCCTCAGGAGTGAACAGCCGACTCAGATCGGCAGCAGCGGCCCGCGGAATGCCTCGGTGCCGTTGGCCAGCATGACGCTGAAGCCGCCGGTGCTGTTGAGGTAGGCGAGCTCCCTGGCGACGTCGCCGACGCGTTGCTGCCGGCCAGTGGCGCGAGCTGGACGGTGCTGAGCACGCCGAGCGCCTTGCCGGAGGCGTCCATGAACGCCGAGCCCGAGTCGCCGGGGATGCCCGGCGTGACCGTATAGACGTTGTGGCTCCAGCCGTTGCCGTCGTCGCCGATGCTCTTGCCCTGCTTGGGGCTGAGCTGCATGATGCCGCCGCGCAGCTCGGAGTTGCCGTAGCTGAGCACGGTGTCGCCGGTCGCGGTGGCACCGCTGTGGACGCCGGTCGGCCCACCCCAGAACGGGATCGACGGGTTGACCTTGCCCACGTCGGCGGAATCGACCTGGACCAGCGCCAGGTCGTTGAAGGCGCAGGTGTCGGCGTCGGTCTCTCCATGGGCCTGCATGGTCAGCCACGAGTTGTAGACCAGGGTGCCCGGCTTGCCGCCGCCGATGTCGACCGGCGTCCCGATCGCCAGCGAGCCGCTCGTGCAGCCGTCGGTGTCGGTCGACGAGCCGGTTCCCGAGCATTGCGCGGCCTGCCCGAGGTAGACGTTGGCGGCGTCGTAGAAAACGAAGTTGGCGGTGCACTGGGCCCCGTCGGTGAAGGTCTGCACGCCGGGGTGGATCGCGGCGCTCGACGCGGGCGCCCAGCTGGGCGCGGCCGCGGCCGGGCCGGCGGCGAACGCGCACGCAACGATCGCCAGCGCGGTCGCCATGGGCAAGCGGTGCTGCATGGTCGGGTCTGCCTCCTGGCTGGTTGGTGAGGTCCCCCACCAGCCGGTAACGGAGGTTTTGCGTCGAACTTGCGCCGGGCAGGACCCAAGGGACATGCACGCTTACGTCATCGAGCGCGATCCGGCGGGCGAGAGGGCCGTTGCGCCCGACGCAGCCAACGAGCGCGTCGCGTACGTGGTATCCGGTGCCCTCATCGTCACGATCGCCGGCGATCCGCCCGTCGAGCTCCACACCGGCGACTCCTACGTCGTGCCGCCCGGGGCGTCGCACCGATTCGAGGTGCTTGAGCCCGCGAAGGTGGTCGAGGCCGTGTGCCCACCTACGCCGATGGACTGAAATCATGCATTTTGGTTAGACGCGCTGGGTAATACCCAGGCCGTGGCCATTGCGGTCGCCCGGGGCGAGGTCGCCGCGCCGTAGACGCGGCGTCGGCACCGGCTCAAACCCGACCCATGGGCCGCCGACTACAGGTTGGTGGCCGACCGCGCCCTCGCGACGTCGATGCTGCCCGCACGCCGGCGCGGGCTGATCGCGGCATGGGCGCTTGCCGTCGCCGCGCTCGCGGCCAGCACCGCGCACAGCGCGCTCGGCCTCGGTGGCGACAGCCTGGCGTGGCACCTCGTCTTCGCCTCGGTCTTCATCCTGTCGGCAGGCCTGTGTCTTACGCGCGCCGCCTGGCTGCCGACCGAGCGCGGCGCCTGGCTTGCGATCGGCATCGGCGTCGCTCTGCACTGCTCGGGCTGGCTGGTGGACTTCATCTTCTACGCCGGCCTGGCGCCGATGCCGTCGTGGAGCGACCCGCTCTGGCTCGCGTCGTACCTGTGCTTCTATCCGGGCATCGTGCTCATCGGGCGCGAACGCTTCTCGCGCCGCGGGGTCGGCATGTGGCTGGACGGCCTGCTGGGCGGCCTGGCCCTCGGAGCCGCCGTCGCGGCCACCGCGCTGCAGGCCGCGCTGTCGGACCTCGACGCGGCGGGCAGCGCCGCCGTGACCGGCGCGGCCTACCCGCTGGCCGACGTCGCGCTGCTGACCTTCCTGGCCACGATGGTCGCCGGCTCGTACTGGCGGCCAAGCCGCTCGGGCGCTGCGCTCGTCGCCGGCCTGCTCGTCCTCGTCGGCGTCGACACCGTCTTTGCCATCGACAGCGCGTACGGCGGCTGGCTGGCCGGCGGCTCGTACGACCCGCTGTGGGCACTCGCCATGCTCTTGCTGGCCACCTCCGGCTGGCTACCCACGCGCCGCGTGCGCAAGCCCGGCGCCGGGCGGCGCGCCCTGCTCTTCCCGTCGGCGTTCGGCGCGATCGCGGTCGCCGTGCTCGTCTACGGCCAGTCCGTGCGACTCAACCCCGTCGCCATCGCCCTCGCGGTCCTCGCGCTGCTGGCGATCATGGTGCGCATGGCGCTGCTGCTGCGCGAGACCGCGGCGCTGGCCGTGTCGCGCAAGCTGTCGCTGACCGACGACCTCACCGGGCTGGGCAACCGCCGCTCGTTCACCGCCGAGATCGACGCCGCCATCGCCGCCGAGCGGCCATTCGCGCTGCTGATGATCGACCTCGACCAGTTCAAGGAGCTCAACGACACGCTCGGCCACCACGTCGGCGACGAACTGCTGCGCGGAGTCGGCCCGCGGGTGCGCGACGCGATGTCGCCGAGCGACGTGGTCGCCCGCCTGGGCGGCGACGAGTTCGGCGTGCTCCTACACGGCGCGGACGCCGAGGCCGCCGCGGAGACCGCGCGCCGGCTGCGCGCCGCGCTGGCGCGCCCGTTTGCGCTGGCCGGCATCTCGTTGCACGTCGGCGCGAGCGTCGGCATCGCCGTGTACCCGGATCACGCGCGCGACGCCAGCGAGCTGCTGCGCCACGCCGACGTGGCGATGTACGGGGCCAAGCGCGGGCGCACCGGGCACGAGGTCTATGCGTCCTCCGACGACCACCACAGCCGCGAGCGCCTGGAGCTGGCGGGCGAGATGCGGCGCGCGCTGGCCGAGGACGAGCTCGCGCTCTACTACCAGCCCGCCGCCGACCTGGGCACCGGCGAGCTGCTCGGCGTCGAGGCGCTCGTCCGCTGGCGTCATCCCGAGCGCGGGCTGCTGACGCCCGCCGACTTCCTGCCCGCGATCGAGCACACCGCGCTCATGCGCGAGCTCAGCCGGCGGGTGCTGGCGATGGCCATCTGCCAGGCGGGCGCGTGGTTCCGCCTGGACCGCCAGTGGCGGGTGGCCGTGAACCTGTCGGCCACCGACCTCCTCGACCGCTCGCTCGTCGACGACGTCGCCGCGCTCCTGCGCCGCTACGGCACGCCCGCGCGGCGCATCACGCTCGAGGTCACCGAGAGCGTCCTCATGACCGATCCGGTCCGCGCGATGGAGGTCCTCGGAAAGCTGCGCGGCCTCGGTCTGAGCGTCGCGCTGGACGACTTCGGCACGGGGTGGTCGTCGCTGACCCACCTGCAGCGCATGCCGGTCGACGAGATCAAGATCGACCGCTCGTTCGTCGCCGCGATGGCCACCGAGGCCAGCTCTGCCGCGATCGTCTCCTCGACCGTCGACCTCGCCCATGCGCTCGGGCTGCGGGTGGTCGCGGAGGGCATCGAGGACGCGGCGACCTGGGCGCGGCTGCGCGCCGTGGGCTGCGACGCCGCGCAGGGCTATCACCTCTCACGACCGTTGCCGCCGGGCGAGCTGGAGGCCACCGTGGAGGCGATCGGCGAGCGCTCGCTGGCGGCGACCTCCGCCGTCTGACGGCGTCTGACCGCCGCTTGGCGTTAGATATTGGCCGCTCGACATCGAACGGTCGTCCAGAAGGGTTTGAAGAGGCCGTACCATGGTCGCTCCCAATCGAGTCCGCTCAGGGCAAACCCGTCGCGAGGCGGGGACGCAAAGCCAGAGGTCTCCCGCAGACGGCTCGGCTGCCGGCTCTCCACAGGGACGCACGCCACGGAGGACGTGTGACCTGGCAACCAGGAGGCCAACCACATGCACGCACGACCCGACTTCGGCCACGCCGCTGCCGTCGATGCGATTCTGCGCACCCACCGCTTGGCCCCCTACAAGTCTGCGGGTGAGGAAAGGTCCTCCCGCGGCATCCGCCCGCTCTGGGGGCGCGGGCTCGTCGCCGTGGCAGGACCGCACAACCTGCGGGGGCCACGCCCGCAGTCCGGGGTGCTGAGGGAGTCCACCCTCAGCAAGAGAGCCGGCGGGCCGGGTGTTCTAGCCGCCCGGCCCGCCGCGTTCACCTGGTGATGACTTCGTGAAGCGGTCCGGCGCGAACGGCGCCGGGTCCACCACCGCGGGCTCGTCCGCATAGAGCTGGGCCAGCAGCCGGCCGCTGACGGGGCCGAGCGCGACGCCGGCGCCCTCGTGGCCGGTGTTCAGCCACAGCCCGCCGACGGCGCCGACCGGCCCGATCGCGGGCAGATGGTCGGGCAGCCATGGGCGCAGCCCCGCCCACGCCGCATCGACGGGCAGGCCGCGCAGGCCGGGCATGAGCTCGGCGGCACGAGCGAGCATCGCGTCGGAGACCGTGTCATCGACGCTGAGGTCGAAGCCGCGGCGCTCGCGACTGGAGCCCACGAGCACGTCGCCCTCCCACGTCGTCTCGAGCACGGTCGTCACCTGCAGGCCGGCCTCGGCGCTGGCCACCGAGGCCAGGTAGCCGGCCTCGACGATCTTGTGGCGGATGAAGCGCTCGTCGCGGGTGGCGGCACGCAGGCGCACGAGCTGGCCCTTGCGCGGCTCGAGCGGCAGCGCCGCGCCCGCGGCCTCGGCCGGCGCGCGGCTCCAGGGCCCGGCCGCGATGACCACCGCGGCGCACGGCAGCGAGCCGGCACTCGTACGCAGCGCCGCCACGCGGCCACCGGCCAGTTCCACGCCGTGCGCCTCGGTCCCGGTGTGCACGCGCGGAAGCTCCCTGGCCAGCGCCCGGGCGATCGCGCGCGGCGCGCACTGAAGATCGCCCGGGAAGAACGAGGCGCCCTCGACGGGCCCTGTCAGCTCGGGCTCCATCGCGCGCAGCTCGCCGGGTTCGACCAGCCGGGCCTCGACGCCGACGCGCCGCACACGCTCGGGCTCGGCCGCCCACGTCACGGGATCGCGGTGCACGACGAGCGCGCCCTTGCGGCGAATCCGCGCCACCGCGCCGAGGCGCGCCTCGAGCTCGTCGTAGACGCCCAGCCCCGCGACGGTCAGCGCGAGCTCAGGGCCGGCCTCCTTGTCGCAGCACAGGACGTTGCCCTCGCCCAGGCCGGTCGTGGCGCCCGACACCTCGCCGCGGTCGAGCAGCGCGACGTCCACGCCCCGCGCGTGCAGCTCCCACGCCGTCGCCGCGCCGACGATCCCCCCGCCGACGACCGCGACCTCGCAGGGCCTCACAGGGCAAAGCCGGCGGGGAACGGATCGCGCTCGTCGAGCAGGTATTGGCCCATGCCGGTGATCCAGGCGCGCCCGGTCACCTCCGGCACCACCGCGGGCACCACGCCGATCTCGGTCTCCTCGACCAGCCGCCCGGTGAAGCGCGTGCCGATGACCGACTCGTTGACGAAGTCCGCGCCGATCGCGAGCTCGCCGCGCGTGTGCAGCGCAGCCATTCGGGCGCTCGTTCCGGTCCCGCAGGGCGAGCGGTCCAGCCAGCCCGGATGGATCGCCGTGGCGTTGCGCGCGTCGGCGCCGTCGCGCCCGGGCGCGTGGAAGATCACGTGGTGGCAGCCGGCGATGCGCGGATCGGCGGGATGCACCGGCTCGGGGACTGCCGCACGGATGCGGTCGCCGGCGGCGATCAGGTCGGCGGCGCGCTCGGGGGCGACCTCGAGGCCCACCGATGCCGCCTCGACGATCGCGTAGAAGTTGCCGCCGAAGGCCATGTCGTAGCGCACCTCGCCGAGGCCCTCGACCTCCGCCACCTGATCGCGCGCGTGCAGGAACGACGCGACGTTGCGGATCGTCACCGCCTCGGCGCGCCCGTCGCGCACCGCGACGCGCGCCTCGACCACGCCGGCCGGCGTGTCCAACCGCACCACCGTCTCGGGCTCGCTCACCGCGACCATGCCAGTCTCGACCAGCACGGTGGCGACGCCGATCGTGCCGTGGCCGCACATCGGCAGGCAGCCCGAGACCTCGATGAACAGCACGCCCCAGTCGGCGTCGTCGCGCGTGGACGGCTGTAGGATCGCCCCGGACATCGCCGAGTGGCCGCGGGGCTCGCGCATGAGCAGCAGGCGCAGGTCATCGCGCTCTGTCTCGAAGTGCAGCTTGCGCTCGAGCATCGTCGCGCCGGGCAGCGGCTCCACGCCGCCCGTGACGACGCGTGTGGGCATGCCTTCGGTGTGCGAGTCGACGGCAGCGAGGTAGCGGGCCGCTCTCACGCGGCGACCCGGGCCCTCAGCACAGCCAGCGCGGCGTCCAGCGCCGCGCGCTCGTCCGCGGTCAGCGGGAGACGCGGCGCGCGCGTGGGGCCGCCCACGAAGCCGACCTCGTCCTGAGCGGCCTTGAAGTACTGCACGAGCTTAGGGTTCATATCGAAACGCGCGACGGGGAGCAGGCGCGCGTAGATCTCGCGGGCGGGCTCGAGCTCGCCGGCGCGGCAGTGTTCGTAGAGCGCCACGCAGTCGGCGGGCGCGACGACGGCCACGCCCGAGACCCAACCGCTCGCGCCGGCGCTGAAGCCCTCCAGCGCCCAGTCGTCGCCGCCGACGAGCACCTCGATGGGGGTGCCGGAGGCGGCCATGTGGCCGCCGGAGGTGGGACCCCCTTCTGTATGTCGAGTGGCGTGCAAGAGCGCCGGGATGCGCCGCACGTCGCCCGAGCACTCCTTGACCGCGACGACCTGCTCGACGCCGGCGGCGATGCGCGCGATCAGCTCGGCCGGCATGTCGACCCCGGAGGCCTCGGGGTTGTTGTAGACCATGAGCGGCAGGCCGGTGGCGCCGGCGACCGCGGCGAAGAAGGCCTCGAGCTCGGCCGCGTCGCCGCGGTAGCCCAGCGGCGGCAGGCACATCATCGCGACGGCGCCGGCCGCCGCGGCGTCGGTGGCATAGGCGCCGGCCTGCTCGGCGGTGGAGGCCGAGACGCCGGCCAGCACCGGCACGCGGCCGTCGACCGCTTCGGCGATGGCGGCGATCACCGTGCGCCGCTCGGCGGCGGTCAGGCTGCCGGCCTCACCCATCGTGCCGGTGCCGACGATGCCGTGCACGCCGGCGTCGAGCAGACCGCGGACGTTGGCCTGCAGCGCGTCGACGTCGATCGCGCCCGAATCGTCGAACGGCGTCGTCACGGCAGGCAGGATCCCGGGGAAGCGCATGACGGCTACCGTAGCCGCGATGTCAACCACTTTTCACGCCGTCGACCCGCGCACCGGGGCGCCCGGCGCGGCGTTCGAGGAGGCGACGCCCGACGACGTCCACGGGGCGGTGATCGCCGCCAGCGAGGCCTTCCGCGCCGGGGCGCTGCGGCGCGGCGCCGAGCGCGCCGCCTTGCTGCGCGGTGCCGCTGCGAGACTGCGCGCCGCGGGCGACGAGATCGTCGCCGTGGCCGAGGGCGAGACCGGCCTGCCGGAGGTGCGGCTGCGCTCCGAGCTCGAGCGCACCGCGGGCCAGCTCGAGGCCTTTGCGGGCGTGGTCGACGCCGGCGACTACGTCGAGGCGATCATCGACACCGCCGATCCCGACGCCAAACCGATCCCGCGGCCCGATGTCCGGCGCATGCTCGTGCCCATCGGCCCGGTCGCGGTGTTCGGGGCCAGCAATTTCCCTCTGGCCTTCTCGACCGCGGGCGGCGACACCGCCAGCGCGCTGGCCGCCGGCTGTCCGGTCATCGTCAAGGGCCACCCGTCGCACCCGGGCACGAGCGCGGTCGTCGCGCGGGAGCTGTCGGCGGCCGCCGACGACGTCGGCCTGCCCGAGGCCGCCTTCCGCCTGCTGCAATCAAGCGGCGTCGAGGTCGGCGAGGCGCTCGTCGACGAGCCCGCAATCGCGGCGGTCGGCTTCACCGGTTCCTTCGCCGGTGGCAAGGCGCTGTACGACCGCGCGGCGGCGCGCGAGCACCCGATCCCGGTGTTCGCCGAGATGGGGAGCATCAACCCGATCGTCGTCACCGAGGCGGCCCTGCGCGAGCGCGCCGACGCGATCGCCGAGGGCCTTGCCGCGTCGGTCTCGTCTTTCGGCGGGCAGCTTTGCACCAAGCCGGGCGTCGTCTTCGTGCCGGCCGGCGACGCCGGCGAGGCGTTCGCTTCCGACCTCGGGGAGCGCCTGGCCGCGGTCGAGCCGCAGGTGCTGCTCAACGAGCGCCTGCGCGACTCGCTGACCGCGCGGGTGGCTGAGCTCGGCGAGCTGGCCGAGCCCGTCGGCGAAGCCGCGACGCCGGCCGAGCCCGGGTTCCGCTTCCGTCCGGCCGCGTACCGCGCCGCGGCCACCGACCTGCGCGAGCACCGCGAGCTGCTCGAGGAGCGCTTCGGCCCCGTCGTGCTGCTGCTGACCTACGCCAATCGCGACGAGCTGCTCGACGCCGTGCTGCGCATCGAGGGCCAGCTCACCGGCTCGATCCACGCGGAAGCGGAGGACGCCGAGCTTTCGCGCCTGCTCGCGGTCGCCCTCGGCGAGCGCGCCGGGCGCCTGATCTTCGACGGCTTCCCCACCGGCGTGGCGGTCACGTACGGCATGCACCACGGCGGGCCGTACCCGGCGACCACCGCGGCGGCCCACACGTCGGTCGGCATGACCGCCGTCCGGCGCTTCCTGCGCCCGGTCGCCTTTCAGAACGCGCCGGCGCATGTGCTACCGCCCGAGCTTCAGGACGCAAACCCGCTGGGGATCTGGCGGCGCGTCGACGGCGAGCTGACGCGCGAGCCGCTCGGTTAGCTCCGCGGCGCGCTCTGCATAGCGCCGAAGATGTTGCCCTCGGTGTCCTTGAAGTAGGCGTACGAGCCGACGCCCTCGACTTCCTGGCGGTCGACGACCTGCTCGCCGCCGGCCTCGGCCACAGCGGCCTGGATCGCCTCGAGGTCGTCGACGTCGACCGTGCAGACGAAGGCCGTGACCGCTTTGCCGTCGATCTTGCCGCGGCGCTCGACGATGGCGCCGTTGATGCCGGTCTGGTCGTCGCCGCCAGTGGTGATGAGCCGGTAGTCGACCGGCGCGCCGTCCCAGCGGTTGATCTCCCAGCCGAAGACGCGTTTGTAGAAGCGCTCGGCACGGGCCGGGTCGCCGGCGTGGATCTCGAAGTGGACCACGCGTCCCATCCTGCTTCGAGCCTACATCGCGCGAGTGGGGGCCGCCTCCGGCCCCCACTTGGAGGCCTCCGGCACCCACTATGGTCCCGTCCATGGCGTGGCTGCGGCGGCACGTGCGCGCGGCGGGCGGCGTCGTGGTGCGCGACGGGCGCATCGCGCTCGTCCACCGCCCCAAGTACGACGACTGGGCGCTCCCCAAGGGCAAGCTCGAGCAGGGCGAGAGCTGGGAGGACGCCGCGCTGCGCGAGGTCTGGGAGGAGACCGGCTATCGCTGCACGCTGCGCGAGGAGCTCTCCTCCGTGCAGTACACCGATCCCAAGGGACGCCCGAAGACCGTCCGCTACTGGCGGATGGACGCGCTCGAGGGCGAGTTCACGCCCAACAGCGAGATCGATGAGCTGCTCTGGCTGTCGCTCGGCGACGCCCTCGAACGTCTGACGTACGACCACGACCACGAGAACGTGCTCATGGCCGCGCGCCTGGCTGCCGAAGATACGTAGGTGCAGCACCGTCACGAGCGCATCTACGTCGAGACCGACCGCCACCGCATCTCCGGTGTTCTGACCCTGCCGTTCGACGGCTACCGCAGCCGCCTGTCGGACTTCCTCAACGCCTCGGAGCGCGACTTCATGTCGCTGACCGATTGCGTGGTCGAGATCATCGGCCGCGACGGGCCCGGCACCGAGCACCCCTTCATCGCTGTCTCGCGCCGGCACATCGTCTTCGCCATCCCGCTCGGTGAGGCGCGCGCGCCCGGCGTGGCCGACGCCGCCTGACGTACACCTGACGGTCCACGCGCCACACTGACGGGCGTTGACCCGTGACTTCGTGCTCCACGACGCCGTCATGCTCGGCGTCCAGGCGAGCCTCGTCGGCCTGACCGGCGCGGGCGTGCCCGCGTCGGTGCGCCGCTTCGCCACCGCGCGCTGGGCGCTCGTGCTGCCGCTGTCGATCGCCGTGGTCATCGCCGCGATCGCGCTGCTGCCCGACGTCGCCGACGTGCTGACGTGGGTCGCGCTGCTGCTCGTGCCGCCCGGCGCGGCGCTCGGCCTGGGCTGGGCGATGCGCGGTGCGCGCCCGCCGCTGGCGCTGCTCGCCGTGCCGCTCTTCGTCCTCGCCTGGGGCTGGCAGACCGAGCCGTCGGGTCAGCTCGCCGGGCTGGCTCTCACGGCGCTGAGCTGCGTCACGCTCGGGCGACTGCTCGCGGGCGTGGCGCCCGGACCGTGGCTGAAGGTGGGCATCGTGGCCATGGCGATCATCGACGCGATCCTCGTCTTCTCCAACGGCCTCGAGCAGCCCAACGCGGTCCTCAACGCGGCGGTACCGGCCCCCGGCCTGCCGCAGCTGCAGTACGAGAACTTCGGGCCGGCGAACCTCGGCTACGGCGACCTGTTCGTCGCCGGCGTGCTCGGCGGGGTTTTGGCGGTCGAAGGCGCGCGGGCGTGGCGCTGGGCGCTCGTGACGTGGGTCCTGGCCGAGGCGTTCACGCTGCTGTTCTACGTCACCGACACGCTGCCGGCCACGGTGCCGGTCGCCGTGGCGCTGCTCATCCGCGAGGCGCTACGCGCCCGGCGGCCGCAGCCGGACGCGATCCGGCGTCAGGTCCCCCACGGAGCGCGCACCTAGCAGCGCCATCGTGCGCACGATCTCGGTGCGCAGCAGCTCGAGCGCGCGCTCGACGCCGCGCTCGCCGCCGGCCATGAGGCCGTAGCAGTAGGCGCGCGCGACGAGGCAGGCCCGTGCGCCCATCGCCACGGCGGCGACGACGTCGGCGCCGTTGAGGATCCCCGAGTCGAGGTAGACCTCGGCGCGATCGCCGACCGCCTCGACGATCGAGGTCAGGACCTCGATCGGCGTCGGCGAGAGATCGAGTTGGCGCGAGCCGTGGCTGGAGACGACGACGCCGTCGGCGCCGAGGTCGACGACGCGCCGCGCGTCGTCGGCGGTGAGGATCCCTTTGACGAGCAGCGGGCCCTGCCAGCGCTCGCGCAGCCACGTGAGGTCGGCGGTGGTCAGGTTCGGGTCGAACTGCGACTGCGCGACGCGGGCGACCGTGTCGGGCTGCTCCTTCAGCGAGGCGTAGCGCAGGGGCTCGGTCGTCAGCATGTTCGCCCACCACGCGGGCCGCAGGGCGATGTCGGCCAGCGCCTTGAAGTTGGGCGGGAAGGTCAGCTGGTTGTGGACGTCGCGCAGCCGCGAGCCGGCCACGGAGACGTCGACCGTGAGGAGCAGCGCCTCGAAGCCGGCGGCCTGGGCGCGTGCGACGAGGTCGGCCACCGTGTCGCGGTCGTAGAGGACGTAGACCTGGAACCACTTGCGGGCTTTCGGCGCCGCGGCGGTGACGCCCTCAATCGACGTCGTGCCGACCGTGGACAGTGCGGTCGGGATGCCCGCGCGCTCGGCGACGCGCGCCACGGCGCGCTCGCCCTCGTGGTGGAACAGGCGCGTGTAGCCGGTCGGCGCGAAGGCCAGCGGCAGCTCGGCGCGGCGGCCGAGGACGTCGGTCGAGGTGTCGACCGCCGAGACGTCCTCGAGCGCGCGCGGAACCAGCTCCACGCGCGCGAACGCCTCGCGCGAGCGGCGCAGGCCGATCTCGCGCTCGGCGGCGCCGTCGGCATAGTCGAAGACCGGGCGCGGCGTGCGCCTACGCGCGATCGCGCGCAGGTCAGGGATGCTGGCCGCGCGCGCCAGCCGCCGCGCGGTCCGGTCGAGCTCCGGCGGGCGCGGCGCGAGGAGCGGGCGCACCTCCGACCATCTGGGCAGGCGACGCTCGGTCACGCTAGCGGCGCAGCCACGCGCGCATCTGCTCGTACACCGCCGGGTGGTTGAGCAGGTCGAAGTGCGTCAGGCCGCCGAGCCGCCGGCCGTCTTCGATCGCGAACCCGATCCGGCGCCGGCGCCCCGCTCCGGCCGCGCTTGGGTAACGGACGAGGAGGTCGCCGAGCGCCTCACCGGAGATGCCGTCGAGCGTCGCGGCGACGAAATAGAACGTCGCATGCGGCAACAACGGCACGTCGTGGCAGCGGTCGGTCAGCAGCTCGTCGGGATCGCAATCGCACCAGTCCTCCTCGACGCATGCCCCGAAGCGCAGGTCCTTGATGCCGGCGCTGCGACCGTCGACGATCCGCGCGACCGAACGCGTCTCGGACACCTGTCGCAGTGCCCACGCCAGGACGTTGACGCCCTTCTCCAGCGGCGCGCCGAGGTGCGGTGAGCCGAGGCAGAAGACGTGTCGCACCGCGGCGGTCCAGCGGTGACCGCCGAGCCGGCCGTAGTGGCACGCGCTGCGCGCGACGAGGCCGCCCATCGAATGGCCGACGAGGACGGTCCGCTGCGCTGACGCGGCGACCTGTTCGAGCAGCCGCGCGAGGTCGCGGCCGTTGTCGGAGATGTGACGGCCGCTGTTGTAACGCAGCTCCAGCGGTGTGTAACCGAAGTCGCGCTGCAGGCAGGCGCCATACCCGGGCCACCGCGCGTCGGCACCCCGGCGCCAGGCGGCATCGGTCTCGCCGAGGCCGTGGACGAAGACCGCCAGCTTGTCGCCACCGATCGCCTCGGGTTCGAGGTCGGCGCCGCCGCGGCGCAGGGTCATCGGGAGGGCCAGCGCGCTGTCCTCGCGATGCAGAGCGTCGCCGACGGCGCCGTTGAGCGCCGCGAGGGCGAGCGCGCCGCGCGCCGAGTCCCTCAGTGAGGGCGCGTCGTCGGGCGCCGAGCACGCGAGCACGGCGCCGGCGCCGCGCGGAAGCGCGCTCAGCGTCGCGCGAACGCTGCCGTAGACCGCCGCGCTGACGCCGTCGTGGACGATCCGCGCCGGCTCGGCCCCGGAACCGGTTGCCGCGAATGCGCGCCGCGCGATCGCTGCGTGGACGTCGCGAACGAGCATTCCGGTCCCTGCGAGCGCGCGGCCGGCGAGCTCGCCTGTGGCCTGAATCTCGGCGCTGCGCATCGCGGCACCGTATCGAGCGCACCGGCCCTGCCTAGAATCGATCCGTGCCCGATCGCCTCTACTTCACCGAATCCGACGAGGCCAACGCGCTGAACGCCTCGGACCCGATGGCGCTGCTCATCGGCTTTGCGCTCGACCAGCAGGTCACCGTGCAGAAGGCCTTCTCGGGTCCGCTCGCACTGCGCGAGCGCCTCGGGACGCTCGACGCGGCCGCGATCGCCGACGCCGACCTCGAGTCACTCTTCCGCACGCCCCCGGCCATCCACCGTTTCCCCGGCGCGATGGCCCAGCGCGTGCACGACCTCGCCGTCCACATCCGCGACACCTACGATGGCGACGCCGCGCGCGTATGGACCGACGCGGCGAACTCCGACGAGCTGCGCTCCAACCTGGCCGCGCTGCCCGGCTTCGGCGAGATGAAGATCAAGGCGCTCGGTGCCGTCCTGGCCAAGCGCTTCGGCGTCGAGGCCGCCAGCGATCTCGTTCCGTGGCACCCGACGCTCGGCGACGTCGACTCGCTCGAGGCCCTGGCGGACTACCAGGCGGCCAAGCGCGCGCACAAGGCGGAGTGGCAGAAGGCCAACGCGAAGGCGTAGCTCAGCGCGCGGGAGCCTGGACGAGCGCCTCGCCGGCGCTCGGGTGCAGTCGCAGCGCATCGACCGTGCTGCCCAACGCGATCAGTCCAAGGAGCGCGAAGGCGACGGTGAAGGCTGTGCCCGCGCCGGCGCGGCCCGGCAGCAGATCGCCGAGCTCCGCGCCCGCGCGCAGCGCGACCGTGGCGGCCGCCACGCCGAGCGCCGAGAACAGCTGCTGGACGGTCGAGGCCAGCGCGTTGGCGTCGCGCATCTGATCGGGTGGGACGTCGCTGAGCCCAAGCGTCGTGTAGCCGGTCAACCCCACCGACCGCGCGACGCCGCTCAGGATGCAGACGAGCGCCACGACGACCACCGGCGTGTCGGCCGTGAGCAGGCCGGCGGCGAACACCGTGGCGGCCAGCCCCACGGTCGAGACGAGGAGCATCGCGCGAAAGCCGAAGCGGTTGAAGAGGAACGTGGTCGCGGGCTTGATGGCGATGTTGCCGACGAAGACGAAGAGCACGACGCTGCCCGACTTGATCGCGCTCCAACCGAAGACCGTCTGGAACAGGAGCGGCAGGAGAAACGGGATGGCGCCGACCACGAGCCAGAACAGCGAGCTTCCGCTCATCGCCGCGCCGAAGGTCGGGATCCGCAGCGTGCGCAGGTTGATCAGCGGCGCCGGCGTGCGTAGGAGATGCAGCGTCGCGCCGACGAAGAGCGCGGCCGACGCGAGCGCGAGCGCGATCGCGAGCGTCCAGTCGGGCGTGCCGTCGGACACGACCTGCCCGGCGTAGGTCACCGCACCCAGCGCGCCGCAGGTGAAGAGCACGCCCAGCTTGTCCAGCGGTGGCGGGGTGCCCGTGGCGGTGGCCGTGATCAGCCGCCACGCGAAGCAGAACGCGACGATCCCGAGCGGGACGTTGATGATGAACATCCACTGCCAGCTCGCGTACGTCGTGATGACGCCGCCGGCCAGGGGCGCGATGACCGGCGCGATCAGCCCGGGCCAGACGATGTAGCCCATCAGCCGCATGATCTGGCCCTTCTCGGCCTGCCCGAAGACGACGATCCGCCCGACCGGAACCATCATCGCCCCGCCCGCGCCCTGCAGGATGCGCAGCGCCACGAGCTCGGGGAGCGTCGCGCTCAGCGCGCAGCCCAGCGAGGCCAGCGTGAAGATCACGATCGCCGACAGGAAGACGCGCCGCGCCCCGAAGCGCGCGGTCATCCACGCGCTCAGCGGGATCAGGATCGCGAGGGTCAGCAGGTAGGCCGTGATGACGAGCGCCGTCGCGCCCGGCGTCGCGTCCAGCGAGGCGCTCATCTGAGGAATCGCCGTGACGACGATCGTGCCGTCGAGGCTCTCCATGAAGAAGCACGCGGCGACGAGGAGCGCGACGCTGCGAAGCCCCCGATCGATCATCGAGGGCGCAGCAAAGCACAGGCGCCAGCTCAGCGCTCGGTGTTGCGTTGCGGTGCCGCCGCGCGGCCGGGTCGAGGCCCAAGAAGATGACCCCGCCCGGTCCTCGCGGCAGCTTGAGCGAACGCCTACGAGCAGGCCACCACCGTGCACTGCGCAGCGTTGCCGTTGCCGTGGGCGATATTGCCGCCGCCGTCCGTCACGCCGGGCACCGCTTCGATCCCGTACGCGGCGTTGCGGTTGGCGGCGTTGCGGGCGAGCGTCGTGGACGCGCTCAGGACGTGCAGTCCGTCGGCGCCGCCGTGCTGTGCGGTGTTGCCGCGGAGGGTCGTGTCCTGCGCGATTGCGGCCACGAAGATGCCGTCGCCCCCATCGCGGCTCATCGCGTTGCGCTCGACGACGTTGCCGTCGACCGGGCCCGGTGAGGGCGCGAGCTCGGGCGGCACGCCGACCATGACGCCAGGTCCGCGACCGTTGGCCAGCGTGTTGCCGGTCACCAGCTCATGGCTGCCGGCGTCGACGAGCACCCCGACGCCGAAGTCCTCCTGGTCGCCGAAGGTGCCGGTGGCGAGGAGCGTGTTGCGCAGGACCTCGTTCCCGTCGCTCTGGATGACGAGGATGCCGTCTGCCGTCGCCGTGAGCGTGTTGTCAACGACGCGTACGGCGGTCGGAGCTTCCGGGTTGTCGCCGCAGCACGGCACCACGACCATGCCCGCCTCCTGCGTGTGGGCGATGGCGTTGCCCCTGACGAGGTCGTTGCTCGTCTGGCCGTTGATGACGATGCCGGTGTCGCCGGCGCCGTCGATCGTATTGGCCACGAGTTCGTCGGAGGCCGAGCCGAAGAGCAGGATGCCGACGCCACCCGACTCGGTGATCGTGTTGCCCTGCACGACGTTGTCGACGTCTTGGGCGCTGCAGCAGATCGTGATCCCGGTGTCGCTCCCCTGGATCCGGTTGTTGGTGAAGCGGTTGTCGCGCCCGCTGTTGAGCTTGAGGCCCTCGCCGCAGACCGAGCCCGACACGGCGTTGCGATCGATCAGGTCGCGTGCCATGAGCGCGGCCCCGCCGCCGGTGCCGAGGCTCACGCCGCCGAAAGCGTCGTCGCGCAGCGTCATGTGATCGATGCGGCCGTCGCTGAGGCCGTCCGTGCCCGAGCCGGCCGCGACGCCGACGTCGAACTGGCGCACCGTGCCGTTTTCGATCGTCACACCGTCGAAGCCGGCGTCCTCGACGCCATGGGTGAAGGTTGCGGGGCGGTCGCACGAGGTGCCCGGGACCCCGTCGATGGTGTGGCCGTTGAGGTCGACTGTGATCCCGTCGGCCCCGACGACGAGCCCGTCGCCGGGGCAGTCAGTCAGGTCGTTGGCCAGCCGGACGCTGGTGGTGAGCGTCTGGCCGCAGTGCACCGTGGTCGGCGACGCCTGGGCCAGCGCAGGGCCCGCGCCGAGCGCGAGCCATCCCGCGACGACCGCCGCGGCGGTCGCCGTCCTGAGGGACGTCATGAGGTGTCTCCCTTCCCGAGGAGCTTTGCGTTGCCGCGTCGACGCTAGGCGCCGGCGGCGCGCCGCGAAACGGGGACGTCCCCGCACGAGGTAGGGGCTGTCCCCACACGTTTCATCGGCCTTGTTGTAGGAGGGCGACGAGCCGGCCCAGCGTCTCTGTTGCAGCAGCCAGCAACTCGACGTCCGCGTCGGGCAGCTCGGCCAGGTGGGCGGCGAGCGCCGCCCTCGCCCGGGAACGGAAGTCGTCGAGCGCGGCGGTCCCGGCATCGGTCAGGCTCACCAGGACCACGCGCCCGTCGTCGGTGTGGCGCTCGCGGTTGACGAGGCCCTGCTGCTCCAGGCGCTGCCTACGGACCCGGGATGACCACCGGGCGTCCGCCGGCGCGCGATCGGCTCCCACCCCGCGCAGCACCCGCCCAAGAAAACAGCGGCGGCGCGCGGCCGCTATGCGGCGGCAGGGCTCGCACGCTCTCCCCATGCGTGGCACGGTGCGCGGACTTCCCGCATGAGGTCTCGTAGTCCGCGCGGTCGCGGGAGGTCGGCGGTGGGAATTAGCGTCGAGGCATGACCCGCTCGATGCTCTTGCGGCGGGGCTTGGCGGCTCTCGCCGGAGCCGTGATCGTGCTGTGCTCCGCGTCGCCCGCCTTCGCGGCCGGGCCGTGGTCTGCGCCGCAGATCGTTCCGGGGGGCTATCTGGCGCGCTGGGACACGCCGATGGGTGGCGCATTGCACGCATTTCCCGGGCTGCTGGCCTTCACACCCGGCGCCACCGGGTACGCGGTGCTCGGCGACGACAAAGGCCGCCGGGGCTACACCACGTTGGACGCGACGACCGGGTCGTTCCGGCCGGTGCGCTCGTCGAGGTTTCTCGGCGTGGACCCGACGCTCATGGCGGTCTACGGTCGCGACGGCGTCATGCTCGCCGGCGGCGCCACTGGGCCGGGCGATCGGCGTTCACCGCTCAACGCCCAGGTCCCGCTCGGCGTTGCCGTCACGCGCGGCACCGTCGCGGGCGCCTTCGCGCGCCAGCTGCTCGCGCGCGGTGTCGTCACGTATTTCCGGGGCAACGTTCGGTCGATCGAGTCGGCGACCGTGACGGCGCTGGCGGCCAACGCCGCCGGTGATGCCGCGGCGGTCGTCGACGTGCCGGTGCGCGGTCACATCAGCGTGGTGGGGTTTCGGCCGCGGCTGTTCATTCGCCATCGTGGGCAGCCGGCGTTCCGGCGTGTCGCGGACCTCGGCCGGCGGACCGTCGGGCGCCACCCGGCGGCGCTCGCGCTCAACGGCGCGGGCGACGTGCTCGTGGCGTGGGACGACCGCGACAGTGTGCGTGCGCGGGTGGTCAGCGTCGCGGGTCGTCTGGGTGCGGAGCAGCGCCTGGGCCGGGGCGGCTCGTCGTGGCTGGGCGCCGCCAGGATGGTCGCGTCGATGGACGCCAACCGCCGCATGCTGGTGGCGTGGCTTGCGCAGCGCATCGGCGGGCTCGGCTCGGCGGGCGGGCCGGGCATCGTCGCCTACGCCTACGCCCCTGCGCACCAGCGCTTCGGTGCCGCGAGGGTGCTGCAGGGCGACCTGCCCCGGGGCATGGACCGTGGCATCGGCCCGCCCGGGGTCCAGGCGGCGCTGTTGAGCGATGGCGCCGTGGTGGTGTGGACCGGTTACACGACCGGGCGCTTCGCCGTGCGCGCCGTCGACGTGCGGTCCGGCCGCCCGAGCGCCCCGGTGGACCTCTCACCCGTCGGCACTGACGCTGCACTGTGCAGCATGGCTGTCGGTCCGCGCGGCGGCCTGGCCGTTGCGTGGTCGAGCAGCGGTCGTCCCGGCACGAGCCCGACGCCGCCGGCGGGCCTCTACGTCAGGGCGCGCGCCGCGGCGACCACCACGTGGGGCTCCCTCGAGACGATCGTCACCATGGCGGCGGGCGACTTCGTGCCCGGCGGCGTGCCGTTGGCCGCCGATCCGGTGACCGGCCGGACCGTGATGCTGTGGAGCGACCCAGTCACCACCGCGCCCGGCCCGCCCGGCGTGTTGACCACGCACTCCGGCGTGCGGACGAGCCCGGACGCCCGCTGATAACGAACCCGCGCAGAGGGCGACGGCGCTATTCGACGGTGATCGCCAGTGCGGCGCCGTCGGCGACGCTGCACAGGCCGCGGAGACGGCGCCCGAGCCGGTAGATCAGCATCACGAGGCGGTACGAGATCTTGTAGCGCTCGATCAGGAGCTTCTGCACGCGCTCCAATTCCGCGGTGGCAGTCAACACCTCCGCGCGCGCCGGGACCGGCTCGGTGCGCAGCTTGCCGCCCACACGGCACGACGCGACCATGACATGCGGGTTGCGGCGCAGGCGGCGAACCTTCGCCGAGTGCAGGTCGGTCAGTGCGAACAGCCGGCTGCCGTCGGACACAAACCACACAGGTGTCGCAACGCCGATGCCGTCCCGCTTGAAGCTCGTCACACTGAGGTACCGGCCGGGGAAGAGCGCCTTCAGGTCGGCGGCGGGCCGCGGGAGCGGGCGCTGGATCGCTTGGGTGGCCATGGCATCTCCTCTCAGTGCGGCGGGCGCACGTCGACGTGCATGTCTCCATGAGAACGCTCTTCCACATGCTCGACGCTACGTGCGCGGCCAGCAACCGACATCCGGACCGGACCACCGCCGTGGTCCGTGTTAATCCACACAGCTCACGAAGTGCAGAGGGTGCCCGGCTCGACGTCGATGCACAAACCGCCCCGGTAGTAAGTCGGCCAGCGACGGCGCCGAGCGCCCCAGCGGCGCCTCCCAGCCAAGCGCAGGCCGGAGCAGGTCCAAAGGTGTCCGCACGGCGCGGACCCCCGCGGTGTGCGTCAGGAGGTGCCGCAGCGTCGCCGGCCAAAGCGCTTGGCGGGGATCAGCCGGTAAGCACGCAGGTAGTCGTCGGCGGGCGCATCGAGGTCGACCAGCCCCTCCTCCCACGGCTGCATCACGGCGATCGCCGTGATCGTCCTGGTGATGGAGGCGATCCGAAAGACCATGTCTTCGGTCACGGGTCTGTTCGACCCCGCGTCGGCGACGCCGTGCCCATGGAACCAGGAAAGGGATCCATCGCGGACCAGCCCGACCGCCAGGCCGGCCGTCGGCCAGCGGTTGAGAACCTCACCGACCCTGGCGCTCAGCTCGATCTCATCGCTCGCCATGCGCCTCACCTCGCACTATCGCGATCCGTTGCTGAAGGAGGCGTCTCCGCGGGAGATGCTTGCTCCGGGCCAGGCCCGCGGTGGTCCGCCGGGCCTTTTCTTAGCGGAGAGGGAGGGATTCGAACCCTCGAACGAGGTTAACCCCCGTTACGCGATTTCCAGTCGCGCCCGTTCAACCGCTCCGGCACCTCTCCAGGCTCCGGAAGCGTAGCCGCTCGGCCACGCGGCTATAGGTCGCTGCGACGACCCTCAAACGGCAACCGCGACCGCGACTGCCAGCGCTCTCCGTCGAAGACGTACAAGCAGGCCTCCGCAAGCCGTGTTCTGACCGGCAGCCGACGCACGACATCCGCCTCAATGTCGTCGAGCACATCGTCGCCGGCGCTTTGGGCCACGGTCAGATGCGGGACGACCTCGTCGAACATCCCGCCGTACGGAGGCGCCTGCGGCCACCGCTCGGCGATGGCGGCGGTCAGCTCTCGTAGCCCACTCGCAGGCTCAGGGTCGAGATAGAGCATGTCGGGAAACCGCGCGGTACGCCGGAACTCCACATCGAGAACCGGCACCGCCGCGCAGATCTCGCGCAGTTGCGCCACAACGTCGGCGGTCAGGTCCTCGTCGGGCAGGAACGGATACAGCGCCGTGATGTGGGCGGGCATGCCGCGCGCCGCCGAGCGATCGAACCGCGCCCGCCACGTCGAAACCACCGGCTCGACGGCCGGCACCGGAACGACGACAGCGGATTGACCCTTCTCGGCCGACACGCGGCCGTCCTTTCCCCAGGCCCTACAGCCGCCAGGCGCCGTCGCGCAGCACCGGCACGTCCTCGCCCTCGCGCGTGACGCCGGTGACGGCGACATCGTCGCCGCCGATCATGAAGTCGACGTGGATCGACGAGTGGTTCAGCCGCGGGTGGTCCTCCTCGCCCGCCGTGAACCGGTAGCTCTCGCCGAGTGCGATGTGCGAGGCGGCGTTCTCGTCGAGCAGCGTGTCGAAGAAGACGGTGTCGAGCCTGCCGATGCGCCCCTCGCCATCGACCAGCGCGACCTCGCCGAGGCGCGACGAGCCCTCGTCGCGCGCCGCGTAGCTGCGCAGGACGTCGGCGCCCTCGTCGGCGTCGATCCGCACGGCCTCGCCGGCCTTGAACTCGACCTCGAGCCCCTTGATGATCGAGCCGGCGATGACCAGCGGCTTGGTCGCGCGCACGACGCCGTCGGTGCGCTTCGGATCCGGAGCGCCGAAGATCTCCTCCGAGGGCAGGTTGGGCATGTGGTCGATGCCGTCGACGGTCTGAAAGCGCGCGGCCATGAACTTCGTCGTCGGCAGCAGCCCGACGGTCAGGTTCGTGCCCCGGCCTTCGAAGCGCAGCGCGTCGAAGCGCCGCTCCGTTACCCGGTCGGCGGTCGCGACCAGGAAGTCGGAGCGCTCCTTCCAGGCGGCGACCGGATCGGCGTCGTCGAGGCGGCAGACGTGCAGGATCTGCTCGGAGAGGCCGGCGAGCGCCTCGTCGTCGGGCAGGCCAGGGTGCACCTGGCGCGCCCAGCCGACGGTCGGGTAGGGCACGATCGTCCAGTTCGTCGTGCGCTCATTGACGACGATGCCGGCCTCGCGGATGAAGGGGAGCTGGTCACGCCCCGCGCGCCGCGGGTCGAGGTCGTCGAGCAGGCCTGGCGTGGCCGGCCCCGAGAGCGCCACGCGCGCGCAGCGCTGGCGCCCGAGCTCGAGCAGCCGCTGGCCGTACCACGACGGCACGAAGTCCAGCGACTCCTCGTCGGCGTACAGGATGCGCGCGCGCTTGACGTGCATGTCGAAGTACTGCACGTCGACGAACTGGGCGCCGTGCTTGTAGGCACTCGCGGCCAGTGCGCGGACCATCGCCTCCTTGCCGAGCTCCGCTCCGATCGCCACCACCTGGCCCTTCTGGACGTTGGCGGCAAAACCGATGGCAAGATCGGCGAACCGCTCGAGGGTGGCCCGGTCGAAGGCGACGTCCGTGCTGGTGCTCATGGCCTGGACGCTACCGTCCGCGGCCTGCCTCACACGTCGTCGATGAGATCGAGCTCACCCTCGACGCCGGCGATGGCGAGGATCTTGGCGATGGGGCCGCCGGGGGGCGGGCGCACGATCTGAAAGCGCGGGCCACTCTGCGCGCGTTTGTGGGCGCTGACGAGGACGCGCAGGCCGCTGGAGTCCATGAACTCCAACTCGCGCAGGTCGACGACGACGTCGTGGCCGGCGTCGAGGCGCTCGCCGATCGCCGTCTCGAGCTCGGGCGCGGTCGCGAGGTCGAGTTCGCCGCGGATGAGCACGACGACGCGGCCGGCGCGCTCGGACGTCGTGATGGAGAAGCCGGTCGGGCCGAACGACATGCGGGCGGGAACTCTATTCGGCGTCTTCGACGGGACGCGCGACCCGCGCGAGCGCGGTCTCGAGCGCATTGAGCTGCGCGCGCGCCTGCGCGACCTGCGCCTCGAGCTCGCCTGCGGCCGCAAGCAGCCGCGACGGGGCGCCCGGCTCGTGGACGGGTGGCGTGGGCGGCTCGGGCTCTGCCGCCGGCTCGGGCTCGGCCTCTGCGGCCGGCTCGGGCTCGGGCGGCGGCGGCTCTGGCTCCGGCGGCGGCGGAGCCGGCGGCTCCGGGGGCGGCAGCGACGCGGCGTGCGCCGCCGCCGCGGCCGCCTGGGCCGCGGCCGCGGCGGCCTCGGCGGCGCGCAGGACGGCATCGGCGCGCTCGGCGGGGGTGTGGGCGTCTGGGCTCACCCACGCGATGCTAGCTTGGCCACATGTCGCCCTTCTGGATCTGGACGCAGGCGCTGATCTTCGTCTTCGTCCTGGCGGGCATCGTCATCGCGATCGTGAAGCTCGCCTAGGATCCGCGCCATGTTCGCCACGATCGTCGTCGGCACCGACGGATCGCAGACCGCGAACGAGGCCGTTCGCCAGGCCGTCGCCCTGGCCAAGGCGCACGACGCGCGCCTGGACATCGTCAGCGCCTACGAGCCCGTGCCGGCCGCGCGCCTGCGCGAGGAGGCCCAGCAGGTGCCCAGCGACCTGCAGTGGATGGTCAACCCGCGCGAGGACGTGGAGGCGACGCTGCGCACCGCGTCCGCCGAGGCCGAGGCCGCTGGCGTCCCGACCGCGACCTACGCGCGCCAGGGCGATCCAGCCGACGCGATCCTCGATGTCGCCGAGGAGCGCGGCGCCGATCTCATCGTCGTGGGCAACAAGGGCATGACGGGCGCCAAGCGCTTCCTGCTGGGCTCGGTGCCCAACAAGGTCAGCCACCACGCGCCCTGCAGCGTGCTCATCATCCGGACGAGCTAGTGGGCCTAGACGGGAGGCGTCTGCATGCCGCGTAGCGCGGCGGCTGCGTCGAGCAGCCCGGCCCCGTAGTAGCGCGGCTTGGCCCCGGGACCGAGGCCGCGCGCCGTGGCGCGCAGCCGAGCCTGGATCGCGCCCGGCGTCGGGTGCGCGCCCAGCACGCCGGAGCTCAGCAGCAACGCGACCGCCGCCGTGGCGTGGGGCGCGGCCATCGAGGTCCCGCTCAGGCCGGGGCGCCCGCTGCGATCGCGGATGATCTGGAAGACGCCGACGGATGGGCGCTTGAATGACACCTGCTCGACATTGCGCCCGCGCGACGCCTCGGGCGTGCAGTGCGGGTCGCCGGAGATCTGCGCGTCGGCGCCGCCGCCAGGCGCCACGAGATCGACGCCCTTGCCGAAGTTCGAGTACTCGCCGAGGCACCCGTGCTCGGTGCTGCCGCCGACGTAGAGGATGTCGGAGCCAAGGCGCGTCGACGGCACGTCGGGGCTGGCCGAGTTGCCCGCGGCGGCCACGACCAGCACGTTGTGGGCGGCGGCGTAGCGCACCGCCTCGCGGATGAGTGGGTCGACGGTCATCGACTGCGGCGCGGCGGTGATCTGGTCGACCAGCTCGATCGAGACATTGATCACGTCGGCGCCGTGGTCGACCGCCCAGCGCATCCCGCGCGCGATCGGCCCGGCCCTGCCGGCGCCGTTGCCGTCGAGCACGCGCACCGGCATGACCTTGGCGCCGTAGGCGATGCCGACCATGCCGTAGCGGTTGTTGGGCGTGGCGATGATCGTCGACGCCACGAACGTCCCATGCCCGTGGCGGTCGTTGGGGTACGGATCGTTCGCGACGAAGTCCCAGCCGGCGACGACGTGGTTGCGCGAGATGTCGGGTGACCGGCGGAACGGCGGCCGGTTGGCGTAGGCCAGGCCGGTGTCGACCACGGCGACCGTGACGCCGGCTCCCGGTGCTCGCCCGGCGGCGCGCGCCAGCGGCCACGCGGCGGGCGCGTCGATCCCGAACGGCGAGGTCAGGTCCCATTGCGTGTTGATCCAGCCGCCCGCCGCCGCGGCGGACCGGCTCGCCAGCCCGGTGTCGTCGGGCTGGTCGTCGGCCACGCGCGCCACCAGGCGCGGTTGCGCCGACGCCACCGCGTGGTCGCGACGCAGTGCCGCGATCGTGCCGTCGATCGCGCTGTCGTCGCGCGCCTGCACGAGCAGTCCATGGTCGGGCGCCCGGCCGACGACGCGTGCTCCCGCGTCGCCCACGGCAGAGCGCAGCGCCCGCTGGCCGCCCGCGGACCGCACGACGATCTGTGCCCCGAGGTCCGTGGCCGAGGCGCTCGCCGGCGCCCACGCGACGCCGAGCGCCAGGACGAGCAGCGCGGCGATCAGGGGGATGGGGCGGCGAGAGGTCGGCATCGTCAGGGCGGTCGGAGGCAAACACCCCCGCCGGCACCCAGAGTTGCGCACGGCTCGAGTTCCGTGCGCCGGTACTCAGGGTATCGGCCGCGGGAAGGAGCGCTGTAGGGCGCCGGCCCGTCACGATGTCGGTATGGCCGGCCGCTTCTTCCCGCGCGACGAGTGGTTCATGCGCCTGGCCATCCGCGAGGCCGAGCGCGCGCTCGAGCATGACGACGTGCCGATCGGGGCCGTCGTCGTGCACGAGGGCGAGGTCATCGGCGCCGGGCACAACGAGCGCGAGCTGCGCCAGGACCCGACGGCCCACGCCGAGATGCTGGCGCTGCGCGAGGCCGCGACGGCCGTCGGCTCCTGGCGCGTGCTCGACAGCGTGCTGTACGTGACGCTCGAGCCGTGCGCCATGTGCGCGGGGGCGATCGTGCTGGCGCGCGTGCCGCGCGTCGTCTACGGCACGGTCGACGCGAAGGCCGGCGCCGCGGGCAGCGTGCTGGACGTCCTCGCCGAGCCGCGCCTCAACCACCGCCCGGAGGTCGCCGGCGGGCTGCTTGCGGCCGAGTGCGCGGTCCTGCTCACCGACTTCTTCGGCTCGCGCCGCTGACGGCCTTGTCGCTAGGCTTTCCCGCGGAGAGGTGCCGGAGTGGTTGAACGGGGCGGTCTCGAAAACCGTTGTGGGCCTTTCGGTCCACCGAGGGTTCGAATCCCTCCCTCTCCGCCTCACCGGCCGGCCCACAGCGCGGGCCGGTGAGCGCAGCCGTGTCGGACCTCCGGCGCCTGCGCTACTTCCTCGCCGTGGCACGCGAGCGCAACTTCACCCGCGCCGCCGAGGGGCTGCACATCGCCCAGCCCGCGCTCAGCCGCCAGGTGCGGCTGCTCGAGCAGGAGCTCGGCGTCGAGCTGCTGCGCAGGACCACGCACGACGTCGAGCTCACGGACGCCGGCCGCTTCCTGGTCGAACGCGGGCCGGCGCTACTCGGCGCGGCCGACGACCTCTGGCGCGCGGCGCGCGAGTTCGGGGAAGGCCAGCGCGGCAGCGTCACGGTCGGCTACGGCACGAGTGCCGGCTACGAGACCGCGCCGCTGCTGCTAAGTGCGCTGCGCACGCGCCTGCCCGAGGTCACGATGACGGCGCGGGTCGCATCGCTGGCCGAGATCGAGCGCGGCGTGCGCGACGGCGGGCTCGACGGCGGCATCGTGCGCTGCCCGACGCCGGCGCCGGGCACCGAGGCGCGCGTCGTGCGCCGCGAGCTCCAGGGCGCCCTCATGCGCCGCGATCACCCGCGCGCCGGCGACACGAGCATCGCGCTGGCCGACCTGCGCGACGAGGCGCTGCTGCTGCACCCGCGCGAGGCCAACCCGGGCCACTACGACGCGATCCTCGCGCTGTGCGAGGCCGCCGGCTTTCAGCCGCGGCTGGCGCTGCGCATGCTGAGCCTCGACCTCGCGCAGACGCCGGTGGCGGCCGGCGAGGCGATTGCGATCGTCGGCGAGTCGACGCTGGCCGGCCTGCCGCCCGAACTGGCCTGGGTCCCCCTTTCCCCGCAGACCGCGCTGGAGATCGCGCTGCTGGTACGCGACCACGACCGCCCCCCGGTCGTCGAGCGCGTGCTCGCGCTCGCCCCCGAGCTCGCGCGCGAGCTCGGCTGGCTGGGCGCCGGTCATACCGCGCCGCACTGAAGCAAGGCCGCAACGGTCTTTCCCTTCCGCGGCGCGCGCGCCTACCGTCGGCCCATGACCAACTCCTCCGAAAGCAAGGCCGTGATCGAGCGCTACATGGCCGCCATCAGCGGCGGCGACGTCGCCGCGGTCCGTTCCAGCTTCGCTCCCGACGCCACCTGGTGGCTGCGCGGCGAGCTGCCGATCTCGGGCACCTGGCGCGGGCGCGACGCGATCATGGACGACTTCTTCGGCACCGCGATGAGCTACTACGAGGCCGGCTCGGTCAGCATCGAGGTCACGAGCATCCTTGCCGACGGCGAGAACATCGCCGCCGAGTGGACGTCGCGAGCCCGCACCACTGGCGGCGCGCCGTACGAGAACCACTGCGCCGCGTGGTTCCACGTGCGCGACGGCCACATCCAGTCGGTCCGCGAGTACATGGACACCGGATACGCCGCCGAAGTGGCCTTCGGGCGTGCGGTCAGCCGTACCTGAAGATGCCGGGTGGCCCCGTCGCCGCCCGAGCCCACAAACGCGAAGCTGCGCCCATGCTCACACCGAAGGTCACTGAGCTGACGCGAGCGGGCACGCCATGGGTCCTCCTCCCCCATATGGCGCCCGCTCTCAAGCGCCCGGCCAGCATCTCCCTCCCCGCCGGTCGCTGACCCCCGCGCGGCGCGCCCGCCGGGCCGGCCCTTCACCGGCTCGGCGGGCGCAGCCGACTCCCTCCTAACGCACCGCCTCGTCGTGCTCGACCGCGAGATCGCCGTCGGCCAGTGCGCGGCGCAGGGCCTTCTTGTCGAACTTGCCGACGCTGGTCTTGGGGACCTCGTCGATGAACGCGAAGGCGTCGGGCAGCTGCCAGCGGGCCAGGCCCGAGCTCAGGTGCTCGCGCAGCTGCGCCGGTGACACGTCGTTGCCCTCCGCCAGCGCGACGCAGGCCAGTGGCCGCTCGCCCCAGCGCTCGTCGGGCATCGCGATGACCGCCGCCTCGCGCACCGCGGGATGGTCGATGAGCAGCGTCTCGACCTCGACGGAGGAGATCCACTCGCCGCCGGACTTGATGAGGTCCTTGGAGCGGTCGGTGATGCGCACGTAGCCGTTCTCGTCGAGCTCGCCGATGTCGCCGGTGCGCAGCCAGCCGTCGTCGGTGAACTTGTCGTCGCCAGAGGCGTCCTCGTAGTACCGCGCCGCCACCCACGGGCCGCGCGCCTCGATCTCGCCGGCGCCCTCGCTGAGCCGCACCTCGGACCACGGGACGATGCGGCCCTGCGTGGTGCGGTAGGCCCAGTGCTCCTCGCCCTCGTCGACGCCGGCCGGCGGCCGGGCGACGGTGAGGATCGGGCTCGTCTCGGTCATGCCCCACGCCTGCAGGATGCGAACGCCGTGGCGCTCGAAGCCCTCCATCAGCTTGCGCGGCACCGCCGAGCCGCCGCAGATGCCGCCGCGGAGCGAGCTGAGGTCGCCGCCGTGCGCGTCGACGTGCTCGAGCAGCGCGCCGAGGACGGTCGGCACGCCGGCCAGCAGCGTCGCGCGCTCGGTCTCGATGAAGCGGGCCAGCGGCTCGCCCTGCAGGAACGGGCCGGGGAGCAGCAGCTCCGCACCGGTGAGCGCGGCGCCGAAGGGCAGCCCCCAGGCGTTGACGTGGAACATCGGCACGATCGCCACCACCCGGTCGGCCGAGGACAGGCCGACGGCATCGGCGCAGCAGATCGCCGTGGAGTGCAGCGACACCGAGCGGTGCGAGTACAGCACGCCCTTCGGGTTGCCGGTGGTGCCGCTCGTGTAGCACAGCGCGGCCGCCTCGCGCTCCTCGACCTCGGGCCACGGGAAGTCGCCGTCGCCGGCCTCCTCCAGGAGCGCCTCGTATGACACCGCCCCGGGCAGCGCGTCGAGGTCGCCGTCGCCCATGACGACGTAGTGGCGCACGCCCTCGAACTGCGGCGCGAGCTTGGCCAGCGGCTCGACCAGCGAGCCGTCCACGAAGATCACCCGGTCCTGGGCATGGTTGACGATGTAGACCACCTGCTCGGGGAACAGGCGGATGTTGAGGGTGTGCAGGACGGCCGCGTAGGACGGCACCGCCATGTACAGCTCGAAGTGGCGCTGCGAGTTCCACGCGAAGGTGGCGACGCGCTCGCCGCGCTCGACGCCGAGGCGCTCGAGGACGCGCCCCAGTCGCTCGACGCGGTCGGCGACCTGCGCGTAGGAGGCGCGAACCGGCCCGTCGCGTTCGAAGGTCACCACCTCCTGGTGCGGGTAGCAGGTCCGCAGCCGGCGCCGCATCGCGCCGACCGTGAGCTGGTAGTCGTTCTGCATGAGGCCCTCGAGCATGGGCCTCAGCCTATTCCCTACTCGCGCAGCTTCTTGTTGATCGCGTCGATCGTGGCGTTGATCTGCGTGCTGACGTGCGTCACGGCGCTGACGAGCTGGGTCTGGGCCTTGATGATCGCCTGCGGGTCGTTGCCGGCGAACGCCTTCTTCGCCTTGTCGATCTCCGTGCCGTAGGAGGAGATCTCGGCGACGAGCCGGCCGTGCAGGTCCTTGACCTTGTCGGGCGGCGTGACCGCGTTGAGGTCGGCGACGACCTTGTCGACCGCCTGCTTGAACCCGTCGAGCGTCTCGCGATCCTGTTGCGCGGTGCTCGTCGAGGTGATCTGGCTCGAGAGCTTGTCGAAGGTCGCGGCGAAGTCGTTCTGGGCCTTGTTGACCGAGTCGACGTAGTCGTTGGCCTGCTTGCTGTCGTTGCCGCCGCACCCGGAGGCGACGACGGCGACGATGACCAGGACCGGGATGAGCCGTCGCACTCCGCGAGGGTAGCGAGCCACCGGCTCGCCGGAAGAGGCTCGGCGCGGCCCCTGCCGTCAGCCGAAGAACACCTCAGCCGTGTCGTAGAGATCGTCGGAGAGGAGCTTGGGCTCGGCGACGGCCTCGGCCAGCGGGACCTGAACGACGTCGGTCCCCCGCAGGGAGACCATCGTGCCCCACTCGCCGCGGTCGGCCGCCTCGATCGCCTTGACGCCGAAGCGCGTGGCCAGCACGCGGTCATAGGCGGTCGGCGTGCCGCCGCGCTGGACGTGGCCGAGGATCGTCATGCGCGTCTCGAAGCCGGTGCGCTCCTCGATCTCGCGCTCGAGTTCGACGGCGATCCCGCCCAGCCGGGCATGGCCGAAGGCGTCCGTCTTGGCGCCCGACGTCGTGATGCCGCTGCCGTCGCGCGGCATCGCCCCCTCGGAGACCACGACGATGGAGAACGTCCGGCCGCTGGCGTGGCGGCGCTTGATGCTCTCGCACACCTCGTCGATGTCGAACGGGCGCTCGGGCACGAGGATGACATCGGCGCCGCCGGCCAGGCCGCTGTAGGCGGCGATCCAGCCGGCGTGGCGGCCCATGACCTCCACGACGATGACGCGGTTGTGCGACTCGGCCGTGGTGTGCAGGCGGTCGATCGCGTCGGTCGCGATCTGTACGGCGGTGTGGAAGCCGAAGGTGACGTCGGTGCCGGCGAGATCGTTGTCGATCGTCTTGGGGACGCCGACGACGGGCACGCCGTCGGCGGAGAGCCTGCCCGCGACGCCGAGCGTGTCCTCGCCGCCAATCGGGATGATCGCGTCGATCCCCTCACGCTCGAGGGCGGCGCGAACGAGCGCGGTGCCGTCGGCGTCGTCCTTGTAGGGATTGGTGCGCGACGTGCCGAGGATCGTGCCGCCGCGATGCAGGATGCCGGCCGTGTTCTCCGCCGTGAGCTCGACCGTGTTGGCCTCGAGCACGCCGGCCCAGCCGTAGCGGAAGCCGATGATGTGATGGCCGTAGCGGTTGACCCCGGCGCGCACCACGCCGCGGATCACCGCGTTGAGCCCGGGGCAGTCGCCGCCGCCGGTGAGGATGCCGATCCGTGCCATGGGCGGCGCATCCTGCCAAACGGCCCGCCGCAGGGGAACGCGGTTCGACACCGGCGGCGCGGAACGTCGGGTGTGCGCGGTTCAGCCGACCGCTGTCTTCAGCACGACGCGCGTCTCCGTGTGCTCGGCGCCGAGCTTGCGCTTGAGCGTGCGCAGCAGCGTGTCGAGCTCGGTCGTGTCGTGGCAGGCGATCTGCAGGTGGTAGTCGAAGGCGCCGGTCACGTGCGCGGCGTAGACGACGCCCTCGACCTGCGTCAGCGCGCGCTCGAAGCCGTCGTTGGTCTGCTCGCGCGCGAGGCGCACGTCGACGAGCGCGGACAGCCCGCGGCCGGCGGCAGCCTGGTCGACGACGGCGGTGAACCCGGTGATCGCGCCGCTGCGGACGAGGCGCCGGACGCGATCGGCCGCCGCGTTGGCGCTGAGCCCGGCGATCGCGCCGAGCTCGCGATACGAGGCGCGCCCGTTGCGCACGAGCTCACCGAGGATTGCGCTGTTGATCTCGTCCATGGTCGTGATATTCGCACCCTATGCCGGTATCTGCTTGATCTTCCCATGTCCTGCGGCCAATTTCGCGGGTGTCATGAACGCCCTGGGTGCCGGCATCGTCGCGGGCCTCGCCGTCGCCGTCCCGCTCGGCGCGATCGGCGTGCTGATCGTCGACCTCGGCGTGCGCGGCGGCTTCCGGCCCGCCTTCCTCGCCGGCCTGGGCACGGCGATGGCCGACGGCGTCTACGCGACGGTCGCGGCCGTTGCCGGCCTGGCGGTGGGCGCGTGGCTCGCACCGGCACAGCGCGAGATCGCCTGGGCCGCGGCGGCGGTGCTCGTCTGCGTCGGCGTCTTCGGGCTGCTCGCGCTGCGCCGCCCGCCCGGCCAGCGCCCGCCGCCCGCGGCGGACGGCCGTCTGGTCGCCCGCTTCCTGGGCCTGACCGCGATCAACCCGGCGACTGCGGCGACGTTCGCCGGGTTGATGATCGGCCTGCCCGCGGTCGCCCACGCGTCGGCGCCGGGGAAGGCTGCGTTCATTGTCGGTGCCTTCGGGGCGTCGCTGGCATGGCAGAGCACCCTCGCGGGCGGCGGCGCGCTGCTGGGTCACGGCCTGCCGGCGCGCGCGCGGGTGTGGACGTCGGTGGCTGGGCACATGATCGTGCTGGGCCTGGCGGTGCGGCTGGTGGCCGGGGCTTAGTCTGGTCATCCGCGCGCTCGCCGCGCCTCGCGGCCGATGGCACTGAGGGAGGGTGGGCCGGTCGGGGGCGACGGGCCGCGGGGCGCGAACTGCGTTGGTTTCTTGCCGGAAACCGGCAAACATCGGACACGGTTGGACGAACTTCGGATTAGCGAGACCCCGGCCTCTCGGCCCGCACACCCTCACTGCCACCGGCCGCGAAGCGGCGCAAGCGCACGCGGACGGTCACCCCACCCGCACGACCGCGCCCTCCCGCGGCCCCAGCGCCAGCGTTCCCTCCACGGCCTCCCCGTCGCGCGCGCGGCGAGTGGCGACGACGACGGTCCCGCGTACCGGCACGGCGGCATCGGAGTCGCCGAGGTTGAGTGCCACCAGGAAGGCCGAGCCGCGGCGATACAACCAGACCTCGTCGGAGGCGCTGACCTCGGCATACGCGCCCGTCCGCAGGTCCTGCTCCTCGCGGCGCAGCGCGATGAGGTCGTGACACAGCCACAGCGGCGAGTCGCGGTCCGCGCGCTGGGTGTCGACGTCGACGCCGGGCGCCTCGCCGAACGGCAGCCAGGGCTCGACGCCGGACAGCGTGAAGCCCTGGCCCGGCGCGTCGCGCCACGGCATCGGCGTGCGAGCGCCGTCGCGGCCCGGCGTGGTCGGTGTCGCGACGGGCATCGGGGTCGACGACGCGGTCGGGCGGGATGTACGTCTCGGGCATCGCCAGCTCGTCGCCGTAGTAGACGACGGGCGTGCCGCGCAGGGTCATGAGCAGCATCAGGGCGCAGCGCGCCAGCCGCGCGTCGCCGCCGCCCCAGCGCGTCGGATAGCGGGTGATGTCGTGGTTGCCCAGCGTCCACACCGGCCAGGCGTGCTCGGGCAGCCGCGCCTCCGTCTCGGCCACGACGGGCGCCAGCGCGGCGACGCTGAAGTCGCTGAGCAGGAAGACGAAGTTGAAGGCCAGGTGCAGCTCGTCGACGTCGGCGCCGTAGAAGGTTGCGAGCGTCTCGACGTCGAGCACGTAGGTCTCGCCGACGAGCACCGCGTCGTAGGGGTCGGAGAGCTTGCGCCAGCGGCGCAGGACGTCGTGCACCTCGGGCCGGTTCATGGAGAAGACCGGCCGCTGCCCGAGGCGCTGGAGGTGCTCGGAGTCGTCCTCCGTGGCCGGCGGGTTGTCGCGCAGTTCCCGGTCCTTGACGATGCCGTGGGCGACATCGATGCGAAAGCCCGCGATCCCGCGGTCGAACCAGAAGCGCAGGATGTCGTCGAACTCGGCGCGGACGTCGTCGTTCCACCAGTCGAGGTCGGGCTGCTTGGGGTCGAAGTTGTGCAGGTACCAGAGACCGGTCTCGTCGTCGCGCGTCCAGGCCGGCCCGCCGAAGAGGCTCATCCAGTTGTTGGGCGGCGCGCCGTTCTGACCCTCGCGCCAGACGTAGTAGTCGCGGCGCTCGCGAAACCACGGGTGCTCGTCGCTGGTGTGGTTGGGGACGAGGTCGAGCAGCACGCGGATGCCGAGCTCGCCGGCGCGGGCCACGAGCTCGTCGAGGTCCTCGAGTGTCCCCAGCTCGGGGTGGACGCCGCGGTAGTCGGAGACGTCGAAGCCCCAGTCGGCGTTGGGCGAGGGGAAGGTCGGGTTCATCCAGAGCCCTTCGATGCCCAGCCACGCGAGGTGGTCGAGGTGCTCGATGATCCCGCGCAGGTCGCCGACGCCGTCGCCGTTGGAGTCGGCGAACGAGCGCGGGTAGATCTGGTACAGAACGCCGTCACGCCACCACATGGGCGCCTCCGTCCCACTCGTTGCGCAGCGCCCAGACGGCGCCCACCGTCCACGCCTGCACGAAGTTCGAGATGGCGATCGCCTCGACGTCCCCCGCCGCGGAGACCGCATACAGCTCCGGGTAGCGCCCGAGCCGCTCGACGGCCGCGAGCACGCCGGTTCGCACCCGCTCCGCCTCTTCGAGCCGCCCGGCAGCGCGCAGCCCGCCCCAGCCAAGCCATGAGTCGAACGGCCACACCGAGCCACGGTGATACGACGACGCGTCGAACTGCGGATGGCGGTCCGACAGCGTCCGCAGGCCGAAGCGGGTGAGCACGTCGGGCTCGCACAGGCGCTCGGCCGCGCCCTCCACGGGCGCCCCCGCCCACAGCAACCACCCGAGCTGCGATCCGGCGCCACGCACCGGCCGGTCGCGGCCGTCGAGCGCCATCGTGTCGGGATCCCACGCGCCCGCGATGCGGGCCTCGAGTTCCTCGACGGCGGCCGTGTGCGTGGCGTCACCGGACAGCCCCGCCAGCCCGCGCAGCCCGGCGAGCGCGGCCGCCTGGGTGTCGCCGTCGGCGACCGGCGGCTCGGGCACGGTGCCGTCCTCATGCAGGATGCCCCCGCCATAGGGCCGCAGCGGGTCCGCGGTGTCGCGCCAGCCCTGCTGCACGAGCCCGCCCGGCGCGCGGCGCTCCCAGCGCAGGAGGCCGCCGCCGCGCTCGAGCGCCCCGAGCAGCCAGTCGCCCGCCGCGCGCCAAGCGGGCTCGAGCTCGCCGGCCAGCGCGGCGTCGCCGGTCGTCGCGAGCACGTGCAGGAACAGCGGCGTCGAGTCAGCCGAGCCGTAGTAGCGCAGGTCGCCGTCGGGGACCTCGAGGCCCAGGTAGTCCTGGCGCTGCAGCGAGATCCCGGGCCGGACCTCATGGACGATCTTGCCGCGCTCCTCGTCCCACATGATGTCCTCGCTCTGCCCCTGCAGCGCCGCCAGCGCGCGCAACGCGCTGGCCGCCACGTCCGGGCGCGCCGGCAGCACCGCCAGCGAGGTGATGAGCGAATCGCGCCCGAACAGGCAGTTGAAGCGCCCCGGGTCGCCCGCGCCGACCGAGGCGCTGGACGCGTTCGGCCAGCCCGCAGGGGACAGCACCTCCGCGAGGCCGGGCACGGCGGCTGGCGCTGTGCTCACCCCTTGACGGCGCCCGCGGTGAGCCCAGCCACGATCCGCTTCTGGAACAACAGCACCAGCATGATCAGCGGTATCGAGATGACCACCGACGCCGCCGAAATGCTGCCGTAGGGGATCTCGTGCTCGGTCGCACCGGTGAAGAAGGAGATCTCCGCCGGCACCGTGCGCGCCCTCACCGACGACGTCAGCGTGACCGCGAGCAGGAACTCGTTCCACGCGCCGATGAAGGTCAGGATCCCGGCGGTGGCGAGGCCGGGCGCCGCGAGCGGCACGACGACCTTGCGGAACGCCTGGAAGTGCGTGGCGCCATCGACGAGCGCCGCCTCCTCGAGGTCCTTGGGGATCTCCCGGAAGAACGACACGAGGATGTAGATGCTCAGCGGCAGCGCGAAGGTGAGGTACGGGATGATCAGCCCGATGTAGGTGTTGAAGATCCCGATGTCCGACCACAGCTTGAAGAGCGGCGCGGCGATCGCGATCTGCGGGAAGGTCGAGATCGACAGCACGATGCCGAGGATGAGGTACTTGCCCTTGATCTTCAGGCGAGCCAGCGCGTAGGCGCAGAACGAGGCCACGAACAACGCGATCACCGTCGTCGTCAGGGCGACGATCGCGCTGTTGCGCAGCGACTTCACGAAGTCCGAGTTGTTGAAGATCGTCCCTGTAGTTGTTGAGCGTCGGGTTCGGCGGGATGAACGACGACGACTGCAGGTCGGTCGCCGTCTTCAGCGAGATGTTGATCAGCCAGTAGAACGGGAACAGGCAGAAGATGACGATCGCGACGACGAAGAGCCACATCCACCACGGCGTCTTCTGCCCGGTCGACCTGCGTCGCTTGGTCCTCGCACGCGCCGGCGTCGCGACGGGGGCGGTGGCAGCTCCAGCTTCCATGGCTCAGTCCTCCGCCAGTCCTCGGATGTTCCCGCCGACGAAGCGGATGTACGAGAAGGAGACGATCATCACGATGATGAACGTCAGCACCGCCATCGCCGACCCCAGGCCGTAAAGCCGGTTCGTCGCGAACGTCTCCTGGGCGATCGTCGACAGGGTCGACGTCCCGAACTGTCCGTTGGTCAGTACGTACGGGAGGTCGAAGATCCTCAGGGCGTCCAGGGTCCGGAAGATCAGCGCCACCAGAATCGCGGGCGTCAGCAGCGGCAGCGTGATCTTCACGAACCGCTGCCAGGTCGTGGCGCCGTCGACCTTGGCCGCCTCGTAGACCTCCCCGGGTATCACCTGCAACCCGGCGAGGATCAGCAGCGCCATGAACGGCGCCGTTTTCCATACGTCGGCGAGGATGATGATGATCAGCGCCTGCGGCTCGGAGCCGAGCCACACCGTCTGCGTGCCGAGGATCGTGTTCACGAAGCCATACGGCGAGACGAACATCGTCCGCCACATGACCGCTGTGACGACCGTCAGCATGGCCCACGGCACGAGAACGGTGGTGCGCAGGAGTCCCTGACCACGGAAGGCCGCGTGCATCGCCAGCGCCATCCCGAGCCCGATGACGAGCTCGAGCGAGACGGACGCCACCGTGAAGATGAGCGTGTGCGCCAGCGCCGCCCGCCAGTCGGGGTCCTGGAACGCGGTGGAGTAGTTGCGCAGCCCGATCGGCCCCGCCCAGCGTGAGAGGCCGGCAACCCGCACGCTGTACTCGTGCAGCGAGAGCCAGATCGCGTAGACAATCGGCCACACCGCGACGACCGCGATGAGGATCATCGACGGCGCGACCATCAGCTTCGCAAGGCGGCGCTCCGGCATGCCCCGGGAGCGCCGCTGCTGCGAGGGTGCGCCTACTGCTTCAACAGACGCGGCTTCCATGGTCCTTCCTCACATCAGAAGGTCGAGAGCGCTGCGTTGATCTGCGAGTCCGCCTTCTTCAGGGCGTCCTGCGGGCTCACGGTACCGCTGAGCGCATCGTTGACGTTCTTGTAGATCGCCTGCGAGATCTGCGGATAGACGGGCGACACCGGGCGGGCCTTGGCCTGGCTGAGCGCCTGCAGGAGCTCGGGCGCGTACGGGATCGCCTTCTTGACGGCGGCCTGCGCGTACACGCTCGGGATGACCGCAGCCAGCGAGAACTGCAGCAGGAGCTTCTGCTGGAACGCCGGGGAGGCGTAGAAGTCCGCGAACTTCAGGGCCAGGCCCGGGTTCTTGGTATAGGCCGCGATCACGCTGTTGTGCCCGCCGAGGATGCCGGCCTTGCCGGCGCCCTCGAAGGTCGGCAGCGGGGCGACCTTGTACTTGCCCTTGACCTTGCTGTCGCCCTGTGTTGCTCGCGGCGTAGGCGTAGGTCCAGTTGCGCATGAACGCGTAGCGCCCGCTGATCCACGCCTGGAGGGCCTCCGACTCCATGTAGGTCGTCACGGCCTTGGGAGCCGAGCCGTCCTTGATGCCGTCGACCATGAGCGTCAGCGCCTTGACGTTCGCCGGCGAGTTGATCGCCGACTTCGTACCGTCGGCGTTGAGCACCTGGCCGCCGGCCGCGAAGGCCAGCTCGAGGAAGTCGCAGGTCAGCCCCTCATACGGCGCGCCCTGGTAGACGATGCCGCCCTGGGACTTGGCCTCGGAGTACACCTGCTGCCAGGTCGACGGCGGCTGGCCGCTGCCCTTGTCGGTCCGGTAAAAGATGAACGCGGCGTCGCTGGTCTCAGGGACGCCCCAGTACTTGCCGCCGTAGTGCACGGTCTCGAGCGGCGCCTGGATGTACTTCTGGCGCGCCTGGTTGATGTACGGCGTGACGTCGTACAGCCACTTCTGGCTGGCGAACTCCGCCGTCCAGATCACGTCGGAGCTGAAGACGTCGCAGTCGTCGGACTTGGCCTGCTGGCGCTGGATGAACGCCGCGCGCTGCTGGTCGGCCGACGCCGAGAACTCCGTCATCGTCGCCTTCCAGCCCTGGCCGCCGTACTTGGCGTTGAACTCCTTGATCAGCTCCTTCCCGGAGCCGGGGGTGTCCTTGCCCGTGCAGTACTTGACCGTGCCCTTGGGCGGGTTGTTCATGGACGCGGGGTCGATGACCTTGGCGCCCTTGACCTCGGTCCCGCCACCCGACGTACTGGCGCCGCCGCCACCGCTGGTGCTGCTGTTGTTGCTGCTGCCGCACGCGACGATGAAAACCGCGAGGGCGGCGACCAAAGCGGCCGCGAACCTCTTCCGAGCAACCATCCGAGCGTACCCTCCTCCTCGGTCCTGTAGGACCGGTATGTACCTCGCGGATCGTCCTCCCATCGGGCGACCCGAGTCTCCTGAGTCGCTGGCTGAGTACCCGGCGGCTCGCCGAGCGAATCACACTGCGGCGAGCGCGACGGCCGCGAACTGCACCGCAGCGGCCGCGATCACGAGCACGTGGAAGACCTCGTGGTAGCCGAAGACGCGCGGCGACGGGTCCGGCCGTCGACGCGCATAGACGACCGCGCCGAGCGTGTACAGCAGTCCGCCGGTGGCCAGGAGCACGACGGCCATCGCCCCGACGCGGTTCCACAGCTGCGGCAGCGCGACGAGCCCGAGCCAGCCGAGGACGACGTACAGCAGCGCTCGCAACGCGCGCGGCGCGTCGATCCAAACGAGGCTCAGCGCGACGCCCGCGAGCGCGCCCGCCCACACGATGCCCAGCAGCGTCCAGCCCAGTGCGGGAGCCAGCACGAGCAGCGCGAACGGCGTGTAGGTGCCCGCCACCAGCACGTAGATCATCGCGTGGTCGAGCCGGCGCATCCACACGCTCGGGCGCGGCGGCCAGTCGATGCGGTGATACAGCGCGCTGGCGCCGAACATGGCGCACAGCGACAGCGCGTAGACCCCGACCGCGACGCGCGCCTGAGCGCCCTGCGCGAACACGACGAGCACCGCGCCGGCGGCAACGGCGACGTAGAAGGCGTACTGGTGGCTGACGCCGCGCAGGCGGGGCTTCATCGCGTACCGAGGGTACGCGTCAGCTCGCGATCTCGCGCAGCAGGTAGGCCGACTGCAGCAGCTCGGGGTTGTCGCGCAGCTCGGCCGCGGTGCCGTGGTAGCGGATGCGGCCGCCCTCGAGGACGTAGGCGCTGTTGGCCAGCGCCAGCGCGACGTGCGCGAACTGCTCGATCAGCAGCACGCCGACGCCCGACTCGGCGACCGTCGGCCAGCGTCGGGACGAGGCGCTTGACGACCACCGGCGCGAGGCCGAGCGACAGCTCGTCGACGAGCAGCGTCGTCGGGCGCGAGACCAGCGCCTGGGCGAGCACGACCATCTGCTGCTCGCCGCCCGACAGCGAGCGCGCCGGCGACGTCCCAGCGCTTGTCGAGCTCGGGGAACAGCTCGAGCGCGTACTCGATGCCGGCGGTCGCCTCGTCGCGCGAGAGCGAGTAGGTGGCGACGCGCAGGTTGTCCTCGACCGTCAGCTCGGGCAGCAGCCGCCGGCCCTCGGGGACGATCGCCACGCCCGCGGCGCGGATCCGCTCGGGCCGGCGGCGAGTGAGGTCGTCCTCCCGGCGACCGCCCCGTTCGCGCCGGGCTCCTCGTCAGAGGTCAGCAGCACGCGCCCGCCGGTCGGGCGCAGCACGCCGGCGACGGCGAGCACGAGCGACGACTTGCCGGCGCCGTTGGGCCCGAGCAGCGCGGTGACCTCGCCCGCCGGGATGTCGAGCGAGACCTCGCGCACGACCGTGCGCCCGCCGCGCGCGACGCTGAGCTCGTCGAGCCGCAGCGCTCATGGGGCTACCTCCGCGGGCATCCTGCCCCGCGTCCGGAATCGGACCAGCGACCTCGGGCCGCTGGAGCTCATCTCCTCGGTGCCGAGGTAGGCCTTGATGACCTCTTCGTCGCGCAGCACCTCGGCGGTCGGGCCCGCGGCGATCAGCTTGCCGAAGTCGAGCACCGCCGTGATCTCGCAGCAGGCCGACACGAGGCTCATGTCGTGGTCGACGAGGATCACGAGCGCGCCCATGCTGCTCGGGGATCGCGCGGATGACGCGGCCGAGGTGCTCGGTCTCCTCGTCGGGCAGGCCGGCCGCCGGCTCGTCGAGCAGCACGACGCGCGGCTTGCCGACGACCGCGCGGGCGACCTCGACCAGGCGCCGCTCGCGCGCGCCGAGGATGCCGACCTTCGCGTCCGGGTCGACGTCGAGCCCGACGAACTCGATCGCGCCGAGCACGTCCTCGCGCGCTCGGCGCGGCCGAGCTTGGAGTGCTCGTGGGCGAGCGCGACGTTGTCGTAGACCGAGAGCTCCTCGATCGCCTGCTCGGTCTGGAAGGTGCGCCGCAGGCCCCAGCGCGCGCGCCGGTAGTCGGCATGGCGAGCAGGTCGTCGCCGAAGGCGTGCACCGTGCCCGCGGCCGGGCGCACGAAGCCGCTCAGCACGTTGAAGAACGTCGTCTTGCCGGCGCCGTTGGGGCCGATCAGCCCGCACGTGCCGCCGGGGAACTCGACGGTCATGCCGTCGATCGGCGTCACGCCGCCGAAGCGCACCGTGAGGTCCTCGATCTCGATCACTCGCGCCCTCCGTCGGCGGCCGGAGCGGCCGAACAGCCCCCCGATCAACCGCCCGAGCTTCGCCATGTCGCGCGGGAACTGGTACGACGAGCCCCCGCGGCGCGGTCGAGCAGCACCTGCAGGACGCCGACGCCGAAGAGGATCGTCAGCAGGTCCGCCGGCAGACCCCAGTTGTCGAGCAGCGCGGGCAGGAGCTTGCATGAGCAGGCCGGCGACGACCGCGCCCCAGAGGCTGTAGATCGCCGCCCATCAGCACGACGGCGAGCAGCAGTGATCGAGTCGCTGTGTCGGGAACTGGTACGTGTAGAGCTTGCCCACCTGGGCCGCCAGCAGGCCGCCCGCGACGCCCGTCAAGAACGACGCGAGCGCGAACGCCCACAGCTTGTAGAGCGTGATGTTCACGCCGGCGGCGAGCGCCGCCGGCTCGCTCTGGCGGATCGCCGCCCACGCGCGCCCGGGCCTGCGCGCGCACGTGCAACAGCGCGAGCAGGAACATGAGAGCCGACCACGATCACGGCGTAGCGGAAGTAGGCCGTGTCGGCGAGCGCGATGTGCCGGCCGGCGCACCGCCGGGTTGCCGCGCGTCGTCCTCGGTGTGGCCGAGGAACCCGGGCCCGCCGTTGGGGAAGTTCGTCGTCGTGCAGCACGACCGTGATCGCGCCGGCGAGCATCAGCGTGATCAGCGCGAGGTACAGCCCGCTGAGCCGCAGGGCCGGCAGGCCGACGAGCGTGCCGAGCACCATCGTGATGAGGCCCGCGCCGAGCAGCACGAGCGGGAACGGCAGCCCGGTGGCGAAGAGCGAGCCGCGCGGCGACCCAGCGCCGAGCGCGAGCACGCGCGATCTGCCCGAGCGAGACGAGCCCGACGCGGCCCATCAGCAGGCCGAGGCCCAGTGCGACGATCGAGTAGACGCGTCACGGTCGTCAGCACGTCGATCCAGTAGCCGCTCAGCAGCGCCGGGAGCGAGCAGCACGACGAACAGCAGCAGCGCGTGATGACCGCGGCGCGCACGCCGTCGCCGCGGTCGAGGCTGAGCGCGTCGCAGAGCCGGGCGCACGCGCGTGCGCCGGCGGTTCCGCCGCGCTCACACTCAGCGTGGCTCCCCGCGAGACGGTGACGACGCGGTGGCGCGAGAGGTACAGCAGCGCGACGATCGCGAGCACGAACGGCGTCATGTCGCGGTACTGCGAGATCGACAGGATCGGCGTGACCAGCGCGTTGACGAGGCCGATGACGATGCCCGCGATCAGCGTCACCGTGATCGAGCTGCAGGCGGCGCGATCAGCGCCGCCGCCAGCGAGGAGATGACGAGGAAGGTCAGCGTCGCCGCGTCGAGCCCGACGAGGTTCGACAGCAGCAGGCCGCGCGGCGCCCGAGATCAGCCCGCGAGCCGAGCCACGCCGCCGCCTCGACGCGGCGCACCGGCACGCCGAGCGTCGCCGTGATCTCGCGGTCGTTGGCCAGCGCCCGCATCGCCGTGCCGAGGCTTCGTGTAGCGCAGGAACGCGCCGGTCCCGACCGTGACCGCGATCGCCGCAGCGCGAGCGCGAGGATCTGCGTCCAGTTGACGAAGACGGTGCCGAGGTCCTCGAACCCAGTGTTCGTGGTCGGCAGGATCATCGAGCGCGCCTTGTCGCTCCAGATCCAGGACATGGTGCCGAGCAGGATCAGCGCCAGGCCGAGCGTCGCCGTCGCCTTGACCAGCGGGTCGCGCGCCGCCAGCGGCGGCCCGAAGAGCACGCCGTAGAGCAGCGTGACGACGCCGCCGAACAGCACGCAGACGACGTAGGCCGACCCCGTCCGGCCAACCCGTGTTGTTGATCAGCTCCCAGGCGATCAGCGCGCCCATCGCGCCGACCGCGCCGAACGCCAGGTTCAGCACGCCCGTCGCGCGGTAGAGGACCACCATCCCGACCCCGGACAGCGCGTACACGCCGCCCAGGGCCAGGCCGGTGACGATGAACGGCTTGAAGTCCTCCCAGCTCGGCATGGCCTGACGCCCTCTCGCTCTGCAGCTACTCCTATCACCGTCTTGGCCTGCGACGCCGTGCTCGACTGGCTCAGGTCCGCACCTGCTTGATCTGCGCCGGGTCGATCGTCGGAGATCGGGAAGCAGCCCTCCTTCTCCACCATCTTGCCGTCCTTCGGCGTCGTCGTCCGGTCCGACGTTGTTCGGGATGTGCAGCGGCGCCGTCGCCGTAGTACCACGGCTTGCACAGGATGTCGGTCTTGAAGTCCTTGACGTTCTTGAACGCCTGCGTTGACGCTCTTGGCCGTGTAGTCGTCGCCCTTGATCGCCGAGCAGCGCCTAGGTGGCGATCGCGCGCCTCGACGAAGCCCATCTGGCTGAAGCTGCCGAGCCGCGGATCTTCGGCCGTACTTCTTCAGGACACTCGCGGTAGAGGCGTCGACTGTCGGGACCGTCGGCGTCGGTCAGGTTCAGCTCGGCGTTGACGCCCAGCTTGTCGTTCCACTGCGGACCCGAGCGCGTTGGCCAGGAAGTCCGTGTTGCACGGCGTCGAGCAGGCCCACTTCACGCGGTCCTGCAGGCCCTGCTGCTGCGCGGCCTGGAGGATCTTCAGCGCCTCGGGCGGCGTGAAGTTCAGCACCACGCCGCCGTCCGTCGCCGGCCGCCTGCACGGCCTTCAGCGCGACCGAGTTGGCGTCCTGGATCGGCACGTTGTCCTTGAACTGTCGTGATCGGGATGCCGGCGTCCTTGGCGATCAGCCGGAAGCCCGCGGCGATGTAGCCGGTGCCCGGCACGTTGGACTGGTCGAACACGATCTTCTTGACCTTCTGGCGGAGCGACGTACTGCGCGGCGCCGTCGACGCTGTAGCGCGGGCCCATGTTCACGGCCGCGATGTTCGACGTCGAGTAGCACTCGGGCGCGATGCCCGCGTCGATGATCGTAGAAGCCCTTGGACTCGTAGTACTTGTGGTTGACCGCGCACTCGATGAGGCTCGTGTTGCCGACGATCCCGACCACCTTGTCGGTCTCGATCAGCTTCTTGGCGAGCGAGGCGATCTGACCGGGGTCGGTCTGCTCGGTCTCGACCATGTACTGGATCGGCCGGCCGTTGATGCCGCCGTTGTCGTTGACGCAGTTGAAGTACGCCTCGGTCATGCGCGGCGATCGTCCGTGAAGTCGGTGCCCGGCTGCTTGGTGGCGATGGCGCCGATGTTGATCGGTGTTCCGGTGGCCTTCTGCCCGCTTGCCAGCCGCACTTCGTCGCGTCGGCTGCGGCCTTCGCGGTGGTCGCGGTACTGCCCGCGCCTCCGCCGCTCGTCGACGTGCTGCTGTTGTTGTCGCTGCCGCATGCGGCAACGAAGATCGACAGGGCGGCGACAAGCGCGATCAACGCACCCGCGGGCCGCAGCCTGTTCCAGCCGAAAGACATCCTCGCCTTCACCTGACCCTCCTCCTCCTCCAGGACGAAGCCCCCGCGAACCATCGGTTCGCCAAGCGCACAGATGTACGGAAGCCGAACCTACCGACTCGTCGCGCATGGCGTCAAGCCGCTATCGCGCCTCTCCGCAACGGGCGATTCACGGTTCCGGGCGCGGGGCAATTGACCGCCCGGACAGTACGCCGACCGCCTTGACAGCGCGCCGATTGCGAGTAGCGTGCCGAGCGGGGTTCGCATAGCGCATTTGTGTTCGCTGTGCGAACCGGTCCAGAGGAAGGATCCACGATGGAACAGGCCACAGCTGCGGCGACCATCCCGGTTCCGGAGCCCGACCTCACACCGAGGGAGATCGTCTCGCGCGCGGAGGCCATGCGCGACACGCTGCTCGAGCAGCAGGCCGCAACCGAGGAGCGGACCTTCTACTCCGAGGAGACCCACCGCGCGTTCACGGAGGCCGGCTTCTACCGCATCCTGCAGCCGCGGCGCTACGGCGGCTACGAGTTCGATCTGCCCACCTACTTCCGCGTGATCATGGAGATCGCGCGTGGCTGCCCGTCGACCGGCTGGTGCCTGTGCCTCGCGGGCGCGCACGTGCTGCAGGTCTCCTCGATGTACTCCGAGCAGGCGCAGCGCGAGTTCTTCGGCCCCGACGGCCACTTCGCATGCGCGTCGTTCGGCTTCCCGGTGGGGGTCGCGGAGGCCAAGGACGGCGGCTACGTCATCGACGGGACCTTCCCTTACGCCTCCGGCATCCCGTACTCGACGCACTTCATGGGCCAGACGCTGCTGCACCCCGAGGACCCGACCGACCCGGGGCTGATGTTCGTCATCGGCGCCGACCAGTTCGACGCGCCTGAACGACTGGGGCGACGTGCTGGGCATGGTGGGCAGCGGCTCGCACAGCATCCGCATCGACAAGGCGTGGATCCCCGAGCACCACACCGCGCGCGTGATCATGGTCGACCTCCCGGTCGAGGGCGGCACGCTGGGCTCCGAGCTGCACGGCAACCCCATGTACGCCGGGCGCACCCTGGGCTTCTTCCACGGCGAGTTCGGCGCGATCACCGTCGGCGTCGCCAAGGCGGCGCTGGACGAGTACCAGCGCATCATCACCAGCAAGCCGTTCGCGTGGAACCCGACGATCAAGCGTTACGAGCTCGAGCACTACCAGCGCTACGTCGGCGAGGCGATCGCCGAGATCTCGACCGCCGAGGCCGCCGTCATCCAGGGCGCCGAGCAGTGGATGGAGCTCGCGCGCCAGAACGTCGAGGAGGGCCGGCCCTTCGCCCAGGACGACGCGCGCCTGGAAGCCCTGCAGGCGACCGCCTGCCGCATCGCCTGGCGCGCGGTCGAGGGCATCCTCTTCCGCACCGGCGGCTCGTCGAGCGCGCGCAACGGCCAGCGGATGCAGCGCTACTGGCGCGACATGTCGACCTACTGGAGCCACAACACACCGGCCCAGCGCGACCTGTTGCTCACGCGCCTGGGCCGCATGCAGCTCGGGCTCCCGGCCGAGATGCCCGGGATGGCGCCCAGCGACGGCAAGGGCGCCGGCTGACAAGAGTTCCATCTGGTGGCCGGGCGGTTCGCCGCTCGGCCACCGCTCCCTACGCCGCCAGGCCGTAGAGCGCTGCCGCGTTGCCGTGCATGACGGCGTCGCGGCCGGCGTCACCGAGCACCTCGAGCAGCGTCTCGAGGTTGCCGTCGCCGTGGCGGTGGGGGTGGTCGCTGGCGAAGAGCAGGAACTCACCGGCGCCGAGCATCTCCGCAAGCTGGGCGGCCTGGTCGCGGTCGGCGGGCAGTTGCGCGGGGGCGGTCGTGGCACGGAAGTGGCGCTGGACGTACTCGGACGGCTTTGCCTTCAGCCACGGCACCTCGCGCCAGACGGCCTTCCAGTCCTTGTCGAACCGCCACAGCATCGGCGGCACCCATGAGAAGCCGCACTCCAGCAGCGCGACCCGCAGCGACGGGACGCGTTCGAAGACGCCCTCGGCCACCAGGCTCATCACCTGCCCCTGGCGATCGACTGCGAGTTGGCGAGGTAGTCCTCGAAGTACGTGTGCGTCGAGCCGCTGTTGGTCGGGGCCGTGCCGATCCGCCCCCACGCGTGCAGGGCCAGGACGAGGTCGTGCCCGGCGATCGCCTCGTGCAGCGGATGGAAGCGCTGGCCGCCCCAGCGCGCGTCGGAGCGCACCGGCAGCAGCACCGCGACGAAGCCGGGGTGGTCGCCGACGCGCTCGATCTCCGCGATGGCGGCGTCGGGGTCGAGGGTGGGGACGACCATGCTCGCCCGCAGGCGCTCGTCGCGTTCCAGCCACTCCGCGCGCAGCCAGTCGTTGATCGCCTTGCACAGCGCAGCCTCGTAGTAGGGGTTGCGGCTGGTGTCGAAGGCGCTGACGCACGTCAGCACGGCGGCGCGCAGGCCCCAGGGGTCGAGCACCTGATCGCACAGCGCGTCGACGTCGGCCGCCGGCGGCGGCGAGACGGCCTCGGGATAGGTGCCCGTGAGCGTCGGCGACAGGTACATGCCGGCGTTCTCGACGTAGTCGCGCCAGTAGTCGTCCATGTAGGGCACGAGCGCGGCGATCGACGCCGGCGCGCAGTGCACGTCGCAGTCGATGGCGCCCCGCAGGTCGAGGCCGGCCATCAGGAGCCGAACCCGTAGAGCCGGCAGGCGTTGCCGGCCATGATCTTCGCCCGCAGCTCCTTGGGCACCGCGCGCGGCAGCGCCATCGCCGGCGAGTCGAAGTCCCAGTGGGGGTAGTCGGAGGCGAACATGATCCGGTCGGTCATGCCGCGTGAACTCGAGCGCCGCGACGAGCTGCGCCGGGTCGTCGGGCTCCTCGATCGGCTGGGTGGTGAACCAGAAGTGCTCGCGGAAGATCTCCGACGGCTCGCGGTCCAGATGGGCGACGTCGTCGCGCAGCGCCGACCAGGCGGCGTCCATCGACCACATCAGCGGCCCGGCCCAGGAGATGCCGGCCTCGACGAGGACGACCTGAAGCGCCGGGAAGCGCTGAAAGACGCCCTCGGCGATGAAGCTCGTGGCCAGCGCGATCATCGCGTTGGCGTAGAAGACGTGCGCCTCCAGGTAGTACGAGGGCCAGCCCGCGCCCCGGTACTGCTCCAGGCCGCCGGTGTGGGCGACGAGGGGCAGGCCGGCCTGCGCCGCGGCCTCGTAGACCGGCCAGTACCTGCGGCTGCCGAGCGGGGCCTCGGCGCCGGTCGGCAGGAGCACCTGGACGAAGCGCGGGTCGTCGGCGTAGCGCTCGATCTCGGCCACCGCGAGCTCCGGCGTCTCCAGCGCGATGTTGATCGAGCTGCGCAGGCGCGCGTCGCGGTCGAGCATCTCCTCGCGCACCCACTCGTTGACGGCGTGGCACAGGGCAGCGGCGAACTCCGCCGATTCCATGCCGTAGGAGTGGCCGTGCAGCGGGATGAGGACCCCGTAGTCGACGCCGTGCTCCTCGAGCAGCTGCGCACGCATGAGCTCGAAGTCGCTGCCCGGGAAGCCGCCCTCCGGCCACGAGTCGACGCGGTAGCCGGCGTTGCGCACGCGCGGGTAGATCTGCGGCGGGTTGGGCACGCGCACGCCGTAGCGTTCGAAGCGCGAGCGCCACGGCTCGTCGAGCCGCGCGGCGATGTAGCTGGGCAGCGGCGCGGGGTGGATGTCGGCGTCGACGAGCTTGACCTGGCGCTCGTCGGCGTCCGATCGCGCAGCGGCGGGGTCTGCGCCCGTGGCCGCTGCGCCCGTCTGGGTGCTAGGCGTCGATGACAACGTAGTCCTCCTCGACGTGGACCGGGAACGTCTCGGCGACATACGGGCCGGGCACGCGCCCGCCCCGCTCGACGGTCACGTCGTAGCTCTTGACGCCCGGCTCACCGGGCCCGAGGAACGACTGACCGGTGGCCAGATCGTACTCCCAGCCGTGCCAGGGGCAGGCGAGCAGCGAGGCCTCGGCCTCCATCCCGAACTCGCCCGGACCGTCCGACAGCGCCCACGGCGCGATGCGGCCATGGCAGAGCGGGCCGCCCTGGTGCGGGCAGCGGTTGCGGATCCCGTAGAAGCGGTCGCCGACGCGGAAGACGCCGATCGAGCGGCCACCGACCGTGATGATCCGCCTGTCGCCGGGCTTGAAATCCGAGATAGGGGCAACGACGACCCTCATCGGCTCGCTTCGCGCCCCCAACCACGTCGTTCGCTCCGCGCACACATGTCCGGTAGCGGAACACCCTACCCAACCGCACATCCCATCGAACGTCCCTGGTGTTGGAACAGGGTTCGTACGCCAGGGACGTTCGTGGCGATTGGCCGCGGCGGTCAGGCGGGCGAGCCCGCCTGGATCGCCTCCCACACCCGCATCGGCGTGGCCGGCATGTCGACGTTGTCGACGCCGAGGTGCGCGACGGCGTCGACGACGGCGTTCCACACCGCCGGCGTGGCGCCGATCGCGCCGGACTCGCCGATGCCCTTCGCGCCCAGCGGGTTCAGCGGCGACGGCGTCTCGGTGCGCTGGGTCTCGAACGACGGCAGCTCGGCCGCCGTCGGCAGGGCGTAGCTGGTGAGCGAGCCGGTCAGGCAGTTGCCGTCCTCGTCGTAGGCCATGTCCTCGTACAGCGCCTGGGCGACGCCCTGGGCGATGCCGCCGTGGATCTGGCCCTCGGCGAGCAGCGGGTTGGCGATCTTGCCCGAGTCGTCGACGGTGACATAGCGCACGAGCTTGGCCATGCCGGTCTCGGTGTCGACCTCGACCACGGCGATGTGAGCGCCAAATGGGTAGCTCGAATCGGGCGTCTCGAAGTCGGCCTCCGCGTCGAGGCCGGGCTCCATGCCCTCGGGCAGCTTCGAGGGGTCGGCGGCGGCGGCCGCCAGCTCCGCCCACGCCACGACCGACGCGGGGTCGCCCGCGACGCCCAGGCCCTTGCCCGGCACGACGGTGACGTCGTCGACCGACGCCTCGAGCAGGTGGGCCGCCAGCTCGCGGCCCTTGCCCAGCACCTCGCGCGTCGCGTTGATCATCGCGCTGCCGCCGACCTGCAGCGTGCGCGACCCCATGGTCCCCATGCCGCGCGACACGCGCGCGGTGTCGGAGTGCACGACGACCACGTCGGCCATCGGCACCCCGAGCGTCCACGAGACAAGCTGCGCCCACGTCGTCTCGTGGCCCTGGCCCTGCGGCGAGGTCCCCGTCTTGACCGTGACCTTGCCGTCCTCGCCCACCGAGCAGCTGCCCATCTCGGCGCCCAGGCCGGTCAGCTCGACGTAGGTGGCCAGGCCGATCCCCATCTGGCGCACGTCGCCGCTCTCGCGGCGGCGGGCCTGCTCGGCGCGCAGGTCCTCGTAGCCTGCCGCGGCGAGCACGCGATCGAGCGCCTGCTCGTACTCGCCCGAGTCGTAGGTCGCGCCCGCCTGCGTCTTGTGCGGGAAGTCGTCGGGCGGGATGAAGTTGCGCCGGCGCAGCTCGGCGGGATCGATATCCAGCCGCGCCGCCAGCTGGTTCATCGCGCGCTCGATGAGCGCGGTCGCCTCAGGGCGCCCGGCGCCGCGGTAGGCGCCGATCGGCGTCGTGTTGGTGACCACGCAGCGGAAGCCGTAGTCGACGCGCGGGATGCGGTACACGCCCGAGGCCATCTGGCCGGTGAGGAAAGGCATGATCACGGCGTCGCCGGGATAGGCGCCGCCGTCGGCGATGACGCGCACGCGGATGCCGACGAGCGTGCCGTCCTCGCGGGCGCCCAGCTCGACGTCCTGCAGCTGGGCGCGCCCGTGCTGCATCGCGATCATCGTCTCCCAGCGGCTCTCGACGTAGCGCACCGGGCGGCCCAGCCGCAGCGCGAGCGCCGCGACAACGACCTGCTCGGGGTAGGCGGCGATGCGCGCGCCGAAGCCGCCGCCGACGTTGGGGACGATGACGCGCACCTTGTCCGCCTCGAGCCCGAGCGAGCCGGCGACGATGTCGCGCGCCGTGTGCGGGGCCTGGACGGGCACGTACAGCAGCACGCCGCCGTTGTCCTCGTTCGGCGCCGCCACCGCGCCCGCGGGCTCCATCGGCACCGCGGCCAGGCGCTGGTTGACGTAGCGGCTGCGCACGACGACGTCGGCGCCCTCGAGGACGTCGTCCTGCTCGCCCTGCGGCCCCATTTGAAAGGCGACGTTGCTGCCCTTGTCGGGGAACAGGAGCGGTGCGTCGTCAGCCACGGCGGCATCGAGATCGATGACGACGTCGAGCGGCTCGAAGTCGACCTCGACGAGCTCGGCGGCGTCGACCGCCTGCTCGCGGGTCTCGGCCACGACGACCGCGATCGCCTCGCCCTGGAAGCGCACGCGGTCGGAGGCGAAGACCGGCCGCAGCATGTCGTCGGGCGCCATCGGCCCGGGCGGAAGCGGGTTGAGCTCGATGTCGCCGGCGGAGAAGGCGCCGACCACGCCGGGCGCAGCGGCCGCGGCCTCGGTGTCGACCCGGGTCAGCAGCGCGTGGGCGATCTCGGCGCGCACGAACGCCGCGTGCAGCGTGTTGGGCAGCCGCACGTCGTCGGTGTACATCCCGGTTCCCTTGATGAGGGGCGGATCCTCCAGGCGCCTGACCGCCGTGCCATATTCGCCGTTGACGGGTCCGTTAGCGCCGAGCATGGTCGGGCAAGCTACCGGGTGGAAAGCTTGCAAGGGCCCCTGATACTGCAGGAGAGGAGAGGCAATGGCCGCTGATGGCGCGATCGAGCTGCACCTGCCCCAGGATCTGGTGATCGGCGGTGGTGCCTCCGACGACCTCGCCGAACACGTCGCGCGCCTCGGGATCACGCGCCCGCTCGTGGTTTCGGACCGCTTCCTGCTCGACGAGGGCCCGGCCGGCCCGCTCGTCGAGCTCCTCCAATCCGGCGATGCCGACGTCGCCACCTTCGGCGACGTGCAGCCCGACCCGACGCTGGCCAACGTCCAGGACGCGCTGCAGGCGCTGCGCGACCACGAGGCCGACGGCGTCGTGGCGATCGGCGGCGGCAGCCCGATGGACACCGCCAAGGCGGCGGCCGTCGCCTTCGCCAACGAGGGCGACGTGCGCGACTACGCCGGGTACGGCAACGTCCCCGGCCCGGGCCTGCCGCTGATCGCGGTGCCGACCACCGCCGGGACCGGCAGCGAGGTCACGCGCGTGGCCGTCATCACCGACACCGACCGCGACGTCAAGATGATGATGCTCGACGGCCACCTGATGGCGCGCGTTGCGATCTCCGACTACAAGCTGACGATCTCGACGCCGCCGCACCTGACGGCGTGGGTCGGCGTCGACTCGCTCACGCACGCGATCGAGGCCTATGTCTCCAAGCGCGCGACGGTGCTGACCGACATGCTCGCGCTCGAGGCGGCGCGCCTCATCGGCGCCAACCTGCGCCGGGCGGTCGGCACGCCCGACGACGAAGGCGCGCGCGAGGCGATGATGCTCGGGGCCACCCTGGCCGGCGCCGCGTTCTCCAACTCGTCGGTGGCGCTCGTGCACGGCATGAGCCGGCCGATCGGCGCGCACTTCCACCTCGCCCACGGTCTCAGCAACGCGCTGCTACTGCCCACGGTCACCCGCTTCAGCGTCGCCGGCGCGCCGGCGCGCTACGCGACCGTCGCGCGCGAAATGGGCATCGCCGGCGCCGACGACGCGGACGACACCGCGTGCGAGCGGCTCGTCGACGAGCTCGACGCCCTCAACTCGGACCTCGACATCCCCTCGCTGTCGGCCGCCGGCGTGGAGCACGAGCACTTCGAGCGCGTCGTCGAGGACATGGCGCAGGCGGCGCTGGACAGCGGTAGCCCGGGCTTCAACCCCCAGCCGTCGAGCAAGGAGGAGATCGTCGCGCTGTATCACCAGGCGTATTAGCATCCGCCGGCGCACAGCTGTGCGCATGGCGAACACAAAGGGCCGTCATTCGTGAACGTCTTCGACGACATCCAGTTCTACCTCTTCAACCACCACCACTACATCGACGAGCCCCCCGACTCGGACCGCTACGAGTCCACGTGGGTCACCTACCCCAACGCGAACTTCGACCCGGAGATCGCCCACGAGCTCTACCAGCGCTGGACGCGCGAGATGCTGCTCGCCGAGGAGCTCGGCTTCGACGCGATCGCGGTCAACGAACACCACCAGACGATCTTCAGCATGCAGCCGGCGACATCGGTGCGCGCGGGCTATCTGGCCGCGCTGACCAAGCGCGTGAAGATTCTCGTCGCGGGCGTGCCGATCAACCTGTCGTGGCCGTCGCGGGTGGCGGAGGAGTACGCGATGCTCGACGTGATGTCGGGCGGGCGCATGGAGTACGGCTTCCCGCTGGGCACCGGCATGGAGTACTGGTCCAACGCCGGGCAGATCAACCCGACGACGGCCCGCGCGCGGTTCCGCGAGAACCTCGGCGTGATCCTCAAGACGTGGACCGAGGATGGCCCCGTCCGCCACGACGGCGAGTTCTACAACTACCGCCACCTCAACGTCTGGCCGCGGCCGCTGCAGAAGCCCTACCCGAAGCTCTACATCGTCGGGTCGGGCAGCCAGGAGACCATCGACGTCGCCACCGACTTCCGCGCCGGGTACTCGATCGTCTTCACGCCGATCGAGCAGCAGCTCAAGGCGATGGCGAACTTCCGCGAGCAAGCCGAGGCGAAGGGCTGGACGGTGCAGCCCGACGACACGATCTTCACGGTCATCTGCTACGTGGCCGACACCGACGAGGAGGCGGTGCGCGAGGCGCGCCCGCACATCGAGAAGTTCTTCTCGTGGATGCACCGGGTGCCGCCGCAGCTCCTCTCGCCACCCGGGTACGTGTCGCGCTCGGAGTACCTACGGCGGGCGCAGTCCGCGGCACTGGCCGACGGCACACGCGCCACGTGGGACGACATGGTCTCGATCGGGCGGATCATCTGCGGCTCCCCCGACACCGTCGCCGACACGCTCGCGAACTGGGCGCAGGAGGCGAAGTGCAGCCGCATGTTGATGGTCCTCCAGCACGGCGACATGCCGGAGTGGAAGGCCGTCAAGAACATGCACATGTTCGCCAAGGAGGTCATCCCGCGCGTGCGGGCGCGCGCGACCAGCGGGCAGGCCGACAACGTCCTGGCGGGGGTCAGGTAGCGATGGCCGCCTACAGCGAGCAGCGCTTCACGATCCGCGGGATCGAGACCGTCGTGCAGATCGCGGGCGACGGCGACCCGCTCGTCTACTTCCACGGCGCGGGCACGGTGACCGGGTTCGACGCGCTGCTGCCCCTGACCGAGCGCTTTCGCCTGATCGTTCCCTTCCACCCCGGCTTCGGCCCGTCGGCCGACGATCCGACCGTCGATGACATCCACGACTACCGCCGCCACTACCTCGATCTCCTCGACGAACTGGGCGTCGGCGAGTTCGCGCTGGCCGGCTCGTCGATGGGCGGGTGGCTGGCGGCAAACTTCGCGGTCGACCACGCCGAGCGCGTCAAGCGGCTCGTGCTCGCCGCGCCGCTCGGCCTGAAGGTCGATGACCATCCGACGACCGACATCTTCGCCATTCCCGGCGATCAGGTCTTCAGCTACCTCACCGCCGACCTGTCTGTGTTCGACGGCCACGTCCCGACGCCGCCGACCCCAGAGTTCCTCGCCGATCGCTACCGCGAGGCGACGTCGGCCGCGCGGTTGCTGTGGGCGCGCCCCTACGACCTCAAGCTGCACCGCTGGCTGCACCGCCTGACGATGCCGACGCTGATCCTGTGGGGCGATGCCGACCGGCTCATCCCGCACGAGCAGGCGGCGGTGTGGGCGGACCTCATTCCGGGCGCGGAGGTGAGGCTCTTCCCCGGCGTCGGGCATCTGATCTTCGAGGAGAGCCGCGAGGCGCTCGACACCGTCGGCGCGTTCGTGGGCGCAGAGCTGCCCGTCTAGTGGGTCAAGTGGACGAGCGCCCGCAGTCGCTCCAGTCGCTCGAGCGGGGCATCGCCGTCATCCAGGTCTTCTCGCGCGAGCGCCCAGCGCTGACGCTGAGCGAGGTCGCGCGCCTGACCGGCATCACCCGCGCGACCGCCCGGCGCATCCTGCTCACTCTCGAGGAGGTCGGGCACGTGCGCAGCGACGGGCGCCTGTTCTCGCTGACCCCGCGCGTGCTCACCCTCGGCTGGGCGTACCTGTCGTCGCTGAACCTGTGGGAGACCGCGCAGCCGGTGATGGAGGAACTGGCGCAGCGCACGAACGAGTCGTGCTCGGCGGCCACGCTCGACCTGCCGGACATCGTCTACGTCGCGCGCGTGCCGACGCGGCGGATCATGACCATCTCGCTGGGCGTGGGCTCCCGTCTGCCGGCGTGCTGCACGGGGATGGGCCGCGTCCTGTTGGCCGACCTGCCCGGCGACGAGCTCGACGCATTCCTGGCCGAGGCCGAGCTCGAGCGGTTCACCGAGCGCACGATCACCGATCGCGCTCGCCTGCGCGAGTTCATCGAGAACGTTCGCGAGAACGGCTGGGCGCTCATGGACCAGGAGCTCGAGCTGGGCCTGCGCTCGGTCGCCGCGCCGCTGCGCGTGGGCGGGCGCACGATCGCGGCGCTCAACGTTGCGGTGGCCGCCCCGCGCGTGGCGCTCGACGAGCTGCGCGGCGCGATCCTGCCCGAGCTGCTCAGTGCCGCCGAGCGGATCTCGGCCGCGCTGGAGCGCGCGCGGGGCAGCGCGCCGGACGCCGGGGAGAGCGCTTCAGGCAGCGCTCCGGACGCCGGGGAGAAGCCCGGCTCGCTCGTGTCGTGAGACGCGTCATCTGCGGGTACCTGAGACCATTGACGGGTCAGCCCCCCGGGAGTACGGTCCAGGGCTGTCTCATTGCGCACATGTGTGCGCGATGCGAACAGCGGGAGAGAGGAGACCGGTCCTCGTGAGCACACCTGCGGTCGCCGCCGACGTGACCCCTGGTCTGCGCGGTCGGCCCGGCCGGGTGGTGGGCTCACCTGCGCTGCGCCTCATCGGCAAGCGACTGGCCACCGCGATCCCCGTGTTGTGGGGCGTCAGCTTCCTGACCTTCCTGGTCATCAACCGCCTCCCGGGCGACGCGGCGCAGCAGCTGCTGGGCATCAACGCCACGCAGCAGCAGCTCAACGAGCTTCGTGCGAAGCTCAACCTCGACGAGCCGTTCCTGACCCGCTACTTCACGTGGCTGGGCCATACGTTGACCGGTGACCTCGGAAGCTCGTTCGCCAGCGACCAGTCGGTCACCTCGATTCTCAGCGAGCGCCTGCCGATCACCTTCGAGCTGCTGGCCTATGCGCTGATCGTCTCGCTGCTGTTCACGGTGCCGGTGGCGCTGATCGCGGCGCGGCGCCCCAACGGCATCGTCGACCGCGTGACGATGGCGATCAGCATGGTCGGCCTGTCGGTGGCCAACTACGTGCTCGCGCTGATCCTCGTCTACATCTTCGCAGTCAAGCTCGACATGCTGCCGGCGCTCGGCTACGTCAACCCGAGCGACGGGCTGTGGCCTTTCATCAAGTCGCTCACCCTGCCGGCGATCTCGATCGGCTTTCCGTTGTTCTGCTTCTATACGCGCCTGCTGCGCGCGGACATCCTCGAGCAGATGCAGGGCGAGGACTATGTCGTCACGGCGGCCGCGAAGGGCGTCGGGCCGTGGCGCGTGCTCATGCGCCACGCGCTACCCAACTCGCTCTTCGGGCTGCTGACCGTGGTGGGTCTGAACATCGGCACGTTGATCGGCGTCACCGTGATCATCGAGTCGATCTTCGCGCTGCCCGGCATCGGCCAGGCGCTGGTTGAAGCGATCAACAACCGCGACATCCTTGTGGTGCAGGGGATTGTGCTCGTGCTCGCGGTCGTCGTTGTGCTCGCCAACCTGATCACCGACCTGCTCTACGCGGTCCTCGATCCGCGCATCCGCTATGGCCGCACAGCTGCCTGAGGCCGACGCACAGGTACCGTCGCTCGCGCTTGCGCCGGCCGGGGCCGAGTTCACCGCGCCGCGGCGCGGTTGGCTGCGCTCGCTGGACGTCGTCATCCCCGCGGCGATGCTGGCCTTCCTGCTGTTCCTGTTCTTCGTCTGGCCGCTGCTCGGGACGGTCGGCAAGCCCACCGGCGGCAACATCCTCGACGCGAACATCGACCCGTTCGCGTCGCGGCACCTGTTCGGGACCGACCCGGTCGGCAATGACATCTGGTCGCGGATCCTCTACGGCGGGCGCAACTCGATCGAGATCGCGCTCGCCGTGCAGCTCATCGGGCTGATCATCGGAGGCAGCGTCGGCGCCTTCGCGGGCTACTGGGGCAGCCTCCTGGACTCGGTGCTGATGCGCGTGCTCGACGTCCTCATCGCGTTCCCGGCGCTCGTGCTGGCGCTCGCGATCGCCGAGAACCTCGGGCCGAGCAAGACCCACACGATCATGGCGCTCTCGTTCTTCAGCGTGCCGGCCTTCGCGCGGATCTCGCGGGCGGCCACGCTGCGGCTGCGCGAGCGGACGTTCATCCTCTCGGCGCGCCTGTCGGGAACCGGCCACGCTCGCGTGCTGCTGCGCCACGTCGCGCCCAACGTCCTGCCCCAGCTCGTGACCTTCGGCCTGCTCGGGATGGGCGTGATCATCATCCTCGAGGGCGCCCTGAGCTTCTTTGGCCTCGGCATCCCGCCGCCCAACCCCAGCTGGGGCAACATGATCTTCGACGGCCAGAACATCCTGTCCGCGGAGCCTCGGCTGGTGCTCGTGCCGAGCGCCTTCCTGTTCGTGACGGTCCTGTCGTTCAACCTCCTCGGCGACGCGTTGCGCTCGCGCTGGAGCGCCGTATGAGCGAGGACGCGCTGCTCGAGCTGCGCGACGTGCGCGTGGCCTTCGACCAGGGCGGGCGGCGCGTCGTGGCCGTGGACGGCCTCAGCTACTCGATCGCGGCCGGCAAGACGTTGGCGCTCATCGGCGAGTCGGGCTCGGGCAAGACCGTCAGCTCGCGCGCAGTGCTCGGGCTGCTGCCGCCCAGCGCGCAGGTGACCGGGTCCATCCGCTTCGAGGGCCAGGAGCTCGTCGGGCTCTCCGAGCGCCAGATCCGCCGCCACCGCGGCGCGAGCGTGGCGATGGTGTTCCAGGACCCCGCGCGATCCCTGAACCCGACGATGCGCATCGGCGCCCAGGTGACCGAGGCGATCCGCGCCCACCAGCGGCTCGACCGCGGCGCGGCGCGCGCACGCGCCATCGAGCTGCTGTCGCTCGTGCGCCTGCCCGCAGCCGAGCACCGCTTCGTCGAGTACCCCCACCAGCTCTCGGGCGGGATGCGCCAGCGCGTGGCGATCGCGATCGCGCTGGCCGCCAACCCCAGGCTGCTGATCGCCGACGAGGCGACGACCGCGCTCGACGTCACCACGCAGGCGCAGATCATGGAGCTGCTGCGCGACCTGCAGCGCCAGTTCGGGATGGCGCTGGTGATGATCAGCCACGATCTAGGCCTTGCGGCGAGCTTCGCCGACGAGGTCGTCGTCATGTACGCGGGGCGAGCAGTCGAGCAGGCGCCGACGCGCGAGTTGTTCGCCAACGTGCGGATGCCCTACACCAAGGCGCTGCTCGAGGCGATCCCGCGCGTCGAGCGCCCACCGCACGCCGTGCTGCCGGTGGTCCCGGGGCGGCCGCCCGACCTTGCCGCGCTGCCGCCCGGCTGCCCGTTTGCGCCGCGCTGCCCCAACGTGCAGGACCTCTGCCGCGAATCGGCGCCGCCGTTCGCCGAGGGCGAGCCCGGGCACCGGTGGGCGTGCTGGCATCCGTGCGGTCCGGACGATGCCGCCGGTCGTGGCACGGATGCCGCCACCGTCGGCGACGGGCGCGGCTGGGCGCAAACCGGCCGGGGGAGCGCACCGCCCCCGCCGTCAGTCGCGCCGGGCGCGCAGCCGCCCGAAGGGGGGACCCCGTGGGCCTGAGCAGCAACGGCTCCCAGCCGTTGCTCGAGGCGCGCAACGTCGTGCAGGAGTTCGTCGTGCGCGGGCGCGGCGGGGTCAAGGGCGGCGTCGTGCAGGCCGTCTCGGACGTCTCGCTGCAGATCGCGCCAGGCGAGACGCTGGGCATCGTCGGCGAGACGGGCTCGGGCAAGTCGACGCTCGCGCGCTCGCTGCTGCAGGCGCCGGGGCCGCGGTCGGGCTCGGTGCGGTTGCGCGGCACCGAGCTGGTCGGCCTGAAGGGCCGCGACCTGCTCGAGGCCCGCCGCTCGATGCAGATGGTCTTCCAGGACCCGTTCGGCTCGCTGGACCCGAAGTGGCGCGTCGTCGACATCGTCCAGGAGCCGCTCGTCGCCTACGGCGTCGGCACACGCGCCGAGCGCCGGCGCAAGGTCCGCGAGGTCCTCGACCTCGTCGGCCTCGACCCCGCCGTCTTCGGCCGCCGTCGCCCGCGCCAGCTCTCGGGCGGCCAGGCACAGCGCGTGGCGATCGCGCGCGCCCTGACGCTCGACCCAGCGCTGATCATCTGCGACGAGGCCGTCTCGTCGCTCGACGTCCTGATCCAGGCCCAGGTGCTCAACCTCTTCGAGCGCCTGCGGGCCGAGCTCGGGCTCTCCTACCTGTTCATCGCGCACGACCTCGCGCTGGTCAAGCAGGTCTCCGATCGCGTGGCCGTGATGCACCTGGGCAAGTTGTGCGAGGTCGGGCCGGCGGAGGCGCTGTACCGCGAGGCCCGCCACCCCTACACGGTCGCCCTGCTGGCCTCGATCCCAAGCCCCGACCCGGAGGCGCCGAAGACCGCGGCACACGAGGCGGTCAGCGGCGATCCCCCGTCACCGATCGACCCGCCGAGCGGCTGTCGCTTCCGCACACGCTGCCCCCGCGCGCAGGAGCGCTGCGCGGCCGAGGAGCCAATGCTGCTCGGCGACGACCACACCGTCGCATGCCACTTCCCAGTGGAAAGGAGCGCCAATGGCCGATGAGCCGCGAGTCCGCCGCATCGCCACCGAGGAGGCCTTCGCCATCCCCGAGCAGTTCGACGGCTACCGCGCGCTGGGGCGCAGCACGTGGTCGAGCGCCGACGTCGTCTTCTGGTCGCGCGCGCTCGGCAACCCCGACACGCGCCTGGTCGACGAGCTGCTGGACGTCGACGACATGCGGATCGCCGACATGGATGCGAACGGGGTCGACGTGCAGCTGCTCCTGCTGACCTCGCCCGGCGTGCAGATCTTCGACGCCGAGACGGCCGCCGAGATGGCCGAGCTGGCCAACAACCGGCTGGCCGAGGCGATCGCCCGCCATCCCGATCGCCTCGCCGGGCTGGCTGCCTTGCGCCGCAGGACCCGGCGCGCGCGGCGCGCGAGATGGAGCGCGCCATCGGCGCGCTCGGCCTCAACGGCTTCGTCGTCAACTCGCACACCGACGGCGAGTACCTCGCTCAGGAGAAGTTCTGGCCGATCCTCGAGGCCGCTGAGGCGCTCGACGCCCCGATCTACATCCACCCGCGCCCGCTGCCGCAGAGCGCGATCGGGCCTTACCTCGAGCACGAGCTGTGGGCCGGGATCTGGGGCTACGCCGCCGAGACCGGCCTGCACGGCCTGCGTCTGATCACCAGCGGCGTGTTCGACCGGTTCCCGAAGCTCACGATCGTGCTCGGCCACATGGGCGAGGGTCTGCCGTTCTGGGTCTACCGGATGGACTACATGTCGCGACTGCTGCGCCGGATCGGCACGCAGAAGCACTACGAGCTCGATCCGAGCGAGTACCTGAGGCGCAACTTCCTGGTCACCACGAGCGGCATGAACCACCACCCGCCGCTCGAGCTGTGCCTGAAGGTCCTCGGCGCGGACAACGTCATGTGGGCGATCGACTACCCCTACCAGCGCTCGCCGGACGCCGTGGAGTTCCTCGACTCCGCCGAGATCGACGACGAGGACCGCGCCAAGGTCTACGCGGGCAACGCCGAGCGCGTGTTCGGCATCGGCGCGCGTGCCGGCGCCACGTCGCCGTGAAGCTCCCCGCGTACCACCTCGACGATCCGGCCGTCAGGAGCCTGCCGCGCGACGAGCTTCGCGAGCTGCAGGACGAGCGCCTGCGCGCGCTCGTCGCCTACGCGCGGGCGACCTCGGGTTTCTGGCGGCGCAAGCTCGACGCCGCCGGCGAGCTGCGCGGCGTCGCCGACCTGCCCGCGCTGGAGCCGACCACGCGCGCCGAGCTCGACGCCGAGCAGGCCGCGCACCCGCCGTTCGGCGACTACACGTGCAGCCCGCGCGAGACACGCGCGCGTGCGCGAGAGCCTGCGCGGTGGGCTGGGGGTCAACCCGGAGCTCGAGGTCCTACCGGTGGGCACGCTGCCGCGGGCCGAGCAGAGCAAGGCCAAGCGAGTGCTCGACAGAAGGAGTCAAACGACATGAAGGCAGGCCGGTTCGTCGTCGACACCCACGTCCACGCTCAGCGCTTCGCCGCGGGCAAGGCGGTCTCCGACCGCCCGCCCGACGTCAGCGGCGGCAGCCAATGGGGCACGCTGGGAAAGACCATGTCGGGGCTCGAGCCCTACGACAACAGCGCCCGCCTGGACTACGACATGGAGTGCTATGGCGTCGACATGTGCGTGCTGCTGCCCGCGTTCGGGATGACCGACGAGCTCAACCTGGAGATCGTCGAGCGCGCGCCCGACCGGTTCGTCGCGGCCTGCGGGTGCACCGAGTACATTCAGCGCTGCCGCGCGGGCGAGGAGCAGTGGAGCATCGAGGGCGTCTGCGAGGAGCTCGACCGGCTGCTCGGGACCGGGCAGTTCGTCGCCATCGGCGAGTCGCTTCCCTACATGCCCTATCCGTGGGACGAGACCGCGTTGGTGAGCCGGGTCGACGCCGTCGCCAACATCCTGCGGATCGTCGAGGTCGCCCAGCAGCACGGCGTCGCCGCGCGCATCCACACGGGCATCCCCTTCGGGTACACGGCGGCCTACTCGTACGGCTACATCGGGCCGGCCAACGTCAACCCGCTGTGGATGCTCGACGTCGCGGCGGCGTTTCCCGACGTGGGTCTGATCTTCGACCACGGGGGTGTGCAGGCCGGCTGGTGGGAGCACTTCTACGAGCAGTGCCTGCAGGTGGTCGCCTCGGCCGACAACGTCTACGTCGAGACCGGGCTGTGGTGGCGCGAGCTCTACGAGCGCCCGCTGATCGACCCGAACATCGGGCCGGGCAAGCTGCTGTGGGGGACCGACTGGGGGGCGAGCATGCAGATCTACTCCCAGCTCGGTCGCAAGCCGCCGAGCTACGCCGTACAGATGCGCGGCGAGGGCATCCCCCACTACCAGGTCGACTACTGGGGCTGGAGCCTGCGCGAGCTGACCGCGCTGCGCATCTCGCAGGACGACATGAACCTCATATTGGGCGGCAACGCGGCACGCATCTTCGGGTTGAATGTCCCGCATACCCGTCTGTTCAAGGCACCGTCCGAAGACGTCGGGCGGGGCGCCCAAAAACACACGGCACCGCAGGCCCATTGATAGAGTGCCGATGCCGTACAACTGTTCGCATAGCGCACAGCCGGAGAGGAGAGGAGTCCTATGCCCAACAGGGGCACCATCCGCGGTACCCACCACCTGACCTTCTGCGTCGGCGGAGCGCAGGAGGACTACGACTTCCACGTCCGCCTGCTCGGCCTCAAGAGCGTGAAGAAGACCGTCCTCTTCGACGGCGAGATCCCGATCTACCACCTCTACTACGGCAACACGGTCGGCGACGCGAGCACGCTGCTGACGTCGTTCCCGTACCGGCAGGCCGGCTGGATGGGCAAGCGCGGCACGAACCAGCTCAAGACGCTGATGCTCTCGGTCCCGACCGACGCGATCAGCTTCTGGGTCGACCGCTTCAACGAGAAGGGCGTCGAGAACGAGGTCGTCACGCGCTTCGGCAGGGAGCGCGTCTGCTTCGCGCACCCGTGCGGCATCCCGTACGAGCTCGTCGGCGTTGACTCCGACTCGCGCGACCCCTTCGAGTCGCCCAACGGGGTGAGCGCGGACGTCGCCATCCGCGGCGCCTACGGCACGACCTGCTCGGTGCGCGAGCCCGAGCTGCAGGCCGCCTTCATCACCAACGGCATGGGCGGCGAGCAGACCGGGTCCGAGGGCCCGCACCACGAGTTCACGATCGGCAACGACGAGGGCCACGGGCGGATCCTCGAGCTCGTCGAGGAGCCCGACCTGCCGCAGGGCTCGTGGACCTTCGGCGAGGGCACGATCCACCACCAGGCGTTCGACGTCACGGACGCCGACAACCAGATGGTCGTCAAGGACTGGCTGGTCGGCCTCGGCTACACGGACGTCTCCGAGGCCAAGGACCGCGGGTACTTCTTCTCGATGTACATGCGCAGCCCGGGCGGCGCGCTGTGCGAGCTGGCCTGGTCGCACGAGGCCGGCTTCACCATCGACGAAGCTGCCGACGAGCTCGGCACCCACATGTGCATCCCGCCGCACTGGGAGGACAGGCGGTCGGAGATCTCCCAGCTCGAGCCGATCGAGACCGACGAGGTCGTGCACACGGGCGTCTAGCGACGCTCGCTTCAGACTCCGCTCGGCGGGCCGGGGGCTTCGGCGCCCGGCCCGCCACTCCTGTCATCCGCTTCGGTTGGCGGCGCGGCGCGGCGAGGGCATCGAGGTAGGGCGATCAGCCGCGCCCGCGACGGGCGCCGCGAGCGCCCGCGACGGGCCTACCGGATGTGCACGCCCGAGATCGCGCGCGAGATGACGAGGCGCTGGATCTCCGACGTCCCCTCGAAGATCGAATAGATCTTCGCGTCGCGGTGCCAGCGCTCGACCGGGTACTCGCGTGTGTAGCCGTTGCCGCCGAGGATGTGCATCGCGCGCTCCGTGGCCCAGAGGGCGACCTCGCCCGCCTTGAGCTTGCTCATCGAGCCCTCGGCGTTCTCGAAGGGGATGCCGTTGCGGCCCATCCACGAGGCGCGCCAGACGAGCAGGCGCGCCGCGTCGATCTCGAGCTTCATGTCGGCCAGGGCGAAGGCGATCGCCTGGTTCTCGACGATCTTGCGGCCGAACTGCTCGCGCTCGCGCGCGTAGTCGAGGGCGTACTCGTAGGCCGCGCGGGCGATGCCCAGGGCCTGCGCGCCGACGGTCGGGCGCGTGGCCTCGAAGGTCTGCATCGCGGCCTGGCCGCGCCCGCCGCCGTTGCCCTCGCGGACGCGGGCCAGGCGCTCGTCGAGCTTCTCCTTGCCGCCGAGCAGGCACGAGCCGGGAACTCGGCAGTCGTCGAGGTGGACGTCGGCGGTGTGCGAGGCGCGCAGGCCGTGCTTGGAGACTTTCGCGCCCTGCTCGAGGCCCTTGGTGCCGGGCGCAACGACGAACGCAGCGTGGCCGCGCGCGCCGAGGTCGCGATCGACCGAGGCGATGACCACGTGCACGCCTGCGATGCCGCCGTTGGTCGCCCACGCCTTCTGGCCGTTGAGCACCCATTCGTCCTTGGCCTCGTCGTAGCGCGCCGTCGTGCGGATGGCCGAGACGTCGGAGCCGGCGTCGGCCTCCGAGGAGCAGAACGCCGCGACCGCGGGCTCATCGACCGTGCCGAAGCAGCGCGGGATCCATTCGCCGATCTGCTCGCCCGTCCCCTGGCCGAAGATCGCCGCCACGGCCAGCGAGGTCCCCATGATCGCCATGCCGATGCCGGCGTCGCCCCAGAACAGCTCCTCGTTGATGATCGGCAGCAGCAGGCCGGTCTCGTCGGCGTAGAACTGCGCGAGCGCCTCGAACCCGTAGAGCCCGATCTTGGCGGCTTCCTGGATGATCGGCCACGGGGTTTCCTCGCGCTCGTCCCACTCGTGCGCCGCCGGGCGCACCACCTGTTCGGCGAAGCCGTGGACCCAGTCGCGGACGTCCTTCTGATCCTGGTTGAGCTGCAGCGAGAACACGGGCTCGGCTGCGGTCGTCGTCGTCTCAGCGGTGGCGGACACGAACGGAACGCTACCGTTCAAACAAGACCGATGCGCCGGTCCCCTCCCACCGAACGTCCCTCGTGCACGAACAGGATTCGAACGCCAGGGACGTTCGACGCGACGGGCGCGGTCAGGCGTCGACCGGCGCGGCCGCCGGCTGCTGCTCGGCCGCCTGCGGCGGCTGCTCAGCCGGCTGCTGCGGCTGCGCCGCCGGGTGGCGCACCCGCACGAGCAGCAGCCCCGCCGTGAGCGCGCCCAGCGCCGCGATGCACGCGCCCACGAGGAAGGCGCGATGGAAGCCGCCCACCAGCGCACTCGCGTCGACCGGCCCGCCGCCGGCGAGGTCCTGCGAGCGCTGCGTGGCCAGCGTGGCGAGGATCGCCAGCCCGAGCGACCCGCCCATCTGGCGCGAGGTGTTGACCAGCCCGCCGGCCAGACCGGAGTCCGAGCGCGCGACGCCGGCGACGGCGGTGATCGTCGCGGGAACGAAGGCCAGGCCGATGCCGGTCGTCGTGATGACGCCGGGCCCCAGGACGTCCGAGGCGTACGAGCCGTCGGCCGCGATCCGCGTGAAGAGCAGCATCCCGATCGCGATCAGCGACATCCCGGCGGTGAGCAGCTTGCCGGGCCCGATCCGCTCGGCGCGGCGCCCCGCAAACGTCGATCCGACGATGATCGCGAACGTCATCGGCACGAAGCTCAGGCCCGCCTCGATCGGCGAGAAGCCGAGCACCTCCTGCAGGTACAGCGACACGAAGTACCACATCGCGAACACCGACGATCCGAGCATGAAGACGACGAGGTTCGCGGCCGTCAGCGTGCGCGAGGCGAAGATGCGCAGCGGCACGAGCGGCCGCCGCGCACGGCGCTCGATGAAGACGAACGCGACCAGCAGCGCAGCGCCGACGGCGCCGACGAGCAGCGTCTGCGCCGACCCCCAGCCATTGACGTCGGTGCGCACGATGGCGAAAGTCAGGACCACCAGGCCGGCGGTGACGGACAGCGCGCCGGCGATGTCGAAATGGCGCTCGCCCGCGGCGGTGCGCGTGCTCTCGGGGATGAAGCGCATCGCGGCAACGGCGCCGAGGACGCCGACCGGGACGTTGATGAAGAGGATCCACTGCCAGCCCAGAAGCTGGGTAAGGACGCCGCCGAGCAACACGCCGGTCGAACCGCCGACGGCGCCCATCGCGCCCCAGTAGGCCAGCGCGCGGTTGCGCTCGCGGCCTTCCGCGAACGTCGTGGCGATGATCGCGAGCGTCGCGGGCGCCACCACCGCGCCGCCGATGCCCTGGGCCGCGCGCGCGGCGACGAGCATCTCCTGGCTTTGCGAGAGCCCACCGACGAGCGAGGCGAGCGCGAACAGCCCGAGCCCGAAGACGAAGACCTGCTGGCGGCCGAGCAGGTCCGCCGCGCGGCCGCCGAGCAGCAGGAAGCCCGCGAAGGTCAGCGTGTAGGCGTTGACGACCCACTGAAGGTCGACCGCCGAGAAGCCGAGGTCGCTGCGAATCGACGGCAGCGCGACGTTCACGACGGAGACGTCGAGGATGACCATGAACTGCGCAAGGCAGGTCAGGACGAGGATCCAGCGTTTGCGTGTGTCGTCCAGCGTTGATTGCACTCGCAACGACCCTAGCAGGGGTCCGGGGGAGGGAGAATGTCGATGTTCGTGTCAACGCTCCCGCCCGAGATCCGTGAGGTGCTCCGCACGCGCGCCGATGAGGCGATGGCGCTCAACGACCGCCACCTCAATCCGCAGCTCGGTCGCATCGTGCGCACCCTCGGCTTCGATCGCACCTGGGTGGCCGGCGAGGGCGCGCACCTGATCGACGACCGCGGCGATCGCTACCTCGACCTGCTGTGCGGCTACGGGGTGTTCGCGGTCGGGCGCAACCACCCCGACGTCGTCGCCGCCCTGCAGGACGTCATGGCCGCGCGGACGGCCAACCTGCCGCAGCTCGGCGTCTCGCTGCTGCCCGGCGTGCTCGCCGAGCGAGCTGGTCGAGCGCGCGCCGGCGAGCATCGACGCGATGGTCCCGGCCAACAGCGGCGCCGAGGCGGTCGAGGGCGCGATGAAGCTCGCCCGCGCCGCCACGGGACGCCCGCGCATCGCTGCACGCCGAACACGCGTTCCACGGGCTGACGCTCGGCGCGCTGTCGCTCAACGGCAACGACGAGTTCCGCGAGGGCTTCGGCCCGTTGCGTCGAAGGCTGCAAGCCGGTGCCGTTCGGCGACCTCGACGCGCTGGAGCGCGAGCTCGCGCGCGGCGACGTGGCCGCCTTCATCGTCGAACCGATCCAGGGCAAGGGCGTCAACCTGCCGCCGCCCGGCTACCTGCGCGGCGCCCAGGAGCGCTGCCGCGCGGCGGGCACATTGTTCGTCTGCGACGAGGTGCAGACCGGCCTCGGCCGCACCGGGCGCTTCCTGGCCCTCGAGCACTCGGGGCTCGAGCCCGACATCGTGTGCGTGGCCAAGGCGCTCTCGGGCGGGTTCGTGCCGATCGGCGGCGTGCTGGTCTCGCGCGCGGTCATGGACGGCGTCTTCGACGGGATGGAGCGCGGCGTGCGCCACGGCTCGACCTTCGGCGGCAACGACCTGGCCGCGGCTGCCGGGCTCGCCACGCTGCGCGTGCTCGAGCGCGAAGGGCTCGTCGAGCGCGCGCGGCGCCTGGGCGACCTGCTGCTCGAGCTCACCGAACCGCTCGTCGATCGATACGAGGTCGTCCGCGACGTACGCGGCATGGGCCTGATGTGGGCGATCGAGCTCGGCGCCCCGAGCGGGCCCGTCAACCGCCCGATGTTCGACGCCGTCGAGCGCGCGCAGCCGGGGCTGTTCGCGCAGCTCATCACCGTGCCGCTCTTCCACGAGCACCGGATCCTCTGCCAGGTCGCCGGACACCGCATGAACGTCGTCAAGGCGCTGCCCGCGCTGGTCGTCGAGGAGGACGAGATCCGGCGCTTCGCCGCGGCGCTCGAGGAGGTCGTCGCGGCGGCGGAGCGCGATGCCGTCGGCGATGGCGCGCTTCGGCTGGCGCCTCGCCCGCGGCGCGCGCCGGCGCCGGCGGCATGAGGGCGCTCGTCACCGGGGCGGCCGGCTTCATCGGCGCCCATGTCGTCGCCGCGCTCACGGACGCCGGTGCCGAGGTGCGGGCGTTCGATCGCCGTGCGCTGCCCGACGTCAACGCCGAGCCCGTGATCGGCGACATCCTCGACTCCGACGCGGTCAGGCGCGCGGCCGAGGGCTGCGACGCGATCTTCCACCTCGCCGCGCTGTACAGCTACGCGCGCGGCGACGCCGCCGCGATGCACGCCGTCAACGTCGAGGGCACGCGCGTCGTGCTCGACGTGGCCGCCCGCAACGGCCGCCGGCGCGTCGTGCACACGAGCTCGTGCGCGACGTGCGGTCCGGCGCCCGGCCGCCACGCAACCGAGGCCGACGGCCCGCCGGCCTGGGAGCTCGACGTCCCCTACAAGCGCACCAAGCTCGAAGGCGAGCGCCTCGCGCTGCGCGCCGCGCGCGATGGCCTCGACGTCGTCGTCGTCAACCCGACCACGCCGGTCGGCCCCGGCGACCGGCGGCCGACCCCGACCGGCCGCATGGTCGCCGACGTCGCACGCGGACGCTCGCGCGCCTACCTGCGCGGCTCGGCGCTCAACGTGGTCGCTGTCGAGGACGTGGCCGCCAGCCACGTGCGCGCGCATGAGCGCGGCCGCGCCGGCGAGCGCTACCTGCTCGGCGGCGAGAACCTCGCGCTGCGCGAGGTCTTCGCCATCGTGGCAAGAGCCGCCGGCCGCCGGCCGCCGCGCCCGGCGATCCCCTGGGCGCTGGCCCACGGCGCCGCGCGGGCCGGGCGACCTGGCGTCGCGCCTCGTCGGCCGCGAGCCGTCGCTGCTCGTGCTCGACGAGGTCCGCCTGGCCCGGCTGCCGATGACCTTCGACGACGCGAAGGCGCGGCGCGAGCTCGGCCATCGCTCGCGGCCCGCGGCGCAGGCGCTCGAGGCGGCCGCCCGGGCCGCGCTGCGTCCTATGCTCTGAGAATGCGAGGACGCGCCACCGCAGGGATCGTCGCCGTGTCTGCTCGTGTGCGCCGCCCCAGCGCAGGCGGCGCCCTTCGTCGCGACGCTGAAGGCGCCGACCCACCGGCCCAAGGCCGAGCGTCTGTGGCCGATCACGGTGACGGCACGCACGAGCTCGGGCAAGGCGCTGCGCGCAACCGCGACCTACCAGTTCGTCTACAACGGCAGCGTCGTCGCGACCCGCTACCCGAGCCCGCACGCCGACCCGAATTCGAAGTGCTCGAAGGCCGGGACGTGCCGCAAGTCGCCGTACACCTTCCGTGGGCGCCTCCGCGACGGCACCTTCACCTGGCCGGCCCGCGCGGTCGGCGTCGACCTGACCTTCCGCGTGGTCGTCGTCGTCAAGGGCAAGGGCCGCGTGAACCTCGACTACGCGGTGCGTGTCCATCGCTGACCAGCTGACCGCCAGCGGGGCCCACGTCGTCGTCGACGGCGTGCGCCGCGTCCACCAGGGCGCGATCGTCGCCGTCGCCGACGTGTCGCTCGAGCTCGAGCCGGGCGAGTTCGTCGTCCTCACGGGCCCGTCGGGCTCGGGCAAGACCTCGCTCCTGTCGCTGATCGGCGCTCTCGATCGGCCCACGGCCGGCCGCGTCCTGGTCGACGGCGAGCCGCTCGCGACCGGCTCGGACGCCCTCGCGCGCTACCACCGCGAGCTGGTGGGCTTCGTCTTCCAGCACCACCACCTGCTCGGCCACCTCCCGGCCCGTGCCAACGTCGAGCTGCCCCTCCTCGGCGCGGGCCTGGGCCGCCGCGAGCGCCGCGAGCGCGCGACCGATCTCCTCGCGCGAGGTCGGGCTCGCCCATCGCCTCGAGGAGCTCGCTTCGCACTTGTCCGGCGGCGAGCGCCAGCGCGTCGCGGTCGCCCGCGCGCTGGCCAACGACCCGCGCCTGCTGCTGGCCGACGAGCCGACCGGCGCGCTGGACAGCGACTCTGCCCAGCGCGTACTCGACCTGCTCGAGGACGTGCGTGCCCGGCGCGGCATGACCATGCTCGTGGTCACCTACGACCCGCTCATCGGCGAGCGCGCGGACCGCGTTCTGCACATGCGCGACGGGCGGCTCGTGCCCGAGGGCGCGCCGAGCCTACGCGCCGCCGAGCAGCTGGGTCGTTGACACGCTCGTCCCGCGCCACGCGGGATAGAGACCGCCGAGGACGCCGATCAGAACGCCGATGAGCAGCGCCTGGCCCATGGTCCACGGCGTCACGTCGGGGGTGACGACCTTCGCGACGCCGAGCGCGCGGCCCAGCGCGTCAGCGCCGAAGACGCCGAGGATGAGCCCGAGGCCGGCGCCGAGGACGCTCGTCGCGACGCCCTCGGCCAGGACCAGGCCGGCGATGCGCACGCGCCGCCAGCCGACGGCGCTGAGCAGCGCCAGCTCGCGCTGACGCTCGAGCACGGCCATCGCCATCGTGTTGGTCACGCCCAGCCCGCCGACGATGAGCGCCAGCGCCGCGACGATGTCGACCGTCTTGCGCACGAGCTCGCCGTTGGCGCCGGCGCGCGTGGCCTCGTCGGCGGTGCCGATGACCTGCGTGCCGGGCAGGGCGCGACGGATCGCCTTCGCGGCGGTCGCGTGGTGGACGTCGGTCGCCAGCTGCACGGCGATCGTCGTCGCGTCGGCGCCGCGGCGCTCGATGCGCTGGGCGGTGGCGAGATCCATGACCGCGCCGGAATCCTCGAAGAAGACGCCGGAGTGGTAGATCCCGGCGACGGTGAACGGCCGGCGCTTGACGTCGAGGGTCGAGCCTGGCCGCAGCTTCAGCTCGCGCGCCAGGCGATCGCCGACGAGGATCCGCCGCCCGCCGAGGCTCGGCGAGCCCTCGCCGACGACCAGGCGCTGGGCGACGAAGCCCTTGGGGTCGGCGCCGAAGACGATCGCCGCCGGGTCCTGGCGCACACCCTCGACGACGAGCAGCAGCGGGGTCGCCTTCGCCACGTCCGGCCGGCGCTCGAGTCGCTGCGCCAGCGAGGTCGGCAGGACCGACGCGGTCGGGTCCTGGACGCCGGACTGGAAGAGGCCGAGGTCGGCATCGCCGAGGTGCACGAGGCCGGCCGCCGTGCGCTGCAGCCCTGCGCCGACCGAGAGCAAGGCGACGATCGTGGCGACGCCCAGCGCGATGCCGACCGCGGTGGCGATCGTGCGCGCCTTGTGGCGCGAGAGGTTGGTGAAGACGAGGGCGAGCACGGCCGGCGCTCAACGCTACCGTGAGCGCTCGTGACCCCGGAGACCCACCACTTCGACGACGACGGGGCGATCCCCCGCTGCCCGAGAGTGACCCGGTCGCCGGGGCGACCGGGCCGCTCGTGAAGCTCTGGGCTTCGGGCTAGGGAGCGTTCGGCGGTCCTACGTCGGGACCGGGAACGCCACCGGGCTGCGGAAGCCGTCGCGGTCGACCGCGCGCACGCCGACCTGCACGTTGTCCTTGGACAGGTTCTTGAGCGTGTAGGTCGTGACGTTGCCGACCCGGACCGTGTGCTCCCAGAGTGGCGCCGTCGACTCGCGCCAGACGACCTCGTAGCCCGCGAGGTCGGGCTCGGGGTTCGCGTTCCACTTCAGCGTCGTGTCGTTGGTCAGCTGCGTCGTGTCGATCGTCGCGTTCTTCGGCGTGCGCCGGAGCCCAGGCCAGGTTGGCCAGCGCGGCGCCGTTGACGCGCGCCACGCGCGCGACGTAGCCGAAGTCGACGAACTGCTCGAGGTCGCCGAACTGCACGCCGTTCTCCACCCGGACGTCCTGGTGCTGGTGGGCGAAGTTCTCGGCCGGCTCGGTGAAGCGCGCGGCCGGGTAGCCCTGCTGCAGGAACGGGATCTGGTCGCCGCCGCGCAGGAAGCGGTCGCGGCGCCAGATCAGCCGCACGTGCATGTCTGTGGCCGAGTTCTCGCCGACCTCCTTGACGAAGCGCGCGAGCTGGCGCGACGGCCGGTCGTTCTCGCCGCCGATCGACTGGCGCACCGCGGCCTGTGCCGGCGTCTCGTTCGTCGGCACGCCCTCGGAGAACAGCCGGACGGTGAACGGGTCGCGCGACGCCCGTGATCGCTCGTCGAGCTGCCGACGATGTCGTTGGTGAACATCCCCTCGATGTCCATCCCGGCGGCCTTGGCCTGCGCTGCGAAGAACGTCGAGCCGTACAGGCCCTGCTCCTCGCCGGCGACCGCCATGAACACGATCGTGGCGTCGAACTGTGCGCTTGGCCATCACCCGCGCGAGCTCGAGCACGGCCGCGACGCCCGAGGCGTCGTCGTCGGCGCCGGGCGCGTCGCAGGTCGAAGTTCAGTACGTCGGTGCAGCGCGAGTCGTAGTGGCCGCGGACGACGTAGACACGGTTGGCCGATTCGGACTGCGTCGCCCTGCAGCGTGGCGACGACGTTGGTCATCGTCGTCGGGGCGGGATGCGCGGCTCGAGCCGGCTGGACGAAGCTCTGCAGGCTCGACGGTCATGCGCCCGTCCGACGCGGCGGCGTAGCTCTTGAACTGCTCGAAGAGCCAGTCGCGCGCCGCGCCGATGCCGCGCTGGGATCGGTCTGCGAGGACAGCGTATGGCGCGTGCCGAAGCCGGCGAGCGTATGGATGTCGGCCTGGATGCGGCGTCGATCGACCTCGCGCAGCATCGCCCGCAACGCGGGCGACGGCGCGTGGGGATGCGCGGTCGATCGCGTCTTCGCGCGGGTGGGCGCGGCGGACGACGGGCTGGCGGCGGCGACGGTCGCGGCCACGACGACTGCCGTGACCACGGCGGTGCGACGGACCTTCGGCATGGTCCCTCCTTCGGTTGGCTGGCCGTCCCATACCCACCGGCTGATAAACCGCGCACCGACATGTCGGGCAACGAAACGGTCGTGGTGGGAGTCGACGTCGGCACGACGAGCGCCAAGGCGGTCGTCTTCGATGCCGCGGGCCGCGACCTGGGCCGCGGCGAGGCCGCCTACCCGCTGCTCGAGCCCGAACCCGGGCAGGCCGTCCAGGACCCCGATGCCGTGCTCGACGGGATGATCGCGGCCATCCGCGCGGCGGCTGCCGCGCCGCGCGCGAGCGCGACGCCCGCATCGCGGCGCTGTCGCTGAGTTGTGCCATGCACGCGCTGGTGGCGCTCGACGGCGACGGACACCCGCTCACGCCGCTGGTCACCTGGGCCGACATGCGCGCGGCCGAGCAGGCCGACCGCCTGCGCGCCGAGCACCCGCAGCTGCACGACCGCACCGGGGCCCCGCTGCACCCGCAGACGCCGCTGACCAAGCTCCTCTGGTTCGCCGAGCGCGAGCCGGCGATCTTCGCCGCGGCCCGTCGATGGGCCGGCGTCAAGGAGCTCGCGCTCGCTCGCCTGACCGGCGCGTGGGCGGTCGACCACTCGATCGCCTCGGGGACCGGGCTGATGAACCTCGAGCGCCTCGACTGGGATCCCGAAGCGCTGGCGCTGGCGGGCATCGATCGCGAACAGCTCGCGCCGCTCGTTCCCGCGGCCGAGCGCCTGTCGCTCTCGGCCGACGCAGCGGCTGAACTCGGCCTCGACGCGGGCCTGCCGGTAATCGCCGGCGCGGGCGACGGCCCGCTGGCCAACCTCGGCGTGGGCGCGGTGCGCCCGGGCGTGGCCGCGTGCTCGATCGGGACGAGTGCCGCGCTGCGGCTGATGGTCGCGCGGCCCGCGGTCGATCCCCAGCGGCGGCGCGTTCTGCTACGCGCTGGCGCCCGAGCGCTGGGTGGTCGGCGGCGCGATCAACAACGGGGGCGTCGTCCTGCGCTGGGCCGGCGAGGCGCTGGCGCCCGAGCTCGGCGAACACCCTGAGGCCGAGCTGCTCGCGCTGGCCGGTCAGGTGCCCGCGGGCAGCGCCGGGCTGATCATGCTGCCCTACCTGCTCAGTGAGCGAGCGCCGCACTGGAGCGCGCTGGCGCGCGGCGCCTACGTCGGCCTCACGCGCCACCACCGCCGCGGGCACCTCGTCCGCGCGGCGCTCGAGGGCGTCTGCCAACAGCTCGCGCTGGTGCTCGCCGCGCTGCGCGAGGCCGGCAACGAGATCGACGAGATCCGCGCGACCGGCGGCTTCGCGCGCAGCGCGCTGTGGCGGCAGATGCTCGCTGACGTGCTCGGCATGCCGGTCGGATATCCGGCGGGGCACGAAGGCTCGGCCTTCGGCGCGGCGCTCTTGGGCATGGAGGCGCTCGGCATCGTCGACTCGATCGATCGCGCCGGCGAACTCGTGGGCATCGACGAGGTGATCGAGCCCGATCCGGCCGCGGCCGCGACCTACGCGGGGCTGCTGCCGACCTTCGCCGACCTGTACGACGCGTTGGGGCCGGCCTTCGCGGCGCTGCGGGACGTCTGAGCGCCCGGCGGCCCCGACGCGTCCCCCCTGGGGGCGTGCAAAGCGCCGGGGCCGCGATATTCGACGTCCCGCCGGTGGGGGCTGAACCGGCTCCGAGACGTCGCGAGCGCGCCTGTGCAGTAGGTATGACGCTACGTGGGAGCCGATCCTTCCCGCGCGCGTGCGCGCACGCGCGCGTGCGGCTACCCGCTACGCACCGGGCAGGCCGGCGCCGAGCATGTGCACGCAGCTGCGCAGCGTGCGCTCGAACGCATCGAGCTCCTCGGACGAGAGCTCGCGCGTCATCTCGGCCTCGAGCCGATCGATCGAATCGTCGCAACGCGCGAGCAGCCGGCGCCCTCTCGGCGTCAGCTCGGTGCGCAGGATCCGCCCGTGATCGGGCGCCGGACTGCGCTGCACGAGGCCCTTGCTCTCGAGCGTGCCGAGCATCTCGATCATCGACTGCGGGGTCACGTAGGAGCGCCGCGCGAGCTGCGCATTCGACAGCCCCTTGCCCATGCGCAGGACAGAAAGCGCCGTGTACTGTGTCGCCGTCAAGCCGTAGGGAGCGACCATCTCGGCGATCTCCCGGCGGATCGCGCGGTCCAGGCGCGCGATGACATAGCTCACGCGCGCTCGTTGACGACCCTCTGCTCCATCGGCGCGCCGGCTCATCGCAGCGAAGCTACCAGGAGGTCTTGTCGCCGGCGCTGCGGATGAATCAGTCGACGGCGATGCGCCGGTCGGCGGCGTCGATCTTGTAGTCGTTGATGCTCGCGTCGCGCCGGCGCATGAGCCCGGTCTCCTCGTCGAACTCCCAGTGCTCGTTGCCGTGGCTGCGCCACCACTGGCCCGTGGTGTCGTGGGACTCGTACTCGAAGCGCACCGAGATGCGGTTGCCCGTGAAAGCACCACAGCTCCTTGCGCAGCCGGTAGTCGAGCTCGCGCGCCCACTTGCGGCGCAGGAAGTCGCGTGATCGCCTCGCGCCCCTGGAAGAACTCGTCGCGGTTGCGCCACTGCGAGTCCTCGGTGTAGGCCAGCGCGACGCGCTCCGGGTCGCGCGTGTTCCAGGCGTCCTCGGCGACCTGCACCTTGCGCCGCGCGCTCTCCTCGTCGAACGGAGGCAGGATCACGGGTGGGCCACTCATAGAGCGAACCTTTCCACAGCGCCGGTCGCCGTGGTACACGGGCGCTGCGGTCCTGGGTGCGCGTGAGCGCGCGGCCGAGCTGACGGCGCGCCGTAACTGAGCCCCAGGCACTGGGCTGGGGCCGCGCGGGCGGGCGCGGGCGGGTCATCGCAGCGCTTGCCCGGTGTCAGCCTGCGTGCAGCACGGCCTGGGCCTGCGTCACCTGCGCGACGCGGCGCCCGTCGCCGTCGGTGAGGTCGGTCTGCACGACGATGACGCTGCGCCCGGCGTGCAGCGGCCGCGTCACGCCGGTGACCTCGCCGTCGCGCACCGCTGCCATGAACGAGGTCGTGGAGCTGATCGTCGCCGTGGTCGCACCGGAGGGCAGGTTCAGGTAGGCGCAGATCCCGCCCAGGCTGTCGGCCAGCGCCATCAGCGCTCCGCCGTGCACCAGCCCGCCGGCAGTGCAGCGCTCGGGCGCCCACGCCATGCGGCCCCGCACCTCCGCGGCGGTGGCCGCGTCGAGCTCGATGCCCAGAGCGGTCGCGAACGGCATCATCGCCAGCAAGTCGTCGTTCATCGTCACCCCGAGGTCAGCTCGGCCAGGAAGCCGTCGAAGGCCTTCAGGTACGCGTCGACGTGCGCGTCGTCGGCCGCCAGCGACACGGCCGGGCCGGCTGAGTCGATCGCGTCCCAGATGCCCCGGTTGGCCAGGTAGAGGCGCTGCAGGTTGTAGAGGTCCTTGTCGAAGGTCAGGCGGGCCTCGCCGGCGTTGCGCGGGAGCACCGGCGCGTGCGTGATGCCCGAGCGGTTGCGAAGGCGCTGCGCTCGCCAGTCGACGCCGTGAGCCGCGATCGCGGCGTCGATGCCGTCGGCCAGGCGCGCGCCCAGGACCGCGGCGCGGTCGTAGGCCTCCTCGGTCAGGACCTCGGTGACGAACGCGAGGGCGACGGCCATGCCGAGGGCGTAGCCGAAGATCGTGCCGCCGCTGGCGACCTCCTCGCGGTCCGTCGCCGCCGGTGGCGACGTGCGCGAGCTCGTCGGACAACCCGTAGGTCCCGATGGGCATGCCGCCGGCGATGCCCTTGCCGAGCGTCATGGCATCGGGGCGCAGGTCCCACAGCCGGGTCAGCCCGCCGGGTGCGGCGGCGAGCGTGTGCGTCTCGTCGTAGACGAGATAGGCGCCTGCGCGGGTGCACAGCTCGCGCAGACCCTCGTGGAAGCCGGGCTCGGGGAGGACGACGCCGACGTTGGTGAGCGCCGGCTCGGTCAGCACGCAGGCGACGTCGCGACGCTCGAGCGCGCGCTCCACCGCGTCGAGGTCGTTGAACGGCGCGATCCGCGTGCCCGCCGCGCCGGCCTCCGGGACGCCGCGCACCTCGGGCGCAACGCTCTCCAGCCCGCCGAGCAGCAGCTCGTCGGCGTGGCCGTGGTACTTGCCGTCGAAGTACAGGACGGCGGGCCGGCCGGTCGCGGCGCGGCATATCCGCAGGACCTCCACGTTGGCCTGCGTGGCCGACAGCGTGAAGCGCCATTTCGGCCGGCCCAGGCGCGCCGCGAGCTCGGCCGCGAGCGCGCGCCCGTCGTCGGTCGGCAGCAGGAACTGCCCCCCGGCCGCCAGCCGTTCGGCCGCCGCCCGCATCACCACAGGGTGCGCCCATCCGGCGAGCACGCTCATGTCGCAGAGGTTGAAGTCGCGGAAGCGGTTGCCGTCGAGGTCGGTGAACGTGACCCCCTCGGCGTGGGCGACCACGGGCGGCGGATGGCGGTAGAGCTCGCGCATCCAGCTCATCGGGACGCCGTCCGGCAGCACGCCGGCGCTGTCGCGCAGCCACGCCAGCGACGCGGGATGGCGCTGCGCGAAGCGCTCCGTCTCGCGCTCGTGAAGGCGCTGTCTCGCGGCCGCCTCGACAGCCATGGCCGCCAACCCTACGCGAGCAGCGGGAGCAGCTCGCGAGCGATCAGCGCCGCGTCGGCGCCGGGCTGCGGTGGCACGAGGACGACCGAGTCGGCGCCCGCGGCGCCCAGCGCCGTGATCGCCGCGGCGCACTCCGCGGGCGTGCCGGACACCGTCAGCTCTGCGATCGACTCGTCGGACAGCTCCGTGACGCCAGCGTGTTCGAACTGCGGACCGCCTTGGTGCAGCCGCTCGGCGAGGAGCGGGCGCAGCGCGGCGCGGGCGGCAGCCCCGTCGTCGCTCATGCTGAACCAGGTGTAGACGGTCACGCGGTGCGGGCGGGTGGCGGCGATCTGCTCGCGCGCCCATCGGATGTACCCCGCCGACGACGGCTCGCTCAGGATCGTGCCGTCGGCGACGCGGCCGGAGAGTGCGAGCGAGCGAGCGCGCCGTACTCCGGTGAAGATGGGAGGCACCTGGTCGGGCGCATGCTCGAGGCGCACGCCGTCGAGGTGCACGTACCGACCCGCGACGCTGACCTCCTCGCCCGCGAGCAGGGCCCGGATCGCGACCACCGTCTCTTCGAGCATGGCGAGCTGCGACTCGGGCTTGGCCCCGATCTGGCGCATCCAGTCGGTGATGCCATGGCCGATTCCCGCCGACAGCCGCCCGGGATGCAGTCGCGCGAGCGCGGCGAGCTCCATCGCCGCGAAGGCGGGGTTGCGCACCGGCGCAGGCAAAACGCCGAGGCCGACGTGTATCCGCGAGGTCGCCGCGAGCGCCGTGGCAGTCGCCGCGATCCCACCCGCGAAGAAGCAGTCCTCCCATTGCCACAGCTCGTCGAAGCCGGCGGCCTCGACGCGGGCGGCGATCGCGGCGAGCTCCTCGGGCGGATGCTCCGGGCGGACGACGAGGCCGAGCGCGGTCACCCGCGGACTATCGCATCCAGGCCCTCGACCGATCGGCCGGAGCGGCGTACCATGCAGCTGCGGCTTTCTCCCACTCACGGTGTGAAAAATGGCCGGCGTCGACCTTCCGCCCCTCGACGGACACGACCTCCTCGCCCAGCCGACACGACGGCGACTGTTCGCGCTGCTCGCGAACCAGGGCGGCCCGGCCTCGACCGACGAGCTTGCGCAGCGCCTGGAGCTGCATCCCAACGGGGTGCGCGCGCACCTGCAGCGCCTGCGCGACGCGGGCCTGCTGACGCATCGCCGCGCCCCGCGCCCGCGCGGCCGGCCCCGCGACGAGTGGGCGATCGCGCCCGGCGCCCTGCCCGGCGGCGACCCGCCGCACGCCTATCGCGCCCTGGCGGGGTTCCTCGTCCGCACCATTCCCGCGACCACGGGGCGCCTGCGCGAGGTCGAGACCGCCGGCCGCGAGATCGGCCAGGGGCTCGCGCCCGGGGCGGCGACGGCGCCCGAGCAGGCGATCGTCGACGTGCTCGCCTCGCTCGGGTTCCAGCCCAAGGTGCAGGACGGAGCGCCGGGACACCTCAGCTGTCGCCTGCGCAACTGCCCCTACCGCGATTCGGTCCGCGACAACCAGGCCGTCGTCTGCATCCTGCACCGCGGCGTGATGCGCGGGCTGCTCGAGCGGATCGCTCCGGAGGCGAAGCTCACGCGCTTCGTCCCCCACGACCCCGATCTTGCCGGTTGCGAGGTCGACATCGAGGGCCTCTAGGGAGAATCGAGAGCGAGGCGGCGATGCGAAGTCCATGGGTCGGTGTCGACCTCGCAGCAGACCCGGTGGCCTGGGCCCGCCTGCTGCGGCGAGCCCACGACGTGGTGCTGAGCGGAGGCGGCCGGCCCGCCGTGCTGCGCGAGCTCGTCGTGCGCTCGTGGGCGCGCTCGGCGTCGGCGGGCGTCGATCCCGAACGGCCGGCACCGCATGTGCTCGACGAGGCCGACGAGGCGCCGCGCTTCGCGCGCCACCCGCTCGCCGCCGAGCTCGTCCCGATCCGGCGCGATGCTCGCCGAGGTCGCCCAGGAGGCCCGCCACCTGATGGTGCTCGCCGACGCCGACGGGGTCCTGCTGTGGGCGAGGGCCATCCGCGGATGCTCGAGGCGGCGCGTCGCGCCGCGCTTCCAGCCGGGCGCCTGTGGAGCGAGGCAGCGTCGGCACGAACGCGGTCGGGACAACGCTCGCGCTGGACCACGCCGTGCAGATCTTCTCGGCCGAGCACTACAACCGGCTGCTGCACGGCTGGACGGGCGCCGCGGCCCCGATCCACGACCCGGAGACCGGCCTGATCCTCGGCGTGCTCGACCTCTCGGGCTCGTTCCGCACGGCGCATCCGCACACGCTTGTCGCTGGTGGCCGCCGTCGCGAATGCGATCGAACGCGACCTGGCCGCGAGCGGCGGCGCGCGAGGACGAGCTCAGTCGCGCGCTACGTCGACCGGCTCGCGGCAGTTGGACGGCGCGCGCAGCGCCGCTCGTGGCGGCCGACGGGCATGCGTGCTCGCCGCGTCGCCGCACGGATGGCTCGGTCCGCGCGTCGCCACCCGACGCGGCGTCGCCGGCAGTCGAGCCTGGCCGACGGCACCGTGCGATCGCCGAGCCCGTCGCCGACGGCGCGCGATCGTGTGGGAGCGTCGACGGCCGCCACCGCGCGCCGCGCCGCGGCTGCGATCCGGGCGCTCGGCGTCGATCGCGCCCCGCGCTGCGCCTGGCCGGTCGCCCGCTGCGCGCTGACGCGCGCCAGGCCGAGATGCTCATCGTCCTCGCCCTGCACGGCGCGGGCTGTCGGGCCGACCGGCCTCGCGCTCTGCCTCTACGGCGGGACCGCGACCGGCGGTGACCGTGCGAGCCGAGGTGGCTCGGTTGCGCCGCGTGGTCGGCGATCTCGTTGGCCGCAGCCGTACCGGCTCGCGGCCGACATCCGCGCCGACTTCCTCGACGTCGAGCGGCTGATCGCGCCGCGGACGCGTCGCGTGCCGGGCTCGCCGCTATCGCGGCCCGCTGCTGCCGTCGCTCCGCGGTCCCCGAGTCGCCGCGGCGAGCGCAGTCGCTGGCAGCAGCTCGTTGCAACCCCTCCGCAACCCCCCGCAGAACGCCGGAAACGGCGCCGTCCTGAAATCCGCTGACTCCTCGCCATTGGACCCGACCGAGAAGGAGCGCTAGATGGCCATCGATTTCACGCTGTCCAACGAGCAGCGTGAGCTGCAGGCGAACGTGCGCGACTTCGCCGAGAACATGCTCGCGCCCGTCGTCCGGGCGGCCGACGAGGAGCCCGATCCGCTGAAGGCGTTCCAGATGACGAAGGAGCCCTACGTCGCGGCCTACAAGGCCGGCATCGCCTTCTGCATGCTGCCCAGCGAGTACGGCGGGCGGCGGCGTGTCGAACGTCGACCTGATCATCGCCGCCGAGGAGATCTGCGCCGTCGACCCGGGCTTCGCCTGCACCGTGCTCGTCAACGGGCTCGGGCTCCTGCCGGTCTGGTACTACGGCACCGAGGAGCAGAAGGACCGCTTCCTGCGCGCGGCGACGTCGGACCCGAGCGGCGAGTACATCGTCGGCTACGCCGTCAGCGAGCCGGCCGGCTCACCGGGCGGCACCGCGAACTTCGACGCGCCGCTGCCCTCGCCGGTCGGCATCGGCGTGACCGCGGACCTCGACGGTGACGAGTACGTGCTCAACGGCCGCAAGTACTGGCCGTGCAACGTCGCCGGCTGGGACGGCCAGGGCGCGAACACCAGCATCGTGGTCGTCCGCACCGACCCGTGACAAGGGCGGCACGGAGGGCCTGTCGGCGATCATGGTCGATCGCGGCACGCCCGGCGTGTCGCTCAAGCTGATCAGCAAGGTCGGCCACCGGCTGACGCCGAACTGCCGAGATCATCTTCGACAACGCCCGCGTGCCCGCCGCGAACCTGATCGAAGGCACGCGCGGCAACGGCGACCTGCTGATCAACCGCAACTTCGCGTGGTCCGGGCCGGTCGCGGGCATCGCGGCGGTCGGCGTCGCGCGCGCGGCCTACGAGGCCGCGCTCGACTGGGCGAAGACGTACACGGCCGGCGGGCCGCATCCGATCATCCACTACCAGTACCCCGGCTACGTGCTCGGCGACGTCGCCGCGCAGCATCGAGGCGTGTCGCTACTTCTGCTGGAAGACGGCGCACTACCTCGACCAGCACGACTATCACGGCGAGCTGATCGGAGCGATGTGCAAGATCCACTGCACCGAGCTCCTCTTCGACGCGGTCTACAAGTGCATGCAGGTGGTGGGCGTCAACAGCGTCGACAAGCAGCTCCCGTTCGAGAAGCTCCTGCGCGAGGCCACGATCCTGCCGATCTATGACGCCGGCAACTTCGGCATGCAGCGTCGCCGCGTGCACGGTGTCATGACGGACCCGTCCTTCAACCCGCGCGCGCTGATGGACGACGAGCCGGTCGACTTCACCAAGGCGATGGAGACCATCGACACGGTGCCCGGGCCCGAGCCGCGGGCGCCGGCAACGGTCGGCTGAGCGACTGCCGCGTTCCGGCCGGGCCGTCTTGCGGCGCCCGGCCGGGACCGGCTCCTCAGGGCTTCTCGGGCCGGCGGCGGGCGTAGAACTCGGCGAAGCGACCGGCCGGCGTCTCGAGCCAGCGACGCAGCGCGTCCTCGAGGCCGCCGCTGCGCCAGTGCATGCGCCGGGCCTGGTGTGCCAGGTAGCGCTCGGGCGCGCAGTCGTGGCCACTGGAGACCAGCAGGCGGGCCTGCACCGCGATTCCGCAGCCGTTGCACACCCTGTATCCGAACGTGTCCCTGGTCATGCCCGTGTGACTTTCGTTATCGGCCAAAAGTGTCACAGCCGCATGAGCGCCTGTCGACGGTCGATCGGCGGGCGCGATCGTGAGGTTGCGCACACAATGCGAGCATGAGCACGGTCCTCATCACCGGATCCGCCGACGGGCTGGGCCAGATGGCCGCCGAACGCCTCGTGGCCCAAGGCCACGACGTCGTGCTCCACGCGCGCAACGACGGTCGCGCCGCCGAGGCGCTCGCCGCGGTCCCGGGCGCGCGCACCGCGCTCTCCGGCGACCTGGCGAGCATCGAGCAGACGCGCGCGCTGGCTGACGCGGCCAACGCCGCCGGTCCGTTCGACGCGGTCATCCACAACGCCGCCGTCGGCTACCGCGAGTCGCGCGCCGAGACGGCCGACGGGCTGGAGCACGTCTTCGCCATCAACGTCCTCGCGCCGTTCCTGCTCACCGCGCTGATCGCGCGGCCCCGGCGGCTCATCTACCTCAGCTCGGGCATGCACAGCGGCGGCGACCTGGTGCTCGACGACCTGCAGTGGACGCGCAGGCGATGGAACGGCTCGCAGGCCTACTCCGACTCCAAGCTGATGGACGCGATGCTCGCCTTCGCGGTCGCGCGGCTGTGGCCCGACGTGTCCTCAAACGCGGTCACGCCCGGCTGGGTGGCAACCAAGATGGGCGGCAGCCGGAGCACCCGACGACCTCCAGGCAGGGGCCGAGACGCAGGTGTGGCTCGCGGCCGGCGACGACCCGGACGCCACCGCCACGGGTCGCTATCTCTACCACCGCCGGCCGCGCGACCACCACCCCGCGGTGAGCGACCCCGCCGCGCAGGACGCACTGCTCGCCGCACTCGAGGAGATCGGCGGGGTCGGCCTGCCTCGTTAGGCCGCGCTGACCGTCGTGTCCGACTGGCTGCCGAGGTCCTTGTTCTCGGGGACGAACTTGCTCGCGGTGAACATCGCCCCCTGCGGGTCGGCGATGACGGTCAAACGGGTCCACGGCGCGTCGAACGGCGGGACGAGGACCTTCCCGCCCAGCCGCGCCGCGGTCTCGGCCGTCGCGTCGGCGTCGTCCGTCCCGAAGGTCACGCTCCAGTGCGCCGGGGTGTCCGGCTGGTCGCCGGTGATCGGGTTGATGCTCGCGACGACGTCCACGAAGCCCGGATCGGCGCCGAACTCCTCGGTCCGCTTGCGCAGCCCCGGGTCGCGGCGCTCGAGGTGGTCGCCGTAGCCGGGCAGCGTCCACGCTTCGAACCCGCCGTCGAGCGTCAGCGTCTCCCAGCCGAACACCTCCCGTAGAAGGCCTTCGCGCCCTCCACGTCGCGAGTGTTCAGGCCGTTGAAGTTCAACGTCCCGTGCTCATTGACGACCTGTGCGCCCTTGTGCCGGTTGGCCTGCCAGACGCAGAACGCCGCTCCCTCGGGGTCGGTGAGCACGGCCATGCGGCCGGCGTCCATCACGTCGAACGGCTCCATCATCACGGCGCCGCCCGCGTCGCGAACCTTCGACGTGGCCTCGTCGGCGCTGTCGACCCAGACGTACGTGTTCCACGTCGCCATCGGCGGCGCGCCCTCGGGGATCGAGCCGACGGCGGCGACGTCGCCGCCGCGCACGCGGCCGATGAAATACCGGCCTGCCGACTCGGGCGGCATGACGTCCTCGAACTCCCAGCCGAACAGCCCGCTGTAGAAGCCGGCCGCTGCCTCCGGGTCCGGCTGGCTGGTGTCGATCCAGCACGGGACGCCGGGGATGTATCCGTCGCGTTCGGGCACTCGCGCCCTCCCTTTCGATCGTTTGACAAGTCCGTGCACCGTAGGTCCGAATTAGGTCAGGATGTGTCCTCATGACCACCACCTCCAGCCGCCTCCTGGAGCTGCTGGCTCTGCTGCAGGCGCGCCGTGCCTGGTCGGGGTCCGAGCTGGCCCACCGCCTCGAGGTGTCGCGCCGGACGATCCGGCGCGACGTCGAGCGGTTGCGCGATCTCGGCTATCCCGTCGAGTCGCTGGCCGGCTCCGCGGGCGGCTACCGCCTGCGCGCGGGCGCGGCGATGCCGCCGCTGCTCCTCGACGACGAGGAGGCGATCGCGATCGCCGTCGGGCTGCGCACGGCCGCGCGCGCGTCGGTGACCGGGATCGAGGAGACCGCGGTCCGCGCGCTGGTCAAGCTCGAGCAGGTGCTCCCCGCGCACCTGCGCCGCCGGGTCAGCGCCGTGAGTGCGGCGACCATCGCGCCCCCGGTCGACGGCCCGACCGTCGACCCCCAGCACCTGACCACGATCGCGGCCGCCTGCCGCGACACCGAGCGCCTGCGCTTCGCGTATTGCAGCCGCGACGGCACCGAGAGCCGCCGGCAGGTCGAGCCACACTCGCTCGTCAACCTCGGACGCCGTTGGTACCTGGTGGCCTGGGACTGCGGGCGCGAGGACTGGCGCACCTTTCGTGTCGACCGCGTCGACCGTCCCGCGTCGGCCGGCGTGCGGTTCTCGCCGCGGCCGCTGCCCGCCGGCGACGCGGCCACTCACGTCCGGCGCAGCATCTCCGGTGCGCCGTACCGCTACGAGGCGCGGGTCACGCTCCACGCCGGCGCCGACGAGATCGCGGGCCGGATCCCCGCCCACTGGGGCGCCGTCGAGGCGATCGACGACGACTCGTGCACGTACCGCACCGGCGACGACGACCTGCGATGGCTCGCGCTGCGGGTCGCGATGCTGGGCGTCGACTTCGAGGTCCACGAGCCGCCCGAGCTGGTCGAGCACCTGCACGAGCTCGGCCGCCGTCTGACGCGGGCGGCCTCAGCCTGATACGGCGGGCCCGGTCGACGACGTTTACCGAGCGCCTACCGGACACTGCACCGCGTGCCGTCACATTGACGGCGTGTTGCACCCCCACCGACTCCTCACCCGCCCGAGCCCCGTGCTGTTCCTGTGCCTGTTCACAGCGCAGGCCGGGTTGCTCGTGCTGTCGCCGATCCTGCCCGACATCGCTCGCGAGTTCGACTGCGACATCGGGACCGCCGGCCAGCTGCGGTCCATCTCCGGCGCCACCGGCGGCGTGACCGCGATCCTGCTGGCCCTGGCACCGCGGCGGCCCGGGCTGCGCGACCTGCTCGTTGCCGGCGCCGCGTTCGTCGCGGTCGGGTCGGCGCTGAGCGCGGCGGCGCCGACGTTCGCGGCGCTCGCCGCCGCGCAGGGGGCCCTCGGGATCGGCATCGGCCTGCTCGTCGCCACCGGGATCGCAGCAGCGGGGGAATGGCCGCCGCCGGTCGCGCGACCGAGCGTCCTCGCCTGGGCGATCGTCGGCATGCCGGCCGCCTGGATCGTGGGCATGCCCGTCGTGGGCGCCGTCGCCGCGCTCGACTGGCGTGCCGCGTGGCTCGCGGTGCCGCTGGTCGCCGCACTCGCGACCCTCACGCTGCTGCGCCTGCGTCCGGCGGACGCTCGCTCAGCGCGGAGCGGCGACGCCGTCGGCGCCTGGCGGCGGCCCGAGGTGGCGCGCTTCGCCGCGGGCGAGCTCCTCGCCAACGCGGCGTGGGCCAGCGTGCTCACGTACGCCGGCGCGCTGCTGGTGGACAGCTACGCCCTCTCGCCCGGTGCCGTCGCGCTCGGCCTGGGCGCCGTCGCCGTGGCCATGCTCCCGGGGACGTTCGCCGCCCGCCGCCACGCGGCCCGCGCGACGCCCGCGCTGCTCACCGCCCTCACGGGCCTGCAGGGCGCCACGGTCATCGTGCTCGGCGCGCTACGCCCGGCGGCCGTGGTGACCCTGGGGGTCATCGCGCTCATGGCGTTCGTGAACGGGTGGCGCTCGCTGATCGCAAGCGCGCTCGGCATGGACCGGGCGCCCGAGGACAAGGTCGCCGTGATGTCGATGCGCGCCGCCGCCAACCAGTTCGGCTACCTGCTCGGCGCCGCGGCGGGCGGCGTGGCGATCACCGTCGCGGGCTTTCCCGGCCTCGGTATCACGCTGGCGAGCATGTTCCTCGCTGCGGCCCTCATCCACGCACCGTGGCCGCGTGCGGCGCCGGCGCGGGTCGCGCCGCAGCCGGCGGGGTGAGCGTCGATAGCTCGAGCTAGCGCTCGTGCGCGCGTAGCGCTGGTGTCGGCCCCTGTCCTGCCACGTGAACGGCATGTTGCCGTGGCGTGAGAGCGCTCCTATACGATCGCGCGGCAGTCTCGCCGCCCCGGAAACCGCCCTGCCAATGGAGCTGTCGCGACAATGACGAGCGTTCTGGCTTACCTGGACCCCGGCAGCGGGAGCATGATCCTGCAGCTCCTCGCGGGCGGCGTCGCCGCCGTGGGGGTTGCCGCGAAGATGTACTGGCGTCGCGTGACCCGGTTCCTGCATCTTCGCAAGGACGAGCCCGAGGCCGACACGGCCTCGAAGCCAGAGGTCCCCTAGGCAGGCACGACCGGACCCGCCGGGCCCGGGCACAGCATCGATGGCGACCCTTCACACGCAGCCCTCGACCCTCGAGCCCGGCTCCTTCCGTGATCCCGACAGCCGGGTCTTCTACGCGGGCGACGCCGTCTACCGCGCGCTGTCGACGGACGGCCTCGACGACTACCGGGCGTTGCAGGAGGCTGGGCTGCTCGAGGATCCCCGCATCGTCGCCACCGAGCTCGTGCGACGACCCCCCCGAGCTCGGCGCGCGGCTGGTCAAGGAGACGGCGGGGGTGCTCCGCCACGAGCGGATCCCGTTCGTGTCGTATCCGTACGAGTGGACGTTCTCGATGCTCAAGGACGCCGCGCTCGCTTCAGCTCGACCTCCTGTTGGCCGCCCTCGAGCGCGATCTCGTGCTCAAGGACTCGACGCCGTACAACGTGCAGTTCCGGGGCGCGCGGGCGCTGTTCGTCGACGTCGGGTCGTTCGAGCGGCTGCGCCCGGGCGAGCCGTGGGCGGGCTACCGCCAGTTCTGCATGCTCTACCTGTACCCGCTGCTGCTGCAGGCGCTGAAGGGCGTGCGCTTCCAGCCGTGGCTGCGCGGCTCGCTCGAGGGCATCACGGCGACCGAGATGCGCGGCCTGATGTCCGCGCGCGATCGCTTTCGGCGCGGGCTGCCGACGCACGTCTTCCTGCACGCACGGTTCGAGCGCCGCTACGCGGATCGCGGCGGCGAGGTCAGGGAGGAGTCTACGTCGTGCCGGCTTTCGCAAGGCGCTGATCGTCGCCAACGTCCGCAAGCTCCGCGCGCTCGTGCAGCGGTTGCGCTGGGACCCGCCCGAGGGCGTGTGGACCGCGTACGGCGCGCGCAACAGCTACAGCGACGCGGACGTTGTGCGAAAGGAGCGACTTCGTCCGCGACGCCGCCCGGGCGTGCTCGCCGCCGCTGGTCTGGGACATCGGCGCCAACAACGGCCGCTACTCGCGCCTCGCAGCCGAACACGCTCGGACGGTGGTCGCGATCGACGCCGATCAGGGACCGCTCGAGCTGCTGTACCGCGAGCTGCGCGACGAGGGCGACGAGCGCATCCTGCCGCTGACGATCGACCTCGCCGACCCGTCGCCTGGTCTCGGCTGGCGCGGCCTCGAGCGAGGGGCGCTGGCCGGCCGGGGCCGGCCGGACCTCGTGCTCGCGCTGGCGCTCGTGCACCACCTGACGATCTCGGCCAACGTGCCGGTCAGGGAGGTCGTCGACTGGCTCGCCGGGCTTGGGCTCGGCGCTCGTGGTCGAGTTCCCGACCCGCGAGGACCCGATGGTGAAGAAGCTGCTGGCCCCCAAGCGCGAGGGCCTTCACCCCGACTACGAGCTCGGCCACTTCGAGCGCTGCCTCGCCGAGGCCTTCACGATCGACCGCTCCGAGCGCCTCGGGTCCGGCACGCGCGTCCTCTTCCTCGCTCGTCCCAAGCGCGCATGACCACCGCGGTGCCGGCCGCACGCCCCGTGGCGGCGTGGCGCGGCGCCGCGCTGAGAGCGACGCTCTGGGACTACGGCCATCTGGCGGCGCTGTCCAGCCTCGCGCTCGCGCAGCCGTTGTTCGCCCTGCTGCGGAGGAGCCCGGAGTTCCTCGCCGCGCGGGGGGCGCTCGGCTTCGACGTCGTGAGCTTCGCGGTCATCCTCGTGGCGCTCCCGCCCGCGCTGCTGCTCGCCGTCGAGCTGCTGGCGGGGCTCGATCGATCACAGGGCGCGCCGCGGCCTGCATCTGGCCTTCGTGGCGGCGCTCGCGGCGCTGGTCGCCGCCCAGGCGCTGAAGCGGTCGGTCGACGCCGCCGACGGCGTGCTGATCGCCCTCGCGGCGGCGGTTGGGATCGGCGCGGCCGCCGCCTACGCGCGCGTGGCCGTCGTGAGGTCCTTCATGAACGTGCTCTCGGCCGCTCCGATCGTGTTCCTGTGCCTGTTCCTCTTCCTGCCCCCGGTGTCCGGACTCGCCTTCCCGAGCCAGCCGGGCGCCAGGTCCACCGCAGGCGTGGTGCGAGCGCCGGTCGTGGTCGTGCTCTTCGACGAGCTTCCCCTGACCTCGCTGCTGGACGATCACGGCCGCGTCGACCCGGTGCGCTACCCGGCGTTCGCCGAGCTGGCCCGGACCGGCACCTGGTTTCGCAACGCCTACGCGGTCTACGACTCCACCGAGCATGCGCAGCCGTCGATCATGGACGGCAACTACCCGGCCAAGGGCGAGCTGCCGATCGCCTCCGACCACCCCAACAGCATCTTCACGCTGCTGGGCAAGACGCACCGGATGAACGTGTCGGAGGAGGCCACCGCGGTGTGCCCGCGCAGCCTGTGCGAGGACCCCCGGCTGGCGCCGGCCGTACGGCGAACGCATGAAGTCGATGGCCGCGGACCTCGGCCTCGTGTGGCTGCACATGGTGTCGCCGCCGGGGATCGAGAAGCGGCTGGCGTCGGTGTCCGACAACTGGGGCAGCTTCGGCGGAGGAGCGAGCGTGCCCAACAGCGACACCGTGCGCGCGAACCTCGACGCCAACCGCAAGGGCCGCTTCGACGCCTGGGTCCAGAAGGTCACGCCCGGGACTGGTCCGCAGCTCAGCCTCAAGCACACGCTCCTCCCGCACGTGCCGTGGCAGTTCCTGCCCGACGCGAAGCAGTACCGCGGCGGCGACGACCCCTTCCCGGGCTTGTCGAGCCAGTCCTACAACGACGCCACGCAGGTGGAGTCCCTCTACCAGCGCCACCTGCTCCAGCTCGGCTTCGCTGACCGCGAGCTCGGCGAGCTCCTGCGGCGCCTCGAAGCGCGAGGGGCTGTTCGACCAGTCGCTGATCGTGGTGGCCGCCGACCACGGAGTCGCCTTCAACACCGGCGAGTACGACCGCCGGACGATCACCCGCGAGAACGCCGAGCAGATCGCCTCGATCCCGCTGTTCATCAAGGCGCCCGGGCAGCGGGAGGGATCGGTCGACGACGCGTACGTCGAGACGGTCGACATCGTTCCCACCATCTTCGACCTGCTCCACGTCCGGCCAGGGGTGCCGATGGATGGGAGGTCCGCCTTCTCGTCCGAGGTTCAGCGCCGGCGCACGGTCCGCATCCTCCAGCGCGACACCTTCAAGCCCCTGCGCTTCACCGCTGAGGAGTGGGAGCGCGGCAAGGCCGCGGCGCTCGAGCGCAAGCTGCGCCTCTTCGGCGTCGGCAGGGACGGGCCGCAGCGGCTGTTCCGCATCGGCCCGCATCCGGAGCTGCTCTCACGGCCGGTGCGCAGCTTCCCGGTCGAGCAGTCGCGAGGCGCGCATTTCGTCAACGGCGAGGAGTACGGTCGGGTGAACCTGCGCTCGTCGACCGTTCCCGCATGGGTGACGGGCTCCTTGGACGGGGTGCCGCCGGGCCGTGACCTGGCCATCGCGGTCAACGGGCGTATCGCCGCCCTCACGAAGAGCTTCCACCTCGCCACGGACGAGAAGACCCTCTTCGCCGCAATGGTGCCCGAGTCGATCTTCCACACGGGAGGCAACCGCGTCGAGCTGTTCGAGGTGCGCGACGCCGGCGCCAAGCTCACGCTCCGGAGCCTGGGAACCGCGTAGGCCTCAGACGAGCTTCTGGCCGCCGTCGACGTCGTAGGTGGCGCCGGTGAGCGCCGTGTTGGTCATGAGGTGCACAGCGAGCGCGGCGACGTCGGCGGGCCCGACGACGCGGCCGATGGGAAGCGTGGAGCGAAGCTGCTCGCGGCGCGCGTCGAGCTCGTCGCCGAGCAGCGAGGCCGAGAGCGGCGTGTCGACGAAGCCGGGAGCGACGAGGTTGACCCGGATCGGCCCCAGTTCGACAGCCAGGTTCTCGACGAGTGCGGGCAGCGCGGCGGTCATCGCCCCGATGAGCGCCAGGCCTACGCCGCGGCGGCGGCCGCCCGTGCCGCCGATGAAGACCAGCGACCCCCCGGGCCGCACCTTGCCGAAGGCATGGATCGCGATCTGGACCGGCAGCAGCAGGTGCTGGTCGATGTCCTTGCGCACCTCCGCGAAGTCGGTTTCGACCAGCGGCGCGTAGTAGGGGCCTCTGCCCGAGAGCATCAGGTGGTCGATCGGCGCCGGAAGGCCGTCGAAGAACCGCGCGAGCTCGTCGGGGTCGGTGGCATCGAAGGCCGCGGTGCTCACCGCTCCGACCTCGCGCGCGGCGCGCTCCAGCCGCTCGTGGTCTCGGCCGGTGATGATGACCTCGGCGCCCTCAGCGCGTGCCGCGCGGGCGGTCTCGAGGCCGATCCCGGAGCTGCCGCCGATGACGACGACGGTCTGTCCGAGCAGCTTCGGCTCGCGGTGGGCCGGGGTGACGGCGGGTGCGGTGCTCATGCTGCCTCCAATGGGGCCGAGGTCTGGACGCGCAGCGCCTTCAGCGCGTCGGCGTAGATCTCCGAGAAGGTCGGGAAGGGCTGAATGACGTCGCGCAGCACGTCGAGCGGAACGCGGGCGCGAATGGCGAGCGTGGCCTGCTGGAGCCACTCACCGGCCTCCGGCCCGAGGGCGTAGGCGCCGGTGAGCCGCTCGCCGTCGCTGAGCAAGGTCAGGAAGCCGTTGGACTCGGCGTACGCGCGCGTGTACGTCGCGGTCTTGGCGACGGCCGACACGGCCGCGGTCCCGCTGAAGCGCGCCTCGGCAGCGCCGATCGCGCCCGCCTGCGGGTCGGTGTAGGTGACGCGCGGCACGGCCTCATAGTGGGCCTCGCGTGGCTCGCCGAGGAGGTTGGCGGCGACGATGTCGCCCTGGTACTTGCCGACGTGGGTCAGCGGCCAGATGCCGGTGACGTCGCCGATCGCCCAGAGGCGCTCGCCGGCGCGCAGGTGGGCGTCGACGGGGATGCCCCGGCCGTCGGCCTCGATCCCGACGGTCTCCAGCCCGATGCCGTCGACGCGCGGGTGCCGGCCGGTGGCGACGAGCAGGCGGTCGCCGCGCAGCGCCCGGCCATCGTCGAGTTCGAGGACGTACTCGGGACCGTCGCGGCGCGCGCCGGTCACATGGGCGCCGAGTACGAGCTCGATGCCCTCGCGGCGCAGAACCTCGCCGAGTGCCTCGCCCAGCGGCGCGGGCTCGCGCGCGAGCACGTGATCGGCGCCCTCGACGAGCGTCACCTCGCCGCCGAGGCGGCGCACGGCCTGCGCCATCTCGGTGCCCACGGGCCCGCCGCCGATGATGAGCAGCCGGCGCGGGACCGCCTCCATGGCCGTGACCTCGCGGTTCGTCCAGACGCCCTCGAGCTCGCGCAGGCCGGGGATGGGCGGGATGACCGCGTCGGCGCCGTTGGCGAGGACGACGTGCTCGGCGGTGTGGCGCACGCCGTCGACCTCGACCACGCCCGTACCGGCGAGCCGGCCGCTGCCGCGCAGCAGGTCGATGCCGTTGTCGGCCAGCCAGCGCGCCGCCGCGTCGTCGGTGTGGTCGGAGACCATGAAGTCGCGCCACGCGAGCGCAGCGTCGACGTCGACGTCGGCGTTGGCCGCCGCCTCGCGCGCGCCACGCACCGCCTCCCCTGGCCGCAGCAGCGTCTTGGACGGGATGCACGCCCAGTACGAGCACTCGCCGCCGACGAGCTCGCGCTCGACGACGGCGACACGCAGGCCGCCCTCGGCCAGCGCGCCGGCACAGTGCTCCCCCGGCGAGCCGGCCCCGATGACGATGACGTCGTAGTCGTTGCTCATGACGACCTCTCCTCCACCCAGGCCGTGATGATCGACGCGTACTCGCCGGGCACCTCCTCCCATGCGAAGTGTCCGGCGTCGATCATCGTCAGCGCGCTGTGAGGCAGGTGCTCGGCGAGGAACTCGGCGTTGACGAGCGGCACGACCCGGTCTCGCCCGCCCGCAATGATCTGCACCGGCGTCTCGATCTCCGGAAGGCGTTGCGCGAGCTTCGGCAGCTCGGTGGGATAGCTGCGGACGTAGCGCATCGACTCCACGAAGCGCTCTCCGTCGTAGGAGTCGAGGTAGTCCTCGCGGATCTCGGCCGGCAGCGTGTCGCCCTCGATCGTGTCGAGCGCCGCTGCGACGATCGCGCGCGGGTCCGCAGCGCGGAAACGGTCGAGGTCGGGCGCCAGCACCCACTCCTCGAGAGGACCGGCCAGCCGGATCGGGACGGCGGCCCCACCGCCTCCGACCACCACGCTCGCCACGAGGTCGGGGCGGGAGGCGGCGGCAAAGAGCGCCGCCGACGTTCCGATGTCGGGCGCGACGACGTGCGGATGGTCGAGGCCGCATTCCTCGATGAGCCGCGCAAGGAAGGTGCCCATCGCCTCGGGAGACAGAAGCTCGTCCCGGCGCTCGGAGCCGCCGAAGCCCGGGAGGTCGACGGCGAAGAGCCGGAAGCGCGGCGTCAGCAGCGGCCAGATCGGCGCGAACGCGTAGATGCTCTCGGGCCACGGGCTGGTCAACAGGATCGACTGCCCGGCGCGCCCGTTGCTCTCCGCGTAACGGATCCGGGTCCCGTCGACGGTCCTGAAGGCGACGGCGGGCACGGACATAGGCTGAGCTTGGAGGACGAACCCCTCGCTCGCCCCCGTGCATGCCCCGGTCAGATGCCGGGTCTTCACGCGGGAGCGGCTTCCTGTTCGACCCCCGGCACCGCGCCTTCGAGTTCGCGTCGAGAGCTGATACCGAGCTTGCTGAACACCTTGTTGAGGTGCCACTCGACCGTGCGGGGGCTGAGGAAGAGCTCCGCGCCGATCTGGGGGTTCGTCCGGCCCTCGATGGCCAGCCTCGCGATGAGCTGCTCACGGGGCGTGAGCTCGTCGCGCGTCTCGGCGGTGCGCTTGCGGACCTTGGCGCCCGTCGCGAGCAGCTCATGCCGCGCACGTTCGGCGAACGCATCGGCGCCCATCGAGACGAACGCATCGTGGGCGGCCTGGAGCTGCGCACGCGCGTCGACTCGCCGACCCGCCCGCCGCAGCCACTCGCCGAAGAGCAGCCGGCTGCGCGCGAGCTCCGGCCGGAGCCGGGTGCGGCCGAGGTGGTCGATCGCTTCTCGATACAGGCCCTCGGCAGCGTCGCCGGAGTCGAGCAAGGCGCGCGCCCGCGCCTGCATGGCGAGTGCCCACTCGGCGTTGCTCCCTCGCGTGTGTTCGGCCAATCGCTCCAGGGCCTGCGTCGCGAGCTCGGTGTCGTGCGTGCGCGTCGCGGCCTCGATCAGCTCGCTGAGCGACCACATGGAGACGAACAGCTCCGGGGTGTCGTCACTCGCCTCGATGGCCGCGCGCAGCGCCTCGTCGTAGCGGCCGAGCCCGTTCATGACGACCGCACTCGCCCAATGCGCGTACTGGACCGCGGTTCCCTGGCCACCGCGCGTGGCGTCCTCGATGGTGGCCGTGATCAACCGTGAGGCTTCGGACTCGTGTCCGCGCAGCGCCGCGAGCACCAAGGCCCCGTAGGGGCCGACGCGCGTGCCCGTGGCCTCGGTGACCGCGTCGGCCTCGGCGATGAGCAGCGCCGCCGAGGCGAAATCACCGCCCAGGGCGACCGCCTGCGTGAGCACGTTGACGCTCACGGCGAGGACTTCGAGCGCCCCCGACTCACGGGCCAGCTCGGCGCCGCGCGTCGCGATCGCGAGGCAGCTGTCGAAGTCCCATAGGTACACCGCCGCCGCTGTCGCCAGCCAGCCCCACCGGAGCACCTCTTCCACGGAGGCCTCGGGGCCGGCGAACGCCGTTGCCGCGCGCTGCAACACCGGCGTTGCGCCGTCGCGCCCTGCGGTGAACACCAGCGCGAAGCCGTCCAGTAGGAGATCGCACGGATGCGGAGGGTCGGCCGGCGCGGGGGCGGTCGCCACCGCCTGGGAGACCTCGAGCAACGCGCCGGCTCTGGCCAGCCGCCCGGCGAACAGCGCCGAGCCCCATGCATCGAGATAGGTGTCGCGCGACACCCGCTGGTCGAGCGTCGCGAGCGTCTTGGCAGCCCGGAGCAGCAGGGCCGGAGCGTCGCCGCCGCGGTCTTGCGCATACGCGACCTCCGCCCGCAGCAGATCGACACGAGCGCGCCCCAGCTCGTCGAGCGGTCCCGCCTGCGCGGCCGCCAGCAGCGCGAGCGCCGCTTCGAACGCGCCGGCATGCAAGTGGGCCTCCGCCGCCGCGAGCATGCGCGCCGCGCGGAGGGCCGGATCGATCGTCAGTCTGGGCCGCCCGCCCGAGGAACGCTGCCGCGGCGGCCAGACCGCCCCGAGCCTGCGCGCGACTCGCCGACCGCTCAAGCTCGGCAGCGACGTCCTCATCTGGGCCGCGCGTGGCGTGCGCGCGGTGCCAGGCGCGACGATCCGGTTCGAGCCTCGCATCGGTCTGGTCGGCCAAGGCCCGGTGCACCATCTGGCGCGTGGGCTCCGAAGCCGACCGGTAGACGGCCGAGCGGACCAGCGGATGGCGAAACCGAACCCGCGCACCGACATCCAGCATCCCCGCCCGCGCCGCGGGCTCGAGCGCCGTGCCGGCGACACCGAGCCGCGTCGCGGCCCCCCACATCAGCGCGGGATCGCCGAGGGGCTCGGCCGCTGCGACCAGGACCAGCTGCTGCGTGTCCTGGGGCAGGTCCTCCAGCCGCCGCAGAAAGCTCTCCTCGATCCGGCCCGACAGCGGCAGGAGCTCGGGCAGCCCGAACCCGCCGGCGAGCTCCGCGGCCGACAGGCCTCGCGGAAGCTCGAGCAGCGCGAGCGGGTTTCCGCGGGTCTCCGCGACGATCCGATCCCGCACGCCCGCATCGAGCGGGCCGGGGACCATCCTCGCCAGCAGCGCACGGGCATCCTCGTCGGAGAGCCCTTCGAGACGCGCCTCGGGGAGACCCGCGAGCGTCCGGTGCTCGGCGCGGTCACGCACGGCGAAGACGAGCGCCACGGACTCGGCCAGCAGCCGTCGCCCCACGAACCCCAGGACCTGTGCCGAGGCACCGTCGAGCCACTGCGCGTCATCGACGAGGCACAGCAGCGGGCCCTCCGCCGCCACCTCCGCCAGCAGCGTGAGCGCGGCCAGGGCGACCAGGAACCGGTCGGGAGGATCGCCGGCCGACAGGCCCAGCGCGACGCGCAGAGCTGACTGCTGGGGCTCGGGAAGCGCGTCGAGCTGTCCGAGCATCGGCGCGCAGAGCTGATGGAGTCCCGCGAACGGCAGCTCCATCTCTGACTCGACGCCCGCGAGCCGCGCGACCCGAAAGCCGGACGCCTGTTCGGCGCAGTGGTGCAAGAGCGCCGTCTTGCCGATGCCGGCCTCGCCCCTGATGACCAGGACCGCGCTCTGGCCGTCGCGCACGTTCTCCAGCAGCCGGCCGAGCAGCTCACGCTCGGCGGACCTGCCCCGGAGCGCGGGGTCGGCACCCATCGGCCAAACCCTAGCCGGGACCGTCCGCGCACGGACAACGGCTTCACCGATCGTTCACAGACGCTTCACGGGTCGCAACTGGCCGGATCAGACCTGGCGCGGCGTCGCCCCGGCCCGCCTGTCCCAGCCGTGGAAGTGCGAGAGGTCGCCCGCGTCCCAGGCCTCACGCAGCCCCGGCTTGCTCAGGTCCCAGTCGGGGCGGATATCGCGGTGGACGTCGCGCAGGTCCTGCCAGAGCTCGTAGAACGACGGGCGGCCCCAGAACCAGTAGCCGTTGTAGACCTTGTGCACGACGAGCCCGGGCTTGAGCACGAGCGTGTGCGGGATCATCGGGTCGTTGTCGGGGTCGGTGTACTCCTGGATGTCGAGGTCCTTCTGGACGATGCGAGCCGGATCCTCGAGGAACGGCCACTGGGCGCCCACCGAGTTGCGGAACTCCTGTGACGTGTGGTGCTCGTCGGTCGAGATCGTGGCGATCTGCGTGTAGCCCACGTTGATCTTCGGATAGTTGGCGGCGAGCTCGAGGTGCTGCTGATGCTCCTTCGGGCAGTAGTGGCCACGCGCGAGCGTGAGGATCAGCGGATCGTCGCCCTGGATCTCGCTGAGCTTCCTGGTGGCGCGGTCGTGGTCCGGGAGCTCGTAGTCAGGGAACGTCCCGCCAGGAACGATGTCGGGGCGAATCGTGGACCCTCCTTATCCGAAGGTGAAGACGTACGCGTGTACGCCCGGGCCGGCGAACGTGATCTCGAAGGTGTCGGCGGCGACGGCTCCTCGCCGTCGGACGAGCTGATACATCCGCGGCTCGTCGACGGCGCCCTCGCCGGCCTCGTCGACGTCGAGGCCATGGTCGTCGCCCGGTGGCCGGCGGCCGAGGCGCACGGCGAAGGGGACCGGGCCGCCGTCGGCCGGCGGCGCGAGGACCAGGTTGACGTCGCGCGCCTGGAAGCGGTAGGCGATCGAGCCGCCCGCCGCTTCGAGCACGGCGGCCTCCCCACCCACCGACCAGTTGCCGGCCAGCGCCAGGTCGTTGAGCGCCAGCTCGTCGGTGGACCGATCGGTGCGGCGCCCGCCGCGGGCGTCCCCCAGGTAGGTCTCCGGGGACCCCAGCGTGTCCCAGTCGGCCGCCTCGGCGAAGCCGTCGGCGTCGATGCGGACGGTCTCCTTGTCGATGCCGAGCAGCTGCTGGACGGCGCGCTCGGTCTCCTCATAGGCCCCCTCGCCGAAGTGCTCGAAGCGCAGGCGCCCGTCGCGATCCACGAGGTAGACGGCGGGCCAGTAGCGGTTCGCGAAGGCCTGCCAGATGGCGAAGTCGTTGTCGATGACCACGGGGTAGGCGACGCCCAGCTCGCCGGCCGCGCGGCGCACGTTGTCGAGGTCGTGCTCGAAGCCGAACTCGGGCGCGTGGACGCCGACGACGACGAGCCCGTCGTCGCGATATCGCGCGTGCCACGCCGTGAGGTACGGCAGGGTCCGCAGCCAGTTGACGCACGAGTAGGTCCAGAAGTCGACGAGGACGACGCGCCCGCGCAGCCCCTCGGCCGTGAGCGGCGGCGAGTTCAGCCAGCTGGGCGCGTGGTCGAGTGCCGGCAGCGCGCTGTGGATCGGATGGGTCACGGCCATCGCTCAGCCGGTCCGCATGGCGGCGTCAAGAGGCCGGGACGACGACGTTCTTGACCTCGGCCATGTAGCGCCCGGCGGCCTCAGCGGCCTCGTCCGGCGTGCTGCCGCCCTGGCGCGCGTTCATGTAGGCCGCGTACCAGTCCCACCAGTCGTGCGGCGGGGCGACCGCCTCGAATGCGCCGTGATGCTGAGCCGTCTCGCTCAGGAGATCGGCAAGCTCTGCGACCTTCATCGTTCACTCCCGCCCCGGCAGCCGCTGCGTGATCTCCTGCAGCAGCCAGACGTTGCCGTCGGGATCCGCGAACGATGCGTAGCTCAGGTAGGAGCGGCGCTCGGGGTCGGGGCCCGGCTCGTGGGCTGCCCGGGTGCGCTGTGCCAGATCTCGCTGACCTCGACGCCGTGGCCGATCAGTTCGTCGCGGGCGGCGACGATGTCCCCGACGACCAGGAACAGGCCCTGCAGCGGCGCGGTCATCGTCGTCCTGCCTCTGCCGAACTGGATCGAGGCCTGCGAGCCCGGCGGGGTGAGCTGCACCACGCGGAAATCGTCGCCGGCTTCGAAGTCGGCGTCGAGACGCCATCCCAGGCCCTGGTAGAAGGCCTTGGCGCGGTCGATGTCGGTCACCGGCAGCGACGTGACCTCGAAGTGCATCGGGACGGTCGCGACGGCCGCCGCGCCGGTCGCAGAGCCCGTGCTCATGGGCGTTGCTACTCATGGTGCCTCCAATGGATTGTGTCGCCGTCAGCATCGCTGCCGCGCACACCGGTCGCGCCCGTGGAGCCACTGGTCGTGACCCCGGGAGCCGCCCCGACCGGTGGTCGGCGACGCGGATGTCATGTCTGGCCCGAGCGGTAGCGTGCACGCGATGCGCTCGGCCCTCTGCGCCGCCCTGGTTGCGTCACTCGCCCTCGCCCTCACCCCCGCAACCGGGGGCGCCGCGTCGCTGCCGCAGATCGGCCGCTACACGGGCCAGACGGGCGACGGCCACGTCTTTCAGTTCAGCGTCGAGCGCAGCCAGAAGGCCAACTCGCCGCGCAAGGTCACACACATCTGGCTGGTCTACGACATCGCCGGCTGCCGCTCGGGCCCGATCCGCCAGCCGTTCTTCGCCAGCGTGTTCAAGACACCGGCGTCACCCCACGGCGCGTTCGCCCGCACGATCCCGAAGACCGACGGCCAGGCCAACCAGGTGCAGCTGCGGCTGAAGGGCAGATTCACGTCGACGACCAAGGCGTCGGGCAGCTTCCGCGTCGGCGTGATCGGCAAGTGCCCGATCACGGCGAGCACCCAGGCGCTCAGCTTCACGGCCAAGCGCTCGGGCTGACCGCGCTCGAGGCCGCGTCCTCACACTGCCGCCCCCGCAGCGGTCCGTGCCTCGATGTCGACCGGGTCGACGATGCGGCCGCCGAATGCGACCGCGAGTGCCGTACCCAACGCCGTCCAGCCGACGAGCACGAGGATCGGCCCCGCGATCCGCGCCCCGTCGAAGAACAGCGCCGACCGCGCCAGATCGACGCTCGCGCCCGGCGGCAGTACGCCGCCGATCGTCCTCCACAGGCCCGGCAGCAGCGGCCGCGCGAACGGCCCACCTGAGGCGGCGTTGCCGAGGATCACGAAGACGAGAATGACGAGCGCGGTCCCTGCCGGGCCGGCCGCGGCCTGGATGCCTCCAGTGGCGGCGCCGCTGGCGAAGATGGTCAGCGCCGCGATCGCGCACAGGGCGACCACATGGCCCGAGAACACGCCGAAACAGGCGCGCAGCATGACCACGCTGAGGATCCCGGCGACGATGCCGAAACCAGCGAACGCGCCGATCCGCGCTGTCGCGCGCTGCCTGCTGCGACTGCGCGGGCTCCCGATCAACCCGATCAGCGTCGAGCCGATGTAGCCGCCGAAGACCCACGCGATCACCGCGTAGAACGCCGCAGTCCCGTTTGGGTCCTTCGGCGGCAGCGGCTTGACGTCGGTGACGCGCACGGCCGGCCGGCCCTTCGCCGCGGCGACCCGGTTGAACGTGGCCTCGAGCGCGATCGCGGTCGCACGGTTGGCCGCCGAGGCGACGAACAGGCGGTTCGTCGTCGCGTCGTACGCCCCGTAGACCTCGCGGTCGTCGATCTGCGACAGCGCGTCCGCGCGCGACGACGCCTGGCGCGCATCGAGCGGATCGCCGGGCAGCGCGTCGAGCTGCGACGTCACCGCCGGCGGGCCGACGACGGCGACCGGCACGTGGTGTGGCGTCGGGTCGTGAAACGCGCCGACATACGAGAACGCGAACGCGAGCATCAGCACCAGCGCGGGGAACAGCACGATCGCGACGGCCTTCGGCGTAGGCGCCATGTTCGCCATAGACGTTCCCGCCGCTCAGGCTCGGATTTGAATGCTGCCGTCGACCTCTTGCACCTCGTAGACGCTCGAGTGCCTCGGTCGCCGGGCCGTTGATCACGGCTCCGGTGGCGATGTCGAACCGGGAGCCGTGGCACTGGCACATGATCGTCGTGCCGGTGAGCAGGCCTCCGGACAGCGGGCACGCCTCGTCGGCGCAGGTGCAGAGGTCGTCGAACGCGTAGAGGTGGTCGTCGACACGCGCGACCGAGATCCGGAGCTTGCGGTCGTCCAGGTAGTACGGGACGACGAAGTCGTTGGGGATCGCGTCGCCCGGCCCGAGCGTGCGGAAGGCGCCGGCAGCGAGCTCGGTCATCGGTTCTCCTGCTCCTTCAGTAGGGGTATTCCGGGACCACGTCGGCCGTCTTCGCGTCGAGTCGCAGCTCGCCGGGAGCGCCGGCGGGCACGATCGGACGGTGCGGCATGATCGGGTCGATGCGCTCGTAGCCGGAGCCCAACGGTGGCCTGGTGTCGATGTCGCCCTTGTTCGGCCACAGCGACATCGCGCGCTCCGCCAGGGCGGTGATCGTGAGCGACGGGTTCACGCCCGGGTTGGCCGGCATCACGCTGCCGTCCATGACGTGCAGGCCCGGCTGACCGAACAGGCGCAGGTAGGGGTCGACGGCGCCGGTCTCGCTGCTGTCGCCGATCGGGATCCCGCCGACGAAGTGGGCCGAGGCGTTGCGGTTGATGACCTCGAACAGCAGCGCCCCCTCGCGGCTGTCCATCTTCCTCGCCACCCGGTCGACGAAGTCCTCGATCGACCGGGATGTGCACCGACGGGGGCGTTGGCCGCTGGCCGGCTGCGCAGCAGACCGTCGTGCCAGTACAGCTCGATCGAGGTGTCGGTCGTCTGCAGCACAGCATGATCACCGTGCGCTCGGACCAGTGGCGGGCGTCGTCGAAGCTGAGCACCTGGGCCGGGTGCTCGATCAGCTCCTTGAGCCAGGACGCGGTCGCGTGCTTCTGCTCGCCGTGCTGGTGCTAGGTCACCAGGAACGCGAACAGGTCGCTTCCGACGCCCCAGATGGTCGGCTCGATGCTCGTCACCGGATCCGGCCAGACGCCGGACGTGATCGCGACCGAGCCCGGCGTGATGTGGATCTTCTCGCGGATCGTCGCTTCCACTGCCCGTGCGTCCGCGTGACCGCGAGCAGCTGCTCGGAGTTCGTCCGCGCCCGTTGCCCGAGCTCGCTCGACAGGCCGGTCAGGCGGCCCTTGTGCTGCATGTGGTGCAGGAGCTTGGCCGACCCGTATGCGTGGGCAGCGACGATCACCTGCTCGGCGGTGTACGTGCGATGGTGGACGATGCGCCGCTCGCTGCGCCCAGCCGGGGTGACGCGTGTGCACCTCGAACCCGCCTCCCTCGAGCGGGGCGAGGTCGTGCACCTCGTGCAGCTCGTGGACCTCGACGCCGAGCTTCTCCGCCAGGTAGAGGTAGTTCGTCGTCAGCTTGTTCTTGGCGTTGTGGCCGCAGCCGATGTTGCAGTTGCCGCACGAGATGCATCCGGTGCGGCGCGGCCCGACGCCGCCGAAGTACGGGTCGTCGGCCTCGACGCCGGGGCTGCCGAAGTAGACGCCCACCGGGGCCTTGTTGAACGTCTCCCCTCGCCCAATCTCGGTCGCGACCTGCTGCAGGACCCGATCGACGTCGGTGGGCATGTACGGGTAGCGAACGACGCCGAGCATCCGGGTCGCCTGGTCGATATGCGGCGCGAGCTCGTCGGCCCAGTCGGTGATGCCCGCCCATTCCGGCGCGTCGAAGAACTGCTTCGGAGGGACGTACAGCGTGTTGGCATAGACATGCGACCCGCCGCCCACGCCCGCGCCGGACAGGATCAGCACATCGTCGAGGTACTCGATCCTCTGGATCCCGTACAGCTCCGCCGCGGGGAACCACAGGAAGTGGGGCAGATCCCACTGGGTCTTCGGGATGTCCTCGTCCCGCCAGCGCCGGCCCGACTCCATGACGCCCACGCGGTAGCCCTTCTCCGCGGCGCGGAGCGCGGCGACGCTTCCACCGAAGCCGGAGCCGATGATCACTACGTCGTAGTCGAAACTCGCCATCAGCTGTCTCCGTCCGGCTCGTTGCTTCCTCTCGGTCCACGGTCGCGATTCGCGCGACTGCTCGCGCCCGTGGGGGCCCGGGTTCGGCCCGCGGGTCGACCCCGTGGAGCACCCTGCGTCCCCGGAGGAGCCCGAAGTCGGCCTTCGCCACACCCGTGCGCCCGAGGGCGCCAGAACCCGCGTGCCGCCCCGGGCCGCTACGGGCGCGTTGGGCGCGGCGGGGGGCGACCGTGTCCCCACGCTTGTTCCCCCGGACCGGAGCAGAGCAGCAGATGAGTCCGACCGGCCACGACGGTCCGAGCACAAGGGTGCCCAGCCGAGAGGTGGTAGCGATCGTCACGGGCGGCTCCGTCCCGGACCGGCCGCGAGGTCGCGCGCGGGCTGGCAGGCTGGGGCTGGGCGATCGTCGTGGTCTACCTCGAGCATCAGCCCACAGCCGAGGCGACGGTCGCTGAGATCCTCGCCGCGGAAGGCAGGATCGTCGCCGTGCGCGCCGACCTCGCCGACGACCTCGACGTCCAGCGCCTGTTCGCCGAGTCGATCGCGGCGTTCGCGGGCGTCGACGTCGTCGTCCACACCACGACGGACAGCGCCGCCCTCCTGTACCAGCACGCGGCGCGGCACGTCCGTCGGCGAGGCGCGATCGTCAGCGTCTCCGCCGCTGACGCGTGACGCCCGGGGTCGCACGCCAGTTGCGCGAGCGCGGCATCAGCGTCGGCAGGGCCCCGCCGGAAGCAGTGCTCTCGTTCCTCGACGGTGGCGACGGCAAGCCATCGGCTGAGGCCTCGGCGGCAGCGTCTAGAGTTGTCGCGAGATGCCTGCCATCCGCGGGCTTGGGTTCCTCGGCCGAACACGCGAGCGCGAACGCCTCGACGCCATGCTCGCTCAGGCGCGCGACGGTCAGAGCGCCGTTCTGGTGATCCGCGGGGAGCCGGGCATCGGAAAGACCGCGCTGCTGCGGTACGCCGCGCGGCAGGCCTCCGGCCTGCGCATCACCGAGGTCGAAGGCGTCCAGGCGGAGATGGAGCTGCCGTTCGCGGCGATCCATCGGTTGTGCGCGCCGCTGCTCGACGGGCTCGAGGTGCTCGCAGAACCGCAGCAGAACGCGCTCCGAGTCGCCTTGGGCATCTCGTCGGGCGACGCCCCGGACAGGTTCCTGGTCGCCGTCGCCGTGCTCAACCTGCTCGCCGCGACCGCCGAGAAGCGCCCGCTCCTGTGCCTGGTGGACGACGCGCAGTGGCTCGACGCCGCGTCGGTGCAGGCGCTCGGATTCGTCGCGCGGCGCCTGCTGGCGGAACCGGTGGCGATGATCTTCTCGCTGCGCGAGCCGACCACCACCCGCGCGCTCGACGGCCTGCCGCAGCTGTCGCTCGAGGGCCTCGATGAGCCGGATGCGCGCGCTCTGCTGTCGAGAGCCGTGCCGGGTCGGCTCGACGACCGCGTCCGCGACCGGATCATCGCCGAGACCGGGGGCAATCCGCTGGCGCTGGTGGAGCTGTCGCAGAGGATGAGCCCGGCGGAGCGAGCGGGGGGCTTTGCGCCGCCCGCGGCGGGCGATCTTCCGAGTCAGCTGGAGGAGGAGTACCTGCGGCGCGTCGCCGGATTGCCCGAGGCGACGCAGCGACTGATGCTGCTGGCGGCAGCGGAGCCGCTGGGGGACGCCGCCCTGCTGTGGCGGGCGGCCGAACGACTCTCCACCGACCCGGGCGCGCTGGCTCCCGCGACGGAAGCCGGGCTGCTGGAGATCGACGACCGCGTTCGGTTCTCACCACCCGCTGGTGCGCTCAGCGGTCTACGGAGCCGCGTCACTCGACGAACGACGGCGCGTGCACGACGCGCTGGCGGAGGTGAGCGATCCCGAGCTCGCCGCCGACCGCCGCGCCTGGCACCGCGCACTCGCGGCCGCCGGACCGGACGAAGCCGTGGCCGCCGACCTCGAGCGCTGCGCAGGACGAGCGCAGAGTCGCGGCGGCCTCGCGGCCGCAGCGGCGCTCCTCGAGCGGGCGACGGCGCTGACCCCCGACCCGACGCTCCAGGCAGGGCGCGCGCTGGCCGCGGCGGAGGCGAGCTTCCAGGCCGGCGAGTTCGAGGCGACGCAGCGGCTCCTGGCCACGGCGGAGAGCGGCCCGCTCGACGGCTTCCAGCAGCGCGCGAGCCGCGCTCCTGCGAGGCCACGCTGCCGCCGTGTCCCGCTACGGCAATCAGGCGGCCCCGTTGCTCCTCGAAGCTGCGAAGCAGCTCGAGCCGTTCGACCTCAGCCTCGCTCGCAGGGCCTACCTGACCGCGTGGAGCGCCGCCGTCACCGCGCACCATCTCGGCGGAGCGGAGGTCCTTCTCGAGGTCTGCCGCGCCGTGCGCGCCCTCCCACCGCTGCCCCCGGACCCGCATCCGCTCGACCTGGTGATCGAAGGCTTCGCCGCTGTTGATCACCGACGGGCACGCGGCCGCCATGCCCATCCTCCAGCGCGCGGCGAAGGACGTCCTGCAACTGCCGGTGGAGGACGTCCTGCGGTGGGGTTGGCAGGTCGGCGGTGTGCGGTCGCGCGACGTGGGACGACGAAGCGATCGCGGTCTACGAGCGACAGGCACAGCTCGTCCGCGACGCAGGCGCGCTCGCGAGAGCTGCCGATCCACCTCCAGGCTCTGGCGTTGGAACGAGCGTGGCGGGGCGACCTGTCGGGCGCGCGACGGCTCGATTGCCGAGGCCGAGAGCATCTCGACATCGACGGGGAACCAGCGTCCCGCCGTTCGCGCTGCTCCGAGTCCTGGCCCTGCAGGGGCGGGAAGCCGAGGCCTCCCCGTTGATCGAGGCCGTCATCCGAGAGGGCACGACACGAGGGCAGGGACACGCGGTGAAGGTTGCGCACTGGGCCGCCGCGGTGCTGTACAACGGCCTCGGACGCTACGAGGAGGCGGCAGCGGCGGCCGGAGAAGTCGTCACGAACGGCATCCTTCCCTGGCTCTCGATGTGGGCGCTGTTCGAGCTGGTCGAGGCGGCCGCGCGCGTCGGTGACACGGACGCTCGCGCGCGATGCACTGGACGCGCTCGCGGCGACCACGCAGCCTGCCGGCAGCGGCTTCGCGCTCGGCATCGAGGCGCGTTGTCGGGCGCTCCTCGCCGATGGCGACGATGCCGAAGCGTCGTATCGCGAGGCGATCAGGCAGCTGGATCGAGCCGGGATTCGCACGGAGCTGGCCCGCGCGCATCTGGTCTTCGGCGAGTGGCTGCGCCGCGAGGGCCGTCTCCGCGAGGCGCGCGAGCGGCTGCGCGCGGCCGAGGAGATGTTCGCCGAGATCGGGATGGAGGCGTTCGCCGAGCGCGCCCAGGGCGAGCTGGTCGCCGCCGGCGCGAAGCTGCGCAAGCGCCCGCTCGAGCGCGCGAGGAGCTCACGCCGCAGGAGGAGCAGATCGCCCGGCTCGCCCGCGACGGGCTCACCAACGCGCAGATCGGCGCCCAGTTGTTCCTCAGTCCGCGCACCGTCGAGTGGCACCTGCACAAGGTCTTCGGCAAGCTGGGGATCGACTCGCGCAAGCGGCCTCGACGCCGCACTGCCGCGACAGGAGCGGGAGACCGCTCGCTCGTAGAGCGGTCACCCCACGGAACGTCCACCGACGGCTAGCGTTCGACGCATGTCCGCCGGCCGGCCGCGTTCGTGGGCCGGACCAGCGAGCGCGAGGTGCTCGATGGACTGCTGGCGAGGGTGCGCGGGGGCGAGAGCGAGGTCCTGGTCATCCGCGGCGAGGCGGGCATCGGCAAGACCGCGCTGCTGCGCTACGCCGCCCGGCAGGCGTCCGGCTTCCGGGTTGCGGAGCTCACCGGCGTCGAGGCGGAGATGGAGCTGCCGTTCGCCGGGATCCATCAGCTCTGCGCGACGATGCTCGACCGGCTCGACGCGCTCCCGGCGCCGCAGCGGGGCGCCCTGAGCGTCGCTCTGGGACTGGCAGCCGGGGAGGTGCCGGACCGGTTCCTGGTCGGACTGGCCGTGCTCAGCCTGCTGGCCGCGGTGGCGGAGGAGCGGCCGCTGCTGTGTCTCGTCGAGGACGCGCAGTGGCTGGATGCCGCCTCGAGCCAGATCCTCGGCCTCGTCGCGCGACGGGTGCGCGCGGAGTCGGTGGCGATCGTGGTCGCCGTGCGTGAGCCGGCCGCCGAGCACGACTTCGACGGTCTGTCCGAGCTGCGCCTCGAAGGGCTGCCGGAGCAGGATGCCCGCACGCTGCTGGCGCAGCGTCGTGACCGGCCGGCTCGACAGCCGCGTCGGCTGACCGGCTCGTCGCCGAGACCCGGGGGAACCCGCTTGCCCTGCTGGAGCTGCCGGGGCGCATGACCGCCGCCGAGCTGGCCGGTGGCTTCGAGCTTCCTGCCGCCGGCGAGCTTCCGGCGCACATCGAGGACCACTACCTCCGGCGCGTCCGCGAGTTGCCCGAGGCGACGCAGCGCCTGATGCTGCTGGCGGCCGCCGAGCCCTTGGGTGACGCGGCGCTGGTCTTGCGCGCGGGCCGAAGGCTCGACATCGAGACCGGCGCGCTCGCGCCCGCCGAGGCTGCGGAGCTGCTGGAGATCGGCGAGCGCAGCGTCCGCTTCCGCCATCCCCTGGTGCGCTCGGCGGTCTACCGAGCCGCGCCGCTCGGCAACCGACAGCGCGTGCACGAAGCGCTCGCCGAGGTGAGCGATCCGGACGCCGACGCCGATCGCCGCGCATGGCACCGGGCGCTGGCGGCGAGCAGGACCGGACGAGGACGTGGCCGCCGAGCTCGAGCGGTCGGCCGGCCGGGCGCAGGCTCGCGGTGGCGTCGCCGCCACGGCGGCCTTCTTGGACCGCGCCGTCGCGCTGACCCCGGACCCGGCGCGGCGCCGTGAACGTGCGCTCGCGGCCGCTCAGGCCAGTGTCCAGGCCGGCGCGTTCACCACGGCTCGTGGCCTGCTGGCCACGGCGGACGCCGGGCCGCTCGAAGAGTTCCAACGCGCGCAAGTCGACCTGCTGCAGCGCCCAGCTCGCGTTCGTCTCCAGCCGAGGCACCGACGCGACCCCGCTCCTGCTGGCCGCCGCCCGCCGGCTCGAACCGCTGGACATCGCCGTCGCGCGGGAGACGTACGTGGACGCGTTCTCCGCGGCGCTGTTCGGCGCCAGGCTCAACGGCAGCGTCGGGATACCCGAGGTCGCGGCGGCCGCCCGGGCCGCGCCGCGCCCACCGGATGCCGAGCCGGCCACCGCGGACCTGCTGCTCGATGCGCTGGTCGCCCTCGCCGACGACTACGACACGGCGGTCCCGCGTTGCCGGGAGGCCGTGCAGCGGCTCGCCGGCGAGAAGGCCTCGGCCAAGGAACGACTGCGCTGGCTGTGGCAGGGTTGCGTCGTCGCCCTCGAGATCTGGGACGACGAACATGCGCTGCTCGCTGTCGCACTCCAGCGTCGAGATCGCCCGCGAGACGGGGACGCTGAGCGAGCTCGCGCTCGCCCTCAGCGCGCGTGCGCCGATCCTCGTGTTCTGCGGCGACCTCGCCGCCGCCGCCGCGACGGTTTCCGAGACAGCAGTCGGTCGAGGAGGCGACGGGCATCCGCTCCGCCCCCTACGGCGCGTTGATCCTCTCGGCGTGGCGAGGCAGGCGGCCCGAAACGACAGCCCTCATCGAGACCACGGAGCGCGAGGCCGAGGCCCGCGGCGAGGGCATCGGACTGGCCATCAGTGCGTACGCGCGCGCTGTCCTCTGCAACGGGCTCGGCCTGTATCAGGAGGCCCTGGCCGCCGCCGCCACGGCCAGCGAGCACCGAGAGGTCGTCGCGGAGAACTGGGGGCTGAGCGAGCTGGTCGAGGCCGCCACGCGATGCGGAATGACCGATCTCGCGACGGACGCCTTGAAGCGGCTGGCCACCAAGGCACAGGCCACGCGAACCGATTGGGCGCTCGGCATCGAGGCGCGTGCCCGGGCCCTGCTCGCCCAAGGGGCTGACGCCGAGCGCTGGTTCCGCACGGCGATCGAGCATCTCGCGCCGCACTCGCGTGCGCGCCGAGCTCGCCCGCACGCATCTTCTGTACTGGCGAACGACTGCGGCGCGAGGGTCGCCGGCTCGACGCGCGCGCCGAGCTCAACGTCGCGCATGAGCTGTTCACGTCGATGGGGATGGAGGCGTTCGCCGAGCGCGCCGGCAGCGAGCTCGTCGCAACGGGTGAGAAGGCCCGTCGGCGGATCGCCAAGACTCGCGACGATCTCACCCCGCATGAGCGTCAGATCGCCGAGCTCGCCCGCGACGGGCTCTCGAACCCGGACATCGCTGCCCGCCTGTTCCTCAGTCGACGCACCGTCGAGTGGCACCTGCGCCACGTGTTCTCCAAGCTCGGAATCCGATCCCGACGCCAACTGGAAAGCGCCCTTCAGGCCTCGGACTCCGAGGTCCGCGCCACGTGATCCCGAGGGCGGTGAAGGCACGGTAAGTCGCCACAGCGGCCCGTATCCCCCGGCGTCGCCCGCGTGACCGACCGGGGATCGTGCGGGCGCGACTGCCGACGCGACGCGTCACTGTTGCGCGCATGTCCGAGATCCACTTCCACGGGATGACCGACGTGGACGTCGTGATCATTCGCGAGGGCAAGAACGCCAAAGGACGAATCCTCGGATTGGTTCTCGGGACCGTCGGCAAGGGCGTCCTCGGGAAGGCCTTCGACAACAGCAATACGGCGATCGAGGCCCGCAACAACGGGGCGCCGGCCTGATGACCAGTGCCCGATATCAGCGTGCTTGATTCGATCCTCCGCGGCGTCGGTGCGAGCGCGCTCGGCACGCTCGCAATGGACGCATCGCTCTACCGCCGCTACCGCCACGGCGGCGGCAACGCCGCCTTCCCGGAATGGGAGTCCTCCGAAGGTCTCGTGAGCTGGGAGAACGCTCCGGCGCCGGCGCTCGTAGCGAAGCGGCTCATCGAGGACGTGCTCCACCGCGACGTCTCACCGCGGTACGCGCGTGTCCTCAACAACGCCACGCACTGGGGGTTCGGCCTCGCCGCGGGCGCCGGTTACGGGCTTCTCCTCGGCTCGCGGCAGAAGTCGAAGGTGTGGTACGGAGTCCCGTTCGGCGCCGCGGTCTGGGGCAGCGGCTACGTCGTGCTCCCACTGTTCGGCGTCTACGAGCCGATCTGGAAGTACGACCTCGAAACGCTCGGCAAAGACCTGAGCGCCCACCTCGTCTTCGGAACCGCCACCGCCGCCGCGTTCCGCCTACTTGCCCACGGCGAGGTCCATCGGCGATGACCGCAGCGAAGGTCGACACTCCGCTCGAGACGCTCACCTTGCGCCAGGACGGGGCCGTGCTGTTCGCCGACATCTCGGCGCCGCCCATGAACCTGCTCGGACCCGAGCTGGTCCGCGATCTGGTCTCCCTCATCCAGCGAGCCGAGGCAGACAACACCATCCAAGTGCTCGTGTTCCGCAGCGCGGACGCCGACTACTTCATCTCGCATGTCGATCTGACCCGTGTCGCGGAGTACCGCGCTCAGAGACGCCGGGAAAGCGACAGCGCGACGCGTCCGGCGGCGGCGAGCGCGACGCCCGCCCGCTGCGACGCCGACCGTGATGCGGGCCGCCCCGGCGGTGAGCGGGTCGACGCCGAGCGTGGCCCCGGCCGCGGTGAGCGAAAGCACCACCGCGCTGGCGACGGCGATCAGCGCCCACGCCGGGAACGCGACGTTGCGCCGCCACGCCAGACCCGGCCGGGCGCGCAGGCGTCCACGCGATCGCCACGTTCGCGACGAGCCACCCGGCCACGGCGGCCGCGATCGCCATGTCGGTGCCCCACCGCGCGTGGACGATCAGGAACGTCGGGAGCACGGCGGCCGTGAGCGCCGCGGCCGTGAGCGCGATGGCGGACAGCTGCGTGTCGTCGAGGAACCGGCGCGCGGGATCGCGCGGCGGATGGTCCATCGCGCCCGGCGCCGGCGGCTCGGAGACGAAGGCCACCGACGCGCCGACGTCCATGAACAGCTCCAGGATGACGATGTGGACCGGGTGGAACGGGGCGGGCAGCCCCAGCACCAGCGGCACGGCGATGACCACGACGAGCGCGATCTTGGCGCCGAGGTAGAACGCGACCGCGCGCCGCAGCTGGGAGGCGAGCCCGCGACCGCCCTCGACGGCGCCGACGATCGTCGGGTAGGCGTCGTCGACGAGCACGAGGTCGGACGCCTCGCGGGCGAGATCGGTTCCGCGCGCGCCCATGGCGATGCCGACGTTCGCCGCGGCGAGGGCCGGCGCGTCGTTGACGCCGTCGCCGGTGACGGCGACGGCCTCTCCTCGGTCCTGGAGGACCCGGACGAGCCGCAGCTTGTCCTCGGGCGTGGCGCGGGCGATGACGGCCTGGCCGCGCAGCCGCTCGGCGAGCTCGTCGTCGTCGAGCGCGTCGAGCGCCGCGCCGCCGTGCAGCACCTCGGGTCCGTGGACCCCGGCCTCGCGGGCGGTCGCGGCGACCGTGTCGGGGTGGTCGCCGCTGACGACGATCGTCCGCACGCCCGCGTGGGCGAGCTCGGCCACGGCATCGCCCACCCCGGGGCGCAGCGGATCGCGGAACGCGGCCAGCCCCACGAACGCGAGCTCCGTCTCGGCGTCGGCGGCATCGACGCGGAACCGCGGCGACACGGCGCTCGGCCACGGCGATCGACCCGCAGCCCGTCCTCCGCGAGCCGCGCGACGCGCGCGAGCACGGACGCCCGCTCCGCCGCGGACATCGCGCACGCGTCGAGCACCGCCTCCGGGCGCGCCCTTCACGGCCACCCACGCGCCGTCGGACTCGCGCCACACCGCGCTCTCGCGCCTACGCACCGGGTCGAACGGATACCGGCGCCGGCGCTCGCTCGGCGCGCGCTCGCCGGCGGCGTCCACCAGCGCGCGATCGACCGGGTCCTGCGCGGCCGCCGCCCCGTGTGCCGCGGCCGCCACGGTCAGCACGTGCTCGCGGTCGCCGTCGATGCGCTCGATCTCGAGCCGGTTCTCGGTCAGCGTCCCGGTCTTGTCGGCGAGCAGCACGGTCATCGCGCCGACGGCCTCGGCGGCGCGCAGCCGGCGCAGGAGAACGCCGTGCTGCGCCAGGCGCAGACCGCCGATCGCCACGAGCACGGTCACGAGGATCGGCAGCTCCTCGGGGATCGTGGCGAACGCGAGCGTCAGCCCGTCGAGCAGCATCTCGCGGGCGGGCTGGCCGCGGAGCACGCCGATGAGCGGCACGACCACGCACGCCGTCACCGCCACGATGAGCGCCGCGCGCGCCAGTTCGGCCATCGCGCGCTGGAGCGGCGTGGGCGGCTCCCTGGCCTCCGCGACGAGCCGCCCGAGGCGCCCGATCTCGGTGTCGGCGCCGAGCGCGACGACGACGCCCTCGCCGGCGCCGGCCACCACGGCGCTGCCGGCGTGGAGCAGCGAGGACCGCTCGGCGAGCGGCGCGTCGGCAGTCGACCGGCTCGGGTCCCTTGGCGGCCGCCACGGGCTCGCCCGTCAGCCTGCGACTCGTCGGTGGCCAGGCCGTCGGCCTCGACGACGCGGGCGTCGGCGGCCACGACGCTGCCGGCCTCGACGAGCAGCACGTCGCCGATGACGAGCGCGTCGACCGGGACGGCGGTCACGGTGCCCGCCCGCCGGACGAGCGCGTTCGGGGCGCTGAGGTCGCGCAGCGCCCGAAGCGCGCGCTTCGCCCGGACCTCGGAGATCGCCTCGACGGCGCTGACCAGCGCGATGACCGCGAAAATCGCGATCGCGTCGCGCAGCTCCCCGAAGATCGCCGAGAGCACGCCGACCGCGACCAGCAGCAGCTGGAGGGGCTCCACGACCGACTCGACCAGCTCCCCGAGAACCGCCATCGTCTGGCTGCCTTCGGTCCGCACCACCGGCGTGCCGCGCCGCTGCCTTGACCTCCTCGGCCGTCAGCCCGCCCGGGCGACTGCCGGTCCGCTCCCACAGGACTGCCAGCGGCTCAGCGTGGGCCGGGACGGCCGGTGCCGCGTCGGCGGGTCGCGACACCGGCGTTGCGCTCGCCATGTAACGGATGATACGTCGAGCGCGCAACCGTGAAGCCGACGCTGCGCGTCTGGGATCATGCGTCTGACCGTGGCCCGTGACTGGTTGCTGATCACCGTCTCCACGCCGGGCGGAGGCTCCTCGACGCTGCGCGTCTACGCCTGGCGCAACCTGCGCAGCCTCGGCGCCCACTACCTGCAGCAGTCGGTGTGCCTGCTGCCCGGCGACGCCGAAGACCACGCGCGCCGCGACACGGCTCGTGACGCGCCTGCGCGCGGAGGGCGGCCACGGCGAGATGCTTCGCATCAGCCTGACGGACTCCAGGCAGGAGGCCGCGGTCATCGACGCGATCCAGCGCGAGCGGACCGATGAGTATCGCGAGGTCGTCGGGAGCACGCGGCTGTTCCACGAGGAGCTTCAGCTCGAGCGCCGCCGCGGCCGCGCCACGTACACCGAGCTCGAGGAGTCCGACGCCGACCTCGCCCGCCATCAGAAATGGCTCGCCGCGATCCGCGCGCGCGACTACTTCGACGCGCCCGGGGGCGAGGAGGCCGCCGCGGCCGTCGCGTCGTGCGAGGAGGCGCTCGCCCGATTCGAGAGCGACGCGCTGTCCGCGGAGCTCGACGAGTCCGCGTCGGACGCCAGGCCCGCCCTGCGCGCGGTCGACGGCGCCGACGGCTGACGGACGGTTCGCTGCCGCTTCTGCCTGGATAGTGGGTAGGTCCCACGTAGTAGACCGGAGCGCGACGATCGCCTCGTGAGGCTTGCGACAACGCTTGCTTTCCGGGTGCGCGGGACAGGCATCGCGGCCGGAAAGGGCGGTCTGCGGACGGCACGAGCGGCGGCTGATGGCGAACGAGCGGCGCCCCGATCAGAGCGAATGGCACTTTAAGTCGGATGGGCCGCCGCCGCCCTTGCACGGGCATAGGATCAAGCCGGGTCGCAAAGGAGGAGCGTCTTCCTAGCCGACTTGCAGTGCCAGATCGCCGGCCTCGGCTGCGAGGGTTCGACACAGCAGATGATCGCGCTTCTCACGCTCGGGTTCACGCTGAGCCTGGACAACTTCCGGATCTCGATCGTGCTGGGTGGGATGAAGCCCAGCTTGCGTACCTCTGTCACGACGTCCTTCATCTTCGGCGTGTGGGATGGCCTCGCACCGCTCGTCGGGCTCATCATCGGCCACTTCTTGAGCGGGAAAATCGACGACACCGCCGAACTGATCGCAGCGGCCGGCCTCGCTGGATACGGCCTGTTCGTCGTCATCCGCGCGTTGGTGTCACCCGAACATGCCGATCCGGACCTGCGATGGGCGAGGCGCGGCCTGCCCGTGCCGTTGAGCGTCGACAACGTGGCAGCCGGCGCGAGCCTTGGCCTCGCCGGATACTCCCCGTGGATCGCGCCCATCCTGTTCGGGGTGACCACGTTCATCATGTCGATCGCCGGGCACCAGATCGGACGCGGAGCGGCCCACTTCGTACCCCGCATCCGCACCGACCTGTTGACCGGGCTCGCGTTCGTCGCGATGGCAGTCTTGGTGTTCATGGGCGTGTACGACGCCTGACGCCGACGCGCTCGCTGGCCGCAATGAGTTAGTCAGCCCACCAGTCGCGCTGACCCTCCACGTCGTCGCGCGGACCCTCGCCGAGATTGGGCGCGCCGAAGACGAGGATCTCGAGGCCCTCCGGCCCGCCCTCGTAGCCTCGCCACGTGCCGGACGGGACGCGCACCGCGTCCCACTCCTTGAGCTCGACGATCTCGTCGTCGAGCTTCATCAGGGCTGACGCTGCGGGGCTCGAGCGCGGTGTTGGCGCGCAGTTCGACGCCGCGCCGCGAAGCGTGCGACCCTGGCCGGGCCGACCCGGTAAGGCCAGGGTCCAGACCAGGACGGTCACGGGCGCGACGCGCCTACGCCGTGGGCGACCCTGACGCCATGACCGACGTCCCCGGCACCCAAGCGATCGACGGCGTTCCGACCTACCTGGGAAGGGGCGACCCCGCCGGCCGGTTCGCGGACTACTACCCGGCGTGGATGGACAAGCTGGCCGGCGACGTCACCCTGGAGGGATCGATGCTCGACGGCGCCGTGCAGGGCGCCGATGCCATCCGTGCCGTCATCGGCGGCGTCCGCGCGCTGTACGACCGCCAGGACTTCAACTTCGCCGGCCCCTGGGGCGACAACGGCTTCATCGAGGACTACACCGCGGAGGTTCGCGGCAGGCCGCTCGGGTGCCTGCACCTGATCACCTTCAACGCCGACGGGCAGGCGCAGCACATCGCCGCCCACTACCGGCCGCTGAGCTCGCTGATGTTCTTCTCCCGCCTGCTGCGCGAGAGCCTCGCCGGGACCCCCTACGCCGAGCACTTTCTCGCCGGCGAGGCGTGAACGGACATGACCGCGACCTCATCTCCCACCAGCGAGTACCTGACCGCTCCCAACAGAGTGGTCAGCGCCGCGAACGGGATCGACTACGCGTATCGCCAGGTCGGCGAAGGGACGCCGGCGCTCGTGCTCCTCCAGCACTTCCGCGGGAACCTCGACAACTGGGATCCCGCGCTGGTCGACGCGTTGGCGCGCGACCGGCGAGTCGTGACGTTCGACAACGCCGGGGTGGGCGGATCGACGGGCACGACGCCGAGCACGATCGCGCAGATGGCGCGCGATGCCATCGCGTTCCTCGAGGCCCTCGAGCTCGGCGCGGTCGACCTCCTCGGCTTCTCGATCGGCAGCTTCGTCGCCCAGGAGATCGCGCTGATCAGGCCGGCGGTGGTCCGTCGCCTGGTCCTCGCGTCGTCAGCCCCGCGCGGCGCCGCCGGGATGCACGGCTGGGCACCCGAGGTGATCGGAGCCGTGGGCGAGCCCGCGCCCAACCCCGACGGGTACCTCGGCGTCTTCTTCACGGGCTCGGCCGCGAGCCGGCAAGCGGGCGTGGAGACCCTGGGGCGGCTGACCGCACGGCGCGACGATCGGGACACGCAGACGACCTGGCAGACCCGGCAGGCTCAATACGACGCCGTGTGCGACTGGGGCATCCCGGATCACGGCCAGCTGCAGCGGGTCAGCGCGATCGGCATGCCCGTGTTCGTGGCCAACGGCGACGGCGACCCGATGATCCTGCCGCACTTCTCCTACCTGCTCGCCGGCCTGATCCCGCAGGCGCGGGTGAAGATCTACCCGGACGCGGCGCACGGGTTCCTGTTCCAGCACCACGCCGAGTTCGCCCGCGACGTCGACGCGTTCCTCAGGGCGCCCACCGGGGAGCAGACCAGGGCATCCCCGGGCGCGACGCTGGAGCGACAGCACCAACCTCGTGCCACGCACAGTCTCGAGAGGAGATCCTCATGAGCTCGGCCGATGCGTTGACCAGCCTTGTGTCGGACGGCCGGACCGAACTTCGGGAGGGCTACGCCGAGGTCGGGGACGTGCGGCTGCATTACGTCGAGGCCGGCGACGGGCCGCTGATCGTCCTGCTGCACGGCTTCCCGGAGTTCTGGTACGGCTGGCGGCTGCAGATCGCGCCGCTCGCGGCAGCGGGCTTCCGCGTCGTCGCGCCCGACCTGCGCGGCTACAACCTGTCGTCCAAGCCGGACGGCGTCGCCGCCTACGGCGCCGACAAGCTGGCCGCCGACGTCCGCGGTCTCATCCAGGAGCGCGGCGCCGAGTCCGCGCTCGTGGCCGGCCACGACTGGGGCGGAACCGCCGCCTGGACGCTCGCGATGAACCACCCCGAGGTCGTCGACCGGCTGGCCATCCTCGACGCGGCCCATCCGCGCAAGCTCAACGAGGGGCTGCGCCACCCCAGCCAGCTGCGACGGTCCTGGTACTTCTTCTACTTCCAGCTCCCGGATCTGCCCGAGCACCACGCGCAGGCCGACGACTGGGAGTTCTTGCAGGACTTCCTGCGCGACGCGCAACCCGCCGTACACGCCCGAGGAGATCAAGCGCTACATCGAGGCGTGGTCGCAGCCCGGGGCGGCGACGGCGATGATCAACTACTACCGCTTCGCGGTGCGACACTCGTCAGGCGAGATCCGGCCCATCACGGCGCCCACCCTCGTCATCTGGGGCGAGACGCGACCGCTACCTCGGCCCCACGCTCGCCGAGCCCCACCACGACGACGTGCCCAACCTCGACCGCGTCGAGCGCCTGCCCGACGCCTCGCACTGGGTCCACCACGACGAGGCCGAGCGCGTCAACCAGCTGCTGATCGACTTCTTCGCCCCCGCCCGCGCGACGTCGACCACGTGACAGGAGGAGCAGATGTCCGCAACGCAAGTCAGCCCTACCGATTCGCGCGTTCGAGGTCGGCTTCGATGAGTCGGAGCTCACCGAGCTGCGCCGGCGCATCGAGGCGACCAGGTGGCCCGAGCGCGAGACGGTCGACGACGACTCGCAGGGCGTGCCGCTCGCGACGATGCAGGAGCTCGCGCGCTACTGGGCGACCGAGCACGACTGGAGAAGGTGCGAGGCGCACCTGAACGCCCTGCCGAACTTCCTGACCGAGATCGACGGGCTCGACATCCACTTCATCCACGTCCGCTCGCGCCACGAGGACGCGCTCCCGCTCATCGTCACGCACGGCTGGCCCGGCTCGATCGTCGAGCAGCTGAAGATCATCGAGCCGCTCACGGATCCCACGGCGCACGGCGGCACCGAGGCCGACGCGTTCCATGTGGTGATCCCCTCGCTGCCGGGTCACGGGTTCTCTGCGAAGCCGACCGCCACCGGCTGGGATCCGATGCGCATCGCCCGCGCCTGGGTGGTGCTGATGAACCGCCTCGGCTACACCGAGTTCGTGGCGCAGGGCGGCGACTGGGGCGCGGCCGTCACGCAGGCCATGGGCATCCAGGCGCCCGCGGGGCTGCTCGGCATCCACTCCAACATGCCCGGCACGGCCCCGGCCGACCTCGTCAAGGGGTTCGAAACCGGCGAGCCGGCACCGTCGGGCCTCTCCGACGAGGAGCTGCGCGCCTACGAGCAGCTGAGCACCTTCTATGCCAAGCACGTGGCCTACGCGCAGATCATGTCGACGCGTCCGCAGACGCTGTACGGACTGGCGGACTCGCCCATCGATCTCGCGGCGTTCGCGCTCGACCACGGCGACGGGACCGGTCAGCCCGGCCTGGTGAAGCAGGTCCTCGAGGGGCGGCTGCAGAGCGACCTCACGCGCGACGACCTCCTCGACAACATCACGCTCTACTGGCTGACCAACACCGGGGTCTCCGCGGCTCGCCTGTATTGGGAGAACAAGGCGGACTTCTTCGACGCCAAGGACATCTCGATCCCGTTCGCCATCAGCGTCTTCCCCGACGAGCTCTACCAGGCCCCGCGCAGCTGGGCCGAGCGCGCGTACCCGGACAACCTCATCCACTTCAACAAGCTCGACCGAGGCGGGCACTTCGCCGCTTGGGAGCAGCCCCAGCTGTTCTCGGAAGAGCTGCGCGCCGCTTTCAGGTCGCTACGCACGTGAGCCCGGTCCTCGCGACGCCTGTCAAGCAGATCGAGGCCGGCGTCCTCGACGTCGGATACGCCGACGTCGGTCCCGCCGACGGTCCTGCGGTCGTTCTGCTGCACGGCTGGCCGTACGACATTCACACCTTCGACGAGGTCTCGCCGCTGCTGGCGGCGGCGGGCTACCGGGTGATCGTCCCGTACCTGCGCGGCTACGGCACGACGCGCTTTCTCTCCGACGAGACGTTCCGCAACGGGCAGCAGTCGGTCCTGGCGGTCGACACCGTCGCGTTGATGGACGCCCTCGGGATCGAGAAGGCGGTCGTCGCCGGCGCCGACTGGGGAGCGCGGACGGCCGACATCGTCGCGGCGCTCTGGCCGGAGCGGTGCGCCGGGCTCGTGTCGGTGAGCGGGTATCTGATCGGAAGCCAGCAGGCCGGCGAGCTGCCGTTGGCGCCGGAGGCCGAGCGGCAGTGGTGGTACCAGTACTACTTCGCGACCGAGCGCGGCCGGGCCGGGTACGAGCGCTACCGGCGCGAGTTCGCGAGGCTCATCTGGCGGACGGCCTCGCCGCAGTGGGACTTCGACGACGCCACGTTCGAGCGCAGCGCCGCCTCGCTCGACAACCCGGATCACGTGGCGATCGTGATCCACAACTACCGCTGGCGGATCGGCCTGGGCGACGGCGAGCCGCAGTACGACGCGCTGGAGCGCCGCCTGGCCGAGGCGCCCGTCATCAACGTGCCGACGATCACCCTCGAAGGCGACGCCAACGGCGCGCCGCATCCGGACCCCAGCTCCTACGCGGGGAAGTTCTCGGGCCCGCACTCGCACCGGACCATCACCGGCGGCATCGGCCACAACCTGCCTCAGGAGGCGCCCGAGGCCTTCGCCCAGGCGGTCATCGACGTCAACACCCAGTAAGGAGCTCTCATGTCAGAGGCAACCTCCAACGCCCCGCTCACCGTCGTCCTCGTCCACGGCGCCTTCGCCGACTCGTCGAGCTGGGACGGCGTCATCGAGATCCTCCAGGCGGCCGGTATCCAGGTGACCGCGGCGCCGAATCCCTTGCGCGGCATCTCCCACGACTCCGCCTACGTCGCCAGCTTCATCAGGCAGGTCCCCGGGCCGGTCCTCGCCGTCGGCCACTCCTACGGCGGCGCGGTGATCTCCAACGCGGCGACCGAGCTCGGCAACGTCGTCGGGCTCGTCTTCGTCGCCGCGTTCGCCCCCGACGAGGGCGAGCGCCTGGGCGAGGTGACCGCCGGCTCGCGCGACAGCGTCCTGGGGACGGCGCAGGTCGCGCTGCAGTACCCGACTCCGGACGGCGCGGGGACCGCCACCGAGTTCGCGATCGATCCCGCGAAGCTCCACGACGTGTTCGCCGCCGACCTGCCGGCGCAGCAGGCCGCCGTCATGGCCGCGACCCAGCGGCCGGTCTCCGAGCTGGCCTTCACCGAGCCGTCCGGGCCGCCCGCCTGGAAGTCGCTGCCGTCCTGGACGGTGCTCGCGTCCCCCGACAAGGCGGCCGGCACGGACGTGGTCCGGTCGATGGCCGAGCGCGCCGGCGCCACCATCACCGAGGTCGAGGGCTCGCACGTGATCATGATCTCCCGGCCCGACGTCGTCGCCGACGTGAAACAAGCCGAATTCAGGCCCACAGGTCGCCAAAAAGTCGCCACAAAATCAGAATCGTGGCCAGTTCGAGCGGTACCAGTGGCCTTCGGAGTCGGGACGCTCGCTCCTCGCGACGAGCGCGCATAAGACCCGAGGCGCGTGAGACGACTGCTTGACCAGGGCGGTCGGTTCCGGTCCTTGCCGCCGATGCGCACACTCGGACCGGCAAGCGGAGCTGGCTGCGGTCCAGCCCGCATGGCGCCGCGGAAATGAGCCGCGTAACGGTTTTCGAGATCTTCTCGGTGTGGCGTTGAACTGGCTTAGATAAGCCAGATTAGCGCCCTCGTCAGGAGCTGTGGGGCAGTGATTGGGGCAGTTCCACGGGCGGGTGCGCACGGTGCCGCGGTTGCCACACGGGTCGCGACCGAAGAGGATGACGCCGGCCACTGCCGGAACCTGCAGCAGCCCCAAGATCGAGTCGATCAATGGCCGAGCTGGCTCAACCGTTCGTCGCAGCGCCCGGGCGTGCTGCGCACAAGCTCCGACGCGACGTCGGCCTCGTCGGGCTCGTGTTCGCGTCGCTGGGCTCGATCATCGGCGCGGGCTGGCTGTTCGGCGCCCTCTACGCCTCCTCGCTCGCCGGGCCGGCAGCGATCATCGCGTGGCTGCTGGGAGGCGGCGCGATGATGCTGCTCGCGCTGTCCCATGCTGAGCTCGGGGCCGCGTACCCTGTGGCCGGAGGCAACGCGCGGTTTCCGCACTACGCCTTTGGAAGCGTGATCGGCTTCACGAGCGGCTGGGTCGCGTTCCTCGGCGCCCTGACCGTCGGGCCGATCATGGTCGAGGCCACGCTTCTGTACGCGTCGAACTACGTGCCCTGGCTGACGACGGTCTCTGGCGGCCAGCCGGTGCTCACAGCCCAGGGCTACCTCGTCGCAGCGGCGCTGCTTCTCGCGTTCTCGACGATCAACGTCCTGGGCGTCCGCTGGCTTGCCGAGACGAACAAGGTGGCCGTGGTCTGGAAGGTCCTTATCCCAGCCCTGACCGTCATCGCCTTGCTCGTGACCTCCCACCACGGCGAGAACTTCAGCTCCGCCGGCGGCTTCATGCCGTTCGGATGGAAAGGGGTCTTCCTTGCGATGTCTTCAGGGGGTGTGATCTTCGCGTGCCTCGGCTTCGAGCAGGCGGTCCAACTCGGCGGCGAGAGCCGCAATCCGGGCCGGAACATCCCCGTCGCGATCGTCGGCGGACTGATCGTCGCGGTCGCCCTCTACGTCGCGCTTCAAGTGGCGTACATCGCGGCCCTCGACCCGTCGAGTCTCTCGAACGGCTGGGACTCCGTTTCGTTCTCCGGCACCGCCGAGTTGTTCGGACCCTTCGCCGGGCTCGCGACCGCCCTCGGGCTCGGCTGGCTCGCGATCCTGCTCTACACGGACGCGATCGTCTCGCCCGGAGGCACCGGCCTCCTCTACACAGGCGCAAGCGCGCGCCTGTCGTACGCGCTCTCTCGGAATGGCTATATCCCCCGGGTGTTCGGCCAGCTCACGCCGCGAGGAACGCCGCTCTTCGCGATCGCGTTCACCTTTCTCTGTGGCCTGGTTCTGTTCCTCCCGTTTCCCGGGTGGCAGCAGCTCGTCGGCTTCATCTCCGCGGCCGCGGTGATCGCGTACGCGATGGTGCCGCTCTCGCTGGGAGCCCTCAGACGCCAGGATCCCACGCGGCTGCGCCCGTTCCGGCTGCCGGCAGCATCGCTCGCGGCGCCCGCCGCGTTCATCGTCGCGGACGAGATCCTGCTCTTCACGGGTTGGGCTGTGGTCTGGAAGCTGATGGTGGCGATCCTGATCGGCTTCGCGCTCCTGGCGCTGTCGACGCTGACCAACAAGAAAGAGCGGACGCTGTCGCTGGACTGGCGAAGCGCCCTGTGGCTCTGGCCGTACCTGCTCGGCATGACCGCGATCTCGTACCTGAGTTCGTTCGACACACAGACGCCGAGCTCGATCCCGCTGCTCGGTCTGCACGGCCCACGCGACGTGCTCACGTTCGGCTGGGACATCCTGGCCGTGGCCCTGCTCAGCCTCGCGATCTACGCCTTCGCGATCCGGAGCCGGCTCCCCGTCGAGCAGGCCCTCGCACGCGTCGGTGACCCCGCCGCCGAGTCAGAAGCCGAGGGCGCTGAACGACGGCGGGGACTTCGACGGTCCGCTACTTGAGCACGAGGCTCAGGATGACGCCGATCATCAGGACGCTCGGGAGCGTGTGGGTGACGATGCTGATCCAGATGCTCCGGAATCGCTTGGCCGGATAGGCCTGACCGAAGATCCCGTCCAGCAGGGTCGTCGGCATGACCCACGGCTCGTGCAGGTGATAGGCGGTGAAGATCGCGCCGTTCACGACCCAATCGAACCTGCCGCAGGCCTTCCGCATCCGCGGCAGCAGGAGCCCGCGGAAGAACAGCTCCTCGACGATGGGCGCCAGGAGAGCGACCAGGACCGAGAGCGCGAAGAGCCCCCACGCTCCCTGGTAGAAGCGGTCCACGCGGTGGCCGCCGTTGGCAATGAAGTCGGGGAAGTCCCTCACCACCGGGCCGGTGGGGTTGATCGGGAGCGCCTCCAAGGCGGCTGAGAGCAACACGAACGGAACGACCCACCACCAGACCTTGCCGCCGACGCGGCCGGTCTTCGGATCCTGCGGCGCACGGAGCCAGAGCGCGTCGCGCAGCTGTGCCCGGCCCAGGCCCCCCTGTTCCCGCCGGACCACGATCAGGGTCAACGCGAGAGTCCAGAGGAGTCCGATGTTGAAGCAGATCAGCAGCGCCGTCCCGAGCGGCTCACTCGTCCCGAGGTGGTGGCTCAGCCACGGGGCGACGATCCAGCCGAGGATCGACATCGGGCCGGCCGCCGCCGCCCAGAGCGCCGCGATCTGAAGGCCGGAGTACTGCGTGACGGCTGCATAGCGATCGGCTTCTTCTCGGGGGGTGGCACGCGTCGCCACGCCCGGGGTTGCGATGGTGTGCGTCGACATGGCTCTCACCTCTTCGGTTGTTGACACGACATGAGGCAAGCCTCCCGCGGCGCAGGTGCGCCGACATCGGGCGGTTCGGCTGATCTCGCACCCTGATCTTCAGCTCGGTGGCGCGCTCGCGGTTCGCTCGGCGCGCTCGACGGCACGCGCGAGCTCGACACGTGACGAGACGTCCATCTTGCGAAAGATGTTGCGCAGGTGGGTCTGCACCGTCTTCTGGCTGAGGAACAACTCCGAGGCGATCTCGGGATTGGTCCTGCGGTCGACAACGAGCCGTGCGACCTCCAGCTCGCGTCCCGTCAGCGACTCGATGCCGGCTGCGCCGGGCTTGCCCGGTCGCGTGCGCCGGTGGACCCGGTGGCCGACTTTCCCAAGCTCTCGCTCGGCCGCGTCGCGGTAGGGCAGCGCGCCGCATTCCTCGAAGGTGATGGCCGCGCGTTGCAGCTCGGCCGCCGCGCGGTCGCGGTCGCCCGTCTTGGCCAGCGCGACGCCTGCCAGCGTGCGGGACGTGGCTGCCTCGACCGGCGCCCCGGCGTCGTCAGCCGCCGCGGCGGATGCCAGTGCCTGCTCCGCTGCATGGGCGGGCTCGCCGGTATCGAGCTCAACGGCGGCAGCCGCGCGATCGGCCCAGGCAAGAGCCATCGGCAGCTGAACCGCCACGGCCCATGCCTGCGCGGCGGCGGCAGACCGCCTGGCCTCGGCATGCCGGCCGAGCGCAAGCCGGCAGCGAGTGAGCACTTCCAGGTAACGCGCTCTCGGGCTGCCACCGATCAGGACCAGCTCCTCACCTCCTGCCGAGCTCAGGAGGAGCTCGATCGCGGGTTCCGGTTGCCCCGCCTCGAGGAGGGCGGCGGCCAGATCCCCAGCGGCCTCGGCCGAATGGAAGCTGCTGTCGGCACCCCGGCTGAGATCGAAGCTCTCCTGGGCGGTGGCGAGCGCGAGCTCCAGGTCCCCCTGGCGCAGCGCGGCTTCCGAGCGACTGAGCAGGTTCCATCCCAGCGCGTGCGTGTTGCCCAGCAGACGCGCCGCTTCGATGCCCCTGTCGAGCAGCTCGGCCGCCTCGGCCAGCTTCCCCCGCTGGCGCAGAAGCCCACCCAGCGTCGCGGCCAGCAGGAGGAAGGGTTCCCCCTGGCCGGTCGCGCGGGCCACGGCGAGTGCGCGGTTGGCGTGAGCCTCGCCCTCGGCGTACCGGTCCAGATAGAGCTCGACCCCGGCCGGCCAGGCCGCAGCCTCGAGGTGGCGGGCGAGCTCGTCGTCCGACAGCGAATCGGCCAGCGCTGCCGCCTCTGCAAGATTGGATTCGGCTCGGTCGGGCGCCCCCATGATCGAATTCGCGAGCGCGAGCTCGGCCAGGGCGGCCGCGGTCAGCGGGACGTCTCCAAGCCGTCGCGCCGCGTTCACCGCACGCTCGGCCGCTTCGAGCATCGCGTCGTGCTTCGTGCGCCAGAGTGCGTTGATCGTGAGCTCGAGCATGAGCTCGACCGCTTCGGGCGAGTTCTGGTCAGGGAGCTCCGCGAGAGCGCTCGCCAAGCGGCGGTGGGCTTGATCCTGCTGTCCGAGATCGCTCTCCACCCCGGCACAGGCACGGGAGAGCCGCGCGCGGAGCACGTGGGAGTGCTCGGGCACAATGGCGAGTGCATCCAGCAACGAACTGTGGCTGTCGCTGAAACGGCCGGCTGCCGTCAGCGCCCGTGCGCGGGCGAGGAGAAGCTCGATGCGCTCCTCGGCCGGCGCGGTCGCCGGCAGCAGGCGCAGGGCCTGCGAGAACCAGTGCGCCGCGCTGCCGGGCGCAAGCCGTGCGGATTCCTCGCCGGCTTCGCGCAGCACGCCGACGGCATCGAGGTCGCCTTCCCTCGCCGCGCGCTGTACGTGGTGGGCCCGTGCCGCCGCTGTCGCACCGCGTGCGGCGAGCGCGTGCGCGCAACGCTCGTGGGCACCGAGGCGCCAGCCCCCAGGCGTTGCCTCGTACACCGCGTGGCGCACGAGCGGGTGCCGGAAACGGAAGCGGCGGGGGACTTCCGTGGTCCGGATGAGATCGAGCTCGAGGAGCTCGTCGACTGCGTCCATCGCCTCGGCCTCCGAGGTCGCGGCGGCGACCGCCGCCAGCTCCGGCTCAAAGGGGTCGCCCGCGACCGCGGCGCCCTCCAGGACCCGCCTTCCGCCGCCCGACAGCATGCCCAACTCCTCGCTCAGTGAGACCGCGACGGCGGGCGGCACCTCCACGCCGGTCACCGAGACACCGGCCGCGCGGGTGGCGCCACCTCCGCGCTCGAGCGACCGCGCGAGTTGCTCGAGATAGAACGGATTGCCGCCGCTCTCCTCATAGAGGACCGTGACGTCGCCGAGGCCGACCGCCTCCCCCAGAAGCTCGCGAGCTTCATCCGGCGCCAGCGCACCCGGCTCGATGCGGGTCAGCGCGCCCTCACGATGCGCCCGCTCCAGAGCGGCGAGCAGACGCTCGGGCAGTTGGCGGGGACGCCGCGCGACTGCCATAAGCACCGCCGCGCCGGGCGGCCGGCGCAGCAGCCCGCTGAGCAGCTCAACCGATGCCGAGTCGGCCCAGTGGAGGTCGTCGAGCACGAGCACGAGGGGACTCGTGTGCGCGAGCTGTTCAAGCAGGGCGCGCACCGCACGGTGGCTGCGGTAGCGCTCGTGCTGGGGCGCGGGCTCTCCTTTGCCGGCGAGTGCCGACAGAGACGGGAGGACGTGCGCGAGCTCTGCCCGCACGTCGTCGGCGAGCGCGTCGAGCCGCTTCGGGTCGAGGCCCTCGACATACTCGTCGAGCGCGTCGACGAACACGGAGAACGGCAGGTCGCGCTCCAGCTCTGAGGCCGAGCCGATGAGGACGAGGTACCCGCGTAGCTCCGCGCGTGCCGCGAGCTCCCCGAGCAGCCGCGTCTTGCCGATTCCTGGCTCGCCCACGAGCTCGACAGCGTCCGAGCAGCCTCGATCGAGCTCCTCGAGGGCCCGCTCGAGAGCCCCGAGCTCGTCACTACGCCCGACGAGGCGCTCGCCAACCAGGGCCATCGTGCTCTTTTAGTCACCGGCGGATCAGGGTGCAAGATCAGGCGGCCCGCCCGATGTCGGCACCGGCGCGCGGCAGGACACTCATCCCATGTCCTGCTTCCTCCTCGAGCACCGTCACCAACCACGCGAGTGCGGCGTGGTGTTCAAGTCGTTCAAGGGACACCAGAGCGCGCTGCGTCACCGGGCGACGCTCGCCTCGTGCCGCTCCGGCGGTCACGCGATCTGGTGGACCGTCGAGGCCGCGAGCGAGGAGGACGCGCTGAAGCTGCTGCCGCCCTACGTCGCCGAGCGAACGACGATCACACCCGTGAGCAAGGTGGAGATCCCGTGACCGCCACCACAGAACGAAACGAGGCATCGTGATGTTCGAATCGATTTCCCAGGCCCGCGAGCCCATCGCACCTGCTGCCGCGGTCACGCTTCGCGACGTCCGCAAGGTCTACGGCCGCGGCGAAGGAGCGGTCGTCGCCCTCGACGGCGTCAGCGTCGCGACTCGCGCCGCGGGTCGTTCACCGCCATCATGGGGCCATCGGGCTCGGGCAAGAGCACGTTCCTGAACGTGGCGGCGGGGCTGGACCGGCCCACCTCCGGCACGCGTCGCGCTCGGCGACACCGACCTGACGCGGCTCAGCGAGCGGCGGCTGACGATCCTGCGGCGCGAGCGGATCGGGTTCGTCTTTCAGGCCTTCAACCTGCTGCCATCGCTCACGGTCGCGCAGAACATCGCGCCTGCCGCTGCGCCTCGACGGTCGCCGGCCGCGGCGCTCGGCGGTGCGCGAGATCGCCGCCCGGGTCGGGCTGGACAAGCGCCTGCGCGACCGTCCCTCGCAGCTCTCCGGCGGCCAGCAGCAGCGGGTCGCGATCGCCCGGGCGCTGATCACCCGGCCCGAGGTCGTGTTCGCCGACGAGCCGACCGGAGCGCTCGACACCCGCACCGGACGCGAGGTGCTCGCGCTCCTGCGCGAGGTCGTCGACGAGGACGGGCACACGGTGGTGATGGTCACCCACGACCCCGTCGCGGCGGCGTCACGCCGACCAGGTCATCCTGCTCGCCGACGGTCGGGTGGCCGGGACGCTCGACGGCCCCAACGCCGACGAAGTCGCAGAGCGGCTCGCGCATCTGGGGGCCTGAGCCATGCTGCGTCTCGCCATCCTCAGCGCTCGCGGCCGCCTCGGCACGTTCACCGGCGCGCTGGTCGCGCTGTTCGCCGCGTCCGTGCTCGCGATGGCCTGGGGCATGCAGCTCGAGTCCATGCTGCGCACGCATCCGCCCGTCGAGCGCTACGCCGGCGCCGCGGCGGTCGTGACCGGGCAGCAGACGGTCGGCGCCGACCACGACGTCCCGCTCAGCGAGCGCGCCCGGGTGAGCTCCGCACTCGCCGCGCGGCTCGCGGCCGTGCCCGGGGTCCGGGCGGCGATCGGCGACGTGTCGGTGCCCGCCCGGCTCGGCGACAGGGCCGCCGTCGCCCACGGCTGGAGCAGCGCCGCGCTGACGCCGTACGTGCTGAGCGCCGGACGCCCGCCCGCGGGCCCGGCGAGGTCGTCACCGGCTACCCCGCCGCGCTCGGCGCGCGGCTGCCCCTCGCGGCGACCGAGCCCGCCCGCACGGTCACGGTGGTCGGCGTCGCTCGTCCGCGCCATCGCGTCTCCCAGCAGACGGCGATCTTCCTGACCGACGCCGAGGCAACGCGGCTGGCCGGGCATCCCGGCCGGGTCGACGCGATCGGCGTGCTCGCCGCTCCCGGCTTCGACGCCGGCGCGCCTGCGCGCCGCCGCTGGCGGCGCGCAGGTGCTGACGGGCGACGCGCGCGGCAAGGCCGAGTACCCGGAGCTCCAGCCGACGCGCACGATCCTGATCCCGGTCACGGCAGCGTTCGGCGGGCTGGCGATGTTCATCGCGATGTTCGTCGTGGCCAGCACGCTGGGCCTGTCGATCCAGCAGCGCGAGCGCGAGATCGCGCTGCTGCGGGCGGTGGCCGCGACGCCCGGTCAGATCCGCCGCATGATCGCGTGGGAGGCGGCGATCGTCGCGCTGGTCGGCTCGGCGGCCGGGATCTGGCCCGGGATCGTGCTGGGCCGGGCGCTCGGACACGCGCTGCTGCGCCACGGCATCGTGCCGGCCGAACTTCACCCTCAACTACGACTGGCTGCCCGCCGCCGCCGCCATCGGCGGCGGGGTCGCGACCGCGCTGCTCGCGGTCCTGGCCGCCGGGCGGCGCGCCGCCCGCGTGCCGCCGACGCTCGCGCTCACCGACGCCGCGGTCGAGCCGCGGCTGCTGGGACCCGGACGGCTCATCGGCGGGCTGCTCGCGCTCGCCGGCGCGGTGCCGCTGTTCACCGTCTCGACCACGACCAGCACGCCCGAGACGGCCGCGGCGACAGTCGGAGATGACCGCGATCTTCCTCGTGGTGGCGGTCGGCTTCCTCGGACCGATCGTGGCGTACGCTGGTCGCCCGGCTGCTGGCGCCGCCGCTCGCGGCGCTCTCGCCCGTCGGCGGGTTCCTCGCCTCCGCGAACCTCGGCGCCGCCACCCGACGCTTCTCCTCGGCCAGCACGCCGCTGGTGCTCACGGTCGCCCTGAGCTGCACCCTGCTGTTCAGCACGACCACCATCGACCACGCCATCCACCAGCAGCGGCACGCGGCGCTGACGGGCCAGCTCGCCATCACCAGCGGCGGCCCGGGCCTGCCCGCCGCCGCGCTGGCCGACGTGCGCGCGACGCCCGGACGTGCGCTCCGCGGTCGCGCTGACGTCCACGACGCTCGGCCCGAGCCTCGGCGCCTCCGATGACACCATCCCCGCCCAGATCCTCGACGGCGGGCAGGGCGGCGGCCTCGACGTCGGCGTGACCGCGCGGGTCCCTGAGCGCGCTGCACGGCGACGCGATCGCGCTCGGGCGCCACCGCGCCGACGCCGCGCACGCCCACGTCGGCGACCGCGTGGCGATCATGCTGGGCGACGGCACCCGCACCCACGCCACCGTCGTGGCGATCTACACCCGCGACCTGGCCTTCGGGGACGCCCTGCTCGCCCCCGAGCTCGCCGCCGGCCACCAGACCACCCCGCTGCTCGGCACGATCCTCGTCCAGACCGACCACCCGGCGGCGGTCGCCCGGCGCCTGCAGGCGCTGGCTCGCGCTATCCCGGACTGCGGGTCAGCGACCGCGCGTCGCTCGCCACCGCGACCGACGCCGACCGCGAGCTGAACCGCTGGCTCGGCCCGTTCTTCGTCGCGATGATCTTCGCCTTCACGTCGATCGCCGTGGTCAACACGCTGATCATGATCGCGCTCCGGCGCGGCCGCGAGCTCGCGCTCCTGCGGCTCGTCGGCGCCACCACGCGCCAGGTCCGGTCGATGGCGCGCTGGGAGGCCGTGCTGATCATCGCCATCGGCCTCGGCATCGGTCTGGCGATCGCGGCCACCGCGCTGCTGCCGCTCAGCCACGCGCTGACGGGAGGCCTCCGCCCTACGTGCCAGCCGGCCCGTTCGCGGCGATCCTCGGCGTCTCGGCGCTGCTGGCCCTGGTGGCCCTGGCGCTGCCGACGCGGCGCGCGCTGCGCACGCGGCCGGTCGAGGCGATCGGACTGCGCGAGTAGACCAAGCCGCCACTTCCAACAAACACACGACGACGACGACGGAGGGGGAGGGATTCGAACCCTCGGTACGCTTGCGCGCACAACGGTTTTCGAGATCTCCCCGTGGTGACGCGCACTCCAGCCGATCTCGGTGCCTAAATCCCATAGCAGAAGTCCGCAAATTGCCGCTTTCCTCGCTCGTGGGGCCTCGCTAGCGAACCAGCTTGCGTGCAGGGATTTCGGCCCGATTAGAGGCTTTCTGACCCGCGCCTGAAAATCGTGGTGTCCCCGGTTCGACTCCGGGGCTTTTTCGACGGTGGTCCAGGTCGAAGCCGTCAGCGGGTTGCCGCCGCACTTCGCGAACAGGTCACCGACGGGGTCGATGTTGGCGTCGAGGTGCCTTGAACGTCGGCAAGCCGCCGCGTGGTTTGGCGTCATTGTGGGCGACGTGCTGGTCGACGTAGACCTTCACCGACTGCGTCACGCTCGTCAGGAGCGCCAGATCGGCCGCCGGGATGGCCGGGTCGATGTGGTCGCCTCCGCCCGGCGCGAACTGCTTCGTGAACCCCGCGTCAGCGACCCCGGAACGCAGCGCGTCGCTTTCGCCGAAGAGCCCGACCTAGTACTGACGCGTCAGCGGCCGGCGTCACTGCCGATCTCATCGATGAGGCGTCCGAGCGAGATGACACGCGTGTCCACCTCGGCCTGTCGGCGGATCGAAACGGCCTGGGTGGTCGCGTAAGTTCCACTCGAGAACTCGAACCAGTACGACGGCGGGAGGGTGGCGTTGCGCTCGACGATCGCCGCCGACCTCGCGGAAGACGTGCCGATGAAGATTCATCGTCATGATTCCCGGCTGGATCTCGTCATCCAGCCAGCGCAGCCACTTCTCGATGCGAGAGTCGGTCACGGTCCGCCAAGCTGGCGTTCGCCTCGGACAGAGTTGCGGGCAGCGCTTCGATCTATCCATCGCCGGGCAGGCGTGCGAGCGTCGAACGCATGGGGTCGACTGACCGCCTCGACGTCGCTAAAAAAGTCGCCAGAAAATCGGCCAGAATCGCTCACGAGCTTCCGAGCGACGAACCGGGTGTCTGCGGCGGCCGGGCCGAAGTCCCTGCAAATGCTCATGATCTTCCGAGAGACGAAGCTGCGCCCGAAAGGAACGGTTTGGCGCTACGACGCCGATTGCGCGGCGTCGTGACTAGTTTCGTGACTCACGGATGAACGCTCACGTCACGACACGGTTCCCACGACAATCAGGGCGATGGCGGCGAGTATCAGCACGAGCGGCACGCTCGGATCAGACCCATGGTGTGGATCACGCGACACGCCGTCTAGGGGCGGATCACCGGCGCGCTGATCTTCCGTTCCGACCCTGCCTAGGCACATCGGTGGCTTCCGCCGCGTTGTAGGCGTACAGTCGCCATGACGTCGAGTAGAGAGGGGCGGCGAATGCGAGACCATCGCTCTCCCGTGCAGGTCATCCGAGAATGGCGGCTGCCACGACCCGAGCGCAAGGCGGCTGCCGCCGAGCGTCACGCGGAGCGCGAGATACGCCGCGAGCGCGACAATCCGGAGTCGGCGGAGCGCCGGGCGGCGGCGAGCGAAGCCGAAGCTCGCCGCGGCGTCGCGGCGTGGGGTGCCGGGTCGTACCGATCCGGGTCGTCCCGATCGGCGGGCGGCGGCGGCCGCTGATCCGAGCCCACGTCCCGGGCGTGCGGGCGTCCCCAGAACCCGAGCGCGCCCGGAAGGGGAGGTTTGGCTCTACGACGGCACTTGCGCGCGGTCGTGATTCATTTCGTGACTCACGGGCAGGGCGACCACGGCCGGCGCGGAGCGGAACGCGGCCCGGATACGGTCGCGGGCTATCGCCGCGTCCGGGTGGCCGTACAACTCGCGGACCAAGGTTCCGCCGTCCGTGTGCCGCAACTGCGCGGCCACGACGTGATCGGGCAACTCGGCCACGTTGAGCAGGTACCACGCGAAGTAGTGGCGGGTGGCTTCGTAGAGCGACGTGGCGCCAAGCCCTATGGAGCAACGGACGCGGTTCCAGTGGTGCGAGCGCGTAGACGGCACATAGTGGTGGCGGCGAAGCGTCGTGAAGACCCATTCCGACTCGCGCGGCAACGCCAACAGTCGGTCGCGGAGCGGTTCGACCATTGCAATGGTGCCCTTCGACCCATACTTGGGCGGCGTGATCTTGCGCGCCTTCACGTTCCACTGGCGTTCGATCCGGATGGACTCGGCGCCCGGCGTGAGGTCCAAATCCGACCATTGCAGGGCGTCCAGTTCGCCCGGTCGCATGGCCGAGTAGCACGCCGTGAACAGGTAGGCGGCGAACGACGGCGGCGTGAGTTCGTCGGCGGCGCCGATCAAGCGGGCGACTTCGCCTGGCGCGGGCGGCTGGACATGTTTCCGGCCCTTGGACCGCTTCAAGCCCAGGCCGGCGAACGGGTTGTGGTCGATCAACAGTCCGGCGTGCGGGCGGCGGGCGTCGTTGAACATCGCCCGAAGGTTGTTCACGGTGCCCATGTTGCGACCGCCTTTCAGCCACTCCGCGACCACGAACGCGTCGATGGCGCGAAGCGGTCGGTCGCCGTAGGTGTCCGCGAACGCCTTGGTCCGCTCGCGGCGATGCATGTTGGTGGACTCGGCGGGCCGCGCCCACAACGGATCGGTCGTCCACTCGGCCCACCACTCGGCCACGGTCTTGCCGCGAAGGGCCAGGTCGTAGAGCGCGTCGCGGGCGTCGTCTTCGGCGCGTTCGGCTTCGCGCTTGGTCGTGTAGCTGGACGTGCCGCCGATGACGGTATGCGGCGCCACTTGCTTGCCCGTGCGCGGATCGCGGACACGGCCGCGCCAACGGCCGGACGGAAGTTGATTGGCCATGAAGGGTTAGCTCCTTCTCGGTTGGCCCGAAGCCGTTTGCGGCGGCATAGGCTCGCGTGATGGCATCGGCACCGGACTCTCCGCTCGGCGGCTATATCCGCCGGCAGCGCGAGCTGCAGAAGCTCTCCCTGCGACAGCTTGCCGACTTGGTGGGGATCTCCAATCCCTACCTCTCCCAGATCGAGCGCGGGCTGCGCGAGCCCTCCGAGAAGGTGCTGGACGCCATCGCCCGCAACCTCGAGCTGTCGACGAGGGCCTCTACGAGCAGGGCGCGCACCGTCGCGGCGAGGAGGAGGACGACGGGGAGGAACCGGTCGTGGTGGCGGCGATTCGCGCCGATCCCAATCTGACCGCACGTCAGCGGCAGGCCCTACTGGAGGTGTACGGCGCCTTCACGGCGCGGAGCAGCCGGCGGCGGAGATCGGAGCGCTGAGGGGCCGCGACGCGGGGAGAGGGAGCGTCGCGGCCCGTGCGCTCCGCTAGGAGACGAACTCGCGCGCGGCGCCGGCGTAGGCCTTGGTGACGTCACGCGTGAAGTCGGCCTGGGCCGTGGCCACGGTCGCCAGCCACTCGACCTTCGTCGCGCCGGCGGCCTTCTCGTACGAGTCGGCCAGCGACAGGACGGCCTTCTCGTAGGAGCTCAGGTAGGCGGCGCCGGCCTTCTTGCCGTTCGCGACGGCCTTCTCGTTGAGCTCGGCGACGCGCTCGGCGGCCGTCTCGACGGACTCGGTGATCGGATCGGTCTTGGTCTGGGTGGCCATGTGGCCCTCCTCTTGTTCGACGGGACTTGTTGGATTAGCTGATTAGCTGGATGTAATGCTAACAGCTAGCGACTTGATGTCAATTCATTTCTTTCGAACGACGTCTGCGTAGCGGCAATGCGCGGGGCCTCGGGCTCATGCGGCCCGGGACCCGAAGCGCTCGCGCAGCTCTCGCTTGAGGACCTTGCCCGAGGGCGTGCGCGGCAGGTCGCTGACGAAGTCGACCGAGCGCGGCAGCTTGTAGCCGGCGAGGCGCTCGCGCGCGAAGGCGGTCAGCTCGTCGGCACTCGCCACCGCGCCCGGCCGCAGGACCACGAGCGCCTTCACCGTCTCACCCCACCGCTCGTCGGGTACGCCGATGACCGCAACCTGGTCAACCGCGGGATGTTGGGCGAGCGCCTCCTCGACCTCGACCGGGAAGACGTTCTCACCGCCGCTGACGATCATGTCCTTGATGCGATCCGTCAGGAAGAGGTATCCCGCGTCGTCGAGGTAGCCGCCGTCGCCGGTGCGCAGCCAGCCGTCGGCGCTGAGCGCCGCGGCCGTCTCCTCGGCCCGCTTGAAGTAGCCGGCCATCACGTTGGGCGCCCGCAGCCAGACCTCACCGACGTCGTGCGGCCCGCATGCCGCCCGCGTCAACGGATCGACGATCCGCAACTCGACCCACGGATACGGACGACCGACCGAGCGCAGCAGGTGCTCGCGCGGCCCGTCCGGATCATGGTCGGCCGCGTCGAGCTGCACCGCGGCGCCGGTCGTCTCGGTGAGGCCGTAGATGCCGAAGAGCGCGCAGCGAAACGTGCGTAGCGCCGCCTTGAGCACGGGGGTCGTGATCGGCGATGCTCCGTACGCGATCGAGCGCAGCGCCGAGTAGTCGCGCTCCGCGGCGCCCGGCACGGCCGCGAGCATCTGCAGCATCGTCGGGACGAAGACCGCGTTGGTCACGCGCTCGCGCTCGAGCACGTCGAGCACGGCTTCGGCCGCGAACTCGCTGACCAGGATCGTGCTCGCACCGTTCCACAGGCCGAGGAACGCCCAGCCGATGCCGCCGATGTGGAACATCGGCAGCGGCGTGAGGCTGACCGTGTCGGCGTCGAAGCCCCAGCGCGGCGACGTCTCGGCGGCGGCCGCGAGGTTGCGGTGTGTGGTGAGGACGCCCTTGGGGACACCAGTGGTGCCGGACGTGTACATCTGCACGACCGTGTCGCCCGAGGCACCGCGATCGCCGGGGTCGACCGGATCGTGGGCGGCGACCCACCGCTCGTAGGCGGGTCCCACCTCGACCGTCCGCAGCGGCGACGGCAGCGCGCCCGCGATCGCCGATGCCGCGTCCGCGAACGCGCTGCCGGCGATCAGCAGCGGCGCGGCGGCGTCGGCCACGATGCGGGTGAGCTCGGGCACCGCCAGCCGCCAGTTGAGCGGCACGAGCACGGCGCCGATCTTGCTCGCCGCGAAGAGCAGCTCGATGACCTCAGGCCCCGTCCGGTCGAGGTGCGCGACGCGCGAGCCCGGGCCGACGCCAGCGGCGAGCAGCGCCTGCGCGAGGCGGTTGGAGCGCTCGTCGAGCGCGCGGTAGGTGAGCGCCCGCGAGCCGTGCCGGATTGCGATGACGTCGCCACGCTCGGCGCCCTGGCGGCGGATCACGTCGGCGACGCGCAGCTCGTCGCCAAGCGCCATCGGGAGGCTCACCGCTGGCCCTCCCCCGCCTCCGCGAGGAACGCGGCGATCGCGTCGTCGACCTCTGGCTCCTCGGTCGGGTACAGGTGCCCCGACTCCTCGAGGATCTGCAGGCGCGCGCCCGGGATGCGCTCGGCGAGCACCTGCGCGTTGGCGACCGGGATGACGCGATCGTGACGGCCATGCACGACGAGCGTCCGGGCGGCGATGCCCGGCAGGCGGCCGTAGCAGTTGTGCAGGCCCGCCGCGAACATCTGCGCGCGGTACGCGCGCTCCGCGAAAGGGTGCGCCAGCCGCTGCGAGATGTCCTCCTCGATGCGAGCGACGTGCTCGCTACGGCAGCGTGGGCCATAGATGAACGGGACCGACGCCCGGGCCGCCTCCT
>CAWGDO010000005.1:0-192461 GCA_963821355.1 uncultured Actinomycetes bacterium | reverse complement strand
TCGCGAAGAGCACGAACGATGTCCCCGCTGCCACGGTGGCCGAGCCGCCGAGCTCGCCCGGATCGATGCCGAGCTCCTCGCGGGCGAGCGTGTCCAGCGCCTGCTCCGGCGCGGCGACCAGCCGGTCGGCGAGCTCACCGGCCTGCTCCGGAGGCAGCCCCTTCGCCTGGTAGATCAGCGCCAGCTCCTCGCGCTCCTCATCGGGCACCGCCTCGAGCTCGTCGCGCTCGATCGCGATCTGGCGGCCGTAGAGCTCGCGCGCGTTGGTGACCGAGATCCACTCGCCCATCGCCATCGACCCGGCGCCCGCCGCGAGCCCCGCCAGCCCGGTGATCAGGATCTGGGTGTTCGACAGGCTCGCGCCCGCAACGCCCATCACGAGGCTGAAGTTCGACACGAGCCCGTCGTTGGCACCGAGCACCGCGGCGCGGAGCGAGTTTCCGCTCGCGGCGCGATGGCGGCCCTCCAGCCGGGCCAGCGCCGGACCCTGCAGGCCGCCGCCGCTGCCGATTGCCTGCAACAGCCGAGCGTGCGAGCGCTCCTCGGCGGGAAGCGGTGTGCCCGCGGCCTCCGGCTGGGCGTCGTAAGAACCGGCGTCGGACCGCTCCATTGCGTCGATCGTCGGAACGACGAACCCCGTGCCGAAGCGCTTCGCGAGCCAGCCCAGCGCCTTGGTCCTCCACCCCACCCGCGCCCGCGGAACCGGCTCGCCGGCGTCACGCAAACGTTGCGCCCAGAACTCGGCGTGACGCTCCTCGACGTCAGCAAGCCGCCGATAGACCGAGGCGAGCGCCTCGTCGTCCTCCGCCGCGGCGACGCGCCGATAGAGCTCAGCGCTGTCGCGCTCGTCCGTCAGATTGCGACGCCATCGCGTGGGGTCCGCCGCCGCATCGGCCATACGACGATCCTCGCAGCGCCATGCACGTCCTGCACGCCGGAGTCGAGAGCCTCGAGGACAGCACGCACCTGTCAGGACACAGGCTCGAGATTTCAGTCGTCGTTGCCGGCGCCGTCGCCCCCGCGCTCGCCGTCCCCCTCGTTTTGGGATGGCGGCGTGGTCTGGGTCTGCGTGGTCTGAGGGAGCTGCGGCGTCGTTGAGGGCGTGGTATCCGTCGCCGTCCGCTCCGGCTTCTGGGGGCGTGGTTTCGCGCGCTGCGCGGGCGCGAGCTGCTCGACCCCCGAGAGCGGCTCGGACGTCAGCCCGACCTTCGGCTTTGAGAGCTGACTCGCGGCATATGAGCCCGCGACCGCGATCACGACCCCGGCGATCGAGAGCGCGATCCAGAGCAGCGTCGTGCGTGTGCGATGGGCCGTCATCGGCCTGCCTCCGATCCTGGGACGTCGAAGACGATCGCCGCCCTGGCCCCGCCCTCCGGCCGGTTTGCGAGCGAGACGTGCGCGCCCCAGCGACGCATCAGCTCGCGCGCGATAGGCAGCCCCAGCCCGGTGCCGGCCGGCCCGGCGCGGCCGGCGCGGCCGCGGTGGAAGCGGTCGAACACCTGCTCCTCCTCACCGGGCGCGAGGCCCGGTCCCGAGTCGAGCACCTCGATCCGCCCGCCTGAGGCCTCGATCCGAACCGCGCTGCCGCGCGGCGAGTACAGCAGCGCGTTCTCGACGAGCGCGTCGAGCGCTCGGTCGAGGTCGGCGCGCGCCGCGGTGATCCGGCGGCCGGCGGGGGCGGCGCGGCAGTCGAGCGCGATGCCTCGCTCGGCGGCCGTCGCCCGCCAGCGCTGCTCGGCGGCGCGAGCCACGTCCGCGATGTCGACCTCGTCGGGCGGGGCGTCGCGCCCGCCTGCGTAGGAGAGGACGAGCAGCTCGTCCACCACCTCGCTGAGCCGGTCCACCTCGCCGAGCGCAGCCTGGATGTCCTCCTGCTCTTCGGGTCCGCCGTCCGAGGCTGCCTGCACCTCTTCGAGCCGCAGCCGGAGACCGGTCAGCGGGGTGCGGAGCTGGTGCGAGGCGTCGGCCACGAACTCCTGCTGCGAGCGGAGCGCAAGCGAGAGCCGCTCGGTCATCTCGTTGAAGGAGCGGGCGAGGGAGCGCTGCTCGCGCGTGCCATCGACCGGAGCCCGGCGCTCCAGCTCGCCGTGGGCGATCTCGCCGGCAGTCGACTCGAGCCGCCGCAGCGGCAGGGCGAGCTGGCGTGCGATCAGCCAGCCGGCGGTGAGCCCGATCACGAGCACCACGGCGGCGATCAGCACGAGGCCCGCGATCGAGCGCCGCACTGCGCGGTGCACGGCCGCGATGCTCTGGGTCACCCGTACGGCTCCGATAACGCGGCGGCCGCTCAGCACCGGGCTCGAGGTGGCGAGCACGTCCTCGCCGAGCGTTGCACTGTGGCGGCTCTCCTGAAAGCGCCTGCCGCGCAGCGCCGCCGCGATCTCGGGCCGGGTGCGGTAGTCGCCGCCGATCTGCGCCGAGCCGGCGCTGTCGGCGACCACCGTGCCAACGCGGTTGACGATCAGCACGCGTCCGCGAACCGAGCGCGAGGCGGCCTGGCCCAGCTCGGCCAGGCGGCCGCGCCGGGCGGTCGGGAGGAGCGGCGCGGCGGTGGCGGCCACGACGTCGGCCTGGCCGCGCGACTCGATCCGCACCTCCTCGTCCTGTCGGTCGCGGAGCGAGATCGCCAGCGGCACGGCGAACGCGATGATCGCCAGCAGCAGGACGTAGGCCAGCGCCAGCAGCAGGCGGCCGCGCAGGGTTACGGTTCGATCTCCTCCGGACCGCTGAAACGGAAGCCCACGCCGCGCACGGTGTGGAGGTAGCGGGGCGCGGCGGAGTCGTCGCCCAGCTTCCGGCGCAGCCATCCGATGTGCGTGTCGAGTGTCTTGGTGGAGCCGAACCAGTTCTCGTCCCACACCCGCTCCATCAGGTCTTCGCGCGAGACCACGTGTCCCGCGTTGCGAACGAGCTCGGCGAGCAGGTCGAACTCCTTGCGCGAGAGCTCGAGCGTCTCAGCGTCGAAGGTGGCCCGCCGGGCCCCGAAGTCGACGGTGAGCGCGCCGATCTCTACCGGCTCGGTGGGCGCTCCCGGCTCCGAGCGCTTCGAGCGCCGCAGCACCGCGCGGATGCGCGCGATCACCTCCGGCCCGCTGAACGGCTTGACCACGTAGTCGTCGGCCCCGATCTCGAGGCCGACGATCCGGTCCATCTCGGTCCCGCGCGCGGTGAGCATCACGATCGGAGTGTCGCTGCGGCGGCGCAGCTCGCGCGCCACGTCGCGACCGTCGGTGTCCGGCAGGTTGAGGTCGAGCAGCACGAGGTCCGGCTCGATCCGCCCGGCCAGCGCCAAGGCCTCGCGGCCCGAGCGCGCGACCACGGGCTCGAACCCCTCACGCGACAGCGCCTTGGAGAACGGGTCCGAGATCGAGGGCTCGTCCTCGACGAACAGGATCAGCGTGGGCATCCGTCCCCGACGCTACGGGTAGAGCTGCTCACCGGCATCCGCGTCGACTACCGAGATTGCGCCGGCCGGGCACGACTCCGCGGCCTCGAGCAGCAGCTCGCGCGGGCCGTCGCCGACCACGCGCGCCACGTCGTCGACCTCGAACACGCCGGGCGCGACCAGCGCGCAGTCGCCGTGCGCGCTGCACGCCAGCTCGTCGACCTTCGCAATGCATCTCATCGTGTGTCTCCTCAGGTGGGTATCAGGGATTCGAGGCCCTGCTGGACGCGGCGGCGGGCCTCGGAGAGCCCCCGCGGCCGGCCGACGAGCAGCGCGGCTACGGGCACTCCGTTTTTGGTGAAGGTGGCTCCGAAGTTGCGTGCGGCCGGGTCGCCCTCGATCGCGACGCGATCGGCCCCGGTGGCACGGCCCACGTACTGCACGCGGATCCCGAACTGGTCGCTCCAGAAGCTCGGCGGCACCGCGCGCGCCGGCTCGACGTCGAGGATCGCGCGTGCCGCTGCGGCGCCCTGGCGCGCCGCGGCCTCCCAGTGGTCGGTGCGGACGTGGCGAGCCAGCGCGGGGTCGTAGACGAGCGCAGCGTCGCCGGCGGCGTAGATCCCGGGTGCGGCGCTGCGACCGTTGGGATCAACCGGCACGCCGCCGTCCGCCAGCCCGCTGCCGTCGAGCCAGCGCGTGTCGGGATCGACGCCCACGCCGACGAGCACGTGGTCGCAGGGAACGCTGCGGCCGCGCGCGAGCTCGAGCGCGCGCGCGCGCCGGTGGCCGCGCAGGTTCTCGATCCGCGCGCCCAGCAGCACCTCGGCCCCCTCGGAGCGGTGCAGCTCGGCAAACCACGTGCCCAGGAATGGACCGAGCACCGCGGTGAGCGGGGCGTCGGCCGCCTCCACGATCGTGACCTCCGCGCCGAGCTTGAGGGCGGTGGAGGCGACCTCGAGGCCGATGAAGCCGGCGCCGACGATCGCCAGGCGAACGCCCGGCCGCAACGCTCGCCGCAGCGCCATCGCATCGTCGAGCGTGCGCAGGACCCCGACGTTGTCGTAGCCCTCGAACAGGGCCGGCATGCGCGCCCGGCTGCCGGTGGCGACCAGCAGCGAGTCGAAGCGCAGCGGGCGCCCGCGCGAGAGCTCCAGCTCGCGGCGCCCCGGGTCGAGGCGCTCGGCCCGCACGCCCAGCAGCAGATCGACGCCGCGCTCCTCGTACCAGGCCGGCGGCCGCAGGGCCACGGCCTCGTCCGGCAGCTCACCGGTCAGCAGCTCCTTCGACAGCGGCGGCCGGTCGTATGGCGCATGGTTCTCCGCGCACACGATGCGGATTGGCCCGTCGTATCCCTGGCTGCGGAGCGTCTCGGTGCAGCGCTGGGCGGCCAGGCCGCCGCCCGCGATCACGGTGCCGTCTCTCATGCGCGCGCCTCGCGCGCACCACGTACGACGCGGCATCAGGCTGCACCTGCGCGGCGGAAGCGCGCCGCGGCTTGGGGCGGTGCAGCATCCGCACGGCGAACAGCACGACGATCGGCACGCCCGTGGCAAGCATGAACGTACGCAGCCAGGGCGAGCCGGCGTCCGTGCCGGCGCCGAGCGTGTGGATCACGCCGAGCAGCCCAGACGACCACGGTGGCCCGATGCAGCTTGCGCCACAGCTTGGCGCCGATGCGGCGTCGTGCGTAGAAGCTGAGCCCGAGGATCGCCGCCAGGTACCCGGCAAGGGTTCCGAGGCCGGTGAACAGCGGGCGGTAGCCCATGCTGAACGGCACCAGCACGCCGGACACGCTCGGATGGAGCCAGGGGTCGGCGACAAGCGTGGCGCCGTGGATGCCGATCGCGACCAACCCGGCCAGCGCCGTGTGCTCGTGCACCCGCGCGAGGACGGGTGCCACGCCGCGCTTGCGCACGAGCTTCGACGCCATCGTGAGGCCGATGACGACCGACGCCGTCACGAGCATCAGCGCCACGACGCCCGAGGCCCGGCTTGCGAGCCACCATATGTAGTTGGCGGGATCGAGCCGGTTCATGCCGCGAGCTCGCGCATCTGGATGCGAAGCCGCGGCCGGTTGACCGGGCCGATCTGCTCCACGTCGCCGTCGTCGTGGACCACGAGGCCGCCGTTCTCCGCCAGCACCTCGCGCGCTCCCTCCGGGCCCGCGAGCAGCGCGGCCTTCGAGAGCGTCTCCGCCTCGAGCGCGCTGCCGCCGATCGCGGTCGCACCCACGAGACCGGTCCACGCCGGCTCGCCGGTCGCCGGATCGAGCAGGTGGTGCGCATAGCCGCCGTCGGAGCGACGCCACACGCGGACGTTCAGGCCCGAGGTGGCAACTCCGCCGCCGTGGACGCACAGCGTGTGCACGCGCTCCCCGGTCATCGGGTGCTCGACCTCGATCTCCCAGCGGCCACGAAGTGCGATGTCGCCGCCGCAGTCAACGACGAAGCGGGGGTAGCCGGCGAGCCGGTGGGCCAGCGCGTCGGCGGCCAGGCCCTTGCCGATGCCGCCCGTGTCGAACGCCACGCCCGGCGGGCGGCGGACCACGCCGGCCTCGTCGTCGACCGCGATCAAGCGCCACGCGGCCTCCGGGCGCGGCGACGCGGCCCGGCGGGCCGGCGCGTGCGCGAGCGCCTCGACCAGCGAGGCGGGCGCCACGCCGTTGCGCGACTGCGCGTACCCGGCGCGCTCGATCGCGCCGACCAGAGTCGGATCCACGAGGCCGCCGCTGCGCTCGGCCGCCCACACGCCGGCCGACACCGCGGCGCGGAGCAGTTGCGACGCGGGCACCTCGTCGCGCTCGTCGGCGTTCAGCGCCGACAGCTCGCTCGCAGGGTCGAAACGCGTCAGCGTCGCGGCGAAGTGCTCGATGAACGCGCGCTCGCGTTGCGCCGCCTCCTCGGGCTCGGGCAGCCTCGGATCGCCCGACGGCTCGATCAGCAGGCGGACGTCGCTGCCCATCGACGAGAAGGTCATGTCGTACGCGCGCGCCATCACGAGGACCTCGTGACCGGTGCCGGGGCCGGCGCGGGCGCGGGCGCCGGGGCGGGGGCGGACGCCGGTGGGGGCGCCGGGGCGGGGGCGGGCTGGCTCGTGACCACGGGCGCGCTTGCGGCTGGAGCCGACGTGCGTGCGGGCGCGCTCGCCTCCGGCTCGGCCGGCACCACGTGCACCACGACGCGCTTCTCGATCACACGCCGGATCAGCACCCGCCGCGGCGCGACCGCCACGGCGGTCGCGCTCTGGCCCGCGCCGACCGCAGGGTCGCGGCCGGTTCGCAGCTGGAACGCCAGGCCCGTGAAGACCGCGAGGAAAGCGGCGCCCGAGATCCAGGCCACCACGGCTGCGCTGCTGCGTCTAGTCATCCTCGGACTCCCCGCCGCCGAAGCCGCTGCTTCCACCACCCGCGCTCGTGCGCGTGGTGACGGGGCTGGCTGGCGTCGTCGCACCACCGGCCGGCTGCGCCGCGCTGCTGCCGCCGCCGCTCGTGCGGGTGACGACCTTCGAGCCGTCCTTGCCCTGCGTGAGCGCGGCGATCGGCGTTCCGCGGCCGAGCGCCGGGTCGTGCCCCGACTGGAGCTGGGCCGCGAGCAGCGTCAGCACCACCAGGAACGTGGCGATGGCGGTCGCCGCGACCGTGAGCGGTCCCGGGCGCTTTCGGCGGATCGGCCTGGCGGCCTGCTCAGTCATCGCCGCCCTCTCGCTCCGCGCCGCCCTCGTGCTCGGCCTCCTTGGCGCGGCTTCCGCCGCCGCTCGTGCGCGTGCGCACCGGGGCGGGCGCCTGCCGGACGGGCGGCGCGGCCGCGACGGGCTGCTGCACCCGCTGGACGGGCCTGACCGCGACGACGCGGACGGGCGCGGCCGCCGGCGCAGCGACGGGAGCCGCCTGCCGCTTGGGCTTCGGCGGCTTCTCGTGCTTCACGATCCGGACCGTCCGGTGGATCGTCTGCGTTCGCACCTCCAGCGGCTGCCGCTGAGCGGCCACGGTCGCTCCGGGGCGGTCGCCCGCCCCGGCGCCGAGCGCGTAGCCCGCGAACCCGCCGAGCGCGACCAGCGAGAGGCCCGCAGCAAGCTTTGTCTGAGTCCCCGTCATCGACTACGTCTCCTTCCGAACACGTCATCGATGATCGGCAGGCACCGGCCAGCTGCCGGCCAAGCCCGTTCCAAGCCTTGTCAAAGCCTCGCGGCACGGCACGTGCCCTCGCCTCAAGACCGCCATGTCGGACTTCGGCGACGGCTCCGTCGAGCGAACTATGAGCCGTGTGCAGAGCTTCGTCGCTCAACTCGCCGACGACGGCGCCAAGCTGTTCCCTATAACGCGGCCCTACTACGGCTTTGCGTCACCGATGGCATCGACGGCGCCGAAACCGATCGTCGGAGCGCCTCGCTGCGCAGCAGTGGTCACCAACTGTCAGTTTCAGCGCCAGTCGAAGTACTCGCGGTGGATGCGCCTGGCGGGGACGCCGGCGAGTCGCAGCTGGATCTGGAACGTACGCAGCATCCCCTGCGGACCGCACATGAACACCGACAGCTCGCGGAGGTGGCCGTCGGCCGCCGCGAGGACCTGCTCGGGCGTCAGACGGCCGTCGACGCTCGTGTCGATGAGATGCGCGTGAAGCGAGTCGTGCCGCCTCGCGATCCCGCGGATCTCGTCGGCGAACGGCGGCTCGCCGGCCGCGGTGTAGAAGAAGTCGACGCGGTGCGGCAGGCGGCCGTCGAGCGCGCGCAGCCAGCTGAGGAAGGGCGCGACGCCCACGCCGCCGGCGATCCACACCTGTCGATCGGTGCCCCGCCGGTAGCTGAAGCGCCCGTGCGGACCGCCGATGACCGCCGGCATGCCGGGCTCGATGAGCTCCGTCAACCGCGACGTGTAGTCGCCGAGCGCCTTGACCGTGACGCGCACGAGAGCCTCGTCGGGGGCGCTGGCGATCGTGAACGGATGGCGGTGCCAGCCGTCCTTCGCCTCGAGGTAGACCATCGCGAACTGGCCGGGCACGAACTGCATGGGGCGCCCGATCGGGCGCATCAAGACCTCGACCAGCCCCTCGTCGATCGTGCGGACCGCATCGACCTCGTAGTCGTGCAGCGACAGGAAGAAGCGCGCGAACAGCTCGCGGTAGACGTAGAACGCCAGCCCGATCGCACCGACGGCGACGTAGCTCCAGCGCAGGACCGGCGCGGCGCCGAAGGGCGTCGCGTCGAGCACGCCGTGCGCGAAGCCCGCCGCGACGAACACCCCCGTCGTCCGGTGCAGCGCCCGCCAGCGCTCATAGCCGCCGAAGATCTCCCGCACGTCACCGACCATGGGCGCGTCACGCGCGGCCAACACGAGCGTGCGCAAGGGCCCCGGGACGACCGAGCGCCAACGCGGGAGGATCGCCCACAGCGCCAGGGCGACCAAGCCGATGGCCCCGATCGCGCCGAGCGGTCCTCCAAGCGCGGTGCCGTCCGGGTTGGACGACAGCAGGATGTGGGGAGCGAGCAGGACCAGGCCGGTGATGGCGACCCGGCGATGCCAGATCGCCGCGCGGTCGATCCCGTCGAACCACTCCTCGACCCACGGCAGCGTGCTGATGAGCACCAGCCCGATCGAGAGCAGCAGGATCGCCTCGGCTCCCAAGAACTGCCCGGTGTAGCGCCCGGCGGGCTCTCCAGCGGGTCGGGCGAGGATCCACAGCACGGCCCAGGACGCGACGAGCATGGCGATCGTCGCCGGCCCGACCTCGCGCGCGACGAGTCGTGGCGGCCGCGCGGTCACCGGCCAACCGTAACTGGCAGGTCGTCATCCCGCAGCCGCCGGCTGTCAGCGGCCCACGCGCTCTCATGTTCCGCCGTGCCTCGCGCTGTAAGACTCCGCACGTCAGCCAAGCGACGCACCGAGGTGGTACGGATGACCGAGGCGTTGATCCTGGAGTTCGACGCTGTCGGGCGTGGGCAGTACGACGCCGTCAATGAGAAGTTGGGCATCGACCCGGTGAGCAACACGGGCGACTGGCCGGAGGGGCTCATCTACCACGCCGGCGCCGGCAAGCCGGGCGGGTAGGTCGTCTTCGAGATCTGGGACTCGCGTGACGCGCAGCAGCGCTTCATGGAGGAGCGCCTCGGCCGGGCGCTGCAGGAGGGCGGCGTCAAGGATCCGCCGACCCGCGCCGAATGGCGGGAGCTCGCGGCGACCGCGGCGCCCGGCGGCTAGCCAGCCGGCTTGACCTCGAGGCAGGCCAACGCGAGGACGAGCAGCGCCGCGACCAGAGCGTCGAGCGACACGCAACTGGGGCCAGTGACCGGCGTCCGGCCGCGATCTCCTCGCGCGCACGCACGCGACGACACGTCTGTTCGTTAGAACGCGACTCTACGACGGCTTCGCGACACGATTACGCCGACCGCGCGCGTCTGCCGCAGCCGATCGTCGTGCATGACCCCGAGGGCCGGCGCGACCGTCATGCCCATACTGCGCTGATACTGCGAGCGGTGCCCAAAAGGCCCAAAACGGACTACGTACGACAGCCTGACCGTCCTCACTGCCAGGCACGAAACCGCTGCAAAATGGGCTCTGTTGAGCCGTTCTCAGCCTAGCCCCGCCGGAGGGCTGCGAACCCTTACCATGGAAGTGGTCTGCATGAGCTACGCCCATGGACGTCACAGACGCCAGTCGGCGGTTCGAAGCGAACCTCGGTCAGAGCCCCGAGGGGCGCGCCGTCTGCTGACGGGCGAAACCTCGTCCGCCACGGAAGAGGCCCACGGGCCCTGCCGTGGGCCTTTCGTTCGGCAAAAGACCGCAAAATCCGGGGAACGCCGGGCGACACCAGGGGTCTCCGAGGGAGGGCAAAGTCCTGCAAATCAGGATTGCGCAGTAGCGGCGCCGCACGACTGAAAATCGTGGTGTCCCCGGTTCGAGTCCGGGTCTCGCCATTCCGCGCAGGTCGACGGTGGCCGCAACGTCGTGCGCTTCCTGCAGAACAAGCAGTGCCTGGATCGCGGCGAGCCCGAGCCCTTGGTCGGAGGCCTGATCTTCGCCGACGTGGAGCTCCGCACCGTCTGAGGCTGACCGGGTAGGGAGCAACCGGGCCCGGTAGGGAGCACGCTGCTCCCTATCTGCTCCCCAATGGGCTCCGCGAGCCCGCAAATCGCGGGTTCTTCATGCGCGCCTCTTTCGCACCGCACCAATCCGGTTCTCCCTGCAAAGAGGTCGAATTCGCGCTTGTACGCGCCTTGTGAAGCTAGTGGAGACGGTGGGAATCGAACCCACGTCCGCGATCGCGCAAAAGATGGCGTCTACGAGCGTAGCCGGCGCTCTGGTCTCGCCCCGAGGTCGCCTCGCCGGCGGGGTTGCTCGGGACCAGCCTCCTTGAGATGTCCCCGGTTTGGCGGAGGCGGACCGCCCCGGGTGAGCCGGCATCTGATCCGGACGATCCCCGCGGCCGGCAGGCGGGGGCCCAGAGCTCACGGCTTAGCTAGTGGCTAAGCGGCGAGCGCGTGCTCGTGAACCGAGTCCGCACTTATTGGTTTCCCGGGTGTTTTACGAGGCCTCCCGGGACCTCGACTCGCAACCACCCCTGCGAACCAACCGCGTCGAAGCCTGTCGTCCCCAAGGGTTATGTCTGTCCTCCATTCTATCGGTGTGAGCGTCGCGTCCGATCGCAGGGAGTTCCAGGCCGCGATGGCGCGCGCGCCGCGGCCGGAGATGGCCGCCGTGCAAGACCTCGAGGTCCCCGGCGGCGCCGGGCCGCTGCGCGCGCGGATGCTCGTCCCGCCGGACGCCGGCGACGACGTGCTGGTGTACGTCCACGGCGGCGGCTGGTTCCTCGGCGACCTCGTCTACCCCGCGGTCGACCTCACTTCCCGCGAGAGCCAGCATTACGCCGCACGGACCCAGGTCACCGACCCCGACGTCTCACCGCTGCTCGCCCCCGACCTGACCGGCCTGCCGCCCGCGGTGGTGTGCGTCGCCGACGACGACTGGCTTCGTGCGCAGGGGCTCGCCTACGCCGAACGACTGCAGGCGACGGCCGTGCCCGTGCGCGTCGTCGAAGGGCACGGGCTCGGCCATGCCTTCCTCGGCTGGGGAAGCTTCTCGCCGCGGGCTGCGGAGGCGATCGCGGAACTCGGCGACGCCGTGCGTGCGATGCTGGCCGAGCATTAACGAAGACGACGCGGCCCCGAGCCACTTGGGGTGCTCTCCGCCACATCGTCTCCCAGAGGGAGTCTCAGTGGCCTCAGAGCGGCGGGCCTCACAACCCCTTGGCCTCGCTCTCTGCGGCTCGGTTCCGCGTCGGCGCGCAACTTAGGTGGGCGCCCGCCGGCGGTCAAGAGGCTCCAAGCGAAGATGCCGCATTCTCCTGAGATTTCCCTCGCAGGAGTGTCGGTTGCCCGCCCGCGGCGCGCAGCAGCGCGCGGTTGTTGGAGTCATGGCGCAGACTCCCGGCGACTCCCACGACGGTGGAGGGCGTCATCCTGGATCGGTTGCCCGTTACGGAGCGTCTTGAACTGCGCCATTGGCGCAGTGGCGACCGCGAGCCGTTCGCAGAGCTCAATGCCGACCCCGAGGTCATGCGCTACATCGGCAACGGCCGGCCGATGACGCGCGCCGAAAGCGATGCGCTCCTCCGGGCAATCGAGGCGCACTGGGCCGAGCACGGGTTCGGGCTGTGGTGCGCGGCGCCGCGCGAGGAGCCGGTGGCCTGCCTGGGCTTCATCGGGCTCGCCGTGCCGTCATTCCTGCCCGCGGTCCTGCCCGCCGTCGAGGTCGGCTGGCGCCTGGCGCGTCCCGCGTGGGGCCGCGGGCTGGCGACCGAAGGGGCGCGCGCGGCCCTGCGCCACGCCTTCGTCACGCTCGAGCTCGAATCGGTGATCTCGGTCATCGACCCTGCCAACGAGCGCTCGGTGCGCGTCGCCGAGACGCTGGGCATGCGCCCCGGCGCCGCGCACCTGCACCCCGTGACGGGCTGCAAACTGCGCGCCTACGAGATTTCGTCGCACGATGCGGGGTTTTCACGTTTGGGCGCTTGACCCGTGCTAAGTCGCTACCTACCGTCAGGACAGACGCGGAACCGAGCCGCAGAGAGCGAGGCCCTGGGGTTGTGAGGCCCGCCGCTCTGAGGCCACGGCGCTCCTCCGGGAGCCGACGTGGCGGAGAGCACCCCGAGCGACTCGGGACCGCGTCGCTTTGTCTCCGGGCCCAAAGCCCTCGATACGGCACACTGGTCGCATGACCGACACCGACGTCCAGGACGTCGCCTGGGACCTCGAGCCGCTCGTCGACGGCGACGGGGCCGCCGGTGCCGACGCTGCTCGACGAGGCCGACGCGCGCGCCGCACGCGTTCGCCGACGCGCACGCCGGCCGCGTCGCCGAGCTCGACGGGCCCGGCCTCGCCGCCGCGATGGGCGAGCTCGAGGCGATCTCCGACCTGCTCGGCCGCGCCGGCAACTACGCGCACCTGCGCTTCGCCGTCGACACCGACGACCCGGCCAACGGCGCGCTCGTCGCGCAGGTGCAGGAGCTCGGCGACCGCGATCGAGACCAAGCTCCTGTTCTTCGAGCTCGAGTGGGCGGCGCTCGACGACGAGCGTGCCGACGAGCTGCTGGCGGCCGACGGCCTCGACACGCTGCGCCACCACCTGCGCACGTGCGCCGCTACCGCCCGCACCTGCTCAGCGAGGCCGAGGAGAAGCTGATGGCCGAGAAGTCGGTCACCGGCAGCGAGCGCCTGGTCGCGGCTGTTCAGCGAGCTGACGAGCGCGATCCGCGTCGACCTGCCGGACCGCGACGAGGCGCGCCCGCTCGACGTCGCGCTGAGCCGCCTGCATGTCCCCCGACCGCGAGATCCGCCGCACGACCGCCGAGGCGGTCACCGCCGCGCTCGCAGCCCGGGCCTGCGCACGCGCGCGTACATCTTCAACACGCTGCTGCCCAGGACAAGGCCACCGACGACCGCCTGCGCAGCTACCCGACCTGGCTGTCGCAGCCGCAACCTCTCCAACGAGGCCAGCGACGAGTCGGTGCGAGGCGCTGCTCGAGGCGGTCGCGCGGCCGCTACGACCTGCCGCAGCGCTGGTACAAGCTGAAGGCGCAGCTCCTCGGCCTCGACCGCCTCGCCGACTACGACCGCGCGGCGTCGATCGCGCCGACGAGGAGGCCAGTGCCGACTGGGAGGACGCCACCGAGCTCGTGCTGGAGCGCCTACTCGAGCTTCTCGCCGGTGCTCGGCGACCTCGGCGCGCGCTTCTTCGACGAGCGCTGGATCGACGCGCCCGTCGCGCCCGGCAAGCGCGGCGGCGCGTTCTGCGCCTACACGATGCCGAGCGTGCACCCGTACCTGATGCTCAACTACACCGTCGCGCCGGCGCGACGTGCTCGACGCTCGCGCACGAGCTCGGCCACGGGCTGCACGCCGCGCTGGCCGCGTCCGCGCGGCATCTTCGAGCAGCACACGCCGCTGACGGTCTGCGAGACCGCGTCGGTGTTCGGCGAGACGCTCGTCTTCCGCCGCCTGCTCGACGAGGCCGGACACGCCGCGTCTCGCGGCTCGCGCTGCTGGCCGAGAACATCGAGGGCTCGATCGCGACGGTCTTCCGCCAGACCGCGATGAACCGCTTCGAGGACGCTCGTCCACACGCGCCGCCGCGAGGAGGGCGAGCTGTCGCGTCGAGCGCTTCGGCGACCTCTGGGCGCAGAGTCGCAGGAGGAGCTGCTCGGCGACGCCGTCGAGCTGACCGACGGCTACCGCTCGTGGTGGTCCTACGTCCCCCACTTCATCGGCACGCCCGGCTACGTCTACGCGTACGCCTACGGCCAGCTGCTGGCGCTGTCGGTCTACGCGCCGCTACCTCGAGGAGGGCGAGGCGCTTCGTCCCGCGCTACCTCGAGATGCTCGCCGCCGGCGGCTCGAAGCAGCCCGGAGGAGCTGGCCGCGATCGCCGGGCTCGACCTCGCCGACCCGGGCTTCTGGGACGCAGGGCCTGGAGCTCGTCGCGCGAGCGAGCTGGAGGAGGCCGAGGAGGCGGCCGCCGAGGTCAAAGCCGGCTGAGGAAACCGCGCACGGCGGCCAGGTAGGCGTCGTTCTCCTCGACGAAGGTCATGTGGCCGCTGCGCTCGAAGACGACGAGCTCGGCGTCGGGCAGGCCCGCGGCCATCGCCTCGGCGGCGACGACCGAGCACGTGCGGTCGTGGCGGCCGGCGAGCACGAGCACCGGATGGGTGACCTCGCCAAGACGGTCCTCGACCGCGATGTGCCCGTAGTCGCCCGTCGCCGCGGCGCGCAGCACCTCGGGGCCGTAGACCGCGTCGCCCATCGCCGCGGCGAGCTCGCCGATGCGCGGGTCGCGCGGGTCGGCGAAGTGGAAGGGCAGCTGGTCGACCAGCAGCGCGGCGACCTCCTCCTGGGTCCGCGCCTCGGCCTCGCGCGCCCACGACGAGGTGACCTGCTCGCGTAGCTCGACGGGCTGGAAGGCCTCCAGCTCGCGCTGGACGCCCTCGAGGTAGCGCGCGTCCGGCAGCCCGCTCGAGACGATCGTCGCCGCCGGCCGGCCGGGGAAGTCGACCGCGTGCTGCAGCGCCAGAAAGGCGCCGTAGGAATGGCCGAGCACCGCGTAGCGGTCGAGCCCCATGGCGGCGGCGAGGGCCTCGACGTCGGCGGCCTGGCGTTCGATCGTCCAGGTCTCGGGCGCCGACGGCTCCGAGCGCCCGGTCGCGCGCTCGTCGACGAGGAGCAGCCGGCAGAGGTCGCCGAGCGGATCCAGATAGGAGCCGAACATCGTGTGGTCGAGGCCCGGGCCGCCGTGCAGGACGAACAGCGCGAGCTCACCGCCGCCGCGCTCGGCCACGTGCAGGCGCGTGTCACCTACGTCGACGAGCATGCGCGCACCCTATCCTCGGGTGGGAATGAGCGAGCAGCACACCCCCGAGCTTCCCGGCAACTTCCTGCCGCCGGCCGCGCCCGAGGCGGGATCGCCGTTTGGCGAGCCGCGCCGGCCGTGGTGGCGGCGTGCGGGCGGGAGCCTGCTCGCGGCGCTCGCGGTGATCGGCGCCAAGCTCAAGACGATCCTCATCCTGCTGCCCAAGCTCAAGGTGCTCACGACCTCGGGCTCGATGCTCGTGTCGGTGGCGGCCTACTCGCTGATCTGGGGCTGGCGCTTCGCGATCGGCTTCGTGATCCTGCTCTTCGTCCACGAGATGGGCCACGTCGTCGCGCTGCGGCGCGAGGGCGTGAAGGCCAGCGCACCGGTGTTCATTCCCTTCATGGGCGCAGTCGTCTGGGCCAAGTCACTCGGCGGCAACGCGGCAGCCGAGGCCCGCGTCGGGCTGGCCGGTCCCGTTCTGGGGACGATCGGCGCGGCCGCCTGCCTGCCGATCGCGTGGGCGACCGGCAGCCACTTCTGGACGCGCCCTCGCCTTCACCGGCTTCTTCCTGAACCTCTTCAACCTGCTGCCGGTGGTCCCGCTCGACGGCGGCCGGGCGATGGCCGCGATGGCGCCGTGGATGTGGTTCGTCGGGCTCGCCGCCATCGTCGCCCTTGCCTTCGCCTTCCCGAACCCGATCATCGTCATCATCGCCGTCGTCGGGGCGTTCGACGTCTACGGCCGCTGGACGCGCCGGCGCCGCGGCGACGACGACGCGCGCGCGTACTACAAGGTCCGCCCGCGCGACCGCGCGCTGGTCGGGCTCGTCTACCTGGCGCTGATCTCGCTGCTCGTGCTCGGCATGGACGCAACGCACCTGCAGCGGTCGATCCCGTCGTAGCAGATCGTTGAGTTCGCGACCGCCGCGCTCGGCTGTGCGCGGGCCGTGGATGCCGGGCGCCGCACGGCAAACGGGGAGCCGTGCTGGTGGCACGGCCCCGGTCGCGGACTCAACCGTCACCGCGACAGCAGACCGCCCTCGACGCACAGGGCCTCGCCGGTGACGAACGAGGAGCCCTCGGAGCTCAGCCACGCGATGGCGTGGGCGACCTCGTCGGGGCGCCCCATGCGGCCCATCGGCACGAACCCGATCAGGCCCTCGCGGAACCCCGGGAAGCGCTCGAAGGTCTCGTCCATCATCGGCGTGTCGATCGCTCCGGGGCACACGGCGTTGACGCGGATGCCCGCGGTCGCGTACTCGAGGGCCGCGGTGCGCGTGAGGCCGATGACGCCGTGCTTGCTCGCGCTGTAGGGCGAGCTGAAGGGCGAGCCGCGCAGGCCGAGCGTCGAGGCGACGTTGACGATCGTCCCGCCGGCGGTCATGGCGGGCACCTCGCGGCTCATCGCCAGCCACATGCCGCGCAGGTTGATGTCGACGATGCGATCCCAGTCCTCGGCGGGGTACTCGTGCGTCGTCGCGTGGCCGGCGCCGACGCCCGCGCAGTTGGCCGCGCAGTCCAGGCGCCCGTGCGCCTCCAGCGCTCGCGCGACGAGCGCCCGCAGCGCGTGGTCGTCGCGGACGTCGGCGGCGGCGTAGAGCGCGTCGGCGCCGAGCGCCGCGAGGACCTCCTCCCCGCGATCGGCGTCGAGGTCGGACGCGACGACCCGCGCGCCCTCGCGCGCGAACAGCTCCGCCGTCGCGCGTCCGATCCCCGACGCCGCGCCCGTCACGAGCGCGACCTTGCCTCTCAGCCCGTAGTCCACGGGCGGCATCCTTGCGCAATCAGGGTGACCCCGGGTAGCTCCAACCCGGTCGCGGTCTCGTAGGGCCGCACCGCCTCGCGGGCCCGATCGCGAAGCTGCTGTGCGGCCGCGGGCGGCAACGAGGCGAGCACGCTCGCCACCGGGCCGGCCAGCGCCAGCGTCCGCGCCCACCACTCATCGAAGGAGGCGGCGCGCATCGGCACCGGCAGCTCGCTGATCTCGACGTCGTGCAGCCCAGCGCCGCTCAGCAGCCCCGCGAGCCGCTCGGCGTCGTCGAGCGCGAACGGGCCGGGGATCCCGGGCGGCGGCATCGGCGCGCCGAGCTGGGCGCTCACCGCGTCCATGACGATGCCCAGCCACGGGTTGCGCTCGCGCGGCCCCCAGACCGCGATCGCCGCGCGCCCGCCGGGGCGCAGGACGCGGCGGATCTCGGCGCTCGCGCGGGCGGGGTCGAGCGCGAACATGAGCCCCTCGCGGCAGAGGACGACGTCGAAGGATCGGTCCGGCTCGTCGATGTCCTCGATGTCGAGGACCCGGGTGGTCACGTTCGCGAGCCCGAGCGCGCCGGCCCGCGCGGCCGCGATCGCCGTCATCTCGGCGACGACGTCCGACAGAACGACCTCGCCGCCGGGCGCGACGCGCTCGGCCGCCGCGAGCCCCAGTCCGCCCGGCCCGCAAGCCAGCTCGAGGACGCGCCGGCCGGGCTGCAGGTGCGAGGCTGCGAGCAGCGCCTCGGTGACCGCCGCGCCGCGCTCGTCGGCGTAGTCGGCGTGCTCGCCCCACGAGCCGGCCACCGCCGCCCACATGCCGTGCATGTGGGCTCGGACGACGTCCTCGTCCGTCTGCTTGGCAATGCTTGCTGCTTCCACGATCACACCCCCTTGGGCTCCCAATTGAATACTCGTTGCAAGTAATGAATTCTCTGCGAGAATACTCAAATGGCTGAGCGTGTCAAGCCGCGGCGCTACGACTCGCCGCGCCGCCGTGAGCAGGCGGCCGCCACGCGCCAAGAGATCCTCGACGCGGCTCAGCGTCTGTTCGAGCGCCACGGCTACGCCGCGACGACGATGGCGGCGATCGCCGCCGAGGCGGGCGTCGCGCTGAAGACGGTCTACGTCGCGTTCGAGACCAAGAGCGGCGTGCTGCGCGCGCTCTGGCACCTGCTGCTGCGCGGCGACGAGGAGGACGCCCCCGTCACGGAGCGCCCCTGGTACCGCGAGGTCCTAGCCGAGCCCGACCCGGAGCGCCAGCTACGGCTCGACGCGCGCATAACTCGCGCCTCGTCAAGGAGCGCGCCGCCGCGCTGCTGGGGGTGATCCGCAGCGCGGCGGCGGTCGATGCCGACATCGAAGCCCTCTGGGCCCGCATCGAATCCGACTTCTACGTCAACCAGCGGGCGATCGTCGAGATCCTGGACGCGAAGGGTGTGCTGCGCGACGGCCTCGACGTCACGCGCGCGGCCGACATCATGTGGACGCTCAACCACCCCGACCTCTGGCACCTGCTCGTCGGCAGCGCGGCTGGACGCCCGAGGCGTGCGAGCAGTGGTTCGCGGACACGGTCATCGAGCAGTTGCTCGGAGATGGTTGATTCTGCGGCCGCCGTGCCCGCATGTGCGCGGGCCGTGGATGCCGGGCGCCGCGGGTCGAAGGGGCACAGTGCCCGAGGCACGGGCCCCTTCGGACCGTGGCGATCCGGCGCCACGGAGCGCGTGCAGGCGGGTGCGGGGGTCGCGGAATCAGCCATCTACCGGTCGTAGACCTCCGACAGCCGCGCCAGCGTCAGCGCGCCGAGCATCAGCCCGAAGTCGCGCAGCGCGATGTCGTAGTAGCCCGAGTACGTGACCAGGTTGAAGATGATGCCGCCCAGCCACGCGGCGACCAGGTAGGCGCCGTAGCGGGGGCGGATCGCGACGACGATGCCGGCGACGATCTCGACGACGCCGACGGCGTACATGAACTGATCGGCGCTGCCGGGGACGATGTCGTTGATCCACGGCGCCAGGTACTGGCTCCAGTCGACCATCACGTTGGCGAACTTGTCGAGGCCGAACAGGATCGGCGCGACCGTGAAGCCGATGCGCAGCAGCGTGAAGGCCTGGTAGGCGGGGTCCGTGCGCAGTTGCGCGGACGCGGACCTGGATCGCGACAGCCGGCGAGCCTGCGCCGACGGTGGTGGCGGACATTCGGTTCTCCTCCTTCGACCGGGTTTGCCCCGGTTGGCGACGGCGCGGCGCTGCGTCTTACGTCGCGGTATCGCTGACGAGGAACTCGCGGAGGCTGTCGTGGTCCTCGCGGCAGGCCGGGCAGCCCTCGAGATGGGCGCTCATGCCGGGAACGGCCGCGTCGGCGTCGGCCCCGACCAGCTCGAGCTCGACGTATCGGTCGAGCTCCTCGAAGCAGGCCTCGCAGGTCAGCTCCGGGCCAGGCGGGCCCAGGACGCGGCGGATCTCATCGCGGTTCATGGTCGCCTCCAGCCCGCGCTCGGCCAGCGCGGAGCGCAGCCGGCGTCGGGCGTCGTGCAGGGTCTTGTACAGCGCACCGCGGGTCGTCGCCATCCGCTCCGCGAGCACGTCGATCGGCACGTCGTTGAGCGTGATCGCGACGAGGACGTCGCGCTGGTGGGGAGTGAGGTCGTGGGCGATCGCGTCGCGCACCGCGTCGAGCAGCTCGGCCATCTGCGCATCGCGGTGTGGCGCGGCCATCGGATCGGCCAGCACCGGCCAGCCCGCGGGCTCGAAGCTGACCTCGCGGTCGTGCCAGGCGCGGCGGCGCATCTTCACGCCGGCCTCGAGCAACGCGAACTTGTAGGCCCAGGTGGTGAAGCGGCTCTCGCCGCGGAAGTGGTCGAGCTTGCCGAGCACGGCCACCATGGCGTCGTGGGCGCTCTGGTGGGCGAGGTCGTCGAGCTCGCGGCCGGACACGTGGCGCGCGGCTGGGGCCCGGCGCCGGACCTCGAAGCGCGCCGCGCGCAGCAGCAGCTCGTGCAGCCGAGCGACCGCCTCGTCGCGGACGTGCTCGTCGTCCGCGCGCAGCGATTCGATCCACTCGCGCGATTGGGTGTCCAACATTGGTTCTGCGAGCCGCAGCACACCGGTCTTGGCGACGGCGGCGCCCGCGACCTTACGTAAGACGCCCGGTTGCCGGTACGCAAATGCGCCATGACCGACACGGCCCTTCATCTCCTGGACAGTACCCCCCGAGCCACGGGCACCCGGCGGATCGACCTGGAGCGCGCCCGCCGCGCGGCCCGCGAGCTCCTGCTCGCGGTGGGAGCCGACCTCGACGACGAGGGCCTGCGCGACACACCGAGACGGGTCGCCGAGGTCTACGCCGAGCTGCTGACTCCGACCGAGTTCGAGCCGACGACGTTCCCCAACGACGAGGGCTACGACGAGCTGGTCGTGGCCTGCGAGATCCCGTTCCACGCGCTGTGCATGCACCACCTGCTGCCCTTCCACGGCGTGGCGCACGTCGGCTACCTGCCCGGCGAGCGGATCATCGGGCTGTCCAAGCTCGCGCGGATCGTCGACCACTTCGCCCGCGACCTGCAGGTGCAGGAGCGCCTCACGGCGCAGATCGCCGACTGGCTGGACGACCACCTGCGCGCCAAGGGCCTCGGCGTCGTGCTCGAGGCCGAGCACCTGTGCATGTCGCTGCGCGGCGTCCAGAAGCCCGGCGCACGCACCGTGACCTCCGCGCTGCGGGGCGTCGTGCGCGACGATCCGCGCACGCGCCAGGAGTTCCTGGACCTCGCGCGCCGGAGCAGCTGACGCGCGGGCCGTAAGGCCGCGGCGGCGTGCGGTCACGCCGCCTTGAGCCGGCCCTGCGGGGTGCTCGCGCGGCTGATGAGCACGCTCGAATTCGGTCCGATCACCGCCGCGACAACGAGGTCGACGCCGTCCGCGCCTGCCTGCGCGCGCGCGACTCGCGTGGCGCTCGCGACATCACGCCCGAGCACGTTGGCGTGCCAGGGGGCGAGCGTCCGGCGGTCCAGCCCGACGACGAGACACGTCACGTCATCGGCCCCCGGTCGCGTTGGCGGATGGCGCAGCCGGGGTGAGACCGTGGCGGTGCATCACCGCCGCGATCGCGGCCATGTCCGGGGCGCCGCCCGCGCCGAGCACCGCGCTGATCTCCTGGAAGTAGGCCGGGCCGAGAAGGCCCGGCGTGACGACGGCGAGGAACTTCGCGTCGGCGCCAGACTGGTTTTCGAAGGCGTGAACGGCTCCGCGCCGGATGTAGACGGCCTCGCCCGGGCGCAGCTCGCGCGGCTCGCCGTCGACGGTGAACGTCGTGACGCCGGCCAGGCCATAGTTGATCTCGTCGAAGCTGTCATGACTGTGAGGAGCTGACATCGCCGCGTGGCCAGGGACGTCGCACTCGAAGGCGGTTGCGCCGCCGCCAGAGGCGTCGGCGTCGAGCACGAACGTGACGCTGAGCGCACCGAGGCGGATCGGTATCGAAGAGGTCGCAGCCACAGGAGACTCCAATCAACGCAGCGAGTAAAGTGACTTTACGACTGTAGGGCCCCTCGGTAGACTTGTCAAGAGTTTTTACTCATGAACAGGACAAGCACAAGCAGACATGGACCGCCGCTGATCGGCGCCCTACTGCGGATGCCGTGGGAGAACGTGCTCGAGCGGCTGCTCGCGGGACTTCACGAGCGCGGCTTCACCGACCTCGGCGCCGCGCACCTGACCGTCCTGCAGTGGCCCGGACCCGACGACCTTCGCCCGTCAGAGCTCGCCGAGCGGTGCCGCATGAGCAAGCAGGCGCTGAACTACCTGCTCGGTCAGCTCGAACGCTTCGGCTACCTGGAGCGCCGCGACGATCCCCGCGACCAACGCTTCAAGCGCATTGTTGTCACCAAGCGCGGCCTACGGGCAGCCCGCGCAATGCGCGACATCGTCCGGGACGTCGAAAGCGAATGGGAGCAGCGGCTCGGCCCCGAGCGATTCGCCGAGCTCTGCCTTCTCCTGACCGACCTCAACGCACACGTCGCGGCCGACAGGATGCACACACCAGAGACGACTCGAGCGTCCTAACCCGGGATCGTGCGGGTTAGTAGGAGTCGCTTCTCTGTCCTCGGGGGCATCCGCGGGCGCGTGCGGCGCCGCAGGCCAGGGCATCGAGGGTGAGAAGGTGGGCGGGGCCGCAGGCGCGGGCGGTCGCCCTCGGGCCCTCGATCGCCGCCGGCGGTCGGCGAATCGCGTCGCGTGGGTCGTTTCGCTCGAACAGCGAGCACAAAGCCCCACGCGAGGCCGAGTCGGCACGCCGCCCCTCGGCTCGAGCCCGCCCGTCGACCGCCGACTCGCCAGGACCGCCCGCGCCGGCGGTGCCGCCCGGTCTCACCGTCTCGTTGCCCTGACCACACAGCGCCGCCAACGCGGCGCGGACGATGAACCCACATCAACCGTCTAGTAGCGCTCGTGCAGCGCGCGCTCGACGTCGCGGCGCTGCTCGCGCGCCTTGATCGACTCGCGCTTGTCGAACCGATCCTTGCCGCGGGCGAGCGCGATCTCGACCTTCGCGCGCGGGCCCGCGAAGTAGATGCGCGTGGGTACGAGCGTCAGGCCGCGCTCCTGGATCTTTCCGACGAGGCGCTCGATCTCGCGCTTGTGGGCCAGCAGCTTGCGCGGGCGGTCGGGGTCGTGGTTCTCGCGGCTGGCGGGGCCATAAGGTGGGATATGGACGTTGTAGAGCCACAGCTCGCCGTCGCGGATCGAGGCGTAGCCGTCCTTGATCTGCGCGGTGCCGTTGCGCAGCGACTTGACCTCGGTCCCGGCGAGCACGACCCCGCACTCGAGCCGGTCGAGCAGGTCGAAGCGGTAGCTCGCCTGCCGGTTGGTGGCGATGTCTCCCGGCGCCGCCTTGCGCTTCTTGCCCTTGGCCATGTCGTAGACGAGGGTAGCCGGGACGCTACGCGCCGATGGCTTCGCACAGGAAGGCGTACTGGTCGGCGCGCGCCGCGGCGGTCACCTTCAGCGGGAAGGCGTTGAAGCCATGGATGGCCTCAGGCCACACGCGCAGCTCGGTCGGTGCGCCCGCGGCGCGCCAGCGCGCCTCCATGAACAGCGAGTCGTCGAGCAGCGGGTCGAGTGCGCCGATCGTGAACAGCGCAGGCGGCATGTCGCGCAGGTCGGCGTACAGCGGCGAGATCTCGGGGTCGCGCCGCGCCTCGGCGTCCATGCCCGGCAGGAACTGGTCGCCGAACCACTGGATGATCGGGGTCGACAGGATCAGGTTGCGATCGCCCCAGTTGCGCTGGCTGGGCGTCATCGACAGGTCGAAGGCGCCGTAGATCAGGTTGGCCGCCGCGAACGCCCCCGTGATGCCGTGGCGGTCGCGCAAACGCAACAGCGTCAGCGCGGAGAGGTGGCCACCGGCCGAGTCGCCGCCGATCGCCGCGACCGCGGGCACGTCGAGCTCGGCGAAGCCATCGCGCACCAGCCACAGGGCGGCGTCCTCGCAGTCGTCCGGCCCGGCCGGGAACGGATGCTCGGGTGCCAGGCGGTAGTCGACGCTGATGACGCACAGGCTGGTGGCGTCGGCGAGCTCGGCCAGCAGGACGTCCTGCAGGTCGGCAGCGCTCAGCGCCCAGCCCCCGCCGTGGATGTTGAGATAGGCACCGACGGCCGCGGCGTTCTCGGGCGCGACGACGCGCAGGCAGATCTGGCCGTCGCGCCCGTCGATCGTCAGGTCGCGGGCGCGCTCGGGCAGGTAGACCGGCGGCGGGAAGATGCCCCTGCCGTCCCGACGCTCGCGGCGCGTCTGCTCGACGGGCACCGCATGCATCGGCGGCCGCGTCGCCAACTGCCGCTCGAGCTCTGCGTTGAACGCGCGCGTCTCCGCGAGCGTGTCCTCGGCCACGGTCGTCATGTGCGCATCCTTACTCTGGTACCCCGACAAGGTCCAGATCGACCCGTCCGCGCGGGGCGTCGACCTGGCGCACCGCGACGGTCACGGGATCGCCGAGGCGGATCGCGCCGCCGGTGCGCGTGCCGACGAGCACCGTGGCCTGCTCGTTGAGCTCCCACCAGTCGCCGCGCAGCCGGCGCACGGGCAGCAGGCCCTGATGGCCGTCCTCGCCGAACGTGACGAACGCGCCGGCGCCGATCAGGCCCGTGACTTCGCCCGCGTAAACCGTGCTCCAGCCCTCCTCGTAGAGGTCGCGCTCCAGCAGGAAGCAGCGCGCGACGTCGTCGGCGTCGCGCTCGATGACCATCGCGTCGCGCTCGCGCGCCGACGTCCACTCCCCCGCCTCCTCCAGCGTGCCGGCCCGTGGCGCGTCCTCTCCCCGGCCCACCGCGCTGAGCAGCGCGCGATGGCAGACGAGGTCCGGGTAGCGCCGGATCGGCGAGGTGAAGTGGCAGTAGCGCGGCGACCGCAGGCCGGCGTGCCCGACGTTGACCGGCGAGTAGTGGGCCTGCTTGAGCGATCGCAGGACCAGCGCGGTGAGCGCGCGCCGGCCGTGGCCGGTGCGGCGCACGTGCTGGTCGACGAGGACCGAGCACTGGGCCACGATCTCGGCGGCCTGCGAGGGCGCCAGCGGCTCGGGCACGGGCGGCGTGGCGACGTCCAGCGAGGCGAGCTGGTCGACGAGGCGCAGGACCGCCTGCGGCTCGGGACGTTCGTGGACGCGGTACAGGGCGGGGACGGAGCGCTCGGACAGCAGTGTGGCCACGGCCTCGTTGGCGGCGATCATCAGGTGCTCGATCAGGCGGTGAGATTCGCTCGTCTCCGACGGCCTGGCCTCCAGCACGTGGCCGCGGCGATCGAAGGCGAACTCCGGCTCGACCGACTCGATCGCCAGCGCCCCGCGCGCCTCGCGCCGGGCCTGCAGCGCGGCTGCCGCCGCGCGCGCGGCGGCCAGCGGCCCCGCCCACGGGTCGGCGGCGTGCTCGGCGTGCGCGAAGATGCGGTCGACGCGGTCGTAGTCCAGCCGCTCATCGGAGCGGATGAGCGAGCGATGGAAGGCGGCCTTGACGGTCTCGGCACCGCGGAGCTCGAGCTCGACGGTGACCGCGAGGCGATCGACGCCGGGGCGCAGCGAGCACGCGTCGTTGGACAGCGCTTCGGGCAGCATCGGCTCGACCGCCGCGGGGACGTAGACCGACGTCGAGCGCCGGTAGGCCTCGCGATCGACCGCGCCGCCAGGACGCACGTAGGCCGAGACGTCCGCGATGTGCACCCACGCGCGCCAGTGCTCGTCGCCGAGCTGCTCGCACGAGATCGCGTCGTCGAAGTCGCGCGCAGTGACCGGATCGATGGTGAAGGTCGGCAGGTCCGTGAGGTCGCGGCGCGGCACGTCGGGCGGACGGGCGTCCTGCGCGGCGCGCTCGACCCCGGGCGGGAACGAGCGGCGCAGGCCGCGATCGAGCATCAGCGCCTCGATGACATCGCGGGCGACGTCGGGGCGCCCGAGCGTGCGCTCGAGCTTGAAGCGCCCGCCGCGCTGGTTGGGGCGCAGCAGCGCCAGGCGCCCTGGGCGGGCGTCGCGCGAGCGCTCGACCGTCACGCGCCTCCCGCGCTCGAAGAACGGCTCGCCGACGAGGAAGCGCCCGCGCTGCTCGAGCAGCACGACGCGCGGCACTAGGACGGGCACTTGGCGTCGGCAACCGCGACAGCCTTGTCGAGGGCCTCGTCCGCGCGGGTCTTGGGGTTGTCCTTTGCCTTGACGTCGGGCTCGATGCCCTTGCCGGTCTGCACGCCCTTGCCGCCGAGGTTGCGGCCCTTGGGCGTGAAGTACTGGCCCGCCGTGATGTCCAGCGCGCCGCCGTTGGAGAGCTCGATGACCTCCTGGAAGACACCCTTGCCGAACGTCTCGCTGCCCACGACCTTCGCGCGCCCGCGGTCCTGCAGCGCGCCGGTGACGATCTCGGAGGCCGAGGCCGTGCCGCCGTCGACGAGCACGCTCATGGGCGCCTTGGGCACGATCGGGTCGCCGGTCGCGTTCAGCGTCTGCTCCTTGACCGAGCGCCCGCGCGTGGTGACGATCGGGCCGTCGGACAGGAAGGCCGAGGCGATGAGCTGCGCCTCCGAGACCAGGCCGCCGCCGTTGTCGCGCAGGTCGAGGACGAACGCCTGCGCCCCGCGCTTCTTGAGCTTGCGGAGCGCCTCGTACACCTCCGCGTGCGCGCCGGCGCTGAACTGCGACAGGCGCACGACGCCGACCTTGCAGCCGTGGTCGGTGCGCAGCTGCGAGGCGACGACCGGCACGCTCACCGTCGAGCGCGTCACCGTCTCGGTGCGCTTGCGCCCGTCGGCCAGCCACGTGAGCTTGACCTCGGTGCCCGGCGGCCCCTGCACCAGCTTGACCGAGTCGGCCTGCGACATCCCCGCCAGGTTGTGCCCGTTGGCCGCGACGATCACGTCGCCCGGGCGCAGGCCGGCGCGCTTGGCCGGCGAGCCGTCGTAGACGGCTTCGACGCGCAGGCCCTTGGGATGCTGGGCGACCTGCAGCCCGACGCCCGAGAACTCCGAGTGCTGGGACTGCTTGAAGCGCTTGTACTCAGCCGGATCGAAGTAGTTGGAGAAGCGGTCCTTGAGCTTGGCGACAACGCCCGCGATCGCGTCGTCGGCGAGCACGGACTTGGGGATCTCGCGGTAATAGGTGTCGTGGACGCGATCGATCGCCTCCTGCACGACCTTGGTGTCGCTGTCGCCGACGAGCGCCGAGCGCGCTGGGCCCGGCAGCCAGTCCGGGTGGCGCCCGCCGACCCACATGCCCAGCACGAGCAGCGCCACCACGAGGGTGACGACGTACACGACGCGGGGAAGGCGGGGGCGACGGCGCAAGGGCCCCCACAGGGTACGAGGGCAGCCGCGCTAAACGCGCAGGAAGCGCCGCAGCGAGAGGCCCGAGCCAAGCGCGGACACCGCGATCGCGGCCCCGAGCAGCACGGTGATGAGCAGGCCGAGGTGGATCGTCTTGGGGGCGGCGAGGAGGGCGAACTGATCGATGAGCGGGTCGAGCAGCGCAATCTTGCCCACCAGCAGCAGGAGGATCGCCACGAGCCCGCCGAGCGCGCCGAGCACGATGCCCTCGATGACGAACGGCCAGCGGATGAACCAGTCGGTCGCGCCGACGAGCTTCATCACCTCGACCTCGCGGCGCCGCGAGAACAGCGACAGGCGGATGGTGTTGGACACCAGCAGCACGCTGGCGACGATCAGCAGCCCCGCCAGCAGGCCGGTGGTGAGCTTCACCACGCGCGTGGCGACGAGGATCTTCTGCGTGTCGTCCTTGGAGTTCTTGACGGTGTCGATCGCGGGATCGATCGCCACCCGCCCGCCGCCCGGCGCCACCGGCTGCAGCGCGTCGCGCAGCTTCAGCGCGTTGTCGGGCTTGTCGGGCGTGACCCGGAAGGTGTCGGGCAGCGGGTTGGAGCCCAGCAGGTCATAGGCCTCCGGGTATTGCGCCCGCTGCTCCTTGAGCGCCGCGGCCTTCGAGAGGTATTGGACCTTGCCGACGTAGTCGACCTTGTCCTCGAGCAGGTTCTTGACGCGGGCGACATCGTCGGGCTTGGCGTCGGTCTTCAGGTAGACGTTGACCAGCACGCGGCTGCGCACGTCGTTGGCGGCGCCGGTCGTGGCCTGCACGACGGGGATGAAGACCCCGAGCACGAGCACGGTGACCAGGACGGACGCCATCGCCGCGAAGCTCGGGACAGCGTTGCGCGACATGGAGCGCAGCGCCTCGCGCAGGAAGAAGCCGAGGCGCATCAGTCGCGGAACGCCTCGTCGAAGTCGTCGCCGGGCTCGCGCACGCGCTTGGGCTCCGGCGCGGGCTCGCGCAACAACGCGCCGAACTCGGCCGTCGACATGTCGCGCGGCGCGTAGAGGCCGGACACCTCGTCGCGCACGATGCGCCCGCTGCTGAGCTCGATGACCCGCCGGCGCATGCGGTCGACCATCGCCGAGTCGTGCGTCGCCACGATCACGGTCGTCCCGGTCCGGTTGATGCGGTAGAGCAGCTGCATGATCCCGATCGACGTCTCGGGGTCGAGGTTGCCGGTCGGCTCGTCGGCCAGCAGCAGCGGCGGGTGGTTGACGAACGCCCGCGCGACCGACACGCGCTGCTGCTCGCCGCCCGACAGCTGGTCGGGGAAGTGGTGCAGCTTGGTCGACAGGCCGGTGAGGCGCAGGATGTCGGGGACCTTCGCGCGGACCTCCTTGCGCGAGCCGCCGGTGACCTGCAGCGCATAAGCGACGTTGTCGTGCACCGTGCGGTTGGGCAGCAGCTTGTAGTCCTGGAAGACCACGCCGAGGTTGCGCCGGAAGTACGGGACCTTCTTGCGCGAGATGTCGGCAAGGTCGCGCCCGGCGACTCGGATCGTGCCCGCGGTCGGTTCGAGCTCCTTGATCAGCAGGCGCATGACCGTCGACTTGCCCGAGCCGGTCGAGCCGACGAGGAACACGAAGTCGCCGCGGCGCACGGTGAACGACGCGTCGTCGAGGCCCGTGCCGTTGTCGTAGCGCTTGGTGACGCGACGGAACTCGACGACCGGCGGCGCGGACGGGCGAACCGCCTCGCGGGCGAGGATCTCGGCTTCGGTGGTGGCCATAGCCGGGTGGAACTTAGCGGCGGACGGCGCCAAACCCTGCCGGATCCTTGCATATGCAACCCGGGTTGCACGCCGTGCTCCAGCCTGCCCGGGGACCGACGCTTCCCCGATGCCGAGCGTTCGACTGCGTGAGATCGTGAACACCGCGGACCGCGCGGCGGTCCTGGGCCTGCGCCGAGCACCCGGCCAGGACGAGTACCTCAACTCGATGCAGGAGATCTTCGAGGAGGCCGGCGAGGAGCAGCGCGCGATGCCCCATCCCTGGGCCGTGCACGACGCGGCGAGCGGCGCGCTGGTCGGCTTCGCGATGATCAGCGACAACATCCCGCAGCCGATGGACGCCGACCTCGTCGGGCCGTACTTCCTGTGGAAGCTGCTCATCGACGAGCCGTTCCAGGGCCGCGGCTACGGGGCTGCGACGATCGACGCCGTCGTGGAATACCTGCGCACGCGCCCCGGCGCCGACGTCCTCTACACCAGCTGCGCGGACGGCCCTGGCTCGCCGCGCGGCTTCTATCTGCGCTACGGCTTCACCGACACCGGCCGCGTGATGTGGGGCGAGAACGTGCTCGCGCTGGACCTCACGCGCAAGCCGGCAAGCTAGTCGGCGTCGTAGCGCGCGCGGACCTCGTCCCACGGCTCGGCGCCGGCGCGCCGGAAGATCTGCTCGACGCCGATCACCGGTACGCCGTCGGGGTGCCTGCCGGTCGCGGACAGCCCTTGCAGCGCGGCGTCGCCGGCGGCGAGCACCGCCGCGAGCAGCAGCACCGGGACGATCACCAGGCGGTAGCCGATCTCGGCGGCCTGCTGCAGGCTGACGTCCGGCGTCCGGCCGCCTGCGACGACGTTCAGCAGGCACGGCCCCTCGACACGCCGCGGAATCTCGGCGAGCTCCTCCAGCGTCTGGGGAGCTTCGACGAAGGCGACGTCGGCGCCGGCCTGAAGCGCGCGGTTCGCGCGCTCGATCGCATCCTCGAGGCCGTTGACGGCGCGCGCGTCGGTTCGCGCGATCAGCACGAGGCCAGGATCGGGTCGGCTCTCGGCCGCGGCCCGGACCTTGCTGACGAACTCCGCGGCCCCGATCACCTGCTTGCGGTCCAGGTGACCGCAGCGCTTCGGGAACACCTGGTCCTCGATGTGCAGCGCGGCCACGCCCGCGGCCCCGTACTCGCGCACCGTTCGCACGACGTTGAGCTCGTTGCCGAAGCCCGTATCGGCGTCGGCGATCACCGGCACGCCGACCGTCGCAGCGATCCGCGCGGCGTTCGCCGCCATCTCGGACATCGTCAGCAGGCCGTAGTCGGGGTAACCAAGGCTCGCCGCGGTGCCTGCGCCGGTCATGTAGACCGCCGGGAAACCGGCGTCCTGCACGATCCGCGCGGTGAGGCAGTCGTAGGCCCCGGGCGCGACGACCGGCTCCGGGCCGTCGAGCAGGTCCCGCAGGCGCGCCCCCGCCGACATGTCAGTCGAGCGCGGCCAGCGCCGCCTCGGCGACCGCCATGTCCTCGCTGTAGTGGCCGCCGCTGACGCCGACCCCGCCGACCAGCTGCTCGCCGACCGTGAGCGGGTAGCCGCCTCCGAAGACCACGAGCCGGTCGATCCCCGTGGGCGCGCCGTCGGCCAGCGGCGCGTCGTCCTTGATGAAGTCGTGCCAGCCGTGCGTCGGCAGGCCAAAGCCGGCCGCGGTGTAGGCCTTGTCCTGCGCGACCTGGACGCTGAGCAGCGGCGCGCCGTCCATCCGGCTGAAGGCCTTCAACACGCCTCCGTCGTCGACCACGGCCGTCACGAACGGCTTGCCGAGCTCGGCCGCCTTCGCCTCGGCCGCCTCGATCAGCCGCCGGGCCGCGTCCGTCGAGATGCTGGCCTTCACGTACGTGTCCGCCATCCCATCCTCCTCGCTCGCCGCAATCTGCGGCAGGCTACCGCTCCGCCGGCAACGCCTCAGAAGGTGCCGTAGCGCTCGTAGGCCTCCAGCGGCAGCGTCCCACCTCTGACCGCGTCGCGGATCTCGTTCTCGGTGGCGACCTTGTCCTCGGCCTCGGCGACGACCTGTTCCACCCTCTCGCCCGGCACGATCACCAGCCCGTCGCGATCGCCGACGACCCAGTCGCCCGGCGCGACTCGCACGCCGCCGACGATGATCGTCACGTCGCCGTGGGCGAGCAGCTCCCAGCGCGGCACGCAGTCTTGGGGCGTCACGTACCGGGCGAAGACGGGGAGGTCCTCGCGCAGGATGTAGTCGGCGTCGCGCACGCCGCCGTCGATCACGGCGCCTGCGCAGCCGCGAGAGGCCAGCGAGGTGACGGAGAGCTCGCCCAGGTGCGCCGACGTGCGGTCGTTGGTCTGGTAGACGGCGACCTGTCCCGCCGGCACCGACCCCAGCATCGCGAGGACCTTGCGGATCGACGTGTCGTAGCCGTGCGCCGGGTGCGGGCGTCCGAGCACCGGATAGACCGGACCCGCGAGCCGCATGCCCTCGCGCAGGGGCGCGAGCTCGACGGGCAGCGTCTGCTGCAGGTACCCGTGACGGTCGAGGACGTCGGTGAGCGCGCCGGTGTAAAGCGACGAGAACCGCCGCGCGAGATCGGCGGTCGCGCTCACCGCTGCAAGAATAGTTCCGGCATGAGGGCGGTGGTCGTCGAGGCGCCCCACGAGGTCGCCTATCGCGAGGTCGCGGCGCCCGCCGTCGGGGACGGCGACGTGCTCGTCGCCAGCCACGCGGCCGGCCTGTGCCGGACCGACATCGAGATGATGACGGGCGTCTTCACCGATCCACGTTGGGTGCGTTTCCCGGTGATCCCCGGCCACGAGTGGGCCGGCACCGTCGTCGAGATCGGCTCCGGCGTTGAGTCCGTCGAAGTCGGCGACCGCGTCGTCTGCGAGGGCTTCATCGTCTGCAACCGCTGCCGCTTCTGCCGCAGCGGCGAGACGCAGTGGTGCGAACGCATCGAGGCGCTCGGGTTCACGCGCCCCGGCGGCTACGCGCAGCTCGTCGCGGTTCCCGAGCGCGTCGTGCACCGCCTGCCCGAGCACGTGTCCTTCGACGCGGGCGTCCTCGTGGAGCCGGCGTCGGTCGTCCTGCGCGGCCTCGAGAAGGCGCGCCCGCAGACGGGCGAGACGATCGGCGTCATCGGCGTCGGCACGCTCGGCGCGCTCGCCATCGCGCTCGTACGCCTGCAGTCGCCGTCGCGGATCGTCGCCTACGGCGTGCGCGAGGAGGAGCTCGAGCTCGCGCAGCGGCTCGGCGCGACCGAAGTCGTGCTGTCGGGCGCCGCCGCGCCCGCCGACGGCGAGCTCGACCTCGTCGTCGAGACCGCGGGGGCGCCGGCCGCGGTCGAGCTCGCGACAGCGCTCTGCCGCCCCGGCGGGCGCGCCGTCCTGCTCGGGATCGCCGGCGAGGGGCGGCAGCTGACCCTGCCCTCTGACCTGCTCGTGGGCAAGGACATGAGCCTGATCGGCAGCATCGCCTACCCGGCGTCGACCTGGTCGCGCGTCGTCGGCCTGCTCTCCGACGGCGTCCTCGACCTCGATCCGATCGTGACTCACCGCTTCGCGATGAGCGACTTCGAGGAGGCGGTGCGGCTCATGGACGACCGGCGCGGCATCGTGGCAAAGATCGTCCTGGAGCACGAGACATGAACAGGCGCAGCTCGGAGTGGTTCGATCGCCGCGACCTCGACGGCTTCCTCCATCGCTCGTGGATGAAGGCGACCGGCGTGACCGACGAGACGTTCCGCGGCCGGCCGGTGATCGGCATCTGCAACTCGTGGTCGGAGCTGGTCAACTGCAACGTGCACCTCCGCGGCCTGGCCGAGGCGGTCAAGCGCGGCGTCCTGCAGGCCGGCGGCTTCCCGCGCGAGTTCCCCGTGATGTCGCTCGGCGAGTCGCTGATGAAGCCGACCACGATGCTCTACCGCAACCTGATGGCGATGGACGTCGAGGAGTCGATCCGCTCCTATCCACTCGACGGCGTCGTCCTGCTCACGGGCTGCGACAAGACCAACCCCGCGTCGATCCTCGGCGCCTGCTCGGCGGACATCCCGACGATCGTCGTCACGGGCGGGCCGATGCTGAGCGGCCACTGGCGCGGCAAGGAGCTCGGCTCCTGCTCGGATTGCTGGCACTACCACGAGGAGCTGCGTGGCGGGCGCATCAGCGAGCGCGACCTCGCCGAGATCGAGGACGCGATGTCGCGCTCGAACGGGCACTGCCAGACGATGGGGACGGCGTCGACGATGGCCTGCATGACCGAGGCGCTCGGCCTGACGCTGCCGGGCGCCGCCGCGATCCCCGCGGTCGACTCGCGCCGCGCGCAGATGGCCGAGGCGGCGGGACGCCAGATCGTCGGGCTCGTCGAGCAGGAGATCCGGCCCTCGGACATCCTCACGCCCGCCGCGTTCGAGAACGCGATCCGCGCGCTGCACGCGATCTCGGGCTCGACGAACGCGATCATCCACCTGATCGCCTACGCGGGGAGGGTCGATGTCGACCTGCCCCTGTCGCTGTTCGACGAGCTGTCCACGACGACGCCCTGGCTGGTCAACCTCAAGCCCGCCGGCGAGCACCTGATGGAGGACTTCTACTACGCCGGCGGACTGCCGGCGGTGCTCGAGCAGATCCGCGATCTCCTCGATCTCGGTGCCCTCACGGTGACCGGCCGGACGCTCGGCGAGAACCTCGACACCGTGCCGACCGAGATCGTCGGCGAGGGCGTGATCCGCGCGCGCGCGAACTCACTGGGCGAAGGCGGATCGCTCGTCGTGCTGCGCGGCAACCTGTGCCCCGACGGAGCGGTGATGAAGATCTCCGCGGCCGACCCGCGCCTGCTCGCGCACGAGGGCCGCGCGATCGTCTTCGAGGACATCCACGACCTCGCTGCCCGCGTCGACGATCCCGACCTCGACGTCGACGAGGACTCGGTGATGGTGCTGCGCAACGCGGGCCCGGTCGGCGCGCCCGGGGATGCCCGAGTGGGGCCACCTGCCCATCCCGGCCAAGCTGCTCAAGCGCGGCGTCTCGGACCTCCTGCGCATCTCCGACGCGCGGATGAGCGGCACCTCGTACGGCGCCGTCGTCCTGCACGTCGCGCCTGAATCGGCGGTGGGCGGCCCGCTCGCCCTCGTCGCGACAGGCGACCGGATCCGCCTCGACGTCGAGGCGCGAACACTCGACGTGCTCGTCGACGACGCAGAGCTCGGGCAGCGGCGCGGCGCGTGGACGCCACCCGGCGCGCAAGGACGAGCGCGGCTATCGGCGCCTGTACGAGGATCACGTCCTGCAGGCCAACGAGGGGTGCGACCTCGACTTCCTGCGAGGCCGCTCCCCGGTGGTCAGCGACGTCGTGACCTACCTCTGACCCGGCCTCAGCGGCGCGAGACCCGTCGGGCGGTCCGTCGGCCCGTGCGACGCGCGACTCTGCGCGATCCGAACATGTCATTGCCTCCTGGTTTGTCGTGGTGCCCGGCGGTCAGCCGGCGCTTGCGGCACGGTCGGTCTCGGCGGCGTGCAACTCCTTGGCCTCCTCAGCCGACATCAGGCCGATCTCGACCAGATCGAGCGGGCTGATGAAGCCGTCGCTGATGCGAAATCCGCCCGCTCGCGCGATCGCGTCGCGCAGTGGCACCGCCCATTGGTGCTCGAGCAGGATCAGCGCGGCGGCCGAATCGTTGGGGATCTCCTCGAGGACGTCCCACGCCTGCTCGTCGGAGAAGACCTGGACACCGTCCGCAGCCGCCTCGGCGCCCGCGGCGGCGCCCGCATACATCCCTTCCTCGCCCTCGATCCCCAGGCCGATCAGCGCTCCGACTTTGCTGCCGAGCTCGACGGCCTCGGCTTCCGAGAGGTTGCTCAAATGCTCGACCTCGAACTCGCCATCGGCGTCCTTGTAGACGGCCAAGGCGTCGATCACGTTCACGGTCTGGCTCTCGTGGAGCCGCTCGAGCTCGGCGATGATCTCGCCGTGAAACTCCGGATGGTCGAAGCCCAGCACGATCAGCTGAACGGGTCCAATCGCCATCTTGTTTTCCTCCTTCGACAGTGTCTATTCGCGCGTCAGCCTCCGTCAACCGACAGCGCTGCGCATCACCTCATTCGGGCGATCCTTCGGGCTTCCCTCGGAGTCGCCCGTATCCAGCTCGACCATCCCTCGCCCCCGGCTCCGTCCGCCGGCGACGCGATGATTCCGGCATGGAAGCGGTTCTCGACGCGGGCTTGCCAAATCCGTTTCGAGAGATAGCCAGGTTCTGGTGGCTGTGGCTCGTCTTCGGGATCCTGTGGATCGTCGTGGCGCTGGTGATCCTCCAGTTCGACCAGGCCTCGATCACGACCGTCGGCGTGCTCATCGGGCTGATGTTCCTGTTCGCCGCCACGCAGAACTTCGCGCTGGGCGCACTCGCGGGCGGCGCGACGCGGTGGATCATGTGGATCTTCGCGGTGCTGTTCGTGATCGCCGGCGTCATCTCGCTTATCCGGCCCGAGGACACCTTCGCTGGGGTGGCCGACATCCTCGGCTTTCTCTTCCTGCTCGTCGGTATCTTCTGGATCATCGAGGCGTTCGCCGAGCGCGCGATCAACGACCTGTGGTGGTTCGGGCTTATCGCCGGGATCGCGATGATCATCGTGGCCTTCTGGACCGCCGGCCAGTTCTTCATACACAAGCAGTACATCCTGCTCGTCTTCGCCGGGATCTGGGCGCTCTTCCATGGGGTCGGCGACCTGATCAAGGCCTTCCAGATCCGCAGCCTGCGCGACCTGCCGGGCTGATCGCGGTGCGCCGGCCGGCGCCGGCGGCAACCGAGCCCGATGCCGTGCGCGAGAATGGGTGAGCCCATCGATCGGAGCTCGAAGTGACTGACACCGCACCTGCGCCCGCGGCAGGCCTGGAGGCCTACGAGCGCTTCCCCATCCTCCACGGTCCCTCGCCGGTGCACCGCCTCGCGCGGTTGACCGAGCACCTTGGCGGGCCCCGATCTGGGCCAAGCGCGAGGACGTCAACACCGGCGTCGGGATGGGCGGCAACAAGCTGCGCAAGCTCGAGTACCTCGTCGCCGACGCGCTGGCCCAGGGATGCGACACGCTCGTGTCGATCGGCGGCGTGCAGTCCAACCACACGCGGTCGGTCGCCGCGGCGGCCGCCGTCGCGGGGCTCAAGGCGCGGCTGGTGCAGGAGAGCTGGGTCGAGTGGCCGGACGCCGTGTACGACCGCGTCGGCAACATCCTGCTCAGCCGGATCATGGGCGCCGAGGTCGAGCTTGTGCGCTCGGAGTTCAACATCGGCGTCAAGGAGAGCTGGCAGCGCGCCATCGACGAGGTGCGCGTCGCCGGCGGGCGCCCCTACCCGATCCCGGCCGGCGCCTCCGATCACCCGCTCGGCGGCCTGGGCTTCGCGGGCTTCGCGCGCGAGCTCGAGCGCCAGGAGGCCGAGCTGGGCGTGTTCTTCGACCACGTCGTCGTCTGCACGGTGACCGGCAGTACCCAGGCCGGGATGATCGCCGGGTTCGCCGGCGGCGAGCGCCCGCGGCGGGTGCTGGGCATCGACGCGTCGGCGCGAATCGAGGAGACCCGCGCCGCGGTCGACCGGATCGCGCGCGACACGGCCCAGCGCATCGGCCTGGGCCGCGACCTGCGCGACGACGAGATCGACGTGCTCGAGGGCTACGCGGGCGAACGCTACGGGGTCCCGGTCGCCCAGACCCTCGACGCCATCCGCCTGGCCGGCCGCCTGGAAGGGATGGTCTGCGACCCGGTCTACGAGGGCAAGTCGATGGCGGGCCTCATCGGACTCGTCGGCGACGGGACGATCCCCGCCGAAGCCACGGTGCTCTACGTGCACCTCGGCGGGGCGCCCGCGCTGAACGCCTACAGCGCGCTGTTCTAGGCCTCGGTGCGCCTGCGGTAGGCGGCGATCGCCAGCGGGACGACGACCGCCAGGATCGCGGTGCACCACAGCAGCGCGCTGGCCACGGGGTGCTGCAGCGGCCACGGCGCGTCGGCCGGGATCGCCGTCGGGTTGCCGAACAGCGTGCGCAGGGCAGCGACCAGCGAGCTGATCGGGTTCCAGTTGGCCGCCGTGCGCAGCACGCCGGGCAGCGTCCCCGCCGGGACGAACGCGTTGGCCACGAAGGTCAGCGGGAAGATGACGATGAAGACGATCCCGGTGACCGCGTCGGCGGAGCGGGCGACGGTCCCCAGCAACATCCCGATCCACAGCATCGTGAAGGCCACGAGCAGGAGCAGGCCGAAGCCGGCCGCCGCGTGCGCGACATCCGTATGGATCCGCCAGCCGACGACGAGCCCGGCGACGGTCATCACGGCCAGGCCGAGCATCGCCGCGAGGAACTCGGCGACGACGTGCCCGCCGAGGAAGGCCGACCGAGCCATTGGCAGCGAGCGGAAGCGATCGAGCACGCCCTCGCCGAGGTCGTTGGCCATCGACATGGCGGGACCCATGACGCCGAAGGTCAGCGTCTGGATGAAGATCCCGGCCATCAGGTACTCGTGGTAGTTGCCGCCAGGCACGGCGATCGCCCCGCCGAAGACGTAGGCGAAGAGGATCACGAACATCAGCGGCTGGACGGTGACGTCGATGAGCTTCTCGGGGATCTGGCGGATGTGGGAGAGGTTGCGCCCGGCCAGCACGAGGCTGTCGGACAGCCCCAGGCGCAGGCGCTCGGCGTAGGCAGACATCAGGCGGCGACCTCCTCTGTCGTCGTGGTCGGGTCGGTGATCGCGAGGAAGACGTCGTCGAGCGTGGCCTCGCGCCGGTGCAGGTCGGTGGTGGCGACGCCCGCGGCGTCGAGCGCGCGGACGACGTCGGCGAGGGCGACGCCGGCGCGCACCGGGGCGACGACGCGCGCGGCGTCGCCGTCGACGACCGGCTGGTCGCTGGCGAAGTGCCCGAGCGCGGCAGCCGCGGGCAGGAGCTCGCCGGGCGCGCCGACGGTGACCTCCAGGCGCTCGCCGCCGATGCGCGCCTTCAGCTGCGCGGGCGAGCCCTGCGCGGCGACGCGGCCGCCGTCGAGGACGAGGATGTCGTCGGCCAGACGGTCGGCCTCCTCGAGGTACTGGGTGGTCAGCAGCAGCGTGGCGCCGTCGCGCACGAGCTCCTCGAGCAGCGCCCACAGCTCGATGCGGCTGCGCGGGTCCAGGCCCGTCGTCGGCTCGTCGAGGAAGAGCACCGGCGGGGCGGCGACGAGGCTCGCGGCGAGGTCGAGCCGGCGGCGCATGCCGCCGGAGAAGGTGCGCACGAGGCGGTCGGCCGCGTCGGTCAGGCTCAGCCGCTCGAGCAGCTCGTCGGCGCGGGCGCGAGCGGCCTTGCGGGGCAGGTGATAGAGGCGCCCGACCATCTGCAGGTTCGCGCGGGCGCTGAGCAGCCCGTCGACGGTGGCCTGCTGGCCGGCAAGGCCGATCCTCATCCGCACCGCCGGCGCCTCGGTGACGACGTCGTGGCCGGCGACCACGGCGCGGCCCTCGGTCGGGCGCAGCAGCGTCGTGAGGATGCGCACGGCGGTCGTCTTGCCGGCGCCGTTGTGGCCGAGGAGCCCGAGCACCGAGCCCTGCGGGACCGCAAAGTCGACGTCACGCAGCGCCCAGAGGTCGTCGAAGCGCCGGCCGAGGCCCTCGACGCGCACGCCTGCGTCCTGGGTGGATGTCATCATGTTGGCTCTCATTCGTACGATGTACGGTATTCGTACGCCGTACGGTAGTAGTACACTGTACGAGATGTCAAGGCCTGAGCGTCGAGATCGCCATGATCGGACCCGAGGAGGTCACGACGGGGACGTCTTCGACCCGATCTGGTCTCGCGCCGAGCCGGCCGGGCGGCGTGCTCCCCAATCGCGCGCGGACATCGCCGCGGCGGCCATCGCGGTGGCCGACGCAGAGGGCATCGACGCAGTGTCGATGCGCCGCGTCGCGCGCGAGCTCGGGAGCGGGACGATGAGCCTGTATCACTACGTCCGCAGCAAGGACGAGCTCATCGACCTCGTCAGCGACGCGATCCTCGGCGGCCAGCTCGTCGACGAGGCGGAGCTGCGCACGGGATGGCGCCCCGCGCTGCGGGCGATCGCCGTCGCCACTCGGCGCAACTTCGAGCGCCACCCGTGGATTCTCGGCGCGATGCAGCCGCGGCCGCGGGCGGTCCCGGGCCCCAACTCCCTGCGGCACTTCGACCAATCGGTCGCCGCGGTCGTCGACCTCGACGTCGACCTGCCGACGAAGATGGAGATCGTCGCGCTGATCGACGACTACGTCTTCGGGTTCAGCCTGCGCGCCTACCTCGCCGGACTCGAGCAACGTGTCGAGGAGGCGGAGCCTGGCTGGATGCAGGCGGTCTTCGACTACATGGCCGTCGAGCTCGAGACCGGCGCGTACCCCAACGTGGTGCGCATCGTCGAGGCCAACCGCGCCGCCGGTGGCAAGGACGAGGACCTTCCGGCCATGGCGCTCGACGAGGGTCGCTTCGAGCGCGGCCTCGAGCGCCTGCTCGACGGCATCGAGGCCGAACTCAAGCGCAAGGGCGCCTAGACGGCGTCGTGGAAGATGACGCCGAGCGTCGTGCGCCGCCCGGCGAGCACCGTGGCGACGCCGTGGCGCATGTTGGCGCGGTAGTAGCCGCGCGTGCCCTGTACCGGCCGGTGGCGGGTGGCGAAGATCAGGAACGCGCCGCGCTCCAGGTCGATCACGTGCGCGCGTGACTGCGCGCGCGGGCGCTGCTCGAGCAGCACGAACTGCCCGCCCTCGAAGTCCGCGCCGGGGCGGTCGAGGACCGTCACCGCCTGCAGCGGAAAGGCGACCTCGCCGTAGATGTCCTGGTGCAGGGTGTTGTGGCCGCCCTCGCCGTAGCGCAGGATCAGCGGCGTCGGGCGCTGCTGGCCGGCGGCGTGGCAGCGGTCGAGGAAGGCCTCGAGCGCCGGCGGATAGTCGGCCGTCTCCCCGAGCCGCTGCGCCCAGTCGTTGGCCAGCGCCGCCAGCGGCGGGTACAGCGCGTGGCGGGCATCGTCGATGAGCGCGGGCAGCGGCGCGTCGAAGTACTTGTAGGCGCCCTCGCCGAAGCGGTAACGGCGCATGTCGATCGTCGAGCGAAAGCGGCCGTCCTCGAAGCTCGCGGCGAGCTCGCGGCACTCGCCCGCGCCGTAGACGGGGGGCGTCTGGACAAAGCCGTTTTCGTCGAGGCGGGCGGTCAGCTCGGCCCAGTCGAGCTCTGCGATGCGGTCGGCGACGGCCGGTGCGGTGGCGATGGTCATGGGTGTCCAACGCCGGGCGCGTCCGGCACGTGAGATCGCCTCGCTCGCGGGTGGCGGAGGCGGCCACGTGGCCGCCGGAGCGCGGGCCCCGCGTTCAATGTCCTATCGTCAAACGGACGATGCCGAAGATCTCCTCCTCCGTCGCCCCCAACGGACTCCCGATCCACCGCGTCGCCCTCGACGGCACGCGCGCGACCACGATCCTCGTCGCCTTCGACGCCGGCGCGCGCACCGAGCGGCCCGAGGAGAACGGCATGGCCCACTTCCTCGAGCACCTGGTGTTCAAGGGCGGCCAGATCTACGACGACTACCGCAAGGTCAACGAGACCGCCGAGCGCATGGGCGGCTCGCTGAACGCCTACACCTCGCATGACCTCGTCGCCTTCCACATCACCGTCCGCGCCGAGGCGGCGATGGAGGCGATGGACCTGCTCACGGACTTCGTCGGGCGCCCGAAGATCGATCCGGCCGAGCTCGACAAGGAGCGCGGCGTCGTCATCCAGGAGATCCAGCGCTACAAGGACCAGCCGGCCGCGGTGGCCGAGGAGCTGATCGACCAGGCGCACTTCGGCGACCACCCGCTCGGGCGCACCGTCCTCGGGCCGGAGGAGCACCTGCGCAGCTTCTCGCGCGAGGCGATCGTCGCCTTCCGCGAGCGCCGCTGGGCCGGCGCGCGGGGCGGCGCCTTCGTCGTCGGCAACGTCGACCACGTGGCCGAGAACGGCGAGGTGGCCGAGCTCTTCGCGCGCTTCCCCGACCTGCCGGCGCCCGGCGGCTATGAGCCGGCCGGCGCGTTCGCGCCGCAGGTCCTCGTCGAGGAGCGCGACTCCAACCAGTCGCACCTGCGGATGTCCTACCGGCCGCGCGTCGCCGTCGACGACCCCAAGGCCCGCGCCGCGTTCACGATCTACTCGACGCTGCTGGGCGGCTCGATGGGCTCGCGCCTGTTCGACGAGATCCGCGAGCAACGCGGCCTGTGCTACTCCGTCTACGCGACCGACCACGCCTACGCCGACGTGCCGGTGCTGCAGCTCGGCTCCGGCCTGGAGTCGAGCAAGTGCGTCGAGGCCTACACGCGGATGCGCGAGATCGTGGGCGAGCTGGCCGCCGACGGGCCGCGGCTCGACGAGGTCGAGCGCGCCCGCGCCTACGCGGCGGGCCGCCGCGTGCTGGCCTTCGAGAACACCAACGCGGTGGCGCGCTACGCGGCCAACCAGACGATCGTCTTCGGCGAGGACATCGACCCCGACGCGGCGATCGCGCTGCTCGACGAGGTCACCTTCGACGAGGTCGCCGAGGCGGCGCGCACTGTCGATCCCGAGGAGCTCGCGATCGCCTGCGTGGGACCGCACAAGGCCGAAGAGTTCTGATCGTGTGAAGGCCGCTAGGCGGCCGCGCCGCGGTCGTTCACAATGAGCCCGTGACGGTGGCCGAGGCACTCAACGAGCGCGAGCTGTCCCGGTACGTCGCGCGCGTGAGCGACCGTTGGCCGATCGAGCGGGCGCTGCTCGGCGGCGCGCGCGTCGACGACGCCCGGGGCGCCGGGCCCCAGCGCGAGCGCGGGCCCGAGTACGTCGTCGTGTTCGTGTCGGAGATGTTCGACGGCGTGCCGTGGCTGGAGCGCGTGTACCAGTGCGCCTCGCTGTGGGACGCCGACGAGATGGGCGATCCGGCCGACGTGCACTGCTACACGCCGGCCGAGTTCGAGCGCAAGCGCCAGAGCCTGCCGCTGGTGCGGCGGGTGGCCGAACGGGGGATCGACCTGCTCCCTGCGTGACGCGGCGGCGCTACCGTTGTCGGAACGGGCATGACGCCGCTGCTGTCAACCCCGCTGCTGCGCGCGCAGAGCGATCGTCGCCTGAGCGCGCTGGCCGCGAGCGGCCACGACCGCGCGTTCGAGGAGATCGTCGAGCGCTATCGCCGGCCGCTTCAGCGCTACCTGCGCCGGCTGCTCTCCGAGGCGCTGGCCGAGGACGTGCTGCAGGCACCTTCGTGCGTGCGTGGCAGGCGCTGCGCGCCGGCACAGAGGTGCGCGACCTGCGGCCGTGGCTGTACCGGATCGCCCACAACCAGGCCGTCGACACGCTGCGCGGCGGCCTCGGCGCTGCCGTTGACACCCGAGCTTGCGGCCCTGAGCACCGAGGCCGACGTCGAGCAGCGCGAGGAGCTGCGCGCGACCCTGGACGGCATCGACGCGCTGCCCGATCGTCAGCGCGCGGCGATCCTCGCCGTGGCCGTGGCCGACCGCCCGCACGCCGACGTCGCCGCCGAGCTCGGGCTCAGCGACGGCGCCTTGCGCCAGCTGCTGCTGCGCGCGCGCAGCGCCCTGCGTGCCGCCGCGACGGCGATCACGCCCTACCCGATCGTGTCGTGGGTGGCCTCAGGCCAGGAGGTCGGCGCGGCGCGCGTGGCCGAGGTCGCCGCGAGCGCCGGCGGCGCCGGCGTTGCGATCAAGGCGGGCGCCGCGGTCCTGGCGGCCGGCGCGGTCGTGGCGGGTGCTCCGGCGCTGCGCGACGAGCACGTTGCGGCACCGGCGGCGGCGAAGCGCGCACACCGCGAGCACTCCGCTCCGGCTCGCCGGCCCGCCGCGATGGTGGCGCCGGCGATCACACATCGCAGCGTGGCGGCGCCGGCGCGGGAGCATGTCCGGCGCTCGACCGATCACACGTCGCATCGTCGCCATTCGGGGTCCGGCGACCACGAATCGGCGAACCACTCGGCGTCGAGCGGACCGGGGCCCGGCGGCTCCGGATTGGGCGAATCGGGTTCGGCGAGCAGCGGGCCGGGCCCGAGCGGGTCGGGCAAGGAGGTTCCGCGCCCACCAGTTCCGTGTCGGTCCCCGTCGCGCCGCTCGCGACCGACGACCACAGCGGCGGGGGCCCGGACGGCGGCGGGACGCCGGACGGCGGCGACGGCTCGAGCGGCAGCGATGGCTCGAGCGAGGACGACAACGACGAGCAGGCGAGCTGCGACGCGAGCCTGCTGACCCCCGGCGCCATCGTCGGAGAGGCCGAGCTGCGGGCAACGGCCGGCGGCCTGGTCTTCCGCGAGATCGAGCTGGTGCTCTAGACCGCGAGAAGGCCGGGCGCGCCCGGCGCCTCACGGCCGAGCCACTCGTCGATGAGGCGCCGGGCGATGGCCTCGGGCGGCGGTAGCCGCACGCCGCCGCCGGCGATCTCGTCGCGCGTGAACCAGCGCACGTCCTCGAGCTCGCCGTCGCCGACGGCTGGCTCGCCCGCCGTCCAGCGCGCGTGGAAGCCGAGCATCAGCGAGGTCGGGAACGGCCACGGCTGCGACGAGCGGTAGCGCACGTCCGTCACCCGCGCGCCGCACTCCTCACGCACCTCGCGCGCAACGGCCTCCTCCAGGCTCTCCCCCGGCTCGACGAAGCCCGCCAGAGCGCTGTAGCGGCCGGCGGGCCAGTGCGCCTGGCGGCCGAGCACCGCGCGGTCGCCGTCACAGACGAGCATGATGACCACCGGGTCGGTGCGCGGATGATGATCGGTACCGCACGCCGGGCACTGGCGGATGTGGCCGGCCTCGCGGCTCTCGCTGCGCGCGCCGCAGTTCGCGCAGAAGCGATGGCGGCGGTGCCAGTTCAGCAGGGCGACCGCGTGGGCGATCATGCCGCCGTCGGCCTGGGAGATGACCGGGGCCAGCTCGCGCAGTCCGCGCCGCTCGCCGGGCACCGCCTCACCGGGGTCGGCGGCGAAGATCGCGCGACCGTCGCCGTCGACGCCGAGCAGGACGAGCTCGAGCCCACCGGGCAGTTCGTCGGCCGCTACAAGCCGCGGGCGATCGCCGTCGACGAGCACGCCGTTCTTGTCGGCTACCACGACGCCGGTGGCCGGGTCGGCGAGCCGCGCGGCCAGCCACGCCTCGTCGCGCCGCCGCGCTCCCGCGCGGTCGAGTGCCTCGCCGGCGAACGTGATTGGGCGTCATCGACACCGTGTCGCTCCGCGACCAGGGGGCCCGCCTCAGGCGGCCACGTGGCCGCCTCCGGCACCCCTTCAGCCGATGGCGACCATGCGCTCGATCGGCACGCGGGCACGCTCGGCGATCGCCTCGGGCACCTTGACCTCGTAGAGGCCGTCGCGCAGGGCGTCGCGCAGCTTGGGCAGCGTGATCATCTTCATGTAGCGGCAGGAGGCGCGCTCGTTGGCGGCGATGAACTCGACGTCGGGTGCGGCCATCCGCAGCGGGTGCAGCATCCCGGTCTCGGTGGCCATGATCGCCGTCCCGCCGTGTCCGGCCTGCTCGCGAGCGTAGGCCATCATGCCGCCGGTCGACAGCATCTTCACGCCGTTGGGGTCGACGTCGCCGGCGGCGACGTACTCCATCACCGACGTCGAGCAGCCGCACTCGGGATGGATGAGGAAGTCGGCGCCGGGGTGCGCGGCGCGCGTGCGCGCGATGTCGGACGGGCGGATGCCGGCGTGCACGTGGCACTCGCCGTTCCACACGTGCAGCGAGCGGCCGATCGACTTCTCGACGAACGCGCCGAGGAACATGTCCGGTCCGAAGAGGATCTCGGTGTCAGACCCGTGCTCGCCCAGGATGTGCTCGACGACCTGCACCGCGTTGGCGGAGGTCACGCAGTAGTCGGTGAGCGCCTTGACCTCGAGCGGTCGTGTTGACGTACATCACGGTGACCGCGCCGGGATGCTTCGCCTGCCAGGCGCGCAGCTCCTCGGGCGTGATCGAGTCGGCCAGCGAGCAGCCGGCGTCGAGGTCCGGGATCAGCACGGTCTTGTCGGGCGACAGGATCGACGCGGTCTCGGCCATGAAGTGCACGCCGCAGAAGGCGATGATCGTCGGCGTCGGTCGCCGCGCCTTGCCGCGACGAGGCCCAGCGAATCGCCGACGTAGTCGGCGACGTCCTGCACCTCGGCCAGCTGGTAGTTGTGGGCGAGGATGACCGCATTGCGCTCGCGCGCGAGCTCGCGTACCTCGTCCTGCAGCGCCGGGATGTCGGCTGGATCGAGGCCCTCGGGGGTGGCGACGGGGGCCATGGGGAGGTTCATGGCAACGGCTCCAGGAGAAGGGAAAGATCGAGGGCGGGGGCGGAGTGCGTGAGCGCACCGACGGATACGAAGTCTACCCCGGTCTCGGCCACGTCCCTGATCGTCTCGAGGTCGATCCCGCCGCTGGCCTCGAGCTCCGCACGACCGCCGACGTGCTCGGCGATCGCGCGCAACTCGTCCGGCGTCATGTTGTCGAGCAGCAGCCGCCGCGCCCCCGCGGCGAGCGCCTCGTCGACCTCCTCGCGTGTACGGCACTCGACCTCGAGCGGCACGTCGGGCGAGGCCGCGCGCGCCAGCCGCACCGCCTCCCCCACGCCGCCCGCCATCGCTGCGTGGTTCTCCTTGATGAGGATCGCGTCGAACAGCCCGACGCGATGGTTGGTACCTCCGCCGGCGGCGACCGCCGCCTTCTCGAGCAGCCGCAGGCCCGGCGTCGTCTTGCGCGTGTCGAGCACCCGTGCGCGCGTGCCGCGCACGGCCTCGACGTAGCGCGCGGTCAGCGTCGCCACGCCGCTGAGCCGCGCCAGCAGGTTCAGCGCGGTGCGTTCGGCGCTCAACAGCGCGGCGGCCGAGCCCTCGACGTCGAGGACCGGGCCGCCGTCGCGCCACACGCCCTCCTCGGCCAGCCGCTCGAAGCGCGCGGCGGAGTCGAGCACGGCGAAGACCAGTTCGGAGGCGTCGATCCCGAACAGCACGCCGGGCTGCTTCTGCGTGATCCGCGCCCGCGCGCGCGTGCCCGGTGGGACGGTGGCCTGGGTGGTCAGGTCGCCCGAGCCGAGGTCCTCGGCGAGCGCCCGGCGGACCAGCGGCTCGAACTCGGAGAGCTCGATGCCCATCGCCGCGCATGGTAGGTGCCGCGCATGCGCGGCTCGGGTCAGCCCGACGTGTGGGCCTGGACCGCGACGAAGGCGTGCTTGCGCTTCATCACCGGGCCGCGGCTCCCGTAGCCGCAGGCGAAGCTCACGGCCTTGCCGCGGTAGCGCTGCCCGGTGCCGGTCAGACAGTGCCAGGGCGCGGGGGCCGACGGCGTCCTCGAGAAGGTCCGGGCGACGCTCTCGGCCTTCTTGCACGTCACGCCCCGAAGCGCGTAGACCTGCAGGACGTCGCCTCCTGCTGCACTGATCGTCCCGCACGAGCGCACCGCGGCGTCGCCGGCCGATGGGATCAATGCCAGCGCCACGACCGCGGCGGCGGCGGCAAAGGGGATTCGCATCGGCGCAGCATCTCCGCTCCCGCGGTCCGGCGCACTGGTCCTTCAGGGAGTAGGACTCAGAGCACGATCTCGCAGTGGCGCGTGCGGTCGCGGCTGTCCTTCTCGACGCGATCCAGGCCGGGGCCGCAGTCGATGACGTCGCGGCCGCCGCCGACCGCGCGGATCGTGTCGTTGCCCGGGCCGGCGAAGATACGGTCGCGGCCGAGGCCGCCGTTGATCTGGTCGGAGCCGTCGCCGCCGATGAGCGTGTCGTTGCCGCGGCCGCCCTCGAGCTCGTCGCCGCCGAGGCCGCCGTCGAGGCGGTCGTCGCCCGCACGGCCGAAGAGCGAGTCGCGCCCGCGGCCACCGTCGAGGCGGTCGTTGCCGCCCGCCCCTTCGAGGAAGTCGTCGCCGCCGCGCCCGGTGAGGCGGTCGGCGCCGTCGGTGCCGACGATGCGCTCCGGGCCGTCGGTGCCCGGGCATGACGACTTCTTGCGCTGGCAGGAGCTCATCTGCTCGTAGGTGATCGCCTTGGCGACGACGTCGTCGTCCCACGGCACGCCGAGGGCCTTGTAGCGATCGGCCTGACCGCCGAACGTCGGGGCCTCGGCGCCGGCCGGTGCGGGCTCGATGCTCTCGCAGCCCGCGAAGCCGATGCGCCTGCGATCGAGCTGATGGCGGGCGTCGGCGGCCTGGGCGGCGGGCGTGAGGTAGGCGACGTCGTCGCCCGAGCCGCAGTCGGCCGTCGCGGTCCCGGTGCCCACGAAGAGATGGTCGTCGCCGTCGCCGCCGAGCAGGACGGCGAGCCCGTTGGCGCCGACCTGCCACAGCACGTCGTTGCCCGGGCCGGCGTCGAGCGTGCCCGAGCCGGTGTCGATGAGCGTGTCGTTGCCGTCGCCGCCGATGGTCGGAAGGCCCTTGTACTGGCCCGAGCCCGCGAAGAGCATGTCGTCGCCGGGGCCGCCGTCGAGGCCGTCGTCGCCGGTGCCGCCCGAGATCAGGTCGTTGCCGTCGTCGCCGTGCACGACCTTGTCGGCGCCGGCGTTTCCGAGGATGACGTCGTCGCCGGGTCCGCCGCTGAGCTCGCGTTCGTCGCCGAAGCGCGACTCGCCGAGGAAGTCGTTGCCGTCGCCGCCGCGCAGGATGTCATCGCCGTCGAAGCCGTCGAGGCGGTCGTTGCCCAAGCCACCCTCGAGGACGTCGTTGCCGGTCACGCCCAGCAGGACGTCGTTGCCGTTGCCGCCCTCGAGGCGATCGTTGCCCGAGCCGCCGTCGAGCTCGTCGTCGCCGTCTTCGCCGTACAGGCGGTCGGCGGCCGTGTCCCCGGAGAGCAGGTCGTTGCCCGCGCCGGCGTAGAGGACGTCGCGCGAGCCGTGGCCTCGGAGCACATCGTTGCCCGGTGTGCCGTAGAGCGTGTCGGCCAGGCGCGTACCGTCCTTCGTCACCGCCCAGGCGGTGGCCGGGGTCGAGGGCGAAAAGCGCGCACGCGATCACCGGCAGCTTGCGCGGCATCGGATCGAAGGTACCGTGCTGCGCCCGTGCTGCACCCCACTACCCTCGACGCGTGGCTGCCCGACGCGGCGGTCCACACGCACCACCGGCGCCGCTCGGACGCCGACCCGGATCGCCTCTGGTCCGTCGCCAACAAGCTGCGGTTGGGCGAGACGCGCACGCTCGGCCGGGTCGTGCGCTGGCGGATCCCCGGCGTCGACGGCCGCCAGACCTTCCGCGACCTGCTGGCCGAGTACCCGTTCTGCGTGCTCGACGAGGGCGAGCACTGGTCGCTCTCCGGGCTGTGCGGGCGGATCTGGACGCTGCAGCGCGACTACCCGCGCCTTGACGGGCCCGACGCGTTCCGCGAGTGGTCGGAGCCCGGCACGGTCCGCGTGCTGCTCGCCAACTGGGTCGAGCCCGATGGCGGCGGCAGCGTGATCGTCTCCGAGGCGAGGGTCGCCCCGATCGACCGCCGCGCAGCCGTGCGCCTGCGCTCGCTGTGGCTGGTCATCGGCGTCTTCGAGCGGTTGATCGGCGGCGAGGCGCTCGCCCTCGCGGCCGAGCGCGCCGCGATAGCGTGACGGCATGGACATGAAGCTCGAGCTGATCTCGGTGCCGGTCTCCGACGTGGACCGCGCGAAGGACTTCTACGTACAGGCCGGATTCAACGCCGACCACGACCATACGGTGAGCGAGGACATGCGCTTCGTGCAGCTCACGCCGCCGGGCTCGGCGTGCTCGATCGCGCTGGGCAAGGGCATCACCGACGCGCCGCCGGGCTCCGTCAGAGGGTTGCAGCTCGTCGTCGCCGACGCCGACGCCGCGCGGACCGAGCTGACCGAGCGCGGGATCGAGGTCAGCGACGTCTCCGACTTCCCCTGGGGTCGCTTCGTGTTCTTCAGCGACCCGGACGGCAACGCCTGGTCGCTGCAGGAGCTCCCGCCGCGCCCCTAGCGCTAGGCGAGGTGGCCGCGGCCGCGCTCGAGGCCCGCGAGGTGTGACGTGCCCTCGTAGAGGGTGCGGCCGCGGCGGCGCACCCGCAGGTGCAGGGTCCCCGTGAGGTGCTGGGGCGCCCAGTCGTCGAGCCTGCGCCGCTCGTGGGGCACGGGCACCGGGAGCAGGTGCGGCTGCGCGCCGCCCTCGGCGTGGGCGTCGACCTCGATGCCGCCGCCCGACAGGCGCCAGCCGTGGTCGTCGACGGTGACACGCAGCGGGCGCAGCGGGCGCACGACGGTGTGGACGTCGCCGCCGAGGGCGACGACGAGCGCGGTCGCCGTGGCGCGCAGCGGTCCGATGCCCGCGCGGCCGCCGGCGAACGCCACGCAGGCGTCGGGGCGGTCGAAGCCGTGCGCCTGGCCCCACCACCAGGCCGGCGGCATCCCACCCGCCCCCCAGTTCTTCTCGGCGTAGACCACCGCGCCGTCGAGGTCGATCGTCTGGCCGCCGACGCGCGCGCTGCCGCTCACGGAGGCGCGCAGCAGCCACGGGTGCCAGTACTGGCTCATGCCGGGGATCGCCTGGGCGGGACCGAGCGCGCCGAACGAGCGCCGCGGCCATGGGTCCGCGCGCGCGAAGGTGGCCTCCAGGCGCGCGTCCTCGCCGAGGTCGACGCGCAGCGATCGCCCGTCGGCAGCGAAGGCGCTACCCGCGCCGACCGCCAGCCCGCGGGCGGAGGCGTGCGCGTCGGGCAGGGTCGCCGAGCGCACGGCGCCGCCGGGGTGAGCGGCCAGCGAGGCCATCGCCCACGGCTTGCCCTCGGCGTCGCGGCTGATGGCGAGGATCGCCACGACGACGGCGCCCGTGGCCGGCTGCGTGATCCGCCAGAAGTGGCCCTCCATGCCGACGCCGTGGTAGCCGCGCGGGTCGCCGAACGGCGGATCGGCCCCGGTGCGGCGGTAGGCGGCGAGCAGCGTCGACACGCCCGATAGCGTTCCACGGGATGAGTCGCCCCCCGGTCGCGGTGAATCGGGTCCCACCCACCCGGCGCCCGCGAGCGGCGGCGTCGGCCCTGCGCGTGCTGTGGCGCTTCGGGCGCCCGCACACGCTGATCGGCACGTCGCTGTCGATCGTCGGGCTGTACGTGATCGCCGCGTCGCAGCACCGCGCGTCGGGCATCGTCGACCTGCTCTTGACCCTGCTGGCCGGCGCCTGCGTGAACGTGTTCATCGTCGGCATCAACCAGGTCGAGGACGTCGAGATCGACCGCCTGAACAAGCCATGGCTGCCGATCGCAGCGGGCGATCTGTCGCTGGAGGCGGGCAAGCGGATCGTCGCGGTGGCCGCCATCGCGCCGATGGCGATGGCAGTCACGCAGGGGGCGGCGGAGCTCGTCGCCGTGAGCGTGGCGCTCGGCGTGGGCTGGGCCTACTCCTGCCCGCCGCTGCGCCTGAAGCGCTTCCCCGCGCTCGCCGCCGGCTCGATCATGTTCGTGCGGTCGCTGGTCGTGAACCTCGGCGTGTGGCTGCACGTCGCCGGCACGCCGGTGAGCGCCGGCGTGTGGGCGCTGACCGCCGTCACCGTCCCCTTCTCGTTCGCCATCGCGGTGCTCAAGGACGTGCCCGACATCGAGGGCGATCGCCGTTTCGGCATTGCCACCTTCTCCGTGCGCCTCGGGCCGCGGCCGGTGCTGGCGCTGGGCGTCGGGGCGCTGACCGTGGGTGGGATCGGCATGGCGGTGGCCGGCCCCTTCCTGCTCGACGGCGCGGGCGCCGCGCTGTTCGTGGCCGGACATCTCGCCGGAGTCGCCGTACTGTGGCGCTGGGCGCTGCGCGTCGACCCGACCGATCCGGTCGCCTTCTCCCGCTTCTACTGGCGCGTGTGGCAGCTCTTCTTCTGCGAGTACCTGCTGGTCCCGGCCGCCTACCTGCTGGGCTGAGGACGTGCGCTTCATCCAGCACAAGGCCGAGGCGCGCTGGTTCTACCGGGTCGTGTCGCTGGGCTACGACCGCTGGATCAACCCGCTGTTCTGGACCGCGCCGATGCGCGACCTCGCGCTCGCGCTCGCGCGGCTCCACGAGCCCTCGCTCGACGTCGTCGACGTCGGGGCCGGAACGGGCTTTGCCACCGAGGCGATCGTGCGCTCGGTGGCACCCGGCCGCGTGACCATGCTCGACCAGAGCCCGGATCAACTTGCCCGCGCCCGGCGCAAGCGCGCCCTGGACGGCGTGGCCAAGCTCCTTGGCGACGCGGAGGCGCTGCCGTTTGCGACCGACTCGCGCGACCGCTACGTCTCGACCGGGAGCATCGAGTACTGGCCCGATCCGCAGCGCGCGATCGCCGAGGCCTATCGCGTCCTGCGCCCGGGGGGCGTCGCGCTGCTCGCCGGGCCGCTGCGGCGGACACACCCGCTGGCGCGCGCACTGTCGGACGCGTGGATGCTCTTTCCGTCCGAGGAGGAGTACGTCGCGTGGTTCGAGCGCGCGGGCTTTCAGTCGATCGAGCGCGTGCACGTGGCGCCCGAGTGGTGGGACGAGGGCTGGGATCCCTTTGCCGTCGCGATCGCCGGCGTCAAGCCGCGCGCCGGGGCATCGCCGCTGGCACTGCTGCCGCCGGCCGACGAAGCGGCGCCTCCGACCCCCATGCGCCTTGCGCGCTTTGCCGCGGGCTCCCTGGCCGGCGCGGCCTTCATCCCGATCGCGCTGTGGTTCTCGCTGCGAACCCGGCTGCGGCGCGCCACTCGCGGTCGAGCAGCGCGTAGATCAGCTCGCTCTGCCACTCGCCCTTGACCCACTCGTTTTCGATCAGATGGGCCTCGCGGCGCATGCCGAGCTTCTCGAGCACGCGAGCCGAGGCGGTGTTGCGCGCCTCGAGCCTCCCGACGACGCGGTGCAGGCGCACGGCCTCGAAGGCGATCCGCAACACCTCGCGCGCGGCCTCGGTCGCGTAGCCCTGGCCCTGGTGGCCGGGGTGGACGATGAACCCGATCTCGCCCTGGCGGTGCTCGTCGTCGTCCCAGTGCAGCCCGCAGTCGCCGACCATCTCACCGGTGGCCTCGAGCTCCACGGCGAACGAGAGGTCGTCGCCCGGCACACTCAGCGACGTACTGGCGCTCTTGCGCGCGAGGCTCTCGCGCACCTCGTCCGCGGTGCGCGGCTCCCAGTAGAGGTAGCGGACGACCTCGGCGTGCGACTGCATCGCCAGCATTGCGTCGAAGTCGCCCGCGGCGAACGGGCGCAGCAGCAGGCGCTCGGTGCGGACCCTCACGGCACCCACCGCTCGGCCAGCGGGGTGACCTGGAGCTCGTGGGTCGCCGCGCGGGCGCCCTGGTCGGCCAGGAACGCGACCGCAGTGGCGATCTCGCGCGGATCGGCGAGGGCGGCGCGGTCGACGCCCTCGCGGCCGCCACCCTCGTAGGGCTCGATGCCCGCATCGACGATGAGCAGCGCGACGTGGATGCCGTGCTCGCGCAGCTCCAGCGCAGCGGCCTGCGTGATCGCCCGGACGCTGAACGCGCCGGCCGCCCACAGGCCGCGGCCGGCGATCGCGCGGCGCGATGAGCCGCCGGTGACCTGGACCAACGTCGCCGGCCTCGCCTGCTCGAGGACGTAGCGGGCGGTCGCCGAGAGGAAGGTGAAGGCGGCCCGCCCCGGCGCCGCGGCCCAGTCGTCAAACGCGGTCGGCGCCGCCTCGGCGAGCGGGCCGCCGCCGAACGGGCCGCTGCGCGTGCCGCCGTAAGCCGACGCGGCGTTGACCACCAGGTCGACCCCGCCGTGCGCGGCGGCAGCCTCCTCGAGCGCGCCGCGGACGCTGTCCAGATCGGTCACGTCGCCGCGCAGCGCCAGCGCGCCCCCCGCCTCGGCGGTCTTGAGTGTCGCGTCCGAGCGCGCCACTGCGGCGACGTTCCAGCCGTCGGCGCGCAGCCGCTCGATGACCGCGCGGCCGAGGTTGCGTGCGCCGAACACGAGCGCGCTGCGGGGCTGCTGGGTGGCGTTCATGGCTGCAGCATGACGCGCTCGGGCCGTCCCCTCGTCCGCGGCGCTCAAGGCGGGCGCGCGCGGGACGACCCACGGGCTGCATGTCCGTCGTCGCCCGCACCCGCCGCCTGCTCCTCTGGCTCCTCGCCGCCGGCCTGCTCGTCGGCGCCGCCTTCGCTTCGGATGCCCGGGCCGCGTCCAAGCTGCCGGCAGTGGTCGCCAAGGGGTCGTGCACCGAGCTGCGCGGCAAGAAGCTCGTCGCCGTCTTCGACGTCAAGGTCCGCGGCCGCAAGGCGGCGAAGGTCAGGCGCGGCCGGGGCAACCGGGTCACGGGCGGCAGGGTCCTCGGCCGGCTGCCGACGCGCTTTCACCCCGGCGCCACGGGCAGGGCCCTGCGGGTCGTGTTCGCGAAGCGCTCCAAGCGCGCGACGTGGCACCTGCGCGGTCGGGCCGCTTCGGTCAGACGCAGCACCGCGCGCTGCGGCGCGAAGCGCGCGCCCGGCCGCTCGACGGTCGCCGCGCCGAACCCCGTGCCGCCCGCCGCGCCCGCCGGCTACTGCACCTCCCCCGCGGTTACCGCGGCCTGGGCGGGCAGGGGCAGGACGATCGCCGCCACGCCGTCGACCCTCGCCGCCGCGATCGCGAGTGCCAAGGCGGGCGACACGGTCGAGTTGGCCGACGGCGTCTACAACCGCGCCTCGGTCACCCTCGACGCCGCCGTGCGCCTGCGCGCGGCGCACCCGTTCGGCGCCGTCTTCGTCGGCGGCCCGACGCCGCGCTACGCCAACGACACCGGCCTCGGCGCCCACGTGGGCACGGCCGTCGAGGTACGCGCAGGCGGGGCGATGGTCGAGGGCATCGAGTTCCGCTACTACGACGTCGGCATCGATGTCAGCGACGTCGCCGACGTCACCGTGCAGGGCAATCGCCTGCTCAGCATGTACGACGACGGCATCCAGGTCTGGGACACCAAGGCCGCCGAGGTCCGCTGCAACGAGGTCCTCGACCCGTATCTGGCACAGGACCCGACCGCGTCGGTGACCTCGGGGCCCGCCATCCCCGACGCGCAGGACGACTACGGCGTCTCCGTCTACGGGTCGCTGCAGCCGCGCATCGAACACAACTACTTCTCCGGCGTCTTCAACCAGACCCTTTCGTTCAAGGAGGGCAACCACGACGCCTACGCCGGCTACAACACCTTCGAGGGCTCGGCCCTGACCGCGCTCTTCCTCGGCCAGAACCGCCCGCACAACGGCCCGTACTGGCTCACGGGACTGCCGGTCGACGGTGACCGCGGAAGCATCGTCGCCGAGTACAACGTCTTCCGCGAGGCCTACGGCGTGCGCGCCGGGGCGAAGGTCGTCTACTACCTGCGCTCGCCGATTCGCGTCTGGCACGTCGACGCCAACGTCGTGCTGCGCGGGAACGTCATCGAGCAGGCCCAGCAGGGCGTGCTGCTGGAGTGCCGTGCCAGCTCGGAGGCCGGCTGCGCCGCCGGGACCACGCTGTTGTCGGGGAACGTCGTCGGCGGCCAGGTGCGCGACCTCGACGGCACCGTGCGCCAGGTCAACACGACGGCGGGCGTGCTCGTGTGCAGCGGGCTGCAGGCGCAGACGACGATCACCGGCAACGCGTTCGCGGGCCTGCCGCGCGTCACCGGCAGCTACAGCGATGGCGTGTCGGGCGCGCCGAGCTACACGTTGTCGGCCAACCGCGAGCTCTCCGCGGTACCCGCGCTCCGCGCGGCCGCGCCGGCCACCGACCCGGATCTGTCGGGCGCTATCGTCGGGCCATGATCGAAGCGATGGCCGAGATGCCGGACGGCACGCTCGGGCTGCGCGCATGCGGCGAGGTGACCCGAGCCGACTAGTGGTCGTCCAGCGGGACGGCAGCCGCGCAGAGCGGGCATTCGTCCGGCGCCCAGAGTGTGTTCGGCACGCTTGCGACGCTCGCGAGCGCGAGGCCTTCGGCAGCGGTCAGGTCGGCGGCCCCCGAGCCGAGGACGAGCAGCGCGCCCACGGCGACCGGGCGCGCACCGCACGCGCGTAGGTCCGCCAGCGTCGCGCGCGTCGCCGAGCCCGCGTTGATCACGTCGTCGACGATCGCCACGGTACGGCCGCGCAGGCGCTCGCGCAGCGGGTCGGGAATCCGGTAACGCGCCGCGTAGAGCGCGTCGCCGGACGGGCCGGTCACGCGCTCGGTCCACGAGCACTCGACGCCGAGTTGCGCCGCGATCGCCTGCGCGACGAACGCGCCGCCCACCAGCGGGCCGCAGACGACCTCAGCGCCAAGCGGTGAGAGCTGGTCCGCGAGCCGCGCCACGAACGGCGCCACGCGCGCCGGGCGCGCGAAGAGCGCGTCGAGGTCCAGCCACAGCTCGCCGTGGTGCCCGGATTCCAGGCGAAAGTGCCCGCGCCGGGCGGAGAGCGCCTCGGTGAGATCGTCCATCCGTCTAAGGCTCCCATGCAGCGCCCGCCGAGCGCCGACACTGCTCGTGTGAGCGTGTACCTGCCCAGACCGGGCCAGCTCGTGCGGGTCGTGACCGGCGAGGCGAACCTCGTCGCGGTGGTCGACGCGATCGAGCGTGGATCCGTCGTCCTCGACGTCCACGGGGCCGCGCTCGCCGCGGGAGTGGCGAGGCTGTCGTTCAACAGCAGCTTCGGCGGCGTGCTGCTCGCCGGCCATCTCGCCGTCGACGGTCGCGGCACGCGCTTCTGGCCCGGCACCGCAGGCGCGCGCTTCGACCAGCGGCGCGAGACGTTCCGTGTCACGGTCGCCCTGCCCGCCGTGATCGAGCATCCGAAGAGCCCACCGCTTGCGTGCGAGACGCTGAACCTCTCGATCGGTGGCGTCCTGCTCGAGACCGATCGGCCGTTCGCGGCGGGCGACCGGCTGACCGTGACGATCCGGTGCACCGAGAGCCACGCCGTGACCCTCCCTTCGAGCGTGGCCCGCAGCGAACACGGCGCCGGGGGCCTGGCTCTGACGTTCACCGATGTCGGCGGCAAGGACGAGCGCACGCTCAGCCTGCTCGTCGCCGCCGCGCAGCGGCGCGCGCTGGCCGCCCGGTAACGCCGCTCAGCGCTCGACGAGCACGTGCACGCGCTCGAAGCGCGGGTCGCTCGCGCCGTGCAGCCGCGCGCCGGTGGCGACGAGCTCGCGCAGGTAGCGTCGATCGTCGCTGCCGTGATCCGCTCGCCGGGCAGCAGCGCCGGGATGCCCGGCGGGTAGCCGGCGATCGACTCGCACGAGATCGCGACCGACGGCGTCCTCCACCGCGACCTCCTCCGCCTCGCCGAGGAAGGCCTCGCGCGGCGACACCGCCATCTCGTTGCGCAGCGAGGCCGGCGGCCGGACGATCGGCGCGATCGCGCCCTCGGCTGCGCGATGCGCTTGACGACCTCCTCGACGTCGCCGGCGAGGCGCAGCAGCGTCTCGGCGGCGCTCGCCGAGGCCGACGACGAAGACGATCGTCGCCTGCGTCGCCAGCTCGGCGTGCACGTCGTAGGAGCTGGCGCAGCGCGTCGGCGAGCTCGTAGCCGGTGCGGCCGGTCCCGCGCATGTCGAGCACGATCCGCAGCGGGTCGTAGCCGGCGATGCCCGGGCGTCCGACGAGCTCCTCGTCGACGCAGCGCGATGCCCGGCGATCGTCGCGCAGCTTCGCGCGCGCGGCGGCGATCGCCTGGAGCGTCTCGTGCAGCAGCTGCTCGCCGTGCACGCGCGAGCTGGCGGCGCGCGCGCGTCGAGCGAGGCCAGCAGCAGCGACGACGGGCTCGTCGAGCGCACGATGCGCATCGTCGCGGCCGACGCGCGCCGGCGTCGACGCGCTCGCCGTGGCCGAGGTGCAGCATCGCGCTCTGCGTCAGCGAGCCCGCCGATCTTGTGCGTGCTCGTGAGCACCGCGTCGGCGCCGAGCGCCAGCGCGCTCGGCGGCAGCGCCTCGTGGAAGCCGAAGTGCGGGCCCCAGGACTGGTCGACGACGAGCGGCGACGCCGGCGGCGTGCGCGACCTCCGCGCAGCCGGCGACGTCGGCGGCCATCCCGTAGTAGGTCGGCGACACGATGAACGCGGCGCGCGCGTCGGGCGCGCCCGCGAGCGCCGCCTGCGAGCGCCTCCGGCGTCGACGCCGTGCGCCATGCCGCAGCTCGGCGTCGTACTCGGGCGCGACGAAGGCGGGCACCCCGCCGCTGACAGCACCAGCCCGTCGACGACCGACGCGTGCGAGTTGCGCTGCGCGACGACGCGTGCGCCGAGCGGCGCGAGCGCCAGGCAGAGCGCGTGGTTGCCCTGCGTCGCGCCGTTGGTCAGGAACCACGTGCGCGTCGCGCCGTAGGCCTCGGCGGCGAGCCGCTCGGCCCGCTCGTAGGGCGTCGGCGACGGGCCCGAGGTCGATGCCGCGGATGTCCTGCGGGACGTCGAGCATCAGCGCGTCGCTCGCCGATCGCGTGGCGCAGGCCCGGGTCGGCGCCCTGGCCGCCCTTGTGGCCGGGGACGTGGAAGCGCCCGGGGCCGCGGAAGCGCGTAGCCGACGACGGCGTCGAGGTACGGCGCGGTCGGCTGCTCGCTGCGGCATCGCGGCTCGGGCTCGCGCGCCGCCGGCCTGCGCAGCAGCTCGGCGCGGACGAAGCCGTCGAGGTCGCCGTCGAGCACCCGCTGGGCGTCGCCCATCTCGAACGCCGGTGCGGTGGTCCTTGACCATCGTGTACGGGTGCAGGACGTAGGAGCGGATCTGCGAGCCGAAGTTCACGTCCTGCGCCTCGCCCTTCTCGGCCTGGCGATCTCCTCGCGCGCGCTTGCGCTCCTCGCGCTCGAGCAGCTTCGCGCGCAGCATCTTCATCGCCGTGTCCTTGTTGGCCGTCTGCGAGCGCTCGTTCTGGCACTGCACGACGATCCCGCTCGGACGGTGCGTGATGCGCACGGCCGAGTCGGTCTTGTTGACGTGCTGGCCGCCCGCGCCCGAGGCGCGGTAGGTGTCGATCTGCAGGTCGTCGTCGTCGATCTCGATCGTCGCCGACGTCGTCGACGACCGGCGCGACCTCGACGCCGGCGAACGACGTCTGGCGGCGGTTGGCGGAGTCGAACGGCGACAGCCGCACGAGCCGGTGCACGCCCTTCTCGGCGCCGAACAGGCCGTAGGCGTTCTCGCCCGCGGCGCGGAAGGTCGCCGACTTGATGCCCGCCTCCTCCCCCGGGCTGAGCCTCGAGCAGCTCGACCGTGAAGCCGCGGCGCTCAGCCCAGCGCATCATCATCCGCAGCACCATCTCGGCCCAGTCCTGGGCGTCGGTGCCGCCCGCGCCGGCGTTGACCGTGACGAGCGCGTCGCCCGCGTCGTAGCGCCCGGAGAACAGCCGCTCCTCCTCCAGCTCGGCCAGCGTGCTCCTCGACGTTCGCCGAGCTGCGCGTCGACCTCCTCGGCGACGCGAGTCGTCCTCCTCGGCCAGCTCGGTCAGCGCGCTCGAGATCGTCGACGTCGGACGCTGCAGCGACCGCCAGCGCTCGAGCGCGCCGCGTCGCGCGCGCGTGCTCGGCGCTGACCTGCGCGGCGCGACTCCTGGTCGTCCCAGAACCCGGGCGCGCCCATCCGCCTCTCGAGCTCGGCGACGCGCGCGCGTCAGCCCGTCCGGGTCGAAGCCCGCGCGCAGGGCGTCCCAGCTGGCGGCGGATCGCCGCAGGCGCTGCGGAATCGGGAGACGTCGGAGGAACCGGCCATGGCCGGAGTCCAAGCTAGCAGCGGTCGACGGCGCCGGGCCTACGGATCCTGGGGCGTCGGGAACGACCCGCCGTCGATGAGCTCGACCCGGTAGCCGTCCGGATCGGCCACGAAGCAGATGCGCCCGACCTCCTCGCGCCCGCCCGGCGCGTACGGCGGCTTCTCGGGCTCGATCCCCAGCTCGGCCAGCTTGCCCAGCAGGCCGTCGAGGTCCTCGACGGTCAGCGCGATGTGGTTGTAGCCGTCGCCGAGGTCGTAGGGCTCCTCGCGGCCGACGTTGACCGTCAGCTCGAGCCGGTCGCCGTCGCCGGGCAGCCCCATGTAGATGTTGTAGGCCTGCCCGAAGTCGAGCTTGCCGCGGCGCTCGAAGCCGAGCGCCTCGTAGAAGCGCACCGACGCGCCGATGTCGCGGGAGCGCACGCAGGTGTGGACGAGCGCCAGCGTCATCGCGCGCCCGCCTTCATCTCTCCGATCATGTGCGCAGCCTGACGGATCGCGCCGTCAGGCGCCGTGGCGCCATGAACGTGACTGTTCCGTGCCATGGCACCTAGGCGCCGTGGCACTTCTTGAACTTCTTGCCCGACCCGCACCAGCACGGGTCGTTGCGGCCGATCTGCTCGTCCTCGGCGACGCGACGCTGCTCGACGACGGGGCGACGGCTCGCTCCTCGTCGTCGTACTCCGTCGACCACCGGCCGCCGGCCGCCGCCGCGGCCAGCGCGCTGGCGCTGCGTGCGTGCCGCTGCCGCCCGAGTAGGTGACGCGACCTGCCGCGTCGTGGACGTGCCGGACGGCGTGACTGCTGCGCGGGAGCGTCGCCGGTTCGTCGCCCTCGATCTCGACCTCGACGTGGAAGATCATCCGCGCGAAGTCCGACCAGATCGTGTTCATCAGGTCGGTGAAGAGCGTGAACGCCTCGTTCTTGTAGGCGACGATCGGCTCGATCTGGGCGAACCCGCGCAGGTGGATGCCCTCGCGCAGGTAGTCCATGTCGTAGAGGTGCTCGCGCCAGCGCTGTCGATGATCTGCAGCAGCAGGTAGCGCTCGAGCGCGCGCATCAGCTCGTCGCCGAGCTCCTGCTCGCGGCGGTCGTAGAGCTCGACGCCTCGGTGGCGAGACGCGTCGATGAGCTCTTCGCGGTCGAGGCTCTCGGTCGTGACCTCCGTCGAGCCGTCGAGCGCGCACCGGGAAGATGTCGCTCGAGCGCGATGAAGAGACCGTCGAGATCCCAGTCCTCGACGTAGTCGCCGGGCGTGTACTCGTCGACGAGGCGCTCGATGACGTTGCCGATCTCCTCGCGCGCCTGCTCGCCCATGTCGCTTGCCCTCGAGCACCTCGTCGCGGTACGCGTAGACGATCCGGCGCTGCTCGTTCATCACGTCGTCGTACTCGAGCACGCGCTTGCGGATGAGGAAGTTCTGCTCCTCGACCTTCCGCTGGGCCTTCTCGATCTGCTTGCGTCAGCATGCCCGCCTCGATCGGCTCCTCGTTGCCCTCCTCGTCGATGCTGCCGAGGCGGTCGAGGATCTTGTAGATGCGGTCGCCCGCGAACAGGCGGACGAGGTCGTCCTCGGCGGAGAGGAAGAAGCGCGACTCGCCGGGGTCGCCCTGGCGGCCGGAGCGGCCGCGCAGCTGGTTGTCGATGCGGCGCGACTCGTGGCGCTCGGTGCCGACGATGAACAGGCCGCCGGCCTCCACGACCTTGTCGCGGTCCGCCTCGACCGGCGCCTCGATCGTCGGCAGGATCTCGCCGAAGCGCTCGTCGTAGTCGGGGTCGCCGGGCTTGAGGCCGAGCTTGGCGAGCTCGAGGCGCGTGAGGTGCTCGGGGTTGCCGCCGAGCTTGATGTCGACGCCGCGGCCGGCCATGTTGGTCGCGATCGTGACGGCGCCGGGCTGGCCCGGCCTCGGCGACGATCTCGCCCTCGCGCTCGGCGTACTCGGGCTTGGCGTTGAGCACCGTGTGCGGGATGCCCTTGCGCTTCAGGCTGCTCGGACGAGCAGCTCGGAGACCTCGACGGAGATCGTGCCGACCAGGACCGGCTGGTCCTTGGCGTGGCGCTCCTCGATCTCCTGACGACCGCGTTCCACTTGCCGTCCTTGGTCTTGTAGACCTGATCGTTGCGGTCGTCGCGGACCATCGGCTGGTTCGTCGGGATCTGGACGACGCCGAGCTTGTAGATCTTCATGAACTCGGTCGCCTCGGTGAGCGCCGTGCCGGTCATCCCGGCGAGCTTGTCGTACAGCCGGAAGTAGTTCTGCAGCGTGATCGTGGCGAGCGTCTGGTTCTCCTCCTGGACGCGCACGCCCTCCTTGGCCTCGACGGCCTGGTGCAGGCCCTCCGACCAGCGCCGGCCCTCGAGGATGCGGCCGGTGAACTCGTCGATGATCTTGACCTCGCCGTCGATCACCGCGTAGTCGACGTCGCGCTTGTAGAGCGACTCGGCCTTCAGCGCCTGGTTGAGGTGGTTGACCAGGTGGCCGTTCTCGGCGCGGTAGAGGTGCTCGATGCCGAGGAACTTCTCGGCCTTCGCCACGCCGCGCTCGGTGACCGAGACGGTCTTGTGCTTCTCGTCGAACTCGTAGTCGAAGTCGGCGACGAAGTCCTTCTTGGCGCGCGGGTCCAGCCCCTCGGGCGTCTTGCCGGCCTCCATCAGCGGCGCGAGCTTGGCGAACTGCTGCGTAGAGGTCGGCGGCCTGCTCGGGGGCGCCGGAGATGATCAGCGGCGTGCGCGCCTCGTCGATGAGGATGTTGTCGACCTCGTCGACGATCGCGAAGCGGGTGGCTCGCCGCCTGCGACCTTCTCCTCCAGCGACTGCGCCATGTTGTCGCGCAGGTAGTCGAAGCCGAACTCGGAGTTCGTGCCGTACGTGACGTCGGCCGCGTAGGCGACGTGCTTGTCCTCGTAGGACTGCATGTTCTGCAGCACGCCGACCGTGAGCCCGAGGCCGTTGTAGATCGGGCTCATCCACTCGGCGTCGCGGCGAGCCAGGTAGTCGTTGACGGTGACGACGTGGACGCCCTTGCCCGCCAGCGCGTTGAGGACGACGGCGAGCGTGGCGGTCAGCGTCTTGCCCTCGCCGGTCTTCATCTCGGCGATGTTGCCGCCGTGGAGCACCATCCCGCCGATGAGCTGGACGTCGAAATGGCGCATGCCCATCGTGCGCTTGCCCATCTCGCGGACGAGCGCGAAGCTCTCGGGCAGCAGGTCGTCGAGCGACTCGCCCTCCCCCGCGCGCTCGCGCAGCTCTCCGAAGCGCTCGCGCAGGTCGTCGTCTGATTCGAGCTCCAGCTCGGCTCGAATGCGCCGATCTTCGCGACGCGCTTCTCGTACTCCTTGAACTGCTTGGACTCGCCGATGTTCAGCGCACGGTCGAGGAGGCCCATGCGTTGAGCGTAGCAGCGGTTGGGTCAACTTCAGGGGCCTTCTGCCGATGGTTCGGAGCGTGAGTATCGAGGCTCCCATCGCCCCTGCGGACGACCGGCCGACCGGCGTCGTCAGCGTACGCCAGGCCGTGTGCGACGCGTCGCGCGCGGTCATCGGCTACGAGGTCCTGACCGGCGACCCCGAGGCGCCGCCCGCATCGGCGCGCTTCTGCGCGCGCGCCCTGCTCGAGGCGTTCACCGACGTCGACCTCGACCTGGTCGCGCCCCACCACCCCGCCTACCTCACGGTCGCGCCGGCGCTACTGCTGCGCCTCGACCTCCTGCCGGTCGCGCCCGACCGCGTCGTGCTGCAGGTCGAGGCCGGCGCTGCACTCCACGACGAAGTCGTCGCTGCGGTCGACCGCCTCGCCGCGCTCGGCTACGTCTTCGCCGCCGTCGACCCGCCGTCGCCCGAGGCCGTGCTTGCGCTTCCGGCGATCGGCCTTGTCCGCGTCGACGTCGGCGGTCTCGACGCCGCTGCGGTCTCCGCACGGGTCGAGCCGTTCCTCACCGCAGGCCTGCAGGTCCACACGGTCGGCGTCGACGGCCTCGATGTCTTCCAGGCCTGCATCGCCGCAGGCGCGAGCGGCTTCCAGGGCACCTTCCGCGCCCTGCCCGAGCTCACCCAGAGCCCGGCCGTGGAGCTCGGCGCGATGGCCACCGCCGGCGAGCTGCTGGCCCCCGACCTCGACTTCGACCGCCTCGAGGCGCTCATCGCGCGCGACCTCGAGCTCAGCTACCGGCTCCTGCGCTACGCCAACTCGGCCTTCTTCTCACGCCGGCGCGAGATCGGCACGGTGCGCGAGGCGATCACGCTCATCGGCGAGCGCATGACCCGCCGTTGGGCGCTCGTCGTCGCGCTGGCCGGCAGCAGCCCGCGACCTGACGAGCTGCTGACCGACGCGCTGGTGCGCGGGCGCACGATGGAGCTCGTCGCCGCCGACCTGCCGGGCCTCAGCGCCGACCACGCCTTCACTGTCGGGCTCTTCTCGATGCTGCCCTCACTGGTCAACCGCCCGATGGAGCAGGCGCTCGACGGCGTCGGCCTGCCTGGCGACATCGAGGCCGCGCTGCTCGACGGCCGCCCGCCCTACGGCGGCCTCCTCGACCGCCTCGTCTGCCACCTCGACGGCGAGTTCGCCCGCGGCGAGGGTCCCACAACCTTCGACCGCCTCGACGAGGCCTACCGCGCCGCGCTGGCGTGGGTCGAGCCGCTGCGCGCCGAGATCGAGCGCGGGGCTTAGCGCGCGAGCGCGCCGGCCGACGGCAGCGGCACCGGGCGGCGTTCGCTGAGCCTGTCGCCGGTCTGGGGGTCGTGCGCGACCAGGTAGACGGTCGGCTGCTGCGCGGCGAGGGCGCGGATGCGCTCGTGCGTGCGCCGCGCGGCCGTCTCGTCGGGTGAGACGCCGTCGACGACGCCGCGGAGCATCAGCTCCTCGTTGTACGAGCTGTCGCCGGCGAAGATGACGGCGTGGTCGTCCTCCTCGACCACGACGCCGATGTGCCCCGGCGTGTGGCCTTCCAGGCCGACGATCGTGACGTCGCCGGCCCCGGTGAGCTTGAGGCTGCGCGGGAACGGCCCGTACGGCGTTGGCGGGAGGTCCAGCAGCGTCGGCTCGAGCCACGTCGGGAAGTGGTTGCTCAAGTAGCCCCGCATGCGTCCCCGCAAGCCGGACGCGAGCTCGTACTCGGTGCGCGTCACAAGGATCTCGTTGCCGCGGAAGTGATGCAGGCCGCCCGCGTGGTCCACGTGCATGTGCGTGAGCACGACCCAGCGCACGTCGGTCAGGGCGATGCCGAGCCGCTCGAGCTGCGGGCCGATCTCGTCCTGCGGAGCGATCCACTCCTTGAGGCCGAACCGGTAGAAGGGATGCCACCGCGGGACGTATCCCGGCTCCAGCACGCGCGCGGTTTCGCCGGTGTCGACGACGATCACGCCTTCGGGATGCTCGATCGCGAAGGCGTACATGGGCAGCGGCTCGGTCCACTCGCGGTCGACGAGCATGTTGAGCCGGCGGCGCGCGCCGCGTCCCACGCCCTCGACCTGCCGCCGCTTGATCGACACGGTGCCGGTCCGGATCGCGTGCATCTTCATCGCGGCCACGGTCGCACACTCGTGCCCGCCGTGTGCTGAAGTGCCCGCCATGCACGCCACGGCGCACGTGCGCGCGACGGGCCCACCGCGACGGGTGAGCCTGGTCCTGCACCCCCGACGCGACGTGACCAAAGCGGTCGAGTACGTCGAGGAATGGGCGCGCATGACCGGCGTCGAGCTGACCGGCGCCGACGACCCGCGCATGCCGGCCGCCGCGCGGCGCTGCGGCGAGGACGAGCTGGCGCGCGACTGCGACGTGCTGCTCGCGCTCGGCGGCGACGGCACGATGCTCGGGGCGCTGCGCGTCGCCGCGCCGGTCGGCGTGCCCGTGCTCGGGGTCAACCTCGGGCGCCTGGGCTACCTGACCGAGGTCGAGGCCGAGAAGCTGCCCAAGGCGCTGAGCGCGGTGGCCAGCGGCGACTTCGCCGTCGAGGAACGCTCGGCGCTGGTGGCGACCTGGGAGGAGGACGGCGGCACCTGCGACCGCGTCGCCTACAACGATGTCGTCCTCAGCCGGGTCCCCGGGCAGGGACAGGCGGCCCTGGCGCTGCTCGTCGACGGCCATCTGCTCGTCCGCTACGCCAGCGACGGCGTCATCGCCGCCACGCCGGCGGGATCGACTGCCTACAGCTTCGCGGCCGGCGGCCCGATCGTCTCGCCGCAGACGCGCGCGATGATCGTCACCCCGGACGCGCCGCACGGCCTCTTCAACCGCGCGGTCGTGCTGGGCGACGACGAGTCCCTCGGCGTCGAGGTCCTGCCGACGAGCTCACCGATCGCCGTCGAGGTCGACGGCCGTCTCGTCAGCCAGGTGGAGCCGGGCTGGAAGATGGGCGTCGCGCCCGCGGCACAACCCGCCCTCGTCGTCGTCCTCGGCGAAGCTGGCTTCGCCGAGCGCGCGCGGCGCAAGCTGGGCATCGTGGACCCCGCCGGCCTGGCGGACTACGACCTGGCGACGCACCAACGCTGAGAGGCGCCGCCGCGCCCGCTCGTCGCCGCTACCCCGCGGCGTGGCCGGGTGCAGCAGCACGGCGTGGCCTGGCGAGCCTACGTCGCGATGGCGGTGCCCTCCCCGTGGCCCTCGGGCTCCGGCGTCCTGATCGTCTCGGTGCCGACCTTCCGCCGGCCCCGGCGCTTCTCGCGATGGCGCTTGACCTGACGCGAGAGCTCCTCCTCGCAAAGGTTAATCGCGTGACGCAGATCTCGCGCGCGATCCTGCGCGCGAAGGGTCACACCCTTGAGGGCAAGGGTGGCCTCGGCCACCTGGTTGTCGGCGATGGCGGGATTGCGTTCCTCGTACAGCTCGATCTCGAGGCGCGCAAACTCCGACACCTGCTTGCCCACCTTCGTGAAGCGCTTCTGCACGTGCTCACGAAGCTCGTCCGTCACGGGGGTGTTGCGGCCCTTGACGTCGATCTGCATAGAGATCCTCTCTCGATCGCTGACGGGGCCTCAGTCACGTTACTTGCGAGCTCACGTCAACTCAACGCCCGCGCATATGCGACCGCACACACGGTGAAGGCGCCCGCTCGTCGCAGCGCCGCACCGCACGCCGCGAGCGTCGCCCCGGTGGTGTGGACATCGTCGACGAGAACGACCGAACGCGGTGGATCGCCACGGATGCGCACGTCGATGCGCCCGGGCGCGCGGCGGGCCGAACGCGACGCTCCAGCTTGGCGCGTCGGCGGTCCGGCGCGCACCAGACAACGCGATACGGGAAGGCCCGTGCGCGCCGAGAGCGCGGCGGCCAGCCGGTCGGCTTGATCGAAGCCGCGCATCCGCCGGCGCAGCGGGTGCGTGGGCACCGGGACGAGCGTCGCCGGGGCGGCAAGGAGTCCGGCCGGCGCGCCCGCGACGACCTGCGCGGCCATGACGTCGGCCACCCCGAGCGCGCTGCGGAACTTCAGCGCGTGCACGAGCGCGCGCGCTGGGCCCTCGAAGGCGACCGGGGCCCACGTCCGCTCGACGGCCGACCCGGCGGCGGGACAGCGCCGCCCGCATGGCGCCGGCAGCCCGCACCGGGGGCAGCGCGACCCGCGCAGGAAGCGCAGCTGCGCCCGGCAAGCCGGGCACAGCGGCTGGCCCGGAGCCACCGTCGCATGGCAGGACCAGCACGCGGGCGGTGCGACGGCGGCACCGACCAAGGAGAGGAGGTGGCGGGCGATGGCGAGCACCCCACCATGCTCGCCGGGCGAAGGTCACACCTCTACCGCACGATTGCGACAATCCTGCGCAGTGGCTGCGGACGCTTCGTGGACGTTCGACCCGGGGGCGATCGCGCTGATCGGTCTGGCGACGGCGGTCTACGTGCCGCGCTGGCGGCGGGTGCGCGCCAGGTACGGGCCCCGCGCCGCCCCGATCGGACGCATGGTGGCCTTCGCCGCCGGCGCGCTGACCCTCGCCGCAGCGCTGATCTCGCCGATCGACCGCCTCGGCGAGCAGTCCTTCGCCATGCATATGGTCCAGCACATCCTGCTGCTGGACATCGCGCCGATCCTGCTCATCGTCGCGTTGACCAAGGTCATCCTGCGCCCGGCCACGCGCCGGGTGCAGCGCCTTGAGCGCGCCGCCGGCCCGTTCGCCCACCCCGTCTTCGCCGTGATCCTCTATGTGGCGGTGATGTGGGTCTGGCACATCCCGGCGCTCTACGACGCCGCTCTGAGCCACCCGCTCGTGCACGCCTGGGAGCACACGTGCTTCATGTTCGCCGGCCTCCTGTACTGGTGGCATCTGATGTCGCCTATCCGCTCGCGCCAGCGGCTCAGCGGCATGGGCCCGGTCGTGTACATGCTCACGACGAAGCTCTTCGTCGGCTTCCTCGGCATCGCGATCACCTTCGCCCCCGAGGCGCTGTACGCCTTCTACAAGGACCAGCCCGCGATCTGGGGCCTCGACCCCGCCGATGACCAGGAGCTGGCCGGCGCGATCATGGCCCTCGAGCAGACGATCGTGATGGGGATCGCGCTCGTCTGGCTGTTCATCCGCGCGCTCGCCGAGTCCGAGGCCGACGAGCAGCGGGCCGAGCGGTACGCGTAGGCGGACAGATGAAGGCCCCCGTGCCATGCCCGTGGGCTGGGGACGGGGGCGCTGTGCATGTTGTCCCTTAAACCGGACGGACCATGCAACGGCTATTCGGCCAGGACCGCGCCATCTTCGATCGTCGCCGGCCCCTCGACCGTCACGGCGCCCCGTACCACGACACCGCGGCCGAACGTCACGTCGCCGGTCACGGCCAGGCGCTCGCACGCGACAAGCGACGGCGCGCCGGCCGGGAAGCGCGCCTCGAAGTCCCCGATCAGCTTGTAGTAGTCGGAGTCGAGGTCGATGACCGGCGGGTCCTCGCGCTCGGGCGACAGCTCGACGCGTGAGTCGTCGCGCAGGACATACGCATCCGAGCGCAGCGCGAGGAGATCGTTGGTCGTCTTGACCGGGGCGAAGCGCCGGCGCGGCACGCGCAGCGCCCGCGCCCCCTCGAAGACGCCGACGGCCGCGCCCATCGCCGTCTCGAGCTGCACGACGGCCGGCGACGAGGAGTCCGACGGATCGACCGTCTTGTGGTTGACGATGATCGGCAGCCCGAGCACGCCGTTGCGCGCGTCGAGCGTGGCGCGCAGCGCCTCGAGGTCGACCCACAGGTTGTTCGTGTTGACGTAGCGGTGCCGCCCCACGTCTTGGAGCTTCTCGAGGTCCTCCTCGGGCGTCTGGGCGGTCTCGCGCAGCACCAGGCCGTCGTCGCGCCGGCGCGCGATGTGCCCGCCCTTGCGATCGGCCTCGGTGCGGCGGGCGACCTCCATGACGAACGGGATCTCCTCGTGCGCCACCCATGACAGGATCCGTGGCTCGAGGACGGCGCCGAGGTTGTCGGAGTTCGAGACGAACGCGTAGCGGTAGCCCCGCTCGCGCAGCTCGCCGAGCATCCCCGAGGTCACGAGCGCCGTGTACAGGTCGCCGTGCCCGGGCGGCGCCCATTCGAGCGACGGGTCGTCCGGCCACGACGCCGGCTGCAGGTCATCGGCGGCGATCTTCGGGACCTTGTTCTGCAGGAAGTCCAGCGGGACGTCGGCGGCGATCTCCGGATGGCGCTCGAGTGCGGCCAGGGAATGGTCGCGCGTGGCGAACGAGTTCATCAGCACGAGCGGCACGCGCGCGCCGAACCGCTCGCGCAGCCCGAGCACCTGGCCGACGATGACGTCGAGGAACGTCAGGCCGTCCTTGGCCTCGATCAGGGACTTGGCCTTGGTCATCCCCATGCTCGTGCCCAGGCCGCCGTTGAGCTTGATGACGACAGCCGAGTCGAGGAGGCCGGTATCGGCGTCGGGGAGATCGTCGAGCGCGGTGACGTCGTCGACCGGCTCGATGTCCGACTCGGGCAGCATGCCCGAGGCGCCGTCGCGCAGCTGCTCGTAGTAGTGCGCGAACGTCGCGATCGCCGCGTCGCCGACGCCCTCGGCACGCATCTTGTCGATGCTTGCCCGCAGCCCGTCCGTGGTCAGGCCCACGGGGTCCCCCCTGCGGACGGCTGTGCGCCCGGCGGGGGTGTGTCGTCGCGATTGACCGTGTCGGGCGAGAACGCGGGCAGACACACGGCCACGTAGTCGGCTCCGCCCGGGTATGGCGTCGAGTACTGGACCCACTCGCCGGCGCGCACCACGATCGCCTGGCCGGCGCCGACCTCGAGCGTGCCGCCGTCGTGCATGACGTGCAGGGTGCCGTCGAGGACGAGCGTCCACTCGTCGAAGTCCGGGCGCTGGCCCGGCTCGACCCAGCCCTCGGGCGAGCTCATCTGCGCGATGCTCACGCGCTCCTCGCCCGTGTTGACGCGTCCGACGTACTCGTCGATGAGCTTGGGCTTGGTGCCCGCCGCCTCAACGCGGCTGGGGGTCTGGATGAGCTCGGGCATCGGGACGGCAGCCTACCGCGGGCGTCGTCAGCGCCCGGTGCCGGCCAGCTCCATCAGCCGCGCCGCGTAGGCCGGCGCGGTCGGCGCGTCCTCGTGACGGAAGTACACGTGGACCGTGAGGCCGTCGTCGAGCATCGCGCGCACCCGCTCCGCCCAGTTGCTCAGCGCCGCGTCGTCGTACGGCGGCTCGCGCATGCGCAGGTAGCGGAACGGCGCGGGCGCGTCGAGCTGATTGACCCGCACGGCGCGTTCGTCGAGGAGCGACTCGACGCCGTCCCATGTCGCGTGGCGCAGGTCGAGCGCCAGCCGGAGGTCGTCGTCGAAGGCAGCGAGCAGCGCGCGCAGGAAGTCGTCGTCGCGCTCGCGCCGCTCGTCGAAGCGCACCAGCACGGCGCCGAGCCGGTCGCCGAGCAAGCGAAGACGTGCGCAGAACTCCGGGGCGAAGTCGACGCGCCCGAAGATCGAGATCGTGCGCGGCGCCTTGACGGCGAAGCGAAAGCCGTCGGGGACGCTCGCCGCCCACTTCTCGAGGGTCGCGACGGCGGGCTGGCGGTAGAACGTCCCGTTGATTTCGACGGTCGGAAGGCGCGCCGCGTAGTAGGACAGGAAGTCGTCGTTGCGCGTCCCCGCCGGGTAGAAGCCCGGGCGCCACGAGGCGAAGGAGAAGCCCGACGCGCCCGCGAGCAGGCTCATCCCCAGGACTCGCGGTAGGCGACCTGGTCGGGCGTCAGCTCGTCGATGCGCACGTCCAGCGCGCCGAGCTTCAGACGCGCCACCTCGCGGTCGATCGTGTCGGGCACCGGATGCACTCCGGGCGCCAGCTCGCCGCGGTGCAGATACAGGTGCTCGACGACGAGCGCCTGCAGCGCGAACGACATGTCCATCACCGCCGCCGGATGGCCGCGCCCGGCCGCAAGGTTGACGACTCGCCCCGAGGCCAGCAGGTTGAGCTTGCGGTCGCCGAGGTCGTACTGCTCGACGAGCGGAAGCACGTCGCGGACCTCGACGGCCAGTTCGCGCAGCCCGTCGAGGTCGATCTCGACGTCGAAGTGCCCGGCGTTGGCGAGCACCGCACCGTCCTTCATGCGCTCGAAATGCTCGCGGCGCAACACGGCGCGCGAGCCGGTGACGGTGACGAAGACGTCGCCGCGCACCGCCGCCTCGAGCGCCGGCATGACCTCGAAGCCCTCCATCCGGGCCTCCAGCGCACGCACCGGATCGACCTCGCAGACCACCACCTGCGCGCCCGCACCGCGGGCGCGCTGCGCCAGGCCGCGCCCCGCCCAGCCGTAGCCGATGACGACGAACGTCTGGCCGGCCAGCAGCAGGTTGGTGGCGCGCAGGATGCCGTCGAGCGCGGACTGGCCGGTGCCGTAGTGGTCGTTGAAGATCCGCTCGGCGTGCGCCTCGTTGACGGCGATGACGGGGCAGGCCAGCCGCCCCTCGGCCTCCAGCGCGCGCACGCGCAGCAGGCCGGTCGTCGTCTCCTCGGCGCCGCCTATCAGCCGTTCGCGCACGCGCGCGCGGCCGTGGTGGAGCACCGTGACGAGGTCGGCGCCGTCGTCGAGCGTCACGTGCGGGCGCCGGCGTGCGCACGCGGCGACGTGGGCCGCGTAGGCGTCGGCGTCCTCGCCGCGGCGGGCGTGGACCTCGACGCCCTCGCGGCCGGCCAGCGCGGCGGCCGTCTCGTCCTGCGTCGACAGCGGGTTGGCCGCACACAGCGCGACCTCCGCGCCGCCGGCGATCAGCGCCCGCACGAGGTTGGCGGTCTCGGCGGTGACGTGCAGGCACGCCGCCACCGTGACGCCGTCGAGCGGGCGCTCGGACGCGAAGCGCTCGCGGATCGAGCGCAGGACGGGCATCTGGGCATCGGCCCAGTCGATGCGCGCCTGGCCCGCCTCCGCGAGCGCGGGGTCGGCGATGTCCGAAGTCGTTGCGGCCACGCCATCCGGGGCTTAGTAGCGGTAATGATCCGGCTTGTACGGCCCCTCGACGGAGACGCCGATGTAGGCCGCCTGCTCCTCGCTGAGCTCGGTCAGCTTGACCCCGAGGCTGTCGAGGTGCAGGCGGGCGACCTTCTCGTCGAGGTGCTTGGGCAGGACGTAGACCTGCTTGTCGTAGTCCTCGTTCTTGGTGAACAGCTCGATCTGGGCGATCGTCTGGTTGGTGAACGAGTTGGACATCACGAACGACGGGTGGCCGGTGGCGTTGCCGAGGTTCAGCAGGCGGCCCTCCGACAGCACGATGATGCTGTGGCCGTCGGGGAAGGTCCACTCGTCGACCTGCGGCTTGATCGTGATGCGCTTGACGCCCTCGATGTGCGCCAGGCCGGCCATGTCGATCTCGTTGTCGAAGTGGCCGATGTTGCCGACGATCGCCTGGTGCTTCATCCGGCCCATGTGCTCGGCCGTGATGATGTCCTTGTTGCCGGTGGCAGTGATGAAGATGTCGGCCGTCTCGACGACATCCTCGAGAGTCGTCACCTGGTAGCCGTGCATCGCGGCCTGCAGAGCGCAGATCGGGTCGATCTCGGTGACGACCACACGCGCGCCCTGGCCGCGCAGCGACTCCGCGCAGCCCTTGCCGACGTCGCCGTAGCCCAGAATCACCGCGACCTTGCCGCCGATCATCACGTCGGTCGCGCGGTTGATGCCATCGACGAGCGAGTGCCTGCAGCCGTAGAGGTTGTCGAACTTCGACTTGGTGACCGAGTCGTTGACGTTGATGGCCGGGAAGAGCAACTCGCCCTGCTTGGCCAGCTCGTAGAGGCGGTGCACGCCGGTCGTCGTCTCCTCGGTGACGCCCTTGATGGCCTCACCGATGCGCGTCCACTTCTGCGGATCGTCGGCCACCGAGCGCTGCAGCAGCGTCAGGAAGACGCGGAACTCCTCAGAGCCCGCCGTCGACGGATCCGGCACGGCGCCGGCCTTCTCGAACTCGGTGCCCTTGTGGACGAGCAGGGTGGCGTCGCCGCCGTCGTCGAGGATCATGTTGGGGCCTTCGCCGCCCGGCCAGGTCAGCGCCTGCTCGGTGCACCACCAGTACTCCTCGAGCGTCTCGCCCTTCCAGGCGTACACGGAGACGCCCTGCGGATCGTCGGGCGTGCCGTCGCGGCCGACGACCACGGCGGCGGCCGCATGGTCCTGCGTAGAGAAGATGTTGCAGGAGACCCAGCGGACCTCGGCGCCAAGCGCGAGAAGCGTCTCGATCAGCACGGCGGTCTGGACCGTCATGTGCAGCGAGCCCATGATCCTCGCGCCCTTCAGCGGCTGCGAAGCCGCGAACTCCTCGCGCGTTTTCATCAGGCCGGGCATCTCGTGCTCGGCCAGGCGGATCTCGTTGCGGCCGAACTCGGCCAGCGAGAGGTCGGCGACCTTGAAGTCGAGCTTGGTCGGCGTGGCGGTGGTGGTCATCGTGTCCTTTGGTCGGGGACGTCGGTCAGGTCAGTTGGGCGGCGGCGGCGAGCAGGCGCTCGTGCTTGTCCTGCTCGAAGCGCAGCCAGTCGCTCTCGGGAACGTCGGACGGGCGCTCGGGCTCGGCCGCGAACCATCCGTCGATCGCGCCGCGCAGCTCGGCGTCGGCGCGCAGGCGCTGGGCGAAGCCCATTTCGCCGAGCCCGACGTCGTGACCGCTCAGCAGCTCGCGCAGCGTGCGCAGGCGCTGGAGCTCGGGCGCGCCGTACAGGCGATAGCCGGACTCCGAGCGCGGCGCCTCGATGAGGCCGACGCTCTCGATGTAGCGCAGCATGCGCGCCGACCATCCGGTCGTCTGCGCGGCCTCGTGGATGGTGAGCGCGTCCACGGCCCGAACCTTACCACGGCTGTGTCAAGGTTCGGCAAGCAAGACCCTCCCGATGGGAGGGGGATTCCTGCCTTGCGGCTAGACTGCGCTCAGACGCGCTCGCCGGCGGCGAGGAGCACCGCCTGGCGCGCCTCGTGGTCGCGCTCGTAGGCGCGCACCACCGCGAGCTCGACCTCGGTGGCATTCTGCAGCCGCGCCAGCAGGTCGTCGAGGCGCATCCCGTCGTAGCCGGGCCAGGGCTCGGCGACGTGAACCTCGGCGCCGATGCTGTCGGCACCGCCGGTCTCCGCCTCGCGGGCCGCCTCGCGCATGGCGGCGACCTGCCCACGGGTCGGCTCCGCCCGCCGCGGCGTGGCCCGGCGGCGCGGGGGCCTGTTGCGCCGGACCGGCGGAGGCTCGGCGGCCACGGGCGCGGAGCGACGATTGGCGCTGGACTGTTGGCGTCTGAGCACCCTGCGCGCGACGCGCAGCCACAGCATCAGCGCTTCGATGAGCACCCGCAGCGAGAAGAAGAGCAGGCCGGGCATGGCTCTAGCGGTGCCCGGCGAGCTCGTCCTTGAGCCGCTCGAGTACCTCGATATCCGCCGGGTCGACGCCGCGCAGCGCGGCGAGGTAGACCGACACGAGGTCGCCGAGCAGCACCAGCGAGAACACGCGCTCCACCGTCGTCTGGCCGCGCGACTCGATGCGGTGCACACCGGCGGCGCCGGGCGCGATCAGGCGCGATGTCAGCGCGATGCGCTCCTTGACGCGCGGGTGGGTGTCGCAGTCGTCGAGGAAGACGGCCGAGAAGCGCCCGAATTCCGGCATCGAGGTCCAGCCGACGATCTCGTTGTGGTCGAGCTCGGGCAGCTCCTGCGTGTAGGCGGGCATCTTCGCGTTCTCGTTGAGCTGCGTCTTCCAGCGGTAGGCGATCGAGGTGGTCAGGCCGGCGCCGGCGACGATCGGCACCGTCCCGTGCAGCTGCCGCGCCAGCCGCTTGGCCAGGCTGTCGGCCGGGCCCTCCGGGCCCCATTCGATGACGAGCTCCTCGAGGTGGTCGGCGGCCACGTCGAGCTCGGAGTTCATGCCAGGCCCGATGCCGCACAGCGCGGCGACCTGGAGCACGGCCACCGTCATGTAGGCGACGGCCGCGCGCGGCTGGAAGCCGCCCGCGACAGGGACGACCGGCACGTCGTCGGCACGCGCGAGCTCGGCGAGCTTGCCGCCGCTGGTGACGACGACGCGCCGCGCACCGATCACGCCGGCCGCCTCGTAGCAGGCGAGCGTCTCCTCGGTGTTGCCGGAGTACGACGCGCACAGCACGGTGGTGTCGAGTGTCGTCCACGGCGGCAGGCCGTAAGCGCGTGCGCCCAACAGCGGGCGTGACGCATGGTCACCGAGGATCGCGCGCGCGAGCTGGCCGCCGATGGCCGAGCCGCCCATGCCGGCGACGATCAGGCCACCGGGCGAATCCCACGCCTCCAGCTCGGCCGATTCGACCTTCCACAGGGCGTCGCGCAGGTGCTCGGGAATCGCGAGGACGTCGGTGAGCTGGTCGGTCGGATCAAACCGGCCGATCGTGTCCCGGTCGAGTTCGAGCTGCTCGGTGCTTGACAAAACGCTCCCCCTCCGTTCAGAACGTGATCGCGCCTTCGGGCAGGTCGGTCTGTGGAAAGACTCGCACGCCGCGCGTGAGGACGTTGCGCGGCCCGACCGTGACGCCCTCACCGAGGACCGCGCCGCCCGAGATGGTGCTGGCCTCGCCGATGCGCACACCGGCCGCCACGATGCAGTCGCGCAGGACGCAGCGCGCGCCGATCTCAGCCCCGTTGAGCACGACCGCGCGCTCGATCGTCGTGCCCTCCCCCACGCGCACGCCTTCGCCGAGCACGACCAGCGAGCCGACGTGCGCCCCCGCGGCGATCTCACATCCGCGATCGACGAGCGCCGGCGGGACGATTCGCCCCTCGGCCTGGACGCGCTCGCCGACCGACAGATAGCCGGGCCCCAGGCGGTCGGCCACCGCGGTGGCGACGTTGCCCTCGAGGATGTCGAAGGTGCCCTGCAGGTAGCGCTCGGGCGTGCCGATGTCCAGCCAGTAAGCGTCGGAGGCGTAGCCGTACAGACCGTTGCCGACGAGCTGCGGCCAGATCTCGCGCTCAATGGAGACATTGCGGTCCGGCGGGATGAGATCCAGGATCGAGCGCTCCAACGCATACGCGCCTGCCGAGATGAGGCGTGTGTCGATCTGATCGGCGCTGGGCTTCTCGACGAACTCCTCGACCGAGTGGTCGTCGCGCAGCCGGACCAGCCCGTACGCGCTCGGGTCCTCGACCGGGACGAGCGCGAGCGTGCCGGTCGCACCGGTCTGCTCATGCTGAGCGAGCTGAGCGGTGAGGTCGATGTCGGTCAGCACGTCGCCGTTGAGCATCAGGAAGCGCTCATCGAGCAGGTCCTCGGCGTACTTCAGTGCGCCGGCGGTGCCGCGTGGCTCGGGTTCCTCGATGAAGCGCAGGCGCACCTTGTACTGCGAGCCGTCGCCGAGCACGTTGCGCACCGCCGTGGCCAGGAAGCCGCACGACATGACGACGTCGTCGACGCCATGGCCGGCCAGCCATTCGAGCATGTAGGCGATGAACGGCCGGTCGACGAGCGGCACGACGGGCTTGGGGACCGTCGAGGTCAGCGGCCTGAGGCGGGTCCCCTCGCCCCCTACGAGGATCACCGCCTGCATCGCACCGTCACGATCGCCCGACACCCTCGTAGATCAGGCCCGCGGCGCGCACCGCGTCCGGGTCGAACGCGTTGCGCCCGTCGACGAGCAGCGTGCCGCTCATGGCTGCGGCGACCGCACCGAGGTCGAGCTCGCGGAACTCCTCCCACTCGGTGACGAGCACCACGGCGTCGCTGCCGGCGACGGCGCTCAGCGCATCGTCGGCGAAGTCGAGGTGCGGCATCAGCTTGCGAGCCTCGTCCTCGGCGACCGGGTCATAGGCGCGGACGTTGGCGCCCGCGGCCTGCAGCCGCGCGCTGAGCACCAGCGACGTCGCCTCGCGCATGTCGTCGGTGTTGGGCTTGAAGGCAAGTCCCAGGAGCGCGACGTTCCGGCCCACCAGCGATCCGAGGTGCTTCTCGAGCTTGGCGATGACCCGCCGCTTCTGCAGCTCGTTGACCTCGATGACCGAGTTGAGCAGCTGGAAGTGGTAACCCGAGTTGCCGGCGAGCTGCTTGAGCGCGGTGACGTCCTTGGGGAAGCAGCTGCCCCCGAAGCCGATGCCCGCCTGCAGGAACTTGGGACCGATGCGGTCGTCGAGGCCGATGCCCCGGGCGACTTCGGTGACATTGGCGCCGGTCACCTCGCAGACGTTGGCGATCTCGTTGATGAACGAGATCTTCGTGGCCAGGAAGGCGTTGGCGGCCAGCTTGATCATCTCGGCGCTGGCGACGTCGGTGCGCACGAGCGGGGCGCCCAGCGGCGCGTAGAGGCCGACGACCGCGTCGCCGGCCCAGTCGCCGTCGTCGCCCACGACGACGCGGTCGGGCTCGAGGAAGTCGCGCACCGCCGAGCCCTCCTTGAGGAACTCCGGGCACGAGACGTAGCTGAAGCCCTGCTTGCCCTGCTCGGCGAAGATCCGCTTGATCGACGCGCCGGTGCCGACCGGCACCGTGGACTTCATGACGAGCGCATGGTTGTCGGAGGCCGGCATCGCGTTGACGACGGCGTTGACCGAGCCGAGGTCGGCGTCCCCCGAGTAGGTCGGTGGCGTGCCGACGGCGACGAACAGCAAACGCGTGTGCTCGAGCGCATCGGCGATGTCGGTGGAGAAGTGCAGGCGCCCGCGGTGCTTGGCGACGAGCTCCTCCAGCCCCGGCTCGTAGATCGGCATCTCGCCGCGCTCGAGGCCCGCGATCTTGGCGGCATCGATGTCGATGCACCACACCTCGTTGCCGAGCTCGGCAAAGCCGGCCGCGGTGACGAGGCCGACGTATCCGGTGCCGATCACGCCGATGGGTTCGCGTTGGGTGCTCATGAAGCGGCGACGCAGGCTATCGACAACGCCGCGGCGCTAACGCACGCCGAGCGACCGGACCGAACGCGCGATCGCGAGCATCTGCTGGTTGTTCAGCGTCCGCAGGAGGGTGTTGGAGATCCAATAGGACCCGCGTCGCGTGCGCCAGGCGACGAGCTTCAGGCGGCTGCCGTCGTAGAACAGCTCATAGGTGCGCCCACCCGAGCGAACGCGGCTGCTGGGGTCGTCGAGGATCGGCGGCGAGCGCCAATCAGTGCCCTGGACCCCGTAGTACTGGCCGATCCTGCCCTCGTAGGCGACGACCCGATACGAGCGATGGCGCTTGTTCGCGCGATCGACGATGTCGTAGGCGCGCGAGTCCAGGACCTTGTAGTTGCCCGTGGCCGACATGAGCGTCGGGTAGTAGACCGGCAGCCGGCCGAGCTTGGCCTGAAGGGGAGCGGCGATGTTCTCGGCGGCTGTCCGGTTACGGACCAGGCCGGGCACCGCCGACGGCCGGCTGCTCTTGTGCTGGCGCTTGGCGGCGCGCCGTGACGTCGCTCGTGCGGTGCCGCGCGGCCCGTTGGTCGCCTTGGCGGCCAGGAAGCTGACGACGGTCTTTCGCAGCGCGCTGTCGCTGATCTCGACGTTGCCCGAGCCGTCGCCGACGTCCTGGGCGGGGAACTGGACCTCCTGGATCGGCTTGGTCGCGGATTCCGCCACGAGCTTGAGCAGCGAGAGGATGGCCGTAGGGGAGTCGATGTCCGTGCGCACCGACTTGCCGAAGATCTCCAGCAGGTCGTCGCGGTTGGACCACACACTCGACACGCCGATCTGGTTCTTCGCCTCGCCGATGAACGATTGCTGACGCGCGGCGCGGATGAGGTCGTTGTCGAGGTGGCGGTAGCGCACGTAGTCGAGCGCGTCCTCGCCGCACAGCTTCTGATAGCCGGCGCCGACGTCGATCACCGCGTACGGCGGGCCGCCGCCGTTGGGCGGGTGGTTGTCGTTGTAGTAGCGGTGGTCGACGTCGACGTAGACGCACCCGAGCTTGTCGACGGCGCCGGTGAAGCCCCAGAAGGTCACCCGCACGTAGTGATGGATGGGGATCTTCAGCAGGTTGCGCACGGTGCGCAGCGTCAGCCGGTCCTCGCCGAACGCAAAGGCCGCGTTGAGCTTCTGGCGGCCGTGGCCGGGTATGTCGACGAGCAGGTCGCGCGGCAGCGACATCATCGCCGTGGCGCCCTTGTGGGGATCCAGGCGCACCAGGATCATCGTGTCCGAGCGCGTCGGCGGCGGATGCTTCTGCAGGGCCTCCTTCTTGCGGCGGTCATCGCCGATGACGAGGATCGTCTGCGGCTTGCCCGGCGCGACGTCGGCGAGCAGCTGCTTGACCTGCGGGTCGATCGGCGTCGTGTTGCGCCGGAAGATGTCGACGGCCTCCTTGACCTCCAGCAGCACCGCGGAGGCGACGGTGGCAGCGCACAGGCAGGTGATGATCACGCCCGCGAGCGCGAAGCGCTTGATCATGCCCCGTGCCAGCCGGGGCGGGCCCTCCTTGGGTGTGCGTCTCACTTGCCGCCGATGCGGCTCAGTGACCGCGCGATCGCGAGCATCTGCTTGTTGGTCAGCGTCTCGGACAGGGTGTTGGAGACCCAGTACACCGCGCGCGGCGTGCGCCACGCGACCAGGCGCAGGCGGTTGCCGTCGTAGAAGAGCTGGTAGCTCCGCCCGCGCATGCGCATCTTGTCAGACGGATCGTCGAGGATCGGCGGCGACTTCCAGTTGGTGCCCTGGATTCCGTAGTACTGACCGTCAAAGCCGGCATTGACGACGATCCGATAGGCGCGGTGGCGCTTGTGCCTGCCGTCGTAGAGGTCGTAGGCGCGCGGGCTGCCGTCGGTGACGTAGCTGCCGCGCGCCAGGCGAACGCGTGGCACGTAGACCGGGAAGCCGGCGTGCGTCGACATCTCGGCGGCCGCGTTCTCGCCGCCGACGCGGTCGTTGATGATGCCCGGCGGTAGGCCGGGCGAGGTCTGCCTGGCCCGCTTGCGGCTCTTCCTGCTCTGCTTGACCTGCCCACCGGCACGGACGCCGCGGCTGCCCTTCGACGCCCTGACGTGCAGGAACTCGTTCTTGGAGACGTCGAGCTGCTGCTGTGATGCCACGACGAAATCGCCGTCGATGGCGCTGCGGAAGCGCACCTCGCGGATCGGGTGCCCGGAGGACTCGAAGGCGAGCTTGAGCAGCCGCAGGATGGCCGCGTTGGACTTCAGGTCGGTGTCGGTGTAGCGCCCGAAGATGCGCAGCAACTCCTTGCGGTCGCCGAACAGCCGGCCGAGCCCGATCTGGTCCTTGGCCTGGCGCAGGAAGTCCTGCTGGCGGGCGGCGCGCACGAGGTCGTCGTCGGCGTGGCGGAAGCGCACGTAGTCCAGCGACTGCGACCCACACAGCTTCTGGTAGCCCGCCGGAATGTTGATCTCGGCGTACTGCTGGCTGGGCGGTAGCCCGGCATTCGAGTGGTAGTAGCGACGGTCGACGTCGACGTACACGCAGCCGAGGCGGTTGACCGCGCGCTGGAAGCCCCCGAAGTTGACGTTGACGACGTGATTGATCGGGATGTGCAGCAGGTTGCGGACGGTCTTGACGGCCAGCGCCGGGCCACCGTAGGAGTAGGCCGCGTTGATCTTCGTCGTGTCGATTCCGCCGCCGGGCACCTGGATCGGCACCTTGAGGTCGCGCGGGATGTTCATCACCGCGGTCGCCTCCTTCGACGGATCCAGGCGCACGAGCATCATCGTGTCCGAGCGCGCCGGGTTGTCCTGCTTGACGTCGATGAAGCGCCGATCGGAGCCGAGCACGAGGATGGTCTGCGGCTTGCCGGCGGGAACGTCGTCGAGCGCGCCCTTCAGGCCGGGGATCGTGTGCCCGACGCTCTCATTGCGGATGACGTTGACGAGCTCGTCGACCTCCAACAGGCCCGCCGAAGCGACCGCCCCGGCGGTGAGCAGCGTGATCAGCACGCCCGCAATCGCGAAGCGCTTGTACATGCCGAAGGCGACGCGCGGGGGCTTTTCGTCTGGGAAGGCGCTCATGCGGGACAGCAGAGAGGGTAGGCGAGGCTCCGGAGTACTTCGCCGGGAATGGGCGGCGTCCTACGCCAGCCCACCCTCGACAGCGCGCAGCGGAGCCTGCTCCTGGCGCTCCAGCCACGCCGGCAGATGCCGCACGAAGTCGCCGAGCGCCCGGCGATACCGAGCCAATGAAGATATCGACACCCATTCGTGTGGCCCGTGGTGTCCACCGCCGACTGGACCGAACTCGACCGCCGGGATCCCCGCCTCGACGAAGTAGATGACGTCGGACGCGCCGTCGCGCCCGATCGACAGCGCCTCGCCCTCGATCGAGCGCCCGACGGCGTCGCGCAGCGCGAGCACGTAGGGGTTGCGCCGCGAGACGGTGGTCGGCGCGCGCGTGAAGGTCTTGACGATCTCGAGGTCGCCGATGGCCCGGATCTGGTCCAGGATCTCGTTGTGGTCCTGGTTGGGCAGGAAGCGGATGTCGACGTCCATCGTGCAGAGGTCGGGGACCTTGTTGAAGGCGTCGCCGCCGACGATGCGTGCGAGGTTGATCGACGGGCGGTCGAACAGGTCCGACGACTCGCGGCTGAAGGGCAGCGTCTCGATGCGCCGGAAGGCGTCGTGGGCCTTGAGGATGGCGTTGTCGCCCAGCCACGGCGTGGAGCCGTGGGCCGCGGTCCCGGACACCTGGACGCGGACCGCGAGCACGCCCTTGGCCTGGACGCCGATGTGCAGGTCGGTGGGCTCGCCGGTGAGCGCGAAGTCCGCCCGCAGCCCCTCCTTGACGAGCAGATCGGTCGAGCGGCGCGTCACGTCCTCGGACTCCTCGTCGGGGACGCACACCAGGCGCACCCGGACCTCGTCCTGCGCGGCGACGTCCTTGAGCGAGTACATCATCGCCGCCAGCGCGCCCTTCATGTCGTAGGCGCCGCGACCGATCAGCCGGTCGCCGTCCACGCGCGGGGTGAACTGGCCCTCGCGGGCGGGCACGACGTCGAGGTGTCCGTGCAGGACGACGGTCGGCGCCGTTTCCGGGCCGACCTCGGCCAAGATGACCGGCAGGCCGTCGTGCTCGCGACCGTCGACGGTGATCTCGCGCGACTCCAGCCAGCCCTTGACGAAGCCGGCGGCCGCGCGCAGGCCCTCGCCCGTGGCGGTGTCGTAGGTGATCAGGCGTTCGGCGAGGACGCACTCGTCCATGGCCCGTCAGGATAGGGCCATGGCGCAACGCATCGTCGTCTTCGGCGCGACCGGCTACACGGGCGATCTCACAGCGCGAGCGCTGGTCGCGCGCGGCGCGCGCCCTGTCCTCGCGGCGCGCACCGAGGCGCGCGTGAAGACCCTGGCCGACGAGCTCGGCGGCCTGGAGTGGGCGGTGGCTGACGTCGAGCGGCCGGAATCGGTCCGCGCGCTGGTGCAGCGCGGCGACGTGCTCGTGTCGACCGTCGGGCCCTTCTCGCGCTGGGGCGGGCCGGCCGTCGAGGCAGCGATCGCCGACCGGCGCGCACTACCTGGACAGCACCGGCGAGGGCAGCTTCATCCGCGACGTGTTCGAGCGCTACGGCGGCGCCGCGCAGGCAGCCGGCTGCGGGCTGATCACCGCCTTCGGCTTCGACTGGGTGCCGGGCAACCTCGCGGGTGCGCTCGCGCTGCGCGACGCCGGCGAGGCCGCGACCGCGGTGCAGATCGGCTACTTCTCCCCGGGCTCCGGCTCGTCGTCGATGAGCGGCGGCACGCGGGCAAGCGCGGCGGCCGTGATGTTCTCGCCTGGCTTCGCGTGGCGCGGCAGGACGGCTGGTCGACGAGCGCCCGGCGCGCCACGCGCCGCTCGTTCGAGCTGCGCCCGGGCAAAGAGGCTCCGGCGGTCAGCGTGGCGAGCTCCGAGCACTTCGCCCTGCCGCGTGTGCACCCGGGGCTGCGCGACGTCTCCGTCTACCTGGGCTGGTTCGGGCCGCTGTCGGAGCCGATGCGCGCGCTGTCGGCGGGCGTGTCGGCGCTGACGAAGGTGCCGGGCGCGCGGGACGGGCTGCAGGGGTTGTTCGGGCATCTCGTGAAGGGCTCGACCGGCGGCCCCGACGCGGCGGCGCGCGCGACGAGCACGTCGCTGGTCCTCGCCGAGGCCTACGACGCCTCCGGCGCGCAGCTCGCGCAGGTCCGCCTGGAGGGCGTCAACGGCTACGACCTGACGGCGAGCTTCCTGGCATGGGGCGCGCAGACGGCGGCCGCCGGCGGCCTGCAGGGGGTCGGCGCGCTGGGGCCGGTGGACGGCTTCGGGCTCGACGCTCTGGAGGCGGGGTGCGCCGAGGTGGGGTTGGCTCGGGTGTAGGTCTGCCGCTCTGCGTTTCGCGGCGATGCGGTGCCAGGCAATGAGGGAAAGGAGTCCTCCGCCGCGCGCGGCGCACCGGGGCGCTGCCGATGAACGACGGGTTTCGGACGCAGGGCGTCTGCTTCTCGTCGTTCATTCCGCGAACGACGACTTCTGCCCGCATACCGGGCATTTCTCGTCGCGCGTCGGCAGTGACCGTCTGCGCCGCGCGCAACAGCGGACTCCTTCCCTCATTGCCCGGGAACCGCGAACGTCCAGCGCGTCATCGTCCGTGCCAGCTCCGCCTCGTCCCAGCTCAGCACCACCCGCGGGCGGAGCGCCAGCAGCGGCGTGCCGGCGTCGGACGGGTCGACGCGCCAGCTGTACTTCTCCTCGTAGCCCTCGACGAATCCCGCGGGCGCCTCGGGCAGCCACTCGACCGAGCCCTCGACGATCGCCACGTGGTCGCCCTCGAGGTGGATCGTGGCGCGGGGGTCGGCCCGCATGTGGCGGCCGCTCACCGAGTCGGGCGACGTCGAGAGGACGACGGCGCCCTCCATCCAGAGCGCCCACACGGGCTTGACGTGCACGCGGCCGTCGCGGTGCGCCGTGCACAGCCAGTAGTTGCGCGCCGCGCGCAGCCAGTCGACGACCGTCGACCACGGAAGCGCCACGCCCGGCGGGCCGGTCTGGGACTCGGCGCCGTAGCCCTCGGCCAGCGACGGCCACGAGGGCGTGGGCTGCACGGCGGCGCTCACTGCGAGCCCTCGGCGCGCTCCTTCAGCCCTTCGGCTGCGCCGCCGAGCAGGAACTCGCGCACGCGGTCCTCCATCGAGCCGCGCAGGAGCATCCCGAGCATCATGCCCGGGTCGACCTCGAGGCCGTAGGTCGCGCGTACGAGCCCGTCCCCGAGCTCCTCGAAGCGCCACGACCCGTTCAGCGCCTTGACGTCGCCGCTCTCCTGCTCCCACGAGATCCGCTCGTGCTCGCGATAGGTGAAGCGCAGGCGCGCGCGGATCGTGCGCACCCGGGCGTCGAACTCCGCGTCGGCGATCGCCGCGCGGCCGTCGTCGCCGCGCTCGAGCACCTCGACCTCCTCCAACGCCGCCTGCCAGCCCGGCGCGCGCTCGATGTCGCCCGCGATCGCGTAGCAGCGCACCAGCGGCGCCTTGATCTCCGCCGTCCGCTCGCCGCGCAGCACGCCCATCACGCCACCACCGGATGGACGAGGGTGAACTCGCGGCCGTCGACCAGGCCGCGGTTGGTCACGCGGAGCGCCGGGATCACGCCCAGCGAGAGGAAGGAGACCATCATGAACGGGTACTCGAAGCGAACAACCGAGCTCCTTGTAGGCGCGGTCGAGCGAGCGGACCTCGTCGGCGACCTCGGGCACCGAGCGATCGGACATCAGGCCCGCGATCGGCAGGCGCACCTCGCCGATCACCTCGCCGCCGTCGACGGCGACCATGCCGCCTTCCGTCTCGCGCAGGCGCGCGACCGCCGCGAGCATGTCGTCGTCGTTCATGCCCACCACGAGCAGGTTGTGGTTGTCGTGGGCGACGGTGCTGGCGACCGCCCCGCGCTCCAGCCCGAGCCCTTGGACGAAGCCGACGCCGATCGTGCCGGGCCCGCCGTGGCGCTCGATGCTCGCCGCCTTGGCCAGGTCGAGCCCCGCGTCGGCGCGGACCTCGCCGTCGACGACCGGCGCCTCGACGACCCGGTGCTCGGTCGCGAGCTCGCCGGGGACCATGCCGATCGTCCGCACCCGCGCGGTCGAGCCCGAGGCGACCACGCGCAGGTCGTCGAGCGTGACCGGCCGCGCCAGGCGCACCGTCGAGCGCGCTCGCGCCGGGTACTCGTAGCTCGGCTGCTCGTCGCCCACCGGCTCGCCGTCGGCGAGCACGAGGTGCGGGCGCAACTCGCGCAGGTCCTCGACCAGCAGCACATCGGCACAGCGCCCCGGGGCGATCGAGCCGATGTCATGACGGCGCCCGACGTACTCGGCCGCGTTGACGGTCGCCATCTGGATGGCCAGCAGCGGGTCGAAACCACAGCGGACCGCCGTGCGCACGGCATGGTTGAGATGGCCCACCGTGACCAGCGTCTCGGGGTGCATGTCGTCGGTCACCAGCAGCGCATGGCGCGCGTCGATGCCGCCCTCGAGCAGCACGGGCGCGAGCTTCTCGACGTCGTGCCACGCCGAGCCCTCGCGCAGCTGCACCCACATCCCGGCGCGCAGCTTGGCCAGCGCGTCGTCGCGCAGCACGGTCTCGTGGTCGGAGTCGACGCCTGCGGCGAGATAAGCGTGCAGGCGATGGTCGTCCCATCCGTGCAGGCTCCAGTGCCCGGTGACCGGCAGGCCCGCGTCGAGCACCGCGCCGATCATCTCGTGCGTCGCGGCGTCGGACTCGATGACGCCCGGCATGTTCATCATCTCGCCGAGCGCGGCGACGCCCTCCCAGCCCAGCGCCTCGCGGATGTCGTCGGGCGTGATCTCCGCGCCGGCGTCCTCGAAGCCCGGCAGCGCGGGCACGCACGAGGGAACCGCGAGCAGGACCTTGAGCTGCAGGGCGCTGCCCTCCTCGAGCATCCAGCGGACGCCTTCGAGGCCGAGCACGTTGGCGATCTCGTGGTTGTCGATGAGCACCGTCGTCGTGCCGTGCGCCAGCACGGCCTCGGCGAACCGCGCCACCGTGACCATCGCCGACTCGACGTGCAGATGCGTGTCGATGAGGCCCGGCACGAGGTACGCGCCGTCCGCCTCGAGCAGCCGCGTCGCGGGCCCGCGCGTGTGCGCGCAGTCACCGAACATCGCGATCCGGCCGGACTTCACCGCAACCTCGACCCCGTCGAGCACCTCGCGCGTGTGCACGTTGACCAGTCGCCCGCCGGTGATCACCAGATCGGCCGGCTCGCGGCCCATGCAGACGTCGGACAGCGCGCGGCTGACGCTTGACAGCGTGGGACGGCCGTGGACCATGCCCGGCAGCTTTTCATTCTCGAGTACCGTCACGGGCAAAGGCCATGCCTGCCGCCGCCGACAACCTCGATCGCGGCCGCGAGTCCTACACAGAACTACCCACGCCCTGCCGGGCGGATTGGGTCTTTCTGGGGAAGCGCAAGGACTTTCGCGCGTCTACCGTCGTGAGACTCGACGACAGGAGACGCATCGATGAGCACCGGGGGGACAGTGGTGATCGGCGCGGGCCCGGCGGGCCTGGCCTCGGCGGCCCAACTTCGGCGCAGGGGCGCGCCCGCGGTGGTGCTCGAGCGCGCGGACGCGATAGCGGCGTCGTGGCGCGGTCGGTACGACCGGCTGCGGCTGAATTCGAGCCGCTGGTTCTCGCGGCTGCCCGGGGGGCGCTACGACCGCGGCACCGGCATCTTCCCGTCGCGCGACGAGGTGATCGCCTACCTCGAGGCCTATGCGCGCGAGAACGCCCTCGATGTGCGTCTGAACACGCAGGTGGAGCGCATCGACGCCCAGGGCGCGGGCTGGGTCGTGCGCACGACGAACGGCGACTTCCCGGCCGAGCAGGTCGTCGTCGCCGCCGGCTACGAGCACACGCCTCACGTGCCGGACTGGCCCGGGCGCCAGCGCTTCGGCGGCGTGCTGCTGCACGCGGCCGACTACCGCAACCCCGACCCCTACCGCGGCCGGGACGTCCTCGTCGTCGGCCCCGGCTGCTCGGGCATGGAGATCGCCTACGACCTCGCCGAGGGCGGCGCCCGACGCGTCAGGCTCGCCGTCCGCACGCCGCCGAACATGCTCTTGCGCTCGCCGATGGGACCGGGGATCGCGCTGGCGCTCATGCGCCTGCGCCCGGAGCGGGCCGACCGAATCGCCAACTTCGGCCGCTCCAAGGAGATCGGTGACCTGACCGAGTACGGGCTGCCCGTGCCCGATGAGGGGACGTTCAGCCGCCTGCACCGCCTCGGGGTGGCGCCCGCGATCGTCGACAAGGCCTTGGTCGAGGCGATCAGGGAACGGCGGATCGAGATCGTCGCGGCCGTCGAGGCGCTCGACGCGACCGGGGTCGAACTGGTCGACGGCACGCGGCTCGAGCCGCACGCGGTCATCGCGGCGACGGGCTACCGCCGCGGCCTCGAGCCCATGGTCGGGCACCTCGACGTGCTCGACGCCGACGGCATCCCGCGCGCCTTCGCCGCAGAGCCGGCTGCGCCCGGGCTGCGCTTCGTCGGCTACGTGCACATCCCCGCCCAGCTGCGCTACTCGGGCCGCGAGGCGAAGCGGGCGGCGAAGGCGATCGCCCGCGAGCTGCGCGCCCGGTCCGGCCAGGCGACGGGCCGGCGGACTGCCGCACTCGGTACCCCCTAGCCGCATGAGCCGGTCGAACATCGAGCTTCTCGCGGAGGCGTTCGCGGGATGGGGCAAGGACCGGCCCGCGAACATGCACGAGCTTCTGCACCCCGATTGCGTCCTCGAGGTACCCGATTCGGTCCCGTATGGCGGCACGTTCCGCGGCCCGCAGGCGACGATCGCCTGGTTCACGCGCGAGCTGTGGCGATGGTTCGACGAGTTCACGTCCACCCCCGAGGGCTTCATCGACGGCGGGAGCCAGATCGTCCTGCCGGTGCACGTCCAGGCGCGCGCCAAGAACGGCGCGACGATGGACGTGCACAACGTGTGGATCTACGAGTTCAGCGAGGGCAGGCTCATCAAGGCGCGGGTCTACGCCGACACCGCGGTGCTGCGCGACACGGTCGCGGGCATCACGCCGGACTGAGGCTGTCGCCTCAGCTGCCGGCGATCCGCAGGAAAGCCTCCCAGCGCTTGCGGTCGCGCACGGCGCGGCGCTGCTCCTCGGAGCCGTCCTCGGCCTGCTCGGCCGCGTCCTCCGCCCTGCGGAGGCGGTCCTGGAGGTCGGAGGTGTTCAGCTGATCGGGTGCGAGCGCCTCCTCGACCAGCACGAGGACGCCCTCGGGCCCGACCTGGATGTAGCCCTCGCCCTGGGCGTAACGCTCGATGTCGGACTCCGAGCGATACAGGCGCAGCTCGGTCGGCTCGAGCATGCCGAGCAGCGGCTGGTGGTTGGCCAGCACACCGATCGAGCCGACCGTCGTGCGCGTCGAGACCATCTCGACCTCGTCGTTGAAGACCTCGCCTTCCGGCGTGAGGACCTCGACCTTGAACGGCGTGCGGGCCATCAGCCCTCGTTGCCCTCGTCGCCGCCGTCTTCGGCCTCACCCGCATCCTCGGCCTCTTCCGCCTTGGGGCGCTCGTCGCGGCGGCCCGAGCCCTTGTTCGCCGCATCGACCACGTCGTCGATCCCGCCCTTCATGAAGAAGGCCGACTCGGGCAGCTCGTCGTGCTGGCCGTCGAGGACCTCGCGGAACGAGCGGACCGTCTCGTCGATCGGCACGTACACGCCGGGCGTGCCGGTGAACTGCTCGGCGACGTGGAACGGCTGGCTGAGGAAGCGCTCGATCTTGCGGGCGCGCTGGACCGTGACCTTGTCCTCGTCGGACAGCTCGTCGATGCCGAGGATCGCGATGATGTCCTGCAGCTCGCGGTAGCGCTGCAGGGTCTCCTTGACCTCCGTGGCGACGTTGTAGTGCTCGTCGCCGAGGATGTCGGGCTTGAGGATCGTCGACGTCGAGTCCAGCGGGTCGACGGCCGGGTAGATGCCCTTCTCGGAGATCGCGCGCGACAGCGTCGTCGTCGCGTTGAGGTGCGCGAACACCGAGGCCGGCGCCGGATCGGTGAGGTCGTCGGCCGGGACGTAGATCGCCTGGATCGAGGTGACCGAGCCCTCGCGGGTGGACGTGATGCGCTCCTGCAGCTGGCCCATCTCGGTCTCGAGCGTCGGCTGGTAGCCGACCTGCGACGGCATCCGTCCGAGGAGCGCCGAGACCTCCGAGCCGGCCTGCACGAAGCGGAAGATGTTGTCGATGAACAGCAGCACGTCCTGACCCTGCTCGCGGAAGTACTCCGCCATCGTCAGGCCCGAGAGCGCGACGCGCATGCGCGCGCCCGGCGGCTCGTTCATCTGGCCGAAGACGAGCATCGTCTTGTCGATGACGCCCGACTCCTTCATCTCCAGCCACAGGTCGTTGCCCTCGCGCGAGCGCTCGCCCACGCCGCAGAACGCGCTCAGCCCGCCGTGCTCCTGGGCGAGGTTGTGGATGAGCTCCTGGATGATGACCGTCTTGCCGACGCCGGCGCCGCCGAACAGGCCGACCTTGCCGCCCTTGGCGTAGGGCGCGAGCAGGTCGACGACCTTGATGCCGGTCTCGAACATCTCGGTGGTCGGGGTCAGATCAGTGACCTCGGGCGCGTCGCGGTGGATCGGCCAGCGTTCCTTGACCTCGATCTCCGGGCCCTCGTCGATCGTCTCGCCGAGCAGGTTGAAGATGCGCCCCAGCGTCACCTCGCCGACCGGAACGGTGATCGGGCCGCCGGTGTCCGTGACCTCGGTCCCGCGGGCCAGGCCGTCGGTCGTGTCCATCGCCACGGCGCGGACGCGGTCGTCGCCGAGGTGCTGCTGCACCTCGCAGACGAGCAGCTGGCCATCGCCGCGGTCGACGGTGATCGCGTGGTTGATCTCGGGCAGCTCGTCGGGGAAGACGGCCTCGATGACCACGCCCTGGATCTCCTCGATGCGCCCGGTGTTCTGCTTGGTTTCGGTGGCAGCCAATGTGTCTCCTGATCAGACCAGCGCCTCCGCGCCGGCCACGACTTCCATGATCTCCTGGGTGATCTCCGCCTGGCGGGCGCGGTTCATCTCGAGCGTGAGGTCCTCGATGACCTCGCCGGCGTTCTCCGATGCGTTGCGCATCGCGGTCATGCGCGCGCCCAGCTCGGAGGCGGTCGACTCGAGCAGCGCCCGGTACAGCGAGATCTCGACGTAGTCGGGGATGAGGCGCGCGAGGATCTCCTCGGGATCGGGCTCGTACTCGACCAGCGCGTGGTGGCCGGTCTCCTCCTCGTCCTCGTCGTCCTGGGCCTCGAGGATCGTCGCCTCCTGCAGCGGCAGCAGCGTCTCGCGGCGCACCTCCTGGACCAGCGGCGAGATGTAGCCGTTGTAGAAGACGTCGACGCGATCGACCTTGCCGTCGATGTAGGCGGCCATGAGGTCCTGGGCGATCTCGCGCGCGTCGGCGTAGGCGGGGCGCTCGGTGAAACCCGTGTAGGCGCCCGCGACCTCGCGCCCGCGAAAGGTCAGCGACGAGACCCCGCGCCGGCCCGACGCGTAGAAGGTCACCGTGCGACCCTCGCCCTCGTGCTCGGACGCCGCGCGCACGCCCGCGCGCAGGATCTGCGAGTTGAACGCGCCGGCGAGGCCGCGGTCGGCGGTGACGAGCAGCACGGCGACCGTGTTCTCGTTCTCGTGCTGCTGGAGAATCGGCAGGCTGCCGACCTCGCTGCCGGCCGCCTCGGCCGCCTGGCGCGTCATGCGCCGGATCGCGCCCGCGTACGGGCGCAGGTGGGCGATGCGCTGCTCGGCGCGGCGCAGGCGCGCGGCCGCGACCATCTCCATGGCTCGGGTGATCTTCCGGATGTTCTTGACCGAATCGATCCGGTTCTTGACGTCGCGCTGTGAGGCCATGGGTTGGCGGCCACTAGGCGGTGGCGGCCGCCTCCTCTTCCTTGTCCGCGGACTCGTCGCCCTCGTCGTCGCCGGAGGCGTCGCCTTCCTCGTCGGACTGCGAGCGGATGCCCTCCTGCTCGCGGGTCGTCTCGCCCACCTCGCGGTCCTCGAGCGGCTGGCCCTCCTCGTCGAGGTCGTAGCCGAAGTCGTCGGCGAAGCCCGCGACGGCGTTGCGGACGGCCTCCTGCGTCTCGTCGCTCCAGTCGCCCTCGCGGACCTTGTCGAGGACGTCCGACGCCTCGGAGTGCATGCGCTGCAGCAGGCCTGCGAGGAACTCGGGGACGCGCTCGGTGTTGATGCGGTCCACGAACCCGTTGGTGGCGGCGAAGACCTGTACGACCTGGTCCTCGACCGTCAGCGGCGAACGCTCGCTCTGGTTGAGGCTCGTCACCAGCCGCTCGCCGCGCGCCAGCGTGCGCTGCGTCTCGACGTCGAGGTCCGAGCCGAACTGGGCGAACGCCTCGAGGTCGCGGTACTGCGACAGCTCGAGCTTGAGGCGCCCGGCGACCTTCTTCATCGGCGCGATCTGCGCGTTGCCGCCCACGCGCGACACCGAGATGCCGACGTTGATGGCGGGGCGCACGCCCGAGTAGAAGAGCTTGGCCTCCAGGAAGATCTGACCGTCGGTGATCGAGATGACGTTGGTGGGGATGTAGGCCGACACGTCGCCGGCCTGCGTCTCGATGACCGGCAGCGCGGTCAGAGAGCCGCCGCCCTCCTCGTCGGAGAGCTTGCAGGCGCGCTCGAGCAGGCGGCTGTGCAGGTAGAAGACGTCGCCGGGGTAGGCCTCGCGGCCCGGCGGGCGGCGCAGGAGCAGCGACATCTGCCGGTAGGCGTAGGCATGCTTGGTGAGGTCGTCGTAGACGCAGAGCGCGTGCTTGCCGTTGTAGGTGAAGTGCTCGGCCATCGCGCAGCCCGCGTAGGGCGCCATGAACTTGATCGGCGCGGCCTCGTCGGCGGGGGCGGCGACGATGATCGTGTTCTCGAGCGCGCCCGCCTCCGCGAGCGTCTCGGCGATCCCGACGACCGTCGCCATGCGCTGGCCGATCGCGACGTAGACGCAGTGAAGGTCCTTGTCCTTGTTGTTGATGATCGTGTCGATCGCGATGGCGGTCTTGCCGGTCTGGCGGTCGCCGATGATCAGCTCGCGCTGGCCGCGGCCGATCGGGATCATCGAGTCGATCGCCTTCAGGCCGGTCTGCATCGGCTCCTTGACCGGCTGGCGCTGGACGACGCCGGGCGCCTTGATCTCGGCGGGCCGCGTCTCGGTGGACTCGATGTCGCCCTTGCCGTCGAGCGGGTTGCCGAGCGGGTCGACGATGCGCCCGAGCAGCCCCTCGCCGACAGGGACGTCGAGCAGGTGGTCGGTGCGCTTGACGGTGTCGCCCTCGACGATTTCCTCCCAGTTGCCGAAGAGCACGACGCCGACGTTGTCGGACTCGAGGTTGAGCGCGAGGCCGGTGACGCCATGGGGCAGCTCGAGCATCTCGAGCGAGCGGCAGTTCTCGAGGCCGTGCACGCGGGCGATACCGTCGGACACCGACAGCACGGTGCCCACCTCGGTCAGCTCGGCCGAGTCGGTGTCGAGGCCCTCGATGCGACTCTTGAGGATGCTGGTGATCTCGTCAGGCTTGATCTGCATTGCGTGGCTCCTTGATCAGGCCTTCGCGACCTGCTTGCGTAGGTTCTCGAGTCGGGTGCGGATCGACGCGTCGAGGATGGAGTTCCCGACGCGCACGACGATGCCACCGATGACGTCAGGATCGACGCTGCTCGTCAGCTCTACGGTACGACCCGTCTGACGCCCGATCTCGTCGCCGATGCGCTCGGCCACGGACGGATCGAGCTCGACGGCGCTGGTGATCTCCACCGGGAGGAGCTTGTTGGCCTCCTCCCACATCCGGTCGTACTCGCGGCGCACGCGGAAGATGACCGGCATGCGGTGGTTCTCCAGCAGGAGCGAGAAGAAGTTGGCAATGGTGTCGTCGGCGTCGGTGACCGCCTTGGCCGAGGCCCGCCTTCTTCTCCTCGGTGGAGAAGTAGGGCGAGAACAAGAAGGTCTGCAGCTCGCGCGACTCGTTCAGGGCGTCGGCGAACTGGCCGAGCTGATCGCGGACGACGTCGAGCTTGTCCTGCTCGGTGGCCACCTCGAACAGCGACCGCGCGTAGACCCGGGCGATCTCTTCCATGCGCGCTAGTTCCTGCGCTCCCCGAGCTGGCTGAAGTCGAGGTCGCTGAGCGCCTCCTCGACCAGCCGCCGCTGATCGGCGTCGTCGAGCGTCTTGCGGGTGACCTTCTCGGTGGCCATGATCGTCAGGTCGGCGACCTCGTTGCGGATCTCCTGGATCGCGCGGCGGGTCTCGGCCTCGATGTCGCGGCGCGTCTGCTCCATGCAGCTCGTCGCGCTGGGCCTGGGCCTCCTCGAGCGACTCGCGCTCGTGGACCTCGCCCGCCTTGCGGGCACGGGCGACGATCTCGTCGGCCTGGCTGCGCGCCTCCTGAGGCGCTCGCGGTACTCGTCGAGCAGCCCGGCCGCCTCGGTGCGGGCGCGCTCGGCCGTGTCGATCGACTCCTCGATGGCGCGCTGGCGCTTGTCGAGCGCCTCCGTGATCGCCGGCCAAGCCCACTTGCGCAGGACGAAGAAGGCGACGAGGAAGGCGAGCACCGTCCAGATCATCAGCCCGACGTCGGGGCTGACGAGGAAGTTGCTCGACTCCTCCGTGGTCGTGGGCTGGGACGAGGACCAGCATCGGCTAGCCGAGGAAGAAGGCGATCAGGCCGAAGATGAACGCGTAGAAGACGATCGCCTCGGTCAGGGCGAAGCCCAGCCACTGGATCGAGGTGATCTCGTCGCGCATCTCGGGCTGGCGGGTCACCGACTCGATGACCTTGCCGAAGATGTAGCCGACGCCGATGCCGGGGCCGATGGTGCCCAGGCCGGCGCCGATGCCGAGCGCGATCGCCTTGCCGGCCTTGCGGCCGTACTCCTGGGCGATGTCGGCCTGGGCCTGGGCGATCTGCGTGATGACGGACAGGTCCACTGCAATTGCTCCTTTAGTGCTCCTCGGAGACGGCGCCGCCGAGGTAGATCGCGGTCAGGGTGGCGAAGATGAAGGCCTGCAGAGTGGCGACCAGGCCCACCTCGAAGAGGAAGAAGGCCACCGCCATGACGCCGGTGACGAGGCCGAGGATCGACCGAGCCGAAGACGGCCAGGTTGAGCAGCACGACCAGGCCCCCGCCCATGAACAGGATCAGCAGGTGGCCGGCCAGGATGTTGGCGAAGAGTCGGACGCTCAGGCTGACGAGGCGCACGAAGTGCGAGATGACCTCGATGAAGAAGATCGGGATGCGCGCGGGGCCCTCGACGCCGGCGGGGATCCAGCCCTTGAGGTACTTCACGAAGCCCTTCGCGCGGATGCCCTCGACGTGGTAGCTCAGCCACACCATCAGCGTCAGCACGAGCGGCACCGACAGGTTGGCCGTCGCCGCGTAGAGGGCGAGGCTCGGGACCTGCACGCCGAAGATGTCCACCTTGTGCTCGGTGTTCGTCGGCAGCGGCAGGTAGCCGATGATGTTCGAGAACCAGAGGAACAGGAAGATCGCCGCGATGAAGGGGAACCACTTCGCGGCCATCGCATCGTCCATGTTGCCGCGCGTGATGTTGTCGCGCATGAGCGTGTAGGCGGCCTCGACGGCGGTCTGCAGCCGGTTGGGGCGCTGGTGCATGCGCCGCGCGACGTAGATCATCGTCACGCACGTCAGCGTCGTCGCGACGATGACGTAGAAGACCGCCTTGTTGAACTCGATCGGCCCGATCGAGAACCACGGGTCGAGCTTGAACTCGTCCTGCGGGCGGTAGCTCTCGTTGATGTTCAGCGCGAGCGCCGTCGCCGGTGCCGCGAGCAGCAGCGCGAACGCCGTCAGGACGCTGGCGGCGCGGCGGAGCATCAGGCGGGCTGCTCCGGCTTCTCGAACGGGCGCATGATCATGGACACGGTGAAGTAGGCGGTGAAGAGCACGATGACGAGGACGGCGGCCGCGAGGCCGGCATCGTTGTCCTCCAGGCCGACGGCGAAGATCGTAAGCGCTACGAGCCACGCGCGTCCGATCATCGAGGCCGCGGTGATGCCGACGACCGTCCGCGGGTCATGGGAGGCCTGCGCCTTGCGGTTAAGGACGATCTGGATCGCGCGCTGGACGAGCCAGACGGCCGCGCCGGCCGCGTAGCCGAGCATGGGCAGGTCCGCGGCCAGGAAGATCGGCAGCGCAAGGACCAGCAGGACGATGTCGAGGTAGCGCAGGGCGAGCATCAGCAGATCACCGAAACGTCTCGCCACGACCACGTTCCCAATTACGACGCCGATGAACACGCCGGCGATGCCGAATGGCACAGGAGCCCCGATGGCGGCGCCGATGCCGAGGCCGACCGCGCCGCAGAGGAGGATCGTCGCGATCACGACGCTCCCCGCCACCGCGCCGCGCATCGTCGGCCTGCGTTGGGGGTCGGTCATCGGGATCGCTCTCTGGGAAAAGCTCTTCGGGCATGATGAATGCCGCCACGGCGCGGGCGCACAGCATCCCGCGAACGGCGGGACACGGCGTTCTGCTCGAGGGAGGTGAGGGGACGTCCCTCCCGGCGGCGGCGCGAAGGCTATCTGATCGCGCGAGCTTGTAACAACTTTGTGACAGCTCGCTCGATCTCCGACGGGTAGTCGGTCTCGGGCCAGGCGCGAGAATGACCTCGTGAGGCTCCGACGGCCACCGCCCACCCCGGCTCCCGTGCGCTACGACGGCGAGCTCGAGCGGCTGCTGCGGCTGGCCCAGGAAGGGCTCTACTGGCAGGGCGATGTCGAGGACCTGCTCGTCGGCATCCGCGACGGCGGCGACCTCGGCGAGCTGGCGCGCGCCGGCGGGCCGATCATCAGCCGCTACGAGCGCATGCGCGTGGAGCTGCGCGCGATCGGCGACCCCGAGCTGCAGGAGTACGTCGGCGCGCTGGACGAGACGTTCGCCTACCACGCGATGCTGCTCAACTGCGCCCTGGACCTGCTGGCAGTCAGCTGGCGCTCTGAGCGCTTGCGCGAGGAGCAGGCGAAACTCGGCAGCACCGGGCGCCAGGGCGAGCGGCTGGCGCGGATCACGCGCGAGATCAAGGAGCTGGCGGGGAGCCGCGTTGCGGGTTGATCGCCGCGAGCTCGCGGCGATCTACGTCGGCGGCTTCCTCGGAGCTGTCGCACGCCTGGGCCTCGGCCAGGCGCGCGCGGCAGCGCGCCTCGTCCATCAGCGGTGGCCCGCGGCGAGCGCGGCGTAGCGCTCGAGGCGCGGCAGCGTCGGCCTGGTCGCCAGCGAGCAGGTCCCCGCGCTGCGCGCGGCCGGTCCCGGCATCGCCCGCGGAGGCCTGCGGCTCGCCGATCCGGAGGTACGCTGAGGCCGTGGCCCACGCCCACGCGCACCACCACGGGCCTTCGGCCGATGCCGACCGCTATTGGCTGGCCGTCGCGCTCGGCGTCATCGCCGGCTTCATGGTCGTCGAGGTCGTCGCCGGCATCCTGGGCGACTCGCTGGCGCTGCTCTCCGACGCCGCGCACATGCTCACCGACGCCGGCGCGATAGCCGTCGCGCTCTATGCCGCGCGGCTTGCCGCGCGGCCGCCGGCCGGGCGCTTCACCTTCGGCCTGGGCCGTGCCGAGATCCTGTCTGCGCAGGCCAACGGCGCGACGCTGCTCGTGCTCGCCGGTGTCATCGCGGTCGAGGGCATCAGGCGGCTGTGGAACCCGCCCGACGTCGACGGCGGCTTGGTGCTCATCGTCGGGCTGCTCGGCGCGTGCGTCAACCTCGCGGCCGCGGCCGCGCTCGGGCGCGCCGAGCGCCGCTCGCTGAACGTCGAAGGCGCCCGCCTGCACGTGCTCACCGATCTCTTCGCCTCGCTGGCCGCTGCGGTCGCGGGCGCCGTCGTGCTCGTCGCGGGCTTCAACCAGGCCGACGCGATCGCCTCGCTGCTCGTGGCGGCGCTCATGCTCGCGTCGGGCTGGCGGCTGCTGCGCGACTCCGGGCGGGTGCTGCTGGAGGGCGCTCCTGAGGGCATCGACCCGCAGGCCATCGGCCGGGCGATGGCCGCGCATCCGGGCGTCCTCGAGGTCCACGACCTCCACGTCTGGGAGGTGACCTCCGGCTTTCCGGCGCTGGCGGCGCACGTGCTCGTGCGTCCCGGCGACGACTGTCACGGGGTGCGCCGCTCGTTGCAGGCGATGGTCGGCGAGCGCTTTGGCATCGAGCACGTCACGCTGCAGGTCGACCACGCTCCTGCCGGCGATCGCCTGCTCGAGATCGAGCCACGGAGGTAGCGCATGCAGTTCGGCCTGTCGATGTTCGTCACCGACGAGACGATCGCCCCGATCGAGCTCGGGCGCGCGGCCGAGGAGGCCGGGTTCGAGGCGCTGTTCATCCCCGAGCACACGCACATTCCCGCCAGCCGCGAGAGCGCGTGGTCGGGGGGCGCCGACCTGCCGCGCGAGTACTGGCACACCTTCGACCCGTTCGTGGCGCTCGCGGCGATCGCCGCCACGACCGAGCGTTTGCGCCTGGGCACTGGCATCGCCCTGATCATCGAGCGCGATCCGATCACGCTGGCCAAGGAGGCGGCGTCGCTCGATGTTGTGTCCGGCGGGCGCTTCGAGCTGGGCATCGGCGCCGGCTGGAACTTCGAGGAGATGCGCAACCACGGCACCGATCCGGCGCAGCGCTTTGCCGTGATGCGCGAGCGCGCGCTGGCCCTGCGCGCGATCTGGACGCACGACGAGGCGTCGTTCCACGGCGAGCACGTCGACTTCGAGCGCATCTGGTCGTGGCCCAAGCCGGTGCAGGACCCACACCCGCCGATCTGGATCGGCGGGACGGGGCCGCGCGTGCTCGATCGCGTGCTCGAGTACGGCGACGGCTGGTTTCCCAACATGCGCGACCTCGACGAGCTGGGCCCGCGCGTTGCCGCGCTGCAGCGGCGCGCGGCCGACGCCGGCCGCGGGCGCATCCCGGTCACCTACTTCGGCCTGCGCGACCCCGACGACGAGAAGCTCGAGAAGCTCGCCGCCGCCGGCGTCGACCGCGTGCTGCTCATGCTGCCGCCGGCGGGCGGCGACGAGACGCTGCCGCGCCTCGAGCGCTACGCCGCGCTCGTCGCGGGCCACCGCTGATGGAGGAGGCGCGCTGCCGCGCGCGCCTGGCCGAGGCCCGCGTCGGCCACCTCGCGACGGTGCGCCCGGACGGGCGGCCGCACGTGGTGGCCTGCTGCTTCGCGGTTGCCGACCACCGCGTGTGGACGGCGGTCGACGCGAAACCCAAGGCCACTCCGAGGCTCCAGCGCCTGGCCAACGTACGCGCGAACCCGTGGGCGAGCCTGCTCGTCGACCACTACGAGGAGGACTGGGGCGCGCTGTGGTGGGTGCGGGTCGACGGGCCCGCGGCGGTTCTGGGCGATGAAGACGGCGACGAGCGAGATGCCGCGGTCGCCGCGCTGTGCGCCAAGTATGCGCAGTACGCGGCGGTGGCGCCGGACGGGCCGGTGATTTCGCTGAGCGTGGAGCGGGTGCGTGGGTGGGCGGCGCGCCGATGAGCCGCGGAGGGCCCTACCCACCGCACATTGCGACCGGATCCCCCAGCCCGCTCACCGCGGCGGGCATCGTCAGCGCCGCGCCGACCGCCAGCGTCACGGCCGCCGTGGCCAGCGCGCGCAGCCCGCGGGTGCGAGCGCCCGGCGCGGCGTCCTGCATGAGCTCGCGCACGCGGGCGGCGGTGCCGTCGCCCCCGAGTGCGGCGATGCCCGCGCGCGTTGCCCCGCCCGTCGCCGCCTTGCAGATCGCCGAGGCGAGCGCGAGACGGTCGGCGCGGCCGCGCACGGCGCAGCGGTCGGCGTCGCGCTCGATGTGGAAGCGCAGCTCGCGCACGGCGCGCGGCGTGCCCGGCAGCGGCCGCCCGAGCACCCGGCAGACCTCCGCATACAGCAGGACGTAGCGGTGGCGGCGCCGGATGTGCGCGCGCTCGTGGGCCATGGCGGCGGCCAACTCGGCGTCATCGAGGCGCGCCAGCGCGCCGGCGGAGACGACCAGCGTCGGCCGCGTCAAGCCGGCCGCGGCGAGCATCACGTCCTCGCCGCCGACGATGACGCTCCCGCCCGGGCCCTCTCCGAGCGGCGCGCGCACTAGACGGCGCACGGCGAGGGTCGCCTGCACGATCCGCGCCAGCGCCCACAGCAGTGAGATCGTCAGGGCCAGGCCTCCGAGCGCTGCCGCTGCGTGGCCGGCCACCTGGTGGTGGGGCGCGCACGGCCATTCGGCGAACGCCCTCAGCAGATGACCAGGGTGCAACAGCACGAGCGCCCCCACGACGGTGCCCACAACGAGCAGCGCGCGCAGGCCGAGCGCCGCCCCCCACAGCAGGCAGGCCGGCCCCGGGTCGGCGCGTTCCAAGCGCAGCAGGTGCGGAAGAACGATCCCCGCGAACGCGGCGGCGGCAAGCGCCGCTGCGGTCATCGCATGCGCTCCGTGGCGACCTCCTCGGCGAGCCGGCCGAGCTCGGCCACCTCGTTACGCGGAAGGCTGCCGATCAGCTGGGCGAGCGCGACCTGGCGCGCCTGCGACGAGGCGCCGCGCAGCGTGTGCTCCATCGAGCGCGACAGGTACTCGGCCTCGGTCAGCCGCGGTGCGTAGACGATGACGTGGCCCTCGCGACGGCGGCCCAGCAGGCCCCGCTCAGCCAGGCGGTTGAGCACGGTCTGGACGGTGTTGTACGCGCGGGTGGGTGGTGAAGACTCGGGAGGGAGCGCCTGGCGGACCTGCTCGACGGTGCCTTCGCTGAGGCGCCAGATCGCGGCCATGATCTGCGTCTGGAGCTCTCCCTGCAATGGAGTGACCTCGGTCATGGCTGGTGATGATCGCAGGTCGTCAGCCGACCATGTGCACCATCGTCGTGCCCGCCCGCTTGAAGCCCGCGCGCTCGTAGACGCGCTCGGCCCCCGCGTCGCCCGGCGTCAGGAAGCACAGCTCGGCCCCGGCGGCGATCGCGTCGGCCGCGACCCCCGAGGTCAGCGCCGCCGCGATCCCGCGCCGGCGGAAGCGCTCGCGCACACCGATGCCGGCCAGCTCGCTGACGCCGTCGGCGATCTCGGTGCGCGACGCGGCACCCGCGGGCACCCCATCGGCGCGCGCGAGCAGGCTGCGGCCCCGATAGGCGGCGACCTGGGCGTCGGTGGGCGGATCGGCGCCGAAGGCCTCCGCCCCGACCTCCAGCACGGCGCGCGCGTCGGTCGCGCCGTACGCTCGGGCGATGACGACGCCCTCGGGCACCGGCACCTCGCGCAGCTCGACGGCGGGCAGGGTCAGCACCGGAAAGTGGCCCTCGAGCTCGAAGCCGGCCTCGGCCAGCGCGGCCTCCAGACCGGGCGCGCACTCGCCCACGAACTCCAGGCGCGGCCGCAGGTCATGCGTCGCGAACACGCGCCGCAGCTCGTCGATCCCCGTCCAGTCGCCCGCGCCCGCCTCGGGCACCGCGTAGTTGAGCATCGGGTGGTCGGAGTCGCGATGGCGGTAGAGGACAAACGACCCGGCCCGCTGCGCGTCGCGCGTCTGCGCGTTGACCGCCCGGATCGATTCCTGCACCCGCGCGGCGACGTTCATCCGAGATCGACCAGCTCGAAGCTCACCGCCCCATCTTTGCCGACGTGCGCCACGCCCATCGTGTGCGTCGGCTGGCGCCGGCGGTCGGTCGGGCTCCCGGGGTTGAAGATCTGAAAGCCGGTGGCGGGGTCGCGTTCGAGCAGCGGGATGTGCGAATGACCGAAGACGACGGCGTCGGCGCCCGCGAAGCGCTGTTGCATCCGCCGCAGGCGACCGCCGGCGGGCCCGGCGTCGTGGAGCATCGCGATGCGCGCGCCGGCGGCGGCGACGAGGCGCGCCGACGGCAGCAGCCGGCGCACCTGCTCGTCGTCGACGTTGCCATGGACCGCTTCGACCGGCGGCCCGAGCGCCTGCAGGTCGCGCAGCACGTCGGCTCTGACGAGGTCGCCCGCGTGCAGGATGAGGTCGGCCGCGCGGAGCTGTTCCACGCACGCCGGCGGCAGCGCGCGACCGCCGCGCGGAAGGTGCGTGTCGGAGATGATCGCGAGGCGCAACCGCGAGCGCCTACGACCCGCCGAGGAGCTTGCGCGCCGCCCGCTGCGTCAGCACCCGCTGCAGCACGCGCCAGGCCGGCCGCGGCTGGCCGCTGGGCCCGATCAGCGCCGAGTCCCAGGTGCTCGGGCCGGGGTAGCTGTTCCAGTGGTACAGGTAGACACGTGTGATCCTGCGGCTCAGCGGGACGAGATGGTCGAAGACGAACTGCGTCGCCTTGGCCGCGTGGCTTGCCGACTCCGGGAACGTGACCTTGTTGCGGTTGGTGCGCGACACGATTCCGCCGGTCTCGGTGAACCAGATGAGCGCGCGCCCGGTCGCCTTCAGCAGCCGGCGTGTGCCGGTGGTGCGCAGGCGGTTGGCGTCGACGTAGTTGTGCAGTCCCCAGAAACGCGGCTGCACCCGGGCGTGGCGGCGAAACGCCTTGACCCACGAGGTCATGTTCGGCATGTCCAGGACCTCGGCGGCGAGGATCCGGCACTGCGGGCACTCGCGCGTGAGCTTGCGCCAGTACGCCGCCACGAGCGCCGGGCGGTGGCACGTCGGCTCGCCGCAGTGGTTGGCCTCGTTCCAGCTGGCGTACTCGGTCACCCACGGATAGCGCGCCCGGAAGCGGCGGAACTCGTAGAGCAGGCGCTCGGGCGTCGGCAGCAGGCGGCGGTTCGTGCTCGAGTGCGAGAACGAGATCAGCGGAACGACGCCCGCGGCGCGCGCGCCCGCCATCCAGGCGTCGAGCTCGGCGGTCTGGTACGGGTTGGTCAGCGCGTCCCACGGGACCGCGCGTCGCGCGAAATGGAACCCATCGGCCAGGAAGCGCGGATCGCTGAACATGTCGGGCTTCTGGTCGGCGATGCCGATCGTCAGCGCGCTCGCGGGCGCCGCCAGCGAAAGGGCGGCCAGGAAGACGACAAGCGGAGCGGCGCGACGGATCGACATGTGCCTCGGCGAGCTGTTACCCGCTGGAAGCCTGATGGTCGACCAGGACGGTGTCCTCGTGCGAATAGGCCGGCGCGCAGCAGCAGAGCAGCACGAGCGGCTCCTCGCCCGTGTTGACCAGCGAGTGGACCTCGCCGGGCGGGATGACGACGCAGTCGCCGGCGGCGACGTCGCGCTCGCTGCCGCCGAGGATCATGCGCCCGCGCCCGGCGGTGAAGAAGTACAGCTCCTCGGTGACGCGGTGGTAATGCGCGATCGTACGCGCGCCCACCGGCACCGTCGCCTCGGCGAGCGACTGGTTGCGGGCCGGCGTCCACGCGGGCCCGGCGATCTCGCGGATGGTCGAGCCGTCGAGGGTCGTGAACGGCTCGAGGTCTTCGAGCTTGGACAGGTGCATGGGGGCGTCCCGCCGGCGCTTTGCCGGCGGGAACCCCACGCTACAACAGGACCCCGCCGTGGAGGCCCGCCTCAGGCGGCCACGTGGCCGCCTTCGGCACCCCTAGGCCAGGACGCGGCGGGCGCGCTCGCGGTCCAGCCGCTGGGCGGCGGAGGCCAGCGCGTAGGCCACGCCTCCGCGGACCCGTCCGGGCGGCGCGTTCCCCCGCCCGGGGCGCTCGGAAGCCAGGCTGCGGGGTCCGAGCACGGGCGGATTGGCCTTCGCGAACTGCTGGTGGAACTGGCTGTACACGACGCTCCCTTCGGGATGCTTTGGACGGGATCCGTCCGGGAACGTGCTGCCAGTGAAGAGGAAGCTCGGCCCCGGGCGGTATGCCCGCGGCCGAACGCAAGACGCGCTAGGTCGCGGACCCGCTACGAGCGGCGATGACGCCCATGGGCGTCTGGATGTCGAGGTAGCGGGTCATTCGCAAGCCAAGGTAGCTGCTCGCGCGCGCGAGCGCCAGTGTGGGTAACCGCACTTAACGGCGCGACCCCGGCTGGAGGGGCCGGGGTCATGTGGTGCGCCGGGTATCGCGAGGAGTGCTGCGCTCTTACCCGCCGTGCGCAACCTTCAATCAACGACTTTCTAGGCGGCCGTCGGCAGGCCGATGCCGATCACCTTCAGGCGGCGCGAGAGCGCCGTGAAGGCGAACTCGTTCATCTCCTGGCTGGAGTAGCCCAGGTAGTCGTACTCGTCGCCGAGCTCGTAGCCCGGCGGCACCAGCACGCCGGCCGCCGGCGGCAGCAGCGCCATCAGGCGGTCCTGCATACGCTGCGCGTGCGCCGGGTCGCCCGCCTTGGACTGCAGGAACCAGGTGCCGTAGGCGACATGGCGGTGCTCGTCCTGGGAGATCTTGCCGAAGCCGAGCCGGTGCCCCGGGAGGATGTCCTCGCGCTCCATCCAGCCCGATTGGAAGTACTGCCCGGTCAGCGCGAGCGTCCCCTCGAGGACCATGTGGTAGGTGACGACGAAGTCGATCTTGGCCTCGATGTCGCGCGGGTTGTCGATCAGCGCTTGGTTGGCGCTGACGAGGTGCTCGTCGAAGAGCGTGATGTAGTGCTCGTTGAGCTGCGCGCGACAGCGGTCGAGCCGATCCTCGAAGGTCCCGTCGTACTGCAGGACCTGCTCGTACAGGCGGTTGAAGTGCTGGGCGTGACGGGCCTCGTCGACCTGCTGGGTGGTGAGGAATGCCTCCTCGTGCTGGTCCTCGTAGGCCATGACCAGGCCGCTGAACTGCGTGGTCACGCGCTCCTCGCCGACGAAGAAGTTGGCCAGACCCCACGAGGCCTCGGCGCGCAGCTCGTCGGACATCGCCTCCCAGTCGCGACGGTCCTGGGCGAAGTCGATCTCGTGGGAGATCCAGTGCTGGCGCTCCCACAGCTCGTAGAGCTGGCGCGGCGTCATCAGCTGGATGCTCGCGAGCTTGGATTCGTCCCTGATCGTGGCGACGTCGCCCTGGGTGGTGAGGTCGAGCAGGCTGGCCATCGCCGGATGGGAGCAAATGTTTGACAGTGTGTCAAGTAGGTTCTGGGCGGGTAGGCTGATCGCGTATGGCGTCCGTGGAACCGAGGGAGGAAGCGCCGCCCACCGCCAAGCGCGCGGCTGTCCAGGCCGCGGTGCTGGCGGCGACCGAGGCGCTGCTCGGCGAGGGCGCCTCCTACGCGGATCTCAACATCGAGCGCATCGCCACGCGCGCGGGCATCTCGCGCACCGCGTTCTACTTCTACTTCCGCGACAAGCGCGAGCTGCTCATGCGGCTCACCGAGGACGTCAACGAGCTGCTCTACCAGCAGGCCGACATCTGGTTCTCGGGCGCCGGGGAGCCCGAGCCCGAGATGCGCGAGGCGCTGACCAACATCGCCGCGCTCTACGCCGAGCACGGCGTCCTGCTGCGCGCGATCGTCGAGGTGTCGACCTACGACGACGATGTCGCCCAGTTCTGGCGTGGCATGCTCGGGCGCTTCGTCGACGCCAGTCAGCGGCGCATCGAGACCGAGCGCGAGGCCGGCCGCTCCGTCGCCGGCCATCCGCACGCCACGGCCTTCGCCCTGTGCTGGATGACCGAGCGCACGATGTACCAGCACCTCGTGCAGGGCGAGCCGATGGCACGTGAGGAGATGGTCGACGCCCTCGTCGGCATCTGGCTGCGGTCGGTCTACGGCGCGTAGGCACCCTACGGCGACGTGTGCGAAGTCACCGCCAGGCGGTTCCAGGCGTTGACCGTCATGACGACGAACAACAGCGCTCCGAGCTCGGACTCCGAGAACTGCTCGGCCGCGGCATCGAAGACATCGTCGGAGACGCCGTGCGGGCCGATCCGTGTCACGGCCTCGGCGAAGGCCAGGGCGGCGCGCTCGCGCTCGTCGAACCACGTCGGCGCCTCGCGCCAGCCGGCGAGGACGTGGAGGCGCTCGTGCCGGTCGCCCGCCTTGAGCGCGTCCCTGCTGTGCATGTCCAGGCAGTAGGCGCAGCCGTTGATCTGCGAGGCGCGGATCCTGACGAGCTCCTGCACGATCGGATCAACGCCCGATGCGGACACGGCGCTGTCCAGCGCGATCATGGCCTGGTAGAGCTCGGGCACGGCGCGCTTGGCGTTCAGCCGAGAGGTGGTCGTCGTGGTGGTCATGCCTCCGACGCTACCCGGACATTGGACCTCCAACGAGATCCAATTCAGGTGCCGTGGAGTGGACCAATCACTCAGAGACCGCGTCGAACTCCTCGGTCTCGCGGCGCACCTGCTCGAACTCGCCCGTCTCCAGGCGGCGCGTGACGTCGGCCTCGATCTCCGCGTCCGTCGCGCCGACGCGGCGCAGGCGGATCGTGTCAAGGCGCTTGAACTTCAGGATCTCGAGCACGTAGACCAGGTAGAACGAAGCAGCGACGACGAGCAGGCCGAGCGCCGCCATGAACAGCGTCCACCCCGGGTCGAGGTGGCCGTGGTCGTCGGAGTAGGGCACGAAGCGCAGCGCAACCGCGAAGCCGCCGAGCAGGATCGTCCACGCGTAGAGGTAGAGCACCGTCCGGCGCTGGCTGAAGCCGATGCGGCTGAAGCGGTGATGGAAGTGGTTGGCGTCGGCGCGGTAGAACGGCCGGCGGTACTTGATCCGCTTGAGGACGACGAAGGTCGTGTCCAGGAACGGGACCGCGAGCACGACGAGCGGGAAGAGCAGGGCAAGGACGGCCTGCGTCTTGACCGCGCCCTCGACGGCCACGCAACCGAGCAGCAGCCCGAGCAGGTTCGAACCGCAGTCGCCCATGTAGACCGACGCCGGGTGGAAGTTGTGGATCAGGAAGCCCAGCGCGGCGCCGGCGGTGATCGCGGCGAGGACGGCGGCGTGGTTGCGATCCAGGTCGAAGGCGATGATCGCGAAGGTGATGGCGCTGATCGCGCAGACGCCCGCGGCCAGCCCGTCGATGCCGTCCGAGAAGTTCACGATGTTCATCACCGCGACCAGCCCGAGCACGGTGATCGGGCCGCCGGCGCTGCCGAAGCTGACCGCCCCGATGAAGGGCAGCGTGATGTTCGTGACCTCCACGCCCGCGGCGACCGGGATGCTGGCGGCCACGACCTGGCCGGCGAGCTTGATGCCGGGCGGGCAGGTCGAAGCGATCGTCGATCGCCCCGACCAGCGCGATGACCACCGCGCCGGCGAGGATGCCCTCGAGCCGGTCCTCGGTCACGCCGCCGAAGTTCAGGAACAGCGCCGAGGCCACCAGCACGCCGCCAAGCATCGCCAGGCCGCCGAGCAGCGGCGTCGAGCCTTCGCCCAGTCCGCGGTCTGTGGGCGTGTCGACCGCCCCGACGCGGCGGGCGAGCCGGGCCGTCAGCGGCGTCAGCAGCGCGGTGACGACGAAGGCGGCCAGGAAGGCATAGACCGCATCGGCCTTGGTCATCAGCCGCGGAGCCTACGGCCCCCGGCGGCTGGGCTATACCGCGGCGGGCGCGCCGAGGTGCTCGTAGAGCGGATAACGATCCGCGATCGCCGTCACGCGCTCGCCCAGCTCGGGCCTCTGGCGCTCGAACTCCGGCGACAGCGACGTGGCGATGATCCGCCCGACCTCGTGGAAGTCGTCGACCTGCAGGCCACGGGTCGCCAGCGCGGGTGTCCCGACGCGCAGGCCGCTCGTGACCATGGGCGGGCGCGGATCGAAGGGGACGGCGTTGCGGTTGACCGTGATCCCGATCTCGTGCAGGCGATCCTCGGCCATCTGGCCGTCGAGCTCCGACTCGCGAAGGTCGACGAGCACCAGGTGCACGTCGGTGCCACCGGTCAGCACGTTGACACCGTGGCCGGCACCGAGAAGCTCCTCGGCCAGCGCCTTGGCGCCCGCCACCGTGCGCCGCTGGCGCTCGCGGAACACCTCGGTCTGGGCGATCCTGAAGGCCACCGCCTTGCCGGCGATGACGTGCTCCAGCGGCCCGCCCTGCTGGCCCGGGAAGACGGCCGAGTTGATCGCCTTGGCGTGCTCCTCGCGGCACAGAATCACGCCGCCGCGCGCGCCGCCGAGCGTCTTGTGCACCGTCGAGGTGACGACGTCGGCGTAGGGCACCGGGTTGGGATGCTCGCCCGCCGCGACGAGCCCGGCGAAATGCGCCATGTCGACAACCAGATAGGCACCGACCGCGTCGGCGATCGCGCGGAAGCGCTCGAAGTCCAGGAAGCGCGGGTAGGCGCTCCAGCCCGCGAGGATCAGCTTGGGCCGGCGCTCGTGGGCGATGCGCTCGAGGACATCCATGTCGATGAGGCTCGTCTCGCGAGCGACCTCGTAGGGCGCGATGTCGTACAGCCGCCCCGACACGTTGATCTTCATCCCGTGCGTCAGGTGGCCGCCGTGCGGGAGGGCGAGGCCCATGATCGTGTCGCCCGGCTGCAGCAGCGCGTGGTAGACCGACGCGTTGGCCTGCGCGCCCGCGTGCGGCTGCACGTTGACGTGCTCGGCGCCGAAGATCGCCTTCGCGCGATCGATGGCGAGCTGCTCGGCGATGTCGACGAACTCGCAGCCGCCGTAGTAGCGCTTGCCCGGATAGCCCTCCGCGTACTTGTTGGTCAGCACGCTGCCCTGGCACTCGAGGACCGCCTGGGGCACGAAGTTCTCGGAGGCGATCATCTCCAGCGTGCGCTGCTGGCGCTCGAGCTCGCGCTGGAGGACGTCGGCGATCTCTGGATCGACCTCGGCCAGAGGGCGATTGAAGAAGTCCGGGCTCAGGTCGGTCATGGGCCGGCGACGGTAGCAGGCCGCTCCGACTCGATCTCGGAAATCTGGCCTATCCGACGGGCATGGCGGCCGCCCTCGAACTCGGTGCGCAAGAAGACGCGCACGATCGCGTCTGCGTCGCGCGGCCCCAGGCGCGCGCCCGAGAGCGCGACCACGTTGGCGTCGTTGTGACGGCGCGCCATCTCGGCCTCGGAGGGGTCGTGCGCGTTGAAGGCGCGCACGCCGGCGAGCTTGTTGGCGACGATCGACACGCCGACACCCGACCCACAGGCCAGCACGCCGCGCTCGACGTCGCCGTCGGCGACCAGCTGCGCGGCGTCCGCCGCGAAGCGCGGGTAGTCGACGGCCCGCGATGAGCCCGTCCCGACGTCGACGACGTCATGGCCCAGCGCCTCCAGCACCAGCTTGACGTGCTCCTTGAGGTGGAACCCGGCGTGATCGGATCCCACGGCGATCCTCATGACTGCAGCTCCTCCATACCCTCGTCGATGGTCCTGACCGGCTCGTAGCCCAACTCCGTTCGCGCGCGTGTGATGTCGATCGTCGTCTCCAGGGCGGACACCCAGACCGCGAAGCGCGTCAGCGGCGGGGGGTGGGTGGGCCCGATTCGCAGCAGCCGCCATGCGGTCTCGCTCGCCGCGGCGACCAGGCGGGCGACGCCGACCGGCAGCGAGCGGCCCGGCGGCGTCACGCCCTGCGTCGCGAGCAGGCGGGTGACGAAGTCGCGAAAGACGACGGGCTCGCCGTCGGTGACGAAGTAGACCCCACCGCGCGCGCCGCGCTGCGCGGCCAGGAGCAGACCGTGCACGACGTTGTCGACGTGGGTCGTTGAGGTGCGCTGGCGGCCGCCGCCGATCCACGCCCAGCGGCCCGACCGGACCATCTCGGTCATGACGGGCAACAGCGTGGTGTCGCCGCGGCCCCAGACGAAGCGCGGCCGGACGACGACGGTCTCAAGGCCATTCTGATTGGCCTCGATGACCGCTTCCTCGGCGCGCGCCTTCGTCGACGAGTACAGCGCCGGCGAGTCGAAACGCAGCGGCGCGCGCTCGTCGACCTCGACGAGGGGTTGGCCGGCGAGCAACGCGGCTTCGGTGCCGACGTGGACGAACCGACGCACGCCCGCCTGGCGCACCGCGGCAAGCGCGTTGCGCGTGCCCTGCACGTTGCCGCGCTCGAAGGCCTCACGCCGGCCCCAGTCGCCGAGCTCGGCCGCGCAGTGAAAGGCGACCTCGCAGCCGGCGGCGCCGCCGGCCATCGCGCCGACGTCGCCGAGGTCGCCGCGAACGGGCTCGGCGCCGCGCTCGCGGACGGTCTGCGCCGAGGCGTCGCTGCGGGCCAGCGCCCGCACGGCCCAGCCGTCCTCGACGAGTCGCCGGACCAGCGCGCCACCGATGAAGCCCGAGCCGCCGGTGACGAAGGCGGTGCTCACGGCGCGGAGACTAGCGCCGCGGCGACGTCCGCCGGCGAAACCGCTCCTTCGCGCACGATCGACCAGCGCGCATCGCGCTCGAAGTCGCGCAGATCGACCACCGTGGACGGCGTGCCCGGTAGCTCGCCGCCGTCGAGGACGAGGTCGGCGCGGCGCCGGAGCGGCTCGGGAACATCGGCCAGCCGGCGGGCGTCGGGGCCGCCGGAGGCGTTGGCGCTGGACTGCAGCACGGGCCAGCGCACGTCGGCGAGCGCGGCGAGCGCCGGCGGCCAGGCGGGCACACGCAGCCCGAGCGTCTCGATGCCATCCCCACCCACCCCGCACGCCAGCGGGAAGCGCCGAGCCGGATTGGGCAGCAGCAGCGTGACCGCGCCGGGCAGCAGCGCGCGCAGCGCTCCGGCGGTGCGCGGTCCCAGCTCGGTCAGCGCGGCCAGCGCGAGGTCGAGCGCGAAGAACATGACCGCCGCCGGCTTGTCCGGCCGGCGGCGCTTGAGCCGGTACAGGCGGTGCACGGCCTCCTTGGAGTCCGGCTCGCAGGCCAGGCCGTAGACGGTGTCGGCGGGGAAGACGGCGACCCCGCCGACCGCGATGCAGCGCGAGAACGTCTGCGCGTCGGCGGCGGTCAGCGCCACGCGACCACCACGCGGTCGATGCCGGCGAGGTCGGCGCGGCGCTCGGTGCGAGCGAAGCCGGCCTCGCGCGCCAGCGCCTCCACTCCGTCCGCCTGCCCCAGGCCGTGCTCCACGGCGAGCAGGGAGGCGCCGCGCGCGGCGGCCGCGGGCACCAGGCGCCGCAGGACGTCGAGGCCGCCGGGCCCGGCGCGCAGCGCCAGCGCCGGCTCGTGGCGCACGATCTCGGGCGCGAGCTGCGCCCCGTCGTCGACGTAGGGTGGGTTGGAGACGACCGCATCGACCTCCCCCGCTCCCGCCAGCAGGTCGCCGCGGACGAACTGCATCTCGAGCCCCAGGCGCGCCGCGTTGCCGCGCGCGACGTCGAGCGCGTCGTCGCTGACATCGGTGGCGACGACGTCGAGGTCCGGCCGCTCGTCCTTCAGGGCCAAGGCGATGGCGCCGCTGCCGGTGCCCACGTCGACCACGCGCGCCCCCTGCTCCATCCGCTCGATCGCCGCCTCGACCAGGGTCTCGGTCTCCGGCCGCGGGATCAGCACGCGCGGGTCGACGTGCAGCTCAAGGTGGCGAAAGCCCTTCACGCCGGTGATGTAAGCCACGGGCTCGCGCCGCACCGAGCGCCGGCGCACGGCGTCCTGGAACGCGCGAACGGCGGCGCCCTCGACCCGCGCGTCGCGGTCTGCCACCAGGCGGAGGCGATCGGTGCCCATTGCGTGCGCGAGCAGCACCTCGGCGTCCAGCTGCGGCGTGTCGACGCCGGCCGCGGTGAGCGCCACCACCGCCGAGTCGAGCGCCTCGCGCACCGGCGTGCCGGTCATGGCGCCTCAGGCTTGCGACTCGAGCCGCCGCCGGCGCTCGTCGTCGGTGAGCGCCTCGGTGAAGGGGTCGAGCTCGCCCTCGAGGACCTGCTCGAGGTTGTGCTCGGTGAGCTTGATGCGGTGGTCGGTGACGCGCCGCTCGCCGTAGTTGTAGGTGCGGATCTTCTCGGCGCGGTCGCCGGTACCGACCTGCGCGCGCCGGTCGGCGGCCATCTCGGCCTGCTGTTCGGCCAGCGCCCGCTCGTAGAGGCGCGCGCGCAGCACGCGCATGGCCTTCTCGCGGTTCTGCAGCTGACTCTTCTCGTCCTGCATCGAGACGACGATGCCGCTCGGCTTGTGGGTGATGCGCACGGCCGAGTCGGTCGTGTTGACCGACTGCCCACCGGGCCCGGACGAGCGGTAGACGTCGACCTGCAGGTCGTTGGGATCGACCTGCACGTCGACGTCCTCGGCCTCGGGCAGCACCGCGACGGTGGCGGTCGAGGTGTGGATGCGCCCGGCCGACTCCGTCTTGGGCACGCGCTGCACCCGGTGGGTGCCGCCCTCGTACTTGAAGACCGAGTAGGCGCCGTCGCCCTTGACCTCGAAGGTGTACTTGCCGTCGCCGGCGCCGAGCGGATCGACCTTGAAGCCGCGGCGCTCGGCGTACTTGCTGAGCATCCGGAAGACGTCGCCCGCCCACAGCCCGGCCTCCTCGCCGCCGGCGCCGCCCTGGATCTCGATGATGACGTCCTTGTCGTCGTTCGGGTCGCGCTCGACCATGGCCAGCCGGATCTCCTCCCCGAGCTCGGCCATGCGCTCGCGCGAGTGGGTGAGCAGGTCGCGAAGCTCGGCGTCGTCGCCGTCCTCGGCCAGCAGCTCCTGCGCGCCGGCGGCGTCGTCGCGCGCGCGCAGCCACTCGGCAGCCAGCTCGTGGGGCCCTTCCAGCGCGTGGTACTCGCGCCCGACCTCGGCGTAGCGCTGGCGATCGCGGATGACCTCCGCGTCGGACATCGCCTGAGAGAGCTCCTCAAAGCGCGCCTCGATCTGCTCGACGAGCGACTCGATCACGCGACGACCTCCATGCCGACCTTGTCCGCGTCGGAGACGTTGCGCGGGTCCTCGACGGCGAGGACGGCCTGCATCGCGGCGATCGCGACGGCGAGCTGGTCGAGGTCGGGCTCGCGGGTGGTGAGCTTCTGCAGCTGAAGGCCGGGCCACATCACCGTCCGCACCCAGCGCCTGCGGCGGTTCTTCCCGGCGAACTTGATGATCTCGAAGGAGATGCCGGCGATCAGCGGCACGCCGACGATGCGCGTCAGCACGAGCCAGTACCACGCGGGCAGCCCGAGCGGGGCGAAGACGAAGATCGCGACGATCATGACGATCAGCAGGAAGCTCGTGCCGCAGCGCGGGTGCAGGCGCGAGAAGCGCTGTGCGTTCTCCGGGCGTCAGCTCGAGATCCGCCTCGTAGCAGGAGATCGTCTTGTGCTCGGCCCCGTGGTACTCGAAGACGCGGCGCAGGTCGCGCAGCCGCGAGAGCAGGACCAGGTAGCCGAGGAAGATCGCCGTGCGGAGGATCCCCTCGACGATCCAGAACAGGAACGACGATCCGAGCTGGTCCTTGATCAGGTTCGTCAGCCCGACCGGCACGACGAAGAACAGGCCGATCGCGAGCGCGAGCGCGAGGATCACGGTGCCGGCCCACATGCCGCCCGAGATCTCCTCCTCCTCGTCGGGCAGCTGCGCGTTGGCCGAGATGCCGAGCGCCTTGAAGCCGATGACGAGCGACTCGCCGAGCGCGAAGACGCCGCGGACGATCGGCAGGCGCAGCAAGCGGTGGCGCTTGAGCACCGAGATCAGCGGAAACGACTTGACCTCGATCTCGCCGCGCGGCCTGCTCAGGATCGACTCCCTTCTCGGAGAGCTCCTCGGGCAGCGCCTTGCGCACGCCGACCGCCCAGGTCGAGACGCCGCGCATCATCACGCCTTCGAGGACGGCCTGCCCGCCGACGGGGGCGTCGCGCTGGGCGATCAGCCGCCCGTCGGCCGAGGGCCTCCGTGGTCGCCCATGACCGCGGTGCTAAGAGCGCGCGGAGCGCTTGGCGGCGCGGCGACTGAAGCGCTCGACGCGACCGCCCGTGTCGACGAGCTTCTGGTGGCCGGTGTAGAACGGGTGGCAGTTCGAGCAGATCTCGACGTGGATCTCGGACTCCGTCGAGCGCGTCGTGAACTCGTTGCCGCAGGTGCAGCGGACGTGCGCCTCGACGTATTCGGGATGGATCTCGGTCTTCATGGTTGGATCCAGTGTAGCGGCGTGGGGCTCGCTGACGGACGGGCAGGCGCGCTCGACGACGTTGTTTGATCTCGTTCGACTCCGCGATCTCGGCCGCGCGTCGACCGTGAAGCGCAGCGATCGTGCCCGCCTGGCAGCGCGGCGCCACGAAGGTCAGCGTCTGCTCGCCGCCCGCGGCGAGGCCCGCGGCCGACCCGCTGCGCCGGCTGGTCGGCGCCGTTGACGGCGAGCGCGACGTCGAACGGGCCGGCGGCGCTGCGCCCGTCGTTGGTGACGACCGCGCATAGGTCGCCTGTCGGGCTGCGGCCCGCGCGCGACGTCGAGCGCGCCGGCACGCAGGTTGGGCGCTGGTCGGGCTGCGCGCAGACGGCGTCTTGCGCTTGGTCGAGCGCAGCAGCCGGCCGTCCTTGCCGCCAGCGGAAGCGCACGACGGCCTTGTACTCGCCGGGCGCGGCGAGCCCCTGCACGCGCTTCTTGAAGATGAAGCCGCTGCGCCCCGTCGAGGACTTCTGCCAGACGCCGAGGCCGGGACCTTGATCGCGGCGAAGTCCTCGCCGGGAGGGATGCGCTGGTAGAGGTCGAAGCGCATCGACATGCGCCTGGTGCCCTTGATCGCGGGCATCGAGCCGGTGAACGTCGCGCTGCGGTCGATGGTCGCGGGGCCCGACTGGCAGGCGCTCAGCTTGGCGCGCAGCGGCGGCGCCTGGGCCTGTGCGGCCGCGGGGAGGGCGAGGACGGGGAGTGCGATGAGCAGCGCGAAGCAGCGCACGGCCCTTCATGAACAGGATGACCGTCCCTTTGTTGCGCATTACCAGGTGAGATGAGCGTCGGATCGTCGTGCCTGCCAAGGACGCACGCCCGAAGGCGTGCTCCGCACGTCGAGGGCCGAGGACGCCGGCAGGCGCGACGAGACGATGCTCAGGTCACCTGGTAGAGCGGGCCGTCGCCACCCTCGGGCGTCGTCAGGCGGCCGCCCTTGGCCGTGATCGCGCCGCACTGCACGCAGTTGGTGTAGTTGACGATCACGTCGACGTCGCCCTGCTCGGGCGCGTCGTCGGGGATCTCGTAGACGCCGGCCGGGCACATCCACACCCAGGTCTCGGCGACCTCGCGCGGGACGTTCTTCTGCACGCGGATGTGGTTCGGCGCGTCGTCGCGCGTCGCGTTGCCGGTGATGTAGACGCTCGAGAGCTTGTCGAAGGTGTACTTGCCGTCGGGCTTGGGGTAGCTCGTCGTTCGTGTCGCCGATGAACATCGCCGGCGTCGTTGTTGCGGTGCCATGCCCAGCGCCCGCCGGGGAACCGGCCCTTGTGGCGATCATCAGGTTGACGATCGGGCCGCCCACGAAGAAGCCCTTCTGGAACGGCTGGCGGCTGTTGCGGACTCGTACAGCTCCTTGCCGATCGAGGACTCCTCGATCGCGCCTCGTAGGCTCGAGAAGTCGTCGACCGCGCTTGAGCGCGGTGTAGATCGCCTCGGCGGCGAGATTGCCGGAGTGGATGGAGTGGTGGACGCCCTTGAGCGACGGTGTCGACGATCCCGGCGGTGTCGCCGACGAGCACCGCGCCGGGCATCGTCAGCTTGGGCATCGACCAGTAGCCGCCGCCCGGGAAGCGCCTTCGCGCCCCAGCCGACGCGCTCGCCGCCCTCGAGGATCTCGTGACGAGCGGATGCGTCTTGAACAGCTGCAGCAGGTCGTGCGCCGGAGACGGTCGCGTCGGCGTACTCGAGGTCGATCACGAAGCCGATCGAGACGAGGTCGTCGCCGGTCTTCTCGTCCTTCATCGGGTAGATCCAGGTGCCGCCGATCTGCCCGTACTTGGCGCCATAGCTTCAGCGGCCACGGCCGATCGTGTGGATCACGCGGTCGAGCGGCTTGGGACCTTCCAGACCTCCTTGACGCCGAGCTCCCAGACCTGCGGCTCGCGGTCGTCGGCGAGGTCGAACTCGCGGATCGCGGCGCCGGTGAGGTGGCCCCAGCAGCCCTCGGCGAGCACGGTGGCCTTGCGCGTTGATGTCGGTGCCGGGCTCGAAGTTGCCGAGCGGCTCGCCGTCCTTGCCGCGGCCCTTGTCGCCGGAGCGCACGCCGCGACGACGCCGTCCTCGACGAGCAGCTGCGTGGCCGAGGTCTCGGTGAGGATGTAGGCGCCGGCCTCCTCGGCCTTCGTCTGCTGGAAGCGCGCCAGCGCGGCGACGGAGACGACCTCGTTGCCGTGGTTCTTGAACGGCGGCGGCGTCGGGATGCGCAGCGTCGTCTTGGGGCTGGAGCATCGTAGACCGGCTTCCTTCTCGACCTCGCCGAAGGCGAAGCCCTCCTTGCGCCAGTCCTCGCGGGTCATGTCCGGGAACAGCTCCTGCAGCGCCCGACGGGCGCATGACCGCGCCGGACAGGTTGTGCCCGCCGCAGGTCTTGCGCCTTCTCGATCACCGCGACCGGGACCTCGCCGAGGCGCTCGAGCGTCTCGGGGTCGTCGGCGAGCAGCTGCAGGAGCCGGTTCGCGCAGGCCAGGCCGGCGGTGCCGCCGCCGACGATCGCGACGCCGACCTCGATGAGCTCGTCCTCGCCGTCGAGCTCGCGCTTGATGAACTCGTCGCGGCGAGTCGACCGGCGGCGGGTACGCCGCCGGAGCGACGATGCGCCGTTGCCGGCCATTGCGACCGCCTCCCTGGCCATGCGGATCAGCCGCCCTTCTTCGCCTTCACGGCCTCGGTGAGCTTCGGCAGGATCTTGTTGAGGTCGCCGACGATCGCCGAGGTCGCAGAACTCGAAGATCGGGGCGTTCGAGTCCTTGTTGATCGCGACGATGTTCTCCGAGGTCTGCATGCCGACCTTGTGCTGGATCGCGCCGGAGATGCCGGCCGCGAGGTAGAGCTTCGGCGCGACGGTCTTGCCCGTCTGGCCGATCTGCGCGGCGTACGGGATACCAGCCGGCGTCGACGACCGCGCGGGTCGCGGCGACGGCGCAGTTGCCGCCGAACGCCGTGGCGAGGTCCTCGCAGAGCTCGAAGCCCTCGCCTTGCCGAGGCCGCGGCCGCCGGCGATCAGGACGTCGGCGCCCTCGATGTCGACGTCGGCGCCGCGCTGCTCGCCGCGCTCGACCATCGTGGCCTGCTGAGCGTGGGGCGAGAGCTCGACCTGGACGTCCTCGACGGTCGCGCTGCCGCCGCCTGACTCCTTGGTCTCGAACGCGTTCAGGCGCCCGATGATGATGCCCATGTCCGAGCGGAAGTTGATCTCGAGATCGCCGAGTCGCCGAGGATCGGGCGCTCGGCGACGAGCTTGCCGTCGTCGACGTTGACCGCGGTGACCTCCATCGTCACGCCGGCGCCGAGGCGCGCGGCGAGGCCGGCGCCGACCTCGAAGCCGAGCAGGCCGCCGCCGAACAGCGCGTAGTCGTGGCCGCTTGTCGGCCGATGACCTTGGCCATCGCGTCGACGACCGGCTGCGCCAGGCCCTCGGGCGCCTTCGGCGCGGAAGACCTTCGTCGCGCCGTAGTCGCCGAGCGAGGCAGCAGAGGTCGTCGGTCAGGTCGTCGCCCCGACGACGATCGCGTGGCACTCGCCGCCGATCTCGGCGGCGAGGCGCGCGCCCTCGGAGACGGCGCCGAGCGAGTTCTTGTTGATGGCGCCCTCGTAGTGCAGCGCGTAGACCAGGATGTTGGGCATCTAGATCAGCTTCCTCTCGTCGAGCCAGGCGACGATCTTCTCGACCGTCTCGTTCGTGTCCTCGTCCTCGATGATCTGCCCGGCGGCCTTCTCCGGCGGGGCCTTGGAGTCGACCCAGCTGGGCGGCGGAGTTGCTCGCCGCCGACCTTGGACGCGTCGATCTCGACGTCGGCGGCGGCGAGCGTGTCGAGCGGCTTCTTCTTGGCGCCCATGATCGCCTTCAGCGACGGGTAGCGCGGCTCGTTGATCGCGTCGCCGACGGAGATGACGGCGGGGAGGCGGACCTCGACGGTGTCGTAGCCGTACTCGGCCTGGCGCTCGCAGCGCAGCGTCTCGCCCTCGACGTCCATCTTGATGACCTGCGTCAGCGACGGCATCTGCAGGTGGTCGGCCACGACCGCGCCGATCGTGTAGCACTCGCCGTCGTCGGACTGCTGGCCGAGCAGGACGAGGTCGGGCGCTCTCGCGCTTGAGCGTCTGCGCCAGCGCGTAGCCGGTCGCGGCGACGTCGGAGCCGGCGAGCGCGGCGTCGGTCAGGTGCACCGAGCGGTCGGCGCCGAGCGAGACGGCCTTGTGCAGCGCGCGGACGGCCGACTCGGGGCCCATCGTCACGGCGACGATCTCCTCGACCTCGACCGCGCCGCCCTCCTTGAGCTGCATCGCGGCCTCGATGGCGTGCGTGTCGTACGGGTTCAGGTTCTTCTCGCCGCTGCGGTCCATGCGCCCCGTGCGACGGGTCGATGCGCTTCTGGACGGCGGCGTCTGGCACCTCTTTGACCAGGACGCAGATCTTCACGTCAGGCCTCCTCTGGCAAACGGACGTTCGGGATCCTACCGCGTATTGACTGACGAGTCAATCGGGATCCGCACCCGCCCCCGCGCCCACGAACGTCCCTGGTGTACGACTCCTGTTCCAACGCCAGGGACGTTCGATGCGATCGGGGCGGCTGGCGGGCCGCGCTAGCTGCGCTCGCGGTCCCCGACGGCGCCCTGGATGAAGTCGATGATGTCCTGCGTCGGCGCGCCGGGCGTGAACACCTCGGCGACGCCGAGCTGCTTGAGCTCGGGGATGTCGTCGGCGGGGATCGTCCCGCCGACGGTCACCAGCACGTCGTCGACGCCCTGCTCCGCAGCAGCTCGACGATGCGCGGGACGAGCGTCATGTGCGCGCCGGAGAGGATCGACAGCCCGACGGCGTCGGCGTCCTCCTGGATCACGGTCTCGACGATCTGCTCGGGCGTCTGGTGCAGGCCGGTGTAGATGACCTCCATGCCGGCGTCGCGCAGCGCGCGGGCGATGATCTTCGCGCCGCGGTCGTGACCGTCCAGGCCGGGCTTGGCGACGACGACGCGGATCTTGCGTGCGGTCGGTGCCGGCGGCGCCATCGCGCCGCATTGTATGGACGCCCGCGCCGCCGGGCGGCGAGGCGTCAGCGCGTGCCGGCCGACAGTAGGAACGACGCGTCGGTCGCTCCGGCTTCGTCGCCCAGCAGCCGCTCGACGCCGACGAGGCCGGCGAAGCGCCCGTCGGGCAGGCACGCGCATACGGGATCCAGGCGCGTCGCGCTCGGCCGGGCGAGGGCGCGGCGGGCGACGCTGAGGGCGGGCTCGTCGAGGCCGGCGAGCAGCGGCTGCTCGCGGTGCGCCCAGCCGCCACCCTCGGGGACGAGCAGGCCGGTCGGGCGGCCATCACGATCGATGACGACGACGACCTGCCCACGCGCGGCGGCCGGAGGCTCGGCACCGGCGGCGAGCAGCCCCGCGTCGAGGACCGCCGCGGGCGGGCCGTCGAGGAGCGAGCTGAGGGCGCCGGTCATGGCGCGCAGGCCGGCAATCGGGACGTCGCGCACGAGCGACGGGCCGGGCCGGCCGAAGAGGAAGCCCTGGCCGAGCGGGACCGCAAGACCTGCGAGCGTCTCCTGCTCGGCGCGGCGCTCGATGCCCTCGGCCACCAGCGCCGCGTCCAGGCGCCCGGCGAACAGGCCGACGGCCTCGATCAGCGCGAGCTTGGCCGGGTCGCCGTCGGCGTCGGCGATGAGGCCGCGATCGAGCTTGACGTACTCGGGGCGCAGGCGCAGGACGTGCTGCAGGCTCGCGTAGCCCGCGCCCGCGTCGTCGACGGCGACGCGCGCGCCGGCGGCGCGCGCGCGGTCGAGCACGGTCGCGAGCGCGTCGTAGTCCTCGACGGGCTTCTGCTCGGTGACCTCGACGACGATCTGGTCCAGGCCGCCCGGTGCCGCGTCGAGCGCCGCGCGCACGTCGGCGCTGAGCAGCGCGCCCGGCGAGACGTTGATCGACAGGTAGGTGCCGCGCGGCAGGTGCTCGCGCGCGCTGATGCCCTCGGCGACGAAGGCCGCCTCGAGCGCGTCGCCGAGCCCGTGGCGCTCGGCCGCCGCCAGCCACTGCGGCGGCGTCCCGGCCGGGTCGTTGGCGAGGCGGGCCAGCATCTCGTAGCCCTTCACCGCGGACCGGCGCAGGTCGACGATCGGCTGGAAGACCGGCCGGATCAGCGTCGGGTCGGCGAGAACGGCCTCGACGGTCTCCCGTTCGGCGTTCGGGCTGCTTGGCGTGGAGGAGTCCACACCGGGTTAATCGGCAATTCGTCGAGGTTCCTGACAGCGGTCGGCCGACGGCGGCTGCCGACCGACGAGCGGTGGCTCAGAAGACCGGCGTCTCGGTGTAGCGCCCCGAAGACCTCCTGCAGCGCGTCGACGATCTCGCCCTCGGTGACGTGTGCACGCGCGGCGTCCGAGCAGCGGTGGCATGAGGTTGGCCTCCTCGCGCGCGGCCACGGCCTTCAGCGTGTCGAGCGCGGCCTCGACCGCCGCGGCGTCGCGCCGCGCCCGCGCACGCCCTGCACGCGGTCGACCTGCTTGCGCTCGAGCGCCGGGTCGATACGCAGGATCGCCGTCGGCTCGCTCGTCGGCGTCGGTAGGCGTTGACGCCGACGACGATCCGCTCGCCCGCGTCGATCTCGTTCTGCAGCTCGTAGCGCGCGTCGGCGATCTCGCGCTGCGGGAAGTTGTGCTTGACCGCCTCGACCATCCCGCCGAGCTCGTCGATCTGGCGAAGTAGTCGTAGGCCTGGCGCTCGATCTCGTCGGTCAGCGCCTCGACGAAGTAGCGCCGCCGAGCGGGTCGATCGTGTTCGTCACGCCGGTCTCGTGGGCGATGATCTGCTGCGTGCGCAGCGCGATGCGCACCGCGTCCTCGGTCGGCAGCGCGAGCGCCTCGTCGTAGCAGTTGGTGTGCAGCGACTGGGTGCCGCCGAGCACGCCGGCCAGCGCCTCGATCGCCGTGCGCACGATGTTGTTCAGCGGCTGCTGGGCGGTCAGCGACACGCCCGCCGTCTGCGTGTGGAAGCGCATCAGCCACGAGCGCGGGTTGCTGCGCGCCGAACGTCTCGCGCAGCTCGCGCGCCCAGATGCGGCGGGCCGCGCGGTACTTGGCGATCTCCTCGAAGAAGTCGATCTGCGCGTTGAAGAAGAACGACAGCCGCGGCGCGAAGTCGTCGACGTCGAGGCCGCGCTCGATCGCCTGCTCGACGTAGGTCAGCCCGTCCTTCAGCGTGAAGGCGAGCTCCTGCGCGGCCGTCGAGCCGGCCTCGCGGATGTGGTAGCCGGAGATCGAGACCGGATGCCAGCGCGGCATGTGGCCCGAGCACCACTCGATCATGTCGCCGAGCAGGCGCATCGCCGGATCGATCGGGAAGCACCACTCCTTCTGGGCGATGTACTCCTTGAGGATGTCGGCCTGGATCGTGCCGGCCAGGTGCTCGGCGGCCGACGCCTTGCTCCTCGGCCGCGACGACGTAGTAGGCGAGCATGATCGCCGCGGGCGCGTTGATCGTCATCGACACCGACACCTCGCCGAGGTCGATGCCGGCGAACAGCGTCTGCATGTCGTCGAGCGTGTCGACGGCCACGCCCTCGCGGCCGACCTCGCCCAGCGACCGGGGATGGTCGGAGTCGTGGCCCATCAGCGACGGCATGTCGAACGCCGTCGACAGGCCGGTCTGGCCGTGGTCGAGCAGGTAGCGGAAGCGCTCGTTGGTCTCCTCGGCCGTCCCGAAGCCCGCGAACTGGCGCATCGTCCAGAGGCGCCCGCGATACATCGACGGGTAGACGCCGCGCGTGAACGGATAGCCGCCGGGCAGCCCGATCTCGCTTTGGTCGGGCAGGTCGGCCTCGGTGTAGAGCGGCTTGATCTCGATGCCGCTCAGCGTCGTGAAGGGCACGTCGCGCTCGCGGCCGAGGGCATAGGCCTCGCGCCATTCGGCTTCGGTCGTGGGGAAGCTGGGGGTGGTCGTGCTCATCGGTCGTGAGATAGTCGGACGTCCACGTATCCTGCGACCACGCATCTTAGGGGGTGAAGTCGCCCGCGTCGAGGCGCAGACCCCGCAAGATGGACGTCAAACGCTCGAGGTCGCGTGGCGGCAGCGACGCGATGCCGAAGCATTCGGCGTTGAGGACCTCGGTCGCCGCCTGCGCGGTCGCGCGGCCGGCGTCGGTGATCTCGGCCAGCGTCGCGCGCCGATCCTCGGCGTGGGGCACGCGGCGCACGAGTCCGTCGGCCTCGAGCTTGTCGATGATGTTGGTCACCGACGTGCGGTGCACCTGCAGGCGCTCGCCGATCTTGCCCAGCGGCAGCGCGCCGGTGCGCGTGAACGACAGCAGCATCAGCGCCTCGTAGCGGGGGAAGGTCAGGCCGTGCGGGCGCAGGAGGTCGTTCAGCCGGGCCATGAGCACCTGTTGGGCGCGCATGAGCGACGTCACCGCCGCCATCGCCCGCGACGGCTCCTCCTCCCACCGCGCCTCCCAGTGTCGGCGCGCCTCGGCGATCGGGTCGATGCGCAGCGGACTCACACAGTGAGAGCGTATGCCAGGCGCGTGACGAGCCGTGGTGTACTGCACGCGTGGCGCAGGCGATCGCTCCCGAGCCGCCCGACCCCGACACAGCGCAGCGGCTCGAGCGGGCCGATCTCGGCGCGCGACGCGAGCCCAATTTCGCGCTCGCCGACGTCGTCCTCGAGGACTGCAACCTCGCAAACCTCGACGCGCGCGGCGGCACCATGCGGCGGGTGCTGGCCGCGCGCTGCCGGCTCACGGGCCTGCTGTGGACCGAGGGCTCGTTGCGCGACGTCGTCGTGCGCGGGTGCCGCGTCGACCTCGCCTCGTTCGCGGCGACCACGATCGAGCAGGTCGTGTTCGAGGACTGCCTGCTGATGCAGTCCGACTTCCAGGACGCGCACCTGCGCGCGGTCGCGTTCGTCGACTGCGACCTGTCGGGCGCCGATCTCTCGGGCGCGCGCTTCGAGCGCTGCGAGCTGCGCGGCTGCACGCTGGACGGCGTGCGCGCGGCCGAGTCGCTGCGCGGCGTGGCGATGCCGTGGGAGGACATCGTCGCGGCGGCCGGGACGTTCGCCGACGCGATCGGCGTGCGCGTGCTCGATGCTGATACCTAGATGGGTGATTCCGCGGCCGCTGGTGCGGGGGTCGTGGAATCACCCATCCAGGGCGCGCAGCGCCGCGACGAGCTCGCGCTGCACCTCGTCCGGTGGGCGCGTGCCGTCCGCGCGGACGAGCACGCCCTGCCGGTCGTAGTACTCGACGACGGGCGCGCCGGCCTCGTGGTACACGCGCAGGCGCTCGCGCACGGTCTCCGGCGCGTCGTCGTCGCGGCGCGACAGCGGCTCGCCGTCGTGGTCGCAGATGCCCTCGCGCTGGGGCGGATCGAACACGACGTGGTACACGTGCCCACGCGGGCATTGCCGGCGCCCGCCGATCCGATCGATGAGCGTCTCGTCGGGCACGTCGATCAGCAGCGCGGCGGTGATCTGCGTGACGTCGACGAGTGCCTCGGCCTGCGCGAGCGTGCGGGGAAAGCCGTCGAGCAGGAAGCCCCCCGCCTCGCTCTCGACGCGCTCGCGGACCATCGCGGTCACGAGCGCGTCGGGGACGAGGTGACCCTGCTCCATGTAGCCCGCGGCCTCGCGCCCGAGCTCGGTGTCGCGCCGGCCCTGCTCGCGCAGCAGCTCGCCGGTGGCGATGTAGGCGAGCGCGAACGTCTCGCAGAGCGGCTCGGCCTGGGTGCCCTTGCCGGCGCCGGGCGGACCCATCAGGACGAGATGCAGCGGTTCCATGGTCATCCCTCTCGTGCCGCCTCACCCAACAGCGCCCGCGCGATCACGAGGCGCTGGATCTCGCTGGTGCCCTCGTAGATCTCGGTGACCTTGGCATCGCGGTAGTAACGCTCCACCGGAAACTCGCGCGTGTACCCGTAGCCGCCGAGCACCTGGATCGCCTCGCCGGTCCACTGGCGCGCCACGCGCGAGGCGAAGAGCTTGGCCTGCGCGCCCTCGACGCTGTGGGGCATCCCCGCCTCCTTCAGGCGCGCGGCCCGCCACACCAGGGCGCGCGCGGCCTCGATCTCGGTCTGCATGTCGGCGAGCTTCTGCTGGATCGCGCCGAAGCCGGCGATCGGGCGGCCGAAGGCGTGGCGCTCTTGCGCGTAGCCCGCGGCGACGTCGAGCGCGGCCTGAGCGATGCCGACCGCCTGCGCGGCGATCCCGATGCGCCCGGCGTCGAGCGTCTGGAAGGCGATCCGCAATCCGGCCCCCTGGGCGCCGAGCCGCTCGCCCGGCGTGTCCTCGAAGCTCAGGTCGGCTGTCGAGGATGAGTTCAGTCCCATCTTCTCCTCCTCGCGCGTGACACGGAATCCGGCCGCGCCGCGGCGCACGACGAAGGCCGACGGCCGGTCCGGATCCCGGGCGAAGACGATGAAGCAGTGCGCGTGCGAGCCGTTGGTCGTCCACTGCTTGGTGCCCGTGACGCGCGCGGCGGTTGGGGGTGGGTCGGTGGGGTCCGATACAGCGCGGGCGCGCATCGCGCCGGCGTCGGACCCCGAGCCCGATTCGGTCAGCGCGAAGGCCGCCAGCTCGTGGCCCTGTGCCAGCGGCGGCACGAGGCGCCCGACCTGCTCGGGCGTGCCGTGAGCGAGCAGCGGCAGCGTGCCGGCGCTGGTGTGCACCGCGACCGTCACCCCCACTCCCGCGTCGGCGCGCGAGAGCTCCTCGAGCACGAGAACGTAGGCGAGGAAGTCCGCGCCCGCGCCGCCGTGCTCCTCGGGTACGCACACGCCCATCAGCCCAAGCTCGCCGAGGTGGGCGAAGACCTCGCGCGGGAAGACGTGCTCGCGGTCCCAGCCCGCCGCCGCCGGCGCGATCTCCTCGTCGGCGAAGCGCCGCGCCAGGTCGCGGATCTCGCGCTGCTCGTCGGTCAGCTCGTGCAGGCTCATCGTCGGCGCACCGCCACCGTCCGCGCGCCGGTGCCCACGAGCGCGGCGAGAGCGAATGCCCCGGCCGCCTTCAGCCGCCGGCCGAGCTGCTCGAAGCGCATCACCTCCCAGCCCTTCTCGCGCGCGACGCGGTGAAGCTCGGCGTCGGGGTTGACGACGACCGGGTGGCCGACCGCACGCAGCATGGGCAGGTCGGACTCGGAGTCCGAGTAGGCGTAGGACGCGGCAAGGTCGATGCCCTCGGCCGCCGCGAGCTCGCGCATCGCCTCGGCCTTGCCCTCGCGATAGGTGAACGGCCCGGCGGCACGGCCCGTGTAGCAGCCGTCGACGACCTCGGAGCGCGCGCCGACCGCGCCGTCGAAGCTCAGCACGTGGGCGAGCATCTCGGCCATCTCCTGCCCGGCGGCCGTGCAGATGTAGACGGGGCGACCGGCGTCCTGGTGGGCGTGGGCGACGTCGAGCATCTGCGGGTACAGGCGCGGGAGCACGCCGGCCAGGACCTTGGGCGCCAGGCGCTGCAGGTCGATCACGCGCTGGCCGGCGATGATCTCGCCGACCTCGCGGCGCACGCGGTCGGTCGCCTGATCGGTCGAGCCGCGCAGGCGGAACTTGACGTTCTCCCAGCCGTAGCGGGCGATGCGCCGGCGCGTGATGAGGCCGGCGCTGCGCGCCGCACGCGCCCAGTGCAGGCCCGACGAGCCGGCCATGAGCGTGCGATCGAGGTCGAAGAACGCCGCGCCGCGGCCGTGCTCGGCGGGGACGTGCGCGACCTCCTCGCTTGGGCTGACGTCGTGCGTCACGCCCCGTTGCCGTGGACGCGCAGGATGACCGCGTCGCCTTGGCCGCCACCGCTGCAGATCGCCGCGCATCCGAGGCCGCCGCCGCGGCGGCGCAGCTCGTGGACGAGGGCACCGAGGATCCGCGCGCCTGACGCGCCGATCGGGTGGCCGAGGGCGACGGCGCCGCCGTTGACGTTGACGCGATCCTCGTCGATGCCCAGCATCCTGATCGAGTTCAGGGTCACCGATGCGAACGCCTCGTTGATCTCCCACAGGTCGATGTCGGACGGCTGCAGTCCGGCCTTCTCGAGCGCCTTGACGGCGGCCCGCGCCGGCGTCGTGGCCAGGTAGGCGAAGTCGTTGGCCGACTGGGCGTGGGCGACAATCTCGGCCAGCGCCGTCTTGTTGTTGGCGCTCGCCCACTCGTCGCTGGACAGCACGAGCGCGCCGCCGCCGTCGTTGACGCCCGGCGAGTTGCCCGCGGTGTGCGAGCCCTCCTTGCCGGCCAGGCCGGGCAGCGAGGCGAGCCGTTCGAGCGTCGTGTCGCGCCGCGGGCCCTCGTCGACCTCCACGACCGTGTCGCCCTTGCGGCCCTTGACGGTGACGGGGACGATCTCCTCGGGCAGGCGGCCCTCGTCCGTGGCGGCGACCGCGCGCTCGTGCGAGCGCAGGGCCCAGCGGTCGAGATCGGGTCGCGTGAGCTCGAGCTCGTCGCCGACCTCGGTGGCCTCGTCGTACATCTGGCGGCCGCTGAAGGGATTGGTCAGCCCGTCGTGGACCATGGCGTCGAGCATCTTGGCGTCGCCCATCCGGTAGCCGAAGCGTCCCTGCGGCACGAGATAGGGCGCGCGCGACATCGACTCCATCCCGCCGCCGACACCGATCTCGACGTCGCCGGCGCGGATCGCCTGGTCGAGCAGGACCGAGGCGCGCAGCCCGGAGGCGCACACCTTGTTGACGGTCTCGCTGGAGACCTCGTTCGGTATGCCCGCCTTGACCTGCGCCTGGCGCGAGGGGATCTGTCCCTGGCCGGCCTGCAGGACCTGGCCCATGATCACGTGCTGGACCTGATCGGGGGCTACGTCGGCGCGCTCGAGGGCAGCGGTAATGGCGGTCGCGCCGAGCTCCGTGGCGTCGATGGTCGAGAGGCCGCCGCCGAGCTTGCCGACGGGCGTGCGGGCGGTTCCGAGGATCACGGTCTTAGGCATGTCCCCAAGGCTAGTGGGCCTTGAGGCAACGTTGCACGCGACCGGCGGGCGTCGATCACCGCCACTCCGCCGCTTCGCGCACAACGTCACCTCAAGACCCACTGGTGACATACGCTGGCCGGCCCATGCACGCCTCCGCCACGACTGACGCCCCGAAGGCCACTGGGGCTGACACGATCGCCGTCGGCGTGTTCGCCGACGAGGGAATCGCCCACGATCTGGAGGGCGCGCCACTCGGTGCCTTGCTCGACGGCGGCGAGGCGCGGACGAGCTTCAAGCACCTGGCGCTACACCACGGCGAGGGCAAGCGCTGGCTCGTGGTCGGCCTCGGGCGCCGCGACGAGTTCGATGGCGAACGCGCGCGGGTAGTCGCGGCGGTTGTGCACGCGCGCGCGACAGAGCTCGGCGCACGCGAGCTGTGCTGGGAGCTCCCCCATCACGTGTCCGACGACGTCGCCGCCGCGCTGGTCGAGGGCACGATGCTCGCCGGCTACCGGTTCGAGCGCTACCGCGCGCGGGGCGACGACGAGGAGCCGCCCGGGCTGGCGGAGCTGATCATCTCGGCCCACCATGACGTCGACGACGCCGTGCGCCGGGGCGCGGTCGGCGCGCGGGCGCAGAACCTGGCGCGCGAGCTCGAGGACACGCCGGCCAACGACCTGACGCCGACGGCGCTGGGCGAGCATGCGCGCGAGCTGGCCGGGGTCACGGTCGAGGTACACGGTCGCGACTGGCTGGCCTCGCAGGGCATGGGCGCCTTTCTCGCCGTCGCCCAGGGCTCCGACCAGGAGCCCGCGATGATCGTGGCGCGCTACGACGGCGGCGGGGACGGGCCGCTGCTTGCGCTCGTCGGCAAGGCGGTCACCCACGACACGGGCGGGCTGTCGATCAAGCCGGCGGCAGGCATGCACGAGATGAAGTTCGATATGTCGGGCGGGGCCGCGGTGCTCGGCGCGCTGCAGGCGATCGCGGCGCTCGAGCTGCCGGTGCGCGTGCTCGGCGTCGTCGGCGCGACCGAGAACACGATCGGCGGGTCGGCCATGAAGCCCGGCGACATCGTGCGCGCAAAGACCGGCACGACGATCGAGATCAACAACACCGACGCCGAGGGCCGCCTGGTCCTGTGCGACTGCCTCGCGTTTGCCGTCGAGGAGGGCGCCGACCGCATTGTCGACATCGCCACGCTGACCGGCGGCATCGTCACCGCGCTCGGGTCGACCTACGCCGGGCTGTTCGCCACCGACGAGCGGTGGGCGTCGGCGATCATCGCCGCGGGCGATGCGGCCGGCGAGCCCGTCTGGCGCATGCCGCTGCACAGCGACTACGACGACCAGATCAAGGGCCGCTTCGCGGACATCGTCAACTCCGAGAGCCGCAAGGCGCACCCGATCCAGGGCGCGTCGTTCCTCAAGCGCTTTGTCGGCGACGTGCCATGGGCGCACGTCGACATGGCCGGCACCTCCAACGACACCGGCCGCGCGTACGCGGCCAAGGGCGGCTCGGGGTGGGGCGTCCGGCTCCTGCTCGAGCTCGCGCGCGGCGAGAGCTCGCGGGCCGGCTAGAGCCCCTCGGGGTGCCGGGCGACGAACCCGTCGGTGCTGCGCGCGGTGGGCTGCCAGCGCGTGCCTGAGCCGCGCAGGCCGCCGGTGTCGAAGCGCAGCCCGGCGACGACCATGAAGACGTGGCCGCCGTTGGCGTAGATCGTGATCCAGCGACCCGCCCCCGCGGCGCCCCACTTGGCGAGCAGGCCGGACGTCAGCGGCGAGTCGAGCAGGCCGGCGCCGGCCAGTGCGAACGACACCGAGCCCGAGCAGTCGTAGCCGACCGACGACCAGGTGCCGTGGCCGCCGCCCCAGAGGTACGGGGTCTTGGCGATGACGTTGCCGGCGTTGATGACGTCGCGGACGATCTGCGGGGCGTCGCGCGGCGCGACGGCGCGACCGTCGGAGAGCACGCGGCCGGTGTCGCCGACGGGCAGGTCGGCCTTCGACGCCATCGACTTGAGCTCGCTGAGCTCGCGCTTGATCTCGTCGTCGGAGGGACGGCCGGTGGCGTTGGCGCTGGACGTGTTCGTGTTCGAAGCAGGCTGATCGCCGGCGGCGACGCCGGCCTGCGGCTCGACGGCCTGCGGGTGCGCTGCCGGCAGCGGCGCGTCCGGGCCGCTGCTCATCGCCGCGGGCGCCGATGCCGTCGCGGCCACCGGGGCGGTCGCGCCCGACCGGGCCGTCGCGGTCACCGCGGCCGCGAGGACCACGATCCCGAGCACAACGCCGACGATCAGCGTGCGGCGAGCAAAGGTCATCGCCGACCGCCACGCGTTTGCCATAACACGGATCACGCCCGGCTGATCGGCCGGACGGCGCAGCGCTTGAGGTGCGCCGTCACCACCCGCCGATCCTCCCCCTTCTCGAACGACTGTCATAGACGTCCCGTGGCCGTCCGACGGCAGCCTCGCGACTGCCCGACGGGCCATCGGTGCGCTCAGCGGCGCCAAAACACCGCTAATCGGGGCATGATCGCGTTTAGTCGGCCGTTTCGGCGTGCAAACACACAACTACTGCTCGTTGGCGTCCATTGGGGGAAGCCGTTGTTCAAGCGAGGCGCCCAGCTTCGCTCTCCACAGCCGGATGATCTGACGGGACCGCCGCGGTCCTGTCGGGTCCTCTGCGTCATCACTGCGGTCGCGGTGACCCTGATGTCCGCACTGGCGCCGTCCGCAGCGCTCGCAGACCTCACCCCGACGTCCGCGCTGCCCGGCCAGACCACGCCTGCGGCGGCGACCGCAGTCGTCAAGCAGGCGACCGCGCCGGTCGGCGTCCTCGTGCACTGGTTCAGAGAAGCCCAGGCCGGCCTGGTCGCCCTGGACCTGGGGATCGATACCTCCACGCCCACCGGCCACGAGATCGCCGCCACCCTGATCACGCTCGGTGACTGGGAACGCGAGCGCGTCGCACAGCGCACACGCAGCGGCCTGGCCGAGGTCCGCGCAAGCGGACGCCCCGGCGGTCGGCCCGCGGTCAGCGATCGCCCCGACCTCGCCGAGCGCATCAAGGCGATGCGCGCAGCGAACATGACGCTGCAAGCGATCGCCGACCAGCTCAACACCGAGGGCGTCCCCACGCTGCGCGGCGGCGCGATGTGGCGCCCGTCCAGCGTGCAGGCAGCGCTCGGCTACCGGCGCCCCGGCACGCGCAACCCCCTCGAGCAATTCCCGACGCTGGAGGACAGGGCGTAACGAGTCCGGCATCGACGGTGTCCCTGCCGCGCCACGGCAGGGACCCCGGCCGTGCCCGCAACCACCCGCAGCCTCCCCCGGCCGTCGATCCGTGAACAATGCGGCGATGCACTTCGACCTGCCCGACGACCACCGCCTGCTGCAGCAGACCGTCCGCGATTTCGCCGAGCAGGAGATCGCTCCGGTCGCCGAGGAGCTCGATCGCGAGAAGCGCTTCCCCTACGAGATCGTCGCCAAGATGGGCGAGCTGGGCTGGATGGGGATCCCGTTCCCGGAGGACGTCGGCGGCGCGGGCGGCACGACCCTGCAGTACGCGATTGCCGTCGAGGAGCTCACGCGGGTGGACTCGAGCGTGGCGATCACGATGTGCGCCCACACGTCGCTGGGCACGCAGCCGATCTACGTGTTCGGCTCGGACGAGCAGAAGGCCGCGCTGCTGCCCGACCTGTGCGCCGGGCGCAAGCTCGGCGCCTTCGGCCTTACCGAGCCCGAAGCCGGCTCGGATGCCGGCAACACGAGGACGCGCGCCTTGCTCGAGGACGGCGAGTGGGTCATCAACGGCGCCAAGCAGTTCATCACCAACGCCGGTACCGACGTCTCGGGACACGTCTGCATCACCGCCCGCACCGGCGACGAGGAGATCTCCAACCTGATCGTCGCCAACGGCACGCCGGGCTATGAGCAGGGCGCGCCATACCGCAAGATGGGCTGGAACGCGTCGGACACCCGCCCGCTGACCTTCACCGACTGCCGCGTGCCCGAGGGAGAACCTGTCGGCCCCCGCGGCCAGGGCTTCAAGCAGTTCCTGCACATCCTCGACATCGGACGCATCGGCGTGGCGGCGATGGGCGTCGGCCTCGCGCAAGGCGCCCTCGACGAGGCGCTCGCCTACGCCAAGGAGCGGCGCGCCTTCGGCCAGCCGATCAGCAGGTTCCAGGCCATCCAGGCAAAGCTCGCCGACGTCTCCACCGAGATCGAGGCCGCCCGCCTGCTCGTCTACAAGGCCGCGTTCCTCAAGGACGAGGGGCGCAACTTCACGCTGACCGCCGCGCAGGCGAAGCTCAAGACCGGCAGGCTGGCGGTGCGCGCCGCCGAGGAGGCGGTGCAGATCCACGGCGGCTACGGCTACATCGAGGAGTACCCGGTGTGCCGCTTCTACCGCGACGCGAAGATCCTGACCATCGGCGAGGGCACCGACGAGATCCAGCAGATGGTGATCGCTCGCGCTCTCGGCGCCTGAGCCGCGCCCTCAGCGCAGCCCGTGGTTCCGCCACCAGATCTACGCCCCCGGGATCAACTCCGGCTATGCCACGCAGGAGCTCCCGGGCATGCGCGACGCGGTCGACCAGGGCGACACGGCGACCGCGATGCGGTATCGCGACCTGCTCGTCACGTCGCGGCGACGAGCGGCCGCCGACGCGGAGGCGGCTACGACGTAGCGCGCTGCGACAATCGGGCGGGTGCGCCGCGGGGCGGTGTTGTGGCTTGTCCTCTTCGCCGCGTACGCGGCCGGCAGCGGCCTGCACGCCTCGCCCGGCGAGGACCTCAGCGCATCCGAGGCCCACGTCCTGCTGCTGACCCGCTCGATCGTCGACGACGGCGACCTCGACCTTGCCGACCAGTACGGCGCTGCGGCCTGGCGGCCGTTCTACGGGCGCGAGCTGATGCCGCTGACCGGCCCGCGCGAGCGCGGGCAGCTCGAGCAGATCGCGGCCGGCTTCCCGCTGCTGTGCGCGCCCGCCTACGCGATCGGCGGGCGGATCGCGGTCGAGCTCTGGCTGGCGGCTCTCGCGGCGCTGGGGTACGTCGCAGCGGTGGCCATCGCGCGGCGGCTCGTGCCCGAGCCGTGGGCGACGCGCGGGGTGCTCGCCGTCGGCCTGTCGCCACCCGCGGTGATCGGGGCGACGACCATCGCGCCCGACGCGGTGGCCGGCAGCGTGCTGGCGGGCGCGGCCGCGCTGGCGCTGGCCGCGCGCGAGCGGCCCTCGGCGCGGCTGACGGCGTGGGCCGGCGCGCTGCTGGCGACGCTGCCGTGGCTGGGCGTCAAGTTCCTCGCGCCCGGCGTGGTCGTGGCCGCCGGCGTGTTCCGCTGGCCGCGCCGGCGCAGCCGCGGCCTGGCCGGGCTCGTGGGCCTCGAGGTCGCGCTGTTCTCGGTCGTCCTCTACGGCTCGATCAACGATCGCCTCTACGGCGGCCTCACTCCGTACGCAGTCCTCCCCGCCGGCGAGAGCGCGACCGGCGCTCAGGGACTCGCCGAGTACCTCCAGCGCTGGCCGCGGCTGCTGTGGGTCTGGGCCGGCCCGCCGCAGGGCCTGCTGCTGTGGGCGCCGGTCTGCGCGCTGGCCTTCGTCGCGGTGTGGCTGCTGGTGCGTTCGCGCCGCGAGCGCCTGGCGCGCGTGCTACCCGAGCAGGTCGACGTCGAGGTCGCCGGCGGGTTCCTGGTCAGCGTCTGCGCCGCCGCGCTGCTCGTCGCCGTCTTCGCCGCGCCGACGATCGACGGCGCGCACTTCGCGGGCCATCAGCTCGTCTGCGTGCTGCCGCTGATCGGCGCGCTGTGCTCGTGGGGCTGGCGCCGCTTCCCGCGCACAGGCGCATTGCTGGCCGCGCTGACCCTGGCGCTGACCGTGTGGACGCTCGTCGCCGTGCGGGTCGACGACGGCGCCGGCGTGGCCCCGCCCAGGGGAGCACTGCCGTGGACCGGCCGCTGAGCTACGCCGCCTCGCCCGCCTCGAAGCGCTCGAGGATCGTCGTCGCCGCGCTCGCCGGGTCGAGCCGGCGGGCGACGACCTCGTCGAGCAGCGAGGTGAACTCGGCATCCTCGGCAAAGCGCTCCTCCAGCGCGCGCCGCAGGCGGAAGGTGCACAGGGCCAGGACCTCGTTGCGCAAGTTGCGCCGGCGGCGCTCGGACAGCGTGCCCTCGTGTTCGATGTAGGCGCGGTGCTCCTCGAGCTTCTCGACGAGCATCTCGACACCCTCGCCGCGGGCGGCCTCGGTCTTGACGATCGGCACGCGCCAGCCGCGCTGCGGCGCCAGCGAGAGGACGCCGCGGATCTCGCGCACCATCGTCTCGGTGAGCGGGTGGTCGGCCTTGTTGACGACGATGATGTCGGGGATCTCCATGATCCCGGCCTTCAGCGCCTGAATCGAGTCGCCGGACCCGGGCATGAGCACGAGGACCACGGTGTCGGCGTGGTCGATGATGTCGACCTCGGCCTGGCCGACCCCGACGGTCTCCAGGAAGACGTCGTCCTTGCCGGCGGCGTCCATGAGCAGGGCGGCCTGCAGCGCGGCCTCGCTCAGGCCGCCGAGCGCGCCGCGAGTGGCCATCGAGCGGATGAAGACGCCGGGGTCGAGGAAGTGCTCGGTCAGGCGGATGCGATCGCCGAGCAGCGCGCCGTGCGTGAACGGCGACGACGGGTCGATCGACAGCACCGCGACCTGGCGGTCGGCGGCGCGCCGCAGCCTCGTCAGCGCCCCGATCAGCGTCGACTTGCCGGCGCCGGGCGCGCCGGTGACGCCAAAGACCGCCGCGCGCCCCGTCTTCGGGTAGACCTCGCGCACGAGCTCCCATCCGGCGGGGTCGTCGGACTCGACCAGCGTGATCCCCCGCGCCAGCGCGCGCTTGTCGCCGGCGAGCAGGCGCTGGGCGAGCGATTGATCGGCCATCGAGGCGCGCAGACTACCCTTCGGGTCCGTGGAGACGGTCCTTACACCGCCGCGGGTCACCGGGCTCCCGCCATACGTCCGCGGCGAGCCCGCGCCGCGCCACGGCGGGCCGCTCGTGTTGCTGCGCTGGATGCGCGAGCACCACATGCTGACCTTCAACTACGCCCGGCTGCTGGTGCGCATGGCGTGGCTGAAGCTTCGCTTCCGCGGCCGGCTGAGGACCGACGGATTCGCCTTCGTCTGCCCGAACGTGACGCTCGAGATCGGCAGGGACGCGGTGTTGCACCTCGGGCGCTGGTCGTGGATCGGCCACGGCACGAAGATCCGCGTGCACGAGGGCGAGGTGCGGATCGGCGCGAAGTCCGTGCTGGGCCAGGAGTGCACGATCTCGGCCTTCCAGCACGTCTCGATCGGCCGCGAGTGCATCGTCGCCGACCGCGTCATGCTCATCGACTTCGACCACGGCGTCGTCGAGGTCGAGCGCCCGATCCGCGAGCAGGGCATCTACAAGCGCGACGTGCGCGTCGGCCACAACGTCTGGATCGGCTACGGCGCGTCGTTCCTGCGCGGGGTGACCGTCGGCGACAACGCGGTCGTCGGCACCTACACGGTGGTCAACAAGGACGTCCCCGCCAACGCGGTCGTCGCCGGCGTGCCGGTGCGCGTGCTGCGGATGCGCCAGGCACCGCGGCAGCTGCGCTGGGAGTGAGCGTGGCCGATCAGCTCGCCCTCGACGTCGATGCCGCCTGCGCCCTGAGCATCGTCGAGCGCCGCGGCGGGGAAGAGCGCACGTTGCGCGTGGGCCCGCTGGCCGAGCCCGACGCGCGCAGGCTGGCGGCGATGCTGCTCAATCGCAACGACGATCCACCCGCCGACGGCCCCTGGCGATGCGCGGTGGCGGGTGGCGTGCGCGTCGTCTCCCTCGAGCGGATCGGCTAGACGGAGGCGCCACAGCGCGGCCACGGCGCCGTGCCGCGCGCGGCCAGCAGCTTGGCCGCAATGCCGTCCTGCTCGGCCTCCGAAGCGTCGGCCGGATCGCCGCTGCCGCCCATCCGCTGCCAGGTCTCGCGGTCGAACTGGTACTTGCCGCGGTAGCTGCCGTCGGCGGAGACCGCGGTCGGGTCGCCCCCCGACTCGCACTGGGCGATGCGCGCCAGCGTGTCGTCCGACGACGTGCTCGCAGCGGCCGCCGGCTGCGACGCAAGCCCCAGCGCTGCCAGCGTCTGCGGACCCGCGACGCCGTCGCCGGTAAGGCCGTGCGCGCGCTGGAAGCGCTTGACGGCGGCGCGGGTGCGCGGGCCGTAGATGCCGTCGGCGCTGACGCCGAGCGCCTGCTGAAGCGAGCGCACCGTGGCGGCGCTCTGCACGCCCGGCGACACCGGGGTCGCCGCGTTCTGGGCGAAGGCACCGCCCGCGGCGACGGTCGACAGCGCCACGGCGAGCAACACGCCGGCGCGCCCGCGCAGGACGCGGCGGCGACGGCGCGCAAGCTTGAGGCGGCGCTCGCGCGAGGCGCGCAGCGAGCGCCGCCAGAGCATGGGCGAACTGAGATCGCGATTGCGGGACACGTCGGTTTCAACCCTCCGGTCGTCTCGACGCCTACGGGGTTAGCTGTCGGGCTCGCGCGGCGAGACGTGCGCTACACCGGCCTTCAGCCGGCGATTCGCCCCTGGGCCTTCAGGCCCCTTGGGTCCCCCGTTCCCCGCCGTCGGTGCGACGGGGACTCGGCGTGGGTTCTGGTTGCAAAGAGCAGCGGACCCTAACGAGGCCGCGGACGGAAACGCGGATCGGCGCGATGCAACGCGCGCAAAGAGCGCGCGAAACGCGCTCGAGACGGCCGCTCAGGCGTCGTCGGTCAGGTTCTGCAGCGGTCCGAGCAGCCGCCGCGAACGCTTGGAGACGCCCGGCAGGGCCAGCAGCCGGTGGGTCGGCGGCGCGCCCGAGTCGCGGCGGCCGAGCTGCTCGTAGGCGATCGGGCGCCAGTGCTGGTCGACAAGCGTGACGGGATCGCTCGCGGCGACCGTGTCCTCGTCGAGCTCGAGGTGCTCGGCCCACAACCTGATCCGCGTGCGCCGGGCGAGGTCGGCGTCGTCGGTGACGACGTTCATCTCGGTGTCGTTGAGCAACGAGTGGGCGTTGAGGTTGGCCGAACCGACGGTCAGCCAGCGGTCGTCGACGATGCCGACCTTCGCGTGTACGTAGAGCGGGTCGTCGCGCTCGCCGCTGAGCGAGCGGATCGTCGCCGCGAGGAAACGATCTGGACCGTCGGCGTCGGCGTCGGCGAGGACGCCGAGCTGGCCGCGGGTGTCGTCCTGCCCGTTGTTGGCCTTGGCCGGCAGCAGAACGACCAGCCGGAAGTCGTCCGCGGGCGGGTTGCGCAGCTTGTCGACGAGGACGTCGACGATCTCGGGTGACCACAGGAACTGGTTCTCCAGGTAGATGAACCGACGCGCGCTGCGCAGCGCGCGGGTGTAGCTCTCGAGGATCCGGAAGTCGCCGTGGGGGAACTCGTCGTACATGTCCTCGGCGACCGTGCGCACGACCTGCACCGTGCTCTGGCCGGCCTCGGCGGGTGGCGCGGGGCGAGCGAGCGTCTCCCCCGTCACCGCGTGCCAGCGCGCGGCGAAGTGGTCGTGCACGTCGGCGACCGCGGGCCCGCGCAGGCGCGTGCTCACGTCGTGCCAGCCCAGCCGGCGGCGCGCCGCGTGCGCGCTGGCGTCGAAGCGGTCGCCCGAGTCGTCGGTGAGGTCGATACCGCCGACGAAGGCCACCTCGCCGTCGATGCAGATCGTCTTCTCGTGATGGCAGTGGATCGGGTGCTCGCGCGGGTCGGGCTCGCAGCGGATGCGCGTGCCACGGGTCAGCGTGTGGATCGCGTCGCGCACGTCCGAGCGCGTCGGGTGGAAGAGCGGCAGCGGCGAGCCGGCCCACACGAGCACGCGCACGTCGACGCGCTCGGCCAGCCGCGCCAGCAGCTGGCCGAGGACGACGGGCGGCTCGCCTCGGACGAGCTCGAAGTGCGGGGCCAGGTGCCAGCCGGTCAGGTGGACGAAGCTCTGCGCCCCCTCCAGCGCCTCGGCGATGACCGGGAAGGCCTCGGCGCCGTCGATGAGGACGTCCAGCGCGCAGCCGGGGCGCGGCGGGGGCGCGCCGGCCGCCCACCGCCCGTCGTCGGGCGGCTCGAGCGCGCGCTCCCACCCGAGCCGGCGCAGCCGGCGGCGGTGGTGGGTGCGGACCGCGGCCTCGATCGCGTCGCCGATGGCGGCGTCGGCGCGGCTGAGGAGCGTTGACGGCATGGCAACTCCTTTTCCCGCCACGCGCCCCGGGCTCACGTAGGTGGGTCTCAGATCTCCAGACGCGTCTCCTCCAGGTCGATCTCGTGCTCGACGCGGCGCACGACGTCGATTGAGATCTCGCGGTTGTTGCGCAGCCCCACCAACGCCTGTCGCTGAGCGTCGTAGACCTCGTGCATCAATCGCTGGTAGAGGCGCGAGCCTTCTTCCAGCCCGTCCTCGTCGTCGATCTTGCCGGCGCGGATCTTGAAGCGGCGCCGGCGGAACTCGTACAGCCTGCGGACCCGCTCGATGGTGCCGTCACGCGTCCAGTCCTCAGTTTCCAGCTGGTCGATGCGGTCGAGTGCCGCGCGGGCGATCACCAGCCGGGCGCGCGTCTCCTCCTGCTCCTCCTCGGTGGCCTCCTCGATCACGCCGAGCCGGCGGATCAGCCACGGCAGGGTCAGCCCCTGCCCAACCACAGTGACGAGGATCAAGGCGAAGGTGATGAATTGGATCAGCTCGCGGCCGGGCAGCGGCGCGCCGGCGTGGGTGTGCAGTGGCAACGCCAAAGCCGCGGCGAGCGAGACCGCGCCTCGCATCCCCGCCCAGCTCCCGACCACCCGCGAACGCCAGTCTGCGCGCCGCGCGACTTGCGACGGCCGCCGATCGATCGCCCTGATCAGGAACGTGACGACGAAGTTCCAGAGGAAACGGACCACGATAACCGTCGCGCAGACTGCCGCCGCGTAGCCGACGACCTCGCGCGCGGGTAGCCCGCTGAGGCCGTCGACGATCACCGGCAGCTGCAGGCCAATCAGGATGAACAGCGCCGCATTGAGCAGGAAGGTGAGGATCGACCACATGGCGTCGGCCTGCATCCGGCTTTCGGGCGTCGCGATCTCGGGCGCGCGGAAGCCGAGGTAGACGCCACACGCGACCACGGCGAGGACGCCCGAGACGCCGAGCTCGTCGGCCGGGACGAACGCACCGTAGGCGCTGAACAGCGAGATCGTCAGCTCGGTGTTGATGTCGGTGACGCGCTTGCGGACCTCGGCGATGATCCAGCCGACTGCCAGCCCGATCGCGATCCCGCCGCCGGCATCGCGGAAGAACTCGAGGACGGTATGCGCGGCCGAGACGGTCTCGCCGACGGCCGCCGCGACGGCGACCTTGTAGACGAGTAGGGCGCTCGCGTCGTTGAACAGGCTCTCGCCCTCGAGGATGTTGACCATCCGGCGCGGCGCGCCGACGCGCCGCATGATCGCCGTGGCGGCCGCCGGATCCGTCGGCGAGACGATCGCCCCGAGCGCGAACGACATCGCCCAGGGCAGGCCGATCACCTTGTGCCCGATGACGGCACTGCCACCGCCGTGACAAGGACGAGCCCGATGGCGGTCAGCGAGATGACCCGCGCGTCGGTTCGCAATGCGCGAAGGTCCGCGAAGAAGGCCGACGAGTACAGCAGCGGCGGCAGAAAGACGAGCAGGACGAGGTTCGGGTTGAGCTGGATGTGGGGGATCCCGGGCACGAGGCCCAGGACAAGCCCACCGAGCACGAGCGGGATCGGGTACGGCACGTTCAGCCAGTTCGCGAGCGCATTCAGGCCGGCGGCCGAGACGAACAGCGCGGCGATGACGATCTGCAGCTCGCTCACGGGGCGGATTCTGCCGTCGGGAGCGGGTTCCGTCGCGCTAGGGCTCGAGCAGCGCCGCGCGCGTCACGTGTGGCGCGAGGTTGCGCAGCGCCGGCTCGGCCGCGGGGTCGGCCAGCGCGGCGCGCAGCGCGGCCGCGTGCCCGTCGAAGCGCTCGCGCGGGTACGGCCCCGCGGTGTCGCGGGTGACCAGGAAGGCCCAGTCGCTGCTCTGGAGCGCCAGCAGCTCACGCACCGCGCGCTCGCCGACCGCAGGCCCCGCGGCCAGCACGTCGAGCTCGGCGGCGCGCGTCGCCCACGCCCTGGAAGCGACCTGCGGGCCCGACCACGTCGACAAGTCGCGAGGCGTGCCCCAGGTCGTCACGTGCTCGGCGAGCGCGCCCGCCGGCGCCGGATCGCAGTCGGCCAGCGCGTCGTCGAGGTGCACGAGCTCGACGCCGCGACGCCGCGCCTCGTCGACGACGCCCGCCAGCCAGCGCGGGCCCTCGTACCACCAGTGGCCCAGCAGCTCGGTGTCCAGCGCGCAGACACACAGGCCGCCTTCGGTGATGCGCGCGGCGATGCGCGCGACGAAGTCCGCGGCGTCGGCGGCCGCCTGCTCGCCGGCGCGGTCGGGGTCATAGACCGCGCCGTCGTTGGACCACGGACGGTGGTCGCGGGGCGTGCGGCGGTGGTAGTCGCGGTAGGCGCCGTGCGACGGGTAGCCGTCGGCCCCCCACACCGCGTCGACGGCGACGCGGTCGATGGGCACGAGCAACGGGCCCGCGTCGGTGGCCAGCGGGCGCAGATGCCCCGGGTCGCCGTGGCCGAGTACGTCGGTGAGGTCGACGCACGTCGCGTGCACGCCGGCCTCCTCGAGCAGCGCGTCCAGCCAGGGCGCGTGGGCGCACTCCGGCAGCCAGAAGCCGCCACGCCACCGGTCGCCGAAGCGCGCGCGGTGCGACTCGATGCCGGTGCGCACCTGCAGGCGCACCCCGGCGTCGGTGGCCAGCAGCGGCAGGATCGCGTGCGTCGCCGCGCTGGTCCACGCGGCGTGCGGCCGCAGGGCGCCGATCAGGTCGGCGGGCAGGCGCTCGACGGCGGCCGCGTAGTCGCCGGCCGCGCGCTCGAGCTCGGCCGCCACCGCGGAGTCCGAGGCCACCTCGATGTCGAGCGCATGCGCGGCCGGGCGCACCTCGCGCAGGAAGGCGCGACAGCGCTCGACCGCGCCGGGCGCCTCGAGTTGATCGCACAGCACCGGGGTCACCGAGAGCGTGACCGGCGCGCCGGCGTCGAGGATGTCGAGCAGCGGCAGGTAGGAGGTCGCGATCGCCTCCCACAGCCACTCCTCGCCGAAAGGCCACGTCCCGAAGCCCTCGACGTAGGGCATATGCGAGTGCAGCACGAGGGCCGCGCGGCCCTCGCTCAGGCCCAAGGGGTCCCCGCTGGCAGACGTCGCGCGCCCTGATCGGGTGTGGGAGGGGGCGGCTCGAGCACCGCCAGGAAGTCCAGCGCGCCGTCGGGGTCGCGGTCGCTGCGCAGGGCGAAGTCACGAGTGCTGATCGCGGGCACGAAGCGATCGTAGAACGGCGCGGTGATGCGCAGCGCGCCGTGGACGCGATCCCACCCGGCGCGCAGCGCGAGCTCGTGGGCGCGCAGGCGCCGGGCGTGGAACAGCCCGTACAGCTCGACACGCGTGAAGTGCGCCGCGCACAGCGCGCGGAACTGCTCGGCGTGGTACTCGCGAACGTGCCATGGATTGCCCGAGCGCTCGGCGCCCTTGGGCGCCAGCGTCAGCACGTTGGGCGTGGAGACGAACGCGGTCCCGCCGTTGCGCAGCATCCCCTTGACGTTCTCGAGCACGCCGTCGGGATCCTGGACGTGCTCGATGGTCTGCAGGAAGACGACGGCGTCGCAGGGCTCCGAGAACGTCTCGACCATGTCGCGTGCGAAACGCAGGTTGGGCGCGCGGTAGCGCAGGCGCGCGTGCTCGTGGGCATCGGGATTGGCGTCAACGCCGACGACGCTCTCGGCCGCGCGCGCGAGCACGTCGGACCCGTAGCCCTCGCCGCAGGCCAGGTCGACGACGCGCAGGCCGCCGACGCGCGCGGCGATCCACTCGTAGACGACCAGATGGCGGCGAAACCAGTAGTTCTCGGCCGGGACGTCGGGCAGCGTGCGCTCGCCGTCGAGCGCGAGCGGCGGCACGCCGGGCGGCTGGTCCTGCTGCAGGTACAGCTCCATCAGGCCGTTCGCACCTGCGCGCCGCGCGCCGGTACGAGCGTCACGCCGCGCCGGCGGGGCGCTTCGCCCTCGCCCACTGGCTCCAGGCGCACCGACTCGGCCAGCGCCTGCAGCACGACCTGCATCTCGACCTGGGCGAAGGCGGCGCCCAGGCAGCGGCGCACGCCGCCGCCGAACGGGATCCACGAATAGGTCCCGGGAGCCTTGTCGAGGAAGCGCTCGGGGCGGAAGGCCTCCGGGTCGGGATAGACGTCCTCGCGGCGGTGGACGAGCAGGATGCACGGTGCCACCGTCGTGCCGGCGGGCAGCTCGGTGCCGGCGATCTCCAGCGGCTCGAGCAGGCGCCGCAGGACGATCGCCACCACCGGGCGCAGGCGCAGCGTCTCCTTGACCACGGCATCGGTGTACTCGGCGTCGCCGGCCAGCCGCTCGAGGCCACCGCGATGGCGCACCAGCCGCTCGACCGCCCACGCCAGCGAGGTCGCCGTCGTCTCGTGACCCGCGACCAGCAGCGTCAGCAGCTCGTCGCGCAGCTCGACGTCGGTCATCGGCCGGCCCTCCTCGTCGCGGGCCAGCAGCAGCATCGAGAGCACGTCGTCGCGCTCAGCGAGGTCAGCGGCGCCGCGGCGCTCCGCGATCAGCGCGTAGAGCGCGCGATCGACAGGCGCCACGTAGCGCTCGGCCAGCAGCCGGCGCACGACTCGGTTGTGGGGGCCGAGCACGGCGAGGACGAACAGCGCGCCCGGCTCGCCGGCCCAGTCGAGCAGGCGCCGCAGCGGCTCGCGCAGGCGCGCCATCGCGTCGGCGTCATGGACGCCGAAGACCGCGCGCATGATGACCTCGAGCGTGATCGCCTGCGTATGCGGGCGCAGGGCGAAGGCCTCGCCCGACGGCCACGAGGCGACGGCGCGCTCGGTGGCCGCGCGCATGATCTCGCGGTAGCGGTCGATGCGCTCGCCGTGGAAGGCGGGCAGTAGCAGCTTGCGCTGGCGCAGGTGCTCCTCGCCGTCGAGCAGCAGCAGCGAGTGCGAGCCGAGGGTCGGGCGCAGGATCGCGTTGGCCTCGCCGGCGTTCGTGCGCTGGGGCCCGGCGGTGAAGACGGCGCGCACGTCGTCGGGGTCGCCGAGCATCACCCATGGGTTCGGCTCGATGCGCACGGTGAACGCCTCGCCGTAGCGATCGCGCTGGCGGGTGGCGAACGCGACGGGCCGCCCGATCCACTCGGCCAGCTGCGCAACTCGGGGCGCGGGCGGGCCCTGCGGCAGGCTCGCGTTCATGAACGCGAGCGTACACTTCGCGCGCCATGCCGGCCCCCGCCACCGCCAGCGCGGAGCAGATCCGCGCCCTCAACACGACCTATCACGACGGCGCCGCCGCCGGCTACGACGCCAAGTGGGGCATCGACTACGGCGCGGTCGGGCGCGGCCAGGTGCTCGGCAAGGTGCGCAAGGCGCTGGGCGAGCTGCGCGCCTTCGAGCGCTCGCTGGAGATCGGCGCCGGCACCGGCTACTTCAGCCTGAACATGCTGCAGGCGGGGGTCGTGGACGACGCCGTGTGCACGGACATCTCGCCCGGGATGCTCGAGGCGCTGGAGGCCAACGCGCGGCGCCTGGACCTCGACGTCACCACGGTCGAGTGCGACGCCGAGAAGCTGCCGTTCGAGGACGCGTCGTTCGACCTCGTCCTCGGCCACGCCGTGTTGCACCACCTGCCGAACCTCGATCGCGCCTTCGGCGAGTTCCGCCGCGTGCTGCGTCCCGGCGGGCGGCTGTTCTTCGCGGGCGAGCCGTCGCGCTACGGCGATCGCATCGCCGATGTCCCCAAGCGCGCCGCCGTCTACGTCGCGCCGCTCTGGCGGCGGCTCATGCGCGCCGGCCCGGCCACGGTGGGCCACAGCGACGGCGGCGAGTCCAACCACGAGCTCGAGGCGTTCGTCGACGTCCACGCCTTCACGCCAGACGAGCTCGCGCGGGCGGCGCGCGGCGCCGGCCTGCTCGACGTGCGCGTCCGCGGCGAGGAGCTGCTGGCCAACTGGTTCGGATGGGCCAACCGCGCGCTCGAGGCGACCGCCAACCCCGACGAGGTCCCGTGGGCGTGGAAGGTCTACGCGTTCAAGGGGTACCTGGCGCTGCAGGAGGTCGATCGCCGGCTGCTCGAGCCCTACCTGCCGCCGGCGATCTTCTACAACCTGATCGTGTCGGCGACCAAGCCCGGCTAGTAGCCGACGCCGAGCTCCTGAGCCGCGGCGGCCGCCTCGCGCCGCGACTGCACGCCGAGCTTGCTCAGCACGGCGGCGACGTGGTGATCAACGGTGCGCACCGACAGGACGAGGCGGTCGGCGATCTCGGCGTTCGTCATCCCCTCGCGCAGCAGTTCGAGGACGGCGAGCTGGCGCGCGGTCAGGCCGGCGGGGTTGTCCCTGGTGGCCGCGCGCGGCCCGTGGGGAACGCGCGCGCCCATCGCGCGCAGGCGCCGACGCACGCGCAGCGCGGCGGCCTCGGCGCCGAGACCCTTCAGCGTGCCCAGCGCCTCGGCGGCGCCCTCGGTCTCGCCGGACTCGGCCAGCTCGAGCGCGGTCTCGTAGGGGTTGCCGATCGCGCGCCACGCCGTGACCGCGGCCTCCCAGTCGCCGCGCAGCCCGGCCGCGTATCCGGGCGGGCAGCCGGGGAACGACTCGGCGGGCAGCCCCGCGCGCGCCAGGTAGCGCAGCAGCTCGCCCTTGAACGGAGCTGAGCCGGGATGCTCGAGACGCGGCAGCAGGTCGTCGGCGACGGCCCGTGCGACGTCGGGCCTGTCGGCCAGCCACGCCCACTCGGCGCGCGCGATCCCCGCCCAAGCCAGCCCGAGCAGCAGGCGATGGCGCTGGGCCAGCTCCCACGCCACGGCGAGCATCTCGCCGGCCTCCGTGTCGCCGCGGCGCGCGAGCAGCCGCCCCAGCCACGGCACGCTGTAGGCGTAGAGCATGCCTGGGTCGTCGACCGTCTCGACGAGATCGCGCAGCCCGCGCTCGGCGCCGTCCCAGTCGCCGCGGTGCAGCAGCAGCAGACAGCGGTGGACCTCGAGGTTGTAGGCGTGCGACCCGAAGCCGCGCTCGCGCGTGAAGGCCAGGCCGTCGGCCACGGTGCGCTCGAGCTCCTCGAGCCGGCCGGCGCGCATCAGCAGCTCGACGAGGTTCGTGTAGCCGCGCGCTGCGGCCTCGTGGTAGCCGCCGGCGATGGCCATGGCGACGCTGTCGCGCAGGTCTTGCACGCCGCCGGGATCGCCGCGCTCGAAGCGCGCGATGCCGAGGTAGTTCAGGCACAGCGGGGCGAGGTCGGGGCGCTGGGAGGCGAGCGCGAGCGCGCGGGCGCGCTCGAGCAGCGCGGCCGCCTCGTCCGGGCGGTCGGTGAGGGCGAGGATCGCGCCCTCATAGAGCAACGCGCGGGCCAGCTGCGCGTCGTCGCCGCCGGCTTCGAGGATGCGCACGGCGCGGCGCGCGCTCTCCTCCGCCGCGTCGGTCTCGCCGGCCATGAACAGATGGCGCGAGACGCGCACCAGGCACAGGCCGAGGTCGAGCTCGTGCCCGAGCCGCTCGTAGAGGCGCGCCGCCTCGCGCCCGGCATCGACCGCCTCCCGGAAGCGGTGGGCGTTGTAGAGCTCCCAGCCGTAGTCGTCGAGCACGTCGGCCTGGTCGCGCGGGGCGAGGCGCTCCAGATACGGGACGACGGACTCGAAGTGGGCCAGTGCCTGGCGGTGCGAGCCGGCGCGAGCGGCCTCGCGCGCGGCGCTCGGGCCGACCGCGAGCAGGCTCTCGACGTCGCCGGCCTCGACGGCGTGGTGGACCACGCGGGCGCGCTCGGGCCTGGGCTGAGCGCGCAGCGCCTCGACGACGGCCTGGTTCAGCGCGCGCCGGCGGATGACCGGCAGGCTGTCCTCGATCGCGCGGCGGGCCAGCTCGTGGCGGAACCCGAGCCCCTCCGCGCGCACCTCGACGAGCCCGGCGAGCTCCGCCTCGGCCAGCATGTCGGCGTCGGGCCCGAGCAGTTGCGCGGCAAGCTCGGTCGGCAGGTGCGACGGCACCACGGAAAGCTGCTCGAGCGCCTCGCGGCACGGCCCGTCAAGGCGCCGCAGGCGGGCGAGGACGGCGTCCTTGACGCTGACCGGCACCTCGCCGCCGGAGACGGCGAGCGCCTCGGTGACGAAGAAGGGGTTGCCGCGCGTGAGCGCGTGCAGGGCCGCCGCGTCGCGGCCGGTCCCGGCCGCCAGCGTGCGCACCGCCCGCGGCGACAGCGGCGGGAGCGCGACGCGCTGCACGGGGCAGCCCGCGAGCGCGCCGAGCAGGCGCTGGAGCGGATGGCGCGGATCGATCTCGTCGTCGCGCATCGTCACGACGAGGACGGCCCCGAGCGGCTCCACGCGGCGCGCCGTGAAGCCGAGCACGTCGAGCGTGGCGTCATCGGCCCAGTGGACGTCCTCGACCACGAGGACCGAAGGCTGCTGCGCGGCGAGCTCTTCGAGCACGGCGGCGAAGACGCCGTCGACCGTGCCCCCGTCGGCCAGGGCGGCGGCGAGCGGGCCGTCGGTTCCGGCCGCGGCATCGTGCAGCGGTCCGAGCGTGCGCGATGCCATGAGGTCGTCGCACGCGCCCATCAACAGCCGGGCCTGGCCGGCGGAGGCTTCGGCGAACGCGCGCACGAGGCTCGTCTTGCCGATGCCCGCCTCGCCGCTGACCAACACGGTGGACCCGTGGCCGGTACCGGCCACGGCCACGGCACCGGTCAGGACGCCGAGCGGCGCGTCTCGTTCGAGCAGCCGCTCCATGTGTCGCACATGGTGACTGGTGGAGCGCGCTGTGCCTAGGCAGCGAGCGGCGCAAAAGTTGGGCAATGCCTACCGATGCGCTCGACGCCGGATGCCCGTACAACGGATGCATCGCATGGAGTTCCTTGCCGATTCGCCGACCAGCTCCTATGTCATCGATGGCGGACGGTCGGGCGCCGCTCGCCTCGCGGTGCTCGCGCGAGTCCGCGCGTCGGCCTCGGAGGACTTCATGCGCCGCGCCGGGCTGCGCGCGGGCCACCGCTGCCTGGATCTTGGGTGCGGATCGGGCGAGCTGACCTATCGGCTTGCCGAGCTCGCTGCGCCTGGCGAGGTCGTCGGCGTCGATTTTGACCGGGGGGTTGTCGCCGTCGCGACCGAGCGTGCGGCCCAGGCGCCCATGGCGCCTGGGCCGCGGTTCATCGTCGCCGACGTCCAATCGCTTCCCGACGGGCTCGGCCCGTTCGACCTCATCTCGGCGCGCTACATGCTCAGCCACGTGCGCGACCCGCTCGCCGTGCTGAGCACGATGTGGTCGCTGCTGGTGCCCGGCGGCACAGTTGCCGTGGAGGACACCGACGTCGAGGCGGTCTCCTCGGAGCCGCACTCGCCCGCACTCGAGCGTTGCGTCGAGCTCAGCCGCGCCCTGACCCGGGCGCGCGGACTGCCGGAGCGCCTGGGCCCGCGGCTCGCGGACCTGCTCGACCAGGCGGGCTTCGAGCGCATCGAGGAGTCGGTCGACCAGGACGTCGCGCGCGACGGTGAGGGCAAGCGCCTCACGGAGCTGAGCCTGGAGCGCACCCGTGCGGCGCTGATCGCCGACGGCCTGGCCGACGACGCTGAGATCGACGCGCTGCTGGCCGAGCTGCGCCGCTTCAGCACCGATCCGCGCACGCTCATCCGCTCGCCCCGCCTGCACCAGGTCCTCGGCCGCCGGCCGGTGAGCGCGTGATCGCCGAGCCCGCAGCCTGGCGCCGCTCGCTCGCGCGGCTCCCGGAGCCGGACGCCGGCCCTGAGCCGGGCGAGCACGCGCACCTGATCTCGGCGGGGCTGCCGCGTGGGCTCGACGACGTCTTCGTACGCGCGCTCGACGCGGAGGCGCGCGGGCGCTGGGACCGCGCCGAGGTGCACGAGCACGACGCGCCCGAGCTCCACGTGATCCTGCCGGTCACGGGGCTGACCTGCGAGGTCGTGCTCGGCGACGAGCGCTACGACGTCGAGGGCGCGGCGAGCTTCGTCGTCCCGGCCGGGCTGGCGCACAGCGTCAGCGTCAAGGCGGGCAGCGGCTTCGTCGTCAGCGTCGCGCTCGGGTCCCGATAACCCAGCGCAGGCCGTCGGCGACCAGCGCTCGCTGGTGCGCGTCGCTCCACGTGGCGATGAAGTGCCCCAGCGCGTCGTAGAAGACGCGCCCGCGGCCGTAGTGCCGCGACCACACGAGCGGCGCACCGTCGTGGATGCGCGCGACCACGTGGCGCTTGGCGCGGGCTCGGAAGGCGTAGAACTCCTCGGTGATCGCGAACGAGCGCGTCGAGGTGAAGGCGCGATCGACGACGTCGACCCGCCCCGGGCCCGGCGGCGGGTGGCCCAGGAACTCGGCGCCGAGCAGCCGCTGGAAGGCCGGCCAGTCGTGGAAGGTGTCGGCGGCCGAGTGCGTGCCGACGAAGCCGCCGCCGTCGCGCACGTAGGCCAGCAGGCGGCGCCGGCCGGCCGCGTCGAGGTGCAGCTCGCCGCTCGTGTTCAGGAAGACGACCGCGTCGGCGCCGCGCAGGCGCCGCGCCGTCAGCTCGCGCGCGCCCTTGAGGAAGGTGGTGCGGTAGCCCAGCGAGGCCACCATCGCCTTCGCGGCCGGGATCGAGTCGTGCACGAAGCCGCGCGTCTCGGTGACCACGAGGACCTGTGGCTGGGCCAGTGCCGCGGCGGCGAGGACGGCGGCGAGCATGCGGGCACGGTAGCGAGGTCGCCCTGCCGCCCTGCCGCCACCGCACCGCGGCCGCCTTAGACTCAGACCCGATGCCCGACCGCGTTGTGCGCGATTTCCCCCTCTTCCCGCTCGGCGTCGTCGCGCTCCCGCACGAGCTCGTGCCGCTGCACATCTTCGAGGAGCGCTATCGCACGATGATCGGCGAGTGCCTGGAGCGCGGGACGGAGTTCGGGATCGTCTGGGCGGCCGACGAGGGCGTGCGCCCGGTCGGCTGCGCGATGGAGATCACCGAGGTGCTCGAGCGCATGGACGACGGGCGCCTGAACATCCTCACGCGCGGCACGCGGCCGTTTCGCATCGTCGACGAGCAACACAACCTCCCTTATCCGGCCGGCACGGTGGAGTTCCTCAGCGACAAGTCCGAAAGGGCCGACGCCAAGACCCGGACCGCCGCTCACGAGGCGTACGGCTCCTTGGTCGAGCAGGCGACCGACCGCACCCCGGACGCCGACGAGCTTGACTCGATGAGCGCCTACGAGATGGCCGCCACCGTCGACTTCGGCCTCGAGGCCAAGCAGGGATTGCTCGATCTGCGCTCGGAGAACGCGCGCCTACGGCTGGTGACCCGGCTGTTCCGGGCCGCGAGCAAGCGGCTGGACTTCATCGAGCGCGCGCAGGAGCGGGCGCGGTCGAACGGGAAGGTGCGGTTCTCGTAGCGCGTGAGACCGCGGCACGAGACGCCGCGCCGAGCGGCATGCGGACGTCGGGCGTGGGGATGCGGCCCTGGGCATGCAGCACACCCTTCAGCACCGCCGGGCTCGGCTCCGCGAACAGCGCGAGCACCAACGGCAGGAGCGCCTCGGCGTGCGAGCGGGCGTCCGCGGCGCGGCCTTCGCGGGCCGCGGCGAGCAACGCCACAAACCGATCGGTGCACACGTGCGCCGACGCCGCGATCGCGCCTGCGCCGCCCATCAGCAGCATCGGCAGCAGAAAAGCATCGTCGCCGCACAGCACGGCGAACTCGTCCGGAGCGCCGGCCAGGAGCGAGAGCGTGTCGGCGTCCACCGCCCCGACGGCCTGCTTGACGCCGACCACCCCATCGACCTCGGCGAGCGTCAGCAGCGCCTCCGCGCCCAGCCCGCGCCCCGTTCGGTACGGGATGTTGTAGAGCACGAGCGGGACCGGCGACTGCGCCGCGACCGCCTCGAAGTGCGTCACGATCGCCGCCTCCGACGGCCGCACGTAGTACCTCGCCGCGCGCGTCGAACGGTGTGACCAGCGGGACGAGGAGCCCTTCGACGATCACGGCTCGGCGGGCGCGGGCGCGGGCGCGGGCGCAGCCACAGCCGCGGGCGGCACCGGCGCCGGCTCAGCCGCCGGCGCACGCCGCCGGCGCGCAGCCCACGACGGCAAACGACCCTGCACCGCCAGCCACGACCCGGCCAGGATCAGCGCGAGCCCCACGACGGCGCCGGCGGTGAACGGCTCGTTGAGCAGGGTCACCCCGTAGACGACGCTGAAGCCCGGCGCGATGTAGGCGATGATCGATGCGCGGGCCGGGCCGAGCTCGGCGATCAGCGTGTAGAACCACAGGAAGGCGATGCCGGTGCCCACGGCGCCCAGCGCGACGAGCGATGCCGCCGCCTTGAGGGTCGGCGCGTGGTCGGGCGGCGCGGCCACCAGGAGCGGCAGCGTCACCAGCGACGCGACGGCCATGTTGCCGCCGGCCACCGCAACCGGCGGCACGCCGCCGAGCCGGTACTTGATGAGCATCGCGCCGACCGCGTAGCAGAAGCCCGCCGCGAGGATCATCACGCCGCCGCGCAACTGATCGCCGCTGCCCGAGAGGTCCAGGCCGAACAGCGCGATCACGCCGAGCATCCCGACGACGATGCCGACGGCGCCCCAGCCCTGCACACGCTCGGAGTGCACGAAGACCAGCGTGAGCAGCGCGGTGAAGATCGGCGCGCTGGAGACCAGGATCCCCGCGAGCTGGGAGTCGACGTGGTTCTCGCCGAAGGTGATGAGCAAGAACGGCACGGCGACCTGCACGAGCGCGGTCGGCACCAGCCAGTTCAGGCGCCCGCGCAGCGGGCCGAGAGCGTCCCAGCGCGCGGCCAGCGTCAGCAGCACCGCGGCGCCGAGCCCTGTGCGGATGCAGACGATCGCGCCCTCGCTGAAGTCGTCGAGGGCGAGCTTGATGAACATGTACGAGGCGCCCCAGACGGCGGCGGCCCCGATCATCATCAGCCACGTACGGCGGGTCACTACAAACGAGGCTCGCAGCGCGCGGCCATCAGCGCAAGCAAAGCTTCTTGCATCAACTCATCAGCTCTGCTGATGCCTCGAGCTTCGCCTCGAGGTACGCCAGGTAGGGCGCCGGGTCGAGCGGGCCCCCCACCACGCGCTGCAGCAGATCGGCCGGCATGAGCCGCCGGCCGAAGCGATGGACGTTCTCGCCCAGCCAATCGCGCAAGGGCGCGAAGTCGCCGGCGGCGAACCGCTCGTCGATGTCCGGCAGCTCGGCCGTCACGCGCGCCCAGACCTGGCCGGCGATCACGTTGCCCAGGGCGTAGGTCGGGAAGTAGCCGAAGATGCCCTCGCTCCAGTGGACGTCCTGCAGCACGCCGCGTGCGTCGTCGGGCACCTCGAGCCCGAGGTAGTCGCGCGTGCGGTCGTTCCAGGCCCCGGGCACGTCGGCGATCGCGAGGTCGCCCTCGACGAGGGCCAACTCGAGCTCGAAGCGCAGCACGATGTGCAGCCCGTACGTGACCTCGTCGGCGCTCACGCGGATGAGGCTCCGGCGCACCGCATTGGCGGCCCGCTGGACCTCCTGCCACGTCCGCCCCGCGAAGCGCTCGGGGAAGACGGCCTGGACATGCGGGAAGCACCAGCGCCAGAAGCCTGGCGAGCGGCCGACCATGTTCTCCCACATCCGGCTCTGTGACTCGTGCCACGCGCCCGAGACGCCGCCCGACAGTGTCGTGCGGGCCAGCGCCGGATCGATCTGGCGCTCGTAGAGGCCGTGGCCGAACTCGTGCAGCGAGGAGTACAGCGAATCGAAGTCGCCCTCGTCGTAGCGCGTGGTCAGGCGCACGTCGCCGGGTGCCAGCGTCGCCTGGAAGGGATGCGCGGCGTCGTCCAGGCGCCAGGCCTCGTCGTCGACGCCGACGGCCTGCAGGACCGTGCGCACAAGGGCGCGCTGGCCGGCCTCGGGGAACGCACCGGCGGTGCGCAGCAGCGAGTCGTCGACCTCGGGCGCCGCGGCGACCAGCGGCACGAGGCCGTCGCGCAGCCGCGCGAGCGTGTCGGTCAGCTCCGCCGTGCTCAGGCCTGGTTCGTAGTCGTCCAGGAGCGGGTCGTACGCGTTCTCGGCCTCCGGGAAGCACGCGCTGTAGCGCAGGCGCAACTCGAGCTGGCGCTCGAGGTGCGGGGCGAACGCCGCGAAGTCGCTGTTCTCGCGCGCGTGCAGCCAGGCCATGCGTGCGGCCGACGACGCCCGCGCGATCTCGGCGACGAGCTCGCCGGGGACGCGCCGCGCCTTGTCGTAGTCGCGGCGGGCGACGCGCACGACATCCGCTTCGAGCTCGGTGCGCGGCTGCGCCGCGGCCAGCAGCTCGCCCATCTGCTCGTCGATGAAGCGCTCGTGCGCGATGCGACCGACGGTCGCGCGCACCTCGCCGCGCCCTTCGGCGCCCGCCGGCGGCATGCAGACCTCCTGGTCCCAATCGAGCACGACGGCGGCGCGCTCGAGGTCGGAGATCTCCGCCAGGCGTTCCAGCAGCTCGTCCATCGGGACGAGGCTAACGGGGATCAGCTGTGCTCGGCGATACGGGCCTCGAGGCGGCGGCAGCGCGCGCAGCCGACTGCACGAAGACCGGAAACGAGAGTGTTGGCCGGCGGACGCGGCCGGGCGCTAACGCGCCAGGTGACACGCCCCGCGCGCCACATCGCGCGTGAGCTTTGCGACCTCGAAGAGCACCGGCGGCTGGCGCGCCGAGTCGTCGCTCCACGTCGCCGCCCCGTCCTCGGTGCGCACGTGGTAGGAGAGCACCGACTGCGGCCCCGGCGGCAGGCGCAGGTGCGCATTTGCCGGGTCCGCCAGGTCCTCCTCGGCACCTCGCGCCTCGATGAGCTGCGCGCTGGTGATGTCGACGAGCGGCTTGTCGTTGCACGACGCGCGGCCGTCGTCGGTGATGCGCAGCGACAGCCGTGCGCCCGGGATTGCGCCGTTGCGATCGACCACGAACAGGTCGCGCGCCTCGCTGCCGCAAGCGCCCAGCGCCAAAGCGAGCAGCAACGCGACCGCTGCGAATCTCACGCCGCCACCGCGGCGCCGCCGCGGCGCGGGTCGCCGGCGCCCGACAGCTCTCCAGTCACGCGGTCGCGCTCCACGGTTTGCGCACCGCCGAAGAACAGGTTGCGGTCGCGGAAGGCGACGAGCTGCCGGCCCCCCGCGCGCAGCGCCTCGGCGTCGCAGCCGGGCTCGGCGTAGACCAGCCCGTCCTCGAAGTGCAGCCGCGGGGCGAGCACCGCCTCGCTCGCGCCCAGCCCGTGGTCGACGACGCCGACGATGACCTGCAGGATCGCCGAGCGGATGCGGTTGGAGCCCGCGCTGCCGAGCACGAGCTCGACCTGACCGTCGGGAGCCATCACGACGGTCGGCGCCATCATCGAGGGCATCCGGTGTCCGGGTTCGAAGGTGAAGAAGCCCAGCGGGTTGAGGTCCTGCTCGCCCATGACGTTGTTGACGTGGATGCCGGTGCCGGGCACGACGAGGCCCGAGCCCTCGCCGTTGGTGCAGGTCACCGAGCACGCGCGCCCGTCGCCATCAAGGACCGAGATGTGGGTGGTCGAGCCCAGGCGCGCGGCAAGCAGCCGGTCGGCGAAGCCCGGCTCGGTCAGCCCGGCCACGAACGCCGGGGTGCGCAGCGCCTGCGCCTCCTCCATGACCGCGACGATGTCGACCGCCGACGGCGGGCCGGCCGTGCGCTCGTCCAGGCGCGCCATCGCCAGCGCGAGAAGCGTGCCGCCGGCCGCGGGCGGCGGGTTGGTCAGCACCTCGCGCCCGCGGTAGCTCGCGCGGACCGGCGGGCGCGCGACCGGCTCGTAGGCGGCGAGATCGGCCTTGGTCAGCTGGCCGCCACCGTCGCCGACCCACGCAACCACGGCGTCGGCGAGGTCGCCGGTGTAGAACGGCGCGGCGCCCTCCGCCCCGAAGCGCTCGATCGTGTCGGCCAGTTCGCCGGAGCGGAAGATGTCGCCTTGGCGCAGCGCGCGGCCGCCGCGGGCGAACTCGGCGCGCGACTCCTCCGTGCTGACGAGGATCGGCTCGAGGATCTCCGAGACGTAGGCCTGGGCGGCGTTGAGCGGGACCCCCGCGCGAGCCAGCGCCGCGGCAGGCGCGGCGAGCGTGGCCGCGTCGACCGAGCCCCAGCGCTCGAGCGCGGCCGCCAGCCCGGCCGGGGACCCGTAGGTACCGCACGACGCCGCCCCGCAGTTGAACACCTGCACGGCGTCGCCGAAGGAGACCTCGGCCGGCACGAGGTCGGCGCGCCGCGTGCGGTCGGCGCCCCGGCCGGGCGCCTCGACGAAGAAGTCCAGCAGCGTCGGCTCCTCGCCGGCGCCCGCGACGAGCATGTAGCCGCCGGCGCCCGGGCCGGTGAGCAGCGGCTCGGCCGCCCACGACGCCAGCACCGCGCCGACGGCGGCGTCGACGGCGTTGCCGCCCTCGCGCAGGACGCGCGCGCCCGCCTCCGCGGTCAGCGGGTGCCCGGCCGCGACCATGCCGGCAGCGCGATTCACGGCGAGATCGTGTCAGAGGGGCGCACGATCGTCGCCGTGAAACGCTCGGGCATCGCGCGCAGCACGTGCAGGCGCGGGTCGGGCACGTCGAGCACGCGGCCCGCGACCAGCGGGCGCAGCGACGCCAGGCGGGCATCGGCGATGACATCGTCGAGCGCGCGGCGGTCACCGCCGAGAACGACGGCGTCCAGGCGCCCGGCCCACGGGGCGAGCACGCGCACCGCGACGTCGGCCGCGGCCTGCAGCGCCGCCCGCGCCTGGCCCTCGCGGCGCCGCGCGAAGCGCCCAGAGCTCGATCCGCCCTTGCGATGGCGCCCGTGGACAAGGCGACTGTCCACCTTGGACACCAGCAGCCGCCGGCCGTCGAACACGCCGGCGGCGTGGCCGCCGAGCCGCACGAGCAGCACGCCGACGACGCGTGACCGGCGCACGTGCTCGAGCAGCGCTTCCGGCTCGAAGCCCGAGTGATCGCCGAGGACCGCGCGATCGAGCGGCGGAAACGGCGGCTCGCAGACGACACGCTCGCCGCCCGCGGCGACGAAGGCGACGTCGCGCTCGCCCACCGACGTCCAGGCGACCGGCTCGTGACCGCTCGCCCAGCGATCGAGCCAGCGCTCAAGGCGCGCCGGCGGCAGTTCGTAGCGTTCCTCGGTCAGCCTCGCGGGATGAACTCGGGCACGTCGAGTTCGGTCACGCCGAGCCCGGTTCGGCGTGTGCGGCGCTGGACGCGCAGCTCGCCGTGCGGTTCCTCGAAGTCGTGGCGCGCGAGGCGCGGACGGTCGTCGTTGTAGCCGGTGGCGACGACCGTCACCCAGACCTCCTGGCCAAGCTTCTCGTCGACCATGGCGCCGAAGATGATGTTGGCGTCGGGGTGGGCGGCCTCGCTGACCACCTTGGCCGCTTCGTTGATCTCCCACAGCGACAGGTCGGGCCCGCCGGTGATCGAGAGCAGGATCTTGCGGGCACCCTCCATCGAGGTCTCCAGCAGCGGCGATCCCGTCGCCGCGCGCGCGGCTTCGGTGGCGCGCTCCTCGCCTTGGCCCATGCCGATGCCGAGCAGTGCGTTGCCGGCCTCGGACATGATCGTGCGCACGTCGGCGAAGTCGAGGTTGATGAGCCCCGGCAGCGTGACGAGGTCGCTGACGCCTTGGACGCCCTGGCGCAGGACGTCGTCGGCCACGCGGAAGGCGTCGACCATCGACGTCTGCTTGTCGAGCACGTCGAGCAGCTTGTTGTTGGGCACCACGATCAGCGTGTCGACCTCGCCGGCGAGGGCCGCTATGCCCTGCTCGGCGGCGGCGGCGCGCCTGGAGCCCTCGAAGCCGAACGGCTTGGTCACGATGCCCACGGTCAGCGCGCCGATCTCGCGGGCGATGCGCGCGATGACCGGAGCCGCGCCGGTGCCCGTTCCGCCGCCGGCACCGGCAGCGATGAAGATCATGTCCGAGCCCTTGAACAGGGCCTTGATGCGGTCGTACTCCTCCATCGCGGCCTGACGGCCGAGATCGGGGTTCGAGCCGGCACCGAGCCCGCGCGTGACGCCCGGGCCGATGTGCAGGGTGACGTCGGCCGTCGACTGCTGAAGCGACTGCAGATCGGTGTTGATGGCCAGGAACTCGACGCCGTCGACCTGCGCCTCGACCATGCGGTTGACCGCGTTGACCCCGGCGCCGCCGACGCCGACGACGCGCAGAATCGGCTGGCCGGCCGGTTTGGCCGTGCCCCAGGGGGTCGGCTCGTCGGCAACGCGCGCGTACGGGTCCTCGTCCTGGCGCGGCGGGGCGGGCGCACGCGCCTCGCGATCGAGCATGTTGTCGGGGATGTCCGCGCTGAAGGCGTGGCGCAGGCGCTCCTGCGGCGTGGGGATACGCGGCTCGGGCTCGGGCGGGGTCTCGTCGGGCGTGCCCAGCGCGGGATGCGGATAGCCGGTCTCACGCGGATGCGGCGGCGGCTCGGCGGGAGGCTCCGGCACGCGGCGTTCGCGCGCGGCGGGGGTCGAGGGCTCCGGAACCTGGCGCTCGGCGGTCTCCTCGCGCGGCTCCTCGGCGGCCTCCGCCGCCTTGTCCGTCCGGCGGAACAGGTCCGCGAGCGGCCCCTCCCTCATGCTGGCGCGCTTACCGCTGGCCATTGGCGAGAACCTCCTTCGCGAGATCGCGATAGGACTGGGCGGCGATCCCGTCCGGATCGTACTTCAGGACGGACATGCCTTTCACAGGCGCTTCCGCGAAGCGGACGGTCTTCCTGATGCGCGAGGCAAAGACGCGGTCCCCGAAGTTCTCCTCGAGGATCTCGATCGCCTCCTTGGCGTGAATGGTCCGCGTGTCCATCAGCGTGGGCAGGATGCCCTCGATCTCCACGCCGGGGTTGAGGTTCTCGCGAATCATCTGAAGGGTGTTCTGCAGCTGGATGAGCCCGCGCATCGACAGGTACTCACACTGGACCGGCACGATGACCTTGTCGGCCGCGGTCAGCGCGTTGATCGTCAGCAGGCCGAGGCTCGGCGGCGTGTCGATGCAGACGAAGTCGTAGTCGTCCTCGATCGCCCGCAGGGCCTTCTCGAGCGAGCGCTCGCGCCCGATCATCGTGCTCATCGCGATCTCGGCCCCGGCGAGGTCGATCGACGCGCAGGCGATGTCGATCTCGCGCTTCCGGATGACCTCGCGGATCGACATCTGGTGCACGAGGACGTCGTACATCGAGGTCTGGAGATTGTCGGGGTCGATCCCCTGGGACATCGTCAGGTTGCCCTGTGGGTCCATGTCCACGCACAGGACGCGGAAGCCCTTCTCCGAGAAGGCGACCGCCAGGTTGAGGGTCGTCGTCGTCTTGGCGACGCCGCCCTTCTGGTTGGCGAAGGCGATGACCTTCTGCTTGCGGGGTGCCTGATCCATGTCAGCGCCGTATTCGCCCGGCCACAGGCGAATCCTTCACGCGCGGGATCAGTAGCAGCGACCTCGGACGCTCACGCTCGGGCGGGCTCCCAAGCTAGGCTCCGGCGCCGCATGGTCGTGCACGTCGACGACGTCGAGCCCCGCGTGATCGAGGGCGAGCAGCTGCGCGGCACGCGCTGGCGCCTGGGCGCTGCGGCGGGCGCGGCGCGTGCGGGGCTCAGCCGCTACCGCCTCGCCCCCGGCGAGCGCGCGATGCCCGTCCACGTCCACGCCGACGACGAGGAGCTCTTCTACGTGCTCGACGGCGAGGGCCTCAGCTGGCAGGACGGGCGCACCTACGAGGTGCGCGCCGGGGACTCAATCCTGCACCGCCCCGGCGCGGAGGCGCACACGATCATCGGCGCCGGCGCCGGGCTCGACGTGCTCGCCTTCAGCGGCGGATCGGACACCGGCCTGACATGGCTGCCGCGAGCTCAGGCGTGGTGGAACGGCCCGCATTGGCTGCCCCACGACGGGCCCAACCCGTTCGCCTCCGAGGAGGCGGCGGGTGCGCTCGACGTGCCCGAGCCCGAGGCCTCACGCCCGGCGACCATCGTGGCGCTCGCCGACGTCCCCGCGGAGGACTTCACGGGCGGCGGCGACGTCGTCGCGGTTCGCCGCGACCCGGGCATCGTGCTCAGGTCGGTGCGCATCGGCGTCGGGGAGCTGAGGGTGGCGCCCGGCGCGCTCAGCAGCCCGCCCCACTGCCACGCGGCCGAGGAGGAGATCTTCTTCGTCCTCGACGGCGAGGCGACGCTGCTGCTCGGCGACGAGGAGCACCCCGTGCGCCCGGGCAGCGTCGTAGCGCGACCGCCGGGCACCGGCGTGGCGCACGCCTTCCGCGCCGGCGCCGAGCCGCTCACGCTGCTGGCCTTCGGTACGCGCGAGCCCAACGACATCGTGTTCTTTCCGCGCTCGGGGAAGGTGGGGTTGCGAGGGGTCAAGGCGCGCTTCTTCATCCAGCGCGTCGAGTACTGGGACGGTGAGGTATGACGCTGGCGCACTGGGACGACGTCGAGCCGGAGGTTCGCGACGTCGGCGAGATGCGAGCCCGTTTCCGCGCCCTCGGCGAGGCAGCCGGGGCGAGCGCCGTCGGCGTGTCGCTCATCGACGTGGAGCCGGGCTGCCGCGCCGGCCCCGTGCACCAGCACACTTCCGAGGAGGAGATCTTCTTCGTGCTGGCGGGATCGGGCCTGGCGTGGCTCGACGGCGCGGTGCACGAGATCGGCGCGTCGGACACGATCGTCTACCTGGCCGGCGGACCGCTGCACACCGTCATCGCCGGGCCTGAGGGCCTGTCGGTGCTCGCGTACGGCGAGAACCACGAGCCCGCGCTCACGCGCCTGCCGCGCGCCGGCATGGCGCGCCGCGGCGACCTGTGGCTGGAGCTCTCGCCCGACGACCCGCTCGAGCGCGAGGCCGCCGCGGGCCCGCTGGAGCTGCCCGAGCCCACGCCGCGCCCGCCGTGCATCGTCGCCTTGGAGGACGTCGAGCTCGAGTCCGAGGAGGTCGGCGATATCGCGATCAGCGAGCGCGACGCCGCGAGCGCCGCCGGCTCGGTGCGCAGCGGCCTGCGCCACAACGTCGTGCCGCCCGGCAAGCTCAACTGCCCGCCGCACTGGCACGCCCGCGAGCACGAGCTGTTCGTCGTTCTCGAGGGCGGCGGCACGCTGTTGCTCTTCGACAACGGCGGCGAGCTCGCCGACGAGCATGCGTTGCGCGCCGGGCACTGCGTCTCCTGCCCGGCGGGCATGCGCCACGCCCACGCCCTGCGCGCCGGCGACGAGGGCCTGACCTACCTGGCCTACGGCACGCGCGACACGAGCGAGATCGTCTACTACCCGCGCTCGAAGAAGGCGTGGCTGAGCCGCGTCATGGTCCGCCTCGACGTCGTCGACGACTACTGGGAGGGCGAGGTCTGACCCTGCTCGACCGCGACCTCCTGGTCGTCACCGGCAAGGGCGGGGTGGGCAAGACGACGGTGGCCGCCGCGCTCGGGCTCATCGCGGCGCGCCGCGGCATGCGCACGATCCTCGCCGAGGTGGCGCGCCGCGACGACGTATCGCGCGCGCTCGGCGGTGAGGGCATTCAGGAGGAGGAGCTCGCGCCCGGCCTGCACCACGTCTCGATCGATCCCGAGCGCGCGATGGAGCTGTATCTCACCAACCAACTCCCGCCTGGGCTGGCCGACGTGCTCGCGTCGAGCCGCACGTTCACCTACCTGGCCGCCGCAACGCCGGGCATGCGCGAGCTGCTGACGGTCGGGAAGGTATGGGAGCTCGCGCAGGACGACCGTCGCACGCCGGGCGCGCACGCGTACGACCTCGTGGTCCTGGACGCGCCGGCAACCGGGCACGGCGTCGCCGTGTTGAGCGCGCCGCGCACATTCGCCCAGGTCGCGCGCGTGGGGCGCATCGCACGCCAGGGCCGTACGATCGACGCGATGGTCTCCGATCCGGCACGGACCGCCGTCGTCGCGGTGGCGCGGCCCGAGGAGATGCCGGTCAACGAGACGCTGGCGCTGCAGGATGCGCTGCGCGCTGAGATCGGCCTCGACCTCGGACTGGTCATCGCCAACGGGATGCTGCCCCAGCGCTTCAGCGCGGCCGAGGCGCGCTCGCTCGAGAACGCCCCGGACTCCGCCGAGGTGCGCGCCGCTCGTCACGCACACGCGCGCGCCGCCGCCCAGCGTGCCCAGCTGCGGCGGCTGCGCCGCCGCGCCCGGGCCCGCGTGGCGACGCTGCCGTTCGTATTCGACGGCGACCGCCTCGACCGGCTGGCCCGCGAGCTGGAGCGGGCGCTATGAAGGCGCGCCTGGAGGGCAAGCGGATCGTCATCTGCGCAGGCTCGGGCGGGGTCGGCAAGACGACGACCTCCGCGGCGCTCGCCCTGGGGCTGGCGGCCGACGGCGCGCGCGTGGCCGTGGTGACCATCGACCCCGCGCGGCGGCTGGCCGACGCGCTCGGCGTCGACGAGCTGGGCAACGAGCCGCACCTTGTCGATCCCGCGCGCCTGCTCGGCCACGGCATCGAGGTGCGGGGCGAGCTGTGGGCGATGATGCTCGACGCCAAGCGCACCTTCGACGAGCTGATCGAGCGCCTCGCGCCCGACGAGCGCAGCCGCGACGAGGTGCTCTCCAACCGCATCTACCAGCAGCTCTCGAGCGCGGTCGCCGGCTCGCAGGAGTTCACCGCGGTGGCCAAGCTCTACGAGCTCGATCGCTCGGGCCTCTACGACGTGCTCGTGTTGGACACGCCGCCGTCGCGCAACGCGCTGGACTTCCTCGACGCTCCCGACCGCCTCACCGGGTTCCTCGAGGGCCGCGCGCTGCGCGTCTTCCTCGCCCCCACCGGGCTGGCCGCCCGCGTCGTCGGCCGCGGGACGAGCGTCGTGTTCTCGCTGCTCAAGCGCCTGACCGGCGTCGATCTGCTCGACGACCTCAGCGTCTTCTTTCGCTCGCTGGGCGGCCTGCTCGAGGGCTTCAAGGAACGCGCGGCGGGTGTCAAGGCGCTGCTCGCCGACGAGGGGACGACGTTCATCGTCATCACCTCCCCCGAGCACGAGCCCGTCGAGGAGGCGATCTTCTTCGCCGGCAAGCTGCGCGACGCCGGGCTGCCGTTCGGCGGCCTGGTCGTCAACCGCTTCCACCCGCTCGACGGCGGGCCGCCCGAGGCCGACGTCGACGCCCTCACCGCGGCGCTCGGCGACGCCAAGCTGGCGGCCAAGGTCGCGCGCGCGTACGCGGAGGAGCGCACGCTGACCGAGCGCGACCATGCCGCGCTCGAGCACCTGCGCCGCGAGACGGGCGAAGAGGACCCGATCGTCATCCCGCAGCTCGACGGCGACGTCCACGACGTGGACGGGCTCGTCGCGATTCATCGACACTTGTTCGCGGACTGATGGGCCCGGACTCCAAGCACGATGCAGTCATCGTCGGCGGCGGCCACAACGGCCTGGTCGCCGCGGCGTACCTCGCGCGCGCCGGGCGCTCGGTGCTGGTGCTCGAGCGCCGCGACCATGTCGGCGGCGCGGCCGTCTCGGAGCGCCCGTGGCCGGGCGTCGACGCGCGGCTGTCGCGCTACGCCTACCTGGTCAGCCTCTTGCCGCAGCGCATCGTCGACGAACTGGGCCTCGGCATCCGGCTGGGCCGGCGACGGATCTCCTCCTACACGCCGCTGCCGGGCGATCCGGCGCGCGGGGTGCTCGTCGACCGCGAGGACCGCCAGCGCACCGGCGCGTCGCTGACGGCCGCGACGGGCGATACGGCGGCGATCGACGGCTGGGAGCGCATGTACGGGATCTGCGCGCGGGTCGCGCAGACGGTCTTCCCCACGATGACCGAGCCGCTGCTCAGCGCCGAGGGCCTGCGCGCCCGCGTGGGCGACGACGCGGCGTGGGACGCGCTGTTCGAGCGCCCGATCGGCGAGCTCATCGAGGAGTGCCTGGCCGACGACGTGCTGCGCGGCATCGCCCTGACCGACGCGCTCATCGGGACCTTCGCCGGCGCGCACGACGCCGACCTGCGCCAGAACCGCTGCTTCCTCTACCACGTGATCGGCAACGGCACCGGCAACTGGGACGTGCCGATCGGCGGGATGGGAGCCGTGACCGGCGCGCTGGAGGCGGCCGCGCGCGGCGCCGGCGCCGAGCTGCGCTGCGGCGCCGAGGTCGTCGCGATCGAGCCCGCCGCCGACGGCGTGGCGGTGCGCTGGCGCGACGCGGGCGGCGGCGAGCGCGTCGCGGCGGGCGAGCACGTTTTGGCCAACGTCGCGCCTGCGGCGCTCGATCGCCTGCGCGGCCTCCGACCCGATGGGGCGCGGGCGCCGGAAGGCGCACAGCTCAAGGTCAACCTGCTGCTCTCGCGGCTCCCGCGACTGCGCGACACCGCCGTCGATCCCGCCGACGCCTTCCTCGGCACCTTCCACGTCAACGAGGGCTACGCGCAGCTCGACGTCGCGCACGCGCGTGCCGCCGGCGGCGCGCTGCCCGATCCGGTGCCATGCGAGATCTACTGCCACTCGCTCACCGATCCGTCGATCCTCGGGCCCGAGCTGCGGGCCGCGGGCGCGCAGACGCTCACGTGCTTCGCGCTGCACCTCCCCGCGCGGCTCTTCGCGGCGGAGCCCGAGGGCGCGCGCTCGCGGGCGCTTCAGGCGACGCTGGCCTCGCTGGACAGCGTGCTCGCCGAGCCGGTCCTCGACTGCGCGTGGCGTGACGCCGACGGGCGGCCGTGCATCGAGGCGCGCACGCCGGTCGACCTCGAAGCCGAGCTCGGCCTGCCGGGCGGCAACATCTTCCACCGCGACCTGAGCTGGCCGTTCGCCGAGAGCGTCGAGGAGGTCGGCACGTGGGGCGTCGAGACCGACGACCCACGCGTGCTGATCTGCGGAGCAGGCGCGCGCCGCGGGGGCGGCGTGAGCGGTGTGCCAGGGCGCAACGCGGCGATGACCGTGCTGCGCGCGGGCGCGACGCGGCCGCGCACGCCGGCGTAGCACTCGGATCAGACGCCGACCGGGACCCGCGGCTCGGGCTCGGCCTGCGGAGACTCCGCCGGCGCGGGGCGTTCCGCCTGCCCGAAGCGCGGCAGCCACTCCAGCCACCGGGGCAGGTACCAGTTCCAATCGCCGAGCAGCGTCATCGTGGCGGGCAGCAGCACCGCGCGTACGACCGTCGCGTCGACGAACACGGCGACCGCGAGGCCGACGCCCATCATCTTGAAGTCGAGCATCCCAAGGGTGGCGAAGATTGCGAACACCGCGACCATGACGATCGCCGCACTCGTGATGACGCTCGCGGTGGCGCGGATCCCGTGGGCCACTGCATCCTCGGTGCGCATGCCGGACTCGTAGGACTCGCGCACTCGGCTGAGGATCAGCACGTGGTAGTCCATCGACAGCCCGAAGAGGATCACGAACAGGAACAGCGGCAGCCAGTCGGTCACGCCCCCGACTGACGTGAAGTGCAGCAGCGACTCGAGGTTGCCCTGCTGGAAGATCAGCACGAGGACGCCGTAGGCGGCGCCGACCGAGAGCAGGTTGAGCACGATCGCCTTGATCGGGATGACGATCGAGCGGAAGGTCAGAAGCAACAACACGAAGGCGAGCCCGAGCACGTACGCGAAGACGATCGGCGCGTGGGCCTTCATCGTGTCGTTGAAGTCCTTGGAGCCGGCGGTCCAGCCGGTGACCTTCGCCTCGGCGCCGGGCACCCTGCCGATCGTCCCGGGGATGACGTCGTGGCGCAGCGTCTGAAGCGCGCGGTTGGACGTCGCGTCGGTCCCCTTGCCGTCCAGCGGCACGACCACGCGGGCCGCCTTGTGCGAGCTGCTCGCCTCGACGCTGATCGGCTCGCGCATCTGGCCTGTCGCAAGCGCGGCGCGCTTGAGGTCCGCAATGGCCGCCGTGACCGGCGGCTTCGTCACGTCGTTCGCGCTCACGACGACGACCGCGGGCCCGCCGCCGCCGGGGAACGTCTTCTGGACACGCTCGTAGACCTTCATCACCTGCAGGTCGTGCGGCAGGCCCTGGGCGCCCGAGTCGACCGTGTGCAGTTGCAGCGCGGGGATCGCGAGGGCGACCAGCAGGGCGGCGGCCGCCCCGCCCCAGACGATGGGCCGCCGCATCACGGCGGCCACGACCGCGCTCCAGAAGCGCGAATCGCCGTTTTTGGCGCGCCTGCGCGCGAGGAACGGGATCCGGCCCCGATCGACGCGATCGCCGAGCTTCGACAGGACAGCGGGAAGGACGGTCAGCGACCCTACGAGCGCGATGGCCACAACGAGAACGGTCCCGACGCCGAACGACGCGAAGATCTGCGAGCCCATCAGGAACATGCCGGACATCGCGGTCATCACGACGAAGCCGGAGAACAGCACGGCGCGGCCCGATGTCGCCGCCGCCGTCTCCAGCGCCTCCGCGCTCGAGAGCCCGCGCGCGCGCTCCTCGCGCGCTCGGCGCAGGTAGAACATCGAGTAGTCGACGCCGACCGCCAGGCCGATCAGCAGGATCACCTCGTTGATCGACTCGTCGACGCGCATCAGGTGGCTGAGCAGCGCCGTGATGCCCAGGGCCGCCGCGACCGCGGTGATGCCCAGCAGCAGCGAGATCCCCGCCGCGACGAGCGCGCCGAAAGCGACGACGAGGATCAGCAGGGTCACCGGCAGCGACGTGACCTCCGCCTGGCGGAAGTCGTCCTCGATGCGCTTCATGATCGCCTTGTTGACGCTCGCATCGCCGAACTCGCCCAGGAAGAGGTTCGGGTGGGCTCGTTGGACGGCCGCGGTCGCGGCGAGCGCCGGCGCCACACGCTCCTTCGCGGTGTCGGGATCGCCGGTGATCTGGAAGGTCACGAGCACCGCGCTCCCGTCCTTGGCGCGCTGGCCCTCGTTGCCCGGCTGCAACGGCGAGTCGATCCGGGCCACGTTCGGCGTGTGCGACAGGCGCGCGAGAAGCTCGTTGACGGCGGCGCGGTACTCGCTTCCGAGCGGCCGGCCGTCGCGGCTCTGGATGATGACCTGCTCGGCCGCCCGCTCGCGTGGGAACTGCTTGGCGAGCACACGCTCGGCGACCCGCGAGTCGCCGTTGCCCATGTCCTCGTGCTTGAGCGTCGCCGTGCCGGCCGCGCCGCCGATCATGAACGCGACCGCCACGAAGGCCAGCCAGCCGAGCACGGCGGTCTTGCGATGCGCCGCGCTCCAGCGCGCGGCGCGCGCGGTGAAGGGCGTCCTGTGCATCGTGGCCGAGCCTAGGTCGCGGCCTGCGCGTGGGCATCCGTAGTTCGGTGTGCGAAGGGCGCGGCTTTGCCTCAGGAGGCTGCGCACGCCCGCATGAACGCGGCGGGCGAGCGCCCCACTGCGTTGCGGAAGTGCCCGGTGAAGTGTGCGAGGTCGAAGTAGCCGAGGTCGAGGGCCAGGCGCGTGAGGTCGTCGGCCTCGCCGGCGGCCATCCGCTCGGCGGCCTCGTGCAGGCGATAGAGCTGGAGAACCCACTTGGGGCCCAGGCCGACGTAGCGGCGGAAGAGGCGCTGCAACGTGCGCGCCGAGAGCTGGTGGCGGCCGGCGAGCTCGTCGACCTTCATGCCTGGCGGTGCGATCAGCATGTCGGCGATCACCTCGGACACGAGCTCGAACCCGGGATCGGGTCCCGGCGCGCGGTCGGCGATGAATCGCTCCACGGCGGCCACCTGCTCCTCCACGCTCGCGGTGCTCGAGACGTCGCGATCCAGGCGCGCCGCGTCGGGCCCGAACGCCTCGGTCAGCGCGAGCGAGCGTCCGACCAGGCGCGTCATCGGCACGTCGACGTACCCGGCGAAAGCGCCCGGGCGGAACTTCGTGCCCACGGCCATGCCGGTGCCCTCGAGCCGGCGGCTGAACTTCGCGTTCACCAGGCCATAGACCCGGCCCCCGCCTCGCTCGAGGACGAGGTTCACGCACGGATGCGGAAGGACGTCCTGCGTGTAGGGGGAGCGGCCGCGCAGGTCCCAGCTGACGATCCAGTGGCGCTCGACGCGGGCGGCGATCTCGGGCGACGGGGCGTGGCGCGTGAGTGTGAAATGCGTCGCGCCCTGCTGGGATTGAGGATCCCGCGGGTATCGGCGGTCAGGACCGGCATCGGGTGACGGATTCTTCCAAGCGCGATCGGGCGCGCCCGCATACCGTCCTAACGGGTACGGAGAGACCGGCGAGGCCCGCTTCCCCAGCGACGACCTCGAGGCCGAGCACACGGGAGTCAGCCTTCAGAGCCTGCTCCCGGGGAAGCGCCAGAAGTTCGCCCACCATCACCATCGGGCCGAGGAGGTCTATCTCGTCCTCTCGGGCTCCGGACGGGTCAAGATCGAAGACGAGATCCGCGACATCACAGAGCATGACGCCATCCGGGTCGCGCCCGACCTGACGCGGGCTTTCGAGGCCGGCCCCGATGGCCTGGAGCTGCTGGCTTTCGGCGCGCGCTGGCGCGGCGACGCGGAGCTGGTGGCGGAGTGGTGGCAGGACTGAGGGCCCGCGCCCGCGGCCCGCGGCCCGCACGCTCAGCCTGCGCCGCCCCGCTTCGCACCTGCGGCCCCGATCGGCGCGCGGCGCAGCGTGTCCGCGTCGAGATGGTTCAGCAAGCCGATCGCCTGCGGGTCGCGCCCGTCCTCGAGCAGGATCGCCCCGCCCGGCCAGTAGGCGTGCGGCGGCGACGCGCGGTGCAGCAACAGCGGCTCGTAGACCCACGAGCCGCTGTTGGCGATCCGCGGCCGCGCGGCCGGGCCGCGCCAGCGGCGCGGGTCGTCGCCGGGCAGCGGGCCGCAGCGGTGGACGTGGCCGAAGACGACCCATTCGGCGTCGACCCCGAGCCGATGGACGACCCGCGCGAGCGCGGGGATCGCGGCGCGGCGCATCTGCGCGCCGAGCAGCATCGCGTTCAAAGGGGCGATCTGGTGTGCGAGCGGCCCCCGCGGGATGACGGGCATCGTGAGGGCGCGGAGCGCCTCGAAGAGATCGTCGGAGACCTCGGCAAACGGGCGCGGCAACCAGCGGGTGAGCGCCGTCTCGATCCTCGTCAGCGACGGGCCGCCGGCGCGCTCGTACTGCGCGGGCGTCGCGCCGTCGCGTGGCAGGCGGCCGAGCGCCCCACGAGCAATCCCGTAGGCGACCTCGGGCACCAGGTGGCGGTCGAGGTAATGGCCGTGCGTCGCCCAGACGCTGTCCGAGAGCCAGACGCCCGGGTAGTGCACGCGCACTCGCGCGGGGGCCAGCCACGACGTGACCCTCGTCAGCGCGGGGGTGGCGTCGCGCGGGATCGCCGAGTCGACACCGGCCGTCGTGAGGCTCGCGCGCAGCCACGGGCGCACCAGCGATCCGTCGTGGTTTCCGGGCACGACGACGGCCTCGCGCTCGCTGCCGAGCCGCTCGCCGATCGCGCGTAGCACGGGCTCAGCCGCCTGCATCGCCTGCCGCGGGCGACCCTCGGCCAGCTCGACGACGTCGCCGAGGAGGACCAGCCGCTCGATGCCGTCGAGAGCCTCCAGCAGCGGCTCGAGCGCTTCGCCATGGCGCAGCACGTCGCGCCCGAGCCGGGCTCCGAGATGGAGATCCGAGATCACGAGGGTCCGCACGCCGGCCGCGAAGATGCCACACCGGCGGTCGATGAGCGTCGGCTCAGTCCGGGAGCTGCGGCATCGTGATGCCCTCGTCGCGGCCGAGCAGCACCGCGCGTGTGACGGCGTCGGAGCCGAACCTGTCGCGCACGTCGTCGAGCGTGACGTCGAGCGCGATGCCCCGGTCGCTGTCGAACGGCAGCGGGAGCTGGAACGGCGTGTCGTCGCGCAGGTTGGTGAGCGAGATGCCGACGAGCGTCACCCCCTCGCGCGCGATCATCGGCATGGCCGCGGCCAGCAGCTCTCGCGCGGTCTCGAGGATCGTCGCCGTCCTTGCCGTCGGCTGCGGCATGGTGTGCGATCGCGTCGCGCGCGAGAAGTCGTCGAAGCGCAGGCGCAAGACGACGGTGCGGCAGACGCGCCGCGCCGCGCGCAGCCGGCGACCGAGGCGGTCGACGATCGCGATGAGGACCGCGTCGAGGGCGGCGTGCGAGCGTGGGCCATGTCGGCCGAGCGCCCGCTGCGAGCCTATGGAGCGCCGCCGCCGGCCGACCTCCACCGGCCGCGGATCGCGGTTGTGGGCAAGGGCATGGAGGTGCCGGCCCGCCGCGCGCCCGAGGATCGACACGAGCACGGCCTCCGCGAGCGCGGCCACCTCACCAACCGTCTTGATGCCGCGGCTATGGAGCTTCTCGGCGGTGACCCGCCCGACGCCCCATAGCCGCTCGACTGGGAGCAGGTGCAGGAAGGCCAGCTCGCCGGCCGGCGGCACCATCAGCAGGCCGTCGGGCTTGGCCACCCCGCTGGCCACCTTCGCCAGGAACTTCGTCCGCGCGACGCCGACCGTGATCGGCAGCCCCACGTGCTCGAGCACGTCGCGGCGCAGGCGCATCGCGATGTCCCGCGGCGGCCCCGAGATCCGCCCGAGCCCGCGCACGTCGAGGAACGCCTCGTCGATCGACAGCCCCTCGACCAGTGGCGACGTCTCGCGGAAGACCTCGAACACGGCCTTGCTCGCCTCGGAGTAGGCCTCCATCCGCGGGCGCACGACCACGGCCTCGGGGCACAGCCGCCGCGCCCACTTGCCGCCCATGGCGGTGCGCACGCCAAAGGCCCGAGCCTCGTAGCTGGCCGCCAACACCACACCGCCGCCGACGATGACCGGGCACCCGCGCAAGCGCGCATCGTCGCGCTGCTCGACGGAGGCAAAGAACGCGTCGAGGTCGGCATGCAGGATCTCGATCTCGTCTGACACGAACAAATGTTCGCATCGTTGGAGGACGGAACGAGAGGGCGAGAATGGCCGTCATGACCAACATCGCCCCGTGGATCTCAGTCGCAGACGGACAGCGCGCGATCGACTACTACAAGGCCGCCTTCGGCGCGGTCGAGCGCTACCGTGCCGAGGACGAAGCCGGGAGCGTCCAGGTCGCCCACCTTGGCGTCGGCGAGGCGGACTTCTGGGTTCAGGAGGATGCCGGCGCCCGCGGTGCCGACGGGCCGATACGAATGATTCTGACCGTCGACGACCCCGACGCGGTCTACGCACAGGCGATCGCGGCCGGGGCGACCGAGATCGCCGCGGTCTACGAGGGTCACGGCTGGCGAATCGGCCGGCTCGCCGACCCGTTCGGGCACCATTGGGAGGTCGGCAGGCCACTCGGGTGAGATCGGGGCGGCGGGTATGGTCGCGCCCCGTGAAGCGGGAGCCTCGGGCGGCGCACATCGCAAGGCGCTCGGCATCACGCCTCCGCTGAGCGGCATTCGCCACCTCACGTGGAACGGCTGGAGCGTCACCGGCGACCTGCGCGGCGCCCGCGACACGTACGTCGCCAAGCGCGGCGACAAGCGTGTCCGCTGGATCTTCTGATCCGCCGCGTCAACGCACGGCGGTTGCGCGCATGTGCGCGAAGCACCATGCTCGCTTCATGGCTGACAAGGCGCTTATCAACCTGGCGACCGGACTCGAGGACAGCGAGCGCGTCACCGTCGCCTTCCTCGTCGCGGGCGCCGCGCTGGAACGCGGGCGCGAGGTCGCGATGTTCCTGACCAAAGAGGCCGTCCGCCTCGCCCTGCCCGGTCATGCCGAGGGCGTCGCCTGCGAGGGCTGCCCACCGCTGGAGCGCTTGTTCGGGCAGTTCGCCGAGGGCGGCGGCACGCTCCTGGTCTGCCCCATCTGCGTCAAGGCGCGCAAGCTCGACGAGAGCGCTTTCGTGGCCAACGCCCGCATCGCCGGCGCGACCCCGATGTGGGAGTGGCTCGGCGACGAAGGCGGGACCGTCTTCAGCTACTGACGGTGGTGCAGCCGGCGCAGGCCCAGACGGCCCTCGCCGCCGATGACGATGACGCCGCGAAGCGCGACCAGGAAGTACCCGACCGCCGCTGCCCGCGGGAAGATGAAGACGCCGGCGAGGATGGCGATCGCATACAGCAGGCCGCCCAGCGCGGCGCGCCAGCCGCGCGCGTCTGCCGGCGGCAGCGTGGGCACGCCCGACGGCCCCAGGGTCGTCAGCTCCGGCTTCGACACCGCGTAGCGGACGGCGGTACGCAGCAGCAGCTCGATGAGGAGCGCCGTGGCCCCGTAGAACACGACCGCGGTGCGCTCGGCCTCGTCGGAGCGCCTTGATCGCCTGGGCGAGCACGCCGGTGGGGAAGGGCAGGAACGCCGCGACCATCAGCAGCAGCAGGTTCAGGCGCAGCAGAACGGCGTCGACGTAGCGCAGGCGGCTGAACAGGTTGTGGTGGGCGATCCACACGCTCCCGACGGTCAGGAAGCTCGTGACGTAGGCCAGGTACGAGGGCCATTCGTGCAGCAGCGCATGCCGGAGATTCCCGTACTCGGACGGGTTGATCGTGATCTCGAGCACCAACAGCGTGATCGCGATCGCGAACACGCCGTCGCTGAACGCCTCGACGCGATCGGTCTCCCAGTGGTGCGGGGCGCGCTCGTCAGGCACGTAGCTCATGGCTGCTGGTCCAAGGCCCCCAGCCCGAGGCTCGGCGTGTGCACGTCGAGGAAGCGCACAGGCTCCGAATCGGCGGCCGCAACGACGTGCTCGACGCCGGCGGGCACGTCGACCCACGATCCCGCCGAGGCGCGGATCTCAACATCCCCGGACGTGAGGGCCAGCTCGCCCTCGAGAACGTAGAACGATCGGCGATGGCGACGGTGCACGCGCGGCGCGGACGGCGGCTCGTCCGGCCCCAACGAGGCCACGGCGATCCCGACAGCGTCGACCTCGACAACCGAGACGCCGAGCAGCACCTCCGTCGTCGGCCGCCCGCCATCCGCCGGCGGGTCCTCCTGGTCATACGAGAACGCGCGCGCGTCGCGCAGCGCCCGCAGGTAGTCCGCGAACCGCATCCCCGGCGCATGCAGGTTGAGGTAGACGACGTCCGCGTCACTCGCATTGCGAAACCCGTGGACCACGAGCGGCGGGACGAGCGCAAGCGACCCGGCCCGCGCGGCCACCTGCTCGTCGTCGACGCCGAGCCTGATGGTGAGCTCGCCCTCGAGGACGTAGAAGACGTCGGCGTGGTGGCGGTGCACGTGCAGATCGGCGCCGTCGCGACGCGCGCCGAAGCGCGACCACGTCGCGTGCAGCTCGTCGTGCTCGCAGAGGATCTCCAGGCGCCGCTCGGGCGAGTCGCTGACGACCTCGCCCCCGCGCGGGCGAATGACAGCCGGCTCGCTCACCGGCCGGAGTCTATGAACGCCTGCGGACTACGCCTCGAGGACGACGCGCACGCCGTCCGGGGTGCGCAGCTCCTCCGAGCGCCCGGTGCCGCCGAGCACCACGCCATCGAGCCCCGGCCCCGACGGCGGCTCGAGCTCCGCGCCGCGCGAGTACCAGGCGTTGACGCCGATGTGGTGGTGATAGCCGTCGGCGGCGAGGAACGCCGCCTGTCCGGCCCAGCCGGTCATGAGCTCCAGGCCGACCTCTCCCGTCCAGAAGCGCACCGCCGCGTCGACGTCGGCGACCTTCAGGTGCACGTGCCCGATGCGCAGGCCGCTCGCGTCGCCTTCGGCCTCGTCGGCCAGCGCGCGCAGGTCGAGCGGCAGGGTGTCCATCTTGATGCGCTCACCGGGGTCGGGCGCCGGCCACGTCTCGCGCGGGCGGTCGCGGTAGAGCTCGATGCCCATCGCGTCGGGGTCGTCGAGGTACAGCGCCTCGGAGACGAGGTGATCGCTGGCCCCGCTGAAGGGCGCGCGCTCCGCGGCAACGCGCAGGAGCGCCGCGCCGAGCTGGCCGCGCGTCGGGTAAAGAAAGGCCGTGTGGAACAGGCCCGCCGCGCGCTGCGGCGCTGGGCCGGGCTGCTCGCTCGCGCGCAGCCCGACCAGCTCCAGCGCCGGCGGCCCGACGACCGCCTCGTAGAAGGCCGTGCTGCGCTCGACGTCCGCGACGCGCAGATCGACGTGACGGATATGCAGGCCGTTGGAAGCCGTGCGATCAGGCTACGCGACGGTCGCCTGCGCGGTCCCGGCGTCGTTCTCGAGGATCTCGTCGGCCACCGTGCGCAGATCGGAGTCCAGGTGCCCGCAGAGCACGTCGCGCAGGACGGCGCGCAGGTGACCGAACAGCTCGACGGTCAGCGCGTCGAGCTCGGGGTCGACGGCCAGGCCGGCGATGAGCGAACGCTCGACCGCGATCGTGTGCGCGACGCGCGCGGTGAGCGCCGCGCGATCCTCGGGCAGCGCGCAGAGCGCGGCGACGCGGCCCGACAGCCGTCCCGACGCCGGCCCCTCGGGCTCCAGCAGCGCGCGCAGCGCGAGCAGCACGTCGGTCAGCGCCTCGCCCGGGACCGACCGCTCACACGCCATCTCATAGCGGCGCAGCGCCCACGCCAGCTCGCCCGAGCGGGGCGCGCGCCGGGCGATGAGAGAGCAGAACGCGCGCAGCTCGTCCTCCTGTACCGCGGGGACGACCATCGGCGCCTCGCGGCGCGCGCCCACCGCGCCCAGCGCGAAGGGCTCCCACGGCGAAGAGCCGGTCCGCGTCCACGCCAGCGGCCCGAAGGCGACGCTCGCGCCGTCGTACAGGCGCAGCGCCGTCAGCAGCCGCCGCAGGCGCACGCGGCCATGGGCGACCGGCGTGAGGTCGCCGGCCGCGGCCTCCCAGCGAAGGACGGCGAGCAGGTGCGGCCGCGGCGCGCCCGGCGCCCAGACCGCATCCTCCGGCGCGTCCTCGGGGAAAGCATCGCCCTGCACGAGCGTCAGCCCGTCGCCGAGCGCGATTTCCGGCGAGTCGATCTCGAGCCCGAGCAGGGGCGCAATCACCACGGTCTCGGTGCGCTCGTCGTAGAGGCCCTCCTCGATCTCGAGGTAGGCACGCTCGAGGCGCTCGGGCTTCAGCTCGAAGTCGATGGACTCCTCGAACACGCGACCGAGGAAGACACGCAGCGCGAACTCCGCGCGTGCGCGCTGGTCGGCCGGAAACCCGCGCTCGCCGCGGGCCTCGAGGTAGCGATCGACGCCGCCCAGCCCGGACAGCGCGTGGACCGCGGGCAGGAAGCTCGGCAGCTTCGCCAGCAGCGCGACGCGCTGCTCGATGAAGTCCGCGGTCAACGGCCGGTAGCAGTAGAGCGGGCTGTCGCGTCGTCCACCGCGAACGACCTCGAACGGGACCTCGGCGCCCTCGGCGGTCTCGGTGGAGAGCTGCCACGCGGCCTCCTCGACGAACGCGGCCAGGGCGCCATGAAGCTGGCGATTGCGCATGTCCGTGCGGTTCGGCGGCCCGGGCGGCGCTCCTGCCGCCCGCAGGAGCAGTTGCACCGAACGCGAAGCGTGTGGCGCGGCCGGCTCCGCCGTCCTGCGCCTACTCGGGGAAGTCGGCCGCCAACGCCCCGACCACGTTCTGCAGCCACGCGCGCTCGGCGTCGTCGGGGTCCAGCCGCCGCAGCCGGCGCATCGCCCACGTCGACAGCGCCTGCCGGCCGCCGACCGCCACCAGCGGGCCGACCACCGCGTAGCGGCCGTCGTCGAGCGCGACGAGCGAGCCCGGGACGTCGCGGCGAATGCGCAGCTGCGCGGTGACCGCGGCACCATTGATCGTCTCGGGCCGCGCGGCGGCGCCGTCGAGCCCCGCCTGCTCGAGCGGACGCACGCTGAAGAGCGGCGCGCGCCCCTGCGGCTGCACCGGCGGGCGCGGTGGCTGGCCGATCGGCCCGTTGCGCCAGCGCTCGACGATCCGGTGCACGTCGCGCGAGTGCTCGGAACGCAGCAGGACGTGCAGGCGGTCTCCGGCCCGCAGGATCGTCGACCCGCGCGGCGGGATGGCCTCGTCGCCGCGGACGATGACGTTGACGACCGCCTCACGCGGAAGGCCCAGGTCGCGCACCCGCGCGCCCACGACGGCGTCCTCGGGGCCGACCGGGTATTCGAGCACCTCGGCGCCGAGGCGCCGGATCGTGCCCGCTTCGGCGAGCGGGCGCGGCAGCGCCGGCTCGCTCGTGGTGGCGCCCAGCCAGCGGGCGAGCGGCTCGAAGCTCATGCCCTGGACCAGAGTGGAGACCAGAACGGCGAAGAAGACGACGTCAAAGAGCTGGGTGCCGCCGCTGACGCCGGCCAGCACCGGGAAGGTCGCGAGCACGACGGGGACGGCGCCGCGCAGCCCGGCGGCCGAGAGCACGAGGCGCTCGGCCCAGGAGAAGCGTGCGGGCAGCGTCGCCACGGCAACCGCGACGGGACGCGAGACGAACACGAGCACGAGCGCGAGCACCGTCCCGCGGACGGCGACCTCGTCGAGGTGGCTGGGGAACACGAGCAGCCCGAGAGCGACGAACATCGTCACCTGCGACACCCACGCCAGGCCCTGATGGAACGAGGTGACCGTCTGCTGAGCCGGCATCCCCGCGGTGCCCAGCGCGAGGCCCGCCAGATAGACGGCGAGGAAGCCCGAGCCGTGCAGCGCGTCGGCGCCACCGAAGGCGATCGCCGCAACCGCCAGCGTCGCCACCGGGTAGAGCCCGCCGGTCGCCAGGCGCACTCGCCGCAGGACCCAGACCGCCCCCACGCCGACGACGACGCCGACCGCCAGCCCGATCCCGAGCTGCCGAAGGAAGAGCACGACCATGTCGCCGATGCCGTAGTCGTCGTTGAGGATCCACGCGTCGAAGCCCAGGACGAGCAGCACCGCCACCGGGTCGTTGAAGCCCGACTCGCCCTCGAGCGTCGTGGCCAGGCGGCGCTTCAGCGTCGAGCCGCGCAGCAGCGCGAAGATCGCCGCGCCGTCGGTCGCCGCGAGCACCGAGCCGAGCAGCAGCCCGTCGAGGGTCGAGAGGTCGAAGAGCCCCACTGCGGCGAACCCGGTCACGACCGCCGTCACCAGCGTGCCGACGATCGCCAGGCTGAGCGCCGGCGCCAGCACCGGGCGGATCTCGAGCGGCCCTGAGGTCAGGCCGCCCTCGAAGAGGATCAGCGCGAGGGCGATGATCCCGATGCGGCGGGCCAGCTCGTAGTCCTCGAACGCGATCAGGCCCAGGCCGTCCGAGCCGATCGCCATCCCGAGGAACAGGAACAGCAGCAGGCCGGGCACGCGCAGGCGCCCCGCCACCAGCGAAGCGAGGAGGCCGGCCGCGAGCAACGAGCCGGCGACGAGAATGAGTTGCCCGTCCGACAGACGGGCAGCATGCCAGTTGCGAAGCGAGAACCGTTCTCATCGCTACCATCGACGGCGATGCTCTCGTGGGCCGACCACGCCGACCGCTCCCTCGCGGACGCGGGGTTCCGCCGCGGAGGGGCGCGCGCGGCGATCATCGCCTTGCTGGACCGGCAGGCCTGCGCGCTGAGCGCGTACGAGATCGAGGACGCGCTGCGCGACGGCGGGCGCGTCGTTGCGCGCGCGTCGGTGTACCGCGTGCTCGACGAGCTCGTCGGGCTCGGCCTCGTCACCCGCGTGGAGGTCGGCCAGGGCTCGGCGCGCTACGAGGCGGCGCGTCCCGACGGTCACCACCATCACCACATGGTCTGCGACCGCTGCGGCGATGTGCAGCCGTTCGCCGACGACGATCTCGAGCGCGCCGTCGACCGGCTCGCCGCGCGCGTCGCCTTCGACGTCGCCGAGCACGAGATCGTCCTGCACGGCGAGTGCGCCGAGTGCCGCCGGTAACACGATTCGAGGAGCTCCAGGCGTGGCTTGACGCCTACGTGGCGGCGTGGCGCAGCTACGACCGCGCCGCCATCGGCGCCCTGTTCAGCGAGGACGCGTCCTACGCGTACTACCCCTACTCCGAACCCATCCGCGGCCACGACGCGATCGTCGCGAGCTGGCTCGACGACCGCGACGCGCCCGGCTCGTGGAAGGCCGCCTACGCGCCGCTGATGATCGCCGGCGAGCGCGCGATCGCGACGGGCGAGACGACCTACGCCGACGGCCGGCGCTTCTCGAACCTGTTCGTCATGCGCTTCGACGACGACGGCCGCTGCAGCGACTTCGTCGAGTGGTTCATCGAGCAGCCGCGGGAGTGAGGGCGTACGCGCCCGGGTCGATGTGCTCGGTCCGTCGTCGGTACGTGGTCCACACCCACGGCCACTGGTTGGGGTCGTTGCCGTTCTCGTCGACGTACCAGTTCGTGCAGCCGCTGTGCCACACGGTCCCGGCCAGCGCGGCGCGCAGCTCGCGGTCGAAGCCCTCTGCAGCATCGCGGCGCACCTCGATGCTGCGCGCGCCGGTGCGCTCGAGCTCGGCAAGCGCGGCCAGGACATGCCCCATCCCGGCCTCGATCGTGTAGATGACCGAGCCGCTGCCGCCGTTGGTGTGCGGGCCGTAGAGCAGGAACATGTTCGGGAAGCCGGGCACGCTCAGTCCGAGGTACGCGCGCGGCGTCGGCGACCACGCCTCGGCCAGGGTGCGCCCCCGGCCCCGACGACCTCCATCGGCGCGACGAAACCGTGCGACTGGAAGCCGGTGGCGAGCACGAGCACGTCGGCTGGGCGCTCGCTGCCGTCGGCGGTCCGGACGCCCGTGGGCGTCATCTCGGCGATCGGATCGGTGACGACGTCGACGTTGGTCCTGGCCAGCGCCGGATACCAGTCGTCGGTCAGCATGAGCCGCTTGCACCCGAACTCGTCGGTCGGCGTGACCTTGCGCCGCAGCTCGGGATCGTCGATCGCCTTGGTGATCTGACGGCGCCCGACCGCGCGGAAGGGCACCAGCAGCCAGCGGTGCTTGGTCATGGCGGCCGCGCCGAGCTCGAGGAAGGCGAAGACCGCCGCGCGGTCGGCGCGCTGGAGCACGGGGAAGCGCTCGAAGAGCCGCTGGGCGCGCTCGCCGTAGGCGAAGTCCATCTTCGGGATCGTCCAGCCCGGCGAGCGCTGGTAGACGTCGATGTGCTCGACGACCGGCTGGATGGCCGGTACGACCTGGATCGCGCTGCAGCCGCTGCCCACGACGGCGACGCGCCGGCCCGCGAGTTCGACGTCGTGGCGCCACTGGCCGGTATGGAAGGCCGGGCCGTCGAAGCCGTCGAGGCCCGGGATAGCCGGGATGCTCGGTACCGAGAGCTGGCCGCAGGCGGCGAGCAGGACGTCCGCCTGGTGGGTGCCCGCGCTCGTCTCCAGCGCCCAGCGCTCGCCGTCCCAGCGCGCGCTGAGCACCTCGGTGCCCGTGTGGATGCGGTGGAGGAGGCCGTGATCGCTTGCGACGTCCTCGAGGTAGGCCTGGATCTCGGACTGCGGAGCGAAGCGCCGCGACCAGCGCGGGTTCGGGGCGAAGGAGAACTCGTAGAGGTGCGACGGGACGTCGCACGCGGCGCCGGGATAGGTGTTGTGGTGCCAGACGCCGCCGATGCGCTCGCCACGCTCGAAGACGGTGACGTCGTGATAGCCGGCACGGCGGAGGATCGCGGCGGCGCCGATGCCGCCGAAGCCGCCGCCCACCACGGCGACGGAGCGAGGGAGCGGGCTCACGCACCCAGCTTAACCGCGCCCGCGAGCAGGTAGGCCGCGACGAGCATGGCGGCGATCGAGGCGCCGGCGGCCGTGCCCGCGTAGTAGGAGAGGTACAGCCCGCCGAGGCCGGCGAGCACGGCGATCGCCGCCGACGCGACCATCATCGGCCCCATCCGCCGCGTGACCAGCCGCGCCGCCGCCGCGGGCGCGACGAGCACCGCGACGACGAGCAGGTTGCCCAGGCCCTGCACGGCGACGAGCAGGGCGAGCGCGACGAGCACGAGCAGCGCCAGGTCGACGACCAGCGGGCGCACGCCGAGCCCCGGAGCGCTGAGCCGGTCGAAGCCGACGGCCAGCAGCCTTCCGTGCAGCAGCGCCAGGGCAACGAGCACGAGGGCGGCGAGCGCGGCCGCCAGCGCCAGATCGCTGTTCGAGACGCCCAGGACGTCGCCGAACAGCAGGCCCTGCAGGCCGGGCGGCGAGGACGGGGAGAGCGCGAGCAGCGCACCGGCGCCGAAGAGCGTCGTCACGACGACGGCGACCGCGGTGTCGCGGCCGATCGTCGGCACCTGGCCGGCGGCGGCCACGGCGGCGGCGGCCACGAGCACCCCGCCGGCCCCGCCGAGCAGCAGCGGCAACCCGGTCAGCGCCGCGATGACCAGGCCGGGCAGCAGCGCGTGCGCGAGCGACTCGGCGCCGTAGGACAGCTCGTAGAAGACGATCCAGCAGCCGAGCGCCCCGCCGGTGACGCCGAGCAGCGCGACCTCGACCAGCGCTCGGCGGCCGACGGGGTCGGCCCACGGGTCGGTGAGGGTGTGCAGCACGGCGAGCATCAGTGGTGATGGGGCGGCAGGACGCCGTGCGCGTGGTCGCCGGGCAGCTCGACGATCGCCCCGCCGTAGGTGGCCTCGAGCACCGCGCGGTCGAGCGTCACCTCCGGCGGGCCGTACGCGATCTGGCGGCGGTTGAGGCAGAGCACCCGATCCCAGCCGCGCGTCTGGTCGACGTCGTGGGTGGCGATCATCACGCCGCGCCCGTCGGCGGCCAGCGCGGCCAGCAGCGCTTCCAGGCGCTCGACGCTGGGCGTGTCGAGGCCGGTGAACGGCTCGTCGAGCAGGATCACGGGCGCGTCCTGCACGAGCGCGCGGGCCACGAGCACGCGCTGGCGCTGGCCGCCGGAGAGGTCGCCGAAGGTCGCGCCGGCAACGTCGCCCAGGCCGACGGCCTCCAGCGCCGCGCGCGCGGCGCGGCGCTCGGCGCGCCCCGGCCGGTGCCACCACGCCAGCGTCGAGATCGAGCCCATCAGCGCGACATCGAGCGCGGAGACGGGGAAGTCGAAGCGCGAGCGCTCGGTCTGCGGGACGACGCCGAAGCGCGCGGGCGCATGCAGGGTGCCGGCCAGCGGCTCGAGCTCGCCGAGCAGGAGCCGGAACAGCGTCGTCTTGCCGCCGCCGTTGGGGCCGAGCACGCCGATGCGCTCACCGGAGCGCAGCGCGAACGAGACGCCGGTCAGCACGGCCGCGGCACCGTAGCCGGCGGCGACGCCCTCGGCGCGCACGAGCGTCACAGGCCCGCGATCGGGCATCGCTGCGCGCCGCCGGTGAAGCCGCGGACCATCGCATCGGCGTTGGCCCGCTCCATGGTCAGGTAGTTCGCGCCGGTCGAGCCCTTCGGGCCGAGCGTGTCGCCGTAGAGCTTCAGGCCGCTCACGGCGCCGGTCTGGCGCGCGATCGCCTGGGCGAGCTTGGCGTTGATCGAGCTCTCGGGGAACACCGCGCGGACGCGCTCGCGGCGGATGAGCCGCGTGAGCCGTGCGACGTCGCGCGCCGAGGACTGGGCCTGCGTCGTCTGCGAGGGGATCACGGCGCCGAGGACCGTGATGCCGTAGCGCCGCGCGAAGTAGCCGAAGGCGTCGTGGTCGGTGACGAGCTTGCGCGCCGCGGGCGGCACGCGCTGCACGCAGGCGGCGATGCCGCGATCGAGCGCGCGCAGCTTCGCGAGGTAGGTGTTGGCGTTGCGGGCGTAGACCGCGCGGGCGCCCGGGTTGGCCTTCGTCAGCGCGTCGCGGATGGCGGCGACGGCGACCTGTGCGTTGCGCGGGTCGTGCCACCAGTGCGGGTCGCCGGGAAGCTTGATCGGGACGCGCGCGCCGAGGTCGACCATCGTCGCGTCGCTGCCGGACTGCTTGACGACCGTGCCCATCCAGCGGTCGAGGCCGTCGCCGCTCTCGAGCACGACGCCGGCGTCGGTCGTCGCCAGGACGTCGTACGGGCGGGGCTCGTAGTCGTGGGGGTCGGTGTTGGGCTTGAGCAGCCCGACGACCTTGGCGCGGTCGCCACCCACGGCGCGGGCGAAGTCGGCGATCTGCGTCGTGCTCGCCACGACCTTGACCTGGCCGGGCGCGGCGCCGCCGGTGTCGGCGCCGCAGCCGGCGAGCAACAACGCCGCCGCCGGCGGCGGGCACGAGTAGCACCCGGCGCAGCGCGACGAGCACGAACGCGCCGCCGGCGAGCACGGCGATGGCCGGGCCGGGCGGCGCGTTGACCTCGACCGACAGCCAAAGGCCCGCCACCCCTTCGACCGCCACGAGCGCGACGGTCGTCAGCTGCCAGGTGCGCAACCGCGTGCACACCAGCCGCGTCGTCGCCGCGGGGACGACGAGCAGCGCGGTGGCCAGCAGCGCGCCGAGCGTCGACAGCGCGGCGACGGCGACGAGCGCGACGAGCGCCAGCAGCACGGTGTCGGGCAGCGCCGAGCGGGCGCCGAGGGCCCGCGCGGCGCGCGGGTCGAACCCGGTCGCCAGCCAGCGCTGCGCGAGGACGGCCGTCCCGGCCAGGACCACCACCGCGGCGACAGCCGCGAAGGCGATGTCGCCGCCGTCGACGAGCAGCAGGCTGCCGAACAGCAGCGTCTCGACGCCGGCGGCGGAGTGGAAGACGTCGCTGGCGAGGATGACGCCGAGCGCGAGCGCGCCGACGAGCACGAGCGCGGTGAGCGTGTCGTAGCGCTCGTGCGCTCCCTCGCGGCGCGCGAGGATGCCGACCGCGACGGCGACGAGCGCGGCGGTGGCACCGGCCCCGAGCAGCGCGCTGAAGCCCAGGCCCGCGGCCAGCACGAGCCCCGGGAACGCCGCGGTGCCGACCGCGTGCGCGTAGAAGGCCAGCCCGCGCAGGACGATCCACGTTCCGATCAGCCCGCCCGCGACCGCGAGCACGAGCACTTCGGCGATCCCGCGCTGCACGAACGGGAGCTGGAACGGCTCGAGCATCGCGCGTGCAGGTTACAGGAATGAGACTCGTTCTCGTCAAATGTGCGGCGGAGGCGGCGTGCGCGGGCGAGTAACGCTCGGCGGCGGCGATGGACAATCGGATCCGTGCAACGAACCGTCCTGCTGATCTCGGGCAGCCTGCGCGCCGGCTCGACGAACACCGCGCTCCTGCGCACGGCGCGCGCCGTGGCGCCCGACGGGATCACCGCGGTCCTCTACGAGGACATGGCTGCGCTGCCGCACTTCAACCCCGACGACGACGCGGAGGGCGCCCAGGTCCACCCTGCCGTGGCCGAGCTGCGCGCGCAGATCGCGGCGGCCGACGCGCTGTTGTTCTCGACGCCCGAGTACGCCGGAGCGCTGCCGGGTTCGTTCAAGAACCTCCTGGAGTGGACGGTCGGCGACGCCGGGACCTACCGCAAGCCGGTCGCGTTCATCAACACATCGGGACCCGCCGCGCCGACCGGAGCGGCTGACGCGCACGCGTCGCTGCGCAAGGTGCTCGGCTACGTGCGCGCCGACATCGTGGAGGCGGCCTGTCTGCGCATCCCCGTCGACCGCGGCGCGATCGGCCCGGACGGGCTGATCGCCGACCTCACGATCCGCCGGCAGATCGTGAGCGCCATGCTCGCCCTCTCGGGCTGAGCCGGCCGCCGGGACGTCCTCACGGGCCGGTCCAGGGAGCCCGAACGCCCCGGCGACCGGAGCACGGGGACACCGTCGCAAGCCGCTCGTCAGCTCCGAATAAGACGCGCCGGCTTTTGGAGCATCTTCAGAAACTCTTAGCCCCCGCTGAGGAACCAGGCGTCATCCTCATTGAGAAACCATGAGAATCCTGATTGCAGAAGACGAGCGCCGGCTGGCCGGCGCGATCGCCCGGGGCCTGCGCCGCGAAGGCATGGCCGTCGACGTCGCCCACGACGGTGCGTCCGCGCTGGTCAAGGCGCGCGTCGTCCCATACGACGTGGTCGTGCTCGATCGCGACCTGCCCGAGCTGCACGGCGACGAGGTCTGCCGGCATCTCTCGTCAGCCGACGAGCGCGAGACGAAGGTGCTCATGCTCACGGCTGCCGACGGCGTCGAGGACCTCGTCGAGGGCCTCACGCTCGGTGCCGACGACTACCTGCCCAAGCCGTTTGAGTGGAAGGAGCTCGTCGCCCGCATCCGCGCGCTCGCGCGGCGCGCCGGGCGCGCGCGCCCGGCGATCCTGCGCCGCGGCGACCTCGAGCTCGACCCCGCACGGCGCAGCGTCACGCGCGCCGGCCAGGAGCTCGACCTCACGCCCAAGGAGCTCGGCGTCCTCGAGGCGCTCATGGAGGCCGACGGCGCAGCCGTGTCGGCCGAAGAGCTGCTGTATCGCGTCTGGGACGAGAACGCCGATCCGTTCACCAACACCGTGCGCATGACGATCATGACGCTGCGGCGCAAGCTCGGCGACCCGCCTGTGCTCGAAACCGTGATGGGCGCCGGCTACCGGATCTGATGCCACGCCCGACGATCCGGCTGCGGCTGACCCTGCTCTACGCGGGCGTCTTCCTGCTCGCCGGCGCGGCGCTGTTGACCGTCAGCTACATCCTCGTGCGCAACAACCTGACGGCCGACAGCGTGTCGATCGGCGGCCCCGGCGACGAGGTTCGCCGCGCGGTGCAGCACGAGGTCGCCGGCGATGCCCTGCACCACCTGCGCGTCCAATACGCGCTCGCGCTGGCGGCCATGACCGCGCTGTCGGTGCTGCTGGGCTGGATGCTGGCCGGCCGGGCGCTGCGCGGGCTGCAGCAGATCACCGCCACCGCGCGGCATGTCTCGCAGGACACGCTCGACGAGCGCATCGCCCTCGAGGGCCCGCGCGACGAGCTCAAGGAGCTTGCCGACACCTTCGACGAGATGCTCGAGCGGCTCTCGGCGGCGTTCGCCAGCCAGCGGCGTTTCGTCGCCAACGCGTCGCACGAGCTGCGCACGCCGCTGACCGTGATGCGCACCGAGCTCGAGGTGACGCTCGCCGACCCCGACGCCACCAACGCCGAGCTGCGGGAGATGGCCGAGGCGGTCCACGAGGCGGTGGACCGCACCGAGCGCCTCGTACAGGCACTGCTGACCCTCGCGCGCTCGGAGGGCGCCGTCGCGCGTCGCGACCCCGTCGACCTCGCTGCCGCGGCCCAGATGGCGCTGGAGCACACCGCACGCGACGCGCGGGCGGCCGGCCTGTCGGTCACCGCCGACCTGCACGCCGCTCCGGTGCGCGGCGACCGGCGCCTGCTCGAGCGCCTCGTCGCCAACCTCGTCGAGAACGCGGTTGGCCACAACAGCCCGGGCGGACGCGTCTCGGTCACCACCAGCACGCGCAACGGACACAGCATCGTCGACGTGGTCAACGACGGCGACGCGCTCGACCCCGCCACGCTGCCACACCTGCTCGAGCCCTTCCAGCGCGCCGACCGTGGCGCGCGCGGCGACGGCGCCGGCCTCGGCCTGTCGATCGTGCGCTCGGTCGCCCACGCGCACGGCGGTGCGGTGGCGCTGGCCGCCTGCCCCGAGGGCGGCCTGCGCGCGACGGTGACGCTGCCGCGCAGCGAGGCCCGCGATCTGCCCGATCCGTCCAGCTACTCCCGGGAGCGTGCCCATGCCTGAGCGCAGACCCCCCGTTCGCCGGCTGGCCTACCTGGCCGCCGTGACGACGAGCGTCGCGCTGTTCGCCCTGACCCTGAACGGGATCGCCACGACCCAGGGGCAGGTGAAGCCCAACGGCGAGGCCGCCACTGCCGTGAAGCGCTGGCAGCAGCAGGTCGCCGACCACGGCCGGAGCTGCCACCATGCTCCGGCGCCGGCGACGCCGTCGGCCTCGCAGCCCGAGGTCTGAGGCGGCCGCTACGCGCGCGCGCCGCCGGTCGCCCGCACCGCGCGCACGTAGACCGGCCGGCCGGCGCCACCGCCGGATCGCGCCGTCAGGCGGTACAGGCCCGGGGTGCGCAGCCGCACCGGAGCCCGCCAGGTGGTCTTCGAGACGCGCGCCTTCAGGAAGCGGACCTTGCGGTACGTGCCGTCCGTGCCCTCACGCTCGAGCAGAACGGAGACCTTCGTCGCCGGGCGCACGCGACCGGAGAGCGTGAGGGTGGACCCGGCGTTGACGTGCTTGGGCGTCGTGTGCGTCGACAGCCTCGGCGTGACGTCGATCATCAGCGGTTTCGATGAGATGCCGGCCGCCGTGGCGCGCACCTCGGCGCCGCGGCGCCACGGCACGCGCACGAGCCACGAGCCGTCGACTGCCGCCGTGGTGCGGGCGACGGTGACCCACCCCCCGCTCGCGCCGCGCTTCTGCAGGGCGACGACGTCGCCGGCGCCGGCGGTCGCGTCGGGGCGCACGACGGTGCCGGTGAAGACCGCGTCGGCCCCGTAGGCGACGGCGCGCTCGGCCGGCCGCAGGCTGACCTGGCCGCCCGCGACGATCGGCCCCGCGAGCGCCGCGGCGCGCTGGCGCAGGACCGGAAGCTGGGCGTACAGCGCGTTGCCGGGGCACTCGGTCTTGTCGCCGTCGCGGTGGCCCGAGATCCGCTGCACGGCCACCGGCGTGCCGGCGCCGTAGCGGTTGAGGCTGCCGCCGCCGGAGATGACCGTCAGGCCGCCCTCGCACGGGACGCCGTGCAGCGACAGCTTCCAGCCCAGCAGCTGGGCGACCGCGGCCATGGCCGGCTCGGGGATCGGCTCGTCGGTGAACGTCCCGAGCAGCGCCACGCCGGTGGACTGGTCGTTGTAGCCCTGCGCCTGCGCGCCGACGACGGCCTGGTCGACGCCCCCGGCGCGGCCCTCGAAGACCTGCCCGTAGCGGTCGACGAGGAAGTTGTAGCCGATGTCGTTCCAGCCGTTGGTGTCGCGGTGGTACTTGGCGATGGCGAGGACCATCGAGGCAGACTGGTCGGGCGTGTAGGCGTTGGCGGTGACCGTGTGGTGCACGAACGCCATCTGCACCACGCCGTACTGGGGCGCGGCGCGCGGCGGCACGGATGCGGCGCCCCACGCCGCGCGCGGGATGATCGGCGGCGGCGTGCCGGCCTGCGGCGACGTCTGCCTGGCGGCTGCCGCGTGGGCGTCCAGACCGCGGCGGCCGACGCGCGGCACGGCGACGAAGTGCATCCGCAGCGTCCTGTGCGGTCGCGAGTCGGCGCGCAGCTGCAGTTCGTTGCAGCCCCCGGTCCAGACCGGATCGGATGCGCGGTCGCCGGTGCCGGTGTCGGGGGCGTGGTCGCCGTGGACCGCGAGCGCCACCCAGGCGCTCCAGGGCCCGCCGCTTCGGCGCACACGCACCTCGAGCCTGCCGTGCACGGCGCGCGGCGCGCGCACGCCGAGCAGGTCGAAGCGCGACGGCGCCCGCAGCACCCGGCTGACGGCGCCCTCGAAGTCCCCCGGGCGCACGTCCAGCCCGAAGCCTCGTGGGCGGGCCGGCGCCGTGCGCGCGAGCGCGCTCAGCGGTCGTCCCAGGAGCGGCCCGAGGCCGGCGACAACACCAACGGCGAGGGCGCGCCGACGCGTGATCGTCGTGCGACCCACGGCAGCGAGGGTACCTCCCGGTTCCGGGCGCGCAACGCCTGCATCGTCTCCTGCCATCGCTGCTAGGACTCGCGACGGCGGCGTGAGTTGCGGTGCTGTGCCTATGCAGCGGCGACGGCCGGCTCGGCGTCGCCCGGGGAATCCGTGGCGCACTCGGCGCCCAGCCAGCGCTCGCCGTAGTCACGCATGCCGTCGATGATCGGGATCAGCGCGCGCCCCTTGTCGGTCAGCGTGTACTCCACGCGCGGCGGGACCTCGGCGTAGGTCTGGCGCTCGACGATGCCCTCCTCCTCCAGCGCGCGCAGACGCAGCGACAGCGTGCGCGGGCTGATGCCGTTCAGCGAGCGCTCGAGCTCGCAGAAGCGCGAGCACCCTTCGGAGAGATCGCGGACGAGGAGCAGCGTCCATTTGCCGCACACGATGTCGGCGGTACGACAGACGGGACAGGTGGGATCGGACGCCATGCTTCCTAAGACTTTACCAACTGAAGTTAGCGTCCCCGGCGCGCCGGCGGGCGATCGCGGCTCGCCCGATCAGGGGTCGCGGGCGCCCGGGTGCCCGTCTCCGGGCCACGGCGCGAGCACGAGCAGCAGCCGCGCATCGCTGCGCGCCCGGACCTCGTGGCGCTCGCCCGGGTCGAACACGGCCAGCAGGCCGGGGCCGCCGGCGACCGTCTCCTCGCCCTGCGCGATCTCGACCTCGCCCTCGACGACCACGACGTGCGCGCGCTCGTGGACCTGGTGATCCTGGAGCGCCTCGCCGGCGGGCAGGTTGATGACGACGGTGCGGGCCTCGCCGCGGTTGGAGGCGAGGATCAGCGGCTCGTGGGCCGTGACGGGCAGCGTGCGCAGGTCCCAGTGCTGCACACCGGGGAGCCTACCGCCCGGGAGCGTGCGGCCTTCGGCAGCAAGGGCCCGCCTCCGGCGGCCACATGGCCGCCGTCGGCACCCTTAGGCCGCCATCGGCGTGCGGCGCGTCTCGGCGTCGGTGAGGTCGTCCATCGTCGTGCCGCGCTTGCCGTCGGCGGCGACGAGGAGCTTGAAGTCGTGCGGGCTCGTCGCGACCTGGACGCGGCCTGTCCATCTCGACGCGCCCGGCCTTGAGGTGCTCGAACAGGTGCTGGTCGAAGGTCTGCATCCCGTAGAAGGAGCCCTCGGCGATGACCTCGGGCAGGCGGCCCGTCTCGTCGGGTTGGTGATCATGTCGCGCACGCGGCCGGTCATCCGCAGGACCTCGCAGCAGGCGATGCGGCCGCTGCCGTCCATCGTCGGGACGAGGCGCTGCGACACGGCGCCCTTGAGCGTCGCCGGCGATCATCGCGCGCACCTGCTTGTGCATGTGCGGCGGGAAGAAGTCGATGAGGCGGTTGACGGTCTCGGCCGCGTCGACGGTGTGGACGGTCGAGAACACGAGGTGGCCGGTCTCCGCCGCGCTCAGCGCGGTGTGGACGGTCTCCTCGTCGCGCATCTCGCCGATGAGGATGACGTCGGGGTCCTGGCGCAGGACGCGGCGCAGCGCGCGCTTGAACGAGCCGGTGTCCATGCCGACCTCGCGCTGGTTGATGATCGACTTCTTGTCCTCGTGGAGGAACTCGATCGGGTCCTCGATCGTGACGATGTGGCGCGCGCGCGCGTCGAGTTGATGTGGTCGATCATCGCCGCGAGCGTCGTCGACTTGCCCGAGCCGGTGGTGCCGGTGAGCAGCACGATCCCGCGCTCCTCCTCGGCCAGCTCGCGGATGACCGGCGGCAGCGCGAGCTCGTCGATCGTCGTGATCGAGACCGGGATCGCGCGGATGACCAGCGAGACCGAGCCGCGCTGGCGGAAGGCGTTGCACGCGGAAGCGCGCGAGGCCGGGGATCGAGTAGGAGAAGTCGACCTCGCCCTCCTCGGCGAACTCCTGCAGCTTGTCGGCGTCGGTCGAGCATCTCGCGCACGGCGCGCTCGGTGTCCTCGGGGGTCAGCGGCGACAGGCCGTCGATCGGCCGCATCTGCGCCGTCGACGCGGATCACCGGCGGGGCGGGCACCTTGAGGTGCAGGTCCGAGCCACCCTTCTCGACGAGGTAGCCCAGGCAGAAGTGCAGATCGAAGGCCATGCCGAAGTGATCGGCCGCCTCGGCCCGAGTCTTGACCGCGCTTGGACGGACGTGCGGCGTCGCGCAGGTGATGCGAGTGCCCGGCAGCGTCAATGTCGAACACGACCCTTGGATCGGCATCAGCAGCCTCAGCTTGAGGCTGGTGCGCACACGATCCCTGTATCCCGACAACGACGAGGGGCCGCACGCGGCGGCCCCTCGATCATCGGTTGAGATCGCGCTCTACGCGACGTCGCGCAGCTTCTGGGCCTCGGCGAGCGACTGCAGCTTCTTCAGCGACTGGTTCTCGATCTGGCGGATCCGCTCGCGCGTGACGTTGAACGTGCGCCCGACCTCGTCGAGCGTGCGCGGGTGCTCGCCGCCGAGCCCGTAGCGCAGCTCGAGCACGCGGCGCTCGCGGTAGGAGAGGTTCTCCAGCGCCTCGCGCAGCGCCTCCTTGGTGAGGATCTCGGCGGCGCGCTCGTACGGCGACTCGGCGCGCTCGTCGGCGATGAACTGGCCGAACTCCGACTCCTCCTCGTCGCCGACCGGCTTCTCGAGCGAGACCGGCGCCTGCGCGGAGCGCTTGATCGAGTCGACCTCCTCGGGGTCGATGCCCGTGACCTCGGCGATCTCGTCGGCCGTGGGCTCGCGCCCGAGCTCGGTGACGAGCTTGCGCTCGGCGCGCCCGATCTTGTTGAGCTTCTCGACGACGTGGACCGGGATGCGGATCGTGCGCGCCTTGTCGGCCAGCGCGCGGGCGATCGCCTGGCGGATCCACCAGGTCGCGTAGGTCGAGAACTTGAAGCCCTTGCGGTAGTCGAACTTCTCGGCCGCGCGGACCAGGCCGAGCGTGCCCTCCTGGATGAGGTCCAGGAACGGCAGGCCCTGGTTGCGGTAGTTCTTGGCGATCGAGACGACGAGGCGCAGGTTCGACTCGACCATCTTCTGCTTGGCGTCGAGGTCGCCGCGCTCGATGCGCTTGGCGAGGTCGACCTCCTCCTGCGCGGTGAGCAGCCGGACCTTGCCGATGTCCTTCAGGAACAGCTGAAGCGAATCGGTCGTCATGTCCGGGCGCAGGTCGAGCGGTGGTCTTGGCCTTGCGACGGCTGCGCTTGTCCGGCGCGCGCTCGACCTCCTTGGCCGCGGCGACGGCCGGGTCGATGTCCTCGACGAGCTCGATCTCGGACTTCTCGAAGAAGCCGTGCAGCTCCTCGACGTCGCGCCTCGTCGAGATCGAGCTCGGCGACCGCGTCGGCGATCTCGGCGTACGTCAGCACGCCGACCTGCTGACCCTTGGCGACGAGGCCCTTGATCTCTTCGAGTTCCTGCAGTTCGACTACTGACATGTGCGTCCGTTCGGTTCGCCGGGGTTTGCGGGGCTCCGGCATGAATCTCTGGTCGGGAGGCCGCTGGCGCCTCTATAGGCAGGCGTACCCCGCCCAAACGTACAGCCCCAGCGTAGCCGGTGATGATACGGCGCTCGACGCCATGCGCTCAAGGGGCTGTCACGAGTTTGAGGGTCGTGTTATCTCGCTATTACGTGGAACGGCGCCGTCTGTTTCAAGTTTCGGGCGCAACACGGCGTGACTGCGGCGGTGCGGCAGAATCCTGGCCATGGCTTCGAGCGACCCCTCCCCCGGCGGCGACGAGCGCGAGGTCCTCGCCGGCCTTCCCAACGCGCGACCGCAGCGCCGCAGCGCCAAGCGCGACCGGCCGGCGCGGGGAGCGTCCACGCGCGGTGCGACGGGCGCGAAGGCAAAGCCGGCCGCAAAGCCGAAGGCGCGGACTGCGGCGAAGGCCGCAGCCAGGCGAAAGGCCGCGCCCAAGCCGAAGGCCGCGCCCGCTCCCGGACCGGTCTCGCAGGTGCCGCCCGCCGGCTACGCGACGCCCCGCGACGACGCGCACCGCGGAGCCGACCTCATCGGCACCGCCTTCCACGCCGCCGGCGAACTCGTCGAGATCGGCATCGCGGCGAGCGGCCGCGCGTTGAAGTCGGCCATCCAGCGGCTGCCGCGGCCGTAGGCATAACTTCGCGCCCGAGGGGGTAGGCTGCGGCCCGTCTGCCGAGTCTCCGGAGCCCTGATATCCGGAGAGCGGGGGAACCACTGCGGGCCGTGCGTGCGGTCCGCTGGGGCGAATCCGGCCCACCGGCCGGTAGCGCCGCTTGTTCGGCGCGAGCCCGTCAGCTCACCCCGTAGGCCATCGAACAAGGACCGACTACCACCCTTTGCGACGTCCCATCGCCCTCCTGAGCGCGCTCGTCTGCTGCGTCGCGGCCACCGCCGCGAGCGCCGACCTCCCCGCCCCGGCCGGCGTGCCGTCGCTCTACACGCGCCCCGGCGAGCTGCTCGGCCACACGCTGCGCTTCCGCGGCATGCTGCCCGCCGACCAGGCGGGGCGCACGCTGCAGGTCCAGCGCCAGGAGACCGACGGCAGCTGGACGCAGACCGCGACGGCGGTCGTCGGCGCTGACGGCTCCTTCCTGGCCCGCTGGCGCACCGACGAGATCGGCAGCTTCACGGTGCGCGCCCTCGTGGCCGGAGTGCAGGCCCAGACCGCCGACGCCTCGACGCCGACCACGAACGTGACGATCTACCGCCCCGCCCGGGCGACCTGGTTCGGCCCCGGCTTCTACGGCAAGCGCACCGCGTGCGGCCAGGTGATGAGCCACGCCCTGCTCGGCGTCGCGCACCGCACGCTGCCATGCGGGACGCCGGTGGCGCTGTTCTTCGGCGGCAAGTCGATCACGGTGCCCGTCATCGACCGCGGCCCGTTCGCCAACGGCGCCCGCTACGACCTGACCTCGGGCGTCGCGCAGCTGCTCGGGATGGCCCAGACGAGCACCATCGGCGTCGTGCCGCAGCGCGGCGCGCAGATGGCCCCGCCGCCCCCGCCCCTCTCACCGTACGCGGGCACCGGCGGCGTCATTCCGACGCCTTAGGCAAGCGGCACGCCGGCCGCCCGCGCCGCGAAGAGCGCCTCGTCGGCCCGCGTGGCCAGCACGTCTGCGTCGGCGCCCTTGGCGGGACTCGCCGCGACGCCGATCGAGACCGTCAGCGGCGCGCCGCGCACGGGCGGCCCGGCCGCGACCACAGCGGCCACGCGCTCCGCGAGGTCGCGTCCGTCGCCGGCCGCGACGATCCACAGGCGCCCGTCCGCCTCGCGGCCGAGGACGTCCCCGGGCCGCAGCTCACCGCTCACCGCCGCCTCGACGCCGGCCAACTCCGGCGGCGCGCCGTCGGGATCGGCCGCGGTCAGCCGCGCCGCGTCGTCGGCCTCGATTGCCAGCAGAGCGAACGGCCGCCCGGCCGCCACGTGGCGCTCGATCGCGCCGCGCCAGTCGCCGCGCGCGTCGTGGACGCGGAAGTCATCGCCACCGAGCGCGGCGACGCGCCACCGCGTCGCAGACGAAGGCCAGGCGCTCGGCCAGCGCGGCCGTCGTCGGGTGCGTCGAGCGGCGCCATCGCGGCCGTGAGCGACTCCCACAGCGCGCCGCGCAGCCACCCGACCGCGGCGACAGTCGCGCGGCGCGTCAGCCGCGCCGGCCAGGGCGCCCGCGCGCGCGGCGAGCGGGTCGAGGTCCCCGAGCGCGCCATCGGAGCCCACCGCGCGCAGGATCGCCGCGCACAGCGCCGGCCCCTCGGCCGCCAGCTCGGCCGTGGGCAATGCGGGGGCATCGCACAGCGGCCGTGCGGCGAGCAGCGCGAGCATCCAGCCCTTGGCCGGCGCGTCGCCGTCCGCGAGCGCTGCGGGCGGCACATCGGCGACCGGCCGCGGCCGCCTGGCGCCGCCGAACGGGGCCTCGGGCATGGACCTTGGATACCAGTCGGGCCCGACGGCAGCGATGATCTGCGCCATGGCCCTCACCATCGACGAGGCGCGCGCCCGGGTCCTGGCCGTCATCCAAGGGCCGCTTCCCTCCGAGGACGTCGCCGTCCACGACGCGCTCGGCCGCGTGCTGGCCGAGGACGTCGCCGCCGAGCGCGACGTGCCGTCATTCGCCAACAGCGCGATGGACGGCTTCGCCGTGCGCTCTGGTCCGGCTGGGCGAACGCTGGGGATCGTCGGCGAGTCGCGCGCGGGCGCGCCCGCGACGGTCAGCGTCGGCGAGGGCGAGGCGGTGCGCATCTCCACCGGCGCGGCGCTGCCCGACGGCGCCGACGCCGTCCTGCAGGTCGAGCGGGCGACCGTCAACGGTGTGCGCGTCACCCTCGGCGAGGAGGTCGAGCCCGGCCGCAACGTCCGCCCCGCCGGTGACGACGTCCGCGTCGGCGTGACCGTGCTGACCGCGGGCACGCGCCTCGGCGCAGCCGAGATCGGCGTGGCCGTGACCTGCGGGCGCGCCGCGGTCGCCTGCGCGCGGGTTCCGCGCGTCGTCGTGCTCGCCACCGGCGATGAGCTCGTCGCGCCCGGCGCGCCGCTCGCGCCTGGCCAGCTGCACGAGACCAACGGCCTGACCCTCGCCGCGCTCGCCAGGCAGGCGGGCGCGCACGTCGTGCGCACCGAGGTGGTCCGCGACACCGCCGAGCGCACGCGCGCGGCAATCGCCGGCGGGCTGCAAGACGCTGATGTCCTCGTGCTCTCGGGCGGCGTCTCCGTCGGGCCCCACGACCACGTCAAGCCCGCACTCGAGGCGCAGGGCGTGCACGAGGTGTTCTGGCGCGTGGCCCTGCGCCCCGGACGCCCGACGTGGTTCGGAACGCACGGAGAGACGCTCGTGTTCGGGCTGCCAGGCAACCCGGTGTCGGCGATGGTCACCTTCCTGCTCTTTGCTCGCCCGGCGCTGGCCGCGCTGCAGGGCGCGCCGCACGAGCCCGACCGCTTCGTTGCGCACCTCGGCGCCGCGATCCCCCGCCACCCCGACCGCGACGAGTGCGTGCGCGTGACCCTGCGCGACGGCGTCGCCACGCCCACCGGCCCCCAGGGCTCGCACCAGCTGCGCTCGATGCTACGCGCCGACGGCCTGGCCATCGTGCCCGCCGGCGACGGCGAGCTCGAAGCCGGCGCGGAGGTCGAGGTCGAGCGCCTGTGAAGGTCGCGCACACGCTGACCGTGCGGGCGTCGGTCGAGCGCGCCTTCGCGGTCTTCACCGAGGGCTTCGGAAGCTGGTGGCCGGCGACGCACCACCTCGGCGACGCGGAGCTGGCCGACGCGATCATCGAGCCGCGCGCCGGCGGGCGCTGGTACGAGCGCAACGCCGACGGCAGCGAGTGCGACTGGGGCCACGTGATCGCGTGGGAGCCGCCGCATCGCGTGCTGCTGGCGTGGCAGCTCGACGCCGACTGGCACTACGACCCCGACCTCATCACCGAGGTCGACGTGCGCTTCGAGGCCGACGGCGACGGCACGCGCGTGACGTTCGAGCACCGCCACCTCGAGCGCATGGGCGATCGCTCGGAGGAGGTCCGCCGCGCGATCGACTCGCCGGAGGGCTGGCGCGGGATCCTCGCCAACTACCGCGAGGCGGTTGCCGCCGGATAGTCGTCCCATCGCGCCTTGCGCGCGGGTACGCTCCCGCGGTGGCTCCCGCCGCGATCGCAGCCGCCCTGGCCGCTGTGTTGGCCGCCGCCTTCGTCGGCCTGCGCAAGGTCTTCGTCCGCCCGATCCCTGGGCTCGACATCGTGCGCGACGTCGACGACGCGACCGAGATCAACCACGCCACCGGCGCCGTGCGCTCCGTGCAGTCCGCCGAGGTCTCGCTGCCCGCCGACAAGATCGAGGCCCTCTGGTCGCCGCTGTACCTCGAGCGGCTGGCGCGCACCTACTGGCGCTTCCTCAGCCGGGCGACACTCGGCGTCGTGCGCGTCTACTACACCGAAGGCGAGCGCTACGTCTGCCTGCTCTTCCGGCCCTTCAAGCTGATCACCTTCGACGCGCCCGAGTACGAGATGGACGCCGAGCGCGGCGTCGTGCGCTGGCGGATCGTGCGCGGACTGCTCGTCGCGCGCCACGGGCACGATCGCGACGGCTACCTCGAGATCGACGTGCGCCGCCGCCCCGCGCAGCGCCCCGGGTGCGTCAACGTCGAGGTCGAGGTCGAAGTGGCCAACTTCTATCCGGCGATCGCCTACCGGCTCAGCCGCTTCGTCTACACGCAGACGCAGTCGCGCATCCACGTGATCGTCACCCACGGCTTCCTGCGCTCGCTGGCGCGGCTTGACCTCGAGGAGTCCATGGTCGGGCGGTTCGTCAGCACCGACGACGTGCCCGACCCGACGGCCCCGTCGCCGCGCGAGCGCCAGGGCGCCCGAGTACCCGGTTAGCCATAGCGCTCGCCCGTGTAGAGGCGCAGCTTCGGCCGGTTGTGGCGCGCGCTGATGCGCCGCACGGTGCCGGTGCGCGAGCGCATGACGATCGACTCGGTGGTTGCGGTCGTGCCCTCGTAGCGCACACCCTGCAGCACGTCGCCGTCGGTCACACCGGTGGCCGAGAAGAAGCAGTCGTCGCCCTGGACGAGGTCGTCCTGGTCGAGCACGCGCGAGAGGTCGTAGCCGCCGTCGACGGCGGCCTGGCGCTCGGCCTCGTCCCGCGGCCACAGGCGCCCGATCAACGCACCGCCGGAGGCCTTGATCGCGGCAGCGGAGATGACGCCCTCCGGCGTGCCGCCGATCCCCCACAACAGGCTCACCGGGGAGCGGTCGGAGACCGACAGCAGCGCCGCGCTCACGTCGCCGTCGGTGATCAGGCGTACGCGCGCGCCTGCCTCGCGGATCGCCGCGATCCCCTCTTCGTGGCGCGGGCGATCGAGGACGACGACCATGATGTCGCGGATGTCGGAGCCGCGGCGCTCGGCGATGAGGCCGAGCGTCTCGCCCAGCGGGCGGTCGAGGGAGAGCAGGTCGGCGATGTCGCTGCCGCCCGCCATCTTCTCCATGTAGACGAACGGGCCCGGGTCGAACATCGTGCCGCGCGGGCTGAGCGCGATGACCGCCAGCGCGCTCGGGCGGCCCTCGGCGGCCAGACGCGTGCCCTCGAGCGGGTCGACGGCGATGTCGACCTGGGGCGGCGAGCCGTCGCCGACCTGCTCGCCGTTGTAGAGCATCGGCGCCTCGTCCTTCTCCCCCTCGCCGATGACGACGACGCCGTCCATGTGCACGGTGTCGAGCACGAGGCGCATGGCGTCGACCGCCGCCTGGTCGGCGGCCTCCTTGTCACCCATGCCGATCCGGCGCGCGGAGGCCAGGGCCGCCGCCTCGGTCACGCGGACGAGCTCGAGGGCGACGTTGCGATCGGGGCGGGTTGCGGATGTGTCGCTCATATCGTTCCCGGTGGCTTGCGTGGACGCTCGTGCTCGGACGAGCGCAGGGCCGCGCCGAAGATCATTGCGAGCGTTCCCAGGACCGCCAGGAACCACCCGTACTTCAGCGAGATCGCGCTCGAGGGCTCGCCCGGGCGATCGATGAGGCCGTTGTAGACGACCAGTCCGAAGGCCGCGATCGAGGTGACGAGGGTCATCTCGCCGCGCGCCCACGAAAGGTGGACGTCGTTGGCGATGATGTAAGCGAGGATGAATGGCGCCACCGCGGCGGCAAGGAGCAGCCAGCGCAGGATCGGGTGGACGTCCCAGCAGGATTGGTTGCCGCGGGCGCCGTCGATCTGGGCGAAGCGGTTGGCGGAATCGGTGCCGTACCAGGGCAGGAACACGCTGACGGCGAGCAGAATGCCGCCCGCCATCCCGACGTACTCGTTGCGATGCAGGCGAGTCGTTATCGCGCGGCGACCTTACCGGGTGCCGGAGGCGGCCACGTGGCCGCCGGAGGCGGATCCCGATGGTGGTGTCACCGATCGGGCGAGCGCGAGAAGCGCGTCGGTCGTCCACGGCCCCTGCCCGGTCAGGCGCAGGTGCAGCCCGTCGCGCTCCCAGCGCAGCTCGGTGACCGGCCGCAGCGACGGCTCGGCCTCGGGCAGCGGGGCGCTGCGGACGGCGATGCCGTCGACCTCGCGCGGGGCATCGGCGCCTTCCAAACGGCGCTCGGGCGGCGACTCGGTGCCGGCGTAGAGGGCCACGCGGGCGGGCGACCCGGAGCGGGAGTCGTCGAGGCTCCACGCGACCTCCACCCCGCGCTCGGCGACCTGGCAGACGTCGACCCAGCGCGCGAGCGGCAGCGGCGCCGCGGGCAGCGGGAACGGCCGCCCCAGGAGCGCGTCGGCCGCGGCGATGCCCTCGAGCGGCTCGTGCACCGCCCCACCCTACGGGGCAACGAACGTCCCTGGTGTGCGCATAGGGTTCGTACACCATGGACGTTCGCTGGGGATTGACCGTGCCGTTCGCCGGGCTGCCGCTCGCCGACCACGCCGAGCTGTTCCGCCGCGCCGAGGCCGCCGGCTACGACGATGTCTGGACCGGCGACACGAACGGCGCCGACGGCTTCACGCCGCTCGTGCTCGCGGCCGCCCACACCGAGCGGATGCGGCTGGGCACAGGGATCGTCAACCCGTTCACGCGCGGGCCGGCCGTTCTCGCCCAGCACGCCGCCGCACTGGCCGACGCCTCGCGCGGGCGCTTCGTGCTCGGCCTCGGGTCGTCGTCGAACGTCATCGTCGAGCGCTGGAACGGCGTGCCGTTCGAGAAGCCGCTGTCGAAGGTGCGCGAGGCGGTGCAGGCGCTGCGCCCCGTCTTCGCCGGCGAGCGCGGCCCCGGCGGGTTCAAGCTCGAGACCGCCCCCGCCTATCCGATCCCGATCGTCGTGGCGGCGTTGCGCGGCAAGATGCTCGCGTTGGCCGCGGAGGTCGCCGACGGTGCGTTCACGAACTTCCTGCCGATCAGCGGCGTGCCGCAGGTCGTCGAGGCGTTCGGCGCGCCCGAGAAGGAGCTCGTCTGCCGGTTCTTCTGCGTGCCCCAGCCCGAGGCCGAGGGCATGGCAACCGCGAAGTTCCTCTTCGCCGCCTACGGCACCGTGCCGGTCTAC
>CAWGDO010000004.1:0-263872 GCA_963821355.1 uncultured Actinomycetes bacterium | reverse complement strand
GCTGATCTGGACCCGCGCCTGCTGATGTGGGACATGCAGCGCAACATCGACACCGACGCGCTGCCTCCCGCGCCGCGTGGTCGTGCGCTTCCGCTTCAACGACGCGGGCCCGGGTCTCCCGCGGGTGACCTGGCTGATCCTCAAGGGGGAGCAGGTCGACGTCTGCTACAAGGACCCCGGCTTCGACGTCGACCTCGTGGTCGCCGGCAACTGCGCGCGCTCGTAGCGGTGTGGATGGGGACACACCATGTCCGCCGCGATCGGCGCCGGCGAGCTGCGCATCGAAGGAAACCATCGCCTCGCCGACGCGTTCCCGAGCTGGCTTCGCCGAAGCATCTTCGCCGGCGTCGAGCGACCGCGGATCACGCCCACGCCCGCCTAACGACACCGGGGCGGCCCGATCGGGCCGGCAACCGCAGGTGCGGCGCGGTCGCGCATCGATCCCGAAGATAGGGGCGATCCTCGAGCCGGGCGCGGATGTCCGCGGCGGCGCGAGACCCCCTGTCGGCCGGGCCGGTCGGGGCGGCGCCCGAGTAGCCTGCGCGCAAGGTGACGGAGCTCGGGGCGGCGATCCGGTTCGTGCGGTTCGCTGGCTCGCGGGTCGCGTTCGCGGTCAGCGGTGAGGGGCCGCCGCTGGTGGCGGCCGCCTGGTGGGTGAGCCATCTCGAGCTGGACTGGCGCGACGAGGCGTTCCGGTCCTTCTGGGGGTCGACCGCGAGCGGGCCACGCACTGGTCCGCTACGACCATCCGGGGACGGGCATGTCGGACCGCGAGGTCGATCCGTCTGCGTTGACGCTCGACGACGAGGTCGCTCTGCTGGGCGCCGTCATGGACGAGCTGGGGCTCGAGTCGCGCCTCCCTGGTCGGGGGCTCGTCGGGTGGGTGTGCCGCGATCGCGTTCGCGGCGCGGTTTCCGGAGCGGGTGGATCGGCTGTTGTTGTACGGGGCGTACGCCCACGGAGCGTCGATCGCGCCGCCCGACGTCCGCGAGGCGCTCGCCGCCGCCGTGCGTGCGCACTGGGGTTTGGGGTCGCGCGTCCTCGCCGACGTCTTCGTCGGCACCGAGGACGGCGAGGCGCGGCGGCGATTCGTGCGCGATCAGCGGGCCTCCGCGCAGGCCGAGACGGCGGCGGCCCTGTTGGAGCTCGCCTACCGGATGGACGTGCGCGCGCTGCTCGAGCAGGTGCGCGCGCCGACGGTCGTGGTGCATCGCCGCGACGACCGCGCGATCCCCTACGCGTGTGGGCGCGACCTCGCCGGGTCCATCCCGGGCGCGCGGCTTGTCAGCGTCGACGGGGACGCCCATCTTCCGTGGGTGGGCGACTGGATGTCCGTGTCGCGGGCGCTCGGCTCGTTTCTTACGGGTACCCGGCGCCGGCCGACCCCGCCGCGGCGGTGCTGCTGTCGCGACGCGAGCGCGAGGTCCTCACGCTCGTCGCCGGCGGGCTGAGCGACCGCGAGATCGCCGAACGCATCGCGGTCAGCCATCACACCGTGCACCGCCACGTCGCGAACATCAGGCACAAACTCGGGAGCGGATCGCGCGCCGCAGCGGTCGCCGAAGCCGCTCCGACTCGGTCTTCTCTGAGCTGCGATCACCCGATTCGGCCATCGCCGGCAGATGACCGGACGAGGCGATGCGCGACCGGCACCGTCGGCCTACCGTCGCGAGCATGACCACGATCACCGACCACGTCACGCCGCCCGGCTGGTGCCGGACTGTGGGGACGGCTGTTCGCCGCCATCTACAACCCCGTCCTGTGGGCGGGCGAGCTGGCCGGAATGCGCTAGCGTCGCCGCGACCTCCTCGCGCTGGCGCGCGGCCGGACGCTCGAACTGGGCAGCGGCACCGGACTGAACCTGCCCCACTACCCCGACGATCTCGACGAGCTCATCCTCGCCGAGCCCGCCGCCCCGATGCGCAGGCGGCTGAAGAAGGCCGTCCGTCGCGGCACACGCACCGCGACCATCCTCGACGCGGCCGCCGAGCGGCTCCCCGTGGACGACGGCTCGGTGGACACCGTGGTGTCGACGCTCGTGCTCTGCACCGTCGAGCAGCCGGTCGTCGTCCTCGACGAGATCAAGCGCGTCCTCAGACCGGGCGGACGCCTGCTGTTCCTTGAGCATGTACGGGCCGACTCGGCGTGGCTGGCGGCATGGCAGGACCGCCTCGAGAAACCATGGAAACGATTCGCCGAAGGCTGCCGCTGCAACCGCGCAACGGCGCAGCTGATCGAGGCAGCCGGCTTCTCCGTCCAGCACACAAGTAACGGGACGTGGCGAGCGATGCCCGCGATCATTCGTCCGATCGTGTCGGGAAGCGCCACGCGATGAACTCGCGAGCCTCCTCCGGTCAGACCTCCTGGGGATCCGCGCTTCGCATGTCGGCGACGACCAGAGCGCGGACGCGGCAGTCAGCCGACCGCGACGACCTCGTCGCGGTCGTCATCAACGTCGCCACCGGCCTTGAGGATGAACAGGACGCCGCGATCATGCGCACGACGGTCGACCTCGGCCGCCGCCTGGGCCTGCGGGTCGTGGCCGAGAGCGTCGAAAGCCTCGAGGCTTGGACCCCGGCTCAACCGTGTGGGTGTGCCACGAGGCACAGGGCCACTTCCTCGCGCACCCGATGCCCACCCGCGGGCTCGCCACGTGGCTGGCCCACCTGGACCGCGCGCCGACCCGCGCCGCCGAGGCGCGACCATGGGCGGCATGCAGCGCGGCTAGCGACGTGGTGCGGATGAAAGGCGACCCGGTTCATGCACGTCGCCCAGGTCGCCAGGGCGCGACCGCACCTCGCGCTCGTCGAGGCTGGAGCCACGCCCGTGGGTCTGGGACGCGTCGAGTGGCGCGGGCAGGCGTGGAGATGGTCCGGCCGGCCTGTGCCGGGGTAGGCTCGCGGCGTTGCGTCCTGCACCCGTGGTCATCTGTGACTTCAACGGCACCACGTCATGCACGGATCATCTGTACCGGCGGCGAGCACGGCCGCTTGGCCCGCATCGCCACTAGACCCCTACGCGTCACGAAGGGCCTCTGGTCGCGGACATCTGCGAGCACCGCGAGGAGCGTGAACCGGCCGAGACTGCCCTTCTCGTGAGCAGGCTGGCCGTGGCTCAACCGATCGGTTCGCATCCGGCCTCGTGGCCGACAGCGACGCACTGGCGCGTGGGTGCCGGCCGTGGGGTGGTGCGGCGCGGCGCGTACTCGTAGGCTTGGCGTGGACGATCCTCGAGGGAGAAGCGATGGCTACCAAGGCTCCAGCACAACGCGGCGGGACAACGACAGGCGATGTGCCGCTCGACAGGCTGACGGACTCGCTCGACGCCGCGCAGGCGGCGGTCAAGGATCTCCGTCGCGAGCTCAGCAAGGGCGGACGCGACATGCTCAAGGATCTCGATGCTCTGCTGCGCGACGCGCGCAAGAATCTACGAGGAACGCAGAGGACGCTCCGCAAGGACCTCGAAGAGGTGCAGAAGGCCGCCACGGGCAAGCGGCGCACTGCCGCACGCGGCACGGCGAAGGCAACGACCAAGGCGCGCGCGACGTCGACGCGCCGGCCGGCTGGGCAGACCACCCGCGCGGCGCGCAAGACCTGACCACGCCGCGCGGCGCGCACAGCCCCGCGGTCATCCGCAGCCTGGTTCTGCGTGCACCGCGGACGCCGGACGCCTTCGTCGCGCGCAAAGCCTCAAGACAACCCGAACCCGTCCGGAGCGAGCACCCCAGGGCTGGGCTGCGGGACGCTGGCAACCACTCGCATTCGTGCTCGAGGATCTCGCAGTAGGGTCGGGTCAAGGCGCGCCACCGCGCTTTTGCGCGGCGCGTTTCCTTGACCCGCCCTCCGAACCCGGTGTGCGGCTTCCACCGCGCCGGGCTCTCCACAGGCATCCGGCAGCCATCAGGCGATCAGGTTCTCCAGGCGCTCGGGCCCGCAGACCGGATCGCGGCGAGCGATCCAGCCGGCTTCCCATGGTGTGGCGATCTTCGTGCCCCGGTAGCGGTAGCGAGTGGTCGCCACCTTCGCCGGGCGGTAGAGCGTCACGGTGCCATCGGTCGGCCGCCACTTCGGTAGGTGGTGGTCGATCAGCCAGCGCCAGTTCCGTTTGGGGGTATTTCCGGCGCAGCCAGCACACCACCCGGCGCCAGGAGAAGGCGTCGAGGTAGGCGAAGGTCTGCGAGGAGACCCCGCAGCGGAAGTAGGCGCACCAGCCGCGAAGCACCGGGTTGAGTCGGTGCAGCAGCTGGGCGAGCGTCTGGTTGTGTCCGGACCGCGTGATCTGTCTGACCTTCGCCTTGACGGCCATCAGCGACCGCTTGGACGGGTAGGTGTAGATGAACCAGCGGCCGTCGCTTCCCCGCCGTTGGCGTTTGATCCGCCAGCCGAGGAAGTCGATTCCCTCGTTGATGTGGACCACGCGGGTCTTCTCGGGCGAGAGCTTCAGCCCGAGCGGCGCGATCACCTGCTCGGTGGTCGCGATCAGCTGCTCAGCGTGGCGCCGCTCCCCGGACACGCAGATGACAAAGTCATCGGCGTAGCGGGTGAGCCGGTAGGTCGCCCCGCCGCGTCGGCGGATCGCGTCTCGCTGATGCCACTTCTGGCCCATCGCCTCCCACGCGCGGGCGTAGTGCTCATCCAGCGCGCAGAGCGCGACGTTAGCCATCAGCGGCGAGAGAATCCCGCCCTGCGGGGTGCCCGAGATCGTCCTTTCGAGGCTGCCCTGCTCGGTCAGGATCCCGGCCTTCAAGAACGCCTTGATCAGCGACAGCACGCGCTTGTCCGCGATTCGCCGCCGCACTCGGTCCAAAATGGCCGAGTGCGAAAGCTCATCGAAGCAAGCCTCGATGTCTGCCTCGACGATCCACTCATAAGAGCGAGATGTCAGGAAGCGCACCTCGGCGATCGCGTCCCATGCTCGGCGTCCTGGCCGAAACCCGTAGGAGCAGGGCTCAAAGTCGACCTCGAAGATCGGCTCGAGCACCAGCTTGAGGGCGGCCTGCACGACGCGGTCGCGCACCGTCGCGATCCCCAGATAGCGCAGCTTGCCGCCACGCTTGGGGATCGCCCGCTGCTTGACCGCATCGGGCCGGAAGCTCCCGGCACGCAGCTCCTCACGAAGCCCGGTCAGGAACTGCTCGACACCCAGCACCTTCTCGACGTAGTGGGCGGTCTCGCCGTCCACACCCGCTGAGCGCGACCCTCGGTTGGTCCTCACCCGCTGCCAGGCCACCAGCAGCGTGGCCGGGTCGCAGACGAGGTTGTGCAGGTCTGAGAACCTGCGGTCCTGATCGTCCTGTGCCCACTTGTGCAGCTTGCGCTGGATTCCGAGTACCCGCTGCTCGGCCATCTTGGGCTCGGGCAGCGGCGCGTCGCTATTCAACGGCGGCCTCCTCGCGTTCCAGTCCCATCCTGCAAGCCTGCTGCCTTCCTTCGCCATGTACCGGGCTCTCCCCGGCCCGGACTACTACGAAGGCTCCGCCCCGCCCGCTGCCATCAGCCGACGACGGGCCTGCCCACCCACCCAAGGGCGGGGAGGGCGACAGCGGACGGTTCCCACGTTCACCGCTGGTCGGTTGGCAGGGTCGGCGCCCAGCTTTTCCCCTGACAGCCTCGCCACGAGTACGCCGCAGGCCTTCCTCGTGGCCTCCCGGCCGGCCCCGTTGACCGACCATCGAAGTCGCTTGCCCCGCGTCGAGAGCGTGCGCGCGCTGCCGGCTCGACCCACATCCGCCAGGTTGGAGCCGAGAACTGGACTTGAGGGGGTTCCACCACTGGTTCACTGCGCGTTACGCCTTTCTGCCTCGCTTGCCGAGCCCGGACCGTCTGGCGGTGCCGATCCGTCTCGTCGTTGTCGGAGCTGCTCGCGCCCTCACCCGCGCCTCCGGGATCAGGCTGCCCCCAGCTTCAAGCGGTCCGCTGCGACGAACCGCCGGCGGGCTCTCTCATCCCACCCGACCAAACAGCGCCTCGTGGCGCACCACCGGCTTCCAATAGACGCCGGCGGCCTCCATCACGACCTGCTGCACACCGTGGCCGGCAAGCCAAGTCGCGGCAACGCGAGCTACTGCATCGCTGACGGAAGCGGGCGTACGCCGTCGGGCTCGCCGTGCTTGTGCAGGTCGTCCTGAGCGAGCGTCGCGGACGCCTCCTCGAAGACGACCGGATCCATACGGATGCGAGCATGCCGGCGACCAGCCGCGCACCGCGCTCGCAGATCTTCGCGCGCGGCGCGCGTGGTGTGAGGGTAGGCTTGATCGGCCCCCGGTCCACCGTCCCGCCGGGCCTTTGGTGCGGTGAAACGACGGCGACCCCCAGGAGGGCGGCTGAGTTCCTCGATGCGGAAGGGACGGTGTGAGGCGGGGCCTCTGCTTGCCGATCGCTGTTTGAGCGCTACCGGGAGCGGCGCGACCCGGTCGACCTTGAGATGTTTGTGGAGCGCTTCCGGCCGCTCGCGCGCGCCCTGGCGCGTCGCTACCAACGCACCGGGGAGCCCTTCGACGATCTCTTCCAGGTCGCCTGCCTGGGGCTCGTGAAGGCGATCGATCGCTTCGACCTTCGCCGCGACGTCGCGTTCTCCAGCTACGCCGTGCCGACCATGGTGGGCGAGATTAGGCGCTACCTGCGCGACCGCACGTGGTCGGTGCGCGTGCCCCGCGGCCTGCAGGAGCTGGCGCTGCGCGTGGACAAGCACGTCGTCGAGCTGTCCAGCGACCTGTACCGCCAGCCGACGGTGGCGGAGATCGCGCGCGCCGCCGCGGCCACCGAGGAGCAGGTGCTCGAGGCGCTGCAGGCCGCCGGCGCCTACCGCGCGACGTCGCTTCAGACCGCGCGCGGCACCGAGGACGAGGCCGCCGACACGCTCGGCGACACGCTCGCCTGCACCGAGCCGGGCTTCGGGCTGGCCGAGGACCGCGCCACGCTCGCTCAGCTGCTGCGCGCGGTCACCCCGCGCGAGCGCGAGGTGCTGCGCCTGCGCTTCGAGGAGAACCTCACCCAACGACAGATCGGCCAACGCATCGGCGTCTCGCAGATGCAAACGTCGCGCATCATCCGCCACTCGATCGCCCGCCTACGCACAGCCGCGCAGCCTTGAGCCCGGCCGGGCGGCCACCATGCGGGCTCGGCAGTCGACGCCGACTGCGCCGCCGTCGTGCATGTAGAGCGCCGCACCACGGACGTCGACGATCAGCAGCAGCGTGAGTCCGGTGATGACCGCCGACCGCCCGGATGAGGAACTGCCATCGTGGCGCGGGAAACGGGCCGCCTGGCGGGGGCCGGGGTCGCCCCCCATCCGCACGTTATGCGCCCACTCGGCGGCCGGGCAGAGCGGCCTTGCGCTGGCGCTCGGGACTCGCGCGCACCACGTCCCACGCGAGCCCACAGGCCTCCAAGCCCCGGATGACGAGCGCGGACGGATCGAGCTGCCAGCGGTCGAGGCCGTGGCATCGCGCGCGAGATCGACGTGGCCGATGTGGGCGCTGTGACCGCTCGAGAACGACCCGACGTCGCGCTCGTCGGGCTGGGCAAGAGCTCACAGCACGCCCTAGACCTGATCGACAAGATCGTGCGCGAAGCGCGCTGCCCGGTCATTGTCCTGCTGCACCCCCGTGACGCCGACTTCGTCAAGGAGGCGTCCAAGCGCGGCGTGTTTGCCCACATCAGCGACAGCGATGTCGAGGACTGGCAGAGCTCGATCGACATCGTGCTGCGCCGCTTCGCCGAGTACCACGAGCTCCAGGGCGCGTTCGGACGCCGCGCCCTGACCGAGCGCGCCAAGGGCATCCTCATGGAACGCCACTCCATCGACGACGCGACCGCCTTCGAGATGCTGCGCGAACACTCCCGCACCGACAACCGCAAGCTCATCGACCTCGCCACCGCGATCGTCGACGGTCACCGGCTGCTGCCGCGGCAGCCGGATGGGCCCTCAAGTCCGTGCCCTGAGTTGGCGGCCCAGATCCGGCTTCGTGACGTGGCTGGCCGGCGGCTCAGGCGGCCTCCCGCCACGACGCTCGCGCCGATGCGGCCGTTCGAGCCGTGAGCGCGTTCGCTGCCCTCGAGCACGACCTTGAGCGCATTGGTGGATGCGGCGTCAGCGAACGTGTCGTAGGCGCTCATCGTCTCGCCGAGCGCGAAGTGATGGGTGGCGAAGATCGTCGGGTCGAGGCGACCGCTGGAGACCAGCTTCATGAGCCGCGGAATCGTGTAGGTGTCGACCAGTCCGGTCGTCACCGTCACATCGCGGATCCAGAGCTTCTCGAGATGGAGTGTCACCGGTCGCGCCGTGGACGCCGATGTTGGCCACGCGCCCGCAGGGGCGGATCAGCTCAGCCGCCAGCTCGAACGTCTGCGGTACGCCCACCGCCTCGAAGGCGACGTCCGCGCCGAGGCCATCGGTGAGCTCCATGACCTGCAGCGAGTGCGTCCTCGCGACCGTTGTTGATCGTCGTGTCGGCGCCGAATCGCACTGCGCTCTCGAGCCGGCTGTCGGCCAGGTCGATCGCCACGATCCGCCCTGGGGTGTACAGCCTCGCGGTGAGGATCGCCGCCAGCCCGATGGGCCCGGCACCGACGATCGCCACCACGTCTCCGGGGGTCACCATGCCGTTGAGCACACCGACCTCGTAGGAGGTGGGCAGGATGTCGGCCAGGAAGAGGACCTGCTCGTCGCTGAGCTCATCGGGGACCTTGTAGACGGAGTTGTCCGCGAACGGCACGCGGGCGTACTCGGCCTGGAGCCCGTCGATCGTGTGTCCGAAGATCCACCCGCCCCCGCCGAGGCACTGGCCGTAGCGGCCCTCCTTGCAGAAGCGACAGCGCCCGCACGCGCTCACGCACGACAGCAGCACCCGGTCGCCGACGGCCACCGTGCTGACGCCGGCTCCGATCTCCTCGCACGGTTCCCACCGCCTCGTGACCGAGCACGGTGCCGGGCGTGGTCTCGGGCACATCTCCCTTGAGAATGTGCAGGTCGGTGCCACAGATCGTCGAGGTGTCGATCCGAACGACGATGTCGGTCGGGTCGATGATCGTCGGATCGTCCACTGTGTCCCAGCCGCGCTGGCCAGGGCCGTGGTAGACAAGCGCCTTCATCGCGATCTCCTACCTCTCGTCGATCTCGGCTGCGGTTGCAGCCCGATGCCGCTCGGGCGTTCCGACGGTAAGCCCACCCGGGCCGCCCGGCATCCGGAGCCGCCCTTAGGCCTGCTGCGGTCTTCTACGGACGCGTGCCGCGCCGCGCGGACTCGCCCTGTCTGGGCCACCTCGGCCGCGATCGCCGCGAGACGTCCCGGGCTGTACCAGGCCGGAGTGAAGCCGTGAGCGCTCGCGCCGTGCGAACACGCGCGGGAGACGAGGTCGTCGCGGCTTGATGAAACCAACTCCACGTCGCAGCCGACGGGATGCGCATCGGCGCACCGCAGCCGAAACTGCTCTTGCGTCGCTTCTCGCGTCGCGAACCGTCCCGGCGTAGCAGTGGGCCGCTCCCCGGCGACAGTGTCCGCTGGCAAGCGGTTGGGCTGATCCTGCGTTACGGCGAGAGGCGACATGGTGTAGCTCCGATGCGGACCGGTCGGCGCGCGGCTCTGACGGTCGCCGCGCCCTGGCCAGCCTAAGGTTGGAGCTGGGACTGCTGGGCTCGCCAAGGGTCGAGGCGAAGCCACATCTGATCGTACACGAGTCCCGCCGCCCAGTCCGGCAACGTTCCCGAACCCGATTCCTGCGCGCCCTTTAGGTCAGAGGCGTAGGACGGGTTCACGTTCGCTTCAACCCATGGCGAGCGTCATGGCACCCGGCTCTAGCTCTCGGCTGGCTTCAAGTGTCAGACCTCAATCAGATCGAGCAACTCTGCTCCTGGCTCGCTATGTCGTGCAGACCTACCGCAGCGACGACGCCGTGCGGTCGGTCGTGGCGATCGAGAACGTTTCGTCGGCGATCGATCAGATCGCCCAGACGACCCTGCGCGCCACCGCCCCGAGATGGACAACCGAGATGCCGCCTGAAGTGCGACGCGACTATTGGCGCCCTTCAGCCCTGGTGACTTGCGGTCAATGCTCGAGGACGTATTCGCCGGGTGCTGCGCCGATGAGCTTGTGTCGCTGGTTGCCGAGCTGCGTGGGCGCGGGGCGCATCTCGCCCGAGCGCTCGGCCAGCCACCCGTCCCAGTCCGCCCACCAGGTTCCCGGGCTCGCGGTCGCGAGTGCGTCCCATTGCGTGGCATCGGGCGGTGTCTGCTCGTCGGCGGTCCGGTAGGTGGCGCGTTTGTTGCCGGGTGGGTTGACGATGGCCGCGATGTGCCCGCTGGTGGACAGCACGAAGCGCGTTCGGCCGCCCAGCAGCTGCGTCGTCCGGTAGCAGTTCTCCCACGCGCTGATGTGGTCCGCCGCGCCCGCCATGACGTAGCTGTCGATCGTGATCGTGCTGAGGTCGACCGGCGAGCCGAGGACCGTGATGCCACCCGGCCGGCACATCGAGTTGTCGGTCGAGATCTCGAGGAAGTCCCGATGCAGGCCTGCGGGCATGCGGGTGGTGTCCGCGTTCCAGTACAGGATGTCGAATGCCGGCGGCTGCTTCCCGAGCAGCCAGTTGCTGATGACGTATGGCCAGATGAGGTCGTTGGGGCGCAGCCAGAGGAAGACGCTCGCGAGGTCACGCCCGTCGAGGTACCCCTTTCGCGCCGAGGCCGCCAACGCGACGTTCTTGACCTGCTCGGTCGCGAACGTGCCCAGGACGCTGCTGTGCTCGTTGTCAATGACGCAGACCCCGAGGGTGAGGCTCGCGACCTGCTCGAGCCGCCCGACGGCGGCCAGGTGCGAGAGGGTCGCGGCGGTCACCAAGCCGCCGGCGCAGTAGCCGAGGATGTGCGCGCGATCGCAGCCCGAGATGTCCAGCACCGCCTCGAACGCCTCGAGGACCGCGTCGGCGTATGCGTCCAGGCCCCAGTCGCGACGCTCCGCGCGCGGGTTGCGCCAGGAGATCGTGAAGACCTCCTGCCCGCTCTGTACCAGGTGCTCGATGTGGCTGCGTCCCGGCGCGAGGTCCATGATGTAGAACTTGTTGATCATCGGTGGCACGAGGAGGATCGGGACCTCTCGGACCTCCGGTGTCGCCGGCTGGTACTGGATGAGCTCGAAGCGCTCGTCGCGGAGCACGACCGCTCCCGGGGTTAGGCCGAGGTTGCGGCCAACGGCGAACTTGCTGACGTCGACGTTGGCGGGCAGCCGCGGCGGCTCTCGCATGTCCCGAGCGAACTGCCGCGCGCCGCGCGCGAGGCTCATTCCGCCCGTGTCGATCGCTCCCTTGATCACCTCGGGATTGACGAGCGGAGCGTTGGCGGGCGCCAGCGCGTTGACGATGTTCTGCGCGATGAACCGCAGCTTGCGGTCATCCGCCCAGTCGAGCTCGGCATCGCCGATGGCCGCGTCGACCGTCTCGTCCACGGCCAGATAGGCCTGCAGCAGCCGGCGGTGGATCCAGCTGCCCGACCATGCGGGGTCGAGGAACCGGCGGTCGCCGCGCGGGAGCTCGAGCTCCGAGCGCCCGGCGACGACCTTCGCGAGCTCCCCGGTCAGCGCGGAGCCGCGACGGACCACCCGCCCGGGATGGCGAGCGAGCGCCGTCATGAACCGAACGGTCTCCCGGCCCGGCAGGAAGCGTTGCCGCGTGCTGAGCCCGGCCTCGGTCAGCAGCAGGTCGAGCGCCGCGCCGGCGCTGGACGCCGCGTCCTCCGCCTCCGGGGTGCTGGGGCTGCGCGGCTCGCTCACCGGTGTCGCTGTGTCGGCCATGATCTCGCCTCGGCTCAGACGGCGGCGAATCGCTGCCGATCGTCGAGCATAGTCCTCGCGCGGTCATCCTCCTACTCACGACCGCGGCAGCTGGGCGGGAGGACGCTCAATCCTCATCGAGAAAGCTCCCGATCGCGCCGACGACGCTCTCCGGCTCGTCGAGGAGAAAGAGGTGGCCGCCGCCCTTGACGACATGCAGGCGCGCGTGGGGCAGGCGCTCGGCGAGCATTCGCGCGTTGCGCAGCGGGACGCTCGGATCCTCCTCGCCCGCAACCACGAGGCTCGGGTGCTCGACCCGGCGCAGCCACGGGAGACTGGACCAGCCGGCCATTGCGTAGAGCTGGTAGGCGTAGCCGAGCGGGCCCGGCGGGTGCTGAAGCCGCTCCGCGGCGTGCGCGCCGAGGACCCTTGGCTCGCGGGCCGTGCGGCCCCCGGCGATGTGGGGCACGCTGAGCGCGAGCAGTCGCGGATGGTAGTAGCGGATGGGGCTCGCCAGCATGAGCGCGGCGAGCGGGCGCGGTGGCGTGCCCCCGAGGCCGGGCGCGGTCGCGCACAGTACAAGCCGGCGAACACGGTCCGGCGCGCGGCGGGCGAGCTCCTGGGCGAGCGCGCCGCCGAACGAGTATCCGAGCACGTCGACGCGCTCGAGGTCCAGCGCGTCGAGGAGCGCGGTGACGACCCGGGCCAGGCCGCTCATCCGCAGGGGGAGAGGGGGCCGCTGCGAGAGGCCGGCGCCAGGCGGGTCGAAGGCGATCAGTTCGCGGTCGCCGACGAGTCTCGCGAACGGTGTCCACATGTCCAGGTGCGCGCCGATGCCGGTGACGAGCAGGAGTGGCCGGCCCGCGCCGTGGCGCCCGACGCGCAGCCGCAGACCATCCGCTGTGACCCCCGTGTAGGTCCAGAGCGCGACGTCATCCACGTTCGGGCGACTCCCACGGCAGGAGCAGGTGCGCCGTCGCCAGGCCGACCCCGTCCTCGTGCGGCGGGGCCGCTGACGGCCTCATCGACGATCCTCGGTCCACGTGAACGCGATCAGCGGGTCGATGACGTCCGCCAGCCGGGGCCCGGCCTCGACGCCGCGCCCCAGCGCGACGGAGGCCTCGTGGTACGCAAGGCCTCGTCGACATGCAAGGTCCGTACCAGCTCGCAGCCGACGTCAGCCAATTCCGCCACGGCCGGTGACTCTACCGGCGAGGGCTTCTCGACAGGGCTGACCGTCGCCGTGCCGGCGCGCCCCGATACGGGAGTCGCTGGGGTAGGCACGCCCCGTCGCGCTCGAGGAGGTCGAGGTCACGTCGCTGCGCCCGAGCGCTTCGCCGAGGTGCTGTCGGTGGATGGGGTGGCGGCGTTTCAGCGCACGCTCGCGCGGTGGCATGAGCTGCTCGGGTCGAACGCGATCTGGAATGTGAACTCGACCGCGTTCGGGGGCGGAGTCGCTGAGATGCTGCGCTCGCTGATCGGCTACCTCCGCGGAGCGCGGCTCGACGCTCGCTGGGTGGTCATCGCCGGTGACGCCGAGTTCTTCAGCCGGACCAAGCGCGTGCATAACCGGCTGTACGGGGCGTAGGGCGACGGCGGGCCTCTCGCCGATGCGGAACGCAGCGTGTACGAGCGCCGGTGCGCCTCCAACGCCGCGGCCCTCGTGGAGATGCTCCGGCCGGACGACGTCGTGATCCCGCACGACCCGCAGACGGCCGGCATGCTGCCCGCCGATCTCGAATCCGGTCGGGAGGATGTCGCTGAGCATCACGCCCTGCTGGTTCGTGACGCCCTCGGGCACCTTGTACACGGAGGTCTCGGCGTACGGCACGCGCACGTACTCGGCCTGGGTCCCGTCGATCAGGTGGCCGAACACCCAGCCGATCCCGACGCGCCCTCGTCACCCAGACAGTGCGCGAAGTTGCCCTGCGCACAGAAGCTGCACTGCCGCACGACTTGATGCACGAGATGATCACGTTGTCGCCCGGGGCGAGCTGGGTGACGGAGCTGTCCACCTGGGTGATCTCACCGACGCCCTCGTGACCGAGGATCCGGCCGGGCTCCACCGCCGGAACGTCACCCTTGAGGATGTGCAGGTCCGTGCCGCAGATCGTCGTGGTGTCGATCCTGACGATGATGTCCGTCGGGTTGTGGACCTTCATGAGGTCTGCCTCCGAGCGCGGAGCACCGGCAACGGTGCCGGGGGCTCCTTCGGGAATGGGTCGTCCGGGCCCGGGCGATGCTGATCGTGAGGCCGCCGTCCTCTGGGCCTGACGGCGGTGCCCGCGCAAGGCGCTTCGCAGACGCGGTGTGACCAACCTAGGGTACCGACGCGGCGCCGAGGCTCGGGTGTCCATCGGTCTCGCTCGCGATCACCTCGTGCATGACGGCCGGTCGCGACGGCATCCGGGCGTGCCACAAGTTCTCCGGGGGCGGTCGCCAGGAGGGACTCGAGGTTCGCTTCACCCCAACTCTCGGTGAGGCGCTGTCGTCCGGCTCCAAATCTTGGCCGGCGTGGAGAGCGATCGACGTAGGCCGTCGACGTTACATGCACGTCAGGAGGGCCTGATGACCTCGAAGTTGTTCAAGTACGCCGGCATTGCGGCGGGCATCGTCCTGATCGCAATGGGAATCGGCTCGATCGCCACCGGGGCCAGCGGCCGCGGCACCGTGCACGACAACCTCGGGCTGGAGCAGATCACCGGCTCGCCCGACATGAATCCCAAGGCGATCACCGCAGAGGCGGCGGCCGCGGGCCTGAAGGGCGTCGCGCTGCCGACCTGCTCGGTCGCCAACCAGCCGGTCAACACCGGCGCTGGAGCCAAGTGCTTTGCCAGTTACATCCGCATTCACGCCCTCGAGGCGACCGGCGGACGCACCTACTCACAGATGGGTCAGTACCTCACCGCCACCGGCAAGGAGACCAGCGACAAGGCCGCGGCCGCGATCGATCCCAAGACGGGCAAGCCGGTGCCCAACGCCGCGCGGAACATCTGGGTCACCGCGACCGCGCTGACCACCGCGCTGAACACCGCCTACTTCGCCGAGAGCGTCGCGCTGTTCGCGATCCTCATGGGCGTCGCCCTGCTCCTGATCGGGATCGGCCTCGTGGTCCTCTCCGTGCGGTGGCTGCGCGAGCCGAACACCGCCGTGCAGAAGACGCCCGCGGTCGCAACCAAGCCCGTCGTCGCGTAGCCGACGACCTCCGACGCGGCCCGCCCGGCAGGCGGGCCGCGGCCGCACCTCACCAGCACGACCGATGCATCACGCCGTTCGAGCGAACAGAGCCACCGATGTCGTCCACCGTCGTCGAGCCCCGCATCACCGAGCAACGAAACCCCGCGGGCGAGCCGCCCGTCCACACCTACCGGGCCGCCGTGGTGCACGACTTCCAGGAGGCCCTGGTCGTCGAGCAGGTCACCGCGGCTGCGCTCCAGGCCGGCCAGGTACAGGTCAAGGTCGAGGCGACCGGCCGATGTCACACCGACATCCATGCCGCCCACGGCGACTGGCCGATAAAGCCCTCGCCGCCGTTCGTGCCCGGGCACGAGGGCGTCGGCATCGTCGTCGAGGTGGCTCCGGGCGTGACCGAGGTTTGCGTCGTTCCTGGGCCGCTGGCGGCACGACCTCGGCCGACGCGTGAACCTCATGGTCAACGACGACAACTTCGAGCTGGGGCGCGGTGCCGCGCCGCGTTTCTTCGAGATGGTCCGGGAGCATGAGCGGTGCTACTTCTTGTCCTTCACGCGCTACTCGACCGACGCCTTCCTGCGCCGCAAGCTCGGCCGGGCGTTCGCGGACGCCAGGCTCTCGCAGACGATCTACCGGCGCCTCGAGGAGAGAGCACCCAACGCGCGACGAGCGTGCGTAGATCATCGAGAATCGACCCGCGGCTGGGGGCATGAACCGGCTGTAGGCTCTGAGCGCAAACGAGGCTGCGCCCGCGAACCAGGTCGCTGCCCAGCGGACTGGCCGCTGCCGTTCGAGCGGGCAGAGGAGAGGAGTCCTCCATGTCCACCATGTCGCACACCCAGTTGACGCCGTTGCGTTTCCTTGAGCGCTCCGCCGAGGTGTATCCCGACAAGGTCGCGATCGTCCACGGTGATCGCCGCACGACCTATCGCGACTTCGCCCGCGAAGCCACCCGCCTCGCGCGCGCGCTGCAGGCGTCCGGGATCGAGGCGGGCGACCGCGTGGCCTACCTCTGCCCGAACATCCCCGAGCTGCTGATCGCGCACTTTGCAGTTCCGCTGGCCGGAGCGGTGCTCGTGGCTGTCAACTCGCGCTTGGCGGGTGAGGAGGTGCGCTACATCTGCGACCACTCCGGGGCCAAGATCCTCGTGGTCGACTCGGAGCTGCGCTCGACCGTTGCCCCAGTAGAGGACCGGCTTGAGGCGCTCCGGGAGATCGTCACCGTCACCGACCCTATGTCCGAGGTGGACGTTTCGGAGGCGCCCGACGGCCCCCGCTATCCGGACCTTCTCGAGCGCGGATCTGACGAGCCGCTGGGCTGGACCGTCGAGGACGAGCTGGCCACGATCACCATCAACTACACGTCGGGGACCACCGGGAAGCCCAAGGGCGTCATGTACACCCACCGGGGCGCCTACTTGAACAGCCTCGGAGAGGTGATCCACTCCGAGCACCGGTCCGACTCCGTCTACCTGTGGACTCTCCCGATGTTCCACTGCAACGGGTGGTGCACGGCTTGGGGCGTGACCGCAATCGGCGGCCGCCAGGTGTGTCTTCGCGCGGTGCGCGGCGACCGCATCTGGCAGCTCCTGGACCAGGAGAAGGTCACTCACCTCAACGGCGCCCCCATGGTGCTCACCGCCCTGGCCGACGCGGAGGCGGCACGCCCCCTGGAGCGCCCGCTGGTGGTGACCACGGCCGGCGCCCCGCCGAACCCGGCCACGATCCAGCAGTGTGAGCGCCTGAATGCGCGCGTCGTGCACGTCTACGGGCTGACCGAGACCTACGGTCCTTACTCGGTGTGTCAGTGGCAGGAGGGTTGGGAGGACCTCGACGTGGAGGACCGCGCGCCGCTCCTGGCCCGCCAGGGTGTCGGGATGATCCAGGCCGAGCGGCTTCGCGTGGTAGACGAAGAGATGAACGACGTCCCGGCGGACGGCACCACAATGGGCGAGATCGTCATGCGCGGGAACAACGTGATGAAGGGTTACTTCGAGGACAAGGAGGCGACGGCCGAGGCGTTTAGGGGCGGCTGGTTTCACTCCGGCGACCTCGGGGTCATGCAGCCCGACGGCTATGTGCTGTTGCTGGATCGAGCCAAGGACGTTGTGATATCCGGTGGGGAGAACATCTCCACCGTGGAGATCGAGCAGGCGATCCTCACCCACCCGGCCGTAATGGAGGTGGCGGTCATCGGGGTGCCCGACGAGAAGTGGGGCGAGCGGCCCAAGGCCTTCGTGGTGCTCAGGCCCGGCGCGGAGGCCAGCGAGAAGGAGATCATCGACCACGTGCGATCCGCCATTGCTCGCTACAAGGCGCCCAAAGCTGTCGCCTTCCTGGACGAGCTGCCAAAGACCGCGACGGGCAAGGTCCCGAAGTTCGAGCTCCGGGAACGCGAGTGGGGCGGGCAAGGCTCCCGCATCAAGGGGTGACGGCCACCGTCGAGTCCATCCGGCCCGTGCCCAACGGCGACGCGCTTCCTCGCTGCCGTACGACCGAGTCGTCCGTCCGACGCTCCGTAGCCACTAGGAGTTTTGCCACGCGGAGCCCGCCGCGTGGCAAAACTCTCGCGAAACCCCGCAAGGCCAAGCCGAAGCTCACGCCCGAGCGCGTGACGGAGCTCGTCGACCTGCACCCCATCCCGATGGTCCTGCACGGCGGCACGAGCCCGACCGAGGACCAGTTGACCGACCTCGCGCGCGGCTGCGCGAAGGTCAACATCTCGACGGCGCTGAAGATCGCGTTCGTCGACGCCCACCGCGAGTACCTCGAGGCCAACCCCGGCGAGCACGACCCGCCGAAGCTCCTCGCGCACGTGCGCGAAGCCGTCAAGGAGATGGCCGCACACCACATCCGGATCTTCGGGTCCGCGGGTCGCGCCTCGGCCACGGCGTCCGCCGCCGTCTGGTGGGTCTTCTCGTGACGTTGCGCCGGAAAGCCCGGGATGCCGGCGCCGCCAGGCAAGGACGCAGACCCGAAGGAATACCGGAGGTATTTCGAGGGTCGAGGACGCCGCCTGGCGGTGATCGGCGCCCGGGATTTCCGGTGAGACGTTGCGAGAGGGCCCACTGAGCATGCCCGCGCTGATCTTCGACTGCGACGGCGCGCTCGCCGACACCGAGCGCGACGGCCACCGCCCCGCGTTCAACCAGACGTTCGAGGAGGCCGGGCTGCCGGTGCGATGGTCGGTCGAGGAGTACGGCGAGAAGCTCAGGATCGGCGGGGGCAAGGAGCGGATGGCATCCCTGCTCACCGACGACTTCGTCCGCGCGAACGGATTGCCCGCCGACGCCGAGGGCCGGCGCGAACTGCTCGCCGGCCTGCACCGCCGCAAGACCGTCATCTACAAGGAGATGGTCCGGAGCGGGCTCCTGCCCGCGCGCCCCGGCATCGCCCGGGTCGTCGACGAGGCCATCGGCGGGGGCTGGTCGCTGACGGTCGCCTCGACGTCGGCCGAGGAGTCGGTCCGCGCAGTCCTCTAGCACGCGGTCGGGCCCGACACCGCCGCGCGATTCGCGGTGTTCGCCGGCGACGTCGTGCCGGCGAAGAAGCCGGACCCCGCGATCTACCTGCTCGCGCTCGAGCGCATGGACGTGGCCCGCGAAGAAGCGATCGTCGTGGAGGACTCGCGCAACGGCCTCCTCGCGGCGGTCGGCGCGGGGCTGCGCTGCGTCGTGACCGTAAGCGGCTACACGGCCGAGGAGGACATGAGCGAGGCGATCCTCGTCGTCACGAGCCTCGGCGACCCGGGCACGCCCGCGCGCGTCCTCGCCGACCGCGGCGACGTGCGGCCGGGCGACCTCGTGACGCTCGCCGACCTCGAGGCGTGCCTCCGCGCGCCGCTTCCTGCGATGGGGAGGTGAGGCGAACCCGGAATTGACCGCACCGGACGTGCGGCCGAACCCCGTCGACCCCGTGCGGCTGCGGCGGAAGACTCGATGCAGAAACCCGAAGGAGGCTGTATGGCTGAGACGGCGCTGAGCCGGGCGGAGTTGATCGTGAAGACGATCGCCCAAACGGCCGTCGACAACGAGACGTACTTCTGCGACCTCGACGCCGTCGTCGGCGACGGCGACTTCGGGTACTCGCTGGCACGCGGCTTCGAGATCGTCCTGAGCGACTTCGACGAGCTCGAGTACACCGACGCCGGTGGGCTGCTCAAGAAGACCGCGCTGATCCTCACGAAGCGGATCGGCGGGACGTCGGGCCCGATCTGGGGCACCGCGTTCCTGCGCGCGGGCGTTGCGCTGAGCGGCACCGCGGAGCCGACCGCCGGCGACGTGATCGCGGCGCTGCGCGCGGCGATCGAGGGCATCAAGCAGCGGGGCGAGACCGACCTCGGCGACAAGACGCTGCTCGATTCCCTGGTCCCGGCCGTCGACGAGCTCGAGGCCGCCCTGCCGGAGGGCAGCGCGGTCGCGCTCGAGCGCGCGGCGGCGAAGGCGCGCGAGTCGGCCCAGGACACGAGGGGGATGCTCGCGAAGCGCGGGCGGGCGTCCTACACCGGCGAGCGCAGCCGCGACTCGGTGGACGCCGGGGCGATGGGCGTCGCCGTCCTGATGGAAGCCGTCAGCGAGGCGTGGAGGGGCTCGCAGCTCGAGCCCGCCTGATCGTTCGGTCGCTCCGTCGACAAACACGAGAGAGAGGCAGACGACGTGAAGAAGTTCGTCAACGAACCGCAGCAGTTCGTGCCCGAGATGCTCAAGGGCATCGAGCTCGCCAACCCCGGGAAGCTGAAGTACGTCCCGGAGTACAACCTCATCATGCGCGCGGATGCGCCGCGCGATGACAAGGTCTCGATCATCCAGGGTTCGGGCTCCGGTCATGAGCCGGCGCACGTGATGGCTGTCGGGCGCGGCATGCTCGACGCCGCGTGCCCGGGGGACGTGTTCTCGGCGCCGCCGTCGGATTACGTCTACGAGACGACGAAGCTGCTCAACAGCCCGAAGGGCGTCCTGCACATCATCAACAACTACACGGGCGACCGCATGGCCTTCGACATGGGCCGGGAGCTCGCCGAGGCCGAGGACATCAAGATCGCGACGATCATCGTCGACGACGACGTCGCGGTGAAGGACTCGACCTACACGGTCGGCCGCCGCGGCGTGGCCGGCAACTTCTTCGTCATCAAGGCCGTCGGCGCCGCGTCCGAGCGCGGCGCGGAGCTCGATGAGCTCGTGGCGCTCGGCAACCGCGTCAACTCCGTGACGCGCACGATGGGCATGGCCCTGACGTCGTGCACGCCGCCGGCCAAGGGCTCGCCGCTCTTCGAGCTCGGCGAGGACGAGATGGAGATGGGCGTCGGCATCCACGGCGAGCCGGGTCGTCGCCGCGTGAAGCTCGCGAGCGCGAACGCGATCGTCGACGAACTCCTCGAGGCGGTCGTGACCGACCTGCCGTACGGGTCCGGGGACGAGGTCGCCCTGATGATCAACGGGCTCGGCGGCACGCCGATCTCCGAGCTGTACCTGATCTACGGGTACGCCCACGAGCAGCTCGCCGCGCGTGGCGTCAATGTCATGCGCAGCTACGTCGGCGAGTACTGCACCTCGCTTGATATGGCGGGGGCGTCGCTCACGCTGGTCAAGCTCGACGCCGAGCTGAACGACCTGTTCGACGCGCCGGCCGAGATCGCGGTCCGCATCTTCTGAGTGGTGGTGGCGCGGCCGGCGGCCCAGCGGGTCGCCGGCCGCCGCGTCTCCTGGACCGCGCCGCGCCGCATCCCGGGTTGCGGTTCGCCCGCAGAGACCTACGGCGAACCCCCGTGGGCGCGCCGGCCTCCGCGCGGGACACTCGAAGGCGATCGTAGTTTCGTGCCCGCGACCGCGAGGAGCCCGCGTGATCCCCACGAAGACCCGTCGACGCGCGCCGTCGCCGCCGCGCCCTGTCGCGCGCCGGGTTCAGGGGTCGCCGGCGCCCAGCCCGAGCTCGCCGACGGTGAGCAGGGCCGCCACGTCGCCGTGACGGAGCGCGCTCTCCGGTCCGACCGGGCGCCCGGCGAGCGCGAGGGCCGCGCGGACGGTGCCGGCGTGCGCGACGACCGCGGCGGGGAGCGCCCCGCGCGCGATGCACGCGAGCCCCGCGCGGGTGCGCTCGCGCTGCGCGCGCAGCGACTCGCCGCCGGGGAACGCGAAGCTGGGGTCGCCGCTGACGAACGCCGCGTGGAGGTGCGGCTCGTCGCGTGCGAGCAGCGCGACGGCGACACCCTCCCAGCGCCCGCGGGCCGACTCCGTGAGCTCCGCGCACACCACCGGTTCAACGCCGAGCGCCGCCGCGACGATCTCCGCCGTTTCCCGCGCGCGGCGCAGCGGCGAGGTCCAGACGGCGGCGATCGGGGCGCCGCGCAGCCGCGCCGCGAGCCGATGCGCCTCTTCGCGCCCGGCGTCGCTGAGGGGCGGGTCTCGGTGGCCGAGGATCAGGCCGGCCGCGTTGTCGGGCGTCTGGCCATGGCGTATGAGCACCAATGTGTCTGATCGGAGATCCAGCTGCATCGTGGCGCGCGCCGTGCCGCGGCGGAGTCGCACCGGTGGACCGGTACGCGCCAGGCGCGCGTGAACATCATCGAGGACTACGTGACGTAGGAGGTTGACCGTGGCGACGAATGGACAGCAGGCTGAGGGCACAGGGCTCGCGATCGCGGACCTCGGCATCCCGCTCGAGCGCGGCGACGAGCCGTACGTGGAGCGCGTCCTCCGCCACGCCGCCGATCTCGACCACGGCGTGACCGGGATCGGTGTGACCGACGAGTTCAAGGCGATCGTCGACGAGTTCGGCACGCCGCCCGGCGAGACTCCCGCGGGCTTCCGCGTCGAGCGGCGCATGGGCCGCAGCGGCAGTGTGCGCTTCGACCTCGTCCGCGACCTCGCGTACGACCGCAACGGCGAGCTGCGCCCGACGCCGCTGCTGTTCTCGGTCGACTCGGCGAACCCGTACGAGATCGCGCCGTGCGCGAGCATCGTCGCCAACCTCACGTGCAACCCCGGCATCGTCTACGACCTCTTTATCAACGACCCGAAGGCGAACGTCGGCCACAAGTTCGGGACGATCGAGGAGGTCATGACGGAGATCGCCCGCATCCTCGGGCCGGGGTGCGACATGTCGCTCGAGCTGCACAACCCGTTCGAGGCCGACTTTGGCAAGCTCCTCGACGAAGTCCACGGGTTCGCGGAGATCGTCTCCCGCCACCGCCTCGTGGTGAAGGTGCCGCACACCGGCCCCGTCAACGCGACGAACGTGCATCAGCTCCTCGAGGGCGACGGCCTGCTGGACGTCCGCTTCGACCAGGGCGCGACCGCCGATTACATGCGCGGCCACAACATCGCGCTCAAGCTCCACGAGCACGGGTTCCGCGTGAACTTCACGCTGATGTTCGAGCCGTGGCAGCAGGCGCTCGCGCTCCAGGCGCGGCCGTACTTCATCAACGCGTTCCTGCGCCATCGCTTCGCCGCGACCACGACCTTCAAGGCGCTCCTCGCGGCGTACGACGCGAGCGGCGACCGCAGCTACGTCAAGCAGCTGCGCTCGATCATGGTCGCCAAGGACTACCTCGCGTCCGGCGACGGCGACATGGACCTGCTCGAGGTGCTCGAGCGGGCGCGGACGTTCCTCTACAACCGCCGCTCCGAGGACGAGGGCGGGGACGGGCTCGACGCCGGCCGGTCGGCCCTGCGCTGGCTGCGCACCGCGAACCTGCCCGACACGCGGCTGATCCTCTGCTCGATGGAGGGCGACATCGCGTTCCCGGACATCATGCGGATGCTCACCGAGCCCGAGTTCCTCGACATGCATCACCGCGTGCTCGTCACGACGGAGCCCGCGTATCTCGCGCGCTGGACGAGCGCCCCGCAAGTCATCTCCTACCAGCGCCGCTTCATGCGCGCGGCGCGCGCCGTCAACGAGGCGCCGGGCGCCGCCTCCTGAGCCCTGGCCGGCGGCGGGGCGCCGGGGGACGCCCCGGCGCGTCGCGTCGCGTCGCGACCGCCGCGCAGCGCCGGCGGGTCAGTCGCGCGTGATAGCAGCGGCAGACGGGTAGGGCGTCCGGACCGCCCCCGACGTCGCGATGCGATGAGCGATTTCGAGACGCTGGCACACCTCGACTTCATGCCGGACGTCGATATCCGCGCGATGCTCCGTGGGGCGACGCGCGCGAAGCTCCTGTTCGGCTGGTGCCCGTACCAGTGGGGCGACGAGACCTACTGGGTGGTGGGGTGTTCGGATGGCGTTTCGCACCGCACGTGTGCCTAGGCGACCAGCCCGCGGATGTCGTCGGCGGTGAGCTGCCTTGCGAAGAGGTCGCCGTCGTCCATGACGCCGCGGAACAGCGCGGCCTTTCCGCTGCGCGAGCGCGACGACCTTCTCCTCGATCGTGTCGCGGGCGATCAGCCGGTAGACCATGACGGTGCGGGTCTGCCCGATGCGGTGGGTGCGGTCGATCGCCTGCGCCTCGGTCGCCGGGTTCCACCACGGGTCGAGCAGGAAGCAGTAGTCGGCCTCGGTGAGGTTGAGCCCGAAGCCGCCCGCCTTGAGGCTGATCAGGAACACCGGGGCGGCGCCGTCCTTGAAGCGCTCGAGCGACTCGATCGCGGTTCCGCGTGCGCGCCGTCGAGGTAGCAGTAGCCGATGCCGTCGTGCGTCGAGGCGCTCGCGCGACCTTGGCGAGGAAGCCGGTGAACTGGCTGAAGACGAGCGCCCGGTGGCCGCCGCCGATCGACGTCGCGCGAGCTGCTCGACCAGCGCGTCGAGCTTGCGCGCACGGGAGCGCCGTCGCTGCCGTCGTCGACGAGCCCGGGATGCAGGCTGAGCTGGCGCAGCAGCGTGAGCGAGCGCAGGATCGTGAAGCGGTTGCGGTCGAAGTCGCCGAGCAGCCCGAGGACCTTCTGCCGCTCGCGCTGCAGGTAGCGTGTCGTAGAGCTTGCGGTGGCGCGGGTGCAGCTCGACCTCGAGGATCTGCTCCTGCTTGGCCGGCAGGTCGGCGGCGACCTGCTCCTTGGTGCGGCGCTTGACGAGCGGCTTGATCCGGCGGCGCAGCCGCGCCAGCCGCTCGGCGTCGCCGCCGCGTCTCGATCGGGCGCGCGTAGTGCTCGCGAACCGCTTGGGGTCGGGGAACAGGCCCGGCGCGGTGATCGACAGCAGCGACCACAGCTCCATCAGGTTGTTCTCCATCGGCGTGCCGGTGATCGCCAGCTTGAACGGCGCGGCCAGCTCGCGGACGCACTGGTAGATCTTGGCCTGGTGGTTCTTGACGAACTGCGCCTCGTCGAGGAGCAGGCCCGCCCACTCGACCGACGCGGTAGGCGTCGGCGTCGAGGCGGAGCAGCGTGTACGACGTGACGACGACGTCGGCGCCGGCGACGACCTCGTCGAGCGTCCGCGCCGCGACTTCGCGAGCGTGTCGGTGACCGCGCCGACCGCGAGCGCCGGGTGCGAAGCGCGCCGCCTCGGCCGCCCAGTTCGGACACGACGCTCGTCGGCGCGACGACGAGGAACGGGCCGGCCGCGGGGTCGCGCTCGCGCGGCGTGGCAGATCAGCGCGAGCGTCTGCAGCGTCTTGCCGAGGCCCATGTCGTCGGCGAGGATGCCGCCGAGCTCGAGGCTCCCACAGGACGCAAGCCAGTCGAAGCCGTCGCGCTGGTAGGGCCGCAGCTCGGCGGCCAGCGTCGCGGGCAGCTCGGTGCTCGGTCGAGCGCGTCGAGCTCGCAGCAGCGCCCCGACCTGCCGCTGCCACGCCTGCGCCTGCTCGCTCGACGACGCCGAGCGCGGCCAGCTCCTCCCACAGGCCGGCCTGGTAGCGGCTGATCCGCAGCTCGGCGCCGGCGGCGGTCCGCAGCGCCCGCGCCTCCTCGATCAGCGCGCGCAGCGCCTGCAGCTCGGGCTCGGCAGCGAGAAGTACGCGCCGTCGTCGAGCAGCAGGTGCGACTCGCCGCCGGCGAGCGCCAGGAACACGTCGGCGAACGGGACCTCGCGACCCTCGACGGTGATCGTCACGCCGAGGTCGAACCAGTCGCGCTCGCCCGCGATCGTCCGCGGTCGACACGCCGATCTGCAGCGTGTCGCCGACGTCGCGGTAGTCGGCCGGCTCGCCGCTCACCTCGACGCTGAGCCCGTCCAGCTCCGTCAGGCGGCGGCAGGTGCTCGGTGGTGAACCGCATGGTGTCGAGGCCGGCGAGCGAGCGCCGCCGGCGCGTCGACCGGCCGTCCGGCGCCGTCGAGCAGGCCGAGCCGCTCCAGGCCGGACCCGGCGAGCGGAGTCGACGCGAGGATCGCCCGCTCGGCGTCCGCGGTCGCGGAAGCCGGCCGACGCGTCGTCCGATGGCCAGCGGCGTCGTGCGCCGCGTCGTCGCCGACGGTGTAGGCCCACGCCCACGCGACCTCGACGCGCATGGCCGTCGCCGTAGCGCGCGTGCAGCACCAGCGTCGGCGCCAGAGATCTCCGGCGGCGTGAACGAGCCGTCCGAGGAGACCACCGGCGCCACGCTGCGCAGAGCCGGGCAGATCTCGTCGGCGAAGCGGGCGAGCTCGGCTCGCAGGGATCGTGACCGGCGTCGCCGTCGAGAAGCATGCGCTGCAGCGGCGCCGAGGCCGGACGCTGCGAGGCGCACGAGCCGCAGGTGCCAGTCGCGAGATCGTCCGCGCCGTCCCCCGCGTCCGAGCAGACGAGCCCGTGACCGTCGGCGCCGAGGAACAGCGCCGGCCTCTGGACTTCGACGTCCTCGCCGTCGATCCGCAGGATCGGCGCCACGCGCGCATCTCCGTCGGCCCGACGGGTCACATCGATCGCGATCTCGCCGTGTCGCGGCGGCGGAACGTCGCCCAGCCCCTTGCCAGCGTGGATGATGCTGACGCCGATGCGCTGCGCGTCCTCGAGAATCGACCACAGCTGCGCGCCGCAGTCGCCGAGGTCGATCGCCCGGTCCGCGCCGTAGCTGTAGTAGTCGAGCTGGCACGGATCCCCCGTACGCGCTGAGCCGCGTGCAGCTCGCGCGCCAGCGCGACGTGGTCCGCGCGCAGCTCAGCCGCGGTGGACCTGCCAGTCCAGCTCGTTCCACGTCAGCGACCCGTTGACCCAGCCGCCGCGCGCGCCAGGCCGCATCAGACGCGCCATCAGGCGCAGCGCGCCCCCGCCCGCGATGCCGGTCGCTCGCAGCGCCAGCTCGATCGCCAGCGGGTTGCCGCGCTCCTGCAACGCCGGTGCGGCGATGAGCGCCCGCAGCGACCCCTCCCACGCGGCGCGGCCGGCGCCTCGCGGGTCGGCGGCGGCGCCGCCACCCGTGCCGCGGTCGCGGCGATCACGAGCGCCGCGACGTGCTTGCAGTCGTAGCCGATCGGGCACGTGCACTCGCCGCCCTCGAACTCCAGCGGCGCGTCGTGTCCGCCGACGAAGAAGGCCGCCGCGTCGTACAGCCCGCCATTGCCCGCAACCGTTCCCGTCAGCGTGGTGTCCTCCGGACCCCATTCGACGACCGCCACACGTCCCCCGCGAGCGAAGGCCCGCCCCCGCTGAAACGATCGGGAACCCACCGCATCCTCGACCTCCGACAGGTCGACTTCCCGCAACTCAACTGCCGTCATCCCCACGGCGGGAACGTACCGGCGATCGCGGACACAGCGGGGCTGGCGTTGTGCCTTCCGAGGCGCATGCTGGCGTTGTACCTTCCGAGGCGCATGACGGACGCCGGTGAGCGAGCGGGAGCCAGGTCGCCGTCCGGGCCCTCCAAAGCGGAGCGTCGGGCCGCACGCGAGAGCGTCGGGCGCTATCACGAGGACGAGCTGCGCAAGCTGCTCGGGCACGTCAGGGGCGGCTTCAACCGCTACGACGCCGGGGAGATCGATGCGTTCGAGCTCGACGATCTGATCCACCACTACAAACGCTCAGCGCAGAAGCTGTGGAGCTTCTGCTCGGGATCCACCCAGCAAACCGCCGGCCTCATCGCCTCGGCGGGCCGGTGGCCGGTGCTCGGCTAGGGGAGGTCGAGGTATCGGCGAAGGGCCTGCGGATCACCGAAGACGTGGTCTCTTGGTCACGCCGGGCGCGCTCGGCGAGCGCCTCCCGGAGCTCAGGGTCGAGCCGCACCGATTCGACCGTCGCCGCTGTGGCGCCGATCGGCGGACGCCCGCCGCGCCGCCGGACGATCTCATCCGCGTCGAACCCGGCCTCGGCCTTCCTGCCGCGATGCCGTTCGGCGTCGCGGTAGGGTCGGCCATCTTCCTGTTCCGGCTCACCAGCGTCGAACTCGCGCTCCTGCTCCTCGGGGTCATGCTCGGGGCGACCGCTCTTGGGCTCTACCTCGGCCATCGCGTCCGCCACCTCTCGGACAGCCTCAAGGAGCCGTTCGGGATTCTGCAGGGAGCGCTGCTCGGGCTCGTCGGCCTGATCCTCGCCTTCGGCCTGTCGCTGGCCGTCACCCGATACCAGGATCGCCGCGCGGACATCGTCACGGCCGCCAACGCGATCGGGACGACGTACCTCCGCGCCCAGACCCTGCCGAAGCCGGTCCGCAGCCGTTCGCTTCCCCTGTTGGTCGACTACACCCGGAGCGCCCTCCGCCTATCCGACACGGTGCCGGGCAGCGACGCGGCAGACGCGGCCGAAGCATCCGAGCAGCGGACCGAGCGCCGGCTCTGGGCCCTCGCTTCGCAGGCCCTCGACGCGGCGCCGACGGCAAGCGCGCCGCGCCTCTACGTCGAATCGCTGAACGAGATGTTCGACGCCGAGACGGCGCGGGTCGCCTCGCTGAGCAACCGCGTGCCGACCGCCGTCCTGGTGCTCGAGATCGTCGGCTCGGCGGTCGCGCTCGGGCTGCTCGCGGCGTATCTGGTGCTCCTCGGGCGCGGGCGCATCGCGGTCGTGCTCGCATCGACGCTGGTGGCGCTCTTGCTCATCGTCACGACAGATCTCGATCGCCCGACGCGCGGATTGATCCGCGTCCCCGACAAGGTGCTGCAGGACCAGCTTGCGTCGATGCTGCTGCCGCCGGCAGCGCCCGCGCCCCGCTAGGCGCGCGGCAAACCGTTCGCATCGCACGGCGGTGCGACGCCGCCGACCACGCGGGCGTCCAGCTGCATGACCTTCAGCGTGCTCTCCATCGCAGTCGGCTTGAGCGCGCCGACGTCGCCGGTGTACGGGTTGTCGAGGAACGCCAGCAGAAGCAGCAGCGAGGTGACGAGCACCATCACCCCGCCCATCATCGTCGCCTGCACGACCACGCCCTCGGCGGGGTCCGCGAAGAACAGCATGAACAGGAAGAGGATCCCGGCGCTCAGGAACAGCACGATCCAGACGGGCGCGGGGATCACCCCCTCGGCGCCATGCGCCCGGTCGGCGCGCGCATCCTCCCGATCGGAGCGCTCGTCGAGATACTTCGCGAAGGCCGCCTGCTCGGTCGCGGATCGGGGCTGCGTCGCGCGCAGGCTGCGAAACAGCGCCACCCCCCACGCGTTCGGCTCGTCGCCGAGGGTGCCCGCCTTCATCTTCGGCCACTCCTGGTGCACGACGTTGCGCGCGTAACAGACGAGCTCGCCGGCCAACCGCTGGCGCGCCGGCGCCGGCAGGAACTGCACCGTCTCGAACTGGTGCGCCACGATCCGCGCCTCCGCCGAGGCGCCGCTGCGCGAGGTGTCGTAGCTCTCGAACGCGAGAAACACCACGAAGCCGGACAACAGCGCGAACCCGGTCGCGAGCACGCCGAACACGCCTGCGGCGCGATCACCGTCCGCGAAGTGGCTTCCCTCGGGCGCACGGCGGCGGGCGACGAGCATCGCGACGATCGAAACGCTTGTGACCCCGACCACGATGACCGCGGCCCAGACGATGCTCATCGGCGGACCGTACAGCCGCCGGCTGTCGACGCTGCACACGCCGGCTTCGTCAGGCCCCGCCGGCTTATTGCCATCGCCCGAGGAGGCGCTGCAGGCCGAGCGTGATGGCGGAGCCGGCCACCATCATCGCGACGTTGGTGCCAAGGACGGCGAGCGCTCCCAGCGCCTTGGTTGTCTCGCCGAGGCCGACGGCGACGCCAAGATAAGCGGCGGCTGGAATGGTCGTGACGGAGATCGCGACTCCGACGCCGGAGCTCGCGCGCGTTTCGAACGCGAGCATGCCCGCGACGCCGGCCGCGAAGGCGACGGCGATCGTTTCGTCGTTCACGCTCACGAGACTGTGGAGCACCGTCTCGTCGATGTTGAAGCCTGAGGGCAAGAGGGAGAGGTGGTGTTGGGCGAACGTGAAGAGCGCAGCGAATGCGCTCGCGATCGCCATGCCGACAGCCAACGTCAGCAGCGCCTTGGCGACCAGGCTCAGCGAGCGGCCGATCAGTCCAACCGCGGTGGCGGTGATCGGCAGGAGGTCCGGACTCACGGCCATCGCCCCGACGATCAGGATCGGGTTGGCGTCGACGATGCCGTAGCAGGCGATCACACCGGCGACCGCCATGAACGTGACGTAGCGACCGAGGATGCGGGCGTTGGAGCCCGCGAGGCCGACGACGTCGGCCCAGATCAGGATCGCCGGGGGCTCACGGCTCGCTCTACAGCCGCGAGGTCGCCGCCTTGGCGCCACGCGCTGTGCCTCACGACGGTGCGGGCGGCCTTCGCGACCGCTGGGCTCTCGGACAGGCGCCAGTCGGTCTCTTTGGAGAACTCGAACCAGACCACGGCGTCCACGCCGTCGGCGCGTGCCGAGGTCAAGGTGTCGGTTACCCAGCTCGCCTTGCGTCGGTCCGGTGCGCTGCCGGTCTCGGCGATCATGAGCGGTCGGCGCGGCGCGAGCTTGTGGAGCGCGTTCACCGTCGGGCCGAAGATGTCGGCGTAGGATTGCCAGCCCCAGTCGCGCGCGGAGCCCCAGTTGTAGCCGTCGACCGCCAGCCAGTCGACCTCGTCTCCCCCGGGGAAGAGCTCGCGTAGTGGGGTCGAGCCGTCATAGGCGGTGATCGGGTTCCAGACCCAGATGGCGTTCGCGGCTCCGGCGCGCGCGAAGCGCTCGCGGACATGGCGCCAGGTGGCGACGTAGTCGTGGGCGCGGTTGCCGTTGAGCCCGATCGACCATGGCCGCCAGTCGCCGTTCATCTCGGCCGCGAAGCGCAGGAGTACGGGCCGTCGATACGCGGCGACCTCGGTGGCCCAGCGGTCGATCAGCGCGTCGTAGTCGCCGGCGATGATGCGGCGGAGCGCGTATGCGGGTTGTTCGGTACCGCCGTCCCAGTCCCACGGCTCCCACGAGATGAGCGGGACCGCCCCGCGATCGTTGATCGCCCGGGCCAGTGCGGATGGGAAATCGGGTGCGTGCTTCCAGTCGGCGAACGTCCCGATGATCGCCGGCCGCGCTCGCAGCGCGGACTCGCTCTCGTCGAGCGCCGGCAAGGACGGGACGTTCAGGCCGAAAAGCGTCTGCCCGTGCACGGTCGCTCCACGCGCCGTCGAAGCACCCTCACGGCCGCCCGCGATCGCGGACTTGGCAGTGGACGATCCGACCGTCATTGCGGCGACGAGGGCGAGACCGATCGCCGGCATGACCAGAAGTGTCCGTGCGGCCGCGGGCATCCCATCATCATCGGCCTCCGACGGCCACAGGCGAGCATCCGCGGCCCCTGGCCGAACGTCCGTCTACTCCGAGCGCGGATCTCAGCGCTTACTCGCGGCGCCGTGGGATCAGCTTGGCCAGGCTCAGACCGGCATACACGAGCGTGTTGATGGCGACGAAGGCAGCGAGCGCCTGGAACCAGTCCGATCCCAGTACATCCGACGGAAGGAGAATCCCGCCGACGCAAGCGGTCATTGGGGGACCGCCTCGTGCGGGAACCGCCTCGCGGGGGACGTAGTTCCAGCCGGAGGCGCGCCCGGTGGCGATGTCGATCAGGGACTTGACGTACACGGCCTGCAGCACGAGGTCGTACCCGAGCTCGATCACGAGCGGGAAGGCGAGCGCTCGCCCACGCCAGCCCGCGGCCCAGACCGTGACGACGCGCTCGACGACAAAGATCATGCCGATCGCGACCCAGAACCACACGACCTCGAATTCGTCGGCCGCGAGCACCGTCACGAGCATGAGGAACAGGTACGCGTTGAGCGCGATCGTCCCGTAGCCGATGCCGAGTTGCTGGAGCCAATAGATCAGCGTCGCGCGGGTCAGCCCATACGCCCCGATGTTCTCCAGCGCGCCGCGCTGCCAACGCATCCGCTGCCGCCAGAGCGCCCGCCACGTCGGCATCACTTCGGTCACGACGCGGCACTGCATCGGCGAGATCATCTTCGCTCCCAGCGTCTTCAACGCCAGCGTCATCTCGTTGTCCTCGGTCATCGCCAACGTGTCGTAGACGTGACCCGGATCGCCGGGCAGGAGTTCGCCGCGGGAGTCCGCGACCGCCTTGAGGGCGTACGCGCGGAACACCGACGCCGTACCCGTGAGCACGAACACCTTGCCCCGGCGACGGGAGATGTAGCGCTGGTAGCGCGTGTACTCGTTGCGCTGCAGCTGGCCGACCAGGCCGGAGCCCTCCTCGCCGTAGAAGACGCCGCCGACGGCGATCAGGTCAGGGTCGGCCTCGAGACGTGCCATCGCTGTACGGAGAAACCCGGGCACGATGACCGAGTCGGCGTCCATGATCATCACGACGTCGCGGCCGTCGATGTCAGCGAACATCTCGGCCAGGGCCTGGTTGAGCGCTCCGGCCTTCTTGTCGCGATTGCCGACCGTGGTGAAGACCTCCGCCCCGCCACGCCGCGCGACATCGGCGGTGTCGTCGGTGCAGTTGTCGGCCACGACCACCACCTTGTCCGGACGTCGCGCCTGCCCCCATAACGACTCCAAAGTCGCTCCGATCGTCAGGGTCTCGTCATGGGCCGGCACCAGCACGGTCAGGCGCAACGGCTCCGCGAGCAGCATCCGTGGCGTGCGGGTCCGGGAGCTTGCCGGCGGGAAGCTCTGGCTCGTCGACGAGCCGGATCGCCGAAGGGCCCAACGGAGTCAGCGCCAGGCCGCGCAACCGGCGCATCTCCGGCGACAGCGGAGCCGGAAGCCGACGGTCGCGGGCGAGCACCCGCATCGCCGCCGCCGCGTGCAGAGCGGCCAGAGCCACGAAGACGCCGGCGATGGCGGCGCAAGGCGGCCAGGATCAGCGAGCCGGACGGAACGTTGTCGTCGGCGCCGAGCGGAAGCCGACCGACGATGTCCCCGGGGTCTTCACGCAACGCCAGCCATACCGACACCACCACCAGGATCAATGCGAGCCCGAGCAGCGCAACTGCGACCAGGCTCAACCGCGCCACTCGCCGACGGCGCGGAAGCTCATCGGTCACCGCCATCGGCGCACCGTATCGGCTCACCGCGAGCGGCCGAGCATGTCGTGGTACCTGACGGCGCCTGCGAGAATCGCCGCGGATGTGTCGGTGGCTCGGATACTTCGGCAGCGCGATCAGGATTGAGGAGCTCGTCTACAACGCGGAGCACTCCCTGATCGAGCAGAGCCGCGCGGCACGGATGACCACGCACCTCACGAACGCTGACGGGTTCGGGATCGGCTGGTACGGGACGAGCGCGACGCCGGGAACCTTTCGCAGCGTCGCGCCGGCATGGAGCGACCGCAACCTGCAGGAGCTGTGCGCGCAGATCACGTCGCCGCTGTTCCTCGCGCACGTCCGCGCATCGACCGGAACGCCGATCCAGCAGACCAACTGCCACCCGTTCCGCCACCAACGTTGGCTGTTCGTCCACAACGGTTTCATCGATCAGTACGCGCGACTGCGCCGCGAGCTGCTGCTCGCGATCGATCCGAGCCTCTTCGAGCTCATCGAGGGCACGACCGACTCAGAGCTCCTCTTCCACCTGGCACTGACCTTCGGCCTCGACGACGAGCCGCTTCCAGCTCTTGAGCGGATGGCGGGCTTCGTCGAGACCATGGGCCGCCGTCATGGGGTCGACGAGCCGCTCCAGATGACGCTCGGCGTGAGCGACGGCGAACGCCTCTACGCGGTCCGCTATGCGAGCGGCCCGGTCGTCAACTCGCTCTACGTCAGCAACGACGCCGCCGACGTCCGCCTGCTCTACCCGGAGAACGAGCGCCTGCAGCACTTGTCCGACGAGGCGCGCATCGTCGTCTCCGAGCCGCTCGCCGACCTTCCCGGCGTCTGGCGCGAGGTGCCGCCGTCGTCGGCTCTCGTGGTGCAGATGGGCGACGACGCGCAGGTGCCCTTCAGGCCGCGACAGCCTTGAAGGTCAGCCCCAGTGCGCGCGAGCTGTCGATTTCGTCGACCTCCCGTTTGTCTTATGGGCGACCATCCCGACAAGGAGGACGCCATGAAGTACATGCTGCTGATCCACCAGGGCACCACCCCGCTCCCGGGCACCGAGGCGTGGAACGCCGCTCTCGCAGGAGGAGCAGGGCGCGGTCTACGCCGCCTACAAGGCGATCAACGAGACGCCGGGCTTCACGCCCGGCGAGCAGATGGGCCAGCCCCGAGACCGCGACCACCGTGCGCGTGGAGAACGGCAAGACGCTGACCACCGACGGCCCGTTCGTCGAGATCAAGGAGGCGGTCGGCGGTTACTGCTTCTTCGAGGCCGACGACCTCGACGCTGCGATCGAGCTCGCCGCGCGGATCCCGGCCGCGAGCATGGGCGGCGCGATCGAGGTCCGCCCGATCGGCGCGTGGTAGCGAGCTCGAACGAGCCTTCCGCGACCAGTGGGGCCGCGTCCTGGCCGCACTCATCGGCTTCCTCGGCGACTTCGACCTCGCCGAGGAAGCCGCCCAGGAGGCGTTCGCGATCGCCGCGGAGCGCTGGCCGCGCGACGGCGTCCCCGACCAACCCCGGCGCCTGGCTGCTGACCACGGCGCGCAACCGGGCGATCAACCGGATCCGCCGCGAGCGCACGCTGGCCGAGAAGACACGGCTGCTCGACGTGCCCGAGGCGATGGAGGATCGGGTGGACGAGGCGACGACATTCCCCGACGAGCGGCTCGAGCTGATCTTCACCTGCTGTCACCCGGCGCTCGCCACCGAGGCGCAGGTCGCGCTCACCCTGCGCACGCTCGGCGGCCTGTCCACCGACGAGATCGCCCGCGCCTTCCTGGTTCCCGAGCCGACGATGGCCCAGCGGCTCGTGCGGGCCAAGCGCAAGATCAAGGCCGCCGGCATCCCGTTCCGGGTGCCGCCCGACCACCTGCTGCCCGACCGGCTCGCCGCAGTGCTGGCCGTCGTCTACCTGATCTTCAACGAGGGCTACGCCGGCCGTGGCGAGCTGACAGCCGAGGCCTTCCGGCTCGGCCGCGCGCTGGCCGAGCTGATGCCCGACGAGCCCGAGGTGCACGGGCTGCTGGCGATGATGCTGCTGCTCGACGCCCGCCGCGAGGCGCGCTTCAGCGACGGCGAGCTGGTGCTGCTCGACGACCAGGACCGCGCGCTGTGGGACACCGCACAGATCGCCGAGGGGCGCGCAGTGCTCGACCGGGCGCTTGCGCTGCACGGCCGCGGCCCCTACGTCGTGCAGGCGGCGATCGCGTCGCTGCACGCCGACGAGCCGCGCGACTGGCCGCAGATCGCCGCGCTGTACGGCGAGCTCGCGCGCCTGACCGGCTCGCCGGTCGTGGAGCTCAGCCGCGCGGTCGCGGTCGCCGAGGCAGAGGGTCCCGAGGCCGGGCTGCGCATCGTCGATCGCCTCGACCTCGACGACTACCGCTACCTGCACGCGACGCGCGGCGAGCTGCTGCGGCGCCTCGGCCGCGACGACGAGGCACGCGAGGCCTACCGCCGCGCACTGGCGCTCGTCCACGACGACGCCGAGCGGCGCCTGCTCGAGCGGCGGGCCGCCGAGGTCGGCCGCGCGCAATGATGCGGGCATGGCAACCGTCAGCGTCCGCTATATCGTCGACGACGTCGACGCCGCGATCGACTTCTACTGCGGGCAGCTCGGCTTCCACGAGGACATGCATCCGGCCCCGGCCTTCGCGATGCTCTCCAAGGGCGACCTGCGGCTCGTGCTCACCGCGCCAGGCGGTGGGCCGGGCGGCGGCCAGGCCATGCCCGACGGGACGCTTCCCCAGCCGGGCGGCTGGAACCGCTTCCAGCTCGAGCTGTCGGACCTCGAGGGAACCGTCGAGCAGCTGCGCGCGCGGGGCGCGCGCTTTCGCAACGAGATCATCACCGGCGTCGGCGGCAAGCAGATCCTCGTCGAGGACCCCTCGGGCAACCCGGTCGAGCTGTTCGAGCCGATCCTCCAGGAGGCCAAGCTGTCGCCGTCCGGAGGCTGAGCGTCAGCCGCCGCTCAGCCGCGCCGCCCGCTCCTCGAGATAGCGCTGCTCGGGCAGGCTCGTCGTCCCGCGCGCCGCGCTGCGGTAGCTCGAGCGCGCGGCCGCGTCGTCGCCGGCCATCTCGAGCAGATGCGCGCGGACCGCGTCGAGGCGATGGTGGCGGGCTATGCGCTCGTCGTCCTCGAGGCTCGCGAGCGCGTCCAGGCCGGCGCGCGGCCCGTGCACCATGGCCACCGCGACGGCGCGGTTGAGCGTGACCATCGGGTTGGGCGACACGCGCTCGAGCAGGTCGTAGAGCGCGAGGATCTGCGGCCAGTCGGTCTCGTCGGCGCTCGCGGCCTCCGCGTGGACGGCGGCGATGGCCGCCTGCAGCTGATAGGGGCCGAGCTGTGCGCGCGGCAGCGTGTCGCTGATCAGCGCGATGCCCTCGGCGATCGATGGCGTGTGCCAGCGCTCGCGATCCTGGTCGGCGAGCGGGATCAGCCCGCCGTCGGCCCGCGCGCGCGCCGGCCGGCGTGCGTCGGTGAGCAGCATCAGCGCGAGCAGGCCGGCCACCTCGCCGTCGTCGGGCAGCAGTCGGTGGACCGCGCGCGTGAGGCGAATCGCCTCGGCGGCGAGATCGGCCCGCTGCAGGTCCGGGCCTGAGCTCGCGGTGTAGCCCTCGTTGAAGATCAGGTACAGCACGTGCAGTACCGCCCGCAGTCGGTCGCCGCGCTCGTCCGGCGGCGGCAGGCTGAACTGGCCGCCGCTGGAGCGGATGCTCTGCTTGGCCCGGCTGATGCGCTGGGCCATCGTCGCCTCGGGGACGAGGAACGCACTGGCGATCTCGGCGGTGGTCAGGCCGCCGACGGCGCGCAGGGTCAGCGCGATCTGCGACGGCGGCGACAGCGACGGATGGCAGCAGAGGAAGAGCAGCGTCAGCGTGTCGTCGTGCTCGGGCGCCGCGGCCGCGCCCGGCGGCTCGAGCGTCGCCGCGGTGGCCTCCCGTGTTCGCCGCGCGCCGTCGCTGCGCCACTGATCGGTCAGGCGGCGCGCGGCGACGGTCGTCAGCCAGCCGTGCGGGTTGTCGGGCAGGCCCTCGCGCGGCCACTGGGCCGCGGCGGCCATGAGCGCCTCCTGGACGGCGTCCTCGCACGCGTCGAACCGCCCGTAGCGGCGCACGAGCGCGCCGAGGACCTGCGGCGCGAGACCGCGCAGCAGATCCTCGACGCGGTCCTCGGTCCTCACATCTCCGCCCCGGACCCATCCATGAGCGGGCGCACCTCCATGCCGCCGGTCCCGATGTGGGGGAAGCGCTTGGCGACGTCCAGGGCGCGATCCATGCTCTCGCACTCGATGATCATGAAGCCGCCGAGGAACTCCTTGGCCTCGGCGAAGGGGCCGTCGGTGACCGCGGGAGCACCGTCGGTGGCCCGGACGGCCTTGGCCTGCGACGGATCGGCGAGCCCCTCGCCGGCGACGAACTCGCCGGACTGCCTGAGCTCGTCGACGATCGCGTCGACCCGGCTCCCGAGCTCCTTGTCGGCGCGGAAGGTCTCCCGGGTTCCCGGGTTCTCGTAGATCAGCATCAGGTACTTCATCGCTGCCCTCCTTCGGGTTGGGGGCGCCCGGGCTGGGCACCGGTTCATAGCCGATGTCGGAGCGGTGGGCGAGTTCTCGACATCGGGATAGGGATGTCGAGAACGCGCGTCGTGCTCCGACACACCTGTGACAGCGACCGATGAGTTCCGGGGCGTCACCCGGTCTTGTAGGTCAGGAGCACCAGCGAGAAAGGGAGATGCACATGACGCGCACGCAGCAGGAATCGACACACGCAGGGAGCGACCGCTCGCGCTGGATCGCCCTCTACGTCCTGTGCGTCGGGATGCTGATGATCGTCCTCGACGTGACCATCGTGAACGTGGCCCTGCCGTCGATCCAGGACGACCTGGGCTTCTCGCAGTCGAGCCTGGCGTGGGTGGTCAACGCCTACCTGATCGCCTTCGGCGGCCTGCTGCTGCTCGCCGGGCGCCTCGGCGACCTCGTCGGGCGCAAGAGCATCTTCCTCATCGGGCTGGGCGTCTTCACCGCGGCCTCGCTGGTCTGCGGCGCTGCTCAGAGCCAGGAGATGCTGGTCGCCGCGCGCTTCGTGCAGGGCATCGGCGGCGCCATGACCTCCGCCGTGATCCTCGGGATGATCGTCACGATGTTCCCCGAGCCGCGCGACCAGGCGAAGGCGATCGGCGTCTACGCGTTCGTCGCGTCGGCCGGCGGCTCGGTCGGCCTGCTGGCCGGCGGCGTGCTGACCGAGACGATCAACTGGCACTGGATCTTCTTCGTCAACCTGCCCATCGGCATCGCCACCGCGATGTACGCGATGCGGCTGCTCGATCGCGACACGGGCATCGGCTTCGGCGAGGGCGCCGACGTCCCCGGCGCCGTGCTCGTCACCTCCGCGCTCATGCTCGGCGTCTACACGATCGTCAAGCCGGCGGCCGATGACGGCTGGGGCGCGAGCAGCACGCTGCTGCTCGGCGCGCTCGCCGTCGCGCTGCTCGCCGCGTTCGTCGCCCGCGAGGCGACCGCCCGCAACCCGCTGGTCCCGCTGGCGATCTTCCGCTCGCGCAACCTGACCGGCGCCAACCTCATCCAGGTGCTGTCGGTGGCCGGGATGTTCGGCGTGTTCTTCCTGGGCTCGCTGTACCTCGAGCGCGTGCTCGGCTACGACGCCCTGGAGATCGGCCTGGCCTTCCTGCCGGTGACCATCGTGATGGGCACGCTGTCGGTCCGCTACTCCGAGCGCCTGGTCATGCGCTTCGGCCCGCGCGGCACGGTGGTGCCCGGCATGGCGCTGATCGCGGCCGCGCTCGTCCTGTTCACACAGGCGCCGGTCGACGGCGACTACGTGACCCACGTCCTGCCCGTGATGGTCCTGCTCGGCACGGGCGCGGGGCTGGCCTTCCCGGCCCTGATGACGCTGGCGATGACCGGCGTGCAGCCCAGCGAGGCGGGCCTGGCCTCGGGGCTGATCAACACGACGGCGCAGGTCGGCGGCGCGCTCGGCCTGGCCCTGCTGGCGACGCTGTCGACGTCGCGGACCGAGACGCTGGCCGACGGCGGCCAGGCGGCCGCGACGGCGCTGACCGGCGGCTACCACCTGGCCTTCTGGATCGCGGCGGCGCTCGTCGTCGCGGCGATCGTGGTCGCGCTCGTCGTCGTCGAGCCGGCGCCGAAGCAGTCGCGCAGCGAGCGCAAGAAGGCACGCGGCGACAACAAGATCTCCGGCGCCGCCTACTCGGAGGCCTGATCCTCCAGGCGGCCGTGCGCCGCCAGCAGCTCGAGGACGTCGTCGTGAGGGAGCGCGTGGACCACGCGCCCCTCGCGACCGGTCGTCGTCGCAGCCGCCCACAGCGCGTTGAGGACGGCCTCCTCGGTCGCGTCGACGGTGGCTGCGAAGAGCGGGTTGAGCTCGCGGTCGTCGAGGGTGGCGCGGCCGCGCGCGGTGGAGAACGCCAGGAAGATCTCGCCGCTGCCGTGGTGGGCGACCGAGCCGGTGCGGCCGAGGCCGAGGCCGGCGCGGCGCGCCACGCGGGTCAGCTGCGCGGACAGCAGTGGCGCGTCGGTCGCGACCACGACGATGCAGCTGCCCGCCGGGCCAGGGCCGGGCCCGGGCGCGGCGAGCAGGCGGCCGGCCGGGACCCCGTCGACGCGCAGCTGCTCCGCGCTGCCGAAGTTGGTGAGGGCGAGCACGCCGACCGTCGCGCCCGCGACCACGCGGCTCGCGGTGCCGATTCCGCCCTTGTAGTCGAAGCACGTCATCCCGGTCCCGGCGCCGACCGCCCCCTGTGCCACGACCTCGCCTGCCTCATCGACGGCCCGGCCGGCGTCGACGGCCTCGACCTGGACCACGCGGGCGTCGTTGAGCCAGCTGTCGTCGCATTCGCCGACGATGGGGATCACGACGTCCTCCACGCCGACCGCAGGGTCGGCCGCCACGGCGGCGGCGACCGCGCCGTCGTAGACCCGGCCGACCGACATCGTCGCGGTCAGGTAGACGGGCGTCTGCAGGATGCCCCACTCGGCCACCTGCAGCGAGCCGGTCAGCTCCCCGACGCCGTTGAGCACCGCGGTGCCCGCCGCGAGCGGGGCCGCGAACAGGGTGCCGGGCGCGGCGGGCACGATCGCGGTGACGCCGGTCCGCGCGACGCCGCGCCCCGCGGGCGGGTCGGGCTCGTCGCGCACGACGGTGACGTGGCCGACGCGCACGCCCGTGACGTCGGAGATCGCGTCGCGCGGACCGGGCGCGAGCGCCCCGATGCGCAGGCCGTGCGCGCGCAGGCTCGGTGCTGGCGCCATGAGGGCGGACCCTAATACGCTCGCGCCCGTGTCCCTGGCGATGCCCGTCGTCTGGAGCGACCTGCACCGCCTGCACGACCCAGGCGGCGAGGTCTGGGTCGGCCTCCGCACGTCAGGCACCGAGGTACCCGCGCGGGTGGAGCGCATCCGGGCCGAGCTGGCCGCTGACGGCGCGCGCTTCGTCGAGGCGCAGCGCCATGACGACGCCACGCTGCTCGCCGTGCACGACGCCGCGCTGACGGAGTACCTGGCCGGCGCCTGGCGCGAATGGGAGGCGGCCGGGCTCACCATCGACCCGGGCCAGGACCGCGTCGTGCCCTACGTCTTCGCGCACGTCGGCCTCGCGGATGCGCCCGCGATTCCGGCGGCGCCCGCCGCGCGCGCGGGGTACTTCGCCTACGACACGATGACGCTCGTCGGCCCGGGCACCTGGGATGCCGCGCGCGCGGCCGTCGACGTCGCGCAGACCGCCGCCGACCTCGTGCTGGCCGGCGAGCCCGCCGCCTACGCGTGCTGCCGGCCACCGGGCCACCACGTGACGCGCAGCGCGTTCGGCGGCTCGTGCTACCTCAACAACACGGCCGTCGCGGCGGCGCGGATGCAGGCCGCCCTCGGCGACCCGGTCGCCGTGATCGACGTCGACGCGCACCACGGCAACGGGACCCAGGCGATCTTCTACGACCGCGCCGACGTGCTGGTGGGCTCGGTGCATGTCGACCCGGGGGCCGGCTGGTTCCCGCACTTCCTCGGCTTCGCGAACGAGACCGGCGCGGGCGCCAACCGCAACCTCCCGCTGGCGCCGGGCGCCGGCGACGACGAGTGGGTGGCCGCGGTGCGGGATCTCGCGCGCTGGGTGGGCGACGCGCGCGCGCTCGTCGTCGCGCTCGGCGTCGACGCGGCCGCCGGCGACCCGGAGAGCCCGCTGCAGGTCACGGCGGCCGGGCTTCGCGCCGCGGGGCGCGCGCTCGGTGCGCTGGGCGTGCCGACGGTCGTCGTGCAGGAGGGGGGCTATGACCTGGCGACGATCGGGGCGCTCGTGCGCGAGTTCCTGACGGGCCTCGAGGAGGGCGCTGGTGGCTGAGTCGATATGGGTGGGCAAGGCCGAGCACGAGGGCGTCCTCGCGCAGCCGCGCAAGGACCTCGCGCCGCCGCCGCACTGGCGCCTGGAGACGATCGCGCGCACGCCGCGCCCACATTCGCTCACCGTGCGGGGCAATCTCGCCGCCTTCATCCAGGACGGCGACGACTGCTCGGACGTCTGGCTGCTCGACCTCGAGGGCGGCGGCCCGCCGCAGCGGCTGACCACCGGCCGCGGGCCGGTGCCCTACTGGGACGACGACCCGCCGCGCCTGTCGCCGGACGGCACGACGGTCGCCTACACCGACGACGGGCACGTGTGGCTGGTCCCCACCGGGGGCGGCCCGCCGCGGCGTCTTGTCGCCGGCGACAGCGCCGTGTGGGTCGACGACGCGCGGCTGGTCGTCGCCGTCGAGCGCGAGGACACGACGCGCCTGGCTGTCGTCGACGTCGCCGACCCGTGGCCGCGGCGGCTGGCCGTCGCGCACGGCGACCTCGAGGTGTACGGCGACGAGGGGGAGCCGGCCGTCTCGCCCGACGGCTCCGAGGTCGCCTACACGTTCACCCCGCGAGCCGATCTCAATCGCAGCGAGATCCGCGTGGCCGCGATCGAGGGCGGCGCCGTGCGGGCGCTCACCGGCACGCCGCGCATGCACGACCGCAACCCGGCGTGGTCGCCCGACGGCGCGACGCTCGCGTACGCCTCCGAGCGCAGCGGCTTCTACGAGGTGCACCTCGTGGGCGCCGAAGACCGTCAGCTGACCGTCGCCGGCGCCGACCACGACGACATCGCCTGGCACGCCGACGGAACGCGCCTGCTCGCCACGCGCGGGCGCCGCAACCGCATCGACGTCGTGGTGGTCGACGCGGCGACGGGCGAGGCCGAGGTCGTTGCCGTGGGCGGCGCGTGGAGCGCATCGCACTGGACGCCGTCCGGGGCGATCGTGGGCGCCTACGAGGACCACGCGACGCCGCACGAGTTGCGCCTGGCCGGCGGCGGCGCGGTGCACGCGCCGGCGCCGCGCAGCCTGCGCGGCGCGCCCTATGCCGCGCTGGAGGAGATCACGTTCTCAGCGCAGGATGGCCTGGAGATACCGGCTTTCCTGCGCCGTCCAGAGAACGTTTCCCCTGAGCGGCCGGCGCCCGCGGTCGTCTATCCCCACGGCGGCCCGACCGACGCGAACATCGACGACTGGGACGCCTACGCGCAGTACTTCGTCGCCAAGGGCTATGCCTGGCTGTCGGTGAACTTCCGCGGTTCGACGGGCTACGGGCGCGACTTCGAGCGCGCCAACCACGGCGTGTGGGGCGTCGACGACACCCGCGACTGCCTCGCGGCGGCCGACTACCTGCGCGCGCTCGACTGGGTCGACGGCGACCGCCTGGGCATCTTCGGCGCCAGCTACGGCTCGTACATGGCGCTGCTGTCGGTGACCGACGACCCCGAGCACCGCTTCCGCTGCGCGGTCTGCAAGTACGGCGACTGCGACGTCCTGACCTCGTGGGCGCAGGGCGACCGCGAGGGCGTGCAGGACCTCGAGCGGATGATGGGCCACCCCTCCACCGCGCGCGAGGCCTACCGCGGCGGCTCGCCCTACCACCGCCTGGAGAACGTCCGGGTGCCGCTGCTGATCGCCCACGGCGGGCTCGACAAGCGCGTGGCCCCCGCGCAGTCCGAGCAGCTCGTGGCGCGCCTGCGGCGCCTCGGCAAGACGTTCGAGTACGTCACCTATCCGACCGAGGCCCACGGCCTGCTGCGCGTCGGCCCGCAGCTTGACTTCTACCGGCGGCTGGAGCGCTTCCTCGACTGGCACCTCATGTAGCCACTTGGCACTCGACCAGTCCCCCTGAGATAGTCCCGCCTGCCTGGGAGCACGAGGAGGAGGGCGAAGGGTGAGGAGCATGGGACGGACGCTGGCCGCTGCGGTGGCCACGCTTGGGCTGCTTCTGGCGGCCGCGACGCCGGCGGGGAGCGAGGAGGGCAAACCGGTCGCGTTCAACGTCGGCGACACGCAGGGCATCGACAGCATGAACCCGATCGTCGGGGTGACGGTGCCCGCGTATGAGGCGTGGAACATCCAGTACGCGACGCTCACCGACAAGTCCCCGAAGGACTTCTCGACGATCCCCGGCCTGGCGAAATCGTGGAAGGGCTCGGCCGACGGGAAGACCTGGACGTACACGCTGCGCCCGAACCTGAAGTGGTCCGACGGCCAGCCGCTGACCTCTGCGGACATCGCCTACACGGTCAACCGGGCGCGCAAGGAGGAGTGGCTGAACTACACCTCGGTCGTCGCCAACCTCACCGCCACGGCGCCCGACCCCAACACCGTTGTCATCCACTCGTCGGTGACCGACCCGAAGCTGCCGACGATGGACGTCTACATCCTCCCCAAGCACATCTGGGAGAAGCAGGACGCCAAGGCGATCACCAAGTACGACGCGCTGGACGGCGTCGGCTCCGGGCCGTTCGTGCTCGAGCACTTCGAGAAGGGCCAGTTCGCGCGCTTCAAGGCCAACCCGTACTACTTCGGCGGCAAGTCGCCGATCTCGAGCGTCGTCCTGCGCGTCTTCAACAACCCCGACGCGATGGTCGCCGCCCTCAAGCGCGGCGAGATCGACGCGGCCGAGGACGTCCCCGGCACGGCCTTCCACCAGCTCGAGAAGGACCCGGACATCGAGACCGTGCAGGGCAACCAGGGCGCGATGGAGGAGTTCGCGATCAACGGCGGCGCGGGCCTGAAGAAGCCGCACCCGGCCCTGCTCGATCCGCGCGTGCGCCAGGCGATCGCCCACGCGATCGACAAGCAGACGATCGTCAAGCGCGTGCTCGCCGGCCTCGGAACGCCTGCCGACACGCTGAGCGTGTCGCCTAACACGTCGTGGTCGCCGAAGATCCCGGACGGCCAGCAATTCGACTTCGACATCGCCAAGGCCAACCAGATCCTTGACCAGGCGGGCTACAAGGACACCAACGGCGACGGGATCCGCGAGATGCCCGGCGGTGGGCGCCCGCTGAAGCTCCGCTACGCCGTGCGCAGCGAGGGCGATGCGGGCGAGCCCACGGCCGAGCTGATCACCGGCTGGCTGCGCCAGATCGGGATCGCCACGACGCAGAAGGTCTACAACGACAGCCAGCTCACCGAGGTCATCGGCAAGGGCGACTACGACCTCTTCGTGTGGGGCTGGACCCCCTTCGTCGACCCCGACCCGATGCTGTCGTACTTCACCTGCGGCCAGGTCAGCAAGGACCCCAAGGACCCGACCAACTACTACAACGACGCGAACTGGTGCGACCACACCTACGACGCGCTCTACAAGCAGCAGAACGTCGAGCGCGACAAGGCCAAGCGCATGGACATCGTGCACCAGATGCTCACGCGCTTCTATGACTCGGCGGTCTACGACGTGCTCTACACGTACCCCGACCTGCAGGCCTACCGCAAGAACCGCTTCACCGGCTGGATCCGCCAGCCTGAGGGGACGGGCCCGGTGCTGTTCTCGAACACCTCGCCGACGTACGCGGCCCTCAAGCCGGTCGTCGCGAGCGCAACCGGCGGTGGCGGCGACGACGGGGGCGGCGGCAGCGGCGGGACCATCGCGATCATCGTCGTGGTCGTGGCGGTGCTCGGGGGCGGCGCCTTCTGGCTGATGCGCCGGCGCACCGCCGACGAGCGCGAGTGAGGCGCGGCGCTGAGCGCGGGTGAGCGCGCGGTTCGTCACCGCCAAGGTCCTGGGCTCGCTCGCGACCCTGCTGTTCGTCATCGCCTTCAACTTCTTCCTCTTCCGGGTCGTCGAAGGCGATCCCGTCGCCAATCTGTTCCGCGGGCGCAACCTCAGCCAGAGCCAGCGCGCCGAGCTGACCAAGCAGTTCGGCCTCGACGGCTCCACCGGCGAGCAGTTCGTGCGCTACGTCGGGCAGACCGCGCAGCTGAACCTCGGGCGCTCATACACCAACAATCAGCCTGTGGCGTCGGAGATCTGGCGCCAGGCGGGCCCGACGATCGCGCTCGTCGGGGTCTCGACGCTGCTGTCGACGATCTTCGGCGTGATGCTCGGCATCGCCGCGGCGTGGCGAAGACGGACCAAGACCGACTACGCGGTCACCTCGTTCACGATGACGACGTACGCCATGCCGGACTTCTGGCTGGGGATGCTGCTGCTGACCGCCTTCGCGGTCGAGCTGGGCTGGTTCCCGGTCGGCGGGATCGTCGACCCGAACTCCGACGCCACCGGCGTGGCGAAGCTCGCCGACCAGGCCAAGCACATGTTCCTGCCCGCGCTGACGCTCACCCTCGCCTACCTCGGCGAGTACGCGCTGGTCATGCGCTCCTCGTTGCTGGAGACCATGCGCGAGGACTACCTCGTCCTCGCGCGCGCCAAGGGCCTGCGCGACGCGCTCGTGCGCAAGCGCCACGCGGTGCCCAACGCGCTGCTGCCGGTCGTCACCCTGATCTCGATCAACTTCGGCTTCGTCCTCTCGGGCGCGATCGCGGTCGAGGCGATCTTCTCCTGGCCAGGCCTCGGCCTGGCCACCTACGACGCGCTGCAGGGCCCGGACCTGCCGATGCTGCAGGGCCTGTTCCTCGTCTTCAGCGCCGCGGTGATCGCGGCCAACCTGTTCGCCGACCTGCTCTACGGCTACCTCGATCCGCGGGTGCGTACGGCATGACAGCGCGTCATTGCTCGCCCAGCGCGCGCGTCCACCTCCAATGCGCGTGCTCGCGATGAGCACCGTCGTTGCACCCTCCGCGAGGCGAATTACGTGGCTGCGCCGGCGGCGCGCGCTGGCCGGTGGCTGGCGCGAGTACCGGCGCAACACGCCGGGAATCATCGGCCTCGTGCTCCTGGTCGCCATTGTCCTCATGGCGCTCGCCGCGCCGCTGCTGGCCGACCCGGCGGGCCTGCACGCCGTCAACACGGTCGACAACCCGGCGTGGGCCAACCCGTCGAAGTTCCCGCCGCTGGGGACCGACCACCTCGGCCGCAGCGTGATGACCCAGGTCATCTGGGGGGCGCGCATCAGCCTGCTCGTCGGGCTCGCCGCGACGGTGCTGGCGATGCTGATCGGCTCGGTCGTCGGGCATCACCGCGGGCTTCTTCGGCGGGTGGACCGAGTCCGTGCTCATGCGCCTGACCGAGTGGTTCCTCGTGATCCCGTTCCTGCCGCTGGCGATCGTGCTGGCCGCGATCCTCGGGCCCTCGATCCAGAACATCATTCTCGTCATCGGCATCACGTCGTGGCCGTTCCCGGCCCGCCTGATCCGCGCGCAGGTGCTGACGATGAAGGAGCGCCTGTACGTCGATCGCAGCCGCGCGCTCGGCGCCTCGGAGTGGCACCTGATGACCCGCCACATCCTCCCCAACGTCTCCGGGCTGATCATCGCCAACACGACGCTGACCGTGCCGATCGCGATCCTCTCCGAGACGACGCTGTCCTTCCTCGGGCTCGGCGACCCGTCGCGCGCGTCGTGGGGCAAGATGCTGCAGGAGAGCTTCGAGGCCGGGGCCCTGACCCAGCAGGCGTGGTGGTACTACGTGCCCCCGGGAGTCGGGATCCTGCTCGTCGTGCTGGCCTTCACGCTGTGCGGGCAGGCGCTCGAGGAGGTCCTCGATCCGCGCCTACGGGATCGCCGGGAATGACCGCCGCAACCGAAGCCGCCGCTGCCCCGCTGCTGGCGGTCCGCGACCTGCACGTCACCTACGGCGTGCGCGCCGGGGCGATCCCGGCCGTGCGCGGGGTCGACTTCGACCTCGACGTGGGCGAGACGCTCGGCCTCGCCGGCGAGTCGGGCTGCGGCAAGTCGTCGCTGGCGGGCGCGCTGCTGCGGCTGCTCCCGCGCGGCACCCGGGTGACGGGCTCGGTCCTGCTCGACGGCGAGGACGTGTTGACCATGAAGCCCGGCCGTCTGCGCGCGGTGCGCTGGACCGAGCTGGCGATCGTCTTCCAGGGCGCGCTTCACACGCTCAACCCCGTCCAGCGCGTCGGCAGCCAGATCGGCGAGGCGATCCGGCTGCACTCTCCGAGCATGCGCGGCGGCGCCGTGTCCAAGCGCGTCGGCGAGCTGCTCGAGCTCGTCGGCATCCCGGCGCGCCGCGCGCAGGACTACCCCCATCAGCTCTCCGGCGGCCAGCGCCAGCGCGTGCTCATCGGCCTCGCGCTCGCGTGCGAGCCGCGGCTGCTGATCGCCGACGAGCCGACCACCGCGCTCGACGTCATGGTGCAGGCGCAGGTCCTGCGGCTGCTCGAAGACCTCCAGCACCGCCTTGGGCTCGCCGTCATCTTCATCACCCACGACCTGTCGACGCTGGCGGCCGTGTGCAAGAGGATCGCGGTCATGTACGCCGGGCGGATCGTCGAGGAGGGCCCGAGCCACGAGGTCTTCGACGTCCCCGCGCACCCGTATACGCGGGCGCTCGCGGGCGCGTTCCCGGTCATCGGCGATCCGGCCTTCCGCATGAACCCGTCGGGCCTGGCCGGCGACCCGCCCGACCCCCGCGAGCTGCCCAGCGGCTGCCCGTTCCATCCGCGCTGTCCCGACGCCGAAGCAGCCTGCACGTCGGCGGCCCTCGAGCTGTGGCCGGCCGGACCGGCACGCAGCGCGGCCTGCATCCACGTTTCGGGAGCGCCCCCGTCCCCGCCGGCACCCACGGCGGGCACGCAGCCGCCAGGAGGGGAGACCCCGTGGGCCTGAGCGCCGCCGCGCTGCTCGAGGTCCGCGGCGTGCACGTCGAGTTCAGCGGTCGCCGCGGCGTGGCGCGGGCGGTCGACGGCGTCGACCTGACCATGCGCAGCGGCGAGATCGTCGCGCTCGTCGGGGAGTCGGGCTGCGGCAAGACGACGCTGGCGCGGACGATCGTCGGGCTGCAGACACCGGTGTCCGGCGAGGTGCGCCTGCGCGGCGCGGCGCTGCCCCGCAACCGCAAGGCGCTGCGCGAGTACCGCCGCTCGGTGCAGATGGTCTTCCAGGACCCGACCGGGGCGCTCAACGCGCGCCAGACGATCTACGAGGCGGTGGCCGAGGGCTTGCGCATCCAGCGCGTGCCCGGCAACGAGGAGGAGCTCGTCGCGCAGGCGCTGTCGCGCGCCGGGCTGCGCCCGCCCGAGCGCTTCTTCGCCCGCTACCCCTACGAGATCTCCGGCGGCCAGCGCCAGCGCGTGATCATCGCCGGGGCGATGGCCCTCAACCCGAGCCTGCTCGTGGCCGACGAGCCGGTGTCGAGCCTCGACGCCTCGGTGCGCGGCGAGATCCTCGCGCTGATGCTGCGCCTCGTGCGCGAGAGCGACATCGCCATCCTCGTCGTCACGCACGACCTCGGCCTGGCGTGGAACGTCGCCGACCGCGTGGCCGTCATGTATCTCGGGCGGATCGTCGAGCAGGGACCGACCGAGGAGCTCCTGACCCACGCGCAGCACCCCTACACGCGCGCGCTGCTGTCGGTGGTGCCCGAGATCGCGCGCGTCGAGCCGCAGATCCTCACCGGCGAGGCGCCCGACCCGACGCGCATCCCGGCCGGCTGTCGCTTTCATCCGCGCTGCCCACTCGTCGCGTCCGGCGAGGCCGCGCGGCTCGGCATCGAGGAGCGCTGCCGCGGCGAGGACCTGGCGCTCGCGCCGGTGTCCGGATCGAATCAGGTCGTCGCCTGCCACGCGGTCGCGGACGCGCCCGTCCCGGCATGACCGCGACACTCCCATATCGCTGGTACACCGATCCCGAGGTGCTGGCGCAGGAGCGCGCGCGGCTGTTCGCCGGCGCCTGGCAGTACGCCGGCCACGCGGGGCTGATCGCCGAGCCGGGCTCGTACTTCACGTGCCACGCGGGCGAGGTGCCGATCGTCGTCGTGCGCGATCGCGAGGGGACCTTGCGGGCGTTCGTCAACGTCTGCCGCCACCGGGGCGCCGAGGTCGTATCGGGCGCCGGGCGCTGCACGACGCTGCAGTGCCACTACCACGCGTGGACCTACGGCCTCGACGGCGCGCTGCGCGCCGCGCCGCGCGCGGACGGCGGCCTGGACCGTGCCGCGCTCGGCCTGCGCGCCGCGGCGGTCGACACCTGGGGCCCGTTCGTCTTCGTCCATCCCCGCGCGGATGCGCCGGCCCTGGCCGACACGCTCGGCAACCTGCCGGAGATCGTGGCGGACGGCGGCCTCGACGTCGAAGCGCTGGTGTTCCACCACCGCTCGGAGTACGTGCTCGAGGCCAACTGGAAGGTCCTCGTGGAGAACTTCCTCGAGTGCTACCACTGCGCCGTCGCCCACCCCGGCTTTGCCGACCTTATCGACGTCGACCACGACGCCTACCGCCTCCAGCGCCACCCGACCTTCGCCAGCCACTACGCGCGCGTGCGCGCGGCGCCGCGCGGGCCGCGCTACGACGCCGACGGCATCGACGGCCAGTTCCACCTCGTCTGGCCGTCGCTGAAGGTCAACGTGATGCCCGGCCGGCCGAACATGTCGATCGGGCCGCTGATGCCGGTTGCCCCCGCGCGCACCCTCGGCGTGCTCGACTACTTCTTCGCCGCCGGCGAGGACCCCGACTGGATCGCCGACTTCATGGCGCTCGACGACGAGGTCGGCGCCGAGGACCGCGTGCTCGTGGAGTCGGTGCAGCGCGGCATGGCCGCGGGCGTGCTCGAGCACGGCGAGCTGCTGCTGCCCAGCGAGGACCTCATCGCCGCCTTCCAGCAGTGGGTGGCCGACGGCCTTCAGACGCCGTCGCGCGGGAAGCGCAGCGTCCACGAGCGCGAGCGGATCAGCTCGTCGTCCTCGTAGGCGTCCAGGCGTTGCTCGACGAGGAACTCTGTGGTCGTGGCGGACATGCGGCTGTCGGTCTCCACACGCGCGCGCCACGTGCCGCGTCCCAGCGCCGAGGAGCACTGCACGCGCACGCTCGCCGAGAGCGGATCGCCGTCGGCGATCCGGTAGGTGGTGACGTGGGTGTCGTCCATCTCGATGTCGCTGTGCTTCAGGCGGCGGTGGCCGCCGACGTCCCACTCGAAGCGCAGCTCGCACGCGCCGTCGTGGTCGGTGCGGCTGCGCGTGGTGCGGCCGCTCGTGATCGTTTCCTGCTCCAGCGGCTGGGCCCATTCGGGCGCGCCGAAGTCCGGTTGCTCTTCCACGCTCGGCTTGCGGGTGGGGAGCGTCAGCCTCCCGGCGTGGAGCGTGAGCGTCACGGGCTCGGGCGACGGCCAGACCCAGGGCCAGTACGACGTGCTGACCGCCACCCGCAGCCGGTGGCCCGCTGGTACGCGCTGACCTATCGCGTCGAGGCGCACGGTCGGCCGGGCCCGCGCGAGGTTCAGCACGCCGCGGGTGACGAGCAGCGAGCTGCCGTCGGGCGCCACATCGCACAGGCGCACCGCCACGAAGGCCGTCGGACGGTCGACCTCGAGCGTGAGGTCGACCTCGGCAAACCCGAGGATCTCGACGTCCTCGTCGAGCGGCTCGGACGTGAAGGTCAGCGAGCGCTCGTCCTCCTCGCGCTGGTCGCCGGGCCAGTCGCCCTCTCCCCCGTCCGGGCACCAGGCGCCGGCATCGAGCCCGGTCGACTCGACGCTGTGATGCGTGGCGGGCTCTGACGGCGAGAAATCCCAGGTCCATGGGTGCGTCGGCGTCCACGTGACCCAACGGCCCGGGCGTTCGGTGTAGTGCGTTGCGGGCGTCACCGGCTCCTGGATCCAGGCGCGCAGCCGCGGCTCGTCCATGATCCCCGTCTCGAAACCCTTGAGGTGCTGGTCGAACCAGCGCAGGCACTCCTGCAGGAAGCCGATCGCCGGGCCAGGCTCGCCGTCCTGCGGGAAGGCGTGCGACCACGGGCCGATGAGGCCCTTGCGCGGCCCCGGCAGGCCTTCGACCAGCCGCGGGATCGCGTTGCTGTAGCCGTCGGCCCAGCCGCCGACGGCGTAGACCGGCGCCTCGATCGCCGCATAGTCCTCGCAGACCGAGCCCTGGCGCCAGTAGTCGTCTCGGCGTTGGTGGCCCAGCCACGCCTTGATGAACGACGGTGTGCGATCGATGCGATCCAGCCACGTCTCGCGCCAGCCGTCGCCAACGGCCTGCGGGTCGGGCGGAAGCGCGTTGCCGGTGAGCATCGTCGCGGCCCACGGGAGCATGTCGACGGCCAGCACACAGCCACCGACGTAGTGCACGTCGTCGGCGTAGCGGTCGTCGGCGGCGCACATCGAGACGACCGCCTGGAGCGCCGGCGGGCGGCGCGCGGCGACCTGCAGGCCGTTGAAGCCGCCCCAGGAGATCCCGATCATGCCGACGGCGCCGCTGCACCAAGGCTGCTCGGCCAGCCAGGCGATGACCTCCAGCGCGTCGTCCTGCTCCTGGGGCAGGTACTCGTCGAGCAGGATCCCGTCGGAGTCGCCGGTACCGCGCAGGTCGACGCGCACGCCCGCATAGCCGAAGCCGGCGAAGTACGGATGGTGGTGCGAGTCGCGCCGCGCGAACGCGTCGCCCTTGCGGTAGGGCAGGTACTCGAGGATCGCCGGCACGAGGCCGGCGTCCCGCGGCAGCCAGATCCGCGCGGCCAGGCGCGTGCCATCGGAGAGCGGGATCCAGGTGTGGTCGATGCGCTCGACGCGGTGCGGGAAATCGGTGCGGACGGCCACGGCGCCGAGAGGATACGGTCGCGCCATGAGCACGCGGTTGACGTACACCAGCGGCGGACTCGACACCGAGACCGACGAGGAGTTCGAGGCGCACTTGGCGCAGGCGCGAGCGGCGGGCGGCGGCGAGCCGCTGCCACACGTGATCGCCGAGCGCCAGGTCGCCGAGGGCGCGCCGTTCGAGCGCGTCGACCCGTGCACCGACGACGCGGTCGCCAGCCGCGCCTTCCAGGCCACGCCCGAACTGGTGGCGGACGCGGTCGACGCCGCCCGCGCGGCAGCGGGCGACTGGCGGCGGACGTCGTGGGCACAGCGCTGCTCGCTCCTGCGCGCGCTGGCCGCCGGCACCTCCGACCGCCACCTCGAGCTCGCCGCGATCGCCAGCCTGGAGACCGGCAAATCGCGCACGGAGTCGATCGTCGAGGTCCAGGAGGCCATCGACCTCGTCACGACCTACGCCGACCACATGGAGCACAACGACGGCTACGTCACTCCGCTGGCGAGCTTCGTCGACGGCGAGCGCAACACTGATGTGCTGCGGCCCTACGGCGTCTTCGCGGTGATCGCGCCATTCAACTTCCCGGCCGCGCTCTCGATCGGGATGGCGAGCTCGGCCCTGATCGCCGGCAACACGGTCGTGTTCAAGCCGTCGGAGGAGACGCCGTGGACGGGGGCGCTGCTCGCCGAGATCGCGCGCGCGGCCGATCTGCCGCCCGGCGTCTTCAACCTCGTCCACGGTGGCGAGGCCACCGGCCGCGCGCTCGTCGACGCGGGCGTCGACGGCGTCGCCTTCACCGGGTCGGCCGCCGTCGGCCGCGAGATCGCGCGCAAGCTGCAGCAGGGCCCATACGCCCGGCCCGCGCTCACGGAGATGGGCGGCAAGAACCCCGCGATCGTCACCGCCAACGCCGACGTCGACAAGGCCGCCGAGGGCGTGGCCCGCGCCGCCTTCGGTCTCGCGGGCCAGAAGTGCAGCGCGTGCTCGCGCGCGATCGTCCACGCAGACGTGCACGACGACTTCGTGGAGCGCCTCGCGCGATGGGCCGCGCGATTGCCGCTCGGCGATCCCGCGGATCGCGACGCCTTCCTCGGTCCCGTGGTCAACGCGGCCGGCGTCGAGCGCTTCGACGCCGCTTCCGCGGCGGCGCGGCGCGACGGGAGGGTCGCCGCGGGCGGCGAGCGCCCCGCACGACCTGGCCACTTCGTGGCGCCGACCGTCGTCAGCGACCTCCCGGCCGGCCACGCGCTCGAGCGCGACGAGCTGTTCCTCCCCTTCGTCACCGTCACGCGCGTCGGCTCGCTCGACGAGGCGCTGGCCGAGGCCAACGCGCCCGACTACGGGCTGACGGCCGGCGCGTTCAGCGAGGACCAGGCCGAGCTCGACCGCTTCCTCGACGAGATCCAGGCAGGCGTCGTCTACGTCAACCGCCGCGCCGGCGCGACGACCGGCGCCTGGCCCGGAACGCAGACGTTCTGCGGCTGGAAGTCCAGCGGCTCGACCGGCAAGGGTGGGCTGGGCCCGTACTACCTGCCCCAGTTCATGCGCGAGCAGAGCCGCACCGTGGTGGGCTGACCGCGCGCGTCAGTCCCGCTCTGGCTCGGCCTCCTCGTGGGCGATCAGCCGCGCGCCGCGACCGTGCGTGAAGAAGCTGAACGCCCAGCGAATGACGACGAGCAGGCGGTTCTGGAAGCCGATCAGGTAGAAGAGGTGGACGGCGAGCCACGTCCACCAGGCGATGAACCCGCTCAGATGAACGCCCTTGATGTCGGCCACCGCGCGGGCGCGGCCGATCGTCGCGAGGTTGCCCTTGTCGGTGTAGTGGAACGGGCTGGCGTTGGCGCCTCCCATCCGCTCGCGGATCGCGCGCGCCGCGTGGCGGCCCATCTGCATCGCGACCGGTGCGACGCCGGGGAAGACATGCGCGCTGCCGTCGGACTGGCGGACGCTGACCATGTCGCCGATCGCGAGCACCTCGGGGTGGCCCGGCACCGAGAGGTCGGGCTCGACGACGAGGCGGTCGGCGCGATCGGTCTCGACGCCTGCGCGCTGCGCCAGCAGCCCCGCCAGCGGTGACGCGACAACGCCGGCGGCCCAGATGACGGTGCGCGTGTCGATGCGCTCGGTCGTGTCGTCGGCGCGCTTGACGGTGACGCTCGTCGCGTCGACGTCGACGACCGACTCGTCGAGGCGCACCGTGACGCCCAAACCCTCGAGCGAGCGCTTGGCCTTCGCCGACAGGGACGGTGGGAACGTCGCGAGGACGCGGTCGATCGCCTCGACGAGCAGGATGCGCGTCTGCGACACGTCGATCGAGCGGAAGTCGCCGCGCACGTCGCGCGCGATCTCCGCGATCTGGCCGGCCATCTCGACGCCGGTGGGGCCGGCGCCGACGACCACGAAGGTCAGGTAGGCCTCGCGGTCCGCCGCGACGGTCTCGATCTCGGCCAGCTCGAAGGCGGTCAGGATCTCGCGGCGGATGGTCAGCGCGCCCTCGAGTGACTTGAGCTCGGCGGCGTGGGTCTGCCACTCGTCGTGACCGAAGTACGAGTACAACGAGCCGCCCGACACGATCAGCGAGTCGTAGGTCAGCGGCTCTGGCACGACGTCGTCGTCGGTTGTCGCGCGCAGCTCGACGCGGCGCGCGTCGAGGTCGACATCGACGACGTCGCCGAGGAGCACCCGCACGTTGGGGTGGTGGCGGAAGATGCGCCGCAGCGGGTAGCAGATCTCCGCCGGCGTGAGCGAGCCGGTGGCGACCTGGTAGGCGAGCGGTTGGAAGAGGTGGAAGTTGCGCCGGTCGACGAGCGTGACCTCGACCGGCATCCGAGCGAGCTTGAGCGACGCCTGCAGCCCGCCGAACCCGCCCCCCACCACGACGACGCGGTGGGGCCCTTCCTGTGTGGGACGCGTCGACATGCCCGGCATCCTGGCGCATGTGGCGCCCGGGGCGGGCGGCGCCGGAGCGCCGCCCGCCCGGGGTCACCGGCTAGCGCCCGCGGACGCCGAGGCTCAGGACGTAGCCCGCGCCGTTCGGCGAGCCAACGCCCGTGATCGTGTCCCACCCGGGGGCCACGTGGATCGACTGGGCCTCGTCGTCGAGCGAGCGCAGAATCGTGCTCGTGCCCTCGCTGGCGTCGACGCTGTTGGTGTAGTTGACACGCACGACCGCCGGGACCGGACCCGGGCCCTTGACGTCGTGCAGGACCGCGCCGTTCTGGCGGTAGATCGCCGGGTTGGCGAAACCGTGCGGGTGGCCGGCCGCCTGGTCGGCCAGCGCCTCGAGGCCCGCATAGAGCGGCGACGAGAGGCTCGTCCCGCCGATGCGGTACTCGTCGTAGTAGGCGCCGTCGGGGAACGTCTGGGTCTCACCGACCAGCATGCCGGTCTGCGGATCGCCGTCCATCGCGATGTCGGGCACCGCGCGGTGGCCCCCAGCCAGGCCGTTCGGCACCACGCCGAACTGGTAGAACGGCTCGGGGAACAGCGAGCTGACGCCGCCGCCGCCGCCGTACAGCCAGTCACCCGGGTACGGCGGCACCCATGCGCCGTCGGTCAGGGTGCTCGTGCCGGTCGCCCAGCCCGTCTCGAACCCGTAGCCGTTGCCCTGCGTCACGCCCAGGGAGGTGCCGCCGACCGACGTCACGAGCGGATGCGACGACGGGAAGTCGACGACGGGCGAGCCGTCCTCGGTGTCACCGCTGTCGTCGCCGTCGTCTCCGGAGGAGAAGAAGACGCCGATGCCCTCGAGGGCCGCCTGCACGAACGTCGCCGTGTAGGCCTGCAGCACGTCGGCGGGGACGTCCTCGCCGATGTCGCCCCACGAGTTGGTGATGATGTCCGCCTTCCTGGTGCCGACGATCTTGTTGAGCGCCTTGAGCAGGTCGTCGTCAAAGCAGGAGCGCCCGGCGACGTAGAGGACGTTGGCGCCCGGTGCCATCGCGTGCACGGCCTCGACGTCGAGCGTCTCCTCGCCGTACCAACCCTGCTCGTCGCACTGGTCGCCGTTGACCGCGTCGTCGTAGCCGTAGCGGTACGGCTTGTTCGGCAGGATCTGCTTGAACTGCTTCTTGCCGAACGGGGCCTGGCCGTGACGGGACGCGTACATGTTGGCGTCCTCGAGGATCGTCGGCGCGGCGTAGGCGTCGGTGATCGCCACCGTCACGCCGCGGCCGTCAATGCCGTGGGACAGCAGCCCGGAGGTGCCATAGGCGCCCTGGTAGCTGCGACGGCGTGTAGCCGCACGGCGCGTACGGCACGGCCTGGCCGTTGACCGTCGGATCCGTCGTGTCGAGCTTCTCGCCGAAGTATCTCGAGCACGGCGGCGCGTTGCGGAATCCGTCGGGCGGCGGCGCCTGCGAGCCCGCCTTGCCCTTCGCCTGGGTCGCGGCGTTGCCGGTCGCGCCCGGGACGTCGCCCTGCGGGCGGGTCAGCGTCTGGTTGAGCCCGGTTACCGCGAGCACCTTGCCGCTGAGCGACGATGGCACCGAGAGCGTCTTGGTCGGCGCGTTGAGCAGTCGCCCGCGCCAGGCGAAGCGGTGCACGCTCGTGTCGAACGCGGTCTCGGCCTGGGCGAGCGTGCCGCTCGCCTCGACGTAGCGGTTGTCGGGCGCGACGTCGTCGACGGTCAGCCCTGCGCCGCGCAGGAAGCCGGCGACGGCCGCGACGTCGGCGTCGGTCGCGCCGAAGCGCTGCGTGAACGCCGCCGGGGTCAGGTACTGGCCGTAGCCGGCGCTCGACGGATCCGAGACCTGCTGGGCGAGCGCTGCGGCGCCGTCGGCGTTGCGCAGCGGGAGATAGACCGTGACGCTCACCGAGCGATTGCTCGCGGCGTCACCACGGTCGCGGCTCGGCTGCGCCCAGCGCGGGACGCTTCCGGGCACGGCACTGCGAGATGGACGGGCGGCGCCGGCCGGCGTGACCAACGTCCCCAGCGCGAGGGCTGCGACCGCAAGCGCGGCGCAGCTCCTTCCGGAACTGTGCATGGAGCCTTATCCCTTCCTCGTGGCGCGCCAACGCCCCCCGCCGGCGCGCCAAGGTGTCTTGCGCGGGAACCCTGCCACATCGCTCGCCGCGAGGTCGCGCCGCCTGTCACAGGCGTCCCGCGTGTCTCGTCTCGTGGACAGATCCCCCAAAGAGACGAAGGAGCAAACCCGATGCGGGTCTTTCTTGCAGGCGCCGGCGGCGCGATCGGCCGCCATCTCATCCCACGGTTGATCGCCGAGCGCCACGAGGTCGTGGCCATGACGCGCTCGCCGAAGAAGGTCGACGCGCTGCGCCAGGCGGGGGCCTACCCGGTCGTCGCCGACGGTCTGGACCGTGAGGCCGTGACCGCCGCAGTGACCGGCGCCGAGCCCGAGGTCGTCGTGCACCAGATGACGGCGCTGAACGACATGACCGGCAACCTGCGCCACTTCGACGAGGACTTCGCCCTCACCAACGAACTGCGCACCAAGGGCACCGACAACCTGCTCGCCGCGGCGCGCGCCGCCGGCGCCCGGCGGATCATCGTCCAGAGCTACACCGGCTGGCCCAACGTCCGCGAGGGCGGCCCGGTGAAGACCGAGGACGACCCGCTCGATCCCGATCCGCCGGCGGCGATGCGCGCCAGTCTGGACGCGATGCGCTACCTGGAGCGCACGGTCGTCGGCGCCGACGGGATCGAGGGCATTGTGCTGCGCTACGGCGGCTTGTATGGCCCCCTCACCGACATGCCCCCGGCCTTCATGGAGGCCGTCCGCAAGCGCCGCTTCCCGGTCGTCGGCGACGGCGGCGGCGTGTGGTCGTTCGTGCACCTCGACGATGCGGCCGACGCCACCGTCGCCGCCCTCGATCACGGCGCGCCGGGCATCTACAACGTCGTCGACGACGACCCGGCACCCGTGGCCGAGTGGCTACCCGGCATGGCCGAGGCGCTCGGCGCCAAGCCGCCGCGGCGCGTCCCGGCTTGGCTGGGCCGCCTGGCCGCCGGCGAGGTCGGGGTGTCGATGATGACCGAGGTGCGCGGCTCGTCGAACGCCAAGGCCAAGCGCGAGCTTCAGTGGGAGCCGCGCCACCCGAGCTGGCGCGAGGGCTTCCGCGAGGCGCTCGCCGCCTGAGCGTGGTCGGCGCCCGGATCCGGAAGCCACTGCAGCCAGGACGGCAGGTACCAGTTCCACTCGCCCAGCAGCTTCATCGTCGCCGGGAGCAGCACCGCACGGATGATCGTCGCGTCGATGAGCACCGCGACGGCGAGGCCGAACCCCATCTGCTTGATCGGGAGCACTCGTAGCGCGGCGAAGATCGCGAACACCGCAACCATGACGAAGGCCGCGCTCGTGACCGTGCCCGCGGTGCTGCGGATGCCTTGATCGACCGCCTGCGTCGTGGACATGCCGCGATCGACCAGTTCCTTGATGCGGCTGAGGATGAAGACGTGGTAGTCCATGGACAGGCCGAAGAGAACGACGAACAGGAACAGCGGCAGCCACGACGCGATCGCGCCATTGGAGCGGAAGCCCAGGAGCCCCTCGAGGTGGCCTCGCTGGAAGACCGTGATCAGGACACCGTAGGCCGCCCCCACGGACAGCAGGTTGAGCACGATCGCCTTGAGCGGCACGACGATCGACCGGAAGGTGAACAGCAGCAGCAGGAAGGCCAGGCCGAGCACGAAGCCGAAGACCAGCGGCGCGCGCGCCTTCATCGTCTGGTTGAAGTCGTGCGTCCCGGCGGTCTGGCCCGTGACGGCCACCTGCGCGTCGGGCAACGTCGCCGCGACGGGCGCGATCACGTCGCGGCGCAGGGCGCGCAGCGCCCGATTAGGTGGCTGGCGAGCATGTTCAGCCCTACCGCGGCGAGCACGGCAGAGAAGGCGAGCACGACGGGCAGGCTGGCTGCGACGAGCGCTCCAAAGGCCAGCAGCAGGATCAGCAGAGTGATCGGCAGCGAGAGGCGCTCGGCGCTCTAGAAGTCCTGCTTGAAGACCTGGTCGCTGACATGGGCGGCGCTCGCATAGCCGAACTCCTCGATCCGGAATTCGGGGTTGACCCTCTGGGCGTACGCGACGGCATGCAGGATGGGCACGATCTTGCGCTTGGCGTCGTCCTGCCTGCCGTTGATCTCGAACTGGACGAGCGCGGAGCGCTGATCGGGGGAGATCTGGCTCGCCGGGCGCCAGATCGGATCCTGGACGTTCGTGACGTTGCGCTGGTTGTAGAGCTCGTCGGTGACGTCGACGATCGCGAGCTGGAACGCCGGGTCGCGCACCGTGAGCTTGCCGTCCCGACTCTGTATCAGCACGCTCTCGGTCGCGGGCTTCTTGAAACCGCCTTGGGCCAGCATCCGCTCGGCCTTGGCGGTCTGGCCGGAGGCCATGTCCGAGTCGCTCATCGGCTTTGCGCCGACTGCCGCTCCGAGGATGACGGCGGCGATCGCGAAGAGCAGCCAGCCGATCGTCGCGCGTTTCCAGTGCGCCGCGCTGAGTGCACCCGCTCGGCCAGCGATGTTCATGGCGCGTCCTCTCGCGCCTTCGCGGTGATGTCGACTGTCGCGCCGTCGCGGCGCTTACTCGTCTCCTCGGCGACGTGCGCCAGGAGCCGCCGGGCCGGCTCGTTGCCGAGCAGGATCAGCGCCGTGCAGCGCTCGATGCCGGCCGCGCGCGCCCGCGTTGCGAGGCGCTCGACCAGCGCGCTCCCCACGCCACGATGCTGCCAGCCGTCGAGCACCGTGCAGCGGACCTCTGCCCGCGCCGGGTCGTCAGGCGCCCGGACGTAGCGGGCAAGGCCGACGCCCTCTCCCGTGGCAGCGTCGAGCGCGACCAGCGTCTCTCGGGACTCGTGATCCACGTGCGTGATCTCGAAGAGCTGCTCCAGGGTGAGGCGGTCGACCTGCTCGCCGAAGACCCGGAAGCGCGACAGCGCGCTCAGGCGCCGGAAGGCGGTTGCGAGGTCCGCGCTGTCCGCGGGCTCGATTGGGCGGATGACGATGCGCCCCCCGTCGGCGAGCGTCACGAGCTCGCCACGCTCCCCGGACCGGGCTGGGCGCGGCGGATCCACGCCCTGGCCGGCACCGGCACGCCGTGCCGCTTGTCGCGCGGCCCCGATGTCCTCCTCGAGCGCGCGCAACGCCGCAGCGAGCGTGGCGAGCTCGCGTTCCCCGGAGCTCAGCTGACCGGACATGACGATCACGACCGTAGGTCCGGCCGCGGCCCGCGGCCAGCGCGACGACCCGCAGATCGCCGGGGGAAACTACCGACCTACACCCGGTGCACCGCGGCCAGCAGCGCGGCGTAGGAGCGCACGAGCGCCGCGCGCTCCTCGGGCACGAGGGGGCTGTCCATGTGGCAGCCCTCCTCGACCCACCGGTCGGAGTGGCGCATGGCCAGCGCGCGCTCCCGCGCCGCCTGCGCCACATCGGCCGCGGGCACGCCGTAGACGTGTGCGTAGAGCGCGGCGAGCGCGTCGGCCAGCGAGGCCTCGTCGCCTGCCTGGCGGCGCTGCACGTCGCGATGCACGCGCCACCACTCGACCTCCAGCCGCGCGGCCTCGACGACGTCGAAGGTCTCGCCGTGGCGCCGTGCGACGAGCCCGTAGAAGCGCCGCATACAGCGCCGCGCGCCGTCGGGGTCGTTGTCGGGATAGGGCGCCCAGAGCTGGTTGGCGCGCAGGACCAGCCAGCCGCCGTAGAGCGTCGCCGGCCACGACAGCGCGAAGGTGTGGCGGGTCAGCGCGAAGGCCGCCCGCAGGAAGTTCCACCACTCGCGCCGGTAGTACGTAACCCACGCGGTGCACTCCAACCGCCCCACGCGCCCCGGGTCGAACGAACGCATCGCATTCGGCATCGAGTGCGATTCATACACCGCCCGCCGCGGCGCGGTCCGCGGCGACTGCCGGACCGAGCAGGTCGACGGTCAGCTCGATGTGGCGGCTTGAAACGATGGAGCACGTGAAAGACAGCGACGTCAGACGCGACCTGGCGCCTTCTCGCTCCTACCTTCGATGCTGCTCGCCGAGCTGACCGCGACCTCCGAAGCGGTGCGCGAGATGTCGTCGCGCACGGCCAAGATCGAGCGGCTCGCCGAGGCGTTGCGGCGGCTCGGCGCCGGAGGAGGTCGCGATCGGCGTCGCGTACCTCTCCGGCGAGCTGCGCCAGCGCCAGATCGGCGTCGGCTGGCCGTCGCTGCGCGGACCTGCCGGCGCCCGCCGCGGAGGCGACGCTGACGCTCGCCGAGGTCGACGCCGCGCTGCGAGCGGATCGGGGCGATGGCCGGGCCCGGCTCGCAGGCGGCGCGGCGCGACGCGCTGGCCGACGCTGTTCGGCGCGCGCCACCGACGCGCGAGCAGCGCTTCCTCGCGCGCGCTGCTCATCGGCGAGCTGCGCCAGGGCGCGCTGGAGGGCGTGATGGTCGAGGCCGTCGCGCGCGCCGCCGAGCGTGCCGCGCGACGCGGTGCGCCGCGCGCTGATGCTGCGCGGCGACCTCGGCGCCGTCGCCGCCGCTGCGCTGGCCGAGCGGCGCGCCGGCGCTCGCCGCGTCCGGCTGGAGGTCGGCCGCGCCGCTGCAGCCGATGCTCGCCGCGCCCGGCGCCGACGTCGAGGCCGCGCTGGCAGCGCACCGGCCCGGCCGCGGTCGAGTGGAAGCTCGACGGCGTCCGCGGTCCAGGTCCACCGCGACGGCGACGACGTCGCGCGTCTTCACCCGCAGCCTCGACGACGTCACCGCGCGCGTGCCCGAGGTCGTCGCAGGCCGTCGCTCGCGCTGCCGGTCGCGCGGCGCTCGTGCTCGACGGCGAGGCGATCGCGCTGCGCGCCGACGGCCGGCCGCAGCCGTTCCAGGTCACCGCGAGCCGCTTCGGCACGCGCCGCGCCGACGGCTGCGCATGCCGCTGACGCCGCTCTTCTTCGACGTGCTGCACCTCGACGGCGAGGACCTGCTCGACCGGCCCGGCGCCGAGCGCGCCGACGCGCGCTCGCGGCGCGTCGTGCCCGGCGCCGCGCGTCGTCCCGCGCGCGGTCGTCGCCGACGACGGCGCGGCGCGCAGGCGTTCCTCGACGCCGCGCTCGCCGCCGGCCACGAGGGCGTCGTGGTCAAGGCGCTCGACGCGCCCTACGACGCGGGCCGCCGCGGCGCGCGGCTGGCTGAAGGTCAAGCCGCGCCACACGCTCGACCTCGTCGTGCTCGCCGCCGAGTGGGGCCACGGCCGCCGCCGCGGCTGGCTCTCGCAACCTGCACCTCGGCGCGCGCGATCCGGCCGGCGGCGGCTTCGTGATGCTCGGCAAGACGTTCAAGGGCCTGACCGACGAGATGCTCACCTGGCAGACCGAGCGGCTGCTCGAGCTCGAGGTCGCCCGCGACGACTGGCACGGTCCACGTGCGCCCCGAGCTCGTCGTCGAGATCGCCTTCGACGGCGTGCAGACGCAGCCCGCGCTACCCCGGCGGCGTCGCGCTGCGCTTCGCGCGCGTGCTGCGCTACCGCCCCGACAAGCCCGCCGCCGAGGCCGACACGCTCGACGCCGTGCTGGCCGTGCACGCAGCCGGCGGCTAGTAGCCCTCGACCGGGGGCGTGTCGTCGGGCGGGCGCCGATCCGCAGCGCCGCGGTGGCGGTGGTGCTGCCGAGGGGGCGGTGCTCGGCGACGGCGGCAAGGCCGACGACGGGCATGTTGCCGTAGATCGCCTCGTACTCGCCGGCCGCGCACGCGGTAGGTCTCGTGCCAGATGCCCACGTCGCCCGAGGCGCGCACGCGCTGGTTGAACTTCCGCCAGGCGGGCAGATGCCGGGCGTCCGCCTTGCGCGCGTAGCGCTCGAGGTGCTCGAACGAGCGCCAGTACTGCACCAGCGCGGGGCCGCCCGCGAGGAAGCCCTGCGTCGCTCCGAGGAAGCCCGCCGACGGGTCGGCCTCGAGCTCCTTGACCATCGGCCGCATCGCGGCGGCGACCGGCAGCCACTTGTGCAGCTTGAGCGGCCGGTTGACGCGCATGCCGATGAGGAAGACGACGAACTCGCCGTCGATGTGCGCCGCGTGGCGCCCGGGGATCACGGTCATGGCTGTCGACACTAACCCGCCGAACGTCCACGACGTAGGAACCCTGTTGCGACGCCAGGGACGTTCGGTGGTCAGAGGCCGGCGGCGTGGCCGTCGGCACGCCCGTCCGAGCCGGCGACCAGCGCGTCGCCGTCGGCGAGGATCATCTGGCCGACGCCGAACGGATGTGGGACGTCGGAGACCACGGCCTCGTGCCCGCGCGCGCGCAGGTCGTCGACCTCGCCGGCCAACCCGGGCTCGAGCAGCACCCGCCGGCCGCCCGTGGCGCGGAAGCGCGCGGCGTCCAGCGCGGCCTGTGGGTCGAGCCCGTCGTCGACGAGGCGCCGGACCACCTGAAAGTGCGCCTGCGGCTGCATCGCGGCACCCATCACGCCGAAGGGCCCGAGTAGCCCCCCATCGCGCAGCAGCATGCCGGGCATCAGCGTGTGGAACGGACGCCGCTCCGGGGCCAGGCAGTTCGGGTGACCCTCCTCGGCGCGGAAGCAGGCGCCCCGGCTGTGCAACGCGATCCCGGTGTCGCCGGCCACCACGCCCGAGCCGAAGCCCTCGTAGAGCGACTGGATGAGCGCGATCGCGTTGCGGTCGCCGTCGACCGCGCACAGGAAGCTCGTGCCCTCCCCTGGCCACACGCGCGCGTCGATCGCCGCGTCGGACCGGATGCGCGCCCGCAGGGCGTCGAGATCGGGAAGCTCCACCGGCGCGTCGCCGACCTCGCGCGCGGCCCAGTCGAGCGCGAGCTTGGCCGCCTCGATGTCCTCGTGCAGGCCGCTGTCGAGCCTTTCGGCGATGCCGAGCGCGACGAGCGCGGTGACCCCCTGCGAGTTGGGCGGCAGCTCGCAGACGTCGACGCCGCGATAGGCGCGGCGCAGCGGCTCGACCCATTCGGAGCGATGCGCGGCGAGGTCGTCGAGCGACAGCCAGCACGACGCCGCGATCGCCTCGGCCACCGGCCCCTCGTACAGCGCGGCCGGCCCGCGGTCGGCGATCGCGCGCAGCGTGCCGTCGAGCCCGGGCAGCGTGTAGCGCTCGCCGAGGCGCGGCGCCGGCCACGGCGCGCGCTCGGTCAGGCGCCAGTGCTCGGCGATGCGCGCCGTGGCGGCGACGCCGTCCTGCGCGGCATCGATGGCGTCGGCCAGCGCCGCGTCGAGTCCGCGCCGCCCGAAGCGCTCGGCCAGGTCGGCCCATGCCCGCACGGCGCCCGGGACCGTGACCGAGCGCGGCCCGCCGGCGTCGACCGCCGCACCGTCGAGCACCGCCGGCGAGCGCCCCGAGCCGTTGAGGCCGTGCAGCGCCCCGTCCCACCACAGCAGCGTGAACGCGTCACCGCCGATGCCGTTGTGGGGCGGCTCGCAGACAGTCAGCATCGCCGCCGCCGCCAGCGCCGCGTCGACCGCGTTGCCGCCGGCGTCCAACGCGCGCGCGCCCGCGCGCGTGGCAAGTGGATGGCTCGTGGCGATCATGGCCTCGGCGGCCACGGTCGGCAGCCGCGGCCATCCGGACGCGCCGCGCGCGGCGGCGAACAGCCGTTCGTTCAGCATCGAGCGGGGACGTTAACGGCGCGTGGAGGCGGGTAGCGCCCTTATGCGCCGGGCCTGGCGCCGATCACCGTCGGCGCGTTCATATGTGAGCCTCGGCTCCGAGGCGCCGGCGCATGACGTCGACCGCCTCGTCCTGGGAGTCGACGAGCACGAAGCGCCGGCCAAGGGCGCGCGCGACCGCCCCCAGCGTGCCCGAGCCGGCGAAGAAGTCCAAACACCACCCGCCCGGACGCGACGACGCAGCCACGATCCGCCGCACGACGCCCTCCGGCTTCTGTGTCGGGTAGCCGGTCTTCTCGCGGCCCGCGGTCGGCACGATCGTGTGAAACCAGGTGTCGGTCAGGCGCTTGCCGCGCGCGGCCTTCTCGGGCCCGACGAGCCCGGGCGCGAGATAGGGAATGCGCTCGACCTCGGCGTCGTCGAAGTGGTAACCGGTGGGATCGCGCACGTAGACGAGGATCGTGTCGTGCTTGGGCGGCCAGCGCCGGCGCGTCTTGCCGCCGTAGTCATAGGCCCACACGAGCTCGTTGAGGAAGCAGTCGCGGCCGAAGAGCCCGTCGAGATGGACCTTGACGTAGTGGCTTTCGCGCGGGTCGAGGTGGACGTAGAGCGTGCCGTGGGGAGCCAGGAGCCGCCGGGCCTCCTCCAATCGCGGCGCGAGGAAGCCGACGTAGTCCTCGAAGGCGTCGGCGTAGGCGAGCGAGCCCAGTTCGTGCGTGCGGTAGCGGCGCCCGCCAAAGCCGGTGCGATCGCCGTTGGCATCGGCGATGACGCGCAGCGAGCGGCGGCGCTGCTCGCGCCCGGTGTTGAACGGCGGGTCGATGTAGATGACGTCGAAGGCGCCCGCGGGCAGGCGCGGGAGCACGTCGAGGTTCTCGCCGTGGATCACGAGGTCGTCGTCGAGCGTCACCGGCGGCGAAAGGTCGGAAGCAGCGACGACGCGCACGCCAATGACGTTAGGCAGACCACCGGATGTGGCAGGGTGCATCTTCGTGGCAAGCGTTCCGGTGCACGCACGCCGGCGGCTGACCGTGATGGCGGTGCTTTGTTTGATCGGCGTCGCGCTCATCGTGGTCGCCGACCGCCGCCGTCACGAGCCGCCCCGCAGCGCCCTGGGCCCGAGCGTCGTCGGCGGCGTCGATGCCGCCAAGCCCTTTGCCTACGACCCGCGCCGCCAGGCCGAGTACGAGCGCGGCGCCGCGCTCGGCCTCAGCCACGTGCTGTATGTCAAGAGCCCGGGCGGCGTCGTGGCCTCGGCGACCCGCACGGCGCGCTGGCGGCCACTTATCGATCGCGTCGCCCGCCGCCATGGCATGAGCCCCGACACCCTCGAGGCGATCGTCTTCCTGGAGTCCGCCGGACGCGCCGATGCGCGCGCGTCCGACGACCTGCGTTCGGCGGTCGGGTTGACCCAGATCCTGGCCGAGACGGGCCAGAACCTGCTCGGGATGAGGATCGACGTCAGCACCTCCGAGCGCCTGACCCGCGGCATCCTGCGCGGTCATCGCGTGCGTCAACGCGAGGCGATGCGCCGCCGCGTCGACGAGCGCTTCGACCCGGCCAAGGCGCTCGAGGCGACGGCGCGCTACCTGGACTTCGCCAAGCGCCGTCTGGGCCGCGACGACCTCGCCATCGTGGCCTACCACATGGGCGTGGGCAACCTGCAGCAGGCGCTCGCGGCCTACGGCAAGCCATCGGTGCCCTACGCGCAGCTGTACTTCGACTCCAGCCCGCTGCGCCACGCCACCGCCTGGCGCAAGCTCGCGTCGCTGGGCGACGACTCGTCGACCTACCTCTGGCGCGTGCTCGCGGCGCGCGAGATCATGCGGCTGTACCGGCGCAGCCCGCAGGCGCTGGCGCACGAGGCGGTGCTGCAGTCGCACAAGGCGTCGGCCGAGGAGGTCCTGCACCCGCCCGAGTCCACGCCGGTCTACGGCGACCCGTTCGCGGTCGGCCGCGCCCGCGCGTCGGGCGAGCTGCGCGCGCTCCCGGAGAACGGGCTGAAGGCCTACGGCCTGCGCATCGACCCGAGCATGGGCGCGCTCGCCGGGCGCATCAAGCAGTCGCCGCTGCTGTATCGGGCGCTGCGCCCGCAGGCGCTCGCGGTGCTCGAGGCCATCGGCGCCGACACGCGCGCGATCGCTCGCAGCGCGCCGCTGATCGTCACGAGCACGGTGCGCGACGAGCGCTACCAACGGGTGCTCCGGGCCACCGACCGCGAGGCGACCGCGGCCTACTCGCTGCATACGACGGGCTTCGCCTTCGACATCGCGCGCGACTACCGCAGCCGCGCGCAGGCACTCGCCTTCCAGTTCGTGCTCGATCGCCTGGCGGCGCTGGGCTTGATCGCCTGGATCCGCGAGCCGCAGGCGATCCACATCACGGTCGCGTCGCGTTAAGGAGTGCCGAAGGCGGCCACGTGGCCGCCCGAGGCGGGTCCCCCCGGCCGGAGGCCGGATGGTGTCTCGCGCACGGCGTCGATGAACATGTGCGCCGCCGCCGTGGTGCCTGTGCGCGGGGTGAGCGCGTACACCGTGCGCCGGGGGGGCTCGTCGCGCAGGGCGAGCACGTGGAGGCCGTGCAGGTGGCCCGCGATAAGGCGCGGCGCGAGGGTCACCGCGAGGTCGGCGGCCACAAGCGCGCGGATGGCCAGGACGTCGCGCGTGACGAAGTGCAGGTCGGGCTCGAAGCCCGCGGCGACGCACGCCGCGTGCAGGATGCCGGTCTCGGACGGCGCGGTCCACGGGTCGCCGGCCAGCTCGCGCAGGCGGATCGTCCGTCGGCGCGCGAGGCGGTGGCCGGGGCCGACGATCGCGACGAACGGCTCGTCGAGCAGGTCGTGTCGGCGCAGGCCGGGATGCTCGCGCCGCGGCGCCGCCGCGTCCTGGAAGACCAGCGCCACGTGCAGGCTGCCGTCGCCTACGGAAGCCGTCAGCTCCTCGACAGTACCCTCCACCGCCTCGACGCGCCGGGGTGCGAGGCGCTCGATCGCCGCGGGCACGAGCGTCGCCAGCGCGCTGGGGAAGCCGCCGACGCGCACCGCGGCGCCGTCGTCGGAGAGCTCGGCGAGCTGGCTGTCGGCCAGCGCGAGGCGGTCGGCCAGCGCCTCGGCGTGCTCGAGGGCGAGCGCGCCGGCCGCGGTCAGCGTCGGGCCGCCGGGCGCGCGGTGCAGCAGCCGCGCGCCCAGCTCACGCTCGAGGGCAGCGATCTGCTGTGACACCGCGGGCTGGGTGAGTGACAGCTCGCGAGCGGCTGCGGAGAACGATCCGGCGTGGGCGACGGCGCGGAAGGTCAGCAGCCGGCGTGGATCCAACATAAGCCGAGATTATCATCTAGCCAATTTGATGATTTGCGTTGATAGGCAGAGCGCGCAACCATCGATGCCATGTTCGAAGTCATCGCAGCCAACCAAGCTCTCCGTCACCAGCGCGCCAAGCTCGACGGGGCGGGCCCGTCGCGCGACCGCCGCGCCCGGCCCCGCGACTACGCCGTCAGGACGCCGAGGAGCTCGCGCGCCGTGCGCGCCGTGTTCTCCGCCGTGATCCCGAGCTTCTCCAGGACCTCGGCGCCCGGCGCGCTGGCCCCGAAGCGCTCGATCGACACCGTGCGGTCGACCCAGCGCTCCCACCCCTGAGCGACGCCCGCCTCGACGGCGACCGACGGCAGGCCCGGCGGCAGGACCGCGTCGCGATAGCCGTCCTCCTGCTCGGCGAACAGCTCCCACGACGGCATCGACACCACGCGCGCGCGGACCCCGTCGCCGGCCAGCAGGTCGGCGGCGGCGACGGCGACCGACAGCTCCGAGCCGGTGCCGACGATCACCACGTCGGGGTCCTCGGCGTCGCGCAGGACGTAGGCGCCGCGCGCCACGCCGTCGGCGTCGACCTCGGCCAGCACCGGCAGGTCCTGGCGCGAGAGGATCAGCGCCACCGGCCCGTCGATGTCCTCGAGGATCGTCCGCCACGCCGCGGCGGTCTCGTTGGCGTCGCCGGGCCGGATGACGACGAGGTGCGGGATCGCCCGCAGCGCCGCGAGGTGCTCGACCGGCTGGTGGGTCGGGCCGTCCTCGCCGAGCCCGACCGAGTCGTGGGTGAAGACCCACGCGTCCTCGAGGCCCATCAGCGCCGACAGGCGGATCGAGCCGCGCATGTAGTCGGCGAACTGCAGGAAGGTCGAGCCGTAGGGACGCACGATCCCGCCGTGGCCGGCCATGCCGTTGACCACGCCGCCCATGCCGTGCTCGCGCACGCCGAAGAACACGTTGCGGGTGGGGCGCGCGGCGTTGTAGGCGAGCTCGTGGCCGCCGGGGAACTCGGTCTTCGTCGACTCGCTGAGGTCGGCCGCGCCGCCGACCATCGTCGGCACGTAGTCCGAGAACGCTGCCATCGCCTGCTGGCCCGCGCTGCGCGTGGCGAGCTTGTCCTTGCCCCAGTCGATGTTGCTCAGCGCCTCGCGCACACCGGGCAGCGGCTTGCCCGCCCACGCGGCGTCCCACTGCTCGGCCAGCTCGGCGTGGCCCTCGCGCCAGGCCTTGAAGCGCTGCTCCCACTCGGCCTGCAGCGCGCCGCCGCGCGCCTTCTGGTCGAAGTGCTCGTAGACGCCGTCGGGCACGACGAAGTGCTGGTCGGGATCCCAGCCGAGGATCTCCTTGGTCGCGCGCACCTCGTCCTCGCCCAGCGGCGAGCCGTGCGCCTTGCTCGTGCCCTGCTTGTTGGGCGCCGGCCAGCCGATGATCGTCTTGACGCGGATCAGCGACGGACGATCCTCCTCTCGCATCGCCTGGTCGATGGCGACCTCGAGCGCGGCCAGGTCGTTGACGTCGTCGACGCCCTGCACGTGCCAGCCGTAGGCCTCGAAGCGCTTGCCGACGTCCTCGGTGTCGAAGCTCAGCTCGGTCGGGCCGTCGAGCGAGATGTCGTTGTCGTCGTAGAGGTAGACGATGCGCCCGAGGCCGAGCTTGCCCGCCAGCGACGCCGCCTCGGAGGCGATGCCCTCCATCAGGTCGCCGTCGGAGACGATGGCGAAGATGCGATGGTCCTGGACCTCGGCGCCGAAGTGCGCGCGCAGGAAGCGCTCGGCCATCGCCATGCCGACGCCGTTGGCGAAGCCCTGGCCGAGCGGGCCGGTGGTGATCTCGACGCCCGGGGTGACGTGCACGCGGTCGCGCTCGGGGTGGCCGGGCGTCAGCGAGCCCCACTGGCGGAAGCGCTTGAGCTCGTCCATCGACAGCGCGTAGCCGCTGAGGTGCAGCACCGAGTACAGCAGCATCGAGCCGTGCCCCGCCGAGAGCACGAAGCGGTCGCGGTCGGGCCAGTTCGGGTCCGAAGGGTTGTGCTCGAGGATGCGCGTGTAAAGGAGGTAGGCCGCGGGCGCCATCGCCATCGGCAGCCCCGGGTGGCCGGAGTTCGCAGCCTGCACCGCGTCCATGGACAGCGTCCGGATCGTGTCGATGCTGAGGCGTTGGATATCGGAGGAGGGCATAGGCCGCGTAGTATCGCGCGACGCCCTCCTCCGAATCGCTGCGGGTCAACTTCTGGCTTGCGCTGCAGCGGCGATCGGCGCGGCTGCGCGCGCCGTGCGGCTACTTGGCAGTGCCGTGCCGACGAGCGCGCCGAGCAGCGACAGGCCTGCCGAGACCGCGACCGCGACCACAAAGCCGTCGCTGAACGCCTGCGCCGACGCATAGCTGCCGGCACCCGTGAAGACGGCGACGAGGATCGCGATCCCGAAGACACCGCCGAGTTGGCGCATCATGCTGTTGACGCCGGCCGCCTTGCCGATCGCCTCCGGCGCGACTGCGCTGACGACCGTGCTCTGGAAGGCGGGCAGCGCCATCGAGATGCCGCAGCCCGCGAGCAGCATCGGGGCGATCATCTCGCCGTAGGCCATGCCCGGACCGGCGATGAGCGCCACCAGGCCGAAGCCGGCGGCCTGGAGTGTCAACCCGCCGACGATGAACGGGCGCGGCCCGATCCGGTCCGCGAGCTTGCCCGCCAGCGGCGCGCACAGCGTCAGCGTGACCGTCCAGGGCAGCAACCGCAGCCCGGCGCCGAGCGGGCCGTAGCCCAGCCCGGTCTGCAGGAACTGGGCGAAGAAGAACACCGAGCCGAAGAGCGACGCCAAGGCCAAGAAGCTCGCCGCATTGCCCGCCGAGAACGAGCGCGAGCGGAAGAATCGCATCGGAAGCATCGGCTCGCGGGCGCGCAGCTCCCAGGCGACGAAGGCGATCGTCAGCAGCGCGCCGGCGGCCAGCGCCGCGACCACCTCGAGGCTGCCCCAGCCCGCCGTGTTGCCGCGCACGAGACCCCACACCAGACCGAGCGCCCCGGCGGTGGCGAGCACGACGCCGCCGACGTCGAGGCCGGTGTCCCCGCCGAAGCTCTCGTCCAGGCGCGTGAGGATCAGCGGCAGCGTCACGACACCGATCGGCACGTTGACCCAGAAGATCCACTGCCACGCGAGCCCCTGTGCGATGGCGCCGCCGACCAGCGGGCCGGTCGCCACGGCAAGGCCGGTGACGCCCATCAGGATCCCTATCGCCGCGCCGCGGCGCTCTGGCGGGAACGCCGCGCTGACGATCGCCAGCGACAGCGGCGTGACCAGCGCCGCGCCGGCGCCCTGGACGGCGCGCGCCGCGATCAGCGCGCCGATGCCCGGCGCCAGCGCGCAGGCGACCGATGCCAGCGTGAACAGCACCAGGCCCGCGGCGAAGAGCCGACGGCGCCCGAAGCGATCGCCCAGCGCCGCCGCAGTCAGCAGCAGCACGGCGAAGCTGAGGTTGTAGGCGTTGACCGTCCACTCGAGCTGCTCGACCGATGCGTGCAGGTCGGTGCGGATGGTGCTCAGGGCGGTAGTGACGACGAGCGCGTCGAGCGCGACCATCAGCGACGCCACGGAGGTGAGGGCGAGCACCCAGCCCCTCTTCGATGTCTTGGTCATGGTCAATAAGACACCGACCTCGATGGGGATTGAGCGATGAATTTCTGCGGCGGGTGGTGTCCTTAGGAGTGATGCACGAGACAGGAGCCGGCCATGCGACAGACGATCAGGCGTTCCGCGAGCTCGTCGAGCCCTATCGGCGCGAGCTGCAGCTTCACTGCTATCGAATCCTCGGCTCGATCCACGACGCCGAGGATCTCGTCCAGGAGACGCTCGTGGCCGCGTGGCGCGGCCTGGAGCGCTTCGAGGGGCGCTCCTCGCTGCGCTCGTGGCTGTACCGGATCGCGACCAACCGCTGCCTGAACGCGATGCGCGACAGCGGGCGGCGACCACGCGCGGCGGCGCCGGAGACCGGAGAGCGCTTCCAGCGCCCCGAACCGACCCATCGCGCCGAGCCGATCTGGCTTGACCCCTACCCCGACGTGCTGCTCGAGGGCATCGCCGACGTCGCCCCGGGACCCGAGGCGCGCTACGAGACGCGCGAGGCGCTCGCGCTCGGCTTCGTCGTCGGCCTGCAGCATCTGCCCCCGCGCCAGCGCGCCGTGCTCGTCTTGCGCGACGTGCTCGGCTTCCGCGCGGCCGAGGTCGCGGAGATGCTGGAGACCAGCGAGCCGTCCGTGAACAGCGCCCTGCAGCGGGCGCGCGGCGCGCTCGAGGACCGCGTCCCGGCCCGCGAGCGCGCGCCCCTGCCGACCTCCGCGCACGAGCGCGAGCTGCTCGGGCGCTTCGCCGACGCCTTCGAGCGCGGCGACGTCGACAACGTCGTCGCCCTGATGACCGACGACGCCTGGCTGCGGATGCCGCCGGATCCCGAGGAGTACCAGGGGCACGCCGCGATCACCCGCTTCTTCGGAGACCTCTTCCAGTGGCGCGCCGGCAAGGGCTTCCGGGTCGTTGCCACGCGCGCCAACTCGCAGCCCGCGTTCGGTTACTACCTCGAAGATCCGCGGGCGCCGATCGCCCACGCGGGCGGCGTGCAGGTGCTCACGCTCGCGGGTGACCGCATCTGCGCGATCACCCGCTTCGGCGACGTCAGCGTCTTCCCCTACTTCGGGCTGCCGCGCACGCTGCGCTGGTAGCCGTCTAGAAGAAGAAGCCCGGCTTGCCGCCGCGGAAGCGCGGCGCGGCGGGCAGGTCGGCCTTGACGAGGTCGTCGACGTGCGACTTGAGCTGGTTGAGGATGGCGTCGGCCTGGCTCTGCGTGAGCTTCTTGGCCGCGACCAGCCCGTCGAGCTTGGTCTTCTGGGCGGCGACGAGCGCATCCTCGAGGCCGTTGACGTCCTTGTTCTGCGCCTTGGCGACGTCGGCCAGCGACTGGCCGTTGCGCAGCTTGGTGCGCAGATCGCTCGCGCTCAGGCCCAGGTACTTCGCCGCGGTCGCCAGCTGATCGCCGGCTCCGAAGGCGAAGCCCTTGTGCCCGGAGCGCGGGCCGCGGAAACGGAGGCTCAGCTTGCCGTTGGCGAGGTCGGCGACGTGGGCCTTGAGCGCGGCGAGCGCCTTGTCGGCCTGCGCCTGCGTCAGCTGCTTGTTCGCCACGGCCTTGTCGAGATCGGCCTTCTCGGCCGCCACGATCGCGTCCTGCAGGCCGTTGACGTCCTTGTTCTGCGCCTTGGCGACGTCGGCCAGCGACTGGCCGTTGGACAGCTTGCTGCGCAGATCGCTCGCGCTCAGGCCAAGGTACTTGGCCGCGGCGGCGAGGCCGTCGTCGACGAACGGCTTGACCATCCCGGGCCCGCCGGGACCAAAGCCCGGACCGCCCGGGCCGGGGCCGACCCCGCGCCCGAAGCCCAGCGGCGGCACGTCGCCCGACTCGATGCGCTTCTTGAGCGCGTCGGCCTGGGCCTTGGTGATGCGGCCGGCCGACTGCGCGGCGTTGACCTGATCGATGGCGGCGGCCTTGGTGGCGTCGTCGAGCTTCTGGCGGCTGATGCCGAGGTGCTTGGCGACGGAGTCCAGGAAGTCGCTGCGGGGGGACGTGCCGGAGGTCGCGGCGACGGCGATGCCGCCGCCGGCCGCGGCGACGGCCACGGCCGCCCCGATGGCGAGTGTGCGCTTGGCTGGGAGGTGAAGCATCGCGTCGATGCAACCAGCAGACTCGAAGAACCGACGAAGAATGGGAGCGTAGGATGCGCCGCCCATGCCCGAGCGCGTCCACTGCCTCGTCGAGATCCCGAAGGGCAGCCGCAACAAGTACGAGTGGAACGAGGAGCTCCAGGCGATCACCCTCGATCGCTTCCTGTTCTCGTCGGTGGTCTATCCGACGGACTACGGCTTCATCCCGCAGACGCTGGCCGAGGACGGCGACCCGCTCGACGCGATGGTCTGCGTCAGCGAGCCGACCTTCCCCGGGCTGCGTGATCGAGGTGAAGGTCATCGCGCTGTTTCGCATGCGCGACGAGAAGGGCGTCGACGACAAGGTCCTGCTGCGTCCCGCTGTCGGACCCCAACTGGAACACGATGGAGGTCCTCGAGGACCTGCCACAGCCGCTGCGCGACGAGATCTCGCACTTCTTCTCGATCTACAAGCAGCCGAGGGCAAGCACGTCATGGTCGACGGCTGGTTCCCGCGCGAGCAGGCGGTCGAGGAGATCGCCGCCTCGCACCGTCGTTGGGCGGAGCAGCAAGCCGAGCGTCAGCCCGGCGAGCCGACCACGTAGCGATGCGGAACGAAGTTCTGGTCCTGCTGCGGCGGGCGGACGTAGGCGCGCTTCTGGCGCGGCGGGAGCTTGACCTTCTCCTGCGGGGACGTCCTCGTAGGGGATCAGGCTCAGCAGGTGGCTGATGAGGTTCAGCCGCATGCGTGCGCTTGTTGTCGGCCTCGACGACGTACCACGGTGACTCGCGCGTGTCGGTGTAGGCGAACATCTCGTCCTTGGCCTCGGCGTAGTCGACCCAGCGCCGGCGCGCCTCGAGGTCCATCGGGCTGAGCTTCCACTGCTTGGCCGGGTCGGTCAGGCGCGCCTTGAAGCGGCGCTCCTGCTCCTCGTCGCTGACCGACAGCCAGTACTTGATGAGGATGATCCCCGAGCGCAGCAGGTCGCGCTCGAACTGCGGGCACGTGCGCATGAACTCCTCGTACTCGTCCTGCGTGCAGAAGCCCATGACGTGCTCGACGCCGGCGCGGTTGTACCAGCTGCGGTCGAAGAGGACCATCTCCCCCGCGGCGGGCAGGTGGGCGACGTAGCGCTGGAAGTACCACTGCGTGCGCTCGCGCTCGGTCGGCGTGCCGAGCGCGACGGTGCGGACCACGCGCGGGTTCGTCTTCTCGCGTGATGCGCTTGATCGTGCCGCCCTTGCCCGCGGTGTCGCGGCCCTCGAAGACGACGACGACCTTGCAGGCCCTTGTGGACGATCCACTCCTGTAGGCGCACGAGCTCGACCTGCAGGCGCACGAGCTCCTTCTCGTAGCCCGCTTGCTCAGACGCCGCGGCTCGGCGTCGTCGTCGGCATCGAGAGAGGGGCGCTTCCACACGGGCTCGACGGTCGCCATCGATGCGACGCTAGCGCATGCACGGCCCGCGTGGGTGAAGGCTCTCACCCACGGCGTTGACGTAGCTCCCCCGTGCGGGCGCGGTCGCCTCCCCCGCGATGACCCGCGAATCCCACCTGATCGGGGGGGACCATTTCACGCCGTACCCACCCCCCTTCTGCCGCAGGATCGCTGGCGACGGAACGAAGGGGGGAATACGTAGTGGAGTCATTGCACATCGCGAACGACGGCACCCGCCGGGTCCTTGTCGTCGCGAACAATTCGGGAATCGTCTACGCCTTCCGGCGCGTCCTCCGACAGACGTCGGGGTTCACGCTGGTCGGCTACGTCGCCGGCCACGCGCCCGTTGGCGCGATCGTGGCCGACGCACGGCCGGACGTGGTGATCGTCGATGATCTCGGCGCACCCACCGAGGCCGTCAAGCGGATCGCCGAGGTTCACGGGGCGGTGCCGGGCGCGAAGGTCGTCCTGCTCGTCCCCGAAACGAGCCTGGGCTGGATCGAGGACGCGGTGCGCTCCGGCGCGCACGCGGTGCTGAGCAAGACGATCGATCCGGTCAGCGCGGGGACGCTCCTGCGCGAGATCGTGCGTGGCACGGTCTTCCACTGCCTGGCCGACTCGACGGTCCGCGCCGGGCGCATGACGCAGGAGTCGGGGACCGCGCACGAGTCGCTCGGCCTCACCCAGCGCGAGCTCGAGCTGTTGCGGCTCGTCGCCTCAGGGGCGACGAACAGCCGCCTTGCCCGTCAGCTCTTCGTGACAGAGCAGACGGTCAAGTTCCACCTGTCGAACATCTATCGCAAGCTCGGAGTGGCCAACAGGACGCAGGCCAGCCGCTTCGCGTACCAGCACGGGCTTGTCCCGACGGCGATCACGCCGGACGCAGACGCCACCGCGGACGTCGTCATGAGGGCGGCGTGACCAATCAGGGGGGATGAAGTGATGAGTGCTGTTCCGCTGCCTCGGCAGCAAGCGACCGCGGGCTTCCGCGCCCGCACCACGCTGGACGAATCGCCCACCGACAAGCGCATGGTCTCGATGGCCGTCGCGCGTGGCAAGGAGGGCGATCGCGAGGCGATCCGTTACCTCTACGTGCGTTACTCGCACAACATCTACGGCTACGTGCGCAGCATCGTCCACGACGAGCACGAGGCCGAGGACGTCACGCAGCACGTGTTCGCCAAGCTGATGTCGGCGATCAACAAGTACGACGAGCGCGGCGTGCCGTTCTTCGCCTGGCTGCTGCGCCTGGCGCACAACGCCTCGATCGACCACCTGCGTCGTCGTGTCGCCACGCCCGTCGAGGAGGTCCGCAGCACCGACGAGCACACGGACGGACGCGCGTCCGAGGGCATCGACGCCGTCGGTGAGGCACTCGCGGCCCTGCCCGAGGACCAGCGCAAGGTCGTCGTGCTGCGCCACCTCGTCGGGCTCAGCCCCGGCGAGATCGCCGACCAGCTCGGGCGTTCCGAGAACGCCATCCACGGCCTGCACCACCGCGGCCGCCGGGCGCTGCAGCGCGAGCTGCGCCGGCTCGACTGCGCTCCGGTGACGGTCGCCGGGCGCGCGAAGAAAGCTGCCTGACAGTTCAGTTGGCTAGGCGAGCGCGATCTCGGCGCGCTCGCCTACCCAGAGGCGCATCGCGCGAGGGACGTGGAACTCGCGGGTGATCTCCGCCCCGGGCCCCACGAGGCTGCCGTCGAGGCGGGCACCGAGGAAGCGCAACTTCGCGCCGTGCAGCACGATCGAGTGCTCGACCTCGATGGACTCGATCGTGACGTCCGCCCCGATCGACGTGTAGGGGCCGATGTAGGCGTCGGAGATGCAGGCGCCGGCGGCGATCGACACGGGCCCGCGGACGAGGCTGTCGCGCACCTCGGCCGCTCGGATGGATCGCGACGCGCCCCTGGACCTCCGAGCGGACGACACCCTCGCCGGGCTCGATCGGCTCGACGTCTTCGAGCATCCACCGGTTGGCCTCGAGCAGCGCCTCGGCGCGGCCTCGACACGGCAGGCAGGCCTCGACGGCCCAGGCCTGGACGCTCGCTCCATCGTCTCTTAGGCGCGCGAGGATCTCGTCGAAGCCCGATGCCCGATGCGCGGCGGCCTCGCGGCGGAGCGCCTCCTGGACGTCGCCGCCGAGCAGGTAGGCGGTCGCCGTCGGCAGCCGTCCGTTGGTGCCGTTAGCACGCGTCCCGGGATACAGCACGAGCGCGTCGATCGCCGCGTCTGCGAATTGCTCCCACAACGTCGCGACGCGCTCTCGCAGCAACACGTCGCCGTGCTGCACGATCAGCGGCGCGCCGTCGATGAAATCCGCCATGGCCGGCGACACGAGCACGTCGTCGCGGCCGTCGTGCTTGACGTAGCGGACGTCCATGCCCCAGCTCGACCCGTCCCCGACCGCATCGCGGATGCCCGCGTCGGTCAGGACGTCCGTCACGACAGCCGTCTCACGAACCCCGACGCGCGCAAGCGCCTCGAGATGATGAAAGAGGATCGGCTTGTTGGCGACGGGCGCGAGCTGGCGAGCCGCCAGGCCGAGGTCGGGCCACGGGTCTGGGCCGCGGCAATCCCCGGCGAGGACAATGGCCTTGGCGGTCTTCATTGTTCAATCAACGTGTGGGACGCGCCCGGACGTTCGTTCGAAGTGCAGGCGCACCGGCTAACCGGCCGCCTGCTCCCCGGTCGCGGGTTGACGCGCCGACACGATGGCCATGCCGGCGGCCTCCTCGGCCGGCGTCGCGGCGATCGTCGCCGCCTGCCGCCGGCGCCCCGGGATGAGCCGCACGATCGGCAGCGTCCGGAGCGCGCTGAAGCTGCGGTGCCGCAGAAACGGCGCTTCGAACAGCAGATGGAAGCCGAAGCAGAACGCAAGGACCAAGGGCAGGCCAACAACCAGCATCACTGCGAACGCGGCGAGGGGCGGCAGATCCATGGGCGCGATCGCGTACTTGCTGAGCACGCCGACGATCGGGTCGTGGACGAGGTAGATGCTGTAGGAGAACAGCCCCAGCCAGATGGCCGTCCGGGAGGCGAGCACGCCGCGCATGCGAACGCCGCCGCCGGCGTACAACAGCGTCAGCGTGCAGGCGACGCCGAGGCCGAAGAGCAGGTCCATCCAGAAGAAGTGGGCGACCACCCATTCCGAGCCCTTCGAGGCGGCGAGCAGCACGAACGCGAGAAACGCCGCGAGCGCCGCGGCACCGAGGGGCCGGCGCACGCTCGCGGCCCGCTCGCCGCCGAGCTGCACGGCCAGTACGCCCATCGCGAAGAGCACGAGGAACTGCGGCGTGAGGTGGTTGATCTTGTCGAACGGCGCCCCCGTGGTGGCGATCTCGTGCGCCACGATGACGACGACCGCGGTCACCAGGACCGCCGTCTTGAGACTGGTCCAGCGGCCGAGCAAGAGGATCAGCGGGAAGACGAAGTAGATCTGCCACTCGACAGCGATGGACCACAGCGCGCCGTTCGGAGTGGCGCTTCCCACCACGTCCTGCAGTAGCAGGCCGTGGACGGCGAAGGCCTTGCCGACCGCGCCCGCGCCGAGGTCCGGCTGCAGGAGCCAAGCGGTGACGACGATCGACAGGATCAGTGCGGCCCAGTAGGCCGGGAGGATGCGCCAGGCGCGCCGGCGTACAAACCGCCGCGTGCCACCGGCCAGTTTCCCCCCGTTGCGCATCGGAACCAGCGCGAGCGAGAAGCCGGACACGACGATGAAGACGGCAACGGCCATGTGGCCGTAGAGCAGCCACCCGAGCCACCAGGGCCCGGTGTTGCTCGGGAAGCCCGGCCAGGCCGTGAGCCACATGTGGTGCAGGACGACGAACATCGCGGCCGCCCCGCGGACACCGTCGAGCCAAAGGACTCGATGGTCCCTCTGGGCTTCGCGTGTCACTCCCACGGCTTGAGTTGCCACCGCTCTGCGCCCGGGTTGGGATCAGGAAGCGGGGCGAGCCGTCGCACGTTGCGCCCGGATTCCTCGCTGGACCCGCGTGCGCGCCATGCACCGGGACCGGGCCCCGAAAGACGCTCGTCCCGCGCGCTCCGAGCCGACGGACGGTCGGCGGACGCGCCGTCCGGACGCAGAAACGGCTCGACGTGAGCACCGCCGGAACCATCGCTTGCCCCGTCACGGACGCGAACGCGGGGGCGCCGCTGACTCCGAATGGCAGTCAGCGCGTCGGCGATCGAGACGACGACAAACAGCATGATCCCGCCCAGAACGAAGACAGCGACCAACGACCGCAGCTTGCCCGATGCCTTAAGCCGCGCGTCGTGCGCGGCCGCGACGGGCTGCGCCTCGATTCGGTACCTCGGTGCCGTCCCGTGCGCCTGTTGCATCCCGTCGAGCTCGCGGGTCATCGCCCGGCCGACCACGTTGGCCGTCCTGACGGCCACAGCGGGGCTCGCGCCGACGGCCGTGATCTGCACGATCGGCGCGCTGAACCCGAAGTTGGAGCTGGGCGCCAGGGTGTAGCGGGGATCCGCGCCCTGCTTTGCGAGCTCGGCACGAGCGTCGTCGCCGCTCAGTCTGCTCGCGAGCACCTGGACGACGATCGACTGATCCGAGTAGCGCGTGTACGGATTGTTCGTTCCCTGGCCGAGCTTCGGGTCGCGCGAGATCTCGTCCGGGGTCGGAGGCGCCGGCGGATTGAGCAGGATGTAGCTGGAAGCCGTCTGGTAGACGGGTTGCTTGATCGCGATCACATAGAACGCTCCAAGCAGAACGAAGGCGATGACGGGGAGCGTGGCGAGCTTGTAGCGCCAGAGCTTTTGTCCGATCAGCAGCAGACTCATGAAATGGCCCTCCCTGGCCGAGCGGTCAGCGCGATGTGGGAATGCGGGATAGGGATGCCTGTCACGAGACCTCGCCGAACGAACGGCTCGACCCCGGCGAATCTTCTGTCGACGCGCCGCGAAAGACGATCGGGCGCCGGTCCGTTGGATATCCCATGCGACGAACTCGTCAGCGCCGTCGCGCCACGGGATCGTGACCGCCGTCGCGGAGGCCGCGCCGGCCCCGTCAGAGCTCGAGCCTGGTGCGTCTCAACATACGGAGCACCTGGTCGGCATCGGAGTCAGGTGGAAGTTGGCCGGGCAGGTCGCGGTCCAGCTGATTCGCCTGCTCACAGTCGTGGTCCTGGCTCGGTTCCTGACGCCTGCCGATTACGGCGAGGCGGCGGTCGCGGTCGCGCTTGCGGCGTTCGCCCCGCAGGTGGCGGACATGGGCATCGGATCCGCTCTCGTGCAGGCCGAGACCGCGCCGCGAACGGTCCGCTCGACCGCGTTCTGGGCGTCGATCGCCGTCGGGTTCGGGCTGTTCGTGGTGATGCTCGCGCTCTCGAAGCCGATCGCGGCCTTCATGGGCGAGCCCGACGTTGCCGGGATGGTGGTCGCCGGCGGACTCACCTTCGCGATCTACTCGGTGGGCTCGGCCAGTCAGGCCGTGTTCATGCGCGAGATGCGGTTCCGAAGCATCGAGCTACGCAACTGGCTGGCGCTGGTGACCGGCAGCGTCTTCGCGCTCATCGCGGCCGCCGGTGGAGCCGGCTCGTGGGCCCTCGTGCTGCAGCAGGTCATCTTCCTGGCCGTTTTCGTGGCCGCGCTCTGGTGGCGGGCGGACTGGCGTCCCGCGCTGACCTTCTCGGGCTCGGTTTTCCGTGAGCTCGGGTCGTTCGCGATCCGGATCGCCGGTGGTCGCTGGGCGCGGCTCGCGGAGCTGCTCGTGCTCACGCTCTTGATCGGGCGGCTCGCGAGTGTCGCGGACCTCGGAGCGTGGACGTTCGCGACGAGCATGGTAATCCTGCCGCTCAGCCTCGTGGCGATTCCGATCGCCGAGGTGCTCTTCTCGGCCTTCTCGCGGCTTCGGAACGAACCGGAGCGGATATCCGCTCTGTGGCTCGACGGCATCGGCTACCTCGCCGCGGTCCTGCTCCCGCTCCTGCTCGGCCTGATGGCCGTGAGCCCCGACCTCATTCCGACCCTGTTCGGAGCGCGTTGGGAAGTGTCGGTCCGGGTCGTGCAGATCCTGAGCGTCGCCGTGATTCTCCGCGGTCTCCAGTCGTGGGGCTCGGTGTACCTGGATGCCGTCGGCCGGCCGGAAGTGACCTTGTGGACCCAGCTCGCGTCCCTCTGCCTCGCTCCGGTGGCGGTGGTGCTCGGCGTTCACTGGGGCATCGAGGGCGTCGCCATCTTCTACGTCGCCACGCAGTTCATCGCGGTCGAGGTCCCGATGTTCATCATCGTCCTCTCCCAGATGCGCGTCTCGCCGCGAACCGTGCTCCGCCGCCTGTCCGGCGTCGCGCTGGCATCGCTCCTCATGGCCGTCGCCTGCCTGCTCGGGCGATCGGCGCTCGAGGCGGCCGGAGTCGGGATGGGCCTGCGGGCCGCGCTGACGATCCTCCTGGGAGTGGCGGTGTACCTGCCCGCTGTGTGGTGGCTTGCTCCGCGGATCAGTCGACCGGTGATCGGGATGGCCCGGAGACGTCTCGGCAACTTCGTCAATACCGGCCTGCGCCGGTCGGTCCTGCAACCAGAGCGGACGTGATGCAACCGTGATCGGCAACCCGTCGGAGCTCGCCCACGGCGCGATGCTGGGCGCGATGCTCGTGCTGAACTTCCACCGCATCGGCAAGCCGAAGCGCGAGCTGGAGGACGGCGAGGAGGATGTGTGCCTGGACCGGCAGCAGTTCGTCGAGATCCTCGATGCCGTCTCCGGTCGAGACGACGTGCTCCTGACGTTCGATGACGGCAACAGCTCCGACGTCACCGAAGCGCTGCCCGAGTTGCAACGGCGTGGGCTGGACGCGCAGTTCTTCATCTGTCCGGCACGCTTCGGAACGGCCGAGTTCGTCGATGAGAACGACGTACGCGAACTGCAGCTGGCCGGGATGTCGCTCGGGTCGCACGGGATGGATCACGTGCAGTGGCGAAAGCTCGGACGGTCGGCGATCGATCGCGAGATCGTTCAGGCAAAGCGAGGTCTTGGAGGACGCCCTGCAGGCTCCGGTCGACACGGCCGCGTGTCCCTTCGGTGCCTATGACCGCCGGACCTTGAGCGCGCTTCGCGCCGCTGGGTTCCAGCGGGTCTACACGAGCGACGGCGGACGGGCGAACTCGAAGGACTGGCTCGTCGCCCGCAACACGGTGCACCGGTGGGACTCGGCGGAATCGGTCGAACGGATGCTGAATCGCTCCGACGAGAGCGCGTCATTGGCCGTGAGGGCAAAGCGATGGATCAAGCGATGGCGGTGAGTGCCGCGCGCGTTCGTTCGGGGGGCACCGACGTCAGCTAGCACAGTCCCGCGCCGCAGACCGGCGGCAGCGACGGGGCGTCTCGTCGCCGCGTTCCTGCTCGTGGCCGCGGGCGCCGTCCTGATCTTCGAGCCGTGGCACGGCCCGATCGTCCTCGCGCTGTCGGAGCACCACGGTGTCGACGTGGGCGACCTTCCGGCCATCGTGCTCATCGCCGCTGCGGTTGCGCTTCTGAGCCGGGCCGAGGGGCGCGTTCGGAGGCGGGATCGTGGGCAGGCCGCCGCGTGGCCGCCGTTGCGGTGATCGTCCTCGGCGCGCTCCTGATGGCCGGCATCCTCGTCCCGAGGATCGGCTCGCCGCTTGTCCCGGCCGGAGGAGGGACGTTCGGGCGCGAGACGCAGCACGTGGATGGTCGACGCGCCGAGCCGGTCGACCGCTGGACGCATCTGGCGGTCACCTATGACGGCTCGACGTACCGCCTGTACGTCAACGGCGTCGAGACGTCGAGTCGATCGGCGTCCGGCAGCATCTTGAGCACGATCGATCCCCTGTGGATCGGCGGGAACCATCCGTACGGGGAGTACTTCAACGGCGACGTCGACGAGGCGCGGGTGTACGACAGAGCGCTGAGTCCCGCGCAGATACGAGGCGCGATGATGACGCCCGATCGCGAAGCGCCCGCGTGAGCCGGGGCTGGTCGCCGCCTATGCATTCGATGCCGGTGCGCGGCCGAACCGCGGCCGACGCCTCGGGCAACGGCAACGTCGCGCGATCGACGGAGCGAAGTGGACGAGCGCGGGACGCTTCGGACGCGGCATGAGGTTTGACCATGCGGGCGAGCCGTTGAGCGTGCCCGCATCGGCGTCGCTGGACCTCACGAGGGCCATGACCCTCATGGCCTGGATCAAGCCGAGCGAATCGCAGTCCGGCTGGCACACGATCCTTGCTCGCCAGACCGACGCGTATTTCCTGGCGGCCGGCGGCGGCCGCCAGGACGCGAGCCGCCTCGCGCAGCTCGACCAGTTGCGCTTCCTGCTGGTGATCCTGCTCATCGCGTCGGTCTCGGTGGCCCTCGCGGGCGGACATGCGCCCTGGGGAACGGGCAGCTGGCGCTGGGTCTGGCTGGCGACGCTGTTCGTCGCGGGAGCCCTGGTCGACGCCGCGTTGGCGCCCTCGGACACGTTGATCGCCCCTGCGCTGGTTGCGCTCGGGTGCGGTGCCGCCCTCTCTCGTCTCGACGACAAGGTCGCCATGTATGGCGTCGCAGCTGTGTTCGCCGCGGTGACCTTCATGTCCGTCAGCGAACCCGGCGTTCTCCCGCTGCCCCATTCGGACGGCGGCGTGGTTCGATCGGCGGCGTTCGGACTGGTACTCGTGCTCGCCGGCCTGCTGAGCGCGCGGCGCGGGAGCGCTTCAGGCGCGCTCGGTCGGCGGGTAGTAGCCGTCCCGGCGCAGCACGCTCGCCAGAGCGCGCAGCTGGACGACCGCCTTCCAGCCGAGATACCACGGAGCGGCGAGCAGGGCGAGCCACGTGCGCCTGTCGGCGCGAGCCTGAATCAGGCCGGTGACGATGACGAACGCGAGCGTCAGCAGTGCTGCGCCGAGCACCGCCGCCACCAACCAGGCGTGCGCGATCGCGGCGATCGCGAGGCCGACCAGCAGCGACAGCGCGGCGAGCGCGAACGGCGGCGTGGCCAGGAACCACGCCGCCTCGAGCGCCGAAGCGTCGCGCTGCGCAGCGCGCGACGCAGCAGCCGCGGCACATACGCGCGCGCCGCCGACATCCGCCCGGCCTCGTAGCGGACCTTCTGCCCGCCGAACGTGTCCCAGTGGCTGGCGCCCTCCGAATGAAGACGCGCCCCGTCGACGTGCCGGCAGCGGCTCCCGCTCATGACCAGATCGAGCGTGAAGTCGAGGTCCTCGGAGGCGGGAGCGCGGAAGCGATGCTCGAGGGCCAGGGAACGGCGGATCGCCATCCCGGTTCCACGCAGCCGCACCGACAGCCCCAACCGGTCGCGGCCGCGCGGAAGCGTGATGCCCTGCAGAGCGAACGCGGCGAGCGCGGCCTCGGTCGCGAGCGTCCGGCCCTTCCTGCCCTCGCTTCGCGCCTGCACCGCGTCGGCCCCCTGGGCCATCGCCCGCTCGCACGGCGTCGAAGTACCCCGGCGCGATCACCGAGTCGGCGTCGAGCATCATCACGGCGTCCCACTCGAGCGCGCGCGCGTACTCGAGGCCCGCCTGCCGGGCGGCCGCGCGACCCGGCTCCTCGTCGGGCCCGCGCTCGAGCACGGAAGCCCCGAACCGACGGGCGATCGCCGCCGTGTCGTCCGTGCACCGATCCGCGACGACCAGCACCGCGGTCGTCGCGCACGCAGGTCCGCGAAGATGGCCTCGAGGGCACCGCCGATCACGGCGGCCTCGTTGTGGGCGGGGATGAGGACGAGGAACCGCAGCCGGCTCGTCGGCTTGCGAGCTCGGGCTCCCGATAGAACAGCGAGGCGACCGCCAGCAGGCCGAGATGCGCGGCGGCGGCGAGTCCGGGCAGCCCGACCGCGATTGCGAGCACGACGACGACGGTCATGGAAGATCAACGCCCGCGGGACGGCCCCACTTGCGTGGCCTCCGGCAAGGCCGCGGACCGACCACGGGCGACCGCAATGCGAAAGAACGTGCGCCGCGGGGGCGTTGATCGGGCGGTTTGGACGACCTTGCGATCATCATCGTCTCGTACAACAGCGCGCGCTGGATCGCGTCCTGTCTGCGGAGCGTCTTCGCCAACCTCGGAGGGCTGGACGCGGACGTGGTCGTGGTCGACGCCGAGTCGCGCGACGGACGACCGACATCGTCGCCGCGACTTCCCGCGCGCCCGGCTGGTGCGCTGCCGCAACGGCGGCTTCGCCTACGCGAACAACCGCGCGCCTCATGACCTGCGACGCCCGCTACGTGCTGTTCCTCAACCCGGACACCGAGATCCTCGAGGGCAGCCTCGGCGACCTGGTCCGACGGCATGGATGCGCGCCCCGACGTCGGACTGGTCGGTGTTCGGCAGGTCGATGCCGAGGGTCGCCTGGACACGACGATCCGCCGCTTCCCGAACGCGCTGCGGGCGCTCGGCGACGCGTTCTCGGCCGAGCACCTGCCCCGGCGTCCGCGTTGGCTCGGCGAGCGCGAGCTCGACCTCGGCGCCCTACGACCGCGAGGTCGACTGCGACTGGACCAGCGGCTCGTTCATGCTCGCGCGGCGCGAGGCGATCGAGAGCGCCGGCTTCCTCGACGAGCGCTTCTTCATGTACTCGGAGGAGACCGACCTCTGCCGGCGGATCAAGAGCGCCGGCTGGGAGGTGCGCCACCTGCCGTCGATGACGATCCTTCACTACGGCGCCAAGGTCGGCGTCGACCCGAGCATCGAGAGCCTCAGCGCCTACAACCGGATCGCCTATGCGCGCAAGCACTTCTCGCCGGTGCACCGCGCGCTCTACTTCGCCGCTCGTGCTCCTGCGCCACGTGCTTCGGTCCGTCTTCGCCGGGCGCGGCGAGCTCGGCCGAGCGCCGCCGCGCGGCCAACTGGGCGGCGCTGAAGACGCTCATCGGCCGCTCGCCCGTGCCGTACGGGCCCCCGAGCCGCTTCTCGGTAAACCCTCAGGAACGGCCCGACTTCGCCACCGGGCCGATCTGCGCGCCGCGATTCCGCAGTCCTTGGCGCCCACTCGGATGCATAGGTCGCGTGTTCGTCCTGAACTTCCACTGCATCGGAACGCCACCGCGGGCGTTTGCCGACGGCGAGCGCGACGTCTGCCTGGAGCGGCAGCAGTTCCTCGACATCCTCGACGCAGTCGTCGGTCGCGATGACGTGCGCCTGACCTTCGATGACGGCAACAGGTCCGACGTGACCGACGCGCTGCCCGCCTTGACGAGGCGCGGGCTGCGGGCCGAGTTCTTCGTCTGCCCGGCGCGATTGGGCACGGCCGACTTTCTCGACGAGGCCGACGTTCGCGAGTTGAGCCGTGCCGGGATGTCGATCGGTTCACACGGCATGGATCACGTGCAGTGGCGGAAGCTGAGCCCGTCGGAGACCCACCGCGAGGTCGTGCAGGCAAAGCAGGCGCTGCGAGGACGTTCTGCAAGTGTCGGTCGACACCGCCGCGTGTCCCTTCGGCGCCTACGACCGGCGGATTCTGGCGGCGCTTCGCAGCGCGGATTTCAAGCGCGTCTACACGAGCGACGGCGGGCCGGCAAGCCCGGACGATTGGCTCGCGGCGCGCAACACCGTGCGCCGCGAGGATTCGGCCAAAGTGGTCGACGCGGATGTTGAACGGCTCGAACACGACGATGTCGCTGCGTCGCAGCGCCAAGAGGTGGACCAAGAGATGGCGCTGACCGCCGCGCAGGACCAGCAGACGTCGAACGGCGCGGGGCGCCCAGGGGTGGTTCGCCTCGACCGCTCGCAGTGGGAAGCCGCCGTGCGGCGCTTCGGCGACTACAGCTACCGGCAGAGCTGGGCCTACGGCGTCACGCTGGCGGCCAAGCGCGGCGCGACAAGCGAGCACGTCGCGATCCAGTGCGGCGACGAGATCGTCGGGCTCGCCGACGTTCGGATCAAGACGCCTGCCGATGATCGGCGGCGGGTTGGCCTACATCAGCGGCGGCCCGCTCGTTCGCAGGCTCGACAGTTCCGACGATGCCGTCGCACGGCTTGACCTCTGCCTGGAGGCCCTGGCGCGGGAATTCGTCCAAGGCCGGGGCTTGACGCTCCGCGTCGTGGCGCCGATCGGTCTGCCCGAGGAGAACCAGTCCGTCGCGCGACGATTTGAGGACGCCGGGTTCCTCGCGACGGCGCGCGGCGTGGGCTATCGAACGGTCCTGCTCGACGTCGATCGGCCGCTCGAGGAGATCCGCTCCTCCTTTCATCGCCACTGGCGGCGACATCTCAACGGCTCGGAGCGCAACGACCTCGAGGTCACCTTCGGCACGGAGCCCGAACGCTTCGAGCACGTCGCGCGGATGTCCGAGGCCCTCCGCGCTCGAAAGGGCTTCGAGCTCGACCTCGATGCGCACTTCTACGCGGACGTCCAACGGGACCTGAACGAAGAGGATCGGCTCATGGTCGGGCTGGTGCTCAAGGAGGGCACGCCGGTCGCCGCGAACATCACCGCGATCCACGGCGACACGGCCGTGTACCTCGTCGGCGCGAGCTCGGAGACGGGCCTCGAGTGCAAGGCCGGCTACCTGATGCACTGGCGCACGATCGAGCTCATTCGCGAGCGCGACGTGCCGTGGTACGACCTCGGCGGCATCGATCCGGTCGGCAACCCTGGCGTGACCTCGTTCAAGCTGCGCACGAACGGCGTCGACGTCACCGCCGCCGGCCCGTTCGAGATGTCTGCGACCGGCCTGCGTGCGCGAGCTGCCGACTGGGCGGAGCGCGCGTACGTCCGCGCAACGCGGACCCGCGTTGGTGATCGCGCATGACGAAGCCCACGGGCCCGACGCAGGGCTTCATCGCCGTGTCGTGGTCGGGCAGGCCCGGAGCCACGCCCGATCTTCGAGCGGTGCTCGCAGCGGTCAGCGCCGACGCGCCCACGCTGACGGAGCACGCGACGATCAGGACGGCGACGTGGGGTCTCGACGTCCACGGGTTCGACCGCTCGCAGCCGCTGCTGCTCTGCCGCAACGCCCGGCGACGGGAGCGCGAGCTCGATCTGCCGACGTCCGCCGGTTGCTGGCCGGCGCCGACCGCGACGGGCTCGCGGAGGTGCTCCCGACGTTTGCCGCCGTCGACCACGTCGACGAGAACACGATCGTGGCGGCCGCCGACGCGCTCGGCTTCCGGCACCTCTACCACGGCGAGGGCGACGGCTTCGCGGTGCTGTCAACGTCCGCCCGCGCCGTGGGCGCATGCCTGGGCAACCGACCTCGACCGCGAGGCGATCGCGCTGCAGAGCCTCCTCGGGTGGCAGGTGGGGCAGCGCACGCTGTTCGGCGGCGTGCACAAGCTGGGCCCCGGCGAGCTTGCGACCCTCGGCGGCGGCCGCATCTCCAGTCAGCTCGTTCCGCCGGCCCCTCGAGCGGGTCAACGGCGACCTCGACGCGTCCGTCGCCGAGGCGGCGACGATGCTGCGCGACTACCTCGACGCCTTCCTCGACGACCATCCCGACGCCATCCTGCAACTCACCGGGGGCCAGGACTCGCGACTTCTGCTGAGCGCGGTACCGCCGGCCAGGCGGCGTGGCCTGCGCAGCCTCACCCTCGGTCTTCCCGGCAACCCGGACAGCGTGATCGCCGGCGACCTGTCGCGACGCTACGGCCTGGTGCACGAGATGCTCCGCCTCGACGGCCTCGAGACGTTGTCCCCCGAAGAGGCGGACCTTCGCTGCGTTCGAAGCCGCCCGGCGGCTCGAGTGCATGGCGGACCCGCTCGCCCACGCCGCCCTGACGTTCGCGGAGGCTCGGGCCGAGCCGGGTGCCCGGATCGGCGGGCTCGGCGGCGAGGTCGCCCGCGGCTTCTACTACCTCGGGCCCGCCACCACGGCGCCCGTGACGCGCAAGCGGGTCGAGCGGCTCACGCGCTGGCGGATGTTCGCCAACGAGTCGGTCTCGGCCGACGCCCTGGACCCCGCCTTTGTCTCGTGGGCCCGGGAGTTCGCGGTCGGCGAGGTGTTCGCGCTGAGCTCTGGCACGGGCCGCGACTGGATGGCGGCCACCGACGAGTTCTACCTCGACCAGAGAATGCAGCGCTGGGCGGGCGTAACCGACACCGCGGTCTGCTTCGACCGCGTGGCCAGCAACCCGATGCTCGACGACCGCTTCATCGCGATCGCCCGCAGCTCTGCCTCCTCGAGACAAGCGGAACTCCATGTTCCTGAGCCGCTTGCAGGTCGCCCTGGACGACGAGCTCGCGCGAGTTCCGCTCGACGGCCGGCCGGCGCCCGGTCGCCTACGCGAACAGGAGCATCGCGCAACTCGACGCGCCAGGTCGTCAGCACCGTGCACAAGGCGGCGCGGAAGGCCCGCCAGCGCGCGATGCGCGCCAACCGCCCGCCGGCCGGCGGCGAGATCCTGGCCCGCAAGGTCGTCGAGCACTGGCGTGCGAACCCCGCGCTGCTGGACCCGGCTCGGGCGATCGGCATCTTCCGCGAGCCGTGGATCGACCAGGTCTTGGCCGGCGACGTGGATCCGGACCCGAGCGCGGTCGCGTTGATGACCAACCTGCGCGTGGCCGCAGAGTCCCTGCCCAGAGCCGCGCGTGTTAGTTCTCTGACAATGGGGTAGCCTTGCGCGTCGGCCAAGGCAGGCCAACAAAGAGTCCGTGGGGGACGGGCGCCGTGACCACGATGGACGGCGGGACCAGAGGGGCCGAACTCGGCGTGTCGGAGAATGGCGCGCACGAGCCGGGCCCGAGGAGGCTGTCGATGAAGTCCGTCGTGATGCTGGTCGTCGCGCTTGGGTGTCTTGCTGGAGCTGTCACAACGCTGGCAAAGCGCAATGCGCCCAGCGTCAGCGGGGTCTCGTTCTCGCCGTCGACGTTCGCCGCGGCGCCGGCGCACGCCGCGTCGGCGAGTCGGCGTCAGGCGACGACCATCCGCTTCAGGCTCTCGGAGCGCGCGACGATCCGAGTCGCGATTGCACGCAAGCTCGCGGGACGCAGGTCCCACGGCCGTTGCGTCAAACCGACAGCCAAGCTGAGCAAGCGACGCGCGTGCACGCGCTACGTCACAGTCGGCAAGCTGGCGCGCGGCAATGTCAAGGGCGGCCGCGCGACCATCGGCTTCAGCGGGCGGATCCACGGCAAGGCGCTCACGCCTGGTGCCTACCGCGCGACGATCGTCGCCATCGACAAGGACAAGCATCACAGCAAGCCCAAGCGGGCATCGTTCAAGGTGGTCAAGGCCGGCAGCCAGGAGTCGCAGTCTCCCGGCGCCAACCCCAATCCCTCGCCCTCGCCCGGCGGCACCGGATCCGCCGCATGCGTCAGCCAGCCGACGAACGTGGCTGGCGGGAAGGATCCGTGGGGTGGCTGCTTCCCGGGGCCGTCGAACACCGGCGTCCCCGCGGGCACCGCGCTGACCAACTACACAGGGCCGTGCACGATCACCACGCCGAACACGGTGATCGACTCCAAGACCGTCAACTGCGCCCTGGATATCCGGGCAGCCAACGTCACCATCCGCAAGAGCAAGGTCAACGGCAACGTCTGGCTGGACCAGGACAAGCCCGGGTCCTCCGGCTGGTCGATGACGATCCACGGACTCCGAGGTCGACGCCGGCACGCAAAACCTGCCGGCGATCTGCTGTGGCATGTACACCGTCCAGCGTGTGAACGCTCACGGCGGCCACAACGGCGCCCAGTGCGAGAACGGCAACCAGTACTGCACGATCGCCGACAGCTGGCTGCACGGCCAGTATCTGCCGGACAACGAGCCGTGGCACCTGGGCGGCTTCCTCTCCGACGGCAGCACCAACATCACGCTCACGCACAACACCGTCGTCTGCGACCACCCGGTCAACTCGCTCGGGGAGGGCTGTACCGGGGACATCAACCTGATCCCCAACTTCGCGCCGGTCCAGGGCGCACAGATCAAGCGCAACCTCCTCGGAGCGAACACCGGCTCGGCGTACTGCACCTACGGCGGGGAGAAGTCGACCTCGCAGTTCCCGCACGCCGACCACGTCGTCTACCAGGACAACGTCTTCCAGCGCGGAACCAACCGCAAATGCGCTGCCTACGGGCCGGTCACCGGCTTTGCCGCCGGCAACCCGGGCAACCAGTGGATCAACAACACATGGGACGACGGCAAGGTCGTACCGCCCGCGAACTGATCTCGGCGGCCGTGTTAGCTCTCTGACGATCGGGTAGCCTTGCGCGTCGGCCAAGGCAGGCGAAGACAACAGTCCGTGGGGGACTGGCGCCGTGACCACGATGGGCGGCGGGACGCGAGGACGAGCCGAGGAGGCTGTCGATGAGGTCTGCCGTGGTGCTGGTCGTTGTGTCCGTATGTCTAGCCGCAGCTGCTACTGCGCCGGCAAAGGGCAGCGCGCCGAGCGTGAGCGGGTTCTCCTTCTCACCGTCGACGTTCGCGGTCGCGCCGGTCGGCGCCGCGTCGGCGAGTCAGCGGCGCGTGACGACGATCCGCTTCAGGCTCTCGTCGCGAGCGACGATCCGGGTCTCGATCGCGCGCAAGCTCGCGGGCCGGAGATCCCACGGTCGCTGTGTCAAGGCGACGGCCAAGCTGAGCAAGCGCCGGGCGTGCGCCCGCTACGTGGCGGTCGGCAAGGTGGTGCGCGGCAAGGTCAAGGGCGGTCGCGCGACGATCGCCTTCAGCGGACGCATGAACGGCAAGGCCCTCAACCCGGGCGTGTACCGCGCGAGGATCGCCGCGATCGACAAGCGCAGGCGTCAGAGCAAAGCCAAGACGGCCACCTTCACGGTGGTGAAGGCGGGCAACCAGCAGTCTTCGGGCGCCAACGGCAACCCGAATCCCACGCCCACGGGCGGCGGGTCGACGACATGTGCCAGCAAGGCGGTGAACGTGCGCGACGGTTTTGACCCGTGGGGCGGCTGCTTCCCCGGGCCGTCGAACACCGGTGTCCCGGCCGGCACCGTCCTGACCCCCTACACCGGGCCGTGCACGATCACCGCGCCCAACACCGTGATCGACTCGAAGACCGTCAACTGCGGTCTCACCATCCAGGCGGCCAACGTCACCGTCCGCAACAGCCAGGTCAACGGCAGCATCGTCACCGCCGACCAGGGTGGCTCGGTCACGGTGACTGATACGACGATCGACGCCGGCGAGGTCAACCAGACCGTCAACGACGGGCCCAGGGCGATCTGCTGCTCGAACTTCACCGCGATTCGCATCCAGGCAATCCGTGGCATCAGCGGCGGGTTCTGCGAGTACTACTGCGAGGTGCGCGACTCGTTCATCTGCTGCCAGGACCGCGACGAAGGCGGTGTGGCGCACGAGTCCGGCATGCGGCTGGGTTCGGGCACGCTGCCCAACAGCCAGCGGCTGATCCACAACACGATCCGCTGCGACGGTGCAGACGTCCCGCCTGAAGCCGGCTGCTCCGCAGACATCACCGGCTACGGCGACTTCGACTACATCCGCAACAACCTGGTCCAGAGGAACCTGCTCGAGTGGACCCCGACGGGGGGTTACTGCGCCTACGGCGGATCCACGGCGAGCAAGCCCTACCCCACCGGATCGAACAACACGTGGGTCGACAACATCTTCCAACGCGGGCCCAACAGGAAGTGCGGCGTCTATGGCGCCATGATCGACCTGGCCGCCGGCGTCCGCGGCAACACCTGGACCAACAACCGCTGGGACAGCGGCGAGCTCGATGCCGTCGAACGGATAGCGCTCGCCCACAAGTTCGCGCGACGGTCCGCCGTTGGTGGAGCGTGAGCACAGCGTCTGCAATTTCCCCGGCACCCCCGCACACCCTCGACCTGAAACCCGGCGAGCTCGTCCGGGTGCGCAGTGCCGCGGAGATCTTCGCCACGCTCGACGAGCGCGGCATGCTCGACGGACTTCCGTTCATGCCGGAGATGCTCAAGTACTGCGGCCGGACCGTTGCCAGTGACCCAGCGGGCGGACAAGACCTGCGCCGGCGACGGCGTCGTCCGCCGGATGCACAACACCGTGCACCTCGCGAAGATCCGCTGTGACGGGTCGGCCCACGACGGCTGCCAGGCCGCGTGCCTGATGTTCTGGAAGGAAGCCTGGCTCGAGCGGGTCGAGGACCGCGGCCGGACGAACGGCAAGCGTGCACGCGCCGAGCCCGCTCGGCGACGAGGAGCAGGCGTACGTCGATCGCGTCCTGCACCCCGGTACGAGGACGGAGACGGAGGACGGCACGCGCTACCGCTGCCAGGCCACCGACATACCGAAGGCCTCCGAGCCGCTGCGCTTCCGGCATGCCGACCAGTACGTCCGGGACCTTGAGAACTGGAGCGTCCGCAAGATCGTCCGGGGCCTGGTCATCGAGGTCTTCAACCTCTGGCAGGGGTGGAGCAACCGACACCTTCCCGAGTGGCTCCTGATCGGCGGCGGCCGCCAGTACCCCTTTGTCGTCGGCAAGCTCGAGAAGGGCACGACCCCCTCCGAGAAGCTCGATCTCCACCCCGGCGACCTGGTGCGGATCAAGAGCAAGGAGGAGATCGAGGCCACGCTCGACACGACCGGCCGCAACCGTGGCCTCAGCTTCGACGGCGAGATGAGCAACTACTGCGGGCGGACGGCGCGTGTCCGCGCTCGCGTGAACCGCCTGATCGAGGAGTCGAACGGGGAGATGATCGACATCAAGTCGGACTGCATCATCCTCGAGGGCGTCGTCTGCGCCGCCGACTACCACCGCTTCTGCACCCGGGCGATCTTCCCGTACTGGCGCGAGATCTGGCTCGAGAAGGTCGAGAGCGCGTCCGACCAGAACGGCTCTGCCGCGCCCTGCACGGGCTGCTGAGCACGCCGAACGCCGAAGTCATCCGGTACCAGAAGAAGCGCTCCCCGAAGCCCGTTGGTTGGTCAATCGGGCCGTCAAGGAGCTGCATGAAAATCACCGTCTATCGGTCTGGGCTACGTGGGCGCCGTTTCGGCGGGCTGCCTCGCGAGGCGCGGCCATCAGGTCATCGGAGTGGACGTCAACCCGCGCAAGGTCGCGTCCGTCAACGACGGTCGAGGCGCCGGTCCTCGAGCCGGGCTTGCCCGAGGCGATGGCCGAGGCGGCCGCAGCGGGCCGACTGCGCGCGACCGCAGGACGCGGCTGAGGCGGTCCGGGCGACCGACGTCTCGCTGGTGTGCGTCGGCACGCCGTCGGGCTCGCAGGGGTCGATCGACCTCGCCGCCCTCGAGCGCGTCTGCGAGGACATCGGGGCCGGCGCTCCCGAGCTGCGAGCGGCGGCACACGGTCGTGATCCGCAGCACGGTGCTCCCGGGCACGACCGAGGAGACGGTCATCCCCGCGCTCGAGCGGAGCTCGGGACTCAAGGCGGGTCGCGACTTCGGCGTTGCCATCAACCCGGAGTACCTGCGCGAGGGCAGCGGCGTCGCCGACTTCGACAGCCCCGAGAAGACCGTCATCGGCCAGCTCGACGACGCGAGCGGCGATCCGATCGCCGAGATGTACGGCGACTTCGCGGACCAGGATCTTCCGCGTTCCGATCCGCGTCGCCGAGGCCGCGAAGTACGTCGACAACGCGTTCCACGCGCTCAAGGTCGGCTTCGCCAACGAGGTCGGCGCGCTCAGCGTCGAGTTCGGCATCGACTCGCACCAGCTGATGGAGATCTTCAAGGCGGACCGGAAGCTCAACATCAGCGAGGCCTACCTGACGCCCGGGCTTCTGCTTCGGCGGCTCGTGCCTGCCCAAGGACCTGCGCGCGCTCGTGCACCGGGCCAAGGGCTCGCACGTCGACGTGCCGATCCTCGAGAGCGTCCTGCGGTCGAACGAGGCCCACTTCCGCCGCACGTACGACCTGCTGACGGCGAACGGCCGCCGGCGCGATCGGGCTGTTCGGCCTCGCCTTCAAGCCCGGCACCGACGAGCTGCGCGAGAGCCCGTTCGTCGAGCTCGCCGAGCGTCTGATCGGCAAGGGCTACGACCTGCGCATCTACGACCCCTCGATCCACCTCCCGAGCCTGACCGGCACCAACCGGGAGTACATCGAGGAGCACCTGCCGCACCTCAAGCAGCTGCTGGCCGAGACCGCCGGCGAGGTGGTCGAGCACGCCGAGACGTGCATCGTGGCGTCCCGGCACGCCGAGGTCGGCCGCGCGCTCGAGGGCGCGGACGGCCGGATGATCATCGACCTGGTCCGGCTGCCCGACACCGCCGAGCTCGAACGTACGGCCGAGTACCACGGTGTCGCCTGGTAGGGCGCTCATCGTCGTCGAGAACCTGTCGGTTCCGTTCGACCGGCGGGTGTGGCAGGAATGCCGGGCGCTCCGCGAGGCCGGCTACGAGGTCGTCGGTCGTCTGTCCGCAGGGGACGCTCGCAGGACCGTGAGCCGTACGCGCTGATCGACGGCGTCGAGATCCACCGCTACCCGCTGACGGCGGCGACCGGCGGGTGGACCGGGTACCTGCGCGAGTACGGCGCGGCGCTCTGGCGCTCCTGGCGCCTGGCGCGTCGGCTCGGCCGCTTCGACGTCGTCCACATCTGCAACCCGCCCGACCTGCTCTTCCTGGTCGCGCTGCCGCTGAAGCGCCGCGGCGCGCGGGTGATCTTCGACCAGCACGACCTCGTGCCCGAGCTCTACCTGTCGCGCTTCGGTCGCGGAAAGGACCTGCTCTATCGCGGCGTCGTCGCGCTCGAGCGCCTGACCTATCGGGTGGCGGATGTCGTCATCGCCACCAACGGCAGCTACCGGCGACGCGGCCATCGAGCGTGGCCGCAAGGCGCCCGAGCGCGTGTTCGTCGTGCGCAGCGCCCCCGACCTGAGCCGCTTCACGGGCGGCGTCCCCGATCCCGCGCTCAAGAAGGGCAAGGAGCACCTCCTGTGCTACCTGGGCGTCATGGGTCCGCAGGACGGCGTCGACTACGCGCTCCAGTCGCTCGCCGCGCTGCGCGACATGCGGCCCGACGACTGGCACGCGGTGTTCGTCGGCGCGGGCGACTGCTTCGACGAGATGCGCGCGCTCGCGAGCCGGCTGGGGCTCGACGATCACGTGACGTTCACCGGGCGGATCCCGGACGACGAGCTGCTCGCCTACCTCTCGACCGCGGACGTCGCGCTGTCGCCGGATCCGCACAATCCGCTCAACGACGTCTCGACGATGAACAAGGTCCTCGAGTACATGGCCGTGCGGCCTTCCGATCGTGTCGTTCGACCTGCGCGAGGCGCGCGTCTCGGCCGGCGACGCGGCCCGCTACGTCGAGTGCAACGACACCGATGCGTTCGCGGCCGCCGCGTCCGCCCTCCTCGACGATCCCGCCGAGCGGGAGCGGCGAGGGCGGATCGGGCAGGAGCGCGTCGCCGGCGCGCTCAGCTGGGAGCACTCCAAGGTGGCGCTGCTGGCGAGCTACGCGGCGGCCATGGGCGAAGCACCGGAGCCGCCGGGGGACTTCCTTCCGGTGCAAGGCCCTGTCACCGCAGATCTGATCACTGCGGACTGACGCGAAGTCGCTGCGGCTGAGGGCGCTCGCAGCGCTTGCGCGCGCCGCGTCGTGTGTCGCCGCACGTAGGCGCTACGCAGTGCATCGCGCACAGGTTTGGGCGCAATCCTGCACCGAACCTCTGGATTCCGGACGCACCTACGAACCGTCGCAAGTTCAGGCGGTCGTGTGGCGTTGCTGGGACGTGAAGAAAGCTTTCATGAACGGGACCGTTTCGGCCGTGCGCATCTCGCGCTACAACGGCGCGTGCGACGTCGCCATCGTCGGCGCAGGGCCGTACGGCCTCTCCATCGCCGCTCATCTCCGCGCTCGCGGCGTGGACTTCCGGGTGTTCGGCACGCCGCTGAGCACATGGCGCACGGCGATGCCCAACCGGATGCTGCTCAAGTCGGACGGGTTCGCTTCGAGCCTCTCGGCACCCGCGCCCGACTCATCGCTCGCCGACTACTGCCGGGCCCACGACCTGCCGTACCACCCGACCGACATCCCGGTCCCGATTCAGACCTTCATCGAGTACGGCCTGGACTTCCAGCGCCGATTCGTGCCCGACGTGGAGGAGCGCGTCGTGACCTCCGTCGTGCGCAATGGGCGCCTGCTATCGCCTGACGCTCGACGACGGCCAGGAGCTCGACGCTCGCCGCGTCGTCGTTGCGGCAGGGCTGACGCACTTCGCCGTCATGCCCGAGCTGTTCACCGGCCTCCCGACGGAGCGGGTCACCCACTCAAGCGCCCACAGCGACCTGGCGGTCTTCGCCGACAAGGACGTGACGGTGATCGGGGCGGGATCCTCCGCGGTCGATATCGCCATCGCGCTCTCCACGGCCGGCGCGCGGGCCCGGCTCGTGGCACGCGCGCCTTCGGTGCACTTCACCTCGCCGCCGGACGGGCGCGCGCCGAGCCTGGCCAGCCGGCTGCGCAAGCCGCCGTCCGGGCTCGGCCCCGGCTGGCGCTCGCGGCTGTGCTGCGACGTGCCCGATCCTGTTCCGGTACGTCCCGGCGCGGTGGCGGCCCGAGATCGTGCGCCGGCACCTCGGCCCCAGTTCGCCGTGGCACCTGAAGCCGGCGTTCGATTCGTCGGTCGAGGTCCTGACGGATCGGGCCGTTCGGCGCGCCGTGCTGCAACGGCCAGGTCCAGCTGGAGCTCGTGGGCGACCAGGCCGAGCCGGCGAGGCACTGTCGAGACCGATCACGTCATCTGTGCGACGGGCTATCGGACCGACGTCGACCGGCTTGGCGTTCCTCGACGCGGACCTGCGCAAGGACCTGAAGACCGTGGCAGGGGCACCGGTGCTCTCCCGTCGGCTTCGAGTCATCCGTTCCGGGCGTGTACTTCGCCGGCATCGCCGCCGCGGTCACCTTCGGCCCGCTGATGCGCTTCATGTACGGCGACGCGTTCGCCGCGCAGCGGATCTCGTCCCACCTCTGCCAGGAGCGCCGTGTGATCGACGACGAGCTCCGCCGCGGCACCGGCGACACCGTCTTCATGATCTGCGGTGCCGGCGGCGCAGCCGAAGAGCTCGCGGGGCTGGCCGAGGTCCTCGACGGCGATCCGCGGGTCATCGCACTGGTCCCGCTCCCGGCGCCGGACCGTGCCGAGGCAACGACGGTCGAGGCGATGGCGACCGCCGCCGTGGCGCTCATGCGCTCCCATCAGCCGGACGGCCCGTACCGGCTGCTGGGCTACTCCTTGGGTGGCATCGTCGCGCTCGAGGCGGGACGGCTGCTGCAGGAGGCCGGCGAGCGCGTCAGCTTCCTGGGACTCGTCGACGCCCTCTTCGACCGGCGGTACTGGCCGGGGCGGCTGTTCCTACGGGCGAGCGCTCGCCGGGCTCGTCGTGCACGCCCGCGAGTTGGTCGGCAAGCCGCCGCTGCAGGCCTGGCGTGAGTTGCGCGAGCGCATCCGCCGCCTCGCCGGGCGCGTGCGCAGTCGACGCAGCCCGCAGGACAGCGCGGACAGCCCGGCGGGATCGACGGTCCAGGAAGCGAACCTGGCCGCCCTGGCTCGTTGGCAGCCTCACGTGTTCGAAGGGCCGATCGTGCTCTTCACCGCCGAGGAGACCGACTTCGGATGCGACCTCGCCGAGCTGTGGCGGCCGTGGCTGCCCGGGCTGCAGGTGCGGCGGGTGCCGGGCAACCATCTCGAGCTGGTTCAGGAGCCCGGCGGCATCGCATCGGCTTGCGAAGGTCGTCGACGAGGCGCTCGACGCGTCGACGTCGCCACGGCTTCAAACGTTGGTCGCGGCGACCTTCCGCTGGTCGGGCGCGGCCAGGCTTGCGGTCGAGTTGAAGGCGTCCGGCTGCGTCGTCCAGGCGGTGGCGCCGAAGGGCAGCGCGCTGCACAAGATCGCGGCCGTCGAGCGCAGCTACGTGCTCGGCCTCATCAATCCGGTCGGCAGCCTCCGGCGCGCGATCGAATCGTCCTCCGCCGACGTGATCATCCCGTTCGACGACCGCACGCGCAGGGCGATGCATCGAATCCATGCGGGCGCCGATCCCACGACCGACGCCGGCGCTCGCCTGCGCCGCCGCCTCGAGCGCTCGCTCGGGCCGGCCGAGCTCTACTCGTGCCTCTATTCCCGCGTCGCGATCATGGACATCGCGGCGGAGTGCGGCGTTCGTTGTCCGCCGACGGCGAGCGGTGCGGTCGGCGGCTGACATCACGCGGTGGCTCGACGGAGCACCCGGGTCCGGCGGTCCTGAAGACGGACGGCAGCTGGGGCGGACGCGAAACCAAGGTGATTCGCACCGCCGAGGACGCGCGCAAGGCGTGGCGTCAATTGCAGCCGTCGACCGGGGTTCGCCCGCTGCGTCAAGCGTGTCCTGGTCGAGCGTGATCCGTGGCCGCTGCGGGCCCGGCTGACCGGCTACCGCCCTCGGCTGAGCATCCAGGCCTACGTCGAGGGGTCGCCGGGGAATGCCGCAGTGGCTTGCCTCGACGGCGACCTGCTGGGCGCGGTCCAGGCCGAGGTGGTACGGAGCAAGGGACCGACAGGACCGTCGACCGTGCTGCGCATCGTCGAGCACCCGGAAATGCTTGCCGCCGCGAGGACCATGGTGCATCGGCTGCGTCTGTCGGGTCTTGGCGGCCTGGACTTCATCCTGGAGAACGACACCGGCCGAGCCCATCTGATCGAGGTCAACCCGCGCGCGACTCCGACGTCCCATCTCATCTCCGCGGAGGGCATCGATCTCCTGGCATCGCTGCGATCGGCGCTCGGCCACGCCGGCCCGCCGCCCCGGACGGCGGCCTACCCCGACGGGCTCGTGGCGTTGTTCCCCCAGGAAGTGGAGCGCGATCCCACGAGCGCGATCCTCAACGACGCCTACCACGACGTCCCCTGGCACGCGCCGGATCTGGTCGCGCATGCGCTCGCCGACGTGCCTTCCCCGGCCTCGAACAACATCCGCGCCAGGCTCGCCAACCTCGCGAGTACGACCCCTGGCTCGTCGGCCCAAGCGAGCCCCGCGCAGAACGGGCATCGGCCTCGAACAGGCTCGTCACCCGACCTGGCTTCGAACGACGTCGAGGACCGGCCTGGCCAGAACGGGCGCAACGGACATCACGGTCAGCTCCCGGATCAGCTGCTTCCTTCGGAGATCTTCGGCGGGTCCCCCGGGCTCGACTGAGAGGGTCGTGCTCGGAATCGTCTGAGGCCTGGCAGCCTCACATCACCGCCGTGTTTCGGGCGGAGGGTCGTTGTGTCGTCATCTTGCGTTCCCGGCCTGCGGCCGGGGACTAGAGACAGATGACGCGGCGACTTCAACCCCTTCGAAACGATCGAGCGCAGCGCGTACGAGGCCTGCTGCTCGTCGCGAGCTCGGCGCTCGCCATCGCGGCCGCCCTACCGGCTGCCGCATCCGTCGACGTTGTGACCTCCGGCGCCAACGGTGCCGGCGACGGCATCCGCCCCTCCTACCAGAGCATATCGCCGTGAGCGGCGACGGCTCGGTGTACGCGCCGCAGGGCGACATCTACCGGGTGCTGAAGTTCTCCCCGGCCCTGGCCGACCAGGCCAAGTCGGGGGCGGGCGCCGGGCAGTTCGAGCAGCCGATGGGCATGGACGTCGACGAGGACGGCAACGTGCTGGTCGGCGACACCGGCAGATCGATGGGGTACCGCACCCACAAGTTCTCACCGGACGGCACCTCGCTGGCGACCATCCCGCGAGCTGTACGCAACCTCCTACACACCGACAACACCGTGCTCGTCTACAACGAGGACCTGCATCTGAAGCGCACCTGGCGCGGCCTGGGCGCCAGCCCGGCAAGCTCTACAACCCCGGCCCCCATCGCGGTCGGCGCCGACGCGTCTTCGTGACCGACAGCGCCGGCGACACCTGGGGCCGTATCTGACGCTTGTACCAGATCCAGCGCATCGAGATCGACGCCCCACCGCCAGCCTGCAACGCCCCGGATACGGCGTGACCGGCTAGCCGCTGCGCTTCGACGCCGGCGGCCCGTCGGTCCGTTCCGTGGATAACTACGAATGCGATCTCGACGGCGACGGCAACTTCGGGACCGACACCGGCCGCGACCCGACCGCCACGGTGCGCTTCGACGCCGGCGGGCCGCACACGGTGTCGGTGGTCTGGAGCGGCGACCGCGACGACACCGCCTCCTACAACCAGAACGTCCGGCAGATCGGCTCAGTGGCGGCGGCCTGCCGCCGACCGGCGGCACCGACGGCGGCGGGGGCACGACCACCACCCGGGTTCCCCCCGCCGGACCGGTCGGCGCGTCGGTCGACGACGGCGGCGCCTTCACCAAACGATCCGTGCGTCACCATCGACGCGGTGTGGCCGCGCGGCGCGCGCTCGGTGACGATCTCAAACGACGGCGCCTTCAAGCACCCGCAGCGCTTCCCGGTCGACGCGCATCTGGACTGGACGCTGGCGGCCACCGGCCCGGAGCGCCTGCCCAAGACCGTCGACGTGGGCTTCGACTCCACCGGCAGCCAGACCGACGCCATCATCCTCGACCAGACCAAGCCGACCGTCAGTGCCGCTGCCGTCGTCGACGCCGGGGCCACCGCCGGCAGCGCAACCGTCGCGCAGGCGGCCGACGCCAGAACCCAGACCTACCGCGTGCGCATCCGCGCCAAGGACGCACCGTCGGGCGTCACCAAGGTCAGTTCGCGCAGAACAAGCAGCACCCGAGCTCGCTGCGCAGTTCGCTCGGACCGCCCGCTACAAGGCAGCCACGCGCCCAAGTACCTGCGTGTACAGGACCGAGCGGGGAACTTCAGCCGCTGCCGCCGCTGCTCGCGGCGCGGCCAACGACGGCGGGTGCCCACCGCAACACCTGCCACTACCATCACGGGTGTCCGAGCCACCATGCGACGTGCCGCTGGAACGGCCAGCTGTGCATCAGCCACGCGTCAGGCGACTCCCGGCCCGGCTTCAACAAGCGCATCAGTTGCCAGGGGCGCATCTACTACTGCCACCCGTAGCCGGACGCCATTACCGCCTGCGCATCCCGATCGTGCAGGAGCGCCCTAGCGGAACGCCGTCATCGACTTGGGCAAACCCGCAAAGCGTTCGAGCGCTACGCGCGCATCCGGGAAGTAGACGCGCATTTCCGTGAGGCTCACCAGCTCCGTGAACATGACCTCGTCGCGCGCTTGGTCCGCGCCCCAGTTGTGGGTAAACCCGAGAGGCCATCGGGGGGCGATCCAGCTGCGGGCGTTCACCGGTAGGAACTGCATCGCCGGGAAGACCCAGTGCGGCTCGATCGGAAAATATCTGTACGGCGTCTGCACGGCGTAGCGAGGGGCCATGGAACGGACGACCTCAGCGAAGCTCGCTCGCTTGCTGTGCCCACCCAGGTGCTCTATCAAGCTGTTCGAGAAGACGAGGTCGAATTTCTCGTCGCCGACAAGCTCGGGGGCCTTACATGCGTCTCCTTCAACGGACGTTATCCAAGGCACCCCGCTAGCAGGCGCGTTCAGGTTTATGACCGTGACCGCCTTCGGCTGTAGGGGCGCGCGGATCCAGAAATCGGTGGTCCCGCCGAGGTCGAGCACACGCATGTCGGGAAGGTCGGGGAGCTCCTCCCCGAGCCGCGTCCAGCGGCGGAGCCGTGCGCGTTCTGACAGCGAGCGATCGCTACCTACGAACCAGCTCCTGACTCCCGTGGTCTGCGGCAAGACTGCGGTGGTTTCCGACACGACATTCACTCCTGTTCCAGGTCGATCCTATGAAGGGGCGCCGCCGACACCGTGGCCACCGCCGACCGGACCGAACCAGGCCGAGCCGGGCGGCGGTCCATCGTCGAGCGGCCCGGTGAGCGCGGGTCCTCTCCTCGTGTTCTCTCGCTCGACTGCGGCCAGCCGCCAGCAGGCGCCGATCGCCCCGATCACCAGTGCATAGACGTTGACGAACATCGGGAACGCCAGGGAATCGAAGGTCACCGAGCTCACGGTTGCGGCCAATCCGGCGCCGGCCAGCGCCGCGCACAGGAGCCGGAGCTCCGGATTCGTGCTCCGTCGCCGAGCGGTGAGAGCCACGAACGCCGGGACAACCAAGAAGACGAGGAGCGCGATGATCCCGACGAGCCCAAGCTCGACCGCGGCGTCCAGGTACTGGTTGTCGAAGATGTCCAACGGGTTGGCCGGCAGGTAGGTGCCGGGGCCGTGCCCGAACCATGGCGCTGCCTGCCAGAGCTGCTGTGCCAGGGGATAGTCATGGGTGCGATATTGGATAGACGTGTCGCTCTGGCCCGCCGAGAAGAACCCTGCGAGCGTGCCGATCAGGCCGTGCGCTGACACAAACGCTGCGGTCACCGCGAACGGCACCGCGCACAGCGCGGAGACGCGCGGCACCGGCGGCATGAGCACGATGAACACGCCGAGCGCCGCCAGAACGGCCAGGATTCCCGACCGAGACACCGACGTCGCGTCACCCAGCGCGATTAGCGCCGCTGGGGCCCAGCGCTTGATGGCACTTCGATCCCGGTCATACATCCCGAAGTAGATCGCGATCGGCAGTAGCATCCCGGCAACCACCCCGAGCTCGATCGGAGTGATCGCGGTACCTGTTGAACGGTTCAGCGACCCGCGGGCGATGATGACCGGGTTGTCGACAACCTGCGTGAACCCGGGCAGCTCGCGCAGGTACTGCGCGAGGTCATAGCTCATCCAATACTGGACCGCGGCGATGAAGCCGCAGATCGCTCCGCCCCAGCACAGCACCCGGAGCACACGGCGTACGTCGTTGAGCGAAGGGAGCCACTCGGCGGCGACCAGCGCCGCGCCCGTGATAACGGCGAGCTTGATCAGCACGCGGTCGGCGTTCAGCAGTTGCTTGTCGCTCATCAGGCCTTGGTCCATGAGCACGTACGACGCCAGAACGCTGATCCAGAGAACGCAAAGGACTCCCTGCACCGGGTGGCGATGGCGCGTTGGATCGTGGAAGCCGAACAGCACCTTCGCCAGGTACACGACGAACAAGAACACCCCGACGAGGGAGGCGGGATAGCCGGCGGCTCCGATAGCCCCGATCACGGTGGTTGACGGGAACAACATCACGGCTAGCGCGAACATCTGAAGGAGCAGGACTCCCTCTGCGCGGGCCTCGCTGGAGGCGACGCTCAACGCCTCGAGCGCATGGGTTCGGGGGATCGCAGTACTTGTCACGAGGCCTCAAACCACTGAACGGCTGCCCGACGGCGAATCTTGTGCGCCGCGGGCCCCACGAGCTGCCGAAACGACCGGGCGAAAGAGCATCGAGCGCCAAATCGTTTGAACGGTGGATGAGCGAATCCAACGCCAGCGAAGCCGCGCCGAGCGCGGGTGACGTCACGCCGGTGCTCTCGGTGGGCCTGGCAGTGCGCAACGACCCCGATCGGGTCAGGCACTGCATCGAGTCGGTCCTCTCCCAGGATCTGGCCGATCTCGAGCTGGTGATCAGCGACAACGCCTCCGACGACGGGACCGTCGAGACCCTGCAGGAATACGCGCGTGCGGACCCGCGCGTGACGGTCACGGTCAACCCCGTCAACATCGGCTCACACGAAAACATGAACCGCGTGCTGCTGGCGTCGCGCGGAACGCTGTTCCGCTGGATCAGCGCCGACGACTGGCTCGAGCCAGGGGCGCTATCGGCCGCCGTGCAGGCGCTGGAGCACCATCCCGACGCCATCGGAGTGACCTCGGGATTCACCTTGCACACGCCCGGCGCCGCGCCGCGCCGCGAGCAGTACCAGGGCGAGTTCCCCACCTCCCACGACGCCTGCCAGCGCTTCGCGCGCATGCTCTGGTTCTTCCACGCCGGCGAGACGAAGTACGACCCGATCTACGGCATGTTTCGGCGCGATCGACTCATGCAAACCGGTCGCCTTCGCCCCACGGAGCGCACCGACTGGGTGCTCTGCGCGGAGCTGGCGCTCATGGGCCCCATCGTCCACATCGACAAACAGCTCGCCAACCGCACGTGGAGCGTTCCGACGGCCACCGAGCGCGCCGCGTTCAGGCGTCGCCTGGACCCTGGACACGGCGAACGGCTGAGAGCGACCCCCACGCGCCTCTACCACGAGCTCCACGCACTCATCGAGTCCGCCAACCTGACCCACGCCCAGCAACGGCGCTGCGAACGCGCCCTCCGACGCTTCTGGGCACACGAGGCCGTCCGCAAGACCCGGCTACGCCTCGCAGACGCCGTTTACCGGACCGTGGGCAGCCGGTCCACGTTGGCGCGGTAGTAGGCCACCGTTCGGGCCAGCCCATCCTTCAGCGGCGTCTGCGGCTGCCAGCCCATCGCCTCTGCTGCGGGCGCGGGGTCTGCCGCCCTGACGCGTTCGAGCGCCCGGTCCGGGATCGCCCCGAACGCCGGCTGGACGTCTGCATGCACCAACTCCCACAGGCAGGCCACGAGCGACCGGGCGGTCACGAGCTCACCCGACCCGATGTCCAGCGACCGGCCCTCCGCCCCGGGCGCGACCGCGGCGCGCAGGAACGCATCGACGACATCGTCCACGTAAACCCAGTCGACCGCCCGCGCGCCGCTCGTCAGCTTCGGCGCCTCGCCACGCAGCAACGACACGGTCACGTACGGGACAAGCTTGCGCACATCGAGCTGTCCGGGTCCGTAGGCCATGAACACGCGGAGATGCACGACGGGCAGCGCGTGCAGAGCCTGGAAGTGGCGGGCGTACGCAAGCGCGCCCCACTTCGCGACCGCGTACGGGGACTGGGCGACGGCGTCCGCGTCGCCCATGTCCGGTTCTTCCATCGAGCCCGCCAGGACGACGCGTGGACAGCCCACCTCGGCGCACGCGACCATCACGTTCACCGCCGCCAGCAGGTTGGCTCGCAGCATCGGCAGCACGAGCTGAAGGTCACGACCACCGCTCACCTCACTCGCGAGATGGAGGACGACGTCCGGCTGCACGCGGCGCACGAGGTCGCGCGTGACGGCGGCGTCGGTGAGATCGCCCCGCTCCCACCGCACACCGTCCGATCCGCCGTGCGTCCTGCGCGAGACGGCGTGGACCATCGCCCCGGCCTCGACGGCGCGGCGGCAGAGCCGGGCGCCGATAAACCCGGAGGCGCCGGTCACGAGCAAACGGCATCCGGACAGCGAGGTGATCGGGTCGGCGAGCATTTTGAGGGCGCCGCGTACGAAATGGCCGCCGGCAGCCGTTTTTTCAATGTACAGCCCCGCTCGCGGGGCCATCCCATTCATTTTGCTAGGCCATGGAGGTCTCTTGCGCGTTCTCGTCACCGGTCACAACGGCTACATCGGCTCAGTGCTCGTCCCGATGCTCGAGCAGGCCGGCCATGATGTGGTCGGGCTCGACTCCGACCTCTTCGCGCCGTGCCTGTTCGGCGAGAACGGCCACCAGGTCGAGTCGCTGCACGCGCGACGTCCGCGACGTCGAGAGCGAGGACCTCGACGGCTTCGACGCCGTCATCCACCTCGCCGCGGTCTGCAACGACCCGGTGGGCGACCTGAACCCGCAGGCGACCTACGACATCAACCACCTCGCCTCGGTCCGCGTGGCCGAGAAGGCCAAGGAGGCCGGCGTGGAGCGGTTCCTCTTCGCGTCGTCATGCAGCCTCTACGGCAAGGCGCGGCGACGACGAGATGCTCGACGAGGGCGCCGAGTTCGCGCCCGTCACGGCGTACGGACGGTCGAAGGTGCTCGCCGAGCGGACATCTCGGCGCTCGCCGACGACTCGTTCAGCCCGACGTACCTGCGCAACGCCACCGCCTACGGCGCCTCGCCGCGCCTGCGCGCTCGACGTCGTCGTCAACAACCTCGTCGGGTACGCCCACACGACCGGTGAGATCCTGATCCAGAGCGACGGCACGCCCTGGCGCCCGCTCGTGCACGTTGCAGGACATCTCGAGCGCGATGCTCGCCGTGCTCGACGCCCCGCGCGAGCTCGTGCACGACGAGGCGTTCAACGTCGGCGCGAGCGCCGAGAACTACCAGATCCGCGACATCGCCGAGATCGTCGAGGAGGTCGTGCCCGGCGCCCGCGCGACGTTCGCCGCGGGCGGCGGACCGGACAAGCGCTCGTACCAGGTCGACTGCTCGAAGATCGCGCGCGTCCTGCCGGACGTTCGAGCCGCAGTGGACGGTGCGCCGCGGGGCCGAGGAGCTGTACGAGGCCTACGCGCCGCAACGGCCTGACCTTCGACGAGTTCACCGGTACCCGCTACCTGCGCATCAACCGCGTGCGCGAGCTGCAGGACGCCGGCCGGCTCGACGACGAGCTGCGCTGGCGCGTGCCGGTCGCTCTGACGCGATGATCTTCACGCCCACGCGACTCGCAGGACGCCTACCTCATCGACGTCGAGCGCCACGCCGACGAGCGTGGCTTCCTCGCGCGCACGTTCTGCGAGCAGGAGTTCGCCGACCACGGCCTGCCGATGCGCATCGTGCAGAGCAGCACGATCCACAGCCCGCGGCGGCACACGCTCCGCGGGCCTGCACTACCAGGAGGCGCCGCATCGCGAGATCAAGCTCGTGCGCTGCACGCGCGGCTCGATCTTCCTGGTGATGGTCGACCTGCGGCCCGAGCTCGCTGACGCGCACACGACTGGCTGGGCGTCGAGCTGACCGCCGAGAACGGCGCGCATGGCCTACGTTCCCGAGGGCTTCGCGCAGGGCTACCAGACGCTCGAGGACGACACCGAGGTGCATCTACCAGATGTCGCACCACTACGTGCCCGAGGCGGCGCGCGGCGTCCGCTGGGACGACCCGGCGTTCGGCATCGAGTGGCCGGCCGCCGACGAGCGGCTCATCTCCGAGCGAGATCAGGCCTGGCCGGACTACCGGTCGGCGCCAGCAGCCCGGCTTCCTCGAGCCGCTCCGCCGCCCGCCGGACCACCGGGTAGCGCAGCCCGGAGCGGCGCGCGATGTCGAGCAGCGACGCGCCGCCGTCGCTCAGGTTGAGCACCCACAGGAGCGCGCGCTCGTCGTCGGGCGACGACACGGCGCCGCCGGCCGAGCGGTAGAGGCCGCGGCGGCCGAGCTGCGGCTCGCCGTACGGGCTGAGGTTGGTGCAGCGGCGGTTGGTCTCCAGCACGTCCACCAGGTCGAGGCAGCGCTCCACGGCCTCGGCGAGGGACTCGGGCCGGATCCGGTCCAGCGAGTCCGCCGAGGTGTGGTAGCCGTCGAACTCGCCGTGCGGCGTGCGCATCAGCGTCCCGACCGGCAGGTCGAAGCCGGGTGAGCAGAACTGGCGCTCGTCGCCGCCCCACGGCTCCCACGGGAGCACCCGGTACGGCGCGCCGGAGTCGCGGAGCACGGTCTCCATCGCCAGGTCGACGTCGGCGTCCTCGCGGCGGCTGCGCTTGTACGTGAGGTTGCCGCCGTCGCCGATGCACGAGAGCGTCAGGCCGTGCGCGGACGCGGTCGAGCCCGTCGCGGTTCTGGTGCAGCCAGGCGAGCGGGCCGATCGTGCCGGGCGCGAACACGAAGCGGTAGGTGTGTCGCAGCCGGCGCGCGGACAGCTCCCGGGCGAGCATCGTCGCCACCGCGATGCCCGAGAGGTTGTCGTTTGCCAGCGACGGGTGGCAGATGTAGGTCGAGATCAGCACCTCGCCGGCGTCTTCGTCCTCCCCGTCGAGCCGCAGCTCGGCGTACGTCAGGTGCCCGGGCCCGAGCGTCGAGTCGATGACCACCTCGTAGTCGCCCGGCTCGAGCTCGAGCAGCTGCCGGTGCGAGAGGCAGAACCCCCAGGTGCGGTGGTAGTAGGAGGTCCGGTACGGGATCACGTCCGGCTGGTCGGGCAGCGTGTGCAGCCGCTCGCGCAACTCCTCGAGCGGGAGCGTGGCCCGCACCGGCTCGCTGTACGAGACGACGTGCAGCGAGGACGCGCGGAAGTCGACCACCCGGGTGCCGTCGGGCGCCCGCGATGTACGCGTCGCGGACGTTCCACTCGTCCGGCACGATCCAGTCGAAGACCTGCGTGCCGCTCGGTACCTCGGTCCGCGTCGATCGGGATCTACTTCCTCGAGCACGTCGAACGTGGCTCGCACGCCCGTCGCCGGTGAGGCTCCGGCAGAGCGGGAACAGCCGCTCCATCAGCTCGTAGGCGTCGCGGCCGGTGGCCTCGGCGCCCAGCGCGCTGCCGACGATCATCGTCACGCCAGGACGGCCTTGCGACAGAAGAACGCCTCGGCGTAGGAGCTGGGCGAGTTGCACTCCATGCCGCGCAGCCGCAGCAGGCTCGAGAAGAGCTCCTCCTGGAACCAGCGCTTGGAGCGCTGCGTGCCGAAGTGGCTCATCAGGTGGTCGATCTTGCGCCGGTGCAGATGTCTCCTCGAGCGGCACGAAGGCGTTCGGCGCGCTCATGTCGCCGTCGTACTTCGGCACCTCGTACTCGAGGATCAGGTGGTCGCGGAACGTGTTCCAGGTCAGCTCGCAGCAGACGCGATGGTCCTGGTGCAGGTCGGCGCGCTGGTGGGTGAAGACCACGTCGGGCGAGAAGTCGCGCCTTGAGCTCCTCGAAGAAGTCCTTGATCCGCTGGCCCTCGTACGGAAAGAAGCCGTCGGGGAAGTCGCGCAGCAGGATGTCGCGCCTTCGGCACGCCCTCGAGCATCGCCTCGGCGCTGCGCTGCGCCTCGTCGGCGCGGTCGGTCCCGCCGCTGAGCACCACCCAGCAGACCTCCGAGACCGCCTGCTGCTCGATGAGCTTGAGCAGCGTCCCGCCGCAGCCGATCTCGATGTCGTCGGGATGGGCGCCGATCGCGAGCACGCGGCTGGGCGCGCGCCTCGGGACTGCCGATCGGGAGCGGCAGCATCAGCGCGGACGGCGTAGCGCGAGCGTCCTCGCCGGCGACCCGGTCCGGGTCCCACACCTCCCACGGGGCGCTGCCCGCTCTCGTGCAGGCCCTCGAGCCACTGCTTGTCCTTGAGCGTGTCCATCGGCGCCCAGAAGCCGTCGTGGCGCTGCGCGAGCACCTGGTTCGTCGGCGAGCAGCCGCTGCAGCGGCTCCTCGACGAGGTCCTCGCCCGGGCTGCAGCTGGTCGAGGAGCTCGCGGCGCATGACGAAGTAGCCGCCGTTGATCCAGATGTCCGAGCGTCGTCACGTCGCTGATGCCGTCGACGAGCCCGTCGTCGTCCATCGAGACCACGTGGAAGCTGTAGTTCGGCCGGACGGCGAGGAAGCTCGCGGTGACGTCGGCCTCCTTGGCGCGGTCGATCATCGCCGGCAGGTCGGCGTCGGTGAGCGTGTCGCCGTAGTTGGCGAGGAAGCATCTCGTCGTCGCTAGCAGGTGCTCGCGGACCGCCCGCAGCCGCTCGCCGATCGACGCGTGCAGGCCGGTGTCGACGAACGTGATGTTCCAGTTGTGGATGTCGGTCTTGAGCAGGTGGACGTTCGCGCCGCCGTCGGAGAGGACGAAGTCGTTGGCCATCGCCTCGTTGTAGGTGAGGAAGAACTGCTTGATCGCCTCGGCCTTGTAGCCGAGGCAGAGCACGAAGTCGGTGAAGCCGAAGTGCGCGTAGTACTTCATGACGTGCCAGAGGACCGGCCGGCTGCCGATCGGGATCATCGGCTTGGGCGCGACCTCGGAGGCCTCGCGCATGCGCAGGCCCTGGCCGCCGCAGAAGATGACGACCTTCACAGCACCTCCACCTCCGGAATGGGCACCACGAAGCTGCGCGCCCCACTCGCGCGCGTAGGCGAGCTGGGCCACGATCTCGTCCTTGAGGTTCCAGGGCAGGATCAGGATGTAGTCGGGACGGTCCTGCTCGAGCGCGTCCGGATGCGGATCGGGATGTGCGTGCCGGGCAGGAACTGGCCCTGCTTGTACGGGTTGCGGTCGACCGTGAATCGAGCAGGTCGGTGCGGATGCCGCAGTAGTTGAGCAGCGTGTTGCCCTTGCCCGGGCGCGCCGTAGCCGACGACGCGCTTGCCCTCGCGCCGGCTTGGCGATGAGGAACTCGAGCAGGCTCCACTTGGTCTCCTCGACCTGCGCGGCGAACGCCGCTGTGGCCCTCGAGCGTGTCGAAGCCGAGCGCGCGCTCGCGCTCCAGCAGCGCCGTGCACCCGCTGGCCGACCGGCCGGCGGCCGGTGTCGGCTGCGCTGGGCGTAGACGCGCAGCGAGCCGCCGTGGCTCTTGAGCTCGTCGACGTCGAAGACCTCGAGCCCGTGCGCGGCGACATCACCTTGCGAGCGGTCAGGCAGCGAGAAGTACGAGAAGTGCTCGTGGTAGATCGTGTCGAACTGGTTCTCCTCGACGAGGCGCAGCAGGTGCGGCACCTCGACCGTCACGACGCCGTCGGGCGCGAGCAGCGGCGTCGATGCCGGCGACGAAGTCGTTGAGGTCGGGCACGTGCGCCATCACGTTGTTGGCGGCGAGCAGGTCCGCGCGCCGGCCCTCGGCGACGAGCTCGGGCGGCGAGCTCGCGGCCGAAGAACTCGCACGACCGTCTCGATGCCGAGCTCCTGGGCCACCTGCGGCGACGTTGGCGGCGGGCTCGATGCCGAGCGCCGGGATGCCGCGCTCGACGACGTGGCGCAGCAGGTAGCCGTCGTTGCTCGCGAGCTCGACCACGAGGCTGTCGGGGCCGAGCCCGAAGCGCTCGACCGCCATCTCGACGTAGGCTGCGCGCGTGCGCGACCCACGAGTCCGAGTAGGACGAGAAGTACGCGTACTCGCTGAAGATGTCCTCCGCCGCGACGAACTCCTCGAGCTGCACCAGCAGGCAGCTCTCGCAGACGCGGGCGTGGAGCGGATAGAAGGCCTCCATCGCGTCGACGCGCTCCGCCGGCACGTAGCTCTCGCACAGCGGCGACATGCCGAGGTCGACGAAGGTGTGGCGCAGCGGCGCGGCGCAGAAGCGGCAGCTCGGCTGCGTCGAGGCGGCCGGCGCGGGTTCGGTGTGGGTGCTCAGTTCTACGTGCATTCGAGGGACTAACGGGACACGCGAGCCCGCTCTTCCGCGCTCACGCAGCTCTGGGCGGCGAAATCGGGCGCTGCTCTTCCAGGCCGGCAAGGCACTGGGCGTAGAACCGCCTGCGCCATTCCGCAATGGCCTCGTGAGGGCGATTCACGCGTGCCGCAATCTCGTCGTTGCCGAGCCCCTCCGCGGCGAGACGCACGACCTGCCAGTCGTTGGAGTCGAGCTCCCGGGACATCAGAGGTTCCCCCGGCGCAGCACGTGGTGCACCGTCCGCAGCAGGATCTTGACGTCGAGCCAGAGCGACCAGTTGGCGACGTAGAGGTAGTCGATCCCCACCATCTCCTGCATCGGCACGCGCAGGCCGAGGACCTGCCACGGGCCGGTCATGCCGGGCGTGAGGTGCAGGCGGCTGCGATCCAGGCCGAGGACCTGGGCGTCCTCGTCGACCACGAGCGGCCGCGGGCCGACGAGGCTCATCTCGCCGCGCAGGACGTTGAACAGCTGCGGCAGCTCGTCGAGCGACGTGCGCGCGCAGGATGCTTCCCGACGCGCGTGACGCGCGGGTCGTCGGTGATCTTGAACAGCCCGTCGCCGGCCTCGTTGAGCGCCGCGCAGCTCGTCCTTGCGCGCGTCGGCGTCGACCACCATCGAGCGGAACTTGCAGATCGAGAAGTGCTCGCCGTCGCGGCCGACGCGGGTCTGGCGGAAGAAGACCGGGCCCTTGGTGTCCAGGCGGATGGCGAGCGCGATCGCGCGCCAGGATCGGGGCGACGAACAGCATGCCGACCGAGGTGGCGACGAGGTCGAACGCGCGCTTGAGCAGGCGCGACGAGCGCGACAGGCCGAAGCGGCGGATGCCGAGCATCGTCATCCCGTCGACGTCGTCGAACTCGACGGAGGAGCCGACGACCTCGAACATCCGCGGCAGGACGCTGACGCGCACGCCGGCCGCCTTGGCGACGCGGATCAGGCTCGATCGTCGCCGCGTCGCGTCGGTGGTCGTCGGAGCGATGACGATCCGGTGCACGTCAAGCTCGCGGACGAGCTCGCGGACGCGCTCGAGCCTGCCGAGCACGTCGATGTCGTCGCCCACGAGCGGCAGCGACGCGACGACCGCTGCTCGCGCGCGGCTGGACGCCAGAGCGCTCGTGGATGCGATACGCGCGCTCGGTCTCGCCGATCACGAGACAGCGCTCGACCGGCGAGGTGCGGCTCGCGAGCCACCTCGCGAGTGCGCGAGCGACCACGATCGTCGACGAAGCGCGCCCAGCCACAGCCCGGCGATCTGGTCGCCGCCGAGCGTCCCGCTCGACCACCACCGACTGCAGAATCGTCACCCCGAGCGCGAAGAGCGCCGGTGAGCTGCACGCAGCACCGGCACCTCGTCGAGCGTCGAGTGCACGAGGCGCAGGTCGTCGCGGTCGTAGAGGCCGGCGATCTTGAACGGCACGATCACCAGCGGCATGCTCGCCAGCAGGACGAGGGCGGCGTGGTCGTGGCCGATGACGTTGAGCACGAGGATCAGCGTCAGCGTGACCGCGAGGACGTCGGCGATCCCGAGCAGCCGGCGGTGGCGCGCCTCGCGCCGCAGCACCGATGGCGACGCGCCCTCCTCGATGCCCGTGGCCGGCACGGTGGCCGGCCTGCGCCGCGGCAGCGGGAAGACGTTCCCGCGCTGGCGCAGGATGCTCGACGACCTCGTCGCCGTGGTACGTCAGCTTCGCGACGAGCTGCGGCGTCATGCCGGGCCTCGCTCGGGGACATGGACGTCGGGCCGGCGCCTCGCGGACGAAAAGCTCGATCCCCTGCCGACGCGGTGCACGCAATCGCGTGAGCCGCCCAGGGTCTGTCGAGTCTGCGACGCCGCGAGTGGTGCGCCGGCCCGAACGATTTGAAACAGGCGCGCCATCACGCGGCCTTCCTGGAGGGCACGGGGCGCAGGGTGGTCGACCGGGCGCGCGCCCCGCGGGTGGCGCCCCGCAGGTCGACGACGGGCATCCGCTCGGCCAGCGCTCGGTGGTCGACGCCGGGATGCGCGGTCGCGATGACCGCCAGGTCGCAGCCGGCCGTGATCTCGGCCAGCGGGCGGCTGCGCAGCCCGAGGGCCGGCAGCTCGTCCACGTACGGGTCGTGATAGCTGACGACCGCGCCGCGCTGCGCCAGCTGCGCCGCGATGGTCAGCGCCGCCGAGTCCTGCGTGCCGCCGACGCCGGCCTTGTAGGCGACGCCGACGATCGCGACGCGCGCGTCGCGCACCGGCACGGCGAGCTCGCCGAGCGCCCGCTCGACGCGCTCGACGCAGGTGTACGGCGCCCGCCGGTTCGCGCGACCGGCGACCTCGACGAGCTCGCTCGCGACGTCGCGCTCGCCCGCGCTCGCGATCAGATGGAACGGATCGACCGCGAGGCAACTCCCGCCCGTACCCGGTCCCGGTTCGAAGGCCATGAAGCCAAACGGCTTGGTGGCCGAAGCGTCGACGACCTCCCAGATGTCGACGTCCATCCGCTCGGCAAGCACCGCGAGCTCGTTGACGAGCGCGACGTTGACCGCGCGAAAGACGCTCTCCAGGAGGTTGGCCAGCTCGGCGGCCTCGGGCGTCGACACGCGGACCACGCGGTTGCACACCAGCGCGTAGAGCGCCTCCGCGCGGTCGTCGCAGGCAGCCGTCAGGCCCGCGACGATCTTGGGCGTCGTGCGCAGGGTGTGGTCCTGGCGCCCGGGGTCGATCCGCTGGGGCGAGAACGCAAGGTTGAAGTCCCGCCCGGCGACGAGGCCCGACCGCTGGAGGATCGGCAGGAGGCGTTCCCGCGTGGTGCCGGGGCCCACGGTGGACTCCAGCACCACGATGTGGCCGTGCCGCAGCACCCCCGCCACGGCCTCGGCGGCCTCGACGAGCCGCGTCAGGTCCGGTTCGCCGTCGGCCGTCACGGGCGTCCCGACGCAGATGATGATGGCGTCGGCCGCGGCGAGCGCGGCGCTCTGGGTCGTCACCTCGATGCGATGGCGCATCGTCCGCAGGCAGGCGGACGGGACGTCGGGGACGTAGGACTCGCCGCGGCGCAGCAGGCCGGCACGACCCGCGTCGGTCTCGACGCCGATGACCCGTTCCCCGGCCTCGGCGAAGGACAGGGCCAGCGGTAGGCCGATGTAGCCCAGTCCGACGATCCCTACGGTCAACGTTGCCCCCGTGTCTGCTCTAGCAACCGGTTCGCGGTCGCTCCCTACTCAATCCTCGATTCTCGGGGCGCGTCTCGTGGGGGAACCTGAGGCGCCGAGCCGGTGATGTTCGCCCGAGCAACAGGGGAGGTGCGTGCCCGGCCGCGGGGAGATTCCTCACCCGGCGGCCGTGGCTGGTGGCCTACTGGATGCGCGGTGCCTGGTGCCCGGGCGCGTAGGTCGCCCGGATCCCGTTGGCCATCTCGATGGCCTCGGCCTGCGAGTGGACCCCGAGCTTGCGCAGGATCCGCTTGACGTGGGTTCGCACCGTGTCGCGCGCCAGGACGAGTCGGTCGGCGACCTCGTCGACCGACAGGCCCGCGCACAGGAGATCGAGGACCTCCCACTCGCGCGAGGTCAGGCTGCTGCGCACCGGGCGCACGCCGAGGCCGCCGTCGGGCAGCGCACGCAGGCGCTCGATGAGCCGGCGCGCGACCGCCGGCGCGAGCACCGGCTCGCCGTCGGCGGCCGAACGGACGGCGGCGACGAGCTCGTCGATCTCGAGGCCCTTGACGAGGTGGCCGTTGGCGCCGGCGCGCAGGCCGATCATGCCCAGCTCGGCGTCCTGCGAGCTGGTGAGCAGGACCACGCTGACCTCGGGAGCGCGCTCGGAGATCGAGCGCGTCGCCGAGATGCCGTCCATTCCGAGCATGACGACGTCCATGAGCACGACGTCGGGGCGGAAGTGCACGGCGAGGTCGATCGCGTCGCGTCCGTTGTCGGCCTCCGCGATGACCACGATGCCGGCGTCCTGCAGCGCCGCGCGGACCTCGGTCCGAAACACGGCGTCGTCATCGGCGATCACGACGCGAGGTGCGGCGGGCCGCAGCGGCTCGGCGCCGTGGCGCAAGGTCATGGCGGGCAGTATGCCGTCGCGCGGCACCGCGCGGGGCACGCTCAGCTTTTGTAGCGGTTGCCGCCGATCTCCCACACGGCACGCGCCGCGGCGGCCAGGTCTGTGGTCTTGGGGACGTGGAGGGCGATCTCGCCCACGGCGGATCCGGCCACGGCGGCCGGGTCGTGGCCCGAGAACGTCACGATCGCGGTGGCGGGCGCCGCGCGGCGCAGCTCAGGCAGCAGGACCTCCGGCGTGGGCCCCGGCATCTCGAGGTCGAGCACGACGACGTCGGGCTGCTCCTGCGCCGCGCACTCCAGCGCGCGATGCCCGTCGCCGACCTCGTCGACGACGGTCACGTCGTCGCGCGCCTCGAGCGCCGAGCGCAACAGCGCCCGAAGCTCCGGCGTGTCGTCGCAGAGCAGGATGCGCACACTCACCCCTCGGTCGGGAGCGTGAACGTCACCGCGGTCGCGCCCTCGTCGTCCTGGCGCAGCGCGATCGTCCCGCCGTGGCTCTCGACGATGCGCCGGCTCACGGTCAGTCCGACCCCGGCGCCGACCAGCGGTCCGCGGCCACGGGCCTTCGCGAAGGGCGCGAACGGCTCACCGATGGCCGGCGTGCCGTCGTCGCGCAGCTCGACGCGCACCATCCCGTCCGCGATGTCGCCCTCGACCTCGACGTTCCGCGCGCCCGCCGACAGCGAGACGCGCAGCAGGTGCATGAGCAGGCGCGAGATGAGCTCGCGATCAGCCCGAGCGACCGGTAGCGGCGCCGCGGCGCGCACCTCGGTGGCCGCATCGCGCAGGTCGCCGGCCAGGCGCTCACGGGCGCTGGCCAGCGCATCGTCGAGCGCGACGCGCTCGCTGATCGGCTCAGCGCGGCCGGCCGCGGCGAGGTCCAGCAGGTCGTCGACGAAGCGCTGCGCACGGTCGGTCCCGGCCCCGAGGCCGCGCAGCGCGTCCTCGAGCTCGGGGTCGCGCTCGCCGCGCTGCTCGAGCACGACGAGGTAGCCGCGCAACAGCGCGACCGCCTCGCCGAGCTGGTGCGCAGCCTGCGCGGCGTAGGCGTCGAGATCTGCCTCGGCGGGCGGCCTGGGAGCCGCCGGGCTCACGCCCCGGCCAACCCGTCGAGGACCAGCCCCGAGCGCAGTCCGGCCGCCGCCTTGATCGCCTCCTGCCGCGAGCGCACGCCGAGCTTGCGCAGGACGCTCTTGATGTGCGAGCGCACCGTCTCCACGGAGAGGACGAGCGTCTCGGCGATGTCGTCGGTCGAGTGCTCCTGGCACAGCAGGTCGAGGACCTCCCACTCGCGCGGGGTGAGCGGGCTGCGGACCGGCCGCATGCCCGCGCCGTCCTCGCGGACGCGGCGCATGCCCTCGATGAGGCGCATGGTCAGCGTGCGCGAGACCACCGCCTCGCCGTCGCGGGCGCAGCGCAGCGCGCGCGGAAGCGCGTCGATGCCCACGCTCTTGCACAGAAAGCCCGAGGCCCCGGCGCGCAGCGTCATGAGCCCGACCTCCTCGCTGTCGGACGAGGTGAGCATCACCACCCGCACGTCCGGCGCCTTGTCGACGATCTGCCGCGTCGCGGCGATGCCGTCGACGCCCGGCATGACGAGATCCATCACGACGACGTCGGGCCTGTAGTAGACGCTCAGCTCGACGGCCTCGCGCCCGCCGCCGGCTTCGGCGATCACCGTGATCCCCGCGTCCTGCAGCACGTCGCGCAGCATCCGGCGCGCGAGCGGATCGTCGTCTACGACGATGACGCGCAGCGCCTCGTCGTCCTCACGCAGGGCCGCGCCCTCGTGCTCCATCCTTGTTGACATGTTTCCCCCCGGTGAGTGTTGCCCCTGGATACCGGTGCCGCCCATGTCTGACGGCCCTGCCACCCATCCGCGGGCGGCATAGGGCATGAAACTGCACGGCGGGGGAACCGGATGGGTACTTTTCTACCCCGCCCGCTCCGCATGGACGGTCCCTGGAGCGCCGCCAACGGCGGTCAGAGCCGCGCGGGCGGCCCCCTGGGGGGTAGACGGGGGACCGCCCGGCGGCCGCACAGGGCGACGCTGGAGGCAATCAGCGCGACCGCCGCCCTCGCCGCGATTGCGACAGGCGCACGATCGGGAGGGCGTCGTGCCGCTCGGACCGTGCGCCGCCAACGTAGTCCTCGGCTCGCACGCGTCGCGGGTGAGTTGCGCGCGCGCCGGCAGGGGACGTCGGTTCGGTGCGTGGGGTACGAACTTCCCCACCCCAAGGTGGGAAGCCTCCGCTTTGATTCCGGACGTACATACGGGGCACATATTCAAGACCCGGGGGGGTTCAGGGAATGGTCGGTGAGGATGCCGACAGGGGCGATTCCCGTCTGGAGCCAAGGACGAGCCGGCGCGCCGGCACGGCACAGCGCCACGATCTGCAGGCCGGATCGCTGGCAAGCTGGTCGCGCGCGCTTGACGACCAGCGGCGCGAGCTGCTGGCCGGGGTCGGCCACGAGCTGAAGACGCCGCTGTCGATCGTGTTGGGACTTTGCGGCCGCCTGCTGGCGACCGAGCTGGGCGACGGCCAGACACAGGACGTCGAGCGGGTGCGCGCGAACGCGTACGTGCTGCTCAAGCGCGTCGAGGAGCTGCTGCAGGTGTCGCGCCTGGACGGCGGGCACCTCGAACTGGAGTTGCGCGACGTCGACGTCACGCGCCTCGTGCGCGCCAGCTGCGAGGGCTTCGCCAGCGTCGCCGAGCTGCGCCGGCAGCGCCTGGTGGTGGAGGCGCCGGACGAGCTGCCCGCGCACGTGGACGAGGAGAAGTTGCTGTCCGTCGTCTCCAACCTGCTGGCCAACGCGCTCAAGCACGCGCCACAAGGCGGCATCGTGCGCTGCACGGTGGCGGCGAGCGGCGACCGGCTGCGCATCGAGGTCGCCGACAACGGGCCCGGCGTGGCCGACGGGATGCGCAAGGAGATCTTCGAGCGCTACCGCCAGGGCGCCGGCAGCGCGTCGCGGCCCGGCGGCACCGGGCTGGGCCTGGCGATCGTGCGCGACCTCGTCTCGCTGCACGGCGGCATGGTCACGCTCGCCGACGCGCCCGAGGGCGGAGCGCTGTTCGCGGTCGACCTGCCGCTGCGAACCGACGACGGCGCCGTCGGACGCACGGCGCCGCCGCCGACCATCGACGTCGTTGAGCGCCAGCGCCCCACGGTCGAGCGCCTGCGGGCCGAGCTGGTCGCCGCCGGGCGACGCGGCGCCACGCCGACGCCGCAGCAGCCGGGCAGCGACCTTCCGTCCACGCTGATCGTCACCGCCGACGCCGAACTCGGCGCGTTCGTCCAGGAGATCATCGCGCGCCGCTACGCGGTGCGCCACGCCACCGACCCGCTGCAAGCCGCCCGGTTGATCGCCGTCGATCGGCCCGACGCGGTGCTGCTCGACGCGGCGGCCGGCGTGGCCGCGGTCGCTGCGCTGGGCCGGCGCATCGGCGAGGTGCCGCTGCTGACCCTCGCGGCCTCGCCCGAGGACGTTCCCCGGCTTATCGCGGCGGGCGCGCACGACTGCGTCGTCAAGCCGTTCGCCGCCGACGAGCTGCAGGCGCGCCTCGACGGGCTGGTGGCCCGCGGCCGCGCGGCCGCGCGCCGGCAGACGACGGTCGCCGGGCTGGACCGCGCCTTCGACGTGGCCCCGCTGGCGACAGCGCTGATCGCCGCCGACGGCCGGCTGGTGCGCGTCAACCGGGCACTGTGCGGGCTGTTGGGGTTCACGGCCGAGGAGCTGCTGCAGCACACCCTGCAGGACCTCACCCATCCCGACGAGCTGCGCGACGGGGAGACGCGCCGTCGGGCGGTGCTCGAGCGCCGGGTGCTGTCTGATCGCGGACGCTGGCGGCTGGCCCGCGCGGACGGCTCCTACCTGCACGTGTCGGCCTCGGCCTCTTTGGTGGACGACGCCGACGGCGCCGAGCCCTGCCTGCTGCTGCACCTGAGCGACGGTGTCGAAGAGGAGCCCCGCGCCGGCGGCGCCGACGTCCTCGCCGGCCCGCCCGGCCGCCGTGCGTTCGAGCGCGCGGTGCGCCACCAGCTGCTGCGCTGCAGGCGCTACGGCGAGCAGGCGGCGCTCGTGCGCTGCTCGCTGGACGGGCTGCCCGCGGTGCGCGCGGAGCACGGCACCGAGGCCGCAGATCGGCTGATCGCCATGATCCTCGACGCCGTTCGCAGCCGCCTGCGCAGCACCGACGTGGTCGCCTACGTCGGCGACAACGAGATCGCGGCGCTGCTCGCGCACGCCGATCTCGACGCCGCGCACACGACCGCGGAGGCGCTGCGCGAGGCGGCGGAGAGCCAGCGGGTGGCCACGGCGCACGGCCCCGTCGGGAGCGATGCCGAGGTCGGCGTCGCCTCGCTGGGGCGCGCCGGATCGCCGGGCCGCGCATTCGTCGAGGCGGGCCTGGCGATGCACGGCCGCGACGGCGGCACCGCACGGCTGCGCCCCTTCGGCCGGGCACGGTCGAGCGCGCCGGGCGACGTGCGCCTGCGCGGCTCCTAGGACGTGAGCTGCCGCTGCTCCTCGCCCGGCTCCATCCCGGGCTCGGAGTGCGCCGCGCGCAGTTCGTAGGCGGCGCGGGCCCCGTGGTCGGCGCCCATGAGGACACGGTCGGCCTTCATCGCGCGAGCGAGGCCCTCGCTCGCGCGTCGTGGCAGCAGGCCCGCCAGGCGGTGTGTATGCCGGCTGGAGCGCGGCAACCAGACCTCGACGACGCCGTGCTTGAGCGCATCGACGATCGCGTCGGCGACGTCGGAGGGCTCGACCTTCTTCATCCCGCGCGCATCCTGCGTGCCGGCGCCCAGCTCGGTCTTGACTATGAACGGCATGACGTAGCTGAGCTCGACGGCGGAGCCCTCGATGTGCAGCTCGGCGCGCACCGCCTCGGTCAGGCCGATGACCGCGTGCTTGGTCGCCGAGTACGTCGCACCGCCGGCGGCTCCGTACTTGCCCGCCTGCGAGGCGATGTTCACGATGTGCCCGCGGTCGCGGGCCATCATCCGCGGCAGCGCGATCTTCATGCCATAGATGACGCCGTGCAGGTTGATGTCGATCATCCGCACCGCGGTGGCGTCGTCCTCGTCGATGAAGCGGCCGAGCGGCATGATCCCAGCGTTGTTGACGAGCACCTCGAGCGGGCCGAAGCGCTCCTCGGCGGCGTCGACGAAGGCCTCGAAGGAGTCGCGCCGGGTCACGTCGAGCTCGAAGCCCGCGGCGTTGGGGCCGAGCTCGGCCGCCGCGGCCTCGGCCAGATCGGCGTCGAGGTCGCCGATGGCCACCTTCATGCCCTCGCGCGCCAACGCCTGCGCGGTCGCCTTGCCGATGCCGCGCGCGCCGCCGGTGACGGCGGCAGCCTGGTCGACGAGGATGCGGGACTGCTTTGCCATGTTGCGAACGTGCCTCCTGCGAAAAAGTGAACGATGCGTCACCTAACGCTATCGGAAGCGCGCCCGCGATCAGACCGGATGCGTAGCTTCTGCTTAGTCGAGGACCTGGTCGAAGAGCTCGAGCGGGCCCGTCGTTGCCCGCAGCTCGTCGGTGATGGCGCCGTCGATCAGCACGAACAGCATCCGCACCGGGCGGTCCGAGCGGTTCGCCCATGCGTGGTTCGTGCCGCGCTGGACGACCGCGTCGCCGACGCCGACCCGCGTCTCGGAGCCGTCGTCGAGCAGGAGCCACGTCTCGCCCTCGAGGACGACGCCGACGTCCACGGTCTCGGTGCGGTGCATCGGCGACTCGGCGCCGGGCGCCATCTCGGTGAAGCGCACCATCACCCCGTCGGCGGGCGGCGGCGTCCGCACGGGGCGGTCGGTCGGCTCGGGCTCGGTGGCGGCGATCGGTGACAGGCGTCTGATCGGTGATCCAGACCTCGTGGAACGCGGCGGTCCCGATGTCCAGTGTCTTCGGATTCGGGCCGTCCGAGAGGACGACCGACTTCCCGGAGGCGTCGTGGCCCGTCACGATCCGGCGCGGTGCGGGGCTCATCGAGCGGCAGCCTAATCGAGCCGCTCCGGCAGGCGACGAGAAAGCGTCCGCGTAGTCGATCCGCGACAGCGTGCCAGCCGGCGCGACGGCTTCTTCGCCGCGTACGCGCAAAGCCCCGCGGCCTTGCGACCGCAGCGCTCGCCGCGAGCGATCACGGAATGAACTCGGGGCCCTTGTCCGTGTAACCCTTGCGAAACTCGCGCATCACGGCGAGCGACTGCTCCGTGAGCTGCGGACAGGTGAGCGACTTCGTCCATGCCACGGCGGCGAAGTCTGGCCGGCATCTTCGTGTCGTTCTCGAAGAACAGCACGTGGTAGCCGGCCGAGCCGTTGAGCGGCTCCGCGGCCAGCGCGCGGAGCTTGGCGATGTCGGCCGCCGAGGTGCCCGGCTTGTACTGGAACTCGATGCGCCCGTGCTCGAGCGAGTGCACGAAGTTCTCCTTGGGCGGCGAGTTGCCCTGCTGGTAGAAGCCGTCCTGCGCCGGCGTCGGGTTGTGGTTGCCCGAGGTGGGCGGGTTGGTCTTGTAGGTGACCTTGCTGGCGGTGTGGGTGCGGCCCTCGGAGGGGAACGACTGGAAGGTGCAGCCCGCCGCCTTGGCGTCGGCGGTGAGCTTGGACGCATTCGACGCTGTTGTCATCGCCGCCGCCGGCGAGCACCACCACGACCACGGCTGCGATCACCGCGACTCCGAGGACGACGCCGCCGCCGATCTGCAGTCTGCGCTTGCGCGCGGCGGAGCGCTGGGCTTCCTGCTCGCGCGCCAGGCGCTCCTGGCGCCGGCGTTCCTTTTCGTCGGCACGACGGGACATCGGCGGCGGTGAAGACTAGGCGACCCGTCGCCCGCGCGACGCACGCCGCCGGCGCGGCTGCCAGCACGAATCCAGGAAGTCCGCGATCTCGCCGGTCAGTCGCTCGGGGCTCGTGCGCAGCTCGAGAATCGAGTTGGCCTGCACGAGCGCCGCGTTCGGCAGCTCCTCGACCAGCGCGCCCGAATCGCTGAACGGGTGGACGGGATCGCGTTGATGGCCGATGACCAGCGTCGGCGCCTGCAACGTGCGGCGCTGCGTCTTGTGCGGCGCCGTGCGGCCGAAGAACAGGCCCTGCAGCACGGCCGCGCTGGGCCCGGGATCCTGGCGGATCGCGTCCAGGCCGACGTCGAGGAGCAGCGGCCCGCGACCGGCCGGCACCGCGCGAGCGCCGCGCGCGAGCAGGCGCATGACCCGCTCCCCGAAGGTCAGCGCGAGCAGCAGCGGCGTGAAGGCGATCGCGACTCCGAGCAGCGCGTTGTCGAGGACCGGCATCTCGATGACCATGGCGCGCACGCGCTCAGGTGCGAAGGCGGCAGCTTCGAGGGTCGTGTTGGCGCCCAGCGACGTTCCGCCCAGGACGGCCTCATCGACCTCCAGATGGTCGAGCAGGGCGATCATCTGCTCGCCGAACAAGCTCATCGAGTACTGCGTCATGTCGCGCGGGCGATCCGAGCGGCCATGGCCCAGGAGGTCGAGGGTGACCACGCGATTGCCGCGCTCGCCCAGCGCCGTGGCCAGCGGCTCGTGCATCTTCTGCGACAGCAGCAGCCCGTGCACGAGCACGAACGTGCGTGGCCCCTCTCCGTAGATCGTGTAGGCCAGCCTGTGGCCGGCGTGGCGGAAGAAGGACATCTGCGTTTCGCAGAATAGTCGGCGGGGAGAACGTGAACGCCAGCGGCCAACCCGCGTCTGCCCCGCGCGTTGAGGAGAATGTGGCCGCCTTCTGCCCGTGGAGTCCTCGCTCCAGACAGCACCTCGCGTCAGCGCCCGCGCCGGTTCGCGGTTGCGCCGCCGAGCGCTGCGCGGGCGCTCCGACGAGGCGCTCGTCGCTCGTGTGCGCGCCGGCGACGACCGCGCCTTCGAGCTCATCTTCGACCGCTATCACCGCGGGCTGCTGGCCTTCTGCACACACATGCTCGGCGCCCGCGAGGAGGCCGAGGACGCCCTGCAGCACACCTTCATGGCCGCCTACCGCGCCATGCGGGCGACGGGCGGCGAGATCCGCCTTCGGGCCTGGCTGTACACCATCGCCCGCAACCGGTGCCTGTCGGTGCTGCGCGCGCGACGCGAGCAGGTCGCCTTCGATGAGACGCGCGGTGCGACCGACGGCCTGGCAGCCGACGTCGATCGGCGCGCCGAGCTGCGCGAGCTGCTGGCCGACCTCGAGCGACTGCCGGAGGAGCAGCGGGCCGCGCTTGTCCTCTTCGAGCTGGGCGACCACTCCCACGACGAGATCGCCGAGATCCTCGGCGTCCGGCGGGAGAAGGTGAAAGCGCTCGTGTTCCAGGCGCGCGAGTCGCTCGCCGGCTGGCGCCGCGCCCGCGAGACGCCGTGCGCCGAGATCCGCGAACAGCTCGCGACCCTGCGCGGCGCTGCGCTCAAGCGCGCGACCCTGCGCCGCCACGTCGCCCGTTGCGAGAGCTGCCGCCAGTTCGAGGTCGAGGTGCGCCGCCAGCGCGCGGCACTGGGCGCGATGCTGCCGATTGCCCCGACGGCGGGGTTCAAGGCCGCCGTCCTGTCGTCGGTGCTCGGCGGCGGCGCGGCGGCATCCGGTGCGGGCGGTGGCGCGGCGGTGGCGGGCCTGGGCGCCGCCAAGGGGTTGGCGGCCAAGACGATGCTGTGCGCGGCGGTCGCCGGCAGCGCCGGGAGCGCCGGGTACGTGGCCGTCCGCGACATCGATGCGCATCGCGCCCCGGCGCCGAAGGAGGCCCGCGGTCACGCATCACACCAGGCCCCGGCACGTCAAGGCATCGCCACGTCCCGCGCCCGCGCGCAAGGTCGTGGCCGTGGCCGTCCCGATCGCGACCGTGGCGGCCGCGAAGCCCGCGCCGATCGCCGCGGCCCCGGCGGCGAAGCGGTCGGGCAACCACGCTCGGCACTCGCGGCATGCCGGCAACCGTCGCGGCTTCGGGACGCAGCGGCAGCATGCCGCGGTGCGGCAGGCGAAGCCCGAGCGGCGAGGCTTCCAGCGCCCGGTCGGCGGCGGGCAGCGTGACCGCGGGCAGAAGCATGGCGGCGGGCGGCACGGCGGCGGGTGGGGGCGCGGTGGCGGGAACGGCCGCGGGCATCACCGGGGCGGTGGGTCGCGCCACGCCGGCGTCTCGCCGCGGTAGAGGCCGTCGCCGCCGAAGACCATGCGGACGGTCCGCCACAGGATCTCGAGGTCCAGGCGCCACGAGCGGTGCTCGATGTACCAGAGGTCGAGCTCGATGCGCTCGTCCCAGGGCAGCTCGGTGCGCCCGTTGACCTGTGCCCAGCCGGTGATGCCGGGCCTGACGGCCAGCCGCCCGCGCTGGCGCTCGGTATAGCGGTCGACCTGCACCGGGACCGTCGGGCGCGGGCCGACGATCGCCATCTCGCCGCGCAGCACGTTGACGAGGTTCGGCACCTCGTCGAGCGACGTGCGGCGCAGCAGGCGCCCGACCCGCGTGATGCGCGTGTCGCCCTCGCTGACCGCGAGCCCGGCGCCCATGTGCTCGGCGCCGGTGACCATCGTGCGCAGCTTGAGCACGTCGAACGGCCGGGCCGTCCTTGCCGACGCGCCGCTGGCGGTAGATCGGGTGACCGCGCGACTCCAGGCGGATCGCGACCATCGCCACGAGCAAGAACGGCGCGGCGACGAGCAGCGCCGTGCCCGCGACGGCGACGTCGAAGGCGCGCGGACCATCACCGCGTGCCCTCCGGCGGCGCCCACCCGGCCGGCGTCCCGTGGCGCAGGTAGTCCCAGAGGCCGGCCGCGACCGACGCCGTCGTCAGCACGTAGTAGCGCGCGACCAGCAGCGGGCGGGCACGGACGACCCGGCCGACCAGCGCGGCGGCGAGCAGGGCGAGCTGGGCCGCGAAGGTCGCCCGTAGACGCGGCCGCTGCCCAGCAGCGCAGCGTTGGCGACCAGCGCCACGGCATGCAGGAACGGCGCGGCGTAGCGCAGCACGCGGTGCGAGACGATCATCAGCGCGTAGAGCGGCGGATAGCCGCGCGGCGACAGCATCCCGCCGCGCAGGACGATCGGCCAGGCGTGGCTCATCATCCGCCGCTTGCGCGCGAACTCGCCCTCGATCGATCGGGACCATCTTCTCGGTCGGCGCGCGCCGCCGGCGCGTAGACCGCGCGCCAGCCGCGCTTGACCATGTTGAACGGGAACGAGAGGTCGTGGCCCATGACCGGGTCGACCTCGAGGTAGGCCTCGCGGCGCACGGCGTAGATCGCGCCGTTGCCCGCCGTGACCGACGCCAGCGCGACTCGCGCGCGCGGATCGCCATCTCGTAGCGCCAGTACAGCCCCTCCTGGTTGGTCCCGCCGTCGTTGACGAAGCGCACCTGGCCGCAGACGTAGCCGACCCGGGCGTCGGCGAACGGCGCCGACGAGCGCGCGCAGCGCGTCCGGCTCCCAGAGCGCGTTGGCGTCGCGGAACGCGACCAGCGAGCTCGCCGGTCGGCGCGCTCGACGGCGGCGTCCTGCGCGCGGACCTTGCCGCCCCGGGGCAGCTCGAGCACGACGTCGGCGCCGGCGGCGCGCGCGCGCGCGGGCGTGTCGTCGGGCGAGCCGTCGCAGGCGACGATCACCTCGAGGCGGTCGGCGGGCCAGTCGAGCGCGCGCGCGTTGGCGACCTTCGCCGCGATCACCTCGGCCTCGCGGTGGGCGGCGATCACGAGCGACACGCGCGGCTCGGCACCGGCGCGGCCGCCGGCGGCCGTGCGCGCCCGGCCCGCAGCGCGGCGAGCACCGCGAGCAGCAGCGGGTAGCCGACCTGCGTGTAGACGAGCAGCCCGGCGGAGCCCCAGAAGATGGCCGTCAGCGCGCTCATGACCGCCTCTCACGCGCAGCGAGCCTGGCGTAGAGGGCGAGGTGCGCGCGCGGCGATCGCGTCCCAGCCGTAGGACTCGTCGCGCCGGCGCCGGGCCGCGGCTGGCCGAGCTCGCCGGCGCGGCCGGGTCGGCGAGCAGCGCCTGCAGCGCGTCGCGCAGCGCGTCCGGCGTCGCCGGGCGGGACGAGCTCCGCCGCGCCGCCGCGCGCGACCTCGGGGAAGCCGCCGACGTCGCTCAGCACGAGCGGCCGCCGAACGCCAGCGCGGTGAACAGCACGCCGGACTGGTCGATCTCGCGGTAGGGCAGCACGACGAGGTCGGCGCGGCGGAAGAACGCCGGCGAGCTCGGCGTCGGTGACGAAGCGCTCGACGAAGCGCACGCCCGGCGGCGCGGCCGCGCGCAGCGGCGCCATGTCCATCCGCGGCATGCCGACGATCCACAGCTCGGCGCCGCTCGATCCCGCGCCAGGCCTCGAGCAGCACGTCGATGCCCTTGTAGGGGCGCAGCAGGCCGAAGAAGCAGCACGACGGGGCCGGCGACGCCGGCGAGCTCGCGGCGGCAGCGGCGCGCGTCCGGGACGTCGAGCAGGTGCGTGAACGCGCCGTGCGGGATCACGTGCACGCTGCGCCGGGTCGACGCCGAGCCTCGTCGACGAGCCGCGCGCGGCCGTGCTCGGAGTGCACGACGACCGCGTCGACGCGCTCGTACAGCCGCGCGCTGCGCGTCGCGCTGGCCCGGCGCGCGGCTCGCGCGGCAGCACGTCGTGGGCGGTGAGCACGAGCGGCCGCCGCGCGGCAGCAGGTGCTCGTCGAGCGTGCTGCACGGCTCAGCCACTGGAAGTGCACGACGTCGGCCGCGCGTGCGCGCGCGCCGGTAGCGCAGCATGTCCGGGCACGTGCTGCGCGAGCCGCGCCACCGGCGCGCGCGCCGCCGGCGCCGCGGGCCGCGTGGCGGTAGAAGGCCTCGCGCACCGCGTAGCCCGCGCGCCGGCGGGACCTCGCCGTAGGCGAACGGCTCGTGACGAGCTCGACGTCGGCGCCGGCGCGCGCCAGCGCGGCGCACAGCGCGTGGTCGTAGGGCGGCGTGTAGGCCGGCAGGGTCGACGACGTGGACGCGCATGCGAGCGTCGCAGCCGAGGTCACGCCTCATCAGTGCGGCGGATCCGTCGTGCACGTGCGAGGCCGTCGAGGTCTCCTTCTGCGTCGTGAACACCGAGCAGCGCGAGCTGCTCGTGCGCTGCCTCGACGCGATCGCGCGCGAGCGCGACGCGCTGCCGTTCGAGACCGAGGTGCTCGTGCTCGACAACGCGTCGCACGACGGCTCGGTCGGCGCGGCGCGCCGCCACCCGGCGTCGACCGAGGTGATCGCGCTCGAGCGGCGGCGCGGCAAGGCCGAGAACGACACCGCGCTGCTGCAGCGCGCCGCGCGGCCGCTTCGCGCTGCTGCTCAACGAGGACTCCGAGCTGCGCCCGGGCGCGACGCTGGCGCTGCACGACGCGCTCGAGCAGAACGCTGCGCGCCGGCGCGGCCGGCGCGCGGCTGCTGCGCCCGGACGGCAGCGCGCAGCCGTCGGCGTGGCGCTTCCCGGCGCCGGCGACCGCGCTCGCTCGGCGCGCTGTTCCTGCACCGCTGCGTCGACGGTGCAGAGCCGCGGCGACGCGCACGCGCGCGGTCGACTGGGCGCAGTCGGCCGCGCTGCTCGTGCGCCGCGAGGCGGCGCGCGAGATCGGCTGGTTCGACCCCGCCTTCTTCGTCTACTCCGACGAGGTCGACTTCTGCAAGCGCCTGCGCGACGCCGGCTGGCACACGCTCTACGTGCCCGGCGCGCGAGGCGTCCACCACGAGCAGCTCTCGACCGGCGCGGTCCCCGAGCGGCGGATCGTCGAGCTCTCGCGCAACCGCGACCGCTACATGCGCAAGCACCACTCGCGCCGCGGCGCCGCGCTCGTGCGCTGGCTGACGGCGTGGACCTACGCGGTGCGCGCGCTCGCCGCGGTCGTCCTGCCCGGCCACGACCCGCGGCGCTACTGGCGCCACGTCACGCGCGACGCTGCGCCCCGACGCCGCGGCGAGGGCCTGCGCGAGGCGGCGCGACGACTACAACCGCGGCGGCCGCCGCGCTCTGACGCGGCGCGCGCGACGCAGCCCGCGCGCGGACCGCGCAGCTCGCCGCGACGCACGACGCGGGTCGCCAGCAGCGCGAGCGGGATCAGCGCGCCAGCACGAGCGCAGCGCGGCGACGAAGCCGTCGACGCCGTCGGTCGGCAGCAGCAGCTCGCCGGCGACCGACAGGCCGCCGGCGACGCGCACGAGCCGCGCGAGCCGGCCCCACTCGAACGGCGACGTGGAACAGCCCGCGCGTCAGCAGCGTAGCAGCAGCGACCAGCATCACCACGTAGGCGCCGCACGAGCGCGATGCCGGCGCCCGCGATGCCGAGCGGCGGCACGAGCACGGACGAGCAGCGACGACGTTGACGACGAGCCCGCACGAGCGCGGCCGGGCAGCGTTGCGCGATCGTGACCTTCGCGCGGCCGGCGATCGCTCACGAGCACGAGGAACAGCCCGTAGAGCGCCCAGCCGAGCGCGACCCACGGCAGCGCCTCGTAGGCGGCGATAGAACGTCCGGCGCGGCGAGCAGCCGCACGACCCAGCGCCCGAGCAGCGTCGAGCCCGGCGACGACGAGCCCGGTGACCACGACGTACGCGGTCGTGACGCGCGCGTAGAGGCGCGCGCGCCTCGTCGTCGTCGGTCGACCGAGTAGGCCAGCGGCGGCCACGCGAGCTGGAACCCGCGCACCGCGACGATGACGACCGTCGCGAGCTTGACCGCGACGCGAGTAGAGGCCGGCGGCGCGCCGGCGCTCTCGGCGCGCAGCAGGTACGCGCGGTCGATGACGTTGAGCGCGAAGACCGCGGCGTCGGCGGGCACCGTCGGCAGCGCCGAAGCGCAGCAGCGGCGCCGAGCGGCGCGGCGCGTCGCGGGCATGCCGACGTGGTCGCGCAGCGCGAGCACCCACAGCGCCGACCAGCACGACGGTCGAGGCCGCGTAGTTGCCGAGCACGTAGCCGCGCGCGCCCTCGTCGAGCACGACGACGAGCAGCACCGTCAGCGCCACGGTCAGCACGACGTTGGTCAGCGCGCGCGACGCAGGTACGTGCGCCGGCGCTCCTCGACGCGCAGCAGCGCGTAGGCCATCTCGAGGTTCGTGAACGCCCACAGGCCGAGGACGCCGTAGCGCCATCAGCGTCGCGTCGCGCGTGCCGAGCAGCAGCTGCGACAGCGGCGCCGGCGAGCAGGACGCCGGCGACGCAGCGCCGCGACGGTCGTGGTGACCAGCACGAACGCCCGTCGTCGTGCGCGCGAGGCGGTCGCGGCGCTCGCGCGTCGTCGTCGTCGAACCAGAAGCGCACGAACGCCTCGCCGACCCCGAAGCGCAGCAGGATGCTCGACGAGGATGACGAGCGTCAGCAGCGTCTCCGCGTAGCCGAACTCGGCGCTGCGTCAGGTGGCGCGTGTAGAGCGGCAGCGTGAACAGCGCGAGGAACGCCGGCGAGCAGGCTCGAGGCCTGGTAGGCGCAGCCCGGACGTCGCGAGGCGCTTGAGCGTGAGCCCTCGCATCGCGCCGGGGCACGGTACCCGCCGGCGCGGTGGCGTGAGGGCCACCGGCACGTACGGGTGCGCGCTCGTGGCCTCGCCGACGGTCGATCGAGCGCCCCCGATCGGCGTCCTGCTGCTGCCCGCGCGCGCTCGAGCGCTTCATCCTGCGCGACCAGGCCGAGGACCTGCTGCGCGCGCCGACGGCGTCGTCGCCGTCGACCCGCCGCGCGTGCCCTACGGCGCGTTCGTGCGCCTGCCCGCGGTCGGTCGGCGACGCGCTCGCGGCGCGCCAGGCGCGGCGGCTGGTGCGCACGCTGCGCCGCAACGTCGGCGAGCCGCGCGTCGTCGTGATCTTCCACCCGCTGCAGTACCCGCTCGGCCGGGCGCTGATCGCCGCGGCCCCGGACTGCGAGCTCTGGTACGGGCGCTGGGACCGCTACGAGGACGCCTACGACGCCTCGCCGGCGCTGCGCGAGCGCCTGGACGAGCTGCACGAGCGCGCCGCCGAGCGCGTCGTCGCTGACGTTCGTCGCCTCCGACGAGCTCGCGCGCGCTCGAGCGCGAGGCCGGCCGCGAGGCCGACGCTCGTCGCCGCTCGCGGCCGACTCGCTTCCCGGCGCCCGGACCCGGCGGCGACCGTCGTCGCCGTCTCGCTCGGGCACCTCGGCTGGCGCACCGACTGGGCGCTGCTGCGCGCGGTCGCCGAGCGCGCTCGGCGACCGGCTCGTGCTGCTGCTGATCGGCGAGTGGCACGAGGACGAGTGCGCGCGACGACGCGGACTTCGCCGGCCTGCCGCGCGGCGCCCGAACCTCGTCTGGCTCGGCGCCGCAGGACGACGAGGCGCCGCGCGGCTGATCGCTGTGCGCCGACGTCGGCATCGTGCCGTTCAAGGTCGAGCCGTTCAACGACGCCGGGCTGCCCTACCGGATCCTCAAGTACGCGCGGCTCGGGCGCCGGACGGTCACGCCGCGACCTCGCCGGCGTGCGCACGTGGGACCGCGCGGTCACGTTCGCCGACGACGCCGAGGCGTTCGCCGCGGCGCTGCGCGCGCACGCCGGCGCGCGCGCGACGCCCGGACGTGGAGCTGCGCGAGTGGGCGCTGCGCGCAGACCGCGCGCGCGCAGAACGAGCCGCTCTGGGAGCGCCTGGAGCAGCTCGGGATCGACACGCGGGCGTCGTCGCTAGCGCACTGGACAGCCGCGTACGCCGCTGAAGCGTGCCGTTGTGCGCGACCGGCGCGAAGCCGGGGTCGGGCACGTTGGTCGAGCGGGCTCGCGCCCGTCGGCGAAGCCGTAGCGCCGCAGCGCCTTGCGGCCGAGCGACGAACATCGCCACGCCGCGCGTCGCGGCGCCGCGCGCTGCGCGCGCCGACGCGCGGCGCCGGCAGGTCGAGGATGCCAGCGCGTGTCGGGCACGAGCCGGTAGTTCGGGAAGCGTCAGCGGGCCGCAGCGCAGGCCCGCGCGCACCGCCGGCGTCGTGCGAGGATCGCGACGAGGTCGTCGTGCGTGCCGCGGATGAAGCGCAGCTCGCCGCGCAGCGTGTCGACGACCGAGCGCCGTGACGACGACGAACGACCGCGCCGACCACCGCGGCGACCGCGACGCCCGCGACCACAGCGCGCCGCACGCGGTCGCCGCCGGCAGCGTGGTGAAGCCCAGCCAGCGCGTAGCCGGCGAACAGGCACAGCGCGATCGCCGGCACCGTCAGGTAGCGCGGCAGGATCGAGAGCCCGGCGAGCGCCGGTGCCGACGAACGTCGACGACGCCGGCGCCGAACAGCGCGAGCGGGACGTGCAGCGCGCGCCCGCGCGACGCAGGCGCCACGAGCAGCGATCGCGCCGGCCAGCGCCGGCGAGGGCGACCGGCGGGCGCACCGTCGTCGGCCAGGAAGCGACACGAACGAGCCCGGCACGTGCGCGATGCCCGCGCTCGCGGCCGAGCTCGTCGGCGAGGTCGCTCGTCGCGTGCAGCGAGTACAGCGGGTCGCCGGTGACCCAGAGGTCGATCAGCGCCCAGAGCACGCGGCGCGAGCAGCCGCGAGCGCAGCAGCACCGGTCGCGGCGCCGCCGGCCAGCCACCACAGCCAGTAGGCGCCCGCCAGGATCCACGCCTCGGGGCGCAGCAGCCCGGCGACGGCGAGCAGCGCCATCACCGGCAGCGCCGCGCCGCGGCGCGCTCGGCCTCGAGCACCGCCGCCCACACGACGAGCGCGAGGAACGGCACGTCGACGTAGGCGCGCGCCGCGTAGAGCAGGAACGCGAAGCTCGACGCCGACGAACAGCGCGCGCCAGCAGCCCCGGCCACAGCGCCGAAGCACCGCGCGCGCCGAGCCGGTACGTCGCCCAGACCAGCGCGACGAGGCGACAGCGCGCAGACGAGCACCAGCGCCGGTCGGCGTCGCTCGCCGAAGACCGCCGAGCAGCGCGCACGAGCGCGACGTACAGCGGATGCTGCGGTCGGCGCCGGTAGGCCTCGAACGTCGGCTTGAGCCCGTCGCAGCAGCTCGCGGCCCCAGACCAGGTGGTAGTAGGCGTCGTAGTTGGGATACGTCGGGACGAGCAGCGCGGCAGACGAGCAGCCGCCAGGCGAGCGCGACCGACGACGACGGCCGGCGCGCCTCGCGGCGAGCAGCGCGCGGTCGCCGCGGTCGCGGTCGCCGTCGGCGCGCTCGGCGCCGGCCGGCTCGCGCGTCGCAGCCGGCCACGGCGCCAGCGCCGTCCCGGCGCCCAGCAGCGTCCAGGTCAGCGGGTCCTCGAGGAACGCGGCGTACAGCAAGCGTGTGCACGACGAGCGCCGCGAAGGCGGCCGCGATCGCCGCGCGCACGGGCACGCGCGCGCGCGCCGCGCGAGCAGCCGCGCGAACGCCGAGCACGAGCAGCGCGAGGTAGGCGACCAGGCCGATCGACGCCCTGCTCGGCGGCGACCGTGACCGGGATCGTGTGCGACGCCGACGTCGCGCGCTCGGCCGACGCGTGCTCGCGCGCGGCGGTACTCGCGCGCGAAGCGAGCCCGAGCCCCAGCCCGCGACGCGGCCGTCGCGCGAACAGGTGCGACGCCGCCCGTGATCAGGTCGGAGCGGCCGCTCGTCGCCTTGTCGGCCGACTTCGAGCTGCCGAGCTCGAGGTGCGACCGCGCTCGGCGCAATGCGCACGAACGCGCGATCGCCACGACCAGCGCCGCGCGCGAGCGCGCAGCGCCCAGCGCACGCTCCAGCGCAGCGCCGCCGAGCACCGCGAGCCCGACGCAGCAGCGCGGCGAAGCTCGACTGCGAGAGCGTCAGCACGCAGGCCCGCCCACAGGAACGCGAGCGACGCAGCGCGCCGAGCGCGACGTCGCGCGTGCGCGCGGCGCCACAGCAGCCACGGCGCACGAGCAGGATCATCACGATCGCCAGGAAGCGCCCGTAGATGTTCGGGTCGAAGAACAGCGAGTTGACGCGGAAGTAGTCCTCGAGCTGGTTGGAGGCGATCACCTTCGGGTTCAGCAGCAGGTGGCGCGTCGCGTACTCGACGAAGCCGATCGCCGACGAGCGCGAGCGCGAGCACGACCAGCACGCCGAGGCACACGCGCGCCAGCCGCGGCGTCCACGCGCAGCCGCGCGAGCAGCACGAACAGCAGCGCGAACGGGACGTAGAAGAAGACGACGTTCTCGAGCGCGTGGTCGAAGTCGTCGGAGTAGGCGGCCTGGAGCGCGTAGAGCACCAGGACGAGCGCGAGCAGCCACTCGAGCAGCCCCGCGGCACGGCGCGCGCGTCGGGCCGCGCCTGCTCCGAGCGCAGCGCGGCACCGCACAGGCCAGCGCGCCCGCGGCGACCACGAGGTAGAGCGGCACGAGCAGGTTCGACGTCGAGCCGCCGGACGGCGATCGGGATCCGGAACGGGAGCGTCGCGGCGGCGGCGACGGGCAGCCACGCCGGCCGCGGCGAAGAGCACGGCGAGCGCGGCGACGAGCCAGCGCGGCGCGACCCCGCCGGCGGCCGCGAGCGCGGGGTGGTCGCGCAGCGTCCGGACCTGGTCGGTGTCGGCGACGTGGACCCGAGGAGGATCGGGGCGAGCAAGAGCGCGCCGAGCACGCGGCGGCCTGCGCGCGCGGGTTGCGCGCACGACGAGCGCGCCGGCGGCCAGCGCGAGCAGAGGATCAGCGGGACAGCAGGTCCATGTGCGCTCCATCAGGGCGCGCCTGCAGGTCGTTGGCGCGTGGGCAGGCGCGCGGGCAGCTCGGGCAGGCCGAAGCGGATGACGAGGCCCTTGCCCAGGCGCGCGACGGCGATCACCGGGCGGCCGTCTGGCGCTCCTCGGCGATCGCCGAGGCGAGGCGCTCGCCGGCGAGGTCGTCTCCTCGTAGCGGGCGAAGGGCCCGAAGGCCCTGTCGTGCCGTCGAACAGGCCGATCTTGTCGTCGGCCTCGACGAGCCGCGTCGGGTTGGCCAGGCCCTGCAGCGGCCGCAGCCGCGCGCCGAAGATGTCGGTCGTCGCCGGCGGCGTCGGGTCGATGAGCCGCGCGCGCGGCGTGATCGGGACCTGGCGCTGGAACGACTCGACGCCGATCGACGCCAGCGTCCGCCGTCGCGCACGAAGCGGCGCAGCCGCCGCTGGAGCGGCGCGTGGCAGCCAGCGCACGTCGCCGGCGAGGAGGACGCCGCTGTGGCCGCCGAGCTTCGGGCCCTGCCCGTTGGCCAGCGCGACGTCGGTCGTGATGTCGTAGCGGTGCTGGCTCGCGGTCCAGCCACGACAGCAGCGGCGCGTCGCGGGCGGCGAAGCCCTCCGGCAGCCCGTCACCCGCGTAGACGCGCACCAGCTTGGCACCGACGCCCGTCGACGAGCAGGTTCGGGCAGCCGTCGCCGTCGTCGTCGACGGGGTTGCGGCCCTGCCAGGTCATCACCGGCAGGACGACGAGCACCGCGCGCCGCGGTCGTCGACCGGGAACGGGACCGTGGCCGTGCGCGTCGCGGTGCGGATCTGCAGAGGTAGACGCCGGGCTTGCCGCGCGGCGCGAAGATCCGCAGCGGGTTTGGTCTTGCGCCCGCGCTTTATCACCGCGTTCGATCCGACGCGGCGCACGGTCCACGTGTAGGGCTTGCCGCGCGAGTCGACCGGAACGTTGCCGGCGCGCCGGCGGCCACGGGCGTCGGTGGCGGCTGCACGGCGAGGTAGCGGACCCTGATCCCGCCGCGCCCGGGCAGCCGCGCCCCATACGGCGACGCCGGCAGGCCGCGCCCGTTCAGCGGGACCGAGAGCCCGAGGTTGCCGGCGAGGTCGCGTATCTCGATCGCGACGAGGTAGGTGCCCGGCGACACCACACGGCCGCTCGTCGTGCGCCCGTCCCACTGCCACCGCGTGGCGCCGTCCTTGAGCGAGTCGTCCTCGAGCACCAGGCGCTGGGGCCGGGGCTCGTCCGGAAGAAGCGGATGATCGGCTTGTGGCCGGGGGCGAGCAGGTGGACCTCGGCGGGGCCGCCCTGGGGTGCGGCAGCACCTCGGGGCCGGGCCCTTCGTCGGCCCGATCGAGATGACCTTCGGGCGCGGCGGCGTGCTGTCGACGCGGAGACGCGCGGCACGGTGACGCTGCGGCCCTGCCGGCGCAGCGTGATGCGGATGCGGTACGAGCCGTCCGGTGCGCGCCCGCCGTCGTCGGTGCGCCCGTCCCAGGCGAGGCTCGGCGGCGTGTACGCGGCGATCCGGTGGTCGTCGGCCAGCTCGCGGACCTCGTCGCCCTCGTCATTGACGACCGACACCGTGACCTTGTCGGTGTCCTTGAGCCTGAAGTTGACGTGGGCACGGTCGTTGCGGCCGTCGCGGTTCGGCGAGAAGAGCGGCGTGCGCTTGAACTGCTGCACGACCGAGGGGGACGTCTTGAGCGCTGGGCGACGAAGAAGGCCGCGAACGTCGCGACGACGAGCACGCCGAAGACCACCGGCGCGAGGCGGGTCACAACCTCACGAGCGCCGCGTTGGGGATCTCGCGGCCGCCGGCCGTCTCGTCGCCGATGAGCGCGGCCAGCACCAGGCGGATGACGTCGCGATGGCAGACGACCAGCGCCGGGAGCTCGGCGGGCGCGCCCGCAGTCGGCGAGCGCGGCGAGCACCCGCTCGGGCTGCTCAGCGAAGGACTCGCCGCCGGGAAACCGCAATGCCGGGTCCGAGCGCGGAAGCGCGCGAAGCCCTCGGGGTCCTCGGCGAGCACCTCGGCGAAGGTGCGCTCGGTCCAGTCGCCGGTGTCGGTCTCCGCGAAGCGCGCGTCGACGCGCGGCTGAAGGCCGATGCGCGCGGCGACGATCTCGGCCGTCTCGCGGGCGCGCGCAGCGGGCTGCACCACAGCGACACGAGCTCGACCGCGCCGCCGCCTCGGCGAGTTGCGCGGCCTGCTCGCGGCCGGTGGCGTCGAGCGGCACCGGCAGGTGGCCCTGGAAGCGGCCGTCGGCGTTGTAGGCCGTCTGCCCGTGGCGGGCCAGGTGGATGGTCATGCGGCCGGTGGGCTACTGCGCCTGGTCGGCCCCGACGAAGATCACGACGGTGGCGCGATCGGCGAGCGCGCGCGCGTTGGCGTCCATGGGCTTCACGTTGATCGCCTGACGCCGAGGATCTTGGCCACGTCCAGTGCGGCCGCACGCGCCTTGGGATCGAAGTAGATCTGGGTGACGGCGCGCGTCTGGTTCGTCGGGTCGTTGGTCACCACGTTGGGCTCGTTGTAGCCCTTGGCGGTCAGCTTGTCGGCCGCACCGCGCGCGAGGCCGGTGACCGTGGTCCCGTTGAGCACGGCGAGCGGATAGTCCTTGCGGACGAGCTTGGCCGGCGGCTTCGCCGTCCCGTGCCGCCGCTTGCGGGGGCGCTGCCGCCCGTCGGCTGGGCGACGTGTTGGGCTTGGGTGTCGGCTGTTGTCGCTCCCGCCGCCGAAGAGCAGGAATGCGGCAACCGCGACGACCGCGAGTGCGGCGACTCCGGCGACGATCATCGCGGCCAGGCGCCCGCGCGAGCGCCCGTCGCCGTCCGTGCCCATGGCCCCGCCCGCGGGCGTGTGTGGCGGCACCGAGGCGGCCGGGGTGGGCGCGCGCAGCGGCGCCGCCGGCGCGGGCGTGCTGCGCCGGCCGCGGCCGCCGCCGTCGCCGCGGCAGGGACGGCGGGTACCGACGGCTTGGCGTCGGCTGGCCGGGGCTGGCGGGCGCCGGCGGCTTGGCCCCCGGCTGGCTCGGCGCGCCGGGCTTGGGGGGCGCGGCGGGCGCGCTCGCGGAGGCAGCGGCCGGCGTGGCGGCGGGGACGGCGCCCGGGGCGGCCGGCTTGCCGTCGCCCGGAGCGGCCGGCTTGCCGTCGCCGCCTTCTTGGTCTCGTCTTCCGTCTTGGCCTCGCCCTCGTCGGGCTTCTGCCGTCGCCGTTGGCGGGCTGGCCTCGGTACCCGGTGGCGGCACGGCGGCGCCACTGCCGGTGCCGTTCTGCGGCGCGCCGGTGGCGGGCTTGGCCACCGTGTAGCGGCGGCGGCTCCTGCGGCGGCGGCAGCCGCGGTTGCCGGTGCGGCAGCGCCGGTGGCGGGCGCCGGCTGCTGCGCGGCCGGCGTGACGGGTGCCGCGGCCGGTGGCGCGGGGGTCGCCTGCGTGCCGCCGCACGGCGCTGCGCCTCGGCCTGCACGCGCGCCTCCAGCTCGGCGTCGCGCTCGGGCGCGCGGCCCGCCCACTCGCGCAGGCGCTTGACCTCGCGCGCCTGGGCGAAGTACAGCAGCGAGAGCACGCCGAGCCCGACGACCGCGGCGATGCCGGCGTAGGCGCCGTACTGCTCGATCTTGTCCTGCAGGGAGAAGGCGGCGAGAGGGCCGTCATGAGGGCCGATGCTAGGGGACGGCCCGGACGGCAGGCGCATCCCCGGTCGCCTGCGGGTCGGGGCGGGCGGCCGAGAGCTCGCCGACCTTCGCGGCCAGGCCGGCGGCGTCGCCCTCGAGCACGAGCAGCGCGATCTCGTCGAACATCGCCTCGACCGGGTCTGCTCGCAGCGGATCGCGCTCGGCGCGCAGGATCTTCTCGGCGGGCGTCGGCTGCGGGCGCTCGTACGGGTTGAACAGCTCCTCGTGCAGCTTCTCGCCCGGGCGGCGGCCGACGACCTCGATCGCGATGTCCTCGTCCGGCCGCAGGCCGGACAGCTCGATCATGTCGCGCGCGAGCTGGATGATCGAGACCGGCTCGCCCATCTCGAGGACGAAGACCTCGCCGCCGTCGCCGAGCGAGCCGGCGCGGATGATGAGCTGCACCGCCTCCGGGATCGTCATGAAGTAGCGCGTCATGCGCTCGTCGGTGACCGTCACCGGGCCGCCGCGCGCGATCTGGCGGCGGAAGATCGGCACGACGGAGCCCGACGAGCCGAGCACGTTGCCGAAGCGCACGGTCGCGAAGCGCGTGTCCGGCCAGCGCTGCTGGGCGGCCTCGACCGCGAACTCGGCCAGCGCCTTCGAGGCGCCCATGACGGTCGCCGGCGCGCACCGCCTTGTCGGTCGAGACGAGCACGAAGCGCTTGACGCCGAGCTCGCCGGCGACGCGCGCCACGAGCCGCGTCGCGATCGCGTTGTTGCGCACGGCCTCGACGGGGTTGGGCTCCATCAGCCCGACGTGCTTGTAGGCGGCGGCGTGGAAGACGACCGTCGGGCGGTGCTCGGCGAACACCTCGCGCATCCGCTCGCCCTCCTTGCAGTCGGCGAGCACCGCGGCGAGCGTGGACGGGTGGACGTGGCGGTCGTCCTCGAGCTCGCGCTGGATCGCGAAGAGGTTGTCCTCGGCGTGGTCGAGCAGGATCGAGCCGGCGCGGCGCGACGCGCGCGATCTGCCGGCAGAGCTCGGAGCCGATCGAGCCGCCGGCGCCGGTGACGAGGACGACCTCGCCGCTGAGGTAGCGCGCCGACGCGGTCGAGCTCCATCCGCACCGGCTCGCGGCCGAGGATGTCCTCGACCTGCACCTCGCGCACCTGGCGCACGACGTGCGCCGCCGCCGGTCTGCAGCAGCTCGAAGACGGTCGGCAGCGTGCGGACCGGGATGCCGCGCTCGCGGCAGGCGCGCACGACGCGCGCCCGCAGCGTGCCCGGCGCCGACGGGATCGCGATCATCACCTCGTCGGGCTCGGCCTCGTCGAGGATGCGCGCGAGCTGGTCGGTCCCGCCGAGCACCTTGACGCCGTCGATGCGCATGCCGCGCTTGAGCGGGTCGTCGTCGACGAAGCCGACGGGCGCAGCCCGAGCTGCGGGTTGCGCACGATCTCGCGCAGGACCAGCCGGCCGCCGTCGCCGGCGCCGACGATCAGCACGCGGCGCGCGTCGCTCGCGCGCGCGGAAGCCGCGGAGCGGGCGCTCGTAGACGATCCGCGCGACGAACCGCGCGCCGCCGACGAAGACCAGCGTGAGCAGGAAGAACAGCGCGAGGACGCCGGTCGGGACCGAGACGGTGATCGCGCCGCGTGCGCGAGCCGACCGTGACCGGCTGGGCGACCGCGACGAAGGCCGGCACGCAGCAGCGTCGCTGACGATGACCGCCTGCAGGACCCCGACGTAGTCGCGCTGGCTCGTGTAGCGCCACTGCTTCGCTCGAGCCGGAACACCGTGAAGACGACGAGCGCCGCGACGACCACGAAGATGATCGTGGAGTCGAAGAGGTGGTCGTACTTGTGCGGCACGTGGGCCGCGTCGAACCGCAGGCGGTAGCGCAGGTAGTAGGCGGCGGCGACGAGCGCCCCGTCGATCGCCAGCTGGGGGAGCGAGTGGCGGTGCAGGGGGAACGCCGCCGAGCGCAGACGTCGGCGCATCGGCGCGCATTGTAGAGCCGCTTGCGGCTCAATCCCCCACCGCCTATGGCCGATGATCTACATGTGAAACTCAGCGAATTCGTTCCCCACCCCGACTCGGGCGTGCGCGTGCCGCCGTCCGAGGTTGTGCCTGCCGGCTACCTCGACGGCGCCGAGGGCTATCTGCTCGAGGCGCTTGCCCACGTCAACGACCCGAGCGTAGGCTCCCTGGAGCTGAACGCGCTCATGCGCGACTGGCCGAGCCTGTATCACCTCACGCCTTATCGGTCGACGCTCTTCGACTGCCTCGGCTTCGAGGCGGCCCGCGACGCGCGGGTACTCGAGCTCGGCGCGGGCTGCGGGGCGATCACCCGGTGGCTCGGGGAGCACTTCGGCGAGGTCCACGCGGTCGAGGGCAACGCTGACCGCGCCCGCGTCATCCAGGCGCGTTGTGCGGGGCTCGACAGCGTCTCGGTCTTCTCCGCTAACTACTCCCTGCTCGAGGAAGAGGACGCGTACGACGTTGCCACGCTGATCGGGGTGCTCGAGTACGGCCACCTGTACCACCCGCGGACGCGCGATCCGCACGAGGCGGCGCTGGACAACCTCCAGGTCGCCTGGCGCGCCCTGCGCGCCGACGGCGTACTCGTTCTCGCGATTGAGAACAAGCTCGGGCTGAAGTACCTCAGCGGCGCCCGGGAGGACCATTCCGGCCGGCCGTATGATTCGATCGAGGGCTACACGAAGCCCCACGCGAACGCGGTGACCTTCAGCGTGCGCGAGCTCGAGTTTTTGCTGGATGCAGCCGGCTTTGGCCACGCGGAGTTCTTCGTGCCCTTCCCGGACTACAAGCTCGCGACCACCGTCGTCAACACCCGTGCCGTCCGCGACGAGCACAACATCCACTCGTGGCTGCAGGGTACGGCTCCGGATCGCGGTCACTCATTGCGCGCGCAGCTGGCCTTCAACGAAACGCTGGCGCAGCGTGAGATCACTCGCGCCGGCCTTCTGCGCGAGCTGGCCAACTCCCTTCTCGTTGTCGCCTACCGCGGAGACGTCGACACTGCCGACAGCCGCCTCGGCCTGCGCCGCGACTGGGTCGCGCGTCACTACTCGCTCGATCGCCGCCCGGAGTGCCGGAAGCGCGTCACCCTCCCCGTCGACGGCAACACGGTCCGCAACGAGGCGGTAATCGCCGCCGGCCGCGACGCCGCAACGATCGACCTCGGCGCCTTCCAGCATCACCTCGGCGACGAGGTCTTCCGCCGTGGCGAGCTGGTGCTCACCAGCGTGCTTCGCGCCGTCGCTGCCGAGGGCGTCGCCGGGATGTTCCACGACAAGGTCCGGCGCCTGGCCGACTGGCTCATCGCCGAGCGAGGCACCGGCGAGCACGACGCCGCGGGGGTGGCGCTCATCGACGGCGCCGCGATGGATGCGCTGTGGTGGAACCTCGTCGAGGACGCCGACAACGGCTCGTGGTCGGAGGTCGACCGCGAGTGGCGATTCCGCGGGACTCTGCCCGTGGACTACGTCGTCTGGCGGAACCTCCTCAACTTCTTCCGGCGGTTCTCGCAGGACCTGCCGCAGAGCTGGCGCGGCGCGCGGCCGGAGACGTTCGCGACCGCGCAGCTGGACAACGCCGGGCTACTGGTGAGCCAGGGGCGTCACTCGTTGTTCGCTGATCTCGAGCGCGCCTTCGCCTCGGCCGCAGCGCCCGGGCCGCTGCCCGAGCTTCCCCCCTCCGTCGAAGATCTCTTCGACAACGCTCCCCGCCGGTTCCGGGTCCTCGCGTTGGCGGAGGAAGTGGTCGCCGAGCCCGGTCTTCTCCGCGCGTACGCGGCAGCCTTCGATGCCACCGAGGCCTCAACCCTCGTGCTTCGGGCGCCCGACGCGAGCACCGACATCGTCGGCCCGCTGCGTCACGCGATCGCGGCAGCCGGGCTCGACGAGGAGACGATGCCGGACACCCTGCTGGTCGGGACTGGAGACCCGGTCGCGGCTACCGCCGTGCTCACGGCCGCGGAGGGCTGGGCGCCGGACGACCTGCCGTGCTTCTCCGAGGTCGAAACGACCGAGCTACGCGCGCTTGCCGAGCGCCACTGGGCCACGACGTGATCGCCTTCGCCACCTGTCTCGCCTCCGCGACGAAGTTCGCCACCTACGCCGCACCCGGCCTGCGCCGGGTGATGGAGCCCGACTCCGTGCTCGCGGAGCTGACGACGGAGACGTCGATTCACGAGGCGTACAACGAGGCGCTGGACTACTTCGCCCGCGTCGAAGGCCTGGAGGCGCTGGTCCTACTGCACGAGGACACCGAGCTCCTCGATGCCGACTTCTGCGACCGGGTGCGCGCGACGCTCGCCGATCCCACGGTGGCCATGGTCGGCGCGATCGGCGCGCGTGACGTGCAGGGGCTGGCCTGGTGGGAGGGCTCCATCGCCGGCCGCGTCGTCGAGACACGGGGCGTTGTCTCCGGCCCCGTCGATCCACCTGACGTCGATGCGGCCGACGGGCTCCTCCTCGTGCTGTCGCCGTGGGCGGTCGCGAACCTGCGCTGCGACACGGCCGCGTTCTCCGGCTTCCACGCCTACGACGTCGACCTCTGCTTCCAAGCGCGCCAGGCCGGCAAGCGCGTGACCGTCGCGGAGCTCAACGCGATCCACCACACCAAGGGCGGCTTCGGCGACGTCGACGCGTGGCTGCGGGCCGACGCGGCGTTCCGTGCGAAGTGGGGCCTCAGCCAGGCGCTCGCAGCGGCGAGCTGAGCAGGTCTGCCAACAGCGCCGGGTCGCGGCGCACCCGGTCGCTCACACCACCCGAAACGCGCTTGACGAGCTCGAGTCCTCCGGCGCGCTCCAGGCGGCGCAGCCGGCCCTCGGCGATCAGCGCGCTCGTCGACCGCGCCGAGGCGGCCCTCGAACGTCGTCCAGACGGGCGTGCCGAGCGCGACCGCCTCGCGGTTCATCGTGCCGCCGGCGCTGACGACGAGGTCGGCGTAGGCGATCGAGCGACTGCGCGTCGATCGCGTGCTCGGGGACGATGAAGCCGCCGGCCGCCAGCTCGGCGCGCTGCTCGGCGCGTGCGCGGCAGCACGACGATCTGGCCCTGCTCGCGCAGGCGGTCGAGCACGCGCGCCGAACAGGTCGTTCTCGAAGCGGTGGTAGAGCGAGACCGACGGGCGGCGTGCGCACGACCGCGATCGGCTGCGCGGCGGTCGAGGCCGAGCTCGTCGAGCACCGCCGGCGTCGGGCTCGAAGTCGGCGAGGTAGTACTCCTCCTTCAGCCCCGGGTAGCGGCTGCAGCTTGCCGCCGCGCGCCGTAGCGGTCCAGGCGCTCGGGCGGGATCGCGTCGGGCACGACGACCGCCTGCGCGAGCCGGCAGTTGACGTTGTGCTGGACCGTCGCCCACTCGTAGTCGAACATCGTCGAGCACGGGATCCGCAGCAGCGCGCGCGGCGACCGTGACGTCGTTGGAGCCGTGGCCGAGCGCGAGGTCGAAGCTGCCGGCCGCGCGCCCAGCGCACGCAGCGCGCGCGAGCGTCGACGCAGGCCCGATGCGCCTTGGCGGCCAGCGCGCCCGCCGCGGTGGCGGCCGATCGACCTCGTGCGTCGATGCCCGAAGCGCTCGCACGAGCTCGAGCGTCTGCGCGAAGTCGCGCGCGGTGACCTCGCACCTCGGCGCCCTCGCGCGCGCAGCGCGCTCGATCACCGGCCGCAGGACGAGGACGTGCGGGCTGTTCGTGAGGTCGACCCAGACGCGCATCGCGCACGCGCGGCCGACGACCTCGGCGACCTGCTCGCGCGTGAGCGCCGCGCGACATCGGCAGCGCGAGGTGCGTGCGCGCGCGCCTCGTCGGTGCCCGGCAGCTCGGCGCCCGGCGCCCCACTCGGCCATCGCCGGCTGGCGGTGGATCGGCGTGCGGTAGTAGCCGCGCGCGCCGATCGCCGGCTGCGGCGAGCGCCGCGCTGCAGCTCGTCGGCGCGCTCGTGGCGGATCACGTAGAGGTGCCAGGCGGGCGCGGCGCCGTCGGCGTCGCCTGCGGCAGCGCCGACCAGCTCGCCGAGCCCCGCCTCCTCGTACCACGCGCCGACGCCGCGGCGGTGCGCCGCCCAGTCGCTCGAGCTCGGGCAGCAGCACGCGCAGGATCGCGGCCTGCAGCTCGTCGAGGCGCGAGTTGTAGCCGACCTGCTCGTAGGTGACCTTGTCGCGCGAGCCGTGGAAGCGCAGCGTGCGCACGCGCTCGGCGAGCGCGGCGTCGCGCGGTGGTGATCGCGCCGCCGTCGCCGAAGCGCGCCGAGGTTCTTCGACGGGTAGAACGAGAACGTCGCGACCGTGCCGAGCGCGCCGGCGCGCCCGTCCGGGCCGATCGAGCCGGCGGCCTGCGCGGCGTCCTCGACGCACCGGCACGCCGAGCGCCTCGATCTCGCGCGACCGGCGCGACGTTGCCGAACAGGTGGACGACGATCACCGCCTTCGTGCGCGGCGTCATCGCCGCCCGCACGGTCTCGGGCGTGACGCAGAACGTCTCCGGGTCGACGTCGCAGAAGACCGGGCGTCGCGCCGGTCGGCGGGATCGCCTCGGCGCTCGCGTAGAAGGTGAACGACGGGCACGACGACCTCGTCGCCGGGCCCGACGCCGAGCGCGCGCAGCGCGATCGTGAGCGCCTCGGTGCCGTTGGCCACGCCGATCGACGTGCTCGCGCGCCGAGGTACGCGGCGAACTCCTGCTCGAACGCCGCGACCTCGGGGCCGAGGATGAACGCGCCCGCGTCGAGGACGCCGTGCGAGCGCCTCGTCGAGCCGTCGGCGCAGCGGCGCGAGCGGCGTGTGCGGGGTCGAAGAGCGGGACGGCCCGCATGCGCCACGGGACGCCTCACGAGCCGCCTGCGCCTGCCGCGGCCGGGCACTGCCCTGGCTCGTCGGCGCGCCGTGCTCGTCCTCGCGTCGGTCACCGACAAGCTGGCCGACGTTCGCCACGAACGTCGTCGGCGACCTCGGCCTCCCCGGGATCTTCCTGCTGATGACGCTCGAGAGCGCGTGCATCCCGATCCCGTCCGAGGCCGACGATGCTGTTCGCCGGCTTCAACGTCTACCGAGGGCGACGTATCCGCTGCTGGGCGGTCGGTCGTCGTGGCGCGTCGCCGCGAACCTCCTGGGCTCGTGGATCGCCTACGCGGTCGGCTACTACGGGCGCATCGAGCTGCTCGAGAAGCACGGCAACATAGCTCCACATCAAGCCCTCAGCACCTCGAGTGGGCCGACCGCTGGTTCGAGCGAGTACGGCGACGGCGCCGTCTTCTTCAGCCGCATGCTGCCGATCATCCGCACCTTCATCTCGCTGCCCGGCGGGCGTGGCGCGGATGCCGTTCTGGCGCTTCACGGTGCTGACCGTGCTCGGGCTGCCTGCCGTGGATCTTCGTGCTGACGTTCATCGGGCAGCGAGGTCGGGCGACAACTGGGAGGACTGGAAGGACAACCTGCACTACGTCGACTACGCGGTCGCTCGCCGCTGATCGTCGTCGGCATCGTCTACCTCGTCGTGCGCTGGCGGCGCGGCGGCGCGCGCACGGCCGATGCCGCCGCCGATGCCGCGACGCGCAGCGCATCGCTGCCGGCGCGCCACGCGCTCGCGCTCGGGCTCCTGCACGGGCCCGCCGAGCTGCTGCCCGTCTCCTCCTCGGCGCACACGACGCTCGTGCCGTGGCTGCTCGGCTGGCCCTACCCCGAGCTCGACGGCGAGCTGCGCAAGGCCTTCGAGGTCGCGCTGCACGCCGGGACGGCCGCGGCGCTGCTGATCGCGCTGCGCGGCGAGGTCGCCGAGGCCGTGCGCGGCTTCGACCGCCGGCGCGCGCCGCTGATCGTGCTGGCTCGTTCGTGCCGCCGGCGATCGTCGGGCTACTCGTTCGAGCGCCCGATCGAGCGAGCGCCTGGGCACGCCGCGCGACGATCGCCGTCGGCCTGCTGCTCGGCGTCGGCGCGATGGTGTTCGCCGACCGCCGCGGCGCGACCGGCCGCCGCCGCGAGGACGCGACGCGCGGTCGACGCGCTCGCGCTCGGGCTCGCGCAGGCGTGCGCGCTGATCCCGGGCGTCTCGCGCAACGGCGATGACCCTGGCCGCGCGCGCGCCTGCGCGGCTTCGCCCGCGCGGACGCGAACGCGCTGTCGCGCCACGTCGCGCTGCCGGTCATCGTCGGCGCGACGCGCGCTGAAGGGCGCGCGTCTGGCGCGGCGCGGCGTGCCGCCCGGGCTGGCGCCGGGCCTTCGCCGTCGGCGTCGGGGCCGCCTTCGCGTCCACCCTGGCGCTCGACGTGGCTCATCCGGCGGTCGAGCGCGACCGGCTCGCTGGTGCCCTACGCCGCGTACCGCGCCGCGCTCGCCGCGGTACGTGCTCCGGACGGCTTGCGCAGAATCGGGCGCGGATGAGCGACGCCTACGCCGCCGCCGGCGTCGACACCAGCAGGGCCGACCGCGCCGTCGACGCGCTCGTCGCCGTGCTGCGCACGATCGAGCCCGGCCGGCCGTCGCGCTTCGCGTCCTGCCGCGGGCACTACGCGAGCGTCCTGCGCGTCGCACCGAACCTCGGCATCGCGTGTCGCACCGACGGCGTCGGCTCGAAGCTCGTGCGTCGCCGAGCAGGCCGATCGCCTCGACACCGTCGGCATCGACTGCATCGCGATGAACGTCAACGACCTCGTCTGCGTCGGCGCCGAGCCGATCGCGATGGTCGACTACCTCGCCGTCGAGCAGGCCGATCCCGACGCGCTGGCGCGGATCGCGCGCGGGCTGAAGGCGGGCGCCGAGGAGGCGGGCATCGAGATCCCCGGCGGCGAGCTGGCCGTGCTGCCCGAGCTGATCCGCGGCCATCCGTCGCCCGCACGGCTTCGACCTCTGCGGCACGGCGATCGGGACGGTCGCGCTCGACGCGATCGTCACCGGCGACGACGTGCGCGCCCGGCGACGCGCTCGATCGGCCTGCCCTCCAGCGGGCTGCACTCCAACGGCTACACGCTCGCGCGCCGCGCCCTGCTCGAGGACGGCGGCCTGGCGCTCGACGACCGGCCGGCGGAGCTCGGCGGCGCGACGGTCGCCGACGCGCTGCTCGAGCCGACCGTGATCTACGTGCGCGCCGTGCTCGACCTGCTGCGCTCCGACGTCCCGGTCCACGGCCTCGCCCACATCACCGGCGGCGGCCTGCGCAACCTGCTGCGGCTGGGCGGCGAGCGCCTCGGCTTCGCGATCGAGGACCCGCTGCCCGGTGCCGGCGGTCTGCGCGCTGATCGCCGAGCTCGGCGACGTCCCGCGCGGCCGAGATGTGGGAGGTCTTCAACATGGGCTGCGGCTTCGTCGCCGTCGTGCCCGACGACCGCGCGGCCGATGCCGTCGCGCTCCTCGCCGCCCACCATCCGGGCACCGCGCGTGTCGGCACCGTGACCGGCGACAGCGGCCGGCTGGTCGCGCCGGGGCTCTAGAAGATCTCCGGGCACCACGGCGCGACGTCGCTTCGGAAGGCGCGCGACGTGCGCTCGACCGCGCCCGGGCGCAGCTCACGGACGCGGCCGGCGGCGGCGAGATCGAGGAAGGTCGTGGCGCCGAGGTAGGCGGCGCCGAGCGCTGCTGCGTCGAGCTCGAGGTCCGCACGGGCATCGGTGCGAACGCAGTCATCGGCGCTGAGCCGATAGCGGCCGGCGACCCAGTCGCAGAAGGGGTCGGCGACGTCGAGCACGACATCCGGGTCGACCGCATAACTACGGGCGCGAAGGGCCGCTTCGACGTCGATGATCCGTACCCAGAGCGCCTCGTGCACGGCCATGGTCAGCGCGTAGGGGTCGGCGAGCATCACTCGCAGCGGCTCGTCGATCGGCGCCAGCGACCACGTGATTCTGCGCGTGAGGTCCTGATCGAGGAGAAACGCCCAGAGCGCGGCGCGCGCGTCCGGCGTCGTGGTCATGAGCTCGCGGATCTGCACCTCGCCCGCCGGGCCGTCATCGTCGCGGCCGGGCTTCACCGCGTACGCCGCGTAGCCCTCGTCGCCGGCGAGGACCACTCGCAGCGCCTGCGCGCCCGCTCGTTCTTCCGGAGGGTCGCGCAGGCGGTCCTCCCACCAGGCGCCGGGGCGGTCGAGCATGCCGGCCCGTGTGAGGCGGATACGCTCGTGGATGGCGCGCATCGCGTCGACGGCCGCCTCGGCGCGGTCGCCGTGCAGGGCGTCGACCCGAGCGGCCAGCCGCGCGCGCGGCCGCTGCGCCTGCAGCCGAGCGTCGTACACCGACACGCCGAAACCGAATCGTCCGTAGATCGGCCCTTCCGACGACCAGAGCATGGCGAGCGGCTCGCCGCGGTCGCGCACGTCGGCGAGCTGGCGACGCATCATCGCGGTCAGCAGGCCGCGACGACGGTGGGTGGGGACGACCGTCACCGCCGACACGCCTGCAGCGGGCACCGCGCGGCCACCGGGAACCGTGAGCACGCGCGAATACGCGAGCGTGGTCGCCACGACGCGCCCGTCGTCGAACCACGCGAGCTGGCGATCGAGTTCGTCGAGGCGCCGCCAGCGTTGGAGGTCGTCCTCGGAGACGTCGCGATGGAACGCCCACATCGCGGCGCGATTGAAGGCGTCGACTTCGTCGGCGGTCGGCGGGCGCAGCTCCATGCGCCCTGTCTAGCATTTGACTCAGCCGATGTGCACGTAGCCTGTCGCGCCGCCGCCGTCCGGACCGTAGGTGCGACGCGAGACCGCGTTTGAGGAATTGCCCTCGATGGTGTGGATCGAGCCGTCCGCGTCGACGGACTCCACGATCCCGATGTGCTCGCCGCCCCAGACGATCAGGTCGCCCGGGTTGGGGCGCACGCCGGTGCCCGCCGGAGTCGCGCGGCCGGTGCGCTGCGCCCAGTCGTACAGGGCGCTGACCGAGCCGAAACCCTGCCCCGCCTCGCCGAGCGGCGTGCCGCCCTGCGCGGCGGCCCACGAGACGAAGTACGCGCACCACGGCCCGACCCCGCTGCCCGCCGTGGCTGTGCGGTACTGAGCGATCTGCGGCGAGTCGTTGGAGCCCGGCGGCTGCTCGGCGACGCCCACCTGGCCTTGGGCGGCGGTCACGGCGCCGGCGGCGCCGGTGCTCGCGCCCGCGGCGGGCACAGCGGCCGGAGGCGCGATCGAGGAGCCCTGCTGCACGCCCTTGAGGCTCGAGAGAAAGCCGCTCTGGCCGCTCGTCGACGACGACGGCGCGGCCGGCGGCTTGGGCGAGACGATCTGGTCGATCTCGGCGATACGGGCGATGACGGCTTGCAGGCTCACTGTCCTGGTCATCGGCGGCAAGCTGCAGGGCTTTAAGGCTCGCGTCAGCCGTTAAAGGCGCGAGCGGGCGGCCCCCCAGCCGCCCGCCCACTGATCCGTCCCCCGAGGGACATGCCCCCTGGAGCTTGTTGAGGGACCTCTGGCCGCGGCGGAGCGGCCAGAGGCGGGTCCCTCGTAGTTTGTTCGTCCTAGCGCAGGAGCTGCAGGACGGCCTGCGGGGCCTGGTTGGCCTGGGCCAGCATCGCGGTGCCGGCCTGCTGCAGGATCTGGTTCTTGGTCAGGCTGACCATCTCGTCGGCCATGTCCACGTCGCGGATACGGCTCTCGGCGGAGGTCAGGTTCTCCTGGTAGGTGCCGGCCACGTTCAGGGCGTGGTCGAGACGGTTCTGGACGGCGCCGTAACCCGCACGCGCCGTGCTGACCGCGTCGATGTCGGCGTCGATCGACGACAGGCCGATGGTCGACAGATCCGCGAGACTGCCGAGCGCCGTGCTGTCGAGCGCAGCGCCGAACTGGATCGAGATCTCCTCGCCGTCGTTGGCGCCGACCTGGAACGTGACGGGCGTTCCGGTGCCAGTCAGCAGAGCGATGCCGTTGAACTGCGCCGCACCCTGGATGCGGTCGATCTCGGAGGCCAGCGCGCTGACCTCGCTCTGGATCGCGTCCTTGCCCGACTGCGACAGCGAGCCGTTCTTGTACTGCACGGCGAGCTCACGGACGCGCTGAAGGATGCTGTGGACCTCGTCGAGGTTGCCCTCGGCGGTCTGCACCATCGAGACGCCGTCCTGGATGTTGCGCTGAGCCTGCGCCAGACCGTTGATCTGGCCGCGCATCTTCTCCGAGATGCCCAGGCCGGCAGCGTCATCGGCCGCCTTGTTGATGCGAAGGCCCGAGGACAGGCGCTCCATCGACTGCGAAACAGCGTCGGACGTCTTCGCGAGGTAGCGGTGAGCCGCCAGGGCGTCGACGTTCTGGTTGATGCGAAGGGACATTCGTCTTCTCTCCTTGAGAACGGTGGTGGTAGTCCCGGGGTGACTCCATGTCTCCCCTATGTGGTCATGTGATCGCCCGGCCGGGGATCGGCTTGAGAAGGCGTCCAGCGGCTTTGGACGTCAGCGCGCGGCGCCCGCCACGGCACTGCCGTGCGACGGGCTTCAGGGCTTTAGGGCTCGCGTCAGCCGTTAAAGGCGCGAGCGGGCGGCCCCCCAGCCGCCCGCCCACTGATCCGTCCCCCGAGGGACATGCCCCCTGGAGCTTGTTGAGGGACCTCTGGCCGCGGCGGAGCGGCCAGAGGCGGGTCCCTCGTAGTTTGTTCGTCCTAGCGCAGGAGCTGCAGGACGGCCTGCGGGGCCTGGTTGGCCTGGGCCAGCATCGCGGTGCCGGCCTGCTGCAGGATCTGGTTCTTGGTCAGGCTGACCATCTCGTCGGCCATGTCCACGTCGCGGATACGGCTCTCGGCGGAGGTCAGGTTCTCCTGGTAGGTGCCGGCCACGTTCAGGGCGTGGTCGAGACGGTTCTGGACGGCGCCGTAGTTCGCGCGAGAGGCACTGACCTTGTCGATGTCGGCGTCGATCGACGACAGGATCGCGGCGTCGGCCAGGCTGTAGCTGCTGGTGACAGCGGCCTTGGCGAACGTGACCGAGATCGTGTCGGAGTCGTTGGAGCCGACCTGGAACGTCACGGCGGTGCCGGTCGCGCCCAGCAGCGTGATGCCGTTGAACTGCGCCGACGTCTGGATGCGGTCGATCTCGGAGGCCAGCGCGCTGACCTCGCTCTGGATCGCGTCCTTGCCCGACTGCGACAGCGAGCCGTTCTTGTACTGCACGGCGAGCTCACGGACGCGCTGAAGGATGCTGTGGACCTCGTCGAGGTTGCCCTCGGCGGTCTGCACCATCGAGACGCCGTCCTGGATGTTGCGCTGAGCCTGCGCCAGACCGTTGATCTGGCCGCGCATCTTCTCCGAGATGCCCAGGCCGGCAGCGTCATCGGCCGCCTTGTTGATGCGAAGGCCCGAGGACAGGCGCTCCATCGACTGCGAAACAGCGTCGGACGTCTTCGCGAGGTAGCGGTGAGCCGCCAGGGCGTCGACGTTCTGGTTGATGCGAAGGGACATTCGTCTTCTCTCCTTGAGAACGGTGGTGGTAGTCCCGGGGTGACTCCATGTCTCCCCTATGTGGTCATGTGATCGCCCGGCCGGGGATCGGCTTGAGAAGGCGTCCAGCGGCTTTGGACGTCAGCGCGCGGCGCCCGCCACGGCACTGCCGTGCATGGCCTCGAAGGCCGCCTGGTCGGCGCGCACCTGGCGAGCGATCCAAGCGCGCAGCGCCGGATCCTCGGAGGCCACGGTCTCCGACAGCCCATGGCGAATGCGCGACTCGCGGACAAGCCTGGGCGGCCGGCCCGCAGCGCGCAAGCGCTCCAGCAGATCCGTGTCCTGATACCAGACGACCAGCGAGGGATCGAGGAACTCGCCAGGTGCCACCTCGAACTCCTCGAGCGTCGCGCGCGACAGCGCGAAGCACCACGCCGCGAAGTCGGTCCGCATCGCGCCGTCGATCGTCAGCGGAAACGCGACCGCCGCGTCCGACTCGAGCGCCTCGCGCAGCGGCAGCCACCAGCCGGGCAGCACCTCGACGTCGTCGTTGAGCACCACCATGTAGTCACCGCGAGCTGCGCGTAGACCGGCGTTGACGGGCGCGGTAAAGCCCTGCGGCGGAGCGCCGTTGTCGAGCACGATGATCTCGTGGGGCGCATCGGTGCACGCCTGGATAGCAGCCACGCACGCGCGCGCGCGATCGCTGGCGGCGTCGAGTGTCGGGATGACGATCGAGAGTTCGACCGGCTCGCCAGGTGGCCTTCGGCAGCCCCCGAGGCGCGCCCCGGTCTCGGGCTGCGCGGCGGCGACCGGTTCCACGCCGCCGACGCGTGCGAGCGTGGCACACACAGCAGCGAGAACGAAGCTGTCGGGAGCGGGAGGCATCCCGCCCGCGGCCCTAAGGTCGGCGGCCCGGCACGCGAGCGCGGGCGCCGCGACCGGTGGCGCGTCGCCGGCAGTGGCGACCGCCGAGCGCGGGTCGCCGAGGACGTTCAGCAGCGCCGTAAGGAACCGGGGGCGGACGACCAGCGGACCGTTTAGCAGGACAAGCGTCTCGCCGCGTGCCGCGTCGATACCGAGGCTGAGCGCGTTGGCCAGACCGGCCCGACGCGGGGTGCGGATGATCCGCACGTCGCCGTCGAGGCGCGCGAGCAGCGCGTCGAGGCCGACCGACGCATCGTCGACGATGATCACCTCGTGCTCCGGGCTCTCGGGAAGCTCGGCCAGCGCGGCCAGGCACCGCAGCGTCCGCTCGGGATCGCCGGTCAGCGGCAGGATGATCGACGCTCTCATCGCAGCTCAGGCGCGCACGTCGAGGCGTCCGTCTTCGGCCCTCGGCTGGTCGGGTCGGGGGCGCTTGGCGCCGCGGTCACGCTGATTGCCGCCCTCGGTGTCGCGCTCGGTGGACCGGCGCGCGCGCTCGCCAGGCGTCGGACGTGAGACCGGCGGGGTGCCCGGTGGCGTGGGGCCGATCGGCTCGATGCGATTCATGACACGCCTTCTGCTTGTTCCGCGGCCTCCGCGGCCGCCAGCTCGCTGCGGTTGCGGATCGCCTTGATCTGTGCGGGGATGACTTGGCGCCAGACGCTGACGATCACCGCCCACGCGACGACGCGGCAGACGACCCCGACGACGATCGCGCGCGCGCCGCATTCGGGGAACGGCAGGCCGGCGCGGTGCGACAGCCAGAAGGTCACGACGAACCCGGCCAGCGCCGCCCACGCGCGGACGCGGGCGATCTGGCGTGCGGCCACCGGGTGCTCGGCGACGCGGGGCTTGGCGGTGTCGCTCATGTCTCACCTCGGACGAGGAGCCGGCCGAGGCGCTCGCGCTCGAACTCGGCGACCATGACGTACTCGAGCACGACGTGACCCTTGCTGGCCACGTTCGAGACGCGCGCGCTGCCGCTGACCGGCGCCTCGTTGCCTCCCGGCCAGATCGTGAACTCGTAGAGGTCGCCCTCGAGCGCGCCCGGTAGGTCCGCCACGGCGAACTCGGCCGAGCCGACCGCAACGGTCTGCGTGCCGTGCGCGACGCCCTCGCCGTGCGCGGGCGACAGCGTCACCCGCGCGTGGACGATCCCTCCGGCGAACTCGCGGCGGCGAAGAAGCTGGACGACCTCGCGATGCGTGAAGCGCAGCGTCGGCGGGGCGACTCGCGGCGACGTCGGCGACAGCGACACCTGGCCCATGATCCGCACCAGGCCGGCAGGGTCGACGTACTCCATGAAGACCCAATGGCGCTCGAGGTGGCCGAGCGACGTGCGCGGCGCCTGGCGCAGCTCGACGTCGATCCATCCTTGGCCGATCTCGTCGACGCGCCCCGCGATGACCTCGCGGTCCGGGATGCGCAGCATCACGCGGGTGTCCAGGGACGGGAGGCTCATGGCAGCAGCGCGAAGGCGAGGTCCTCGGCGGCGGCGGGACGGACGCCGTCGCTGTCGGCCAGGTAGGAGATGGGCACGCGTGACTCGGTGGCGAGCTCGATGGCCATGCCGAGCCGCGCGGTGGCGTCGCTGTGGGTGACAGCGAGGCGATCGGCCCCCAGCGTGCGGGCGGCGGTGAGCAGCTCGCGCGCGACCTCGCCGGCAAGGACCGCGGGCACGGCGAGGTGGATCTCGTCAACGCCGAGCGACCGCAGGTCGGCTCCGAGCGCGTCCGTCACGAACGGGTCGGCGCTCATCCGCGCCGGCAGCGCCGGCGTGTCGACGAGCACGAGCGCGCCGCGGCGCAGGTTGGCGATGCGGGCGGCAGCCGCGTCGACGTCGTCGGTCGCCCACATCGGCACGCCGGCCGGCGCGAGGAGGCGGGCCAGCTCGGCGCCGCCGTCCTTGGAACGCAGCGCGATCACCGCGACGGGCAGGCGCCGCGCGGCGGCGTAGGCGATCGCCAGACGGGCGATGACCGCGGTCTTGCCCGACCCGCCGGCGCCGACGATGGCGACGGCGCCGGGGCCGCGCAGCGGGGCGACGTCCAGGCGGCGAGCCAGGGCGCGCGCCACGAACGGGCGCAACGCGGCGGGCTGGTCGCCGTCGGCGAATGGCACGCCGTGCACGGCGGCCTCCTCGATGACCGCGGAGGCCAGCGCGTCGCTGACGCCGGCGCGAAGCAGGGCGGCCAGGACGCGGTCGGCCTCGGGGTGGCCGACGGGTGCGGGCGCGGGGTAGCCGGCGGGGGCAGGAGCGGGCGCGGCGACCGCAGCGTGAGCCGGCGCCGGAGCCGCACCCGGGGCGACGACGGGAGCCGGCGCTGCGGCCGCAGCCGGATCGAAGACGGGAGCGGCAGCAGCCGTGACCACCGGCACGACCTCGGGCGCCGAGTCGCGCGGCAGCGGGATCGCGTCGACGGCGGGATCGGCAAACGGCCGCGCGGCGGCCGGGTTGCGGTCCTGGGCGGTCGCCAGCGCGGCGGCGAAGCCGGCGGCCGCCGCCTCGCGCGCCAGAGCGGGAGCGCCGTCGGAGAGCGGTGCAGCGGGAGCGCCGTCGGAGAGCGGTGCAGCGGGGGCGCCGTCGGAGAGCGGTGCCGTATGGGCGCCGTCGGCGGCGGGCGCCGCAACCGGCGCGTCCGGCATCACCGGCGCATCGTCGTCACGCACGTCCAGGCTCGGCGCCCCGGCATAGGCGTCGACCTCGATGACAGCCTTCTGGAAGAAGCCGGCCAGGCCGCCCTCGCGCCCCTCGCGCCGCCGGACGACGACGGCGTCGGGGCCGAGCTCGCCGCGCACCTGCGCGAGGACGTCGGCGAGGGTGGCGGCGCGGTAGGTCTTGGTGGCGGTGCTCATGCGGACACGACTCCGATGGTTTCGACGCTGATGCCGGGCGCGATCTCGTTGTAGGCGCACACGGCGAGCTGGGGCAGGGTCTGCTCGATCAGGCGCCGCAGGTGGCGGCGCACGCGCGAGCTAGCAGATGACGCACCGGGCGACCGCCGCGCGCGATGGCGTGCTCGGTCTGGGTGGCCAGCGAGCTGCACGAGCGCCTGGGCGCGCGTCGGCTCCATGGCGAGGTACTCGCCGTCGGCCGTCTGGGCGATCGACTCCGAGATCTCCTGCTCGATGGCGGGATCGAGCGAGATCGCGCGCAGGCGCTGCTCGTCGTCGACATGGGGCATGACGATCGCGCGCCCGAGGGCCTGGCGCGCGTACTCGGCCAGCAGCACCGGGTCGCGCGTGACGCGCGCGCGGTCGCCCGACGGCCTCGACGATCGCGCCGAGGTCGCGGATCGACACGCCCTCGCGCAACAGCGCCTGCAGGACGCGCTGGATCTCGCCGACGGACAGGAGCTCTGGCACCACCTCCTCAACGACCGCCGCGTTGGATTCCTTGAGCCTGTCGAGCAGAGAGCGCACGTCCTGCCGCGTGAGCAGGTCGGCCACGTGGCCGCGGATCGTCTCCGTCAAGTGGGTGACGATGACTGACTCGGCGTCGACGACGGTGTAGCCGAGCGCCTCCGCCTCGGCGCGCGCGGCGTCTGGGATCCACACCGCGGGCAGACCGAAGGCGGGCTCGGTCGTCGGGATGCCGGCGAGCTGGCCGACTGCGTCGCCCGGGTCCAGCGCGAGCTGGTGGCCGGCCATGACCGACCCGCGAGCGACCTCGTTGCCGCGCACCTTCAGCGCGTACTCGTGGGAGCCGAGCGCCAGGTCGTCGTGGATGCGAACGGGCGGGATGACCGCGCCGAGCTCGGCGGCGACCTGGCGGCGCACCGCACCGACGCGGGCCAGCAGCGACCCGCCGGCGCCGCCGTCGACCAGCGGCACGAGGCCGAAGCCGATCGACAGCTCGACCGGATCGATCGACAGCGCCTCGAGCGCCTGATCGCGCGGGGTCTGCGGCGCAGGGAGCGCCTCCTGCTCGGCCTGCTTGGCCTGCGCCTGATCGCGCTCGGACAGCATCTCCCCGATGGCGCGGCCCGCGAACAGGAACAGCCCGCCGATGAGCAGGAACGGGATCTTGGGAAGACCCGGGATCAGGGCGAACAGGCAGATGACCACGCCGGCGACCAGCGGCGCCTTGCGCTGCGCGCCGATCTGCTTGGCCACGTCGGTGCCGAGGTCCTCCTTCGACGCCGAGCGCGTGACGATGATGCCGGTGGCCACGGAGATCAGCAACGCGGGGATCTGCGCGGCCAGGCCGTCGCCGACGCTCAGCAGCGAGAAGTGCTGGATGGCGTCCTGGAACGACATGTTCTGCTGGACGACGCCGATGACGATGCCGCCGAGGAGGTTGATCGCGGTGATGAGCACCGCGGCCATCGCGTCGCCCTTGACGAACTTCGAGGCGCCGTCCATCGCGCCGTAGAAGTCCGCCTCGCGCGCGATGTCCTCGCGACGCTGGCGGGCCTGCTCCTCGGTGATCTGGCCGGCGTTGAGGTCGGCGTCGATCGCCATCTGCTTGCCGGGCATCGCGTCGAGGGTGAAGCGCGCGCCGACCTCGGCCACGCGCCCGGCGCCGTTGGTGACGACGACGAACTGGATGACGACGAGGATCAGGAAGACGACGAGGCCGACGACGACGTTGCCGCCGACGACGAAGTTGCCGAACGCCTCGACGACCTTGCCGGCGTCGCCGTGCAGCAGGATCAGGCGCGTGACCGAGACGTTGATCGCCAGGCGGAAGAGCGTCGTCAGCAGCAGCAAGCGACGGGAAGGCCGAGAAGTCCAGCGCGCGCCGGACGTAGAGCGTCGAGACGACGATGGCCAGCGCCGCGCTGATGTTCAGCGTGATGAACAGGTCCAGCAGCATCGGCGGCAGCGGGATGATCATCATCACCACGACCATCACGACGACGCCGGCGGCGATCAGGTCGGCGTAGCCGGCGCAGGCGCGCCTCAAGCGCGTTGGCTCATGCCGCTGCCCTCCTGGCCGGCGGTGCGGTAGACGAAGGCGAGGACCTCGGCCACGGCGCCGAAGAACTCCTCGGGGATCGTGTGGCCCGAGCTCGACCGAGCCGTACAGCGCGCGGGCCAGCGGCGGGTCGGGGACGACCGGCACGCCGTGCTCGCGCGGCGAGCTCGCGGATGCGCAGCGCGATGTAGGTCCTGGCCCTTGGCGACGACCTCGGGCGCATCGGCCTTCGCGGCGTCGTAGCGCAGGGCGACCGAGAAGTGGGTCGGGTTGGTGACGACGACGTCCGCGGTGGGGACCTCGGCCATCATGCGCTTGCGCGACAGCTCGCATCTGGCGGCGGCGCAGCATCGAGCGGACCTCGGCCGGGAGGTTCTGCTCCTTGGCCTCGTCCTTGACCTCCTCCTTGTCCATCTTCAGCGACTTCTCGTGGCGATGGCGCTGCCAGAGGAAGTCGGCGACGCCGATGGCGAAGTATGCGAGCGCGGCGCGCTTGACCAGCGAGGTCATGCCGCCGGCGAGAATCGAGCCGAACTCGACGGGCGAGATGCCGACCATGCCGCCGAACTCCGGCAGCCTGGGGAGCAGCGCGATCGCGACGATCGCGGCCACGACGCCGACCTTGGAGATCGACTTCAGCGTCTCGACGATGGCGTTGGGGCCGAAGATGTTCTTCGCGCCGGAGACGGGGTTCAGGCGCTTGGGATCGGGCTTGAGCGCCTTGGCCGAGGGCCGGAAGCCGACCTGCGCGAGGTTCGTGACCAGCCCGCCATCACGCAGGCCAGCGCGATCGGCGCGACGGCGAGCAGCACGGCCTCGCCGGCAGAGCTCATCAGCGTGCCGATCCCGTGGCGCGAGACGACGTCCGGCGAGCTGATCTGCGCGATTGCGCCGCGCAGCACGTCGGCCATGCGCTGGACGATCTTGGGCCCCGCGGCGCCCAGCGCGCCGAGCCCGGCGAGCAGCACGACGGCGCCGCTGAGGTCGGTCGACCGGGCGACCTGGCCCTTCTTGCGCGCCTCGTTGCGGCGCTTGGGTGTTGCCTTCTCGGTCTTCTCGCCGGCCATGGTCAGGCGACCTCGGATGGCTTGAAGGGCGGAGCCGACGTCCTGCTGCAGCTCCCCGGAGATCCAGCCGGCGACGAACGGCAGCGACGCGCCGACCAGCAGCAGGCCGACGACGACCTTGGCCGGGAAGCCGACGGCGAAGACGTTGAGCTGGGGCACGACGCGCGAGACGACGCCGAAGGCCGCGTCGGTGAGGATCAGCGCGAGCATCACCGGCGCGGCGACCTCGAGCGCCGAGGTCGAAGATCCCGGCGAAGGTGGCCTGCACGGCGCCGACGAGGCGGCCGAGATCGGGCGCCTGGTCGAGGCCGACGAGGTCGTAGGTGCGGGCGAGACCCGCGCATCGACCCAGTCGTCGCCGCCGATGACGATGAAGACCATGATCGCCGACCAGTCGAGTAGAGCTGCGCAAGCACGGCGCGACTGGGTGCCGGTGACGGGTCGACGAGGCAGCCGTAGGAGAAGCCGATCGAGGTGTCCAGCAGCGACCCGGCGGAGCTCAGGGCGGCGAACAGCGCGCCGAGCGCGAACGCGAAGGCGAGGCCGATGAGCACCTCCTTGAGCGATCAGCCAGACCAGGTCGTCGGCGCCGAGCGGCAGCGCCGCGCCGTTCGAGACGACCGGAGCGAGGCCGATGGCGAGCGCGACCGCGACGATCCCGCGCACGCGCGCGGGCACCATCTTGGAGCTGAACATCGGCGCCAGCACGAACAGCGGCGCCGACGCGCGCGAGCACGAGGAAGAAGGCGACCACGTGCTGCTCGCCGAAGCGGGCGATGACGTCGTTGACCGTCATCCGATCAGCTGCGGGATCGAGGCCCACAGATCGGTCGTGTAGCGACAGGAGCTGGTTGAGCATCCACGGCCCGGCGACGATGAGCACGCCGGCCATCGCGAGGATCTTCGGGATGAAGGAGAGCGTCTGCTCCTGGATCTGCGTGACGGCCTGGAAGACGGAGACGGCCACGCCGACGACCAGACCGACGAGCAGCAGCGGCAGCGCGACGCTGCAGCGTCAGCTCCAGCGCCTGGGTCGCCAGCTCGACGACGGTGTCCGGCGTCCATCAGTGGAAGCTCTCCACGAGCGATCGGGTGACGAGGTTCCAGCCGTCGACCAGGACGAACAGCAGGATCTTGAACGGCAGCGAGATGAAGACGGGCGGCAGCATCATCATGCCCATGGACATCAGGGTCGAGCTGACGACGAGGTCGATGACCAGGAACGGCAGGAAGATCAGGAAGCCGATCTGGAACGCCGTCTTGAGCTCGGAGATGATGAAGGCGGGGATCAGGACGTAGGTCGGGACGTCGGCGCGCGTCTTCGGCGTGCTCGACCTTGCCGAGCTTCGACGAACAGCGCGAGGTCCGTCGTCGCGCGTCTGGCGGAACATGAACTCGCGCAGCGGCTGCTGACCGCGCTCGATGCGCCTGCGTCTGCGTGATCTTGTGGTGCTGCAGCGGGTCGATGGCCTCGGTCTTGATCTGCTTGAAGGTCGGCGCCATCACGAAGATCGTCAGGAACAGCGCGATCGCCGACCAGCACCTGGTTGGGCGGCGCGGTCGGCGTGCCGAGGCCGCTGCGGACGAAGCCGAGGACGACGAGGATGCGGGTGAAGCCGGTGACCGTGAACAGCAGCGCCGGCACGCAGCGTGAGGCCGCCGACGAGGATCAGCATCTGGACGGCGTTGGTCGCCTCCGGCGGTGGCGGCGGCGATCATCGGCGCACCGTCCGGTCGCGCAGGCGATCCAGCCAGCGCACGGCGCCTGCGCGCGGCGCGTCGCCGTCGAGGTCGTCGTCCTCACCGATGATGCCGAGCTCGAGCGCCTCCTCCTCGGAGTAGCGTGCGGATCGGCGTCACGCCGTGCTCGGCGACGCCGACGAGCACCAGCTCGCGGCCGGCGCGCACGAGGTGCAGCGAGCGGTTGGGGCCGAGCGGCACGACGGCCGCGGACTCGAGGCCGTTGCCGCTCGAACGCTCCTCGCTTGGAGGCCTTGACCTGCTTGAGCACCCAGGCCACGCCGTAGATGACGGCCAGCACGATGGCCAGGCCGACGATCGTGCGCACGATCGAGCCGCTGCCCGAGGCGCCGACTGATCTTCGTCGCGCCGCCGTCGGCGGGCAGGTTCAGCGGGGTGTCCTCGCCGGTGCCCGACGCGGCGTACGCGTGGGCGGGCGCGAGCAGCACCAGGCCGATGGCCGCAGACGCGGCCCCGTAGATGAAAGGGGGGATTCGCAATGGAGACGGATCGACTCGGGAGGGACGAGTCGCCCGTTTCATCGACCGCGACGCCGGTGGCTTTAGGACGAACGTCCAGCGTCGTTTGCTGGCAGACGCGAGGCGCCCGCGGGCGCGTGGGCGACGAACGTCCCTGGTGCAGCAACAGGGTTCGTACGCGAGGGACGTTCGTTGCCGCTACGCGGCCGCGGCCTGGCCGCTGGGGGCCACGACCTCGGTGATGCGCAGGCCGAACTCCTCGTCGATCGACCACGACCTCGCCGCGGGCGATGGGCTTGCCGTTGACGAGCAGGTCGACCGGCTTGTCGGCCAGGCGGTCGAGGGTCACGACGGAGCCCGGGCCGAGCGCCAGGGCCTGGCCGAGGGTCAGGCGCGTGCGGCCGACCTCGACGGTGAGCTCGACCATCACCTCGTTGAGGCGCTCGAGGTCGGTGGCGCCGGCGCCTCCGCCGGGGACGGGCTCGAGCGGTGCGAACTGGATCTCGTTGGACATGATGGGTCTCCGCAGTGGAACGGCTACTGCACGGCGACGTCGGTCAAGAGGACGTCGTGCACCTTGACATCGGTCTGGCTCTTCAAACGCTTGAGGATCAGGGCCTTGATCTCGTCACGGCCCTTGCGGCTCGTGAGGTCGTCGGTGCTCTTGTCGGTCACCACGTCGGTGACGATGTCGCGCACGACCGCCTCCTGGGGCAGCGCGCCGTAGCCCTCGGGCGGCGCCGCCGCGGCCTCGCCGCCGCCCGCCGGCGCGGCGGCGTAGCCCTCGTCGAAGACCAGGGCGACGTCGAGCTTGGCGAACTTGCCGTCCGAGAGGTTGATGAGGAAGTCCTTGGGCAGGACGTAGACCTCGCCGTCGACCTTCGGCTTGGCGGCCGCGGCGGGCTTGGCCAGGACGAACTTGTAGACGCCGCCCAGGAGGAGCAGCAGGATCGGGATGATGAACTTCAGCTTGGACTTCACTTGAGGGTCTCCGGACCGAAATCGGGGGCAAACCGCGGGCGCTCGCCGGCCGTGGCGGCCGCCGCGGCGGCGCCGGTGGCCTTGCGCGGGAGCAGGACCTCCACGCGCCGGTTGCGCGCGCGGCCCGTTGCGGTTGCGTTGGTGGTCAAGGGATCGAGGGACGCGCGGCCGACGGCCTCCAGGCGCTCGGGGGCGACCCCGGCCTGGGTAAAGGCGCGCACGACCGACGCCGCGCGACCGGCCGACAGCTCCCAGTTGGACGGGAACGCGGACGTGTGGATCGGGACGGGATCGGTGAACCCGCGCACGCGGATCTCGTGCTGGTTCTCGGCGCGCAGGAGCCCGCCGATCTTCGCGAGCAGGCCGTGGCCCGCCGGCTGCACGGTGGCCGAGCCGCTGGCGAACAGGAGCTTGTCGGTGAGCAGCCGGATGACCAGCCCGTCGCGCGTGATGATCGTGCTGACCTTGCTGTCGAGCCCGTGCTCGCGCGTGTAGGCGTCGACGCGCTCCTTCAGCTTCTTGAAGTCCTCCTGTTCGGCCTTCGCGGCTGCCGCCGCTGCGGCCTTCGCGGCCTGCGTGGCCGCGGCGCTGTCGGTCGGCTTGACCGTCGGCGTGGCCTCCTCGATCTTCGTCGAGGTGGTCGACCCGCCGCTCTCGGCGATCGCGCGGCCGCCGGGGAGGATGCGGCCCGAGAACGCGTCCTGCAGCGAGTGCTGCAGGGTCACGTACTTGGAGATGTTCACGGACGAGATCGAGAACAGGACCATGAACAGCGCCATCAGCAGCGTGATCATGTCCGCGTAGGTCAGCAGCCAGCGCTCGTCGTTCTCGTGTTCCTCGTCGGTGTGCCCACCGCGTCGGCGTCGTGAGGCGGCCATGGCACTAGGCCGCCTCGGCGACGGCGGCCGTGTCGTCGGCGACGCGCAGGTCGGCCTTGCCCGCCTCCTCCTCGGAGGCCCGCTCGGCGGGCGGCACGAGGCTCATGAGCTTCTCGGACACCACGCGCGGGTTGTCGCCGGCCTGGATCGACAGGACGCCCTCGAGCACCAGGTTGCGCTCGTGGACCTCGGCGTGCGACAGGCCCTTCAGGCGCCCGGCGACGGGCAGGAAGACGACGTTGGCGGCGCCGACGCCCATCAGCGTGGCGATGAAGGCGCCGGAGATCGCGGGACCGAGGGTGCTCGGCGCGCTGAGGTTCTCGAGCACGTGCACGAGCCCCATGACGGTGCCGATGATGCCCATGGTCGGCGCGAAGCCGCCGGCGGTCTCGAAGACCTCGGCGCCCTCCTTGTGGCGGGCGGCCATGGTGTCGACCTCGACCTCGAGGATGTCGCGGACAAGGTCGGGATCGGTGCCGTCGACGACGAGCTGCAGGCCCTTGCGGGTGAACTCGTCCTCGACGCCGTCGAGGTCTGACTCGAGTGCGAGCAGGCCGTCGCGGCGCGCGCGCTCGGCGAGGGCCACGAGCTCGTGGACCTTGGCGGCGAGGTGGTGGTCCGAGCCGGAGAAGGCGATCTTGTAGAGGCCGGGGATCTTCTTCATCCCCTCCATCCCGACGGCCGCGCACGTGGCTCCGAAGGTGCCCGCGAACACGAGGATCATGGCGGGCATGTTCATGAAGGCGGCAGGGGAGGTCCCCTCCATCATGGCGGAGCCCAGGATCCCGACGCACGCAGCGACGATGCCGATGGCGGTAGCGGCCTTCACCACCCCGTCATCGGCTGTGGGCCGCGGATCTTTCGTCCGAGTCCAACCGGGCCTGGACGGCCCGACAACGTTGTCATCCCGCGGCCGTTAAACGAGGAGCGCCCCGGTGGGCCGGGGCGCTCGAGTCCTGCAAGGGGTGGGGTGGGAAGTACTGCTTAGGGGTGTGGCCCTCTTAACGGCAGCCCGTTTGCGGGCTTGAGGGGGGACCGCCCCTCTGGACGTTCGTACGACACCGTGTCGCTTCGCGACCGCGGGGGTGGGTGGGTCGATTCAACGGCCACGTGGCCGCCTTCGGCACCCGCTCAGGTGAGCGCCTTCTCGACGGCGCCGAGGACGCGGTCGGTCTGGAACGGCTTGACGACGAAGTCCTTCGCGCCGAGCTTGATCGACTCGAGCACCTTCGACTCCTGGCCGAGGGCCGAGCACATCACGACGCGGGCGCCGGGGTCCAGCGCGATGATCTCGCGCAGGGCCGCGAGGCCGTCCTTCTCGGGCATCGTGATGTCGAGCGTCGTCACCTCGGGACGAAGCTCCTGGTAGCGGACCACGGCCTCTGCGCCGTCGCCGGCCTCGCCGACGATCTCGTGGCCGCCGCTGGCGAGCGCATCGCTCACCATCTTGCGCATGAACGCAGCATCGTCGACGACGAGGACGCGGGCCATGTCACACCTCCATGGTTTCGGTAGCGGGTTCGGGTGTTTCGGTAGCGGGTTCGGGTGTTTCGGTAGCGGGTTCGGGTGATTCAGGTTGGGCGGCCGGTGACGCCCCGGACTGCAGCCCGGTGACGGCCTCGACCTCGAACTGCAGACTGCCGTCGTCGGCGACCAGCAGACGGCCGGTCGCGAATTTCATGCCGTCGACGTAGAGGTCGATCGGCTCGTCGACCTCGCGGTCGAGCTCGAGCACCGAGCCGGTGGCGACACCCAGCGAGGCGCCGACCATCATGCGCGCGCGGCCGAGCTCGGCCCAGACGCGCACCGGCACGGCGCGCAGCGAATCGCTCAGCGGCGCACTCGTGTACTCCTGGGTCAGCTCATCGAGCGCCCGGGTCATGCGGACGACGAACGCGTTGGGCACAAGCTGGATCAGGCGCGACGAGGTGCCCAGGACGGTGTAGTCGGCGGTGACGATGTGCGCCGAGCCGCCGCTCTGCAGGAGTGCGACGGCATCGGCCTCGGTCTCGATGACGCGGATCTGCGGCGGCGCGATCTCGACCTCCTGGCCGAGCACGCCGCTCGTCGCCAGCGCGGCCGCGGACATCATCTGGTTCATGGCTTCGCCGACGGCGCTGAGCTCGAGCTCATCGAGCTCTGCGCCCTCTGTGACCGTGGCGGGGTCGGTTCCCTTCATGGCGGCCGCGAGCCGCCGCGCGCCCTCGATGGGCAGCAGGAAGACGTTGCCGCCGGTCACGCCATCGACGTAGGAGACGCCGGCCGCGACAGCGGGTAGCGCCAGGCCGGACGCGGCCTCGGCGGCGTCCGTGCGCACCTCGACGGCGCCGCGCTGAATGCCGTCGGCCGAGTACTTGTGCAGCGTCCGCTCGATCGCCTCGTTGGTCGACGCGCTCAGGCGCAGAATCGGTGACTCACCGCTCATGACGCTCCCTCCTGGTGGGGGCCGAGTATCTGGATCGCGCGACGAGTGCCCGAGCGACCCGGGCGGGCGCGGTGCACAGGCGTGCCGTCGGCGTAGACGGTCACGCCGTCGGTCGCCTGGCCGTCAAGCTTGACGACGTCGCCGGGGCGCAGGGCGAGGACATCCTCGAGCGCCAGGCGGGCGTCGCCGACCTCGGCGCGCACGACGACGTCGACGCTGCGCAGGCCCTCACGGACGGCCGCCGACGCGCGCGGGTCGGCCGTGACGCCGGCAGCCTGCGAGCTGCTGGAGAAGGCATCGACGACGGGCGCGATCGTGGCGTACGGAACCAGCAGCGCCAGGGTCGTCGAGCGCCGGTCCATGCGCGCCTCGACGGTGATGACCAGCGTCGGCTCGTCGCTGGTGACGATCGGCGGGCCCTCGCCCAGCGGGTCGATGCGGCCCAGCTCGAGGGTGGCCCCGCAGACGTCATGCCACGGGCCCGACAGGCACTCGGTGAGTGCGCCGAACACGCGGCGGGCGAGCACCGTCTCGATGTCGGTGAGCCGGCGCGCGGTGACTCCGTCGCCGGTGCCGCCGAGCAGCCGCTCGACGACCTCGAGCACGAGGCCGAGCTCGGCGCTCATGAGCATCTTGGTCTCGGTTCCGGCGATTTCGAGCACCGCGCCGACCGAGGCCTCCGGTAGCGACTCGAGCGCGTTGGCGAAGGTGAACTGGCCGACGTCGATGACCTCGAAGTCCATCTGGATGCGGTGCTCGGCCGACATCCGGGGCGCCGCGGTCGCGCAGAAGATCTCCACCATCCGGCGCAACCGCCTCTGGTGGTCGGTCGCGAACTTGCTCGGACGGCTGAAGTCGACGGTGCGCAGCCAGCGCGTGCGCCGGCCAGAGGCCTCGGCCGGGGACTCGGCGGGTACCCCACCGTCCTGGCTGGCCTGCTGGAAGAGCGCGTCGATCTCGGCAGCGGACAGGAAGTCGTTCAGGCCCACGGGGTCTCCCCTCGTAGCGGTTTCGCCCCCGGCGCAAGTGTGGACGGGGGTCGCAGTGTCACCTCGGTGGCGCCGGCCTCGCGGACAGTGACCGAGCCGGCGCCGACCTCGACGCGCATCGTTCGGCCGTTGTTGCCCGCGGTGGCGGCGGCGTGGACGGGAATGCCGGCGGCGGCCAGCCCGGCCCGGACGGCTGCCTCGTTGCGCGCGCCGATCTCGATGCCGGCGCTGCCGGCGAACATCTGGGCGCCGCCCGCGAGGACGGCGTCGAGCGAGTGCGGGCCGGCGCCGGCGCGGGCCATGCCGTCGATGAGCGCCGGCACGGCCAGGTCGGCGAACTTCCCGGCCTTGTCGGCGGGGCGGCCGCCGGACTCGGGCAGCATCACGTGGGCCACGCCGCAGGCCTGCCCATGACGCGCCACCAACGCCAGGCCGATGCACGAGCCCAGGCCGATGCAGACCAGCACGTCGCCCGTGGTGGTCGAGATCGCCAGCTCGCCCATGCGGACGACCAGCTCGGGCATGGTCGCCAGATCAGCCACCCAGGCCGATCCGGTTGAGCAGCTCGTCCACGCCGTCGGGCGTGGGCAGCAGCATGAAGGACAGGGAGCACGCCGCGCCCTCGACCTCGAGCTCGGACTCGAGCATGAGCGCGAGGTCGTTGCCATCGCTGTTGGAGGCCAGCACGGTGGCGACCACCGCGCCGAGCATGTCGCGCGCGGCGACGGGCGGCTGAAGCTCGAGCTCGAAACCGGCCATCGTGGCCAGCGCGCCGACGTAGGAGGCGACGAGGATGTTGCCGATCTCCTGAAGCGCCGAGCGGCCGCCCTCGTCGTCGGCGTCGACGCTGAGCATGGCGCAGATCGTGGCGGCGTCGTCCTCGGAGACGAGCAGCAGGGCGGTCGCGTCGAGGTCGGCGCCGACCGTCACGGCGATGCCCCAGACGACGTCCTCGGGATCACCGGCCGCCTCGACGGCGTCGGCGAGTTCGAGGGCGGCCGCGTTGGGCACGGAGATGACGACCGGGCGGCCGAGCAGTGACGACAGCGCGGTGCCGGCGGTGCCCGAGCCGATGTTGGCGAGCTCGCGCAGGGCGTCGAGCTGCAGGTCGGTGTAGTTCAAGCGGGACATGGTGGGTGTGGGCTTCCTCGGTCAGGCCGCGCGCGCAAGCGCCGGCGCGGCGTCGTCGGTCATCAGGGCATCGCAGTCGATCAGCAGGGCGATCTCGCCGTCGGAGAGGACGGCGGCGCCCGAGACGGGGGCCAGCTCGGCGACGTCGGGGGGCAGCGGCCGGGTCACCAGCTCGCGCTGGCCGATGAGGTCTGACACGGCCAGGGCGAGGCTGCGCTCGCGGCCGTGCACGATCACCGCGAACTCGCAGTCATCCTCGGGCTCGTGGCCCAGCACGCTGGCGGCGTCGTAGAGGGGCAGGAGGCTGTCGCGCATGACAAGCATGCGGCGGCCGGCCGCCGAGCGGACGGTGTGGTCGGCGAGGCGCACCGTGCGGTCCACGCGGTCAAGCGCGACGCCGTAGGGGCGGCCGCCGGCCTCGACCAGCAGGGCCGGCATGATCGCCAAGGTCAGCGGAAGGCGGATCTGCACGGTGGTGCCGCACGCCGGCTCGGAGGTCATGACGACCTCGCCGCCGAGCTCGCGGATCTTGGCGCGCACCGCGTCCATGCCGACCCCGCGGCCGGAGATGTCGGTGGTCGCCTCGGCGGTGGAGAAGCCGGGCGTGAAGAGCAGCTCGATGGCGCGAGCGGCGTCGATGCTCTCGGCCTGCTCGTCGGTGAGCAGCCCGCCGGCCATGGCCTTCCTTGCCACCGCCGCGGGGTCCACGCCGCGGCCGTCGTCGCTGACGGTGATGACCACGTTGCCGCCGGCGTGGCGGGCAGAGATCTCGATCGTGCCGGTCGCAGGCTTGCCGGCTGCCTCGCGCTCCTGCGGGCCCTCGAGCCCATGGTCCAGCGCGTTGCGCAGGAGGTGCACGATCGGGTCGCCCAACGCGTCGACGACGCCGCGATCGAGCTCGGTGTCCTGGCCGACGAGCTTGAGCTCGACCTGCTTGTCGAGCTTGCCCGACAGGTCGCGCACGAGGCGCGGGAAGCGCAGGAAGACGGCCTCGACCGGGATCATCCGCACCTGCATGACCATCGCCTGCAGGCTGTGCGAGCAGCGCGTGAGCTCCTGCATGGCCTGGCTGAGCCCCGGGACGTCGGCCTGGGCGGCGAGCATCTCGACGTGGGTGCGCTGGACGACGAGCTCGCCCATCAGGTGCATGAGCGCGTCGAGGCGCTCGGCGTCGACACGGACGGTGGTCGCGGCGCGGGGGGCGGGGGCCGCGGGCTGGGCCGCGGCAGGCTCGCCTGCCGCCACGGACTCCTGCACGACGACCGACGCGACGTCCGGGATGGAGGCCAGCGCCTTGTGCAGCGCGTCGGCCTCGACCTCGGCCGCGATCCAGACGTCGACGACGCGGCCGTCGAAGGCCTCGACGTCCCGCTCGAGCGGCGCCGAGGTGATGATCGCGCCGAGCTCGGCGGCCGCGGCCAGGAGCATGTAGGCCCGCACGGTCGGCATCAGCACGTCCTCGGACAGCTCGCAGCGCGCTTGCAGCACCGCCCTTCCGGCGGCCAGTGCGGCGACGACTTCGTGCGGGGCGCGCGGGACGGCCTCGCCGCCGCGGCGCGCGATCTGCTGATCCGGCGTGCGGGCGCGGACGAGGCCTTGCAGCAGGGTGACGAGCGGCGTCGGATCCAGGCGCTCGCCGCCGTCGGTCTCGATGGCGTCGAGGGCGGCGGACAGCGCGTCCAGGCAACGCAGGAGCACGTCGATCGCCTCGCGCTCGAGGCCGCCCGTGCGCTGGCGCAGCAGCTCGAAGACGTCCTCCATCTGGTGCGCGAGAGCGGCCATGCTCTCGAAGCCCATCGTCGCGCTCATGCCCTTGATCGAGTGCGCGATGCGGAAGATCTCGTCGACGGTCTCGCGGTCGTCGGGCTGCTCCTCGATGCGCACGACGGCGAGGTTGAGCGCCTGGAGGTGCTCGCGCGATTCGGCGAGGAACATCGTCAGGTACTTGCTGGTGTCCATCAGCCGGCCTCCTGGGTGATCGCGGAGGCGAGGTCGTCGAGCGGGAGCACGGCGTCTGCCAGGCCGGCCTCGGCCACCGCGCGCGGCATGCCGTAGACGCTGCAGCTCTGCTCTGCCTCGCACAGCACGCGGCCGCCGGCCTCGCGCACGGCGCGTGCGCCCTCGACCCCGTCGCTGCCCATGCCGGTGAGCACCACGAGCAGCGTGCCCTCGCCCCAGGCGGCGGCGACGTCGTCGATCGTCAGGTCCGCGCGCGGGCGCAGGCCGCCGATCGCCGGGTCCTCGCTGAGCCGGGTGCGGCGCCCATCGCCGATACGCAGGTGACGGCCGCCCGGCGCGACCAGCGCGGTCCGCGGGTCCAGGCGGTCGCCCGGCGCGGCCTCGCGAACGGTCAGGCGCGACACGCGGTCGAGTCTCGCGGCCAGCGAGCCGGTGAAGCCCTCTGGCATGTGCTGAACGATCAGGGTGCCCTCGCCGAGCTCGGCGGGGAGTGCGGGCACGAGGCGCGCCAGCGCTCGCGGGCCGCCGGTCGAGCTTGCGATGACGACCGCACGGCGGGTGCGCGTGAACGAGGGGTCGTCGGCGACGACGATGCGGGAGACGGCGGTCATCGAGTGCAGCTACGCGAGCGCGGCGACCTCGGTCGGCTCACCGAACAGGCCCGCGGCGCTGAGCAGGACGACCAGGCGGTCGTCGATCTTGGCGATCGACTCCATCCAGGCGCTGCCGGCCGGCGGGACCGGCTCGAGCTGCTCGGGGTCGACGGTGAGGACCTCCCGGACGTCGTCGACGATGACGCCGGCCATGTCGAGGGCGGTCTCGACGATGACGATCTTGCGGTCCTCGTCCTTGGCGGTCTGGCCCTGGCCGAGGCGGGCGGCGAGGTCGTAGACGGGAATGATCTTGCCGCGCAGGCTGATCACGCCGCGGATCCAGCCGACCGACGAGGCGACCGACCGCGGCTCCGTGTAGCGAATGATCTCGTGGACGGCCTCGATGGGGAGCGCGTACTCCTCCTCGCCGAGGCTGAAGACGACGAGCTGATGCGTCGTGGGGGTCTCGTCGGACATATACGCCTGTAATCGGTCCCGCGCGGGACCGCTTGAGACCCCCGGCGTCAGAAGGTGCGATGCCGGTCGTCGGCGGCGTTGAGCGCCTCCGTCATCACGTCGATGCGCCAGCGCCTGACGGCCGCGACGACCTCGTCGTCGGTCTCCGCTACGACGATCTTCGTGCCGTTGGTCAGCGTGAGCACGACGTCGGGATGACCCTCGAGCGTCGCGATGAGATCCGGGTTGACGTGGAACGGCTCGTAGCTCGAGCCGAGGCGGTGCAGTCTGATCATGAAGAGGTACCTCCGCGGGGCGTTCGGCCCCGGCGCTCTGATGCCGGACGGCCGTGAGGGGCGGCCCTCCGCCGCCCCTCACAGCTCAACCGGCGTCTCCTTAACGCTTGAGGTTCACCAGGTCCTGGAGCATCTCGTCGGCCGTCGAGAGCACGCGCGAGCTGGCCTGGAAGCCGCGCTCGGCGGTGATCATGTTCGTGAACTCGGTGGCCAGGTCGACGTTGCTCATCTCGAGCACGCCGCCGATGGTCGAGCCCAGGCCGTTGCTCTCGGGCGGGTTGGTGGTGCCCGTGCCCGAGCTGGCGTTCGCACGCCAGCGGTTGGCCGAGGCGCGCTCCAGGCCGGCCTCGCTCGGGAACGAGGTCAGGCCGAGGAAGCCGGCGTACTGGCGGGTGCCGCCGCTGCCGGGCGTGTAGGTGATCGCGCCGTTGGGGCTGATGGCCACGTCGGTGGCGTCCGTCGGGATCGTGATCGCCTTCGCGCCGGTGGCGACGTCAGCGACGACGTTGCCATTGGCGTCGGTCGTGGTGCCGAAGCCAACCACGCGCCAGCCGTCCTGCGTGGCGAGGTCGGCCTGCGTGGGATCGGCCGGGTTCGGGCTGAGCGTGAAGTTGCCGGCGCGCGTGTACTCGTAGGTGGCGCCGGCCGGGAAAGCGCCGGCGGCGCCCGGGTCGGTGTTCGACACGCGGAACCAGCCGCTGCCCTGGATGGCGATGTCGTACGGGCTGCCCGTCGACTGGAACGCGCCGTTGGTCATCTGGTTGTCGATCGAGCCGAGCTGGACGCCAAGGCCGATCTGGGCCGACTTGGCGCCCGCCGAGCCGGTCGTCGCCGACGCGCCGGAGCGCTGCAGCTGGGCCAGGGAGTCGCGGAACGACACGCGGCTGGCCTTGAAGCCGACGGTGTTGACGTTGGCCAGGTCGTTGGCGGTCACGTCGAGCATGACCTGGTGGTTCTTCAGTCCGCTAATGGCGGAGTACATGCCTCGCATCATTGGAGGTGCTTCCTTTCGCAGGAGTCCGGCCTCCTCGATGAGGGCCAGCCGGAATTGGGGTGATTTCGGATTGGGGGCCCACCTCAGACGGCCACGTGGCCGTCTTCGGCACCCCTTTAGGAGATGACTGCTGAATCGATGTTGGTGAAGACGTGATCGCGCATCGAGGCACGATCGACCGCCGTGATGACGGTCCTGGCCTTGACGGAGACCACGAAGGCCACGTCGTCGACGAGGACGACGGACTCGCGTGAGCCCTTGGCGGCGGCGCGGTCGACGCCGTGCTGCAGGCGGGCGAGGGTCGCGGGATCAAGATCGATCCCCCGGCGCTCGATGCGCGCCTTGGCGTGGCCGCTGAGCTGGACGGCACCCGCCTTCTCGCCGAGGACATCGGCGAAGGAGGGACCGCTTGGAACGGCCGGCCCGGTCGGTGAGCCCGATCCCGGCCGCGTGGGAGCGGTCGGAGCGGGCGCGCCGACGGGCGGCACGAGCGCGGGATTGTGCTGCAGCGGCGTCATTGCACGCCGATGAGCTCGGACGGCGCGATGCCGCCCTGGCCGGCAACCGTGAGCTGCGGGCCGTCGGTGGTGTAGTCGACCTTCTCGACGACGCCCTGGCCGGACTTGCCGTCCTTGGACGCCCACGACACGTTCTTGCCGATATAGGCGGCGGCGTTCGCGCGCCGCTCGTCGGCGGACTGGTTCTGCAGCTGCTCGAGGATCGAGAACTGCGTCATCTGGTCCATGAACTTGTCGGGGTCCTGAGAGCTGTCGGGGGACTGGTTGCGCAGTTGCTCGACGAGCAGCTTCATGAACGCGTCCTTGCCGAAGCCGTCCTGGGTCGTCTTCTTCGTCGCGTCGGTGGCCGGTTGGGTCAGCGGCGCGACGGTCGTGGGGTTGACGTTGGACATGGTTGTTGCTCCCTACGCGAGCACGTCGACGAGGGCGCCAAGCGCGATCGTCGTCGTGGTCGGGGTCGTGTGGTCGGGATCGGTGGGGGAAAACTCTTCGTCCTGCGCGGCGCGGGTGTGCGTGCCGGCGCGCTGCGCGGCCTCGGCGTGGCGCTCGTGCGCGCGGCTGCCGGCGTCATCGCCGGCGAGGCCGATGTCGAGCGCGGCGACGTTGACGCCGGCGGCCTCCAAGGCGCGCCGCAGCTCGGCTCCGGCCTGCTGGAGGACTTGCGCGCTCTCGGGCCGCTCCGCCGTGATCGAAGCAACGAGGCCCTGCGGGGTCACACGCAGGCGAACCTCGACGCCGCCGAGCGCGGCGGGCTTGAGCACGAGGTGGGCGCGCGCCTCGCCGCGGTGGCTGGCGATGCGCAGCAGTGCTTGGACGTGCTCGGGGGCGACGGCGAGCCGCGGCGTGTGGTTGGGGGCTGCCTGGTGCGGGGCGGCGGGAGCGGGCGCGGCGGCAGCCAAAGCGGGCGCGATGGTCGGCGGGGTGCTGGGCTGCTGCCGCGTCGGCGTGGTCGGACGGCCGGTCGTCGGAAGCGGTGTTCGGCGCGGGCGCGGCAGGCGGAGCGGCCGGAGCAGGCGACGGCGAGGCCTCGGTAGCGGGTGCTTGCGGCGCAGCCGGCTCGGGCGCAGCGGCCGGCATGGTCGCAGCGGCCACTTCCGACGCGGCGACTTCAGTTGCAGCCACTCGCTGCCCTGCGGCGGCCGGTGCAGTGAGAGTGGGTGCGGCGGGCGCTGCCGGGATGGCCGGCGGAGCTGCTTGCGACGTTGCAGGCTCGGGCGCAGCGGCGGCGGCCGCTCGGGGCGCGGTTGCCTCGGGCGCCGCCGCAGCGGACGGAGCTGCCATCTCTGACGCGGCCTGATCGGGCGCAGCAGGAGCTGTCGGTGCGACCGCAGCGGGTGCGGCGGTGGTGAGGGTGGATGCAGCCGGCGTGGATGCGGCCGCGGCGGGCGTGGGTGCAGCGGCAGCCGGCGTCACGGGTGCGGCGACGACCAGCGCGGCGGCCTGGGCGACCTGCCCGTCGGGCGTCGCGGGTAGCTGCGGCGCGTCCGCTTCCTCGGGCATGTCGGGGGCGGAGTGATCGTCACTCGCCTTGATGTGGCCTTCCGCAGTGGCGGTCCGGGCCGTCGCAATGTCGGTGAGCGTGGCGGCGAAAACGCCCTCCGCCCCTTCCGGCTCTCCTCTTCCCGGAGGAGCGCCGTTGGGCGGGGCCGTCGCCGGCACCGCTGTGGCAGCGGTCATGCGGTGCCTCCTCGGTACGCGGCGGCCTTGGCCATCACGCTGTTGACGTAGTTCTGGGTCTCGCTGTAGGGCGGCACGCCGCCGTAGCGCGCGACGGCGCCGGGGCCGGCGTTGTACGCCGCGAGCGCGAGGCGCTCGTCGCCGCCGAAGCGGTCGAGCTGCTGGCGCAGATACTTGGCGCCGCCCTGCAGGGACTGCGCCGGATCGAGCGGGTTGCTCACGCCGAGCGACGCGGCGGTGCCGGGCATGAGCTGGGTCAGGCCGACCGCGCCGGCGCCGCTGCGGGCGCTGGGATCGAACCCGGACTCCTGGGACACGAGGCCCTTCAGGAGGGCGGGATCGATCCCGTTGGTCGCCGCGGCCGCATCGATCTCGGCTCCGAAGGCGCTGCTGCCGTCGGTGCCACCTGCGGGCGTCGACGGCGAAGTCTGGGTGGTGCCCTGGGCGGAGGCCAGCGCACCGGCGAACGAGGAAGCTGACGGCTGCGCGGCAGGTGCGGGAGCGCAGGCGCGCCGGTCATCGTCGCGACCATCGTCTGCAGCTGCTGCACGCGCGCGTCGATCGAAGCGATGCTCACAGCGCGCTCCTGCGGACGTGCCCGGCCAGCGCGACCTCGTCGAGGATGCTCGCCTCGCGGCGGGCGGTCTCGAGACGATACGCCTCGGCCTTGCGCTCCTTGAGCCGCTCGAGGACCTGGCGGCGCTGCCCGGCCGAAGCCAGCGCGGCGCGCCGTGCCTCGAGCTCGGCCTCGCGGCGATCGAGCTCCAGCGCGGCCTGGTCCTGCGAGCGCTGCATGTGCTCGAGCCACGCCTGCGTGGCGGTCAGGTCGGCGCCGGAGCGCGGCGACGTGTCGGAGATCGCGTCCTGGCGCGCGGCGGCCGCGCGCGTCTGCGCAGCGGCGAGCAGGGCGGCACCCCGCGCGCGCAGCGTCAGGCTGGCGGCGAAGGCCTCGCGGGCCACATCCTCCTCGTGGGCACGCACCTCGCGCACCCGCTCCAAGGAGAAGGCGAAGGACGGATCAGTCACGGTCCGTTAGTCGGTCCACCCCCGGCCCGATTGAGGGCGCCGGCATGGGCCATCCGTCCAGTCGCCCGTTTGCCGCGCCGGTCGACCGCCCCCGGCCGCTGGGGCCGCGCCGCCGGCGTCAGCCGCCGACCGGGACCGACCGCAGGAACGCCACGATCCGCTGGTTGGCGTCCTCCAGCGACGGCCAGCCGTGCGTGTCGCCCGACACGCGCAGGTGTTCGACGCGCGCGCCGCCACGACAACCCTGCCAACGCACCTGCGTCACCGGCCAGCCGTCCACCGAGCGCACTGCGGTCGGCGCGCCCGAGCAGCCCTCGCGGCGCGCCCACGAGGCGACGAACGCTCGCAGGCCGCGGTAGGGCACGACCTGGTCGCTCGTGCCGTGGATATCGAACACCGACACCGGCCGCGAGGGCGAGCAGTGCCCCAGGCCGAGATAGCCGGAGGCGATCAGCACGATCGTCCGCACGCGGTCGGCCGCGTTGCAGGCCAGCGCGTTGGCCATCAGCCCGCCATTGGAGAAGCCGACCGCGCTCACGTAGCCGATCGGCACGCAGCGCCCGATCGCGTCGATCAACCCGATCAGGCGCGGGACATCGGCGACCTGCCAGAACCCGTTGTCGTGCGGGGTCGTGGGATAGGCGACGACGAACCCGTGGGCGTCGTCGGAAAGCCCGGTGTATCGCTGCATCCCGTAGCCGCCCTGGCCCGCGCCGTGCAGCGCGAGGATCAGCGGGCGGGCCCGCCGCGGGCCGCGCGGGACGTCGAGGTGCGTATCGAGCGGCAGGTGCTCGGCGCACGCGCTCGCGCGCACCGGCGCCGCCGCCGGCCGCGCGGACGAACTGCCGCAGCCGGCCACGACAAGCGCGACGACAAAGACCAACAGCGCGCAGCGCACGCCCCCGACTGTGGCAGGTCAGACGGCGAGGTTCAGCGGCGGCAGCGCGACCGGACCCGTGGGCGGGTAGGGCATCGCTCGCGCCGCCGGCACGACCTCGGGCGGGACCTCCGCGGCGACCTCGGCGGCCATCGCCGCCGCGACGTCGCCGGCCACGAGCTCGAGCAGCCCGTCGTCGGCCTGCTCGGTCGTCGAGGGGGCGTCGACCTGCTGGCGCAGGAAGGCGTCGATCGCCGGCTTGAGTTCGAGCGCGCGATCGACGAGCGGGTCGGAGCCGCGTTCGTAGGCGCCGATGGCGATGAGGTCGCGCTTGTCGTGCCAGGCGGCCAGCAGCGAGCGGACCTCCTGGGCAGCGGTGGCCACGTCGGGCGCCGAAATCTCGCCGACCAGGCGCGACACGGATTGCAGCACGTCGATCGCCGGGATAGTGGCCGGCGTGGGCGAGCTCGCGCGTGAGCACGACGTGGCCGTCGAGGATCGCGCGCACGGCGTCGGCGATCGGCTCGTTCATGTCGTCGCCGTCGACGAGGACCGTGTACAGACCGGTGATCGAACCGCGCGCGGCCGTTCCCGAGCGCTCCAGCAGCTTCGGCAGCAGCGCAAAGACGCTGGGGTGTAGCCGCGCGTCGCGGGCGGCTCGCCGATGGCCAGGCCGACCTCGCGCTGGGCCATCGCGAAGCGCGTGACCGAGTCCATCATCAGCAGCACGTCCTGGCCGCGATCGCGGAAGTGCTCGGCGATCGAGCGTCGCCGTCAATGCCGCGCTTGATGCGCACCAGGGCCGGCTGGTCCGACGTCGCGACGACCACCACCGATCGCGACAGCGCCCTCGCCGAGGTCGCGCTCGATGAACTCGCGCACCTCGCGGCCTCGCTCACCGACCAGGGCAGATGACGTTGATGTCGGCGCGTCGTCGAGCGGGCGATCATGCCCAGCAGCGACGACTTGCCGACGCCCGAGCCGGCGAAGATGCCCAGGCGCTGGCCGCGCCCGCACGGGACCATGGCGTCGAGGGCGCGCACGCCGAGGGCGACGCGCTCGCGGATACGCGGGCGCTCGAGCGGGTCCGGCGGCGAGCCGTCGGCCGAGCGCACCCGACCCTCGGGTAGCTCCTCGCCCTGGTCCAAAGGCCTGCCCAACCCGTCGAGCACGCGGCCCAGCAGATTGTCGCCGACCGGGACGCGCACCGGCTCGCCGGTGGCGGTGACGACGTTGCCAGGACCGATGCCGTGCAGCTCGCCGAGCGGCATCAGCAGCGTGCGGCGCTTGCGGAAGCCGACGACCTCCGCGGGCACCGGAGCGCGCCCGCGACCGGTGGAGATCTCGCAGACCTCGCCGACCTCGGCCTCCAGGCCGGTGGCCTCGACGATCAGGCCGATGAGGTCGCTGACGCGGCCGTGGCGGCGGTGCAGGTCGGAGCGCGAGATCGCGTAGGCGAGGCGCTGCAGGCGCGACTCAGCCATTGGCAAGTTCGTGCTCGAGCACCTCGCGCGCGCGTGCAAGCTTGGTCTCGAGCGTGGCGTCGACCTCGCCCTCGGCCGTGCGCACGATCGCGCCGCCGGGGCGCACGCGGCGCTCGGCCTGGACCTCGCAGTGCTCGATGCCGCCGAGGTCGGCGACAAGGCGGGCGGCGTGCTCGCGCACGACGTCGAGGTCGTCCGGGTTGACGAGGATCAGGACGCGCTCGCGCTCGACGAGGCGACGCAGCGCGCCGCGGACGACCTCGACCACGAGCTCGCGGTCGACGGCCAGTGCAACGCCGAGCGCCTGCTCGGCGATCCGCAGCGCGAGGTCGACGGCGTCGGCCTCAACGGAGGCGGCGGCGTCGGCGCGCAGGTCCTGAAGCTGCTGGGCAGCGGTGGCGAAGGCGGAAGCGGGACCCTCGACCGCGGCCTGCGCCTGCTCTGCGCCGGCGGCGAAGCCCTCGTCGTAGGCAGCGGCGCGGATCGCGTCGAGATCGATGCCCTGCGGCGCGACGGGCGGCGCCTCGGGGACGACCACGGCCTCCAGCGGCGCGAGCTCGAAGGGCCCATAGGCGCTCATCACACGACCTCTTCCTCTTCCTCGGAGCCGCGGCGGATGATCAGCGCGCCGGCGTCCTCCAGGCGGCGCACGGCCGCAACGATCTTGCCCTGCGCCTCCTCGACGACCGCCTTGCGCTGTGGCGCCGACGCCTGCATGTCCTCGCGCAGCATCTCGGCGCCGCGCTGGGACATGTTGGCCAGCACCTTCTCGACGACCACGCTGTCGACCCCGCGCAGCGCGAGCTGCAGCTCCTTCTGGTCGACCTCGCGCAGGACGAGCTGCAGGTCGCGGTCCTCGAGGATGACGAGGTCCTCGAATGTGAACAGGCGCGAGCGGATCTCCTCGGCCAGCTCGCCGTCGCGGCCGTTGATGGCCTCGACGACGTTGCGCTCGGTCGAGCGTCCCGCGCGGTTGAGGATCTCGGCCAGCGCGTCGACGCCGCCCGCTGCGGAGAACTCCTGCCCGAGCACGTTGGCCAGCTTCTGGCGCAGGCCCTGCTCGATGTCGCGGATGACGTCGGGGTTGGTCTCCTTCATCGTCGCGATGCGCAGCGCGACCTCGGCCTGCAGCTCGGCGGGGAGCTCGGCCAGGATGCGGGCGGCCAGCGAGGTGTGCACGCTGGCCACGACGAGTGCGATCGTCTGCGGCGACTCGTCTTTCAGGAAGGCGGAGACCTGCTCGGGCGGAGTGCGGCGCAGGAACTCGAACGGGCGCGTCTCGGGCTCGACCGTGACCGCGCCGATGATCTCCTTGGCGCGCTCGGGGCCGACGAGGTGCTCGAGGACCTCGCGCGCGTACTCGGGACCGCCCACACCCATGGCCTCGCGCGCTCGCAGGCGCTCGGCGATCTCCTCCATGACGGCGGCGCTCGTCTCCGGGCGCACGCGCCACAGCGCGGCGACCTCGGCTGACAGCGACTCGACCTCGCGCTCGGAGAGGTGCTTGAGGACGTTGGCGGCGGGCTCGGTGCCGAGACCGATGAGCAGGACGGCGGCCTTCTGACGACCGCTCAGGCTTGTCGCCCCGGCCCGGTCGGGCGCGGCGGGACCGTCGCCGGACACGCGCCGCTCGAGCTCCATGGTCTCGCTCACGCCGCGTCCTCACTGATCCAGGCGCGCAGCTGCTGGGCGACGCGTTCGGGCTGCTCCTGCGCAAAGGCCTCCACCGTCTTGCGGCCGCTGTCGACCGGCTCCTCGGTGGACGCGACGTGGCGCTCGAGCTCGGCCAGCGGGCGCGGGCCCTCGACCTCGGTCAGCCACGTCGGCATCGGCAGCGCCTCCTGCTCGCGGCGGCGCAGCGCGCGGGTGGCGAAGAACAGGAAGAGGATGCTGGCCAGCCCTATCCCGGCGTACTTCAGGGGGGCGATGAACGCGGGCGGCACCGGCAGGCCCGCCGGGCCCGGCGCGGCCTTGGGCTTGGCGAAGACCACGGTGCTTTGGGTGATCGTGTCGCCGCGCTTGGCGTTGATGCCGGCGGCGGCGGCGACGGCGCTCTTCAGCGCGGCCGCCTGCGCGGCGGGCACGGACTTGTCGACCAGCACCGCGACGTCGAGCTTGTTGACCGCGCCCGGCGCGACCTTCGTGCGCGTCACGGTCTTGTCGACGCCGTACTGGTGGTGCCGTGTCGTGCGCTTGTAGTCGGAGTTGCCGCTGCCCGAGGTCGCCGTTCTGGGCGTAGGTGGGGAGGTTCGGCCGCCGCGCCGGCGGTGCCCGCCGCGCCTGGCGCCATTGCCCTTGAGGGTCTCGGTCTCCTTGGCTGGGTGCAGCGGCGTGCCCTTCTTGGCGTACTGCAGCTCGTCCTGGGTCGTCTGGTCGACGTTGAGGTCGGCGTGAACCTGGACCTGCGCCTTGTCGGTGCCGACGGTGCGCGGATCAGCAGCGCCGGAGTGAAGCCTGCATGGTCGCTCGCGTAGCGGGCCTCGGCCGCGGGCTTGAAGTTCGCGCGTCGCGCCGCTGCCCCGTCGATGCCGTCGCCCGGGGCCAGAGCAGCGCGCCGGGCGTCGGTGATCGTGACGTTGTCGGGCTTGAGGCCCTGGACGCCGACGAGACGAGCTGCGCGATGCCGCGCACGGCGGCCGGGTCGATGCGTCGAGGCCGCCGGTGTTCAGCAGCACCGACGGCCGTGGCCGGCTGCTTCTCGTCTGCGAAGAGGTGCGTCCTTGGGCAGCGTGAGGTGCACCTGGGCGCTCGGAGACGCCGTCGCATCTGGCTCGATCGTCTGGGCGATCTCGCCCTCCAGCGCGCGCTGGTAGGTCGACCTGCTGCTGGAAGGTCGCTGGCGCCGAGCTTCTGCTTGTCGAGCAGCTCGTAGCCGGGCTGCGTCGTGCCGGTGCTCAGGCCCTGGCCGGCCAGCGCGACGCGCGCCTTGGCCGTCCTGGCCGGAGTCGACGGCGATCGCGGTGCCGTTGTTCTGCAGCTTGCACTGGACGCCGGCGTCTGTCGAGCGCAGCGGTGATCTTGCCCGTCTGTGGCGGGGTCGATGCCGGCCTGCAGCGTCGAGTAGCTCGGCGCCGAGGCCAGCTCAAGAGGAGGAAGGCGACGAGACGACGCCAGCGCGGAGGCGGCCAGGACGATCTTGCCCGCGGTGGGACATGGCCTGCAGGGTGCCCATCGATTACACCTGTGTGTGGAAGATGTCGTTGAAGGCCTCGACGGCCTTGTTGCGCAGCGTCGAGGCAAGCTGCATGGAGAGCTGGGCCCGCTCGACGGCCATGACGACCGCCTCGGGGTCGGTGGCCTTGCCGGTCGGCCAGTGCCTGGGAGGCCTGCGACGGCCTGATCCTGCGACGCTCTCGAGGCTTGCCGAGCTGGTCGGTCAGCGCACCGAGCCGAAGCCCGAGCCGGCCGGCTGCGCGGCGCCCGCGGCGCCCGCGCCGGCGGAGCCGTCGACCGACGGGATCGCCCATTCGGCGTTCGAGGTCACGAAGCTGGGGTCGATCGGGAACGGCATCACGCAGCAGGTCGAGGGTCTTGGTGAACATCTGCTTGGTCGTCTGCATGGCGGTGACGTTCGCCTCGTAGGCGCGCGAGGCGCCGATGAGGTCGGTCATCTCGGTCACCGTGTTGACGTTGGGCATCGTCACGTAGCCCTGCGCGTCGGCGTCAGGGTGGCCCGGGTCGTAGACGCGACGCGGCGGGCGTCGGGTCCTCGACGATGCCGGCCACCTGCACGCCGCGGGCCGCCTGCAGCGAGTCGGCGAACGACGAAGCCGACGCCGGAGCCGACCTCCTGGAGGACGACCTCCTTGCGCTGGTACGGGCCCTGGCCGTTGGCCGTGCGCGTGGTCTGCGCGTTGGCCAGGTTCTCGGCGGTGACGTCCATGCGCAGCCGCTCGGCGGAGAGCGCGCTGCCCGAGACGTCGAGGCGTCGAAGAGGCCCATCAGTACCCGCGCGCCCATCGCGGACTGGAGGATGTCGATGCGGGCCTTGGAGATCTGCACCAGCGCCTCGTACTCCAGGCCGTTGCGGGCCTGGGCGGCGGACTCGATGTCGATGTCGACGGTGTTGCCGTCGGGCCGCACGGTCGCGGTGGCGTCACGCTGGGGGGAGAACGTGGCGTCCTGAAGGCCGTTGCTTCCCGACGCCATCGCGTCGGCCAGCGTCTGGTGGAAGTCGACGTCGACGCGCTGGTAGCCCGGCGTGTCGACGTTGGCGAGGTTCTGGGCGATCGCCTGCTGGCGCGCCGCAGCACCCTCGATGGCCTTCTCGAGGCTGAGCTGGGTGGTGTCGTAGATCTCCACGGAAAAGGACGGATCGAGTGGGCGGTGGCCTCCCTGGCCATTGCCATTCGTCCTCGTCCATGAGGACACCCCCGTCATCGGCCGCGCGGCCCGCGGCTTGAGCGCGACGCGGATCAGCGTCGGACGTCGAACGTGCGCGCATAGCCGCGCACGCCGGTGCGGCCGCGGTCGAGCTTGCCGAGCTCGGCGGCCAGGGCATCGCGACGGGCGCGCAGAAGGGTCGCCGTCGCCTGCTGCATCGCCAGCGCGCGGCGCAGCGGCTCGAGGGCCTCGCTGGGCAGCGGGCGGGGTAGCCCACCCAGCAGCTCCCAGCGGCGTACATACAGCGGGCCGAGCTCGTCGAAGCGCGCCTCGGCCACCACGAGGGCCTCCTCGGCGGCGAGCGCCTCGAGATCAGCCCACGCGCTCACGCGTGGCCTCCGCTCGCCGTCCGGGCTCGCTTGATGGAGGCCGCGTGAGTCATCCGGCTGCCGCGGCGGGACTCTTGACGGTCGCCCAGGCGCCGCGCAGCTCGGAGAGCAGGCCTGCGACCTGCTCGACGCGGACAGGGTCGCGCTCGATGCGCGCCTCGATCAGGCGGGTCTTGCAGAAGATGTAGATGGCCTGCAGACGCTCAGCGATCTCGCCGGCGTCCATGTCCAGCGTGGCCAGCAGCTCGTCGATGATCGCCTCGGCCCGGCTGAGCTTCTCGCCGGCCTGCAGCCACGAGCCCTCGACCATGGAGCCCTCGGCCTGCCTGAGGAAGCGGCCGGCGCCGTCGTAGAGCATGACGACGAGCTGCTCGGGCGAGGCGGTCATGATGCTGGCCTCGCGGTAGGCCTGGGGGTTGGCGTAGGGGTTCATCAAGGCTCCGGGAGTGGGGCGGATCGACTAGTCCAATGATCGCCCGGCCGTGCGCGACCTTGAGCGCCGTCGTCAGGACGACTGCGCCAGCTGGCCGGCCAGCCACGAGGACTGCGACTGCGACTGCGCGAGGGCGCTCTCCATCGCCGTGAACTGCGCGCGGAGGTAGTCCTCCTTGCTCTGCAGGCGCAGGTCCATGGCGGCGAGCGTGTCCTTGATGTAGGCAAGGTCGCTGTTGGCCTGGTTGACGCGCTGGTCGAGCAGTCCGTCGCCGGCGCGGGTGATCGGATCGAGCAGGCCTTCGAAGGTCTGCGCGAAGCCCGATGTCGTCGTCGAGCCGAGCTTGGCCTGCACGGCGCTCGGGCTCTTGGCCCAGGCGTCGTCGAAGGTGGCCTCGTTGAAGCTGAGCTTGCCCGCCAGGGCGTCGTCGGACGTGCCCGAGCCGGTGCCCGGCACCGTCACGCCGAGGCTGTCGAGTCCGGCCGCGGAGATCGTCTGGCGCATCTGCGAGAGAACCGACGACAGCGTCTGGTCGCCGTACAGCACACCCTGCACCGCGTCGGAGTCGTTCTGTGGGCTGGCCACCGGCTTCTCGTTGAGCTTGCCGCGCACGAGGTCGACGGAGGCGTTGTACGCGGAGACGAAGGCCTTGATCTTGGCCTTGATCCCTGCAGGATCGACGGTCGGCGGCTGGACGTTGACCGTCGAGGTGCCGGTGGTCTTCAGCGTCAGCTCGACGCCGGGAAGGCCGTTGGCGACGACGTTGGACGACGAGCCCTGGACGCTGCCGCCGTCGACGCTGTAGTGCGCGTCCTGGCCGGCCTTGATCGTCTCGTCCTGGCCGGCGACGAGGTCAGTGTCGTCGACCGCGACCGTGAAGCCCTGCGCGGCGCCGGTCACGCGCCGCGAGAGGACGAGGCTGCCGTTGACGTTGACGGCGTAGGCGCCGCCCTGGTCGTCGGCGTTGATCTGGCTGACCAGGTCGTCGATCGACGCGTACGTGTAGTCCTTGCTCGCCGAGCCGGCGGTCACCGTCAGCTTAGTGTGGCCGTCGAGCGCGGTGGGGACGAGCGTGTGCTGCTCGGAGGAGGCGAGGTTCTGCACGGTCACGACGGCGGCGCCCGGGGCGGCAGCGCCGGTGAGCTGCGCACCCAGCACGGACTCCGCCGAGCTCGACGCGCTCTGCGACGGGATCCACAGCGCCGCGGAGCGCAGATCCTGCGCGGCGAGCTTGAGGGTGCTCAGCGAGCTGTCGACCGACTGCAGCGCGCTCTGGCGGGTCTGCACGATGAGCTGCTGCTGGGCCATCCGCGTGCGCGGCCGGCTCTCGATCGCCATCAGCTGCGTGATAATCGAGTCGGTGTCCATGCCTGAGGCCAGGCCGCTGAGCTGAAGGCCGGCCACTACTGCTCCGTGCCGAGCTTGCGGCTGAGGCGGCCGGGATCCACGACGTCCTCGAGCAGGATCGGGCGCAGCAGCCCGCTCTGGTCGACGAGCGAGGCAACGACCCCGCCGTCGAGCTTGTGGACGTCGAAGCGCACCGCGCGGCCCTCGGCGTGGAGGTTCTCGGCAAGGCGCGCGGCGGCGCTGACCTGGTCCCAGACCTCGGCGGGGATCGGCGGCGTGGCGCCCTGAGCAGCGGCGGACTCGGCATAGGACGCCTTGTCGCCCCCACGCGTGATGCGCGTGCGGTCGACGGCCGACGCCGCAGAAAGCGATCCTGCCAGCGGTGACACGTCGAAGCTCATCGGGTCCTCAATTCCTCCTGGAAACTCGTGCTCCGGCCCTCCATGGCCGGCCTGGTGGTCAGAAGAGTCGGCAGGGGCCATCGAGAACTTGAGCGGGTCAGGCAGCCGCTGCCAACGCTTCGGCCTCGGCCGCGAAGACCTCGGCGTCGTCCGCCAGGCCCTTGGCGGCGGCGACCGCCGACAGGCCGCGCAGCGAACGGGCGTCGGGGCCCTCCTTCTGGCAGACCGCGATCCACTCCTCGCCGGCGGAGTCCACGAAGCCGCGGCGCAGGTACAGCTCGGCCAGCGCCTGGCGACGCTCGCGCCACGGCAGTGCCACGACGTCGAGGACGGCGACCAGGTCGGCGAAGGCGTCGAAGGCCTCCAGGCGGGCCAGCGCGTCGAGCATGGTCAGGACCGGCGCGGCCGCGTCGACGGGAAGCGCGGCAGGGGCGGCCCCACCGGCGCGTACGGCCTGCCAGGCGGCGAAGGCGCCGCGCTCGGCACCGGGCAGCGCTGCCGCGCGCTCGACGTCGGCGCGACCGCCGTCGGCCAGCCGGGCGAACAGCTCGGTCCGCTGCGCGGCGGCGGCGCAGGGCGCCTCGGGGTCGGCGGCCGCGGCGGCCGACGCCGCCTCGGCGAAACGCCCCTGCGACGAGCAGCGTCTCGGCGAGTGCGACGTGCGCCTGCGCGCATCCGGGCTGGGCGACGAGCAGCTCGCGCAGCTCGGCCTCGGCCGCGGCGGCGGCGCCCGCCTCGCTCAGTGCGACGGCGAGCAGGAAGCGCACGCTCGGCGTGGTCTCTGCCACCAGCCCGTGGATCGTCGTGGCGACCTCGGGTCCGGGGACGCCGCGCTTGAGCAGCAGCGTCGCGTACGGCTCGACGGCGCCGAGGAAGCGCGGATGCTCCTCGAGGCAGCGGCGCAGCGTGGCCTCGGCCTCGTCGGCCGCGCCGCGGCGACGCAGGGCGTCGGCGAGCGCGACGAGCGCGAGCGAGCTGCCCGCGCCGACGGTCGGCGAGTAGCGGCTCGAGGCGTCGCCCATCTCCAGGCAACGGCGCAGCAGCGCCTCCTCGCCCGCCGCGTCACCGAGCGCGGCAGCGGCATAGGCCTGCTCGAGCACGAGATCGGTGAAGCCCGGGAACAGCGCCAGCATCTCCTCGGCGACGTCGGCGACGTCGGCGGCGCGGCCGTTGACTCGAAGCGCCTTGAGGTAGCGGGCGCCCAGCGACGGCGCGAAGCCGTAGCTGTGGGCGCCCTCCTCGGCGCACAGCCCGGTCCACGCGCGCTCGAAGTGGTCGAGCGCGAGCCGCGCGTCGCCCGAGGCGGCGTACTCGGAGCCGAGGTTGAAGTGCAGGAACGGCGTGTCGAGGCCCTCGGCGACCTGGCGCTGCAGCAGCTCGATGTTGCGGTTGACTTGTCCTTCGCGTCGCGCACCGCCCCGAGGTAGCCGAAGTGCTCGACGCGCACGGACGTGCGCTCCATGCGCTCGGGCAGGAACGCCGGGCAGGTGCTGGGCGATCTGCTCGTGGATGCGGCCCTCGAAGCGGTATTCGGGGCGGTTGCGGAACACGCGCAGCGCGTCGTGGGTGACCGCCGTGCCATCGCCCAGCTCGCCGGTGTGGTTGGTCTCGACGAGGTAGAAGGCCTCGCGCCACGTTCGGCCGGTGAGAGCGCGCAGGCGCTCGGCGTCCTCGTCGACGAGGACCTCGTCAGCGTCCAGGTACATGACCCAGTCGCCGGTGGCGGCGTCGAAGGAGACGTTGCGGGCGTCCGCGAAGTCGCCGTTCCACTCGTGGTGGAGGACGCGGGCGCCGAACTCCTGCGCGATCTCGACGGTGCGGTCCGTGGAGCCCGTGTCGACGACGACGATCTCGTCGACGGCCTTGCGCGCGGCCTCCAGGCAGCGCCCGATCATGGACTCCTCGTCCTTGACGATCATGCACAGGCTCAGCGTCAGCCCCTCGGCCGGTCGGGCGGCCGCGGCCAGGCGCTTGACCTTCGGCTCGAGCTCGCGGACGGCGCCGGCGACCGGCGCCAGTACGCGCATGCCCTTGCGGCGGCGGCGTGCGACCTCGTCCAGGTTGCGCTCGACGTGGGGAAGCTCGGGGTCGAGGCGCTTGGCGGCCTTGAACAGCAGCTCGGCGGCATGCAGCGCGCCCAGCTCGTAGAACGCGACGCCCGCGTAGTTGAGCAGGACCGGCTCGCGCGGCTCGTCCTCGAGCGCGTCGAGAGCGGCGCCCGCGATGGCCAGCAGCGCGCCGGGACGGGCACCCGCGGCCAGGCCGGCCTCGACGATCGAGCGGCACGCCTGATAGCGGCGGTGGACGTTGGCGATCGCGCGCGCCTGCGCGATCAGAGCGCGGTAGCCGGCCCAGTCGCCGGCGGCCAGGCGAGCGGCGGCCGACGGGGCCAGTGTGGCGGCGGGAACGTCGTGTGCGGCGGAGGGGCGGGGGGGTTCAGGGGCATCGATGAGACGGAGGGCCATGGCCGCGTTCATCGGCGCGCGGAGGGAAATCCTGAGACGCCCGCGGGCATCCCCAAAAGTGGGGATGGCTGGTCCGACGACCGTCCAGGCATTCAAGCGCTCCGCAAAGGTGGCCGATACGACGCCCCGTCCGGTCCCTCTGTCTTGAAGGAGAACGAGCATGACGCTCGCCACCGCGCCAGGTCGCGCGGGACGCAGGATGTCGTCCGAGGATTCGCTCGCGCTGTGGCGCGAGTACCGCCGCACGAACGATCGCGCGCTTCGCGACCGCCTGGTCCTGACCTTTGCCCCGCTGGTCAAGTACATCGTCTACAAGAAGCTGCGCGAGATGCCGGCCCGTTGCGAGGTCGAGGACTTCATCGCCTGCGGGCTCGAGGCGCTGATCCACTCGATCGAGCGCTACGACCCGAGAAGGGCGCCACGCTCGAGCAGTACGCGTGGACGCGCATCCACGGCGCCGTGCTCGACGAGCTGCGCCGCCAGGACTGGGCTCCGCGCTCGGTCCGCCGCTGGGAGCGCGACATCGAGAAGGTCGTCGAGCAGTTCACCGTGCTGCACGGCCGCCGGCCGAGCAACGAAGAGATGGCCGACGCGATCGGCGTCTCCGTCGCGGAGCTCCGCCGCCGACGCGACGAGATCTCGCGCTCGGACGTCACCTCCCTGAACACGCCGGTCCTCGCCGACGACGAGACCACGATCGAGCGCATCGACACGATCGCCGGCGACGATCGCCGCGAGGATCCGCTGCACGCCGCCGCCCAGAGCGAGGCCAAGGACCGCTTCCGCGAGGCCTTCGCCCGCCTGCCGCGCCGCGAGCGCGAGGTCGCCGTGCTGCTCTACGTCAAGCACCTGACGCTGGCCGAGATCGGCGAGATCCTCGGCGTCTCCGAGAGCCGCGTCTGCCAGATTCACACGGCCATGAAGAAGACCCTGCGCGAGGCCCTCTCGGCCGACGAGCAGCTCTTCGCCCTGGTCGCGTAGCACCGGACAACTGCTCGTCTCCTGTTCGAAGGCCCCGCCCGGTGCGGGGCCTTCGGTCGTTCGGGCTACCGTGTGCGTCATGGCATACGTCACCGCCGAGGCCCAGCAGGAGATGCTCGACGCCCTCGCGGCGGCGGCCGATGACATCGGGCAGGCCCTGGGCGCGCTCGGCGACGCCTACGAGCTGCTCGACGAGACCAGCGCCGACCAGCTCGAGGACGCGCTCTTCGGCCCCGTCCAGGTGGCCTACGGGCGCGCGAAGCGCACGCACGCCGAGTTCGCCGACCGCCACGGCCTCCCGCGCCACGACTTCGCCGCACCACCCTCGGGCGCCCCGTCGCACGGCGTCAAGGGCTTCCTCGGCCTGGCCGTCGAGGCGGTCGAGCGCGCTGATGCCGCGCTGGCGAACCTGCAGGACTCGATGATGCCCGTCGAGGTCGGCGACGCCGAGCTGCGCGCGGGCATGTCCGAGGTCCGCCGGCAGCTCGCCGAGGTCTCCGGGCACGCCCGCCAGTTTTTGCGGCGCTTCGGGCGCTGAGGGCTCACTCGGCGCGCGACGGCCGAGGCCGCCGGCGTCTAGCGCGGCGCGCGACGGTGACGCCGCCCCACTCCTCGGGCGCGACGTCGGCGAGCGTCTCCGAGAACGTCCACTGGTGGCCCGCCGGATCCTGCGCGGCGTACTGGCGCTCGCCGTACTCGAAGTCGGTCGGCTCCATGAGGATCTGCGCGCCGTGCGCACGCGCGTGCTCGCAGTGGGCGCGCGCGTCCTTCACGCGCACGAGCACCGAGTGGGTCGCCTCACCGGCGCGCGGCGCGCGGCGGTCGCGTCGCACGTCGGCCACGATCACGGCACCCTCGCCGAAGCCGAGCTGGGCGCGGTGGTTCTCGCCGATCTGCACATGTTCGACGAAGCCGAAGGCCGCGCCGAGCCAGTCGACTGCCTCGCGGACGTCCGGGTAGATCAGGACGGGAACGACCGTCGCCGGCGGGATGGAGCGGTTGGTCTGCACTTCACGGAGTATGGGGCGCCCGGGCCGAGCGCATCAGTTGGCGTCGTAAGCCTCCGCCACCCGCTTGGGCACCACCATCCGCCACGCGTCGACGACGAACTCGCGCATCTCTTCGGGCTCGAGCGCCGCCAGCCGGACCTCCACCCAGTTGTAACGAAGGTCGCCGCCGACCGGCATCAGGAACTTGTCCGGGGCCGAGCCGACGAGGACCTCGCGCCACTCCTTGGGGAACGCGAAGCCCATCTGGGTCTCGTCGCGCGAGAAGGCCAGGTAGACGATCCGCCCGACGCGGAACTTCACGCGGTCGCGGACCAGCGCCTCGGTCGTCCGCGGCAGGCTCAGGGCCAGCGGGCGGATGTCGTCGATCGTTACCACGCCGCGATGATCGCGCGTCTCTGTGACCAGGCCCACAGGAAGCGGATGCGAAGGCGCGCGTCGACAAAGGTATGCCGACCTCTCCTTTTACCGCCTTCACCTCCGGCGTCGACCGGCTGATCGGCAACCCGCACGCGATCGGCGCGCGCCTGGGTGCCCTGCTCGAGCGTGACGGCTGGCTGGCGCCCGAGCACCGCGAGCCGGATCCCGACCACTACCGCCAGCACCTGCTGCACGTCTCCCCCTGCCGCCGGCTGTCGGTCGTCGCGCTCGTGTGGCTGCCCGGCCAGCGCACGCCGATCCACGACCACGTGTCGTGGTGCATCGTCGGCGTCTACGAGGGCCGCGAGCGTGAGACGCGTTATCGCGCCGTCGAGGCCGGCGGCGGACGCTGGCTGGAGCCGACCGGCACCATCGATGCGCTGCCCGGCCACGTGGAGGTCATCGTGCCGTCGGTCGAGGACATCCACGAGGTGACCGCCGTCGGCGAGGGCCCGACGATCTCCATCCACGTCTACGGCGCCGACATCGAGCGCCTCGGATCGAGCATCTACCAGCGCTTCGACGACTGGCCGGTGCGCCGCGGCCCTGTGCGGACCGCGGCGTGACCTAGCGCCGGTTCAGACCTCGACGACCATCAGGGTGTTGCCGTCGGGGTCGCGGAACCAGAACAGCGGCGGGACCGGGTCGCCCATCCGGCCGACCTCGTCGTCGACGTCGACGCCGCGAGCCTTCAGGTCGGCGTGGACGGCGTCGATGTCGCCCGTCTGCAGGCCGATGCCGGTCTCGACGTTGCCCGTCGGCTTGCCGGGCGGCGGCGGGACGATGGCGATCGTGGTCTCGCCGCCGGACGGGCCGACCTCGACCCACCGGTAGCCCTCGCCGAACGGCACGTCGGCGCGCTTCTCGAAGCCGAGCGTGTCGACGTAGAACTCGATGGCGCGCTCCTGGTCGGAGACGGGGATGACCACGGTGCCGACCTTGCTGATGCGCGTCTTGGTGATGCTCACGACATCCTCCTGGGCTGCTGGGTTTGGATACCAGCACTGAGACCGTGGCACCGTACGAAACTCATCGCTCGCCGGACCGCGCGGCGCTCGCCGAACTGCTCGCAGGCGCCGGCTTCGTCGCGGCCGACGAAGAGGCCGGCGAGCTGATCGCGCGCGCGGGTGGCGACGCGGAGCTGCTCGACGGGCTCGTCGCGCGCCGCCTCACCGGCGAGCCGCTGGCCTGGATCACCGGCAGCGTCTCCTTCTGCGGCCTGCAGATTCGCGTCGATCCCGGCGTCTACGTGCCGCGCTGGCAGAGCGAGCAGCTCGCGCTGCGCGCCGCCGAGCGCATGCCACCCGGCGGGACGGCGATCGATCTGTGCACCGGGGCCGGAGCGATCGCCGCGACGATCGCCGCGCGCCGCCCCGCCGCCCGCGTCGTTGCGTGCGACCTCGACCCGCGCGCCGTCGCCTGCGCGCACGCCAACGGCGTCGAGGCCTTGTGCGGAGACCTCTTCGCTCCGTTCCCGCGCACGCTCGAAGGCCGCGTCGACATGGTCGTCGGCGTCGTCCCCTACGTGCCGACGAGCGAGCTCGCGCTGCTGCAGCGCGACACGCTGACGTTCGAGTCGCCGCTGTCCTACGACGGTGGCGCCGACGGCGTCGACCTCCTTCGGCGCGTGCTGGCCGACAGCCCGCGCTTCCTGCGCCCCGGCGGCGCGCTGTTGCTCGAGCTCGGCGGCGAGCAGCCCGAGGCGCTCGCCGGCGACCTCGCGCGTCTGGCCTACACCGACGTGCGCGCGCTCGTCGACGAGGACGGCGACGTGCGTGGCGTCGAGGCGACGTTCACGCCGCGCGCGACGTGAGCCGGTAGGCCCAGACCAGCGCCTCGGCCACCGCTGCCCACAGCTGCTCGGGCACCTCGGCCTCGAGCTGCAGCCGCGCCAGGGCCTCGGCCAGGCCCGCGTCGTCGCGCACCGGCACGCCGTGCTCCTCGGCCAGCGCGATGATGCGCTCGGCCAACTCGCCGCTGCCGGCGGCGACAACACGCGGCGCGCCGCCGCTGTCGGCGTCGTAGCGCAGCGCCGCCGCGTGCCTACGCGCGGGCATCGAGCGCGCTCCTTCGCGCCAGGACCGCCACCGGCGCGCCGAGGGCCGAGGCGAGGTCGCCGGCGGCGGCGCGGGCCGCATCCGCCGGAGCGCCCGCGGACGCGTACACGGTGGCGCCCGCCGACGACAGGCGGATGTCCACTCGCCCGAGCGTCGGTGAGTCGTAGCGCAGCAGCACCGCCTGGCCGCTGCGCGCGCCGCCACCGGCGCCCTCCTCGTCCTCGATCACGCGCGCGAACGCGCCGCCGGGGAGCGCGACGGCCGCCGTGGCGGCGGGCGGGACCTGCGGCTGGGGCACGATCTGCAGCACGACGCGCTCGGGCCCGGCCTCCTGGACGCGCAGGCGCAGCGCATCGCCCGGGCGCACGTCGTCGGGCAGCGTCGCCGGGACCCGCGCGCCGGCGAGCGAGAGCAGCCCCCGATCGACGACGCGCGCGGCTACGACGGCGCCCGGCGACAGCGTCGCGCCAGGCAGCGACGAGCCCCGCGCCAGGGTGCGCAGGAGGATGAGCTCGGAGCCGATCTGCATTCAAGTTCCTTGATCGGCCGCCGACGACCAGGCTTGCATGGAGCGCGGGCTTTACATCGCAGCGTCGGGCATGCTGGCCGAGATGGCCCGGCAGGACCAGCTCGCCAACGACCTGGCCAATGCCTCGACCCCCGGCTACAAGGCCGACCGCGTCGGGCAGCGCTCCTTCGGCGACCTGCTGCTCGGCAACACCGCCGACGGCGGTACCGTCGGCCCGCTGGGCCAGGGCGCCGCCATCGACGAGCAGGTCACGGACTTCACCCCGCAGGCGCTCCGCGACACCGGCGAGCCGCTCGACCTGGCGATCCAGGGCGAGGGCTGGTTCGGCGTGCAGACCCCGCAGGGCACCCGCTACACCCGCAACGGCTCGTTCACGTCCGACGCGAAGGGCAACCTCGTCGACCAGCTCGGCCACCAGGTCCTCGGCGCGGGCAACCGGCCCATCGCGGTGTCCAAGGACGGCACGATCGACCCGAGCAAGGTGGCGATCTTCAACGTCGCGAACCTGGCCAAGCAGGGCGACTCGAACTTCACGGGCACCGCCCGTGGCGCCGCCACCGGCGAGGTCCGCACCGGCTCGCTCGAGGGCTCGGGCGTCGACCCGGCCCGCGCGATGGTCGACATGATGGGCTCCATGCGCGCCATGGAGGCCGCGCAGCGCGCGATCACGACGATCGACTCGACGCTGCAGCAGACCGCCACGCAGGTCGGTGGGCTGTCGGGCTAGCGGGTGCCGAAAGCGGCCACGTGGCCGCTTTCGGTGGGCCCCGCTTCCAATTTTCCTAAAGCCTGGCGCTCCGCGGCCGACAACTGCAGGGGAATAACAAGGTGCGTTGGCTGGACCGCCTGCTGCGGAGGCCGCGCCGAGACAGAGGTTTCTCCCACATGCTGGAAGGGATGTACACCGCAGCGGCCGGCATGGCCGCGCAGCAGAGCCGGCTCGACGCCGTCGCCAACGATCTCGCGAACGCGAGCACGACTGGCTACAAGCACGTCCGCATGGCCTACCGCGACCTCGCGTACACGCAGGGGACGCAGGGTGCCACCACCGCCGTGCGCCTGGGCGCCGGCGCCGCCGCCGCCATGATCGGCCGCGACGACCGCCAGGGCGCCGTCCAGGAGACGGGCAACCCGCTCGACGTGGCCATCGAGGGCCCGGGGTACATCCAGCTCAAGCTCAACGGCCAGCAGTGGCTGACGCGCGACGGCAACCTGCAGATCGACGCTCAGGGCCGCCTGGGCACGCAGGACGGCGCGCTGCTCGACCCCCCGATCACGCTCCCCAAGGGCACCACGCCCGATCAGGTCGCCATCGCCGGCGACGGGACCGTGACGGTCGCCGGTCGCAAGGCCGGCCAGATCCGCCTCGCCGCCGTCCCGAACCCCGCTGGACTCGACGGCGGCGAGAGCAACCGCTTCCAGGCGACTGCCGTGAGCGGCCCCGTCAGCGCCGCGCCCGGCACGACCGCGCTGCACTCCGGCGTGCTCGAGGCCTCGAACGTCGACATGGGCGACGCGATGGCCGACATGATGGACGCCCAGCGCTCCTTCCAGCTGGCGTCGAAGGCGATCCAGGTCGCCGACCAGGCCCTCGAGATCGCCAACGGGATCAAGCGATGATCGAGCCCGTCGCCGGCACGACCGCCGCAGCCGCCGCGCCGACCAGCGCGGGCAAGTCCGACGACGTCTCCAAGGGCTTCGAGAAGCTGCTCCTGCAACAGCTCGCCCAGGAGATGATGAAGACCGTCAGCAGCTGGGACGACGACTCCGACGGCGGCGGCAGCTCCGACGCGCTCGGCGGCGCCTACGCCTCGATGCTCCCCGACGCGCTGAGCGGCGCGGTCGAGCAGGCCGGCGGACTCGGGCTCGACCTCGGCCTCGGGAAGGCCGGCTCGTGAGCACGGCGCTCGTGCACACCCCGGGCCTTGGCGGGGACGTCATCGCCCACCTCGACGCGCAGATCGCGTCGGCGCGCCGGCTGCTGGACGCCGTCCTGCGCCAGGGCCAGGCCATCCGTGGCCGCCAGGTCGAGGACGTGCTCGCCCGCCTCACCGACATCCAGGCCGAGATGGGCCGCCGGGCAGCGCTGGAGAACAACCGCACGACGATCCTCACCGCCGCCGGCGCCGCGCTCGGCATCGCGGCCCACACCGTCACACTCGACGCGCTCGCCGCCCTACTGTCGCCTCCGCAGGCCGACGTCGCGCGCCAGCGCTCGGCAGAGCTGCGCGGCCTGCTGGCCGAGATCGCCAAGGAGCACGCGATCAACCGCGCGCTGATGCGCCAGGAGCTCGCCTTCCTCGACCACCTCATGCGCGAGCTGGGCGACGAGCCCGACACCGGCTACGCCGCGACCATGTCGCCCGCCGCGAGGGCGGGTGGGCCGGCTTCAGCCGCGTACTCGCCCTTCCGGACCCTCGACCTCCAAGCCTGACCGATGGCGATCTCGAGCTTCCTGGGACTACAGACCTCGCTGCGCGGCCTCCTCGCCCAGCAGCAGGCCCTCGATGTCACCACCCACAACGTCTCCAACGCCAACACCGTCGGCTACACCCGCCAGGAGGCGACGCTCGGCGCCGCCAGCGCCCTGCACGTGACCGGCGGCGCGACGCAGGACGGCTCCGGCGTCTTCATCGGCCAGGGCGTCGACGTCACGGCCTACCGGCGCATCCGCGACTCCTTCCTCGATCTGCAGGTGCGCGCCCAGACGATGGCGCTCGGTGACGGCTCGACCAGCGCCGAGGCGCTCGACAACGTGCAGAGCGCCGTCAACGAGCCGTCGACCACCGGCATCAACGCGATGCTGAGCAAGTTCTACACGGCCTGGACCAACCTCTCCACCCATCCCGAGGACCCAGGCGCGAAGACCGCCGTCGACGAGGCCGCAAAGACGCTGACCGACTCGTTCGCCAGCCTGGCCTCGCAGATCAGCTCCGCCGCCGCCGCGGCCCAGGATCAACTCGATGCCACCGCCGGCGCCAACGGGCCGATCGACGCGGCCGCCAAGAGCCTGGCGAAGCTCAACAAGGCGATCGACAGCGCCGTCGACGCCGGTCAGAGCCCCAACGACCTGCTCGACCAGCGCGACCAGATCCTCGATCAGCTCAGCCAGTACGGCAACGTCTCGATCGTCCCGCAGGCGAGCGGCCGCATTCAGGTCATGCTCGGCAACCAGTCCGTGGTCAGCGACACGACGGTGGACTGGCCCGCAACCGTGCCGTCGACCTTCAGCGCCGGCGGCGGCCAGCTCGGCGCGTTGCAGACGCTGACGTCAACCACGCTGCCGGGCTACCTCGCCTCGCTCGACCAGGTCGCGAAGACGCTGGCCACCGACGTCAACGCGGCCTTCGGACCGCCGTACTTCAACGCCGATCCGGGCACGCCGCCCACGGCGGGCTACCTGGCCGCGCACCTCGGCACCAACGCCTCCGGCGCCGTGACCATCCCGCCTGCCGTCGCCGGCTCGGGCGCCTCCGGCGCGAACGACATCGCGCTCAGGATGGCCGCGCTGAGCACGACGAGCGCCGCCGGCGCCCAGTACGCCGCCTTCGTGCGCCAGGTCGGCGCCGACACCGACAGCGCCGAGCGCGCGCAGTCGATCGCGCAGGCCGCCCTCGACAGCGCCGAGGACCGCCGCCAGAACGTCTCGGGCGTCTCGCTCGACGAGGAGATGGCCAACCTGATCCGCTTCCAGCGCGGCTACCAGGCGTCGGCCCGCGCCATGTCGAGCGTCGACGACCTGCTCGACACCCTCATCAACCGGGCCGGACGGGTCGGGCTCTAGCGATGCGCATCACGTCGAGCATGTCCCAGCGCCACCTGCTGTCCGACCTGCAGCGCGTGCAGCAGCGCCTCTCCGACGCCCAGAACCAGGTGTCCAGCGGCAAGCGCGTCGTCAAGCCATCGGACGATCCGCTGGCCGCGGCGCGCGCCACCCGCCTGCAGGCCGACCTCGACGCGACCGCCGCCTACAGCGACTCCGCCGACGAGGCCAAGAGCTGGCTGGACGCCAGCGACTCGGCGCTGTCCTCGCTCAACGACGTCGTCCAGCGCGTGCGTGAGCTGACGGTCCAGGCCGCCAACGGCGCCACCTCCGACACCGGCCGCCAGGCGATCAAGGCCGAGGTCGACCAGCTCACCAAGCAGGCCATGAGCACGCTCAACCAGGCCTACGACGGGCGCTACCTCTTCAGCGGCACCGCGACCGGCACGCCTCCCTACGACGTCAACACCGGCACCTACCAGGGCGACGGCGGCGCGGTCCTGCGCACGATCGGCCCCGGCGTGACCGTGCAGGTCAACGCGACGGCGTCCGGCAACACTCCGCCGATGAAGCCGACCGACGTCCTCGGCACCCTGCTGCCGGCGCTGCGCACCCTGTCGCAGGACCTGCAGAACAACGACATCAACGCGCTGGGCACCACCGACCTCAAGGCGATCGACGCCGGGCTGGGCACGGTGACCGCTGCGCGCTCGCAGATCGGCGCGATCACCAACCGTGTGACGGCCGCCAAGCAGCGCCTGAACGACTTCAGCGACGTCACCACGGTCCTGCTCTCCAACACCCAGGACGCCGACCTGCCCAAGTCGCTGACCGACCTGGCCATGCAGCAGAACGCGCTGCAGTCGGCGCTGCAGGCCGGATCGACGCTCATCCAGCAATCACTCATGGACTTCCTGCAATGACCAACATGACCCCCGGAGGCAACATGGCAGTGACTCTGCAATCGAGCCGCTTCGGGGTGCTCGAGATCCCCGATGAGGCGGTGATCGAGTTCCCCAGCGGCCTCATCGGGCTTGGCGGTAACCGCTACGCCCTGCTCGCCCGCAACGAGGACAGCGCGTTCGTGTGGCTGCACTCCGTCGAGGACCCCGATCTCGCCGTCCCGGTGACGAACCCCTTCCGGTTCTTCGCCGACTACGAGGTCGAGCTCTCGGACGACGAGGCGGCCCGTATCGGCCTGACCGAGGCCGACGACCCCGCCGTCTACGTCACGGTGCGCGCGACCGATGCGCTGGAGGGCTTTAGTGCCAACCTCTACGCGCCGATCTTGATCTCAGGTGGCCGCGGCCACCAGGTCATCAACCAGTCCGCCGACGCTCCCGTCCGTGCCCCGCTCTTCGAGCGGCCGGCTGCGGAGGGCCAGGTGCAGGCGGCCTGATCCGTTCTCCAAGGAGGAGTTGCGATGCTCATCATCACCAGGCGCCCAGGCGAGAAGATCAGAGTCGGCAACGACGTCTGCATCGAGGTGATCGAAGTCACCGGCTCGACCGTGCGCATCGGCATCGCCGCGCCCAGGTCGATCCCCGTCTACCGCGAGGAGATCTGGGCCGCTGTCATGGCCGAGAACGCCGAGGCGGCGAAGGCTCCCGCGCAGCTCCCCGACATGCCCGCTCCGGCGAGCAGTTCTCCCAGCAGCATCTGACCGCAGGAAAGGATTCCAACCCCCCATGTCTCTTCGTATCAACAGCAATGTGGACGCCATGGAGGCGCATCGGCGGTTGTCGGCGACCTCCGACAAGATCTCCCAGTCGATGGAGCGCCTCTCGTCCGGCCTTCGCATCAACAAGGCGGCCGACGACGCTGCCGGCCTGGGCATCTCCGAGAAGATGCGCGGCCAGATCAACGGCCTGGCGCAGGCTCAGCGCAACATCCAGGACGGCGTCTCGATGGTGCAGACCGCCGAGGGCAACCTCGACGAGGTCCACAGCATCCTTCAGCGCGTGCGCGAGCTCGCCGTCGCAGTACAAGAACGGCTCCCTGTCGGCGTCGGGCCGCAACGCCATCCAGAGCGAGATCAACCAGCTCGCCTCGGAGGTCGACCGCATCGGCAGCTCCGCCCAGTTCAACGGCATCAGCCTGCTCGACGGCACGGCCGGCGGGTCGGGCGTGACCTTCCAGATCGGGGCCAACGACTCCGACGTGCTCGCGATCAGCTTCCCGAGCCTGTCGGCGCGCGTCGGCAGCTCGTGGGTCAATCAGCAGACGGCGTCGCTGAGCAACATCGACGCGGCGATCGACGCGGTCACCTCGCTGCGCTCCGAGCTGGGCGCCACGCAGAACCGCCTCGAGCACGCCCTGTCGGTCACCGGCCGTCTACCAGGAGAACCTGACCTCCGCCGAGAGCCGCATCCGCGACGTCGACATGGCGGACGAGATGGTCACCCTGACCAAGAACCAGATCCTGCAGCAGGCCGGGACCGCGATGCTGGCCCAGGCCAACCAGGCCCCGCAGGCCGTCCTCAACCTGCTCCGTCAGTAGTAGGCGCGTCCCCGCCCCCCGGCGGGGACGCCTACTTGAACAGCCGGATCTCGGAGATCGCCACCTTGTCCTGACCGGGCGGGAGCTTGGTGATCCAGACCAGGTAGTAGCGAAAGCGATTGCCCGCCGTGTCGAGATCGACACGCTGGCTGGCCTTGGCGTTCGGGATGTCGCCGAGCTTCTGCCAGCCGCTGGTGATCGACGCCGGCGGCGGCCCGACTTGGCCACGTAGATCGCCCCCGTCCAGCCCTTGGTCGGCGTCAGCACCTCGATGGCGCGCGCCGCCACGGCCGGGTCGGCGATCACGTAGATGCCCACGCCGGCCTTGCTGCCGAGCGTGTTGCCCTCGTAGCGTCTCGGTGGTCCAGGCGGTGCTCTTCTCGCCGTCGACGACGAGCTTGGCCTTCTCGGGGTGCTCGGACTTGTTGTCTCCGAGCGGGTCGTAGTCGTGGGCGTTGGACTGCGCCAGCGAAAGCGGCTGCAGCCCGGAGTTCTTCGGCACCGGGATGTTGCGCGTGCCCTGTGCCCCGCGCTCGGTGCGGTCGGCGCAGCAGGATCAGCGCGACCGCCACGGCCGCGCCGATGAGCAGCAGCGCGAACAGCAGCCGCACCGGATGGCGCATGCGCAGCGGCAGGCGCCGGCGCGCGTGCGCCGGCAGCGTCCGGATCACCGCGGTCGCCTCGCCGGTCGCCTGGCCTGAGCGCGCGGTCTCGATCGCCAGCACGTCCTCGAGGTCGCCGATCAGCTCGCGGTCGTTGGCGTAGCGGCGGTCGAGGTCCTTGGCCGTGGCGCGGTCGACGACCGCCGCCAGCGCGCTGGAGACCTCCGGCCGGCGCAGCTGCACGTCGGGCAGCTCCTCGCGCACGTGCTTCATCGCCACGGAGACCTGGTTCTCGCCGTGGAACGGCACGTCGCCGGTGAGCATCTCGAAGAGCACGACGCCGAGCGAGTAGAGATCGCTCTCGGGGCCGACGTCCTGGCCCAGCGCCTGCTCGGGCGAGACGTAGTCGGTGGTCCCCAGCACGCGCCCGTCGGCGGTCAGGCCCTCCTCGGTCAGCGAGCGGGCGATGCCGAAGTCGGTGACCTTCGCGGTGCCCTCCTCGTCGATGAGGACGTTCTGGGGCTTGACGTCGCGGTGGACGATCTGGTGCGTCGTGGGCGGCGCCGAGCGCGCGTGCGACCTCGATCGCGTAGGCCACGGACTCGCCGATCGGCAGGCGCCCGTAGCGGCGGATGCGGTCCTTGAGCGTCTCGCCCTCGACGTACTCGAAGACGATGTAGGGCGTGCCGCTGTCCTCGCCCGCGTCGATGACGCCGACGACGTGCGGGTGGTTGAGCTGCGCGACGGCGCGGGCCTCGCGGCGAAAGCGCTCGAGCTGATCGGACTCCGAGGCGATCTCGCGGTGCATGAGCTTGATCGCGACCTGCCGCTCGAGCACCGTGTCGAAGGCGCGGTAGACGGTCGACATCCCACCGGCGCCGATCTGGGCATCGAGCCGGTAGCGCCCGTTGAGCAGGGTGCCGACCTGCGAGCTCATGCCCCTATTGTGCGGGTGCGCGTGGTGTTCATGTGGCGTACCGGTTTTCGCCGCTGGCAGCGACGACCATGCACACCGGTTCTACGACACCGCGAGCCCCGCGGGGTTACGCGCGGTGGCCGCGGCGCGGCGCCGCGGCCACGCGCGCTGTGAACTACTGCTTGAGCGAGGTGAAGCTCAGGTCGTGAGTCGTGTAGTAGCCGTTGAGGACGCCGACCACGTCCTTGGACTGGACCGCGGCGCTGTTGGGCCAGATGTACGGGATCGCCGGGGCCTGCTCGGCGATCGAGTGATTGATGGCAGCCCATGCCTTGCTGCGGCCGGCGCCGACGGACGCAGCCGCCGCGCTCTTCATCGCGTTGTTGATCGACGCGACGTTGAGCTGCGGCCAGTTGTTGTTGCCCTGCGCGTTGATGTTGTTGCCGTTGAACGTGGCGTCGAGCATCGCCTGCGGGTCGGCGAAATCACGGAACCAGCCGACGCTCGGGCAGCTCGCGATCTTCTGGGCCGGCACGCCGCAGAACTTCGTGAACAGCGTGTCGGCCGGAACCAGTCGCAGGTTCAGCTTGAAACCGAGCTGCTCCATCTGGTTCTGGAAGACCTCGGCGGTCTTCTTGTTGGGGTCGGCGTTGCCGGCGATCGTCAGGATCTTCTCGCCACCGGTCCACTTGCCGTTGGCGTCGATCGGCAGGCTCGGATCCTGCTGCTTGGCCGCGAGCATGTACTTCTTGGCCACCGCGGGATCGCCGTCGGGGTTCTTCAGGAAGTCCAGGTCGGTGTTCTGCTTGGGGCCGCCGGCCTCGGCGTAGCCGGGAATGCCCGGCGGGATCCAGCCGCTGGCGATGCCGCCGGCCACCGCGCCTCCCTGTGTCAGGCGCAGCGCGGTGCGGTTGGAGCTGGCGACGATCGCCTTGCGGATGTTGATGTTGTCGAACGGCTTGATCGTCATGTTGAGCGCGATGTAGAGCACGCCGCCCGACGGAGCGAAGAGCGCCTGGTCCTTCTCCTGAGTGACAGCCTGCTTGAGGACCTGCGCCGGCGGCTCGCTGGTGTCACAGCAGATCGATGCGGTGCCGGCCAGCGCACGGCGCGCGGCCGTGGCGAGGTCGTCGTTGCCCTCCTGGATGAAGACGTCGTTCAGGTAGGCGGGCCGGTAGTCGGTCGACTTGTCCCAGTTGGGATTGCGTACGATCGTGATCGACTTGCCCGGCACGCGGCCGGTCAACTCCCCGGTCGAGGGGTCGTTCTTGACCATGTAGGGACCGGTGAACGTCGTGTACTGGTCGTAGGTTGACGGCGTCTTCTTGTCGAACTTGCTCGCGTACTCCTCGGGTACCGGCACCGTGATCGGCATTACGAGCGCCTGCGAGACGACCGGCGCGCTCGGGGTCTTGAGGTGGAAGACGATCGTGGTGTCGTCGGGCGTCTCGATGCCCGAGATCGGCTTGATGTCGCCGGTGTTGGGCTTCTCCGGCGTCCCCACGATCGAGGTGAAATACGCGCCGGCGTAAGGGCTGGGGACGTTCTTCGAGAACGCCCGCTCGAACGCGTACTTGATGTCCGCGGTCTTGACCACGCGGTTGACCGGGGGGGCGTACTTGATGTTCGGCTTGATGTGGACGGTGATCGTCTTGTTGTCCGACGAGACCTCCGGCGGACCCGTCGCCAGGTCGGGGACCGGCTTCTCGGACTCGTCGGGCTTGAACGAGTACAGCGGCCGGTTGGTCGAATAGAGGACCATGTAGCCGAACGTGTAGTAGGTCTGGCCTGGGTCGAGATAGTCGACGTCAGCCGAGGCGAGCACGGTCAGCTTGCCGCCCGGCTTGCCAGGCTTGATCGCTGTCGCGCCCTTCGACGCGCTCGACGACGACAGCTTCGTGCCGTTGGTGCTGCTGTTGCTGCTGCCGCCGCAGGCGGCGACCACCGTGACCGCCACCACTCCGAGCGACACGGCGATGCTCCTCCCAAACATGTGCCCTTCCTCTCCCGGCGCCCCCACCAGGATCTCAGGCGCGATGCTCGTCTGCCAGGGTTAAAAGCGCCGTAAGCGCTCGCGCTCGAAACGCTCCACCGCGATGCGCACGAGCCGATCGCACAGCTCGGGATAGCGCACGCCGCTGTGGCCCCAGAGCTTGGCGTACACGCTGGTCTCGGTGAATCCGGGCATCGTGTTGAGCTCGTTGACCAGCACCTCCTCGCCGTCGACGAAGAAGTCCGCACGCGCCAGGCCGCTGCAGCCGGCCAGGCGGAAGGCGGTGACCGCGAGCCCGCGCACCCGCTCGCGCGCCGCATCGGAGATGCGGGCCGGCACGACGAGCTCCATCCCGCCGGGCGTGTACTTGGCCTCGTAGTCGTACCAGCCGTCCTCGCCCTCGGCGAGCAGGATCTCGCCCGGTTGGCTTGCCACCGGCGAGTCCGCGGGCCCGAGCACCGAGCACTCGACCTCGATCCCCGGAGCGCTCGCCTCGACGATGACCCGCGGATCGTGCGCGGCGGCCGCGTCGATGGCCGCATCGAGCGCCGCCGGCGCGTCGACGCGCGCGATCCCGACCGACGAGCCCAGGCGCGCGGGCTTGACCCAGCACGGGTACGTCAGCCCGTCGCCGACCTCTACGCGCGCCTCGGTGTCGACCGACCAATAGCGCACCTGCGGTAGGCCCGCGCGGCCGATGACGTCCTTGAAGACGACCTTGTCCATGCACAGCGCGCTGGCCAGCACGCCGGAGCCGACGTAGGCCACGTCGAGCAGCTCGAGCAGCCCCTGCACCGTCCCGTCCTCACCGAACGGCCCGTGCAGAGCCGGGAAGACCACGTCGGCGCCGAGCAGCCCACGGCCGGCGTGCAGCTCGAGCTCCTCGCCGTCGTACCACCACGTCCCGTCGCGAGCGAGCTCGACCCACAGGACCTCGTGCCCGGACGCGGTCAGGCCGTCGCGGACGGACGCGGCGGAGCTCAGCGACACCTCGTGCTCGGACGAGCGCCCGCCGGCCAGCACGGCGACCTTCACCCGGTGCCCCCGGTCCCTCCGGTGCCTGTGGTCGCACCACCGCCGCCCTCGGGATTGAGGTCAGGGTTGAACTTGCCGACGACGATCGTGACCTTCGAGCCCTTCTTGGCCTTGCCGCCGCCGTCCGGGCTCTGCTCGATCACGACGTTGTCGCCCTCGGGCGAGTTGACGTCGCGGCTCTGCTGGTCGACCTCGAAGCCCTGTCCGGACAGAGTGCGCACCGCGGTCGGGTCGTCCTCGCCGTCACGTCGGGAACCTCGACCTGCGTCGGCTCCTTGGCCACGATGAGCGCGACCGTCGAGCCGGCGTCGGCCTGCGTCCCGCCCCTGGGGTTCTGCGAGAGGACGGTGCCCGGGTCCTGGTCGGACTCCTTGTCGGTGCGGTTGACCTTGAAGCCCGCGTTCTGCAGCGTGGACTGCGCCTCGTCGAAGCTCTTGCCGGTCACGTCGGGCACGTCGGCCTGCTCGGGACCGCTCGAGACGACCAGCGTCACCGTCGAGCCCTTGTCGACCTTCTCACCCTCGCCCGGCGAGGCCGAGATGACCCTCCCCTTCTCGACGGTGGCGGAGTTCTCCTCGCGCCGGCCCGACTTGAGTCCCACCTTGTCCAGCCGCCCCTCGGCGGAGGCGAGGGTGAGCCCGACGACCTGTGGCACCGCGACCTGCTCCGGGCCGCCGGACACGGTCAGCTGGACGGTCGAGCCCTTGTCGGCCTTCGTCCCGCCGGTGGGGTCCTGCCCGATGACCCTGCCCGCGGGCTGTTCGGAGGTCTTCGGCGTCGTGTCGGTGGAGAAGCCCTCCTGGCGCAGCTTGGCCTCGGCGTTGGCCTGGTCGGCGCCCACGACGGTCGGCACCGTGACCTGCTTGGTGCCGGTCAGCAGCAGCACCGCGGCGAGGCCGGCGGCCGCCACGAGGACCGCCAGCAGCCACAGCCACCAGCGCCCGCGCTCGCGCTGCTCGCGCGGCGGCAGCGGCTCCTCGGGATAGGCGTAGACCTCGCTCGGGGGCGGCTCGACCACGGTCGCCGGCGCCACCATCACGGGCGTCGTGACCCCCTCGCGCGCGGCCTGCAGTGCGGCGATGAACTCGTCGGCGTCCGGAAAGCGGCGCGATGGCTCCTTCTCCAGCGCGCGCAGGACGACCGGCTCGAGCTCGGGCGTGACGGCGGCGTTGTAGACGCTCGGCGGCGTGGGGCGCTCGTCGACCTGCTTGAGCGCGATCGTGACCGCGCTCTCGCCGTCGAACGGCACGCGGCCCGGTGAGCATCTCGTAGAGGACGATCCCGACCGAGTAGAGGTCCGACTGGCGCTGACCGCGATGCCCTGGGCCTGCTCGGGAGAGAGGTACTGCGCGGTGCCCATGATCGAGCCGGTCTGCGTCATGTCCGACGCGCCGGCGCGGGCGATCCCGAAGTCGGTGACCTTGGCGCGGCCCTCGTCGTCGACGATCACGTTGTGCGGCTTGAGGTCGCGGTGGATGACCCCGCGGCGGTGCGCGAAGCGCGCGGCCCGCAGGATCTGGATCGACGAAGTCGATCGCGCGATCGGGGTCGAGCGGCGCGTCCTCGCGGATGAGCGCCTTCAGCGATCGGCCCTCGAGGTACTCCATCGCGATGTAGTACGTGCCGTCCCACTCGCCGCGGTCGTAGACCGAGACGACGTGCTGGTGCTGCAGCCCGGCCGCGGCCGAGGCCTCGCGGCGGAAGCGCTCGACGAACTCGGGGTCCTCGGCGAAGCGCCGGTACAGCAGCTTCAGCGCGACCTTGCGGCCGAGCTGCTGGTCCTGCGCGCAGATAGACGTCGGCCATCCCGCCGGAGCCGACGCGCGAGAGCACGCGGTAGCGGCCGTCGACGACGGTCTCGGTGTCGAGGCGTTCGGTCATTTCAGCAGGGCCTCCATCACGGCCTTGGCGATCGGCGCGGCGTCGGTGCCGCCGAAGCCGGTGCCGCGCTCGATCGTGACGGCGATCGCGACCTGCGGATCGTTGCGCGGGCGCGAAGGCGATGAACCACGGCTGGTGATCTGGCGCCGTGGTCGACCTCGGCGGTGCCGGTCTTGCCGGCGACGTCGATGCCCTCGAGCGCCGCGGCGGTGCCGGTGCCCTCCTTCACGACCTGGGTCATCATCGCGGTGACCTTGTCGCCGTCTTCGGCGACATCACGCGCGACATCTCCTCCGGGTCGATCTGCAGCATCGTGCGGCCGTCGCGGTCGACGACGCGGTCGGCGATGTGCGGGCTTCATCAGCATCCCGCCGTTGGCGACCGACGACGCGACCATCGCCATCTGCAGCGGCGTGACCTGCAGCTTGTCCTGCCCGATCGCCATGCGCCCGACGTCGACGCAGCGGTTGGTGGCGGGGACGAAGCGGCCCTTGCGCCACTCGCCGCTGGCCGCGCGCTCGTCGCGCGGCAGGTCGATCGGCGACCGGCGGTACCGAAGCCGAGGCGGTCCATGTACTGCTGCATCGTCCGCTTGCCGACGTCCTCGCCGACCTGCGCCCAGACCGTGTTGACCGAGTGCGTCAGCGCGTCGTCAGGTCGATCGTCGCCGAAGGACTCGCCGCCGTCGTTGTTCAGCGGGACGCCGGAGATCCTTGCCGTTGCGCCCGCTCGACGCGAGATCGGGCGTGTACTTGCCGCTGTCGATCGCGGCGATCGCGGTCACGACCTTGAACGTCGAGCCCGGCGGGTAGCCCGACTGCGTGACGCGGTTGAACAGCGGCGAGCCTGGCGTCGCGGTTGAGCGCGTCGAACGCCGCCTCGTTCTGTGATCGCGTTGGGGTCGTAGCCGGGGACCGACGCCATCACCTTGACCGCGCCGGTGCGCGGGTCGAGCGCGACGACGGCGCCCTTGCGGCCGCCGAGCTGCTGCGAGCGCGACCTGCTGGGCGGACGGGGTTCAGCGTCGTGAGGAGGTTGTCGCCCTCCTTCTGGGAGCCCGGCAGGCGATCGACGAGCGAGCCGAGTCGCTGCGAGCGCCCGCTCAGCTCGTCGTTGTAGAAGCGCTCGAGCCCGGCGCGCCCCGGGTGCAGGAACGAGTAGCCGACCGGGTGCGCGAACAGCCGGCCCTGTGGATAGCGGCGCACGTAGCTGCCGTCGGGCTGCTGCACCGAGCGCGCGAGCACGCTGCTCGTCGGCGGCGAGGATCCGCCCGCGGTCGATCTGCTGCTCCGCGAGCAGCGCGCGCTTGTTCTGCGGGTTGTCGCGCAGCGCCTCGCGCTCGAAGACGGTCCAGCGCGACGTGAAGGCCGATCAGCACGCGCGAAGAGCACCAGATGACCCCGAAGACGCGGATGATCGGGGCGTTCACGGGGCTCGCGCCTCGCGGCGCGCGCGGTCGGAGATCAGCAGCAGCAGCGCCAGCAGCACGAAGTTGGCGACGATCGACGAGCCGCCGTAGGAGACGAACGGGCAGCGTCACGCCGGTCAGCGGGATCACCTTGGTGACGCCGCCGACGATCACGAAGACCTGCAGCGCGAACACCGTCGTCAGGCCGACGGCGAGCAGCTTGGAGAACGAGTCGCGCGCGAGCATGGCGATCTTGAAGCCGCGCTCGACGACCAGCAGGTAGACGCAGCAGCACCGCGCAGGCGCCGACGAGGCCGAGCTCGTTGACGATCACCGCGTAGATGAGGTCGGTCTGGGCGGCCGGCAGCAGCGGCCGCCGTCGGGCCGACCTTGAGCAGCGCCTCGCCGAAGCCCGGCCGAACAAGCCCCCGTCGGCCTGCGCGAAGAGCGACTGCGCGAGCTGGTAGCTGCCGCCGACCTGGTCGTAGAGCGGGGTCGAACGGATGCTGCCAGGCGTCGACGCGGTGGGTGATGGTCGGGCGCGCGTGGTAGAAGAACCACGCGCCGACGCCGAACAGCGCCAGGCCGACGGCGACGAACGAGCAGCCGGTTCGTCGCGACGTAGAGCATCGCCAGGAAGCCGCCGAAGAACATCAGCGACGAGCCGAGGTCGCGGATGAAGAAGAGCATCACCATCGCCGCGCCCCAGACCACGAGCAGCGGCCCGAGGTGCTTGAGCGGCGGGATCGTGAGCCGCGACGCGGCGCGCCCCGTGGACGAGCAGCTGGCGCGTGTCGCGCAGGTAGCTCGCCAGGAAGATGATGATCCCGATCTTCGCGAACTCGGCCGGCTGGAAGGTCATCGGGCCGATCTCGACGCCGAGGTAGGCGCCGTTGACCGGCGCGCCGATGCCCGGGAGCGCGGAAGCACGAGCAGCAGCCGATGCCCGCGGCGCGATCAGGTAGCGGTAGCGCTCGAGCACGCGGTAGTCGCGCAGCAGGACGATCGTCGCGGCGAAGAGGCCGAGCCCGACGACGAACCACTGCGCCTGCTCGCGCGCGAGCTCGTCGTCGAGGCGGTAGATCATCACCAGCCCGACGCTCGCGAGCACCGCGACGAGCGGGAACAGGTACGGGTCCGCGTACGGGCAGCGTGAAGCGGATGCACGAGGTGCGCGGCGAGGCACAGGCCCGAGGAAGAGCGCGCCGTAGGTCAGCGACACGTTGGAGACGAGCGTCGTGCGCTGGACGAAGACGGCCGCGAAGCCCGCCGTCACGCAGCAGCGAGGCGGGGATCAGCGCGAAGCAGCTCGCGGTTGCGGGCGCTCCTCACCGGGCGACCGTGCCGCCGGTCTCGAGCTGGCGCACGAGGTCGTGCGGCGTCGTCGCTGGAGCGCAGCTTGTGCGCGGTGACCGTCCGCCGCTGCGCGGGCGTCAGCTGCGTCGGTCGCGACGCCGGAGACGTAGTTACCTCCTGGTAGAGGTCGATGCCCGCCGGCAGGTCGTAGGGCAGGCCGCGGTAGAGCGTCACGAAGCCGTCGTTGCTCGACGCCGACGAAGTACACGGCCTGCGAGGCGAGGTAGGCGCCGAGACCGACGCAGGCGAGCAGGACAGAGCACGAGGACCGGGCCGACCGGCACGCGGCAGGCGCCGGCGGCGCGTGCGCGCGGGCGCGGGCGGCGCGCGGCGAGCGCTCGGCCGGCGCGCGTCCGCGACGGCGCCGGCTCGGCCGTGGCCTGCTGCACGGCGACGGTCGCGCGCGCGCGCGCCGCGTGCGTCGGCCGTCGGCCTCCTGCGGCTCGGCGCGCCGCTCCGACCTCCTCGAGCCGGAACAGGACGACGGTGATGTTGTCGCGCCCGCCGGCCTCGTTGGCGGCGTCGATCAGCGTGCGCCCGGCGGCGCGCAGCGACTCGGAGCCCTGGAGGATCGCCGCCACCTGCGCCTCGGCGACCATCGACGTCAGGCCGTCGGAGCAGAGCAGGAAGACGTCGCCGGCGCGCGCGGGCCACGTGCGGCGTGTCGGGCTCGACGACGGCCTCGGGGCCGAGCGCGCGCGTGATGATCGAGCGCTGCGGGTGCTCCTCGGCCTCCTCGGGCGTGAGCTTGCCCTGGCGGACGAGCTCCTCGACGAGCGAGTGGTCGTCCGTCAGGCGCTCGAGCTCGCCGTCGCGCAAGCGGTACAGGCGGCTGTCGCCGACGTGCGCGATCGTGACGTCGTCCTCGCCGACGTAGGCGGCGGTCAGCGTCGTGCCCATGCCGGCGCGCTCGTCGTCCGACTGCGACAGCTCGTGGATCCGCTCGTTGGCCTCCGGCCACGCGCGTGCGCAGGCGCTGCTCGATCGACCCGACGCCGTCGGGCAGGCCCTGCTCGAGCGCCTCGACCGCCATGTGCGAGGCGACCTCGCCGGCCTGCGCGCCGCCCATGCCGTCGGCGACGGCGAACAGCGGCGAGCGCGCGTAGTAGGCGTCCTCGTTGGCCCGGCGCTGGCGGCCGGTGTCGGTGCGCTCGAAGTGTTCGGCGACGCGGAGCATCAGCGGCTCGCGTACGTGAACTCGCTGTCGCCGATCCGCACGCGGTCGCCCTGGTGCAGCGGCTGCGGGCCGCCGAGCAGCTCCTCGTTGAGGTACGTGCCGTTCGTCGAGCCGAGGTCCTCGAGCACGACGATGCCGCCCTGGCGCGTGAGCCGCGCGTGGCGGGAGGACGCGAACGGGTCCTCGAGGCGGATCTCGGCCTGGTCGCCGCGCCCGAGGACGGCGCCCTCGCCGATCTCGTACTCCATGCCGGGAGTGTGCCCGGGCGCGCGCTCGACGACAGCCGTGGGTCGCGCGGGCCGGCCGCCCGGCACCTGCGACGCGGGGTGCAGGCCGGTCGCGTCGGGCGCGGCGGCGCCGATCGCGCGTAGTCGCCGAGCGGCCGGGCGCGGGCGCGCAGGTCCTTCAGCGCGCTGCGCGCGACCCACAGCAGGAACAGGTAGAGCACGACGAGGAACGCCGCCTGCAGCGCGACCGAGACCGGTCGGCACCGTGCGGGCATCACTCGACCTCGAAGCGCGCGTAGACGGTGCCGATGTCGAGCCGGTCGCCGGCGCGCAGCGCCTGCGGCCGTTCGGCGGCAGGCGCGCCGTTGACGAGCACGCCGTTGGTCGAGCCCGAGGTCCTCGACCGTCCAGCCGTCGCCCAGCGGGCGCAGATTCGCGCGTGCTGGCGCGAGACGTTGGAGTCGCCGAGGACGATGTCGCACTCGCGGCTGCGCCCGATCGTCGCGCCGCCGGGCCCGACCACGAAGCGCTTGCCCTCGGCGACGAGGATCGCGCGGCCGCGGCGGACGCCGCGCGCGTCGTCGAGGTCGCTCCTGCGCGCGCGCCGCGCTCGAGTAGATCATCGTGTGCGCCGTGGTCGGCCTGGCTCGACGGGACTCCGCGACGCGGCGCGGACGAGCCGCGCCTGGATGCCGAACTCGCCGAGGCCGAGGCGCTCGTCGGTGCGAAGGTCGATCTGCGGGCGCGCGACGAGCGCCAGGCGCTCGCGGCGGGCGTGCTCGAGCAGGTAGGCGGACAGCTCCTCGCGTGACCTCGCTGCTCGACGCCGTCGAAGCGCTCGCGGTCGTCAGGCGAGAGGTAGACGACGTACTCGTTGGGCACGTAGGTGCGCGACACGCGAGACCGTGCGGTGCTCGTCCATCTCGCGGGCGAGCTTGCGCGCGAGCTCGACCGGGCGCACCTCGGTGCGGAAGACGCGGCCGAACGTGCCCTCGACGAGGCCGGCGAGCTTGCTTTCCAGGTTGCGCAGGACGCTCATGGAGGCGTGAACGTGTCCGACGGGTCCCCAATGGCGGCGCAGCGGCGCCGGGACCCGGTGATGCTACGAGGCTGAACGCGCGTACGTCTCGCCCCGTGACGCTGCCAGGCGACGGCGATGCCGCCCGCGACGACCGCGCCGACGACGAGGCCGCGCGTCGCCGGCTGCCACGGCAGTGCCTGCGCGACGGCCGCGTGGCCGAGCGCCAGGGCCGCCGCCCAGCCGACGCAGCGACGAGGTCGACCGCGAGGCGGCGGCCGCGCACGAGCAGCGGCAGCAGCCCGGCCGCGGCGGCCCACAGCGCGGCGATCAGCGAGAGCGCCGGTTGTCACGATCGGGCGAGCAGTCGGTGACGCCGTCGAGCGAGGCTCCCGGGCGGCGCGGCCCGAGCGCCGAGGCAGGTCGCCGCGGCAGCGACCTCGGCGAGCACGAGCCACCAGCAGCCCAGCGCGCCGAGCGCGGCGCGCTGCCACGGGCGCGCGGCCTGGCCCGCGAGCGCGGGCCACGCGCCGGCCGAGGCCGGCGACGCCCGAGCAGCGGCGCGCCGGCCGGCAGCGACCAGAGCACGCCGGCGCCGCGCAGGAGCAGGACGGTCGGGATCGCGGCGGCCGCGAGGACGAGCGCGGCGCTCCGCCGGCCCGACGCCGCCAGCGCGGTCGCCACGGCCGAGCCAGCCGAGGCGCGGGAGCGCCAGCGACGGCGAGCGCGCGCGACGCGCCCGCAGCCGGCCGCGGGGGAGACCTCGACGCCGCTGCGCGGGGTCAGCGCGACGAGAGCGCCGGCGGCGGTGAGCGGCACGCGCGCTGCCAGCGCCGCGCTGCAAGGCGCGCCTTCGGCGCCACGCGGGTCGCGGGTCGACGGGCGCGCCAGACGCTTCGAGCGGGCGTGCCCGCGATCGTGCCGCGGCTCGTCGTCGGCTCGTGGCAGCGGCGGCCGCCAATGCCGCGCGCAGGTCGCCCAGCGTCCCGCGCTCGCTCGGGGCGCGCGAGCACGGCGCGGTCGAGCGCCGGCACAGGTCCGGCGGCAGGTCGCGGCGCAGGCGGCCGAGCGGCGGCAGCCGCGTCCCGACGCGGCGCGCGGTCGCCGCGGCGCCGCGGCCGCGCACCGGGTTGACGCCGCGACAGCGCCTCGTAGAGGACGAGCGCCAGCGCGTAGAGGTCGGCCGCCTCGCCGACGTCGCGCCCTCGGCCTGCTCGGGCGCCATGTAGGCGAGCGTCCCGACGACGTCGCCGGTGCGCGTCAGCGCCTCGTCGCCGGTCATCCGCGCGACGCCGAAGTCGGTCAGCTTGGCCACGCCGGCGCCGTCCTGCGGCTGCGTCGGGCATCATGATGTTCGCCGGCTTGACGTCGCGGTGGACGACCCCGCGGGCGTGCGCGTGCGCGAGCGCGTCGCAGAGGGCGATGCCGATCCGCAGGACGTCGCGATCGGACAGCGCGCCGTCGTCGATGAGGTCGGCGAGCGTGCGGCCGCGCACCAGCTCGGAGACGAGGTAGACGGCGTCCGCGTCGCGGCCCGCCTCGTACAGCGCGACGATGCCGGGGTGCGACAGCCGCGCGGCAGCGAGCGCCTCGCGCTCGGCGCGCGCGGCGGTCGCGGCGTCGTGCATCGTGATGCGCTTGACGGCGACGGCGCGGTCGCAGGCGCTCGTCGTGCGGCGAGCCAGACGACGCCGAAGCCGCCCGCGCCGAGGCGGCGCACGAGGCGGTAGCGGTCGAGCACGAGCTCCGAGCCCTCTCCGAGCGCGGCGCTCTCGCGCGGCGAGCCCTGCTCGCGCGCGGCGCCCTCCTCGCGCGCGGACGCTCCGCGCGCCCCGAGGCGTGCGCGGCCGTCGCCCCGGTCGGCTCGTCGGCGGTCTTCACCGCCTCCCTGCTTCGCCGCGCGCCACCTGCCTCCTCGCCGTGCACGACAACGTGCGAGTGAGCCTGCGATCCGGCGCGAACGGTCATACTGGGGCCGTCCTACCGGTCTTCTGGAGCGCAGTTCATGTCCTTCTTCGACGAGGATGACCAACCCACACAAGCGAGCACGCGCGCGGCGCGGCCGCGCCGTCCCGCGACCGCGTCGGCGCGGGCCGTCGCCGCCCGATCGGCAGACTGCGCGCACGCGCCAGGCGATCGGTCTCGGCGCGCTCATCATCGTCGCTGATCCTGATCGTTCTCGGCGTCAAGGGCTGCCTCGACAGCCGCAAGGAGCACGCGCTGAAGGACTACAACCGCGACGTCACCGCGATCATCGACGACTCCGACAACACCGTCGGCAAGCCGTTCTTCGCGCGCTGAGCCCGGCTCGCGCAACGCGCAGGACCTGCAGGTCCAGATCAACCAGGTGCGCCTGGCCGCCGACGAGGACGCCAAGCGCGCGAAGAGCTTCACCGTCCCGGCGACATGACGGCCGCCCAGCACAACCTCGAGCTGGTGCTCAACCTGCGCGCCGAGGGCCTGAAGAAGATCGCCGACCAGATCCCGTCGGCGCTCGGCCGCGGGCAGACCCCGAGAGCGCGATCGACGAGATCGCCGGCCAGATGCAGATGTTCCTGGCCTCCGACGTCGTCTACCAGCGCGCGTCGCGCCGCTGATCCGCGACGCGCTCGACGAGAACGGCATCACCGGGCAGACGATCCGCGGCAGCCGCTTCCTGCCCTCCCTGTCGTGGCTGAGCCCCACGACGGTCGCCAACGGGCTGGGGCGCACCGCGTCGGGCTCGTCGGGCTCGCCGTCGGGCGCGCCCGCGCCCGGGCTGCACGGCCACGGCCTCGACAGCACCTCGATCGGCACGGTGGTGCTGCAGCCCGAGGCGCCCGGCGTGACCAACCGCATCTCCGCCGGCACCAACCCGGCGGTCACCGTGAAGTTCACCAACGGCGGCACGAACGACGAGTCCAACGTCAAGGTCTCGATCACGCTACGCGGCGGCCCCAAGACCATCACGCAGACCAAGACAGTCAACCAGACGAAGGCGGGCACCACCTCGACGGTGAACATCCCGCTCGGCCAGACGCCGGCGACCGGGGTAGCGACCACGCTCACCGTCACGATCGCCAAGGTGCCGGGCGAGAAGACCTTGACCAACAACCGGTCGACCTACACGATCATCTGGAGCAAGTAGGCGCCACCGCAGCGCGCCGGCGCGGCGCTTCGCCCGGAGGCGCGCCTATCCTTTGGCGGCCGTGGACGAGCTCTCCTCCACCACCGGCATCGTCGCGCTGGCGGCGGGCGGCGTCGCGATCGTCGCCCTGCTCGCGGTGCTGCTGCTCGCGCGCTCGCTGCGCCGGCTGCGCGCCGACCAGCGGGTCATCCTGGGCGGCGCGGCGCCGGAGGACCTCGTCGCGCACGCCGCGCAGCTCGACCGCGGCTTCGGCTCGCTGCACGACTACGTCGCCGACGTCGACCTCGCGCCTCGACGGGCGCCTGAGCGCCGCCGAGGAGCGGCTCGACGGCGCGATCGCCCACCGCGGGCTGGTGCGCTACGACGCCTACAACGAGATGTCCGGCCGCCAGTCGACGTCGATCGCGCTGCTGGACTCCGGCGGCTCGGGCATCGTGCTCTCGTCGATCCACCACCGCGACCAGGCGCGCCTGTACGCCAAGCAGGTCGTCGCCGGCCGCGGCCGAGCTCGAGCTCTCGCCCGAGGAGGAGGAGGCGATCCGCGTGGCGCTGGCGGGCGAGGTGCCCGACGCCGCCGAGCGCCGCCGCTGATGCGGCTCGGCTATCTCGGTCCCGCCGGGACCTTCAGTGAGGAGGCGGTGCGCCAGGCCGCCGCGCCCGACTCGGAGCTGGTGCCGTTCGGGTCCGATCCACGAGGCGGTCCTCGCCGTCGAGCGCCGGCGCCGTCGACCGCGCGCTGGTGCCGATCGAGAACTCGCTCGAGGGCGGCGTCAGCGCCACGCTCGACGCGCTCGCGTGGGAGGCGCGCGACACCGCGATCGTCGGCGAGACCGTCCTCGTCATCCGCAACTGCCTGATCGCCCGCGAGCCGATCGCGCTCGAGGCCGTCGAGGAGGTCATCTCGCACCCGCAGCCGCTGGCGCAGTGCGCGCGCTTCCTGCGCACCGAGCTGCCCGCCGCCGCGGTGCGCGCCGTCGCCTCGACCGCCGAGGCGGTGCGGACCGTCGCCGAAGCGGGCAAGCCGTGGGCCGCGATCGGGCCGCTCGGCGCCGCGGGGCGTACGGCGCGACCGTCCTGCGCGAGGAGATCGACGACGAGCCCGGCAACGCGACACGCTTCGTCTGGCTGGCGCCGGCGGGCACGACGGCCGACGGCGGCTCCGATCCCGCCACGCCATGGAAGACCTCGGTCGTTTTCGCCGGCGCCGGCGACGCGCAGCCCGGCTGGCTGGTGCGCTGCCTGTCGGAGTTCGCCTTCCGAGGCGTGAACCTGACCAAGATCGAGTCGCGACCCATGCGCGGGCGCCTCGGCCACTACCTGTTCCTTGTCGACATGGAAGGCCGCGCCGACGAAGCGTCGGTGGCCGACGCGGTCGCCGCCCTTCAGGCGCACTGCGACGACGTCCGCCTGCTCGGCACGTATCCGGCGGCCTGATCGCAAGCTTGACCCGCCCGGCTCGCCCGGCTCGTGGGCTACACTCCGGCCCAGATTCGCCATGCGGAGCGCCTCTCCACCAGGCCGACTGGGGTCCGCGCCGGTCACCGAGCACCGGCGGCGCGGGCGCGACGCTGGCCGGGTGCTCGTCCTCAACGCGACCTTCGAGCCGATCAACGTGTGCTCGGTTCGACGCGCCGCGGTGCTCCTGCTCAAGGAGAAGGCCGAGATCCTCGAGCACGCCGCGTGGGAGCTGCGCTCCGAGCACACGGCGCTGCCGCGGCCGGTCGTCATCCGCCTGGTGACCTACGTCAAGGTCCCGCGCGACACGCACCGGCGCAAGATCACCCGCCGCGCGGTCTTCGCGCGCGACGGCTGGACCTGCCAGTACTGTGGGTCGCGCTCGAACCTGACCGTCGACCACGTGATCCCGCGCTCCAAGGGCGGCGAGTCGAGCTGGGACAACATCGTCGCCTCGTGCGCGCCCTGTAATCGCCGCAAGGGCGACCACCTGCCCGAGCGCGCCGGGATGCACCCGCGGCGCAAGCCGTCGGCGCCGAGCCCGCACGTGTTCATCCACGTCGCCAGCCCGACGATCCCGGCGGCGTGGCGGCAATGGTTGCCCGAGATGGGCGCCGTGGCCGACGCGGCGTGAATTGAGCTGGACGCAGGCCGCCCCGCCCGCCTCGCTGCGCTGGGCCGAGGCGCAGACGGGTGCGCGTGTCGTCGCCGCGCTGCCGATGGAGAGTCAGTGGCTGGCCAACCACCTGCTCGTCCTCGCCGATGGGCGCGAGCTCGTCCTGCGCCGGTGGGCCCGTCCGGGTTGGGAGGCCGACGACCCGGATCTGACCGCGGCGCGCGAAGCGCTCGTGCTCGGGCGGCTGGCCGGCACACCGGTGCCGGCGCCCGAGCTCGTCGCCGCCGACCCCGACGCGGCGCAGTGCGACGTGCCGGCGCTGCTCATCACGCGCGTGCCGGGCGCGCCGTTCGCCGGGCGCCCGCCGCTCGGCCCACTCGTCTCGGCGCTCACCGACATCCATGCGGTCGACGCGGACGGGATCCCGCCTTATCGGCGCTACTACGAGCCTCACCAGTTGGCCGTGCCGCCGTGGGCGACCGACCGTGCCGTCTGGGAGCGCGCGATCGCCGTCGCACACGACGATCCGCCGGTGCTGCCCGAGCGCTTCATCCACCGCGACTACCACCCCGGCAACACGCTTTGGGATGGCGTGGCCCTGACGGGGATCGTCGACTGGACGACCGGCTCGCGCGGCCCCGCGGCCGTCGACCTCGGCCACCTGCGCTGGAACCTCGCCGGCGACTACGGCCGCCGCGTCGCCGACGCCGTCCTCCCCCACCCCGAGCACCACCCCTACTACGACGTCGTCACGGCGCTCGACGTCCTGCCCGAACTCGACGCGACGATTCCGCACGCTGACCTGCGTCGCCTCGAGGAGCATGTGGCGCGCGCGCTCGCGGAGCTGTAGCCGTGGACCCCGAACAGCACAGAGGGCGGCTGACGAGCCGCCCTCTGCGTGATTCCTGACTGGATAAAGGATCGAACGACGGTAGATACGACGCCGGGGGGACCAGTTCCGGCATGCCGTCCGACGGTGGCCCGGGTTGGATTCCGCTACGCGGCTCCAGCCTCCGACCTAGCGGCCGGTCACCTCCAGGGTCCCGCAAGAACTAGAACTACCTATACGGACCACCTCCTTTCTCTGGTGATCCGAGATTACCAACTCGGCGCGACGACTCAATCCGAAACTAGCCCTCTCGCCCGTCTCCGTTCGACGCGTCGCCGTCATCGCTCGCGTCCGCCGCCTCCGTAGGCCCGCGGCCGTCGCCGTCCGGCGCCGAGGCGGGGGCGTCGGCCGACACCTCGAGCGGCCCGTCGGGCAGCGGCGCGTCGCCGGCGACGACGGCCGACGTCGACGCCTCGGACTCGACGACGAGCGCGACCGCGGACACGCGATCGTCCTCGCGGACGTTCATGAGCGTCACGCCCTGGGCGGCGCGGCCGGTCTGGCGGATCCCGCGCACGCCGGTGCGCTGGACCATCCCCTCCTGGGAGATGAAGACCAGCTCCTGGTGCGGGCGCACGACGAGCGCCGCCGGCCAGGCCGCCGCGCTTCTCGGAGAACTTGATCGTCTGCACGCCCTTGGCGCCGCGCGAGGTCTTGCGGTACTCGCTGACCGCCGTGCGCTTGCCGAAGCCGTTCTCGGTGACGACGAGCAGCTCCTGGTCGTCGCGAGCGACGTCCATCGTCAGGACCTCGTTGCCCTCGCCGGTGACGTTCATCCCGCGCACGCCGCCGGTGGCGCGGCCCATCGCCGCGCGCGTCCTCCTCGGCGAAGCGCACCGCCAGGCCCTCCTTGGAGACCATGAGGATCTCCTCGCCCGGATCGACGCGCCGCACGGCGACGAGCTCGTCGTCGTCGCGGATGTTGATGGCGATGATGCCGTCGGCCTTGATCGGCGTGTTGTAGTCGACGAACTCGGTCTTCTTGACCGTGCCGTTCCTCGTCGCGAAGACGAGGTACTTCGACTCGCGTGAAGTCGCGCGTCGAGAGCACCGACTGGATCCGCTCGCCCTCGCGCAGCGGCAGCACGTTGACCAGCGCGCGCCCCTTGGCCGTGCGCGACGCCTCGGGCAGCTCGTAGACCTTCGAGCGGTAGACCTTGCCGCGGTTGGAGAAGAAGAGCAGGAAGTCGTGCGACGAGCACACGAAGAGGTGCTCGATGTAGTCGCCGTCCTTCATGTCCATCCCGGTCACGCCGACCGCCGCCGCGGTGCTGCTTGCGGTAGGTGGCCAGCGGCAGCGACTTGATGTAGCCGGACTTCGTGATCGTGATGACCATCTGCTGGTCGGCGATCAGGTCCTCGATGTCGATCTCGTCCTCGGCTCGCCGTGATCTCCGTGCGCCGCTCGTCGGCGAAGCGCTCGGCGATCTCGCCGCAGCTCCTCCTTGATGATGCCCAGGACGCGCGTCTCGTCGCCGAGGATCTCGCGCAGCTCGCTGATGCGCTCGAGGACGTCGGCGTGCTCGGTGCTTGATCGCGTCGGACTCCAGCGCCGTGAGCTGCGACAGGCGCAGGTCGAGGATCGCCGTCGCCTGGATCTGCGAGAGCTCGAAGTGCGCCATGAGCTCCGTCGCGCGCGGCTGTCGCGATCGCGCGAGGCGCGGATCAGCTCGATGACCGCGTCGAGGTTGTCGAGCGCGATGAGCAGGCCCTCGAGGATGTGCGCGCGGGCCTCCTTCTGGGCGAGCTCGTACTTCGTGCGCCGGACGACGACCTCGCGCTGGTGGGCGACGTAGGCGGCGATGACCTCGCGCAGCGACAGCGTGCGCGGGACGCCGTCGACGAGCGCGACCATGTTCACGCCGAACGTCGTCTGCATCGGCGTGTGCTTGTAGAGCTTGTTGAGCACGACCTTCGGGATCGCGTCGCGCTTGAGCTCGATGACGAGGCGCATGCCGTTGCGGTCGGACTCGTCGCGCAGGTCCGTGATGTCCGGGATCTTCTTCTCGTGGACGAGGTCGGCGATCTTCTGGATCAGCCCGCCGTCGCCGCCCTTCTTGACCGTGAAGGGCAGCTCGGTGACGATGATCGCCTCCTTGCCCTGCGCCGATCGGCTCGATGTGGGCGCGCGCCTGCACGCGCACGCGGCCGCGGCCGGTCTCGTAGGCGTCGCGGATGCCCTGGCGGCCGAGGATGATGCCCGCCGGTCGGGAAGTCCGGGCCCTTGATGTGGCTGCATGAGCCCCGTCGACCGTGATCGCCGGGTCCTCGATGAAGGCGATCGACGGCGTCGATGACCTCGCGCAGGTTGTGCGGCGGGATGTTCGTCGCCATGCCGACGGCGATGCCCGAGGAGCCGTTGACGAGCAGGTTCGGGAAGCGCGCCGGCAGGACGAGCGGCTCCGGCGTGCGAGCCGTCGTAGTTGGGCACGAAGTCGACCGTGTCCGTGTCGAGGTCGCGCAGCATCTCCATGGCCAGGCGCGTCAGGCGCGCCTCGGTGTAGCGCATGGCCGCGGCCGGGTCGTCGTCGATCGAGCCGAAGTTGCCCTGGCCGTCGACGAGCGGGTAGCGCATCGAGAAGTCCTGCGCCATGCGCACGAGCGTGTCGTAGATCGCCGAGTCGCCGTGCGGGTGGTAGTTGCCCATCACCTCGCCGACGATGCGCGCGCACTTCGACGTAGGCCGCGCGTCGGGCGCCAGGCCGGTCTCGTTCATCGAGAACAGCACGCGGCGGTGGACGGGCTTCAGGCCGTCGCGCACGTCGGGCAGCGCGCGCGCCGACGATGACCGACATCGCGTAGTCGAGGTACGCCGAGCGCATCTCGTCCTCGAGCGCGCGCGGCTCGATGTTGCCGCCGCCGATGATCGTCCGTGCCGGCCATTGGCTAGGCCACCTTCCTTCCTAGACGTCCAGGTTCGCCGCGAGCGGGCGTTGTCCTCGATGAACTCGCGCGCGGCTCGACACTGTCGCCCATCAGCATCGAGAAGATGCGGTCGGCGGCCGCGGCGTCCTCCATCGTGACCTGCGCGAGCGTGCGCGTCGCCGGGTCCATCGTGGTCTCGCGCAGCTGCTCGGCGTTCATCTCGCCCAGGCCCTTGAAGCGCTGGACGTTGATGCCCTGCCGCGCGACTTCGAGCACCGTCGTCGCGCAGCGCCTCGAACGACAGCGCCTCCTCTGACTTGTCGCCGAGCGTGACGGTGAAGGGCGGCGTGCCGGCCAGCTCGACCAGCTGCCGCGTGGACCTTCATGAACGTCTTGTACTCGTGCGACTCGAACAGCTCGCGCTTGATCCGGTGCGTCTGCGCGAGGCCGGTCTGCGTCTCGACCGCCTTGACGCGAAGCTCGTCGGGATCGTCGTCGACGAGCTCGGTCGTGTGGACCGCGCCGTCCTTCGTCGCGCGCCTGATGAGCGCGAGCGCCTCGCTCGGCCGTCGCGGCCTGCTCGTCGAGCAGCGAGGACTCCTCGAGGAAGCGCACCGTGTCGTGGCCGTGCTCGGCGCGCAGCGCGCTCGCCCAGCCCTCGTACTGCTTGCAGCAGGCGCGTGTACCTCTGCCAGCGCGCCTCGGTGAGCTTGAACGGGGTGCCGTTGCGGTCGAGGACCTCGAACTTCTCGAACTTGTCCGACAGCAGGATCTCCTCGAGCTCGGAGTCCTTCTCGATGTAGCGCTCGTTGCGCCCCTGCTTGAGCTTGTAGAGCGGCGGCTTGGCGATGTAGACGTAGCCGGCCTCGATCAGCTCCTGCATCTCGCGGAAGAGCAGCGTCAGCACGAGCGTGCGGATGTGCGCGCCGTCGACGTCGGCGTCGGTCATGAGGATGACCTTGTGGTAGCGGGCGCGCTCGAGGTCGAACTCGTCGCGCACGCCGGTGCCGATCGCGGTGATGAGCGCCTGGATCTCCGTGTTCTGCAGGACCTTGTCGATCCGCGCGCTTCTCGACGTTGAGGATCTTGCCGCGCAGCGGCAGGACGGCCTGCGTGTTGCGGTCGCGCCCCTGCTTGGCCGAGCCGCCGGCGGAGTCGCCCTCGACGATGAAGATCTCGGCTGAGCGCCGGGTCCTTGACCGAGCAGTCGGCGAGCTTGCCCGGCAGGCGCGAGTTCTCGAGCGCGCTCTTGCGCCGCGTGAGGTCGCGCGCCTTGCGCGCGGCGGCGCGCGCCTGCGCGGCCTGCACGGCCTTGCGCAGGACCTGGTCGCGCCTCGGCGGGGTTCTCCTCGAGGAACTCGGCCAGCCGCGCGTTGACGATCGAGCGCGACGAAACCCTCCATGCCGGGGTTGCCGAGCTTGGTCTTCGTCTGGCCCTCGAACTGCGGGTCGGCGAGCTTGGCCGAGATGACCGCGGTGAGCCCCTCGCGGACGTCCTCGCCGGAGAGGTTGTCGTCCTTCTCCTTGAGCAGGCCCTTGTCGCGCGCGTAGCGGTTGAGCGTGCGCGTCAGCGCGCGAGCGGAAGCCCGACAGGTGCGAGCCGCCCTCGTGCGTGTTGATGTTGTTGGCGAACGAGAACACGGACTCCTGGTAGGAGCCGTTCCACTGCATCGCGACCTCGACCGCGCCCTCGTCGGACTCGCCCTCGAAGAAGATGACCTTCTTCTGGATCGGGTCCTTGTTCTCGTTGAGGTACTTGACGAAGTCCTCGATGCCGCCGTCGTACTGGAACTCGACCTTGTGGCCGCCGGCGCGCTCGTCGGTCAGCGAGATGCGCAGGCCTCGAGTGAGGAAGGCCGTCTCGCGCAGGCGCTGCTCGAGGATCGAGAAGTCGTGGTCCAGGGTCTCGAAGACCTCGTCGTCGGGCAGCCAGCGTGACCGTCGTGCCGGTCTCCTTGGTGGCCTCGCCCTTGCGCAGGTCGTACTGGGGCTTGCCGCGTTCGTACTCCTGCGTCCAGACGTGACCGTCGCGGCGAACCTCGACGATCAGCTGACTCGCTCAGCGCGTTGACGACCGAGACGCCGACGCCGTGCAGGCCGCCGGAGACCTTGTAGCCACCGCCGTCGCCGAACTTGCCGCCGGCGTGCAGGACGGTGAGCACGACCTCGACCGCCGGCCGCTGCTCCTTCTCCATCGTCGCCACGGGGATGCCGCGGCCGTCGTCGTTGACCGTGACCGAGTTGTCCGGGTGGATCGTGACGTCGACGTTCGAGCAGTAGCCGGCGAGCGCCTCGTCGACCGAGTTGTCGACGACCTCGTAGACGAGGTGGTGCAGGCCGCGCAGGCCGGTCGACCCGATGTACATGCCGGGGCGCTTGCGGACCGCCTCGAGGCCCTCGAGGACGGTGATGTCCTGGGCGTCGTAGGCGGCCGGCTGCTGCCGGCCGTTCGTGGGTTCTGAGTCCTGCGCCAACGTGCCTCCGTAGACGTGAAGAACCCCGGTCTCGGGCTAGTCGCCACCCGGCCGGGGCTCGAGCAACTGGTTGACAGAAGAATAGCACAGGGGGCCCCTGTCTCCGCCGCCTCGGACAGCTCATGAAACTGCTGCAAATCGCGGCAAAATACGGCTCAGAACGTCGCCCTTCGGACACGCGGCGCGACCTCCATTCCGCATGCCACCGGTCGTCCAGGTCGCCCGATTGCACCCGCACAGTGGCCGGGGTCGCGATGCTGCGCGACGATGCACGTGCGGCGCGGACGGCGCCCGAGGGCACGGTGGCCCGTTCTGGCGGCGGTCGCGCGCTTGCCGCGACCGCCCCGGCGCAGGCGTCGTTCGCCCCGGAAGGCGCGCCGATCGGTGTCGGTAACGCCCCCTACGGCGTCGTGACCGCCGACTTCAACCGCGACGGGCGCCAGCGACGTCGCGACGGTCAACGGCACTGAGCAGCTCCGCTACGCCGGCGTCGGCTTCCAGGCCGAACGGACTCCGCCGTTCCCGGTCGGCGCTTCGCCGGAGGGGATCACGGCCGCCGACTTCAACGGCGACAGCCGGCCGCGACCTCGCCGTCGCCAACCTCGGCGACGGCAGGGTGAGCATCCTGCTACGCCAGGCCGGCGGCGGGTTCGCTGCGGAGGGCCCGGCGATCGCCACCGGCGCCGGGGCGCTCGGCGTCGCGTCCGCCGACTTCAACGGCGACGCGCGACCCGACCTCGCCGTGACCAACAACACGGCCGGCACGCTCAGCGTGCTTCTGCGCCAGGCCGCCGGCGGCTTCGCACCCGACGCCGGGACGCCGATCACAGCTCCGGCGGCCAACGGGATCGGCGCCGCCGACTTCAACGGCGACGGGCGACCCGACCTCGCGGTCTCCGACGGCGCGACCACCCTGACCGTGCTGCTGAACACCACCCCACCGGCCACCGCGCTACCGGCGCCGGCTCGTCGTCGCCGCCAGCGCCTCCGGTCGCCGGCAGGTCCGTCGTCGTGCAGGTCGTGTCCGGCACCGTGCGCATCAGGCGCCCCGGACACCGCTACGTCGACGCTCACCGATCCGGCCAACATCCCGATGGGCTCGCTCGTCGACACGCGCAAGGGCCGCGTCGACGCTCACCTCCGCGGCCGACACCGGCGGCAAGAAGCTCCAGACCGCGCAGTTCTACGACGGCATCTTCCAGATCAAGCAGGCCGTTCCCAGGAAGAAGCCCAAGAAGCCGAAGGCGCTCGTCACCGACCTCGTGCTCCGCGACGAGATCGCGCGCTCGCAGTGCGCGCCGCTGAAGCGCACGCGCTCGGCCGCCGTCGACAAGAAGAAGGGCCCCAAGAGCACGCTCGGCAAGCTCTGGGGCAACGGCAAGGGCAGATTCCGCACGACGGGCAAGTACAGCTCGGCGACGGTCCGCGGCACGATCTGGCTCACGCAGGACGAATGCGACGGCACGCTGACCAGGGTCCGCCGTGGCGTCGTCAGCGTGCGCGACTTCAAGCGCAAGAAGACCCTGAACGTCAAGGCGGGCCACAGCTACCTCGCCCGGGCCGTCAAGCGCTAAGACCAGCCGCGCGCGGGAGCCGCCGAGCATCGCAGCGCGCGCACCGCCGGCGTTCCGAGCGCCGCGTTGATCCGCTCGGCGAGCTCCGGGCCCATCAGGTCGAGTTCCTGGGCCCAGACAGCCGACGAGCAGGTCACCGTGAGCACGCCGTCGCGCTCGCCGGTGGGTTCGGCCTGGGCGGCGATCGCCTCGCCGACCGCCGACGGCCACACGCGCTGGACCTCGGCCAGCGTCGTCTGCGGCGCGAGCCGATCGGCGAGCGCCCCGATCGCGTGCGACAGCGGTCGCGGGTCGCGGCGCCTCACGCCGCCACCCCGTCCTCGACGACCACGCCGCGTTCCACGTGCAGGCGCACGACATCGGGCTCGTCGGCCCCGGGGACGTGGGCGAGGTCGGTCGTGGTGACCACCGCCTGCCCGACGCGCAGGCGTTCGACCAGGCACTCGCGGCGCGTGGCGTCGAGCTCGCTCATCACGTCGTCGAGCAGGAGCAGCGGTGGCGCCCCGCGCTCCTCCTCCAGTGCCGTCCGCTCGGCGAGCAGGAGCGCCAGCAGCGCGAGACGCTGCTCGCCCTGCGAGCCGTATGCGCGCAGTTCGCGCTCGTCGCGCAGCAGCGCGAGGTCGTCGCGGTGGGGCCCGTGCGTGGTGAAGCCGCGCTCGAGGTCGGCGTCGACGCGGTCGGCCAGCTCGGCGGCCAGCTCCTCCGGGCCGGCCGCGCGCGAGCGCGGGCGGTAGCGCAGCTCGGGCTCGCCGTCGAGGCCGAGCTCCTGAGCAGCCGCGACGAAGCGATCGCGCAGCAGCGCAACGGCAGCCGCGCGATCGTCGCGCAGGGCGATGCCATGCCGCGCGAGCTCGAGGTCCCAGGCGGCGAGCGCCGTGCGCGAGCCGCCGGCGCGCACGCGAGCCAGCAGCGCGTTGCGCTGGGCCAGCGCCTGCCCATAGGCGCGCCGCGTTGCCGCGCGGGCCGGCCACAGCGCGGCGACGAGCTGGTCGACGTGTGAGCGGCGCAGCGCCGGCGGCCCCTTGACCAACTCCAGGCGATCGGGCAGGAACACACTTACCAGCGGACGGTGCGGTGCGTCGAGCAGCCGCTCGGCCGGCGCGCCGTCGACCTTGAAGCGCTTGGCCTCGCCGGGCTGGAAGCCCACGCTGAGCTCGTGCTCGCCGTCGCGGTCGTGGCCGCGCACCTCCACGCGCGCGGCGGGCGCGTCGAAGCGCACGACCTCGCGCTCGTTGGTGGTTCGGCACGAGCGGCCCGTACAGCCGAAGTACAACGCCTCCAGCAGGTTCGTCTTCCCCGCCCCGTTGGGGCCGTGCACGACGGTGAGCCGCTCGCCCAGGTCGACCTCCGCGGACGCGTAGGTCCGGAAGTCGCGCAGGCGGACGCGCGTCACCAGCACGGCCGCCTCACGCGCTCAGGCCCACCGCCGCCTCACACGTTCAGGCGGATGGGCATGATCAGGTAGAGGAAGCCGCTGCCGTCGGCGGACTCGAGCAGCCCCGGGCGCAGCGGGCTGATGAGCTTGACCACGACGTCGTCGGAGCCCGCGCTCTCCAGGCCGGCGATGAGAAATTCCGGGTTGAAGCCGATCTCGAATGGTTCGCCGGCGAACGGCACCGGCAGCGGCTCGCTGGCCTCGCCGACATCGGGCGTCTGGGCCGACACGCGCACCTCACCCTCGGTGAACGACAGCCGCAGCGGCGCGTTCTTCTGCGCCATGAGGCTGATGCGGCGCACAACCTCGAGCAACTCCTCGCGGTTGATCGTCAACTCGTGCTCGTAGGCCTCGGGGAGGAGCTGGCGGTAATTCGGGAACTGACCGTCGATCAGGCGCGACGACAGCGCCAGCCCGTCGACCTCGAAGACGACCTGGTTGGCGCGCACGCCGATGCGGATGTCATCGATGTCGTCCCGGACGAGGCGGCCGAGTTCCTCCAGTGCACGGGCGGGCACGTTGGCCTCGAAGCCATCGGGCAGCGCCGCCTCCAGGCGCGTCTCCTTGACGCTGAGCCTGTACGAGTCCGTGGCGACCATCCGCAACTCCTCGCCGGTCGCGGAGACCAGGATCCCGGTGAGGATCGGGCGCGTCTCGTCGCGCGAGGCCGAGCGGGCGACCCGCGCGATCGTCTCGGTGAAGGCGGGCGCCGGCATGGTGACGATCTGGTCGCCGCCCGGCTCGGGCAGCGGCGGGAAGTCTTCGGCGCGCAGGATGCGAATGTGGAAGCGGGCCGGGCCGGCGACGACCTCGACGTCCTGCTCGGTGGGCCGCAACTCGAGCGAGACGTCGCCGCTGGGCAACTGGCGTACGACGTCGAGGAGTAGCCGCGCGGGGAGCACGACGATACCCGGGCGCTCGACGGCCGCCTCGAGGGGCACACGGAGGCCGACCTCCATATCGGTGGCCCGCAGCTGCACGGACTCGTCGGCGGCGATCTGGACGCCCGACAGGGCCTGCACGGCGCTGCGCGTCGACGCCACGCGCGAGACGAGCTGGAGCTGTGCGAGGAGCTCCTGCGATGACGTCGACAACTTCACGATGCCCACCTTTGCATTGAGGTTGAAGTCATAGGGGTTGTTGAGATGTGCACTGCTGCGGAAACGCCCGCACGGTGCGGCTTGGACGTGCACATCGGGTGCTGGGAAACCCACCGGAGTGTGTCAGTCATGGCGGAGGGATCCGGTCGTCGTCAGTCGTTCGGTGAGGCCCCGAACGATCTCGAACGCCTCCGTGTCGTCGGCGAGGCGGGCCGCCGTGCGACGGCAGGCGTGCAGGACGGTCGTGTGGTTGCGACCTCCGAAGCTTTTGCCGATGGCCGGCAGGGTTTCGGCGGTGTGCTCGCGCGCGAGGTACATGGCGACCTGTCGCGGCCAGGCGAGGCGCGCAGCCCGGCTGTGGGAGAGAAGCTCCCCGCGGGTGAGACCGAAGGCCTCGGCGGTGACGTCCTGGATGTGCTCGACGGTCAGGCGCTCGACGCGCGCGCCCGAGTCGGGGTAGAGGCCGCGGAGGACTTCGCCGGCGAGGTCGGTGGTGATCGGGCGCGAGGTCAACGAGGCGAACGCGACGACTCGGATGAGCGCGCCCTCGAGCGCGCGGACGTTGTGGGGCGCTCGCTCGGCCAGCAGGTCGAGGACTCCGTCGTCGGCGAGGTCGACGCCGTCGTGCTGGGCGCGCTTGCGCAGGACGGCGAGGCGCGTCGGGAGGTCGGGCGGGTCGATTGCCGTGACGAGGCCGGCCTCGAAGCGCTCGCGCAGGCGGTCCTCGAGGGCTCCGAGGTCGCGCGGCAGCCGATCGGACGTGAGCACGAGCTGGCTGCCGGTGTCGTGCAGCGCGTTGAAGGTGTGGAAGAACTCCTCCTCGGTCTTGGCCTTGGAGGCGAGGAACTGCACGTCGTCGATGAGGAGGACGCCCGCGTGGCGGTAGCGGCCCTTGAAGTGGCCCATGTCGTTGCGGTGCAGGGCGGCGAGGAACTCGTTGGTGAAGGTCTCGACTGTCGTGTAGCGCACCGTCAGCCCACCGCCGTAGGCGAGCACGTAGTTGCCGATCGAATGCAGCAGGTGGGTCTTCCCGACGCCGGGCGGCCCATAGATGAAGAGGGGGTTGTAGGCCTGTCCGGGGAGTTCGGCGACGGTGAGGGCTGCGGCGTGGGCGAAGCGATTGGTGTCGCCCATGACGAACTGCTCGAAGGTGAACTTGGGGTTGAGCCCGTCGTCGGGGAAGGCGGCTGAGCCCGCGCGCTCGGCGCCGGCACCGCGCCCGTGCTGTGCGCGGCCACGTGCCGCGGCGGCGCGAACGTCGACCGTCACCTCGGGGCCGAGGACGGCGGCGGCGCCGACCTGGAGGACGCGCGCGAACCGCTCGGCGACCCAGGCCCGGACCTCGTGAGGCGCCTCGACGACGAGGACGTCGCCCTCCACGGCAACGGCGCGCAGCGGGGCCAGCCAGATGTCGTAGATGTCCGCCGGGACCGTCTGGCGCAGCTCGTCCTGAACGGCGCTCCAGATGTGCTCGGGGTCTTCGGTCACGGCAGGGGCGGTCGGCTCCTCGGTGGGTAGCGTCTGGCGGGGGAAATCGAGAGGAGGCCGCCCGGGGGCGACCGGCGCGGCGACTATAGCAATGGCTTGGGGGCCCGAGACCGGGGCTCGGAGGCGTATGCGGGCGCACGCCGCAAATCGCGAACAAAACCGTCCGGAGGCGATGCACATGGCTGTGCATGAGGTGTGGACCGGGATGTCAGGGGCCCGCGCGCGCTAGACTGGCGCGCCGGTCATCGACCTTTTCGTCTGCCATGAAGCGCACCTATCAGCCCAAGAAGCGCAAGCGCGCCCGCACCCACGGGTTCCGCGCTCGCATGCGTACGCGCGCCGGCCGCCTGACGCTCAAGCGCCGGCGGGCGAAGGGGCGCAAGCGGCTGACCGTCTGACCGCGGTGGATCGCTTGCCGCGACCGCCCGCCCGGCGCCCGAAGCGCGGGCGCCTCTCGCGCAGCGCCGAGTTCGAGCGCGTCTACCGTCAGGGCAGGTCGGTCGGCAACCGCTTCCTGGTGCTCTACAGCTTCCCGCGCTCGTCGGCCGGCGAGCCGGCGGACGGCGCGCGCCTGGGCGTGTCGGTGTCGCGCAAGGTCGGTGGCGCCGTCGAGCGCAACAAGGTCAAGCGCCTGCTGCGTGAGGCGTTCGGGACGCTGGCCGAGCGGCTCCCCGACGACCAGGACGTGGTCGTCGTCGCGCGCCCCGAGGTGCGCGAGCTGGCCGCGCGCGACGGACTTGACGGCGTCAAGCGCGAGCTGGCCGAGCTCGTCGACAAGACCACATCGGGTGCGGAGGGCGAGCAGCCATGATGCGCCGGCTCGTCCTGGCACCGATCGTCGCCTACCAGCGCGTGGTCTCGCCGGCGCTGCCGCGCCGCTGCAAGTATGAGCCGACCTGCTCGGCCTACGCGGTCCTGGCGATCCGTGACTACGGCATACTCCGGGGGCTGGTGCTGGCGGTGTGGCGGTTGCTGCGCTGCAACCCGTTCAGCCACGGCGGCTTTGATCCCGTGGAGGCCCAGCGCCTGTTCCGCCGCCGCGAACCGATCCGATGACCACTCTGCCGATCGCAAACGTCGTCCAGCCGCTGATCGATGTCTTCGACAGCATCCTCGTGTTCTTCCACGACTCGGTCGGCTTCTCGTGGGGCTTTTCGATCATCGCCCTGACGATCGTCGTCCGTGCCGCGCTGATTCCGCTGACGCTCAAGCAGTTCAAGTCCATGCAGGCCCTGCAGCGACTCGCGCCCGACATCAAGGAGCTGCAGGCGAAGTACAAGGACGACAAGCAGCGCCTGAATCAGGAGATGATGAAGTTCTACCAGGAGAACAAGGTCAACCCGTTCGGGTCGTGCCTTCCCCTGGTCCTCCAGCTGCCGGTCTTCTTCTCGCTGTTCTACATGCTGCGGAAGGACCTGAAGCTGGACATCTGCCCGGGCATCGTCCAGTACGCGGCAGTGCACCACACGACGGTCACGTCGACGACCTGCAACCAGGTCGATCCGGGTAGTGCGCAGTTCCTGTTCATCCCCGACCTCACCGCGTCGGCGACCGGCTGGGTCCTGGCAGTGCTGCTCGTCCTGTACGTCGGCTCGCAGTTGCTGTCGAGCGTGCTGATGTCGGTCACAGCGGACCGCAACCAGCGCATGATCATGATCGCCCTGCCGTTCGTGTTCGTGCCGTTCATCCTCCGCTTCCCGGCCGGGCTGATCGTGTACTGGATCACGACGAACTTCTGGACCGTCGGCCAGCAGTACGTGATCCGGCGAACAGCCGGCTTGCCGGTGCGGGGCGCGCCCGTGCCCGCGGGCGCGGCAGCAGCGACAGCGACCAAGCCCGCCCCCGAGCGCAAGAAGGAGCCCGACAAGCCGCGCGACGGCGCCCGGGTTGAGGCCGATGCCGCGGCGGCCGAGCGCCGGACGACGGCCCCGCCGCGGCCACCGCGGCAGCGGCGCAAGAAGAAGACGGGGAGGCGGCGCTGATGAACGAGGTGGCGGAGACGGCGGTCCGCGAGGTGCTCGAGGAGGTCGTGTCGGCCCTGGGCCTCAAGGGCTCGATCGAGGTCGATAGCGGGGACGAGGTCGTCACCGGCACCGTCCACGGCGACGATCTGGGCCTGTTCATCGGCCGCCACGGTCAGACGATCGACGCGATCCAGCACGTCGCCTTTCGCATCGCGCTGGCCCGCGGCGCAGGCGACGAGGGCGACCTGCGGGTCGTCGTCGACGCCGAGGGCTATCGCGCCCGCCGCGCCGAGGCGTTGCAACGCCTCGCCGACCAGGCCGCCGAGGATGCGCGCCGGTACGGGCGTCCGGTTGCGATGGACGCCATGACGGCGAGTGAGCGCAAGCTCGTGCACGAGTATCTGCGCGATCGAGGCGATGTCGAGACCTACAGCGAGGGCGACGAGCCCGATCGCCACCTCGTCGTCGCCCCGCTCGTGTCCTAGCGGCGAGGTTTCACGATTGACGGTGCCCTCCGAGGTCGCCGCGCGGCTGGGCGAGTTGGCGTCTCGCTACGGGCTGCCCTCGGGGGCGGTGGAGCGGTTGGGGGTGCTCCTGGAGCTGGTTGCCGCGGAGCCGAGCGCGATCACGAGCGTCCGCTCGCCGGCAGACGGCGTCGACGTCCACATCGCCGACTCGCTGGTCGCGCTGGACCTGACGGCGGTTCGGTCCGCGCGCCGGATCGCCGATGTCGGCCCTGGCGGAGGTTTTCCGGGGCTGGTGCTCGCGGTCGCGCTGCCCGCGGCGCGGGTGGCGCTGGTCGAGAGCGTGGCGCGCAAGTGCGCCTTCCTCGGACGGGCCGGGGAGGCGCTCGGCCTTCGCAACGTTGAGGCGGTGCACGCACGGGCGGAGGCGTGGCCGGCTGGCCTCGGGATGCACGATCTCGTGACCGCCCGAGCGCTCGCATCCCTGCCCGTCGTGGTCGAATACGCGGCGCCGTTGCTGGAGGTGGGGGGTCACCTCGTCGCCTGGAAAGGGCGTGTCGACGCGGCCGAGGCCGCTGACGGCGCGGCGGCGGCGGCGGCCGTCGGCATGAGTGAGCCGGTCGCGATGCCCGTCGTGCCCTTCTCGGGAGCGCGCGATCGCTACCTCTATCTCAACTCGAAGGTCCGGCCGACGCCGGTCGGCTATCCCCGCCGCCCTGGGATGGCCCGCAAACGGCCAATCCAAGCCTCAGGTAGAAGGTGAAGCTGATTCGGTGGCGAACGAAAGGCCAGGGCCTCCGACCGGTGCCGTCGCTAGCTTGCGAGACGCATGGGAACGGTGTACGCGATCGCGAATCAGAAGGGCGGCGTCGGCAAGACGACCACCGCTGTGAACGTGGCCGCCTGCATCGCCGAGGCGGGGTACGCGACGCTGCTCGTCGATATCGACCCGCAGGCCAACGCCACGCTCGGCCTCGGCCTGCCCAAGGACCTCGAGCCCAGTGTCTACGACGTGCTCTGCGGCGAGGCAAGCGCCGACGCCGCGCTCGTGGCAAGCAGCATCGACAACCTCTCGGTGCTTCCCTCGCACCCAGATCTGGCGGGCGCCAACATCGAGCTGCCGCGCGAAGCGGGCTCCGAACAGCGCTTACGCGCGGCGCTGGCCCCGTTGCGCGATCGTTTCGCGTACACGTTGCTGGACTGTCCGCCGTCGCTGGGCCCCCTCACGGTCAACGCGCTCGTGGCCGCCGACCGCGTGATCGTCCCCGTGCAGGCCGAGTACTACGCGCTCGAGGGTCTTGCCGGCCTGCTCGACACGCTCGGCCTGATCCAGCGCGAGCTCAACCCACGCCTGGCGGTCGCCGGGATGCTGCTGACGATGCACGACGGCCGCACGCGGCTGGCGCGCGACGTCGAGCGCGAGGTCCGCGAGCACTTCCCGCAGCTCGTCTTCGACACGGTCATCCCACGCAGCGTCCGCGTCGGCGAGGCGCCCAGCTTCGGGCGGCCGGTGATCCATCACGACCCGGGTTCGAGCGGGGCGGAGGCGTACTTCGAACTGGCCAAGGAGGTTGCTGCCCGTGGCTGAGCGGCGCCGTAATCACCGCCTCGCCGCGGTCGCAGTCACCCGCGTGCCCAGGCGCGCCGCGCTTCCTGCGTCCTTGCCAGGCGCTGCCACGCCGCCGATCAATGTCCTGGAGGTGTCCGCATGAGCGCACCGCAGCGTCGCGGCATGGGCCGAGGCCTCGCGGCGATCTTGTCGGTGTCCGAGGCGGGCGAGCGCGAGGGCGCGGAGCTGCGCGAGCTCGCCGTCGAGCTCGTGGCGCCCAATCCCGACCAGCCGCGCAAGCGCTTCGACGAGGAGGGGCTGCAGGCGCTCGCCGAGTCGATCAAGGAGCGCGGGGTGGTGCAGCCCGTGCTCGTGCGCCCACGCCCGGGAGGCACGTACGAGCTCGTTGCCGGCGAGCGCCGCTGGCGCGCCGCCAAGCTCGCGGGTCTCGAGATCCTCCCTGCGCTGGTACAGCAACGCGATGACGCGCAATCGCTCGAGGTCGCGCTGATCGAGAACATGGCGCGCGAGGACCTCAACCCGATCGAGGCGGCACGCGCCGTCGCTGGTCTGGTCGAGGAGCTCGGCCTCACGCGCGAGGAGGTCGGCCGGCGCGTGGGTCGCAGCCGTGTGGCCGTCTCGAACCTGCTGCGCCTGCTCGACCTCCCCGACGAGGCGCTCGCGCTTGTCGAGGACGGCTCGCTCAGCGAGGGCCACGGCCGCGCCCTGCTGCTGGCCGACGACCACGTCGATCGCCGCCGGCTCGCGCGCGCAGCCGTCGAGGGCGGCTGGTCGGTCCGCGTCCTCGAGCAGCGCGCCCGCGCGGCCAACGCCCCAGCCCGGGCGGCCACGCGCGGCCGCGCTGCGGTCCACCCAGACCAGGAGGCGGCATGCACGCGCATCGCCGACGCCCTCTGCGCCGCCCTCGGCACCGAGGTCCGTGTCCGCCCGCGCGGCACCGGCTACAAGGTCGAGATCGGCTTCGAGGACGCCGACGAGGCCCTCACCCTGGCGCGTCGCCTGCGCCCGCGAGCGGTCGCCTGAGCTGCGCCGCCTGCGTCCGCGAGCGTCCACTTGAGCCCGCCTCCCGGGCCCACCTGGGGCGGCCTGAGCGGGGCCGGCCGCGCCCGCGAGTCCGGCCGCAGGCCCGCTATCATCGGCGGCCCGCGCGGGCGATTAGCTCAGTCGGTTAGAGCGCTTCTCTGATAAGGAAGAGGTCCCAGGTTCGAGTCCTGGATCGCCCATTCCGAGTTTGCAGGGCTTTGTTGTTCGCTTCGCGCGACCGACGCGCGCAATCGCTCGAAGGTGCTCGGGCGCAACCGCGACGCCGACGCGTTCGACGCCGAGCTGACCAGGCTCAATCGCACGGGCGGGCTCGCGCAGTTCGACGCGGGCCGGGAGACGCTGGCGGGGTTCGGCGAGGAGTGGTGGCGGCTGTATGCGGAGCCGAACCTGGCCCGGTCGACGCTGCAGGTCTACGCGGTCCAGTGGGACGCGCACATCCTGCCGCGCCTGGGGTCGCTGGCGTTGCGAGAGCTGACGACCGACGTCGTCAACCGGTTCCGGTTCGAGCTCGAGGCCGATGGTGTCGCGGCGAACACGAGCACCATGATCGCGGCGGCAGCGGTGATCGTGCGGCCGGTCGCCGCTAGGCCGTGGGTGACCGCCTCTTCGTTGTCGCCGCGCCGGTGCCACTCCTCGTAGATGCGGCTGACCAGGAACACCTCGTAGTCCATCGACAGTCCGAACAGGATCGCGAACACGATGACCGGCAGGAAGGCCTCGATCGGCCCGGCCCGATCGACGCCGATCAGCGACGCGGCCCAGCCCCACTGGAACACCGCGGTGATGATCCCGAACGATGCGCCGGCCGACAGCAGGTTCATCACCGACGCCATCGCGGGCACGACGATGCTCCGGAACACCGCCATCAGGAGCAGGAACGACAACAGCACGACGACGCCGATGAACAGCGGCAGCTTGTCCGTCAGCACCTGGGAGAAGTCCTCGAAGATCGCGGTCTGGCCGCCGACCAGCACCTTCATCCCGCCGGACGGGACCGCCGCCGGGATTGTCTCGTTACGCAGCCGGTCGACGAGGTCGGTCGTCGACGCGTCCTGCGGAGAGCCCTTGGGGATGACGAACGCCGTCGCAACGCCCGGCCCGCCGTGCGGGCCGGGGATGATCCGCGGTGCAGTCACCGCGACCACGTCGTCGGCCTTCGCCGCGGCGGCGACCGCGTCCTTGAACTGCTGCTCGTCCGGAGCGTCCCGAGCCTTGGCCACGAGCTGCAGCGGCCCGTTGAAACCGGCGCCGAAGCCCTGGGCCAGCAGGTCGTAGGCCTTGCGGGTCGTGGTGTTGGCCGGGTCCGAGCCCTCATCCGACGAGCCCAGGCGGATCGACAGGAACGGGATCGCGACGACCAGCAACAGGACCGTCGCGCCGATCCCCCACAGCGCGGGGCGGCGGCGCAGGTGGGCGGCCCACCGGGCCCAGCCTGGCGATTCGTCGGTGTCCAACAGGCGGCCCTCCTCTACGAGGCGGCGGCGCACCCGGCGGCTCAGCACGCGCGGCCCGAAGAAGCCCAGGAATGCCGGGAGCAGCGTCAGGGCGGCGATCACCGTGCAGCCGACCACGATCGAGGCAGCGATCGCGACGCCGTACAGGAAGCTGACCCCAAGCGCGAACATCCCCAGCAGCGCGATGCACACGGTGACGCCGGCGAACAGCACGGCGCGGCCCGAGGTGTCGATCGCGTCGACGGCCGCGGTCTGGGGATCGAGCCCCCGTAGCAGTCCCTGCCGGAAGCGCGTCACGATGAACAGCGCGTAGTCGATGCCGACGCCGAGCCCGATCAGCAGCGACAGCTGCTCGCTGAACGACGCCATGTTGATCACGTGCGACAGCAGGCCGGTGACGGCGATGCCGGTCCCCAGCGCGAACCCCGCGGTCAGCAGAGGGAGAATCATCGCCAGCACCGATCCGAAGACGATGAACAGCACGACCGCGGCGGCCAGGAAGCCGAACGCGGTGCCGCCCGCGCTGGGCTGGTTGGCCTTCTCGATCGCCTGTCCGCCAAGCTGCACCTGGAGCGCGCCCCCGTCGGCCGCCTCGGCCCGATGGATCACGCGCTTGATCGCCGGGATCGAAAGGAGGTTCGCCTGCTCGTCGAAGGTGACGGTCGCGTAGCCGATCCGCTCGTCCTTGGAGATCTGGCCCGCGTTGCCAGCGTCGAACGGCGAGCTGACCGCACCGACATGAGGCAGGCCGGAGACGTCAGTGAGCATCGTCGTGATCCGCTGCTTCACGGCCGGATCGGTGATCTTGTCGTCGCCGCCGGTGGCGAACACGATCCGGTCACTGTCGCCTGACGTCCGCGGCGACGCCTGCTGCAACAGCGCCAACGCGTCGGCGCTCTCGGTCCCGCTCAGCTTGAAGGAGTCGTTGTGGCCGCTGCCCGCGGCACCGTGGATGACTGACAGCCCGACCACCACCACCAGCCAGATGGCAAGGACGATGCGGCGATGGACGAACAGCGAGCGAGCAAACGCATCGCGACGATCCTACGAAGGGCCGGCCGGCCGGGCGCCGAGCTCGCTCGCCGCGGTCCGCGCGAGCACCTCCGGACACCGAGCCAGCTACAACGAACCTGAGTTGCGCTCGTCGCGCAAACGGGGAGCGCGGCACCTCGCGCTACGCCGCGACGCCGAGTTGCGGCGGCGGCAACATCCGCAACAGCTCCGCCGGCAGCGTTTTGCTGGCGTGCCAGTACTCAAGTCCTATCGTCGCACCCGTCTCGGGGTCCAGCTCGCGAAGACCCGTGTCGACCTCCTCGGCGACCACGGTCGACGGGTCATACCCCTCAAAGCGAAGCCAGGCGATGTCCGCCGTGGGGTCGTAGTGGCCGTCGACCTTCATGAGCAAAGGGCTAGCGCTCCCGCCAGAGCGTCACGATTCGCGCCGTGCCGCGGTCGCCGCGGTCCGGATGGTCGTAGACGACCGCCAAGCCGTGACCCACGACCTTCCAGTCGCCACCGCGGGATTGCGCATCCGGTCAGCATGTTGCTCTAGGACGAGGTCCTCGACGGGGCCCGGGGAGATCCCAAGCAGGTCAGCCTTCACCATCGCGTGGTCGGTCCAACGCACGACGAACGGGGCTGACGGCATCACCACCGATCATCGCGCTGTCAGCGGTCGACAATCACGACATGGTCGAGAACGACAGCTCCGCCCGGCTCCCCCTTCAGCGTGGATGCGGAGCTGGCTCACGGCGCACCGCTGCCTCCTGCTCTTGGCGACATGCGCGGCGGCCGGGTGAGCGAATCGGTATGTACTCGTGCTCCTGCGATGCCGTGATCAACGCAGTCTCAGCATGTGCAGCCGTGGCTGCACAGTAACGACTGATTGCAGTGGAAATGGCCAAAGCTGATCTCTGCGGCGATCGCCTCGATCGACCTCCGAGCCATCAGAAGGCCCCTACCGCCCTCGGGCCTGCTCCAGGTTCGACCGGTGGGGTCCGGAGAGCCAGTCCGCATCCTCCAGACGCGCGTCGACCGGTTCCTCTCCTCGCCGCAGCGCGTCGATGTAGGCATGATCGGCGGCGAGGCGGGCCGCCACCTCGGGACCCTCGGCGACGGCGCCGTGGCCGGGGACCACGACATCGACGTGCCTGGCGGCCTCACCCAGCCGGTCGAGTGCCGTCTCGTAGGCGCCCACCTGATCGGGCTGGCGAGGGTCGAGCAGCGGGATCAGGACGTCGGAGAGCATGTCGCCGGCGAGCAGGACGCCACGGTCCGCGAGGAGGACCGCGGCGTGTCCGACGGCGTGCGCCTGATGCTCGATGATCTCGCCCGGCACGGGTCCGCCGTCCGCGGGCAGCGGGGTGACGAGCGCGATCAGCTCGAGAGGGATGCCCGACGCGCTCTCCGCCGCCATCGCCTGCGCCCGCTCTCGGGCTTCACCGGCAGCGTTGGCGCCGGCAGGGGTGGCGTAGCGCGGCACGTCGCCGAACCGGGCATGCCAGAGCAGGTGGTCCCAGTGGGGATGGGTGGAGAACCCGGCGATCACCGGAATGTCGAGCCGGTCCACGTCATCCGCGAGCTGGTTCAGCTCGGAACCGTCGATGCCGGGATCGACCAGAATCAACCCATCCTCCCCGCGCACCACGATGGAATTGGTCCAGACCCACTCACTCTGCCGGACCCAGACGCCGTCGGCCACCTGAGTCAGCATCGATTCACCCTGTCAGGCATCTCCCCCCGGCGCAAGAGGAGAGCCCGCCCGCACTCGCTGCGCGTCATCGTCGCCGCCCGCCAGGACTCGTCGCGGGCCTCCTCGACGCGGCCGAGCTCGAGCAGGACCTGCTTTGACGCAGACGCAGGAGCGACTCCGGGACCTACGCCGGAGGGCCGTCGGGAACCACGCCGAGCTGTTGCATCATCGCCATGGTGTCCGATCACGTTTCTCCACGTTCTCGGCCCCGCGAACGCTGATAAGGAAGAGGTCCCAGGTTCGAGTCCTGGATCGCCCATCGTAAGAACGCTGCTTAGCGCGGGCTCCGATGTGCCGCCGCCGCTGGCGGAGTGGATACGAGGCTGGGCCGGCGGGTTGCCTGACTCTCCGCAGCGCCGGCGCCACCGCTGCTCGGCGGATGCAGAAGGGGCGCGGGCACGACTGCGCGCCGACAGGCGCACGCAGCTCGTCCCAAGCGCACGCCCGACGCGTGCACGCGGTCACGCTCGCTTGCACACGCGAGAGGAGGCCGGCCTCGTGCGCGTAGGTAGCAGCGGGTTTCTGTGAGGATCGGATACCAACCGCGGTGGAGCGGCAGATGACGGGCGCACTGACCAACTGGAGGGATGGGACCGCCAAGCAGGGCGATCGCCGACTTCGTCGCGTCCCCGGCACGGGAGGGGCGGGGCTTCATCCAAATAACTGACCGGATCGCCACGTTCGACAACGACGGCGCGTTGTGGGTGGAACAGCCGATGCCGCCGCATTTCGACTTGGTGGTCCGCAAGTGGGCTGCGGAGGTCGAGGCCGATCCCTCGCTGTCCGGACAGCAGCCGTATAAGGCGATCATGGAGAAGGACGAGGAGTTCTTCGAGGGAGGTGCGACGCAGGATCCCAAGGTCGTGGAAACCTTGCTCCAGGCGTTCGCCCGCTCATGGGCTTCTACGACGCCGGAGGAGTTCGATGCGTAGGTGAACGAGTGGGTGAAAACCGGGACACAGCCCAAGCTCGGCGTGCAGGCCCGAGCACATCTTCGCCCAGACCGGCCGACTGCCCGCGTTCGCCGGCGGCAACGCCGACGTCGACGATTCGCGCAGCGACGCCCGCCTCCAGAACTTCGGTTACATGAGCGAACCGGTGGAGCAGCCGCCCGGCGAGGTCGGACGCCCCCGGCGCCGAGCGGAACGCAACGGCGCGGCGGGCTCTACGCGAGGCGCGTACCGAGGCGGGCGTCCGGCAGGGCCCGGCGCGCCGGGCGCCGCGTTCAGCCGAGCACGAACGTTGCCACCGCTCCAGCGGGCAGCTCGTAGGAGAACGAGCGGCCGGGCGCGCTGACGTTGAAGCGCTGCGCCGTCGTGCCCCAGTCGTCGTTGACGACAACGAGCACGAGCGAGCCGTCGGGGTTGCGGAAGGCCACGTTCCACGCGTTACCGGCGACGGTCGAGTCGACGCGCACCGCGCCGGGCTGGATGAAGCGCGTCACGTGACCGAGCACGTAGTAGTCGGCGTCGGGGGTTGCGTGACCGGTCGCCGGGTCGATCGTGACGACGCCGCGGCACGTTCCGCACCCGCCGTTGTGGGGTCCGTCGGCCGGATCGAGCGCGAGGTTCCACGTGATGACGGTCTTGGCCCAGTTGCGGATCGCGCCGACCGTCAGGTAGCGCGTGTGCCAGTGCAGGGTGTCGGGGAACGTCGTCGCGGGGTCGGCCGACTCCGAGGCCGAGCACTCGGTGAAGTAGATGGCCTTCGACGGGAAGGCGTCGTGCAGCACGGACTGGCGCTCGGGATCGCCGGAATAGCAGTGGAACGCCGTACCTGCGAGGTATTTGTTCGCCGCCGGATTCGAGAGCAGCGAGGCCGCATACTCGGGGTTTGCGGGGTCGTCTGGCGGGCCGACGTCGTTGGGGTGCAGCGACCAGTTGTGGTCGTAGCCGAGGATCTTGGTGCGCAGGCCGGCGCGGTGCAGCGCGCTCCCGACGGCGACGGCCAGTCGCGCCTCCTCGTCGTCGCGCAGGTCCATCCCGGGATAAGCGCTCGGGTTGCGATTCTGGGGTTCGTTCTGCAGCGTGATCGCGTCGATCGGGACGCTGGCGCGCCGGTAGCCCTGGATGAAGCGCACGAAGTAGCGGGCGTAGGCGTCATAGACGCGTGGGTCGTCCTTGAAGCGCCCGCCGATCAGCGAGTCGCCGGTCTTCATCCACGCCGGCGGGCTCCATGGCGTCGCCATGATCTTCAGGTGCGGGTTGAGCGCCAGCGCCTGGCGCAGGAGCGGCAGGATCTCGGCGCGGTCGTGGGCGATCGAGAAGTGGCGCAGCCCGAAATCGGTCTGGCCCGCGGGGACGTCGTCGTAGGTGTAGTGCGGGCCCACGACGAAGTCCGATGCGCCCATCGGCTGGCGCAGGTAGCTGAGTCCGAGGCCGCGGCGCGGGTCGAAGAGGGAGCGCATGATCGCGTCGCGATCGGTCGAGCGCGCAAGCAGGTGCGCCGAGGAGTCGGTGATCGACGCGCCCAGCCCTTCGATGCGCTGAAAGGTACGCCACGGAGCGACCGTGATCATCGGCGCGCTGGGGTCGGCCGGCCCGAGCGCGCTGGCCGGTTGCTCGGCGAGCAGGCTCGAGCGATCGCCCGTCGTAAGCCACGCGCGAGCGCCGGAGGGGGCGGCCGACGCGGGCGTCGCGCCGATGAGCAGGGCGACGAGGACGGCGAGGCAGACGAGGAGCCGGCGTTGGAGCGTCATTGGCCCTCTTATGCCCGCAACGGGCCGATCCATGCCACCCGCCAGGCTCGCGAAATAGGGCGGTGGCGCCCGTCGCCGTGCCTATACTGACTCGACCACCGCCCCCGACACAGGGAGCCGTCTGTGCAGGAAATGGTCATCTACGGCGTGAGCTTCGACATGGTCGGCAAGCAGCCGATCGTTCTGTTGAAGACCGCCGACAGCAACAAGTTCCTGCCGATCTGGATCGGTCATCCAGAGGCCGCGGCGATCCTGATGAAGCTGCAGGGCGCCACGACTCCGCGTCCGATGACGCACGACCTGCTGGTCGACATGTTGGGCGAGCTCGACGTGCGCTGCACGCAGGTGGCCGTGACAGAGTTGCGCGACAACACCTTCTTCGCGTCGATCACGCTGGCCGTCAACGGTCGCGAGCTCGAGATCGACTCGCGCCCCAGCGACGCACTGGCGCTCGCCGTGCGCTCGGGGGCGCCGATCTTCGCCGCCGAGGAGGTGATCGCCGAGTCGGCGATCGAGTTCGAGCACGAGGTCGAGGACACCGAGGAGGTCGTCGACCGCTTCAAGGAGTTCCTCGACCAGGTCACTCCCGAGGACTTCGCGGGCGACTCCTGAGCGCGCCGTCAGGCCGCCGCCGGCACCGCCAGCTCCACGATCCGCGCGATCAGCTCGTCGAACGAGATCCCTGCTGCCTCGGCGGCCTGGGGCAGCAGGCTGGTCTCCGTGAGGCCCGGGATGACGTTGGCCTCGAGCACGAACAGCTCGCCGCTGCCGGCCTCGAGCATCAGATCGACGCGCGCGAAGCCGCGGCAGCCGAGCAGGCGGAAGACGTCGAGCGCCATCGCCTGGGCGCGGGCGCTCAGCTCGTCACCGAGCTCGGCGGGGCAGACGAACTCCGTGCGCCCGATCGTGTAGCGCGCCGAGAAGTCGTAGAAGTCCTCCTCGCGCGGTAGCGCCTCGACGATCGGCAGCGCCTCGTCGCCGAGGATCGAGACCGCGAGCTCGCGCCCATGCACGTGGCGTTCGAGCACCACCTTCTCGCTGTACGAGAAAGCAGCGACGATCGCGGCCGGCACGTCGGCCGTGCCGGCGGCGAACCGGATCCCCAGCGCGCTGCCCTGATCGGCGGGCTTGACGACGATCGGGAAGCGCAGGCGCTCCTCGATCTCGCCGAGCGCGTCGGCCGCCCCGAGCTCCTTGAACGCGGTCTCGGTGAACGCGTAGAAGTCGGGCGTCGGGATGCCAGCGTCACGCATCGCGTGCTTGGCCACGACCTTGTCCGAGCAGCGCATGCAGGCCGACACCCCCGACGCGGTGTAGGGGATCCCGAGCGCCTCGAGCAGCTCCTGGACGATGCCGTCCTCGCCGTCGCGCCCGTGCAGTGCCACGAAGGCGACGTCGGGCGCAGCCTCGCGCAGCCTCGCGACGAGGTCGTGGCCGACGTCGATGCCGACGACCTCATGGCCCAGGCGCTCGAGCGCGTCCTCCACGCGGGCGCCCGAGCGCAGCGAGACCTGGCGCTCGAGCGAGCGCCCGCCCTTGAGGACGGCGACGCTGCTCATCGGAGGCGGCGGCTCCGTGGGCCGCCGGAGGCGGGGCGCACCGTCATCGGGCCCCACGCTCGCCGCGGTCGTCGCGGCGCGGCAGCTCGAGGACGTCGGCCAGCTCGGGATCCGGCGGCGCCGGCGCGGGCTCGGCCGGCTCGCGCGCCGGCGCCGCTCCGGTGAGCGTCCCGTAGAGCTCGACTTGCTCGCGCACGACCTCGCCGATCCGGCGCACGCCCTCGCGGATCGCGTCATCGTCCACGCCCGAGAAGTTCAGGCGCATCGAGGAGCCGCCGCGGCCATCGAGATACGCCGCGCGGCCGGGAACGAAGGCCACGTTGCGCGACAGCCCGAGCGCGAGCAGGTCGGTCGTGTCGATGTAGTCCGGCAGCGTGGCCCAGATGAACAGCCCGCCCGAGGGCCGCGTCCATGACGCTTCGCGCGGCAGGTGCTCGGCCAGCGCGTCGAGCATCGTGTCCCTCCGGCGGCGGTAGAGCTCGCGCAACGAGGCGACGTAGTCCTCCCAGTGGCCCTCCGCGAAGTACGCGGCGACGAACAGCTGCGACAGCGACGACGAGCACAGGTCGCTGGCCTGCTTGCCGAGGTTCATCTTTTCGAGCACTGGGCCGGGCGCCACCGTCCAGCCGAGGCGAATCCCGGGGGAGAGGATCTTCGAGAAGGTGCCCAGGTAGATCACGAACTCGCCGCCGTCGAGCGAGCGCAGCGTCGGCAGCGGGTCGCCCTCGTAGCGCAGCAGCCCGTACGGGTTGTCCTCGAGGACCAGGAGCTCGCGCTCGTGGGCCACCTGCACGAGCCGCTGGCGCCGCGGCAGCGACATCGTCACGCCGGCCGGGTTCTGGAAGGTCGGGATCGTGTAGATGAACTTCGGCCGCCGGCCTTCGCGATCGAGGCGGGCGAGTGTCTCCTCGAGCTCGTCGACGCGCATGCCGTCGTCGTCCATCGCGATCTGCACGACGTCGGCCTGGTAGGCGCTGAAGGCGGGCACCGCGCCCGGGTACGTCGGCGCCTCGGCCACGATCACGTCGCCCGGATCGACGAGCGTCTTGCAGACCAGGTCGATGACCTGCTGGCCGCCGGTGGTGACGAGCACGTCCTCGGGATCGACCTCCATGTCCTCGGCCGCCATCACCGTGGCGATCGCCTCGCCGACGGCGGCCATGCCCTCGGTCGGCGCGTACTGCAGCGCGCGCGCCGAATCGGTCGCAGCAAGCTTGGACAGCAGCGCGGCGAGCGACTCGGCCGGGAACGTCGAGGTGTCGGGAAGGCCGCCCGCCAGCGAGATGACCTCAGGGCGCTCGGTGATCGCCATGAGGTCGCGCATGGCCGAGGACTTCATGACCGACGTGCGCGAGGAGAACAGCGCCGCGTAGCGCTCGAGGTCGCGCCTTTGGTTCAGGCCCCCGGGGCCCCCGCTCGCTCCGGTGCCGCGCCCGGTGGGTGGTGTGTCAGGGCGCATGGACGCTTCTTCGCCGCGGGGCGGTCCGCCCTTGTCGTCTACAGTCATGCCCGCCTGAAGCTATCGGACCGTGAAGCTCCTGCTCGACATCCTGCAGGGGATGGGCGTGTCGGCCGCCACGGGGGTGCGTCCCTTCCTGCCCACGCTGCTCGTCGGGGCGCTCGCCGCCGACGACCTCGGCGTGAACTTCTCCGGCACCGACTTCGCCTTCCTCGAGAGCCCATGGTTCCTGCTGGCGATCGCGGTCGCGCTCGTCGTGACCACGCTGCAGCGCACGCGCTTTGAGAACCCCACCGGCGAGGCCGTCCTGGGCGGCATCGGCCTGGGCCTGGGCGCGCTGCTCTTCGCGGGCACGCTCGCCGACCACCGCTCGACCTGGTGGCCGGGCATCATCGGCGGCCTGCTGTGCGCGTTCATCGCGCAGCAGGGCACCCGCTCGCTCATGACCCGCACGCGAGCGCGCCTGGACGCCGAAGCGGCCGGGACCCTGTTTCTCTACGCCGAGGGCGCGGCGCTGGTCATCGCGGGGCTGTCGGTACTCGTGCCGCCGGTCAGCATCGTGGTCATCGCGTTCTTTTTGTGGCTGCGGTTCGGCGGGCGCCGCCGCGAGGGCGAGAAGTACGCGGGCCTGCGCATCCTGAAGTGACCTCCAAGCTGCTTCTCGCGGTCGTCGACGGGCTCAAGCCGGCCATGCTCGAGCGCGCCGTCGCCACCGGCCGCGCCCCGGCGATGGCGGCGGTGATGGAGCGAGGCACGGTGGTCGACGGCTGCTGCGCGGCGTTTCCGAGCGTGACCCCGGTCTGCGCGGCGACGATCGCCACCGGCGTCGGCCCCGACGCGCCACCGCATCCCGTCGATGAACTGGTACTGGCGCGACGAGCGCCGCTACGTCGAGTACGGCTCGTCGTTCAGCGCGTCGCGGCGCTTCGGGCTCGTCCAGCAGCTGACCGACACCGTCTACAACATGAACGGCGAGCACCTGCCCGCCGATGTGCTCACGATCTTCGAGTCGCTGGACGACATCGGCGTCAGGACGGCGGGCACGACGTACCTCATGTACCGCGGGCGCCACGAGCACCAGGTGGCCAAGAACACCGCCCTCACGCGCCTGGCCTCGACCTTCATGCGCAAGTCCGGTGATGGGCCCCCGCGAGCTCTTCTACGCTGACCTCTTCGCCGAGCCGTGAGACGCCGTGCCGCTCACAGATGGGGCTGCCCGGCATCCGCGACCAGCACGCCGGGTGCGTGGGCGCCTACCTCGTCGAGCACGACCTCTTCGACTTCCTGCTGCTGTCGCTGCCCGACAACGACACGCACTCGCACAAGTACGGGCCCCATGCGCAGGTCAACTCCATCGCCGCGGCCGATCGTCAGCTCGAGCGCGTCTTCCACGCCGGCGGCGGCACCGAGCGCTTCCTCGACGAGCACGCGGTGATCGTCATGGCCGACCACTCGCACGCGCCGGTCGAGAAGGCGATCGACCTGCAGGGCGCCTACCACGAGCTCACCGTGCTCGCGCCTTCCGGCTCGCGCCACGGCGATGCCGAGGTGGCCGTGTGCCCGGCGCAGCGCAGCGCGATGGTCTACGTGCTGCTACCCGAGGGCCGCGACGCGCTGGTGCCGCGCATCGTCGGGATCGCGCTCGAGACCGACGGGGTCGACCTCGCGCTGTGGCGCCCCGCGCCGCGCGAGGGCGCCATCGCCGGCGCCCGCGGCGAGCTGCGCTTCGCGCCCGGGGGCGACCTGCACGACGAGCGCGGCCGGCGCTGGTCGGTCGACGGTCCGCTCGAGCTGCTCGACGCCCGCGTCGAGGACGGCGTGCTGCACACCGAGACCTACCCCGATGCGCTCGCGCGCGCCTGGTCGGCCCTGAACTGCCCGACGGCCGGCGACGTGCTGCTCTCGGCGGCTCCGGGATACGAGTTCACCGACTGGGGCGGGGTCCACCACGTGGGCGGCGGCAGCCATGGCTCGCTGCACCGCGTCGACTCGCTCGGCGCGCTGGCCTTCTGCGGCCTCGAGGCGCCGCATGCCAACGGCTCGTGGTCGATCGCCGATATTGCGCCGATGGTCCGGAGCCATTTCCGGGCCTAGTGCGAGCCGGGCGGACGTGCGTGCCCATGGCGGGCGCTCGTCGCGCCTGGCGGTGTCCTCGTCGCCCTTGCCCGCAGGGCTTCGTCCCTGCGTCCTTGCCGTCACGACAAGCGCTCCGCCAGGCGACCGCACGCCACCCGACCCGACGGTTACGCTCACGCCGATGGCGCGCGCCGCCCGCATCGCGGCCGCCTGTGCGGCCGCCGCGCTCGTCCTGCTCCCGGCCGCGTCCGCGCGCGCCGACGACGTCGTGCGCCCGGCGACCCTCGACAAGCCGCCGCCGGGCTACCGCCTGACCGGAAACGAGGCCACCGCGATCGCCGATCGCTCGCCGGCGATCGTCAAGCTGCGCCGCGAGCACCCCGGCGCCTTCTCCAACGTCTTCGAGAAGTCCGGCCAGCGCTGGCAGGTCAGCTACTACCAGCACGATCCGCCCAACAAGGAGATCGCGCAGGTCTACATCAGCGACGACACGGGGCGGATCACCGAGGCGTGGACGGGGCCGCAGGTGGCGTGGACGATGGCGCGCGGGTACGCCGGGGCCTTCGGTCGCAAGATCAACTCGCCGTGGGTGTGGATCCCGCTGGTGCTGCTGTTCGTGGTCCCGTTCGTCGATCCGCGCCGCCCGTTCCGGGTGCGCCACCTCGACCTGCTCGTGCTCATGGCCTTCAGCGTCAGCGTCGCCTTCTTCAACGACGCGAACATCGACGCCTCGGTCCCGATCGTCTACCCGCTGCTGGCCTACCTGCTCGGGCGCATGCTGTGGATCGGGCTGCGCCGGGGAGTGCGGCGCGATGCGCTCCGCCCCCTCGTCCCGATCTCGTGGCTTCTGATCGGGCTGCTGTTCCTCGCGGGGTTTCGCATCGGGCTGAACATCGCGGACTCGAACGTGATCGACGTTGGCTACGCCGGCGTCATCGGCGCGAACCGACTGGCGCACGGTGACAAGCTGTGGGGCAACTTCCCGAAGGACAACGAGCACGGCGACACGTACGGCCCGGTCAACTACGCCGCCTACGTCCCATTCGAACGCGTCCTGCCGTGGAGCGGCAAGTGGGACACGCTGCCCGCGGCCCACGCCGCGGCGATCTTCTTCGACCTGCTGTGCATGGGGCTACTGTTCCTCATCGGCCGGGCGCTGCGCGGCCCGCCGCTGGGCGTCACGCTGGCCTACGCGTGGGCGGCCAACCCGTTCACGCTCTACGCGATGGACTGCAACGTCAACGACGCGCTGGTCGGCGCGCTGGTTCTCGGCGCGATCGCGGCGGTGGCGTCGCCGGTGAGCCGCGGCGCGCTGATCGGCCTGGCCGGCATGGCGAAGTTCGCCCCGCTCGGCCTGGCACCGCTGTTCGCCACCCAATCGCGCGGCGGCGCGCTGCGCTTCGCCCTCGGCTTTGTCGCGGCGCTCGTGCCGTGCGCGGTGCTCATCCTCGCCTACGGCGGCGTACACGACTTCTACGATCGCACGGTTGCCTTCCAGGCCTCGCGCGGATCGCCGTTCTCGATCTGGGGCCTCTACCACTGGACCGCGGCCCAGACCATCGTCCAGGTCGCGGCGGTGCTGCTCGCCGTCGCGGTCGCCTTTCTCCCGCGCCGCCGCGACATCGTCGGCCTCTCGGCGCTGTCGGCCGCCGTGCTCATCGCCCTGCAGCTTGGCGTGACGCACTGGTTCTACCTCTACATGGTGTGGTTCCTGGGGCCGCTGCTCGTCGCGGTCCTGGCCGACGGCGAGCCCGAGCGGCGGGCGCAGCCGCCCTCGTACATCGAGGAGCTCGGGAAGCTGCCCGCGCCCGCCGTCGCCTGGCGCTAGTGGGCCACTAGCCTAGGCGCGCGCCGACGCCGCCTCGCGGATCGGCGCGGCCACGGCGGGGAAGGCCGCAATCAGTTCGCGGAACTCGTGGCGGCCGAGCACGAGCAGGCGCATCGGCGACGTCGCGACCACGGTCGCGGTGCGTAGCCACCGGTGGCTGAACAGGCCGACCTCGCCGAAGAAGTCGCCCGGGCCGAGGACGCCGACGAGCCTGTCGTCGCGCAGCACGTCCGCCGTGCCGGAGACGACGACGAAGAACTCGCGCGCGTAGCCGCCCTGCGCCGTCAGGCCGTGGCCGGCGGGCACCGCGACTTCGTCGGCCAGGCGGGCGACGTCGCGCCGGCGCCGCCGCGGGATCGGGCTGAAGAGGGGAATCGAGGGAATCGCAGCTGGATGCATGACGCCCATTGCGACGGACGCCGGTACGCGCGCGGGGCTGCGCCGGGTAAATGCCCGGTAACGGCCTAGCCGGCGTTCCAGGGCAGCAGGACCTGCTCGATCCCCGCGGCCCGCCGCGGCGCGTCGGCGCAGCGCACGAGGACGGCCATCAGCCATGGGTCCTCGTCGGACGTGTCGAAGCGCACCGACATGTGCGTGCGCAGCGACTCGATCGCCTGCTCCTTGCGCACGCCGATGACGCCGCCGCGCGGCCCGGTCATGCCGACGTCGGTGATGTACGCCGTGCCGCCGGGGAGCACCCGCGCGTCGGCGGTCGGCACGTGGGTGTGCGTGCCGACCACGGCGGTCACCCGGCCGTCGAGGAACCAGCCCATCCCGACCTTCTCGCTGGTCGCCTCGGCATGCATGTCGACGAGGACGTGGTCGACGCGGCCCTCGAGGCGGCCGAGAACCGACTCGATCTCCACGAACGCGGGACGGCCCGCTCGCAGGAAGAGGTTGCCGCTGAGGTTGACGACGCCGAGGCGCACCCCGTCGCGCTCGACGATGCACCAGCCCCGCCCCGGCTGGGTCGTCAGGTAGTTGGCCGGGCGCACGATCGCGCTCCTGCTCGTCGAGGTATGGGTAGATCTCGCGCCGGTGGTACGCGTGGTTGCCGAGCGTGATGACGTCGACACCGGCGGCGAACAGCTCGTCGGCGATCTTCGGCGTGATCCCGAGCCCGCCGGCAACGTTCTCGCCGTTGACGACGACGAACGTCGGCTCGTGGCGTTCGCGCAGGGCAGGCAGCAAGGCCGAGCAGCGTGCGGCGGCCGAGGCCGCCGACGACGTCGCCGACGAAGAGGATGGTCGCGGGCGCGTCGGGCACGGCCGCATACTCTGGCGCAACGGCGCGATGAGCGACCACGACGAGCACACCGGCGACCTCGAGGGCCACGACCCCGTCGAGGGCGAACCGCCGCCCGCGGCCAAGCAGCCGGTGGTCGTGCCGCGCTGGATCCAGCTCGTCGCGCTGCCGCTGGGGCTGTTCTTGCTCTACGCGATCGCCAAGGCGGCGGGCACCGTCGCTGCTGATCTTCCTCACCGCCGGGGTCATCGCGCTGATCCTCAACCCGCTGGTCGCCGGCCTGCAGAGCATGCGCCTCCCGCGCGGCGCTGGCGATCGTCTGCGTCTACGTCGGCTTCCTCGGCGTGCTCGTCGTCTGCGGGATCCTGCTCGCCAACCCGATCTCCGACCAGGTCACCGCGCTGCGCGACGACATCCCGTCGATCACGCGCTCGGCCAACAAGCGCCTGGCCGACGTCCAGCACTACTTCGACCGCAAGGGCATCAACGTCGAGATCAAGCGCCAGGGCCAGACGGCGCTGCAGACGCTGCAGGACAAGGTGCGTCGGCGGCACCGACTCGGTCGTCTCGTTCGGCACCGACCTGCTCACCAAGATCGTCACCGCCGGCTTCGGGCTGATCCTCGTCTTCGTCTTATCGATCTACATGCTCATCCACGGGGAGACGATCGGGGACCTCGCGCGCAAGGTCATGCCGCCCGGCGACGGCAGCCGCGACGACGATTACCCCGCCCGCGTCGTGCGTGCGGTCGCCGGCTATGTGCGAGGCCAGCTCCTGTTCAGCATCGTCATGGGCGCTGGTGCCGGCATCGGGCTATGGATCTTCGGCGTGATCGGGATCTTCCCCGACGGCAAGACGTACGCGCTGGCCTTCGGCGTGTGGTTCGGGCTCATGGAGCTCATTCCCTATATCGGACCTTTCCTGGGCGCCGTCCCGCCGCTCTTGGTTGCCCTGTTTCAGGACCCGCTGACCGCGCTGTGGGTGGCGATCCTCTTCATCGCCCTGCAACAGATCGAGGGCCACATCGCCTCGCCGCTGATCTTCGGTCACGCGCTGCGCGTCAACCCCCTGCTCGTCATCTTCGCCCTGCTCTTCGGGGCCGAGCTCTTCGGTTTTCTCGGTGCGCTCGTCGCCCTGCCGGTGGCGGCGGTGATCCGCGAGACCGTCGTCTACCTGCGCGAGCACCTCGTGCTCGAGCCGTGGGGGACGATGAGCCCGCTGGAGGTCGCCGGAGTTCGTGACGGCCGAAGACAGACATGCGGCGAGTGCGGCGCCGAGGTGCGCCCCGGCGACGCGTACTGCCGCAGCTGCGGTTCCGAGGTGGGACAGACGCAAGTAGCGTCTGGCAGGTGACCGCGCCGCGCATCCGCCTCGAGGAGGCCCCGACGGCCATCCGACCGACGGAGCCCGGCGACGCACGCACCCAGCTTGCGCTGCGGGTCGCCAACCGCGACCACACCGGTCCCTGGGATCCGGCGCGCGACGAGAGCTTCTACACCGAGGCCGGCCAGCGCCTCGAGCTCGACCTCGATCAGCGCTCGTGGTCGGCCGGGACCGCGTACGCGTTCGCGATCTTCGACGTCGAGCGCGAACGGATGATCGGCCGCGTGGCGCTGTCGAACGTCGTGCGTGGGCCCTGGCAGAACGCGACGCTGGGCTACTGGGTCGACAGCGACGCGGTCGGCCGCGGCCACGCGACGCGCGCGGTGCGCCTCGCGCTGCGCTTCGGCTTCGAGCACGCCGGGCTGCACCGGATCCAGCCGGCGATCATCCCGCGCAACATCCGCTCGGTCCGGGTGGCCGAGAAGGTCGGCTTTCGCCTGGAAGGACGGGCGCTGCGCTACCTGAAGATCAACGGCGTGTGGGAGGACCACGACGCTGTACGCGCTCACGATGGAGGACTGGCAGCGGATGAGCTGAGGCGGGTCCCCCCGGCCGGAGGCCGGATGGTTCTCCGTACGATGTAGGCCCATGCCGTTCCCGCAGACCCGCCTGCGCCGCCTGCGCCGCACCCCGGTGCTGCGCGACCTCGTGCGCGAGACGCGCTTGGACCCGGGCGACTTCGTCCTGCCGCTCTACATCCAGGACGGGCTCGACGGGCGGATGGCGCTGCCGACGATGCCCGGCGTCGAGCGGCTGTCGATCTCGGCGGCCGTCGAGGAGGCGGGCGAGGCGGTCGCGCTCGGCATCCCAGCCGTGATCCTCTTCGGCATCCCGTCGCACAAGGACGAGGAGGGCTCGGGGGCATGGGACGACGAGGGCATCGTCCAGCTCGCCACGCGCGCCATCAAGGAAGCGCACCCCGATCTGCTCGTCGTCGCCGACCTGTGCCTGTGCGAGTACACGAGCCACGGCCACTGTGGCCTGCTGCGCGCCGACGGGAGCGTCGACAACGACGCCTCGCTCGACGTGCTGGCGCGTACGGCCATCTCGCAGGCGCGTGCCGGCGCCGATGTCATCGCGCCCAGCGACATGATGGACGGGCGCGTGGGCGCGATCCGCGCCGCGCTCGACGAAGACGGCCTGAGCGACACGCCGATCCTCGCCTACAGCGCGAAGTTCGCCTCGGCGTTCTACGGCCCGTTCCGGGAGGCGGTCGACTCCGCGCCCGCCTTCGGCGACCGCCGCGGCTACCAGATGGACCCCGCCAACGGCGACGAGGCGCTGCGCGAGGTGCTGCTCGACGTCCAGGAGGGCGCCGACATCGTCATGGTCAAGCCCGCGCTGCCGTACCTCGACGTCGTGCGCCGCGTCAAGGAGGCCACCCGCCTGCCGGTGGCGGCGTTCAACGTCAGCGGGGAGTACGCGATGGTCAAGGCGGCCGCCGCCGCCGGCTTCCTCGACGAGCGCGCGACCGTCATCGAGACGCTCACCTCCATCCGCCGCGCGGGCGCCGACATCGTCATCACCTACCACGCGAAGGACGCAGCGCGATGGCTTCAGTGACACCCAAGATCCGCTCCCGCACGCACGGCGCCGCGATCCCGCTCGACGACTTCGACAAGCGCCTGCTCAACACCATGCAAGGCGCCTTCCCGATCGAGCCGCGCCCGTACGCGGCCGTGGCGCGCGCGCTCGAGGTGCCCGAGGCGCGCGTCCTCGTGCGCGTCCAGGAGCTCATCGACCAGCGCATCATCCGCCAGGTCACGCCGATCTACGACACGCGCGCGCTCGGGTACGGCTCGATGCTGGTGGCGGCCAGAATCGACCCCGAGCATCCGTGGCGCGCGGCGAAGATCGTCAACTCGCACCCCGGCGTGAGCCACAACTACCTGCGTAACCACGACTTCAACATGTGGTTCACGATCGCCGTCGAGGAGGACTCTGCGCTCGGGCTCGACGGCACGCTGGACGTCCTGCAGCGGCTCACCGGCGCCGCGGCGATTCGCCAGCTCCCGACGCTCAAGCTGTTCAAGATCCGCATGGACCTCGAGCTCGTCGGCGGCACGGAGGACCTGGCCAAGGCGGCCGTGGCCGAGGATCCCGTCGAGCTCGAGAAGCAGCCCTTCGACGAGCTCGACCAGGCGGTCATCCGCGCCACGCAGGGCGACCTGCCGGTCGTCTCCGAGCCTTATGCGCCGGCGGCCGCGGAGCTGGGGATGAGCGTCGGCGCGCTCGTCGAGCACCTCGGTGCCATGACCGGCCGCGGGCTGCTGCGGCGGGTCGCGGCGATCCTCTACCACCGCCGCGCCGGGTTCAGCGCCAACGGCATGGGGGTCTGGAAGGTCCCCGACGACCGCGTACGGGAGGTGGGCCCGCGGATGGCGGCCTACCGCGGCATCTCGCACTGCTACCAGCGCCCGACCTACGCCGACTGGCCGTACTCGATCTTCACGATGGCCCACGGCCGCTCGAAGGAGGAGTGCGACGCGATCCTCGACGCCATCGCCGCCGAGAACCCGGAGATCGAGGACCGCGCAACTCTGTACAGCTCGACGGAGTTCAAGAAGATCCGCCTCCTGTACTTCACCGACGACTTCAAGCGCTGGGAGCGCGAGCACGCCGGCGCATGACGGTCTCGCTCACCGACACGCGGTCGGCCGAGCTCTACGCACGGGCGCTGCAACGGCTTCCCGGCGGCGTGAACTCGCCGGTACGGGCGATGGGCGCCATCGGGCGCGACCCGGTCTTCGTCGAGCGCGGACTGGGCGCCGAGCTCGTCGATGTGGACGGCAACCGCTACGTCGACTACGTCTGCTCGTGGGGCCCGCTCATCCTCGGCCACGCCCACCCAGACGTGCTCGCCGCGATCTCCGCGACCGCGCAATGCGGCACGACGTTCGGCGCGCCGACCCAGGGCGAGGTCGAGCTGGCCGAGGAGATCGCCCGCCGGGTGCCGTCGGTCGAGATGGTGCGCATGACGTCTTCGGGCACCGAGGCGACGATGAGCGCGATCCGCCTCGCGCGCGCTGCGACCGGGCGCGAGAGGCTGCTGAAGTTCGCCGGGGCCTACCACGGGCACGTCGACGGGTTGCTGGCCGAGGGCGGATCCGGCCTGGCCACCGGTGCGATCCCGGCCAGTCCGGGCGTCACGGAAGCAGCCACTGCATCGACGATCGTCGTGCCGTGGAACGACCCCGACGCGCTTGTGCGCGCCACCGAGAAGCACGAGCTCGCCGCGATCCTGGCCGAGCCCTATCCGGCCAACATGGGCCTCGTCCTCCCGGAGTCGGGCTTCCTCGAGCTCCTGCGCGAGCGCGCGACCGCGACCGGCGCGCTGCTGATCTTCGACGAGGTCATCAGCGGCTTCCGCGTGGCGGAGGGCGGCGCCCAGGAGCTCACCGGCGTCCTGCCGGACCTGACCATCATGGGCAAGGTCATCGGCGGCGGCCTGCCGGCGGCGGCCTACGGCGGCTCGCGCGGGCTCATGGAGCGCATCGCCCCGGCCGGCGACGTCTACCAGGCGGGCACGCTGTCGGGGAACCCGCTCGCCGTGGCGGCCGGGCTGGCCACCCTGGCGCTGCTCGACGAGTCGGCCTACGCGCACCTGGCCGCGCGCACCGAGAACCTCGCATCCGGCCTGCGCGAGGCAGCGGGCGACGCGCCCGTGCAGATCGTCACCGCGCCCGGGCTGCTCACGGTCTTCTTCTCGGCCGACGCGGTGCGCGACTACGCCGGCGCCCGCGCGTGCGACCTCGGCGCGTTCGGCGCGTGGTGCCGCGGCCTGCTTGCCCGCGGCGTCTACCCGCCGCCCTCGCAGTTCGAGGCCTGGTTCCCCTCGCTGGCCCACGACAGCGAGCACGTCGAGCGCACGGTCGACGCGGCCGCGGCGGCCTTCCGGGAGGCGTTCTGAGCGCCGCGCTCGCCGCCGTGCGCGCCGCCGTGCTGGCCGAGGGGGGCCTGCTCGCCGACGCGCTCGGGCCCGAGCCGGCGGCTGACGGCGCGCTTGCCGCGACCGCGGCGTCCGGCCCGCGCAGCGCCGGCCGCGAGGCCGAGGTCGCCTTCGTGGTCGAGGCGATCCGCGAGGGCGAGCTCCTGCATTACGGCGCGTCGCGGCTCTTCGGCGCGATCGAGCCCGACCTCGCGCTGCTGGCGGGGGACCGCCTCTACGCGCTCGGCCTGGCGCGGCTGGCTGACCTCGGCGACCTCGAGGCGGTCGCCGAGCTGGCCGACATCATCGCCCTGTGCGCGCAGGCGCGAGCGGAGGGCCGCGCCGACCTGGCCGACGCCGTCTGGCAGGCCGGCGTGGTGGCGCTGGGCTGGGGTGCGTCGGACGCGCTGCGCGAGGCCAAGGCGGCGGCCCGCGCGGGCGATCCCGGCGCGGCGAGCGCGCTCGTTGCGGCAGCGCGCGACGTGTGCGGCGCCTAGACTTTGGGGGCCGATAATGTTCGGCGCCCCAGATGGCAGACGACCGCCGCCAGACCAAGAGCAAGTACACGACGGACCGGCAAATCCCGGGCGCGTTCGAGGGCGAGACGATCACGCGGCGCCGCCTGATGACCGGTACGGCCAACGTCGCCGGCGCGGTCGCGGCCTCGGCCTTCCTGCTGCCCGCGCTCGGCTTCGCGCTCGGGCCGGTGTTCGAGAAGAAGGACGAGCTCTGGCAGGCGGTCGGGCCGCCGGAGGACTTCCTCGAGACCACGTACGTCCCGAAGGTCATCACGATCGTGGCCGGCATCGGCGCAGGCGGGCAAGACGACCATCTACGTCCGCAAGCGCAACGAGAAGGTCGACACCGACAAGCCCGACCAGTACAACCAGTTCGTCGCGATCTCCACGCGCTGCATGCACCTCGGCTGCCCGGTGCGGTACGTGGAGGCGGCCGAGCGCTTCATCTGCCCGTGCCACGGCGGCGTCTACGACTTCACGGGCAAGGTCGACGGCGGCCCGCCGGTGCGCCCGCTCGACCGCTTCTACACACGCGTGGTCAACGGCCAGGTCGAGATCGGCCCGCGCTACTCGGTCAACACCGAGCTCGAGCGCTTCTCGCCCGCGCGATCCCGGCGAGCCGCTGGACGGCATCGGCCAGTACCTGTACCCGTCGCGGCCCACGATCCGCAAGCTCCCGGGGACGTAGGTCATGCCCAAGCTTCCGCTCCCACCACCGCCCCCGAAGCTCCGTCCGCGGCCCGCGCGCCCCGGCCAGGGCAACGGCAAGACCCTCGGCGAGCGACGGCGCCGAGGCCGGCACCACCGCCGATCGACTGGATCGACGAGCGCACGTCGCTGTCCGGCGCCGGCGCGCTGGATGATGTTCCGCAAGGTCCCGAAGGGGACCAACTGGTTCTACACGCTGGGCTCGGCGACGATGTTCGCCTTCCTCAACCAGGCGGTCACCGGCGTCTTCCTGGCGATGTACTACGACCCGTCGCCCACCCGCGCCTACGAGTCGATCCGCTACATCAACAACGAGGTCTTCCTCGGCGAGTTCGTGCGCGGCATGCACAAGTGGGGCTCGTCGGTGATGGTCATCCTCGATCTTCCTGCACATGGCGCGGACGTTCTTCTTCGGCGCCTACAAGTACCCGCGCGAGCTCAACTGGGTCATCGGCGTGGCGCTGCTGATCCTGACGATGCGTGATGTCGTTCACCGGCTACCTGCTGCCGTTCGACCAGCGCTCGTTCTGGGCCACGGTCGTCGGCGTCAACATCAACGGCACCGGGCCCGCTGGTCGGCCCGTATCTCGGCGACTTCCTGCGCGCCGGGCCGGAATTCGGCGCGACGACGCTCTCGCGCTTCTACGCGATCCACATGCTGCTGGTCCCCGGCGCGATCATCGCCGCTGATCGGCTTGCACCTGTACCTCGTCGCCAAGCTCGGCACGACCGCCCCGCCGTGGCTGCGCGCGGAGGTCGAGCCGAGTTCCTGGAGGAGCGCGCGTGACAGCGCGTCATTGCTCGCCCGTCGCTGCCGTCGAGCCGGAAGGCCGGTCCGCGCATGAACAGGGCCGAGAAGGAGGCGTATCTCCGCGACTACGCGATCCTGAAGTCGCAGGGCAAGCCGTTCTTCCCGTACGCGGTCGACCAAGGACGCGCGATGGCCGTGCGTCGTGATGGCGGTGATCATCCTGATGTCGACCGACGCTCGGCGCCGAGCTCGGCCCGAAGGTCGACCCGACGACGACGACCTACACGCCGCGCCCGGAGTGGTACTTCTTCTTCCTCTTCGAGCTGCTGCGGATCATCAAGCCGCCGAGCCTCGTCGCCGCTCGCGACGATCGGCGTCCCGACGATCTGCATGATCCTGCTGTTCCTGCTGCCGTTCTACGACCGCGGGCCCGAGCGGCGGCCCGAGCGGCGCCCGATCGCGACGACGGCGGCGATCTTCACGATCGCCGCGATGGGCTACCTGACCTACCTCGGCGCCAATGCCGGCCCGCCGACGCAGATCGACATCAAGACGCCGGACCGCATCAAGGCGCAGGGCGCCGCAGGCGCTCGCGGCAGTTCGAGACGGGCAAGCAGGTCGTCGCGCAGTCCGGCTGCTTGGCCTGCCACAAGATCGGCGAGAACGGCAACGACGGCCCCGGCCCGGAGCTGACCGAGATCGGCGCCCGCCTGCCGGCTCAGGCGATCGCGCGCACGCTGATCAACCCGACGTCGCCGATGCCGTCGTTCACGAGCCTGCAGAAGAGCACGCCGGAGCAGTTCAACGAGATGGTGTACTTCCGTCTCGCAGCTCAAGTGGCGACTAGCGCCGAGGATGCGAGATGAGCCGCGGCGGCCGCCGCAGCGGCACGCTGGACGAGCCGCAGGTGCGGGCGATGTTCGATCGCATCGCCGGCGTCTACGACCTGATGAACTCGGTCATGACGGCCGGGCTGCACCACCGCTGGCGCGCGCCGCGCCGCCGACCTCGCCGCGTCGGCGCCCGGCGACGGGTGCTCGACGTCGCGACCGGCACCGGTGACCTGGCGATCGAGCTCGCCCGGCGCGTCGGGGCCGGCGGCGAGGTCATCGGCTCGGACTTCTCCGAGGAGATGCTCGAGCGCGCCCGCGTCAAGGACGCCGGAGCTGACCTGGGAGTGGGCCAACGCGCTCGAGCTCCCCTACGAGACCGGACCGCTTCGACGCCGTCACCGTCGGCTTCGGCGCGCGCAACTTCTCCGACCTCGATCGCGGCCTGCGCGAGATGGCGCGCGTCGTCAAGCCCGGCGGCCACGTCGTCGTGCTCGAGATCACGACGCCGACGCCGGCCGCCGCTGTCGACCTTCTACTCGCGTGTGGTTCGACCGCGTCGTCCCGCTGATCGGGCGGGTCGCCGGCGACAGACGAGGCCTACACGTACCTGCCGAGCTCCGTCAAGCGCTTCCCCGGCCCGGACGAGCTCGCGCGGCGGCGATGGACGCGCGCTGGCCTGCACCGGATCCGCTAGATGCTGACGGCGGGTGGGATCATCGCGATGCACGTCGGCGAGCCGCAGAGCGATGACCAGCACCGAGTCCGAGCAACGTCGACCGAGGTTGTCCGTGCCGGCGGGCGAGCACGTCCCCGAGCTGCTCGAGCGCGTCGAGGCAGCGGCTCGGCGAGCTGGCGGCCGACCACGGCGCACGTGCTCGCCGAGCACGCGGGCGCCACGATCGCGGCCGGCGGCAAGCGCCTGCGGCCGCTGCTCGTCCTGCTGGCCGCCGACGGCGACGGACGGCGACGGCGCTCGTGCGCGCGGCAGCCGCGGTCGAGCTCGTGCACTCGGCCACGCTCGTCCACGACGACGTGCTCGACGGCGCGTCGCTGCGGCGCGGGCATGCCGACCGTCGTCGCCAGCGGCGGGCGCGGCGCCGCCACCGCCACCGGCGACCTCCTCTTCGCGCGCGCCTTCGCCGAGCTGGCGCGCAACGGCAGCCCGGACGAGGTCCGCGTGCTGTCGCGACGCGACGTCGGCGCTGGCCGCGGGCGAGCTGCTGCAGCGCGCCGACGCCTGGGACGCGACGATGCCCGTCGAGCGCTACCTGCGGCGCTGCGAGCTGAAGACCGCGCGGCTGTTCGAGGCGGCCTGCCGGCTGGGGGCGATCGAGGCGGGCGCCGAGCCCGACGCGCTCGGCGAGTTCGGCCGGCGCATCGGCCTCGCCTTCCAGCTCCTCGACGACGTGCTCGACGTCTCGGGTCCGGCCGAGCGCACCGGCAAGCACCGCGGCACCGACCTGCTCGACGGGACGGTGACGCTGCCGCTCATCCTCGCGCGCGAGCGCGACGGCGAGCTGGCCGCGCTGGACCTGCGCACGATCGACTCGCCGGCGGCCGCCGAGGCCGTGTGCGATCGCATCGAGGCCACCGGCGCGCTCGACGAGGCGCGCGCCCGCGCGCTGCGGATGGTGGGCGAGGCCGAAGACGGGCTGCCGGCGGGCCTATCGGGGCGCCAGCGCCACGCGCTTGACCTCGTTGCCGACGGCGTTGTCGCCCGGTACGCGTAGGGGGAGAACCTCAGCCGCATTCGGGGGCGGGCCACAGCGAGCGGCAGCCCGGGGCCTGCCACCCTGTGAGCCGTGACCGCCGAGCCCACGATCCAAGAGCGCGACCCCTGGGGCGCCGCCATCGCGCTCGAGGCCGCGCTGTCGGTGCTCGTGATCCTCACGATCGTCTTCCTGTGGGGCGTCACCCGGGGCGGCTACTTCTGGCCGAAGTGGGTGGTGTTCGCCCTGGCCGTCCCGCTGGTCGCCCAGCTCGCCATCCGCGGCGCGTTGCGCGTGCCCGCGGGGCCGCGGCGCCCGCTGGCGATCTTCGCCGCGGCGGCGGGAACGGTCGTCGCCATCCTCCTCGCGGTCTACGGCCTCAGCGGCGGCGGCTACTTCTGGCCGCTGTGGGCGATCGCGTCCATCGGCCTCGCCCTCGGCGTGCACGCGACGGTCGTGTTTGCGTGGCCGCACATGCGCCCGCGCGAGGTCGAGCTCGCCGCCCGGGTCGACCAGCTCACCCGTACGCGCATGGGCGCCCTCGACGTCCAGGCGGCCGAGCTGCGGCGCATCGAGCGCGACCTGCACGACGGCGCGCAGGCGCGGCTCGTGGCGCTGAGCATGCAGCTCGGGCGCGCCGAGGAGCGCCTGGAGGACCAGCCCGAGATCGCCGAGCTGGTTCGCAGCGCCCGCGAGGAGGCGGGCGCCGCGATCGGCGAGCTCCGCGATCTCGCCCGGGGCATCGCGCCACCGGTGCTCGCCGACCGCGGTCTGGAGGCCGCGGTCGAGGCGCTGGGACGCCGCTCGCCGATTCCGGTCACCGTGAACGCGTCGATCCTTCGTCGGCCGCTGCCGGTGGTGGAGACCGCCGCCTACTTCGTCGTCGCCGAGGCGCTGACCAACGCCGCCAAGCACGCCGGCGGCGCGCCGGCGACGGTCGAGATCGCCGATCGCGACGGCCGGCTCGTCGTCGAGGTCGCCGACGAGGGCGTGGGCGGCGCGGACCGCGACGGGCACCGGGCTCATGGGCCTGCGCCATCGGGTCGCCGCGCTCGACGGCACGCTGTCGGTGAGCAGCGCGCCCGGGGGCGGCACCATCGTGCGGGCGGAGCTGCCATGCGGGTGGTGATCGTCGAGGACCAGACGCTGCTGCGCGAGGGCCTCGTGGCCCTGCTGCGCGAGCAGAACATCGACGTCGTCGCGCAGGCCGAGGACGGGCCGGGCCTGCTGCGGATCGTCGCCGGCCACAAGCCGGACCTGGCGATCGTCGACGTGCGCCTGCCGCCGGACTTCACCGACGAGGGCCTGCGCGCCGCGCTGGAGGCGCGTCGGCGCCGGCCCGGGCTCGGCGTCCTGATCCTGTCGCAGTACGTCGAGCCGGTGTACACGGCCGAGCTGCTCGAGTCGGGCGAGGGCGGGATCGGCTACCTGCTGAAGGAGCGCGTCGGCGAGGTGCGGGCCTTCGTCGATGCGGTCGAGCGCGTGGCGCGCGGCGGGACGGCGCTCGATCGCGAGGTGGTGGCCGAGCTCGTGCGCGCGCGCGAGGGCCGCCCCGGCGAGGAGGCGCTCGCGGACCTGACGCCGCGCGAGCGCGAGGTCCTCGAGCTCATGGCCGAGGGCCGCACCAACGCGGCGATCGCGCGCGCAATGGTCGTCACGGCGGGCGCCGTCGAGAAGCACGTCTCCAACATCTTCGCCAAGCTCGACCTGCCCGCGACCGATGACGATCACCGGCGGGTGCTGGCGGTGCTGGCCTACCTGAGGGCTACCTAGATGTAGTTCCTAGAAGTCCTCGGGGACGATGTGATCGCCCTCGAGCGCGGAGACGAAGCGGTCGATCTCGTCTTCCATGTTGGCGTGCATCATCCGCTTGAGGTCGCGGACGAGCGCCTCGGTGCCGCGGTCGAGCTCCTCGTCGAAGCGCTCGACGACGCGCTGCTCGAACACCCCTGTGCCGGACCACTCGCAGTTGGGGCAGCGCAGCATGACCTCCCAATGGGTCGCGCCGGCCTCTTCCCACTCGACGGGGTAGACGAGGTTGGAGTCGCAGGTGCCGCACATGTGGAGGCGCTCGCCGCTCTGCGGCAGCGCGTCATGCGCGCCAGGGACGAGATCGGGGATCTCGTCGAAGTAGACCACCTCGATCGTCTTGCCAGATGGCAGGACGACGCGGCGGACGTAGTGGCGGTTGTCGGCTTCGCGGCTCATGCTCACGATCTCCTGATGGCCACTTCATCGGCCGCCCTCGCCCCCGCCTTTACGGGTGATGGCCGCTGGGGGAGATCTGGCGCGTTGCCGCTCGCGTAGCCTAGCCCCTCGTCCGATGCAGATTCACCCCAATCGGCGGGCGACCTGGCGATCGCCGCTAGGCTTGTGCCATGCCCGACATCGGACCGCTCGAGCTGGGGATCATCCTCCTCATCGTGATCATCATCTTCGGGCCCAAGCGTCTGCCGGGGCTCGGGCGCCAGCTCGGCTCGGGTATGCGCGAGTTCAAGGACTCGCTGACCGGCAAGAGCAAGAACGACGACGAGGGCCGCGAGGAGCCGGCCGTGCGCCAGGAGCAGGTGGACCGCGCCGCCGCCGAGCCCGAGGTCGTGACGGGCGAGGCGCGTCCGCAGGACCAGCCCGCCTCGCGCGCGGACGCCTGAGCGCCACAGGGGAACACGCTTGAGCCGCCTGCGGCCGATCGGCCACGAGGAGCGGCTGAGCCTCGTCGATCACCTCGACGAGCTGCGCACCCGGCTCATCGTGTGCGTCATCGCCTTCATGGCGGCGTTCTCCATCTGCTACTGGCAGAACGGCTGGATCCTGGACACGATCAACAAGCCGGTCCGCGACACCCAGCGCCTCAACAGCAGCAACAGCAAGCGCAGCCCGCTGCAGGACTCGGCCGTCGATCAGCTCAAGAGCTCGGCCGGCCAGCGCCTCAGCATCCCCGCGCTCGCCGGCCAGAGGCGATCAACAACGTCGTCGCCGGCAAGCTCGAGCTGACGCGCCGCGGACGACGGCACTCTTTGCGCAGCAGAACCGCCGCAGTCGACGCCGCGATCCAGGCCAACCGAGTGGCCGCCGCGTCGGCGCCGACGGACGCCGCCCGATCGCCGGTCACGCTCGGCGTCACCGAGCCGTTCGTGACGACGTTCACCGTCGCCGCCTACGCGGCGCTGCTGCTCGCGCTGCCGTTCATCCTCTGCCAGATCGTACGCCTTCGTCCTACCGGCGTTCAGCCCGGCGCGAGCGCCGGGTCGCGCTGCCGCTGATGGCGATGGTGCCGGTGCTGTTCATCGCGGGCGTCGCCTTCGGCTACTTCGTCGCGCTGCCGCGCGCCGTCGACTTCCTGCAGAACTTCAACGACGACCAGTTCGACATCCTCGATCCAGGCCGCGGACTACTACCGGTTCGTCGTGCTCCTCCTGGCGCTGATCGGGCTGTTGTTCCAGATCCCGGTCGGCGTGCTCGCTGTGACGCGGACTGGGGATCATCAGCGCGCGCCAGCTGGCGCCACAACCGCGGCTACGTGATCCTCGGGATCTCGGTCGTCGCCGCGGTCGCCACGCCGACGCCCGACCCGGTGACGATGCTCATCGCGATGGCTCCCGCTGGTCGTCCTCTTCGAGCTCAGCATCGGGCTGGCGTGATCTTCCGGCCGGCGGCGGTCGCGCGGCGCTGGGACGCGGCTGGGACGACGACGAGGACGAGGACGAGGACGAGCACGACGACGAGCGCTCGGCGACGCCTGCGACGACGACCCTGCCCCTATCCTGACCGCGATGCTGTTCGACCTTCGCGGCCGCGGCCGCCGGCGCACCGTCCAGGTGATCTACCTCGGCCTCGCCATCCTCATGGGCGGCGGCCTCGTGCTGTTCGGGATCGGCGGCGCCACGAACGGCGGTCTGTTCGACGCGATCAACGGCAACGGCGAGCGGTCGACCAGCGTCGACACGCTCGTTCAAGAAGCGCGTCGAGGCGCTGACAAGCGCGTGCAGGCCAACCCCGACCGACGCGGCGGCGCTCGCCGCTCTGACGCAAGCTGCACTTCCAGCACGCCGGCACGGGCGACAACTTCGACCAGTCCCAGCCGGCTTACACCGACAAGGGCCTGGCGAGCTGCGCGCCGCGTCGACGTCATGGCAGCGCTACCTGGCGCTCGATCCCAAGAAGCCTGACGTCGACGCGGCCACGGAGATGACGACCGCCTACGGGCCTACCGGCCTCAAGCAGTACGACAAGGCCGTGCAGGCGCCTCGAGCTGGTCATGGCCGAGCACAGAGTCGGCGGCCAACTACGCCCAGCTCGCGATCCTCGCCGCCGGGCGCCAAACAGACGCGCAAGAGCGACCTCGCCGAGAAGAAGGCGATCGCGCTTGCCCCGAAGGACCAGCGCAAGCAGCTGAAGTCCGAGATCGACCTGCAGAAGAGTCAGCTCACGGCCACGCAACCCGGCCAATCGAGCAGCGGCTGACGCCCGGGCGCCGCTACCATTCCGGGGCGCGCCCCTGTAGCTCAACTGGCAGAGCAGCGGACTCTTAATCCGAAGGTTCAAGGTTCGATTCCTTGCGGGGGCATCAAAAAGGCGCCGCAAGTAGGCGCCTTTTCGCGTGTCAGGGCCGAGGCCGTTCTCGGCGGGTGTCCCAGATGTGTCCCAAACAGCGGCTAGTCGACGCGAGATGCACCAGCAGCCCCTCGACGTCCGATGCGGCACCGTCCCGGTTAACGGGAGCGGCGGCCGGGCAGGTCACGAGTCCGTCGAGAACATGTGGGGTTGACCTGGCCCGCGGCTTTGCAAGCAGGAGGTCGCCGGTTCGATCCCGGCTGGCTCCATCAGGAAGTCCCTGCAAGAGTACAGATTTCGCGGGCTCGGGCGAGGCGCTGGACGCGTCGTGTTCCTCCATTGTGTTCCCTGTGTGCCGCCGGTCTGGCGGCGGGCCACCGTCCAGTACGTCACCGCGCTCGTCGAGGAGCACGACGAGCTGCGTGATCCCTACCGCGGGATCGAACGCCCGGCCGGATGAACGACACCCAACATCCGGGCCAGCTCTGCATGTTGCTCGTGTGCTTCGCCGGCGCGAAGACGCCCTCCCACGCCAGGTCGGACGTCGGCAAAGGAGTCCGCTCCGGCGGCGGCGCCCTACTCGACGAGGCGGTGGTGGAGGTGAGCCCGAAGGGGAAGACGTTGAGCTACGACCCGCACCGAACGATCGCGGGCGCGCTGGCGCCGGCCCTCACCTGGGGGCTGTTCGGCCTCGTGGCGAGCGGCGGCAGTGCTGCCAGCCTAGTTCTCTGGGCGGTGGTCGGCGCCCTGTGCGGTGGCGTCTAGCCCACTACACGGCGCATCTCGCATCAAAAAGCGAGTTGAAGCGGATCGGCGAGCGGGTCGGCCGCGACAGCCCGTCCTTGCGGTCTTCGCCGAGGCCGCCGACGCCGAGCGGCTCCTGGCCACGACGGCTCCATTCAAGCCGGCGGCCGCAAGCGTCGCCGGCATCACCGACGACCTCTCCGCGACGGTCTTCGCCGGGGCCACGACCCCCATCGAGAGCTCATCGACAGCCACCGACAAGAGCTCCCCCGCGAACACCACCTTGCTCACCATGCTTCTGCTCCGCTACTCCGGGGAGCACGCTGCGAAGGCCGCTCTACAGGCGACCCGCAAGGTGAACGGCGACTCGCCCCAGGTCGAGCTCGTGTTCGAGTCGGCCAAGAACGGCAGGCGGCGGGTCATCAGCCCGACCCAGGGTGTAGCCGCATTTGCCAAGGGCGCAGTCGTGGGGTGGGCCGCCTTCGGCGTCGCGGCCGGCCTCATCGCAGGCTTCGCCGGCGACGGCGGGATCCTCAGCTCGATCGAGAGCGGCGTCGTCACCGGCGTGATCTGGGGGATCTTCGGTCTCTTCGCAGGTTCCATCTACGGCGAGTGGGAGGGACGCGCGGTATCCGCTCGGCGCCTGAAAGGAATCGGGCGGCTGCTACCGCCCGACAGCTCGATGATCCTCGCCTGGGCCGACGGCACCGTGGACCCGGGGACCGCAGGGAAGCTCTCAACACCCGCCGCACAGACACTCCAGGTCCGTTTCAACCCCGTCGACCACGGCGCACTCCTGGAGGTTTGACCCACTCCTGGAGGTTTGACCGGGTCTCAAGTGCGGCACGAAGTCTGTGAAAGACTCACGGTCGGCGCCAACGCTTCTGTCCGAGGTGGGGGGCTCAGTGTTCAACGACGAGTACCGCCACACCTCGCTGATCGCCACCCTGCGCAAGTGCTGGAGCCTCGGCGAGGCGCTCACCGAGCGCGACGCCGCGGCGCGTCACCTTCGACGACCTCTTCACGCTCGACGAGTCCCGCGACCCGGAGACGTGGGCGACGTTCACCGCGCGGCCCGTGCCGTCGTGGCACCGAGACGACGAGGCGCTCGGCAAGGCGCTCAGCGCGCTCGGCAAAGGGATGGGTCAGGGCCTGATCGAACATGCCAGGGCCCTCGGCGTCCAGCCCCCGCCGCAGCTCGACGACCCCTCCGCGGAACCCACGCCGCAGCTCATCGTCGGGGTCCTCAGAGACGTCTCCTGGCACTTCTTCCCCGGGCTCGCCCCGGACGCCGCACCAGCCGGCGCCTAGGGGCCGGGGCGCTACGCCCGGGCCAAGCACCGCGGAGCCGCCCTGGCGGGAAACCAGGCGCGGCGCACGTGAACCATCCCACCTCAGGGTTCACCGCCTGAGCAAACCGTGCAGCCAAACAGGGGATGGAAGGCCGGCCATCCCCTGAAACGCGTGGAATCCGGCGCAAATTGCGAAGATCATCCGCGCGAGGCCGACTCGCAAGAACTGCTGGTTTCCAGGGATTTCGCGACGCGCGGCCGCTAGGACGTAACGACTGAAAATCGTGGTGTCCCCGGTTCGAGTCCGGGTCTCGCCATCGAAAAAGGCCCTGTAGATCAGGGCCCTTTTTCGTGGTCGCGCTCAAGCGTCGAGGAGTGCCGACCCGCCACAAACCGCCGCGAGTACCCAATCGGGTACCCAATGGCCGCCTGTTCTGTCGTCCTGACGGGCTCCAGCGGGGCGTCAGAGCAGGCTGCGTCAGCTCGCGATCCGCTTTCGGTACATCCGGCTCAACCCGGTGCGGTTGATCCGGCAGCGCGCCATCTGCGTCGAGACGCCGAACGCGTCGGCGATCGTCTGAAGTGGCTTCCCCGCCTTGGCCAGGCGGAACAGCTGGCCGTACGGCATCACCAGCGCGCCGCCGACGCTGAAGGCCTCCTGCTCCACGGTCGCGTTGTACGTCCGGATCCCCATGCCGGGATCGATCTCGGACGGCGGATGGCCCATGACGAGGTGAGCGATCTCCTCGGCCAGCGTGACCTTCAGCCGTGTGGGTGCGTGGATGGGATTGAGGATGAATCAGCGGGCCCCGCGGGCCCTCCAACGTCCCGGCCGACCATTCGCGCGTGCCGAGCATCGCGTCACGCAGGGTGGGCGGCAACATCGCGAACTGATCGCGCTCGGTGATGACCGGCACGCCCAGTCCCAGCAGCGGGTCTTCGATCTCCTCTGCGAGCACGTCCCGCTGCTCGCCGACGACGGGAAGCCGACGATCGTGTTGCTTGACGAGGTCGAATCGATGGCGGTTGCCCGCAGCGCCGCGTCCCTGTCAGCGAACCCGGCAGACGTGCATCGCGCGACTGACGCCGTGCTGATGGCGCTAGATCGCAGCGCGCGCACGCACCACCCCGCTACGGCCGCATCCGTGGAAAACCGGCGTCACCCGGCGGCCCGCCCGCACCGCTCTCAGGCGTACAGGCACGCGTGCTCGCGATCGTTGCGGCGATCCAATCACGACCAATGAGCTCACCCGTGTCCGGCGAACCGGGGGAACTCCACAACCTGACCCTGCAGCCGCTCGTTCTGCGCCGAGAGCTCCAACAGCACACGCACGACCGCCTGACGACCCGCGTCATAGATCGCCTCGGCCTCGGCCGGCTCCACACCCCAAGATTCGCCGCGCCGCGGTTATCTCGCCTGCGCGCTGCTGTGGTACCGCCGGCTTCACGCCCTCAACCAAGCCGCACGAGTTTTTGGATAGTTCCTAAGCGCTGCCCGTCCTGCTGGGTACGTCGGCCGTTCGGCTGCTCGTCGCGGCTTTGGCCGGGCGGCGGCGCTCCGCGACGACGGGTCGTCAGGCGCCCGACTCGGTGTTTGGTGCCGCGGGCCCGTTGGCGGGAGCGTCTGCCGCGGCCGCGATCATGGCGGCGACGCGCTCGGCCACGAACCGCGCGATGCGGGCGCAGTCGGCGGTGCCGTCGTGCTCGATGTAGGCGCGCACGCCCTCGGTGGTGGCGAAGTCTGAGCCGGTCAGCGTGCGGCACTGGGTGCTGCCGAACTGCGCTTCGAACCACTCGGCCAGGTCGTGACCGAGGTTCATGAGGCGGTTGAACCTGTTGAGATCGTCGGCGAACGCGTTGCCGCCGAGCGCCATGGTCGCGATCATCCGCGCCACGCGGGGGCGGGTGTCCTCGATCTCGCCGAGCGCCAGGCCAGTGCCATCACGCCGGCCGTGAGCGCGCTGCACGTAATGCCCGTGAACACGGTGCCGCCCATGAACGCCGTCACCGCGTCAGCCAGGTCGTCGGGCGGCCCCGCCGTGTCGAGCTCCGCCAGCACGGCGTCCGCGCAGTGAAATCCGCGCTGCTG
>CAWGDO010000003.1:0-197539 GCA_963821355.1 uncultured Actinomycetes bacterium | reverse complement strand
GTTGTTGAGCTCGTGCGCCAGCCCGGCGGCCAGCTTGCGACGGCGAGCAGCTTCTCGCGGTCGCGCTCGATTCCCTTGACCGCATGGCTCACCGTCTCGAACGCCGGCAGGAACTGGCGCAGCAGCGCCGGATGGCTGAACGCGAGCCGGCGCAGGTCGTCGCCGTCGAGCTCGAAGAGCAGCGTGTCGGCGACGGCGAACGTGGTCCCGCGGTACGGGGTCTCGGTGCGCCGGGCCATCGCGCCCAGGAAGCCGCCCCGGCCCGTGGCCCAGCATCAGGACCTGCTCGCCGGCGACCTCACGCGTCGTCTCGAGCTGCCCGTCGAGTACCAGGTGGAAGGAGACCGCGTGCTCGCCCTGGCGAAAAAGGAACTCGCCCGCGGCAAGCCGCCGCTCGCGGCCGGACGCGGCGAGCCGAGCGATCTCGTCGTCGTCGAGGCTGACGAGGACCGGGGCGCCGCGGAGGCGGTCGGTCATCGCGCCGCATGAGGCGACCCTAATCGATCGCTGCGGCGAAGCGGCTGTCACCAGGGCAGACTGTTGCTCACCCAATGCGTCAGGCCCTTGAGGTCCTCCGGCTTGCGCACGTGCCGGGGCGGCGTCTGGAACGTCGCGTACGGGCGCAGACGCAGGACGATCCGGTGCTCGCGCCGGCACATTTCCTCGACGTCGGGCCTGGCAGAGTCCGGCATCGGCTTGCCGGCCATGATCCCGGAGACCTGCAACATTGACGTCGATCGCGGCGTCGATGTCGTCGTCGACCTCGGCATCGCAGTACAGCTGCAGGTAGCTCATGGGCCACTGCTCATCGAGGATGCACAGCGACACCTTCCCGTCGCGGCGCACCGATTTGGTCTTGGCGCGGTCGCGCATGCTGGTGACGCGAAGCTCGTGGTCGCCTGCAACGACGTAGTAGACGATCGACATAGAGGGGCCGTCCGCCTGGCGGCCGTAGCCGAAGACGGCGACGCGATGCTCGCGTACGAAGGCGCGCCGCTGAGCGCGTACGGCGTCGGTGTCCTCGGTCGCCGCCGGATCGCTCATCGGGCCACCCTACGCTCGTGAGCGTACGCGCGATGCCGCCGCCCGCCGGACGACAAGCCGCTCGGCGGACGCGACCATGCTCATCATGCAACTCCTTTCGACAGCAATCCTGGCCGACTCGTGGCATCACGACGGGCCGGGCTGGTGGATCATCTTCGTGCTCCTGTTCTGGACCCTCGTCATCGGCAGCATCGTGTTCCTGCTGCGCTCCAGGGGCGGGTGGGGCCCGCCGCGCGCCCAGGTCGATCGCGAGAGCGCGCTCGACGTGCTCGACGCCCGCTATGCCCGTGGCGAGATCGACGCCGACGAATACCGCGAGCGGCGCGCGGTGCTCACCGGTCAGGACCCGCGGACGTAGTCCACGGCGAGCTGTGGCACCGGCGCACGGTCGGGTGCCACAGCGGCCTTCGCCGGGAAGTCGAAGACCGCGACCATCATCTGCATTGGGTAGTCCGGGGCCTGGTGGACGGTCTTGACGTGCCGGCCGTCGACGAGGAACTCGACCCGGCCCGGACGCCAGTCGGCCGCGTAGACGTGGAACGCGCGTACGTCGATGGATAGGCGTTCGGCCGCGAACTCGTCGGTCAGCCCGGGATCGCGGAACGGGTGCACGCCCATCCCGACGGCCGCGGTCGGCCGGTCGCCGTCGGACTCCAGCGCGTCGCCGAAGACCTCGAAGATGCAGATCTCGGCCGAGCGCTCGGGCTCGTCCTCGATCCCGACCATCCACACCGCGGCCATGGACCACGGGCTGAGGTCCATCCGCGCGCGCACTTCGAGCAGCCCGTGGTGAGGAGTCCAGCCCCAGTTGGTCGGCTGGAACTCGCGTACGACCAGGCTCTCACGGAACGGCTGCTGCCCGACCGTGCTGCCGACGGGCCCGGAGAACACGCCCGATTGCAGGCCCGACACCCGCAGCGGCTCGTCGTGGTCGACGGGGCACCACAGCCCGTGGCCGGGCGGGACCGTGAGCCGCAGCTCGGAGTCCGCCAACGCGTACGCCGCAGCACTCTGGGCTCGCGAGCTCCACATCGGCAGGTAGTGAGGAAGCCAGACCGCCGTGTCGAGGTCCGGCGCTTCGAAGTCGTCGAAGAACTCCATGATTCGCAGGCCCGGCGCGCCGACACCGTACCGTCCGCCGGATGCCATCGTCTGCGAAGGTCAGTGATCAGCTTGAGCGCTGGCTGAGCAGCGACGTCGAGAAGACGGTCGCGACGCTCATCGACCTCTTCGAGGAGAAGAGCTTCGCGATGCTCTTCGTCGTGCTGCTCGGCGTACCGGCGCTGCCGCTGCCGACGGGCGGCGCGACGCACGTCTTCGAGATCGTCGCGATGCTCCTCGCCGTCCAGTTGATCGCCGGGCGCCAGGTCATCTGGCTGCCGCAGCGCTGGCGCAGGCTCGAGCTGGCGGGGGACAGGCAGCAGCGCTTCCTCGCCGGGTTGATGCGACTCATCCGCCGGCTGGAGCGGATCTCCAAGCCGCGCCTGCGCATCCTGTTCGACCATCGCCTCAGCAACATCGTCTTCGGCGTTTTCGTGCTCGCCGGATGCGTCGCCGCGTTCCTGGCGCCGCCGTTCACCGGGCTGGACACGCTGCCGGCGCTCGGCGTCGTCCTGCTATCGCTCGCGGTGCTGCTCGAGGACTTCGCCATCGTGGTCGCCGCGCTCATCATCGGCGTGGCCGGCGTCGTGCTCGAGATCGTGCTGGGCACCGCGGCGATCAAGGGTCTCGGCCACGTCATCTAGCTAGGCGCGCGACGGTACGGTCCCGCGCATGTCGCTCCTGGGATTCGGCCAACCGCGGACGGGCATCTTCCAGATGGCCTACGTCGTCGAGGACATCGAGGCGGGCATGCAACGCTGGATCGAGCAGCTCGGCGTCGGGCCGTGGTACCTGCTGGAGCACTTCACCGGCGAGCGGGCGACCTATCGCGGCGCGCCGGCCGAGGCCGACGTCGCCCTCCCGGCTACGTCGAGGTGATCGAGATGGACGCGGCGACGGACGCCGCCTTCACTCGGCTGTACGCGACATCGCTGGCCTGGGACGGCAGCGATCCGATCAGGCCGTTTGGCTGAGGGCGTTCAGCTCCACGCCGCGCGCGCCGTCTCGGCGACCAGCCGCAGCTTCTGCTCCTCGTCGGCCTCGGTGATCGGGTTGCCGGCGGCGATCGAGGCAAAGCCGCACTGGGTCGACAGCCCGAGCTGCTCGCGCGGGAAGAAGCGCGCGGCGTCTTCGATGCGTGCCAGCAGCTCCTCGCCGGTCTCGAGCTCGGGGTCCTTGGTCGACACGAGGCCCAGGACGACCTGCTTGTCCTCGGGGGCGCCGGCGAGCGGCTCGAAGGAGCCCGAGCGCGGGCTGTCGTATTCGAGGAAGAAGGCGTCGAACGCCGTCGCGCGCTCGAACAGCGCCTTCGCGATGAACTCGTAGCCGCCGCTGGCCATCCACATGCCCGCGTTGTTGCCGCGACACAGGTGGATGCCCAGGCGCACGCCCGAGATGCCCTGCACCATGGAGTTGATGAGGTCGATGCCCTCGGTGAGCATGCGTTCGGCCCCGAAGCCGAGCCCTTCGGCCCAGTCGCGCACCCGCGGATCGACGAGCGTGGCCAGCTCGGGCGCATCGACCTGGATGTACTCGCAGCCCAAGGCGACGAGCTCCTGGATCTCCGAGCGCCCGACCTCGGCGGCGTCGGCGAACATCGCGAATGCGTCCTTGTAGGCGCCGGTCGAGTGGCGCGGGCTCCAGAACCCATAGAGCACGAGCGGGCTGGGCACGGTCACCTTCAGCGGCAGCCTCGCGCGCGCTCGCGCGTAGCTGTACTCCTCGGTGACCATCGAGCGCACCTTGCGCAGCTTCGAGGTGACCGCGGCGGGCGAGGTCCATTCGATGTCCCCCTCGGGGGTGCTCCACGGCATCGCGCTGTCGTGCTCGACGAACTCGATGCCCTCGACCGTCTCGGTGATCGGCCCCATGAACAGGAAGCGGCGCATCTCGCCGTCGCTGACCACGTCGACGCCCGCGCCCTCCTGCATGGCGATCGCCTGATCGACGGCGCGGTCCTCGGCGTGCTTGAGGTCGGCCGGCGAGAGGTTGCCCTGATCGAACGCGGCGCGCGCCTCCTTCAGGTACGAGGGGCGAAGCATCGATCCGATCACCTCGGCACGAAACACGAGCATCTCCTCCGGTCGCGGGAGCGGGAACCTACCGCGAGGACGCGCTGAAGCGCGTGGTCGCGCAGCGGCCGAGGAGTGCGGACGCTTACCGGCTGTGCCTCGGCCACGGCATCCATCGCGTCGAGGATGTTGCGCAAGTTGACGACGAGCGCTCCGTGGACCGGCCGTGGCGCGAGGTCCCGGTCCTCGCCCATCATCGCCGGTGCGCCCGCCTCGAGGTCCGCGCGCACCTTCTGGATCGCCGCGGCGTCGGCTGCGATGACCGCTTCGCCGGTACGCGCGAGCAGCGCGACCCACGCCTCGCGGAAGCGGGGGTCGAGGTCCGCGCCGCAACGGGCGCGGCCGATCGTGCCCGCCATGCTGCGCGTGTCGGCGATCGCCTGCTCCAACCGCGCCAGCAGCGTGCCCAGCCCCTGCGAAGCTCGCACGCGCGCACCGGCGGCGCGCCGCAGGTTGAGGCGGCCGCTCTCACGCGCCTGCTGGAAGACCGCCCAGGCGTCGGCGACGTCGCGATCGAGCTCGCGCGTGCGCTCGAACGCATTGGTCGGGATCGACCGAGCCCGGCCTCTCGCCGAGCCCTTCAGCCATCTCGGCAAGCAGCGCCCCCAGGCGATCGTCAATGACGTCCACCTGGCGCGCCGCCGTCCGGTCGCGCAGCGGAGGCCAGACGAGCAGGTTCACGAGCAGGCCGACGGTGATCCCGATCGCGGTGTCGAGCAGGCGCGCCCCGACGATGTTGGGGTCGCCGCTGTACCCGGCGAGCAGCACGACGAGCGCGGTCGCCGCGGCGGTGGTCGACTCGTCGCGAAGCGCGCGCGTCGTGCCCGCCGCCATCGCGACGAGGAGCATCACGGCGAGCGAGGCGGCGTTGACGCCGAAGACGCTCCCGGCGGCAACCGCGAGCAGGACGCCCAGGACCGCGGCGGCCACCTGCTGCAACCCGCGCGCGAACGTGCGGTAGACGGTCGCGTGGACCGTCAGCAGCGCGGCCCATGGGGCGAGGAACGGTTGCGGCAGGTCGAACACCGTCACGGCCAGCGCCCAAGCCGCGACGGCGGCGCAGACGGCCTTGACGACCTGGGCCGCGTTGCCCCAGACGACGGGGTCGCGTAGGCGCTCGCGCACGTGCGTCACGCGACTGGTATGCCCGTTGAGGGCGGTGACCGATCAGGAGCCGAGTGCGGCGGCCCAGCCGTGCAGCGCGTCGACGTGAGCGTCCGTCAGCCCGGTCGGAGGATCCGTCGAGACGAGCAGGGTGGGGGCCGCGCGCGCCGCCGCCCACGCCCGGCAGGCGTCGTCGTGAGTGTCGTCGACCCAGGCCAGCGGGCGATCGCCGGCGTGGGCGTCGATCGCGGGCAGCTTCCAATGTGGCGCGCCCGCCGGTGCGGAGAAGGTGAGAAACGGCAGCGGAGCGGGAAGCACCAAGGCCGTCAGAAGGTGCTCGTTGGCCTTCTCCTCCCAGCCGCTGCACCAGACCAGCTCAAAGCTCGTGTCGAGACGGTGAAGGTGCTCGGACGCCGTGCCCGAAATGAGGTGGACGATGCCGTCGACGTTGAGCCACTGGCCCCCTGGACGGCTGTCGGACTGAAACCCGAACAGCGACAGGACACCGTCGATGTCCATGAAAAGCAGGGGTTTTGCGGTCTTACGCATTCTTCAGGGTCGTCCGCTAGCGTGTCGCGCTCGCCGGGTGGTCAAGGAGGGAAGCTCTGGTGCCGATGACAGTTTCATCGGACGGCGCCAGTTTGTAGGCCAGCCCGGCCCGATGAACTCTGCATGACCCTTCATCTCGGCATCCTGCTGGCGCTGCTGTGCGCCTTCGCCTCGAACCTCGGGTTCTTCTTCAAGCACCGCGGTGCCTGCGAGGCTCCCGCGATCGACGTGCGCCACCCGCTGCGCTCGGCCAAGGGGCTGTGGTGCTCGAAGTGGTTCGCCGTCGGCATGGGCGTCGGCGCGCGGTGCATGGGCGCTGCACGTCGCGGCGATCTCGCTGGCTCCGCTGTCGGTCGTCCAGGTCGTCCTTTCGGGCGGCGTGGTCCTGATCGCGGTCATGGCCGACCGCATCTTCGGTTACGAGGTCGGCAGGCGTCAGTGGCGTCGGCCTGGCCTTCACGGCCGTCGGCCTCGTGCTGCTCGGCCTGACGATGCCCCAGCCACATGGGTCGCACTCGGCCTTCTCGCTGGCCGCGATGGTGGGCTTCGAGGGCGTCCTCTTCGCGCTCGGCGGCCTGCTGATCCTCGGCCCGCGTGCCGGCGCTCCTGCCGAGCACCACGGCGTCATGCTCGCCGCCGCCTCGGGCATCCTCTTCGGCGTCTGCAACGTCGCCGTCAAGGCGCTGACCGGCCTGGTCGGCCACGAGGGCGTCCTCGGCCTCGCCAGCCCGTGGCTGCTCGTCGCCGCCGCCGGCTCGGCCACCGCCTTCTACGCGTCGGCCAAGAGCCTGCAGGACGGCGAGGCCGTCGAGGTGATCGCGATCACCGGCACGGCCGCCAACATCTCCTGCATCGCCGGCGGCATCATCGTCTTCGGCGACCCGATGCCCGGCACCGTCCTCGGCATCATCGTGCAGGCCTTCGCCTTCGTGCTCGTCGTCACCGCCTCGGCGCTGACGCCGGCTCCCGTGCGCTCGGCCGAGCGCGCCGCGGCCGCGCCGGCTGCCGCCTAAGCCTAAGCGCCGCTCCCGACCAAGCAGCACGTCCGCCACGGCGTCGGGGTCGTCGTGGAACGGCACGTGCCCGCAGCCGTAAAGCGTGACGTGCCGCGCCCAGGGCATCAGGCGCTGCGCGCGGCGGGCCTGACGGGGGATGAGCAAGACGTCGCGGGTGCCCCAGGCGACGGTCAGCGGCGTGCCGCGCGCGGCGTGGGCACCACGGAAGACGTAGTCGCCAAAGCCGTCCATCGCGACGTCGAAGGCGGGGGCGTCGACGAAGGCGTCGATTGTCGCCACCGCCTCCGCCGGCGTCATGCGCCACGGTCGTGCGTAGATGTGGGCGAACAGCGCGCTGCGGCCGGCCGCGCTACGGGTGATCGCCGGTACCGCGGGGCGCAGGCGCCGTGCGAGCGCGCGCGACGCCCTGAGCGTGTTGCGCGCGTAGGTGCGCTCGCGCGGCGTCCAGAGGCCTGCGGGTGAGATCGCGGTGACGGAGGCGACGCTGCCGCGGCTCGCCAGCTCGAGCGCGATCGCTCCGCCCATCGAGTTGCCGGCGACGTGCGGGCGCTCGACGCCCTGCTCGGCGAACCAGCGCTCGAGCAGCGCGGCGAAGTCGTTCGGCGTCGCTGCCCCACCGTCCGGCGGCGAGTCGCCGAACCCCGGGATGTCGAGCGCGATGACGCGCCGCTCGCGGGCCAGCGCTCCAACGACCGGATCCCACACGGCGCGGCGGCTGCCGATTCCATGCAGGAGCACGAGCGGAGGGCCGCTGCCGAGGCTGTCGAAGGCGATCGCCACGGTGTGGCAGCGTAGATGCTCCGACTTGGACAAGCGTCACGGGCGCCAGGGGCTTGAGGTCGCCGCCGCCCGCGAGCTACGTTGTCCAATCCGCTCACGCCACTGACGGATTGGAGAAGAGAGGCATGGCGTCAACCGAAGCCGCGACCCGGACGAGGTTGCAGGAGCTCGCCCAGCGCCACCTGTGGCTGCATTTCAGCCGCATGGGAGCGTATGGCGAGGAGCACGAGATCCCGATCATCGCCCGGGGCGAGGGCTGCTACGTCTGGGATGAGCACGGCAAGAAGTACCTCGATGCGCTGAGCGCGCTGTTCTGCGTCAACGTCGGCCACGGCCGCGCGCAGGTCGCGCAGGCGGGCGCCGACCAGGCGCGCGAGCTGGGCTTCTTCACCAACTGGTCCTACGCGCATCCGCCCGCGATCGAGCTGGCCGCGCGCATCGCCTCGCTCGCCCCAGGCGACCTCAACCGCGTGTTCTTCACCAGCGGTGGCTCGGAGGCCGTGGAGGCGGCGATCAAGCTCGCGCGCCAGTACCACAAGCTCAAGGGCGCGCTGAACAAGACGAAGATCATCGCGCGCGAGACGGCTTACCACGGGGCGACGCTGGGTGCGCTCACCGCCACCGGCATCACGCCGATGCGCGCAGCCGTTCGAGCCGTTCACGCCCGGCGGCTGCCACGTGCCCAACACCAACCTCTACCGCCTGGCGCCCGGCTACGGCGTCGAGAACCTGGCCGATTCGATCGCGCAGCGCATCGAGTTCGAGGGCCCGGAGACCGTCGCCGCCGTGATCCTCGAGCCCGTCCAGAACGCCGGCGGCTGCTTCACCCCGCCCGATGGCTACTTCCAGCGCGTGCGCGAGATCTGCGACACGTACGACGTCCTGCTGATCTCCGACGAGGTCATCTGCTCCTGGGGGCGCCTGGGCTACTACTTCGGCTGCGAGCGCTACGGCTACGAGCCCGACCTCATCACGACCGCGAAGGGCATCACCTCGGCCTACGCGCCGATGGGCGCCGTCATCGCCTCCGACCGCGTCTTCGAGCCCTTCGCCGAGGGCAAGAGCACGTTCCTGCACGGCATCACCTTCGGCGGGCATCCGATCGCCGCCGCGGTCGCCATGGCCAACCTCGACGTCTTCGAGGACGAGGGCCTGCTCGAGCACGTCCGCGAGAACGAAGGCCACCTGCGCGCCATGCTCGAGTCGCTGCGCGACATCGAGATCGTCGGCGACGTGCGCGGCGCCGGCTACTTCCACGCGATCGAGCTGGTGCCCGACCGCGACACCAAGCACCACTTCACCAAGGAGCAGAGCGAGAACCTGATCCGCGGCTACCTCTCCGACGGAGATGTTCCGCCGCGGCCTGATCTGCCGCGCGGACGATCGCGGCGACCCGGTCGTCCAGTTCTCGCCGCCGCTGATCGCCGGTCCCGAGCAGTTCGAGGAGATCGAGGCGGTCCTGCGGCCCGTGCTCGAGGAGGCGTCGCGGCGCATGTTGCACGCGGCGTGAGGTGATGTTGACCGTCCGCGAGGTCCTGGCCGACGTCGACATCGCCCTCCTGGCGGGCGAGGGCCACATCGACATGCCCGTGCGCTGGGTGCACATCTCCGAGCTCGCCGACCCGACGCCGTGGCTGTCGGGCGGCGAGCTGCTGCTCACCACCGGCATCGCGTTGAACAGCCCCAAGCGCCAGCGGGAGTACATCGCGACGCTCGCCGATCACGGGCTGGCGGGCCTCGGGCTGGGCACCGGCTTCACCCACGAGAAGGTGCCGAAGGCGCTGCTCGACGCCGCGCGCGAGCGCGACTTCCCGCTCTTCGAGGTGCCCTACGAGCTGCCGTTCATCGCGCTGACCGAGCACGCGTTCACGCGGCTGGTCAACGAGCAGTACGCGCTGCTGCAGCGGTCGATCGCCGCGCAGGAGCGCCTGCAGCGGATCGTCCTCTCCGAGCGCGGCCTGGACGCGATCGTCGGCGCGCTGGCCGCGCTGATCGGCGGGCCGGCGCTCGTCTTCGACGGGCGCGGCGAGCTGCAGGCGGCGCGCACGTTCCGGCGCGAGCTGGATCCCGAGCTGGTGGCCGCGGTGGGCGACGAGCTGCGCGAGCGCGCGCGCCGCGGCGACGGGCGGGGCTTCGTACCCGCGCACCCCGAGCTGGCCACGCGCGGTCTGGCGCTGCCCGTCGGCGGCAGCGACCAGCCCGAGCGCGCGCTGCCGCAGGCGTGGCTCGTTGCCGCCAAGGACGCCGACGGCCTGGCCGAGATCGATCGCCTGATCCTGCACCAGGCGGTGACCGTCGTCGCCCTCGAGCTGCTGCGCCGCCGGGTGGCCGACTCGACCGAGCGCAGGCTGGCCGGCGACGTGCTGTCGGCGGTCATCGCGGGCGAGCTCGAGGGCGCCGAGCTGACGCGCCGGCTCGGGCCCTTCGGCCTCGGCGGCCGCGTGACCGCGCTGGTCGCCGGCGCCGGCGAACGCACAACGCCCGAGGCCTGCGAGGCGGCGCTGACCGAGGCCCTGCGCGCCGAGGCGGTCAGCGGGCTGGTCGCTCGCAGTCCCACCCATCCGCGGTACATCGTCGCGCTGCTGCCCGGCTTCCTCGACGACGAGCTCTTCGAGCTGGCCGAGCGCGCCGTCGCCGCCACCGGCGCGGCCGTCGGCGCGCGGCCGCTGGCCGGGGCGGGGCGGGCGGTGCCGGCCGGGCGTGCGCGCGAGGCATACCACGAGGCGCGCTGCGCGCTCGAGGCGCGCGAGCTGGGCTCGTCGAACGGCGCGAGCAACGGCGCGTCGGCGGCGTCGGTCGCGACCTATCGCGATCTCGGCTCGTTCCAGCTGCTGCTGTCGCTGCAGGACTCCGATGCCCTGCGGCTGTTCTGCGAGTCGCTGCTGGGTCCGATCGAGCACGGGGAGGGCCACTACGGCGGTGAGCTCATGCGCTCGCTCGAGGCCTTCATCGAATGCAACGGCCAGTGGGAGGCGGCGGCACGAAGGCTGTACTGCCACCGTCATACGCTGCGCTACAGGATCCGCAAGATCGAGGAGCTCACCGGCCGCGACCTGAGCTCGGCGCGCGACCGCATCGAATTCTGGCTGGCCCTACGGGGGCGCGAGATCGTCGCCCGTCCATCGACGCACAGCGAGGTGTCCCAGTGAAGGTTGGCGTCCCCACCGAGATCAAGGCCGACGAATATCGAGTGGCGCTGACGCCGTCGGGCGTGCGCGAGCTCAACGATCGCGGCCACGAGGTCGTCGTCCAGTCCGGCGCGGGGGAGGGCTCGGCGATCACCGACGCCCACTACGCCGCCCAGGGCGCACAGATCCTGCCCGACGCCGAGGCGGTGTTCGGGGAGGCCGAGCTGATCGTCAAGGTCAAGGAGCCCCAGGCCGTCGAGGTCGCGCGCCTGGAGGCGCGCCACACGCTGTTCACGTACCTGCACCTGGCGCCGGATCCGGAGCAGACGCAGGGCCTGATCGCCTCCGGTGCGACGGCGATCGCCTACGAAACCGTCGAGGACGCCCGCGGCCGCCTGCCGCTGCTGGCGCCGATGAGCGAGGTCGCGGGCAAGATCGCCACGCAGGCCGGCGCGTTCATGCTCGAGAAGCCGCTCGGCGGGCGCGGGCTGCTGCTGGGCGGCGTCCCCGGCGTCGCCGCGGGCAAGGTCATGGTCATCGGCGGTGGCGTGGTCGGCCAGAACGCTGCCGAGATCGCCATCGGGATGGGCGCCGAGACCTACGTCTACGACCGTTCGATCGACCGCCTGCGCGAGCTTGAGGTGCTGCTCAACGGGCGCTGCTCGACGTGCTACGCCTCGACGCTCGAGATCGAGTCGCGCCTACCCGAGATGGACCTCGTCATCGGCGCCGTGCTCGTCCACGGTGCAACGGCGCCGCGCGTCATCACCCGCGCGCAGCTTTCGCTCATGAAGCACAACGCGGTACTGGTCGACGTCTCGATCGACCAAGGCGGCTGCTTCGAGACCTCGCGCCCGACCACGCACTCCGACCCGACCTATGAGGTCGACGGCATCACCCACTACTGCGTGGCCAACATGCCCGGAGCGGTGCCGATCACCTCGACGTGGGCCCTGACCAACGCGACGATGCCCTACCTGCTCAAGCTCGCCGACGAGGGCGTGCACCGCGCGCTGGGCTCGGACCCGGGTTTCATGAAGGGCCTCAACGTCGCCGCCGGCAAGCTCACCTACGAGCCCGTCGCGCGTGACCAGGGGCTGGAGTTCACCACGCCGCAGGACGCGCTGGCGGCGGTGCCGACCGGCTAGTGGGCCTTCTTCTCGCAACGTTTCACCGGAAATCCCGGGCGCCGATCACCGCCGTGCGGCGTCCTCGACCCTCGAAATACCTCCCGCATTCCTTCGGCTCTGCGTCCTTGCTCGGCGGCGCCGGCATCCCGGGCTTCCCGGCGTAACGTCACGAGAAGGCCCACTAGATCGCGTCGAGCACCTCGGCCATCCGGCGCAGGACCTGCGCGGCCTGGCCCAGCTGCTCGGCGGGGATGTCGGCCAGTGCGTCGCGCCAGCGCTGCTCGATCAGCGTGCGCTTGCGCTCGAAGCGCTCGCGGCCGTCGGGCGTGAGGCGGTTGAGGACGACGCGGCGGTCCGCATCGCTGCGCACGCGCTCGACCCAGCCCTGCTCGGCCAGGTGGTCGAGCATCTGGGTCGCCGACGCGGGCGTCAGGTCGGCGCCGGCGGCGAGCTTGCCCGCCGGCAACTCGTCCTCCTCGGCGAGCTGGCGCAGCAGGTGCCACTGGGCGATGCTGAGGCCGCCGGTGCGGCTGTCGCGGCTGCGCAGGCGCCGCTGGGCGGCGGAGAACGCCTGCACGGCCTCGCGCAGCTCCTCGGCGACCTCGGCTCGCGTCGCGGCGGCCGGCATGAGGGTCATCCTAAGCCGCTGCCTCGACGGCCGTACCGGCCGGCAGCGCGTGCTCACGCTCGACGCTCTCCGAGCGGGCCAGGACGAAGGCGGGGATCACCGCGACGGCGGTGAGGGCGAGGACCCAGACGTAGGTGTGGCCGAACGCCGCGGCCGCCGCGTCCGGGGTGTGCGCCCCCGTGAGGCCGTGTTGGAGCACGACGGTCAGCAGCGCGGTGCCGATCGCGCCGCCGACCCGCTGCAGCACGTTGAGCTGCGGCGTGGCGTGGGCGACGTCCTGGGGACGCAGCCGTGCGAAGGCGGCGGTCATCGCGGGCATCATGGTCAGCCCGATGCCCAGGCCACGGCCGACCATCGCGGCGCCGAGGACCACGTAGGACGTGTCGGCGCTCAGCGCGAGGAAGGGCATGGTGGTCAGGAACGTCACCGCCAGTCCGACGAGGGCGACGCGGCCGCCGCCGACGCGGTCGGTGAAGCGCCCGGCCAGTGGCATCGCGATGGCGGCGCCCACGCCCTGGGGAATGAGCAGCAGGCCGGTGGTCACCGCGTCCTCACCGCGAACGAGCTGGAAGTACAAGGGCATGATGATCATCGCGCCGAACAGGCTCGCGCCCAGGACGAAGGTCGTCACGGCGGCCGAACTGAACGACGGGCTACGGAACAGACGGACGTCCAGGAGCGGCTCGGCGGCCCGCAGCGCGTGCAGCACGAAGGCGACGACGAGCACCAGGCCCGCGACGAGCGGCCCCCATGCCTGGACCGCGGCCAGGGTGCCCTGCTGGCCGATCTCAGCGAGGCCGTAGACGACCGCCGGCACGCCGACTGCGAGCAGCCCGAACCCGAGGCGGTCCAGCTTCGTGCGCTCGACGCCCTCCTCGACGCTGGGCAGCAGTCGCAGGCCCATGGCGACGGCGATCGCGCCGACGGGGACGTTGACGTAGAAGATCCAGCGCCAGTCGAGGTGGTCGATGATCAGGCCGCCGAGGGTCGGCCCGAAGATCGGCGCGAGGATCATCGGCACGCCGATGACAGCCATGATGCGCCCGAGCCGGGCGGGGCCGGCGGCGCGCGTCAGGACCATCTGCCCGACCGGCATGATCATGCCGCCGCCGAGGCCCTGAAGGACGCGGAAGGCGACGAGCGACCCGCTCGACCAGGCCAGGCCCGACAGCGCCGAGCCCATCGTGAAGAGAATCACCGAGGCGACCCACAGGCGCTTGGCGCCGAAGCGCCCGGCGGCCCAGCCCGAGACGGGGATGACCGCGGCGAGCGCAAGCATGTAGCCGGTCGCCACCCACTGGATGTCGGCCAGCGGGGAGTGCAGATCGCGGCTGAGCGTGTCGAGCGCGACGTTGACGATCGTCGTGTCGAGGATCGAGAGGATCGCGCCGATGACGACGACGGCGGCGATGCGCCAGACGTGTGGCTCGATGCGGTCGGTGGTCATGCGGGCGGCTCCGGGTCTCAAGTGCGAAGGTTCAAGATAATTAGGCTATGAAAGGTTAGCACCCTACATATCGGCAGGCAACGGCCTCCGCTTGAACGCGTCGCGCCGAACGTCCATGACGTCGTAACCCTGCTGCTACCTCCTGGACGTTCGCCGCGCGGGGGCCGCCGGCGCGCACCCGCCGGCCCGTCGGCACGCGGCCCGCTGCTACCATGCGCGACCGCATGCCGACCACGAGCCAGCTCGTCCGCAAGGGCCGGACGCCCAAGAGCAAGAAGCTGTCCACCCCGGGCCTGAAGTCCGGAAAGGGCCGCAAGAAGAAGGTCGCCGCGCCCCAGCGCCGCGGCGTCTGCACGCGCGTGTACACCACCACGCCCAAGAAGCCGAACTCAGCTCTGCGCAAGGTGGCCCGCGTGCGCATCTCGGGCGGCATCGAAGTAACGGCCTACATCCCGGGCGAGGGCCACAACCTGCAGGAGCACTCCGTCGTGCTCGTGCGTGGTGGCCGCGTCAAGGACCTGCCGGGCGTGCGCTACAAGGTCGTGCGCGGCACGCTCGACGCCGCCGGCGTCAGCGACCGCAAGAAGGCCCGCTCGCAGTACGGCGTGAAGAGGAAGTAGCGATGCCCCGTCGCGCCGCCGCCGCCGTCCGGCCCATCGAGCCGGACTCCCTGCACCGCTCGCGCATCGTCCAGCAGGTCATCAACAAGGTGATGCTGGACGGCAAGAAGTCGACCGCCGAGCGCATCGTCTATGACGCGCTGGCGATCCTCGGCGAGCGCTCGGGCCGTGAGCCCGTCGAGTCGCTCGAGCAGTCGATCAAGGCGCTCACCCCGGTCCTCGAGGTCAAGTCCCGCCGCGTCGGCGGCGCGACCTACCAGGTGCCGGTCGAGGTGCCCCCGCGCCGCGCGCGCACGCTCGCCGTCCGCTGGCTCGTCGAGTTCGCTCGGCAGCGCCGCGAGAAGACGATGGCCCAGCGGCTGGCCAACGAGCTCCTCGACGCCCAGCAGCAGCAGGGCGGCGCCTACAAGCGCCGGGACGACATCTACCGCATGGCCCAGGCCAACAAGGCCTTCGCGCACTACCGCTGGTAACAGCGGCGGCGCCTCGCGGGCACTGAAGGTGGGGCGAACTCGCGAAGTGTGCTGACTAGGTGTCGCAGTGCGACACCAATCCAGCACGGTTGAGTCGGTTCTCGCTTCTTTGGCGGCTCGCTCGCATGGAGTGGTGACGCGCGCGCAGCTGGTTGCGGCGGAGGTCACGCTCGCGGAGATCAGGCAGCGGCTGCGCTCGGGGGCGCTGATTCGTGTGCATCCGGGCGTGTATCGAGTCGGTCACCAGGCGCCGAGCGTGGAAGCCACCTACCTCGCCGCTGTCTGGGCCTGTGGTGAACGTGCTGTCCTCAGCGGGCGCGCTGCCGCACATCTGTGGCGCATCCTCAAGGGCGCTGCGCCGCCGCCGGAGGTGACGACGCCGTACGTACGGCGCGTCAGCGGCGTCAGCACCAGGCGCGCGCGCAGCATCGAAGCGACGACCCACCGCGGCATCCCGGTCACGACCGTCCCCCGCACCCTCGTCGACCTCTCAGGCCACCTCACCCTCGATGTCCTGGCCCGTGCCTGCCACGAGGCGGGAGTTCAACACGGCACGGCGCCAAGGCAGGTCGAGGCCGTGCTCGCAAAGCGGCCGAACACGAGGGGCGCGAAGAAGCTGCGCACCGTCCTCCGCGGCGACACCCGCGTGACGCTGAGCGTGCTCGAGCGGCAGTTCCTGCAGCTCCTTAGAGACGAAGGCCTCCCGCTCCCCCGAACGAACAAGCCCGCCAGTGGCCGCCGCGTCGACTGTCGCTGGCCCGAGCGCCGCCTGACCGTCGAGCTCGACAGCTACCGCTACCACCACTCGCGCCACGCGTGGGAGCAGGACCGCCTCCGGGAGCGCGACGCCTACGCGCGCGGCGACGACTTCCGCCGCTACACGTACGGCGACGTCGTCGAGCGCCCGCAGCGAATGCTCGCCGAGTTGCGCTCGCTGCTCAGCGCTTGAGCCCGTAGCCCGCGAGGCCGCCTTCGAGTTGGTCGTAGGCGCGGCGGGCCTGCTCGCGCAGATCCGCGGCCACCTCGCGGTGGTCCTCACCGGCGAGCAGGCGCGAGAAGGCCGCGCGGAAGACGAGGCGATGCGTCCAGGCGAGGGTTCGGGCCACGACCGCCGGCACGAGGTCGCCCACGGCCGCGCCGGCCTCGTCGGCGATCAGGGGCGAGAGCGTCGCCGCCTCCTCCTCCCAGCCGATGAAGAGCCGGTCGCGCAGCGACCTGCTCTGGGCAACCAGGCGCGGCACCGCGACGATCCCCTCGACCTCGCCGCTCTCGATCGTGTCGATGAAGGCCATCGTCGCGTCGCGGAACGGCTCGACCAACGAGGCGCCCAGCGGGCGCGTGCGGATCGCCTCGATCAGCGCCGCGCGCCGCTCCTGGCCGCCGTGGAGGACGAGGTCCTCCTTGGTGGGGAAGTGGTTGAAGACGGTCTTCTCGGAGACATCCGCCTCGCGCGCGACGTCGGCCACCGTAACCTCGTCGTAGCCGTGCGCGACGAACAGCTCCATCGCCGCCTGCGCGATCGCCTCGCGCGTCTGGCGCTTCTTGCGCTCGCGCAGTCCCTCGGTCGTGGCTGCCATGAACGCTGAGCTTATCCTACATTTGCTATAAGATTACTGTGGCTGAACCGAAAGCGATCGAAGTCCTCGACCTCAAGAAGTCCTACGACGAAGTCGAGGCGGTGCGCGGCGTCAGCTTCGAGGTCGCGCCGGGCGAGGTCTTCGGGTTCCTCGGACCCAACGGCGCCGGCAAGACGACCACGATCAACATGCTCTGCACGCTGGCCACGCCGACCGGCGGCGCGGCGCGCGTTGCCGGCTACGACATCGTCACCGAGCGCGACGACGTGCGCCGCCACATCGGCCTCGTCTTCCAGGACCCGACGCTCGACGGCTACCTGACCGCCGAGCAGAACCTGCGCCTCCATGCCGAGCTCTACGGCGTCGACTCTGCACTGGTGCCCGGTCGCATGCGCCAGGTGCTCGAGATGGTCGGCCTGTGGGAGCGCCGCGGAGCGACCGTGGCGACCTTCTCAGGCGGGCATGCGGCGGCGCCTGGAGATCGCACGCGGCTTCCTGCACTCGCCGCGCGTCCTCTTCCTCGACGAGCCGACGATCGGCCTCGACCCGCAGACGCGCAGCTCGATCTGGCGCTACATCGCCCAGCTGCAGGAGCGCGAGGAGATCACGATCTTCATGACCACCCACTACATGGACGAGGCCGAGTTCTGCGACCGGATCGCGATCATGGACCAGGGCGAGATCGTCGCGCTCGACACGCCCGAGGCGCTCAAGGCGCAGGTCGGCGCGGACCGCGTTCGGATCCAGACCGAGGACGACGATGCGGCCATCGCCGCGCTGACCGCGCTCTTCGACCTCGAGGCGACCATGTCCGAGGGCGCGGTGACCTTCCTCGTGCACGGCGGCGAGGAGTTCGTGCCGCGGCTGTTCGCCGAGCTCGGCGTCGCCATCAACTCGGTCAACGTTTCGCGCCCGACCCTGGACGACGTCTTCATGACGCACACCGGCACGACGATCCGCGACGCCGAGGAGTCGGCGGGCAAGCACCGCAACCGCGTGATGATGCAGATGATGTCGGGGACCCGTCGATGAGCGCCACGAGCACCGAGCAGGCGATCGCGACCACCGCACCCGCCCCCGAGGTCATCCGCGTCAGCGTCCCGCCGCGCAGCTGGCGCAGCGAACTGCGCGCGATGAAGATCGTGTGGCGCCGCGAGATGATCCGCTTCCGCAGCGACCGCATCCGGATCGTCACCTCGCTCGTGCAGCCGCTGCTGTTTCTCTTCGTGCTCGGCTCGGGCCTGCAGCAGCTGTCGGCGGCCAGCACCTACGGCGTCGAGCTCAAGACGTTCATCTACCCGGGCATCCTCTGCATCGCCGTCATGTTCACGGCGATGTTCTCGGCCGCCTCGATCGTGTGGGACCGCGAGTTCGGGTTCCTGCGCGAGATGATGGTCGCGCCGGTCCGCCGCAGCTCGATCGTCATCGGCAAGTGCCTGGGCGGAGCGACGGTGGCGAGCTTCCAGGGCGTGATCCTGCTGTGCCTCGCCTGGGCGGTAGACGTGCCCTACAGCGTCACGCTGATTCTCGGCGTCCTCGCGCTGCAGCTGCTGCTCGCTTTCAGCATCACTGCCTTCGGCGTCATGGTTGCCGCGCGGATCAAGCAGATGACGGCCTTCATGGGCGTCATGCAGATGGTCGTGATGCCGATGTTCTTCATCTCCGGCGCGCTGTTCCCGGTCGCCAACCTGCCGGCCTGGCTGCTCGTCCTCAACCGCATCGACCCGCTGACCTACGCGGTCGACCCGATGCGCCGGCTGGTCTTCAACCATCTCGACATCAGCGACAGGCGCGCGCCGCGCTCGACCCGGGCGTGACGTGGTTCGGCTGGCACGTGCCCGCCGTGCTCGAGGCCGGGGTTGTCCTCGCGCTTGGCCTTGTCATGCTCTCGATCGCGATCTGGGAGTTCAACGCGAGCGAGTAGAACCGGCGTTGGCATCGGTCACCACTCCTTGACCATGTAGGAGGGATGGTCGTATTGGGTCCGGGCATGACCCTTTCCCGTCCCCGCGCCTGGCTGCTCATCGCCGGCGCCCTCAGCCTCCTGCTCATCGCCGGCGCGCTCGCCGGCCCGTCCTTCGCCCACCGCTTCAAGCACGCCGACTCACACCATCGTGTGCTGATCATCGGCCACCGCGGCTGCCGCCGGCTATCGGCCCGAGCACACCCTTGCGGCCTACGAGCTCGGCGCGCGCATGGGCGCCGACTACGTCGAGCCCGACCTCGTTACCACCAAGGACCACGTCCTCGTCGCGCGTCACGAGCCCAACATCACCGACACGACCGACGTGGCCGACCACCCCGAGTTCGCCGGCCGCAAGACGACCAAGACGATCGACGGCGTCACCCAGACCGGCTGGTTCACCGACGACTTCACGCTCGCCGAGCTCAAGACGCTGCGCGCCAAGGAGCGCCTGCCCGACGTCCGCCAGCGCAACACCATCTACGACGGGCGCTACCAGGTGCCGACCTTCCAGGAGGTCATCGACCTCGTCAAGCGGCTGTCCAAGGAGCTGCACCGCGACATCGGCATCTACCCCGAGACCAAGCACCCGACCTACTTCCGCAAGGAGGGGCTGCCGCTCGAGGGCCTGCTCGTCCAGACGCTCAACCGCAACGGGCTCAACCGCCCCGGCGCGAAGGTCTTCGTGCAGTCCTTCGAGATCTCGAACCTCAAGGCGCTCAACAAGGTCCTGCGCGTGCCGCTCGTGCAGCTGCTCGACTCGCCCGACATCAAGCCGGGCGACGTGCTGGCCGCCGGCGGCTCGTTCACCTATGGCGACATGGCGACGGCCCAGGGCCTGAAGGACGTGGCCAAGTACGCCGACGGCGTGGGCCCGTTCAAGGACTACATCATCCCGCGCGACGCCGCCGGGCACTCGCTGGCGCCGACGAGCTTCGTGCACGATGCGCACGCGGCGGGCCTGGTCGTCCACCCGTACACGTTCCGCAACGAGAACCAGTTCCTGCCGCTCGAGGACCGCTCGAACGGCGGCGCGGATCCCAACGCCTACGGCAACGCGTTCGCCGAGGACCAGCGGTTCTTCGCGGCCGGCGTCGACGGCATCTTCACCGACAACCCCGACACCGGCGTCGCCGCCCGCAACGAGGGCGGCTTCTAGGCCCACTAGTCGGCCTGTGCTTCCGCCGTGCGCTCGGCCCGCCTGCTCGGGGCCGGGCGCTCGGCGGGGAGCAGCAGCATCAGCACGCCGCCCGCCAGCAGGAGCACCGCGCCGAGGGTCTCCAGATAGAACCCGGCCTTGGGCCCGGCCGCCGCGTCCTCGTAGACCTCGCCGACGAAGCCGGTCTTGTGCAGATCGGGGACGTCGACCACCACGGCGATCAGCAGCGCGACGAGGCCGAGCGCGGCCAGCGCGATCATTGCCGGACGTGAGCCGCGCAGCGCCCCGGCGATCATCAACGCGGCGAACAGCGCGATGATCAAAAGCGCCGGACCGTGGCGGTCCCAGCCGCTGAGCTGGGTGTCGTGGCCGGGGACCTTCGTCGTGGTCCCGACCTTGATCTCGATGATCGTTGTGAAGGTGGCCAGGAGCAGGCAGATCACGCCCGCGGAGGCCATCGCGGCGAGGGCCGGACGGACCGCGTTGCTGCTCCAAGAAGCGGGCCGGAAGCGCGCCATACCTCTGCTATAGTCGAGCGCCGCTCGTCTGGCGTGCGCCGACTCTATGTGCGCAGCCGGACGGGATTCTGCGCCCGAATGGAGACCCCGAGCACATAGCGCGCCTGCCAGGCATCAGACCGGTCGTGCGCGCGGGCCCGAGGGGCCCGTTCTTTTTGCCCACTCCCCGATCCTTGAGCTGATCCATGCCCCGCAAGTACTCCCTCGACAAGACCCGCAACATCGGGATCATGGCCCACATCGACGCGGGCAAGACGACGACGACCGAGCGCATCCTCTACTACACCGGGCGCACCTACAAGATCGGCGAGGTGCACGAGGGCGCCGCGACGATGGACTGGATGGAGCAGGAGCAGGAGCGCGGCATCACGATCACGTCGGCCGCGACGACCTGCGAGTGGCGCGGCCACCGCATCAACATCATCGACACGCCCGGCCACGTCGACTTCACGGTCGAGGTCGAGCGCTCGCTGCGCGTGCTCGACGGGGCCATCGCCCTGTTCGACTCGGTCGCCGGCGTCGAGCCGCAGTCCGAGACCGTCTGGCGCCAGGCCGACAAGTACCACGTCCCGCGCATCGCCTTCATCAACAAGATGGACCGCGTCGGCGCGGACTTCGACATGTCGATCCAGACGATGATCGACCGCCTGGGCGCCCATCCGGTGCCGGTGCAGCTGCCGATCGGCGCGGAGGCCGACCTCAAGGGCATCATCGACCTCGTTGGGATGAAGGCCATCATCTACAAGGATGAGCTCGGCAAGGAGTTCGACGTCGTCGACATCCCCGACGAGTACGCCGAGGCCGCACAGGCCGCGCGCGAGCACCTGCTCGAGGAGGTCAGCCACTACGACGACGAGCTCGTCGAGCTGATCCTCGAAGAGGCCGAGATCCCGATCGACAAGCTCAAGGCCGCCATCCGCAAGGCCACGCTGGACATCAAGCTCACGCCGGTCTTTTGCGGCTCGGCCTTCAAGAACAAGGGCGTCCAGCCGCTGCTCGACGCCGTCCTGGACTACCTGCCCAGCCCGCTCGACGTCCCGCCGGTCCACGGCCTCGAGGACGTCCGCGGCCAGGACGAGCCGCGCGATGCCGAGCGTCCCGCCGACGACTCCGCGCCCTTCGCCGCGCTGGCCTTCAAGATCGCGGCCGACCCCTTCGTCGGCAAGCTCACCTACTTCCGCGTGTACTCCGGCAAGCTCTCCGCCGGCTCGCGCATCCTCAACGTCTCCACCGGGCGCACCGAGCGCATCGGGCGCATCCTGATGATGCACGCCAACGATCGCGAGGAGCTCGACGAGGTCTACGCGGGCGACATCGCCGCCGGCGTCGGCATCAAGCAGGTCGTCACCGGCGACACGCTGGCGGCGCCGGACGCGCCGATCAAGCTCGAGACCATCGATTTCCCCGAGCCGGTCATCAAGGTCGCCGTCGAGCCCAAGACGAAGGCCGACCAGGAGAAGATGTCGATCGCGCTCGGCCGTCTCGCCGAGGAGGACCCGACCTTCCAGGTCGCCACCAACGAGGAGACCGGCCAGACCGAGATCTCCGGGATGGGCGAGCTGCACCTCGAGATCCTCGTCGACCGCATGAAGCGCGAGTTCAACGTCGAGGCCAACGTCGGCAGGCCGCAGGTCTCCTACCGCGAGACCATCCGCGGGACCGCGCACAAGATCGAAGGTCGCTTCGTGCGCCAGACCGGCGGCTCGGGCCAGTACGGCATCGTCTACATCGACCTCGAACCGGCGCCCGGCGAGGGCTTCGACTTCGTGTCGGCGATCAAGGGCGGCTCGGTGCCCACCGAGTTCATCCCGGCCGTCGAGAAGGGCGTCGAGGAGGCGCTGGACTCGGGGGTCAAGGCCGGCTACCCGATGGTCGACGTCCGCGTGACGCTCGTCGACGGCAAGTACCACGACACCGACTCTTCGGAGATCGCCTTCAAGGTGGCCGGCTCGCTGGCCTTCAAGGAGGCGGCAAAGCGCGCCAAGCCGGTGCTGCTCGAGCCCGTGTTCAAGGTCGAGGTCGTGACCCCCGAGGAGTTCCTCGGCGACGTCATCGGCGACCTCAGCCGCCGCCGCGGGCGCCTGGAGGGCCAGGAGCGCCGCGGGAACGCGCTGGCCGTCACCGCCTATGTTCCCCTGAGCGAGATGTTCGGCTACGTCACCGACCTGCGGTCCAACACGCAGGGGCGCGCGACGTCGACCATGCAGTTCGAGCGCTACGACGAAGTGCCCCCCAACATCGCCGAGCAGATCGTCGGAGAGCGCACCGGCGAGCCCGTCCCGGCCTGACCAGATTCGATAGTTTTCGGAAGTTCGTCAAAGAGGAGCTAGAAGAACGTGGCTAAGGAGAAGTTCGAGCGAGACAAGCCGCACGTCAACGTCGGCACCATCGGTCACATCGACCATGGCAAGACGACGCTGACCGCCGCCATCACCAAGGTGCTGTCCGAGACCTACGGCGGCCAGGCCCGTTCGTTCGACGAGATCGACAACGCTCCTGAGGAGCGCGAGCGCGGCATCACCATCGCGACCTCGCACGTCGAGTACGAGACAAACAACCGCCACTACGCCCACGTGGACTGTCCGGGCCACGCGGACTACGTCAAGAACATGATCACCGGCGCCGCGCAGATGGACGGCGCGATCCTGGTCGTGTCGGCGGCCGACGGTCCGATGCCCCAGACGCGCGAGCACATCCTGCTCGCCCGTCAGGTCGGCGTGCCCTACATGGTCGTCTTCCTCAACAAGGCGGACATGGTCGACGACGAGGAGCTGCTCGAGCTCGTCGAGGTCGAGGTCCGCGACCTGCTCTCCGAATACGACTTCCCGGGCGACGACATTCCCTTCATCACCGGCTCGGCGCTCAAGGCGCTCGAGGGCGACGAGGAGTACACGGCGAAGATCATCGAGCTCGCAGAGCAGCTCGACGCCTACATCCCGCAGCCCGAGCGCCCGCTCGACCGGCCGTTCCTGATGCCGGTCGAGGACGTCTTCTCGATCACCGGCCGCGGGACCGTGGCCACGGGCCGCATCGAGCAGGGGGTCGTCAACACCGGCGACACGGTGGAGATCGTCGGCATCAAGGACACGACCAACACGGTCGTGACCGGTGTCGAGATGTTCCGCAAGATCCTCGATCAGGGGCAGGCGGGCGACAACGTCGGCTGCCTGCTGCGCGGCACCAAGCGCGAGGACATCGAGCGCGGCCAGGTCCTCTGCAAGCCCGGCTCGATCACCCCCCACACGCAGTTCAAGGCCGAGGTGTACGTCCTCAAGAAGGAGGAGGGCGGGCGCCACACGCCGTTCTTCACGGGCTACCGCCCGCAGTTCTACTTCCGCACCACCGACGTGACGGGCGTCGCCAAGCTCCCTGAGGGCGTGGAGATGGTCATGCCCGGCGACAACGTCCAGATGGAGATCGAGCTCATCCAGCCGATCGCCATGGATCAGGGCCTGCGGTTCGCCATCCGCGAGGGTGGCCGAACGGTCGGCTCGGGCGTGGTCTCCGAGATCGTCAAGTAGCACCCGCGAAGGCGGGCCACCGGCCCGCCTTCCGCACGTAACCGACGGATACGACGTTCACCAAAGCGAGGGCCCCGCGGGGCGGGGCCCTTTCTGGCGCAGCAACCACCTACCGCAGACAGAAGACAGAAAGCCGACATGGCAACCGCCACACAGAACAAGATCCGCATCCGCCTCAAGGCCTATGACCACTCGGCCATCGAGACCGCGGCCAAGGAGATCGTCGAGACGGCGACTCGCACCGGCGCGACCGTGTCCGGCCCCGTTCCGCTGCCCACCGAGAAGAACGTCTACTGCGTGATCCGCTCGCCGTTCAAGGACAAGGACTCGCGCGAGCACTTCGAGATCCGCACGCACAAGCGCCTGATCGACATCCACCAGCCGACGCCCAAGACGGTCGACTCGCTGCAACGCCTCGACCACCTGCCCGCCGGCGTCGACATCGAGATTCGTCTGGCGGGCTAGGCATGGCAGCGATCCTCGGCAAGAAGCTCGGCATGACCCAGGTCTTCATGGAGGACGGACGGGTCGAGCGCGTCACCGTGCTCGAGGCGGGGCCCTGCCCGGTGACCGGCATCCGCACGCTGGAGCGCGACGGCTACGAGGCCGTGCAGCTCGCGTTCGGCGCCGTCAAGGAGAAGCACATCACCAAGGCCGAGCTCGGCCACCTCAAGAAGGCCGACGCGCCGCCGCTCAAGCACGTCGTCGAGTTCCGCGACGAGGCCGGCGAACTGACCGTCGGCGAGACGGTCAAGGCCGATGCCTTCGCCGAGGGCGACGTCGTCAAGGTCTCGGGCGTCTCGAAGGGCAAGGGCTTCCAGGGCACGATCAAGCGCCACGGCTTCTCGGCCGGACCCAAGTCCCACGGCTCGCACAACGTGCGCGCGCCGGGCTCGATCGGGGCCGCGGCGTATCCCGCGCGCGTGTTCAAGGGCCTGCGCGGGCCGGGGCAGATGGGCAACAAGCGCGTCACCCAGAAGGGTCTCGAGGTCGTGCGCGTCGACGCCGACCGCAACCTGCTGCTGCTGCGGGGCTCGGTGCCGGGGCCTCGCAACGGCGTCGTGGAGGTGCGTACCGATGGGTGAGACCCCACCGCGGGTCCCCCCGCAGCAGGGTCGGGAGGGCCGCAAGCAGTCCGCAGGGGAAGTGACGGTTCTCGGCGGCACGAAGAAGGTCAAGCTCGACGACACCGCCTTCGGCGCGCGCTTCAACGGGCCGCTGGTGCATGAGTCGGTCCGCGCGGAGCTCAACGCGCGCCGGCAGGGGACGGCGGCGACCAAGACGCGCGCCGAGGTCCGCGGTGGCGGCGCCAAGCCGTGGCGCCAGAAGGGCACCGGCCGCGCCCGGGCGGGCTCGTCGCGCTCGCCGATCTGGACTGGCGGCGGCATCACCTTCGGTCCCAAGCCCCGCAGCTACACCTTCAAGGTCAATCGCAAGGAGCGCCGCGCGGCGCTGCGCAGCGCCCTGAGTGCGCACGCAGAGCGCGGCACGATCGCGATCCTCGATCCGTCGCCGTTCGACGATCCGTCGACCCGTGCCGCGCATGAGCTCATTGAAGACTGGGCGGGTGGCGGCTCGGTGCTCGTCGTGCTGAGCGAGGACCAGGCCGACGTCGCGCTGTCGTTCCGCAACCTCGCGCGCGTGGGTGTGCTGCCCGCCGACGGCGTCGGCGTGGCCGACCTCGTGGGCGCGGCGTCGTTGCTGCTGACCGAGGAGGCCCTCGCCGAGCTCACGCGGCGTGCGAAGGGGGAGAAGGCTCCCGCCGAGGCCGAGGAGGCCGCCGAGTAATGGACCACTCGCAGATCATCATCCGCCCAGTCGTCAGCGAGAAGAGCTACGTGCTCGCCGCCAACGACAAGTACACGTTCCGGGTTCACCCGAGCGCACACAAGACGCAGATCCGCCAGGCCGTGGAGGCGCTTTTCGACGTCAAGGTCGTCGAGGTCCGCACCGCGTCGGTCAAGTCCAAGCCCAAGCGCCGCGGTCTGACCGCGGGCCGCTCGCGGTCGTGGAAGAAGGCGATCGTGCAGGTGCGCCCGGGCGACACGATCCCGATCTTCCAGGGCCTGCAGGGCCTCGAGGGGTAACCAGTTGTCCGCCCCCGACCCCGCACACGCGGACGACGCGATCGGCTTCGCCGGATCTGCGTCCTCGGGCTCGCCTGGCTGCCAGCACAGGCGTCGCCCTGGTCCTTGACCGACTCGCCGCTCCACGCCGCCGCGCACGTGGCCAGGAGGCGAACAACTGATGCCGATCCGCAAGCCCAAGCCCACGAGCCCTGGCCGGCGCTTCGTCACGTATCCGGACTTCGCCGAGATCACGCGCGACGAGCCCGAGAAGTCGCTCGTCGAGGGCCTGACCAAGAGCGGCGGGCGCAACTCGCGCGGGCGCAAGACGTCGCGCCACCGCGGCGGGGGCGCGAAGCGCCTATACCGCAAGATCGACTTCAAGCGCCGCAAGGACGGCGTGCCGGCGAAGGTCGCCGGGATCGAGTACGACCCGAACCGCTCGGCCTACATCGCGCTCCTGCACTACGTCGACGGCGCCAAGGCCTACATCCTCGCCCCCAACCGCCTGACGGTCGGCATGACCGTGCAGTCGGGGCCGGGCAGCGAGATCTCGGTCGGCAACGCGCTGCCGCTGCGCAACATGCCGGTCGGCACCGTCGTGCACAACGTCGAGCTGCAGCCCGGCCGCGGCGGCCAGCTCGCGCGCTCGGCGGGCTCCGGCGTGCAGCTGATGGCCAAGGAGGGCGACTACGCGACCCTGCGCCTGCCCTCCGGCGAGATGCGCATGGTCCGCGCCGACTGCCGCGCGACCGTCGGCACGATCGGTAACTCCGATCACCAGAATGTCAAGGTCGGCAAGGCCGGGCGCAAGCGCCACATGGGCGTGCGCCCGCAGACGCGCGGCACGGCGATGAACCCGGTCGACCACCCGCACGGCGGCGGCGAGGGCTCCACGACGCCCGGCCGCCATCCCGTCACCCCGTGGGGCGTGCCGACCCTCGGCTACCGCACGCGCAAGAAGAACAAGGCCTCCGACCGCTACATCGTCCGCGGTCGGCGGCGTGGGAAGGGCAAGCGTTAGTTCCAGATGAGCCGTTCAAGCAAGAAGGGGCCGTGGGTCGAGGAGCGCCTGATGGCGCGCATCGAGGCCATGAACTCCGCCAACCAGCGCCAGATGGTCAAGACCTGGTCGCGCGCCTCGGTGATCTTCCCGGAGATGGTCGGGCACACGATCGCGGTCCACGACGGGCGCAAGCACGTGCCCGTGTTCGTGAGCGAGTCGATGGTCGGCCACAAGCTCGGCGAGTTCGCGCCCACGCGCACCTACCGCGGCCACGCAGATACCGGGAAGCGCCGATGAGCGACGAGACGCCCAAGGACGACGAGCGCGAGACGCCCGAGGCCGAGGCGGAGCTCGAGCCGACGGCAGCCGACGAGGCCGCCGCGGACGCTGCTGCCGAGGAAGAGGAGGACGACGTCCTCGACGAGGAGCCCGAGGCCGAGGCTGACGACGAGGAGCCCGAGGCCGAGGCTGACGACGAGGAGCCCGAGGCCGAGGCCGACGACGAGGAGCCCGAGGCCGAGGCCGACGACGAGGAGCCCGAGGTCGAAGCCGACGACGAGGAGCCCGCGGCGGACGCCGACGAGGAACCTGCCGCCGAGGAGAAGCCCAAGCGCCGCCGCACCCGCCGGAGGACCGCCGAGCCCGCCGAGGAGCCGGCTCCCAAGCCGGCGCCCACGCGGCGCGAGCCGGGCGAGCTCGTCGTCGTTCGCGCCCAGGCCAAGTACGTCCGCACGTCCGCGCGCAAGGCGCGCCTGGTCTGCGACCACATCCGCGGCAAGTCGGTCCAGGACGCGCGCGCGATCCTCGCCCACACGCCGCGCGCCGTCGCACGCGACTGGAGCAAGCTGCTCGAGTCAGCCGTCGCCAACGCCGAGCACAACCACGAGCTTCTCGGCGACGACCTGCGCATCGTCGCGGTCACCGCCGACGAGGGGCCGACGCTCAAGCGCTACCGCCCGCGCGCCATGGGTCGCGCGACGCGCATCCGCAAGCGCACCAGCCACCTCACGATCCTGCTCACGCCCAAGGAGTTCTGATGGGACAGAAGGTTCATCCCGAGTCGATGCGCGTGGGCTACATCCACGACTGGAAGTCCAACTGGTTCACCGAGCGCGACTTCAGCGACTACCTCGCCGAGGACGTCGCGATCCGCAACCACATCGTCGGCAAGCTCGCGCACGCGGGCCTGTCCGACATCACGATCCGCAAGGACGCCAACGAGGTGGAGGTCAACATCCACACCGCGCGGCCGGGCATCGTGATCGGCAAGTCCGGCACCGAGGTCGACGCTCTGCGCAAGGACCTCCACCGGATGACACGCAAGCAGATCAAGGTCAACATCCTCGAGATCAAGCGCCCGGAGCTGGACGCCAACCTCGTGGCCCAGTCGATCGCCGAGCAGCTGCGCAACCGCGTCGCCTTCCGCCGCGCGATGAAGCGCGCGCTGACCAGCGCGATGCGCTCGGGCGCCAAGGGCTGCAAGGTCCAGGTCTCCGGCCGCCTCGGCGGCGCGGAGATGGCGCGCACCGAGAGCTACTCCGACGGCCGCGTCCCGCTGCACACCATGCGGGCCGACATCGACTACGGCTTCTACGAGGCCGTCACGACCTTCGGCCGCATCGGCGTCAAGTGCTGGATCAACAAGGGCGAGATCATGCCCGAGGGCTACACGGGCGCCGACCTCACCGAGATGGAGGCCCCGCAGCAGGCCCCCGGCAACGGCGGCGACGACCGCGGGCGCGGCCGTGGCCGCGGCGATCGCGGCGACCGCGACGGCGGGCGTGGGCGCGGCGGCCGAGGCCGCGGGCCCGGTGGCCCGGGTGGGCCCGGCGGTGGGCGCGGCGGCGGCTTCGGCGGCGGCCGCGGTGGTGGCGGCGGCGGTCGGTCGGCGGCGGTGGCGGCGGTCGCGGCGGCGGTGGCGGCGGGGGCGGGCGCGGCCCGCAGGGAGGTGGCCGCTAGTGGGCCCCCTCGCAACGTCACATCGGAAATCGCGACGTCACGAGGAGACCGACTAATGCTCGCTCCCAAGCGCGTCAAGCACCGCAAGGTCCATCGCGGGCGCCGGGCCGGGCTCTCGCGCGGCCAGACCAGCGTGCAGTTCGGCGAGTACGGGCTGAAGGCGCTCGAGGCCGGTTGGCTGACCAACCGCCAGATCGAGGCCGCCCGTATCGCGATGACCCGCAAGATCAAGCGTGGCGGGAAGGTGTGGATCAACGTCTTCCCCGACAAGAGCTTCACGAAGAAGCCGGCGGAGACCCGCATGGGCTCCGGCAAGGGCTCGCCCGAGGGCTGGGTTGCCGTCGTCAAGCCCGGCCGCGTGATGTTCGAGCTGGCCGGCGTGCCCGAGCCGCTCGCCCGCGAGGCCATCCGTCTGGCCGGCCGCAAGCTCCCGCTGAAGTCGAAGTTCGTCATGCGCGAGGAGGCGTGATGACCTCCAAGGAGCTGCGCGACCTGCAAGACGACGAGCTTGCCGACCAGATCCGCACCGCACGGCGCGAGCTCTTCGGCCTGCGCTTCCAGTTGGCGACCGGCGAACTCGAGAACACGGCCGGCGTGGGGACCGCGAAGCGCGACCTCGCGCGCGCCCTCACCGTCGCTCGCGAACGCGGCATTTACACCCACGAGATCCGGTAGACGCCATGGCTGATCAAGAGAATCCCGAGACGACCGACGCGGAGCAGCAGGCCGGCGCGCCCGAGGAGGCCGCGCCGGACGCCGCCGACGCGCCACAGGCGGCGGCCGAAGAGGCCGCGCAGCCGCCCGCTGCAGAGGCGCCGGCCGACGAGCCGGCCGCTGAGGAGCCTGCGGCGCCGGAAGCCGCCGCCGACGAGCCGGCCGCCGAGGCGCCCGCTGCTGAGGCGCCGGCCGCCGAGGCCGAGGAGGCCGCCGCCCCGGCTCCCGGGCCCGCCCCCGCGACCCCCAAGGAGCGCAAGGTGGCCGCGCGCGCGCGCCGCGGCCAGCGCCGCCCCTCGACCCCGGAGGCGCGCGCCGAGCTTCGCAAGCAGAAGGCTGCCGCCCGCAGCCGCCGCCGCGCCGGCGAGAAGGCCAAGCGCAGCGGTCCCAAGGGTGAGGGCACGCCGCCGGCCGAGCACGGGCCGGGCGCGCCGAAGGTCCGCCTGGGCAAGGTCGTCTCCGACAAGGCCGACAAGACGATCACGGTGCGCATCGACGTCGCTCGCCGTCACCGCCGTTACCAGAAGATCGTGCGGTCCTCCACGACGCTGCACGCCCACGACGAGAGCAACGACGCCAACGAGGGCGACCTCGTCCGCGTCGTCGAGGCGCGCCCGATGAGCCGGACCAAGCGCTGGCGGCTGGTCGAGATCCTGGAGCGCGCGAAGTGATCCAGAACGAGACCCGGCTGAAGGTCGCCGACAACACCGGCGCCCGCGAGATCCTCTGCATCCGCATCCAGGGCGGGTCGCGCCGGCGCTACGCCGGCATCGGTGACGTGATCACCGCCACCGTCAAGCAGGCCAACCCGCAGGGCACCGTCAAGAAGGGCGAGGTCGTCAAGGCTGTCGTCGTGCGCACGAAGAAGGAGTTCGGGCGCGAGGACGGCACCTACATCGCCTTCGACGAGAACGCCGCGGTGATCATCGATGCGCAGAACAACCCGCGCGGCACCCGCATCTTCGGTCCGGTGGCGCGCGAGTTGCGCGAGCGCAACTTCATGAAGATCGTCTCGCTCGCGCCGGAGGTGTTGTAGCTACCATGACTATCAAGATCCGCCGCGACGACGAGGTCGTCGTCATCAGCGGCAAGGACCGTGGCAAGACCGGCCGGGTCCTTCGCGTGGACCCCAAGAAGTCGAAGGTCTTCGTCGAGGGTCTGAACATCGTCAAGCGCCACCAGCGCCCCCAGCAGGTTCCCGGCGCCCAGCGGGCCGAGACCGTGGGCGGCGTGATCGAGAAGGAAGGCCCGATCCACATCTCCAACGTCATGCTCATCGATCCCAAGGACAAGAAGCCCACGCGCGTCGGCATCGAGCGCGAGGGCGGGGAGCGCATGCGCGTGACCAAGCGATCCGCGACCAAGCTCGATTGACCGCCATGGCCCGCCTGAAAGAGCGATACAACGACGAGATCCGCCAGCAGCTCATCGAGCGCTTTGGCTACACGAGCGCGATGCAGGCGCCGCGGATCCAGAAGATCACGCTGAACATGGGCGTCGGCGACGCCAAGCAGGACACCAAGGTCCTCGAGGCGGCCACCGAGCAGCTCGCCACCATCGCCGGCCAGCAGCCCAGCGTCCGGCGCGCGCGCAAGTCGATCGCGCAGTTCAAGGTGCGCGAGGGGATGCCGGTCGGCCTGTCGGTGACGTTGCGCCGCGAGCGCGCCTACGAGTTCCTCGATCGCCTGATGACGATCGCCATCCCGCGCATCCGCGACTTCCGCGGCCTGAAGCCCACTGCCTTCGACGGCCGCGGCAACTACTCGATAGGCGTGCGCGAGCAGATCATCTTCCCCGAGATCGACTACGACTCGGTCGACGCCATTCGCGGCCTCGATGTGACCATCACCACGAGCGCCCAGAGCGACGAGGAGGCCTACGCGCTCCTCGAGGCGTTCGGCATGCCCTTCAGCCGCGAGGGCAACCCTTTCGCCGGCCCTGCGGACGAGGGCCGTTCATCTCAAGACGCGGCGCAGGATGCCTCGCCGACCAACTCAAATGGAGACAGCGCCTGATGGCGAAGACCTCGCAGCGCGTTCGCCAGGCGCGCCCCGCCAAGTTCAAGACCCGGGAGTACACCCGCTGCCGCCGCTGTGGCCGCGCGCGCTCGGTGTACCGCAAGTTCGGCGTGTGCCGCATCTGCCTGCGCGAGCTCGCGCACAACGGCTACATCCCCGGGATGACGAAGAGCTCCTGGTAGTCGCATGTCCATGACCGACCCCATCGCCGACTTCCTCACCCGCGTGCGCAACGGCATCACCGCTGCGCACGAGGAGGTCGAGATCCCGTCGAGCAAGCTCAAGCGCGAGATGGCCCGCATCCTCAAGGAGCAGGGCTACATCCGGGACTTCGAGATCGAGGCGCCGACGGCCGACCGCCCCAGCGAGATCATCCGCGTGACGCTCAAGTACACCGACGAGCGGCGCTCGGCGATCACCGGCCTCAAGCGCGTGTCGCGCCCCGGCCAGCGCACCTACGTCGGCCATACCGAGATTCCGAAGGTTCTCGGCGGTATGGGGACGGCGATCGTGTCCACCTCGAGGGGCGTGATGACCGGCCACGAGGCCCGCGACGCGGGCGTCGGCGGCGAGGTCGTCGCGCACGTGTGGTGATTCGCGCATGAGCCGCATCGGCAAGAAGCCCATCCCCGTGCCCTCCGGCGTGACCGTGTCGATCGAGCCGGAGCTCGTGCGCGTCAACGGCCCCAAGGGCGAGCTGACCGAGCGCATCCACCGCGACATCGCGGTCGAGCGGGAGGGCGAGGAGCTGCTCGTCAAGCGCCCGACCGACCGCGGCGAGCACCGTGCCCTGCACGGGCTGACGCGCTCGCTGGTGGCCAACATGGTCGAGGGCGTCACCAACGGTTTCGAGAAGCGCCTGGAGATCCAGGGCGTCGGCTACCGCGCCCAGCTCAAGGGCAGGGACCTCGAGCTCGCGCTCGGCTACTCGCACCCCGTGCCGGTCAAGGCGCCCGACGGCATCGAGTTCGAGGTGCCCCAGCCCACGCGCGTGGTGGTCAAGGGCATCTCCAAGCAGCAGGTCGGCGAGATCGCCGCGTTCATCCGCAAGCAGCGCCCGCCGGAGCCCTACAAGGGCAAGGGCATCCGCTACGAGGGCGAGTACGTGGCCCGGAAGGTGGGCAAGCGCGCATGACCGTCGTCACCAAGCCCCAGGCGCGGCTCAAGCGCCGCCACCGCGTCCGCGCGAAGGTCACCGGCACCGCGGCGCGCCCGCGCATCTCGGTGTTCCGCTCAAACCGCGGCATCCACGCCCAGCTCGTCGACGACATCGCCGGCCGCACGGTGGCCGCCGTCTCCTGGACGGAGGGCGACCTGCGCGGGCTCAAGCCGCTCGAGCAGGCGGGCAAGGCGGGCGAGCGGCTGGCCGAGCGCGCGAAGTCTGCCGGCATCGAGGCGGCCGTCTTCGACCGCGGCGGCTACCGCTACCACGGAAGGGTCAAGGCGTTCGCCGAGGGCGTGCGCGAAGGAGGCTTGAAGGTATGAGGGACGGGATCGATCGTTCTGTCAGCCAGTCCGGGCTCGACCTGCAGGAGCGGGTCGTGGAGATCAACCGCGTGGCCAAGGTCGTCAAGGGCGGCCGCCGCTTCTCGTTCACGGCGCTCGTCGTCGTCGGTGACGAGAAGGACGTCGTCGGCGTCGGGTACGGGAAGGCCAACGAGGTCCCGCTGGCCATCCAGAAGGGCGTCGAGCGCGCCAAGAAGAATCTCTTCCGCGTGCCGAAGCACGGCTCGACGATCACCCACCAGACGACCGGCATCTTCGGCTCGGGGCGCGTCTTCCTCAAGCCTGCCTCGCCCGGTACCGGCGTCATCGCCGGCGGCGGCGTGCGCGCGGTGCTCGAGCTCGCGGGTATCCACGACGTGCTGTCCAAGTCCCTGGGCTCGCAGAACCCGATCAACCTCGTCAAGGCGACGATCACGGGCCTGCAGGGCCTGCGCACGCCCGAGGAGGTCGCCGAGCTGCGCGGGCTGTCGATCGACGCGGTCCTCGGCCTAGGCGGCGAGAAGCAGGCCGCCGAGACGCTCGATGCCGGCAACGGCACGGCCGCGCCGGCCAATGGCACGACCGAGGCCGCGGAGGAGGCGGAGTCGGCATGAAGGTGACGCAGGTCAAGAGCCGCAACGGCGCCGACCAACGGCAGATCGACACGCTGCGCTCACTCGGCCTGCGGCGTATCGGCCACACGGTCGAGGTCAAAGACACCCCGCAGGCGCGCGGCATGGTGTATCGCGTGCGACACCTGGTGAAGATCGATGAGTGATTTCGGACTACACACGCTCAAGCCGGCCCCTGGCAGCCGCAAGGCGCGCAAGCGCGTGGGGCGCGGCGAGGGCTCGGGCACGGGCAAGACCGCCGGCCGCGGCGAGAAGGGCTACGGCGCGCGCTCGGGTGCGAAGGACCGCGCCCGCTTCGAGGGCGGCCAGATGCCCATCCACATGCGGATGCGCAAGCTGCGCGGGCCGAACAAGAAGATGTCGATGCCGTTCGAGCCGTTCCGCACGCATACGCAGGCGGTCAACCTGGCCGACCTCGAGACGCGCTTCGACTCCGGCGCCGATGTCACGCTCGAGGCTCTGCGCGACCACGGCCTGGGCAAGCGCAAGGGCATTCCCGTCAAGGTCCTCGCCAAGGGCGAGATCTCCAAGCCGCTGACGGTCCACGCCCACGCCTTCAGCGCCGCCGCGCGCCAGGCGATCGAGGCGGCCGGCGGCACCTGCACGCTCGTCGAGTAACCTCAATCGGCCGATGTTGTCGACGATCCTCAGCGCCTTCACGGTCGCCGATATTCGTAAGAAGCTCGCCTTCACGGCGGCGCTTCTGGCGCTCTACCGGCTGGGATCGCACATCCCGGTGCCGGGGATCGATACGCAGGCGGTCAACGACGTCCAGAAGAACTTCGGCGGCGGCGGGATCCTGAACCTGCTGAACACGTTCAGCGGCGGCGGGCTGTCGCGGATCGCGTTGTTCGCGCTGGGGATCATGCCCTACATCACGGCCTCGATCATCCTGCAGCTGCTGACGGTCGTGGTGCCGTCGCTGGAGAAGCTGTCGAAGGAGGGCGAGGTCGGCCAGGCGCGGATCACGCAGTACACGCGCTACCTCACCGTCGGCCTGGCCTTTGCCCAGTCGATCGGCTACGTCTTCCTCTTCAAGAGCTTCGGCCAGGGCGTCGGCGCGCCTGTCATCCCGCACTTCGACACGCCGCACGTCTTCCTGATCGTGGTCTCGCTGACCGCTGGCACGGTGCTGCTGATGTGGATGGGCGAGCTGATCACCCAGCGCGGAATCGGCAACGGCATCTCGCTGATGATCTTCGCCTCGATCGTCGCGCGCTTCCCGCAGGGCATCCACGCCTGGTGGACGAACTCCGATCAGGTCTTCAAGGTCATGATGCCGTTCCTGGCGCTCGGCGTGGTCGCGGCGGTCGTCTTCATCCAGGAGGGCCAGCGGCGGATCCCGATCCAGTACGCCAAGCGCGTCATCGGGCGGCGCATGAGCGGCGGCGGCCAGACCTACCTGCCGCTGCGCGTCAACATGGCCGGCGTCATCCCGGTCATCTTCGCGGCGTCGATCATGGCCTTCCCGCCCACCGTCGGCCAGCTCATCCAGCAGCCGTGGGCGCAGAACGTCTCGGACTTCTTCAAACCGTCCGGCGCGCCGTATCTGATCGGCGAGACGATCTTCATCATCCTGTTCACGTACTTCTACACGGCGGTCACCTTCAACCCGGTCGACCAGGCCGACAACCTCAAGAAGTACGGCGGGTTCATCCCCGGGGTGAGGCCAGGCAGGCCGACGGCCGAGTTCCTGGACCGGATCCTCGCCCGGCTGACCTTCCCCGGCGCGCTGTACCTCGCGGCCGTGGCGGCCCTGCCGACGGTGCTGATCAACCAGACGAGTGCGAACTTCTACTTCGGCGGCACCTCGCTGCTCATCGTCGTCGGCGTTGCGCTGGATACGATGAAACAGCTCGAGGCGCAGCTGATGATGCGCAACTACGAGGGCTTCCTGAAGTAAGGTCCTCGGCTTCCGATGCCCGGCTCACGCTTCCTGCGCCGTTCGGAAGTCCACTCGAACTCGCCTCTTCCCACTGTGTCCGAGCTCAATCTCATCCTTCTGGGCCCACCCGGCGCGGGGAAGGGCACGCAGGCCGAGCGCCTGCAGGAGGACTTCGACCTCGCCTACATCGCCACCGGCGACATCCTGCGTAAGGCGGTCGCCGAGGGCACCGAGCTGGGGCGCAAGGCCAAGGAGTACATGGACAACGGCGACCTCGTGCCCGACGAGGTCATCATCGGCGTGATCCTGGAGTGCGTGGAGAGCGAGTCGGCGCAGGACGGCTTCCTGCTCGACGGCTTCCCGCGCAGCGTCGGCCAGGCCGAAGCGCTCGAGGAGGCGATCGGCCGACTCGACCGCCGCCTGACGGCGGTCCTCTGCATCGAGGCGCCCGAGGAGGAGATCATCCGCCGCCTCTCCGGGCGGCGGATGTGCACCAAGAGCGGCCACGTCTACAACATGTACACCGACCCGCCGAAGCGCGACGAGGTCTGCGACGAGGACGGCTCGCGCCTGATTCAACGCGACGACGACCGCGAGGCCACCGTCCGTAGGCGCCTCGACGTCTTCCATCGCCAGACGGAGCCGCTGGTCGAGTACTACGAGGAACGCGGCCTTCTGCGCCGCTTCGACGGCACTCGCAGCCCGACCGAGGTCCACGACCACATCCGGGCCACGATCGCCACGCTGCGCCTAGAAGACGAGCTGTGATCATCAAGAAGTCCCCCGAGGAGATCGACCGCATGGCGGCGGCCGGTGCCGTCCTCGTCCGCACGCTGCGCTTGCTCGAGGGCAAGGTCCGCGAGGGCGTCACGACCGCCGACCTCGACGAGGCGGCCGAGAAGTTCATCCGCTCGCAGGGCGCCGAGCCGGCCTTCAAGGGCTACCGGGGCTTCCCGGGGTCGATCTGCGCCTCGCCGAACTCGATGGTCGTGCACGGAATCCCGGGGTCGTATCGGCTGGAGCGCGGCGACATCATCTCGATCGACGTGGGTGTGGTGTTGGACGGCTGGGTCGCCGATGCCGCCCGGACGTTCGCGGTGGGCCCGGTCACGCCGGTGGCCCACAAGCTGCTCGACACCACGAAGGCCTCGCTGTTCGACGCCGTCGAGCAATGCGTCGCGGGCAACCGCCTCGGCGACGTCTCGCATGCCGTCCAGGCCCGCGTGGAGGGCGACGGCCTGAGCGTCGTGCGCTCGCTCGTCGGCCACGGGATCGGCCGCTCGATGCACGAGGATCCGCAGATCCCCAACTACGGCGATCCCGGCCGCGGGCCGCTGCTCGAGGAGGGCATGGTCCTCGCGGTTGAGCCGATGGTCAACGCGGGGCGCCACGCGGTGCGCATGGGCGACGACGGCTGGGCGATCTTCTCCCAGGACGGCTCGCTGGCCGCGCACTTCGAGTTCACGGTGGCGATCACGGCTGACGGGCCGCGGATCTTGACGCCATGGCATGTCGAGAACGGGGCCTGAGCCTCCTCACACGCTCTCGTGGCGCACGCCGCGGTGCGCGCCAAATCAGCGTTGACCGGGCACGCGCGTCCTAGCGGACGTCAGCTACCGCCGAGCGCAAAAGCAGTGGTGGGAACCGCCCGCATGTAAGGTCGGCCGGTGAGGGTCTGCGCGAAGGCGCATCGGGGGCTCCGCTGACCCGCCTGCTGTACAGCCTTGGCCGCCTCTGTGTGCGACGTCGGTTTATCGTGCTCGGCGCCTGGCTCGTCGTCTTCGCCGTGCTGGCGATCGCGGCGCGCAGCGTCGGCCCCGACCTGAACGACAACCTGACGCTGCCGGGTAGCGACAGCCAGAAGGCGGCCGACCTGCTGACCGAGCGCTTCCCCTCGCAGGCCAACGGGACCAACCCCGTGGTGCTCCAAGCGCCGAGCGGCGCCAAGCTCACCGACGCCAAGTACAAGCAGCCGATCGACGACACGACCGCGGCCCTCGCGAAGGACCCGGACGTCCGGGGCGCCACGAGCCCGCTCTCGAGCGAGGGTAACGCCCTCCTCGCCAAGAACGAGCAGATCGGCTACATCGCGCTGAACCTGCGCGCGAGCCCCAGCGAGCTGACGACCGACGACGCCGAGCGCATCGTCGCCGAGGCGGACCCCGCTCGCGACGCCGGCCTCGAGGTGAGCTTCGGCGGCTACGTGGGGCAGAAGGTCTCCAAGCCCGAGACGCACTCCAGCGAGGCGGTCGGGCTCACCATGGCGGTCATCGTGCTGCTCCTGACCTTTGGCACGTTCGTCGCCATGGGGCTGCCGATCGTCACGGCGATCATCGGGCTGGTCAGCGGGCTGTCGATCATCACGCTGATCAGCCAGGTCGCCGAAGTACCGACGGTCGCGCCCACGCTTGCCACGATGATCGGCCTGGGCGTCGGCATCGACTACGCCCTGTTCATCGTCACCCGCCACCAGGCACAGCGCCGCGCCGGGATGGCGACGCGCGAGTCGATCGCGCGCGCCGCCGCCACGTCGGGCGGCGCCGTCGTGTTCGCGGGCACGACCGTCATCGTCGCGCTCCTCTCGCTCGCCGTCGTGAACGTCCCGCTGGTCACGACGCTGGGGTACACCTCGGCGCTCGTCGTCGCCGTCGCAGTGGCCGCCGCGATGACGCTGCTGCCCGCGATCCTCGGCATCGTCGGCGACCGGATCGATCGGCTCGCGCTGCCGCACCGCCGCAGGCCGCGCGATGATCACCCGCACGGCTGGGCGCGGTGGGCGCGGGTCGTCACGGGCCGGCCGCTGCCGGCGGCGCTGGTGGCGATGGCGGTGCTCGTGACGCTCGCACTACCGGCGCTCGACCTGTACCTCGGCCAGCAGGACAACGGCGCGCTGCCCACCAGCACGGACGCCCGCCGGGCCTACGACGGGATGACGACCGCGTTCGGGCCCGGCGCGAACGGGCCGCTGCTCATCAGCGTCGACATGGCCTCGGAGCCGGCGAAGGGTGCGGATGATCCGCGGCTGACGGACCTCCGGACCGACCTGCAGAAGACGAGCGGCGTCGAACAGGTCACCCAGCCGCAGCTCAACTCCTCGGGCACGGCGGCGGTGCTGACCGTGACGCCGACGACGGCGCCGTCCGACAGGGCCACCGAGCAACTCGTGCAGCGCCTGCGCGACGACACGATTCCCGCGGCGACGAAGGGTAAGCACATGACCGCGGACGTCGGCGGGACGACCGCGGGCTACGTCGACCTGGCCGATGAGATCTCCAGCCGGCTGGTGATCACCATCGCGGTCGTGGTGGGCCTGAGCTTCCTGCTGCTGATGGTGGCCTTCCGCTCCGTCGTCATCCCGCTCACCGCCGGGCTCATGAACCTCGTCTCGATCGGCGCCGCCTTCGGGGTGGTGACTGCGGTCTTCGAGAAGGGCTGGGGCGCGAGCGTCGTCGGGCTCGACGACGAGGTGCCGATCGTCAGCTTCGTCCCGCTGATGATGTTCGCGATCCTCTTCGGGCTCTCGATGGACTACGAGGTCTTCCTGATGACGCACATCAAGGAGGCCTGGGAGCGCACGCGCGACAACAAGCAGGCCGTGATTGCCGGCGTTGCGAACACCGGTCGCGTCATCACGTCGGCGGCGCTGATCATGGTCAGCGTCTTCTTCGCCTTCGTCATCAACGGCGATCCCACCGTCAAGCAGTTCGGCGTCGGCATGGGCGTGGCGGTGGCTGTCGACGCGACGCTGGTCCGCTGCCTGCTGGTGCCGGCGGTGATGACCATGATCGGCCGTGCAAACTGGTGGTTCCCGCGCTGGCTGGACCGGCTCGTCCCCAACTTCTCCATCGAGGGCGACGAGTGGTTCCGCGCCCGGGACGCGGAGACAGCCGCCGCGCCGCCGGCGCGCGCTCACGTGCCGGAGCCCACACCCACGAAGCTCGCCTGAAGGAGTCGCTCGATGAACGTTCGCCGGGTCATCCCAGCCGCACCGCTCATCGCATTCGTCACGCTCGCCCCATCGGCGCAGGCGTCCGCGCCGGGCTGGTCGACGCCGCACACCGCGTCGTCGTATCGCGTCGGCACGTACGCAGCGGGCCCGAACGGCCAGGCCGTGCAGTTGTTCGGCAACGGCGCGGTGCAGACGATGACCGCGCAGATGCGCGCCATCAAGTCCGATGCCACGCAGGGCAGCGTGGTGAAGGTCAACGCGGGTGCGCCGGGCTTCGACCTTCCCCAGTTGTCCGTGAACGCCAACGGGCGGCTGGTCGCCGCGTGGACCCTCGACACCCAGCAGCCGGGCGGAATCGGGCTGGCGGCGGCCCTCGGGGCGCGCTCGTCGCTGCCCGGGTCGGCGACTGTGCTGCCCACCGATGGCCAGGTCGTGACCGACGTCGCTACCGACATCGACACCCACGGCAACGGCGTCGTCGCCTGGATCCAGAGCCCGCTGACGGCAGGAGCGACCACGGTCAAGGCCGCAACGCTCCGACCCGGCCAAGCGATCCAGGTCGCCACGCTGAGCGTGCGGGACAATGCGACGCTCGGCAACCTCTCCCTGGGCATCGACAACGACGGGCGGCCGACTGCGACGTGGAGCGTGAACCCGGCCGGCGGGACCGCACTGTTCATCGGCGTCGCCAGAGGCGACGGCACTGGGGCGTTCGCGGCCGCATTCGAGGAGCAGCTGGGCACGGCGGCGATCACCACGCTCCAGACGTTCGTGCTGGGCGACGGCGGGATGCTCGCATTCTGGGTCGAGGGCACGCTGCCGAGCGGGCCGCTGCACGTGAAGACGTCGCAGGCCAATCCCGGCGGGTTCTTCGTGGGCGAGCAGGCGCTGACCGGCGGCAAGCCGGGGCGAGGGCCGGTGCTTTTCGCCGCGAACGCCGCCGGTCGTGCGGCGGCGCTCTTCCCGCTGGCCGCCGCCGGCGGCACGACCCTGAAGGTTCAGCTGCGCACGTCGTCCGGGACGTGGGGCGCACCGCGGACGCTCGGGCCGTCCGGCCGGTACGTCGGATACGACAACATCGGGGTTGACGCCAAGGGCCGCGTGGTCGCGCTCTGGGACGACGGCAGCTCGAACTCCACCGGAGCGACTCGCGTGCTGGCGGCCCGGTCGAGCTCGTCGACGAACCCCCTCGCCTCCTACAACCAGGTCTCGCAGCGCTCCGGCGACCATGACTGCAAGCAGCCCGCGCTCTTCCTGTCGACCAGCGGCGACGGGCTGGGCGCGTGGCAGTGCGCCGGCTCGCCGCGACTGGCGCGGCTGACCAAGCCCTCGTAGCCGTCGAGCCCGCAACCACAGGTGTTGCGAGAACTTGGGGGTCGTCGGCGCTAGTGCCCGTTGGACGAGAAGTGCATGTAGTCCTTGGTGTCCCCGGCCCAGGCGCCGCCCCAGCCCCAGCCGACCGACGCGAAGGCCGCGATGGCGCGGTCGGTCACCATGCCGCGGCGGTGGCGGGAGCGGTCGAAGTAGCGCTTCGCGGTGGGGTCGCGGCTCTGGCCGCAGCCGACGTAGGGGTTCTCCACGGGGTTGACGTCGACCGCGAGCCCGTAGGCGTGCATCGACCAGGTGCCCGTCCCCTTGCCGCCGGTGCACGGTGACGGGACGGCCTGGCGGCAGTCGAACGAGCCGGTGACGTCGCCATCCCGCGGGCGGCCGCGCTTGGGGCCGTACATGTCGGCCAGGCGCAGGTGACGGATGGGGAAGTGCAGCCGATAGAGCTTGCCGAACACGCGCGTCAGGCCGCCGGCGGCGCCGGCGTTGACGACGAGCTGCCCCGTGTGCGCCCGCCCGTCGAAGCCCCAATGCCTGACGGTGAGCAACCTTAGGTCCGAGAGGCCGACCGGGCAGCTGCTGCGCCAGAACCCCTCGGTCTTGAGTCGGGTCTGAACCGGCTGCGGCAGTGGCTGGACCGAGGAGTGGAAGGGCGCGAGCGCGAGCAGCGCGGCTGGGAGCGCGAGGACGCCGAGCACGGCCTCGGCAACTCTACGCCTACCGCTGGATCGCCGGATCGGACCGGTCTAAGGTTGGGTTGGCATCGAGGAAGGGATCTTCGCTGTGGCCGTGGGGTCTGGTCCTGGGATCGGGGCGGAGCTGGGTGGCTACCGGCTGGAGGCGCTGGTCGGGCGCGGCGGCATGAGCGCCGTTTACCGCGCGGAGGATCTGCGGCTTGGGCGGCGGGTGGCGCTGAAGTTCCTGGCGCCGGAGCTGGCGGAGAACGCACGTTTTCGCGAGCGGTTCTTGGCGGAGTCGCGGTTGGCGGCGTCGATCGATCACGCGGGGATCGTGCCGATCTTCGAGGCGGGCGAGGTCGAGGGTCGGCTCTACATCGCGATGCGCTATGTGGAGGGGACGGATCTGCGGGCGTTGCTGCAGCGCGACGCGCCGTTGGAGCCGGATCGTGCCGTGGCGCTGGTGGCGCAGCTGGCTGGGGCGCTGGATGCGGCGCATGCACGGGGTCTGGTGCATCGTGACGTCAAGCCGAGCAACGCGCTGGTCGCGGTGGAGAGCGGCGTCGAGCATGTGTACCTGGCGGACTTCGGGTTGACCAAGCACACGACGTCGCGTGGTGGGGCGACGGCCAGCGGTGAGATGGTGGGGACGGTCGATTACGTCGCGCCGGAGCAGATCCGCGGCGACGAGGTCGACGGCCGGGCGGATCTGTATGCGCTGGGGTGCGTGCTGTTTGAGTGCCTGACGGGTGAGGTGCCGTTCCCGCGTGGCTCGGAGGTCGCCACGATCTACGCGCACCTGGAGGACGACCCGCCGCGTCCAAGCGCCCGGCGCCCGGACGTGCCGCGCGCGATGGACGCGGTTGTGACCCGGGCGATGGCCAAGGACCCTGGCCGCCGTTGGCAGACCGGCGACGAGCTGGCTCGGGCGGCGCGCGGTGCGCTGGCGCCGAGCGCGCGCCGCAGGCGAACGTTGCGCGCACCGCGCCGGGTGGTGCTCGCCGCTGCCGGCCTGATTTTCGGGCTCGCGGCGATCGTGGGCGCGCTGGTCCTGGCGCACTCGGGTGGGCGTCCCGCGTTGGCGGCGATCAACGCCAACGCCGTGGCGGTCATCGATCCGGCGCACGCGTCGCTGACCGCGCAGGTCCCCACGGGGGCGTCGCCGTCCCAGATCGCCTCCGGCGCGCGCGCGGTCTGGGTGTCGAACACCGACGACGGCACGGTCTCGCGTGTCGATCCCAAGAGTTACACCGTGCGCCAGACGATCCCTGTTGGCGGTGGGCCCGGGGCGATCGCGGTCGGTGATGGCGGAGTGTGGGTCGTGAACACCCTGTCGGGGACGCTCTCCAGGATCGACCCGAGCGTCAATCGGGTGGTCAAGACGATCATGCTCGGCAATGGGCCGTCCGGCGTGTGCGCCGGCGCGGGCGCGATCTGGGTGGCGAACTCCGACGACCGCACCGTCTGGCGGATCGATCCGCGGACCAATCGGCGGACGAAGACCATCCCCGTCGACGATGCGCCGACGCAGCTCGCGTGTGGTGGCGGTGCGGTGTGGGCGAGCAGCGACTCCGCCGGCAAGGTCAACGAGATCGACGCCCGGACCGGCGATGTGCTGCAGGACCTCAACGCCGGCGCCGGCGCGAGCGGCCTGGCGTACGGTGCCGGTGCGCTGTGGGTCGCCAACACCCTCGACGGCACCATCTCGCGCATCGATCCCGCGCTCGGCGTCCCGACGACCTTTCCCATCGGGCCTGGAGCAGCGCCCACGAACGTCGCCGCTGACGCCACCGAGGTGTGGGTCAGCGACGAGTCCGACGGCACCGTGCTGCGGATCGACCCGAAGCACGGCACCGTCCTCGAGCCGCCGCTGAAGGTCGGCAGCCGGCCGCAGGGAATCGCGCTGGTCAAGGGCGCGCTCTGGGTCGGCGTCGCAGCGTCCGGGGCCCGCCATCGCGGCGGCACGTTGCGTGTCCTCGCCGAGATGAGCTTCCGCTGGGCCGATTACGACCCCGCCACGCAGGAGAGCGTGCTGACGAGCGGCCTCATCAACATCACCAATGACGGCTTGACCGCCTACCGGCGCGTCGGCGGGCGCGCTGGTTGGGCGCTGGTCCCCGATCTCGCGATGACGCTTCCGGCCCCGGTCGACCGCGGCCGCACGTACCGATTCCAGCTCCGCCCGGGCGTCCATTACTCGACGGGCGCGCTTGTCCGCCCGGACGACATCCGCCGCGAGATCGAGCGATCGTTTCATGGCGGCCCGGCGTCGTTGGGGGCGACGGACTTTGGGGCCATCGTCGGGGCGGACACCTGCTCGAAGGGCAAGGCCACATGCGACCTCTCGCGCGGGATCGCCGTCGACGACGCGGCAAGGACGATCACCTTTCACCTCACCGAGCGCGACCCGGACTTTGTGTACAAGCTTGCCGCGCCTGTTGCCGTCGCGCTGCCCGACGTCGGCACGGCGATTCCGCAACATCGACCACTTCCGGCGACCGGGCCGTACGCCGTCGCTGGCCTGCGGCCCTCGCAGTTCGTTCATCTGGTGCGCAACCCGCACTTCCGCGCGTGGTCGACCGCCGCGAAGCCCGACGGCTACCCAGACGACATCACGGTCCGGCTCGGTGTGAAGCAGCCCGCGGCGGTGCGGGCAGTCGAGGCGGGACGCGCCGACTACGTGTCCGGCGACGTGGCACTCGACCCGCGCAAAGAGGTCGACGAGCTCTACACCCGCTACGCCGGCCAAGTCCACACCAACCCCGGGTTCGCACTGGTTTCCCTCTTCTTGAACACCCGGACCGCACCATTTGACAACGTCGACGCGCGCAAAGCCCTGAACTACGCCGTCGATCGTCGCCGCGCGGTTGTTGTTGCGGGCGGCCCGCGCGCCGCCGCGCCGGCCTGTCAGATCCTGCCGCCGGACTTCCCGGCATACCAGCCCTATTGCCCGTACACCGCCAACCCCGGTCACGGGCGCTCGTGGAGCGCGCCCGATCTTGCGAAGGCTCGGCGGTTGATCGATCGCTCGCACACCCGCGGTATGCACGTCACCGTGTGGGCCCCGAAGTCGCTGCTCGGCAGCGAGGCGCACCTCATCGCGCCGCTGCTCGACAAGCTCGGCTACCGCGCGTCGGTCCGGCTCCTCGGCGACTCGTACTTCACATACATCGCGAACTCCCGCAACCATGCGCAGCTCGGCGTGACCTATTGGGCCCCTGACTACCCGGCGGCGCGCGACTTCCTGCAGGTTCCGTACAGCTGCGGGTCGTTCTCGCCCGACGATCCGAACAACCTCGACTGGTCGGAGTTCTGCGATCGAGGCGCCGATCGACTGATGCAACGAGCGCTGCAACTGCTATCGACCGACCCACGATCGGCGAACGCGCTCTGGACGAAGGCAGAGCGGCGGATCGTCGACCAGGCGCCGGTGTTGCCGCTCGACAACCCGAAGAGCGTCGACTTCGTCTCGCGTCGCATCGGCAACTACCAGTTCAGCCCACAGTGGGGGGTCCTGCTCGACCAGCTCTGGTTGCGCTGAGGGTCTACCCTAGGCGTGGTATCGAGGAAGGGATCTCGCTGTGGCCGTGCCCGCGATCGGGGCGAAGCTGGGCGGTTATCGGCTGGAGGAGTTCGTTGGGCGCGGTGCGATGGGCGCCGTCTACCGAGCGGAGGACCTGCGGTTGGGGCGCCGCGTGGCGTTGAAGGTCCTGGCGGCGGAGCTGGCGGACGACGCGCGTTTTCGCGAGCGGTTCCTGGCGGAGTCGCGGTTGGCGGCGTCGCTCGATCACGCGGGCATCGTGCCGATCTTCGAGGCCGGCGAGGCGGACGGCCTGCTGTACATCGCGATGCGCTATGTCGACGGGGGCGACCTGCGCGCCCTTGTCGAGGGGGAGGGTCGGCTGCCCCCCGAGCGGGCGGCGGCGCTGGTGGAGCAGGTCGCCGGGGCGCTCGATGCCGCGCATGCGCGGGGGCTCGTGCATCGCGACGTCAAGCCCAGCAACGTGCTGGTCGCGGTGGAGAGTGGCCGCGAGCACGCGTATCTGGCGGACTTCGGGCTGACGAAGCACACGTCGTCCCCGGGAGGGCCCACGGCGACCGATCAGATGGTCGGCACGGTGGACTACGTCGCGCCCGAGCAGATCCGCGGCGACGAGGTCGACGGGCGCGCGGACCTCTATTCGCTGGGGTGTGTGCTGTTTGAGTGCGTCACGGGCGAGGTGCCGTTCGCGCAGCGCTCCGAAGTGGCAAGCATCTACGCGCACCTCGAGGAGGACCCGCCGCGCGCGAGCGAGCGCTGCCCCGACGTGCCGCCGGAGCTCGATGCGGTGATCGCGCGCGCCCTGGCGAAGGACCCGAACCGCCGCTTTCAGAGCGGTGCCGAGTTCGCGGACGCGGTACGCGGCGTGCGGCGCAGGCGGCGCAGGCCACGCCGCGCGTTGCTGATCGCCCTGGCGGCGGTCACGGCCGCCGGCGCGACGATCGGCGCGATCTTGCTGGCCCACTCGGGCGGGACGGGCACGCTCAAGGCGATCGCGGCCAACGCAGTCTCCGTGATTGACCCGGGACGACCGTCTCTTACCGCGCAGATCCGGGTCGGCGCGTCGCCGTCACAGGTCGCTTCCGGGGCCGGGGCGGTGTGGGTCGCCAACGTCGACGACGGCACCGTGTCGCGGCTCGATCCGAAGACGCGTACGGTGCGCCAGACGATCACCGTCGGCGGCGGGCCGAACGCGATCGCGGTGGGATACGGCACGGTGTGGGTGGTCAACGGCCTCGATGGCACCCTGTCGATGATCTCGCCCGCGACGAACAAGGTCGTGAAGACGATCCCGGTCGGAATCGGGCCGAGCGGGGTGTGCGTCGGCGGCGGCGCGGTGTGGGTCGCGAACCGCGACGACCGAACCCTGTGGCGGCTGGATCCCAGCGATGGCCGCGTGACGAAACGCCTCGGACTCGAAGACAGCCCGACGCAGTTGGCCTGCGGCGGCGGGAAGGTCTGGGCGAGCAGCGAGTCGTCGGGTTCGGTGACCGAGGTGAACGCGGCCGGCGGCGGCTTCGTCCGGTCGATGCCCACCGGTGGCGGTGCGAGCGGACTGGCCTTCGGCGCCGGCGGGCTGTGGGTGGCCAACACGCTCGACGGCACGGTGTCGCAGATCGATCCCGCAAGGGGCGTCGTCGTGCGCACCGTGCCGCTCGGCGCCAACGCCGGTCCCACGGCGGTCGCGGCGACGTCGCAGGGCGTGTGGGTCGCGAACGCGTTCGCGGGCACGCTGGTGCGGCTCGATCCGCGCAGCGGCACGATCAGGCGGACGCTGAAGGTCGGCAGCGAACCGCAGGGCGTCGCGGCCGTCGACGGCGACCTGTGGGTCAGCGCGCGCGTCGCCCCCACGGGTCACCGCGGCGGCACCATCAAGGTCGTGACCTCGGAGAAGCTTGGCCCGCGCGACTTCGATCCGGCCATCGCGTATTACATCCCGGCGACGAGTCTCCTCACCGACACGAACGACGGGCTGGTCGCCTTCCGGCATGTCGGCGGCAGCGAGGGGGCAATGATCGTCCCGGATCTCGCGATCTCGGTGCCGGAGCCCACCGACGACGGCCGCACATACACCTTCCAGGTGCGCCGCGGCATCGAGTACTCGAACGGCGCCACGGTCCGGGCGAGCGACATCCGGCGCGGGCTCGAGCGCACAATCCGCTTGGAGAGATCGCACGCCCTGCCCGAGTGGTACAGCGCGATCGTGGGAGCGCCGCGGTGCGCGGCACGACCCAAGGCGTGCGACCTCTCGCGCGGGATCGTGGTCGACGATGCGGCCGGCACGATCACCTTCCACCTCACGACGCCGGATCCCGACTTCCGGCTCAAGCTCGCGATGCCGAACGCCGACGCGGTCCCGGCGGGTGTCCCTTCCGGCGTGTCGAGTCACTTCGTTCCGGCAACCGGCCCATACGTCATGGTGCGGCAATCCGGGCAGCCCCTGCACCTGGCTCGCAACCCGCACTTCCGGGTCTGGTCGCAGGCGGCCAGACCGGACGGGCATCCCGACGCCATCGCGGTCGGCGTCGCTGCGGACCTGAAGGCCGGGCTCAAGGCCGTCGAGGAGGCCAAGGCCGACTACACCGCGGATTCTCTCTACCGTGCGCCGCGCGCCGACCTCGACACGATCCTCACGCGTTACGCGGGGCAGGTGCACTCCAACACGGCCAGGGAGGTCCACCACTTCTTCTTGAACACGCGGCTGGCGCCCTTCGATCGCCTCGACGCCCGGCGGGCCGTCGCGTATGCAGTCGATCGCAGCGCGATGGTCCAGAACGAGGGCGGCCCGCAGATCGCCTCGCCGACCTGCCAATTCCTTCCGCCCAACTTCCCCGGCTACCGTCCCTATTGCCCCTACACCCTGAGCCCCGGCCCGGGGCGTGCCTGGAGCGCGCCAGACCTCACCAAGGCTCGTCGCCTCGTGGCCCGATCGCATACCACCGGCATGCGCGTCGTCGTGTGGACCGCCAGCGGGGCCGTCTTCAGGCGCGATGGCCGCTACCTCGTCCACCTCCTGGATGACCTCGGCTACCGCGCGTCGCTGCATATGCTGTCGAGGGCGAAGTACTTCGGAGCGGTCGCGGACTCGAGCAATCACGCGCAGATCGGGCCGATGGGCTGGGCCGCGGACTATCCGTCGGACGCGAATTTTCTCGCTCTCGGCTTCTCGTGCGCAGGCACGCCAGTCGACGGCAATTACTCGCAGTTCTGCGATCGGCAAACCGACCGCCTGATCCAGCGAGCGAAGCGCGCGCAGCAGACTGGCCAGCGGACGGCGGATGCGCTCTGGGCCCAAGTCGACCGGCGGGTGGTCGACCAGGCCGCGGTCGTGCCGCTGGTGAACCCCAAGCAGCTCGACTTCGTCTCACGCCGCGTCGTCAACTACCAGTACAACCCGCAGTGGGGGATCCTGCTGGACCAGCTGTGGGTGCGCTGAGCGGCGCGCTCAGCCCACCGACCACGTGAACCGCGTGTGCGCCTCGGGTGGCGCGAGGCCGCCCGGGCGGAGGCCGCGGCGCGACCAGGACCACCGGTGTTGGCGCGTCGCGGGCGACGGCCAGGCGCGCGGCGCCCAGGCCTTCCTGGGCCCAGCGGTCGGAGAGGCCTAGGACGACCAGCGCCGCTTCGCCTGCCGCCTCGACGATCCCGGCCGCACCTGGCGCGACGAGCACGGGCTCGGCGGTCACGCCCAGGGCGCGTTGCAGGGCAAGCGACGCGTTGGCGAGCAGCCGGCTGGCGTCGCGGCGCCCAGCGGCCGGGTCGGCCTGTGTGCCGAGCAGCCGCAGCGGCAGGCCGCGATTGCCGGCGAGCCATGCGGCGAGCTCCACGGCCGCCCAGTCGTGGTCGTGGCCGGCGAAGGCAACCAGCACTCCGTCGCCCAAGCTTGGGCGGTCTCCTCCGGCGAGCAGCGCGACGTCGCAGGCCGCGTGGGCGAGTGCGCTTGCGATGTCGGCGTTGAGTGCCTCGGCCGTCGGGAGCGCGACCACGCAGCAGCGTCGCGTCCTGTTCGGCGACAAGACGCGCGGTGTCGGCGCCAGGGTCGTCGGATACGAAGGTCGCGACCCGGACCTTGAGGCCTCGCGCGGCCGCGCTCTCGCGGAGCGTCTCCGCACGCGCCGTCGCGTGCGCCAGCTCGGTGCCGTCGCCGACGAGGGTCGCGACGACCAGCTCGTCGCCGGGGCGGTCGGCGAGTGGCTCCGCGAATGCGCGAAGGCCTTCGAGCGCCTCGCCGCCGGTCGCCGCAACGAGCAGCGTGCGGTCGCGGCACGGGCGTCGGCTCCTCGCCGTCGAGTGCGCGGGTCGTGGGCGAGGATCCTGCGCTCGAGCGCCTGCAGCTCCGGGCCCGGCTCGATGCCGATCTCGTCGACGAGCCGGCGCCGCGCGCGCTGCGGTAGGCGGCGAGCGCCTCGGCCTGGCGTCCCGCGCGATAGAGCGCGAGCATGAGCTGGAGGCAGAGCGCTCGCGCAACGGGTGCTCGGCGACGAGCGTCTCCAGCTCGCCGACCAGCGCCGCGTGGCGCCCGAGCGAGAGGTCGGCCTCGATGCGCAGCTCGATGGCGGCGAGGCGCAGCTCCTCCAGGCGCGCGATCGCGCCCTGCGCGAACGGCGCGTAGGTGAAGTCCGCGAGCGGCGCGCCACGCCAGAGAGCGAGCGCCTCGTGAAGGCGTGTCGACGGCGCGCGCCGGATCGCCCCCGCCAGCGCGCGCGTCACCTTCCGCCGACGAGTTTCTCGAAGCGGTGCAGGTCGAGCTGATCGGGATCTCGACAGCACGTAGCCGTGGGCGCGGGCCGCGAGCCGGTCGCCGTCCTCGCCGAGCGCCTTGCGCAGCTGGGACACGCGCACGCGCAGGGCCGTCGTGCCCGCGGCCGGCTGTGAATCGCCCCAGAGGTCGTCCATCAGCCGGTCGGTCGACACCGCCTCGCCGGCGTGCAGCAGCAGGATCGCCAGAAGCGCGCGCTGGCGGTCGCCCGACAGGTGCACCTCAGCGCCTTCGTCCCAGATCTCTAGCGGTCCCAGGATCCGAAAGTCCACGCGCCCTCCTCCGGCCGACCGTACCACTGGTCGTTACGCGCGCGTTACGGGCACGCCACGCGCCTCGCGGAATCTCTGCGCAGTGGTCGCCGCCGGTGGCCCGCAAGATAGGAGCCGAGATGATCGTCGCCAAGTCAGTCCGCCGGATCGCTGTCGTCACGACCGTTGCCGCCGCGTGCGCGGCGCCCGCCGCGTCGGCGCGGGTCGCCGACGCGCCTGTGCACCAGGCCGTGGCCGCGCAGACCCAGGGCGTGCCGCCCCGCGTGGACAGCATCGGCAACGGGCCCAGCGATCGCAGCGGGCGCATCGCCGTCCCCCTCGTCCAGCCGTCCTCCAACGGAGGCTTCGACTGGGCGTCGGCGCTGATCGGCGCCGCGGCGCTCCTGAGCTTGACCCTGCTGGGCGCCGCCGGGTGGGCGACCCTGCGCGCGCGTCACGTCACGCTGCCGCGCAGGAGTCGGGCCGCGTCGTGATCGCCGTCGCGGCTTTCGGAACGGCCGCCGTCGTAGCCGGCACGATCGCGCTTGCCGTGGGGCTCGAGCCCCACGGCGGCGCGCCGCGCCCGGCGCGGCCCGCTCTCGTGTCGATCGGGACGCCGGCCCACATCGGGCTCGACGCGACCTCCGACGCCGAGGCGCGGCGGTTGCGCCGCGTCACGTCGGCCCTCGGCGCCGAGCTGAGCACGGCCGCTGGATGCACCAGCGCCGGGTGCATGGTGCCCGCGCTGCGCCATGCCGGCATCGGTGGGCGCACCACCGCGATGCTCGCGCGCGTCGTGATGCAGGGTGTGCCCACGGGCCTCTGTCGCAACTACCTGTTCGGCCTGCAGGCGGCCAACGACGCCGCCGGCGATTCCGCCCACTGGCTGCTCCCGAAGCTCTACGAGCGCGGGAACGGGCCGCGCGAGGTCTCCGAGCAACTCGGGCTCGCCGGTCAGATGTTGCGCCACGCGGCGCTCGCCGCGCCCGCGGGCGTGTGCTCGCCCTCGGCCGACGGGCCGCCGAGCTGAGCGCGCCGCGCTAGGCGCCGGTGAACGCGACCTCGCGTTCCCAGGCGTCCGCCGGCTGGGTGTGCAGCCGCCAGTATTCCTCTGCGATGTCGTCCGGATCGAAGCGCGTCCCCGCGGCAACGGCGCCGTAGACCGTCACCGTCGCAGCGTGGACGCCCGCTGGTCCGTAGGTCTGGTCCAGCAGCTCGACGAGGGCGCGGACGGCCGCCTTGCCGAGCGACAGGCTCGCGTACTCGGGCACCGTCTCGGGCATCCCGCCGGTGATCACGATCGTGCCCCGGCCCTCCTGGGCCATCATCGGCCCGATGAGGGCGGCGGCGGTGATCGCGCCGACGACGTTGACCGCGTACGCGTCGAGGTGCTGCTGCGCGCTCAGGTCGCCGATCGCGTCGGCCCGGATGAGCCCGACGTTGTAGACCAGCAGCTCGGGTACGCCGAGGCGCTCGACCAGCTCGTCGAGCGCGGCACGCAGGCCCTGCTCGTCGGCGGCGTCGGCTGTCACCCCGAGTGCCTTGGAGCCATCCAGAGTCGACAGTGCGGCGGCGACCGTCGCGTGTGAGCGCGCGATCAGCCCGACCGCGAGGCCCTCGCGGGCCGCGCGGCGCGCGACGGACAAACCGATCCCGGGACCGACGCCGATGACGACCGCTCCCGGCATGGGCTAGATGGCCTGGAGTTTGTGGCCGGTGCCCCAGCTGTCCGGCGGGGTGTCCTGGAACCAGACCTGGACGGCATCGGCGGGGATGGCGTAGACGTCGACGAACGAGTTGGTGATCTTCTGCAGCAGCGCTCGCTTGAGCTCCGCGTCGCGCGGGCCTTGGAGAATGGTGACGACGGGCATACCGGCGACGATAGGCGGCGACCGCCAGGATCGGAAGGACCGATCGTCGCTGTACTCAGAACGGTTCGGCATGGCCCGTAGGGCGTCCGGCTCGAGCGGCTACGGGTGCCGCAAGGGCGCCCCCGGAGGGGCGCCCTCACACTTGCATCGGTACGTCAGTCGTGGTGGGGGAAACGGAAGCCCGGCACGGCGAACGGGCCGTGGGACAGGTCCCAGCGAGCCACTCGCTCGCCGAGCCGCGAGCCAACGAGCGTCGAGCCGCGGTAGTGCAGGCCGCCCCAGATGCGGGCGTTGCGGATCTCGGTGATCAGCTCGTCGACGGTGTCGAAGTGGCGTGACGGGTCGACGCCCGGCACCGTGCTCGGCATGTCGATCTCGATCCGATCGGTGCCGAGGAAGGCGGCGAGCGCATTGGCCTCCGCGGTCGACACGCACCCGTGCGCCGAGGGATACTCGGGATGCATGGGCGTGGCGACGAGCGGCGTCCACGTCGGGTCGGCGGTGGTCGCCGGGTTACCGTCGGTGTCGGCCCCCGGCACCGCGAACTGCGGCCGCCAGAACAGGTAGTGGTACTTGGCGTCGAAGCAACCGATGGTCGCATCGGCCCCGACGACATTGATCATCGCGAATACACGCGCAGCTTGGTCGACGCCGAAACCGCGGTTGGAGACGATCTCGCCGGCTGCGGTGTTCCACTGCTGCGCCGCCTGGCTCGTCCAGAAGCGGGCGATCATCGCCTGCTCGGGCGTGCGAACGGTGCTCGTTGTGCCACCGACCGCCTTGATCTCGTTGAACTCCCGCGCCCACGCGCGGCTGGTCAGCGCCGGCGGTGGGCCCGGGCGGAACTGATCGGGCGCCACCATCAGGAACGGGCGCATCTTCGACGCCCACGGGATCAACGGGGACTGGCCTGGGAGAAGCTGCCAGACGCCCGGCGCTGGGGCGGGCATGACAAACCCGATGTCAGCCTCGTATCCGTCGCCCTGGCGGATCGCAACGATCCCGGCGGCCGCGAGGCGCCCGACGGCGATCCCGGAGTCCTTGGCGCGCCCGTCCGGAATGGCGGCCAGCGCGGTCGCGTATGCGACGTCAAGGGCCGGGGCCTGCGCGGGCAGCAGGTGGACGAGCATGTCGTGTGCGGCGGTGGCCACCGCGGCGTCCACCGACGCGTGGCGCCGGGGCCGCTGCCATGGACCGTAGGGTCGACCGCCGCCGTCGATCGTGATGGTCGCGTCGTAGACCGCGGCCTGGACATAGGCGAGCGTGATGGTCGCCTCCCCTGGCGACTGCTTGGCGGTGGTTATCGCGGCGCTCTGCGCGATCGCGTTCCAAGCGACCACCGAGTTGGGCGGTGCGGCGGCCCGCGCAGCGGGCACGAGTCCGGCGCCGACCAGGGCCACGGCCACAGCGCACGCGGCGCTGCGGCTCCTGGTTGAGGTGCGCACGGTAAGCCTCCTTTGTGGTGCCGGCGGCTGCCGGCGTGTGCCGCCCCACCATCGGCGGCAGCGGTGTCATCGCGGTAACGCCGCGGTAACGGTCCAGTCAGAGCGCCGCAAACCGGTTGGTCGCGTCGAACAGCTCCTCGGTGATGCGCGGGCTCGCACCGTGGCCGGCGTCGTCGACGACCACCAGTTCGGCTCGCGGCCACGCCCGCTTGAGCGCCCAGGCGTTGCCCAACGGCGCGGCGAAGTCGAAGCGGCCGTGGACGAGGACGCCCGGGACGTCGGCGAGCACTTCGGCGCCGCGCAACAGGCTTCCGTCGTCGAGCCATGCGTTATGGCGCACGTAGTGGGTGACGATCCGCGCGAATGCGAGCGCAAGGCGGGATCGGTGAAGCGCTTCGCCAGCCGGTCGCTCGGCGGCCATTCCGGCGTGGCGGACTCCCACAGGCACCACGCCTCGGCGGCACGCCGGCAGACCTCCGGATCGGGATCGTTGAGCAACCGGTGGTAGGCCTCCACGACGTCGGCGTCGCGCAGGGCCGCCGGCAGCGCGGCGCGCAGGCGCTCCCACTGCTCGGGGAACAGCACGCCGACCCCGCCGCGGAAGGTCCAGTCGAACTCGCTGTGGCGGCCGGTCGTCACTCCGAACAGGACCATCTCGGTGACGCGCTCAGCGTGCGACTCGGCGTAGGCGAGCGCCAGCGTGCTGCCCCACGACCCGCCGAGGACGAGCCAGCGCTCGATCTCGAGGTGCTCGCGCAGCCGCTCGATGTCGGCGACCAGGCTGGCCGTCGTGTTGTTCGCCAGGTCGATGCCGGGCGCGCCGGCGTGGGGGGTGCTGCGCCCGCAGTTGCGCTGGTCGAACAGCACCACGCGATAGGCGCGCGGATCGAACAGCTCGCGAAACCACGCTGAGCAGCCCGAGCCGGGGCCGCCGTGCAGCACGACCGCCGGCCTGCCGAGCGGATCGCCGCAGACCTCCCAGAAGACGCGATCGCCGTCGCCGACGTCGAGCAACCCGTGCTCGAGCGGCTCCATCAGCGCCCCAGCTGCCCACGCACCTTCGCGACGAGCCGGCTGAAGGCGCCGAGCACCTGCTCGCCGAGCGCGACCTTCGCCACGGCGCCCGCCGGGTTGATCAGGCTGAGCACCGAGGCCGACGGGATCGGTGGCGTGCCGGCCGTGGTGCTCGTGTAGACGTCGTAGTGCTTGGCCGGGTCCAGCGGGATCGTCGTGCTCAGCGTCCCGTGCCGGGCCTCGGCGACGCCGAAGGTGTAGGTGCGCGGGGGGACTCCCGCCTCGTCGCGCGAGTTCACCGTGACCTGTAGCGAGTTTGCCGGCGGGCCGGTCTGGCGCGTGAAGTCGAAGTCGATGCGCAGCTGACCCTGATCGCGGGTGATGACCACCGCGGGGGCCGTGATCGCGTCCTTGCGCACCGGTTCCACGGCAGTCGTGAGGAGGCTGTCGGGGTTGTGCCACTGACCGTGTGCCGACGGGCCGCGCGGACTGGGCTGGTCGATGCCGCCCACGCGCGCGCGGGTGTCGCCCCAGACGCCCGGCCAGTCGATCCACGTGGGAGCGCCGTCGGTGACGATCTCAAGTGCGCAGCGCGGCGAACGGCGCTTGCCGTCGGCGAGGTCGTACCAGGCCTCGGTCTCGTGGAAGCCCGCCTCGTAGTACGACGCGTGCGAGCCGCGCGCCACGTAGACCATCGGGCGGTTCGCGTCGCCGGCGACCTTCTCGACCTGTGCCCACGGCCGCAGCTCGGCGTTGCGGTGCTGGGCGTAGACGGCAAGGTCGGGCTGCTCGTCGTGCAGGCGCAGCTGGACCATCTCCCAGTCGCCCTCGTGCAGTCCGATGTTCAGCGCCAGGTGGTAGTCGTTGTAGAAGTAGAAGAACCAGTACTGCAGCCACACGTGCCCGCCTGCCTCGACCGCGTGGCCGTACATGCGGTTGCGCAGGTCGGGCCGCGCGGCGCGCAGGGCGACGTATTGCTCGCGGTAGTTGCGCCCGGGATCGCCGATGCGGTCGTCGTTGCGCACGTCGGTGCCGTCCTCGTAGCGGGTGCCCCCGAGGAACCCGAGCTTCAGCTTCGCGCCATCGGCGAGGAGGTCGCCGAGTGCCGGTGGCCGGTCGGCACGGCGCAGCTGATTGCCCGGGTTTTCGGCCCACTCGGCGGCGCTGTCGCAGAAGTACTGCTCCATCGAGTCGTAGCGCAGGCCGGGCTGGTGGCGGCGCAGGAGGTCGTCGTGCTCACCCATGTGCGTACCGTATGCGCCAGGCGCGGGCAAAAGCGGGCCCTTTGCTATCTTTGGATATCTCCGCGCGAGCGCCGTCACGGCGTGCGTGCGCGTCCGCGACCGGTAGCGGCGGCCTCAACGGCCTCCAGAGCCGGCTCGCGGGTCACCGAGCCGAAAGGGATCATGAAGGTACGACCGTCGGTCAAGCCGATGTGCGAGAAGTGCAAGATCATCCGCCGCCACGGCGCGGTCCTCGTGATCTGTCAGAACCCGCGTCACAAGCAGCGCCAGGGGTGAGCCGCTAGATGGCACGCATCGCCGGGATCAACATCCCCCTCAACAAGCGCGTCGAGGTCGGCATGACCTACATCTACGGCATCGGCCGCTCGACCTCCAACAAGCTGCTCGCCGAGGCCGGCATCAACCCGGACACCTACGTGCGCGAGCTGACCGACGACGAGGTCGCCAAGCTGCGCGACCTCATCGATCGCGACATCACGGTCGAGGGCGACCTGCGCCGCGAGCGCTCGCAGAACATCAAGCGGCTCATGGAGATCGGCTGCTACCGGGGCCTGCGCCATCGCCGCGGCCTCCCCGTCCGCGGTCAGAACACGAAGACGAACGCTCGCACCCGCAAGGGTCCCAAGCGCATGCAGGTCGCGGGCAAGAAGAAGGCGACCAAGAAGTAGATGCCCGCACCGAAGCGCCCCCGCAGTGGCCGCCGCCGGCCGAAGAAGAACATCCCGATCGGCCAGGCGCACATCAAGACCAGCTTCAACAACACGATCGTTGCCCTCACCGACCGCGAGGGCAATGTGATCGCGTGGGAGTCCGCCGGCGGCGCCGGTTTCAAGGGCTCCCGCAAGTCCACCCCCTTCGCCGCGCAGGTCACCGCCGACGCCGCCGCCCGCAAGGGCATCGAGCAGGGCCTGCAGAAGGTCGAGGTCTTCGTCAAGGGCCCGGGCTCGGGCCGCGAGACCGCGATCCGCTCCCTTCAGGCCGCCGGCCTGGAGGTCACCGGCGTCAAGGACGTCACCCCGCAGGCCCACAACGGTTGCCGCCCCCGGAAGCGGCGGAGGGTTTAGTCAGCCATGGCCCGCGACACCGGTGCCCAGTGCAAGCAGTGCCGCCGGGAGGGGCAGAAGCTCTTCCTCAAGGGCGAGCGCTGCCTGACCGACAAGTGCGGCGTCGAGCGCCGCGCGTACCCGCCCGGCGACCACGGCCGCGGCCGCCAGAAGCAGTCCGAGTACCGCGTCCAGCTGCGCGAGAAGCAGAAGGCCAAGCGCTATTACGGCGTGCTCGAGAAGCAGTTCGCCCGCTACTACGACCGCGCCTCCCGCCAGGAGGGCATCACGGGCGAGAACCTGCTCGCGCTACTCGAGCGCCGCTTCGACAACGTGCTCGTGCGCTTGGGCTTCGCCGCATCGCGCCGCCAGGCCCGCCAGCTCATCCGCCACGGCCACTGGAGCATCAACGGCCGGCGCGTGGACATTCCCAGCTATCAGGTCCGCGACGGCGACGTCATCGCCGTCAAGGCCGGCACCGGTGCCGACGCGGTGATCCGCGACGCCACCGAGCTGACGGCCCAGGTCCCGGCCTGGCTCCAGGCCGACCATGACGCGCTCACCGCCAAGGTGCTGCGCAAGCCGGACCGTCGTGAGATCACGACGCCGGTGCAGGAGCAGCTCATCGTCGAGCTGTACTCGAAGTAAGACACACACGAAGCGCGCCGCCGCACGCCCTCTCTACGTCGCGCGGCGCAGATGAAACGACAGTCAGGACCTCTCCGATGCTCGACTTCCAGATCCCCCGTATCACCTCCGAACAGGTGGAGGAGAACCGCGGCTCGTTCGCGATCGAGCCGCTGGACCGGGGCTTCGGCTACACCTTCGGCAACTCGCTGCGCCGCGTGCTGCTCAGCTCGCTCGCCGGCGCCGCGGTGACGAGCGTGCGCATCGAGGGCGTCGCCCACGAGTTCTCCACCATCAAGGGCGTCACCGAGGACGTCACCGACATCGTCCTCAACCTCAAGGGCATCGTGTGCCGTATGCACTCCGACGCCACCGAGGTCGAGGCGCCGCTCGTCGTCACCGGCCCGGGCGAGATCACCGCGCAGGACATCGACCTGCCCGCCGGCGTCGAGATCCTCAACCCCGACGTTCACATCGCCACGCTCGAGAAGAAGACCAAGCTCGAGCTCTACCTCACGATCGGCCGTGGCCGCGGCTACCGGCCGGCCGAGGAGAACAAGTCGCCCGACCAGCCGATCGGCGTCATCCCGATCGACTCGATCTTCTCGCCGGTGCGACGCGTCGCCTACGCCGTCGAGCAGGCGCGCGTCGGGCAGCGCACCGACTACGACAAGCTCACGCTCGACATCGAGACCGACGGCTCGATCGACCCGCAGGCCGCGCTGCGCGAGGCCGCCGAGATCCTCATCTCGCAGCTGGCGATCTTCACCGACGCCGACCGCATCGAGGAGCTCCGCGCAGGCCCGGCCGGCCAGCTCGAGGGCGATGGCGCCGGCGCGCTGAACGGTGGCGGCGGGCCCGCCGGGCCCGATGCACGACATCCTCATCGAGGAGCTCGAGCTCGGCGTGCGCTCGTACAACTGCCTCAAGCGCGCCGGCATCCAGACCGTGGGCGACCTCATCTCGAAGTCCGAGGGCGAGCTCAACGCGATCCCGAACTTCGGCAAGAAGTCGATCGACGAGGTCATCGAGACCCTCCACGCGCGCGGCCTCAATCTGCGCGAGGACTAGGATCCCGTCGCGATGCGCCACCAGAAGACGCGCCACAAGCTCAGCCGCAGCGCCTCGCACCGCAAGGCGCTGCTGGCCAACCTCTGCAAGGAGGTCATCGAGCACGAGCGCATCAAGACGACCGAGGCCAAGGCCAAGGCGGTCAAGCCCGAGGTCGAGCAACTCATCACGCTCGCCAAGCGCGGCGACCTCCATGCCCGCCGCCAGGCGCTGAGCGCCCTGGGGCAGGACAAGTTCGCCGTCCACAAGCTCTTCGAGGAGGTCGCGCCGCGCTACGCGGAGCGGCCCGGTGGCTACACGCGCATCCTCAAGCTCGGCCCGCGCCGCTCCGACGCGACCGAGATGGTCTTCCTCGAGCTGGTCTGACCGGTCCGCAGTCGGATGGCTGCGGACGACTACGAGATCCTCGACGAGCGCTTCCGGCGTCTCGTCCGCACCAGCGCCCGCGTCGACAGGCTCTACGAGGGGACCCGCTGGGCCGAGGGCCCGGCCTACTTCGCCGCCGGGCGCTACCTGGTGTGGAGCGATATCCCCAACGACCGCATCCTGCGCTGGGACGAGCCCACCGGGACCGTCGGCGTCTTCCGCTCGCCGGCCGGCTACACCAACGGCCACACCGTCGACCCGCAGGGGCGGCTCGTGAGCTGCTCGCACGGCGAGCGGCGCGTCGAGCGCACCGAGCACGACGGGTCGATCACCGTCATCGCCGACGGCTTCGAGGGTAAGCGCCTCAACAGCCCCAACGACGTCGTCGTGAGCTCGGACGGCTCTGTCTGGTTCAGCGATCCGACCTACGGAATCGACTCCGACTACGAGGGCCATCGCGCCGACAGCGAGATCGGCGCCTCGCACGTCTACCGCGTCGACCCCGAGTCGGGCGAGTGCCGGATCGCGGGCGACGATTTCGTGCGCCCCAACGGGCTGGCCTTCACGCCCGGCGAGCGGCGCCTGTTCGTGTCCGACACCGGGGTCTCGCACGTTCCCGACGGACCGCGCCACATCCGCGCCTTCGACGTCGGACCCGGCGGAGCACTGTCGGGCGGGGAGGTCTTCGCGACCTGCACGCAGGGCATGTTCGACGGCTTTCGCTTCGACGAGGACGGGCGGCTGTGGACGAGCGCCGGCGACGGCGTGCACTGCTACGAGCCCGATGGGACCCTGATCGGCAAGGTCCTCGTGCCCGAGACGGTGGCCAACGTCGTCTTCGGCGGCCCCAAGCGCAACCGCCTGTTCATCTGCGCCACGAGCTCGCTCTACGCGGTGCTCCTGGCGGTCCGCGGCGCGTGACGACGACCCGCCTGGACCTCGAATACGACGGCACCGCGTTCGCCGGTTGGGCCCGGCAACCGGGGCTGCGCACGGTGCAGGGCGAGGTCGAGCAGGCGCTGGCGACGCTGCTGCGCGGCGAAGTCGCGCTGACGGTCGCCGGGCGCACCGACCGCGGGGTGCACGCCTGGGGGCAGGTCGCCTCCTACGAAGGCGAGCCCGCCGAGCCGGGCGCTCTGAACGCGCTGACCGGCCCCGACGTCGCGGTGCTCGCCTGCGCCGCGGCGGACGACGGCTTCGACGCGCGCCGCCACGCGCGCTCGCGCACGTACTGCTACCGCGTGCTGGCGCGTCGGGCGCCCTCGCCCTTCGAGCGCCGCCGCGCCCTGTGGTGGCCGCAGCGCATCGACGCCGGGGCGCTGCGCGCGTGCGCCGGCGCGCTGGTCGGCACGCACGACTTCACCGCCTTCACCCCGACGCAGACCGACCACGTCCGCTTCGAGCGCGACGTGCTCGACGCGCGCTGGGACACCGCCGGCGACGTGCTCGAGTTCTGGATCACCGCCGACACGTTCATGCGCCACATGAACCGGGTGCTGGTGGGGACGATGCTCGAGGTCGCGTCGGGCCGGCGCTCGCTCGCGTCCTTCGTGGCGCTGCTCAGCGGCCGCCCGCGCTCCGAGGCGGGCGACACCGCGCCGGCGCATGGGCTGTACCTCGCCGCGGTGACCTATTAGTCGCCGGCGATCGTGGCGAGGTCGTCGCCGGTGAGCTCGATGTTGCCCGCGGCCCGCAGGGTCGTCGGACAGCGTCAGCTCGGCGGCCGCCAGGGCATCCTCGAGGTGCTCGAGCTTGGTCGCGCCGACGATCGGCGCCGTGACGCCGGGCCTGTGCAGCACCATGCCACGGTCGGCCCGCTCATACCTGGACTACCAGTCGTTCTCGCGCCAGGGCCTGATCCAGCAGCTGGAGTTCGAGGGCTTCACGCACTCGCAGGCCTCGTACGGAGTCAGCAAGGCCTACCACTAGGTCGACAACCACGTAGCCGAACAGAAAGGGCCGCGCGACGAGGGGCCCTTTCGCGACACCGGGGAACTGCGCGCCCGGCAACGTCGCCTGGATGGCGCCGAAGGAGCAGAGGGCCGAGCAGGCGAAGAAGCGGGCGAAGCAAGAGGGTGCGTAGCCGGCGAGAGGCGTTCTCAGGCTGTCGGCATCGTGCCGGCCGGTGCCTCGGGCTGACTTGGCCGGAATCCCGCAGGCGGCATTTATGGCCACATGGCGGGTCCTCCGACCGGCGGCATGCCGAGAGATGTGACCCTTCCGACGTGTCGAAGAAGGTGACGCCGCCCTCGACGGCCCGGCGGATGATCGGCTCTGCCGCCTCCTCGTCGAGCGCCCAGGGACGGTCGGAGTCGTTGCCGTAGCTCATCATCCCCAGGCAGACGCGCGAGACGTGCAGTCCGGTGGCGCCGAGTCTGATCTGATCCATCGCCGGATCCTTTCATCAGCTAGCGCCGGGCGACGATGACGAGCCGCGTGTCGACGGCGAACGGGGAGCTGTCGAAGCCGCCGTGGCACTTGGACTCCTCGAAGCCCGCGCGCGCGAGCATCGCGACGAGCTCCGTCGCGGTGTACAGCCGTACCGAGAACGTGCGCGAGTCGCGCTCGCCGGTCTTGTCGATCAGGGTCTGCGTCGTCTGCGCGACGCCCGCGGCGGCATCGAAAGTCCGGTGCTCGAGCAGCAGCCGTCCCTCGCGGAGCAGCCGCCAGTTGCTCTCGGCGAAGCGGCGCACCGCGAGGTCGCGGTGCATGGTCTCGACGACCAGGCGACCACCCGGGCGCAGGGCGCGCCGGATCTGGCCCGAGGACCTCGACGTCGGCTGTCGTCGCCGAGGTAGCCGAGCGAGCTGAAGAGGTTGATTGCCGCGTCGAAGCTCGCGTCGGCGAAGGGAAGCTCGCGGTAGTCACCGTGGACGAGCTCGGGCCAGCGCTCGTCGCCCGCCCGCCGGCGCGCCTCGGCGAGCAGGGTCTGCGAGCGGTCGATCCCGACGACGCGATAGCCCGCCCGCGCCAGCGGCACCGCGTGGCGGCCGAACCCGCACGGCACGTCGAGCAGGTCGCCGCCCTCCGGGCAGGCGGCGAGGCGGGCGGCCGCCAGCGCCTCGTCGGCCTGGCCCTCGTCGTCGCCGAACGCGCGCAGGTAGAAGTCGCCGAAGAACGCGTCCCATGTCTCGGGCGGGCTTGGGTGGCCGCCCTCGTCGTCGCTCATCCGCGCTCGCGCCGCCCGATCAGGCGATGCAGCAGTGACGGGCGGGGCTGCCAGCGCTTCGGATCGAGGTCCGCGCCGCAGATCGCGCAGCCGGCGGCGTACGGAGTGACCCGCTCACCGCACGACGGGCAACGGTTGGGATCGCGGAACAGCATGGCTGGAGCGTACGCCGCGGACGTCAAGCGACGGTCAAGAGCGCGTAAGCGTTGCCCTAGCCTCGCCGCGCCAGCACGACGACGGTGCCGATGAAGCTCACGCCGAAGATCGCGCAGCAGAGCGATCGTCGCCGATGGCGAAGGCGACGAAGACCGCGAGCACGAGCAGCAGGCCCGTGCTGAGCTGGCCGGTGGTGGACATGCAGAAGGCTCTCATGCGGGGACCTCTCCGTCGGGACGGAAGAGCTCCTCGACCGTCGTGTCGAAGAAGCGAGCGAGGCCGATCGCCAGTGGCAGGGAGGGGAGGTAGCGGCCGGTCTCGATGGCATTGATCGTCTGGCGCGAGACGCCCAGCGCCTGTCCGAGGCTCCCTTGCGAGAGTCCCTGGGTGGTGCGGAGGAGGCGGACGTCGTTGCGCACTGTCAAGTAAGCTTTACATAGGCATGCGCCAAGTGTCAAGTCTCCTTGACAGGATACGATGAGCATCGATGCGGGTGCTGCTCACCAACGACGATGGCATCGAGGCGGATGGCCTGCACGCTGTCCGTCGTGCGCTGCTCGCCACCGACGGCGTCGAGCTGGCGGTCGTCGCGCCCGACGGCAACCGCTCGGCCATGGCGCGGATGATCACGACGCGCCGGCCGCTATGGGTGCAGAAGATGCCCTTCGACGACGGCACCAGCGGCTTCGCGACCGACGGCACGCCGGTCGACTGCGTGCGCCTGGCCAAGCTCGGGCTGATCGAGGGCTTCGAGCCCGACGTCGTCGTCGCCGGCATCAACCACGGCTCGAACCTCGGCGACGACATCACCTACTCGGGCACGGTGGCCGCCGCGCTGGAGGCGATCGTGCTTGGGATCCCCGGCATCGCGGTCTCCCAGCAGTCCGACGCGCGCGAGATGGACTTCCGCCTCGGCAGCCGCTTCAGCTTCGAGCGCGCGGCCGAGTTCGCCGCGCGCGTCGTCGGCGAGCTCGACCAGGTGCCGCTCCCCGCGGGGACGCTGCTGAACATCAACGTCCCGGCCGGCGAGCCGCAGGGCGTCGAGGTCACCCGCCTGGGCAAGCGCATCTACCGCGACGAGCTCAAGCTCCACGCCGAGGACGAGGACGGCGGCCGGCGCTATTGGATCTACGGCGCCGACCCGGGCTTCCACGACGAGCCGGGCACCGATCTGGCCGCCGTGCACGCCGGGCGGATCGCCGTCACCCCCGTGCACTTCGACCTCACCGACGTCTCGGGGCTGGACGTCCTGACCAAGTACGACCTGGCGCGGCTGCTGGCCCCGGCGGCGCGCGACGTGCAGTGAGCTCGGCTCCCAAGAAGGTCGCCGAGCGCGCCGCCCAGCTGCGCGAGGAGCTCACCGAGCACGGCCGCCGCTACTACGTGCTCGACGACCCGGTCATCACCGACGACCAGTACGACGCGCTGCTCGACGAGCTGCGCGCGATCGAGGCCGAGCACCCCGAGCTGCTGACGCCCGACTCGCCGACCCAGCGGATCGGCGGCGAGCCGGTCTCGGCGCTGACCAAGATCACCCACCGCCAGCCGATGCTGTCGCTGGCCAACGCGCGCACCGAGGAGGAGCTGCGGGCGTGGATCGAGCGGATGCGCAACCACCTCGCGCGCGAGGGCATCGAAGACCCGGAGTTCCAGTACGTCGCCGAGCCGAAGATCGACGGCCTGGCCATCTCGCTGGTCTACCGCGACGGCGTGCTCGACACCGGCGCGACGCGCGGCAACGGCGAGGTCGGCGAGGACGTCACGCACAACCTGCGCACGATCCCGACGATTCCCCTGAGATTCGAAGGCGACGACGTCCCGGCGCTGCTCGAGGTCCGCGGCGAGGTCTACATGTCGCTGGCCGACTTCACCGCGCTGAACGAGCGCCGCGCCGAGCAGGGCCTGTCGACCTTCATGAACCCGCGCAACTCGGCCGCCGGGACGATCCGCCAGCTCGACCCCAAGCTCGCCAAGGACCGGCCGCTGTCGATGTGGTGCTACGGCGTCGGCGTCACGGACGGCATCTCGTTCGCCAGCCACTGGGACGCGCTCGCAGTGGCTGAAGGCGCACGGCTTCCGCGTCAACGACGACGTCGCGCGCCTGACCACCGAGGACGAGGTCGTCGCCCGCTGCCGCTCCTGGGAGGAGCGCCGCGGCGCAGCTCGACTTCGAGATCGACGGCGTAGTCGTCAAGGTCGACGACGTCGAGCTGCAGCGCCGCCTCGGGGTCGTCGGGCGCGATCCGCGCTGGGCGATCGCCTGGAAGTTCCCGCCGACCACGGCGATCACGCGCCTGAACGGCGTGCAGTGGAACGTCGGCAAGTTCGGTGACATGCACCCCTTCGCCGAGCTCGAGCCCGTCCACGTCGGGGGCGTGACGGTCAAGCTCGCGACGCTGCACAACGAGGAGGACATCGTCCGCAAGGACATCCGCCCGGGCGAGGACGTCATCGTGCTGCGCGCCGGCGACGTCATCCCGCAGGTGCTCTCGCCGGCTCCGCACGTGGCCGAGGCCAAGAAGCGCCCGCCCGTCGCTCGCCCGCCGAAGCGCTGCCCCTTCTGCAACACGCGAGACGATCAAGGTCGAGGGCGAGATCTTCACGAAGTGCCCGAACCGGCAGTGCCCCGAGCGCCGCTGGCAGCTGCTCAAGCACTTCGTCTCGCGCGGCGCGATGGACATCGACGGCCTGGGGGAGAAGCAGGTCGCCCAGCTCCAGCAGGCGGGCCTCGTGACCACGCCGGCCGACTACTACCGCCTCGCCGTCGAGCAGCTCACCGAGCTCGAGGGCTGGGGTCAGATCAGCGCCGAGCGCACGGTCGCCAACATCGCCGGCTCCAGGGACCGCGGCTTCGGCCGCGTGCTGTTCGCGATCGGCCTGGAGGAGGTCGGCTACGTCACGGGGCGCAACCTCGCCCAGCAGTTCCGCACGATCGACGCGCTGCTCGCCGCCACGCCCGAGCAGATCGAGGCGACGCAGGGCATCGGCCCCAAGATGGCCGAGAAGATCCACGAGCAGCTCGCCGACGAGCAGATGCGGGCACTGATCGAGGACCTGCGCGCGCAGGACGTCGTGATGGAGCTCGAGGGCCCGCCGCCCGGCGAAGGCCCGCTGGCGGGCAAGACGTTCGTGCTCACCGGCACGCTGCCGGACCTCACGCGCGAGCAGGCCGGCGAGCGCATCGTGGCCGCGGGCGGGCGCGTGACCTCGAGCGTCTCGAAGAAGACCGACTACGTCGTGGCCGGCGAGAACGCAGGCTCGAAGCTGGCCAAGGCGGAATCGCTGGGCGTCCCCGTGCTCGACGAGCCCGGATTGCTCGGGCTGCTCGATGGCGCGACGGGCTGACCTGCGCGCCGTAGGGCGCGATCCCGATCCGCGGTTCACGCTGGCCAACGAGCGGACCTTCCTGGCCTGGAACCGTACGGCGATGGCGCTCATCGGCGGCGGCCTGGCCGCGGGCCAGCTGCTCGACTTCGATTCGCGCGTGGCGCGCCTGGTCGTCGCGCTGCCTCCGATCACCCTCGGCCTGGCGCTGGCGCTCATCAGCTACCGGCGCTGGGAGGCCAACGAGCGTGCCCTGCGGTGCGACGAGCCGCTCCCGGGCGTCATGCCACCGTGGATCCTCTCGGCCGGCGTCGCCGTGGTGGGCGTCATCGTGATCGTCGTGCTGGTGGTCGATGCCGTCACCTGAACCCGAACGCGGCCTGGCGCGCGAGCGGACCGGGCTGGCCTGGGAGCGCACGGCGCTCGGCTTCGGGGGGCTCAGCGCGATCATGCTCGGCGCGGCGGCCCACCGCGGCAGGCCGGGGCTGCTGGTCCTGAGCGCGGCGCTCGTGGTGGTCGCCCTGGCGGCGTGGGGCCACGGGCGGCAGTCCTACCAGGAAGCCGTGGTGGCGCCCCAGGCCCGCGCCCTGGCGCTCATGACGCTGGCGACCGCACTGACCGCCGTCGCCGCGGCCGTCATCGTTATCGCTGATTGAGCTCGCGGGCGGCGATCTCGTCCTTGATCGCGTCGGTAGCCTCGCGCGCGTGGAGTTGGCGGCCTAAGGGTTGCCCGGGCTCCATCGCCGGCGGCTCGCCGACCCGTGGTGGTTCAGGATCGTCGCCGAGCCGGGCGGGCCCGGGGTCGGAACCATCGGCGTGTGGGAGACGCGGCACGGCGACGACGACCTGTATGAGACGGGATGGATGGTCCTCGCCGCGCACCAAGGGCGCGGGATCGCAAGCGCGGCACTGACACTGCTGATCGAGCGCGTCAAGGCGGAGCCTCGGTTCCCGAGCATCCATGCGTCCCCGCCGGTGACGAATGCGCCATCGAACGCGCTATGCCGCAAGTTCGGTTTCGTCCTGCTCGGGCAGGCCGATTTCGTCTACTTCGGCCGGACGCTGCGCTGCAACCACTGGTCGCTCGATACACCCAAGAATCCTGGGCCAACCGCGCGCCCGGCCGACTGAAGCAGCGGGTTCACTGCCGTCTGTCAGGGGCGTAGAACGATCTTGCCGAGCGTGTGGCGCTGCTCGAGCTCGCGGTACGCGTCGCGGACCTGCTCGAGCGGATAGACCCGAGCGATCGGGACTTCGAGCTCGCGGTCGGCGATACGCTGCGCGAGCTCCGCAAGCACCTCGGCATGGGCGCCCACGATATTGCCGTCCGTGAGGACGCCGTGGCGCGCCGCGGCTTCCCAGTCGGCGATCGTGTCGATCCGCTCGGGCGCGACGCCGAGTGCGATCGCGAGGTCGACATAGCCCGACCCGAACGTGTCGATGAACGCGTCGATGCGACCGTTCGCCGCCTCGCGAATGCGGTCGGCGACCCCGTCCCCATAGGTGACGGGAGTCACGCCGTGGCCCCGCAGCCACTCATGGTGGGGTTCGGACGCCAGCCCGATCACGCGCGCGCCGGCGAGCCGCGCAAGCTGCACCGCGATGCTGCCAACGCCCCCCGCCGCGCCAGACACGACGACGACATCGCCAGGGGAGATCGACACGGCGCGGACCGCAGCCCATGCTGTGGTCCCGGCGACGAAGAGCGCTCCCGCAGCCTCCCACGCGATCCCCGCGGGGCGACGCGCGACCTGCGTTGCGGGAACGGCGACAAGCTCGGCGTGGCTCGAGCGATCGTGGGTAAAGCCAATCACCTCGTCGCCGGGCTGGAAGCCGTCGGCGCTCGGCCCTACCTGTTCCACGATGCCCGCCAGGTCGCTTCCCTCACCGGAGGGAAACGTCGCCGGCCAGCGCTCGTGAAGGGCGCCGCTGCGGATCGCTCCCTCCCCCGGGTTGATGCCGGCGGTCTTCACTCGCACCAGCACCTCGCCGTCGCCGGGTACCGGATCGGGAACCTCGACCACGTTCAGCACATCGACGTCTCCGTACTGGTCAAAGCGCACTGCCTTGGACATGGGAACGTCTCCCTCTTTCGGTTATCCCCATTGGAGCAGGCATTGGAAGGACGATCAATGTTTGATCGAACTCATCACATATGCAATCGTCCAACGTCGTGGACGTTCTCACCGACGTTCTCCAGCGCTCGCGGGCCCGTGGCGCGCTCTTCTCGCACACGACCGCCCATGGCCCGTGGGGCGTTCGCTTTCAGGCTTCGGCGCGACTGTCCGTGCACGCGGTCGTCGCGGGCGAGGCGCACCTCTGGGCGCAGGAGCCAGAGAAGGCCCTGCGGCTGACCGCCGGCGACGTCGCGCTCGTGCGCGAGTCCATCGAGCACCAGATGGCGCACGAGCCGGGCGCCCCGGTAATCCCGTTCGGCGAGCTACCCGTCGACGGTACCCCCCGGGGACGGATCGTCGAGGGCGACGGTCCAGCGACCGTCTTCTTCTGCGGCGCCTACGACTTCGAGGGCGATCTCTGGCGGCCGATGCTCGACTCGCTCGCGCCCGCCGTCCCCACGCGTCCCGCGCCCGGGAGCACGCTGCGCGCCACGATGGACCTGCTCGGACGAGAGATCATGAACGACGCGTCGGGCCAGCAAGCGCTGCTCGACCGGCTACTCGACGTCGCGCTGATCCAGATCCTGCGCCAGCACTTCACCGCGAGCGGCGAGGGTGCGCCCCCCTGGTTCCGCGCCTCCGCCGATCCACACATTGGTCCGTCGCTGCTCGCGCTGCACGAGGATCCCGCCCGACCGTGGACGGTCGCGGACCTCGCCGGAGCGGCGAACCTGTCGCGATCGGCGTTCGCCCGGCGCTTCACCGCGCTGCTCGGCGTCGCCCCGCTGACCTACCTCACCGAATGGCGGATGTCGCTCGCCCGCGAACGCCTGCGCAACAGCGACGAGCGACTCGCCGCGATCGCCCACGGACTCGGCTACGCGTCCGAGTTCGCCTTCGCGGCAGCGTTCAAGCGCCACCACGGCGCAGCTCCAGGCCGCTGGCGCGCGGCGGCATAGCTCCCTCGCGACCGCGTCGCTTGCCGCACCAGCCGACTCGTGCCGTGGCAGACGGCACCGATGAGTTCTGATCGTGACTTCGGTCAGCCAAGTGGAGAACCCGATGCAGAAAGGCGCATGACAATGGGCAAGGTGCTCTGGCACACGATGATGAGCCTCGACGGCTTCATCGCAGGACCGAACGACGACATGCAGTGGGCCTTTGGCGTCGACGGCGGCGCAGGCCGGACGATCGACGATGTGCTGCGATCGACGGGAGCGTTGCTGGTCGGCAGGCGGACGCAGGACGTCGTGAAGGGCGTCACCGGCCGGTTCCTCGACGTCAGCATCGGGGAGGCGGTAAGGGTCGCAAAGGGGGCGGCCAACGGCGGCGACGTGGTCGTCCTGGGCGCGAACGTCGCCAGGCAATGTCTCGAGGCCGGGATGCTGGACGAGATCATCGTGCACGTCGCCCCGGTCCTTGTCGGCGACGGCGTGCGCCTCTTCGAACGCGCCGGCGGCGCGGCGGTGAAGCTCGAACCGATCTCCTCCGCGGACGAGAGTCAGATGACGGTGCTGCGCTACTCGGTCCGGCGAGGCAGCGAGGACGAGCGGGCATGAGGTGACGGCGTCAGGTGGTCGCCGTGTGCGCCACCGGGATGCCGGTTTCCCACGGGAGGACGTTGCCGAACTGGACGAGCTCGCCGTAGAACGTGGGGTCGAAGGCCTCCGAGAGGGCGAGCTCGACCGGCCAGGCTGCAGCCTCGGCCGTGGTTTGGGCCTGGCTCATGTCCTCGAACCAGGGGCGCGATGCGTCGGTATCGATGAGGCCGGGGCAGAGCGCCATGACGAGCTTGTCCTCGGCCAGATCGGCCGCGCGGCGTTCGCGGGCAGCGGCGCGGACGGCGGCGACCTGCGCGACCTTGGACGGGATGTTCAGCCAGGTGCCGAAGCCCTCCTGCTCGGCCAGGCCGTCGTGGACGGCTTGGCGCCACTCGCTGACGAGGGTGTCGACGGCGTCGAGGCTTGCGGTGGCTGCGGCGAAGCGGCCGTCGACGCGGTCGTCGAGCTTGTCGAGGGTGCCGAGCGCGCTGGCGACGACGATGAGCCGGCCGCCCGGGCGCAGGCGCGGTGCGAAGGCGCGCAGAATGTGCGTCGTGGCGAGGTTGTTGGTCTCGGCGACGGCGTCGACCTCGTCGGCGGGATCGTGGTCCGGGCTCATGCGCGCCGCGGCGTTGGAGAAGATGATGTCGACCTCGCCCAGCTCGGCGGCCAGAGACGCGATGGAGGCGCCGTCGCGCACGTCGAGCACGCGCCCTTCGACACTGGCGGTCGCGTGGCCTGCGGCGACGGCGGCCGCGGCGGCGTGGACGCGCTCCGGGTCGCGGCCCGTGAGTAGGACCCGGTCGTGCGCTGCCATGCGGGTGGCGAGGCCTTCGACGAGCGCGCGGCCGAGTCCTTGCGTGGCGCCCGTGACAAGTGCGATGCGAGTAGCGGTCATGCCCTCACGGTAGGCCGTGGACGGCCATGCGTGAAGCGAGAGTTCTGCACGACTACCATGCGTGATACGCATGACCAGGGATTTTTCGCCGACCGGCTTGCGGGTCCTGCGCGAGGTCGCGCAGGTGGGCTCGTTCTCGGCTGCGGCAGGCGCGCTGGGCTACTCGCAGTCGGCCGTCTCGCGGCAGGTGGCGGCGCTCGAGGACGTCGCCGGCCGCCGCCTGTTCGACCGCAGCCACGACGGCGTCATCCTGACGCCCGCGGGCACTCGTCTGCTGGCGCGAGCGATCCGGGTCCTGGACGAGCTCGACGCCGCCGTGCGCGAGGCGGCCCGCGCAGAGGCCGCGGTCGGGCCGGTACGGCTCGGTGCGTTCGCGACGGCAGCTGCGGGGCTTGTGCCCAAGGCGCTGGCGACGCTGCCGCGCGAGCTCGAGGTCGTGCTCCGCGAAGGGACGACGCCGGCGCTGACGCGGGCCCTGCGCGCAGGCACGCTCGACCTCGCGGTCCTCGCCCGCACGCCGCCGTTCCGGCCACTGGACTCCGAATCGCCGCCGCTGGAGCTCACCACGCTGTCCGAACGCGAGCTGGTGGTCGGCGTGCCCGCGGCCCACCCGCTCGCCGGTGCCCACGCCGTCGAGGTGGAGCGGCTCGAGGGCCAGGTGTGGGTCGCGAGCCGGTCCGATGCGGGAGACGCCCTCCTCGGCGTCTGGCCAGGGCTCGCGGAGCGACCGAACGTCCGCTACGTCGTCCGCGACTGGCTCGCCAAGCTCCAGATCGTCGCCGCCGGGCTGGCCATCACGACGCTCGCCCCGATCGCTCTCGACGTGCTGCCCGACGGCATCAAGGTCGTCGCTGTGCGTGGCGAGCCGCAGGAGACACGGCGCGTCGTTCTCGCCCGCCGCCCCGGACCGCTCGACGCGTCGGCCACTCAGGTCGTCGACGCACTGCTCGCCGGCGCCCAGGCGTAAGCCCCGCTGTCGCTGTCGCGTGAGGCTGTCGGGAAAAGGGGTGCCGTCCGACGGGATGGTGAGCCTTCGGGGCATGGGCGCGAGGTTCATCGGGGGCGACCGAGAGCAGGTGTTCTTGATGCCGCCGTCGGTCCGCGATTGGGTGGCCGAGGGGCACTTGGTGTGGACGGTGCTCGACGCGGCCGCCGAGCTCGATCTGTCGGCGATCTATGCGGACTACCGAGCCGACGGGCACGGCCGTCCGGCCTATGAGCCGTCGATGATGGCCTGAGCGTTATTGCTTTACGCGTACGCGCGCGGGACGCGGTCGTCGCGCGGCATCGAGCGGGAGTGTGTCGAGGACGTCGCCTTCCGCGTCGTGACGGGCAACGTCGCGCCCGATCACTCGACGATCGCCGAGTTCCGCGTTCGCCACGAGCGGCCGCTGGCCGACCTGTTCTCCGGCGTGCTCAGCTTGTGCGCGCGGGCCGGCATGGCGTCCGTCGGGGTGGTGGCGATCGATGGCACGAAGATCGCGGCCAACGCGTCGATGGACGCCAACCGCGACTTCGGCCAGATCGCGCGCGAGATCCTCGCCGATGCCGCCGAGACCGATCGCCGCGAGGACGAGCTCTACGGGACCGAGCGCGGTGACGAGCTGCCGGAACATCTGCGCACGCGCGAGGGTCGGCGCACGGCGCTACGCGAGGCCAAGGAGCGCTTAGCGCGCGAGCGCGACCAGGCAGCCGAGACGCCCGCCGACGAGGACACGCGGGTCGAGATCGAGCTTGATCCGCAGCAGTTCGTCACGCGCCCGATGGGCCGCCGCGCATGGGTCCGCGAAGGGCGCCGCGCGCTCGAGGCCCAGCGCGAGCGCGAAGGCCGACCGATCGCCAAAGATCGACAGGACCGGCTGTTTGAGGCCTGCCGGCGCCTGGAGGAAGAGCTCGACATCGAGCAGGCCTCGCACGCTGCCTATGACGCGTGGCGCACCCGCGGCGTGGCGGCCGACGGCTCGCGGCGGATGGCGCCCGGCATGGTCAAGCCGCACGACCCGGTGACCGTCCCGGTCGGGACGGTCAACACCACCGACCATGACTCGCGCGTGATGCGCACCCAAGGTCAGCCGCCGCTGCAGGGCTACAACGCCCAGCTTGCCGTCAACGACCAGCAGGTCATCGTCGCCGCCGAACTCACAACCGACGCCCCGGACTTCGGGCACCTCGAGCCCATGGTCCGCGCCACCCAGCGCGAGCTGCGCGCGGCCGACCTCGGCGACCCGGACATGGTCGTCGCCGACGCCGGCTACTGGCACCAGCGCCAGATCGAGGCCGTCGTCAGCGACGGCATCCAGGTCCTCGTCGCACCCGACTCCGGCCTGCGCAAGACCCCGCGTCCCGGCTGGACGGGCGGCTTCTATGACTTTCCGCGCGACCTACCGCCACCCGCCAGATCATCATCGAGCCGGTGTTCGGCCAGCTGAAGTTCAACCGCCAGATCGGACGCTTCCAACGCCGCGGCCGAGCGGCCTGCCGGTCGGAATGGCGGCTCATCGCCGCAACCCACAACCTCTTGACGCTCCACAGCCACCGCATCGCAGCTGTCACCGCCTGAGACGGCGGCCGCCAGCACCGCGCCGATCAACACGGCGGGCTGCCCGCCACGTCAAGCGGCCACCGCGACTTTCCCGACAACCTCCGCGAGAAGGAGCACTCGCGCGTGGCGCTTCCCCTGCTCGTCCGATGCGGCAGCGGTCGAGATCCTTGCCGAGCCAGGATAATCGGCTGGACACCCTCGGTCAGTCGCGTCCCGACATCTCGCGCACGGCTGCGTCGATTCCCTCACCGCCTGACTCGACCGGCTCGACGTACAGCCGTGCCCAGGCGAGCCTTCCAGCTTCTATGCCACAGACGATCACGCCCGCCATGTGCAGGCGACTTCCGTCCTCGTGCGTGCCGTGCCAACGCCATTCACTCCACAGCGTGTCCGCCTCGACGGCCGTGGCGACAAGCTCGGCGCGGAAGTCCGGGACACCTGCGAAGACGGCGGACCAGTTGGCGCGGACCTGATCGCGGCCCACAAACGCGCGGTCCGGATGCACGGGTTGCTGGCTGTCGTAATCCGGAGCGAACAGCGACACGAATGCGTCGATGTCATGCGCATTCATCGCCCCGGCCAGCGCGGCGGCGACCGCCTCAGGTGTAGCCACGTCCGGCTCCGACATGGGCCAAGTCTCGCCGGTTCAGGCCCTGGGCGCCACCTCCAATCGTCGGCGCTGGCTTTCCACGCGTCAGCGAGACTCAACACTGCCGTCGCGATGTCGCGCTCGCACGAGCGCGCTGCTCCTTTCGCCTTGGTGTCAGCAGTCGGCGTCGGTGTGTCTCCGCATCTGTGCGATTGAGTCCTGCTTTGGGACGAAGCCGGGAAGAACGGGCGCGGCGCAACGGCGGCTGTCACTAATGGGTTGATCTGGGTTGCTGCGCGATGCGGGGTCCAACCGGGCACCGAGGATTGGTCTGGCGTGGCGGCTTTGTCACGCATGTGGTGTACAGGGCGCGCGGCAGATCAGCGGCGATTGAAGGTGGGCGGGGCCGGCGGCGCGGGCGGTCGCCCTCGGGCCCGGCGGCCGCCTTCGGTGGTCGGCGAATCGCGTCGTGTGGGTCTTTGTGCTCGAAGAGCGAGCACAAAGCCCCAGGCGACGCCGAGTTGGCACGCCGCCCCCCTCGGCCGCAGCGCGCCCGGTCGACCGCCGGCTTCGCGAGGACGGCCCGCGCCGGCGGTCTGCCATTTCGCTTCCGCTGCTCGTGCGCAGGGGGCGGCCTGCCGGCAGACGAACTGACGCTCGCCCATAGGAGGAGGCATGTGTGGGCCGGGTGGATTAGCACCATTGGATGCACTACCGTCGGCTGGTGAGTGCGAGCCTGATGACGCGGGCGCTGTGGTCGGGCCCCGGTGAGGCCGAGCACATCTGGTTCGCGGGGTCTCTCGTGACATCAAGATCCCCGGCGACGTTGTTGACGGCAGGTGCGCGATGCTCGAGTTCCTCATGCCGCGCGGTGCCTCACCGCCGCGGCACTACCACCAAGTGACGAGCTCTTCACGATGCTGGAGGGCGAGCTCACCTTCGTCGCCGGCGACCAACGATTCACAGGCGAGCCCGGCTCCGACTGGGTAGTCCCTGGAGGCGTTCCGCACACCTTCAGGGTCGAGACCGAGACGGCGCGCCTCATCGCTGTATACGCTCCTGCCGGCCTCACGGAGGATTGCTTCCGGAAGGCCGGTTTGCCGGCGCATACCGCGACCCTGCCGCCACCCGATGCCCCGGCTCGGCCGATCGAGGTCATTGAGGGAGTCATGCGTACACACGATCATCACAACGTCGGGCCGCCGCTCGGACGAGACGACTAGCGACGAACTGGCCGCGGAGGCGCAGCAGGGCCTCCGGCAGAGGCTGGCTGTGGAGGAACGCGCCGTATGCCGCGACTCAGGCCGGGCGAGCCTGAAGACGGCAGAACGCGCGTCCACTTGCGAGCTCGTCGTGGTCGTCGACGCGGCAACTCCCTCCACGCGAAGGAGAAGCCGCGAGTGTTGGCCGGGTAGCGCGCCGGGCTTGTCGGACAACGACCTCCCTGATCTATCCGGTCGTGAGGCGCGCGCGGACCAGCAGGACGTCATGGTCGGTGTGGGTGGCCGGCACCACCTCCGCTGAGGGTGAGCGCAGCGCGCCGCTTCCGTAGACGTGCTGGAGGCCGGCTGCCTGCTGGGCGGAGCTGTCGGTGCGGGTCCAGGCGCCGTCGGGGGCGCAGGAGTGGTGACGGTTGACGTCACCGCCAAACATGACCGTGTGTACGGCCGCGCGACGCGCGAGGAGTGCCGCCAGTTCGCGGCACTGCGCGTCGTTGCCGGCGACCTCAGAGGTCTCGCGTGTGTTCAGATGCGCGGTGCACACGTCGACGTGGACTCGGGTGGTGACGCACAGCCAGCGACGCCGTTCGATGCCCTCTTGTGCCCGGAAGTCGTGGTTGTCGGTGCTCTCGATGGCCGCCTTGGTCGAGCACGGCGTCACCGAAGAGCCCACGGCCGCCCGGTCGCACGCAGCGCAGGCGCCGGCCGCGGTAGATCACCCTGGAGAAGCGCAGGTGATAACCGGTCTGCCCGGCAATCCGCGCGACGTCACCCTGGCAGGCCTCATTGAAGGTGACCGCGTCCGGTCGCGCTTGACGGATTCGGCTCACCGCCTCGTCCACCACGGCCGGGTACGCCACCTTGGCGTAGCAGCCGGCCAGACCGGACAGGCACAGGTTCATCTGCATCAACGTGTACGTCGAGCCCGCAGCCGGCAGCACGCCCGCCGAGGATCGGCTGCAACCAGAGAACGACAGCACCAGCGCGCAACCCACTGCCGCTCGCACCAGCACCACCTTCACGATCATCGACGGTACATCGGTCCGGCGGCTCAGGCGCCGGACTGCTCGGGCAGCCGCGCCGGCTCGTAGCAGTCATGCTGCTCGATCGCGGCGATGCGGCGGTCGACCAGGCGGTAGTGCGCCACGCACCATGCCGCCAGTCGCGTGCCCGCCGGCCACGGGCCGACGGCGACGGCCAGCTCGGCCTCCCAGCGCATGCGCGTCACCACGCTATCGCCGGCCGCGACGTGATCGCGCACCGTGTAGCTCTGCCACGCGAGCATCCGGCGGCCCGTCTCGACGCCGGATCGGATGGCGGCGGCGTCGCGCTCGGAGCCGGCCGGGCTCACGAGGTTGGGGCGCTCGACCAACCTGACGTCAGGGCGCAGCAGCTCGTCGAGTTCTGCGTCGGTGGGCCAGCGGTGGTCGAAGCTCGCAAGGAAGCGCTCGACGACGTCGACGTTGGCCGCATGATCGCTCGTGGACGGCATCGCCAGCGATAAGTACACCGAATCGGGCGGCTAGCGGCCCAGGGCGTGTTCCAGCAGCCGCCCGACGGCGAGTACCGTCGCGTCGTCGCCCGGCCGGCCGACGAGCTGGATCGACGCCGGCAGCCCGTCCTCGGCCCTGCCGCAGGGCATCGCCAGCGCCGGCGCGCCGATCGCGTTCCACGGGAACGTGAGCAGGACCACGCGATCGCTCAGCGCGAGGTCGCCGATCCCCGCGCGCGGGGCGACGCTCACGAGCGTCGGCGTGAGCACGAGGTCGACCTCGGCCGTCAGCTCGGCCATCTGCTCGCGATAGCGCTCGCGCGCCCGCGATCGACGTGGCCACGCGCTCGTCGCTGACGCCCAGCGCCTTCTCGACCTTCACCGCGACGTTCTCGCCGTACAGCTCGCGGTGCGCGGCAAACAGCTCGCCGTGCACCTGCGCCGCCTCGCGGGCGAAGGCCGGCGAGACCGCGACGGGCAGTGGCAGGTCGAGCGCTCGGCGGCGCGGGAAGCACGCCGCGGCGGCCTCGACGCGCCCGCGAACGAGTGGATCGGCGCGGTCGGTCCAGGCGATGCCGACCTCGACGTCGCCGAGCGAGTCGAGCGCGACGGCCTGAACCCGGGCGCCAGCGCGGCCATCATCCGCTCGCAGCCGATCACATCGCGGGCCATCGGGCCGGCGGTGTCGAAGCTCGGCGCCAGTGGGAAGCAGCCGTCGAGGGGGACCAGGCCGAAGGTCGGCTTGAAGCCGCTCACGCCGCAGCACGCCGCCGGGATGCGGATCGATCCGCCCGAGTCGGTCCCGAGCGCCGCCTCGGCGAGCCCGGCGACGAGCGCCGCGGCACAGCCGCCGCTGGAGCCGCCCGGGATCCTGTCGGGCGCCAGCGGATTTGGGACGTCGCCATAGTGGGCGTTCTCGGACGTGATGCCCCAGGCGAACTCGTGGAGGTTCGCCTTGCCGACGCTGGTGTATCCGGCGCGCTCGAGCCGGACCACGGCCTCGGCACTGGCGGCCGGCACGTGGTCGCGGTAGATCGCCGAGCCGTACGTCGTGCGCACGCCGGCGGTGTCGAACAGATCCTTGATCGCGAGCGTGGGGCCGTCGCCGCTGCGCTCGAGCTCGGTGATGAAGACACCCGAGAGCGTCACGTGCTGCTTGTCACGGCCAGCGGGAGCACGGCGCGGACGCAGCGTGCCCTCGCCGGGCGGGCTCTCGACGCTGAGCGTGCCGTCGCAGCGCGCCGACGCGGTCGGCCAGGCCGCTGAGCCCCGAGCCGGTGCTCGCCTGCGGCGCCGCCGACGCCGTCGTCGCGGACCTCGACGACCAGCGTCGCCGTCCTCGCTGCGCGAGGCGCACGGTCGCGTGCGTCGCCTCGCGCGTACTTGGCGACGTTGGTCAGCGCCTCGGCGACCGTGAAGTAGGCGGTCGTCTCGGCCGCGGGCGGCGAGCCGGCTCGTCCGGCAGCGTCGACGATCTCGACCGGGCACCGGCGCGCGGTCGGCCAGCGCGCGCGATCGCCGGCGCCGAGGCCGCGCTCGGTCAGCACGGCGGGGTGGATGCCGCGCGCCAGCTCGCGCAGCTCGGCCGACGCCTCGGACAGCTCCTCGCCGAGGCGCTCGAGGAACGGTGCCGCGGCGTCGCCGGGTCGCTGCTCGACCGCGCGCGCGCGCGATCCGGACGTCGAGCGCCAGCGCGACCAGCCGCTGCTGGGCGCCGTCGTGCAGGTCGCGCTCGATCTTGCGCCGCGCGGCGTCGGCGGCCTCGACGATGCGCGCGCGCGACGCGCGCAGCTCCTCGGTGCGCGCCTCCTCGATCTCGCGCTGGCGCAGCGCCTCCTCGGCCGCGCGGCGCTCGGTGATGTCGAAGATCGCGCCGTCCATCCACAGCGCGCCCGCCGGGCCCGGGCACGAGCTGGCCGCGGTCGAGCACCCAGCGCACCTCGCCGTCGGCGCGGACGATCCGGTACTCGAGCGCGAACGGCCGGCGTCGTCGGACGCGTCGGCGATCGGCCTCGAGCACCTCCTCGCGGTCGTCGGGGTGGACGATGCTCAGCAGCGTGCGCCGCTTGCTGGCGATGAAGTTGCGCCGGCGGGATAGCCGGAGATCCGCTCGATCTCGTCGCTGATCAGCTCGAGCGTGTGGTCGGCGTGCCACGCCGAGCGGTAGATCGCGCCGGGCACGTTGACCATCAGCGCGCGCACGAGCGCGTCGTCGGAGCGCTGCTGGGCTGCGCGCAGGCCGGCGCGCGCCCGCGCGAGCAGCTCGGCGCGCGTGAACGGGCGGTGCAGGTAGTCGTCGGCGCCCGCGTCGAGCGCCGCGTCGGCCATCCGCCCCTTCGCGGCGACGGTGATCGCCAGCAGCCACGCGTCGGCGAGCGCGGCCGTCCTCGCGCAGCGCGCGGCACACGTCGGCGAGCGTCGAGCCCGCCGCGTCTCGCGGTCGACGATGACGCAGGTCGGCCGGCTCCTCGTCGAGCGCCGCCAGCGCCTCGCCGTACGCCGCCGGCACCGACGCGCGTCGCGTGGCCCGCCGCGCGCAGCCACGGCTGGACCTCGGGCTCGGTCGCGCCGACGACCAGCACCCCGGCCTGCCGGCGCCGGACAGTTCCGGAATCGGGCACGGACCCGATTATCCACGCCCTGCGGCGCGCTGCGATTACGCCCCGTCGTAGCGCGCGATCGCCGCGGCGACGTGGTCCTGCACGCGGTGGGCGCGGGCCACGCTCGCGCGTGTCATCAGCATCGCGAAGGCGATCGTGTGCCCGCCGGTGGCCTGGCACAGGCCGGCCAGCGCGCTGATGCCGATGAGCGTGCCGGTCTTTGCATGGCAGCGGTCCTGCGCGGGCGTCCCGCGCATCCGCTTGCGGATCGTCCCGGTGCGCCCGGCGACCGCCAGCGACCCTTCGAAGGCACCGGCCACCTCCTGGTCATGCATGATCTGCAGGAGGCGCACGACCTGGCGGGGGGTCGTCTGGTCGGCGCGCGAGAGACCCGAGCCGTCCACGATCGCCGGGTGCAGGCCGAAGCTCGCGAGCTGCTCGCGAACGACGCCGACGCCGGTGGCCGTCGTCCCCGATTCGGCGAGCGACGCGCCGAGGTCCTTGACCAGCATCTCGGCCATGTAGTTGTCCGAAGGGACGTTGGTCAGGCGGATGAGGTCGCGCATGGGCGGCGAGTCGACCGAGGCGAGCTCGTTGACGCTGGCGGGCGTGATGCCGGTGCCGCTGCGCCCGTCGACGCGGATGCCGGCCGCGCGCAGCGTCTTGGCGAACTGGCGCGCGGCCTGCGCGGCGGGCTTGCCGTCCTTGGAGAAGCCGCGGTTGAAGGCCAGGGCGCTGAGCACGCCGCCCATGTCCCTGTCGTAGGCGCCGCCGGTGTCGTAGGAGCCGCGCAGCGCGTCGAAGCGCGACTCGTCGCCGAGCACCGAGCCGTCGACGCGGACGATCCCGTTGGCGCCGAGCTGGCTCGCCAAGCCCTGGAGGTCGGTTCGGTCAAGCGTCGGGTCGCCGCCGCCGCGAAGGTAGAGGTTGCCGCGCCAGACGCCGTCGGGGTCGAGGAAGCCGCTGCCGGCGACGGTGGTCTCGAAGGTCGCGTCGGGCCCGAAGCGCAGCAGCGCGGTCGACGTGGTGTAGAGCTTCTCGACCGAGCCGGGCGCCCGAGGCACGTCGGCCTTCGAGGCGAACAGCATGCGCTTGGTGTCGAGGTCGCGCACGAAGGCGCCCGAGGACGCGCCGGCGCGGCGCATCTCGTGCGTCAGTTTGGCCTGCAGCGTGGGCCCCGAGATGGCCTTGGCGCTGCCGGAAAGCGCCAGCAGCAGGCCGAGGGCGAGGGCGAGAGCGCGAGAGGGCATGCAGCGTCCGTAGAACACCACATGTAACGGAGAGTCGCGCCGACCGTATCCTGTTCTTGCCATGGGCAAGGTCGTCGACCTGCAGGAGGGCAAGCAGCGCCGGAGCAGTTCGAAGGCGCGCAAACCCGGGTCGAAGACGGCCCTCGTCCTCGGTGGCGGCGGCTTCACCGGCGCCGTCTACGAGATCGGCGCTTTGCGTGCGCTGGACCTCTTGTCGGTCAATCGCACCGTCAACCAGTTCGACGTCTATGTCGGCACGAGCGCGGGCGCGTTCATCGCCTCGATGGTGGCCAACGGGATCACGCCCGAGGAGATGATGCGGGTCGTCAACCGCCAGGTGCCGGTATCGACCCCGTTCCGCGACATCGATGTCGGCACGCTGCTGCGCCCGAACATCACCGAGTTCGTCCGCAAGGGCGTCGCGCTGCCGTGGGCGCTGGTGAGGACGGCGCGCGAGCTCGCCGGCCAGCTCGGCGCGATCTCGGCGATGGACATCGTGCTCGGGCTCGCCGAGGCGATGCCGAGCGGCCTGTACTCGGGCGCGGGCATCGAGCAGTACGTCCACGAGGTGCTCAGCGACCCCGACCGCACCGACGACTTCCGGCTGCTGGATCCCGAGCTGTACCTCGCCGCCACCGACCTCGACACCTGCGAGCGGATCGTCTTCGGCGCCAACGACTGGGACAACGTGCCGATCTCGACCGCCGTCCGCGCGTCGACCGCGCTGCCGATGGTCTACAAGCCGGTCAAGGTCAAGGACCGAGAGCTCGTAGACGGCGGCATCGTCTCGACGACCAACCTCGACATCGCCGTCGAGGCCGGCGCGAAGTTCATCGTCGTCGTCAATCCGCTTGTCCCCTACGTCAACGACTTCACGAAGACCACCTCGGGGCCGTTCGGCGGGCACGTGCGGCGCGTCAGCGACGGCGGCTTCCCGCAGATCGGCTACCAGTCGTTCAAGCTGCTCGCCTATCAGCGCCTGCACGAGATGGCGCGCCAGTGGGAGCAGCGCTACCCGGGCGTCGACATCGTGCTCATCGAGCCCGAGCCCAACGACGAGCTGATGTTCCAGACGTCGATCATGAACTTCACGAGCCGCCTGGAGATCGCGCGCCACGGCTTCGAGTCGGTCACCCTCAAGCTCGCCGAGGACTACGACAAGCTGCGGCGCGTCTGCCAGCGCCACGGCATCGAGATCTCGGCCACGCGCGTGCGCAAGGTGGTCAAGCACTTCTCGGCCGAGAAGGAGCGCACGCGCGCCTGGCGCAAGATCCTCGAGCAGACGACGGGAAGTCTGCTACGCCAGTCGGGGAGCTGAACCCTCCCGGCCCACTAGATCTTGGCGCGCCCCTTGCGCCCGGCGGAGGCGCTCTTGGCCGTCGCCCTGCCGGCGCTGTCGAACGGCTTGCGCAGCCAGCGCCCGAGCGGGCCCGGCGCCTTGCCCGCTGCCCGGCCGCCGGCGCCGTAGGTCCGTTCGACGCCGCGCTCGGGGTGGCGCGACAGGCGCGGTGCCAGGAAGGCGAAGATGGCCAGGAGGATGCAGATGACGATGACGGCTGCGATGAGCATGTAGCGGTCCTACCCGCAGCGCAACTCCGGCTCACGGTCGGTGTCTTGCAGGGCGATGCGCGTCCTGTTTGCCGTTTTCGTCGCCCTGCTCGTGCCCTCGGCCGCGGCGGCCGCCGAAACCGGTCCCGCCTCGAACGTAGGTCCGACAACAGCGACCATCGCCGGCACGGTCGACGCGGGTGGCGGGACCGTCAGCTATCACTTCGAATACGGCACGTCGAGTAGCTACGGGCTTCAGACGCCCAGCCAGGCAGCGACCGGTGGTCAGGTCGACGTCCATGCCGACCTCACCGGGCTGACGACCGACACCACGTACCACTACCGTCTGGTCGCCACCAACGGCACCGGCGCCGATCGTACGTTCCACACCGCCGCGCCGCCCGGCCCGCCGACCGCCACGACCAGCTCGGCTCGCAATGTGACGGCCGACGGCGCACGGCTGGCCGCCCGCGTCGATCCCAACGGCCGCGCCACGACCTCCCGCTTCGAGTACGGCACCACGACCGGCTACGGCAGGCAGACGGCCGAGACGAGCGCGGGCAGCGGCCAGAGCGCGACGTCGGTGAGCGCGACGATCGGCGGCCTGCGGGCCAACACGCGCTACCACTTCCGCGTGGTCGCCACGAACGCGGCCGGCGTGGCGCGCGGGCGCGACCGCACCTTCACCACGCTGCGCAACCCGAGGGCGATCACCGTGTCCACGTCGCCCAATCCCGCGATGTGGAGCGGCTCGACCACGCTGAGCGGTCGCATCACCGGCCAGGGCGTCGGCGGCACCACCGTCGCGCTCGAGCGCCAGGACTTCCCCTTCACCGGCCCGTTCTACCTGGTGGGGACGAAACGGGCCTCAGGCAACGGGTCGTTCTCGTTCACGGTCGGCCCGCTGTGGGCACTGGCGCGCCTGCGGGTGAGCACCCGCACCACGATCGTGGCAGCCAGCCCGGTGGTCGAGGTGCGCAACGCGCTACGGGTCGGCCTGCGCGCAGCGCGCGCCGGCCCGCACCGCGTGCGGCTTTCGGGCTCGGTCAGCCCGCGCGTCCCGCGTGGGCTCGCCTCACTGCAGAAGCGCTCGCCGCACGGCCGCTGGGTCACGCTGCGCCGCGCCGGCGTCAAGCCGCTGCGCGGCTCTCGCTCGCGCTACGCCTTCACGGTGCGCCGCGGCGGCCGCTACCGCGTGGTCGTCCTGCCCCGCGACGCGTTCGCTCACGTCCGCGGCACGAGCCGCGAGCGGCGCATCCGCTAGTAGGCGACGGCGAGCGTGGCCGCGGGCGTGCGGGAGCGCGGGCGGCGGTTCTGGGAACGGCGGTGACGCTTCAGACGGCGAAGGATCTTGCTCATGCAACGAAGGTACGTCGATGGACGCCTAGGCACAGCGCGGGCATCCCCCGTATCCGGGGTGTGGCTGCCCCGAAGTCAGGTGCGCAGCGCGAGCTCGAGCGCGCGCTGGAGCCGGTCGCCCGCGTCGGCGCGGTGGACGGCCGCCCGGATGTAGGCGTCGTCGCCGAGCGGGCCGCCCGGCGCGACGATCACGCCGTGGCGCTCGAGGCGGTGAGCGAGGTCGCCACCGCCGATGCCCTCCGCGCGCAGCCACAGGACGTTGGCCTGGCTGGGGGTGACGTGCAGCCCTCGCTCGCGCAGGGCCTCGAGCAGGCGCCCGCGCTCGATAGCGACCGTCGCGGCGCGGCCGACGACAACCGCCTGGGCGTGGCGTAAGGCCTCCAGAGCGCCCGCCTGGGCGAGCTCGTTGAGGCCGAGCTCGGGCTCGAGCTGCTCGAGGAGCGGCTCGGCGCCGGGCGCCCCGATTGCGTAGCCGACGCGCAGGCCGGCCAGGCCCCATGCCTTGGAGAAGGTGCGAAAGACGAGCAGTCGCGGGAACTCGTCGAGCAGCGCGAGCGCACCGTCGCGGGGCTCTGCGTCGACGAAGTCGCGCAGCGCCTCGTCGAGCAGCACGACGACGCGCTCGGGCAGCGCGGCGAGCAGCGTGCGAAGCTCGTCGACCGTCATCAGCTCGCCGGTCGGGTCGTTTGGGTTGCACAGCGCGACCAGTCGGGTGCGCTCGTTGACCGCGCTGAGCACCGTCTGCGCGCCGAAGCCTGCCACCGGCACCGCGTGGCCACGGGCGCGGTGGGCGATGACGGGGTACAGGCCATAGGACGGCCACGGCGTGACGAGCTCGTCGAGGGGCTCGAGCAGCGCCTGCGCCGCCGCCCCCAGCAGCTGCGCGGCGCCGCCGCCGACGACGAGCCGGTCGCGCTCGACGCCGATCGCCTGGGCGAGCTCTGAGCGCAGCGCCGTCGCGTGGCGGTCGAGGTAGCGGTGCAGCCCGCGGCGCGCCGCGTAGGTAATCGCGTTGACGACCGTCGACGGCGGGTACTCGGGCCACGTCGTGGCGCTGAGGTCGATCGGCTCCACGCGCGCGAGGGCGCGGCGCTTGCGCTCGAGCCGACACTTCGCGCAGCTCGTCGGATACCTCGCGGTCGGTCATGCCCTCGAACTGCCGGTAGTGGCCGAACATCGATCAGCGCGGCGCCACCGACGAGCCGAGCCCGCCGATGAACACCAGCCAGAACGTGAAGGCCGACGCGCCGATGACCGCGGTGGTGGCGAAGACGCGGCCGATCATGCCCTGGCGCTGATCGCGGCCGGCGGCGCGGCGCGCGAGGATCCAGAAGCGATCGAGCCGCTTGATCACGGCAAGGCCGCCGAACAGCAGGACGAGCATGAAGGCAAAGCCGATGAAGATGCCCCACGACACCGAATCGGTCCGGTATTGCACCTGCGAGGCCACCCACAGGGCGAGCGCCGGGAACGGCCCCCAGAAGAGCAGGTTGAGGACAACCATCAGCACGAGCGTCGCGTTGGCGACCAGGCCGTCGACCCGCCGGCGCCGCGCGCTTCCGGGCTCGGGCGGCGTGCGATAGCGCGTCGGCGCCGTGCCTGGGCGCCGACCCACGAAGAGGCCCCCGGTGTCGGTTGGGTCGGTGCGCAAGCTGTCCCTAGGTTAGGGCCTCCGGCACCCCTGCCCAATGGTATGGGCGGTGGGGTTTTCCGAACCCGGGATGGGGAGGCTGCCAGATGGGCGGCGTGTAGGCGCGTCGTCAGGATGGCGCCGTCCGAATCCGAAACTCAGGGGGCTGAGGATGTACAGCACCACCACGACTGCGCTGGACTTCAGCCAGCTGCGTCAGAAGGTGATGGGGGCGGTGACGGTTCCGGGCGACGCCGACTGGGATATCGCGCGACAGGCATGGAACCTCGCCGTCGACCAGCGGCCGGCCGCCGTGGCCGAGCCCGAGACGGTCGCCGACGTCGTCGCGATCGTCAACTTCGCCCGCGAGCGCGGCCTGCGCGTCGCCGGCCAGGGCACCGGCCACAACGCGGCCGCGATCGCCTCGCTGCACGACACGATCCTCGTCAAGACTCACCGCATGCGCGGTCGTCGAGATCGACGCCGACGCGCGCCGCGCCCGCGTCCAGGCGGGCGCGCTGTGGGCCGACGTCGCCGTCCCCGCCTCCGAGCACGGGCTTGCCGCGCTGGCCGGCTCATCGCACGACGTCGGCGTCGTCGGCTACTGCCTCACCGGCGGCCTCAGCTGGATGGCCCGCAAGCACGGCCTCGCCGCCAACAGCGTCACGGCGATCCAGCTCGTCACCGCCGACGGGCGCATCGTCGTCACCGACGCCGACCACGACCCCGACCTGTTCTGGGCGCTGCGCGGCGGCGGCGGCAACTTCGGCATCGTCACGGCGATCGAGCTCGAGCTGCAGCCCGTTGCCGAGGTCTACGCCGGCATGCTGGTGTTCCCGTGGGAGCGCTCGCGCGAGGTCCTGCGCGCCTGGCGCGAGTGGACGCGCACCGCGCCCGAGGAGATCACCACCTCCGCCCGCATCCTGCAGGTCCCGCCGCTGCCGGACATCCCGGAGCCGATGCGCGGCCGCGGGCTCGTGGTCATCGACGGCGCCTACGTCGGCGACGAGGCCGACGGCGCCGAGGTCCTCGCGCCGCTGCGCGCGCTCGGCCCGGAGATCGACACGTTCGCGATGATCCCGCCCGCCGGGCTGCTGGAGATCCACATGGACCCGCCGGGCCCCGTGCCGGCCATCGGCGACGGCGCGCTGCTCGACGTCGTGCCGGCCGAGGCCATCGACGCGCTCGTGCACGCCGCGGGCCCCGACTCGGGCTCGCCGCTGCTGATGGTCGAGCTGCGCCACCTCGGCGGCGCGCTCGCGCGGGCCGGCGACGGCCACGGCGCGGCGGCGACGCTGGAGGGCGACTTCGCCTTCTTCGCCGTCGGCATGGCGCTCAATGCCGAGACGGCGGAAGCGATCGACGCCCATGTCGACCTCGTCAAGACCGCGCTGTGCGAGTGGGACGCCGGGCGGCGCTACCTGAACTTCACGGAGCGCCCGATCGACACGCGCAGCGCCTACTCGGCCGCGGCCTACCGCCGCCTGCAGGCGATCAAGACGCTGGTCGACCCGGACGACATGTTCCGGGCCAACCACCCGATCGCGCCGATCGACTGACCGACCCTCGGGCAAACACCGAGAGCGGGACCCGCCTCGGACGGCCACGTGGCCGTCCTCGGCACCCGCAGACGGCGGCGGCGCCCTCAGGAGGCGCCGCCGCCGTCGTACAAGGCGTCGAAGTCCCCGGCGTACTTGTCGTAGACGACGTTGCGCTTGACCTTCAGCGTCGGCGTCAGCTCGCCGGTCTCCTGGGAGAGGTCGTGGTCGAGGATGAAGAACTTCTTGATCTGCTCGACCGAGGCGTACTTGGCATTGGCCTTGTCGAGCTCGCCCTGGATGAGCGCGCGCACGCTCTCGTCGCGGGCGAGCGCGCCGATCGAGGTGTCGGCGATGCCTTCGTTCTTCGCCCACGGCACGATCTGGTCCTCGTCGAGCGTGATGAGCATGACCGGGTAGGGCCGCCGGTCGCCGTGCATCACCGCCTGGGAGACCCAGCGCGTCTGCTTCATGTCGTTCTCGAGGTTGGCGGGCGTGAGGTTCTTGCCGCCCGCCGTGATGATGATGTCCTTCTTGCGGCCGGTGATGAAGACGTACCCGTCCTCGTCGATCGACCCGAGGTCGCCCGTGTGCAGCCAGCCGTCGACGATGGCGCCGAAGCTCGCGTCGGCGTTCTTGTAGTAGCCCTGGAAGATGTTGGCGCCCTTGAGCAGCAGCTCGCCGTCCTCGGCGATGCGGCCCTCGACGCCGGGCAGCAGCCGCCCGACGGCGCCGAAGCGGTGGTTCTCGATGGTCGAGTACGTCGCCACGGTCGCGGTCTCGGTCATGCCGTAGCCCTCGAGGACGGGGACGCCGCAGCCGTAGAAGAACTCGAGGATCTCCTTCGCGATCGGGGCTGCGCCGCTGACCGCCTGGCGCACGCGGCCGCCGAAGATGCCGCGTACGTTCTTGAAGAGCTGCTCCTCGGCCTCGGCAAACGGCGCGGCGAGCTCGGGCGGCACCTCCTCGCCGCGCACCTGCATGTCGCGGACCTTGACGCCGAGCTTGGCGGCCGCCTGCATCTTGGCCTGGACCTCGGGCGGTTGTGAGGCGAGCGCGAGCGTGTAGATCTTCTCGAAGATGCGCGGCACGCTCGGCAGGTAGGTCGGGTGGACCTCGTTGAGCTCGGGGACGAGTTGGTCGGGGTCGCGCCCCCAGTAGGCGATCGTCGTGCCCACGTCGAAGTTGACGAGCTGGATGAGCAGCGCGTAGGCGTGCGCGAGCGGGAGGAAGAGGTAGGTGACCTCCTCCTCTTCGATCGCGCCTGCCGACTCGAGCATCGTCACGACATCGCGATAGTTGCCGTGCGTCAGCACGCAGCCCTTGGGCGGGCCCGTCGTGCCCGAGGTGTAGATGAACGTGAACGGGTCGTCGTGGCCGACGGCGGCGGTGCGCGCCTCGAGCTCGGCGACGTCGCGCCCGCGGCCGCGCTCGCGCAGCTCGTCGAGTGCGATCGCGTCGGCCGTGGCACCGGCGGGGTCGATCACGACCATCGACCGCAGCGCAGGCAGCCGGTCGCGGACGGCGACGATCTTGGCGACCTGCGAGGCGTCCTCGCAGATGATGGCGACCGACTCCGAGTTCCCCGCGACCCACTCGCACTCCTCGGGCGAGTTGGTGGGATAGATCGGGACGACGACGGCGCCGGCGCTGCTGAGTGCGAAGTCGCAGTAGGTCCACTCCGGGCGCGTGTTGCACAGCAGCGAGACGCGCTCGCCGGGGGCGATGCCGAGATCGATCAGCCCGAGGCCGATCTCGCGGACGATCTCCGCCGACCTCGGTGAAGGTGACATCGTGCCACTCGCCGTCGACCTTGTGGCGCAGCGCTGTGCGGCCGGCGAACTGCTCGGCGGCGCGTGCCATCAGGTCGGCAATCGTCTTCGAACCCGTTGATCGGGTGGCGGCGGTGCCAGCCTCCATCGCTCCTCCTCTTCAGACGGACCTCGACCGGAGGGCGATTCTATGCGGTGCCGCGCGACGGGCGCGACACTGTGTCAAACGAGAGAGCTACGCGGTGGCGGTGAAGGCGGCCTGCGGCGACTTCGTCGCCTCTCCGAGGCTCGCCATGAAGAGAGTCTTGTCGATCCTGCCCTGGAAGATCGGGACGCCCATTTCCATGCACTTCGAGATCACGTCACGGCGCTCAAGGCCGACCTCGCGTGCAAGTTCAGTGGGCGTCAGGTGAATGGCCATCGGAGACTGCTACCTCCTGTCGGTTTGCGGCGTCCGCAACGTATAGCGCTCGACACGGACAACCTCAACTTAATCTGGCTAAAGGCCGCTCAGATCGGTCGAACGGGCGTCCCTCGCGCGCGCGTGAGCACTGTCCGCAGCGGGTACCTGTAGCCCGTCGCGCTCGTAGTTGCAGGTTGTCAGGCGTTCACATGAACGCTAGTGTTCCGTAGAACGGCGCCCTCGCCGGGAGGGTCTGGGCGGCCGCATCTTCAAGGAGTAGGGGACCATCGCCACGCTAGCCGCTGCCGCACCCGCCCTGACCGCGCGGACCGGAGCCGACCCCGAGGACCAGGCATTGGTCGCGGCGGTCCGCGCAGGGGACGACATCGCCTTCGAGCAGCTCTACCACCGTTACCAGCGGCGGATCGGGGCCTACATCTACGGCATGGTCCACGATCATGGCCGCGCCGAGGACATCACGCAGGACGTCTTCATGTCGGCGCTGCGGCGCATGCGCGCGACCGACGCGCCGATCGCGTTCAAGCCGTGGGTCTACGAGATCGCCAAGAACGCCTGCATCGACGCCTTCCGTCGCTCGCGGCGCGCCGAGGAGGTCTCCTACGACGCCGACGACGGCGCCGAGCGCCTGCACCTCGTCAGCAACGGGCCGACGCCGGACGCCGCGGTCGACACGCGGATGTCGCTCGACCATCTGCGCGGCGCCTTCGGCGGCCTCTCGGAGGCCCACCACCAGATCCTCGTCATGCGCGAGCTCGAGGGGCTGAGCTACCGCCAGATCGGCGAGCGGCTGGGGATGAGCCGCCCGTCCGTCGAGTCGACGCTGTTCCGCGCGCGCCGGCGGCTGTCAGAGGAGTACGAGGAGTTCGTCTCGGGCGAGCGCTGCCACCGCATCCAGACGATCATCGCCGGGGCGATCGGAGGGCGCGTCGGGGTGCGCGACCAGCGCAAGATGGCGCGCCACGTCTCCTACTGCCAGCCGTGCCGCCGCGCCGCGTTCGCCGCCGGGTTCGATTCGGCGACGCTGCAGCCCAAGCGCACCATGCGCGAGAAGATCGCCGCGCTGCTGCCGATCCCGGCCTTCGCGAAGCGCTGGATCGCCGGCGGGCCGGTCGACCACGGGTCGCTGTTTTCGGCGGCGGCGCAGTACGCCGAGCCGGGCGGTGGCGCGTGGGTCAAGGCCGCCGCGGCGGCTGCCGCCGTGCTGATCGCAGGCATAGGTGCCGACGCCGTCCGCCCGCATCCGGGCCACGGCGCGCCCTCCGCCCGGCCGCCCGCGGCGGTCAAGGCCGCGCCGGCCGCGGCGACGACGACGCCCGCGCCGCGCGCGAAGAGCACGACCGGCGGTGGCGGTGGAGGGACGGTCTCCCGTCACGGGAAGGGCAAGAGCGACGGCTCGTCAGGGTCGTCGTCGTCGGGCAACTCGTCGGGCTCAGGCTCCGGCGGCGCCTCCACGCAGTCTCCGTCGAGCCAGAGCGGCGGCGGCTCGGGGTCGTCACCGTCCTCGTCCTCGTCGACCGGCAAGAGCGCGGCGTCACCGGGTGACGACGGGCCGCTGAAGAAGGCCGTGAGGGGCGTGACCGACAAGCTCCCGACGGGCGGTGGCTCGTCAGGGACCCAGGCGCCGCAGGTGCCGACGGTGCAGCTTCCCGACGTCCAGGTACCGACCGTGCCCGGCGCGCCGCCAGTCGTCAACAACACGGTCGGGACCGTCAACGACGCCGCCGGCCAGGTGACCGGGACCGTCAACGGCGCCGCCTCGCAGGCGACCGGCGCGGTCAACGGCACCGTTTCCGGAGCGACCGGCGCCGTCGGCGACACCACCCAGGCCGCGGGCGATACCGTCAACACGGTGACCGGCGGCATCCTGGGCGGCGGTTGAGCCCGCCAGCGCCCGACGACGGCGCCTTCCTGGAAGCGCTCACCGACTCGAGCCTGTACTCGATCGGCGCGTACTTCTGCGACCGCCACCCCGACCTCGTCGACGACGTCCTCGCCGAGAGCGAGGCCATCGAGCGCGTCGGCCTCGCTGCCTGGGCCGAGCGTGAGGGCACCGCGGTCGAATCCGCCTTTCAGACCCTGATCACCGGCCTTGCCGTGCGCTACTACAAGGCCGTGGCCGGAGCGCCCGGCTGAGCGGTCATTTCGGCAGCGGGACGTCGGGGCCGTCGACGACGAGCGACGAGAATCGGCTCAGGCGGTGATCGGGTGCCCGCCCTGAGGCGCCCCGTGCGGCATCGGGCACGGCGCCACTGCGCCGAAGGCCCGGATGGAGCGGCTCTTGCCGATCGCGCGAGCGTGGCCGACCCCGCACCACCTGTCGTGGTAGGGCAGCGTGTAGGCCCTCACGACGCACTGGCCCGCGTGCGCGTCGATGCGCCGACAGCCTTGCAACCGGATGACGACGCGCATGCCGGGGAACTTGTCCGCAATGGCATCTCGGATCCCATCCTTGCCCCTCTGGTTCGGCGCCTCCCGCGCCAACCCAGCCCCCGACCGTCCCCGATAAGTCAACGGAGTCTGCGTCGGTCTCCTGGGCGCGGCATCGTACGGACGTACGTATTCGTGGGCGTCGTCGACGCCCACGAAACCGGGGCGGGCGTGATGCCCGCCATCATCGCCCCCGAACATGTAAGAGCCCCGGGACGACCGGGGCTCTCGTCGAGGGCGCCGGGCGACGAGCTCGCTGTCGGCGTGGGAGAGCGCCGGGTAGCGGCGGACGAGCTCGCCTTCGCCCGCGGGGGGGTGGCCCTGGGCGACCGCGCGCAGGGCGCCGCCGAGGGCAAGCCGAACCAGTTCGCCCTCCAGGCGAAAGCACTGGGCGACGACCGCGCCCGGACCGGACCGGCGGCGCCGAAGCCCGAGGCGGTTAACGGTCAAGCCGTCCGGGGTCAGCCCGTCGGCTTGCCGTGCGGCGGTGAGGGCGCCCGACGTCAGCCGGCCGCAACCGCGACTTCGGAACTCGACGGGACCACGGCCCCCCACGGCGACCGAGACCGCCGTGTTTATCGGCGGTCTCAGTCATCGTGGGCAACCCAGGAAAGTACTCCCCATGTGCGATTAGCGGGCCAATCCCACCTGACGCCTGAGCGCGGATGCGGGGATCTCCCCATCCGGGCGGTCATGCTCCGTGCGGCTTCCCCCATCGCGGCCGTGAGGCCCGAGTCACCGCTGGTATCGCGTTCCCCCAACGGATTTGTCCGCGCTTCGCCAAGGCCGTGTCTGAGGCGGTGCGGCTCGGGCTCCCCGAGCACGCGGAGCGTTGCCACGCGTACTGGGGCACGGTGGTCCGTATAGCGGCGCTCTTGCCACGACGTAGGCGGCGGTCAGCGCCCTTGACGGTATCGACGTCCGCGGCGTTCGCCGAGAACGATCCCGCCCCGTTTCGGGGCATGTCCGGCGTGCCGGCGGCGGCGCTACGCTCCGGGCGGATGACCGAGGTCGAGGAGGCCGTGATGATCCGGGCCGCCGCCCAGGGCGACGAGCGGGCACGCCGATGGCTGGCGGAGCTTCACGCCCGCACGAACGGCCGCGACGGCATCCCGTCGTCTTGGTGGCGGGCCGGCGAGCGAGCCTGAGCCGATGTCCTGGCAGCGGGGGTGTGTCGATGGCGTCGTCTTCTGAGCGTCTGGGCGGGCCGCGGGCCATGGTGTCGGTCGCCGACCTGCTGGACATCGAGATCGTCTACCGGACGTGGGATCGCTTCGGCTCGGATCAGCGGCTCGGCGAGCCGAACATCGCGCGCGTGCAGCGTGTGGTCGGGGAGATCGCGGGCGTGCTGGACTACGAGCCGGAGCGGCGGGTGGTGTCACTGGGGTCGGTGCGCCTGGGGCGGATCGATCTCTACGAGGTGGGCGACGCCTACATGGAGGTGCTGGACGCGGTGTCCTCGGAATGGACGGCGTACGTGGATGTCGTGGAGGCCGAGCGTTACGTCGAGCGGTTCCTGTTGGTCGTGGATCTCGTCGAGGTCGCCGAGTGGGCGCGAGGCCATGGCATCGGGTTGCACGCGGTGGCGCGCGCGATCCGGACGTGGGGCGAGGAGTCGCTGGTGGTGATGATCGCCTGGCCGCCGGGCGCCGAAGGCCCGGAGGGTCGGGCGGCCGGCGAGGCGCTGGCCCGCCATTGGTCGCGGCTGGGGCTTGCGCGGTTCGGTGACGGCAGCCCGCCGGTGCTGTCGGGGAGCACCGACTCGCCGGAGGTCGAGGAGGCGCTGGTCGCCCTGTGCGACTGGCATTCGCCGCAGGCCGCCTCGTAGCGCGGGGCCAGCGCCGCTGGTCCCGGAGAACGCCTGCACGCCATATTTTCCTGGACAAACACGCCCGCTCGGGGGGAACCGCCCTCGCGACTTTCCTGGGACCGGCCATTCGCCGCACTTTCCTGAGGGCAACCCAGCAACCTTCCTGGGTTGCCCTCATCGGGGCGATTGTGCGTGCTTGGCTCGAGAACAGTGATCGCGCGCCGTCGTGACTCACGGCGTGACTCGCCGCCGGTCGTGGCAGCGCCACTAGCCCCTGCTCGCCCGTGCTAATCGGCACCTAGAGGTCGTTGTGCATTGGGACCTTAGTAATAGGTGGCGTACACCAACTGAGGTCCTGACCGCGGGCAGCCCTTCTTACAGGACTCGTATGCGTTCTTGCAGACATCCTCTGATAGCCCGCTGAATCTGCATGCCACGTAGACATCGGTGCAGATTTGCCAGCACTCGTGGCCTGGGTCTGTGATGATTCCACCCCCGCCGCCCCCAATCGGGGACCCGCCGCCGATTAGCCTCGCGAAGACGGTGGGCGCCTCGACGCCACCATCGCAGCCACAGCCCGCGTCTGCCGGGGCTGAACCGACGAGAACAGATTTGCAGTGCTTGCACTTGGTGGCATCAGGATGGATCTGCTCTTTGCAGAATGGGCACGTGCCTTCGTGCGATGGTCCCTGGGGTTCAAGGCGCGACCCACAGTGCTTGCACTTGATCGCGTCCACCTTGATGTCTTCCTTGCAGTACTCGCAGGTACGAGTCGACTCCGGCTGATTCGCCATCGCACTCCCTCCTTCGTGAGTCCAGCTTGGCCGCGCAGCGGCACTCGCGCCTTGCGACGACGAATCTCAGTCTCGCCGCTCCCAAAGAGGCCGCGCGAGCACGGGTGCCATTAAGCATGGCGACATGCCAGCACTCGGGCTCGCCGCCGTGGCAGCGCCCGACGACGGTGTTGCACCAGTGGCAGCCGGCGATGATGTCGGGCAGCGTGTCGCGGGTGACTTCGCCGTCAAGGCCGTGACGGGCGGCATTGCCGAGCATGCTGTTGCTGTAGCTGACTCGCCCGTAGCGGTTGATGCCGGGTCGGCTCATCCGGTTGCCTCCGTCAACGCTGGCAGCGCCGCTACGGGCGCGACAGACCGGAACGCCTGCCGGGTACGCTCGCGGGCCAGCGCGGCGTCGGGGTGGCCGTAGAGCTCGCGGACGAGCCGGCCTCCGTCCTGGTGGCCAAGCTGCAGCGCGATGACGTGCGGCGGGAGCTCGAGGACGTTGAGCGCGTACCAGCCGAACCAGTGGCGGGTCGCGAGATACAGCGGCATGTTGCCCATCCCGGCCGCGGCGCGGACGCGGTTCCAGTGAAAGCACCGCGAGCTCGGCGTGTAGTGCGTGCCGCGTAGCGTCGTGAAGGTCCACTCGCTCTCGCGCGGGAGGGCGAGCAGCCTCTCGCGGACCGGCGCGGTCATTGCGATCGTCCGCTTGGAGTCGTGCTTCGGGGTGGTGAGCTTGCGGGTGTGGACGTTCCACTGGCGTTCGATCCGGATCGTCTCGCCCTGGAAGTCGAGGTCCTCCCACCGCAACGCGTCGAGCTCGCCCGGCCTGGCCGCCGACCACACCGCGGTCAGCAGGTAGGCGGCGAACGATGGCGGGGTCAACTCGTCGGCGAGCGCGGTCATCCGTGCGACGTCGGCCTGCGACGGAGGCTGGACCTCCTTGCGGCCCTTGGACTGCTGCAGGCCCAGACCGGCGAACGGGTTTCGGTCGACGAGCATCCCGGCCTGCGGGCGGCGCGCGTCGTTGAACATCACGCGCAGCGCGGCGATGGACGGGCGGTTGCGCCCACCCTTGAGCCATTCCGCCACGACGGTGTGGTCGATCGAGCGTATGGCGCGATCGGCGTACACGTGCGCGAACGCGCGGGTGCGTTCGCGGTTGTAGATGTCGGTGGACTCGGCGGGGCGCGACCACAGCGGCGAGGTCGTCCACTCGGTCCACCACTCAAGCACGGTCATGCCGTGCTCGGCCATGTCGACGAGCACGTCACGGGCCTGGTCCTCGGCGCGCTCGGCGACGCGCTCGGTCGGATACGTCTTGGGGCCACCGATGACGGTGTGCGGGGCGACTTGCTTGCCGGTGCGCGGGTGTCGGACACGTCCCCGCCAGCGACCCGAGGGCAGTTGGTTGGCCATCGAAGCTACTTCCTCCGTTGGTAGGCCCGGTCGACGTTGGCGCGCCGTCCGGGCGGATTGACACCGCGCATGCTAGCCCACGCCATCGCGCTCGACGGCAAATAGCGGCGGGTGCGGGCCAGTCCCCACGTCTCGGACGGCATGCCGGCGGCGGTCATCCGCTTCACGGTGCGAACGGATACGCCCATCAGCTCGGCGAGCTCGCGGGCGTCGACATAGCGTTCGGCCGGCGCGGCGGTCACCGCTTGCGCTTCAGATCGGCCTGTCGTCGTCGGTAGCGCTCCACGTAGGCGTCGATCTCGCTCTGGTCTGCGACCGCTGCCAGCGACAGCTGCTCGGGCTGGAGCTCGGGCTCCGGCGCGCGGGCCGCGGCCGAAGCGGGCTCTGGCGTCCAGCCCGGCTCCTTGAAATCCGACCAGCGCGCCGCGCTCTTCGCGTCCGCCACAAGCCCGTCGATGCTGACGCCGGGGCGGTTCAGGCCGCGCGCGAGCTCGGTCTCCAGCAGCCGGGCGACCCTGGTCGCGTCGTCCTCGTCAACCTCAGCGACGACCTCGTCGTGCACGAACAGGGTCATCGGCACGCCGGCGTCGTGCAGCGCGATCAGCGAGCGCTTGAACAGGTCCGCGCACGACCCGCTGATCAGCCGGTTCAGCAGCATGTGATTGGGCTGATCGAAATGGTGGCGGCGCCCGGCGATCGTCAGCAGGTAGCCGCGGCGGCGGACCGTCCGCGTCAGACGGGCCTTCAGCGCACCGACCTCGGGGTACAGGCCGTACCAGTTATCGAGGATCCCTTTGGCCTCGTCGCGGTCGATGTTGAGGATCTGCGCGACGAGCGGGATGCCGCCGCCGTAGATGATCAGGTAGTTCAGCCGCTTACCGATGTCGCGGTCGACGCCGCACGCGTCGGCGGTCTGCTGGTGCAGGTCGACGCCTTCGGCGAACGCGCGCTCAAGCGCTCCGCCGCGCGCGTAGCAGGCCAGGACCCGCAGCTCGACGTTGTCCAGGTCGGCGGCGACGAGAACCTTGCCGGTGCTCGCGCGGATGACGTACCGGACGCGCAGATCGGTCTTGGGGATGTTCTGTAGGTTCGGGCTGGCGGAGCTCATGCGCCCGGTGTCGGTGCCGACCTGGCGGAACGTGCCGTAGAGCCTGTCGGCGTGCGTGTGCCGGTACAGGTTCGCGACGTAGTCGTGGAGCTTCTTCTCGTCGCGGTAGGCCTCCAGGGCGCGCGCGAGCGGGTCGTCGACGAGCTCAAGCGTCTGCGCGGTGAACATCGGCAGCTGCGCCTTCTCAGTGCGCGGCACGTTGGACAGGTCGGCGCCGCGATCAAGGAGCGCCTGCTCGATCTGGCGGGCCGAATTGAGATTGAACGGGCGGCCGGCGAGCTCGTGCACCTGGGCGCGGAGATCGGCGACGGTGACGGCGGTACGGTCGCGCAGCTCGATCGCGGCGTCGAGATCGATCGGGACGCCGCGCTGCTCGGCGGCGTAGATCGCGGGCAGACAACGCCGCTCGAGGTCCAGGATGCCGGCCTGCCCGTCGAGGCGCTGGCCGTAGTAGGAGGCGACCGCGCGGGTGCAGATGACGTCGGCGCGCAGGTACGGCTCCAGCAGGCGCGCGGGCGCGTGGCCCTTCTCGGGGCGGGGCGCTCCCTGTTTGGTGGCGACGCGCCGCGCCGACGCCAGCCACGCGTCGAGCTGCTCTTCGGGTTCGAGCGTGTCGGGCGGGAGCTCGCCGGCGTCGATCAGGTTGCTGGTCAGGCGTTTCAGCCGGGTTTGACCGGGCTTGCGTTCTCCGGCGATGTGCGCCATCAGGACGGTGTCCGTCCAGCGCGCCGGGTCCGGGATGCGGTAGCCGGCGTGCTGCAGGAACGCCATGTCGAAGCCGAGGTTGTGCCCGCAGAACCATGTGTCGCTGTCGAGCACCGCCTGGATGAGGTCGTGGTCGTCGTCGTGACGCAGGACGACCGGCTCCCCGTCTCCGGTGGCGATGCCGACGAGGACGAGCCTGTCCGCGCGTGGATCCAGGCCGGTGGTCTCGGTGTCCAGGACGATCACGACCGCATCCAGCCCGGGTCGTCTTCGGCCTCGGCGGCGGCGATAAGAGCCTGCACTCGGCGGCGCTTGTCGGCGTGCGCGAGATCCCCGTTTCCGGCGGCTATGGGGGTGTCGGCAGGGGTGTCGGCACTCTGGGGGTGTCGGCAGTGCCGACACCCCCTGATTTGGCTTGGAATCCCTGTTCTGAAGCCAAATCCCGGGTGGGGGTAGGGGGGTGTCGGCAGTGCCGACACCCCCTAGTACACCCCTCCTCGGTGGGGCCGTGACGATCACCGTCGGATTGCCGCTGCTGGTGGTGGTCACGACGCAACCTGGTTGGATCGCGCGGTAGCGCTCGAGCAGGGCGTTGAGGTCACCTGACGTGCGCACGCCGGCGACGCAGGCGCGCTGTAGCTCACGTCGCGTGGCGAGACCGCCGTGCTCTTCAAGCCACGCAGTCAGACGATCGATGCCTTCATCTAGGACTCGGTCTCTGTAGGTCAGCGACATGCCTCCCTGCTCTGGCAGCGCCTCCCAGCTGGCCAGAGTGAAGTCGACGATCGCCGCGGCGCGCTCGATCACCTCCTCGTCGACCGAGGCGTCGACGCCGGGACGATCGGCCTCGGCGAGCACGAGCGCGATCCGGGCCAGATGCCGATCGGCTTTCGCGAGCGCCGCCGCGAGCGTCGCCGATGTCGCTCGATCGCGCTGGCGGGCCGCCCAACGCAGGCGATGCGCGTTGAACGCCGCGAGCGCACCGTCGTTGACCGCGCGCGTACGCTCGCGCCCGCGATCGGCCAGGAGGTGACCCAACAAACGCCCCCAGCCCGCATCGTCGGGGCGGCGCCCGACGAGCCCGACGTCGGGCAGCGTCGCCAGGTGCGGAAGCCACCGCGGCCGCAGGCCGTCCTCGTCGCCGCCGAGAAGATGATGCAACGCCGGCTGCAGCCCACCGACGACCGCGAGCGTGGGCCGCGGGATCCGCAGGTTCGCCTTGTTGGTCTTCGCTCCGCCGGCGACCCTGCTGAACGTCCACGGCGCGCCTTCCCATAGCGCGAGGAAGCGGCCGCGGTCGGCGCCCTGCCCGCGCTTGTACTCGCCGAGACCGCGGAGCAGCACGACGAGCTCGTCGAGGTCGATTCCGGCGTGGCCGGTGCGCGCGGCGAGGTCGCGCGCGATCGCCTCCAGCGTCGTGTCGCCGACACGCAGCGTCGGCTCCTCCTCGTCGAGGTGCGCGTCGTAAGCACGTAGCGGGTACAGCGCCCGGTCCTGGCTGGGTGACTTGCCAGCGCCTCGCGGCGCGATGTTGACGATCCACAGGATCGCGCGCTCGTGCCACGTGCCGGTGATCTCGATGTTGGCCTCGCCGCCGACCGCGATCGCCATTGCGGCGAGCGCGGCGCCGGCCACGAGCGTCTCGGGAAGCCCGTCGGCGGCAGCACTCGCAACGAGCGCTTGCGCCGCGTCGGGTAGCGCGTGCACCGGGTAGTTGGGGATGGGCCCGAGCGTCGGCTCGATGTCGTCCTGGTCGACGATCTCGTCCAGCTCGGAGCGTGACCGCAGCTGCTCGGGCGTGAGATTGAGTGCCTGCAGCCGGTCCTGTTCGCCGCAGGCCGCGCTCCAGCAATCGATCCACACGTTGCCGTGCAAGTCGAGCTTGACGGTCAGGCGGTCCGAGCCGCCGCAGGCGACGCAGTCGCCGCGCCAGCGGTCCGCACCGGTCTCGCGCAGATCGACGCCCGCGGCGGCGACACGCTCGAGCACAAGCTCAAGCTGCGGTGAGCCGCTCATCGCTGGGTGACCAGCCGAAGGTACGGTTGAGGCGGGCGATACGGGCGCGATCGCGCCTCCAGGCAGACGCCGCAGATCGGCAGCGTCCGATGAATCCCGCTGACGTAGCCTGCCGCGAAGCCGTGGCAGGCGTGGCAGCGCACCGGCATCTGCAACGGGCCGAGCACCGGGCCGCGCTCGGCGCTGTAGTCGCGCGCGGCGACCGCGGTGGCGCTCATATCCCGACCTCGAACGGATCGACGTTGAGTGCGTCTGCGATCAGCGCCGCGCGGTCGATCCCGATCGTGCGGGCGCATGTGTGGCGGCCACGGCACGTGTATGGCTTCAGCCCGAGCGCGCGCAGCAGACGGGTGGTGTCGGCCCCGCCGCCCTTCCAGTACCACTCCGGCCGATGGCAGAGCTCGGCCGCTGGCAGGCCGCTGCGCACGAACGCTTCGCGCAGCGGCGTGACATCGACGCGGCGCGCCTCGCGGCGGGCGGTCATCGGTCGCTCTCCAGGTCGCGGCCGCAGAGCAGGCATCGCGCCCAGGCCGGGCCGTGCCAGAGCTCGCGGATCCCGATCGGGTGATCGCAGCGGCATCGCTGCGCCGGCCACCCGAGCCGTCTGATCATCGGCCGCGGCGGGAGGCCGTGATGTTCGAGCAGCCGGTCGACGATCGCATCGAGATCGGGAGGCGCCGCAGCGCCTCCCTCTCGAACGGCGGTGGCGGCCATCACGCCGTTTCCCTTCTGAGCTCGCTCAACCACTCGTTGACCGCGCGCAACGCCACGAAGATGTGGCCCTCGAGATCGGTGTGGAGCCAGTCGTCGTCGTCGAACAGGCCCTCGTAGTCGAGCTTCTCGTCGGCCCAGAGGTAGTCGACGATCTTGTCGATCTGGTCAACCGGGATGGCGGACATCACGCCACCTTCTTGTTGGCGGCCTCGATCGCGGCCTGGACGGCCTCGAGCACGGCGCGCACGATCACCGGGACCGCGCCGTCGCAGGTCTCGCGGACGAGTTGGCCGATCGTCTTGGTCCGCTCCGCGGGCTCGGGCACGTCGGCGGCCTTGAGGATGTCGATGAGCGCGTCGGCGACGGCCGCGATGTCCGTGGTGGGCTTCGCCCACGCCGGCAACTCGGGCTCGGCTGTGCGGCCGTCCATCTCCTCGATTGGCGTGACCGCGTAGGAGGCCAGCGACACCACGGACCCGACGGGCCCACGGAGTGCTCGCACCAGCGCACGGCTCTGCGCCACCGCGCGGCGCTCGAACGGCAGCCTCCGAGCCCACTTCGGCTCGTCGCGGCTGCACATGCCTTCCCCAGCGCCGAGAAGCGCCTGGTCGGACATGCGGCGCGCCTCCGCGCGCGCCTCCCATCCGTCGTCGGGGAGCGGGTGGGTCCAGACGACAAGCCCGACGATCCCGAGCGCCGTTGCCGCCATCTGCAACGCCTCAAGCCCGAGGTAGTCCTTGTTGCCGATGCGGTGTGCCAGGCCGCCGGCGTCGATCCGCTCCTTTAGCGCCTGGGCGAACCGTTCGGCGGCGATGAGACCCTGCTCGGGGTCGGTGACCCCCAGCAGCGTCCGGTCGACCGTGTCGAGCTCGACGCTCGAGGACTCGATGGTCTCGGTCATCGGATCGCCTCCGCGTGCGCGCGGCCGACCGCGTCGGTGAACCGCGCGAGCAGCTCGGCCGGCATGCCCTTGCGGCACTCAGGCCCGATGCCATAGGCCTTGCTGTGCTCTTCGGTGAGCTGCTTGCCGCAGCAGCAGCACGTGGTCTGCAGCCGGCTGAAGCGCGCGGCAGCGGTCTGCGGGTCAGTCTCGATCGCGCGCTCGATCTCCGCGCGAGCGATTCGCGCACGAGCGAAGTACTCGTCGGTGTAGGCCCGGTTGGCGGGCGTGTCGAAGCCGCCCGCCTCGGGCAGGTCGCGGATATGCACCGACCAGGGGCTGCGGTCCTTCGGCCACGGCCGCAGGCGCCCGGCCTTGCGGCCCCGCTTGGACCGGAACCAGTACGTCATGCGCTCGGGATCGAGCGGGTCGATGACGGCGAAGTAGCGAGGCTCCTCCACCTTGACGATCGCGGTCATCGCATCATCTCCTCGCGCTCGAGCGCCAGCAGACCACCGACCGTGTGCTGGACGTTGCCGACGTCCAACATCAGCTGCCTGGCAACGGCGATGATCCTCATTGCGCGCTCGGGCTGGTCGCAGGCGGTCTCCTGCAGTTCGTCGAGCGTTTCCCGGACGCGCCGCAGATCGGCCTCCAGCTCATCAAGAACCTGGTCCACGAGCTCAGCCATCAGAACGGCACCTCCGAGTCGTCCTTCGGCGCGCCGGCGTCAGGCAACTCGCTCGGAATATCCGAGCCGACGTACGGCGAGACCTCCCGAACCTTCGCGCGCGTACGGCCCTCGTAGGTGTCGTTGATGACGTCGATGTGGACGCGTCGGCCGACCAGGTCGGCCTCGTCGACCTTGACCTTGCCGCCGGTCCCGGTCCACGGAAGACCGGCTGCCTCCCACAGCTGCCGCCACTTCCACGCAACAGTCGGCTTGTGGACGAGCCAATCGGTGATCTGCGCGCCCGAAGGGTCCTCGAACGTGACGCGCAGCTGGTCGTTGCCGGTGTTCTTGTTGGTCGTCGCGACCGCCTCGACGATCTCGACGTCGTGGTCGCCGGCCTGGATTTCGCCGGACTCCTCGGGGAGCTCAAACGGGCTCATGCGCAGCACTCTCCTTCCGCGATCGCGTGGCGCTGCTGCTCTGCGCGGCGCGCGGACTCCAGCGCCGTGGGCGACCCCGCGCGGATTTCACACACATCGTTCACCGCATCGCCGAGACCGCTCGCATATAAGCCGAGCGTCGTGACGAGATGCTCGAGCCGATCCACGGGAACCGGCGACTCGGACAGCAGTTCGCGGATCGCGCCGGCCAGGGTGCCGATCTCGCCGAGCGCGGCGTCGAGACCAACGATCTCGACGGGTCGGTCGACGATGTCGAAGTGCACGAGCGCGGGCATCACGCGGCCCTCCTTCCGTGGCCGTCGTGAGCGCCGACTGTCAGGAAGCCGAGCGACACGCCGATCCCGCGCGCGATCGCGGCGAGCTCGCGGCCAGTGAGTGTCCGCTCACCGTTCTCGATGCGGGCGAGCGTCGTGTCGCTCATGCACGCGTATTCGGCGAGATGGCGCCGGCTGATACCGGCCTGTTCGCGCGCCCACTTGATGCGTTCGCCGGTGGCGACCGCGGCGTACCAGGTGGAGAACGCAGAATGAACCGCGCGCTCTGCGAGGATGGGGGTGTTTGTGCGGTACATCAGGGGGTGGATGGCCCCCTTTCTGCCCGGGTGGGTTCGGCGATCCGGTCGCCGGGCTCACTCGGGCTTCGTTTACCGCACGAACGCAACCACTGGTAAGGCGGTACTCATACTTGATTACCAGCTTTAATTTCTGTGAGTCCAGCGTAGGCCCGAAAACCCCGTGTTTATCGGGCTTTTCCAGGGTTCGGCCAGTACACCATGTCGGGATCCGGTACGGCTGGTGCGAAGTCCGGGTGACTTGTTACCAGGGACCAGCCCGCCTTGTGGAGCTCGATTGCTTTCCGTACGGGATTGCGATCAGGTCGACCCTTGCGATCGAAGAACCCGACGCGTTGAGCGAGCGCGGTCTGCGTTAGCTCGGTCCCTTGATCCAGCAGCTCCTGCAGCAGCCTGGCCTTGTAGCGCGGAATCCCGCCCGCCGGCGGATGCGCAGGCCTACGCGGGGGCGAGTTCAACTCGATCGGCGTCTTGGTGAAGCGAGCGTCGATCTCGACGTCCGGCGGCGACATCAGATGCACGCAGAGCTCCACGAGGCGATCGACGACACGCGCGAGCTGTTCGACCGTGCGAGCCAGCGGAGGCTCGTCACGCGGCTCCGGCACGAACGTGTGCTTGTGCCCGTTGCGACGCTGATGACCGTTGCTGGCGACACCCCTACCGTGACTGTCACGGATCGGCCTGATCGTGCCGATCAGCTTCACCGGCTTCTTGCCCCACCTCTTCGTCTCGTACGCCCGCATCCAGGTGATGATCCGCTTCCGGACCGCGTAGAAGTCACGAATCGCTGATGGGTCGTACAACTTCGCGGCGCGTGCGTAGCGATCCGCAGATTCACGATCGCCTGCGGGCACGAACTGCATCGCAAACTTGGTGCAGAAATGGCCGATCAGCTCGTCTCGCGACGGAGGCTCTTCCACCGAGGGCGCCTCGCCGGGCGCCTGGAAGCCGGACACGACTCCCTCCTTTGTTGGTGTATTCGACGGCCGGACAGCCGCCACCCGCAATAAGAGCAACGAGCACGGAGGCCGTCAAGGCCCCCAGAACGAAGATCGCCCCGATAGTGAATATCGGGGCGATCAGAGGCGCTTGTCCAGGGCGCCGGCAACGAACCCACCAACAAAGGGTCGCGCAAAGCGTAGACCACGAAGCGGTGCCGGACGGGCAGACGCGGTTAGCGGATTGCCACTTAAGACGGCTCGACCAGGCGCACCTGCTGACGCATCGCGTCGAGCTCCGCGGTCGGCCACATCCCCGCACGGCCGCGATGCAAGTGCACCCAATGCTCGGCGTCGTCGCGCGCGCCGATCTCGTCGAGCAGCGCCAGCGCCTCGGCGTAAGCGACGGTCGCCTTCGTGTTCAGCGCCTTGTGCACCGCCATCAGCTCATACAGCTTGCGAGAGACCTTGCCGGGGTTGTAGTGAGCGAACGCCGCCAACTCCGCCAGCCTGCAGACAGCGACATGCGGTGAAACATCCGCGCGCGGTGTGCCGACTCGCTCGGGCATCACGGCACCGGCGGACCGCCGAACCCCACGGGCGCGCTCTGGCGCTCCATCCGCCGATACTCCTGAACCTCGCAGACCCGGGCCCACCAGCTTTCGGCACGCTCCCAGAACCCTGGCGGCTGCGGCGCGATCACGCCCTCCTCCTCCTCCTCCTCCTCCTCCTCCTCCTCCTCCTCCTCCTCCTCGTCGTCGTAACAGTGGATCGCGAAGCGCCTGGCCATCTCAGACGCCCTGCAACTGGCGACGCTGCTCGGCGACCTCACGCTTCGCGCGCCACCGGGCCTGCGCCGCACGCTGAGCCCGACGATTCACAACCGGTGCAGCGAGCCCCTCCGCGGCGTCGAGCTCCAGCCGGATCTCCGACCACAACCTCGCCTGCGCCAACCGGGCCGCCGACAACAACGGGATCAACGGATTCGGCCGCGGCTGACCGTTCGCGCCCGGAACGATCAGCGGCTCAGCGGCAAGCTGACGCTCCAGCTGGTCGACCATGTCGGCCTGCCCCGCCTCGAGCCGCAGCAGCTCGAGCTCCTTGCAATTGAACTGCACGTCCGAGGCGAGGCCAGCGAGCGCCGCACGCCACGCCCGGCGGCCGGCCACACCCAGCCGGCGAGGAGGATCAGGACGAGCAGCAGCCATCACAACGCATTTTCACGTATGGGATTGCGCGCACAAGCGCATCCGCCCCCTGTGATCCCCAGAGCGCGAAGTCACGGGCGGTGACCCCTCCCCGGGCCGGTGTGGCATGACGCCATGTGGGATGGGGCTCGAGCGCTAGGTGGGATATGACATCTGGGTGGCGGCGCCTGCTGTCCGTCGCGCGCGAGGGAACAGGGTGGCTTTGGGTTTTGGGTTATCGCGCGTACGGATCGGCGGCGCGGTGGCAGTCACGGCAGAGCAGGATCCCGTCCGATGACAGGTAGCCGGGTCGTGTGTGGTGTGCGGCCAGCTGGTCGGTTGAGCCGCAGCGTTCACACTTATTGCCGGCTCGGGCTCGTACTGCTTTGGCGAATTGTTTGTGTGCGGCTTTGTCGCGGCCTGGTGATCGGTTCGCGTTGGGGTCTCGGCCGTGGATGTCGCAGGGCTGGAGGCGCCAGCAGCCGACCTCGGGGCACACCCGCGCGGCTGCGCGGCTCACTCGAGCTCGGTGGTGTCGGGCTCGCCGTCGAGCGACTGCCCGTCTGCGTCGACGAAGCCGGCCATCCGGTCGAGCATGAAGTTCGTGCGCCCTTCGTTCGTATCGGGGTACTCCGTGGCGCGCCTCTCGCCGCGCTCGTCAAAAACGACGCCGCGGTTAGCGCGGTCAGCGTCCTCGAGCGCTTCGCCGTAGTGGTCGACGCGGCCTTGCCGTGTGTCGAGATCGTGCAGGTTCAGGTCGGCGTCGGCGGCCGCCTTCCACATGCTGGTGTTCTCAGCGCCGTTGTTGATGAAGTCGTGGTAATGCCCGGGCATTAGTTGGTGGACCTGGCGGTCGGTGAGCGTGACCTTGTTGTCGTGTTCGTAGTTCGCGAGGTCGCGCCGGAATGCGTCCTGCCATTCGAGGTCGCGTAGTTCCTGCTCGGTGTACGCCTCCTCGTGTTCCGGCTCGGGAGCGAACAGTTGTTGCTCGAGTGTGCTCAGGCGCGTGTCGAGCTCGTGGGCTCGCTGGTCGTCGAGATAGTTGTTGTCGGGTTCGGTGTAGTCGTACTCAGGCTCGTAGTCGGGTTCGGCGTCGCCACTGGTCCATTCGTACGCGGTGCCGTCGACGACCTCGCCGTCGGGAGTGAGTCCGGCGAGAATGGCGCTGTCATCAAGGTCGGTCACGACGATGTGACCGCCGTCAAGGATTCGTTGCCAGCCAATCTGTTCCGAGTTTTCGTTGAAGAATGGTGCGAGATCGGCCATGTGGTGAACGTTAGAGCGCGACCGGCTCGGGCGGTAGGTTTTCGACCATGCCAATGACCCTGTCGACGGCCGCCGAGGCGACCGCGTTCTGCCCGGACGATGACTGTCCGGGGCATGCGGCGCGGTCGATTCCGGTGACGATGAGGACCGTTATGTGGACGAGCAGGGTGGGCGCGAATCCCGTTACGACCCAGGTCAGCCGGCGTGAGCATGTCGTCGACGTCACCCGTGACGAGGACAAGGTCTGCGTGGTCTGCGGTAAGGAGAATGTGGTCCGTGACCTGGTTGATGGGCGCGGCTGGGGTAACCCGCCGTGGCCTGACGTGCAGCCTCACGTTCTCACGCGGGTCACTGAGGTTGACGAGGTGTTGCCGGAGCCGGAGCCGCCGACGCTCGAGGAGCGTGTGGCTGAGCTCGAGCGCAAGGTTGGGTGGCTGGTGGGCAGGGTGGGTGGCTGAGCTGGGCGGCTAGTGCTGCCGGGTGGGCCGCTGGCGGGGGATGCCCTGGCCGGCCGCCCACGAATCGGGGAGCTCGGCGTGCGGCGCTGGCGTGGCAGAACGCGAATCGTGCAAATGACGGATTGCGCGGATCCCTCGATGCCTGGTAGGAACACGCCACCAAACACGGGGATCCATCCATGCTCAGCAGAATCAGAGAATGGTGGCGTTATCGCCGCATGCGTCGCGCAAACCATCGCGCCAACCGAGCTGGCCGCGGCCTTGACCCGTCCGATATCAACAGCCGAGTCAGTAAGCAGCGCTCGAGCTTGAGCGACTCGACAGCCCGAGGGACGAGCGACAGCGGCGGATTGGGCGGAGTCTAGGGCCGGTGCCCGGGGATGCCTTGACCTGCCGCCCATGAGTCGGGCAGCTCGGCCGACGCGGTGACGGTCATCCTGAATCCGGTGTCGCCCACGTCGGCCGTCGTCTGACAGTTGGGGCAGACGATTAGGAGCGGGAACGCTTGGCCTGGCGCGTCGGTCCAGTCCTGCCGTGGCGTCCATTGGTGGCAGGTGGGGCAGCGGGCGTCAGGCATCTGGCGACGGTACCGGACCGCCTTGGCGGTCAGTCGTCGAGCGCGAGTAGCCGTTTCTCGACTCTGCCGATGAGCAGCGCGACGGCGCGCAGATGTTCGTCGCCGGCGTCAGCGCCGGCGCGCAGCGCGTTGGCCAGCTCGTCCAGAGCGGCCAACCTGAGCTCGAGTAGATCGCTCGCGGACATGGTGGGGAGCGACCGCAGGGTGCTGTCGGCGATGCCGTGATCGACGGTCGCATGCGGTTGCCCGCAGATCCCGCACTCTTAGCGGACGGTGACCGGTGGCGGCTGGGCGCGGAGTTGACGTACCCGTTGGCGGTGTGCGTGCTTTGTGCGCTGGCCGCCGTACAGCGTGCTCACGAGCGTGCAGCCTACGCCCGACTTCGCCGCAAAGAAACGAGCGCGGCAACCGTGGCGGCCACCGCGCTCGCGGCGAGGCTTTAGGGGCGCGGCAAGTGGTCACTCACCGCGCCGGTTGGGAAGCGCTCACGCGCTTCCTCCTCAAACTTCTCGACCATCGTCGGAAGATCGGACACGTCGATAGGGCATCACCTCCTCTCGCGGTTACGGCATGGCCGGATGGCGATGGGGCACGGCGCGCATCCCGCTGCCGTGCCATCGCTCCGAGCCATACCTCGCCGCGAGCTGTCGCGCTCTGACTACGCGCGACCGGGGATGCGTGGGCCGCAAGCTACTCCGCGCCACGGTCACGTGCAACCCACAGAGTGAGCCCCGCGACGCGCCAACGCCCGGGGCTCCGGCGGCGCAGGAAGTAGCTACGCCACGCCTTGAAGCTACGCCACGTTCGGGGCGTTGAGTCACGGCGCCGACGTGACTCATGGCGTGACTCACGAACGTCAGACGGCCATCGACGCCGTCTCCCGCTCCGACTGGTGAAACGGCCTGCGATCCCGCATGGCTCTGCGGTTCCTGGCACATGTAGGCCCGGCTGGGCATCAGCAGTCCCAACCGGGCCGACAATCGGGGCGCCCGGATTTGAACCGGGGACCTCACCGACCCGAACGGTGCGCGCTACCAGGCTGCGCCACGCCCCGAAGAGAGAGCCATTCTAGCCGCCGGTCCGCGCGCGCGGCCGACCGCGTTCGCGGGCCACGCTCGCCGTGGCAGCGCGTCAGGTGCCCGCGCCGTGCCAGATCAGGTCGTTGCTCCAGTAGGAGAGCTTCATCCTCTCGGCGACCCTGGGCGTGATCTTGGCGTACGAGAAGACGATCTCGCGCGCCGCGTCCGGATGCGTCTGCGCGTAGGTGAGCGGATCGTCGTGCTCACGCCCGCGCCGATGTCGGTGGCCGAGATCGTCGAGGTGCCGTTGCCGCAGCCGCGCAACCAGGTTCACACCAAGCAGCTCTGCCCGAGTTCGCCCGGCTACGGGCGCACGTCTATCGCCGCCGCATCAAGGGGACGAAGGAGCCTGCCCTGGCGAAGACGGCCGCCGTCCTCGAACTGCGCGGCGAGCACGGCTTCGCCGAGCGATCCCAGACGCGCGTCGCCGGGAAGGAAGTACGCGCCCAGTCCAAGCCAGAACGCGAGGTGGCAGAGATCGACGCGCTTGAGCAGGAATGCGCGATCAACCTCTCGGCCCGCTGGCATGAAGCGTTCGAGCAGGCGCTCGACCGGTGCGGTCGCACACGGATGTCGCTCAGGTAAGCCACACGCGACCAGCAAGAGCAGCGTCCATGTCGATGCGCTCCACCGTTGGGCCAATCGCCGTCGCGCCCTTGATGACCAAGCAGTTGGGCGACCCAGCCGGTCTCGACCGTCCGCGCTCGCTCTGCTCCCATTCCTCGGCCGGCGCGTCGAGCAGGTCGTGCATCACCTGCCACCGGATGGCGGGATCACCTTCGAGCAGCACTCGACTGCACCCGCCTCGCTCATCGGTGCCGCGCCCCGTTTTTAGGCGGCCTCTGGCACGAGGATCCCGCGGCCCTGCAGCCGGCCTCCGTCGAGGTCGGCCATCGCGTCGTTGATCGCGTCGAGCGGGTACGTGCTCGTGTGCAGCGTGACCTTGCCCTGGGCGGTCAGCGTCATCAGGTCCTGCAGGTCGACATAGGTGCCGACAAGGTTGCCGATGAACGAGATCTCGCGCGAGATTACGTCGATCGTCGGGATGTCGATGTTCTGGCCGTAGCCGATGACGTAGTAGAAGCCGCCGTCCTGGATCATCGCCACGCCGTCCTCGACCGCGCCCTTCTCGCCGACGAAGTCGATGATCGCCTGCGCGCCGACGCCGTCGGTGAGCTCATGGACAGTGTCGATGTGCGAGGTGCCCTCGACCTTGACCGTGTGGTCGGCGCCGAGCTCACGGGCGAGGGCCAGGGCGGGCTCGGACGGGTCGACGACGATGATCTCGGTCGGCGTGTAGGCCTTCAGGCACTGGATGCCGATGTGGCCCAGGCCTCCGGCGCCGATGACGACCACCTTCGTCCCGGCGCCGAGCACGGGGATCGCCTTCTTGACCGCGTGGATCGCCGTCAGCCCCGCGTCGGCCAGCGCGGCGATCTCGGCGGGCTGCAGCGACGGGTCGAGCTTGACCACCGAGCGCGCGCTCGTGAGCAGGAAGTCCGCGAAGCCGCCGTCGCGATTGATGCCCGGGAACGAGCCGTTCTCGCAGTGCATGTCGTCGCCCGCGCGGCACGCGCGGCACAGCCCGCAGGTGATGAAAGGATGGACGATGACGGTGTCGCCGACCTCGACGTTCGTCACCGCCGCGCCGACCTCGTGGATCCAGCCCGCGTTCTCGTGACCGGGCGTGTAGGGGAGCTTGACCTGAGACTTCTCCGCCCACTGGCCCTCCTGGATGTGCAGGTCGGTGCGGCACAGCCCGGCCGCGCCGATGCGCACGACGACGTCGAGCGGGCCGGCCACCTTCGGCTCGTCGACCTCGTCCAGCTTCAAGGGCTCGTGATAGGCGTGCAGACGAGCGGCCTTCATGCCGCCACCTCCTCATGGTCGGGACAGCCGTAGCGGACGGCCAACAGCGAGCGGCACAGCCCGCCGTTGCTCTCGAGGCTCAGGCTCACCAACCGGGCGCGGCGCAGCCAGGTCGGGAGCTCCTCGGCGGTCAGCGCGGCGCCGTCGCCGGCGACCAGCGCCGCGTCGTCCGGGCCGTCCGGCAGCCCGAGTTCGCGGCGCAGCTCCACGCAGCGCACCGCGTCCACGCCTGCGGGCAGGTCGGCGACGCGCAGTCCCGCGACGGTCTCGGGCGTCGCGCCGTCGCGTAACAGCGCCTGGCAGGCACGCGCCTGGCGGGCCACCAGCGCCTTGCGCCGGAACAGCTCGCGCAGCGCGTCCAGCGAGCCCGTCGTCTCGCCGGGGAACGCGTCGGCGAAGTCGCCGCCGCGCGCGAGCGCCGCGTTGATCTCGTCCCCGGTGTAGTGGTCCTCGAGCTCGATGCTCGCGCGCGTCACGCCTTCGACCGACAGGGCGGCCGCCCGGGCGTCGGCCGCCATGAGGTACGCGAAGTTCGGCGCGCACTGCGGGGTGGGCAGGCGCAGGCGGACGGCGACCTCGCCGCCGGCCGACACGGAGCACGCCCCGACGAAGCCGAGATCGGTGATCGGCTCGTCGAGCTCGGGGTCGTACACCGTGCCCAGCGCCGCGAGGACGTCGTCCTTCAGGCTCACGTGGCGCCCTCGACGAGCTGCGCGTCGTCGCGGGCGGCCGGCGCGCCCTCGTCGGCGGCCAGCTGCAGCTCGGCCGGGACGTCGACGCCGTAGAGCTTGGCCGCATTGAGGCCGAGCACCTTCTTCTTGGCGGTCTCGGTCCAACGCGGGTAGTCGGAGAACTCGGGGTCGTCGGGGTAGTCCCAATCGACGAGGCCCTCGATCTGCCATTGGGGCTCCCAGATCGCGTAGTCCGAGCCGAACAGCATCTTGTCCTCGCCGACCCAGAACAGCAGCTCGCCCATGACCTTGGCGAAGAACCGCGGGCGCGCGTGCATCAGTCCGCCGACGACGACCGCGATCCCGGCATACACGTTGGGCTCCTGCGTGGCCATGAAGCAGAAGTCCTCGATGCGCGGCAGGCCGACGTGCTCGACGATGAAGTTCAGCTCCTGGAAGTCGGTCGCCACGTGGTCGACGTCCGTGACGTCGAAGGCGTCCTTGTCCAGCGGCCAGATCGTCGGGCCCTTGTGGACGTGGATGTTCTTGATCCCGAGCTCGACGCACTTCTCCAGGAAGGGCACCGCCTCCGGGTCCGTCAGCTTCCAGCCGCGCGAGGCGCCCTTCCACTCGGCCGTGTACAGCTTGCAGCCCGTGAAGCCGTACTTGGCATGGTCGGCCTCGAGCTGCAGCAGCCCCGCCTCGCCATCGCGTGGGTCCCAGCGACCGTTGATGGTGACCTTGCCGGGGAACTCGTTCAGCAGGCCGGCGTTGCGCTCGAGGTCGTTGAAGCCGTTCGTGTACCAGTCCTTCAGGTAGGTCGACTGCGCGATGGCATGGTCGACGTGGCCCTTCTCGAAGACGTCGCGGTTGAAGTCCTCCGCCGAGTACTTCTGGAAGCGCTCGAGCGTCCAGTGCGTCTCGGCCGGCCCGAGCCCCATGTAGGCGTGGAAGCACTCGATCCACCCCTTGGCGTACTTCTCCTGGCCGGGGACCCAGTTCGCCGGACTCGCGTCCCAGAAGTGCAGGTGGCTGTCGAGGACGAAGTACTTCTCTCCGTTCTTCTCGTACATCAAGACCTCCTACTGGACGGGCTTCAGGTCGAGGCACGACCATAAACCCATTCGGGCGCCGACGTTCAGCGGTTGCCGCTGGTGGTTCCCGTCTCGCTGTCCGCGGCGTTACGCTCGGCCTCGGCGCGGCCGGGATGCCCCTTCGGCAGATCGTGCGGGCTGATCTCGTCGTTGGCCTCGGCGGAGTCGCCCGCCGGACGCTCCTCGTGCGTGGGTCCCTGCGGCGGACCGGTCTGCTCGCCGCCGACGTCGCTCCCGACGATCTCCTCGTCATGTTCCTGTGCCATGACGTACGGCCTACCCGGGATCGGCGCTTTCGTCGTCGGCGACCACGAGCACGCCCGAGTCGGCGTCGAGCGCCGGGACGGTGCGGCGCGCCGCCTCGTCGACGTGCACGCGCGGGTGGGGCGGCAGCTCGTTCTCGAAGTACGTGCCGGGCCCGTAGGGTTGGACGCGCGGCCCTCAACGAGCTTGGCCGCGTCGTCGGGCAGGTCGGTCAGCTCGTTGACGACCGCGGCGTGCGCGTAGCGGACGACGGCGGCGTGAACCGCGTCGGCGTCGAACACGTCGCACACCACCGGGTCGGCGCCGAGCTCCCGCAGCATGGCGGCCTTGCCCTCCGAGCGGGTCATGCCGGCGACCTCGCGCCCGGCGGCCACGAGCAGCGGCACGAGACGCGTGCCGATCACCCCGGAAGCGCCCGCGACGAAGATCCGCATCGGCTCAGCCATCCCGCGCCGCAACGTGCCAGATCGTGGTCGCCGACGCGAGCGCGGCGACCGCGACCCCCGCGACGGCGACTGCGGTGAAGAGCGAGATCGCGTCGGCGATCAGCCCGGTCGCGACCGCCGTGACGACCACGCGGGAGTACATGCAGGTGATGAAGGCCGCGTGACCTCGCCGCGGCGCTCGGCCGGCGCCAGGCGATTGACCTCGGCCTGCGAGCCGTAGTAGCCGAAGCCCAGGCCAGTGCCGGCGAGGACCGCCGCGACGAGCACGAGCGCCAGCGAGTGCAGGGGGAGGGCGAGCACGAGCGCGGCGATCCCGCCCACGATCAGGACCAGGCCCAGCGGCTGCGCACGCCCCGACGTGGTGGCGCCGCGCAGGGAGATCGCCTGCGCGACGCAGGCCATGGCGAGCATGACGGCGGTGATCGCGCCGCAGCAGCGCGAGGTCTGTGGTCGTCAGCAGCTTGGCTGTGTGAGCAGAAGGACGAAGAGCGCGCCGGCGACGACGACGAACGGCGCCCGCGAGCGCGTCGCAACGGTGGCCACGTTCACGTGGCCACCGGACCGGACCGGAGACCAAACACATCCAGTCAGAAGCGCGCGCGTTCGGCGACGTGAGATTCCCCGCCAGGCTCGCAACGTTTCGATGGCAGAAATCGTCCGGTAGATGTCCTTGCCGCCAACGCGCCGCGCCGCCATCATCGCCGCCATGCGCCGCGTGATCATCCTCGCCGTCCCCGACGTGCAGACGCTCGACGTCAGTGGCCCGGCCGAGGCGTTCTCGATCGCGACGCGCTGGCACGGCGCGCGGTACCACGTCCGCCTCGTCAGTCCCGACGGAGCGCCGGTGCGCGGCGCGAGCGGGCTGACGCTGGTGCCCGACGGCGCGATCGCCGGCGTGCGGGGCGCCATCGACACGCTTGTCGTTGCCGGCGGCGCCGGCGTCTTCGCGGCCGCCGAGGACCGCCTCCTCATCGCCTGGCTCCGTCGCGCGTCGCAGCGCGCGCGGCGGACCGCGTCGGTCTGCACCGGCGCGCTGCTGCTCGCCGAGGCGGGACTGCTCGACGGGCGTCGCGCCACCACCCACTGGGCCTACTGCGATCGCCTCGCCGAGCGCTTCCCGCAGGTCACGGTCGAGCGCGACCCGATCTTCGTGCGTGACGGCAATGTCGCGACGAGCGCCGGCGTCACCGCGGGCATGGACCTCGCGCTCGCGCTCATCGAGGAGGACCACGGCGCGCCCACCGCGCTGGCGACCGCGCGCAGCCTCGTGCTCTACGTCCGCCGGCCGGGCGGGCAGTCGCAGTTCAGTACTGCGCTCGCCGGTCAGCCCGCGCGCCGCGAGCCGCTGCGCGAGCTGCAGGCCTGGGTCATCGAGCATCTCGACGACGACCTCAGCGTGCCGGCACTCGCGGCGCGCGTGCACATGAGCGAGCGCAACTTCGCCCGAGCCTTCCGCGCCGAGACCGGCCTCACGCCGGCCGCCTACGTCGAGGCGGCGCGCATCGAGCGCGCCCGCCGCGAGCTCGAGAACAGCGACCTCGGCGTCGACGCTGTCGCCGCGCGCTGCGGCTTCGGCACCGTCGAGACCATGCGCCGCGCCTTCAACCGGCGCCTTGGCGTCAACCCCGCCGCCTACCGCGCAAGGTTCGCGGCCTGAAGTCAGAGGAGCCCGCTGTCATGGACATCGCCATCCCGCTGTTCGACCGCTTCACCGCGCTCGACGCCATCGGCCCCTACGAGGTGCTCAGCCGCCTGCCCGGCTACCGCGTGACGTTCGTGGCCGAGCAGCCGGGCGTGAAGACCACCGACAACGGCATGCTCGGGCTCGTCGCCGAGAAGGCGTTCTCCGAGCTGCCGCACCCCGAGATCGTCGTCGTCCCCGGGGGCATCGGCACGCGCGCGATCATGCACGACGAGGCGATGCTCGGCTGGGTGCGCACCGCGCACGCGACGAGCCAGTTCACCTGCTCGGTGTGCACCGGCTCGCTCGTCCTCGGCGCGGCGGGGATCCTCGACGGCCTCGAGGCGACGACCCACTGGGCGTCGATGGACCTGCTCGGCAGCACCGGCGCCCGCCCCACCTCGCGGCGCGTCGTCGAACAGGGCAAGGTCATCACCGCGGCCGGCGTATCGGCGGGCATCGACATGGCACTGACGCTCGCCGCCCGCGTCGCGGGCGACGCCGTGGCGAAGGCGATCCAGCTCGGCATCGAGTACGACCCACAGCCGCCGTTTGATTCCGGCGCGATCGAGAAGGCGCCGCAGGAGGCCATCGACCTCTGCCGGCGCGTCGAGCGCGCGGTCGATACGGGCGAGCCGGTCCGGATATGACCGTCTGGCCTCCGGCCGGGGGACCCGCCTCCGGCGGTCACGTGGCCGCCTCGGGCACCCCTAGCCTGCGACGATGTCGCGGTGCAGGTCGGTCTGCACCGGCAGCCCGCCGGTGTGCGGCAGGTGGTCGGCGATCGCCTCCTCGTCGCGGGCCGCCAGCCACGGCGCCAGCCAGCGGCCGGCCACCTTGCCCGGCGGCCACCACAGCGTGTGCGTGGTCGCCTCGCCCTCGCCACCGCCACCGGCGGCGTCGTAGCGCAGGTAGCGCGGGCCCTGGCTGGTCAGCAGCCGCCCTCGCAGGACCGGGCGGAAGGGCTTGGGCTCGACCATCGCGCCCGCCTGCGCGGCGATGTCGGCGGCCGCTGTGTCGGCCTGCTCGGCGGCCAGGCCGCCGAACTTGACCGGGAAGGCGATCCCGTCGCCCGCCGCCCACACCGCCTCGGCGCCGACGACGCGGCAATAGGCGTCGACCGTGACGAAGCCGTCGGCCCCGGTCGGGATGCCCTCGGTCGCACGCCCGCGCAGGCGCGGGAGCGCAAGCACGCGCTCGGCGTCAAGGCGCCGCTCGGAAGGACGCAGGACGAGCGTGTGCGGTGACGCCGGATCGATCTCGGCGTAGGCACCAAGCTCCAAGTGCACGCCGGCGCGCTCGAGCTCTTCGGTCAGCATCTCGACGGCCCTCGACCCGAAGATGGCCAGCGGCGCCTGCTCGGGGGTGACGAGCGTGATCTCAGGATTGACCCCCATCGCTCGGGACTCGCCGGCGATCAGCAGCGCCAGCTCGTACGCAGGCAGCGGCCAGCCCGGCCCTGGCGGGATGACGATCGCCAGGCGCTTGCTGTAGCCCTCCTCCAGGTCGCGCAGCAGACCGCCGAGCGTGTCGGCGCCCGACGTGTCGTCCCAGGTGAGCACGCCGGCCGCGTAGGCCGGCTCGGCCGCCGCGCCGGTGGCCAGCAGCAGCGCGTCGTAGGAAAGCTCCTGGCCGTCGCCCAGCCTTACGCTGCGCGCGCCGGTATCGACGGCGCTCAGCGGCGCGTGCACGAAGGTGGCGTCCGCCGCGCGGGCGGCATCGGCGAGCGGCGTGCGGCGTGGGTCGCCGAGCGCGAACGGCTTGGCCACCGCCAGCGGGCGGTAGACGAAGTCCGCGGTCGGAGCGACGAGCGTCAATTCGACGCGGTCGGCTGCGAGCGCGTGCAGCGCCAGCAGCGCCTCGATGCCGGCAACGCCGCCGCCGGCGATGACAACGCGGTGGGGTGTGGGGGTCATGGTCTCGGTGGGGTCGTGGGCCAGATCATCCATACGTTGCTGCCGAACTGCTCTTCGCCGGTGGGGCGAGCATGCCGCAGGGCCGCGACCAGGCGGTCGCTGGTCTGGGTGGCGTTGAGCTCGAGTTGTGCGAGGCCGCGCTCGCGCGCGGCACGCTCGATCGCTTCGACGAGCGCGAGCCCCACGGTCCCGCTGGGGGCCGGTTCGAGCTGCAGCTCGCCGCGAGCGCCGTACATGCGTGACAGTGTCGCGCGACCGATGATCGCGCCGCCGGCGTCCATGGCGACGAACGATGCTCGGTCGAGCGTCGCCGACCCGGACGGGCGTACAAGCGGCGGCGCGGGAGGGCCGGCGGGCGCTCGCGCCGGGCGCCCCGCACATCCTCGGCGGCCGATTACCGCGGCCCGCGTCATCGTCCGGTCGTGCGGCTGATGCCGCCCGTCCCCAGGCTGCGCGGCGGCGGCAGCGGCCGCGCCTCGAGCTCGCGGGCCGCCAGCCAGGGCGTCAGCCACCGGGCCGCGACCTTGCTCGGAGGCCACCACAGGCACTGGTCGGAGACCTCGGCGGCACCGGTACCGCCCGGCGGCTCGGCGCGCAGGTAGCGCGGACCGTTGACGGTGCGCAGCAGCGCCCGCAGGACGGGGCGGTAGGGGCGCGGCGGATGGTCGACGCCGACGCGCCAGGCGATCTGCTCGGCGACCGCGTCGGCCTGCTGCGCAGCAAGGCCGCCCTGCTTGTAGGCACCCACGGCACCGTCGCCGACGGCGAAGACATCATCCGCGTAGCGAACATGGAAGCCATCGTCGACGATGATGAACCCCCTGTCATCGCATGTCACGCCGGGCGTGTTCGGTCCCGACAGCAGTGGCAGGTGGACGATGCGCTCGCACGACAGGCGCGCGTCGCGGGTGAGCTGCACGACGGACGGATGGGGCACGTCCGCGGACACGCCCGTGATCAGCTCGACGCCGGCCGCCCCCAGCTCGCCGCGCACGAGCTCGCCGGCCGGCGCGCCGAAGGCGCTCAACGGCTCGTGCTCGGGCGTCACCACGGTCACCTGCGACTGCTCGACGAACGCGGCGATCATCAGCGCCAGCTCGTAGGCCGGCAGCGTCCATGGAGCCTCGGGCGGCACGACGACCGCGACGCGCTCGGCGAGGCCGGCGCGCAGATCGGCGAGCACCTCGTCGAACGCCTCAGGATCGAAGGCGCGCGCGAAGCAGGTGCCATGCTCGAAGGCGGGGTACGGGAACGCCCCGACCGCGAGGACGAGTGCGTCGTATGCAAGCTCCGTCCCAGAGGCCAGGCGCACCCTGCGCTGATCACAGTCCACGCGGGCGACCGTGTCGCGATGGAAGTCGGCGTCGAGGTCGGCCGCCACGTCGGCGAGCGGATAGCGGTGCGCCGCGCCGAGGCCGAAGGGCTCGAAGACGTCAAGCGCGCGGAGGGTGAAGTCATCCTCGGGAGCCACCAGCGTCAGCGCGACGCCGTGCCCCACAAGCCCGCGCAGCGCGACGAGCGTCTCGAGGCCGGCGATGCCGCCGCCGGCCACCACGACGTCGAGGCGTTCGCTCGCGGAGCCGACGGGCGCAGTCATCGCGCGTCACCGGTGGCCGCGTGGGCGTACGGCGGGGCCGCGGTATCCTCGGCTCCGCGGGGGAGCACGATGACCGGCGCACGACGACGACCGCACGAGCTGCACGGTCGTGCTGCCGAGCATCAGGCGCTTGAGCGGTCCGTATCCGCGCGACCCGACGACGAGCAGGTCGACTTGCGAGCTGCGACGGGCCAGCTCCACGTCGGGGACGCCCTCCGCGGTCCAGGTCCGTGCTCGCTCGCCGATCCCGCGCGCCGCCTCGATCACCAAGGCATCGGCCTGCTCGCCGGGGGCCACCGGCGCCGCAAGGACGCACATGAGCTCGATGTCGGCGCCCGTGGTGTCGGCGAGGCCGGCGGCCAGGCGCAGCGCGCGCTCCGACTCCGGCGATCCGTCGTAGCCCACGCCGATCGTCAGCAGCGCGGGCGCGGTGCCTGCCAGAGAGATCGGCGCGACGGCGACGGCGCACGGCGCGCCATGCAATGTCCCGTTGGTCACGCCGCCGGCCAGCACGCGGCCGACGGGGCCCTGGTGATCGGAGCCGACGATGATGAGGCCGGCGCGCTCGCGCTCGGCGACGTGGTGCAGCGCCCGCGCCGGCGAGCTGTCCGGGATCGAGAGGGTCCTCGCGTTCAGGCCCGCGGCGCTGACGTCGCGGGCGATGGCGTCCTCGGCGTCCTCTTCGACGGCGGCCTCGAACGGGGGGCTGGTTCCGCGGGTCAGCGGATGGTCATGCGGGTAGGCGGTGACGGCGACGACCTCGCTGCCGAGGGCGCGCTGCAGCGCCCCTGCCAGGGCCAGCGCGGCGCGCCCGCCCTCGCTGCCGTCGACGCCGACGACGATGGTGTCGAACATGGCTGGTTCTCCTCGTGGATGGTTGGGCGGCGCCGGGGCTAGGACGTCTGCGTCGTCGCCGCGGCGTCCTCTTCGGCTTCCTCGTGCTCGTGGGTTGCGGTGCGCGTCAGCACCAGGACGGGGCACGGCGCCTCGTGCACGAGCTTGGCCGACGTGCTGCCCAGCATCAGCCGGCGCAGAGGGCCGTACCCGCGCGAGCCGGTGACGAGCAGGTCGAGGTGGTTGCCCTCGAAGGCCAGCTCGCGGGCGGAATCGCCGAAGGCGATGTCGCCTGTCGCGATGTCGCCGAGCTCGTCGAGAACCGCGGCGAGGCGCTCCTCGGCCTCCTCGCGGCGCAGGCGCGCGTGCTCGGTCCAGTCGGGGTGGTAGGCGTGGAACGGGCCGCCAGGCTCGGCCGAAACGACCACGTCGATGACGCGCAGGCGCGCGCCGGCCGCCTTGGCGAGCTGGTGCGCCAGGTCGAGGGCTGCCCGCGCCTCGGGCGAGCCGTCGTAGCCGACGCCGATCGTGCGCAGCTCGCCGCCCTCCTCGCGATAGCCGCGCGGCGCCACGAGAACCGGGCACGGCGCGCCGTGCAGGGTGCCCGCGGTGACGTCGCCGGCCAGCACGCGGCCGATGCGGCCGCGGTGCGCGGAGCCGACGACGATGAGATCGGCCTCATGGCGAGCGGCGGCCAGGTGCAGCGCACGGCCGGGCGAGCTGTCGGGGACGGCGATGGGGCGGGCCGCGACGCCGGCGCGCTCCAGCTCGGTGCCGAGCGTCTCCTCGGCGGTCCCGTGCATGATGCCCTCGAAGTCGGAGCTGGCGCCGCGGCTGACGTAGTAGTCGTAGGGATAGGCGTGGACGGCGATGAGTTCGCCGCCGCAGGCTCGCGCGAGAAGCTCGGCGAGGGCGAGCGCGTCACGCCCGCCCTCACGGGCGTCGACGCCGACGACGATCTTGTTGAACATCGCTGGTTCCTTTCTGAAGTCGATGCCCGGATCGTCGTCGCCGGGCCTGCTCGCGCCATCCGCTCCAAACCGGAGAGGTGATGTGGAAAAACACGTACGACGAAGCCCCCCGCATTGCGGAGGGCTTCGGAAGGCGAGGTAGGACGCCGCGGGGTCGCTCAGCTCGTGACGGCGACCTGTCCCGACGTCGCGACGGGCTCCTTCTCGGGCTCCTCGCCAAAGCGCCGCGTGCTGCGAGTTGGTGACCGGCGGAGTGTCATTTGCCGCGGGTGGCGCGCCATCAGCAGCTCCGACGGGTCGTTGTCCGTGCAACTCCGCAATGTGGTGCGCGACGGCTACGGACGACCGGTGCCCGCGGCCGGTACGGTGGCCGCATGACCGAGACCGAGACGGCCGCCCCCTCCGGCCCACTCGCTCCCGACGATCTGCGCGCAATCAACGCCTGGTGGCGCGCCGCGAACTACCTGTCGGTGGGCCAGATCTATCTGCTCGACAACCCGCTGCTGCGCGAGCCGCTGCGCCTCGAGCACGTCAAGCCGCGACTGCTCGGGCACTGGGGCACGACGCCCGGGCTGAACTTCATCTACGTGCACCTCAACCGTGTCATCAGCGCCCACGACCTCGACGCGATCTTCGTCACCGGGCCCGGCCACGGCGGGCCTGGCCTCGTGGCCAACACCTACCTCGAGGGCACCTACAGCGAGGTCTATCCGAGCATCAGCAGCGACGAGGCCGGCCTGCGCCGGCTCTTTCGCCAGTTCTCGTTTCCCGGCGGCATCCCGAGCCACGTCGCGCCGGAAACGCCGGGTTCGATCCACGAGGGCGGCGAGCTGGGCTACGCGCTCGTGCACGCCTACGGCGCCGCCTTCGACAATCCCGACCTGCTCGTGTGCTGCGTGGTCGGCGACGGCGAGGCCGAAACGGGGCCGCTCGCCGCCAGCTGGCACTCCAACAAGTTCCTCAACCCGGCCCGCGACGGCGCGGTGCTGCCGATCCTGCACCTCAACGGCTACAAGATCGCCAACCCGACCGTGCTGGCGCGCATCCCGCACGACGAGCTGCGCGCACTGCTGGTCGGCTACGGCCACGAGCCGTACTTCGTCGAGGGCGACGACCCGGCGACGATGCACCAGCTCATGGCCGACGACGCTCGACCAGGTGGTCGAGCGACATCCGCGCGCATCCAGGACGCGCGCGCGGGACGGCGCGGCGCCGCTCGAGCGGCCGCGCTGGCCGATGATCGTGCTGCGCACGCCCAAGGGCTGGACCGGGCCGAAGGAGGTCGACGGCCTGCCGGTCGGAAGGCACGCTTCCGCTCACACCAGGTGCCGCTGGCGAGGCTCGCCGACAACCCGCAGCACCTCGCCGCGCTGGAGACATGGATGCGCAGCTACCGGCCCGAGGAGCTGTTCGACGAGGGCGGGCGCCGTGCGGGCAGAGATCGCGGCGCTGGCGCCCGAAGGTGATCGCCGGATGGGCGCCAACCCACACGCCAACGGCGGGCTGCTGCTGCGCGACCTGCACCTGCCGGACTTCCGTGACTACGCGGTCGAGGTCGGCGAGCCGGGCACGACGACCAGCGAGGCCACGCGCGTGCTCGGCGGCTGGCTGCGTGACGTCATGCGCGCCAACGCGGGTGCGGCGAACTTCCGCCTCATCGGCCCGGACGAGACGGCCTCCAACCGCCTCGCGGCGCTGTTCGAGACGACCGATCGCGCCTGGATGGCCGAGCGCTTCGACACCGACGATCACCTGGCGCCCGACGGCCGGGTCATGGAGGTCCTGCAGCGAGCACCTCTGCCAGGGCTGGCTGGAGGGCTACCTGCTCACCGGCCGACACGGCCTCTTCAACTGCTACGAGGCCTTCATCCACATCGTCGACTCGATGTTCAACCAGCACGCCAAGTGGCTGAAGGTCACGCGCGGGATCCCCTGGCGGCGGCCGATCGCGTCGCTGAACTACCTGCTGTCCTCGCACGTCTGGCGCCAGGACCACAACGGCTTCTCGCACCAGGACCCGGGCTTCATCGACCACGTCGTCAACAAGAAGGCGGAGATCATCCGCGTCTACCTGCCGCCGGACGCCAACACGCTGCTGTCGGTGATGGACCACTGCCTGCGCAGCCGCGACTACGTCAACGTGGTCGTGGCGGGCAAGCAGCCGGCGCTGGACTGCCTGTCGATGGACGACGCGATCTTGCACTGCACGCGCGGCATCGGCATCTGGGAGTGGGCCAGCAACGACGACGGCGCCGAACCCGACGTCGTGCTCGGCGTGTGCCGGCGACGTCCCGACACTGGAGGCCCTCGCCGCCGCCGCGATGCTGCGCGAGCACCTGCCCGACCTGCGCGTGCGGGTGGTCAACGTCGTCGACCTGATGCGCCTGCAGAGCGCCGACGAGCACCCGCACGGGCTCTCCGACCACGAGTTCGACGCGCTCTTCACGCCGAACAGGCCGGTGATCTTCGCCTACCACGGCTACCCCTGGCTCATCCACCGGCTGACCTACCGCCGCACCAACCACCACAACCTGCACGTGCGCGGGTACAAGGAGGAGGGCACGACGACGACGCCCTTCGACATGGTCATGCTCAACGACCTGGACCGCTTTCACCTGGTCATCGACGTGATCGACCGGGTGCCGGGGCTGGGGCCTCGCGCGGCGCACCTCCGCCAGGAGATGGTCGACGATCGCCTCCGCCATCGGGCCTACACGCGGCAGACCGGCGACGACTCGCCCGACGTCCGCGATTGGACCTGGCCCGGCATCGCCTAGTGCGGGTCCTCGTCGTCAACGCGGGCTCGAGCAGCCTGAAGCTGCGGCTGCTCGGGCCTGGAGACGAGCTCGAGGCCGAGCGCGACCTGACCCCCGACGACGCCGGCGCGCTCGGCGCGGCGCTCGCCGAGATGCCACCGCCCGAAGCTGTCGGGCATCGCGTCGTGCACGGCGGCGAGCGCTTCCGCAAGGCCGTGCTCGTCGACGACGACGTGGTCGGCGCCCTGCGCGAGCTGACCGACCTCGCGCCCCTGCACCAGCCGGCGGCGCTGGCGGGGATCGCGGCGGTCGGCGACGCGCTGCCCGCCGTCCCGGCGGTGGCGTGCTTCGACACCGCGTTTCACGCCACGCTGCCCGCGGCCGCGGCCACCTATGCGCTGCCACGGGCGTGGCGCGACCGCTTCGGCCTGCGCCGCTACGGCTTTCACGGGCTGTCGCACGCGTACGCGTCGCGGCGCGCGGCGGCGGACCGGGTCGTGAGCTGCCACCTCGGCGCCGGCGCATCGCTCGCCGCGGTGCGCGACGGCGCCTGCGTCGACACGACCATGGGCTTCACGCCGATGGAGGGCCTCGTGATGGCGACGCGCTCGGGCAGCGTCGATCCGGGCCTCGTGCTCTGGCTGCTGCGCCACGGCGTGGACGCCGATGCCGTCGAGCAGGGGCTCGATCGCGAGGGCGGGATGCGCGGCCTGGCCGGCGACGCGGACATGCGCGCTGTGCTGGCCCGCGACGACGCTGACGCGCGCCTTGCGCTCGACGTCTACCTCCATCGCCTCCGCGCGCTGATCGCCGCCATGGCTGCCGCGCTCGGCGGGGTCGACGCGCTGGTCTTCACGGGCGGCGTGGGCGAGCACGCATCCGCGGTGCGGGGGCGGGTCGCGGCCGGGCTGGGGTTCCTCGGCGTCGAGCTCGACGAGCAGGCCAACGCGCGCGCCACCGCCGACGCGGAGATCGGCGCACCGGGCGCGGCGGCGCGCACGCTGGTCGTCACCGCGCGCGAGGACCTCGAGATCGCCCGGCAGGTGCGCGGGCTGCTCGCGCCGCGGGGCGCGCTCGCCCCCGCTTAGCGCAGCCAGATCCGGACGTGCTCGCGGATGCGGTCCACGATCTCGCACACCTCGCCGGTCAGCTCGCCGTACCACGACGAGGCCGCTTCGGATGCCGACGTCAATGCGACGCTCGGTGAGATGTTCGTCAAGGCGGACAAGACGACGGTCGACGCCGGGCACGTGCACATCGCGGTCAAGAACATCGGCGCGATGCCCCATGGCCTGGCCATCGTGGCCGAGCCGGTCAAGGCCCCAGGCGGCATGCTCGACGAGTCCACCTTCCTGGCCAAGGGCAAGGAGCTCGCACCGGGCGAGAGCGAGACGGTGATGGCCGACCTCAAGCCCGGCCGCTACGAGCTCGTGTGCTTCATGGCCGGGCACTTCGCCGCCGGCCAGAAGCTGCCCTTCGAGGTCAAGTAGCGCCCGTCCGCATCAGGCTGGCTGCGACCACGACCGGTTCGTCTTCCGTGCCCTTCCTGTGCCGCACAACAGCCGAGATCAGAGGGGACCGTTGCTGCCCGGCGCCAGGTGAGCGGCCAGGACACCAAGCTCCCGCTCACCGAGCGCCGGGACGAAGAGGAATGGCAGCTCGAGGATCGGGATGGCCACGCCCGCGCGCAGTCGCCGCAGCTGGGTCTCCTGCTCGCGGGCGCGGCGCCACGAGGTGAGCGCGTGGCGAGCCGCCGCTCGGACCCACGGGTCCTCGCCGGCGCTCAGCGCGTCGTCGATCCGCGCGACTTCGTCCTCGTCGAAGCGATCGGGGAGCACCCGGTTGGCGATGACGACGTCGGGTGGACGGCCGGTCGCCTCCTCGACGGCGACGACGAGCTCCAGCGTCTCGCTCACCGGCATCTCGGCGGGCGTGCAGACCAGGACGACCGCGCTGCGCGACGGGTCGCCGAGGAAGTCGCGGATCTGGCCCGCCTGCCGGCCGATCGGCCCGACGCGGTCCAACTGGCTGTACGTACGCGGCGCCTGAAGCAGCGCGATCGCGTGACCGGTGGCGGGCCCGTCGACCACGACAATGCGGTCGTTGGGCCGCCCGGTGCCGGGCCGCGTCAGGTCCCACGCCTTGCCGATCGTCACAAGCTCGCGCGCTCCGGGCGCCGCCGCCACGAAATAGCGAAAGGCGTCCGAGTGCTTCAGCAGCGCGGCGCCGCGACGGCCGATGTTTCTGGTCATCCACTCAGCCAGTGCCGCGTCGCGGTCGATCCCACTGGGCTCGAAGACGATCGCGCGGCGTCCCCGCGCACGCGCGGCCACCGCCAGCGCGGCGGCCATGGTGCTCTTGCCGACGCCGCCCTTGCCGGTGACGAAGACCATGCGTCTGGCGAGGACGGACTCCAAAGCAGCCGCGGCAGCGCCGGACGACTCGATCGTGTTGGCGGCGTGAGCTGCCACGTCTTCCACTGCACCACGATGTGCCGTCGCGATCGTCCGTGCTTCTCCGGCTGCGCGCTCCGTGTTGAATGCGGATGGCAGGTGCTGCCGCGCGGACTACGGTCGCATCATGACGACGACGACCGCAGCCTTTCGGCTTGCCACCATCGAGGCGCACACCGTCATGTCACCTGGGCTGGTCACCTGCCCGCCGTGCGCTGCACTCAGTGAGCTCGCGACGCTGATGGTCGTCCACCAGGTGCACGCCGTGCTCGTCGATCCTGGCACCCCCCGACTGATCACCGCGCGCGACGTCATCCGTGCCGGGCTTGCCGGCGCGACGAGCGCGAGCGAGGTGAACGTCCCAGAGCCGGCGTCGGTCGCCCCTGACGAGACGTTGCTCACTGCTGCCGAGCGCATGGTGCAGGCAGGCGAGGGGCACGTCGTCGTGCGCGACGACGGCCACGGCCGGGCGCGCGGCGTGCTCTCGAGCTTCGACATCGTCGCCGTGCTCGCCGGCCACGAGCCGCGCATCGCGCGGATCGTTCGTCCATCGCCGGCGCGGCCGGCGCTCAGCCCTCGCCCCCTTGCCGCCCGCGCCGTGCGCGACGTCATGCATCGGGGCATCATCACCTGCCCGTCGACCGCGCCGCTCACCGACGTGGCGTCCGCGCTCGTGGAGCGCCGGACCCATACGGCGATGGTGTGGCGCGAAGGCGGGATGGCGTTCATCACCGACATGGACCTCGTCGGCGCCGCGCTGCGGGGCTGGCCCCTGCCCACCGCCCGAGAGCTCGCCAGCTCCGGGCTCGCGGCCGTCACCGAACATACGACCCTGGAGCACGCTGCGCAGCTCGTCGCGGAGACCGCCGTCGGCCACGTCGTGGTCGTCGACAGCGACGGCTTCCCGGTGGGAGTCGTCTCGACACTGGACGTGCTCCGAGCGATGGGGTCGGAGTGATCTGCCATGGCCACCGCTCGGCATGACGCTCACGTCCTGATCGTCGGAGGCGGCGGCACCGGCGGTGCCCTGGCGCACGATCTCGCGCTCCGGGGTTTGCGTGTCACGCTCGTCGAGCGCGGCGAGCTGACCTCCGGCACCACAGGCCGCCACCACGGTCTGCTGCACAGCGGCGGCCGCTTATCACCCTCGCGATCCGCGCCTGACGCGGGTTAGGATCGGCACGCGTGCTCGAACAGCGGCTGACCGAGCGCGGCGTCAGCCGGCGCAGCTTCATGCGCTTCTGCGGCGATGGCCGCGATGGCCTGGCCGACCTGCTCGGCGCGGCACGGCTCAGCGGCGCCTGGCCCCAGGAGCTCGTGCTGCACGGTGCCCAGCCCGGATCGACCGTGGTCGGCACCGAGATCACCGATCCGGTGGCGGCGTGCATCGATCCCCTCGTCGACCGGATCGCCGCCGAGCTCGCCGCGCCTATGCCCGCTGCGTGACCCGCCGCAGGCGCGACGCCATCCTCGCGCTCGAGCTCCTCGAGCGCGAGCTCGAGCGTCCTGAGCGCCTTCTCGTGAGCCGGGATCCACGTGTGGACGATCGCGTTGCGGCGCAGCCGCGTGGCGCGCAGCTCGGCCTCGATCCGCCGCAGCGCGCCCTCGGCCACCGCTGCGGCGAGCGCGCGCTCCAGCGCGCCCCGATGCGCCTCGGCGGCGCACAGCAGCGCGGCGCCGCCGGCGAGCGAGGCCTCGGAGCCGCGAGCGACCGTGGCGTCGGCGGGGCAGCTGACGCCGAGGATCGCGCGCCAGCCGACGGTCACCGACGCGGGCGCGGGGATCGCCGCGGCGGCGAGCGCGAGCTGGCGCTCGCCGCTCATCACCGCCGCGCGCGTCAGCCAGCGCTCGGCCTCGCGCGCGCTGTGCTCCCATTCGGCGCCTGCCTGGGCGGCCTGCGGCTCCAGCCGGGCGTGCTCGCGCGCAAGCGCGCGGAACTTCTCGTCGAGCAGCTCAGCGCCGCGGCGCGCGACCGCGAGGCGGTGGACGAGCCACGGGCGGCCCGCGCGGCCGGGTGGATGGCGGACCTTCATCGGCCGGCCCCGTCGTAGTGGGCGTCGAGCGAGGCGTCGGAGAGCATCGTCAGCTCGGCGCGCGGCAGCCGCGACACGACTCTCCAGCCGCGATCCAGGGTCTCCTCGAGCGATCGCCGCTCGCCGCGCTCCTGCCCGATGAAGTCGGCGTTCAGCGCCTGCGCGAACGCGAGGCGGCGGCGCTCGGCGTCGGACAGCGCGTCTTCGCCGAGCACCTCGGCGAGCTCGCGGGCGCGGCGCGCCTCGGCCGCCAGGGAATAGAGCTGCGCTGCCAGCTCGAGGTGATCGTCGCGCGTGCGCCGCGGGCCGGCGCCCAGGCGCATCAAACGCGAGAGCGAGCCGAGGGGGTCGAAGGGCGGGTAGATGCCCTGCGCGTGCAGCTCGGGCGCCAGCACGAGCTGGCCCTCGGTGATGTAGCCGACGGTGTCGGGAACCGGGTGGTTGACATCGCCGGCGGGCATGGTCAGGACCGGAAGCTGTGTCACCGAGCCCCGCTTTTCCTTGATCCTGCCGGCGCGCTCGAGCAGCGCCGCCAGGTCGCTGTACAGGTGGCCGGGATAGCCGCGCCGCGACGGGATCTCGCCGCGCGAGGCGGCGACCTCGCGCAGCGCCTCGCAGTAGCTGGTGAGGTCGGCCATCACGACGAGCACGTGGCGGCCACGCTCGAAGGCCAGGTGCTCGGCCACGGTGAGGGCGATCTGCGGCGTGACGAGCCGCTCGACGAGCGGGTCGTCGGCCGTGTTGAGCAGCACGACGAGGTCGCCCTCGGCGCGCGTGGCGAGGATGGCATCGACCTCCGCCGCGTCGGCGTGGGTGATCCCGATCGCGGCGAAGACCACCGCGAACGGCTCGCCCTCGCCGGCGCGGGCCTGCGCTGCGATCTGAGCGGCCAGCTCGAGGTGCGGCAGGCCGCCGACCGAGAAGATCGGGAGCTTCTGTCCGCGCACGAGCGTGGCCAGGCCGTCGATCGCCGACACTCCGGTGAGCACCGGCTCGCTCGGGGCGTCGCGCCGCCACGGGTTGATGGGGTCGCCGGCGACCTGCGCGCAGCTCACCGAGGATCGGCGGGCCGCCGTCGAGCGGCTCGCCGCGGCCGTTGCACACGCGGCCCAGCCAGTCCTCCCCGACCGGGACGCGCAGCGGCGCGCCGGTGAACGCCACCCGCAGCCCCGTCGGTCCCGACGCCGTCGGTCCCCTCGACGACCTGGATCACCGCCAGGTCGTCGTGGACGTCGAGGACGACACCGTGGCGCCGCTCGCCTGAGGCCAGGCGGATCTCGGCGATCTCGTCCCAGCCGACGCCCGCGACGTCACCGACGACCATGCAGCGGGCCGCGGACGGAGTCCACGCGCGTGTGCTCGACCGGGGCCCTCACGAGAGCGCCTCCATGCGCACCAAAGCTCGTCGCGAGATCGCGTCGACGCCGGCGGCGTCCTCGGGGCCCGCGCGGTCGCGCGCTCGCGCGGCGTCGGAGAAGTCGAGCTCCTCGATGCGCGCGCCGGGCACCCCCGCGCCGATCAGCTCAATCGCGCGGTCGTGGATGGCCAGCACCATCGCCAGCAGCGCGGCCTGCTTGGGCGCGCGCGGACCAGACGTCGTTGTCGCTGAGCGCGTTCTGCTGCAGCACCGCCTCGCGCAGCAGGCGGCCGGTGAGCAGCACGACGCGCTCGCGATCGGGCAGCGAGGCCGCCCCGACGAGCTCGGCGACCGCCAGCACGCGATCGGCCTCGGCCAGCAGCGCGACCGCTCGCGCGCGGCGCTCGCCCCACGCGGCGTCGCCGCCCTCGTCGGCGTGCCAACGCGACACCTGGGCGACGTCGCGTGACGTCGAGGCGGTCCAGCTCACGGCCGGGTAGTGGCGCGCGTAGGCGAGGTCGCGATCAAGCGACCAGACCGCGCGCACGAAGCGCTCGGTGTGTGCGGTCACCGGCTCGGCCATGTCGCCGCCGGGCGGCGAGATCGCGCCGAGGATGGTCACCGAGCCGACCGCGCCGGCCAGCGTCTGCACGCGCGCCGCGCGCTCGTAGAACGAGGCGAGCGTCGGCGCGAGGCTCGCCGGATAGCCCTCCTCGGCGGGCAGCTCCCCGGTGCGCGACGCGATCTCCCGCAGCGCCTCCGCCCAGCGCGACGTCGAGTCGGCGATGACGAGCGCGTCGTAGCCCATGTCGCGGTAGAGCTCGGCCACCGTCACGCCCGCGTGGACGCTGACCTCGCGCGCCATCAGCGGCATGTTCGAGGTGTTGGCGACGAGCACCGTGCGGTCCAGCAGCGAGCGCCCGGTCCGCGGGTCCTCGAGCGTCGCGATCTCGTGCAGGACGTCGGCCAGCTCGTTGCCGCGCTCGCCGCAGCTGACGTAGACGATCACGTCCGCGTCGCACCACTTGGCCACCTGCTGCAGCAGCACGGTCTTGCCGGTGCCGAAGCCGCCCGGCACCGAGGCCGTCGACCCGCGCGCGACCGGGAAGAGTAGGTCCAGCGCGCGCTGCCCGGTGCTCAGCGGCACCGACGCTTCGAGTCGGATCCCACTGGGCCGCGGCCGGCGCAGCGGCCACGGGTGCGACAGCCGGACGTCGTGGCCGTCGATCCGGGCGACGGGCTCGGCGACCGTGTAGTCGCCTTCCGGCGCGAGCCACTCGATCGTCCCGGCGACGTGCGGGGGCACGAGCACGCGCGCCACGATCGCCTCGCTCTCGGGCACCGTGCCGAGCACGGTCCCGGCGCCGGCGTGTGCGCCCTCGCTCGCGGCCGGGGTGAAGTGCCAGCGGCGCTCGAGGGGCAGGGTCGCGGCTTCGCGTCCCGGGAGGAAGTCGGTCGCCGAGCGCGTCGAGCCGTCGCAGCATCCCGTCGAACACCGCCCCGAGCAGCCCTGGTCCGAGCTCGGCGGTCAGCGGCCCGGTGCCCAGCCGCGCCTCGGTGCCGGGTCCCAGGCCGCCGGTGTACTCGTGAAGCTGGACGACCGCCGCCTCGCCGCTCAGCGAGATGACCTCGCCGGCGAGGCGATCGGGGCCGACCTCGACGAGGTCGAGCAGGTGAGCGCCCGCCATGCCCGCGATCTCGACCACGGGCCCGCTGACACGGGTGACGGTGGGCGCGGTCAGCTCCACAGCTCCGCCACCCGCGGCCCGAGGTCCTGCACGCAGCGCTCGGCGATCGCGACCAGGGTGTAGTCGACCGCGCGCGTGCCCGCCCGCGCGATCACGCCCCCGAGTCCGGGCGGATCGACGGTCACCTCGGCGTCGGCGCCGAGGTCGGCGCGGGCCGCCGCGGTGAGCAGCTCGAGCAGCTGCGGATAGCCGGGCTCCGCGCGCAGCGCCAGCGCGTCGGCGCGGGCGCGCTGCGCAAGCGCGTCGTAGGACGCCCGGCGGGCCGCGAGCACCTGCATGTGCGCGCCGAAGCGCTGCCGGGCCTGCGCGCGGATGGCCGCGCGCCGGCCCTCGGCCTCGCCCTCCGCGCGGGCGCGCGCGAGCAGCTCGTCGGCGTCGCGCCGTGCCGCGCGCAGGCGCTGGTCGGCCTCGGCCTCTCCGGCGGCGACGATCTCCTGCGCCTGGCGGCGCGCGTCGTCGAGCAGCGCGTCGCGGGCCGTGCCCAAGCTCATCGCGGGATCACCGCCCAAACGAGGTCGGCGCGGTCCTCCAGTCGCGCGCCGAGCGCCGCGCGCGCCGCGGGGGTCAGGATCAGGCAGGCGACGTCGGCCGGCAAGCGCTCCCACGCGTCGCGCACTGCGTCGGCATCCTGCGCCGCGCGCACGTCGACCCCCGCGAGCGCATAGCCCGCCACGAGCACCTCCTCGCCGATGGCGACCGCCCGGCTCACGTCTTGCCGATAAGGACGACGGCGATGACCAGGCCGTAGATCGCGATGCCCTCGGCCAGGCCGACGACCACCATCGCGCGGCCGAAGAGCTCGGGCTTCTCGCTGATCGCCGCGAGGGCTGCGGCCCCGGTGTACGCGACGGCGATCCCGGCGCCGATCGCCGACCCGGCGATCGCGATGGCGGCGCCGATGAACGCCGACCCGGCGCTGCTGCTCGACGCGGCATCCTGCGCCTGAGCGGGATCGACGACGCCCAGCGCCACCGCCGCCGCGGCGGCGAGCGCCGCCACCGCGATCACGACGTCGACGGCGAGCAGCCTGTACAGCGCACGCCGTGGCGAGCGCCGCGCCCAGCCGGCCGCGGCCATGCCCGCCAGCAGCGCCGCCGGAGCGGTGAGGAGAAGCGAGATCGTCATGTCGGCACCGCCTTTCGAACCACGGGAATCCTCCAGGGTCTGAACGGCTCTCCCTCGCCCGCGAAGAGGCGCGAGAAGAGCTCGTAGTACTCAAGACGCATCGCCTGCACGCCGGCGACCAGCGCCTCCAGCGCGAACGCGGCCACGTGCCCCACGGCGAAGACGGCGATCGCCGCGGCGCGGCCCGCGGCGCCGGCGCTCCACAGCCCGCGCGCGCCGTCGAGGACGACCGAGCCCAGGGCGGCGTGCATCAGCCCGAACGCAGCCAGGCGGGTGAACGAGATGAGGTTGGCGCCGACTCGGATGACGGCGTCGAAGACCTCGATGAACGCCTGGACCACCGCGCCCGATGCGCCGCCCTCGGCGGCGAAGCCGGCGAACAGCAGGCTCGCGCCGGCGATGACGATCGCTGCACCGGCGCCCAACACGGCTCCGGACGCGAGATAGGTGCCAAGCGCGACCACGGCGACGCCCGCGAAGACCGAGAACCCTGCGATCCCCGATGGCGCGAGCAGCGCAGCGCGGGACCCGCCTTCGCGCCAGCGATTGACGATGCCGATCCCGTAGCTGGCGGCGAGCAGCAGCGCCCCGATCGCCACGGCGATTGCGAGCAGCCGCACCGGTTCGTCGAGAGGCGCCAGCCAGAGGGTGGGGACAATGCCCGTCGGCCCGAAGAACTCGCCGTAGAGCACGCCGAACGCGGCGGCGGCCAGGCCGCCCGCTACCGGGAACGGCCAGAGCGGACGCAGACGCGCCAGGCGCTCGGACCGTGACCTGCGCAGCATGAGCCCGAGGGCGGCGAGCAGCAGGCCGTCGCCGGCATCGCCGAACATCATCCCGAACATGAAGACGAACGTTGCGGCGGCGAACGGCGTGGGATCGATGTCGGCGTAGCGCGAGGCGCCGTAGGTGTCGATCAGCGGCCGGAACGGGCGCGCCAGGCGCGGCGGGCGCAGCAGCGTCGGCGGCTCCACGAGCAGGGGGCGCCGCAGCTCGATCGCCGCCGCGCCGACGTGCGCCAGGCGCCTGCCGAGCGCCGGGAGGTCCTGCGTCGGGACCCACGCCAGCAGCGCCGCGAAGCGCCCGCGCCGGACCGCCGCCTCGGCGCGCCGCTGCAGCTCGACCTCGCCGGCGAGCAGGTCGCGGCGGGCCGCGCGCTCGAGCGCCCCGACGTCGAAGCCGGCCTCGGCGAGCGCGGGATGCGGCTTCTCGGCCTGGGGCTGCGCACGCTCCAGGCGCCGCAGGGCCTCCACCGCGTCGCCCTGCGGCGCCGGCAGCGGGCCGACGAGCTGCACCGTCCCCGCCTCGGCGACGGCGATCAGCATCGCGCGCAGATGGGTGGCGGGGGCGACGAGCGCCACCCGGCTCATCGGTGTTGGGGAGCGGTGGTCAGCCAATGCGGTCGAACACCTCCAGGGCGTCGGCCGTGCCGCCGCGCGCGGCGGACTCCAGCGCGCCCGCGGCGCGCCATGCGTCGACACCCAGCAGGACGATGGTGCCCACGACCCACTGCTCGCCCATCAGCGGCGCATGGGCGAGGGCCTCGGCGTCGAGCTCAACGCGGCGCCACCACGCGACCTCAGCGCTCCACAGGTCCGCCGGTTCTTCGACGCCGTCGAGCACCCAGGCCGCCTCGGCGGGAAGCGCATCGCGCAGGGCACGCAGGCTCCCTGCCTGGGCCCACGCGGTGCCGATGTCCCGCGGTCGGCGCGCGAGCAGCTCGTCCGGGGCGCGGCCGGCCAGGAAGAGCTCGCGGGCGACCAGCAGCGCGACCGCTCCCTGCACCCACGGGCCGACGTCGTCGAGGCTGTCCAGCAGACGGCGCGCCCATGCCAGCCGCAGGCCGAGCAGCACGCCGGCGAGGTCGTCCGCTCCCGGGTCGCCCCACGGCGAGCCTGCGAGGGCAGCCCGGGCCTCGGACGGCGTGCGAGTCTCGGCCACGCGCTCCCAGGCGGTGGCCAGCCCGCCGAGCACGAATGGCGTCGGGGCCTCGCCGCCGGCCAGATACACGAGGTGGTCTTCGATGTTGGCAAGCTCGAACCAGGCCGCGAGCGCTCGGATCGCCTCGATCGCCCCCGGAGGCGACCAGCCGGCGAGCACGCGCACGTGCCAGAGGGCGGTCTCGGCGATTCCGCGCTGCGCGCGCGCGAGGTCCATCCCGGGCTGCACGAAGCGCCCGTAGGCACTGGCGGACAGCTCGGCCAGCGCATCGTCGAGCGAGCCCGCCACGGCCAGCCGGCGTGCCTGCTCGCGCCCGATGCGCCGCGCGAGCATGTTGCGGGCGCGAACGCTCCCCGCGACCCACCCCGGGGTCAGTGCCCGCTGTGCAGCACGCATGCGACCACCTCGCCGACCAGCTGTGCCAGGCGCTCCTCGCGGACGGCCTCGATCCGCTCGACCTCACGCGCGGCGCCCTCGCGTTCGGCGGCGGCATCGTGCTCTGCCGCGGTCCGCAGCTCGCCTGCGGCCCGGGCGCGCTCGGCCTCCGCCGCGACCCGCGCCTCCGCAAGGATCGCCTCTGCCTTGCGAGCGGCCTCCTCACGCCTGCGCTCGGCCTCGGCGGTGGCCTGCGCCTCGATCTCGGATGCCTCGGCGTCGACGTCGTCGAGGCGCTCGAGCACCGGTTCGAGCTCGCCCTCCAGCTCGGTGCCGGACGCGGGCACGCCAACGGCCTCGCCGGGACGACCCGGGGGTGCGACGATGCGCCGGAAGCGCTGCAGGAGCGACGGCACGGCCGCACCCTAACGCCGCGCGCCTAACCGGCGAAGATCTCGCGCACGGGTGGCGGCAGCACGCTCACGACGTCGTCGACCTCCCCACCGGACACGTGGGCGCGCAGCACGCGCGCCGCTGCGCTCGCCGCGAACAGCGCCTCCGTGTCGCCCGCGAGGTTCGCCTCGGCGGCGACGCGGTCGAGGAAGGTGCGCAGATCGTGGTAGGTCTGCGGCGTGTGGGCGGGCACCCAGCCGTCGTAGTAGACGCCGCGGACGATCAGCGGCAGCTGCGCGGCCAGCTGCGCGGACTCGTCGACCGGGATGCGATCGCGCAACGCGTGCAGGAAGGCGCGCAGGACGCGGTAGGCGTACTGACGGTCGCCGGACTCGAGCTCGTCACAGAGGTCCCTCAGCCAGATGTTGGTCTTCTGGACGCTGCGGTCGAGGATACGTGGATGTGTCGTCGGCATGTGATGCGTCACCTCCTCACGTGCGGCCCCACGCCAGCACGCCGGCGACGTCCAGCGTGGAGAGGATCCCCACGGGCCGCCCACGGTCGACGACGATCAGGTGCGCGGTTTCGTGCTCGTCCATCAGGCGCGCTGCCTCGTCGAGCGCACGCGTGGGCTCGACGGTGACGGCCTCGGTGATGGCGATCTCTCCTGCCGTCAGCTCCTCGATGCCCGCGCGTGCCGCGCGCAGCAGATCCATGTCGGAGACGACGCCCCATTTCAGCTGCTCGCCATGGATGGGGTCCTGGTAAACGCCCTCGACGACGACGGAATGGATGTGGTAGGTCGCCATCATCCGAGCGACGACGCTCGCCGCCACGTCGGGCGGGCAGCTCATCACCCCGGTGCGCATCGCGTCGGCGACGGTGGCTGTCTCGAAGCTCGGTGTCAGGTAGCTGCCCTGGTAGGGCTGGATCCTCGTGGTCATGACGACCTCCCGGATTTGAAGTTCACCGCGAGCTTTGCGCTCCGTCGCGCGGCCGGCATCCGCCCTTGCACGCAGGGCCGTGCGGAGAAGTACCCATGCACTGCGGGCGCGCCGGTGCGTGGCGGTCCAATACGGTGGCGCTGCCCGGCGCGTCGCTCTAAGGTCGCTGATGAGGAGGAGCGCGATGGAAACGGTCGTCGTAGGCGTCGAGGATTCCGAGCGTTCCGTCGACGCGCTTGCGCTCGCACGGGGCCTCGCCGAGCCCTCGGCCAGGCTGCTGCTCGTGTGCGTCTACCCCGGCGATCCAGTCTACGCAGGCGAGGGTGGCGCGGCCTACCCGCGGGCATTGCGAGCAGACGCCGAGGCGACCCTCGCCCGTCTTTCCGGCTCGCCTGGAACCGTGACCCGCGCCGTCGCGGCCGCTCATCCGGCTTGGGGGCTCCAGGAGGTCGCGACCGAGGAGCGCGCGGCGCTTATCGTGGTCGGCTCGAGCCACGCCTGCGCGCTGCGCCGGATCCTGCCCGGGAGCACGGGCGAGCACCTGCTTCACAGCGCGCCGTGTCCGGTTGCGATCGCGCCACGCGGATACGGCGAGCGCGGGGACGTGCCCTTCGCGGCGGTGGGCTGCGCCTACGACGGCTCGGCGGAGGCGCACCGAGCGCTCGCGACGGCCGAGGACGTCGCCCGCCGGCTCGGCGCCCGGCTGGACGTCATTCGCGTCGTCGAGCCGCCCGGCGAAAGCGGCGCCGCCGATGACCTGTCGCGCGTCGTCGCGCGGCTCGACCCCGCCGTGCAGGCTCGGCCGCTGGTGCGCAGCGGCGAGCCGGTCGACGAGCTCGCGCGCGCCTCGTCCTCGCTCGATCTGCTCGTCACCGGCTCGCGCGGCTACGGACCGCTGCACGCGGTGCTGGCGGGCGCCACGTCGGGTCGCCTGATCCGGACAGCGGCGTGCCCGGTGATAATCGTTGCGCGCGGAGCCGGCGCGAAGATCCGTGGGAACTCCCGACCCGGGGCAGTGGTGACGCCGGATGGCATGTCGCCGAATGATTGACAAGGTCGGCGCATGAGAGTGCAAGAGGTCATGACGCGCGACGTCACCACCGTCGCGCCTGGGGCATCGCTGAAGGACGTCGCGCGCGCGCTCGTCGCGCGTGGCATCTCCGGCCTGCCGGTCGTCGGCGACGACGGCGAGGTCGTCGGAGTGGTCTCCGAGGCCGACGTCCTGGCCAAGGAGCGCCCGGAGCCCGAGGAGCCGGGCCCGCTGGCGCGGTTGGTCGCGCGTCGCGATCCCGAGGCGGCAGCCAAGGCCGCCGCCCGGACCGCCGGCGAGGCGATGACATCGCCCGCGATCACGATCGAGCCGTTCTGGACGATCCCCTCAGCCGCGCAGATCATGCTCGAGCACGGTGTCAACCGCCTTCCGGTGGTCCATCAGGGGCGGCTCGTCGGGATCGTCACCCGCGCGGACCTCGTGCGCGCGTTCGCGCGCACCGACGAGGAGATCGCCCGCGAGATCAGCGAGCAGGTCTCCCTGCACGAGGCGCTCGGGCTCGAGAACGGCACGATCGACGTGCAGGTCCGTAACGGCGAGACGACGCTCGCGGGCAGCGTCCGCCGGCGCACCGAGGCCGACATCCTGCCGAAGCTCGTCGCCAAGGTGCCGGGCGTCGTCACCGTGCGGTCGGAGCTGACCTGGACCGAAGACGACTAGGTTAGTCAGGGCGTGCGCCTACGCAGCGTCGCCGCACCGAGCGCGAGTGCGAGGACGGTGGCCCCGAAGACGACGACCACGTCGATGGCGCCGCGCGATCCGAGCGCTCCCTGGCTCGTGACGCGGTCGAGCGCGTCGTACGCGTAGGTGAGGGGGAGGGCGTCCGACGCCCAGCGCAGGCCCGCCGCCATCTCCGTGCGCGAGATGAACAATCCGCACAGCAGCAGCTGCGGGAACACGACGGCGGGCATGAACTGGACGGCCTGGAACTCGGTGGTCGCGAACGCCGACACGAAGAGGCCGAGCGCCATCCCCAGAACCGCGTTGGCGACCGCGAGCGCGATGACGGCGCCCACGGACCCGGCCGTGTCGAGGCCCAACGCGCCGAAGGCCAGGAGGCTCACCGTGACGGCCTGGACGATCGCAACGGCCGCGAAGGCGACCCCGTATCCCAGGAGCAGGTCGAGCTTGCCCAACGGCATGCTCATCAGCCGCTCGAGCGTACCGGTGGTGCGCTCGCGCAGCATGGTGATCGAGGTGACGAGGAACATCGTGATGAAGGGGAACAGGCCGAGCAGCGGGCCGCCGATGGCCTGAAAGGCCAATGGGCGCGAGGCGAAGACGTACTTCAGGAGCGTGACCAGCGCGCACGGGACGACCAGCAGCAGCGCAATTGTTCGTGGGTCGCGCCACAGTTGGGTGAGCACGCGGGCGGCGGTGGCTGCGGCGACCCCGGGACTCATGCCGGGACCCGATGCTCGATCAGCGCGACGAACGCCTCCTCGAGGTCGTCGCAGCGGGTCCGCCGCCGCAGGTCGTCCGGTGCCTCGTTGGCGACCACGTCGCCGTCGCGCATGAGGACGAGCGCGTCGCAGTGCTCGGCCTCGTCCATCACGTGACTGGAGACGAGCAGCGTGACGCCCCGGGACGCCAGCGCTCTGAACGTGCTCCACAGTTCCCGCCGCAGGAGCGGGTCGAGGCCGACCGTCGGCTCGTCGAGGACGAGCAGCTGCGGCTCGGCCAGCAGAGCGGTCGCCAAGGAGGCGCGGGCCTGCTCGCCTCCCGAGAGCGAGCTCACAACACGGTCGGCGCGGTCGCCAAGGTCGACGGTGGCGATCACCTCGTCGACTCGGCCGGCGGGCGCAGCGAGCACGCGAGCGAAGTAGCGTAGGTTCTCGCGGGTCGTCAGATCACGGTAGACCGAGGGCGACTGCGTCATGTAGCCGACCCGGCGCCGCAGCGCCGGCGCCCCCGCCGGCAGGCCGAGCACCTCGACGGTGCCCGAATCGATGATCTGGACGCCCACGATCGCGCGCATGAGCGTCGTCTTGCCGCACCCGCTCGGGCCCAGCAGTCCGGTGATCTCCCCGGCGGGCACTGCGAGCGAGACGCGGTGGAGAACCTCGTTGCCGCCGCGCCGGACGAGCAGCCGGTCGACCCGGATCGCGGCCTGCGCAGGCGACACCGCGCCTAGACCTCCTCGAGAGTGCCAGCCGCGTCGCCCAGCGAGAACAGCCGTTCCTCCACGCGGCAGTGCACGGTGCCTTCCGGGAAGGCGCCGTCCGGGCCGCGGCTGCCGGCCGGCAGGCCGGTCAGCAACTCCAGACCTTCGTCGATGGTGGCGACCGCCCAGACGTGGAAGCGCCCGGCCCTGACCGCCTCGACGATCTCGTCGCTGAGCATCAGGTGGCGCACGTTGGCGCGGGGGATGAGCACGCCCTGCTCGCCGGTCAGCCCTGCGCGGCTGCAGACGCGGTAGAAGCCTTCGATCTTCTCGTTTACGCCGCCGATCGCCTGGACCTCGCCGTGCTGGTTGACCGACCCCGTGACCGCGATGCCCTGGCGCAGCGGGACGCGGGCGAGGCTCGAGAGCAACGCGTAGAGCTCGGCGCTGGCGGCGGAATCGCCCTCGACGCCGGCGTAGGACTGCTCGAACGTCACGCTGGCGACGAGCGTCAGCGGGGCGCGTTCGCCGTAACGCTGCTCGAGGTAGCCGCGCAGGGCGAGGAAGCCCTTGTCGTGGATCGCGCCGCTGAGCTCCGTCTCCCGGTCGATACTGACCACCTCGCCGCGACCGCCGGCGGTCGTGGCGGTGATCCGGATCGGCCGGCCGAAGTCGTAGTCCCCGAGCGCCACGACCGACAGGCCGTTGACCTGGCCGACTCGCTCGCCGTCGACGGCGATCATCAGCGTCCCGTCGGCGATGAGCTCGTCGAGGCGGTTCTCGAGCAGGTCGGAGCGGTGGATCCGGCGCTCGATCGCGTCCTGCACGTCGGCGCCGGTCACCGTCTCGCGGCCCGCCTCGCCCGCCCAGTGGCTGGCCTCCGCGACGAGCTCGCCGATGCCCGCGAAACGCGTGGTGAGCTTGCGCTGATCGCCGGCGACGCGGGCGCCGTGCTCGACCACGCGGGCCACGGCGCCCGGATCGAAGTGGCGCAGGCCGCGCTCGCGGACGTAGTCGGCGACGAAGCCGGCGTACTCGCGGACCTGCTCGTCGCTCCACGGCACTTCGATGTCGAACTCGGCGCGCACGCGGAAGAGATCGCGGACGTCCTCGTCGAGGGCGTCCAGCAGCCGGTGGATCTCCGGCGAGCCCACGAGCACGACCTTGAGGTCGACGTCGACGGCCTCCGGAGTCAGCGACGCGGTCGGGAACAGCATGAGCTGCTCGCCGGGATTCTCCAGCCGCACGCTCCCGGTTCGCAGGACCTCCTTGAGCTTGCTCCAGAGCAGGGGCCGCGTGATGACCTCGAGCGTGCGCAGGACGAGGTAGCCGCCGTTGGCACGGTGGACCGCGCCCGCCCGCAGGTGGCCGTGGTCGGTGGCGACCGCGCCGAGCATGCTCTCGAACTCGATGCGCCCGAACAGGCTCTGATAGCTGGGATTCGTCTCCACCACGATCGGCGCCCCGTCGGCGCCGTCGTGCGCGACGAACGCATTGACGCCATAGCGCCGTGGAAATCGGGCGCCCGCCTGGCCGCCCGTCATGCCCGCGATCTGGCGGAGGGCGACCGCGTCGTTCTCCGGTTCGCCGACGAACCGGGCGAGGTTCGCGATGACGTCCTCGCGTACCTGCTCGAGCCAGCGGCCGATCGCGTCCGGCTCCTGGAAGGCCGCCTTGAGGTCGTCGATCAGGTGCCCCACGGCGAACAGCGCGACCTCTCGATCGAGCTTGCGGATGCGCTCGCGCCCCTCGCGATCGAGTTCGCGGACGACGCCCATGAGGTCGGTCATCTCGCTCTCGATCTCGCGCTGGGCAGCGCTGAGCTCGTCCCTGGTCTCCTGCGGGAGACGCGCAAAGTCCTCCGGACCGACCGGGTGGCCGTCCACGAGCGCCATCATCACCACCCCGGAGGGCGTGAGCTCGAGCGCGAGCCCCCGCCGGGCGGCGTGGCCGCGCACGCGATCCAGGCCCTCCTGCCGGCGGCGCTCAAGGTCGGCGACGGCCGCGTCATGGCGCTCGCGGTAGCTCTCGCTCTCGAAGGCGCGCGGGATCTCCTTGCCCACGGCCTCCACGAACGCCTCCATCGCGGCGGCGAGCTCGCGGGCGCGACCAGTGGGCAGCGCCACGGCGAGCGGGCGTGCGGGCTCGGCGAAGTTGAAGAGGTAGACCCAGTCTGGCGGCGTCGGGCGCTTGGCGCCGTGCGCGGCTAGGCGCGCGAGGACGGTCGTCCGGCGGCCGGTCCCGGGGACCCCGGTGACGAGGAGGTTGTACCCGCGGCCCTGCATGTCCAGGGCGAAGTCGATCGCGGCAGCCGGCCGGTCCTGGTTGATCTGGCCCGGCAGCGAGGGCAGCTCTGAGGTAGTGGTGAAGCCGAGCGTCGCCGGGTCGCAGCGCCTGCGCAGCTCGTCGGGCCCAAGCTCGGCGGCGCCGGCCGCGGCGCGCCTGTCGGGGCGGCTCCCGTTGCGGGAGGCCATCAGGGGCCCTCGGCGGACTCGATCACGTCGGCCAGCGGGCGGCGCCGGGCCGGGCCGGCCGGATGTGCCGGATGCCCGAGTTGCATGACCACCTGCGGGAAGCACGGACGTTCGAGCAGCGAGGCCACTCGCATCCGCAGCTCGGCGACCTGGATCGGTTGGTTGAGATAGGAGGCCTGGACGCCTTGTGACGCCGCGTGCAGAAGGGCGTGTTCGAGCGCCATGCCGGTGATGAGCCAGTCGCGCGGGCGGTCGCCGTGGGTGTCGAGGACGACGATCGCCGGCGCCTCCCGCGCGCGATCGCGGTCGCGGGCGGCGGTCGGCATACCGACGTCCAGCGTCGCGACCGTCGCGCGCGCCAGCGGCGCGACGAGGTCGGGCATGGCGAGGCCGTCGTTGGCGCGACGCGGATGCATCCACGCGGCGAGCTCGCGGCGCCAATGGCGGTTGGCCCATTGCATGCGGTCGGCCTCGGCGATGAGATCGGCCAGGTCGTCGAGCGTGTCCACGTCCACGAGCTCCAGCCAGGCGCCCTCGGCATGGCCGATGCCTCGCAGCTCGTTGCCCAGGCACGGCGGTAGGTCGAGGTCGGCGAAGCCGTCGCGGTGGGTGCGGCGCCGTGCGATCGCCGCGTTCAGGCGCTCGACGTCCGCGGGAGGCCGGCCGCCGCCGTGCAGCACGACGGTGGCCAGCAGGTCCGGGTCGCCCGGATCTGGCAGCAGCTCGATCGCAGGCGCGGCGCCGGCGTGGCACGCCGCCACGCGCAGGTTGAACAGCGCGGCACCGCAGCTGATGGTCAGCTCGCGGTCCTCCGGATCGTTGACGGGCAGCGCGCGCGTGCGGTCCGCGCGCAGGTCGACGACGCCGGGCTCGAGGGCGAATGTCCAGGGCTGCGTGTTGTGCGTGGAGGGCGCGAGGACAGCGGCGCGCAGAATCGTGTCGAGCGCCTCCGGCGCCAGGTGTCGCGCCTCGCGCGCGGTGATCTTGCTCATGCGACGACCGTGACCGATGCGGGTCAGGCGATCATCGGCAGAGGGCCGCGTCCAGCGACCGCAGAAAGTACGGTGGGCGGCCCCTGCAGCCGGATGGGCGGCGACCGGCAATGGACGCCGCCCATCGGCCTGACCTGGAAGCGGGCTACTCGACGGTCGGCGTGATCGTGATCGGCTCCACCGCCACCTGCTTCGGTAGCGGGATCGTCACCTCGAGCACGCCGTCGTGCGTCTTGGCCTTGATCTTCTTGGCCTCGACGCCCTCGGGCAGCGGGACGCTCCGGGAGAAGCTGCCATAGCGCCGTTCGCGGCGCACGTACTGCTTCTCCGTTTCCTCCGTGGTCTCCTCGTGCTCGCCGGATAACGTCAGATAGCCCTCGCGGATCTCGATCCTGATCTCCTCGGGCTCGATCCCCGGCACGTCCGCGCGCAGGATGAGGTTGCCGTTGTCGCGGACCACGTCCACGGCCGGCGTCCACTCGCGCGCACGGGCAGTCCCGAAGTCGTCCAGCAGCCGGTCGAACCAGCCGCGGAACTCCGGCAGCTCGGCGAAGGGATCCCAGCGAATGAGGGTTCCGGGCATGTCATACCTCCCTTCGATGGGCACACGTTCCGGGTTTGACGCTAGGCGTCTGCGGGGCGGTCCGCATCCGGGCGGCCGTGCGCATCGCCTCGGTAGAAAGCCGCCACGCTCGCGCTCCGGGATTCACCACATGGCGGTACGCGGCGCCGCGCGGATGGCGGGCGCGGTGCTCGGGACTAACGTCGAAGGCATGGTGGATCTGCTTGATCTCTACGGCCTCAAACGGGCGTTCGCGCGAGCCAACGAGCTCGGCGACCTGGTCCGCGAGACGGCGGATCCGGCGTTCCTGCTGCGCGCGCGGCATGCGCTGCTGCCGATTCCGTACGTCGACCACGCCCCGCGCGTCGAGAACCCCCTACCGCCCCGACCCGTCTTGCGGCCGGTGCCGGCCCTCGAGGGCAAGCGCGTGGCGGTCATCGCCAGCGGCGGCGGTGGCGCCTGCGTGTCGCTGATCGGCATCGCACGGGCCTTCGAAGAGGCGGGGATCCGGCCGGCCGCGCTCAGCGCGTGCTCCGGCGGTGCCATCTGGGGCGCGATGTGGGCGGCGGGGCTCAGCGCCTACGAGATGGCGCGCTTCTCGCTGTCGTGGCGTCCCGAGGACTACCTCGACATCCAGTGGCGCAATGCGCCCCGCTTCGCGCTCGCTGCGCTGCGCGGGTTCACCGGCCTGGCGAAGGGCGAGGCCGTGCAACACCTGTTCGAGGAGCGGACGCGCGGCATGGCCGTGGGCGAGACGCGCTTTCCGATCACGACGATCGTCTACAACATGGACCTCGGCCGCGTGGAGTACTTCGGAACGCGCCGCACGCCGGAGCTCACGATCGGCGAACTCGTTCGCATCGCGATCGCCCTGCCGGTCTTCATCGAAGCGGTCCCCGTGCGTGGCCACCTCTACGTCGACGGCGGGATCATCGAGCTCTTCCCCGCCGAGCCGGTGCTCGAAGACGGCGACTTTGACTACGTCGTCGGCGCGAACTTCATGCTCCCGGCGCAGTTCGAGCCGCAGGACATCACCGGCTGGCAGGCCCACCGGCTCGGCATTCTGCGGGCCAGTCGCCAGCTCGAGCAGGGCTACCACCTCGAGTTCGCCCAACGGACCAAACGCCGTCTGGGCGACGCCCTGACGATCGTCGACCCGGTCGACTATCGCGAGCTGCGCGGCGTCAGATTCTATGACCTGTTCATCGATCGCTCGCACTGGCCGCGGCTGATCCGCCAGGGCTACGAGGCGGCCACGCGCGCGCTCGACGACTTCCGGGCACCGCACCGTCCAGCGGCCCGGGCGAGCGCGGGGGTGTGACGTGGAGGCGCGCGCCCGGTGGCTCGGCGTCCGCGAGCTCGCGATTTTCGCGGGCGGCTACCTGACCTACTTCGGCGTCCGCGCTCTCACCGAGGGCAGCGTCCCGCAGGCCGTCGCCAACGCCGACTCGGTCGAGCGCGTCGAGCGCCTCGCGGGCATCGAGTGGGAGCACGCAGCGCAGGCCGCGATCCTCGGCCACCACATGCTCGTGGCGATCGCCAACTGGATCTACATCTTCGGCCACTGGCCGCTGCTGGTGCTGTCAGGCGTGCTGCTCTTTCGCTACCGGCCCCGGGACTACCGGCTTCTGCGCAACGTCTGCCTGATCTCGGGCGCCGTCGGCCTCGTGATCTTCGTGCTGTTCCCTGTCGCGCCGCCCCGGCTGGCGGGCATGGGCGCGGTCGACACCGTCACGTACTACGCGAGCGGATACCGCTCCGTCCTGCCCGCTGCGCTGGTCAACGAGTACGCCGCGATGCCGAGCTTCCATGCCGGCTGGAACGTTCTGCTGGGCATCGTGATCTTCCGGGCCACCGAACAGCGGGCGCTGCGGGCCTTCGCCGTGCTCATGCCGATCGCGATGGTGCTGGCCGTGATCGCGACGGCCAACCACTTCGTCCTGGACGTCGTGGTCGGGACGCTGATCGTAGTTTCTACCCTCGTTGTCGTGGACCGTGCGGGACGCCGGCCGCGGCGTCCTACACTCGCCCGCGATGGGGCCGTTCGTCATCGCCCATCGGTCGGGCAACGATCTCGACGGCCTGCGCCGGGCCCAGCAGCTCGGCCTGCCAGTCGTCGAGGCGGACCTGCACCTGTATGCGGGCCGGATCGAGGTTCGCCACCTCAAGACCCTCGGCCCGGTGCCGCTGCTCTGGGACTGCTGGACGCTCGCCCCGCCGTGGACGCCGCGGCTGCGCCTCGGCGCGCTGCTCGCCGCGGTGTGCCCGGGCACGGAGCTGTTGCTCGACCTCAAGGGTCGCGACGCTCGCCTGACGGCGCTCGTCGCCGCTGAGCTGGCCGAGCACCCCCCCGGCGCCCCGGTGACCGTCTGCGCCCGCCACTGGCCCCTGCTCGATGGGGTGGCGGCGATCCCGGGCGCTCGCCCGGTGCACTCGATTGGAGCCCGTCGCCAGCTCGAGGCGCTGCGCCGTCGCTTCGAGGGCCGCATGCTGCACGGGGTCTCGATCCATCGCAAGCTGCTCGACGCGCCGACGGTGTGGGACCTGCGCCGCCGGGCCAAGCTGGTGATGACGTGGCCGGTGCAGACGTGCGAGCAGGTGCGCGACCTGGTGGGCTGGGGCGTCCAGGGACTCATCACCGAGCGTCCCGAGCTCGTGGCCGCCGAGCTGGCTGACCTCCGCGTGGGGGCATGATCGCGCTCGTCGCTGCCGTGGGGGAGCGCTTCGAGCAGGTCGACCTCCGGCTGGCCGTGCTGGCCCTGTGCTTCCACCTGGCCAACCACGTGCTGCGATCGGTCGCCTGGCGCAACGTGCTCGCCGCCGCGTATCCCGACCGCCGTGTCAGCCTCCTGGACGTCGGTGCGGCCTACGCGGTCGGCGTCGCACTCAACGCCGCCCTGCCCGGCCGCGGCGGTGACGCCGCCAAGGTCGCGCTCGCCCGCGCGCGGGTCGCCGGGTCCAGCGTGGCGACGATCGCGGCGACGATGTCGGTCGTCGTGCTTTTCGACACGCTGGCCGGCACGGCCCTCGTCGTGCTTGTCTGCGCGTCGGGCGCTGTCGCGTTTGCTCCCAGCCTGCCCTCGCCGGGCATCGGCGTCGCGCTTGCCGCGGCGGTCGCGGTGCTCGCCGTGATCGGGGGCGCCCTGGCGATGCCGCGCCTCGCCGCGCGCCTGCGCGCGCTGCGCCACGCCGTTGCGCAGGGCGGCGCGATCCTGCGGACCCCGCGGCACTACGCACGCAGGGTGGCGCTCGTGCAGGCGGGGGCGTGGGTCTGCCGGATCGCGGTGGTCTTCCTCCTGCTCGAGGCGTTCGGCCTGCCCGCCTCCCTCCCCGCAGCGGGGCTCGTGATGGTCGTGGCCGGGCTCTCGACGGTGGTGCCGCTCACGCCCGGGGGCGCCGGCACACAGCAGCTCATGCTCGCCGCCGCACTGCACCAGACGGTCGCGGCCGCGGCCGCGGTGTCGTTCTCGGTGGGCATGCAGGTCGGCGTCACGATGGTCAACGCGTGCCTTGGCATCGTTGCGGCGATGATCGCGTTTCGCACCGTGCGGCCACTCGCGGCCGTGCGCTCGGGTCTCGGGCTGCTCCGCGCTCGCGGCGCGGCCTGACGCGCGCTCAGGCGGCGTCGCGCCCGCGCGGCAGGTGCTCGTCGAAGACCATGCCGGCCTCGATGGAGCGGCGCAGGGGGCAGGCCTCGGCGACGCGCATCAGACGCCGCACCTGCTCGGGGCTCAGCCCGCGCGGCAGGTCGATGGTGACGTCGAAGCGCCGGGGCGTCGAGACGTTGTCGTAGACGACGTCCACGCTCAGCTCGCCGAGCTCCCAGCCCTTCGTCCGGGCGTACATCCGGATCGTCACGGCGATGCAGGCAGCCAGTGCCGCCGGCAGCAGCTCGTGCGGCGCCGGTCCCGTGTCGGTGCCCCCGAGCCGCTGCGGCTCGTCGGTGACCAGCCGGTGGCGATTGTCCACCAGGACGTCCTGGCGCAAACTGTTGCCGACCGACCGGGCGGTGGCGGTGAGGCTCATGTCCACAGTGAACGCCACTGAGGGGTCCGGCACGTCCGCAGATACGTGCTGCACGTCTGCGGACTTTCCACAGCGAGGTCGTCGACGCGGCGCTCGACGTGGCGCCCGACATCGATCGTGCGACGCTCGACAACGGTGCTCTGCTGCGCGAGGATCTCGAGCTCGACTCCATGGACATCTTGAACATCGTCATCGCCCTCAACGAGGCGACCGGCATCAACATCCCCGAGCAGGACTACGGCGAGCTGACCACGATGGCCGCGATCCCGCGCTACCTCGACGCGCGCACAGTTTCCGGCGCCCCGACAGCCTGATGAGCAAGCCCATCCTCATCGGCTACGACCCGCACACCCACGACCGCGCTCCGGTCCACTTCGGCGTCGCGGCGGCCCGCTTCACGGGTGCCGAGCTCGTCATCGCTTCGGTCCACGACGCCGGCGATGACGAGCTCATCGCCGGGCAGATGGCTGAGGAGCTCGTCGCGGACGTCGGCGAGACGCTCGACGAGGTCCGCGGCGAGTTGCACGCACAGGGCATCGCGGCGCAGTGCCGCGACCTGGCCAGCACGAGCGCCGCCCGCGCTCTGCACGAGGCAGCGGAGGCCGAGGATGCCGGGCTGCTCGTCGTCGGCTCGACGCACCGTGGTGCCGTCGGCCGCGTGCTGCCCGGCTCCACCGCCGAGCGGTTGATGCATGGCGCGCCGTGTCCCATCGCGGTTGTGCCGCACGGCTGGCAGGCCGGCGGGGGACTGCGCACGATCGGCGTTGCCTACGTCGACAGCGAGGAAGGGCGCGAGGCGCTCCGCGGTGCGTTCGCGCTGGCGCGCCGCGCTGAAGCGACGCTGCGGGTGCTCACCGTGGCCAAGGTCCGCACGGGCTGGTACGCCGAGACCGAGCAGCACAAGGGCTTCGACGCGGTTGAGGGCGAGCATCGAGTGCGGGCCGAGGCCGCGGCGCGCACCGCGGTCGGTGCGCTCGAGGACGACGTGCCCGTGCAGGTCGACGCGTTCCTGGAGGATCCGGCGCAGTCGCTCATCAGGGTTTCGGAGAATCTCGATCTGCTGGTGTGCGGGTCGCGCGGCTATGGGCCCGTGCGCGCCGTCCTGCTGGGCGGCGTCTCGCGGCGGGTGGTGGCGGAGGCGCACTGCCCGGTCATCGTCTTGCCGCGCGGTGTGCAGGCGCCGCTCGAGGCGCTCATCGCCTCGTCAGGGTGAGCGTGGTGCCAGCCGCCAGCGGCGCCAGCGCTCTTCGAGGGCGGTGACCGGCAGAACGCCGAGCGCCCCGCCGCCGCGGTGGCGAGCGCCTGGACGTCGAGGCGCGCAGAGCCGAAGACGTCGTGCATGAACGCAAGCGCCACGAAGACCGTGCTCGAGCACCTCGTCCGGTGGTTGCGCGTGCCGGTCGGGTTGCGCGGCAGCGGTCTGCTTGCTCACCGTCGCGCGACGTGCGCCTCGCGAGCGGCGATCGCGCCGGTCGCGGCCTGGTCGCGGCGGGCGTCGGCGGTTCGCGGGAGCACGAGCAGCGGACAGGGGATGTGGCGCACGAGCTTCGTCGAGGTGCTGCCCAGCACGAGGCGTCGCAGCGGGCTGTGGTTGCGCGCGCCGAGGACGAGGAGGTCGAGGTCGCCACTGCGCGAGGCGAGCTGCTCCCACGTCGTGCCGACCGCGACTTCGCCGGTCGCGTTGTGCTCGGGATCGGCCAGAAGGCGGTCGAGGAGCCGCTGGCCCGTGTCCCGCGCGTCGGGCACGTCGACCGGCCACGCCGGCTCCCACGCAGTGAACGACCCGAACGGGTGCTCCAGGTGGACGACGGTCGTCGCACGGATGACGGCGCCGACTCGCCGGGCGAGGCGGCGCGCGAGCTCGAGGGCCGCGCTTGCCTCGGGCGAGTCGTCGACGCCGACGCCGACGAGCCGCAGCTCGCCGCCGGAGCAGGCGAAGCCACGCGGGGCGACCGCGACGGCGCATGGTGCGCCGTGCAGGGTCCCCGTCGCGTCGTCGCCGGCCACGACGCGCTCGGCACCGGTGAGGTGGCAGGCCCCGACGACGATGAGCTGCGCGGCGTGGCGCTCGGCGGCCGTGTGCAGCGCGCGCGCCGGCGAGTTCTCGGTCATGACGGTGGCGTGCGCCTGCAGGCCCGCCGCGGCGAGCTCGCGCTCGAGCAGCTCGAACTGCTCCGCGGCGAGCGCCGCCTCCGCGCGCCCAGGGTGCGACAGGTCGACGGTGTGCGCGGGAGCGTGGACGTGGACGGCGATGAGCTCTCCGCCGCCCGCGCGCTGTAGCAGCGCTGCGAGGGCGAGCGCGTCGCGGCCTCCCCGTTCGCCGTCGACGCCGACGACGATGCGCTCGAAGAGCGGGGGATCGATCGAATCGGCCATGGCACGGCAAGCTAATGCCGTCGGCGCCGATCGCCATCGGGGGTGGACCACGAGGGGGCACGGAAAAACACGGACCACCGTGCAGCGCGGCGGGTGTAGCGTACGCACTCCGATGAACGCCGCCCCCGCGATCATCGAGCGAGCTGAGCTCGACGGCCTGCTGGACGCGCTCTGGCAGCGCGGCTACACGGTCATCGGACCGACGGTCCGCTCGCAGTCGCTGGTCTACGACGAGGTGCACAGCGCCGACGAGCTTCCCGGCGGCTGGGTCGACGTCCAGGAGGGCGGCAGCTTCCGCCTTCAGCGCACCGGCGACGGAGCGCTCTTCGCGCATACCGTCGGCCACGACTCGCTCAAGCGCTTCCTCTTCCCCCCCCAGCTCAGCATCTGGCGCGCGCGGCGCGGGCTCGACGGAGGGCTCGACGTGCAGGCTCCCGAGCCGCCGCCGCGCTACGCCTTCCTCGGCGTGCGCTCGTGCGACCTGCACGCCGTCACGATCCAGGACCGCGTCTTCATCGGCGACCGCTACGCCGACCCCGACTACGAGGCGCGTCGGCGCGACGCGTTCTTCGTAGCCGTCAACTGCGGGCGCGCCGGCGGGACCTGCTTCTGCGTCTCGATGGACACCGGGCCGCGCGTGACCGGCGGCTTCGACCTGGCGCTGACCGAGCTCCTCGACGACGACGGGCACCGCTTCGTCGTGGAGGTCGGGAGCGAGCGCGGCGCCGAAGTCCTCGCCGCGATTGAGCATCGCGCGGCGGAGGGCGACGAGGAGCGCGCACCCGACGAGGCGGCCGCGCGGGCCGCGGCCTCGATGGGCCGGACGCTCGACGTCACCGACATCCGCGACCTGCTGCAGGGCAACCTGGACCACCCGCGCTGGGACGAGGTCGCCGACCGCTGCCTGAGCTGCGGCAACTGCACGATGGTGTGCCCGACCTGCTTCTGCAGCACGGTCGAGGACACCACCGACCTCGCGGGCGGCGAGACCGAGCACGCACGCCTCTGGGACTCGTGCTTCACGCTCGAGCACTCCTACGTGCACGGCGGCAGCGTGCGCCGAACCGGGCGCTCGCGCTACCGGCAGTGGATGACCCACAAGCTGTCGACCTGGATCGACCAGTTCGGCACCTCGGGGTGCGTGGGCTGCGGCCGCTGCATCACCTGGTGCCCGGTCGCGATCGACATCACCGAGGAGACCGCGGCCATCCGCGCCACCGATCTGCGGGAGGGCGGCCATGCGGACGATTGAGGAGCTGCTGAGCGAGGTCCCGGCGCTGCAAGCGCTGGCGCCCGACCACCGCGACACGGTCGCGGGCTGTGCACGCAACTGCATCTTCCAGCCCGGCGAGCGGATCATGCGCGAGGGCGAGCCGGCCAACGCGTTCTACGTCATCCGCGAGGGCGCGGTCGCGCTGGAGACCGAGGTCCCGGGGCGCGGAGCGGTGGTGCTGCAGACGCTGCACGACGGCGAGCTACTCGGCTGGTCGTGGCTCGTGCCGCCGTACCGCACGGCCTTCGACGCGCGCTCCGTGGGGACGACCTACGCCATCTCGCTCGACGGTGCGTGCCTGCGCGGCAAGTGCGAGGCCGACCCGGCCCTGGGTTACGACATGCTCAAGCTGCTGTCGGGCGTCTTCGTCGAGCGTCTCCAGGACACCCGGCTGCGGCTCCTCGACATGTACGGAAGGGCGGGCGGTGGCTGAGCTGCCCACGGCCTACCGTGTTGCTGACAAGCAGCGCGAGACCGGGGACACCTGGACGCTGCGCCTCGAGCCCGCGGGCGCGCCGCCCGGCAAGCCGTTCTCTCCTGGGCAGTTCGCGATGCTCTACGCGTTCGGCGTGGGCGAGGCGCCGATCTCGATCAGCAGCATCGGCGGCGACGGCGCGGTCGTGCACACGGTGCGCGCCGTCGGCGCGGTGACCGAGGCGATCTGCGCCGCAAAGCCGGGCGAGGTGCTCGGCGTTCGCGGCCCGTTCGGGACGGCGTGGCCCGTGCGCGAGGCCGAGGGCCGTGATGTCGTCGTGGTCGCCGGCGGCATCGGCCTCGCACCGCTGCGCCCGGTCATCCATGAGCTTCTTGCCAACCGCGAGCGCTTCGGGGACGTGTCGATTCTGTACGGCGGGCGCTCCCCGGCCGAGCTGCTCTACGTGGAGGAGCTCGAAGGCTGGCGGGCGCGGTTCGACGCCGATGTCGACGTGACCGTCGACGTCGCCGACAGCGACTGGCGCGGGCGCGTTGGCGTCGTCACGCGGCTCATCCCGCGCGCCGTCTTTGACCCGGGCAGCGCAGTGGCGATGATGTGCGGCCCCGAGGTGATGATGCGCTTCGCGGCTGTTGCGCTGCAGGACGCGGGCTTGACCGACGACCGCATCTGGCTCTCGCTCGAGCGCAGCATGACCTGTGCCACGGGACACTGTGGGCATTGCCAGCTCGGTCCGCTCTTCATGTGCAAGGACGGGCCGGTCCTGCGACGCGACATCGTCGAGCCGCTCATGCGGGTGCCCGAGCTATGAGCGAGCGACGCAGCCTCGCAGTCTGGAAGTTCTCCTCGTGCGACGGCTGCCAGCTTTCGCTGCTGGATTGCGAGGACGAGCTCATCGCCCTTGCGGGCGAGATCGACATCGCCTACTTCACCGAGGCCGGGCTCGAGCGCGCCGAGGGCGAGTACGACCTGTCGATCGTCGAGGGCTCGATCACGACCTCCGAGGAGGCCGAGCGCATCCGCGAGATCCGCGCGCGCTCCCGTCGCCTGGTCTGCATCGGCGCGTGCGCCACCGCGGGCGGCATCCAGGCGCTGCGCAACTTCGCCGACGTGGAGGACTTCGTCTCGGTCGTCTACGCGAGCCCGCAGTACATCTCGACGCTCGCGTACTCCACTCCGGCGTCCGAACACGTCGCGGTCGACTTCGAGCTCAACGGCTGCCCGCCCGACAAGGGCCAGCTGCTCGAGGTGATCAGCGCCTACCTCAACGAGCGCAAGCCGCAGATCGGCGCGTACAGCGTGTGCGTGGAATGCAAACGCCGCGGCAATGTCTGCGTGATGGTCGCCCACGGGACGGCGTGCATGGGCCCGGTCACGCACGCCGGCTGCGGCGCGCTGTGCCCCAGCTACCACCGAGGCTGCTACGGGTGCTTCGGGCCGATGGAGCAGCCGAACCCGGGCTCGCTCGGCAGCTGGCTCACCAGGCACGGTCTGCCCGAGCGTGACGTCGTGCGGCTCTACCGCACGTTCTACGCGGGCGCGCCGCAGTTCCGCGCGGAGAGCGAGGCGCGCCGTGGCTGAGCGCGAGATCCTCACCGAGGTGCTCGCCCGCGTGGAAGGCGAGGGCGCCATGGAGGTCCGCGTGCGCGACGGCCAGGTGCAGGACGTCAAGCTGCGCATCTACGAGCCGCCGCGCTTCTTCGAGGCGTTCCTGCGCGGGAGGCGCTTCAACGAGGTCCCCGACATCACCGCCCGCATCTGCGGCATCTGCCCGGTCGCCTACCAGATGAGCTCGATCGCGGCGATGGAGGACGTCTGCGGCGTCGAGGTCCCCGAGCAGGTCGGCGCCCTGCGTCGGATGCTCTACTGCGGCGAGTGGGTCGAGAGCCACGCGCTGCATGTCTTCATGCTGCACGCGCCGGATTTCCTCGGCTACTCGCACGCCTTCGAGATGGCCGGCGACCACCCCGGGATCGTGGAATCGGCGCTGGCGCTCAAGAAAGCCGGCAACGCGCTCATGCGCGTGATCGGGGGGCGCGAGATCCACCCGATCAACGTCCGCGTCGGGGGCTTCTACCGCGCGCCGACGCGTGCCGAGCTGGCGCCGGTCGTTGAGCAGCTCGAGCGCGCGCGCGAGTTCGCGCGCGAGGCGGTGGCGTGGACGGCCGGGCTGCCGTTCCCGGACTTCGAGGAGGACTTCGTCTTCCTCGCGCTGCGCGACCCCGACGTCTACGCCATCGAGTCCGGCCGGCTGGTGTCCAGCACGGGCCTGGACCTCGCGCCCGCGGACTACGACGAGTACGTCGTCGAAGAGCAGGTGCCGCACTCCACGGCGCTGCACTCGCGCCTGCTCGACGGCACGCGCTATCTCGTCGGCCCGCTCGCGCGCTACGCCCTGAACCGCGACCGCCTGTCACCCGGTGCGCGCGAGGCGGCCGACGCGGCAGGGCTGGAGGCCGTGTGCCGCAACCCGTTCCGCAGCATCGTCGTCCGCGCGGTGGAGATCCTCTACGCGCTCGACGAGGCGCTGCGCCTGCTCGATGCTTACGAGCCCCCCGATCCGCCGGCCGCCGAGGTCGTGCCGCGCGCTGGCGTCGGGTTCGGCTGGACCGAGGCGCCGCGCGGGATGCTGTGGCATCGCTACGAGATCGACGCCGAGGGCACCATCGTCGATGCCCGCATCGTCCCGCCGACCTCGCAGAACCAGGGCCGCATCGAGCAGAGCCTGCACGGGTTCGTCCAGCGCCACGTCGATCTCGACGACGACGAGCTGCGCCTGCGCTGCGAGCAGGCGGTGCGTAGCTACGACCCGTGCATCTCGTGCGCGACGCACTTCCTGCGCCTGGAGATCGACCGCGAGTGATCCTCATCGGCGTCGGCAATGGCTGGCGCGGCGACGACGCCGCCGGCCTCGCCGTCGCGCGGCGCGTGCGCGCGCTGGCGCCCACCGGGGTCGACGTGCGCGAGGTCGAGGGAGATGCCACGGCGCTGATGGACGCGTGGTCCGGGGCCGAGCACGTCGTCGTCGTCGACGCCGCCGAGTCGGGGGCGGCGCCGGGCACCATCCGGCGTTTCGACGCCGGGGCCGACGCCTTGCCGGTGCGCGCCCTGCGCTCGTCGACGCACGCGTTCGGAGTCTCGGACGCCATCGAGCTGGCGCGGGCGCTGGGGCGCCTCCCGGATCAGCTCGACGTTTATGCGGTCGAGGGCGCGAGCTTCAGGGCCGGCGAGCGCCTGAGCCCCGCCGTCGAGCGGGCCGTCGCCGAGCTCGCCTCCGAGCTCAGCGCTTCGCGGCGCTGACGGCCCCGGACTGCAACCGCGACCCGTAAGCGGTGGGCAGTGTGGTGAGGCACGTAACCTTCGGAGTGAGCATGCGCAGACCCTAGATTCGGGCTCGCGCCCCGCCGTCCGTGGCAACTACGGGGCGCCGCCACGGCTGCACGGAGATGCGAACGATCGTCGCCGGGGTCGAGGAGTCCGAGCGCTCGCTGGATGCGCTCGCTCTCGCGCGTCGGATCGCCGGGCGCTCGGGCGGGCTGCTGCTCGTCTGCGCCTACCCGGCCGACGCGCTCATGAGCGGCGACGGCGGCGCAAGCTACGTGCGCGCCCTCCGTGCGCAGCAGAGGCGACGCTGGCGCGGCTGGTTGGCGAGCCGGGTCCCGCGCGCTCGCGGCCGCCGATCGTGACCCGGCGCATGCGCTGGCGCGGGCCGCGGCCGACGCGGGCGCGGCGGCCATCGTCGTGGGCTCGAGCCACACCGGCCGCCTGCGGCGGATTGTGCCCGGGAGCACGGGAGAGCATCTGCCGCGCAGCCGCGTGCCCGGTGATCGTCGTCCCGCGTGCCGCCCGCACGGGTCGTGACGGCGGCGAGGACACCGAGGGGGCGGCGATCAACCGGCCGTGACCTCGTCCGCCGCTCTGTGCTCGGCCGCATGGTCCTCGCAGGCGCCGCGCGGGACGACGATCACCGGGCAGGCCGCTTCGTGGACGACCCGGTCCGCGGAGCCGCCGAGCAGGGCGCGGCGAACGGGACCGTAGCCGCGCGAGCCGAGGACCAGGAGGTCCACGCGCTCGGAGAGCCTGACGAGCTCCTCGCGTGCCACGCCGACGACCGCCTCGCCGGTGGCGCCGTTGCCGAGCTCGGCCACGGCCTCGGCGACGATCGTCTCGGCGTACTCGCGACGCTCGGGAGCGAGAGCCACCCAGTTGATGCCGTAGGAGATGCTGGGCGAGAACCCCTGCGGGGGCTCGGCCGCGCAGAGGACGTGGACGGTGGCGCCGACGGCGAGCGCGAAGCGTCCCGCCCAGGCCAGCGCGACGCGGCTCTCGGGCGAGCCGTCGTAGCCGACGCCGATGACCTGGCCGGCGAACGGCGTCGCCGCGCTCTGGCGCGCCACGAGGACAGGCCGCGTGGCGCCCTGGATGACGGCGCGCGCGGTGTCGCCGGCGATGACGCGGCCGAGCGGGCCGCGATGCGGCGAGCCAATGACGATTAGATCGGCATCGAGCCCGTCGGCGATCCGGTGCAGGCCCCGGCCCGGGGACGTCTCGGGGGTCGCGATCGCCCGGGCCGGCACGCCGGCCTCGGCGAGCTGGCCTTCGAGCAGCGCCTGCGCCTCCTCGTGCGCCAGCGCTTCGACGTCCGTGCGCAGGCCGCGCAGCGGGAACGGCTCGTAGGGATGCACGTGGACGGCGACGAGGTCTCCACCGGCGAGGTCCGCGATGTGCTGCGCCAGCACGAGCGCGTCGCGACCTCCCGGGAGCCCGTCGACTCCGACGACGATGGTGGTGAACATGTCGGCGACCTCGGACTCGGAGTACATGATCCGAGCCTAGGCATCGCACGACGGGCCGCCATCCGGGTCGACCGCGCCTTCAGCCTGCGGAAGAGCCGCAATCCGTCGTTGGCGGCGGGCCTGGACCACGGACGGCGGCGCGAAGGCCTCGACGTGGTCGCAGCTGAGTGGCGAGTGCGGGAGTCGGACCCGCCTGATCGAAGACAGGGCCGCGACCGTGAGCGAAGGATGGGCCGCGTAGGTGGCCGCCACCGGGCGGTGCCACTCGCCAGGCCCAGTGGTCACGTCGCCGCCGGCGTCCTCGCCACCCAGTAAGACCCGATTGATCGCGCGGACCCACCGAAAGGGCACCGCGTGGTTCTCCGCAGCTCGTGAGCCGCCGCGCGTCGCTCAGGCCGACCTCGTGAAACGGAGGCTCGTGCGGGCGACGGCGAGCGAGTCGCCGATGGTCGGCCCGAGCGCCTGCCGCCAGGTGCCCGAGTGGCATTCGTCGCCCGCGCGGGACACCGCCGTCACGCGGATCTCGGTCCACGCCACCTGCCCAGCCGGCGCGATGTCCGTGCGCTTGGTCAGCACACCGGCCCACAGCGCGTCGAGGCGGACCCGCCCGCCGATCCCGGGCTGGCGCACGACGCGAAAGGCGCGGTTGCCGTGCACGCCGCTGTCGAGCAGGTGCCGCGCGCTGGGCGCCGGCAGGCCCGCCGTGACGTACGACGAGGCATCCTGGGTCGGCGCCAGCACCGACTTGACGGTGTAGGTCACGGTGTAGCGGCAGCTCGGGTTGCCGACCGGTCAGGAAGCGAAGCGTGCCGGCCGGTGCAGCAAGGCTGCGCCAGCCGGTGGGGACGACCACGCGTCCGACGGACGTCACGCGATAGCCGCTGAGGGCGCCGGTCACCGCGAGGCCGGGCCTGGCCGGCTCCGCGAAGGTGCGGGTCTCGAACACGCCCCGTTGTGCGCCCGCAGAGGCGGCGAAGGCCAGGCCGACCGCCGAGGCGAGCAGCCAGGTGCGGACCAAGGTCATCCGACCGGCTCCCAGCTCGCGGCGACGCCGGGAAGCGGAGCGCCCGCGCCGTTGACGACCGATCCCGCGGGCGGCGGGCCCGCGGAGCGGCTGCGCGCTCTCGCCCTCGTGCCGAAGGAAGGCGCCCAGCTCCTGGATGGTGCTCATGAGCGGCGCGGGGAAGACGATCGTCGAGTTCTTCTCGACCGAGATCTCGATCAGCGTCTGCAGGTTGCGCAGCTGCAGGGCCAGCGGGTGGGCCATCATGATGTCCGACGCGTCGGCCAGCTCGCCGGCGGCCAGCGCCTCGCCCTCGGCGGCGATGATCTTGGCCCGCTTCTCGCGCTCGGCCTCGGCCTGCTTGGCCATGGCGCGCTTCATGCTGTCGGGCAGCTGGATGTCCTTGAGCTCGACCAGCGTCACCTCGACGCCCCAGTCCTCGGTCTGGACGTCGAGGATCTCGCGGATGTGCTGGTTGATCGTCTCGGTCTCGGCGAGCGCCTCGTCGAGCGTGTGCTGGCCGACGACGGAGCGCAGCGTCGTCTGGGCGATCTGGTCGATCGCGGCGGCCACGTCCTCGATCGCGACGACCGAGCGCACGGGGTCCTTGACGCGGTAGTAGGCGACCGCGGCGATGTCGACGCTGACGTTGTCGCGAGTGATGATCCCCTGCGACTGGATCGGCATCGTCACGATCCGCAGCGACACGCGCCGCACGTGGTCGACCAGGGGGATGATGAAGATGAGGCCCGGACCGCGCGGTCCGTCCTTGAGGCGGCCGAGGCGGAACTGCACGCCGCGCTCGTACTGCTTGAGGATCCGCACCGACGTGCACAGCACGACAACGGCCAGCACGCCGACCACGGCGATGATCACCCAGGTGGACATTCTCGTCACCTCCTGCTTGTCGAAGCATGCGCAATGCGCGCGCTTCTAACGTAGGCCGCGACCGACGCGCGGGCATCCGTGGACATCCACAAGTGCGGCACGGCTGATCCCCAATGGAGGAAGGGCGCAGACGGCCTCCGCGGGGCCTGCGTCAATGGGAACTACGAAGCGCGCGGACAACTACGGTCGGGCTGCGGCAGAACGCACCGATGGCGTCGCGGCCCGGCCGTGGGACGGTCGTCTCCTAACCATGCGCGCGCTGCGCGCCTCGCGCGCAGCGCGCGTGGCGGTCGGCGTCCGCCGGCCGGAAACCACATGATCGAGGGAGCCGCGACGGCAGCCGCGGTTTCCGGATGGGCCGCGGGATCCAGGCGGGCAGGGTATGGACCAACTGCTACCACCTGTACCCCGCACACGCCGCGTTCGGCGGTTACAAGACCTCGGGCGTCGGCCGCGAGACGCACAAGATGATGCTCGACCACTACACGCAGACCAAGTGCCTGCTCGTCAGCTATGACCCCAACCCGCTCGGCTTCTTCTAGAGACCCGGTCGCGTCGTTGGTGACAGCGACCCCGGAGGCGCTCGAGCTCATCGAGCGCCTCCGGTCGCGTCACGGCGAGTTGACGATCTTCCAGTCGGGGGGCTGCTGCGAGGGCAGCTCCCCGATCTGCCTGGCCGCCGGCGACCTGCCGCCGGGACCGTATGACCTGCTGCTGGGCCGCGTCGGCGGCGTGCCGTTCTACATCGACGGCGAGCAGTATCGGCGCTGGGGCAAGCCGCGTCTCATCCTCGACGTTCGCAACGGCGCCGCCGAGGGATTCTCGCTCGAGGGGCTCGAAGGGCTGCACTTCCTCACCCGCGAGACGTAGATCTCGCACGTTTCCACGGATGCGATTGCGTGGTCTGCGCGGTTGGCGGCCCGGCGCCGTGCGCCCAGAGTGGTGGCGTCCCCCCATCCGCGAGGAGGCCACCATGCACACGGCTATTGACGATCGAAGGACTGCAGAGCGGACTGATCGCATCGCCGATCTGATGCTGGATGCCGCCTACCTGATCATGCTGTTCAGCGGCGCCGTCATGGTGGTGGCGATTGCGGTGGCGTTCTTCGTCTGAGCCCGGGCGCGTGCCCGCCGGGCGCCGTGCTCGCGTCTAGGGTCGTGCGATGACCGCGGGCTTCGGCCTCGCCATCGTGCTGGCCCTCGCCTTTGCCTTCACCAACGGCTTCCACGACGCCTCGAACGCGATCGCGACGCTCGTCGCGACGCGCGCGGCGGGCCCGTTGCAGGCGATCGTGCTGGCCTCCGTGTTCAACGTGCTTGGGCCGCTCGTCGTCGGCGCCGCGGTGGCCGACACGATCGGTGGCATTGTGACGCTGGCGTCGGCAGAGGCGATCGAAGTGATCGGCGCCGGCCTGATGGCCGCCGTGTGCTGGAACCTGCTGACGTGGTGGTTGGGGCTGCCCTCGAGCTCCGGCCACGCGCTGGTCGGCGGCCTTGTGGGCGCTGGGCTGCTCGAGGGGGGCGTCGATGCCATCCGCTGGGGCGGGATGGACGGCATTCACCCGGTCGGCGTCTTCGGCACGCTGATCGCGCTCGCCGTCTCACCCGTCCTGGGCGGGCTCGCCGCGCTCCTGGGGATCCGCGCGCTGCGCGCCGCCGGCCGGCGCGCGACGCGGCGCTGGCGGGCGCCAGTGCGCGCCGGCCAATGGGCGACGGGCGCCGCGCTGGCCTTCAGCCACGGGGCCAACGACGCCCAGAAGGCGGCCGGCATCGTCGCCGCGCTGCTGCTCGCCGACGGGCGGATCGACCGGCTGGCACCGCCCACCTGGGTCGAGGTCGCCTGTGCTGCGGCGCTCACGTTCGGCACGGCGCTCGGCGGGTGGCGGATCGTCAAGACGGTCGGCCGGCGCATCTACCGGATCCGCCCCGTCGACGGGCTCGCCAGCAGCGCCGCGGGCGCCGGGGTGATCCTTGGCGCCTCGCTGGTCGGCGGCCCGGTCTCCACCACCCAGGTGGTGGCGTCGTCGGTGGTCGGCGTCGGTGGCGGCCGCCGGCGCTGGCACCACGTGCACTGGGCGATCGTCCGTCACATGGGCCTCGCGTGGCTGATTACGATGCCGGCGACCGCCGCGCTGGCGGCGGTCGCGCTCGTCGTATGGAGGTGGCTGGCGTGACCCGCGAACGATGGTTTCTGCCCGAGACGCCCGACGTCCTCGGCCTGCTGCGTGGACAGCTCCGCGCGACGGTCGAGGGCATGGACGCCTTCGCGGCGTGGGCTGCGGGTGACGCGGGTGCCGCCGACACGGTGCGCGCGTGCGAGCATCGCGCCGACGACGCCAAGTCCGAGGTTCGCGAGGCCCTGCGCGCGGCCTTCGTCACCGCGCTGGAGCCCGAGGACGTCTTCGCGCTGTCCCGAGGGATCGACTGGATGCTCAACCACGCCAAGGACACGATCAACGAGTCCGAGGACATGGCGTGCCCGCCCGACGACGCGCTGGCTCGGATGACCGCGTTGCTCGCCGAGGCGGTCCGGCACATTGGCGAGGCCGTCGGCCGGCTCGACGGCAAGGATGGCGATGCCACCGAGCCGGCCGATGCCGCGATCAAGGCCGAACGCCGTCTCGAGCGCGCCTACCGGGCGGGGATGGCCGCCCTGCTGGAGATCGACGACCTCCGCGAGGTCACCGCGCGGCGCGAGCTCTACCGTCGCTGCTCGCGGATCGGCGAGGGCGCCGTCGACGTCGCCGAGCGCGTCATCTACGTGGTCGTCAAGGAGAGCTGACCCGAGCGCTTCGGAGAACTACGAGGCGCGCCTGCGCCCGCGCCCCCTACGCGGCAGCGGGCTGGTCACCCTCGCGCTCTTCTGCGTGGTGTGGGGGCTGATCAAGAGCGAGAGCCACGGTTTCGGCTCGTTCTACGTGCTCGGTTTCCTGGCCGCCGGGCTGGTGCTGCTGCCGCCGCCTTCATCGTGTGGGAGCGGCGCGCACCCGACCCGATGCTGCCGCTGGGCTTCTTCGCGCGCCGACTGTTCAGCGCGTCCGACGCCGTCATGGGACTCGTGGCTTCGCGATGTTCGGCGCGATCTTCTACGCCGCGCTCTACCTGCAGAACGTCCAGGGCTATTCGGCGCTGCAGGCGGGTGTCCGGACGCTGCCCTGGACGAGGATGATCCTCCTCGTCGCGCCGCTTGCCGGCCGCCTGTCTGGCGCCATCGGCGCGCGGGCACCGGCGACGGCCGGGATGCTGCTGCTCGCCGCCGGGCTGGCCGGCATGGCCCGTCTGGACGCCGACAGCGCGTACTCATCGATCTGGCCCCTGTTCGTGCTGTGCGGCGCCGGCGCCGCGCCGCGCTCGCCATGCCGACGGTGAGCGCGACCGCCATGAACGCCATCGACGCGGACAGGGCCGGCGTCGCGTCCGGCGTGCTCAACACCGCGCGGCAGGTCGGCGGGGCGCTGGGGATCGCGGTGCTCAGCGCCGTGGCCAGCGTGCGCATCGCGGCGCGCTCGGACGAGTTCGTGCAGGGCGTCCCCGGAGCGCTGCGCGCGCAGGCCGCCCGCCTCGGCGATCTTGCCGACGGCGGCCAGCTTCGGCCCATCGGTCGCGCGGCCGGGCCCGTCGCGAGGGATGCCGCGGCGACGGCGTTCATGGCCGGGTTCCACGCGGCGATGTGGACGGCGGCCGCCGTCGCCGTGCTGGCGGCCGTCGTCGCGCTGGTCGGCCTACGCGGCGCCCGCGCGCCGGTCCGGGCGCCCACCGCGGCGCCTGCCTGAGGCGCTGCGGATTCTCACGTTCATGTCGCGGCGAACCACGCATGTTCCGGCCAGGCGTCGGGCCTAACCTCGGGGTTGTCCTCGAGAGGAGTCACGATGGCGTCCGAAACAGCTCTGAACTCCGAGTCCACGTCGGGCATCGACGCGCTCGAGCAGTGGCTTCGCGACCAGGCGATCGACTATCAGGTCATCGAGCACGAGCCGACGTTCGAGGCACGCTTCGAGGCGCGCGCGGCGCGGATCCCCGCCGAGCAGACGGCCAAGACTGTGGTCCTTCGCGACGGCGCCGACGTCGTGGTGGTCGCGCTGCCGGCCTGCGAGCGCCTGGACCTGCACAAGGTGCGCGCCGCCCTGGCGCGCCGGCGCTCGCTGCATCTCGCCGACGAGGCCGAGATCGCGGCGCGCTTCGCGCGGTTCGAGATCGGCGCCGTGCCGCCGTTGGGCCCCGTGCCGGTCGACGAGCACGTCGTGGACCGCCGGCTCCTGACCTACAACCGTGTCCTCTGCAGCGGCGGCGATCACCGCCACAGCGTGCTGCTCGACGCCATGGATCTCGTGCGCGCCGCGGGCGCCGTCGTCGCCGACGTCTCCGAGGACCGCCCGCGGCGATGAGCGCCACCGGCACGCGCCGCGCGTCGCGGCCGCCGGCGATCCGGGAGATGGGTCTCGAGACCCGGCCGTTCGCCCTGCTCGCCCCCGCGCTGAGCGCCGCGGCCTGGCGTCGGCTCGACGAGGCCCGCGACAACGCCCGCGAGCTCCTCGGCGGGCGCCGCGTGTGGTCGGTGAGCTCGACCGCGAGCGGAGGTGGCGTCGCCGAGATGATGCGCTCGCTGCTGCCGTACTGGCGTGGCGCGGGCCTCGATGCACGCTGGGTCGTGATCGAAGCGCCCGACGCGTTCTTTCGCGTCACCAGGCGCCTGCATGAGCTGCTGCACGGCATGGAGGACGTGCGTCCTCCGGGGGCTGGCGACCGGGCGCTCTACGAGCGCGTATCGCGCGCCCTCGGCGCCGAGCTCCTTCAGACCGTCGCGCCGGGCGACGTCGTCATCCTGCAGGACCCGCAGACCGCCGGCCTCACGCCGGCGCTCGCGCGCGCGGGCATCGTCGTCGTCTGGCGCTGCCACGTCGGCGCCGATCACGTCGGGGCGCCCGGGCAGGCGGCATGGAGCTTCCTGCTGCCGGACCTGAAGGACGCGGCCGGCTTCGTGTTCACCCGCCACGGCTTCGTGGCGCCCGGTCTCGATCCCGGCCGCACGCATCTGCTGGCGCCGGCCATCGATCCGTGCTCGCCCAAGAACCGGGTGCTCTCCGCCGCGACCGCGCGCGCGATCCTCGTGCGCAGCGGCCTGGCCGGTTCGCTCGTCACGACCGATCCGGCGCCGACCCGGCGGCTCGCCTACGTCGTCCGCGACGGCGAGCCGCCGACCCTGGGCGCGGCTCGGCTGGTCGTCGCGCTCGGGCGCTGGGACGCGCTCAAGGACCCGATCGGGATCGTGCAGGCCTTCGGCCGCCATGTCGACGATCCTCGCGCCCACCTCGTCGTCGCGGGGCCGGCGGTGACGGCCGTCAGCGACGATCCCGACGCGCGCCGCGTGTTCGCCGCGGTCCGGGCCGCCTGGCGGGCCCTCCCGGACGCTCAGCGCGGCCGCGTTCAGCTCGCCACGCTGCCGATGGCCGATGTCGAGGAGAACGCGCTCATTGTCAACGCGCTGCAGACCGAGGCCGAGGTCGTCGTGAAGAAGAGCCTTCAGGAGGGCTTCGGCCTCGGGGTCACCGAGGCGCTGTGGAAGGCGCGCCCCGTCGTGGCGACGGCGGTCGGAGGTCACCTGGATCAGATCGAGCATGGGCGCACGGGGCTGCTCGTCGACGATCCCGGCGACCTCGCCGCGTTCGGCGCGGCCGTCAACCGCGTACTGGCCGACCCCGAGATGGGCCATGACCTGGGCATCCGCGGGCGCGAGCACGTGCGCGAGCACTTCCTCGCCGACCGCCAGTTCGCGGGCTGGATCCGGATTCTCGATGCGGTGCTGCGCGGTGCGGCCCCGACGGCGCGGCAGCGGAGAGCTACGGACTGCGAATGCGCAGTGCGCGCGGATGCCCCCTGCGCGCCACCGCCATACGGTCGGATCACTCCATCGAACGACCAGGAGAGCCACCATGCCCACCCGCGTCGCGATCAACGGCTTCGGCCGCATCGGTCGCAGCGTCGTGCGCGCCGCGTATGAGCGCGGCGCCGACATCGAGATCGTCGCCGTCAACGACGTCGCCGATCCCGCGACCCTCACCAACCTGCTCGTGTACGACTCCGTGTTCGGGCGCTTCCCCGCGGCCGTGACGCGGGACGGGGACAAGCTCGCCTTCGACGGCAGCGAGATCCAGCTGCTCAACGAGCGCGATCCCGGCGACCTGCCGTGGGCGGACCTCGGCGTTGAAGTCGTGATCGAGTCCACCGGGAAGTTCCGCACGCGCGCCGACGCCGAGCGTCATCTGCAGGCCGGCGCCCGCAAGGTCATCCTCTCGGCCCCGAGCAAGGGCTCCGAGCCCGTCGACGCCAACGTCGTGCTCGGCGTGAACTTCCACGAGATCTACAACGCCGACGAGCACCACATCATCACCAACGCCTCGTGCACGACCAACTGCCTGGCGCCGGTCGCGAAGGTGCTGCACGAAACGGTCGGCATCCGCCATGGCCAGATGACCACGATCCATGCCTACACCGCCGACCAGAACCTGCTCGACGGCCCGCACAAGGACGCGCGCCGCGCCCGCTCCGCTGCGATCAACATGGTGCCGACGAGCACCGGCGCCGCGAAGGCGTTGGGGCTGGTCATCCCCGAACTCGCCGGCCGCCTCAACGGCATCGCCGTGCGCGTCCCCACGCCCACCGGCTCGCTCGTCGACCTCACCGTCGAGGCCGAGCGCGCGACGAGCCTCGAGGAGATCAACGCCGCCTTCCGCGCTCGCGCCGACCACGGCCCGATGACCGGCATCCTCGCCTACAGCGAAGACCCGATCGTCTCCTCGGACATCGTCAAGTCGCCGTACTCGTCGATCTACGACGCGCCGCTGACCAACGTCATGAACAAGACGCAAGTCAAGGTCATCGCCTGGTACGACAACGAGTGGGGCTACGCCACGCGCCTGGTCGAGCTCGCCGAGCGGGTCCTCGTGCCCGCGCACGAGCCGCCGCTCAGCGCGCAGGGCGCGACGGTCGTCAGCTGAGGTTGCCATGTCCGTCCTGATCGCCTATGCGACCAAGCACTCCTCCACCGAGGAGATCGCCGAGCGCATCGGCGCCGCGATGCGGCGGGCCGGCTGCACCGTCGAGGTGCGGCCGGCCTCCGAGGTCGACGACCTGTCCGGCTGCGACGCCGTCGTGCTCGGCAGCGCGGTCTACGCGAAGCGCTGGCGGCCCGAGGCACGGAGGTTTGCGCGTCGCCACGGGCGCGCCCTGCGGGAGCTGCCGGTCTGGCTGTTCAGCAGCGGCCCCTTCGGCGCGCCCGAGGAGCACCCGACCGCGCCCATGCCGCCCTTCGCCGAGCGCCTGGCCGCGCAGATCGGCGCACGCGAGAACGTGATGTTCGGCGGCCGCGTGCCGGCCGATCCCGGCAACTTCGTCGAGCGCGCAATGCTCAGGAACACGCCCACCGAACGGCGCGACGCGCGCGACTGGCCCGCCATCGAGGCGTGGGCGCGCGGCGTCGCCGAGCAGCTCCTCGCCGAGGGTCAGGAACCGTCCGGCAGCCGCACGGCGCCCATCGCCGAGCGGCGCTGACCGGCCATCCCGGCAAGGCGGCCGACCTCCTCGGCGAGGAGGTGGCCGAAGCCGCGGAGGGGGCGCGCGGGACACAGCTGCACCTCGAGCGCGAAGGCGCGATACGGCGCGAAGAAATACGGCGCGCGCAGGTGCCAGATCGAGGTCACGACGCTCACCCGCGCGGCCACGCCGAGCGCCAGGACGATCGGCAGCGACCGCGATGCGTTCTCGGCGGTGTTGCGCCCGGCGACCTCGAGGAGGACCGGGACGTCGGCCAGAGGCCATTCGCGCTGCATCTGCTCGGCCTCCGAGAGGCCGCCCGTGAGCGTGTAGCCGGTCAGCACCACGGCACGGACCGGGCTTCGCCGGCACAGCCGCACCGCCCGCGCGAGCCGGGCACGCGAGTGCGCGGAGATACGGTGCTCCGCGCTGATCCCCGGCTCGCGATGGCCGAGCACGATTGCGACGTGATCGCTGTCGCGTCCCGCGGCGCCGCGTAGCCGGCCGGCGGCCGCCCGGTCACACACAACCGTCAGGCATGGATGGTGGCGCAGCAGCGAGGCTGGCGCGGCGGGCCCGATCGGCCCTTCGAGCGCCGCGCGCAGCGCCTCGGACTTCTCGGTGCCCGTGACGATGAGCAGGACCTCGCGCGCCGCGAGCAGCGTCCGCAGGCCCACCGTCAGCGCTTCGCGGGGAACGTGCTCGGCCCCGCCGAACTCGGCTGCGGCCGCGGCGATCGTCGTGGGGTGCAGCGCCACGCGGTGCGCGCCCTCGCCCGGGCGGGCGCCCGGCTCGTTGAACGCGACGTGCGCGTCGCGTCCGAGGCCGAGGACGGCGAGATCGACCGGTGCGGTGTCGAGCACGGCCTGGTAGCGGGCGGCCTCGGCCTCTGGGTCGGCGGCGGAGCCGTCGAGCGCCTCGCGGCGGCCGATCGCGATGCCGTCCAGCTCGCGGTCCAGGTCGGCGCGGAAGCTGCGCGGGTCATCGGCGCCCAGCCCGAGGTACTCGTCGAGCCCGAGCACCGTCGTGTGCTCGCTGGGCAGCGACCCGTCGGCGGCATGGCCGCGCAGCGCGGCGTAGAGGCCCCGCGGCGTATGGCCTGTGGGCAGAAGCAGGCGCGCGCGTGTGCGCGCGCGGATGCGATTGGCGACCACCTCGGCGGCGGTCAGCCCGACGTGGTGGGCGTCGTCGAGGACGAGCAGCGAGGCGGAGGTCACGAGCGCCGGCCGAGCTGGCGGCGCACAGCGGCCAGCTCGGCCTCGAGGCCCTCGATCGCACGGTTGATCAGCTGCGGTGCGGGATGGCGCGGCGCGCGCTTGCGCAGCTCGCCGACGACGAGGTCGAGCTTGCGAGCGTGCCGCTCGAGGGCGGCGGTGCCGTGCTTTCCACGCGCGACGACCATGCGGCGAGCATCAAGTCACGGCTCGGCGGACGAAACCGGAGGCGACCACATGCAGAATGCGGCAAACCACGGAGTCGCTGTGCCGCGCGCGCCGGATGTCGCGCGCGCGCCGCCGTGGCAGTGTCAGCTCATGTCCGTGAACGAGCCCCTATCCCCACTCGACGCCACCTTCCTCGAGCTCGAGGACGCCGACACCACCGCGCACATGCACATCGGCGGGGTGCTCGTCTTCGATCCGCTGCCCGGGGGCGGAACGCCCACGCTCGCGCGGGTGCGCCGCCACCTCGACCGGCGCATCGAGGCGCTGCCGCGCTACCGCGAGAAGCTGTCTCGCCGGGCCACGGGCGGCCTCCGGTGGCCCGAGTGGGAGCCCGATGAGCGCTTCGACATCGCCGCCCACGTCACCCGCGCGGCCCTCCCGAGGCCCGGTGGCGAGCGCCAGCTGCTCGAATGGGCCGCGGACTTCTGGTCGCACCGGCTCGACCGCGGGCGCCCGCTGTGGCGCGTGGTACTGCTCGAGGGCCTCGCGGGCGGCCGCTGGGCGCTCGTCACCAAGACCCATCACTGCCTGGTGGACGGCGTCGGATCGGTCGACGCCGGCACCGTCCTGCTCGATTCCGAGCCCAAGCCGGGCCCCTGGAAGAAGCCGCCGCCGGTGATCCGTCAGCCGACGACGCCGAACGCCATGCGTCGCCTGGCCGGCCTGCCCGTCGCGGCCGCAGAGGCGGCAGCCGGCGCCGTTCGCCATCCCCGCCGCGCGGCAGAGGGGCTCGACGCCGCGCGCGCCCTGCTCGAGCTGCTCATCCGCGACGAGCTGATCGCCGCTCCGCGGGCGAGCCTCAACGTCGAGCTCAGCGAGCATCGGCGCATCGCGGTGGCCGAGGTGTCGCTGGAGGAGGTCAAGACCATCAAGCGCGTTCTCGGCGGCACGGTCAACGACGTCATCCTCTCGCTGGTCACCTCCGGCCTGCGCGACCTGATCGTCGCGCGCGGGGAGACGCCGCCGTCCGCCGGCCTGCGGGCGATGGTCCCCGTCAACGTCCGCGCCGCGGCCGAGCACCTCGAGCTGGGCAACCGCATCACCTCGCTGTTCGTCCATCTGCCCGTGTCCGTCGCCGAGTCCCGCGCCCGCTACCGGCGCGTCCGCGCCGAGACCATGCGCCTGAAGGCCGCCCACCAGGCCGCGGGCGGCCAGCTGCTCGTCGACCTGGCCGGCCTGGCGCCGCCGGCGCTGCACAGCGTCGTTGCCCAGGCGCTGTTCGCGACGCGACTGTTCAACGTCACGGTCACCAACGTCCCCGGCTCGCCGACAACCCTCTACGCGTTCGGCTCTCCGCTGCGGCGGGTCATCCCGCTCGTCCCGCTCGCGGCCGAGCACTCCGTCGCCGTGGCGGCCCTGTCGTACGACGGCACGGTCTTCTTCTGCGTGCACGCGGACCGCGACGCGGCACCGGACGCCGCGCTCGTCGCCGCGGGCATCGAGACCGAGCTGGCCGCGCTGCGCGAAGTCGCCGACGCCGCCGCCGCGGTGGCGGCGCGCGAGGCGGCGCGGGCGCGGCAGGCGGCCGAACCGCGAGCGGTCAGCGAAGCTCGGCGGCCATAACGGTGCTCGTGACCGCCGCACTCGCGTTCCATACGGCGAGCAGGCCCGTCGGTTCATAGGCAAGACGGAGCCCCGTCACACCGGGCCCGGGGATCTGCTGGACGTCGCCGAACGGCCCGCCTGCGGGCGCCTGCGCTAGGAAACCGCTCTGCGGCCGGCCGAACGCCGTGACCGTGTGCCAGCCGATCGCCGCCGACCCGAGCCGCGTGGTCGTGAGGTCGTCCAGCAGCGCATGCTCACCCGCGGGTGCCGTGAAGGTGGCGGTCATCGCGTCGCCCTGCAGGCGTGCCGTGCGGACGGCGGTGCGGCCGTCGACGACCGTCTGCCAGGCCGCGCACGGCGTCTCACCGTCGAAGCCCGCCAGCGTCCGCGGCCCGCGCTGGTCGAGGGCCGACGGTGCCGAGAGATCCAGCGGGGCGCTGCGGTCGAGCTCGCGCATCACGAAGCCCTTGCCCGGGGCGGCAATCGCCGCACGCGACACCAGCACCCGTGTGGGCCCCTGCGCCTCGCGGCCGCCCCAGACCACGAGCACCTTCCCGGCCGGCGAGACGCGTGCCGTGAGCGATGGGAAGGCCTCGGGCGATGGTCCGAGGTAGCGCATGGGGCCGTACGTACGGCCGCGGTCGCGAGAGACCCGCGCCTCGATGCGGCCGACGCGTTGCCACGCGACGACGACGGTGGCGCGGCCCCCTGTGGCGACGGTGACGTCGGTGGCCGAGAGCGCCGGCCCGAGCTCCGCGCCGTAGGGCGGACCGGGCGGCAGCGGCGAAACGCGCCGCGTCGCGCCGAACCCGGTGTGCGAGCCGCGCGCCACGACGACGACGCGCGGCCGGAGGTTGCTGCCCGCGCCCCGGCGCGGGCGCATCGTGGTGTACGCGATGACCGCCGCGCCGTCAGGGAAGCCTGCGACCCGGCCCGCCTCCCACGGCGCCTCGCGCAGCGTGCCACCACGCTGCGCGGCGCCGATCGTGGTGCCGTTCCACCAGGCCAGCCGCTGCTCCGCTCCACGGCCCTGAGCGATCGCCGGCCCGAGCCAGCGATTGGCGCCGTACGCTGCGACGGGGAACAAGAAGTCGCCGACGCCCGTGACCTTCGCGGGCGCTCCGGCGACAGGCACCCACGTCCCCAGCGGACGAGGCGGCCCCCAGCGCCCGTCCGGGCGCCGGGACACGGCCTCGACGCCTCGCACGCCGGTGCCGAGGCGGAAGTCCCACACGGCGAGCACGCGGCCGTCGGCGCCGGCCACGAGCTGCACGTCGTCGGTCGCGGCGACGGCAGTCGGACAGCGCCACCGTGGACACCCACGTCGCGGCTCGCGCAGGTCCCACGGGGGCGACAGCCAGCGCAGCGACGAGGAGAAGGCAAGCGAATGTTCTGAGCTTCATGACGGATCTTCCTTTCAACCCGGGGCGCGCGCGGCGGCCATCATTCGGCCGCGGTCCAGCCAGACGGCCACCGCGAGCCGGTCGCCTGCGGCGAGGACCGGGAAGTCCCCGCGCGAGGCGATCGTCTCGGCGGCCGCAAAGACGCCGCCCGTCGGGCGCACGGCGGCGCGCAGCGCCGTCGAGCTCGACATGGCGTGCCGCTCGGCCATCGGGCTCACGCCCTCGCGGCGGCGAGACGCTGAGCTGCCGGCGTGAGATGGCCGGCGAACCAGTCCGTCGCGAGGCGCGCCACCGTCTCGAGGGCATCGGGCTCGGCGAACAGGTGGGTCGCGCCCTCGATTACCACGAGCTTGTGCGGGCAGCGCAGCAGCGTCGTCGCGCGGCGGTTCAACTCGAGGACCTCCGGGTCGCGGCTGCCGACCACCAGCAGCGTCGGGGCGGCGACCAGCGGCAGACGGTCGGCCACGAGGTCGGGCCGGCCCGCGCGCGCGACGACCGCGCGCACCACGTCGCCCACGGCGGCGGCCGCGCGCAGGGCGCCCGCGGCACCGGTGGACGCGCCGAGGTAGCCGATCGGCAGGCCGACGGTCTCGGGGTCCTCGGTCGCCCAGCGCGTGACCAGCTCGAGCCGCCGTGCGAGCAGCGCGACGTCGAACACCCGCTCGCGGCGTTGCTCCTCGGCTTCGGTCAGCAGGTCGAATCGCAGCGTCGCGAAGCGCGCCTCGTCGAGCGCGCGCGCGACGACGCGGTCGCGAGGGCTCAGCCGGCTGCCGACGCCGCCATGGGCAACGATCACGAGACCTCTGGCGCCGAGGGGGACGCTGAGATCGCCGGGAACGACGATGCCGCCGACGTCCAGCCGTAGCTCCCGCGGCACCGGCGCGCCGATGCGCGCGAGCGCCGGCCCGCGCTCGGCGCCGCGCGCCGCCTCGTCGCTCAGGAGGGCGAGGACCTCCCCATCGGACACCGGCGAGAAGTCCTGGTACCAGCAGCCGACACCCAGAAAGTCGTGGGGGATCGTGTGGCAGAGGACCTCGTCGGCCTCCTGGGCGACCAGTGCGACCGAGTCGCTGGATCCCACCGGGACCGCGACGACGATGCGCCGGGCGCCGCGTGCCCGCAGCGCCCGGACGGCCGCGAGGTCGGTGAGGCCGGTCGCCAGGCCGTCGTCGACCACGACGACGGTGCGTCCGCTCACGTCGATCGGCTCGTGTCCACCGATGCGAGGATCTCGATAGCGGGCGATCCGTCGGCGCAGCTGACGGGCCTCTCGCGCGAACGTCGCCTCGAGCAGCTCCTGCGTCATGCCGACGAGCCGCGCGGTGTCGCTGTCGACGACGGCGCTGCCGTCTTCGGCGATCGCCCCCACTGCGAACTCGGGGTCGCCTGGGGCGCCGAGCTTGCGCACCGCGAGGATGTCGAGGGGCGCGTCGAGGGCGCGGGCGATCTCGACGCCCACCGGGACGCCGCCGCGCGGGAGCGCGACGACGACGGGATCCTCGAGGGCCAGGTCCAGCACCTGCGCGGCCAGCTTCCGCCCCGCTTCGCGACGGTCGAGAAACTGCATGTGGCCATCGTCGCCCCGCGCGCGGGCTCGGGCATCCGCACGCGCCCGCATGCCGGGCCCGGGTTCCCCGCAAGTCGCGGCGTGTCCGGCGAAGCCCGCGCTGCATGGCGGCGGGCATCCGTACTCGGCACTGACACACAGTGCGGGCAGCCGCCGATTCGCGCGCGGCGCCCAGCGCGTAGGTTCGGGACGATGCCACCTCCGCAGGTCCTGCAGACGCTGGTGGCCCGCTACGACCGCGCGGTCTTCGAGCCCGTGGGCGGACAGGCCCGCGTGCGCCTGGCGGTGGGCGAGAACGAGGCGTGGGACGCGCTGCTGTCGCGGGCCGGAGCGCGACTCGTGGCGCCCGCCGGCGGCGCCGACGCGACGCTCACGGCGGATCGGCAGACCTGGCAGGCCATCGCGAAGGACGTTAGCGGCGGTATGCGCGCCTACCTCAAGGGCCGGCTCTCGATCCTGCACAACCTGCACCTGGGGGTGGGGTTCCTCGCCGCGACCAGCGGCGTGAGCGACGGCGCGCAGCTGCGGTTCGCCACGGTGCGCACCGAGAGCGCGCGGCTCTCGACGCTCGAGGCGGGTCGTGGACCGGTGGTCGTCGCCCTCCACGGGCTGGGCGGGACGAAGGGGTCGTTCCTGCCGACCGTGGCGGCGCTCGCCGACCGCTATCGGGTGATCGCCGCGGACCTTCCGGGCTTCGGCGATTCCGACAAGCCGCTCGGCGCGCCCTACGACGCGCGCTACTTCGCCGACGTCGTGATCGAGCTGCTCGACACGCTTGGCGTCGACCGCGCCCACCTGATCGGCAACAGCCTCGGTGGCAGGATCGCGCTGGAGGTCGGCCTGCGGCATCCCGACCGCGTCGGTCGCCTGGCCCTGCTCGCCCCCTCGATGGCCTGGCGGCGCCGGCGTGGGTGGGCGCCGTTGCTACGGCTCGTCCGGCCCGAGCTCGGGCTGATCCAGCTCGCTCCCCGCCCGGCCGTCGAGGTGATCGTCCACCGGCTCATCCCCGGCGCCAACCACGGGTGGACGGCAGCGGGGGTCGACGAGTTCCTGCGCGCCTACCTGACGCCGGCCGGCCGCGCCGCTTTCTACGCGGCGGCCCGCCAGATCTACCTCGAGGAGCCCGACGGCTCGAACGGCTTCTGGCCCCGGCTGCAGGCGCTGGAGCCCGAGGCGCTGTTCGTCTGGGGCCGGCGCGACCGCCTCGTGCCGATCGCGTTCGCGCCACACGTCGCCGAGGCCCTTCCGCGGGCCCGGCACGTCGAGCTCGACTGCGGGCACGTCCCGCAGATCGAGCGACCGAGGGAGACGCATGCCGCGGTGGGAGCGTTCCTCGGCGGCCGCGCGGCATGAGCGGTCCGCTGTACGCGACCGTCCGGGCGCTGATGATCCCCGTGCTGCGCGCGTGGTTTCGCCTTCGGGTCTCCGGCGCCGACCACCTCCCCGCCGAGGGTCCCGCCATCGTCGCTCCGAACCACAAGAGCTTCATGGACGCGTTCTTCATCGGCGTCGCGACGCACCGGCGTGTGCGCTACATGGCCAAGACCGAGATCTTCAAGGGCCCGCTCCGGTGGCTGCTCCTCCGCCTCGGCGCGTTCCCCGTTCGCCGCGGGCAGGCCGACGCCGAGGCGATCGCGGCGGCGCGCGCGATCCTGGAGGAAGGCGGCGTGGTCGTCGTCTTCCCGGAGGGGACGCGCGTCGAGGACCCGGACGCGCTCGGCTCGCCGCACCACGGCGCGGGGCGCCTGGCGATGAAGACCGGTGCCCCGATCGTCCCCACCGCGATCAGCGGCACGTCGCACCTGTGGTTTGGTCCCATCGCCAAGCCGCGGCGGGTGCAGGTGGCGTTCCTGGCGCCGATCGCCGCACCGCACACCGGCAGCGCCGACGTCGTGAGCGAGATCGTCGACCACGAGCTGTGGCCGGCCGTACAGGAGGAGTACGGCCGCCTGCGCGCCCGGCCCGGGCTCGTGCTCACCGGCCTCGCGGCGATCGGGCTCGGCGGCGGCCTCGCGGCCCGCCGCAGGGCGCGCGCGCAGCCTCGCATTCTCGGCATCGTCGAGCCGCTGAAGGTTCGCCGCCGCAAGGCTCGCCGGCGGTGGCTGCCGCGTCGGCGTTAGCGCTGCGGGTCGGCGTTGCCGAGCAGCCGGTGCAGCGGCTCCATCTGGGCGACGTCGGTCACGCACAGCACGCGGTCGCCGGGCTGCAGGACGATCTCGCCGGGGGCGGGCAGGACGCGGGTGCCGCGAATGACCACCGCCGCGACGCAATCGGGCGGCCACGCGACCTCGCGCGCGAGCCTGCCGACGACCGACGAGTGAGCCGGCAGCGTGGCCTCGACGAGCGCGGCCCGCCCCTCGGCGAGCTCGAGGAGCTGGACGACGTCGCCGACGGCAACCTGCTCCTCGATCAGCTGCGCGATGGTGTGCGGGGCGCTGACGAGGACGTCCACGCCCATGTCAGGCTCGTAGAGCCAGGCGTTCATCGCGTTCTTGACCCGTGCGACGACGTGCGCGACGCCGAACTCGAACTTGGCGAGGCTGGCGATGATCAGGTTGTCCTCGTCGTGACCGGTGGCCGCGACGACGACGTCCATCGCCCGGATCGCGGTCTCCTCCAGCGTGCCGGGCTCGGTGGCGTCGCCGTGGATCACGGCGGCGCCGGACTCCTCGTGTGCGCGGGCGATGCGGGCACCGTCCTGCTCGATGAGGACGACCTCGTGGCCTGAGCGCACGAGGATACGGCCGAGGTACCTGCCGACGTTGCCGGCGCCGGCGACGAGCACCTTCATCCGCGCATCCCCATGAAGGTCTCGAAGCGGGCATAGGCCTCGCGCGCGACGACGAAGCGCGCGACGTCGCCTGGCTCGAAGCGCATGCCGAGCGTCGGCAGGATCGCCCTTCCACGGCGGACAATGACCGCGACGGCGATATCGCCGGGCACGGTGACCTCCTGGACGGCGCGGTCATGGAGGTGGGGCGGCACCTCGACGCGGATCTGGGAGACCTCGCCGTTGCCGAACTCGTCCTCGGTCTCGATCGCGGGGTGCAGCAGAAGGTCGCGGATCGTTCCCACCGACCAGCGCACCGGCGAAACGGTGCGGATGCCCTGGGCGAGGTAGATCTCCGCGCGGTCGGGGTCGTAGATCCGGGCGACGACGAGTGGGACCCGGAAGCGCCGCTTGGCTGCCATGGCGGCGACGATGTTGCGATTGTCACCGGCCGTGGCGGCGATGAAGGCGTCGGCGCGGTCGAGGCGCACCTGCTCGAGCGTATGGCGGTCATACCCGAAACCGACGACCGCCTCGCCGGTGAACGCAGGACGCAGCTTCTCGAAGGCGCTCGGGTCGCGATCGATGACGGCCACGCGGTGGCCATCGGCGTCGAGCATGTTGGCCACACGGGCACCGAGCCGCCCGCATCCAAGAACGATCACGCGCATGCGCTACCCATTCTCGCCCTCGGGAGTGGTCCGGCGCACGTAGGCCTTGCGCAGCTCCTCGGCGATCAGCGCGACGACGCCGAAGGCGGCCGGGACCGCCCAGTAATAGGCCGGCAGCGCGGCGGTGCCGAGCAGGCGCTGCAGCGGCGGGGCGTAGGAGATCGCGAGCATGATGCCGACGCCGAGCGCTTCGGCGGCGACGAGCGCGCGGTTCGAGAACACGCCGATCGAGAACACGCTGCGGCGATCGGTGCGGACGGCGAGGCCGTTGAAGACCTGCGAGAAGACGATGGCGGCCTGGGTCATCGTGATCGCCTGGTGGTAGATGTGGTCCGAGCTGGACAGCGGATCGCCCCAGCGCCAGCCGCCCGCGTACAGCGCGAAGTAGAAGCTTGCGGTGGCGCCGATCGCCTGGATGGTCCCGAGGAACGCGAAGCGAGCGATGACGCTGCGCGACATCAGCCGCTCGTTGCGCGGGCGCGGTGGGCGTTCGAGCAGGCCCGGCTCGGGCTCCTCGGCGCCAAGCGCGAGCGCCGGCAGCACGTCGCTGCCGAGGTCGATCGAAAGCACCTGCAGCGCGTTGAGCGGGACGACCGGCAGCCCGGCGAGTGTGGCGAAGACGATCGGGAACAGCTCGCCGATGTTGTGCGTGAAGAGGTAGACCAGGAAGCGGCGGATGTTGTTGTAGACGGCACGCCCGCGCTCGATCGCCTTGACGATCGTGGCGAACGAGTCGTCGAGCAGCACCATCACGGCGGCCTCCTTTGCGACGTCGGTGCCCGCCACGCCCATTGCGACGCCGATGTCGGCCCGTTTGAGGGCCGGAGCGTCGTTGACGCCGTCGCCGGTGACCGCGACGACCTGATCGAGCGCCTTGAAGCCGTCGACGACCCGCAGCTTGTCGGCCGGCGCGACCCGGGCGAAGAGCAGCTCGTGGCCCTCCTTCACCGCGGCGAGCCGTTCCTGCAGCTCGTCGTCGCCGAGCGCGTCGAGCTCGACGCCGGTCAACACCTCCGGGTGCGCTTTGCTGACGATGCCGATCTTGCGGGCGATCGCCTCGGCGGTGAGCCCGTAGTCGCCGGTCATCATGACCACGGCGATCCCGGCCGAGCGCGCCTGGGCCACCGCGCGTGTGACCTCGGGGCGCGGTGGGTCCTGCAGGCCGACGAGCCCGAGGAAGACGAGGTCGCGCTCGACCTCGCCGGGGCTCAGCGGGACTCCGGGCTCGAGATCGCGGGTGGCGAAGGCCAGCACGCGCAGGGCCTCGCCCGCCAACGCGTCGACGGCGGCGTCGATCGCAGCGCGGTCGCGGGCCGTGAGGTCGCGCACGTGCCCGTCTGTGGTCAGGCGGGTCGACCGCGACACGATCTCCGACGCCGCGCCCTTGGTGTACAGGCGCTGCTCGCGCCCCTCGCGGACGACGACCGACATCCGCTTGCGCTCGGAGTCGAAGGGGATCTCACGCAGGCGCGGCGTGAGCCGCTGCTGGGCCTCGACGTCGTAGCCGCCCTTGGCGGCCAACACGAGCAGGGCGCCCTCGGTGGGGTCGCCGAGGACCGCCCAGCCGTCCTCGTCGCTCTCGACGAGCCGGGCGTCGTTGCAGTGCAGTGCGGCGCGCAGCAGCAAGCGCAGGGCGTCGGGCATCGCCGCCGAGGCGAGCGGCCCGGCGTCCGTCTCCAGCGCCCCTTCGGGGGCATAGCCGACGCCGGAGGCGGAGAACGACGCGCCCGCGCACCACACCCGGACCGCCGTCATCTCGCCCGCGGTAAGCGTGCCCGTCTTGTCGGTGCAGATCACCGTCGTGGACCCGAGCGCCTCGACGGAGCTCAGCCGCTTGATCAGGGCCTTCTCCGCCGCCATGCGCTGCACCCCGATGGCCAGCGAGACCGACATCACCGCCGGCAGGCCCTCGGGCACCAGCGCCACCATCACGCCGAGCGCGTAGAGGAACGCGTCGACGAACGGGGCGCCGGCGAGCAGGCGCAGCCCCAGCAGCAGCGTTCCGAGGAGCACGGCGACGATCGCCACCCGCCGCGCCGCGATCGCGACCTCGCGCTGCAGCGGGCTGGGCTCGTCGTGCACCGATCCGGCAAGCCGGTAGATGTGCCCGAACTCCGTCTGCGCGCCGGTGGCGAAGACGACGGCGCGCGCGGTCCCCGAGGCGACGGTCGTCCCGGCGAAGACGAGGTTGCGCGCCTGGATGCGCGGCACATCTTCGAGCATCGGCACGGATTGGCGGCGGACCGGCTCGGACTCGCCGGTCAGCGCGGCGTCGTTCGTCGCCAGCTCCGCAGCGGCGATCAGGCGGCAATCGGCCGAGATCGCGTCGCCCTCGGCGAGCAGCACGACGTCGCCGGGCACGAGGTCGGCCGCCTCCACCTCGGCGGGCGCGCCGTCGCGCAGCACGTGTGCCCGCGCCGGGAGCAGCCGCTTGAGCGCCTCCGCGGTGCGCTCGGCGCGGTACTCCTGGACGAATCCGATGATCGCGTTGAGCAGGACGACCGCGTAGATCGCGATGGCGACCTTGAGGCTGTTGGGCTCGCCCTGGATGAAATAAGACGCCAGCGTGATCGTGCCGGCGACCTCGAGCAGGATCGCGAAGAAGTCGGCGAACTGCGCCAGGAAGCGAACCAGCGGCGATTGCTTGTGGAGCTCGGGCAGCCGGTTGTGGCCGTAGCGCTCGAGTCGCGCCCCGGCCTCGGCCGAGCTCAGCCCGGCCGGGCCGCTGCGGACCGCCTCGAGCGCCTCCGACTCGGAGAGACGCTCGATCGCGGCGTCCGGAGCGTTCGCAACGGCCTCGACCACGGAAACGCGACCGTCAGAGCTTCTTGATGAAGTGGCCTGGGCCTGCTGACAGCTCCACGTCGTCTCCTTCGCTCGTCACGTGATCGACCTTCACTGCCACATCCTCCCCGGAGTCGACGACGGCGCGCTCGACGTCGCCGACAGCATCGCCATGGCGCGCCAGGCTGACGCCGACGGGGTCGCGCTCGTGTGCGCCACGCCGCACATCCGCCACGACCATGGCGTCGCCATCGCCGAGCTCGCCGACCGCGTGGCCGAGCTCAATCGCGCGCTGGAAGCGGCGGGCGCGCAGGCTCGCGTCCTTTCCGGTGGCGAGGTCGCCGAGACGATCGCCGAACGCCTAGACGACGCACAGCTGCGGGCGGTCACGCTGGGCGGTGGCGGGCGCTGGATCCTGCTCGAGCCGCGGCCGGGCCCGCTCGCCGACTCGCTGACCGCGACCGTCGATCACCTCGCGGCGCGCGGGCTGCGGTGCGTCATTGCCCATCCCGAGCGCCACCTCGGCCCCGATCTCGTCGAGCGCCTGGCGGCGCTCGTGCGCCGCGGCGCGCTCGTGCAGGCGACTGCCGCGTTCATCGAGGACGGACCGGCGGCCGAGGGGATGCTCGCGCTCGCGCGCCGCGGGGCCCTGCACGTCGTCGCAAGCGACGCGCATTCCTCGCACGGTGGCCGCCCGATGCGGCTGTCGGGCGCGCTCGCGCGCCTGGCCGAGGTCGAGCCGACGCGCAGCCAGCTGGAGTGGATCGCCCGCGAGGCGCCCCGGGCGATCGTCGCCGGCGAAGACGTGGCGGCGCCCTTCGCGCCATTGCCCTGACTCAATCCAGTGGGCGCAGCTCCACGCGCTCGGCCAGGTCGCCGATGATCTCGGCGGTCGCGGTGCCGAGGCCGTGGCGCAGGAAGTTCGCTGCGCCGGCGGCGGCGCCGAGCACGAGCGCTTCCTCCCAGGTTCGCCCGGTGGCCATGCCCGCGGCCAGCCCGCCCATCATCGCGTCGCCGCAGCCCTCCCGCGAGCCGCGCTCGAACCGCGGGGGGACGATCTCCCACGCCCGGTCGGCGGTGAGGACGAGCGCCGGCTCTGGCCCCCGCGTCACGATCACCGATCGCGCTCCGGCCGCCAGCACCCGTTCGGCGGCTGCGCGCAGGCGGGGGCCGTCGACCCCGTCGCGGACGTACTCGGCCAGCTCCCAGTCGTTGAGCTTGACGACGTCTGGGTGGCCTTCCAGCGCGGCGTCCAGGCGCGGGCTGGAGAGGTCGACGACTACCCGCGTCCCGTTGCCGCGGACGTCGGCGACCAGCGTCGCATAGGCCTCCGTTGGCAGCGCGTCGGCCGGGAAGGGATTGCAGACGAGGAGGAGCTCGCTCTCCAGCGCCGCCGCGCAGGTGATCGAGACGAGGTCGTCGAGCTCGTGTCGCGACGGCGCGTCGCTCAGGCGGGCAGCCTGCAGCGCGCGCTCGCCGCTGCGACGGTCGACGACGTAGCAGCCGGTCGCCGTCTTGGTGAAGACCAGCCGGCGCTCGCCGGGCTGGCGTGCGAGCAGCGCCCTGAGGACGACGCCGGTCTCGCCGCCGGCGAAGCCACAGAGCACCGGCCATGCGCCGAGGCGCCCGGCGATGCCGCTCGACCACACGCCCTGGCCGCCCGCGTGCAGGTGGACGTCGTCGGCGTCACCGCGCCGCTCGATCGTGATCGTCAGCAGCGGATGCGGCCCGAAGACCGCCAGGCGGGCGCCATCGGTCAAAGCACCGCCCCCGGCAGCTCCCCGACGAGCGCCATGCGGGGGTTGGTGGTGGCGGCCATCAGGCGTACAGCTGCTCGACGAGGTCGTGGTAGCGCTCGGTCACCACCGGGCGCTTGATCTTGAGCGTCGGCGTGAGCTCGCCGGCGGCCTGGCTGAGATCGTGGTCGAGGATCGCGAAGCGCTTGATCTGCTCGATGCGGGCGAGCCGCTGGTTCACCGCGTCGACCGCGGCCTGCAGCTCGCCACGAACGCCGGGATGGCGGGACAGTGCCGCGAGGTCGCCGGCCGGAGCGCCGACGCGCGCGGCCAGCTTGACCGCCTCGTCGGGGTCGAGTGTCAGCAGCGCGACGAGATACGGCTTGTTGTCGCCGAAGACGATCGCCTGCGAGATCCAGCGGGTCTCACGCAGGAGCTCCTCGATGTTGGTCGGCGAGATGTTCTTGCCGTTGGAGGTGATGATCAGCTCCTTCTTGCGCCCGGTGATGCGCACGAACCCGTCGTCGTCGACCGATCCGAGATCGCCCGTGCGCAGCCAGCCATCCTCGAGCGTCTCGCTCGTGGCTTCGTCGTCGCGGTAGTAGCCGGCGAAGACGTGCGGGCCGCGCAACAGCAACTCGCCGTCGGCCCCGACGCGGACCTCCGTGCCGGGGAGCGGGCGCCCGACGGTGCCGAAACGGTGCTCGCGCATCGTGTTCAGCGTCGACGCGGCGCAGCTCTCGGTGAGGCCGTAGCCCTCGAGGATGAGCACGCCGCAGGCGTCGAAGAACTCGAGGATCTCGGCGCCGATCGGCGCGGCGCCCGTGAGCGCCACGTGCAGGCCGTCGCCGAAGGCGGCGCGCACCTTGGACAGCACGAGCCGGTCCGCCAGCGCATGGCGCCGACGCGCCAGCCTGCCGGGCGGTGCACCGGCGCGCTCGCGGCGCCGGGCTCGCGCGCCTTCGGAGACGGCCCACGAGAACACGAGCCGCTTGACCCGGCTCTGCTCCTCGACGCCGCCGAGGATGGTGGTGTGGATCTTCTCGAAGACCCGGGGCACCGACGGGAAGTGCGTCGGATGCGCCTCGGAGAGCTCGTCGACGATCTGCTTGGGATCGCCGCGCCAGAAGATGATCTCGCCGCCGACCATGAGCACGACCAGCTGTGTGACGCGGGCGAGCGCGTGCGCGAGCGGCAGGAACAGGTAGGCGCTCATGCCGGCCCCAAGCTCCAGGCGCTCGCGGTACATCTGCACGGTCGAAAGCAGGTTGGCGTGGGTGAGGATGCAGCCCTTCGGCGGGCCGGTCGTGCCCGACGTGTAGACGAGCGTGGCCATGGCGTCGGGGCCGATGGCCGCGGTTCGCGCGGCGACGACGGCCGCCGTCTGCGGCCCGCGGCCGCGCTCGCGCAGCTCGTCCAGGGTCATCGCGCCGTCGGCCGCTGCTCCGGTGAGCAGAATGCGGTGCTCGATCTCTGGGCAGCGCTCGCGCACGGCGTCGACCTTCTCGAGCTGCGCGGCGTCCTCGCAGAAGACGGCACGTGAGGCGGAGTGCGCCAGCACGTATTCGCACTCTTCTGGCGAGTTGGTGTTGTAGATCGGCACGACCGTGGCGCCCGCCCAGAGCGAGCCGAGGTCGGCTAGCGTCCATTCGGCGCGCGTGCTGGACAGGATCGCGACGCGATCGCCGGGCTCGATGCCGAGTGCCACCAGGCCGGCGGCGATCTCGTCGCCGGCGCGCGCGACGTCGGTGAACGTCAGCGCGCCGGCATCGGTGGCCGACGGGGAGCGCAGCGCCACTCCCGAGTGGGAGCCGATCGCTGCCCGCAGCAGGGCAGGCAGCGTCTTCGTTGCGACGTCGGCGTGTGGGATGGGGGCTCTTGTGGTCATGGCTTTGCGTGGGTCATGCCGGGCACGTGCGGTGGCTCGGCCGGGGCGGCGCGCGTGGGCCACCACGCCCGGCGCCCGAGCAGCTCGACGGCGGCCGGCAACACGACCGGTCGCACCAGCAGGGCGTCGAGCAGCACGGCGGTCGCCACGGCGATTCCGAACTGGCGCAGGCTCAGCAGGTCGGTGAACAGGAAGGGCACCGTTGCGGCGACCATGGTCGCCGCGGTGCCGGTGACGGCCGCGGCGGTGTGCCGCAGCCCGTGACGCGCGGCCGCGCGCGGACTGTCGCCCGCGAGCACGTACTCGCGCATCCGCGTCAACAGGAAGACCTGGTAGGCGATCGACAGGCCGAACACCGCTGCGAAGATGGCGATGATCGACATCGCGTCGATGTAGCCGGGCCCTCCGAGGAGCGGGTCGTCGCCCCCGAACAGCAGCGTCATGACGCCGAAGGTCGCCGCCACCGTGAGGAGATTCAGCACGACGGCGACGGCGGGCGCGAGCACCGCCCGCAGGGCGAGCATGAGCAGCAGCCACGTGGCGAGCGCCAGCCCGAGGATGACGAGCGGCAGCCGCTGCGAGTTGACCGTGGTGATAGTCCGCGAGGTTGCCCGCCGGGCCGCCGACGGCCATCTGGGTGTGCGTCTTGGCCGCGTAGTCGTCGACCATGGCGTTCAGGTCGCTGCCGAGGTCGCGCGTGGCCGGCTCGGTCGACGCCTGCTTGGGCACGACGACGATCTGGCCGGCGGTGCCGCCGCGCAGCAGGTTGATCGTGAACGTCGCCTGCTCACGCGGTACCGCGGGCGCGCCCTCGACCGCAGCCAGCACGAAGTAGCCGGAGTCGAACAGCCCGGGCGCGTCGCGCTGGAGCTTCTGCAGGTCCTTCGCCGAGGGAAGCTGCCCGCCGAACTTGCGGACCTTGGCCTCCATGAGGCCGAGGCCGCTGACCAGCTTGCCGGTCGGGCGGGCGCCGGAGCTCAGGCCGGTGGCGAGCTGCCCGGCGCCGGCGCTGAGCTGGCCGAGGCCCGCCTCGAGGGCGCCCGCGCCGTCGGTGAGTGCGGCGAGTCCGCCGTTGAGCTGCTTGCCGCCACCGTTCAGCTTCCCGATGCCAGTCGCGAGCTGGCTGTTGCCCTGCTGCAGCTTGGCGATGCCGGACGCCAGAGCGTTGGATCCGGCGCTGAGCTTGTTGAGACCGGCGCTGAGCTGCGTGCCCTGCGTGGAGATCGCGTTGGCCAGCCCCGCCGCGGTGGTTGCCTTGGGCCCGAGGCTGTCGAGGGCGCTGCCAAGGCCGGCGGCGCTCGACCGCGCCTGGGTCAGGGCGGAGACCGCGGCCTGGTAGGTCGGGTCGCTCTTGCCGGTCGTCATCCCGGAGAGCTTCGCGAGGGCGTCGTCGATCTGGCCGGTCACGCCGGAGGCGGTCGTCTTGGCCGCACCGACGCCGCCGGCGACCGCGCCGCTGCTGTCCGCGAGCTGCTTGAAGGCCGGAAGGCCGGCCTTGACCGTCTTGGCGCCCGTTCCCAGCCCGCCGGCGAGCTGGCGCGATCCGGCCAGCGCCTGGCCGGCGCCGCCCTTCAGCGCCGTCGCGCCGGTCAGGGCCGCGGTGAGCCCGGCGCTGATCTGAGCCGCGCCGGCCTTCGCCTTTGCCAGCCCGGTATGGAGCTGGCCGGCGCCGCTCTGGGCGGCAGTGCCGCCGGACTGCAGTTGCCCGGCGCCACCGGCCGCCTGTGTGAGGCCGCTGCGCAGCTTGCGGGCGCCGGCGCCGGCCTGCCCGAGGCCGCCGGCGAGGCGGTTCAGGTCGCGCTTGCCGCTGGTCAGGAGCTTTTTGGAGTCCTTCAGGCTCTTTGGCAGCTTGCCCAGGTCCTTGGTCTCGGCGACGAGCGCGCCGGGGCCGATGACCGAATCCACGCGCGGGTCACGCGCGATCTGCGTCTGGAAGCGGTCGAGCGAGAGGAGCAGCGCGCGGCTCGTGATCGGCCGGTCGGTGCTGGCGACGACGATGTTGTACGGCGTCGGCCAACCGGGGCCCATCGTCGCGCTGACCGCCTCGAAGTCCACGCGCGCCTTCGAGGACTTCGGGAGCTGGCTGATGCCCGGTGGGCCGGTTTCGAGCCCGAGTGCCGGCACGGCCAGCGCGAGCAGCGCCGCACAGCCGATCGCGGCAAGCGGTCCCGGGTGCTTCGTGACCCAGCTCCCGCCGGCGACGAGCCGCTGCCACGCTGCGACCAGCGGGCGCGGGGCCGCGAAGCTCAGGAACTCCAGGCGGCTGCCGAGGATGACCAGCACGGCGGGCATGACCACGGTCGCGGCGCCGATGCTCAGCATGCTGCACACGAGCACGCCGACGCCAAGCGATCCAAGGATCACCGTCGGCGCGATGAGCACGGCGAGGATCAGACACAGGACGAGCGCCGAGCCGGCCCACAGGACCGCGCGTCCGGCCGTGGAGACGGCGCGCGCGGCGGCCAGCCCGGCCGGACGCGGTTCGATGCCGCGTCGGCGCTCCTCGCGGAAGCGATCGACCATCATGAGCGCGAAGCCGACGCCGAGCGCGAGGCCGGCGACGGTGCCGACGCCGACGGCGGTCGGATCGGTGTCCATCGTGCGGGCAAGCAGGGTCATCACGCCCATGCCGGCGAAGACGGTGGTCGCGCCGAAGCCGGTGATGACGAGGGCGGCGACCGGCGCGCGCAGCCCCAGCAACAGGACGAGGAAGAGCAGCGGCAGCGCCAGCAGCTCGGCGTGGCGCGTCTGGTCGATCATCTCCGACTTCAGCGCTGCGTCGATCGACGCCTGGCCGGTGATGTGCGAGACGACGGGCGCGTTGACGCGCTGATCTACCAGCCGCTCGATCTGCGGCAGGTCGTGACGTATCACCTGGGTTTCGGAGCGGTCGATCGAGACGACGATCACGCGCGCGGTCGACGAGGGCCGAAGCTCGGCCGACGCCGAGCCCGAGTCCCAGGCCGACAGGACGCGCGTGTGCGGGCGCTGACGCAGTGCCCGCACGAGCGACGGCCCCTGGCGATCCAGTGCGGCCCGTGGTCCCTTGAGCAGGATCGGGGTCAGCTGGGTCGGGCCGAACTGCGCGTTGGCGATGTGCTCTGCGCGAGCGGACCCGCTGCCCGGGACGACCAGGATCGACGGTGAGAGACGACTCTCGATCCCGACGCCGACGAGGCCCAGGGCGAGGGCGACGCCGATCCAGGCCAGCAGCGCGACGACTGGACGGCGCAAGGAGAGACGGGCGAGCGTAAGCATGGTTCTAGACCTCCGGCGCGGCGCGTGCGCCGGCCACGACACGGGGTATGGACCCTCGCCGTGTGCGCTTCGGAATGCCGTTCCCGAGCGGACGGCGGACAGCGGGCAAGGGTCTCCTCCTATTCAGATGGTTCACGGTGACGCTACGCCCGCTGCCACCGCGCGCCATCCGTGGCGGCGACGGGCGGGTGACCGTAGTCCGCCCGGACGGTGCGGACTTCCCGCACGCGATTCACACGTCAGTGCTGATGGCGTGCGCTTAGCCGCGGGCGACGATGAGGGGCACCCGGACGAGAGGAGCAGGCCGTGTTCAACACGATCGTCGTCGGCATCGACGGCCGCGAGGGCGGCCGTGACGCGCTCGCCCTCGGCGAGCGACTCCGCCGGCTGTTCGGCGGCGAGCTGGTCGCAGTTCACGCCTATCCCTATGACTTCTTCGTCCCGCGCGGCTCGACCCCGGACTTCGAGAGCGTCCTGCACGGCAACGCGCAGGGCCTCATCGCGGACGAGCTCGAACGCGCCGGGATCACCGCTCACACGATGGCGCTGCCGGACGGCTCGCCGGGTCGCGCTTTGCACATGGCGGCCAAGTGGCACGAAAGCGACCTCATCGTGGTCGGCTCGGACCACCGCGGCCCGATCGGGCGCGTACTGGCGGGCGACGTGACCGCCGGCGCGCTGCACGGAGCCCACTGCCCGGTCATTGTCGCGCCGCGCCGCTACGCCGAGCACGGCGGGGACATCCGGACGATCGGCGTCGGCTATGACGGCTCGCTGGAATCGCACGCCGCGGCGACCCTGGCCGCCGAGTTCGCCGCCGCGATCGGCGCGCGGCTGCGCGTGATCCTCGTGCTGAAGCCGCCGACGCCCGGCGGCGAGGGGCTCGGCTACGACCGCGACTGGAAGGAGCGCGCCGCCGCGACGCGCGAGGAGGCCCAGGAGCGCCTTGACGACCTGCTCGAGGAGCTCGGCGACATCGCGACCGGCGAGGTCGTCGTCGGCAGCCCGGTGCCCGAGCTGTGCTACGCCGCCAATGACTTGGATCTGCTGGTGACCGGGTCGCGCGGATATGGGCCCGTGCGCCGCGTGATGCTCGGCAGCACGTCGAGCAAGCTCACCCACCAGGCGCCCTGCCCGGTGCTCGTACTCACGCGCACGGCGGTGGAAGACGAGTTCGGCGACGCTGAAAAGGATGGATCAGTGGGGCATCGGCTCTATGGTGACCCAAGGAGGTGACCCGGATGTTTCACACCATCGTCGCCGGGTGCAACGGCCGCGAGCGCGGCCGCGGCGCGGTGTCGCTCGCGCACACGATCGCTGCGGCCACGGGCGCGAGGCTGCTGCTCGTCGGCGTGCACCACAACCCGCCGCTGCCGTTCCCGACCACCTACGCCGACCAGCACGAGGGTCTCGAGCGCGACCTGCGCGCCGTGCGCGACGAGCTCGCGCCCGAGGCGATCATTCAGGTTCACGCCGGTATGTCGCCCCCGCACGCCCTACGCCACGTGGCCCGCTACGAACATGCCGACCTGCTCGTGATCGGCTCGCGCCACCGTCGCCGTCGCCGGCACATCGTCGAAAGCGATCACGCGATGCAGGTGCTGCACGGCGCGCGCTGCGCCGTCGCCGTCGCGCCAGATCCGCTCGCGCCGCGGCCCGAGCTGCACCGTATCGGCGTCGGCGTCGACGCCACCGCGGAGTCGGCGATCGCCCTCGACGCTGCTTGCGAGCTGGCACATTTGACGGGCGCGCGCCTGCACCTCATCGCGGTGGCCGACGATCGGCTGCCCGCGTGGACCGGCGACGGGCTCACTGCGGCGTACGGCGAGTCGGTCCAGACGGTCGTCGACACTCGCATCGCCACCGCGCGCGAGCTGCTCGCCGAGCGGCGCGCCCAATGTGCAGGCATCGTCATCGAGGGCGACGTGGTGCTCGGCGACCCCGCCGGCGAACTCGTCCTCGCCAGCGAGGACCTCGACCTCCTCGTCCTCGGCTCCCGCCGCTGGGGCCCGGTCAAGCGGCTGGCGCTCGGCAGCACAGCCGAGCGGGTCATCCGCCACACCGCGTGCCCCGTGCTCGTGCCCCCACGCACCGACATCGAGCTCGGCGGCTCGGACACGGGCGAAGGCGAGGCGTAGGAGCAATAACCGTCTTGGAGCGGTCAGCAGGCGTGCTCGGCGAGGGCGTGCGTGGCGTCCTCGAAGCTTCGATAGATCCGCTGGGAGAGCTTGGCCTCGGCGAACGCACGGCCGAGCTTGCGGCGTAGGAAGGCGTTGGTGGAGTAGCGCGTGGAGGAGAGGAAGTAGCGCCGCTCGTGCTCGCGGACCATCTCGAAGAAGCGTGGCGCCGCCGAGCGCCCGAGCTCGAAGTTGTCGTAGTTGACGACGAGGTTTACGCGTCGGCCGAGGCTCTGCAGGCGCCCGCTGAGGAACCTCGCGAGCTCCACGGCCTCGTCGAGCGTCTCCAGCGTGACCCCCTCGAAGTCGATGAAGACGAGGTTGTTGCTCGCGTCGTAGTGGAAGCGCTCGTCGAGCGTGAGCGGTGAAAGCGCGGCGAGTCCGAGCGGCTCATCGGTGAAGATGGCCGGGTCCATCTCGCACAGCTCGGGCGCGATTCGAGGGCGAAAGCCCATGCGGTCGAGCACATCGCATTCGAGATCCACGCCGGGGGCGACCTCGATGAGCTCGAGGCCGTCTTCGCCGAGGCGCAGCACGCAGCGCTCGGTGATGTAGAGCACCGACTGGCCCGTTGCGCGGGCGCGCTCGCCGCTGAAGGTGACCTGGCCCACCTCGTCGACCAGCTTTGCGACGGTGCCGTCGCGGCGGATGTGAAGCCGGCCGTCATAGACCGCGATGTCGGCGCCGGCGGTGAAGGATCCGAGGAAGAAGACGCTGCGAGCGGACTGGCTGATGTTGATGAAGCCGCCGGCGCCGACGACCCGCCGACCGAAGCGACTGACGTTCACATGGCCATGGCGGTCGGCCTGCGCCATGCCGAGGAAGGCCTGATCCAAGCCCCCACCGTCGTAGAAGTCGAACTGGTAGGGCTGGTCGATGATCGCCTGCGCGTTGGTGGCCGCGCCGAAGCTCAGCCCGCCGGCCGGCACGCCGCCGATCGCGCCCGCCTCGACCGTGAGCGTGATGCGGTCGAGGATCCCCTCCTCGCCCGCCACGGCGGCGACGCCCTCGGGGATCCCGATCCCGAGGTTCACGATCGAGTTGATCTTCAGCAGCATCGCGGCTCGGCGGGCGATGACCTTCCGCGCGTCAAGCGTCATCGCCTCGGGTGCGTCCGAACCGGCCCATACCTCGCCGGAATACGCGGGGTTGTAGGCCTCGGCGAACGTCTGCATGTGCGCGGCGCTCCCGCCGGCGACGACGACGCCATCGACGAAGGCGCCGGGGATGCGGACCTCACGCGGGGCCAGCACGTGGCGGGTCGTGACCTGCTCGACCTGCACGAGCACGATCCCGCCCGAGTTCTTCGTGGCCTGCGCGATCGAGAGCGCGTCGAGCGTGGCGGCCTCACGCTCCATGGTCACATTGCCGCGCTCGTCGGCGGTCGTCCCGCGCAGAAACGCCACGTCGATCGGGCGGCGCGGATAGAAGAGCAGTTCCTCGCCATCGAGCTCGATGACCCGGACCACCTCGTCGGTCGAGATCGCGTTCATCCGGCCGCCCTCCATGCGCGGGTCGACGAACGTGCCCAGCCCGACCTTCGTGATCAGCCCGGGCCGGCCGGCGGCCGTCTCGCGGAACAGGTGGGTGATCACGCCTTGCGGCAGGCAGTAGGCCTCGATCTGCCCGTCGAGCGCGAGCCTGCCCAGCATGGGGGCCAGCCCCCAGTGCGCCCCGATCGCTCGCCGGACGAGCCCCTCGCGCGCGAGATGGTTGAGCCCTCGCCGGTCGCCGTCGCCCTGTCCTGCGGCGAACACCAGCGTCAAGTCGCGCGGTCCGCCAGTTTCGTCAAAGCGCTCCGCGAGCGCCACGAGGAGCCGCTCAGGAACGGCGATGCCAGACGAACCCACCGACCGCCAGCGTGTCGCCGTCGAGGAGCAATTGAGCCGCCGCCTCGGGCGAGATCACCTTCGTCCGTCCGCCAGCAGTCACGGCGCGCCACCCTATGGCGAGTCGGCGAGGTTGACATCCGGGTCCTCATCCGCAATCTGCACCGTAGTTCCCCGCAGCCCAAGCCCTCGTCAGCGATCGCGCAGCTCGCGCACGCGGCGCCCGAGCGCCGCGACCGCCGGATCGGAGCTGTCAAGCCGGCGCGCGAGATCGAACAGGTGCTGCGCCTCAGCGCCCCGGAGCGCCCTGACCGATCGGCGGACGGTGATGCCGCCCTCGGGTGGCTCCTCGCCGGCGGGAGGGGTGATCCCGTGCTCGACCAGCCAGCGCGGGAGGTACTCGCCGGCGACCTTGCCCTGTGGCCACCACAGCGGGGCGCCCCCGGCGTCGCCGCGGCCGCGCAGGCGGCGCCTATGGTGGCCGACGAGCAACTGGCCGTGCACGACCGGCTCCCCGGGGTCGTCCACGTCGTCGGCGCCGGCGAGGTGCGCGATGGCTGCGGCCGCGCGCCGGGCCTGGTGGGTGGCGAGGCCGCCGAACTTCAGCGGCGAGACGACGCCGTCGCCGGCCGCCCACGTTCGCTCGCACCCCTCGACCAGGCCGTCGTCGTCGGCGCGGATAAACCCTTCCTCGTCGCATGGCACTCCCTCGGTTCCCGGGCCCAGGAGCCGCGGCACCGCGTATGTGCGCTGGACGTCGAGCTGCTCGCCGCCCGGCTCGAGCAGCAGGCCGCCCGGCGTCTTGCGCGCCACGACCCCGGTCCTGAGATCGACGCCGGCCCAGCGCAGTTCCTCGGCCACGGCCTCGCCGGCCTCGTCGCCGAAGAGGGAGAGCGGCATCGGCTCCGGCGTCACGATGGTGACCTGCACGTCGTCGTGACCCATCTCGCGAGCCTCGCCGGCGGTCATGAGCGCCAGCTCGTAGGCCGGCAGCGGCCACACGGCGCCCAGCGGCACGACGATCGCCAGTCGTTTCGTGTAGCCCTCTTCGACGTCGCGCAGGAGCCCGCCATAGACATCGGGATCACCCTCGGGCCACCATGTCGTGGCGCCCTCTACGCCGGCCACCGCCCGGCCGCCGGTCGCGAGGAGTAGCGCGTCGAAGCCTTGCCCGCCGCCGTCGCGCAGCCGGGCCTGCCGGCTCGCGTCGTCCGCCCCGACGACCGCGTCAATGACGAGCTCGGCGTCGGTCTCGTCCGCGAGCTGCGTCAGCGGGACGTGGTAGGCATGACCCAGCCCGAACGGCTCTGCCACCGCCAGCGGCCGATAGGAGAAGTCGGGGTCCGGGGCAATCAGGCGTAGCGACACGCGCTCCCCAGCCATGGCGTGCAGCGCGAGTAAGGCCTCGAGACCGGCGACACCGCCGCCGGCGATGACGACGTCCATGGTCGGGACCATAGGGCACCGCCGTCGCTTGACGCCAGGAGACGAGCACGGACGATCGCGACCGCCTCATCTCCGCTCGCTGCGATCGAGGCGCACACAGTCATGGCAGCAGGGCTGGTCAGCTGCCCGCCGTCTGCGGCGCTTACCGAGGCTGCGACGCTGATGTGTGTCCACCAGATGCATGCGGTGGTCGTCGATGCCCGCGCGCCGCGTCTTATCACGGCGCGCGACGTCGTGCACGCGACGCTCGCCGGCGCGACGAGCGCCGATGAGGTGATCGCTCCGGAGGCGCCGTCAGTGGCCCCCGATGACACGCTGCTCGCCGCGGCAGGGCTCATGGTGCACGCGGGCGAGGGGCACGTGGTCGTACGCGATCACGGCGACAGTCGCGCGCGCGGCGTCCTTTCGAGCTTCGACGTCGTCGCCGTGCTGGCCGGCCACGAGCCGCGCGTGGCGCGGATCGTCGCCCGGCGCCCGCTACGGCGCCTCAGCGGCGGTCCGCCCGACATGGCGGGCGTCGTCGAAGACGAGCAGCGACCGGGACGTCACTTGTGCCGGTCGAGCTGGCGACGGACGGCGGCGAGCTCGGCCTCGAAGCCCGCAACCGCTCGGCGGACCAGGCTCGGGGCCGGCGTCCGGCCGGCGACGTTGCGCAGCTCCCGTGCGACGGTATCGAGCCGGCGGACTTGAAGGTGGAGCGTCTTCGTTCGAGGTGGCTTGGGGGACGCACCTGGTGCGGCCATGGCACGAGCATCCCGCTTGCGGGCCGCGCGCTGAAAGCGCGGCGAGCCGTACGACCGCTGCGGGAAACCACGGAACATGAGTGCCGCCCAGGACGGATGTCAGGCGCGGGCCCCACTGCGGTCGTGTTTACGACTGACCCGCTGTCCCGGCTCGACGCCACCTTTCTCGACTCGAGGACGCGGATCCCATTGCACATGCACTGTGTGCTCGCGCAGTCGCTCTTCGCGACGCGGCTGTTTAACAATGACGGCACGGTCTTCTTCTGCGTCCACGCCGACCGTGACGCGGCGCCGGACGCACATCGCGTCGCCGAGGGCATCCAGGCCGAGCTCGGCGCACTGGGCCTGGTCGCCGAGAGAGCCGCAGCGGTGGCGGCGGGGCGAGGCCGCCCTCGCGCTCGCTGTCGGCGCAGCGCGGCCTACGTAGTTCTCCGCACCGCTTGTGTGGGCGCCGGCGGATGAGGGACCTACCGTGCCGGCCCAGACTGAGCGCATGAGCCACACCATCCGTACGGCCCTCAGTGGGGTCGCACTGAGGAGGATCCATGTCTGAAGCGGTCATTGTTGATGCAGTACGAACCCCCATCGGCCGGGCGATAAGAGGAACGCTGCGCGACCTCCGCGCCGACGACCTCGCAGCGATCCCGCTGCGCGCGCTCGTCGAGCGCAACCCGGAGGTCGATTTCCGGGAGACGGTCGACGTGATGATGGGCTGTGGCTTCCCGGACCACGAGCAGGGCTACAACGTGGGCCGCAACGCCGCGCTGCTGGCGGGATTCGACCACCACATCCCGGCGGTCACGGTGAATCGCTTCTGCGCATCGTCGCTGCAGACGATCCGCATGGCCTTCCACGCGATCAAGGCGGGCGAAGGCGACCAGTACGTCGCGGCGGGCGTGGAATGCACGTCGCGCGGCGCCGGCATGACGCTCCCGGTGATGAACCCGCTGCTCGATGGCACGAACGGCACCGGCTACAACGTCTACATCCCGATGGGGCTCACGGCCGAGAACGTGGCCGAGCGCTGCAAGGTCAGCCGAGATGCCCAGGACGAGTGGGCGGCGATCTCTCAGCACCGCGCGGTCGCGGCACGCGAGAGCGGCTACTTCGACCGCGAGATCGTCGGTGTCGACATACCGGAGACTCACGACGCCGGCGGCGACGTGATCCCGGCGCACACGGTCACGAAGGACGACGGGCCGCGCGAGGGTACGACGGTCGAGTCGCTGGCGAAGCTCAAGCCGGTCTTCAAGCCGGATGGCACGGTGACCGCGGGCAACGCCTGCCCGCTCAACGACGGCGCCGCCGCCGTGCTGGTGATGTCGGAGGAGAAGGCCCGCGAGCGCGGCCTCAAGCCCCGGGCGCGGATCGTCGCGTCCGCGGTGGCGGCGATCCGTCCCGAGCTCATGGGCCTCGCGCCGATCCCGGCGGTCAGGAAGGTGTTGGAGACAGCGGGCATGAAGATCGACGACATCGACCTGGTGGAGATGAACGAGGCGTTCGCGGCCCAGGTGCTCCCGTGCCGCGACGAGCTGGGCATCGATCCCGAGAAGCTCAACATCAACGGCGGCGCGATCGCGCTCGGTCATCCGTTCGGCATGACCGGCGCGCGGATCATGACCACCCTGCTCAACAACCTCGACTCGGTGGGCGGTAGGTACGGCCTGGAGACGATGTGCGTGGCCGGCGGGAACGGACAAGCGATGATCGTCGAGCGACTCTCCTAGATCGGAAAGGCACGGCACAATGGCAACAACAGATTCTCAATCTCAGACGGCAGCGAAAGATCGCGATCTGACCGGACGCGTCGCAATGGTCACGGGAGGCACCCGTGGGATCGGCGCAGCGATCTGCCACGCGCTCGCTGCGGACGGCGCAGTGGTCGCGGCCGGCTACTCCTCAAATCAGGCGCGCGCCGACGAGCTGCGCCAGGCGGTCGAGGCCGCCGGCGGCACCCTGTCGCTTCATCAGGGCAACATCGGTGACGCGGAGGACTGCGAACGCGTCATCAAGGAGGTGATCGAGCGGCACGGCCGGCTCGACATCCTCGTCAACAACGCGGGCATCACGGTCGACAAGCCCGTTTCGAAATTGTCTGCGGCCGACTGGGACAAGGTGCTGAAGGTGGACCTCTCGGGAGCCTTCTACATGTCCAAGCCCGCGATCCAGCACATGATCGGACGAGGCTCCGGGCGGATCATCAACATCTCTTCGGTCGCCGCCGAGATGGGCAACATCGGCCAGGCGAACTACACGGCGTCGAAGTCTGGGCTTTTCGGGCTCACGAAGACGCTCGCTCGCGAGGCGGCTTTCGCGCTCCGCATGGCCGGCAAGCTCGAGAAGGGGATGGGGGTCACCGTCAACTGCATCACCCCCGGCCTGATCGAGACCGACATGGTCGTCACGATCCCGCCGTTCATGGTGGCGGACTTCGTGGAGCGGATCCCGGTGCACCGCATGGGACAGCCCGAGGAGATCGCTCGCGTCGTGTGCTTCCTGGCCCAGGACGCCTCGGGTTACATCACCGGGCAGATCTGGGATGTCGACGGCGGACTCAACATGTGACGGCCGACGCTGCCGGCGCGAAGCGGGAATGCCCGACCACGAACTGTTGCGCAATGATTCCCCAGGAGGGGACTGGCGATGGCCACCAACGTTTCAGAAAAAGAAGCTCGCGATGTCGTCGAGGCGGCACGGGAGGCGGACTGGAAGCTGCCGAGCTTCGGCAAGCAGCTGTTCCTGGGCGATTTTCGTCTCGATCTGATCCATCCGCAGCCGAAGCTGGATCCGGAGCAGATTGACAAGGGGGAACGTTTCCTCACCGAGCTTCGGGAGGTCCTCACGTCGGAGGCCGACCCGCTCGAGATCGAACGCGAGGCGAAGATCCCCGACAACGTGGTGGAAGCGCTGAAGCGGATCGGCGCACTCGGGATGAAGGTCCCGCCGAAGTACGGCGGCCTGGGGCTGTCGCAGGTGTACTACAGCAAGGCGCTGGCGCTCGCCGCCAACTGCCACTCGTCGATTTGCACGCTTCTCAGCGCGCACCAGTCGATCGGTGTCGCCGAGCCGCTGCGGATGTTCGGTAGCGAGGAGCAGCGCCAGAAGTGGCTGCCGCTGGTGGCCAAGGATCACATCAGCGCGTTCCTGCTCACCGAGCCCGGCGTCGGCTCCGATCCGGCGCGCATGGAATCGATCGCGACGCCGGCCGAGCTGGCGCCGGTCGACGACGACATCACCGCGACGCCGGTCGAGGGTGGCTACCGGATCACCGGCCGCAAGCTCTGGGCTACCAACGGAACGGTCGCGGACATCGTCGTGGTGATGGCCAAGGTGCCCAAGAGCGAGGGCCACCGTGGTGGGATCAGCGCTTTCGTCGTGCCGTATGACAGCGAGGGGATCGCGGTCGTGCACCGCAACGCGTTCATGGGTCTGCGCGGGATCGAGAATTCCGTGACGGTCCTGAAGGACGTGTTCGTTCCCGAGGAGAACCGGATCGCCCGCGAAGGCGACGGCCTGAAGATCGCGCTCAGCACGCTGAACACGGGGCGGCTGGCGCTGATGGCGATCGCCGTCGGGGCTTCGAAGTGGGCGACCAAGGTCGCCCGCGAATGGGCCTCCGAGCGGGTGCAGTGGGGTCGCCCGATCGGCAAGCACGATGCCGTGGCGCAGAAGCTGGCCTTCATCGCCGGCAGCGCGTTCGGGCTGGAGGCGATGCTCGACGTCGCGGCCCGCCTGGCCGACGACAAGCGCAACGACATCCGGATCGAAGCCGCCCTGTGCAAGGTGTACGGCTCGGAGCTCTCGTGGAAGGTGATCGACGAGCTGATGCAGGTTCGGGGCGGTCGCGGATACGAGACCGCGGAGTCGCTCAAGGCACGAGGCGAGAAGCCTGTGCCCGTGGAGCAGGCGATGCGGGACATGCGAGTGAACCGCATCTTCGAAGGCTCGAGCGAGATCATGCACCTGCTCATCGCACGCGAGGCGGTGGACACCCACCTCCACGCCGCGGGCGGACTGCTCATGCCGGGCGGCGACGCCAAGGCGAAGGCGGATGCAGCGATGAAGGCCGGGCTGTTCTACGGCAAGTGGCTGCCGCAGCTCACCGTCGGTAAGGGTCAGAATCCTCGCTCCTACGAGGAGTTCGGGCCGCTGGCGGGCGACCTGCGCTATGTCGAGCGTGCCTCCCGCAAGCTCGCGCGCTCGACCTTCTACGGCATGGCGCGCTGGCAGGCCAAGCTCGAGAACAAGCAGACCTTCCTCGGGCGCATCGTCGACATCGGCGCCGAGCTGTTCGCGATCTCCTCGACCGTCGTCTACGCCGGCACCGTCGGACGCGAGCAGCCGGAGCGCAAGGAGGAGGCGATCGAGCTCGCGCAGCTGTTCTGCTCGATGGCCAGGCGCAGAGCCGACGCGCTGTTCCACGAACTGTGGGCCAACGACGACGACAGCCGATACAGCGCGGCGCAGAACGTGCTGGCGGGCCGCTACAGCTGGCTCGAGGACGGAGTCCTCGACCCCGCCGGCGACGGCCCGATGATGCCGCCGCAGGAATAGGACGGGGGTACACCATGGCCACGGCCACCAAAGATTCGGCCGCCTCGCCGGACGTCGAGTGGGCCGCACGGTTGGACGGCTACGTCGACCGCGCGCAGAAGGCGTCGACGGCGCTGCGAAAGCTCGATCAGGAGGCGGTCGACCGGATCGTCTGGGCGATGACGGTCGCAGGGCTCGAGCATGCCGTCGAGCTGGCGGAGCTGGCGATGGAGGAGACCCACTTCGGCGTGCTCGAGGACAAGGTGATCAAGAACTACATCGCCACCGAGTTCCTCTACGACTACCTGAAGGACAAGAAGTCGGTCGGCGTGATCGACGAGGACCGCGAGCGGGGCCTCGAATACATCGCGGAGCCGATCGGGGTGGTGCTGGCGCTGCTGCCGATCACCAACCCCACGTCGACCGCGCTGTTCAAGTCGATCGTCTGTGCGAAGACTCGGAACGCCCTGGTCATGCGCCCGTCGGCGGCGGCGGCACGGTGCGCCGCCCGCGCCGCCGAGGTCCTGCAGGAGGCCGGCGAGGCGGCGGGGCTGCCGCCGCACGCGCTGCAGGTCATCCCCGACCCGTCGCTCGACGTCTCGCAGTACCTGTTCCACCACCCCGGGGTCGACTTCATCTGGACGACCGGCGGGCCGAAGGCGGTGGCGGCGGCGAACGCCGCCGGCAAGCCCTGCCTCAGCGTCGGAGCCGGGAACGCGCCGGTGTACGTGCATCGCAGCGCGGACATCCGCATGGCCGTCATGGACATGCTGATCTCGAAGACGTTCGACTCCTCGGTCATCTGCCCCGCGGAGCAGACATGCGTGATCGACGAGGAGATCTACGATGCGGTGATCGAGGAGTTCCAGCGGATGGGCGCCCGGCTCCTCACGGACGAGCAGACGGAGGCGCTGGCGGCGCGCTCGTTCACGGACGAGGGCAAGGTGCAGCTCGAGGTGCTCGGGCAGTCGTGCCTCAATCTCGCGGGCCTGGCGGGCTTCGACGCCGCCGAAGAGGACAAGGTGCTGCTCGCCCCGCTCCCGACGGACCTCGACGCCCTCGAGGCGCATCCGTTCATCGCCGAGAAGCTGATGCCGGTCCTGGGCGTGGTTCGCTCGCCCTCGGTGGAGCACGGGATCCGGGCCTGCGAACTGGTGACCGAGCACGGCGGCCTCGGCCACACCTCGGCCGTGTATGCGAGCGATGATGAGGTGATCGAGCGGTTCGCGCTCACCATCCGCACCGGGCGGATCCTGGTCAACGCGCCGACCGCGGTCGGAGCCCTGGGCGGCATCTACAACTCGATGACCCCGACCTTCTCGCTCGGCTGCGGCACCTGGGGAGGCTCGAACACGACCGACAACGTCAACTACCGAAATCTCTTGAACATCAAGACCGTTTCGCGGCGGCAGACGCCGTCCCAGTGGTTCCGGGTTCCCTCCGACACGTACTTCAACCCCGGCGCCCTGGACAACCTGCGGCAGCTGGGCGCCTCACGACCGATGATCGTCACCGACGGTCCGACCGTGGCCCGTGGGGTGGCCGAGGAGGTGCGTCACTACCTCGCCGTCGGCGCAGTGCACGTGTACTCCGGAGTGCAGCCGGAACCGACCGAGGCGCAGATCCGTGCCGGCGTGGAGGAGCTCGAGCGCGTCGACGCCGACGCGATCATCGCGCTGGGCGGCGGCTCGGTGATGGATGCCGCGAAGGCGATGCGCCTGTTCCACGAGAGCCCGCAGCTGAGCATCCGCGAGCTGTCGCTGCCGTTCCTCGACGCGCGCAAGCGCATCGCCGACTTCCCGCAGCTCGAGCACAAGGTGCGGCTGGTCGCGATTCCGACGACGTCCGGCACCGGCTCGGAGGTCTCCCCGGCCGCGGTGATCAGCGTGGGGGAGCGGAAGGTGACGCTGGTCGATTACTCCCTCGTGCCCGACATGGCGATCGTCGACCCGATGCTGACTCTGAGCATGCCGCGGGAGATCACCGCCGACACCGGTATCGATGCTCTGACCCATGCGCTCGAGGCGGCGGTCTCGATCTTCGCCTCTCCGTTTACCGACGCGTTCTGCGTGCAGGCCGTCAACCTGATCCTCGCGTCGCTGCCCCGCGCCTATCGGGACGGCTCCGACCTCGAGGCCCGCACCGCGATGGCCAATGCCGCGACCATCGCGGGGCTCGCGTTCTCGAATGCGTTCGTGGGGCTCAACCATGCGCTCGCGCACCCCGTGGGCGCACGGTTCGGGATCGCGCACGGTCGCGCGAACGCGATCTTCCTGCCGCATGTGCTGCGCTACAACGCGTCGCTGCCGAGCAAGTTCATGCCGGCGCCGGGCTACTCCGCCTACGTCGCGCCCGAGAAGTACGCGCAGATCGGGTGGATCCTCGGACTGGGCGGCAAGACCGAGCGCGATCGACGCGAGCGGCTGTTCGCCCGCGTGGATGAGCTGCTGGCCGAGGTCGGCGAGCCGCGCACGCTCGCGGACTGCGGCGTGGACCGCCGGGAGTTCGAGGAGGCGCTGCCTGAGCTTGCCAAGGCGGCGTTCATGGACCCGAGCATCCGCACGAACCCGCGCATCCCGATGATCCGCGAGGTCATCGAGCTGCTCGAGGCCGGCTACGGCAAGGCGACTTGAGGGAGAACCGAGCCCACCCCCCCGGACCGCCGCTGACGGCCCACCGGCTCGACCGCGCCGTCATCGTGCACGAGCACCCCGCCGTGGCGGCGCTGCAGCAGCCGCCGCCCCGCGGCAGGGCCTGACAGCAAGGCGGCCTTCGCGAGCGCCTCGGCCTCCAATGCGGTCGGGGCGAGCGCGGTGGCCGCCACCAGCCCCGTCCAGGCGGGGGTTCCGGTGGCGGGGTCGATCACGTGGTGGGCGAACTCGCCCTCCGGACGCTCCCACAGTCGCGTGTCGATGCCAGAGGTCGCCACGCCGCCGGCGCGGACGCGGAGCGTGTGCGCGATCGCGCCGGTGAGCGGATGGCGAACGCGCACCTCCCACGGCGCCCCGCGCCCGGCCGCCACGCGCAGGTCGCCGCCGCAGTCGACGGCGCAGCGCCCGTGGCGTGCGAGCCGCTCAGCGACAAGGTCGGCCGCCCATCCCTTCACCGAGCCCCCGAGGTCGAGTGCCAGGCCGGGCGGACGGCGGATTACACCCGCGCCGTCGTCGACCTCAACCGCGCGCCACTCGGCAGCCGGGTTGGGGCGAGCGACGCGCCGTGGTGGCGCCGAGGCAAGCCCCCGGGTCAGCGATGACGGCTCGATGTGCGCGCGGGACTCGCCGTAGCCGGCGCGGCGGAGCGCTCGCAGCAGGGTCGGGTCGACGAGGCCGCCGGTCAGCGACGCCGCGCGCAGCGCGGCCGCGACCGCGGCCAGCAGCACCGGCCCGGCGGGGACGCACGCGCGCGGATCGGCGTTCAGGCGCGACAGATCGCTGCTGGGGTCAAAGCGCGACAGCCGGCGCTCGATCTCGGCGAACACCGACCGCACGTCGAGCCCGCCGTCGGCGTCGCGGACGACCCGCGCAACGGTGCCCATCGTCGGGAAGCTGTCGTCGAGCACGCGCGCCCTCGTGCCGCGCCCTCAGCCGTCCGCCGTGTCCTCGCCCGGCGGAGGCGCGGACGGGGGACCCATCTCGGCGCCGTACGTCTGCTGCAGATCCGCGATCTGCCCTGGACTGGTCTGTGTCGTCATCGGCGGCGGGGGCGCGTTGCGCGCAGATCGCCGACGGCGAACCAATTCGCCGACCCCGCCGGCCGCCGCGGCCGCGACCACCGTCCAACGCGTCCGTGCGATCACCATCGCCACGCTAGACGCCCGGGGCTCGCTCGCGCAGGGGGAAAACTACGTACGGACCTCGGCAGCTGCCACGGTTATCCACGGTGCCCATCGGACCTGACACTATGACCTCGTCGAGCGTCCTGGGAGAAGTGAGATGACCACGCAAGTAGCGACCGCCAACGTCAAGGATTCTCCGGCCGGGACCCAGAAGTGGGTGTACGACTTCGCCGAGGGCTCGCGGGAGATGCGCGACCTCCTGGGCGGCAAGGGCGCGGGCGTGGCCGAGATGACGCGCATCCTCGGCCCGGACATGGTCCCGGCCGGATTCACGATCACGACCGAGGCCTGCGTGGCCTACATGCGTGGCGGGGCGTGGCCGGACGGCCTGCAGGAGCAGGTGAGCGCGGCGCTGTCGGCGCTCGAGAAGCGAGCAGGGAAGCGCCTCGGCGACGCGGAAGATCCGCTGCTCGTCTCCGTGCGCTCGGGCGCGCGCGAGTCGATGCCGGGGATGATGGACACGGTGCTCAACCTGGGCCTCAACGATGAGTCGGCCGCCGGCCTGGCGGCGCGCACCGGGGAGGAGCGCTTCGCCTGGGACTGCTACCGCCGGCTGGTGCAGATGTTCGGCAATGTCGTGCGCGGGATCCCGGGCGAGCGCTTCGAGGAGGAGATCGCGCGCGTCAAGAAGGAGCGCGGCGTGACCCTCGACACGGAGCTCGACGCCGACGCGCTGCGCGAGCTGACCGAGAGCTTCAAGTCGTTCTACGACTTCCCGACCGACCCGCGCCAGCAGCTGTCCGAATCGATCCAAGCCGTGTTCGACTCGTGGATGGGCGAGCGGGCCGTCCAGTACCGCCGCATCAACCGGCTCCCGGACGACTGGGGGACGGCCGTCAACGTGCAGCAGATGGTCTACGGCAACAAGAGCGAGACGTCGTGCTCCGGGGTGGCCTTCAGCCGCGACGAGGTCACCG
>CAWGDO010000002.1:0-289254 GCA_963821355.1 uncultured Actinomycetes bacterium | reverse complement strand
CGCGCATCCCGATGATCCGCGAGGTCATCGAGCTGCTCGAGGCCGGCTACGGCAAGGCGACTTGAGGGAGAACCGAGCCCACCCGCCCGGACCGCCGCTGACGGCCCACCGGCTCGACCGCGCCGTCATCGTGCACGAGCACCCCGCCGTGGCGGCGCTGCAGCAGCCGCCGCCCCGCGGCAGGGCCTGACAGCAAGGCGGCCTTCGCGAGCGCCTCGGCCTCCAATGCGGTCGGGGCGAGCGCGGTGGCCGCCACCAGCCCCGTCCAGGCGGCGGTTCCGGTGGCGGGGTCGATCACGTGGTGGGCGAACTCGCCCTCCGGACGCTCCCACAGTCGCGTGTCGATGCCAGAGGTCGCCACGCCACCGGCGCGGACGCGGAGCGTGTGCGCGATCGCGCCGGTGAGCGGATGGCGAACGCGCACCTCCCACGGCGCCCCGCGCCCGGCCGCCACGCGCAGGTCGCCGCCGCAGTCGACGGCGCAGCGCCCGTGGCGTGCGAGCCGCTCAGCGACAAGGTCGGCCGCCCATCCCTTCACCGAGCCCCCGAGGTCGAGTGCCAGGCCGGGCGGACGGCGGATTACACCCGCGCCGTCGTCGACCTCAACCGCGCGCCACTCGGCAGCCGGGTTGGGGCGAGCGACGCGCCGTGGTGGCGCCGAGGCAAGCCCCCGGGTCAGCGATGACGGCTCGATGTGCGCGCGGGATTCGCCGTAGCCGGCGCGGCGGAGCGCTCGCAGCAGGGTCGGGTCGACGAGGCCGCCGGTCAACGACGCCGCGCGCAGCGCGGCCGCGACCGCGGCCAGCAGCACCGGCCCGGCGGGGACGCACGCGCGCGGATCGGCGTTCAGGCGCGACAGATCGCTGCTGGGGTCAAAGCGCGACAGCCGGCGCTCGATCTCGGCGAACACCGACCGCACGTCGAGCCCGCCGTCGGCGTCGCGGACGACCCGCGCAACGGTGCCCATCGTCGGGAAGCTGTCGTCGAGCACGCGCGCCCTCGTGCCGCGCCCTCAGCCGTCCGCCGTGTCCTCGCCCGGCGGAGGCGCGGACGGGGGACCCATCTCGGCGCCGTACGTCTGCTGCAGATCCGCGATCTGCCCTGGACTGGTCTGTGTCGTCATCGGCGGCGGGGGCGCGTTGCGCGCAGATCGCCGACGGCGAACCAATTCGCCGACCCCGCCGGCCGCCGCGGCCGCGACCACCGTCCAACGCGTCCGTGCGATCACCATCGCCACGCTAGACGCCCGGGGCTCGCTCGCGCAGGGGGAAAACTACGTACGGACCTCGGCAGCTGCCACGGTTATCCACGGTGCCCATCGGACCTGACACTATGACCTCGTCGAGCGTCCTGGGAGAAGTGAGATGACCACGCAAGTAGCGACCGCCAACGTCAAGGATTCTCCGGCCGGGACCCAGAAGTGGGTGTACGACTTCGCCGAGGGCTCGCGGGAGATGCGCGACCTCCTGGGCGGCAAGGGCTCGGGCGTGGCCGAGATGACGCGCATCCTCGGCCCGGACATGGTCCCGGCCGGATTCACGATCACGACCGAGGCCTGCGTGGCCTACATGCGTGGCGGGGCGTGGCCGGACGGCCTGCAGGAGCAGGTGAGCGCGGCGCTGTCGGCGCTCGAGAAGCGAGCAGGGAAGCGCCTCGGCGACGCGGAAGATCCGCTGCTCGTCTCCGTGCGCTCGGGCGCGCGCGAGTCGATGCCGGGGATGATGGACACGGTGCTCAACCTCGGCCTCAACGATGAGTCGGCCGCCGGCCTGGCGGCGCGCACCGGGGAGGAGCGCTTCGCCTGGGACTGCTACCGCCGGCTGGTGCAGATGTTCGGCAATGTCGTGCGCGGGATCCCGGGCGAGCGCTTCGAGGAGGAGATCGCGCGCGTCAAGAAGGAGCGCGGCGCGACCCTCGACACGGAGCTCGACGCCGACGCGCTGCGCGAGCTGACCGAGAGCTTCAAGTCGTTCTACGACTTCCCGACCGACCCGCGCCAGCAGCTGACCGAATCGATCCAAGCCGTGTTCGACTCGTGGATGGGCGAGCGGGCCGTCCAGTACCGCCGCATCAACCGACTCCCGGACGACTGGGGGACGGCCGTCAACGTGCAGCAGATGGTCTACGGCAACAAGAGCGAGACGTCGTGCTCCGGGGTGGCCTTCAGCCGCGACGAGGTCACCGGGGCGCCTACGCCGTCGGGCGACTTCCTGCCGCGTGCCCAGGGCGAGGACGTCGTGTCCGGCGTCCGCACGCCGCGCGACATCTCCGAGCTGCGCGATTGGATGCCAGAGGCCGCCGATCAGCTGACGGAGATCCTGCGCAAGCTCGAGGCGCACTACAAGGACATGCAGGACACCGAGTTCACCGTCGAGGAGGGGCGCCTGTTCATGCTGCAGACGCGGAGCGCCAAGCGCCCCGCGCAGGCGGGCGTGCGGTTCGCGGTCGACGCCTTCGAGGAGCGGCTGCTGACGAAGGCCGAGGCCGTCGCAACGATCGACGCCGGAGCGCTCGACGCGCTCTTGCACCCCTCGTTCGACACCACCGCGCGCTACACGGTGCTCGCGCGCGGGGTCGCGGCCTCGCCGGGTGCGGCGAAGGGCGCGATCGTGTTCACCGCGCCGGACGCCGTCGAGCAGGCCGCCGACGGAAAAGCAGTGATCCTCGTGCGGCCGTTCACCGAGGCCAACGACGTCGCCGGGTTCCATGCCGCCGTGGGGATCCTGACCTCGGAGGGCGGCAAGGCCTCGCACGCGGCGCTGGTGGCACGCGGCATGGGCCGTCCGGCGGTCACCGGTGCGGCCGCACTGGACATCGATCTCAAGGCCGGTGAGGTGCGGATCGGCGATCTCGTCCTGCACGCAGGCGACTTCATCGCGATCGACGGCACCAACGGCGCGATCACGACCGACGACGTACCGCTTGTCGAGGCCCATATCGACGCCCGGTTCGAGACGGTCCTGCGCTGGGCCGACGAGCTGCGCCAGGTCGGTATACGGGCGAACGCGGACACGCCCGAGGACGCCGCTCGCGCGCACCAGTTCGGCGCCGAGGGGATCGGGCTGTGCCGGACCGAGCACATGTTCATGGCCGCTGATCGCCAGCCGAAGATGCGGGCGATGATCATGGCCGGGGATGAGGCCGGCCAGCGCGCCGCGCTGGATGAGCTGCTGCCGCTGCAGCAGAGCGACTTCGAGGGCCTGTTCGAGGCGATGCCGGGCTGGCCGGTGACGATTCGCCTGCTCGACCCTCCCCTGCACGAGTTCCTGCCGGACCGCTTCGAGCTGCACGAGGAGATCGTGCGCGCGCGGATCGACCGCAGCCCTCGTCTCGGTGGGCTCGAGAGTCAGTTCGATCGGGTGCGGGCGCTCGAGGAGACCAACCCGATGCTGGGGACGCGCGGTGTGCGGCTGGGCGTGATGGAGCCGGAGGTCTACGAGATGCAGGTGCGAGCGATCGCTCGGGCCGCGCGTGTGGTGCGTGAGCGAACCGGCCGCGGGCCGCACCTCGAAATCATGATCCCGCTGGTGGCCTACGAGCGCGAGTTCGAGCTCGTCAGAGACCGCGTGGTGTCGGTTGCCGAAGAGGAGGGTCTCAGCTACGGGACCGACTTCGGCGTCGGGACGATGATCGAGCTCCCGCGCGCATGCTTCATCGCCGACCAGATCGCGCGCCACGCCGACTTCTTCTCGTTCGGCACGAACGACCTCACGCAGTGCACGATGGGCTTCTCCCGTGATGACATCGAGGGTCGGATCATCCCCCGCTATGTCGACGAGAAGATCGTCGACGGCTCGCCGTTTGCGACGATCGACCGGCCGGGCGTCGGGGAGCTGGTACGGATCGCCGTGGAGAAGGGGCGCCGCGAGCGGCCCGATCTCGAACTCGGCGTCTGCGGTGAGCACGGCGGAGACCCCGAGTCGATCCGCTTCTTCCACGACGCTGGGCTCGACTACGTAAGCTGCTCCCCGTTCCGGCTGCCGATCGCCCGCGTAGCGGCCGCCCAGGCGGCGATCGCAGCTCCGCGCTAGACCCGGCGAATAGGGTCTGCAGATCATGGCTCCCCAAACGCGGCCCCTCCAGCGATCACAGCGAAGGCCAGCGCCGGGAGATGCTCGCTCGGGCACGGACATCACGCCCCTCCCGGACCTGGAGCACGGGCGCTCCCGCACGGGACCCGTGCGGCAGGCGCGGCCGGTGTACGTCGACCTGCTACCGCCGTGCAATGCCGGCTGCCCGGCGGGCGAGAACATCCAGGGCTGGATGGCGCACGTCAAGGTCGGTGAGCACGAGCGGGCATGGCGCGTCCTGACGACCGACAACCCGTTCCCCGCGATCCACGGGCGAGTCTGCTACCACCCGTGCGAAAGCGTCTGCAACCGCGCCGAGCTCGACAGTCCCCTCTCGATACATGCCGTCGAGCGGTTCTTGGGCGATCTGGCGCTGGAGCGGGGTTGGTCGTTCGATTCCCCTCCGGAGCGCAGCGGCAGGCGAGTGCTCGTGATCGGCGCCGGGCCGAGCGGCCTGTCGGCGGCCTACCATCTGGCGCGCCTCGGCCATGAGGTCGAGGTTCGCGACGCGGGTCCGGAGCCGGGCGGGATGATGCGCTACGGCATTCCCGCCTACCGGCTTCCCCGGGATGTCATGGGGGCCGAGATCGACCGGATCGCGGCGCTCGGGGTCCGCTTCACCAGCAACCATCGGGTCGAGGACCTCGACGCGGAGCGCCGCGAGGGCGCCTTCGACGCGGTGTTCGTGGCGGTCGGCGCGCACCTCTCCAAGCGGGTCGACATCCCCGCGGCGGACGCCGGGCGGATCGTGGACGCGGTGTCGTTCCTGCGCGACGTCGCGACCGGCGAGCGGCCGGTGATCGGACGTCGCGTCGCGGTCTACGGTGGCGGCAACACGGCGATGGATGCCGCGCGCACGGCGCGACGGATGGGAGCGGAGGAGGCGCTGATCGTCTATCGGCGGACCCGCAAGCAGATGCCGGCCCACGAGGAGGAGGCGCAGGACGCCGAGCAGGAGGGAGTGCGGATCAACTGGCTGCGGACGATCAAGGCGCTCGAGGGCTCCGAGCTCCAAGTTGAGGCCATGGAGCTCGACGAGTCCGGCTACCCGCAGCCGACCGGCCGTTTCGAGACGCTGGAGGCAGACACCGTGATCCTCGCGCTCGGCCAGGAAAGCGACACCGCCTTCCTGCGCAGAGTGTCGGGAGTGGAGTTCGACCGCGACGGAGCGGTCCGCGTGTCCAGTTCGTTGATGACCGGCTGCCCGGGCGTGTTCGCCGGGGGCGACATGGTTCCGTCGGAGCGCACCGTGACGGTCGGCGTCGGCCACGGCAAGCGAGCCGCGCGCGAGATCGACGCCTGGCTGCGCGACTCGCGATACGACCGCGCGGCGAAGCATCCGCCGGCGGAGTTCGAGCTCCTGAACCTCTGGTACTTCGGTGATCATCCTCGTCGCCCGCAGCCCGAGCTGGCGCCGGAGGAGCGCCTCGGCGGCTTCGAAGAGATCGTCGGCGGTCTCAGCCCGGAGGAGGCGGTGTTCGAGGCGAGGCGGTGCCTGTCGTGCGGGAACTGCATCGAGTGCGACGGCTGCCTGGGCGCATGCCCCGAAGATGCGGTGATCAAGCTCGGCGAGGGACTGCGCTACAGGTTCGACTACGACCGTTGCACCGGCTGCCGCGCATGCTTCGAGCAGTGCCCGGTTCACTCGATCGAGATGGTGCCGGAGGAGGCGCCCGATCCCGATTACGCCTTCGTGGCGCCCGCGGACGCGACGGTGGAGCCGGGATGATGCGCGCCACCATCGACGGCAACGAAGCGGCGGTCGTGGGTCGCGTTCCGCTGCAGCGAGGTGTGCTGCATCTTCCCGATCACGCCTTCCTCGCCGATGGCCGAGCTGGCGGACGAGTGGTCCAGCAGAGGGCGCACGAACCTTTGGGGCACGGTCCCCGCGGTCGTGGAGATGCAGAGCGAGGGCGGTGCCGCGGGGGCCCTGCACGGTGCGCTCCAGGGCGGGGCGCTCGGGACGACGTTCACCGCGTCCCAGGGCCTGCTGTTGATGATCCCGAACATGTACAAGATCGCCGGCGAGCTGACCTCGGCGGTGATGCACGTGGCCGCGCGGTCGCTCGCGGCGCAGGCGCTGTCGATCTTCGGCGACCACTCGGATGTGATGGCGGTCCGTCAGACCGGCTTTGCGTTGCTGTCCGCGGCGTCGGTGCAGGAGGCGCACGACCTCGCGCTCGTGGCGCATGCCGCAACGCTCGAGACACGCGTCCCGTTCGTGCACTTCTTCGACGGCTTTCGCACCTCGCACGAGCTGCAGACGATCGAGATGCTCGGGGACGAGGACGTGCGCGCGCTGATCTCGGACGAGCTGGTTCTGGCGCATCGCGCGCGGGCGCTGTCGCCGGAGCGGCCGTTCATCCGAGGCACCGCGCAGAACCCCGACATCTACTTCCAGGCGCGCGAGACCGTCAACCCGTTCTACGCGCGCGTCCCCGACGCGGTGCAGGGCGCGATGGACCGACTGGGGGAGCGCACCGGCCGCCGCTACCGGCTCGTGGACTACTTCGGCGACCCGGAGGCCGAGCGGGTCCTGGTCGTGATGGGCTCCGGCGGAGACACCGCGCGCGAGACGGTCGCCTTCCTGCAAGCACGGGGCGAACGGGTGGGCGTGGCGCAGCTCAGGCTCTACCGGCCCTTCCCCGCGCGCGAGCTGGCGGCCGCGCTACCGCAGAGCGTGCGGCGGGTCGCCGTGCTGGACCGGACCAAGGAGCCCGGCTCGCTCGGCGAGCCGCTGTTCCTGGACGTGCTCGCGGCGTTGAGCGAAGCGCACGGCACCGGGGAGCGCGAGGCGATGCCGACGGTGATCGGCGGTCGATACGGCCTGTCCTCGAAGGAGTTCACCCCGGGGATGGTCGCCGGCGTGTTCGAGGAGCTCGCACGCGAGCAGCCGAAGCGGCGGTTCACGATCGGGATCAACGACGACGTCTCGCGAACGAGCCTGGCCTACGACGCGTCGCTGGACATCGAGCCCGAGGACACCGTTCGCGCCGTGTTCTTCGGCCTCGGGTCTGACGGGACGGTCGGCGCCAACAAGAACACGATCAAGATCCTCGGCGACGCGGCGAACCTGCACGCGCAGGGCTACTTCGTCTACGACTCCAAGAAGTCGGGCTCGCAGACCGTCTCGCACCTGCGCTTCGGGCCCCGGCCGATCCGCGCCCCGTACCTCGTGTCGGCGGCGAGCTTCGTCGGCTGCCATCAGTTCGGGCTCATCGAGCGCGCCGAGGTCCTGGACCGCGCCGCCGACGGCGCGACGCTGCTGCTCAACTGCAGCGAGGAACCGGACCGGGTCTGGGACGCGCTCTCACGCCCGGTACAGGAGAAGATCCTCGCCAAGGACATCAAGCTGTACGCGATCGATGCGGGGAAGATCGCGCGCGAGGCGGGCCTCGGTCGGCGCACCAACACCGTGCTGCAGACGTGCTTCTTCGCGATCTCGGGCGTGCTCGAGCGCGACGCGGCCATCGAGGCGATCAAGGCCTCGATCCAGAAGACCTACGGCAAGCGCGGCGCCGAGATCGTGAAGCGCAACATCGAGGCGGTCGACCGCTCGCTCGCGGCCCTTCACCAGGTTCAGGTCCCCGACCGAGTCTCGTCTCGGCGCGAGGCGCGCGAGCTCGTGCCCGCCGACGCTCCTGAGTTCGTGCGCACCGTGACGGCGGCGATGATGGCCGGCCTCGGCGATCAGCTGCCCGTGAGCGCGCTTCCGGTCGACGGCACGTATCCGAGTGGCACGACCAAGTACGAGAAGCGCAACATCTCGGACATCGTCGCCGTCTGGGATTCGGAGCTCTGCATCCAGTGCGGCAACTGCAGCTTCGTCTGCCCGCACAGCGTGATCCGCTCGCGCTACTACGGCCCGGACCGCCTGGAGGGCGCTCCCGACGGCTTCCGGTCGGCGCCGCTGGAGGGGGCCGGCCTCCCGGACGCCCGGTACACGCTGCAGGTGTACGTCGAGGACTGCACCGGATGCGGGTTGTGCGTCGAGGCCTGTCCGGTGTCCGCGGCCAATGAGCCGGGCCGCAAGGCGATCAACCTCGACGCTTGCGAGCCGCTGCTTGCGAGCGAGCGCGAGAACATCGCCTTCTTCGAGCAGCTGCCGGCAAACGACCGCACCCGCGTCGACTTCGGCACCGTCCGCGGGACCCAGTTCCTCGATCCGCTGTTCGAGTTCTCAGGCGCCTGCGCCGGCTGCGGCGAGACGCCGTACGTGAAGCTGCTCTCGCAGCTGTTCGGCGACCGGCTGACCGTCGCCAACGCAACCGGCTGCTCGTCGATCTACGGCGGAAACCAGCCGACGACGCCCTGGACGGTCAATGCGGCCGGGCACGGTCCGGCGTGGTCGAACTCGCTGTTCGAGGACAACGCCGAGTTCGGGCTGGGGCTGCGACTCGCGGCCGACCGCCACGCCGAGCTCGCCCGCCGCCGACTGCAGGAGCTGCGCGACGTCGTAGGGGCCGAGCTGGTGGACGAGATCCTGTCCGCGCCGCAGGTGCGGGAGTCCGAGCTGCGTGCCCAGCGTGAGCGGGTCGCGGCGCTCGAGCGCCGGCTCGACGAGCTCGACGGTCCGGTCGTCGAGGACCTGCGCAGCGTCCTCGACCACCTGATCCGCCGCAGCGTGTGGATCGTCGGTGGCGACGGCTGGGCGTACGACATCGGCTCGGGCGGGCTCGATCATGTGCTGGCGAGCGGGAAGAACGTCAACGTGCTGGTGATGGACACCGAGGTGTACTCCAACACCGGCGGGCAGATGTCGAAGGCGACGCCGCTCGGGGCGGTCGCGAAGTTCGCCGCGGCAGGCAAGACGGTCCCGACCAAGGACCTTGCCCTCCAGGCGATCGCGTATGCCGACGTGTACGTGGCGCGGGTCGCCTTCGGCGCCGATCCCCAGCAGACCCTGCGTGCCTTCCGCGAGGCCGAGGCCTACGAAGGGCCGTCGCTGATCATTGCCTACAGCCACTGCGTCGCGCACGGATACGACATGCGCGAAGGGCTGGACCAGCAGTACCGCGCGGTGGCCAGCGGTCACTGGCCGCTGATCCGCTATGACCCGGTGGTGCGGGCGGCCGGCGACAACCCCTTCCTGCTCGACTCCTCGAGGCCGCGGATGTCGCTCGCGGACTACCGCAAGGGCGAGCTGCGCTTCCGTGCGCTCGCGGCCGCCGCGCCGACCGAGGCCGAGCGCCTGCTCGGCCTCGCCCAGCAGGTCGCCGACCAGCGCTGGCGGCTGTACGAGGAGATGGCGACGCGCGACGCGAGCGAGTTCCCATCCGACACACGCAGGCAGAGCTGATGGATCTCTCGACGAACTACATGGGCCTCGCCCTACGCAATCCGCTGGTGGCGTCCCCATCGCCGCTGTCGTACACCCTCGACGGCATCAAGCGGCTGGCGGACGGCGGCGTCGGGGCGATCGTCATGTTCTCGCTGTTCGAGGAGCAGCTGCGAGAGGAGGCGGCGCGAACCATCCGGCTGGTCGAGGAGACGGCCGAGAGCTTTCCCGAGGCGCTGGACTACTTCCCCGCTGTGGTCGAAGAGGACGTCGGCCCGCGTAGTTACCTGGTCCTGCTGGAGCGCGCTGTCTCGTCCGTCGACGTTCCCGTGATCGCGAGCCTCAACGGCGTCACCCCGGAAGGGTGGACGGAATACGCCCGCGCGATGCAGGACGCCGGCGCCGCCGCGATCGAGCTGAACATCTACTACCTCCCCGGTGATCCCGAGATCTCCGGCCGCGAGGTCGAACAGCGTCACATCGATGTCCTGGAGCACGTCAAGTCCGCCGTCAGCGTGCCGGTCGCGGTCAAGCTGAGTCCCTACTTCAGCTCTCCCGGCGAGATGTTGCTGCGCCTCGACGACGCCGGGGCGGACGCGCTGGTGCTGTTCAATCGCTTCCTGCAACCGGACATCGATCCCGAGCAGCTCGCGGTCCTGCCGAAAGTGAACCTCTCGAGCCACGCGGACGCTCGACTGGCCTGCACGTGGATCGCGCTGTTGCGAGGCAGGGCAAGGGCCTCGCTCGCCGCCACCTCGGGTCTGGAAGTCCCCGCCGACCTCGCCAGGTACCTGCTCGCCGGCGCAGACGTGGTGATGACGACGTCCGCCCTGCTGCGCCACGGACCCAAGTACGCGGCCGAGCTGCTCGACGGCCTCACCAGCTGGATGGCGCGCAAGGGCTTCGACTCGGTCGACGAGGTGCGGGGCATGCTGTCCGTGCCCGCCGTCGCCGACGAGGCCGCGTACGAGCGGGCCGGCTACGTGACCGCGATGCGCGCTGCCAATGCAGGTGCCTACAACCCCTGGTGAATGACCATGACAACGTCCAACAGCCCGACGCCCGGCCATGTCGTCATCGTCGGCGGCGGCGTCGCCGGCCTGGAGGCGCTGCTGGCGCTGCAGGCCCTTGCCGGCGACCGGGTCGACCTGACGCTCGTTTCGCAGCACGATTGGTTCGTCGATCGGCCCGTGACGGTGGCCGAGCCGTTCGGCTTGGCATCGGCGGCGCGCCATTCGGTGCCGGATATCGTCGCCGAGCGCGGCGCACGATTCGTCGGCGCCACCGTCGTGGCGGTGCACGCCGACGCGCATCGAGTCAGCTGCGCCGACGGCACTGAGCTCGGCTTCGACACGCTGATCCTTGCCCCGGGGGCGCGGCTGAGCGCGCCGGTCTGCCGATGCGATCGCGTTCGGGCTCGAAGGTTCGGGCCGGGCGATCGGGGAGATGCTCGACCGGTTGCGCAGCGGCGAGGCGCGCAGCGTGGCGTTCGTCGCGCCCAGCACGACAGGGTGGCTGCTGCCGCTGTACGAGCTTGCGCTGATGACCGCACGCGAGCTCGCCCGAAGCAACGTCGAGGGAGTCGAGCTGCGCCTCCTCAGCCCGGAGGATCGGCCGCTGGCGCTGTTCGGCGACCAGGGCAGCCAGAGCGTCGGTCGCTTGTTGGCCGCGGCGGGCATCGAGTTCGTCGGCTCGACCGACGGACCCGCAGTCGCTGCCGCCGATTACGTCGTCACGCTGCCGCTCCTGCGCGGCCCGGAGCTGGCCGGCGTACCGACCACGCCGCCCGATGGCTTCATTCCGGTCGACGAGTATGGGCAGGTGACGAGGAATCGCCGACGTGTACGCCGCCGGCGACGCGGTCGACTTCCCGGTCAAGCAGGGTGGGCTCGCGGCGCAGCAGGCGGATGCCGTGGCCGAGCACATCGCCGCCAGGTATGGCGCGAGCGTCGACCCGACGCCGTTTCGGCCCGTGCTCCGAGGAATGCTGTTCACGGGCGAAGATCCGCTGTACATGCGCTCCGACGTGCCCGGCGCCGACCCGGAGGATCGCCGGCGCCTGGTATCCGCTCTGGTGGCCGCCGACGAAGATCGCCGGCCGCTACCTTGCGCCTTACCTGTTCGAACGGGGCGAAGAGGAGGGACTCCGCAAGCCGCCCGCCGGGTTCGTCGACGTCGACATCCCGCTTGCCGCGATGACGCTGCCGGGCTGATCGGATGCCAGGTCGGCCGCCACCCAAACGAAGGAGACCAGCCATGTCGGAGAGCAGCGCTGTGCCGAGCCACGGCAGCTATCTGCTGCCGCATTTCGAGCACGCGACCGTAGCCGATGCCATGCATCCGGGGATTCTGTCGTGTGACGCCGAGGCGACACTCACCGAGGTCGCCCGGATCATGAGCACGCACCATGTTCACTGCATCGTGGTGAGGGGCGCGGCGGAGGACGAGGCGGACGAATCGCCCGTGTGGGGGATCATCTCCGACTTCGACCTGCTCAGGGCCGGCATGCGTCCGGACGCCCCGGACACCGCCGCGGCGCTCGCGCGGCAGCCGGTCATCAGGGTCGAGACGACGGCCGCGTTGCGCGACGCAGCGGAGCTGATGATGACCAAGGGCACCGGTCACGTCGTGGCGGTGAATCCGCAGACCGGCCATCCCGTCGGGATCCTGTCGACGCTGGACATCGCGGGTGTGCTGGCGTGGGGCGAGATGTAGAGATACGGAGGCGACCTCGGGCACGCCCGGGCGAGCTCGGTGACGATCCCGATGCCCTCGCGACCGGGGACGAACGGGGAGAGGGCTTCACGGGTCGGTCGCCGTGGGCGGGGCGTGCCTCACGGCGCGACGCGCTCCAGCGCGTCAGCGAGCACGTCGGGCAGCATCTCGTCCGCGCGCTCCTTCGGCACCCACCCGATCGCCCCGAGCCGCCGGGCTCGCACGGCGAAGCCGGGGTCGTCATCGAGACCGACGACGACGATGGGGAGCCCGGCGTCGTGGAGATCGATTCGCGCGCCCGAAAGCAAGCGATCGTCGACGACGAGGATGTCCGCGCCGGTTCGAAGCAGCGCACGTCCGACATCCTCGCTCGCACTGACCTCGGTCACACGCGCGACGCCCGGAAGCGCGCGCAGGACTCCGGCAACCGCCCGGCGGCCGGCGCCCGGGACGTCGGCGAGAAGCACGTGTACCGGTCGGTCAACAGGAAGGGAGGTCATGCTCCGACACTTCGCTCGGCGCGAGTACATCCGGCCTTGGAACGTCACCGAGGCCCGATGCTCTGTGCCGCTTCCGGTCAGGCGCACTGAGCCTTGCGCTTGCGGATCTCGGCCGAAAGCCTGCCTTGTCGAGATCGAAGAGGGCCTTCGGGACGCAATGCAGCGAGCTGGGCTGCTTGCGAGCGGCCGGTGCGCGACGGGCACACTTGGCTGGGGTGGCAGCGGTGGGTATCAAAGGGCCTCGGTGTTGGGTGCGCCGACGTGGAGCGGGTCGTCGCACTGTGCACCCTTGGCGCGATTCGGCCATCCGGACAGGACGCGGTACGGTGCTCGTAGTTCTCCCGGATGTGCCATGGGGAGATCCGCGAAGCGGCCGCCCGCTAACGTGCCGCCGCTGTCGCGTGCGCCAGCGCCGCAAGCTCGAGCAGGGAGGTGACGAGGCCGTCTCTGAGTACATCGAGGTCGGGCATAGCGGCGCGATCGGCGTATAACCCGAACGTCACCCCGCCGGCGTAGGAGACGGCGGCGATCCCGACCGCGTGCTCGGCCGCGAGCGGCACGATCGGCACGACATCGACCATCGGCGCGCCGAACGCATACACGCGATGCGGCGAGCCGGGGATGTTGGTGATCGTGACATTGAACAGCCGCTTCGCGGACATCGCCCGCGCGAGGCCCGCGTGGAGCACCGGCGGCGCGAGCTCGGTCAGCCCGGTCACCGCGCCGGCCGCCAGCGCCTGCCCGCCGGCCTTCCGCTCCTCCGCCGTGGCGCGCACCAGCTCGTAGCGGCGCAGCGGGTCGGCCTCCGCCACCGGCAGCTCGACGAACAGCGAGGAGACCTTGTTGCCAAGCTCGCCACGGTCTCCCTCGCGACGGATGTTCACCGGCACCATCGCGCGCAATCCCTGGCGCGGCGGGTCCTCGCCGCGCTCGAGCAGCAGCTCGCGCAACGCGCCGGTGGCGGCACACAGCACGACATCGTTGACCCTGCCGCCAAGCGCCGAACGGACCTTCTGCAGCTCCTGGAGCTCGACGTGAACGGTCGCGATCCGTCGGGTCGCGCCGATCGTCACGTTCAGGCTCGAGCGCGGCGCCGCGATCAGCTCGTCACGGACGAGCAGATCGATCACCGCCCGCGAGCGTTCCAACGCCTCACGCGGATGCATCAGCGCGTGCGCGCCGGCCCGAGCGGCCGCGAGGCCGGCGCCGGCCACCTGGCCGACAGGCTCGGGTGGATGCTGAAGCCATCCGAGCCAGGCCAACGTCCGACACCGGCACATGGGGCGCTGACGGCTCGCGCGGCGCGGGCTTTGCGCCGAGCAGCAGGTCGACAACGTCGACCGAGCCGACGCCGTCGACCAAGCAATGGTGGGTCTTCGACACCAACGCCCAACGCCCGCCCGCCAGACCGTCGAGCAGCACGATCTCCCACAGCGGACGGCCGCGGTCCAGGCGATGCGAGTAGAAGTCCGAGATCCAGTCCAGGAACTCGGGTTCGTCCCCGGGCGACGGGAGCGTCGCATGACGAACGTGCGCATCGATCTCAAAGCGCTCATCGCGCTCCCAGGACGGCCAGGCGAGTCCGCCGGTGCGGGGCGCGCCGAGCTTCTGGCGGTAGCGAGGCAACAGCTCCAAGCGCTGTTCGAGGTGCTCGCGCACCTCCCCGATCGCCGGCGTCCCACCGCCGGGGAGCGGGTCGAACACAAGCGCGGCGCCGATATGCATCAGCGCACCGTCATCGGCCTGCTCGAGCTCCAGGAACGCAGCGTCGAGCGCCGTTAGCTGGTCGTTCGCCGGGCATCGCGGCTCCTCGGGTCGCTTTAGGGTCACGGTACGCGCTGCACCGCCGGCTGCCATCGGTGGATGATCGCGCCGCGGTGCGTAGGAACTACCCGCCTGCTACGGGGTCTTCCGCATGAGACAGGGGTGTCTCATCCCGATGTCACGGCGCCCTGAATGGGGAATCCTCGGATCTCTTCGAATAATCGGCGACTATCAATGTGTGCCGAGCATTGTCTGTGGGGCACTCGTTCCTCTTGCTGGTCAAGGGGGCGTCTGGGTGTCCGTTGAGGAGATGAGGCTCTCCACGCGCTAGGAGGAGGGTCTTCATGGCAACCAGCTCGGCACCACCGCCCCGGCAAGGGGCTCAGCTCGACCGTGCGCCACGACGCGCAACTCCTGAGCACAACGGCGCGCTCCCGCGCGCAACGACTCCGGACAAGGGCAACGGCCGACCGGCCCTCGACCCGGCTGTGGTGGCCGAGTCCGAGAACGCCGAGCGCCAATCCAAACGGGGCATCGAAGGCCTCATCGGCAGGCGTGTCGCCGCCGCTACCGAACACGCCCTCGAGGGCCCCAACCAGACCCTGATGCGGGCTCAGAAGCCCGTCTGGGACGCCCTGTGCAAGTACTACTTCCGGCTTGAGACGTCCGGTTGGGAGCGACTGCCCGACGAGACCTCGCTGCTGATCGGAAATCATTCGGGCGGGTCGCTGACGATGGACGCGTGGACGTTCGTGTTCGACTGGTGGCGGCGATTCGGCACCGAGCGCGTGCTTCATGCGACCGCTCACGATGTCCTGATGGCGACGCCCGGCCTCGGCGACTACTTCCGCGCGGCCGGCGTGATCCCAGCCTCCCGCCAAGGCGTCAGCGCAGCGCTCAGCGCCGGGTGCGACGTGATCATCTGGCCGGGGGGCGAGGTCGACGCGATGCGCAACTGGCGCAGGCGCGATGAGGCTGTCCTCGGCGGGCGCATGGGCTTCGTACGCACCGCGATCCGCTCAGGCGTGCCGATCGTTCCCGTGGCCACCGTCGGCGGGCATGACACCGCATTCGTCCTCTCCGAGGGCCGCTGGATCGCGAACGGACTCGAGACTCCCGCGTCTGCGGGTCTGAAGAAGAAGCTTCGCGGCTCGCAGCTGCCGATCGTGCTCGGCTTCCCCTTCGGCCTGACGATCGAGACGATTCCGACGCACCTTCCGCTGCCAGCGAAGATCCGCACCGAGCTGCTCGACCCGATTCACGTCGACCACGACCCAGAGCGGGTCAACGATCGCGAGTACGTCAACTCGATCTACCGAGAAGTGGAATCCGCGATCCAGAACGCGAATGAATCGACTCGCCAAGCAACGACGCTTCCCGATCTTCGGCTAGCAGCGGCTAGTGCCGCGCCAGACAACATTCGCCCGCTCCTGGCGGGCGCTCGTCGCCTCTGGCGTCGTCCTCGGTCGGGGCTGTGCCGCCGGCACAGCTCCCTCCCTGCGTCCTTGCCAGAAACGACGATCGCTCCGCCATGAACGAGGCGAACGTTGCCTGACACGGCACTAGGAGCGTGGGTCAGTAATCGCGCGGGTGCCGTCCGGCGCGGTTAAGACGATGCCGTCATGACGTCGGCTACGCAGCAGCGGCTGGTCGAGGTCGAGGCGGTCGAGGCGCGGCGGCGGAGCGGCCGCCGGTCGGGGCGGAGAAGACGTTTCGGGCGTATGACCCTGATCAGGTGTTGTTGATGGCGCCGGTGTTGCGCGACTGGGTGCCGGACGGGCGATCTGGCGCACTTCGTCTCGGATCTGGTCGACAGCGGCGCGTTGGACCTGTCGGCGATCTACGACGCCTACGAGGAGGAGCGTGGCTTTCCGCCGTATGACCCGCGGTTGATGGTCAAGCTGCTGGTCTACGGCTACGCGATCGGGGTGATGTCGTCGCGCAAGCTTGAGCGCGCGACCTATCGGGATGTCGCGGTGCGGATGCTGTGCGCCGATCAGCATCCGGACTACCGCTCGATCGCGCGGTTCCGCGAGCGGCACCTGGCGGCGCTGGGCGGAGCTGTTCGTGCAGGCGCTGCGGCTGTGCCAGCAGGCCGGGCTGGTCGGGCTCGGGCGTGCTGGCCGTCGATGGCACCAAGCTGCGCGCCAACGCGTCGCGGCACAAGGCGATGAGCTACGAGCGGATGGTCCGCAAGGAGGCCCAGCTCGAGGCCGGAGATCGCGGCGCTGCGCGCGCAGGTCGACGCGCTGCTGGCCGACGCCGAGGCGACCGACGCCGCCGAGGACGAGCGCTTCGGGGCCGACCGGCGCGGCGACGAGCTGCCCGCGGAGCTCCAGCGTCGCGAGACGCGCCTGGCGCGGATCCGCGAGGCCAAGGAGGCGCTGGAGGCCGAGGCGGCGGCGGCCGAGACGGCACGGCGCGCCGAGCTCGAGGCCGGCAGGGCAAGAAGCCGCGCCGCCCGCCGGGCGGCCGCGACCCGTTCGCGCCCAAGCCGACGGCGCAGCGCAACTTCACCGACCCCGAGTCGCGGATCATGAAGACCGCCGACGGCGCGTTTCACCAGTGCTACAACGGCCAGGCGATCGTCGACTCGACCGCGCAGGTGATCGTCGCCGCCGACGCTGTCTGACCAGGCGCCCGACGCGCGGCTGCTGGAGCCGACGCTCGACCAGCTCGACGACAACCTCGCCGCGATCGACGCCGAGCTGCCCGACGAGGCGGCGTTGCTGGCCGACGCCGGCTACTTGTCCGAGCACAACGTCCGCGATCACCGCCGAGCACGGCCTCGACCCGCACATCGCGACCGGCCGCTTCAAGCACTCCGAGCCGCCCGCCGCCGGCGCCGCGCGGGCCGATCCCGAAGGACGCCACCCCCAAGCAGCTGATGGCGCGCAAGCTCAAGACAAGAAGGCCGGCGCCGCGCTCTACGCCCGGCGCAAGACGATCGTCGAGCGCATACCGCGCATTCCGATTGTGGTCCGCCGCAGGCTGCGCTGGTCCGGACAACGCTCGTCAGTTCGCGATGTGCAACTGGTCCGGAACTGCTGTGCCACGGCGGCGCGCGGGCAACGACGCCTCGACCGTCGTTCCGGTTGCGGTACCGGAATCCACGCGGAGCCTGCCGCCGATGAGCTCGATCCGCTCTCGGAGGCCGATGAGCCCGAAGCCCTCGTGCCGAACGTCCGGATCGAAGCCGGGACCCTCATCCCGCACGCGGACCGTCACTTCCTCGTCGTCCGCGATCGACACGTGGATGTCGGCACCACCGGCGTGCTTGACGGCGTTCGTGAGCCCCTCCTGGACGATGCGATAGATCGCGACCTCGAGCTCGGGGACGTGGCGCTCGGCCTCGCGGCCGGCTTCGTAGGCCAGGTCGACGTCCGCCGTGATGGTCAGGCCCGACAGGCGACGCGTACGCTCGATGAGGGCGTCCAGTGCCGGCCCGGCGCCGAGCTCATCGAGCGATGCCGGACGCATGTCGCTGATGAGGTTGCGCAGGGACTCGATCGCTACCGTGGACCGCTCGATCGCCTCCTCGGCGGCCCGCTCGAGCGCCGCTCCGTCGTCGTTGCGGCGCGCGCTCGATAGCACGATCCGCAGCGCCGCCAGCTCCTGCAGGGTGTCGTCGTGCAGCTCGCGCGCCCAGCGCATGCGTTCGCGCTCGGAGGCGTCGACGCTGCGCTTGAGCCCCTGGGCGGCGACATTCTGCGCCGTCATCACCGCCGTCGCGGCGGTGGCGGCGAACGCCTGTATCAGCCGCTGGTCCTCGGCGGTGAACTCCGGCCCGGCAACGGTCCGGTCGAAGGCGGCCAGCACGCCGACCGCCTCGCTGCGGAACACGAGCGGGACGACCAGCCCGGTTGCCGCGCCGACCTGTTCGGCCAGGACGAACCGCAGCCGGGAGGGCGCGTCGGCCAGGCGCTCGGGTTGCTGAGTGCGCATCACGTCGCCTGCCACCGAGCCCTCGACCGCGATGTACCGCCCGACGATGTGCGCCGGCACCTCTCCGGCGCTCGCCCGCACCACGAGGTCGTCGCCCTCGCGCAGCGCCACGAGCATGGCCCGCGCCTCGACCAGCGCGCGACCGCGCTTGACGAGCAGCTCAAGAATCCGGTCGAGGTCGGTATCGCCACCGATCGCTCGGGCGATCGAGGACGTCGTCTCGAGGGCCGACACGGCGCGCTCGAGCTCGTCGCGCCGCGCCGCGACCCCGCGATACAGCCGCGCGTTCTCGATCGCGATCGCCGCCCAGTCCGCCAGGACGACGAGCGCCTCTTCGTCGGCCTCGTCGAACTCGCCGCCGGCCTTCTCGGTCAGGTACAGGTTCCCGTAGGCCTGTCCGCGCACGATGATGGGGACGCCCAGGAAGCTGTGCATCGCCGGGTGGCCCAGCGGAAAGCCGTAGGACCGCGGGTGGTCGCCGACATCCGGGAGGCGCAGCGGGCGCGGGTCGTTGATGAGCACGCCGAGGATCCCATGGCCGCGCGGCAGCTCGCCGATCGCGCGGTGCATGGTCTCGTCGATGCCCCGCGTCAGGAAGCGCTCGAGTTCCTGGCGATGTTCGTCAAGGATCCCCAGCGCCGCGTAGCGCGCCGCCGTGAGTTCGCTGGCCACCTCGAGCACGCGGTCGAGCACGACGTCGAGGTCAAGTTCGGAGACGAGCGAACGACCGACGTCAAGAAGTCGCCTCAGGCGCTGCGCATCGAGATGGTCGTCGGGCATCCGGCTCGGCCCCTCGGGTGAGCATAACGGCCCTCCAGGGGCCGAGGTGCTGGCGCAGGTGCGCGCGCGGCGCACACGCCGTGGCTGCGGCAAGTCCACCGGAGCGCTACGGCAGGTCACCGATGGCGGGCGCATCGCCGCGCGCGATCCTCGGCGTGGATTACCACGAAGGAGATAGCGATGTCCGTTCTGACCTCGCACGCCGACATTGTGTTTACCGAAGATGGAGATCGAACCCGCGCCGAGGCGGTGCTCGACCTGGGCGGGATGCACTTCCATGGCCTCGGTGAGGCCAGGCGCGCCCCCGGAGACCCCGACCTCCCGATCGTGGGCGAGGAGCTCTCGGCCTCCCGCGCCCTATCCGATCTCGCGCACAAGTTGCTCGATGCGGCCGCCGCTCGCGTCGAGAAGTTCGGCGACTGATCGAAAGGCGCACGTCGGCCCCGCGATCAGGGCGTCCGCCGAGTAGTCGACCACATCGCGTCGTGGGCAGAGCACGGACTCCCGCCGGTCGTGCGTGCGCAACGATCAGGGCAACGGCGCGGTTCGTGCAACACGACAATGACCCGGACCTCACGTCGATTCCGTCAACGAGCGAGCTCGTCGTGCTCGGCGCACCGGTCACGCTGCGCGACGGCTCGCGCGTTCGCCTGCGGCAGGTCCGGGCGACCGACAAGGAGCGGTTGCGTCGCGGCTTCCATCGGCTTAGCGCCGAGTCGCGCTACCGGCGCTTTCTGGGGGCGATGCCGATGCTCAGCGAGGGGGCCATGCGCTACCTGACCGAGGTCGACCATCATGACCACGAGGCGATCGTGGCACTCGACGATGCGAGCGGCGAGGGCGTCGGCGTGGCGCGCTACGTGCGCAGTGGCGGCCCCGACGCGGCGGAGGTCGCGGTGACGGTGACCGACGACTGGCAGGGACGAGGCCTCGGAACGCTGTTGTTGGACGTGATCAGCGCCCGGGCGCGTGAGCAGGGCATCCGGCGTTTCACCGGACTGTTGCTGGCCACCAACGCGGAAATGCTGGACCTGCTGGAGCGCCTCGGTCCCGTACGCATCGTCGATCGCGAGCGCGGCACGGTCGAGGTCGAGGTAGAGATCCCGGACGTCGGCCTCTCGCCGGGCCTCAGGAAGCTCCTGCGGATCGCCGCGAGGAACAGCGCGCCCACGACGGCCGCGGGCCCCGCAGCGGACGCTCAGCGGCCGACCGCTGGGTAGGGCGGGCGGCGCGCGGGACGCTCGACGCGTACTCGCGCGTCGACGACCGTCGCGCCGGTCGGCGCGACGATCACCGGATTGAGGTCGAGCTCGGCGATCTCGGGATGGTTGGCGGCCAGCCAGCCGATGCGCACGACGATGTCCTCCAGGGCCGGGACGTCGGCACGGGGAGCGCCGCGGAAGCCGTCGAGCAGCGGGAACGTGCGCAGGCCGTGGATCATGTCGGTCGCCTCGATCGGCGCCACCGGCGCCAGGCGAACCTGCACGTCTCCCAGCAGCTCAACCGCCGTGCCGCCCGCGCCGCAGGCCACGACGGGTCCGAGCTGGGGATCAGAGACGACGCCGACGAGCATCTCCACGCCCCGCGGGGCCATGGCCTGGACGACGAAGCCGTCGACGGTCTTGCCGTCCGCCTCCAGCGACGAGCGCAGCTCGCGCGCGGCGCGCGCGACCGCGCCGGCGCCGCGCAGGCCCAGGCGAATGGCGCCGGCGTCGCGCTTGTGCACGAGGCCCGGCACGATCGCCTTGAGCGCGACGTCGGCTCCTGCGGTGGCCGCCCAGCGTCCGGCGGCATGCGCAGAGCCGGCGACGTGGACGCGCGCGGCCGGCACGCCGTAGGCCCGGAGCAGCCTCATCGTCTCCTCGATGCCGAGCCAGCCGCCGCCGGCACCCAGCGCCTCCGCGATGAGCACGGCCGCTGCGTCGGAGTCGATACCCCGTGGTGGTCCGACGTCCGGCGCGCGGCGGCGCCGGTTCCTGGCGTGGCGTGCGGCGTGCCCGAGCGCGCGTGCGGCGTGCTCGGGTGTGGCGTAGACCGGGACGTCGTGCTCGACGTCGCCGGCGGCGCTCGCCGGCTGCGCGGTCATGAGGGCCGCCAGGACCGGAACGTCGGTCCGGCGAGCGGCGGCACGGATGGCGCGCAGCACCATGTCCGCGCCTCGCCCCGGCAGCGCCTGGAGGAAGATCGCGATGATCGCGTCCACACCCGGGTCGGTCGCCACCGTCTCGATCGTCCGGCGGAAGTCCGCGCTCGTGGCGGCGGCGAGCATGTCGACCGGGTTCGTCAATGCCGCTGCGGGCGGCAGGTGATCGGCGAGCGCCCGGCGGGTGTCCTCGGTGAGCGGCTCGAACCGCAGGCCGGCCGCCATGCCGGCATCGACGCAGGAGATCGCCGGTCCGCCGGCGTTGGTGACGATCGCCACGCGGTCGCCCCGCGGCAGCGGCTGGTGCGCGAGCAGCTCGGCGACGTCGAGCTGCTCGTCCAGGGTCTCCACGCGGATCACGCCCGCGTGGTCGAAGAGCGCGTCGACCGCCGCCTCCGAGGCCTGCAGCAGAGCGCCGGTATGCGACGATCGCGGCGCGCCGCCCGGCGGCGCTGCGCCCGCTCTTGACGACGATCACCGGCTTGGAGGCGGTCAGCCTCCGGCAGATCTGGCCGAAGCGCTGCGGGTTCCCGAGCGACTCGAGGTACAGGAGCACGGCGTCGGTGCCGGGATCCTGCTCCCAGAAGCGCAGGAAGTCGTTGCCCGACAGGTCAGCCTTGTTGCCCATCGAGACGAACGACGACAGCCCAAGGCCCCTGCGCTCGGCGTGGTCGAGCGCGGCGATGCCGTAGGCGCCGCTCTGAGAGGCGTACGCGATGCGGCCCGCCGGCGGACGACCCGGCGCGAACGTGGCGTCCATCTGCACCGCAGGGGCCGTGTTGAGCACGCCGAGGCAGTTGGGCCCGACAAGCCGCATGCCCGTCTCCCGGCAGATGCCCAGCAGCTCCGCCTGCCGCGCGTCGCCCTCCGGGCCGTCTTCGCCGAAGCCGGCCGAGAGCACCACGAGCACGCGGACACCTTTGAGCTCGCATGCCCGCGCGGCCTCCGCCACAAGCGGCGCGGAGACGGCGATGACGGCCAGATCCACGGGTCCGGGGACGTCTGCGATGGATGCGTAGGCTCGCCGGCCGGCGATGGTCTTCGCGTGCGGGTTGATCGGATAGATCGGTCCGGCGAACGCGCCGGCCACGAGATTGCGGACGACCGTCCCGCCGACGCTTGCCCGCCGCCGCGAGGCGCCGATCACCGCGATCGAGGAAGGCTCGAGGACGTGGCGCACTGCGGCCACGGCGCCGATCCGGTCGCGCTCCTCGAAGTGGTCGATCGCCTCCTGCCCCAGCTCGGACGGCAGCTCGATCTTGAGTACGCCCGGCTCGGAACGCACCTTGACGGGGAAGCCCGAGTCGCGAAACACCTGAAGCATCCGTTGGTTGGTGGGATGCACCCACGCCACGAAGGTCACGATGCCACTCGCCTCGGCGAGCTGAGCGAGGTGTGCCAGCAGCAGGGTGCCGATGCCCTGACCCTGCCAGGCGTCCGCGACCGCAAAGGCGAGCTCGGCGCGATCGCGCGTCTCGGGGATGAAGCATCGCGTGCGCGACGACCGTCTCCTCAGGGCCCGCGACCGCCACCAGGCCCGTGCCGCGCTCGACGAGCTCGCGCGCCGCGCGGTCCACTCGCAGGCCCGACCCGAGGAAGCGAAACCAGCTCGCGTCCGGCGACAGGCCGCGAAGGAAGGCGGCGACGCCCTCCACGTCTCCGGCGTCGGTCAGGCGCAGGTGGACGGTGGAGCCGTCACGCAGGACGACGTCGCTGCCGTCGACGGTCGCGGCTGACGCGGTGACCCGCGGCGGTTCGGAGACCGTGGAAAGCATGTCGTGGACGCGAGCCTACGTCGGGATCGATCCTCGCCACATCCGTGAAGAGCCGCATCCGGTCGGCGGGGCCTCCCCGATGGACGGACGCGGGGTCCGTCTTACGCTGACCTCGAGCGACCAAGGAGGCCCGCATGTTCCGCACGATCGCTGCCGGATGCAACGGCCGCGGTGCGGTGTCGCTCGCGCCGTGAACGAGCGGTTCACCCGCGCGTTGCCGCCGCTCGTCGCGCTGTCGATCATCGTCGGTGCGGTTGTGCACCTGGCGGGCGCGCCGGTGTTGGGCGACGCGGTGTGGGCGATGACGCTGGTCGTCGTGCTTGTGCCGCTCACCGTCGGCGTCGCTCGCTCCCTGCGCGCCGGCGACGTCGGCGTCGACGCGATCGCGCTGCTGGCGATTGCCGGGGCGCTGGCGCTGGGGCAGTTCCTGGCCGGAGCGGTCGTCGCGCTCATGCTCAGCGGCGGCAACGCGCTCGAAGCGGCGGCCGCCCGGCGCGCGCGCCGCGAGCTGACGACGCTCCTCGAACGGGCGCCGCGTATCGCGCACCGGCGGAGCGCCTCCGGCGTCGAGGAGGTCGGGGTGGAGGCGGTGGTTCCCGGCGACCTGGTGCTCGTGCGCGCCGGGGAGGTCGTGCCGGTCGACGGGGTGGTCGCCGAAGGGCAGGCCGTCCTCGACGAGTCCGCGCTGACCGGCGAGCCGCTGCCCGTCCGGCGCACGGCCGGCGCGCCCGTGCGCAGCGGCACCACGAACGCGGGCGAGGCGTTCGACCTGCGCGCCACGCGCCCGGCCTCCGAGAGCGCCTATGCGGCGATCGTGCGACTCGTGCGCGACGCCGAGGCCCAGCGCGCGCCCTTCGTGCGGATGGCCGACCGCTACGCCGCGTTCCTGCTGCCGGTCACCGTCGTGATCGCGGGCCTCGCATGGGCGCTGAGCGGAGATCCCGTCCGGGCGCTGGCGGTGCTCGTCGTCGCCACGCCCTGTCCGCTGATCCTCGCCGCGCCGATCGCCCTCGTGTGCGGCGTGTCGCGCGCGGCGCGCGCGGGCGTCGTGGTCAAGGGTCCGGGCGCCATCGAGCAGCTCGGCCGCGCGCGCAGCGTGCTGCTCGACAAGACCGGCACGCTCACGCTGGGTGCTCCCGCGGTCGAGCGGATCATCACCCTCGACGGCACCGATGCCGACGAGCTGCTGCGCCTTGCGGCGTCGGTCGATCAGCTCTCGGCGCACGTGGTCGCTGAGGCGCTCGTGCATGACGCCGAGGGCCGGGGACTTGCGCTCTCCGAGGCCCGTGCCGTGCACGAGCAGCCCGGCGACGGCATCGAGGGCGCCGTCGACGGTCGGCACGTCACGGTCGGCTCGGCCGCGTTCCTGCGCGCGCACGGGATCGCTGCGCCGTCCAACCACACCGCCGGCCGCGCGGTCGTGCACGTCGGCATCGACGGCGCCCCCGCGGGCATGGTCGTCCTGGCAGATCGGCCGCGTCCCGATGCCGCCGCGGCCGTCGATGCCATCCGGGCTGCCGGCGCGCGGCGCGTCGCCATGGTCACCGGGGACGACCGCGAGACCGCCGAAGCCGTCGCCGCAGGCGTGGGCGTGGACGAGGTCTTTGCCGACCAGGGGCCGGGCGACAAGCTCGCCGTAGTGCAGAAGGTCCGAGCCGACCCGTCGTCGCGGCCCGTCGTGATGGTCGGCGACGGCGTCAACGACGCGCCCGCGCTGGCCGCCGCCGACGTCGGCATCGCGATGGCCGCTCTGGGCGCGACCGTCTCTACCGAAGCCGCCGACGTCGTGATCACCGTCGATCGGATCGATCGCGTGGCCACGGCGCTGCAGGTCGGCCGCCGCTCGCTCGCCATCGCCCGCCAGAGCGTCCTGGTGGGCATGGGGCTGAGCCTCGTCGCGATGGCCGCCGCGGCCCTCGGCTACATCCCGCCGGTCGCGGGCGCGCTCCTGCAGGAGGGCATCGACGTCGCCGTCATCCTCAACGCCTTGCGTGCACTGCGGGACTGATCAGGCGAGCGACGGCCGTCAGTCGTCGCCGTCCGGGGCCTCGCCGCCCTCCTGGCCCTCGCTGCGGTCCTCGCGTCGGGCTGGACGTGTGCCCGTCCGGGTGGCGTCGTCGCGCGGCTGTGCCGTCACCGGCGTGTGGGCCTGCCGTGGCACCAGCTCCGCACCTGCCGAGAGCGGTTCGCCCGACAGCCCGATCTGCTGACTCGAGAGCTGACTGGCCGCCAGCGTGATTCCCGCGGCCAGCGCAAGGCCGAGCGCGGCCGCGACAATCCAGGCGACGAGGATGCGCGGCCTCATGTCATCGCCTCCACGCGCCGCGGGCGCGCCGCGCTCGGCGCCGTGGGGGAGACGCGGACGACCGCGCGCCCGCCTCCACCCGACAGCGCCTCGAGCGTGACGGTTGCGTTCCACTCGCCGGCGAGCTCGCGGGCGATCGGCAGGCCCAGGCCGGTGCCGGGCGGACCGCCGCGCCCCGCACGCCCGCGGTGGAACCTCTCGAAGACCTCCTCCTCCTCGCCCGGAGCCGGGCCGGGGCCCTCGTCGGTGACCTCGACGCGGTCGGCCGCGGCCGTGATCCGTACGGTGCTGCCCGCGGGCGAGTAGCGCAACGCGTTCTCGACGAGGACATCGAGGATACGGTCGAGATCCGCCGGCGCGCACCACGTCACGCCGGTGCCGGCGGCGCGCGCCTCGACCTCCTGCCCGCGATCCGCTGCGGTGGCCGCCCAGCGGGCCGCGGCGCGCTCCGCCGCCGGCCCGAGCTCCACGAGCTCGCCGGGGAGCTCGCGCTCCCCGGCGCGGCTGAGCACGAGCAGCTCCTCGACCATCCCGGCGAGGCGATCGACCTCCGCGATCGCGGCGTCGAGCTCGGCTGCGCGCGCCGGATCGGCGCCCAGGCGCGCCTCCTCGAGACGCAGGCGCAGGCCCGTGAGCGGTGTGCGCAGCTGGTGCGACGCGTCCGCGACGAAGGCCTGCCGACTGCGTACGAGACGCCCGACCCGCGTGGTCATCTCGTTGAACGTGCGCGCCATCTCGCGCTGCTCGGTGCTGCCCTCGACGGCAGCGCGAGCGGTGAGATCGCCGGCGGCGACGCGACGTGCCGCCTCGCCGAGCCGGTGTAGCGGACGCGCCACCGTGCGCGCGATCACGAGGCCGGCGATCAGCCCGATGCCGAGCACGACCGCGCCGATCAGCACGAGCCCGAGGATGGTGCGCCAGATCGCACGGTTGACCGCCGCCACGCTCTGCGTCACTCGCACGGCGCCCATCGGCGGCCGTGTGCCGCGCCGTATCGGCACCGCGGTTGCCAGCACGTCCTCGCCCAGCGTGCCGCTGTGACGGACCCGCTGATTCGCCCGCCCGCGGAGGGCTGCGGCGATCTCCGGGCGCCCGGCGTAGGCGTTGCCGAGCAACTGCGTCCCCGCGCTGTCCGCGACGAGTCGGCCGCGCGCGTCTACCACGAGCACGCGCCCGCGCACCGACGCGGACGACTCGGCCACCACGCGTCGCAGCTCGCCGCGGCGCGCTGGAGCGAGCAGGTCGGAGGCGGTCGCCGCCAGGACGTCGGCCTGGGCGCGCGCCTGTGACCGCACCTCGTCGTTGACGCGCTGGCGGACATTCAGCGCCAGAGGGACCTCGAGCGCCACGATCGCCAGCAGCAGGACGTAGGCCAGCGCCAGCAACAAGCGAACGCGCAGGCTTACGGCTCTGCCTCCTCGCCGGGCGCGCTCAGCCTGAAGCCCACGCCGCGGACCGTGTGCAGGTAGCGCGGCGTCGCCGGGTTGTCGTCCAGCTTGCGCCGCAGCCAGCCGATGTGCACGTCGAGCGTCTTGGTGGAGCCGAACCAGTTCTCGTCCCACACGCGACGCATCAGATCCTCGCGGGTGACGACGCTCCCGGCATGACGGGCAAGCTCCGCGAGCAGGTCGAACTCCTTGCGGGACAGCTCGAGTTCCTCGCCGCACAGCCGCGCGCAGCGCGCGGCGGGTTCGACGACGAGGTCGCCGGCCTGGATCGGCGGTTCCGGCCGCGCCGCTGCGGCTGCGCGGCGCAGCACGGCGCGGATGCGCGCGACCACCTCGGCGCCGCTGAACGGCTTGACCACGTAGTCGTCGGCGCCGAGCTCGAGACCGATCACGCGATCGAGCTCGGTCCCGCGCGCGGTGAGCATGATGATCGGTACGTCGCTGGCGCGCAGCTCGCGGCAAAGGTCGCGCCCGTCGCCGTCGGGCAGCGTGAGGTCGAGCAGCACGAGGTCCGGCGTCCGCCGGGAGAAGCGCTCGCGTGCCTCGGTCACGGACCGCGCGCCGACCACCTCGAAGCCCTCGCGCGCGAGCGCACGGCCGAAGGGTTCGGCGATCGTCGCCTCGTCCTCGACGAACAGGATGCGCGCGCCGCGCCTCATGGCCGGGCCAATGTAGATCCCCCGGGGCATGCGACACACCGGTCTTTACCGAAGTTTTGCCTGGGGTTTTCACGGTCTTGGCCGGGCGCAGAGCACGATCGTCGCCATGCATCCCGTGACCGCCACCACCGCCGCGCTCGGCCTGCTCGTCACGGGCGGTGCGGCGGGTGCGGCCCTCGCCGGGCGCCCCGATCGCGTCGGCGTCGCCGCGACCCCCTCCCGTCCTGCGCCGGTCGAGGTTCGCACCGAGGTGATCCATCGCACGGTGCACGTCGTCCGTCATATCCGGCCCAAGCACCGGACCGCGGCGCCCGCGGCGCCCGCGGCCGTCGCGGCCCCGGCCCCGGCGCCGCCGCCGCAGCGCGTGGCGGTGACGGTCGCCCCGCCCGCATCGGCTGCGACCCGTCCGTTGCGCACTCACTCCAGCGCGACCGGCGCATCGCACGGCGACGACGGCGAGCACGAGGGCGGCGGCGATGACTGACGCGCGCCGCGTACGACGCCCGAGCCTGCGGGCGGTCGGCGTTGCGTCGCTGCTGGCGTTCGCCGTGGTGCTGGCGCTGCTCGTGGCGCAGATGCGCCTCGGGCGCGACCCGGTCCTCGGCGCCCGCCGCGCGGCGGCGTCTGTCGCGCCCGCGACCCGGCACGTGCTGGTTCGTCGCGTCATCGTCAAACGGATCGTCGTGGACGAGATCCATGACACCGACGACGGCGGGGCCACGACGCCGGCGCGGGCTGTCGTCGTCGTACCGTCACGGTCCGTGGCGCCGGCGCCCACGCCGGCGCCGGCGCCCGCCCCGGCTCCCGCTCCACTCGTCACGAAGTCCTCATGAGCGAGCACGAGCGGACCTTCGCCTGCATGGGCACCCGTGTGCGCCTGGTGTGCGCGGTCGGCTCCCGCCTCGACGACGCCCGCGCATGGCTGGCCGCGTTCGACGCCCGGCTGTCACGGTTCCGTCCCAGCAGCGAGTTGTGTGCGCTCAACGAGGATCCGCGCCGCGCGGTCCCGGCGTCGGCGCTGCTGCGGGCCGCCGTCGGTGCCGGTCTGTGGGCCGCCGCCCGGACCGGTGGCCTCGTCGACCCGACGGTGTTGCCCGCGCTGCGGCGCGCGGGGTACACGCGGTCTCTCGCGGGCGTTCCCGCCGCGAGCCTGGCCGACGCACTCGCGGCGGCGCCGCCGCCCCGCCCCGCCCGACCCCATCCGCGCAGCGCGTGGCGCGCGATCCGCGTCGACGACTCCGCCGGTCTCGTGCAGCGTCCCGCGGGCGTCGAGCTCGACACCGGCGCGACGGGCAAAGGCCTGGCCGCGGATGCGGTCGCCCATCGGCTGGCCGGCCGCGAGCGCTTCGCCGTCGACTGCGGCGGCGACGTGCGCGTCGGCGGCGACGATGCCGAACGCCACCCGTTCGAGGTCGAGATCTCGCATCCCTTCACCGGCGAGACGGCCCATCGCCTGTGGCTCGGCCCGGGCGCGATCGCCACGTCGGGGATCGACGCGCGGCTGTGGCGTAGGCCCGACGGGGCCTACGCCCACCATCTCATCGACCCGGCCCGCGGCGAGCCGGCCTGGACCGGCCTCGTCAGCGTCACGGCGCTCGCGCCCACGGCGCTCGAGGCCGAGACCCTGGCCAAGGCAGCGCTGCTCAGTGGCGCCGCCGCGGGGCGGCGCCTCCTTACCCGCGACGGCGGGCTCCTGGTCCACAACGACGGCGCGATCGAGCTCGCCGGGCCGCTCGCGCGCCTGCGCTGCGCGGCATGATCGCCCCCGATCCGCTGCAGTACGGCTGGTGGCTCGCGGCGCGGGCGTCGGGCATCGTCGCGCTCGCGCTGGTGACGCTGTCGGTCGGCGTCGGGCTGGCGATGGCCGGCCGCGTCGCCCGCCGTCCGGGTCTGTCGCGCACGCTCATGGCACTGCACGAGCACGCGGCGCTTGCCGGCCTCGTCGCGATCGCCGTGCACGGCCTCTCCCTGCTCGCCGACCCGTGGCTCCATCCCGGCATCGCCGGCGTCACCGTTCCGTTCGCCATGGGCTACCGCCCGGCGTTCACCGGGCTCGGCATCCTCGCCGGGTACCTGGCGGCGCTGCTCGGGTTGTCGTTCTACGCGCGCCGCCGCATCGGCGCGCGCCTCTGGCGCCGCGCGCACCGCGCCACCGTGCTGGTGTACGCGCTCGGTGTGGTCCACGCGCTCGGCGCGGGCAGCGACGCGTCGACGCCGTGGCTGCGGACCTTCGTCCTCGTCACCGGCGCGCCGATCGTCGTGCTCTTCCTGCGCCGCGTGACGGCGCGCCGACCCGCGCCCCGCGCCGTGCAGGCTGCAGAGGGAGCGTCGCCGTGACCCACCTCGGTGCCCGCGACCGGCCAGGTCCTCGCCGCGGGCCGTAGTTCTCCACACGACAAACGTGGGAGTGGGACGATGAGGAGCGGATCGCCGCGCGTGAACGTGCGGTGAACACCGTCGGAGAGAGGGTCACGCACCGTGCGCGCGACAGTCCCGGCAGGGCTTAACCTCTAGACCCTGGAGTTCACGCTCGAATCGATCGAGGACTGAGCCATGCAGCGTCCGTTCTCGCGCCTGGCGATCGTCAATCGCGGCGAAGCCGCGATGCGGGTCATTCACGCCGTGCGCGAGCTCAATGCGCAGCGCGCCGATCCCGTCCGGATCATCGCTCTCTACACCGAGCCCGAGCGCGACGCGATGTTCGTCCGCCACGCGGACGAGGCGGTCGCGCTCGACGGCGGTTACCTCGACCACGACGCGCTGGAGCGCGCTCTGCGCGCGGCGCGTGCCGATGCGGCCTGGGTCGGGTGGGGCTTCGTCGCGGAGCAGGCCGAGTTCGCCGAACTGTGCGAGCGGCTCGGCATCGTCTTCGTCGGGCCTGACGCGGCGATCATGCGGTTGGTTGGTGACAAGATCGCCGCCAAGCGGCTCGCCGAAGAAGCCGGCGTGCCGGTGGCGCCGTGGAGCGGCGGTCCCGTCGAGACCGTCGACGCGGCGCTCCGGCACGCCGCGCGCATCGGCTTCCCGCTCATGATCAAGGCGACGGCAGGGAGCGGCGCGCGCGGCATCCGCCGCGTCGACGAGCCCGAGACGCTCCCGACCGCGTTCGCCGGCGCCCGGTCCGAGGCCGAGCAGGCCTTCGGCGACGGCACCGTGCTGCTCGAGAAGCTCGTGGCGCCGGCGCGCCACGTCGAGGTGCAGATCATCGCCGACGGCCACGGCGGCTCGTGGGCGGTCGGCCTGCGCGATTGCTCGTACCAGCGCCGCAATCAGAAGGTCATCGAGGAATCGTCGAGCACCGCGCTCGCGCCCGAGCAGGAGCGCGAGGTCCTGGACGCGGCGCGGCGCCTGGCGGTGCGCGCCGGCTACTGCAACGCCGGCACGGTCGAGTTCCTCTACGAGCCGGCGACCCAGGCCTTCTCGTTCATGGAGGTCAACGCGTCGCTGCAGGTCGAGCACCCGGTCACAGAGGCGGTCACCGGCCTCGACCTCGTCAAGCTCCAGCTCCACGTCGCGGCCGGCGGTCGGCTGGAAGGCGAGCCGCCGGAGCCGACGGGCCACGCCATCGAGGCGCGCCTGAACGCCGAGGACCCGGCCCTGGGCTTCATACCCGCGCCAGGCCTGGTCGCGCTGCTGCGCCTGCCCACCGGTCCTGGCGTGCGCGTCGACACCGGCGTCGTCGAAGGCGACGTCATCCCCGCCGGGTTCGACCCGACGATCGCCAAGGTCATCGCCTCGGGCCACGACCGCGACGAGGCCCTCGCGCGCCTGCGCTGCGCGCTGGCCGAGACGATGGTGGTCATCGACGGTGGCACGACCAACCAGGGCTTCCTGCTCGAGTTGCTCGACCGTCCCGAGGTCCGCTCGGGCGACGTCGACACGACATGGCTCGACCGCCTGCAACTCAGCGGTGAGATCGTCCCGGTACGCCACGCCGATGTCGCGCTGCTACAGGCGGCGATCGCCCTCGCGGAGAGCGCCACGGCCGCCGAGCGGGCACGTTTCTACGCGTTCGCGCGGCGCGGGCGCCCGCAGGCCGGCGCCGATCTCGCGCACAGGGTCGAGCTTCGCCACCGCGGGCAGTCCTACCGCCTCGTCGTCTCGCAGGTCGCGCCCGACCGCCATCGCGTGACGGTCGACGGCGCGACGATCGAGCTCCTGGTCAAGCGGCTCGGACGTCACGAGCACCGCCTCCAGATAGCTGGTCGCTCGTACCGCACGCTCACCTCGATCCAGGACGCGGACGTGCTCGTCGAGGTCGACGGCGTCCCGCACCGGATCGCCCGCGACGACGGGGGTCTCGTGCGGAATCTGGCCCCGGCGGTCGTCGTGTCGATCCCGGTCGCGGTCGGCGACGAGGTCGACGAGGGCGCCGTCGTGGCGGTCGTCGAGACGATGAAGATGGAGACCTCGCTGACCGCGCCGTTCCATGGGCGCGTGCGCGAGGTGCTGGTCGGCACGAACGTCCACGTGCCGGCGCAGGCGCCGCTGGTGGCGCTCGAGCCCCTCGACGGCGGGCCGCCGTCGGCCGCGGGCGAGCGCATCGCGTTTGCCTCGTCCCCGCCCGCGCCTGCTGTCCGCGAGCAGCTCGCGCGCCTCGAGTGGCTCGTCCTCGGCTACGACGTCGACGCGCGCGACGTCGAACGGATCGTCGGCGACCCGGAGGACGATCCCACGCTCCTCGCCGGCGAGCATCGGCTCCTGCGCATGTTCGCCGACGTCCGGGCGCTGTCCCGGCCGCGTCACGACGAGGCCGACCCCGAGAGGCAGTGGCTACGCAGCCCGCAGGAGCATCTCCATGCTTGGCTGGGCTCGCTCGACCCCGAGACGGCCGGTTTGCCCGAGTCGTTCGTGGCGCTCCTGCGCGCCGCGCTCGCTCACTACGGGATCGCCGACCTCGCCCGTACCCCGGCACTGGAGGAGGCGTGCTATCGCCTCTACCTCGCCCAGGAGCGCGCGGCGACGGCGCGCGCCACGATCGTGGCCATCCTCGAGCGCCGCCTTGACCGTGTCGCCGCGCTCACCGGAGCGTCGGGGACAGATTTCCGGGAGGCCCTCGACCACCTCGTTGCAGCGACGGAGGGCCGCGACCCGGTGGTGGCCGATCTCGCGCGTGAGGTCCGCTACCGCGCCTTCGACCAGCCGGTCATCGCAGCCGCGCGCGATCGCGTGTACACCGAGATGGAAGCCGGGGTCGCGGCGCTGGCCGAGGACCCCGAGCGCCCCGACCGCGACGAGCGCATCGCGGCGCTCGTGGTATGCCCGCGGCCCCTCGCGGCGCTGCTCATCGCGCGCATGGGCAGCGCCGCGCCGCCGCTGCGGCGCGTGCTCGTCGAGGCCCTGGCGCGCCGCTACTACCGCGTGCGCTCGCTCGAGGGCTTCGAGCCCGTGCGCGCCGGGGGGCAGGAGGTGCTGATGGCCCGTTACCCGTTCGAGGGGCGGCAACGCCACCTCGCTGCTGCGTACATCGACCTCGACCACGTCCGCACCCTCGCGCACGCCTTCGCCCGCCATGCCGCGACCCTCCCGCGCGACGACCTTGCCGTGCTCGACCTCTACGCAGAATGCCCCGGGGAAACGCCATCGCACGACGAACTCGCCACCACGCTGCGCACGGCGCTCGCCGGCATCGAGCCGCCCGAGGCGATGCACCGGATCGTGGTCGCGGTCGCCCGGCCCACGCGCGGCCTTGGCATGTCGGCGATCGACACGTTCACGTTTCGCCGCACGCCGTCGGGGCTTGCCGAAGACGAGATCCTGCGAGGCCTGCACCCGATGATGGGGCACCGGCTGCAACTGTGGCGGCTGCAGAATTTCGGCCTCGAGCGGCTGCCGTCGCCGGAGGACGTCTACGCGTTCCGCGGCGTCGCCCACGCGAACGCGAAGGACGAGCGCCTGTTCGCGCTCGCCGAGGTGCGCGACCTCACGCCGGTGCGCGACCACGGGGGAACGGTCGCGGCGCTGCCCGAGCTCGAGCTCATCCTCGGCGAGGTCCTCGAGACGATCCGCGGCTTCCAGGCTCGCCGACCGCCGAGCAGGCGGCTGCTGTGGAACCGCATCCAGCTGTACGTCTGGCCGGTCATCGAGTTCTCCCCTGAGGAGATCAACGGGGTGATGCAGCGCCTCGCGCCGAGCACGCTCGGCCTCGGCATCGAGCACGTCCTCGTCCGTGGTCGCATGCGCGACCACGACGACACGGTGCACGACCGCGTGCTGCGCTTCTTCACGCTCGTGGGCGAGGGCGTCGTCGTCGAGGTGGGCGAGCCCTCGACGGAGCCGCTGCTGCCGCTCGACGAGAGCGCGCGCCGGATCGTGGCTGCCCGCCGCCGCGGCATGCTGCACCCTGCCGAGATCGTGCGCCTGCTGGCACCGTTGCGCGCGACCCCGGACCATCCCGCCGGGGAGTTCGTCGAGCACGATCTCGACGACGACGGCGCGCTCGTGCCCGTCCATCGCCCGCCGGCCACCAATAAGGCGGGCATCGTCGTCGGGACGGTCCGCAACGTCACCGAGCGCTACCCCGAGGGCATGCTGCGCGTGATCCTCCTGGGCGATCCGACGCGCGCGCTCGGATCGCTCGCCGAACCCGAGTGCCGGCGGATCATCGCCGCGATCGATCGGGCCGAGGAGCTCGGCGTGCCGCTCGAGTGGTTCGCGCTGTCGGCCGGGGCGAAGATCGCGATGGACAGCGGCACCGAGAACATGGACTGGATCGCGGCGGTGCTGCGGCGGATCGTCCTCTTCACCCAGTCGGGCGGCGAGATCAACGTCATCGTCACCGGGATCAACGTCGGCGCGCAGCCCTATTGGAACGCCGAGGCGACGATGCTGATGCAGTCGCGCGGGATCCTCGTCATGACGCCCGAGAGCGCGATGGTGCTCACCGGCAAACAGGCGCTCGACTACTCCGGCGGCGTCTCGGCCGAGGACAACTTCGGCATCGGCGGCTACGAGCGCATCATGGGCCCCAACGGCCAGGCCCAGTACTGGGCGCCCGATCTGGCGGGCGCCTGCAAGGTGCTGCTGGCCTACTACGAGCACAGCTACGTCGCGCCGGGCGAACGCTTCCCGCGCCGCGCCGCGACCAGCGATCCGGCCGAGCGCGACGTCGGCCTCGCCGCCCATCGCGCGCCGGGCTCTGACCTGCAGCGCGTCGGCGACGTCTTCTCCGACGAGATGAACCCCGAGCGCAAGAAGCCGTTCGACATCCGCTCGGTCATCCGCGCGGTGATCGACGCCGACCATCCGCCGCTCGAGCGCTGGGCCGGGATGCACGAGGCCGAGGCCGCGGTCGTCATGGACGCCCACCTCGGCGGCTGGCCGGTGTCGGTCATCGGCATCGAGTCGCGCCCGCTGCCCCGCCACGGCCCGATCCCCGCCGACGGGCCCCAGCAATGGACCTCGGGCACGGTCTTCCCGCGGGCGGCCAAGAAGATCGCGCGCGCGATCAACGCGGCGGGCGGGCGGCGCCCGCTCGTCGTGCTCGCCAACCTCGCGGGCTTCGACGCCTCGCCCGAGTCGATGCGCCGCTGGCAGCTCGAGTTCGGCGCGGAGGTCGGCCGGGCGGTCGTCAACTTCGATGGGCCGATCGTCTTCTGCGTCGTCTCGCGCTACCACGGCGGCGCGTTCGTCGTCTTCTCGCAGAAGCTCAACCCGGGCCTCGAGGCCGTCGCGGTGCAGGGCGCACATGCATCGGTGATCGGCGGCGCCCCGGCCGCCGCCGTCGTCTTCGCCCGCGACGTCGAGCAGGCGGCCGGCGACGACGAGCGCATCGTCGCGCTCGATGAGCGCATCGCGGGCGCCGAGGGCGCCGAGCGTCAGCGCCTGCGCGCGCGCCGGGACGCCCTGTGGAGCCGCGTCCTGGCCGAGAAGCGCGGCGAGTTCGCCGCGCGCTTCGACGCCGTGCACAGCGTCGAGCGGGCGGTGCGGATGGGCTCGGTGAGCCGCATCGTGCCCCCGGCCTCGCTCCGCGCCTTCCTGATCGACGCTGTCGAGCGGGGCATGAGCCGCGCGCTAGGCACCACCACCACCACCCCCCGACTGCGATGCCCGGCTGGCTGATCCGCTCACGCGCTGACGTGCCGGCGGGCGAGGCGTGGCTCAGCCCGCGCGAGCGCCGCGCGGCCGCTCGCCTGCGCATGGCGACGCGCCTGCTCGACTGGCGGCTTGGCCGCTTCACGCCACGCCCGCCGAGCAGCGATTGCTCGCGGCCCACCCGGAGTGGGATCGTAGGCAGGTGATCAACCTCATGTGGACCGCCAAGGAGGCGGCGGCGGAGGTCCGCCGCGAGGGCCTGCGGCTCGACGTGCGCCGTGCGGTCGTGGCCCCGGCCGACGCGCGCGCAAGCGACGGCGCGTGGCGCGCGGTGCGAGTCGACTTGGCCGACGGCGTGGCTCCGACGTCGGGCTGGTGGCGAGCGGGCGGCGGTTGGGTGATGACGATCGCCGGTGAGCCGGCACCCTCGCGGCCGACGGGGGCACCATGACCGAGTCCGCGCTGCGCTTCATGCTGGAGTACGACGGCTTCGATGCCGGCGACGAGGGCCTGCGCGAGACGCTGACGTCGACCGGCAACGGCTACTTCTGCACGCGCGGGACCGCCGAGTGGGAGGACGCCGGGACGATCCATTACCCGGGCACGTACGCGCACGGCGTCTATGACCGCGAGGCGAGCATCATGGACGGGCGCCCGGTCTTCAACGAGGACCTGGTGAACCTCCCGAACTGGCTCGTCCTCAAGGTCCGCGTCGCCGGGGAGGAGATGCTGCGGCTGCAGGACTACAAGGTGCTGTCCTACCGGCACGCGCTCGACGTGCGCAACGCCGAGGTCATCCGCGAGCTGCACGTGCGCGATCCGAAGGGCCGCGAGAGCAAGTTCGAGAGCCGGCGCTTCGTGAGCATGAACCGCATGCATCAGGCCGCGATGGCCTGGCGCGCGACGCCGCTGAACTGGTCGGGGACGGTCGAGGTGCTGTCGGCGATCGACGGGCGCGTCCTGAACCGCGGCGTCGCCCGCTACCGTCAGCTCGAGGGCCGCCACCTCGATCCCCAGGGCCCACGGTTGCACGGCCACGACATCGTCGCGCTGAAGGCGCGAACCCGTTACTCGAGGATCGAGGTGGCGCTCGCGGCGCGCACCCGCGTCTACCGCGGCGACGAGGAGCTCGCGGTCGCTCGCAGCACCGTCCAGACGGAGGACTACGTCCACCAGGCCCTGACGTTCGATGTGCGTGAGGGGGAGACCCTGCGGGTGGAGAAGCTGGTCGCGCTCTACACCTCACGCGATCGCGCGATCGACGAGCCGCTGTTCAACGCGATCAAGAGCGCGACGCGTTACCCCATGTATGAGGAGGCGTTCGCTGGGCACGCTCTCGCGTGGGACGAGCTCTGGGAGCTCTGTGACATCCGGCTCCCAAGGGAGGAGCACATCGAGGCCCGGCTGCGCTTTCACATCTCCCACGTCCTGCAGGTCTGCTCCCGGCTGACCGCGCACCACGACGCCGGCGTGCCCGCGCGGGGTCTCAACGGCGAGGCCTACCGCGGCCACGTCTTCTGGGACGAGCTGTTCGTGTACCCCTTCCTCAACTTCCGCCTGCCGGAGATCACGCGCGGCCTGCTCATGTACCGCTACCGGCGCATCGCCGAGGCCCGCGCGGCCGCGCGGGACGCCGGGTACGAAGGGGCGATGTATCCGTGGCAGAGCGGCAGCGACGGCGAGGAGGAGACCCAGCGTGTCCATCTCAACCCGCTCTCGGGGCGCTGGGAGCCGGATCTCAGCCGCAACCAGCGCCACGTCAACGCGGCGATCTTCTACAACGTCTGGTGCTACTACCACGCCACCCACGACCTGGACTTCCTGCGTGACCACGGCGCCGAGATGCTCCTGGAGATCGCGCGCTTCTGGTCGTCGATCGCGCACTACAACCCCGATCGCGACCGGTGGGAGATCCACGGCGTCATGGGCCCGGACGAGTTCCACGACAAGTACGCGGGCGCCACCGAGGGCGGGCTGCGCAACAACGCGTACACCAACGTCATGGCGGCGTGGATCTTCGAGACCGCGCAGAAGGTGCTCGACCTCCTCCCGGCCAGCCGCCGCGCCGCGCTACGGGCCAAGATCGGCCTCCACGACGAGGAGCTGCGCAGGTGGGAGGCGATGAGCCGCAAGATGTTCGTGCCCATCCACGACGACGGCGTCGTCAGCCAGTTCGAGGGCTACGAGGACCTCGAGGAGCTCGACTGGGACGCCTATCGGGAGCGCTACGGCAACATCCAGCGGCTCGACCGGATCCTCCACGCGGAGGGCGACGACCCAAACCGCTACAAGCTCGCCAAGCAGGCCGACGCGGTCATGCTGTTCTTCCTGTTCTCGGATGACGAGCTGCGCCGGCTCTTCTGGCGGCTTGGCTACGAGTACGGCCCGGACACCGCGCGCAAGACCATCGATTACTACGAGCGGCGCACCTCGCATGGGTCCACGCTGAGCTTCATCGTACATGCGGCCGTGCTCGCGGGCATCGATCCCGAGAGCTCGTGGGAGCGCTTCTGCGCGGCGCTGGAGAGCGACGTCGGCGACATCCAGGGCGGGACGACGCGCGAGGGGATTCACATGGGCGTCATGTCCGGAACGCTCGATCTCGTCCAGCGCTTCTATCTCGGCGTGCACGTCCGCGACGACGTCCTCTACTTCACGCCGAGGCTCATCGACCGGCTCGACGGGCTCTCGTTCCCCATGCAGTTCCGCCGGACGCCGATCAGGGTGACCATCGACGGAGGCGAGCTCACGGTCGAGCCGCTCGCGGACGGTTTCAGCCTCGCCCATCCGAGTCGGAGTCGGCGAGGACGTCCGCACGGTGGGGCCGGACGAGCCCGGCACCTTCACGATCGCCACGGCGCCGCGCGTGGCGGGCTAGGCGATGGGCTTTCGCGGCGCCATCCTCGACGTCGACGGCGTGCTCGTCGACACGCCGCACGAGCGTGCTTGGCGCGACACGCTGCGCAACCTGATGGAGACGGAGTGGAGCGAGATCCGCGGCGCGACGACCTACGCGCCGGAGGCATTCACGCCCGAGGTCTACCAGCAGGTCATCGCGGGCAAGCCGCGCGTAAGCGGAGCGCGCGCCGCGCTTGAGTACTTCGGCGTGCCCGACGCCGAGCCGCGCGCCGAGGTCTACGCCGAGCGCAAGCAGCGGATGGTCGTCGAGCTCATCGAGGCCGGCGACTTCACGGCGTTCCCCGATGCGCTGCGCTTCGTGCTCGCGCTGCGCGGCGCCGGGATGCGGCTGGCGGCGGCATCGTCGTCGAAGAACGCCGGGCTGGTCTTGAGGCTGGTTCGGCTCGACGCGGGTCTCAACCTGTTCGACGTCCTCGACGTGGACATCTCCGGCCGGGACTTCGCGCGCGGCAAGCCCGACCCCGAGATCTTCCTGACCGCCGCCCGCGAGCTCGATCTGCCCGTGGAGGAGTGCTTCGTCGCCGAGGACGCCGTCTCAGGCGTCACAGCCGCCAAGGCGGGTGGCATCGCGGCGCTCGGCGTCGCGCGCTCGGAGGATGGCGACCTCCTTGCCGCCGCCGGAGCGGACCTCGTCGTGATGTCGCTCGACGCGGTTGACGTCGATGCCATTCCGAGTGGAAGACTCGTGCGCCGCACCGAGGGGTAAGCTCGCGCCGTGGCGCTCGACGACGTGCCGGTTACAACCCTGCACCTCGGTCAGTACATCGAGCCGCTCGAGCGCGTGCCGGCGGGTGACCGCGTGCTCGCGGGTCACCGCGTGCGCCGGTGACGGGCCGAAGGTCGGTTACGGCCTAACGCGACGCGGGCCCGGTCGGGCCGCTCGTCTTGCGCGCCGATGCGGCGCTGCTGCGCTTCGTGGCGGTGCGTGCCGCGGTCGCGCGCTTCGCGGCCGGACGGCGCTTCCCCGCGGCGACCTTCTGCACCTCATCGAGGTCCTTGACAAGGGTGCGCTGCGTGCTTCGCAGGTTCTTGCGCGCGTCGCGCAGCAACACATCGAGATCTTTGAGGAGATCACGCCCGCCCTTGCTGAGCTCGCCCCGCAAGTCCTTGAGCGCCTCCTGCGCGGCTTCGAGAGAGCCGCCCAGCCTGTCGAGTGCTGCGCTGCCGCCCCTTGTCGACCTGTCCCGCGCCGTGGAGCCCCTCGTGGCCATCGCGGTTCCTTTCTCGTCGTGAACGCACAGAGCCTACGCCGAACCGTTGTGCGTGACAGCCGCCTGCGCGGCGGCGAGTGGCACCGCCCGGGGGCGGCCACGTTTGCCGGCCCATCCATTGCTCACGCCGCGGCGTCGCGCCAGGCAGCGTGCGCGTAGGGATGATGGAAGACGTCCATCCCCCGGTCGCTCCCGCGAACCTCGACCACGAACGCGTCATCGAGCGCGTCGCGCCTCGCAGCGGCGCGTTCGTGCGCGAATGGCTGGCCCCGGCCGAGCGCGGGCTGCTCGCGGCGCATGCCCTGGCCGACCGCCCGCGGTTGGTGAACCCGGTGTGGACCGCGAAGGAGGTCGCCGCCAGGGTGCGCCGCGAAGGCCTGCGCCCGACATGCGCCGTGCCATCGTCGCGGCGGCGGGTGCGGGGCTTGCGGACGGCGAGTGGCGGGAGCTGCGCTTGGAGTGGGATGATGGCCGCGAGCCGACGAGCGGCTGGTGGCGAGTGTGGGACGACTGGGTGATGACGATCACGAGCGATTCGCCGTCGGCCGCGCCGGAGGAGATCCGATGATCGGGCTCGACGAGGTCCCCATCACGCAGTTGCACCCGGAGCGCTTTCGCGACGTCCTCTCGCCCGAGGGCATGGCGCAGTTCGAATACACGTTGGCGCGCGGCCGCGAGCTCCTGGCGGACCGCACGCTCTGGAATGTCAACTCGACCGCACACGGCGGCGGCGTGGCGGAGATGCTGCGCTCGCTCATCGGCTACGTGCGCGGTGCAGGGCTCGACGCACGATGGGTGACGATCGCCGGCGACGAGGACTTCTTCGGCGTCACCAAGCGCCTGCACAACCGACTCCACGGATTCGCGGGCGACGGCGGCCTGCTCGGGAACGCCGAGCACGAGATCTACGAGCGGATCTGCGCCGAGAACGCCGAGGTGTTCGCCGACAGCATCGGGCCGTCCGACGTGGTCCTCTTGCACGACCCGCAGACCGCGGGCATGGTTCCCCGGCTCGTCGAGAAGGGCGTACCGGTCATCTGGCGCGCGCACATCGGGCTCGACCTCCCCAACGATCTTGCGCGCGAGGCGTGGCGCTTCCTCATCGATTACGTGCGGCCGGCCGACGCCTACGTCTTCTCGCGACCTGCGTACAGGTGGGAGGGCCTCGACACCTCCAAGCTCACCGTCATCGCCCCGTCGATCGACGCCTTTGCGCCCAAGAACCACGTGATGTCGTTCACGGCCGTCACGGCGGTGCTGCGGGCAGCGGGGCTGGCGGCAGACCACCACCACCCGCCGCGCGCGATCTTCGAGCGGCTCGACGGGAGCGTGGGCAACGTCGAGCACGCGGCGACCATCCTCGAGGAGCACGCGCTGCGCCTGGACGTTCCGTTGGTCGCGCAGGTCTCCCGCTGGGATCGGTTGAAAGATCCGCAAGGCATCCTCGCCGCGTTCGGCGAGTACGTGCACGCCGAGGACGACGACCCGCATCTGCTCCTCGCGGGCCCAGACGTCACCGCCGTGGCCGACGACCCTGAGGGCGCCGAGGTCTTCTCCGAGATCGAGGCGGAGTGGCAACGGCTGCCACAGCGGCTGCGCCGGCGCGTCCACCTCGCGCTGCTGCCCATGAACGACCCAGACGAGAACGCGGTCATCGTCAACGCGCTCCAGCGCCGCGCCGACGTCGTCGTCCAGAAGAGCCTCGCTGAGGGCTTCGGTCTCACAGTGTCGGAGGCGATGTGGAAAGGCCGGCCGGTCGTTGCGTCACGGGTCGGAGGCATACAGGACCAGATCGAGGACGGGCGCACCGGGTACCTCGTCGATCCCACCGACCCAGCCGCGTTCGGCGACCGCGTCAACCGCCTGCTCGCCGACCCTTACGCCGCCGAGCGTATGGGCGAGGCCGCGCAGATGCGCGTGCGCGATCTCTTCCTCGGCCCGCGTCACCTCGGGCAGTACGTTGACCTGTTCGAGCGCGTGCTGCACGCCTAGCCGAGCGCGCCGGCGAGCGCGCGCTCGAGCGTGCGGGCGTACTCGGCGTTGCTCCAGCCGCGATGGTCGACGAGCCTCAGGTAAACGGACTCGCTGGCCACCAGCGCGTACATGATGTCCGCGGCGCGCTCGGCGGACATCCCCTGCCTGAGCGCGCCGGTGCGCTGCATCGCGCCGGCGACCTCGAGCATGTCCGAGCGTGTGGCGGCGCGGCCGCGCTCCCGCGCTTCGTTGAGCTGCGGATCGTCGGGCCCGACCGATTCGCCGACCGCGAGCAGGCGGGCGGTGCGGCTCAAGAGCTCCGCCGACGCGTCCGCAAGGAGGCCCAGCATCCGCTCGGGCGGCGCCTCGAGCAGCGCCCGCCACCGTTCGCGCGCGAGCAGTGGCTTGGAGTCGTCGTCGCCGCGCACGGCGACGCGGATGCACTCCGCGAGCAGCGCCGCCTTGGTCGGGAAGACCAGGAAGACCGTTCGCTCGGAGACTTCCGCGTCGGCAGCGACCGCCTTCATGCTCGTCGCGGCGTAGCCATCGCGGACGAAGCGCGCGGTCGCCGCGGCGCGGATCCTGTGGTGGGTCTCCCGCGCCGCCGCGGCTCGGGCCACGGACCGGTCGCTGCGCTTGACGGGTGGGTCTGACATTGACTAGCCGCCGCGGGGCACGTGGCGCTCGAGCCACGCGTTGCGAAACGCACCGCGCGGGTCGAGGCGCTCGGCGAGGCCGCGAAAGTCGGACAGCCGTGGATAGAGCGGGGCGATCGCCTCGGCCTCGGCGAGAAACAGCTTGCCCCAGTGCGGGCGCGCGGTGAACGGCGCAAGCGCGGCCTCGACGTCGCCGAGCGCGCGCCGCACGGCGTCCGGGTCGCGCTCCCAGGTAAAGTGGATGGCGACGCTGTCGCGCTCGTACTGGGGGCTCATCCACAGGCGATCGGCGGCGATGGTGCGCAGCTCGGTCACCTGCAGCACGGGGCGGATGGCACCGGCCACGCCGCGCAGCGCCTCGATCGCGGCGTCGGCGTGCTCGCGCGGCACGTGGTACTCGGACTGGATCTCCTCGCCCGCGCTCGGCGTGAAGCCCATGCGGAAGTGCGGAAGGCGGTCCGACCACGGGCCCGACACCCCGAGCTGCGGCGTGCAGTTGACCGGATCCAGTCCGAGGATCGGATGGCGGTCGACCGTTGCGGCGACGGCGCCGAAGAGCTCGTCGGCAATCTCCTCGGGCGCGTCGCCCACCCGGCTCTTGACCCACACCTGGTCGACGGCCGCGCCCCAGCGCGTGAACGCGCTGACGCTGTAGCCGGCGGACATGATCGCGTTGAAGTGCTCGATCAGCGCCGGCCATCTGAGGCTCTCGAAGACGCGCTGGCGCACTTCGTAGGCGGGCTCGACCTCGAGCGTTACCCGGGTCACCGCGCCCAGCGCCCCGAGGCCGACGACAAACCCCTCGAAGCCTGGGTCACCGCGGCGCGTCGCGACGATCTCGCCGCTCGACGTGACGATCTCGATGGCGGCCACGGCGGTCGCGAGGTTGCCGTTGGCGACGCCCGAGCCGTGGGTCGCGGTGGCGATCGCGCCGCCGACCGAGATGTGCGGCAGCGAGGCCAGGTTGTGCAGCGCGAGCCCCTCCGCGTTCAAGGCCTCGGCGAGCTCGCCGTATCTCGTCGCCGCACTCGCCGAGACCGTGCCGGCCGCCCGATCGACCACCACGTCGGCGGGCAGGCCGTCGAGGCTGACGAGCTCCGCCGAGTCGGCGATGCCGGTGAAGGAGTGCCGCGACCCAAGCACCCGTAGCCGCTGCGCGCCGGCCACGACCTCTTGCACCTCCTCGACACTCGACGGGCGATGCAGCCGCTCGGCGGCGTAGGTGTGCGTGCCCGCCCAGTTGGATTCCGGCACGCGCCGTAGCCTAAGGCCGTCGTGCAGGAGCCTGCTCAGGACGCGAACAGGCCGCGCCGCAGCGCGTAGCGTACGAGCTCGGCGCGCGCCGTCAGCCCCAGCTTGCGCTGGATCCGCGCCCGGTGGGTCTCGATGGTTCGGCGCGACAGGTGCAGCTTGTCGGCGATCTCGGCGCTCGTGTGGCCCAGCGCGATGAGCCGCAGGACCTCCACCTCGCGCGCGGTGAGCGCGTCCTCGCGCCGGGCCGTGCGCATGGCCGCCATCAGCGCGCTCACGCGGCGGCTGACGAACGGCTCTCCACGGACGGCGCTGCGCACGGCCTCCGGCAGATCGGTGTCAGCCTTGTCCTTGAGCACGTAGCCGATCGCGCCGGCGTCGATGGCCTGCTGCGCGAAGGCCGGATCGTCCTCCATCGAGAGGACCACGACCTCGGTGCCAGGTGCCTGCGCGCGCAGGCGCCGGATCGCTTCGATGCTCCCCCCGTCCGGCATGCTCAGGTCGAGGATGAGCACATGCGGGCTGTGGCCGTGCACGTGGCGCATCGCCCCCGTGAGGTCACTCGCCTCCGCGACGACCTCCAGCCCGTCCTCGCTTTCGAGCAGCAGCCGCAGGGTGCGCCGCATCAGGCTGTGGTCGTCGCCGACGACGACGCGGATGGCGGGGGTCGCGCCGGCGCTGATCATCGATGGGGCGGCGGCGAGTCCCATGGTCACGACGATCGATCGGCGGCGCCGGTTGCCGCGGCCAGATAGGGCGCGAGGTACTCGGCGGTGACCTTCGACGCGGGCCACAGCGCCCCGGCGTCGGTGGTCGTGGCCGCATCGCGCTGGAGCGAGTGGGCGCCGCGCGGGTCGAGCAGTAGCCCGCGCAGCTCGGGCCGGAACGGCTCGGGCACGATGTCGGCGCCGAGGTGAGCCGCGATCGCGGCCGCGGCCGCATCGGCCTGCTGGGCCGCCAAGCCGCCCTGCTTGATCGGGAACGACGTGCCGTCGCCGGCCGCCCAGACCGCCCTGACGCCCGGCACGGCGCAATGGCGGTCGGTGGGGATGAAGCCGTCGGCGTCGTGCGGGAGGCCGTCGATCCACGGGCCGTCCAGCCGGGGCAGGGCCACGACGCGCTCGACGGCAATCGGCTCGGCGCCGGCGACGCCGAGGCCGCGCGCGCCGAGGCTCAACGGAACCGCCTCCGTCAACAGCCCGATGCCCCGCTCGGCCAGCAGCTCGCGCACGCGCACGGCGAGGCGGACGCCGAAGACGTCCAGCGGGTGGCGCTCGGGCGTGACGACCACCAGGCGGGCATCGGTCACGCCGGCCATGCGCAGGTGCTCGGCAGTCATGAGCGCGAGCTCGTAGAGCGGCAACGCCCACGTGATGCCCGGCGGAACCGCAAAGGCCACCGCGCGGACCCGGCGGGCGACCAGGTCGTCGAGCAGCTCGCGCAGGGCGCCCACGTCGCGCGCCCCGGCGAACGTGAGCGCCCCGGGCACGGCCATGTCGGCGCGTGCGCCGACGGCGACCAGCAGCGCGTCGTAGGGGATGTGGTCGCCGTGCACGGTTCGCACGCGGCGCGCAGCCGGATCGACGGAGGCCAGACGGTCACGGCGCAGCGTCGCGTCGTGGTCGGCGACGATGCGGGCGATGTCGAAGTGGCGCGGCGCGCCGGCCCCGAAGGGCTCGGCGACCGTCATCGGCCGCTCGACGAGCTCGGCCTGGGCCTCGAGGAGCTCGATGGTCGGCGCGGGCCCGAGGTGCCGTCGTAGCGCCGCGAGCGCCTCGAGCCCGGCCACACCCCCTCCGGCGATGACAATTCTCGACATTTCCAACGAGGCTAGGCGCGCTGGGGCCGGGTTCCATCCGTAGGTTTCCGTGGCGCTGGTGCGGCGATCACCCCGGCCAGGTACGGGGTCAGATGCCGCCCCACGATCTTCTCGGGCGGCCACGTCGAGCTCGAACGGCGGTCGATGAAGAGCACGCCTTCGAGCACAGGCTGCAGCGGCTCGGGCGTGATCCCGACGCCGAGCTCGGCCAGCATGGCCTCGGCTGCGGCGTCGCCCTGCTGGGCGGCCAGCCCGCCATGCTTGAACGGCAGGTTGGTCACGTCGCCCGCCGCGTAGACGTGCGACAGCCCGGCGACGCGGCAGTGCTCGTCGACCACGATGAAGTCCTCGGCGTCGTGGGGGATGCCCTCGATGCGCCGCCCTAGCAGGCGCGGCACGGCGATGACGTGCTCGGCCTCGATGCGGCGTCCGTCGCGCAACTCGAGCACCGCGTCGCGAGCGGCGACCGCGTCGGCGCCCGTGATCAGCTCGATCCCGCGAGCGGCGATCTCGGCGACGGCCGACGCGCTTGCGCTCGCACCGAACGCGGCCAGCGGCGTCTGCTCCGGGGTCACGAGCACGACCGTCGTCTCGGCGCCGCGCCGGCGCAGCTCGGCGGCGCTCATCAGCGCCAGCTCGTACAGCGGCAGCGGCCAGCTCGCGCCCGCCGGCGCGGCGAATGCGATGCTGCGCGGCGGGTCGTCGAGCAGCGCCCGCAACCGGCGGCCCTCGGCCGGGCCGCGGAAGGTGATCGCGCCGTGAATGGCGTCGGCGGCGTGACCGCCGGTGGCCACCAGCAGCACGTCGTAGCCGAGCTCGGCACCCGATCCCGTCACGGCCACGCGGGCGTGCGGGCCGACCGCCGCCAGCGCGTCGTGGACCAGGTCGAGCGAGAGGTCGCTCGCGAAGGCGGACAGCGCCAGACTCCAGCGCGAGATCCCTTCGAAGGACGCGAGCACTGACAGCGGCCGGTACTCGAAGCGCGCCGACGGCGTGAGGAGCGTGATCTCCAGCTCCTCGGCGCCGAGGTGCTGGCGCAGCGCGAGGCAGCTCTCCAGGGCGGCGACCCCGCCCCCGGCAATGACGATGCGAGACATGCGCGCATCGTCGGCGGCCGCGCACCGGTTGCCATCGGTGCTCGCACGCGGGATCGATGCGGCTTTGCCACAGTCGCATCGACGCGTCGGCACGGATGCTCGTCCCGCTGTCTGGCCCTACGTTCGTAGGGTGTTCGCACGGGTCCTCGTCGCCCTCGACAGCCGCTCCGGCCGGCGCGACGCCCTCGTGCTGGGTGCGCAGCTGGCGCGTGCCGACGGCGCCGTCATCGTCGCGGACCTCCTGCCCACGGGGCCGACGTCGCTGGCCGGCGGCAGCGCTGCGTCCGCGCGGCGCCGCGACAGCCTCCGGGATGCCGGCGCGGAGGTCTACGCGACGCTCGGGCCCGATGCGCGCGTGCACTATCTCCCGGTCTCGGGGCTACCGCTCGCGGATGCGGTGGGCGCGATCGCCCGTGGCCAGCGGGCGTCGGTCATCGTGCTCCCGCAGAGCGTGGCGGGCGACATCGCCCGCCTCGTGGCCGACGCGCCGTGCCCCATCGCCATCGCGCCGTACGGCCACCGCTTTGCGCGCGCGTTCGAGCCACGCCACGTCGCCGTCGCGGCGCAGGGCGCGAGGGCGGATGAGCTGCGCGCCGCGGCGGAGCTGCTGCTGCCGACGTGCGCGGGCGGGTTCGTCGATCCCGTCGCTGATGCGGACCTCCTCGTCGTAGCGGGCGTCGACACCGAGCAGCTGCGCCAGGCCGCCTGTCCCGTGCTCGTCATCGGCGAGCGCGCCCTGGCGCCGCTCAACCCGGCCCAGCCTCGGCGTTAGGCTGAGCGCAGCGATGTCGCTCACCGACAGCCTGGACCAGCACCGGCTGGCGCGGCTCATCGACGTCGGGCGCAGCCTGCTCTCCGACCTCGACCTCGACGTCGTCCTCGACCGTCTCCTCGAGACCGCCGCCGAGCTGACCGGGGCACGCTACGCCGCGCTCGGCATCCTCGATGACCGCCGTCGCGAGCTGGCGCGCTTTCTCACCCGCGGGATCGACGAGTCCGTCCACCGCGCGATCGGCGACCTGCCGCGCGGCCGCGGAATCCTCGGGGTGCTCATCGACGATCCGCGCCCGCTGCGGCTCGACGACGTCGGCGACCACCCGCGCTCCTACGGCTTCCCGCCCGGTCATCCGCCGATGCGGACGTTCCTCGGCGTGCCGATCCTCATCCGCGGTCAGGCGTGGGGCAACCTGTACCTGACCGAGAAGGCGGGCGGCGGCGCGTTCACGGCCGAGGACGAGGAGGCCACGATCGTCCTGGCCGACTGGGCGGCGATCGCGATCGAGAACGCGCGTCTGTACCGCGACGTGGCCGCGCGGCGCGACGAGCTCGAGCGCGCCGTGCGCGGGCTGCAGGCGACGGCGGCGATCGCTCGCGCGATCGGCGGCGAGACCGAGCTCGAGCGCGTCCTCGAGCTCGTGGTCAAGCGCGGACGGGCCCTCGTGGACGCCCACGACGTGCTGATCCTCCTGCGCGAGGGCGACGAGCTCGTGGTTGCCGCCGGGGCCGGCCACGTGATGGTCTCCGACGAGGTGCGCGTGCCGCTGGGCGCCTCCACGGCCGGCGAGGTCCTCGCGAGCGGGCGCTCGCGGCGCGTCGCCAACGCGCCGCGCGATCTGCGCGTCTCGCCGGCCCACCTCGGGGTGGAGAAGGCGACGACGGCGCTCCTGGTCCCGCTGGTCTACCGCGGGAACGCGCTCGGCGTGCTCGCCGCGTTCGATCGGCTCGACGGCGATGGCACATTCACGAACGACGACGAGCAGCTGCTCGAGGCGTTTGCCGCGCAGGCGGCGACCGCGGTCGCGACCGCCAAGACGGTCGAGGCCGAGCGCCTGCGCCGTTCGATGGCGGCGGCCGAGGCCGAGCGCCGCCGCTGGGCGCGCGAGCTGCACGACGAGACCCTGCAGGCGCTCGGCGGATTGAAGGTGCTGCTCTCGGCGGCCACCCGTCTCGATGACGCCGACGCGATGCGCAACGTCATGCGTCAGGGCATCGAGCAGCTCAGCCGCGACATCGAGGCGCTGCGCGGGCTGATCGCCGAGCTGCGGCCGGCGGCACTCGATCAGCTCGGCCTCGAGCCGGCGTTGACGTCACTCGTCCAGCGAACGTCGACGACCACGGGCCTCGAGGTCCGCACGGAGATCGACATCCCCGATCGCAAGCGGCTGACACCGGAGCTCGAGACCACCGTCTACCGAATCGTCCAGGAGTCGCTCACCAACGTCGCCAAGCACGCCCGGGCCGCGACGGTCCTGCTCACCGTCCACTCGGCCGAGGACGAGCTCCAGATCACGGTCGCCGATGACGGCACCGGCTTCGACCCCGGCGAGCCCACCGGCGGCGGGTTCGGCCTGGCCGGCATGCGTGAGCGTGTCGAGTTGGCGGGCGGCAAGCTGAGCGTGTTGCCCGGCGACACCGCCGGCACGATCGTCTGCGCCCGCCTGCCCGTGCGCTGAGCGGGCTACTCGGGCCCGACGAGCCCGTGGTCGAGTGCGTAGCGGACGAGCTCGGCGCGCGTGGAGCGACCGAGCTTCTGCTGGATGTGGGCGCGATGGGACTCGACCGTGCGCACCGACAGGTACAGCCCCTGCGCGATCTCGGCGTTCGTGTGCCCGAGCGCGATCAGCCGCAGGACCTCGACCTCGCGCTCGGTGAGGTCGTCGGGCGGGCCGGTCGGCTCGGGCGGCGCGGCGGCCAGGATGGCTCCGAGGCGCGGGTTGAGGTAGGTCGCGCCGTCGGCAACGCGGCGCACCGCGTCGACGAGCTCGTCGTCGGCCGCCTCCTTGAGGACGTACCCCGCGGCACCGGCGCGTAGGGCGCGGCGCGCGAACTCCGGGTCCTCCTGCATTGTGAGCACGACCACGCGCGTCGCGGGCGAGACGTCCTTCACGCGGGGGATCGCGTCGAGCGAGGTGAGCTCGCCCGGCATGTTCAGGTCGAGGACGAGGACAGTCGGCTTGTGGCCGAGCACGGTGCGCAGCGCGCTTTCGGCGTCGCCGGCCTCCGAGACGACCTCGAACCCGCCTTCGCGCTCAAGGACCATGCGCAGCCCGGAGCGCACGACCACGTGGTCGTCGGCCAGAACGATTGTGATCGGCTCGCCTGCATCAGAGACCATGGCCGGACGATGTCATATCCGATCAACCGGGCGGAACGTCTGATAAACCGCTGGCCACGGCACGGACGTCGATGTTGACGGGCAGGGCGCCCACGTCCGGCCGCACGTCCGGTGCGCGGGGCGCCCCTGCGCGAATGGTCAGATACGGGGCCAGGTGACGGCCGGCGATCTTGCTCGGCGGCCACCACATCGACCAGGCGCGAGGGGCCTTCGAAGCGCGCAGGTACGACGGGACGCCATCCGTGTAGAGGACGCCGCGCAGGATGCCCTCGAAGGGCCGCGGGACGATCGGTAGGCCGAGGGCCGCGAGGATGTCGTCGACCGCTGCGTCGGCCTGCTGGGCTGCCAGCCCACCCTGCTTGAGCGGAAAGGTCGTCATGTCGCCCGCCGCGTAGACGCGGTCGAGTCCCTCGACGCGACCGTGATCGTCGATGGCGACGAAGCCCTCCCCGTCATGCGGCACACCCTCGATCGGGCGCCCGCGCAGCGCGGGTAGGGCGATCACAGCATCGGCCGGAATGCTCTTGCCGTCGTCGAACTCGAGCTCACCCGCGTCGGCGGCCACCGGCCGCGCGCCACCGCGGAACGCGATCCCATGAGCGTCCAGCAGCTCGCCGACCGCGGCGCTGGCGCGCGGGCCGAACGCCTCGAGCGGGGCCGGCTCGGGGACCGCAAGCACGACGTGCGCGCGCGATCTCAGCCGGGCGGCCGCCAGGATGGCGAGCTCATAGAGCGGGAGTGTCCAGAAGGATCCCAGGGGCGCCGTGAAGACAATCGTCGAGTGCCGCCCCGGGTCGAGGGCGGCGCGAACGAGTTGCGCGTCACGGGTTCCCCGGAAGGTGATGGCGCCGCGTACGGCGCGGACAGGGCGAGCGCCGACGGACAGCAGCAGCGCGTCGTAGGGGAGGGGTGCGCCGTGCTCCGGGATCGCCAGCCGGCGATCCGGGTCGATCGCCCGCAGGGCTCCGCGCACGAGGCGCACGCCCTGGTCGGCCGCGAACGTTGCGAGCTCCATGCTCCACGCGGGAGCGCCGTCGAAGGGCTCGAGCACCGCCAGCGGCCGGTACTCGAAGCGCGGCTCGGGACACAGCAGGTCGATGGAGAGTTGCTCCTCGCCGAGGAAGGAGCGCAGCGCAAGACAGGCCTCTAGGCCCGCCACGCCCCCGCCGGCGATGACGATGCGCGGCATGGACTAATCGTCCGCGACGGCGCGGCGAGCCGCATCGGGACGTCCGCGCGGGCGCGTTGCGGCTTTCCCGCAGCCGTCAGGCGTCGAGGTACAGCGCGAACTCCCAGGGATGCGGCCGCAGCCGCACGTCGTCGACCTCGTCGCGCTTGTGCTCGACGTAGGCCTCGATCAGGTCGGGCGTGAAGACGTTGCCCTCCAGCAGGAAGTCGTTGTCCTCCTCGAGCGCGTCGAGCACGCGGTCAAGCGACGTCGGCACCTGGCTGATCTGGGCCTGGCGCTCGGGCGACAGCTCGTAGAGGTTCTCGTCGACCGGGTCGGGCGGCTCGAGGCCGCGCTTGATGCCGTCCAAGCCCGCCATGAGCAGAGCCGCGAAGGCGAGGTAGGGGTTGGCGCTTGGATCGGGCGAGCGGAACTCGACGCGCTTGGCCTTGGGGCTCGTGAAGTAGACGGGGATGCGCACCGCGGCCGAGCGGTTGCGCTTGGAGTACAGGAGGCTGACCGGGGCCTCGTAGCCCGGGACGAGGCGCTTGTAGGAGTTCGTGGTCGGCGCGCAGAAGGCCAGCAGCGCCGGCGCGTGGGTGAGCAGGCCGCCGACATAGTGGCGCGCGGTCTCCGACAGCAGCGCGTAGCCGTCGCTGTCGAACATGATCGTCTCGCCGTCCTTCCACAGCGACATGTGGGTGTGCATGCCCGAGCCGTTCTCCTCGAAGATCGGTTTGGGCATGAAGGTGGCGAGCTTGCCGGCCTGGCGGGCGACGTTGCGCGCGACGTACTTGTAGAGCTGCATCGTGTCGGCCATGCGCAGCAGCGGCTGGAACCGCATGTCGATCTCGGCCTGGCCCGGTCCGCCGACCTCGTGGTGGTGGACCTCGACCTCGACGCCCATCCGCTCCAGCGTCAGCGCCATGCGACCGCGCAGGTCGCCGAGGGTGTCCAGCGGCGCCGCGGGGAAGTAGCCCTGCTGGGAGCGGTTGGTGTAGCCGAGGTTCGGGCCCGCGCCGTCGCCGTCGCGCCCGAAGCCCAGCCCCGCGTTCCAGAACCCCTCGGGCGAGTCGACCTCGTAGAACGCGCGGTTGGCCGCCTGACCGTAGGCGACGTGATCGAAGATGTAGAACTCGGCCTCGGGGCCGAAGTACGCCGTGTCGGCGATGCCCGTCGACTCGAGGTAGGCCTGGGCCTTGCGGGCCACGTAGCGCGGGTCGCGGCTGTAGGACTCGCCGGTGATCGGGTCGCGCACGTCGCAGACCAGCGACAGGGTCGGGAACTCGTGGAACGGGTCGATGAGTGCGGTCGCCGGATCGGGCACAAGCAGCATGTCGGACTCGTTGATCTCCTGGAAGCCGCGGATCGAGGAGCCGTCGAAGCCCGCGCCCTCGGCCAGCAGGCCCGAGCCGAGCTCGCGCGCGGCGACCGCGAAGTGCTGCCAGGTGCCGGGGAGGTCGGTGAACTTGAGGTCGACGAGCGCGGCCTCCTGATCGCGCGCGAAGGCGATGACGTCCTCGGGCGTGGGCGCGCTGTCCGCCGACACCGGCATCGCCAGCGGTGGGCCGAGCAGCGTCGATCGCGGCTCGTTGATCAGGGACACGTTCGTCTCCTCTCCTCACGCGTGTGACCAGCGAAGCTACGCGCGCCGTTGCCGGCGTTTCTTTGGCCCAGCGGTCCAAGCGCAGTCACCATCTGGTCCACATCGCTTCCTCAGGGCCCACACACGGCCCTCTCAGCCGGCTCCCAGCTTACGCTCTGATACTCAACCTCATGAGTGGCGCCTCGAACGGACATCGCGTGCTCGTCGTCGACGACGAGCCGAACATCGTCGACGTCGTCACCATGGCGCTGAAGTTCCAGGGCTTCGCCGTGGAATCGGCCGGCACGGGAGCCGAGGCGATCGCCGCGGTGGGCGCGTTCGCTCCCGACCTCATTGTGCTCGACGTGATGCTGCCGGACATGGAGGGCTTCGACGTCGCCCAGCGGCTCGGCGCCCAGCACGCGCGCGTGCCGATCATCTTCCTCACCGCCCGTGATGCCACCGAGGACAAGATCCGCGGGCTCACGCTGGGCGGCGACGACTACGTCACCAAGCCATTCAGCCTCGAGGAGCTCGTCGCGAGGATCCGCTCGATCCTGCGCCGCAGCGGCCTCGCCGAGCCCGAGTCCAGCCGCCTGGTCTTCGAGGACCTCGAGCTCGACGAGGACGCGCACGAGGTCCGCCGCGCCAACGAGATCATCGACCTGACGGCGACCGAGTACCGCCTGCTGCGCTACCTGATGCTCAACCCGCGCCGCGTGCTCACGCGCGCGCAGTTGCTCGAGCACGTCTGGGAGTACGACTTCGGCGGCGACGCGCGCGTGCTCGAGACCTACATCAGCTACCTGCGCAAGAAGCTCGACGCCCACGGCCCGCCGCTGATCCACACCGTGCGCGGCGTCGGCTACGCGCTGCGCCCGCCGCGGACGTGATGGCCTCCCTGCGAGTGCGGCTGACAGTGGCGGTGCTCGCGCTGACCGCAGTCGGCCTGCTGCTCCTCGGCGCGATCACCTACGCCGAGCAGCGCTCGTTCCTCTACGACCGCGTCGACCAGCAGCTACGCGCCGCGATCGGGCCCGCCGGTGACGCCTTCCCGGGGCCGAACGATCCCGACGGCGACGCCGGCTACGGCCACCAAAAGCCGCCGCCCGGCGGCTTCGGCCTGCCGCCCGGCACCTACGTGCAGACGCGCTATCCCGACGGCAAGGTCAGCGGCCGCCCGGTCGAGACGCTCAACCAGACGGTGACGGCCAAGCCCGCGCTGCCGGCCGACATGCCCGTTGGTCGGCTCATCACCGTCGACGGTCAGAAGGGCGCGGGCACGCCCTACCGCGCCCTCGCCGCCGCCGATCCACGTGACGCGACGATGACGATCGCCGCGATCCCGCTGCGCGCCACCGACGACAACCTCGAGCGGCTGCTCGTCGTCGAGGCAGTGGTGATCGGCGGGGTGCTCGCGCTCCTGGGCGTGGTGTCCTGGGTGGTCGTGCGCGTCGGGCTGCTGCCGCTGGACCGCATGGGCCACACGGCGGGCGCGATCGCGGCGGGCGACCTTTCGCACCGCGTCGAGGACACCGATCCGCGCACCGAGGTCGGCCGCCTGGGCGTCGCGCTGAACGCGATGCTCGATCGGCTCGAGCAGGCCTTCGGCGAGCGCGAGGCCAGCGAGGACCGGCTGCGCCGCTTCATCGCCGACGCGTCGCACGAGCTGCGCACGCCGCTGGCCTCGATCCGCGGCTACGCCGAGCTGTTTCGCATGGGCGCCGCGCGCGAGCCGGCCGAGGTCGAGAAGGCGATGCGCCGCATCGAGGACGAGTCCGCGCGCATGGGCGTGCTCGTCGAGGACCTGCTCACGCTCGCGCGCCTCGACGAGATGGCCGACGCGCCCTACGTCGAGGTCGACCTCGCCTCGCTGGTCGGCGACGCGGTCGACGACGCGCGCGCGACGGCGCCCGACCGCGAGATCCGACGCGCATCGACGAGGACGCGACCGTCATCGGCGACGGCGACCAGCTGCGTCAGGTGCTCGCCAACCTGCTGCGCAACGCGCTCGTGCACACGCCGGCGGGCACGCCGATCGAGGTCACGCTCGAGCGCGACGGCGGCGAGGCGCGTCTCGAGGTCCGCGACCACGGGCCGGGCCTGCCGACCGGCGACGCCGAGGCGCTCTTCGAGCGCTTCTGGCGCTCCGAGGGCGGGCGCGAGCGCGGCAAGGGCGGCGCCGGCCTTGGGCTGGCGATCGTCGCCGCGATCGTCGACGCCCACGGCGGGCGCGTGCGCGCGACCAACGCCCCGGGCGGCGGCGCGAGCTTCGTCGTCACGCTCCCAGCCACTTCTCAGGCGGCTCCCACCGCACTTTGACGGCGCGGGCCGATGCTCGGTCCATGACCGAGCAGACGCTCCTCCCGAGGCCGCGGCGCAACGGCCGGCCGGCTTCCGGCTCGCCGACCGTCGACGTCGTCGTTCCCGTCCACAACGAGCAGCACGGGCTGGCGCGCAGCATCCGCGGCCTGCACCGCTATCTCGGCGCTGAGTTCCCCTTCAGCTGGCGGATCGTCATCGCCGACAACGCGAGTACCGACAACACGCCGGCGATTGCCCAGGCGCTGGCTCGCGAGCTGCCCGGCGTCGAGCTGTTGCGGCTGGATGGCAAGGGGCGCGGCCGGGCGCTGCGCGAGGCGTGGCTGCGCAGCGACGCGCGGGTCGTCTGCTACATGGACGTCGACCTGTCGACCGACCTGCGCGGACTGCTGCCGCTCGTCGCGCCGCTGCTGTCGGGCCACAGCGACGTCGCCATCGGCAGCCGCCTGGCGCGCGGCGCGCGCGTCGTGCGCGGGCCCAAGCGCGAACTCATCTCGCGGGGGTACAACCGGCTGCTGCGCACGGTCCTGCGCGCGCGGTTCTCGGATGCGCAGTGCGGCTTCAAGGCCATGACGACCGCGGCGGCGCGGCGCCTGCTCGGCGACGTGCGCGACGACGGCTGGTTCTTCGACACCGAGCTGCTCGTGCTCGCCCAGCGGCGCGGACTGCGCATCCACGAGGTGCCGGTCGACTGGGTCGACGACCCCGACTCGCGGGTGGAGATCGTGCGCACCGCCATCGACGACCTGCGCGGCGTCGCGCGCCTGGCCGTGGCCGGGCCCGTGCTGCGCTTCATGGCGGTCGGCGTGCTCAGCACGATCGCCTACGCGCTGCTGTACCTGCTGCTCCACGGGCCGCTGGGCGCCGGCGGCGCCAACGCTTTGGCGCTGGCCATCACCGCGGTGGCCAACACCGCGGCCAACCGTCGGCTGACCTTCGGCGTGCGCGGCAGCGAGGGCCTGGCACGCCACCACGCGCGCGGCGCGCTGGTCTACGTGCTCACGCTCGGGCTGACGACGGTCGCCCTTGCGAGCCTGCACCACGTGGACGCGACGCCGCCGCGGGCGGTCGAGCTCGCCGTCCTGCTTGCCGCCGGCGCGGCGGCGACGGTCACGCGCTACATCGCGCTGAGAACGTGGGTGTTCGCAGCGCGCCGGCGCGCGCAGCGGGTGGAGGGCCAGGCGGTCAGCGCATCGTTGCAGGAGGTTGCGTAGCCGACAAACTCATATGTCTTGACAAATATTCTTGTCGGTGCCAAGCTCCCGACCCATGCACGACGTAGCGGTCATCGAGGACCCAGCCGCCGCCGAGGCGTCGCTCGACCCGGTCCGGGCGCGGCTGCTGTCGGCGCTGTCCGAGCCGGGCTCGGCGACGACGCTGGCCGCCCGCGCGGGCCTGTCCCGCCAGCAGGCCAACTACCACCTACGGGCGCTCGAGCGCCACGGCCTCGTCGAGCTCGTCGAGGAGCGCAGGAAGGGCAACTGCACCGAGCGCGTCCTGCGGGCCACCGCGGCGTCGTTCGTCATCTCGCCCACCGCGCTCGCCGACGTGGCGCCGGACCCCGAGCGCTCGCCGGACCAGCTCTCGGCCCGCTGGCTGCTCGCGCTGGCGGCCAGGCTCGTGCGCGAGGTCGGCGAGCTCATCACCCGTGCGACCGCTGCCCGCAAGCCGCTGGCCACCTTCGCCATCGACAGCGAGATCCGCTTCGCCTCGGCCGCCGACCGCGCCGCCTTCGCGGCGGAGCTGTCGGAGGCCGTCACCGGCCTGGTCGGCAAGTACCACGACGAAACGGCCAAGGGCGGGCGCAAGCACCGCCTGATCGTCGCCGTCCATCCGAGCATCACCCGCCGCAACGACGAACCCACCACAAAGGAGCAGTGACGATGTCCCGCGAGTTCGAGATCCGCCGCGAGGTGGAGCTGTCGGCCACGCCCGAGGAGGTCTGGGAGGCCGTCGCCACCAGCGCCGGCACCGCCGCCTGGCTGTTCCCGTCGGGCGAGATCGAGCCGCGCGAGGGCGGCAAGACGTCCGACGGCTCCGTCGTCAAGGCCTGGGATCCCCCGAACCACTTCGTCGTCCGCTACGAGGGCGAGGACGGGTTCTTCAACGCTCTCGAGTACATCATCGAAGGGCGCGGTGGCGGCACGACGGTGCTGCGCTACATGCACAGCGGCGTCATCGCCGACGACTGGGACAACCAGTACGACGCCGCCAACCAGCACACCGACTTCTACCTGCACACGCTCGGCCAGTACCTCGAGCACTTCAACGGGCGCACGGTGACCTATGTCGGCGACGTGCCGGGCGGCGTCGTCGCGCCGGCGTCGTCGGCCGAGCCGGGCGCGTTCGACGTGCTGCGCGAGGCGCTCGGCGTCAACGGCGCGTCCGCCGGCGACGCGGTGCGGGTCGACGTCGACGGTGTCGGCACGCTGGACGGCGAAGTCGACTACGTCCAGCCCAACTTCGTCGGCATCCGCACCGACGACGCGCTGTACCGCTTCTACGGCCGCAACGCCTTCGGCATGCCCGTCGGGATGGCCGTCCACGCGTTCGGCGAGGGCGTCGACAAGGACGGGGCCCAAGCCGCGTGGCAGGCCTGGCTGAATGGCCTGTACGCCTGACGGTCAGAGCAAGATAGCTCTGTCGCAGAGCTATACTGCGCCGGACAGTGGCCGTCCGGGCGCCATCCTCTGAGGACCTCCTCGCATCCGAGCTGGCCGAGGCATGGGCGCGGGTGCGTCGCCGCCTGCGGCGCGGTGCGAGGGCGGCGCTGGGCGGGGAGCCACTCACCGCCGCGCAGGTCGAGTTGCTGCGGCTCGTCGAAGCGCAGCCCGGGATCGGCGTCGCCGATGCGGCAGCCGCGCTTGTCGTGGCCGCGAACACCGTCAGCACGCTGGTCGGCGGCCTCGTCGCCGCCGATCTGCTCGTGCGCCACCGCGACCCCGACGACGGCCGCGCGGCGCGCCTGACGCTGACTGCGGCCGCACGCCGGCGCCTGCGCCGTTGGCGCGACGAGCGCAGCCGCCTTCTCGCCGGCGCCCTGCGCGAGCTCTCGCAGGAGGACCGCGCGGCGCTCGAGGCCTCGCTTCCCGCCCTGGAGCGGCTCTTCGCTGCGCTGGAGCGCTCCGCATGAGCGAGGCTCCTGCCGTTCGCTGCCGTGGCCTGGTCTACGCGTTCGGCGAGCGTCGCGCCGTCGACGGGGTCGATCTCGACGTGAGGCGCGGCGAGATGTTCGGGCTGCTCGGTCCCAACGGCGCGGGCAAGACGACGACGATCCGCGTCCTGACGACGCTGCTGCGCGTGGCGCCGGGCGCCGCCGAGATCCTCGGCCACGACGTCGCGCGCGAGCGGATGACCGTGCGCAAGCTCATCGGCTACGTGCCGCAGCAGCTCTCTGCGGAGGCCGCGCTGACCGGGCGCGAGAACGTGATGCTGTTCGCCCGGCTGTTCGATGTGCCGCGGCGCGAACGCGGCGCGCGGGTCGATCGCGCGCTGGACGCGACCGGCATGCTCGAGCACGCCGACCGCCTCGTGTCGACCTACTCGGGCGGGATGGTGCGGCGCCTCGAGCTTGCCCAGGCGCTCGTGAACCGTCCGCGCGTGCTGATCCTCGACGAGCCGACGATCGGGCTGGATCCCATCGCGCGCGCCTCCGTGTGGGAGCTGATCGCAGACATACGGCTCGAGAGCGGTATGACGGTCCTGCTCACCACCCACTACATGGACGAGGCCGAGGAGCTGTGCGAGCGGATCGCGCTCATGCACCAGGGTCGGCTGCGGGCCGTGGGCGCGCCCGACGAGCTCAGGGCGGACCTCGGCGCCGACGCCACCCTCGACGACGTGTTCCGCCACTACGCGGGCGACCAGCCCGCCGACGAGTCCGGAGGCCTTCGCGATGTCCGCCGTACCCGGCGCACCGCCATCCGGCTGGGCTGACCCGCTGACCGTCAGGGCGGCGGGGTCGCTGCGCATGCTCGCGGGCCGCGTGGGCACCCTCTGCCTGGTCGAGCTGCAAAAACTGCGCCACGACCGCAGCGAGCTCTACACGCGCGCGATCCAGCCCGCGCTCTGGCTGATCATCTTCGGCGAAACGTTCACGCGCCTGCACGCGATCCCGACGGGCAACCTGCCCTATCTCGACTTCCTCGCACCCGGCGTGCTCGCCCAATCGGCGCTCTTCATCTCGATCTTCCACGGCATCCAGATCATCTGGGAGCGCGACGCGGGCGTGCTGGCCAAGCTCCTGGTGACGCCGACGCCGCGGGCTGCGCTCATCGCGGGCAAGGCGTTCGCCGCCGGGATCCGCGCGTTCAGCCAGGTCATCGTGGTGCTCGTCCTCTCGGCGCTGCTCGGCGTGGCGCTGACGACTGACCCGCTGAAGCTCGCCGGCGCGGCCGGCGCGGTCTGGCTGGCCGCGGCGTTCTTCTCCTGCCTGTCGATGTCGATCGCGGGCATCGTGCTCAAGCGCGAACGCCTGATGGGCATCGGTCAGGCGATCATGATGCCGCTCTTCTTCGCGTCCAACGCGCTCTATCCGGTGGCGCTGATGCCCGAGTGGCTGCAGGCGGTCAGTCGCGTCAACCCGCTGAGCTACGAGGTCGACGCCTTGCGCGGACTGCTCGTGGGCACGCCGTCGCACTTGCCGCTGGACTTCGCGGTCCTCGCCTTCGCGGCCGTCGTCGGCATCGGGGTTGCCGCGGGTCTGCTGGACCGCCTCGCGCGCTGACGCAGGGGTTACTGCGCCAGCGCGGCGAGCGCGTCCGCCTTGCCGCTGAGGTCGTAGAGCGTGGTCGATCCGGACGAGGTCGAGACGGTCACCTTGGTGCCGACCTGCTCGACGGCGGCCATCACCTTCGAGCTGCCGACGCGCCCGTCGTTACCGCCGAAGCCGCCGCTACCGCTCGCGAGCACCCAGCGGATCCGGCCGCTGCGCACCATCTCGGCAAGCCAGGTCGCGTTGACCTCGCTCTCGCGGCCGGAGAAGCCGCCGATGCCGGCGACGTCGGCGCCCGATTGGATGATCGCGGCCGAGGCGCCCTGCTGGCTGGAGACGGCGATCGTGCCGCCGCCGTGCTGGCGGACGTAGCTCAGCGCAGCGGTCAGGCCGGCGCTGTCGCCACCGAACGGGCTGCCGCCGCCGAAGCCGCCCGCGCCGGGGCCGCCGGAGGACGACCCGCCAGGGGTGGTGCTGCTGCCGCCGGGGGCGCGCTGGCCGCTCCGGCGGGCGCGGCCGGCTCCCGCCGGGGGCGGTGCCGCCCGGGGCGAAGCCGCCGCCCGGCGCCGAGCCGCTGCCCTGTGTGCCGCCCGAGGGCGGGGCGCCGACGCGGCGCATGCCGCCGCCCGGGCCGCCGAAGCCCTCGCCCGCCGATGCGGGGCCGCCCGCGGGGAAGGTGCCGCTCGTCGCGTGGCCGAGTGTCTGCACCGCCCAGCTCGCGGGCGCCAGCAGCAGCAGCCCCAGTGCGGCGGCCACGACCGCGGCGCGCACCGCGGGTGCGCGCACGACGATCAGTACGAGGGCGAGCAGCCCGCCGAAGCCGATCAGCAGCGTGGGCAGCCACGAGAGCTGGCCCGGGTTGTCGTGCAGGACGACGAGCTCGGTCACCACGCCGGCGACGACCGCGGCTGCCGCAAGGACGCCAGCGCTCCGCCGGCTCGTGAGGAAGACCGCGGTCCCCGCGCCGATGAGCGCGGCCGTGAAGGGCGCGAGCTGCGCGACGTAGTAGGGATGGAAGATCCCCTTCGCCTCGCTGAAGGCCCCCGCGGTGATCAGGAAGGTGCCGCCGGTGGCCATCAGCCACCCGGTGCGCGGATCGCTGCGCCGCAGACGCGTCACGACCGCGAGCGCGATCAGCGCCACGACCGCGAAACCGAGCAGCCAGCCGGCCTGCCCGCCGAGCGCCTCGTTGAGCAGGCGCAGCGGGCCGCTGGCGCCGCCGAAGGTGCCGCCGGCGCCTGCCCCGCCGCCACCCGGGCCGCCGCCGAAGGCCTGAGGGCCACCGAGCTGGCCGTCGAGCCGCCCGAGGCCGTTGTAGTCGAGGATCAGGCTGAGGATGCTGTTGTCGCTGGTGCCGGAGATCCACGGCCGGCTCGAGGAGGGCGTCAGCGCCATCAGCAGCGGCCACGCGCCACCGACGACGACCATCGCCGCGCCGCCCGCCAGCAGCTGGCGCAGCGCGGCCATCCGACCGCGCGGCGCGAACCACAGCCACGCCACGGCGAGCGCCGGAACGACGAGCAGCGCCGCGCCCATCTTCGTCTCGAAGCCCAGGCCGACGCAGACGCCGCTGAGCACGAGCCAGCGCGTGCGCCCGTCCTGCAGCGCGCGCACGAGGCACCACAGGGCGCCGGCGCAGCACAGGGCGAGCAGCGCGTCGGGGTTGTTGTGGCGCGAGATCGCGACCGTGATCGGCGTCAGCGCGAGGACCAGCCCGGCGACGAAGCCCGCCGGCCGTCCCCACAGGCGTCGCGTGAGGTCGTACACCAGCGCGACCGTCGCGACTCCCATGAGCGCCTGCGGCACGAGGACGCTCAGCGAATGAAAGCCGAAGAGCCTGGCTGACAGCGCCTGCACCCACAACGCGAGCGGCGGCTTGTCGACGGTCATGACGCCGCTGGGGTCGAACGACCCGTAGAGGAAGTTGTGCCAGCTCGAGCTCATCGAGCGCACGGCGGCGGCGTAGTAGGTGTTGGCCCAGCCGTTGCGGCTGAGGGCCCAGAGGTTCAGCACGCCGGCGAGCACGATCAGCGCGCCGAGCTCCGGGAAGGGGAGTGACAGCCGGCGCGTGCGCACGCGCTCGCGCGGGGGGTCGAACGCCGCGGGGCGGCGTGAGCGGACGGGGGCGGCGGGTGCCGCCGCGGGTACGAGCCGCGCGGGGCGCGAGAGCTTGGGACTCATCGTCATGGTGAGGACAGCCTCGGCGCGTGCGCTTGGAGCGCTGCAAGCGAGGCCTGGGAATCAGCTGAGGAGCCGAATGCGTTAGTAATCCGACTTGTCAGACAGTCCTACGACTTACGAGGGGCGAGGATGAACGACGACCGGAGGCGCCACGAGCGCAGCGGCTGACAGCACGATCGGGCTCGTCGGCGTTGGCGCGATGGGCGCGCACATGGCTTCGCGGCTGCTCGACGCCGGCCGCGACCTCGCGATCTTCGACACGCGCGCCGGAGCGCTCGAGCCCCACGCACAGCGCGGGGCCCGTGTGTGCGAGTCGGCCGAAGCGGTGGCCGCTGCCGCCGCGACCGTCCTCGTCAGCCTGCCGACCCCGGAGATCGTGCGCTCGGTCGCCGACGAGCTGCGCGGCGGCGGTGCGATGCGCACGTACGTCGACCTCTCGACGACCGGGCCCGTGGTCGCCGCCGAGGTCGCCGCGACGCTTGGTGAGGCGGGGGTCGCAACGCTCGACGCGCCGGTCAGCGGCGGCGTCGCGGGTGCCGAGGCTGGGACGCTGACGATCATGGCGGCCGGCGACGCGGCGGTCTTCGATCGCGTCAAGCCGCTGCTCGAGGTCCTCGGACGCAACGTCGTGCTCGTCGGCGAGCAGGCCGGCCAGGGCCAGCTCGCCAAGGTCCTCAACAACCTGCTGTCGGCCAGCGCGATCGCGATCACCGCGGAGGCGATGGCCCTCGGCGTGCGGGGCGGCCTGTCGGCACGCACGTTGCTCGACGTCCTGAACGCCAGCAGCGGCCGCAACACGGCGAGCGAGGACAAGTTCCCCAAGCACGTGCTGCCGCGCACCTTCGGCGCCGGCTTTCGCATGGAGCTGATGAACAAGGACGTGCAGCTCTGCCTGGCCGAGGCCCAGCGCCAGGGCGTGCCGATGGTTCTCGGCGGCGCGGTCGGCCAGCTCTGGGCGCTCGCCGCGGCCACCGCGCGCGAGGGGGCCGACTGCACCGAGATCGTGCGCCTGGTCGAGGACTGGGCGGGCGTGGTGGTGGCCGACGATGCCTGAGACGACCTGGACGGTGATCGCCGCGCGGTACGGCACGCTGGAGACGACGCTCGGCGACGCCTACTACCGCTGGTCGGCCTACGGGGAGCCCGACGGGCCCGCACGGCTGGACTACTACTTCTGGGTCCTGCGCAACGACGGCGAGACGATCCTGGTCGACACGGGCTTTGACCCCGATGTCGGGCGCCGACGCGGGCGGACAGTGCTCATCGAGCCGACGGAGGCGATGGCGCGGCTCGGCGTCACCCCCGACACGGTCTCGCGCGTCGTGATCACCCACCTGCACTACGACCACACCGGCAACCTCGCCGCGTTTCCCGATGCCGAGCTGCTCGTCCCGGCCATCGAGCTCGACTTCTGGCTGGGCCCGATGGGGCAGCGCGGCCAGTTCGCCCACCACGTGGAGGAGGCTGATCTCGACGTGCTGCGCAACGCGGTCGTCGATGGCCGGGTCCGCTCGCTGGCGGGCGGCGAGAAGATCGCCGACGGCGTCGGGGTCATCCACCTCGGCGGCCACTCGCCCGGCCAGATGGCCGTGACGGCGCCCGGGGTGATCCTGGCCTCCGACGCCGTGCACTTCTATGACGAGCTCGAGCGCGAGCGCCCCTTCGTGGTCATCGCCGACCTCGCCGAGATGTACGAGGCCTACGACACCGTGCGCGAGGTCGCGGGCGACGCCGCGCACATCGTGCCCGGCCACGATCCCGCGGTCATGGACCGCTACCCACGCGTCGACGACTTCGCGGTGGAGATCCGATGACTGCGAGCGGCAACGAGCGCGGAGAGCGTCGGCCGTCTGGCGAGTTGCGGCGCGCTGGTGCCGACGACCGACGCCGCGAGCTTCGCGAGGCCTTTATCGAGGCGCGCGGCTTCTGGACGCCGCTATGGGACGGCATCCTCGACCTCGACCCCGACTTCTTCGAGGCCTACCTGCAGTTCTCGTCGGTCCCCTGGCGCTCCGGGCCGCTCGACCCGAAGGTCAAGGAGCTCGTCTATATCGCGATGGACGCCGCGGCCACGCATCTCTTCGTCCCCGGCATCCGCCAGCACATGCGCAACGCGATCGAGCTGGGGGCCACGCGCGAGGAGATCATGGAGGTGCTCGAATTGACGAGCACGCTGGGGATCCACGCCTGCAACATCGGCGTGCCGATCCTCGTCGAAGAGCTCGAGAAGGCCGGCCAGCCGCTGCCGCGCGAGCTCAGCGATCGCCAGCGCGAGCTGCAGGCCGACTTCACCGAGAAGCGCGGCTACTGGCACCCGTTCTGGGACGACGTGCTCGCGCTGGACCCGGACTTCTTCGAGGCCTACACACAGTTCTCGTCGGTCCCGTGGACGAGCGGCGTCCTGGAGCCGAAGGTCAAGGAGCTCATCTACACGGCCTTCGACGTGGCGGCCACGCACCTCTACGAGCCCGGCCTGCGCCAGCACATCCGCAACGCGCTCGACTACGGCGCCACGCGCGAGGAGATCATGGAGGTCATCGAGCTCGTCAGCGTGATCGGGATCCACTCGTGCGCGGTCGGCGTGCCGATCCTGCTGGAGGAGCTGGGCTCGTGAGGGCCGGCGTCGTCGGGCTGGGCAACATGGGCGGGCGCATGGCCCAGCGCCTGGTCGACGGCGGCGAGAAGGTGACCGGCTACGACGTCGAGCCCGGACGCGCCGCCGCGGTCGGCGCGGCGCCAGCGGAGTCCCTCGTCGCGCTGGCCGCCGAGAGCGACGCGATCCTGCTCTCGCTGCCCGACAGCCCGGTCATCGAAGCGGTTGTCGATGAGCTCGAGCCCCACCTGCGCGAAGGCCACGTCGTCGTCGACCTCAGCACTGCGGCGCCCGACTCGACGACGGCCATCCATGCACGGCTCGCCGAGCGCGGCGTGGCCTACCTCGACGCCGGCATCTCCGGTGGGGCGGCGGCGGCCGAGGCGGGCACGCTGACGATCATGGTCGGCGGCGAGGCCGAGGCGCTGGACAGCGTGCGCCCACTGCTCGACCACGTCGCACGCGACGTCCACCACATGGGCCCGAGCGGCGCGGGTCACACGGCGAAGCTGCTGAACAACTTCCTCAACGGCGTCAGCCTTGCGGCGACCGCCGAGGTCATGGTGGCCGCGCGCAAGGCCGGGCTCGACCTCCGGCAGTTCCTCGACGTCGTCAACACGAGCAGCGGCGTGAACTTCGCGACGCTCAATCGCTTCCCGCGCATCGTCGAGGGCGACTACCTCGAGGGCGGCCTGACCTCGAACCTGATGGCCAAGGATCTCGTCCTCTACCTCGACCTCGTGCGCCGGCTCGGCGTCACGAGCCTCAACGGGCCGCCCTGCCTGGCCGCGTTTCACCTCGCGGCTGCGCTTGGCTACGGCGACGAGATCTCAAACCGCGTCGTCGACGCGCTCGGCGACATCGCGGGCGGCGTGCGTATCCAGCAGCATGATCTCGAGCGGCAGGATGCCGATCGTCCGTCTCCGAGCGCGGGGCCGGAGGCCCCGCGGAGGTAAATCAATATGAAGGTGGTCCGCGGCCGCGAGGGCCGCCCTTCCGAGCACCGCACCGAGACGTTCACCGGCGACGTGTGGGGCGACGCGGTGCTCGCCGACGAGGGCCTGATGGTCAACAGCGTCTTCTTCGGTCCGGCGGCGCGCACGTATTGGCACCGCCACGGGGTCGCGCAGGTTCTGCACGTCACCCACGGACGAGGCCTGCTGTGGTCCGACGAGGGCCATGGCGCGGTGCTCGAACCCGGTGACGTCGCGCACATCCCGGCGGGCGAACGCCACTGGCACGGCGGCGCGCCCGACTCCTTCCTGCTGCACCTCGCGGTCTCGGTCGGCCCGACCGAATGGCTCGAGGAGGTCTCAGACGACGACTACCAGGAGGCTGTCAGTGCCCTCATTTGAGCCAACCGGCGAGGCGACGACCTCGCGTCGCGGGTTCTTCTGGGTCGGTGCCGAGCATGTCGACGGGCCTTGGGGCACCGTCGTGCGCGCGCCGATGTACGTCGAGTGGGAGGCGCCGCCCGAAGTCACGCAGCCCTACCCGCTCGTCCTCATCCACGGCGGCGGCGGCCAGGGCCTGGACTGGATGGGCACCCACGACGGCCGCCTCGGATGGTCGCGCCTGCTCGTCAAGCGCGGCTATGCCGTCTACGTCGTCGACCGCCCGTGCCACGGGCGCTCGTCATATCACCCCGACGTCGTCGGGCCGATGGGCGCGCCGTTTCCCTTCCAGGCCGGCGAGGGGATCTTCCGACCGACCCTGCACTCCCAGTGGCCGGGCGGTGGCGACCCGGTCGACGACCCTGCTCTCGCGGCGATCGTCACCTCCAGCGGGCCGATGCCGGCCGACCTCGGACTGTCGCAGGAACTCGACCAGTCGCGTGGCGCCGAGCTGCTGGACCGCATCGGCCCCGCGGTGGTGTTCTCACACTCGCTCGGGGGCCCCGCGGGCTGGCTGATCGCCGACGCGCGCCCCGACCTCGTCAAGGCGCTCGTCGCCATCGAGAGCGTCGGGCCGCCCTTCGGGGAGATGCCGGCCCTCGGCCTTGACCTGAAGTGGGGGCTGACCCAGGCGCCGATGACCTTCGACCCGCCGGCCGACAGCCCCAAGGAGCTCGAAGGCAAGCCGCGCCGGATGCCCAACCTCGCCCGGGTACCGATCGCCTACGTGTCCGTGCCGGCCTCGCCCTACATGGGCTACCACGACGCGATGGTCGAGTACCTGCGCGCGTGCGGCTGCGACGTCGAGAGCATCAAGCTCGACGAGGCCGGCGTGGAGGGCAACGGCCACGCGATGATGCTCGAGCGCAACAACGCCGAGGTGCTCGAGCCGATCGCGCGCTGGGTCGAGGCGACGCTCGGCGGATGAAGGACAAGGTCGCGGTCGTCACCGGCGGGGCGGGCGGGATCGGCTCGGCGACCGCGCGCCGCCTGTCAGCCGCCGGGGCGCGCGTGGTCGTCGTCGACCTCGACGGCGCCCGCGCCGAGGAGATCGCCGCGTCGCTTCCCGGCGAGGCCCTCGCCGTGCAGGCGGACGTGGCCGCCGAGGGCGACGTCGACCGCTACGTCGCCGCGGCGGTCGAGCGCTTCGGGCGCCTGGACCTGCATCACCTCAACGCCGGGATCCCCGGCACGCTCGCGCCGCTGCCCGACGTCGCCACCGACGACTTCGCACGCGTGATGGACGTCAACGTCAACGGCACCTTCTTCGGCCTGCGCGCCGCCTTCCGCCAGTTCGCGCGCCAGGGCGGCGGCGGCGCGATCGTCGTCACCGGCTCGATCGCGAGCCTGCGGGGGAGCGCCGACCTGCTCGCCTACCACACCTCCAAGCACGCGGTGCTGGGCCTGACGCGGTGCGCCGCGGTGTACGGCGGCCCGCTCGGGGTGCGCGTCAACGCGGTCGCGCCCGGCATCGTCCCGACCGAGCTCTTCGCGGGCTCGGGCGCCGCGGTGGGCGGCGGCAGCGACATGGTCAAGCGCGCGAGCACCACGCCGATGCGCCGTGCGGGCACGCCCGACGAGGTCGCCGCGCTGGTCGCATTCCTGCTCAGCGACGACGCGGCCTACATGACCGGCGAGATCGTCTCGGTCGACGGCGGCGCGACGGCGACCAACACGCTGCGGCCCTCGGGCGGGGCCGGCGCCTGGGACCCGGCCTCAGTCGGGTAGCCGCACGACGGTCCGGCCGACCGCCTCGCCCGCGAGCAGCGCGTCGAGGACGGGCTCGATCCCGTCGAGCTCGACCTCGCGCGTGAGCGCGTCGTCGAGGCCGCGCGGGCGCAGGTCGCCGGCGAGGCGCGCCCACACCTCGCGCCGCACGTCGGCACCGGCGGCCACCGAATCGATCCCGAGCAGGCTCACGCCGCGCAGGATGAAGGGCAGCACTGTCGTGTTCAGCGCGGTGCCGGCGGTCAGCCCGCAGAGGGCGACGGCGCCGCCGTACTTCGTCGTGCGCAGGGCGAAGGCGGTCGCCGCGCCGCCGACGGGGTCGACGGTCGCCGCCCAGCGTTGCTTCTCCAGCGGTCGCTCCGCGTCCGCGGTGACGTCGTCGCGGCCGAGGATCTCGGCTGCGCCCAGACCGCGGAGGAACTCGTGCTCGGCGGCCTTGCCGGTCGCGGCGTGGACCTCGTAGCCGGCGTTGGCCAGGGCGCCGACCGCCGTGCTGCCGACGCCGCCGCTGGCGCCGAGCACGAGCACGGGGCCGCCCGACGGATCGAGGCCGTGCGCCTCGAGTGCGTGGATGCACAGGCCCGCGGTGAAGCCGGCGGTGCCGAGCGCCATCGCCTCGCGCGCGGAGAGCCCGTCGGGCAGCGGGACGATCCACCCGGCGGGCACGCGCGCGTACTGCGCCCAGCCGCCGTGGTGCGCCACGCCGAGGTCATGGCCGGTGACGACGACCTCGCTGCCGACCTCGTTCGCGTCGTCGTCGGATGCCACGACCTCGCCGGCGAGGTCGACGCCTGGCACGAGCGGGGAGATTCGCGCCACCTGGCCCTTGGCGATCGTCGCGAGCGCGTCCTTGTAGTTGATGCTCGACCAGCGCACGCGGATCGTCACCTCACCGGCGGGAAGCTCGGCAGCGGCCAGCGTTCCCGGGCCGCGCTCGACGCTGTCGTCGTGGCGGGTGGCCAGGAAGGCGCGGAAGCTCTCGGGAACGGTCATCGCGGCAGGGTATGCCCGATCGCCGCGGAAAGGAGGCGTCATGACACGCCTGCTGGCCGTGCTCGCGACGCTGGGCGTGGGCGCGCTGATCGCGCTGCAGCCGCCGATCAACTCCGAGCTCGGCAAGCGCACCAGCGTGGTCGCGGCGGCGTTCATCACGACGACGATCGCGGCGCTCGCCCTCGCCGCGCTGGCGCTCGTGCTCGGCGAGATCGGGCAGGTGCGCAAGGTGCCGCACATCCCGCCCCTCTACCTGACCGGCGGCCTGATGGGCGCCGTGCTCGTGTCGGTGTCGCTGGTCACCGTCCGCACACTCGGCGCCGGGGGCGTGGTCGCGGCAACGGTCTCCGGCCAGCTCGTCGTCTCCGCGGTCCTCGACCGCTACGGCTTCCTGGGCCTCGATCGAGTCGGCCTCACGCCCGCGCGGCTGACGGGCTTCGCGCTGTTGCTGGCCGGGACCGCGCTGGTCACCTGGCGCTAGTGGGCCTTCTCGCAACGTTGCACCGCAACGTCACGAGAAGACCCACTGATGCCACAGTGGGCCGGTGGTCGAGGAGTGCCTGCCGTTTCGTCCGCCCCTGAACGCCGAGGCGCTGCTGAGCTGGCTCGCCGCGCGCGCCGTGCCGGGCGTCGAGGAGATCGCCGGCGATGCGTATCGGCGCAGCATGCGCCTACCGAAAGGGGGCGGCGTGGTCGAGGCGACATTCGAGCGCGCGCACGTGCGCTGCCGGCTATGGCTCGACGACGCTCGCGACGCTCAGGACGCGTTGGCGCGCTGGCGGCGGCTGCTCGACCTCGACGTCGACCCGCACGCGGTGGCCGAGCACCTGCGCGGCGACGCGCTCATCGGGCCGCTCGTCGACGCCACGCCCGGCCTGCGGGTGGCGGGCACGGTCGACGGCGCGGAGCTGGCCGTCCGCGCGGTCCTCGGCCAGCAGATCTCGGTGCCCGCCGCGCGCACCGCGGCGGGCCGCTTGGCCGAGGCGCACGGCGAGCGCCTCGAACGCCCGCGCGGCGCGGTCACCGCGCTGTTCCCGGCGCCCGAGACCCTCGCCGCCCTCGATCCCACGCGGCTGGCGATGCCCCGTGCGCGCGCCACGGCGCTCGTCGGCCTATGCCGCGCCCTGGCCGACGGCGAACTGCGCCTCGCCCCCGGCGCCGACCGGGCCGACGCCCGCCGCGCGCTGCTCGCGTTGCCCGGCATCGGCCCGTGGACCGCGGGCTACGTCGCCATGCGCGCGCTGCGCGACCCCGACGTCTTCCTCGTCGAGGACCTCGGGGTGCGCCACGCCCTCCGTCGCCTCGGCGGCCCGGACGATCCCCGCGAGGCGCGCGCGATCGCAGCTGCCTGGGCAGCCGTGGCGGTCGTATGCGACCCAGCATCTGTGGCAGGCGTCCGCCGCGCCCGCGGCTTAGGATCCGCGGCCGTGACCGGCTTCGGGCCCGAGCACCTGCCGTACGGCGTCTTCCGGCGCGCGGGTGAGGAGCCGCGCGTCGGCGTCCGGCTGCGCGACGGCATCCTCGACCTTGCGGCCCTCGCCGCGGACGGGCCGCTCGACGAGGATCCGCTGCTCTTCTTCCAGCCCTCGCTCAACGCCTTCATGGCGGCCGGCCGCGAGGCCTGGCGGCGCGTGCGCGAGGCGCTGCGGGCGCTGACCGCCGGGCCCGACGCCGAGCCGGCGACCGTCGCGCTCGACGAGGCGCAGCTGCTGCTGCCGATCGACGTGGGCGACTACGCCGACTTCTACTCCTCGCTGGACCACGCGACGAACGTCGGGCGCATCTTCCGGCCCGACGCCGAGCCGCTGGCGCCCAACTGGCGCCACATGCCGATTGGCTACCACGGGCGCAGCGGGACGGTCGTCGTGAGTGGCACGCCGATCGCCCGCCCGTGCGGCCAGCGCCGCGAGCCCGGCGACGACGCGCCGGTGTACGGCCCGAGCGTGCGCCTGGACATCGAGCTCGAGCTGGGCTTCGTGATCGGCACCCCGAGCGCGCTCGGCGAGCCCGTGACCGTCGACCGCGCCCTCGAGCACGTGTTCGGCGTGCTGCTCGTCAACGACTGGAGCGCCCGCGACCTGCAGTCGTGGGAGTACCGGCCCCTCGGGCCCTTCCTGGCCAAGTCGTTTGCGACCTCGATGGCCGCCTGGGTCACGCCGCTCGACGCGATCCGCGATCGGCGCGTCGACGCGCCGGCGCAGGAGCCCGCGCCGCTTGACTACCTGCGCGAAGAGCCGTGGGCGTTCGACCTCGCCCTGGAGATCGAGCTCAACGGCACGACGATCTCGCGCACGAACGCCCGCCACCTGTACTGGTCGGCGGCACAGCAGCTCGCCCACATGACGGTCAACGGCGCGTCGGTGCGCACCGGCGACCTCTTCGCCTCGGGCACGATCTCCGGGCCGCGGCCCGACCAGCGCGGCTGCCTGCTCGAGCTGACGTGGAACGGGGCCGAGCCGCTGACGCTGGCCGACGGCTCGACGCGCAGCTTCCTCGAGGACGGCGACGAGGTCGTGCTGCGGGGCCGCGGCGGCCACGCGATCGCGCTTGGCGAGGTCCGCGGACGGATCGAGCCCGCGCGTTGATGGCGCTGCCGAAGGCCATCAGGCGCCTCGCGCCCGATCGCCTGCGCGACGACGTGCGCCTGCGCGCGCTGCTCGTCGGGGCGGGCTTGATCCCGCCGCGCACGATGCACTCGCAGGACGACGCCGCGGTGCTGCGCGCCGTCGCTCACGGCCGCCGGCGCGTGGTGGAGATCGGCGTCTACGAGGGATCCTCGGCCGTCTTGCTCTGCCAGGTCCTGGAGCCCGACGCCGAGCTTCATCTCATCGACCCGTTCGGCCAGCACGGCTTGGCACTCCCTGCGGGCTGGGGCGCGACCGAAGGCGCGAGCCGCCGCGTCGTCGCACGCGCCCGGCGCCGGGCGCACGGCCCGCGCGTCGTCTGGCACGTCGACTACAGCGCCGCGGTCGCCGAGCGCTGGGACGGCGGCGTCGACCTCGTCTTCATCGACGGCGACCACAGCGAGGACGGCGCGCGGGCCGATTGGGAGGGATGGCACGACTTCGTCGAGCCCGGCGGGGTCGTGCTCTTTCACGACGCGCGGCTGACCGCAGGACGGCGGTCGCGGGCTGCCCGGGCCGACGGCCGTGGTGGACTCGCTGTTCCGTGGAGCCGAGCCGCTCGCGGGCTGGCGAATCGCGCGCGAGGCGGACCGCATGGTCGCTGTCGTCGCGCGACGTGTAGCGGGCGCTACATCCCGTAGTCCTCCAGCAGCTTCAGCCACAGCTCGCTGCGCGTGGGGAAGCACGGCACTGCGTGCCAGAGGTCGTCGAGCGAGACCTCGCCGATGATCGCGATCGTCGCCGCGTGCAGCGCCTCGCCGATCTCGGCGCCGGTGAAGGTCGCGCCGACGATCACGCGGCGGTCCTCGTCGATGACGATGCGGCACGTCCCGGGCGCGCCCTTGCCGACGTACGAGCCGCCCGCGTTGGCCTCGGTGGGGACGTCGACGGCGCGGGCGTCGATGCCGGCCTCCTTGGCGCTGGCCAGCGTGTGGCCGACCGCGGCGATCTGCGGGTCGGTAAAGGTCACCCGCGGGCTGAGCGGGCCGTCGCTGCGCAGCGGCAGCGGACGGCCGAGGATCCGGTCGGCGGCGAGGCGGGCCTGGTACTTGCCCATGTGCGTCAGCAGCGACCGGCCGTTTGCGTCGCCGACGACGTAGAGCCAGTCGTGGCCGGCCACGCGCAGGGTGTCGTCGACTTCGATCGGCTTGCCGGGCTCGACGCCGAGGTCTTCGACGCCGAGGTCCGCCGACAGCGTCCGGCGGCCGACGGCGACGATGACCTCGGCGCCGTCGACGCTCGTGCCGTCGTCGAGCTCGACGGTCACGGTGCCGCCGGCGCGCGCCACCGACGTGGCGCTGGTGTCGACCCGCACGTCGACGCCGGCCTCGGCCAGCGCGGCCTGGACCTCGTCAGCGGCGAACGGCTCCTCGCGCGCGAGCACGCGCGGCCCGGCCTCGATCACCGTGACCGTCGTGCCGAGCGACGCGTACGCGTCGGCCAGCTCGATGCCCACCGTCCCGCCGCCGAGGACGATCAGGCTCGCCGGCACCTCCTTGGCCGTCGTCGCCTCGCGGTTGGTCCACGGCTTCGCCTCGCGCAGGCCGTCGATCGGCGGCATCGCCGCCTCGGTGCCGGTGGCGATGACGACCGCCTTACGGGCGACCAGCGTCTCGTCGCCCACCGCGACCGTGCGCTCGCCCGTGATGCGGCCGTGCCCGCGCACCAGCGCGATGCCGAGGTCCTCGAGCCACGGCAGCTGCACCTGGTCGTCGAGGTCGTGGATGACCTCGTCGCGGCGATCGAGCACGGCCTGCACGTCGAGGGGCCCGCTGACCGCCTCGGCCGCGCCGGGGACGCGCCGCGCCTCCGCCACGGCCTGGCCCGGGCGCAGCAGCGCCTTGGACGGCATGCACGCGTAGAACGAGCACTCGCCGCCGACGAGATGCTGCTCGACGACCGCGACATCGAGCCCTCCTTGGGCCAGCCGGCCGGCGCACACCTCTCCGGCGGGGCCCGCACCGAGGACGACGACGTCGAAGGCTCGTTCGCTCATGGCGCGGCAGTCAAGCACGGACGACCGGCGTCACCTCGCCACGACGCATGCGATCCTGCCGCGATGGCCCGCCTCTTCGTCGCCATGCTTATCACCGTGGCCGCGCTGGTGGCCTGCGGCTCGGACCCCGCGAAGCCCAATGCCACGACGGACACGTCGGGCACGAGCGACGGCGGGAGCAGCGCCGCCGGGCGCACGGCCGCGAGCCGCGGCGTGCGCCTGGTCAAGGTCGGCGACTTCGACGGCCCGCTCTACGTCACCGCCCCTCCCGGCGACCGCCGCCGCATCTTCGTCGTCGAGCAGGCCGGGCGGATCATGGAGGTGCGCGGCGGCAAGCAGCTGCCCGACCCCTTCCTCGACATCACCCCGAAGGTCACCTCCGGCGGCGAGCAGGGGCTGCTGTCGATGGCCTTCGCGCCCGACTACGCGCGGTCCGGGCTCTTCTACGTCTACTACACCGAGAAGAGCGGTACCGAGAGCATCTGGGAGTACCGCCGCGCCACCGCCGATCGCGCCGATCCCAACAGCGCGCGGCTCGTGCTGCGCATGCAGGACCCCGAGCCCAACCACAACGGCGGCCTCATGATCTTCGGCCCCGACCGGCTGATGTACGTCGGCACGGGCGACGGCGGCGGCGCCAACGACCAGCACGGCGCGCGCGGCAACGCCCAGGACCTCGGCTCGTTGCTGGGCAAGATCCTGCGCATCGACCCGCGCCGGTCCGGCAACCGGCCCTACACAGTGCCGTCATCGAACCCATTCGTCGGGCGCGCGGGCGCCCGGCCTGAGATCTACTCCTACGGCCTGCGCAACCCCTGGCGCTTCTCGTTCGACCGCGCCACGGGCGACCTGTCGATCGGCGACGTCGGCCAGGACGCCGTCGAGGAGATCGACTTCGAGCACAAGGGCCGCGCGCGCGGTGTGAACTTCGGCTGGCGGGTGTTTGAGGGCAACCGGCGCAACGGCAGCGTTGCGCGGGCGCGGCGCGGCAACTTCGACGAGTCGGCGCCGGGCGCGGTCTTCCCCGTCATCACCCACAGCCACTCGGCCGGGTTCTGCTCGATCACCGGCGGCTACGTCGTGCGCGATCGGGGCGTGCCGGGCCTCTACGGGCGCTACGTCTACGGGGACTTCTGCGAAACCCACCTGCGCGTGGCGACGCTGCGCACGGGCGGGCACGTGCGGAGCAGCACCCTGTCGGTCCCGCCGATCTCGGGCGTGTCGTCGTTCGGCGAGGACGCACTGGGCCGCGTCTACGTCACGTCGCTCAACGGCCCGGTCTACCGCTTCGCGGCGCGCTGACGGCGCGAGCGCGCGCGGGTGCGCCACGGCGTGTCACGCGGGCGGGGCACAACGCGCAGCGCGTCGAAGGCGGCCTCGAGGTCACGGGCGACCTCGGCGGCGTCGGGGACGATCTCCGCGTCGGCGTAGACGCAGCAGTTCAGCCGCCCGCGATAGGACAGCGCGCCGATCGACAGTGCGTGACCGTGCAGGAACGGGACGGCGGGGTAGATCGCGGTGACGCGGCGGCCGAGGAGGTCGAGCTCGACCGGCGGGCCCGGCACGTTGGAGACGACGGCGTTGAAGGAGGCCGCGCGGGCGGCCGCGCGCGCGACGATCCGCCGCGCGCCTCCGGGCAGCAGCTCGGCGACCTCGGACACCATCTCCAGCGGCGCCGCCGCGCTGCCCGCCTTGCGCGCCCGGGTCTGCGCGCGCAGGTCGCGCAGGACCTCGACGGGGTCGGTCAGGGCGACGGGCAGCTCGACCGTCACGAACGAGATGCGGTTGCCCATCGCCGCGCCCTCGCCACCGGCGCGCACGTTGACCGGGACGAGCACCTTGATCGCCGCCGGGCGCTCGCCGCGCCGGCGCAGCGCGCGGCCGAGCGCCATCGTCGCCGCCGCGAGCAGGACGTCGTTGATCGTCGCGCCCTGGCGGCGGCCGGCCTCGCGAGCACCCTCGAGTGAGCTCACGCCATAGCCGACGGCGCGCCGGCGCGTCGCCGAGCGGTCCAGCGCGGTCGCCGGCGCGGGCGCCGCGAGCTGCCGCACCGCGGTGGGCACGTCGCCACCGCGGCCGACCGTGGCCGCGGCCGACCGCGCCGCGCGCGCGGCGCCCACGACGCGGCTGCGCGCGAACGACGCGACCGCCGCCGGCGCCGACGGCGGGGGCTGCGGCGTCCAGCGCGCGGGCAGCGCGCGCATCGGCGGGTGGCCGGCGGCGTCGAAGAGCAGCATCGCGACCTCGACGGCGGCGATGCCGTCGACCAGCGCGTGGTGGGCCTGGCCGATGACCGCCCAGTCGCCCTCGCGCAGCCCGGTGACCAGGTACATGCGCCACAACGGATGCGCCGGGTCAAGCGGGCGCGAGAGCAGCGCGCCGGCCAGCGCGCGCAGTTCGCCCGGCCCGCCGGGCGGCGCGAGCGCGAGGGCGTCGACGTGACGGGCGATGTCGAAGCTCGCGTCGTCGCTCCAGTGCGCGTCGCCGAGACCGAAGCGCGGGCGCAGCACCCGGCGGCGGAAGCGGGGCACGTGCTCGAGGCGGCCATCGACGTGGCGGCGCAGCGCCGAAAGTGACGGTGCGCGACCGTCGATGCGGATCATCCAGCCCACGTGGAGCGGGGCCGTGTCGCTGTCGAGGTCGAGAAAGGCTGCGTCGAGCGCGCTCAGGCGATCGATCGACGGCACGCTGCCATCATGCCAGGCGTGAGCCGCTCTCCCGGTGTCGAAATTGTGGCCCGCCGGTCCCGAGTGCAACGACACGCAGGCCGCTGATGGACGACGTCGGGCTCGTCACGGCCGACAATCCCGGGCCCTTCACCCTGCAAGGCACCAACACGTGGCTGGTCGGGCGCGACCCGTGCTTCGTCGTTGATCCGGGGCCGTTGATGGAGGCGCACCTCGAGCGCATCGTGTCCGATGCCCGCGACCGCGGCGGGATTGGCGGGATCGCGGTCACCCACGACCACCACGACCACACCGAGGCTGTGTCGGAGCTGCGCGAGCGCGCGGGCGGCGTGCCAGTCGCCGCGGCGAGCTACGAAGGCGCCGACGTGCGCCTGGGTGACGGCGACGAGTTCGGGCCGCTGCGCGCGGTCGCCACGCCGGGCCATGCCCCCGACCACCTGGCCTACGTGGCCGGCGGCATCTGCTTCTCGGGCGACGCCGTGCTCGGCGAGGGATCGGTGTTCGTGTGGCCCGATCCCGGGGCGCTGCGCGGCTATCTGGACGCGCTCGGGCGGCTGCGGGCGATGGAGCTGCGCGTGATCTGCCCGGGCCACGGGCCCGTCGTGCTCGATCCCGCGGCCAAACTCAACGAGTACGTGGCGCACCGCCTGCACCGCGAGCGGCGGCTGGTGGCGGCGCTGGCGGACGGCCTGCGTACCGCCGACGAGCTGGTCGATCGCGTATGGAGCGACGCGCCGGCGGCGCTGCGCCCGGCCGCGACGGTCACCCTGACCGCGCACCTCGACAAGCTCGACGAGGAGGGCCGGCTGCCCGACGACGTCGAGCGCCCGCAGCTCTCGCTCTACGAGTCGTAGTCGCGGCGAACGTCCCTCGCGTACGAACCCTGTTCGTGCACCAGGGACGTTCGACCTCTCAGGGAGCTCTCGCGGGATCCTTCGGCTCCTCTTAGGCGCGGGGTCGACCATGCTGAACATGACCCGGCCTGCCCTCCGCCCGCTCACCATGGCCACCGCGGTCATGCTCGCGGGCGCGGCCGGGGTCGTCCCCGCCACCGCCGCCGGCGCGCCTCTTGCGCCCCGGGACGCGGAGCACTCGCGTGCCCCGCACCACCACCCGCGGGCGCTGCTATCTCCCGCGGCACTGCCGGCGGCGGTGGGCGCGACCGTGACGCGCGGGCTCGGTGCACCACAGACCGGGCTCGCCGCGAGCAGCGTCACGGTCGCCGGGGGCGGCATTGCGCGCTGGGAGCGCGGCAGCGACCTCGCGACCGGACGGTCGGCGGTCGGTGTCGTGCGCGCGCGCGGCCCACCGGAGTGAGGCGCCCGCCCGGGCGCCTTGGTTTGCCCGCGGTCGCGACATGGCAGAATGTTGCCTGTGCAACCGATCACCGTGCTTCACTTCTCGGATCCGGGCTGTCCGTGGGCCTACTCGGCGTCGCCGTCCTTCGCGACCCTGGGATGGCGCTACGGCGACCAGCTCGAGTGGCGGCTCGTGGTGATCGGTCTCACCGAGACGGCGCAGCAGTACGTCGACCGGGGCTACACCCCCGAGCGCCAGGCCCGCAACTACCGCAACTTCCGCATCTGGGGGATGCCGTTCGCCACCGAGCCCAAGCGCCGGGTCGCCGCGACCGCGCGCGCTTGCCGCGCCATCGTCGCCGCGCGGATGGAGGATCCGGTGCTCGGCGACGCCGCCTTCCGGGCGCTGCAGCTGATGCAGTTCACGACGTCCAGCGTGCTCGACGACGACGGCGATCTCGCCGCCGGGCTTCGCCGCGTGCCCGGGCTCGATGCCGCCGCCATCGTCGGGCGCATCGACGATCGCGACGTCGTGCGTGCCTACGAGGCCGACCGCGCGCTGGCCCGTACGGCCGAGGGCTCGCCGACCGCGTTCCAGGGCAAGGCCGCGAGCACCGACGGGCCGGTGCGCTACACCGCGCCGTCGATCGTCTTCGAACGCGGCGAGCAGCGCCTGGAGGCCGGCGGCTTTCATCCGATCGAGGTCTACGACGCGCTGATCGCCAACCTCGACCCCACGCTGACGCGCCGCCCGGCGCCCGACGACCCGCTCGAGGCCCTCGAGGAGGCGCCGATGGGGCTCGTCACCGCGGAGGTCGCCGAGATCATGCGCTCGGGCAACTTCCCCGCCGATCGCGGCGCCGCCGAGGACGCGCTGATCCACGCGGCCGCGCGCGGCGAGGCGGTGCGCGTCGCCGCCGGCGACGACGCGGTCTGGCTGGCCGCACGCTACGCGCGCGTCGCGGACAGGTTCGTGCGCGCGAGCTCGAGCGCGGCCGCCAGCGGCGTGGCGCCGCCCGCCGTCGCGTCGTAGATCGCCCGCAGCGTGTCGCCGATGCCCCGCACGCGCGCCCGTGCGGCGCGCGGGTCATAGCCGCCGGGATCGAACTCGACCGAGATGTTGATGATCCCGCCGGCGTTGGCGACGAAGTCGGGCGCCCACAGCACGCCCCGGCGCTGCAGCAGCTCGGCCACCGACTCGTCGGCGAGCTGGTTGTTGGCGGCGCCGGCCACCACCGGCGCCTGCAGCGCGGGCACCGTCTCGTCGTCGAGCACGCTGCCCAGGGCGCATGGCACGAGTACGTCGACCGGCGCCCGCATCGCATTCTGGGGCGTGACCCAGCGGGCCCCGAGCCGCCCGGCCTCGTCGCGCTTGCCGCGGTCGATGTCGGCCACGAGCAGCTTGGCGCCGCGCTTGGCCAGCAGTCCCGCGACGCGCACGCCGACGTGGCCGAGCCCGACGACGGCGACCGAGCGCCGCTTCAGCGATGTGCTGCCCAGCGCTTGCTCGATCGACGCCAGCACGGCGGTCTCGACGCCGAGCGCGGTGTACGGGCTGGGATCGCCCGAGCCGCCACGCGACCGTGCGAGCCCCGACACGTGCTCGGTTCCCTGCGCGATGACGGTCATGTCGCGCGCCGAGGTGCCGACGTCCTCGGCCGTGATGTAGCGCCCGCGAAGGGTCTCGACAGTGTCGGCGAAGTCGAGTAGTACGGTCTTGCGGGCGCGGCCCTGGGGCGGCCCGTCGGGCAGCATGATCACGCCCTTGCCGCCGCCCAGCGGCAGCCCGGCGACCGCCGACTTGTAGGTCATCGCCCTCGACAGGCGCAGCGCGTCGCGCACCGCCGCGCGGCTGTCGTCGTAGCGCCACATCCGGCAGCCGCCCAGCGCCGGGCCACGGACGGTCGAGTGCACGGCGACGACGCAGTACGCCCCCGACCGGGTGCCGCGGCGCACGAGCAGCTCCTCGTGCTCGAGCGTGGCCAGGTAGCGCTCCATGAACGGGGCGCGACGATAGCGGTGGCGCGCTCAGCCCGTCGCGGGCGCGCCGCCCGGCGACGCGCCGCCGGGCTCAGCCGGCGTGACCTGCTCGGGCACCGTGGACTGCGGCTGCGTGTTGGTCGCCGGTGGGGTGGCTGCGGCCTGGCGGTCGGCGTCGACGACGTCGGGCGCGCCGTTGCCGCCGGTCGGCGACGCGTCGGGTACGGCGTCCTCGTCGGGCGCCATCGAGCCACCCGTCTGGGCCTCCTCGGGCGCCGCGGGAGCGCTCGGAGCGGTCGTGACCGGGGTCGAGGCGCCGGGATCGCCGCCGGTCGTCGCGGGCGCCGAGGCTCCGTCATGGCCGGCGGTGTGCTTGTGCTTCGGCGCCGCGACCGGCTTCTCGCGCACCGGGTCGGTGGTGCGGACGCGCGGCGCGACGAGCGGCGCGACGCGGACGGGGGCCGGCGCCGACGCGGCGGTCGCTGCCCTGGCCGGCGCCGCCTTCCGGTGGACGGTCGCGCGATGGGTCGGCTTGACCGCCGCGACATGCTGGCGCACCTCGACCGCGCCGCCGCCGACGACCGCCGCGCAGCAGACGATCGCGGCGACCTTCGTCGCCGTCGCGGCCGTGGCGCCGCCGACCAGGGCGGCCGAGCCGCCCGCGCCCGCGCCGGCCGCGGCCCCCGACGACGCGCCGCCGATGCCCAGCACCTTCGCGAGCGTCGCAAGCGGGCCGCCGCCGAGCGCCGCAAAGCGCCCGCGCGTGCCGCGCAGCGCTCGCCGATAGTCGCGACAGCCGGAGCAGTCGCGCAGGTGGCGACGCGAGCGCGCGCTCGAGCGCACGCCGCGGTCGGCGGCGAGCTCGATGTCCGCGCGGATCTCCGCGCACGCGGTCCCGCGCGCCTCGCCGGCCTCCATGAGCCCCATGCGCGCGCGCACGAGCAGCGACTTGACGGCCGGCACCGTGGTGCGCAGCGCGTCGGCGAGCTCGGTGTACGAGAGGCCGTCGAGCTCGCGCATGAGCAGCGCGGAGCGTTGCTGGTCGGGCAAGCGCTGGACATCCTTGACGAGGTCGCGCAGGTCCTCGCGCCGTTCGGTCTCGCCGGGTGGGTCGTGCTGCGGCGTGCGCGTCAGCTCGTAGACCTCGGCCGCCGGAGGCACGGGGCGGCGCAGGTGGTCGATGCAGCGGTTGTGCGCCACCCGGTACAGCCAGGCGCGCAGCGTCACCGGGCGGTCGTCCTGGCGCAGCGCCCCGTAAGCGCGCAGGAAGACGTCCTGCAGCACGTCCTCGGCGTCCGAGCGCGAGCCGCCGAGCATCTGGCGCGTGTAGGCGAACAGGCGCTGGCGGTAGCGGTCGTGGATGGCCCGGAAGGCGTCGTCGTAGCCCATCCGGAAGAGCGCGACGAGCTGATCGTCGGAGCGCAGACGCAGCAGCCGACCGTAAGCGGTGAGCCGACCAAGGCCTGACGGAGCGTGTAGCGCTGAGGCTTCCACAGGATCTCCCTCGCCGACTCTAACGCCCTCGCTCGGCGGAAGTTCCGTCTCGCAGTGCGTCCACGATGTGGCCGAAGACGTCGCGGTCGGCATCGCGGCCGAAGAACAGGTCCAGATGCGTGTAACCGGGGACCTCGATGAGCTTGTGGCGGCCGGGCTCAAAGGCGTCGAGCCATTCGAACGAGCGCTCCTGGCTCCGCGGCAGGAAGCAGCGGTTGGCCGAGCCGGCCAGGAACGTCCAGCGCGGCCGGTTGCGCGGCGGGGTTGCCGTGACGTCCTCGGGGATCTCGTCGAAGCCGCTGGCCGCCACGAGGTGCCCGACCGCCGTGCAGTGCGACATCTGGCGGAAGAACGACGTCGGCACCCAGCCGAACTCGCGCGTGATCCAGCGGTGGGTGGGCGGATCGATGTTCGCGTGGTCCCACAACACGTTGCCGCCCGCGCCGTAGGTGAAGTTGGCCATCTGGCAGACCGGCTCGCGGCACTCGCGGCGCACGGTGCGCGCGATCAGCGCGACCAGCCGCGCGCGCAGGGCCGTGGGGCGCAGCGTCCACTGCGGATCGAAGCCCGGGAAGCCGACCCGCAGGCCCGGAAGGAGCAGCTGCATCTTGAGCTTGGACGCGCGCGGGACGATCGGATGGAACGACACCGCGTTGGAGACGACGTCGGTCACCTCGGGCACGAGGCCGCCCGCGACGGCGAAGGCGAACGACGTCGAGCCCTGGCAGTGGACGACCGCCTTGAGCGTCTCGGCGCCCGTCTCGCCCAGAATCGTGGCGATCAGGGCCGGGTGGTCGTAGCGGGCGACCTCATCGAGTGTGTAGCTGCACTCCGGCAGGTCGATCGAGCCGCGCCAGTTGCCCACCCAGACGTCGAACCCGGCCTCGACGAGCGCGTCGACGATCGAGCGCGGTGTCGGCGCGCCGTAGAACAATTCGGCGCGCACGCCGGTGCCGTGCAGCAGGAGCACGGGGCCCGCGGTCGGCTCGGCGGCGCCGCGGATGTGATGGACGGTGAGGTCGCGGCCGTCCTCGGTGCGCGCGCCCAGGATCCGGCGCCGCAGCCCCGGCCGGCTCGGGCAGTCATGCCACTCGTCCGGGCCGGCTCGCAGGTCGGGGAAGTCCGTCGGCACGGTGGCCGACCGCGGCCCGAAATAGACCTGCGCCAGCGAGCGGCCGAAGAACGCGCCGTAGCGCAGCCGGTCGCGCACGCGCCCGCGCATGCCGAGCATGAGCCGCAGGAAGCCCGACAGCGAGACGTGCAGCACGCCGGTGGCCAGCGGTGTCGCGTCGTCCTGCTCGTCGTGCGAGACCCAGCCGGAGTACAGCTTGGTGAAGAGCGTCGTCGTATCGACCCACGTGTCGCGAAACCAGCTGTCCTCGACGTTCTTGAAGCCCGCCAGTGTCACCTCGCGCCCCGCGCGGTCGCGGGCGAAGAGCCGGTATCGCATCTCGCGTCGCCGCGCCCCGCCGGCTGCGACGAGCAGGTTGAACGTGCCGCGCTCGATCGCCATCCGCTCGCCGAGCCCGTCGCAGTCGACGAAACCGGTACAGGTGGCCTCGTGGTCGTCGTCGGCGAGAAAGCGGTCGACGTCGTCGACGCGCACCTTGATGGAGAACGAGCAGGGCGTGCCGTGCCACCAGCCCTCGTTGTAGTCGGTGGCCTCGAACGAGACGCGCCCGTGCATCGACTCCGACCAGGTCAGCGTGCTCATGCCATCTCCTCCGCGATGCGCTCGGCCAGCGCCGCGATCGTCATGCTCGGGTTCACGCCCACCGGGCCGGGCAGGATCGATCCGTCGGCGACGTACAGCCCGTCGCTGCCGAAGACGCGGCCGTGGCTGTCGACAACGCCGTCCTGGGCGCCGCGCCCCATCGCGCAGCCGCCGAGCGGGTGGACGCTGACCAGCCGTGCGAGCCGGCCGCCGGGCCTGAAGACGCGCCCGCCGAGCGCCACGCCCAGCCGCCGCGCCGTGGCTTCGAGGCCCTCGAAGTAGGCGCGCGACGCCGTCCCGCGCCAGGTCAGCACCAGTTTGTCGCCGCGCAGTTCCATACGTCCGCCGGGCACGTCGCGTCCCATGCCGAGCAGGGGCATCATCGCCGCCGAAGCGCGGGCGGTGCCGAACGCCTCGGCGGGAGCACGCCGGCGCAGCGCACGCCACAGGTCGCCGGGCAGCTCCAGGCCCTGCCACAGCCATTCCGAGAACGCCGGCGCGCCCGCATCCTGTACGAGGAAGCCGCGCCCGCTGGGCGACTGCGCATCGGGTACCGAAACCGACGCCGTGATCACCGGCCCGGTCGCCGGATCCAGATAGCGGTCGGCGCCACGAAGGAAGAGCAGCAGATCGCCGTTGCCCGAGAAGCCGCGCCCCAGGCGCCCGCTCAGGCCCGGCAGCGTCGCGCGGTTGCGCAGCAGCAGGCCGGTCGAACCGAAGGTGCCCGCCGCGAGGACGACGCGATCCGCGCGGACCTCGCGCTCGGGGGTGGCGACCGGATCGAGCAGGTGCTCGGGGTGGTCGTCGCGCGCCGCGAGGTGCTGGCGGTAGCGCACGCGCCAGGCGCCGCCCTCGCGGTGCAGGGTGCGGGCCTCGCAGCAGCTGCGCACCCGGGCCCCCGCGTGCACTGCCGCTGACAGGTAGGTGAAGTCGACCGTGTGCTTGGAGCCGTACTGGCAGCCGACGTCGCAGGCGCCGCATAGCCGGCAGGTCTCGCGCGGCGCGCCATGCAGGTTGTCGTCGGCAAACGGCTCGCCGGGGCGCGTGCCGAAGGCCACGGCCAGCGGCGGGCGCTCGGCGTTCAGCCCGGCCTGGTGCGCCGCGTCCAGCAGCGCCCGCGTCTTCGGCGTTCGGTCGGCCCACGGATAAGGCTCGGCGCGCTGCATCGCCGCGACCGCGTCGTAGTGGGCGTCGAGCTCGCCGGGCTCGAGCGGCAGGCCGTCGGCGGCGAACGTCGCCGGGTCCTTGCGCAGCATGACGTTGGCGTAGATCAGCGAGCCGCCGCCCAGCCCGCTGGCGGTCACCGAGTCGAGGCCCTTGAAGTGGTGGTACTCGAACAGCCCGTGGTGGCCCTGGCGTGGCGCCCACAACGCGCCGCGCCACTGGCGCGGCGTGCGCGGGAACGATCCCGGTGGCCACGGCCGACCACGCTCGAGCACGAGCACCGAGGCGCCCGCCTGCGCCAGGCGGCAGGCGACGACCGAGCCCCCGAAGCCCGATCCGACGACGACGACGTCGAAGCGGTCAGTGGCCGCCGGCATCCACCTGCCACTCGACAGGCCGCCGCGGGTCGGGCTCGTAGGCGCAGAAGGTGCCCGTGCGCACGGTCGTCTCGAGCTCGCGCCCCAGCCGCGCGTCCTCGTCCGCGATCCGCCGCATCTCGCGGCGCAGCGCACGCGTGACGTTGACCCGCGCCCGCTCGGCTGCCGACGACGCCGGCCGGTCGCGCCCGCCGAGACCGACGGCCGCCGACAGCTCGTGGGCGATGAAGTCCATCTCCTCGCGTGCCCGCGCGGCGCGCTCAGGGTCGTTGAAGGCCTCGGCCTCCTCGATCTCGGCGCGCAGGTCCTCGAGGCGCAGGCGGTACTCGGCCTTGGCCCGCGAGTCGAGCGCCGGGCCCGCGTCGCCGGTGCCCGCGCGGACGGTGAGCCCTTCGGTCTCGCCGGTGCCCCGCGTGGCGCCCCCCTCAGCCATGGTGGCGACGTCGACGGCATGGAACTCGATGCCGGGGTTGGCCAGCAGCAGCGCGAGGTGGCGCATGCCCTTGGCGTCGCGCACGTGCAGGACGCGGCCCTCGAAGTCAAGCCGCCAGACGTCGCCCTCCCGCGCCAGGACCGCCGTCGCCGCGCCATCCGCGGCGGACACCGGCTCCGATGCGTCTTCCTCGGGCGGTATCAGCGCGGCCGCGCGCGCCAGGCGCTCGTCCATGCGCGGCACGCCGATCTCCTCGGCGCGGTCGAGCCCGCGCTGCAGGAGGTCGCGCGCCTTCGCGATGTCGCCGGGCTGGTTGCGTCGCGCCAGGAAGCGTGCCTCGTCGACGTCGATCACCGCCAGCATCGGCCGGTAGTCCAGGCGCTCGCAGGCCTTGCGCGCCACGGCCAGGCGCTCCAGCGCGAGGTCGTTCTCGCCGCGCGCCGCGGCGGTCAGGGCCAGATAGCGCGTCACCGGGCCGGCGAAGATGCCCGTGGGCGTGACGACGTTGCGATCGGTCAGCGACTCGAGGTGGCGCTCTAGCAGGGCGGCGTGCTCGGCGTCGCGGAAGGTCTCCGACAGCTCGGCCAGCAGCGCCATCGCCACCGCCCAGACGTTGTCTTGCGGGATCGCGGCGAAGTCGCGCTCGGCGAGGCGGTCGTACTCGCGCCGGGCCTGCGCGGGGCGGCCCGTATGCAGGTAGACCGTGGCGAGCGCGACGCGCCATGCGGGCATCGCCGGAAGCTGATCGGCGAACTGGCGCACGGCGTCCTCGAGCTCGAGCAGCCGCCCCTGGCCCATGCGCAGCCAGAAGAGCTGGCCGCCGGCGAGGATCGGCACGGTGGAGTCCTGCAGGCTCCAGCCCAGCGCGATGCCCTCGTGGATGAGCTGCTCGGTGTCCTCGAGGCGCCCGGAGATCATCGCACGGCGCGCGCGGTGCAGCGGGATGTAGGCGCGGGCGCGCGGATCGCGCGAGTCGGTGGCGATCCGGTCCAGTGACTCGATGGCCATGTCGGCACCGGGCAGATCGTCGAGCTCGAGCAGCAGGTCGATCTGCCACGAGTGCGCCCGCACCGCCAGCTCGGGGTCGCCGACGTCGTCGGCCAGGGCGAAGAGCTCCTGGGCCCAGGCCAGGCTGCGCTCGGTGGTGTACGGCCCGCTGGTGGCGATGTGGCCCTGGTCGAGCACGTAGGCGAGCGTCGGGGGATCGTCCAGCTCGCGCGCGATGGCCAGCGCCTCCTGCACGAGCTCCTCGCGACGAGGGATCGTGTCGGAGTAGTAGAGCGCGACGGCCAGGCGCACGAGCAGCCGTGCGCGCAGCGCGCCGCCGCCGGCGCCGATGCCCTCCAGCGCCTCCTCGAGCACCGCCACGAGGACGTCGTCGACCATCCCCGGCGAGAGCCCGAAGCCGCCGAGGCTCAGGGCCGCTCGGGCGAGCAGGTCGCCGTCGCCGACGCGCCGTGCCAGGTCGATCGCGGACATCAGCGTCGCGCGCGCCGCGTCGCCGCCGGCCTGCATCTGGGCCTGGCCGCGCAGCAGCAGCAGCTCGCCGCGGCGGCGGTCGTCGGGCGCCTCGAGCATGTCCAGCGCGGCCAGGGCGGCGTCGAACAGGTCGGCCGCGCGCTCGTAGGCCAGCGCGGCGAGCGCCTCGTGGCCCGCGCGCTCGGCGTGCTCGAGTGCCTTGCCCGGATCGCCGACGGACGCGGCCTCGACGAAGTGATTGGCGAGCTCGGCCTCGCTGGCGCCCGCGCGCTCCAGCGCGTCGCCCACCGCCGCGTGCAGCCGCGCACGGCGCGTCGCGGTCAGATCGCCGTAGAGCGTCTCGCGGATGAGGCCGTGCGCGAAGCGGAACGAGCCGGCCGGTGCGGGCGCCTCCTCGATGAGCTGCACCGCGAGCGCGGCGTCGAGGCGCTCGAGCAGCTCGGCTCGCGCGGCGTCGGCCACGCGCTCGAGCGTCGTGAGGTCGAAGTCGCGGCCCTGGACCGCCGCGATCTCGAGCGTCTCGCGGACGTCGGCGCGCAGCGGCAGCAGGCGCCGGCGGATCGCGTCGCGCACCGAATCGGGCAGCACGCGAGCGCGGTCGCCGGGAGGACGGTCGATCCGTCCCTGGGCGACGAGCAGGCGCACGACCTCGTCGGAGTAGAACGGGTTCCCCTCGGTCAGCGTGCGCAGGGAGTGCACGAGCTCCTCGGACGGGTCGGCTCCGCTGCGGTGCACGACCAGCGCGCGCAGATCGTCGTCTTCGAGTCCCGTGAGGTCCAGGCGCCGGCCGAAGCGCGTCAGCTCGCCGAAGATGCCGTCGACCTCCGGCCGTCGCGGGCCGGCCTCGTGATGGGTCGTGACGGTCAGCACCCGGGCCTCGCCCAGCATCCGGGCCAGGAAGGTGAGCAGCAGCAGCGACGGCAGGTCGGCCGTGTGGACGTCGTCGAGCAGCACCACGAGCGGCTCGCGCTCGGCCGCGTTGCGCAGGAAGACGGTGACCGCGTCGAAGAGCGCGAAGCGCGCCTGCTCGGACTCGAGGTCGCCGGCCTCCGGGAGGTCGAGGCGCTCGCGCAGCTCGGGCGCGAGCTGGGCAACCCAGCGCGCGCCGGCGCCAAGCTCGCCGCGCAGCTCGTCGTCATTGCGATCGGCCGCCACGGCGCGGACGACCTGCACCCACGGCCAGAACGCGGGTGCGCCGCCGCCGTCCCAGCCGCGCGCCCAGGCGACGCGATGGCCCTCGGCCGCCGCCAGCTCGCCGAGCGCCGTCGCCAGGCGCGTCTTGCCGATCCCGGGCTCGCCGGTCAGCAGCACGAGCTCGCCGCGTCCGGCGCCGGACTCCTTCAAGGCAGTACGGAGGTCGGCGAGCTCGCGTGCGCGTCCGAGCAGGGGAAGCTCGCCCGTCGCGCCGGTGTCCGACGAGCTGTGGGTGATCGCATCCCTCACGTTTCCGCCACTCTACGCCGCAGTCACGCCTAGGCAAGGTCCGCTACGTTCGAGAGGCATGCGCGCGACGCCGCTGACGGTGCTCAGCCCGATCCCGTGGTGGTGGGCGCTGTGGATCCGCCTGACATGGCCCGCAGCGCGGATCGGCAACCTCGTGGTCGGCCCGCTGCGCCGCCTGTCGTTCATCCACTTCGCGCGCTGGGCGGTCATCTCGCGCTGGCCGGCCGACCGCCAGACGCGCCGCGACCGCGCGGCGCCGCGCTCGCTGCTGTTCCTGACGAGCTTCGACGGCTCGGACATCCAGTACATCGAGGCCTTCGTGCGCGTCGTGCCGTGGCGGATCAGCGGGTTGTACTTCGGGGCGAAGGGCTTTCCGGGGCCGCGGCGCTTCGGCCCGGTTGCGCGATACATCGACGAGCAGAGCCACCCGGTCGACCACTTCTGGATGGCCTATCCGGAGGCGTCGACGACGATGGTTGCGCAGGCCCTGAGGCTGCGCGAGGTGTATGCCGCAGCGCAGTTCGACGAGGACGATCCCGCGCGCTTCGCCGCCCAGTGGCGGGCGTTCCTCACCGAGGTGCAGGACTGCCTGTCCCCGTCCGCACCTGCGCCGGGCACGCAGCCGCCAGGAGGGGAGACCCCGTGGGCCTGATCTACACCGATCGTCGTGCTCGCACCGCTGCGCGCCGGCGAGGGCGACGCCGCGCGCGCCGCGATCGCCGCGCTTGACGCGCCGTTCGCGCGGGTGCCCGGCACGCACCTGGCCCGCCTGCAGGTCCTGCGGCCTCCGCCACGGCGGTTTCGCGGCCGCACGGGCCACTACGTGCTGCTCGCCGCCGACCACGACGGCCCGCTCGAGCCGTGGCTTGCCGCCGCCGCGCGCGAGCTCGAGCCGGTGCTCGCGCACTGCGCGTTCTTCCCGGGCGCGGCCGATGCCGCCGAGGTCGTGCGCTGGGCGCGGGCGCGCGAGGTGCGGGTCGGCTTCTCGGTGGTCGGCTCGCCGCATGCGACCGTGGAGGAGGTGGGCGAGGCGCTGGCGCTGCGCGAGCGGCTGGCGCGCTTCGCCGCCGAGACCGCCGGCCTCGACGACGGCGCCCTGCACGCGGCCTGGCTGGCGCGATGATCGACGTCGGCGACCTGCAGGGCGGGATCGTGCGCGGCTACGGCCGCCGCTTCGGCTTCGCACGCCATCTGTTCGCGCGGATCCGCGAGCCGGCGGCCGCGCGCATGTTCCTGTCGGCCATGGCCGGCCCGGTGACGACCGAGCAGGAGTGGGCGGGCCACCCGCAGACGACGCTCAACGTCGCCGTCTCGTTCCGGGCGCTCGAGGCGCTGGGTTTGCCGGCGGCGGTCCTCGATCGCTTTCCGGCCGAGTTTCGCTGTGGCATGGCCCATCGCGCCGAGCGCCTCGGCGACGACCCGCGCACGTGGGACGACGAGTTGCGCGACCTCGAGGTGCTGCTCGTCGTCCAGGCGCAGAGCGCCCAGGCGCTGACCGAAGAGTGCGAGGGCTGGGAGCGCGCGCTGGATCGCGGCGACCACGGGCTGCAGCTCGCCCACGTGCAGGAGGCCGGGCTGCTCGGCGAGCAGCGCGAGCACTTCGGCTTCACGGACGGCTTCTCGCAGCCGGCCATCGAAGGGGTCGCGCGCGAGAAGATCCGTGGGCAGGGAACCCTGTACAAGCGGCCGCGCTGGCCGCTGGTTCCCGTCCGCTGGCGGGCGATCAAGCCCGGCGAGTTCGTCCTCGGCTACGTCGACGAGGATCGCGGTCTGGCGCCGGCGCCACCTCCGCCGTTCGACCGCAATGCGACGTTCATGGTCTGGCGCAAGCTGCGCCAGGACGTGGCCGGCTTTCGCGCCCAGGTCGCCGAGCAGGCGCGCCGCATCGGGCTCGACCAAGAGCTGGTCGCGGCCAAGCTCGTCGGCCGCTGGCGTGACGGCACCCCGCTCGCCCTGCGCCCCGATGCGCCCGATCGCGACCTCGGCAACGACAAGGAGCGCGCCAACGACTTCCGCTACGGCGACGATCCCGCCGGGCTGCGCTGCCCGCGCGGCGCTCACGTGCGCCGCACCAACCCGCGCGACGCGCTGGGCTGGGAGGGGCGGCTGACCGCGCGCCACCGGATCCTTCGCCGCGGCATGCCGTACGGTCCGGAGCTGCCGCACGGGGCCGAGGACGACGGCGTCGACCGCGGCCTGCTCTTCGTCTGCATGCAGGCCTCGATCGCGCGCCAGTTCGAGATCGTGCAGTCGCAGTGGTGTAACGACGGCAACGCATTCGGCCTCGGCGCCCAGCCCGATCCGATCACCGGCCCCGCCGGCGCCACCGTCGCGCACATGATCGAGGGCGCTCCGCCGCACGTGGTGTCGCCGCTGCGCAGCTGCGTGCAATGCCGCGGCGGCGAGTACTTCTTCGTGCCGAGCATCGCGGCATTGCGGGCGCTCCCGGGGCTCTAAGCACGTCGAACGTCCCTGGCGTACGACTCCTGTTCGTGCACCAGGGACGTTCGATGGGTGGAACACCGTTCAACGCCAAGTCACGCCGTCCGGTCAGACCCCACCTTGGAGATGCCGATGACGAGTCGCGAACATGCCCGCCGCCTGATGCTGATCCTCCTCGCCAGCGAGGGGACGGCTCTGCGCAAGGCTGCCGACGACCGCACGCTGCTGCGGCGCGACCGTGTCGGCGGGGTTCGGACGACCATCGCACTCCAGGGAAGCGAAAACACGGAGCTCTCAGGGGAGGCGCGCGAGCGCGGGGTGGAGGAGTGGAGGATGTGGGCCACTCCGCCAACACTTGGGGCCGCGCACCGCGCGCCGTAAGACGTGCCGGGGGGCACAAACGGCGGACGAGGGTCGGGCTTTCCGGGGGGACGGCCCGGCCCCACGCCACCAGCCAGCCACGTAGCTCCGGCCCTCATTCGCATCCCTCCCCGAGGGCCGGAGCCGTGGCCGGCACACGGCTTGACAGACAGCGCATGACCCTTCGTCCCAACACCAAGACCACGCTCGGCACGGTGCTGCTCACCGCGGTCCCGGTGACCGCGCTCGGCCTGGCCACCGGGGCGGGCACGGGCGCTCCGCTTTTGGTCTCCGGACTGGTCGCGCTCGCTGCCGGCGCCGTGCTCGGCGCGCTGCTGGCCAGCGCGATGCCGGCGGTCGGCGAGCCCGAGGAGGCGCACCGGCCGCGCACCTTCGGCGTGCGCGCGCTGCTCTCGCGCGCGGTGCACGAGGTGCGGCCGGGGCTCGCAGAGGTCGCGGTCCGGGTCGACGTCGCGCCGGCGCGACTGCGCACGGTCGGCGACCCCGAATGCCTGCACCGTGCGGTTGCCGACCTGATCGCACAAGCCGCGCGCCGCTCGCCGCCCGGCGGCATCGTGACGCTCGCCGCGCGCTCGGCGCGCTCGGGCGTGCGCCTGGAGGTCGTCGACGAGGGCGGCGGCGACTGTCAGATGGGCCTTACCGACGTGCGCCGGATCGTCGACCGCCACGGCGGCGCCCTGCGCGCCGAGCGGGCGCGGCCGCGCGGCTGCCGGGTGGTCGTCGAGCTTCCGGGGGTTTAGGCGACGCGGGCGTTGTTCAGGAGAGCGACGCCATCACGTGCTTGACCTGCGTGTAGTCCTCGAGCGCGTACATCGACAGGTCCTTGCCGTAGCCGGACTGCCCGTACCCGCCGTGCGGCATCTCGCTGGCCAGCGGGATGTGGTCGTTGATCCAGACGCAGCCGAAGCGCAGCGCGTTGGACACGCGCAAGGCGCGGCCGACGTCGCGCGTCCACACCGAGGCGGCCAGGCCGTAGGGCGTGCCGTTGGCCCAAGCGATGGCCTCCTCCTCGTCGGAGAACGGCTGGACCGTGATGACCGGGCCGAAGATCTCGCGCTGGATCATCTCGTCGTCCTGCTTGAGACCGCTGATGACCGTCGGCTGCAGGAAGAAACCAGGAAGGTCGGGCTCCTTGCCGCCGGTGACGATCTCGGCGTGGCCGGGCTTGCGCTCGAGGAAGCCCTCGACACGCTCGCGCTGGCGCGCGGAGTTCAGGGGCCCGAGCGTGGTGTCGGCCGAGCCCATGTCGCCCATGACGTAGCCCTCGGCCTGGTCGGCGAGCCCGCTGACGACGTCGTCGAGGACCTTGCTGGAGGCGAGCACCCGCGTGGCCGCGGTGCAGTCCTGGCCGGCGTTGTAGTAGCCGGTCCCGGCGATCGTCTCGAGCACCGAGTCGAGGTCGACGTCGTCGAAGACCACGACGGGTGCCTTGCCGCCCAGCTCGAGGTGCACGCGCTTGAGCGTCTTGGCCGCGTGCTCGGCGATCCACTTTCCGGTCTCCACCGAGCCCGTCAGCGAGACCATGTCGACGTCGTCGTGCTCGACGAGCGCCGCACCGGGGTCGTTGCCGCCCGCGATGACGTTCAGCACGCCCTTGGGCAGGAACTCGCCGGCCAGCTCGGCGAGCTTCAGCGTGCTCAGCGGGGTGGTGGGGGCCGGCTTGAGGACGATCGTGTTGCCGGTCGCGAGCGCCGGCCCGATCTTCCAGACCGCCATCATGATCGGGTAGTTCCACGGCGCGATCTGGCCGATGACGCCGACCGGCTCGCGGCGGATGATCGAGGTGTAGCCCTCGAGGTACTCGCCGGCCGCCTTGCCCTCCATGCAGCGCGCCGCGCCGGCGAAGAAGCGCAGGTTGTCGACCATCGCCGGCACTTCGTCGTCCTTGAAGGTCTGAAGTGGCTTGCCGGCGTTGGCCGACTCGAGCTCGGCGATCTCGTCGGCGTGCTCCTCGACCGCGTCGGCGAGGTGCAGCAGCGCCAGCGAGCGCTCGGCGGGGGTCGTGGTGCCCCACCCGCCCACGAACGCGGCGCGCGCGGCTTTGACCGCGCGGTCGACGTCCTCGGTGGTGGAGCTCGGCGCCTGGGCGATCTCCTCGCCCGTGGACGGGTTGATGACGGCGTCGGTGCGCCCGTCGGCGGCCTCGACCCATTCGCCGTCGATGAAGTTCTTGAAAGTCTGCGTGGCAGTGGCCATGCGCGGAACCTAGCACCGGCCGTAGGTGCCGTTCGGGCCTATCTGGTCCCGGCGAGTGCGCCTCGATGGCGCTATTGCAGGTAGCCCTCGACCGTACCTGCGTCGCGCAGCGACGCGTCGTCGGGGTCGAGGCCGGCGCGCTCACGGGCGCGGCGCTGGCGCATCAGGTCCCAGTACTTGTCGAGCTCGACTCGGACACGTTCCAGGCGCGCGTGCTCCTCGGGGCCGAGGCCCTCGCCCTCCGAGTGCGCCTCCAGCAGCCGGTGTTCCTCGGCGACGAGCTGCTCGATGTGATTCGTCACGCGCGAGTCGTCCATCGGCCCAGGCTACTCCTACTAAGCTGCCTGGCGATGCCCTACTTCAAGGACGCCGAGGACGTCTACTCCAACCTCGGCAAGCTCTTCGAGGACATCCTCGCCGACGACCAGCTGGGGCCCCGGCTGCGTGGCACCGACACCGTCGTGCAGTACCGCATGCGCCGGCCCGACTCGCAGCTGACGCTGCGCGTGCTCGAGGAGGACGAGCCGCGGGTCGACTTCGGGGTGACCGAGCTGCAGCCCGAGGTCGTGCTGGCCATGGACGCCGACACCGCGCACCGCTTCTGGCTGGGCAAGGTCAACGTGACGACGGCGCTGGCGCGCGGGCAGATCAGCGCTCGTGGGCCGGTGGCGAAGATCCTCAAGCTGGTGCCGCTCGTCCAGCCGGTCCGCGCGCGCTACGAGTCTCAGCTGCAGGCCACCGGGCGCGAGGATCTCGCGAAGTAGTGCAACCGCGCGGTTCCGGGCGCTGCTTCCGGGGTAGCCCGGAACGCGTGAAGCTGCTGGTCCTCGCCACCGATCCGATCGCCCCCGACGACCTGCGCAACGCGCTCCCAGAGGACGACCTTGAGGGCGCCGAGGTGCTCGTCGTCTCGCCCGCGGTCAACGAGTCGCCCGTGGCCTTCTGGGTCTCCGACTCCGACGAGGCGATCGCCGATGCCGAGTCGACCGCCGAGCAGACGGCCGGCGCGCTGCGCGAGCGCGGCGTGCAGGCGCGCGCGACAACCGGCGAGAGCGAGCCGCTCGTGGCGCTGCAGGACGCGCTGGCGACCTACCCGGCCGATCGCGTGCTCGTCTTTGCGCGCGAGGACGAGGGCGCCCGCTATCGCGAGGACGACGTGTTCGGCGAGGCGCAGCGGCGCTTCGGTGTGCTGGTCACCGAGGTCGTCCGCTGACGGTCAGCTCGAGCGTCTCGCGCGCGTCGTAGCGCGGGCGCCAGTGCAGCAACCGGCGGGCCTTGCTGACGTCCATCAGCACCGGGCGACGCAGGGCCTCCACCCACGACGCCTCCTCGGGCAGGAACGGCAGCCGGGCGACGAGCTCGGCCGTCGCTTCGAGAGCGAGCTTGGGCATCGGCACGGTGCGCAGGCCGAGCGCCGAGGCCAGGTCGCCCATCGTGATCTCGCCCTTTGCCGCAAGGTTGTAGGCGCCCGGCGCGCCGCGGCCCAGCACGCCGGCACGCAGCGCGGTGGCGACGTCGTCGTGGTGCACGAGCTGGAAGGTCACGCCCGGGTCCGGCAGCACGCCGACTGCGCCGGCCAGCGTCGAGAGCGGAGCGGGGAGGCGATCCGGCCAGCGCGCCTGCTCGATCAGCGCGGGGGCGTCGGGCCCTGCGACGATGCACGGCCGGAACACCCAGGCGTGGGTCTCGCCGTCGGCGAGCGCGTCGGCGAGGACGGCCTCGACCTCGGCCTTGTGCGCGGAATAGGGGTGGCGAGCGTGGCCGAGCGCGGGCATCTCCTCGGTCAGCAGGCCGTCGTGGTCCTCCGGGAAGCCGTAAGCGGCGACCGAACTCGAGTACACCAGCCGCGGCACCCCGGCGGCGACGGTCGCCTCGAAGACGTTGCGCGAGCCCTCAACGTTGACGTGGCGCGTCTCGTCGCCGGCCTTGAGCACGACGAAGGCGAGGTGCACGACGACATCGGCGCCCGCGACGAGGTCCTCGACCGAGCCGCGATCGAGCACGTCGCCGCGGCGGTACTCGGCGCGCTTCCAGCCATGGGCCGCCGGGTCGAACGGCCGGCGCGCCATCCCGACGATGCGCCCGACGTCGCGCGAGCGCTCGAGCGAGCGGATGAACGCCCGTCCGATCTCTCCCGTCGGGCCGGTGACCGCGACGGTGAGCCCGGCCATCAGCCCGCCCGGGCGCCGCTCGCGACCCGGTGCGGGCGCAGGACCCAGCGGCCTTGCTCCTCGTCGAGGTCGCCGAGCGCGTGCAGGCGGCCGTCATGGGCGCACAGGCAGGCCAGGCCGGGCTCGATCGGCGCACCGACCGGGTCGGCCTCGACCCAAACCACGCCCGCCTTGCCGTCAGCCTGGACCGGGGCGCGAACCGCGAACGGGAAGCCGTCGGGGCCGACGAAGGCCAGGACACCATCATCGAGCTCGTCGAGCCGTGCGTCCCACTCCGGCCGCCCGCCTTCCGGCGCCGCGTGGCCGACCTCCGGCTCCTGGTTGTGCGCCGAGCGAACCTCGTCGACGTGTGCGTCGTAGAGCTCGGGCTCCTCGTCGAGGTCGGCCCGCGGCCAGACGTAGATGCGCTCAGGGCGGACGTGGATCGTGTCTGCGTCGACCTGTGCGATGCCCTGTACGAGCACCAGCGGCGGCGGCGCTTCACCCGGGGGATCGCAGAACAGCAGCGCCACGTGCGGGTTGGCCCTGCTGTCGTCCGCCCGCTCGTCCGCGCGCGCGACGTCGATGCAGCCCTTGGCCGCGTGATAGGCGGGCGTCACCGGCCACACGACCGGCTGGCCGTGCGCGTCGATCGTCACGTACTCGGCGGTGCGCGACCGTTCGAAGACCTCGAGGAGCTCTCCCGGCAGAGAGGTCGTCATTGCGCGCCGATCCTACAACCGCTCTGTCCGCGCATGGGCCCTTCGTGGTACACCAGCGACGGTGGACGAGGTCCCGCTCCTGCCCGGACCGCTCTACGGCCTCCGCACATGGCGGGTCGTGACCAAGGACGGCCGCGAGCGACTGACCGCGCCGCAGCGCGGCACGGTGTGGGCCTCGGGCGCCTGGGTGGAGGCGACCTGCGGCGAGGGCCACGCCGCGCCCGCCGCGGACTGCCGCTGCGGCATCCACGCCTGGCACCCGAGCCGGGCGTCGGCGCGTCGCGTGCTGGCGAGCCGCTTCGACCTTCCCGGCATCGTCGAGGCAGACGGCGCCGTCGAGGTCCATGACGAGGGCTTCCGCGCCGCCAGAGCGCGGCCGTACGCGTTCGTGCGGCTGCCCGGCCGCAACCCGTTCCTGATCGATCGCCTCAGCGCGACGTACGGCGCCGAGGTCATCGACGTTCGCCGTCCGGGCGAGCTGCTCGCGTTCTGCCGCGAGCGCGGCCTCGGCCTCGCGGAGCCCGCCGTCGTCGACCTACTCGGAGCCGAGACGCTCCGCGAGCGCCGGCGCGAGCGCGCCCGGATGCGCCGCGACGCGATCCTGCGCTTCGTCGCCGTCGCGCTCGTCCTGGCCGTGCTCTGCGTTCTGGCCGCGCACCTGCGATAACTCGGCCGCATGGACTGGGAGCAGCGGGTGGCCGACCTATGAGCGTCGTTCGACGACCACGATGAGGAGGCTTCCTGGCGAAGCCGGAGGCGCTCGCCGCCGAGCAGCCGGCCGACAGCCCGGAGGCGGCATTCGAGCGCGCATCGGCCTTCGACTCCACCGGGCGTCCCGACCGCGCGGTGCCGCTCTAGCCGGCACCGCCCACGAAGCGCGCGATCGCGCCGCGCGACCGTCAGTCGTCGTAGCCGGGCTCGCCGGGCAGGATGATCCGCCCGCGGCCGCCCTCGGTGACGACGCGCGGCTGCACCGGCCCGACCTCGCGGCCGCGGGCGTCGTGCAGGAGCGCGTCGGCGCTGGCGAACTCCGCGAGCTGCTCGAGATGCTTGATGGTGGGGAAGACCAGCGCGATGTCGCCGCGCTCGTGGGCGGCGAGCGCCTCGGCCGGCGCGAACCAGCCCTGGTCGACGATCTCCGAGCCGTCGATGCTCGGCTCCTGGCCGGGCGGGAGCGCCGCCAGGAAGAAATGCGTGTCGTAGCGAACGACGACCTCTGCGGGGGTGATCCAGCGCGAGAACTTGACCAGCAAGCCGAGGTCGTCGACGACGATGCCGGCCTCCTCCTCGAGCTCGCGCACGGCGGCGATCCGGTGGGCCGTGTCGCCCTCGCCCTCGCCGGCGTCGACCGCGCCGCCGGGGAAGACCCAGACGCCGCCCATGAAGCGCGCCTGCGGCGTACGCCTGACCAGCAGCACCTCGAGGGCGTCGGCGCCGCCGCGCAGGACGATGACCGTCGCCGCCTGGCGCGGCGGGGTCTCCGCGCCGGTGAGGTTGAGCTCCTCGCCTGGCGGGGGACGGTCGAACGCCACGGAGAGCAGGGTACCTTTCGGCCCATGACAGAGACGACGACCGCGCAGAAGTGGATCTGCGATAGCTGTGGGTTCATCTACGACCCGGCCGACGGCGACCCCGACGGCGGCATCCCGCCCGGCACCCCGTTCGACGATATCCCTGACACGTGGTTCTGTCCCGTGTGCGGCGCGCGCAAGCGCGACTTCACCCCGTACGAGGACTAGATGGCTCATGGCCAAGCGCGGCTCAGTCGACCGTACCCTCGCCACGCGCAAGCTGCTGGCCGCCGCCCGCGGCGCGCGGCTGTGCTACGGCGAGCCGATCCACGTCGAGGGCCGCACCGTGATCCCCGTCGCCCGTGTGCGCGCGGCCGGCGGGCTCGGCCAGCGCGGTGGCGGCGGGCGCATCGACGCCGTGCCCGTCGGCTTCATCGAGATCTCCGCCGCCGGGGCGCGGTTCGAGTCCATGGACGGCAACGGCAACGGCGCCCGCGCGCTGGCCGCCGCCGGCGCGGCGCTGACGGGTCTCGTGGCGGCCGCGGCGCTCAGGCAGCCGCGACGAGGTCTGCCGCGCCCACCGCGGCGGCGATCGCTGCCGCGGTGATCTCAACCAGCCGGCGCAGCTCGGCCGGCTGGATCGACAGCGGCGGCATGAGCACGACGGTGTCGCCGAGCGGGCGGATGATCGCGCCGCGGGCGCGGGCCTCGAGGGTGACGCGATGGCCGATGCGCGCCTGCACCGGGAACCCCTGCAGCTCGATGCCGACCATGAACCCGCGGCGGCGGACCTCGAGCACGGCCGGGAGACTCTCGAGGTGCTCGGCCAGCAGCTCGCCGAGCAGCGCGATCTTCGGCTGCAGGCGCTCGAGCGTGCGTTCCTGATCGAACACGCGCAGCGTCGCCAGCGCCGCGGCGCAGGCGAGCGGGTTGCCGGTGTAGGTGTGGCCGTGGAAGAAGGTGCGGAACTCCTCGTGCTCGCCGAGGAAGCCTTCGTAGACGCGCTCGGTGGTGAGGGTCGCCGCGAGCGGGAGGTAGCCACCGGTCAGCCCCTTCGCCACGCACAGCAGGTCGGGCGTGACGCCCTCCTGCTCGCAGGCGAACATCGTGCCGGTGCGCCCGAAGCCGGTGGCGACCTCGTCGCAGATCAGCAGCACGCCGAACTCGTCGCAGAGCTCGCGCACCGCGCGCAGATAGCCGTCGGGCATGACGTGGATGCCCGCCGCGCCCTGCACGAGCGGCTCGACGATCACGGCCGCGCAGCGCTCGGCGTGCTCCGCCAGCAGCGCGCGCAGGTGCTCGGCGTCGCCGGGCTCGGCGTGCCAGACGTCGAACAGCAGTGGCCGGTAGAGCGAGTGGAAGAGCTCGATCCCGCCCACCGAGACCGAGCCGAGCGTGTCGCCGTGGTAGCTGTCGCGCAGGCAGACGAAGCCGGACCGCCACCGCTCGCCGCGTTGGTGGTGGAACTGGTAGGCCATCTTCAGCGCGACCTCGTAAGCGCTCGATCCGTTGTCGGAGAAGAAGACCCGCGACAGCCCCTCTGGCGCCAACTCGACCAGGCGCGTGGCGAGCTTGACCGCCGGGGCGTGCGAGAGGCCGAGCATCGTGGTGTGCGCGACGCGATCGAGCTGGTCCTTGATCGCGATGTCGATAGCCGGATGGCGGTGGCCGTGGACGTTGCACCACAGCGACGAAATCCCGTCGATGTATGCGTTGCCCTCGGTGTCGTAGAGGGTCGTGTCGTCGGCCGAGGCGATGATCGGGAAGTCCTCCTGCTCCCAGCCCTGCTGCTGGGTGAAGGGGTGCCACAGGTGCCGGCGGTCGAGTTCGGCGAGTTCTGCGGCGGACATCGGCATCGTGCTCTGCAAGCTAGACCCGGTCGCGGACGAACCGGCCATCCGACGCTGCGTAGGGTCGTAGTCTGTGGCGCGTGCCGGGGCGACGCATCGAAGTCCTCGCGTTCGTCGTCGGGTCAGCCTCCCTGGGCGCCGAGATCGCCGCCGCGCGGCTGCTGGCACCGTGGTTCGGCGCGTCGACGATCGTGTGGGCGAACACGATCGCGACCGTGCTCGTCGCGCTCAGCGTCGGCTACTGGGTCGGCGGCCGACTGGCCGACCGCGACCCGACCCTGGAAGGCCTCAGCCGGATCGTGCTCGGCGCGGCCGCGCTGCTGGCGCTGGTCCCGTTCGTCGCCGGGCCGTTCCTGCGCGTCTCCGTCCAGGCGCTCGACCGGCTCGAGGCCGGCGCCTTCGTCGGCTCGCTGTTCGGCGTGCTCGTGCTCGTCGCCGTGCCGGTGCTGCTGCTCGGGGTCGTGGCGCCCTACGCGGTGCGCCTGAGCGTGCGCAGCGTCGAGGAGGCCGGGCGCGTCGCGGGCCGGCTGTACGCGATCTCGACCCTCGGCTCGCTGGCGGGCACCTTCCTCAGCGCGCTGTTGCTGATCCCGCTGATCGGCACGCGGCGCACGTTCCTGGTCTTCGCGCTGGCTCTCGCCATCGTCGCCGTGCCCGCCATGCGCCGGCGCTTCGTCCTCGCGCCGGTGGGCGTTGCGCTGCTGCTGGCGATCCCCGTCGGCACGATCAAGGCGGCCGGCGACGCGCGCGTGATCTGGGAGCGCGAGACCGAGTATCAGTACGCGCGCGTGACCGAGCGCCCGAACGGCGAGCGGCGCCTGGAGCTCAACGAGGGCGAGGCCGTGCACTCGGTCTACGAGCCGGGCGAATGGCTGACCGACGACTACTGGGACGAGATGCTCGTGCTGCCCTTCGCCGGCGCCGGGCAGCCACGCTCGGTGGCGATCCTCGGCAACGCGGCAGGGACGACGGCGCGCGCGTACGGCCATTACTTCCCGGCCACGCGCGTCGACGCGGTCGAGATCGACCCGGCGCTGACCGAGGTCGGCCGCCGGCTGTTCGACATGCGCGGCCCCAACCTCCACGTCCACACCGCCGATGCGCGCCCGTTCCTGCGCGACGCGACGCGGCGCTGGGACGTCATCGTCGTCGACGCCTACCGCCAGCCCTACATCCCGTTCTACCTGACCACGCGCGAGTTCTTCGAAGGGGTGCGCGACCACCTCGCGCCCGGGGGCGTCGTGTTGGTCAACGTCGGCCACCCGCGCGGCTCGGACAGCCTGGAGAAGGTCCTCGGCGCGACGATGGGCGCCGCCTTCGGGACCGTCCTGCGCGATCCGGTCAAGGCGACGAACACCGTCCTCGTCGGTAGCACCGGCGAGGCTTCGCCGGCCACGCTGCGCGCGGCGACGCGCCGCCTGCCCCCGGACCTCGCGGCGACCGCCGGGGCCACCGCCGGCCGGCTCGCGCCGGCCCTGCGCGGCGGCGCCGTCTACACCGACGACCGCGCGCCGGTCGAGTGGCTCATCGACGCGTCGATCGTTCGCTTCGCCGCCGAGGGCGATCGATAGGGCGGGCTCAGAGCCAGCGCGCGTACGGCAGCGTCGCTCCCGCGCGCGCGAGCTGATCGGGCTCGACCCCGACGGCGCCCAGCGTCGCCACCTCCACGCCGCCCAGTCGCGCGATCGTCTCGACGTTCGAGCGCTGCATGACGCTCGGCTCCGTGGGCCACGGCGTCAGCACGACGGCCCGCACGTCGAGCCCGGCCGCGCGCGCGGACTCCACCGTGAGCAGCGTGTGGTTGATCGTGCCGAGGCCGGGCCGTCCGACGACGATGACGGGCCAGCCGAGGTCGACCGCGAGGTCGCGCACCATGTAGCCGAGCGTCAGGGGTACGAGCAGGCCGCCGACGCCCTCGGCGACGACGACCTCGGCGCGCAGGCCGCGCGCCGCGGCGACGAGCGCGGCGGGCTCGAGCGCGGTTCCCGCCAGCTCGGCCGCAAGATGCGGCGAGACCGGCGGGCCGAAGCGGTGCGGCGTCACCTCGCTCACCGGCCGCGCACTCGCGGCGGCGAGCAGCTCATGGTCGGCCGGCCGGCCGGGCTCGGGCTCGTCGAGGCCGGTCACCGCCGGCTTGAAGGCGGCGACGTCGACCCCATCGGCTCGCAGCGTGGCGGCGAGCGCCGCGGCCACGACGGTCTTGCCGACGCCGGTGTCGGTGCCGGTGACGAACAGGCCGCGATGGGGTGCCGGCGGCGGCCACGTGGCCGGGACCCGGGCCCGCCCACCCCCAGGTCGCGGAAGCGACACCGTGTCTTGCTATGCCGCCTGGCGCTCGATGTCGAACGGCCGGCCGGAATCGGCCCTTGCTGCCGCCTCCTCGCGCGCGGCGACGACCGGCACGCCGTCGCCGGGCCGCCAGCCGGCCTGCAGCGCCGCGCGGCCGAGGACCTGCGCGGCTTCGCGCAGCTCGGCCTTGCTGTGCGAGGCCATGACGGCCAGCCGCAGCCGCGACGTGCCGTCGGGCACGGTCGGCGGCCGGATCGCCTGCGCGAAGACGCCGCGCTCGATCGCCACCTCGCAGATGCGCATCGCCTGATGTGCCTCGCCGATCACCAGCGGCACGATCTGCGTCGTCGAGCCCGAGACCTCGAAGCCCTCGCGGGCGAGCTCGTCGCGCAGCGTGTCGGCGTTGGTCTGCAGCTTCTCGACGCGGCGCGGCTCCTCGGTCAGCAGCTCGAGCGCGGCCAGCGCGCCGGCCACGGCGGGCGGCGGCGGCGCCGTCGAGAAGATGAACGGCCGCGCGCTGTTGACGAGGAACTGGGCCATCGCCTGATCGCAGGCGACGTAGGCGCCGTAGGAGCCGAGCGCCTTGCCGAGCGTGCCGATCACGACGTCGACCTCGTCGCTCGAGCCCGGCCTCGGCGACCGCGCCGCGGCCGCCCGGTCCCAGGCAGCCGATGCCGTGCGCCTCGTCGACGGCCACGCGCACGCGGTGGCGCTGCGCGAGCTCGACGATCTCGGCGAGCGGCGCGACGTCGCCGTCCATCGAGAAGACCGAGTCGGTGACGATCAGGGCGCCGCGGCCCTGGGCCTCGCGCATGCCCCACGCGAGGTGCTCGACGTCGCCGTGGCGGTAGACGAAGGTCTCGGCCCGCGCGAGCCGGCAGCCGTCGATGATCGAGGCGTGGTTGAGCTCGTCGGAGAAGACGACCTCGCCCGTGCCGGCCAGCGAGCTGACGACGCCGAGGTTGGCGAGGTAGCCCGAGCCGAACAGCAGCGCCGCCTCGGTGTGCTTGAAGTCCGCGAGGCGCTCCTCGAGGCGCCGGTGGACGGTCATCGTGCCCGAGACGAGCCGCGAGGCCCCGGCGCCGACGCCCCAGCGCATCGCCGCGTCGGCGGCGGCCTCACGCACCCGCGGGTGGTCGGCCAGCCCGAGGTAGTTGTTCGAGCACAGCAGCAGCACGGGCTTGCCGTCGAGCACGACGCGCGGCCCCTGAGGCCCGCTGACCATGCGCAGGCGGCGGTAGAGCCCGAGCTCCCTGAGCTCGTCCAGGCGCTCGTGGATCTCGGTCACGTGTGGCCCTCCTCAGGCGGCTTGGCTCGGCCAGGCGTTCGGTGCGCCGTCGGGTCGGGCGGGCACCGAGGACTTGCGCTTGAAGCGCAGCTGCGTCGACGGATCCCACAGGCGGATGTGGAGCTCGAGCGGCGTTTCCGGCTCCGGCTCGGGCGTCTCGCCGTCGAGCCAGCCCGCTCGGTTGTCCGGGCGCGGGTTGGCGCCGTTGTCGGGCTGGCGCGCGACGTTGAGGCCCAGCTCGGTGAACATCGAGCGGTCCTCCTCGGGCGTGGAGCCGAGCGTCGTCAGGAAGTTGCCCATCATCACGCCGTTGAGGCCGGCCTTGACCGCCAGCGGCTGCAGCTCGCCGAGGTTCTCGACGCGCCCGCCGCACAGGCGGAACAGCGCGCTCGGCAGGATCAGGCGGAAGATCGCGATCCACTTGACCGCCTCCCACGGGTCCATGAAGTCGCGATCGCCGAACTTCGTGCCCGGCCGGGGGTTGAGCAGGTTGATCGGGACGCTGGTCGGGTCGATCTTCGCGAGCTCGAAGGCCATCTCGACGCGCTGCTCGCGCGACTCGCCGAGGTTGAGGATGCCGCCGACGCACGTCTCGAGGCCCGCCTCGCGGACGGCGTCGATCGTGCGCAGCCGCCCCTCGTAGCGCACCGTCGTCGAGACCTCGTCGTAGTAGGACTCGGCGGTCTCGACGTTGTGATGGACGCGCTGGATGCCGGCCTCGCGCAGCGCCTTGGCGCGCGCCGGGCTCATGTGCCCGATCGACGCGCAGCGCTTGAGGTTCGTGTGCTCGGCGACGAGCCGCGCCCCGTCGAGGACCTTCTCGAAGTCGCGCTTGGAGAGCCCCTGGCCCTGCGTGACCATGCAGAAGCGGTGGGCGCCGGCCGCCTCGGCGGCCCGCGCGTGCTCGAGGATCTGCTCGGGCTCCATCATCGCGTGCATCGGCGTCTCGGCCTCGGCGAAGCGCGACTGGGCGCAGAAGCCGCAGTCCTCGGCGCAGCCGCCGGACTTGGCGTTGACCAGCGAGCACATGTCGGTGCTGTCGCCGAAGCGCTCCTGGCGCGCGTGCCACGCGCGCTCGACCAGCGCCTCGATCGCGGCGTGGTCCTCGAATTCGCCCAGCTCGAGGGCCTCCTCGCGGGTGATGAGCGGCGGCATGCGGGGGAAACGTAGGCGGGCCGCCGGACGGCGCCGGTACGCTGGCTTGCCGGTGGCGACGATCCGCGTGCTGGTCTGCGACGACGTGGCGGCCTTCCGGGCCCTCATGCGTTACACGCTGCCCGAAGACCCAACCATCGAGGTCGTCGGCGAGGCCGGCGACGGCGTGGCCGCGATCGAGTCGGCCGCCGCGCTGCAGCCCGACGTTGTCCTGCTCGACCTCACGATGCCTGTCCTGGACGGCATCGACGCGATTCCCGCGGTGCTCGAGCGCGCGCCGAACACGCGCGTCGTCGCACTCAGCGGATGGGGCGCCGACCGCATGGAGGAGACCGCGCTGGCGCGCGGCGCCGTCGCCTACCTCGAGAAGAGCGAGGACGTCGAGGCGATCCGCGAGGCCGTGCGCGCCGCGGCCGCGGGCGACTGACCGCTACGGCACGCGCACGATGTTGTAGGCGTGGGTCGTGCCGAGCGGGCGTTCACGGGCTAACGCCCCTTCCAGCGCGCCGGCCGCTTCTGGCCGAACGCGCGGATGCCCTCGCGCAAGTCCTCGGAGTGGAAGCTCGTCTCGCGCAGTTCGATCAGCTCGCGCTCGATGTTCTCCTCGAGCGGCCCCTCGGCCGCCAGGAGCTCGCGGATCACGCGCTTGTTCCCGCGCACGCTCAGCGGGGCGTTGGCCGCGAGGTCGGCCGCGAGGTCGAGCGTCATCGTCTCGAGCTCGGCGACGCCCACCACCGCGTTGACCATGCCCCAGCTCAGGGCCGTGCGGGCATCGACGTTGCGCCCGGTCAGGAACAGCTCCTTGGTGCGCGGGGCGCCGATCGCCTGAAGGAAACGCCGCAGCCCGGTGTGTGAATACACGAGCCCGAGCTTGGCGGGTGGCATGCCGAGCACGATCCCCTCGGCGGCGATCCGCAGGTCGCAGGCGAGGGCGACCTCCAGGCCGCCGCCGATCGTGTGGCCGGGCAGCGCCGCGACGGTCGGGATCGGGCAGTTGTCGAGTGCCTCCAGCGCCTCGGCGAACGGGTGCGCGACCAGGCGCTCGGCCTCCTCGGCGAACACGTCGTCGGGGATGTCGCCGATGTCGTAGCCCGAGGAGAACATGCCCTCGGCGCCCGTGAGGATCAGCGTGCGTGTGTCGCCCAGGTCGCCGAGGACGGCCGCGATCGCGTCGAGGATCGCGTGGTCGAGCGCGTTGCGCTTGGCCGGATTGGAGATCGTGAGCCGGAGGACTCCGTCCGCCGGCCCGTCGAGAAGCAGCTCGCCCGCCATGGACGGGCGAGAGGCTAGTGCAGGCGCGCTACTCGAGGATCACGAGGGTGTCGCCCTCGTTGACCGCTTGCCCCTCCTCGCACAGGATTTCCTTGACCACGCCGGCGTCCTCGGCTTCGACGGGCATCTCCATCTTCATCGACTCGAGGATCACGACGGTGTCGCCCTCCTCGACCTCGTCGCCGACCTCGCATTCGATCTTCCACACCGTGCCCGTGATGTGGGCCTCGACGTCCGCCACCGCGTCCTCCTGGGTGCTGGGGCAACCGGAACGGCGCCACGATAGCCGCCGCCGTGGACGGCGGACCGCGCGACGCGTGGATGCATCGACCGCCGGTCGGACCAACTTCCGACCGCGGGTCGATGGGAGTCCCGGCCGCGCGGGCGTACCTTGCCGAGGCGTGGCAACGATCGCTTCGGGAAGGGCCCACCAGCCCTCCGTCTCCTCCTGCGACGAACGCCCGGAGCGTGGGCCACGCATCCGCTCGTAGTGGTCCTGACCCAACCGCCGCGAGTACAGTCGATCGGGCCGGGGTCCAGGGGACATCCGCGCCGGCGAGGGGACAGCGCCGGCGCGGGTCATGGGCCCCGGCTCCGATCGCTCAGTCAGGCGCGACGATCTCGCCGAGGATCCACGCGACGGTGCGCTCGAGGTAGGTCTTCGGCGACCACCTGAACCGTCCCAAGCAGCGCGGTAGCTTTCCGCTGGTGAGCGACGTGCAGGAGGACGAGCGCCTCGAGCCGATCCGGGCGCAGGTCTACAAGGACCCACGGCCCGCTGAGGCCTTCGACCGTTTCCACGAACGGTCGCGGACGCGCAAGCCGGACATCGTCTACGAGATCGTGCGCGTCGCGACGACACTCTTCGCGTGGGTCCTCTTCCGGGTGCGCGCGATCGAGCCCGAGCGCGTGCCCGCCAGCGGCCCCGTGATCCTGGCGCCGAACCACGCATCGTTCATGGACCACTTCCTGCTCGGGGCCTCGATCCGCCGCAAGGTCCAGTTCATGGCCAAATCGCAGCTCTTCAAGCCGCCGATGCAGTTCATCTACTCGCACGGCGGCGTCTTCCCGGTGCGCCGCGGCCATCGCGACGAGGAGACGTTCGTCACCGCCCTGACCATCCTCGCGCATGGCGGCTGCATCGCCATGTACTGCGAGGGCGGGCGCTCGCGCACCGGGTGCGTCGGGGAGATCGCGCGTCCGGGCATCGGCCGCATGGCGCTCGAGTCCGGCGCGACGATCGTGCCGGTCGCCATCCACGGCTCTGCCCGCGTGCGCAACTGGCGGCGCGGCGAGTTCCCCAAGGTGACGGTCAGCTACGGCGAGGCCTTCCGCTACGCGCAGGTCGACGAGCCGACGCGTGACCAGCAGCAGGCGGTGGCCGACGCCATCCTCACCGAGATCCGCACGCTCTACGACGACCTCGACGCCGTCGGCCGGGCCGAGGCCCTCTCCCGGGCGCGCGCCGAGCGGCGGGCGCGGCGCGCGAAGCGGACGGCTGCTGCATGATTGCGCGCGTGCGCCGCGCTCCGCTCCTCGCGGTGGTCGTCCTCGCGCTGCTTCCCGCTGCGGCGCGCGCCGCCAGCGTGACGCTCGCCAAGGTCGGGGACTTCTCCTCGCCCGTGTACGTGACGGCGCCGCGCGGCGACTTCAGCCGCGTCTTCGTGGTCGAGCAGGGCGGCACGATCAAGCTCGTCAAGAACGGCGTGATCTCGACCTTCGCCGACCTGACCGGTCGCGTGCAGGCCGGCGGCGAGCGCGGCCTGCTCTCGATGGCCTTTGCGCCCGACTACGCCACGAGCGGCCTGTTCTACGTCTACTACACGGCCAAGAGCCCTGACGGGCAGGTGACGATCGAGGAGCACCGGGTCGACCCCGGCAACCCCGACCGGGCCGATCCCGGCTACTCGCGCGTCCTGGTGGCGATCCCGCACGACCAGCAGAGCAACCACAACGGCGGGCAATTGCAGTTCGGGCCGGACGGCTCGCTCTACGCGGGGACGGGCGACGGTGGCAGCGGCGGGGACCCGAGCAACAACGCGCAGACCACCACACCGGTGCCGCCGTCTATCGACATGACCAATCACGTCAACCACGACTACCGGCTCGGCAAGCTCCTGCGCGTCGACCGGGTCAACGGTGGGGCGACGGTCTTCGCCTACGGACTGCGCAACCCCTGGCGCTTCTCGTTCGACCGCGTCACCGGCGATCTCGTGATCGGCGACGTCGGCCAGAACAGCTACGAGGAGGTCGACTTCGCGCCGGCCCCCGGCATCGGCGCCGGCGCCAACTACGGCTGGAACAAGTACGAGGGGCTCCACACCTATCCCGCCGGCAACCCGGTCAGCAGCGCGCCCGGGTTCGTCTTCCCGGTCGTCGAGTACCCGCACGCCGGTGGCGCCTGCTCGATCACCGGCGGCTACGTCGTTCGCGACCCCGCGCTGCCCGAGCTCGCGGGCACCTACCTCTACGGCGACAACTGCACGGGCGTGATCTCGGGCGTCACCCTGCCGAACGGCACGCCTCGCGCCCTCGGCTTCAACGTGCCCGGCGTCTCGAGCTTCGGGGAGGACGGTTGCGGGCGCGTGTACGCGGCGTCGCTCAACGGGCCGGTCTACCGCTTCGCCACCAGCGGCGCCTGCGCGGCAACGGGAGCGCCCGGCGGTCCCGGCGGCGCGGCGTCCGGCGCCGGCGACCGCCGCGCGCCGGCGTTCACTCTCCTGCGCGCCGCCGCGCGCCAGCACGCGCTGCGCAAGGGCTATGTGACCATCCGCGTGCGCTGCGACGAGCTGTGCACGGTTCGAGCCAGCGGCCGCGTCCTCATCACCCGCCGGCGTGCGAGGGCCGCTGCGGCCCCGGCGCTGCGCACGCGCACGGCTCGCACGACGCTGGTGGCGGGCGCGAGGACGACCCTGCGCCTGAAGCTCTCGAAGGCCACGCGTCGAACGATCAAGCGCGCGCTCAACCGGCCCCGGCGCCGGGCCACCGTGCGCATCAGCGTGCGCGCCACCGACCGCGCCGGAAACGCGCGCACCGGCGTGCGTCGCGTCCGCATCGTCCGATAGACCGTACGGCCTACGGCCGCGGGGACCCGCCTCCGACGGCCACGTGGCCGTTGTCGGCACCTCTAACGCAACTTCTGCGCGCTCGATCTCGTCTCATGGCCGATGCGATCGCGCAGCGACCATGCCCTCGTGCGCGCCACGGCCCGTGGCGACGAGGCGGCCTTCGCCGCGCTCGTCGCCCGCCACCGTCCGCGCCTGGTCCGCTACGCCACTTCGCGCTGCGGGCGCGACGGCGCCCTCGCCGAGGACGCGGTGCAGGACGCGCTCGTGCGCGCCCACCGTGCGATCGTCGGTGGCAAGCTGCCCGTCGACGTCGAGGCGTGGCTCTACGCGATCGTCCGCAACCGCTGCCACGACTACTTCCGCGCGGCGCGGCCGACCGCGCCGCTGCCGCCCGAGCTGCCCGGCGGCGCGCCGTCGGCCTTCGAGGTCGTCGAGCGCGCTGAGCGCCTGGCCGGGGCGCTCGATGCCGTCGAGGCACTGCCCAGCGGACAGCGCGCGGCGCTCGTCGGCCGCGAGCTCGAGGGGCGCAGCTACGAGGAGATCGCCCTCCGCCAGGAGACCAGCGTGTCGGCGGTCAAGTCGCTGCTGCACCGCGCGCGCGTCACGCTCGCCCACGGCGCCTCGCTGCCGGCCTTCGCGGTGCCCTTGCTTGCCCGCCTGCCACGGCTGCGCGCCGGCCAGGTCCTCGGTGGCCTGATCGCCGAGCAGACGAGCAGCGCTGCCGCGATCGCCACGATCGCGATCGCGGGCACGAGCGCGCTGGGCGCATTGCACGTGCCGGATCCTCCCGCCGGCCCGACGGCGGCCCAGTCGCGCTCAGCCCTCGTCACGGCGGCGCACCGGCCGCACGCGACCGCGCCGGCGCCCAAGGCCAGGCGTAAGGATCCGCTCGACGCCGAGTACGGCCCCGCGGCCTCGCGGTCTGTCGAGTACGGGCCCTAGATGGCGTCGGTCTCCTGCCGGGCACCGTCGAGGCGCTCGCGCACCTCGTCCGGCGGGATCTCCGAGATCTCGACGACGACCGTCGCGTGCCCAGAGTGGAGCTCGTCGATGACGTGCTCGGCCGTGTCCTCGACGACGTGCCAGTCGCGCAGGGCGCGCAGCACCTCGTGGCGACCGGCCACCCGCTTGTGCGCGCGGCGGTCGTAGGTGACGATCACGTCGCTCTCGGCGTCGGCGAAGCAGCCACGGCGCATGCGGTCGGGGTCGCCGGCATAGCTGCCGCGGCCCTGGCGGCGCAGGCGTCTGACGTTGGCGAAGGTCCCGACCGGGGCCTCGGGCCGGATCGTCCCGGCGAACGTGCCGACCGGCTCGCGGCGGACGTCGTGGGGCGCGTGGCCGGCCAGCATCCGGATCGCGTGCCCGGGCACGCCCGCGGCGCGCAGCTCGCTGATCGCCTCCTGGCCGGCGGCCTCGTCGGGATAGGTCTTGCAGAACGTGGCCATGGTTGACCCTCCTTGATATATCGTGCCACGATATCCTAGTACGATATGCCCGAAGGCACCAGTCCCACAAACGAGGACTATCGGCGGCTCTTGGAGCTGCGCACCGGCCTGCGCCGCTTCCTGCGCTGGAGCGAGCAGCAGGCTCAGGCGGCCGGGGTCACCCCGGCCCAGCACCAGCTTCTGCTGGCGATCCGCGGCCACGGCGACGCGCGCGGGCCGACGGTCGGCGACGTCGCCCACCACCTCCTGCTGCGCCACAACAGCGCCGTCGGGCTTGTCGACCGCGCCCAGGACGCAGGGCTGATCACCCGCAACGCCGATCCCGACAACCCCAGCGCGGTGCGCCTACGGCTCACCGACCGCGGCTCACGGCAGCTCGAGGCGCTCAGCGAGCTGCACCTCGAGGAGCTGTCGCATCTCGCCCCGACGATGCACGCGCTGTGGGACGCGCTCGAAGGCCACCCGGCGCACCCGGCGGCGCGGGTCGCCTAGCCAGGCCGTCGCGTCGAACGTCCCTGGTGTAGCAACCCTGTTCGTACACCAGGGACGTTCGTCGTCATGTCGACCTCCTAGCGCCGCACGTCCTCGCAGTTGGCGTTGATCTCGTCGGCGACGTCGGCGAAGACGACGTCCTGGCCGTCGCCGCAGCTCACGCGGTCGAAGCCGCCGCCGACGACGTTGATGCGGTCGTTGCCCACGCCGCCCTCGATCGTGTCGTCGTCGAGGTTGCCGTCGATGACGTCGTCGCCGTCCTCGCCGTTGATGACGTCGTTGCCGCGATCGCCGGTGATCGTGTCGTTGCCGGGGCCGCCGAGGATCAGGTCGTTGCCGTTGCGGCCGTGGATCTCGTCGTCGCCGTTGCCGCCGCGCAGCGTGTCGTCGCCGTTGACGCCGTCGACGTAGTCGTTGCCGTCCTGGCCGAAGAGCGAGTCGTTGCCGTCCTGGCCGAAGAGCGAGTCGTCGCCGGCCGTGCCCACCAGCACGTCGTCGCCCGGCGTGCCGGTGATGTTGCTCGCCGTGCTCGGGGCGTCGCTGGCCGGCTCCGGCGGGATCGGCACGACCTTCTCGCAGTTGCGCAGGTCGTCGCGGGTCGGGGCCGTGTCCTCGACGTAGACGGTGTCGCGGCCCGGCCCGCAGTCGACGTGGTCGCTCGAGTCGTCGGCCGCGCGGATCACGTCGTTGCCGCTGCCGCCCAGGATCTCGTCCTCGCCGGGGCCGCCGGTGACCTCGTCGGCGCCGAACGAGCCCGACAGGTAGTCGTCGCCCGAGCCGCCGTCGAGGGTGTCGATGCCGTAGGAGCCGTAGATCGTGTCGCGGCCGGCGTCGCCCTTGATCACGTCGTTGCCGTTGCGCCCGTACAGGTGGTCGCCGCCCGTGCCGCCGTCGAGCGAGTCGTCGCCCTCGCCGCCGTCGATCATCTCCGAGCCCGAGCCGCCGAAGAGCGAGTCGTTGCCCGCATCGCCCTTGATCGTGTCCGAGCCGCGGTTGCCGTCGACGTAGTCGTTGCCGGGACCGCCGTCGAGCAGGCTGTCGTTGCCCAGGCCGACCTCCCTGATGCGGTCATCGCCCGCGCCGCCGAGGACGACGTCGTCGCCGTCGCCGCCGTCGAGCGAGTCGTTGCCCTCGCCGCCGTCGACCTTGTCGTTGCCGGTGCCGCCGTTGCCGTAATCGTTGCCCGGCCCGCCCAGCACCTGGTCGTTGCCGGCGGAGGCGAACATGCGGTCGTCGCCGTCGCCGCCGTCGAGGACGTCGTCGCGCGGGCCGCCGGCGAGCGAGTCGTTGCCGGGGCCGCCGAGGAGCACGTCGTCGTCGCGGCCGCCGCTGAGCTGGTCGTCGCCGGCGAGCGCATCGATGCGGTCCATCCCGCGGGTGCCGCGGAGGATGTCGTTGCCGGGCGTGCCGGTGATCAGCGCGACGCCCGGCTGCACGGCGACGCCCGCGGGGTGCTTGCGCGATCCGATGCGCTGTGCGGTCAGCCGCTTGAACGACAGGGCGCTGAGGACCGAGACCGTGCCCGAGCCGCCGTCGGCGACGTAGATGCGCGTGCCGTCCGGCGAGGCGGCGGGCGCGCCGGGCCCGCGGCCGGTGTGCACCCGCAGGACCTTGCCGCGCGCCAGCTCGACCACGGCGGTGACGGCCGCGCCGCGAGCCGAGCCGACGATCGCGCGGCGGCCGTCCTTGGTGAACGCAACTCCGCCGCCGAGCCCTTTGCCGAGACGAATGCTGCGAGTGACATGACCCGTCGCGGCGTTCAGGCGCGCCAGGCGCGAGCCGCTGCGATCCTGCGTGGCGACGTAGGCGTTGGAGCCGCTGGGCGCGAAGGCCGCCCCGGTCGCGCCGGCGAGCTTGACGCGCCGGGACAGGTGGAAGCCGACGAGGTCGACGATGCCGACGCGCTTGGAGTCGAGCACGACGACCGCGCGCGTGGCATCCGAGGACAGCGCGAGCGCCGCGCCGCTGGCCCTCGTGCCCAGCCTGATCGATGCGATGACGGCCATCGTCGGCGCGTCGATGACGTCGAGCGCCCCGCGCCGCGCCGCGTAGAGGCGCTGTCCGTCGTCTGACGCGGCGAGCGCGTTGACGGTCCCGCGCGTCCGCGCGGCGCCGACGACGGCACGCTTGGCGAGGTCGATCGCGACGACGCGCCGCCCGGCGGCGACGTAGCCGCGCGTGCCGTCGGGGGCGACGGCGGCAGCGCGCGAACGCCCGCCCACCGCCACGCGAGCGACGACCATGTTCGTCGTCACGTCGGTCAGCGTGGCGGCACCGTCGCCAGAGGCCACGACGACCACGCGGGCATGGGCGGCGGGCGCCACGGCCAGGGCGGCGAGCAGGATCGTCAGCGGTGCGAATCGGCGCATCAGGCTCCCAACCCCTTCGGGGGCCCAGAGGTTGCGCTCAGTCGTAGCGCTCGCGGACCTGCGGCCAGCCCTCGGCGTCGTGGCCGCAGATGACCAGCGCGCTGGGCGTCAGCTCGAGATAGCGGCGGATCTCGCGCAGGGAGCGGACGTAGGTATGGGCGTCCTCGAGGAAGACCGGCACGAGCTCCTCGTCGATCGAGCGGCGCGCGAAGGCGGCGTCGGCGGCCAGCAGCAGCTCGCGCCCGGAGCGCAGGCGCAGCAGCACGCTCATGTGGCCCTTGCTGTGGCCGGGCGTCGAGAGCAGCCGCACCGAGCCGTCGCCGAACAGGTCGATGGCGCGGCCGAACGAGGCGAACGAGCCGACCTGCGGGGCGGCGAAATCCAGTGTGCGCCACTCGTAGCCGTGATCGAACAGCGCGTGGCGGTAGCCGTGGAGGAAGCCGCCGTCGACGGCCGCCTGCCATTCGCGGCCGTCGACGACGAAGGTCGAGCGCGGGAACTGTGCGACGGCACCGGTGTGGTCGTAGTGCATGTGGGTCATGACCACGAGGTCGATGCCCAGCGGGTCCAGGCCGCGGGCGACGAGCTGGTCGGTGACCGCCCAGCCCTCCTCCATGCGGACCTTGTAGGCGATCGCGCCGCGGCGTCCGAGACCCTCGGCGACGTCGTGCGCGGCCGCCGGCGGCAGCCCGGTGTCGATGAGGAACGGCCCGACCTCCGGGTGTTCGACCAGGAAGCAGGGGATGGGCACCCACGTCCAGCGGCTTCTGGGCGTCAGCAGGCCGAGCCCGCGCAGCCGCGACAGCGGGCCGGACGGGCGCTGGAGGAAGCGCGGTGGCGAGAGGATCTCGGCCGTGCGCATCGGTGTGACCGTGACGCCGGCGCCGTCGCGGCCGCCCGGCAGCGGCAGCGTCGCTCGCTTGGGGTGGGTGCGCACCGCCATCTGTGGCGCAGGCTACTGTCCCGCCGATGCTGTGCGACGGGGTGCTCGCGGGGACGGTGGTGGCCACCGCCGGCGGCGCAGGCCACGTGGCCGCGCGCTGCGCCGCGCTCGGGGCGACGACGGTGGCGCTGACGGCCGACCCCGACGACGAGGAGGCGCTGGCCGCGGCGGCCGCCGCGCTGGGGCCCGTGGACACGCTCGTCTGCGACGCGGCCGTGCCGTTCGTCGCCGCGGGCGGCGGCATCGGAGGCGTGCGCGCCGGCCTGGATCGCAGCTGGAACGCCACCCGCGCGGTGGCCAACGCGATCTGGCGTCCGGGCGAGGGCGGCAAGCTCGTGCTGCTCGCGCCGCGCCCGCGCGACGGCGCCCACGCGCGCGCGCTTGCCGCGGCGCTGGAGAACACGGCGCGCACGCTGTCGATCGAGTGGGCGCGCTACGCGATCCGCACGAGCGCGGTTCTGCCCGGCGATGCCACCGGCGACGAGGATGTCGCCGCGCTCATCGCCTACCTCGCCTCGCCGGCCGGCGATTACTTCAGCGGGTGCGCGTTCACGCTCGGGCTGGCCGCCGTTAGCCTTGACGCGCAACCACGCTGAGGAGGACGCAGTGGCTGGTGGACGGTTCGGGGCCACGGTCGTGATCGACCGGCCGATCGAGGAGGTGTTCGCGTTCCTCGCCAACGGCGAGAACGACGCGAAGTTCAGCAAGCGCGTGCTCGAGATCAAGCAGACGACCGACGGGCCGCCGGGCGCCGGGACGGTCTACGCGAGCACGGTCAAGGACGGCGGCGTGAAGTTCAAGCGCGAGTTCAAGCTGACCGAGTTCGAGCCGCCGGCGAAGATCCGCTGGAGCGAGGTCTCGACCGGCCCGGTCATCACGCCCGAGGGCGGCTACGACCTCTCGCCCGCCGGCGAGGGGAAGACCGAGCTGAGCTTCTACAACGTGCTCGAGCCCCACACGCTGATCGGCAAGCTCGTCGTCGGGCCCGCGCTGCGTTCGGCGCGCAAGGGCGCCGACGACTTCGCGCAGGAGATCAAGAGGGCCGTCGAGGCGGCTTAGTGGGTCTTCTCGCAACGTGAAGACCCACTAGCGCGGGCAGGGCAGCTCGGACACGATCGCGTCGAGCCGGCCGCGGCTCAGCGGGCGCCTGGGCAGCGGGTGCGCGCCCTCGGCGCGCAGGCCGTCGATCACGACGGCGAGGTGGCGCTCCCAGGCGGCGCCGGGGCCGGCCGCGCGCGAGAGGCCGACACCGGCCAGCAGCATCGGGATGTCCTCGGCCACCACGTCGGGGCGCATGGAGCCCGCGGCCTGGGCACGTTCGATGAGGCGCTGGAAGGCGTCGAGCGTGCGAGCGCGCGCCTCGCGCACCTCGGGAAACTCGAGCGCAGCGCGCATGCACTGGTGAAAGGCCCGGTCCTTGACGTGCAGGGCCGCGCCCTTCCAGATGACGTCGGTGAAGCCCACCCACGGGTCGTCCGCCTGCGCCGCCGTCTCGATCTCGCACGCCAGCCAGCGCAGGCGCTCGGACATCACGGCGCCGAGGAGATGGTCCTTGTCGGGAAAAGCGCGGTAGACGGTGCCGACGCCGACGCCGGCGCGCTCGGCCAGGTCGGGCATCGACGCGTCGAGCCCGCGCTCGGCGAACAGCTCGCTCGCCGCGGCCAGGATGCGCGCGCGGTTGCGCTCCGCGTCGGCGCGGCGGGGGCGGGCTTTCCCACGCAACTTGGCTTCCGATGGGTGCGAGTGGGTCGTGGTGGCCATTGCAGTGGCGAGGGTACCCGGCGCATCGGCGCTTCGACGCACCAATCAACCGGAATCCTCTTTCCGTATACTACCCGGAACGTAGTTTCCGCTTACGAGAGATCGGAGTAAGACATGGCCGCGACGACGACCTACCTCTCCCTCGGGGCGTTCTACGCCGCGGACCGGCGCCGTGACATCTCACGCGAGCACGACGTCGGGCTGTGGTGGCTCGGCGACGACTGGCACGCGCCGCGGTTCCGCGCCGCGTGGGTCGCCCAGACCGGGGAGCTGTACGTCATGCAGCACGAGGGCACGCCGGGCGGCGGGCGCGTCGACGTCGTCGCGACCGCGGGCTCTCTGGACGAAATCGAGCGCCGCCTCGACGGCTGGCGTGACGTGGTCGGCGACTGGGGCTCGCTGCGCTGGCTGGTGGAGCGCCTGGGCTCCGGCGCGCCGGCGCACGTGCGCCGCGCGGCGGGGCTGGTGGCCGAGACGCGCTTCGCGCCCACGGTCGCCTCGGACGTCGCCTAGTGCTCCGTCTCGGAAGTTCTCACCTGGAACTGCATCGGTCAGGCGGCGATCTGGTGGCGGCGTTCGAGGTCGATGAGGCGCTGGTCGCGATGGGCGCCGTTGCGGTCGGTGATGTGGCGGGCCAGGGCGTAGTTGAAGGCGTCCCAGTCGAGGTAGTCGGAGTTCTTGACGACGAACTCGCTGATCGGCAAGAAGTGGCACTCGACGCGATTGAGGTAGCTGGCGTAGGTCGGGGTCGGGACCAGCTCCATGTTGTTGGCGGCGGCGAAGGCGCGAATATCGGGCGTCCAGTTGGCCGAGAGGTTGTCCTGGATCCAGTAGATGCGCAGCCGCTTGGGGTAGCAGGCGCGGATCTGGCGCATGAACGCGAGGTTGTCGCCGCCGCGCCGGCGCGCTTTGAGGCGAGTGCGCAGCCGGTCGGCGTGCACATCGTAGGCGCCCAAGACGTAGCGCGTGCCGTGACGGCGGCTAAACGTCGCGCGCTGCCGCTCGGGTCGCTTGCGTTTGGCCCAGCCGCTGCCGGCGTGGGGGCGCAGGCTGATCGGCCCCATCTGGTCGAAACTGATCACGACCCCGTCCGCGGGGGGCTGCTGATAGAGCGCGATCACCCGCGTGGCCTTGGCCTCGTAGTCGGGATCCGGGCTGGCCTTCCAGGTCCGCGTGCGCTGGAACGACAGACCCGCGGCGGCGAGGATCCGACCCAGGTGCGCCGGGGAGACCTGCACGATCTGCGCCTGGGCCAGGTAGCGCGCCAGCCGTTTGAGCGACCAGCGGGTGGCCGGGACCCCGAGCGTGTCGGGACGGGCGCCGGCCACCGCGACGATCCGAGCGCGCTGCTCGTCGGTGATCCGGCGGGGCCGCCCGCCCCGCTGCTCAGGGCCCAGCGACGCGAACCCCCGCTCGTTGAACGCGTGGATGACCTTGCGCACATGCGACTCGTCAGTGCCGACGAGCGTGGCGATCTGCGCGACCGGCATCCGCGTCGCCGACGCCCAGCAGATCAACGCGCGCTCGCGTTTGGCCTCCGAGGCCGCCTTGCGCGACAGTCGCTTGAGCCGGTTGCCCTCCTCGGGCAACAACGGCCTGACGAACACCGACGCGGGACGCATCCACACCTCCAACTCAGGGATGCGTTCAACTTCGACGCCGGCGAGCAGTTTCCGGTCGATCGATACGAGACGGAGCACTAGTGGGCCTTCTAGAGCTGCCCCTCCTCGGCCCACGGGACCTCGACCGAGTCCTCCGTGGGCGAGTCGCGCGCGACGACGTAGTCGGCGGGCTCGTCGTCGGAGAGGTTCACGACGACGTGGGTCTCGCGCGGTGGCACGTAGAGCAGATCGCCGGGCTCGACCTCGAGCGTCTGCTCGAGGTGCTCGCCCCAGTGGATCGCGATGCGCCCGGACAGCATGTAGAGCGCGCTCTCGCAGTTGGCGTGGTAGTGCGGGCGCGAGCGCGCGCCGGCCGGCACGCGGAACTTCGCCATGTAGATGTTGGTGGCGCCGGTCGTGGCCTGCGACAGCTCGGAGCCGCCGAGGATCCCGCGGGGGACATCCCGGTCCGGGCCGGGCTTGACGACCTTCACAGCGCACCTCCCTGATCGACCGGAAGATCGTAGTCCAGCCACTGCGATCGCCGGCCGCCGACGCGGTCGTAGACGGCCTGCGCGCGCTGGTTGTCGAGCGCGGTCCGCCAGGCAAGGAGCCGGGCGCCGCGCGCGCGGCAGCGTTCGACGCACGCGCCGATGAGCGCCTCGGCCGCGCCGGACCCGCGCCCCGCGGGCGCGACGAAGAGGTCGTTCATGACGCCGATGCGCGCGGCGCGGGTGGTCGACCAGGTCCAGAAGATCGTCGCGAAGCCGATCGCGGTGCCCGCGTCGTCGCGCGCGAGGAGCTGTACGCCCTCGCGCTCCGGGTCGGCGATCAGCGCGCGGCTCATGGCGAGCAGCCCCTCGTCGCTCGGCGCGACCTCGTAGAAGTCGCAGTAGCCGCGCATGAGCGGCAGCAGCGTCGGGCAGATCCTGCTCGCCGGCGACCTCGATCGCCGTCACGTCGTCATGCCGGTGAACTGCCCGCCCGTGATGTTGAGCGTCTGGCCGTGCACGAAGTTGCTCCACGGCGAGCACAGGAAGAAGACGCCGCCCGCGGCCTCCTGGGGCGTGCCCGGCCGGCCGATCGGGATCAGCATCGACGGCCATCCCGCGCATCTGGTCGGGGATCCCGAGCTGGACCTTCTCGCCGCTGATCTCGATCGACGTTCGAGTCGTCCTTGGAGGCGGTCAGGCGCGTCTCGATGTAGCCGAAGGCGACCGCGTTGACGTTGACCTTGAACTGGCCCCATTCCTTGGCCAGCGTCTTGGTCAGGCCGACGACGCCGGCCTTGCCGGCCGCGTAGTTGGCCTGCCCGGCGTTGCCCATCGTGCCGCGGATCGAGGAGACGTTGACGATCTTGCGGAAGACCTCGCGGCCCTCCTCGCGCTCGACCTTGGCGGGTTCGCGCAGGTGCGGTGCGGCGGCGCGGATGACGCGGAACGGGACGACGAGGTGGATGTCGAGCATCTTCTGGAACCAGTCGTCGCTCATCTTGTGGATCGGCGCGTCGAGCGTGTAGCCCGCGTTGTTGACGATGATGTCGATCTTGCCCCAGGCGTCGATCGCCGTCTGGACGAGCGCCTCGGGCGCGCCCTCGGCGGTCAGGTCGCCGCCGTAGACCGCGGTCTCGCCGGCGATCGCATCGGCGGTCTCGCTTGGCGACGTCGCCGTCGAGGTCGTTGACGACGACCTTGGCGCCGTGCTCGGAGAGCAGCTCCGCGGTCGCCGGCCGATGCCGCGGGCGCTGCCGGTGACGATCGCCACCTTGTCGTCGAGGACTCCCATGCACGTCTCCTATGTCGGTCTATCAGGAAGCCGGAGATCCTATTGACCGACCAGCCAGTCAGCGCTCGTCGTCGCGCAGTGGCCGCATGATGGGGATGCTCAGCAGGATCGCGGTCGCGCATACGAGCCACATCCAGCGGAAGTCGTCGCCGGCCGCCTCGATGGCGACGCCGGCGAGCAGCGGCCCGAGTGCCGTGCCGAGGCCGCGGCTGAGCGAGTACAGGCCGGTGACGGCGCCGTGCGCGCCCGAGGGCATCATCGGCATGAGCAGCGCGTAGGGCAGCGACATCGTCACGCCGCCGCCGAAGGCCACCAGGGGGACGGCGAGCGCGACGATCCACGCGGTCGTGGTCACGAACGGCACCAGCAGGCCGATGCCGTAGATGACCAGCGACAGGCGCATGACCCGGACGCGGCCGAGCCGGTCGCCGAGGCCGCCGCTCACGAGCGCGCCGCCGAGCACGATCACCGCGGCGAGGCCGATCGCCAGCGACGACCCCGCCAGCGAGATCCCGAGCGATTTGGTCACGTAGAGGACCACGAACGTCTTCAGTGCCGACAGCGCCAGCTCCCAGAGCGCGTTGGCGGCCAGGAACGCCTGCAGGGCGCGCTGGCCGCGCACCATCTCGACGATGTGCCGGCAGACCATGGCGATCGGCTCGTCGTCGACACGGCGCTCGCGGCGCCGGTAGCGCACGCCGGCCCAGCAGAAGGCGCCGAGGCACGCCGCCACGATGACGGCCGCGGCGACGAAGGGCAGCGGCTCGGCGATCGAGATCAGCAGGCCGCCGCCGACGAGGGCCAGGAACGTCCCGAGGCCGCGGAAGATGGCCTGGCTGGCCTGCGCGCGCCCCGCGATTGCGAAGTCGACGAGGTCGGGATAGAGCGCCCGATAGGGCTCGTAGGCGACGAAGTACCCGACGAAGAACAGCGCCACGACGATCGCGGCGGTCGCGATCGAGTTGACGAAGCCGAGCAGGACCAGCGCGGCGACGAGCGGCGGCGTCGCGCCGATGATGAAGGGCAGGCGGCGGCCGATCGGGGTGCTCAGCCGGTCCGACCACGAGCCGATGACCAGCGGCAGCCAGAGCGCGATGAGCCCTTCGCCGCCGATGAGGAGGCCGACGACGATCGACGAGTCCGAGAAGTCCTCGGCGACGACCGGCAGGTACGTCGAGACCGTCGTTATGCCGAGCGCGAGCGCGAAGGTCGGGACGCCGAGGATCGCGAGGGTGCGCAGCTCGGTCCGCTGAAGCGCGCGTTCCGCCGTCGCCATTGAGGCGAGGGTACCGAAGCGACCTGGCGCGTCCGCGCTCAGGAGGCGCGGCGGCGGCGCTGGATCATCAGCGTCGTTGCGAGCAGCGCCATGACGACCGCGCCGGCGCCGCCGGCCAGGCCGAGCCGGGAGGAGCCGTCGTCCCGCGCCGGCCTGGAGACCCGGGCCGGTGGGCTCGCGGCCGGCGCGGGCGACGGCTCGCGCACCGGGCCGAGCTGCTCGGCCGGGTACGGCCGCAGGCCGCGGGCGGCGCGGCGCAGCGCGCGGGCGGTGATGCCGGCGGGGCGCAGCCACGTGTGCTTGCCGTAGTTGGCCTCGGCACGCAGGAGGTTGGCCGCGGGGAGGTACTGGAGGGTGAAGCCGCCGGCGTCCTCGCCGTCGTGGCGCATGCGCGCCTTGACGGCGTAGAACGTGCCGCCACGGGTGGGGGCGAGGGTCTCGTAGCCGCCTTCGAGGAAGGCGCGCATCGCCGCGCGGTTGGTGACCGCGTGGCAACCGGACGTGCCGCAGACCTGCAGCGAGCCGACCTCCTTGCTCGCGGAGGTGGCGGGCAGTGCGAGGGCGGTGAGGATGGTGAGGGTGCAGGCGAGGCGGCGCATCGCACCTTGTACACCCGCGCGCGCGACGCGGTTCCCGCGGGGAGCTCGCTCGCCGCCCGGCCCTACAGCCCCATCGCCTTGCCCAGGATCTCCTTCATGACCTCGTCGGTGCCGCCGCCGATCGGGCCGAGCCGCGCGTCGCGCGCCATGCGTTCGATCTCGTATTCGCGCATGTAGCCCGCTCCGCCGTGGAGCTGCAGGCAGGCGTCGATGACGTCGAAGGCCGCGCGCTGTGTCGGCGAGCTTGGCCATCGTCACCTCGCGCATCGCGTCTTCGCCGGCCGCGAAGCGTCTCAGGGCGTCGTACGCGACGCAGCGACACGTGTGCGCGGTGGTGGCGAGCTCGGCGAGGCGGTGCCTGACCGCCTGGTGTTTGGTCAGCGGGCGTCCGAACGCGTGGCGCTCCTTGGTGTAGGCGATGGTCCGCTCGAGGGCGACGTCCATCGCGCTGACGGCGCCCAGCGCCATGAGCAGCCGCTCCCACTGGAAGTTGGCCATGATCAGCTTGAAGCCCTCGTGCTCCTCGCCGAGCAGGTTCTCCTCCGGCACGAAGACGTCCTGGAAGGCGATGGTCGCGGTGTCCGAGGCGTGCCAGCCGAGCTTGTCGAGCTTCGCGGCGCTGACGCCTTCGCCGGCGTCGATGATAAGAAAGCTCAGGCCGTGGTGGCCGCCCTGCGCGGTGGTCTTGACCGCGGTGACGTAGAAGGCGGCGCGCACGCCGTTGGTGATGTAGGTCTTCTCGCCGTTGACGACAAAGCCGCCTTCGCCCCTTTCCGCGCGCGTGGCGATCGACGCCACATCGGAGCCCGCGCCCGGCTCGGTGATCGCCAGCGCGGCGATCTTCTCGCCGGCGATCGCGGGCGCGAGATAGCGACGCTTCTGGTCATCGGTTCCGAACTTCCACACCGGCGGCGTGGCGATCCCGACGTGCGCGCCGACGCCGGCCGCCAGTCCGCCCGACCCGCAGCGCGCCATCTCCTCGGCGAACACCGCATCGTGGAGGTAGTCGCCGCCCTGGCCGCCGTACTCCTCGGGGTACTTGAGGCCGAGGAACCCGACCTGCGCGAGTTTCACGAAGACGTCGTCGGGAAACCAGCGCTGTTCCTCCCACGTCGCGGCGTGGGGTCGCAGCTCCTGCGCGACGAAGCGCCGGATGGAGTCGCGCAGCGCCTCGTGCTCGTCGGTGAACGGCGGGGTGGGCGGCATCGGGGGCGACGCTAGTGCAGGAGGGCGCGGTCTCGACGATCAGCCGTTGCTTTGGCCAGTAGAAGTCGACCTCACAGTGGCCGTGACCCGCAACTGCTCCAGCGACACGATCCCCCACTGCCGCCCCGCCAGCTGCGCAAGCGCTCGCTCCAGGGGTGGGCTACCAAAGGTCTGTATGCCAGCCGTTTGGTAGCCCACCCCCGAGCATCCCAACCAACCCGCCACACGGGACACCACAAACGCAACAAATCAGCGCAGACTCACACCCTTGATGCCCTGGCCGCGCCGTGCGGCCGGGGCCGGCGGACGCCCAGGCGGGGCGCCACGGAGCGCGCCGCCGCCTCACCGCCGCCGCGCCCGCGCGGCCCCCGCGGCGACGGCCAGCAACGCCACCGCGCCCAGGCCGGCCCACGCGAGCGAGGGCGCGCCGCCTCCGGCGCTTGCCGCGGCGCGCACGGGCGCCGGCGCGGGTCTCGAGGCCGGCGCTACGGCGGGCGCGCGCCGCACGAACCGCCGCGGCGCCCGCGCCGCGTGCTCGCCCGCCCCCGGCGCAGGACGTCTTCCAGCGCCGGGTCGACGCCCGTGAAGAGCAGCGCGCCGTCGTCGTCCCGCGACGCGACGAGGCCCGCGTCGGGCAACCAGTAGGCGGTCCAGTCCTCGACGTGGCCGGCGCCCGGCTCATCGACACGGACCCGCGCGGTAGGAGCGCTGCGGCGCGCTCGGGGCCTCCTCCGCCATGCCGCCCGCGTGCATGACGGCGCCGAGCGATCGCGTGGTCGGTCAGGTCGCGTGCACGCCGTGGGCGCCGCAGACGGTAACGGCCGTGACCTCCTTCGCGTCCGCGGCGAGCCGGCAGGGCGAGGACGGCAACGAGAGCGACGACGGCGCAGCGCATGTCACGGGTGCACCACCCGCCGCGCGCGCGTTCCGCGGCCGCCTCCGATCAGAGCCCGTACGAGCGCCCGATCACGTCGAGCATGATCTCGTCGGTGCCGGCGCCGATGCGGTTCAGGCGCATGTCGCGCCAGACGCGCTCGACGCCGTACTCCTTCATGTAGCCGGCGCCGCCGTGGATCTGGATGCACTCGTCGGCGACCTCGACCGCGATGCGCGCGGCGTAGAGCTTGGCCATCGAGATCTCGCGCACCGGGTACTCGCCGTTCTGGAAGCGCCACGCGGTCGTGTAGACCATCTGGCGCGCCGCCTCGATCTTCGTCGCCATCTCGGCGAACTTGTGGCGGATGACCTGGAACTTGCCGATCTGGCGGCCGAACGCGGTGCGCTCGATGCGCGTACTGCGAGCGTGCTGCTCGAACACGCGCTGCGCGCCGGCGACGCAGCCCGCGGCGCCGATCAGCCGCTCGCCCTGGAGCTCCCACATGATGTGGTAGAAGCCCTTGCCGACCTGGCCGAGGACGGCCGTCGTCGGGCACGCGCACGTCCTGGAAGGCGAGCAGCGCCGTGTCGGAGGCGTGCATGCCGAGCTTCTCGAGCCGCTTCTCGCGGATCACGCCGGGCGCGTCCATCGGCACGAGGAACAGCGTGAAGCCGTCGTAGCCGGCGTCGGGGTCGGTCTTGGTGACGAGCACGATCACGTCGGCGCGGTGGCCGTTGGTGATGTAGGTCTTCGAGCCGTTGATGACGTACTCGTCGCCGTCGCGCACCGCGCGCGTCTTGATGCCCGGCGACGTCGGAGCCGGCGTCGGGCTCGGTGATGCCGAGGCAGAGGATCTTCTCGCCGCTGATCGCGGGCACGACCCACTCCTGCTTCTGCTCCTCGGTGCCGAACGCGAGGATCGGCGGCATCGCCATGTCGGTCTGCACGGCGACGCCCATCGCCAGGCCGCCGCGAGTTGGCGTGGCACGATCTCCTCGGCCGAGCACGAGCGCCGAGTAGTAGTCGCCGCCCTGGCCGCCGTACTCCTCGGGCTTGTCGAGGCCGAGGAAGCCGAGCTCGCCCATGCGCGGGAAGACCGAGTCGGGGAAGGTCGTCTCCTCCCACTCCTCGGCGTGCGGCGCGAGCTCCTTGCATCGACGAAGCGCGCGGATCGACTCGCGCAGCTGCTCGTGCTCGTCGGTGAAGATGAAGTGCTTCGTGCTTCGCGGCGAAGTCGGGCTTGAGGACGCGGGCGGTGGCCATGCGTCGGGCTCCTTCGGGGGATCGGCTGGCTGCGCGGACGGTAACGCGGAGCCGCGGAGAAAGTAAACAGTAGGACTTCCTACTTTCCACGATGCGGGCGACGCTCCGACCGCGTAGGGTTCGCCGCCATGCCCGACGATCCGGTCCTCTACGACGTCGCCGACGGCGTCGCGACGATCGCGCTCGACCAGCCCGACACGCGCAACGCGCTGTCCGACGAGCTGCTGGACGACCTGCATCGCCGCGCTTCGAGCGCGCGCGCGACGACGACGCCGTGCGCTGCGTCGTGCTCGCCTCGCACGCACGAGACGGTGTTCTGCGCCGGCGGCAACCTCGGCCGGCTTCGCGGCCGACGTCCCGCTCGTGCACAAGCACCTCGGCGATCGAGCGCTTCCCGCGGCTGTTCGAGCTGATCGGCGAGCTCGGCAAGCCGTCGATCTGCGCGGCCAACGGCCACGTGCTGGCCGGCGCGCTCGGGCTCGCGCTCGCCTGCGACCTGATCGATCGCCAAGGAGGGCGCGACGTTCGGCACGCCCGAGATCAACGTCGGCGTCTTCCCGTTCATGATCATGGCGCTGATCTACCGCAACGTGCCGCGCAAGAAGACCAACGAGCTGCTGCTGCTCGGCGAGCGGATCGACGCGCGCCGAGGCGCGAGCGGCTCGGGATCGTCAACCGCGTCGTCGCCGGCCGACGAGTTCGACGCCGCGGTCGCCGACTGGGCGGCGAAGCTCGCGAGCAAGTCGCCGCTGCTGATGCGGCTCGGCAAGGACGCGATGTGCCGCCAGCAGGACATGGCGTTCGATGGACGCGCTCGACTCCTGCGCGCGCAGCTGACGCTCGCGTTCTCCACCGAGGACATCCAGGAGGGCGTCAAGGCCTTCTTCGAGAAGCGCGAGCCCGCAGTGGAAGGGGCGATGAGCGCGGCGCCGCCGGCCGGCGTCGTCGGCCTGCTCTGCCGCACGTCCGACCGCTCGGACGCCGCCGGCGGCGCGCGCGCGCTGGCCGAGGCGATCGCCGCCGCATGCGGGCGTCGCAGCCGCGCCTGGTCGGCACGCCCGGGCGAGCCGCGCGACAGCACGTTCGACGACGACCTGCGCGACGCGCGCGGCTGCCTGCTCGAGGCCGGCGGCCAGGTCGACGACGCGCTCCACGAGGGCCGCTTCCCGGTGCTCGCGTCGGCGGACTGCTCGGTCTGCCTCGACCACGCTGCCGGCGCTCGCGCGCGACGCGGCCCGACGCGTTCGTGCTCTGGCTCGACGCGCACGGCGACTTCAACCGCCCGACGACGACGCCGTCGCGGCTTCCTCGGCGGCATGTGCCTGGCCGGGCGCGTGCGGCGTCTGGGACGCCGGGCTGCCCGGGCCGGCGCTCGATCCCGCGCGCGTCGTCATGTGCGGCGTGCGCGACCTCGACGCCGGCGAGCGGGTGCTGCTCGAGACCCACGGCGTCGGCGCGCATCGAGCGCCCGAGCCGGCTGGCCGACGCGCTCGCGGGCCGCGAGGTCTTCGTGCACCTCGACCTCGACGTGCTCGACCCGGAGTGTCATCGCGGCCTCGAGTTCCCGGCGCCCGGCGGCTTCAGCGCCGACGGCCTGCGACGCTGCTCGCCGACGGTCGCCGGCGGGCGCGAGCGTCGATCGGCATCGAGATCACCGGCTCCGAGGCGCCCGAGGACGGCGAGCGCAGGGCGCGGCCAGCGCCGCGCTCGACGTGCGTCGACCGCTGGTCGACCCGGTGCAGCGGAGGGCTCCTGCGCAGGCTGGAGCAGGCACCGAGCTCGCGCAGCGCAGACACGCCGCGCCGTCGCTGCTGCGCCCGCTCGTCGAGGACCTGCACGAGCGCCGCGCGCACGGCCAAGCTCGGCGGCGGCGAGGAGAAGATCGCCACGCCAGCACGAGGCCGACAAGCTGACCGCGCGCGAGCGCATCGCGCTGCTGATCGACGAGGGCACGTTCACCGAGCTGGGCATCCACGCCGGCATCCACTACTCGGTGCGCGGCGCTGGAGGACAAGGAGGCGCCGGCCGACGGCGTCATCACCGGCTACGGCAAGGTCGACGGCCGGCTCGTCGCCGTCGCCGCCTACGACTTCACCGTCATGGCCGGCTCGATGGGCATGACCGGCGAGATCGAAGGTCACGCGCCTGCGCGACCTCGCGCTGACCAAGCGGATGCCCGTTCGTCTGGCTGCTCGACTCGCGCCGGCGCGCGCATCCAGGAGGCGGTCGGCTCGCTGTTCGCCGGCTCGCGGCCACCTGTTCCGCGAGGAGGTCGTGATGAGCGGCGTGATCCCGCAGGTCGCGGCGCTGATGGGCCCGTGCGCGGCCGGGCACCGCGTACATCCCCGGCCTGGCCGACTTCGTGCCGATGGTCAAGGGCCGCGGCTCGATGGCGCTGGCCGGGCCGCACCTCGTGCGCGCCGCCGTCGGCGAGGACGTCACCCAGGAGGAGCTCGGCGGCTCGCGCGTGCACTGCCGCAAGTCCGGCGTCGGCGACCTCGAGGTCGCCGACGACGAGGAGTGCATCGCAGCGCATCAGCAGTACCTGTCCTTCATGCCCTCGCACAGCGGCGAGGCGCCGCCGCGTCGCGCGACCGCGACCCGATCGACCGCATGGACGAGGAGCTGCTCGACGTCCTGCCCGAGTCCAACCGCAAGCCCTACGACATGTACGAGGTGATCCGCCGGATCGTCGACGACGGCGACTGCTTCGACATGAAGCCGCAGTGGGCGAAGACGATCATCACCTGCTTCGCGCGCTTCGGCGGGCGCCCGGTCGGGCATCGTCGCCAACCAGCCGCAAGCAGCTCGGCGGCATCCTCGACAACGACTCCGCCGACAAGGCCGCGCGCTTCGTCAACCTCTGCAACGCCTTCGGGATCCCGCTCGTCTTCCTGCAGGACGTGCCGGGCTTCATGGTCGGCACGAAGGTCGAGGAGGCGGGGATCATCCGCCACGGCGCGAAGATGCTCTACGCGGTCGCCAACGCGACCGTGCCGAAGATCACCGTCGTGCTGCGCAAGGCCTACGGCGCCGGCTACTACGTGATGAACGGCCGCGCCTACGAGCCCGACCTGATCGTCGCCTGGCCGAGCGCGGAGATCAGCGTGATGGGCGCCGAGGGCGCCGTCGAGATCGTCATGCGCAAGCAGGTCGAGGAGGCCGACGACCCGGCCGCCAAGAAGGCCGAGCTGATCGACGCCTACCGCAAGATCATCGACGTCTACATCGCCGCGAAGCAACGGGATGATCGACGACGTCATCGACCCGCGCGAGACGCGCCCCGTGATCTGCCGCGCGCTGGAGATGGCCGAGGGCAAGCGCGTCGAGCGCCCGTGGAAGCGCAACGGCGTCGTGCCGGTCTGAGTCTCAGAAGCGCTGCTTGGGCTTGCGCGGCTTGAGCCACTTGGGCAACGGGACCGGCGCAAAGAGGCTCTGCATCGGCGAGTGGTAGGCGCTGCGGTCGGCGGCGCTCTGGCGCTCGTCCTCGTCGTGGGAGATCGGCCGCACGCTGCGTAGCTTGTTCGCGTGCTCGCTCACGTAATCCGCGGTGGGCTCGGGCCTGTCGCGATGCGGCGTCATGTCATGGACTTCGGACGACCCCTCCCGGGTGTGACCAAAGTCTAGGCTCCCGCTGATGCCCCCGCCACCCGTCCTGCTCGATTGCGACCCGGGCCACGACGATGCGGTCGCCATCCTGCTCGCCGCCGGCCGCCCCGATGCGCTCGACCTGCGGGCGGTGACCACCGTCGCCGGCAACGCCGAGCTCGACAAGGTCACGCTCAACGCCCGGCGCGTGATGACGCTGGCCAGGCTGCTCGACGTCCCGGTCGCCGCGGGCGCTGCGGGGCCACGGCGTGGCCCGCTCGTCACGGCACCCCATATTCACGGCGAGAGCGGGCTCGACGGCGCCGAACTGCCCGAGCCGGCCATGGCCCTCGACGAGCGCGGGGCGCTGGAGCTGATGGCGGCGCACGGGCCGGCGACCGTCGTAGCCACCGGCCCGCTGACCAACATCGCGGCGCTGCTCGAGCGCACGCCGGGGGCGGTGAGCGAGATCGTCTGGATGGGCGGCTCGACCGGCCGCGGCAACACGCGCCCGTACGCGGAGTTCAATGCCTTCGTCGATCCCGAGGCGGCCGAGATCGTCTTCGCCAGCGGCGTGCCGCTGACGATGATCGGCCTCAACCTCACCCACCAGGCGCAGGCGACGCCCGCGGTCATGGAGCGGCTGCGCGCGATCGGCACCCCGGCCGCCGAGGCCACCGTCGGCTGGCTGAGCTTCTTCGCCGAGACGTACCACTCGTGTTCGGGTTCGACGGGCCGCCGGTGCACGACCCGTGCGCGGTGGCGCTCGTCATCGACACTTCGCTCATGCGCTGTGTCGACGCGTTCGTGTCGATCGAGACCGAGGGGCAGTGGACGCGCGGCGCCACCGTCGTCGACCTGCACGGAGCCCTCGGCCGGCCCCCGAACGCGCGCGTGGCGATGGAGCTCGACGGGCCGCGCTTCTGGGACCTCGTACTGGGGGCGATCGAGGCGCTGTGATCGCGGTCGTCGGCTCCATCAACCTGGACCTCGTGGTCAGCGTCGAGCACCACCCGGCGCCAGGTGAGACCGTCGTGGGCGGCGACTGCCGGCAGATGGCGGGCGGCAAGGGCGCCAACCAGGCGGTGGCAGCGGCGCGGCTGGGCAGCGCGGTGGCGATGGTCGGGCGCGTCGGTGCCGACACGCAGGGCACGTGGCTGCGGGGCGCGCTCGCGGGCGAGCGGGTCGACGTCAGGCACGTGCGCGCCGACCGCCACGAGCACACCGGTATGGCCATGATCGCCGTCGACGAGAGCGGCGAGAACACGATCGTTGTCAGTCCGGGCGCGAACGCTCGCGTCAGCGCGCGCGACGTCGCGAAGGCCGGCGAGCTGGTCAGCGAAGCCGATGTCGTCCTGCTCCAGCACGAGGTGCCCGACGAGGCCGTCGCGGCGGCGATCGAGGCCGCCGGCGGGACGGTCGTGCTCAACCCGGCGCCGGCGCGGGCGCTCACGGCGCCGTCGACGTGCTCGTGCCCAACCGCGGGGAGCTCGAGGCGCTCACCGGCGGCAGCGGCGACCCGGTCGTGCTCGCGCGTTCGATCGCGGGGGCGGGCGCGGTGGTCGTCACCCTGGGCGCCGAGGGCGCCGTCGTGGTCGAGGGCGAGCGCGCCGAGCGCATTCCGGCGCCGCGCGTGAAGGCGGTCGACACGACCGGCGCCGGCGACGCCTTCTGCGGGGCGTTGGCCGGCGCGCTGAGCAACGACGCGACGCTCGTCGAGGCCGTGCGCTGGGCGGTCCGCGTCGCGGCTGTCAGCGTCACGCGCCTCGGCGCGCAGACCGGGCTCCCGTGGCGCGAGGACTTCGCGTAGGCCGCGGCGTACCCTGAAGCCATGTCCGTCGATTCGCCCGAGGAGCTCGAGGGGCTGCGCCGCGCGGGCGCGCTCGCCGCGCGCGTGCTTCGCGCCGTGCGCGAGGCGGTGGCACCCGGCGTCAGCACCGGCGAGCTCGATGCGCTGGCTGCCGAGGTCATCCGCGCCGCCGGTGGCCGCTCGGCGCCGATCATCACCTACGACTTCCCCGGCGCGATCTGCATCAGCGTCGGCGACGAGGTCGTGCACGGGATCCCGGGGGCGCGGCGGCTGCGCGCCGGCGACCTGGTCAAGCTCGACGTCGCGGTCGAGCTCGACGGGTACTTCGGCGACACCGCGAGCACCGTGGCGGTCCCGCCGATGCGCAGCGCCGACGAGCGTCTGTGCGCCGCGGCGCGCGCGGCCCTGGCGCGCGGGATGCGCGCCGCCACCGCGGGCGCGACGACGAGCGACATCGGCGCGACGGTCGAGCGCGTCACCGAGGCGCGCGGCTTCTTCGTGCTGCGCGCCCTGACCGGGCACGGCATCGGTCGCGGGCTGCACGAGCCGCCCACGGTGCCCAACTTCGACGACCCCGACCTGCGCGCGCGCCTGCACGAGGGCCTCGTGCTCACCGTCGAGCCCATGATCGCCGGCGGGACGCGCGAGGTTCACGGCACGGGCGACGGATGGACGATGGTCACCGCCAACGGCGCGCCCGCGGCGCACGAGGAGCACACGATCGTCGTGACGACGGGTGAGCCGATCGTGCTGACCGCCGCCGCGTGATCGAGCGCGTGGGCAACCTCGATGCGGTGTGCTCGGCCACCGCGTCGAGGACGGAGAGCGGCTGGCGCGCACTGGACCTGCGGGCCTGGGGCGGCATCGACGCGAGGCTGCTGCCCGATCGCGGCTTCGACTGCTTCGGCGCGTGGTTCGCCGGCGTGCCGCTGGCGTGGGTGTCGGCGGTCGGCGAGCGCGGGCCGCTGGCCGGCCCGCTGCGCGACGACGACTGGCTGCGCGGCTTCGGCGGCGGCATGGTGGCGACCTGCGGCCTGCGCAACGTCGGCGCGCCGAGCGAGGGGCACGGCCAGCACGGGGAGATCTCGCACCAGCCGGCACGCGACGTGCGGATCGCGCGCTGGGTGGACGGCGAGCAGGTGCTGCTCAGCGCGTCGGCCGCCGTGGCCGAGGTCAGCGCGCTGGGCCACCACCTCGAGCTCGAGCGCACCTGGACTATCCGGACAGGGGAGGGGCGGCTGGAGTTGGTCGACGTCACCCGCAACCTGGGCCGCGAGCCCGAGCCGGCGCCGCTGCTCTACCACGTCAACCTCGGCGCGCCGCTGTGGTCGCCGGGCGCCACGCTCGCGCTCGATGCGCGCTCGACGATGCCGCGCGACGACGACGCGGTCGGGCCCTGGGACCGGGCGCTCGAGCTCGTCCCCGGCGCGCGCGAGCGTGTCTTCGAGCACTCGCTCGTTGCGGGAGAGGACGGATGGTTCTCGGCGACCGTCGAGTCGCCGCCCACCGGGCTGCGGCTCGTTCTGCGTTGGCATGGTCTGCCGCGCTTTCACCAGTGGGTCCATCCGGCGCCCGGTATCGCGGTGCTCGGGCTCGAGCCCGCCAACTGCTCGGTTCTCGGCCGCGCCGCCGACCGCGCGGCGGGCAGGCTGCCGGTGCTCGCGCCCGGCGAGGAGCGCGTCACGCGACTGGAGATCCGGGTCGTTCCACGGGGTTGACGGTCCACGCGGCCGTCGTCAGAGTGAGAAGTGGCACGTCTCACTTCCCACGATGGGAGCTTGGTTCGCGTGAGCCTCGACGACCCGGTCATCATCACCTGCTCGATCTCGGGCTCGCTCGCCAATCGCGAGCAATGCCCGGCTATCCCGTACACGCCCGCGGAGTACGCCGCCGAGGCACGGCGGGCGGTCGACGAGGGGGCGGTGATGATCCACATTCACGCCCGCCGGCCGGACGGGACGCCGAGCTATGAGATCGCGGACTTCCAGGCGATCGCCGAGGCGATCGTGGGCGAGGTCGACGACGTCATCGTCAACTTCTCGACGGGCGCGATCGGCGTGCCGGTCGAAAAGCGCATCGCCTACCTGCGCGCCTGCCGGCCGGACGTGGCGGCCCTGAACATGGGCTCGATGAACTACGCCAAGTACTCGGCCAAGCGCAAGGACTTCGTCTTCAAGGCGGTCTTCGCCAACCCCTTCGACGAGATCATCGAGCTGCTCGAGGCGATGAACGAGCTGTCGATCAAGCCCGAGCACGAGTGCTTCGACGTCGGCCACGTCGGGTCGCTGGCGCCGCTGGTCGACATGGGCGTGCTGCGCACGCCGCTGCACGTGTCGTGCGTGATGGGCGTCACCGGCGGGATCCCGCCGACCGCCCGCAACCTCGCGCTGATGGCCGACAACGTCCCGGCGGGGTCGCATTGGGGCGTCATCGGCATCAGCCGCGCGCAGTGGATGCTGGTCGCCGCCGCGCTGACGCTGGGCGGCTCGGTGCGCGTCGGCCTGGAGGACAACTTCTATCTGCCCGGCGGGGTCATGGCGCGGTCCAACGGCGACCTCATCGCCAAGGCCCGGCAGCTCACCGAGGACGTCGGGCGGCGCGCGGCGACGGTCGCCGAGGCGCGCGAGATCCTCGGGGTGCCGCGGAGGGTGCCGGCTTCCCCGACCACAGCGGCCGGCGGCACGAGACCGCGCGACGGGGAGGCCCCGTGGGCCTGACGCTCGCGTTGGAGGGCATCCGCGTCCTCGACCTCAGCCGCCTACTGCCGGGCGGCTTCTGCTCGCTGCTGCTCGCCGATTTCGGCGCCGACGTCATCAAGGTCGAGGACACCGGCATGGGCGACTACATCCGCTGGGCCGCGCCGTACTACGAAGGCGCTGAGGACTCCGCCAAGTCTGCAGCGTTTCTGTCGCTGAACCGCGGCAAGCGGTCGATCCGCCTGAACCTGAAGAGCGAGGCCGGGCGGGAGGCGTTCCTGCGCGCTGTCGCCGAGGCCGACGTCGTGCTCGAGTCCTTCCGTCCGGGGGTGCTCGATCGGCTCGGCGTCGGGTACGAGGCGATGCGCGCGGTCAACCTCGGGATCGTCTACTGCGCGATCACCGGTTACGGCCAGGACGGGCCGCTGCGCGATCGCTCGGGCCACGACATGAACTACCTCGGGCTGGTCGGGCTGCTCGGGCTGACCGGCGAGGCCGACGGCCCGCCGGTGCAGTCGGCGGGCCAGATCGCCGACCTCGGCGGCGGTGCGCTGATGGCCGCGTTCGCCATCCTCGCGGCGCTGCGCGAGCGCGACCGCTCGGGCGAGGGCCAGGTCGTCGATGTCTCGATGGCCGACGGCGCGCTGTCGTGGCTGGCCATGGTCGCCGCGCGCCAGCTTGCCGAGGAGGTGGTGCCGCGCCGTGGCGAGCTCGAGCTGGCGGGCGGGCTGCTCTGCTACCGGCCTTACGCGTGCGCCGACGGGTGGGTCACGCTCGGCGCCTTGGAGCCGAAGTTCTGGCAGGCGTGGTGCCGGGGCGTCGGCCGCGAGGATCTGATCGAGCGCCAGTTCGACGGGCCGGGCTCGGCCGCGCACGCCGAGGCCGAGGCGATCTTCGTTACGCGCACGCGCGAGGAGTGGCGGGCGTTCGCCTCCGAGCACGACTGTTGCCTCGAGCCTGTGCTCGATCTCGACGAGGCGCTCGGGTCCGAGCTCGTGCGTGCGCGCGAGATGGTGGTCGAGCTCGATCAGCCCGGCGCGCAGCGCCCGGTTCGCCTGCTCGGTGTGCCGGTCAAGCTGAGCCGCACCCCCGGGGACCCCAACCGCAGGCCCGGGCCGGCGCTCGGCGAGCACACGCGCGAGGTGCTCTTGGGGCTCGGCTACGGCGAGGCGGAGGTCGCCGCGATGTACGAGTCCGGGGCCGTGGCGTGAACGACGCGGGCCTGCTGAAGATGAGCGAGCTGGCCTCGCGGTCGGGGGTCAGCGCCGGGACCATCAAGCACTACCTGCGCGAGGGGCTGCTCGGCGAGGGCGACGACATCGTGCGCACCTCGCGCAACATGGCCTACTACCCGCCGGAGTACGTCGAGCGCATCAAGCTGATCAAGCGCCTGCAGGAAGACCGCTTCATGCCGCTGCGCGTCATCAGGGACCAGATCGTCGACCGCGCGGTCGAGGCGCGGAAGGGCGAGCCGATCTCCGCGGCCGACGTGCGCCGCCGCTACGACATCCCGCGCAACGTCCTCGATCGCCTGGCCGCGCTCGGCGTCCTGACGCCGACCGCCCGGGGCTACGACCCCGACGACGTCAAGATCATCGAGGCCATCTCGCGCTTTCGCGCGGGCGGCTATGACGAGCGGCTCGGCTTCACGGTCTTCGACACGCTGCGCTACCGCGACGCCCTGGGGCCGTTGGTCGAGGAGGAGGTGCGTACGCTGCTCGATCGCCTCGCCGAAGTGGAGGTCGAGCGGGCCGTGGAGATCGTCGCGGCGGGCGCCGAGCCGCTGCGCGACCTCATCGGTGCGATGCACTCGAAGTTGTTGCTGGCCGAGCTGCGACGGCAGCGCGAGGCGCGCTGAGCCGGACGCGCCGCTGCGCCAACAGGCGCGTCTGCCCGCGCGTGCGTCGGCGGTGACTCCGCGGGGTGGCTAGCGTGGTTTGGCGATGCCCTTGCAGAACAGGGTCACGCCGTTCAGCGAGCTCGTCGCCGAGCCGGGGCGCGGGCTGGTCTACGGCAACCGCGGCTGCCTGCACGACGATGCAGGGCGCGTTCGGCGGCGCTACAACGGCCGGCGCTGGATCGCCTGCCGGCTGCGCTTCCGCGGCTGGCACCGCCACCCGCTGCTGCAACCCGGACGCTTCACCGAGCTGTTCTTCCTGGACGAGGCGACCGCGTTCGCCGCGGGCCATCGGCCGTGCGCGCTGTGCCGCCGCGAGGACTACAACGGCTTTGCCGAGATCTGGCGTGAGCTGCACCCTGGCCAGGTCGGTGCCGACGCCATGGACGCGCAGCTGCATGCCGAGCGCGTGGAGCCCGCGACGCGCTCCCAGCGCCACCACGACGCGCGCTACGAGGACCTCCCCGACGGCGCGTTCGTCGTCCACGACGAGGAGCCGTGCCTGCTGCTCGGAACCGCCCTGCTGCGCTGGACCGCGGCGGGCTATGAGCCCCGCGATAGGCGCCCCGCGCGCGGACCGGCGGTGGTGATCACGCCGCCGTCGCTGGTCGCGGTCCTGCGCACCGGTTGGGCGGGCGTCGTGCCCCTGATTCACCCGTCGGCGTCGGCCGCTTGACCGTCGCCGCGACGCCCGTGGCGGCGCCCCGGCTGCAACGTCGGGGCGTGCGCCGCCGCCGTTCGAGGCGCGTCTCGCCGGGGCGAGCGAGCGCCTGGCTTCCGGGTTGCCTCACGGCGACCACCTGCTCCGCTTGACCGCCCGTTCGGCGAGCAGAAGGGACGGCGAACGGTAGGAATACACCCCTCGACGGCGTGTTCACTGGCGAACACTTCAGTTTTCGGTGTGTAGGATCACGTGCAAAGGCAGGTCTGCCACGTCGCCTGCAGCAACGGGGGAAGCCACTTGACCAAGCGAGGCCTTCAGCTTCGCTCTCAGCAGCCGGATCGCAGCATGGGGCCATCGAGGCTCCGTCGTGCTGCCCGCGCCCTGCTCCTCCTCGCCGCGCTGACGCTGCCATCGAGCCTCGCGACCTCGAGCGCGATGGCCGACCTCATCCCGGCGGCGGGCGCCGTCCAAGGCACGGTGGCGACCGTCGCCGCGCCCGTCACCCAGGCCGTATCGACCGTCGCATCCCCGACGTCGAGCAGCCCGGCCTCGACCAGCGCACCGGCCCCAGCGCCGGCGCCGGCCCAGGCCTCGAGCACCGCTCCGGCAACGCAGCCCGCAGCGCCCGCAACGCAGACCGCGCCGGCCCCGACCAAGCAGGCCGCCGCGCCGGCGACGCAAGCCGCGGCGCCGGTGACGCAGGCGGCGGCGCCGGTGACGCAGGCGGCGGCGCCGGTGACGTCGGCGGCGACGAAGGTGGCGGCGCCGGTGACGCAGGCAGCTGCGCCGGTGACCTCCGCGGCGACGAAGGCCGCCGCGCCGGTGACACAGGCAACCGCGCCGGTGACGTCGGCAACGAGCAAGACGGCGCCGGTGGCGCAGGCTGCCGCGCCGGTGACGCAGGCAGCTGCGCCGGTGACGTCGGCGGCGACGAAGGTGGCGGCGCCGGTGGCGCAGGCTGCCGCGCCGGTGACGCAGGCTGCCGCGCCGGTGACGTCGGCGGCGACGAAGGTGGCGGCGCCGGTGACGCAGGTGGCGGCGCCGGTGACGTCGGCGGCGACGAAGGTGGCGGCGCCGGTGGCGGAGGCTGCCGCGCCGGTGACGTCGGCGGCGACGAAGGTGGCGGCGCCGGTGGCGCAGGCTGCCGCGCCGGTGACGCAGGCTGCCGCGCCGGTGACGTCGGCGGCGACGAAGGTGGCGGCGCCGGTGGCGCAGGCTGCCGCGCCGGTGACGCAGGCTGCCGCGCCGGTGACGTCGGCGGCGACGAAGGTGGCGGCGCCGGTGACGCAGGTGGCGGCGCCGGTGACCGCGGTCGCGACCGAGGCAGCCGCGCCGGTGGCGCAGGCTGCTCAGTCGGTCGTTGCTCCGGTGGCCCCGGTTGTGGCGCCGGTGACCCAGGTAGCGCAGTCCGTCGTTGCTCCAGTGTCGGAGCTCGCCGCTCCGGTGACCCAGGCGGCGGCGCCGGTCGTGTCTGCTGTGGCGCCGGTTGTGTCGGCGGCGGCTCCGGTCGTTGCCCCCGTGACGTCGGCTGTGGCGCCGGTTGTGTCGGCTGCGGCGCCGGTGGTGGCGCCTGTCGTGGAAGCGGCGGCTCCGGTTGTGTCGGCTGTGGCGCCGGTGGTGGCGCCTGTCGTGGAAGCGGCGGCTCCGGTTGTGTCGGCTGTGGCTCCGGTGGTGTCGGCTGTGGCTCCGGTGGTGTCGGCTGTGGCGCCGGTGGTGCAGGCTGTGGCTCCGGTGGTGCAGGCTGTGGCGCCGGTGGTGCAGGCTGTGGCGCCGGTGGTGGCGCCGGTCGTGCAGGCTGTGGCTCCGGTGGTCCAGGCTGTGGCGCCCGTGGTGGCACCGGTCGTGCAGGCTGTGGCTCCGGTGGTTCAGGCTGTGGCTCCGGTGGTGTCGGCTGTCGCGCCGGTGGTGGCTCCGGTGGTCCAGGCTGTGGCTCCAGTGGTGTCGGCTGTCGCGCCGGTGGTGGCGCCGGTCGTGCAGGCGGCGGCGCCGGTTGTGTCCGCTGTCGCTCCCGTGGCGGCGGTGGTGGCTCCGGTCTCCGGGGTCGGCAGCGCGGTCGGCGTTGACGCTCCAGCGAGCCCGGTTGCTCACGCCGGCTCGGCGGTTCGCGAGACGACCGCGGCGCCCGCTGGCGCTCCGGTGACGGCAGTGCGCGCGCCCGCCGTGGCAGCGACGGCGACGGGTGCGGCGGGGCCGTCCTCGGCGCCCTCCAGCGCGCAGGCCTCGCCGTCGCACTCCGCACAAACTTCCTCCTCGGCCATGGCGGCTCCGGACTCAGCGGCTACGCCGACCCTCTGGACCTCGCCCAGCCTCTTCGGCCCTGACGCCGCCGCGCAGCTCAAGGCGCTGGCGGCTTCGCCGACGGCAGCACCGGCGACGGCATCGGCCTTGCGCGGCGCGCGCAATGGCGCCGGTTCCGGCTTGCCCGACGGTCCGTCGGGCCCGCCGTGCAACGCCGGCGCGAGCGGCGCCGGCGCACCAGGCGGCGCCGCCTCCGGCGGGTGGGCCGCCGACCGAGTGAGTGGGCTCGACTGCAGCCCGCCCAACGCGCTTCATCCTCATCGGCTGTCGTCCGCCCTCTGGCGGCCGACGGCCTTCGTCTCCCTCCAGGAACGGCCTGGCTAACCCCTTCGGGGCCTCTCGCGCGCCCGGTTTCGCCGTGACCGGCGGCCAGGTGCGTGCTCCACGTCATGTCGCCGCTCGGCGACGTGGCGTCCGGACGAGACGTTTCGAAGGGAGAAGCAATGACCATCAAGCTGGCCGCAACGCGCGGCTGGACATCGATCGTGACGGCGCTCGTGGCGCTCGTCGCGGCAGCGGTCGCGATGACCGCCGCCGTGCCCGCCACGGCCGGCGCCGAAGCGACGCAAACCCCGGTGCTCGCTCAGGGCGCCGGCATGGGCGCCAAGCCCGACCCGACCGTACGCAACCTGCAGCGAACGCTGCGCAATCGCGGCTATCACCTCGGCGCACCGGGAGTCGACGGGCGCTTCGGCCCGCTGACCGCGACCGCCGTGCGTCACCTGCAGGCCGACTACGGCCTGGCGGCCGACGGCATCGTCGGGCCGAAGACCCGCAAGTTGGTGCGGCTGTTCCAGCGGCGGCCCGAGCGGACCTCCGGTACGCGCCGGCCGACTCCCACCACCAAGCGGCCTTCGCGGGCCCCGAGCACGGTCACCCAGCGACCGGCGCCCGTCACGCCGCGACCGGCGCCTGTCACCGTGCACGCGCAAGATCACGACGGAACCCTGATCGGTGCGCTGCTCGCCGCAGCGCTCGCCGCGCTTGCCGCAGCCCTCTGGCTCGCGACAAGGGGCCGGTCGCGCCGTCGCCGCGGCGACGCTGGGTCGGCCGCCGCCATCGCTCCGATCGCCCGCGACGTCTACGTCGAGGGCCGCAGCGAGGATCCCGATGTCGGCGAGTTCCGCGGTCACGCGCTCGCAGCGGCCATCGCCGACGCACCGGACGACGAGTCCGCGCCGGAGCGCACGAGCTACCTCGTCGACGACATCCGCAAGCCGGCGCCGCTCTGGGTTCGCGGCTCTGACATCGAGCGCGCGACGTCGGGACTGGCCTCCGACGCGCCCGTGATCGGTTACGTGATGGTGTCCGCCGAAGGCTCGCGCGAGGAAGCCGACGGTCCGGTCCGCCTCATCGAGGCGGCCTGCGAGCGCGGCGGCTGGGCGCTTGACGAGGTCGTGACCGATCGCGAGAACGGCAACGGGCTCGACAAGCCCGGGCTGACGTACGCCCTGGAGCGGATCGCGGGGGGCGAGGCTCAGGGCCTCGTCGTCAGCGACGTGCGGCGGCTGTGCCGGTCGCTCGCCGACATGGGAGCCCTGATGGGATGGTTCCTCGACGCGAACGCCGCGCTCATCGCACTCGACCTGGGCGTGGACACCTCGACCGCGGGCGGCCGTGAGATCGCCTCGACGATGATCCGGCTGGCTGACTGGGACCAGTCGCGAGCCGCCAGGCGCTCGCGCCAGGCCGTGACGGCGGTTCGCTCGGGCGGGCGCCCGGCCGTCGCCGATCGCGAACAGCTCGCGGAGCGGATCACAGCGATGCGCGCATCCGGGATGACGTTGCAGGTGATCGCCGATCAGCTCAACGCCGAAGACGTCCCGACGCTGCGCGGCGGCAAGATGTGGCGCCCGTCGAGCGTCCAGACGGCGCTGGGCTACCGCCGGCCGGCCCCCCGCACCCCGCGCGAGCAGCTCCCGCCCCTCGAGCGTCGCGGATAGGAGGGGCACTCACGATCACGGATAGGAGACGGCGCTCAGCATCGCTGACAGACGACAGGAGGAGGCGCTCACGTACGCAAGGGAAGCTTGTGGAAAAGTGCGACTTGCAGGCAGATCACGTCGTCGTATCGAGCTCGGCGAGTTCGCGCGCGCCCTTGGCCAGGCGCGCGCGGACCTCGTCGGCGAGGACGCTCGCGCCGTCGTGCGGTCCGCTGACCTCGCCGAGGTAGTCCGGACGCTCCCGGGCGAACCGCTCGGCGGTGGCGAGGACGGCGGGCTCGACGGCGATCGGCGCGCCCGTCACGAGCGCCAGTGTCAGGGCATCGCTCGGGCGGGCGTCGACCTCGGTGGCGTCGCCGGGGACAGCCGTCGCGTAGAACGTGTGCTCGGCCAGCCGGCTGACCCGCACCTCGCGCAGCTCGCCCCCGGCGGCCCGCAGCAGCGCGCCTGCGAAGTGGTGGGCGCTCGGGCGCGGGAGCTCGACGTCTTCCAACGCGGCGACCATCGACGCCGCCTCCGGTTCGCCGATCCAGATCGGCAGCTGCCGATCGCCCGCGAGCGCCTCGAGCACGACGATGCGAACGAGCGCGACGGCGGCCCGCTGCCCCGGCGGCAGCGCGGCGATGGCGGCGCGCACGCGTTCGGCAATCTCGGCCGCCGCCGCAGCCTCGTCGGGCCCGGGATCGGCGGCGACGGGCTCGGAGCCGTCGGGACGCCGCCAGCGCGCACGCTCGCGCAGCGCGCGCCGGCAGAGGTTGATGCCGATGCCGGCCAGCCACGCTGCGAAGCGATCGTCGTCGCGCAGGCGGTCGAGGCCGAGCAGCGCGGCGAGGACGGCCTCCTGGGCGGCGTCGGCGGCCATCTCGGCGTCGCCGGTGATCCGCCGGCAGATGGCCGAGAGCATGCCGTAGTGGCGCTCCACCAGAGCGGCGAACGCGCCACGATCACCGCCGCGCGCGGCGGCTACCAGGGCGGCATCGGGCTCCGAGCGGGCCATCGCAGTCATAGCGCCGCCGACGGCCGTCCAGGTCACCCTGGCGCTGACGCTGCCCTTATGCGCGCGCTCGTACCGTCGAGGTGCGATGGACAACCTGCGCTTCCGACGCGTACACGTCGCCGGGGCCGGCGGGCTCCTCGGCGCCGCGGTCGCGGCGGAGCTGGAGGCGGCCGGCCACGAGCTGCGCCACGCGACGGCGCCCGTCGACGCGATCGTCGCGTGCCCGGCGCCCGAGCCCTCGGGCCGCCTGACGCACCGTCGGCTCGCCGCGCATCGCCGTGCCGAGGCGCTGCGATCGCGCTCGCTCGCGGCCGACGCCGCCACGATCGGAGCGCGCCTCGTGCACGTGGGCACCACGTTCGCGTGGGGCGACCACGGCACGAGCTGGATCGACGAGGGCACGCCGCAGCGGCCCGCACCACTGGGCGCCGGCGACGCGGACGTCGCCCGCCGCCTCCTCACGATGCACGACGAGGACGGCCTCGACGTCGTGCTCGTCGCGCTGGGCATCGTCTACGGCCCCGGCGGCCTGGTCGAGCGCGCGCTGCTGCTGGATCGCCGCGCGCGCGTCATCGGCTGGGGCGGCAACTACCTCAGCTGCGTCCACGTCGACGATGCCGCTCGCGCGGTGGCCGCCGCGGTCGAACGCGGCGCGAGCGGCACGACCTACCTCGCCGCCGACGACGAGCCGATGACCCAGCGCGCGCTGGCCGACGCCATGGCCGATGCCGCCGGGCGCCCGCGGCCGGGCACGGCGTCCGTCGGGGTCGCCGGCGCACGCGTCGGCTTCCCGCTGGCGCGCTCGCTCGTCGCGTCGCAGCGCGTACGCAACGCCCGCGCCAAGGCCGAGCTCGGCTGGGCCCCGCGCTTTCCGACCGTGCGCGACGGGGTCTGCGCGGACCGGCGGCCGGTTCCTCGCGGGTGAACGACGTGCCGCGGTGGGGATCGCGGCGGCGCGTACGGCGCGCGCTCACCACCGCGCCCTGTGGCGCTCCATCACCCCGAAGCCGCCGGCCAGCTCGCTGCCATCGGGCAGCGCGCCGGTGAAGGTGCCGAACGGCTGGCGGTAGTCGCTGGCGACGAGCAGCAGATCGTCGCGACGCACGCGCTCGGCCTCCGGCGTGAAGCGCAGGTCGCCGACCGCGTCGAGGCCCTCGGCGAAGGCGACAGGAGCGACCTCGGTGGCGACGCCGTCGATCCACACCGTGCGCTCGCTGTCGCGCGGCGCGTCGTGGACGCCCGCGACGAGGTTCCAGACCGCGCGCTCGCCGGCCGCCGTGACGCCGGCGCCCGCGCTCCATTCCCACGCCGTGCGGCGTGCGTGGTAGCCGGCCGAGTCGTCGAGCAGGCCCGGCGCGTCGACGGCCAGCGTGCGGCCCTCGAGGGTCAGCAGCCCCGTGACGCGCAGCGGCTGCTTACGCGTCCAGATGTACGACGCGCCGTGAGGGCTGACGACCTCGACCGCGTCGCCGTCGGGCTCGACGACGAGGTCGACCGACACCGCGTCGTCGGCGACCCGCGCGGCGCCGTCGGGCAGCTCGACGCGCCCGCGGCGCAGCGTCGTGCGCTCCCACAGCCGCTCGCGGTCCCACACGGCCCAGAAGCTCTGCGGCACGCCCGCGACGCGCGCCACCCCGGCGCACAGCATCACGTCGGGGCCGTAGACGCCGACGTAGCGCCAGCGCTTCAGCGGCCGCCGGCCCTGGCGGCGCGGCATCGGCGAGGGCGGCAGAGCCAGGCCCGCGGGGCGGTCGCTCCCGTCGCCGCGGTAGGGCAGCCCGTCGAGCATCGGGGCTATGCTCTCCGCGATTGACTCATCAGTCAATCTGTCTCGGACGGCTGGACGCCGGCCGTCCGTTTCAGAATGCGGGGCCGGAGGTCCCGCGGAGGAGACCTTCCTACGCCATCGTTACGTGCAGCCGCGGTGCAGCTCACCGCGACCCCGGACAAGGCCCGCAACCTCGACGCGGCCGACCGCCTCGTGCGCCGGGCCGCCGCCGACGGCGCCCGCCTGGTCGTGCTGCCGGAGAAGTGGAGCGTCCTCGGCCACGGCGCCGACCTGCGCGCGGGCGCCGAACCGCTCGACGGCCCCGCGGTCACGTGGGCGCGCGGCGCCGCGCGCGAGCTTGGCATCGACCTCGTCGCCGGCTCGGTCTCCGAGCGCGTCGAGGGCGAGGAGAAGCTGCGCAACACGTCCCTGCACATCGGCCCCGACGGCGAGGTCAAGGCCGTCTACCGCAAGATGCACATGTTCGACGTCGAGGTCGAAGGGACCGTCTACCGCGAGTCAGACAACGAGGCACCCGGCGACGACGTCGTGCTCACGACGACCGCCGACGGCGTGGAGCTCGGGCTGACCGTCTGTTACGACCTGCGCTTCCCCGAGCTCTACCGGATCCTCGCCGTCCGCGGCGCGCGCATCCTCACCATCCCCGCCGCCTTCACGCTGCCCACGACGCGCGATCACTGGGAGGTGCTCGTCCGCGCCCGCGCGATCGAGGACCAGTGCTTCGTCATCGCCGCCAACCAGGTCGGCGAGCACGCACAGGGGCTTCGGTCCGGCGGGCGCTCGATGATCGTCGACCCGTGGGGCCTGGTCCTCGCCCAAGCCGCCGACAGCGAGACCGTGATCACCGCCGACCTCGACCTCGACGCGCAGGACGCCATCCGCACGCGGCTGCCGTCGCTGGCCAACCGCCGCGCGGCGGCCTATCGCTGGCCCGAGAGCTGATGGCGGCCCGCAACGAGCAGCAGGCCGCGGAGAAGCGGCGCCTCATCCTCGATGCCGCGGTGCGCGTCTTCGCGCGGCAGGGCTTCAACGGCTGCCGCGTCAGCGACATCGCCGACGACGCAGGCGTCGCCTACGGGCTCGTCTACCACTACTTCCGCTCCAAGGACGAGGTCCTCGACACGCTGTTCCTCGAACGCTGGAACGTGATGCTCGACGTCATCCGCGACCTCGACGACCAGGACCTCACCGCGCGCGAGAAGCTCTACGCGATCGCCTCGTTCATCATCGACTCCTACCGCCACGACCCGGACCTGATGAAGGTCATCATCGTCGAGGTCACGCGCGCGGCGAACTCGTTCGGCCAGACGCACATCGAGAAGATCACCGAGGCCTACGAGCTGATCGCCGGGATCGTCGAGCGCGCGCAGGCTGACGGCGCGTTCAAGGACACCGTCACCCCGCGCTTCGCCGCGCTGGCCTTCTATGGCGCCATCGAGCAGGTGCTGTCGGGCTGGATCTTCGAGACGCTGCCCAGGGGCGACGCTGAGTTCGAGCAGGCCAAGCGACTCGTCATCGAGACGATCTGCGGGGGGCTGGACGCCGTACCGGCGACCGCGTGAGATAGGGTCCGGCCGATGGAAAACGAGACGGTCAAGCGCCTGGTGTGGTCTGGCCTGCTCGCGGGGATCGGCGCGCTGGCCTCGATCGTGACGACGCGGGTCGCGGCGACGATCTGGCGACGGGCCTTCGGGGAGGATCCGCCCGAGTGAGCGAAGACCTCCACACCCCCACGACGGCGGGGCCCGAGCCGACGCCCGTCGTCGGCGCGCAGCACGCGACCACCGAGCACCCTGCCGGCACCGCGGCGGACGGCTTCGCCCTCCCGGGCCCGCTCGCCAACCTGCCGATCGAGGAGCACCCCGAGATCCTCGTCGGCGCTGCCTTCGCCGGCGGCATCATCGCCGCGTTCATCCTCAAGCGCCTGGGTCGATGACCGACCAGCGGACGTCCGACAACAGCGCCCAGAACATCGCCCAGGCGATCGAGGAGGTCTCGGAGCGCGCGCAGCTGCTCGTGCGCGAGGAGGTCGAGCTGGCCAAGGCGGAGGTGACCGAGAAGGTCATGAAGCTGGCCAAGGGAGCCGCCGTCGCCGTGGCCGCCGGCATCTTCATGATCTTCGCGCTCGCCCTGTTCCTCGAGGGGCTGGCCTGGCTGGCGTGGTACGAGATCCCCTTCCCGGACTTCGCTTACTTCTGGGGCTTCTTCGTCGTCGCCGCGATCCTGCTGCTGCTCGGGGCCCTGGCCGGCTTCATCGCCTCGCGCGCGTTCAAGGCGGGTTCGCCGCCCAAGCCCGAGATGGCGATCGACGAGGCCAAGCTCATCCGCGAGACCGTCCAGTCCTCACACCCGGAGCAGACCGTCTAAGCCATGGCGACGACCACCCGCACGCCGGAGGAGATCCGCGCCTCGATCGAGGCCAACCGCATGGAGCTCGCGCAGTCGCTGTCGCGGCTGCGCGGCGAGGTGGCCATCCTCACCGACTGGCGCCGCCAGATCGGAGAGCACCGCAAGCAGGTACTCATCGGCGCGGGCGTGGCCGGCTTCGTCCTCGGCGGCGGCATCGCCGCCGTCGGCGGGCTGTTCCGTCGTCGCCGGTAGTGCTCTCGGGCGAGGTCGCCGAGGCGCTCGAGCGCGGTGCCGCGGTCGTCGCCCTGGAGTCGACGATCATCGCCCACGGGCTGCCGCGGCCGCGCAACCTCGAGGTCGCGCGGGCGCTGGAAGCCGAGGTGCGCGCGGCCGGCGCGATACCCGCGACGATCGCCGTGCTCGACGGCGCAGCGCACATCGGCCTCGACGAAGAGGGCATCGAGCGCATCGCCGGCGCGGACATGGCCAAGCTCAGCGTGCGCGACCTCCCGCTGGCCGCCGCGCGGCGCGCCGACGGCGCCACCACCGTGGCCTCCACAGCGCACCTCGCCGCGCGCGCCGGGATCCGCGTCTTCGCCACCGGCGGCCTCGGCGGCGTGCACCGCCAGGCGCGCGAGACATGGGACGAATCGGCCGACCTGCTCACCCTCGCGCACACGCCGATCACCGTGGTCGCCGCAGGCGTCAAGTCGATCCTCGACGTCGGCGCCACGCTCGAGCGCCTGGAGACCCTCGGCGTCGCCGTCGCCGGGTGGCAGACCGATCGCTTTCCGGGCTTCTACCTCACCGACGGCGGCTTCGACCTCGACTGGCGCGTCGACGGCCCCGAGGAGGTCGCCGAGGCGATGGCGCAGGCCGATGCGCTGGGGGTCGGCGCCGCGCTCCTCGTCGCCAACCCGATCGACCCGGCCGTGCAGATCGACCCGGCCGAGCACGAGCGGGTGCTCGCCGACGGCCTCGAGCGCGCGCGGGCGGCCGGCGTGACCGGCAAGGCCGTCACGCCCTTCCTACTCGACCACCTGCACCGCGCGACCGGCGGCCGCTCGCTCGAGGTCAACGTCGCGATCGCCCGCGGCAACGCAGCAGTGGCCGGGGCGATCGCGGCCGCGTGGGCGGCCCGCCGATGATCCTCGTCGTCGGCGACGTCATTGACGACCTGGTCGTCCAGCCGCTGGGGCCGCTGGTGGCACGCAGCGACACGCCGTCGCGGATGGAGCGCCACCCCGGCGGCTCGGGCGCCAACACGGCCGCCTGGCTCGGGGCGCTGGGCGCGCCGGTGCGCTTCGCCGGGCGCGTCGGGATGGCCGACCTGCGCCGCCACGCGCGCGCTCTGGAGCGCTGCGGCGTCGATGCGCGCCTGACCGGCGACGCGCTGCGCCCGACCGGCACCGTCGTCGTGCTCACCCACGACCGCTCGATGTTCACCGATCGGGGCGCCGGCGCGGCGCTGAGCGCCGAGGATCTGCCCGACGAGCTGCTCGACGGCGTGACGCACATCCATGTCTCGGGCTACGCGCTGTTCGAGGAGGGCCCGCGCGCCGCGGTGCTCGGCTTCGTCGGCCGCGCCGGGCGGCCGTGGTCGATCGATCCCGCTTCGTCGGCGTTCATGGCCGGCCACCCGTTCCTGGAGTGGACGGCGGGCGCGGCGGTGTGCTTTCCCAACGAGGACGAGGCGCGCGTGCTCGGCGATGCCGCGACCGACGCCTACGAGGTCCTCGTGCTCAAGCGCGGGCCGGCGGGCGCGCGCGTGCTGCGGCGCGGGACCGCCCCGATCGACGTCCCGCCGGTGCCGGCCACCGAGGTCGATCCCACGGGCGCCGGCGACGCGTTCGCCGCCGGGTACCTGGCCGCGCTGCTGCGCGGCGAGGATGACGAGGGCTGCGCGCGCAGCGCGCTGAGCGCCGCCGCGCAGGCGGTGAGCCTTGCCGGCGCGCGCCCGAGGTAACGCGATGCAACACCTTGGTGTGGCCCGACGCCGTGTCGGCGCGGGCATGCTCGCGCCATGAAGACCAAGCTCTTGTCGATCGTCGCCGCGATCGCGGCGCTCGGCGCCACCGCGGTCCCTGCGATCGCCAAGGACCTGCGTACCCGCAGCCTCCGCCCACCCGTCGCGCCCGTGCAGGGCCTGCCCGGGGTCACCGCTCAAGGGGCGGCCACGCTGCCGTTTCCCACCGACTGGCGCGTGACCAGCCTGAAGAAGGGCGTCCTCGTCATGCGCGAAGGCGGCCGGGCGTGCACCTACACCGTGCGCGCCTCGGTCAGCGTCGCCGCCGGCGACGCCGCTGACGCGATGGCCCGCGCCACCGCGCTGACGCCGGCCACCGCCAGCCGCGTGCTCGAGTCGGGCACACGCAACCGCGCCGCCTGGCGCGTGACGCGGCCGGCGGCCGATCGCCACATCCGCATCGTCGCGCTGCGCGTCGACCCGCTCGTCTCCGCCGGCCGCCAGGCGGGTGCCACGCTCTGGCTGCAGACCAGCGTGACCGCGGCGTCGCACGTGGGCGACGAGTGCCACTCCGGCACCTACCGCGACGTGGTCGGGCCCGGCATCGGCGACGCGCTGGCCGCGGCGCGCACGCGCGGCTACCTCAACCCGCCGCGCTGAGCAGGGCGCGCGGCAGGCCGCCGACGCCGACGAGTCCCGGGCCCACGTGGGCCCCGATGACCGGGCCGATCTCGGAGACGAAGACGGGGTCGGAGCCGAACATCTCGCGACCGCTGGCGACCAGGCGCTCGGCGACGTCGGGCGCCTGGATGTGCTGGACGACCCAGCCGTCGGCTCCGTCGTCGTGGCGCGAGCGCAGGTAGTCGACCATCCGCTCGAACGACCGCCGCGACGTGCGCACCCGCTCGATCGGCGTGATCTCGCGGTCGAGGGTGAGAATCGGCTTGATCTTCAGCGCGCCGCCGAGCCATGCCTGGGCGGCGCCGATGCGCCCGCCCCGGTGCAGATACTCGAGGGTGTCGACGGCGAACCACAGGCGCGTGGCCGCGATGGCCTCGTCGGCACGCGCCGCGACCGCGTCGGCATCCCCGCCCGCGCGGCCGACCGCTGCCGCAGCCAGCACGACCAGGCCGAGCGCGCCGCAGCCCATCGCCGAGTCGATGACCTCGATCCTCGCGCCCGAGGCACGCCGCGACAGCTCCGCCGCCGCCTGGCGCGCCGCCTCGACCGTGCCCGAGATCCCGCCCGAGATGTGGATCGACACGACGTCGCGGCCGGCCTGCACGAGCGGCTCGTAGACGGCGAGGAAGTCGCCGATCGACGGCTGCGAGGTCGTCGGCAGCGCCGCGGCCGTGCGCAGCCCGTCGTAGAACCCGGTGAGGTCGTCGATGTCGGCCTCGCGCCGCTGGCTGTCGCCCTCGTTGACGTACAGGCTGACTTCCTGGACACCGTTCTCCGCCACCAACGCGGGCGGCAGATAGTGGGTGGTGTCGGTGACGACTGCGACGTCGGGCACCCCGGGACCGTAGTGGGCCAGGAGATAATCCGCCCGGTGGGCACGACCCTGCACCGCTGTCGGACCCCGACGGACTGGCTGTGCCCGTGCGGCCGCGTCGCCCGCGAGCTGCGCCGCCGCGGGATCGACCACGAGGAGACGCGCGTGGCTCTGCGCCGGCGCGATCGCGACGAGATCGAGGCGCTCAGCGGGCAGCGGCGGGTGCCGCTGCTGGTGATCGACGAGGATGCCATCTGCGACTCGCCGCGGATCGTCGAGCACCTGGAGTGGCGAGCAGCGCAGTCGTGAGCAGCCGCTCGGCGCTCTCGGTCGACGCGCGGAAGACCGGGTCGAAGGCGTAGAGGACGGCACGGCCCGCGCCAATGCGCTCGTCGAGGATTGCCGGGCGCCCGGCGGGCGAACCCTGTGTCCAGCCGCTGAGGACGGCTCCGTAGCGAGCGACGACGTTGCCGCCGGCGATCAGCGGGTCGCCGTTGTCGAGCACGGCGGTGTCGCCGACGCGCACCGCGGCGCCCGGGACCAGGACCTGCGACGGCGTCGCGTCGATCGTCGCCATCGTCAGGCCGGCGGCGCCGGCGACCTGGATGCCCCGCGCGCGCCAGCCCACGTACGTCCCGCCGCCGGCGATGAAGGTGCCGATGGCCTGCAACGCGGGCGAGGACAGCGCGGCAGTCCCGCCGTCGGCGACCACGAACGCGTCGTGGCCCGCCAGAGCGCCGGCGGCCAGCGATGCGTCGTCGACCATGTCGACCTGGGCGCCGAGCCGCTGGGTCAGCACCCAGCGCGCCCAGCTCGTGCCCGCGTTGGGCTGGTCGGCCCCCGGAGGCAGGCGCGCGGTGGCGCCGGGATCGGCGAGCAGCGCCACCCGGCGCCCGGCCAGCGGGTGCGGCGCGACAACCGCGGTCGCCGCCGCCGGCGGCGCGGGCGGCAGCGGCGAGGTGATCGCCCCTCCCGCCAGCCCCATCAGCAGCGGCCGCGACCAGGCGCCCACGTCGGATGGGGACGGTCCTTCGGCCTCGGCGTCGCGGCCCAGCATCGCCTCGACCCAGTGCTTGAGCGGCTGCGCGGAGGGCACGAGGTAGGTGCCGGCGGGCAGCGTCGCCGGACCGTCCGGCCCGGTCGCGTCATACGGCCGCTGGCGCACGCCGCGCGCGCCGGCCAGCCGCCGGACGACCACGCCCTCGGCCATCAGCCGCGCGACCAGCGGCTCGGAGCCGGGCCCGAGCCAGTAGCCGTAGACGCGCGCGCCCCCGCGGTGCTGCAGCTCGCCGCGCGCGCCCTGGCTCGTGGCCGTGGCGAAGGAGCGCACCCACGCGCGCAGCAGCGCGGCGCGGTGCTCGCCCACCGCCTCGATCAGGGCGCGCGCCGCGGTGAGCTGCTCGGCGACGCGCCGCGCGTACGGCAGCGCGCCGCCCGCCTCGAAGGTCATCCCGGCGGCGCCGAACAGCAGCGTCGTCGCGCTGTCGCCGTAGCCGGGATAGAGCAGATCGAAGTCGTCGCCGCTCGTGTGCGAATAGCTGCGGCGGTCGAAGGCGCGCGCGATCGCCGGGGCGATCACGCCGCGCTCGGCCGCAAGCGCCGCGTCGGGCAGCTCGTGGAAGAACGGCGCCTCGTAAGGCGGGAAGAAGAAGAGGTCGCCGCCCTGCTCGTGCTGGTCGGCGTAGGCCAGCGGCGGCATGGCGAGCAGCGCGCGCAGGCGAGCGTCGGTCTCGGGCTGGGTCACGGCCAGCCAGTCGCGGTTGAGGTCGAACCCGTTGGCGTTGAAGCGCACGCCCGCCTCGTGGCCATCGGGGTTCTGCACGGGGTCGACGACCACCGCCACGCGCCGCAGGAGCCGGTCGTGGCAGCGGCGCGCCAGCTCGTGCAGGAGCCGCAGGTCGGCGTCGGCGCCGCTGGGCTCGTTGCCGTGCACCGAGCCGGCCACCCACACGACTGCAGGCGCATCGCCCGCGCTCTGCGCGCGCCCGGCGCGCACCGCGCGCAGCCGCGCGAGCCCTGCGCGCAGGCGGCGGGCAGGCAGCGCGGAGACGACGGCGTAGCGCAGCGGGCGGCCCTGGACGCTGAAGCCCGCCACGGCGGTGGTCACGATCGGCGAGGCGCGCGCCACCGCGCGCACGTAGCCGTCGGCCGTCGCTGCGCCCGCCGGCACATCGGACGGCGGGGGCGCGGGCCCGGCGGGGCAGGCTGCTCGAGCGGGCGCGGCCCAGGCCATGGCGCACAGCGCGAGAGCCAGCGCCCGCCTCATCGCGCCGGCTGGACCACGGGCTTGCGCGCCTCCCCGGCCGCGGGCGCGCGCAAGGCGGCGGCGAGGTCGTCGAGCCCGATGACATCGCCGGCCAGCGCGCGCCACTCGACGTCGCCGGCCGCCAGCAGCGCGAGCGCCCGGTCGACCTCCGCGCGCGTGTGATGAAAGGCGCCGCGCACGTCGAGCTCGTCGTAGTGCAGCGGGCCCGTGGCGAGCGACACCGTGGTGCCTGACGGGCAGCCGCCGACGAGCACGACCGTCCCGCCGGGACGCGCCGCCGCGACCGCCTGCTCCCAGGCGTCGGCGCGGCCGACCGCCTCGAAGACGAGATCGTGCTCGCCCAGCTCCGAAGCCGAGCGCGCGCCGAGCGCCTCCGCCTGGGCGCGGCGCTCTGGGTGGCGGTCGCACACGAGCACGTCGCGGCCGTCGAGCACGAGCAGCCGCGCGAGCATCAGGCCGATCGTCCCGCCGCCGAGAACGGCGGCGTCCGCCGCGTCGCTGGCGCGCCCGACGGCGTGCACGCAGGCGGCGAGCGGCTCGGCCATCGCGGCGCCGGCGAAGTCCAGGCCATCGGGGATCGCGTGCAGCGCGCCCGGCGGCGCGGCGATGCGCTCGGCGAAGCCACCGAGCACCCACGTCGGCGCGCGGCAGATCGCGGCGCGGCCGGCGCGGCACGGACCGCACTCGCCGCAGGCGACCGAGTCGCCGACCAGCACGCGCTCGCCGTTGTCGGCTCGCACGCCCGCGGTCTCGTGGCCGAACCGCGCCGGATAGTCGCCGAGGATCCGGTGGCCGTGGCGCAGCATCTTGCGATCGGTCCCGCACGCCGTCGCGGCGCGGACCTCGACCACGACCTCGCCGTCGGGGTCGTCGACCTCCTCGACGCGCAGGTCGTCCGGCCCGTGCAGGACCGCCGCGCGCATCAGGGCAGCACCAGCGCCTTGATCGCCTCGCCGCTGCGCTGCGAGCTCGAGCGCGCGCCCGGTCTCGTCGAGGCCGAGCCGGTGCGTGACGAACGGCAGCGGATCGACGCGGCCATCGGCCACCAGCGCGAGCGCCGCGCGCATGTCGCCCGGGCCGGCCGAATACGACGCGCAGACGTCGACCTCCCCGACGTACAGCGCGTGGCCGTCGAGGCCGAGCGCCGCGCCGGGATCCGGCGGCGCGTAGAGACACAGCGCGCCGCCGGGGGCGACTGCCGCGAAGCCCGCCGGCGATCGCGGCGGGCTTCGGCGTGCAGACGATGACGACGTCGACGAGCTCGTTGCCGTGGCGCTCGGCGCCGAGCGCCAGCGCGCGCTCCAGGCGCTCGGCGCCGCGGCTCGCGCGCCCAGACGGCATCGACCGCGCGCGCGTGCGCGGCGGCGATCGCCAGGAGCCCGCTGGTGCCGCAGCCGACGACGAGCAGGCTGTCGCCGGCCTGCAGGCCGCAGCGGTCGAAGGCGCGCAGCACGCACGCCAGCGGCTCGACGAAGGTCGCGCGCTCGGCGTCGAGACCGTCGAGGACGATCAGCTCGTCGACGAGGTCGGCGGGCACGCGCACGCGCTCGGCGAAGCCGCCCGGGTCGAGCGCCGTCGCGCGGAAGCGCTCGCACAGCGTCTCGTGGCCGCGCCGGCAGCGCCGGCACTCGCCGCATGGGGCATGGTGGTGGACGACGACGCGGTCGCCCACCGCGACGCCCGCGACCGCCGTCGCCCACGGCGGTGACCTCGCCGGCCAGCTCGTGGCCCAGCACGGCCGGCACCTTGCGCGCGACCCAGGTGTCGAGCACGTCGGAGCCGCACACCCCGCAGGCCAGCACGCGGCAGACGACGTCGCCTCGTCCGGGCTCGGGATCGGGCGCCTGCTCGATGCGGACCTCGCGCGTGGAGACCGAGCGCGCGACCCTCATGAGCGGGTGCCGGAGGCGGGCACGTGCCCGCCGGAGGCGGGTCCCGCTTCCAATCTCGTGGCCAGGAGCGCGGCGATCGAGGAGACGTCGGGCGGCTGCGCCACTCCGCGCTCGGTGACCAGGGCGCTGACGAGCGCGGCCGGGGTGACGTCGAAGGCGGGGTTGCGCACGGCGGTGCCCGCGACCGTGGTCTGTGCCGCGCCGAACACGCGCACCTCGTCGCCGTCGCGTTCCTCGATCTCGATCCCGTCGCCGCCGGGCAGCGCCGGGTCGATCGTCGACGTCGGCCCGGCGACCACGAACGGGATGCCGGCGGCCCGGGCGGCGAGCGCCAGCGGGTAGGTGCCGACCTTGTTGGCGATGTCGCCGTTGGCGGCGACGCGGTCACAGCCGACGACGACCGCGTCGACCTCGCCGCGACGGATGAGCCCGGCCATGGCGCCGTCGACCACCAGCGCGTGCGGCACGCCGGCGCGCGCCAGCTCCCAGACGGTCAGCCGCGCGCCCTGCAGCAGCGGCCGCGTCTCGCCGGCCAGCACCTCGATCCCGCTCGCGCTCGTGCAGCTCGCGGATAACCGCCAGCGCCGAGCCGCGGCCGCCGGCGGCAAGCGCGCCGGTGTTGCAGTGGGTGGCGATCCGCCGCGCGCCGGCGAGCAGGTCGGCGCCGTGCGCCGCGATCGCCTCCGACGCCGCGTCCTCCTCGGCGTGGATGCGCTCGGCCTCGACGCGCGCCGCGGCGGCCATCGTCGTCGGCCCGGCCGCCAGCGCCGCCGCGCGCACGCGGTCCACGGCGTGGGCGAGGTTGACCGCGGTGGGGCGCGCGGCCCGCAGCAGCTCCCACCCGCGCTCGAGCGAGCCGAGGCCGGGCTCGCGCGTGACCTCCATGGCCAGCCCGTACGCGGCGGCGACCCCGATCAGCGGGGCGCCGCGGACGGCGAGGCGCCTGATCGCCTCGGCCGTGTCGGCCGCGCCTTCGAGCGCGATCCACTCCTCGGCGCCGGGCAGCAGCGTCTGGTCGAGGATCCGGAGCCGCCTGCCGTCCCAGCGCAGGGCCGCGTGGGGCTGCGTGGCGACGGACATGGCCGCAGCGTACTCACCGGATGCGTTCGATCTCGTAGTGCAGGGTGAGGAAGCGCTGGCGGGCCAGCGAGAAGCTGTGGTCGGTCCTCAGCTCATCGTCGACGACGTACACGTGGATCTGCTCGTGGAAGGCCAGGAGCTTGATGACCGTCAGGGCGTCGCGGTCGCTGTCGACGCTGCTGAGGTAGTGGCCGGGGAAGTCGAGGTCGGTCCGCGAGGTCAGCAGGAAGTCGTGCTCGGCGGTGTTGCGCGGGAGCAGCGTGGCGGTGAAGTTGGCGCTGGGGATCGGGAAGCCGACGCTCACGTAGCCGCGGCCCTCGTGCCGGAAGCTCGTGTAGATGCCGACGTAGATCGGCTTTCCGGAGTCGGCGAAGGTCCGGATCCAGCCGCGGATGTCGATCTCCTCGTCGCCGTCGAGGTCGATCGTGTCGATCGTGCTGACCATCCCGCGCTGGGCTTCCTCGATGTTCGACGGGATCGCGGCCTGGCCCAGCGGCTCGGCGACGACGCGCTTGAAGAGCTCGTAGCCCGGCTTCATCCAGTTGCGCCACTCCGGGACGATCGACAGCTTGAAGCGGCTCGTGTGCTCGTAGAACTCGCGGATCAGCGGGTGGACCCGCGCGGGATCGAAGGTCGGGCCGTGCAGGCTGTCGAGCGACGCCAGGATCCCGACGTCGGGCGGGTTGCGGCGGAAGGTGCCGCCGCGGAACTTCGCGAGCTGCTCGACGTAATCGGCGCCGACGTAGCGCGAGCGCGCCTCGAACGGCACGACGTAGCGCAGCTCCGCCGCCGGCACCTCCTCGGCCATGATCCGGACCAGCGGCCGGTCGCGGTAGGCGAACGCCGCGATCACGCGGTAGACGAGCGGCACGGCGGCGGCGACCACCGCGGGCTCCGAGCGCGCGCAACACCAGGCCCACGGCTGCGCCGACCACCAGTCCGAGCGCCACCTTCACCGGGCGCAGCCCCATCACCCCGAGCAGCGCACCGCTGAGCAGCCCCGTCAGCAGCGCATGATCGGGTCCGTAGATCAGCCCCAGCAGCCCGCCGAACAGCGCCATCAGCAGGACGCTGGCGAAGATGCGCTGCGCCAGCGCCTTGGGGCTCGGCCGGCCGCTGCCTGAGGGTGGTGAGGACCTCGGCGGGAGTGAAGCGCCGCGCCGATCAGCGCGCCCCAGCCGGCCCCGATGCCGTCGACGGCATGGCCCAGCACGGCGCCACCGGCGGCGCCGAGCAGCACGCCCCAGATCAGGGCGTCGCGAAGCCTTCCGGACCGACTGCGCCTGCGCCGGTCGGGGCTCTCCAAAGCGTGTTAGGGCAGCCGGTTCTCGATGCCCAGCGGCGCGCGGGCCGGATCGGCGCCGCGGCGCCTCGGCGGGCGCGCTCGGGCTGCTCGACGCCGAGCGTCTTCGGCCAGCTCGCCGTTCTCGTACATCTCGGCCACGATGTCGGCGCCGCCGACCAGCTCGCCCTTGACGAAGAGCTGCGGGATCGTCGGCCAGTTCGAGATCGCCGAGAGCTCCTGGCGGATCCGCGGGTCGGGCAGGATGTCGACCGCCGCGAACGGCGCGTCGAGCGCCTGCAGCGCGCCGACCGTGCGCGCGGAGAAGCCGCAGGCCGGGCGCGTCGGGCGTGCCCTTCATGAAGAGGATGACGTCGTTCGTCGTCGATCGCCTCGGTGATCGCGTCGCGGATCGGGTTGGCATCGCTCATTGTGGTCACTCCGGAGTCTCGTCTTGAGGGAGAGGGCGTGGATCGCGCCGCCGATCTCGGCGCCGAACACGTCGTACACGAGCCGGTGCTGCTGCGATCCGGCTGAGGCCGGCGAACGGCGGCGGCGACGACGGTGCGCCTTGAAGTGGTCGCCGTCGTCCGGTCCAGTCCTCGACGTCGGCCCTCGCACCAGGGATGCGCCGCCTCGATTCGGTGCTTTCAACTCGTCCGTGCGTGGGCATCTCGAATCAGCGAGAGTAGCGGTCGCTATATTTGGTGAAGCATGGCACCCAGCTGTCACGTATCACGCCAAGGGCGTCAGCTCTCCGACAAGGGCGCCGAGAAGGTCCGTGAGTTCCTGGACTCGCAGGACGCCGATCACGTCGGCGCCGGTCTGCGCGTCGGCGTCCGTGGCGGCGGCTGCTCGGGCTTCCAGTACCAGCTCGCCTTCGACGAGCAGCGCGACGGCGACGCGGTCTTCGAGGACCGCGGCCTGAAGATCCTCGTCGACACCCAGAGCCTGCCCTACGTGCGACGGCTCGGACATCGACTACGTCGATTCGCTCCAGGGCGCCGGGCTTCCAGGTCAACAACCCGAACGTCGTCGCGGCCTGCGGCTGCGGCTCGTCGTTCCGCGTCGCCGACGACGAAGAGGTCTCCGCGGTCTGATGGGGTGCCGAGAGCGGCCACGTGGCCGCTCGAGGCGGGCTCCCGCCGTCGATGTCCGTTTCGCGATAGCTGCGGCCCTGCTGGTCGCCGTCGTCGCTTTGGGGGCCTGCGGCGGCAACGACCACAAGTCGTCGACGACGAAGGCCACGCCGGGGACCCCGGCCAAGCCTCTGCCGGCCAAGCAACCGCCGAAGGACATCGCGCCGGGCGGGGGGCTGGCCATCGGGCTCAGCGAGATCAACCCGAACCTCTTCTGGCACGGCAAGGACGTGGGCGACTTCGGCCCGTGGCGCGATCGCCTCGAAGCGCTCAAGCCGCCGCTCTACCGCCTGGCCGTCGACTGGGCGTCGCTGCAGCCCTCGCCCGACGCACCGGTCGACTGGACCCGGCGCTCGGACGGCTGCATGCGCGGCCTGAAGCCGTGCGGCGAGTCCGAGGGCATCCGCGACATCCTGCGCGCGATCCACTCCGAGCAGCAGGCGGGCAACGGCTTCGCGACGATGGTCGTCTTCTACGGCGTGCCCGACTGGGCCGCGCTGCAGCCCAGCGGCTGTGAGCGAGACGACATCACCGCACGCTCGCGCCCGATCACCGATCAGGGGCTCAAGGCCTACCAGGCCATGGTCCGCTCGCTGCAGGACCTCGCCAAGCGTGAAGGGGTCGACATCGGCTGGTGGAGCCCGTGGAACGAGCCCAACGGTCCCTTCTTCATCAGCCCGCAGCGCGAGAAGTGCCGCGGCAACTCGAAGGCGTTGGCGCCCGCCGTCTACACGAAGCTCGCGAACGCGATGCGCGAAGAGCTGCAGCCGGGCCAGCAGATGGTGGTCGGCGAGCTTGCGGGGCTGACCAACGCGCGCAAGTACGGCAGCTCGATCAAGGAGTTCTACGCGGGGCTGCCCGACGACGTCGTCTGCAACACCGGCGTCTTCGCCCAGCACGCCTACGCCCAGCGCGGCGACGCCGCCGACGACCCGGGCGCCGTCGGCGCGCTGGAGAACGTGCTCGACAAGCGGCCGTGCGCGCACGACAAGCCGATCTGGGTGACCGAGACCGGCGTAGGCGGCCCGCACGTCGGCGACGAGCGTTCGCCGAGCGCCAAGGCCACTCGCGCCGATTGCCAGGCGCTCAACGTGGCCCTGCGCCGCTGGAACGACGATCCGCGCGTGGACGCGGCCTTCCAGTACACCTTCCGCGACGACCCCGTGTTCCCCGTCGGCCTCGTGGACGCCAAGCTCACCCACACCTGGCCCGCCTACGATCTGCTGAAGGCGTGGAGCGGCGACCGCAAGCCCGACGGGCCGGCGCCCGCGCTGCCCGAGGCCTGCCACGCGTGAGCGGCATCTACGACGAGCGCCCCTGGCTGGCCCGCTACGGACCTGGGCAGCCCGCCGAGATCGAGCCCGATCACCCCAGCGCCCTGGCCATGTTCGCCGCCACCGCGCGCAGGTCTCCCGGCGCCGTCGCCATCCACTACCGCGACGAGGCGCTGACGCATGGCAAGGTCGACGAGCTGTCGGGCGCGTACGCGGCGGCGCTCACCGAGCGAGGTGTCGGGCGCGGCGACCGCGTCGCGCTCTACCTGCAGAGCGTCCCCGAGTTCGTCGTCGCGGTGCTGGCGGCCTGGAAGCTGGGCGCGATCGCGGTACCGGTCAACCCGATGCTCAAGGAGCGCGAGGTGCGCACGCTCGTCGAGGACTGCGAGCCGGCGGTCTTCATCGGCGAGTCCGACCTCGCCGAGTGGGCGCAGCTCGCGCACGCCCACGCCGGCCAGGCTCCGCCCGACCCGGGCCTCGGCCCGGACGACGTCGCCTTCCTGACCTACACCTCCGGCACCACCGGGCCGCCGAAGGGCGCCATGAACACCCACGGCAACGTCGTCTTCAGTTCGCAGACGTACCGCGAGTGGGTCGGCCTTACCGCCGATGACGTGATCCTCGGCGTGGCGCCGCTGTTCCACATCACCGGGCTGATCGCCCACCTGGGCACGACGCTGCTGACCGGGGCCTCGCTCGTGCTCTCCTACCGCTTCGACGCCGAGGCGGCCCTCGAGCTGATCGAGCGCCACGGCGTGACCTTCACGACAGGCGCCATCACGGCCTTCATCGCGATGATGAACGCAGAAGGCGAGCGCGACACCTCGACGCTTCGCACGATCGTCAGCGGCGGCGCGCCGATCCCGCCCGCGACGGTCGCGGCGTTCGAGAAGCGCTTCGGCGTCTACATCCACAACATCTACGGGCTGACCGAGACGACGTCGCCCTCGCACTGCGTCCCGATCGGCACGCGCGCGCCGGTCGACCCGGCCTCCGGCGCGCTCTCGGTCGGCGTCCCGGTCTACGGCACCGTCGTGCGCGTGGTCGACGAGCAGGGCGACGAGCTGCCGGCGGGCGAGGTCGGCGAGCTGGTCACGTCCGGGCCGCAGGTGGTACCCGGCTACTGGGGCAAGCGGGAGGAGAGCGTGCGCGCGATCCCGGCCGGGCGGCTGCACACCGGCGACGTCGGCTTCATGGACCGCGACGGCTGGTTCTACGTCGTCGACCGCAAGAAGGACCAGATCAACGCCGCCGGCTTCAAGGTGTGGCCGCGCGAGGTCGAGGACGTCCTCTACGAGCACCCGGCCGTCCGCGAGGCCGCGGTCGTCGGCGTGCCCGACGACTACCGCGGCGAGACGGTCAAGGCGTTCGTCAGCCTGCGGCTCGGCGAGAGCGCCGACGCGGACGATCTGATCGCCTTCTGCCGCGAGCGCATGGCCGCCTACAAGTACCCGCGGCTTGTCGAGTTCGTCGACGAGCTCCCCAAGACGGCGAGCGGTAAGGTGCTGCGCCGCGTGCTGCGCGACCACTCCCCAGAACGCTCGTGACCGACGAGGTCCAGGCAGCGCGCCTGAGCGCCTACGCGGGCCTGCTCGTGCGCGCGGGCGTCAATCTGGCTGAAGGCCAGGAGCTGCTCGTCCAGGCCCAGCACGAGCACGCGCCGCTCGTGCGCGCCATCGCCGGGGAAGCCTACGCGGCGGGCGCGCGCTACGTCGACGTCGCATACAGCGACCGCCGCGTGCACCGCGCCTTCGTCGCCGCGGCGCCCGACGACATGCTCGGCTGGACGCCGCCGTGGATGGTCCAGCGGCTGGAGCGCGCGATCGACGTCGGCGCGGCGGTCATCGGCATCTCCGGCGACTCCGGGGCGCACATCTTCAAAGGCATCCACGGCGATCGCCTCGCCCGCGCGCGCTTTCGCGACTTCGACAAGACGTGGCTTGAGGGCGTGATGGGGCGCCGGCTGGCGTGGTCGCTGGTCGCCTACCCGACCGAGACCTGGGCGCGCGAGGCGCTGGGCGAGCCCGACCTCGACCGGCTGTGGGACGCGATGGCGCACGCGCTGCGCCTCGACGAGCCCGATCCCGCCGCGGCCTGGCAGCAGCGGCTGACCGAGCTCGAGGCGCGCGCGCAGGCGCTCACCGAGCGCCGCTTCACGGCGCTGCGCTACCGCGGGCCGGGGACCGACCTCGAGGTCGGTCTCATCGAGGGCGCCAGCTGGATGGCCGGCCGCGAGCGCACGGTCGAGGGGCGCGTCCACGCGCCCAACCTGCCCACCGAGGAGGTCTTCACCAGCCCGCACCGGCTGCGCGCCGAGGGCACGGTGCGCAGCACGATGCCGCTGGCCCTGCGCGGCACGGTCATCGAGGGCCTCGAGCTGCGCCTGGCGGGCGGCGAGGTCGTCGATGCGCGCGCCGACCGCGGCGAGGACGCCCTCCGGGCCGACCTCGCCATCGACGACGGCGCGCGCAGGCTGGGGGAGGTCGCGCTCGTCGACTCGTCCTCGCGCGTCGGCGAAACCGGCGTGACCTTCAACAACACGCTGTACGACGAGAACGCGGCCGCGCACATCGCTTGGGGGGCGGGGATCCCCTGGGCGCTGGACGAGCTTCCCGCCGAGCGCCGCGCCGAGGCCGGGCTCAACGAGTCCGCCACCCACACCGACTTCATGGTCGGGGCGCCCGACGTGGAGATCGACGGGATCGAGGCCGGCGGGACGGCAGTCCCGCTCCTGCGTGACGGTGCCTGGCAGCTCGGCTGACGCCTGGTCGACGTCGGTCACCCTCCGCGGAGCGGGCGGCGAGCCGGTCGACCTCCGGCGCACCGTGACCTCGCACGGTCTGACCGAGCTGCCGCCGATGCGCGTCCACGACGACGAGTCCGGCTTCGACGTCGTGCTTGCGATGCCGCGCGGGCGGCCGCTGCGCGTCCGCGTGCGCCCGGCGGGACGTGCCCGCGCGCGCATCAGCGCGTGGCAGCGACCCACCAGCGCCGCGCAGGAGCAGGCGATCCGCGACGGCGTGCGCCACCTGCTGCGCCTCGAGGAGGACCTCTCCGGGCTCTATGCGCTGCTGGCCGACGACGAGCAGCTCTCGTGGGCGGTGGCCGGCGCCGGGCGCATGCTGCGCGGCCAGACCGTCTTCGAGGACGTGGTCAAGACGATCTGCACGACCAACTGCGCGTGGTCGGCGACCGTGCGCATGGTCGGCGCGCTGGTGCGCGAGCTCGGCGAGCCGGCCCGCGGCGAGCCGGCAGACACCGAATACCGTGCCTTCCCGACGCCCGCCGTGATGGCCGGCGCCGACGAGCGCTTCTACACCGACGTGATGCGTGCCGGCTACCGCGGTCCGTACCTGCGCACGCTCGCCACGGCCGTCGCCGACGGGGCGCTGGACCTCGAGGCGCTGGCCGTCGCGACGACTGCCGAGCTGTCCGACGACGAGGTCGAGGAGCAGTTGCTGGCGATCGCCGGCATCGGCCCGTACGCGGCGGCGCACGTGATGATGCTGCTGGGGCGCCAGTCGCGGCTCGTCCTCGACTCGTGGACGCGCCCCAAATACGCGAGCGTGACCGGCCGCAAGGCCAAGGACGCAGCGATCAGCCGCCGCTTCCGCCGCTACGGCCCGTGGGCCGGCCTGGCCTTCTGGCTGATGCTCACGCGCGACTGGGTGGATGACTGACCGCTCCAGCAGCGATGAACGTCCCTGGTGCACGAACAGGGTTCGTACGCGAGGGACGTTCGATGCGAGGGGGTGCTAGATGGGCGCGTTGGTCAGCGAGTGCCACAGCACCAGGCAGGCCGCGGTGCGGTGCGGGCGCCACGGCTCGGCGAGCTCGGTGAGCTCCGCCGGCGTCGGCGGCGCGGGCAGCCCGTAGGCGCGCTGGACGGCCCGGCGGATGCCGAGGTCGCCGACGGCGAGGACGTCCGGGCGACCCAGCGTGAACATCAGGAAGATGTCGGCCGTCCACGCTCCGATGCCCTTGACCGCCACGAGCTCGGCGCTGACCTCGTCGTCGGACAGCTCGGCGAGGCGGTCGATCTCGAGCGCTCCGCTCTCGACGTGCTCTGCCAGTGAGCGCAGGTATGCGACCTTGGCGTGCGAGAGCCCGGCGGCGACGCGCAGCTCGTCGGGCTCGTCGTCGAGGATCTGCTGCGGCGTGGGCGCCTTGCCGCCGAAGCGCGCGAGCAGGCGGTCGTAGATCGCCCGCGCCGCGTGGGTCGAGAGCTGCTGGCCGACGATCGCGCGCACGAGTGCCGCGTAGACGTCGGTGCGCGGAGGACGCGGCTCGGGCACGCCGTTTGCGTCCAGCAGCCGCGCCATGACCGGATCGGCGGCGCGCAGGTGGGCGAACGCCGCGTTTACGGCTGGCCCTCGACGGCGCCGGGAACGCCGGTGTTCGTCGAGTACTTGGGCTGGATCTTCATATCGGGCCGGAGGTGGTGCACGGCCTGCGAGACGGCGATCGCGGCCTCGGCGTAGCCGGTCGCGATCAGCTTGAGCTTGCCGTCGAAGGTGGTGATGTCGCCGCACGCCCAGACGCGGTCCAGCGAGGTCCGGAACAGCCCGTCGACCTTGATCGCGCCCTTCTCGATGTCGAAGCCCCAGTCCTTCAGCGGCCCCAGCGCGGTCTTGAACCCGAGCTGCAGCAGGATCGCGTCGCACGGGATGTCGACGACCTGCGTCTCGTCCTGGGAGTGGAAGAGCTGCACGCCCTCGACGGCCCCGTTGCCAACGACGTCCTTGACCTGGAAGGGCACGTGCAGGTCGATGCGCCCGTCGGCGTGGGCGTCCATGATCTCCTTGATCGTCGACTCATGGGCGCGAAAGCCCTCGCGCCGGTGCACGAGCGCCACGCGCTCGGCGGTGTCGAGCAGATTGACCACCCAGTCGCAGGCGCTGTCGCCGCCGCCGATGATGACCACGCGCTTGCCCTCGAACTCGCTCTTGGAGCCGACGAGGTAGTGGGCACCGCGGCCCTCCCAGGCCGTCATGTCGTAGTCGGGCAGCTTCTTGGGCTCGAAGGCGCCGTGGCCGCCGGCGACGATGACCGTGCGCGAGCGCAGGTCGCCTCTGTCGGTGTGCAGGACGACGACGTCGTCCTCCCAGGTGATCGTCTCGGCCGTTGTCTCGAGGTGCACCGGGACGTCGAACTGCTCGAGCGTCTGCCGGCGGTGCAGCTCGACGAGGTCCTTGGCCAGGACCTTGGGGTGGCCGGGCACGTCGAAGATCCACTTTTCGGGATACAGCGCGGTGAGCTGGCCGCCGAGCTCTGGCAGCGAGTCGATGATCCGCGAGCTGGCCTCGCGCATGCCCGCCCAGAAGGCAGCGGACAGCCCCACCGGGCCTGCGCCGATGATCGTGATGTCGCGGACTTCGTCGAGGTCGGGGTGGTTCACGGGCGCAGCGGTTCGAGAGCGGGAACCGGCTCGCCGTCGAGCGCGTTGAGCGTGCGCTCCAGCGAGGTGGCGATGCACGTGAAGCTCGGCGTGTCGCGCAAGGTGAAGGACGAGGCCTCGGTGGTCCGCAGCCGCTGGACGAGGTCGAGGAAGGCCCCGGCGTCGTCGGTGTCGAAGGCCACCACGAACTCCTGGTCGTCGAGTCCGAAGGAGTAGGTGGTGTGGTTGTCGACCTGCGGGTACTCACGCCCGATCTTGATGTGATGCTGCATGATCCGCCAGCGCTCGTCGGAGGGCAGCGCGTACCACGCGCGCGTCTTGACGAACGGGTAGACGAACAGGTACTTGCCGCGGAAGGCGCGCGGCGCGGTGCGCAGGTCGTCGGAGTACTCCGAGCCCTTGCGCAGCCCCAGGAACGAGTAGGGCTGCGAGCACCACTTCGTCAGCCCCGCCTGGGCCAGGACGACGTGGAACTCGTGGATGCGATCGAGGTTCTCGGTTTCCATAACCAGCATCAGGTCCGCGTCGCCCCGCGTCCCGACGAGGCTGAAGGCCTGCAGCAGGTGATCGGTGGCGAAGTCCTCGCAGGCGGCGAAGAACTCCTGCTTGTCGCGCCCGCGCTCGTCGCCGGGAAGGCGGCGCCAGGCGGGGTCGACCTTGAGGAACGTGTACTTGACGAAGTGGCGCTCGGACACCCTCAAACAGGATAGTGGTGGCCCAGTTAGCGGGTTTGCCGCACTGTTCCGGCCGGGCATGGCCGGTACCATGAGGTCGATGAGGATCGCCCTCGTGTCCCCGTATTCGTGGACGTACCCGGGGGGCGTCACCCGCCACATCGAGGCGCTCGCCGGGCAGTTCTTCGCTCAGGGACACGATGTGCGCGTGTTCGCGCCCTACGATCCGCCGGACAAGCTGTCCGCGCGGATGCATCGCGGTGCCCGTCCCGAGGCGCGCGAGCTGCCGGAGTGGGTCGTCCCGTTGGGGCGCACGATCGGGATCAAGGCCAACGGGGCGGTCACGAACCTGTCGCCCTTCCCCAGCGCCGTCACCACGCTTCGCCGCGAGCTACGCGCGGGCGACTTCGACGTCATCCATATCCACGAGCCGCACACCCCGATGGTCGGTTACGACGCGCTCGACGCCACCTGCGCGCCGCTCGTCGGCACGTTCCACTGCTACTCCGACAACGTCGTCTCCAACGGGCTGGCCAACGTGATCGCCGGCGCCAAGCGCAAGCTCAACCGCCTGCACGTGCGCATCGCGGTCTCCGAGGCGGCGGCCTGGACCGGGCGGCGCTTCTACGGCGGCGCCTACCGGATCGTCCCCAACGGGGTCGACGTGCCGGCCGAGCTTCCCGCGGATGATCGCAATCCCGGCGCGCCGCTGCGCCTGGCCTTCGTCGGCCAGACCGTCGAGCGCAAGGGCCTGCCCGTGCTCCTGCGGGCCTTCGAGGCGCTCCGCGACCACGTCGCGGTCGAGCTCGTGCTCGTCGGCGCCGAGCCCGACGAGGTCGCGCCGCTGCTGCTCGAGGGCGACCGCGGGATCACCGTGCTGGGCAAGGTCTCCGATGCCGAGAAGACGGCCGCTCTCGCGTCGTCAGACCTGCTGGTGGCGCCCTCGCTGGGCGGCGAGAGCTTCGGCATGGTGCTGACCGAGGCGTTCGCCGCCGGCACGCCGGTCGTCGCTTCGGACATCCCCGGCTATCGCGACGTCGTGCGCGACGGCACCGACGGCGTGCTTGTCCCGCGCGGCGACGCCACCGCGCTGGCCGAGACGCTGCGCGACGTCGCCGTCGACCCCGCGCGACGCAAGGCGATGGCCGCGGCGGCCCGCGAACACGCGCCGCGCTACGCGTGGCCCACCGTCGCCGGTGAGGTCCTCGACGCCTATCACGACGCCGCCGCGATGCCGCGCCCGGCCACCGCGGGCCGGCGTGCTGCCGTCTTCCTGGGCGCGGTGCCCGCCGACCTCGGGCCGCGCCGCCCCGCCGAGCGTCGGCTGCCGACGCTCGACACCGCCAAGCGCGAGGGCCGCGACCGTCGCCGGGCCGTGGCGCGCAAGGCCGGCTTCGCGCTGGGCAGCCTGGGGGCGTCGCTGCTCGCGTTGGAGGCGCTGCGCCGCATCGGCATCGACCGGATCGGCGCCAGTCTGCTGCGCGCCACGCCCATCTGGGTGCTCGTCGGGCTCGGGTTGATGTGTGCCTCGATGGTCGTGCGCGGCGTCGCGTGGCACGCGATCCTGCGCGCCGCGCTGCCCGGTGCCCGCACGCGCCTCTTCGATGCCCTGCAGGGCACCTTCATCGGCGTCCTCATGTCCGCCACGCTGCCCGCCCGCCTCGGCGAGCCGTCGCGTGCACTGATCGTGGCGCGCCGCACCGGCCGTCCGCGCGAGCACCTGCCCACGGTGATCGGCACGATCGTGTCGCAGACGCTGCTCAACGTCGTCGCGCTGGTCGGCCTTGGCATCGTCATGTTCTCGACGATCGACCTGTTCAGTCATCGCCAGCGCGGGCTCGTCGCCTTCGCGATGGCGCCGGCGGCGCTCCTCATCGCGGTGTTGTTCCTGCCGGCGCTACTGCGCGGCGGCGTCCCGTCGCGATCGCGCCGCGTGCAGGCCGCGGTAACGAAGGTCCGCTCCGCGCTCGCCCAGGTGCGCGCCGGGCTGCGCGTCTTCCGCGCGCCTCGCCTGGGCGCGGAGGCCACCGCGCTGCAGCTGTCGGCGTGGGTCATCCAGTGGCTGTCGTGCTACGTGCTGCTTGTCGCCCTCGGGCTCGACGACGTGGCCGGTCTCGGCGCCGCGGCCGCCGTGCTGTTCGCGGTCAACGTGACCGCGGTGCTGCCGGTCACGCCGTCCAACGTCGGGGTCTTCCAATTCGCCTGCGCCACCGTCCTGCACGGCGCCTACCACGTCGGCTGGAACGACGCGCTGGCCTACGGGATCATCCTGCAGGCCGTGGAGATCGCCACCGCGGTGATCATGGGCGCGCCCGCGCTCGTCAAGGAGGGCATGAGCTGGCGCGACGTGCGCCTGCGCGCGCTGCACGCGACCCCGGTGCAGCTCGATCCGCTGCCGGCCGGGTCGCGGCCCGCCGAGGCCACGGCCGAGGCCTAGTGCCGGCCGAGGCGTGGGTGTACCTGCTGCGCTGCGCCGACGGCTCGCTCTACACCGGCTGGACGATCGACATCGAGGCGCGCCTGCGCCGCCATGCCGACGGGAGGGCGAGCGCTTACACGCGCAGCCGCCTTCCGGTCGAGCTCGCCCTGGCCGTGCCGATGGCGAGCCGCAGCGAGGCCAGGCGGGAGGAGGCTCGTATCAAGGGCCTCGATCGCGCGGCGAAGCTGGCGCTCATCGCTGCGACCGACATTCGGTAGGTATGCGGGTTCCGAACAAGGTCGGGCGGCCGTGCTAGCTTAGGTCCAGGAGATGGCAACGACGGAGTTCCCTGCGGTCCAGGAGTCCGCTCCGGCCAGGAATGGCCACGTGAAGGTCGAGCGCCACGAGCGCGTCATCGTCCGCTTCGCGGGCGATTCGGGCGACGGCATGCAGCTCGCGGGCGGCCGCTTCACCGATGCAACGGCGGTCTTCGGCAACGATCTGGCCACCCTGCCGAGCTTTCCGGCCGAGATCCGCGCCCCCGCCGGCAGCCTCGCGGGGGTGTCGAGCTTCCAGATTCACTTCGCCTCGCGCGACATCACCACGCCTGGCGACACGCCGAACGTGCTGGTGGCCATGAACCCGGCCGCACTGAGGGCCAACCTCGGCCAGCTCGAGCGCGGCGCGACGATCATCGTCAACGAGGACGCGTTCTCAACGCGCAACCTGCAGAAGGCCGGCTACGACGACAGCCCGCTCGACGACGACTCGCTCGACGCGTTCCAGCTCAAGCGCGTGCCGATGACCACGCTGGTCACCCGCGCGATCGAAGGGCTCGAGGGCGCCACCTCGCGCGACGCGCAGCGTGCGCGCAACCTCTTCGCGCTGGGCGTCGTCTCCTGGCTCTACGACCGGCCGACCGATGTCACCGAGCGCTGGATCGAGAAGAAGTTCGCCGAACAGGCGCGCGTCCGCGAGGTCAACCTCGCGGCGTTCCGCGCCGGCTGGAACTTCGGCGAGACGTCCGAGCTCATCGACGTCCGGTACGAGGTCGCGCCGGCCACCGACGTGCCGCCCGGCGTCTACCGCAACGCCAACGGCACCGCGACCACCGCGCTCGGGCTCGTGGCGGCCAGCGTCCGCAGCGGCCTGCCGCTCGTGCTCGCCGCCTACCCGATCACGCCGGCCTCCGACCTCCTCCACGACCTGTCGACGCGTCAGTCGGCCGGCGTGCGCACGATCCAGGCCGAGGACGAGATCGCCGCGGCCGGCATCGCGCTTGGCGCGGCGTTCGGCGGCGCGCTCGGCGTCACCGCCACGAGCGGCCCCGGCCTGGACCTCAAGACGGAGACGATCGGGCTTGCGGTCGCGCTCGAGCTGCCGATGGTCATCGTCGACGTCCAGCGCGCCGGGCCGTCGACCGGGATGCCGACCAAGACCGAGCAGTCCGACCTGCTGGCCGCGCTGTACGGGCGCCACGGCGAGTCGCCGCTGCCGGTGATCGCCGCCTCGACGCCGGGCCAGTGCTTCGACGCCGCCTACGAGGCGGTGCGCATCGCCGTGCGCTACCGCACTCCGGTGATCCTGCTCTCCGACCTCTTCCTGGCCAACAGCTCCGAGCCCTGGCTCATCCCCGACGCGGCGTCGCTGCCGGCGATCGACCCGGCTATCGCGGGCCCGCCCAGCAACGGCGCGCCGTTCCAGCCTTACGCCCGCAACGCCGATGGCGCGCGGCCGTGGGCGATTCCGGGCACCCCGGGCCTCGCGCACCGCATCGGCGGCCTGGAGAAGCAGGACGTCACCGGCCAGATCAGCTACGACGCGGGCAACCACGCGCGCATGACCGAGGCGCGCGCGGCCAAGATCGCCGGCATCGAGGTTCCCGACGTCGTCGTCGACCACCAGGACGGCGCCGAGCTCCTCGTGATCGGCTGGGGCTCCAGCGAGGGCGCGCTGCGCGCCGGCGTACGCCGCGTGCGCGTCGACGGTCGCAAGGTCGCGCGCGCCCACCTGCACCACCTCAACCCGCTGCCTGCCAACCTCGGCGAGGTGCTGCGCCGCTACCGCAGCGTGCTGCTTCCGGAGATGAACAGCGGCCAGCTCGCGCGGGTGCTGCGCGCCGAGTACCTCATCGACGTTCGCAGCTACACCCGCGTGGAGGGCCGGCCGCTGCTGGCGAGCGAGATCGAGCGGGCGATCCTGGAGATGCTCTGATGGCCGCCGCCCTGCCACTGACCAAGGCCGACTTCCAGTCCGACCAGGAGACGCGCTGGTGCCCGGGCTGCGGCGACTATTCCGTGCTCGCCGCGATCCAGGGCTTCATGCCGGAGCTGGGGATCGCGCCCGAGAAGATCGTCTTCGTCACCGGCATCGGCTGCGCCGGCCGCTTCGCCTACTACATGAACACCTACGGGATGCACGCGATCCACGGGCGCGCGCCGACGATTGCGACCGGCCTGGCGGCCGCCCGCGACGACCTGTCGGTGTGGATCGTCTCCGGCGACGGCGACGCGCTGTCGATCGGTACGAACCATCTCGTGCACGCGCTGCGGCGCAACATCCCGGTCAAGATCCTGCTCTTCAACAACCGCATCTACGGGCTGACCAAGGGGCAGGCGTCGCCGACGAGCGAGTTCGGCAAGGTCACCAAGTCGACGCCGACGGGCTCGATCGACCCGCCGCTCGACGCCCTGTCGCTGGCGCTCGGGGCCGGCGCGACCTTCGCCGCGCGCACCGTCGACCGCGACAAGAACGGCCTCGTCGAGGTCCTGCGCGCGGCCGCCGAGCACCGCGGCGCGGCGTTCGTCGAGGTGCTGCAGGACTGCCCGGTGTTCAACGACGGCACCTTCGACCACCTCACCAAGCGCGACCAGGCCGACGCCAACCGCATCCCGTTGGTCGACGGCGAGCCGATCCGCTTCGGCATGGACCACCAGCTCGGCGTCGTGCGCGACGACGACGGCACCCTGGGCATCGCGCCGGTCGCCGAGGTCGGCGCCGACCGCCTGATCGTCCACGACGTCGCCTGCGAGGACCCGTCGCAGGCCTTCGCCCTGGCGCGCCTCGGCGTGCTCGGTGCGGGCCCGCTACCGCTCGGCGTCTTCCGCGCGGTCGACGCCCCGCCGTGGGGCGAGGGCCTCGTCGCGACGCTGCGCGAGGCGCGCCAGCAGGTCGGCGAGGCCGAGCTCGAGGCACTGCTACACGCAGGCGACACCTGGACTATCGGCAACCGCTAGTCCATCCGCAGCGCCGTGGTAGGTTACCGCCGACATGGGGGCAGGTTGGCGTTCTCGATGGATCGCGGCACTCATTGTGGTGGCAGGGGCGCTGCTCTGCGTGGGGCCGACGACTTCGGCGCGGGCCGACACGAAGCTCGTGACGATCGCTGCGCGCTCGTGCCCGGCGTACACCGATATCCGTGGCAACCGGGCGCGGAACAACATCATGGAGAGCCTCAAGGACCTCGGCCCGGACACCAACTACGCCGCGGGTGAGGCCCTCACGGTGGAGAAGGAAAACGCTCCGCCGCAGAACGCGTGCACGCCGATAACGGGATGGAAGTTCACGCTGGGCACGGGCTACCAATCGCGCGCGGTGACGGGGCCCTGGGGCTCGCTGTCGAAGGTGACGGGCGAATTCAGTACGCCGATCGTCACCGAGGCCTCGGTGCCGGAGCTCAACGATAAGGGCCAGGTCGACGGCAACAAGACCGTCGCCGGCGCCGTCACGATCGAGCTGACCGACGAGCAAGCAGCGCTCGCCGCCAACGGGAACTCGCTGTGGATTCAGGGCGGGACGCCGACCGATCCCGTGCTCAATGGTCCGTTCCCGGGCCAATACGGCTTCGGCGCGCTGCGCTGCGCGATCGACAACCTCAACGGCGACAACGTCGAGTGGATCGGCTACCCGAGCGGCGCGCGCCACGTGTTCTGCTACGCCTACTACGTCAAGCCGCCCCCGACGAGCGGCACGATCATCGTGCGCAAGGAAGTCGACGCGCCGGCCACGCAGCCCAGCGCGAGCTTCCGCTTCGTTGGCAACATCTCGTTCAACGCCGACGACTCCTTCACGCTGAACGCGGGACCGGGCAAGCCCGGAGCGGAGACGTTCTACCGCGCCGGTGGAGCGAGCTGGAACTTCACCGAGCAGGTGCCCGCGGGTTGGCAGTTGACCAAGATCACCTGCACGTCGGCAACGAGCGGGAGTACGAGCACCACCGACCTCGCGACCGCCAAGACGACGGTCGCGCTCGCTTCCGGCGACACCGTGACGTGCACGTACTCGGATCGTCTGACGCCGCCCACCGCGGGCCTGCTGATCACCAAGATCACACGCGGCGGCCTCGGCACCTTCGGCTACTCAGTCGACCCCGTCGCGCCCGGCCGGACGCTGGCCGCGGAGGCCACCACGACCTTCATGGGCATCGCGGCACCGGCGCTGCCGGTGTTCGACAACCTCGCGCCCGGCGCGTACGACATCACTGAGAAGGCGCCGAGCACTGACGCCGGGTCGTGGGCCTTGGAGCGTGTGACGTGCGATTCGAAGCCCAGGGCCAGCCGCTCGACCTCGCAGCGCGTCAATATCGCGGGCGGGACCGGCACCGTCTGCACGTACGAGAACCGCTTCACCCCGAACGGGACGATCCGGCTGCGCAAGGTCACCCGCGGCGGCACCACGACGACCGGCTTCGTCATCAACACGGTCGGCGTCACCCCGCCGCACCAATACCAGCAATCGGCGACGACGACGGCCGAGAACGAGCCCGTCCTGGCCAGCGGCAGCGACACGTCGAGCCTGCCGCTTGGGACCTATGACATCACCGAGCTGAGCGCGCACTCGACGCCGACGGAGGCGTGGCGACTCGACACCGTGACCTGCAACGGCCTCGCCGTCCCGGCCGAGCAGGGCAGCACCCGCGTCGTTCTTACCGCCGACCGCCCCGACGTCGACTGCACGTTCACCAACGTCCTCGACCGCGCGGCCGTGCTGCCCGAGACCGCCACCGGAGGCGACTCACGTTCGACGCCGATCTCCGACCTCGTGGTCACCAAGCGCCCCGCTCAGCACACCATTACGCTCGGCGACACTGTGCGCTACACGGTCCGCGTCACGAATCGGGGGCCGGCCACCGCACATAATGTCGTCCTGGCCGAACAGCGCGGCAATCGCCAGGCGATCGTCTCGGCCAGCCCGGCGCGCTATCGCTGCTCGAAGAACCGCAAGCTCCCAAGTTGTCTCATCGGGACCCTGCGTTCGGGGCAGACGGCGACCATCACCGTCGTCACCCGTCCGCGTGTCGCCGGCCTGCGGCCCAACCGCGCCGTGGTGGTCTCGTCGACCGTTGAGAGGACGCTGCGCGACAACGTGGCCCGGGCTGCGGTCTTCGTGAGACCGCCGGCGAACTTCACCGGCTAGTCCGGGGGCGCCGCGAGCATCTCCTCGGTCGGCAGCTCGTCGGCGGGCGCCACCGCGCCGGCGATGACCTCCGCCGCTCGCATCACGTCGACGGCGGTGGAGCGGACCTGGCCGATGATCTCGGTCAGCGCGAGGTCGGGTTCCGCCTCAAACGTCTCGCGCGCCCGTGCGGCGGCGATGCGTGCGCGGTTGCTCGCCTCCGTGGCGCGCTGTGGGTCGTCGTAGGCGCCCGCAAGCGCCCACACCGCCTGCTCGAGGTCGCGTATGGCCGCGATCAGCCCATCGGGCGCGACGAGGCGGCTGCGCGTGTAGCGCAGTGCGTGGCGGGCCAGCACGCCGGTGTTGCCCACGGCGAAGTCCACGTGCGGCAGCGTGCCCGCGTGTCGCTCGAGCACGCTGCGGGCTCCGCGGCGCGGTGGCGCGAAGCGCACCATCTCGCGCGCCGTGACGACGGCCTCGTCGAAGGCGGCAAGGTCGGTCTCGATGGCCCGGGCGGTGCGCAGGGCGTCCTCCGCGCGGTCGGAATCGGCTTTCTCGAGCGCACCGGCCACGCCTTCCAGCGTCTCGCCGAGGTCGGCGAACACGGCCTGCGCCGCGCGCGCGACGATCAGGCGCGGGTCGGGCGGGAAGAACACCGAGGCGACGGCGATCGCCACCAGGCCGCCGACGACGGCTTCGATGAAACGATCGGGCGAGTAGCCCGAGCTCGTGCGCTCCAGCGACGCGAGCAGCAGCGCCGAGACCGCCGCCTCGCTGACCAGCAGCTCGCCGCCGCCCAGGACGACCGCCGCGCTCATCGCGATGACGATCATCAGCCCGATCTGCAGCGGCCCGGTGCCGATCGCGTGGATGATGAGGTCCGCCACCGTGAGGCCGACGACGACGCCGGCCACCAGTTCGACCGCGCGGCGCCCGCGCTGGTGATAGCTGGCGCCGATCGAGATCACCGCGGCGATCGACGCGAACACCGGCTTGTTGTCGTCGAGCGGCAACAGCAGCGCGACGTAGTAGGCGGCCACCGCCGCCGCCGCGGTCTGCAGGATCGCCAGCATCCGCGGACGCAGGCGCCGCACCGCCCAACCCGGAGTTGAGATCAGCGTACGCAAGCGTCAGATCTTGGTGGCGCGCACCGCCGTCCCGTAGGCGCAGATCTCCGTCCAGGTCGAGCCCAGCTCGGAGGTGTCGAAGCGGAAGGCGATGACCGCGTTGGCGCCCTTGGACTCGGCCTCCTCGACGAGCCGCTCCTGCGCGTGCTCGCGGCCCTCGACCAGCATCTTCGTCATGCCCTTCAGCTCGCCGCCGACGAGCGACTTGAACGAGGCGCCGATCTGCGAGCCGACGTTGCGCGAGCGCACGGTCAACCCGAAGACCTCGCCCATCACCTCGTCGATCTGGTAGCCGGGCAGGTCGTTCATGGTGGAGATGATCATGGATCCGAGGGTACGGCAGGTATCACCGTCGCGGGCTCAGACCTCATGTAGGTATGAAGTGCTCCGTCCCCCTGAAGTGCCCCGTCGCTCTGGCCATGCTGCTGGCGCTGATCGCGGCCGTCCCCGCGTCCGCCGGGCAGGCGGGCCCCGTCACCATCTCCTTCCACGCGGCCACGATGACGCGCGACCAGTTCGCCGGGCGCACCTCCGGCACGTTCATGATGACCGGCCGCTTCGCCGACGCCGGGAGCGTGACCACCAGCTATCGCTACGCCGGCCCGAACGTCCACGGGACCGCGACCCTGATCGGCGCGCGCGGGATCTTCACCATCGCGATGCGCGGGACGCTCCAAACCGTCGTCAACGGCATGCAGAACAGCGGCGGGCGCTGGCGGCTGTGCGGCGGGACCGGACCGTACAAGCGCGCGGCCGGCAGCGGCCTGTGGGACACCGCGGCCGACTTCGGCTCGGCGCCGCCGGGGATGCTGCTGCCCGACCTGCAGGGTGCGTTCTACGGCCGCCTGGCGAAGGGCTCAGTGGGGCGGCGTCCCGGCACGCTCGGTGTCTCGTGCTCGCCGGTTCACTGACTGAGGACCGGCTCGCCACGCTGCGCCGGATCGCTCTCCGGCAGCGCCGCGTCGAGGCTCGCGGGATCGCGATCGGTTCCCGCGATGAGCTCGTCGCGCGCCTGACGGTCGGTCTTGGGTAGGAAGCCCGACTTCATGCCGAAGTAGACGGCCTGCGGGTGGTGGGCGACGATCGCCACCGTCGACTGCTCAGGCTCGACGGCGTAGCCGCCGGTCAGGCGCAGGCCGATCGACTGGGCGTCGAGCAACCGGAAGACCTTCTCGTGCTCTGACTGCTCGGGGCACGCGGGGTAGCCCCACGAGTAGCGCCGGCCCTGGTCGAGGGCGATGCCGAGGTCGTGGCGCACGCGGGCGTGCAGCCACTCGGCCAGGCCCTCGGCGGTTTGCACCCCCAGGCCGTGCACGAAGAGCTGCTCGGCGAACTCGCCGTCGGCCTCCAGGCGCGCCATCAGCTGGGTGACCTCGTCGCCCGCGGTCACCGCCTGCAGCGCGACCACGTCAAGCTGGGGTGGGTGGGATTGGTCTCTCGGGCGGTAGAAGTCGGCCAGGCAGATGCGGTCGTGCTTGGGCTGGCGCGGGAAGACGAGGCGCTCGAGCACCGTCTCGCGGTCGTCGGGGTCGAGCACGACGACCTCGTTGCCCTCGCTGTAGCAGGGGAAGTAGCCGAGCTTGGCCCGCGGGTGCAGGTAGTCGGCCTCGCTCCACATGCGCTCCAGGCGCGGGCGGAAGTCCTCGTCGACAAGCTTGCGCCAGGCGTCGCCCTTCACGCCGCGCCCGCCCCAGTGCAGCTTGAAGAGGACGTGGGTGTCGAGGTGGTGGAAGATCTCGTCCCGGACCGGCTCGACCTCGCGCACGCCCCACCAGGGCGGCGTGGGGACCGCGGTGTCGGTCCGGGCGTCCGAGCGCACCGAGGCGTCGCTCGTGTCGCCGAGCTCGGGCTCCGGGCCCTTCTCGCGCAGGCGCTTGGCTGCCTCGCGCGTCTTGGCAATGAGGCCGGCGCGAGCCTCGTCGTCGACGAGCTGGTCCATCTTCGACAGGCCCTCGAACGCGTCCTTGCAGTAGAAGAGGCCGGGCTCGTAGATCTCGTCGGAGTCCGCGCCGGCGGGGTACAGCGCGCGCAGCGCGAAGTCGCGGTTGATCGCGGCGCCGCCGACGAGCACCGGGAACTCGAGGCCCTCGCTGTGCAGCTCCTGGATGCACAGCGGCATCTGCTTGGAGGTGGAGACGAGCAGCGCGCTGAGGCCGATGGCCGTCGCGTCGTGCTCCTTGGCGGCCTCGATGATCGTGCCGATCGGGACCTGTTTGCCGAGGTCGACGACCGTGTAGCCGTTGTTGGTGAGGATCGTGTTGACCAGCGACTTGCCGATGTCGTGGACGTCGCCGAACACCGTCGCGATGACGACGGTGCCCTTGGTGTAGCCCTCGAGCTTGTCGAGGTACTTCTCCAGCTGGGCGACGGCGCGCTTCATGACCTCGGCGCTCTGCAGCACGAAGGGGAGGATCAGCTCGCCGGCGCCGAACTTGTCGCCGACCTCCTTCATGGCGGGCAGCAGGACGCCGTTGAGCGTCGGGACGGCGCCGATCTTGTCCACCGAGCGGTCGATCTGAGCTTCCACGCCCTCCCTCTTGCGCCGCAGGATGTGCCAGTGCAGCGCCTCCTCGGGCTCCATCTCGGACGTCGGGTCGACGGCCTCGTCGGCGGCCTCCTCGCCCTTGGCCTCGAAGTGGGCGATGAAGCGTTCCAGCGCGTCGTCGCGTCGGTTGAAGACGAGGTCGTCGGCCAGCTCGCGCTCGCTCTCGGAGATCTCGCCGTAGGGCGTGATGTGGTTCGGGTTGACCATCGCCAGGTCGAGCCCCGCCTCGACGCAGTGATGCAGGAAGACCGAGTTGAGCACGGCGCGGGCCGTCGGGGAGACGCCGAAGGAGACGTTGGAGACGCCCAGCGAGGTCTTGACCTGCGGCAGCGCCTTCTTGATGGCACGGATGCCGTCGATGGTGGCCACCGCCGACGGCTTCCACTCGTCGTCGCCCGTGGTCAGGGTGAAGGTCAGCGCGTCGAAGATCAGCAGCTCGGGGTCGAGGCCGTGCTCGTCGCAGGCCAGCTCCTTGATGCGCTGTGCGATTTCGAGCTTGCGCTCGGCGGTCTTGGCCATGCCGACCTCGTCGATGGTCAGCGCGATCACGGCGGCGCCGTGCTCGATGGCCAGCGGCACGACCTTGTCGAGCTTGTCACGGCCGGCCTCGAGGTTGATCGAATTGACGATCGCGCGGCCCGGGATCTGCTCGAGGGCGACCTGCAGCACGTCGGGCTCGGTTGAGTCGACCTGGATCGGCGACGGCTGGGAGAGCGAGACGCGCTTGACGACCTGGCGCATCTGCTCGTCCTCGTCCTGGCGCTCGGTCAGGGCGACGCAGACGTCGAGCACGTGCGCGCCGCCCTCGACCTGATCCTCGGCCACCTGGGCGAGGCCGTCGTAGTCGTCGGCCAGCAGCAGTTCCTTGGCCTTGCGCGAGCCCTGCGAGTTGACGCGCTCGCCGACCAGCGTCGGGCGCGGGTCCTGCACGAGCGGCGCGGCGGCGATCATCGAGCTGACGTGCGGCGGGCGCGGCGCGGGGCGCTCGCCGATCCGGTGGCCTGCGCAGCGCTCGTGGATGGCGGCGATGTGCTCGGTCGTCGTGCCGCAGCAGCCGCCCACGATGGTCACGCCGAAGCGCTCGACGAACTCGCCGAGCACGTCGGCCAGCGGCTCGGGCTTCTCGGGGAAGATCGTCTCGCCGTTGGGGCCCTGCAGCGGCAGGCCGGCGTTGGGGATGCAGTGCACCGGCACCGGGCTGAGCTCGCCGAGGAAGCGGATCGCGTCGCGCATGTCCTCGGGGCCGGTGGAGCAGTTGAGGCCGAGCGCGTCGACCTTCAGCGCCTCGAGCGTGGTCAGCACCGCGCTGATGTCGGTGCCGAGCAGCATCTTGCCGCCGTTGGGCAGCAGCGAGACGCTGGTCTGGATCGGCACCGCGCGGCCGAGCGACTTGAACGCCTCGCGCGCGCCGAAGATGGCGGCCTTGACCTCGAGGATGTCCTGCGCGGTCTCGATGATCAGCAGGTCGGCGCCGCCCTGCACGAGGCCGCGCGCCTGCTCCTCGAAGACCGCGACCAGCTCACGGAAGGTGATCTTGCCCAGGGTCGGGTCGTCGGAGGCGGGCAGGTGGCCGGTCGGCCCGATCGAGCCGGCGACGAAGTGCTGCTCGCCCGCCGCCTTGCGCGCGATCTCGGCCGCCTTGCGGTTGATCTCGAGCGTGTGCTCGCCCAGGCCCCATTCGTCGAGCTTCAGGCGCGAGGCCTGGAAGCTGTCGGTCTGCACGACCTCGGCGCCCACCTCGACCATCGACGCGTGGAGCGCCTCGATGACATCGGGCCGGTGCAGAACGAGCGCTTCGTGGCACTTGCCCTGCAGCCCGCCGTAGTCGGCCGGCGTGAGGTCGTGCTGCTCGAGCGTCGCGCCCATCGAGCCGTCGAAGATGACGACGCGCTCGCGGATGGCGGCCAGGTAGTCGCGCATCGCGAGATCCTAGCAAAACCTTGACACAAGTGTGTCAATGTTCGGTCCCCTGAGAATCGGGGCGACGAACGTCCCTCGCGTAGCAACAGGGTTCGTACACCAGGGACGTTCGCGTTAGCTTGGCCGCCGTGATCGTCGATGCGCGCGAGGAGCACCTCTCCGGCATTGCGGAGATCTACGCCGCGGCAGCCGAGACGCCCGCCACCTTCGACCTCGAGGGCCATCCGGCGGCCTGGTGGCGCGCCGCGCTCGCGGCCGTCGACCCCGCCACGGGCCGCTTGCTGATCGCGGCCCTCGACGCCGATGGCAACGTCTCCGGTTACGCCAAGAGCGGGCGCTTCCGCGACAAGCCCGCCTACGACAGCACCTGCGAGGTCTCGGTCTACGTGGCCGAGGCCAGCCGCGGGCGCGGCGTGGGCGGCGCGTTGTACGCCGAGCTGCTTGCGCGCCTGGACGCGAGCCCCCTGCGGCTCGCGGTCGGCGGCGTGACCGAGCCCAACCCGGCGAGCGCGCGGCTGCACCTGGCACACGGGTTCTCGGTGGTGGGGACGTTCGTCGGCGTGGGGACGAAGTTCGGCCGCGCGTGGGACGTCACCTGGTACCAGCGGCCGCTCGCCGCGCGTTGACGCGCCCCGCGGGGTCAGGTAGACCACGCGCGAGCCATGGCGGCCTTCGACTATTTCCTGAAGATCGACGGGATCTCCGGCGAGAGCACCGACGACAAGCACAAGGGCGAGATCGAGGTCCTGAGCTGGTCGTGGGGCGAGACGCTGCCCACGCCGCCGAGCACCGGGGGCGGCGGCGCCGGCGCCGGCAAGGTCGAGATGAGCGACCTGCAGGTGAGCGCCAGGCTCACGAAGGCCAGCCCGCAGCTGCTGCTCGCGTGCGCGTCGGGCAAGCACCTCAAGAGCGCGGTCCTCAGCGGCCGCCGGGGCGGCGGCAAGAGCCAGGACGAGTTCCTGACCTTCTCGCTGACCGACGTGCTCGTCAGCTCCTTCCAGACGGGCGGCACGACCGCCGACACGCCGCTCGACTCGGTCTCGCTGAACTTCGCCAAGATCGAGGTCACCTACAAGGAGCAGTCGGCCAAGGGCGCCCCCGGCGCCGCGACGCGCGTGGGCTGGGACCGCAAGCAGAACAAGGCGTTCTGAGCGCGTCGCTCTACGACGCGGTCCCGTATCCGGGCCACCCGTTCGCGCAGACCCATCCCGACCGGCTCGCGACGCTCGCGACGCTGTTCGGCCTGACGCCGGCGCCGGTCGAGCGCTGCCGCGTGCTGGAGCTGGGCTGCGGAGACGGCGGCAACCTCGTGGCCATGGCGGTCGCGCTCCCGGCGGCGCGCTTCGTCGGCGTCGACGCGGCGCCCGGCGCGATCGGGCGCGGCCGCGACCTCGTCGCCGCGCTCGGTCTGCCGAACGTCACGCTGGTGGCGCGGGCGATCGAGGACTACGAGCCGGAGACGTTCGACTACGTGGTCGCCCATGGCGTGTACTCGTGGGTGGCGCCCGCGGCGCGCGATCGCCTGCTCGCCCGCTGCCGGTCGGCGCTCGCTCCTGACGGCGTGGCCTACGTCAGCTACAACGCCCTGCCCGGCGGCCGCGCGCTGCAGGCGGTGCGCGACATGCTGCGCTTCCACACGGCCGGGCTCGACGACGCGCGCGAGCGCATCGTCGAGGGGCGGGCGCTGCTGCACTTCCTCGTCGAGGGCGCGCCGGCGGACTCCGAGCTGCGCGCCCGCGCGGCCGACCTGCTCGAGCGCAGCGACGCGAGCCTGCTGCACGACGACCTCGCCGAGGTCAACGACCCCATCTACTTCCACGAGTTCGTCGCGCACGCCGCGGAGCACGGACTCCAGTACCTCGCGGAGTCCGACTTCTTCGAGATGCAGATCGGCGCGGCCTCCGAGCCGGCCGCCGACGCCCTGCTCGGCGTCGACGACCCGGTGCGCCGCGAGCAGTACCTGGACTTCCTCAAAGGCCGGATGTTCCGTCAGACGCTCCTGGTGCCGGCCGATCGCGACATCGACCGCACGCCGCGCCCCGCGATGATCGAGCGCCTCGCCGTGTCGACGCAGGTGCAGCGCCGCGACGGCGCCTTCGAAGGCCCGAGCGGCTCGACGCTGACCACCGACAACCCGGTCGTCGTCGCGGCGCTCGAGCGCGCCGCGGCGGCCTGGCCCGCCGCGGTCTGGCTGCGCGAGCTGGCTGCTCCCGGCGCCGAGACCGTCGCGCTGTGCGATGCCCTGTTGCGCGCCTACGCCGCCAACCTCGTCGTGCTGCACGTGCACCCGCCCGCCGTGGCGACGACGCCCGGCGCCGCACCACGCGCCAGCCCACTCGCCCGCCATCAAGCGCAGGCCGGCGAGCTGGTCACCAACCTGCGCCACGCGAGCGTGCGCATCGAGGACGACCTCGGGCGCCGCCTCGTCACGCTGCTCGACGGCACTCGCGACCGCGATGCGCTGGCCGCCCAGCTCGGCGCCTTCATCGCCGAGCACAACCAGCGGATGCCGGAGGCGCAGCTTCGCGAGGGGCTGGAGCGAAGCCTGCAGGGGCTCGCCCGACTGGCCCTGCTGCAGGGCTGAGCAGCGCCAGCGCGAGCGCCACGACAGACACGGCGGCCAGGCTCGCGCGCAGCGTCGTGGCGTCCGCCACCAGCCCGACCACGGCCGGGCCCACGAGGAAGCCGAGATAGGCGATCGTCGTGACGACCGAGACCGCGGCGCCGCGCACCGCCTCGTCGGCGCCGCGGCCCGCGAGCGAGAAGAGGATCGGCGCGCAGATCGAGATGCCGCCGCCGGCGATCGCCACGCCGACGAGCGCGAGCCACGCGGCCGGGGCGAGGGCGGCGAGCACGGTGCCGGCGGCGCCCACGAGGGCGCCGGTGCGCAGCAGCGTCACGTCGCCCACCCGCCCGGTGAGGCCATGGCCGCAGAAGCGCGCCGCCGCGGCCGATGCCGCGAAGAGGGCGGGTGCGAGCGCGGCGAGCGCGGGGGAGGTGTCGAGGTCGGACTCCATGTGCACCGCGCCCCAGCTCTGCCAGGCGTTCTCGACGAAGAAGGCCAGGGCGCACAGCGCCCCGAGCACGATGAGCGCGCGCGGGATGTGGCGCAGCGAGGCGTCCGGGCGCCCGATGCCGCCGCCCGCTGCGGGGGCGAAGAGCAGGCCGAGCGCCACCGCGGCGACGAGCGCGCCGACGAGGACGAGGACGAGCTCGGCGCCGGCGCCCGCGCCGCGCAGCACACCGGTCGCCAGGCTCCCGACGACCACGCAGGCCGAGAAGGTGCCGTGGGCCAGGCTCATCACCGGGCGGCCGGAGGCCGCCTCGCTGCGCACGCCCTCGGCGTTGATGGCGACGTCGACCGCGCCGGACGTCGCCCCGAGGACGAGCAGCGCGGCGCTCAGCGCCGCGGCCGAGGTCGCCAGCCCCGGAAGCACCGCCGCAGCGGCGAAGGCGCCGAGCGCCGCCGGCAGTGCCGGCGCGCCCCAGCGATCGAGGACCCCGCCCGCCAGCCGCATCGTGAGCAACGCGCCCGCGCCGATGCACAGCAGCGCCAGCCCGAGCTGCCCATCGCTGACGCCCGCGTGGTCCTGGACCGCCGGCAGCGCCGCTCCCCAGCCGCCCCAGAACGCGCCGAAGGCGGCGAAGCCGCCCAGCACCCGCAGCCGTCCCGCCGCTGCGACCGAAGCCCTTGCCATGCCTGCACTCTGTCAACGCGCGGCAAGCCTCGCGTCCCGCGAATCGCCGGTCCGAAGGGCGCCCGGGCTCAAAGGGCTCAGTAGGGAGATGCACGCGCGGCGACGAGCTCGCCGGCGGTGAGATCGCCACACGACCCGCAGTACCAATGGTTCGTGTGCGCGTGGTAGCGCAGCGGCCGGTAGCAGGTGAAGTGCAGGCCGTGCTGGCCGTTGCGCACCATCGTCCTGGCGAAGCACAACGGGGTTGCGTATTGCAACGTGTAAGCGCTGGGCATGTTCGCGGTCCTCCTTGAACGCGTCTTGCCAGCTATAGAACGGTCGTGCGGATCGAAACTTTATGCGGCACGTAGCCGCTCGTTCCGCCGTATCGCGTGCGGCCCGCCGTAGATCGGGTGTGGCCCCGCCTTGGCGGGGCCACACCCTCGACGCGCCGGGGGGCGATGCGCGTCTACCTGGTGATTGTTCCAACCGTCGTGCCGTCTACTGCCGCGTACGGCCCTTTCCCCTGCAAATGCAGCTGATTTCGGAAGCCGCGCCGAGCGCCCGACGGGCAGTCGTAGAGCAGTTCCAAAGAGCAACGCGGTCGACCGGCGCGGCTCAGGGCCTTGCGTTGCCCTTCGCGAACGTGCTGCCGCTGCTCACGCCGTGGCTCTCCGCCTGCCGGGCAGGGTCATCGGGGCTTGCCCCACCGAGCATGCGCGCGCGGCGCCGGGCCCGCCGGTCGGCACGAATGTCGCGCGCTGCGGACTGCGACCGTGCGCGACACTACGCGCGCGCGACGGCGCGGTCAAAATGTCTTTGCGCAGCGCCTGACAGGGGAGCGGCCTGCCCACCGCCCCGTCGCTCAGTGCGTGTCGTTCAGGACGTCGTTGATCGTCTTCTGCACAACCTGCGGGTCGGATGTGAAGATGTCGTGCCCCGCGCCCTTGGGGTGGACAAACCGGCCGCCGTCACCGACCACGTTCCGGTAGTCCGGGAACGCGTCGAAGAACCCGCTCCACGCGTCCAGAACCCGCGCCCTGCCACGGAAGACGTTGCCGTCGGCGTCGATGAACGCGTGGTCATCAGTCATGAGCCGGCTGAGGGACGTCAGATCCTGCCGAGTGATTGCGTCGTTGAAGGCGAGCGCGACACGACGTACACCGCCGGGGCCGCTTGGTTCGTCATCCACGGCGCGTCAGGCTAGCGGCGCCCCGGGCACTCCCGAGACGCAGGAAAGCCCCGCAGCAAGCAGGGCTTTCCTGGTCGATCTCGTTGCAGCGAGTCGCTACTTGATGAAGAGCATCTCCGAGTACTTCGGCAGCGGCCAGAGGTCGTCGGCCACGATGCGCTCCAGCTTGTCGGCGACCTCGCGGGTGGCCTGCATCGCCGGGACGACCGTGTCGCGCATGTACTTCGCGAGCTCCAGGCCCTCCTCGGCGGGGTGGTCGGCGTTGGCCTTCTCGAGCGCGATGATCGCCGTGTAGAGCTCGCTGAGGAGCTGCTGGCTCTCGGCGATGAGGTCGTCGTGCCCGGCGGCCTTGAGGTCGGCGAGGTGGCGGACGGCCGCCGGCAGCAGCATCGTGCGCGCGATCGACGCCGCGGTCTCGGCCTCGATGTTCGCGTGGGTGATGTACTGCTCGACGAAGACCTCGAAGCGCGACTCCAGCTCGCGCTCGGAGAGCACGTTGTAGCGCTCGAAGGTCCCGATCGTCTGCTTCTCGACCAGCCACGGCAGCGCGTCGACGGTCGTGCGCAGGTTGGTGAGCCCGCGCGCTTCGGCCTCGGTGTGCCAGGACTCGGCGTAGTTGTCGCCGTCGAAGCACGACCTGCTTGTTGGCCGCGTAGGCGTCGCGCACGATCTCGACGACCGCCTCGTCGGGCGCCGTGCCGCCGCCGACCTTGGCCTCGAGCTTGTCCGCCAGCTCGTCGATCGCCTCGGCGACGATCGTGTTCAGCACGGTGTTGGGCAGCGCCAGCGACTGGCTGGAGCCCAGGGCGCGGAACTCGAACTTGTTGCCGGTGAAGGCGAACGGCGACGTCCGGTTGCGGTCGCCGCCGTGCATCGGCAGCGGCGGCAGCACCGGCGTGCCGAGCCCCAGGAACGAGCCCGGTGTCGCCGGCGTCGCCCTCGCCCGCCTCGATCGTCTCGAAGATCTTGCGCAGCTCGGCGCCGAGGAAGATCGAGATGATCGCCGGCGGCGCCTCGTTGGCGCCGAGGCGGTGGTCCTGGCCGACGTTCCCGCCACGCTCGCGCGCAGCAGCGCCTGGTGGTGGTTGACGGCGCGCGATGACCGCCGTGCAGAAGAACAGGAACTGGATGTTCTCGTGCGGCGTGTCGCCCGGCTCGAGCAGGTTGAGGCCCGTGTCGGTGCCCATCGACCAGTTGTTGTGCTTGCCCGAGCCGTTGACGCCGGCGAAGGGCTTCTCGTGCAGCAGGCAGACGAGCCCGTAGCGGCGGGCGACGTTCTGCATGATCTGCATCGTCAGCTGCTGGTGGTCGGCGCCGACGTTGGAGTTCTCGAAGATCGGCGCGATCTCGTACTGGTTGGGGGCGACCTCGTTGTGGCGCGTCTTGATCGGCACGCCGAGCTTGGCCAGCTCGCGCTCGGTCTCGAGCATGCAGGCCAGGATCCGCTCGGGGATCGACCCGAAGTAGTGGTCGTCGAGCTCGTGGCCCTTGGGCGGCTTGGCGCCGAAGAGCGTGCGGCCGGTCGTGTAGAGGTCGGGGCGCTCGAAGTAGTACTGCTCGTCGATCAGGAAGTACTCCTGCTCGGGCCCGACCGTGGTGAACACGCGCGAGGCCTCGTCGTCGCCGAGCAGCTTCAGCGCGCGGATCGCCGACGTCGACAGCGCGTCCATCGAGCGCAGCAGCGGGATCTTGTGGTCCAGCGCCTCGCCCGTCCACGACGCGAACGCCGTCGGGATGCACAGCAGCGCGCCGTTGGGGTTCTCGAGGATGAACGCCGGCGACGTCGGGTCCCAGGCGGTGTAGCCGCGCGCCTCGAAGGTCGCGCGGATGCCGCCGGTCGGGAACGACGACGCGTCCGGCTCGCCCTGGATCAGCTCCTTGCCGGAGAACTCGGCCATCGCGGTGCCGTCGCCGACCGGCGCGTAGAACGAGTCGTGCTTCTCGGCGGTCGAGCCGGTCAGCGGCTGGAACCAGTGCGTGAAGTGCGTGGCGCCGCGCTCCATGGCCCACTCGCGCATCGCCTTGGCCACCGCGTCGGCCAGCGACGGATCGAGCGCCTGGCCGCCGCTGGAGCGTCGCCTGCAGCTGCTTGAAGACCGTCCTTGGGCAGCCGCTCGCTGCTGGACGGCGACCGAGAAGACGTTCGCGCCGAACGGGTAGCTGCCGGGCTCGGTGAGGTCGGGGGCGCCGAGTGCGGCGCCGTTGGCGCTCCACTGCGCCGCGGTGACGTTCTGCTGGCGGGTACGTGCCATGGGCGTGAGAGGTCCTCCTGATGTGGGCTCGGATCGCGTGCGTATCTACGCAAGATCAGCGTAGGCGTGCGGCGGCCGTTGCACCTTATCCACGCGTAGAAGAATCGGCACGCCGCTTCGCCCGTGTGGAGATTGCGGACGAAGGCCACACGGCCGCCTTCGACCGGATGGAGAAAGTGGCCGGTCGATCTTTCGACATCGGGCGAAAGACGCCCCTGCCGTCGCAACCCAGACTTCTGGGCGCACTCGACCCAGGAGGATCCATGCGTCGTACCTCGATGACCCGTGCCGTGATGCTGGGCCTGTTGGCCCTGCTCGTGCTGCCGGCCACCGGCCTGGCCGACACCTTCGATGCCGCCGGCAAGGGGCTGCCCGACTCGGTGGGCATCAACTCGCTCTGGGTGATCGTCGCCGGCTGCTTCGTGATGTTCATGCAGGCGGGCTTCGCCTTCCTGGAGATCGGCTTCTCGCGCGGCAAGAACGCGGGGACCGTCGTCGCCAAGATCCTCACGAACTTCTCGATCGCTGCGATCCTGTACTGGGCCGTCGGCTTCGCCTTCGCGTTCGGCGGGCCTCTCGGCCACGTCATCGGCACGCACGGGTTCTTCCTGCGCGACTTCGGCGATCCGCAGAAGGCCTTCCCGATCATGGGCCTGTCGGACGCCACCATCGAGTCGAAGTGGTTCTTCCAGTTCGTCTTCTGCGCCGTCTCCCTGGCCATCGTGTGGGGCACGACGCTCGAGCGCATCAAGTTCGGCGTCTACGTCATCTACGCGATCGTCTTCAGCGCGCTCATCTACCCGATCGCCTCGGGCTGGGTCTTCGGCGGCGGCTGGCTGCAGAGCAACCTCGGCATGCAGGACTTCGCGGGCTCGACGGCGGTCCACCTGATCGGCGCCACCGGCGCGCTCGCCGCTCTGCTGCTGCTCGGGCCGCGGCGCGGCAAGTACGGGCCTGACGGCAAGGCGCGGGCGATTCCCGGCCACAACATGCCGCTCTTCGGCCTCGGCGTGCTGATCCTGTGGCTGGGCTGGTTCGGGTTCAACCCGGGCTCGACGCTGGGCGCCCTCGACGGCCGCTTCACCGAGGTGCTGCTCGTCACGCAGATGGCGGCCTCCGCCGGCGTGCTCGGCGCGCTCATCACGGCGCGCCTGAAGACCGGGCAGATCGACATCGGCATGGCCGGCAACGGCGCGATCGGCGCCCTGGTCGCCATCACCGCCCCGTCGGGCTACGTCGCCCCGTGGGCCGGCGTGGTGATCGGCTTCGTGGCCGGCATCATCGTGCCGCTCGGCGTCTACGCGATCGACCGCAGGCTCGACGACCCGGTCGGCGCGCTGACCGCCCACGGTCTCTGCGGCGTGTGGGGCACGCTCTCGTGCGGCCTGTTCACGCTGCCCACGCTGGCGGCCTACAACGCGGTCGGCAAGCCGGGCCTGTTCTACTCGGGCTCGTTCACAGCAGCTCGGCGTCCAGGCGCTGGGTGTCGTGACGGTCTTCGCGTTCGTCCTCGCGGCGAGCTACGCCACCTTCTGGGCGATCAAGAAGACGTACGGGCTGCGCGTCACGGCCGAGGAGGAGGAAGCCGGCCTGGACATCTCCGAGCACGGCATGTACGGCTATCCCGAGCAGTTCATCCCGACGCCGGAGCTCGTGGGCTACGGTGCGGCTCCGCACGTGGCCGCGCCCGCGGCCGCGGCGGCCCCGGTCACGACGAGTCAGGAGGTGCCCGCGTGAAGAAGGTAGAGGCCTTCGTCCGCCACGAGGCGTTCGAGCCGATCCGCATGGAGCTGCTGAGCCTGGGCTTCCCGTCGCTGAGCATCAGCGAGGTGAAGGGCTCGGGCCGGCAGAAGGGGATCACCGAGCGCTACCGCGGGGCGGAGCTGACCAACTACCTGCGGCCCAAGGTCAAGCTCGAGTGCGTGGTCGCCGACCGCGACGTGCAGACGATCGTGGACACGGTCCTCAAGCACGCGCGAACCGGCGCCGTCGGCGACGGCAAGGTGTTCGTCCTGCCGGTGGAGGAGAGCTACCGCGTCCGGACCGGCGAGTCCGGCGAGGAGGTCCTCCAGGCCCACCCGGACCCTGCCGCCGCCACGACCTGAGGAGTAGATGAGTCGCGTGCTCGGGGCGGCGGGATCCAAGCGAGAGCCCGCCGCCCCGCGCGGCGGCGGGCTCGTCGAGCGGCTGCGCGCCGTGCACCTGGAGATGGTCGACGCCGTCCTGGGCGGCGACGGCCTGGGCCGGGTGGCGGCGCTGGCCTCCGACGCGGCCGGTGCGCCCGTCGCGATCGTCATCCCGCGCCTGGGCGCCGCCACCGTGGCGCCCGAGGCGTCCGAGGAGGAACTTGGCGTGCTGCGCCGCTACGTCGCCGACCGCGTCAAGGACCGCCCGGCGCAGGTGCCGCCGGCCATCGGCGCCGAGGTGCCGATCATGTCCGGCGACGACGTCGTCGGCGCGGTGCTGATGCTGAGCGGGCCCAACCCGCCCGATCCCGAGGCGAGCGAGTTCCTGCACCTGGCGGCGGTCGCCTCGCTGACCGAGGTCGCCGTCGAGGAGGCCAAGGAGGAGGTCGAGCAGAACCTCCGCGGCTCGTTCCTGGAGGACCTGCGGTCGCGGCCCGAGCTCGAGCCGCGCGACATCGTGCGCCGCGCCGGCCGGCTGGGCTGCGACCTGTCGCGCGGCGCCGTGGTGCTCTGCGCCGAGCTGACGACCGATCGCCCGCGCCACGTGGTGGCGACGATCGCCGAGGACCATCCGGGCGCGCTGGCGCAGCACATGGACGGGCGCGTCTACGCGCTGCTGCCCGCGGTGGGTGGCGACGACGCGCCCGAGCGCACGCTGGAGCGCGCGCGGCGCCTGGCCGAGCGGCTGCGCCAGCACGGCACCGTCGGGCTGTCGAGCTTCTACGCCGACCCGGCCGAGTTCGGCCGCGCGATCCAGGAGGCCGAGCTCGTGCTCGACGTCCTGCGCCAGTCCGACGCGCCGATCGCGCAGGACATCGGCACCGGCACCTACCGCCTGCTCTTCCGCGTGCTCGCCTCGCATCCCGAGGAAGTGCGCTCGTTCTACGAGGACACCGTTGCGCCGATCGTCCGCTACGACGACCAGTACCGCACCGACCTCGTCGGCACCCTCGAGTCCTACCTCGACCAGAACTGCAACATGAACGCGACCGCCGCGGCGATCTATGCCCACCGTCATACCGTCGCGTATCGCCTGGAGCGCGTGAAGGAGCTCACGAACCTGGACCCGATGCTGTCCGAGGATCGCGAGCGCCTCGGCCTCGGCCTGAAGGCCTACCGGATCATCGCGCCGCGGCTGCCCAAGTAGGCGGGTGCCGGAGGTGGTCACGTGGCCGCCGGAGGCGGGTCCCGCCCGGCCGCAGGCCGGATGGATCTTGCTCAGAAGGGCTTGAGCACCAGCAGCAGCGCGACGAGCACGACCGTCAGCGCCGCGAAGGCCAGCGCCCGCGTGACCCACGGATCGAGGGCGCCGTGGTGCGTCTGCCCGGCCTCGATGTGGCGCGCGCCGATCGCCGCGGTGCCCGGGGCGGGGTCGGCGGGCTTGCCTTCGCCGCTGGGGCGAGGGCGGCGCGCGCCGATGACGCGGACGGACTCGCCGGGCACGGTGCCGACCGACTCGGGCGGCGTGATCGGCGGGGGCTGCTCGACGGGCTCGGCCTGATCGAGCGTCGCGACCTCGGTGACGTCCTCCTCCTGGGCGGGCTCGGCCACCTCCGTGACGCTCTCCTCCTGGGCGGGCTCGGCCACCTCGGTGTGGGCCTCGTCATCGATGCGCGCCGTCCGCCGTTCGTCGAGCGGCTCACCGTCGACGGGCTCGCCGTCGAGCTCGGTCACGCGGCCGCGCGGAAGTGCGGCCTCGGCCGCATCGGCGCGCTCGCGCTCGCGCTCGAGGTCTCGCTGTACCGACTCGGTGTCCGCGCGGGCGTTGCGTAGGGCGCGCCGAGCCTCGGCGATCTCGGCCTCGAGCACCATCGCGCGCTGGTCGGCCACCTGCGCGGCCTCCGCGTCGCGCCCGGCGAGGGCGGCCTGGTGCTCCTCGTCGCGGCGGACGAGCTCGGCGGCGTGGTCGCGGCGAAGCTGGGCGATCTCGTCGTCGAGCGACGCCGCGCGGCGGGCGTGGTCGTCGCGGGCCATGCGGGCCTCGGCCATCTCGGCCTCGGCCGCCTCGCGCGCCTCGCGCTCGGTGCCGGCCGAGACCAGCGCCGCGGCGGCGGCGGCCCGCGCCTCGTCGGCGGTGCGCCGCAGCGCGTTGGCCTCGCGCGCAAGGCGCACCTCGCGGTCGTCGGTCTCACCGAGGTCGGGCACCGGCAGCCCGAGCAGCAGCTCACGCCCGACCGCCAGCGAGAACTCGCCGTCCTCGAGCAGGTCGAGCGCGACCGCGTAGCTCGCGCGCCACAGGGTGCCGGCGGAATCGGCGAGCGCCTCGTCCGCCGCCGCCGGCGCGACCTCGCGGGAGCCCTCGGCCTGTTCGACGACCAGGCGCGGGACGCCGAGCCGCCGGCGCGGATCGGCGCGGAAACGCCCCTCGACCTCGAGCAGCACGACCTCCGCGCTCACCGGCGCCGCCGCGAAGCGCAGCACCTCGAAGCTCAAACCAGTGGTGACAGTGCTCATTTCTCCGGATCGATGGGGTCGAGGGCCTGGGTGCGGTCGGGGTCGTCGGCGCTCTCCTCGGCTGCCGGCTCACGGGGCTCGAGCAGCGATCCCTCGCGGCGCGCGAAGCGCCGGCCGGGCGGGGCGGGCTCCTCCGGTTCGGGCTCGTCTGGCGGCTCGGCCGCCTCCGCCGCGCCTTCGCGCGCGTCGATCGCCACCGCGCGCCGGCGGCGCTCGCGGCCGCGCACGTCGACGGTCACCGAGATGCTCGCGGCGGTCAGCAGTGCGCCGGCGGCCATGAGCGCCGTGGCGCCCAGCGCCAGCCAGGCGCCGGTGGCGAGGTCGGCGTCGCGTGCGGCCGGGGGCGGGTCGAGCAGCTGCACGACGACGATCGCCAGCGCCGCCCCGGAGATCAGCGGCAGAGCGCGGCCGAGGGCGCCGGTGCCGAAGCGCGGCGCCAGCGCGAGCAGCCCGCAGATGGCGGCGGCGGCGAGCGCGATGTCGAGCGTCTCGAAGACCGCCCAGGCGTCGCCGCCCGGGTCGTACCAGTCGATGAAAAGGCTCACCAGCAGCAGGACGGCGCCGACGGCGACGAGCCCGGTACCCGCATCAAAGCGCTCGCGCAAAGGGATCCCTCCGGCTTTGGAGTTCGTTTCTAGTGAAGCAGACTGCTCCCCGCGCGGGAGCGCCGGGAGACGTCCGTACAGGCGCTATTCGCCGTTGCGGACGACTTTCCCCGTCTGGGGATCGACTCTCGTCTGCGACGGCTTCTCGGACACGTCGACCGTGAACGAGCCCGCCGGCGTGCGATTGCCCGCCAGCGTGGCCTTCGCCTTGCCGTTCAGCCCGGCCGCGACCTGCCACTTGACGGTGTGCGTTCCCGCCTGCACGGCGGTAACGCGCCAGACGAAGCGGCGCGTCTGGCCTGGATCCAGGCGGCCGAGCGCCCAGGTGCCGACGTAGGCTGTATCGCCGCCGCGGGGCCCGTCGTCGACGACCCAGACCGCGCGCGACGGATCGGCGAGGCCGGCCTGCTCGGAGCGCGAGGCGAACGAGTTGACGGTCACCGCGAGGTTGGGCACCGCGTCCGAGCCCGTGTTGCGCACCGTGATCACCATCCGCACCGGCGCGGCCAGGCGCTGTTTGGTGGGGAAGCTCGCGCGCACGACGGCCACGCGGAAGTTGCCTGACGGCTCGTTGGCATCCTGGCGCCTGCCGCCGCCGCAGCCCGCGACGGCGACCGTCACGAGGAGCGCGCAGGGCACGGCAAGACGGCGCGCGGGCTTGGTGTACCCCACCACGGCGGCGCCAACGTACCACAGCATTTCCACGGTACGCCGCGGTTCACTGAACGCCGCAGTTCGGGTTTGTCAGCAATCCTGCGCTTTGCTTAGAGTGCCGGATGCGGCGTCCGGAGGAGGTGCGTCGCCTGTGGGTTCCTACAAGAGGGTTGACGATGGTCCGAAGCGTCGCCGACCGGGCATTTCTTCCCACGAAGAACCTGCTCGAAGAGGTCGGGGACATGATGATCCTGACCGGGAAGACGATCGTGTCTGCCCTGCGCCCGCCGTACCCCTACGGCGGCGAGTTCGTCAGCCAGTTCCTGTTCGCGCTGCGCCTGTGCTGGTTCCCGCTGCTGATCTCGACCGTCGCCTTCGGCTACGGCGCGCCGGGCCTGCAGGCTGCGAACTTCCTCGTCCTGTTCGGCGCCATCGACCGCCTCGGCGGCTTCTTCGTGCTTGCCTCGATCCGGGAGTTCGCGCCGTTCGTGGACGCGATCGTGCTGGCGGGCGTCGCCGGCACGGCGATCACGGCGGACCTCGGCGCGCGCAAGATCCGCGAGGAGCTCGACGCGCTGCAGGTGCTCGGCGTCGACCCCGTCAAGAACCTCGTCGTGCCGCGCTTCCTGGCGCTGATGCTCGTCACCGGACTCTTCGACGTCTACGCCCTGCTCTTCGGCATTTTCGGCGGCGTGCTGGCCACACTGGTCAACGGCGCCCCGCTGGGACCGTTCTGGGCCACCTTCTTCACGAACGCCAGCGTCACGGACCTCTGGGGGTCGGTCCTGAAGTGCACGCTGTTCGGCGCCATTATCGCGATCGTCTGCTGCTACAAGGGCATGACGGCGTCCGGCGGCGCCGAGGGCGTCGGCCGCGCCGTCAATCAGGCGGTCGTCATAGCGTTCCTGGGCGTCTTCGCCTTCAACTACGTCTTCACCCAGACGCTGCTGGCCACGCATCCCGAGATCACGGTGATCAAGTAATGGGCGACTGGCTCGCAGTCCCGCGGGACTGGATCGCCAGCTTCGGCGAGATCTCGAAGTTCTGCCTGCGCGTGCTCGGCCAGGTCTACGGCCTGCGCGTGTTCCGCTTCTTCGGCGAGGCGTTGCGCCAGGCGGGCATCCTGGTCCTCTCCTCGACGCTCGTCATCTGGGGCCTGGTCTTCATCATCGGCCTGCAGTGCGGCATCGAGGGCGCGTACTTCAACCGCTCGGTCGGGGCCCCCGCCTACGCCGGCATCTTCAGCGCGTGGTGCGACCTGCGCGAGCTGGTGCCCTACGCCTTCGGCTACATGATGGCCGCGAAGGTCGGCACCGGCATCGTCGCCGAGCTCGGGCTCGATGCGGATCTCCGACGAGATCGACGCGCTCGAGGTCATGGGCATCGACTCGCTGCTGTTCCTGTGCGCCACCCGCCTGCTGGCCGCCTGGATGGTGCTGCCGTTCATGTACATCGCCGCGGTCGGCGCCGGCTTCTTCGCCAGCTACCTGGCGGTGGTCCAGCAGATCGGCGAGGTCTCCAGCGGCGGGTTCTTCCTGATCTTCTGGATGTTCCAGAACCCGCCCGACCTCTTATACAGCGTGATCAAGGGCATGTTCATGGCGACGACCATCGTGCTCGTCGGCTGCTACTACGGCTACACGGCCAGCGGCGGCCCCGTCGGCGTCGGGACGGCGACCGCCAAGTCGATGGTGCTCAACATCGTGCTCGTGCACCTCATCGGCATGCTCGGCACGCAGCTGTTCTGGGGCGCCAACCCGAGGGCGCCGATCGGAGGATGAGCATGGACGAACGCCCCGACGACCCGCGCAGCGCCGACGATGACGATTTCCGCAGCGCCGACGAGCACGGCGAGGAGTCGTTGCGCGAGGACGACCTCGTGCGCGACGAGGAGGAGCGCCGCTTGCACGGCGGCGATCCGCACGAGCGGCCGACCGGCCGCGTGTCGGTGGTCAGCGAGCCCCAGCGCTCCGACGACGAGTTCCGCTGGCACACCGGCCTGAACCGGCCCACGGGCGTCGCCGAGGCCGTCGAGTTCGTCGACGTTCACAAGGCGTTCGGGCGCAACAAGATCCTGCGCGGCCTGAACATGGGGATCCCCGACGGGAAGATCTCGATGATCCTCGGACCCTCGGGCACCGGCAAGTCGGTCTGCATCAAGCACATGGTCGGCCTGCTGTATCCCGACGAGGGCGACGTGCTCGTCCACGGCGAGTCGGTGCCCAACATGACCGACGACGAGCTGTTCGAGATGCGCAAGAAGTTCGGCGTGCTCTTCCAGGACGGCGCGCTGTTCGGCTCGATGAACCTGCTGGACAACGTCGCCTTTCCGCTGCGCCAGCACACCGACAAGGGCGAGGCCGAGATCCTCGACATCGTCCACCGCCGCCTGACCGAGGTCGGCCTGGCCGATTCGGGCGACAAGATGCCCAACGAGCTGTCGGGCGGGATGCGCAAGCGCGCCGGCTTCGCGCGGGCGCTCGTGCTCGACCCCGACATCGTGCTCTTCGACGAACCCGACTCGGGCCTCGATCCGGTGCGCACGGCGCTGCTGTGCGAGCTGATCCAGGAGATCCACGAGGAGAACGGCGGTGCCTACGTGGTCATCACGCACGACATCATGAGCGCGCGCCGGGTCGCCGAGCACATCTCGGTGCTGTGGAAGGGCCGCATCGTGGAGTCGGGGCCCGCGGAGGAGCTGTTCAACTCCGATAACGCCTTCGTCCGCCAGTTCCTGTCAGGCGAGTCGCAGGGGCCGCTGGGCATGGAGTAGCGCCACAACCACCACCACTCACCTCTCTCTCATCGCCCGTCTCGAGCTCATCGTGATCCGCAAGGCCGGCGCGTGAACGCGACGCGCGGCGTCGCGTTGGCCGCGCTCGTCGCCGCGATCGCCGTCGTCGCCGTCATCCTCCTGCGTGGGGACGGTGGGACCACCGTACAAGCTGCGTTTCCAGAACGCGGGCCAGCTCGTCAAGGACGACGACGTCCAGATCGGCGGCCGGCGCATCGGCTCGGTGACCGACATCGAGCTCACCGACGACAACGAGGCCCAGATCACGATCAAGGTCTCGCACGGCTATGCCCCGCTGCACGAGGGCACGACCGCGGTCATCCGGGCGACCTCGCTGTCGGGCATCGCCAACCGCTACATCGCGCTCACTCCGGGGCCCAACTCCAATCCCAAGCTGGACGACGGCGCGACGCTGCAGGCCGACAGCACGACGTCGATCGTCGACCTCGACCAGCTCTTCAACACGTTCGATCCCAAGACGCGTGCGGCGCTGCAGCGGGTCATCCAGGGCAGCGCGACGTGGTACGACAACCGCGGCATCGAGGCCAACGCGGCCACCAAGTACTTCAGCCCGGCGATCAGCTCCACCCAGCGGCTCGTCAACGAGCTGATCTCCAACCAGCAAACGCTCAACGCCTTCCTGCGCAACGCGACCAGGACGGTCGGCGCGATCGCCGAGCGCCGCGACGACCTGTCCAGCCTCGTCTCCAACGCCAACACGACGGCCGCGGCCATTGCCGACGAGAACGCGGCGTTCGACGAGGCGCTCGCGCTCCTGCCCGGCACGCTGCGCAAGGCCAACACCACCTTCGTGAACCTGCGCGCCACGCTCGACGATCTCGACGTCCTCGTGGCCGCGTCCAAGCCCGCGACCAAGGACCTCGCGCGCTTCCTGCGCGAGCTGCGCCCGCTGCTGCACGACGCGCGCCCGACCATCTCGGACCTGAGCACGGCGGTCCATCGCCCTGGTGCCAACAACGACCTGACCGACCTGCTCCAGCAGACGCCGGCACTCGAGCGCGCGGCCAAGCCGTCGTTCTCGCACTCGATCGCCGCGCTGCAGCAGGTCACGCCGGTCCTCACGTTCCTGCGGCCGTACACGCCCGACTTCATCGGCTGGCTGCGCGACTTCGGCCAGGGCGCGTCCAACTACGACGCCAACGGCCACTTCGCCCGGATCCAGCCGATCTTCAACGCCTACTCGTTCACCGACAACGCGGCCGGCGGGGTGCTCACGCCGATTCCGCCGAGCCAGCGCCTCGCCGGCCTGCAGAGCGGCGTGATCAAGCGCTGCCCCGGCACCGCCTCACAGGTGCCGCCGGACAACTCGGCGCCGTTCCGCGACTCCAACGGGACCCTGGACTGCGACCCCGGCCTCGTGCCCCCCGGCCCGTGAAGCGCTTGCTCGCCATCGCCTGCGTGCTCGTCGCCGCCTCCGCGCTGGTCATCTTCGGTACCGGCGCCGGCAACGGCGACGCCTACCGCGTGCGCGCGATCTTCATGAACGCCTTCTCGGTCATCCCGGGCGAGGACGTCAAGATCGCCGGGGTCAAGGTCGGCAAGATCGAGTCGCTCGACGTCACGCCCGACCACAAGGCCGCCGTCGTCCTGCGTATCGACAAGCCCGGCTTCGACGACTTCCGCGCCGACGCGGAGTGCACGATCCGCCCGCAGTCGCTGATCGGCGAGAAGTTCGTCGAATGCACGCCGACCCAACCGCGCCCGGAGAACGCGCAGAAGCCGCCCGCGCTGCCCGTCATCAAGCGCGGGCCGGGCAAGGGCCAGCACCTGCTGCCGGTGAGCCACACCTCAAGGCCGGTCGACCTCGACCTGATCAACAACACGCTGCGGCTGCCCTACCGCGAGCGCCTGACGATCATCCTCAACGAGCTCGGGACCGGGCTGGCCGGCCGCGGCGGCGACCTGCGCCAGGCGATTGTCAACGCCGATCCGGCACTCAAGCAGACCGACAAGGTCCTCGCCATCCTGGCCGAGCAGAACCGCGTGCTCGTCGACCTGGCGCGCGACAGCGACACGATCCTCGCCCCGCTGGCGGGCAGCCGTCGCGAGGTGGCCGACTTCGTCACGCAGGCCAACACGGTCGCGGAGGCGACCGCGGAGCGCTCCGGCGCTCTGGAGCAGAACATCGCCAAGTTCCCGGCGTTCCTGCGCCAGCTCACGCCGACCGCCGACCTCCTCGGCGGGCTGGCCGACCAGATGACACCGGTGCTGACCGACCTCGGCGACCAGGCGCCGGCGATCAACCAGGTCATCGAGCAGCTCGGGCCGTTCTCGCAGGCCGGGATTCCCGCCTTCCAGTCGCTCGGCTCGACCGCCGACGTCGGCGGCCCGGCGCTCACCAAGAGCCAGCCGGTCATCGCCGACACGGCCAAGCTCGCCTCCGCCGCCAAGCCGGTCTCGCAGAACCTCGACTCGCTGCTGGCCTCGCTGAACACCACGGGCGGCATCGAGCGCCTCATGGACTTCTTCTTCTACGGGACGTCCTCGATCAACGGCTACGACTCCTACGGCCACTACCTGCGCGCCGGCCTGATCCTCAACGCGTGCTCGCAGTACGCGATCACGCCGCTGCCGGACTGCCTGTCGAAGTTCGGCTCGTCGAGCGAGTCCAGCGCGCGGGCGGCGAGCGCGCGCACGCCGGCCTACGCCGACACGCGGCGCTCGGACTCGCTGCGCGAGCTCGACGCGTACTTCCACGGCAAGAAGCTCGACCTGGGCGGTGACTCCACGCCGGCGGCCACGCAGCGCCGGCCCGCCGCGCCTACCACGCAGCGGGCACCCGAGAGCCGGCCGGCCGCACGCAACGCCCTGCGGGCGACGGCGCCCAGCGACGCGCAGCAGTCGCTGCTCGACTACCTGCTCGGAGGCGACGGCTGATGCGCCGCCGCGGCTCGGCCTCGATCGCCGCCAACCCCGTGCTCATCGGCGCCGCGACGACGCTCGTGGTCATCGTCGCCGTCTTCCTGGCCTACAACGCCAACTCGGGCCTGCCGTTCGTGCCGACCTACGAGCTCAAGACCGAAGTGCCGAACGCCGCCAACCTGGTCAGGGGCAACGACGTGCGCATCGGCGGCACGCGCGTGGGCGCGGTCACCGACATCGCGCCACAGCAGCACCCGGACGGCTCGGTCACCGCGGTGCTCACGCTGAAGATGGAGACCACGGTCAAGCCACTGCCGGTCGACTCGACGGTGATCATCCGCCCGCGCTCGGCGCTGGGGCTGAAGTACGTGCAGATCACGAAGGGCACCTCGAGCGAGGGCTTCGACGACGGCGCAACGATCCCGCTGCGCAATGCGCGCCCGGAGCCGGTCGAGATCGACCAGTTCCTGAACATGTTCGACGACAAGACCCGCGCGGCGTCGCAGAGCAACCTCGTCGAGTTCGGCAACGGCTTCGCCGGCCGCGGCGAGGACCTCAACCGGGCCATCGAGGACGCCAACCCGCTGCTGCTCAATCTGACGCCGGTCATGGAGAACCTCTCCGACCCGAAGACGCAGCTCGGGCGCTTTGTGGGGGCGCTCGGGCGCACCGCGAGCATCGTCGCGCCGGCGGCCGTGGCCCAGGCCGAGCTGTTCCGCAACCTCGACATCACGTTCCGCGCGCTGGCCAACGTCTCGCGGCCGTTCCTGCAGGACTCGATCACGCTCGGGCCGCCAGCGCTCGACCAGGCGATCAAGGACTTCCCGCAGCAGCGGCCGTTCCTGGCCAACACCGAGGCGCTGTTCCGCGAGCTGCGCCCGGGCGTGCAGGCGTTCGCGACGGCAGCGCCGTCGCTGGCCGACGCGCTGACGATCGGCACCCCCACGCTCAAGCGCTCGGTCGCCTTCAACAACCGCCTCAAGCCGACCTTCGCGGCCCTGCAGCGCTTCGCGGAGGACCCGCTGGTCACACGCGGGATACAGGACCTCCTGAGCACGACGACGATCCTGGCGCCCACGCTCGCCCACCTCACGCCGGTCCAGACCGTCTGCAACTACATCACGCTGTTCCTCCGCAACACGGCGAGCCTGCTCAGCGTCGGCGACGCGAACGGCACCAACCAGCGCTTCATGATCATCGCCACGCCGGAGGGGCCCAACAACGAGGGCGGTCCCGCGTCGGCGCCGGCCAACGGCGGCGTGCCCGGCAAGCAGGACAACTACCTACACACCAACCCCTATCCCAACACCGCGTCGCCGGGCCAGACGGACGAGTGCGAGGCGGGCAACGAGAAGTTCATCGTCGGCAAGCAGGTGCTCGGCAACGTGCCCGGCAACCAGGGCACCAACACCGAGAAGACGAAGCCCTGATGGCCGGCCGCGGCAAGAACACCGACCCCGCCGATCGCGTCCCGCGCAAGGACCGTACGGGCGCCAACGCCGTGACCGTCGGCGCGATCGTGCTCCTCGTGCTCATCGTGGGCGTCTTCCTCGGCTTCACCAAGCACGTGCCGTTCACCCACGGCTTCCGCGTCAAGGCCGTCTTCCAGTCGGCCAACTCGATCCGCAAGAACTCGCCGGTGCGGATCGCGGGCGTCAACGTCGGCAAGGTCGTCAAGATCGAGGGCAAGTCCGGCACCAACGCGGCCGTCGTGACGATGGAGATCGACCGGAAGGGCCTGCCGCTGCACAAGGACGCCACGATGAAGATCCGCCCTCGCATCTTCCTCGAGGGCAACTTCTTCGTCGACGTCCAGCCCGGCACGCCGAACGCACCGACCATCGACGACGGCGACACGATCCCGATCACCCAGACGGCGACGCCGGTGCAGCTCGACCAGGTGCTCACGGCCTTCCAGGCCGACACCCGCACGGCGCTGCGGAAGACGCTCGAAGGCCTCGGCACCGGGCTGACCTACCAGCCCTCCAAGGCGCAGGACACCGACGCCGATCCCAGCGCGCGCGGCGAGAGCGCCGCCCAGTCGCTCAACGACGCGATCCGGTACGGCGAGCGCTCGCTGAAGGGCACCGCGATCGTCTCCGACGCCTTCCTGGGCATCGACGACCACGACCTCTCGCGGCTCATCAGGGGGCTGAGCCGCACCACCGAGGGGCTCGGGCGCAACGAGGAGCAGCTCAAGGACCTCATCACCAACTTCAACATCACGGTGGCGGCCACCGCGTCGGAGGCCGCGAACCTGAGCGCGTCGGTCCGGGAGCTCGGACCGACGCTGGCCAATGCCGACCGCGCGCTGGACTCGCTCAACGCCTCGTTCCCGAACACGCGCGCGTTCGCGCGCGAGATCCTGCCCGGCGTCAACCAGACGGCGGCCACCATCGACGCGTCGTTCCCGTGGATCGCCCAGGCCGGCGAGCTCGTCGGCCCCGACGAGCTTGGCGGCGTCGCCGCGCAGCTCAGCCCGACTGCTCAGGACCTGGCCAAGGTGGTCAACGCGAGCCTCGACCTGCTGCCGCAGGCCGATCTGGCCAGCCAGTGCGCCACGCGCGTCGTGCTGCCCACCGGCGACGTCAAGATCTCCGACGGCCCGTTCACGACCGGCGTCGAGAGCTACAAGGAGTTCTGGTACTCGATGGTCGGCCTCGCCGGCGAAGGCCAGAACTTCGACGGCAACGGCATGTACGTGCGCTTCCAGCCCGGCGGAGGCGACAACACGATCTCCCTCGGCGGCCCCGGCGGCGCGACCGACAAGGCCTTTGCCAACGCGGTCGCCACGCCCCTGGGAACGCGACCCGCCTTCCCTCGTAGCCGCCCGCCGTACAAGCCCGACGTCGCCTGCTACAAGAACCCGCTGCCCGACCTCAACGGCGCGGCCACCGGGCCGGCCGACGGGAGCGGCCGGTGACGCGCGCGATCCGCAAGCACGCGCGTGACGTCGTGCTGATCCTGGGCGTCGTGCTGGCGGCACTGCTGGTAGGCGGGTACATCCTCGCCCACCAGCGCTTCTACCTGCCCAAGTGGGTGCCCGTCGTCGGCGCGGACTTCGTCGACTACCAGGCGCAGTTCTCCACCGCACAGTCGGTCACGCCCGGGACAGGGGCAGACCGTCCAGGTCGCCGGCGTCGACGTCGGCGACATCACGAGCGTCGACCTGAAGGACGGCCGCGCCGTGGTGGGGATGAAGATCAAGCGCAAGTACACGCCGATCTACCGCGACGCCACCGCGCTGCTGCGCCCGAAGACCGGCCTCAACGACATGGTCATCGAGCTCGACCCGGGTACGCCGGCCGCCGGTGAGGCACCGCACGGGTTCACCATCCCGGTCAACCAGACGCTGCCGAACGTCAACCTCGACGAGATCCTCTCCTCGCTGGACGCCGACACGCGCAGCTACCTGCAGCTCCTGCTCGGCGGGGCGGGCGAGGGCCTCGGCGGCAACGGCAAGAACCTGTCGAACACCCTGAAGCGCTTCGAGCCGACAGGCCGCTACCTGGCCGAGATCAACGGTGCGCTGGCGCTGCGCTCGCGCAACATCCGCCGTGCGATCCACAACTTCAGCCTGCTCGCGACGGCGGTGGGCGCCAAGGACGACGACCTCGCCGCGCTGGTCGACTCGTCCAACCGCGTCTTCCAGGTCTTCGCGAACCAGGACCAGAATCTGCGCACGACGTTGCAACTGCTCCCCGGCGCGCTGCAGAGCACCAACACGGCGCTGGCCAAGGTCGACAAGCTCGGCAACGTCCTCGGGCCGACGCTCGGCGCCCTGCTCCCCGGCGCCCGCGCCCTCGGGCCCTCGCTCGAGCAGACGCGCCCGTTCCTTCGCGAGACCACGCCGATCATCCAGAACCAGCTGCGCCCGTTCGCGCGCGCCGCACTGCCGGTGGTCACGACCCTGCGCCCGGCGGCAAGCGACCTCGCCGTCGTCACGCCGAACCTGGCCAGCTCGTTCAAGGTCCTCAACCGCCTGCTCAACGAGCTGGCCTACAACCCGCCGGGCAAGGAAGAGGGCTACCTGTTCTGGTCGTCGTGGCTCGGCCACGCGGGCGCCACCCTGTTGTCCAACCAGGACGCCCAGGGCCCGGTCCGCCACGGCCTCGTCCTCGCCTCCTGCTCGACGCTGCTGGTGCTCGAGCAGCTGCGCACCGCGGTGCCCCAGCTCGGCACGCTCGGCCAGCTCCTGAACGCGCCGGCGCCGAGCGCAGTGTGCGGCACGCCCGCCGCGCGCAGCACGCCCGTGTCCACGCGCAGCCAGGGGAGGAGCCGCTGATGCAGAAGCAGGCTCCCAGCCTCGGGCGCATTCTCGTCATGGTCGGCTTCGCGCTGTCGTGCTTCGGGCTGCTGCTCTTCCTGTGGCTGGCCTTCGGCGGTGCCATCCCGCTCAAGCCCAAGGGGTATCGCTTCGAGGTCTCGTTCAACGAGGCCGGCCAGCTCGCCCAGGAGGCCGACGTCCGGATCTCGGGCGTCTCCGTAGGCAAGGTCAAGACGATCACGACCGACAAGAGCACCGGGGCGTCGATTACCACGATCGAGCTCGAGCCGCGCTATGCGCCGATCCCGAAGGACACCAAGGCGATCCTGCGTCAGAAGACGCTGCTGGGCGAGACCTACGTCGAGCTCTCGCCCGGCGACAAGAGCAAGGGGACGGTGCCCGAGGGCGGCAGCCTTCCGGCCGGCTCGGTCTCCCCGACCGTCGAGCTCGACGAGATCTTCCGAGCCTTCGACCCCAAGACCCGCGCTGCGTTCCAGGTCTGGATGCAGCAGCTCGCGCTGGCCTCGCTGGGCCGCGGGCGCGACATCTCCGACGCGATCGGCAACCTGCCGGCGTTCGAGGAGGACACGACGACGCTGCTGAGGGTTCTCAATCTCCAGCACGACGACGTCCAGGCGGTCGTTCGCGACACGGGCGAGGTCTTCTCCGCGCTGAGCGAGCGCGACGACCAGCTGCGCGCCTTGATCGAGAACTCCAACCGGGTCTTTGCGACCACCGCTCGGCGCAACCGCCAGCTCGAGGAGACCTTCCGCGCGCTGCCGACCTTCGAGCGCGAGTCCAAGACGACGATCGCACGGCTGACGCAGTTCGCCCACGAGACCAACCCGCTCGTCACCCAGCTGCGCCCGGCGGCCCGCGAGCTGGGCCCGACGATGGTCGAGCTCTCCAAGCTCGCCCCCGACCTCGAGGGGCTCTTCCGTGCTCTCAACCCGCTCTTCGACGCCTCAGTGAAGGGCCTGCCGGCGACCGACGAGTTCCTCGACGACCTCCACCCCCTGCTCGCCAGCGTCGACGCTCCGCTGCGCCAGCTCAACCCGCCGCTCGAAGGCCTGTCCAACTACCAGGACGAGCTCAGCGCGTTCTTCGCCAACTCCGCGGCGGCGACACAGGCCACCACGCAGGTCGGCAACAAGAGCGTGCACTACCTGCGCACGAGCAACCCGGCCAACCCCGAGAACCTCGCCGTCTATCAGCGGCGTCTGTCCACCAACCGGCCGAACCCGTACACCTTCCCGGGCGCGTTCCGGGGCCTTGCCGCGGGACTCCTGTCCTACGAGACGCGTCAGTGCACCGGCACCCCATCACCCACCCTGGTTTCGGATCCGGCACTGATCCCGCCCGACCTGCAGGCCAACATCCAGAAGTACTTCTTCGGCCCGCTGACCAACGGCACCGTCGCGGCGGCGCCGTGCAAGCAGCAATCCAAGTTCCCGTTCGGCGGCGAGGTCACGCAGTACCCGCACGTCAACGCGTCGACCGGCCCGGTCGCGCGGGCGCTCGCACGCGCGGCCGGGAAGACGCGCTAGCGGCGGTCGTCCCGCGTTGTTTCGCGGCGCTTCGCTGCCAGGGCAATGAGGGAGAGAAACGCTCATGCGGCGCGGCCGCTGGCGGTGTGGTCGCGAGTGCGCGGGTGCGCAAGGGGCGCGCGTTTGTGCGAGGGGCGCGCGTCTTTCGTAACACCTTCGCGCGTGCGCATATCGAACGACGACTTATGCACGCATAGCGGGCATTTCGCGTCGTTCGCTATGCGAACGCCCTCCACGGCGCTGGAAGTGTTGAGAAACACGCACGCCGGACCACACCCGTCACGTGGGCGCCACCGCAAACCTCGTCACCCCTTAGTGCCTGCCCACAGACGCCGCCAACGCAACGCGGTAGTCCTAGGACCAATGACCGGTGGTGGCCGGGCGGCCGCGCTCGTAGCGTGGAGTCGACCATGCACGCCATCCGTCTGCACGCCTTCGGGCCCGCCGAGAACCTGCGCTACGAAGAGGTCGACGACCCGGTGCCGGGCCCCGGCCAGGTGCGGATCGCGGTCGCGGCAGCGGGCCTGCACGTCATCGACACGGTGATCCGCTCCGGCCGCCCGCAGGGGCCGATGCCGCTGCCCGAGCTCCCGGCGATTCCGGGGCGCGAGGTCGCCGGAGTCGTCGACGCGCTCGGCTCCGGGGTCGACGACGCCTGGCGCGGGCGGCGGGTCGTCACCCACCTCGGCGTCGGCGGCGGTGGCTACGCCGAGCTCGCCGTCCGCGACGCGGAGGCGCTGCACGCGATCCCCGACGAGCTGGCCGACGACGCCGCCGTGGCCATGATCGGGACGGGGCGCACGGCCATGGGGATCCTCGAGGTCGCGGAGGTCACCGATGCCGACGTCGTGCTCGTCACCGCGGCCGCGGGCGGCCTGGGGAGCCTGCTCGTCCAGGCCGCGCGCAACGCGGGAGCGGCGGTCGTCGGCGCCGCGGGCGGCGAGGCCAAGGTCGCCCGCGTGCGCGAGCTGGGCGCCACGATCGCGGTCGACTACACAGCCCCCGGGTGGGACGCTGCGGTGGGCGAGGCCCTCGACGGGCGCCGCGTGACCGTCGCGCTTGACGGCGTCGGCGGCGAGCTGGGCCGGGCGGCGCTGGAGCTGCTCGGGCCCGGCGGCCGGCTGATCCTCTTCGGCTTCGCCTCAGGTGAGCCGACGCGGCTGTCAGCCGGCGACCTCTACGCGCGCGGGCTGACCGCCTCGGCGGCCATCGGCCCCCGGATCATGCAGCGCCTCGGCGGCATGCGTGACCTCGAGGAACAGGCGCTGGCGGCTGCGGCGAGCGGCCGGCTGGTCCCGCTCGTCGGGCAGCGCTTCGCGCTCGCCCAGGCCGCCGCGGCGCACGTGGCGATCGAGACGCGGGCGACGGTCGGCAAGACCGTGCTCGTGCCCGAGCCCGGTGGGTCGCAGGAAGGCCAGAGTACGGGCAGCCCTACTTGAGTCGCGCGGACCGTCCCCCATGATGAGTGAGGCGATGCCTACGTACCCCTCACTCGGAGCCTTCTACATCGCCGATCGCCGCCGCGCGACCTCGCGCGAGCGCGACATCGGCCTGTGGTGGCGCGGTGACGGCCCTCACGCGCCGACCTTCCGCGCCGCCTATGTCGAGGCCACCGGCGAGCTGTACGTCATGCAGCACGAGGGCACCGCCGGCGGCGGGCAGGTCGAGGTGCTCGGCCGCTTCCGCTCGTTCGCCGAGTTGCACCGGCGTATGCGCGGGTGGGAGGACGTGTGCGGCGATGCCGGCTCCGTCGACTGGCTGTTCGCGCGCGCGCCGCGACCGCTGGCGGGTGCCGCCTGAGATGAGCAGCCGCCCGCAGCCGCCACTGGCCCAGACGATCTTCGGCTTCGCGCTGGCGATCGTCTTCGTCGCCGCGGGCGCGAGCAAGCTCATCGACCACCAGCAGGCGGTCCTCGACTTCACCCGCTGGGGGCTGCCGGCGCCGGGCGCGCTGAGCATCGTCGTCGCGATCTTCGAGCTGGGCGCGTCCGCGCTGCTGATGACCGGCGTCGCGGTGCGCCGCGTGGCCGTCGCGCTGGCGGTCGAGATGGTCATCGCCTTGGCGGTCGCGGGGCCGGTCGACGGCGGCGGGCAGCTCGTCGTGCCCCCGGCGCTCGCCGCGCTGTGCCTCGGGCTGGCCTGGATGTCGCAGCCGCGCGAGCGCGTGGCCGCGCGCTGACCGGCGTTCAGATGGAGCGTCCCGGGCACGTGCGCGGGTACCCTGGCGCCCAGGATGAGGCTGTCGGGTCTGCTGCGGACGGTCATGGGTTCCGCCGCTCGGCGGCCGCTGGTCGTCGGGCTGGCCGTCGGGCTGCTCGCGGTGGCCGGCGGCGTGCTGGCGCTGCGGCTGCAGCCGACCGCGACGACCGACACGCTGGTCGGCCGCGGGACCGCGAGCTTCGCGGCGACCGAGCGCCTGCACCAGCGCTTCGGCGACGAGGCGGTCTACGTGCTCGTGCGCGAGCCGGTGACCCAGCTGGCGCTGACCTCCGACATCCTGCGCGTCCAGGGCCTCGAGGGCTGCATCTCGGGCAACCTGCCGAAGGGCCAGAAGCCGCCCGGAGGCGCCGACGGGCCGTGCGCACGGCTGGCCGAGAGCAAGCCGGCCAAGGTCGTCTTCGGGCCCGGCACCTTCCTCAACGAGGCGGTGGGCCAGATCCAGGACCAGCTCGCCTCCGAGTCCAAGGCACGCACCGCGCAGGCCGCGCGGGCGGCCAAGGCGGCGCGGGCGCTGGCCCGCGCGCAGCGCAAGAGCCCCGCGCAGGTCCGCAGGCTCGGCGAGCAGGCCAAGCAACTCGTCTACGCGGAGTTCGCCCGCAACCTCATCGCGCTGGCACTGAAATACGGGATCTCGTCGGCGCCGCAGCTCAACAACCCGCAGTTCGTGTCGCAGATCGTCTTCGACGACACGAAGGGCCCGGGCGTGCCCAAGCAGCGCTTCGCCTACATCTTCCCCAACAAGAACTCGGCGCTCATTCAGGTGCGCTTCCGGCCCGACCTGAGCGAGCCCGAGCGCGACAGCGCGATCGGGCTCGTGCGCCAAGCCGTCGCGATGCCCGACTGGCGGCTACCCAACGGCAAGGGCACCTACGTGGTCACCGGGGCGCCGGTGGTCGTCAGTGACCTGACGAAGTCGATCAGCCACTCGCTGATCGTGCTGCTCGTCGTCGCACTGGCGGTGATGGCCGTGACGCTGGCCCTGGTCTTCCGGGCGCGGCTGCGGCTGCTGCCGCTGGTCGTCGCGCTGGCGGCAACCGGCCTGACCTTCGGGCTGCTGTCGCTGGTCGGGGCGTCGCTGACGATGGCCTCGATCGCGGTGCTGCCGGTGCTGATCGGCCTGGCCGTCGACTACGCCATCCAGCTTCAGTCGCGCGTGCAGGAGGCGCAGGCCGCCGGGGCGGACATCGACGCCGCGGTCGCGCGCACGGCCGTCAGCGGGGCGCCGACCGTCGCCACCGCCGCCACGGCGACCGCCGCGGGCTTCCTCGTGCTCGTGCTCTCGCCGGTGCCGATGGTCCGCGGCTTCGGGCTGCTGCTCGTCGCGGGGATCGCGCTGGCGCTCGGCTGCGCGCTGACGCTCGGCGTCGCGGCGCTCGCCGCCGCCGCGCGTAGGGCGCCACGGCCCGCGAGCGCCGAGCGCATCGCGCCCGCCTTCCGCGGAGCCGGCGAGCTGCTCTTCGCCAACCGGGCCGCGCTGGCCGTGCGCCGCGGCGGCAGCGCGGTGGGCCGCGGCGCGCTGCGGGTGGCCACGGAGCACCCCACGCGCGTGCTGGCCGCGGCAATCGTGATCGCCGCCGCCGGCTGGGTCCTGGAGACCCAGACGCGCGTGGAGTCCGACCTGACCAAGCTCGTGCCCCAGAACGGCGCCATCCGCGATCTGCAGGCGCTGCAGCGCTCGACCGACGTGGGCGGTGAGATCGACGTCGTCGTGTCGGGCGCGCGCGTCACCGATCCGGCGGTGGTCAGGTGGATGACCGGCTACCAGGCGGGCGTCCTCAAGCAGTTCGGCTACTCCTCCAAACGCGGCTGCGGTAAGGCCGAGCTGTGCCCGGCCTTCTCGCTGCCCGACCTCTTCCAGGGTGGCCAGAGCGCTTCGAGCAAGCAGATCGACGCCCTCCTCGACGCGGTGCCGGCCTACTTCTCGCAGGGCGTCATCACCCGCGACCGGCGCACCGCCACGCTGGCGTTCGGCATCCGCCTGATGCCGCTCGACCGCCAGGAGCAGGTCATCGACGCGATGCGCGCGCGCCTGCACCCCCCAGCCGGGATCGACGCCGAGCTGGCCGGCCTGCCGGTCCTCGCCGCCGAGGCCAACGCGGCCGTGTCGTCGCCGTGGCGGCGGCTGGCCACGCTGGTAGCCGGCCTGGCCGCGGTCGCGCTCGTCCTGCTCGCCGCGTTCCGGGCGTGGCGGCGCGCGCTCGTGCCGCTGCTGCCGATCGCGCTGGCCACGGGCTGGTCGGCGCTGGTGCTCTTCGCGCTGCGCATCCCGCTGAACCCGATGTCGGTCGTCCTCGGTGCGCTGGTCATTGCGATCTCGACCGAGTTCAGCGTGCTGCTGGCCGAGCGCTATCGGGGAGAGCGCGTCGCCGGACACGAGCCGGGAGAGGCGCTGCAGCGGACCTATCGCTCGACGGGCGCCGCGGTGCTCGCCTCCGGGACGACGGCGATCGCGGGCTTCGCGGTGCTCGTCGCCTCCGACATCAAGATGCTGCGCGACTTCGGCTTCGTCACGGTCGTCGATCTCACCGTCGCGCTCCTGGGCGTCATGGTCGTGCTGCCGGCCGTGCTCGTCCTGGCCGAGCAGCGGCGCCTGCGCTTCCGGGTGCCGCGCCCGCGGCTGCGGCTGCGCGCCTCGACGCGGTGAGCGGGGGCCGTCGCTACGGGTGGTTCCTCGCGCTGGTCGCGGTGGCGCTCATCGTCTACATCTCGCTCAACACCCTGCGCAGCGACCACGTCGGGTCGACGGGCCTGAAGGTCGGATCGAGGCTGCCGCCCTTTGCGGCCCCGCTGGCGCTCGGCCGCGTCAACGGCGACGTCAACGTGGCGCGCAAGGCCGGCCAAGGCTCGGCCGGCGCCAGGCCTGCGTGCTCGGTTCGCGGTCCGGGGATCCTCAACTCTTGCCAGCTCGCCGAGCGCGGCCCGTTCGTGATCGCCTTCATGGCCACCCGCGGCGCGCAGTGCACGCGCCAGCTCGACGCGCTGCAGCGCCTGCTCCCGCGCCACCCGGACCTGCAGGTCGCCGCGGTCTCGATCCGCGGCAACCGCGACGACCTGCGCGCCCTGGTGCGCCGCCACGGCTGGCGCTTCCCGGTCGCCTGGGATCACGACGGCATCCTCGCCAACCTGTTCGGCGTCGCCGTCTGCCCGCAGCTGACCTACGCGCTGCCCGGCGGCGCCGTGCAGGCCACGAGCGTCGGCGAGGTCGACGTCCGTGACCTCGATGCGCGCCTGACCAGCCTCGAGCGCGCCGCGCGGGCGAAGGGGTGGCGGCCTTGACCGCGGGGGACCCGAGCCTCGACGAGGGCTGGCTGGACCGCGAGGTGGCCGACGAGTACCCGGACCTGCGCCTGGTGTCGACCACGGTGCCGGCGCCGGCCGCGCGCTCTTCGCGCGCGCTCCGCGAGCGCCTGGCGCTGCTGGCCGACCGCTTCCACGGCGCGCGGGCGCTGACGATCCGCCGCGAGCCGGTGCCCGCCGCCTACCGCGCGTTCTTCCGCCACGTCGGCATCGATCCTGACGTGCAGCGCACACCGGTCGAGGCGGCCGTGCTTGACCGCCTGCTGCAGGGCGGCTTCACCTCGCGCGGCGTGCTCGACGACGCACTGCTGATCGCGCTGGTTGAGACTGGGGTCCCGGTCTGGGCGCTCGACGACGAGCGGCTCGACGGTCCGCTGGGCCTGCGCACCGCGCGCGCGGGCGAGCGGCTGGGGGAAGGGGAGTACGCGCCGGACCTGGCGCCCGGCCATCTCGTGGTGGCCGATGCGGGCGACGCCGTGGCGGTGCTCTTCGGCGACGTCGCGCCGAGCCGCCGCCCGAGCCGCGGCACGACGCGCCTGCGGCTGTTCGCCGTCGCCGTGCCGGGCGTGCCCGAGCTGCATGTCGAGGAGGCCTTGTTGGGCTGCGCAGATGCGCTGTCGGAGTAGACTCGCGGCATGCTGGAGGTCCGAGCCGCGGGCAGGCTGCTTGCGCCGGTCGACGAGCGCGCTGCTCGCGCCCAGCTGCGCCGCCAGATCGCCGCGCTGGAGGCCCAGGTCACGGATGCGCTGATCAGCTCGTTCCCCTACGGCGAGCCGAAGATCGCGGCATGCTCGACGGATGGCCCGCGCGTGTTGACGCTGGGCGAGCTCGAGGCCGTCCGCGACGCGCTGGCCGCGCGCCTGGCCGAGGCGCGCGCTGCGCTGGCCGAGCGCGGCGAGCGCGAGGAGGCCAGCCGCGCGATGCTCGAGCGGATGCTGCTGCAGCCCGGCCGCCACAAGTTCGTCCGCGTCGCCAACCGCGACCTTGGCGAACACGGCTGCGGCGTCTGGCAGGTGCGCCCGCGCCTCGGCCTGATCGGCATGCTGATGGGGTGGTGGCAGGTCAAGCTCTCCTCCGGCTGCCCGTTAGCCTCCTGACATGGGCCGTCGCTCACGAAAGCGCGGCGTCGTCGCGCCCGCGCCCGAACCGCTGCGCCCGCGCCCCGTCCCGGCGACGCCGCGGCCGCGCGCGCGCATGGAGGAGGCGCCCAAGGCACCGTGGTCGCCTTTCCCGCTCAGCGAACTGGTCGTCCTCATCGCGCTCGTGCTCATCGTCGCCGGCTTCTTCACCGATGGGCCGCGCCGTACGGCGCTGCTGGGCTGCGGGTTCGTCCTCATCACGCTCGCCGGGCTCGAGCTCGCGCTGCGCGAGCACTTCGCGGGCTACCGCTCGCACTCGACGCTGCTGGCCGGGGCGGCCGCGATCGCGGTCGACGCGCCGCTCTACCTGCTGACCGGCGTCCCGCAGGTCGTCCTGCCGGTGCTGGGTGCGGGCGTCTTCGCCCTGGTCTTCGCGCTCGCGCGCAACGCGTTCCGCCGCCGCTCCGGCGGGCTGGGATTCCGGGCATGACGGGCATGCCGGCCGGCGAGCCGCGGCGGATGCGCCTGCTCGGGCTGCACCACGTGACGCTCATCTGCCCCGACCTCGAGCGCACGACCGCGTTCTACCGCGACCTGCTCGGCCTCGCGCTGGTGCGCGAGGGCGTCAACGACGACGACCCCGATGCGCGCCACTTCTGGTTCGGCGATGCCGACGCGGCGCGCCGGCACGCCTGCTGTCGTTCCTCGAGTACCCGCAGATGGACGACCGGGAAGGTCGGCACCGGCACGATGCACCACGTCGCCTTCGCGGTCGCCTCGCCGGACGAGCTCGACGCCTGGCGCGACTACCTGCGTGCGCACGGGGTGGAGTGCACGGACGTCTTCGACCGCGGCGGCTTGCGCTCGATCTACTTCCGCGATCCCGACGGCCACATCGTCGAGATCGCGACGCGCGGCTCCGGGCTGACCGGCGGGTAGCCGGGGAACGGTGCCGGTCAGCCTCCCTGGCCGCCGGTGCCGTCCTGGTCGGGCTAGATCCCCGCGAGCGCGGCGTCAGCCCCTCACCGCGCTCAGGCGAGCCGTGCGCGTCCTCCCTGCACCCCGAGCATGTCGCCGAGCGCATGACGCTGACGCTGCGTCATCGAGCCGACCGTCTTGTTCTCGGACATCGGGACGCACTGCAAGGAACTTGCGGCACCGGGTGTGACCCCAGCGACGCTGACTCGTCGAGCAGGTCGGCGACGCTCATGCTGTCCGCCTCCCACGGGCGTCTGAGGATGACCTCGGCGCGCGCTGATCTCCCCTGCCGCGATCGCGGCGCTTGAGCTCGGCGCGCGCCAGGCGGACCTCGTTCGCACGCTGGAGCGCCTGCATGTGCTGCGGCGGCGCAGGGGCGATCGTCGCTGTCGCGTTCATCTGTCCTCCCGCTGCCCGTCCCATCCCGGTCGGGCAACGCTCGTTGGATTGTACGCGCCTGTGCACGCGCGACCGGCTCGGTGCCCTCCGCGGAAGATCGCCCTGCTGACCGTCCGGCCCCCTCTCGTGGCCGACCGACTCGGTCTGAAGCCTCTCCCCGCGGCTGTCTCGCCGACGCGTAGTGCGAAGCTATGCACGCCATGCGCGACGCCGGTCAACGCGCGCGTCGCGCAACCGTGCGCTCAGAGCGAACATTTTTGTTCGCCCGTTGCGCGAAATGGACAAGGCAGGCGCACTGTCGACGCCGGTGAGGATCGCTCGTCGGGGCTCGGCAGGGGCCCGTGCTCGGCCTCGAACGCCGCCTTCACGTCGCTGAAGATGCTCGAGCGCGCGGTCGAGCATCGCGGTGTCGTGCGTCGCCATCACGCTGGTGCGCAACAGCGCGCCGCCGGGCGGCACCGCGGGGTGCAGCGCGACGTTGACGAACACGCCGGCGTCGCAGAGCGCCTTCCAGAGCAGGCGCCGCCTTCCAGTCGTCCTCGACGAGGACGGGGACGATCGGCGTGACGACGTCGCCGGGGGCCTCGCCCTCGACGACCTTGAAGCCGCGCTCGACGCAGGCCGTCGCTCCAGTAGCGCGGCGTTCTCCAGGACGCGCGCGAACAGCGGCGGCCCTCGTCGGAGGCGCATGATCCGCAGCGCGGCCAGCGCGGCGCCGAGCGCGGCCGGGCACGTCGGACGCGGTGAAGAGGAACGGCCGCGGCTCTGGAGCGCAGGAACTCGATGACGTCGGCGGGCCCGGCGAGGAAGCCGCCGCAGCGAGGCCAGCGACTTCGAGAACGTGCCCATGCGCAGGTCGACCTCGATCCTCGACGCCGAAGTAGCTCGGAGGCGCCGGCGCCGCGCGCGCCGAGCACGCCGGCGCCGTGGGCCTCGTCGACCATCAGGCGCGCGCCGAAGCGCTCGGCAGAGCGTCGACGATCTCGGGCAGCGGCGGCGACGTCGCCCTCCATCGAGAAGACGCCGTCGACGACGACGAGCACGCCGCCGCCGTCGTCGCGGCGCGCTCGAGCGCTGCGTCTCGAGCTTGTCCAGGCGGTTGTGGCGGAACGGGCGCAGCTTGGCGCGGCTGAGCAGGCAGCCGTCGAGGATCGAGGCGTGGTCGGCCGGAGTCGGCGATCACCGTGTCGCCCGGGCTCGAGGAGCGTGCCGAGCGTGCCGACGTTCGCCTGGTGGCCGGTCGTGAAGACGATCGCGGCCTCCGTGCCCATCCACGTCGGCGAGCTCCTCCTCGAGCTCCAGGTGCAGCGGCGTCGTGCCGTTGAGCAGGCGCGAGCCGGTCAGGCCGGTGCCGTAGCGGTCGAGCGCATCGCGAGCGCCCTGGATGACGCGCGCGTCGCCGGTGAGCCCGAGGTAGTTGTTGGAGCCGAGCATGATCCGCTCGGCGCCCTCCATCTCGACGACGGGCAGCGCAGGGCCCTCCACGACGCGGAAGTACGGGACGAGGTCGGCCTCGCGTGCGACGCGCAGCTGCTCGACGCGCTCGTTGTCGTGCACCTTGGCGAAGACGTCGATCGAGTGTCTCGGCCATGTAGGGTCCGCCGCCGTGTCCGTGGAGGTCAGCCCCGTGACGGCCGCGGCGGGACTCCAGGAGTTCATCGAGCTCCCGTTCCGGCTGCATGCTACCTCGCCGTAGTGGTGTCCCCCGCTGCGGCTGGAGCGCCATGCTTCCTGAGTCGCCGGCGTCAACGCGTACTTCAAGCACGGCGACGCGCAGCTCTTCCTGCGCCTGCGCGCGACGGGCGGATCGTCGGGCGCATCAGCGCGCAGGTCGACCACGCCTACAACGAGTTCCACCGAGCTCGCGGACCGGGATGTTCGGCTTCCTGGAGATCGAGGACGACCCCGAGGTCTTCCGGCGCTGCTCGACGCGGCCGAGGCCTGGCTGCGCCGGCACGGGTGCGACCACTGATCGGCGCCGATGGACTTCACGATGAACGACGAGAGCGGCATCGCTGATCGAGGGCCTCGATCGCGAGCCGATGATCAAGCCAGCCCTGGCACCCGCCCTACTACCAGCGCCTCTGCGAGGACGCGGGCCTCGAGAAGGCGATCGACCTGCTCATGTGGGAGCTCGAGATCGGCGACCGGCCATGATGCGTCCCGCATCTTCACGATGGCCGAGCGCGCCGCGAGCCCTACCGGCCTGAGCTGCCGCAAATGACCCGCCGGTCGCTGCGCAGCGACCTCGACCTCTTCGCCGAGGTCTACAACGCGGCCTGGGCGCAGCAACTGGGGCTTCGTCGCCGTACTCCAAGGAGGACCTCGACGCACTACGCGCTGGACCTGCAGCTCGTCTTCGACCCGAAGTGGTTCCAGGTCGTCGAGACGGACGAGCGAGACGTCGTCGGAGTGGCGATCCCGTGCCGGACGTCAACCAGGTCCTGCAGCAAGATGAACGGCGGCCTGCTGCCCTTCGGCTGGTTCCACTACCTCAACCGCCAGACCGTCATCGACCGCTGCCGGGTCGGCTTCCTCGGCGTGAAGCCCGAGTACCAGCACACCGGCGTGGCGGCGATCCTCTACGTCGAGAACTTCGACGGCGGTCGGCGCGCACCCGCGTGAACTGGGCCGAGATGGGCTGGATCCTCGAGACCAACCGCGCCATGAACCGCGGCATGGAGGCCATGAACGGCCGCAAGGTCAAGGTCTACCGCGTGTTCCAGCGGACGCTGGCGTAGCGGGGATCGGGCCGCGTGTCGGGTCGCGCGGTTATGATCGGCACGCATGGATGAAGAGCGCGAGCCCGAGGGCTTCGAAGAGGTCGACGCCGTCGCCGTCCTGGCGGACGAGGGCGCGCTGACGCCGCGCGTGAACTCCACTGCGGCCGGCATGGTCGTGGCCAAGCACGCAGCCGCTGTGGCTGCGACCTCATTCGCCGCCGGCGTGGCGACCGTCGCCGTCGCCCGCGCCGTGCGCGCCCGCCGGCGCGTGCGCAGCCGCAGCAAGGCCCAGCAGCTCGCGCCGGTGCTGGCCACGCGGTCGTTCCTGATCGACGTGCACCTGCTGGGCTCGCGCGACTAGCGCGGCGGCGCGGTCGACTCGCGCACCAGCAGCTCCGCCGGCAGCACGACGCGGCGCCGCGAGCGCCGGCCGGCCATGCGCGCCTCGAGCAGCTCGAAGGCGCTCGCGCCGAGCAGCTCGGCGTCGAGTGCGACCGTGGTCAGCGGCGGCGAGAGCACGCGGGCGAAGTCCATGTCGTCGAAGCCGACGATGGACAGGTCGCCGGGGATGCGCAGCCCGCGCTCGCGAGCGGCGAGGTACAGGCCGGCGGCGATGATGTCGTCGTCGCAGCACGCGGCGGTGGGCTCGTCGTCGAGCAACGCGCGCGCGGCGTCGCGCGCGTCGTCGATGCCGATCGGGGTCAGCGCGCGCGGCTGCGCATCGGGGTCGATGCCGGCCTCGGACAGGACACGGCGGCGCGCGGCCTCGCGCAGGTGGAAGGTCGGCGCGTCGAAGTCGGCGGCGAGGTGGCCGATGCGGCGATGTGCCCAGCTCGACCAGGTGGGCGAAGGCGGCCGTGGCCCCGCCCTCGGCGTCGAAGCGCACCGACGGCGCGCCGGGCGCCTCGGCCTCCATGAGCACGACGCTCTCGTCGGGGTCGAGGGCCTCCGGCGCGCTGACCTCGAAGAGCAGGTAGCCGTCGACGGGGCCGGCGCGCAGCGCCTCGAAGGACTGCGCCTCCCAACGGCGGTCGTTGCCGGTGTCGACGAGCGCCACCGTGTAGCCGGCGGCCTGGGCGGCGCGCTGGGCGCCGCGCAGCACGCGGCTGAAGAACGGGTTGGTGATGTCGGGGACCAGCAGCGCGACCGCGCGTGAGCTGCCCAGCCGCAGGGCCTGGGCGGCGACGTTCGGGCGGTAGCCGAGCTCGCGCGCACAGCGGCGGACGTGCTCCTCGGTCGCCTCCGACACGCGTCCGCGGCCCTTGCCCGAGAACACGAGCGAGACCGTCGATTGCGAGACGCCGGCGCGCCGGGCGACGTCGACGCTTGTCACGCGGTTGTGGGCGGAGTGGGCGATGGGTGGGAATGCAACCACGCCGGGCGGGCGGGCTGGCCAGGAAGCAGTTGACAGGCGCAGGCGTCATACGTAGTATGCTCATACGTATGACTGGACTTGGAACTCAGATCGGCGCCCTCCTCGCCGCCGGCGCTGTGGCGGTCGCGGGCCTGCTCGGCGCGGGCTCCGACCGCCCGGCGCGCCGGACCGCGCTGGTCATCGACGCGGCCGCCGCTCGCGACGGCCGCGCCCTCGTCGACCCGCGCCTGCGCGGCATCGACGCGGACGTCCGCCTGCCGCGCACCGCCGACGAGGCCCGCACCGACGTGCGCTACTTCGCCGCCCAGGGCCGGCGTTTGATCGTCGCCGGTCGCGGCGCCGTCGATGCGGCAGGCGCGACCGGCGTCGCCGCCACGTACGCGCCGGACCTCGCCGGCGCGCTGGTCGCGGTCAGGCGCTGAGCGCCGGCGCGCCTGCGGAAGACCCCTCCGACAGGGCTCCTCGCGCCGTCGCCCGGCGTAGAGTGGCGGCGCGCATGGTCGAGGTCACGCGAGACGTCCGCCCGGCATGGCCGGTCCGCCTGCCGGGCGGCGGTCCGGACGGCGTGCTGCGCCGCCGTCGCGAGGGCGGGATCGAGCGGCTGGTGCACGTGGAGGGCGTACCCGCGGTGGTGCGCGCCGGCCAGCCCGCGCGCGATCGCGTCGTGCTCGTGGCCGGCGCCGACAGCCCCGACGTGGCCGACGAGGCGCTGGCGCGGATGCGCTTCGCGCTCGGCCTCGACGACGACCTGCGCCCGTTCTACGAGCGCTTCCGCGACGACCCGCTGATCGGCCGGTCGGTCCGCTTCCGCCCGCACCTGCGCATCATCCGCCGCCCCGACCCGTTCGAGGCGCTCGTCTGGGCGATCTGCGAGCAGCTCATCGACTTCGACCGGGCCGCCGCCATCCAGCGGCGGATCGTCTTCAGGCTCGGCCGCCGTTGCGCGCGCACCGGCCTGCGCGACCTGCCCGCGGCCGCGACGCTGGCCGCGACCGCGCCGGCGCTGTTGCAGTCGCTGGACCTGAGCGCCGGGCGGGCGGTGGCGATGCGCCGCGCCGCGCGCGAGGTCGCCAGCGGCCGCGCCGACCTGCTCGCCGCCGACCACGAGCGCGCGTGGCGGCGGCTGCGCGCGATCCCGGGCATTGGCAGCTGGACCATCGAGATGCTCGCGCTCTACGGACAGGGCCGCTACGACCAGATCCCGGCCGGCGATCTCGGCTACCTGCGCGTCGTCGGGCGGATCACGACCGGCGACCCGAGGACGCGGGCCACCGAGGACGAGGTTCGCGCCTTCTTCGCGCCGTACGAGGGCTGGGCGGGCCTGGCGGGGGCGCACCTGCTGGGCAAGGGTGTCGCGTAGCGGCCGTCGGCGACCGCTCGGATGATGTCGGGGTGAAGGAGCATGCCCGACAGCGTCGCGCCGCTGCGGCTCCCGGGCGAACGATTCGCCCAGGTTGAAATCGTCAGGCGGTGAGCGCCACGGGGACGTCCATCAGCAGCGCCACGAGTGAGCGGCCGGTGTCGTTGAGGCCGTAGTAGACGCTGCGTCGCACGCGATTGCGCTCGACGAGGCCGGCGCGAGCGAGGACGTCGAGGTGCGCGGAGACCGTGCTGGGTGCGTAGTTCAGCCGGCGGGCGAGCCCGGTCGTCGTCGCGGGCTGCTCGAGCGCCTGCAGCACCGCCGCGCGGCCGTGGCCGAGCAGCAGCTCCAGGCGCCCGTCGGAGCTTGCGGACTCCGGCGCCCACAGCGCCGCGGTGCCGCGGGCCTGGTAGCCGATGGCGACCGCGCGATCGTCCTCGGACTCGCCCATCATCACCTTGGGCGAGAAGACCAGCGGGATGAGCACGAGCGCGCGGCCGTTGACACGCAGGTCGTACTCCTTGTCCTTGAACAGCTCGATGACCGGCTCACGCCAGCGCACGTTCGGGTGCAACTCCTCGAGGACGGCCCCGGGTCCCGACAGCGCGAGCGCGCGGGCGCGGCCGAGCATCTCGCCCTCGAGCACGGCGCGCAGCTGCGGCCAGTCGTCGGCGATCGCGGCGTCCCAGTAGGTGGCGAGCGCGTCGGCGAGCCGATCGACCATCTCGCGCGGGCGCGACACGAACGCGTCCCACGGCGGCGGCGGGTCCTGTGGCCAGCACTCGGCGATCGAGGCGTGCACGAGCGCGGGGTCGGTCGCCCGGACACCCTCGATCTCGTCGGCCAGGGTGCGCAGCGGCTGCTTGGGGATCGGCGCGGCGAAGTCGGGGATCGTGTGCTGCAGCGGGGTGCTCAGGTCGAGCGGGCCGAGGTCGACGCCGCGCAGCGCGCTGCGCGTGCGCCGGACCCACGGCGCGTACTCCGCGGGCGGCTCGTCCTTGTGGAGCACGAAGAGCGAGGCGAACAGCTCCCACAGCGGGCTGATCGCCAGCCGCGTGCGCGAGAGGTCGTCGTCGGTCAGCTCGATGCGAACCACGCGGCGGACGGTAGCGCGGCGCGGCGCGCCCGCACCAAGGATTCGCCGGCCGGCGAATCCAATCAGCCGGTGCCGGCGTCGGCGAGCCCCTGGCCGGGCAGGAACTCGTCGGTAAGCGCCTGCGCTGCGTTGGGCGGGCGGTCGAGCAGCTTGTTGTCGGACATCCAGGTGCCGTAGCTCTGCCACTGCGACGGGTCCATCCAGCCGAACGGCCGGCCGGACGGCGCCGCGAACACCGGCAGCGTGGCCTTCACGCTGGCGAGCTGCAGCGTGCGGTCGAGGTCGGGGTTGGCCTTCAGCAGCGGGTCGACGCCGGCGTTGGGATCGGAGCGCAGCGCGCCGTAGCCCTGGCCGAGCGCGCGCATGAAGCGGCGCACCTTCTCGCCGCCCTCGGCCAGGTCCTGCTGGCGGGCGACGATGACGAGCTCCTGGTAGGTCGGCACCCCGACGTTCTCCATGCGGATGATCTTCGGGTGTTGGTGCTGCAGGGCGAGCTGGACGCCCTCGTAGTTCCAGAAGGCGCCGAGCGTCGCGTCGACCTTCTTGGTCTTCATCGCGGGCACCAGGCTGAAGCCGACGTTGACCTCCTTGACCGAGGACGGGTCGACGTTCGCGCGCGTCAGGATCGTCTTCAGGTAGGCCGACTGGTACGGGATGCCGGCCGTGCCGACGGTCTTGCCCTTCAGCTGCGCCGGATCGGTGATGGCGTGTTTGCCGATCGACATGATCGACGTCAGCGGCTTCTGCACGATCGCTCCGACGGCGACGAGCTTCAGGCCCTTGTCGCGGGCCAGCAGCAGCTCAGGCTCATAGGAGATGGCGAGGTCGACGCGCCCGGCGGCAAGGAGCTTCAGCGGCGCCGCCGGATCGCTGGGCACCTGCACGCCGACGTTCAGCCCGGCCCTGCGGAAGTCGCCGTTGGCCTGTGCCGCGTAGATCCCCGCGTGATCGGCGTTGGGGAAGTAGTCGAGCATCAGCCGCAACGACTGCGCGGCTGGGGCTCCCGTCGGCTCCTTGCGTTCGCCACAGGCGGCGAGCGCGAGGGCGACGAGTGTGAGCGCGACGAGCGTCAGGCGGCGGGTCAACGGTCGGGTCCTTCCGGTGGACGACGGGCCCACGGCACGAGCCGGCGCTCGGCCAGGGCGAGGGCGGAGAAGAGGAGCACCGCGAAGGCGGCGAGCAGCACCACGGCGGCGTACGCGCGCGCGGTCTCGAGCTGTGGGATCGCCTGGAGCATCAGGTGCCCGAGGCCTTCGCTCGAGCCCGCGTACTCGGCGAACACGGCGCCGATCACGGCTACGGCGACCGCGATCTTCGCCCCGCTGAGCGCGGCGGGCAACGCGGCGGGGAACTCCGCCCAGCGAAAGGCCTGCCAGCGCGATGCGTCGAGGGTGCGCATGAGCTTGAGCTGGTCGGGGTCGACCGAGCGCAGCGCGTCGAGCGTGGTGACGACGACCGGGAAGAAGCAGACCAGCGCGATGATCGCGAGCTTCGGCACGATCCCGAAGCCGAACCACACCACCAGCAGCGGCGCGATGATGACGATCGGCACCGCCTGGGAGGCGACGAGCAGCGGGTAGATCCCGCGCCGCAGCATGCCCGAGAAGTGCAGCGCTACGGCGAGCAGGAAGCCGAGGACGAGCGCGACGAGGATCCCGAGCCCGACCTCCTGCGCGGTGACGAGCAGGTTCGACCACAGCAGCGAGCGGTCGTCCCACAGCGCGGTGCCGATCTGGCTGGGGGCGGGGAGGATGAAGTCGTCGACCGCGCCGAGGTCGGCATACAGCTCCCAGACGCCGAGCAGTCCGGCAACGATCAGGAGCGGGAGGATCAGGCCCACGGGGTCCCCCCTCCTGGCGGCGGCGCGCCCGGCGAGGCTGTCGACGGGGGTACCTTCAGTGCCTCCAGCGCGCGCTCGCGCACGGCGAGCACCTCCTCCGGCGCGCGCGACGCGGGCACCTTCAGCTCGGCCACCACGCGCCCCGGGCGCGGCGACATCACCAGCACCCGGTCGGCGAGCGTCGCCGCCTCCTCGACGTCGTGGGTGACCAGGAGGACCGTGCGCGGCTCGCGCTCGAGCGCCTGGCCGAGCCATTCCTGCATCTCGCGGCGGGTCAGCGCGTCGAGGGCGCCGAAGGGCTCGTCGAGGCACAGGACGGGCTTGCCCGACAGCAGCGTGCGCAGGAACGCGACGCGCTGGCGCATGCCTCCCGACAGCTCGTGCGGCCGCGCGCGCTCGAAGCCCTCCAGGCCGAAGGCGGCGAACAGCGGGTGCGCGCGGGCGCGCGCGTCGTCGCGCGAGGCGCCGGCCAGCCGCGCCGCGAGCGCCGCGTTGTCGATCGCGCGCAGCCACGGCAGCAGGCCGTCGCGCTGGGGCATGAGCACGGCGGGCGCGGCGCGGACGGTTCCCGCGTCGGGCGTCTGCAGGCCGCAGACCAGCTCGAGCAGCGTCGTTTTGCCGCAGCCGCTGGGGCCGACGACGGCGACGGTCTCATCCGCGGCGACGTCGAGATCGACGGCCTCCAGCGCGTGCACCGCTCCGAACGCGCGGCTCACGCCGGCGAGGTGGACTTCGCCGTCAAGGCCTTCAGAGGTCACCTCCGCGGGGCATCCTGCCCCGCGTCCTGATGCCAACTGGCGGCTTCCAGCCGCCAGAAAAAGAGGCTCCTGTGCGGGAGCCTCGAGCCTCGTCGTCATCGCTCCCTCCGCGGGCATTACCCCACAGGTTCGAAGGGTCAGCGCCGGATCGGGCGCAATCTCAGCCGAGCGGTCCTCTCGGCCCCCCTGGTGTGTATCCGTGCCTTTGATGCTAGCGCGACCGCTCCTCGGCCGGTTCCGTCGCCCGGCTCATCGGTGTGCCGTCGTCGGTCGCGGCGGGCGCGGGGGCCAGGAGCTCGCCCGTGTCAGGGTCGACCTCCTGCGGCGTCGGGTGGCTCACCGAGACGACACGGGCTGGAATCGTGAACTCGCGCTCCATGTCATGGCGCTACCCGATGAGCGAACGGGCATTCGCGCACTCACGCGCCAACCACGTCGCGGCGATCGAAGATCCACGCCGCGGCGAGCCCCGCCACCACGCCGACGGCGATCATGGCGAGCGCGCCCGTCACCCGGAACGCCTCGGCCGGGACGAGGCCGACGTGGTGAAACGGCGAGAGGCCGAGCGCCCATCCGGGCGCGTCGACCAGCCCGCCGATCGTCTCCCACAGGAAGGCGACGCCGACGAGCGAGTAGGCGATCGTCGTCCCGGCTCGGGGGACCACCGCGAGGGCGACCGCCCCGAGCCCGAGGAACAGCATCACCACCGGCAGGCAGTTGGCGCCCGCCTCGAGCATGCGGCCGAAGGCGACGCCGGCGCCCTGGGAGGCCGCACCGACCCATGCCAGCGCTCCGGCGGCGAGCGCAAGGCCGGCGGCCATCGCGACCACGAGCGCGAGCCGCTCGGCGAACCAGCGCCCGCGACGCACCGGGAGCGCCAGCAGCGTCTCCAGGCGCTGCTCGGCCTCGTCCTCGCGCATCGCGGCGAGCTGGAAGCAGGCGAAGAGGCTCAGCGCCAGCAGGAAGAACAGGAACGCGAAGCCCAGGTATCCGCTCGCTGTGTTGGCGGCGGTGCCGAGCTTCTCGAGCTGGTCCTGCAGGCTCTGCGACAGGCCGGACGCGACGCTGTCGGAGATCACGCCCATCAGCAGGGCGAAGACCGCGATGCCGGTCAGCCAGCCGATGAGGCCGCCGCGCAGCGTGCGCAGCGCCAGCGCGGTGGGCGACGAGAGCAGGGCGAGCCGCGGGGGTGCGCTGTCGTGCCCGGCGAGCAGGCCGCGGCCGATGTCGCGCTCGCGCGCGATCCGCGCCGAGCCGACGAGCAGCAGCACCGTCGCGGCGACGGGCAGCATCAGCACGAGCGGGCGGGCGCCGGTGAACGGACGCAGCTCCTCGGCCCAGCCGAGCGGGGTCGCCCAGCGCAGCCAGCCCGCCGACGTCGTGTCCGCTGTCATCCGCAACAGCAGCGCGACGCCCAGCGCCCCGCTGCCGATCGCCGTCGCCATCCGCCGTGTCGGCGCGATCTGGCTGGCCAGCGCGCCGACTCCGACGAAGACCGGGACGGGTGTCATCAGCGCGAGGGCGAGATAGGCGGACTCACCGACCGCTTCGCCGCCCGTCAGCACGCCGGCGAAGAGCGCCAGCCAGATGATCAGCGTGCTCGCCGCGATGCCGACCAGGGCGGCGCTGAACGCCGTGGTGCGGCCGACGACGCCGGAGAAGACGAGGTCCTGGCGGCCCGCCTCCTCCTCGGCGCGCAGCGCGCGAACCGCGGCGAGCACGCCGAACAGCGCGCCGAAGATGGTCAGGGCGCCGAGCCGCCACGACATGTATCCGCCGACCGTCAGCAGGTCGTGCGGCACGCCATAGAGGAGCCGCACCGCCTGGTTGTCGCCGAAGCTGTGCGCGAGCTCGAGCCGATCGGCGACCGTCGGGTAGGCCTTGGGATAGGCGAGACCCTGCGCGGCCGCACCCAACAGGAAGAGCAGCGCGAAGGTGATCGTGCGGGTGCGCGCGTCGCGCAGCGTCTGCCATGCGATGGCCCGAAACGCTCCGGCCTGCGGCCGGGGGGACCCGCCTTCGCCGGCCACATGGCCGGCTCCGGCACCCCTAAGCGCCGTCATGCCCGTTCGGGCTCCCGTAGTGGTGCAGGAAGATCTCTTCAAGCGATGGTTCGCGGCTGGTCAGCGCGAGGACCGGGTGCTGGGCCAGCGCGCCGATCAGCGGGCCGACACCGCCCGTCACCTCGAAGCGCAGCGAGTTGGCGCCCGACGGCGCCACGAGCACGCCGGGCAGCTCGGGAAGCTGCGGCACCGGGCCATCGAAGGTGACCTCGACGGTCTGCGCGCTGAGGTGGCGCAGCTCGGGCAGCGTGCCCTGCTCGACCAGGCGCCCCTCGCGCAGGATGCCGACGCGATCGCACAGCGCCTCGACCTCGCTGAGGATGTGCGAGGAGAGAAAGACCGTCTGGCCGCGCTCCTTGGCCTCGTGGACGGTCTCGCGGAAGGCGACCTCCATCAGCGGATCGAGCCCGCTCGTCGGCTCGTCGAGGATCAGCAGGTCGGCGCGGCTCGCGAAGGCCGCGACGAGCTGCACCTTCTGGCGGTTGCCCTTCGACAGCGCACGGACCTTCTTGGAGGTGTCGAGGTCGAAGCGCTCGATCAGCGCGTCGCGGTAGGCGACGTCGGTCGCCCCGCGCACACGGGCGAGGAACTCGAACGTCTCGGCGCTGGTCAGCGACGGCCACAGGTAGGGCTCGCCGGCGACGTAGGCGACGCGGCGGTGCGCGGCGACCGGCTCGCTCCAGGCGTCAAGGCCGAAGAGCTCCGCGCGGCCCGTCGTGGGGCGGTGCAGGCCGAGCAGCAGCCTGATCGTGGTCGTCTTGCCCGCGCCGTTGGGCCCGAGATACCCATAGACCTCGCCGGCCGCGACCTCGAGGTCGAGGCCGTCGAGGGCGAGCGTCTCGCCGTATCGCTTGGTCAGCCCCTGCGTCATGATCGCCGTTGCCATCTTTCGCAGAATACATTAGGTTCAGAAAATCGTGAATGATCTGAAACGCGATCACAACGAGGTCGCGCGCTTCATCGAGCGCTTCGCAGCCACGCTCGAGGAGTCCGGCGTGCCACGGATGCCCGCGCGCGTGTTCGTGACGCTCCTGGCGACCGACTCCGGCACGCTCACCGCCGCGGAGCTCGCGGAGCGGCTTCAGGCCAGTCCTGCCGCGATCTCGGGCGCCGTCCGCTACCTGGTGCAGGTCGACCTCATCACGCGCGAGCGCGAGCCCGGCTCGCGGCGCGATCGCTATCGCGTCTTCGACAACGCGTGGTACGAGGCCACCGTGCGCCGCGAGCGCCTTCTCCTGCGCTGGGAGGAGAGCGCGCGCGATGGGGTGGCCGCGCTCGGCGCCGGCACGGCCGCCGGCGCCCGCATGGCTGAAACCTTGGCCTTCTTCGAGTTCCTTCGCCGCGAGATGCCGCTGTTGCAGGAGCGCTGGCGTCAGGAGCGTGCAGGAACTGCGCAGCTTTGACCGGGCTGGCGCCGTAAAACCTGCGCCGTTGCGGCGAGCGCTTGCGCGCCACTGGGACCATGGCCCATGCCTCGACCGCTTGGACGCAGGGCGCCCACCGATTGGCGCCACTACGAGAAGTACCCGCTCACCGCGGCGACGACGCCGGCCACGCCTGCGCCGGTCGCGATCGGGGTGAACTGGTACACGGACTTCGACAACCCCGTCCAGAAGGGCGGGCGCTACTGGATCGGCCTGGACTCCAAGAAGCTCGGCACCGTCCGCGGCGGACACTGCGTCTGCCTGGAGCCGGGCGACCAGCTCAACGCCGACGGCACCGTCGCGCGCCGGATACAGGACAGCAGCGGCTGGTGGGACTTCTACGACCAGGGCAAGGAGGGCGCCTGCGTCGGCTTCGGCTGCTCGCGGATGATGAGCCTGCTCAACCGCAAGCGCTACGACGCGCGCTGGCTGTGGGACTGGGCGAAGGAAACCGACGAATGGCCCGAGACCAAGCCCGGCGACGACGAGGGGACGAGCGTGCGCGCGGCCTGCGACATCCTGCGCTCGCGCGGGCACGTCGCCTGGCGCACCGCCTACGCGGGCCGCGACTACAAGCAGCGCGACCCGGAGACGCCGAGCGCCACCGAGGGCATCGCCGTCTACCGCTGGGCCAAGACCGTCGACGACGTCCACGGGGTCCTGAAGAGCCCGGCCAACGACCAGGCCGGCGCGGTCCGCGTCCTCAACTCATGGGGCCGCGGCTACCCGCACAAGGTGTGGATGCCCGACGCGACCCTGCAGCGGCTGATCGACGAGGACGGCGAGGTCGCCCTGGTCACCGACCGCTGACGGGCCGCGTCAGCGCCTTGACGAAGTCCTCGAGCTGGCCGGTCGTCCAGCACTCGAAGGCCTCGCAGTAGCGCTCATAGGCGGCGATCACCGAATCGCCGTAGTTCCAGTACAGGCGCGGCTCGGGGTTCAGCCAGAACGTGCGGCCCGCCTTGGCGGCGACCTGCGCGAAGACGTCGGCGCGCGGGTCGCGGCCGTTGGTGCGCGCGTCGCCGAGCACGATGACGGTGGCGCGCGGGTGCAGGTCGTCCTCGACGAGCTGGGCGAACTCGTTCCACACGCGCCCGTAGTCGGTGTAGCCGGACACGTCGGCCACGCCCGCGTCGCGGCCGATCGCCTCGCTGACCGCCTTGAAGTTGCGCTCGCGCTCGAAGACGTCGGTCACCTCGCTGATGCGCTCGATGAAGACGAACGAGCGCATCTTGCGAAACGAGTCGTGCAGCGCGTGCAGGACGCTGAGAAAGAAGACGCTCGCGCTCGTCACGCTGGTCGAGACGTCGCACAGCACGTAGATCTCCGGGCGGCGCGGCCGGATCGGCTTGAACCGCAGCACCACCGGCACGCCGCCGGTCTGCAGCGAGGCGCGCATGGTGCGGCGCACGTCGACCTGCGCGTGGCGGCGGTGGCCGCGCAGCTCGTGGCCCTGCGTCTTCAGCCGCCGCTTGAGCTGGGCCACGACGCGGTGGACCGCAGCGAGGTCCTGCAGCGGCCCGCTGGGCAGCGCGCGATCGAGCTCGTTGAGCGGCCGCGCCGGCGGCAGCGACTCGGTGCGCTCGATCTGGCGGCGCTCGAGCTCCTGGCGCAGGAGCGCCTCGAAACGCCGGATCGCGTCGCGCGGCAGGCCGTCGGCACGCGGGTCGTCGGGCGGCAGGTCGGGCTGGGGCTCGGCGCGCAGGCCGAGCGCACGGCGTATGCGCTGGACGTCGACGCCGATCACGCCCGAGCCCTCGCCCTGGCGGCCGAACGCGGCGATGGCCAGGCGCGCGAGGTCGCGCATGAGCGCCTCCTGGCCGTCGCGCAGCGCCTGGGCGATCTGCCGGCGCAGGGTCTCGAGGTTGAGCTCGGCGCCCGCGGCGTCCATCCCGCCGCCCTCGGTGATGCCCTCGCGCACGGCGGCCAGCTCGGCGGCGCGGAAGAAGAAGCGGTCGAAGACGAGGTCGAAGACGCGGCGGTCCTCCTGGGACTTCGCCAGCGTCGCCGCGAGCGCCTCCTTGAAGTCCACCGGCTCGGCCCAGGGCACCTCGCGCAGGACGGCGAAGGCGTCCAGCAGCTCGCTCGTGCCGACGGCGACGCCCTCGCCGCGCAGCTCCTCGCCGAGCTCGAGGATGCGCGCGCTCAGGCCGGGCAGCGCGTTGCCCGGGTCACCGCCGCCGTACAGCGCGGCGCGTCGCGAAGACGGTGTCCGGCCTCCGGCCGGAGGGACCCGCCTTTGCCGGCCCCGCGGCCGGCTCCGGCACCCCTACCCCGAGGCCGCGGCACCGAAGCCGAGCTTGACCCCGACGCGCTCGGCCACCACGTCGAGGTCGGTCCGGTGCTTGACGATGATCGACATCGTGTCGGCGAACACCTGGCCGTCGATGTCGTCGGCGCCGAGGAGCAGCAAAGCCCGGGCCCAGTCGATCGACTCGGCGATCGAGGGCGGCTTCTTGAGGTCGAGCTCGCGCACCATCGCGATGACCTCGACGAGCTTGCGGGCCACAGCGTCGTCGAGCTCGGGCGCGTGGAGCTTGACGATCGCCAGCTCGTGCTCGAGCGCGGGGTAATCGAGCCACAGGTACAGGCAGCGGCGCTTGAGCGCCTCGGTGAGCTCGCGGGAGTTGTTCGAGGTCAGCAGCACGACCGGGCGCGACTTGGCCTCGAAGAGCCCGAGCTCGGGGATCGAGAGCTGGAAGTCGCTCAGCAGCTCGAGCAGCATCGCCTCGAACTCCTGATCGGTCTTGTCGATCTCGTCGATGAGCAGCACGACCGGCTCCTCGGCCGCGATGGCGGTCATCAGCGGGCGCTGCAGGAGGAACTCGGCGCCGAAGATGTCGTCCTGCACCTCCTGCCAGCCGGCCCCTTCGGCCTCGGCCTGGATCCGCAGCAGCTGCTTGCGGTAGTTCCACTCGTAGAGCGCCTTGGCCTCGTCGAGCCCCTCGTAGCACTGCAGGCGCACGAGCGTGCGCCCGAGGTACTGGGCCAGCGCCTTGGCCAGCTCGGTCTTGCCGACGCCGGCGGGCCCCTCGACCAGCACGGGCTTGCCGAGCTTGGTGGCCAGGTAGGAGACGAGGGCGGTGGACTCGCCGGGCAGGTAGCCGACCGTGCGCAAGCCCGTGGCGACGTCGTCGACGCTTCTCGGGTCGCTGTTTGGCGCGGTCATGGATCGCGAATGATAGGAAGCGTCCGTGTGGGGCCTGGTGCCGCCGGCGTTCTTCTATGACCCGAGCCCGGAGTTCGGGACCGATCCGCGCCCCTTCGTGGCCATGATGATCGTCGGTTTCGTCATCGGCATCCTCGGCCACATCGCGCGCGTCAAGGCGCTCGTCGCGCTCGGCATCGGGCTCATCTTCCTCGCGACGTTCCTGCTGCCGTTGGCGGCCAACATTCTGAAGTCGGGCAGTTAGTCATACGATCAGACAATGCCGAGACCGCTGCGCAGCAACTTCGAGCCGGGCAGCGTGCGCGAGGTCTCGCGCCGCGCCCAGTGGAAGGCGCTCGGGCTGACGGACGCGGACCTCGAGAAGCCCAAGATCGCGGTGGTCAACAGCTCCTCGGAGCTGGCGATGTGCTTCCGCCACCTCGACGGGATCGCTCGGATCGTCAAGGAGGCGGTCTGGGCGGCGGGCGGCCTGCCCTTCGAGATCCGCACGACCGCGCCGAGCGACTTCATGATCAGCGCGGGCGGTGGCGGTGGCTACATCCTGCCCTCGCGCGACCTCGTCGTGAACGACATGGAGATCGCCGTCGAGGGTGCGCAGCTCGACGGCATGATCTGCCTGTCGTCGTGCGACAAGACGCCGCCGGCCCACCTCATGGCGGCGGGGCGCTTCAACGTGCCGACGATCCTCGTGATCGGCGGCTACCAGCCCTGCGGCGAGGTCGACGGCGAGCACGTCGACGTCGAGGACGTCTTCCTCGGCGGCGTGCAGGTCGCCTTCGGCAAGCTGGACGCCGACAAACTCCGGCGGATGGCCGACAACGCGATCCGCGGGCCCGGCGTGTGCCAGGGCATGGCGACCGCGAACTCCATGCACACCGCGGTCGAGGCGCTCGGGATGGCGCTGCCCGGGAGCGCCCCGGTGCGCGCCAACAGCCCCAGGATGATCGACGCCGCGCGGCGCTCGGGCCGCCGGATCGTCGAGATGGTGCTCGAGGACCTCAAGCCGCGCGACATCATGACGCTGGGCGCGTTTCGCAACGCGGCGGCCGCGGTACTCGCCGTCAGCGGCTCGATCAACTGCATCAAGCACCTGCAGGCCGCGGCCATCGAGTCCGGCCTCGACCTCGACGTCTACGGACTGTTCAACGAGCTCGGCGGCGACGTGCCGGTCCTCAGCGCCGTGCGCCCGAACGGCGATTACACGATCGAGCAGTTCGAGGACGCCGGGGCCGCGCAGGCGCTCATGAAGCAGCTCGAGCCGGTCCTCGACACGAGCGCGCTCACCGTCACGGGCAACACGGTGGCCGAGAACCTCGCGGGCGTCACCGTCCGCGACGACGACGTGATCCGCCCACTCGACCGGCCGTTCGCGCGCGAGCCGGCGATCGTCGTCCTGCACGGCTCGCTGGCGCCCGAGAGCGCGATCCTCAAGCTCGGCGTCCGCGGCCCGAAGCGCCAGGCGCGGTTCACCGGGGCGGCCATCGTCTTCGACGACGGAGCCGAGGCCATGGCCGCAGTCAAGGACGGCACGGTGAAGCCGGGGCACGTGCTCGTCGCCCGCGGCATGGGTCTCAAGGGCGGGCCCGGAATGGCCGGTCCCGCCTCGATGATCCTCTTCGCCGTCGACTCCGCCGGCCTGGCCACCGATGTCGCCTTCGTCACCGACGGCCAGCTCTCCGGGCTGTGCCTGAAGGGGCTGACCGTGGCCGAGGTCTCACCTGAGGCGGCGGTCGGCGGCCCGCTGGCGCTCGTCGAGAACGGCGACACGATCACGATCGACGCCGACGCGCGCACGCTCGACCTCGAGATGCCGGAGGCCGAGCTCGAGCGCCGCCGCGAACGTCTGGGCGTGCCGGAGCTGCCCCCCGCGCGCGGGTACCTGTCGATCTACCAGCGCAGCGTGCAGCCGATGTCGACCGGCGCGGTGCTCGTCGAACGCGGCTAACCGGCTTTGCTGAGCGCCGCGCCGTCGCGCAGCGCGTCGAGCAGCGCCACCGCGGCCGGATGTCCCCCGCCCCCGGCGCGTACGGCCGCGAGCACGCGGCGCGCGAGCCGGCGCCCGGCCGGGCGCGCGAGGCACACGCCGGCGGGGGCATCGTCGACCGCGAGGCCGGGGACCAGCGCCACGCCCTGACCGGCGGCGACGAGCGCCAGCACCACGCGGAAGTCGTTCGTGCGCGCCGCGATCCGCGGCTCGAAGCCCGCGGCGCGACAGGCGGTGACGACGACGCGATGGCAGGCGGTGTCGACGTAGCCGGCGATCCAGCGCTCGCCGGCGAGCGACGCGAGCGCGATCTCGTCGCCCGCGGCCGCGTGGCCGGCCGGCACCGCGACGTGCAGCTCGTCCTCCATCAGCGGCGTGAGCTCCACGCTGGGGTCGTCGCCCCGCGGACTGAAGTCGTACTCGTGCACGACCGCCAGGTCGGCCTCGCCGAGCTTGAGGGCCGGCAGCGCGTCCTCGGGCTCGAGCTCGGAGAGCAGCACCTCGGCGCGCGGATGGCGGGCGGCGAACGCCGCCATCGCCCCGGGGACGAGCGTCGCCGCCGCGGTGGGGAAGGCCGCGAGCCGCACGCTACCGCGCAGATCGCCGTTCTCGGCGGCCAGCTCGGCCTCGGCCGCCTCGAGCTCGGCGAGCACGCGCTCGGTGCGCCCGACCAGCAGCCGTGCGGCGGGCGTCAGCGCGACGCGACGCCCCTGGCGTTCGAGCAGCGCGACACCGACCTGGCGCTCGAGCGCGGCCAGGTGCTGGGAGACGGCGGGCGGCGTGTAGCCGAGTGCCTCGGCGGTCGCGGCGATCGTGCCGCGCTCGGAGAGCTCGCGGAGCATGTGCAGGCGGCGGACGTCAAGCATAAGAAAGCTCAGCTTACGCTCACCTTGCAAATTCGTAAATGGACGTAACGAAGGCTCGCCGCCATCGTGCTCGGCGTGCAACGGCTCGCCGCACCGGCCGCGCTCGCGACCACCGTGGTCCTCTGGGCCTCCGCGTTCGTGGCGATCCGCGAGGCCGTCCGCACGCTCGGCTGGGCGCATCTGTCGGTTCTGCGGCTCGCCGTCGCGGCGCTGGTGCTCGGGGCGCCGGCCGCGGCGCGGCGAGTGGGTTGGCCCGCACGCCCCGACCTGCCGCTCCTCGCGCTCTGCGCGCTCTGTGGGATGACCGCCTACCAGGTGCTGCTGAACGCCGGCGAGGTCACCGTGCCGGCCGCCACCGCGAGCCTGCTCGTCAACGTCTCGCCGATCTTCACCGCTCTGATGGCCGTCGCGCTGCTCGGCGAGCGGATGACGGCCAGGGGCTGGTGCGGCGTCGTGCTTGGCTTCGCGGGCGCCGGGCTGATCGCGCTGGCCGCGGGCGGCGGCGTGCGGCTGTCGGCCGGCGCGCTGCTGGTGCTCGGCGCGGCGCTGGCGCAGGCGACGTTCTTCGTCTCCCAGAAGGCGCTGCTGGGGCGCTACGGCGGCCTCGCGGTGACGGCGTGGGCTATGGGCCTCGGTGCCGCGATGGCGCTTCCGCTCGCGCCCGGTCTGCCGGCCGACGTGGCCGCGGCGCCGCCCGCGGCGCTGCTTGCGGTCGCCTTCCTCGCGCTCGGCGCTTCGGCGCTGGGCTTCCTGACCTGGGCCTACGCGGTGGCGCGCATCGACGTCACGGCGGCCGCCACCACCCTCTATGCGGTGCCGCCCGTCGCCGCGCTCGTGGGCTGGGTCGCACTCGGCGAGGTGCCGTCGGCGCTGACCGCGGTCGGGGGTGCGCTGGCGCTGACGGGCGTGGCGATCACCGCGCGCTCGCGGACTCGGGCGGCCGCCCGCACCATGCGGGCGCCGGGCGCGCCCACGCGCCGGCCGGGCTTGGCCGGCAGCAGCTGACCGCAGCGCTACCGTGCCCCGCCATGCGAACGCTCGGCGCCACCGGCCTCCCCGTCAGCCCGCTCGGCCTCGGCCTCGCGGCGCTCGGCCGGCCCGGCTACATCAATCTCGGCCACGCCGGCGACGTCGGCGACACCGACGTGGGTGCGATGGAGCATCACGCGCACGCCGTGCTCGACGCCGCCTACGAGGGCGGCGTGCGCTACTTCGACGCGGCGCGCTCCTACGGTCGCGGCGAGGCGTTTCTGGCCTCGTGGCTCACCAATCGCGACCAGGACGTCACCGTCGGCTCGAAGTGGGGCTACACCTACACGGCGGGTTGGCGCGTCGACGCCGAGGACCACGAGATCAAGGACCTCTCGGTCGGCACGCTGCGCCGCCAGCTCGGCGAGACGCGCGCGTTGCTCGGCGACCGCCTCGCGCTCTATCAGATCCACTCGGCGACGCTCGAGAGCGGCGTCCTCGACGATCCGGCGGTGCGCGGCGAGCTTGCGCGGCTGCGCGAGAGCGGGGTCTTCGTCGGCTTCACTGCCACCGGGCCGCGGCAGGCCGACACGATCGAGCGCGCGCTGGAGGTCGGCGGGTTCGACGCCGTCCAGGCGACGTGGAACCTGCACGAGCGATCGGTGGGCGCCGCGCTGGCCGCCGCGCACGAGGCGGGCCTCGGCGTGATGGTCAAGGAGGCGCTGGCCAACGGGCGGCTCACCGCGCGCGGCGACGGCACCGGCGCGCTGGCCGAGGCGGCGCGAGATCGCGGCACATCACCCGACGCGCTCGCCCTTGCCGCGGTCCTGGCCCAGCCGTGGGTCGACGTCGTGCTCAGCGGCGCGGCGACGGTCGACACGCTGCGCAGCAACCTGGCCGCGCCCGACGTCGCGTGGGACGCCGAGCTCGACGAGCGCCTCGCGCCGCTGGCCGAGCCGGCGGAGGAGTACTGGGAGCGCCGCTCCGCGCTGGCCTGGAACTAGATGACCATCTAGGGGCTCCAGAACCCGCTCGCCGAGCCGTCGTTGTGGCCGCAGCGGGCGCAGAAGATCCGCCCCCCGGCCGAGCCACCCTCCGCGGGCGCGAGACGCCAGTCGTAGCTCCAGCAGACCGGGCACGGCCCGCCGATCTCGTGTGGGCTCTTCGCGACCACCTCGGCCGCCTGGCCGGTGAGCGGGCGCGCCGTCTCGATCCAGCTTGAAGGCGCGCGCGAGACGAGCTCGCCATGGGCATCGAGCAGGCGGATCGGCGGAATGCCCATGGCGTCCTCGCCGCCGTCGGCGAATGTCACCCAGGCGCCGTTGCCGAGCGCGGCCGCGTGCCACGTGCCGCTCTCGCCGCGCACGTCCACAGTGGTCACGGAGTCGGGGAGCCGCGCGCCGACGATCCACCAGCCGGGGACGCCGATGCGGGCCGGCTCGAGCCCTTCCAAGCGCGTGCCGGCCACGCGATCGGGTCGGTCGGCGGTCCAGTGGGCGATCCACAGGTGGCCCTGCTCGGCGTCGCGCCGCACCCCGGCGAAGTGATCGCCGTGTGCGGCGCTGACGAGGATCGGCGTGCCGGCCAGCACGCCGCGATTCTCTACGACCTAAGCGGCCTGCTCCAGGAAGCCGGTCACGCTGATCAGTCGCCCGTCGTCGGCGACGACGCCGAAGTCGTACCCAATCGCGACCACGTCATCGCCGTCGACCGGCTTGAGGTGCCAGGTGAACCGGACGCGGTCGTGGTGGGCATCGGGCGCACCGGCCAGTTCGAAGCGGTGGCCTGGGAACTGCTGCTGGGCGCCGGCGATCATCGCGTCGATGCCGTCGGTGCCTGTGCCGGTCATGAGCGGATCGACGTAGCTGCCGTCGTCGGTCCACGTCTGGGCGACCAGCGCGCGGCGGCGCTGCGGGTCGGCCTCGTTCCACGTGGCGATGTAGCCGTCGATGAGGGTGGTGATGTCGGTCATGGCACCACCGTGCCAGCGCGGGGTGGGCGCGTCGATTACCTGTGAGGGAATCGACGCGTGACAGGACGGCTGACACCTTCGGCCCATGTCCGCCACCACAGAAGCCCTCACAACGGTCCGGGTCGGGAACGCCCGTGCGGCGGGCCTGCGCAAGTGGGCCCTCATGCCGGTCGTGCTGGCCGGCGTCGCGATGGTCGTCCTCGACTTCTTCATCGTCAACGTGGCGATGCCCACCATGCAGTCCGACCTGCACACGGGGGCCAGCGCGATCCAGTGGGTCATCGCCAGCTACGGCCTGGCGTTCGCCGCCGGGCTCATCACGGGGGGCCGGCTCGGCGACCAGTTCGGGCGCCGGCGCGTGTTCACCATCGGCCTAGCGTTGTTCGTCGTGACCTCTGCCGCGTGCGGAGTCGCGCCCAGCGCGTCGACGCTCGTCGTGGCACGCGCGGCGCAGGGCCTGGCCTCCGCGCTGCTCATGCCGCAGGTCCTCGCGATCCTCGGCGTGGCCTACGACGGCGCCGATCGCCTCAAGGCGCTCACCGCCTACGCGATGACCCTCGGGATCGCCGCGGTCAGCGGCCAGCTCATCGGCGGCGTGCTCATCCAGCTCGATCCCGCGGGCCTGGATTGGCGCTCGTGCTTCTTGGTCAACGTGCCCGTCGGCCTGGCCGCGCTGGGCTTCGTCGGGCGCACCGTGCCGGAGTCCCGCGGCACCGACACCCGCCTGGATCTGTTCGGCGCCGACCTCGTCACGCTCGGCCTGATCGCAATCCTCGTGCCGCTGATCGAGGGGCGCGACCACGGCTGGCCGGCGTGGACGTGGGTGTCGTTCGCGGTGGGCGGGGTGCTGCTGGGCACCTTCGCGCTCTACCAGCGGCGGGTTGCCGCGCGCGGCGGCAGTCCGCTCGTGCATCCCGAGCTGTTCCGCGAGCGAGCGTTCACGGCCGGGCTGGCGACGGTCGTGGTCTTCTACGCGACGGTCGCATCGTTCTTCCTCGTGCTCGCGCTCGAACTGCAGGAGGGCCGCGGCCTCGACGCGCTCGACAGCGGCCTCGTCTTCGCCTTCGAGGGCCTCGGGTTCCTGGCCACCACGATCACGGCCGGCGCGCTCGTGGCCCGCTTCGGCCGCCAGGTCCTGGCCGCGGGCGCACTCGTCCGCGCCGTCGCGCTGGTCGCGCTGTACTTCGCCGTCGGCCACGTCGGCGCCCACGGCTCAGTCGCCTGGATCGCCGCCCCGCTCGTGCTCGACGGCGCCGGGATGGGCCTCGTCATGGGGCCGATCATCACGATCGTCGTGACGAACGTCGCGCGGCGCCACGCCGGAGCCGCATCGGGCGTGCTCGCCTCGGCGCAGCAGGTCGGCGTCGCGTTCGGGGTCGCGCTGATCGGCGTCGTCTTCTTCGGCGCGCTCGACGCGGGCCACGCCGTCCCGTCGGCCTTCCGCACGTCGGTGCTGTGGCTGGCCGCCGGCAGCGTCGCGGTGGCCGCGCTGATCCAGGCGCTGCCGCGCGGCGGGCGGGCCGGGGCCTAGTTTCGCGGCGGCGGGCGGTACTCGGCCGGCTCGTCGAAGGAGAGCTGGCCCTCGAACGGGTCGTCCGTCTCCGGGCGGCGGCGGCGGGCGACCACCGTCGCCGCTCCGTCCGTAGGCTCCTGCTCGTCGGGCGCCGGACCTTCGGGCTCGGGCTCCTCCTCCTCCAGCGCGGGCTCCTCCTCCTCCAGCGCGGGCTCCGGCACGTGCGCGGCGCGGATGCGATAGCCGGCGTAGGCGAGCAGCGCGCCGAGCAGGAAGGCGATGAAGATGCCCCACTGCACGCCGATCGACGTCTGGATCAGGCCTTCCTTGCGCCCGTTGGGCTTGTCGAGCTGGCGGTAGAAGATGAGGAACATCACCCACAGGCCGGCGCCCATGACGATCGTTCCGTCGCCGCCGGGCAGGTGGAACGCCTTGCCCTCGGCGCGGGCCCACAGCAGCACGATGACGCCGACGACGACCACGAAGATCGCGGCCTCGACGAACGAGTAAACGCCGAAGGCGTTCTTGCCGTCCTCGATGCGGACGAGGTGGCCGTTGACGATCGCGTTGCCCGTCTCCTGGTACCACGGCAACAGCATCGACAGCAGCAGCGCGATCGCGGCGATCGCGGCCAATCGCTGCTCGGGACTCAGTGCGCGCCAGTTGCGCCGGACGCGCGCGAGCACGCCGCTCATGCGGTCCCGGTCCAGATCTGCGGCGGCGCCATCCTTGATGGCCATTGTATGGGGCGCGGATGCGGACGCCTGACGAATCATGGCCCATTCCACCCAAGGACTGGACAACCGCGAAGCGACCCGCTTCCCTGCGTTCGTGTCCCGCTACCGTCGCGCCGGCACTCGTGTCATGGCCGTTGGCGCGCTCGCCCTCGTGGCGGCCGCGGTGGCCTTCGCGATCCTGTGGCGCGAGAGCAGCCCGCCTGGCCCGCGCGACAGGCTGAGCTCCTATCTCGCCGCGTGGACGCGGGGCGACGACGCCGGCGCCGCGGCCCTCACCGACAACGCGCGAGCGGCCGCCGCCGCGCTGCGGGCCAACCGCCGCGGCCTCGACGGCGCCCGTGTGCAGGCAACGCTCGTAGGCATCGACACGCGCGGCGGCGACGCGACCGGCACCGTGCGCGTGCGCTGGGACGTGCCGGCCATCGGCTCGTGGAGCTACCAGACGAAGGTCGCGCTCTATCGCCAGGGCCGCGACTGGCACGTCGCCTGGCGTCCGACGGTGATCCATCCGCGGCTGAGCGCGTCGGGCTCGCGCCTCGGGACCGTGCGCGACGATCCCACGCGGGCGCCGATCCTCGCCCGCGACGGCGCGCCGCTGATCAGCGCCCGACCGGTCGTGCGCGTCGGCATCGACCGCGCGACGGTCCATGACATCGACGCGACGGCCGCCGACCTGGCCGCGGTGCTGCACGTCAACGCGGCCGATCTGGCGCGCGCGACGCGGCGCGCCGGCCCCAAGCAGTTCGTCGAGGCGCAGACCCTGCGGGCCGCCGAGTACGCGCCGCTGGCGCAGCGGCTGTCGGAGATCCAGGGCGTGCAGACCGTCAAGGGCACGGCGCAGCTCGCCCCCAGCCGCTCCTTCGCGCGGGCGCTGCTGGGGGCCGTCGCGCCGGCGACGGCCGAGCAGATCGCCGCCTCGCACGGCGCCCTCGCGGTCGGCGACGAGGTCGGCCAGTGGGGCATGGAGGCCCGCTATGAGAACCGATTGGCGGGCACGGCGACGCGGCGGATCGTCATCCGCCGGCGCGGCGTGCCCACGGCGACGCTCTTCGTCCGCAGCGGGACAAAGGGCCGCTCGCTGCGCACGACGCTCGATCGCGGGGTACAGCGGGCTGCAGAGACCGCGCTCGCCGGACGCGACGACGAGGCCGCGCTCATCGCCGTGCAGCCGTCGACAGGCGACGTCCTCGCGGTCGCCAACCGCCCGACCGACTCGACCTACGACCGCGCCATCGAGGGCCGCTACCCGCCGGGCTCGACGTTCAAGGTGGTCTCGACCACCGCGCTGCTGCGCGACGGCCTGCGGCCGGCCGAGACGGTTGCCTGCCCGAAGACGATCACCGTCGGCGGCAAGCAGTTCCGCAACTTCGAGGGCGAGGCGGCAGGCGACGTGCCGTTCGCGCAGGATTTCGCGCAGTCCTGTAACACCGCGTTCGTCTCTTTGGCATCGCGACTCGCGCCGGGCGCGCTCACGAGCACGGCGCGCCTCTTCGGCCTCGGCCGCACGCGCGCCAGCCAGGTTCCGCCGGGCCGCGACGCCGCCGCCCGCGCGGCCACGATGATCGGCCAGGACCGCATCCTGGCCAGCCCGCTGGCGATGGCCGGCGTCGCGGCGACGGTCGCCGACGGTCGCTGGCGCGCGCCGCGGCTGCTCGCGACCGACCCGCACAAGTCCGGGCCACCGTTGCGCCCGGGCGAGCTCGGCACCCTCCGCTCGCTCATGCGCCTCGTCGTCACCTCGGGGACAGGCGCGGCTTTGGCCGCCCTTCCCGGCGAGATCGCCGGGAAGACGGGAACCGCAGAGTTCGGCAGCGGCGATCCACCGCCGACGCACGCCTGGTTCATCGCCTATCGCGGCGACCTCGCGGTGGCGGTACTGGTGGAGCGCGGGCAGTCGGGGTCGGCGGTGGCGGCGCCCATTGCGCAGCGCTTCTTCGGGGCGCTGCCTGCGGTGCCCTGAGCCGGTCGTCCGCAGCGGCTTGGCTTGCTGCGCGGCCAGGGCAGCGAGGGGGAGAAGCCGCTCCGGCTGCGCCGCCGTGGCGTCGTGCCCGGTCGCGGGCGGCTGCGCCGCGGGGGCCGCTTGGTCGGAGGCCTCGAACTGCGTCGGATTCTTGCCGGATTCCGAACAAAATCCGACGCAGTTCGGGTGCGGGTGCCTCGGACCGCCGCCCCGCGCGGCCGCCGCGACGAGGCACGACGCTACGCCGGCGCCGCCGCAGCGGCTTCTCCCCCTCACTGCCCTGGCCACACACCGCCGCAAGACGCAAGGCGGACGACCAGAACAACGCCTCAGTCGACCGGAATGTCCTCGACCTCAACCGCCCGCACCCGGGACCCGCCGTCCTCCAACCGCTCCACCCAGAAGTCGATGATCGCCCGCAGCAACAGCAGCACCTGCCGCATGACCTCCGTCACCTGCTGCTGAAGCTCCGGCGGCACCAGCTCGCGCAGCGTGCGCAGCAGCGCCACGAGCGCGTCGAGCTCGTCGGCCGCCTCGCGGCGCGGCCAGTCGCGGGCCTCGCCGGCCAGGCGCTCGGCCGCATCCTGCGCGGCGTGGACGCGTTCGCGCAGCTCGGTGAGCGGGTCAGGCGGGGCCATCGAAGGTGACGTGGAGAGCGGCGCCGTCGAAGGAGGCGCCGGTCGGCCGGTAGTCGCCGAGCGCGGGCGGCAGCATCAGCGTGCGCTTGTGGCCGTCGACGCGCACGACGAGCTCGAGACCGATCTTCTTCAGCGAGATGTCGCCCTTCTGGGCGAACGGAAGGTCCAACCGCAGCCGCGCCTCGTCGGCGCCCACCACGAGCTCCTGGGTGAGCTGCTCGTGCAGCACGGCCTCCGGCGAACAGCCGTCGAAGACACTCGCGCCCAGGCGGTCGAGCATCGGCGCGCCGACGACCTCCTCGCCGAAGTACGGCGCGCGCAGCACCGGCACCGGGGCGAAGGCGGCTTGCACCTCCTCCAAAGCAGAGAGCTGGCGCTCACGCCACGCGCCGAAGTACGGCCCGACCTCCTCGGGGAAGACGCGGTTGACGATCACCGCGTCGGTCAGATAGCCGTAGAGGTTCAGGTAGGTGAACGTCCGCCGCGCCTCGTCGACCACCATGCGCTCGGGCGTCATCACCAGGCGCACCGACACGCTCTCGTTGTCGCGCAGGATCTCGTTCATCGCGATGAGGTTGCGCACGAGCCGCCCGACGTCGTCGAGCACCGCGTCACTCGGCAGCGAGATGTCGAGCATGGCGCGCGCGAACGGCCGCGCCGCGGCCAGGATCTGCGGCGACTGCGGGAAGACCTTCTGCAGCCACCAGCGCGCGACGTCGGGGAACGAGAGCAGCCGCAGCGTCTCGCCGGTGGGCGCGCAGTCGACGATCACGCAGGCGAAGCGGCCCTCCTCGTGGTGGCGCTTGATCTGCAGCAGGCTGAACAGCTCGTCCATCCCGGGCGGCACGGTGAGCTCCTCGGCGCTGATGCGGTCCACGCCGCGCTCGAGCAGCAGCTCGCCCAGCCAGTCCTGCACCGCCGCCCAGTTGTGCTCCATCTCGTCCTGGGCGGCGACCTGCTGGGCCCAGAGGTGCGGGCCGACCGAAGTCGGCTCGCCGCCGACTTTGGTCTGCAGCGAATCGGCGAGCGAGTGCGCCGGATCGGTCGACAGCACGATCGTGTCGACGCCGCTGGAGGCGACGAGCCGGGCGGTCGCGGCGGCGACCGAGGTCTTGCCGACCCCGCCCTTGCCGGTGTAGAGGATCGTCCGTGGCGCCATGATCAGAACGGAGGTGGGGCCCGCCTCGACGCGGCCACATGGCCGCGTTCGGCGCCCACCAGACGGGGTCAGCCTACTCAGCGCACGCGGACCGCGATGCGACCCGCGGCCGCGCCGACGTTGCCGGCGAGGTCGACCGCGCGCAGCTGCACGCCGAGCGCGCCGCGCCGCCGCGGGCGGAACGCGAAGGCATGGCGCCCGTAGCCGAAGCGCGCCGAGCGCGCGAGCACCGGCTTGCCCTTGCGCGTCAGCACGAGCGACACCGTCGAGACCTTGTTGATCGTGAACGTGACCTTCGAGGGCTTCTTCAGCCGCGCGCTTGTCGACTTCAGCGCGAGGACCGGCGGCTGGCGCAGGTACGCCGTGAACTTGTCGGCCTCGACGCAGTACACGGTCGGGTCGGGGACGCGACGGCAGAGCCCGCGCAGGAAGTCACGCAGAAGCTTGTGGTAGCCGAGGTCGGACTCCTCGCCCGGCTGGTAGAGCGACCAGGCTCCGGTGTCGAACAGCGGGACCTCGAGCCGCGCCTGCGCCTCGCCGGCGGCGAACAGCGCCCGGCCGTCGGCGTCGTTGGCGAGGGCGGCGAAGTCGTAGAGGCCGTTGAGCGCCTGCACGAAGCCGTTGAGGATGTGCAGGCCCGGATTGAAGGAGTACTGCAGGTAGTAGGCACCGACCGGTGTGTCGACGCGCACGCCCTCGGGCGGGGCGACGCGGAAGATCCCCAGCGCGGCGCGCGCGCCCTCGAAGTAGCGCGGCTCCTGCAGCCGCGCGGCCGCACGCGACAGCGCCTGGATCCCGGTGGCCTGCGAGAGGCCGCTGACCCACGGCGGCCGGCCGCCGTCGAAGCTGAAGAGCGACTCCCACGCGATGCCTCCCGCGCGCGGGACGGCCAGGCCGAGGGCCTCGTCGAGCAGGGCGCGCAGTTCGCCGTCGCGCGTCTTGGCCTGGAGGAGCCCGTTGGCGCGGCCGAACGTCCCCAGCCACTGGATCTGGATCCCCTGCCCGGGGTAGTACTGCCACACGAGCTGGCTGCCCGTGAACATCACGCGCTGGCCGTAGCGCAGCAGCGGCGAGGCCGCCCACCACGCCCGGTTGCGCTCCAGCGTCAGGAACACGGCCGGCGCCCGCTGCGGCGTGAGCAGGCCGCCCGCGGCCAGCGCGCGCGTGTTGGAGAGCACCGCGTCGAGCTGGCGCCGCCGCGTGCCGTGGAGCTTGCGAAGCGTCTTCTTCGCGTCGTCGTAGCTCTGGGCCCACGCGTCGTGGTGGAGCTGGTCGATGGCGCCGGCGACCAGCATGGCGTCGAGCGCGGCGGGCACAGTCGGGCCGGCCGGCCCGGCGCGCGCGGCCCCCGAGCACAGCAGGACCGCGAGCGCCACCGCGAGCAGGGCTACGAGCGGCCGGCGCACCGTCTCGATGCTAGTGGGCCTTGACGCGACGTTGCACGCGAAACGGCACCTCATGACCCATTAGCCATCCGCGGGGGCACCGAAGCCGCCAGTAGTCTCCGCCGCTCGACGTGGACTCTTCCGCCCCACCGGCGCGGGCGCGCCGCTTCCTGCTGAGCAGCCAGGGCTGGGCCTACCTGCTCGTGCCGTTCATCCCGATCGCGATCGTGCTCGAGGTCGCGCACGCGGGGGCGGTGATCATCTTCTTCTCGTCGGCGCTCGGCGTGATCCCGACCGCCGCCCTGATGGGCCGTGCCACCGAGGAGCTCGCCGCGCGCTCCGGCCCGGGGATCGGCGGCCTGCTCAACGTCACCTTCGGCAACGCGCCGGAGCTGATCATCGCGCTGTTCGCGCTCGGCGCTGGCCTGCACGAGGTGGTCAAGGCGTCGATCATCGGCTCGATCATGGGCAACATCCTGCTCGTGCTCGGAGCGGCGATGTTCGTCGGTGGCTGGGGGCGCGACCGCCAGCGCTTCGACCGCACGGCCGCCGTCGGCGCAGGCCTCGATGTTGCTGCTGGCCGCCGCGGCGCTGGTCATGCCGGCGATCTACGAGCTGATCGAAGGCCGCGGGCTCCCGCTGCCGGACTCCGAGCGCGTGCACTACGACACGACCGTGCAGGGTCTGTCGGCCGCGGTCGCGGTGATCCTCATCGCTTTCCTACATCGCCGGCCTGTGGTTCTCGCTGAAGACCCATCGCGACCTCTTCAACCCGCCGTCCGACATCGACGAGCACCACGAGCCTTGGACGGTGCGCAAAGCGGTCATCGCGCTGGCCATTGCGGGCGTCGCGGTCGGCGGGATGTCGGAGATCCTCGTGGACTCGATCTCCGATGCGGCGCAGACGCTCGGCCTCAGCGAGTTCTTCATCGGCGTGATCATCGTCGCGATCGTCGGCAACGCCGCCGAGCACTGGGTCGCCGTGCTCGTGGCGCGCAAGGACAAGATGGACCTCGCGGTGAACATCGCGATCGGCTCGAGCGCGCAGATCGCGCTCTTCGTGGCACCCGTGCTCGTGCTGACGAGCTTCGTGCTCGGCCCGCACCCGATGGCGCTCGTGTTCAACGGCTTCGAGCTCGGCGGGATCCTGCTGGCGATCCTGATCGCCAACCACGTCACCAACGAGGGCGAGTCGACCTGGTACGAGGGGCTGCAACTCCTGGCCGTGTACCTGGTCCTCGCGATTGCCTTCTTCGTGGCCTGAAGCGTCCAGATCGAGCGGACGCCGCCTAAGTTTCAGCCGCCGCGCGGTCGATGAACCGGGTGTCGGAACCTGAGGCCACCGTGCGGAACGATCAGCTTGTCGCATTGCAGCGCGTCCAGGGGCTGCTCGACGTCACGCGCCTCGTCGGCTCGGACCGCAGCCTCGATTCGGTGCTGTCCGAAATCGCTCGCACGATCTCGGAGTCGCTCGGCTTCGAAGGCGTCGCCTTCAACCTCTACCGGCCCGCCTGGGACGACTTCATCGTCAGCACGGTCCACGGCAGCGACGCGATGTGCGAGACGCTGCTGGGCGAGACCTACGAATGGTCCGTCTGGGAGGCGCCGCTGGAGCCGCGCTTCGAGCGCCGCGGCGCCTACTTCGTCCCCGACGGCGCGATCGACTGGGACGCCCCCGAGCTCGGCGCGCGCTATGTCCCCGAGTGCCGCGGCCGCGACGGTGGCGACACCTGGGTGCCCGGCGACGAGCTGTTCGTGCCGTGCCGGCACTCCGACGGCCACCTGCTCGGCATCGTCTCGGTCGGCGAGCCGGTCTCCGGCCTGCGCCCGTCCGACGACCAGCTCGACCTGCTCGTCGCGATCGTCTCGCTGACCGCGCGCGCCCTGCAGAGCGCCCAGGAGGCGGTCGAGTCCGCGCGCCACCGTGCGGCGCTCGAGCAGCTGCTGCAGATCTCCTCGCGCCTTCCGCGCCACAACTCGATCGACGACGTGCTGCAGGAGGTGTGCGACGGCGTCGCGGGCGCGCTGGACTTCCAGAAGGTGACGATCGACCTCGTCGACCCCGACACCGGGCTGCTGCGGCCGCGCGCGGTCGCCGGGTGGCCGAGCCTGTCTATGGCGCCCGACTGGCGCGTCTCGGTCGAGGAGATCAGCCGAGTGCTGGACCCCGCCTTCGAGATCGAGGGCTGCTTCCTTGTCCCTCAGGTCGCCGCGCTCGCGCGCACCCCGTATCGCGCGGCGTTCACCTCGACGATGAACGGACGTGGGCCGTCCGCGTGGAACCACCACTGGCTCGTGGTACCGCTCTACGACCAGACTGGCGCGATCGTCGGGCGCATCTGGGCGGACGACCCCGCCGACCGTCTCCTGCCGAGCGCCTCGCGCCTGCAGGCGCTGCGCGTCTTCGCCAACCAGGCGATGATGGCCGTGATCGCCGCCGGCCACGTCGAGCAGCTGCGCCGGCAGGCCGACCGCGATCCGCTCACCGGCCTGCTCAACCGCCGCGCCTTCGTGCGCGAGCTCGACGCCGAGATCGAGCGCTCGCGCCGCTACGGCCGCAGCCTTGCCCTGGCGATCGGCGACCTCGACGGCTTCAAGGAGATCAACGACTCCGACGGCCATCCAGCGGGCGATCGCGCCCTCGAGCACGTGGCGGCGCTGCTGGGCGGCGCGGTGCGCGCCAGCGACGCGGTCTTCCGCATCGGCGGCGACGAGTTCGCGCTGCTGCTGCCCGAAACCGCCGCGCGCGACGCGCGCGAGGTTGCCGAGCGGGTCGCGCAGACGATCGCCGTCGACACCACGGTGCCCCACGACCTCGCGATCAGCTTCGGCGTCGCGCTGTTCCCCGAGGACGGCGACTCCTCCAAGGACCTCATCTGGCGCGCCGACAAGGCGCTCTACGAGGCCAAGCGCTCCGAGGGCGACGTGCGCTTCGCCGCCTGAGCCTCCATACACTCGGGGCATGGTCGACCCCGGGCACGTCGCGATCGGAACCTGGAGCGGGGGGCGCTTCATGCGCTTCGGCGAGGCCATCGACCAGGATCGCCTGGCGGCGCTTCTGCGCCCCGGCGACGGCATCGACACGGTCCTCACCGCCGACGCCTACGGAGCCGGCGAGGCCGATGCGCTGCTCGGGCGCGCGCTGGCGGGTCTTGCGCGGGACTCGTACTGCCTCATTGGCGCCGTCGGTCACGACTTCTACAAAGGCGAGCGCGAGGGCGCCAAGGGCTTTCCGCGCTTCACCGACCCGCAGCTGCGCGATCCGAGCGGCTACGCGTCGTACCTGCGGATGGCCACGGAACGCTCGCTGCAGCGCATCGGTGCCGACGCCTTCGACCTGCTGCTCCTGCACAACCCCGACCGCACCGGGTACACGAGCGCGGCGGTGTGGGAGGGGATGGCGGCGCTGCGCGATGCCGGCCTGACGCGGCTGGTCGGCGTGGCGCCCGGGCCCGCCAATGGCTTCACGCTGGACGTCATCGACTGCCTGGAGCGCTTCGGGGAGCTGATCGACTGGGCGATGGTCATCCTCAACCCGCTCGAGCCGTGGCCAGGGGAGCTCGTGCTGCCGGCCGCCGAGCGCTACGGCATCGACGTCATCACCCGCGTCGTCGACTACGGCGGCCTGTTCTGGGACGACGTGCTGCCCGGCCACGAGTTCGCCCGCCACGACCACCGCGCCTTCCGTCCCGATGGCTGGGTGGAGGTGGGCCGCGAGCGCTTGCAGCGCATGCGCCCGATCGCCGAGCGCCACGGCCTGACGCCGCTGCAGCTCGCCTGTCAGTGGAACCTCGCGCATCCGCGCGTGCGCTGTGCGGCGCCGACGCTCATCGAGGAGCCCGGCGCCGACAAGCCGATCGAGGCCAAGCGCTCCGAGCTTGCCGCGGTGCCTGGCGCGGTCGTGCTCACCGATGACGAAGTCGCCGAGATCCGTGCCATCGGCGACAACACCGGCTGCATGGAGCTCAAGGGCGCGTCGTCGCGCTTCGAGGGCGAGCCACAGGCCGACCGCTGGCCGCTGACCGGCGAGCTGCGCGAGTTGGCGGCGCGCTGGGCGATCGAGCCCGACCGCGACCTGGTCGCGGCCGGTTAGTAGTCGTCCTCGTCCTCGTCGGGCTCGAGCTCGTCGAGCTCGTCCGGGTCGTCCTCGGTTGCGGCGACCGCGCCGGTCGTCCCGGGGTGGAAGCGGACTTCGAAGCGCTCGATGAGCTCGTCGCGCGCGCGCTCGTCGATGGGGACGTCGTCGCCGATCAGGACCCAGCCCTCGTTCTCGTCCTCCTCGAACAGCTCCGGATCGACCTCGGGCGCGTCGTCGATGACGAGCAGCACCTCGGTCTCAGGATTGAAGTAGGTCCCCGGGCGATTCAGGATGTCGTCGAGCTCAAAGCGTCGTGGAGCGGCCATGGCGCGGAAAGACTAGCCATCCCCGGCGAGGTCGCGCAGGCGCCGCGCGACCTCGGCTTCGACGTCCAGCGGCTCCTTGCCCTGGCGCAGCCGCCGGGCGTTGCGCGCCTCCACGAGCTGGCGGATCTCGACGGCGAGCGCCGCGTCGACGGTGGGGCGCGTGAGCGCGGCCAGCTCGGCTTCGACGTCGACCGGCTCCTCGCCGCGGCGCACGCGCCGGGCGTTGCGGGCCTCGAGCATCTGGCGGATCTCCTCGTTGCGCACGACGCCGGTCGGCGGCTCGGGCGCGGGCCGGTCGGTCTCGTCGCCGAGCGACAGGCCGCCGCGGCCGATCTGCTCGTAGGCGCGCCCGGAGCCGAGGAAGGTGACCACGGCGACGATCGCGGCGACGGCTACGACCACGATGACGACGATGCCGAAGGCGTCCTGCATGGCTCCATTCTCCCCGTCGATCCATTTGGCGCAACGAGGGAGCGCGGCGAGTGACGCAGCCTGGTCGGACGAACGTTGACGCGCCCGTCACGTTAGGTAACCTTTGGTACAACCGCGTTGACTGACCAGTCAATCGCCGGGATAGGCCGGACTCGCAGGAGGCGGGCCGCGGCGAACAAGGGAGAACACCAGTGGTCGATTTCACCCTCACCGACGAGCAGAAGGCACTGCGCGAGCTTGCGCACGACTTCGCCGCCAAGGAGATCCGCCCCGTCGCGTGGGAGTACGACAAGGACGCGATCTGGCCGCAGGAGATCCTCGAGAAGGCCCACGAGCTGGGCCTGATGAACGTCCATGTCCCCGAGGAGTACGGCGGTCCCGGCCTCTCCTACCTCGATGGTTGTCTGATCGAGGAGGAGATCTCGTGGGGCTGCTCGGGCATCGGGACGTCGCTCGGGGCCAACGGCCTCGCCGGCGCGCCCGTCGCCCTCGGCGGCTCCGACGAGGTCAAGGCCGAGTACTTCGGCGAGCTCATCGCCGAGCCCAAGCTCGCGTCGTTCTGCCTCACCGAGCCCGATGCGGGCTCCGACGTCTCGGGCATGCGCACGCGGGCCAAGAAGAGCGGTGACAAGTACGTCCTCAGCGGCTCGAAGTGCTTCATCACCAACGGCGGCTACGCCGACTGGTTCACCGTCTACGCCAAGACCGACGCCGACGCCGGCCATCGCGGCATCTCCGCGTTTCTCGTGCGCAAGGACGACACGGTCATCGTGGACAAGAAGGAAGACAAGATGGGCCAGCGGGCGTCGAACACCGCGAGCATCACCTTCAACGACACCGAGGTCGACGCCAAGTACCTGCTCGGCGCGGAGAACAAGGGCTTCAAGCTCGCGATGATGACGCTCGACCGCACGCGTCCCGGCGTGGCGGCGATGGCCACCGGCATCGCGCGCGCCGCCTTCGAGTTCGCCACCGAGTACTCAAAGCAGCGCGTCCAGTTCGGCGTGCCGATCGCCATGCACCAGGCGATCCAGTTCATGATCGCCGACATGGCCACCAAGGTGCACCTGTCGCGCCTGGCCACCTGGAACTCGGCCGTCCTGCTCGACCAGGGCAAGCGCAACACGATCGAGAGCTCGCACGCCAAGCGCTTCGCCGCCGACACCGCGATGGAGGTCGCCACCGACGCCGTGCAGGTCTACGGCGGCTACGGCTTCATCAAGGACTATCCGGTCGAGAAGCTCATGCGCGACGCCAAGATCATGCAGCTCTACGAGGGCACGTCGCAGATTCAGCGCCTCGTCATCGCGCGCGAGACACTGCTGCCGCGCCACATCGAGGCCGTCGACTCGGTCGCCGCTTAGGTTCAGGCCGCTCGGCCGCTGGGGGTGGAAGGAGAGGGGGCGCGCAGGCGCCCCCTCTCGTCGAGGTAGTCGCGCCACGAGCGCGTCGGCCGCCACCCGAGCATCCTCTGGGCCTTGGCCGTCGAGATGCCCGCGGCGTCGGGGCGATCGGTGTCGCGCAGCGGGATGGCGTCGCCGTGGTGGCGGCGGACGAGGTCGGCCAGCGGCTTGCCTGCCGAGTTGTCGGGCTGGGCGGCGTAGAAGACCTCGTGGCCGTCGAGGTCGGACTCCGCGGCCAGCCGCAGCATCTCCGCGAGGTCATAGACGTCGACGTAGCTCCAGAAGCCGGCGCTCGGCTCGGCGCCGCCGTCGCGCACGATCGGCCCGAGGTTGTGCTCGATGTTGGCCTCGAACTGCACCCAGGACGGACGGATCGAGACGCAGCGCACGTCTGAGCGCCGCACGGCTGCGTCCATCAGCTGCTCGCCGAAGACCTTGGACGTCGCGTACGGATCCTGCGGTCGGAGCGGGTGCTCCTCGTCCACCGGCACGTAGTCGGGCAGGAACGGGCGCTCGGCGAAGAACCATCCGGGCGCCGTCTCGGAGGAGACGTTGACGAAGCGCCCGACCTCCCAGCGCACCGCCGCCTCGATCGCGTTGAAGGTCGACATCAGGTTGTTGTGAAAGACGACCTGCGGCGGGTTCCGAGTGGGCTCCGGGATCGCCGCCGCATGGATGACCGCGTCGTGGCCGCGGACGACAGCGAAGGCCTGGCCGGCATCGGTGAGATCGGCCTGCACGTAGGCCTCGCGACCGGGGTCGGGGCGCTCGAAGACCGGCGCTCCGAGGTCGCCGGCGGTCACGTCGTGGCCGGCCTTCAGCAGTGCTTCGACGGTGGCCCGGCCGACCTTCCCGCGGGCGCCGGTGACGAGGATGCGCATGGCCGGGACGCTACGGCAAATAGAACGAGCGGTCCCGGAGGGCCGGGCGCAGGACGGCGCCAAGCAGCCGGTGGAAGGCGATCGAGTCCGGCGTCGGGCCGAGCACGGCAAACCGCGCGCCGGCCGCGCGGGCGTCGCTCGCACACGCCTGCGCGAGCGCCCGCCCGACCCCCTCGCGCCGCTCGACGGCCAGCACGCCGAGGTGCCGGCCGAGCACGGTCTCGCCGTGCAGGAAGAACGACGCGATGCCGACTGCGCGGCCCGCGCGATCCGCAGTTGCAGCGGCGAGTCGGCGCCGAATCCGAGGCTCGCGATCACCGCGGCCCGGCGTTCGAGCTCCTCGCGCCGTGCGCCGAGGGCGGTCTCGCCTGCGACGGCCATCCACTCCTCGAGCTTCTGCGCTGGCTCGATCGTCACGCCCGGCGGTACCGGCGGGTCGGCGACCAGTGCGAGCTCGGCGCCCATGACCACCGCGGTGCGCTCCGGCTCGGCGCCCGCGGCGACGAGGCGCTCGCGGAGGTTCTCATCGGCGGTCAGCCACCGGGCGGGCATGTCGCGCATCCACGTGACGATCTCCGCCACCTCGCCGTCGAGGCGGCTGCAGACGACGCCGTTCTCGGTGTTGTCCTCGATCCCGGTCCGGACCGCGATGCCGTCACCGCACGCGCGGGTCTCGGCAAGCGGCGAGCCGGCGAGCCAGCGCAGGTAGGCCGCCTCCGCCGCCCATTCGAGCTCGGCATACCGCGGCTCGTCGGCGCGACGCTTCTCGACCGGGGCCCGCTTGGTGCGGTCGGCACCGCGCTCGACGAGCAGCGCCGCGACCGAGGCGTCCTCGATCACCTCCAGCGCCGTGGCGCCGCCGGGCCCGCGTGCGTCGGGCGGCACGCCGAGGTCGAGCAGGAGCTCGACGACCTGGCGCGCCCGCGCGCGGCCTCGCGCGCGAGCACGTCGGCCTCCGCGGTGCGCAGCAGTCGGGCGGCCTGCGGGTGCTCGGCCGCCAAGCGCAGCGCGTCCGCCCGCTCGCCCGCGCGGCACGCGCCGATCAGCTCGTCGAGTGGCTCTACGCGCCGACCCGCGCCGAGCGCGGCGAGCAGCTCGGCGAGGTCACGCCGTCCGGCGCGCACGGCGATCCCGTACGGGGTGCGGCCGCTGCCGTCGAAGGAGGCCTCGAGGTTCGCGCCGTGGTCGACCAGCAGCCGGATCATCTCCTCGGAGGCCTCGCCGCCGGCCGCCCAGACCAGCGCGTTCTCGCGCTCGCCCCAATCCTCGGGGCCGCGCTCGAGCAGCAGTCGCGCGGCGGCGACGCCGTCGCGCTGGGCCACGTGCGCCAGCGCCATCGCGCGCCGCAGGGGTGCGCCGGCGTCGAGGAGCAGCTCGAGGCTCGCCGTATCCTCGGCGCCGGCGGCCATGCGCAGCGCCCGCGCATCGTCGACGTCGGCGCCGCCCTCGATCAGCAGCGCAGTCATGCGCGGGTCGCGCGCCGTTGCGGCCAGCGCGCTCACGCGCTCATGCTCGTCGTCCTCCCAAGAGCTGTTCGGGTCGGCGCCGGCCTGCAGCAGCAGCCGGGCGCAGTCGACGGCGTGCTCGGCGTCCGAGGAGGTCACGTGGAGCAGCGGCTCACGGCCGCCCACCGGGCGGCTCGCGGCGTCGGGATCGGCCGCGAGCGTCGCGGCCACCGCCCCGACGTCGCCCCGCACGAGGGCGGCCGCGAACGCCTCGCGCGCCTCGGCCTCGCGCACGAGCGCCGGCCAGCTGCGCGCGCCGAGCCCGCGCGCAACCGCGAACTGGGCGTCGGAGAGTTGGGGCGCAGTCGTGCCGATCCTGGCGAGCGCGGCGGGATCGCCGGCGCGCGCGGCGCGCAGCAGCAGCTTGGCCTCGCGCCGGGCGCGGGCGAGGTCGACCGGGCGTCCTTCCATCGCGATCACCTCCGGAGATCCGGCGGTCCGCAGCCGGGGAGGTCGATCGAAAGATGTGGCACGGCGGCCGGCCCTGCATCGAGGTGGGCCTGTGGCCCTGCCCGCGGACCGGGTGCGCCCTCGCGCGCCTCGCGGACGCTGCCCGGGCGGTCGCCGCCGCGCAATGCGCGATCCTAGGACGCGTGTCCCCGCGCCGCACGGATCGCGCTGTCGCCGAGGCCGCGCCGCTCGAGGCCGCCAAGGCGGCCGCCGGGGCGCGCGGCGCGGGCTCGCAGGACCCGCTTGTCGGCGAGCTGCGCCGCGCCGGGCTGCTGCGGCTCCTCGTGCTGCACTTCCTGCGCGACGCGCCCTCGTACGGCGGCCGCCTCATGGAGCGCGTCGGCGACGTCAGCGGCGGGCTGATCGCCGTCAACCCGAACACGATGTACCCGCTCCTGCGCGAGCTCGAGGCTCAGGGCCTCGTGGCCGGCGAGTGGGAGCACCCTGAGCGCCGCTCCCGGCGCTTCTATCGCCTCACCGACGCGGGGGACGCCGAGCACCGCCGGCTTGCCGGGGAGCTCGCGCCGCGCCTGGATGCCGTGGCGGCGAGCATCGAGCTCATCCGCGCGGAGCTGCGGGTCTGATGGGCCGCGTCCGCGCGAGCGCCCGGGTCCCGGGGCTGGCCAGCGAGGCGGAGGCACTCTGGTACGACACGAGCCGCTGGTCGACGTTCATCGATGGCCTGCACCACGTCGCGCGCGTCGAAGGCGACTGGCCGCGCTCCGGCGGGCGCGTCGTGTGGGACTCGAAGCCCGGCGGTCGCGGGCGTGTGCAGGAGCGCGTGGTCGCGTACGCGGCCCGCGAGGGGCAGACCGTCGACGTCGAGGACGACAAGATCCGCGGCACCCAGCGCGTGAGCTTCACACCGGCCGACGGTGGCGTGGTCGTCGCGCTCGAGCTCCAATACGAGCTCAAGCCGGCGCGGGCCGCGATGGCGCTCGTCGACCTGTTGTTCATCCGCCGCCCGCAGCGCGAATCGCTCCAGCGCACGCTGCGCCGGTTCCGCATCGAGGTGGCATCTGAACGCGAAAGTTCCGTATAGCCTGCCGCACCTATGTTCGTGTTCAAGGCCGCCGTCGTCGGCGCCGGCACCATGGGCGGGCAGATCGCCCAGACCATCGCCGTCGCCGGGATTCCCGTCGTACTCAAGGACGTCAAGGACGAGCTCGTGCAGGCAGGGCTGGACGAGGCGCGCAACGTGACCCGGGGCCAGGTGGCCAAGCTCGTCGAGCAGCGGCAAGCTCACCGAGGAGCAGGCGGCCGCGCAGGTCGAGGAGGTCGTCGGGCGCATCCAGGGCACGACCACCTTCGAGGGTTTCGGCGACGTCGACTTCGTCATCGAGGCCGTGCCGGAGCGCATGGAGATCAAGCAGGCGGTGTTCGCCGAGCTCGACGCCGCCACGCCCGGCCACGCGATCCTCGCCTCGAACACGTCCTCGCTGTCGATCACCGAGATCGGCGAGGCCACCGCTGCGTCCCGACAAGGTCGTCGGCTTCCACTACTTCTACCCGGCGTCGATCATGCCGCTGATCGAGATCGTCGAGGGCGACGATACGTCGCCGGAAGCGATCGGCGTGGCCGTCAACTTCGCCCAGGCGATCAAGAAGCAGCCGATCACCTGCGGCGAGGTCCCCGGCTTCGTCGTCAACCGCATCCTCAACTCCGGCATCTCCGAGGTCTGGCGCGAGCAGGAGCAGAAGGGGCTGTCGATCAAGAAGATCGACGAGGGCGTCGGCGCGGCGAACGTCGTGCCGATGGGCCCGTACTTCCTCGTCAACCTGCTCGGCCTCGACACGGTGCTCCACGTCGCCGAGCACCTGCAGGAGTCCTACGGCGATCGCTTCTACGTGCCACGAGGGCATGCAGCAGCTCGTCGCCGACGGCAAGCTCGGGGCCAAGACCGGCGGCGACGGCGTCTACACGCCGCAGGGCGAGCCGGCCCTCGACGGCGACGCCGACCCCGACGTCGACGAGCTCGTCGAGCTGCTGACGCTGAAGACGTTCGTCGAGGCGTGCCTCGTCCTCGAGGAGGGCGTCGCCACCCACCGCGACATCGACGTCGGGATGATGGCCGGCGCCGGCCTGGACCCGCGCCGCGGCCTGCTGCCGCCGTTCATGAAGGCCGACGGCGAGGGCCTCGACGTCGTCCTCGAGCGCCTGGAGAACGCCTCCGAGCGCCATGGCCGAGCGCTTCGCGCCGCCGGCCGATCCTGCGCCGCCTCGTCGCGCAGGGCCGCCTCGGGCAGAAGAGCGGCCAGGGCTTCTACCCGTATCCGCAGCCCGACGACGACCAGCCCGGCGAGGTCGTCAAGCTCGAGACGCGCGGCGACGTGGCGATCGCGTGGCTGGCCAACGGGCTGATGAACGCGATCGCGCCGCAGGTCATCGCGGACCTGCGCGCGGTCTGGCAGCGCGTCGAGGGCTCGGGCGTGCGCGCACTGGTCATCGCCTCGTCGAACCCGCTCGTCTTCTCCGCCGGCGCCGACATCAAGGCGTTCACCCAGATCGAGGACGAGGCCGGCGGGCGCGAGATCGCCGACCGCGCGCACGCGCTCCTGCGCGGCTTCGAGCGGTCATCGGTGGCGACGATCGCGGCCGTCAACGGCATCGCCTTCGGCGGCGGCTGCGAGCTGGCGATGGCCTGCGACGTGCGCATCGCGGCGCAGTCGGCGCTCTTCGGCCAGCCCGAGATCAAGCTCGGGATCATCCCGGGCTTCGGCGGCACCCAGCGCCTGCCGCGGCTCGTGGGCGCCAACAAGGCCCTGGAGATGAACCTCGTCGGCGACGCGATCGGCGCCGACGAGGCCTATGAGTTCGGGCTGGCCAACCGGGTGGTGGTCGACCACGAGCTGTTCGACACCGCGCTGCAATGGGCGCGCAAGCTCGCGGATCAGGCGCCGCTCGCGCTCGCGCAGGTCAAGGCGGTCTCCGCCAACGCCGATCTCGACGCGGGGATCGATGCCGAGAAGGCCGCCTTCGCGGCGGTCTTCGTCAGCGAGGACGGGCGCGAGGGCATCGACGCCTTCCTGAGCAAGCGTCAGCCGACGTGGCAAGGACGGTAGAGAACGCCGTCGCCACGCTCGCGGGCCTCGTGCGCGAGGCTCGCTCGGTCGTGGCGCTGACCGGTGCGGGCATCTCGGTGCCGTCGGGGATCCCCGACTTCCGCTCGCCCGCGACGGGGCTGTGGGAGAACGTCGACCCGATGGAGGTCGCCCACATCGACGCGTGGCGCGCCGACCCCGAGCGCTTCTGGCAGTTCTACGGCACTCGCTTCCAGACGCTCGAGGGCAAGCAGCCCAACGCCGCGCACGAGGCGCTGGTCGAGCTCGAGCGCCGCGGGCACCTCGATGCGGTCGTGACGCAGAACATCGACATGCTGCACCGCAAGGCGGGCACGCGCGAGCTGGTCGAGGTCCACGGGACGATCGAGCACTCGCGGTGCCTGAGCTGCGGCGCGCGCTTCCCGCTCACCGAAGTCCGCGCGCGTCTGGCCGCCGATCCCCTCGGCGTGCCGCACTGCGACTGCACCGCGCCGCTGAAGCCCGACGTGGTCCTCTTCGGCGAATGGCTGCCGGCCGAAGCGCTCGATCGCGCCTACGAGCTGGCGGCGGGCGCCGACGTCCTGTTGTGCGTCGGCTCGTCTCTGGAGGTCCATCCCATCGCGCAGCTCCCCGGCATCACGCGCGCCAACGGCGGCGCCGTCGCGATCGTCACCCAGGGCCCAACGCCGTGGGACGACCGCGCTGCGGTCAAGCTCGACGGCGACGTGGTCGTGGAGCTGCGGCGCCTCGTGGACGCACTGTAGTGGGCCTTGAGGCAACGTTGCACAACGTCACCTCAAGACCCACTAGGGCGCGCGTCTCGCAGCACGAGCGCCGCGACCTCGCGCGCGCGCCGCGCCGCCTGGCGGTCGCCCTCGCCGGCGGCGACGATCGACCCCTTCATCAGGATGTGCCACTTGTGCGCGAGGCCGTCGGGGTCCGACGCCCCGGCCTCGGCCGCAAGCTTCCGCACGAACGCGCGGATCCGCACGAGGTAGTCGGCGCTCGCGCGGTGCAAATCGTGTTCCGGCTCGGCGATCTCGAGCAGGACGTTGATGAACGAGCAGCCCTCGAAGTCCTCGCGCTGGAACCAGCCGTCGAAGACGTCGAAGATCGCCAGCAGCCGCTCGCCGGGATCGGTAGCGCGCTGCTCGACGTCGTGCTGGAGCCAGCCGCGCGTCCAGCGCTCGTCGCGGCGATCGAGGAAGGCGAGCACGAGCGCGTCCTTGGAGCCGAAGTGACGGTAGAGGGTCATGCGGGCCACGCCCGAGCGCTCGATGATCGCGTCGATGCCGACGGCGCGGACGCCGTTGCGCGAGAAAAGCTCGTAGGCGGCTTCGAGGATGCGCTCGCGCGCGTCCAACGCGGTCTTCGTTTCGGCGGTCATGGCGTTCGGGGCCCGCCGGGCGGCTTGACCGCGGGCACGCGACAACGTACCGTGCTTGTCGGAGGGAGACCGATCAGTCTTAGGCCAAGGTCAGGCCGCAGACAAGCTCCGGGTGGCGGTACCGGCCGCCGTCCAGCGCTGAGATGAGGGCCCGGTTGCTCCCCCCGGCCGGGCCCTCCGTCTGTCGAACCGTTACGTGACCGCTGCCGGTGCCGGAGTGTCGGCGCCGGTATCGAGGCGCACCTCGGCCACCTGCTTGCGCACGGACCGGCCCATCGCGTAGCCGATGACCGCGATGGCGAAGACCACCGCCAGGGTGGCCAGCGTCAGCACCTCGAACGTCGTGCGGCTCACCCCCCATGTGCCGTGGAAGTCGTAGTCGATCCCGAAGAGGTGTTCCAGGGTGCCCGGGAAGACGGCCACGAAGCTTCCCAGCGCCGTCCAGAAGGTCGTGATTCCCGCCGCGATCCACATGCCGGGGAGGTCGCCCGGGATGCGGTACGGCCGGTGGACGTGGGGGTGGGTGTAGCGCAGCTTGATGACGGCCGGGAAGACCCACAGGTACGAGATCAGCGTCGTCGAGATCGCGATGTCGAGGACCACCACGAACTTCGCGTTGTTCCCGCCGTTGAACGCGGCGACCGCGACGACCATGAAGATCGTCGAGGCGATGCCGGACATCGTGTTGACACGGACCGGGGTGCCGAACCGGCGGTTGAAGACGCCGAAGTAGCCCGGGAAGGCCCCGTCGTACGCGGCCACCGCGAGGATCCGGTCCGAGCCGATCATCCAGACCGCGCCCGACGTCAGCAGCGTGCCGATGAAGCAGAGCGACATCACGCCGAGCAGGAAGTTCTGCGCGCCGCCGTAGACGCTGAACGTCTCGGTCACGGCGTCGAGGAAGCCGCCGATGCCGGTGACCTTCTCGCCCGGGAGCACGAGGAGGATCGCGAAGATCGGGATCGCGTAGAGCAGGACGCCCGTGATGCCGCTGCGGATGATCGAGACGGGCACGTCCTTCTGCGGGTCGTCCATCTCCTCGGCCGCGCCGTTCTGCAGCTCGAAGCCCACGTAGTTGAACAGCAGCAGCGGCACGAGCGCGAGGAAGATCGCGCCCGTCGGCTTGAGGTCGCTCGCCGGGAAGCCGGCGACCCCGTGCTCGATGGCGTAGATGATCGTCGTCAGCGTGAAGAAACCCAGGACGATGATGCGCATCAGCGCGCCCACGTTGGGGATCCACTTGCCGCGCTTGAGCGAGACGATCGCGACGCCGATCGACAGCCAGATGAAGGCGAACTTGAAGGCGTAGTCGCCGACCGAGCCGGAGCTGATGTTGAAGATGTTGTCGCTCCACGCCTCGGTGGCCAGGAAGGCGAGTGAGCCGCCGACCCAGAGCGGGTTGGTGACCCAGTAGAGGACCGCCGCGATGGCGCCCTGGAAGCGCCCGAAGGCCATCTTCGCCCACTCGTAGGGGCCGCCCTCCTGCGTGAACGCGCTGCCGATCTCGGCCATCGCCAAGGCGTAGGGCAGCACGAAGAAGATGGCGAGGAAGATCAGCCAGGTGAAACCCTGCGCCCCGTTCGACGCCACGGTGCCGAGCGTGTCGAGCCCTACGAGCGCGCAGACGGTGAACCCGATCATGTCGATGCGCCGAAGCGACTTGACCAGCTTGCTCTTCTCCTCGAGCGCGAGCTGCGTCGTCTCCTCGACGTACTCGCGCGTCGCAGCCTGGTCCACGAGATCCCTCCTTCTCCGAGATGCCTGGCGCGCGGCACACTACGCCCTGACGCCAACCCGCCACACCAGCCTGATCGTCGAAATCGGCGTGCCGCGCGTGGACGGTTAGTCGAAACCGAGCGCCGTGCGGGCGCGCAGCGCCGCCTCGAGGCGCTCCAACGCGTGGCGCACCGCTGCCTCGGTCGCGTCGTCGATGCCGCCCTCGAGGGCCGCGCGGGCGGCGGCCTGCACGCCGCCGTGCAGCTCGCCGAGCTCCGTCAGGCGGTCGCCCAGGTCGGCGCGCGGCGCCCACGGGGCGAGCTCGGCGAGCGCCGCGGCGAGCGCGGCGTCGAGCTGCAGCGCGGCCTCGCGGCGCCGGCCGGCGTCGACGTCCTGGCGCGCACGCAGCGCGAGCTCCTCGCACGCCAGGGCGGCATCGCGCCCGCCGAGCAGCGCGGCGAGGCGCTCCTGCGGGCGCAGCGCGGCCGAGCGCCGGGCGGTGGGGCGCGGGGCGGGCAGCTCGAGTGCCTGGCGCCAGCGACCCTCGGCCACCTGCTCGCCCTCGCCGAAGCCGACGCGCACCACGACGGCCTGCTCGCGGCGCACCTCGCGCGCCTGCGCGTCGGCGGTGGCCACGCGATAGAGGTGCAGCACGCGGTTGAGCACGGCGACCGCCGCATCCCCCTCGGCCTCGCCGGCGTCGCGCATCCAGCGCTCGGCCGCGGCGGGGCCGTCGAGTTGGCGGGCGGTCACCAGCGTGGCGCGGCCGGTCGTCACCGGCGCCGGCGTGGGTGAGGCCGCCTTGGGCCGGCGGCCACGCAGCCAGCGGCGCTCGGGCGCGCCGAGCGTGGCGATGACCAGCACATGCTCGAGCTCGCCGGCGTGCCCGCGCACGACGTAGCGTCCGTCCGGCGGTCCGAGCGCCCACGGGAACTCGAGCTGGACGAAGCCGAACAGGCTAGTGAGCCCCGTCGTGGCGTTGCGCGCGTCCCGGCGCGAGCGGGCCCACTACTCGCCGACGTGGGCCTTGCTGGCCCGCTTGGGGACCTTGATGGCGTACTTCGAGGGCCCGATCGGGACGGCCGGGTTCTCGATCTGGCCCAGACGCTTCATGAGCCTCGTCCACTGCCCCGGCTTGAGCGCGCCGTTGAGCTGCGAACCCCGCTTGTCGTCGCTGAACAGCGGCTGGAAGCCCACGTGGATGTGGTCGTTGTGGTCGGGCAGCGCGAGCGTGTTGTCGGCGCCGTCGAAGGTCATCAGGGAGATGATCTGGTGGGGTTTCATCGCGCCCTGCAGCGTCAGCAGGCGGCGGATCGTGATGTCGGTGATCGAGCCGGGGCCCTGGTGGCCGAGGATCGGGATGCCGTTGATCTTGGCGATGTCCACGGCGTTGCCGGAGCTGTGCTCGGAAACGTTGCCCGACGTCGTCAGGTAGCTGTGGCCGCAGTGCAGGGCGGTGACCGTCGGCTTCAGGCCGCTGGCCGACAGGAACTCCAGGGTGGCCAGGACGCGGCGGTCGATGCCGCCGGCCTTGATGTCGCGGCGCCCGCAGTCGTAGACCTCGATGCCCGGATCGGTCAGCACGCGGTGCTGCAGCGCCTCCTTGCTCATGAGCAGGATCTGGCCGATCGACGGGTTCTTGGAGTCCGGGCCCCAGAACGGGTTCTTGCCGGCCGCGCGGTAGATCGCCGTGGACTCGAGCAGCTTCCAGCCGTCGAGGATCGGCTTGGGGTCGATGCGCGGCGCGTCGCGGCCCGCGGGGCGGATCTCGAAGAGCATGTGCGGCGCCATCTTCTGCTCGGTGCGGCCGACGCGCCCGAGGATGGTGCCGGCGATGACCTTGCTGCCGGGCTTGAGCTTCTTGAGCACGACGTCGGAGCGCTTGAGGCCGTAGACGCCGGTGAAGTAGGACTTGAAGGTCGTGTAGCCGGGGATGACGCTGCCCGCGTTGAGCAACTGCTCCTCGCCGCCGGCGTGGTACGCGCCCGGGCGGCCCGGGTTGGCGAAGACGCGCTCCTTGGCGACGCCGGGCGCGGCGGCCTGGGCGGCGCTCGTCGCGGCGGCGGCGGGGGCGGTCGCCGCGGCGGTCCCGGCGGCGCCGGCGGGGTTCGCGCTGACCTGCTTGCCGGCGCTCGCCGGGGCCGTCGGCTTGGGATCCTTCTTGGGCTTGGTGAGGTGAAGCTCCTTGTTCACCTGGGCCTTGGAGACGGTCTTCTCCTTGGGCACCGGGTAGGCGAGCGCGAGCTTGGCGAGGTGGGCGTAGGTGTACGTGTTGCCGTAGACGTCGCGCAACTGGATGAACCTGCCCAGGCGCTTGGTCCAGCCCATCCGGATGATCTTGCCGTCCTGGACGGCGATGACCGGCGAGCCGGGCTTGGCGAAGATGTTGATGCCGCGGCGCGTGCTCGAGGAGGTGACGGGCAGCGCGGCGTTGCCGTGCTTGATGCGCTTGTGGACGTCGCTCTCGCTGATGTCGTCGGCGTAGCGGGCCTTGGCGTAGACGGGGAAGTGGCCCTGCGTCAGCCCGGTCAGCGACCCGACGAGGTCGGCCGGCAGGCCCCCGATCAGACGCGCGCGCATGAGAACCGAGTCCACGTACCAGTCGGCGTGGTTGTAGGCGAAGATCGCCTGGCGGACGTCCTGGTCGGCCCGCGCGGCCTTCAGGTAGCGCGCGGCGGCGAAGATCGCGTCCACGGGGTTGTACGGGTCCTTCTTGCCGTCGTGGTTGGCGTCGACACCCCAACGCCTCCACGTCGAGGGAAGGAACTGCATCCAGCCCACCGCGCCGGCCGTCGAGACGTTGAGGTTGCGCCCGTAGTCGGTCTCGATCTCGTTGATCGCGGCCAGGACCTCCCAGCGCACGCCGTACTCGATGCCCGCCGCCTGGTAGATCGGCAGCAGGAACGGCGGGATGCGGAACTTGTCGATGAAGAAGTTCGGCACGCCGATCGGCGCGGGCCCGGGCAGGGCCTCGGAGATCGTCGGGTTCGCGGGCGTGGGCTGGCCGTCGGGCTTGCGCAGCCCGGTGGTCTCCTGGACCTTGTCAGCGGTGTCCTTGACCTTCTTCTTCGCAGCCTCGACCGGGGCTTGAGCCTTGCCGGTCGTGACCTGCTGGACCTGCTCGCCGCCCTTGGGTTCCTCCGTCGGCTTGTCGGGGGAGGTGGTGGTGCCGCCGGCGGCCTTCGAATCCTTCGTGGCGGGCGCGGAACCCGAACCGGACTTCGTGCTGGACCCGGAGTCGGAGCCGGAGCTCGACGACTGCTTGGACGGCTTTGAAGACTTCTGGCTGCTCGGCTTGACCTTCACCTGCACGGGCGCGGCGCCCTGCTGCTGTTGCGGCTGAGGCTGTTGGGGCGTGATGTCCTGGACGCCGACGATCGGGGCGGTGACGCCCGGGATCTTGATCTGGTCGACCGGGGTGCCCGGCGGCACGTCGACCGTGACCGTGACCTGCGCGCCGCCGAGGAGCGTCACCAGCAGTGTGCGCTGCTCCGCCGACGCCGGCATGGTCGCCGCCCCGAAGCCGGCGAGAAGCAATCCCGCGGTGGCCAACCCGATGAGCAGCTTGCGCTTATGCATGCGTAGAAGCGACGCCCTGCGGGCGCCGCCGGCCAGCGTGACCCTAGCAGGGGACATTCTGCCGGTGCGTCGGACGTTTTTGGCTCTGTTCGCGGGCAACGGGGAACTCTGAAGACGTGCGGTGTGACCGTGGTGATCGGCCGAACCCCCCGGCCTCTTGACTACTTAGACGCATGTCTCGGCAGAAACATGCGTGCTTTCATGCCCAGATGTCCCGTGCGCTAGTCAGACTCACCTTCAAGTAGAGGGTTAGGTATTGCCCTGGTGCGTGCCGAATCGCACAACTCTGGCGGGTCCCGATGAGAGCGGCATGAGAGCCGCGTCATTTCGGTGGCGGTTGGGCCATCTGCAGTAGCGTTCGCGCCATGGCTGAGGAAACCGGCGGCGACGGCCTGCGCGAGCGCTTGGCCCGGACGGGCGAGGACGCCCTGGGGAAGGTCGCCCAGGAGCTGCTCGAGAACCCGATCATCAACGGCGCGATCGCCCGGGCCTTCGAGGCGCGCGAGAAAGCCGCTCAGGCTCAGGAGGTCGCCTTCGGGGCGCTCAACATCCCCTCGGCGGCCGACATGGAGCGGCTGACGCGGCGCGTACGCTCGCTCTCCCAGCGCCTGGAGGGCATCGAGGACGGCGTCGACCGCCTCGACGATCGCCTGGCGAGCCTGCAGGGAAGCGGCGCGCTCGACGGCCGCCTCGACGCGATCGAGTCCGGCCTCGACGCCATCACCAAGGAGCTGGCGGCGCTGCGCAAGGCGCTGCCGAAAGAGCCGGCGGCGAAGCGGGCGAGCACGGTGAAGGACACCCCGCACGCGGGGTGAGTGGTCGCGGGCGCTGAGCGCCCCGGGGCCCTACCGTCGCACCGGCGCCAGCGCCGGCAGCGCGCCGTGTCCCAGCCGCTCGGCCACCGCATCCGGGTCCGCTCCCTCGATCGCCACCAAACACGCGGCGGCGACGCCCGCCCGCGCCGCGGCGGCCAGCACCGCCGCGCTCTCGAGGTCGAAGGCCAGTGCCTCCCACGCAGGGTCGCCGCGCGGGAGCTCGGCTGAGGCGATGACGCCGGCGTGGTCTGCCTCCAGCGCGCCCGCCAGTGCGGCGTCGGGCTCGATCCGCGCCTCCGCGCCGAGCGCGCGGCTGGCGCCGTCTGCGGCCACCACGGCGGTGGCCGCGACGAGCTCGCCGGCGCGCACGGTGCCGTCGACCGCCCAGGCGCGCCCGATCCGCACCGCGCGGCGCAGGCCAAGCGCCTGCAGCTCGCCCACGACGATGGCGGCGCTCGGGCCGCCGATGCCGGTGCTCTGCACCGTCAGCGGTGCCCCATCGATCGCCACGCCCGAGTAGCCCCATAGGCCGCGGTGGTGGTTGAACATCTTCGGCGTCGCGTCGAACAGCACGCGTGTGAGCGCCAGCGCCTGGCCGGGGTCGTCCGGAAGCAGCGCGCGCTCGGCGAGGTCGGCCGTTGGATGCAGGTGCGTCACGGGGCGCGAGGATAGACTCGCTTCATCGTGGCCAAGAAGGACAGCGAAAAAAAGAAGAAGGGCTCGTCGGGCGACAAGAAGGCCGCAGCCGCTGAGAAGGCGGCAGCCGCCGAGAAGGCCGCAGCCGCCGAGACGACCCCGTCGGGCGACGAGGGCGCGACGGGCGAGAAGGGCGCCTCGCGCGGCGACGCCGTGCGGGCGGCCGCGGCACAGGCCATCGAAGCCGCCGGGCAGGCGGGCTTCACGCGCGAGCGCGCGCAGCAGCTCGCCGACGAGCTTGTCAGCGCCGCGGGCCGCTTCCGCGAGACGCTCGAGGACCTGCGACCGGCCGGCTCTGACGAGCTGCGCGCGCTGCGCGAGCACATCGCCGCGCTCGAGGAGCGCGTGGCAAAGCTGGAGCGCGCGCCGCAGCGGCCGCCCACGCGCCGGCGCAACCGCGCGAAGGGCGCGGCCGCCACCGCGCCGGCGAAGTCTCCGGCGGAGCCGCCCGCGAAGCCGTCGCCCGAGTCGCGCGCGAAATCGCCGGCGGACCCTTCGGCGAAGCCGCCGGCAGGGCCCTCCGCGAAGCCGCCCGCAGGGCCCTCCACGTCGGCGCCGGCCGAGCCCGCCGCCGCGCCCCGAGGGGAGCCGCCGACGAGGCATCCCGTCCGGCCGCCGGACGAGCCTCCCGGAGCGCCGCGCGCGACCTGACCGCGGGCCGCGATGGCCGGGCCGCGCGTCCTCATCGCCGGCGTGGCCAATCCGTTCGGCGCGCGGCTTGTGGGCAGGCTGACTCGCGACGAAACCGTCGAACGGGTCGTCGGCGTCGACACCCGCCCGGTGGCCGAGGATCGCGCGCTCCTCCTCGAGCCGACCGACGAAATCCGAGCGCCGATACAGCAGAAGGTGTACGACAGCCTCGTCAACGGAGAAGGAGGGTCGTGATGTCAGATCCGTTCAGGTCGGCGCAGGAGTTCCGGGAGGTCATGGACCAGGTGTTCGAGATGATGAGCTCGGACCCCGACATGGGGCCCAAGCTGCGCGACGCCGACGTCCCGCAGCGCTTCGAGTTCTCCGATGTCGACATGGTCGTCAACATCCGCGCAGCCTCAGGGGACGAGGAGGGCAACCTCCACTGGGTGTGGACCGACGACGTCGACTGGGAGCCCAAGGTGAAGATGACCATGAGCTCCGAGACCGCCAACAAGTACTTCCAGGGCAAGGAGAACGTGCCGATCGCACTCGCCCGCCGGCGTATCAAGGCGGGGGGCGACGTCAAGTCCGCGCTCCAGTTGATCCCGATCACGAAGCCCGTCTACGCCCGCTACTCGGAGCTGGTCTCCGAGGAGTATCCGCACCTGAAGGTCTGAGGCGCGAAATTTGACGTTGACAGCCATTGGCGTACGGGCTTATGACTCCCCCACCGATCAAGGCAAAAGGCCGAAGAGTGGGTGGGTCACCACCCGCAAGGTGCCGCCCCACAGCGGACGAGCGCCGTCGGCCGACGTCGCGGGACGTTAAGCCCGCGAGCGGCGGGACCCTCGTCATCGAGGTCCCGCCGCTGATTTTCTGGCGGGTGCCGAGCCCGGCCACGTGGCCGAGGCGAGGCGGGTCCCGCCTCCGAATTTTCTGGGGAGCCGGTCCGTGACCGAGGCCGTGTCGCGCACCCAGGCGGCCCGTCGGGCGGGCGTGACGCCGCAGACGCTGCGCCGCTGGGCGCAGCAGGGCCTCGTGCCCCAGCTGCGCGACGGCGAGTGGACACCGGCGGCGGTGGCGCAGGCGCGGATCGTCGCACGGCTGCGCGAGCGCGGGCACTCGCTCGAGGAGATCCGCGCGGCGACCGAGAGTGGGCTCGGCCTTCGGCTTCATCGAGGAGTTGCTCCCCGAGCAAGATGCGCGCCACACGCTCGACGAGGCGGCGCGCGTGACCGGGCTCGAGCCGGCCCTCATCGAGCGCCTGTTCAGTCGATGGGCTTCAGCGCGACGGCGACCGAACGGCTCTCCGACGACGACCTCGAGATGCTGCGCTACGTCGCCGACGTGCTCGCGGCGGGTTTCCCGCTCGTCGCGTTCCTGCAGCTGGTGCGCGTCTACGGCCAGGCGCTCGCGCAGATCGCCGACGCCGAGGTGCGCCTCTTCCACCTCTACGTCCACGAGCCGCTGATGCGCGACGGCGTGCCCGGCCTCGAGATCGCCGAGGAGATGGAGGGCCTGGCCGCGCGAGCGTGCTGCCGCTCGCCTCGCCGATCATGAACCACGTGCACCGGCGCTTGCTGCGCCACTTCGTCGAGCAGGACGTCGTCGGGCACATGGAGGCCGACCTCGCGGACGGGTCGCCCGAGCTCGGGCGCATGCGCGTCGCGATCGCCTTCGCCGACCTCGCCGGCTACACGCGGCTGACCGAGGAGCAGGGGGACGAGGAGGCGGTGAGCGCCGTCGAGCGATTCGTCGAGGACGTCGAGGTCACGCTGCCCGACGACGCGCGCGTCGTCAAGACGATCGGCGACGAGGTGATGATCGTCGGCTCCGACGCCTCGGCGCTGGTGGACTGGGCTGTCGGCTTCCAGTCGATGGTGGCCGACAGCGGCCGCTGCCGCGGATCGGCATCCACTACGGGCTCACGCTCTACCGCGACGGCGACTACTACGGGCGCGAGGTCAACCTGGCCTCGCGCGTCGCCGCGCGCGCGGCCGGCGGCGAGGTGCTCGTCACGCGCGACGTCGTCGACCTGGCCGGGCCGCACCTGGAGTTCGAGCGCATCGGCGAGGTGCGCCTGAAGGGCTTCACCGAGGCGACCGAGCTGTTCGTCGCACGAGCCGTCGACGACGATGACTGACGAGCTGCTCGCGCGCGTGCGCGCGACCGGACTGCTCCCGGCGGGCGCCGCGTGGTCGTGCTGCTCTCCGGCGGCCGCGACTCCGTCTGCCTGCTCGACGTCGCGCTGGCGCTCGAGCTGCGGACCGTGCGCGCGCTGCACGTCAACTACGGGCTGCGCGACGGAGGCCGACGGCGACGAGGCGCACTGCCGCGCGCTCTGCGCGCGGCTCGGCGTCGACGCTCGTCGTGCACGAGCGCGTCGCGGCCCGACGACGCCGCCGGCAACCTCCAGGCGTGGGCGCGCGACGTCCGCTACGGCGCGGCGCGGCCGCGGCGGCGGCGCGGCGCGCGGCTCGCCGCCGCGCCACACCGCCACCGACCAGGCCGAGACGATCCTCTACCGGCTCGCCGCCTCGCCGGGACGCCGCGCGCTGCTCGGGATGGCCGCGCGCGCGGGCAGGCTCGTGCGCCCGCTGCTCGGCGTGACCCGCGAGGAGACCGCGGCGTGGTGCGCGGCGCGCGGGCTGGCGTGGCGCGACGACGCCACCAACGCCTCGGACGCGTACGCGCGCGGGCGCGTGCGCGCACGGGCTGCTCCCGGCGCTGCGCGGCCGTCGATCCGCGCGCCGAGCGCGAACGTCGTGCGCACCGCGCGAGCTCCTGCGCGACGAGGCCGAGGTGCTCGACGTCGTCGTCGACGCGGCGCTGGCCGGGCGCGACCGCATCGCGCTCGCGCACCTCGCCGCGCTGCCGCCCGCGCTCGCGCGGCTCGTCGTGCGCCGCCTGGCCGAGGAGGCGACCGGCGCGCTGTGCGCCCGCGCCGCCGCGCGGCTCGACGACGTCGCTCGGCGCTCGGCGACGCCGGCGCGCTCGACGTCGGCGACGGCGCGCGCGCGGTCGTCGCAGGACGGCGTGCTGCGCTTCGAGCGCACGCCGCCGCGCCCCGTGCGCCCCGCTTAGACTGCGGCGGGCGATGCGCGACCCGAAGATCGGCGAGATCCTCGTCCAGCCCGACGAGCTCAAGCAGCGCGTGCGCGCGCTGGGCGAGCAGATCACCGAGGACTACGACGACCGCGACCTGCTGCTCGTCGGCGTGCTCAAGGGCGCGGTGTTCTTCCTCGCCGACCTGATGCGCCACATCGAGATCCCGTGCGAGGTCGACTTCATGGCCGTCGTCGTCCTACGGCTCGGCGACCGACTCCAGCGGCGTCGTGCGGATCCTCAAGGACCTCGACACCCCGATCGAGGGCCGCCACGTGCTGATCGTCGAGGACATCGTCGACTCCGGCCTGACGCTGCAGTACCTGCTGCGCAACCTCGGCGCGCGCGACCCGGCGTCGCTCGAGGTCTGCGCGCTGCTGACCAAGCCCGACGCGCCGCAAGGTCGAGCTGCCGATCACGCTACGTCGGCTTCGAGATCCCCGACCGCTTCGCGATCGGCTACGGCCTCGACTCACGCCGAGCGCTACCGCAACCTGCCCTACGTCGCCGCGTTGGTCGACGCAGAGATCTGACAGTGAGTAGGCCCATCTGCATCCGCTTGGCCTGGCCGCACGTACAGCCTGCGTGGGGGTTGCAAACCCCCTGGTAGGCTTGACTGCCCCGGGAGAGCTCTCACGTTGGGCGCTCCGGGCGCCGATCTAACTCTCATGAGCCGGTTCTTCAAGAGCGCAGCGTTCCCGATCCTGATCGTGGTCGTGCTGGCGTTCTTCGCCCAGAAGCTCATCACCCCGGCACTCGAGCGAGCCGACGCCGACGTACGGCGACTTCATCACGCAGCTCGAGCGCGGTGAGCGTCAAGACCGTCGAGCTGAAGACGAAGGACAACACGGTCGTCGTCAAGCTGCGCAACGGGCAGCAGTACGAGACCGGCTTCCGCCCGACAGCTCGGCCCAGCTCGAGGCGCGCCTGGAGAAGGCCAAGGACTCCGGCGGACTGCAGGACTACAACATCGAGGGCACCAAGACCAACGGCTGGCTGTCGCTGCTGACCTACGTCCTGCCGTTCCTGATCTTCATCGGGTTCTGGATCTTCCTCATGAACCAGGTCCAGGGCGGCGGCTCGAAGGTCATGTCGTTCGGCAAGTCGCGCGCCAAGCGCATGTCGCGTCGACTCGCCGAAGATCACCTTCCGCGACGTCGCGGGCGTCGACGAGGCGGTCGAGGAGCTGCACGAGATCAAGGAGTTCCTCGAGAACCCGAAGAAGTTCCAGGCGCTCGGCGCGCGGATTCCCAAGGGCGTGCTGCTCTACGGCCCTCCGGGCACCGGCAAGACGCTGCTCGCCCGCGCCGTCGCCGGCGAGGCGGGCGTGCCGTTCTTCTCGATCTCCGGCTCGGACTTCGTCGAGATGTTCGTCGGCGTCGGCGCCTCCCGCGTGCGCGACCTCTTCGAGCAGGCCAAGCAGAACTCGCCCTGCATCATCTTCATGGACGAGATCGACGCCGTCGGCCGCCATCGCGGCGCCGGCCTGGGCGGCGGTCACGACGAGCGCGAGCAGACGCTCAACCAGCTGCTCGTCGAGATGGACGGCTTCGAGATGAAGGACAACATCATCCTCATCGCGGCCACCAACCGTCCCGACATCCTCGACCCGGCGCTGCTGCGCCCGGGCCGCTTCGACCGCCAGATCGTCGTCGACCGCCCCGACCGCAAGGGCCGCGCGAAGATCCTCGAGGTCCACACGCGCGGCAAGCCGCTGGCGAAGGAGATCGACATCGACGCGCTCGCCGGCCAGACGCCCGGCTTCACCGGCGCCGACCTCGCCAACCTCGTCAACGAGGCCGCGCTGCTCGCCGCTCGCAACGGCAAGCGCGAGATCACGCAGATCGAGCTCGAAGAGGGGATCATGCGCGTGATCGCCGGCCCGGAGAAGAAGACCCGGGTCATGAGCGAGAAGGAGCGCCTGATCACGGCCTACCACGAGATGGGCCACGCGATCGTCGGCCACTACCTCGAGCACTCCGACCCGGTCCACAAGATCTCGATCATCGGCCGCGGCCAGGCGCTCGGCTACACGATCTCGATGCCGCAGGAGGACAAGTTCCTCACGACGCGCGCCGAGCTGACCGACAAGATGGCGATGACGCTCGGCGGCCGCGCCGCCGAGGAGATCGTCTTCGGCGAGATCACCACCGGCGCGTCGAACGACCTCGAGAAGGTCACCGCGACGGCCAAGCAGATGGTCATGCGCTTCGGCATGAGCGAGAAGCTCGGCCCGCGCGTGTTCGGCCACGACCACGGCCAGCCGTTCCTCGGCCGCGAGTTCTCCGCCGAGCCCGACTACTCCGACGAGATCGCGCGCGAGATCGACGACGAGATCCGCCGCATCGTCGAGGCCGCGCACCAGCGCGCCAAGGACCTCCTCAACGAGCACCGCGAGTCGCTCGAGCACGATCTCCGAGATCCTCGTCAAGCGCGAGACGATCGAGAAGGAAGAGTTCGAGGCGCTGCTCGCCGGCAAGTCCGAGGAGGACGTCTTCGGCTCCGAGGCGCCGCCGCCCTCCGGCCCGCCCGTCCCGGGCGAGCCGCGCCCGAGCGTCCGCGCGAGGCCCCGCGTCCGCTGCCGCGGCCCGGTCTGGCCGGCGGTGGCGTCGAGGCCCGCGGGCTCGACCTGCCCGAGAAGCCCGAGCTGGCCTAGTCGCGAGGCGGCCGTGGCCGTCCTCGTCGACCCGCTGCGCGAGTACCCCGACGCGGTCCTACCGTGGACGAGCTGGTGTCACATGGTCAGCGACGCCGGGTTCGACGAGCTGCACGCGTTCGCCGCCCAGCTCGGCATTCCGCGGCGCCGCTTCCAGGGCGACCACTACGACCTGCACGCCGCCATGCGCGAGCGTGCCCTTGAGCTGGGCGCGCTCGAGGTGCCGACCGGCGAGCTCGTCGCGCGCATGGCGGGGCCGCGTGGCGATCGCGCGCGGGCGCGGATCACGCGGCGGGCGTGACTCCCGCGTAGCGGCTCAGCCCCAGGCTCGCCAGCCGCCGCACGAGGGCACGCGGGCCTTCGACGGAGATCAGGCCCTCGTGCATGGCGCGCGCCAGCGTGATCTTGCCCATGTGCCACTTGGCCAGCCACTCCGAGCTGCTCGTCACCACGAGGTCCTCGTCGTAGCCGGGCGGCTTGACGCAGACCTCCGAGGCGGGCTTCTGCAGCACGACCCAGAAGCGTCTTCGCGGCCCGTCGAGCAAGTCGAAGCGGATCACCGTTCGATCGCCTGGTAGCTCGTCGGGGTCGGCCAGGCGGCACAGCGTCCACAGCACCACACCCGCGTCCATGTGCGGCGGGGCCAGCTCCAGCCACCGCGCGCCCCACGCGCCGAGCGCGTCGACGACGCCGATGAGCTCCTCGCCCGCCTCGGTGAGCCGGTAGCGCGAGCCGCGCCCTCCTGGGCCCGTGGTGTGCTCCACGATCCCGTGGTGCTCGAGCAGGCGCAGGCGCTCGCTGAGCAGCGTGCGTGGGATGCCCGGCGCGCCGTCCTGGATCTCGCTGAACGTCTCGCAGCCCAGCAGCAGGTTGCGCACGATGATCGGTGTCCAGCGCATGGCGAGGATCTCGCTCGCCCTCGCGATCGGGCAGTACTGGCCGTAGCTGCGCACCTCCACCGTGGCAGTGTCTCCGCGGCGGGTGCGCTTGTGAAGTCCATATCGTGGACTAGCCGCCGCCCGTCGGGCGTGGGACCGTGGAGCAATGGCGACACGAACCATCGAACTGCTCGCCCCCGGGGACACCGGCTATGACGAGGCCCGCAAGGTCTGGAACGGCGCGATCGATCGCCGCCCCGCCTTGATCGCGCGCTGCCGGGGGGCGGGCGACGTCGTCGCAGCGCTGCGCCTCGCCCGCGAGCGCGACCTTCCGGTTGCGGTGCGCGGGGGTGGCCACGGGGTGGCCGGCCTGGCGGTCTGCGACGACGGCCTCGTCATCGACCTCTCCCCGATGCGCGCGGTCGAGGTGGACCCGGCGCGGCGGTCGGCGCGCGCGGGCGCGGGCGTGCTGTGGGGCGAGCTCGACGCGGCCACGCAGGCCCACGGGCTGGCCACGGTCGGCGGGATCGTGACCCATACCGGCATCGCCGGCCTGACCCTCGGCGGCGGGATCGGCTGGCTCATGCGCCGCCACGGGGCGACCGTCGACAACCTGCTGGCGGCGGAGGTCGTGACCGCCGACGGCGAAGTGGTGCGCGCCGCCGAGGACGAGAGCCCCGAGCTGCTGTGGGGCCTGCGTGGAGGCGGGGGCAACTTCGGTGTCGTCACGTCGTTCGAGTACCGGCTGCACGAGGTGGGGCCGACCGTCCTCGCCGGGCCGATCTACTACGACCTCGAAGACGCGCCCGAGGTCCTGCGCTTCTACCGCGACTACATCGCCGAGGCGCCCGACGAGCTGACGACGATCGTCAACCTGCGCCATGCGCCGCCGCTGGCGTTCCTCCCTGTCGAGGTCCACGGGCGGCCGGTCGTCGCCGTGATCGCCTGCCACGCCGGCTCGCCATCGGACGGCGAGGAGGCGCTGGCGCCGCTGCGGCGCTTCGGATCGCCGCTGTTCGACGCCGTGGCGCCGCGTCGCTACGTCGACGTCCAGCAGCTCTTCGACGCAAGCGTGCCCCACGGCTGGCACTACTACTGGAAGTCGTGGGAGCTGCCGCCGCTGAGCGACGAGGCGATCGACACGCTCGTCGAGCAGGCCGCGAGGATCACCAACCCGCGGTCGTACATCATCGTCTTCCACCTCGGCGGCGCGGTCGCGCGCGTGGGCGAGCAGGACACGGCCTACGCGCAGCGCGACGCCGCGCACAACGTGAACATCAACGCCGTGTCGCTTGCCGACGACCCCGAGCCCGAGCGCCACGTCGCATGGGCGCGCGAGGCATTCGCCGCGCTCGAGCCGTTCGGCACGGGCCGGACCTACGTCAACTTCCTCGCCGACGAGGGCCAGGACCGCGTTCGGGCCGCCTACGGCGAGGAGAAGTACCGCCGCCTCGTGGCGCTCAAGCGTGTGTACGACCCCGACAACGTCTTCCGCCTGAACCAGAACGTCGATCCGCGCGCGGCGTAGCCGGGCGCGCGATCTGGATCAGCGCCACGCCGGCCGGCAGCGTGGCCACACCGCGCTGAACATCGAGCGCCAACGCGCCAGACTTGACCACTCCACGCCCGTCGTGGAGCCAAGTTCCCGTAACTGGTTGAAAATTGGTATTGACCAATTACGGACGCGGGAGTAGCTTGCCGCCCGCTTCAAACGGCTCTGGCACAAGGGTCGTTCGGAGCCGGGAGAGAGAACTATGGCAAGTGGTGTGGACCAAAACGGCGGGACATCCAAACAGGAGCTCGCGCGCGACGCTCTGCTCGAGCTCGTCGGCGGCCTGGAGATCGGGACGGCGATCCCTTCCGAGCGGCGCCTGGCGACGGAGCTCGGCGTGTCGCGCCCCACGCTGCGCATGGCCATCGACGAGCTGGTGCGCGAGGGGCTGCTGCTGCGCCGCCACGGATCGGGGACCTACGTCGCCGAGCCGAAGATCGCGCTGCCGCTGACGATGACCTCGTTCTCCGAGGACATGCGCCAGCGCGGCATGCGCCCAGGCAGCCGCGTGCTGTCCTTCGAGGAGGCGAGTGCGGGGGCCAAGCTCGGGGCGCGGCTGCACGTCTCGCCCGCCGATCGCGTGTGGGTCATCCGCCGACTGCGCCTCGCCGACGGCGAGACGATGGCCATCGAGGTCCTGCACGTGCCCCAGCGCATCGCGCCCGAGCTCACGCGGCGCGACCTCGAAGGGCAGTCCTTCTACGACCTTCTGGCCCAGCGCTACGGCACCGTCGTGGTGGCCGGGACCCAGACCATCGAACCAACCGTGACCAACGAGGAGGAGGCCGAGGTCCTGGGCGTGCCGCTGCACGCGCCGGCCTTCCTGTTCGAGCGGACCAGCACGAGCGATGGAGGGGAGGTGGTGGAGTTCGTCCGTTCGATCTATCGCGGTGATCGTTATCGGCTCGTGACGGAGCTCCGGCCCGCGCTGGGGTCCCGATGAGCAAGGCAGGTCAGAGAAGGGTCGTCGTGTCGGGGACGGCCTCACGCCAGATGCATCGCCGCCCGCGGGGTGGCGAGCGACGAGGAGGAAGAGTGAGGACTCCAAAGGTGTTGCTTGCGGCGCTGGCCGCCGTGAGCGTCGCGGTCGCCGCGTGCGGCGGCAGCAGCAGCAACACACGGCGGTGCGCGCCGCGCGCGACGCGGGGATCGACGACCTCTGGACGCGGGGCTTCGAGGCGTGTGGGCACATGAGCGCGCTGGGCGGAAGCGATCCGGCCGCAGTGTGGGACGTGCTGTGCGATGCGCTGTTGCCGGGGGTGCGGGTGTGACCGCGCGTCATGCCTCGACCGGCGCATCCGGCGACCTCCACAGTAGGCCCTCGCAATGATCACCGAGGGCCACGACGCCACGCTGGCCGACCTCGACCTGCGCGCCACCCTCGACGTCGTGCGCGCGTTGAACGACGCCAACGCGGTCGTGTTCGATGCGCTGCGCGAGGCGGAGGGCGCGATCGCGGCGCTCGTGGATGCGGCCGCCGATCGCGGGCGCGTCGTGTACGTCGGCGCCGGGTCGGCCGGTGCGATGGCCGGCGCGGACGCCGCCGAGTGGGGCCCGACCTTCTCGTTCGAGGGCGTCGTTGCCCTGGTGGCGGGCGCCGCGCTGCCCGCGGGCCCGGAGCGCGAGGCCGCCGAGGACGACGCTGATGTCGGCGCTGCGGAGCTGCGCGCGCTGGCGCCGACGCGCGACGACGTCGTGGTGGCGGTCTCGGCGTCGGGCAGCACGCCCTACGCGGCGGGCGCACTGCGCGCCGCGGCGGACGCCGGCGCACTGACGGCGGCGGTGGTGTGCGTGCCGGACTCGCCGCTGGGGCGCGCGGCCGACCACCCGATCGTGCTCGCGGTCGGCCCCGAGGTGATCGCCGGCTCGACGCGCCTGAAGGCCGGCACCGCGCAGAAGCTCGCGCTCAACGCGTTCTCCACGGCGCTGATGGTCCGCCGCGGGCGGACCTACGGCAACCTCATGAGCTCGATGCGCGTGGCCAACGCCAAGCTGCGCGAGCGGGCGGTGCGGGTCTGCTGTGCGGGTGCCGGGTGCGACGAGGACGCCGCACGCGCGGCGCTCGCCGCGGCGAGCGACGACCTCGAGGTGGCGCTCGTGATGCTGCTCGCGGGCGTGGAGGCCGAAGCTGCGCGTGCGCGGCTGGCGGCGGCCGGGAGCGTCCGGGAGGCCGCCCGATGAGGCTCGGCGTCGCCGCCGCGCTCGTCGACGGCAAGCTGATGCTGGGCGACGTCGCCGTCGAGGACGGCGTCGTGACGGCGCTCGGCGTGGGCGGCGGCGGGCGTGGCATCGCCGCGCCGGGTTTCGTCGACCTGCAGGTCAACGGCTTCGCCGGCGTCGATTTCCAGGCCGCCGACGCCGATGCCTACCTGCGGGCCGGGGAGGCGCTGCTCGCGACCGGGGTCACGGCCTTCCAGCCGACCTTCATCACCGCGCCGGAGGTCGACCTCGCCGCCGCGCTGCCGCGCGATGCCCTCGACGGCTGCGGCCCGCGCGTCATCGGCGCGCACCTCGAGGGGCCGTTCCTGTCGCCGCGGCGCCTGGGCGCCCACGACGCCGAGGGCTGCCGCGCGCCGGACCTGGCGCTGCTGCGCCGCTTGCTGGACGCGGGCCCTGTGAGCCAGATGACGCTCGCTCCCGAGCTGCACGGCGCCTTCGAGCTGATCGACGAGCTGGTCGGCCGCGGCGTGACCGTCTCGTGCGGGCACTCCGATGCGACCGCCGCCGAGGCTCACCTGGCCTTCGACCGCGGCGCGCGCACGGTGACGCACCTGTTCAACGCGATGCGCCCCAGCGCGCCGCGCGACCCGGGCATCGCGATGGCCGCGCTCGCGCGCACCGACGTGACCGTGCAGGTCATCGTCGACGGCCATCACCTCGCCGGCGAGACCGTTCTCGTCGCGTGGCAGGCGGCGCGCGCGCGCTTCGCCCTCGTCACCGACGCCGTCAGCGCCGCCGGCATGCCGGACGGCAGCTACTTCCTCGGCGGCACCGAGGTCACCGCCGAGGGCGGCGTCGTGCGCCGCGTCGACGGCACGCTGGCCGGCAGCGCGCTGACGATGATCGAGGCGGTGCGCAACCTGCACAGCCTCGGCGCCGGGCTCGAAGAGGCGCTGGCGGCGGCGAGCACTGTGCCCGCGCGGATCGCCGGCCGCCGGGACCTCGGCCGCCTGGCGATCGGTGCGCCGGCGGATGTCGTCGTGCTCGACGACCGGCTCGAGGTCCAGCGTGCGCTGGTCGCGGGGGGCGAGCATGTCGCTCGTTAGGGGTGCCGGAGGCGGCCACGTGGCCGCCGTAGGCGGGTCCCCCGGCCGAAGGCCGAGTTGTGTTCGTGGTGAGATCGGGCAGCAGCCCGACGTCGTCGCGCGCCTGCTCGAGCGCGAGGGCCCAGCGCTGCGCGCGCTGGCCGCCGAGCTGCGCCGGCGCCGCCCGCGCTATGCCGTGGTGGCCGCGCGCGGCTCCTCCGACAACGCCGCGCGCTACGCCCAGCACGTGCTCGGGCGTTTCCTGCGCCTGCCGGTGGTGCTGGCCACGCCGTCGCTGCACACGCTCTACGACGCGCCGCCGCGCTTCATCGACGCGATCGTGATCGGGATCTCGCAGTCGGGCGCATCGCCGGACGTCGTCAGTGTCGCTGGCGGAGGCCGCGCGCCAGGGGGCGATGACCGCCGCGATCACCAACGACCCGTCCTCGCCACTGGCGGCGGCCGCCGACCACGTCGTCGATCTCGGAGCCGGCGAGGAGCACTCGGTGGCGGCGACCAAGACGTATACCGCGTCGCTGGCGGCGATCGCCGCGCTCGTCGCGGAGGGCGACCCGCGGCTGACGGGCGAGGTCGCGCGGCTGCCCGAGGCGATCGCTACCCAGCTCGCGCTCACGGGCGGCGCGGCGGCCGCCGTTCAGGCCGCCGGCGACTGGGAGCGCCTGACGGTCGTCGGCCGCGGCGCGCACTACGCCACCGCCTTCGAGGCGGCGCTGAAGGTGCGCGAGCTGGCCGGGATCGTCGCCGAGGGCTACTCGCCCGCCGACCTCCTGCACGGCCCGATCGCCACGACCGGCCCGGGCCAGCCGCTGCTGGCCATCGCGCCGGCGGGCCCGACCCAATCGTCGATGCGCGAGCTGGTGGCCGTCGCGCGCGAGCGCGGGGCGCGGGTCGCGGCGATCGGCGACGACCCCGCACTCGGCGACCCGTTCCTGGCGCTCGCCGACGTGCCCGAGTGGCTGGGGCCGGTCGTGGCCATCGTGCCCGCCCAGCTGCTGGCCGTCGGCCTCGCCGAGGAGCGCGGTGTCGACGTCGACGCGCCGTTCGGCCTTTCGAAGATCACGCTGACGAGGTGAGGACATGGGTGCCATCCGCTTGCACGCCCTGACCAAGGAGTACCGCCACGGCCCACGCGCGGTCGACGACATCACGCTCGAGATCCAGGACGGCGAGTTCATGGTCCTCGTCGGCCCATCGGGCTGCGGCAAGTCGACGTTACTGCGGCTGATCGCCGGCATCGACGAGCCGACCGCGGGCAGCGTGCAGATCGGGGAGCGCGACGTCACGCGTCTGGAGCCGCGCAAGCGCGACATCGCAATGGTCTTCCAGAACTTCGCGCTCTACCCGCACCTGACCGTGCGCGGCAACCTCGGCTTCGGCCTTCGCCTGCGGCGCGTCGACAAGGCCGTGCGCGAACGCCGTGTCGCCGAGGTCGCCGACGTGCTCGGGCTGACCGACCTGCTCGAGCGCCGGCCCGGAGCGCTGTCGGGCGGCCAGCGCCAGCGTGTCGCGATGGGCCGGGCGATCGTGCGCGAGCCGGCGGCCTTCCTCGTGGACGAGCCGCTCTCGAACCTCGACGCCAAGCTGCGCGTCTCGATGCGCGCGCAGCTGACCAAGCTGCACGAGCGCCTGGGCGTCACCACCGTCTACGTCACCCACGACCAGGTCGAGGCGATGACGCTCGGCACGCGCGTCGCCGTCCTGCGCGACGGCGTGCTGCAGCAAGTGCGATGCGCCGCAGGTGCTCTTCCACCGCCCCGCGAACCTGTTCGTGGCCGCCTTCATCGGCTCGCCGGCGATGAACCTCGTCGAGGCCGATGTCGCCCGCGACGAGGTGACCTTCGGCGGCCATCGCGTCGCGCTGCCGCCGGGCTCGCCGCTGCGCGGCCTGGGCCGCCGCGTGATCCTCGGCGTGCGGCCGACGGACTTCGAGGCGGCCGGGCCGGGCAGCGATCCCGCGCTGCCGCGGGTGACCGTCAAGGTCGACATCGTCGAGAAGCTCGGCTCGGAGAGCCACTTGATCTTCGCGGTCGACGCGCCGCGGATCTCGGCCGAGGCCGTGCGCGCCGCGCAGGACTCCGAGGAGGGCGACGACGGCGTGCTCCTCGCCGACGACGCGCGCTCGCAGTTCACCGCGCGCGTCGACGGCCGCTTCGAGGTGCGCGCCGGCGACGAGGTCATGCTCGCGCTCGACGCCGCCGCGCTCCACGCCTTCGACGCGGAGTCGGGCGTGGCGCTGGGCGAGCGCGCGGGAACGCGCGCCGAGTTAGCCCTCGCCTAGCGGGCGGGCCGGCGGCCAGGGGCGAGTCTCTCGACAAGACCCGCCCCTGGCGGCCGGCCGCGCCTGAGCACCATCTCATCGCGCCTGACGGCACCCGCGGGCGAGGGCCGTGCGGAGCACTGTCCCTCCGCCCGCGTGCACCGTCAGGCATCGACGATCTGGCGCTCATCCGCGGCCGGCTTCGCCGGCGGCTTCGCCGGCCGGCTGATGCCGGGCGCGCGTATGCTGGGGGCGATGCTCGAGGGGGCTGCGCTGGGCGAGGAGGAGGCCGGCCGGGCGGCGCTCGCCGCCGGCGAATGGGAGGCCGCCCGCGATGCCTTCGAGGCGAGCCTCGCGCGTGCGCCGTCGGCCGCCGCGTACGAGGGTCACGGCTTCGCCTGCCGCTGGCTCAACGAGCAGGAGGCGGCGATCCGGTCGCTGCAGCGCGCGTTCCGCCTCTACCGCCAGGCCGACGACCGCCGCGGCGCGGCGCGTGTGGCCCTGCAGCTGTGCTTCGGCGAGTGCTACTTCCACGCGGACCCGGCCGTCGGCATGGGCTGGATCGAGCGCGCCGAGCGCCTCCTCGAGGGCATCGAGCCCGGCGCCGAGCAGGGCTGGCTGACGCTGATCCGCGGCCACTTGGCTCTGCAGGTCGGTCGCGACGCCCCTCGTGCGCGGGCCTATGCGACCGCGGCCCGGGAGATCGGGCGCGACAGCGGCGACGTCGACGTCGAGATGATGGCGCTCGCGCTCGAGGGGCTGGCCCTGGTCTGCGAAGGCGCGGTCGAAGACGGGATGCGCCGGCTCGACGAGGCGACCGCGGCGGCGGTGGGCGGCGAACTCGACAACCTCGATGCGATCTCGAGCTGCTGCTGCTACCTGATCGACGCCTGCAAGCGCGTGCGCGACTTCGAGCGGGCCGCTCAGTGGTGCGAGCACGTCAAGGGCTTCTGTGAGCAGTGGTCGGACCAGCTGACCTTCGCCGCCTGCCGCGCCCATTACGCCGACATCCTCATCTGGCGCGGCGACTGGACCGAGGCCGAGGCCGAGCTGCGCGCGAACCTCGGCCCGCTCGCCGAGATCCATCCCAATCGCATCGCCGACGGGATGGTGCGCCTGGCCGAGCTGCGCCGTCGCCAGGGCCTGTTCGAGGAGGCCGATCGGCTGCTCGAGGCGGCCGACGGCCACTTCCTCGCGCCGCTCGTGCGCGCCTCGCTGGCGCTCGACCGTGGCGATGCGGCGAGCGCCGCGCACGAGGCCGAGCGCTCACTGCGCCGCCTGCCCGCCGGGGAGCTGACCGATCGCACCCCCGCGCTGGAGATCCTCGTCCGGGCGCGGCTGGCCGCCGGTGAGCCGGAGGCGGCGCGGGCCGCTGCCGACGAGCTGCGGGAGATCGCGTCGACCGTGGGCACCGGCGCGAGCGCCGCGGCCGCCTCGTTCGCGGACGGCACGCTGGCAGCCGCCGCCGGGGAGTGGGAGGAGGCGCGGCCGGCCTTCGAGGACGCGGTCGACCTCTACGCGCGCTCCGGCGGGCGCTGGGAGGCGGCGCAGGCGCGCCGTCAGCTCGCCCGTTCGCTCCGTGCCCAGGGCCACGACCAGGCCGCCGAGCGCGAGGCGCGCGCCGCCGACGAGGCCCTGCGGGCGCTGGGGGCGCAGCGCGTGCCGGCCGACGATGCGGCCGCACCGGCCGGCCTGACCGCGCGCGAGCTCGAGGTCCTGCGCCTGGTCGCGCGCGGGCGCTCGAACAACGAGATCGCCGACGAGCTGGTGCTCAGCGTCCGCACGGTCGAGCGCCACATCGCCAACATCTACGACAAGATCGGCGCCTCCGGGCGCTCGGCCCGCGCCGCCGCCGCCTCCTACGCGCTCGCGGCCGGCGTCGCCTGAAAGATGGGTACCGGCGGTGCCCGAAATGGGTGCCGCTACGCATGACGCGGCGCCCGCCCGGCGGCACGCTCTTCCGGGCAACGCACCACACGAGGGGAGAGCACCATGCCGGCCTATTCGCAGGATCAGGTCCCGATCGAGTTCGAGGCCGACGTCGCGACCACCCGCGCCATCGACGTGGGCGGGATGACGCTCGCGTTCGAGCGCCTCAGCGCCGGCGTCGAGACCGCGCCGCTGTTCGCGGGGCTGCCCGACGACGCCTGCCAGAGCCCGCACTGGGGCTACCTCATCAGCGGCCGCCTGCGCGTGCTGTCGACCGACGGCACCGAGGAGACCATCGCCGCCGGCCAGGCGTACCACCTGCCCGCCGGGCACAACGTGGTCGTCGAGGAGGACGCGCTGGTCCTCGAGTTCTCGCCGTCCGCGGACCGCGCGCACACGATGGAGCACGCCGCACAGATGATGGCGGCCGCCGGCGCCTGAGCCATGCGTGATCGCCGCCTGCTCGCCGGCGCGGTCGGCCTCTCGGCGCTCGGCGACTTCCTGGGCTTCATCCCGCTCGCGCTCCATGTGCAGGAGCGCACGGGCTCGGGGATCGCCGTCGCGGGGCTGTTCATCGCGCTGTGGGCGCCGTCGGTTCTGCTCGGCGGCACGGCGGGCCTGCTCGCCGATCGCGTGGAGAGCAGGCGGCTGCTGCGCGACGTCTCACTCGCGCAGGCGGCGATCGCGGCCGTGCTGGCGTTCGCCTTCGGGGGCCTGGCGGCGACACTCGCGCTGACCGCGCTGCTCGGGATCGGCGTCGCCGTCGCGCAGCCCGCCGAGTTCGCGCTCGCGCCGGCGACGGCCGGTCCCGACGGCGTCGCGAAGGTCAACAGCCGGATCGAGGCCGCCCGTTACCTGGGCTTCGCGGTCGGGCCCGTCCTCGGCGGCCTGCTGGCGGCCGCCGGAGGCACGCGGACCGCGCTGCTGGTCAACGCCGCGAGCTTCCTCGCCGTCGCGCTCGCCGCGCAGGCCCTGCGCGCCCGCCGCGAGCCGCACCCGTCCGGCCGCGCCTCCGAGCGCGCCCGCGACGGCGTGGCCTTCCTCGTGCGCGACCCGGTGCTGGCGCCCGTCGTGGTGGCCGCCCTCGTCTCGCTCGCTGTTCATGACGGCTTCGGCGACCGCCGAGGTGTTCTTCGCCAAGGACGTGCTGCACGCGGGCGACGCGGGCTACGGCACGCTCATGACCCTGTGGACGATCGGCATGGTCGTCGGATCGACCTTCGTCGCGGCACGGATCCCGGCGGCCAGGTACGCGACCGCCGCGCTGGTGGCGATGGCCGTGCAGGGCGCCGGCCTGGCGCTGCCGACGCTGTGGCTCGTGCTCCCGTTCGCGCTTGCCGCCTATCTGGTCGGTGGCGTCGGGCACGGCGCCAAGAACGTCGTCGTGCGCACGCTCATCCACACGCGCGTCCCCGACGAGCTGCGCGGCCGCGCGTGGGCCGCCTACAGCGCCGGGCGCAACGGCGCCGAGATGGTCGCCCTCATCGGCGGCGGCCTGCTGGTCGCGGCGGTGGGCGCGCGCTGGACGCTGCTGGCCGCCGGCGTGCTTCCGGTGCTCGCCGCGGTGGTCGCGCTCGCGCGGGCTCAGGCGGCGCGGCGGCGCGCCTGGGCGCCGGCGATGGCCACGTTCGACGCATCGCCGTAGGCGACGACGCGGTCGCGGCCCGCGCGCTTGGCCTCGTAGAGCGCTGCGTCGGCGGCGCGGAAGAGCGCCTCGTAGGCGACGTCCTCGCCGTGCGCGGCGGCGACGCCGATCGACACGGTCACCGGCAGCTTGCCGGGCCGCGCGTCGGACAGCGCGTGGCGGGCGCGCTCGGCCACGTCGTGGCCCTCGCCGAGCGTGACGCCGGGCAGCACGACGAGGAACTCCTCGCCACCGAAGCGGTAGACCAGCTCGAACGCGCGCAGCTGCTTGCGCAGCACGAGCGCGGCGTCCTTGAGCACGTCGTCGCCGCGCTCGTGGCCGTAGCGGTCGTTGACCGCCTTGAAGCGATCGAGGTCGCAGAACAGCACGCAGACCGAGTCGCCCGTCTGCGCGGCCTGCTGGGCGATCTCCGCGAAGCGGGATTCCAGCGACGTGCGGTTCAGCAGCCCGGTCAGCGGGTCGAGGATCGACGCCGAGCGCTGGGCCATCTCGGTGTGCATGAGGAACTGCGCGAAGATCGTCAGCCCGACGGCGGCGCACAGGCCGGCGTTGACGTAGGTGGGGTCGTGGGCGTAGCCGGCCGGGTCGAGCGCGACCCCGGCGACGAGCAGCACGACGATGCTCACGGCGAAGCCGGCCCACATCCCGCGTTCGTTGAAGCGTGCGGGGAGCGTGATCAGCGGCAGCAGCAGCAGGGTGATCACCGGGCTGTGCGACCCGCCGCTCAGCGCGATCCCGGCACCGAGCAGCACCTGCGAGCACACGACCGTCGCGAAGACCACGTACTCGGGCCTGCGGCTCCCGGCGATGCGCGTGCGCAGCAGCCCCGACACGACCACCTGGAGCACGAGCGGGATCGCGGTCCACCACCCGATCCACGGCATCACGCTCACCAAGGCCAGGCCGACGGCGCTGTACATCAGTGCGCGCGGGCGCGCGATGCGGGCCTCCATGTCCAGGAGGCGGGCACGGTCTCGCTCCGTGGGGCAAAGCCAGGTGCCGTTCGGGGCCATCACCGCCGTCATCGGCCCTGCGGACGGGCGGCTGAGCGAGCCTGGACATACGATCAACGCCGATGCAGCCGCGCATCATGGGCATCCTCAACGTGACGCCGGACTCGTTCTCCGACGGGGGCGAGTGGTTCGCCTACGACGAAGCCGTCGCGCGTGCGCGGTCGCTGGCCGCCGAGGGCGCCGACATCCTGGACGTCGGCGGCGAATCGACGCGCCCGGGCGCCGGCCCGGTGCCGGTCGACGAGGAGCTGCGCCGCGTCGTCCCCGTCGTGCGCGCGGCCCGCGCCACCGGGGCGCAGATCAGCGTCGACACGATGAAGCTCACGGTGGCGCAGGCCGCGGTCGACGCGGGCGCCACCTACGTCAACGACGTCACGGCGTTCCGCCACGAGCCCGAGCTGGCGGGCTTCGTCGCCGATCACGGCTGCGACTGCTGCCTCATGCACATGCTCGGCGAGCCCCGCACGATGCAGGACGACCCGCGCTACGACGACGTCGTCGACGACGTGCGCGCCTTCCTGGAGGCGAGGATCGAATTCGCCGTCCGCGAGGGCGTGCGCGAGGAGCGGATCATGGTCGATCCGGGCATCGGCTTCGGCAAGACGCTCGATCACAACCTCGAGCTGCTGCGCCGCCTGGACGAGATCGTGGCGGTCGGCTTCCCCGTCGTGATCGGGACGTCGCGCAAGTCGTTCCTCGCCCGGCTCACCGGCCGCGACGATCCGCACGATCGGGTTGCGGCGACGGTCGCGACGACGGTTCTCGCGCTCGAGCGCGGGGCGGCGGTCTTCCGCGTCCATGACGTCGCGCCCACGCGGGACGCCCTCGCGGTGGCGACTGCTACGTTGCGCCGCGATGGCGCCTGAGGACGACGAAGACCTCGACGACGAGCTCGAGGACGACGACTACGACGACGAGGACGGCGTAGCGCCGCAGACCGAGGTGACCATCGAGGTCACCGGCCTGTCGCTCTACACCCACCACGGTGTCAGCGCGGCCGAGCGCGAGGTCGGCCAGCGCCTGGTCCTCGACCTGCGCATGGAGGTCGGCGAGTGCGACGCGACGGTCACCGACATGGTCGAGGACACCGTCGACTATGCGAGCGTCAGCGAGCGGGTGGCGCTCGTCGCCCAGCAGCGCTCCTACAAGACCCTCGAGCGGCTGTGCTCGGCCATCGCCGATCGCCTCCTGGCCGACTTCGCCGCCGAGGAGGTCTGGGTCAAGGCGACCAAGCCGGAGCCGCCGATCGCGCTGCCGGTGGAATCGGTGTCCGTCGAGGTGTGGCGGCAGGCGGGCGAGTAGCCGCGTGAGCGCCTTCGCGCAGGCCACGGCCGTCGAGCCCGCCGGCGACGGCGCCTGGCGGGCGACCTGCGACGGCGGCTGGTCGACCGGGCTGGGCCCCAACGGCGGCTACCTGGCCGCGATGGTCCTGCGGGCGATGACCGCGCAGCTGGGCGATCCCGCGCGGCACGCGCGGTCGCTGACCTGCCATTACCTGCGCCCGCCCGTCGAGGGCGAGGTGCGCGTCGAGGTGACGGTCGAGCGCAGCGGGCGCTCGCTGAGCACGCTCACCGCGCGCCTCATCCAGGACGGGCGCCTCTGCGTGCTCGCCGTCGGCGCCTTCGCGATCGAGCTCGACGGCGTGCTCGACTACACCTCGAGCCCGCCGGCGACCGCGGGCCCCGACGCGACGCCGCGCCTGCCGCCGGCCCCCGAGGTCCCGGTGACCCAACACTTCGAGATGCGCCCGGCGCTTGGCGCCTCGACCTCGTCGGGCGGCTTCTTCGAGGAGGACGGCGAGCTGTGGAGCGGCGACGGCGTCCTGCTCGCGCACTCGCGCCAGCTCGCGCTGCTCGTGAAGGGCGGCGGATGACGATCGACGACCTGCTGCCGGCGTGGGACTGGCGCAGCGCGCACGCGACGCGGGTGGCCGCGCCGCCCGCGCGCAGCGCGGAAGCGGCGCGGGCGATCACGGGCCGCGACCTGCCGGTGACCGGAGCGCTCATGCGGGTGCGCATGCTCGGGCGGCACCGGTCCGACGATCGGCCCGTCGTCGATGGGCTCGGGCGGATCGGCCTGCGCGTGCTCGTCGACGACCCGCTCGCGCTCGTCCTCGGCGGCGTGCTCGCGCCGTGGCGCCCTCGCGGCGGCCATCTGCAGGTCGGCTCGCCGGCCGAGTTCCAGGCTTTCGCGACTCCGGGATGGGTCCGCGTCGCGGCTGCCTTCACCGTGGCGCCCGACGGGGCGGGCAGTCGTGTGGCGACCGAGACGCGGATCGCCGCCACCGACGCGACCGCGCGCCGGCGCTTCGGGCGCTATTGGCTCCTCATCGGGCCTTTCAGCGGCATCACCCGCCGCGAGATGCTCGCGGCCATCCGGCGCAGGGCCGAGGCGTGAGGGGCTATCTGGGACTCGGGTCCAACGTCGGCGACCGGCGCGCCAACCTGCAGGCCGCCGTCGACGCGCTGCCGCGCGCCGGCGCGCTCGTGCTCGCGTGCTCGTCGACCTACGACACCGATCCGGTCGGCGAGATCCTCGACCAGCCGACGTTCCTCAACGCCTGCGTGCGCATCGAGACCGCGCTTGCGCCCGAGGCGCTGCTCGATGCCTGCAAGGGGATCGAGCGCAGCATGGGCCGCGACATCGAGGGCGCCATCCGCCACGCGCCGCGGCCCATCGACGTCGACCTCCTGCTGCTCGGCGACGAGCCGTACGCGTCCGAGCGCCTGACGATCCCGCACCCGCAGGTGACCAGCCGGCGCTTCGTGCTGATCCCGCTGCTGGAGCTCGACTTCGACCTGCGCACGCCCGACGGCACGCGCCTGAGCGACTGCCTGGCGGCGATGCCGCTCGACGAAGGCGTGCGCCGCGACGGCCCGCCGCTGCGGCTGCCGGCGTCAGCCGAGCATCGATAGCAGCCGATCGAGCACCGCGCCGGCCTCGGCGCGCGCGGCGGCCTGGTCGTCGGCGGTGGCGATGTAGAGCGCGGCCTCGTCGATGGCGCCCATGAGCACGTGCGCCAGCGCGCGCGTCGGCTGGGGCTCGAGGACGCCGGCCTCGATCGCCTCGCGCAGCTCGTTCTCCACCAGGCCGAGGCCGTAGCGCTGGGCGATCTCGCGCCAGCCGTCCCAGCCGAGCACCGCCGGACCGTCGAGCAGGACGATCCGCTGGACCTCGGGATCGCTGCAGGCGTCGAGCCATGCGATGGCGCCGACGCGCAGCACGGCGAGCGGATCGGCGGCGCCCGAGGCGACCGCAGCCCGCGCCGTGCGCATCGTCACCTCGGACTCGACCTGCTCGAAGACGGCCGCGAACAGCTCGCGCTTGTCGGCGAACTGGTGGTAGAGCGCGCCGCGGGTGACGCCCGCCGCGCGGACGATCTCCTCGGTGCCGACGCCGGCGAAGCCGCGCTCGGCGAAGAGGGGGCGAGCGGCGGTGACGAGCGCCGCTCGCGTGGCTTCGGAGCGCACGGCGTGCTTCGTGCGCCTGACACCGGACGGCTCTGGATCCTTGACATTCATACTGTCTGTATCTAGTTTACATACAAGCTGTACGCAACCTAGACGATCGCGAGGACGACATGCCAGAGATCACGCTCCCGCAGGGGACGATCCACTACCGCGACAGCGGCGACGGCCCGCCCGTCGTCTTCATCCACGGCCTGCTCGTCGACGGCACGCTGTGGCGCAAGGTGACGCCGCTGCTCGCGGGCGACGCGCGCTGTATCGCCCCCGACCTGCCGCTCGGCTCGCATCGCACGCCCATGAACGCCGACGCGGAGCTCTCGCCCGCGAGCGTCGCGCGGCTCGTCGGCGACTTCCTGGCCGCGCTCGACCTCGAGGACGTCACGCTGGTAGGCAACGACACCGGCGGCGCGATCAGCCAGCTCGTCGCCCTCGACCACGGCGAGCGGGTCGGGCGGCTCGTGCTGACCAACTGCGACTGCTTCGAGGTGTTCCCGCCCAAGGAGTTCGTGCCGATGGTCAAGGCCGCGCGTGTCCCGGGCGCGCTGTACGCGGCCGTCCAGCCGATGCGCGCGGCCGTCGCGCGGCGCTCGCCGCTGGCCTACGGCCGGCTCGCACACGAGATCCCCGACGAGGTCACCGGCGCCTGGGTGCGGCCGTTCCTCGACGACGCCGACATCCGCCGCGATGCGGCGAGGTTCATGCGCGCGATCGACAAGGCGACGATGCTCGACGCCGCGGCGCGCCTGCCCTCGCTGAAGATCCCGTCGCTCGTCGTCTGGGGCCAGGTCGACCGCTTCTTCCCGCCCGAGCTGGGGCAGCGGCTGGCCACCGCGCTCCCGGACGCGCGCCTCGAGCCGATCGCCGACGCCCGCACCTTCGTCTCCGAGGACGCGCCCGAGGCGCTGGCCGGCTTGATCCGCGGCTTCGTGCGCGAGGGCGCGGCACAGGCCGCCTAACGCGGCACCCACTCGGCGGGGAACACGCCCGCGGGCGTCGACCCCGCCCAGTCGGGGAACAGCCCGCGGGCATGCGCCTCGGCCGGGCGGCCGGCGAAGAACGGCGCCACGTCGCCGAGCGTCAGCATCAGCCGCGAGGTGGTGGCGATCTGCAGGTCGGCGGCGTTGACGGCATCGCCGCCGATCACGCCGGCGGCCAGCCAGCCGTCGACACGGTCCAGATGCCCCGGCAGCGCGCGCAAATCGGCGCGCACTCGGCCCTCGTCGGCACGGTTGAGGTGGCGCTCGGCGGCGTTGACCACCGGCGCCAGCGCGCGCACCGCCGGAGCGGGAAGCCGGGGCAGCCGCGAACCGTCCTGGTAGCTGACCATCGCGTTCGGCGCCCGCGTAAGGGTCTGCCAGACGAGGCGGCGCGCGACCTGCTGCCAGACCTCGTCGCCCCACGCCTCGGCGCGCTCGACCTCTGCTCGCGCGGAGACGTCGGCGGGGAACAGCGACGGCGAGGGCGCGATCTCCTCGAGCCGCCGCATGATCGTCCGCGAGCCCGAGAGCTTCTCGCCCGATTCGAGCACCAGCCCGGGCACCGTCCGCGTGCCGAAGCGCACGCGCTGCAACGCAGCGTGCAACGGCGGGAGCAGCTCGACGATCTCGTACGGCACGCCCTTCATGTCCATCGCGCGCGCCACCGCGACGCACGGGTGCGAGCCGTGCACGACGTAGAGCTTCGCCGGCATGGGACGATCCTATGTCGTGCTCCTCGTCGTCGACGTCGGCAACACCCAGACCCACTTCGGGACCTATCGCAACGGCGCGCTCGTCGAGCACTGGCGCTTTGCCACCGTGCGCGAGTCGACCGCCGACGAGCTCGGCGCCGTGCTGCGCAACCTGCTCGAGCTGCGCGGCATCGGCCTGGCCGACCTCGACGCCTCGATCGTGTCGAGCACCGTGCCGCAGCTGCGCCCCGAGTGGGAGACGATGGCCAAGCGCTACCTCGACCACGAGATGCTCGTGGTCGGCCCCGGCATCAAGACCGGGATGGCGCTGCGCTACGACAACCCACGCGAGATCGGGCCCGACCGCCTCGTCAACGCCGTCGCCGCCTACGACAAGGTCCACGGCGCCTGTGTCGTCGTCGACTTCGGCACCGCGCTGACCTTCGATCCAGTCTCGGCCGAGGGCGAGTACCTCGGCGGCATCATCGCGCCGGGCGTCGAGATCTCCATGGAGGCGCTGACCAACCGCGCCGCCGCGCTGCCGAAGATCGACCTGGCCGAGCCGCGGGCGCTGATCGGCAAGACGACGATCGATGCGATCCGTAGCGGCGTCGTCTACGGCTACGCGGGCCAGGTCGACGGCATCGTGCGCCGTCTGCGGGCCGAGATGGGCGCGGACATCGAGACGATCGCGACCGGCGGCCTGGCCGCGCACATCGTCCCGTTCACCGAAGAGATCGACGAGACGGACGACCTCCTCACGCTGACCGGCCTACGCTTGCTGCATGAGCGCAATGCCTGAGCTCACGACGCCCTGGCGCATCGGCCCGGTGGAGATCCCCAACCGGGTCGTCCTCGCGCCGCTGGCCGGCATCGGCAACTGGTTCGTGCGGCTGCAGGCCAAGCGCTACGGGGCGGGGCTCGCGGTGTCCGAGATGGTCTCGAGCTTCGCCATCCACTACGGCAACGAGAAGACGTTGCGCGAGCTGCTGCGCGTCCACCCCGAGGAGCGCGCCACAGGGCCGGTGTCGATCCAGCTCTTCGGCCAGGATCCCGAGGTCATGCGCTCGGCCGCGGCGACGGTGGCCGAGCGCGGCGTCGACCTCATCGACCTCAACATGGGCTGCCCGGTGCCCAAGGTCTGCAAGACCGGCGCCGGCGCCGCGCTGATCAAGGACCCCGACACCGCGGTGGCGGTCGCGCGTGCCGCCCGTGAGGGCTCGGGCCTGCCGGTCACGGTCAAGCTGCGCTCCGGCCAGCGGCCGGGGGAGACCGACGGCTACGAGCTGGCCCATCGCCTGGTCCACGACGCCGGCGTCAGCGCGATCGGCTTTCATCCGCGCAGCGCGGCGGTCCACCACAAGGGCACGCCCGACTACGACCTCGCCGCTCGGCTGGTCGCGACGCTCGACGCTCCGGTGATCCTCACCGGCGGCCTGAGCTCCTTCGCGGCGGTGCGGGCCGGCCACGAGCGCACGGGCGCCGCGGCGGTCATGCTCGCGCGCGGGGCGCTCGGCAACCCGTGGCTGTTCGAGCAGTTGCTTGGGCGGCGCGCGACCGACCCGACGCGCGAGGAGGTCCTGGCCGAGCTGGACTGGGTCATGGACCGGGCCGTGGAGCACCTCGGCGCCGAGCGCGCGGGCCGCTACCTGCGCAAGTTCTATCCGTGGTACCTGGAGCGCCTGCACGCCTCCAAGGAGCTGCAGCAGGCCATGCAGGCGACCTCCACCGTGGCCGATGCGCGGGCGGTGTTGGACGGCCTGCCGGTGCTTCCGGCCGCTGCGTAGCCCAGCGCTATACTGCGCCGCTCGTCCAGCCAGGCCGCCCCTGATCTTCCCCCGCCGCTGAGCGGGGTTTCGTGTCTCGGGCCGCCACCACCCTCCCCACTCATTCGCCCATGCCCAAGGACGTCATCCTCACTCCCGAAGGCCTCGACAGGCTCCAGCGCGAGCTCGACGACCTTCAGACCAACAAGCGCCGCGAGGTGGCCGAGCGCATCAAGGAGGCGCGCGAGTTCGGCGACATCTCGGAGAACTCCGAGTACGACGACGCCAAGAACGAGCAGATGATGCTCGAGCAGAAGATCGCGCAGCTGGAGGAGCGCCTGCGCTCTGCGCAGGTCGTCAACCCCTCGGAGCTGTCGACCGACCTCGTTCGCGTGGGCGTCACCGTCAACGTCAAGGACGAGAAGACGGGCGACAGCGACAAGTACACGATCGTCGGGTCGGCCGAGGCCAACCCGTCGGAGCGCAAGCTCTCCAACGAGTCGCCGGTCGGCAAGGCGCTCCTGGGGCACAAGCGCGGCGACACCGTCGACGTCTCGCTGCCCAGCGGCAAGAAGCGCAAGCTCAAGATCACCAAGATCGACGTCACGTAGGCTTCGGAACGGTGGCCGAGGAAGCCGCCTCCGATCTGCTCGCGACGCGCCGGGCCAAGCTCGAGCGCCTTCGCGCCGACGGCGTCGAGCCGTTCCCGCACGCCTATCCGGGCGTGCAGCCGATCAGCGCGGTCCACGCCGCGCACGCCGACCTGCCGGCCGGCCAGGACTCCGATGCGCGCTACCGCGTGGCCGGGCGCCTGCACGCGCGCCGCGGGCAGGGCCGCATGGCCTTCCTGGACCTCGACGACCGCTCGGGGCGCATCCAGCTGCAGGCCAAGGTCGATGTGCTCGGGGAGGAGCCGATGGCGCGCCTGCTCGACCTCGATCTCGGCGACATCATCGGCGTCGACGGCCTCGCCTTCCGCTCCAGGCGCGGCGAGCTGTCGCTGCGCGCGGACGGCTTCGCGGTCCTCGCCAAGAGCCTGCGCCCGCCGCCGGACAAGTTCCACGGCCTGCACGACGTCGAGACGCGCTTCCGCCATCGCGAGCTCGACCTGATCGCCAGCGAGGAGGCCCGCGCGCTGTTCGTCACGCGTGCGCGGATCGTCAGCGCGATCCGCGCCTACCTCGACGGCGAAGGCTTCGTCGAGGTCGAGACGCCGGTGCTCCAGCCGCTCTACGGCGGGGCGATGGCCCGCCCCTTCACGACGCACCACAACGCGCTCGATCGCGACCTCTACCTGCGCATCGCCACCGAGCTGTACCTCAAGCGCCTCATCGTCGGCGGCCTGGAGCGCGTCTACGAGCTGGGCAAGGACTTCCGCAACGAGGGCATGTCCTACAAGCACAACCCCGAGTTCACGATGGTCGAGTGGTATGAGGCCTACGCGGACTACGAGGACCAGATGCGTCGCGTCGAGGAGCTGCTGCCGCGCGTGGCCGCAGCGGCGGAGTACACCGGCGACGTGGACTTCACGCCGCCCTACCGCCGCATCGGGCTCGTCGACGCGATCCAGGAGGCCACCGGGATCGATGTGATGGCGGCGCGCGACGCCGGCGCGCTGGCGGCCGCGATCAAGAACGCGGGCGTCGAGATCCCGACCGCCGACCTTACCTGGGCCGAGCTCGTCGACGACCTGTTCTCGAAGGTTGTCGAGCCCACGCTCGTGCAGCCGACGTTCGTCATCGACTTCCCCAAGGAGATCTCGCCGCTGGCCAAGGACCACCGCTCGCGGCCCGGACTGGTCGAGCGCTTCGAGGCCTTCGCCGGCGGGATGGAGATCGCCAACGCCTTCACCGAGCTCAACGACCCCGACGAGCAGCGCGCCCGCTTCGAGGCCCAGCGCCGCTTCGCCGCCGAGGGCCACGAGGAGGCGATGCCGTTCGACGAGGCCTTCCTGCAGGCGCTCGAGCACGGCATGCCGCCCACGGGCGGGATCGGGATCGGCATCGACCGACTCGTGATGCTGCTGACCGGCCGGGGCTCGATCCGCGAGGTCGTGCTCTTCCCGGCCATGCGGGACTGACGTAGCGCCTGCACGGCGTTCTGACACAGGCCGGATGACATCCTTGGCGCATGCGTCGAGCGTGCGCCTTGACGGCCGTTCTCGCCGCCGCGCTCGCAGGGTGCGGCGGCGGGAGCGCCACCTCGACGAAGACCACGACGACGAAGGCGGCGGCGGCAACCCGCCCCGCGGCGCCGCCTCCGCACCTGGCCGACTCGCATCCATGCCCGAACGCCAAGGGCTTCACCTGCTCGTCGCTGACCGTCCCGCTCGACCACTCCGGGCACACCGCCGGCGAGCTGCGCCTCGCCGTCGCGGCGGCCGACAACGCCGATGCGCCGCGCGGGGTGCTCCTCGATCTCACCGGCGGCCCGGGCCAGGGCGGCGTCGACTTCGTCCCGCGCGTGCGCACGCGCATGCGTGCGCTGCTGCGCCAGTATCGCCTGGTCATGCTCGACCAGCGCGGCACCGGCGAGGCTGGCGCTGCGCTGCCCGGCGCTGCAGCGCGCGGTGGGCACGTCGGACCTCACGGTGCCGCCGCGCGGCTCGGTCGAGGCGTGCGCCAAGCGCCTCGGGCCCCAGCGGCGCTTCTACTCCACGGCGGACACCGTCGCCGACCTCGACGCGCTGCGCACCGCCCTGGGCGTGGGCAAGCTGACCATCGACGGCACGTCCTACGGGACGTTCGTCGCCGAGCGCTACGCGATCGCCCACCCCGACCGCGTCGCGCGGCTGGTGCTCGACTCGGTCGTCCCCGCGCGGAGCCTCGACGGCCTCGAGGCCGACGGCATGCACGAGACCGCGCGCGTGCTGCGCGACGTCTGCCGCGCGCAGCACTGCCCCGGCGATCCCGCCGCCGATCTTGCCGCCGTCGTCCGTGCCCGTCACAACGGCCCCGAGCTCGACGACACGTTCGTCGCGATGAGCGTCGGCGCCCCGGACTTCCCGGGCGTCCCGCGCGCGCTGCGCGAAGCCCGCCAGGGGCACCCGCAGCGCCTGGACCGGCTCGTGCGCGCCGTGCGCCGCGCCCAGCGCGCGCCCGCGCAGGTCCTCAGCCAGGGCCTGCACGCGGCGACCGCGTGCGCCGACCTGCGCACGCCGTGGGGCGGCCCGGCGGCGCCGATGGCCGGGCGCCAGGCGGCACTGCGCCGGGCCGCGGCGGGCGCGGACCCGGGCCCCTACGACCGCGCGACCGTCATCGGCAACGGGCTCATCCAGACCTGCCTGCGCTGGCCGCCGACGCCAGGGCCGCCGGTCGTGGCCTCCGACGACCTGCCGCCGGTGCCGACGCTGCTGCTCGCCGGCGAGCGCGACCTCTCCACGCCGCTGCCGTGGGCGCGCGAGCAGGCGGCCCATACGCCAAACGGAAGGCTCCTCATCGTCAAGGGCTCGGGCCATTCCGTGCAGGGGCGCGGCAGACCACCGGAGGGCCGCCGGGCCGTTCAGCGCTTCCTGCTCGAAGACTCGTAAGGGCGCCAGGCGGCGTAGATCGCGCACTGTGCGGGAAGCCTGCGCGCATGGCGCGGAGGGCTCAGGGCACGTTGGTAGACTGGCCTATGCCCTGCCAGCGAAACCCGATTCGCTTATCCAAACGGCTCGAGCGGCCGAATATGTGAGCAGTCGGGCGTTTTGGCGTCCCACGACAACACCGCACAAGGACCACGGATCGACCGAAGCTGAGGCTTCACCCGCACAGCAGGAAGGACCAGCAGCACATGTTCGAGCGATTCACAGAACGGGCCCGCCAGGTCGTCGTCCTCGCGCAAGAGGAAGCGCGCACGCTCAAGCACAACTACATCGGCACCGAGCACATCCTGCTCGGTCTGCTGCGCGAGGAGGAGGGGCTCGCCGCCCGCGTGCTCGAGTCCCTCGACATCACGGTCGAGCGCGTCCGCGCGCAGGTCGTGCGCATCGTCGGCTCCGGCGAGGAGGTCACCTCCGGCCAGATCCCCTTCACCCCACGCGCCAAGAAGGTCCTCGAGCTCGCGCTGCGCGAGGCGCTGAGCCTGGGCCACAACTACATCGGCACCGAGCACATCCTGCTCGGCCTCGTCCGCGAGAACGAGGGCGTCGCCGCGCGCATCCTGCTCGACTTCGACGCCGACTCCGAGAAGATCCGCAACGAGGTCATCCGGATGCTCTCCGGCCCGGGCGGCCGCCGCCAGAGCGGCCAGGCCGCCGGCGCCGCCGCCTCGGGCGCGTCGGGCGAGGGCAAGAAGTCCTCGAAGCTGCTCGACCAGTTCGGGCGCAACCTGACCAAGCTCGCCTCCGAGGGCAAGCTCGACCCCGTCGTCGGCCGCGAGACCGAGATCGAGCGGATCATGCAGATCCTCTCGCGCCGCACGAAGAACAACCCGGTGCTCATCGGCGAGCCGGGCGTCGGCAAGACCGCCGTGGTCGAGGGCCTCGCCCAGCGCATCACCAACGCCGACGTGCCCGAGCTGCTCAAGGGCAAGCAGATCTACACGCTGGACCTCGCGGCCCTCGTCGCCGGCTCGAAGTACCGCGGCGAGTTCGAGGAGCGCCTGAAGAAGGTGATGAAGGAGATCACCCAGCGCGGCGACATCATCCTGTTCATCGACGAGCTCCACAACCTCGTCGGCGCGGGCGCCGCCGAGGGCGCGATCGACGCCGCGTCGATCCTCAAGCCGGCGCTGGCCCGCGGCGAGCTGCAGACCATCGGCGCCACGACGCTCGACGAGTACCGCAAGTACCTCGAGCGCGACTGCGCCCTGGAGCGCCGCTTCCAGCAGATCCGCGTCGATCAGCCCACCACCGAGGAGACCGTCCAGATCCTCAAGGGCCTGCGCGACCGCTACGAGAGCCACCACAAGGTCGAGATCACCGACGAGGCGCTCGAGGCGGCCGCCGAGCTGGCCGACCGCTACATCTCCGACCGCCAGCTGCCCGACAAGGCCATCGACCTCATCGACGAGGCCGCGTCGCGCATGCGCATCAAGTCGATGACCTCCCCGCCCGTCTACCGCGAGCTCGAGGACGAGATCGAGGAGACGCGGCGCGCCAAGGAGGCCGCGATCGAGGCGCAGGAGTTCGAGAAGGCCGCCAACCTGCGCGACCAGGAGCGCCAGCTCACGCAACAAGAAGCGCGAGCTCGAGGAGCAGTGGGAGCGCGGCGAGGGCGAGCACGAGCGGCCCGCGATCGGCGAGGAGGAGATCGCCGACATCGTCTCGATGTGGACCGGCATCCCGGTGTTCAAGCTCACCGAGGCCGAGACGCAGAAGCTGATGCGCATGGAGGACGAGCTGCACAAGCGCGTCATCGGCCAGCACGCGGCGTCGAGGTCATCTCGAAGGCGATCCGCCGCTCGCGCGCCGGCCTGAAGGACCCGAAGCGCCCGACCGGCTCGTTCGTCTTCCTCGGCCCGTCGGGCGTCGGCAAGACCGAGCTGGCCCGCACGCTCGCCGAGTTCCTGTTCGGCGACGAGGACTCGATGATCCGCATCGACATGTCCGAGTACATGGAGAAGCACGCCGTCAGCCGGCTGGTCGGCTCGCCTCCGGGCTACATCGGCTACGACGAGGGCGGCCAGCTCACCGAGGCCGTGCGGCGCAAGCCGTACTGCGTGCTGCTGCTCGACGAGATCGAGAAGGCGCACCCCGACGTCTTCAACATCCTGCTGCAGATCCTCGAGGACGGCCGGCTGACCGACTCGCAGGGCCGCACGGTCGACTTCCGCCACGCGATCGTGATCATGACCTCGAACATCGGCGCCTCGGAGATCGCGCGCAACACGCCGCTGGGCTTCGCGGTCTCGGACGACGAGACCGGCATCACGTACGACGACATGAAGAACCGGGTCATGGGCGAGCTCAAGAAGGTCTTCCGGCCCGAGTTCCTCAACCGCATCGACGAGGTCATCGTCTTCCACAAGCTCGCCAAGGAAGAGATCAAGACGATCGTCGAGCTGCTGCTGCGGCGCATCCGCGAGTCGCTGGCCGAGCGCGAGCTCCAGCTCGAGCTCACCGAGGACGCCAAGGACCTGCTGGTCGACAAGGGCTGGGATCCGTCGATGGGCGCCCGGCCGCTGCGCCGGGCGATCCAGCGCTACATCGAGGATCCGCTCGCCGACTTCGTCCTGCGGGCCGAGCTGATCCCCGGCGCGACCGTGATGGTCGAGCGCGGCGAGGAGGGCACCGAGCAAGAGGTCACGCTCACGGTCGTCGAGCCCAAGGTCCCCGCCGCCGTCGGCGGTGGCACGGCCGAGGAGTCGGGCAACGACGCCGAGGTCCCGGACGAGCCGGCGCCACCACCGCCCGCGGCGGACGCCGAGACCTCCTGACCTGCTGAGGGCCGCCGCGAGGCGGCCCTCACTCCTGGCCAAGCAGGCGGCGACCATCGATAATCTCTCCCAAGGACGGCTCGTGCTCGGGCTGGCCGTGGCGGGCGTCAGGACGACTACGAGGTCAGCGGCGCCGACTTCGACTCGCGTGGCAAGGCGTTCGACCGCCAGTCCCCCAGGAGCTCGGTGCGCTGTGGCGCGGCGAGCACGGCGTGGGGCCGCCGTCGGCGCGTGGCGATCGCCCCACGGTGCTCATCGGCGGGTCGTCGGACGTCGCCTTCCGCCGCGCCGCCCGGTACGGCGACGGCTGGACGCTCGGCGGCGGCACGCCGGACGCGTTCGCCGAGGGCCGCGAGAAGCTGCGCGCCGCCTGGGCGGCCGAGGGTCGCGACGGCGAGCCCCGCACCATGGCTCTCTTCTACTTCGCGCTCGGCGACTGTGCCGAGCAGGCGGCACGCACGAGCCTCGGGGACTACTACGGGTTCCTGGGCGAGTACGCCGACCAGATCGTCGCGAGCGCCGCGAAGGACGAGGAGACGGTGAAGGCGTATCTCTCGGGCTTCGAAGCGGTCGGCGTCGATGAGGTCATCTGCTTCCCGACCTCG
>CAWGDO010000001.1:0-559191 GCA_963821355.1 uncultured Actinomycetes bacterium | reverse complement strand
CCGCAAGGGCCGCTCCAAGATCCTCGAGGTCCACACGCGCGGCAAGCCGCTGGCCAGGGAGATCAACGTCGACGCGCTGGCCGGCCAGACCCCGGGCTTCACCGGCGCCGACCTCTCGAACCTCGTCAACGAGGCCGCCCTGCTGAGCGCGCGCAACGGCAAGCGCGAGATCACCCAGGTGGAGCTCGAAGAGGGGATCATGCGCGTGATCGCCGGCCCGGAGAAGAAGACCCGGGTCATGAGCGACAAGGAGCGCCTGATCACCGCCTATCACGAGATGGGTCACGCGATCGTCGGGCACTTCCTCGAGCACTCCGATCCGGTCCACAAGATCTCGATCATCAGTCGCGGCCAGGCCCTGGGCTACACGATCTCGATGCCGCAGGAGGACAAGTTCCTCACCACCAAGGCCGAGCTCACCGACAACCTGGCCATGACCCTCGGCGGCCGCGCGGCCGAGGAGATCGTGTTCAGCGAGATCACCACCGGCGCGTCGAACGACCTCGAGAAGGTCACGGCGACGGCCAAGCAGATGGTCATGCGCTTCGGCATGAGCGAGAAGCTCGGTCCGCGCGTCTTCGGCCACGACCACGGCCAGCCCTTCCTCGGCCGCGAGTTCTCGGCCGAGCCCGACTACTCCGACGAGATCGCGCGCGAGATCGACGACGAGATTCGCCGCATCGTCGAGGCCGCGCATCAGCGCGCCAAGGACCTCCTCACCGAGTACCGCGAGGAGCTGGGCACGATCTCCGAGATCCTCGTCAAGCGCGAGACGATCGAGAAGGAGGAGTTCGAGGGCCTGCTCGCCGGCAAGACCGAGGACGAGGTCTTCGGCTCCGAGGCTCCGCCTCCCGGCCCGCCGATCCCGGGCGAGCCCGCTCCCGAGCGCCCGGGCCGCGAGGCCCCGCGCCCGCTCCCGCGCCCCGGCCTGGCCGGCGGCGGCGTCGAGGCGCGCGGGCTCGACCTCCCCGAGAAGCCCGAGCTCGCCTAGCACCCGCCGCGCCGCGCGGTGGGTCAGGCCGCGCGTAGCCGACCCCGCGGGCGGGCGCCGCACTCATGCCCGCCCCGATCCGCGCCACCCCCGACACGGCCTAGGACACGTCGCGCGACCAACCGACAACATCGCGCGCGCGTCCCTGATGTCGCCGCGCAGCTGCTGGACGGCCTCCAATTGAGCGAGGTACAGCTGCAGCCCGATGAGCGGCCGCGTGCGCCGATGGCCCGCGGTTACAACGACGTCAACGACGACGGCAATCTCACTGCGGTTCCCGCCGACCGCGACTACACGCCTACGACCGTCGATGCGACGGCGCCGTGGGCCGCCGGCGGCAGCGCGGCCAGGGGCGTGGCCGCCGCGGCCTACGCACTCTCTCGGAGGCCGGATGCTGTCGAGCTCCTCGCTGCGGCAGACGACCCGCTTCGTCTTGCGGGGACGCATCTCGCCGGGGCCGCTCCCCTTCGTCGACTTGAGCGTCATCGCGAGTAGGTTTGACAGATGCCCCGTGCGCAGCTCTCCCTCATCGAGTTTCCGGCGGACGACCCCGAGCGGGCGCAGCGGTTCTGGGAGGGCCTGCTGGAGGAGCCGCTGGATGATCGCGCCGAGCGCGAGGGCACCGGGCGTCAGACACGGAGCGCGGTGCCGGCTGTCGGGGTACACGCGCGTGGGCGCGGACCCGGGGACACGGCGTCGCTGCCGTATTTCGCCGTTGGGGACATGGCGGCGGCGCTAGACCGTGTTCGGGGCCTAGGCGGCAGTGTGGTGCATCCTGGTGGGGCGTGGTCGGTGTGCCGGGACTCCGAGGGCACGCCGTTCGGCCTCGCCGCCGCGGCTCCACGCGGCTGAGACCGCTTCGGCCGAATCCGCCACTGTTGCGCTCAGGCGCGCCCGTAGTCCCCACGGTCTGGGCGTGGCGACGAGAGACGAAATCGGGCTGTGGAGAGCAGCCGTTGGGTGCGCTGCTCGTCGGCGGTGGACCGGTTGCCGAGTGCGAGCCCGGTCAAGCAGACGTAGCGCCCCGGCCGACTCAAGCGCCAGCTCGCTGGAGTTTGCGGCGTCCGCTAGCAGCACCGGCGTTCGCAGGCGGACGAGCGCTGGCACCGCGAGCGCGACAAGCTGGGGACGTGGCTCGAAAGCTGGCCAGGGATCCGACGTCGGGCTCCGCAGTGGCCTTCTCGCGCAACGAGGTCACCGGGGCGCCCGAGCTCAGCGGCGAGGACGGCGTCGATCGACACCTGCAGGTGAACGAGAACGAACAGACTCGTGTCACCGTCTTCGGCGACGCCGCGACGCTCCTGCAGGCCGTTCCTCGTCCTTCGGTCGAGAACCGGAAGCGCCGGTTGCTCGCGCGTTCGAGCGGTGGCCCGCTTCCGCTTCGCGCGAGCGAAGCGGCACTCAGCCGCGACCCCGGAGTCCCATGCTCGCCGCCTGCAGCGAAGGGAGAAGCGAGCGAGCGAGCGAGCGCTGCCTGCCCGCACCACGACGCGTCGCGGGGCATCGCCCCGCTGTCGGAGCGGTCGACGCCGCGGGACGGAGTGGAGAAGTGCTCGGGCGAGTGACGTACCTTCCCCCCATGGTCGCGACCTCTCAGCGCTCGGACCGCGTCGAGGACCGCCGTCGCGCCGCGCGGCTCGCGCGTCACTACCGCGATGTCGAGGAACTCTCGATCGCCGAGATCGCCCGCCGGCTCGGCCGCGCGCACGCCACCGTGAAGGCCTACCTGTACGACCCCACCGGCGAGAAGGCGCGCGCGGTCCAGCGCCGCTATCACGTGTGCCGCGGCTGCGGCTCGCCGACCACCGCGCGCAACGGCAAGGGCGAACGCCTACGCCAGCTGCAAGACCTGCCACCCCGGCGCCATCGAACCCCAATGGACGCGCGCGCGCGTGCGTGACGCGATGCGCGCCTGGCGCGAGCGCTACGGCACCCGCCCGTCCTCCTATGACTGGTCCGCACCCACGCTCGCCGCCGTGGCGGCGAGGCCCTGAGACGGCTGCAGGACGGCGACTGGCCCGCCCCCGGCACCGACCTCTACGGCACGTGGGCGGCCGCTCACGCCGACGCGTCCGGCGCGGTGAGCGCCGATCGCCGATCCTCGCCCCTCACACGGTGGTAGTCGTCGAGGACAACGACGAGGACGGATCACAGCGCTTCGCGGACCTAATTCCGCAGACCACTGCGGCGGCGGGCCGACGGCGGACCGCGCGGGGACCGAGATGAGCCGCAGGCCCGTCACTGCGAAGGGCCGGGCCACCGGGACCGTTCGCATTTAGCGACCTCTGAGTCCGCTTGCACCCTCCTCGTCGAGAGCGACCGCGCACAACGAGATCGTCGTGGACGAGACTCGGAAGAGACCGGGGTCGCGGCCAGCACGGATCGAGGACGTCGCGCTGGGCACAGCATGGCCGTCGGTGCGCCGCGGGCTCACCGCTCCCTCCCACCGGCGAAGGCCGCCGCGCCTTCTCGACAGATGTGATCGCCGAGCGTGACTTAGGATGGGTCCATGCCGATTGAGACGGGAAGTCATCAGCTCGGGCCGGACAACGGCAGCCTCGAGGTCAGAACCTTCCGCGAGGGGATGGCATCGAAGGTAGGCCACGATCTCATCATCGAGGTTAGGGCCTGGGAGGGAACTCTCGCCATCGCCGAGGATCCGGCGCAGTCCACGCTCGCGCTGAGCGCGGACCCTCGTTCGCTTCACGTTCGCGAAGGGCTTCATGGACTCAAGCCGCTGAGCGACAAGGATCGCGCGGAGATCCGCAAGAACATCGACGAGAAGGTCTTGGGCGCCCACTCGATCACCTTGCGCTCCGGTCACTTGGAGCTCGCGGGCGACGGCAACCGCCTCTCGGTGCACGGAAACCTGACCATGGCCGGTAATACCCGCCCGATCAGCGCCCAACTCGACGTGGATCCCGGCGGCCGCGTCACTGGCACCATCCCGCTGACCCAGAGCGAGTGGGGCATTAAGCCCTACCGGGGACTGATGGGAGCGCTCAAAGTCCGAGACTCAATAGAAGTCGCGCTGGACGTCCGCTTGCCGTCCCGCTAAACCCCGGCAGAGGTGGCGCGCGCCGCGATCCCGTCGACGAGCAGGGCCAGCGCCTTGGAGAACAGGTCCGGGGGGCACGGCGCGCGAGCCGCTCAGCATGCCGTTGGGCCCACAGGCCGGTGCCCAAGGCGTCGATAACGACCGCGAGCTGCTTGTGTTCCATGCGCCGCGACGCCGGCGCCGACGTCGAGCTAATCCATCACAGCGATGCCGGCCGCAATACACCAGCTACGCCTTCACGCAGGTCCTCGACGATCACGCCATGCTGGCCAGCATCGGCTCGGTCGGCGACGCCTACGACAACGCGCTGGCCGAGAGCTTCGTCGACAGCTTCAAGACCGAGCTCATCTCAGACCGCGTCTGGCGCACCCGCACGCAGCTCGAGTTCGCGATCGTCGAATACGTCGCGTGGTTCAACCACGAGCGCCTGCACGAAGCCCTCGACGACCGTCCCCCAGCCCACATGGAGGCCCTCTGCGCGACCCGGGACGTTCCGACTCCCCCTCTCAATCAATGAAGAGAGGAACCCACCAAACCCAGTCTCCGCGGAACCCAGCCCGGCTCAGAGTGCTGGCGCCCCGCCTTCGCCCGCTACCTCTACCCGGCCTTCACCGCCCTGCGCCGCGACCTCGACGCCTACCTGCACTACTACAACACCGACCACGGCCGACTCACCCGCGGCCGGATCCCCGCAGACATCGTCTTCGGGGCCCGCAAGATGGAGGCCAGATGAGCCGACCCTGTCGGCACATCTCGGAGACCGCCCACCCTAACCCGTGGCCATCCCGCCAGGGGCCACGCCTACACCGAAAACCCGCCCCGCTGCTGGCCGGTGGTCGACGGGTGCACCGCAGACAAACGCCACCATCGAGCGTTCTGCATCATCTGCCGCCGGACCTTGGACTCAGCGGGCAGCCCGCGCGCGATCCGGCTCATCTGCACGGCAGCTAACCGCATCGCGTGGTCCTCGGCTTCTAGCAGGGCTTTGGGGCCGCCCACTGCGCCGATAGCGTTCATGAAGGTACCCCTTCGTGGGCCATGGCACCCGGGCTTTTCGGCAGTCGCGGGCGCCTTGGTGGGTGACGCCCCGGCTAATGGGTGGGGGGCGTACGAGCGACGCTACGCCTGTCAGGGCGCCGCGTCGAACCAACACGACTTGAGGCTGTCCCACGGCGTATCTGACAGGCTTGCAATCGTGCCCCAAGAAGGATCGCCCCGGCACCCATCTCTCTTCACGCTCGAGGAGATCGAGTACGCCGTGACGCGTGCCGGTCAGCTCGTCTACGGCAGCGACGAGCGTCTTGACCACCTCGTGAATGAGACGCGGCGCCTCCTCAAGCAAGAGACGTAGCTGGACATCGAGGTGGTGCATGACCTCGATAACGCGCTGCTGCTGCTGAACAGCTGGCTGGGCCGGCCCGTCCAGCTCCCGGTCTTGATTCGGAATGGAGCTCCGCCCGGCCAGCTGCCACCGTCCCAGCCGTCTCCGAGATGGCACGTCATGCTCGGCCGCAAGGCCCGGGTTGGCCGTCCGAAGCTGGCCGAGGCGACGGACCTAGAACGCCAGCTCACCGTCGAAACCTACGAGCTGGGCGACGGGCCGCTCAAGCTGCTGTTCGGCGATCTGCCCGACCAACGGGTCCTGGCACTCGGGAAGGACGACCAACCCGACCGGCTCGCCTTCTATTGCCGGGGTCGACGGTGGCGCCCCGTCGCGTGGCGTGGCGTCGAGCCCGCAGGCTGCCGCGTTTCTCGCCGGCGGGCGCGGTCGCCCACGCCGAGCGGCTCGATCATGGCTCCACAGCCAACGGCTGTGGTTTGGTCCCTCGCCACTGGATCACGGACAGCCGGTGGCCTCGTTGGAGCCCGGTGATGGGATCGAGTGAGAACGCTCCGAAGAAGGTCGTGGTGTCGAGCCGACGGGCGGCCTGAAGCGGGTCATCGGGCCGCTCCTGCAGGCAACGCGTTGCGATCAACGCGGCGGCGTAGGCCTGGCCGGCGACGTAGTCGAGCTCATCGTGCCCCCGCGCGAGCGCGTCGGCAAGCACCACGGCCGAGGCGGGGCCGAGCGCGGGCACACAGACCACCGCGGGATGCCATTGCACGGGGGCGAGCATGCCCTCAGGGTCATGGTCGAGGAGGCGCGCGAAGTCGGCCAGTCCCGGGGAGACGCCGCCCAGCACGGCGCGCGGCGCGAGCGTCACGAGGGGGCGCAGCATCGGCAGCTCATCTGCGAGCGGACCGCAGAGCAGCACCGCGTCGGCACCCACCGCCGCGATGTCGACGGGGTCCGCACGCAGCGAGAACCGAGCGACGATCGCAAGACCGAGGCCGCTCGCGTGGCGCTCGAGGCCGTCACGCGCGAAGGCCGCGAAGCGACCGGAACCGGTAACCAGGGCCACCGATGCACCGGGCCGCAGCGTTGCTACGCCGCGGCCGAGCGCGACGAGATATCCACTCGCCGGAGAGGCCACGGAGACGACGCCGGGAAGCCGCTGGACATCATCGGCGGCAGCGCCGTGGTTCCAAACCACAGAACCGCCACCCGCGATGGCCACCGCTCGCGTCGAGTCGCTTCCATACGGGCCCAGGACGAGATCGCAGCCACGCCCTACGAGCCTGCGGTACGCGCGCACGCTGTCCGCTGGACGGCTGTTGTCGTCCTCGAGCTTGAGCTCAACGCGGGCGCGGCGCGCCCACAGCTCAAGTCCTGCCCGCAGCTGTGCGCCCTGGACGGCATAGCGGCCAGTCGCGGGGATGACTGCCCCGACGAGGGTCATCGGCGGTTGTAGCGAATGCTGCGTTGCGCCATCTCGATTTGGACCGATCGGCAATCGATCCCGGTCAGGTTGCGACGAGGGCCTTCAAGGTCACACGGGTGGCCGAGCCGTCACGGTACGCGACGAGGCCGCGCGTGACCCACGCGGGGTCTGCTCGGTGGGCGCAGTCGTCGCCACCGAGGTCGTCAGAGGACCGGCCCTCCTTGCGAGCGCGTGGGCGATCACGAGGATCCAGTGCGCTACGGCCGATCCTGTCGCCACGGGCGCGTTGGATGCGCGTCATGGGCACGCACATCGGTGTCCATGCCGCGGCCGCCGTCCAGCGCGGGCCTCGATCACCGCGGTGCGGGTGCTGGCTGCCGTTGCCGCGCGTGAAGGGTGCCATGACTCCGGTCGCGGCTGTGGGGAGCGGGCCGGGCGCCCACACGGCCGGGCGTCCACAGTGGCGCGTTGAGCGATCGCGCGATCACGACCGCGGCCGCCTGGCTGACGTCCTTGACCGCGCGAGAATGTCGAGCTCCTCGAGGGCGTGCCCCGCGCCCACCGCCACGCAGGTAAGCGGTGACTTGGACGGCTAGCGAAAGTCCGCGCTCCGAGGGGAGGCCGCCGATCTTCGGGGTGGTAGGGTGCGTCAAGACTGCTCGTTCGTTGGGTCTCGCTCTCTCTTCCTCGCGCGCGACCCCGATAGAGGGACCAGGAAGGTTTCGGGACCATGACGAGCAATGAGCGATACCGTGCCGCCGAAGGGGCAGCGCGACGGCGAGGTGGACTGCACTGCGCCGCTGGCGACCGCCGGGTTGGGCAGGCCATCAAGGCGCGGCACGACTTGGCCACCCGGCGAGCTGGCCGTGCCTGGGTAAACGGCCGCGAGGTCGGCGGTGCAGATCCTCGCTACGCGCACCTCGAGGCTTCGCACGATTAAGCCAGCCGCCTACGCTGCGAGCGCAACGGCGTCGAGCGGCCGACCGTGGAGGACCGAAGCGATCGGGCGAGGCGCGTGATGAACCGGGCGGCGTGGTCGGACGATCCGGCAGCGACCAAGGGGGGGGTGAGCACCGTGAGCGAAGTCCCCGAGACTCCGCCAACATCGTTTGTGATCGTCGAGCTAGCGAGGGGGCCGCGCCAGGCGTTTCGCTTTGGGGAGCAGGCGGACGCCCTGCGTCTTGCCGCGCGGCTGCGCCGAGCGGACCCGGACGTCGCCGTCCGGACGGAAACGCCCGAGCAGGCGCGCGCTGTACTGCTCGAGCTGGCGTTCGTCCCCGAGGACGCCATTGGCCCGCTGATCATCATGGAGTCGCGGCATCTCGACCGCGAGACCGTGGAGGGCCATTTCCGAGCGGTGGGCGGCGCATGACGCTGAGAACGGCCACACGCGATCGAGGAGCCGCCATCACGGCGCCCCAACGTTGCGCTGCGTCTGCTGGACCGTCGAGGGCGTGGCATCGGGCGCCGTGGCGGTCAAGCTGGTGGCTGAGGGTGATCGTCTCCGCGTCGAGATCGACCTCGCGCTAGACGATGGCTAACGTCTCGGCCAACGGTGCGCCCGTCTCGGCGGCCGTCTAGAAGATGAGGCGGTGCTCGGGGTCGATGGCGGCGAGCAGGCGCCGAAGCTCGTCGCCCCGCAAGAATCCGCTTGGGCTTCTCGTCGGCGCTGGACGGCCGCTCGACGTGATCGAGCAGCGTCACGGGGTTCTGCCCAGGAGGCCAAGATGGCGGCCGGCGTGGGTGAAGACGCCCGACACGACCGTCATCTCGCCCTTGACGGTCCAGCCCTTCGCATCGCGCTGTGAGACGTGGCGAGCGACCTCGGTGGGGCCGATGTCGGCAAGGCGCCTGCGCCGGAAGGCGGCCCGAAGGTGCCGCAGCGCGGCGCTGTAGGCGTTCTCGGCGCTCGGGCGCAGCTTGACCACCCGCGCCGCCCACCACGCGTCGGCAGTGAAGGTCAGCCGCGGATCGCTCGTGCGCTCGCCACGGTCCCGCTTTGACTTGGCATCGGTGAGCGCCTTCCGAGCGGCCGTGATGCCGCCCTGCACAGTCTTCCGGCGCTGCTTGGCGTGGGCATCGCGCCAGGTGATCTCGAAGACCTCGCCTCGGCGCCAGATGCCGGGCTCGACGCGTTCACGCGTCATCGTCGCTCTCCTTGCCGATCGTCGCCACGTAGATGAGCGAGGCGAAGTGCCGGGCCTCCGCCGCGGTGAGCCCGAGCCGGGTGGTGCAGGCGCGGCTCGTGATGTCGAGGATGACGGCGGGATCCGGCCCCGCCGAGTAGACCGCGACGCGCGGACCTCGGCGCTGGTTGGGCCATATGGAGCCGACGAACGTCGGCTCGATAGCGTTGGCGTTGCCCATGGAGATCATCCGTTCGTGGGCCGGCCCCCCGGCGATTCCTAGTCGCGCGGGGGGCGCTTTGGTTAAGTGCCGTTGAATTGAACATACGCTCCCGCCCAGGTCGGTGTGGACACTTGCAATGGCTCGACCGTGGACGCTTGAAGTTGTCGGCGCCGGTTGAATACTCACCCCCTGCTGCCGGTTGAAAATGCCCCCCTGACGCGTCGTCGTCCGGGTGGGTTCGGACCCTGGCTTGGTCGACGGTGATCGAGGCGGGGAGGAAGGGGTGCTGGACGTGGAGCGCTGGGCTGAACTGCGCCGCGAGCATTTCGTCGGGGGCGTGTCGATCAAGGAACTCGTCCGGCGCCATGGCATCGATCGCAACACGGTGCGCCGCGCGTTGCGGTCCGACGTGCCACCGGTCTACCGACGGGCGTTGAGGGCGTCGAAGCTCGACCCGTTCAAGGACGAGATCCACAGGCTGCTGAAGGCCGATCCGAAGCTGCCCGGCCAGCGGATCCGTGAGCTGATCGCGCCGCTGGGGTTCGATGGCGGCAAGACGATCGTCGATGACTACCTGCGCGACGTCCGGCCGCTGTTCGCGCCCGCGCCGCGCACGTTTCAGCGGACCGTCTACCGGCCCGGGGAGATCTGCCAGTTCGACGTCTGGGAGCCCAAGGCGCAGGTGCCGGTCGGTTACGGCCAGAACCGCCGCGGGTGGGTCGTCGTGGCGTGTTTGGGCTACTCGCGCGCGGGCGCCGGCGCGTTGGTCTTCACCAAGCAGACCCCCGATCTGCTCGCCGCGATCGGCCGCTGTTTGTGGTCGCTGGGCGCGCTGCCGCGGACGCTGGTCTGGGATCGCCAGGCCGGCATCCACGGCCACGGCGGCCGCCCGACCGATGAGTTCGCCGCGTTCTGCGGTCAGCTGCGCATCGGCTGGCATTTCTGCGAGCCGGCCGATCCGCAGGCCAAGGGCGCCGTCGAGCGATTGCAGGACTTCATGGAACGCTCGTTTGAGCCGGCCGGGCGTTCGCCAACGAGTTGGACTTCCAGCTGCAGCTCGACGCGTGGTTCGATAGCCGCGCGAACGTGCGCCATCACCGCACGCTGCGCTGCCGCCCGATCGACCGGCTGATCGAGGAACGCGCGGTGATGGCGCCGCTGGCGATGACGCCCGACACCGATCGACGCTGGGTGCTGCGCGTTCCGCCGGACCCTTACCTGCGCTTTGACACGTGCGACTACGCGCTGGGCGCGGCCCGACGGGATGCCGCCATCCTGCGCTTCGGGCTGCTCGAGCGGCGGGGGCGGCGCTGGCGTCACCTACCCGCGCGTTCGCGCGCAGGTTCGCCGACGGGCCGTCCTCGCCGTAACGTGGGCAGCGCTCCCGCTGTTCGGGAGGGTCGATCAGAGCCGGAGGCCGGCGGTGGCGGACATCATCGTCGAGCCGATCATCGTCGTCCAGCCTGCCGACGCGTCGATGTAGCTGACGGCCTCGACGACCTCGAGGCGAGCAGTCCGTGCTGTTCGCGCCGTACTGGAGCCCGCTTGTCGTGCTTGTCTCGATAACCATGTCGCGCACCTGCTCGACGCCGAGCTGGACCCGACCACGCGGACCATGATCGCGATGGCCCGCGCGGTGCAGGACTCGAGGGCCGCGGAGGACGCCGAGCAGCACGTCCTCTTCCTCGACGAGCCGACCGCCGCTCTGCCCGCGAGCGAGGTCGACCGGGCGCTCGAGGTGGTGCAGGACGCGGTGACGAAGGGGCAAGTACATCATCCCCAGCGTCTTCAACCGCCGCGTCGCCGAATCGGTGGCCGAGGCGGTCGCCAACGCCGCGGTCGCCAGCGGAGTGGCACGGCGCGAGAGGGGCGCCCGCACGTCCGAGCCGGCGACCCCGCTGGAAGCGTTGCGCTGAGCACGGCTCACCGGCGTCACCAAGCCGAACGTGGGCGCGGTCCGTCGAACCCGTCCGACCGGCAGCGCCAGCTCCGCTTGGACTGCCTGCCCGAGCGCGTCGAGCAGCGGCAGCGCCACACACGCTTCCCCGCTGAACGCCCGAGTCGGCACGCCGCTTCGAGGGCCAATACGAACAGTCACGACGACGCGCCCAGGCCGTCCCCTGCCGCGCCAACCCGCCGCGACGAATCCACAAGCGGTCCGCGACTGTCTTAAGGCCGGAGGCAAAGAGTCCGCCGCGGCTGCCGCAGCCGGTGCGGTACGCTAGGTGCGGCAATCAGTGGAAGGAAAGGCCAATGACCTTCCAAGCCGGGGACCGGGTCGTCGCCGAATCCGAGTCGACCGAGCGTCCCGCGCGGTACGGGACGGTGCGAGAAGTGGTCCGCGAGGATCCGGGCGCCCGCTACCGCATCGAGTGGGACGACGGGCGCACGAGCGTGTACACGCCGGCGGCCGGCGCGCTCCAGCTCGCGCGCGAGACCGCCACGCGAGCGGGGTGACGACCGGGCGCCGCTGTCCAGCGCAACGGCTTCGAGCCCGCGTACGGTCACGACGACGATTGGGCCGATCAAGGTCGAGCGTCCACGGGTGCGCAACGCGCAGGCATTGGGGATGGGCCGCTAACGGTCCGAAGCCCGGGTCCCGCTGCAGTGGGTCAAGACCGGACTCTCATCCGGGAACGGACCGACAGGTCTAGACTCAGGGTGGGCGTGAGGTTTCTCCTTCGCCGCCCTCCAACCTTGCGCGCCTAACTGGTGAGGGCGGCGGGAGAGCGGTGCAGCATGGCTACGAACAACCGGAGCGGCCTGCGGGGCGCCCAGGAGCGCGCCCGCAAGGCGATGGTGCATGCGAGCAAGATGAGGGAGCGGGCGAAGCGAGCGTTCCGCGTAGCCGCAGCGCGTGAGCGAAGGGCCGCGCGACACGATCGCCACGCCGAAACGCTGGAGGCCATGGGGCCAAGCGGGCGGCCGCCGCCGAGCGGCGCGACGCCCGGTTGGACCGCGAGGCCGCGGACGCTGAGCGCGAGCGCTAGCGCGTTCGATCAACGAGGGGGTGTCCTTCGCGACGAGCCCGCAGATCACCCGCCGCGCGGCCTGACCGGCAGCGCAGCGAACCCATACGCCACACGACAAGGAGCCCCACCCATGCTTATACGCTTCGATCCCTTTCGCGAGTTCGACCGGCTCACCGAGCAGCTCGCGTCCACCGCGACGCGCGTGCCGCGGGCGTTCCCGATGGACGCCTACCGCCGCGGCGACCAGTTCATCGTCGAGTTTGACCTCCCGGGCGTCGAGCCCGCGTCGATCGATCTGACCGTCGAGCAGAACGTCCTGAGCGTGCGGTCCGAGCGGCGCTTTGAGCCTCGAGAGGGCGATGAGGTGCTCGTGGCCGAGCGCCCGCACGGGACGTACAGTCGCCAGCTCTTCCTCGGCGACACGCTCGACTCCGAGAACGTGCAGGCCAACTATGAGCACGGCGTGCTGACGCTCACGATCCCGGTCGCCGAGGCGGCCAAGCCGCGCCGCGTGCAGGTCGGCGGGGGCCAGGACGCCCAGACGATCGAGCCGCAGACGACCGGCGGCGCCGAGGCCATCCCCGCCGGGCAGCCGGTCTCGACGGCCGAGGAGGCGGCGCCGACCGGCGAGCGCTGAGCTACCGCCCACGCCGCGCCTGCGGGACGGGCCCCCGGCCCAGGGTTGCTGACGTCGCGGCGCCGGCGCGGCATCTCGATCACGATCGCCGGGCCGCAGGAGCCGCGCCACGGTGCGGGCGGGACGCGCTTGCGCGCGGCCGCCGCGACGCTCCGTGCCGCGCTCGCATACACCGGCTCGGGCAGCTCGCCATCGCATGCGGGACTCACCACAATGCGGGTCAGCTGAGCAGCGAACAGAAGGCCCTCCCCCCAACGGCCGCTGCCTCGGGGGAACATTCCTGAACACTGAAATCCAGCCGAGCGATCTGCACCGACGAGAGTCGCTCCGGGCCAGATCCTGCTCGACCTCTCCGTGCCCGCAACACCAGGTTGACCGCCAGCATCGCTGGCTTGGGTCGACTCGCTCGCTCCCAGGCCAGCGCATGAGGAGAACTCCTCCTGGACGGAAGCGGACGTCTGCGCTCGCATCGAGCCCACGCCCGCTTGGGACGAGCACCAAGCGCGCTGGACTGGCCTGCGCTGACGCCTGCTCGCCCAGGCCGAAGCAGGCGTCAGCACGCGATCGATCCGCGCAGTCGGAGGTCGTCCGGAGCGAGCATCCGACGCGTGAACTCGGCGACTTTCGCTTGAACGGGCGAAAGCAGGAGTGCGCTGCTGGTGGCGCGGCATGACCGCCACAGCGTACGGGTGCACACGGAAAGCGGGAGCGGCCCGAACACCCAGGGAAGGAAGGAACGCGGTAGACGACGGGCGGTGTCGCGGGTCGGCAGTCTGACCGGCTTGGTCGCGGAGATCGGGCCTGCGGCCCTCAGACTGTGGCGTGCGCAACGTCCGTGCGAGTACGCTCGTTCAAGGGCCATGACCTCCAAGATCACCCTCGGTGTGTCCTTTCTCGGCGTGGCCGTGGGGGCGCTCTTGGTGGTCGCTCCCGCCGGTGCCGATGAGGTCGTTGCCGAGCTGACGCGTGACACGCCGATCGCCGCCTATGGCGGTGTGGTGGCGTGGTCTGACTACGACGCGGCGACCGCGCGCTACCGGCTCGTGATTCGCCGGGGCGCCCACGCCATGCACGCGTCGATGGCGAGCTCACGGCGGCCGTTCGACGTCAGCCTGGGCCCTGACTCTCACGGCCGCGTCGTGGCGCTCTACACCCGCTGCCGCACGGCGAACCAAGGCTGCGACGTGTACCGCTACGACGTCCTGGCTCGCCGCGAGCGCAAGGACGTATCGGTCTCATCGCCGACGAAGGACGAGGCCTGGCCGGTGCAGTGGCGCGACCACCTGGCGTTCGTGCGCCGCGCCCGGGCGTACGTCGTCGATGGCTACTCCCCGCGCCCCGATCCGCGCGGAAAGCGCGGCGGCGGCCAATTGATGGACTGCGACGCGCCATACATCAAGTCGCTTTCCACACCGGCGCCTAGCCGGCGACTGGACCGCGGACTGTGCGCCCCGACGACGGGCATGTCGATCCGCGGCGAACGGATCGTGCAGGTGACCGATCTGGACCAGGGCGGTGCCGGGTCCGAGAGCCAGGTCCGCCTGCTGCGGACCCAAGGCGGGGCCGTGCGCGTGCTCAGCCGCGCGCTCGGGGGTGAGGGCGGCTACAGCCCGTTCGCGTCCCCGAGCCAGTCGGCTACGGATATCTACTTGACGCGCACCGGCTTCCGCGAAGGAACGTCGTCGGGCGTCTTCCTGCGCTTCACCGGGTCGCGCAAGCCGCCGACCGTCGTGCAACCGAACGTGCGGGTGGCCGGTCGGATGGCCCGCGACGAGCGCGGCGAATACTGGTACGTGCAAGCTCCCGAGCCGCCTATAGAGGATCACTACGAGCCCCCGTTCTGCGTGTCACCGCTCGAGCCCTGCCGACTCGTCCGCGCATCGGCGAGCCCGTTCTCGCCGGCCACGCGGGCGCTGCCGCCGCGACTGCGAGTCGCGGTCGAGAAATCGGGTTGCATTAGACGCCCCTCCAGCGCGCCGATCGTGCTGTCCGGTGATCTGACGCGAACCATTGTGCGGAGAAGCGCGATCGTCCGCCGGGAGCCGCTGCGTGGAGTCTCGCTCGAGCTGCTGCACAGCGACCGTCCCGAGGGGCGCGGACCGTTCGCGTCCACCGGCCTGACCACGATGACCGATCAAGCCGGACGCTGGTCGTTGTCGCTCAGCAACCCGCTCTCATCGGAGGGCTTCTTCGCGGCCGTCGCACAAGGGACCGGGGACGCAAGCGGAGCGGTCAGCGTCTGTCTCGATCCCGTTGCGCCCTGACGATTAGCGGCGACGTCGCTCCCGAGGTGGCGGCCAACCGAGACGCCCACCGCCGCTGCCACTTGGGACGAATCTGAGCAGCGGCCGGAAGGTGACGCGGGCTGACGCGCCGCTCCTCCGTTGATAATCGGTCGTCTCCACTGGCACCGAGCTCACGCCCGTTACGGACGAGCTTTAGGCGCGCCATCGGCTCCCGCATCGCCCCCGCATCCGTGGCAATTCAGAAGAGCGTGAGCTCACGGCGCGCCGCTCCACCAGGGACGCGGCGGAGCGGCGAGACGCCGGGGCGACGTGGCGGAGACGGCGAGCAGCTGGGTCACGGGGTGCTGAAGGTCAGGTCGACCTGCCGACCCCCGAGGAGGCCGGTCGCGCGGCCGCGGCCTGAGGAGGTGAGCCGGACCCGGACCCGGCCGGCGAGGACGCCGGCGCCCGAGATGCGAAGCGTGCCGGCGACGCCGGTCGGGGTCGGGGACAGCGCGCCGGAGACGCTGGCGTCGCGCACGACGCGGACACCGGTGAGTTGCGCGCCGCCGTCGGCCGTGGCGAGGTAGCGCCCACCGCGCAGTCCGCGGGCGGACCCCCACTGCTGGAAGATGGCGGCCTGTTCCTGGACATCCGCGATGGTGGCGGCGATGACGGCCAGCGCCTGGCGCTGCACGCGCGCACCGCCTCCGAGCACGGGTGCGAGGTCCGCGACGCGGACTGGCGTGCGAGCCGTGACCGGCGGTGGCGCCCCGGTGCCGGCGCAGGCGTCGGAGCCGGCGCTCAGCGCGCGGATGAAGTGCGCGGCGAGGGCCGCGGCGCATGGGCTGCCGTCGGTCGGCGTGTGTCCGGCGTTGGGGATCTCGACGAACGTCGCACCTGGGTACAGGGCGGCTGCGGAGCGGCCCTGGGACGCCGGCACGTTGGAGTCCAGGTCGCCGGACAGCACGAGGACCGGGACGTCCGGAAGCGCCGTGCCCGGCGCGAGCGGAGAGCCGGCGGTCGGATCCGCGGGCCAGTTCAGACACCAGTCGGGCGACTCGAACCCTCCGTGCACCCAGGCGGCGGGGGCGAAGGGCGCCAGCGCGCCCGCGTCGAGCGCCGCGAGGGCGCTGTCATAGGCGGCGCGCCGGGCAGGGTCGGAGTCGGCGTAGGAGAAGGCGCGCGGGAAGTCGTGGCACGCGCTCGCGAGGAACGCCGAGTCCCCCGAGCTGCCGCCCGCGCTCGGGTCGGCGAGCACGCCCGCGGCGCCGAGCTGCCACGTCTCGACGCTGCGCCGCAGCGGGGTGAGGTCGCCCTCCAGCGCGCTGCGCACCATGGCCGGGAGCCGGGACAGCGACCGCGGATCTCCGCTCCCGTAGACGGCGATGGCGAGGGCGTTCTCGTCCACGGGAAGGCGGAACTGCCGGTCGCCGGCGTGGGCGGTGAAGGACACCGGGTGCCGGCGCAGCCGCGTCGCCAGGCGCGCGACGTCGGCCAGGACCGCTGAGCCGCGACAGGCGCGCGTGCGCGCGCAGACGAGCCGGACCCCACGGCGCGCCGCGGCCAGCTTGTCGAGTCCCCATTGGTCGTAGGCGATCGGATATCCCGCGTCCAGCACGATCGAGCGGACGTGCTCGGGGTGCCCTCCGGCGTAGACCGTCATCAGGTAGGTGCCGTACGAGGCGCCGAACAGATCCAGACGCTCGATCCCGAGCGCGGCGCGGACGGCGTCCAGGTCGTCGGCGACGGCCGCGCTGCCATACGCCCCGGCCCGCGGCCCGAGCTCGCGACCGCACGCGCCGATGGCAGCGCTCATCCGCGCGGGCGGTGTGAAGCCGAGGGCGACATCCGCCAGCGACCGGCAGGCGATCGGGTCCGAGCGCCCGGTGCCGCGCGGATCGACGAGCACGAGGTCGCGCCGGTTCATGAGCGGCGCGAAGGTGGCGACGACCTCGGCGGCGCGGTCGATCAGGAAGCTGCCCGCACCGCCGGGGCCAACGATCGATCGTTCCGAGCGACGGTCGCGCGGCGTCCCGGCGCGGCACGAGCGCGAAGGCGACGCTCGTGGTTCCGAGACCGGGGTCGGCGCGGTCGAGCGGGACGCTGACGCTGCCGCAGCGCGCCTCGAGCGCCTTCGGCACGCCCTTGCATGCGGTCAGCGCCACCCTTTGCGCCTCCCGTGTGCGGGCGCCGCGACGAGGAGACTCGAGGCGATCGCCGCGACGACCATCGCGCCGCGGCGCAGAGCAGCGCCGCAGCGATCGCCCGGAGCCGATCGGTCGCAGCTTCGGATGTGAGTGGTCGGACATGGACTGCCCTTACTCGTAGTGCAGCGCCTTCAGCACGTTGAGCCGGGAGGCTCGTCGTGCCGGCGCGACGGCGGCGAGCACCCCCGCGATGACCGCGACGATGGTGAAGATCACCAGCGAGCTGAAGGGGATGACGAACGGCGACTGCAGCGCCCCGGCCATCGCCGCCGCGACCACCAGTCCCAGCGGGAGCCCCAGCCCGGCCCCGATGAGGGCCGTGATGATGCTCTCGTGGCGGATCATGCGGCGGACCTGGCGACGGGTCATGCCGACGGCGCGCATCATGCCGATCTCGCGCGTGCGCTCGAAGACCGTCAGGACGAGCGCGTTGACCATCCCGAACAGGCTGACGACGACCGACAGCGCGAGCAGGACGTAGAGCAGCATCAGGAACTTGCGCATGTCCGCGCCGCGGAAGTCGACCCAGTCCGCCTTGGTGTGGGCGTCGACCTCGGTGAAGCGTCCGACGACGCGGTCGATCGACGCGGTGGTCGCCGCGTTCGTCCCGTTGGGCGTGTGGACGAAGACGAAGAGATCGCTGGGCCGTGGGAAGTGGGCGTCGAACGCCGCCTGCGAGATGGTCACGTCGCTGGTGACCTGGGCCTTCGGGTCGACGATCGCGGCGACCTTGACCGCCAACGGCCGGCCGGCCGAGGTGGTCACGTTTACGCCGCTGCCGATCCTCAGGCCGTGGTCGTCGGCGAACTGCTTGGCGACGATGGCGCCGGAGCTGCCGAGGCGTGCGATGACCGCCTCCGAGCCCTGCTTGAAGTTCAGGTCGACGGACCGTGCGAAGGTGGGACCGATGCCGTCGACGCCGATCTCCTTGCCGTACGCCTTCGCCTCGTCGTGGCGCATGGCGGAGACGCTCCTGACCCCGGGAGCGCGCGCGACGGCCGCCCCGACCGTGGCCGGGATGGGGTCGAAGCCGCCCTTGGAGGTCACGACGTAGTCGGCGGTGACGTTGTCCTCGTCGGCCTGTCGCGTGGCGGCGCCGAAGCCGCTGAACAGCGTGGCGCACAGGGTGACGAGCGCGAGCCCGATCATGAGGGCGGCGGCGGTGGTGGCCGTCCGCGTCGTGTTGCGCGTCGAGTTGCCGCTGGCCAGCCGGCCGGCGGGCCCGCCGAAGCGTCGCGCGGGGGCGCCGACGACCGCTGCGATCGGGCCGACGAGGCGACCGGCGATCATGATCACGCCGAGGAAGAGGGCCACGGCGCCGAGCCCGACGAGGATCATCGACAGGCCCAGGGAGCCCACGCCGGCCGCGCCCGCCAGGCACAGTACGGCCGCGACGACGAGGATCGTGATCGGGACGGCCGGCCGGCGCGCGCTGAGCCGCGGCGGCAGGGTGGCGCCCTCCTGCAGGGCCGCGACCGGTGCGATCTGGGTCGCGCGGCGCGCGGGCGAGAGGCTCGCCAGCAGGGTGACGATGATGCCCAGGGCGAGCGCGATCACGATGGTGCGGGTCTGGATCACCATCGATGCCTGTGGCAGATCGATCCCGAACGCCTGGAAGAGCGCGTTCAGGCCCTTCGCGAGCGCCACCCCGAGCACGAGGCCGAGGACCGAGGCGAAGACGCCCATGGCCAGGCCCTCGGTCAGCACCGAGCGCTTGATCTGGCGTCGCGACGCGCCGAGGGTGCGCAGCGTCGCGAGCTCGCGGATGCGCTGGGCGAGCGTGATCGAGAGCGTGTTGAAGATCACGAAGGCGCCTACGCCGAGCGCGATGAAGCCGAAGCCGAGCAGGAAGTACTTGACGAAGCTGCTGTTGGATTGCGTGTCCTTCGAGTCGGAGTTGGCCTGATCCTGGCCGGTCTTGACCTGCGCTGCCGCCGGCACCAGCGGCCGCAGGTCGGCGACCAGCTGGTCCGATGAGACGCCGTCCTTTGCGGCGGCGAAGATCGTGTCGTACTGGCCGCGCTTGCCCAGCAGCGCCTGTGCAGTGGGGACGTCGAACACGGCGATGGTCGCGCCGCCGATCGAGTTCACGGTGCCGTAGCGGGCGATGCCGGTGACGGTGTACTGCCCCACGGGACCGCGGGCGGCGATGCCGATCCGGTCGCCCACGGCGTAGCCGCTGTCCTTGGCGGTGCCCTTGTCGATGACGACCTGCCCCGGGCCGGATGCCCAGCTCCCGGCGGTCAGCTTCATGGGATTGAAGCGCTCGGCGTTCGGGGCGAAGCCGAAGCCGAAGCGCCCGTTGTTGCTCGAGCCCAGCGGCTGGCCGTCCTTGCCGATGAGCTTGGTCGTGGACGAGTCGTTGAGGTTGAAGATGGCGCCTGTCGCCTCGGCGACCTTGCCATTGGCGCGCACGCGATCGAGGAGCGGGGCGGGCACGGTGGCGGTGCCGCTGGCGGCGTTCTTGACCACCTCGCGCCCGGAGATGACCGCGCTCGTGTTCGAGTAGGAGTCCTGGAAGATCGTGTCGAACGCCTTGTTGATGGTGTCGGTGAGGATGAACGTGCCGCTGACCATCGCGACGCCGAGCACGACTGCGAACGCAGTCAGCGCAGCGCGGCCGCGCCGCCACCACAGGCCCTTCAGCGCGACCCGTCTCATGAGGCCCTCAGCTCCTCCATCGTGGCGATGACGGTGTGTGCGTCGCAGGATTCGAGGTCGCGCACGATGAGGCCGTCGGCGAGGAAGAGCACGCGGTCGGCGATCGCCGCCGCGTGGGGATCGTGGGTGACCATCACCGTCGTCTGTCCGAAGCTGTCGACCAGGTCGCGCATGAGCCCGAGGATCTCGCCGCTCGTCGTGGAGTCGAGGTTGCCGGTCGGCTCGTCGGCGAACATCACCGTCGGCCGGGAGGCGAGGGCGCGCGCGACCGCCACGCGTTGCTGCTGGCCGCCGGAGAGCTCGCTGGGGCGGTGGGTGCGCCGCTCCCCGAGCCCGACCTTGGCGATCAGCTCGACGTACCAGTCGGGGTCGGGCTTGCGCCCGGCGATCTCGAGCGGCAGGAGGATGTTCTCCTCCGCCGTCAGCATCGGCAGCAGGTTGAAGAACTGGAAGATGAAGCCGATGTGGTCGCGGCGCAGGGCGGTCAGGCCTTCGTCGTCGAGACCGGTGACCTCGGTCTCGCCGATCCAGACCTGGCCGCCGTCGGGGTGGTCGAGCCCGGCGAGCAGGTGCATGAGCGTGGACTTGCCCGAGCCCGATGGGCCCATGATGGCGGTCAGTCGCTCGGTCTCGATCTTCAGATCCACGCCGCGCAGGGCGTGGACGATCGTCTCGCCCTCGCCGTAGTGGCGGGTGAGCTGGCTCGCGACGACGGCCGGTGGCGCGCTCGGCGGCGCGACCTCGGGCAGCACAGGGGTGAGGCTGTCGGTCATGTCGCTCTCCTTGGTGGGCGCGCGGCGGAATCAAGTGTCCGACGAGGCGTAAGCTCGCCCGCGCCGCGGGCGTTCGCATCGGCGATGTCGCCGTTGTTCAGATCCCGCCGGAGAAACCGCGGATGAGCTCGGCGCGCGAGGAGATGCCGAGCTTGAGGAAGACGTTGCGCAGGTGGTGGTCGACGGTCCGCGGGCTGAGGAAGAGCTGCGCGGCGACCTGCTTGTTCGTCAACCCCTCCGCCACGAAGCGCACGATCTGCTGTTCCTGTGGCGTGAGCCGGTCCGCCGTGCTGGGGTCGCGTTCGCGGGCGGTCTCGCCGCTTGCGCGCAGCTCGATGCGCGCGCGCTCGGCCCAGGCGGCGGCGCCGAGGCGCTCGAACGCGTCCAGGGCCGCGCGCAGGTGCAGCCGCGCCTGCTTGCGCCGCCCGTCGCGGCGCAGGTACTCGCCGAAGATGAGCTCGGTCCGCGCTCGGTCGAACGGGCGCGCGCCCTCGCCGTGCAGGCGCAGGGCTTCTTTGAAGTGCCGGTCGGCCGCGCCACCGGCCGAGAGCAGTCCGCGGCAGCGGGCCACGAGGGCGAGCGTCCACGGCGGCGCCGTCTCGCGCGCGAAGCGCTCGAACTCGCCGAGCGCCGCTTGGGCGGTCGCCGTCTGGCTCGCGCGAACCGCCGCCTCGACCAGCTCGGGCGTCGAGACGAGCTTCACGAACGGATGGCTCCCACCGGGCCCCGCCGCCGCGAGCTCGACGAGGCGCACCAGCGCGTCCTCCGGCTTGCCCAGGCTGAGATCCAGGCGCGCCAGCGCCCACTCCGCGAGCGCCGCCTGATAACCGAGCCCACGCGCCGTCGCCAGCCCGAGCGCGTCGGCGGCATGGCAGCGGCACTCCTCCTCCCGACCCTGGAGCGCGGCGATCAGTGCCAAGGAGGCGTGCAGGTGACAGATCGAGTTCTGCTGGCCGGTCTCGCGTGCCAGGCGAAGCCCCTCGGTGGCGTGAGCGGCCGCAGCCGCGTACCGGCCGTCCACCGACTCCGCGCGGGCCAGGAACTCGAGCACGTACGGCAGCATCCCCACGGCTCCGGCCTCGCGCGCCCGGGCGACCGCGCGATCGTAGAGCTCGTGCTCGGTTGCCTCGTCACCGAGATAGCCGGCGCACGCGCCTGCGTGCACCAGGCGGCGAGGATCCTGAAAGCCCGCGGCGAGCCCGAGCGCTTCCCTGAGCAGCGGGGCTCCACCCGCCGCGTCCCCCGCAAGCAGGCTGCCGATACCGACGATGACGTCGACCGTGAAGCGCTCGTCGGGATCGTCGTCCTCCAGCAGCGCCGATGCACGCCGGCCGAACTCGACGATCTGCGCGGCGTCGCCGGCATACGAGGCCGCCTGGGCGGCCTCGACGAGCATCTCGATCGCCTTCGCGGGAATGACCGGAGCGACCTCGGCGGCGCCGGCGGCGAGGATCGTCGCCGCGTCCGCGGGGGCCCCACAGCGCAGCCCGATCGTGCCGCGGAGATGCATCTGGTCGGCGCGCACGCGGACATCCGAGACGAGACCGCCGGCGCGATCGAGAAGCGCGAGCGCCTGATCGGGGGCGCCGGCGAGCCATGCGTCGTCCGCGGCGGCCACGAGCCGGCGCCCGCGAGAGTCGTCGTCGCTGGAGAGCTCCGCCGCGCGCTCCAGCGCGCGCGCAGCGGCCGCGAACCCGGACCTGCGCTGCGCTCGCCGCGCCGCCTGCTCGAGCTCGTCCGCCACGTCGTCGTCCTGCCCAGGCGAGGCCGCCGCCCGGTGCCATGCGCGGCGATCGGCATCCTGCTCGCCGTCGAAGACGTCGGCGAGCGCGCGGTGGGCGGCCTGGCGCTGCGCGAAGGTCGCATCGCGATATAGCGTCGAGCGGACGAGCGGATGGCGAAACTCGACATTGCCGTCGAAGGCGCGCACCAGGCCCGCCGCCTCGGCTGCGTCGAGCGCGTTCTGCTCGATGCCCAGCGTCGCCGCCGCGCCTAAGACCGTCGCCAGACTGCCGGTGTCGTCGGCAGCGACGAGCAGGAGCAGGCGCTGCGTCGGCAGGGGCAGGCTCCGCACGCGCTTGAGATAGACGCGCTCGATCTCCGCGCTCTGCGGGAGCGGATCCGGCAGCGTCTCGCGACCGGCAAGCTGCTCCTCGCTCAGGAGGCGCGGCAGCTCGATCAGCGCGAGCGGAATGCCGCCGGCGTTCTCGACCAGCCGGTCGCCGACCTCGGGCAACACCGGCGAAGGCACGTGCTCGGCGAGCAGCGCCCTGGCCGCGTCGGCGCCGAGGCGGGCGAGGCGCAACTCCGCCACCCCCGGCGCCTCGAAGCGCCGCAGCTCACCATCGCGCGCGGCGAAGAGCAGCACGACGCCCTCCGCCTCGAGCCGCCGCGCAGCGAACGTCAGCGCATCGGCCGACGGCCGGTCCAGCCACTGGGCATCGTCGACCACGCACACCAACGGGACGTCGTCCGCGGCCTCCGCGAGCAGGCTGAGCACTCCGACTCCGATTAGGAAGCGGTCCTCGACCGACACCAGCGACAGCCCGAGGGCCCCGGCCAGCGCGGCGGCCTGGGGCTCGGGAAGGCGCGTCAGGAGGTGGAGGATCGGCCGCACCAGCTGGTGCAGCGCAGCGAACGCGATCTCCGACTCGGCCTCGATCCCCACGGCACGCAGCACCCGCATCCCCGTCGCGTACTCGGTCGCGTGCCCCAGCAGCGCCGACTTGCCGAGCCCGGGATCGCCACGGACGACCAGCGCGCCGCTGTGCGAGGACCCAGCACCGTCGATCAGGCCCTCGACAGCGGCACATTCCGCCTCTCTGCCGAAGAGCACGCTCCGATGCTAACGCCGCGCGACACCGGCGAGATCGCCGACGCGAACCAACACCCGATAGTCATAGCGTCGCGGCATGGACGATCGCGCCCTCGTCATCGGTGCGGGCATCGCCGGCCTCGCGACCGCGATCGCGCTGCAGCGCACCGGCCGCGACGTGCTCGTGCTCGAGCGCGCCCCGCAGCTGCGCGAGGTCGGCGCGGGCATCTCGCTGTGGCCCAACGCCGTCAACGCCCTGCGTCGCCTCGGCGTCGGCGACGCGGTCGAGGCGGCAGGCGCCCCCGCGCGTGACGCCGCCTTTCGCAGCTGGCGGGGCAGGCAGCTCGGCGCGTCGATCACGGCTGAGCTTCAGGGACATTTCGGTGCCCCGCTCGTCCTCGTCCACCGCACGCGGCTTCAGGCCGTGCTGCGGCGGGCACTCGGCCCGGACGCCCTCCGGGTCGGCGCCGAGTGCGCCGACCTAGACCAGGACGACGTCGCCGTCACGGTGCGCCTGGTTGGGGGCGGGGTCGAACGGGGGGCCGTCGCAATCGGCGCCGATGGCCTGCGCTCGCGGGTCCGGACGGCGCTCCTTCATGACGGTCCGCCGCGCTACGCGGGCATCACCGCCTGGCGCGGCGTCGTTCCGCTCGACGACACGCTCGCCCGCCGCGTCTGCAGCGGCGAGTCGTTCGGGCGAGGGGCGCTCTTCGGCGTCGCGAGGCTCTCCGGCAGCCAGGTGTACTGGTGGGCCGGCGTGCGAAGCCGTGAGAGCGGCGGCGACGAGCCACGGGCCGAGAAGTCCGCGCTGCTGAGCGCATTCGCGGACTGGCACGACCCGATCCCCGAGCTCGTCGCGGCGACGCCGCCCGAGGCGATCATCCGCACCTGCCTTTACGACCGGCCGGCGCTCGAGCGCCTGAGCCTCGGGCGGATCGCGCTGGCGGGCGACGCGGCACACCCGATGCTGCCGAACCTCGGCCAGGGCGCCTGCCAGGCCATCGAGGACGCGGTCGTGCTCGGCGACGAGCTGACCGCGTCAGACGTGGTCGCCGCGCTCGAGCGCTACGGCGCACGGCGCGCCGTGCACACCGCGGACGTCGTCAGGGCGTCACGCCAGATGTCGCGGATCGCGCACCTGCGCAGCCCCGTCGCAACCGGGCTGCGCAACACGCTGTTGCGGGCGAGCCCTCCGTCGGCGTCGCTACGCCGGCTGGAGCCCATCGTGGGCCACGTGCTCGGAGCGCCCTAGCCGACCTGCGGGCCGGAGAGCTGCGCGCGCAGGGTCGCGATCTCCGTGACGGCGAGGGCCACGTAGGCTACGCGCGAGGACGCGAGGCCGGGGCGGCGAGGCACCGCAGCGACCGCGGTACGGCGAGTGGCCCGCCACACCGGCCTTTACACCAATGTGCGCGGCGGCGGACGCCGACGCTTTCCCGGAATGAACCCACAACTACGACACGGACCTCTCCCTGCCGCCGCCGCACCACTGAAGAGTGCGGCGTGGCGGTCTATCGCTGTCCAGGCCTGACCGACCCCTCGGCCCGGGCCGCTCTTCGTCGTCCGTTGCTGTGGCGCCGGTGTCCGCCGACAACGACAGTGCTCGGAGGAGCTGAGGTATTTTCAGAGGGGTGGTCGGGAAGGGAGTGCTCGAAGGGGCAGCGCCGGCGCCCGCCGCGCATGGGAGGCGAGAGCAGCCCGGGTCGCCGCTGGTTCTTCACGCATGCAGGAGCGTGCGGGGGCCGATCGTGCGCCACGGGCGCTCGCAGCTTGTCCTCAGCGGGCGTGGGCCCGACGCCGGTGCAGACGCTCGGTTGTCCGAAGCGATGCGGGAGTCTGCAGCCGTTCTTGGTGAACAGCCGCAGGTCGCCTGGCGAGTTGAATGCCGAGACCCGGACTCGAACCGAGGGGCACCACGTTTTCAGGCGTTCCAAGGTGTGCGCGCGTGGGCGCGCGGCCGAGAACGCCGTGGATTCGCCGGGCGGAATCGCGGCCGGGCCCGTTCGCAAGGTGGTAGCCGTGACACCGCGTCGGACAGCGCGCGTGCGCAGAGCACGGCTGACACCCGATGAGCGCGCCGGGTCAGTCAGGCGCTAGGCCCGGGGTCTGCGTTGGCCAGGAAGAGCAGGGTGGCCTTCACGCGCTTGCTGACGTCCTCGGCGTAGGACAGGTTGAGCTTCAGGAAGATCGAGTTGATGTGCTTCTCGACGGCGCGCTTGGTGAGCACGAGCGTGTCGGCGATCGCGGCGTTGCTCTTGCCCTTGGCGATCTCCGCGAGGACCTCGCGCTCGCGGGCGGTCAGCTCGGCCAGCGGCGAGCGCTCGACGCGCACCTTGGCGGCGACGAGCGGCTCGACGATCTTGGAGTCCAGCACGGAGCCGCCGGCGGCGACCGACTCGATCGCCGCGACCAGTTGCGCGCGGTCGTGGACGCGCTCCTTGAGCAGATAGGCGCGGCCCTCCGAGCCGGATTCCAGCAGTGCCATCGCGTACGCGGGTTCGGCGTAGTTGCTCAGGACGACGACGCCGATGTCGGGATGCTGCTCGCGCAGCAGCACCGCCGCGCGGATGCCCTCGTCGGTGCTCGTCGGCGGCATCCGGATGTCGGTCACCACCACGTCGGGACGCTCGCTCTCGACGGCCTCCAGGAGTGAGGGGAGGTCACCGCAGGAGACCACCACCTCCATGCCCGGCTGGGCGGCCAAGACACGCGCGACCCCCTCACGGACGATGACGCTGTCGTCGGCCAGCGCGATCGCCACTGCCATCGCCTCAACCTAGACGCGTTCCCGCTGGTCGTTGTGAACGCCTTGTTTCCGCGTTCCAGGCCGACCGAGCGGACAGCCGCCGACGCGTCGAGTCCCGCACGTCTGCGTCTATGGCGTGGGCTGCGCGGGAGCGGCGGGTGACCCTGCGCGCGTGCGCGAAGGTGACCAAGCGCCCGTGTTGCTCGTCCCAGAGCTTGAGTCGCACGGCTCGCAGACCGTCCCACAGGGAAAGCGTCGGCACCTGGTGGAAGATCGGGTTCTCGTCGTGCGCGCGCTGCAGGTTGTAGTTGGGGATGCGTGCATTGAGGTGATGCACGTGGTGGAAACCGATGTTGCCCGTGAAGAACTGAAGCGCCCTTGGCAGGCGCACGTACGAGCTTCCGCGCAGCGCGGCTTCTGTGTAGCTCCAATCGTGGGCGCCCTCCCAATAGGCATCCTCGAATTGGTGCTGAACATAGAACATCCAGATGCCCACCGAGCCGGCGAGCAGAGCGGCCGGCGTCTCGACCAGCAGCAGTTCTCGCCAGCCGATCGACCACCCGAGCGCACCAAGCAGCAGGACGAGCGCCAAGTCCGTGCCGAGCACACTGCGCCGCATGCGTGGGCGTGCCCCGCGCGCCACGATGCGTGGCCCGATCACCATCGCAGCGATCGGCCCCAGCCCGAACATCACGAGCGGGTTTCGAAACACGCGGTAGCCCATGCGGCCCCGTCGCGACAGGGCTCCGTACTCGTTCACCGTCAGCGTGCGTACGTCGCCGGTGCCCCGCCGATCCAGATCCCCCGACGTGGCGTGATGGACGGCATGATCGTGCTTCCAGCACAAAAACGGCGCGAAGACGAGCAGCCCAAGGACGGCGCCCAGCCAGGCATTCGCGCGTTTGGACGGCAGCAGCGAGCCGTGCGCGCAATCGTGAAACATGACGAAGACGCGAACCAGAAAACCGGCCGTCGGGACCGCAAGCGCGAGCACGAGCAGGTACGAGACATCCAGCGACAGATACATCAGCACCCACAGAGCCAGGTACGGCACCACCGAAGTGGCGATGTCAAGCAAGCTGCGGCCGAGCCGTGGCCGGGCGTACGGAGCAAGAACCTCCCGCCAAGCGGGCTGCCCCGCCCCCGGCCTCGGGCCTGAGCCAGCGGCGGCGAACGCGGTCATCACATCCCTCCATTTGATCCACCGCGCCGATGCGCAGAAGCGCCCAGGGTCGAGTCCCTGAGACGATGGCCACTCTAGTCCCTGCCGAACTGCTCGCGTGGCCGTGAAAGCAGGACTCTCGCCTGCTGCGCCAGCCCTCCTACTACTCGCCAGAAGCAGGGCGATAGTCCGGCCGGCATTCACGGGGGACCGGCGAGGAAACGGCGCCGTGCTCCCGCACTCGCCTTCGCCCAAATGCGAGCGCCCGAGTCGCGGTCCGCAGCGCGCCTGCTCCGGACGACGTCCAGGCGTCTCGCGCCGGGGGACGCCGCGCTATCGCTTGGTCTGGCGGAAGCGAGCGTGAGCCGCTCGCTGGCCGACACGCTCGGAGTTCGTCCGATGCGGGCGCTTGCGGCGGGCGGGGGGACGCGCTCGCGTTCGTGACGTAGCGGGCGTGCGCCGGCCTCGATGGCCCCTCAGAAACGGCCAGCCGGTCGGCGTGAGGCTCGAGCGGGACAGGCAGCTCGGCTGCCCGGTCGCGTCTCCGAGCAGGACACAGGTGTTGGCGGCGGAGTCCATCGTGGGGAGTTAGTAGGGCGGCGAGCCCGTCGGCGATGGGGGCGGTGTCGGGCTATTGTCGGGTTTGAAGTTCTTCACATCCCAGGAGGTGACGCCCACGCCGGCGGAGCGTTTGGAGTCGGTTCCCGGGACCACTGCCGGCGGAGCGTGCGGTAGCGGACCTGATGCCGATCGATTCCGGGCGGGAGGAGGCGCGCGCCGTGCTGGAGCGCGTGCCCCTGTGGTTTCACACGTTCTCTCTCAACGGCGCCGGCGTCTATACGCCGGGCATCGCACGGGATCACCGCTACCGCCTGCCCGCGATACCCCAGGACCTGACCGTCGCGCGCGTGCTCGACGTGGGCGCGTTCGACGGGTTCTACGCCTTTCTGGCCGAGCGTCGCGGGGCTGCCCGCGTGGTCGCCGTGGACAACGAGCAGTACGTCGCCTGGATCCGCCGGCGGTTCGGCATCGACCTCGTGCCCGGCGCCGGGTTCCGGGCGATCGCCGAGCTTCTGGGTTCCGGGGTCGACTACCGCCGCCTGGACGCGCTCGGTGTCGACCGCCTCGGCGAGACGTTCGACGTCATCCTCTGTTTCGGCATCCTGCACCGCGTCGAGGCGCCGCTCACGCTCATGCGCGTCCTGGGCGAGTGCCTCGCGCCCGGCGGCGGATCATCCTCGAGACCTACGGCGTGCGCGGCGGGCAGGACGACCGTGCGTGCTCGTCCATGAGCGCGGCGACGTGTACGCGCGCGACGACGCCGTCTTTTGGGGCTTCAGCCGGTCGAGCCTCGATCGTCTGGGCCGGTTGGGCGGCGTGCGCGGGTTCGAGCTCGTGGACGCGCCCGAGATCGCGGGTCACCCGCGGATCATCGGCACGCTCGAGAAGGGCTGATCAGGCGGCCTGGAGTCGCCGCTCGGCCAGCTCTGTCGCCAGCTCGTGCGGGCGGTCGGTGGTGAGCGCGTCGGGCGGTGCGTGCGCGAGCGCTCGCTCGGCGAACGCTGCGTGGTTGACCGTGCCCGTGGTGATGGGGCGGGCTTCGGCGGGCGCGTCGCTCACGTCGAGGCCCGCCCGGATCACGGCGAGTGCGCTCCCGGAACGCGGGCGGTGGCGTGGCGAAGAACTCGAAGAAGGCGACCGCTTCGTCGCCCGCCCGGTGGCGTTGGCTGCCCCTACTTCTTCGCGGCCTCGAAGTAGGGGTTCGTGCCGCTCTGATGGTCGGTCACGTCGACCACGCTGGTGATCTCCGGCACGGCCTGGATGATGGCCGTCTCGATCCCCTGGCTGAGCGTGACGGTGGCCATCGCGCAGCCCTGACAGCCGCCACCCAGCCTGAGGTAGGCGGTTCCCTGCTCGACCGCCACGAGCTCGGCGCGGCCGCCGTGCGCGGCGATCGTCGGGTTCACCTGCTGGTCAAGCACCTGGATCACGCGCTGGGCCACGTCGCCGCTGAGGTCGGCGGGCGGTGGCGCGCCGATCGCTGGGCTCGGGGTGTTGGGGTTGTCGACGCGCAGGCCGCTGGTGCCGAACGGGTCGTCCAGCCAGTCGATCGTCGCGCCGCGGACCTTGTCGAAGTCGCACTCGGGGACCACGATCGCGAGGTCGCGGTGGCGGACGATGGCGTCGTGGGGTGCCGCCGCGTCGAGCGGCTTGAGCGAGATGCTGCAGGTCCATTGGTTGGCGGAGGTGCCGGTCACCTCGATCCACATCGCCTGGCGCTCGGGCTCGGCAACCTGGAGCAGGAAGCCCGTGACCTTGTCGTAGGCGGCGTTGGTCATGTCAAGCCACCGCTCGCCGGAGGTCTGATCGTCGGCGCTCATCGGTCCGGACCTATGCTAACGGTGTGGCTCGGGTGCTCCTGCTGCTGCCGACGGCCACCTACCGGGCGGCCGACTTCCTTACCGCCGCCCGGGCGCTCGGGGCCGAGGTCGTGGTGGCGTCCGAGCGGCGGCTCGTGTCGATCGGCGACAGCCAGTTGACGCTCGACCTGCGCCGGCCGGAGGTGGCCGCGGAAGCGATCGCGGCGGTGGCGCAGGAGAGGCCGCTGGACGCGGTGGTGGCCGTTGACGACCAGGGGGTGCGCGTGGCCGCGCTCGCGGCCGAGCGGCTGGGGCTCTCGGGCAACCCGCCGGAGGCCGCGGCGGCGACGCGCGACAAGGCTGCGATGCGGCGCGCGCTCGCCGCCGCCGGAGTGCCGCAGCCCGAGCATCGCACGGTCGGCCCGAGCGAGGACTCGGCGGCGGTCGCCGCCGAGGTCGGGCTTCCCTGCGTCGTAAAGCCTCTGTCGCTGTCGGCGAGCCGCGGCGTGATCCGGGCGGATGATCCGCGGGCGGCGGCGGCGGCCGCGGCGCGGGTGCGCGCGATCCTCGCCGAGGCCGGGGAGGACCCGGACGGGCCGCTGCTGCTCGAGCGCTACGTGCCGGGCGCCGAGGTGGCCGTTGAGGGTCTCCTGCGCGCCGGTGCGCTCGAGCCGCTCGCGGTCTTCGACAAGCCGGACGCGCTCGAGGGCCCGTACTTCGAGGAGACGATCTTCACCACGCCGTCGCGGCTGCCGGGCGAGATCGTCGCGGCCGTGACCCGCACGACCGCGGATGCCTGCGCGGCGCTCGGGCTGCGCGAGGGCCCCGTCCACGCGGAGCTGCGCGTGCACGGCGGGCGCGTGTGGATGCTCGAGCTCGCCGCGCGCTCGATCGGCGGGCTGTGCTCGCGCTCGCTTCGCTTCGGCGTCGGTGTGAGCCTCGAGGAGGTGATCCTGCGCCACGCGCTCGGGCTGCCGCTCGGCGACCTCCGCCGCGAGGCGGCGGCGTCGGGCGTGATGATGCTTCCGATCCCCCGCGCGGGCGTACTGCGGGAGGTGCGCGGCCTGGACGACGCGCGCGCCGTGCCCGGCATCGCCGGGCTCGAGATCTCGATCGGCCACGGCCGTCCCGTCCGCCCCCTTCCGGAGGGCGATCGCTACCTCGGCTTCCTGTTTGCCCGCGGCGAGACGCCCGCGCAGGTCGAGCACGCACTGCGAACGGCGCACGCGCGGCTGGAGATCGACATCGTCGAGCCCCCGGCCGGTGAGCGGCCGGCGGGCGCGGCGGCGCGGGGCTAGGCTCCCGAAGCGATGCGCGTCCTGCTCGTCTCGACCTACGAGCTCGGCCACCAGCCGCTGCACGTGGCCTCGCCGGCGGCCGCGCTGCGTAAGGCGGGGCACGACGTGCGCTGCCTCGACCTGTCGGTCGAACGCTGGGACGCCGGTGCACTCGAGTGGGCGCAGGCCGCCGGCTTCTCGGTGCCGATGCACACCGCGATGCGCCTGGCGATGCGGGCGGCGGCCGGCGTGCGCCGCGCGCGCCCCGAGCTGCCCGTCTGCTTCTACGGCCTCTACGCGCCGGTAAGCCGCGACCTCACGGTCGGCGCGCTGGCCGACCGCGCGATCGCCGGCGAGTACGAGCCGGCGCTGACCGCCTGGGTGGGCGAGCTGGCGGCCGGCGGTCCGCCCGACGCGCGAGCCGACGCGGCGCTCGTCCAGCTCGGCCGGGGCGAGTTCGAGCTGCCGGCACGCGACCTGCTGCCGCCGCTCGAGCGCTACGCGCACCTCGCGCTCGGCGGCGACGAGCGGCTCGTGGGCTACGTCGAGGCGAGCCACGGCTGCGTGCACCGCTGCCGCCACTGCCCGGTGCCCCCCGTCTACGACGGGCGCATCCGCATCGTCGGCGCGGACACCGTGGTGCGCGACATCGCGAGCCTCGTCGCGCTGGGCGCCCGCCACATCACCTTCGGCGACCCCGACTTCCTCAACGGCCGCCGCCACTCGCTGCGCGTCGTGCAGGCGATGCACGAGCGCTTCCCCGACCTCACCTTCGACTGCACGACGAAGGTCGAGCACATCCTGCGCAACGCCGAGCTGTGGCCGGCGCTCGCCGCGGCGGGCTGCCTGTTCGTGGTCTCCGCGCTCGAGTCGGTCAACGACGAGATCCTCGAGCGGCTCGACAAGGGCCACACGACCGAGGAAGCCGCACGCGCGATCGCGCTGCTGCGCGAGCACGGGATCGAGATGCGGCCGTCGTGGATGCCGTTCACCCCCTGGACGACGCCCGGCGACGTCGTCGAGATGCTCGACTTCGTGGCCGAGCACGACCTCGTCGGCAACGTCGATCCGGTCCAGTACACGATCCGCCTGCTGCTCCCCGAGGGATCGCTGCTGCTTGAGCGCCCCGACATGCGCCCGCACCTCGGCGGCTACGACGCCGAGCGGCTCACCTACAGGTGGACCCCGATCGACCCCGACAGCGACCGCCTCCAGGCCCGCCTCGCGGCGCTCGTCGAGCAGAGCGCGGCGGGCTCCGAGCCGATCCCCGAGACGTTCGCGAAGGTGCGCGCAGCGGCGCTCCAGGCGGCCGGGCGATCGCCGTCGCCCGGCGGTCGCGCCGCGCCGATCCTCGCCGGCTCGACCGAGGGGAGGCCACGGCTCACCGAGCCGTGGTTCTGCTGAGCGGAGCCCACCGAGGGCCAGTTTGGCCCTCTCGACGAGCTGTAGCCGCCCCGCCCGGCATACGATGCGACGCGCGCGAGCCCAAGCTGGCGTGGGGCAAGCTCTATTTGGTGGCGGTACCTCAGACGTTGCATCTGATCCCGACCGCGGTGACGCCACGAGCCCAATACTGCGCCACTTCCAGGGACTGAAAGCGCGCCGCCGAGGGCCAGCGGCTCCACATACAGCGAGTCACTGGCAGAGTGGCTCGGGTCTGGGCGGTGACGTCCGACCGCTGCGGTTGGTTCTCGGGCTGGCGGCGGGCTGACTCTAGACGCCTGTGTCGCCCGCCGGGTCTGACCGGCAAAGCTTGTGTCGCCCGCCGCCGCCCGAGGACCTTCGGCGTGACTTGATAGGAGCGTGGCATCGCCCCGAGTGACGGTTGTCCGCCGGAGATCCGCTTCATCGGCGTTGGACCCAAACGAAGGGACGGTGCAGATGATCGTGATCGGGGCGGACACGCACAAGCGCTCGCACGCGCTGGCGGCGGTCGACGAGGGGACCGGCCGGCTGCGCGGCGGCCGCGAGATCAAGGCCGAGCGAGCCGGGGCATCTGGCCGCGGTGCGCTGGGCGCGCGGGCTCGATGACGAGCGGGTGTGGGCGATCGAGGACTGCCGGCACGTCTCGCGCCGGCTCGAGCAGGCGCTGCTCGCGGCCGGCGAGCGGGTCGTGCGGGTGGCGCCGCACCGGATGGGCGCCTCCCGGCGGGCGGAGCGCGAGCCGGGCAAGTCCGATCAGATCGACGCGCTCGCGATCGCCCGCGCGGTCGTCAAGGACGGCGTCGAGCGCTTCCCGGTCGCCTACCTGGACGAGCGGGCGATGGAGATCCGCCTGCTCTGCGATCACCGCAAGGACCTCGTCGCCGAGCGCACCCGCGTGCAGAACCGGCTGCGCTGGCATCTGCTCGAGCTCTGCCCCGAGCTCGAGCGCTCGCTGGGCCGCGGCGCGCTCGACCGCTCCGCGGCAGCCGGCTCGCGTCGATCGACGGCTGCGGCGGCTGCCCGCCTGCGCCCGCGTCGGGATCGCGCGCGAGCAGATCGCCCAGCTCCGCGCGCTGACCCGCCAGATCGATAGGCTCGAGCGCAAGCTGCTCGCGCTGGTCACGGCGCACCGTCCGCGGCTGCTCGCCGAACCCGGCTGCGGCGCGCTGACCGCGGCGCTGCTGATCGGCCGCACCGCCGGCGCCGAACGATTCCGCAGCGACGCCAGCTTCGCCCGCCAGACCGGCACCGCGCCGATCCCGTGCTCCTCGGGGCAACGCGACCGCCACCGGCTCAACCGCGGCGGCGACCGCCAGCTCAACCACGCGCTGCACATCATCGCCATCACCCGCGCCCGCCACGACCCCGCCACCCAGGCCTACCTGGCCCGCAAACAAGCCGAGGGCAAGACCAAGAAGGGAGCACTGCGCTGCCTCAAGCGCCACCTCGCGCGCCGCTTTCACCACCTCCTCTCCCTCCCGGCCGAGACCCCGCAGCTCGATCCGAGCATCGGCGTCTCCGTGCACCCCGCTTCACCCCCACCGCGCGACACACGCGTCGTCAGCGCCCCGCCCGCACAAATGCCCTGCGTCAGCTAAGAGGTCCGCTACGAGCGAATATCTCTTGACATAGGAGCGAGCTCCGCCACCAAAGCACTCGCCGGCGACGGCCTAATCGTTGTGCCGCACACTGCTGAGGACGACGAGCGCAAGCTCGTCAGAAGCGTTCCGCGGCGGCGTCGAGGCTCGGCCATGCCGAGACAGCTGCACTGCGAGAGAAGGAGGCGCGGGTCGATCCACACCACCGGGTGCCCGGTCCTCGTCCGCAGCAGTAGCGCTCCCGGCAGTTGCTCAGACGCCTCCCATCAGGCGGATGCGAAAGTGAGTCGTCGCGTTGGTCGCCCGGCGATCGGCGCTGGCCGGCGCGCACGGACACGGGCGATTGCCTCGGAGCCGTGGCTCAGTCGGCGCGGAGTTCGTAGTTCAGCACGACGGCGCCGCCGGTGGCGTAGTTCGGGACGTCCGCGCGCACTGCCTGACCCTCGGGGGATTCCCGCGCCGCACTCAGGGCCGCCGCATCGTCGAAGTCCGCCTCGAACACGCAGTAATACGGCGACTCGCCCTCGGCGGCGGCGACGTCGACGCTGTAGCGGTAGGCGCGCAGGCCGGGGAGCTTCGCCGCCAATGGCAGGTGCGTGTCCTCGTAGTAGCTTCGGAAATGGTCCGCGTCCGACGGCGGGGGATAGAGAACGAGGAGCCTGTGCATGGCGCGAACTGTAACCGCCCCCCAGACAGCCGTTGCGCGTTCGAGCCATGCGCTCGCGGCGAACTGAACCAGCCCCGCGCTGTGCGGCCGAATCACATACGAACACGAGCGATCGTCGGCCTGTCGCAGCGAGGCAGAGGCGGTAGTCGGGACGTGCGGTCGCCCGCTGCTGCTCGTCGCGCAAAGCCGGAGTTGGACGCCACTATTGCCTCGCATGTATCGGAGCGGCGCCGGACACATTGGCTAGCGACTCCGGCAGGTGGGGCAGCATGCGCCCGATCGTCGGGCGGCGGCCTGAGCGGCGGCGTCGCAACGTCGGGACACTCCGGCACCGGCAGCAGCTTTACCCTGCGCCGCCACGGCATGAGCTCCATTTCGAGCTCTCAGCGCTCGATCGCGCCCCTCGAACACCTCGAGCAACACGGTCAGTCAGGGCCGGGTTCGTGGCGGCACCCGGGCTCTATTTGGCCGGGGCGCGTTGAACGCGCCGCAGGAGGGAATGAGCCGGAGAAGGTGCGCTCTAATCTTCCGGCGGTGGCCGACCTCGATGCGATCCGGCGTGACCTCGAGGCGCATCGTGACGAGATCCGCGGGCGCATCGCGACCCTTGCCAAGCCCCCCGAGCGCGGGACGGCGCAGGGCTTTGGCAAGCGAATCGGGGATGGCACGGTCGAGGCGATCAGCCGGCTCACCGAGATCGGGGTCGGCACATCGTTGGAAGCCGGCCTTGAGCGCACGGAGCGTGCGCTGGCCAAGCTCGACGACGGCACGTATGGGCTGTGCGACGCGTGCGGGAAGCCGATCGCGCCGAAAAGGTTGCGAGCGATGCCCGCCGTCGCGCTGTGCATCGAGTGCGCGGCCGCCCAGCCCCGCGCGGTCGTCCCGCGCCGGCGCTAGCTCATCCGCGAAGATCCGGCGTATACGCCGCGCTGCTGCTTCTCGCGCAGAGCGATAGCGCGACCTCGTGAGAGCGGGGGCTAGCGGGCTGGCTGTGCTTGGGTCAAGGACGTCATGAGCATGATGCGCGCGTAGACGGGCGTGCAGCGGCGTACGCTGATGCTCTCGGTACACAAAGAGGGAGGCGACATGTACGCACGCGTAGCGACATTCGAGAGCGATCCCGCCAACGTCGACGAAGCGATCAGCATGGTCCGTTCCGAGGTCGAATCGGGCGAGACGCCGGAGGGTCTGGAGGGCGCGAAGATGCTTATGCTCGTCAACCGCGAAACGGGACAGGGCTTCGGCATCACGCTCTTCGACAGCGAGGAGGCGATGCGTCGCGGCGACACGGTGCTCAACGCCATGAATCCCGGCGCGAGCGAGCGACGCATCAGTGTCGAGTTCTACGAGGTTCCTGTGCAGACGGTCGCTGATTAGGGCGCGGAGTCGCTCAGGCAGTCGGCCCCGTTGGCTCGCGCCCGGCTTCTCCTTTCGCGTGATCTCGATAGCGCTTTCCATCACGCACGGAGTCCGCTGCAATGAGAAGTCCGGCCTCATCAAGCCCCCTCGCCCGGTCGCGCACGGCCATGCAGGCCCTCCTCAATCCAGCGGCGACGTTCGGAGGTGACGGTCGCCACGCCCGCCCTGCCCGTCTGTGAGTCCCGGCTCGTCGACTGGCTCCGGTAGCGGCGGCTGTGCCGCGAATGCTCGGTCGAGCCGGGCCACGTCGGTGTGGCGCGGCTTGCTGTGCAGGTAGCGCTCGGTCGTCGTGAGCTTCGCGTGGCCCATCCACGCCTTCCGGGTCGCCGTGTCGACCTCGCGCACAACGAGCGACCCGACGGAGTGGCGCAGGTCGTGGAAGCGCAGCGGGCGGAGTTCGGCGGCGTCCAGGGCCCGGCGCAGCCGTCGGCGGAGCGCGGACGGGTCGAGGTGGTCTCCGAGCGTGCTGCAGAACACGAGGTCCTCGGGACTGGTGAACCAGCGGCGGTCGGCCAGGCGCGCCAGCTCGGCCGCCGGCGGCGTGGCGAGCGGCACGGTTCGCGGCTTGCGCGACTTCGGCGAGGTGACCACGCCGCCGCTCCATGACGCGGCGACGGTGACCGTCGCGCGCTCGAAGCACACGTAGCGCCAGCGCAGCTCGAGCAGCTCGCCCATACGCAGGCCTGTGAACGCGGCGACGATGAAGAGGGCGGCGTCTTGGTCGTCGGCCCGGTGGCACTCCTCGCGCTCTGCGTCGGATATGGCCGGCCGTGAGGGGTCGCGGTGTGCTCCCGAGCGGGCGGCGCGCGCCAGCGCGGCGACCTCCTCGGGCTCGTAGAAGTCGGTCACGACAGGGTCGGGCTCGCGGCCACAGGTGACCTCCACGGGTCACTGGCCGTTGCGATCAGTATCGAGCCGGATCGTCCGGGCGGCACGACGAGTAGACCACACGTAGCGGCCACTCGCTGGCGCTCAGGCGGGTATCCCAGCCCGCGCCTAGCCTCGTCGCCGTGGATGAAGGCCTCGACATGAACACATCGGGAGTGCGATCGCGGCCAGCGAACAACCACGTGGTGGCGCGGGCGCGCCCCTCACTCCCGCCCGAAGCGCTCGACGCCGTATTGCTGGCGTGGCAGGCCATCCTCCGGGAGCGCCACCCGAGTTACGTCCACCTGACGGTCGAGGTCGTCAAAATCGACGGGTTGGGGTGTCCACGCAACGTGGCCCTTGCGGGGAAGTTCCACGACCGCGCCGCGCCAGACGAGCCGCAGCCGCTCGCGCAGTGACACGCGGTGGTCGCAGGCGCGGGCAAACACACAGAGCAGCCCGGCGTGCATCAGTGTCCGTCGCTCACGCGCGGTGAGCGACGGCCATTGTCCGCGCAGGTCGGCGAGTTCCGCGGGCAGGGTCAAGGCGTCCGCGCGCGCCTCCTCTCGCGCGAGCTCTGCCAGCGCGAGGTTGAGGGCCCGCTGGCGCAGTTCAAGCGCCTCGACGTAGGCGTCCATTCCCAGCCGGACCTGCAGGCGGATGTCGTCGCGCCATTGCTCGAAGGCGTCGCGGGCCACCTCGACGGCCCGGGCGGCGTCGTCAAGCTGCGGGCTCGCTTGCCGCGACCGGGCGACCACATCGGGCACGCGGTCGACGAACGTCGCGGCGACCTGTTCGTGCTGATCGTCAGTCAACGTGACCCGCGCCGGCGCTTCGCAGGTCCAGGCATGCGCGCCGCTGACCGAACGGCACGTGAAGATCCAGACCTCGCGGCGCGCTAGTCGTCGGCGCTCGGCGCGCATCACGTAGCGACATCCGGCGCAGCGCATCAGCCCGCTCAGTGGCGAGGGGTGCGGCGAGCGCGGAACCGTGCGGTGGCCGCTGCGCTGCGAACCGCGCCACGTGTCTCGGTCCGTGAGCGGGGCATGCGCGTCGGGATTCTCAACGTCGCCGGCGTAGGCGATGCCCAGGTAGACCCGGTTGCGGACGATGTCCTTGACGCCCCGCATCGACCAGCTCGTCCGGCCCGCGGCGGTGGGTACGCCCTGCTGGTTCAACCACCGGGCGAGGTCGGTGTAGGAGGCGCGCTCCTGGGCGCGGCGCCGAAACAGCTCGGTCACGAGCGGCCCCGTCGCGTCGTCGACGTACAGCGGCCCGCCGCGACCGTTGCGGCGGTAGCCGAAGGGCGCGCGCGCCGAGGGATGAACCCCGCGCATGACCGCGCGCGCCTTGGCGTCGTACCAGCCCGCTCGCACTCGCTCGAGCTCGTACTCGGCCATCGAAAGCATGATCCGCAGCACAAGGCGGCCCGTGTCGGTGCGCAGGTCGAAGCCGTCCTGCACGCTGGCGAAGGTGCCGCCGGCGTCCTGGATGCGGTCGATGAGCTGCAGGCCGTCGACCAAGGAGCGCCCGAAGCGGTCGAGCTTGGCCACCACGATGCCGTCGGATTCGCCGCGCTCCACGCGCGCGATGGCCTGCATCAGCAGCGGCCGGTCCTTGCGGCCGCCCGACTGGTCGAGCTCTTCGAAGATCTCCCCACACTCGAAGCCGAATGCGGTGATCCACGCGCCGATCCGCTCGCGCTGCTGGGTCGGGCTGATGAAGCTCGGGCCGCTCCGCCCGCGGACCTGGCTGACCCGGATGTAGGCGTCGAGCCTCACCGTGCTGAGGCTGTCGAGCGGTTGGGACATTTCGGGTGTCTTTATGGCGGTGCTTCGTGGCGATCCACGAGGCGTACCGGCTCTCAGCGATGAGCCGAGGCGACGCGCACCTCGACGGCCTCGGCGCCGAGGACTGCGATTGGCACGAGTTCACCGCCGATCCGCGTTCGCTCGATTCGCTGCTCGAAGCTCGCGAAGCACTCGCCCTCCTGGCCGACCTGCCCGAGCGTCAGCGCATCGATCTCGCCCTTCTGGTCGCCGGCTATAGCTACAACGAGATCGCCGAGATCACCGGTGGGCGCACGTTCACCAACGTCAACAAGCACATCGCAAAGGCACGCGCGCGCATCCGCCTGGCGCGCCTCCACGCCACCGCGACGCCACCGGCTCCAGCGCAGTCGAGCCAAGGGGCCAAGAATCGCCGCGGCGGCTCTTCATGAGTAGAGATGCCCATCTGGCCACGAGAGCCCGAGGACGACCTGCCGATCACGTCGGTGCTAATCCTGCTCGACACCCTGACTCCGGCTGAGCGACGCGACCCGGCCAACTCGCTGCTGCGAGCCGCGTGGTGCGCGACGCTCGAGCAGACGCGCGTGCTCCTACTGGACGCGCTCGTCGAGATCGACCACAACATCTTCGGAGGGACAGAATGAGGCCGGCGCGGCTGCCAGCACACCTCGTACCGATTCGGGTCGAGCCGACACGTCCCCCGCGGCCCCTGACGCGCCAGCAGGCGGCCGAGCTGCTCGGCCGCCACGCCAGGACTCTCGATCGCTGGGCGCGACTCAACCTGCTCCGCAACGGACGCCGGATCCCTAAGGGCCAACTGTCGTCTTCGTCGCCCTCTTGACCGAGATGACCAGGTCTGCGCCACGACCCAGGAGACGCCGAATGAGGTTCCTCGGAATTGACGTCGAACTCCTGACGCCGGCCGAGCGTGCCGACCTCGCCAACGGGTTGCTACGCGCGGCCTGGAGCGCCGTGAGCCACCCGACAAGCAGTCCCAGTCCGAGGTGTCGGCGATGAGTGAGGTCATTCGCCTTCCTGTTCGGCGGTTCGCGGGGCAACTCCTGACGAAGCGACAGCTGGCCACCGAACTCGGACGTTCGACCCGCTGGATCGAACTTCGCATGCGCGAGGGTCTGCCCGTCGCACCGCGCGCCGGGCCGCGAGAGCATGCGCGCTTCGATTTGGAGGCGGTCGGCGCGTGGCTCGACAGCCGCAGCGCTTCGTCCCCGCTTCCGCTCGAGCAGCGCGTCGCCGAGCTGGAGCGCGAGATGAGTACGCTCGTCGCGGAACTGAAACGGAGAGCCGGCTGATGTCAGTCCGCAAACGCGGCAACAAGTTCACCGTCAAGATCTACGACCCCAAGGTGCCCGGGAATCAGCGATGGCTCGGCACGTTCGCCACGGAGGCGGAGGCGCGCGACGCCGAACGAGCCGCGACCACCGGCATCGCCCCCTCGGCTCGCGCGCGCACGGTCAGCGAGTGGTCGACCGTATGGCTGCGTGACTACGCGCGCGCCGCACCGGCGACACGTCGTACCTACGCCTACGCTGCGAAGCAGATCGTGGCCGACATCGGCAACGTGGTGCTCGCGCGGATCGACCGCCCGACGGCCCGCCGCCTCGCGCGTCAATGGCCGAACAGCACCGCTCGCGTCGCTCGTACGATGTTCGGCGATGCCGCCAGGGACGGCCTGATCGCAGCCAACCCCTTTACCGGACTGCGGCTCGAGACTCCGAAGGGGCGCAAGGATCTCGACGCGCTCACCGAGCCGGAGATCCGCGAGCTGGCCGAAGCCGCTATGCCCGCGCTCGGGCAGTACGGCGCTGAGTTCCGAGCTCTGGTCATTTTCCTCGGATACGTCGGCTGCCGTCCCGGCGAGCTGTGTTGCATCCGGCGCGACGACGTCGACGTTGAGCGCGCCGAGTGCACGATCCGCTTCACCGTCGACGGCGAGGGCGGCGAGAAGCCGCCCAAGAACGGAAAGCCTCGCGTCGTGACGATCCCGCCCCCGGCGCTGGCCGTGCTCAACGACGTCCCGCCGCGGCTCGACAGCCCGTATCTCTTCCACACGGCCCGCGGAAAGCGCCTCTCCAAGGGCACGTTGTCCTACGCGTTCCGGGTCGTCCGGCAACGCTGGGGCAAGCGCGACAAGCTCGAGCTGTACGAGCTGCGCCACGCGTGCGCGACGCTGCTGATGGAGCGCGGCCTGCCTCCTCATGTGGTCGCGAACCAGCTCGGGCACACGGACGGCGGCGCGCTGGTTCAGCGGCTCTACGGGCACCCTTCAGAGCGCGGAATGCGCGACCAGGTGCGACTCGCGTTCGCCGGTTGGGGAGCAGGTAGGGAGCAGCGGCGTAACGAATCCCCTGGAAACAGTGGGTTTTCGCACCCTTTGTAACCCACCGTCTCCACTCTTGTCCGATGGGGCACTGCTCACGCGGCGCGCGATCGTCACCGTGCGCCGTGAGCCGTCATCGTGTGGCACGTGCGCGCCGCCGCCCCGCATCCGGTCGCAGACGTCCTGCGCGAGCGCGCCGAACGCGGTTCGATGCCGGGCGCACGCGACGATCCCCACCGCGTGGCGCTCGTGCTCGAGGGCGGCGGCATGCGCGGCGTGGTGTCGGCTGCGATGGCCGGCGTGATCGAGCGCCTTGGGCTGACCGCGTCCTTCGACCTGGTCGTGGGCTCGTCGGCCGGCGCCATCAACGGCGCCTCGCTGCTCGCCGGGGTGGCAGAGCCCAGCGCGGCGACCTACTACGGCCCGTTTGCCTCGCGGTCGTTCGTCAACCCGGCCCGGATCGTCCTTGGACGGCCGGTCATCGACGTCAACTACGTGCTGGCTTACGAGTCCGAGACCATGGACCTCGGGCGTCATGAGCGCACGCTGGCGAGCCCGATCGCGCTGCACTGCGTCGCCGTGGACGTCGACACCGCCGCCGCGGTCGACCTCACCGGCATGCGCTCCAAGCGCGAGCTCTGCGCGGCCATCCTGGCCTCGAGCCGCATGCCGCTGGCCGGCGGCGCCCCCGTCGAGGTCGGCGCGCGGCGCTTCATCGACGGCGCGCTCGCCTCGCCGATCCCGGTCGATGAGGCCGTCGCGGCCGGGGCCACGCACGTACTGGCCCTGCAGACGCGGCCCCACGGCGTGCCACGCCGCAGCGCATCGCGGCTCGGGGACGTCTTCATCGAGCGCCACCTGCGGCGGCTCAACCCAGCGCTCGTGACGCTCTACCGCGAGCGCATCCCCAGCTACGAGGCCACGGTCGACGACCTCGCCCGACGGTCGCTGGACGTCGACGGCGGCCCGCCGCACGTGCTCGGCCTGCGGCCGGCGGCGACGACCCCGGTGGTCGGCCAGCTCGAACGGCGCTCCGCGGTCCTGGCTGCGGCGGCCGCTGAAGCGGAGCGCCTCGTCGCCCAGACGCCTGGCCTGACGCCGGCCACAACGCGTGATGGGCGCCCCACATCGCGCGCGGCCCGGCGAGCGTGAGCAGGCAGCTTCAGGCCACATGCTGCGTCCGCTTGGCGAGCTTGACCTGGCGGTTGCCTGCCACGTCGCCCGCGCGCACCTGGATCGTGTAGGTGCCCCGCGGAAGCCTGCGCTTGGTAGCGAAGGTCCACGTCGTCGTGCCCTTCGCCTTCAGCCACACCGGCTTCGAGCAGCTGCGGGCCTTGGTCAGCCCGCCGCCGGCGGTGACGAGCGGCACCTCCGATCCCTGCGAGCCCCGTGGGCGTCGGCCCGTCGTTACTCGACATCGCGCGAGCTGACGATCGTGCAGACTCCCGATCGAAAGGAGACGACAGATGATTCCGACCGCAGCGCTGGGCCGTTCGGGGGCGGCGTTTACACGCCTTGGGCTCGGTACCTGGGCGATCGGCGGCCCGTGGCGGTTCGGTTGGGGTCCGGTCGATGACGCCGAATCGATCGCCGCGATCCGCCGAGCGGTCGAGGAAGGGATCAACTGGATCGACACGGCCGCCGTCTATGGGCTTGGCCATGGCGAGGAGATCGTCGGGCGGGCGCTGAACGGCTACGCGATAGGCGGCGAAGTGTTCGTGTGTACCAAGTGCGGCAGGAAGACCAGGCAGGACGGAACCCCATATGGCGACCTGCGCCCGCGGTCGATTCGCGCCGAGTGCGAGGCGAGCCTGCGTCGCTTGGGCGTCGAACGGATCGATCTGTTCCAGGTTCATTGGCCGGATCAGGACAGCGGGACGCCGCTTGAGGAGTCGTGGTCGGCGATGGCCGAGCTGGTGGATGAGGGCAAGGTCCGCTGGATCGGCGTCTCGAACTTCGACGCCGGCCAGCTCGAGCGCTGCGAGGCGATTCGCCACGTCGACTCGCTGCAGCCGCCGCTGTCGATGATTCAGCGGCGAGCGCTGCGAGACGTGATTCCGTCGGCAGCAACCCACGGGACCGGCGTGATCGTGTACTCGCCGATGGGCTCGGGACTTCTGAGCGGAACCTTTGATCGCGATCGGCTTGAGCGTCTGCCCGCCGACGACATGCGCCGGGGGCGCCCCGAGTTCGCCGAACCCTGGCTGTCGAGGAACCTGGCGCTGGTCGAGCGCCTACGCGAGATCGCCGATGGGCTCGGGTGTACGGTCGCCGAGCTTGCCATTGCCTGGGCGCTTGCGCAGGACGGCGTGACGGGCGCGATCGTCGGCGCTCGGCGACCGGGTCAACTCGATGGATGGATCACAGCCGCGTCTCTCGTGCTCTCCGAAGACGTGCTGCGGGCGATCGACGATGCCATCGCCCAGACCGGCGCAGGACCACAGTGACTTTCGGCGTTCCGCGCGTTACTGGGACGATGCGTGGCATGGATGCTCGCGAGCTCCGGCGCTGGTGTCTCGAGCACGCCGGCGCGATCGAAGACTTCCCGTTCGGCCCCGAGCACTCCGTGTTCAAGGTCGGCGGCAAGATCTTCGCCCTCAGCGCGCTTGGCCGAACGCCGCTCGAGGTCAGCGTCAAGTGCGAGCCCGAGCTGGCCGATCAGCTGCGCGCGAGCTACGCGGCGATCCGCCCCGGATATCACCTCAACAAACGCCATTGGAACACGATCACGCTCGACGGCAGCGTTTCGGACCAGCTCGTTCGCGACCTCATCGAGGACTCCTACGATCTCGTCTCGCACGCCCTCCCGAAGCGCATGCGCAAGCAGCTCCCGACGGCACCGGCAAGCCGACCGCGCTAGTACTCATCGCGCCGCCGCCACCACGCCGCGGGCTCGTTGCGCCCCTTGGGCGCTCGGTCGAGCCACTGGTACATGCTCCAGAGCCCATCGAGGCCTCGCGCGTAGGCCGAGTAGGTGTGGTAGACGACGCCGTCCTCGAAGGCGAACGCGCTCACGCCCGGCCTCTCGCGTGTGAACGTTGCGGCGTCGGTGCCGGCCATCGCCGCATGCTGGGCGACCGTGCTGGCGGGATCGACGCCTTCGAGCCACGTCGTGTCCACGTCGCGGTAGTTGTAGTCGACGCTCCCGGATCGCTGCTGCTCCTCGGTGACAGACGTGTTGAAGTCGTAGTTGAAGTCGCTGTCCTGCGACGACGCCCAGGTGAAGGTCCAGCCCATCCGCCGCTTGTAGGCCTCGAGGGCGGCGATCGGGGCCCTCGAGACCGCGATCATCGCGACGTCGTGGTGTTCGAGGTGGACGACCGATCCGTTGAACCCGTCGGCGATCGCCGAGCACGAGGGGCAACCGCCGGCGAAGTCCGGCCCGAACATGAAGTGGTAGGTGAGCAGCTGCGAGCGCCCGCCGAAGAGGCCGGCGAGTGACGCCGGGCCGTCCGCGGTCTCGAAGCCGTAGTCCTTCTCGACGGGGACCCAGGGCAACTCCTGGCGGCGCCGGGCCAGCTCGTCGCTGCGGCGGGTCAGCTCCTTCTCGGCCTCGAGCAGCTCAAGGCGGGCGGCGAGCCACTGCTCGCGCGTTCCGGTGGCGTGGGTGGCGGTCATGACCGCGTCACCCCAAGCTCCGCGAGCCGACCCGACGCCGAGCGATCCGGAAGCGTCTCGCCGGTCTCGAGGAGCGTCTTGAGGTTCGCCAGCACGCGCGGCCACCCGTCGCTGATGAGCGAGCCCGTGAGCCCGCCCGGCTCGAGCCCGTCGTGGATGACCGTGAGCTTGACCTGATCGTCCCCGAGCGGCTCGATGTCGAAGGTGACCTTCGAGCGCGGCTCAGTCGCGAGGCGATCACGGGTCTCGTCGCTGAAATCGAGCGCGTCGGCCAGTTCGGGTGTGAATGTGTGCCAGGTGTACGACAGCCGGCGGTAGGGGTCGGACTCGACGACGCGCTGCTCGGCGTCGGCGATCGTCACACCGCGCTGAACCCAGCTCATGGGCGAGCCGGCGGTCCAGTCGGTGTCGAAGGTGATGCCCCAGTAGGCCTCGGTGAAAGCCGGCTCGGTCAGGGCCTGCCAGAGCCTCTCGGGCGTGGTCTTGATGTACGTCGTGTAGACGAACGAGGGCCTGTCCACGGCGGTGTCCTCCAGTGCTCGTTTGAGATCGGCGAGCGCGTGTACGCGGTCCCGCTCGTAGCGGGTGATCCAGCGCTCAGCGATCTCGTTGATGGGCGCCGCGTTGAGGTAGTGAAGCTTCTCCCGCCCGCGGCGGACGGTTGTGACGAGGTTGGCCGCCTCCAGCACCGCGAGGTGCTTGCTCACCGACTGGCGCGCCATGTCCAGCCGCGTGCACAGCTCGCGCAGCGTCTGGCCGTTGCGCTCGTTGAGGCTGTCGAGCAGGACCCGCCTGCTCGGATCTGCCAGCGCCTTGAACACGTCGTCGAGGTGCGAATAGGCAGCCATCTGGCTGCTTATCTTATGCAGCCGTCTGGCTGCATGTCAAGGCGGCGGCCGGCTCGCGCGCCCGCCCTTTTTCGGGCACTGCTCCAACGGGCGGTTGTTCCCGGACCGCGATGCACCGTAGGTTCGTGCGATGACGCGCCTGCGACGCGGCGAGACGTCTGCAATGTCAACGGGCGCACGTCTCGTGGCGCTCACAGTGGTGCTCTGCGTCCTCGTGCCGGGCGTGGCGGTCGCCGATGTCCGCACCGGCCCGGCGGGTGATGCGTTCTACACGCCGCCCTCGCCGTTGCCCGGCAGGACGCATGGCGACCTCATCTGGGAGCGGCCGATGGCAGGCGTCACCGTCGTCCCTGGGGCGGCGCGGACGCTGCGCGTTCTGTACCGCTCGTCGGGCAGCGGCGGCCCTGCAGTGGCGGTCTCGGGCGTCGTCTCGATCCCGAAAGGCAAGGCACCCGGGGGCGGCTGGCCGGTCGTCACCTACGCACACCCTCTGTATGGCGGCGCGGATGCCTGCGCGCCGTCGCGCGCCACCACACCCTTCCCGACGTTCGGCTTCGGGCTGCTGGCGCGCTGGCTGAAGGCCGGCTACGCGGTGGTCCGCACCGATTACGAAGGCCTCGGCACGCCCGGCGTGCACCCCGTGGACGTCGGCACCTCAGAGGGTCCGGGGGTACTGGACATCGTGCGCGCCGCGCGCCAGGCGGACCCGCACATCTCACGGACCGTCGCCATCGTCGGCGGCTCGCAGGGCGGCCACGCGGCGCTGTGGGCGGCGGCGCTGGCCCGCCACTACACGCCGGAGCTGGCCGTCAAGGCCACGGTCGCGTTCGCGCCCGGTTCGCACATCGACGACCAGATTCCGTTCGTGACCGCGCTGACCACGCCGGGCGGGGCGCTGAGCGCCAACATCGCGCTGATCCTCCGCGGCCTCGAGCTCGCGCAGCCGTCGCTGGACGTCGCCTCGCTGCTCAGCCCGCAGGCCGCGGCCCTCTACCCGCGCACGCTGACCGAGTGCATCCCCGCGCTGCAAGCGCGCGACTCGTTCGGCGGCCTGTCGCCCGCCGCGATCTTCATCGCGCACCCCGACCTCACGGCGATGGCCAGGTTTCTCGACACCCAGGACCCATCGCACTTGAAGATCCCCACCCCGGTCCTCATCGAGCAGGGCAGTAGGGACACCATTGTCCTGCCGGTCTTCACCGACGCGCTGGCGCGCGAATTGCGCGCCGCCGGCGCCAAGGTCACCTACAAGAGATACCCCGGCCTGGGCCACGCCGGCGTCCAACTCCGCCACGAGCCGACGACCGACGCGTACACGTACGTCAAGGACCGGCTGGGCTGAGGCAACCGGTGTGGCACCGCGGTCGCGCTCATGCGATCCTGCGCGCGACCCCGGGAGGCACCATGCCGCACAGCGACCTCGCCGCGTCCGCGCAGGCCGACGCCGATCGGCGGGCGTTCGAGACCGAGCGCCAGATGACCGACGACGAGCGCTTCTCGCTGCTCGTCAGCGTGATGGGGACCAATTTCGTGATCGCGGAGCGCGACCCCCGCATCCCTGAAGGCGTGCCCATGACCGCGGGCTACGTCCCCGGCGTCGAGCGCCTCGGTGTGCCCGCCCTGCTGATGAGCGACGCGAGCCTGGGCGTCACCAATCAGGGATACCGGGAGGGCGACACCGCGACGGCGCTGCCCGCGGGGATCGCGCTGGGCGCGAGCTTCAATCCGGCGCTCGCACGCACGTCGGGCGCGATGGTCGGCCGCGAGGCGCGCAGCCGGGGCTTCAACGTCCAGCTGGCCGGCGGCATCAACCTCGCGCGCGACCCGCGCAACGGGCGCAACTTCGAGTACGTGTCGGAGGACCCCCTGCTGAGCGCCGCTCTCGCGGCCGAGTCGATCAACGGCATCCAGAGCGAGGGCGTCATCTCGACGATCAAGCACTACTCGCTGAACTGCAACGAGACCAACCGCCACTGGCTGGACGCGATCATCGACCCGGCGGCGCACCGCGAGTCCGACCTGCTCGCCTTCCAGATCGCGATCGAGCGCTCCCAGCCGGGCTCGGTGATGACCGGCTACAACAAGGTCAACGGCGACTACGCCGGCGGCAACAGCGTGCTCATCGAGGACGTCCTCAAGGGCGCCTGGGGCTATCCGGGCTGGGTCATGTCCGACTGGGGCGCCACCCCGGAGTGGGAGTTCGCGCTCAAGGGCCTCGACCAGGAGTCCGGCGCCCAGATCGACGTGATGATGTGGCAGGCCGAGCCGTTCACGGCGCCGCTCCGGGGCGCCTGCGCCGAGGGCAGGCTGCCGCGCGAGCGGCTGTCGGAGATGGTGCGCCGCATCCTGCGCTCCATGTACGCCGTCGGCATCGATAGATGGGATCCCGCCCACCCGGCGGCCGACGTCGACACGGCCGCCCACCACGAGATCGCGCTCGAGACCGCCCGCCAGGGGATCGTGCTGCTCAAGAACGACGGCGCGCTGCCGCTGGCGCCCGACACGACCGCGACGATCGCGGTGATCGGCGGCCACGCCCAGGTCGGGGTGCCCACCGGGTGCGGGTCGAGCGCCGTCACCCCGCCCGGCGGATACGCCGAGGTCATCACCATCGGCGGCCCCGGCATCATGGGCTCCGGACGCAACCTCTATCTGCTGCCATCCTCGCCCCTCGCGGAGCTCCACAAGGCGCTTCCCCAGGCGCAGATCGAGTTCGATCCGGGCATGAGTCCGGCCGAGGCGGCGCTGACGGCACGCCGTTGCGACCTCGCCGTCGTCTTCGCGATCCGCGTCGACGGCGAGGGGTTCGACGATCCCGACCTGTCGCTGCCGTGGGGGCAGGACGCCGTCATCGAGGCGGTGGCGTCCGCCAACCCCAACACGATCGTCGTGCTTGAGACCGGCAATCCGGTGACGATGCCCTGGCGTGACGGCGTCAAGGCGATCGTCGAGGCGTGGTATCCCGGCCAGGCGGGCGGCCAGGCCATCGCCGAGATCCTCACCGGGGCCGTGAACCCGTCGGGCCGCCTGCCGGTCACCTTCCCGGCCGATCTCGGCCAAACGCCCCGTCCCGAGCTCCCCGGCCTCGGTACGCCCTGGGGGACCCCGACCACCGTCCACTACGACGAAGGCGCCGAGATCGGCTATCGCTGGTTCGCCAAGACCGGCGCGACGCCGCTCTATCCCTTCGGCCACGGCCTCAGCTACACGAGCTTCGCCTACAGCGACCTGCGGGCTGAGGGGGGCGACACGGTGACAGCGAGCTTCGCGGTGACCAACACCGGTGAACGCGCCGGCGCCGACGTCCCGCAGCTCTACCTCACCGGCGCACCCGGCGAGAAGCGCATGCGCCTGCTCGGCTTCGAGCGCGTCGAGCTTGCCCCCGGCGATTCACGCGAGGTGAGCCTCGCCGCCGACCCCCGCCTCCTCTCGCGGTTCGACGACGACGCCGGCCAGTGGGAGATCGCGGGGGGCGCGCACCGCATCGTCGTCGCGTCCTCGGCCGCGACGCCGCTGCTCGACGCGACGGTCGACCTGGCGCGCCGCACCTTCGGGCCCTGACGCAGGCGATCAGCCGGCAGCGAACGCCCGCGCCTGCTCGCTGACGATGTCGGTGAGGTTGCCCAGCGCGATATTGGCATCCGTGAGATGCAGGCCCCAGGTCGCGTCGGGCACCGGCTTGGGGGTCGGCGCGCCGGCGCGCGGGGTCACTTCGAGCACGTGCGCGGCGCCTGACGAGCAGTGCGCGCGGTAGCTCCCCGGCGCCTCGACCCACGCGGTCGAGGCCTGCGGGACCGGCGCGCCGACTGCCGCGATGGCGGCGGCGATCGTCGTACCGGGCGCGAAGGGCTGCGTCGGGTAGACGGGATCGAGCAGTCCGGAACCGCCGCCGAGCGCCGCCGGGTTCGTGCAGAGGATCGCCATCCCCTGCTGCGTGGTCCGACCGAAGATGGCGTTCGCGGGCACGGACTGATCGAAGGTCGAGAAGGCGATCACGCAACCGAGTTGGTGGGCGGAGCGGCAGGCCGGAATGTGCTGAAAGTCGCCGCCGACGTCCGAGCCCTTGCGGACCAGGACGTTGCCGCCGAGCAGGACCGCCGACACCAGGAGGCGACGGGTGACCGGGTCGTTGTCGATCTGCTTGGCGAGGAACTGGCGCAGCACGAAGCTGCCCTGGGAGTGCCCGATGAACACCACGCCGCGGCCGTGGTTGTACTTGCGCAGGTACGTGCGCCACGCCTGGACGACGTCGGCGTAGCCGGCGTTGTTGACCACGCTGCGCGTTCCCGGCGGCGGGTTGTTGATCGCCTGCAGTGTGAACTGGCGGTACATCGGCGCGAAGCCTCGGCACACGCGCGAATAGCGCGCGGCCTGATAGAGCGCGATCGAGCGCTCTTCGGGATCGATCGCGCGGGTGGCGAGCACGCGCTTCTGGTCGCTGACCGTCGGATAGACGTAAAAGCAGTCGACCTTCGGGTGGCTCGCGGGCTTGATGTCCTCGACGCCCACGGCGGCGTCGGCGGGCGTGTAGCGCGTCGTCTTCTGGCTGGGATCGCACGGGTTTTGGGCGAGGCCCGGACGACATAGCCAGACGGTCGCGGGCGCCTTGGCCGCAGCGGCCGGCGCGGCGAGCGCGCCGAAGACGAGGGCGCTGAGGAGCAGCTGACGGAGCGGGCTGGACATAGGCCGGGAACGTCCTCGTGCACGTCGTCCGGCGCGCCACGTACTGTGCGAACACATGTTCGTCGAAGCCACTGCACCGACCTATCTGGACGCACTCAACGAGCAGCAGCGCTCCGCGGCCACGCATCCGGGCGGCCCGCTGCTCGTGCTGGCCGGCGCGGGCACGGGCAAGACGACGACGCTCGCCGCGCGTGTCGCGTGGCTGATCGGCGAAGGGGCGGCGCCCGAGCGCGTGCTGCTGCTGACCTTCACGCGCCGGGCCGCGCGCGAGATGCTCACTCGCGCGCGTGGCCACCTCGGCCGCTCCTCGCACGGGCGCCACGCGGGCAGGGTGGTCGGCGGCACGTTTCACTCGGTGGCCCATCGCTTCGTGCGCCGTCACGCCGCGGCGCTCGGCCTGCCCGCGGGCTTCGGCGTGCTCGATGCGGGCGATGCCGCCGACCTGCTCGACCTCGTACGCCAGGACGCCGGCGTGGGACAGACCGGCCGGCGCTTCCCGCGCAAGTCGACGCTGCTCGACATCTACTCGCGCACGGTCAACGCGCAGCGCCCACTGCGCGAGCTGCTCGCCGAGGCCTTCCCGTGGTGCGAGCGCCACGGCGACGACCTCGCGAAGCTGTTCGTCGAGTACGGCGCGCGCAAGCGCTCGCTGGGCGTGCTCGACCTCGACGACCTGCTCCTGTACTGGCGCGCGCTCGCGCAGGACGGCGTGGTCGGCGGCCAGATCGCCGGCGCGGTCGACCACCTGCTGGTCGACGAGTACCAGGACGTCAACGGCCTGCAGGTCGACCTCGTGCGCGCCCTGCGCGCCGACTGCCCAGAGGTGACGGTGGTGGGCGACGACCTGCAGGCGATCTACGGCTTCCGGTCGGCCTCGCCAGGCCACATCCTCGACTTCCCGCAGCATTTCCCGGGCGCCACGACGGTCGCGCTCGAGCGCAACTACCGCGCCACGCAGCCACTGCTCGACGTGGCCAACGCGGTCGCCGAGCAGGCCTCGCGCGCGTACCGCAAGGCGCTGCGGGCCGAGCGGCGGGGCGGGCGCGCGCCGGAGTTGGTGGCGTGCCTCGACGAGTCCTCACAGGCGACGGAGGTCTGCGAGCGCGTGCTCGACGCGCGCGAGCGCGGCGCGCAGCTGCGCGAGCAGGCCGTGCTCATGCGCGCGTCGCACGACTCCGACCTGCTCGAGCTCGAGCTCACCCGGCGCGACATCCCGTTCGTCAAGTACGGCGGGCTGCGCTACCTCGAGGCGGCCCACGTCAAGGACTTCCTCGCGCTCCTGCGCCTCGCCGACAACCCGTCCGATCGCCTGAGCTGGTTTCGCTGGCTGCAGCTCCTCGACGGCGTCGGCCCGGCGACCGCGCGCCGCGTGCTCGAGGCCGTCGAGCCCGATGCGGGCGGTCTGGCCGACGTGCTGGCGCGCTGGCCGCGCGCCCGCGGCGCGCTGCCCACCGAGGCGCGCGAACCGGGCGACGCAGTGATCGCGGCGCTGGCCGCTGCGGCCGGCGTGATGTCAGCGGGCGCACCTGCGCCCGACACGCCGCCCGAGGGCGCCGCCGCGCCCCACACGATCGTCGCGGGGCGGCGCGCCGAGCTGCTGCGCGAGGCGCTCGGGCCGATCGTCGAGGCCCACTACCGTGACGGCGCCGTGCGTCTGCAGGACCTCGACGCGCTCGTGGCCGCCGCGGGCCAGGCGTCCGACCTCGGGCGCTTCGTCGCCGAGCTGGTGCTCGATCCGCCGGCCTCGTCGTCCGACCTCGCGGCGCCCGGGAGCGTCGACGAGGACTGGCTCGTGCTCAGCACCGTGCACTCGGCCAAGGGCCTGGAATGGCGGTCGGTCCACGTGCTCTCGCTCTACGACGGCAACTTCCCATCCGACCTCGCGGCGAGCGACCGGGAGGCGATCGAGGAGGAGCGCCGCCTGCTCTACGTCGCGCTCACGCGCGCCCAGCGCGATCTGCACCTCTACGTGCCGATGCGCTACTACCACCGACCACGCGGGCTCGACGACGGCCACGGCTACGGCAAGGTCTCGCGCTTCCTGACCGACAGCGTCCAGGCGCTGTGCCGGCGTACGGACTGCACCGGCTTGGCGACCGGCGCGGGCGAAGCCGGCGCCGGGCCGGGCGAAGCCGGCGGGTCGCCCGGACGGCGCATCGAGGTCTCGGTCGACGCGTTGTTCGGCTGAGCGTATGCTCGCGCGTCATGGCGGACGTCGCCGTACCCGCTCCCATCGGCGCCGGCACAGTGGAGGCCCCGCCGCGTCCGGACTTCCAGATCGTGCCGCTGCGCGGGCTGCCGATAGTCGGCGTTGTGCTTATCGCGCTGATCGCGGCGATCGCCTCGAACAAGCTCTGGGCACTCGAGTTCTTCCACGTCGCCGCCGGCGCGCTGTGGACCGGGATCGACCTCTTCCTGGGCCTCGTGCTCGGCCCGATCCTCGGCCGCCTGTCGATCCCGGCGCGCGTGGAGCTGACGACGCGCCTGATGCCCAAGGTGCTGCTGATCATGCCGACGCTGGTGACCGCCACGCTGGCCTCGGGCTGGCAGCTCGGGCATTACATGGGGACGATCTTCAGCAGCTACCCGACCCACGGCTGGATCGTGGCGTCGTACATCGTGGTCGGCATCATGGCCGTGATCGCACTCGGCCTGCTCGAGCCGGCGAACGTCGCCGTGCTCTTCGAGCTGAAGAAGCCGCGCCCCAATCCGGTGATCATCGGGCGATTGATGAAGCGCTTCATCTACACGGCGGGCGTCATCGGGGCGTTGCAGGTGGCGACGCTCATCATCATGACCAAGGTGGCGACGGGATGAGCGCGCACGCGGCCGGCGTCAGCGGGTCCGCCGTCGGCGACATGCCGCCCGCCGACGCGAGCGAGCGCCCCATGCCGCCGGTCACCGAGGTGGCGATCGCCTCGATGGCGCTGATCGTCATTGGCGGCATCTGGATCGCCTCGCACCTGCCCCACCACGTCCCTCTCGGTCCGGCCGTCGCGCTGCTCGTCGCCTCGGCCGCGCTCATCGTGGTCAACGTCGTCTCGCTGCTGCGCGTGCCCGACTTCAACTGGGGCGCCTTCTGGCTGGTCGCCAAGTGGGCGGGCCTGGCCTACGCGATCACCGCCGCGATGCTCGAATGGGTCTTCGTCAAGGACGGCACCGCGGGCGGCCAGCTCGTCGTGGTGACGCTGTCGCTCGTCGTCTACGCGATCCACGTGCCGCTGCTCATCGGGTTCACGGTCGCGCGCTATCAGCCGCTCGAGTAGCGCGATTCGTGGCTGATCAAGCCGCTTGACGCGGTCGTTAACTCGGCCGATCTAGCGTCGCCCGCCTGAGGGATGCCGGGACATCGTTCGTGGCATACGCCGCGCGGCGGGTGCTCGCCGTCGTCGCGGTCGTCGCGCTCACGCCGGCCCTGACCCAGCGCCACCGCCCAAACCCGATGTTGCACGTGGGCGGCCACCCGGGAAGACTTCCGCACAGATGGGCCAGGACGTCACCGCCAGGGTGTTCAGCCGGTCCGACCGCCAGCGCTACCGCGAGAAGGTGCGCGCCTGCCTGGACGTGTTCGCCCGCATGCTGGCCGAGGCGCGCTTCGAGCCGGCGCGCGGCTCCTTCGGGCTCGAGATCGAGCTCAACCTGACCGACGACGAGGGCCGGCCGTCGATGGCCAACGCGGCGGTGCTCGAGGCGATCGCCGATCCCGACTTCCAGACCGAGTTGGGCCAGTTCAACGTCGAGATCAACGTCGCTCCGCGGCGGCTCACCGACGGCGTCTTCGGCGAGCTCGAGGAGGCGGTGCGCGCGAGCCTCAACCACGGCGAGGAGCGCTCGCGCACCACGGGCTCGCACATGATGATCATCGGCATCCTGCCGACGGTCGACGGCGCCCATCTCAACGCCGCCGCCTTCAGCGCCAACCCGCGCTACCAGCTGCTCAACGAGCAGGTCTTCGCCGCTCGCGGCGAGGACCTAGAGATCGACATCCGCGGCGTCGAGCGGCTGTCGACCTACGCCGACACGATCGTGCCCGAGGCCGCGTGCACGAGCGTGCAGCTGCACCTGCAGGTCGACCCCGAGCAGTTCGCCGCGTACTGGAACGCCGCACAGGCGATCGCCGGCGTGCAGGTCGCCGTCGGCGCCAACGCGCCGTTCTTCTTCGGCAAGGAGCTGTGGCGCGAGACCCGCATCGCCCTGTTCGAGCAGGCCACCGACACGCGGCCTGACGAGCTCAAGGCCCAGGGCGTGCGCCCGCGCGTGTGGTTCGGCGAGCGCTGGATCACGTCGATCTTCGATCTCTTCGAGGAGAACGTCCGCTACTTCCCGGCCCTGCTGCCGGTGTGCGACAACGAGGACCCGGTCGAGACGCTGGCGCGTGGCGACGTCCCTCAGCTCGGCGAGCTGCGGCTGCACAACGGCACGATCTACCGCTGGAACCGCCCCATCTACGACGTCGTGCGCGACCGGCCCCACCTGCGCGTGGAGAACCGGATCCTGCCCGCCGGCCCCACCGTCGTCGACGTCCTCGCCAACGCCGCCTTCTACTACGGCCTGGTGCGGGTGATGATCGAGGAGGAGCGGCCGCTGTGGACGCAGATGTCGTTCTCGGCCGCCGAGGAGAACTTCCACATCGGGGCGCGCGACGGCATCGACGCGCGCGTCTACTGGCCGGGCCTGGGGGAGGTGCCGGTGGCCGAGCTCGTTCTGCGCCGGCTGCTGCCGCGAGCGCACGAGGGCCTGGATCGCCTCGGCATCGCGCCCGCCGATCGCGACCGCCTGCTCGGCATCATCGAGCGCCGCTGCGTGACGCAGCGCAACGGCGCCGCGTGGCAGAGCGAGCTCTTCCACCGCCTGTACGAAGGCGGGCTGGAGCGCGACGAGGCGCTGCGGCAGATGACGGTGCGTTACCGCGACCTGATGCACGCCAACGAGCCGGTCCACGACTGGCCGCTGGACTGACGCGCTGTCGGTCTCGGCGCCTTTTTGCACCGTTCGCCGCGGCGATTCTCCGCATGACGCGAAAGCCGCCCGCCGGGCGTGAGCCGGGCTTATGCTCCGCTGCGGTCCGGCGGTGGACAGGCCCCGGGGAGTCGCCCGGGGCGATCGATCTGAGGGAAGGGCGCGATGGCCGTTCAACAGCAGGCTGCCGGGGCGAAGAGCAGGGCAGGCACGCAGGTCCGAGCCTGGCTCGACGATCCCGGCCCGCCCGACGCGCCGAACACGCCGGTCGAGCACCCGGTCCCGAACATCGCGGCCAAGCCGTTCCCCAGCACCATCGGCGGGCGTGCGCCCGCGGCCGGCGACTACGCGCCCGGCACCGCGAAGTTTCGCTACTGGACGGCGGCCGACGCGCTGCGGCGCGTGGGCGACCTGTGGGGCCAGGTGCTCGGCAGCAACGTGAAGTGGCATTCGACGGTCGGCGCCAAGCTCAAGGTCACGCTCAACGCGGGCGAGGACCTCAACGCGTACTACGACCGCAGCGGCCTGAAGTTCTTCCACGGCGCGGCCGGCGGCCATGACTTCTACTCGGGCGAGAGCCCGGACGTCGTCTGTCACGAGTTCGGCCACGCGATCCTCGACGCGATCCGGCCCCAGCTCTGGGACGTCATGAGCGCCGAGCCGCCCGCCTTCCACGAGGCCTTCGGCGACATGAGCGCCATGCTCACCGCCCTGCAGCAGCAGGATTTCTGCACCGAGGTGATCAACTCGACGTCGGGCAAGCTCGACCGCTCCTCGCGCGTCTCGCGGCTGGCCGAGCAGCTCGGGTGGGCCATCCGCCAGGGCCATCCGGACTCGGTCGACCGCGACTGCCTGCGCAACGCCGCCAACTCGTTCTTCTACCGCGACCCCGTCGACCTCCCGCCGCGAGCTCCGGCGAGCCAGCTCTCGTCGGAGCCGCACTCCTTCTCGCGCGTATTCAGCGGCAGCTTCCTCAACGTGCTCGCCGGCATGTTCGCGCTACAGCCAACGCGCAACGTCGACGCCCTCATCCAGGTCGCCCAGGACGCCGCGCAGCTCCTCGTCGACGCGATCCGGCAGGCGCCGGTGGTCGTCGCCTACTTCAGCCAGGTCGCGGCGCACATGCTCACCGCCGAGCAGACCCGGTTCGGCGGGCGCTACCAGGACGCGCTGCGCTCGGCCTTCGTCCGTCACGGCGTGCTCGCCCTCTCGCACGCGGCCACGGCACCGCGCTTGGCGGCGGCGCCCGCCGCCAAGGTGCGTGCGGCCACCGGGGCGAGCCTCCCGCAGGTGGCGATCTCCGGCGGCCAGTTCGGCTTCGACGAGGAGCTCCTCGTCCGAGTGGCGGCTGAGCCCAAGCGCTACGCCGTCGCGGGCGCCGCGCCCGACATGGGCCCGTCGCCGGAGACGAGCTACGAGGTGGCGGCAGCCTCCTACGTCGAGGACGTCTTCCGCCGCGGGCACGTGGAGGTCGACAAGAGCGTCGAGTCGGGGCGCTTGGTGACGGGACCGAACTCGCGCGCGACGCACGAGCTGCGGCGCGAGGGCGACGCGCTTGTGCTCGTCAGGCGGCTTTTCGTCTGCGGCCACGGGAGTAGCCTCTGAGCATGGCCCCGGCCGGGCGCGAGTCCGAGACCCCCACCGAGCAGGCCGACGCCGAGCGCGCCGCGGCGAAGCGCGCCGAGGAATCCTACGTGCGCGGCATGATCGAGCGCGGCGAGGCGGCGTGGCCGGTCGACGGCGTGCTGCCGCCGGGCGCAACGCACGAGATCGTCGATGAGCGCCCCGGCGAGCTGCCCACGATCCGGCGCCGGCGCTTCGCGGCGGGCCCCTAGCTCGTCGTCTCGAGCACCGGCTCCGGCGCGCCGGCCGCGGTGGGGACCGCCGGTGCGGTGCCTGGCGGCGCCGCGCACCCCGGCACGGTCGCCTCGAAGCACGCGCCTGGCGCGGCGGGATGCACGCGCACGTCGCCGCCCATGTGCCGCGTCAGGCCGCGGGCGATCGCCAGGCCCAGGCCGGAGCCAGAGCCCGCGGTCGCTCCCCGCTCGAAGCGGCCGAAGACGCGCTCGCGATCGGCCTCGGGCACGCCGGGCCCCGCGTCGATCACGCGCACGCGCGCGCGGCCGCCGACCGCGTCGATCGCGAGGGTCACCGTGCTGTCCGGCGGCGCCCCGTGGCGCAGGGCGTTGTCGAGGAAGACGCGGATCACCCGCGCCACCGCGCGTGGATCGCCGAGCGCCCACACCGGCTCCGGCGCGTCGACGTCGAGCGTCACCCCGGCGGCGCCGGCTGCGGCGACGAACTCCGCGGCCATCGTGCCGGCCAACTCGCCCAGCTCGACCGGCTCGGAGGCGAGCGCCACATCGGCATCGAGGCGCCCCAGGTCGAGCAGGTCATCGGCCAGCGAGGTCATGCGCTCGGTCTGGCGCCGCGCGGCAGCTGCCCGCCGGCGCGCGCCCCCGAGATCGGGCGCGTCGCCGGCGAGCTCCTCCTCCAGAAGCTCGACGGTTCCTCGCAGCGATGCCAGCGGCGTGCGCAGTTCGTGCGAGGCGGTGGAGAGGAAGGCCTGGCGGCCGCGTTCCTCGGCATGCAGCCGCGTCCGCATGGTCTCCAGGGCCCGGGCGACGTCGCCGACCTCGTCGTGGCCGGCGTCGAGGACGAGTGGCTGCTCGATGCCCTCCTCGGCCAGCCGGTTCGCGCCGCGGCGCAGGCGCTCGAGGCGGCGCAGCAGCCCGAAGGCCAGCGCGATCCCCAGGCCGACCGCGAGCAGGAGCGCCACGCCGCCGGCGACCGGCAGCGCGCGGCGCACGACCGCCGCCGCGGCCCGGGTGTCGTCGAGCGACTTGCGTAGGACGAGCGTGCGGCGCCCGGCGCTGGTGCGCACCGGGGCGACGACGACCGCCTCGCCGTCGCGGACCTGGTCGAGTACGCCGCCGGCGCGCGCGAAGCCGGCGTCGACGAGGCGCTCGGGCTTCTCCGACCGCGGCTCGCGGCGCTCGGGGTCGGTGTCGGCCTGCTCGATCCCCTGCGCGTCGAACAGGGCGACGCGCCCGCCCATCCGCCGCGCCAGCTCGCGCACCAGCTCGCGCGGGCGCTCGGCTCCGGGCCTCAGGTCGCGGCGCGGCAGGCGCGCGAGGGTGAGGTCGGCGGTGCGCGCGAGCTCGCGCATGTCGTGTAGCCGGTCGTTGGCCAGCCGGTGTTCGAGCGGGGGAACCAGCGTAAGAACCGTGGCGGCGAGCGTCACGACGCCCGTCGCCACCAGGGCCATGATGAAGCGGGCGCGCAGCCCCGGCCGCGGGAGCCGCACCGCGGTCAGCCTCCGATGCGGTAGCCCGCGCCGCGCACGGTCACGATGGTCTCGGGATCACCACCCGCCGCAACGAGCTTCTCGCGCAGGTGGTGGACGTGGACGTCGATCGCGCGCGGGTCGCGGAACTCGTGGCCGCCGAAGATCGCGTCGAGGAGCTGCTGGCGCGACAGCAGCCGGCCCTGCGCCTGCAGCAGCGCGTGGAGGACCTCGAACTCCGAGTAGGTCAGCGCCAGCTCGGTCGCGTGGAGCCTGGCGCGGCGCGCGTCGGCGTCGACGGTCAGGTCGCCGTGCTCGAGCAGGGCCCGCGGCGCACCGTTGCGGTGCACGCGCCGCAGGACCGCGCGCACGCGGCTGCGCAGCTCGATGATGCCGACCGGCTTGGCGACATAGTCGTCGGCGCCCGCCTCGAGCGCGAGGACCACGTCGGCCTCGCCGTCGCGCGCGGTGACCGCGACCACGTGCGCGTCGTCGCCCGCGCGCCGCAGCCGGCGGCAGACCTCGACGCCGTCGGGGCCCTGCCCGAGGCCGATGTCCAGGAGAATGATGTCGAAGCGGTGGGTGGCCAGGGCGTCGAGGGCGGCGATCCCGTCGGCGGCCTCGATGACGGCGTGGCCGTCACCGGCGAGCGCTCCGGCCATGACCTCGCGCACGTCGGCGTCGTCCTCCACCACCAGCACGCGCCCGGCGAGCGACCCGTGGCCGTTGGCGTCGTCCATGACGGTGAGGGTAGAGCCGAGATCAGCGCTCGGAGCGCGGCCCGAGCGCAGCACAACATGATCCCAACATGACGCGCAGGCCACGCGAACGGCCGCTTGGCGGCCTGCTCAGGAAGGCGCCCGATGCTGCGGCGCATGGCTCGTCCCGCCGCCGTCGCCGCTCCCGCAGAAGGACCCCAGCACGTCGTGGGGCGCTTGCGCGGCCTGTCGATCGTCCTGCCCTGCCACGACGAGGCCGAGAACATCGAGCGCGCCGTCGACGAGGCGACGGCGGCGGGCGAGCTTGTTGCCGACGCTCACGAGGTGATCGTCGTCGACGACGGCAGCACCGACGCCACGCGCGAGCTGGCCCGGGACCTGGCTGCCTTCGACCCGCGCGTGCGCGTGGTCGTCCACGAGACCAACCGCGGCTACGGCGCCGCGGTGCGTACCGGCCTGGGCGCCGCGCGCCTTGAATGGGTCTTTCTGACCGACGCCGACCTGCAGTTCGACATGCGCGAGCTCGTGCGCTTCGCCCCCGTCGCGCCATCGTGCGACATCGTTGCCGGCTACCGCGTCCACCGGGCCGATCCGCCGCATCGGCTGCTGAACGCGGCCGCCTGGAACATGCTCGTGCGGCGCCTTTTCGACGTCGGGCTGCAGGACGTCGACTGCGCCTTCAAGCTCATGCGTCGCCAGACCGTGCAGCCGCTGCCCTTGACCGCCGAGGGAGCCATGGTGAGCACCGAGCTCGTCGCGCGCGCCTGCGAGCAGGGCGCGCGCATCGTCGAGTTGGGTGTGGGACATCGCCCGCGCGCAGCCGGCCGCCCCTCCGGTGCCAGCCCGCGGGTCGTTGTGCGGGCGTTCCGCGAGCTGCGTGCCGTACGTGCCGAGCTGCGCAGTGCGACCGTCGGCACCTCCCCGACCCCCGTGTCGCGTCCACGCGCGGCATAGGGTATGGCGGTCGCGCGACCGGCCGCTGGGCGTGCACGCGCTCGGCGGCCGGCCGCAGGTACGGTCGCCCAGGCATTCAGCCGCGTCGCCCCCGAGGCGATCGTGCTGGCGCTGGCGGCGGTCCTGCGCCTCGCCGCCCTGAGCGGCGTGCCCACCAACCCGTACTACGACGCCGCCGTGCGCAGCATGGGCACGTCGTGGGCGGCCTTCTTCTCGGGGGCCTTCGAACCCGGGCGGCGCGTGGCGATCGACAAGCCGCCGATCGACCTGTGGCTGCAGGTCGCATCGACGCGGCTCCTGGGCTTCGGTCCGGTCGGGCTGCTGGTGCCCGAGGCGCTGGGCGGGATCGCGCTCGTCGGTGCGCTGATGTGGCTGCTGCGCCTGCTGTTCGGGCGCCGCGCGGCGCTGGCGGGCGGGCTGGCTCTCGCCGTACTGCCGTCGGCAGTCGTGGTCGCGCGCAGCGACACGATGGACGCGGTCATGGCCGCTCTGGTGACGGCGGGCGCGGCGCTCGTCGTGCACGCGGCGCGCAGCGGGCGCCTGCGCCCGCTGCTGGGCGCCGGCGCGCTGCTCGGCCTGGCCTTCGACGTCAAGCTCGCCGAGGCGCTGCTGGGCGTCGCGGCCGCGATCGTCATGTGGCTCGCCACGGGCTCCCGCGGCGCGCGGCTGCGGATGAGCGGCCTCGCGCTGGGCGCGAGCGCGTTCGCCGTCACCGCGCTGGCGTGGCTGGTCGCCGTGACCGTCGTGCCGTTGCACCCGCACCCGTGGGCGCTCGGGTCGAGCGACGGCTCGCCGTGGCAGGCCGCCTTCGTCTACAACGGGGTCGATCGGCTGATCCCGCAGCACGACGCGGCGGTCGCCGTGCCGCCGGCGGTCTCGGGTGTCACGCCCCGCGAAGCCGCGGCGGTCGCACGCCGCGCCCAGGACCACGCGGCCGCGCTCGAGCGCCGCCCGGCGGCCGCCGGCCCGCTGCGCCTGCTCTCCACGCAAGCGCACCTGCTCACCTGGATCGGCATCGAGGCCGTCGCGGCGCTCGCCGCGCTCGCGGTGGCGCTCGCCCTCGGCGCCCACCGTACGCTCGACCGCGTCGGCCGCGGCGGCCTGCTCGCGCTCGCCTTCTGGCTCGTGGCCGGCGTGGCGCTGTGCAGCGTCATGCCGGCCCTCCGGCCCCGCTATCTGGCCTGCCTGGATCCCGCCGTCGCCGGCGCGCTGGGGGCCGGCGTCGCGCTCATCGCGCGCCGCGCGCCCGTCGCCGGCCCGGCGGCGCTGGGCGCGGTGCTCGTCGTGCCGCTGGCCACGTCGCTTGCGGCGGTCGCGCACGGCACGCAGGACGCCGGGCGCACGGGCGCGATGCGCCCGTCGCGCGTCGCCGCGCTGTCGGCGTATCTGCGCGCCAACGGCGGCGGCGCGACCGACGAGGTCGCGGCCAGCGCGCCGGCGAAGGCCGGGCCGCTCATCGCCCGCGACGGCCGCCCGGTGCTGATCCTGTCCGACGGCCAGGGCCATCAACTCGTCACCCCCGGGCGGCTGGCGGCCGCGGTGGCCGCCGGGCAGGTGCGCTTCGCCCTGATCGGCGATGCGTGCACTCCGGCCAGCGGGAACGAGCGCACCGGCTGCCTGCCGGTCATGCGCTGGGCGCACAGGCACGGCGTCGACGTCAGCCGCGCCGCCGGCCAGCCGCATCGCGGCCTGCTCTACGCGCTCATCCCACGGGTGGCCGGGGCGGGAGCGAGCGGAAGAACTCCCACGTTCGCCAGGTCGCGGCGAAGGGCGCGGGCGGCGGTTTCGTCGACGGCCCACCGGGCCAGCCGTGGGCGGCGCCGTCGAGCCGCACGTGCTCGACGCGCGTTCCTTGGGCGCAGTCGCGCCAGGCGATCTCGGTGACGCCGGTGGCCGGGACGATCCGGTCCGCGCTCCCGTGACAGCCGTCGATGCGCCGCCATTGCGCCAGCCAGCGCGCGACGCTGCCGCGATAGTCCGGCGGCTTGCCGCCGTAGGGCACGACCTGATCGCCGGTGCCGTGGATCTCCAGCACGGGCAGCGCGCGCTCGGGCCTGCACGGCGGCAGCGCGCGGTAGCCGCCGGCCACCGCGGCGATGCCGGCCAGGCGCTCGGACAGCTTGCAGCCGAGCCGCGCCGCCATCCCGCCACCGTTGGACACACCGGTGACGAAGACGCGCGCGTCGTCGATGCACGCGGCGCGCTCGAGCTGGTCGAGCGAGCGCTCGAGCGCCTCGACGTCGTTCGGCGCGCCGGCCACCTGGCCGCTCATGTTCCAGAAGGCGTGCGGCCCCGCGGCCGAGGGGTAGGCGACGAGGAAGTGCTCGCGATCGGCCAGACGGCTGAAGCCGGTGTCGCGGGCCATGTCCTCCCCGGTCTGGCCTGCGCCGTGAAGGGCGAGCACCAGGGCGCGCGGCTTGTACGCGCCGCGCGGGACGTGCAGGCGCACCCGCCGGACGCCGTCGGGTGTGCCGAAGGTCAGCACGTGGTCGCCCGCCGTCAGCGCGGGGCAGGGCTCGTGGGACGGGTCGGAGGCGTAGTGCACCGCCGAGGCGCCCGTCCGCCATGCCACGACGCCGATCGCGAGGAGGCCGGCGAAGACGATGACGGTGGCCCGCACGCGGCGGGTGTTCACGCGCGCACCGCGCCCGCGAAGACCCACCGGCGGCAGAGGACGAAGGTGACGAGGGTCACCGCCGGAAGGATGGCGACCTCGCCCGCCAGCCGCGGCAGGTGCTCGTGGCCGACCGCGATCGTCGCGCCGATCGCGTTGAGGCCGGCGCCGAGCACTGCCACGACGACGTAGCGCGACGCCGGGCCGGCGCCGGTCAGCGCGCTGCGAAACGTCCACGCACGGTTCAGGCGGTAGCCGTTGACCGCGCCCGCCGCCCAGCCGGCGACCGCCGCGACGGCGACGGGCAGGCCGATGCCGATGACGGCCGCGTAGGCAGCGAGCGTCACCGCCGTGTTGGTAACGCCCACGAGCCCGTAGCGGACGAGCTGCCACCACAGCGTCGAGGGGAGGCGGTGGGTCGGTGCGACGGTCGTGCTCATTTCAGGTACCGCTCGGTGTAGAGGTGGTTGGCGCGGCCCGCCACCGACCGCGTCGGGTAGTAGCCGAAGGCATGGATGACGCGCGGCATCTGGGGGATGGCGCCGAGCGCGAGCCACGCGGTGAGCAGCACGCACACGCCGGCGAGCACCCGCGTGCGCGCCATCGCCGCGAAGGGCAGCACCCACCAGACGTACCAGGGCATCGTCCAGCCCAGCGTCAGGACGCTCGCGAGCATCACGAATCCCGCGGCGCCTGGCAGCCATGCGCGCCGCCAGGCGACCGCGGCCGTCGCGCCGAGTGCCGCCAGCGCGAGCGCGACGTGGGCGAGCGTGCGGTCGTGCGCGGTCTCGCCGCCGTGGCCGGCGAGGGCGGCGAGCACGTTGGGCACGCTCAGCGGGTTGACGAGCCGGTCCTGGATGGCGGCGCTCGGCAGGTGGCCGCCGTAGGCGACCGCCACGACCGCCAGGACCAGCGCGCCGGCGCCGCCCGCACCCCCCAGGGCGGGCAGGCGCCGGCGGCAAGCGACGACGACGACCGGAATCAGCAGTGCCGCCGACGGTTTGAAGCCCGCGGCGAGGACCGCGCATGCGCCGGCGCCGGCGTCCCACCACGGCGAGGCCTGTTCGTCGCGGCCGATCACCGCCAGGGTGACCGCCGCGACCGCGCAGAGCAGCATCAGCGGCTCGTTGTGATCGCCGCCGATCCCGTAGACCAGCACGAGCGGGTTCAGCCCGACGAAGGCGACGGCCGCCTGCGGCGACCGCCCGAGTCGTTTCGCGGTGAGGGCGACCAGCGCCAGCGTCGCGATCGACGCGGCCAGCAGCAGCGCCTTCCACGTCCAGTACGCGGTCGCGAGGTGCAGCGGAGCCAGGCCCTCGGTGAGCAGCGTGAACAGCGGCCCGTAGGGCGAGGGGAGGTGGTGCCAGTTGGAGAATGGGTACGCCGCGTCGTGCGGCGCGGCCAACGGCAGGGCGACATAGGGGTTCAGGCCGTAGCTCGCGGCCATGCGCCCGTAGTGCAGGTAGTTGAAGACGTCGGTCAGGGACAGCGGGGGGCCGATCAGGAGCACGCCCTGCGCGGCGACCACCGCGATCCACACGAGCGGCGCGGGCACCCGCGCGGCGCAGATTGTGGCGACGATCCAGGCGATCCCCAGGATCGCGAGCGCGCGCGTGAGGTCGTCCTGGAGCACGGGCGGGCTGTTGGGCAGCCCGGGGAGGAGGTGGCCGAGCGGGCCGACCATCCAGGCCGGGAACCCGTGCTGCGCGGGGCCGGAGAGGAAGGACGGGCGCTCCGCGGCGACCAGCACGGCCGCGGTCGCCATGCCGACGATGACGCCGAGCGCGGCGACCCCGAGCGCGGCGACGGCCACGCCCCACGCGCTGCGCGGCCAGCGTCGCACCGCGGTCGGGGCGACGCGCGGCCGCGGCAGGGCGACGGGGGGGCCCGACACGGGCCCAGCGTCGCGTGCGCCGCTGAGAGGCCGGCCAGCGCGCGGTTGGATGGCCGTGCGCGTCTTATTGGCGTTGTGTTAGGTCGTCGCGGGCACGGCGGGGCGCGGACGCGCGGCCTCGAGTGGCGCGCCCGCGAGCTGGCCGCCCGGGCAGTCCGCGCACGGCACCTCGCGACGCGGGTTGCGGATGCCCGCCAGGCCCAGCACGCCGCCGAGCGCGACGAGCGCGGCGGCAAGGCCGACCCCGCGATGGAAGGCATCGACCGACGCGTCCTGCACCGCTTGGGCCACGGGCGCGCGCTCGGCGGGAGGCAACGCGGCGGCATCGACCGTCGCGAGCGTACGGTCCCTGGCCCCGCTGACTACCTTCGCAGCCGCCGGCGACAGGGTCCGGCCGGCCAGGTTGCCGTCGATCGCCGAGCCGAACTGGGCGGCCACCATGGCACCCAGGGCGGCGACTGCGAGCAGCCCCGCCACTCGGGCGATGGCGTTGTTGACGCCCGAGGCGATCCCGGCGTTGTGCTCGTCGGCGTCCGACAGGACCGTCGCGGTCAGCGGTGCCACCGTCGCCGAGAGGCCGAGCGCGAAGATCAGGATCGCCGGGAGCAGTTCGCTGACGTAGTCGACATCCGCGTCCACGCGCTGCAGCAGGGCCAGCCCGACGGCGGCAAGCAACGGGCCGCAGCCCATGAACAACCGCGGCCCGTAGCGGTCGGCAAGGCGCCCGGCCCGGCGCGAGAGTGCGAACATCACGATCGTGATCGGCGTCGTCGCCAGGCCGGCCTGGAGTGCGTCGTAGCCGGCGACCTGCTGGAGGAAGAGGACAAGGAAGAAGATCGTCGCGCTGAGGCCGCCGTACATCGTCAGCGTCTCGAGGTTGCCGAAGGCGAAGTTGCGCCGGCGGAACAGGCCCAGCGGCAGCATCGGGTGCGGCGTGCGCGCCTCGTGCAGCACGAACGCGACGAGCAGGGCGACGCCGAGGATCGCCGGGACGAGCACCTCGGGCGAGTCCCAGCCGACGCTCGGCTGGCGGATGAGCGCGAAGACCGGCCCGGCAAGGCCCAGCGCGCATAGGACGGCGCCGAGGATGTCGAGCGGTTCGCGCGCCGACTCGGGCCGGCGCGCGGGGACCGCCGCGCGCACGATGACGATGGTGGCAATGACGAATGGCACGTTGATGGCAAAGATCCAGCGCCAGCTCGCCACGTCGATCAGCCAGCCGCCCGCGAGCGGGCCGATGACGAACGCGATGCCGCCCCACGCGGTCCACGAGCCGATCGCCCCGCCACGCTCCTCGGGCGGGAAGCTCGCGACGATCACCGCCAGAGCGCTCGGCGTCAGCATCGCGCCGAAGACGCCCTGCAGCGCGCGGCCGGCCACGAGCACCTCGATCGACGGCGCCAGCGCGCAGACGACGCTGACCGCTCCGAAGCCGGCGACGCCGAGCACGAAGATGCGCCGCTCGCCGTAGTGGTCGGCCAGCGAGCCGCCGACGAGGATCAGCGAGCCGAGCGTCAGCAGGTAGGCGTTGGAGACCCACTGCTGGCCGGCGAGGCCACCGCCGAGGTCGTGCTCGATCGCCGGCAGGGCGACATTGACGACCGACGCGTCGAGCGCCGCCACGAACGACCCCAGGATCGCGGCCAGCAGCGCCAGGCGCTTGCGACGCTCGTCCACAGAGCCATGCTACGAGGGTGCGGATATGCGTCCGCTGCCGTAGCGGTGAGGTGGACCGTCGAACCGGCCGCGGACAGCAAGAGACGCGGCCCCGAGCCACCTGGGGTGCTCTCCGCCGCTTCCGTCCACGAGGGACTTCCACGGCCTCAGAGCGGCGGGCCTCACAACCCCTTGGCCTCGCTCTCTGCGGCTCGGTTCCGCGTCGGGGCGCAACTTAGGAAACGCCCGGATCGAGGTCAAGGGCCGGCCGGGCACCATCCCGCAAAGAGCGAGGATTTCGCTTCGCCAGTGGGCAACCTCGTACACTGGAGGTAGCTGCCGGCCCCGGCCGCCGCGGTGCGCGCAGTCCGCCATCGCCAGGCCACGCCGGTGTCCTTCGGTCCAACAGAGTGTGAGAACCCGGCGACGGGAATGCCCGCCGCCGTCCGTGAAACTGAAAGCAAGGAGGTGTCATGGCTGTCGAGGAAAAGGTCGAGGTCGAGGGCGAGGTCATCGAAGCCCTCAAGAACCTCAACTTCCGCGTCAAGCTGGACATGGGCCACGAGGTGCTCGCGCACCTCGCGGGCAAGATGCGCCGCTTCCGTATCCGCGTGCTCCCGGGCGATCGCGTCCGCGTGGAGCTCTCGCCGTACGATCTCAACCGCGGGCGCATCGTCTACCGCCACAAGTAGTACCGGCCGCCCCGCGCCCCAGCGCAGCCGCGCTGAGGGCGCCGTAGGGCGCCCGCGCATCCGCCGCGATCCGCGCGGCCGCATAGTGCCCGCCGCCTGCTGCGCCGCCGCGTGTTCGCCACCCGTCGGTGTGAGGTGACGCACAGTTACCCGGTCCACTGCATTGGGTAGGTGTTGAACGTAGTTCAATACTGCTGACCACGTGGTCAGGAGGCGTCACACATGCAGCTCGTCCGTCGCTACTTCGCCCATGCCGAGCGCTTCTCGGGGGTGCCCGGGCGCTACATCGTGCCGGTCATCATCGCCGGGATCGCCCTGCAAGTCGCCGTGCTCGGCATGTACTGGGACATCGGCTACCACATCGACCACGGCCGCGACCAGGGCGTGCTCACCGCTCCGCACATGCTCATCGTCGTGGGCCTGCAGGGCATCGTTCTCGCGGCGCTGCTGCACGGTGCGATGGACGGCCCGGCCGCGCGCAACGAGCGCCGGCTGCCCGCGCTGGGCCTACGGATGAGCCCTGGCGGCATCGTGATGCTCGTCTGCGGCGGCATCGCCCTGCTCGGCTTCCCGCTCGACGCCGGCTGGCACGCGCTGTTCGGCGAGGACGTGACTCTCTGGGGACCGACACACCTGTTCATGATCGGCGGCGCCGGCGTCAGCACGCTGGGCATGTGGATGGTCATGCGCCAGGGCTTCGAGCTCGGCAGGCCGCGCAAGCTCGCGCGCCGCGGCCACGTGCGCGTCGCGGGTGCGCTGATCATCGGGCTGTCGACCTTCCAGGCCGAGTTCGACTTCGGCGTGCCGCAGTTCCAGCTCCTCTACCAGCCGGTGCTCATCGCCTTCGCCGCCGGCGTCGCGCTCGTCTGCGCGCGGTCGATCCTCGGCCGGTGGGGCGCCTTCAAGGCGCTCGGCATGTTCTTCGTCATCCGCGGCGCGGTGGCGCTGTTCGACTGGAAGATCGCCGGCTACACGACGCCGCACTTCCCGCTGTACCTCGCCGAGGCGGCTGCCGTCGAGCTCGCCGCGCTCGCCGCGCCGCGCTCGCCGCTGCGGTTCGCCCTGCTGAGCGGGCTCGGGATCGGGACGGCGGGCCTCGCAGCGGAGTGGGGCTGGAGCCATGTCTGGATGCCGCACCCATGGCCCGCGTCACTCCTGCCGCACGCCGCGATCCTCGCGCTGCTCGCCGCACTGGCCGGCAGCGTGCTCGGTGCGCGCATGAGCCAGAGTCTCGCCGAGCCCGGCAGCGAACGCGCGACGCTGGCGCCCATCCCCGCCCGCGTGGTGGCGCTCGCTGCGGCGGTGGCGCTCGTGACGCTCTTCTTCCCGTTGCCGCGCACAGGCGGCGACGGCACCCGGGCGGCGATTGTCCCGACGCCCGCCGGCAACGGGCAGGCGAACCTCACCGTCAGGCTCGAGCCCGCCGGCGCGGCCAAGGGCAACCAATGGTTCGAGGTGCTGTCGTGGCAGGGCAGGACCCCCGGCCACCTGCGCCAGGTGACCAAGCTGCGCAAGGTCGCTCGCGGCCGGTACGTCACCGCGCGGCCCGTGCCTGTCACGGGCAACTGGAAGACGATGGTGCGCCTGGCCAAGGGCACGCACCTCATGGCGCTGCCGGTCTACCTGCCTCCGTCGCCGCAGGCCAACCGGCCTGGCGTCCCGGTCGCGGCGCGGTCAGGGCCGATGACCGCCGACACGTTCATCCTGCAGCGCGAGGCCCGCGGCGGCCCGCGCTGGCTGACCACGACGGCCTACGCGGTGCTCGTGGTCATCGTCGCGATCTGGCTGGGGCTGCTGACATGGGCGCTCGGGCTGGCGGAGCCGCGCGATCGGACGCGTCGGCGCGCTACCGTGCCCTCGACATGGCCACCGCCCGTCGCGCCCGCCTGACGACCGACGCACGCCGCGAGCAGCTCGTCGCGCTCGGCGGCGAGATCTTCAGCGAGCGCCCGTTCGACGAGGTCTCGATCGACGACATCGCCGCGGCGGCCGGGATCTCCAAGGGCCTGCTCTACCACTATTTCCCGAGCAAGCGCGACTTCTACGTCGCCGTGGTGCGCGAGGCCGCCGACGAGATGCAAGTCGTCACCGACGCGCCGGCGGACCTGCCCGCGATCGAGCGTCTGTCGGCGGGCCTGGACCGCTATCTGGAGTACGTCGAGACGCACGCGCGAGGCTTCGCCACGGTGCTGCGGGCCGGCATCGGCTCGGACCCCGAGGTCGCCGCGATCGTCGAGGAGGTGCGCTCGGCGATGGCGGGGCGGATCCTCGACGACCTCGCGCTCACCGGCCCGCCGCCGCCCGGGGTGCGCATCGCCGTGCGCGGCTGGGTGGGCTTCGCGGAGGCGGCGAGCCTGGAATGGCTCGAGCGCCGTGAGATCACGCGCGACGAGCTTCGCGACCTCCTCATCAAGGCGCTGACCGGCGCGGTCGGCGCGGCGGCGGAGCCTTCGGCGGCGCGATAGCCCGGCCGCCACCGGGCGCCCCCGCGCGGTAGAACTCGGCGATGGGCGAGGCGCTCGTGATCGTCGACTTCCAGAACGACTTCACGCCCGGCGGCGCGCTGGCGGTCCCCGACGGCGACGCGATCGCCGGCCACGTCAACGAGCTCGCCGCATCCAGGCGCTTCGACCTCGTGGTGGCCACACGCGACTGGCATCCGCCCGAGCACTCGTCGTTCGCCGCTCAGGGCGGCCCGTGGCCGGAGCATTGTGTCGCTGACAGCGATGGCGCCCAGCTGCACCGGGCGCTCGACGCCGCCCGCGTCGACGTGATCGTCGACAAGGGCACCGACCCCGCCACCGAGGGCTACTCCGGCTTCGATGGCACGCGGCTTGCCGAGCTGTTGCGCGATCGCGGGATCGACCGCGTCACGGTCACCGGCCTGGCCACCGACTACTGCGTGCGCGCCACCGCGCTGGACGCGCTCCGCGAGGGCTTCGCAGTGACCGTCGACGAGGCCGGCTCGCGCGGCATCGATGCCTCCGACAGCGCGCGGGCGCTCGACGACGTCCGCGCGGCCGGCGGCAGCGTCACGAAGTAAACGAAAGGGAGGTTCCTCCACAACTCGGAGCGAAACCCGCTCGAAGGGGTGGAAGTTCGTGCACACTCTTGACAAACCCTTCACACATGGGAGAGGGTCCCGCCGTGGGTCCGCGCCGCACCGGGTCGCTGGAGTCCCTGCGCGAACGCAACCGTCTGCGTGTCATCGACGCGCTGCGTACGCGCGGGGCCGTCAGCCGTGCCGAGATCGCGCGCCAGACCGGCCTGAGCCGGTCGACCGTGTCGAGCCTGGTGGGCGACCTGCAGGCCGCCGGCATGGTCGTCGAGCGCGTCGCCGAGGGCGTCGCGGCCGCCGGCTCGCAGGGCGGCCGGCCGCCCGTGCTCGTGGCGCTCGACAGCTCGGCGGGGGCGGTCGTCGGCCTGGACTTCGGCCACGACTCGTTGCGCGTCGCGGTCGCCGACCTGTCGTACGCGGTGCTGGCGGAGAGCTACGTCGAACTCGAGGTCGACACCGCCGCGCAGGACGCGCTGGACACGGCGGCCCGGCTGGTCTCGGAGCTCGCCGAGGAGGCCGGGGTAGACCACGGCCGCGTGCTCGCCGCCGGCATGGGCCTTCCGGGCCCGATCGACCGCGAGAGCGGGCTCGTGCACTCGCAGCCGATCCTGCCCAGCTGGGTCGGGCTGGACCCCGCGGCCGAGATGGAAGAGCGTCTCGGCCTGCCGGTCCATCTCGACAACGACGCCAACGTCGGCGCCCTCGGCGAGTCGACGTTCGGCGCCGGGCGCGGCAAGCACGTGATGGCCTACCTGCGCCTGTCGGCGGGCATCGGCGCGGGCCTCGTGATCAACGGGCGCCCGTTCCGCGGAGCCCGCGGGATCGCGGGGGAGATCGGCCACGTTCTGGTCGATCCCCAAGGGCCGATCTGCCGCTGCGGCAACCGCGGCTGCCTGGAGACGTTCGTCGCCGGGCCCGCGCTGTGCGATCTGTTGCGCCGCTCGCACGGCCCGCTGACCGTGCGCGAGCTGCTGAAGCTCGCCGAGGAGGGCGACGCCGGTGCCCAGCGCGTCATCACGGACGCCGGGCGCATCGTCGGCCGCGCGGTCGCCGACCTCTGCAACTACCTCAACCCGGACCTGGTCGTGGTGGGCGGCGATCTCAGCGCCGCCGGCGACCTCGTGCTCGAGCCGTTGCGCGAGGCCGTCCGGCGGTTCGCCATCCCCGCGGCGGCCGACGACGTGGAGATCGTCGTCGGCACGCTCGGCGGCCGGGCCGAGCTCCTCGGTGCCCTGGCGCTGGCCGGCCACGAGTCCGAGGACCCACTGACCGTTCCCGTACCCCACATGTCCCATCTCACAGGGGGAGGAGCACGGTGATCATCACCGCACTCGTGCTGCTGATGGCGGTCACCGTCGACTCGCTCGCGCGGAAGGGTCGCGAGTCGGCAGGCAGAGCGTGATGGCCGGCGGGCCTCCGCGCCCCGCTCTCCGCGGGGGCCCGCCCGGCCTCACCCCCGACGAAAGGAGGCGAGAGTGACTCTGCGCTGGGGCGTTCTGTCGACGGCCCGGATCACCGACAAGCTGCTCTACAGCGGCACCGACCAGGAGTTTGTGGCGGTGGGCTCGCGCGACGCCGCGCGCGGCGAGGCGTTCGCGCGCGAGAAGGGCTTGGCGCGCGCCCACGGCTCCTACGAGGCGCTGCTCGCCGACCCCGAGGTCGACGCGATCTACAACCCGTTGCCCAACGCGCTGCACGTCGCGTGGTCGATCAAGGCGCTGGAGGCTGGCAAGCACGTCCTGTGCGAGAAGCCGCTGAGTCGCCGCCCGGAAGAGGTCGAGCGCGCCTTCGATGTGGCCGAGCGCGAGGGCCGCGTCCTGGCCGAGGCGTTCATGTGGCGCCACCACCCGCAGGTGGCGCGCGCCCGCGAGCTGCTCGACGGCGGCGCGATCGGGGAGCTGCGCGTGATCCGCGCCCACTTCGCGTTCGCGGCTGCCCCGGGCGACATCCGCCTGCAGGCCGCCCTCGACGGCGGCGGGCTGATGGACGTCGGCTGTTACTGCGTCAGTGGTTGTCGCACGATCGCGGGCGCTGAGCCCGAGAGCGCGAGTGCCGATCTGGTGGTCGGCGGCGACGGAGTCGACGTCGCGCTGGTGGGCGCGCTGCGCTTCCCCGCCGACGTGCTCGCCCACTTCGACTGCGGGCTGTCCTACGCCGGCGGCCACGCCCTCGAGGCGGCGGGCAGCGACGGGACGCTCTTCCTCGGCGACCCCTGGCACGGCAACGTGCCGGACATCGAGCTGCGTCGCGGTGGATCGATCGAGCGCATCGAGTGCGCGCGCGAGAACTCCTACGCGCTCGAGCTCGCCAACTTTGAGGCGGCGGTGCGCGGTGAGGCTGCGCCGCTGCTCGCCCGCGATGACGCCGTGGCCCAGGCCCGCGTCATCGCGGCGCTCTACACCTCGGCAGAAAGGAACGCCCCATGCCCGATCGGCTGAAGACGTCGCTCGGTATCTGGGCGCTGGGCGGGATGGTCACCCGCTTCGTGCCCGTCGGATACCAGCCCGACCACGGTCGCGAGTCGACGGCCGAGAAGGTCCACCGGGCCGTCGAGGGCCTCGGCGACCTGATGGACGACTACGAGTTCCACTACCCGCAGGAGCTCGGCCCCGACAACCTCGACGAGGTTCGCGACGCCCTCGGCGACCACGGCATCTACTGCCTGGCGACGGGGCTGCACCTCGACCCGCGCTTCGGGCGCGGCGGCATCTCCTCGCCGGACGACGCGATCCGCGACGACGCCGTGCGACGTACCGTCGAGGCCGCCGAGTTCGCCGGCGAGATCGGCGCGCACTTCATCATCTGGCCGGGGATCGAGGGCTACAACTACCCGTTCCAGACGCCCTACGCCGAATCGTGGGCGCGGCTGATCGACGGGATGGGGCAGGCCGCCGCGGCGCTCGAGTCACACGGCCGAACACTCTTCCTCGAGCACAAGAACTCCGAGCCGGCCATGAAGATCTTCATGCGCAACATCGGGATGACGCTGCACATCATCCACAAGCTGCGCGAGCAGGGCGTGACCAACGTCAAGGTCAACATGGACTGGCAGCACCTGTTGATGAACGGCGAGCATCTGCCCGAGTACGCGGCGCTGCTGGCCGCCGAAGGGCTGCTCGGCCACCAGCACGCCAACTCCGGCTGGGGCATCTTCGACGACGACAACATGGTCGGCGCGACGGCGTTCATGGAGACCGTCGAGCTGGCGCTCGAGCTGCGGCGCGCCGGCTACGGCGACAACGGCGAGCGCCTGGGCTTCGACCTTTTCCCGTACACCGAGGACCAGGTGGCCGCGGTCCGCCGATCGGTCGAGCAGTGGCATTTCATCGACGAGGTCGCGCAGCGGATCGACGGTGAGCCGCTGCGCGCCGCGCAGGCGCGCAAGGACGCCGTCGCCGCCTACGAGCTCGTCTACGCAGCGCTGGGTGCGCGGACGTCATGACGCGCCTGGTCGGGCTCGACGTCGGCACGTCCTCGGTCAAGGGCCTCGCCATCGACGAGGATGGCGCGGTCCTCGCGGTCGCCGAGCGCGGCTACCCGCTGTCGACGCCGCGGCCCGGCTGGAGCGAGCAGGATCCCGAGGATTGGTGGCGCGGCGCGGCCGAGGTGCTGGAGGAGCTCGACGCGTCGAGTGCGGCCGCGATCGGGCTGTCCGGGCAGATGCACGGGCTGGTCGCCCTGGACGCCGCCGACCGCCCATTGCGCCCGGCGATCCTTTGGAACGACGGGCGCACGCAGGCGCAGTGCGACGAGATCGAGGAGCGAATCGGCTTCTCGCGGTTGGTTTCGCTGACCGGCAATCGCGCGCTGGCGGGGTTCACGGCGCCCAAGCTGCTGTGGCTGGCCGAGCACGAGCCCGACGTCTACGCGCGCATCGCGCACATCATGTTGCCGAAGGACTACGTGCGCCTGAAGCTCACCGGCGAGCACGCGATCGACGTTGCCGACGCGTCGGGCACGCTGCTGTTCGACGTCGCCGCGCGGGGATGGAGCTCGGAGGTGGTGGCGGCTCTCGGCATCGACGAGGCGTGGCTCCCCGCGGTCTTCGAATCGCCCGCGGTCTCGGGCGTGACGCACGGCGGCGTGCCGGTCGCCGCGGGGGCGGGCGACCAGGCGGCCGGTGCCTTGGGCGTCGGCGTCGTGGCCGAGGGCGGTCCCGCGTCGGTCGTGCTGGGCACGTCGGGCGTGGTCTTCGCCGCGCTCGATCGCTACGCCCACGACCCCGAGGCGCGCGTGCACGCCTTCTGCCACGCGGTGCCCGTCGGCGTGGCACGTGATGGGCGTGATGCTGAGCGCGGCGGGGTCGCTGCAGTGGCTGCGCGAGACGGTTGGCGGGTCTTACGACGAGCTGCTGGCGGGCGCCGCGGCATGGGAGCCGGGCGTCGAGGGGTTGTTGTTCGCGCCGTACCTGGCCGGCGAGCGCACGCCGCACGCCGACGCGTCCGCGCGCGGCGCCTTCGCGGGGCTGAGCCTGCGCCACAACCGCGGCGCGCTGGCGCGGGCGGTGCTCGAAGGGGTCGCCTTCGGGTTGCGCGACGCCCTGGATCTGGTCGGACGAGCTCGGCGGCCGCCCGCGCGTCGGCCGTGTGTCCGGCGGCGGCGGGCGCTCGGAGCTGTGGCTGCAGATCGTCGCGTCGGTGCTCGAGATGCCGCTGGAGGCGACGGTCGTCGACGAGGGTGCGGCGTACGGCGCGGCGCTGCTGGGCGGGGTTGCCGCGGATGTCTGGCCCGATGCGCGCTCTGCGGTGTCGGCCTGCGTGCGCGTCACGCGGACGGTCGAGCCGCGAGCGGAGTGGGTCGAGGCCTACGCGGCGGCGCGTGAGCGGTTTCGCGGGCTGTATCCGGCGCTGCGGCCGTTGCAGGCGTCTTCGTCCTAGGTCGTCGGCAAGGCGCGGCGTACGCACGCGGACGCCCGTGCAGCTTCATGCGGCTTTCTGCGCTATTCTGCGGCCATGGCAGTCGACACCACCCGTGAGCTCCTCGGCGAGGAGCGCCGCGAGCTCATCCTTCGGTGGCTCGGCACCGAGGGCAAGGTCCGTGCCTCGGATCTCGCGCTGCGCCTGCGGGTCTCGCTCGACACGGTGCGCCGCGACCTGCAGGAGCTCTCCGACGCCGGCGCGCTACGGCGCGTGCACGGCGGCGCGTTGCCGCCGGCCTCGCCAGGTCCGGATTCGTTCGTCGAGCGGCTGCCCGAGGACGTCGCGGCGAAGACTGCGGTCGCGCAGGCAGCGATCGGGTTGGTGCGCGCGGGCGACGTCGTCGCGCTCAGTGGCGGCACGACAACGCTCGAGTTCGCGCGCCGGCTGCCGGACGACCTCGAGGCGACCGTCATCGTCACCAACCCGCACATCGCGGTCGCGCTGGCCGACCACCCTGCCCTGACCGTCGACCTCATCGGCGGTCGGCTGCACAAGGCGGCGCGCACCGTCATCGGGCCCGAAGCGGTCGACGCGCTGCGCCTCGTGCGCCCCGACGTCTGCATCCTCAGCGCCTGCTCGCTGCACCCGGGCGTCGGCATGACGTTGCGCCAACGCGAGGAGGCGCTCGTGGTGCGCGCGATGGTCGCGGACGCCGGGCGGCTCGTGAGCCTCACCACATCGTCGAAGCTCGGCAGCGCCGGCCCGTATCCGGTGGCCGAGATCGAGCGCATCGACACGCTCGTGACCGACGCCCCCGACGACGAGCTCACCGTCTACCGCGATCTCGGCATCGAGGTGCTGCGGGCGTGACTGGGACCCCTCGCCAGGCGCGCGGCGCCGTCACCGCGGTCTTCTTCCTCAACGGGCTGATCTTCGGCTCGTGGGCGGCGCGCATCCCGGCGGTGCGCGATCACGTCGGGCTGTCCGACGGCGAGCTGGGCATCGCACTGGCCTGCGGGGCCGTCGGCTCGATCGTCGCGATACCGATCGCCGGCGGGCGCGCCGCGCGCATCGGCAGCCGCCGCGCGACGCGCGCGGCGCTTGCGTTCCTGTGCGCCGATCACCGCGCTCGTCGCCTTGGCGCCGACGCCTGCCGGCGCTCGTGCGTGCTGATGCTGTTCTACGGCGCCGCCATGGGCTCGCTCGACGTCACCATGAACGCACACGGCGTCGCCGTGGAGCGCACCTACGGCCGCGCGATCCTCGCGAGCTTCCACGCCGCGTTCTCGATCGGCGGGCTGGCCGGCGGCGCGCTCGGCGCCCTCGCGGCGGCCGCCGGGCTCGACGTGCGCGTGCAGCTTGCGATCGTCGCCGCGGTGACAGCCGTCGTCGGCCTGACCTGGTCGCGGCGCTTCCTCGGCGCCGACGTCGACGCCATCGGCCACGCCGACCCGGTCTTCGTGCGCCCGCCGCGGCGACTGCTGGCGCTTGGCGCGCTCGCCTTCGCCTGCCTGCTCATCGAAGGCGCCTCGGCGGACTGGAGCGGCGTCTACCTGCGCGACGAGCTCGGCACGACCGCCGCAGTCGCCGCGCTCGGCTTCACGGCCTTCAGCGTGACGATGACCCTCGGGCGGATCTTCGGCGATCGGCTCGTCGACCCGATTCGGGTCAACGACGGTCGTCCGTGTCGGCGGCTCGATCGCCGCGGTTGGCTTCGGACTGCGCCCTGCTCCTGTCCAGCCGGCGGCGGCGATCGCCGGCTTCGCCTGTCTCGGCGCAGGCATGTCGGGCGTGGTGCCGATCGTCTTCCGCGCCTCCGGGCACGTTCCCGGGATGGCCTCCGGCATCGGCCTGGCGGCGGTGTCGAGCATCGGCTACCTCGGCTTCGTCGTCGGGCCGCCGACGATCGGCGGCCTCGCCGAGCTGGTCGGCCTGCCGTCGGCGCTTGTCGTCCTCGTCGTACTGGCCAGCGTCGTGGCCGCTGCTCGCGGCGACGACGCGCATCGCCGGCCCGGGACACGCGATGGCGGCCGAGCCGCATCCGGTGGCTGCAGCCGGATGACTCGACGCGGCCTCCATTGGGCGAGCCTGGATGGCGAGCGGAGGCGCTCGCGTGAGGACGATCCTCTCCGACCTCGACGGCGTCCTCGTCGACTCGCACGAGTCGATCATGCGCGCCTGGCGCTGGTGGGGCGCGCTGCACGGCGTCTAGGCGCGGGCGATCGAGAGCGTCCAGCACGGCCGCCCGTCGAGCGAGATCATCGCGGCGCTCGCGCCCGGGCTCGACGTCGCCGCCGAGTCGCGCGCGATCGACCGGCGCCAGGCCGAGGACATCGGCGAGGTCGTCGCGCTGCCGGGCGCCCGGGAGCTCGTTCGCCGGCTCGGACCGGTCGCGGTCGTCACCTCGTGCACCGTCGCGCTCGCGACCGCGCGCGCTGCACGCCGCCGGGTTGCGATCCCCGACGTGCTCGTCACGCCCGAGCGCCTGGCGCGCGGCAAGCCCGACCCCGAGGGCTACCTGCTGGCCGCGCGCGAGCTCGGCGCGGACCCCGCCGACTGCGTCGTCCTCGAGGACGCACCGGCCGGCGTCGACGCCGGCCGCGCAGCGGGCATGCACGTCGTCGGGATCACGACCACGCATCCGCTCGACGAGCTCGCGGCCGACGAGCACGCGCCGTCGATCGCGGCCTGGCTTGCGTCGCGCAACGGTCAGTCGCCCTCGTAGGGCGGCGCCACGCCCCAGCCCCAATGCGGCGCCGGCGCCTCGGGCGGTGGCGTCGCGCCGGGCTGCGAGTTGGCCAGCGCGATGCGCGTGCCCCATTCGACGTAGGCCAGCAGCGCCGAGCGGAACTCGGGATCGGCGGGGAGCTCGGCGTCGTCGGCTGCCGGGGTGATCAGCTGCACCCAGCGCGCCCGCTGCTGCTCCGTGAGGGCCAGCCCGAGGTGCTTGGAGAGCATATGCGGGTAGCCGCCGTGCTCGTTGGTGTAGACAGGCGGACCGCCGAAGACCTCGCCCAGCCACAGCGCGACGTGGTGGGGATGATCGGGCGGCATGTTGGCGAACACCGGTGCGAGGATCGGGTCGTCGTGCACGCGGCGGTAGAAGCATTCGGTCAGCCGGTCGAGCGCCTCGGCGCCGCCGGCCCATTCGTAGAGCGTCGGTGTCATGTCGCCTCCGTCGCGAGGTTCGCGACGTACGCGCGGGCATCGTGCCCGTGGAACTCCTCGCCGTAGACGGCGCCGGGGCCCCGCGGCGGCTCCATCGGCGCCGCGTCTGCCGTGCCGCCCATGTCGCCCGACCTGAGGCCCGCATCGTCGATCAGCCCGGCAACGATTCCCTTGGCCGCCTCGTCGTCGCCGCACACGAACATGACGGTCTCGTCGCGCGCGAAGCTCACGAGCACGTCGTGGCCGGCCTGCGCGAACAGTCGCGCCGCGTTGCAGCCGATGCGGCCCGCACCGACGATTCCGATGCGCATCGCTCAGCCCCCCAGCGCCTCGATGACCAGCGCGGCGACCTTGCGGCCGCTGTACTGCTGCTGGCCCGTGATGAGGCGGCCGTCGCGCACCGCGAACGCCTTCCACAGCCCGCCGTCGACGTAGTTGGCGCCGCGCTCCCGAAGGGCGTCCTCGATATGCCACGGCATCACGGTCGTACCGGCAGCCTCGTCGGCCGCGCGCTCCTCGACGTTGGCAAAGCCGGTCACCGTGCGCCCCTCGACGAGGTATGAGCCGTCGGACAGCGTGACGTCGACGAGCGCGCTGACTCCGTGGCACAGGGCCGCGGTCGGCTTGTCGGACTCGTAGAAGCGGGCGATCGCGGCCTTGAGCGTGTCGTCGTCGCGGAAGCTGAACATCGGCGACTGACCGCCGCAGACCACAAGCGCGTCGTAGTCGTCGAGGGCGAGGTCGCTCAGGCGCGGCGTCTCGCGCAGCAGCGCCGCAGTGTCGTCGGAGCTGAGGTAGCCGAGGCTGAGGACGTCCTCGGCCGAGTAGCGGCTGGGGTCGCGCGGATCGCTCCAGCCGTCCACCTCGACCGGGCCCCCGGCGGGGCTGGCGACGGTGACGTCGTAGCCGACCTCGGTGAACTCATAGAGGGGATGGAACAGCTCGGAGGCCCAGAAGCCGACAGGCCAGCCGGTCGTGGTCGAGCGTTCTTGGGTTGGCGACGACCATGAGGACCCGCTTGGGCGCCGTGGTCGTGCGGTCGAGGACGGCAGGTCATGGTTGCGTGGTGCTCCTCGATGCGCTTGGATTGCGTAGTCGTGGGAATAAATACTATACCGGTAAGGAAAGAAACTGCCGAGCGGCTCGCTGCGCGCGGCCCCGGCCGCCCCCGCTCAGCCGGCGCCGACGAGGCGATCCTCGCCGCGGCACTGGCTGAGCTCGGCGAGCGCGGCTACGCGCGGATGTCGGTCGATGCGGTCGCGGCGCGTGCCGGCGTGAGTAAGCCGACGATCTACCTGCGCCACCCGACCAAGGCGGACCTGGCCACGGCGGCGATCGCGTCGATGCGCGCCCGTCCGCGCCCGGCGCCCACCGACGACCTGCGCGCCGACCTCGTCGCCCACCTGCGGCTGCTGCGCGCCGGGCTAGAGCGCCCCAACGGGATGACGATGCTCGGCACGGTGCTGGCCGAGGAGCGCGAGACGCCCGAGCTGCTCACGCTGTTCCGCGAGCGCCTGGTGGCGCCCCGCCGCCGCGAGCTGCGCGCCGTCCTCGGCGCCGCGCGCGACCGCGGCGAGATCCGCCGCGACGCCAACCTCGACGTCGCGGTCACTGCGCTCGTCGGCGCTTTCTTCGCCCGCTACCTCGCGGGCGACTCGCTGGGCGGGCGCTTCGTGACACAGGTCGTCGACACCGTGCTCGACGGGCTGCGGGCCTAGTGGGCCTTCTCGCAACGTTTCACCGGAAATCCCGGGCGCCTGATCACCGCCGTGCGGCGTCCTCGACCCTCGAAATACCTCCGGTATTCCTTCGGGACCAACGGCTTCGCCGTCGGTGCCCCGTCCTTGCCCGGCGGCGCCGGCATCCCGGGCCTTTCCGGCGCAACGTCACGAGAAGACCCACTAGCGCATCGCGGCGCTCACCAGCGCGATGAGGAGCCCCTGCACGGGCAGCCGCGCGTAAAGCGCCGCGCGCCCACCGGGCACCGGGTAGCGCTCGGGATGCTGCGCCATCCACACATTGGCCGGGAACACGGCCACCAGCGTCGCAATGAGCCACCATCCGCCCGCCCGTCGCGTCGCGGGCACCATCAGCCCGGCCCCGCCCGCGATCTCGGCCACCCCGCTGGCGTACACGAGCTCGCGGTGCGCCGGCAGGTAGTCGGGCACGATCGACACGTACCACCGGGTATGGGTGAAGTGCAGGGTGCCGGCGACAACGAACAGCGGGCCGGCGAGCGCACGAACGACACGCACGGGCGGGACTGTAGTGTCGCGCGGTGATCAGCTACCTCGAGGCCACCCCGGACGGCGAGGCGCGCGGGACGCTGCTGTGCCTGCACGGCTACCCGGAGTCGGGTCGCATGTTCAGCGTGCTCATCGCGCGAGCGGCGGAGGCCGGCTGGCGCGCGCTGGCGCCCGACCTGCCCGGCTACGGCGACTCGGACCCCGATCCACCGCATACGTGGACGCGGATGGTCGACGTGGTGGACCGCTTCCACGGCGAGCACGTCGACGGCCCGATCGCGCTGTGCGTGCACGACTGGGGCGGCCTGATCGGTCTGCGCTGGGCCTGCGACCACCCAGAGAAGGTGAGCGCCCTCGTCATCTCGGCGACCGGCTTCTTCCCCGACGGCAAATGGCACGGCCTCGCGCAGGCGATGCGGACCGAGGGCCAGGGCGAGGAGATCGTCGAGGGCGCCACGCGCGCGACCTTCGGCCAGATGCTCGAGGCCGTCGCGCCTGGCATCGACGATCAGGCGCTCGACCAGTACTTCAAGGCCTACGGCGACCCGGTCCGCCGTCGCGGCCAGCTCGAGCTCTACCGCTCCGGCGACTTCTCAGAGCTCGAGCCCTACCGCGGGCGCCTTGCCGCCCTCGACGTCCCGACGCTGCTGCTCTTCGGCTCGGAGGACCCGTTCGCGCCGGTTGCAAGCGCGCACCGCTTCGCGAAAGAGATCCCGCACGCGCGCCTGGAGATCCTCGACGGCGTCGGGCACTTCCTCTTCGACGAGGTCCCAGATCGGACCGCCGGTATCGTCACGGACTTCCTTGGGTAAAGGGAGGCTCATCTGACCCCGGCCTGCGCACCCGCGGCGCGGGCCGGTAGGCGTTCATACAACAAACTCACCCACTGGGGAGGGAGCACATGCAGGGAAGTTCTCGTCTGAGGGCGACTGCGCTCGCATGCGTGCTTTTCGGCGCGCTGGCCACGTCGGCCGGCGCACAGCAGGTGCCGAAGCTCGACTGGCAGCCGTGCGGTGACGCCGCCAATGTCGTGTGTACCAAGGCGAAGGTGCCGCTCGACTACGACCGTCCCAACGGCCAGAGCATCTCGCTGTTCGTGGCCAAGTCCCCCGCGACCGACCAGGCGCACAGGCTCGGCACGCTGTTCTTCAACTTCGGCGGTCCGGGCGGATCCGCGGCCGACTACGTGGAGGCCGTCGGCGCAGATCCCCGCGGCGTGTGGGGCTCGCTGAACACGCGCTACGACATCGTCGGGATGGATCCCCGAGGGGTCGGTCAGAGCGAGCCGTCGATCGACTGCAAGGCCAACCAGGAGACCCAGGGCATCTACGGCCATCCGTTCACGACGCCCGACAACCTCAACAAGGCGGCGCAGATCAACCACGACCTGCGCTACGACGCGCGCTGCATCGCGCTCAACAAGGAGATCCTGCCGCACGTTTCGACCGCCAACGTGGCACGCGACCTCGACCTCCTGCGCCAGGCCGTCGGTGAGCGGAAGCTGACCTTTTTCGGCTTCTCGTACGGCACCTTCCTGGGCGCGACGTACGCGAGCATGTTCCCGCACAACTACGATCGGATGGTCCTCGACGGGCCGGTTGACGCCGACTCGTACATCAACGAGCCGCTCGACGACCTCAGCTCACAGAGCGACGGCTTCGAGCGCGAGATCGGGCGCTTCTTCCAGGCATGCGCGATCGATCAGGCCGCGTGCAGCGGGTTCGGCGGCAGCGACCCGTGGGACGCCTACGACCAGCTCATCGACAAGGCGAATGCGTCACCGATCCCTGCCGGCGGTGACGACCCGCGGCCGGTCAACGGCGACGACATCCTGTCGGCGACGCTGTACGACATCTACGCCAAGCAGTTCTGGGGCGAGCTCGCCAAGGCGCTGGCCGACGCGGCCAACGGCGACGGGACCGGCATCCGAATCCTCGTCGACGGCTCGTTCGGCAACAACCTCGACGGGACGTTCGACCCCGGCACCGATCGCTATTTCACGATCGGCGCGATCGAGCAGCGCTACCCGCACGACCCGGATCTCTACTTCCGCCTGGGCAAGCGCTCGTGGACCGAGCACGAGCACACCTGGTGGAACAACGGCTATGTCGAGCTCTACTACGGGCTCTGGCCGATCCGCGACCGCGACGCCTACGACGGGCCGTTCAAGATCCCCAACTCGTCGCCGACACCGCTCGTCGTGGCCACGACGTATGACCCGGCAACGCCCTACCGTGGCGCGAAGAACCTCGTTCGCGACCTCGGGAACGCCCGGCTGCTGACCATGCGTGGCGACGGGCACACCGCCTACGGTGGCAACTCGCCGTGCATCGACTCAGCGGTCGATGCGTTCATGTTCACCGGCGCCCTGCCCGCCGCGGGCACGACGTGCAAGCAGGACGTGCCGTTCGAGGCGCCGCCGGCGCTCACCGCGCAGGCGCTGAAGGTTCCGCAGATCGCGCCGTTGCAGCGGCAGCTCCACACGAAGCCGCTGCTCGCGATCCGCTGAGCATCCATCGCGAACCCGCCGCGGCGTCATGCCGCGGCGGGTCGCGTTGACCTCGTCTCTGCGCGGGTGTAGGACTGCGCGATGCCCACCGCCTTTGATCCCGGCTACGTCGAAGAGCCGTTCAGCTCGCTCGTCACCGGCTATCCCGGCTCCGTCGCCTACCCCGCCGACGGGTTCCGCCTCGAGTGGGGCCCGATCTTCCATCGCGGGCGCCTCGACGGCACCGCGCGCGTGCTGGTCATCGGACAGGACCCCGCCCAGCACGAGACGATCGCCCGGCGGATCCTCGTGGGTGAGGCGGGCCACCGGCTGCAGGGCTTTCTCTTCAAGCTCGGGATCGACCGCAGCTACGTGATGGTCAACACGTTCCTGTACAGCGTCTACGGCACCGCGTCGAAGAACGCGGGGTTGACGCGCATCGCCACCTACCGCAACAAGTGGCTCGACGCGATCTTCGCCCACGAGCCGATCGAGGCCGTGGTGGCGCTCGGGACGCTGGCCGACAAGGCCTGGCTGAAATGGGCGGCGACCCCCAACGGCCAGTCCTTCTCGCCGGCCTACCGCCACATCACCCACCCGACCGCGCCCGAGAGCGGCGCGGCCAAGGACGGCAGCAACCACGCGGCGCTGATCAAGAAGATGCTCGCCAACTGGAACGACGGGCTGCAGGCGCTCAAGCCCGCCATCGTGCACCCCGACAAGAACCGCAACCTCGTCCTCTACGGCGAGGCGTTCGCCGACGGCGACAAGAAGCCGATCCCGATGGACGACCTGCCCGCCGGGTCGCCTGAGTGGATGGCGACCAACGACGGCTGGGCCGATCGCGACGGCAAGGGCCGGCGCAAGCCGCAGATCCTGGTCACGGCGCCGAAGAGCGCGCTGCCGTCGCCCTAGACGTAATTGTCGCGCAGCCCGTCCAGCGTGCCCCCGTGCAGCGGGCTGGCGGCGACCGCGTCGAAGTACGCCTTGTCGTGGACGAGCGTGTCCAGCGGCGGGATGCGCACGACCTGCGGCAGGATCTTGACCTCCTTGCCGGTGACCTTCGGGTTGTCCCAGGGCTTGTCGGTCATCAGCCACAGCGGCCGCTTCGTCGGGTCGGGGTTGCCGTGCGCCTTCTCGAGCTCGAAGTAGCGCCCGAGCGGGTCGGCGCGCGCCGCGGCGATGTCGGCGAGCACGGCCGCCCAGCCCATGTCAGCCTCCGGCACGTCGGGGTAGATGAGCTGGACCGAACGGCGCAGGCGCCCAAAACGGATCGGCTCGGCGCGCTCGGCGCCGGTCGCCTTCATCAGCGGCGTGGTGCCGTAGAACGGCTGGCCGTTGATGGCGACGAACTGCACGTCGCGCTCGACCGACTTGACGAGGTTTTCGTAGGGGTCGTCGAGGCGGTCGGTGGTGACGAGCACGTCACCGTGTAGCCCGGCCTTGATCCGTCCGATGCGATCACCCCAGTTGATCGCGTCCGCGGGATTGCACGTGGCCATCTCGCAGATCTCCTGGGCCGTCAGCTCGCCCGCGAGGTGCGTGCGGTTCCACAGGTCGGCGACCTTCAGCTCACCGAGCAGGTTCTTCGACCCCGACGGCGACCAGTCGGCGCCCAGGCACACGCGCACGCCGGCCGCGCGAGCAGCGAGGACATCCGTCGTCTCGCGATACAGCCAGAGGTTCGAGAACGGCGACCACACGACCGAGCCGCCGTGCGGCGCCCACTCGTCGTAGTTCGGGCGCTCGAGTGCGGTGCAGTGGATCGCAGCGAGCCCCTGGTGCAGGCAGTCCTCGTCGCGAATCTTGCCGTACTCGTCGACGAGCTTCGGATCGGTGCCTTCCGACAGGTGGTAGACGAAGGCCAGCCCGTTCTCGAGGTGCTGCGCCTGCGCCTTGTAGGCGCTGTCGTCGCGCAGCGGCAGCGCGGAGACGTAGACGGTCTTCTTCTTGGTCTTGAACGTCTCGTACTCGATGTTGCGCACGAGCCAGCCCTCGTAGGGGCGCCCGGTCTTCGCTGTGCCCTGAATCGCCGTGACGCCGCCGATGACCGCCTTGGTCTCCAGGTACTTCAGGTGCGCCTTGCCGGCCAGCGCGCCCAAGGCGTTGGCCGGGTCGGAGATCAGGGCCTCGTACGTGCGGTCGCCGGGCCACTGATAGCGCGACGTGTAGGGCTCGGTGCGCCCGGGCGGCGACCACAGCGGCAGCCCGTTGTAGGCGATGTGGTTGTGGAGGTCGATCAGGCCCGGGTAGATCACGCCGCCGGTGCGCACCCGCGGCGCGCCGTCGAAGCCAGGCGGCGCGGGCGCGGTGCGCGGCTGCACGGCGGCGATCAACTCGTCGCCGCCGATGTAGACCGCCCCGTCGTCGAGCTGCGGTTGGGCGTCGTCGAAGGTCACGACGCGGCCGGTGAGGACGAGTGGGGGAGTCATGCCGGACCAGCCTACGGCCAGCCCGGCTCCATGGGGAATTCATCCTCGCCGAGGGCGAGCACGATCGGCTCGCTGCCGTCGGCGCGGGCGGTGATAGCCAGCGGCGCCTTTGGGTCGTTGGTGGCGAACTGCGCCATGGCCACGTTGCGACCGCCGAACGCTGCGGCCAGGTCGCGAACGGCGCCCGCGAGGTGCGCGACGCCGCCGACCGGCGCGGCGATCTCGGCCTGCGCGGGATCGACGTCGAAGGGCGCCAGCATGCGCACCTCGGGCAGGGGCGCGGGCTCGACGTCGAGCTCCACGGAGTGGGGGAGGTGGACGACGCGGTCGCCGAAGTCGACCTCGATCGGCAGCAGGCGCCCGCAATCGACGACCGCCGCCCCCTCGCCGGGCTCGCGGTCCACGACGGCTACCGCGCGCACGGCGCCCGAGCGGTGCAGGAACTCGCGCAGGGTGGCGACGACGACGTCGAGCGGCCCGACCGATGCGACCAGCTCGATGGCGCCGTCGTCCATCAGTCGGGCAGCTCGGCCGGCATGACCGTGATCGCCCGCAGCTCGCCCGCGCGCACCACCGTCGCCTTGATCGCGACATCGATGCGCTCGGCCGTCATCAGGCGCTGCAGGTCGTCGGCCCCCGCCAGCGCGACGCCGTCGAGTTCGACGAGCAGGTCCTCGGGGCGCAGCCCGGCGCTCTCGGCGGGCGACCCCTCCACGACCTCGACGACCTCGACCGCGCGGTTGCGCCCGAGGCGCCCGGCCACGCGCGGCGGCAGCGGCCGCGGTCCGACCGCGATGCCCAGCCAGGCGCGGCGCACGCGCCCGTCGGACATCAGCGCGGCGACGATCCGCCGCGTCGCGTCGTTGATGGGCACCGCCAGCCCGAGGCCGACCCCCGCCACGGCCGTGTTGATGCCTACCACGGCGCCGCTGCCCTGGACAAGCGCGCCGCCGGAGTTGCCGGGATTCAGCGCGGCGTCGGTTTGCACGACGTTCTCGACCAGGCGGTGCGGCCCGCCACGCCGGCCGACCGGCAGCGAGCGGCCGAGAGCCGACACGACGCCGGCCGTGACCGATCCGGCGTAGCCGTGCGGGTTGCCGATGGCCACCACGAGCTGGCCGACCTGCAGCGCGCCGGCGTCGCCGAGGCGCGCCGGCGCGAGGCCGTCGCCGTCGGCGCGCAGGACCGCGAGGTCGGAGAGCGGGTCGGCTCCCACGACCGTGAAGCGCATCTCGCGCCCGTCCACGAAGGAGGCATCGCCGCCGCGCGCGCCTTCGACGACGTGCGCGGAGGTGACCAGGAAGCCGTCGGGCGTGATGACGACCGCGCTGCCGCCGCCGACCGCCATGCGCCCGCCGCGCAGTCGGCGCGCGACGCGCAGGTTGGCGACGCTCGGGGCGAGGTCGCGCGCGACGGCGGTGACAACGCGCGAGTAGGCGTCGAGTGCTTCGCCGTCGGACGGGCGGTCGCCGGGCGGGCGCTGATCGGCGGCATCGCCGATGCCCGCGACGAACGAGAAGGTGCTGCTCATGGGATGACGCTAGCAACCGGCTTTTCTCGGCCTCGAATAGATTGCACGCGTTCCCCAACACCATAGGAGGGAGGCTCGATGGCGGTCACCAAGATCATCGAGTTGGTCGGCAGCTCGCCCGAGAGCTCGGACGCCGCGGTCAAGGCTGCGCTCGACGAGGCTCGCGTCACGCTGCGCAACATCAAGGCCGTCGATGTCGTGTCCACCGGGCTGCGCGGCGACAACCTCGACGAGTGGCGCGCGCTCGTGCGCCTCTCGATCCTCATCGAGCGCGTCAACGAGTAGAGCCGCGTAGCTAACCCATCGCAGCGCGCTCGATGCGCGCCGCGACGACCTCGCCCCACGGCGCGCCGTCGGCGACGTCGCGCACGCGCGCGGCGCTGGCGGCGTGGTCGTAGGCGACGCGACGGCGCTCGATGCGCCCGTCGTCGTGCATGAGCGCCCACGCTGCGCGGTGGTCCCCGTCCGTCGGCATGCCGACCGAACCGGGCGCCACGAGCCCGATCCCGTAGGCGCCCACGCGCTCGAACGCGACGTGGAAGTGGCCGAAAACCAGCCGCCGATCCTCGACGCCCTCGAGCAGCTCGCGTTCGTCGTCGCCGGGCTCGGGCCAGAACGACGCGAGGTCGGTCTTCGGCGAGGCGTGCCATGCGCGCGTGTCGTGGCCGAGGTCGGCGCTCTGCGGCAGCGCACCCAGCTCGTCGATCGTGGCCGCGTCGACCAGCTCGCGGCACGCCGCGACGCCGCTGCGCGCCGGCTCGCCGTCGGGAGGCTCGGTTGCCGCCCAGCGATCGACGTTGCCGCGGATCCAGGTCGCGTCCTGCAGCTCGCGCAGCCGCGCGATCGTCTCGGGCTGCCAGCCGCCGAACACCGCGTAGTCGCCGCCGAGCAGGTAGCGGCGCGCGCCCGCGGCGCGGGCGTCATCGAGCACCGCCTCGAGCGCCGGTAGGTTGCCGTGGATGTCGAACAGCAGCGCAAGCATCGCGTTGCATGGTCCCACCCTGACTCTGCGCCTGCCCGCTCCCGATGACGCGCAGGCATTGCTCGAGCTCGCCGGTGATCCCGAGGTCACGCAGTGGTTCTCGTGGGGCCCGTACACGTCGATCGAGCAGCCGCAGGCCTACATCGCGCGCCTGGACGGCCAGCGCGAGCGCGGCGAGCAGCTCGACTTCCTGATCGTCCATCGCGAGCGCGGCCCCGCGGGCATCACCGGTCTCAGCGAGTTCTCGCCGCGCGACCTGCGCTGCATGGTGGGCACATGGTTCGGCCGTGCGTTCTGGGGCACGGGCGCCAACGCGGAGTCCAAGGCGCTGCTTGCCCACCTCACCTTCGAGGTCCTTGGCCTGCACCGCCTGGGCTCCTACTCCAACCCCGACAACGTCCGCTCGACCAAGGCGCTGCTCGGCGTGGGCTTCCGGCTCGAGGGTATCCTGCGCCACTGGCACCGCCACGGCGACGACTACTTCGACGTCAACGTCTTCGGCATGCTGCGCCACGACTGGGAGGCCGGCCCGCTGGCCGGCGTGCCGGTGACGGTCGAGGGCACGCCGCCGCCGGCGTTTGTGCCCTAGCGAGCCTACGTGCGACGCTGACGACATGACGCCGCAAGCCGGGACCGCCGGGGCGCTGGTCTCCGACCTGTGCGCCTGGATCGACCGGCTGTTCCCGGACGCCGAGCGTGGTGAGCGCCTCAAGCGAGCGCTGGGAGAGAGGTTCGGCGCCGACACTCGCGTGGTGACCGACGCACTGTGCCGTGAGGTCGAGGCGGTCGCGCACGACCTCTCGCGGCACTTTGCGCTGGAGTACGTCGCCGACGGATCCCTCGTCCCCGACACCGAGCCGCCGGGGTGGCCGCCGCCCGATCCGCGTGAGGTCCGGCTGAGGGCCGGCTCGGTCGGCCAGGTCTCGCGCCGTCCCGACGGCGTGGGCGTGCTCGCGCTCGACGGGTTGGACCACGTGTACATCGCCGCGCCGTACATGGTGGCCGCGTTCTCGCTGCTGCACGGGGCCCGCGGTGTGGTGCTGGACCTGAGGCGCAACGGCGGTGGCGATCCGGGGACCATGACACTCGTCCTCGATTGGCTGGTCGGCGGCGAGCCGACCCACATTTCCGACGTGATCTACCGCGACCGCACGCGCCAATGGTGGACGACCGGGCGGCTCGCGGACCTGGCGCCGCCTCGCGAGACGCCGCTGAGCGTGCTGGTCAGCGAGCACACGTTCTCGTCGGGCGAAGCGCTCGCCTACCACCTCCAGAGTCAGGGAAGAGGAACGCTCGTCGGGCAGCGGACGCCGGGCGCAGCCGATCACATCACCCCCGTGCGCCTCAGCGCCCATCTGCGTGCGTTGCTGCCCGAAGCCCGTGTCCGCGACGCCGTCACCGCAACCAACTGGGAGGGCACCGGCGTAGTGCCCGAGATCCCCTGCGCTCCGGCCGAGGCGCTCACCGCGGCGATCGAGGCACTGCGACTCGGCTAGACACAGCGGAGCCGGCCAGCGGATCGACAACATCGTGTGGGCCGAGATGTCCCGGGGCGCGGGCGCAGCAGTCCTTGAGCTGTTCGCCCGAGGCAAGGTCGTGGGGGTAGGCGGTGAGCGCATCGGCGGCGCCGCGCTCGACGAGCGCGCGCCAGCGCACCGGCTCGCGTGCCAGGTAGGCGTGGGCCGCGTATGTCGTGGCGCCGTCGAGCGAGACAACCGTGACACGGTCGCGAACGTACGGGCCGGCGGGCCCCGTCTCGAGCCGGTCGAGTACGGCCAGCGCGTCGTCGTCGAGCAGGAACAAGTCGCCCTCGACGCGCAGCGGTTCGACGCCCGCCACCAGCGCCGCCATCCGATGCACGTACTGGCATCCCGGATTGCTGCACACCGCCTCTCGTGGCACGACGACGGCATGAGCCGTCGCCGTGCGAACCCGCGCCACGGGTTCGCCCAGCCGGTCCGCCAGCCGGCGATGGTGCACGAAGCCCTTCTGCGTCGTGCCGTAGGCAAAGTAGGGGACTGGGTCCGTCACGACCCGGGACACTACGGCCGGTGGGCGCCAACAAGGGGTACTTTGGCGAGCGCGTCGCCGCGACCTACGTCGTTGGCTAGCCGAAGATCGAGAGCGGCAGCAGCGCGCTGACGATGTACTGCCCGGCGTCGACGATCTCCGAGATGCGCAGGTCGACCGCCAGGCTGCAGAGCACGTAGGCGTCCTCGCGCGACAGCCCGTACTCGCCGGCCAGGTGGGCGACCATCGCCCGCACCGCCTCCTGCGCCCCCGCGTAGAGGTCGGGGCCGACGCCGGTCGTCCCGTACCAGCCGGCGGTGCCTGCGCGCGGGACGAGCGGGCCGGCGGTCTGGTACTGCGGCGCCGGGATCGTGCGGCCCTTCTGCAGCGTCAGGCGCAGCGACGCGTACATCGGCGACTCGATCCCCGTCACGCAGACCTCGCCGTCGCCCTGGGCGGCGTGCGCGTCGCCACAGCTGAACATCGCGCCCTCGACCTGCACGGGCAGGAACAGCGTCGTCCCGCGGGTGAGCTGGCGGGTGTCCATGTTGCCGCCGAAGTTCCCCGGCGGCATGATCGGAGTGGCGCTCGCGTCCGCCGGGCAGACGCCCATCGTGCCCAGGAAGGGCTCGATCGGGATCGCGACATCGTCGCGCAGGTACGTCACATCGCCGGCGGTGAGGTCGAAGATCCGCAGGTAGGGATCGGGGAAGTCGTCCGGCAGCAGGCCTAAGCCGGGCAGGATCGCCGTCCAGCCCCAGCCCTGGGTGTGCAGGTCGAGCACCTCGACCGCGAGCGAGTCGCCGGGCTGGGCGCCGTCGACGGCGATCGGGCCCGCCAGGGGGTAGACCCGATCCCAGTCGAGGCCCGCGATGGCGTCCGCCGTCGAGTCGGGCGTGATCTGGTTATCGCTGACGTCGCGCGTATGGACGACCAGAACGTCGCCGCTCTCGACGGCGATCACGGGATCGTTGCCGGTGTCCCATGTGAAGTGGACCCGGTCGGACGGGAAGTAGTGCGTCTGCGCCATGTGCGCGACCCTACTCCCGCCCGGAGTCCCGATTGAACCCCTGGCTTTGGCGGTTGCCGCGGTCCTCAGCCCGTGCCTCGGGACGCGCTCAACGGACGCTCAGAATGACGCGGCCGCAGCCTCGGCGACCTTCGTGTCCTGCTCGCCGTCGCCGCCGCTGACGCCAACCGCGCCGACGACCTCGCCATCGCGCTTGAGCGGGACGCCGCCGGCGAAGATCATCACGCGGCCCTTGTTGGACTCCTGGATGCCGTAGAACTGGCCTCCGGGCTGGGACTGGTCGGCGAGGTCGGCCGTCGGCAGATCGAACGCCCGCGCCGTGAAGGCCTTGTTGATTGCGATGTCGACGCTGCCGATCCACGCGCCGTCCATGCGAACGTGAGAGACGAGGTGGCCGCCTGCGTCGACGACGGCGATGTTCTGCGGCTGCCCGATCTCGCTCGCGCAGTCCTCACCGGCGGCGATCACCCGGCGTGCGTCCTCGAGCGACACGGTTCCCTGCATGGTGGTCGTAGCTGCCATTGATCATTGTCTCCTTGTCTTGTGTACGGGTGCTCATACCCGACCCGGCCCTGCGGTAGCCACGTCCTTCGGCTTCTTGTGAGCGGCCCGTCAGTCGACGGGACGCAGCGGCAGGCGTGCGCTGACGCGGGTCCCCGCGCCGGTCGGGCTTTCGACCTCGAATCGGCCGCCCAGCGCATCGACCCGGTCGGCGAGCCCGCGCAGGCCCGTTCCGGATGACTGGTCGGCACCGCCTGAGCCGTCATCGACGATCTCGACGAGCAGCCCGTCGGCCACGGGGGCGACGCGGATCCGGACCGCCTCGGCGTCGGCGTACTTGCGGGCGTTCGTGAGCGACTCGCAGACGATGAAGTACGCGGCGAGCTCGACATCGTCCGGCAGCTCTTCCACGGCGACGTCGAGCGTGACCGTTATCTCGCATCCGGCAATCACGGATTCGAGCGCGCCGTGCAGCCCGCGCTCGGACAGCGCCACCGGGTGCAGCCCGCGCGCGAGATCCTGCAACTCGGTCTGAGCCGCGCTGAGCTCGTCGCAGGCGAGGCGGAGCACGTCGACCGCCTCATCGCCGGTGCCGAGCCGGCGTTGCGCGAGCTTGAGCAGATTCCCGACCGCGACGAGCCGCTGCTGCGCGCCGTCGTGCAGGTCGCGGCCGACGCGCCGGCGCTCGGAGTCAGCGGCCTCGATCACACGCGCGCGCGAGCGTCGCAATGCGGCCGCCTGATGGCGACGCTCGAGCTCGGCCGCGGCCCGCGACGCGAAGATCCGCATCGCGGCGACGTCGGCGTCCCTGGCCACCATCCGTCCCGCGTCCATCACGGCCATGTGGCCGAGGTGCGTGCCGTCGGCCGCGCGAAGGCAGATCGCGAGGTAGCTCTCGAGGCCCATCTCGATCGCCGGCTTGGCTTCGGGAAAGCGCTTCGTCAGCGCCTCCGGGAAAGCGACGACCGACCTCTCGACAACCAGCGCGCACGGCTTGCCGTGCGTGTCGTATTCGAAGGGCTCGTCCATCCAGCCGCCGTCGTACCAGCCGCTGATCACCCGCACGTACTCTCCGCTGGGGTCTGTGGCCTCGGCGACGAACGCGAACTTCGCGCCGAACGCCAGCGCGACATGACGGACGAGCTCGCGAAGGAAAGCGCTTCCGACCGCACCCGCGGTTCCCTCGGCAACCGTGCGAAGGAGGTCCCGATGGTCGAATCGCGCACCGGGCCGGTCGGCTTGGACGTCAAAAGACACGAACCCTCTACCCGGTGTCGATGCTAGCGCGCCAGACACGCCGCGCCGACGGCATGTTCGACAGTCGCCGGAGCCCGGCCGGGATCAGAAGTCGATCCGCATCACCACGCGTCGCACCGTCGGGCGGCTGACCGTGGTGAACCCGGCGTCGGCAAAGACGCTTTCCGTGCCGACATGGAGCTCCTCCAGAAGCGCGTTCTTCGTGATCATGGGGTAGCCCTCGATCGCGCGGGCGCCGCGCTCGCGCGCGAAGTCCACGGCGGCGCGCGCGAGCGCCCGGCTGATGCCGCGCTTGCGGAAGCCCGCGCGGGTGAACAGGCAGGTCACGGCCCAGATCCCGTCGTCGGTCTTGTCCTCCGTGCGACCCTCCCAGGGGACGCGGTTGTTGCGCACAAGGCCCTCGTACGCGGTGCGTGGCTCGACCGCGCACCAGCCGACCGGCTCGCGATCGAGGTACGCCACCAGGCCACTGGTCGTGCCCGACCGAGGATGGCCGCACTCGGTCTGCCGGCGCAGACGGTCGGCGCGTTCCTCGACGGGAAACGAGCGAAAGGATTCCCGTCGGAGCAGCTTGTATCGCTGGCATTGACACCTGGACGCCTGGCCGCGCGTGCCGAAGACCGTCTGCAGGTCCTCCCAGCCGGCCTCGTTGGCGGGCACGACCAACAGCGCGGGTTCGGATGCCGTCATGTGCACGATTGTGCAGGTCGATTGGGCCTGGCGGCAGCCGGTCCCGCGGCTGGGCTCCGGCGCGTGGGTTTGCGGAACGGGCATGCTGTAGGGGTGAGCGGCGGCTCGGCCTTGACCGTGGAGTACCTCGAGCCGTTCGTGGATCCCGAGCCGCTGCCCGAGGAGTTCTCCCCGTCGAGTATGCGCCGCTCGCTGGTGATCCTCGGCGTGATCGTGCTTTGTGTTGTCGCGCTGATCGTGCTGGTGCCGGGACTCGGGTCACTGCGCGATCGCTTCGCCGGCGCTCAGCCGGCGTGGATCGTGCTTGGTGCAGTGCTGCAGCTGGGTTCCTGCGTTGGCTACGTGCTCGTCTTCCGCGGCGTGTTCTGCCGGCGGATGAGCTGGCGCACGAGCACCGAGATCGGGCTGTCGGAGCTCGCGGCCAACTCGGTTCTGTCCGTCGGCGGCGCCGGGGGCCTTGCGCTCGGCGCATGGATCCTGCGCCGCGGCGGCCTCGCCAGCGCCTTCATCGCCCGGCGGACGGTCGCGTTCTTCCTGCTCACGAGCCTGGCCAACATCACCTTCCTGGTGATCGGCGGACTGGGCCTGGCTACGGGTCTGCTCGGCAGCTCGCCGAGCATCCTGCTCGGACTTGTCCCTGCGCTGCTGGCGGTGGCGGCCGTCGCGCTTGCGCTCGCGGCGCGCGCGCTGGCGGGGGGACTCGCACGACGCTCGGGTCGCCGGAGGATCGTCGCCACAGCCGAGGTGGTCGGCGCGGGCGTCGACGAGGCTCTCGAGCTCCTGCGTGCCCGCGACGCGCAGATCCTGGTGGGCGCCGCCGGCTACCTGCTCTTCGACGTCGCCATGCTCGGTGTCTGTTTCAAGGCGTTCGGCAATGCCGTACCGCCGATCGGCGTGCTGCTGGTTGCCTATCTCGTGGGCCAGCTCGGCAGCCTGATCCCGCTGCCCGGCGGCATCGGCGGTGTCGATGGTGGCCTGATCGGCACGCTCGTCCTTTACGGCGTCGATCCCGCCGACGCCGCGGTCGCCGTCATCGCCTACCGCGGACTGCTGCTCAGCATCCCCGCGATCCTCGGGTTCCCTGCACTGGCCCTCCTGCGTCGGCGCCTGCGCGACGAGGCCCACGACATCGCCGCCTGCGCTCCGGGCCAGGCCGTCGAGGTCCTCGGGCAGGGAACCGTGCGCCGCACCGTCCCGGCAACGGGCCCCGCAGGCTGACCGACGTGCGATCTACGCCGCCCAGCGGAAGCCGGTGGCCTCGGGGCGCGGCGCCAGCGGGCTGGCCGGCAGGCCGCCCGGCGGGTCGTCCTCGTTGTAGGCGCTCGGCGCCACGTCGTTGGGCGCGTCGGCGTGGAACAGCGACGCGAGCAGCTCGATCTGCCCGCGGCCGACGCCCAGCTCGCCCATGCCACCGCCGTACATCGGCCGCTGCTCGCGCGCGCAGCGCGCGTAGACGTCGAACAGCGCGCGCAGGCCACCGATCCGCGACGGCTTGACGTTCACCACGCGCGCGGCCAGCGGCGTCGCGCCGATGTCCTCGGCGCTGCGGATCGGCGAGTCGTAGGACACGCGCTCGAGGTGATCGCCGAGCCGCTGCGCGATCTCGGGCAGGTCGTGCGGGTCCTCCAGATAGGCGTCCGGGAAGGCCGCGAGCACGTGGTCGTACAGCGCACCCAGCGCCTCTGGATCCTCGACCTCGAAGCCGTACTGGCCCTTGAAGTCGATCGTGTCGACCGCGCCGGTCGCCGCGACCTCGTCGACGAGCGCCGGCGCCCAGGTCGCCTCCGCGTCGAGCTTGAAGCGCACGCCGGGGGAGCGGGCGAGCCGCCGGCGCACCGGCTCGATCGAAGGCTCCTTGCCGAGGCCGAGCGAGTTGACGAAGCGCACCGGCTGCGGCTCCAGCCCGAGCACGTCGTGCAGCGAGCGGCCGGCCTGGCGCAGCGCGAGGTCGAGCGCCGCCGACTCGAACGCCCAGTTGCGGAAGCGCAGCGCCACGTCCCACTCCGGCGGCTCCGGCCACAGCTCGAGCGTGGCGAGATGGTCGCAGAAGCCGGCCAGCGTCCACTCGCCCTCGAGCGGCAGCGAGGGCCGGGTCTCGTGCAGCGTGGTGCCGTCCTCGCGGAACACCGAGACGTCCTCGCCCAGCCCGTCGGCGCCGGCGCCGACGAGCCGCACGTGCGTCGTGATGCGCTCGAACTCGTAGGCGAGGACGGCGTGCAGGCGGTCGTACTCGCACGCCTCGATGACGAGCGGCAGCGCCGCGAGCCGCGGCCACAGCGACTCGCCGTTCGTCGTTCGGCCCGCGGAGCTCACGGCCGGCATTGTTTCATCGGCCTCGCGCCTCGCTGTCGGCGACGAGCACCGACAGGCAGGTGACGCAGCCTTCGCGCTTCTCGAACTCGCCGATGTCCACGGTGATCACGTCGAATCCCAGCCCGTCGAACAGGACCGCCGAACGTGGGGCCGACGCCGCCATGATGATCGTGCCGCCACCCATCAGGATCACGTGCGACCCGGCTTCCTCGGGGACGAGTCGCATCGTCGGGAAGGGTCCTGGGTCAAACAGGGATACGTCCGACGCGATGAACGTCCCGTCCGGTAGCGCCGTCACCGCCGACTTCAGGTGCAGAACGTCATACAGCTGGACGGGGACGACCGCGCGTCCCCTGGTGGCCGCATGGCGGCGGAGTTGACGGATACCTTCGGCGTTGGTCCGCTCGCCGCGGCCCACGTACACGGTGTGCCCGACCTGCAGGACGTCCCCGCCATCAAGCGTGCCCGGGTCCTCGATCCGGGCGACCTCCAGCCCGAGTGAGCGGACCACCTCGTGCGTTGCTGCGACCTCCGCCCGGCGCCCGACGGCCCCTGGCCTTGCCAACACCGCCAGATCGCCCAACACGACGACCGTGTCCTCGACGAACGCGCAGTCCGGCAGGTCATCGGCCGGGGCCACCTCGCGGATGGTCCAGCCCGCGGCGGCGACCGCGTCGACATACGCCTCGTGCTGCCGCGCCGCGAGGCCGGCGTCCGCGGGCACGCGGTCGATGTGCGTGGTGATGCCCTCCGCCATCCGGCTGCTCGGGCGCCTGACGAGCGCCACCCTCATTCGTAGCCGGTCAACGGCTCGGTCTCGAATCGGGAGCCCTTGTCGCGATCCTCGAAGACGTGTGTGATGCGGACAGCGGGCCCGACTCGCTCGACGCGGCTCTCGATCAGGCTGACGTTCGCGTCGTCGCCCAGGCCGAGGGCGTTCAGCCGCTCGGCCTCGGCCCTGGCGACCTCACCGGGCGTGGGATTGCTCTCGGGATAGACGTCCGTGTGGTGGCGAACGAGGGCCTCCCAGTGCTCGTCACCCGCTCGTTCGATGGAGTCGCGGATCTGCTGGCGGGTGAATGGCATGCTTTCGGCCTCCTCTTCGCTGAAGGTCGTCACGTCGCGCTGTCGGTCACTCGCGGCGCGAGTCCCAGCTGAACCCCCGCACCGCGAAGAACACGCCGAAGACGCCCCACGCGACGATGACCGCCAGGTCGCCGGCCGTGTCGGCCAGCGACGCACCGGTGACCAGCGCTGCCGAGAGCCCGTCGATGATGTGCGTCAGCGGCAGGATCTGGGCGATGTCCTGCAGGAACTGCGGCGCGGTGTCGACGTCGTAGAAGACGCCGGAGATGAAGATCACCGGCAGGAAGACGATGTTCGTGTAGGCCGGCGCGGCGTCGAAGTTGGGGATCACGTGCGAGAAGGCCACCCCGAGCGCGGCGAGCGTCGCTACACCGGCGATGCTGAACACGGCGAGCTCGAGCCAGTCCTTGGGCCAGCCGATGCCGAAGAAGAGCCGCCCGGCGAGCACCACGATGACGACCTGGACGCCGGCATTGGAGACCGCGTTGGCGGCGACGCCGGCCAAGTAGGAGCTGCCGGGCATCGGCGTGCCGTGGATGCGCTTGAGGACGCCCTCCTCGCGCAGGAAGGTGATGTTCATCGCCAGCGCGTTGAACGTCGTCGCCATGACGCTCATGCCGAGGATCCCGGGCACGATGACGTCCAGGTCTTCTGGTCGCCGCTGAAGATCGCGCCGAACAGGAAGAGGAAGAGCAGCGGCAGCACGAAGGAGAAGAACGCCGCCGTCGGGTTGCGCCAGAACATGCGCCGCTCCAGGCGCCACTGGCGGTAGGCGAGGACGGCCGCGTCAGCCACGCAGCGCCTCCTCGGGCTCGCTCGCGGTGAGCTCGAGGTAGACGTCCTCGAGCGACGGCCGCGTCACCGACACGTCGGTCAGGGGCTCGCCGCGCGCAAGCGCTCCGCTGGTGAGCTGGTGCAGCAGCGCCGTCGGGTCCTCGACCTCGCGGGCCTGCAGCGCGCCGTCCTCGCTGCGCCACGCGACGCGGTAGCGCGTCGACGCGGCGCCGAGCTCGCCCGGCGGCCCCTCGGCGAGGATCCGGCCGTCCTTGACGATCGCCACGCGATCGCACAGGGCCTGGGCCTCGTCGAGATAGTGGGTCGTCAGCAGGATCGTCTTGCCGAGCTCCTGCAACGAGCGCACCACCTCCCATGCGTTGCGCCGTGCGGCGGGATCGAAGCCGGTCGTCGGCTCGTCGAGGAAGATCAGCTCGGGATCGCCGATCAGGGCCAGCGCGAGGTCCAGCCGCCGCTGCTGGCCGCCGGACAGCGTCTTGGCCAGGGCGTCGGCCTTCTCCTGCAGGCCGGTGATCGCGATGACCTCCTCGACGTCGCGCGGGCGTGGGTAGATCGCGGCGAAGTGGCGCAGCGCCTCGCGCGGGGTGACGTGGCGGTACATGCCCGTCGACTGCAGGACGATGCCGACGCGCTCGCGCAGCGCCCGCGCGCGCTGCTGCGGGTCGTGTCCGAGGACTGACACGATGCCGCTGCTGCGGTTGCGATAGCCCTCGAGGATCTCCACCGTCGTCGTCTTGCCCGCGCCGTTGGGGCCGAGCAGGCCGAAGACCTCGCCGGGGGCGACCTCGAAGTCCAGGCCGCGCACGGCCTCGTGCTCACCGTAGGACTTGTGCAGATCCCGGACGAGGATGGCGGGTGCGGAAGCGCTCACCTACGGAGATGATGGCAACCAGATGGCTTGCGCGTGCGTTGACATCGGCAGCAACACCACCCGCCTGCTCGTCGCTGAGCGCGACGGCGAGCAGCTGCGGGAGGTCGTCGCCGTGCGCCACTTCCTGCGCATCGCGCCGGGTCCCGACGGCGTGATCGCGCACGAGACGGTGGCGCGGCTGGCCGAGTCGGTGGCCGCGCACGTGCGGGTCGCGCGCGACCACGGGGCACGCCATGTGCGGACCGTCGCCACCGCGGCGATCCGCTCGGCCGCCAACCGCCGTGAACTGTGCCAGGCCGTGCAGCGGGCGGCCGGCGTCGAGGTCGAGGTGCTCAGCGGCGAGGAGGAGGCGGGGCTGGCCTTCGACGGCGCCGTCGCCACGTTGGCCGAGCCGCGGCCCGACGGGCTGCTCGGCGTCATCGACGTCGGCGGCGGCTCCTCGGAGCTCGTCACCGGCACGCCGGACGACGGGGTGAGCTGGTGGGCGTCGTTCCCGCTGGGCTCCGGCGTGCTCACCGACCGCCACGTGCGCTCCGACCCGCCGGCACTCGACGAGCTCGCCGCAATCCGCGCCGACATCGACGCCGCTTTCGGCGGCGTCCACCCGCCCGCCCCACGCGCCGTGCTCGCGGTCGGCGGCAGCGCCACGTCGCTGGCCGCCGCGGCCGGCGGCGAGCTGGCGCCGGAGACCATCGCGCGGGTTCTGTCGGTCCTCATCGCCGAGCCCGCCGCCGAGGCCGCGCGCCGACTGAGCCTGCCGGTCGAGCGGGTGCGCGTGCTGCCGGCCGGCCTGCAGGCGCTCGAGGCGGCCTGGGTCGCCTTCGGGCGGGCGCCGCTGCGCGTCGTGAATGGGGGATTGCGCGAAGGCGTCGTGCTGCGCGCGCTCGCCAGGCATAGTTGAATGGGGTCCGGCGAATGGCAAAAGCACGTGACATCGGAGGGCTGCACGCCGACCTGAGCTACCGGGAGGCTGCCGCGCTTACGGTCGCCGTTCGCGCGCAGGAGCTGTTCGAGCAGGCCGAGGGTGTTCTCGACACCTCCGACATCGAGCGCGTCCACGACATGCGCGTCGCCAGCCGGCGGTTGCGCGCGGTGCTCGAGATCTACGAGCCCTGCTTCCCGCGCAAGGCCCTGCGCGACGTGCTGGCCGACGTCAAGGCGCTGGCGGACGCCCTCGGCGAGCGGCGCGACCCCGACGTCCACCTCGCCCAGCTCAAGGAGTTCGGCGCGGCGGTCAAGGCCGCCGACCGGCCGGGCGTTGCGCTGTTTGCCGACCGTGTGCGCGCCGAGCAGGGCACCGGCAACGAGGCCGTCGCCGCCATCCTCGCCCAGCTCGAGGAGAGCGATCTGCGCGGCCGCCTGGCCGCGCTGAGCGCCGCCGCCTCGCCCGAGCACGACCCGCGCAGGTCGTTCGGCCTGCAGCGGCCTGCCATGGACCTACCGGAGGCGTCGTGAAGGCGCGGCGGGTCAAGGGCCTCGACCCCGACGGGACGCTCGCCGACAACCTCCAGCGGATCGTCGCCACCCGTCTCGACGAGCTGTGCTCGTTCATGCCGAGGGCGCGCGACCCCGCGCGGATCAAAGCGCTGCACGACATGCGCATCGCCGCCAAGCGCCTGCGCTACATCCTCGAGGTCGGCGCCGAGCCGTGCTTCGGCCCCTATGCGCAGACCGCGATCAAGCGAGCCAAGGACCTGCAGGATCTGCTCGGTGAGCTGCACGACTGCGACGTCCAGCTCCCGCGCGTCCGCGCGCTGCAGGAGGAGCTGCGCGCGGCCGACGCGCTCGAGGCCCGCGCCCGCGCCGGCGACGCCCCCGACCTCGACCCGACCCTGGCCTCCGGGACGCCGCACGCCGACTGCTGGCGCGGCCTGGAGACGATGGCCATCTACCTCGAGGCCCGCCGCGGACTGCTCTTCGAGCGCTTCCTCGAGCTGTGGCAGTCGCTGGAGCGCGACGCCTTCCGCGCGCGCCTGGAATACGCGATCAGCGAGCGCCCGGTCCCTGTAACAGCGCCTTCACCGGACGATAACGGCGCAGCCCCGCCAACCCCCGTAGCCTCGCCGGCCGAGCACGATGGCTGAGCAGCAGACCATCCGCACCGTTCCGCTGCCGGAGCCCGAGCCGGCGCTGCCGCCGTCCGATCTCGACGATCGGCGCCTCTACAACAACCGCGAGCTGTCGTGGATCGAGTTCAACGCGCGCGTGCTCGAGCTGGCCGAGCAGGAGGACATGCCGCTGCTGGAGCGGGCGAAGTTCCTGGCCATCTTCGCGTCGAACCTCGACGAGTTCTTCACGATTCGCGTCGCCGGCCTGCACGACCAGGTCGACGCGGGCCTCAGCGATCCCGGTCCCGACGGGCGCACGCCGGCCCAGGTCATCGACGAGCTGCGCGAGCGCATCGTCGAGCTCAACGAGCGCCAGACGCGCTGCTCGCAGCGCTCCGTGCGCCCCGCGCTGGCCGAGCACGGGATCGCGATCGTGTCGATGGACGACGTCCCCGAGGCCGAGTGCGCCGCGCTCAACGAGCGTTTCCGCCGCCAGATCTTCCCGGTGCTGACCCCGCTTGCCGTCGGCCTTGGCCGACCGTTCCCTTACATCTCCAACCTGTCGCTGTCGCTGGCGGTGCTCGTTCGCGACCCCCAGACGCAGGTGACGACCTTTGCCCGCGTGAAGGTGCCCAAGGAGATGCTGCCGCGCTTCGTCGCGGTCGGCGACAGCACGACGTTCGTCGCGCTCGAGCAGCTCATCGCCGTCAACCTCGACGCGCTCTTCCCCGGCATGGAGATCGTCGACCACGGCTTCTTCCGCGTCACGCGCGACGCCGACTTCGACATCTCCGACGAGGCCGACGACCTGCTGCGCGCCGTCGAGGCCGAGCTGCGCCGCCGCCGCTTCGGCGAGGTCGTGCGCCTGGAGATCGATAGCGCGATGAGCCCCGCGCTGCGCGCTGAGCTGACCCAGGCACTGGAGGTCGAGGAGCGCCAGGTCTACGTCGTCGAGGGCCTGCTCGACCTCACCGACCTGTGGCAGATCGTCGGCCTGCCGGGCTTCAGCGATCTGCGCGACGCGCCGTGGACGCCGGTGACTCAGCCGCGCCTGCAGGGCGACGAGGGCAACGGCGTCGACATGTTCGCCACCATCCGCAGCGGCGATCTGCTCGTCCACCATCCCTACGACTCGTTCGTCACGTCGGTCGAGCGGTTCGTCGAGCAGGCGGTCAACGACCCGCAGGTCCTCGCCATCAAGATGACCGTCTATCGCACCAGCGACGACACGCCGCTCGTGCCCGCCCTGATCCGCGCCACCGAGAGGGGCAAGCAGGCGGTGTGCCTGGTGGAGGTCAAGGCCCGCGGCGACGAGCGCGCGAACATTCAGTGGGCGCGCGCGATGGAGGAGGCGGGCGTCCACGTCGTCTACGGCCACCCGGCGCTCAAGACGCACGCCAAGTGCGTGATGGTCGTCCGCCGCGAGGGCGACGGCGCGCGCCACTACGTCCACATCGGCACCGGCAACTACCACCCCACGACCGCGCGCCTGTACACCGACTTCGGCCTGTTCACGTGCGACGAGCAGATCGGCGCCGACGTCGCCGACATGTTCAACCTGCTCACCGGCTACGCGCGACCGCGCCGCTACCGCCGCGTGCTGGTGGCGCCCAACTTCCTGCGCGACGGGATGATCGCCGAGATCGAGCGCACGATCGCTGCGCACGAGCAGGGCAAGTCGGCGCGCATCGCGATGAAGATGAACTCGCTCGTCGACCGGCGCTGCATCACCGCGCTGTACCGCGCGTCGCAGGCCGGCGTGCGGATCGACCTCAACATCCGCGGGATCTCCTGCCTCGTGCCGGGCGTGCCGGGAATCTCGGAGACGATCAAGGTCAACTCCGTCGTCGGGCGGTTCCTCGAGCACTCGCGCATCTACGCCTTCCAGCGCGACGGCGAGACGAAGGTCTACATCGGCTCGGCCGACCTGATGCCGCGCAACCTCGACACGCGCGTGGAGCTGATCACGCCGGTCGAGGACCAGGGCCTGCGCGAGGACCTCCTCGACACACTCGAGCGCTCGCTGGCCGACGACACGAACTCGTGGGACCTCGGGCCCGACAACGTCTGGCGCCGGCGCACGCCCGAGGGCCCCGAGCCCCGCTCGGTGCAGCGCGAGCTGATGCTCGGCCACCAGGCGCGGGCGGCCGAGGGCCCAAGCGCCTGAGCGCAAGTTCTCGCGCGTGCGTGCGTTGCAGCCGGCATGTCCGGCCGCACTGCCTGCGCCCTCGCCGTGTGCGTCGCCGTCGCGGTCGGGGGCGCGGGCTGCGGGGGCTCGCATGCCGTCGGATGGGTCGGGCATCCGCGGTCGGGCGCGATCGAGGGCGGGCAGATGCTCTTCGGCACGCTGGTCAACCGCTCGCGCAAGCCGCTGACCCTGCGCGCCGCACAGGTACGGGTGGTCGACGGCAACGGTCACTCATTGGCCTCGGCGGCGGCATTCGCCGGCGGCTACAACGCGAGCATCGCGCTGCGGGGCTTCGGCACCGAGATGTTCGCGTCGTCGGCCGGCGAGGCGAGCGCCGGCTCGCGCGCCGTCCTGGCGCCCGGCGCGACGGCGCCGCTGAGCGTCTCGTGGAGGGGCCGGGCCCAGGCAGTCGTCGTCGCAGGGACCTCGCTGGCGCTGCACTAGGCTCCGGGGCGCGTGGCACATGCCGACGCCCTGGGCGACATCCACATTCGCGCGCCGACGCGTGGCAACCGGCGGCTCGAGCAGCTGCTCGAAGCGGTCAACGGGGATCTGCAGGTCAAGGCGTGGTGGCACATGGCGGGGATCAACGCGCAGCGCCTCGGCCTGACCGACCACTCGTGGGTCCACATCCAGATCGTCACCAACATCGCTTTGCGGCTCGGGCGCCTGCTCTTCCGCCGTGGCATCACCCCGGCGATGGTGGCCGACCACGGCATGACCGAGCGCGACGCCGAGGTCACGATCGCGGCGGCGGCGCTGTTTCATTGCGTGGGGATGTCGATCCACCGGATCGACCACGAGAACTACTCGCTGTTCCTCACCGCCGACAAGCTCGGAACGTTGCTCGAGGGCATCTACGCCGAGCCCGAGCGCTCGATCGTCGTCGCCGAGGCGATGCACGCCGTGATCTCGCACCGCTCGACCGGGCGCCCGCTGACCGTGGAGGGCGCCATCGTCCGCGTCGCCGACGCGCTCGACATGGCCAAGGGCCGCTCGCGGGTCGAGTTCGAGGCCGGCCGGCTGGACATCCACTCGATCTCGGCCTACGCCATCGACGAGGTGCGCATCGAGGCCGGCGAGGACAAGGCGGTGCGCGTGGAGATCGAGATGTCCAACAGCGCGGGGATCTTCCAGGTCGACGAGGGGCTGGGAAAGAAGCTGCGCGGCACGCCTCTGGCCGAGCACATCGAGGTCATCGCGCGCGTCGAGGCCGAGCACGAGACGCGGCTGGTCCCGGTCTTCCGCCTGTGATCCGGGTGCTGACATGGCGTGGCGTCGAGGAATGGCTCGCCGAGCACGCCCGCATCGAGCTGGTCGATGACGGCGTCATGGCGATCGGGGTGCAGCTCGGCGTCGAGCCCGAGGCCTACCGGCTGGATTACCACCTCGACGTGCCGAGCGGATGGGTCACGCGGCGCCTGGAGGTCGAGGCCTCGGGCGCCGGCTGGCGGCGAACGCTGGCGCTCGAGCACAACGGGTCGGGCGCCTGGCGGTGCGACGGCGAGCCCAATGCCGCGCTCGACGGTGCGCTGGACTGCGACGTGGCGTTCTCGCCGCTGACCAACTTCATGCCGGTGCGCCGCCACGGGCTGCACGAGGGCGGGGGGAGCGAAGACTTCGTCATGGCGTGGGTGTCGGTTCCCGATCTGGCCGTCCACGCCTCGCCGCAGCGCTACGAGCACGTGCGCCCGGGCGTCGCGCGCTTCTCCGAGCTCGACGGTGACTTCACCGCCGACCTCGAGCTCGACGCCGACGGCCTCGTCGTCCGCTACCCGCGACTGGCCGAGCGAGTCAGCGCGCCGAGGTAGTCGGCGGCCGAGTCCCAGGTCGGCGCGAGCGCCTCGCCGGCGCAGTCGGCCACCTTGGCGGCCAGCTCGTCGGCCGACGGCGGGCGCTCGGGCGCGCCGGCCGGGACGTCGAGGGCGGTGCGCAGCACCGAGCCGTCCTGCAGCGTGACCTCGATCGCCGCCTCGCCGGCGAGCAGATGGTCGCCGCCGGGGACCGCGTCGGCCTCGACGCGGCGCAGCAGGGCCTGGGCCTCGGGCCGCGCGACCGCATCGTCGGTGAAGCTGGCGATCCCGGGCCGGCCGTCGAGCAGCGTGGCGGCGATCGCGTACTCGAGGCTGAACTTGCCTTCCAGGCCCGTGGCCGGCGCGGAGTGGATGAGCGGCGCGAGCGCGCTCACGGGCGTGCGCACGACGACGCGCGCGACGCGCTCGGCATCGGCTTCGCCCAGCGCGCGCACGGCTGCGATCGGGCGCTGCAGCGCGTAGCAGCAGGGGAAGAGCTTGATGGCCAGGCCGCCGGGCACCGCCGGCCCGGCGAGCTCCAGGCGCGCCTTGTTGCCGCCGACGAGCGCGAGCCATTCGTCGAGCGCGCGCGGGTCGGCCGACGCGCCGGCGGCGGCCAGGCGCGCGGCCCGCACGCCCGCGTGGACCGCGAAGCCGATCTGCAGCGCCTTGCCGGGCGTGCCGAACGCGCGCTGCACGCCGCCGGCCGCCGGGACGGCGAGCGCCATCGCGGTCGCGATCTCCTCGGGCCCCAGGCCCATGCCCACGGCGGCCGCGACGGCCGCGCCCGGCGCACCCGCGGTGCAGGTCGCATGCCAGCCGGCCGCGTAGTGCGGCCAGCCCAGCGCGACGCCCAGGCGGACCATCGCGCCTGCGCCCGCCAAGTAGGCCCGTGCGTCGCCGCCGGCGGCGAGCACCGCGGGCGCGCACACCGCGCTGACGTGCGTCGTGGTCTGCAGGTGGAGGTCGTCGAAGTCGAGCACGTGAGCCAGCACCGCCCACGCGCCGTCCTCCGGCAGCTCGCCGAGGAGTGCGCCGATCGGGTGGTCGCGTGCCGCGGTCGCGACCGCGACGGTGTCGACGAGCGCCGCGGTCGGCCAGCGCCAGGTCGTCGGCCGACGGCGCGAAGGCGGTCGCCCACCCCGCAAGCTCGTCGGCGACCGTGGTCATCCCTCGCGCTCGAGGACTACGACGGGGATCTCGCGATCGGTCTTGGCCTGGTACTCGTCGTACGCCGGCCAGACGTCCGTCATCGTGCGCCACAGCTCGGCCTTCTCGTCGGGCGACGCAGTGCGCGCGCGGGCTGCGAACTTGTCGGCCTTGACCTGGACGTCGACGTGCGGATCGGCGCTGAGGTTGTGGTACCACGCGGGCGGCTGGTCGGCCCCGCCCTTGGACGCGACGATCAGGAAATCGTCGCCATTGCGCCCGTAGATCAGCGGCGTCGTGCGCTGCTCGCCGGAGCGGCGGCCGGTCGTGGTGATGAGCAGCACGGGCGCGCCGTTGCGCCAGTCGTGGCCCTCCTCGCCGTCGGTCTCGATGTAGCGCCTGACATGTTCGGGTCCGAAGAGCATAGGTCCGGACGATAGCGACGCGGCCGCGCCGTACGATGGGGCCCAGTGGGGGCTCGTCGTCACATCGCGGTGCTCGCCGCGGCAGCGCTGGTGGCCGGGTGCGGCGGGGCCGCGCCGACCGCAGCCGAGCGCCAGGTGCCCGTCACCCGCACGGTGACCGACGCGTCGATTGCTCCGATGGCAAGGCCGCAGGTGCCGCGCGGCCCGCACGACGCGCCGGTGCCGATCCTCATGTACCACGTGATCGACGTCGCGCCGCCGGGGGCCGCCGAGCCGGGGCTGTGGGTGCCGTCGGGCCGCTTCGAGCGCGAGATGGCCGCGCTGGCCCGTGCCGGCTATCACGCCGTCACGCTCGACACCGTCTACCGAGCGTGGCACGGACGCGGCTCGCTGCCGGTCCACCCGATCGTCATCTCGTTCGACGACGGCTACCAGAGCCAGTACGACCACGCGCGCGCGACGCTCGAGCGTCTGCACTGGCCGGGAGTCCTCAATCTCGAGGTGCACAACGTCGACCTGAAGGGCGGCCTGTCGCGCGACCAGGTCGCGCGGATGGTGCGCGACGGCTGGGAGGTCGACGCCCACACGCTCACGCATCCCGACCTCACCGCGCTCGACCAACGCACTCTCCGCCACGAGGTGGCGGGCTCGCGGCGCTGGCTGCGGCGCGTGTTCGGCGTTTCGGTGCGGTTCTTCGCCTACCCGGCCGGGCGCTACGACGCGACTGTCGAGGCGGCGGTGAAGCGCGCCGGGTACCGGGCAGCCACGACGACCCAACTCGGCGTGGCATCGCCGCGCGAGGATCCCTACGCGCTGCCGCGCGTGCGCGTGATCCCGGAGATGACGCCCGCGCAGCTCGTAGGCGTGCTGCGGGGGATGGCGCACGCGTGAGCGCGTTGCGCCGCGCTCGCGCGGCCGCGCAGCTGCTGCACCGGCCGCGTGGAGGGGCGGTCGAGGCGGTCGAGCACCTGCTCGCCGTGCAGGCCCAGGACCTGCGGGCCGCGCGGCTGGCCCTGCGCGCGCGCGCCAAGCGCCTTCGCGCCGCGGACGTCGACGCCGCGCTGACCGATGAGCGCGCGCTGGTCGTCGGCTGGCTCATGCGCGGGACGCTGCACCTGGTCGGCAGCGAGGACTACCACTGGCTGCTCGCCCTGACCGCGCCCGGCCGCGTCACCGCCAACGCGCGGCGGCTCGGGCAGGAAGGCGTATAACCCGGCGACGCCGATCGCGCGGTGAAGATCGTGGACCGCGCGCTCACCAAGCACGGCCCGCTCACCCGCCCCCAGCTTGCCGAGCGCGTCGCCGCGCGCGGGATTCGCACCCAGGGCCAGGCGATGCCGCACCTGCTGATGCTCGCGGCGCTGCGCGGCGTCGCCGTGCTCGGGCCGCTGCGCGACGGCGGCCACGCGTTCGTGCTCGCCCGCGACTGGCTCGGCGGCGAGCCGGCCCCCGTCGATCGCGACCGCGCGCTCGCCGAGCTCGCCCGCCGCTACCTGCGCGGCCACGGCCCCGCGAGCGCCGCGGACCTTGCGGCGTGGGCCGGCCTGCCGCTGCGCGACGCGCGCGCCGGGCTGGACGCGATCGCGTCGGACCTGAGCCAGCGCCGCGACCTCGTCGACTTCGCCGAGCGCGCCAAGGCACCCGAGCCCATCCCGCCGCGCCTGCTGCCCGCCTTCGACCCCTACCTGCTGGGCTGGAAGGACCGCGCCTTTGCCGTGCCGGCCAAGCACGCCCGCCGCGTCCATCCCGGCGGCGGCATGGTCCGCGCCACCGCGACGGTCGACGGGCGCGCGATCGGCACATGGACGCTGCCCGGCGGCAAGGTCGAGCTGGACCTCTTCGGCCGCCCCGGCGCGGACGCCAAGGCCGCGCTTCAGCGCGAAGCCGCCGAGGTGCACCGCTTCGTCGGCACCCCTACCAATGCACGCCCTTCATGAGGTTGGCCATCGCCACCTGCTCCATCGAGGCATGCTCGTTGGGGTCCTTCTCGCCGCGCGCGGCCGCCGAGTCCGGGAAGACCTTGTAGGCCATGTGCAGGATCTCGTCGACCGCCTTCGGGAAGAGGGCGTAGGCGACCTCGCCGAAGGTGCCCAGGCGGGTGTTGATCTGCTTGGGCTTGCCGCGCAGCGCCTCGCCCACGAGGTCGCCGGCCTCGTCGGGGGTGATGGTCGGAAACTGGTCGTAGATCTTGGTCGGCGCGATCATCGGCGTGCGCACGAGCGGCATGTGGATCGTGGTGAAGGTGATGCCGTCGCCGACGACCTCCGAGCTGACCACGCGCGTCCACGCGTCGAGCGCCGCCTTGGAGGCGACGTAGGCGCTGAAGCGCGGCGGGTTGGTCTGCGCTCCGATCGAGGAGACGTTGACGATGTGGCCGAAGCCGCGCTCGCGCATGTGCGGCAGCAGCCCCATCGTCAGGCGGATCGCGCCGAAGTAGTTCAGCTGCATCGTGCGCTCGAAGTCGTGGAAGCGATCCTGGCTCAGCGCGATCGAACGGCGGATCGAGCGGCCCGCGTTGTTGACCAGCATGTCGACGCGCACGTGCTCGTCGAGGATGCGCGTGACGAGCTCGTCGATCGACTCGAGATCCGCGAGGTCGGCCGAGTACACGTGGGCGGTGCCGCCCGCGGACTCGATCTCGGCCTTCGTCTCCTCGAGCTTGTCCATCGAGCGCGCGACCAGCAGCGGGATCCCGCCGGCCCCCGCGATCTTCAGCGCCGCGGCGCGGCCGATGCCGCTCGAGGCGCCGGTGATGACGACCGTGCGCCCGTTGATCGCGGCCTTCAGCGAGCGGTCCTTGTAGAGGTCGGGATCGAGCTTGCGCTCCCAGTAGTCCCAGATGACCTCGGCATAGCTGTCCAGCGGCGGGACCTCGATCCCGGTGCCGGCGAGCGCGCGCTCGGTGTCGCGGGTGTCGAACTGGGCGGTGAAGCCGACGTGCTCGAGGATCTCCTCGGGGATGCCGAGGTCGGCCAGCACCGTGCGACGCACGCCCTTGAGCGCCGGAAGCTGCAGGAGCAGCGACCCGACGCCCTTCGGCAGCGCGTCGGTCAGCCGCTTGTCGATGCGGATCGCCACCTGCGGCGCGTGGGCGGCGGCGGCGAAGATGTTGAGCACCTCGCCCGAGCGCTGCGACTTGGGCGCGCACAGATGGAACGCCTGGCCGTCGAGGTCGGGCTGATGAGCGATGTGGTCGATCGCCGCGGCCACGTAGTCGACGGGGACGATGTTCGTGTAGCCAAGCTCGAGCCCCACGAGCGGAAACCACTCGGGCAGCGCGTGGCGCGTCTTCTGGATCAGCTTGAAGAAGTAGTAGGGGCCGTCGATCTTGTCCATCTCGCCGGTGCGCGAATCGCCGATGACGATGGCCGGCCGATAGACGCGCCAGGCGACGGTCGACTCCTCGCGCACGACCTTCTCGGACTCGAACTTCGTGCGGTGGTAGGCGGACGGCAGCTTCTGACCCTCGTCGAACATGTCCTCGCGGAACAGGCCCTTGTAGAGGCCGGAGGCGGCCACCGAGGAGACGTGGTCGAGGCAGCCGGCCTCCAGCGCGTTGGCCAGCGCCACCGCGTTGCGCGTGCCCGTCGACGTTCGTGCGCTCGTTGACCTCGTCGTCGGCGGTCATGTCGTAGACGGCCGCGAGGTGGAAGAAGTGGTCGATCTCCCCCCCGTGCTCGTCGATCCAGGCCTGCTCGACGCCGAGCCGCTCCTGCGTGAGGTCCCCGACCACCGGCGTCACGCGATCGCCGCCGTCCCAGCGCTTGATCAGCTCGGCGAGCCGCTCCTGCGAGTCCTCGCGCACGAGTGCGTAGACCTCGCCCTCGCGGTGGCTCAGCAGCTCCTGCACGAGATGGCGGCCGATGAAGCCGGTTGCCCCGGTGACGAAGTAGGTCATCGCGAGCGGAGCCTATACGCCCGCGCCGGCCCCTCCGCGGCCCTCGCCGCCCGCGAAACGGGCCGCTCCGGCGACGGCATCGGCGAACACCTGGGGCCCCGCCTGCGCCTCCAGCGCGAGGCCGTCGGCGAGCGGCAGCCCGAGCCCCTCGATCGCCGCGCGGCGGTCGGCGAGCATCGTCTCCTGCGGGAAGCGCGCCAGGCCCTCGGCCATTTCGAGCGCGCGCCCCAGGTGCTCGCCCGTGGGCACGACCTCGGTCAGCAGGCCCATCGCGAGCGCCTCCTGGGCATCGACGAAGCGCCCGCTGAGGATGAGGTCCAGGGCGCGGCCGAGCCCGACGATGCGCGCCAGCCGCTGTGTGCCACCGTCGATGAGCGGGACGCCCCAGCGGCGCTCGGGGAAACCGAGCGTCGAGCCCTCGCCGGCGATGCGCAGGTCGCACCACAGCGCGAGCTCGAGGCCTCCGGCCAGCGCCCAGCCGCCGATCGCGGCGATCGTCGGCTTGCTCGGCGTGCGCCGCGTGAAGCCCATCGGCCCGTCGGGGTCGTCGAGCCGGCCCGCGTAGCTCTCCAGGGCCTTGAGGTCGGCGCCCGCGCAGAAGCTGACGCCGCCCGCACCGGTGAGGATCATCACGCGAGCGTCATCGTCGGCCTCGAAGGCGTTCAGGCCGTCGCGCAGGCGCTCGGCCGTCGCACCGTCGACGGCGTTGCGGCGCTGCTGGCGGTCGATGGTCAACACCGCCGCCGCGCCGACCCGTTCGTAGCGCACCTCGTCGGTCATCGCCCGACCCTAGAACACGAACGTCCCGGGCAGGGAGGTCCGGGACGCCGCGTGACAATCAACGAGGAGGGATCTCGTTTCGCCCCACCATCGTGGCGGCGATCAGCGCGGCGCGCGTGAAGATCCGGCTACCAGCCGCCGCGGGCGCGCTCGTCGTTGGCCAGCGCCTTGTGGACCTTCTTACGGCGCTCCTTGCGCTTCTCGAGGTGCCCCTGGAGCGTGCTCGCCAGGAAGATGAAGACCGGGAAGAAGACGATCAGCAGGAAGCCGGCGTTGGTGACGACCTTGTCATCGGCCGGCCCGTACCAGCCTTCGCCGCCGTCGTGGGCGAGCGCTGCGGGCGCGAGCACCAGGAGGGCGAGAGCGGCGACCGGGAGCGCGGTGAGGAGGCGCTTCATCTCGTCCGTGATCGTATAGAACCCGCCGGCATGGCGAGCCTGCAGCGTGAGCGGCTGGACCCCGGGATCGAGATCCTGCGCCTCGATCGACCGGAGGTTCGCAACGCGCTGGACTCGGCGACGCTGGCCGACCTCGAGGCCGCGCTCGGCGAGCTGGCGGCCGACGACGCGTTGCGCGTCCTCGTGATCTCGACGACGAACGAGCGCGCGCTGTCCGCGGGCGCCGATGTCGCCGAGGAGCTCGACCGCGACGCCGCGACGGCGCGCATGGAGGCGTTCACGCGCGTGTACGCGGCGGTCGAGGCGTTCGCGGCGCCGACCATCTGCGTGTGCGTCGGCAACGTCGTCGGCGCGGGCGCGGAGCTGGCGGCCGGGTGCGATCTGCGCGTGGGCGGCGACAACCTCAAGCTGGCGTGGGCCGGTGCGCGGCTGGGGGTCCCGGTCGGCCCCGCGCGGCTGACGCCGCTGGTTGGGCTGGCGGCCGCCAAAGACCTCGTCCTGACCGGGCGCACACTGGGCATGGAGGATGCGCGCGCCCTCGGGCTGCTGGCGCGCACCGCGCCGGCGGCGCTCGCCGAGCGCGCCGCGCTCGACCTCGCGCGGTCGCTGGCCGCCAACCCGCCGGACGGTATGCGCCGCCTGAAGGCGATGTTCCGCGAGGTGACCGGCGCCGCCGGCCATGTCGCGCGCGAGAACGCGGTGCTCGTCGAGTGGCAGCGCTCCGGCGGCGGGCTGCCGCGCGGCGGGCTGCGAGGATAGGCGCGTGACCCCGCTGGAGCGCGTCCGGGAGCTCTGCCTCTCGCTTCCCGAGGCGACCGAGCGGCTCAGCCACGGCCAGCCGACGTTCTTCATCCGCGACAAGAAGACGTTCGTCATGTACCTCGACAACCACCACGACGACGGGCGCCTTGCCCTGTGGTGCGCCGCGCCGGAGGGCATGCAGCGCGCGCTGGTCGACGGCGCGCCCGAGCACTACTTCGTGCCGCCGTACGTCGGGCATCGCGGCTGGGTCGGCGTGCGCCTGGATCGCGACCTCGACTGGAACGAGGTCGCCGGCGCGATCGAGGAGGCCTATATCACCGTGGCGCCCCGCAGGCTGATCGAGGCCGCGCGGCTCGCGGATCCCGGCGATGAGCCGGGATCCGTGGGCTGAGCGTCGTCCAGTCGCTCAGCCCACGACTTCCCCGGTAGCCCCCAATCCGGGGGAGAACTTGGGGGCGCGTCATCGTCCTTGCTGCCGCGGCCGCTGTCGATACCGCATTTGTACGATCTACGCCCCTCACTGGAGCGCGTGACCGTCTCCCAGCGCCTTGGCAACAAGGTGCGCACGCGACCGGGCGCCCACCTTCGTCATCGCGTTGCGCACGTGGGTGCGGACGGTCGTGTACGAGATGTGTAGCTGCGCCGCGATCTCCGGCCCGGACTCCCCGGCCGCCACCAGCCGCACGATCTCCTGCTCGCGGGCCGACAGGGCGCCCAGCTCGGCGGGCTCGCTGTCTCGGCGCGCATGGCGCCCGGAACGCGAGGTGCTCAGGGCGACGAACAGCACGCGCCGGTGGCCCGTCACGACCTCGGTGTGGCCCGCGTACTGCACGACGACCGTGGTCCCATCCGCGCGCACGAGCGAAGCCTCGCCGGTGAACTCGCCGCGGCCGATCGTCGCCAGCCATTGGCGCTGCGTCATCCGCGGACCGCCGCGGATGTACTCCCATATCGCCCGGCCGATCAGGGCGTCACGCGCGTGTCCGACCAGCCTGAGGTACGCGCCGTTGACCTCGACGACGCAGCGCTGCTCGTCGAGCAGCACCATCGCGTTGCGCGAGCCCTTGAACGCAGTCCAGAAGAGCGCCGCCCAGCCGTCCTGGCTCGCCATCGGACGAGTCTATGTGCGGCGCTGCCGCCGGTGCGCCTACTCCTCGGGTTGCGCCAGCTCGACCACTCCGAATGCCGTGCCATGCGGGTCGGCGAGGATTGCGAAGCGCCCGACCTCCGCAACGTCCATCGCTTCCATGGTGACGCTGCCGCCGAGCTCCTGTGCCTTGGTGACGGCTCCGTCGCAGTCATCGACCGCGAAGAAGCTCAGCCAGTACGCGGAGACCTCGTCGGGGACGCCCTGCGGCATCGGCATCATGCCGCCGATCCCGTTCTCGCCCAGGTTGAAGATCGTGTAGGTCATCTCGCCGAAGTCCTGGTCGGCGGGGGTCCAGCCGAACAGTGCCGAGTAGAACCCCTTGGCCCCGTCGACGTCGCGCGTGTGCAGCTCGTTCCAGTCCAGCGCGCCAGGTTCGTTGACCAGCTCGGCACCGATGTGGCGCGCCGGCTCCCAGAGCCCGACGTAGCCGCCGGACGGGTGCGCGACGAAGGCCATGCGCCCCGCGTCCATCACCTGCATGGGCTCGACGATGACCGCGCCGCCGGCCTGCTGCGCGCGGGCGACGGCCGCGTCGGCGTCGTCCGTCGAAACGTAGGTCGACCAGACCGGCGGCTGGCCCTCCTGCATGATCGGCCCGACGCCCGCCACGTTGCGGCCCCTGAGCTTGAACATCGCGTAGCCGCCGGTCTCCTCGGGCGTACCGGCGGCCTCGACTTCCCAGCCGAACAGGCCACCGTAGAAGCGCGCGGACGCATCGACGTCCGGGGTCGAGAGGTCTACCCAGCTCGGCGTGCCGGGCTCGTAAGAGGTGCGCTCGGACATGCCACGATCATCGCAGCGCCCGCAAGAACGGCACCACGGTCTGCAGGAAGCGACCCTACCATGGGGGCGTGGCAGTCCTCATCGCTTCGGATCTCGCCAAGGACATGGCCGGCGAGCCGCTGCTGCGCGGTGTCTCGTTCAAGCTCGAGCGCCGCGAGCGGCTGACGCTCGCCGGGCGCAACGGCGCCGGCAAGACGACGCTGCTGCGCATGCTCTCCAGCGAGACCTCGATCGACGGGGGCGAGCTCGTGCTCGCCAAGGGGACGCGGATCGCCCTGCACGACCAGCGCCCACCGCGCGAACGCGACCTGAGCCTGCGTGAATACGTTCTCAGCGGCAGCCGCGAGCCGCTGGAGCTCGAGGCCGAGCTCCAGCGCCTCGAGCACGCGATGGCCGCCGGCGACGAGGCCGCGATGAACCGCTACGCGGGCGTGCAGGCGCGCTTCGAGGCGGTCGGCGGCTACGGCTGGCGCGAGCGCGCCCGCTCGGTCGTCCACGGCCTGGGCTTCGCCGACGCGGACCTCGACCGGCCCCTGAGAACGTTTTCCGGCGGCCAGCTCACCCGCGGCTCGCTGGCCCGCGCCCTCGCCGCCCAGCCGGACCTCCTGCTGCTCGACGAGCCGACAAACCACCTCGACATCGAGTCGCTCGAATGGCTCGAGCAGACGCTGCTCGACCTCGACGCGGCCGTCGTCCTCGTCGCTCACGACCGCTGGTTTCTGGAGACCGTCGGTACCGCGGTGCTCGAGCTCGAAGCCGGCCGCGCGCGCTTCTTCAACGGCACCTGGCACGCCTGGCGCAAGGAGCAGGCCGCGCGCGAGCTCGCGCTCGGCCGTGCGATCGAGAAGCAGCAGGCCGAGATCGCCCGCATGGAGCGCTTCGTCGAGCGCTTCCGCTTCAAGGCGACCAAGGCGCGCCAGGCGCAGGACCGGCTGAAGAAGCTCAACAAGATCGAGCGCATCGAGCGCGACCCGCGTGACGGGCGCGCGCTCGAGTTCGCCTTCAAGAAGCCCGAGCGCTCGGGCCGCGTCATCTTCGAGCTGGAGGACGGCCGCCTCGAGGTGCCCGGCCGGGTGCTGCTGGCCGACGCCGAGCTGTGGCTCGAGCGCGACGAGCACGTCTCGCTCGTCGGCCCGAACGGCACCGGCAAGACGACGCTGATCCAGGCGCTCGTGGGCGAGCGGCCGCTCGACGGCGGCAAGCTGCGCTCCGGCCACAACGTCAAGGTCGGCTACCTCAGCCAGCACACCGACGAGCTCGAGGCCGGCGGCGCGCGCACGGTCCTCGAGGCGGCGATCAAGCGCACCGGCCTGACGCCGAACCAGGCGCGCGCGCTGCTCGGGCGCTTCCTGTTCAGCGGCGAGGAGGTCGACAAGCCGCTCGACGGCCTCAGCGGCGGCGAGCGCCGGCGGCTGTCGCTGGCGGTCCTCGTCCAGTCCGGCGCGAACGTCCTGATCCTCGACGAGCCGACCAACCACCTCGACCTCGAGTCGCGCGAGGCCCTGGAGGACGCGCTCCGGGCGTTTCCGGGCTCGCTACTGCTCGTCACCCACGACCGCGCGCTGCTCGACGCGGTCGGCTCGCGCACGATCGCCGTCGAGGACTTCGCGCTGCGGTCCTACGTCGGCGGCTGGCCGGAGTACGCGCGCGTGCGCGAGGAGCGCAAGGCGCTCGGGCTGCCGCCGTCCGCCCCGCCGCCGCCGAGAGCCAACGGCGCCCCGCCCAAGTCGGCGGCTACGCCCGAGGCGACCGAAAAGCCCAAGCCCGCCGGCCCGTCGAAGAACCGCCTGCGCGAGCAGGAGCGCCTCGAGCGCGCCGTCGAGCAGGCCGAGGCTGCGCTGGCCATCGTGGAGGACGAGCTCGCCGAGCCGAAGGCGTGGGCGACGAAGTACGAGTCGGCCAAATCGACGGCCCGCCACACCGCCGCCAAGCGTGCGGTCGAGGAGGCCTACGAGGCGCTCGAGGCGTTCGAGGCGAAGGTCTGATGCTCCGCCACCAGCTGCCGGGTGGCTACGCGCTGCGCCTGCTCGAGGAGTCCGACGCCGAGGAGTTCTACGGCGTCGTCGACGCCAATCGCGAGGAGCTCGCCCGGTGGATGCCATGGGCGGAGGGCGAGCGCTCGCCCGAGGACGTGCTGCCCTTCATCCGCTCCACCCGCAGGCAGATCGCCGACAACGAGGGCCTGCAGACCGTGATCGTCGATCCCGATGGCCGCGTCGCCGGGATGGTCGGCACCCACGGGGTCGACTGGGTCAATCGCAAGACCAGCATCGGGTACTGGCTGGCCCGCGAGCACCAGGGCCGGGGCGTGATGACCGCGGCCGTGCGCGCGTACGTCGACCATGCCTTCGGCACCTGGAAGCTCAACCGCGTCACGATCGAGGCGTCGGTCGACAACGCCCGCAGCCGCGCCATTCCCGAGCGTCTGGGCTTCCACGAGGAGGGCGTCCTGCGCGAGGTCGAGCGCGTCGGCGGGCGCATGCTCGACCACGTCATCTACTCGATGCTCGCGGCCGACTGGTCGCGGTGAACGGCCACGCCCGCGATCACGAGCGCCACGCCCAGCGCCTCGGCGGGGCTCGGCAGCTGTGCCAGCACGACGATCCCGATGACCGTCGCGGTCGCGGGGAGCAGCGCGACCATCAGTGCGTAGGTCGAGCGTGACATGCGCGCCATCGCGAGCTGGTCGGTGACGTAGGGGATCACCGACGACGAGACGCCGACGCCGACGCCGGCGGCCAGCGCCACCGGGTCCAGCGAAGGCCGGCGCTGCGGCCCAGGCGCCGATCGGGGTGGCGACGACGGCGGCGATCAGCATCGCGCTCGCCGAGCAGGTCGATCCCCGGGATCGAGCCGTACTGCGCCGCGCGGTGGCTGACCACGATGTAGCCCGCGAACAGCGCGGCGTTGACGAAGGCGAAGACGACACCGAGTGCGCTGCCTTCCAGGGCGACGTCGGTGAGCAGGAACACGCCCGGCACGGCCAGCGCGAGCGCGCCGAGGTTGCGCGCGGTGCGAGCGCCGAGCGCCGCCAGCACGATCACCGGCAGGAACTCGATCGCGGCGACGGTGCCGAGCGGCAGCCGGTCGATGGCCAGGTAGAAGGTGCTGTTCATCACCGCAAGCAGCGAGCCCCACACCACCAGCAGCCGTCCGGCGCCGCGCACCCGCCGCCAGGGCCGCCGCCACGCCGCGAAGATCACCGCGGCCGAGGCGATCCGCAGCCACGCCACGCCCAGCACGTCCACGCGCGCGAACAACAGCACCGCGAAGGCCGGTCCGAGGTAGTGGAAGACCGCGCTGACGACGAAGAAGGCCTCGGGTGGCGCGGTCTGCGCGAGGTGACGGCGGCGAGCGATGGCGGGGCCTGCCACGCCAAACATGCTCGACGGTTGCATCGCGCGATACCATGGCCAATCGAAGGAGTCTGCCGCTGATGGCCTACGAAGCAAATCTTCTTGACGAGATCAACCGTCGTTTGCTCGAGGAGCTGCAGCGCGATGGCCGCGTTGCGTTCGCCGAGCTGGGGCGGCGCGTCGGCCTGTCGGCGCCCGCGGTGGCCGAGCGCGTCGGCCGGCTGGAGCGCGAGGGCGTCATCACCGGCTACCGCGCCGAGGTCGATCCGCGCGCGATCGGCTATTCGCTCGCCGCGGTCGTCCGCGTCCGGCCGTTCGCGCGCCAGATCCACAAGATCCCCGAGATCGCCGGCCAGACGCGCGAGGTCGTGGAGTGCGAGCGCATCACCGGCGAGGACTGCTTCCTGATGCGCCTGCACGTGCGCGACATGGAGGACCTCGAGCCCGTGCTCGATCGCTTCACGCCGTTCGGACAGACGACGACCTCGATCGTCCATTCGGCGCCGGTTGCGCGGCGGGCGCTGCCCCTCGGGTAGGCGCCCGCGCTGCGCCGCGGCTACGCGGCGGCCGACAGGCGGCGCGGGTGCGCCGTGGCCTCGACGAGCGCCTCGAACAGCGCCGCATGCTCGGCGCGTTCGATGAGCGACTCGGCATGCCACTGCACGCCCAGGACGAGCGTGCGCGTGCGGTCCTCGATCGCCTCGACGATGCCGTCGGCCGAGCGAGCGACGACGCGCAGGCCCGCGCCGACGACGTCGACGGCCTGGTGATGGAAGGTGTTGACCGCCAGTTGCGCGCCCGACCCGGTGATCTCGGCCAGCCGCGAGCGCTGCTCGACGGCCAGCACGTGGGTCGGCACCGTGGCCAGCTCGTCCTGGCGGTGGCCGTCGACGTGCTGGTGCAGGGTGCCGCCGCGGGCGACGTTCAGCGCCTGGGCGCCGCGGCAGATGCCCAGCACCGGCATGCCCGCCGCGTCCGCCGCGCGCGCGACGGCGAGCTCGAAGCCATCGAGCTCGGGGTGCGTCGACCCCAGCTCCGGATGGCGCAGCCCGGCGCCGTAGGCGAAGGGGTCGATGTCGGGCCCGCCCGAGAGGCACACCCCATCGAGGCGCTCGACGAGCGCCGGCACCGTGTCGAGCTGTGTCGGCGCGAGGATCACCGGGATGCCCCCGGCAGCCTCGACCGCTTGCAGGTAGGTCGTCCCCAGCGCCATCTCGGGGTGCGGCGGCAGACCGTCGCGGCGCAGCGTGGCCAGCGCGCCGGGCCGCAGTTCCGAGGTCGTGACGCCAATGAGCGGGCGCATGTAGCCCTATTTGTCGTCCATTTGCGGCAAATCTTGCATGGACGAATGGATAGATCGCGCGGGTCCGCGCTCGCCCAGGTGTCGAAACGCGGCGGATGCGCCGGGCCCACATCGAATCGCTACGGATGACGCGCCGCGAAGTTGCGGCGGTGGTGGTGGCGAGATCGGACACCCTCGGCACCGCGGCGCCACCCTTGGGTGGCTGTTCGCCACAGCCCGGAGGTCCGATCGTCGGTCCATGTCGGTTGGCGTCACCCGTCGCGGCCTCCTTACCGGCGCGGCGCGCCTGGCCGTCGGTGCCGCGATGGCCGCGCCCGCGCTGCGGCTGGTCACCGCGCCCGCCGCCCGCGCCGCCACGGCCGGCGCCGGCCTGACCGAGGCCGGCTACTGGGCCTTCATCGATCCGATCGCCGAGCGCATGGACCACCTTTGGGACGCAGGCGACCGCTGCTACGGCGTCGGCGGCGAGGCGGAGTCGGCGATCAACGCCGCGCTGCTGACGATCCATGCCCTCGCGGCGCTGCGCGACCACCGCGGCGCGGCGCGCGCCGACGATCGCGCCCGCACGCTCGGCGAGCGGATGTGCGAGTCGCCGCCCTGGAGCGAGCGCGCGCACCCGTCGCGGCCGGACAAGATGTTCCACGTCGGCGGCTGGCTGTCGAGCGTGCGCTCGGACGGCGCGGGCATGGAGAAGTCGGTCGACCCGAAGGTCGCCGAGGCGCTCGCCTGCACGTGGCGCGCCCGCGACGTCGTCGGCCTCGATGCATCGGTCGCCCAGCGCATGGCCGCGCTCGTGCAGCGCTGCGCCCACGGCCCGTTCTTCCGCTATCCCAACGTCCGCCTCAACCAGATCAACTGGAACGCCGAGGTCTTCGCCCACGCCGCCACGATGACCGGCGACGCCTCGCTGCTGCGCCGCGACTACTACCTGCACATGCGGCGCTTCGTGGCCGGCGTGCACCGCCCGTGGCTCGCCGCGCACCGCGGGCGCCCGTACTACGGCGGTTCAACCAACCTCGGCCCGGGCTACCGCTTCAACTACCTGACGACACGCCCGCCGGGCAACGCCTTCAACCTCGACTCCGCCGAGTACGCGAACATCACGGTGCACTTCCTGCTCTGGTACGCGCGGGCGCGCGCGGCCGGGATGCCGGCGCTGCCGCGCGCCGACCGAGAGCTCCTGACCGCCTGGGTCGAGCGTGTGCTCTTCGGCTACTGGACGCACAGCGGCTTCTTGAACTGGGACTCGGGTCTGGGGCTCAACGCGCTGGCAGATCGGCAAGACCTGCGCGTTCGCCCAGCAGGGCCTGCTGGCCATCGCGCGCGCCGACGAGTTCCACGCCCGTCCGGAGATGGCCGGCTGGGCCAAGCACGTCTTCGATCGCGGCCTGGCGCTCTACACGCGCTGGGCCGAGGAGGAAGGCGGCGGCACGCTGGCGCCCGCGTGGCTGAACGGCGTGCACGCGGAGGTTGGCGGCGGCGATCAGAGCAAGATCCTCTTCGGCGCGCGGATGGCGGCCAACGCCGCGCGGGCGATCGACCTCGGCCTCGGCGAGCGCGAGGCGCTGGAGCCGCCGCCGTTCTACGCCTACGACCCCGACATCGGCCGGCTCGCTGTCTCGACGCCGACCTACTCGACCGCCGTCCTCGCCGCCAACCACGGCGCGGTCGGCTACGGCGGCACCGAGCTCGCGCGCCTCTACGACGGCGACGGCCGGCCGGTGGCCACGATCGGTGGCCGCCCGCCGGCCGCCTTCGGCGTCGTGGTGCGCGACGTCGCCAACCGCGTGCTGCTCGCGTCGCAGACCGCGCGCCTGCGGCCGAGCATGGCCGATCCGCCGCTGCGGCTGCTGCACGCGCCGCGCGGGACCGGGCGCGTCGTCGCCCACCTGCGCCACGCGTACGCGGCGCCGTTCACCCGCCTGGAGGCACGCGGCGCGGTCGGCGCCGGCGACGTGCGCATCGTCAGCCGCCACCGCTTCGCCGCCGTCCACGTCGAGACGACGTGGACGGTGACCTCGACGGGCGCCGCGCGGCGCAGCGTCGACGTGCTCTTCCCCACCCGGACGCCCGCCGCGACGATCGACACCGTCCTGCGCGACGGCACCCGCGTGGCGCTCGGCGCGGGGCCGATCTCGCTCGCGCGTGTCGTGTGGTTCCACCTGCGCGGCGAGCGCGGGGGCTACGTGGTCGTCGTCACCGACCGCACGGAGGAGCACGCGACGGCGCGCAGGCTGGTCACGACCCCCCAGCGCTACGAGCCGCGTCCCGGACCGACGCTCGCGCTGCGGCTCGTCCGCGCGGCGCGCTTTCGCCGGCGCACGCTGACCGTGCGCGTCGCGCCGGCCGGCGACGTGGCGCAGGCCGCGCGCGTCGCGGCCGCGCTCATGCCATCGCGATGACCGACGCGAGCCGCGGCGCGAGCTCCTCCCAGCGCTCGCCGCGATCGTCACTGCGCAGCACGCGGCCGTCGGCCATGCCGGCGAGCAGCTCTCCGTCGCGCGCCGTCAGCGCATAGGGCATCGACTCGCCGGGGACGGGAAGCGACTCCCAGGCGCCGCTCCAGCGATAGAGCCGGCCGCGGGCGCGCAGGCCGGAGTGGGCGGCTCCCGGGCCGGAGGCCGCCGACACGTACCAGCACTCGGGGTCGGCCGGGTCGACCGCCAGCGCCCAGCAGTAGCGCAGGTCGCGACCGGCGTCGACCGCTTGCCAGGTGCGGCCGCCGTCGCCGCTGCAGGCTGCGCCGTCACCGGCGGCCTGGTAGGCGTAGTCCGCCCGCGGATGCCACGCGAGCTCGTGCACGTCGCGCTTGGCTTCGGGCGGGTGGTCGGCGAACGTCGCTCCGCCGTCGTCGGAGGACATGAGGCCGCCGAGCTCGATGCCGACGAGCAGGCGCTCGGCACGGTGCGGGTTCGGCGCGATCCAGCGGACGTGGTGCGTCCACGGGCGCGGTGGGAAGCTCCACCGGTCGCGCGACGGGATGTCCTGAAGGGCTTCGAGCTCGGTCCACGGCCCGCCGTCGCGCGCGACGAACAGGCGGCTCGGCTCAGTGCCCGCGTAGAGCGCGCCGTCCGCGGCGCTGATCGCGACCGCGAACACGCCTGCCTCCGGCAGCTCGATCGGCGCCCAGCTTTCGCCGCCGTCCTCGCTGAGCAACGCGCCCTGCTCGCGCGTGCCGACGAGGACGCGCTCGCCCGCAGCCGCGACGCACTGCGCGCCGACGCCCGCGAGCACGGGCGCGGCGCCCTCGCGCCCGAGCCGCACGAGGCGGTCGTCGCGCGTGCAGACGAAGACGGGCACCTGACCAGGATGGCACGGCCGCTCAGCGGTCCTCGAACGTCACGTCGGGCCGCCCGCTCGCCGACCAGCGCCCGCGGCGCCAGCGGACCACGGTGCCGTCGGCCAGCCGCGCAACCGCGCGGCCACCGTGCGGCTCGCCCCACAGGGTGGCGTGCAACGGGGCGTCGCCCTCGCCGAGGCCCTGGCGCACCGCGGGCGCGGGATGGGTGACGACGATGGCGCCCGCGCGCACCCAGACGGGGATCGCGTGCAGCGGCGCGGGGGCTTGGACCTCGCGGCCGCCGCGCACGCGCGCGCCCGACCACGTCTCGATCCAGTCCCCCGCCGGCAGCCACGCCTCGCGCTCGCGCGCGCCCTCCTCGACCACCGGCGCGACCCACAGCGCCGGACCGAGACCGAAGGCGTCGGCGACCTCCCACCCGCCGGGATCCAGCAGCGAGGCGGGGCGGACGATCGGCAGCCCGCAGCGCGCCGCGGTGGCCGCGGCGGCGCGCACGTAGGGGTTGAGCATCTCGTGCAGCAGGACGTACCCGCGGTAGATCGCGAGCGTTTCGGGGTCGTAGGTCCACGGCTCCTGGCGCAGGCGCCCGTGGGCCTGCATGAGGGGCGTGAAGCAGCCGAGCTGGGCCCAGCGGATCAGCAGCTCCTTCGGGCAGCGCTCGACGAGGCGGTGGCCGAGGTAGCCGCCGACGTCGTGCGACCAGTTCGAGAATCCGCTGCCCGCGGCGGCGATGGTCGCGGCGACGAGCGTACGCAGCGACCAGAAGTCCGACGCCTGGTCGCCCGCCCACAGCATGCCCGTGGCCTGCTGGCCGCTCCAGCCGCTGCGGCCGAAGAGCGCGCCGCGCCCGGGCCCGTGGGCGTCGTCGAGCGCGCGTTGCATCGAGCGCCGGTAGAGGGCTCCGTAGCGCCAGGCGGTCTGCGCGCCGGTGGTGCCGTCGGCGAAGCGCAGCTCCTCGCCGACGTAGTAGCCCTCGCCGTCGTCGGCCTTGATGCCCTCGACGCCCAGACGCAGCGTGCGAATCGCCTGGGCGCGCCACCACGCCTCGGCCTCGGGGTCGGTGAAGTCGACGAGCGAGCCGGTGCCCATCCACCAGCGCGCGACGTGCGGCTCGCCGTCCGCCCCGCGGACGAAACGCGCGCGGCTCGTAGTTGGGCGCGGGCACGCGGTGCAGGCGTTGGGAGCCCGGGTCCGGCGGGATCTGGCCGTCGAGCGACTCGAGGTTGACCCACGGCGTGACCCACACGACGGTGCGCACGCCGCCGGCGCGCCAGCGCGCGACCATCCCGGCGAAGTCGGGAAACTGGTGCGGGTTGGGCTGCCAGGTGTTGTATTGGGTCTCCCATGGCGAGTCGAGCACGACCGCGTCGAGCGGGATGCCGTGCCAGCGGCAGCCGTGGACGTCCTCCTCGGCGTCGTCCTGGTGCTCGTAGACGTCGCGCGACTTCCAGAACCCGTAGGCCCAGTGCGGCAGCAGCGCCGGGAGACCGGTGAGCCCGAGGTAGTGGCGCAGGCGCGCGACGGGCGTCGGGTCGGTGAGGACGTGGAGCCTGAGCGGCCCGGCGGCCGTGCGCGTGGACACGCGGGTCGGCTCGTCGAGCTCGAAGCGCGTCCCGTTCGCGTAGGTCTCGCACCACAGCGCGTAGCCGCGGCTCGACTGCAGGAAGGGCGCCGGCGCGTAGTCGCCCTGAGGGATGCCGCCGAGCGCGCGCAGATCGGGCGGGCAGTCCGGGCCCGTGTACGCCCGATCGGCGCCGAGCTGGATCGCGCGCCCGGCGTGGTCGACGCGCAGCGCGTGGCGAGCGCCGAGCCCCGCGAAGCGCTCCTCGGCGCGCGCGTCCCACTCGATCGCGAGCCGCAGCGGCGTGCCATGGGCGGCGAGCTCGAGGATGAGGTGGTCGTCGTGTGCGATCTCGATGAGCAGCTCGGCGCGGCGCCCGCCCTGCAGGCGCAGCTCCAGCCGAGCGCGACGCCGGCCCGCCTCGGCGATCCGGGCCGCGACGGCGCGCTCGGGGAAGCCGAGCCGCTCGTCGGCGATCACGCCCTCGGTGATCTGCACGAAGCGATCGCGTACCTCGCCCTCGCAGGCCCAGACGCTCACCGCCCGCAGCAACCGCCGCCCCGCGCGGCGCACGTCGATTCGCAGCGGCGCGAGGCCGATCTCGATGCGCAGCGGCCCCAGCTCGAGCACGCCTGCACCGTTCCACGCCGGCCCGCTGCGCGGGCACGCGTTCACAGCCCGGTCACACCATCTTTCCGACCACTTCACAGAAACGCGGTCTTTGCAGGGGAATCTGCAGAGACGAGATGAACGTTCGCGCCACGAGCAGGGCCGACCTGCACTGCCACTCGAACGCGTCGGAGCTGTCCAGGCTCGGGGTTCAGCGGGCGCTGGGGTTGCCCGAATGCGCCACCCCGCCCGCGGAGGTCTACGGGCTGGCCAAGCGTCGCGGGATGGACTTCGTGACGATCACCGACCACGACACGATCGCCGGCGTCATGCAGATCGCCGACCGCCCGGACGTCTTCGTGTCCGAGGAGCTGACCGCGTGGTTCAAGGGCGAGCCGCAGGCGGTTCACGTCCTCTGCTACGGCATCACCCAGGCCGACCACGACTGGCTGCAGGCCCACGCCGACGACGTCGAGCTGGTCGCCGAGTACCTGCACGAGAACGAGATCGCGTGCGCGCTCGCGCACCCGTTCTACGCCGTCGAGGCTCCGCTGACGCCGCGCCACCGCCGCCGCCTGGCTCAGCTCTTCGGCGTCTGGGAGACGCGCAACGGCTCCCGCGCCCGCGAGCTCAACGCGCCCGCGGCGGTCTACATCGAGACCCACGGCGGCACCGGCGTCGGCGGCTCCGACGACCACGCGGGCGTCGACGTCGGGCGCACCTTCACCGAGACGCCGGTGGCACATACCTGGCACGAGTACCTTGCCCACGTTCGGGCCGGCCGCGCGGCCGCCCGTGGCGACCAGGGCAGCGCCGCAAAGTGGGCGCACAGCGCCATGGCTCTCGCGGTCCGCGCGCTCGGCCGCGGGGACGGCGACCAGGCGGTCGACCCGCGCGCGGTGCTGACCATGGTCGAGCGCCTCATGCGCGAGGGAGACGTCCGCAGCGGCGCGATCGGCGCCGACCTCGCGCCCGACGATGCCCGCGCGCTGTTGCGCGCCTGGCTGGAGGCGGTCGAGCTGCGCGTCGGCGGGCGCGAGCTGCTCGCGCTGCTCCAGCACGACGACTTCAGCCACGCCGACCTCTTCCGCCGCGCCCGGCGGGCCCACGAGCGCAAGCTGGCGCGGGCGGTCGACGGCGTCCTGGTCGCGACCACGACCCGAGCGGGTGCCGGAGCCGGCCAGGTGGCCGGCGAAGGCGGGTCCCGCGTCCAATCTCTGGAAAGCGACCTGGGCGCCGCCGCGGCCGGCCTCTTCGACGCCTGCGTGGCGGCCATCCCGTACGCGCCCGCGGCCGCCTTCCTCGGCCGCGAGAAGGGCAAGCTCGTCCAGCGCGAGGGCGAGCGCCCACGCGTCGCGCTCGTCGCCGACGCGGTCGGCGGCATGCACGGCGTCACCCACACGCTCGACGAGATCCGCGAGCGCGGCGTCCCGGGCTTCGACGTCGAGGTCGTCGGCACCGACGCCAACGTCGATCGCCGCCTGAGCGCGGTCGCCGAGGTCGACATCCCCTTCTACTCGGGCCTGAGGGTCGGCGTCCCCAGCCTGCCCGCGATCGTCGAGGCGCTGGCCGAGGGGCGCTACGACCTCGTCCACCTCTGCAGCCCCGGTCCGGCGGGCATCGCCGCCGCGGCCATCGCGCGCGTGATGGACCTGCCGGTGCTCGGCTCCTACCACACCGAGCTTGCGACCTACGCCGCGTTGCGCACGAGCGACCCCAGGCTCGAGCTCCTCGCGCGCGCGGCGATCGGCGCCTTCTACGGCCAGTGCCGCGTCGTGCTCAGCCCCGAGCCCCGCGTCCGACGAGGTGCTGCGCGCCATGGGCATCGACGCCGGGCGCATCGGCCGCTGGGACCGCGGCGTCGACCTCGAGCGCTTCTCGCCTGCCCGGCGCGATCCGAGCGCATTTCCTGGCCCACCCACCCGGGTCACCGTCCTCTACAGCGGACGGCTCACGCGCGAGAAGGGCGCCGACCTGCTCGCCGACGCCTTCCTCGCCGCGCACGAACGCGACCCGCGCCTGCACCTCTGCCTCGCCGGCGGCGGCCCGGAGGAGGACGTGCTCCGCGCGCGTCTGGGCCAGCACGCGACGTTCCTGGGCTGGCTGGAAGGCGACGAGCTCGCTCGCGCCTACGCCAGCGCCGACCTCTTCCTCTTCGCCAGCCGCACCGACACCTTCGGCCAGGTCCTGCTCGAGGCGCAGGCCAGCGGCCTGCCCGTGGTCGCGGTCGCCGAGGGCGGCCCGTGCTCGATCGTCGAGGACGGCGTCAGCGGTCTGCTCCGGCCGGCCGATGCCGGTGCGCTGGCGAAAGCGCTTCTCGAACTCGCGCAGGCGCCGCTCCAGCGCGAGCGCCTGGCCGGGCGTGCCCTGGAGGCGGTGAGCGAGCGAACGTGGGAGCGCGCGCTGGCGCGCCTCGCCGCCGGCTACGGGCGCGCGCTGGGCGACGGCGTAGCCGCGAGAGCGCGGCATGTCGCGTAGCTCAGGCCGGCTGATCGATGGGGCGGCTGCGCAGCCGCCCGACCGTCTCGCGCTCGGCGCGCCGGCAGGCCACCGGCGGCAGCCCGCGCAGCACCAGCTCGAGGTCGGCCACGAGCATGCTGCCGATGGCCCGGAACGCCTCGGGCAATCCGCCCGCCCGGTGGGGCGAGAGCAGCAGGCCCTCGACGCCACGCGCGGGATGGCCGGCGGGAACGGGCTCGCGCGGCCAGACGTCGATCGCGGCGCGCAGGCGCCCGGTGGCCGCGAGCTCGACCAGCGCATCGACATCGGCCACGGCGGCGCGGCTCATCAGCAGGAGGGCGGCGCCCTCGGGCAGCAGCGAGAGCTCGCGCCTGCCCAGCATCGCCTCGTTCTCGGTGGTCGGTGCGGCGAACACGAAGACCACGCGCGAGGCGCGCAGCAGGTCGTCGAGCTCGGCGGGCTCGGCGCCGGCCGCGCGGATCGCGAGCTCAGGCTGCCACGGGTCGAAGGCGCGCACCCGGCAGCGAAACGGCGCGAGCAGGCGCACGAGCTCGCGCCCGAGGTCGCCCAGGCCGACGACGCCCACGTCGGCCCCCGCGAGCAGAAAGCAGCCGCGATTGCCCTCGAGCTCGTAGGCCTCCACGCCCGCGCGCATCGCGCGGTCGGCAGCGGAGATGCCGCGGACGAGGTCGATCGCCATGCCCAGCGCCGCCTCGGCCACGGCGGGCGCAAAGGCGCCGCTGGCCACCAGAACGTGGATCCCGCGCGCGAAGCAGGCGTCGTAGTCGACGTTGCGCAGGAAGTTGCCCTCGACGTTGACGACGGCCCGCAGCCTCGGCGCGCGCGAGATGCGCGCCGCGTCGAGGTCGGTCTGGCCGACGATCGCCACCGTGTCGGGCAGGTGGGCCTCGACGACGTCCGCGGGCATCCGGCCCGGGCCTTCATGCACGACGAGCTCGCCGAGCGCTTCGAGCCGCGCGCGCGTGGGCGCGTCGAGCATGAGGTCCATCGTGCGCGGCCGCGGGTCCACCAGGATCGTCGCCATCTGGGCATTGTCGATCCGCGTTGACGTCTGACGCGAGCAGCGGGTGACAGCCGCGCCTAGACTGCTCCGCGCCGTGGCTGCCAACGACGCGCTCGATCATCGGATCAAACCCGGGGAGGGGCAGGTGTTCCTCGGGGCGGCCGGCGGTCCGCCGGCGGGCGCCGGCGAGCAGCTGCTGCGCGTCTACCGGCTGAGCGAGCCCGCGCTCGCCGAGATGCCGCTCGACGCGCTGCTCAACGAGCTGCTCGTGCGCACCAAGGAGATCCTCGACGTCGACACCGTCGCGATCCTGCTGCTCGACGAGTCCTCTGACGAGCTCCTCGCGCGTGCCGCCAAAGGCCTCGAAGAGGAGGTCGAGCGCGGCGTGCGCATCCCGATCGGAGGCGGCTTCGCCGGGCGAATCGCGGCCGAACGCACGCCGATCTACATCGCCGACGTCAACCACGCCGAGGTCCTCAACCCGATCCTGCGCGAGAAGGGCATTCGCTCGCTCCTGGGCGTGCCACTGATCATCGACGGCCGGGCGATCGGCGTGCTCCACGTCGGGACCCTTCATCAGCGCGAGTTCACCAACGACAACGCGGCCCTGCTGCAGGTCGTGGCGCAGCGTGCCGCGCCGGCCATCGAGCGCGCGCGCCTGTATGAGGAGCTCTACCGCGAGCACCGCAGCGCCGTGGCTCTGCAGCGCAGCCTGCTGCCCGAGGGCGTGCCTGACATCGTCGGCGTCGACGTGGCCGTGCGCTACCTGCCCGCGCGCGATGAGGTGGGCGGGGACTGGTACGACGTCATCGACCTTCCCGGCGGTCTCGTGGGCGTCGCCATCGGCGACGTCGCAGGGCACGGTGTCCGGGCCGCGGCGTTGATGGGCCAGCTGCGCACGGCGCTGCGCGCCTACGCGCTCGACGGCTATCCCCCCGCCGAGGCGCTCAAGCGCCTCGACCGCCTGCTGCACACCGTTCGCGGCGAGGGCATGGCCACTGCCGCGTATGCGGTGCTCGATCCGCTCACCGGCGCGGTCCGCGTCGCCAGCGCGGGCCACCCGCCGCCGGTCGTGGTCTCCGGTTCGGGCGAGGCGCGTGTGCTCGAGATCACACCGGCGCCACCGCTCGGCACGCTGCCCTTCGGCTCCTACCTCGAGACCGAGGTGACGATCAGCCCGGGCGAAGCCCTGCTGCTCTACACCGACGGGCTGGTCGAGCGCCGCCGCGAGCCGCTCACCGCGGGCATCGAACGACTGCGGATGCACGCGAGCGTCGTCGCCTCGGCCGACGCGCTGTGCGAGCGCGTCCTGCGGCGCCTGGTCGCGCCAGGCGGAGCCGACGACGACGTGGCGATGGTCGTGGTGCGCAACATCCCGATCGAGCCCGACATCCAGGTTCGCTTCCCGGCGACGCCGACGGCGCTCGTGCGGATCCGCCAGGTCCTGCGCCGGTGGCTGCATGCGCACGACGTCGGTCCGGAGGACGTCGCCGCTATAACCCTCGCGTGCGGCGAGGCGTGCGCGAACGCGATCGAGCACGCATACGGGCCCGGGCCCGCCTCCTTCGCGCTCGAGGGCCGGTACGCCGACGGCGTCGTCACGCTGATCGTTCGCGATGCCGGTGCCTGGCGGCCCTCCCGCGGCGAGCTCGACCGCGGCCGCGGCCTGATGATGATCGAGGCGACCATGGACGAGGTCGACGTTCGCTCCACCGACTCCGGCACGGAGATCGTCATGACGCGCAAGGTCGGTTGATGACCGCGCCGCTCGCCGACGTCCGCTTCGAGCGGGCCGACGGGGTCGTTATCGCCCACGTCCAGGGCGAGATCGACATGTCCAATGCCGAGTATCTCGGCACAGCCTTCAACGAGGTGCCCCCCGACGCACGCGCGGTCGTCCTCGACCTGATCGACGTCGGCTACCTCGACAGCGCAGGAATCCGGATGATCTACAAGCTGCGCAACCGCCTCGAACATCGCGGCCAGCAGCTCAGACTCGTCGTCGCGCCCGGAGCCGCGATCGCCGAGGCGCTGCGCATCGCCGGCGTCCCGGAGGCGATCGGCACCGTCGAGACTGTCGACGCGGCGCTCGACAGCCTCGACGGCAGATAGCGGCGGGCCGCGCGAGCGCTACCCCAACGTAAACACGTCTGTATCGACCTTCCCGTTGCCGCTGCGGCGCATCGTGCCGGTCGCGCCGGCGTATGCGCCCGTTCCGCCGGTGATCGAGTAGAGGTCCTCGGCCGGGCCGGTCGCGCCGGGCAGTTGCTTGCCGAGCGACGCGCCCTGCAGCGTGATCGATCCGTCGGCGAGCACCGCGGTGAGGGTGCACTGCATGCCGCGGTATTTCAGGTCGATGGCCACGCACTCGCCCTCCATCCGGCCGGCCATCGCGCCGCCGCGGCGCAGGATAGAGGCGAAGACGAATGCGTCGCCGACCGACTCGCCCTTGGGCGGCGCGTCGATGGCGCGCTCGCTTCCCTTCGCCGTGACGCTCGTGAGCGTCAGCGTGCGGGACGCGGCGACCTGCTGGCCCGTCGCGGGCAGCGCGGTGGCGGCGGCGACGGCGGCTCCGGCGGCGAGCGTGGGGATGAGCAGCTTCATGGTGTCCTCCTCGTTGGTGGTGTGCGTCCGACGCCGAGGACGGTCCCAGGGCGGGTACGCGCGCACATCGGAGGTGCGGGCCATTTCGCCTCGCTCGCAAGAGCGGTTCGCGAACCGACAGATCGTCCTCGCGGGCGATGGCGGCCGGCGCGGGCCGCCGGTACCTTCGCCGCCGGATGACCGTTCGTCCGCTCATCGCCCGCTGCGGCGACTTCCTGATCTCGGCCGCGATCGCCGCGGCGTACTGCGTGGAGATCGCCACCGAGGCGAACTTCGCCGGCGATCGCGCGGTCAGCTATCCCGCCGCGCTCGTGTTCTGCGCCGCGCTGGCCTGGCGCCGGCGTGCGCCGCTGGTGACGCTCGCGATCGCGGTCGTGATCATCGAGCTGTCGAACCTGGCCGCGCCCGCGCTGGCGGACACCGCCTCGTTCCTGGTCGGCGTGCTGCTGGCCATCTACTCGGCGGGGCGTTACGCACGCGGGCGCGCGTTCATCGTCGCCATAGCGCTCGTGGTGTTCGCGATCCCGCTGGCCGCGATCGAGCCCGGCAACCCGACGACCACATCGGACATCGCCTTCTTCGTCGTCTTGTTCGGCGGCCCGCTGTTCGTCGGGCGCTACTTGCGCCACCGGCGCGAGCGCGAGCACGCGCTCGAGGGCCGCGCCGAACAGCTGGCCATCGAGCGCGACACGCGCGCCGGCGAGGCGGTCGCCCAGGAACGCACGCGGATCGCGCGCGAGCTGCACGACGTCGTCGCGCACGCGATCAGCGTCATGGTCCTGCAGGCGCGCGGCGGGCGTCGCATGCTGGCCGACGACCCCGGCGAGACGCGCCGGGCGCTCGACACGATCGAGCACGCGGGCGAGCAGGCGCTCGTCGAGATGCGCCGGCTGCTGGGCCTGCTGCGCCAGCCGGAGAGCGAGCCGTCGCTGGCGCCGGCACCGAGCCTGAGCCGCCTCGACGAGCTGGTCGAGGGCACCCGCGCCTCCGGCCTGCCGGTCGAGATGGCGATCGAGGGCGAGCCCGTCGAGCTGCCGCCGGGCGTCGACGTCTCGGCCTACCGGATCGTGCAAGGCGCTGACCAACGCGCTCAAGCACCCTGCTTGCCGACGACCAGGGCCTCGTGCGCGCCGGCTTTCGCATGATCCTGCGCGCCGAGGCCGACATCGACGTGGTCGGGGAGGCGGCCGACGGGGAGGAGGCGGTCTTACGCGCGCGGGAGACAAAGCCCGACGTCGTGCTCATGGACATCCGCATGCCGGGCCTCGACGGCGTCGAGGCCACGCGCCGGATCGCCGTCACGACGGGCCCGCGCGTGCTCGTGCTGACCACCTTCGACCTCGACGAGTACGTCTACGAGGCGCTGCGCGCCGGCGCGAGCGGCTTCCTGCTCAAGGATGCGCCCGAGGAGCAGCTCGTGGCCGCGATCCGCGTCGTCGCCGCGGGCGGCTCGCTGTTCGCGCCGAGTGTGACGCGTCGCCTGATCGAGGAGTTCGCCCGTCGTGCCCGTCCGCCGGAGGCGCCTCCGCAGCTCGGAGAGCTGACGCCTCGCGAGCATAGACCTCGGCCGCGGCGGCGTCGTCGTCTGCGTCCTGGTCGTGGCGCTGGTCGTCGCCGGGCTGCGCGTCCGGGCCGTGGTCGTCGCCCGGCTCGCCGCCCTCGCCATGATGCCCGTGCTGCTCGCCGCTGTCGCCGCCGCCGCTCCCGCTCCCGCCGCCTGGCCCATGGTCGGCGTAGGCGACCGAGCCGCCGGCGGCCAGCGCCGCCGCCGCCAGAATCGCCGCGATGACCCGCCATGCCTGTCGCACGTCCTTCTCCTCCCGTCGTTGGGCTTCTGGACGTGTGACAGCGCCGGGGCGGTTGCGTCACGCCCGTCAGCCGCCGGGCGTGACCAGCCCAGACTCGTACGCTCTCCGAGCCGCAGCACGGCAACCCCGAGGGCATCGCGTTCGGCAAGCGCAGCGGTACGTTCTTCGTCTCGGCCACCGGCGACGGCAGCATCTACCGGAGCAAGCTGGGCGACACCACCACGCCGGTGCCGGTCTTCATCGCCGGCGCGCAGGGCCAGTCGGCCACCGGGATGAAGGTGTTCCGCGGGCGGCTCTACGTCGCCGGCGCCGCGACCGGCACGATCAAGGTCTACGACATCGCCGGCGGCGACCCGCTCGCCACGTTCGACACCACGGGCGGCCAAGCCGATTGATCCGGACGACGTCGTCGCGACCTCGCCCGAGATCCCGTTCATCGCGACCGCCGGCACCTTCAACCTCAACGGCATCGTCGCGCGCCACGAACGGCGCGTCGACGAGCTGATCGTCGTCCACACTGCCACCGGGCGGCTCTTCCGCATCGTCGTCGGCCCCGGCAACGAGCGCAAGATCCGCGAGCTGGTCGTCAAGGGCGGCCCGTTCCCGCGCGGCGACGGCCTGCTGATCGATCGCGGCCGGCTGCTGGTCGTGCAAGGAAGCGCCGACGGGTTCCCCAACGGGGTCGTGAACGTGGTGAAGCTTCGCCACGGTGCGCGGAGGGGCAGGCTGGAGGACCAGCTGAGCGACCCGTCGTTGCAGGGACCGTCGACGATCGCCCGTGCCCATGACGAGCACCTCGTCGTGAACCCGGACTTCGCGACGGGCACGCCCCCATTCACGGTCACCGGGTTGCCGAGGGAGGGGCAGGACAGGGGCTCGGGGCCCCGCTGAGCCCCAAAAGGCTCCATCGCCGGCGGCTACCGTTCGTCGGCGATGGAGCCGACCTTCTTCGCCACCCCCGACGAACTCCGCGCCTGGCTGGAGGAGCACCACGCGACTGAAGGCGAGCTGCTCGTCGGTTTTCACAAGAAGGGCTCGAGGCGCCCGAGCATCACGTGGCCCGAATCGGTCGATCAGGCGTTGTGCTTCGGCTGGATCGACGGCGTCCGCCGGCGCATCGACGACGACAGCTACTCGATCCGCTTCACGCCGCGCAAGGCGCGCAGCACCTGGAGCGCGGTGAACGTGAGGCGCTTCGGCGAGCTGAGCGAGCTCGGGCTCGTGCGGCCGGCCGGCGTCGCAGCATTCGAGCGGCGCAGCGAGGATCGCACCGGGATCTACTCGTACGAGCGGCGCGAGGCCGCCAAGCTCGAGCCTGCGATGGAGGAGCGCTTCAGGGCCCACGCGCGCGCGTGGAGCTGGTTCGCGGCCCAGCCGCCCTGGTACCGGCGGACGGCGACCCACTGGGTGATCAGCGCCAAGAAGCCCGAGACCCGCGAGCGCCGCTTGCAGCGGCTGATCGAGGATTCGGCGGCCGGGCGCACCGTCCCGCCGCTCACGCGGCCTACGGGCGCCGGCGCAGGCTGATCCCCTCGAGCACGTGCGCGACGTGCTCGCAGGCGTCGATGCTCGCCTCGAGTGAGGCGAAGATGTCCTTCCAGCGGATCACGACCATCGGGTCGATGCCGTTGGCGAACAGCGACGCGACGGCCTCGCGGCTGATGCGATCGCCCTCGTTCTCGAGCCGGTGGATCTCGACGAGGAAGGGCGCGAGCTCGGCGCCGCTGCGCAGCGCGCGCAGGGCGAGCGCCACCTGCTTGCCCGCGCCGACGAGCGCCTCGCCCATCTGCGAGGCCTGCTCCATCGGAGCCTCGACGCCGAAGAGGCCCATGTTGTCGGCGGTCTGCTCGGCGAAGTCGACGATGTCGTCGAGCGCGGTCGCCAGCTGGTAGCCGTCGATCGGGTCGAGCGGGGCGCGCCTGCCGTCGCCGCCCTTGAGCCGATGGATGATGTCGTGGGCGATGCGGTCGCCCTCGTGCTCGCAGACGAGGAGATCCTGCGCGAGGTCGGCCCGCTCGGGATAGTCGATGAGCAGGTCGCGCAAGAGCAGGGCGGCACGCTCGACGTTGCTGCCGCTCTCCTCCAGCAGCTCGAGGACCTCGAGATCTTGGCCGGGCCGGTGCAGCAGGGCCATGCGGTCAACCATAGTCCCGGCGCGACGCCGCCGGTCAGATGTTCACCAGTCTTTCACCGGGTGTTTACGGACGGGTAACGAGCAGCGACGCACGCGCAGAGATGCTCACGCGCACCATGGAAGTGGCGGAGCGCCCACACGACGACGTCCTCTACGTCGGCGCGCTCGAGATCCGGCTCGCGGACGGCCTCGTCCTCGCCGGCGGTCGCGCGCTCAACCTCTCGGTCCGGGAATTCGGCCTTCTCGTCGCTCTGGCGCGCAGCGGTGGAGGGATCGTCCGTAGGGAGGACCTCTACGAGCGCGTCTGGGGCGGCGCCCTGCGCGGCGGTGATCGCTCGATCGACGTCTACATCCACAAGCTGCGCGTCAAGCTCGAGGAGGCCCTGCCGGACTGGCGGTTCATCCACACCCATGTGGGCTTCGGCTACCGCTTCTCGCCGGAGCCTTCACACGTTTTTCACATTCCGGCTACCGGTCGGTAACAGGCTGTTCGCCCCTGTGGCGCGAGCCTGCCGACCCTCAACCAGGCAACGAAGCTCATGAGGAGGGTTCATCTGTGAGGTCGATCAGATGGCTCGCCGGCTCAGCGGCGGCCGTGCTCGCGCTCGGCATCGCCGCGTGCGGCAGCAGCGATAACAGCAGCACCAGCTCATCCGGGTCCTCGGCGTCGTCGGGGGTGAGCGGCTCGATCACCGGTGCCGGCTCGACGCTCGCGGCGCCGATCTACCAGCAGTGGGGTTCGGACCTGAAGGGCAAGGGCATCACGCTGAATTTCCAGCCCGTCGGGTCGGGCGCCGGCGTGACGGCGTGGGAGCAGGGGACCGCGGACTTCGCGGGTAGTGACCCGGCGCTCGGCGACGACGAGCTCGCAGCCGCTTCGAAGAAGGGCGGCGACCCCGTCCACATCCCGACCGTCTTCGGCGGGATCACCGTCTCGTACAACGTGTCGGGCCTGAAGGCGGGCCTGAAGCTCGACGGCAAGACGGTCGCCGACATCTACCTCGGCAAGGTCAAGAAGTGGAACGACCCCGAGATCGCCGGCCAGAACGCGGGCACCACGCTGCCCGACAAGGCGATCACGGTCGTCCACCGCTCCGACTCCTCGGGCACCACCAAGGGCTTCACGCAGTTCATGGCCGACTACAGCCCCGAGTGGAAGAGCGGCCCGGGCGTCGACAAGACGATCAAGTGGCCGACGGGCACCGGCGCCAAGGGCAACAACGGCGTCGCGGCGGCGGTGAAGCAGGGCGACGGCTCGATCGGCTACGTCGAGCAGGCCTACGCGCTGCAGAACAACTTCACGTTCGCCGCCGTCAAGAACAAGGACGGCAAGTTCGTCTCGCCGACCCTCGAGTCGACGTCGGCAGCGGGTGACAGCCTGACGCTGCCCGACGACCTGCGCTTCACGGCGATCAACGCCCCGGGCCCGAACACGTACCCGATCGTCTCGCAGACGTTCGTCATCGTCCACACCGACCTCTGCCAGGGCGGCATGAGCGAGCAGAAGGCCAAGGTGTTCAAGGCCTTCATCGATTACGGGCTGTCGAGCGACGGCCAGAACGCGGCGAAGGAGCTCTCCTACGCGCCGCTGCCGACCCAGCTGCTGGACAAGGCCAAGGCCCAGGTCGGCAAGCTCCAGTGCAACGGGAGCCCGCTGGCCGCCTCGTAGTCGATGGAAGCCGGATCCCTCACCCCCCGCGGCGGCCGCTCGGTGCTCGAGCGGTCGCCGCGCGAGCGGGCCGCCGACCCGCTCTTCCGCGCACTGCTCCTCGGGCTCGGCCTCGCCGTGCTCGTGATCATCGCCTACTTCTTCATCAAGCTCATCTCGGAGTCCAGCGACGCGTTCTCCAAGTTCGGCTTCTTCGGCTTCACCTTCGGCGCCGACTGGGACGTGTCGCACCTGCAGTTCGGCGCCTGGCCGCTGCTGTTCGGCACGATCGTCACCTCGGTGATCGCGTTGGTCATCGGCGTGCCGATCGCCGTCGCCACCGCGCTGTTCGTCACCGAGCTGTGCCCGCGGCGCTTCCAGACGCCGCTGACGATCCTGGTCGACCTCCTGGCGGCGGTGCCCTCGGTGGTCTACGGCCTCTGGGGCTTCCTCTTCCTCGCGCCCAAGCTGCGCGGCTTCCAGCAGTTCCTGGCCGACAAGTTCTCGTTCCTGCCCTTCGTCGGCGGCCCGGTCGCCGGGCCCAGCTATTTCATCGCGGGCATCATCCTCGCGATCATGATCCTGCCGATCGTCTCGGCCATCAGCCGCGAGGTGGTCCAGCGGGTCCCGGTCGAGAACAAGGAGGCGGCGCTCGCGCTGGGCGCCACCCGCTGGGAGATGATCCGCATGGCGATCCTGCCCTACTCGCGCGCGGGGATCACCGGCGCAGCGATGCTCGGCCTCGGTCGCGCGCTCGGCGAGACGATCGCCGTCACGCTCGTCATCGGCAACTCCGCGGCCATCGGCAAGCAGGTCTTCGACCAGGGCTACACGCTGGCCGCTGTCATCGCCAACGAGTTCGGCGAGGCGGCGAACAATCCGCTCCATAGCTCCGCTCTCTTCGCGGCGGGGCTGGTGCTGTTCGTCCTCACCCTCGCGGTCAACGCGGCTGCGCGCGCGGTCGTGCAACGCTCCGAGCGGCTCGGCCGGCGGCAGGACCCGGACCTCGTGACGGCCGAGGCCAGCGCGGCGGTGGGCGTATGAGCGCGGCGACGCTCGCACCGGTCAGCGCGCGCCGACGGCGCACCGACGCGATCATGCGCGGGAGCCTCGCGGTCGCGACCATCCTCGCCCTGATCCCGCTCGTGATGGTGCTCTACTACCTCATCAAGAAGGGCATCGGGGCGTGGAACGCGGACTTCTTCACCACGGACCCGACCGGCAACTTCCTCGGCGATCCGGGCGGCGTCAAGAGCGCGATCCTCGGCACGATCGAGATCGTGGCGCTGGCGAGCGTGATCGCGATCCCGATCGGGATCGGCGTGGCGCTGTACCTCGTCGAGTACGGCAAGCAGGGCTGGCTGGCCAACGCGATCCGCTACTTCGTCGACGTCATGACCGGAGTTCCGTCGATCGTCTTCGGCCTGTTCGTCTACGTCACGCTCGTCATCGGCGGCGGCTACGCGGCGTGGAAGGGGTCCGTCGCGCTGGCGCTGCTCATGCTCCCGATCGTTGCGCGCTCATCCGAGGTGGTCCTCAACCTCGTGCCCGATTCGCTGCGCGAGGCGGCGCTGGCGCTCGGCACGCCGCGCTGGCGCGTCGTCATGCGGATCGTCCTTCCGACCGCGGCGAGCGGACTGGTCACCGGAGCGCTGTTGGCCATCGCGCGCGGCGCGGGCGAGACGGCGCCGCTGCTGTTCACGGCCAGCCTCGTCAACGCCACGAACTTCGACCTCGGCAAGGCGACGAACTCGCTGCCGCTGCAGATCTTCTCCGACGTCCAGCAGGCCCAGGATCGCCTCCAGCAGCGCGCGTGGGGAGCGGCCCTGACGCTCGTCGCCCTCATCCTCCTGCTCACCCTGTTGGCGCGCCTGCTCGCACGAAGGAGAGCCGTCTGATGTCCGATACGACCCGCAGAGAGCCCGATCCCGCGACCGATGGCACGAGCACGCCCCGGGTTCAAAGGCCCGCGGCGCAGGCAACCGAACGGCGCGTCGACGGTGCCACGGCGGAGGGGCACCCGGTCACGCTGCGCGACCTCAACGCCTATTACGGCGATGTGCACGCCGTGAGGGGCGTCAACCTCGACTACGCCGCCAATCGCGTCACCGCGATGATCGGGCCATCGGGCTGCGGCAAGTCGACGCTCGTGCGCTGCATCAACCGCATGCACGAGGAGATCCCGGGGGCCCGCGCGACGGGTGAGGTCCTCCTGGACGAACTCGATCTCTACGGCAACGGCGTCGACGTCGTCAGCGTGCGCCGCGCGATCGGCATGGTCTTTCAGAAGCCCAACCCGTTCCCGACGATGTCGATCTACGACAACGTCGCGGCCGGCCTGCGGCTCACCGCGACGAAGGGCGTCAACGTGCGCGAGCGCGTCGAGCAGTCGCTGCGCGGCGCCGGGCTGTGGGAGGAGGTCAAGGACCGCCTCGGGCAGCCGGGTATCGGGCTCTCCGGTGGCCAGCAGCAGCGCCTGTGCATCGCGCGGACGATCGCGGTGGAGCCCGAGGTGATCCTGATGGACGAGCCGTGCTCGGCCCTCGACCCGATCGCGACCCTGAAGATCGAGGAGCTCATCCATGAGCTGAAGCTGCGCTACACGATCGTGATCGTCACGCACAACATGCAGCAGGCCGCGCGCGTGGCCGACACCACCGCGTTCATGCTCGGCGGCGAGATGGTCGAGCACGCGCCGACCGAGAAGATCTTCTCGACGCCGGATGACGAGCGCACCGAGGAATACGTGACCGGGAAGTTCGGGTAATCGCGCATGGCCACGGGTGACGGACGCCGCCATTTCCAGGACGAGCTCAAGCGGCTCGAGGACTCCGCGCTCGGGGGGATCGACCTCGTGCTCGAGCAGCTCGACCGCGTGCTCGAGGCCCTCGAGCACCAGGACATCGAGCTCGCCCAGATCGTCATCCTCGACGACGATCGCCTCGACGGGCGCTACCTCGAGGTCCACCAGGGGATCCTCACGCTGCTGGCCCGCCAGGCGCCGGTGGCCGGCGACCTGCGCCTCGTCGCCGCGCTGCTGCACCTGATCACGCACATCGAGCGGATGGGCGATCAGTGCGTGACGATCGCCAAGCTCATCCCGCTATCGGGCTACGAGCCTCCGGTCCGCGCCGAGATGCTCGAGCGCGTCCTGCGGATGGGGCGCGCGGCGCGCTCGGAGACGGTCCAGGCGCGCGCGGCCTTCGCCGGGCGCGACGTGGCGCTGGCCGAGGATCTCGTGCGTCAGGACCGCGACATCAACCGGCTCAACCGCGAGATCTTCCGGCTGGCGATCGACATCGGCGAGGACCCCGACACGCGCGAGTGGGCCATGCACATGACCATGGTGGCGCGCGCGCTCGAACGCATCGGCGACAACGCCGTCGACATCGGCGAGGTCACCGCGTTTGTCGTCAGCGGGCTGTTCCGCGAGTTCTCGGACTCGTCGGCGCCGACGTTCCAGCCCTGAATATCCCGCGCCCGGCTGGGTAGCCGAAGCGCATGCGGCGCCGGCTGCTGACTGTTCTGGTCGTCTGCGCCGCCTCGTGCGGGGCCGGGGTGACAGCGCTGGCCGCGTTGCGTCTGGACCGCGATCTATCGGTCGGGACCGTGCGGCTGTTCGCCGACCCCGGCCATCGAGGCGCGCTCGATCTGTACGTGCCGCTCGTCGACTGGGGCGTGCGCTTCGGCGGCGTGCGCATGCCCGTGCGGCTGCGCGTCGACGTCGAGCGCATCGACCGTGACGCGGCGGTGAAGATCGCGCGCGAGGGCGCCGACACGCCGCGGGTGCTCGCGCGGGTCAAGCGCGATGCGCGGGATGCGATCGCGTCGTATCTGCGGGTCTTGGTGCTCGTGGTCGTCGGCAGCGCGCTGGGATTCGGGCTGCTGGTGGCACTGGCGCTGCGCGGTCTGGGGTGGCCGCTGCTACCGGGGGCGCTCGCGGCGGGCGCGACCGCGCTGGCGCTGGGCGTGGCGATCGTCGTGCTGCTGCCGCCGCGCGGCGACCTCGGCCCGCCCGAGTACTACGCGCACGGCCCCGACATCCCGCGTGCGCTGCGCGCGGTCGAGTCGGCCGAGGCGAGCGCGAGCGTGCTCGGCGAGGAGCTCGACAGCCAGCTCGTCGGGCTCGCTCAGCTCGTGGTCGACCCGAGCCGGCGGCAGGCCCTCGGCGGGCGACCGCAGATCACGGTCGCCTCCGATCTGCACAACAACGTCCTCGCGCTGCCGGCGCTGCGGCGCGTGGCCCGCGGGACGCCGCTGTTCTTCGTCGGCGACCTCACCGACCGCGGGTCGCCGCTGGAGGCCCAGCTCACCCGCGGGGTGCTGCGCGCGGGGACGCGGATGGTCTTCGTCACCGGCAACCACGACTCCGACGCCGAGGCTCAAGAGCTGGCCGACGACGGCGCGATCGTCCTGACCGAGCAGGGACGGCTGCTGCGTGGCGGGCGCTTCGGTCCGAAGGTGGTGCGCGTCGCCGGGCTGCGGGTGGCGGGCTACGGCGACCCGTTCCGTCGCCGGCGGGCGCGCGGCTACACGCAGCAGGGCCTGAACCCGGTGCCCACCCCGGCCGAGCAGACGCTGTTCGCCGACTGGTTCGCGCGGCTGCAGGACAAGGTTGACGTCGTCATGGTCCACGAGCCGACGCTGGCGGCCAAGGCGCTGGACGCCCTGCGCAGCGACCCGCCGTCGCATTCGATCGTGTTCCTGGTCGGCCATACGCATCACGCGGCGATCGAGATCGACCGAGACCTGAGCGTGGTGAACGGCGGCACCGTGGGCGCCGGCGGTACCGGCAACCTCGGCGAGGGCGCGAAGATCGGCGTCGCGCGGGTGCTCTACGCCACCGGAGCCGGGGGCTTCGACCCGCTCGCGGCTGATCTCGTCGAGATCGATCCGGGCAACGGATCGGCCACGGCGAAGCGCTTCAGGCTCGACGTGCCCGATACGGACGAGGCCCGCAAATAGCGTATATCGGGGATGATCGGCGGACGGGGTCTGTGAAGAAGCTGTGACCAGGCCCTTCAGGTGGGCTGCCGCGTCCCTGCAGGGGAATAGACTGGCGTGCGCCATGACCGAACGGTCCATCGCCGCCGACGTCGCGCCCCTGCGCCTCGGCGTCATCGACACCGACTCGGGCTTCCTGCAGGTGCTGACCAAGCGGCTCGAGCGGCTGTCGTGGGAGCACCGTGTGTTGGCGAGCGCGGTCCCCGTCGACACGGTCGTGGCCATGCGGTTGAACGCGATCGTCATCGACCTCTCGGTGCTCGGCCCACAGGCGTGGGAGTACCTCGAGAAGCTGTGCGCGGCGCTGCCGGGCCTGGGGGTGCTGGTCTGCACCGGCCAGTCGACGGTGGCCCAGCGCGTGCGCGGCCTGCGGCTCGGCGCCGACGACTGGCTGGCCAAGCCGTGCCACCCCGAGGAGCTCATCGCGCGGGTCGAGGCCGTGGTGCGGCGGCGCCGGAGGGCCGAGGCGCGCTCGGCCGGCGGGCCGATCGCCGCCGGCGAGATCGAGATCCGCTCCGATCGCTTCCAGGCCTTCGTGCGCGGAGCGTCGATCGACCTCACGCGTCGCGAGTTCGAGCTGATCGAGCTGCTGGCCGGCGCGGAGGGGCGCGTGCTCGAGCGCGAGGAGATCTACCAGCGGGTCTGGGGCTACGCGATGGCGCGCGGCGACCGGTCGGTCGACGTCTTCGTGCGCAAGCTGCGTCAGAAGCTCGAGAAGGCTTCGCCGGACTGGCGGTACATCCACACGCACTTCGGCGTCGGGTATCGCTTCTCGCCCGAGCCGGAGGTCGGCGAGGTCACGGTGGCCGAGCCGGTTCTGCCGGCGCCGCTCACCTCGCGCGAGGCCTCGGCTTCGTCCGAGGCGGCCGCTTCGGCCGAGCACGTCGCGGTGCCGTGACCGCCGCGCGCAACGTCGCGATCATCCTGGTCCTGGCGGCCGGCGTCGCCTTCCTCCCTGGCGGCGGGACAACGGCCGCACTCATCGGCGCGATCCTGTCGACGCTGATCCTCGTCTCGCTGGTGATGCTCGCAGCGCGCTTTTACCGCGAGCGCCGGATGGATCTCGAAGGCCTCGGGGATCGCTGGCGCGCGGTGCTCTACGGCGCCATCGGCGCCGCGGTGCTGGATATGGCGGCACGGCCGCGACTGAGCCAGACCGGCGGCGGGACGTTCGTCTGGATCGCTGTGCTGGGCGTGTGCGCGTATGCGGTGTACCTCGTCTGGCGCCATTACCGCGAGTACGCCTGAGCGCCTGCGCACAATCGTCACAGTCGCGCGGTAGCCCTGTAACACCCTCACCGCGACGCTCCCTCGCATGCCCGCGCACATGCGAGAGCGAGGTCAGGCGAGCGTCGAGTTGGTGGCCCTGCTGCCGGTCGTCGTGCTCGTCGGCGCGCTGCTGTGGCAGGCGGTCGTCGCCGGCCAGGCCCTGTGGCTGTCGGGCGCGGCAGCCCGGGCGGCGGCGCGAGCGGCGGCCGTAGGGGGCGACGCCGAGGAAGCGGCTCGCGGAGCGCTGCCACCGCGCTTGGAGCGCGGGCTGCGCGTCCGCGCCGCCGCCGGCGGCCGGGGCGTCGCGGTCGCGGTCTCCGTTCCCTCGGTCCTCGGCCACGGAGCAATCGCGACCGTCTCGTCGCGCGCGTCGTTCCCGGAGCAGCGGCCGTGACGGGCGGTCGCGCCACCCACGGCTTCGAGTCCGTGCGCCGCTCTGCGCCCGGGCGCCCGTTCGCGCCCGGGCGCCGCTCCGCGCCGCCCTTCGCACCCAGCTGCGCCGGCCAGGCCACGGTCGAGCTTCTCGCGCTGCTCCCGCTCGCCGCGCTCATTGCGCTCGCCATCGGGCAGCTCCTCGCGGCGGGCGCCGCGGGCGAGCTGGCCGGCAACGCGGCCGAGGCCGGCGCCGCGGCGATCCTGCAGGGCGCCGATCCGACCGCCGCCGCGCGCGCCGCGCTTCCCGGGTGGTCACGCGAGCGCGCGACCGTCCGCGTCGACGGTCGCCGCGTCGAGGTCCGCCTGCGACCGCGCGTCGTCGCACCGATTCTCGCCGATCGCCTCCAGGCGACCGCAACCGCCGATGCCGGCCCGTCCTCGTGAGCCCGTTGCGCGACCTGCTCATCGCGCCCGCCGAGCGCGGGGGGCAGCCCGCGCCGCGCGACAACGGCCGCGCGCCTGCACCCTCGCTCGGCATCCTCGCGCCCGCGCGCGAGCTACCGGCGGTCGCGCTCGGCGTCGGCCTCGCCCTCGCGCGCGGCCGACACGGAGCGCTGGTGTGTCTGGCGGCCGCAGCATCCCCGTCGCCGCACGTACCGGCGCGTCCCGGCGCCGCCCGCCTCGCGACATCGCTCCGCGCCCGCGGGCTGTCGGCCGAGGCGCGCGGACGGCTCGGCGTGGTTTGGCTGTCCGACGATCCGGCCGAGCTGGCGAGCGTGGCAGCACGTGCACTGGCCGCCGCCGGCGCGCTGCCGACGGTGCTTGCCGTCGCCCGGCGCAGTGAAGCAGTCGACGTGCTGCTCCATGCGCAGGACGCGATCCTCGTCGCGCTGCCCCCCGCCGTGGATCCCGCGCTCGCCGCGCTCGCATTGGCCGGCGCGACCGAGCTTGCCCCCTCTGCAGCGCTCCCGCTCACGCTCGACCCCGTCCAGCGCACGCTCGCCGTGGGTGGAGCATGGTCGCCGCGCGCGATCCGCCATGTCGTCGACGGGCTGGCGCGATGAGCAGTCTCGCCGCATCGCAGCGCGGTCAGGCCGGGATGCTGCTGCTCGGGCTCCTCCTCGCCGTCGTCCTCGGCGCCATCGTTCTCGGGGGCATCGCCCGTGGGGTGGGCGCGCGCGGTGATCTGCAGCGCGCGGCCGACCTTGCTGCGCTGGCCGCGGCCCGCGCCATGCACGACGCCTACCCGCGTGTCTTCGAACCGCCCGAGCTCGACGGCGCTCCCAATCCACGGCACCTCGAGCGCGGCGAGTACCTGGCCCTGGGCACGCGCGCCGCCGAGGCGACCGCCGAACGCAACGGCGCGCACGACACGCGCATCGCCTTCCCCGGCGGCGGCCTGGCGCCGATTCGGGTACGCGTCACGGTGCGCGACGCGATTGCGATCGGCGAGCGCGCCGAGGTACCCAACGCCGCGACCGCGGAGGCCGAGCTCACCCCATCGGGCGCACTGCCCGGCGGCGGTGCCGCCAAGGCGGGCCAATACCCCGGCCCCTTCGCCTACCGGCAAGGCGAGCCGATGCGTCCCGACGTCGCACTCGCCTTCGACCGGATGGCGGCCGCGGCGCGCGCCGACGGCGTCGACCTGCTCATCAACTCGGCCTTCCGCACCGATGCCGAGCAGGCACGCCTGTTCGCCGCACATCCGGATCCGAAATGGGTGGCGCCGCCGGGCGTATCGCTGCACCGCCTCGGCACCGAGCTCGACCTCGGGCCGTCGTCCGCGTATGGCTGGCTGGCCCGCAACGCCGAGCGTTTCCACTACACGCAGCGCTATGCGTGGGAACCGTGGCACTACGGCTACACCCTCAACGCCGGCTCGTCGTCGGTCGGCTATCACTCGCACGGTGACGGCGAAGGGTCGGGGACGCTGCAGAGCTTCGTCCCCGACCAGTACGCGCCCGCGATCTCACGCGCGGCGCAGCGCTGGAGCGTGTCGGGCGCTCTGCTGGCGGCGCAGCTCTACGAGGAATCGCACTTCAACCCGTTCGCGCGCTCGCCCGCGGGCGCCCAGGGCATCGCACAGTTCATGCCGGGCACCGCCGCGGCTTACGGCCTGGCCGACCCGTTCGATGCCGGCCGCGCGATCGACGCGCAGGCTCATCTGATGCGCGACCTGCTCCGAGCCTTCGGTGCGGTTCCGCTCGCGCTGGCGGCCTACAACGCCGGCCCGGCATCTGTCCGCGCGTGCGGCTGCGTCCCAGCGATTCCTGAGACCCAGGCCTACGTCGCCGACATCCTCGGCCTGCTCCACGGGGCCGGCGATCCACTCGGCGACGGCGCCGACACGCTGGAGGTGAGGCTCGTGCGGTGATGCAATGAATGCAAATAGCATGTATTACATGCATTTCGATAGCATCCGAAGGAGATGCCCAACGTGCAGATCCGAGACGTCCCCGACGGCGTCCATCGCCGCCTCAAGTCCCAGGCCGCACTCGCCGGGCAATCGCTCAACGAGTTCCTGCTGGCGCGGCTGAGCGAGATCGCGAGCGTCCCGACGGTGCCCGAGCTCGCTCAGCGGATCCGTGAGCGCGCACCGTACGAGGGGCCGTCGAGCGCGGCGGTCATCCGCCGGGAGCGCGATCGGCGGTGATCGTCGTCGACGCGAGCGTGCTGACCGACTTCGTGCTCGGCCGCCCGCAGACCATCGGAGCGCTCGAGGCGGAGCTCGCGGGCAGAGAGCACGAGCCCCTTCACGCGCCCGAGGTCGCCGAGCTCGAGACGCTCAACGCGCTGCGCCGGCTCGTGTCGAGCGGCGCGGTCACCGACCGGCGCGCCACCGAAGCCGCCTCCGATCTCGCCAACGTGAGGCTCCTGCGCTACCCGCACGCGCCGTTGCGCGAGCGCGTCTGGGCGCTGCGCGGCGAGCTCACCGCGTACGACGCCGCGTACCTCGCGCTCGCCGAGGCGCTCGGAGATCCCGTGCTCGTCACGAGCGATCGCGCGCTGGCGGCGCGCGCGCGACGGCTGCTCGGGGTCGAGCGCGTTCGCCTGGTGCGATGACCGATCAGGCGCCCGCCGTGCGCGGTCGCGCCGGCGCGCGTGGCGGCGCCGTCATCGAGCGAACGATGAGCGACGGATCCAGGCGGGCACGCACCCGCTCGCCGGGCGCCGCCGACGCCTCGATGCGTTTGACGAGCGCGCCGACCGCGACCGCGGCCATCCGCTCGCGGGGCTGGGCGACGGTGGTCAGGCCGATGCGCTCGAGAGCGCCGAGCCCGATGCGCAGAAGCCGACCGCGCTGACGCTGACCTCGACGCCCGACTCGCAGACTGGTCGTGCGCCGCCACTTCGCGTGCGGGCTGACGCTCGGCGCAGTGAAGTGAGCCTAGAGTTAGCGCGTGGCCGCCGACGTCACGCTGCGCGCGCGTCCGCGACGAGCCTTCACCGGCTGGGACCTGGGGGTGCTCGTCGCGGCCAACGGTGCCGTGGTCGTCGGGTTGTGGTGGCGACAGGGCGGGCTGCGCGGCCTGCACGAGGCGGGGGAGGTGCTGACCAGTCTCGGGCGGGTGACCGGGCTGCTCGGCGCATACCTCGCGCTCGTCGAGTTGCTGCTGCTGGCGCGCCTGCCGGTCTTCGACACCATCAGCCTCGACCGCGTTGCCGCGTGGCACCGGCGCAACGGCATCGCCTGCCTCGCTCTGATCGCCGCCCACACGGTGCTCATCACCGCCGGCTACGCGCTGACCGACCACGTGTCGCTCGTCGACGAGGCCGGCGACCTGCTCTCGAACTACTCGGGCGTGTTGCTGGCGACGATCGCGCTTGGGCTGCTCGTCGTCGTGGTCGCGACGTCGGTGGTGGTCGTGCGCCGGCGGATCGGCTATCGGACGTGGCATGCCCTGCACGTCTGCGCCTTCGTCGCCATCGCGCTGGCCTTCAGCCACCAGCTCGCCACCGGCCAGGAGTTCCAGCGCCAGCCGATCGCGCGCGCGTACTGGTGGGCGCTGTACGCGGCGACGGTGGCGGTGCTCGTCGCCTTCCGGGTGGTGCTACCCGTCGCGCGCTCGCTGCGACACCGCCTGCGCGTCGAGCGCGTCGTCCAGGAGGCTCCGGGCGTCGTCTCGATCGAGATCGGCGGGCGCGATCTCGAGCGGCTGCGCGCGCTGCCCGGCCAGTCGCTGCGCTGGCGCTTCCTCGCGCGCGGCCACTGGTTGGAGGCGCATCCGTTCTCGCTCTCTGCCGCGCCCGACGGGCAGCGGCTGCGCATCACGGTCAAGGAGCTCGGCGACTACACCGCGCGAATGACCACGATCCAGCCCGGCACGCGCGTGATCGTCGAGGGCCCGTACGGCGGGCTGACCAGCGCCGCACGGCGCCGGCCCCGCGCCGCGCTGATCGCGGGCGGCGTCGGCATCACGCCGATCCGCGCGCTGCTCGAGGACATGCCCGGGGAGATCGTCGTCATCTACCGCGCGGGGCGCGAGGACGACCTCCTCTTTCGGGGTGAGCTCGACGAGCTGTCGCGGCGCCGCGGTGTGCAGGTGCACTACGTGCTGGGCGACCAGGGCGCCGCGGTCCTGTCGGCCGAGCACCTGCGCGAGCTCGTCCCCGACATCGCCGAGCGCGACGTCTACGTGTGCGGGCCGGTGAGCATGACCGAGGCGACGCGCGCGAGCCTGCGCGACGCCGGGGTGCTCTCGCGCCAGATCGTCAGCGAGGCGTTCGGATGAGCGTGCTGCGCCGCGCGCTGCCGGCGGTGGTGGCGACCGCGGCGGTCGTCGCGCTGCTGGCCAGCGTGCGCGCCCGGCCGCCCGCGATCGCGGTCTCCCAGCAGGCGCCGCCGCCGCCACAGATCGCCCCGGAGCAGCCCCAGCGGCGCATGGTCAGCAGCCGCAAGCCGACGGTGAAGGGGCGCGTGCGCAGCGCCAACAGCGAGATCTTCACCACACCGTTCTCGATCATCGAGGTCCGCGTGACGCTGACCGGCAAGGAGCTCACGCGCGTGGAGACGGCGGAGCTGAGCGGCACCGGCGCGCGCACGCAGGCGATCAACGACCGCGCCGAGCCGATCCTGCGCGAGGAGGCGCTCAAGGCGGGGAGCGCGAAGATCGACGTCGTCACCGGCGCCACCTACACCAGCGAGAGCTACAAGCTCGCCCTGCAATCGGCGATCGACCGGGCCCGTGCACGTCGCTGAGCCATCGCTGCGGCGCGTGGAGCGCGTCATGGACATCCCCGTCGGGATCGAGGTCGTCGACCGCGACGTCGACCCGGCCGCGCTGGATCGCGCCTTCGCGCATCTGCGCTGGATCGACGCGACCTTCAGCACCTACCTCCCCGACAGCGAGATCAGCCGCCTCGACGCGGGCACGCTCGCCCCGGCCGCTGCCTCGCCGCAGGTTCGCGCCGTGCTCGAGCGCTGCTCGGCGCTGCGAAGCGACACGGGCGGCTGGTTCGACGTCGGCGCCACCGGCCGCCTCGACCCGTCGGGCTTCGTCAAAGGCTGGGCACTCGACGGCGCCGGCGCGATCCTCGCCGCGGCGGGCGCGCGGAGCTTCTGCCTGCACGCCGGCGGCGACGTCCTCGTGCGCGGCGAGCCCGCGCCGGGCCGCCCGTGGCGCGTCGGGGTCCAGCATCCGCTGCGCCGCGACCGCGTCGCGGCCGTGCTGGGGGCGCGCGACCTCGGGGTGGCGACGTCGGGCGCCTACGAGCGCGGCCCGCACATCGTCGACCCGCACCGCGGCCGGCCGCCGGAAGGCGTGCTCTCGGTGACCGTCGTGGCGTTCGACCTCGGCCTCGCCGACGCCTATGCGACCGCGGCCTTCGCCATGGGGCTCGACGGGCCGGCGTGGACGGCCACACTAAGCGACTGCCAAGCGCTGACGATCCTCGCCGACGGCCGCGTGCTGTCGACGCCGGGCATGGCGGACCTGCGCTTGCTTTGAGCGGGGCAAGCTGCGAGGTTCGCGGCCATGCCCGCACCCAAGCGCCGGACCACTCGACGCCGCACGACGAGGCAGCCGAAGCGCATCCTCAACGTCAAGCCGTCGCCGAAGTCCGAGGAGGACTGGACGTTCGACCACGCCGTCGAGGCCGACATCGTCGCCGCGGCGCCCGCGATCCCGACCACCAAGGACCTGCGTGCGACCTGGTGGAAGATCAACGACCAGGAGGCGACCGGTTCGTGCGTGGGCTGGGCGACGGCGGATGGCCTGCTGCGCTGGCACTTCGTGACCGCCGGGCGCCTCAAGCGCGACGAACTGCTCGCCCCGCGCTTCATCTGGATGGCCTCCAAGGAGACCGACCAGTACATCACGCAGCCGACGACGTTCATCGAGACCGAGGGCACGAGCCTGAAGTCGGCGCTCGACGTCGCGCGCAAGTTCGGCGCCGTGCGCGACGCGGTTCTGCCGTTCAAATCCGGGGCGCTGTATCCCGGCGACACCAAGGGGTTCTACGCGCTGGCCTCCCAGCTGAAGATCCTCTCGTACTTCAACGTCGGGACCAACCTGACCAACTGGAAGACGTGGCTGGCGACCAAGGGCCCGATCCTCACCCGGCTCGACGTCGACAAGTCCTGGGACGACTCGACCGACAACGGCGGCAACATGGACGACTACCAGCCCAACACGACGCGCGGCGGCCACGCCGTGGCGATCGTCGGCTACAAGCGCGACCGCTTCATCGTGCGCAACAGCTGGGGCACGGGCTGGGGCGACAAGGGCTTCGGATACGCGTCGCTGGCTTACGCGCAGGAGGCGTTCACCGAGGCGTACGGGATCGCGGTGTAGGGCGTGGCAGAGACGGCCGCGCCCGAGCAGCCCGAGCAGACCGCGCTGCTGTCCTGCGATCTCGTCATGAAGGGCGGGATCACCAGCGGCGTGGTCTATCCGGCCGCGATGCTCGGCCTCAGCCGGCGCTACCGCTTCCGCAACGTCGGCGGTGCGTCCGCCGGCGCGATCGCGGCGGTCGTCGGCGCTGCCTGCGAGTACCGCCGGCGCGGCGGCGAGGCGCAGAGCTTCACGCGGCTGAAGGAGATCAACGAAGAGCTGGGCAAGCCGGGCTTCCTCGAGGGGCTCTTCCAGCCGACGCCCGGGGCGCGGCCGGCCTTCGACGTCCTGCTGGCGTACCTGGCCGGCGGCGGCGCCGTCGGCCGCGTGACCGGCGTACTGCGTGCCACGCTGCGGGAGGCGCCCGGGATCCGGGCCGCGACCGGCGTCGCGCTGCTGGTGTGGGCCGCATTCGTCGTCTTCACCGCGTGGGCGCTCGTGGCCGACGGGTTCTCGTGGGTCGACGTCGTCGCCGTTGTGCTGCTGGCGCTCGTCACGGTCGTCGTCCTCATCGCCGTGGTCGCGCTCGCCGTCGCGTGGGCGCTCGGCCGCATGGTCGCCGGGCTCAACCGCGCCCTCGAGGACAACGGCCTCGGGATCTGCAGCGGCGCGCCGCAGGCCGGCTTCGACGGCCGCGAGGCGCTGACGTACTGGCTGCATGAGCAGATCCAGCTCTGCGCCGGGCTGCAGCCCGACGGCGAGCCGCTCAGCTTCGCGATGCTCGAGCGCGGTGGCCCCGACGACGACCAGGCCATCTTCCTGCGCCTGGTCACGACCGACCTGAGCTACTCGCGCCCGGTCGACCTGCCGCTGCCCGACGATCCCGCGGCCGTCGCCGCGACGACCTACCTCTTCGATCCGGACGAGATGCGCTCGCTGTTCCCCAAGACCGTGGTCGACGCGATGGTCAAGGCCGCCGGCGGCGATCCGGTCCCGCTCGCGCCGGGGCACGAGCGCAAGGTCCTGCCGATGCCCGGCTCCAAGCTCCCGATCATCGTCGCGGCGCGGCTGAGCCTGAGCTTCCCGATCCTGCTGTCGACGGTGCCGTTGTGGTCGCGCCACGACCGGGTCGAGGGCGGCGTTGTCCGCCACGCGATGTCCGACGGCGGCATCAGCAGCAACTTCCCGATCCACTTCTTCGACGCGCTGCTGCCCACCCGGCCGACCTTCGGCCTTGACCTCCAGCCCTATCCCGATCCCGAGGACGAGCCCGGGCTGATGAAGGCGCCTCCCATCGTCTTCGACGACAAGCCGCGCATGCCGAGCTTCACGACGGTCGGCACCGTCTTCGCCTTCGTGCGCCAGATCCTCAATGCCGCGCTGAACTGGCGCGACAGCATGCAGGCCGAGATGCCCGGCTTCCGCGACCGCGTGTGCCAGATCCGGCTGACCAAGAACGAAGGCGGGCTGAACCTCAACATGGCGCCGGAGGTGATCGCGGCGATCGAGCGCAAGGGCGAGCTGGCCGCCGAGGCGATCCTCGACGGCTTCGACTGGAACCGCCACCGCTTCGTGCGCTACCTGACCTTCGGGCAAGCGGTGCAGAAGGACCTCGAGGCGGCGAAGAAGCCCTTCGCGGCGCTGACCAGCGAGGTGCCGGTGCTGTCAGCCGACTGGCAGCCCTACTACAAGGGGCACGAGCCGCCGTGGTGGGACGACGCGCGCGCCGCGACCGGCGAGCTGCTCGACGACGTCACCGGCCGGCCCGACTTCGAGGCCGACGCCCCGCAGCCCCCGGGCGACCTGCGCATCATCCCGAACGTGTGACGAGCCGCCCGGTGACCCCGACCGGCTCGAGGCGGCCGTCGGGAGTCACGCGGATGGGCGGCTTGGCCGGGCGGCGCAGGGCCCAGCGCACCCGGTCCAGAAGCCGCGCGGGGGCGAAGAGCGCGGGCTCCCTGAGCTTCCAGACGTCGCAGCGCTTCGCCGTCGAGCGCGTCGCGTCGAGGATTCCGTTGACCGCGCGCCGCGCCGCCTCGTTCGCGCCCTCCATGGTCGCCAGGTCGGTGTTCGTGCGCACGAAGTCGGAGGCGAGGAAGAGGTTGGGGATGCTCGTCACCGCATCCGGCCGGTTCGCCCAGGACCCGGCGGTATTGACCAGCAGCGGCTCGGCGTTGGCCGCCCCGCTCGGGTTGGGGAAGGTGATGTCCTCGTCGAGGAACGCGCCGGCGAGGTTCGCGTCGCCGAGGACGACGTGCGCGCCGTCGTTGAGGTGATCCTTGAGCTGCGCCCACACCTCGGCCTTGATCTCGTCGGCGGTGCACATCGACGCCGGCTTGCCCAGGCGCCGCGACGGGCGCTCCCAGTCGGAGACGTCGACCGACAGGACGCCGCCGATGGTGCCGTCGCCGAGCTGGGCGAAGTCGACGTGCGGCCAGAACTGGTGCTGTGAGACCGAGGTGAGCGCCCAGTCCGAGTCGGTGTAGATCGTGTGGCCGTTGACCACGGGGACGTCGTGGTGCAGGTAGAGCATCACGCCGTTCATCCACCGCGTGCGCAGCAGGTGCAGCTTGGCCAGGCGCGGCTCGGCGGCCTTCAGGGCAGGGCTGACAACCTTGACGAGCTGCTCGACCGGCATCGCCGCGACGTAGTGGTCGGCGGTGATCGTCTGGCGCGCGCCGGCCTGCTCGATGGTCACGCTCGCGATGCGCCCGTGCGAGACGTGGATGCCGACCGCCGCGGCCTGCTCGTGCAGGTCGACGCCCACGCCGCGCAGGTGCGCCACCCACGGATCGATCCACGCCTGGCTGGTCGGCGCGTCGAGCAGGCGGTCGGCGTGGCCGCCGACGCGCGAGAGGTCGAAGAGGAGCTGGAGCAGGATGTAGCCGCCGGTTCGCGCGCTCATCTCGTGCGCCTGCGCGGCGACGAGCATCCGCGTCAGGCCGTCGGCGAGGAACTTCTGAAAGCCCTTCGAGCGGTGCTCGCCGTCGACGAACTCCCACCAGGTCTGCAGCTCCCACTCGCCGAGGCGGCGCTCGTCGCAGCTCGTCAGCAGGACGAGCAGCCGGTCGATGAAGAAGACCTGGTCTTCGGGCGCGATGCCGAGCTGCGTCGTGAGGGCGAAGACGAAGCTCGTGAGCGTGGCGAAGTCCTCGATCGACGCCGGCGCGTGCGCCGGGGTCAGCAGCTCGTCGGCGCCGTCCTCGCGCGCGATCATCAGCTTCTCCGCGGCGACCAGCTCGTCGACCGCGTGGCGTCCCGCGTGCGGGCCGGGGATGCGAGCCATCGTGTCGGGCAGGTGGCGATAGAAGCCGGGGAAGAAGCGAAAGCCGTGCTCGGCGGGCAGGTCGGCGCGTCCGTCGCGGCCGGTCCCCGATGCGCCGTAGCTGCGCGCCTTGCCGCCGAACCGTGCGCTGCTGTCGTACACCGACACGGCGAAGCCGCGCTCAGCGAGCTCGTGGGCGGCCGAAAGCCCGCCGACCCCACCCCCGAGGACCGCGACGGTGTCTGGCATGCCGCCGACGCTACTGGACCGGCGGCCTGCCGGTCGGGCGGACCACGCCCGTCTCGTACCTCGTCTGCGCGGCGGCGAAGCGGGGCAAGAGCGTCGAAAGCGCGCTGTACTCCTGCCAGGCGACCTATATGTGCTCTCCAATGGCACGATCGTCGCCGCCGGTGTGGCGCGGATCGGCGGGAGCGCGCCGGTCACGGTCGCGGTCACCGGCGGGACCGGCGCCTACGCCGGGGCCCGCGGCACGCTGACCTCCAGCAACGGCAGGGACACGCTCACGCTGCAGTGACGGGCGCCAGCTCGATCGGGATGCCGTTGAGCACGGCGGTGCCCGACAGCGGCTCGATCAGCAGCTCGTCGGCGAGCACGTTGGAGTTCGTCCCCGCGTGCTCGGCGGCGACGCCGAGCGCGACGCCAGGGAGGTCGTGGCCCCACCCGTGCGGGATCGAGACGACGCCGGGCATCACGTCCTCGGTGACCTCGATCGGCACCACGATCGCGCCCGTCCGCGAGCGCACGACGGCGACCTCGCCGTCGGCCAGCCCCAGGCGCGCGGCATCGCCGGGGTGGACGTGGGCGGTGCAGCGCTGCTTGCCCCTGACGAGCTTGGGCAGGTTGTGCATCCACGAGTTGTTCGAGCGGACGTCGCGCCGGCCGACGAGCACCATGCCGCCGTTGACCGGCTCGGCCAGCGCGTCGTGCAGACGGGCGACGTCGGCGACGAGCGCCTCGGGGGCCAGCTCGACCCTCCCGCTCGGCGTGCGCAGCACGTCGGGCATGCGCGGCTGCAGCGGGCCGAGGTCGATGCCGTGGGGCGCGGCCTCAAGATCGGCGAGCGTCAGCTCGTAGGGCCCGCCACGCAGGCGCAGGTCGAGAATCCGCTCCGGTCCCACGCGCGGCTCCACCGCCGCGAGCAGCTCCTCGGGGTCGCCGTCCATCCGGTGCGCGACGTCGAGGGCGATCAGCCGGTCGATCGCCGCGACGCCGGGGTCGGGCCCCTGGCCGGTGACGATCGCGGCCAGGCGCAGCAGCGTCTCCCACTCTGCCGGAATCGACGGATCGGGCTCGAGGGCCGGCGGCGAGTAGTTGGCCACGTTGCGCACGGCGAAGCCCGACAGCGCGAGGTCGTAGTGCGAACGCTGCAGCGGCGACGGCCCGGGCAGGATCACGTCGGCGTGGCGCGTGGTCTCGTTGACGTAGACGTCGACGCTGACCATGAAGTCCAGCGTCTCGAGGGCCGCCGCCAGCCGCTCGCTGTTGGGCGTGCTGACCGCCGGGTTGCCCGCGACCGTGATCAGCGCGCGGACCTGGCCCTCGCCGGCCGTCTCGATCTCCTCGGCCAGGCACACGGCCGGCAGCTCGCCGAAGATCTCGCCCAGGCCGCGCACGCGGCTGTGCCAGCGGCCGAACTGCGCGCCACGGCCCCGGCCGGGCTCGCCCGCCGTGTTCGACGAGCCGGTGGCGGGGAGCGGGAACATCGCGCCGCCCGGGCGGTCGAGGTTGCCGGTGATGACGTTGAGGACGTCGACGAGCCAGCTCGCGGTCGTACCGAAGCGCTGCGTGGTCGTGCCGATGCGCCCATAGACGGCGGCGCTCGGCGCGCCCGCCAGCTCGCGGGCCATGCGCCGGATCTCCGGTGCCGCGATCCCGCACGCGGCCGCGACCGCCTCGGGTGTGAAGGTGGCGGCGAGCTCGCGCACGGCGTCGAGGCCGCTGATGTGCTCGGCGAGCGCGCCGGGCTCGGCGAGGTCCTCGGCGAACAGCGTGTGGATCAGGGCGATGAGCAGCAGCGCGTCGCTGGCTGGGCGGATGAAGTGGTGCTCGTCGGCCTCGCGCGCGGTTCGCGTGCGCCGCGGGTCGACGACGACGACCTTGCCGCCGCGCGCACGGATGGCGCGCAACCGGCCGCGCATGTCCGGCGCCGTCAGCAGGCTGCCGTTGGAGGCCAGCGGGTTGGCGCCGAGGATGAGCAGGTGGTCGGTGCGATCGACGTCGGGCACCGCGACCGTCGCGCCGCTGCCGAACATGAGCGCGGAGGCCATCTGCTTGGGGAACTGGTCGACGGTGCTCGCGCTGAAGATGTTGCGCGTGCGCAGCGCCTTGAGCAGGACGCGGCCGTAGACGAGCGTGCTGAGGTTGTGGGCGCTGGGGTTGCCGATGTAGACGGCGACCGCGTCGTTGCCGTGCTCGTCACGGATGGCGGGCAGGCGGCGGTCGATCTCCGCGAACGCTTCGTCCCACGAGGACGGGCGCAGGTCGCCGCTGGGCTCGCGCACCAGCGGCGTGCGCAGGCGGTCGGGATCCTCGTGGAGCTCCTGCAGCGAGGCGCCCTTCGGGCAGACGAAGCCGTGGCTGAGGACGTCGTCGGCGTCGCCGCGGATGCGCGTGACCATGCCGTCGGCCACGGTGATCTCCAGCCCGCACGTGGCCTCGCACAGGGGGCACGTCGTGATGGCGCTGGCCATCGCGCGACCTTACTGGAGCGCTTCGGCGGCGGCCGCGAGCGCCCGGTCGATGCCCGCGTCGTCGACGTCGAGATGCGTCACCGCGCGCACGCGCGTGGGACTGAAATGGCTCATCGCCACGTCGCGCTGCGCGAGCGCCGCGGTGAACGCGGGCGCGTCGGGCACGTCGAAGATGACGATGTTCGTCTCGACCGTTGCCGGGTCGAGCGTCACCCCCGGCAGCGCGGCGAGCCCCTCGGCCAGCCGTCGCGCGCGGGCGTGGTCGTCGGCCAGGCGCTCGACGTGGTGATCGAGGGCGTACAGGCCGGCTGCCGCGACGATGCCCGATTGGCGCATGGCGCCGCCGAGCATCTGCTTCCACCGCCACGCCTCCTCGATGAACGCGGCCGATCCCGCCAGGCAGGCGCCGACGGGTGCGCCGAGGCCCTTGGTGAAGTCCAGCCACGCGCTGTCGAAGCCGCCTGCCCACGCGGCCGCATCGACGCCGCTCGCGACGACCGCGTTCATCAGCCGCGCGCCGTCGAGATGGGTCTCAAGCCCGTGCTCGCGGGCGACGTCGAGCACGCCGCGCACCTGGTCGAGCTTCCACACGCGCCCGCCGCCCATGTTCGTGGTCTGTTCGACGCAGACCAGCCGCGGGCGCGGCGCGTAGCGGCCGCCGGGCCCGCCGTCGCGCACCGCGTCGTCGAGCGCCTGCGGCGTGAACATGCCCGCCTCGCCGTCGATCTCGGTGATCACGGCGCCCGAGAGCTGCGCCGGCCCGCCGGCCTCGGCGATGAGCGGATGGGTGGCGCGCCCGAGGAACATCCGCTCGCCGCCGGGGCGGATATGCAGGCGGATCGCGATCTCGTTGCACATCGTCCCGCTGGGCAGGAAGACCGCCGCCTCGTGGCCGAGCAGCTCCGCCACGCGCTGCTCGAGGGCCGTCGTGGTCGGATCCTCCTTGCGCTGCTCGTCGCCGACCTCGGCCGCGGCGATGGCGGCGCGCATCTCCGCGGTGGGGCGCGTCTGAGTGTCCGAATACAGGTTGACGGGCGCCACAGGGAGAGCGCGACCCTAACGGGTGCCGGAGGCGGCCACGTGGCCGCCGGAGGCGGGTCCCGCGTTGTGTGTCCCTCGTATCGTTGGGGTGGATGGCCACAGGCACCTCAGAAGGCCGCCGCACCCGCCTGGCCGAGCAGCGCAAGTCGCTGCCCGACGGCCCGGGTGTGTACCTGTTCCGCGACGCCAAGGGCAAGGTCATCTACGTCGGCAAGGCGAAGTCGCTGAAGAAGCGGGTGGCCAGCCACTTCAGCAATCCGGTCACGCGTGGCGCCTACGAGATGGTCGACGCGATCGAGTCGGTCGAGTTCGTGCTCGTCGCCTCCGAGGCCGAGGCGCTGCTGGCCGAGCAGAACTTCATCAAGCAGTACCGGCCGCGCTTCAACATCCGCCTGCGCGACGACAAGTCCTATCCCTTCATCGCGATCTCGATGGAGGAGGACTTCCCGCGCGTGTACTTCACGCGCGAGCGCCACCGCCGCGACCGCGTCTACTTCGGCCCGTACTCGAACGCCAAGCGCGTCCGCGGCACGCTCGATCTGCTCGGCAAGGTCTTCCTCTTCCGCTCCTGCCAGGGGGTCGAGCCCGGGCGGCGCTCGGGCTCGCCGTGCCTGGACTACTACATCAAGCGGTGCGGGGCGCCCTGCGTCGGCTACGTGACCGAGGAGGAGTACCGCGAGGCGATCGACGGCGTGATCGCGTTCCTCTCAGGCCGCTATCGCGAGATCGAGCGCGACCTCGAGCGGCGCATGAAGGCGGCGTCCATCGCGCACGAGTACGAGCAGGCCGCGCTCGAGCGCAACCGCCTGCGCGCGGTCCGGTCCCTGCTCGAACGCCAGCGGGTGGCCAACGAGGCGATCGGCACCGTCGACGTCGTCGCGGTCGCCGTCGACGGCACCGACGCCAACGCACAGGTCTTCCAGATCCGCGACGGCGTGCTCTCCGATCGCCAGTCGTTCTATCTGGAGAACGCCGCCGAAGACGAGGTCGGGGAGGTCGCCCAGGGCTTCCTGCTGCAGTACTACGGCGACCAGATGGCGATCCCGCCGCAGGTGATCGTCCAGGAGGGCGTGCCCGAGCGCGAGGCGCTGGCGGAGGCGCTCGCCCAGCGCCGCGGCGCCCGAGTCGAGGTCCGGGCCGCCGAGCGCGGCGACAAGCGCCGCATGCTCGAGCTGGCCGAGCGCAACGCGCTGCTCGCGCTCGACCAGGAGCGCCTGAAGGCCGAGCGCCGGCGCCAGCAGCGCGTCGAGGCGCTCGACGGGCTGCAGGAGGTGCTCGGGCTCGACGCGCTGCCGCTGCGCGTCGAGTGCTTCGACATCTCCAACCTCATGGGCACGCACACGGTCGCGTCGATGGTCGTCTTCGAGGGGGGCGCGCCGAAGAAGTCCGATTACCGGCGGTTCAACATCCGCGGCCTCACCGAGGGGGTGCCCGACGACTTCGCCGCCATGGAGGAGGTGCTCAGTCGCCGCCTGGCGCAATGGGAGATCCAGCAGGATCGCAGTCCGCACGACCCCAAGCGCAACGAGTCGTTCGCGACGCTGCCCAACCTCATCGTCATCGACGGCGGGCCCGGCCAGCTCTCCGCCGGGCTGCGCGCATTGGAGGGGTTCCGCGCGCGCGGCGTGGCTGTGATCTCGCTGGCCAAGCGCATCGAGGAGGTCTTCGTCCCCGGTCGCCGCGAGCCGGTCGTGCTCGCGCACGACACGCCCGAGCTGCAGCTCCTGCAGCGCGTGCGCGACGAGGCGCACCGCTTCGCGATCACACACCACCGCACGCGCCGCGATCGCGCGATGACCACGTCGATCCTCGACGACCTGCCGGGGATCGGCCCGGCGCGCAAGCGCACCTTGCTGACGCAGTTCGGCTCGCCCGAGGCGGTGCTGAGCGCCACGCGCGAGCAGCTCGAGGCGGTGCCCGGCCTGCCGGGCAAGACTGCGCGCGAGATCTGGGCGCATTTGCATCGCACGGGTGACTGAGGGTGCCGAAGGCGGCCACGTGGCCGCCGAAGGCGGGTCCCCCCGGCCGGAGGCCTGTTGGTCTCTGCGGTCTGCGACGATTCACCTGGAATTCACCGCAATGTCCGACGAGCCCGAGAAACTGCAGGACATGGGCGTCAAGGCCCCGCCGCGCCTGCATCGCCTGCGCCTCGGCCGCCGCGCCCGGGACGACGAGACGGCCGAGCAGCCGCAGCGCCCGTACGCCGAGACCCGGCTCGAGGACCTCGTCGTCATCACCGGCTACTCGGGCGCGGGCAAGTCGACGGCGATGAACGTCTTCGAGGATGCCGGCTACTTCTGCGTGGACAACCTGCCGCCGGAGATGATCCGCGCGCTGGTCGAGCTGTTCGTGCACGAGGGCTCGAAGGTCGAGCGCGCGGCAATTGTCTCCGACGTCCGCGGCGGCGATTACTTCGAGGCTCTGCGCGCGGTGCTCGAGGACCTCGACGCGCTCGGGCTGCGCCACCGCGTGCTGTTCCTCGACGCCGCCGATGACGCGATCCTCACGCGCTTCCAGGAGACCCGCCGCCGCCATCCGCTCGCGCAGGCGTCGACCGTCGAACGCGGCATCGCGCTCGAGCGGGCAGTGCTCGAGCCGATCAAGGGCCTGGCCGACGTCGTCATCGACTCCACCGGCCTGACGGCGCACATGCTGCGCCGCAGGATCGCCGACGAATTCCTCCCGCGCGGGCCCGCGTCGAGGCTCGCGGTGTCGCTGGAGTCGTTCGGCTTCAAGCACGGGCCGGCGCGCGACGCCGACATCGTGTTCGACGTGCGCTTCCTGCCCAACCCGCACTACGAGCCGTCGCTGCGCGCGCTGACCGGCCACGACTCGCGCGTGGTCGCCTACGTCGGCCGCGACGGCCAGCTCGAGTCCTTCTACGAGCGGCTGGAGCCGCTGCTGGACTTCGTGCTGCCGCAGTACGTGGCCGAGGGCAAGGCGCACCTGACGATCGCCATCGGCTGCACCGGCGGGCGCCACCGCTCCGTGGCGATCGTCGAGCATCTCGCCGCGCGCTGGCGCGGGCGCGACGACGTCTTCGTCGAGGTCACCCACCGCGACGTCGACCACGCCGAGCGCCGCGACAGCGACCGCGCCGCCGGCTGACGTCCGCGCGGTGCCTGGGGGCGGCGACACCGGGGAGCTGCTGGAGCGCTCGGACGAGCTGGCCGCGCCCGCTGGGCCCCTTCCACGACCTCGCCGAGCAGGCGGGCGGCGAGCTCGCAGCGCTGGTCGACGAGGGGACGACGCCCGCGGCGCTCGTGACGGCGCTCAGGCAGGAGCTGCGCCGCGGCCCCGGTTCGATCGTCGTGCTCGAGGACCTCAACTGGGCCGACGAGGTCACCCTGGGGGAGGACGGCCGGCATCGTCGCGATCCGGCGCCCCAGCACTCGCCCTCGCGCACGCGCGCGCCGTCTGTCTCGGCGGCGATCGCGTCGTCCTCGCCGGCCAGCCAGCGGGCCTCGGCGCGCGCGGCTGCGACAAACGCCAGGCGCTGCAGCTCGCCGGTCGGCCGCGCGAGGGTCGAGGGCCTCGTCGAGCGACGCCCACGCCTCGGGGTCACCGCGCCGTGCCCGCAGCTGGAGCTCGCGGGCGACTGGAAGGCGGCGGAGCGGGCCTGGAGCGCTATCGGTTGCCCCTACGAGGCGGCGCTCGCGCTCGCCGTGGCGGACGACGAGCAGGCTCTGCAGCGCAGCGTCAACGCGCTGCGCGCGCTCGGCGCCCGTCCTGCGGCGGCCCGCGTTGCCCGCGCGCTGCGCGAGCGCGGAGTCCGCGACGTGCCCAAGGGGCCGCGCGCGGCGACCCGGAGCAACCGGCCGGGCTGACCGCGCGCGAGCTCGAGGTGCTCGCGCTCGTCGCACAGGGCCTGCGCAACGCCGAGATCGCCGCGCAGCTGTTCGTGTCCGAGAAGACCGTCGGCCACCACGTCTCGGCGATCCTGCGCAAGCTCGACGTGCGCACCCGCGGGCAGGCGGCGTCGGTGGCCGGGCGTATGGGGATCGGCGAAAGATAGGGAGGCCTCCCGATGCGGCGACGCGGGCAGCGGCCTACCTTCGTCGGTACGATCGAACCGACCAGGAGGCAAAGCAAGTGCAGCTCTACGCGATTCTGCGACGCAGCGGCTGGCGTTCACCCGGCGACCTGCAGGAGGCCGCGGTGCGCTCCAAGCGCGCGGCCGACGAGCAGATGCCCGACGACATCCGCTGGATCCGCAGCTACGTTCTCGAAGAGGGCGGCGGCTCGGTGGGCACCGTCTGCATCTACGAGGCGACGAGCCCCGAGGCGATCCGCAAGCACGCCGCGCTGGCGGACCTGCCGGTGGACGAGATCATCGCCGTCGCCGACACCGTCGTCGTCCGCGAGGACCCGCAGCCCGCGACGGCATAGCAGGTCCCAAGCGGGAACCGTGTCCGGCACGCGCGGCACAATGCCGCGCGTGCTCGACCACGTCGGCTTCGAGGTCACCGACCTCGCGCGCTCGGCCGCGTTCTACGACGCGCTGTTCCACCCGCTCGGCGGACGGCGGATCTTCGACTCGCCCGACGCGATTGGCTACGGCATCAACGATGCCCGCCTGTGGATCGTCTCCCGCGGCCGCACCCCGGGGCCGGGGTTCGGGCACGTGGCGATCACCGCCCACGGGCGCCCCGCGGTCAACGCCGCCTACGAGGCGGCCCTCGCCGCCGGCGGCACCGACGACGGCGCACCGGGGCCGCGCCACCAGTACGGCCCGCGCTACTACTCGGCCTACCTGCTCGATCCCGACGGCCTGCGCGTCGAGGTCGTGACCGGCTCGCACTGAGAGCGGCCGATGCACGACGACGTCGTCGGGCTCACCTCGGATCTGGTGGCCATCGACTCCGTCAACCCGTCGCTCGTCCCGGGCGGCGCGGGGGAGGGCAAGATCGCGGCGTTCGTCGCTGCCTGGGCTCGCGCCGCAGGGTTGCAGGCCGAGGTGCTCGAGGAGGTGCCGGGGCGCCCGAGCGTGATCGTCCGCGCGCGTGGCCGGGGCGGCGGCCGCACGCTGCTGCTGTGTGCGCATCTCGACACCGTCGGCGTCGAGGGCATGAGCGATCCGCACGCGCCGCGCCTCGACGGCGACCGGCTGTACGGTCGCGGTGCCTACGACATGAAGGCCGGCCTCGCCGCGGCGCTCCTCGCCTGTCGTGAAGCGGCGGTTACCGGCCTGGCCGGTGACGTCGTGGTGGCGGCCGTGGCCGATGAGGAGCATGCGAGTATCGGCGTACAGGAGGCGTTGCGCGCTGTCAGCGCCGATGCGGCCGTCGTCACCGAGCCCACCGAGCTCGAGCTGATCGTCGCCCACAAGGGCTTCGTCTGGGCCCAGATCGAGATCGCTGGTCGCGCCGCGCATGGCTCGCGCCCGCACCTCGGGGTCGACGCGATCGTCAAGACCGGCCCGATCCTCACTGCGCTCGGGGCCCTCGACGGCGCACTCGGCGATCGCAGCGATTCGCTGCTCGGCCGCGGCTCGGTCCACGCATCGCTGATCGAGGGCGGCACCGACCTGGCGAGCTATCCGGCGCGGTGCGTGCTCGGGCTCGAGCGCAGGACGCTGCCGGGCGAGACCGCCGCCGACGTCGAGGCCGAACTCGAGGCCCTGCTCGACGTCTGCCGCGGGGCCGACCCGGGCCTGGGGGCGGAGCAGCGCACGCTCCTGGTCCGCGAGCCGTTTGAAGTGGCGCACGACGCTGAGGTCGTGCAGGCGGTCGCCGCGGCCGCCGCGAACGTGCTGCCCGCCGCGCCCGCGATCGCCGGGGCGAGCTACTGGGCCGACTCCGCCTTCATCGCGGCCGCGGGGATCCCCACGGTGCTCTTCGGCGCAAGCGGCGAGGGCGCCCACGCCGTCGAGGAATGGGTGAGCATCTCGGACACCGTGGCGGTCACCCGCATCCTGATCGCCGTCGCATCGCGACTGTGCGGGCCAGTCGGCTAGCGTTCTAGCCTCGCCACCCGCCAACGACGAAGGATCGAGACCATGCCCGTACGCGTCGGGATCAACGGCTTCGGCCGGATCGGCCGCAACGTCTTTCGTGCCGGCCAGGAAGTGGACGCCGACATCGAATGGGTCGCCGTCAACGACATCACGGACAACGCGACCCTCGCGCACCTGCTCCAGTACGACACGGCCTACGGCCGCTACCCCGGCAGCGTCGACAGCAACGACGAAGGCATCGTGGTCGACGGCAAGACGCTGAAGGTGCTCGCCGAGCGCGATCCCGCGAAGCTCCCGTGGGCCGATCTCGGGGTCGACGTCGTCCTCGAGTCGACCGGATTCTTCACCGCCCGAGACGACGCGGCCAAGCACCTCGAGGCGGGCGCCAAGAAGGTCGTCATCTCCGCGCCGGCCAAGGGCCCGGACGTCACGATCGTGCTCGGCGTCAACGACGACCAGTACGACCCGTCGAGCCACGACGTCATCTCCAACGCCTCGTGCACGACCAACTGCCTGGCGCCGGCCGCCAAGGTCGCGCACGACACGGTCGGCATCAAGCACGGCCTCATGACGACGATCCACGCCTACACGGGGGACCAGAACCTGCAGGACGGGCCGCACAGAGACCTGCGCCGCGCTCGCGCGGCGGCGGTCAACCTCGTGCCGACGACGACCGGCGCCGCCAAGGCGGTCGGTCTCGTCCTGCCCGAGCTCAACGGCAAGCTGCACGGCTTCTCCGTCCGCGCGCCCGTGATCACGGGCTCGGTCGTCGACCTCACCTTCGAGGCCGAGCGCGAGACGAGCGTGGAGGAGCTCAACGCCGCCTTCAAGGCTGCGGCCGACGGCCCGCTGCAGGGCATCCTCAAGTACAGCGAGGCGCCGCTGGTCTCCACCGACATCATCGGCGACCCGCATTCGTCGGTCCTCGACGGCGGACTGACCGCGGTCATCGACGGCACGCTCGTCAAGGTCGTCGCCTGGTACGACAACGAGTGGGGCTACTCGTGTCGCTGCGTCGACGTTCTGCAGAAGGTGCTCCCCGTCCCCGTGGGCGCGGGAGCCGCCGGGCAGGCATGAGGACGCTCGAGGATCTGGGCGACCTCGACGGAAAGCGCGTCCTCGTCCGGGTGGACTTCAACGTCCCCCTCGACAACGGACGGATCACCGACGACGTCCGCATCCGCGCCGCGCTGCCGACCATCGAGTGGCTGCGCGAGCGCGGGGCGCGACTGATCCTGACCTCGCACCTGGGGCGGCCGAAGGACCGCGACCCGGCGCTGTCGCTGCAGCCGGTCGCCGATCGGCTGGCCGAGCTGCTGGACACGAAGGTCGATCTCGCGCCGGATCTCGACCATGTGCCCGACGGCGACGTCGTCATGCTCGAGAACATCCGCTTCGAGCCGGGGGAGACGAAGAACGACCCCGAGTTGGCCAAGCGCCTGGCGGGGCTGGCCGACGTCTACGTCAACGACGCGTTCGGCTCCGCGCACCGGGCACACGCGTCGACCGAGGGCGTCGCGCACCTGCTCCCGAGCGTCGCCGGCCTGCTGCTGCAGCGCGAGGTCGAGACGCTCACCGGGATCCTCGAAGACCCCGGTCGCCCGCTGGTGGCGATCGTGGGCGGCGCGAAGGTCACCGACAAGATCGGCGTGCTCGAGGCCTTCCTGCAGCGCGCCGACGCGGTCCTCATCGGTGGCGCGATGGCCTTCCCGTTCCTGTCGGTGCAAGGCCATTCGGTCGGCGACTCGCTGTGCGCCGCCGAGGACCTTGATCCTGCCCGCGCGTTGCTCGACAAGAGCGACAGCAAGCTGCACCTGCCCGTCGATCTGATCCTGGGCAAGAGCTTCGACGCCGACACCGAGCGCGTCGAGCTCGAAGGCGTCGATGTGCTTGACGGCTGGATGGGCCTCGACATCGGGTCGCAGACCGTGGGGGCCTACCGTGACGAGATCGCCCGGGCGGGGAGCGTGTTCTGGAACGGCCCGATGGGGGCCTTCGAGCTCGCGCCGTTCGCCCGCGGCACGCGAGCTATAGCCGAGGCGGTAGCCGCCTCGAAGGGCACGACCGTCGTCGGCGGTGGCGATTCCGCCGCGGCGCTGCACCAATTCGGTCTCGCCGATCGCGTGACCCACCTGTCGACCGGCGGCGGCGCGTCGCTGGAACTCATCGAGGGCAAGCCGTTGCCCGGAGTGGAGGTGCTGTCCTAGTGGGTACCCCGTTCATCGCCGGCAACTGGAAGATGCACAAGACGGTTGCCGAGGCCGAGGCCTTTATCCAGGCGCTGCTGCCGCGCGTGTCGACCGCAGACGGCGTCGACGTCGCGGTCTGTGTGCCGTTCACCGACCTGCAGGTGATGGTCGACTCGACCCGCGGCTCGCGCGTGGAGGTCTACGCGCAGAACATGCACCAGGCCGCGAGCGGCGCCTTCACCGGCGAGGTGAGCGCGCCGATGCTCGCCGAGCTCGACGTCCACGGCGTCGTGCTCGGCCACTCCGAGCGCCGCGGGTACTTCAACGAGACCGACCGCGCGCTGTCGGAGAAGGTCCCGGCCGCCTTCGCGGCCGGCCTGAAGCCGATCCTGTGCGTGGGTGAGACCGAGGACGAGCGCGACGAGGGCGCGACCGAGCGCAAGCTGCGCCACCAGGTGCAGGAGGGCCTTGAGAAGCTCGACAGCAGCCTGCTCGGCGACGTCGTCATCGCCTACGAGCCGATCTGGGCGATCGGGACCGGGCGCGTCGCGACCCTGGAGCAGGCGCAGGACGCGATCGCCTTCGTACGCGCGCTGGTGGCCGATCGCGACCGCGAGCAGGCCGAGCGTACGCGCATCCTCTACGGCGGCTCCGTCAAGCCCGACAACGCCGCCGAGCTGCTCGCGCTGCCCGACGTCGACGGCGCGCTGGTCGGCGGCGCTTCGCTCGAGGTCGCCGACTTCGTGGCGCTCGTCGAGGCGGCGCAGGCGTGAGCTTCCCGTCGGCCTGCCTGATCGTGCTCGACGGCTGGGGCATCGCGCCCCACGGGCCCGGTAACGCCGTATCGCTGGCCACCACGCCGGTCTTCGACGAACTGTGGGCCAAGTACCCGCACAGCCAGCTGACGACGTGGGGCCCTGAGGTCGGGCTGCCCGAGCGCCAGATGGGCAACTCGGAGGTCGGCCACCTCAACCTCGGCGCGGGCGCGATCGTCAAGCAGGACCTCACGCGCATCGACGAGGCCGTCGCCGACGGCACGCTGGGCGACAACGAGGTCCTGCGCGCGGCGGTGAGCGACGCCGAGCGCGTGCACCTCATCGGCCTGGTCTCCGACGGTGGCGTGCACTCGGGCTGGGGGCATCTCGAGGCGCTGATCGCCATGGCAGGGGCCGCCGCGCCCGAGGTCGTCGTGCACGTGTTCACCGACGGGCGCGACACGCTGCCCGAGGGCGGCGAGGGCTTCGTCGAGCAGGTCGAGCGCTGGTGCGAGCAGGCCGGCAGCGTGCGCGTCGGGTCCGTCGTCGGGCGCTACTGGGCGATGGATCGCGACAAGCGCTGGGATCGGGTCCAGAAGGCCTACGACCTGCTCGTCCACGGCCGCGCCGAGTACAGCGCGGAGAGCGGCGCCGAGGCGGTGCGCGCGGCCTACGAGCGCGGTGAGACCGACGAGTTCATCGAGCCGACCACGGTCGGCGCGGAGGCGTGCATCCGGCCCGACGACTCGGTCATCGCCTTCAACTTCCGCCCGGACCGCATGCGCGAGATCACGCTGGCGCTTGCGAACTCCGGCTTCGGCGAGATCGATCGTGGTGGCGCGGACATCGTGCGCCGCTACACCACGTTGACTGAATACGAGGAGGGTTGGCCTTATCCGGTGGCCTTCCCGCCCGCTCACCCCGAGACGACGCTGCCGCACGTCATCGCGCGCGACGGCGGGCACCAGCTGCACGTCGCCGAGACCGAGAAGTACCCGCACGTGACGTACTTCTTCGGTGGCGGCGAGGAGACGCCCGAGGAGGGCGAGCGGCGCGAGCTCGTGCCCAGCCCGCGCGACGTCCCGACCTACGACAAGAAGCCCGAGATGAGCGCCCGCGAGGCCGCCCGCGCCTTCGTGCAGGCCTGGGAGGAGGAGGACTTCCGCTTCGGGATCATCAACTTCGCCAACCCGGACATGGTCGGCCACACCGGCGTCATCGCGGCGGCGGTGAAGGGGATCGAGACCGCGGACACCTGCCTGGGGGAGGTCGTGCGCGCCGTCCAGCAGTCGGGCGGCGTCTGCGTGATCACCGCCGACCACGGCAACGCCGACAACATGCTCGAGCCCGACGGCTCGCCCAACACGGCCCACTCGCTCAACCAGGTGCCCGTCATCGTCACCACCGACGGCGTCACCCTCCACCACGGCGGCAAGCTCGCCGACGTGGCGCCGACCCTGTTGGAGCTGCTCGGCATCGACCAGCCCGACGCGATGACCGGCCGGTCGCTGCTCGCCGGATAGATGGCGGACGCGCCTGACGACGCGATCGACCGGCTGTACGGCCTGCCGCTCGACGCGTTCGTCGCGGAGCGCGACGGACTGGCCAAGGAGCTTCGGGCCGCCGGACAGCGCGACGAGGCTGCCGCGGTCAAGGCGCTGAAGAAGCCGAGCGTCGCCGCGTGGGCGGTCAACCAGGCGCTGCGCACGCAGGGCAAGGCGGCGCGCGAGCTCTGGCGGGCCGGCGACGCGCTCGCCGCCGCCCAGGAGAAGATCCTCGCCGGCGAGGGTTCGGGCGCCGACCTGCGCGCCGCCACCGAGCGCGAGCGGGCTGCGGTCGAGCCGCTCGTCGACGCGGCGCGCGGGCTACTGACGGCGTCGGGCGGGGACCTGTCGGAGACGACCATCGAGCGCGTGCGCCAGACGCTGCACGCGGGTGCCATCGATCCCGAGGCGCGCGAGGAGATCGCGTCGGGCCGCGCGACGCGCGAGCGCGCGCCGCAGGGGCTGTTCGGGGGCGGCGAGGTGGTGGCGGTGCCCGCCTCCAAGCGCGAGCGCAAGCCGGCGCCAGAGCGCGAGGCGGGGCCGACCAAGCGGGGACGCGGGGGCACCGCGCGCACGCGCGAGAAGACCACGCCGCGCGAGCGCAAGACGACCGAAGCCGCGCGCAAGCACGAGGAGGCCGCCGCGCGCACGCGCGAGCGCGAGGAGGCCGCGCGCGAGCGCAAGGAGGCCGCCGCCCGCGAGCGTGCGCGCAGGGCGGCCGAGCAGGGCGTCGCCAAGGCCGAGCGCGCTCTCGCCGCGGCAGCCAAACGCTCGGCGGACGCCGCGGACCGTCTCGAAGCGGCGAGAGGCGAGGAGCGGGCCGCCGCCGAGGCGCTCGAGCAGGCGCGGGCCGAGCTGCGGGCAGCCCAGCGCGGCTAAGACTCCGAGCGCGCCGACGCGTCCGCCCGCTCGGTGCGCGCGCGAGCGCCGCGGCACGCGCGCCGGCTACCGCGTTCCCGTTGAAGACACGACGTTGCGCGCTCCTTGGTCGCCGGCCGCAGCGCCTACCGTGCACGTCGATGACGACGACGCATCGCGCCCGGGTCGAGTCCATGCTCGCCGCTGCCTCCGCCCAGCATGCCGCGCTCCTTCCTCAGCTCCCGCCGGAGCTGCAGGCCTCGCTGCCCGTCGACGCGCAGGGAATCACCGAGGCGATCGACTTCCTGGCCGAGGCAGCAGGGCTCTCCTCGGCGCAGCGGCGCACGCTCGTGCGTCCGCATGCCGTCAACCCGGCGGTCATGCATGCCCGCGTCTTCGGTGCGACGCCGCTCACTGCCGAGACGGTCATGGGGTCGTTCGTGGAAGGTGCGCGCGTGCGGGCCGACGCGCTTGCCAATCTCGCCGAGATCATCGGCGGCGCGGTGCTTGGCGGCGAGGTGCGCGCGCTCCTGGTCGAGCACCCGCTGCCACTGGCCCACGAAGGGCTGACCGGGGTTCCGGCGCTGCTAGAGGCCTACGAGGCGCAGGAACGCGCGGTCGTGGCCATCGCGACGCGGCTCGACGACGTAGGCGACGGTTAGGCACGCCTTCGGGTGGGCGGATCCTCGAGGAACGCCGGATGACGAGGGCGTCTGAGTCCTAGCACTCCATAGAGTGGGACACGATGCTCGCCCCGCCTCCGTCACCCACGCTCGCAACCAACGAGCGCGTGCAGGCGCGGATCGCGGCCGGCGCGCCGGTCATGCACCTGGGCTTCGGCGAGGCCGGCCTGCCGGTGCTGCCCGGCGTCGCCGAGCGGCTCGGCGCCGCGGCCGGACAGAACGGTTACGGCCCGGTCGCGGGCTCGCCGGCGGTGCGCCAGGCCGCCGCCGGCTACTTCGAGCGGCGTGGCCTGCCGACCGCGCCCGACCAGGTCCTTCTGGCGCCCGGCAGCAAGGCGCTTCTCTACGCGCTGCTCGCGGTGCTGCCCGGCGACGTCGTCCTGCCCCGACCGTCGTGGGTGAGTTACGCGGCCCACGCGGCGCTCGCGGGCAAGCAGGTGATCGACGTCCCGATCGCCGCGGAGGCGGGCGGGGTGCCCGATCCGGCGAGCCTGCACGCGGTCCTCGCTTCGCGCCGCGGCAAGGACGGGATCCTCGTTCTCACGCTGCCCGACAACCCGACCGGGACCGCCGCGCCCGCGGTCCTTATGGAGGAGGTCTGCGACATCGCGCGCGAGCACGGCCTGCTCATCGTGTGCGACGAGATCTACCGCGACCTCGCCTACGAGCCCGACGAGCTGCGCAGCCCGGCCGAGCTGCTGCCCGACAGCACCTTCGTCACCAACGGCCTGAGCAAGAGCATGGCCCTTGGCGGCTGGCGGATCGGATTCTGCCGGATGCCGCAGGGCCCGCTCGGCGAGCAGGCGGCCGCCGCGGTGAGCGGGATGGCGAGCGAGGTGTGGTCGAGCCTCGCCGCGCCGATGCAGCAGGCGGCCGCCTACGTCCTCGGCGAACCGCCAGAGGTGCAGGAGCACGTCGCCCGCAGCCGGCGGCTGCACCGACTGGTCGCCGCAGCCGCCCACCGCCAGGTCGTCGGCGCGGGCGCGATCTGCCGGCCGCCGACCGGCGCCTTCTACCTGTACCCGGACTTCGAGCCGCTGCGCCCCTCGCTCGCCGCCCACGGCGTGCGGACCAGCGCACAGCTCGCCGCGCTCCTGCTCGAGCGCTTCGACGTCGCCGTGCTCGAGGGCGCCGCGTTCGGCGACGACCCGGCGGCGCTGCGCTTCCGGATGGCCACCAGCCTGCTCTACGGAGCCACCGACGAGCAGCGCTGGGAGGCACTGCTCAGCGATGACCCGGTGGCGCTGCCGTGGATCAGCGATGCGCTCGAGCGCTTGGGAACGACGCTGCGCGCCCTCGTCTAACCCGCCGGCGCGGCTGCCGCGTCGATGGCGCGCTCGACCCACGCCGGCAGTTCGGCCAGGACCCGCGGGTCGACGTGATGGGCCCCCTCGTGCTCGTGATAGCTCAGCTCGACCGGGGCGGCACTCAAAGTGTCGCGTGCGGCGCGCGCGAACTCCACGCCGATGACCGGGTCGCGCTTGCCATGGGCGATCCAGATCGGGAGGCCAGGGCGATCGACGTCGGGGCTCCACCCCTCGACGACGGGGATGAAGCCGCTCATGGCGATGATGCCGGCCGGCGTCGGGCGCCCCGCGCCCAGGCCGACCGCGTAGGACATGACCGTGCCCTGCGAGAAGCCGCCGATGATCGTGCGCTCCCACGGCACGCCGGTGAGCTCCGGCACGTCGCGCTGCAGGAGCTCGTAGGAGGCGTGGAAGGTGTCGTGATCGGGGTAGCCGACGCGCGGGACGACGTACCAGTGGCGCCCGCCGGGCGGCAGGAACAGCGGCCCGCCGGGCGTGAGGCCGACGAGGCGCCGGTGCGGATCGAGCAGGTCGAGGAACGGCGCGAGATCGTGCTCGTCGGCGCCGCGCCCGTGCAAGAGGACCAGGGCGCCCCGCGGCTCGCCGGCCGCGGGGCGAATGTGGTGGACGAGCTCGGTCATGCCGTTGCCGTCGCGCGCGGGTTGGTCAGCGGCGTCAGCGCGCGCTCGAGCTCCTCGCGGTGGCCCTCGTACTGCGGCGGGAGCTTGAGCGCCTCGCCCAGCGTCTCGACGGGCTCGTCGTAGGCGAAGCCGATGTCGCGACTGGCCAGCTCGAAGAGCACGCCGCTGGGCTCGCGGAAGTAGACCGAGTGGAAGTACTGGCGGTCGATGATCGACGTCGCGTGGGCGCCGGCGCCCGCGGCGCGCGACCGGAAGGCGTCGAGCTCGGCGTCGTCGGCGGCCGACCAGGCGACGTGGTGCACGGTCCCGGCGCTCGTGACGCCGCGGCCCGCAAGCGGCGCGTCGTAGTGCAGGACGGCGTGGCGCTCGTCGCCGCCCAGCGTCCAGCGCGTTTCGCCGTCGCCGGTGAAGCCGAGCGCCTCCAGCAGCGGGGCGCTGCCGGCCGGGCGCGAGGCGTAGGCGCGCACGCCGTGGAAGCCCAGCAGCGCGTGCTCGGCCGGGACGTCGGGCGCGGCGGCGGCCAGCGGCGCGTCGTCGACGGTCACCGCGACCAGCTCGTGGCGCAGGCCCTCGAAGTCGGCGAAGGCCAGCAGGCCGTCGGTGCGCTCGATGGCGACGTCCTCGGCGCCCAGTCGCGTCTCCCAGAAGGCGAGGGCGTCGTCGGAGGCGACGCGCCACTGGATCGTGTGCACCATGCCGTCGCCGGCGCGGCCGACCCGCGCGCCGGGGAACTCGAAGAAAGTCATGATCGAGCCGGGCGTGCCACGCTCGTCGCCGAAGTACAGGTGGTAGACGTCGGGCTGATCGAAGTTGACGGTCTTCTTGACCATCCGCAGCCCGAGCAACCGCGCGTAGAAGTCGACGTTGCGCGGCGCATCGGCCGTGATCGCGGTGATGTGGTGCAGACCCTCGAGTGCCATGAGGCTGATTCTCCTCCTCCCGGCCCCCCGGCGGTTGCTGCGTCGGCGTTACCGTCGGCGCGCCTGCTCCGCCTGGGACCGTGTCGTCAAGTAGTTGTTTGTGCAACAATATCAGGTGATTGCATGAACAACAAGTTGTCGCACGGCGCCGGAACCGCTGCTAAGGTCGTTGCACATACAAACGTCTGCGTCTTTCCCATGGCTACCACCGTTTCACGCCCCGACACTCGCCCGCTCGACCAGCGCGATGCACGTCAGCTCGACGAGCGCGAGCTGCGCGCCTGGCGAGGCATGCTCCGCGCCCACGCCGCGCTGACCAAGGCGCTCGACGCGGACCTCGACGCCGCGCACGGGCTCCCGCTGAGCTCCTACGAGGTGCTCCTGTACCTCAACGACGCAGACGGGGGGCGCATGCGGATGCGCGACCTCGCCGCGTCGGTCATCCTCAGCCGCTCGGGACTGACGCGCCTGGCCGATCGGCTCGAGCGCGAGGGCCTGATCCGCCGCGAGTCGTGCGCCAGTGACGCGCGCGGCTCGTATGCCGTCCTCACGCCGGCGGGGGCCGAGAAGCTCGCCGTCGCGCGCGCCACGCACCTCGCCGGCGTCCGCTCGCTCTTCGTGGCGCACTTCTCCGAGAGCGAGCTCGACGTCCTCGGCGAAGCCTGGGAGCGCGTCGTTCCCGGCGCCGGCTCGGCGCCCGGCCCCACCTGCGGCTGACCCACCACGGGCCGTCGCGCAGATAGCTTCGCCGCCGTGCGGCGCGCTCGCCCTCGCCGTGCGTCTTGCGCCGGCCCACCTCGTGTGGCCGAGGCCGGGGTCGCTCCGGGGCCGCCCACCCCGCCGCAGCGCAGACCAACTCGCTGAACTTGACAATGCTAGACTAAGATTTCATAATTAGCTCAATTCAGGAAGCATCACACAGGAGGAACCAAACATGGCACTTGTCCGCTGGGAGCCGGTCCGCGAGATCACCTCGATTCAGAGCGAGATGAACCGGCTGCTCAACACCTTCTTCGACACCCCGACCACCGGAAACGGCAGCACCGCCCGTCGTTGGATCCCCGCGATGGATCTCGTCGAGACCGATGACCACTTCGTCCTCAAGGCCGACCTGCCGGGCCTGAAGGAGGACGACGTGAGCATCGAGGTCGAGGAGAACGTCCTCACCGTCTCCGGCGAGCGCAAGGCCGAGCACGAGGACAAGCGCGAGGGCTATGTCCGCGTCGAGCGCTCGTACGGCTCGTTCCGCCGCTCGCTGACGCTCGCCAAGGGCGTCGACGCCGAGGCGGTCACCGCCAACTTCGACAACGGTGTGCTCGAGGTTCGCATCCCCAAGCCCGAGGAGCGCAAGCCGCGCCGCGTCGCCATCCAGGTCGGCGAGCGCCTCGCCGCCATCGAGGGCGCCGAGAAGGAGTAGGCACCTCACGGCAACCAAGCCTGCGGGCCCGTGCTCAGCGCGGGCCCGCGGCCGTTAAGGGGTCACGTCCGCGGGGCGTCCAGCCCCGCGGTCTGAGACGGACCATCGGCCTCCGGCCGCTGGAGACCGGTCGGGCTGCGCCCGGCCTCCTGGGTTCGGTCGTCCTCCGCCGCGAGCTCGGCCTCCACGAGCGTCTCCGCACGCCGCCGCCGTACCCGCAGAACGAACCACAGCGCGATCCCGCCGAGCACCACGACCGCTGCGCCGCCGAGCCCCGCGAGGTGGATGAACTTCTCGGCGCTGTGGCCGACGAAGTACGCGAGCAGCGCGATCGAGGTCGCCCACGCGATGCCGCCCAGCGCGTTCCAGAACAGGAAGGTCGGCCACGACATGCGCGTGACCCCGGCCATCCATGCCGCGGTGATGCGCAGCCCGGTGACCCAGCGCCCGAGGAAGACCGCCTTCGGCCCGTGGCGGTCGAAGAACGGCTCGCCGACGGCGATCACCCGCCGGCGGTGATGCAGCAGCGGCCCCGGGGCCGTCAGCGCGCGACGGCCCAGCCTGCGCCCGATGGCGAACCCGACGTTGTCGCCGAGGATCGCCGCGGCCGCCGCGACCGCGATCACCACCTCGATCTCCAGCCGCCCGCGCGAGGCGACGATGGCCGCCGTGATCAGCGCCGTCTCGCCCGGCACCGGGATCCCCATCGTCTCGATCGCGATCAGCGCGAACATCAGCGGATAGCCGATGCTCTGGGCGACGTCGAGGAAGGTCGCGAGGGTCAAGGGCACCCCTCGCTTCTAGCATGCCCGCCGTGCCGGCCCTGACGATCACCGCTCGCGACGCAGGCTCGCGGGCGCGCGCGGGCATCCTGCGCACCGCCCACGGCGAGGTCCGCACGCCCGCCTTCGTGCCGCTGGCGACCAAGGCCACCGTCAAGGGCATGCTCCCCGCCGAGGTCGCCGCCCTCGGCTACGACATCGTCCTGGGCAACACCTTCCACCTGTTCCTCGACCCGGGCCACGAGCGCATCGCGCGCTTCGGCGGGCTGCACGCGTTCATGGGCTGGAACGGCCCCATCGTCACCGACTCCGGCGGCTTCCAGGTCTTCTCCATGGGCCACGGGACCGTGGCCGACGAGATCAAGGGCCGCACGCCGCACGGAGGCCACCGTCAGGGCGGGATCCTCGCCATCGAGGAGCGCGGCGTCCGCTTCCGCTCCTACCTCGACGGCTCCGAGCGCTTCATGGCGCCCGAGACGTCGATGGAGATCCAGGCGGCGCTCGGCTCCGACCTCGCGCTCGTCTTCGACGAGTGCACGCCGCTGAACGTCCCGCGCGACTACACCGAGCGCTCGACCGAGCGCACCCACCGCTGGCTGCGGCGGTGCCTGGACTGGCACCACGAGCGCGGGCCCGAGGGCCAGCTGGTCTACGGCATCGTCCAGGGCGGCGTCTTCGAGGACCTGCGGATCGAGTCGGCCCAGACGGTTGCGGCCAGCGAGTGCGATGGCATCGCGATCGGCGGCTCGCTGGGCGCGGACAAGGAGGAGATGCACACCGTCGTCGAATGGACGACCGCGCAGCTTCCGGAGGATCGCCCGCGCCACCTGCTCGGCATCGGCGAGATCGATGACCTCGTGCGCGGCGTCGAGCTGGGGATCGACACCTTCGACTGTGCGATGCCCACCCGCCTCGGGCGCCACGGCATGGTCCTCGTACCCGACCCGGACAGGCGCTGGCGCGTCGACCTCAGCCAGGCGCGCTGGAAGGACTCCGACGAGCCGCTGATGGAGGGCTGCCCGTGCCCGGCCTGCGCGCTGGGCCTCACGCGCGGCTACCTGCGCTACCTCGCCCACGCACGCGAGCTGACCGGCATGCGCCTGTTCACGCTGCACAACCTCGCGTTCGTCGAGCGCGTGATGCGCCGGCTGCGCGAGGCGATCGGGGCGGGAACGCTGGCGCAGCAGGCGGCGGCGCTGCGTGCGGGGGCGGCGCCCTGAGGCGGGCCCCGGGTCGCGGAGCGACATGGTGTCCGCTACTTGGTGTTGTCCTGGACCAGGCCCTTCAGCGAGTCGACGCCCTGGTTGACGTCGTCGTAGACGACGCGCCGCAGATGGACGGCCTTGTCGGATGTCGACGTCGCCACCACGGCGGCAGCGCCGCCGGCGGCGAGCAGGAGCAGGATCATGAAGCTGCCGAAGACGCGTTTCCCGCTGCCGCGACGCCGTTGCCGCTGCGGCGCCGCCACCGGGGCGGGAGCGGGAGCCGGGGCGGGCCGCGCCGTGCGCGGCGCGCGCGGCTGGCGCTGCTGCACCGGAGCGCGCGCGACGCTGGTGGCCGACGTCGGCGCCGTCCCGAGGACCGAAGTGGCGGTGGTCGACGGCCCCGCAACGCGGGTGACGGACGGATCGGGGCCGATCCCGCGTGCGCCGTCGACCAGCGCGTGGCGCAGCTCGTCGGCGGTGGCCGGGCGCTGACGCGGATCGAGGGCCAACGCGCGGTCGACGGCGATCGCAAGCTGCGGCGACACCGCCGGGTTGAGCTCGTCGAGCCGCGGCGGCATCTCGCGTTGCTGCTTGAGCGCCAGCTCGGTCAGCGATTGGGCCTCGTAGGGGAGGCGGCCCGAGAGGAACTGGTAGGTGACGACGCCGAGCGCGTAGAGGTCGGCCGCCGGGCCGGCCTGCTCGCCGGCCGCCTGCTCGGGCGCCAGGTAGGCGGCGGTGCCGAGGACCGAGCCGACCTGGGTGATCGACGACTCCTCGCTGATCGCCTTGGCGATACCGAAGTCGGCGAGCTTGACGACGCCGTCCTCGCCGCGCAGCAGGTTGCCGGGCTTGACGTCGCGGTGCACGACGCCGTTGCGGTGCGCGTACTCGAGGCCGCGGCAGGCCTGGGCAACGATCGAGAGCGCGTCGCGGATCTCGAGCATGCGCTCTTCGCGCAGGATCTCCGCGCCGGACTGGCCGCGGATGAGCTCCATGACGATGTACTGGCGGTGGCTGGCCTCGTCGAGGCCGAAGTCGAAGACCTGCACGATGTTGGGGTGCACGAGGCGGGCGGCCGCAAGCGCCTCGCGGCGGAAGCGCGTCACGAACTGGCTGTCGTCGGCGAGGTGCTCGGCCAGGAGCTTGATCGCCACCTCGCGCTCGAGGCGGTCGTCGAACGCGCTGACGACGGTCGACATGCCCCCGACGCCGAGGCGGTCGCCGAGCTCGTAGCGCCCGGCGAGGATCTCGCCGGCCATCATCCGTCGCCCTCCGCGCCGCCGCTGGTGTCGCCGGTGGTGGTGCCCCCGGTCGTCGTCCCGGTGCTCGTCGTGCCGGTGTTCGTGGTCCCCGTGCTGGTGGTGCCGGTGTTCGTCGTCCCCGTGCTGGTGGTGCCGGTGCTCGTCGTGCCGGTGTCGGTCTCGCTGTCGGTGTTCGTGTCGGTCTGCTCGGTGCTCTGCGTCTGCTGCTGGGTCTGCGTCTGCTGTTGCTGCTGCGTCTCGGTGCACGTCTGCCGGACGCGCTCGTCGAGGTTCGCGACGCCCGAGCGCAGCCGCGAGCGCAGCTTCGCGTCGACTGAGTCGGGCAGGTTCACCAGCTCGCCGTTGAGCTTGCTCACGGCCTGTTCGGCGGCCTGGCAGCGGCCGGCGTGGAACTCCGACGCGACCTGGTCGAGCGCGCTCTCGAGGCTCGACGCGTCGCCCGACGGGATGAGGTTGTCGCCGCCCCCGCACGCGACGAGGAACGCGGTCGCCGCCCCGAGCGCCAGTGCCGTCAGCAGCGCCAGCGGATGCATCCTCATTGACCGTACTCCAGGCGCTCGGCCAGTGAATCGGGCAGCCGCGCCGCGCGGATCGACGACGCCGCGCCGGCGATGTCGTACTCGACGCGCCGCCACGCGGCGGTCCATCCGTCCACATCGAGCAGCAGCCAGGCCGCGCGCGGGTCGCCGTCGCGGGGCTGGCCGACGCTGCCGGGGTTGAGGATCCACTCGCCCTCGGAGAGATCGACTTCCTCGCCGGCGCGACGTGCGCTACCGGTGGCCGGCTCACCGTCCGGCCGCACGAACGACAGCGCGACGTGCGAGTGGCCAACGAGCCCGATGCGCTCAGGCTGGGTGTCGAGGCACAGCTCGGCCAGCAATGCGGAGAGGACGTACTCCCAGATCGGGTCGCGCGGCGAGGCGTGGTAGAGGCCGATGTCGCGCACTGACTGCGCGGGGGTCAGCGAGCTCAGCCACTCGCGGTGGTCGGCAGCGATGACCTCCTGGGTCCATTGCGCGGCGAGGGCGGCGCCGGTCGAGAACTCCGCGAGATCGAGGTCGCCGGTGACCGCAAGGTCGTGGTTGCCGGCCAGGCAGACGTCGGCGTGGGCGCGCGCCAGCCTGCAGCAGTCGTTGGGATCGGCGCCGTAGCCGACGACGTCGCCCAGGCACCAGATCTCCTGCGCGGGGCTGCGCTCGACGTCGGCGAGCACCGCCTCGAAGGCGTGCCGATTGCCGTGGATGTCGGAGACGATGGCGACCTGCATTGGGTCTCAGTGCCGGTCGGGTGTGGGCCGTCGGGCATTCTTCACAACGTGGATCGCCCCCGCCGGGTTGCCGTGGCAGTCGTTGCCGCCTTCGTCGTCGCTGAGGCCGCGGTCCTCTTGCTGCGGCCGCGTGATGGCGTCATCGCGCCCGCGCCCGTCGACCCTGGATCGTACTTCACGCCCAGCCAGATCGACCGCGCTCGTGACTATCGCCACGGACAGCTCGCGCTCTTCGGCGCCGGCGTGGCGATCGAGGCTGTGGCCCTCGTGTGGCTCGTGCGCCGCCCACCGGCGCGCCTGCTCGGGCCGGTCCGCCGGCCGGTGCTGGTGGCCGCCGGCGCCGGCGCCGCGCTCTCGGTCGGGTTGACCGTCGTCCAGCTTCCGGTGTCGGCGATCAGCCACCAGCGCGCCGTCGACGTCGGCCTGTCGACGCAGGACTGGGGCCCGTGGCTGGGCGATATGGCGAAGTCGACCGGGATAGGCGCCGTTTTTGCGGGCCTGGGTGCCGCGGTCGCGGTGGCGCTGATGCGGCGTTTCCCGCGAGGGTGGTGGGCGCCCGGCAGCGTCCTGGTGGTGGGCTTCGCGGCGGCGACGCTGTACCTCGGGCCGGTCGTCCTCGATCCGATCTTCAACAAGTTCACGGATCTGCCGGCGGGGCGTACGCGCGACGACGTGCTGGCGCTCGCGCGCGAGGCAGGCGTCGATGTCGGCCACGTCTACGAGGTCGACGCGAGCCGTCGCACGACCGCGTCGAACGCCTACGTCGCGGGTCTCGGGCGCACGAAGCGTGTCGTCCTCTACGACAACCTCCTCAAGGACTTCAGCCGCGACGAGGTGCGCCTGGTGGTCGCACACGAGCTCGGCCACGTGCACTACCGCGACGTGCCGCGCGGGCTGCTCTACGTCCTGCTGGTGGCGCCCGCCGGCCTGTGCGCGGTGGCGGCGCTGACGCGCCGGCTCGCACCTGATGAGCCGCGCCCGGGCCCGGCGGTGCTGCCCGCGCTCGCGCTCTCGCTGGCGGTCGTGAGCTTCGGCGTGACGGTCATCGCCAACCAGCTCTCGCGCCGGATCGAGGCGCGCGCGGATTCCTATTCGCTGCGCCTGACCGCCGCGCCCGTGCCCTTCATCGGCTTCGAGAAGGGCATCGCGCTGCGCAATGTCGCCGACCCCGACCCGCCCGGCTGGCTGGTCTTCCTCCTCGGCACCCACCCGCCGACGGTCGACCGGATCGGGATCGCGAAGGCCTTCGAGGCGGGGGCGCGGTAGTCCCGCCTACCCCTCACCACCCCGATCGGCCGCAGCTGCGCCACCCGCGCAGCCAGACCCGCGCGCTCGCCCGTGTGCTCGCCCCGGCCATATGGCATCGCGCGCTCAGTCGTCGTCGTCGTCCGGCGGGGGCCCGTCGTACTCGGGCAGGCTCTTGATGCCCTCGCGCGTGCGCCACTTGGAGTAGTTGTCCTCCATGGCGTCGAGCAGCTCGCGCATGAAGCGCGGCGACAGGTTGATGCGCGCGACGACGACCCCGGGGATCTCGTCGTCCTCGACCTCGTGGTCGACGCGGGCGAACGTGAGCGTGAACTCGTAGTCCGAATGGCTGACGTTCGCGAAGTTCGCGTACTTGCCGGCCATGTGCTTCGGCTCGAAGTGGATGTTGATGTGGCGCTCGGGCCCTTGCTGTTCGTCGGCCATGGTCGCGCCTAGTATCGCAGCGGTGAGGATCATCGTCGTGGCGGTCGGCCGGCTCCGTCCGCCCTTCGCGGACGACGTGGCGCACTACACCAAGCTGCTGAGCGGGCACGCCCGGATCGAGCTCGTCGAGGTCCGCGACGGTGAGCGCGCCGAACGCCGCGTGCCCCCGGACGCCTTCGTCTCGCTGCTTGCCGCCGACGGCGACCAGCTCGACTCGCGCGGCTTCGCCCGCTTCATCGCCGAGCGCCGGATGTCGCGCCGCGACCTGTGCTTCGTGGTCGGTGGCCCGTTCGGGATCGATCTGGGCGCCGCCGACCACCGCCTCTCGCTCGGCGCGATCACGCTGCCCCACCAGCTCGCCCGCGTCGTGTTGCTCGAGCAGATCTACCGTGCGCACAAGATCATCGCCGGGGAGCCCTATCACCATTGATACGTGAGCGCACCGAGATACGCGCGTTCCTTCGCCGCCTGCTGACGCTCACGGTCCTCATCGTGCTCCTGATCGCCGGGGGCACGATCGGGCTGGCCCTCACCGAGCACGACGGCGTCTGGGACTCCTTCCAGTGGACGCTGGACACCATCGCCACGATCGGCTCGCACCCGCGGCCCGAGACCGTCCCGGGTCAGATCGTCAAGGTCCTGCTCACGATCCTGGGCGTCGGTACGCTGCTCTACGTCCTGGTGTCGGTGACGGAGGTCTTTGTCGCCGGTCACCTCACGCAGCTGCTCGCCGAGCGCCGGACCCTCAAGGCCATAGAAGCCACCAGCGACCACTACATCATCTGCGGCTTCGGTCGAGTGGGCCGGCAGGTGGCGCGCGATCTGCAGGCGGCGGGCGCGCGCTACGTGGTGATCGACGAGAACCCGGAGAATCGCGAGCTCGCGGCCGGGATCGGCGTGCGCTTCATCGAAGGCTCCGCGACTGACGACGAGCTGCTGCGGGCGGCCGGGATCATGCGCGCTCGCGGCATCATCGCCTGCGTGGACTCCGACGCCGACAACATCTTCATCACGTTGAGCGCGCGCCAGATCCGGCCGGACATCGCGATCGTCGCGCGCGCCGCGTCCGAGGCCTCGGAGTCCAAGCTCGTGCACGCCGGCGCCACGCGTGTGATCTCGCCGTATAGGTCCAGCGGATCGGAGATGGCGCGCTTCGCTTTGAATCCGCAGGTGTCCGGCGTGGTCGACGTCGCTCCGGAGTACCGGCTCGAGGAGATCGAGGTCGCGGACGGCAGCGAGGGCGTCGGCGCGCAGATAGCCGACATCAGGGGAGGTGCAATCATCGTCGGCGTGCGCTCCGCCGCCGGGACGTTCCATCCCCAGCCGCCCTCCTCAACGGTGCTCAACGCCGGCGATGTCGTGATGGCGATGGGTACCGTGCGCACGGTGCAACGGCTCGAGGCCCTGTTCTCCCCGGCGCCCACGGAGTCGCGCTCGTGACGCCGGTCACCGACCTGCGTGCCGCCGTCGAGGCGGCCGCCGCCGCCTTGGTCAACGGCGGAGCGGCGAAGTCGCGCCCGACCTTCGAACGCCCCAAGCAGGCCGACCACGGCGACTACGCGACCAACGCTGCGCTCGTGCTGGCGCCGGTGCTCAAGGCGCCGCCGCGCGAGGTCGCCGAGCGCCTCGGCGGGGAACTGCGCGACCGCCTGGGCGACGCGCTGGACCGCGTCGAGGTCGCCGGGCCCGGCTTCCTCAACCTCTTCCTCGCCGACCCGTGGTACGTCGAGGCACTCGAGTGGGTGCTCGCCGCCGGCGACGGCTACGGCGGCGGCGGCGCGACGCCGGCGCTGCGGGTCAACGTCGAGTTCGTCTCGGCCAACCCGACCGGCCCGCTGACCGCGGCCAGCGGGCGCCACGCGGCTTACGGGGACGCGCTGGCGCGCGTGCTCGAGTTCGCCGGCCACAGCGTCGCGCGCGAGTACTACTTCAACGACACCGGGACCCAGATCGAGAAGCTCGGCGAGTCGATCCGCGCGCGGGCGCGCGGGGAGGAGGTCCCGGAGGGCGGCTACGTGGGCGACTACGTGCGCGAGCTGGCGGCGCGGATCCCGCGCGCCGCCGACATGGACGCCCACGAGCTGTCGCGCATCGGCGTCGAGCTGATGTTCGACGGCATCAAGGCGACGCTGCGCGCTTATCGGGTCGAGTTCGACGTGTTCTTCAACGAGCGCACCTTGCACGAGGGCAGTCCGAGCCTCATCGATCGCGCGTTCGAGCGGCTGACCGAGCAGGACCAGGTCTACCGCTCCGAGGGCGCCCTGTGGCTGCGTACGACCGCGTTCGGCGACGACAAGGACAGGGTTCTCGAGCGGTCGAGCGGGCAGCCGACGTACTTCGCCGCCGACGTCGCCTACCAGGAGCACAAACTCGAGCGCGGGTTCGACCTGCTGGTGATCCCGCTCGGCTCCGACCACCACGGCTACATCGTGCGGTTGAAGACGATCGTGGCGTCGCTGGGCGCCGACCCGCAGCGCATCGAGGTGCCGATCCTGCAGTTCGTGCACGTCATCGAGGGCGGCACTCGCGCATCGATGTCCAAGCGCCGCGGCGAGTTCATCACGCTCGACGACCTCATCGGCGAGATCGGCGTCGACGCGGCGCGCTACTTCATGCTCTCGCGCTCCCAGGATTCGACGATCGACCTCGACCTCCATCTGGCGCGCAGCGAGTCGGCCGAGAACCCGGTCTACTACGTGCAGTACGCGCACGCCCGCATCGCTTCCGTCCTGCGCAAGGCGGGGGAGGAGCGCGTGGCGAGCGCGCTGGCCGCCCGCGGAACCCGCGTCGAGCTGCACCCGTCCGAGCGCGCGCTTGTCAAGAAGCTGCTGGCCTTCCCCGAGGAGGTGCTCGAGGCGGCCGATCGCCGCGCGCCGCACCGCATCACCGCCTACGCGCTCGAGCTGGCGCAGGTCTTCACCGCCTTCTACCGCGACTGCCAGGTGGTCGGGGCCGAGCCCGAGGCGCTGGAGGACTGGCGGCTGCGGCTGTGCGTCGTCTCCAGGCGGACGATCGCCCGGGCGCTCGACCTGCTCGGCGTGCGCGCACCGGACGAGATGTGACGCGGCTGGTCCGCCTGCGCGACGGGGACGGCCGCGTGCGCACAGGCGTGGCCGACGGCGTGCGCATCGACGTCTTCGACGGCGACGATCCGCTCGCCCTGCTCGACGCTCGGCCGCAGGCGCTCGACCAGATCGAGGCGCTCGACCCCGACACGCTCGACCTGCCGTCGCCGTGGGAGCTCCTCGTTCCCGTGGCGGCGCCCGAGACGTGGGCGGCGGGCGTCACCTACGAGCGCAGCCGCCAGGCGCGCGTGGCCGAGAGCCGCGTCGAGAGCGTCTACGACCTCGTCTATGAGGCTCAGCGCCCGGAACTCTTCCTCAAGGACGCGGCGGGTCGGCGCACGGTCGGACCGCGCGGAACGATCGGCGTGCGCCACGACGCGAGCTGGAGCGTGCCCGAGCCCGAGCTTGCGCTGGTGCTCGACGCTGGGGGGCGGCCACTGGCGGCGACGATCGGCAACGACGTGTCCTCGCGCGACATCGAGGGCGCCAATCCGCTCTACCTCCCGCAGGCCAAGATCTACGCCGGCGCCTGCGCCCTGGGCCCGGCGCTGCTCGTCCCCGACGACTGGACCGCGCCGTTCGCGATCGAGCTCGTCGTGCGCGACGCCGCCGGCGCGATCGTCTTCCAGGGCAGCACCTCGACGGAGAGCATGCGCCGCTCGTTCGAGGAGCTCGTTGGCTATCTCGCGCGCGACAACCCCGTCGCGCGCGGCACCGTGCTGCTGACCGGGACCGGCCTCGTGCCGCCCGACGACGTGACGCTGCAGCCGGGCCACAGCGTGGAGATCCACGTGCCCGGCATCGGCACCTTGGTCAATCCGGTGTCCCACGCGTGCGAAATCGTGGCCACGCGCGTGTAGCACGAGGCGTTGGCGGGAACCCAACGGGCCTCATGGAAGGTGTGCAGCGGACGGACGACCAGGTCAAGGCGGCGCTCAGGGAGGCGGTGAGCTCGGGGATCATCTGGGGCTGGTATCGCCACCTGCCGCTCAGGGGGCGCGAGTGGGTCGTCAACCCGATGGCGGGCCCGTGCGTCTCCTACGACGGCGACGGCATCCGCTCGTTCTGCGAGATGCTCGACGCGGTCTGCCCCGCGTCCTCAACGCCCAAGCGTCTTATGTGAGATCCGCTCGCAGTCGCGGATCGTGTAATGACGCTGCGCGCGCCGGCTGACGAAGAGGATGTCGTTGCCGCCGCCGCAGTCGATGGTGCCGCGGCCGAAGTGCGCCTTGACGAAATCGTTGCCGCCGCCGGCGGCGATGTAGTTCGTGCCGTGGCCGGCGTAGATGAAGTCCCTGCCGCTGCCGCCGACGACGCGGTCGACCTGGGTGGTCGGCTGCCCTGAGGGCTTGTAGTCGGCCCACACGACGTCGCCCCACGGCCCGGCGTAGATCGTGTCGTTGCCGTGCCCGCCGAGCAGCTCGTTGTGGCCTGACCTCGACGTCACGACCCGGCCGTGCCCGCTATGGACCATGCGGCGATGGCACTTACCGCGCTTGTGGATCGCGTCGCACGAGTAGCGCGGGTCGGTGCCGCCGAAAGGATCGTGCCCGGGCCGTGCGTCGAGCGGCCGCGCGCTGTCGGTCTTGTTCATCAGCAACATGCCGTTGATCTGCGGCCAGCCGTCATGGCTGGTGTCGGCCGAGGCCGCGGACGCGGGCACGACGGTGCAGGTCAGGGCGATGAGCAGTGCCTTGCGCATGTCGCGTTCGATGGTGCCGCGGGGCCACGGCAGGCAAACCACCCTACTGGCGGGAGGTCGCGGGGCGCGGCGAACGGCCTACACGCGCGCGGAGCGGCCGCTCGTCGACAACCGCGTCGAACCCTCCGCCGCAATGGCTCAGCCGCCTTGCTAGGAGATGAAGACGTCTGGCATAACGCGCCAACGTGGTGGTCGCCGATGGCTTCGTGGCCAGCGCTCTCGACGTGCCTCATCCTTTTCCGCGTCGAGCACGAGATCGTGGGCGGCAAGGGTGCGCCGCGGATCGCCTCACGCACGCGAGCCTTCACGTAGCTCTGGTTGGCGAAGAAGAGGCACCGCCACGGCGACGTTCGTGCTGGCGCGGGTGAGCCTGGGGTGGGGCGGCGGTACGGTGATCCGGCCGTGAGGTTGATCCCCACGTGGCTTCGTCGCTACGACCGCGCATGGCTGCCCGCCGACGCGATGGCCGGGCTGACGATCTGGGCGCTCATGGTGCCGCAGGCGATGGCCTACGCCGGGATCGCGGGGGTGCCGGTCCAGAACGGTCTGTACGTGATGCCGCTCGCGGTGGTCGGCTACGCGCTGTTCGGGAGTTCGCGCCACCTCTTCGTCGGCCCCAGCGCGACCGTGGCGACGCTGTCCGCCTCCGTCGGTGGCTGTCGTCGCTACGGCGAGCACGGGCTCGGCCGAGTACGTCGCCCTGACCTGTGCGCTGACGCTCATGGTGGGCGTGATCTACGTCGCGGGCGGCCTGGCCCGGATGGGCTTCGTCGCCCGCTTCTTCGCCCGCCCGGTGCTCGAGGGCTTCATCGTCGGGCTCGGCCTCTACATCGCGATCGGCCAGCTGCCGAAGGTGGTGGGAATCGAGAAGCCGTCGGGCAACACGCTCTCGGTGCTCGCGAACACGATCGCCGACGTCGGGAGCTGGGATTGGACCACGGTCGCCGTAGGGGTCGCAGGGCTGGTCGCGCTGTTCGCGCTCGCTCGATTCGCGCCGAAGCTCCCCGGCGTGATCATCGTCGTCGTGCTTGCGGAGCTCGCGGTCCAGGCGCTCGACCTGCAGGACCACGGCGTGGCGATCGTCGGCGACGTGCCGACCGGCTTTCAGTTCGTCTCGCTGTCGAGCGTCTCGGCGAGCGACCTCGTAGGACCTGCTCCCCGGCGCCCTCGCGATTGTGATCGTCGGACTCGCGCAGTCGCTCGCGATCGCCAAGAGCTACGCCGCGAAGTACCACTACGCCGTCGACGCCAACCGCGAGATGCTCGGCTACGGCGCCGCGAACATCGGAGCCGGCGCGCTGCAGGGCTACACCGTCACCGGCGGGCTCTCGCGCGTCGGCGACGGCCGAGCGCGTCGGCGCGAAATCGCCGCCGTCGCCTTCCTCGTGACCGCGCTGATGGCGCTGCTGACGATCCTCTTCCTCGCCGGGCTGTTCAAGGACCTGCCGGAGGCGATCCTCGGCGCGATCGTGATCTGGGCGGTGTCGGGGATGATCGACTTCGGGCGGGTCACGCAGTACTGGCGCGCGCAGTCACTGGAGTTCTGGGCGGCGCTCGGCGCCCTGCTCGGCGTGGTCCTCATCGACATCCTTCCGGGCGTCGCGATCGGCGTCGCCCTCAGCTTCATCCTGCTGATCCACACGATCGACCACCCGCACATCGCCTCGCTCGGGCGCAGCAGCGACGGCTCGCGCTTCAGTGACCTCGAGGACGACCCGGGGGCGACGCCGATTCCCGGCGTGCTGATCCATCGCTTCGAGGCGGTGCTGATCTTCGCCAATGCCGATCTCTTCCAGGACGACCTCCTCGCGCGAGTTCGCGCGGCCGAGCCGCCGCCGGGGACGGTCGTCCTCGACTTCGAGGCGGTCAGCCAAGTGGACGTGACGGGCGCGCAGACACTCCGGTCGGTGCACGACACCCTCGACGCGCGTCGGTATTCGGCTGATCGTCGCCTGCGCCAAGCGCAGTGTGCGCGACGCGCTGCGTCGCAACGGGATCGTCGACGTCCTCGGCGAAGACAACTTCGTGCCGAGCGTCGACGGTGCCCTCGAGGCCATCCAGGCCGACACGACCTCCGCCCGCTGAGACGTTGCGGTGGCCTGCTGCGAGTGCCTCGGGCCGCGGACGATGGGACCACGATGGGACCATGACCGCATGCAAGGTCGTGCGAGCTTGTCGGGCGACCCTCTTCGGAAACGCGAAGATCCCGGCGGGTTTGCAGGGATCTTCAGGGTCTTGCAGCTGTCGCCCAGAGCGGCGGACGAGGCTCGGACTCGTGTGGAGTTGATGCCGAAGATCCGCTCGGGCCACTCGCTCGGATAGTCAAGTTTGAGCAGCGCGCGCCCGGCACGACGCGCGATCGGTCGGCGAAAAGTGGTCAGCTCTGGTGATGACGGGACGCGTTGAGGAGCGTACGGTCGATGGGCAACAGAAGGAGGCGGCCATGCCGCAGGTCGACGTCGACGGGCTCACGATCAACTACGACGTTCAGGGGGAAGGCGAGCCGCTGCTCCTGATCCCCTATCTGTCGGCCGATCACGCCTGTTACGCGTTCCAGCTGCCCGCGTACACCGAGCACTTCAGCTGCATCGCGATCGATCTTCCCGGCTCGGGTGAGAGCGACAAGCCGGCCGGCCCCTACTCGACCGAGGGCTACGCCGAGCAGGTCGCCGGCTTCCTGGGGGCCATCGGGGTCGAGAAGGCGCACGTGGCGGGCGTCTCGCTCGGCGCCGGCGTGGGCCTGCACCTCGCGGCCCACCATCCCGAACGCGTGAGTTCGTTGTCGCTGCACAGCGCCTGGGATGCCAGCGACGCTTATCTGACCACGATCGTCGAGATGTGGCGCACACTCGCCTTGTCGCTGCCGACCGTCGCCGACACGGTGATCGGGGCCATCTTCCCGCTGTGCTTCACGCCCGAGATGTACGTCGAGCGGCCGGAGTTCGTGGACGCATTGGTGGACTTCGTGCGCGGGCGCCCCGCCCAGCCGCTGGAGGCGTTCATGGCCCAGACCGACGCTGCGCTGGGACACGACGCGAGCGCCGTGCTGAGCGAGATAGAGGCCCCGACGCTGATCACCGTCGGAGCCCGCGACCTCGTCTGCTCGCCGCGATTTGCCGAGCGGCTGAGGGACGGGATCGCCGGCAGCGAGCTGGTCGTCTTCGACCACCTCTCCCACGGCGGGCTGCACGAGGACCCCGAGACCTTCAACCGCACGACGCTCGACTTCCTGCTGCGGCTGCGCGTGTAAGGGCGGCCGACACCACAAGGGCCGCAGGACCTCGCATAGCGATCACACGTCCCCACGCAGGCGATTTCGCCGCCCCGGAGGGCCTGCCATCAACAGCAGCTCGGCGATCTGTGCGCCCGTCGTCGGCGACCGCCTGAGCGCCGCGATCGCCTGCACCCCGCTCCTTGGTGCACGGCGGTCGCCGCGCGGCCGCGACGACCCCCCTCGACGCGCGCGTTGCCCGACGCGCCCAGCACGACGACCTTCAGCGGAGGCCGCTCACGAAGGCTCGTTGGGGTCTTCCTGGCCGGCGAGCGCGAGCGAGCCGTCGAGCACGGCCTGGAAGTGGCGCTCCTGGATGGGCAGCGCCCACTCGACCAGCTGCTGCACGTCGTCGCGCCGCGCGCGCTCGTTGAGCTTGCGCAGGACCGACCAGTGTCCGACCTCGCCCGCCTCGGCCATGGTCAGGAACTCAAAGCCGTCGAGCGCGTCGGAGTCCTCGCCGAGATAGGTCTTCATCATCTCGGTGGCCTCTGCCTTCGTCTCGCGGGCCTTGTCCAGGATCGCGGTCTTCTTGCCGTCGATGTCGCCGGCGACCTCCGCGCAGCGCGACTCGGTCTCGTCGGCCTCGTCGTGCATGCGCTGCAGCGCCGTGCTCAGGTCGGGCTCGTCGGTGAGCGACGAGACCTTGTCGGTGACGGTCTTTGCGGCCTGGGCCAGCCCGAGCACCTCGGCCAGCTTTTCCTCGAGAACGGTCAACTCAGCCATGTCGTTCAACTCTCCTCATTCGCTTGGGACTTTCAGTCGCACTACCGCGCGCGGCTGTGCGCAAACCCCGAGTTGCGGGACGTGTCACGCGAAAGGGGCGGAAGGGACCGTCCACGGCTTCATTCGTGTGAGTCGCCGCACACAGGGCGAGTGATCGTTTACCGACCCGCCGGCGGCGGGCATGGCCTGAAGAGACGGCTCGGCGTCGGGCCCTTCGCCCGCGCCCATTACTTCCTCCCCGGTCTGGCCGTCCCGGGACCCTCACATGATTGGACGTCGTATGAACGCAGATCAACAGAAGGTCGTGCAGTACCTCAACGAGGCCGAGGCGAGCGAGCGGGCGCTGGTGCGCGTGCTGCAGTCTCAGATCGCCATGACGCCGCGCGGCTCGTACCGCTCGGCGCTGGAGACCCATCTGGACGAGACGCGCCGCCACGGCGACCGCATCGCGACGCGCCTGCAGGCACTGGACCAGGGCGGCGACCCGCTGGGCGCGTTCGTCGGCGTGATCGAGACCGCCGTCGGTCAGGCGCTTGCGCTCACCAAGACGCCGCTCGATCTGCTGCGGGGCTCCGGCGGCGAGGAGAAGGTGCTCAAGAACGCCAAGGACGCCTGTGCCTCCGAGGCTCTGGAGATCGCCACATACACGGCGATCGAGCGCCTCGCGCAGCGGGTCGGCGACGACGAGACGGCGAGACTGGCCGCGTCGATCCGCGCCGACGAGGAGCGCATGCTCGCGCGCGTCGTGCGCGAGATCCCGAAGCTCACCGACGCCGTCGTCCGCGCCGACGTCAACGGCGACTCGTCCTATGACGTGACGACCACGGGTGCGGCCGATGCCCTCCGCGAGGCCGGCGAGGTCGCTCGGCGCAAGACGACCAAGACTGCTGCCAGCGCCAGGCGGACCGCGCGCCAGGCCCGCAAGGTGCCGGGTGTCGCCCGGGCCGAGGGCGAGATCAAGGGCGCCGTCGCGTCCGAGGACGACCTCGCAATCGCGCGCTACGACACGCTCACGGCCGACGAGATCATCGCCAGGCTCCCGGAGCTCTCGCAGATCGACCTGGCCAAGATCGAAGCCTACGAGCGCAGGAACCAGGACCGCACCACGATCCTGAGCCGCGTGACCTCGCTGCGTAGCGACGAGCCGTGGACGGGCTATGACGAGCTCACCGCCGCCGAGGTGATCGCCGTCCTAACCGAGGGCGACGACGATCGGTCCAAGGACGTCCGCTCCTACGAGCGCGCGCACAAGAACCGTGCCGGCGTCATGAAGGCCGCAGAGCGCGAACTCACCAACGCGTGACCGCAGCTCAGAAGTGATGGACCAGGGGCCCGGCGATCGCCGGGCCCCGTCGTTCACGGCCACCCGGCAAAACGATGACGATTCCCTGCTGGCTCGCCACGCACGAGCGCACGCGGCCCGAGCAGGCGCCAAGCTGCCGGACCCCTGCCAGCGCGTGCCCGCCGGCAGCATGGCTCAGTCGACGGCGAGGACGACGAGCGTGGCGTCGTCCACGGAGCGATTCGGTCGAGCACTCCGTCACCGCGCGATGTATGGCCATGGCGCCGGCGGACGCGGTCGGGGCGTCGGCCGCCAGGATTGCGCGCCGGACGCCGTCGATCCCGAAGCGCCCGCCGCCCGTGACCGTGCGCTCCGTGATCCCGTCGGTGACGAGCACGAGGCGGTCGCTGCTATCGAGCGTGACGGCGCTGGTCTCGAACGTCGGGGGCTCGGTGCCGGCTCCGAGGGCGGGGTGGATGGGGCCCTCGAGTTCAGTGAAGCCGCCGTTGAGGTCGGCCACGTACTGGACCTCGGCGGCAGCCGTCGTGGGCTTGCGCCGCGGCGCGGCCTCGATGACGTCGGTGTAGTCGTTGGCGAGCTCCAACGCCGCGGCTCCCTGCTTGGCGATCTCCTCCAGCGGCGCGACCGGGGGCCCTACGCACAGCAGCAGCCCGATCACGCGCCCACGAAGCCAGAGGGGCACTGCGACGCAGCGCGGCAGCCAGCGACCAGGGCCAGAAGCACGGCGAGCGCCTGGTCGACAGCGCCAAGGAGAACGCGGCCTCGCTGAGGGAGTGACCTGAAGGGCCATGGGAATGGCGTGCCGGCAGTCGGCCGGCACGCCCTCAAGCCGGCGAAGCGCCCGCGCGGGCGGTCGCTGCCTGCATGGCGACGGCGGCGAGGGCGGCAGCCGTGAACGTCGCCGCGATTCCGGCCCGGTCGACGAGCACCGCCACGAGCAAGCAGAAGACCACGAAGCCCGCCATGCCGCTGAGCATCCCGCGTAGGAGGGCGCAGCCGGCGGCGCCGCCCTGCTGTTCGTGGGTGAACACCGCCAGGACGGAGGCGAGCACGGGCAGCGCCGCCAGGATGCCGCCGACCACCGGTCCGAGCCTGGACGCGGCGGCCGCCAGCGATACGACGAGCGCCGCGGTCAGCGCCATCCGCAGCGGCAGATCCCAGCGCGGCGCCGACGGGCCCGCGTGCGGTGCGGCGCCGGAGGGCAGCGAGCGGTAGGCCACGGCGAGCGAGAGCGTGGCGGCCGCAAGTCCGGCCAGCGGACCGGTGTCCACGGCGGCGAGGAACACCGCGATGCCGGCGGCGGTGACCCAGCCGGCGGTGAGGCTGGTCCGCCACCCGGCGTGAAGCGCTGTCCGCCCGTAGGCGAGGGCGAAGCCGCTCAGGGCGACGAGGCCGAGCAGCGTGCCGCTGGCCGCCTTGGCGGCAAACGCGGTCCCGTGCTCGTGCGCGGCGATGAGCAGGAGCGGACCGACGATGACCGGGAAGGCACTGACCAGGCCGCCCAGGCGCAGGCCCCACCGGCGGGCGGCGAGGGTGGACGCCCCCACGAGGCCTGGGGCGACGACGAACTGCAGGGTCGGCGCGAGCACTGGCCGAGGCTATCGCGCTACCTGCTGCTGCCAGGGGGCACGAGCGGGACCCATGTGGGGTGGACGGCTGGTTTGGCGAGCCGGGTGAGCGGGGACGGCCGTTGCAGATCGAGGAGGAGAGCATGGCGGCAGAGTCGCTCGCTGAAGGCCGGGTCATCGAGACGCGCATCCCTGCGCGCTTGGACCGGCTGCCGTGGACAAACTGGCATTGGCTGGTGCTCGCCGGCCTGGGGACCGTGTGGATCCTCGACGGCTTGGAGGTGACGATCGTCGGGTCGATCGCCAGTCGCCTGACCGAGGATGGCTCGGGGATCAAGATCACCGAGTCTCAGATCGGCGTCGCCGCTTCCACCTACGTCGCGGGCGCTTGCCTCGGCGCCCTTTTTTTTGGGTGGCTGGCCGACCGGATGGGCCGCAAGAAGTTGTTCCTGATCACGCTCACCGTCTACCTCGTGGCTACGGTGGCCACCGCGTTCACATCGACGTTCCTGCTGTTCGCGCTCTGCCGGTTTTTCACCGGGGCGGGCATCGGCGGCGAGTACGCGGCCATCAACTCCGCCATCGATGAGCTCATTCCGGCGCGTGTGCGCGGGACCGTCGACCTCGTGATCAACGGCTCCTTTTGGGTGGGCACCGCGTTCGGCGCGGCCCTGTCGCTGGTGTTGCTCGACGAGAGCCTGTTCGCCGCCGACCTTGGCTGGCGCCTGGCCTTTGGGCTCGGTGCCGTGCTGGCCGTCGGCATCCTGCTCGTGCGTCGCAACGTGCCCGAGAGTCCGCGCTGGATGTTCATCCACGGTCGCAGCGACGAGGCCGAGAAGCTCGTGGGCGAGATCGAGCGCCAGGTTGAGGAGTCCACGGGTTCAGAGCTCAAGCCCGCGCGCAGGAGCATCAAGGTGCGCGAGCAGGAGAGCGTCGGCTTTCTCACCATCGCCCGGACCGTGTTCGGCGGCTATCCGCGGCGCACGATCGTCGGGCTGTCGCTCTTCACCGGACAGGCGTTCCTTTACAACGCCGTCTTCTTCACCTACGCGCTCGTCCTGACCACGTTCTACGGCGTCTCCTCGAGCAGCGTTCCTCTCTACATCATCCCCTTCGCGGTCGGCAACTTCCTCGGCCCGCTGGTGCTCGGGCGGTTGTTCGACACCGTCGGGCGCAAGCCGATGATCGCGGGCTGCTACATCGTCTCGGGACTCCTGCTGACCATCACCGCGGTCCTGTTCAAGCAAGACGTGTGGAGCGCGCAGACGCAGACCGCGGCATGGTGCGTGATCTTCTTCTTCGCGTCCGCGGGCGCCAGCGCGGCGTACCTCACGGTGAGCGAGATCTTCCCGATGGAGACGCGGGCGATGGCGATCGCCTTCTTCTATGCCGTCGGCACCGCCATCGGCGGGATCACAGGCCCACTGCTGTTCGGCAAGCTCGTTGCGACCAAGGACGTGGACCAGGTGTTCTGGGGCTACATCCTCGGGGCATCGCTCATGGTCGGCGCCGGCATCGTCCAGGCCATCATCGGCATCGAGGCCGCCCAGAAGAACCTCGAGGACGTGGCCAAGCCGCTGTCGGCCGAAGCGGCGGAGGGCGCCGAGGACGAGCAGCGCCCCGCCGCCGACGCCGCGCGACGAGCGGCGGCCGGCGGCGCCGCCTCCGCGTCGCGCGCGGCCACGCGTGCGCTTTGGCCCCAGCGAGTCGGGCACGTCGTGGTCGCCGATCCTGCAGAGCTCGTCACGGGTGCTGCCCGACGAGGACACCGACGACGAAGTGGCCGCCCTGGTCGGCGCCCTGCGCGAAGCCGGACCGGACGGGCTGGAGCGGCGCGCGCTGGGCACCCGGGTCCACTGCCGCCTGTGGGGGCCCGGCCGCTACCGGCGCGCCCTCGGTATCGCAGAGCGCCGCGGCGACATCCTCCGCACCGGACGATCGCGCTTCGTCGCGGGCTGAGCTCCTTCAGCGGCGAACGCACCGACCCGGCCGCCGCCGGCGCGCCTCTCGGCCTCACGTTTCGGTGTGACCGGTCGCCTTGCGCCAACGTCATGCGGGCCCTGCAATGCCGTGCGAGCCTGACGAAGCACTCCGCGCCGAGCGCAAAGAATCCCGACGTTTGCAGGGATCTTCATGGCTTGCGTGCTCTGACCTAGAGCGGCGGACGAGGCTCGAACTCGCGACCCTCAGCTTGGGAAGCTGATGCTCTACCAACTGAGCTACCGCCGCGTGAGTCGCGAAGCATAACCCGCCGATCGCAACGTAGAGTGCGGCGCGTCCGCCATGCGCCTCGTCATCATCGCCGCCCTCGTTGCCACCGCGCTGGCCGCCGTGCCGGCCGCAGCCTCGGCCGCCGCGTCACCGTGTAATCGCCGGGCAGCGGTGCTCTCACCCAAGGCCCAGCTGCTTGCCTACGCCGACGAGCACTCCGACTTCTACGGGGACTATGGGGGCGCCCGGAACCTGCACTACGTCGTCGGCCAGGTCAGGTGCCCCAACCTCGACGGGATTGCCGGCAACGAGATGATCGTCCAGTTGCTGTGCTGCACCGGTGGCTCGCCGACCCCGTGGGGCATCTTCACCCGCGACCCGGCCGGCGCCTGGAGGCTGCAGTACGCGCGCCCGGCCGACAACGTCTGGAAGATCTCGGTGGAGGACAAGACCGTGGCCGCGCGCCAACCCGCCGTCTACGAAGGCGCGTGCACCGATCACTTCAAGGACCGCGAGGTCCGCTACGACCGTGCACGCCACGCCTACCGCTCCAAGCTGACGCCGGCCTACGTTCGCAGGGCAGACAGCGCCTGCTACTGACCCGCGGGCGACGACCCGCCGCCTGAGTCGCGAAGCACAGCCGCCGACTACCCTTGGGCGAGGGTGAAGCGCTCTGCCGTCCCGATCGTTGTCGCCGTGCTCGCGGCAGCCCTCGTAGGGCTGCTCGTCTACGGCGTGGTCGCGCGGCGCGACGACACCTCGCTGGACGCGGCGGTGCAGAAGGGACAGCGCCCGCAGGCGCCCGGTTCGGCGGTGTCGCTGCCGATGCTCGACGGCACGGCGCAGCGGTCGCTGGCGCAGTTGCGGGGCAAGGTCGTGGTGCTCAACTTCTGGGCTTCGTGGTGCGGGCCGTGCGAGGCAGAAGCGCCCGTCCTCGAACGTGCCCAGAAGCGCCTGGCGCCGGAAGGAGGGACGGTCCTGGGCGTCACTTACAAGGACGACGCCTCCGCCTCCCGCGACTTCGTGCGCAAGTACAAGGTCACCTATCCCAGCCTGCGCGACGACAAGCTCGCCCTCGCGCCCAAGTTCGGCACCACGAAACTGCCGGAAACGTTCGTGCTCGACAAGGACGGCCGCGTCGTGGCGCTCTCGCGCGGGCAGGTCTCCCAGGACTTCCTGACGCACGCGATCGACCAGGCCCGGGCCAGCTGATGCGCGCCGTGCGTCCTCGCCCTGCTCGCCGTGCTCGCCGTCGCGCCCGCGACGACAGCGGGCGCCGCGCAGCCGCGCGCGTCGTTCAACGACGTCGAGAGCGAGGTCATGTGCGACACGTGCAACGTGCCGCTGAATATCGCCCAATCGCCTCGGGCCGATCAGGAGCGCGCGGAGATCCGGCGGCTCATCGCGCAGGGACTGACCAAGCAGCAGATCCTCGCCGAGCTCAAGCGCACCTACGGCCCGAGCATCCTCGCCAAGCCGCAGGACAGCGGCTTCAGCCTCGCGGTGTGGTGGGTGCCGGTGGCCGTCGTACTGGCGCTCATCGCCCTGCTCGCCGCGCTGCTGCCGCGCTGGCGGCGGCGATCGAGGGCCGGCGACGGGCTCGCAGCGCCGAGCGGGGCGGCTGAGCTCAGCGCAGCCGATGCCCGGCGCCTCGACGAGGACTTGGCAAGGTACGACGTCTGATGCTGCTGTTGGCGGCCGGCCAGCCCGACACGACCGTCGTCGCGGCGTTCGCCGTCGGCTTCGTCTCGTTCGTCTCGCCGTGCGTGTTGCCCCTCGTCCCCGGCTACCTGTCGGCGGTCTCCGGCGTCAGCGTCACCGATCTGCGCGACGGCCGCCACCGCATGTCGCACGTGCTGGGCCCCGCGGTCGTCTTCTGCCTGTCATTCACGCTGATGTTCGTCGCTCTCGGGCTCACCGCGACGAGCCTGGGCTCGACGCTGCGCGACTCGAAGGAGACCCTCGACAAGGCCGCCGGCATTCTCATCATCGCGATGGGCGTCTTCTTCCTGATGACGCCGTTCGTGCCGATCCTGAACCGCGAGTGGCGCCCGGACACGCTCATCCGCCGGGCCGGCACGGGCGGCCCGATCATCGCCGGACTCGCCTTCGCCATCGCATGGACGCCGTGCGTCGGCCCGACGCTCGCGTCGATCCTCGCGGCCGCCTCCACCTCCGACAGCGTCGGCCACGGCGGCGTGCTGCTGGCCTTCTACTCGCTCGGCCTCGCGGTGCCCTTCCTGCTGACCGCCGTCGCCTTCGACCGCGCAACGACGGCGTTTCGCTGGATCCGCGACCACTACCTGCTGGTCACCGCGGCCTCCGGCATCGTGCTCATCATCATGGGCACGCTGATCCTCACCGGCGAGCTGACGCAACTCAACGTCCAGGCCCAGCGCGCGCTCAGCAACCTGGGGCTCGACTTCCTCTACAACATCTAGATGGCTGATTCCAAACCCCCCACGCCCGGCTGCCCGCGCCCCGCGGCGCCGGATCGCCACGGTCCGAAAGGGTCCGTGGCTCTGCCACTGTCCCCCTTCGGCCCGCGTCGCCCGGCATCCACGGTGCACGGCCATCCGGCCGCGTGGGATTCGGAATCAACCATCTAGTGGGCCTGCGCCCGATCTTGCGCGGCGCCACGCGAGCCTCGATAGCTTCTCGGGCAGCTAGAGGGCCCAGTGGGGCAGAGGAGAGCAATGGATCGGGAAGCCGGCTCGGCCGCGGCCATCGAGTTCCGCGAGGTGAGCAAGCGCTACGAGGGGCGCGAGACGCTCGCCGTGCAGGAGCTCAGCCTGAGCGTGCCCGCGGGCGACATCTGCGTGCTCATCGGCCCTTCGGGCAGCGGCAAGACCACGGCGATGAAGATGGTCAACCGCCTGATCGACATCACGAGCGGCGACATCACGGTCGGCGGGCAGAGCGTGCGGAGCCTCGACCTCACCGAGCTGCGCCGCGGCATCGGCTACGTCTTCCAGCAGATCGGCCTCTTCCCGCACATGAGCGTGGAGGACAACATCGGCACGGTCCCCCGCCTGCTGGATTGGCCCAAGCAGCGCATCCACGAGCGCGTCGCCGAGCTGCTGGAGCTCGTCGGCCTCGAGCAGTCCGACGCCAAGCGCTACCCGGGGCAGTTCTCCGGCGGCCAGCGCCAGCGCATCGGCGTCGCGCGCGCGATGGCCGCAGACCCGCCGATCATGCTCATGGACGAGCCGTTCGGGGCCATCGACCCGATCACGCGCGAGCGCCTGACCAACGACTTCCTGCGCCTGCACGCCGAGGTCCGCAAGACCGTCATCTTCGTCACGCACGACATCGACGAGGCGATCAAGGTCGGCAATCAGGTCGCCATCCTCAAGGACGGCCGGCTCGTGCAGTACGGGACGCCCGACGAGATCCTGGCCGCGCCGGCCGACGACTTCGTGGCCGACTTCGTCGGTGCCGACCGCGGCCTCAAGCGCCTGCGGCTGCGCGAGCTGCGTGATATCGAGCTCGAGCCCGCGCCGGAAAACGGCGATGCCGCCGGCCTGCCGACGGTCGACGAGCGCACCTCGCTTCGCGACGCGCTGTCGCTCATGATCACGCGCCGGGTCTCGGCGCTCGTCGTGCTCGATGAGGCGGGCGAGCGGCGCGGGATGGTCGAGATGGAGACGCTCGCCCACTTCGCCGACGCGGAGGAGGCCAAGACCTAGTGCTCGTACAGCTCGCACAGGCCGGCCCGGTCATCCCGACCTTCCAGAGGGGCTCGAGCTGCGTGCGCGAGAACCGCCAGTTCTGCTGGGACTGGTTCACCAGCCACTGGAGCAGCACCTTCCTGCCGCGTCTCGTCGAGCACATCGAGCTTGTCGCCATGGCCGTCGGGATCGGCTTCGTCATCGCGATGGCCTGCGCGCTGGTCGCCTACCGCTGGAAGTGGTTCGACGCGCCGGCCACCGGCACCTTCGCGTTCCTCTACACGATCCCGAGCATCGCCTTCTTCCAGCTCATGATCCCGTTCACCGGGCTGACGCGGCTGAGCGCCGAGATCGCGCTCGTCTCCTACACGCTGCTCATCCTCTTCCGCAACATCGTCACCGGCCTGCGCGAGGTGCCGCCCGACGCGCTCGAGGCCGCTCAGGCGATGGGCCTCACGCGGAGCCAGACCCTGTGGCGTGTGGAGCTCCCACTGGCGTTGCCCGCGATCATGGCCGGCATTCGCATCGCGACGGTGACGACGATCAGCCTTGCCACCATCGCGGCGATCATCGGCGTCGGCGGGCTGGGTGAGCCGATCTTCAACGCGATCCAGGACGGTTTCAAGACGCAGTTCATCGCGGCGGGCGTGCTCGCCGTGCTCCTGGCGCTCGTCGCCGACGCGCTGCTCGTGCTCCTCCAGCGACTGCTCACGCCGTGGGCGCAGGCGAAGGTGCGCTGATGCATTCGATCATCGACGCGTTCCAGTTCATCGGCGACAACCTGCACTTCATGCTGACCAAGACCGTCGAGCACCTGGAGCTGTCGTTCGCGGCGATCGGTGTCGCCATCGTCATCGCCATCCCTCTCGGCGTCGCTCTGGGGCACCTGCACCGCGGCTCGTTCATCGCCATCAACGTGTCCAACGTCGGGCGGGCGCTGCCGAGCCTGGCGGTCATCTCGATCGGTCTCGCCTTCCTGGGCATCGGCTTCATCAACGTGATGATCGCGCTGGTGATCCTGGCCGTGCCGCCGATGCTCACCAACGCCTATGTCGCGGTCGACGGCGTGGATCCCGATGCGGTCGAGGCGGCGCGCGCCGCCGGCATGAAGCCGTCGCAGGTGCTGTGGAAGGTCGAGATCCCGCTCGCGGTGGGGCTGATGTTCGCGGGAATTCGCACCGGCGCGGTCTACGTCGTGGCCACGGCGACCCTGGCCGCGCTGGCCGGGGGCGGCGGCCTTGGCGACGTGATCGTCAACCAGGCCAGCTACGGGACCGCCGGGGTGATCGCCGGCGCGTTGATGGTGACTGCGCTGGCCTTCCTGGTCGAGGGCGTTTTCGCGGTCATCCAGCGGCTGCTGACGCCCAAGGCGCTGCGCCACGAGGAGGGGCCGGCCGAGCTGCTCGCGCCGGCGATCGAAGGTACGTAAGCCATCAAAGGGAGCGAGGAAATCACATGCGACATATCGCGAAGCGGGCCGCCTGTGGCCTGCTGCTCACCGCGACGGCGGCGCTGGGCGTGGCCGCCTGCGGGAGCGACAACAACAGCAGTACGAGCAGCTCCGCGGCGACGGGCACCTCAGCGGCGGCCGCGCTGCCCGGCAAGGGCAAGCCGGCCGTGACGATCGGCACCAAGGACTTCACCGAGGAGTTCATCCTCGGCGAGCTCTACAAGCAGGCGCTCCAGGCCAGGGGCTACACCGTCAACCTCAAGAAGAACATCGGCGCCACCGAGATCATCGACACGGCGCTCACCAGCCACAAGATCGACGGCTACCCCGAGTACACCGGTGAGTCGGTCGCCACGGTGGCCAAACGCAACGAGCCGGCCAAGACGGCCGCCGAGGAGTACCAGCTCGCAAAGCAGTTCTACGAGACCCGCGGGGAGACGGTCAGCAATCCGACGCCCTTCCAGGACGTCGACGCCATCGCGACGACCAAGGCGTACGCGCAGAAGCATCAGCTGGCCACCATGGAGGACCTCAAGAAGCTCGGCACCTTCTCGCTGGGCGCGCGGCCGGAGTTCAAGAACCGCCAACAGGGTCTCGCGGGAATGAAGAAGGTCTACGGGATCGACAACGCCAAGTTCCGTCAGCTCGCCCTGGGCGTGCAGTACCAGGCGCTGGACACCGGCAAGGTCGACACGGCGAACATCTTCACGACGGACGCGCAGCTGGCCAGCGGCAAGTACGCGGTGCTCACGGACCCCAAGGGCGTCTTCGGCTTCCAGAACGTGGCGTTCGTCATCGACAAGAACAAGCTTGCCCAGCTCGGTGGCGACCAGTTCATGAACGTCATCAACGGCGTCAACAAGCTCCTGACGACCCCGGCGATCACCGCGATGAACAAGGCGGTCGCGATCGACAAGCAGGACGAGGCCACGGTGGCCAAGCAGTTCCTGACGGCCAACCACCTGACCTGAGAAACGGGCGGCCCGGGGCTCGCTCAGGCGGGCCCCGGGGCCGTCGACGCGCGCGTGACGAGCACCGGCTGCACCACGTCGCGCAGCGTCGCCTGCGGGCCGTCGGCCTCGATCGCCTGGAGCAGGAACGCGGTCGCCACCTCGGCCGTGCGGTCGATGTCCCAGACCGTCGAGGTCAGCGGCGGCGCGAGCAGGCGCGAGATCGGGTGGTCGCCGAAGCCGGCGACGGACACGTCGCCGGGGATCGACAGGCCCAGCTCGGCGCACGCCGCGTAGACGCCGTAGGCGATCGAGTCCGACAGGCACAACACGGCGGTCGGCCGCTCCTCGCTGCGTAGCAGCTCGAGCGCCAGCGGCCGCGAGCCGTTGAGCGAGTAGGCGCACGCGACCACGTCGCAGTCCAGCCCCAGCGCCGCGGCCGACGCTCCCACCGCGCGCTCGGCCTCGCGGTCCGGCGACGTCTCGACCGCCCACGACAGCACGGTGATGCGACGGTGGCCGAGCGCGCTCAGGTGCTCGAGGCTCGCTCGCACGCCGCGCTCGTGGTCGAAGACGACCTCGCCGGCGGGGTTCACGCCGGGCAGCGCGTCGCCGATGGTGACGGTCGCGACCTCCCTGGCGATCGTCTCCCAGCCGCCGCTGGCCGGGCCGATCGGCACCACGACGAGCCCGTCGACGCGATGGTCGAGCAGGCGCCGCGCGAGCTCGAGCTCGCGCGCCGGCTCGCCGTCGGCATCGGCGACGAGCGTGCTGCGCGCCGCGCCGTACAGCTCGCGCTGGACCGCGCGCACGAGCTCCTGGTTCCAGAAGTCGGCGAGGCTGCCGACGAGCAGGCCGACGACCGCGGTGGCGCCCCCCGCCAGCGCGCGGGCGATCGGATCGGCCTCATAACCCAGCTCGGCCGCGGCCTCACGGACGCGCCGCTCGGTCTCCGCCGACACCTGCATGCCGCGCAGGGCGTAGCTGACGGCGGCGGGCGAGAGGCCGGTGTACTCGGCCAGCTCGCGAATCGTCGTGCGGCGCCCCGGGCGGCTGGCCACGGGCCCAGCGTACTCGCCCTTGACAAGCCCAGCCCAGTCCGGCGATAGTGGTTAAGCGGTTCACTGAACCGCTTAACAAGAGGTTCTCGTGAACCGGTTCACCTGCGATCTGAAACCCGCCGAACTGCGCGATCTCGTGTCCCGGATCGCCGCGGATCCCGAGCGCTGGCGCCCGCTCGTGCGCTGCGACACGCCGCAGCGCCACTTCGAGGAGCTCTGGTGCGACGAGCACGTCGGCGTCTGGGTGATCTCGTGGGCGGGCGGCAACGACACCGGCTTCCACGACCACGACGTCTCGAGCGGCGCGGTCGCAGTGGTCGAGGGCGAGGTCGTCGAGGAGCGCCTCGTGATCGGCGGGTCGCCGCGCGAGATCCGCCATCGCGCGGGGGAGGCGTTCGGCTTCGACGCGTCTCACGTGCACCGCATGCGCCACGCCGCCGCCTCGCCGGCCGTCTCGATCCACGCCTACTCGCCGCCGCTGTCGCGCATGGGCGCCTACGCCGTCGACGCCCGACGGCACGCTGCGGCGCCGGTCGGTCTCCTACGCCGAGGAGCTGCGGCCGATCGAGGCGGCGGCCTCGTGAACGACCTCGTGGTCATCGGCGGAGGCGTGATGGGCCTGTTCACGGCCTATCACGCGTCCGAGCGCTTCGAGCGCGTCGTCGTCCTCGAGCGCGGGCGCATCGGCGATCCGATGACGGCCTCGTACGGGCGCACGCGCTCATTCCGCAACGACTACCTCGACGCGACCTACGCGCGGCTGGCGCACGAGGCCTTCGGCCTGTGGGGCGACTTCGAGGAGCGCACCGACACCAAGGTGCTCGTCCGCTGCGGCTGCCTGAACATCGCCAAGCGCTCGGTCACCCCCAACCTCGACGGACACGTACGCGCAGATGAGCAACGAGACGCTCAGGCGCCTGGGGCTGAGGACGGCGTCGTTCGACGGGGCGGCGCTGCGCCGGCGTTTCGCCTACCTCGACGCCGACCTGGGGCACCTCGACGTGGATGCCGGCGTCGTCGACCTGCCGGCCGTGACCCATGCGCTGCGCTGGGTGCTCGGCGAGCGCAGGGTCGAGATCCGCGAGGAGACCGAGCCCACCGCGATCGTTCGCGACGGCGCCGGGATCCGCGTGATCGCCGACACGGAGGAATGGCCGGCGCGATCGTTGGTGGTCACGGCCGGACACGGCACCAACGACGTGCTGGCGATGCTGCCCGGCTGCGGGCTGCGCGTGCCCATCACCAAGGATCGCCCGCGCGAGGCGAAGTACTTCACACCGCCCGCGGCCGTGCGCGATCGCTTCACCGCCGGGTCGATGCCGGCGATCGCCTACCTCGACACCGGGATCTACTGCCACCCGATCGTCGACGGGCTCGTCGACGCGGTGAAGATCGGCTACTACAACCCGCCCGATCTGCCGCGGGCAGAGACCTCGGTCGACGGGATCGCGACGTTCGTCGAGCACTGCATGCCCGGGCTGCGGACGGCCACCGTCCGCGAGGTCGAGGATGTCGACCAGTGCGAGTACGACCTCGTCGCCGACGACGACTTCGTGCTCGGCGCGGTGCCGGGCGTGACGAACGCGTTCGTCGGCGTCGGCTGGCGCGGCACCGGCTACAAGTTCGCGCCCTGGGTGGGGCGGGTCCTTGCCGAGCTGCGCGCTGCAGGGCGGCACGGTCTACGACATCGGCCGCTTCGATCCGGCCCGGTTCGACATGGGAGGCGCGCGCGATGCGGTCGCAGCGGACTCTGCAGCAGCGTCTCTCTGAGGGCGTCGTCCTCGGCGCCGAGGGCTACGTCTTCGAGCTCGAGCGCCGCGGCTACGTCAAGGCCGGCCCGTTCGTGCCCGAGGTCATCCTCGACGAGCCCGACGCGCTGCGCGCGCTGCACCGCGACTTCATGCGCGCGGGCGCCGACGTGATGGTCGCGCTGACCTACTACGCGCACCGCGACAAGCTCAGGGACGTCGGGCGCGACGGCGACCTGGAGCAGATGAACCGGCAGGCCGTGCGCATCGCCAACGAGATCGCCGCCGAGGGCGGCGCGCTGGTGGCGGGCAACATCTGCAACACCTGGTCCTACGACCCCGCCGACCCGGTGACGTCGGGCGCCGTCGTCCGCGCCCAGTACGAGGAGCAGCTGGGCTGGGCCGCCGAGGAGGGCGTCGACTTCGTCATCGCCGAGACCAACGACTTCCTCGGCGAGGCGCTCATCGGTCTCGACGTCTGCCAGGAGCTCGGGCTGCCCGCGATGGTCACCTTCGCCAGCGTCCAGGACGCGACGACCTACGACGGCTACGGCTACGTCGAGGCGTGCCGCATCCTGGCCGACCGGGGCGCGGCGGTCGTCGGGCTGAACTGCTCGCGCGGGCCGGAGACGATGCTGCCGCTGCTCGACGAGATCCGGTCGGCGGTCGACGTTCCGGTCGCGGCGCAGCCGGTGCCCTACCGGACCACTCGGGAGACGCCGGCGTTCGAGTCGCTGACCTTCGACGACGGCCTGCGCGCGTTCCCGATCGCGCTCGAGCCCTTCCAGTGCACGCGCTTCGAGATGGCGGACTTCGCCGTGCGCGCGCGCGACATCGGTGTGGACTACATCGGCATCTGCTGCGGCGGGGGACCCCACCACGTCCGCGCGATGGCCGAGGCGCTGGGCCGCCAGACGCCGGCGAGCCGCTACTCGCCGGCCATCGAGCTGCACCCCGTCCTGGGAACGTCAGGCAACGAGATCATGGACGGCTGGCGCGGTTGATCGCGCGCGGGCGCGGGTAGCGCGGGGGGATGCTTCGCGCGCTGACCGTCGTCACCCTCCTCGCCGCCCTCGCACCGAGCGCCGCGCACGCGGCATCCGGCGGAGCCGCGCCCGGCGCCCCCGGCCAGCCGGCCTTCTGGACGCCGGCCGACAAGGACGGCTTCGGCACCTCGGCCACCACGACCAGCAAGGTCTGGCACACGCTGCAGGGCGGCGAGCTGACCGAGGTCTACTACCCCGATCTCAGCACGCCGAGCGTGCGCGACCTGCAGCTCGTCGTCTCCGACGGCAGGACGTTCGCTGAGCGCGAGCGCGACGCCACCACGCACCGCGTCGAGCTCGTCGATCGCCGCAGCCTCACCTACCGCCAGATCGACACGGCGAAGTCGGGCCGTTACCGGATCGTCAAGACCTACGTCGAGGACCCCACGCGCAACGCGCTGCTCGTCGACGTGCGCTTCCAGTCGCTGACCGGCCGGCCCTACCAGGTGTACGCGCTCTTCGATCCCGCGCTGGCCAACAACGGCAACGACGACTCCGGGACGACGAGCCGTGGCGCCCTGCTCGACGGTGACGCCAAGGCCGGCAGCGCCCTGATCGCGGAGCCCGGCTTCGTCGCGACCTCGACCGGCTACCTAGGAACCAGCGACGGCTGGAGCGACCTGCAGAGCGACCATCGGATGGACTGGCAGTACACCTCCTCGCCCGATGGCAACGTCGTGCAGACCGGCCTCACGCGTCTGGACGGCGTGCGGCACACGCGCCTGACGCTGGCGCTCGGCCTCGGCACGACGAGCGCCGCCGCGCTGTCGACCGCGAAGGCCTCGCTGCACCGTGGCTTCAGCCGCGTCGCCGGCACCTACGCCGACGGCTGGCACCACGACTTGGCCTCGCTGAAGCGCGAGCCCGCGAGCGCCCGGCCCTACGGCGCCGAGTACGACGTCTCGGTCATGGTCCTCGCCGCCCACGAGGACAAGACCTACCGGGGCGCGTTCATCGCTTCGCCGACCATGCCGTGGGTCTGGGGCACCGGCCTCGAGCAGCCGGTCTCCGGCGTGTACCACGCGGTCTGGTCGCGCGACCTCTACCAGATCGTCACCGCTCTACTGGCGGCCGGCGACCGCGGCGCGGCCGATCGCGCCCTGACCTACGTGTTCACCAAGCAGCAGCGGCCCGACGGCTCGATCTGGCAGAACACCTTCGTCGACGGCACGCCGCATTGGACGGGCACGCAGATGGACGAGGTCGCCTTCCCGATCGTGCTCGCGTGGCAGCTCGGGCGCGACGACGGCACCACCTACACCAAGCACGTCAAGCCGGCGGCCGACTATCTCGTCGCCAAGGGCCCGGTGACCGACATGGACCGCTGGGAGAACCAGAGCGGCTGGTCGCCCGGGACGATCGCCTCGGAGATTGCCGGGCTGATCTGCGCCGCCGACATCGCGCGCCGCAACGGCGACGACGCGAGCGCCGCGCGCTACGAAGCGACCGCCGACGACTGGCAGGCCAACGTGGAGAAGTGGACGGTCACGACCAACGGCCCGTACTCCGACAAGCCCTACTACCTCCGCCTGACCAAGGACGCCAACCCCAACGACGGCAGCAAGTACGGGATCGGTGACAGCGGCCCGACCGACGCCGACGAGCGCACCGTCGTGGATCCGAGCTTCCTGGAGCTCGTGCGCCTCGGCGTCAAGCGCCCGGACGACCCGGCGATCCTCAACTCGATCAACGTCGTCGATGACCAGATCGCCGTCGACACCCCGAACGGGCGCTTCTGGCACCGCTTCAACTTCGACGGCTACGGCGAGCAGCGCGACGGCTCGCCGTGGGACGTGATCTTCAAGCAGGGCACCCAGGCCACCCTCGGCCGCGCGTGGCCGATCTTCGCCGGCGAGCGCGGCGAGTACGAGCTGGCGGCCGGCGGCTCGGCCAACGCGCGCCTGGCGGCGATGGCCGGCGCGGCGAACGACGGCGACCTGCTGCCCGAGCAGGTCTGGGACGATCAGCCGCCGTCGGGCCGGCCCGACTTCCCGCCCGGCGAGGGCACGCTGTCGGCCACGCCGCTGGCGTGGTCGCACGCCCAGTTCGTGCGCCTGGCCTGGTCGATCGATGCCGGCCACCCGGTCGAGCAGCCCAGCGTCGTGGCCTGCCGCTACGCGCGCGCCTGCTAGGTGGGCAGGCTCGAGCCGGCGAATACGAAGAACCAGATCGCGAAGCAGAGGAGCGCGACCGCGACGCTCCAGACCATCACCACGTCGAGCACCGTGCGCTGGCGGCCGCTGTCGCGCCCGTCGCGCATCGACCGCAGCCACGCCTCTCGTGTGCGGCCGGTCGGCGCGGTGTGGGTCAGCTGGCCGTAGGCACGGTTGAGCTTGGACAGCAGCTTGCCCACGACGATCATCGAGGCCGGGATGCCGACGAGCACGAGGACGTAAGGCCCCATCGAAGGCTGCGAGGAGTCGACCAGCCGCGAGGCGAGGTAGAGCCAGCCCAGCGGGATGCCCAGCCACAGCAGCACCGAGCCCACCGCCATGAGGGCGATGAGCAGCGCGCCGAGCAGCCTGCGGCCGAGGGCCATGGGGCCCCCAGTATTCCCAACCGGCGGCTGGGCTACGTCGCCTACCAGGCCTGGCCGGCGCCGCAGTGCGGGCAGGCCACCGACGTCGTGACGTCAGCCTCGAAGACGTAGCCGCATGAGCAGGTGTACATCGCGCGGTCGTCGGGGCCGCCGGACTCGCGGGCGCGGCGCTCGTCGGCCAGGTCGTCGGCCGGCTTCGGCAGCGTCGGTGCGTGGCGGCGCCGGAGGACTCCCTCGCGGCGGCGGGTCTCTGTCGGGTTGCGATTCGAACGTACGCGCATTCGCCTCTCTCCCTTACAGACGCATCAACGGCCCGAAGGTTTCTTAATTCACGTTGCGATTTGACGCCGAGGCGCTAATCGCGCCGTCGCATGGGGTCATCCGCGGCCCGCTCGCCTTAGACTCTGGCCAGCGCATGGACCCATCCCGCAAGCGCCGCATCCGGCTGGTCGTGGCCCTGACGGCCGCGTTCCTGCTGGCCGGCGCCCTCGCCTACACAAGCTTCTCCGCCTCCAGCGCGGCGGTCGACCCGTCGCGGCTGCTGGCCAGCGCCAACCCGGGGCGCTCATACCAGCTGACCGGCAAGGTGGTCGACGGCTCGATCCGCAAGCGAGGAGACGCCACCCTGTTCCGCGTGCGCGACCGCAACGGCAGCGCTTCGGTGCCGGTTCGCTACGTCGGCGCCGTGCCCGACCCGTTCCGCGACGGGCGCGAGGTGATCGTCACCGTGCGCAAGCGCGGCGCGACGTTCGTGGGCGAGAAGGACTCGCTCGTGACGAAGTGCCCGTCGAAGTTCACCGACAAGCAGCAGACGTAGCCATCATGGCCACGGTCGGCCAGGCCTGCCTGATCCTCGCCCTCGGCACGTGCTTCTACGGCATCGGCGCGTCGCTGTACGGCGCGCGCGCCGGCCGGCGCGACTTCGTCGACTCGGGACGGCGCGCGGTCTACGGGCTCGCCGTGCTTGCCACGGCGGCCTTCGCGATCCTCGAGGTCGCCTTCCTGCGCTCGGACTTCCACTACGACGTCGTCGCCACGCACTCGTCGACCACCACGCCGACCTTCTACCGCGCCGCCGCGGCGTGGTCTTCGCAGGAGGGCTCGCTGCTGCTGTGGGTGTGGCTGCTGTCGCTGTGGTCGAGCCTCGTGCTCTTCCTGGTGCGCCGGCGCATGCGCGACGTCGCGCCCTACGCGACCGCCGTGCTGCTCGGCTTCGGCGCCTTCTTCACCGGCCTGCTCGTCTTCGACGCCACGCCGTTTCGACACGGTGGCCACGGCGCCGCCCGAGGGCACCGGGCTGAACCCGCTCCTGCGCCACCCGAGCATGATGATCCACCCCCCGATGCTCTACTCGGGGTACACGCTGTTGGCGATCCCGTTCGCGTTCGCGATCGGCGCGCTCGTGGCGCGCCACGTCGACGCCGACTGGATCCGCGCCACCCGCCGCTTCGCGCTGGCGGCCTGGTTCTTCCTGGGCATCGGGATCCTCCTCGGCGCGCGCTGGTCCTACGCCGAGCTGGGCTGGGGCGGCTACTGGGCCTGGGACCCGGTCGAGAACGCCTCGCTGCTGCCGTGGCTGACCGGCACGGCGTTCCTGCACTCGGTGATGGTCCAGGAGAAGCGCGGGATGCTGAAGGTCTGGAACGTCTCGCTCGTGCTGGCGACCGGCACGCTGGCGGTGCTCGGCACCTTCCTCGTGCGCTCGGGGATCCTCGACTCCATCCATGCCTTCGGCGCCTCGACGCTCGGCGTGCCGTTCGTCTCGCTGATCTCGCTCATGATCGCGGGCGGCCTGTACCTCGTGGTCACCCGGCGCGATGTGCTGCGCTCCGAGCACCGGCTCGATTCGCTGCTCTCCCGCGAGGCCGCATTCCTGGCCAACAACGTCGTGCTCGTCGCGCTCGCCTTCGTGGTCTTCTGGGGCACCTTCTTCCCGCTGATCTCCGAGGCCGTGACCGGCACGAAGGCCGCGGTCGGGCCGCCGTGGTTCGACCGCTACACCGTGCCGCTGGCGCTCATCCTCGTGCTGCTGTCGGGCATCGGGCCGGTCATCGCTTGGCGGCGCGCGACGTGGGCCAACGCGCGGCGCATGTTCCTGTGGCCCGTGGTCGCTGCCGCCGTGGCGCTCGTCGCGCTGCTCGCCCTCGGCGTGAACGGCAGCGCGACAGCCGTGGCGATGTTCGTCTGCGCGACCTTCGTCGTGGCGGTCATCACGCAGGAGTTCGCGCGTGGTGTCAGCGCCCGGCGGGCGATGACGAGCGAGGGCCCGGGGCGGGCGCTGGTCAGCCTCGTGCGGCGCAACCGGCGCCGCTACGGCGGCTACACGGTGCACGTCGGCATGGCGGTGCTGTTCGTCGGCGTCGCCGCCTCGACGGCCTTCCAGCATGCGCGCGACGTCCGCCTGAGCCGCGGCCAGACGGCGTCGGTCGGCGGCTACCAGGTGACCTACAAGGAGGCGACCGCGCGGCCGGTCTTCCGGGGGCAGCGATTGGAGCGCGCGGAGCTCGGCGCCGTGCTCGATGTCAAGAAGGACGGTCGTCACGTGGCCACCCTGCGCACCAATCGCGGCTACTACCCGTCGGCGGCGCCGTTCGCCTCGGGGAGCCTCGTGCAGGGGATCTTCGAGGGCGAGGCGACATCTGAGGTCGGCATGAGGGCCGGCCTGACGCACGACCTGTGGACGGCGATCCAGCCCGATCCCGAGTATCTGGCGAAGGTCATCGATGCGACGGCGAAGCAGACGGCCGGCCGGTCCCCCGAACAGCAGACCGAGGCGGTCGGGCGGCTGCTCGCGGTCTACCGCCAGGGCGCCTTCCCGGCGCAGTTCCGCGTCATCTCCTCGCCGCTGGTGACCTGGATCTGGCTCGGCGGGCTGATCGTTTTCGCCGGCGGGCTGATCGCGCTGTGGCCGGCGCCCGACACGGCCCGCCGGCGGGTCACCGCCGGCTATGCCGCGCGCGTGGCCCGCGAACTGGGTCGTGCTTAGCCGACGTCTTGGCCCGATCCGCCTGGCGCTCCTCGGTCGCGGCACTCCGCGTCCTGCCACACGCGACGATCCTCCGCCATGAACGGGCGAACTTTCTGACTCGGCACGCCGCGTCGTCATCGCGCTGCTGGGCCTCGTGGTCTGGCTCGTCAGCGCGCCGCTGCGCGCGGGCGCGACCGCGGCCGACGACGTCGACGCCGCCCGCCGCGAGGACCTCGAGGCCGCCAAGGAGGCCAAGTACCGCGAGATCCGCGACGCCGAGCTCGACTTCCGCACCGGCAAGTTGTCGGAGGCCGACTGGCGGGCGCTCGATCGCGACCTGCGCGCGGAGGCGATGGAGCTGCTGCGGCGATTGGATGCGCTCGACTGACCTTCCAACCTCGGTCCTCGTGGCGCGTTTGAGCTGCCATGAACGCAACAACGAAGATCCTCGCGCTCGCGTGCGCAGGGCTGCTGGCCCTTGCGGGCACAGCCGGCGCGCATCACGGCAAGGGCAATGCCGCGGTCTACGCCGGAAAGCTCTCCGGTACCGCGGTCAGCGGCCACGCCGTGCTCGTCGACGGCGCCAAGAACAACGCCCTCGCCGTCAAGGTGCGCGGCCTCAAGCCCAACACCGCCTACAGCTTCGGCCTCAGCGTTGCCTCGGACTTCGCGCCGACGACCGCGACCACCGACGAGAAGGGCAAGCTCAAGGGCTTCGCGAAGTCCGCGACCTTCAACGCCGTCGTCGGCACGACGTACACCGTGCAGGTCAAGGAGGGCGACACCGTCGTGGCCTCCGGTGACCTCAAGCAGCTGCCGGTGCGCAAGCGCGTCGGTCATCGCCATCACAAGCGCCACCACCGCCACGGGGCCTTCAAGGCCCAGGGCGGCGACCCGGGCCACAGCAACTGCGACAAGGCGGGCCAGGGGCACTAGGCGTAGGCAGGGGCTCCGCCTGAATGGCGGAGAGGCCGGTACCATCAGGGGCGATGGAACTGATCTTCTCCGTCATTCAGGTCATCATCTGCGTGGTCCTGATCTTCCTGATCCTGATGCACTCGGGGAAGGACGCCGGGCTCTCCGGCGCCTTCGGCGTGGGCACGGGTCAGGGCCCGCTGGGCGGCGGCTCGCTGGTCGAGCGCAACCTCAACCGCTGGACGGTCGGCTTCGCGATCGCCTTCGCGGTCAATACGATCATCCTGATCAAGCAGCCCTGGTAGCGGCGCCAGGAGCGCCGCTCACAGCGTCTGCCCAGTGATCCTGAACGCGCTCGCGCGCAGCGCCGGCGTCACGACGCCGGTGGCGAAGCGCCGGCCGTAGAAGTCGCCCTCGCAGACGAGCTGCTGCGCCGCCGTGAGCGCCTCGGTGGCCTCGAGCACACGCAGGATCGAGTCGGTGAAGCGCACGTCCTTGACCGGCCGCCCGATGCGCCCGTCCTCGATGAGGAAGGTGCCGTCGCGCGTGGTGCCGGTCACGAGCGTCGAGCGCTCGTGGACCGCGTTGAGGTACCACAGGCGCGTGACGTAGAGCCCGCGCTCGATCGGCGCCATCAGCTCCTCGACACCGGCCGCGCCGCCGCCGGCGAGCACGAGGTTGGTCGGCATCGGCCCGTAGGCCGCGCCGCCGGGCGCGAGCGCGTGGCCGGTCGAGGCGGCGCCCGCGCGCGCCGCCGAGCGCGTGTCGTGCACGACCGCGTGGGCGACGCCGTCCTGGATGAGCGGCAGCGCGCGCTTCGCGACGCCCTCAGCGTCGAAGGCGCGCGGCAGCGTGCGGGCGAAGCGCGGCGCGTCGGCCAGGTTGATCGCCGGCGCCGCGACCCGCTGGCCCAGGCGGCCCGCCAGGGCGCCGCGGCCCTCGGTGTGCGACAGGCCGTTGAAGGCCAGGCCGCCGAGATAGTCGAGCAGCAGGCCGACGGCGTCGGCCTCGAGGACGACCGGGTACTCGCCGGGCTCGAGCTCGATGGGTTCCTGCGATGACACCTTGGCCGCGGCTCTCGCGGCGAGCTCGGCGGGGGCCAGCGCGGCGATGGCGCTGCCCGCGCCCGCGCCCCAGCCGGTGCGCCCGCGCTCGTCGCGGGCGATGACCTTCATGAACGCGTCGGTCACCGCCTCGTGCGCGCGCACGCCCGCGGTCGACGCGATCGCGGTCTGCACCTCGCCGGCCGTCCAGATGCCGAAGGCCTGCAGGCCGTGCTCGGCGCAGCCGTCGAAGGCCGCGCGCAGCGCGGCGCCCGCCTCCGCCGGATCGAGCTCTGCGGTGGCCGCGTCGAAGCCATCGTGGGCGGCCGGGGGGGAGGTCTCCGGCAGCCCCGGGTAGTCGCCCGGCGCGCCGGCCGCCCGGGCGGCCGCGCGCGCGGCGGCGTCGGCGCGCGCGGCGGCGTCGCGCAGCCCGTCGTCGGACGTGTCGTTGGTGTCGGCCGAGCCGGTGTGGCCCTCGTGCAGGCGCAGCAGCGAGACGGTCACGTCGTCGACCTGCGTGGCCTGCGTCGGGGTCGAGCGAGCGAAGCGGGAGAGCAGCGAGCGCTCGCGCACCACTGTGGCCTGGGCATCGCCCTCGGCCAGTGCGAGAGCGCGCTCGGCGAGGTCGAGTGCGGTGGTCAGGCCCACGGGGTCCCCCCTCCTGGCGGCTGCGCGCCCTGCGCGGGTGTTGACGGGGGTTGGAGCTCCGCGAAGAAGGCCGCGATGTCGCGCGCCATCAGCTCGGGCTCCTCAGCGGCCGGGAAGTGGCCGCCGCTCGGCATCGGCGTGAAGCGACGCACGTCGTACAGGCGCTCGACCCACTCGCGCGGCGGGACGCCCTCGGGGATGAAGTTGGCGTAGAACGCGGCCATCGCGGTCGGGACGGCGACGAAGTCGTCGGGCGCCGATCGCCATGTCGGGCGAGTGGCGGTTGTCGTAGTAGTCACGCATCGACGTCGCGATCGTGGCCGTGGCCCAGTAGAGCGTGACCACGGTCAGCAGCAGGTCGCGCGAGAAACGCCGGTCGACGTCGCCCTGCGTGTCCCCCCAGGCCCGCCACTTCTCGACGATCCAGGCGGCCAGGCCCGCCGGCGAGTCGGTGAGCGCGTAGGCGAGGGTCTGCGGCTTGGTCGCCTGCTGGTCGGCGTAGGCGTGCTCCTCCTCCAGCCAGCGGCCGAACTCGGCCGCATAGGACCGCTCGGCGTCCGTCAGCTCGCGCGATCCCGGCCCCGTATACGGCTCGTTGTCGAGGTTGGCGAGGTGCAGGCCGATCATCGGCTCCGGATCGTCGAGCGCCATGAAGGTCGAGACCGACGCGCCCCAGTCGCCGCCGTGGGCGCCGTAGCGCTCGTAGCCGAGCCCGCGCATGAGTCGGTGCCACAGGCCGGCGGTGTAGCGCGAGGTCACGCCGGTGCGGGCGGGCCGCTCGGAGAAGCCGTAGCCCGGCAGTGACGGGATCACCAGGTCGAACGAGGGGCCGTCCGGCGGATCCGTGAGCAGCGGCACCAGCGGGAGGAACTCGACGAACGCGCTGGGCCAACCGTGCGTGAGGATCAGCGGGATGCCGTCGCCGTCGCGGGCGCGCGCGTGGACGAAGTGGATGCGCACGCCGTCGATCTCGGCGCGGAAGTGCGCGAACGCGTTGAGCTCGCGCTCGCGCTCTGCCCAGTCGAAGCCGTCGGCCCAGTATGCAACGAGGTCTCGCAGGTAGGCGAGGTCGGCGCCCTGCGCCCATGGCTCGCCCGGCGCGGCGCCGGGCCAGCGCGTGCGCGCGATCCGCTCGCGGAGGTCGTCGAGGACACGCTCGTCGAGCTCGACCCTGAACGGCTCGACCCTCACGCCACGCCGACCTGCACGTCGCGAAAGCGCGCCGGGGCGGCGCCGTGTGAGACCTCCATGATCTGCCCCGGTTCGCCCTTGCCGCAGTTCGTCAGCCCCCATAGCCGCCACTCGCCCGGCCCGCAGACGGCGTCGAGCGAGCCCCAGAAGCGCGGCGTCACGCCCGCGTAGGAGCCGTTGCGGTACAGCCGGCCCAGTTCGCCGCTGCGGATCTCGCGGCACACCTCGGTGGCGAACTGGAACTGCAGCCGGCGATCGTCGATCGACCACGAGCGGTTGGTCTCCAGGTACAGGCCCTCGCCGGTGTCGGCCAGCAGGTCGGCGAGCGTCGGGACCGTTCCCGGCTCGAGCGAGACGTTGGTCATACGCACGATCGGCTGGCGCGCGAAGCCGTCGGCGCGTGCGCAGCCGCCCGAGGCCGCCAGTCCGACGGCGGCCGCGCTCTCGCGGTTGGACAGCGCGGCGCGCAGTACGCCGCCCTCGACGAGGTCCGTGCGCGCGCCGGCGACGCCCTCGTCGTCCCACCCGAAGGACCCCAACCCACCCGCCAGCGTGGCGTCGGCGGTGACGTGCACCAGCTCGGAGCCGTAGCGCAGCGACCCGAGGTCGCCCGGCGACACCCAGCTCGTGCCGGCGTAAGAGGCCTCGCCGAGCAGGATGCGGTCGAGCTCGAGCGCGTGGCCGATCGACTCGTGGACCTGCAGGGCGACCTGCTCGCCGTGCAGCACGATCGTCTGCGTGCCCTGTGGGCACGGCGGCGCGCTGAGCAGCTCGACAGCCTCGCTCGCGACGCGCGGTGCGTTGCCGGGCAGGTCGAGACCGAGCACGTGCTCCCAGCCGCGCGCGGCGCTGAGCCCGCCGCCGTGCGCCGTCGGATACGAGCGCACCTGCACGTCCGTGCCGTCGCTCGCGTAGGCGGCGATGCCGCCGCCCGTGGCGACCAGGTCCTGCGTGCACGCCGCGCCCTCGGTGGAGGCAAACGCCTTGCGCTCGCGCCACGCGCGCGCGGTGGCGGCCGTGCGCACGATGCGCTGGTCGCCGTCGCGCAGGGCGCGCTCGGCGGCGAACAGCAGCGCGAGCTTGTCGTCGAGCGCGACCGCGAAGGGATCGGTCTCGAACGGGGAGCTCCAGTGGCCGCGCGCGGGGGCGACGGGCGCCAGCGGCGTGGCGGGGCCTGCGGGCTGAGCCTCGGCGATCGCCAGCGCCCGCGCCAGCGCGGCCTCGGCCCCAGCGCGGGTGACGTCGCGCGTGGCGGCGAACCCCCAGCCGCCGCCCACCCGCACGCGCACGCCGATGCCCTCCGACGCGGAGCTGTCGATCGCGTCGACGTGTCCGGACAGCACGGCGATCGCTTCGCTGCGCGCCTCGATGTGGCGCGCCTCCGCGTAGGCGCACTGGCCCTGGGCCGCGTCCATCAGCTCTGTCAGCAGTTCGAGCATCACCACGCCGCCTCGTACAGGGCGCGGACCTCGGCCTCGTCCGGCGCCGGCGGCGTGCCCTCGAGGTCTTTGCGGCGTGCGAGCGCCTGGCGCACGCACGTCTCGAGGTCGTCCTCGCTGACGTCGAGGTCGCGCAGCTGCTGGGCGCCCGCGCGCTGGGCCATGCGCCGCGCGAGGGCCTCCATCTCGATGCCCGCCGCCTCGTCGAGCCCGGCCAGGATCTCGGGCGCGCGGCGGCGCAGGGCGACGGTCGTGTGCGGCAACATCGCCGCGTTGGCGCGCCCGTGCCACACGCCGGCGAAGCGCGCGAGCGTCTGCGAGAGCACATGGTGCAGCCCATAGCCGCAGGAGTCGATGACGTAGCCCGACAGCAGCGCGCCGAGCGCGAGCGCGTCGCGGTCGTCCTCGCGCGCGAGCAGCGCAGCGGCCTCGCGGGCGGCGAGCACCGGCACAGGTGATGCCTTCGGCGTGACCGGCCCGTCGATCGCGTGGCCGAGCGCGTTGGCCGCCGACGCGGCCAGGTCGTGGTCGGGCTGCGACGCGCTCAGGGCCGGGTCGTTGAGGACGATCCGCGGGCGCACGCGCGGGGTCGACGGCTCGACGCCACGAGCCTGGCGCCCGCCGCGCGTCATCTCCGCGGCGCTGAGCGTGGTCGGGATCGCGGCGGCCTGCGTGCCGCGCGCGGCGGCCACCGCCTTGGCGACGTCGACCACCCGCCCGCCGCCGAGCGCGACGAGCAACTCGCCGTCGACCGCATCGAGCAGGTCGCCGGCGACCTCGTCGACGCGACCCGCCGGCACGAGGTGGACCGCCGCGGCGTGGTCAGCGACCGGGGGCGCTGTCGCCGCGGCCCGCTCGGTGGTCAGCAGCACGTAGCCGTCGCCGAGCAGGCCGGGCGCGTCGGCCAGCGCGCCGCGGCCGAAGCGGACAAGGCGCTCGCCGTCGCGCCAGGTGAAGTCGCGCATCACTGGGGCCAGGATCTCAGACGCGGTGCGCGGGCCGCCGGTCGCCTCCGTGCGGCGGTCGCCTCCGTCGGGCGGTCGGTCAACGGCGCGGATGCGTGATCTTCACCTCGCGCAAAGGATCGGCTGGCACGGTGGGATGCCCTCGTGCCCGGCCCTGCGTCCACCGCTCGTTCCGGCCAGACGTCGCCCGCTCCGCTGGGCGGCGTCCACGCCCGCATGGTCGACGCGATCACCGCCGGCGGCGGGCTTGCCGCGGTGGCCGACCTGGCCGCCGACGCCACCGCGGGGACGGTGGCGATCGTCGCTCCCGGCGAAGGCGTTGCGATCATCGCGCCCCAGGCGGCCGACAGCCGGCTGCGCGATGTGCGCCGCTACGTCACCGACCGCCTGATCGGCCAGCCGGTCCGGGTGCCCCCGGCGCTCGCCGCCGAGGCGCCGATCCCCGGGGGAGCCCAGTCGCTCGGCGCCGTCGTGCTGCTCACCGACGACGGCCCGCCGGCGCCGCTGGCCGGCGAGGTCCTGCGCCTGGTGGCGCTGCTCGCGGTGAGCGCGCTGGCGCTCGACCACGCGGGGGCGGGCCGTCCCGCGGGCGGCCCCGCCCTCGTGCGTGCGCTGCGCGAGCGGCCGGGCGCCGATGCCACCGTCGTGCTCGCACAGGCGGGCGATGCGGGCATCGCGCTGGCGCACGGCGCCATCGGGCTGTGCGCCGAGGAGACCGACCGCGCGGGATGGGTCGTGCCGACCATCGCCGAGCAGTTCCCGGCCGCTCCGGCGCTGCGCGAGGACGGCGTCGTGTGGGCGCTGCTGCCCGTCACGCCCGGCGACGATGACGGCGGGCGTGCCACGGCGAGCGCCGCGCGGAGGGTCGCGCGCCGGCTCGGCGCGCGCACGGCGGTCGGCCTGTCACCGCTCGGCAACGGGCCCGAGCGCCTGCACCGGGCGCTGCACCAAGCGCGGATCGCGCTCGAGCTGGTACGCGCCGGCGAGGTCGATGCCGACGAGGCGACGACCGGGACCTGGCGCCTGTTGCTGGGCACGGCGGTCGCCGAGCAGGACGAGCTGTCGCGCTGCGTGGGCTCGAGCATCGGCCCGGCGCTGGAGCACGACGCGCGCTTTCGCACCGAGTTCGTCGCGACCTTCCGCGCCTACCTGGCGCACGGCGGCAACATGAACGCCACTGCCGCCGCGATCTACGCCCACCGCCACACCGTGGCGGCGCGGCTGGAGCGCGTGCGCGCGCTCACCGGCCTGGACCCGGTGCGCCCCGAGGACCGTGAGCGCCTCGGCGTCGGCGTCAAGGCGCAGCTCGTGCTCGACGCGCTGGACCGCGCCGCCGCCTGAGGCGTACGGTGCGCGCATGTACGACTACGTGATCGTCGGCGCCGGCTCGGCCGGCTGCGTGCGTGGCCAACCGCCTGGGCGAGGATCCTGACGTCAAGGTCGCGGTGATCGAGGCTGGCCCGCCCGACGACGACCCCGAGATCCACATGCCGTTCGCCTTCGGCGCCGAACCTGACGAGCGACTGGGACTGGGCGCTCTTCAGCGAGCCCGAGCCGGGGCTCGACCACCGGCGCAACTACCTGCCGCGCGGCCGCGTGCTCGGCGGCTCGAGCTCGCTCAACGCGATGATCTACATCCGCGGCAACCGCGCCGACTACGACGAGTGGGCGGCGATGGGCTTCGACGGCTGGGGCTACGAGGACGTCCTGCCCGTACTTCAAGCGCGCCGAGGACAACGAGCGCGGCGAGAGCCACTACCACGGGGTCGGCGGGCCGCTCAGCGTCAGCGAGAGCCGCTCGATGCACCCGGTCGTCGAGACGCTGGATCGAGGCCGCCGGCGCAGGTCGGCATCCCGCGCAACGACGACCTCAACGGCGCCACCCAGGAGGGCGCCGGGCGCTTCCAGCTCACCCAGCGCGACGGGCGGCGCTGCAGCACCGCGGTCGCCTACCTGCATCCAGCGGTCGCGCGCGGCAACGTCGACGTGATGACCGGACACGCGCGTCTACCGGATCCTCTTCGAGGGCGATCGCGCGGTCGGCGTCGAGGTCATGCGCGGCGGCGCGCTCGAGCAGATCCGCGCCGAGCGCGAGGTCGTGCTCTCGACGGGCACCTACCACTCGCCGCAGCTCTTGATGCTCTCGGGCGTCGGGCCCAGCGAGGGGCTCGCGCCGCTGGGGATCGAGACCCGCCACGAGCTGCCGGTCGGCCAGAACCTGCAGGACCACCTGATGCTCAACTTCGTGGTCCTCACCGACAAGGGCAGCCTGATCACAGCCGCCACGCCGGAGGCCTTCGCCCAGTACGAGGCGCGAGGGCAGTGGCCCGTGCACGTCCAACGGCGGCGAGGGCGGCGGATTCGTGCGCACGCGCGACGGCCTCGCGGCACCCGATGTCCAGTTCCACATCGGCTGCCTCCTGCTCCACGAGGAGTTCCTCGGCGTGCCCTTCGACGACGCCTACACCTTCGGCCCCGTCGTCGTGAAGCCGACGAGCCGCGGGCAGGTCACGCTGCGGTCGCCCGTGCCCCACGCGCGGCCGCGAATCCTCCACAACTACCTGCAGACCGACGAGGACCGCCAGAGCATGATCGCGGGCGTGCGGCTGAACATGGAGATCAACGCCGCGTCCGCGCTGACGGAATGGCGGCGGGCCGACTTCCTCGTGCCGGAGTCCGACTCCGAGGCCGACATCATGGACTTCGTCCAGCGCCGCGCGCACACCGTCTACCACCCGGTCGGCACCTGCGCGATGGGCTCGGTGGTCGACGGCGAGCTGCGTGTGCTGGGGCTCGACGGCCTGCGCGTCGTCGATGCGTCGGTCATGCCGACGATCACCCGCGGCAACACCAACGCGCCGACGATCATGATCGCCGAGAAGGGGGCCGACCTCATCCGTGGCCTGGCGCCGCTGCCGCGGGCCGAGGCGGAGGAGAAGGTAGAGGCCTGAGCTTCAGCGCCGGCGGAGGGCCCGCTCCCAGACAGACCCTCCGCCGTCGTACCTCGCTCCGAAGCTCTCGCTAGCTGACCGGCTGCGCGTCGAACGCAGCCGCCTTCTCCTCGTTCCAGGAGTAGGCGTAAGCGGGGTTGTCGACCGACTGCCACAGCGCCGTCAGGCGCAGCGGCCGGAAGGTGTCCCACATGACGGCCAGCTCGTTGGTCGACTTGGCGCCGAGCGCCTTCTCGACCGTGCCCGGCTGCGGGCCGTGGGGAAGGCCCGAGGGGTGCAGCGTCAGGCAACCGATCTCCACGCCCTTGCGGGCGGCGTAGTCGCCCTCGGCGTAGAACATGACCTCCTCGGACTGAATGTTCGAGTGGTGGTAGGGGATCGGCACCGCCGTCTCGTCCCAGTCGAGCATCCGCGGGGCGAACGTACAGATGACGAAGTTCGGCCCCTGGAAGGTCTGGTGCGCCGGCGGCGGCAGGTGGAAGCGCCCGGCTCGCGGCTCGAAGTCGTCGGCGTTGAACGTATACGGGTAGACGTAGCCGTCCCAACCGGTGACGTCGAAGGGATGGCGATCGAGCGTGTAGCTCTGAACGCCGTCGCGGACGCGCAGCGTCAGCTCGTACTCGCCGTCGTTCTCGATCGTCTCGAGCTCGACCGGGCCGTGGAAGTCGCGCTGCGAGTAGGGCGCGTGCTCGAGCAGCTGCCCGTAGCGGTTGCGATAGCGGTTGGGGGTCTCGATCTCGCCTGGCGTGTGGAAGCACATCCAGAACTGCTCGGCATCGGCGTCGGGCTCCCAGCGGTGCGTGGTGCCCCGCGGGATGACGACGTAATCCTTCTCGCGGAAGGGGACGCGCCCGAACATCGTGTGCAGCACGCCGCCGCCGCGGTGCACGTAGACGACCTCGTCGCCCTCGCCGTTGCGGTAGAAGCCCTCGTGGGCCTCGGTCGGCTTGCAGACCGACACCTCGATGTCGTTGTTGAACATCAGCAGCTTGCGGCCGCTGACCGGATCGCCGCCCGGCTCGACCGGGTTGGCGTCGGCGAGGCGATGGACGTGGGCATCGGGGACCCATTCGTCGCGCACGATCGCGTGGAAGTCGCCGACCTCCGACAGCCTGCACGGCGAGTGCAGGTGGTAGAGGATCGACTCGTTGCCGGAGAAGCCCTCGTAGCCGAGGACCTCCTCTGTCAGAAGCGCCCCGTCGCGCCGCGTCTGCGCATGGCGCTTGGCGGGGACGTCACCCAGGCTGTGATACCTCATCGCTAGAGGTTCCCCCTCCGCTCCTGCTCGCGCTCGATGGCCTCGAACAGGGCCTTGAAGTTGCCGTCGCCGAATCCGCGCGCGCCGTGGCGCTCGATGATCTCGAAGAACATCGTCGGCCGGTCGCCGATGGGCTTGGTGAAGATCTGCAGCAGATAGCCCTCGTCGTCGCGGTCGACGAGGATGCCCTGCTCGCGCAGATCGACAAGCTGCTCGGCCACCTCGGGCACGCGCGTCGGCACGTCCTCGTAGTAGGCGGGCGGGATGGTCAGGAACTCCACACCGCGACGGCGCAGCTCGCCGACGGTGCCGACGATGTCGCGCGTGGCCACCGCGATGTGCTGCGCGCCGGGGCCCTCGTAGAACTCCAGGTACTCGTCGATTTGCGACTTGCGCTTGCCCTCGGCCGGCTCGTTGATCGGGAACTTCACGAGCCCCTTGCCGTCGCTGACGACCTTGGACATGAGCGCCGAGTACTCGGTCGAGATGTCCTCGTCGGAGAAGTGGATCATCTCGGTCATCGCGAAGACGTCCTCGTAATACTTGACCCACCGCTCCATCGACCCGAGCTCGACGTTGCCGACGATGTGGTCGATGGCGAGCAGCATCCCGCTGTCCTCCGTGCCGTCATCGACCGGCTCGTAGCCCGGCAGGAACGGCCCGTCGTAATCGACGCGCTCGACGAAGGTGTGCAGCGTCTCGCCGTACGTCTCGACCGTCGCGAGCTTTACCGTGCCGCGCTCGTCGGCGGCCTCGTGCGGCGCCTTGACGCCGATCGCGCCACGGGTCGTGGCCTCACGGTAGGCGTGCTCGACGCTCGGCACGCTCAGGGCGATGACCTTCACGCCGTCGCCGTGCTTGTGCTGATGGGCGGCGATCGCCGAGTCGGAGCTCAGCGCGCCGGTGAGCACGAGGCGAATGCGGCCCTGCTGCAGGACATGCGAGACGAGGTCGCGGGTCCCGGTCTCCAGGCCGCGGTAGGCGACATGGCGGAAGCCGAAGGCGTGGGCGTAGTAGTAGGCGGCCTGCAGCGCGTTGCCGACGTACAACTCGACGTGGTGGATGCCGTTGAGCGGCATGAAGTCGTGATCGGGCACCGGCGGGGTCGCCGGTGCGGGCGCGGCCTGCTGGGCCATACGACGTTCTCCTCTACTTCGGGGGGCGGCCATCAATGATTGTCCGGTTGCGTGCCCGTCTCAATGCCGATCCGTTGCGCCTGAGGGGTCTAGCATGATTGGATGGACGAGATCGACCGGCAGATCGTTGCGCTGTTGCGATCCGGCGCGCGGATGTCGTTCCAGGCCATCGGCCAGCGCGTCTCGCTGAGCGCGCCGGCGGTCAAACGGCGTGTCGATCGGCTTGAGGCCGACGGCGTGATTCGCTCCTATGCGGCCGTGGTCGACCCCGCGGCGATGGGCTGGCACACGCACGCGCTGGTGTCGCTGTTCTGCGAGGGGCGGATGGCCGCCGCCGAGGTCCGCGACGCGGTCTTCGAGCACCCCGAGGTCGCCGCCGCCTACACGGTCGCCGGCGAGGCGAGCGCGATCCTGCACGTGCACGCGCGCGACACCGCGCACCTCGAGGAGGCGCTCGAGCGCATCCGCGACACGCCCGGGATCATCCGGACGCAGACGCAGGTCGTGCTGTCGACGCTGTTCGAGCGTCCGATGGCGGGGTGAGCGCGCTCGCTGCCGTCAGGCCGCTTCGCGTAGCGCCTGGGCGGGCTCGGCGGACTGCGGCTGCGGCTTGGGCTGTACCGGCTCCTGCGCGGGCGTGATGGCCGCGAGCCAGGGGAACAGCGTCTCGATGTCGACGAGTGGGCCGGGCATGTCCTCGGGGGTCATCGTCACTGCCTCGCTCATGAGTTGTGTCAAGAAACTGAGTCTACGGCAGTAGGTTGCTTGATGCAACGCCTTTCTTCGCGCGCGGCCGCCCGCGACTCCGGCCGCGGCTCGGGCGCTGACTCCGGCTCGGGCTCGGTCTTGCGCGACGCGGACTCGCGCGTGACGATCGCCGCAACGGACGCGACGACCAGGGCGGCGCCCGCCAGGGTGCCGGCGGTGAGCTGCTCGTCGAGGATCGCCCAACCCAGGACGACGGCCACGAGCGGGTTGACGTAGGCGTAGGTCGCCACCTGCGACACCGGCGCGTTCTGCAGCAGCCAGACGTAGGCGGTGTAGGCGACCCACGAGCCCGCGACGACGAGGTAGGCGAGCGCGAACAGCGACTTCGCCGAGGCGTCGGCGAGGTGCAGGTCGCTCTGCTCGCCCGCGGCGAACGCCCCGATCAGCAGCGCGATGCCGCCGAACATCATCTGCCAGGCGGTCGACACCAGGCCGTCGGAGGGCATCGGCAGGCGCGGCGAGAGGAACGACCCGGTGGCCCACGAGCACGCCGCAAGAAGCACGAGCACCACGCCGGCGACGGTGGCGTCGGTCGGGCGGCTGCCCGGGACCAGGAGGACCGCGAGGCCGGCGAAGCCGAGGGCAAGGCCGCCGAGCGTGCCGCGCGCGATGCGCTCGCGGCCCACGGTCGAGCGCAGCAGGACGATCCACAGCGGGACGGAGGCGATGAGCAGCGCCGCCAGGCCGCTGGGGACGTTCTGCTCGGCGATCGTGACGACGCCGTTGCCGCCCGCGGGCAGCAGCAGGCCGACGAGCGCCGCCGCGGCCAGCGCGCGCCTCGACACGCGCACGCGGCGCCCGCGCGCGGCAAGGAACGCGAGCATCGCGCCGCCCGCGACCACGAAGCGCACGCCCGCGCCCAGCATCGGCGGGACGTCTTCGACCATCACCCGGATGGCGAGGTACGTCGAGCCCCAGATGACGTAGACGCAGGCGAGCGCCGACCACAGCCGCCATGAGGGGGCAGCGGCGTGGCCGGCGTTGCCTGAGGAGGGCGCGCGCCTCACGGACGCGCGGGAAGCGCGCGTCGCAGGAGGGCTGACGGACCCCGAGTGCGCTTCGGGCGCGCTTCACGCAGCGGCGCTGCACGCATCTCGAGCAGCTCGATGAGCTCTGCCGTCGGGTAGAAGGGGTCGGCGATCGCACGGCGCTCCTCGACCGAATAGGCGGCGTGGATGACGCCGTCGGCCTCGGCCACGAGGACGTCGCCGAGCAGCGCGCGCGCCGAGTCGAGCGCGGCGAGGTAGCGCAGGTCGTCGAGGTCGGCCGCGACGGCGCGACGGATGACCAGGGTGTCGGGGTTCATCGTGCTCATGACGTCGAGGATCGCACCGCTGGGATATGAGTACAAATGGGATTCGTTGCACCCACTGATAAGCTGCTCTAATGCTTGACGTTCGTCGCATGCGCGTGCTGCGCGAGGTCGCCGCACGTGGCTCGTTCTCCGCCGCTGCCGATGCGCTGGACTACACGCAGTCGGCCGTCTCGCAGCAGATCGCCGCCCTGGAGCGCGAGGCCGGCATGGTGCTCGTCGAGCGCAGCGCCCGCGGCGTCAGGCTGACCGACGCGGGCCGCGCGCTGGTCGAGCACGCCGACGTCATCCTCGCGCGGCTCTCCGACGCGGAGGCCGAGCTCGAGGCGATCGCCGGCCTGCGCGGCGGCCGGCTGCGGCTCGCCGCCTTCCCGAGCGCGGGCGCGTCGATCATGCCCGAGGCGATCGCCCGCTATCGCGAGCGCCATCCCGCTGTCGAGCTGACGCTCGAGCCAGCCGAGCCGGGCCCGGCCATCGCCAAGCTGCGCGGCGGCGACGTCGACATCGCCCTGGACATCACCGCCACCTTCCATCCGCCGGCCGACGACGGCATCGAGCGCCTGCACCTGCTCGACGATCCGATGTACGTCGCGCTGCCCAAGAGCCATCCGCTCGCGCGCAAGCGCGGCCTCAAGCTCGAGGAGCTCGCCGAGGAGAACTGGATCCTCGGCACCACCGGCTCGTGCCCGGACGCCTCGATCTTCCTGCGCTCCTGCCAGCTGGCCGGCTTCGAACCGCGCATCGCCTTCAACTCCGACGACTACTACGCGATGCAGGGCTTCGTCGCCGCCGGCGTCGGCGCGTCATTCATCCCCGACCTCGCCCTGATGTCGGTGCGCGAGGACATCGTCGTGCGCTCGCTCGGCGCGCGCCCGTCCGTCACGTCAGATCATGGCCGCCACGCTGAAGGACAGCTTCCGCTCGCCGGCCAAGCAGGCGATGCTCGACGTGCTGGTCGAGGTCGGCGACGAGTTCGCCGGCAAGCACCGGCCGCTGGCGCTGGTCTCGTAGCGTCGGACGTCAGGACGCTCGCGCCACCGAGTGGGGTGGTTGTGCACGGCCTGATACGTCGCTCAGGAGTCGACCAGCGCCGTGAGCCGCTCCGCCTCGGCGATCGGATCGCCGGAGAGCATGACCAGCCCCCGGACCGCCGGGGCTCTGTCGCTGGCGGCCGCACCGCCCCCGAGCGCCACCCGGTGCTTGCGCGCCAGAGTGCGGAGCTCCTTGACGAACGGCTCCACGCGATCGCTCGAGATCGCGTTGAGGACGACGAACGCCGGCGCGATCTGCTGCGCCGCATCGCCGACCGTGTCGAGCGGCGCGTCGGTGCCGAGGTAGCTGATCCGCCAGCCGCGCTCGCGCAGGGCCAGGCCGAAGGCGAGCAGGCCCAGGTCGTGCTGCTCGCCGGGCAGGCAGGCCAGCAGCGCCACCGGGCCGGAGCCGAGCCCCCACCCACGCGCGAGGCCGAGCAGGCGCCCGCGGATCAGGGCCGAAGCGAAGTGCTCCTGGGCGACGGACGACTCGCCGCGCTCCCACCGCTCGCCGAGCTCGTTGAGGTACGGCAGCACGACTTCGCCGAGCGCGGTGTCGAGCGTGACGACGCTCAGCAGCCGGTCGATGACCGCCTGGGCCCGCGGCTCATCGAACTCGGCCAGCGCGTCGCCGAGCTCCTCCCGCACCGCGGCCGGAGCCAGGACAGCCGCGGGCGACGAGGTGGCGACGGGCGCTGCGGCGAGCCGTGCCGCCTCGGCGGCGGCGATCCCGTCGCCGAGGTGCCGGCGCATCAGCCGGACCCGCTCGAGGTCGTCGAGCGAGTAGAGCCGGAGGCCGCCCCCGGAGCGCATCGGCCGTAAGAGCCCATACCGGCGCTCCCACGCACGCAGGAGCTCCGGGCTGACGCCGGACCGCTTGCTGAGCTCGCCGATCCGCAGGAGCTGCTGGGCCTCCATGTCGCAAACTGTACAGCACTTGCACAGTAGCTTGACAAAGGGCGCACGACGAATTACCGTGGTCAATCCGACCTATACAACCTCTATACAGGAGCTACACAGATGAAGAAGCTCGATGTGGTCGCCGCCACCCTCCTCATCGTCGGCGGCCTCAACTGGGGCCTCGTCGCGATTGCGAAGTTCGATCTCGTGGCCTGGATCTTCGGCGAGGACTTCGGCACGACCAACGTTGCGAGCCGGATCGTCTACGGGCTCGTCGGGCTGTCCGCCGTCTACGCCATCGCCGCGCTGCTGGCGCGCCGGCCGTCGGCGATCCGCCACCCGGCGACCGCCAGCCATTAGTCAGAAGGGAGTTTTCAGATGAAGCACGCTCGAATCCTCGCCGTGGCCGCCGTTGCGGTTCTGGCTGTCGCCGTGGCCGGGCCGTCGGCCGGCGCGACGCCCAAGAAGGACATCGTCCAGACCGCCGTCGCGGCCGGGAAGTTCAAGACGCTCACCGCGCTGCTGAAGCAGGCAGGGCTCGCCAACGCGCTCCAGGGCCGCGGCCCCTACACGGTCTTCGCGCCCACCGACGCCGCGTTCGCGAAGGTGCCGAAGAAGACGCTCGCCACGCTCGCCGCCGACAAGGCCAAGCTGCGTGCGGTTCTCCTCTACCACGTCGCGAAGGGCAGGCTGACGGCGGCCCAGGTCGCCAAGCGCACCTCGATCAAGACGCTCAACGGGCAGTCCCTTCGGGTGCGCGCGCGCAGCGGTCACGTGACGGTGGGCTCCGCGCGCGTCGTCGCGGCGGACGTCGGCGCCTCCAACGGCGTCATCCACGTCATCAACACGGTGCTGATCCCTCGCTGAGCCATGCGCTCGCGGTCACCGGCGCGGCCCCTCCCCGCGCCGGTGGCCGCACGGGCTCCGCTGCCGCCGGGCGTCTTCAGACCTCCTTGTGCATCCCGATGGCGCGCTCGAGCTCGTCGTGCGCCTCGGACGTCTTGCCCTCGCGCTGCTCGAGCAGCGCCGCGGCGATCGCGTCGAGCTTGCTCTGGACGGCGTGCTCGGCACGCAGCTCGGAGTTCTTGACCAGGGCGAGAAGCAGCAAGGTGACGGCGGCCATCGCGTCGCCGGCAAGGTGCTGCCACTCGGTCGACAGGTGTGCGGCGTGCGTAACGAGCCACAGCACGACGATCAGCACGCAGACGCCGAAGAAGGCGGGCGAGCTCGCGAAGTTCGACGCGGCCTCCGCCACGGTGTCGAAGCGCCCACGCTGGCCGGGCTCGCCGCGCTCGGTCGGATGTCGTGTGCTCACGAGCGGGGAATCCCCGCTCGTGTGACGACAACCGTCGCGCTCGTCGTCCGCCGCACGGAAGGTAGTAGCTTCGATGCATGACCACGAAAGCCGACTTCACCGAAGAGGAGTGGGCGCGCCTCGGCCGCGCCCCGCTCGTAGCCGGCATGGCGATCTCGCTCGCCGATCCCGGAGGCCCGATCGAGGCCCTGAAGGAGACCAGCGCCGCACTCAAGACGGTCGTCGAGGCCGCGGAGAGCGGCAGCCACGGCGAGTTCGTGAAGGCGCTGGCCACCGACGTCACCGAGAAGGCCCGGCAACGCCACAACCCGCTGGCCGGCTTCTCGGCGAAGGGCACGCAGGCGCGCGAGCAGATCCTCGACGAGCTGCGCGCCGTCAACGCGCTGCTGGTGGAGAAGACGACGCCGGAGGAGACCGAGCAGTACCGCGAGTGGCTGAGGTCGGCCGCCCAGCGCACGGCCCTGGCGGCCAAGGAGGGCGGCTTCCTCGGCTTCAGGGCCGAGCGCGTCAGCGAGGGCGAGCAGCATATGCTCGACACGCTGGCGGGGATCTTCCATCCTTGACGCGGTTCGTCGTCCAGCTGCACGACGCGACGACGCTGCACTTCGACCTGCGTCTGCAGATGGGCGACGTCCTGCGCTCGTGGGCCGTGCCGAAAGGCCCGTCGCTCGATCCGGCCCTGCGACGGCTCGCGGTGCCGGTCGAGGACCACGACCTCGCGGCCGGCGACTTCGAAGGCGTTCACGACGGCCAGTCGCGCGGCAGCGGCGCTGTGATCGTCTGGGACGAGGGAACCGCCGAGATCCTGCGCGACGAGCCGGGCCATCTGTCGTTCGAGCTCCACGGCGAGAAGCTCGCCGGCCGCTTTGCCCTCACCAGGACCGGCGACCGAAGCTGGATCCTGGTCAAGGCGCGCGACGATCACGCCCGACCCGGGTCGGACATCGTGGCGGAGCGCCCGGCGAGCGTCCGCAGCGGCAGGACATGGAGGGAGCTAGCCGGCGGAACGGCGTAGTGCCCCAGGACCGTGGGTTCTCCACACGCCGAGCGCCGTCGATCGTTGCCAGAATCAGGCGATGGCGGGAGCGACGACGGAATGGATCCGCGACGACCTCGACCGGTTGGCTGAGCGCGGCTGGGGCGTGCGGGATTACTCGCTCGAGGCGGCGCGGATCGTCGGGGGTGCGGTGCCGCACGACGGCGTGTGCATGCTGACGATGGACCCCGACACGCGCCTGCCCACGGGTGAGGTGGTCGAGGGCGGGCTTCCCTCCGAGGCCACGAGGCGCATGGCCGCGATCGAGCTGCGCGGCCAGGACGTCAACGCATTTCAGGCCCTCGCGCGCTCGCAGGAGGCCGCGGCGAGCCTCTTCGAGGCGACGGGCGGGGAGCTCGATCGCAGCGTCCGCCACCGCGAGCTGCGGGGGCCGCACGGTTTCGGCGACGAGCTGCGGTCGGTGCTGATGAGCGACTCCGCCGTCTGGGGCGCGGTGACGTTCCTACGCTCGGCCGGCCGGGCGCCGTTCACCGCGGCTGAGACGGCCTTGGTCGCCTCGCTGTCCGAGCAGCTCGCGCGGGGCCTACGCCGAGCGGTCGTGGGCTCGGCGACTCCCGCCGCCGCGCACGAGGGCGATGCAGCCGGGCTGCTCACGCTGACGGCCGACGACGAGGTCGCGATGATGGACGCCGCTGCCGAGCGCTGGCTGGCTGAGCTGGGTCCCAACCGGTTCGGCGAGGTGCTGCCTGCGGTGGTCGTGGCCGTCGCCGCTCGGGCTCGCTCGCTCCTCGCCGCGAAGAACGGGCTGCCTGAGGGTGCTCAGGCGCGGCTGTGCGCGGCCTCCGGGACGTGGTTGGTCGTGCGCGCCTCGGTACTCGGTGACCACGCGGACGCGCAGGTCGGGGTCGTGCTCGAGCCGGCCAGGTCGCATCACATTGCGCCCATGGTCGCCGCCGCCCACGAGCTGACCGACCGTGAGCTCGCCGTGACCGAGCTGGTCGCCGCCGGCCTCGCCACGGAGCAGATTGCGGACCGGCTGTGCATCTCGCCCTGGACCGTCCAGGACCACCTCAAGTCGATCTTTCTGAAGGTCGGCGTACGTACGCGCGGCGAGCTGGTGGCCGCCATCTTCTTCGGGCCCGCCCCACCACGGCTCGGCGGTGGCCCGCCGGTTGCCGGCGACGCGCGTACGTAGGCGTTCGGCTACGGCAGCGCCGGCACTATGCCCACTTCTCTGTGCCCCGCAGGCGTAGGCTGCGCGCGTGGATGTCGACAGCGTCGCCGATCGGTTGTGGCCGGTGATGGGCCGGATGATGGCGGGCCACGCGTGGATCTACCGCGCCACCGGCGGGCTCCTCGGCCATCGCATCCCCGGCGCTCCGCCGATGCTGCTGCTCGACCACATCGGCGCGAAGAGCAAGACCGTGCGCACCTCGCCGCTCGGCTACATCGAGGACGCGCCCGCCGTCGTGGTGGTCGCCTCGAAGGGCGGCCACGCGAGGAACCCCGGCTGGTACCACAACCTGCTCGCCTATCCCGACACGACGGTGCAGATCGGCGGCGAGCGCCGGGCCGTCCACGCGCGCGTCGCGAACCCTGATGAACGCGCTCGGCTGTGGCCGAGGGTCGTGGACGCCTATGGCGGCTACGCCGACTACCAGAAGCGCACCAGCCGCGAGATCCCGCTCGTCATCCTCGCGCCGCGCTGACGGCCCTCGCTATCAGCTCAATTTATGGCGTTGCAGAAAATCTGATTGCAGCTAATGGCGACGGCTGTGATGCTCAGTGGCATGCGACGACGCCTCGGCGAAACAAGTGGGATCTCAGTCAGCGCCGTGGGGGCCGGTTGTTGGGCGATCGGCGGACCGTGGCAGTTCAACGGGCGACCGGCAGGCTGGGGAAGGGTCGACGACGACGAGTCGACCCACGCCATCCACAAGGCGCTCGACCTCGGCATCACGCTGTTCGACACTGCCGATGTCTACGGGTGCGGTCACAGCGAGCGCGTGCTTGGCCGTGCGCTCGCGGATCACCGCGACGAGGTCGTGATCTCGACGAAGTTCGGGCTGCGGTTCGACGAGACGACGCGCACGGGCGCCGGCGCGGACGTGAGCCCGGAGTACGTGCGCCGTGCCTGTGAGGCGTCGCTGCGCCGCCTCGGGACCGATCGCATCGACCTGTACCAGCTCCACGCCGGGGCCGACGACCGAGCGGCGGCTGCCGGGGTCGTCGAGGTGCTCGAGGCGCTGGTCGCCGAGGGCAAGGTCCGCTTCTACGGCACCGCGAACGAGGCGGTCGAGGTCGTGGAGGCCTTTGCCGAAGGCTCGCACTGCGTCGCCGTCCAGCAGCAGCTCAACGTGTTCGGCGGCAATGACGAGGCGATCGCAGTCTGTGAAGAGCGCGGGCTGGCCGCGCTGGCGCGCTCGCCGCTGGCGATGGGTCTGCTGACCGGCAAGTACCGGCCCGGTGGCCCGATGCCCCCCGCCGACGACGTCCGGCGCGACACGCCGCACTGGGACTACTTCGACGACGACGCCTTCCCGACCTGGTCGGCACGGGTCGGCGCGATCCGCGCCGCGCTGACGAGCGATGGCCGCACGCTTGTTCAGGGCGCGCTGGCATGGATCCTGGCACGGTCCCCGGTAGCCATCCCGATCCCCGGCTTTCGTACCGCCGCGCAGATCGAGGAGAACGCCGGGGCGCTTGCCGCCGGGCCGCTCGATCCTGACGCGATGGCGGCCGTGGACGCTGCGCTCGGACGCGGAGCCGTCGCTCCGGGGCGGTGATCGGATCCCGACGATCACCGCGCGGTTGCGAGCAAGCTGGCGGAGACTCGCCTCCGCCGCTGCTTCGATGGGTGAGCGACACTCGCGTGCCGAGCGGCGCCTGACTGCGGCGCCGGGCGTGCCGCTCACGGCGCTGGGCCAGGATGACCAGCAACCGAACGTCTTCGCCGCGCGGGGCACCGTCCGGCTATGGTCCCCGCGCGTGGAGCGAGTCACGGGCATCGGCGGCTTCTTCTTTCGCGCCCGAGATCCCGAGTCACTGAAGGTCTGGTATCAGGAGCGGCTCGGCGTGAAGACCGTGCCCGAGAGCTACGAGGAGGAGCCCTGGCGCCAGCAGGAGGGGGCGACGGCCTTCGCGCCCTTCGAGTGGGACTCGGAGATGATCGGGCCGCCTGATCACACCTGGATGATCAACTTCCGCGTCGCCGACCTCCAAGCAATCGTCGAGCAGCTACGCGCGGCCGGGGAAGAGGTCGAGGTCGATCCGGAGCGTTACCCGAACGGTCGCTTCGCCGCGCTTCGCGACCCCGAGGGAAACGGCATCCAGCTCTGGCAGCCGATGGGCCCACCTTGAGCCCCATGCGTGAGCGGTAGCGCCGTCGGGCCGGCGCCGCACGCGCCGCATGGACGTACACTCCGTCGGGTCGAATCCGGTGCGAGTCGAGGTCCGCCATGACCGTCGAAATCTCGAGTCGGCGTACCCGTGACTTATTCGGTCGGGTCTCGCTCGGCGCGTAGGGCCGCCGCCGCGGCGGAGTCGGGCTGTCTTCGTGCCCGCCGACACACCGACGTTGCGCAGCTGGCAGCGAGCACTGTCGACCCTCACCGCGCATCCGAGGGTGTGGTCGAGAGGGCTCGCGGGACCTCGGTAGGTGCGGACGCCGCTCCACCGCGACAGCGGTTGGCCGGCTTGGACGGAGTCCGGGGCCTGGCGGCGCTGTTCGTGGTGGTCAACCACGTCTTTCTGCGCGCATTTCCCGGGTACCCCGTCGACAACGCACCGTTCTGGGCCGGCTGGTTCATCTACGGGCGCTTCGCGGTCGTCGTGTTCATCGTGCTGTCCGGCTTCTCGCTGGCCCTGTCGCCGGCCCGGCACGGCTGGCGACTCGACGGGGTCTCGCGGTTCGCGCGCCGGCGTGTCCGGCGCATCCTCCCGGCCTACTGGGCCGCCCTCGCCCTCAGTCTCGCGGTGGCGTGGTTGATCGTCCCTGAGCCGGGGCAGGGAGCGCCCGGCGCGACATCGGTCGTCGTCAACGGCCTGCTGGCGCAAAACCTCGTTCCTGCGCCAAGCCCGAACCGAGCATTCTGGTCGATGGCCGTCGAGGCCCAGCTGTACATCCTGTTTCCGCTGTTGCTGCTGATGGTGCGCCGGTGGGGCGCGGTCGTGATGGTCGCCACCGTGACGTTCGTCGTGGCGACGGTGGGGATCCTGGCCCCGGACTACCCCCACCTGGATCGACTCGTGATCCAGTCACCCCCCGACCTCGCCGCGCTCTTCGCGGTTGGCGTGCTGACGGCCGGCATCGTGAGCGCGAGCAGAGGTCGTAGGGCGTGGCCGTGGGGTCGGCTCGCGCTCGCCACCGCCGCGCCCGTGGTCGCGATCATCTGGTGGCAGGGCTCCGTGTGGACGCTCGACCATCTGCTCTGGGTCGACCTGGCGCTGGGCCCGGCCGTCGCGTGTCTTCTGGCCGGCCTGGCCACCGGCCATGCCACTCCTCTGCGGCGCCTGCTCGACACGAGGCCGATCCGCAGCCTCGGCACGTCGTCCTACAGCCTGTACCTCACGCACGCCCCGATCGTGGTCATCGTCTACGAGAAGGTTGTGGCCGGCCGCTTCCGCCAGGGTGTTCCTGCTTTCCTCGTCTCGCTCGCTCTGGTGGTGCCGCTGACGATCGTGTTCGCGAGGGTCTTCGCGGCGGTCTTCGAGACCCCGTTCCAGCACCATCGCAGCTGATCCGGCGCCTGCACGGCATGCAGCACTTTCGCGCAGATCGCGTGGCGCCGCTATGCCTGCCCTACGACCTCGCAGACGTCAACACTCACGAAGGTCGCGGGAGCATCGGGCATGTCGCGCAGGCGGTTGAACGTCGCCTCTGCGACGCGCGCATTCGCCTCCGTGTCGAAGAGCCAGAACGTGTGCTGCATGAGGTCGCCGTCGAGGGTCCTCGTCCAGTACGCGGCACCCGATCCGTCCATGCCCTGGATCATCGAGACGCCGCCCTGCTCGATCATCGAACGGGTCTGCTCCTCCTGGCCGGGCTTGATCCTCACACGTCCGATGACGGCATACATGCCGGCCCCCTCGTTGGGTTGAGATCGAGCAATGCTACGCCCGAGATCGCGCGTACGCCTCGAGAGGAAGACTCCAACGCCGGCACGCGTCGGGCGCCCGCATCGGCGCCGCTCGAGCGTCAGCCGAGGCCTCCGGCGTCGTGCAGACCTCCTCGCAAGACGGCGTGAGTGCATCCTTGTGGGTGCCGTTGCCAGCGGGTAGGGTCGATTTCATGTTTCGGGGAGGGTGGCGGGTCCCTGTTCTGCTCGTCCTCGCGTCGGCAGCGCTCCTGTTGCAGGTCGGATCTGCCGGCGCAGTCCCCCGTCCGCCGCCACCGGCGGCACCGCCGCACGGTACGGGGCAGCACCGAGCTGACTGTTGAGCCGACTCGGTCCCGGCCAGGGGGTCACCGGGTTCATCGCCAACTCCGCCAACCACCCTCGACCCGCCACGGACCCCTATCCCACGAGCAACCCGACCACGCCGGCTTCACCCCCAAGAACGAGAGCTTCGCCGGCATCATCCATGGCCTGCCGACCGGCGGCGGCGCGACCCTCAACCTCTACTGCATCGACATCAACACCGACACGACGACCGGCATCGGGTACGGCCTGGGCACCTGGGACGCCGGCGACGTGTCCCCAACGTGGGCTACGTGGCCCGGCTGCTCAACGAGTACTACCCCCACACCGACGAACCCACCGCCGCTGACCAATCTCGATCAGAAGGCCGCTGCCGTGCAGGCGGCCATCTGGTTTTTCAGCGACCGCTACGTGCTGAGCACCTCCGACGCGGTGCTACAACGCCGTGGTCGGACATCGTGGCCAAGATCCAGCGCGACGGGCCGCTGGTCCAGCCGCCACCGCCCAGCCTCACCATCACCCCGCCGACGTGTGAGCGGTCCCGCCAGTAGCGCGGTCGGACCGTTCACGGTAGCACCAGCGGACAACGACGCCGCGGCGAGCGGCGCCACCGGGAAAGCAACCGTCACCGCTACGGGCGGAACATGTTCTCGGACGCGGCAGGCACAGTGCCCGATCGCTGATGGAGCCACGGCGTCGTCGATCCGGGACAGCAGATCTGGATGCGCTCCACGGGTGGTTCGTCCTCCGCCGTGCTCAGGCCACCGCGACGGCCACCGTCCCCAGCGGCAACGTCTACCTCTACGACGGCAACACGGCCGGGTACACGACGCCCAGAAACTCATCCTGGCCGAGAATGCGACGTTGACGACCACAGTCCAAGCCACCGCCCAGTTCCTCCCTCCCGGCTCGTTGGTCGTGAAGAAGACGATCGCCGGTCCCGCTGCCGGCTCGCAGGCGCGAGTCGTCATCCACGCGGATGTGCGATGGACGGCCTTGACCCCGGACTTCATCATCCCCGCCGGTACGGCTGCGGGCGACAAGTTGTCGGAGCCCTACAACAACATCCCGGCGGGAACGGTGTGCACCGTCACCGAGACATCTGACGGCAGCGTCGTCGGCACGGACGTGGTGGTGACCGGCGCCGGGCAGGAGGCGACCATCCCCTCCGGCGACAGCAAGACGGTCCACATCACCGATACCTATCACTTCGTCGGCTCGCTGCTCGTCAGGAAGACGATCGCCGGTCCGGGTGCGGGCCAGCAGGGGGAGATCCGGATCCACACGGTGTGCGATGGGAAGGCCCTGACCCCGGACTTCGCCATTCCCGCAGGGACTCCCGCGGGCGACCAGACCAAGCAATACGATCAGATCGAAGCTCCGGCGAAGTGCACCGTCACGGAAACCGCTGACGGGCACACCAGCACGGTGCCGGTCGTCGTCGACGGGAGCGGGCAGACCGCCTCCGTCGCGGCCGGTGACGTCGTCGAAGTACACATCAGCGACAGCTACGCCGCGGCTTTCGGCGCAGCGTCGGGCATTCAACCGGCGTCGAGCGGCTCCCTGCTCATCAGCAAGACCACCTCCGGCCCGCTCGCGCGGCCGCCAGGGACCCGTCACCATCCGCGTCGTCTGTAACGGCACCGCGCTGTCGCCGGACTTCGTGATCGCCGCGAGGACCCGGGCCGGCCGCGTGTCGCGCAGCTACGACGGCATCCCGGCCGGGTCGGTGTGCACCGTCACCGAGACCGCGGACGGCGCCACCAAGGACGTCAGGGTGCAAGTGATCGGCAATCCCCGCACCGTGACCGTCCCCGGCGGCAAGGTGGTGCCGGTGAACCTGTTCAACGTGTACCGCGCCGCGCCCGGGACCCTGAGAGTGACCAAGACCATCGCGGGGTCGGCCGCGCCCCGGCACGGTCGAATCGCCATCCTGGTGGCCTGTGGCGGTCCGCTCAGGACTTTCGCGTTCCTCATCGGGGCGCACACCGTCGCCGGTTCAGTGTCGCGCCAGTTCCCCGACCTCCGGGCCCGATCCCGCTGCGTCGTCACCGAGACCGTCGACGGCCACACTCGCGCGGTGGCCGTGGCCGCCCAGAGTCACAGGACGGTGACCATACGCGCCAACCGCAGCGTCACCGCTCATCTCATCGACAGGTTCTCTGCCGCGACGGCGCCTCAATTCACCGGATAAGCGAGAGCGACAGTCGGCGATCAGGACGCGGCACGGCCGAGCCCAACGCCCGTGCGCGGCGAGGAACGCCACGCCTGTGAGCCAAGCGCCGACGGCCTGACCGGTGAGATCAGCCGGTGGCCAGGGCCACAACGAAGCGGCGCGTGCCCGGTGCGAGTCAGTCCCGGCGGCGCCACCCCCGGCGCTTGCGCGGTTGCTCGCCAACTGACGGCAGCTCGCCATCGAGGATCTGCTTGGCCAGCTGCAGCGCCTGCGACCACATGGCATCAATTGAGCGAGCCAGGTCGGTGTCGGTCGACGTCGTGCCGGCACGAAAGGCCTCGGGCGCGCTCCCGTGCGGATCGATCATCAGGTAGCGCCGCCCGCCCGGCCACGACACCGAGAGCAGGACGCGCTCGTCAGACCGCACCGCACTCATGAGCTTGACGTCCTCCCCCGCCGCGACCAACTGCTCGTCGCTGAGGGCGTAGTCCTCCACCCAGGTTGGCGGCCACAGCGGAATGAAGAGGTCATCCATGCTCATGCAGTGTTACGGGTCCGGCGCTCTTGGCCACGCTCAGGCCAGCACGCCGGGCTGGTCGCGTTCTCCACAATGTGGACATGGCACCTCGCATCCGCGAGGCGACCGCGGGCGACTGGCCGGCCATCTTGGCCGATCGTCCGTGAGGTCGTGGTCGCCGGGGACACGTTCCCGTACGACCCTGAGATGACCGAGGACGAGGGGCGGGCGCTGTGGATGGTCGCTTCGCCCGGGCGCACGACCGTGGCTATCGAGGGCACCGCGGTGCTCGGGACGGCGAACATGTACGCAAACCGTGCCGGCCCCGGTGCGCACGTCGCGAGTGCAAGCTTCATCGTGGCCTCGGCTGCACGGAGCCGTGGCGTGGGACGGGCGCTCGTCGAGGACTCGCTGTCGTGGGCGCGCACGGTGGGGTTCAGAGCGATGCAGTTCAACGCGGTCGCCGAGACCAACGCGGCCGCGGTCGCGCTCTACGGCTCCCTGGGGTTCTCGATCGTCGGGACGGTGCCCGAGGCGTTCGACCACCCCGGCCGCGGGCTCGTCGGGCTGCACGTCATGTACCTCAGGCTGCGATGAGCCGGTGGCGACGCCGAGGGTGGCGGCCCGTCGGCCGATCCGGTTGACGGATCGACCGCGCTCGTTCCATTGCCGCGCCGCGAACCGTCCGGTACCCTCCGCAGGCTCCTTCGACGGGCAAACGATCGTTGAAGGGCAGGTGGTGAGATATGACGAGAGTCGCCACGGAACACGCCACGCCGCGCCGCCGGGCCTGAAGCCCCGCCTTCGCGCGACGCCGTCTTCCGTCATCCCGCCACTCCTCTCGGAGGTCATCTTGTCGCGCGATCAGCGCACCGGTGTCCGGCGCCGGAGTCCGGACACCTTCCGATGTCGCAATTGCCGCCTCGACGTGTCGATTGACGCGCCGGGCACCAACCACCGCAACCATTGCCCGACCTGCCTCTGGAGCCGCCACCTCGACGGGCGATCGCCGGGCGACCGCCGCGCGGACTGCGGCGGCTCGATGGAGCCGATCGCCGTATGCGTGCGCAGCGACGGCGAATGGGCGCTCGTCCACCGCTGCGCCGGGTGCGCCACCGTGCGTGTCAACCGCATCGCCGGCGACGACAACCCGCTCACGCTCATGCACCTCGCGGTCCGGCCGCTCGCGCAGCCACCGTTCCCGCTCGAGTGGCTGGCCAGACTGTGATGCTCGCCGGCCTAGGTCTGCGCGCGCAGCGAGCCGATGCCGAGGGACGATGCGGCCGTTGCCGGCGACCGCTTGCCGCCGGCCTCGGGCGCCGCGGCGGCGGGATCGCTGGGTGGCTCCGCCAGCGCCTCGAGCATGCCCGAGGTCGGCACGAAGAACGTCGTCCCGGTGACCGCATTCGAGAAGTCGAGCAGCCGGTCGTACGCGCCGGGGGGTTCGCCGATGAACATGCGCTGCAGCATCCGCTCGATCACCCAAAGCCGGCTGGAGTAGCCGATGAAGTACGTGCCGAACTCACCGGCCCCAGGTCGCCCGAAGGGCATGTTGTCACGAAGGATCGCGAATTCGCCACCGGCGTCGTCCTCGATCGTCGCCAGCGACTTGTGGGACTTGCGCGGCGCATCGTCGTCGTCGATCTCGATGTTGTCGATCTTGGTCCGGCCCATGATCACTTCCTGCTCCTCGGTCGAGAGCGCCGCCCAGCCGGCCATGTCGTGCAGGTACTTCTGCACGACCACGTAGCTGCCCCCGGCAAAGTCGAGGTCGGCGTCTTCGCCGATCAGCGTCGCCTCGGGCAGCTCGGAGCCCGTCGGGTTCGCAGTGCCGTCGACGAAGCCCAGGAGATCGCGGGCATCGAAGTAGCGAAACCCGGTCGTCTCGTCGACCACCTGAGCGGCGTCGCCGATGAGGTCCAGCAGCTGGCGCTCGAGCTCGAAGGTCATGTCCTCGCGTTCTGCGCGGAGGTGAAATAGCAGGTCGCCCGGCGTCGACGGTGCGGCGTGCACCGGTCCCTGGATCGGCGCGAATGGGTGCAGGTCAACTGGGCGACGCTGCGGCGACAGGCGATCCCACAGCGCCGACCCGATCCCCACGACACACGACAGCCGCCCGTTCAGGTCGCGGAAGCCGACGTTCTTGACCAAGTCGCCGATCGCCCCGAGCACCTCCCGTACGCGCGCGAGGTCCGCGTCGCGCGCGCCGGCCGCCATGACGAGGAAGACCGCCGAACGCGACAGCGGCGCCTCGACGCTCTGCGCGTCGATCGGGACGCGATCCCACGCTCCGTGCTGCATCACGCGATCCTCTCAACACGCGGGGGCGCATGCGCGGCCCAGAAGCGAGATCGCCGCTCATACGCGACCGATTCACGCGCGCGCGGCGCGAGAGCGGCGGCCCGCACCGGTCCTCAGCGGGCGAGAACCTTGCCGCGAGCGGGCTCGTCGAGAGCGGCCCGCCGGGCGTGAATGAGCAGCGCAATCGCTCCGTTGACCACGCAGTAGTAGGTGGGATACAGGAGCAGGGCGAGGTCCGGGGCGCCGACCGCCGCAGCGGCAAGCGCGCCGGCCAGGCTGGCGAGAGCGAATGTCGACAGCGTCTCAGAGCCTGGGTCGCGGTAGGCCTTCGGCGTCATCATCGCCACCGCGATCAGGTCGGCCCCGACCACGCAGGCGGTTGCGACGATCGGCTCGTGCGCCGCGATCCAGCCCGCGACGCCGCCGGCTGCGATCGCGATCATCAGCACGTCGCTCGCCCCGACGCCACCCTCACCGCGGTGGATGGCAAGGATGAAGACCAGGCCGGTCAGGATCGCCTGGGCACCGGCCATGACCAGGCTCCAGGAGGCGCCGTCGGCGCGCTGGGACGAACACGCCACGATCGCCAACACGCCCCAGATCATCCACGTACCCCGGTGCGGCCGGGTCGCGCCGCGGAGGGTGTCCCGGACGTAGGGAACGGTGTCCGCGACGCTCACCAGGCCGGCGAGCAGCCCGAAGATGGGCGCAAAGGCGCTCACCGTCGAAGCACCCGCACCGTCGCCGCGCCGCCGAAGTGCGCGACCGCGAGCTCGGCCGCGGCATGCGGGTCGAAGTCGCGGCACGAGAACACGTCGACGAAGACACGGCCGGAGACCTCGTCGGCGTGGAGCGTGATCGAGCTGGTCTCGATGAACTGCATCGCCGACCAGCCCTCGCAGCTCGCCGTCGCCGAAGCGGTCGAGCATCAGCGGACCGTGTGCGGTCATGTCGATCGCCGCGACGAGCGCGGGCACGAAGCGGCGGATGCTCTCGGGGTCCTCGAGACGGCCGCGATCGCAGCCATGCAGGTCGATAGCGGCCAGCAGTCCCCACGCGATGTAGGACAGAGAGGTATTCTCGTCGGGAGCCGCGATCGCAGTCATCGACCGCAAGCTCCCACGACCTGCTTTCAGAGGGCTTTCAGTTGCCGACGGCGGGCTACCCAGCAGGACGCGACATGCAGTTCAGGGTCCTGGGGGCGATCGAAGTCCACCGGGCGGACGCTGGTGTTGCTCGTGTGCCGCGCGGGCGGACGCTGTCCTTCCTGGCGTTGTTGCTCGTGAATCGCGGGACGATCGTCCACCTGGACCGAGCGGTGGACGAACTCTGGGAGGGCGCCGGCCCGGAGAACCCGAGGAACGCTGTGCAGGTCGTCGCCTCGCGGCTGCGGAGCGCTCTGGGCGACGGCGTCATCGTGTCGGAGGGAGGGGGCTACGGCCTGCATCCGCTCTCGCAGGAGCTCGACGCCGACGTCTTCGAGGAGCGCCTGCGACGCGGGCGGACGGAGGTCGCTGAAGGGCACGTGTTGGAGGCGGCGCAGACCTTGCGCGCAGCGCTCGCGGTATGGCGTGGGCCGCCGTTCGCCGAGGTGAGCCACGCCGGCTTCGCTCAGCCCGAGATCGCCAGGCTCTCGGATCTGCGCCTCACATGCCTCGGCGAGCGCCTCGATGCCGACCTGGCCTGCGGCCGCCATGCCGAGGTCACCGGCGAGCTCGACGCGCTGGTGCGCGACCATCCGCTCCGCGAGCGCTTTCGCGGCCAGCTCATGCTGGCGCTCTACCGCACCGGCCGCCAGGCGGACGCGCTGGCCGCCTACCGCGACGCCCGGCGAGCCCTGGTCGACGGGCTCGGCATCGAGCCGTCGCCGGAGCTGCGTGCCATGGAGGCGGCAATCCTGCGACAGGATGTCCCCGCCCCGGCGGCCGCGTCCGAGACGGCCGGCCCGTCGACGCGTTCCCCGCCGGACGTGCGGCGGCGTGTCACCTGCGCCTTCGCAAGCGTCGACGCGACGCTCGGCGAGCGCGACCCAGAGGCGCTTCGCGCGGTCGTAGAACGCTTTCACGGCGTCGCACGCAACGCGAGCACGCGTCACGGAGGGATGGTGACCGAGCTTCGCAGCGATGCGGTCGTGGCCGTCTTCGGCCTTCGCGTGGCACACGAGGACGACGCGCAGCGTGCGCTGCGGGCCGCCGCCGAGATGCGCGCTCGGGCGGAGGACCTCCCGGGCGGGCTGCTCACGCGAATCGGCGTGTGCAGCGGCGACGTTCTCGTGCCCGGCGCAGACGCCAAGTCGGCGCCCTTGTTCGGGGACGTGATCGCGGCGGCGGAGCGTCTTGCGCGGTCGGCAACCGACGGCGACATCAAGCTCGCCGAATCCACCTGGCGCCTCGTGCGCCATGCCGCGCACGCGGAGCCCCTTTCGGGGGGCGGCTATCGATTACAGGAGTTGGAGGCGGACGCTCCCGCGATCGGACGCCGGCTCGACCGGCCGCTGATCGGGCGCGACGAGGAGGCCGGACGCCTGCGGCAGGCGGTCGCGCGGGTCACCGGCGAGCGGACCGCGCAGCTGATCACGATCCTCGGCGAACCCGGCATCGGCAAGTCGCGCCTCGTCGCCGAGCTGACGCCGATCGCCGCCGGAAGCGCGGACGTCCTGATCGGCCGCTGCCCGGCGTACGGCGAGGGAATCACCTACTGGCCGTTGCGCGAGATCGTCCTTCAAATCACCCGACAGCGCTCCTTCGACGTGGTCTGCGGCGGCACTCGAGCTCCCCGCGGGCGGTCATGTCTCGCGTGGCCGGGGCGGTCGGTCTCGAGGGAGGCGAGGCGGGAGAGCAGACGCGCTCGGCCTTTCTGCAGCTGATCGAGGCACTCGCGCACGCGCGGCCCGTCGTCATCGTCGTCGACGACGCGCAATGGGCAGAGCCCGCGCTGCTCGACCTCCTGCTGGACGTGCCCGAACATCTCCGCAGCGCACCGGTGCTGATGGTGCTGACGGCACGCCCGGACCCATTCGACGAGAGACCGGACTGGAAGCGCCGCATAGAGACCGGAACCGTGATCAGGCTTGGGCCGCTCTCCCCGACCGCGAGCGCGGCTCTCCTCCAGCAGATCACCGACACGGCCCTCGACGCTGCCCAAGCCGGACCGATCGCGCGAGCCGCGGGCGGAAATCCACTCTTCCTCGAGCAGCTCGTCGAATACATCGGCGAGGATCCGAGTGATTCGCTCCCCCCGGTGCTCCACGCGCTCCTCGCCGCACGGCTCGATCGCCTGGGGACGGCCGCTCGTGCGGTGGCCGCGCTCGGCGCGTTGGCAGGCGACGAGTTCGAACCCGCCTCCGTGGTCGCGCTGGCAACCGGGATGGGGGACCAGGACGTTGAGCAGACCTGTGCCGAACTCGTACGGCGCGATCTTCTGGTACGCGACGGTGCATCGCTTCGCTTCCACCATGCCTTGGTGCGCGACGCCGCGTACGCATCATTGGCGAAGTCGGCCCGAGCACGGCTTCACGAGCAGTACGCGGCGTGGCTCGGAGGCCATGAGAGCGAGCTTCCGGAGGCAGCCGCGAGGATCGGCTTCCATCTCGAGGCCGCGTGCCGGTACGCGAGCGAGGTTCACGGGCGGGTGCCCGTCGCGTTGGCCGCGCAGGGCGGGCGCCGGCTCGCGGCCGCCGCCCAGGCCGCGCACGCGCGTGGAGACGTCCCGGGAGAGATCGCCTTCCTCGAGCGAGCGATCGGGCTCCTCGGCACGGACGGGCGCGAGGGCGTGGGACTGCTTCCTGCTCTCGTGTCGTCGCTCGTGGAGGCCGGCTCACTGGAGCGCGCCGACGAGGTGTCAACCCTCGCGGTGTCGGCGAGCACATCGCTCGGTTTGGATGGCATCCGTGCCCAGTCGACAATCCAGCGCGAGTACGTGCGGCTGGCACGTCATCCAGAGACCTTCAGCGTCGAGGCTGCGATCGACCTCACCGAGCACGCGAGCCGGACGCTCGCCGACCTGGGTGATCAACGCGGCCTCGCAAACGCGGCGTACCTGGCCTGCGATCTTGCGTGGCTCGAAGGCGACGTTGCGGGGACCTACGCGAACGCCGAGCGCATGCTGACACACGCCCTTCGCGCCGACAGTGGATTCGACATCGCCGCCGGCCTGGTCTACATGGGCTGGTGCCTGGTCCACGGTCCATGCCCGGTGCGCGAAGCCATCGGGCGCTGCGACGCACTCGCCCGCCAGGCGGGCGGACAGCGCACCGCCGAGTTGAGCCTGCTTGGGTGCCGAGCCGTGCTGATCGCCATGACCGGGGACCATGCCCGTGCGCGTGAAACCATGGCCAAAGCCCGCAACGGTCTGGCACAGCACGGGCTGAGCGAAATCGCGGCCCATCTGGCGCGACTCGATGCGCTTGCACGAACCCTCGCGGGCGATCCGGCCGGATCGGAGCGCGCAATCCTCGAAGCGAAGGCGCTCGTCTCGCGCACCGGCGACCGCTGGTCATTGTCCACCGTGTACGCCGACCACGCCCACGCGTCGCTCGCCCGGGGACACGGGCCCCGCGCCGCGCGGGCCGTCGCGCGGATCGACACGGTACCGGCCCCATGCGACGCCGAGTGGGTCATCAAGCGACACACCGCGCGCGCGTTGCTGAGCGCCCGGGCCGGCGACCACGCATGCGCGCTCGAGGAAGCACGAGCGGGCGTCGCCGCCGCCTGCACGACCGAACTCGTGCTTATCCATGCGGACGCCCACCGCACACTGAGCACCGTGCTCGAGGCCGGTGCCGGCGACGCCGAGGGGGCCGCCGCGGCGGCCCAGAGCGCGCTGGCCCTCCACGAGGCGAAGGGCAACACGGTCGCCGCGGCTGAAGCCCGGGGGCAGCTTCAGTCGCTGCGGGCAGCTAACCGTCGTGGTCGCGGATCTCGTCGGCGACCACATAGTGCGTGATGCGCGACTCGCCATCGATGAGGTAGCGCTCATCTTCGGGATAGAGCACGGCGGCCTCGATGTCCTCACCGGCGAAGGCGCGGATCGCGTCGACGGAGTCCCAGAGCGAAAGGGTGATGAACTCCGTGGTGCCGTCGCGATCGCTACGCAGCAGCCAGGCGCCGCGATTCCCCGGCGTCTGGCCGTACTCGGCGAAGCCCGTGGCGCGGATGTAATCGGCGTACTCATCGGCGTCGGTTGTGCTGACGGCGCCGGCCCAGACTCGGGCGATCATCGCTCTGCCTCCTCGCTGGTGGGAACGGCCGATGCTCAGCAGGGCGCCCACGCGGCCGTGAGGTCGTGGCGGTAGATCTCCTCGGCCGGCGGGACGTCCACCGCGCGCCCGGTGATCACCCGCAGCTCCTCCGCCACATGTCGCAGCGCCCTCGCCACCACATCGGGATCGGGTTGACCGTCCCGCTTGAAGTACGGAGCGATGTAGCGGTCGTAGAAGTCGCGCGCCGAAGGGTCGTCGGTCGCCGGAAGGAGGCGGCGGACGTGCTCGGCGCCGAGCGCCGGGTCGTCGAGCAGCGTGCCGAGGGCGCGCAGGTTGGCGCGCACGAGGGCTCGGACCCGCGGATCGTCCAGCGCCAGCACGCGCGGATCGACGGCCACGCCGGTGGTCGGGATCTGAAGCTCGTCGCCGAAGAACAGCAGCAGCCGCAGCCCCTCCTCGGCCGCGAGCTGCTCCGGCGACAGCGTGCTGCCGACGGCCGCGGCGTCCAGCCCGCCGCTCTTCAGCAGGCGCACGTGCTCGCTGTAGTCGCCGGGATGCATCGGGACGGCCTCGATGTCGGCATCGGGGTCCAGCCCTCTGCCGCGGAGGATGATCCGGGTGAAGCAGCCGGGTGCCACGAGTGCAGGGTGCATCGCCACCCTGCGACCGCGCAGCTCGGACACGTCCTCGAACTCGGCGCGCGCCATCAGCCAGAACAGCGGGCGCTCGGTGTTGACGCAGAGCATGGTCCACGGCGTGCCGGCGAGCAATCTGATGAGCAGCGTGCGTCCGAGGCCGACCACGGCGGCCCGCCGGAGGCGATCGTCGTCCCAGCGCACGCCGTCCTGCACGGACACCCGCACGCCCTCGTCGGCGTAGTACCCGAGCTCGTCGGCGACCGAGTACACGACCTCCTCGTGCGCCCCCAGGCCCACGTACGCGAAGTCGAGCTCAGACATGCGCGATCTCCGCGAGGACCTCGCGCCCGAACCAGTCGAGGCTCTCGAGCAACTCGACCTCGCTCGAGCCGGGGAGCTCGACGATCAGGTGCGCGACGCCCACCTGCTCGAGCTCTGCCACCGTCGCCGCGATCGCGCCGGCGTCACCGTGCAGCACCCTGTCCTGCTCGGCCTCGGCCGGCGCCGAGGAGCGCGCCAGCTTGCGGCGCGTCGTCACCAACACCTGGTCCGGTGACCGCCCCGCGCGCTCACACTCGGCGCGCAGCTTCGGGATGTGCTGCCGCAGCTCCTCGATCGTGAGATGCGACGGGTGCCAGGCGTCGCCCACTCGCGCGGCGCGCCGGATCGCTGCATCGCTGCGTCCTCCTATCCACAGCGGTGGGTGCGGCTGCTGCACCGGCTTGGGAAGAAACTCGACGGCGGCAAAGCTGTGGTGGCGGCCCTCGAACGTGGCGCTGTCCTGATCGCACAAGGCCTTGAGCACGGCGATCGCCTCGTCCGTGCGGCTGCCGCGCTCCCGGTACGGCACCCCGAGTGCGGCGAACTCGCCCTCCAGCCATCCGACACCCACGCCGAGCACGAGGCGCCCGTCGGAAAGCCGGTCGAGCGAGATCGCCTGCTTGGCCGCCAGCACAGGGTTGCGGAGCGGGAGCAGGTAGACCGACGTACCGAGCAGCACGCGGCGCGTCACGGCGGCGAGGTACGCCAGCGTGATCAGCGGCTCGTAGACGTTCTGGCGCCGCTGCTGGCCGTAGGCGGCGGCGTAGGCGGGCTCGGCCCCGCCGCCGTCGGATGGACCGGGGATGACGACGTGGTCGTTGCACCAGATCGAGTCGAACCCCAGATCGTCCGCCATCCGGGCCACCGCCTCGATCGTCGTGCGCTCGGCCAGCGTCTCGTGGATGTTCGGGACTGTGACTCCGATGCGCATGCTTCAGACGACCCTCGATGTCTGCCGCAGAAATGGCTCGACCGAGCGGTCCCTACCCCGGCCGGCTTGGGCCCACGCCTGCTCCGCCATGACCGCTGCATGCGACGATGAAGCTCGCTATACCCGACGATCCGTACAGCGAGCGGCAACCGACCAGTCACGAGCGGCGGGCGGGCCGGCCTTGGGATGCGTCGTACCTCGATGGGCCGGCGCCCTGGGACACGGGACAACCACAGCCGGCGGTACTGCGCCTGGCGGGCGAAGGCGCATTTCGCGGCGCCGTTCTCGATGCAGGGTGCGGGACAGGCGAGAACGCCCTTCACCTTGCCTTTCTGGGGCTGGACGTTCTGGGAGTTGATGTGGCGACCGCGTGCGTCGCGCGGAGAGGCCGCGTCGCGGCTGACGCGACTTCGTTCGCCGATGCCCTCACCTGGATCGCCTGGGCGCATGTTCGAACGGTGCTCGATCGGGTTGTTCCACACGTTCGACAGCGATGAGCGGCGCGACTACGTGGCGAGTCTGGCGTCCGTGACTGGTAGTGGCGGGCACCTGTACGTCCTCTGTTTCAGCGACGTCGGAACTGGTACGGGTCCTCATCCCGTCAGCCAGGAGGAGTTGAGGGCAGCGTTCAAACGCGGCAGCGGCTGGAGCGTTGCCTCCATCAGTCCGGATCGGTGCCAGACCAGGTTCGACGCGCACGGTGCACCGGTCTGGTTGGCGAAGATCGAACGGATCTAATGCGATCGCACGTCACGATCGAGCGCGGAACCTCGTCAGCTCGGTATGAACGAGATCATGGTCACCGGATCCACCGGCGTCATCGGGCGGCGCGCCGTCCGCGAGCTGCTCGCCGCCGGCCACAGCGTCACGGGCGTGACGCGCTCCGCGCGCGGCCGCGAGCGGCTCGAGAGCCTCGGCGCGCGGGCCGTCGAGGCCGACGTGTTCGACGCGGCGTCGCTGCGCCGTGCGTTCGGCGGGGCGGACGCCGTGGTCAACCTGCTGACACACATCCCGAGGGCCGATCGCATGGCCGATCCGTCCGCTTGGGAGGAGAACGACCGCATGCGCATCGAGGCGTCGGCGGCGATCGCGCGCGGCGCCCAGGCCGCCGGCGTAAAGCGGCTCGTACAGGAGTCGATCGCGTTCGTGTACGCCGACGGCGGCGACGCGTGGCTCGACGAGGATGCGCCAGTCGCCGGCGGCGGCGTGACGACGACCGCGCTGACGGCCGAGCGCAACGCGCGCGAGCTGTTCGACGGCGACACCGTCATCCTGCGCTTCGGGCTGTTCATCGGACCCGACAGCCGGTCCACGCGGGCCGCGCTGGAGGCAGCGCGCGGCGGCGCCTCGGTCGCGATCGGACCGCCCGAGGCGTACCGGCCGACACTCTGGCTCGATGACGCGGCCGCGGCCATCGCCGGGGCGCTGCGCGCTCCGGCCGGGATCTACAACGTCGCCGACGCCGATCCGCCGACGAACGCCGAGATCGATGCCGCGCTCGCCGCCGCCGTCGGCGTCGAAGCGCTGCGCCCGCGGGCGCCGCAGGACGGGCCGATGGCGCGCTCGCAGCGCGTGTCGAGCCGCCGGCTGCGCGAGGCGAGCGGCTGGGCGCCGCGCATGCGCGCGGGCACGGAGAGCTGGGGCCGGATCGCCGCATGACCACCGCGGAGCGCTTCGCGCAGGCACGCCCGCGGCTGCTGCGGCTGGCGTACAGCGAGCTCGGCGACGTCGGCGAGGCGGAGGACGTCGTGCAGGAGGCGTGGCTGCGGCTGGAGCGCGCGGACGCGGAGACGATCGAGAACCTCGACGGCTGGCTGACGACGGTCGTCGCCCGGCTCGCACTCGATCGCCTGCGGTCCGCTCGTGTGCGCCGCGAGACCTACGTCGGTCCGTGGCTCCCAGAGCCGCTCCTGTCGGACGACCCGGCGGACCGCGTCACGCTCGACGAGTCGGTCAGCTACGCGCTGCTGACCGTGCTCGAGCAGCTCTCGCCCGCGGAGCGCACGGCGTTCGTCCTGCACGACGTGTTCGACGTGCCGTTCGGCGACGTGGCCGAGGTGGTCGGTCGCACGCCCGAGGCGGTGCGGCAGCTCGCCTCGCGCGCCCGACGCCACGTCAAGCGCGAGCGTCCGCGCTTCGCGGCCTCGCGCGACGAGCACGATCGCGCCGTGCGAGCGTTCGCGCAGGCGGTCGCCGAGGGCAACCTCGAGGGCCTTGTCGCGGTGCTCGACCCGGATGTCGTCTGGACGTCGGACGGCGGCGGGCGCGCGACCGCTCTGCGCAAGCCGCTGCGCGGCGGGGCGCGGGTCGCGCGCGCGTGGGCGGCGCTCAGCCGCAGGGCCGTGCACGAGCCGATCGAGATCGAGCTCAACGGGCGGCTCGGGCTGGTGCTCCCGGGCGGAGACGGCCATCGCGCGGCGCTCTCGTTCGCTGTCAGCGACGGTCGCATCATGCGCATCGACGCGATCCGCAACCCGGAGAAGCTGCGGCGCCTCTAGGCGAGCGGCGAAGCTCGACACTTGACTCTGCCCCAAGGGCAGGGCGCACGATGCGACGATGTTCGACATCAAGCAGCGAGACGTCCCCGAGCAGCTCGTCCTCACCGAGCAGCGCAGCGTTAGCGCCGGCGAGCTGGTCGGCTTCCTCAACGGCGCCCATGAGCGCCTGACCCGATCGGCGCAGGATCACGGCGGCGCGGCCGGGTCGTGGTTCGTCGTCTACGGCGGAGTGGTCGGCGACGAGGCCCCGGTGCCGGTTGAGGTCTGCGTGCCGATCGCGATCGAGCCGTCGGCCGCCGTTGCGACGCGCGGCGAGCCCGCGCACCGCGAGGCCTACGTCAGGCTCCGCAAGGAGCAGGTCTCCTTCCCCGACATCCAGGACGCCTACCGCGCGGTGGCGCGGTGGGTCGGCGAGCAGGGCCTGACGATCACGGCCGAGCCGCGCGAGGTGTACTTCACGGACTTCGGCGCGGCCGCCCCGACCGACGAGGTCTGCGACGTCGCCTTCCCGATCGGTGGATGACCCGCTCCTGAGCATCGGCGTGCTCGCGCGCCGCTCGCGGCTGTCGATGAAGGCGCTGCGGCTCTACGACCGCCTCCGGCTGCTGACGCCCGCCGAGGTCGACGAAAGCAGCGGCTATCGCCGCTACCGCGAGAGCCAGCTCGTCACCGCGCGGCTGGTCGTGATGCTGCGGCGGCTGGACATGCCGCTCGCGCAGGTGGCCGAGGTCCTGTCGGCGCGCGATGGGACGGCTGCAGGGCTGCTCGACTCCTACTGGGCGGCGGTGGAGCGGCGGTTCGCCGGCCAGCGCGAGCTGGCGGCGCACCTGCGGACCAGGTTGGCCGGCGGCGAGGACGCCGTCGCGGTCCTCGACGTGCACAAGCGCGAAGTCCCCGAGCAGCTCGTGCTCACCGAACAACGCCACGTGCTGGCGCACGATCTGCCTGCCTGGATCGGCGCGGCGATGGAGCGCCTGCTCGCGGCCGCGGACCGGTTCGGCGGCGTGGCCGGCGCGCCGTTCGTCGTCTACCGCGGCGAGGTCAACGAGGACAGCGACGGGCCGGTCGAGGTCTGCGTGCCGATCGACCACGCCTCCGAGGAGGCGGCGATGCGCCACGAGCCCGCCCATCGCGAGCCGTACGTGCGGCTGCGCAAGGCCCAGGTCGAGTTCCCCCAGATCCTCTCGGCCTACGACGGCGTCGCGTGCTGGATCGAGGCGCGCGGGCTGACGGTCGCCGACGACCCGCGCGAGGTCTACTTCGCGGACTTCGTGGCCGCGGGGCCGGAGGACGAGGTCTGCGACGTCGCCTATCCGATCGCTTGACGCCGCAGCCCCCGGCCTGTCACCCAACCAGCAGCCCCAGCTCGGCCGCGCGCCCGGCCGCTTCCGTACGCGTCCGGCACCTCATCTTCGTGAGGATGTTGCGGACGTGCATGTCGACCGTGCGGGTGCTCAGGACGAGTTGCTCGGCGATCTGGCGGTTGGTCAGCCCCTCGGCGACGAGCCGCATGACCTCGAGCTCGCGGCGGGAGAGTCCGGACTGCGCGTGCCGGGTCGCCGCCCGCGTGCCGAGGTGCTTCTCCAGTGACGCGCCGGCACGCTCGAGAGCCGCGGCGGCCTCGGCAGCCAGCGGCTCGGCCCCCAGCCGGCTCGCGATGCGGTGCGCCTCCCCGACCATTGGACGTCGTCGAGCAGGATCACGGCGGGGCCGCGCTCGGCGACCGACACCAGGGCGCAGCGGATCGCCTCGAACAGGGTCGCGCGATCGTCCGTCGGCTGCGTGGGCCCGAGCTCGGGGAGCAGCAGCGCGAGGTGCGAGCGCAGCGGGCCGCAATGCGACAGGCCGCCGGGCTCGGCGCGCAGGAACGCGCGCAGCGCCGCGACCACGGGACTGAACGGGGCGCCGCCCGGCGTGGCGGCGCCGCGTAAAAGGCGCTTAGCGCCGACGACCTCCGAGACAAGCCGGGTCTTGCCGATGCCGGCCTCTCCGCGCAGGAGAACGAGAGCGCCCTCGCCGGCCTCGGCGCGAGCGAGCGCAGCCTCGAGCTGCGCCCGCTCGACGTCGCGTCCGATGAGGGCGCCGTCGGTCATCGCGCGATCGTACGTCGCGTCGGCGTCTCGGAGAAGGACTCAGACCGGCAGCGCGCGCGGTCCGCTCGCGTCGAAGACGGCGGCGACCTCGGCGACGAGCGTCGCGGGGAACCCGCCGCGGCGCGCGTGCTCGACCACGTCCTCGGCGCGGTCGGCCTCGTGGACGCAGTAGATCTTGTCGCCCGCGACATAGGAGTGCCGCCAGGTGTACTCGCAGTCCAGGCCGTCGACGACGTCGTTCGACGTCTTGGTGATGCCGCGCAGGTCGTCGTCGGCGAGTTCGCTGGCGCCGGGGATGTGGCGCTCGATCATGAAGGTGGGCAACGGTGCTCCTTTGGTGATGGGTTGACGGCGGCGACGCTACGCCGGGCACGCCGTCCGGTCATCAGCAGGACTGCCGTACTTGTTCGCGTGGTTGCCGTATCCGAGCGCCATACGGCACACGAACGCTGGAACTACGGCAGTCCTGCGGTGGGCGGCCGGCGGGCGACCCGTCACGGTGCCCGCCATGACCACACTCCTCACCGCCGCCGAGCGGGCCCGCCGCCGAGGCCCTTCCGCAGCTCGACGCCAGCTCGCTCGTCAACGAGCCGCGCCTCGAGGGCGCCATCACCGACATGTACCGGCGAGTCGCAGACGGCGAAGGCGACGGCCTGCACTTCGCGATCGGCCGTGCGCTGGCCGAGCAACTCGGCTACTCCGCGGCGCTGCTCGACCGTATCCCTGCCCCGGCGGCCGCGTCCTTCGCCGGGGTGGGCTGCCCGATCGCCCTCGCCGACATCGAGCCCGGCATGTCCGTGCTCGATCTCGGCTCCGGCGCGGGCACCGACGTCTTCTGCGCGGCCGCGCTCGTCGGCCCCGCCGGCCGCGCGGTCGGCGTGGACATGACCGGCGCCCAGCTCGACAAGGCCCGCGCGCTGAGCCGCGGGTGGACGCGCGTCGAGTTCGTCGAGGCACGCATCGAGCAGCTTCCCTTCGCCGGCGCGTCGTTCGACGTGGTTCTCTCCAACGGCGTCGTCAACCTGTCGCCGCGCAAGGATCGCGTGTTTGCCGAGGCGGCCCGTGTCTTGCGACCGGGCGGGCGCCTGGCGATCGCCGACATCGTCAGCGAGCGGGCGCTGCGCGAACGCACACGGCGCAACGTCGAGTTGTGGGCTGCGTGCATCGCCGGCGCGGTGCCGTGCACGGCGTACCTGCAGGCTGCGTCGGCCGCCGGCCTCGAGGTCATCGCCACGCGCGAGAACCCGTACCGGTTCGTCACCGACGGGGCCATCGCCGCCGGCGCGCGCTACGGCGTGCGCAGCATGTCGCTCGTGGCGAGGAAGGCGTAGGCGACGGCGCCACGTGCGGCCCCCGGGCGTTGGTGGTCGCCCGGCCCCGCCTCGTCCGCGGATGCTCGGTCATCGGACGAGCGCCGCGATTCCGGGTTACTCCGCTGAGTCACCGCTTGGCGTCGTGGTCTCATCGCGGGGGGCTGCCGGGACAACGCACCCGGGTGATGTGATGCGGGGATGCCCAAGCCAGCACTCGAGTTCTTTCCCGTCGGGTCGGTCGAGTGGGCGGCCTTATCACCCGGCGTCTGGGAACGGGTGCTCGCGCGAGACGACGACGGCGTCGGCCTCACCCGCATCCTGCGATGGAACCCTGGGCTCGATACGTCGCCGCTGGGCCCGGTCGCCCACGACTACGTCGAGGAGGTGCTGATCCTGTCGGGTTCGATGCACGATCTCTCGCTGGGCAAGACGTTCACGGCGGGCGACTACGCCTGTCGTCCGCTCGGGGTGCTCCACGGTCCGTGGGTCAGCAGAGCGGGCTGTGAGATGTTCGAGGTCCGTTACGCACCGCGACGCTGAGCGTGACCCACCGGCCGCCGCGCTGCCGCTTCGAGGCAAGGCGATGGCGATGCTCCCATGCCGATCGTGCTGACTCACCGCTGCATCCTTGGATCGTGCGTAGGGTCGGCGTACATGGGAGGGCAACCGTGATCGATGGCTTCGGGCGCAGTTCGTAGTGCCAGGGTTCGTTGCTGTAGATCTGGCACAGCCCGTACTCGGCGCCGTGTTCGGACAGCCACGCCGTGGCATCGGAGGGCCCGATGTCGACCGCGTCCCCCGACACGTGAGCAGACGTGTTGGGGGTGGCCACCCATCGGGCAGCTTCCTCTTCTGAGCCGTACTTCGAGACCGCCTCACGGAGTAGTTGTTCCTGGTACTCCGGGGAACGCCAGCCACTGTTGACGACGAACTCGACCCCGTCGTCCGCGGCATCGGTCGCAGCTTGGCGCAGGGCACCGAGCAGATCCGGGTCGAGGTTGGCGACACCCGGAATCTCGTCATCGAAGACCGTCGTGCCGTCGGGGACGGCACCGTCAGCCTCGCCGAGCGCACCACGGTGCTCACTGCGAAAGGGCCTCGATGGGTGATGCGGCCGTCGAGGACGAGGACGCCGTCGAGGACGAGGACGCCGGCAGCTGGTAGCCGAGGGCTGCGGCGATCGCCGCGATGACGACGAGCAGGCCGGCGACACGGATCGTGCGAATCCGAATCCGACGGGTCGTTGTTCGTGCTGGTTCGCTGTGGGTCATGCCTCCAGTCAAGGCAGCGTGGTGTTGCCGGCACGTATGTGGTTTTCGATACGCCGACGATATGCGCCGGCTCGTAGCATCGGAGCATGCGTGTGTTGATCGTCGAGGACGAGCCCTATATGGCGGAAGCCATCCGCGATGGCCTGCGCCTGGAAGCGATCGCGGCAGACATCGCCGGTGACGGCGACACCGCTCTGGAGCTGCTGAGCGTCAACGCCTACGACATCGCCGTCCTCGACCGCGACATCCCCGGGCCCTCCGGTGACGAGATCGCCGAACGCATCGTCGCCTCCGGCAGCGGCATGCCGATCCTCATGCTCACCGCTGCCGACCGGCTCGACGACAAGGCCTCCGGGTTCGAGCTCGGCGCCGACGACTACCTCACGAAGCCGTTCGAGCTCCGAGAGCTCGTGCTCCGTCTCAGAGCGCTCGACCGCAGGCGCGCCCACAACAGGCCACCCGTGCGAGAGATCGCAGGTCTGCGGCTGGATCCGTTCCGCCGAGAGGTCTACCGCGACGGCCGCTACGTCGCGCTGACCAGGAAGCAGTTCGCCGTGCTCGAAGTCCTCGTCGCTGCCGAAGGCGGTGTCGTCAGCGCCGAAGAGCTCCTGGAACGGGCGTGGGATGAGAACGCGGACCCGTTCACCAACGCCGTGCGCATCACGGTCTCGGCACTGCGCAAACGCCTCGGCGAACCCTGGATCATCGCCACCGTGGCCGGCGTCGGGTACCGCATCGACACGCAACCAGACACCGGGCGCGAGGGAGGAGACCGTGGATAGAGCCCCTGGTTTGAGCGTTCGCCTCAAACTCACCCTCAGCTACGCCGGCTTCCTCATGCTCGCCGGTGCCTTGCTGCTCGCCGCCGTGTGGGTGTTCCTCCTGCGTTACGTCCCCGACCGTGCGACCTCGTCACCGCCGACACCGACCTTCATGGTGTTTTTCCCATCCGGTCCAACCTCCTGCACGTCTTCGCTCCGAGGGCAGCCGCGGTGCTGGCGTTCCTGCTGGTGTTCGGTCTCGTGGGAGGGTGGCTTCTCGCCGGCCGCATGCTCGCCCCCCTGACTCGCATCACCGACGCCACACGCATGGCCGCGAACGGATCGCTCTCCCACCGGATCCAGCTGGAAGGCCGCAACGACGAGTTCCGCGAACTCGCCGACGCCTTCGACACCATGCTCGCGCGGCTCGAAGCACACGTCGCCGAACAGCAGAGATTCGCAGCCAACGCCTCCCACGAACTGCGCACCCCGCTGGCGATCACGCAGACACTGCTCGACGTGGCCCGCAACGATCCGAACCGCGACACCGGCGAACTCGTCGACCGCCTCCACGTCGTCAACACCCGAGCGATCGACCTCACCGAAGCATTGCTCCTGCTCAGCCGCGCCGACCAGCGGTCCTTCACCCGAGAACACGTCGACCTGTCCCTCATCGCGGAAGAAGCCACTGAAACGCTCCTCCCCCTCGCAGAAGAACGCGGCGTCACCATCGAGACCTCCGGCGACATGACCCCCACCATCGGCTCACACGCGCTCCTGCTGCAGATGACTACGAACCTCGTGCACAACGCGATCGTCCACAATCTGCCTGAACAGGGCACCGTGTGGGTCACGACCAGCGTTCACCCCAAGAGTGTGGTGCTCACTGTCGAGAACACCGGCGAGAAGCTCACCCCACAGTTGGTTTCCACGCTTGTCGAGCCGTTTCAGCGCGGCACCGAACGCATACGCACCGACCACGCAGGTGTCGGCCTCGGCCTGGCAATCGTCAAGAGCATCACCCAAGCACACGACGGAACCCTCACCCTCACCCCCCGGGCCGCCGGCGGGCTCTGCGTCACGGTGCAACTACCCGCCGCGCCACCGCACGACTGGCAGATGACGATCAGGGGAAGTGCCGCACGCCCGGAGAGGAATGGTCAAGGCCTGTGGATCAGCGGGCCATGCGGCGTGAGTACCACCGCCTGTTGACTCGTCGGATCGTTCGACGAGACACGTCAAGAGCGCGGACACCGCCCACGAGCGGCTCACGCCCAATCGCCGCGCCCGCGGAGCCCGGCCGCTTCTGCAGCGCAGGCGCAGGCTCGGACCGCGAGCTATCTCTTTCGGCCGTGACGGCCGCTGTGGCCGCCACATTCGGAACCCTGCGACTAAGCTGCGGCCCGTGGCGCCGCTGACCGTCGCCCTGCTCGGCCTCGGTGAGGCCGGGCGCGCCATCGCCGGCGACCTGGTCGCCGCCGGCGCGGTCGTGCGCGGCTTCGATCCGGCCGGCGTGCCGGGGCCTGTGGGCGTCGAGCTGGCCGACGACGCGGGCGCCGCCGCGGCCGGCAGCGACGTCGTGCTGAGCGTCAACGCCGCGACGGCCGCCGTCGCCGTGGCGGGCAGCGCCGCCGGAGCGCTGGGTCCCGGGCAGGTCTACGCCGACCTCAACACCTCCGGCGCCGCGCTCAAGCGGGCCGTCGCCGACGTCGTCGCGCCGACCGGCGCGGCGTTCGCCGACGTCGCGCTGATGGCGCCGGTGCCGGGCAACGGCCTGCGTACGCCGGCGCTCGTCTCCGGGCCGGGCGCGGGCGCGTTCGCCGACAAGCTCGGCGCGCTCGGCATGCCGATCGAGGTCCTCGGCGACGAGCCCGGCCAGGCCGCCGCGCGCAAGCTGCTGCGCAGCGTCTTCATGAAGGGCCTCGCGGCCGCGTCGATCGAAAGCCTGCGCGCCGCGCGGGCGGCCGGCTGCGAGCAGTGGCTGCACGACGAGATCGCGAGCGTGCTCGTCCGCGCCGACGAGCAGCTGCTCGACCGGCTCCTCGAGGGCAGCGCGCGCCACGCGGCGCGCCGCGTGGACGAGATGCGCGACGCGCGCGAGCTGCTCGCAGAGCTCGGCGTCGAGCCGCGGGTGACCGGCGCCGCCGAGGACTGGCTCGCGCAGCTGGAACGGGAGGGACGCGATGGCTGACCCGGACCAACCGTCGGCGCGCGCGCGCGAGCTCGTCCGCGGCGCCTACGACATGCACGTCCACATCGCGCCCGACATGGTCGAGCGGATCATCGACGACGTCGCGCTCGCCGAGCGCTGCCTCGAGCTCGGCCTCGCCGGCTTCCAGCTCAAGTCGCACTACACCTCGACCGCCGAGCGCGCGCGGGTCGTGCGCGCGCGTCGGTGCCCGGGCGTCGAGGTCTTCGGCGCGATCACGCTCAACCGCGCGGTCGGCGGCATGAACCCGCTCGCGGTCGAGATCGCCGCGCGCGAGGGCGCGCGCACCGTGTGGCTGCCGACCGTCGACTCGCTCAACGAGATGACCGGCGGCCACGAGCTCGCGCCGGGCGCCAAGCTGCCGGTGTGGATGCGCCTGCAGCACGAGCTGCGCGAGCAGGGCGTGCACATCGAGCCGGTCCGCGTGCTCGACGACGGCGGCGGGCTGCTGCCCGAGACCGCAGGCGGTGCTCGAGTCGATCGCCCGTCACGAGCTGGTGCTCGCCACCGGCCACCTCAGCCGCGACGAGATCTTCGCCGTCGTCGACGCCGCCGTGGCGAGCCGGGCATCGCGACGATCGTCGTCACCCACCCCGAGTTCCCGGCGCAGGACATCGGCGTCGACGACCAGCGCGAGCTGGCGGCCAAGGGCGCGCTGCTCGAGCGCTGCTTCACGACGCCGCACACCGGCAAGGTCACGTGGGAGCGCGTCTACGACGCGATCCGCGCGACCGGGCCCGAGCACTCGGTGCTCTCGACCGACCTCGGCCAGGTCTTCAACCCGCCGGTCGAGGACGGGCTGGCGCTGATGGCCGACCGCCTGCTCGAGGCGCGGCTTCGACGAGGAGGAGGTCCACACGATGGCGGTGACGAACACGCGGAGGCTGGCCGGTCGCTCTGAGCGGCGTCCAGGTCATCGGCGCGCATTCGGCCGACTTCGTCTGGCGCGCCGGCGGCGCCGTCGCGAAGGCCGTCGAGGCGGGTGGCACGGCCGAGGTGATCGCGCTGTCCTACGGCGAGCGCGGCGAGTCCGGCGAGCTGTGGAAGGAGGAGGACCAGACGATCGAGAACGTCAAGAAGATCCGCCACGAGCGAGGCCGAAGCCGCCGGCGGCGGTCGCTCGGCGCGAGCTTCCGCTGCCTCGACCTCGGCGACTACCCGCTGCAGATCGACGCCGAAGCGCTCAACCGGATCGCCGACGCGATCCGCGAGTTCGCGCCCGACGTGCTCATCACGCACACCGACCGCGACCCGTTCAACCCCGATCACCCGGTCGCCTTCGCCGCGGTCGACCGCGCGCGCAGCGCTGGCGGCCGGCGCCGGCGTGCAGAGCGCCTTCGCCACGATCACGCCGCCGGCGCTGTTCCTCTTCGAGCCCCACCAGCCCGAGCTGTGCAACTTCACCCCGACGACGTTCGTCGACATCACGTCGGTGATCGAGCGCAAGAAGGCGGCGATGGCCGAGATGAAGGCGCAGAAGTACCTGCAGACCTACTACGCCCAGCGCGCCGAGCAGCGCGGCAACCACGCGCGCCGCGCGTCCGGCAACAAGGACGTCGAGTACGCCGAGGCGTTCCAGCGCGTCATCCCGCAGGTGGTGAGCCGAGCTGTGAGCGACGTCTACGACGAGCTGGCGCGGCTCGGCTCGGCGACCGTCTACGAGGGCGGCGGCCGGCGCGGGCTCGTCGACGTCGCCGCTGACACAGGTCGTGCCCGGCTCGCGCGTGGCGGGCCCGGCGCGGACCGTGCGCTGCGGCGCAGGACGACAACCTCATGGTCCACGCGGCGATGGCCGAGGTGCAGCCCGGCGAGGTGCTCGTGCTCACGATGCCCGAGCCGGCGCCGGTCGCGCTGGTCGGCGACCTGCTGGCCACGCAGGCCAAGGCGCACGGCGCCGCGGCGATCCTCGTCGACGCCTCGGTGCGCGACGTCGAGGAGCTCGTCGAGCTCGGGCTGCCGATCTGGGCGCGCTAGGTGCGCATCCGCGGCGCGGTCAAGGAGACGCCCGGCGAGCTCGACGAGCCGGTCGAGGTCGGCGGCGCGACGATCCGCCCGGGCGACATCGTCGTGCTCGACGCCGACGGCGCCGCCGTGGTCGAGCAGGAGCGGGTCGACGAGGTGCTCGAGGCCGCGCTCGCGCGCGAGGAGAACGAGCGCGTCAAGCGCGAGAAGCTCCAGGCCGGCGCGCTGTCCTACGACCTCGACGGGCTGCGAGCGATCGTCGAGGGCCCGCTGAGCGAGCCGCTCCACGAGATCGCGCACATCGGCCACGCCGAGCTGCTCACGCCCACGCCCGACGAGAGCCTGCGCTTCTTCGTCGACGTGCTCGGGATGGAGATCGAGGCGCGCGAGGGTCAGTCGGTCTTCCTGCGCGGCTGGGGCGACTACCAGCGCTACAGCCTCAAGCTCACCGAGTCGGACAGCTCGGGCCTCGGCCACATGGCGCTGCGCGCGTGGAGCCCGGAGGCGCTCGAGCGGCGCGTCGCCGCGATCGAGGCCACCGGCCTGGGCAGCGGCTGGATCGACGGCGACGTCGGCCACGGCCCCGCCTACCGGTTCACCGACCCCGACGGCCACGTGTTCGAGCTCTACTACGAGGTCGAGCGCTACACCCCTCCGCCCGAGCTGCGCCCCGCGCTGAAGAACCAGCCGCAGCGCTACGTCGGGCGCGGCGCTGCGGTCAAGCGCCTCGACCACGTCAACGTGCTCGCCGCCGACGTGCGCGCCAGCCGCATCTTCGCACCGAGCAGCTCGGCTACCGCCTGCACGAGCGCATCGAGCTCGACGACGGCACCGAGACCGGCGCGTGGATGAGCGCGAGCATCGCCGCGCACGAGCTGATCTACATCGCCGACTTCTTCGGCGCGCGCGGACGCCTGCACCACCTCGCCTTCTGGGTCGACACGCGCGAGGAGTGCCTGCGCGCCGCCGACCTGTTCCTCGACAACGACGTGCCGATCGAGGCCGCGCCGTCCAAGCACGCGATCGCGCAGGGCTTCTTCCTCTACGGCCTCGAGCCCGGCGGCAACCGCATCGAGGTGACGACCGGCGGCTACTTCGTCTTCGACCCCGAGGTCGAGCCGGTCGTGTGGACCGAGGCCGAGCGCGCCAAGGGCCAGGCGTGGGGCGTCAAGACCGTCGAGAGCTTCCACACCTACGGCACGCCGCCCGTCGAAGCGCCCGTGTGAGAAGTATCACGTAGCGCCGTTCGCGGCTCCTTCTGCCAGGCACCGGAAAGGAGCAGCGCCATGAACGTCACCGACGCGGAGCTCGACGCCGAGCTCGAGCGCTTCGGCGAGCACCGGATCCGCCTCGTCTCCGAGCTCGCGCAGCAGGGGACGGCGGATGGCATCGGCACGGCCCTCGTGCTCGCGCTCGGCTCGCGCGAGACGCATCTGACGAACATCGTCGGCGACGGCGGCCACGGGCGCGGCTGGCTGCAGATCGACGATCGCCTCCACCCCTCGTGGCTCAATGCCCACGCGGGCTGCAAGGACGGCACCTGGGTGGCGCGCTATCTCACGGCGCTGCCGCCGGGGCGCGTCCCGACGCTCACCGCATCGATCACGCGGGCGATCGACATCCTCGACGGCAACCTCGCGTTCGCTGAGATGCGGCGGGTCCCTCAGGACCAGCGCCTGCGCTTCGCCGTCGCGGCCTACAACTGTGGCCCCGGCAACGCGATGAAGGGCCTGGCCAACGGCGGCGTCGATTCGCTGACCGCGGGCCACGACTACTCGGCGGACGTGCTCGCGCGCCAGGAGGCGGTCGCCCGCTTCCTGGCGCGGCACAGCGTGCCGGCGTGAGCCGTCAGGCCGCGAGCGCCCGCAGGAGGTCGCGGTCCTCGCGCAGCCGCGCCAGCGCGCGATCGCGCGTCGGCCCGATCGAACCGACGGGCATGTCCAGCCGGGTGGAGATCTGCTCGTAGCTGGGCGCCGGGCTCGTGAGCATCGAGGAGAGCAGGCGGCGCTGGCGCGACGGCAGGCGCTCGACGGCGCCGTGCACGGCCGCACTGCGCTCGCGCTCGATGGCAGAGGTCTCGGGGCAGGCGGGATCGAGGTCCTCGATGGCGCGCACGTCATCGGTGAGGACCTCGCGGGTGGTCCGCTGCAGTGTGCGCATCGCCTCACGGCGCGCGGTGACGATCAGCCACGCAGCGATCGCGCCGGGGTCGTTGAGCCGGCCGAGGTGGGCCAGCGCGCGCAGCCAGGTGGTCTGCACGACGTCCTCGACGTCGGCGGCGCTGAGGCGGTAGCGGCGGGCGACGGTGTGCAGGACACCGTCAAGGCGCCGGACGAGATCGGCCCAGGCGTGGGTGTCGCCGGCTGCGGCTTCGCGGGCAAGGGACGAGAGGTCGTCCTGCCGCGGCTGTGGCTGGTGAAACATCGTGCCCCCCAAAGAGTTCGGTGACGTGCGTCGCGGCGGGGCGTACGCCGGGGGTGCCGCTGAACACGGCACCCCCGGGAACGCGCCCCCTTAGGCGGTCTTCACGCTCTTCCTGCGCGAGAGACCGAGCCCTGCGGTGGCGACGACCACGACGCCACCGACTGCGATGAGGACGATGGCCCAGGTGCTGAGCCCGTCGTCCGCGGGCTTCGTTGCGGTCGGCTGAGCCGTCTGCCCAACGATGGGCTGCGGGTTGACCGGCCACGTCGGCATGTTCGGCGGCGTCTGGGTCGTCTTGAACCCGCCGCCGGGCTGCTCGTCCGGGTTGCGCAGGTCCGTGCGCTGAGCCGGAGCGGTCGTGGTCTGCGGCTTGAAGCCGCCGCCGGGCTGCTGGTCCGGGTTGGGCCGGGCCTGCGCCGGCTTTAGGCCGCCGGCGACCTGGTCGGGGGCCGTCAGCGTCTCCGGCGTAACGCCGGACCCGCCGCCGGCAGCCACCGCCTGGCCCTGGATGGCCTGCGTCGACTGGCTGTCGATGATGGGCACCGCGCCCGCGGTTGCGGGAGCGATCGCGGCGATGGCGAGGCTGGCGGTGAGCAGCCGGGCCAGGCTCTTCTGCTTGTGGAGCATTGCCCCTCCTGGTGAACTTGAGGGCGCCGGGTGCGCCTTCGCTTGCTGAAGCGAAGGTCGCAGTCCGTGGCTTCCGCCACCGCGTCGTTTGACCCCTTCAGGGTGTGGCCTTCGTCACAGTGTGGGAGGATCGGCGCGGGGTGGCCGAGCCGAGCGACCTGCGCTTTCTCGATGCCCTGGACGAAGGGCACGCCGACGCGCTGCGCGCGCTCGGCCGCATACGGCGCTATCCGGTCGGAGCGACGCTGTTCCACGAGCGCGACCCGCCCGACGCGGTGTTCGTGTTGCAGGCGGGCCGCGTCAAGCTGACCTGCGCCACCGAGGGCGGCCGCGACGTCCTGCTCGGCATCCGCGAGCCCGGCGACCTGATCGGCGAGATGTCGGCGATCGACGAGGTCCCGCGGCTGGCCTCGGCGATCGCGCTCGGGCCGGTCGAGGTCCTCGTCGTGTCCAGCCAGGCGTTCGTCGCCTACCTCGACCGCACGCCGAGCGTCGCGCTCGTCATCGTGCGCCTGCTCAATCGCCGCCTGCGCGAGACCGCCCGCGAGCGCATCGAGTTCACGGCGCTCGACACAGTCGGCCGCGTCTGCTCACGCCTGGTCGAGCTCGCCGATCGCTTCGGCGCGGCCGGCGAGGACGGCACGCGCATCGACGTCTCGATCACCCAGGAGGACCTCGCCGCCTGGACCGCGTCGTCGCGCGAGGCCGTCATCCGCGCGCTGCGCACGCTGCGCGAGCTCGGCTGGATCGAGACCCGCCGCCGCGGGATCACGCTGGTGGACGTGGACAGCCTGAGGCGGCGGGCCGTGTGACTGCTACACCGAGTCCTGGCTCGTCAGCGTGACGTCGCTCGTCCAGTAGGTCTGGAACACCAGCGGAGGGTCATCCGTCGTGCGGATCATGAGCCACGCCTCGGCCGTCGCGGACCCGGGGCGAAACTCGTCTTCTCCCTGGATCTCGGCAGGGCCCCACGTGGGTCCTATCGAGGCCGCGGCCTCCACGGTGGCCTCGCGGATCTGCTTTGAGGCCTGCGCAGCCGATAGGCCATCGGTCCCCGCGACCGCCTCACCTATCGCCGCCTTCATCGCGGCGGCCGCAGCCTTGAACTTCTTCGTAAGGTCGGGCTTCTCGATCGAGAGTGTCCCGATCGCATCGATCTCGCCGCGACCCTTCTTCTGCGAAACCCGCAACCAGAAATATGCGTCCTTCTCGTTGCCGGCCAGCTCGAACGGGCCCGCCGCGAGCACCTTGGTCCTGTCGGCGTTGTCGAGCGACAGCTCGCTGTTAAAGCGCGGAAGCATCACCCACCCCCTTCGGTTCGATTGATCCTCTCACGACCGTCGGGGCCGACGCCAGCGTCGCCCGGACACGTTCGGCGGCCACGAGATTGCCCTTACGGATATGTAGATCGAGCGCGGCGTGCCGAGCGGAAATACCGGCCGCGTGCTCGTCGCAGGCTTCGAGCACCTGCGCGTGGATGACGAGCGCGTCGGCGTGCGCGGTCAGATAGTCCGTCGTCTCCGCCAACCCAAGCGCTTCCGTGCTGAGGCGCTTCGCCTCGTCGAGCTGTCCACGACGCGCAAGGATGGCGGCTCGCGTCGTGCGCCAGCCGATCCGGGGCGAGAGATCGTCCGGGTCGGCACTGGCCTCGGTTTCAAGGGTCAGCTCAAAGGCCTCGTCGAGGCGGTCCTGGAGGTAGATGGCCCGGGCGAGCATCGCTGCGGTGTCGGTGAGCAGCGCCTTCTCGCCCATGGCGCGAAGCCGCTCATACCCGGAGCGAAGCGAGGCCTCCGCGTCGGCCGGGCGGTCTGCCAGGAGCGTCACGAAGGCTTGGTGGTAGGGGACCGCTGTGTGCATCGTGATCCCGAGCTCGGCGAGCATCGCGCTGCTCTGCGCGAGGAGGCTATGAGCCTTCGCGAAGTCGCCGCGCATCGCCCACAGGCACGCCAACGGCTCCATGACGAACGCCTCACCGCGCCGGTTGCCGCGCAGGTCGGCGCGGATCGCGTTGCAGCGTTCGATGCCCTCGACGGCCGGCATCGGGCCGAAGAACGCCGATGACGCCAACCAGCAGAGCGCATCTACATGCCCCTGCTCGTCGCCGGCGCGGCTGGCGTGCTCGACCGCCACTTCCCACGCCGTCTCCGCGTCGCGACAGCGGGCTTCGGTCCACCGGACGAGCGCGCGCAGGCGCCAGACCCGGTCGAGGCCGAGCTCGTCCTCGCTCTCGGTGAAGGTGGCCAGGAGGTCAGCAAACCGCCGGCGGATCTCGCCAGCAGCCTGGCCGGTATCCACCTGCATGCGTGCGAACAACAGGCACACGAGAGCATGCGCCTCGTAGCGCGCCTCTCCGCGTGCGGAGGCCCGACGCACCGCGCCCTCGAGGACCTCTTGGGCCTGGACCAGGTTGCCGGCGTGCGTGAGGGCCGAGCCGAAGTCGGGCAGCAGCCAGCTCAGCGCCGGCTCGTCGTCGTCGAGCAGATCGGTGGCCCGGCGCAGGAGGTTGACCGCCGCCGGGACGTCGCCGCGCCCGAGTGCCGCTCGCCCGACCGCGCCGAGGTAGCGTGAGCCGGCGAGTGCGAGGCGCTGCTGGTCGGGGCCCTTGCCCGGCTGGATCTCCATCGAGCAGCGGTAGGCCTGCTCGAAGTGGAAGCCCACGATCTCGCCGAGCTCGCGCTCGCCCACGGAGCGAGCCTCGAGCGAACGGGCGAAGCGCTCGTGCAGCTCGGCGCGGCGCGCCTTCGGCAGCAGCGCGTAGACCTCGTCGCGGACGAGGATGTGCGAGAAGCGGTAGGCCTCGTTGTGGGGCAGGTCGGCGCTGCCGACGCGGATGAGGTCGCGCTGGACGAGTGAGGCGAGCGCCTCGCCGAGGGCATCGCGATGGCGAACAGGCAGCAGCTTCGCCACGACATCACGGTGGAAGCGCCGACCTTCGATCGCCGCGCAGTCGAGGACCGCCCGTTCGGCCGCGGGCAGCGCGTCGATGCGTGCGGCGAGCACGGCCTGGACGGTCGGCGGGATCGTGTCGACCGAGCCGATCTCCTGGCCCATCGCGACCATCTGCTCGAGGAAGAACGGGTTGCCCTCGGCGGCGGCGAGCAGCCGTCGGCGGCCATCGGCGTCGAGCGCTGCCGCCGGGTCGAGCTGCCGTAGAAGGCGGTCGGAGTCGCGACCTGTAAGCGGCCCGAGACGAATGGTGTCGGGCACGCGCCACGTGACGCGCCGCCGGTGAAGCTCGGGGCGCGCCGGGAGGACGAGCATGAGCGGCGCATCCTGTGCGTGCAGGGCAACGTGCTCGATGACGTCGAGCAGCGTCGGCTCTGCCCAGTGGATGTCCTCGATCACGACGACGAGCGGCCGCCGCCGCGCGGCTGCCTCCAGGAAGCGCCGCACCGCGAGCTGGATCTCCTCGATCGGCGCCGGACCCGACGCGAAGCCGACCGCGCGCGCGACCCGCGTGGCGACCCATCTCCCCTGCTCGTCATCCTCCAGGAGCGCCGCGATCGCGTTCTCGTCCGCCTCCCCGGCGAGCTGCTCCACCACCTCGGCCAGGGGCAGAAAGGTGATGCCCTCGCCATATGACAGGCAGCGACCGATCACGATCGTTGCCGACTGCTGGGCATCGGCGAGGAAGCTGCGCACCAGGCACGACTTGCCGATCCCGGCCGGGCCCATCACGGTCACTGCGCGGCAGCGGCGCTGGCGCCGTGCGTCGTCGAGGGCCATGAGCAGCGTGCCAAGCTCGAGCTCTCGCCCGACCATCGGGACGGTCGAGGGATCGAGCGGCGTGTCGGCTGTGGACGCCAGCGCGAGCAGTCGTTGCGCCGCGATTGGCGCCGACTTGCCCTTGAGGGTCAGCGGCTCCATCGCCTCGAGCCGCGCCACGCCGCCGAGCAGGCGGGCGGTCTGCGGATCGACGAGCACTTCGTCGGCCGCGGCGGCGGTTTCCAGGCGCTGCGCCACGTTGACGGCGTCTCCCAGCGCAAAGAACGGGTGGGCACCGACCTGCGCGAACGCGACCTCGCCGGTCGAGATCCCGTAGCGCGCGTGCAGGGTCACGCCCCACGCAAAGAGCTCGTCGTTGAGCGTCCCGAGCACGTCGCGCATCTCCAGAGCGCATCGCGCGGCACGCACCGCGTCGTCCTCGTGCAGCCGCGGTATCCCGAAGATCGCCATGATCGCGTCGCCGATGTACTTCTCGACACGCCCATCGTGGCGATCGATCACCGCGCGCATCGCCTTGAAGTAGCGGGCCATGACCTCGTGCAGCGACTCTGGGTCCAGGCGCTCGGTCAGCGGGGTGAAGTCGGTGAGATCCGAGAAGAGGACCGTCACCATCTTCCGGGTCGGGACCGGGTTGTCCGGGGCCAGCGGCGTGCCGCAAGCCGAGCAGAAGCGCGCGTCTGCACCGTTCTCGGCGCTGCACGCTGCGCACACGGGCATGGTGCGAGTCTATGCCGACCCGTCAAGCCGAGCCGGCGGCCTCCGCTCGGTTCATCACAGGCGCTCCAGGAACCTCAGCGAAGGGGCGAACAAGTACTCGCCGCCCTTCATCGTCACGGCCTGGGAGACCGGGTTGCTCGTGCGCAGATCCTTGTTCGGGTCTCCCGCCCAGCGCTTGGCGCTCCTGATCCTGCCCCGCCTGCTCTGCCCGATGATCTGGTCCACTCCGGCCGTGTCGCCCTCACCGACCTCGTTGGCGAGCTCACGCTGCGTGTACTCGAACTGCTCGGCGATGTTCGAGTTGAAGGCCATGAACAGCAGACCGACGCCCCCGGTCGGGCGCCGGTTCGGCTCGACCTTCTCGTCGTTGGGATCGTCGGCACGCTGGCCGTAGGTCTGACCGCGGCGCGCCATCAGGTGGCTGCGCGTTTCGTCGTTGCGCGGGTTGACCTTGCGCGTGTGCGCGTAGAACGGGCATTTCATCCCTTCGCCGTCGCTGGCGTAGGTGAAGTCGTTCATGACCGGGTGGTGCGCGCCGGCCTCGCCCTGCAGCGTCACCGGCGTCCCGTCCTCGAAGCGGCCGACGAGCAGGGCTCCGGCGCGCTCGCTGTCCTCGCCCGCGAGCCTGAGGTCCTCGCCGAGACGCTCCTCCTCCTCCTTGAAGCGCTGGACGTTCTGCTCGAGCTTGCGAAAGACGAGGTAGCTGCCGTAGGCGTTGCGATCGCCCCCGGGGTCATGCACGAGGATCTGCTGGAGCGGGAACGCCGGCTCCCACACGGTGGTGCCGTCGGTGGTCGCGCGTTCCTCCTCGAGGTCCTGCTCGAGGAAGAGCGGCTGGCTGCGGCCGTCGACGTAGCCGAAGTGCTCGATCCCGTCGTTGTCCTTGTTGCGCTGGTACAGACCGGTTTCTTCGCCGAGGAGGATCACGGAGTCCGGCTTGTCGTGGAGGACCTTCGCGCGGGTGGAACGCATCTGTGCTTCGCGCCCGTCGCCGATGAGGACGATCGCGTGGATGGGCGTGCGATACGGCTCGTCCCACGTGGACGGAGAAGGGTCGCCCAGCGCCTGCCGCGTGGCGGGATCGCCCATGCCGCGCCGGAACGACCGATCGGACGGCCTGCGGCTGGCCGGGATGCCAAGCGCCGCGTACCCCTCGAAGCTCAGCGCGACGCCCACGTACGGCGTGCCCCGCTTGCGCTTGTCGGTCTTGTAGGCCTCGACCTCGCGAAGGTGCTGCTTGGCGGACTTCATGTGCGTGTGCACGTCGCACAGGTACTCCCTGGCGTCAACCTCGTCGGTGAAGGACATGAGCAGCACCGCGAGGTGATTGCGGACGTGCGCCTTGAGGATGTTCGGCTGCAGCTGGTCGAGCATCGTCGCGGCGCTGCGCGCCTTCCAATCGAGCGTGTGCTCAAGCTTGACGGTCACGATGGCCCCCTCGGAGGCGCCGGAGCCGACGCCCCTCTCGCCGGCCCGCATGCACGACAGGCCGCGGCGCGAGTCTAATTCGGCATGCCCAAGTGCAGGGCTTTTCTGAGCAATCCGTTTCGCGCGCGGTGCTTTACCTGCGCGTTCTGTGACGCGCGGTCATGGGCGCCGACGTTGGCGGCGCCGATCGTGCTCGACGGCCGCCAGGAGCGCGGTGAGACGTTCGAGCCGGTCCACCGAAGCGAAGGCCTAACCTTGGCCCTGGATCGCCCGGCGCGCGCCGGGCCCGGCGGCCGGCGTGCGTGCAGTTGGAGAATTGGGCACGCCGGCCACCGAGGGGGGAAGGGCCAACGGTCGTCCCGTTGGTGACGGCCGCGGCGGGGCCTGGTTGCAAACCAACTGAGACGGAGGAGCAGATGGCGTACGTGGTGGCGGCGCGGTGGCGGGCCAAGCAGGGCAGCGAGGATCGCGTGGCGGCGATCATCGGTGAGCTGATCGAGCCATCGCGGGCCGAGCCGGGCTGCCTCTTCTACCAGCCGCATCGCTCGCCGGACGACCCCTGCCTGTTCTTCCTCTACGAGCAGTACGCCGACGAGGCCGGCTACGAGGCGCACATGGAGTCCGAACACTTCACGCGGCTGGTCAAGCAAGAGGCGATCCCGAACCTGCTCGAGTCGCGCGAGCGCGCGTTCTACGTCACGTTCGAGTGAGCCCGAGCAGGCGCGCCGCGTTGTCCTTGAGGATCCGCGGGCGCACCTCGGGCTTGATGTCGAGCGTGTCGAAGTCGGCCAGCCAGCGCTCGGGCGTCAGCGCCGGGTAGTCGGTGCCGAAGAGGACCTTGTCCTTGAGCAGCGTGTTGGCGTAGCGCACGAGCTGCGGCGGGAAGTACTTCGGCGACCAGCCGGAGAGGTCGATGTAGACCTGGGGCTTGTGGACGGCGATCGACAGCGCCTCGTCCTGCCAGGGCACCGACGGGTGGGCCATGATGATCGGCATGTCGGGGAAGTCGGCGGCGACCTCGTCGAGGCAGACCGGGTTGGAGTACTTCAGGAGGATCCCGCCGCCCCCGGGCTGGCCCGAGCCGACCGCGGTCTGGCCGGTGTGGAACACGGCCGGGAGCCCGTGTTCGGCGATGACCTCGTACAGCGGGTAGGCCATCCGGTCGTCGGGGAAGAAGTGCTGCAGGCTGGGGTGGAACTTGAAGCCGCGCACGTCGAAGTCGGCGATCAGCCGCTTGGCCGTCGCGACCCCGTCGGCTCCGCGGTTGGGATCGACGCTGGCGAAAGGGATCAGCGTGTCGCTCTCCTTGACCGCGAGCTCGAGGATCTCCTCGTTGGAAACCGGGGCGCCCCAGCGGACCGAGTCGACCATGAAGGCGACGCAGGCCATCTTGCGCTCGCGGTAGTAGGCAGCGAGCGAGGGCACCGACATCAGGGCGTCGGAACCGAAGACCTTCCCGACGGCCGCCTCGGGCGAGTCCTCCGGGAAGGTGTCGCCCCGCATCGAGACGTGCACATGTGTGTGCACGTCGATGGCCACGAGCGCATCAAGGTCGATCACGCGCAGGAGTATGTCTTGCGAGGCGATAGTTGTGCATGCAACCAGTTGCTATGCTGTGGGCAATGGAGCTTGGAATCGCCACCTTCGCCGACCTCAGCGCGGGCATCAGCCCCGAGCAGCGCATGCGCGACCTCATGGAAACGACGACCTCTTTGCCGAGAAGCTGGACCTGCTGCTCGAGCTGCGCGACAACACGCGCGTCACCTGGTCGGGCCGCCATCGCGCGCCGCTGAACGATGCCGGCATCTGGCCGCGCCCGGTGCAGGATCCGCTGCCCGTGTGGGTCGCGGTCGGCGGCTCGCCGGAGTCGGTCGTGCGCGCCGGGTCGTGGGGGCTGCCGCTGACCCTGGCGATCATCGGCGGCCAGCCCGAGCGCTTCGTGCCGCTCGTCGACCTCTATCGCGAGGCCGCGAGCACGGCGGGGCAGGATCCGTCGCTGATCAAGGTCGCCATCAACACCCACGCCTTCGTCGGCGCGACGTCCGAGCAGGCCGACGCGGCCTTCGCCGCGCCCTACCTGGCGATGATGAACCGGATCGGCCGCGAGCGCGGCTGGCCGCCCTCGGGCCGGCGCGAGTACGAGGCGCTGCGCTCGCCGCGCGGTGCCGTGGCCGCGGGCTCGCCCGAGCAGGTCGCCGAGAAGATCCTCTTCGAGCACGAGCTGTTCGGCCACGACCGCTACATCGGGCAGATGAGCGTCGGCGCGGTGGAGCACCGCGACGTCCTGCGCTCGATGGAGTTGTTCGGCACTGAGGTAGCGCCCGTCGTGCGCGCCGAGGTGGCGCGCCGCGCCGAGCCCGCCGTCAGCGCGTAAGGACGTCCACGAGCCCGGGGAAGCGCGCCTCGAGGTCGTCGCGGCGCAGTGAGATGAGCCGCTGCGTGCCGACCGCGCGCGTGCGCGTGATGCCCGCCTCGCGCATCAGGCGCAGGTGGTAGGAGCAGGTCGAGACCGGCAGGCCGAGGCTGTCCGAGACATCGCCGCACGGGCGCGCGACGTCGTCGGAGAGCAGGCGGACGATGTCGAGCCGCAGCGGGTCGCCGAGCGTGCGCATGATCGTCGCGAGATCGAGGGCGGCCGCGTCGGGGTGGGGGATCTTGTCGCGCGGCGCAGCGCCGGCCGCGCGGCGGTCTTCTCGCGTGCCGCAGCGGGCTTCTCGCCCGGGGTGGTGGTGCCCGTAGCCCCCTTATCGCGCTGGCCGACCGATGCCTGCATGCCGCTCTATGGTACAACGTTTGAAAGTTCCAAGACATTGGAAATATAGAAGGAAGGCTCTCCCCGGCATGTCCTCCGCTCCCACCTCCGGCACCTCCCCCCGGCGCACGCTGTCTCCCCGGCTGGCGTACGCGCTCGTCGGCGGGGTCATCGGCCTCGCGCTGTTCGCATCCAGCACGCCGTCCCCGCTCTACGGCATCTACCGGCAGCTCTGGGGCTTCTCGCCCGCCGTCCTCACGCTCGTCTACGCGACCTACGCGTTCGGCGTGCTCGCGGCGCTGGTGCTCGCGGGCCGCGTCTCCGACGAGGTCGGGCGCCGTCCCGTACTGCTCGTCGCGCTCGCGACGCTGATCGCCACCACCGTCCTCTTCATGGTGGCCGACTCGGTCGTCTGGCTGTTCGTGGCCCGCGGCCTGCAGGGGCTGGCGACCGGCGCGGCGCTCGGCGCCGCCAGCGCCGCGCTGCTGGACCTGCACCCGCGGCGCGATCCGCACGGCGTCGGCCTGACCAACGGCGTCGTCAGCGCCGGCGGCATGGGCCTCGGCGTGCTGGTGTCCGCGACGCTCGTGGAGTTCCTGCCCGCGCCGCGGGTGCTGCCCTACGTCGCGCTGTTCGTGCTCTTCGCGATCGCCCTTGCCGGCGTGGCGCTCATGCCCGAGCCCGTCGCCGCGCGCGCCCGCGCCGCGCCTGACGCCGCAGCGCCCCGGCGTGCCGGCCGTCGTCCGCCGCCCGTTCTTCCTGGCCGCGCTCGGCGTGATGTCCTCGTGGTCGATCGGCGGCCTGTTCCTGTCGCTCGGGCCCGGCGCTCTCGGCGAGCCTGTTCCAGACGAACAACCACCTCGTCTCCGGCGTCCCCGTCTTCGCGCTCGCGGGCTCGGCGGCGATCGGCCAGCTCGTGTTCGGGCGCACCGCCCCGTGGGCCGGCGCGGCCGCCGGATCGGTGGCGCTGGCCGCCGGCCTGGTGATCATCGTGCTCGCCGCAGCGACCGGACTCGAGCGCGCTGCTGGTCAGCGGCGGCGTCCTCGGCGGCCTCGGCTTCGGCGTCGCCTTCCTCGGCGCGCTGCGCACGCTGTCGGCGGCGATCCCGCCCGAGCACCGCGGCTCGGTGATGTCCGCCTTCTACGTCGTCGCGTACCTGTCGCTGTCGCTGCCCGCCGTCATCGCCGGCTTCGTGGTCACGCCGCTCGGGCTGCGACGAGACGTTCGAGATCTTCGGCAGCGTCGTGGCCGTGATCGCGCTGCTCGTCGCGCTCGAGGCCTGGCGCCAGCGGCCTCAGGCGGTGGTCGAGCTCGCCGCGGCGTAGGCGACGAAGGCGTCGATCGACGCGGGGTCGACCAGCGCGTCACGGCTGGCGACCTCTTCGGGGCGCGCGCCGCGCAGGATGCGCTTGACGGGCGCCTCGAGCTTCTTGCCGGTGAACGTTCGCGGCACGGCCGGCACGGCGACGATCGCGTCCGGCACGTGGCGCGGCGACAGCTCGTCGCGCAGCGCTCCCGCGATCCGCGCGCGCAGCTCGTCGGACAGCTCGCCGCCGTCGGCGAGCACGACGAAGAGCAGCAGCTCGCCGGCGCCGCCCTCGGCGTCCTCGAGGTGGACGACCAGGCTGTCGACGACCTCCTCGACGTCCTCGACGACCGCGTACAGCTCGCTGGTACCCAGGCGCACGCCGCCGCGGTTCAGCGTGGCGTCCGAGCGGCCGGTGATGACGCAGCTGCCGCGCTCGGTGAACATGATCCAGTCGCCCTGGCGCCACACGCCGGGGAAGAGGTCGAAGTACGAGGAGCGATAGCGCGCGCCGTCGGGGTCGTTCCACAAGCGCACCGGCATCGACGGCATCGGCTTGGTGATCACCATCTCGCCCAGCTCGCCGACGACCTCGTTGCCCGCCTCGTCGAACGCCTTGACGTCGACCCCCAGGCAGCACCCGGAGATCTCGCCGTCGTAGACGGGCTGGGCCAGGCTGCCCGACACGAAGGCGCCGCAGACGTCGGTGCCGCCGCTGCCGTTGATGAGACAGACGTCGGGGCCGAGCTGCTCGTAGACGTAGTGGTAGCCCTCGGTCGGCAGGGGCGAGCCGGCGAAGCCGAGCGCGCGGATGCTGCTCAGGTCGAAGTCGCGCCCCGGCTGCAGCCCCGCCTTGCGGCAGGTCATCAGGAACGTCGGGCTGACACCCATGAAGGTCGGCCGCGTCTCCTCGGCAAGCCGCCACTGGAAGGCGAGGTCCGGCCACGCCGGGTCGCCGTCGATCATCACGATCGACGACCGCGCGAGCAGCGCCGACACCAGCGCGTTCCACATCATCCACGCGGTCGTCGAGAACCACAGCAGGCGTCCGCCGGGCCTGAGGTCCCAGCCCATGCCGAGGGCCTTGACGTGCTCGATGAGCTGCCCGCCGTGGCCGTGGACGATCGCCTTGGGCAGGCCGGTGGTGCCCGACGAGAACAGCACGTAGAGCGGATGGTCGAACGCCACCGGCTCGAAGGCGAGCTCGCCGGGCTGCGAGAGCAGATCGTCCCACGACAACGCGTCGGGGACCTCGAGGTCGCCGTAGGGGACGTGGACGACGTGCTCGAGCGTCGGGAGGCCGGCGCGGATCTCGGCGACGTTGCCGCGCCGGTCGACGGGCTTGTCGCGATAGGTGTAGCCGGCCACGGCGAGCAGCAGCTTCGGCTCGATCTGCCCGAAGCGCCCGAGCACGCTGCGCGCGCCGAACTCCGGCGCGCAGGTCGACCAGATCGCGCCGAGGCTCGCGGTGGCGATGAAGGCGACGAGCGTCTCGGGGATGTTGGGCAGGTAGGCGACCACCCGGTCGCCCGGCCCGACCCCGAGGCGCTGCAGCCCCGCGCGGGCGCGCGCGACCTGCTCGCGCAGCTCGCCGAAGGTCAGCTCGATCGGCGCCCGGGTCTGCGAGCGTGCGACGACGGCGACGCGATCGGTGTCGTCGTCGGTCCCGAGCAGGTGCTCGGCGTAGTTCAGCCGCGCGCCCGGGAACCATCGCGCGCCGGGCATCTCCTCCGAGGACAGCACGCGTTCGTACGGTGCGTGGGCGCGGATCGCAAAGAAGTCCCAGATCGCGCCCCAGAAGCCCTCCAGGTCGCTCACCGACCACTGCCACAGCTCGTCGTAGCCGGCGAGATCGCGCCCGCGCTCGTCTCGCAGCCAGTTCAGGAAGCGCCCGATCTCGGTCGTCTCGCGGACGTCGGCGGGCGGGGTCCACAACACGTCGCCGATCACGGGGCGGCATGTTCGCACGTCGTCGCATGCGCCAGGTGTGGGGATTGCGCCCTCGGGTGGGTTGTTCGGTGACCGTTCGAGATGCGAAGCTCGCAGTCAGACCTCTTCGCCATGTCCGAGCTCGACGTCAACCCCCCCGCCGGCGAGGCACGCACCACCGAGTCGCCGCTCCCGACCCCGTCCGAGCTCAAGGACGTCATCGAGGCCGAGCGCGCGGGGCTGCCGTTCGTGCATTGGCGCGCCGAAGGCGACCACCGGCTGCTCGTGCTCAGGGGGAGCGAGCGCCAGCGCCTCACCGTCGGCCGGCGCCCCGACGCCGACATCGCGCTCGTCGCGGACGCCGAGGTCTCGCGCGCGCATGCTCTGCTCGAGGTCATCGGCGAGCAGTGGAGCGTCGTCGACGACGGCCTCTCCCGCAACGGGACCTTCGTGAACGGCAATCGCGTTCATGGTCGCCAGCTGTTGCACGACCGCGATCGCCTGTGCTTCGGGCAGACGCAGGTGATCTTCCGCGAGCCGCCCGATCCGGAACACGCGGTCTCCACCGCGCAGGTGCGGTCCAACGCGGTGGCCGCGACGCTGTCACCGGCCCAACGGCGGGTCCTCGTCGCGCTGTGTCGCCCGGTCAACGACTCGACCGCCGCGACGCCCGCCACCAACCGCCAGATCGCCGACGAGGTCTTCCTCAGCGTCGACGCCGTCAAGGCTCACCTGCGCGTGCTGTTCGATCGCTTCGGCGTGGGCGACCTGCCGCAGAACGAGAAGCGCGCGCGGCTCGCGGCCGCGGTGCTCCTCGACGGCGTGCTCAAGCCGCACGACTTCTGAGCGCGAGCGTGATCGTCGTCCACGCGCCGACGTGGACCTCGTCGCCGTCGCGCAGCGGGACCTCGAGATGCGACGGGATCGGGTCGGCGTCGGCGTTGAGCGTCGTGCCGTTGCTCGAGCCCTCGTCGACGATCGCCCACGATCCGTCCTGCGCGTGCACGAGCGTTGCGTGCAGGCGCGACACCGCGGGGTCACCGAGCTCGATCTCGGGCGCGTCGTCGCCGGGCCGTGCGCCGCCGGCCGATCCGGACGCGCGCGGCGTCGAGCGCGATCGGTCCGCGCCGCCTCGGCGTACGGGAAAGGTCAACCCCTCGGGAGCGACGCGCTCGAAGTAGGCGAGGTCGGGCGCGACCTCTGCGGCCCAGCCCGAGTCGGCGAGCACGGCCGAGCGCGGATCGTGCCTGGCGAGGTCGAAGCCGCAGATCTCGCAGAAGCGGTCGTGGCCCGGTCCGCGGCGCTCCGCACCGCGGGCATGGCGGCGCTCGCGGGCGACGCGCTCGTGACCGGCGTCGTGCTCGTGTCGGCGGGCGCCGCGCGTCTCGTGCCGCCCGCGGGCGGGGCATCGATGCGGCGCTCCGCATTGGTCGCAGTAGTCGGCCGTCGCCGAGCGATGGCCGGCGGGGCAGGTCGCGCTCATGGGCCTTCGCTGTCATGGACGCGGACCGTCTTCGTCGAGCGCGTGTCGAGCGACATCTCGTCGACTTCGTCCACGATTGCGCTCAGGCGAACCGTGCCGGTCTCCGGATCGTCGATCTCGACGACGCGTCGCAAGAGCTTGAGCGTCCCGTCGTTGCCGCCGGCGGCCGCCAGCTGCACGGCGCGGCCGAGCTTGAGCGTCGCCGCCGCCTCGTCGCCCGCGCGGCGCGCCTCGAGGCCTTCCTGGATGACCTCGGCCAGCTCGGCCTGGCCCGTGTAGTGCGCGACTTCGCGGCTGATGCGCGTGGACAGCGCGACCTCGTCGGTCCAGACGGCGCGGATGAGCGCCTGCGTGACCGCTGGCCGTCGACCACGAGGCTCAGCGCGCCCGGCCAGGACCTCGTCGCCGACCTCGCGGGCGGCGACCCGGACGCTGACGTGGTAGTCGCGCGACTCGTTGCCCCAGGCCCCGGTCGGGTAGTCGGACGTGCGCGCGTCGACGGGGACCGCCCGATCGGTCAGATCCTGGATGGTCGGCGCGACCTGCTTGACGAAGCTCACCGTCGCGCCCTGCGGCGTCCAGAGGCGCAGCGCGACGTCGGCGGTGCCGCGCGCCATCGCGCGTTCGATCGTCGCCTGGAAGTCGGCGACCATGTCCTCGGGCTGGGCGATGATGTCGACCGAGCCGAGCAGAGCCGAGGCGATCCGGCGCAGCTCGGCGACCTCCCAGTCGGTGCCGACGCCGCGGCAGTCGCACTGGAAGTGGCCCTGGCACGCGGCGAGCACGCCGCTCGAGCTCCTCGCACGGTCTCGTGCTGGTTCTGGCCGTCGGTGAGCAGGATCGCGTGGCGCAGCCCGGCCGGCGTGCCCTCGAAGAGCCGCCGCGCGAGCGTCAGCCACGTGCCGATCGCGGTGCCCCCCGAGGGCACGATGTTCGCGACCGCCGCCTTCGCCCGGCGCGCGCGTCTCGGCGGTCGCCGGGGCGAGCGCTCCGCTGCTCGGGAAGACCGCGCGGGCCTGCTCCGTGCCGGCGATGACGCCGAAGGGCGACGCCATCGCGGATCGCGTCGATCGCCGCCGCGGTGGCCTGCTTGGCGGCCTTGAGCTTGCCGGACGGGCTGACCATCGAGCCGGACGCGTCGACGATCACCAGCTCGGCCGCGGCGGTCGCGCGCCGGTCCCGCTAAGGGCGCCGCGCCGATCGCCGAGACGGTCACGATCGCGTCGACGTCGGTGGCCCCGAGCGCGAGGAACTCGTTCTGGTAGACGTCGGCGGTGAAGCGGCTCATGGCTGCGAGCCCTCCTCGCGGTTGACGTCGATGACGGCGACGGTGACGTCGTCGCGGGTGCCCCGGTGATCGCCGCGTCGGCGAGATGGTGCGCGACCGACGCCGGCGTCGCGTGCGCGTCGAGGCCCTCGACGAGCGCGCGAGCGCCCGCGGGCGCCGGCGCCGCGTTCCACAGGCCGTCGGTGCACAGCACGAGCCGCCCGGCCTGCGAGGGCGCGAGCGTGATCACCTGCGCAGCTTCGACCGGTGAGTCGGCGCCGACCCAGCGCGTGATGGCATGGGCGCGGCGATCGGCGAACGCCTCCTTCGGCGGACAGCAGCCCTTCCGCGACCTGCTCCGCGGCCCATGAGTCGTCAACCGTGAGCTGGCGGCGCCTCGCTCCGCGCCGAGCCAGTACGCGCGGCTGTCGCCGACCCACCCGACCACGAGCATCCCGTCGCGACAGGCCGCCGACACCAGCGTGCACGACGGGAGCGCAAGCGCCGCTCGCGTCGTCGCGGGGACCTGCTGCACTGCGGCGCGGGCGGCGAACACCGCGGCGCCCGTCGCCGCTTCGAGGTCGTCGCCGCTGCGTAGCGCCGCGACGAGCACCTCGGCCGCGGCCGCCGCGGCCGCGCGCGCGGCGGCGTCGCCCGATGCCGCCGTGGAGATGCCGTCGCAGACCACCGCCACGACGCCGTCCGCGCCCACACGCTCGATGTGGAAGGCATCCTCGTTGCGCGAGTGCGAGCGACCCTGTTCGCTGACCGCTGCGGCGACGGCCAGGTCGACCTCGACTCGCTTCGCCGCACTGCGCTTGGCCGGCCGAGAACCGCCACGCCGCACGCCTCGCAGAAGTTGTCGTCGACCAGCACCGGTGCCCCACACGCCGTGCATCGCAGCGCCACTCGCCGGTCATGTCCACGTCCTCGGTCGCATGTCGTTGGCCAGGTCGACGAGGTGGATGCGCTGGTCGATGTCCTCGGTCAGGTGCGCGAGGTCCGGTACGAGCGCTCGATGCCCGTACGCAGGTCGCGCTCGGTCAGTCCGACGCCGAGCAGCGCATCGTCGGATCCGGGCCATGCTGCCGAGCTGCTCCACGACCGCCAGCGCCGCCAGCAGGAGCTTGATGGCGAGGCGGGCGCGCCGCTCGGGATCGAGGCTGAGCGGCTCCAGCGTCGCCGCGGCCGCACGCAGGTCCTCGGCGTCCGCGACACCCTTCGTAGCGCGGGGCGGCGAGGAGATCGATCTTGGCGATCTGCGCGTCGTCGTGCGAGCTCGACGACGGCGGGCACCAGGTCGTATGCCGCGAGCGCGCCGGCGCGGTCGCCGGTCGCCAGCCGGCAGCGCGCAAGCCCGAAGGCGGCGGTCGTGTAGGACGGGTCGGTGACCGCGACGATCGCGTACCACCGCAGCGCACGATCCGGCGCGCGGCGAGCTCGTGCGCAACGCCGAGGCCGAGCTTGGCGGCCAGCTCGCCCGGCGCCGCGCCGTAGACATCGGTGAAGGCCTGCACCGCGTCGTCCGGCCGTCCCTCGGCCAGGCACGCGACGCCGCGTGCCCATGCGGCGCGCCATTCCCAGGGGTCGTCGCTGTGCAGGGCGTCGCAGATGTCGTGCGCAGCTTGCGACTCGCCGGCGTCTGCCAGAGCGTGAGCGAGCCGAAGCGTCGACCTCGACGGTCTGCACGGGTGCCTGCCGAAGCTGCTCGACGACATCGGCGGGATCGGGCGACGAGAGGGTGGCCAGGTAGCCGGCAGCCGGGTCGTCCGCGGCGACGCGCAAGACCGGGAGTCGCCGCCAGTCGGCACGCGCCGGGTTCGCGCGGAGGTCCCCGGTGAAGAGCGTGCTGCTCGCGGCGACGGTCCTGCCGTCCTCGGCCGCGACCACCTCGCGCAGGACGCCGAAGAGCTGGTCGGCCATCTCGTCGGCCGACTGGAAGCGGTCGTCGCGGTCGGGTGCCGTGGCCTTGACGAGGAAGCGGTACAGCGAGTCGTGGCGCTCGAGCACCGCGACGGCGTCCTGCGCCGGCAGGCTGAACGCGAACTTCCCTTGGTAGCCCGGAAAGTCGAAGCACAGCAGGGCGAGCGTGCGCCCGACCGTGAAGAGGTCGGAGGCGACCGTGGGGCCCGCCTGAGCGATCTCCGGTGCCTGGTAACCAATCGTCCCGTAGACCGGGCTGTCCGCGTCGCCCACGCGGTAGACCGCGCCCAGGTCGATCAGCTTGAGCGAGTCCTCGGTCTGGATGACGTTGTCGAGCTTGAAGTCGCAGAACAGCAGGCCACGGTCGTGGAGATAGATGAAGGCCGGAAGGATCTCGAGGATGTAGGCGATGGCCTGCGCCACGGGTAGCGGCTGCGGCTTACCGCCGTTGGCCTCGCGGCGGCCCCGCATGACGTCCTTCAGGCTCGTCCCGCCGACGTACTCCATGACGATGTAGCCCGAGGTTCCGTGCTGGACGAAGTTGTGGATCCGGACGATGTTCGGGTGCTCGACCTCGGCCAGGAAGCGGCGTTCAGCCAGTGCGGCGGTCATCGCGTCGTCGTCGCCGGTGTTGAGCAGGCCCTTGAGCACGACCCAACGGTCCGAGACGTTGTGGTCGCGTGCGAGGTAGACCCAGCCCATCCCACCGTGGGCCAGGCAGCCGACGACCTCGTACTGGCCGGCGACGACGTCGCCGGCCGCAAGCTTGGGAGCGAAGGAGAAGCGCGTACCGCAGCTTCGGCAGAAGCCATCGGGCCGTCCGGGCGCGCCGTCGCGCGAGCGCCCGACGGGCTCACCACAGCGCGCGCAGAAGCGGCGGGCCTCGGCCACGCTGGGATCCGCGAGGACCGCGGCGCTCGGGTCGCGGTAGGCGGTCGGCGGGATCTCGACGAGGCCGGCGCCGAGCCGGCCGCGCACCGTCGTCCGGCGGGTCCCGGGGCGGCGCACCGCCACCGTGCCGCTGCGCGCGAGCCGCGTGCTACCGGGGCCGCTGGACGCCGGGACCGGCGTGGCTGCGCCGGTGCCGTTGGCCTCCTCGAGCCTCGCCGGCGCGGCCGAGGCAATGGCGGAGGTCCGACGGGGCGCCATGCCGCAGACGTCGCAATAGCCGTCGACGACATGGCCGGCGCAGTCGGGCTGCTCGCAGGTCATCGCAGGGCCTCCTGCTTGCCCTGGCCCGAGAGTCCCTCCTGATAGCGCCGCACGAGGTCCGCGGCCTCGCCAGGTCGGTGGGCGCGGTGTGCAGGACGCGCTGGGCTCGTGCGTGCAGCGCCGCGAGCTCGGGATCCTCGAGCAGCCGCAGGCGCGGGCCTTGGCCGGAAGGCGCCCAGGCGCCGCCGCAGCTCGTCGCGCTGCGCGATCGGCGCGCGGTTGGCTGCCTCGATCCGTCGCGCCTCTTCGCGGACGCCAGTGGCGCGCGCGTGCCAGCGGCTCCACCGCCGTCCCCGCCCTCCTGCCAGGCGCCCGAGCGCACGAGACCCGCGGCCTGGTCGAGCTCGTCGGCGAGGTCTACCGGCGACGGGCGCGGGGGCCGGCACGTCGGGTTCGGCGATCTTCTCGATCGCGGCGGCGTGGGCTTCGTGCGCGTCGTCGACGGCGCGGCGGGCCTCGGCGAGCAGGTCACGGGCCTGCTCGAGCCGGGGTTCGGTGTCGGCCGCGAAGATCGCGCAGGCACTCGACGCGATGCGCGGGCGGCGGCGACGTCGGTCTCGAGCGTGGCGAGCGCTCGGGCGTGGCTGCCAGCGGATCCTTTGCAACCGCATCGCTCACGCGCGCGAGCTCGGTGCGGGTCTCGATGAGCTCGGCGCACGACGTGGCGCCGAGCTCGTCGAGCAGGTCGGCTGCACCCGCGCAGCGTCGCGTTCGCCGCTGGTCAGTCGAGGCACGAGGGCATCCCACGCTTGGGAGACGCGTCTCGACAAGCGGCGCGCCTCGTCGACTGCGGCCGACGAACGGACCAGCAGCTCAGCGGGCGAGCAGCGGCCTGCGCCCGCGCCCGGCTCGACGAGAACCCGGCCGTCGACCAGGTCGCGAGCTCGCGGAGACGGTCGCGGCCGACCCTCGAGCGGCGGCCGCGAAGGTCGCGCAGGCGCTTCAGATGCTCCTCGAGCAGCGCCTGTGCCTCCCACGCGCGGCCCAGCGCGGCCGACACGACCCCCACGCCGCGGCCGTTGCGCCCGTCGAGCGTCGCCTTCTCGAGCATCGCGCGCGTCTGGTCGAGCTCGAGCGCGAGCAGCGCGTCGCCGCTGTGCTCGACATCGCGCGAGAGATGCGGAGACGGAGGTCGATCTCTTCGATCGTCATGTCAATCGCTGTAGCTGGGCCGCGGCGGCGACGGACGTCGGAGCTTTCGCCGATCCAGCGGTGATAGATCGCTTTCGAGGTGCCGTCGCGGCGCAGGCGCGCGAGGACGCCGTTGACGAAGCGGACGAACTCGGGATTGCCCTTCTTCATCGCGATGCCGTAGGGCTCGGCGCGCGAGCCGTGGGCCGATGATCTTCGTGTTCGGATCCTGCGCCTTGAAGCCGAGCAGGAACGTGTCGTCGACGGCGATCGCAGCGACGCGCCCCTCCTGCAGCGCGACGAGGCAGTCCGTGCGCTGGTCGACGGCGACGGGGACGACCTTGGCGGGGTAGCGCTCGAGGAACGTGAGGTTTGTCGAGCCCTTCGAGGCGCACACACGGCCGGCCGCCGAGGTCGGCGAGGCCGCGCGCGGTCGAGCCGGATGGGACGAGCACGCGCTGACCGGCGTCGAGGTAGACGGTCGAGAACGTCGACCTGGCGCAGGCGGTCACACCTGATCGTCACCGCGTCGGCCACGATGTCGACGCGCCAGACTCCACGGCCGGCAGCCGCTGCGTCGGTCGTCAACGGCCGTCAGCTCGACCTTGGCGGTCGCCGAGGATCGCGCGGGCGATCTCGTGGGCGAGGTCGACCTCGAAGCCCTCGATGCGGGCGGTCGACGGGCTGCGGTACCCGAAGAGCAGCGTGTTCTGATCGACGCCGGCGATGAGCCGCCGCGACGGCGGATCCGCGCCATGAGGCTCCCGGGCGGCATGGCGGCGCCGGCGCGCGGCCGACGGGCGCAGGCTCGCGGTCGGGTCGCCGCGCGCAGGGCTTGCGCGCCTTCGAGAGCTCGACGAGGACGACGACGACGGCCCGCCGCCAGTGGCGTGGCGAGGGCGGAAGCGCGGTCTGCCGCGCGTCGTCCGACGTCGATCCGCAGCCGGCCAGTGCAGGCAGGAGGACGGCGAGGAGACGATCGCGAGAGAGCTGTCGGCGTCCGCTCATCGGTACTCGTTCAGTCGCTCTGAAGACCCACAGCGCGAGTGCGACGCAGCACGCGAGCAGGAGCGGGATGCCGATCGCGAGGCCGGTGAGCGCCGACCGCGCGTCGTCGCGGCATCCTCGAAGCGCCGCTGCGCGGCGGCGATCGGCGCCTCGAGGCCGCGGTCTGAGACGATCGGACAGCACCGCCTCGCGAGATGCAGTCCCACCGCCCGTTGCACTGCGTCGTCGAACTGCCCCTCCGTGTTCGAGCTTGGCGCCACCTGCGCGTGCTCGACGCCGATGCCGCGCCAGCCGTCGCACGCCTGGACGCCGGCACCGAGCCCGCGCGCGTCAATCAGCCCGGCCGCGTCGCCGAGCAGTCCGCTCGGCGGCTCGAGCAGTCCGTCGACGCTGGCGAAATCGTTGACGTACTGGGCGCCATCGCCGCGAGCGACGAGCGCGAGGCTCTCGTCGGCCTGGGCGCGCAGGGCAGGATGCGCGCTGCCGAGAGGATCTGCACGCTGTCGGTGCCATCGCGCTGTGAGCGCAGCAGGGCGCTGCGCGCCGACGCCATGCCGATCGCGGTCCACCGCTCACGCCCGACGAGCACGACGGTCGCGCGACGAGCGGGACGTTGAAGCGGCGGTGCGTGCGCTGCGCGAGGTAGACCTGGGCCGTACCACCACCGCCAGCACGCCGCCGAAGGCGATCACCACGAAGATGAGGCTGTCCGATGATCCGTGCCGGTGCGTTGATGGTCGGCAGGCGCTGGGCCTCGGCGGCGTAGAGGCGTGCCGGAGGCCGGCAGCATCCTGTCTCGCATGAGTCCTGGATGCCTGGCGCACGTAGGCGGCGCCGACGGGCAGGCCCTGGCGGTTGTTGGCGCGAGCGGTCTCCATCAGACCGCTGTACACCGGGAGGTCGGCGGCGATGGCACTCGACCGCGGCGGACTCGTCGGATCCCTCGACGCGGCGTGCCAGGTCCGCGAGCTGCAGGCTTGCCGTGCGCAGGTCGGCGAGGTAGCGCGCCCGCAGGGCCGCGGGCTCGGCCCCGCCGCGGAGGTAGGTCGTCGCCGCGGTGGCGTCGGCGTCCGACAGCGCCCGTACAGACGCTGCGCGCCGACCATCACCGGCTCGTCGCGCGTGGCGACTGCATCGGCGGAGCTGCTTCGCAGGGTCGTCAGGGCGCCGACCGGAGGCCGGCAAGCAACGCGACGATCACGATCGCCGCCATCGTCAGCCGTAGGCGCCCCGGCGTCGTTTCCGCCCGGGCGCGCAGGCGTTGCCGGGTCGCGCCAAGCCGCGGCCAGCTCATGTCGGTCACGATGAGCTCCCCTCCACGGGCTCATCCTCTACCTCCTCGTCGCCGATGGAAAGGCCCCTAGGGGTACTGATCCACACCTGTTGCAGGTGTGAGATGCGACCCCTGGGGAGGCTGGTCGGCACGGCTTGCCAGGAGGAGGCTGGCGACCATGTTCTTCCACCCTCATCTCACGAGCGAGCTCGCCGAGACGCGAGCCGCCGAACACCACAACGCGGCCAGCCGCGCCCGCGAGGTCTCCGCCGCGCGCCGCGACGTCCAGCCGTCGCCGAGCTTGCCCTCGATGCAGCTCGACGCCTACCCGCGACTGTGCGGGTTGCCCGTGACCATCGAGAGGCCTACCGCGAACGGAGCGATGCCGGCTTATCGCGCCGCGCGGCCGCGGTTCCGGACGATGCCGCGGCGGTGGCTCCGGGTCCGCGACGACTGAGCGACGTAAACCGTTGGGGGGTCAACGTCGCGGTCGGAGGGACACCTCCGGCCGCGACGTGCTTTGCGCGGGAACTACGCTGCCGCCATGGTCACCGTCGACGGGCTCGCGGTCGAGGTCGCCGACCTCCCCGGCGACGGCGCCCGCAGCGCGCTCGTGCTCCTGCACGAGGGCCTGGGATCGGTCGGGCTGTGGCGCGGCTTCCCGGATGCTCTGCACGTGGCGACCGGGCGCCGCGTGGTCGCGTTCTCGCGCTTCGGGCACGGCCGCTCGGAGCCGCCGCGGGCACCGCGTACGCCGGCCTTCTTCCACGAGGAGGCGCTCGACGTCCTGCCGCTGCTGCTGGAGCAGATCGATGCCCCCGAGCCGATCCTCGTCGGCCACAGCGACGGCGCCTCGATCGCGCTCGTCCACGCCAGCGCGCACCCCGTCGCCGGCCTCGTGCTGCTCGCGCCGCACGTCGTGGTCGAGGCCATCACCGTCGACGCGATACGCGAGACGCGCAGCCAGTTCGAGGAGGGCGGGCTGCGCGAGCGCATGGCCCGCCACCACGACGACCCCGACGCCGCCTTCCACGGATGGTGCGACGTGTGGCTCGACCCGGCTTTCCGCGACTGGAGCCTGGAGACGGAGGCCGCGGCGGTCACGGCGCCGGCGCTGCTGATCCAGGGCGCCGACGACCCCTACGGCACACTCGACCAGCTCGACCGCATCCAGGCGCGCGTGCGCGGTCCCGTCGAGCGGCTGGTGGTTCCCGGCGGCCACAGCCCGCACCTCGACCAGCCGCAGGCCGTCGTCGACGCGATCGCGGCCTTCGTCGAGCGGTTGCCCTAGGCGCGCTCGCTGCCCTCGGCCGCCAGGTCGCGCAGCTTGAAGCGCTGGACCTTGCCGGTCGGCGTGCGCGGCAGCTCGTCGACGAAGTCGACGACGTGCGGGTACTCGTAGCGGCGCAGGCGCTCCTTGCACCATCGCGCGCAGCTCGTCGGCGAGCGCGTCGTCGGGCGTGCCCGCCGCGGCGCTCGACGAAGGCGGCGACGCGGCTGGCGTCGTCGACCATCACGCCGACCACGCCGGCGGCGGCGATCTCGCGGGTGCTCGACCAGGACGTGCTCCATGTCGATCGGCGAGACCCACAGCCCGCCGACCTTGAGCATGTCGTCGATGCGCCCCACGTAGACGTAGGCGCCGTCCTCGCGCCGCTCGTAGCGGTCGCCGGTGGTGAACCAGTCGCCGCGCATGCACGCCTTGGTCTTCTCGTGCTGGTGCCAGTAGAAGGCCGCGCACGAGTCGCCGCGCACCTCGAGGTCGCCGACGGCGGGCCCGTCGAGCACGCGCGCCGTCCTCGTCGACGATGCGCAGCTCGTAGCCCGGCACCGCGTCGCCGGTCGTGCCGCGCTCGACGCGCGCCGGGGCGGTTGGAGCAGTAGATGTGCAGCATCTCGGTCGAGCCGATGCCGTCGACGATGTCCAGGCCGAAGCGCTCCTGCCAGCGGTCGACGGTCTGCGGCGGCAGCGCCTCGGCGGCCGAGACGCACAGGCGCACGGAGTCGAAGGCGCCGTCGGCGCCGTCGTCGCGCACGAGCTGCGCCGTAGAGCGCCGGGCACCGAGAAGAAGACGGTCGGGCGGTGCTCGCGCAGCGTGGCGAGGATCGGATCGGGCCGCGTCGGGCCGGCCATGCAGCACCGAGGTGGCGCCGAACCACAGCGGGAACGACAGGCTGTTGCCCAGGCCGTAGGCGTGGAAGAGCTTCGTGGTCGAGAAGACGACGTCGTCCTCGCGCAGCCCGAGGACCTGGCGCGCGTAGGTCTCGCAGGTGAACTCGATGTCGTGGTGCAGGTGCACGACGCCCTTCGGCTTGCCGGTCGAGCCCGAGCTGTAGAGCCAGAAGGCCATGTCGTCGCGGTGCGTGGGCCAGGCGCGAGCTCGTCGTCCTGGGCGGCGAGCGCGGCGTCGAGCTCGATGACGTCGGTCGTCGGCGACGCCGCGCACGACGTAGCGCAGCGTCGAGGCCGTCGAGCGCCTCGCGCAGCGCGCGGCAGCGCCCGCGTCGGTGACGCACGACGGTCGGCGTAGGAGTCCTCGACGTAGTGGCGGAAGTTGTCGGCCTTGTCGAGCGCGCTGACCGGCACCGGCACGGCGCCGATCCGCATCGCGCCGAGGAACACGACGGGAACACCGTGGTGTCGTCGAGCACCAGCAGCACCCGCTCCTCGCGGCCGACGCCGAGCGTTGCGCAGCAGGTGGCCCGTGCGGTTGACCTGACGGCGCAGCTCGTCGTAGGTCAGCGTGCGCGTCGGGCGCGACGAAGGCGGCCTTGTCGCCGCGGCCGGCGTCGACGTGGCGGTCGACGAATCGGCCGGCGTTGTAGCGCTCGGTCACGACGCCGCCTCATCCTCCCCGCGCCCACGACCACGGACTTCTGATCGGTGTAGTGGTCGAAGGCCTCCGAGCCGTGCTCCTTGCCGTAGCCGCTCGCCTTGACGCCGCCGAACGGCAGCTCGTCGTAGACCTTGGTCGGCGAGTTGATCCACGTGTAGCCGCAGTCGAGCTCGGCCGCGGCGCGCTCGGCGCGGTCGAGGTCGCGCGTCCAGACCGACGAGCCGAGCCCGAACGGCGAGTCGTTGGCGAGCTCCAGCGCCTCGTCGAGGTCCGCCACGCGCCAGATCGGCAGCGCCGGGCCGAAGACCTCCTCGGTGCGCCATCGGCGAGTCGCGCGGCGGCTCGACGACACCGTCGGCTCGTGGAACCAGCCGTGCTGCGAGCGCGGGTCGTCGGGCCGCCCGCCGCCGGCGACCACCTCGCCGCCGCTGCGCGTCGCGATCTGGTCGCTCGAGCTCGCGCGCGCTGGCGCTCGGTGTGCAGCGGGCCCATCTGCACGCTCTCGGTCGCTGCCGATGCCCGACGCGCAGCCGCTGCGCCTTGGCCGCGATCGCCTCGATCACCTCGTCGGCGACCGACTCGAACACGTAGACGCGCTTGATCGCCAGGCAGGCCTGGCCGCAGTTGTAGAAGCGCCCCATGCTCGCGGCGCTCGCGGCGCGCCGCGAGATCGGCGTCGTCGCAGATGATCATCGGATCCGAGCCGCCGAGCTCGAGCGTCACGCGCTTGGAGCCCCTGGCCGCGAGCGCGGCGACGCGCTCGCCGATCGGCGTCGAGCCGGTGAAGGCGACCTTGCGCACGAGCGGGTGCGTGACGAGCGCCTCGCCGGCCACCGCGCCGCGTGCCCGGGCACGACGTTGAGCACGCCGGGCGGCAGGCCCGCCTCGGTGAGGATCTCGCCGAGGCGCAGCGTCGTGAAGCGGCGTCGTGTCGGCCGGCTTGGCCACGACCGTGTTGCCGCACAGCAGCGCCGGGCCGAGCTTGTTGGCACAGCAGCGTCGTCGGGAAGTTCCACGGCACGATCGCGGCCACGACGCCGAGCGGCCGGCGCAGCACGCGCCCGTCGACGCCGGGGTCGAGGCCGTGCACGGCGACGCCGCGGACCTGCTTGGCCAGGCCCGCGTAGTGCTCGAGCGTGTCGGCCGCCTTGTGCAGCTCGATCCTCGCCTCGCGGATCGTCTTGCCCTGCTCGGCGACGAGGATCGGCGACGAGCTCGTCGACGTGCGCCTCGAAGCGCCTCGGCGCACGCGTGCAGGATCGCGCCGCGGTCGGTGAGCGCGCGCCGCGACCACTCGCCGTAGGCGGCATGCGCTGAGTGCACCGCGCGGTCGACGGTGGCGGCGCTCGAGCTCGTCACCTCGCCGACGTGGGCGCCGGTTGCCGGATCGGTGATCGTGAGCGTGTCGTCCTCGATCGGCTCGACGGCGCCGTCGACGAACGCGCCGCGCTGCAGGGCGGTGGTGGTGCTCATGCGCCTACGAACTCCGGCGTGCGCTTCTCCACGAACGCCGTCAGGCCCTCGATCGCGTCCTCGGAGCGGAAGAGCGCCTCGATGCGCCGGCGCTCGAGGTCGAGCCCGTCCTCGAGCGGGCGCTCGGCGCCGTCGTGGACGCAGCGCTTGATCGCCGCGATCGCGAGCGGCGGGCCCGCCGCGAGGCGCTCTATGGCGTTGAACGCCTCCTCGTCGTCGAACACCCCGCCGACGATGCCCAGTGCCTGCGCCTCGGCCGGTGTGACCGTGCGCCCGGTGAGCAGCAGCTCGAGCGCGGGGCCGCGGCCGATCAGGCGCGGCAGGCGCTGCGTGCCGCCGTTGCCGGGCAGCAGGCCGAGCGTGACCTCGGGCGTGCCGAGCCTGTACTCGCCCGCCGCGGCGTAGCGCAGGTCGCAGGCCAGCGCGATCTCCAGCCCGCCGCCGAGCGCGTGCCCGGCGATCTGCGCGATGAAGACCTGATCGGCCGCCGCCATGCGGCTCAGTGTGCGGTGCGCCGTGCTGATCATCTCCATGTTGGCGTCGGCGTCGTTGGCGAGGAACGCCTTGATGTCGGCGCCGGCGGAGAAGAACCGCTCGCTCGCGCTGCGTACGACGACCACGCGCGCGGCCGCGTCGGCGGCGGCCTCGTCGATCGCCGCGCCCAGCTCGCGATCATGTCCATGTCGTAGGAGTTCGCCGGCGGCTTGTCGAGCGTGATGGTCCCGACCGTTCCGCCGCCCGCGTAGCTGACCCCCATCACGCCAGCCCTCCGACGACGACGTCTTGAGCTCGATGTAGGTGTCGAGCGCCTCCAGGCCGTGCTCCTTGCCGAAGCCGGAGTCCTTGATCGCCGCCGAACGGCAGCTCGTCGTAGCCGTAGTGGATCTGGTTGACCCACGTCATGCCGGCGTCGATCGTCGCTGCGCGGCGCGGTGGATCTTGCGCACGTCGTGCGTCCAGATCGACGAGCCCAGGCCGTACGCGCGTGTCGTTGGCCCGGCGCGATCGCGTCGTCGAAGTCGGTGTAGCGGAAGACCGGCAGCACGGGCCCGAAGACCTCCTCGCGCATGAGGCGCGAGTCGTTCGCCGGGCTCGGCGACGACCGCCGGCTCGAGGAAGCAGCCCTTGTCGTGGCCGTCGGTGCCGCCGCCGATCAGCACCTCGCCGCCGCTGGCCACGCCGTCCTCGAGCTGCTCGACCAGCTCGTCGCGCGCCGTCGCGCGTGTGGATCGGGCCCATCCGCAGGCGCGGCTTCTCGGCCTTGACGGTGCCGTCGCCGGGCTCGTAGCGCCGACGCGCTCGACGAGCGCGCCGACGAACTCGTCGTAGACGGCTGTCGTGCACGAAGACGCGCTTGCAGCCCAGGCAGGCCTGGCCCGCGTTCCAGTAGCGGCCGATGATCACCGCCTTCACCGCGGCGTCGACGTCGGCGTCCTCGCAGACGATCACCGGATCGGAGCCGCCGAGCTCGAGCGTGACGCGCTTGAGCGCCGGCGCCGGCGATCGAGGCGATGTGGCGCCCGACCGCGGTCGAGCCGGTGAAGGCGACGCGGCGCACGTCGGGGTGGCCGACGAGCGCGTCGCCGATCTCGGCGCCGCGGCCGGTGACGACGTTCAGCACGCCGTCGGGCACGCCCGCCTCGGCGAACAGCCGCGCGACCTCGAGCGTCGCCAGCGGCGTCGTCGCGGCCGGCTTGGCCACGACCGTGTTGCCCGCTCGCCAGCGCCGGCGCGACCTTCGTGCCCAGCAGCGTCAGCGGGAAGTTGTAGGGCGTGATCGCCGCACAGACGCCCATCGGGCGGCGGATGACCATGCCCGTAGGCGGGGCCGAACGCCGACGGCAGCTCCTGGTAGGCGCCGCGCACCTTGGTCGCGGCCTCGGCGTAGTAGCGCACGCCGTGCGCGAGGTGGGTGACCTCGCCGCGCGCCTCGGCGATCGGCTTGCCCTGCTCGGAGGTCAGCACGGCCGCGAGGTCCGTGGCGTGCTCCTCGATCAGCGACGCGGCCTTGGCAAGGATGTGCGCGCGCTGCTCGGCGTCGGTCGCCGCCCACTCCGGGAACGCGCGCCTGGCGGTGGCGACGGCCAGCTCGACGTCGGCGGCGGCGCCGCTCGGCACGCTCCCGACGACCTCCTCGGTGGCCGGGTTGACGACGTCGATCTCCTCGCTGGAGGCGGCTTGTCGCCACTCCCCGCCGATGAGCATCGCGGCTTCCACGGTCAGCTCCCTTCGATCACGGCGGTCAGATAGCGCCGACGGTACTCCTGGTACTCGGCCGCCGCCGTCTCGATCCAGCGCTCGGCCGAGCCGGTCAGCGGCTTCTTCTCCTGCGCGGGGACGCCGGCGGCGAGCATCCCAGGCCCGATCTCGCGGCCCTCACCGAGCACGGCGCCCGCGGCGAGCATCGAGCGCGCGCCCAGGCGCGCGCGCTGCAGCACGATGGCGCCCATCCCGACCACCGCGCCGTCCTCGATCACGCAGCCCTCGAGCATGGCGCCGTGGCCGACGATCACGCCCTCGCCGACGATCGTCGGCAGGTCGTGGGCGCAGTGGATGACCGCGTTGTCCTGGATCGAGCTCTCGGCGCCGATCTCGATGCCCGCGCCGTCGCCGCGCAGCACCGCTCCGAACCAGATGTTCGCCCGGTCGCCGACGCGAACGTCGCCGACGAGCACGGCGTTGGGCGCGAGCCAGACGCCGTCGCCGATGGTGGGGGAGACGCCATCAAGCGCCATGAGCAGCGCCGTGCTTGACGCCATGCTGGCAAGACTATACGGTGTCGTTCGTCAGTCAAGTGTCACATGTCGGGACCCGATACGCTCAGCGCCGAAGAGCTCGCGCCGCGCAGCGAGGACGAGGTGCGCGAACACCTGGCGGCCGGCAAGCTCGTCGAGGGCCTGCAGCACATGTCGCCGGAGTACCTGAAGGGCATCCGGCGGATCCTCACCGTCTCGGCCGACACCGAGCTGATCAGCGCGCCCGCCTACCTGCGCGCCGCGCGCCACGCGCCCGCGCTCAACAACTTCGGCTCGGCCGTCTCGATCATCCAGGACGAGCTCGCGCACGCCCACATCGGCTACCGGCTGCTCGGCGACCTCGGCGTCGACATGGGCCCGCTGATCTACGAGCGCGAGCCGGCCGCCTTCAAGTACCCCTACGCCTTCGACGTGCCGCTCGACTCCTGGCACGAGCTGGTGATGGCCAACGCGCTCTACGACCAGGCCGGCTTCGTGCTGCTCTCCGACGTGCACCACTCGAGCACCTTCGGCCCGTGGAAGCGCGCGCTGGCCAAGGTCGACAAGGAGGAGACCTTCCACCTGCGCCACGGCCGCACGTGGGTCAAGAAGCTGTGCGCCGACCCCGGCGAGAAGCCGCGCGATGCAGGCTGCTGCCGACTGGATGTTCATCCTCACGCTCGAGTGGTTCGGCCTGCCCGACGAGCGCAAGCGCCACGGCATCCAGCTCGAGTACGGCTTCAAGGGCATGAGCAACGACGAGCTGCGCCAGGCCTGGATGGCCGCGGTCGTGCCGTTCATGGACGAGGTCGGCATCGACGTGCCCGCCCACCTCGAGGGCGAGCGCTGGGTCATCGACTGCCCGTTCCCGGCGGCCTTCGACGCGGAGGCGCAAGCGCTGGCTGCTCGACGACGGGCCGATCTCGTGGGACGACGGTGATGGTGCGCTGGAAGGGGCGCGGTCCGATGAACGTCGACTACGTCGATCGGCTGCAGCGCGGGTACCGATCGAGGATGGCCGCGTGAGCCTGACCGCGCCGGTCGAGGCGCGGCTCTGGCGGCGCTCTGCACGAGGTCGAGGATCCCGAGATCCCGATCTCGGTCGTCGGGCATGGGGCTGATCGTCTCGCTGGCCTACGGCGTGCACGAGCGCGCGGTCGACCTCGAGCTCACCTTCACCGCGATGGGCTGCCCGGCGATGGACTTCATCCAGGACGACATCCGCGAGCGGCTGCTCGCCGAGCCCGACGTCGACGACGTGCGCATCGAGGTCGTCTGGGATCCGGTGTGGACGCGCGCCGCATCCGCGAGGACGCGCGCGCGACGATGCGCGAGCTGGGGATCGTGGCGTGAGCCGCGAGACGTGTGGGAGGTCTTCGCCCGCGCGGCGTACGAGGAGCCGCTGCACCACGTCGGCACCGTGACCGAGGAGGACGAGGACCTCGCGCTCGTGTCGCGCGCGCGCGATCTACGACGAGCAGCCGTGGATCGAGATGATCATCGTGCCGCGCACCGCGATCCGGGAGGCGATCCGCTCGTGAGCACCGCCATGGCGTCCCTGTCGCCTCGCTCGCCGACAACAAGGCCGCGCTCGGCCGCCGCTACGCCGAGTGGGCCGTCAGCGCTCCGACGCTCGAGTCGGCCGTCGCCGCGGCGGCGATGGCCCAGGACGAGCTCGGCCACGCGCGCTCGACCTACCCCGTGCTCAAGTCGCTCGGCGCCGAGCCGAGGAACACGCGTCGAGGGCGGGCCGCACCGGCTGGCGCTGCTCGACGACGAGCTGCCCGACTGGACGGCGTTCGTCGCCGCCAACCTGCTGGTCGACGGCGTGCTGACGACGTTCGTGGCCGCGTGCGTCGACAGCTCGCGTGATCGCCGATGGCCCAGCGCGCGCGCAAGATCCTCCAGGAGGAGGGCTCGCACCGCGTGCACGGCGAGGCGTGGGCACGCCGCCTGTGCCGGTCGCGCGAGGGCGACGCGCTCGTCGAGCGCCTGCGCGAGACGTGGGAGCAGGCCGGGCGCTGGCCGGGGCCGGACGACGACCCCGAGTCATCGCGCGCCGCTCGAGCAGGGCGCCCTGCGCCACGATGCCGTCCAGCAGCGCGAGCAGGTGCGCGTCTGGCTCGTCGACCTGCTCGGCGACGAGGGCGTCGAGATCACGCTCGACGAGCCGAGCGACTGGTCGCGCTGGGATCCCGAGTGGCGCCGCTACGAGCCGTGACCGGCCCGTCCCTTCTGCGACGCCGCCCGACGTCGAGCGCGTCGCGCAATGGGGCGGGCAGATCATCACCAGCCAGTGGCGCTGCCGGACGTGCGGCTCGTACTTCGAGGCGCTGCGAGAGGAACTCGACGATCCCCAACCCGAGCGCCGAAGCTGAGAGCATCGCGGCGTGGACCTCGGCGTCCATCTGCCGCTGATGCCGTTTGGCGAGCCGCTCTCGGCCGAGCGGCTCGCGGCCGCTGTCGACACCGCGCGCGACTGCGGTTTCGCCGCGGTCTCGGCCAACGACCACTTCGTCTTCCAGACGCCGTGGCTCGACGGGCCGACTGCGCTCGCGAGCATCGTCGAGCGCTCCGGCACGATGACGCTTGCCACGACGGTGGCGCTCGCCGTCCTGCGCGGCCCCGTGGCGCTGGCGAAGGCGCTCGCCGCCCTCGACATCCTGTCCCAGGGCCGGCTCATCGCCGCGGTCGGGCCGGGCTCGTCGAAGCGCGACTACGACCTCATCGGGATCTCGTTCGAGCAGCGCTGGAAGCTGTTCGACGAAGCGATCGATGCGCTTCGGGCATTGCTGGGCGGAGACTCGCTCGCCCCGCCTCCGCACCAGCCTGGCGGCGTGCCGTTGTGGATCGGAAGCTGGGGCTCGCGGGCGGGCCTGGCCCGGGTCGCGCGCGCCGCCGACGGCTGGCTCGCCTCCGCCTACAACACGACGCCGGAGCAGTTCGCGCAGGCTCGGGCTGACCTGGCCCGCGCGCTGACGGAGCGAGGAAGGGACGCCGACGGCTTCCCCAACGCGCTGGCGACGATGTGGACGTGGGTCTGCGACGACCCGGTCGAGCGCGACCGCGTGCTCACAGGTGTCCTCGCGCCGCTCCTCGGGCGCGATGCCGACGAGCTGGGCGGTCAGGTCTGCGTCGGCCCGCCGGACCACTGCGCCGAGCTGCTCGCGCGCTATGCCCAGGCCGGCTGCGGGCGCGTGTACCTGTGGCCGCTGGGCGACGAGCGGCGCCAGCTCGAACGGATCGCAAGTGACGTGGCGCCGCGGCTTGCCGGTGACGGGTCGAGCTCGAGCTCCTAGGCCACGACAACCGTGGCCTCGGCCGCCCCGCGCAGGTGCGCGACGCGCTGGGCCTCCTCCTCGAGGTCCGCGCGGCGCAGGCGGCCGAGCTTCTCGACCGTGAAGGCTGCCTTCCGGCCCTTCGCCTCGGCCCGCCACATGCCCACGAGCCTGCCGTCCCGCAACACCGCCCCGGGACTTGCCACGGGCCGGAACAGGCGCTTGCGCAGCTGCGCGTCGGGGGCAAGCAGCGGGCGATTGGCCTTCTGCAGGTAGGGGTCGCCCGGCGGAAGGAGGCGAATGCCCTCCGCGGCGGGCGGCGACTCGAGCATGGCCACGTCCTTGCTCAGCAGCCACGAGGCGTCTCTGCCGATCCGCACCTCCGCGATCTCGTCAGCCGCCGTGTCCCACAGTCGCTGCGCATGCGGCTTCGCCAGCCCGGCCCAGTCGGCGAAGTCACTCGGCTTGGCGGGCCCGTAGAAACGCAGGAAGCGCCGAACGGCCTCGCTCGCGGCCGGCGCCCGCCCCGGCCTGCCCTTCGTGTAGCGGCGCTCGGAGTCCACCCGCGCGCCGGCCTTCACAGTGGCGTAGCGCCACAGCATCGGCGCGACGTGGTGGCTGCCGCAGCCCCGGCACCAGGGCATGAGGTCGGCGCTGACGCGCTGCCTGAGCTCCTCGTGGAGCTCGTTCTTGTCCAGCGCCCGCCCGTTGGCGAGCGCGTCGGTCGTCGCGGTCGACACCTCCTCCAAGGCTTCGGTCGGCGCGAAGCCCTTCTCGGCGGCGAGGCGCTTGACCTGCCGGCCGAGCTGGGCAGCGAGCTCGTCGTCGTCGCGGGCGATCAGGGCGCGTCCGTAGAGCGCGTGGTCGCCCGGCGCGAGCGCGTGGATGGCGCCGCGGACGATGTAGGCAACGACGAGGTCGCCGGCGTCGACAGCCTCGTCGTAGGCCTCGCGGGTGACGCCGTCGGCCCGCGCCGCGAGCGCGAGCAGCGCGGCGTTGCGGGCGAAGTCCGAGGCGGGGCAGGCCGCCGCGTCAGCGAGATCGCGTGCGTCGCGCGCCGCGAGGCCCGAGCGCGCGAGCCTGAAGGCGAGAACCTGATCGACGTCCATGGACTGATGATCGCGTCAAAGCGCCAGCGCCGTGGCCGCGGCGCGGAGGCTGTCGAGCATCGCGCTGACCGCCGGGCCGCGGTAGGCGTCGCGCGGCCGCGCGGCCGAGATATGGCGGACCGGCGCGCCGGCGCCGAGGGTTCGCACCTCGACGGCGGGCAGGGGATGGGTGACGGCGAGGCCGGGGAGGACCGACACGCCGAGCCCGGCGGCGACGAGCGCCTGGATCGCGACGTAGTCGTCGGACGCGAAGCCCACCCGCGGCGTGAACCTGGCCAGCCGGCAGGCGTGGCCGACGATCCGAAACCAGGCGCTGGTCGGCGCGCCGCCGATCCACGGCTGGCCCGCCAGGTCGGAGAGCGCGAGCCGGCGGCGGCGGGCGAGGCGGTGGCCGGCGGGCAGGACGGCCCTGAACACGTCCTCGACGAGCGGGACGCGCTCGAGATCGCGCGCGGCGATCTCGGGCAGCGTCTCGTGGTCGTAGATCAGGGCGAGATCGAGCTCCCCGGCCTCGAGGCGCGGAATGAGCCGCTGCAGGTGGTCGTCGACGACGGTCAATGTCACCTCAGCGTGCGCGCGGCGGAACTGTGCGAACGCGGGCGGCACGAAGGTGGCCAGCGCGGTCGGGAAGCTTCCGAAGCGCAGCCGTCCGTCGCGCCGACCCGCGATCTCGCCGAGCTCCTGCTCGGCGCCGTCCAGGCGGGCGAAGATCCCCGTCGCGTGGCGGGTCAGCGCGTGGCCGGCCTCGGTCAGCTCGACCGGGCGCGTGCCGCGCTCGACCAGCGGCAGGCCGACCTCTCGCTCAAGCGCGGCCACGTGCTGGCTCACCGCCGACTGCGTGAGCGTCAGGGCCTCCGCCGCGGCCGAGAAGGACCCGTGGGCGGCGACCTCCGACAGCACCCTCAGGCGGCGCACGTCGAGCATTAGTCGGACTTATAGAGATTCGCGCATCGCGATTGCAAGTGATGATGGCCGCTGGGACCGTCACGCCATGACCACAGCGACGACCGACACCATCCGCAACGGCGTGGACACCGAGAAGCTGTTCGCCACACTGGACCTGATCAAGGCTCAGCCGGAGCTCGCGAAGTTCCAGTTCCGCGCCACCAACCGCTGGATCCACGGCGCCCACAACCGCTCGACGATCAAGGACTTCCACGCGGCCGGCGGCGAGGACACCTCGCGCGACGAGGCGTTCGAGCTCGATGCCGGCGAGCCGGCGATCCTGCTCGGCACCGACACCGGCGCCAACCCGGCCGAGTACCTGCTGCACGCGCTCGCCGCCTGCCTGACGACGTCGATCGTGTACGTGGCCGCGGCGCGCGGCGTCGAGCTCACGTCCGTCGAGTCCACGCTGATCGGCGACATCGATGTGCGCGGCGCGCTGGGCGTCGACGACGAGCCGCGCAACGGGTTCGAGCACATCACCGTGGCCTTCCGGGTGACGGGCAAGGCGCCGGAGGAGAAGCTGCGCGAGGTCGTCGATCGGGCCCGGCGGCGGTCGGCCGTCTACGACATGGTCACCAACGGTGTGCCCGTCGCGCTGGAGGTGTCGGCGGGGTGATCGAGCTCGGCGCCCATACCGATGCGGGCGCCCGCCTGGTAGCGCTCGCCGAGGGGCTGGCGGAGGTGCTCGCCGCGCGGGCGTGCGAGCACGACCGCGACGGCACCTATCCGTTCGAGGCGATCGAAGCGCTCAAGGCCGCCCGCTACTTCGCCGCGCCGATCCCGGTCGAGCTCGGCGGGCTCGGCGTCGCAACCGCGCACGACCTCGTGGTGGCGTCGAGCCGCCTGGCGCGCGGCGATGCCTCCGTCGCGATCGGCGTCAACATGCACCTCGTGGCGGTGCTCAACATGGAGCGCCGGCGCGAGGTTGCGGTCGCCGGCGGTGCGGAGCGCCGCGCCCGCGCCTTCGCCGCGTCGCTCGAGCAGATCGCGCGCGACGGCGTCGTGCTGGCCGCGGCGATCAGCGAGCCCGGGCAGGACCTCACGCGGCCCGGCACGCGCGCGAGTCGCACGCCGAGGGGCTGGCGGATCGACGGGCGCAAGATCTTCTGCACCATGTCGCCCGCTGCGACCGACCTGTACGTGGCCGTCACCTGCGCCGACGACGATCGCTACGCCTACGCGATGGTCCCCACCGACACGCCGGGCGTGACCGTCAACGACGACTGGGACGCGCTGGGGATGCGCGCGTCCGGCAGCAACTCCGTTACGTTCGACGGCGTCGAGTTGCCCGCGCACGCGGTCCGCGGCGGCTTCCCGGCCGGCGACCCGCTGCCTTACATCGAGCGCAACCTCGTCGCCGGGCTGTTCCACGCCTGCGCCTCGCTGGGCATCGCCGAGTCGGCGGACGCCATCGCTGTTCGCGGCGCCGCTGCGCGCATCAACGGCGCCGCGCGCCCGCGCACGCAGATCGCCGACAACGCGGTCGACCTCGCCGCTGCGCGAGCCATCCTCTCGCGCGCGGCCGGGCTGATCGACGAGCATCGCGCCGCAAACCCCGCCGCCGACGGCAGCGCCCACGAGCTCAACGCGCTGTTCGCGGAGGCCCAGGCGGCCAAGGCGTTCGTCAACGAGGCGGCCGCCCGCGTCGTCGAGCGCGCGCTCGCCCTCTCCGGCGGTGCGGGCTACGTGAACGGCAGCGCGCTAGCGCGCGCCTACCGCGACGTCCGCGCGGCGACGTTCATGCACCCCCTCGGTGCCAACCGCGCCTACGACTACCTCGCCGGCGTCGCGCTCGGCGAGGCGGCATCGCTGCACTGAGTGCGCGCTTCGAGCGCGGCGAAGTGCTCTTGCGCGGCGCCGTTCCACTGGCCGTGGCGCTCCTGGAAGAGGTCGTGGGCGCGCCGGCGCGGCCAGCGGGCGGGGAGCATCGCGGCGGGGAGGTCGGGGTCGAGGAACGGGAACTTGCGCCACTCGTGAACGAGCTGAGTCTGGGCACGGAAGATCGCCTGCGGCGAGGCGGGGCGCAGGCGGCCGAAGCGCGCGACGAAGGCGCGGTACGCCGCGGCGACGGCTTCGAGGTCCCACGCCTCGGCGACGACTCTCGCCGGATTACCGACCGCGCCGATCTCGGCGCGAAACGACACGAGCTCGGCGACCGAATCGGCGCCCGCCGCGTCGTGCAGCTCGCTCTCGCGCTCGGCGTGCGGACTGATCCACAGGCCCCCGCCGAGCGATCCGAAGCCCGCCCACGCCAGGCGCGTGCGCAGCCGATGGCGCACCTCGCGGCGCTCCTCGGGGACCCGCACCACCACCAGCAGCCAGTGGCCGTCCCAGGCCCACGGCTCGCCGAAGCTGTAGATGCGCTCGGCCCCCGAGCGCAACATCTCGGCCGTCGACGGGGTGAGGTGAACCCGCGAGCGGCGGCCGCGGCGCTCGGTGCTCAGCCAGCCCGCCGTGACGCTGCGCGCCAGGGCGCGACGCGCGGCCGGCATCTTGTGGTCGAGCGTCTCCAGCGCGGCGATCAGCGTCTCCTGCCACGTGCCGCCGGAGGCCGGGAGGACGTACTCGCCCAGCAGCGTCAGCAGCACCGAGCGGGCCGCCGGCGCGCCGACCGCGCGGCGACGCAGCTGGTCGTTCACAGCGGGGCACGTTACCGACGCGCGACGGATCTGCGGTTATCGTCACGCCGATGTCGCACGACGATCGGCTACCTGATCCGGCGCGGATCGTGCTGCGGCGGCGCATCGAGTGGATCGACACCGACGCCGCCGGTATCTACCACTGGACCACGGCCTTCCGGCTCGCCGAGGCCGCCGAGGCGGCGCTCCACACCGCGCTCGGCATCGCCGACTTCACCTTCGGGGCGACGCCGCGGCTGGCGGTGTCGGCGAGTTTCACGCGCGCGTTGCGCTTCAACGATCCGGTCGACGTCGAGCTCGCCGTGGCGGCGATCGGCCGGACGTCGCTGGACTATCGGATGACGATCAACGCCGACCACGGCCTCGCCGCCGAGGGCAGCGTGAAGTGCTGCCTCATCGACCGCTCGACCGGCCGCGCCACGCCGTGGCCCGAAGACGTCCGCGAGCGCCTGGCCTCCGGAGGGCTGCAGAATGCAGGTCGCTGAGGCGGTCGGCCGCGCGCTGCCCGGGCTCGGGGTCGATGTCGTCTTCGGCCTCATGGGCAGCGGCAACCTTCTGGTCACCAACGCGATGCGCGACGCCGGCGCGCGCTTCTACGCCGCGCGGCACGAGGGCGGCGCGATCTGCATGGCCGACGGCTACGGGCGCGTCAGCGGGCGGATCGCCGCCTGCAGCGTCCACCAGGGGCCGGGCCTGACCAACGCGGTGACCGGCCTGACCGAGGCGGCCAAGAGCCGCACGCCGCTGCTCGTGCTTGCGCCCGAGACGCCGAGCGCCGCACTGCGCTCGAACTTCCGCATCGACCAAGTCGGACTCGTCGAGGCGGTGGGGGCGACCGCCGAGCGCGTCCACGGGCCGGCCACGGCGCTGGCCGACGTCGCACGCGCGGTACGCCGCGCGCGTGTGGAGCGCCGCGCGGTCGTGCTCATGCTGCCGCTCGACATCCAGGCGGCCGAGTGCGCCGACGGGGCGCCGCCCGCCCCGAGCCCGGCGCCCGAGCGCCCGGCGCCGAGCGCCGCGGCCGTGCGCGCGGCCGCAGAGGCGCTGACGGGCGCCCGGCGGCCGGTCATCGTCGCGGGCCGCGGCGCGGTGCTGGCCGGCGCCGGGCCGGCGCTGCGGACGCTGGGCGAGCGCGCCGGCGCGCTGCTTGCCACGAGCGCCGTCGCCAACGGGCTGTTCGTGGGCGATCCCTATGACCTCGGCATCGCCGGCGGCTTCGCCAGCCCGCTGGCGGCGCGCCTGCTCGCCGAGGCCGACGTCGTGGTCGCCTTCGGTGCCTCGCTGAACCAGTGGACGACCAAGCACGGCACGCTGCCTGGTCCCGGCGCGACGCTCGTCCAGGTCGACCTCGACGCCGACGCGATCGGCGCGCACCGGCCGGTCGACCTCGGCATCGTCGGCGATGCCGCCGCGACCGCTGGGGCGCTTGTCGCCGCGCTCGCGCGCGGCGCCGGGTGGCGAACGCCCGAGCGCGCCGGCGAGATCGCCGCGCACCGCTGGCGCGACGAGCCCTACGAGGCGAGCGCCGCGCCAGGCGTGCTCGACCCGCGCACGCTGAGCGTCGTGCTCGACGATCTACTCCCGCTCGAGCGTACGGTGGCCGTCGACTCGGGGGCGTTCATGGGCTGGCCGTCGATGTACCTGCGCGTGCCCGACGCGGCCGGCTTCGTGTTCCCGCAGGCCTTCCAGTGCGTCGGCCTTGCACTGGGCAATGCCATCGGCGCGGCGATCGCGCGCCCGGACCGCCTCACGGTGGCCGCGCTCGGCGACGGCGGCGCGCTGCTGTCGCTGCCGGAGTTCGAGACGCTCGGGCGCCTGGGGCTGCCGCTGCTCGTCGTCATCTACGACGACGGGGCCTACGGCGCCGAGGTCCACCACTTCGCCCCGATGGGCGAGGCGGTCGACTTCGCCCAGTTCCCCGACACCGACTTCGCCGCCCTCGCCGAGGCGGCCGGCTGCCACGGCCTCACCGCGCGCAGCCTCGACGATCTCGAGGGCGTGCGCGCGTGGCTCCAGAACCGCGACCGCCCGCTCATCCTCGACGCGAAGGTCGATCCTGCGATCTGCGGCGAATGGCTCGAAGAAGCGTTCCGACACTAACCAGTCACCGCGAACGTCCCTGGTGCACGAACAGGATTCGTACGCCAGGGACGTTCGTGCGCACAGAGGAGGATTCATGTCGCTGCTGACCGATCTCGCCGGCGCCCTGCGGTCCGGCGCCGTGCGCGTCGTCGACCTCACCCAGCCGCTCAGCGAGCGCACCCCGGTGCTCGTACTGCCCGAGCCGTTCGTGAACACCCCCGGGCTGAGCCGGCGCGACCTGAGCCGCTACGACGACCGCGGCCCCGCGTGGGCCTGGGACGTGCTGGAGATCGGCGAGCACGTCGGCACCCACTTCGACGCCCCGATCCACTGGATCACCGGCCGCGACGGCGAGGACGTCGCCGGCGTCGCTCCCACACGCCTCGTGGGGCCGGCGGTGGTCCTCGACCGCTCCGCCGAGACGGGCGAGGATCCCGACTACGTGCTGCGCGTCGAGGACATCCGCGCCCACGAGGCGGAGCACGGCCCGATTCCGGAGGGCGCGTGGCTGCTGCTGCGCACCGGCTGGGACGCCCGCGCCCACGACCAGGAGGCCTTCCTCAACGTCAGCGACGGCGCGTCGCACACGCCCGGCATCGGCGCCGAGTGCGCCCGCTGGCTGGCCGAGGAGAGTCCATTCGTCGGCGTCGGGGTCGAGACCGTGGGCACCGACGCCGGGCAGGCAGGCGGCTTCGATCCACCGTTCCCCGTGCACCACTACATGCTCGGCGCCGGCAAGTACGGGCTCACCCAGCTCGCCAACCTGGCCGAGCTGCCGCCCGTCGGCGCGATCGTCGTGGTCGCGCCGCTGAAGCTCGTGGGCGGCACGGGCAGCCCGTCGCGTGTGTTCGCGTTGGTCTAGACGGCGAAGCTTGCCTCGTCGGCGCGCTGTGTCGGCCACACGCGCGGCAGGATGTCCATGCGACCGCGCTCGGCGCGGCGGATGGAGCGGGCGCGCTGGGCCAGCAGGAATGCGAGCTCGCCACTGGGTCGGAACGGATCGGCGATGAGGTGGCCGTCGTCGAGCGACACCGCGGCCCACAGCGCGCCGCCGACAGCCGCGAGCAGGACGACGCCGCGCGGCGGGTGGCTGGAGTCCAGCTGCGCGAGGCGCTCGAGCGCGTACGCGTCGTCGTCGCGGGCGTAGCGGATCGTCAGCGGCCGCCCGTTTGCGAGCGGCGCACGACCGCGGTCGATCTCGTGCTTGGGGCCTTGGAGGAGACGCCACAGTGCTTGTGCGGACATGCGCACATGATCGGCTGCGAGCGCCTTCCCTACATCGGGAGGATGGAGCATCTTTGGCGGCCTCACCCCTTACGGCCGAAGCGAGATAGATCCCGCCCGGGGCCAGAAGAAAGATCAAAGTCCCCAAATCGAGGATTAGGCGTGGCATAATCCTACAAGGTGTCGGGATTCACTCGTCGCAGATTGCTCGTAGGTGGCGTGCCACTCGCCGGGGCGAGCGCGGCGATCTTGCACTCGACGATCCCGCATCGCCATCCGTGGGACCACGATGCGCGTGCGGCTGAAGGCCACCACGCCGCCACGCAGGCCGACGGCCACGCCGCGTTCCGAGGTGGCGTGGTCGATCCTCGGGTCAACGGGTTCGACCCCTATGAGACGCTGCGCAGCTTCGACTGGGGAACGACGCGGCGGCTGGCGTCCGGGACGGTCCTGCGGGAGTGGGAGATCGTCGCCGCCGAGCAGGAGATCGAGGTTGCGCCCGGCGTGAAGTTCGCGGCCTGGACTTACAACCAGCGGATTCCCGGCCCAACGTTGCGCGCCCGCGAGGGCGAGCGGCTGCGGATCACGCTGCGCAACCACTCCCACCATCCGCACACGATGCACTTCCACGGCATCCATCCGGCCGAGATGGATGGTGTGCCCGGCGTCGGCGCGGGCCAGATCCCGCCGGGCGGCCGGACCGTCTACGAGTTCGACGCGCAGCCGTTCGGCGTGCACCTCTACCACTGCCACGTGCGCCCGTTGGCCGAGCACATCGCCAAGGGGCTGTACGGCGCGTTCATCGTCGACCCGAAGGACGGCCGGCCCGAGGCGGACGAGATGGTGCTCGTGATGCACGGCTTCGACACGAACTTCGACCGCGAGAACGAGATCTACGCGGTCAACGGTCCGGGCTTCGCCTACATGGACCCCGCGATCGCCGTGCGGCGCGACGAGCTCGTGCGCGTCTACCTCGTCAACGTCACCGAGTACGACCCGGTCAACTCCTTCCACCTTCACGGCAACCTCTTCAACTACTTCCCGAGCGGCACTTCGACCGAGCCGGCCGAGTACACCGACACCGTCATGCTCTGCCAGGGACAGCGCGGGATCGCCGAGTGGCGGTTCCCCTACGCGGGGCGCTACATGTTCCACGCCCACCAGTCCGAGTTCACCGAGCTCGGCTGGCAGGGCTTCTTCGAGGTCGAGGACTGATGGAGGCCCGCGGCGCCACCGGGGATCTGCCGGCGTCGCGAAGCGGCCGCCTGCCGACATGGCTGCTCGCCGTCGTGCCGCTGGCGCTCATCGTGGTGGCGATCGGGGCGTTCGCGGCGCTCGGTGGGCCCGGGTTGGGGGAGCGGCGGGGCGCGCCGGTCGAGGAGCTCGTCGTGGAGAAGACGGTTCTGCGGCCCGGGGTCATCGAGCTGACTATCCGCAACGACGGCCCCGACCCCGTACGCATCGCGCAGGCGCAGATCAACGACGCCTTCGTGCCGCTCACCGGCGCCGACGAGCCGCTGCGCCGGCTGGCGGCGACCACGGTGGCGCTGCAGCAGCCGTGGATCGAGGGTGAGGCGTATTCGATCGCCCTGCTCACCTCGAGCGGCGCGACGATTACGCACGAGATCGCCGCGGCCGCCCAGACACCGCGGGTGGACCTGTCCTTCTACGGCCTGATGGCGCTGCTTGGGATCTACGTCGGCGTGATCCCGATCGCGCTCGGGATGCTCTGGCTGCCGTGGGTGCGGCGGATCCCGCCGGGCTGGCTGCGCGCGCTCATGGCGCTGACGGTCGGGCTGCTCGCCTTCCTGGCCGTCGACGCGACGCTGGAGGGCCTGGAGCTGGCGGGCGAGGGCGCGCAGGCGCTCGGCGGCGCCGCGCTCGTCTTCCTCGGGGCAGCGGTCGCCTACCTCACGCTGACCGGCGTGGGCGAGTGGCTGGCCGACCGGCGCCGGCGGGCGGCCGCGGCGGGGGCCTCGGGTGCCGAGCTTGCGCTGCTGATCGCGGTGGGCATCGGGCTGCACAACCTCGGCGAGGGTCTGGCCATCGGCACCTCCTACGCGACCGGTGCGCTCGCGCTGGGCGCGTTCCTGGTCATCGGCTTCGCGCTGCACAACACCACCGAGGGGCTCGCGATCGTCGCTCCGATCGCTCGCATGAGGGCGCCGCTTGGCCTGTTGATCGGGCTTGGCCTCGTCGCCGGCGCGCCCGCGATCCTCGGCGCGTGGATCGGCGCCTCGGCGTTCAACCCGTCGGTCGCTGCTTTCCTCTTCGGCGTCGGCGCCGGCGCCATCGCGCAGGTCATCGGCCAGCTCCTGCCGGCCGTGCGCGACGTGCACAGGCGAACGCTGCATCCCGCCGCGGTGGCAGCGATGCTCGCCGGGTTGGCGCTCATGTTCACCACCGGGCTGCTCGTGAGCGTCTGATGGCAACCGGACCGCATCGCGCGCTCGCACACCGGCTCCTCCGAAGCGGTGGAGAACTACGCCAAGGCGATCTACTCGCTTCAACACGGCTCGGAGGACCGTGCCGTGCAGACCAACGCGCTCGCCGAGCGCCTCGACGTGACCCCCGCCTCGGCATCGGGCATGTGCCGCAAGCTCGCGGACCTCGGGCTCGTGGAGCACGTCCCGTACAAGGGCGTGACGCTGACGGCCGCCGGCGAGCGCCTCGCGCTCGAGGTCGTGCGCCACCATCGGCTGCTCGAGCTCTATCTGGCCCAGCAGCTCGACGTCCCCTGGGACCGCGTCCACGAGGAAGCCGACGCGCTCGAGCACGTGATCTCCGAGGACCTCGAGGCGCGGATCGCGGCCAAGCTCGGCCACCCGACACACGACCCCCACGGCGACCCGATTCCCGACGCCGACCTCGTCATCGACGAGACCGACACCACGCGCAGGCTCGCCGACCTCGCACCGGGTGACCGCGGGCGGTTCGTGCGCGTCTCCGACTCGGATCCCGAGATGCTGCGCTACCTCGCCGAGCGCGGCGTGCAGCTGGGCGACCGGCTCGAGATCGTCGATCGCCAGCCGTTCGACGGGCCGCTCACCGTCCGCTTCGGCGCCGCGGTGCAGATCCTCGGCGGGGGTCTGGCCGCGGCCATGCGGGTGCAGCCGGCGACCTAGTGCCGTGTCAGACAACATTCGCCCGCTCCTGGCGGGCGCTCGTCGCCTCTGGCGTCGTCCTCGGTCGGGGCTGTGCCGCCGGCACAGCTCCCTCCCTGCGTCCTTGCCAGAAACGACGATCGCTCCGCCATGAACGAGGCGAACGTTGCCTGACACGGCACTAGCTTCCGGGCGCCGGCTCCTCGACCGGCAGGCCCGCGGCGCGCCACGCTTGAAAGCCGCCGTCGAGGTCCGTCGCGGTCGTCAGTCCAAGGTCGTGCAGCGTCGCGGCGGCCAGACTTGACTGGTAGCCCTCGTTGCACATCACGATGAGCTGGCGCTCGCGGCCGTCGATGGCGGAGTCGCGGTGCGGGCTGCTCGGGTCGCATCGCCACTCGAGGACGTTGCGCGCCACGAAGATGCTTCCCGGGACGACGCCGTCGCGGGCGCGCTGGCTCTCGGCACGGATGTCGATCAGCACCGCCCCGCCCGCGACCGCGGCGCTGGCCTGCGCCGGGTCGAGCCGCACGAGCCGCCGCCGCGCCTGCGCGAGCAGGTCGTCGATCGCCGCCATGCCCGGCAGGTTAGGCTCCCGCGGTCCGCGCGGGGGCAAGAATCGCGCACATCTCGCAGCGCGGCCACCGCGATCTGCGCAACTTCACCTTCTCGCCGGTGCGCGTCACGCACCTGCGGATCGTGGTGCGCAACAGCCAGTGCACCGGCGGGCCTGTCTTAGCCGCAGACGAGGCCCGAGTACTGGAAGGAGGCGTGGCTGCCGCGGCTGCCGGCGGCCACGCCCGACACTCCTGCGCACGCCTCGACGTTCGCGAACGACGTGACGAACGTGCCCCGGCGCGTCGCGCGGACGTGGCGGACGATGCGCTGCCGGGTCGACGGCGTGATCGTGAGCCGCACGCGCTCGCGGGCGTGGAAGCCGGTGCCCCGGACCTTCAGCGTCTCGATGCCGGAGGCGGAAAGGCGGGCATGGTGGTGCCCGCTACCGCCGAACATCGCGAACACCGCAAGGAGCACGGCGAGCTTCATGCCAGCCACTCCTTCAGCTGCGCGGGCGCCGTGAGCCCCGAGAAGTCGCCGCCGTCGCGGATCTTCTCGGCCGCAGCGACCATGGCGTCCAAGGCGGCCCACGTGAACGCCCCGCCCACGCTGATCCGCTGCGCGCCCGCCTCGGTGATCTCGCTCAGCGTGAAGCCGCGGTGGCCGAGGACGTTGACGGGCTTGGACACCGCATTGCAGATCGCCCGGATCTCGTCGCCGCTACGCAGTCCGGGTGCGAACAGGACGTCGGCGCCCGCGCGCTCATAGGCCTGCAGGCGGGCGATCGTGTCGTCGAGGTCGGGGTTGCCGCGGATGTGGTTCTCGGCGCGCGCGGTGAGCGTGAAGGGGAAGTCCAGCGCGCGGGCCGCCCCGACGGCGGCGGCGACGCGCTCGGCCGCCTCGTCGAGCGAGTAGAGCCGGTCGTCGTCGCGGTCGTAGTCCTCGATCGAGCCGCCCACGGCTCCGGCTCCCGCGGCGCGCGTGATGGCCGCCGCGGCATGCTCGGGCGCCGGGCCGTAGCCGTTCTCGAGGTCCATCGAGACGGGCAGGTCTGTCGCCCCGGCCAGTGAGCCGGCGTTCTCGACGACCTCGTCGAGCGTCACGTCTCCGTCGAGGCGCCCGAGCGTGAAGGCAAAGCCCGAGCTCGTGCTGGCGATGGCCTTGAACCCCAGCGCGGTGAGGACCTTGGCCGCGCCGGCGTCCCACGCGTTGGCGATGACGAAAGGCTCGCCCTCGTGCAACGCGCGGAACGCGGCGCCCTTCTCCTGTTGTGTCGATGGCATCCCCCCATGATGCGCGACGACGGCCCCGGCCGCGGCCGGGGCCGTCGTCTTGGGACAGCACTCGGGGACTTAGTGCTTCTTGCTGCGGGTGTGGGACCGGCCGTGCCCGCCGCCGACCGTCGAGAACGAGTAGACGGTCGTCGAGGCGTACTGCTTGTCGACCCTGGTTGACGGGAAGTTCGGCTTGTTGGGCGAGTCGGGGAAGTGCTGCGTCTCCAGCGCGAGCCCGTCGCCCTGCCGGTACTGGCGGCCGCTCGTGCCCCAGAGCGTGCCGTCGAGGAAGTTGCCCGAGTAGAACTGGATCCCGGGCTCGGTGGTCGTGATCGTCAGCTCGCGCCCGCTGGACGGGTCAACGAGCTGCGCCGCCAGGTTCAGGCCAGGCTTTGAGCCACCGCCACCGCCGCCGCCGTGATGGCGGATCTTCGCCCGCGCGCTGCCCGGCTGGTTGAGGACGAAGTTGTGGTCGTAGCCACGGCCGAACACCAGCTGCTGGTCGTTGCCACGGATGCGCTCACCGATCGCGTGGAACTGCGTGAAATCGAACGGCGTGCCCGCGACCGGCTGGATGACCCCGGTCGGGATCAGGTTCACGTCGACCGGCGTGAACGCGCTGGCGTTGAGTCGGAGTTGGTGGTCGTAGATCGTCCCCGAGCCCTCACCGGCCAGGTTCCAGTAGGAGTGGTTGGTGAGGTTGAGGACGGTCGGCTTGTCGGTCGTCGCCGCGTAGTCGAAGCGCAGGTTGTTGTTCCTGTCCAGCGTGAAGGTGACCGACACGTCGACGTTGCCGGGGTAGCCCGTGCACGGATTCTTGGTCGGGTCGCAGCCCGAGGTGGGGACGTTGGTCTTGCCGTCTGACTGCGGGCTGTGCAGGGTGAGCTTCAGGCCGACGGTGCCATGGCTCGGCGGGATCGGGGTCGCCTTCCACATGACCTTGTCGAAGCCGACGAAGCCGCCGTGGAGGCTCGCAACCCCGTTGTTCGCGTCGAGCGTGTACGTCTGGCCGTCGAGAATGAACCCCGGCGGCGCCCCGGCCTTGCCACCCACGGGGCCGATGCGATTGCCATAGCGGCCGATGATCGCGCCGAAGTACGGGTTGGACTTCAGGTAGGCGGCGCTGGTGTAGCCGCCGGGGGCCGCCGATGGATCCGCTGCCATGTTGGCGAAGCCGAGCGTGACGTTGTCCTCGTGGCCGCGCCGGTCAGGCACGGTCAGCGACTGGATGATGCCGCCGTAGTCGAGGATCGACACCGTCATGCTGCCGTTACTCAGCGTGTACTTGGTGACCGCCGCGCCTACGTCGGCGGGCGCGTTGGCGGACACGGTGCCGAAGGGCTCGCTATTGATGCTCAGACCGCCGTTGCCGCCGCCGCCATGGTGGTTGCCATGGCGGGTGGTCGCGCCCGCGGGTGCCGCGAGGACAGCGGCGGCGAGCACGACGAGCACTGCGCACAGCGCGGCACGCAGGCGCCGCGGAGTGGTGTAAAGCATTGCCAGGACTCCTTGTGTTGGGACAGTGGAACTCATGGCTAGAAGCCGGCCGCGGTCAGCCCGCAGCGGCCGGTGAACGAGGCTCCGGGCTCGAGAACGAGCAGCCCGTCGCCTGAGTTGAATGCATCGGGAGCGCACGTCATCGGCTCGATGGCCACCCCCCCGCGGCGGCGGCCCGGATCGGACACGTCGTCCGCGGTGTAGACCTGCACGAAGCGGAAGCCCTCGTCCATCCAGACGGTGAGCTGCCGTTCGCCCCCCGCGCTTGCGAGCCGGACGCGGGCGACCCCAGCCGGGCTGCGGTCGAGGTCGCCGAAGCAGGTGTCCAGGCGCTGGCCGCCGATGCGCCGGCCGTCCCGGAAGTCGAAGTCGGTCCCGTCGACCGCGAGCGCGGCGCCGGCGGGCAGCCGGCGCTCGTCGAGCGGCAGGCGGGTGCGCGCGGGGACCTCGAGCACGAGGTCGTCGATCCTGGCCGTTCCGTGCGTGAGATACGGGTGCAGGCCGGCGCCGAACGGTGCGCGCGTGGTGCCCGCGTTGGTGGCGTGCAACGTGGCCACGACGCCGCCAGACGCGAGCTCGTAGTCGACCGAGAGCCGGAGCGAGAACGGATACCCGGGCTCCGGGCCCACGTCGAGCGCCAGGGTCAGGTGGCGGGTCGAGGAGCGGATCGCCCGCCACCTGCTCCCTGTCGCAAGGCCGTGCAACGCGGTGCCGCGCTCGGGTTCCGTGAGCGCGGTGTGGTGCTCGGCCCCGTCGAAGACGTAGCGCCCGTCGCGCAGCCGGTTGGGCCACGGGACGAGCACCTTGCCGCGGAAGTCGTCGTCGGTTTCCCCGGGCGCGACGCCGTCGAGCAGCTCGTGGCCGCGGACGGTCCACGAGCGCAGCGCGGCGCCGACCTCGGCGACCACGAGACGCTGCCGCTCGTGCTCGAGCGCCAGCTCGGTCCCGGCGGGCGGCTCTGTCACTGCGGGCATTCGCCCTATGCCTGAACGATCTCAAGGCCTGCCATGCCGCTGAAAACCCGCCACGTGTCCGCGTGGCGGCCGGGGTTGAGAACCTGGTGGTGCGGGCCGCCGAAACGCAGCCACGCGTCCATGCACGCCCGCACGCCGCTGTCGGGGCGGAAGTGTCCGTAGGGCATCTCGAGCGCGGGCAGCTCCTCGGTGTCGAGGATCTCGCCCTCGCTCACGAGCAGCCGGAAGCGCTCGCCGCCGAGTGACACCAGCGTGGCCAGCGTCGCCGGCCCGGTGGCGTACTGGAACAGGAACGTCGGCGGGTCGTCGAGGCCGCCGATGCCCAGCGGGCGCTTGATCAGGCGCACCGGGCGGTCGTCGCGGGCCAGGCGCCAGTTGCCCTCGCCCATGTGGCTCATCAGGATCGCGTCGCGCGGGAAGTCCATCGCGTACATCTCGGTGAACTGCGTGTCGCCGAGCAGCCACGTGCCGGCGCACAGCAGCGCGGCGGTCAGCGCGTCGCCCTCGGCGCCGTAGCCGTAGCCCTTGGCCATCAGGCTCGACGCCGCCGCCAGCGGCAGCCGCGCGAAGCGCCCGTCCTCGGCGATCGCGTCGAAGTGCGTCGAGTAGGCGCCGTAGCCGCCTTCCCGCAGGATCCGCTCGATCCCGAGCTGCATGCGCGCGTGGTCCTCGCGCTCCTGGGCGCTCAGCCGCTCGTCGATCTCGAACCGCGCGTCCTCGTCGGCCATCAGCGCGCGGACGTCGTCGTCGCTGACCGCGCCCGCGCTGCGGTGCAGCTCGCCGGGCGCCAGCGCGTCGACCTGCGGGCCGAGGGTGCGCATCAGCGCGTGCTCGTCGACGCGGATGTCGCCCATCGTGTTCATCGCGTAGCCGAAGACGCCGACCTTCAGCGAGCGCCAGCGCGTGACCGCCGCCGCGGCCCGCGCCCAGACGCCGATCGCATCGCGGAACGAGTCGGCACGCCAGTCGTCGGTGACGACGTGGAACGTGCGCCCGGCGCGGACCATCGCGTTGGCGGTGTCCTGCGCGCCGTGGATGCCCTGGTTGTAGGTGAGGTCCGCCATGTCCCATTCGGGCGTGACCGCCGGCACCGGCTGGATGTTGGCCAGGCAGATCGGCAGCGGTGTCGCGCGAGCAGGCGCGCGACGCGCATCGCGGGGCCGTAGGTGAGCATCACGACGAGCAGCCCGTCGAGCTGTTGGCCCTCGAGCTCGCGCATCACGCGCTCGGCGTCCTCGCGCTCCTTGACCGGCGTCGTCACGTGGACCTCGGCGACGCCGTCGAGCGCCGCGGCGATCTCGGCCGCGTAGCCGGCCTGGCGCTCGGCGATGCCCGGCAGCATCTCGTCGTAGAGGCTCTGCATGATGCCGAGCAGGCCGATCCGCGGCCGCACGGGCACTGCCTCAGCGCTGTCCGTAGACGTTCTGGTAGCGGTCGTAGAGTGCATCGATGTCCTCTCTGGCAAGCGGGATCGGGGTCGCCCAGCGCCCGTGCCAGGTGCACGGTTCGCGCGGCGTCCTCGCACATCACCGCCGCCTTGAGCGCGTCGCGCGGCCCCGCTCCGACCGTGAACACGCCGTGGCTTTGCATGAGCACCGCAGGCGAGCGGTGCCCCGCCAGCGTCTCGACGACGGCGCGCCCGATCTCCTCGTCGCCGATGAGGGCGAACGGGCCGATCGGGATGTCGCCGCCGAACTCGTCGGCCATCGCCGTCAGCACGCACGGGATCGCCTCCCCGCGCACGGCCCACGCCGTGGCGTAGGCGCTGTGGGTGTGGGCGATCCCGCCCACCTCGGCCATGTGGCGATAGATGTAGCCGTGGGTGGCCGCGTCGCTGGAGGGCGCCAGGTCGCCCTCCACCAGCGTGCCCGTACAGATCGCAGACCACGATCGCCTCGGGCGTCAGCTCGTCGTAGGGGATGCCGCTGGCCTTGATGACCATCAGCTCCTCGTCGGGCACGCGCGCCGACAGGTTGCCGCTCGTCCAGGCCACGAGGCCGTTGCGGACCAGCTCGGCGTGCAGCGCGCAGACCTCGCGCCGCAGCGCGGCGAGCTCGTCAGCCACGGGCGACCTCGCGGGGGCGGATCGCCGCAGCGCGTGCATGACGTCGTCGCCCCCGCGACCGAAGTGATCGTGCAGCCTCGCGTAGTGCTCGTAGAGCGCGTCGTAGGCGTCGGCGCGCACGGCGTCGGGCACGTAGGCGTCGCGCGTGACGCTGGCCATCGCCGCCGACGCCGCATAGATGTCCGGGTAGGCGCCGGCGGCGACCGCCGCGTGCATCGCCGAGCCGAGCGCCGGGCCCTGCTCGGAGGCGATCAGATGCAGCGGCATCCGTGTGACGTCGGCGTAGATCTGCATGATCACCGGGTTCTTCAGCAGTCCGCCGGCGACGAACAGTTCGGTGGCGGGCGTTCCGGCCGTCGCGAACGTCTCGAGGATCATGCGCGTGCCGAAGGCGGTCGCCTCGATCAGCGCGCGGTAGATGTCCTCGGCGCGCGTCGCCAGGGTCAGCCCGAGGATCAGCCCGCTGAGCTCGTGGTCGACGAGCACCGAGCGGTTGCCGTTGTTCCAGTCGAGCGCGATCAGCCCGTGCGCGCCGACCTCCTGCTCGCCGGCGAGCTGCGACAGGTAGCCGTGGACGTCGAGGCCGCGCGCGCGCGCCTCGTCGTGGTAGCGCGGCGGCACGGCATGGTCGACGAACCAGCCGAAGATGTCGCCGACGCCGCTCTGGCCGGCCTCGTAGCCCCACAGCCCGGGGACGATCCCGCCGTCGACGACGCCGCACATCCCCGGCACCTCGACGACGTGGTCGCCGTTCATCACGTGGCAGGTCGACGTGCCCATGATCATCAGCATCTGGCCGGGGCCGACGGCGCCGGCGGCCGGGGCGGTGACGTGTGCGTCGACGTTGCCGACGGCGACGGCGATCCCCTCGGGCAGCCCGGTCCACGCCGCGGCCTGCGCGGTCAGGCCGCCGGCGCGATCGCCGAGCGGCGACAGCTCGCCGCCGATCTTCTCGGCGACGAAGTCGGCGAAGCGCTCGTTGAGCGCGCGCAGGTAGTCCTCGGAGGGATAGCCGCCGTCCTGGTGGATCGCCTTGTAGCCGGCGGTGCAGGTGTTGCGCGTCTCGCGCCCGCAGAGCTGCCAGATGATCCAGTCGGCGCCCTCGACCCAGCGGTCCATGCGCGCGTAGACCTCGGGGTCCTCCTCGAGGACCTGCAGCGCCTTGGCGAACTCCCACTCCGAGGAGATCAGGCCGCCGTAGCGCGGCAGCCACGGCTCGCCGCGCTCGCGCGCCAGCGCGTTGATGCGATCGGCCTGGCGCTGGGCGGCGTGGTGCTTCCACAGCTTCGGCCAGGCGTGCGGGCGCTCGGCGAGGTCGGGCACCTGGCACAGCGGCGTGCCGTCGGCGAGCACCGGCAGCGGCGTGCGAGGCGGTGAAGTCGGTGGCGATCCCGATGACCTGCTCGGGCGCGATGCCGGCGTCCGCCACCGCCGCCGGCACCGCCTGGCGCAGGACCTCGACCCAATCGTCGGGGTCCTGCAGCGCCCACTGGGCCGGGAGTCGTGCGCCGCCGGCGGCAGCGTGCGCTCGATCACGCCGTTGGCGTACTCGTGCACGGCCGAGCCGAGCTCGGCGCCGTCGTCGCACGCGGACGACCACGGCGCGCCCCGAGAGCGTCCCGAAGTCGACGCCGATCACGCACTCGGACCGGCCACGGCTCAGCCACCGCAGCTCTCGCCGCTTGGCGCGCGCGCCGGTACTCGTCGACGACGATCTCGGTCAGCTCCTCCACCGAGGTCTCCGAGGTCGGCTTGTCGAGCGCGATCTCGCCGTCCTGGATCAGGTTGACGCGGTCGCACGCGGTCAGCACGTGGACGTAGTTGTGCAGGACCATGATCATCGAGACGCGGCCCTCCTCCTTGACGCCGCGCGATCAGGTCGAGGATGAGCGCGCCCTCCTTGGCGCCCATCGCCGCGAGCGGCTCGTCGAGCAGCAGGATGTCGCGCCTCGGAGTGCACCGTCGCGGGCGACCGCGATCGCCTGGCGCTGGCCGCCGGACAGCCGCGCGACCGGCACGTTGAGCCGCGGGATGTTGACGCCGATGTCGTCGAGCGCCTCGCGCGCCTCCGGCGCATCGACGCGGTTGGCCAGGAACGGCAGCGGGCTGCGGACCCGCTCCCGGCGCAGGAACATGTTGTGGAAGACGCGACAGCTCGTCGACCAGCGCGAGGTCCTGGTAGACGGTGTCGATGCCGAGCGAGCGGGCGTGGTCGACGCTGTGCGGCTGCGTACGGGCTCGCCGCCGAGGAAGATCCGGCCGGCGTCCGGCTTCTGGAAGCCGCAGATGATCTTCACGAGCGTCGACTTGCCGGCGCCGTTGTCGCCGAGCAGGCCGAGCACCTCGCCCTTGCGCAGGTGCAGGTTGACGTCGCGCAGCGCGGTGACCGGGCCGAACCGCTTGGCGACGTGCTCGACGCGCAGCACCTCGTCGGCCGCCGCGCGTCGGCGCGACGACGTGCTCGCCCGGGCGCCGGTGTCAGCCACGGCCGCCCCCTTTCGCACGCGGCCGACGTAGGTGTTGGCCGCCATCGCGATGATGATCGCCAGGCCCAGGATAGAAGCTCAGGTAGTCGGCGCTGACGCCCTTGATGATCAGCCCGTCCTGCAGGATCCCGAGCACGAGCGCGCCGATGCAGCGCGCCGACGACGGTGCCGATCCGCCGGCCAGCAGCGTGCCGCCGATGACCGCGGCCGAGATGCCGCGAAGAGGACGCTCGTTCGCCCCGGCGGGTCGGGCTGGACGGAGTCGTGCGGACGGCCTCGAGGATGCCGACGAAGCCGGCGCAGCGTGCTGCAGAGCATGAAGTTGCGGATCATGACCAGCCGGACCTTGATGCCGGCCTCGGCCGCGCCGAGCCGGTTGCCGCCGACGGCGACCGTGTACAGGCCCCAGCGCGTGCGCGTGAGCACGATCTGGAGCACGATCACGATGGCGAGCGCCCAGATCAGCTCCGAGTAGGTGCCGGCGCCGAAGATCCGCGCGAAGCTCGTCAGATCGCGTGACGTCGGTGCCGGGCGTGTCGACGGGCTGGGCGTGCGAGATGATCAGCGTGAAGCCCTCGAGCGACGCAGCAGCATGCCGAGCGTCGTGACGAACGAGCTGATGCCCGACCACTGCGGTGAAGACGCCGTTGATCAGCCCGATGACCATGCACGCCGAGCATCGCGAGGGCCAGGCGCAGGAGCAGCGGTACCCCGCCGTTGTTGAACTCGTAGAACATGAACGGCGCGAGCAGGTAGACCGGCCCGATCGACAGGTCGATCTCGCCGGTGATCATCAGGAAGACCTCGCCGGCCGCGAGGATCGCGAACGGCGCGAAGTACGGCAGCAGCGTCTTGAAGTTGTCCGTCGGTCGACGAAGCCGGTCCGGCGTGACCGGGAAGTACGACGACCGCGACGACCGTGATGACGATGACGCTCCCCTCGCGGAGCGTCAGGAAGCGCTTGCGAGCAGCGTGCCAGCGCGCTCGGACCGCGAGGGCCCGGCTCGCGTCGCCGCGGCCCGTCCGTGGCGCTCGGTCGTCGGTCCGGGCGTCGGCTGCCCGCGTCTCGACGGCCACGGTCTAGGCCTTGCGTCGACGCCCGGCGACGACGAGCTGCCCTCGTAGCGGGACTTCGTGTCGTTGTAGGGATCGACGGTCGTCCTTGTCGAGGAACTTCAGGCCGGTGTTGATGTCGGCGATGCCGGTCAGCGTCTCCGAGGCCTGGTACAGGTACAGCTGGAGGACCGGGAAGAAGCCCTGCAGGTACGGCTGCTGGTCGATCGTGAAGTCGATCTGGTCGGCGGCGAGCAGCTTCGTGAGTCGTCCGGCAGCGAGGTCGTAGCCGCCGCCCTTCACGCCCTTGTCGCGCAGCTTGTACTTCTGGATGATCTGGGCGACGCCCTGGGTGCTGCCGGCGTCGACCGCGAACATGCCCTTGGTGTCCTGGTGGCCGTGCCAGTACGCGTCGATCGTCGACAGCTCCTTCGGTGACCGCGGCGCTGGTGGCGATCCGTGTGGTCGTGATCGCCCTTGCCGGACTTCTTGATCGTGTCGTGCGCGCCGTCGATGCGCGGCTGGATGTTCAGCGAGCCCGGCGTGGCGATGAACAGCGCCGACCTCGCCGGAGCCGACGAGCTCGACGATCCGCTTGCCCATCTGCTGGCCCGGAGACGAACAGGTCCTGGCCGATGTAGGCGAGGCGGTTGTTGCCGGCCGCGTCGGCGTTGTAGGAGACGACCGGGATGCCGCGTCGAGCGCCTTGTCGGTCGGCTCGTTGAACGCCTTCTGGTCGACGAGGCAGACCGCGATGCCGTCGGCCTTGGCGGTGATCGCGCGTGTTGATCGCGTTGACCATCTCGCTTGACGTTCGCGGTCTCCGAGCCGGTCCACTGGTAGCTGCAGCCGAGCAGCTTGCAGGCGTCCTCGGCGCCGTACTGGGTCGGCACGAAGAACGGGTTCGTCGTGACGTGGTTGACGAAGATGAACTTCGATCTTCGGCTGCGAGCCGAAGATGCCGGCGGCCGGCGTGCCCTGTGCCGCCGCCGTCGTCGTCCCGGTCGTCGACGACTTCTTGCCGCCGCCGCACGCCTGCAGGATGAACGCGGCGATGCCCGCCGCACCGCCGGTCAGCGCGGTGCGCCGGGAGACGTCCCGCAGGCGCTTGTGCGGCGTTTCCTCCTGCATTCCGTCCGCCCACTCGAGGCGCTCGATCACCTCTTCCGCGGCGTCCTGGTTCGGCGGTCCGAACGGCTCGTTGTCAGGCACCTCTGGCTCCCTTCTCGTCGCACGGGGCCGAACCCCGGTGGCGGGCCACCGAGGCCGGAGCGGCGTGGTCAAAGTACGAGCAGCGCAACGCGACCCTCCTCCGGGACGACTGGGAAACACAGCCATCCCACTCCACGACGCGGCTGCCAGGGCAACCGCGCCCGTTGCTCTCTCCAGGTAAGGCGATTGTTATCGGTCACATTTGGCCGTGTCAACCCCAACGGACGACCGCGAGCCGGTCGGCCGCAGGAGGAGGAGTCCCGGCCGACCGGCTCTGCAATGCGGAACAACGCGGAGCCAACGGCTACTGTTCGGAGATGTGGCCGGCATTGACAGGGCGTCCCGTACCGGTGCCCCGGGCCCCGTGATTGTGAACGCTAACAGACAACGAGACGCATCCGAAGGCATGCTTCGCACGTTGCTCGAGCACGGACGATGACCGCCTCGAAGACCACCGACGAACCGCGCGAGGGCCGGCGGCGCACGGCGGTGATGGCCGACGTCGCCAAGCTGGCCGGCGTCTCGCACCAGACGGTCTCGCGCGTGGTCAACGGCAGCGCGCACGTGCGCCCGGAGACCAGCGCGCCGCGTCCTCGCGGCGATGGGCGAGCTCGACTACCGCCCGAACCCGGCGGCGCGCGCGCTCGTCACCGGCCGCTCGCGCACGCTCGGCGTCGTCAGCTTCGACACGACGCTCTACGGGCCGGCGTCGACGCTCTTCGCGATCGAGCAGGCCGCGCACGCCGCCGGCTACTTCATCACATCGTCAGCCTGACCATGCTCGATCGCACGTCGGTGCTGGGCGCCGTCGAGCGCCTGCGCGTGCAAGGCGTCGACGGCGTCCTCGTCATCACCCCGCAGGAGGGCGCGGCCGACGCGCTCGTCAACCTGCCCACTGGCGTCCCCGTGGTCGCGGTGGAGGCCGGCCGCCGACAACTCGGTGCCGCTCGTCGCCGTCGACCAGTTCGCCGGGCGCGGCCAACGCGACCAAGCTCCTGCTCGACCTCGGGCACCCGACCGTGTGGCACGTCGCCGGGCCGCGCGACTTCCTCGAGGCCCAGCTGCGCGAGGACGGCTGGCGCTCGACGCTCGACGCGGCCGGCGCGCAGGTCCCGCCGATGCTGGTCGGCGACTGGAGCGCGCGCTCGGGCTACCGCGTCGGCCTGCAACTCGCCGACAACCTGGAAGTCACGGCGATCTTCGTCGCCAACGACCAGATGGCGCTCGGCGTCCTGCGCGCACTGCACGAGCGCGGCCGCGACATCCCGCGCGAGGTAAGCGTCGTCGGCTTCGACGACATCCCGGAGGCGCAGTACTTCACGCCGCCGCTGACCACGGTCCGCCAGGACTTCGGCGAGGTCGGCCGCAGCAGCCTACGGATGCTGCTCGAGCTCATGCACCGAAGCGGCTATCCGCCCCAGCGCGTGACGATCGCCCCCGAGCTGGTGGTGCGCCGCAGCACGGCGCCGCCACCGGCCGCATAGATGGCCGGCCTGGCCTCAGCGGTCGCGCGTCTGGGCACCGAGACGGCCTTTTCAGTCCTCGCGCGCGCCCGTGAGATGGAACGCGCTGGGCGCGACGTGATCCACCTGGAGATCGGCGAGCCCGACTTCGACACGCCCGAGCACATCGTCGAGGCCGGGATCGCGGCGCTGCGCGCCGGCGAGACCCACTACTGCCCGGCGGCCGGGATCCCCGAGCTGCGCGACGCGGTGGCTCATGAGCTGTCGCGCACGCGGGCCGTGGAGGTGGTGCCCGAACGCGTGCTGATCGCCAACGGCGCCAAGCCGCTTCTCTTCTTCACCATCCTCGCGACCTGCGAGCCCGGCGACGAGGTCGTCTACCCCGACCCAGGCTTCCCGATCTACGAGTCGGCGATCCGCTGGGCGGGCGGCACGCCGGTGGCGTTGCCGCTGCGCGAGGACCTCGGCTTCAGCTTCGACCTCGACGAGCTGGGTGCCGTCCTGAGCGAGCGCACGAAGCTCGTGATCCTCAACTCGCCGCAGAACCCGACGGGGGGCCTGACCCCGGCTGCCGACCTCGCGGCGGCCGCCGAGCTCGTGCTCGAGACCGAAGCCTGGGTGCTCTCCGACGAGGTCTACGCCCGCATCGTCTACGGCGACGAGTTCGCCTCGATCGCCTCGGTGCCCGGGATGCTCGAGCGCACGGTCCTGCTTGACGGGTTCTCGAAGACGTACGCGATGACCGGTTGGCGCTGCGGCTACGCGGCCGTGCCCGGGGCGCTGGTCGAACCGCTCACGCGCTTCTTCGTCAACTCGACGTCGTGCGTGCCGCCGTTCGTTCAGCTCGCCGGCGTCGCCGCCTTGACCGGTCCGCAGGACGCGGTCTCCGCGATGGTGGCCGAGTTTGAGGCGCGCCGCGAGCTCGTTGTGGTGGGGTTGAACGAGCTGCCCGACGTATCGTGCCGCTCCCCGCGCGGCGCTTTCTACGTGTTCCCCAACGTCGCCGACGTGCCGATCAGCGCCGAGACGCTGGCCGACCGCTTGCTCGAGGAGGCTGGCGTTGCGGTGCTCGCCGGCACTGCGTTCGGGGCGGAGGGCGCGGGGCATCTGCGCCTGTCCTACGCCAATTCGCAGGCCAATCTGACGCGGGCGCTGGAGCGGATGGGGGCTTTCCTGGCGGCGCTTTGAGGTCGTCCGCTCGGCGTTGGCGGCGATGCGACGCGAGGGGCAGTGAGGGAAGCGGGTTCGTTCGTCGGCGGTCGCGCGCAGCTGTGCTGGATAAGTGTCTTCCCGCGACACCAATCCAGCACAGTCGAGGCACCGTGGTCGCTGTCGGGCGAGGAGCCACACAATCGACCACCGTCCGACCGCGACGATCGAACCCGCTTCCCTCACTGCCATCGGCCGCGCAGCGCCGCGAACGCCGAGCGGCAAGACCTACGAACCCGGCGCCACCGGCCGCCGCGCCACCCCGGTGAGCGTGGCTGCCTCGGCCACCGCGGCGGCGACCGCCTCGGTCACGTCGCGATTGAAGACGCTAGGGACGATGTAGTCGGCGTGCAGCTCGTCGTCGCCGATGACGCGGGCGATCGCGCGCGCGGCCGCCAGCTCCATCGCCTCGTTGATGGTGCTCGCGCGGACGTCCAGCGCGCCGCGGAAGACGCCGGGGAAGGCGAGGACGTTGTTGATCTGGTTGGGGTAATCCGAGCGGCCCGTGGCCATGATCGCGACGTGGTCGCGGACCTCTTCGGGCTGGACCTCGGGCACCGGGTTGGCCATCGCGAAGACGACCGGGAGGGGGCCATGCTGCGCACGGCCGCGGCCGATACGGCGCCTGGCCCCGATACCCCCACGAGCACGTCGGCGCCGCGCAGGATCTCGTCGGCCATTCCGCGCTCGCGGCCCGGGTTCGTGCGCGCCGCCAGCGCCGCGCGCTCGGGGTCGAGGCCCGGGCGCTCCGCGTACAACGCGCCCTCGATGTCGCACACGACGAGGTTCTGCACGCCGTGGGCGAGGATGATCTCCGCGCACGCCACGCCGGCCGCGCCCGCGCCGACGACCACCACCTTGATCTCGCCGACGCTCTTGCCGACCACGCGCAGTGCGTTGACCAGCGCGGCGAGGACGACGATCGCCGTGCCGTGCTGATCGTCGTGGAAAACCGGGATGTCGAGTTCGGCGCGCAGTCGGCGCTCGATCTCGAAGCAGCGCGGCGCCGAGATGTCCTCGAGGTTGATCCCGCCGAAGCCCGGCGCGACGGCCTTGACGAAGGCGACGATCTCATCGGTGTCCTTGGTGTCCAGGCACAGAGGGAAGGCGTCGACACCCGCGAACTGCTTGAAGAGCATCGCCTTGCCCTCCATGACGGGCATCGCGGCCGCCGGCCCGATGTCGCCCAGCCCGAGCACGGCGGTGCCGTCGGTGACGACGGCGACGGTGTTGCCCTTGATCGTCAGCGTCCACGCACTGGCGGGGTTGTCGTGGATCGCCGCGCTCACCCGCGCGACACCCGGCGTGTAGGCCATCGACAGGTCATCGCGCGTCGTGATCGGGATCTTCGGCTCGACGACGAGCTTGCCCCCGCGGTGCATCAGGAAGGTGCGGTCCGAGACGCTCTGGACCGACACGCCGTCGAGCGCCTCGATCGCCGCGACGATCGCCTCGCCGTGGGCCACGTCCGCGCACGCCACCGTCACGTCGCGCACCGTGCGCCCGCCCTCGACGCGCACGAGGTCGATCGCGCCGAGGATCCCGCCGGCTTGGCCGATCGCGGTCGCGACCCTGGCGAACGACCCCGCGGTATGCGGGAGCTGGACCCGGATCGTGATGCTGTAGGACGCCGAGGGCTGTGGTCCCGTGCTCACAGCGCGGCCAGGAGCTTGGGTGCGACCTGCTTCTTGCGGCTCATCACGCCAGGCAGGTCGAGGACGCCGTCGGCCACCGGCCGGGCGAAGACGCGCTCCAGCGGCGCGTGGTCGCCCGCCACCAGCATCTTCGTGCTCTTGCTGAGGATGTCGGTGACCATGAGCGCGCAGAGAAGGTAGCCCTTGGTCTCGCGCAGGCGCTCGAGCGCATCGAGCAGCTCGTCGTGGCGCTCGAGGATCCCCGGCCCGACCGTCTCGATCTGGGCGATGCAGATCGTCTGGCCCTCGCCGACCGGGTACTCCTTGGAGTCCCGGCGCACGATCTCATCGGCGTCGACGCTCGAAACGTCGGAGGTGGCCTCGAACATCTCGCGCCCGAAGTGGGTGGCGTCGACGGCCAGCACGCGCTCCAGGTACTCGATGATCGCGCGGTCGCGCTCGGTCGTGGTGGGCGAGTTGAGGATCACCGTGTCGGACAGCACCGCGCCCAGGAGCATGGTCGCCGTCGCCGGGCTGGGCTCCATGCCGTTCTGGCGGAAGCGCTCGATGACGAGTGTCGCGGTCGAGCCGACGGGATCGAACGTCGCCGTGACCGGGACCCTTGTCTCGATCGAGCCGATGTGGTGGTGGTCGAGGATCTCGACGATCTCGGCCTGGCCGACGCCGGCCACGCTCTGCGCTTCCTCGGCGTGGTCCACCAGAACGACGCGACGTGGCGCGGGGTCGATCAGCTCCGCGTGCGTGAGGAGTCCGATCGGTCGTCGGCCCCCATCCACCGCGATCGCGGCACGGTAGTCGGTGTCGTTGATCTGCTCGGCGACATCGGCGAGCAGATCGTCGGGGCGCACGGTCAGCGGCTCGGCGTTCATGAGCGCCCGGCACGGCGCCGACAGGGTGACCATACGGCTCGTGACATAGCTGTCCAGAGGCGAGGAAACCACGACGGTGCCCTGCTCGCGGGCGAGGGCCAGCACCTCGTCGGACGGCACGGTGCCGTTGCTGGTGACGAGCAGCGCCACGCCGATCTCGACAGCGAGCCGCTGCGCATCGGGACGGTCCCCGACCACGACGACGTCACCCGCGCGGATGCCCCCGGGCAGCGACTCGACGGCCATCGCGAGCACCCACACGCGGCCGTCGATCTCGCGCTCGTCGCCCGCGACGAGCCGTCCCTCGGTGACCTGCACGATCGCCTGCGACGGAGGCGGCGGCGTCCGCGAGGCTCGTCGCCTCGCGCGACTCGCGGATGTAGCGGCGCGCAAGCGTGCGCTCGGTCATGACGCCCGCCAGTGCACCATCGTCGTCGACGATCGGCATGAGCTCGAGATCCTCGCGCGCCATCGTCTGGCCGACGCGCCGGATCGGCTCGCGGTGGCTGGCCGACGGGAAGCTCGCGCGCATCACGTCGCGCACGCGCAGCATGATGTGATCCAGCAATTCCGGCGCCCGGACGCCGCTGCGTTCCAGCAGCCACGCGGTCTGGGCGTTCACGGGCCCCAGCCGTACCGGGCACGTAGTCGTTGCGCGGGTCGAGCCGGCCCTTGAGCTCGGCGTAGCCGATCGCCGACGCGATCGAATCGGTGTCGGGGTTGCGATGCCCCGTCACGTAGATGATCGGAGCGCCGGACATCACGGCTCGACCAGGCCTCGCCGGATGGCGTAGCGGGTCAGCTCGACGCGATCGCGCATGCCGAGCTTCTCGAGGATGTGGCTGCGGTGGTGTTCCACGGTCTTCTTGGCGATGACCAGCGCTTCGGCGATCTCGCCCGTCGTGTGGCCTTCGGCCACCAGCTTGACGATCTCGAGCTCGCGGGGGGTGAGTGGGTCGCTCGGGATCGTCTCGCCGCGGCTGGCGCGGTCGAGGTAGTCGCGGATCAGCGCCGCGATCGCAGCCGGGTAGAGGAACGGCTCGCCGCGCATGGCCGCGCGGCACGCCTCGACGAGGTCGCGGTCCGCCGCGCTCTTGAGCACGTAGCCCGACGCCCCGGCCTTCAGCGCCTCGAAGAAATACTGCTCGCTGTCATACATCGACAGCATCAGCGTGCGCAGCTCGGGGCGGCGGCGCTTGAGCTCGGCGGCGGCCTGCAGCCCTGTGAGCTGCGGCATGGCGACGTCGAGCACCGCAAGGTCGACCTCGGTCTCCAGCGCGAGGCGCACGGCCTCGCGCCCGTCCCCGGCCTCGGCGACGACCGTGAGGTCGGGCTCTGCCTCGAGCACCATGCGCAGGCCGCGGCAGACCATCGGATGGTCGTCGGCGAGCAGGATGCGCGTCTTGAGCGGTGCGGTCATGCCGTGCCCTCCGGAAGCGGGATGTCGAGGCGGACCTCGGTGCCGCCGTTCGCGGGCGAGGTGACGGTCAGCCAGCCGCCGACGTGCATGGCGCGCTCGCGCATCCCGCTCAACCCCGCGCCGCCCGTGGCGTTCGCTCCGAGTCCGCGCCCATTGTCGCGGACGACCAGCCGCAGACCGCCGCCGACGCTGTCCAGCGCGACCAGCACGTCGGACGCGCCCGAATGGCGCATGACGTTGGTGAGACTCTCCTGGGCCACGCGGTAGACCACCAGCTCAACCTCGGGGCTCACCGCGTCGGTCAGCTCCAGCCGGCGCTCGACGCGCAGCTCGTCGTGGGCGGCGGCCGCCGTGCACAGCGCCCGCAGCGCGCTCTTCAGCCCGAGGTCGTCGAGCATCTCGGGGCGCAGCTCACGCGCGATGCGCCGGACGTCCTCGAGGCTGTGGCGAACGGCCTCGCGCGCGGCCGCGAACTGCGCGGCGTCCTCCTCGTTGGCCTGGCGGGCCGCGTGCTCGAGCTCGAGCACCACGCTGGTGAGGACCTGTCCGACCTCGTCGTGCAGCTCGCGGGCGATCCGCTGGCGCTCGGCCTCCTGCGCCAGCAGCGCCTTGCGCCCGCTCTCACGGCGCTCGTCCTCGAGCCGGTCGAGCATGTCGTTGAACGCCGTGGTGAGCGCCTGCACGTCGGCGTCGGCCCCGCGGATCGCGAGCCGCCGGCCGGGCTGCAGCGGCTCCACCCGGCGCATCGTGTCCGTCAGCCGGCGCAGCGGGGCGATCACGCCGCGCAACAGCACGAGGTTCAGCGCGATCGAGACCGCGAAGCCGGTGACAAGGATCACCGCCTGCGTATTGGTCACGGGATAGCTGATCTCAATGGGCGAGAACAGCAGCAGCAGCGTGGCGATCGCGAGCACTGCCCCGTTGGCCAGCAGGACCCGCATGAACAGGGACATCTCGGGCACAAGCATGCCGGATGGGGGGCGCTCCTGACCGAAGATCGGGACCCGCCCCCATGGTGGCAACGGCCGGCCGCGAGGACGATGGCCGCCATGATGACCGGAACCTCTCTGAAGCTGCGGACCTGGTGGCGGCGCGAGGAGCTCGACGAGCGCCTCGCCCACGGTGCCAACCCGGAATCCGATCCAATGCTGTCGCGGCGCGCCGCGCAGCTGACGTCGCGCAAGACGCGCACCCGCACTGCCGAAGGGCTCGCCGGCGCCCTGGACGAGGCGCGCAAGGCGTGGTCGGTCAACGCGCGCTTGCCGCTTCGCCGCGCCGAAGTCCGCGCGTGCGCCAACGACATCGTGGCGCTCGCTCACCGCCTGCGCGACGACCATCCGATCGACGTCCAGGGTGCCGCCATGGCGGCGCGCCTCCTGCTCGACGGCACCAGCCCGCTGTACCGCGAGGGCGGGATGACGCTTCGCTACGCCCTGCGCTCGGCGCGGCTGGCGCTCGACCCCGTCGAGGTCCTCACCGAGACAGAGCTGCCGCGGGTCGCGTAGGTCCACCGCCCACCCTCGCAGCGATTGTGGGAGATAGGCCAGCGGCGTCGCTTCCCCCCGTCCGGCGTCGCTGGCCGCTTCCGCGCCCGGCCGCTCCCAGCCCAGTCCCAGACAGCTCCCAGGCTCGGCAGGCAGGCTGCCGGGCATGACCTCCGAGAACAGGCCCCACGGCATCACCCGCCGCCACGCCCTGCGTGGCCTCGCCGGCGCAGGCGCCGGCCTCGCTGGAGCCCGCCTGCTCGGCGCGCCGCCCACCGCCTCACCGGCGCTCGCGGCGGCGTGTACGCTGACCGCCGAGCAGGAGGAGGGCCCCTACTACCTCGGCCTGGAGCGGATCCGCAAGAACATCACCGAGGGCAAGGCGGGCCTGCGCCTGGACGTGCGCGTCACCATCGTCGACTCGGGCAGCTGCAAGCCGATCGAGGGCGTGGCCGTCGACATCTGGCACTGCGACGCCGTCGGCGTCTATTCCGGCTTCAGCAGGGAGGGCACGGCCGGCGAGACCTACCTGCGCGGCGTGCGGCTCACCGACACCGACGGCGCGGCGAGCTTCCGCACGATCTACCCCGGTTGGTACCAGGGGCGCGCGACGCACATCCACGTCAAGGCCCACGTCGGCGGCAGGGCTCGATCGCGCACCTACAGCGGCGGTCACTTGGCCCACACCGGCCAGCTCTTCTTCTCCGACACGACTACCGACAAGGTGGCCAGGCAGTCGCCCTACACGCGCAACGGCGCGCGGCGGACCCGCAACGCCGAGGACCACATCTACGCCGACGAGCACGGCGCGAGCGTGAAGCTGCACCTCAGGCGCCGCAAGGCGGCCACGATCAAGGCCGGCTTCGACGCCGCGATCACCCTCGGGATCGATCCGGACGCCACGCCGAGCCCGGTCTAGCCGGAAGGCAACGGCCATTTGAAGCGTCTGGCCGGGTATGGCCAGAGTCCCCACGTCGCCGTGACGCCCCCTGCCAGAACGCCCGTCGCCGGCGGTCGTCGCCGCAGTACAGTCCGGCACCTGCACGCCATCGGTACGGACTTCGCGGCCATGCCCGGCGCCGAGGCTTCGCTGATCGAACGCGCGGTCGAGGTCGACGTGCTCGACACCGCGGTGGCGCGGCTGGGGGCGGGGGAGGGCTCGGTCGTCGTCCTCGAGGCACCCGCGGGCCTCGGCAAGACCGTGCTGCTCGAGCACGCCGAGGAGCACGCGACCGCGGCCGCGTGCCGCGTGCGCCGCGCCGCGCCGGGCCCGCTCGAGCGCCACTTCCCCTTCGGCGTCGTGCGCGCGCTGCTGGAGGCGCCGCTGCGCGACGCGTCCGAGCGCGAGCGCGCCCGCCTGCTCGACGGCGCGGCCGAGCCGGCCGGCGCCCTGCTGCTCGACGGCACGGTGCCCGGCGGCGACGCCACGATGCTGATCGCCCACAGCGTCCTGTGGCTGTGCTCGGCGATGGCCGACGAGCAGCCGCTGGCGCTCGTCGTCGACGATGCGCACTGGGCCGACCGCCCGTCGCTCGAGGTGCTCTCCTACCTCGCCCGGCGCATCGACGACCTGCCGCTGCTGATCGCGCTCGCCGCGCGCAGCGGACGACCCCGATGCGGCGTCGGACCTGCTCAGCCTGCTCGGCGGCGTGCGCTCGGCGACCGTCCTGCACCCGCAGCCGCTGAGCTCGCAGGGCGCGGTCGCGCTGATCCACCGCGTCGCGCCCGACACGCCGATCGAGGTCTGTCGCGACCGCTCACCGGACCGTGGTGGGTAATCCGTGGCTGCTCGGCGAGCTGAGCCGCCAGATCGCCGTCCACGGCACGCGCGGCGATCGACGACGCGAGCGACGACCCGCCGCCGGTGACCGCGATCGCCCGCAACGTCGTGCGACGCCGCCTGGCCGGGCTGACGCCGTGCGACCGCGCGGTGGCCGAGGCGTTCGCGGTGATCGGCGAGGGCGCGCCGCGACCACATCGTCGCCGCGGTCGCGGGCATCGCGCTCGGCGACCTCGCCGCGTCGCGCGACGCGCTGCTGGCCGCCGGGCTGCTCGCCTCCGGCGGCAACGGCTTCGCCCACAACCTGATCGCCGTCGCGATCAGCGACGACCTCGCCGCCGGCGCGCTGCGAGCGCCTGCACCGCGAGACCGCGCGCGCCCTGATGGCCGCCGGCGGCGATACCGACCTCGATCGCCGGGCATCTGCTGCGCTGCGGGCCGCACAGCGACCCCGAGGTCAGCCCGGCTGCTGTTGCGCGCCGCCACGGACGCCGCTCAGCGCGGCGCGCCGCACACCGCGGCCGCGTACCTGGAGCGCGCACTGCGCGAGCGCGCGCCTGGCGACGACCGCGGGCCGCATCCTCGCGCAGCTCGCGATGGTCGCCTTCGACGCCGGCCTGCCGGACTCGCGCGAGCGCCTGCGCGAGGCCCTGCGTGAGGCCGAGGACCGCGACAGCCGCATCGAGGTGCTCACGCGCCTGGCCGCGCTGAACGTCGTCGACGTCGACGAGCCGGGGCTGTCGGAGCTGTTCGCGGCGGAGCTCGCGGCCGAGGGCGACACGCAGGCGCGGCTGGCGATCGAGGTCGCCGTGCTCGACGCGCTCATCACGATCCCCGAGCGTCACGTCGAGCGTGCCTGGCGCGTCGCGGCGATCGATCTCGGAGCGATCGAGGACACCGAGCTGCGGCGGGCGATCCTCGCGCACCGCGCCTGGGTGGGCACCGAGCGCGGTCGCCCCGACGCCGCGGCCTGCGCGGCGCTGGCGCGCGAGGCGCTCGACGGCGACGAGCTGCTGCACAACGCCTGGCGCCGGGCCGCCTACCACCTGGCCGTGCGCACGCTGGTGTTGACCGATCGCGGCGACGAGGCCGAGCGCGCGATCGCGCGACTGCGCGCGCACGCCGTCGAGCGCGGCTCGCTGCGGCTGCGGGCGGCCGCGTCCTGGTACGCGGCCGACCTCGCGCTGCGCCGCGGCCGCGTTGCTGATGCCGAGAATCATGCCCGGACGGTCTACGACCTCGTCGACGACGACGTCAGCGTGCTCACCGAGCGGCGCGGCGAGCGTCCTCGTTTACGCGCTCGCCGAGCGCGGCGCCTTCGACGAGGCGCGTGAGCTGCTCGCCGACCGCGGGCTCGACGGCGGCCTGGACCGGATGCCGTGGGAGAGCGCGGTGCTCCACGCGCGCGCGCGGCTGTGGCTGGCCGAGGGCGACTTCGAGCGCGCGCTGGCCGAGGCGCGCGAGAGCGGCGCCCGCCGCGACGAGCGCGGCCGCCCGAACCCGACCTGGACGCCGTGGCGCGCCACGGCCGCGCTGGCGCTGGCGCACCTGGGCCGCCGCGACGAGGCCGCCGCCCTGGCCGACGCCGAGCTCGTCCTGGCCGAGCGTTTCGGCGCGCCCGTGCCGATCGCCCGCGCGCTGCACGCCCGCGCCGTCGCCGAGCCCGAACCCCAGGCGCGCATCGCGCTGTGCGAGCGGGCGATCGCCGCGGTGGCCGGCACGCCCGGGTTGCTCGAGTCCGTACGCGCGCGCCTGGAGCTGGGCAGCACGCTGGCCTACATGGGCCGCCGCGTCGACGCGCGCGACGCGCTGCGGCCCGCGCTGGCCGACGCCGATGCCGCGGGCGCGGTGCTGCTGGCCGATCGCGCCCGCCGCGAGCTCGTGGCGACCGGGCTGCGCCCGCGGCGAGCCGCGGTGGAGGGCACGGCGGCGCTGACGCCGCGCCAGCGCCAGGTCTGCGAGCTTGCGGCCGCCGGCAAGGCCAACCGTGCGATCGCCCAGGAGCTGTTCCTGAGCATCAAGACGGTCGAGACCCACCTCGCCGCGGTCTTCAGCAAGCTCGGCGTAAGCACGCGCGGGGCGTTGGCCGAGCAGTTGGCGCCGGCGGGCTGATGGCCCTCCGCGCGCTCGTCTTCGATGTCTTCGGCACCCTCGTGGACTGGCGCTCGGCGATTGCGCGCGCGTTCGGCGCGAGCGCGGTGCCCGGCGATCCGCTCGAGCTGGCCGACGATTGGCGGGCGCGCTACCGCCCGATCCTCGATCAGGTCAACGATGGCTCGCGGCCGTGGGGCGACTTCGACGCGCTGCACCGCGCGACGCTCGACGACCTGCTGGCCGAGCGCGGCCTCGACGTCGCGGCTGAGGAGCGCGAGCGCCTCGTGGCCGCCTGGCATCGTCTGGACCCGTGGCCTGACGTCCGCGAGGGGCTCGACGCGCTGCGCCGCCGCCATGTCCTGGCGACGCTGTCCAACGGCCACGTCGCCCTGCTCGTCGACCTCGCGCGCCACGGCGACCTGCGCTTCGACTGCGTGCTATCGGCCGAGCTCGCGCGCGTGTACAAGCCGGCGCCCGAGACCTACCTGACCGCCGCGCGCCTGCTCGCCGTGCAGCCCGCCGAGCTCATGCTCGTCGCCGCCCACCCGTGGGACCTCGCGGGTGCGCGGGCGGCCGGGCTGCGCACGGCGTTCGTCGACCGGCCGCTCGAGTACGGCCCGGATTCGCCTGCGCGCGAGGACCGCGAAGCCGACGAGTCGGTCGCCGACCTGCTCGAGCTGGCCCGCATGCTCGACGCTCAGGCGTCGACGCCGACGTAGGAGCGCGCGAAGAAGCGCGAGAACTGGGGGTCGCCGAGGATCTGCTCCAGCCGCGCGCGCCGCAGCCCGTACGCGAAGCCCGCGGCGGCGTTGAACAGGCCGAGCAGAGGCCGCGTAGTCGAGGACCAACGCGTCGCCGCCGGCGCGAAACTCGCAGGAGCCGATCCGCCTGCCGCGATCGAGGATCGTGTCGGCCAAGCCGTGCCCCTTCAGCAGGTCGACGGTGCGGTGCTCGAGCATGCCCGCCTTCATGCGCGCGCGAAGCGACGCGGCGTCCTGGCGCTCGAGGACGGCGCACGAGACACCGGCTCGCTGGAGGAGCAGGGCAAGCGCGAGCCCCGCGGGGCCCGCGCCGACGATGCCCACCACCGGGTCCCTCACAGCACGCAGCGGTCGACGCCGAAGACCGTCGCGGTGATCGCCACGCCGCGGAACGTCGCGTTCACGTCGCGAAGGCTCTTCACGAAGGCCGGCACGTCGGCCGCCAGCGCGGCCTGGTCCTGCTCGTCGTTGGTCGCGCGTGACGCCGCTCGCGCCGCCAGCACGCGCGCCCAGCCCGGCCGGTCGGCCGGGGGCTGCCCGAGCGCGCGCAACTCCGCGTCGAGGGCATCGAGCGTTGGCCGCGGGTCGTGCGGCCCGGTGAAGAACCGGCCGACCTGCGGCAGGAGCCGCGGGTCGGGGTGCAGCGGGTCGAAGTTCGCGAACGGGAACGGCGGCAGCGCGGCGAGCTGCTTGGCTGCGCTTGCGCAGCGCGCGTCGGCGCGGCCTCGGAAGGCGGCGTTCGCCGCGGGGAGACGCAGCGCGCCGCTGCGCAGCACGACCCCTGCGCGCGGCGTGAGCTTCACCGTGATCAGCGCCTCGCCGCCGGTGAGGTCGCGCGCGGCGACGGTGCCGCGGGCACCTCGGTAGGCGCCGGTCGGCCCCGTGATCGCGAAGGCGTGCGTCGTGTCGCCGCGGCGGGCCGGGCCGGCGAAGCCGATCCGTCCCTGTGCGGTCTGCCCCCAGCCCGTGCAGCGCTCGCGTGCCTCGCCGCGGCAGTCGAAGGCGAAGCGCCCGACTGCATGGTTGCGCGCGTCGCGCAGGACGCCGCGTGCGATCTCGGCGTGGTTGGCGGTGTGCGTCGGCACCGCGTCGAAGTACAGCGTCTGGTGGGTCGCCGGCTGGTGCGCGGCCAGCGCCACGGCGAGTGCGAGGAGCTTCATGGGCCGGCGAGGGTAGGCGCGGCGCGTGCTCGAGTCGTCGGGGGCACCCCTGAATCGCGGTGAAGTTCAGGGGCACCCCTGATCCGTCGGCTGGCACGATCGGCGCGTGCCCATGCGCGTGTTGATCGTCGATGACCACGAGAGCTTCCGGCGGCTGGCGGCGCGGATGCTCGCCGAGGCCGGCTTCGCGGTCGTCGGCGAGGCCGTCGACGCCGCGTCGGCGCTGCGCGCCGCGGCCCGGCTGGTGCCCGACGTCGTGCTGCTCGACGTCGTGCTGCCGGATCGCTCCGGCCTGGCCGTCGCCGCGCAGCTCGCCGCGGCGCCGTGGCCGCTGCGGGTGATCTTGACGTCCAGTCGCAGCCGGTCAGACTTCGGACAGTCGTTCGCGTGGCCCGCCGGATGCAGCTTCGTGCCCAAACACGAGTTGAGCGGGGCGGGGCTCACGGCCCTCCTGCAGCAGCCGTGATCCGCCATCCCGCGGCTGCGTGGGTGGCGGCGGCCGCGACGCTCGCGCTGCTTGCCGTCGACATCGTGCGCCAGCTACAGCTCGGGATCGCCGACACGGGGCTCGCGTTCTTTGCGTTTGCGACGTGCGTCGGGGTCGCGGCTGCGCTGGCGGTCGCGCGCTGGCAGCCGAGGATGGCCGTGCTGATCCTGGCTTGGCTGCTGCTCGGCGTCGCGGACGACCTCGGCGTCGACTGGCCCACGTCACGCGCGGCGTCGACGCTGTGGATGCTCGGGACCGGGCTGTTGCCCGCGACGTACGCGCTGATGGTGCTCGCCTATCCGGCCGGTCGGCTGCGCGATCGGTCGGAGCGGACGTTCATCGCCGTCGCCTATGCGGTCGGCATCGCGTGGATGAGCGTGCCGCTGCTGTTCGGCGATCCGCGCGGCTGCGCGAACTGCGCGCCTCGCGTCCCGTCGCTGCTGTTCACCGGTACGACCTTCGACCTCACGCCGCCGGGGGACGCCTTCGCGGCGACGTTCATCGTCCTCGGCGTCGTGTTCATTGCGCTCGTCGTGCGCCGGCTGCGCCAGGCGCCGCCGGGCGCGCGCGTGACGCTGCTGCCGCTCGGCCTCGCGGCCGTCTTCGCGGCCATAGAGCTCATCGCGCAGCGCGCCGTCGTGCTCGGAGGCTGGGACGGGCTGTCGCCGGCGCTCGACTGGCTCGGCCGGATCGCAGCGCTTGCCCTTCCGGTGGCGATCTTCTTCGGCATCGCGGCCATCCGCCGCCGGCGGGGCCCGCTCGGCGACCTCGTGGTCGAGCTCGGCTCGGCCCGGCCGGGCGACGTCCGCGCCGCGCTCGCGCGCACGCTCGGCGACCCGTCGCTGCAGCTTGCGCTGTGGCTGCCCGAACGGAGCGAGTTCGTCGACGAGAAGGGGGAGAGGGTCGACGTGGCCGGCGCGAGGCCGGGACGCGCGGTGACGCTGATCGGCCCCGAGCAGGAGCCGCTCGCGGCGCTCGTCCATGACGAGCGGCTCGCCGGCCAGCGGCCGCTGATCGAGGCCGCCGGAGCGGCGGCGCGGCTGACGCTCGAGAACGCGCGCCTGCAGGCGCAGCTTCGCGCGCAGCTGGCCGAGCTGCGGGCCTCGCGCACGCGGCTGGTCAACGCGGCCGACGCCGAGCGTCGCCGCGTTGAGCGCGACCTGCACGACGGCGCGCAGCAGCGTCTGCTCGCCCTCGGCCTGGCCTTACAGCTCCTGCGCGATCACGGCGGCGACCCGCAGCTGCTCGAACAGGCGGAGGCCGAGCTGCAGCTGGCGCTGCGAGAGCTTCGCGATCTCGCTCGCGGGATCCACCCGGCGATCCTCAGCGAGCAGGGCCTCGCGGCCGCCGTCCGCAGCCTCACCGATCGATCATCGCTTCCGATCACCGCGAAGGTCGCCGACGACCGCTATCCGCTCGCGGTCGAGACCGCCGCCTACTTCGTCATCTCCGAGGCGCTGGCCAACGTCGCCAAGCACGCCGATGCGCACGCGGCGACGGTCTCCGTCGCCCGCATGAACGGCCACCTCCTGGTCGAGGTCAGCGACGACGGCCGCGGCGGGGCGGCCGCCGCGGCCGGCGGCGGGCTGCAGGGCCTGGCCGATCGCGTCGGCGCGCTCGACGGCAGGCTCATGATCGAGAGCGGGGATGCCGGCGGCACCACCATCCGAGCCGACATCCCATGCGCCTCGTCGTAGCCGACGACTCGGCGATCGTCCGCGACGGGCTGCGCCACCTGCTCGAGGCGCACGGCTACGAGATCGCCGCCACGGCCGCCGACGCCGACGAGCTGCTCGCGGCCGTCGACCGCGTTCGGCCGGACGTCGCGCTGATCGACATCCGCATGCCGCCCACGCACACGACCGAGGGCCTCGCCGCGGCCGCGGCCATCCGCGAGCGCAACCCCGATGTCGGCGTCCTCGTGCTCTCCCAGCACGTCGACGCCGACTACGCCTTCACCCTCCTGCGCGAGCACCCGAGCCGCAGCGGCTACCTGCTCAAGGACCGCATCGCGCAGCTGCAGACGCTGCTGGACGCCATCGACCGCGTCGCCCGCGGCGAGTCGGTCGTCGACCGCGAGCTCGTCGACCTGCTGCTGCGCCGGCCCGCCACGCGTGACCGGCTGGCGGCGCTGAGCGAGCGCGAGCGCACGGTCCTCGCACTCGTCGCTGAGGGCCTCAGCGACCGCGCGATCGCCGAGCGCCTGTGGCTCAGCGTCAAGACGGTCGAAACGCACGTCCGTCACATCCTCGCCAAGCTCACGCTGCCCGCCGACGCGCAGCACAACCGCCGCGTGCTGGCGGTCCTTGCCTACTTGCGCGAGTCGGACGGCTCCGCGGGCTCAGGCGGCTCACTGTAGGCGGCGCGCTGCTGCTCCATCCGCGCGCGGCGCGGCGCGCCGGCCTCGTGTACGACGGTCTTGATGATCGCGGCAAAGGGGACGGCGAGGATCGCGCCGACGACGCCGAGCAGCGAGCCGAAGATGAGCACGACCGCGATCGTCGTGAACGGCGTGAGCTGAACCGCCTGGCGGTAGACGATCGGGTACACGATGTAGTTCTCGACCTGCTGGTAGATGAGCTGGATGACGAGCATCCCGATGGCCGCTTCCGTGCTCACCGTCAGCCCCACGAAGACGAGGATGATCGCGGCGATGGTCGCGCCGACCTGAGGGATGAGGTCCAGGAACCCGGTGATCATCGCGAGCACGATCGGGAACGGCAGGCCGAAGGCCCACGCCGACAGGCCGGCGACGGTCGCCGCGACGATGGAGATGGCGACGTTGCCGATGAGCGACGCCGACACCGCAACGATCGACTCCTCGAGGACCGGCCGCCAGCGGGCCTCGACCGCCGCCGGCGTGAACCCGAACAGCCAGTCGGTGATGTTCGGGCGCTCCATCAGCAGGAACAGCGCCAGGAACGTGAGCGTCACCAGGGACAGGATGCCGCCGAAGATGCCGCCCGCCGCGCCGAGCAGGGTGCTCGCGGCATCAGGCAGGCCGTTCACGAGGTCCTTGAGCGCGTTGTGGACCGACGACTGGTCGCTCTGCGAGAGGAGCTTCTGGAACGCCGCGCTGTTGGTCACCTGGTCCCAGTAGGCCGGGATCTCGCGGATGAAGTCCGAGATCTGGTCCCACAGCGGGGTGACCGTGATGAGCACGATGAGCAGGACCGCGACGAAGAGCATCGCGAAGACGAAGAGGGCGGCCCGGCCGCGTCCCCAGCCGCGCTTTACGAGCGCGCCGACCACCGGATCGAGTCCGAGCGCCAGCACTCCCGCCAGGAAGATCGAGAGCAGCGTGCCCAGCGACAGGATGGCCAGCACGACGACGGAGGCGAACGCCAGCAGCACGACCAGCGTCCGCAACGGGACGATGATCTCCACCCGCTGTGTCGGCGGGCGCACGTCGGCCGTCGGATGTGGTGGAGGCTCGGGCGCGGTCGGCTGGGACACGGTCGGCCTTGCTGTGTGCGGGCACGCAGCGGCGAGTCGCTGCGCACCATCATGCTGAGCGCGCCGGACGACGCACCCCCGGATGATGTGCGCTCACCGGGCCCATCTGGTGGACTCTCCCGCCATGACGATCGAAGATCCCGCAGGACCGTTCGTGCTCTGCTTCGACGGCTCGGAGGCCGCCGAGCGCGCGATCCGGATCGCGCCCGCGCTCCTCGGCCAGGGCCGTGCGGCGCGCGTGCTCTACGCATACAAGCCGACCGAGCGCTCGCTCGGCATCGCACAGGCGGTCACCGGCGGGCGCATCGACGCGCCCGTCAGCGGCGAGGCCGACGCCCACGACGTTGTCGACGCCGGCGTCGCCATCGCACGCGAGGCCGGGTTCGAGGCGGAGGCCCTGCTCATCGCCGCCGACCGGCCTACCGGAGAGCTCATCGCGGCCACCGCGGACGAGCTCGACGCGCCGGGAATCGTGATGGGGCAGCGCGGCCACTCGGGCCTGAAGAGCGCGTTGCTGGGCAGCGTCTCGCGCGACGTTGTCAACGCGTATCACCGGCCGGTGATCCTCGTGTGAGCGAGTACCTGCTCTGGCGCCAGACGCTCGATGACGGTGAGACGACGACGGTCTACGCGGTGCGCCATCCGTTGCGCGCCACCGCGGTGCGCGTGCTCTTCTTCCCGCGCCCGCGGCGCCTCGACGTCTGGTGCCGGGCTTCGCGCGTGGAGGAGGCGGTCGTCGGCGGCTTCTTCGTGCGCGACCCATATCGGCCGCTCGGCGAGGTGTGGGTCGAGGGCCGCGCCGTCCGCCACGAGCCGGCGCCGGCGCCGTTCGCGCAGCGCCGGGCGTGCGTGGTGAGCGACGGCGACGGCGTTCGCATCCTGGCGCGCGAAGACGTCGCCGGCGGCGCGCGCGGCGATCTCGTGCAGGCCGGCCCGCTGCTCGTCGCCGATGGCGCGGTGGCCTTCGACCCTGCGACCGACCACGAGGGCTTCAGCGCCGGCGCGGAGCAGTTCGATTCGGACATCACCGCGGAGCGCCATCCGCGGGCGGCGCTCGGCGTTTCGGACGACGCGCTCGTGGTCGTGGCCTGTGACGGGCGACGCTCGCGCGTGGACGCGGGGCTTTCGATGCTCGAGCTCGCGCGCATCATGGTCGACCTCGGGGCGCGGCGGGCGATCAACCTCGACGGCGGGGGCTCGACGACCCTGGTGCACCGCGGGCACCTGCTCAACCGCCCGTACTCCGACCAGGACCAGCCGGCGCCGCAGACGCGGCGGGTGGTGACGGCACTGGCGTTCGAGCCGCGCTGATGCGGGGCGCGGTGCTGTCCTGGACGCTCGCCGTGCTTGCCGCGATCGCATTCGCCGTCGCGGGGCTGCTCTTCTACGTCGAGCACGCCATTTTCAGCTCCGACGGGTTTGCCGATCGCACGGCCGCGGCGCTCGAGCGCGCGCCCGTGCGCGATGCCGCCGCCCGCCGGCTCGCCGGTGCGGCGATCGCCGTCAAGCCCGACCTCGTCGCGCTGCGGCCGATCGTGGAGCTCGGTGCCGGCGCGGTCGTGGGCACGGAGCCGTTCCGCTCGCTCGCCCGCCGCGCCGCCTACGAGGCGCATCGCTCGGCGTTCGACCGCGAGAACGAGGGTGTGACGGTCCAGATCCGCGATGCGGGCGTCCTGCTGGCGACGGCGGTGCGGCGCCTACGGCCCGATGCGGCGGCGTCGTTCCCAACGGGCGTGGCCGTGAAGGCTGCGCGCATCAAGGGCGGCGTGGACGGCTTCATGCTCGCCCTCGCCGAAGCGGCCGATCGCGCGCGCCCGGTCCCATGGATCGCCCTGGGTCTCGGCATGCTGCTCGCACTCGGCGCGCTGCTGGCAGGTGACTCGCGGCGGGCGGCGGTCGTCCGGCTCGGCCTCGCCGTCGCGGTCATGGCCGGCGTCGTCGCGCTGGGCGCGGCGCTGATTCCGAGCGCGGCGGCGGCGCAGGTCGGCGAGCGCGATCGGGAGGCCGCGCGGGCGGTGGCTCGCATCTGGACCGCCCCGATCGTGACGTGGGCGCTGGCTGCGGCCTTCGTCGGTGTGCTGGTGGCGCTTGCGGCGGCGTCCGTCGTGCGCGCCATCGCCGTGGTGCCGATCGCTCGGCGCATATGGGGCTGGTTGAGCGCGCCGCCGCGCAGTGGACTGGAGCGCGGGGTGCGGATCGCGGTCGTCGCGGTCGTGGGCGCCGCGATGGTGGCCTGGCCGCGCGGCGTGCTGACGCTGGTGGTCGCGGCGCTTGGCGTCGTCCTCCTGCTGGCGGCGTTCAGTGAGGTCCTCGGGATGGTCGGGGGCGAGCCGGCGGCCCCGCGTGCAGCTGGGCGCGGCGTGCCGCGCGCCGTGGGCATCGGCGCGGTCGTGGCCGTCTCCGCGCTCGGTGCGGTGGCCGTGGCGTCGGTGGTGACGGGCGGCGAGCCCGACGCTCCGCGGGTCGGGCGCTGCAACGGCCATGCCTCGCTGTGCGACCGGCGGCTCGACCAGGTCGCCTTCCTCGGGACCCACAACGCGATGGCCGGCGCCGACGAGCCGGGCTGGTTCTTCGCTTCACAGGACACCGGCATCCCCGGCCAGCTGCGCGACGGGGTGCGCGCGTTCACGATCGACACGCACTACGCCGTGCGGAGCAGCCGCGGCGTGTGGACGGACCTGACCGGTGAGACGAAGAGCCGCGCGAAGCTCGTCGACCAGCTCGGCGCCGCCTTCGTCGCGACCGCCGAACGCGCGCGCGACCGGATCGGCAGGCGCCCGTCCGGAGCGCGAACCGTCTTCCTCTGCCACGCCTTCTGCGAGGTCGGGGCGACCAGGGCCGCCGACGCGATGACCTCCATCCACCGCTTCCTTGTCCAAAACCCCGAGGAGGTCGTGATCCTCTCGATCGAGGACGACACGAGCGCCGAGGCGACCGCCGCGCTCATCCGCGCGAGCGGCCTCGTCGACGAGGTCTACCGCGGCGCCGCCAAGCCGCCGTGGCCGACGCTGCGCGAGCTCGTCGACCGCGACGAGCGCGTGATCGTCCTGGCCGAGAACCATGTCGGCGGCGAAAGCTGGATCCACCATCAGCCCGTGGTGATGCAGGAGACGCCGTTTCACTTCACGACGCCGGCGCAGCTCGCCGCGCCCGAGAGCTGCGCCCCCAACCGGGGTGGCACAGCCGGATCGCTGTTCCTCGTCAACCACTGGGTCGACACGTCACCGGCGCCGCGCGTGAGTGTCGCCCGGAAGGTCAACGCCCACGACTTCCTGATGCGGCGACTCACGATGTGCCGGCGCGATCGCCGCAAGTTCCCCAACGTCGTCGCGGTCGACTTCTACCGCCAGGGCGACGCGCGCGCGGTGGTCGACGAGCTCAACGGCATCGGGTGAGCGGTCAGGTTCCGCAGAAGCGCTGCAGGTCCTGCGTCACGGCGACGGTGCCGAGCAGCCGCCCATCGCGATCGACGACGGGCACGCGCCGTGCCTCGCTGCGGAGTGCGAGCTCCTCGGCGCGGCTCGCCGGGTCGTCGGGTGCGACGGTGGGGCCGTCGAGCGCGATTGCGGCGGCGGGCCGCGCGGCGTCGAGGTCGTCGCTTAGCTCGTCACGGGGTATCGAGCCCGCGTAGCGCTCGCCGTCGGCGAGGAAGGCCATCTGGCGGTGGCTGCTGGCCGCGAACCACTCGCGCACGTCGTCGATTGTCGCGCTCGCCGGCAGCGCGCTGAACTTCGCGTGCATGACGTCCGCGACGGTCAGGCCGGCCGCCTCGTCGAGCCTTGTGGGAGCCATGGGTCACACGGTACTCCGGGCCAGGCCGCGGGGGGGCGTGACCTGGCACGCTGTGGTGCTGATGAGCCTGCCGCCTGGCCCGACCGCGGGACCCGCGCTACAGACGATCCGCTGGCTGCTGCGCCCGATCGCTTTTCTGGAGGCGTGTCGCCGGCGCTATGGCGATGCGTTCAGCGTGCGCTTCCTGGGTTTCGAGACTCCGCTGGTGATGGTCTCGAAGCCCGAGGTTCTCCGAGCGCTGTACTCCGGAACCGCCCACGGCCTGCCGCCCGGGCGCACGTTGTCGTTGCGGCCGATCACCGGTCCGCGCTCGGTGCTGCTGCTCGACGGCGCCGAGCACCTGTCACGCCGGCGGGTCATGCTGCCGCCGTTTCACGGCGACCGCATGCGCGCCTACGAGCCCATCGTCCGCGAAGCGGCCGAACACGAGATCGCGCTCTGGCCGACAAACCGGCCGTTCGCTGTGCACCCCAGTATGCAGGCGGTCACGCTCGAGGTCATCCTGCGCGCCGTCTTCGGCGTCTCCGACGTCGCGCGCCGCGAGCGCCTTCGCGAGGCACTGGTCGATCTGCTTGGCTCGACAGCGTCCGCCGGCCTGCAGTTCTCGGTGCTCCTTTCGCGTCGACTCGGCGGGCCCGATCCGCTGGCCAGGCTGCAGGCGCTCATGGCGCAGATCGACGAGATCCTGCTCACCGAGATCGCCGAGCGCCGCGCGGACGTCGGGGACGCGCGAAACGACATCTGCTCGCTACTGATCGCTGCCCGCTTCGAGGACGGCGGTCGGATGGAGGACCGCGAGGTGCGCGATCAGCTGATGACGCTCCTGGTCGCGGGGCACGAGACCACGGCGACCGCGCTCGCATGGACGCTCGATCTGCTCGCTCGCCACCCCGCCGTGCTCGCGCGCCTTACCGCCGAGCTCGACGGCGGCGAAAACGTCTATCTGCGCGCGGTCATCACCGAGGCTCTGCGCCTGCGCCCAGTGGTCCCGCTGGCGGGCCGGCGCCTGACGAGCGAGCTACGCGCGGACGGGCTGGTTCTCCCGGCCGGCACCGACGTCACCCCGGCGATCTGGCTGGCGCACACCCGCGCGGAGACCTACCCCGAGCCGTACGCATTCCGTCCCGAGCGTTTCCTTGACAGTCCGCCATCCACGTTCGCGTGGGTCCCGTTCGGCGGCGGTGTGCGCCGCTGCCTGGGCGCCGCATTCGCGGAGATGGAGATGCGCATCGTGCTTACCGCGATCCTGCGCCGGCGGACGGTGCGCCCGGCCGCGCGGCACGCCGAGCGAGTAGCGCGACGCAACGTGACGTTCTCGCCACGGCACGGCACGCGCATCGTGGCGAGCCTGCGCACGCGATAGCCGCGCGGCGTACAAGGGCGCCTGATTTCCTTCCGGACCGTCCCCAGCTCCGTGCGCGGCGAACGCCGCGACGGAGCCGGTGATCTCCACCGGCCGGGGGGCCGCGGGGCTCGCGCCAACTTGAGCGCGAAGGCGGCGTGGATGGCGTCTCAACGCTTCTACTCCGCTTGGCCGACACTCTGTAGGATTCTTTACGTTCGGATTGGAGGCGTCGCGAGGAGTCGTGATGTCACGAGAGTTGCAGTCATGGGGCGGCGAGGTTCAACTGCCCCGATGGATCCGGCGGTTGTTGCGACGGCCCACCTCAACGGACACGCCGGAGGCCGCACACGAAAGACGGCAGCCGAGCTACCCCGACGTGTCGGTCGCGGAGAATGCTGACCGCGCGATCTTCGGTGCGTGGTCAGAAGGCCACCCTGGCAACAAGCCCCCCAACCGTCGGTAGCGCGTCTGGACGGGTGGGCTCGGCCACGGCGTCGGCGGCGGCGACCCGCGCAAGACGCAGGCGCTGATCGAGCTGTGCGCGCTGATCCCCGCGGCCCACGGTGAGCCGGCCTCCGAGGACAGCAGCCTGCGCCTGCCGGACTTCCCCTAGTTCCCACTCGCAGTTCCCGACGCGACGGGCGCGGCGGCAGCGCGGCGGACCCGCGTCGAGTCGGGTCGATGGTCGCGAGCGGGGCTTGACTCGCGTTTCGTCTGTGCCTCGATGCATTTGCGGCTGCGAGGCGGTCGTAGGAGAAGATGCCGAGGAGCATGAGCACGAGCACGGAGGCGCGCGAGCGGATCGAGGAGCTCGCGTCGCGGATCGTCGCGCTGCGCGATGCCTACTATCGCGGAGATCCGCTCGTCGCCGACGCCGACTACGACGCGCTCGAGGGCGAACTGCGCGCCTTGATCGCCGCGCATCCCGAGCTGGCGCCCGATCCCAATCCGCTGGAGACCGTCGGGGCGCCGGCGATGCTCCATCAGCCCGTCCGCCACAGCCGCCCGATGCTGTCGCTGGAGAAGGCGAGCACGGCCGAGCAGCTACGTGCGTTCTTCGACCGGTTCCCCGGCCAGCCGGTCGTCGCGGCACCACCGTGACGAGGGCGACGCTGGCCAACCAGGAGGTGATACGGGCCCGCGACGTGCGCATCGGCGACACGGTGCTCGTGCGCCGCGCGGGCGACGTCATCCCGTTCGTGGCCGGCGTGCTCGACGCGTCCACGCGCACCGGAGCAGAGCGCGAGATCGTCGCGCCGTCTGAGTGTCCGTCGTGCGGGCAACCGCTCACCGAGCAGGGCAACAGCCGCGAGCTGTTCTGCACCAACGTCGCGTGCCCGGCCCAGACGGTGCGGCGCCTGATCCACTGGGGCTCGCGCGCCGCCGCCGACATCGAGGCGATCGGCCCAGTCTGGATCGAACGCCTCAACGATGCCGGCCTGCTGGAGCGCCCGTCGGACTTTTACGCGCTCAAGCGCGACGACCTGCTGGGCTTCGACGGGATCGGCGAGGTATCGGCCGACCGGATGCTCGAGTCGATCAACCGCAGCCGGCCGGTCGGCCTGCGCCGCGCCCTGATCGGCCTGGCGATTCCGATGGCCTCCGAGGCGACCGCCGCGCGGCTGTGCCGCGCGGGCTATCGCAGCCTCGAGGAGGTCGCCGACGCCGACGAGGAGGCCCTCCGACAGGTCGACGACATCGGGCCCAAGGTCGCCGCCAGCCTGCGGATGCACCTCAACCGCGACGGCGCGCGCGCCGATCTCGCGCGGCTGCGCGAGCGCGCCGTCGACCTCGACGTCCGCGATGAGGACCTGCCGCCGCAGGTCGCCGCCGACGCGCCGCTGGCGGGCAAGACGCTCGTGATCACCGGGACGATCGCCGACCCGCGCAGCGGCGAGCAGGTCGCGCGACCCGCGTTTCAGCGCCTCTGCGAACGCGCGGGCGCCACCACCGCCTCATCGGTGTCCGCCAACACCGACATGCTGGTCTGCGGCGCCAACGTCGGCGCGAGCAAGACAGCCAAGGCCGAGAAGCTCGGCGTGCAGATCGTCGACCAGGACGAGATCTGGCGCGTGCTGATCGCCGCCAGCGTGGCCTGAGCGGGAAGCTGATGCGCGATATGCAGGACTCCGCGGCCGTGTTGTGCATATTCCTACACCTGGTTTGAGCTAACTGACTTCGTGGGTATGGATCGCCGCGCACGCGGGGTGCTGTGCGCCCCGGGCGGCCTGGTACCAGACGGGGCTACAGCGCCCCTTGGGAGAGGAATTACATGCCCATGCGAAAGGGCGCCGGCGCGGCGCTCGCCGTCGTGGGGCTGATGGCGCTCGTCGCCGCCGGCCCGGCCTCAGCGCAGGGAGCCAAGAAGCTCGAGCCGCTCAACCAGTACGTGGTCAGCGGCAGGATCAACCCCGAGGACCTCGCCCGCGCGGGTTACGACCTCACCGAGGGTGGGCTCAGGGGCCACAAGTCCGGTTGGGTCATCACGGCCACGGCCACGCAGGCGGGCAGCCTCGAGGCCAAGGGCGCGACGGTGCGCCCGCTCTCTGGCGAGCGCACTGCCGCCGTCGCGGCGCCCAAGCCGCTCACGCCGCCGACGCACGGCTACAACGTCTTCCGCCCGTGGAGCCTCACGCCGGCTCCGTGCCCGCAGACCTGCGCGGGCCCGAACGTCCCGCTCAAGCAGTGGTACGCCGACCTGGCCGCGCACAACACCGACGTCGTGAAGGCCTACGTCATCGGCAAGAGCGTCCTGGGCCAGGACATCGTCGCCTACAAAGTCACCAAGAACGCGCGCAAAGAGAAGGACGGCAGCCGTCCGGCTGTCGTCTACAACGCGACCCAGCACGCGCGCGAGTGGATCTCGGCTGAGGTTGAGCGCCGGCTCTTCGAGTACGTCGTCGACAACAAGGACCAGACCAGCGGCAACAAGGTCAAGGACCTGCTGGCCAAGAACGAGCTGTGGTTCGTGCCGATCACGAACCCCGACGGCTACGACTACACCTTCACCTCGCCCGCCACGCGCTTCTGGCGCAAGAACCTCCACGACAACAACGGCGACGGCGCGATCACCAACGTCGACGGCGTCGATACGAACCGCAACTGGCCGACGAAGTGGAACTACGACCTGGAGGGCGCGTCCGCCGAGCCGAGTTCGGAGACCTTCCACGGCAGCGGTCCGGCGTCAGAGCCCGAGGTCAAGGCGCTGCGCGCTCTGATCAAGCGCATCCGCCCGAGCTTCCAGATCGACTACCACTCGTTCGCGCAGCTGATCCTCTATCCCGAGGGCTGGCAGGTCGAGACGCCGTCGACCGACGAGCCGCTGATGGCGAAGCTGGCCGGCGACGACGACCACCCCGCGGTCGCGGGCTTCGACCCCGACGTCTCGGCCGAGCTGTACACCACCAACGGCGACGTCACCGACGACACCTACAAGGCGTTCAACACGCTCGCCTACACGGTCGAGCTCGACGGTGGCACCGGCGATCCGGTCGGCGGCACCGACGGCACCGGGCCGGCCTACACGCCGGACGGCTTCGCCTTCCAGGACTCCGAGACCGACATCCAGGCGCAGTTCGAGAAGAACCTGGCGTTCGCGCTGGACCTGGCCCGCTCGGCCAAGGACCCGGCGAATTTCAGCTCGCACCTGGGCAACACCGCGCCGGACCTGGTGCCGACGACGTTCCCGGTCTCCTACGGCGATCCGCCAGACCGTCGAGGTCAATGCCAAGCGCGAGCTCGGCTCCGTGAACGTGCACTGGACGGTCAACGGCGGCCGCGAGCACACCTCGTCGACGCGCGAGTTCAAGGGCGGCACCAAGTACGGCGATCCCGGCGTCTACTACCACCGCCTGCGCGGTGAGGTGACCGGGACGCACACCGGCGACAAGGTCCAGGTGTGGTTCACGGCCAAGAAGGCCAAGAGCGACTCGTTCACCTACGACGTCAAGAACGACTCGCGCAACAAGGTGCTGATCCTCAGCGCCGAGGACTACACCGGCAACGTCGCCTCGGCGCCGAGCCCGAACACCCCGTACCCCGGGCCGAAGTACCTCAACTACTACAAGACCGCTCTGGGCGATGCGGGCGTCGGCTATGACGTCTACGACGCAGACGCCAACGGCCGCACCGCACCGTCGTACCTGGGCGTGCTCAAGCACTACAAGGCCGTCGTCTGGTACACGGGCGACGACCAGCTCGTCCGCGAGCCCGGCCAGCCGGGCGGCACCGGGACGGCGAAGCTCCTGGACGACGAGGTCATCGCCACCAGGGACTTCATGAACGAGGGCGGAAAGCTCCTCGTGACCGGCAAGTTCGCGCTGTACGGGGCATGGAACCAGTACCTCTACAACCCGCTGGGGCCCACGCCGCCCAAGCCGTTCTGCGCGTCGAACTTCCAAACCGGGCAGGGGGCGCTCGCCGACGACCCGCCGGGCCAGAACTTCAACTGCGTGATCGTCTCGAACGACTTCAACCAGTACTGGCTCGGCGCTTACCTGCCGATCTCGCTGTCGACGGACACGCAGATGCTCGAGACGCCGCTGCTGGGTAGCGCCCAGTTCGGCCTCAACGGCGCCAACTCGGCGACCAACCAGAACAACCTGTATTCGCTGCTGACGACGTCGAGCATCCTGCCCGCCGATCAGTACCCGCAGTTCAAGAGCGAGCAGGCGATCAAGGTCAACGGCCCGCCGGCCTTCGACCCGCCGACGGGCAGCCAGTACGTCGACTCGCAGCAGGCCAACTCGTCCTACAAGCGGTTGACGCGGACGGTCGACCTGACGAGCACGACGGCGGCAGCGGCTCCGGCGTTGCAGTTCAAGGTCTCCTACGACACCGAGCCAGGGTTCGACTACGTGTTCGTCGAGGCTCACACCGTCGGCCAGGACAACTGGACGACGCTGCCCGACGTCAACGGGAACACCGACACCGACACCGGCATCGGCTGCAACGACCCGGGCAGCACGTACTGGCTCGACGAGAACCCGTTCCTCAAGCACTACATCACCCGCGCCGCGGCGCCTGACGTGTGCCCCGGCACCGGCACGACCGGCAGCTGGAACGCGGCGACGGGGAACTCGGCCGGCTTCCAGGACTGGAACATCGACCTGAGCGCCTACGCCGGCCAGCAGGTCGAGGTGTCGATCACCTACGCCAGCGATCCCGGCACCCAGGGCCTGGGCGTGTTCGTCGACGACACCAAGGCGACGGCGGGCGGGACCACGCTGTTCGACACGTCGTTCGAGGACGGCCTCGGCGGCTGGACGGTGCCTGGCTCGCCCCCTGAGAACGGGACCAACGCGAACGACTGGGAGGTCACGCCGTCCGTCGGCTTCGTCGACGGTCCGGGCATCGCGACCGACCACTCGCTCTATTGGGGCTTCGGGCTCGAGGGCGTGACGGACCGTGCGACGCGGGCCCAGCTCGCCGGGGACGCGATGAAGTACTTCGGCGTCACCGGGTGATCCCGGGCTGAAGTCGGTTGGCTACGGCGCGCTCATCCACCCTGTGAGCGCGCCGTAGTCGCCCAGCCGGTCGGGGAAACGTGCGGCGTCGAAGGCCGCGGGCCGGAGGACGGCGGGCGCCGCCGTACCCGCCCTCGCGGAGGAGCTCGAGCGCGATCAGCGGGTTGGTCGCCGTCTGCCAGACGACGGCCTGGACGCCGTCCTCGTGCATCGTGCGCTCGTTGTCGACGACGTGGTCGAGGTCGGCCCGCCGAACCTAGGGATGCCTTGCGGGCTTGTTGCGGGATGGCCTCAGAGCGCGGACCCCACCTATACGGTGGTCATCAGGAGGTCGTTGGCGACGCTATGCGTCACCGGCTTCGGCGCTCGGGTACGCTTGGATGGTCGCGCAAGCGCGTGAACCGCCCGCCAGGCTCGCCTGCCTCTCCTGGTGAGTGCCTGCATCGCACGAGCCGCGGGAGGTCGCTGATGACGACAGGTTCTGTGCGCAGTGACGTGGAACCGGTGCAGCACGAGACGCTGCATCGGACGATCACTGGTCTGGTCACCGGGTTGCCGGTACTGGCCCTCGGTGTCGTTGTCTGGCAGGCCTGGAACCACCTCCTGCGGCCCAGCGACATCGTGGTGTTCGTGATCGTCTACGTGCTGACCGGCTTGGGCGTGACCGTCGGCTTTCATCGCCTGCTCACCCACCGCAGCTTCAAGACCGGTCCGGTGGTGCGCGCCGCGCTGGCGATCCTCGGCTCTGCGGCGATCGAGGGGCCGGCGATCTCCTGGGTGGCCGACCACCGCAAGCACCACGTGTTCTCCGACCAGCCGGGCGATCCTCACAGCCCGCACGTCGATCACGGGGGAGGGTGGGTCGGCTCGCTGCGGGGGCTGCTGCACGCGCACGTGGGCTGGCTGTTTCGCCACGACCAGCGAGGCGCCCGGGCGCGGTACACGCCCGACCTCGTGGCCGACCCGCTGATCTGCTTCGTCGACCGCACGTTCGTGGTCTGGGCGCTGGCTGGGCTGGCGGTCCCCTTCGCGCTTGGCTACGCGATCGGTGGGACGCTCGCTACTGCGCTCACCGGGCTGCTGTGGGGAGGAGCGGTGCGGCTGCTCGTTCTGCACCACGTCACGTACAGCATCAACTCAATCTGCCATGCCTTCGGACGCCAAGCGTTCGGTACCACTGACGAGTCGCGCAACGTGTTCTGGTTGGCGCTGCCTTCCTTCGGCGAGTCCTGGCACAACAACCACCACGCCTTCCCGACGTCGGCCACGCACGGGCTCGGCCGCTGGCAGCTCGATCCTTCGGCGCTGGTGATCCGCGGCCTCGAGCGCTGCGGGCTCGCCTGGGACGTGGTGCGCCCGAGCCCGACCCGTCAGCACAAGGCGGCACTCGCTCGCGTCCCCACGAGTTGATGAGTTGCCATCGGACTACGGACCCGGCGGCGACAGCGGGCCGCCCCGCGTCCCGCGGCAGTTCCTCGTTCGTGCCGCCGCGATCAGCTGCGGCCTCGCGCTGCTGCTCGTCGTCAACGTCCACGGCACCGCGTTCTACGTGGCCTGGTTGCTGATCGGGCTGGCGCTGGTCAGCGAGGCGATCGCCACCGTCGTGCACTGGCAGCGGTCGCGTCGCCAACCCCGAGCCTGACAGCTGCGGCCCTCGTCGCCCCGCAGCCGCGGCTGCGGCGCTGCTCGTCGTGCCGGCCCTGGCGACGACACCCTCGGGCGTGAGCAACCCCCTGGTCGCCCGTCATCGGACGCTTCACGATTAGGGCAGTGGCCGGACCTGGCGGGAGCGGCCGACCACCGCGACCGTGCGGCGCCACGACGCGTGCTCGGCTGCGGGCGGCGCGCACGACCACGTAGTCGGGGTGGCGCACCCAGATAGGCGTGTAGGTGATCCGCTCGACGTGCGCGCGGCGCGGGGCGACCCGGAGATGAAGGCGCACCAGCATCCCGTCCTGGCTCGCCGCGGGGCAGCATGCGGCGGTCTGGTTCGACAGCAGGTTGCCCTCGCCGAACACGACCCAGAGGCGGCCGATGCGCCGGATCGGCTGCACCACGTGGGCGTGCTGGCCGACCACGGCGGTGATCGCGCGCGAGCGCGCCAGCCGCCGCGCGAGGGCCAGCTGGAAGGCGTCCGGGGCGTGACGGTACTCCGTGCCCCAGTGCAGGTTCACGATCACCACGCGCGCGCCGGCGCGGCGCGCGCGGCGGGCGTCACGCAGGATTCGCCCGGCGCGGGCGAGGTTGACCGACCATCGATGCGGCAACGGGATCCCGTTCGTCATCTCCGTGTAGGCGAGGAAGGCAACCCGTACGCCCCGCGCCCGGAGCAGCAGCGGACGCTGGCGTTGGCGACGCGAGGAGAACGAGCCGGTAGAGCGAACGCCGGCACGGGCCAGCGCCCGCCGGGTGGCGTCGATTCCAGCCTGCCCCCGATCGAGCGAGTGGTTCGAGGCCGTGCTGCACGCATCAAACCCCGTGGCCGCGACCGCGCGCGCAAGCGCGGGCGGCGAATTGAACCGCGGGTATCCGACCGGCGGCGCCGGGGTCAGCGGCGTTTCGACATGGCAGAACGAGAGCGAGTTGCCACGCACCCAGGGCCGGATCGGCCGCAGCATCGGCCGGAAGTCATAACCGTGCCCGCCGGCCAGCACACGCGCGCGGGCGACGATCGGCAGATGCGGCAGGAGGTCGCCGCTCACCCCGATGGTCAGCCGGACCGCCCGCGGCGGTCCGCGACGACCGGGGGTCGGCGCCGGCGTCGACGTCGGTGGAAGCAGCAGCATGGGCATCGCTGCCCGCAGCGGCACGTCATCCCGACCGTGGCCGATTGCCAACGCGACGGTCGCGGCAGCGATCCCGATCAGCCCCGGGAGCATCCTGCGATGACATTACCGGCGTCGACGCCGCCCTGAGCGACGATGCGCGGGCCGCTTCGGCGCGGTAGACCGCCCCCAGCGCCAACAGACGCGTCGCGTCGGATACCCCAAGGCGTGACTGTTGCCCGCACGCGCGTTGATCCGCGGCCAGGGCACGGACCTTCCCGAGCAGCACAGCGGGCCGGGATGCGCTCGGTCGCGCTCGTCTCGCTCATCTCCGCATCGACTCTTCTTTAGCCGCCATCGCAACTAATGACGTTCGCGGCGGCTCGAAATTCGCCGCTCAGTTTTGGTTGCGGCAGACGCCTCACCAGATGCAGCAACTAACAGTTCAACGAGAAGGAGAACTGAGATGGGAACGATCGTGATCAGTGGCCCGCAGAACGTCTCGCTCGATGGAGTCGTCCAGGACCCAGACGGTGAGGAGAGCTTCAGGCGCGGCGGCTGGTTCGTCCAGTCTGGGGGCAAGGACCTCGAAGAGTGGAACAAGGTCGCGCTCGCGGAGGCGCTAGGCGCCGAGGCGTGGCTGCTGGGTCGGCAGAGCTACGAGTTTTTCGGGGTGCGGTGGCGACCCCGGAGTGGCGAGCTCGCGGACAGGTTGAACAGCATGCCCAAGTACGTCGTCTCATCCACTCTCGTAGATCCCGGCTGGAACAACTCGACAGTCCTCAAGGGCGATGTGGTGGAGGAGGTCTCGCATCTGAAGCAGGAGCTAGACGGAGAAATCGTCGTCCCTGCCAGCTATCAGCTCGGGCGCACACTCATCGAGCATGACCTGGTCGACGAGCTGAGGCTGGTCGTCTTCCCCGTGGTGCTCGGGGCGGGTGAGCGCCTCTTCGGCGAGACCAGCGACACGAAGCCCATGCGCCTCGTCGATACCAAGGCCATTGGTGCCGGCCTCGTTTTTCTCACCTACGAGTTCGTCCGGCAGGCCTAGCGGGCGTCGGACAGCGCCGGTGTTCCGGAAAGCCCGGATGCCCGCCCGCCGTCCGCGGGCATCCGGGCTTGCGCCGAGAGAGCAACAAGCGACACGAAAAGGCGCACCACCGTGCCCAAGCCAGTCGCTCCCAGACTGGCGAGACGGCATGGCCGGCTCGCTCCTGGTTGCGCGAGGTGCGGGCGTCGCCGCCGGCGCTGAGAGGACCCCGAGTCGGACGAGACGCGAGCACGACCCCGACGATCGGCTCGCTATCGCATGCCTGAAGGAGCAGCGCGGGTAGGTATTGAGCGGCTGCCCGGCCACTGGGACTGAGCGTCGGCTGCAAGATCGCGCCGCCCACGCCGTCGCACCGCAAGCGACAATGCGACGGTGATGACAGACGACCGGAGCAGCGATGTCTTAAGCGAGGCTGAACGCGCGACGGCTCGGCTCTTGATCGACGCGATCAACGAGTTCAATGTCGAGGCGACGGGCATCCGAGACTTCCGCGAGCTCCTGACCGCCGAGACCGACAGCCACGGCGAGCTGGTGGCCGGCGTGTACGGCTGGAGCTGGGGCGGGACGTGCTGGATTGATGCGCTGTGGGTGCGCGAGGACATGCGCGGGCGGCGCGTCGGCAGTCGGCTGCTGGAAGCAGCTGAGGCGCAGGCAACGAGCTCGCGGCTGTGCGCAGCTTGCGCTGCAGACGCACACCTTCCAAGCTCCGGCGTTCTATGAGCGGCACGGCTTCGAGCTCGTCGGCACGCTCTCGGACTATCCCGCGGGGCACTCCAAGCTGCTCTTGCGCAAGCGACTCGGCGGCTCGCTGTCGCGACGCTGAATCGCCGGCTGCGGAGCGGGCTCGGCTATTTGCTGAGGGAGTTGAGCCACCTTGATTTCGCGGGTGGCGAGGATCCGGGCACCGACCAGGGACGACGCGGGCGCGACCGGAGGCCGAACGCGCGATGGTGACGGCATGAGCACAACCGAACCGAGCACCCTGACCTACGACGTCTTCGTCAACGACCCGCCGCCCCAGGACGGGATGCTTCCCAACGGGGAGCCGAAGCTGTTCTCGCCCATGGCCAGCACGCTGATCTGCGGCAGCGAGGATGCGGTGCTGACCGATCCCGGGATGACGATCGACCAGGCGCGCGCGCTCGGCGACTGGGTCGCGAGCAAGGGCCGCAACCTCACCGACATCTTCGTCACCCACGGCCACGGCGATCACTGGTTCGCCGCCGGGCTGCTGGCGGAGCGCTTCGGGGCGCGCGTCGTCGCCAGCGCGGGAACGATCGCGCAGATGCAGCGCAGCGCGGCGGCGCGGCCGCTGCTGTGGGACAAGGTGTACACGGGGATCCCGCCGACGCCGGTCACAGCCGTGACGGTTCCGGACAACCGCTTCACACTCGAGGGACACGAGCTCGTGATCGTCGAGGTCGGCAACACCGACAGCGAGGACACCACAGTCCTGCACGTCCCGGACCTCGAGCTCGTCGTCGCCGGTGACGTGATCTACAACGGCGTCCACATGTACCTGGCGCAGCCCGCGATCGAGGGCGGCTTCGGACCATGGCGCGCGGCGATCGACAAGGTCGAGTCGCTCAAGCCCCGCCACATCGTCGCCGGGCACCAGAACAAGCAGCTCGACGACGACGCCGAGCGGACGATCGCCGAGACCCGGCAGTACCTCGACGACGCGCGAGGCGCTCCTGCAGACGCGAGAAGACCGCCGTCGACTTCTTCAACGCCAAGCTCGAGCGCTACCCGAACCACCTGGGCCGGTACGTGCTGTGGGCCGGTGCCCAGACGCTCTACGGCGTGCGCGACCACCCCGAGGAGGATCCCCGGAAGATCAGCGTCGCGTCCTGGCTCTAGGTCGCCTCGAGGCACGAGCGGCAGCCCGGCCAGCTGCTCCCAGTCGTCCAGAGCCGCTATCACCGGGTCCGGCCGGCCTCGTCGGGGCCAGGCTCCATGGGCTGCTGCTTTCGAGGGAGGCGTGAGCAGCAGTCGTGATTCGAAGGGGTCGCCTCATTGAGGCGAGCGCCCGCTCCGCTCGATCGAAACTGGGCGCGACCTAGTGGGTTGATGTGGGTTGGGCTGCGCGATGCGGGGTCCAACCGGGCACCGAGGATTGGTCTGGCGTGGCGCCTTTGTCACGCATGTGGTGCACAGGGCGCCATGCGCGGCAGATCAGCGGCGACTTGAGCGTGGGCGGGGCCGGCGGCGCGGGCGGTCGCCCTCGGGCCCGGCGACCGCCGCCGGCACTCGGCGAATTCGCGTCGCGTGGGTCCTTGTGCTCGAACAGCGAGCACAAAGCCCCACGCGACGCCCAGTTGGCACGCCGCCCCCAGGCCGCAGCGCGCCCGGTCGACCGCCGGCTTGGCGAGGACGGCCCGCGCCGGCGGTGGGCCCATTTCTGAGTTCCTCGTTGCCCTGACCACACAGCGCCGCCAACGCGGCGCCGACGATGAACCCACATCAACCCTCTAGCTCTGGCTCGCGATCTGGATCAGGTTGCCGCAGGTGTCATCGAGCACGGCCGTGGTGACCGACTGCATCTCGAGCGGCTGCTGTGTGAACCGGACCCCTCGCGCGCGCAGTCGGTCGTACTCGGCTTTGACGTTGTCGACGGCGAACGACGTGTAGGGAATGCCATCATCGACGAGCGCCTGCTTGAAAGGCTTGGCGGCAGGGTGGCCGTCGGGCTCGAGGAGCAGCTCAGTGCCGTCGGGGGCATCCGGTGAGACGACGGTCAGCCAGCGGGCTTCGCCGACGGGAATATCGGTCTTCTTCAGGAATCCGAGGATCTCCGTGTAGAAACGGAGTGCCTTGTCCTGGTCATCCACGAGGACGCTTGCCAGGTTGATCCTCACTGCTTCGGCCTCCTTTTGCGGTTTTCGATCGACCAGCGCTGCACGATGGTCTGCAGCGGCGTGGTGCAAGAGTCGCCGGGCCGGAGTGCGTTCGACCCGGCCGCGTTGCCGACCGTCTCGATGCCCCGCAAGAGCGCGAGCACAGACACTCGCGCGCGCACACGCGCGCGATGGGCGCGACGTGCGCGCCAACCCGGGATCGACCGCCGGCGACGTGGCCGCGGCGCTCGGGCTCAATCGCGACTCGGTCGCCACGCGCCTGGCGCAGCTCGTCAAGTCGGGCGAGCTGACCAAGGCGACCCGCGGGTACTCGGCGCCGTAGGAGCTCCCGCGCACGTCGCGTCGGCGAGTCTGGGTCGGTAGAGGGCAGCGCCGGACGCTAGGACAGCGTCGCGGCCTGGCGGTGGCGCGCCGGGACGGGCAGGATTCGCTCATGGAGATTGCCGCTCTGATCGACCGCTACGACGCTGCGTGGAACGCGCAGGACCTCGACACGGTCGCGTCGATGCACGATGACGCGATCGTTTTTGACAATCACACCGCCGGGGAGCGAGTCGCGGGCGCCGCCGCCGTGCGCGACCACATCGCGGCCATCTTCGCGCGGTGGCCGACGCTGCGCTTCGAGCGCAGGGCGATCCGCTGCGGTGAGGACTTCGCGGTGAGCGAGTGGACGGCGCGCGCGACGCACCCCGACGACGGCCGCAGGCTCGAATGGGACGGCGTCGACATCTTCCCCATCACCGCCGATGGGCGCATCGCCCGCAAGGATGTCTACTCGACCTCCGGCACACCCCGCGTGCTGTCCGCCTAACACCCGGCCGACGGGTCGGTGCCCGACCGCGAGTCCGCTCACGATGTCTCTGCCGAGGCGCCACCGCGACGCTCGCGCCGCCGCAGCTCCCTCAGCGACTTCAGCGGGCACGAATGACGATGCCGAAACGCATGGATAGGAGAAGCGGAGCTGGCGATTGCGCCTGCTTGTGCTCCAGGCGAGTGCGGGAGCGTGCTAGGTCGAGACCACCAGCTTGCCCGCGACGCGGTCGTGCTCCATGTCGTCGTGGGCGGTCGCGATCTGATCGATGGTGTAGGTCTTGGCGATCGGCACGGTCGCGTCGCCGGCGGCGACCGCGTCCAGGAACTCTTGTAGGACGGCCTGCGGCAGGTCGGACGCGTCGCCGCTGTAGCCGGTCAGGCGCACGCCGTTGGGCAGGAAGCCGGCCGGGTAGAAGTCGGGCACGATCCACTGGTTGGACAGGTAGCCCGCGCTGCAGACGACGCCGTGCACGCGCGTGGCCTCCAGGCTGTCGCGCAGCGTCGGCGTGCCGACGAGCTCGAGCGTCGCGTCCACGCCGCCGGGCACGAGCTCGCGCACGCGCGCCGCGATCGCGCCGTCGTCGACGACGACGTGGTCGGCGCCCGCCTCGCGCAGCGCGCCGGCCTTGGCCTCCGAGCGCGTCGTGGCCAGGACGGTCAGGCCGCGGCGCTTGGCGAGGATCGCGGCGGTCAGGCCGACCGACGACGTGCCGCCGCGGATCAGCAGCGTCTGGCCGGGCTGGACGTCGAGCCCGACGGTCAGCGCGCCGTACGCGGTCTGCAGCATCTCGGGCACCGCGCCCAGCGTCGTCCACGGCAGCTCGCTGCGGAACGGGATCGCCTGTGCGACCGGTACGCACGTGAACTCCGCGTAGCCGCCGTCGAAGCTGCGGCCCATCCCGCCCATCATCGCGACGACCTGCTGGCCGACCGCCAGCTCGCCGCCGGGGCAGGCCGCGACGACGCCGGTCGCCTCGATCCCCGGTATGCGCGGGAACGTGACGTCGGGGTCGGCGAGGCCGAGGCGGGTCTTCAGCTCGGAGCGGTTCAGGCCGAAGGCCTTGACCTCGATGAGGACCCAGCCCGGCTCGGGCTGGGGGACAGGGCGCTCGCGGACCGACCAGGGCCTCGGGCGGCGCGGGGACCGCGTCGAGGACGACGGCACGCATGGAGGTGGGGAGAGGGGTCATGCGCTCGAGCGTAGCGCATCTACATTCTGTGGAATCAAGTTCTATGGAATCAGCTTCCGCGCGATGCGCTATCGTCCTCGTCCGCCATGCCCGACCTGCCCGCGCTCTTCGCCGACCTCGTGCGCCTCGAGATCGAACTGTGGGACGCCGTCGAGGCGCGGCTGCGCGCAGAGCTGGGCGTCGGGCTGGGCACGGCGCAGACGCTGGCGGTCGTCGCCGCGGTGGAGGACTGCCGCGTCTACGACATCGTGCGTGGCCTGTCGATCACCGTCGGTGGCGCGAGCAAGACCGTCGACCGCCTCGAGCGCAACGGCCTCGTCGTCCGCAGGCCGCATCCGAGCGACCGCCGCTCGTCAGTGATCGCGCTGACGCGCGCGGGCGCCACCACGCACGCCAAGGCGCAGCGGCTGATCGCGGCCGAGCTCGACGCGCGCATCGGCGGCGTGCTCTCCGACCGCGCGCTCGAGCAGCTGCACCGCGCAATCGCCAAGCTCCGCGCCGCTTTGGCGGCGGGCTAGGAGCAGCGAAAGCGCGTGTCGCCGGGACTTGTCGCGTCAGTCGCACGCGTGGGTCTTTGGTCACTGTCGGCCGATCGCGTGCGCGCGCGCTACTCCAAGGGCCGCGGCTTGCCGGCGTTCGCTTCGTCGTGACCGAGCAACGCGAGGGTCTGGCGTACCGCGCGGTGAAACTCGGTCGGCCAATCGACGTCGCCGATGGGCTCGTGGCGCAGCCATTCCTTGCCCTCGGTGTGGTCGACGGACCTAGCAGCGACGTTGTGGGCGAGGCGTCCGGCGGCTGCATGCTCAACGCGCTCGCTCACGGCCCAGAGCACGTTTTCGTCGCCGAACAGCGGGATTGCCCAGGATCCCGAGCAAGGTCCGGAAGCTCGCGAGGTCGTTGCTCTTCGCCACGGCGAGCGGACCGTCAACCTCCAGGTGGCCCCGTGTAGCGCGGGTTCTCTCGGTGGCTTTCGCCGTGACGCCGCCCGACGCTGGGGTCCGGATCGCTGCCGCGCCGCGCGTAAGCACCCTGCGCCTCGCGCTCGCGCCTCCGTGCGTGCGCCGCATTCCGGCGCTCGGGAAGGTTGAGCAACCAGTCCGTGAACCTGGACATCGCGTCCTCCTTTCGTCCGAGCGACCGTAGGTCGCAGCCGGGGGCCAGTCAACTTGCGCGTCGACTGCCATCGGCAGCCGCACGTGTGGGTGGGGGGAGGCATGGTCCAGAGGGGCCGACGACCACACGAGGTTGCGCAGCGCGGCGCCGCTGCCGACGGCGAGGAACTGGGCACGCCACCGGGTGCGGGCAAGCCGGACGGCAAGCGTTGGACGCCGCGGCGAATCCGCCGAACGCTGAGAGATCCCTATCACGCCGACTGGGCCGCGGGCTATCGCGGCAAGGACGACGGTCTGCCGAGCGAGCGCGTCGACGGCAATCACCGGGCGATCGTCGACCGCGAGCTATTCGAGCGCGTGCAACCCAAGATCAAGCGCCTGGATCGGACGGCAATCGAGGCGCGCAAGGTTGGCGCCGACCGGCTGCGGGCACTGAGACGACGCCCGAGTCGACGACGAGCGGGCGTCCAAGCGGACGCCGCTCCTCCCCCGATACGACCAGCAGCCTCCGGCGGCCGGCTCGACCCCCCAGAGCTACAGCCGCGCGCCGTCAAGATCATCCGCCACGAGCTCGAGGCCGCGACGCTGGTGCGCTGGCTGCGCGAGCACGTCGGGCCGTCGCAGCGGGGTGCGGCGCGGGCCGGGCGACCTCGTCGGCGAAGCGCCCCGCCTTCTGCAGAGCCTCGGCCGCCTCGGGCAGGAATGACCAGAAGAGCTGGAAGACGTGGGCGTCCACCGAGTAGAGGTCCAGGCGGGCGTCGACGCCGTGCTCGCGGGCGCGATCGGTCAGGGCGTTGGCGTTGCCGAGCAACTGGTCGCCGGTCGCCGCCTGGATGAGCAGCGGCGGCAGCCCGGTGAGGTCAGCGGTGAGCGGGCTGACCACCGGGTCGTCGGCGGGATGCGCGCCGAGGTAGGCGTCGACGGAGCGGCGCAGGATCTCGGTCACCTCGTCCTGCAGGTTCAGCGGGAGGTCCACCCACGGGCACATGAGCACGGCGCCGCCCGGCTGCGGCAGTCCGCGCTGCGCGAGGGTGAGCAGGACGGAGACGACGAGCCCGCCGCCCGAGGAATCGCCGCAGAAGACGACCTCTTCGGCCGCGATGCCGCGACCGAGCATCCACCGGTACGCGGCCACCGCGTCGTCGATCGCCGCGGGGAACGGGTGCTCGGGGGCGAGCCGGTAGTCGGGGACGAGCACGCCGGCGTCGGCCGCGAGGGCGAGCGCGCCCGCCAGTGGCCGGTAGCCGAACGCCGATCCGCGGCAGTAGCTGCCGCCGTGGAGATGCATCAGCCGCGGCGCGTCGTCGGGCCGCGGCGCGACCAGGAGCGACGGCACGCCGTTGGCGTTCATCGGCGTCACCGTCACCTCGGAAGGGGCCTCGAAGGTCGCGAGCATCCTCTCGTACGCCGTGCGCTGCTCCTGGAGGTCGGCGTCGGTCGCTACGGCTCGGGCCACCGGCTCCCAGAGTCGCGCCACCCGCTCGACGTGTTCGCCGCCGACCGACTGCACGGTCGACACCGTGGCATCGACCTCGCGCAAGATCGGGCGCACTCGATCGAGGAGCGCGTCGCCGGCGACGGTCACCTCGACGCGATGCGTCGAGCGCCGCAGCAGCGTGCAGCCGAGCAGCCGCTCAAGCGTACGGATCTGCCGGCTGAGCGCCGGCTGGGTGATGTAGAGGCGCTCGGCAGCACGCCCGAAGTTGAGCTCCTCGGCGACGGCGACGAAGGCGCGCAGGTGGCGCAGCTCGATCGCCTCCGGCGCCTGCGGAAAGGCGACCACGTTCTCGTCGTCGGGCACCCACCCATGGTGACAGCGACCCCGCGCGCGGGCGATGCCGTTCATGCATGACGGCGATACGCGATCGGCCTTTCCCTTTCGCACGGGCGCGCTCGACCATTCCGGGCCATGACGACGCTCGCACAGCGGGAAGCCGATCTGTCACTGCGCGCCGCGGGCGACTTCGTCCGCCCACGCGTCATCTGGCCGGCCGATCCGGAGGACGGCGGGCCGATCGCGCTCTTCCTCTGGGAGCGCCCGTCGGTCTTCGAGATGGCCGAAGCGCTCAGCGTCGAGGGCGGCATGGTCGTCCTGGCACTGCAGACCACCGCGCTCGACGTGGCGACGATCGCGCTCGAGTGGGCGGGCGACCACGCGGCGAGCCTCGGCGCGGATCCCGGCCGGCTCTTCGTCGCGGGCGGCGGCCTGGCGGCCACGGCGGCGCTGCATGCACGCGACGAGGGCTGGCCACCGCTCACGCGCCAGCTGCTCTTCGGCCCGGAGCGCTCGGGCTGGCCGCCCGCGGACGTCTCGCTCGCCGGTGTCGCGCCAGCGACCGTGGTCGATGCGCCGGTGTACGCCGGCAGGCTGCGCGCGCCCGGGGTCGAGGTCGAGGAGCTACCGCTGGCCGCGCGGATGAGCTTCGAGTGGCTGGCCCGGCGGCGTGACCGCCTCCACGCACCTCGGCACCTACCTTGACGACCACCTGGCCGGCTCCACGATCGGCCTCGAGCTGGCGCTGCGCGCGGCATCCGAGAACGAGGGCACGCCGCTCGGGCGCTTCCTGTCGGTCAGTTGGATCGCGCAACGCCGCGGGTCTTGCTGTCGCTGACAACCGCCGGGTCAGTACAGGGGCGGACCCCTACCGCCTGACCGCTCGGCGCCCGCGGCGGATACGCCGCCGTAACGGGACCTCGCTGAAACTGGCACTATGGGAGGTCAGTGGGCCGTGCGGTCGTGGCGGACGGCGGCCCCGGCGGCGAGCGTCAGGGCGTGGCCGATGAGCGCCCCGGCGGTGCGGCGCTGCGCGGTGGTCTGCAGGGCGGCGACGGCGCGGAAGTCGCCTTGCAGCAGGTCCAGGGCGCCCGACAGCCCGGCGGTGTCCTCGGTGCCGGCGGCGACCAGCACGCACAGGGCGTGGTCGGCCTGCGCGAGCTTTCCGTGGACGGCGGCCAGCTCCCCGGCGGCCAGCTCCCCCAGCGCCTCGATCAGATACAGGCAGGCGCTGCCGAACAGCGGCCTGAGGTCACCGACGCTGTGGTCCGGGATTGCGGTCAGGGCCATCGCACGACCGTACCGTCGGTGCGCCGGGCGCGGCGCCGTCCCGGCGGGCGGTTCAGGCCCCGGCGGGCCGGTAGATGGCGGCGACGCGCTCGGGCACGGGCAGCCGCTCGTCGAGGGGCCGGCGGACGACCGTTCGTGCGTCCAGAACGCGGCGGAGTTGGCCACGAACGCCAGTCCAAGCGATGAGCCGGCCGAGCACTTACAGCGCTCAGCGCTGGCGTCGGTGCGGTGACGAGCGCCCGCCGCCTCGGAACGATCGCGTCGCGCTGCTCGGTGTCGCGCGAGCTCAGCCGAAGTCGGCGCGGCCGGCGAACCGCTCGTCGACGTGCGGCCGCGTGAGCTCGTAGAGCGCGATCCTCTGGCCGCCCGGGCTGTGGAAGGTGGCACACGGACCCATGGGCAACTCGACTCGCCCGTCAACCCGCAGCCCGCGTCTGCCGAGCTCCGCCAGCGTCTGATCAAGATCGGCTACGCGGTGCAGGAGTATGGGCGCGTCGCCCGGCAAATGCCCGGCGAGGACCACGCGCGGTCCCACGGGCGCGAGCGCCACTTCCGCCACGCGTGTGCCCATCGCCTCGATCGCGAAAACGACGTGACCGCCCAACGTGTCGCGGTAGAAGCTCACGTCGGCCGCGACGTCACGGCTGGGTACATAGAGCAGGTCGAGCGCATCGATGTCCATCTCCGCATCGTCCCAGCCCTGGCTCGTCCCGAGCAGTAGCGTGACGATGAACGGCGATGGGCTTGGCGGCCCGCATCGCGCGCCTGCCGCCGATTCGGGTCGGCTCAGGCGCGCACGCCCGGCCCGACCGGATGCGTGTTGCAGAAGGCGACGAGCACCTCGCGAAACCGTTCCGGGGCATCGCTGCTGCCTCGAGCGACTGCCGGCGGGCTTCGCGCTCGCTCACCGCTCATGCGCGGCCGGTGAGGCTGACCGGCAGCCGCGCTTTCAGCGCAGCCAGAGCTGGTCGAGCAACACGCCCCATTGCGGGTTGTCTTGATAGCCGCCGACGCGACGGGATACGACCTGGACCGTGCCTGGGCTGACGAGCGGCACCGCGGCGGCCTGGCTGACGATCCGCCGGTCGGCGCGGACCCAGAGTGTGTCGGCGGCGGAGGGATCGGTCGACGCGAGGGCTCGTCGCATGAGCCGGTCGCTGACCGGGTCGCAGAGCTCCGACCAGTTCGTCTGGTTTGGGTCGGCGGGAACGAACGCGCGGCCGGAACATTGAGCGCCTCGCCCACGGCTTGGGCCGCACCGGGCGCCAGGTGCGCCTGGTGACGGACCCCACACCAGGACACCTTCGATCGCTACGGGCGCGTGCTGACCTATGTGTACGTGGTCCATAAGGTCGCCGCTTGCAGACCCAGCAGAGGGGATGTTGCTTGGAGGCTCGCTCGCGAACACGCTCGTGCACTGTGCCTCGAGTGCCGGAATCCGCCGAGTCATCGCATACGGTGGACGAGTGCGATGGGGTTGGCTGAGCGACCGCACTCTGAGCGAGCAGGAGGTCGTGAGCCGAGGGGTCCGGGACGTCGAGGGGTGGGCGCGCGACGACCCGTTGTGGCCGGGCCAGGTGGCCATCCTCATCGCGCTGCTGTTGTACCTGGCATTGCCGTCGGCGCTCACGATCGGGCCGGGATGGCCGCTGCCGGTGGCAGAGTTGGCGGTGTTCGGTGGGCTGGTCGCGGCCGCTCGTAGCGGGCGCGAAGCCAAGCGGCGTCGCCTGGTCGCCATCGGCCTGGTGGTCGTCGCGGCCGTGGCGAGCCTGGTCGCGCTCGGACTCCTGACTCACTACCTGCTGGCCGGTGGCCACGCGCAAGGCGCTGACCTGCTCAACGGCGGCGTCATCATCTGGGTCACGAACCTCTTGCTCTATGCGGTGCTGTATTGGGAGCTCGACCGGGGAGGTCCGCGCCGACCCGGCGCCAAGCGCCGACAGGTCGCGCCGGATCTGCTGTTCTCGCAGATGAGCGATGACCGGTACGCGGTGCCCGGCTGGAAGCCCGGTTTTGGTGACTACCTCTACGTCTCGCTCACGAACCAGACCGCCTTCAGCCCGACCGACACAATGCCGCTGACGCCGCGCATCAAGGCCTTGATGGGAGTACAGGGCGTCGCCGCGCTGATCACCACGGGCGTCATTGTTGCGCGAGCGGTCAACATCCTGAGCTAAGCGCTCACGCCAGCGCCTGGGCCAGCGAAGCGGCGATGAGCAGGACGCTCTCGAAGCGGTCGGCGACGAGCCCGGCTAGCGGCGCGAGCGCCGGCACGGGTACAACGTCGTCGAGAACAGCGCCGATACCGCCAGACCGCTGCCCGTCAGCAGGCGCAGGTCGCCGACACGTTGGTGTCTAGACTCGCGCGGGCCGGATGTTTTGGTTGAGCCGGAAGCGGTTGTCCGGGTCGTAGGCGGCCTTGATGCGTGCGAGGCGGTCGTGGTTGGGGCCGTAGCTGGCGCGCACGGCGGCCTCGCCCTCCTCGAACAGGCCAGGGAAGTTGAAGTACGTCTGGCCGTTCGAGAACGGGGCCGCGGCGTCGCAGAACGTGCGCGTGTAGGCGATGTTCGTCGCGTCGTCGGCGGGGTCATGCCAGCTCGAGTCGATGCTCAGCATCCACTCCGAGCTGCGGTCGCCGAACGCGGTCTCCTCGGCGCCGACGCGGGCGATCGCCCCGCCGCAGTGGCGGACGATCACGAGCGTGTCGTTCGATGGGCGGCGGTTGGACCAGTCGACGGTCGTGTCGATGGCGGCGTCAGAGAACCCGTCGAGGTAGAGCGCCTTCCAGTAGCGGCGCACCCCGGCCGGGAAGAACGGGTCCAGCGACTGCTGGAAGTCGATGTACGGCATGGTGGCGCTCATGTCCAGCAGCGGGGTCGCCAGCGCGCGCAGCGCCCGCGTGGCGCGCTCGCCCTCGGCCGGGTCGCCCGCCCACATGCCGGCCACGCCGACGTACGGCACGCCGCGCAGCTGCCTCGGGCAGCTCGTCGATCACGGGCAGCGACCAGATGAATCCCGCGGTCGAGAGCTCGTCGGGCGCGCCGGCGACGGCGTCGCGCCAGCCGGCCAGCACGCGCGCGGCGTCCTCGAGCGGGTAGGCGACGTTGAGCGCCGAACACCTCCGGCCCGAGCCCGTGCAGGCGCAGCTCGAACGACGTCACGACGCCGAAGTTGCCGCCGCCGCCGCGCAGCGCCCAGTGCAGGTCGGCGTGCTCGTCCGCGCTCGCACGCACCCGGCGGCCGTCGGCGAGCACCACCTCGGCCGAGACGAGGTTGTCGATGGTCATGCCGTCGCGCCGGCGCTGATGCGAGACGCCGCCGCTGAGCGCCAGGCCGGCCACGCCGGTCTCCGAGACGACCCCGCCCGGCGTCGCGAGCCCGAGCGGCGCGGTGACGCGATCGACGTCGGCCCACGTCGCGCCGCCCTGCACGTGCACCGTGCGGCCGGACGGGTCGATGCGCACCTCGCGCATCGCCGACAGGTCGATCACCAGGCCGTCGTCGACCACGGCGGTGCCCGCAACGTTGTGCCCGCCGCCGCGGACGGCGAGCGGCAGCCCGTGCTCCGCGGCGAAGCGCACGGCGGCCACCACGTCGCCGGCGTCGGCGCAGCGCGCGATCACGGCCGGACGCTTGTCGATCATGCCGTTCCAGACGGCGCGCGCAGTCGTCGTACTCGGCGTGGTACGGGGTAATGACCTCGCCGGCCATGGCGCTCGGCGAGCGCGACGGCTAGAGGGGTGGGGGCGGTGGGCTGGATGGCCATGGATTGTGCTCCTTGGTGAGGGTGTGTACAGCCTGCGCGCTGGCCGTCCGGCGACCGTCCCGACCGGCGTCCGGGATCCGTCCCGGGCGCGTCCGGGGTCGGGTAGGCTCGGCTTCCAGTGCTCGAAGTGCGCGTCCTCGGTGGTCTCTCCGCCGTGGTGGACGGCCGGCCGGTCGAGATGCCCGCCGACGCGCGGGCGCGCGAGCTTCTGGCCCGGCTGGCGCTGTCACCCGGGCCGCACTCACGCTCCGCGCTCGCCGGGCGGCTTCGTCCGGACGTGCCGGAGAACAGCGCCCGCAAGACGCTGCGCAACGCGCTGTACGAGCTGCGCCGGGCGTTGGGTCCGGCGGCCCGCGACGCGGTGGTGGTTACCGGCCAGCGCGTCGGGCTGTCGGACTCGGTCCGCGTCGACGTGTGGGAGTTCCGTCGGTGCGTCGCCGACGGAGACCTCGAGGCCGCCGCGGACGCGGGGCGCGGTGAGCTGCTCGATGGCTTCGACGGCGACTGGGCGCTGCGCGCGCGCGACGAGCACGCCGCCGCCGCTGTCCTGCGGCTCGGCGAGACGCTCACCCATGGCGGGGAGCAGGACTCGGCGCGGGATGTCCTGCAGCAAGCGGCGAAACGGGCGGATGAGCTCGACATGCCGACGCTGTCCGCACGCGCCGGGCGACTGCTCGGCGCGACCATCGGCTGACGGAGATCAGGAGAATCCGCGGGCACGGGAGGTCGCGAAGATCCCAGCGGCAGCGCGGTCGCGCCCAGGCTCCGAGGCACGGGGCACGTCGAGCGGCTGGCACCCAGCGTCGGGCCCCGGCGCCGTCCCGCGGGCCGGTCCGCAACGGACATGCTCCGCACCGTCGGACAGATGTGGCGTCCCGGCGAGCGCGGTGCGCTTGGGGCCGCGAGCGCGGCGACCAGGGCGAGCGTGTCGAGGGCCTCGTGGTGCTCCTCGGGGCTGCTCGGGGGCAGGCGGTCGGCCGTGCGTGGGCCAGCCGATGGGCGCCGGTCGCGCTGCGCGAGGCGGATGGCCTCGCGGCGCGCCACGATCCGCAGCCAGCCGCGCAGCGACCCGCACGCCGCGCTCAGCAACCCCGGGTACGACCGGGAGGTCTGCCATGTGGGCAATCGCCCCGGTAACCGATTCTCTGCCCGTGAACAACGCCGACGTGGGCGAACGCGGCGCCTCGGCAATCGGACACCTCCAACGCCTCGATCTCTGAACCGGGTTCCAGATCGTGCACCTGGTCGAGCCGCAGGCGGTTCCGAGATGGCGCGGCGCTGACCGGACGTGTGCGAAGGCCTCCGGCGCGTGCGCCGCTAGAACGTGTTGATCGGTCCGACGAGGGTCGATCCCATCCGGTACATGACCCGCGCGTGGCCGTCCTCGTGCGAGTCGCGGTCGACGGCCGCCTCGTCCGCGCGCTCGCGCGACGGGCCGAGCCACACGCCGTTTGGCAGCGCGCCGGGCAGGTCGGCGGGGTGGAAGTTGTCGTCGCGGATCGCGAAGTATTCGTCGGTCGGAGCGGGTGGCGGCGGTTCGAACCCGCCCCCGCCGCCGCCGGTGGCGAGGCCCTGCTGAAAGGTCACGGACGTCAGCCCGAGGGTGTCGAGGTCGGTCAGCGTCATGACACCAGGGGAGTCGATCGACAGGATCGCGATCTCCGCCGCGGTGTGCTCGGCCTTCTTTTTCTTGATGTCGGCCACGGCGGCGATCATCTCGACGCGCGCACGCGCCGTCAACGACGGCGCCACCGCGTCACCGCGATGGGCTGTGTCCCACTCGCTGACGCGGGGGAGACGATCCCAGTCGGCGGACTCCGCGAGGCCCGGCCAACGCTCGATCATGGCTGTTCGGTTCTCCTGGCAACACGAAACCACGGTTACTCGCGCAAGCGCTTTGCGCATGGTCGCTCGCGCTCGCACGAGCGGGCGGTTGACGTTGGTCAACGGTCCGGTTTGGCCCGTCTGCAGCTGCCACCGGTACGGGTCGAAGGGCGGGCCGACGTTCCCCTGACGCCCGAGGGTGCGGGCGAGGTTTCGTGGTCGCGCCGGTCCCGACCGCCGCGCCGCCGCACGCTCGGGCTATTGGGTGGCGGTGGAACAGCTTGAGTGTGGGACGGTGTGTTACGCGGCGGTCGTGGCGCCGGTGGCGGGGGCTCGTTGGATCTTGTAGATGGCCTGGTCGCCGTAGCTTTGCGCCCATATTGCGTTGGCGCCGGCGGCGATGTCGTAGGAGTGTGGTCCGATGGTGACGCGCGCGAGTGTGTGGCCGGAGGTGGGGTCGATCTCTGCGATGGTGGAGTCGGTGTTGTCCAGGACCCAGAGTCGGTGCATGGCGATGGCGACGCCGGAGGGGCCGTGGCCGACGCGGAACGATCCGTTGGTGGTGTGCGACCGCGGGTCGATGCGGGTCAGGCGGGCGGGTTGCATGCTGGTGACCCAGACGGCGTCGGCGCCGACGGTGATGGCGGCCGGGGCCGGGACGGGCACGGTTGCCGCGATGGTGTTGGTCTTGGGATTGATCTGGACGGCGCGGTCGAGGCTGGTGACCCATAGTCCGCTGGGCCCGGCGGCGATCGCGGCGGGGTCGTCGGGCGGCGGTCCGAGCGGGATCCTTGCGAGGACACGCCCGTTGGTGGGGTCGATGCGAAAGAGCCGGCCGTCGCCTGTGCATATGGCCCAGACGGACCCGGCGGTGACGGCGATCGCGGAGGGTTGGTCGCCGACGGTGATGGTCCGTCGCAGGCGGCCGGTGTCGACGCTTATCTGGCTGACCGTATCGCCGGCGCTGTCGGCGATCCAGGCCGAGTCGGGTCCGACGGCTACTTCCATGGGGAAGCGGCCGACGTGTGTGCTGGCGCGGGTGTGCCCGGTGGCGGGGTCCACGCGGGCGACCGTGTCGTTGTCGCGGGTCACCCAGAGCAGGCCGTGGCCGAAGCCGATCCCGGTCGGTCCGGCGCCGGTGGCCACGCGCCCGGTGACGGCGATGGCGTCACTGTGCGGCGCTCCGCGAGGGTTGTGGGCGGCGGCGGGCGACCTTGGCCCGGCAGCGCAGGCCGACATGGCGGCCGTCGCGAGCACCGCGACGATCACGCCGGTAACAGCGCGGGCGCACCGGGTGGATCGGCGCTGCGCCGGAGCGGTGTGCAGTTCCCACGTGCCCATCGTTTGCCCAATGGGTGGTGGAAGCGAGAGGGGCTGCGCGGCGGAGGTCGCGGTCATCGCGCGTTGCAGGGCGCCCCTCGGCCGGAGTGCTCCGCCGGCGACGGGCTGGTCATCGTCCTGCCGGCGGTGGCAGCGCTCCAGCGCCGATCTCGCGGGATTCAGGGGCGGGGACTGGGTGTGAGTCGTTTCGGTCATCGGCTCGGGATGCGGTTGGCGTGTTCCGGGGAGACGAGATCGCCGGTCTCCGGGCTGAGCGGGCCGGGGCGGGGCCCAGAACGCGCTGCGCGCGGAGCGCCCCCGATGCGGGGCATCGGCGCGGCCACGGAGTGCCTGCGCCCGTGGCGCCGGAGGGTCAACACCGCAGCGCGTCTCACGGCCGGTGTGCGGACCGAGTGCGGATCGGGGTCGGCCGACGGAACGTCTTGCGTTGTAAGTGTGAGCTGCACGGTCACAGAAGATGCGCGCACGCGCTGACGGGTGGATGCGAGGCGCGATGGTTCACCGGCGTGGTCTGCGCCCGATCTGCAGCGGGTCTAACGACGCCGTAGACCGCCGCCGCGACGAACGAGTAGACCATCCGTAGACCGCGGTCGCGCATCGTGTGCGCCACGTCGCGGCGGCTGGCCGTTGATCGGGTCTTCAGGAGGTGGTTTGGTTGGTCTCGCGCGAGCACCACGACGAGTCCCGCTCCATGCAGATCTGCGTCTTCGGCCACGTTGAGGCCAGCGTCGACGACCATCCGGTCGCGCTCGGCGGCGCCAAGCAGCGCGCCGTCCTGGCGATGCTCGGGCTTGAGGCCAATCGTGCGGTGTCGGCGGACCGCCTGATTGAGGGGCTTTGGGGGGAGGAGCCACCGCCGAGCGCGGCCAAGATGGTCCAGAATTACGTCTGGCGTTTGCGCAAGGCGCTGGACGCCGACGGCGGCGCGGAGATCTGCACGCGTGGGCGCGGCTACGAGTTGCGCATCGATCCGGAGCTGGTGGACGTCCTCCGCTTCGAGCGGCTCGTGGCCGAGGCGGGCCGCGCGGCGACGGCGGGGCAGCCACCATACGCGGCGCGCGAGGCATTGCGGCTCTTCCGAGGACCACCGCTCGCCGACCTGGTCGATGAGCCCTTCGCGGCCGCTGAGATCCGTCGCCTCGTGGAGCTGCGCACGACGGCGCGCGAGCTGGCGATTGACGCGGACCTCGCCGCGTGTCGGCACGAGCAGATCGTCGGTGAGATCGAGTCGCTCCTGGCCGAGAACCCGCTGCGTGAGCGGCTGTACGCGCAGCAGATGATCGCGCTCTATCGCAGCGGTCGCCAGGCTGAGGCACTCGAGGCCTACCGGAACGCCAGGCGCACGCTGGTGGAGGAAATCGGGATCGAGCCGGGCCTGGAGCTGCGGCGCTTGCACGACGCGATCCTGCGCCAGGACGCGTCGCTGGCCGCCGAGCCTGTGGCCGCCGAACTCCCCACCGAGCTGGCCACGGCGGCCACGGTTCCGCTGAGCGGACGGGACGGCGAGCTGGGGCGCCTGCGCGCGCGCTGGCAGCGTGCCGCGGCGGGCTCGGGCGCGCTCGTGACGGTCGTCGGAGCCTACGGTATGGGTAAGACGCTCCTGGCGGCATCGATCGCGGCGGAGGTCCACCGCGCCGGGGCGGCGGTTCTCTACGCATCCGGGGCGGGTCCGCCGGAGGCGATGCTCGACGCCATCTCTCGCGCGCGCGATACGCAGTACCCCACGCTCGTCGTCGTCGACGACGCCGACCGCGCGCCCGCCGACGTTCACGGCGCGCTGCGCGTCCTCGCCCCCGCCCTTCGCGACCTCGCGGCGCTTGTGGTGGCCACCGGCCAGGAGACGGCCAAGCTCTCTCAACTCGAACCGCAGGACGCGATCGTCCTCGAGCCGCTCGACGCTGCGGCGGTCCGTGTCATCGCGAGCCTGTACGCCACCGATGGCGGCTCTGACGGGCCGCCGGTGCAGACGCTGCTGGCCGCGAGCGGCGGAGTCGCCCGGCGTGTCCACGAGGCGGCGAGCGAATGGGCGCGGCGCGAAGCGATGCAACGCGTCGACGCGCTGGCGGGGCGCGCGACGAACGGGCGCAGCGAGGCGCGTGCGCTCGAAGCCGAGCTCGCCGGAAGCGTCGTCGACCTCCAGCGGGCGCGCGAGCGCTCCGGGCTCCTCCACCTCAACGCCGGTGCGGCACCGCGCCCTGCGGTCTGCCCCTATCAGGGCCTCGCGACCTTCGAAGCCGACGACGCTGGGTTCTTCTTCGGGCGCGAGCAGCTCGTCGCCGAGCTGATCGCGCGGCTCGCGGGCGCCCCGCTGCTCGCCGTCGTCGGGCCCTCGGGGAGCGGTAAGTCTTCTGTGGTCAAAGCAGGTCTGCTGCCGGCCCTGGCCGGCGGCGTCCTGCCGGGCAGCGAGACGTGGACCCGCGTTCTGCTCCGTCCTGGCGACCACCCGATGCGCGCCTTCGCCCGGGCCGCCGACGACCTGCGCGCCGCGCGGCCGACGATCATCGCGGTGGACCAGTTCGAGGAGGTCTTCACCGCGTGCCGTGATGAGCGCGAGCGCGGGGAGTTCATCGCGGCACTGGTTCGGGCGGCCCGCGATCCCGGCGGCCGGGCGCGGGTGGTCGTGGCCCTGCGCGCCGACTTCTACGGCCGCTTCGGGGCCTACCCGGAGCTCTCGCGGCTGCTCGGGGACAACGTCCTCGTCGGTGAGATGTCGCGCGAGGAGTTGCGACGGGCGATCGAGCGGCCAGCTCAGCGGGTCGGGCTGAGCGTCGAGGCCGAGTTGGTCGAGGCGCTCCTCGCGGACGTCGAGGGCCGGTCGGGGGCGCTCCCGCTGTTGTCGACCGCGCTGGTCGAGCTGTGGCGAGCTCGCGACGGGACGCGCTTGCGCCTCGTCGCCTACGCTCGGCGCGGCGGTGTCCAGGGGGCTGTCGCACGGATGGCCGAGCACGCGTTCATCGGACTCGACCCGGCGCAGCAGGCGGTGGCCCGCACGGTGCTCCTGCGCCTCGCGGGCGAGCGCGACGACGGCGCCGTCGTTCGCCGCCGGATTCCCATCGCCGACGTCCAGCCGCCGGCAGATCCCGTGTCCGCCGAGGTCATCGCGGTGCTTGCCGACCATCGCCTGCTGACGGTGTCCGACGGGACGGTGGAGGTCGCGCACGAGGCCCTCCTGGACGAGTGGCCTCGGCTGCGGGCCTGGCTGGAGGAGGACGCCCACGGCCGCCAGCTGCAGCGCCAGATCAGCGACGCCGCCCACGCCTGGATCACCGACGACCGCGACCCCGGCGGCCTGTACCGCGGAGCGCGACTGTCCGCGGCGCTCGAGTGGCGCTCGGCCAACGAGCCGCAGCTCAACGACATGGAGAAGGCGTTTCTCGATGCCAGCCGGCGCGCTCAAGAGCATGGCAATCGCCGGCTGCGGCTTGCTCTGGCGCTCGTGTCGCTGTTGCTTGTCGCGGCCGTCGGCGCGAGCGCCGCGGCACTGGGACAGCGCGCGACCGCACGCGCGAGGGAGCGCGCCACCGCCGCGCAGGCGCTCGACGTCAAGGCGCTGACCGAGCCGGCGCTCGACCGCTCGCTGCTTCTGGCGCGGCAGGCCGTCGCCCTGGTCGACTCGCCGGCGACCCGCGACAACCTCCTCGCTGCGCTGATGCGCGGTCCGGCGGTGATCGGGGTCATGCGGGGTGACGGCGATCCCCTGCTCTCCCTCGCCGTCAGCCCGCACGGCCGAACGGTTGCCGTCGCCGAGAACGACGGCACGGTGCATTTCTATGACGCCGCGACACGTCGCCCGGTCGCGCGGTCGTACGACGACGGCAAGACGGCGGTCCCGGACCGTGGCTACAGCGCGGACACCGAGCTCCGCTACAGCCCTGACGGGACGCGCCTCGCGGTGGCCGACTCCTCGTTCCCGTCCGGCGGTTTCATCGACCTCCTGGACACCCGCACCCACCACCGAGTCGCGCGGCTGACCGGCGAGCCCAGAGGCGCCGGTGGAGGTGCCGCTCCCGCGCTCGAGCACGTGACGTTCTCCCGCGACTCGCGAGTCCTCATCGCGGAGACGATGAGTCAGGACGTCGGCGGGCAGGGCCACGGCATCATGAAGCGCTGGGACGCTCGGACGGGCCGCGTCCTTGCGCAGCAAGACGCCGGCAAGGACCTCACGGTGATCGGGGTTCTCGGTGGCGGCCGACTGCTCACCTCGCGCGCGTCCGTCCCCGAACTGGTCGTGCGCGACGCCTCGACGCTGCGTCCGCTACGGCGCCTTCACGTGGATCGACCTCCAACCGTCTCGACGCTCAGTCCCGACCGCCGGGTCGTGGCCATGGGCGCCACCGACGGCAGCGTGCGATTCCTCGATCTGCGCACCGGCAGCATGTCCTCCGCGTCGGGACGCCACCAAGCGCCCGTACGCGCTGCGCGCTTTACGCCCGATGGAGGCACGCTGGTGACGGCGGGCGACGATGCGAAGGTGATGGTGTGGGACGTCGCGACAGCGACGCCGCGCGAAACGCTTTCAGGGCACTCCGCACCCATCCGCGACCTCGCGCTCTCACCGGACGGCGGGACGGCCTACACCGTGAGCCTCGACGGAAGCGCCATCGCCTGGGATCTCGCCGGCCACGACCGCCTCGGACGACGGTTCCAGACCGACCCCGTCGGTCCCGGCGGTCCCGTCGGTGGGGGCTGCGGCGCATGCGGCGCCACCACCCCCGACGAAGGCGACGTGCCGCCCGCCGTCGTCGCGACGACGCCGGGCGGAAAGACGTTCGCCATACCTCGAGCCGACGGCGACGTCGACCTCTTCGACAGCACGACACTCGCACGCACCGCCGTTCTTCCCGTAAATCCCGGCCGCCGCCTGTTCAGCGTCGCGATCGCCCCGGACGGCCGCACGCTGGCCGCCACCACTCCCTTCGGAGAGGTCGCGCTATGGGACCTGCGGACGCGCCGGCCGCTCGCCCCGCTGCAGACGGCGCACGTCGGACCCGTCTGGACACCCACCTTCAGCGCCGACGGGCGCCTGATGGCCACCGCGGGCGCTGACGGGTTGGTCCTGCTGTGGGACGTGCACCGCCGCCAGCCGATCAGACGGATACAACAGAGCCTGACCGTCGACGACGTCGGACTCAGCCCCGACGGGAAGACGCTCGCGGTCACGACCGGCGCTCAGCGCCGCGAGGGGACCGTCGAGCTCTACTCCGTGCCGCGCCTCATCCTCAAGGCGCGGCTCGCCGCGCCGTGGGGACGATGGGGCCGGTTCTCACCCGACGGCCACCTCTTCGTCGTCGCCGACCACGAGGGCCGGCTGCGACTGTTCGACACACGAACGTGGAAGCCGCGGTCGCGCCCGATGAGCACCGGCACGGCGGAGATTCTCAGCCTCGCCATCAGCGGCGACGGTCGCACGCTGGCCACCACGTCGCTCGGTGGCGAGCCACGACTGTGGGATCTGACCTCCGACCGGCCCACCAGCGAGCCGCTGCCCGGCCCTCAACGACTCAGGAGCGCGGCCGCCTTCGTCCGCGGTGCCACGCGTCTCGTCATCGCGTACGACGACGGGCGCGCCGTCCTGTGGGACCTGCGGCCGTCGGCATGGGCGGCCCGAGCGTGCTCCGAGGCCGACAGGACTCTCACCCTTGACGAGTGGACGGACGCCCTACCCGAACGGCCGTACGCACCGGCCTGCCGAACGCGCTAGCGGCCGACGTTTGACCCGACCAACCCGACACCCCTATCCGGGGCGGGCCGGCCGCTCAGCGAGGCCGTCATCCACCTGGCCGCCGTCGACCACCTCCGGGCCACCGGCAGCGTCGCCCCCGACTTGATTGGGGGTCCTCGCGGAGATCGAAGCGCTCGGCCTCGAGTTGCTCGAGCTAGATCGCGACGGGACCGAAATCACCGTGATCCGGTGATGACGCCTCACCCGAGCCTTGCTTAACGTCCGCCGGGTGATTGGACCCCAAGGACACGTGGCGCGAGCCGACCGCGGGGCGAAGCTGTACCCGGAGGCGGCATATGCCTGAGTCTGTTGACCCTCGTCACCTCCTGCTGATCGGGGCTGGACCCGGCGTCGGCGCCAGCGTCGTTCGGCGCTTCGGCCGCGAAGGCTTCCGCAGCACACTCATCTCCCGCGGCGAAACGCTCGAGCAACTCGCCCCTCAACTGCGTAGCGACGGACTTGAGATCGAGGCGGTGGGCGCAGACATCGAAGATCTGGACGGCTACCGTGCGACGCTCGAGCGGATCTTCCGCGCCCCGGGCGCCCCCGGCGTCGCCGTGTACAACGCTGCCCTGCCGGATCCTGGCGAGATCCTCGACACGACGGTCGGACGGCTCCGGACCGCATACGACGTCGATGTCCTCGGCGCCGTCGTCGCGGCACAGGTCGCCACACCGGTCCTGCGGACCGCCGGCACCGGCACACTGCTCTTCACCAGCGGCGGCTTCGCCGACGATCCGGTGCCCGCACTGGCGAGCCTCTCTATGGGGAAGGCGGCCCTGCGCTCGGCGGCGACCCTGATCGCCGCCGGTGTCCAGGAGGACGGCATCCATGCCGCAACCGTCACGATCGCCGGCTCGGTCGGGCGTGGGACGGCGTTCGATCCGGACAACATCGCGGAACTCTTTTGGACCGCCCACACCGACCCGACCGACGCCTGGCAGACCGAGTATCGATTCACAGGCGCGTAACGGGTCCACGACACCGAGACACGACGGACCGTGATCCACACGGCGTGGGCTCCGGGCGAGGTGTGGGCTCCGGGCGAACAGGCAGACCATCTGGCGGTCCGTGGGGCGCTTTCGGCACGATCGAGGCGGCCACCGAACCGAACGCGTTCACGCCGGACGTCGCTGGGCCGACTACCCACGACGTCGCTGCTCGCCGGACTGAGCGCGCCGAGCGAGGGCTGCTACTGCCCCGCCTACCAGTCTCGACAGCCGGACGCCGAGCGGTGGGACGGCCCGCCGTCGACGCCCGGCGCCGGCTTTGGCTCCGAAGTTTCGCGTGCGTACGGCACCCGTGTGCCCCGTTGCTGGTCCCGTGGCCTTCACGAGACCACAGCCCAACGGACCGCGCGGACCGTGAAACACGAACGGGACGCGTACCGGGCCGCTCAACGACAGCGCGGGTGTGAGAGGGCGTGACCGTCGCCGCGTGGGAGGCACGTCCAACGGGTGTATGGTGGGTTGGCGCTTCGCCTGATCATGCGGCGTGCGACCTTTCGCGGCTCCAACTCTTGGCCGGCCTTTGGCACGTCGACCCCTGGTGGTCCGCGTCCTCTCACACGTAGCCGTTCCTCGGACCGCCTCGCGTGCCCCAAGCGGGCGCAAACGAACAAGGACGCTGACTGATGCAACACCACTCCCAGGCCGAACCCACCGACCAGCTTCCCCACAGACGCGACGGGGCTTCCCGAGGCGCGCGCGGCTGAGCTGGTCGAGCTGTCCGACGGTGACCGCTTCGACCTGCGGATCGCTCCGGTCGCCAAGCGGCTGGGCGACGCGACGGTCCGGATGCTGGCCTACAACGGGTCGATCCCCGGACCGACCTTGAAGGTGCAGGAGGGCTCGGAGGTCATCGTCGACGTCGAGAACCAGGGCGACATGGACGCCACGGTCCACTGGCATGGGCTGCGGCTGGAGAACCGCTACGACGGAACGCACGAGACGCAGCGCGCCGATGGCGGTGGGCGAGAGGTTCTCCGCGCGCGTCACGTTCCCCGATCCGGGCCTGTACTGGTACCACCCGCACATCCGCGAGGACTACGGGCAGGAGATGGGCCTGTACGGCAACGTGCTCGTCGAGCCGGCCGACCCGGACTACTGGCCGCCCGTGCACCGTGAGCTGGTGCTCACGCTCGACGACATCCTGCTCGAGGACGGCAAGGTCGCGCCGTTCAGCCGCTCCGAGACGACCTACGCGGCGATGGGCCGGTTCGGCGACGTGCTGCTGGTCAGCGGTGAGCCGGATCTCTCGCTGACCGCGCAGCTCGGCGAGGTGGTGCGCCTCTACCTGACCAACACCGCCAACACGCGGGTGTTCAAGGTCAAGCTGCCGGGCGCGCGGATGAAGCTCGTCGGCGGCGACAGCGGCCACGTCGAGCACGAGCAGTTCGTCGACGACGTGATCCTCGCTCCGTCCGAGCGAGTCATCGTCGATGTCCTGTTCGACCGGGCCGGCGAGCTCGACGCTGGAGCACCACACCCCGGATCGGGTCTATCCGCTGGCCGCGATCACGCGTCAGCGAGGAGCCGGCCGAGCCGTCGCTCGCGGAGCAGTTCGAGGTGCTGCGCACCAATCCCGACATGGCGGCCGAGCGCGAGCGCGTCGCGCCGTATCTGGAGGCCGAGCCGGACAAGACCGCTGGCGTTCATCGCCGAGATGGACATGGACGCGCCGGAGGGAGACGGGCCGGTCGTCTACACGTGCCCGATGCACCCGGAGGTCGTCGACGAGGAGCCGGGCCACTGCCCGGAGTGCGGGATGAAGCTGCTCGCGGTCGAGGCTCCGGCGACCACCTACACCTGCCCGATGCACCCGCAGGTCGTCAGCGAGCAGCCCGGCCACTGCCCGGACTGCGGCATGAAGCTGCTGCCGGCGCAGCTCGTCGCCGAGGCCGGCGGCCACGAGCACGAAGGCCACGAGCACGACGATCACGAGCCACGCGCACGGCGAGCAGGAGCACGCGGGCCATGACCACGCGGCGGCCGGCGGGATCGAGTGGGAAGACGACATGGTCGAGGTCAACCGGCTGACGACCCCGGCGAACATGCGCTGGAAGCTGATCGACCGCGAGACCGGCGCGGAGAACGCCGCGATCGACTGGCAGTTCCGGGTCGGCGACCAGGTGAAGATCCGGCTGCTGAACGAGATGGCCGGCGACCATCCGATGCACCACCCGTTCCACGTCCACGGCGCCGGCCGCTTCCTCGTGCTCGCCCGCGACGACGTCGCCGAGCCCAACCTGGTGTGGAAGGACACGGTGCTGGTGCGCACCGGCGAGACCGTCGACATCCTGCTCGACGTCACCAACGTCGGCCGGTGGATGGCGCACTGCCACATCGCCGAGCACCACGAGAGCGGGATGATGTTCAGCTTCAACGTCGCCCCGGCCGACGACGACGCTCCGAGCACATGACCGCTGACGCGGCAGGCGACCGGCGCGAGGTGATCGTCGTCGGCGGCGGCCAGGCCGGCCTGGCGATCGGCTACCTGCTCGCCCAGCAGGGCCGGCGGTTCACGATCCTCGAAGCGGCCGACACGCCGGCGGCGGCGTGGCGCGAGCGCTGGGACTCGCTGCGGCTGTTCACCCCGGTCCGCTACGACAGCCTCCCGGGCCGGGCGTTCCCCGGGGATCCGGACAGCTACCCGGGCCGCGACGACGTCGTCGCCTACCTCACCGACTACGCGCGCGACTTCGAGCTGCCGGTCGAGCTGGGCAGCCGTGTCCGCGCCGTCCGCCAAGGCGAGCGCGGCTACCTCGTCGAGCTCGACGATCGCAGCTACGAGGCCGACCAGGTCGTGATCGCCACCGGCCCGTTCCAGATCCCGCGTGTGCCGGCGATCGCCGAGCGCCTGGACCCGGGCATCGTCCAGTTCCACAGCAGCAAGTACCGCGGGCCGCAGGACGTGCCGGCCGGGCCGGTGCTGGTCGTCGGTGGCGGCAACACCGGCTATCAGATCGCCGAGGAGCTCGCCCGCACCCACAAGGTGCACCTGTCGATCGGCGCCCGCCAGACGCCATTGCCGCAGCGGATCCTGGGCCGCGACCTGTTCCGCTACCTCGAAGCCACCGGCCTGATGGGCAAGACCGTCGAGTCGCGGATCGGCCAACGCATGCAACACCGCGAGACGCTGATCGGCTCAAGCCCCCGCGCCGCCCGCCGCCGGCACGGCATCGAGCTGCGCGGCCGAACCGACGACGTGTCCGGGTCAGAGGTGCGCTTCAGCGACGGCGGCCGGCTCAGTCCCGGCGCGGTCATCTGGGCGACCGGCTTCGAGCTCGACCACTCGTTCGTGCAGCTGCCCGTCTTCGACACGGACGGCCGCCTCGTGCACCAGCGCGGCGTCACCGCATCGCCCGGGCTGTACTTCCTCGGAATGCCGTGGCAGCACACGCGCGGCTCGGCGCTGCTGGGCTGGGTCAAGGACGACGCCCAGTACATCGCCGACCAGATCGCCACCCTCGCGAGCACCGGCACGAGCTCGGCGGCGCCGGCGCTCGCCGCCGAGGCGCCGCAGCGATGAGCACGGCCACGGCCACAGCGCAGCCGGGGCCGCGCCGACACGCGCGCTAGCCGAAGTGCATGCCCGCCGCGATCTCGCCGACGATGATCGCGGCCACGACCCAGTCGACGATCATGCAGAACGGCGGCCACCATCGCGTGTTGGCGACGAAGTGGCTTCGGTGCTGCCAGAGGTCCTTGAGTCCGTGGCCGGCCAGGCCCGCCACGAGGAGCCAGGGTGATCCGGTGACCGCCGCGGCGGCCACGACGACGAACGCGAAGGTCACGCTGCTTTCGACGGCGATGACCTTCGGCCGTCCGTCGGCGACCGCGAAGCCGACGTAGACCGACGGCGATCACGACCAGCCCGAGCGCGTAGACCGTCGCGCTGTCCAGCCACCAGAAGACCAGTGGCGTTGCCGCCTGGAGCAGGCCGACGACGATCCCCCACAGCATGGCGGCTCGGACTGCCGCGGGCTGCGAACCGCAGGACGCAGTAGGTGCCTGGCTGCAGGCCACCGACGAAATGTACGGACGACGTCCGTGCAACATGGGTCGCCCGTCCGATGCGCCCCTGCCATGGCACTCGTGCCGTCGCCGCACCGACCAACGGGGGCATCATGCAGCTTCATCAAGAAAGGGCTCACCGCGGACGGACTGGGGCTTCTGTGAGCCTCCGCACACGCTGGAAGGACGACCCGCGCCGGGCGTCCTACATCGTGTAAGCAGTCCACGGGGGGTGGCATCATCATGCAAGGCTTCATCAGGAAAGGGCTCACCGCCAGCCTTCTGGCGGCCGCCGTGGTAGCCGGCGCCGGACCGGCGGCGGCGCTCCCTCCGGACCCGGGCGAGGATCCCAGCGACGGTCCCATCGAGCGCCCGACGCCCCCGAGGCCCACGCCGCCGCCGCGGCAGATCGAGAGCTTCCAGGTGTCGATGGACTCCGTCGTCGCTACCGTGACGCTGCACTACAACGGCGACCCGAGCGCGGCGACCGTGCTGTGGGGAGACGGCACCAGCACCTCGCGATGCCCTGCCGGGCAGGAGGGCCCCATCCACTCCGGCTGCATGCCCGACCCGTTCGACACCGGCGATCCGGCGGGGACCATCGTGCTCAAGCACCGCTACACGGCACCAGCTAACGGCGCCCCGTTCCCGGTGGATATCACCGCCAAGATGGGCGCGGAGTCACAGACCATCCGCACCGGCGTGATCCCGCGGTACAAGGTCACGGTGTCTGACATCGAATTCTCCCCGCTCTCCCACTGCGACACCGCGGCCGAGGAAGAAACCGAATGGAAGGTCGAGCGAACCGTGTCTGACCAACACGGCACAGTCGTGCCGTATCGGGCATGGAACTTCGACCACTTTGTCACCAACCCCAGGGTGGTCCTCGAGCCCTGGTCTCTGCCCGAGTTCGAGGTGTTGCCCGGCAGTGGCTTCTCGGTCGAACTCACGGCGTCCGATCACGTACAACCGTCCGATCACGTGGACCTCGGGCTCTACGCAACCGAACTCGATCCGGCTGTCAATGACTACCTGGTTGCTGAACCTGAGCAGCAGCGCATCAACACGCTCGACGGCTCGCGCTCCGTCGACGTGGTGGAGACCGAGCGTGACCAAGATCCCTACCAGTTCGGGTGCCGGGCCGAGTTCCGGTACGACATCGACGTAAGCCTGCTCGAGCCCGGCCTGGACCGCGGACCGGTCAACGGTCAGTGACGTGAACCTCTCCAAGATCCACGACCGTGGGTGACCGAGAGGATCGAGGTCCACCTTGGCGGCCGAGTCATCTTAGGCGCGGTGGTGGTGCGGCACAGCGGGACCACGCAGGCGGCCGCGTCACAGCCGCCCAGCGAACGTGCGACCAGGTGGGCGGGGTCGACGCGGCGTGGCGGCGCCGCAGACCAGGCACGTTGAGCACCCACGAGCGGTCCCCGTGGACGCCCAGCTTGTGACGCAGCCGGCAGGCGTGCGAGTCCAGCGTGCGGGTCGTGCAGTCGGCGGGGTAGCCCCAGATCTGGTCCATCAGGTCGGCCTTGGTGAACACGCGCTCGGGCTCTGAGGCCAGGTCGACGAGCAGCGCGAACTCGCGCTGGGTCAGCGCGATCGGCTCGCCGGCCAAGAGCACCAGCCGGGCGCGAACGTCGATCTCGAGGTCGCGCACGCGCATGACCTCGCGGCGGCGCCCGCGCCGGCGACCCAGCAGCGCGCCGATCCGCGCGCGCAGCTCGGGGCAGCGGGCGGGCTTTGCCAGCACGTTGCGGAGCGGCGGTCTAGCGGGGCGCCGGAGCTTCGCGGGCGAGCTCGTGTGCGATGCGGTCGATCGCGTCGTTGAGGCGCGGGTCCTCGTCGGGGCTCCAGTCGGCCACGAGCGCGTGCAGCGAGTCGCCGCTCGACGGGGTGGCGAAGGCCTCACCGACGCCGGCCGTCTCGACGCTCTGGCGCAGCGGGCGTTCCTCGACCAGCCACGAGAGCAGGAAGGCGACCGCGAGGATCACGGCGGCGACGAGAAAGACGGTCGAGAGCGAGTCGCTGAACGCGCCGGTGTAGGTGTCGCGGATCGCCGCGGGCAGGCGCTGGGATGGCCTCGGGGTTCGCGGCGCCCCCGCTGACGCGCGCGGCGGGTGTGCCGGCGAGCTCGTCGGTGAGGCGGGCGGTGAAGACCGCGCCGAGCGCGGCGGTGCCGAGTGAGCCGCCCATCGAGCGAAACAGGCTGGCACTGGAGGTCGCAACAACTGACAGGTCCAGATGGCGCAGGCGTAGGTCCAGACCCTTACCGGCGTCGAGCGTCGGGTCCTCCGCGTTCGCACCGGTGCGCGTGAGCGTCGTGGAGAGCGGATCAGCGAAACCGTATTGCGCGAAGGACGTGCTGCCCGTGTGGGCGACGGCGATCGTGAAGTGCACGATGGTGCCGGCTAGCGAGCGAAGCGCCGGCGTGAGATTGTCAGCGGCCGCTCAGGCACCGCGGGGGGCCGAGTCCTCGACCACGACCTGCACGAGGTCGCGGATCGAGAGCACGCCGACCACGTCGTCGCCCGCGACTACGGGCAGATGGCGGTAGCCGCCATGGATCATCATGACGGCCGCGTGCTCGATCGTGTCGTCCGGCGAGATCGTGTCCGGATCTCTGGTCATGCATTCGCCCACGATCGTGTTGTCGCCGAGGCCACGCGCTACGGCGCGCATCAAGTCACGTTCGGTCATGATCCCGGCCAGGCGGCGATCCTCCAGTACCAGGACCGCTCCGACATTGCGATCTGCCATCCGCTGGGCGACCGCTACGACCAGCTGCCCGGCGTCGACGGTCAGTAGGTCGCGCGACATGTGGCGGTGAACCATGGCCATCGGCGGCACTCTACGCCCACATGTCCAACCGGCGCGGGGGCCTCACAAGTCCCAGACGGCCGCCCGTGCGGCAGCGGCGGTCAGCTGTCGCCCTCGGCTGAGACAGGCGGCGACGTAAGTCGAGGGACTCGCCGCGTCCTGCCGAGAGTCTGCGACGGTGCTTGAGCTCCCCAGGCGACCGACCAGTTGGTCGCGTCGCTGAGTCCGCTTCAGTCGCTGCGGCCGGCGTCAATGGCGCGCCCTGCAAGCCTGCGGCCCGGCTCAACGTCGACTTCGGCAACGTCCGCATCGATCGGCACTGGCCCAACGGCCAGTGGGACGGTCCCGCTGAATCGGTATGAAGCAGCGCACGATGCGGCCGCCGGCGATCATTGCCACGCTCCTGTCTGCGGCCGCGCTGGCAGCCGGCGCAGCCGGGCCCGCCGACGCCGCAACCCCGGCGTGCCATCTGATCACCCCAGCGCAGGCCCACGATGCGCTCGGCGGTTCGGTTTCGCTGAGGCGCGGCGAGGACTCGACGTTGTGCAACATCGAGTATGGGAAGCCCAGGCGGGACCTGATCATGGCGCTCAATCCCAATCGCCCCGGCCCACGCGGCTACGCCGCTGTGAAGCACGCCAACCGGACGCGAACGTACACACCGACCAGTCCTACACCAAGGTCACGACCACGCAGACACGACTGTCGATCCCCGGAGCGATCGGGTTTGAGGCCGAGATCTTCACCAAGCCGTTCACCGGCGAGCCGAGCGCCGACCCGGACCGTTACCTGATCCTGTTGCGCCACGGCAGGATCCTCAGCTTCGAGACGACCCTGGCGTTCAAGCCCGCGACGTTCGCGCAGCTGGAGCAGCTCGCGAAGGCCGCGATGAAGCGGTTCTAGGCCACCGCCCCGGCGACGGGAGGCGTGACCGCTTGTCGGCACCGGTGTCGCTGCGGACGCTGCTCACGAGCCGTTGACGCCCAGCTCGTAGGCGAGGATCAGCGCCTGGGCCCGGTCGCGCGCGCCGAGCTTGGCGAGGACGCGCTTGACGTGGCTCTTGACCGTGGACTCGTCGACCATCATCGCGTGCACGATCTCGGCGTTCAGCGCCGGTTTGGCAGCTGGGTCGCGATAGCATCGCCGACGACGTGGCCGACGATCCCAACGCTCGCGACCGATTCCCCTATCCGGGCGGGAACGTCATCGGTGTGCTTCTCGACGACGCGGCGCTGGACGGTGCCCGCGAGCGCTTGGCGCAGGCGGGTTTCGCACCCGACCGCTACGACGTGTTGGAGGGGGAGCGTGACGTCGGCCGCATCGACGTCAAGGGCGAGGGCCACGGACTGGCAGGCACCGTCCAGCGTTGGCTGCAGGGCGTGTTGAGCGACGACGCCGACCACGCGCGCCGGTACGCCGAGCATCTCCGCGAGGGTCACTTCATCCTCGGCGTCTCCGTGGGCGAGGACGAGGCGGCCAAGCAACGCGCCGCGGACGCGCTGCGCGAAGCGCACGCGCAGTTCATCAACTACTACGCCGAAAACTACGTCGAGGACCTCAGCGGCAGCGGCTGAGCCGGACGGTCGGTTCCCGGCCGGCTCGGCGGCGCCTCCTGGCACGCCGCCAGCTCTCGCGCTCCGCAATGGACCGATGGCAGCGGTCCCGGCGAGAACGGGAACGCCCCGCATCTTCGGGGCGTTTCCTGCTATGCGCCGAAGAGGACTCGAACCTCCACGAGCCATACAGCTCACAAGGCCCTCAACCTTGCGCGTCTACCAATTCCGCCACCGGCGCAGGTGGGACAGCCGGCGCATATCCGCCGCCGGCGGGGGCCGAGTATAGCTCTGCGCGGGACCTACGCCGGGGCCGGTGCGGCCGCGCGCAGCGGCCCCGCGGAAGCGGCGCGGACGACGAGCGCAGCGAGCACGCCGCCGGCGCCGAGGACGGCCATCGCGACGGCCGGCGAACCCGCCTCGACGAGCACGCCGGCCAGCGCGCTGCCGGCCGCGATGCCGACGGAGATGCCGGTCGATGTCCAGGTGAACGCCTCGGTCAGCGTGCCGGGCGGCGCGAGGTCGTCGAGCATCCCGTTCGCGCAGACGAAGGTCGGTGCGATTGTCGCGCCGGCGACGAGGAGCAGGATCGCGAGCGCGACAGGCTCGCCCGAGGCGCCGACGAGCGCGTGCGCGCCGCCCCAGGCGACGAGCATCAGCGCGAGTCGGCGGGGTGGGTCGGCCGCCGCGCCGGCGTGGCCGATGGCCAGGCCCGCGAGCATCGAGCCGACGCCCCACATGCCCAGGAGCAGGCCGGTCAGCTCGCGGTTGCCGGTGGCGTCGAGTGCGGCGGGGACGACGACCTCGACCGCGCCGACGGCCAGGCCGCAGAGGGCGAAGACGGCGATCAGCACGCGCACGCCGCTTCCGCGTAGCGCGCCGGTCAGGTCGCGGACGCGCTCGGGATGCGGCTGCCACGCGCGGGAGAGCGGGTGCGACGAGAAGACGAGGTCGCCGACGAACAGGAAGGTCGCGCAGGCGATGAGCGCGGCCGTTGTCGACCACGATCCGATACCCGCGACGATCGCGACCGGGCCGCAGATGTAGACGATCTCCAGCACGGCGCCCTCGAGCGAGTACGCGGCGTGGCGACGGTCGGGGCTGTCGAGCAGCTCGGGCCAGAGGGCCCGCATGCACGCCCCCACCGGCGGCTGGAACATCCCCGCGCACGCGGCCGCGGCGAGGATGGCGCCCAGCGGTGCGCCATCGGGGAGCAGCGCGAGCGCGACGATCGCGGCGGCGGCGAGCGGCGCGCCGGCGCGCAGGACCAGGGTCTGGCCGCGCCGGTCGACGACTCGCGCCAGCAGCGGGTTGGAGAGGCCGAGCGCGATCGCGTAGGCGCCCGAGGCGAGGCCGCCCCGCGCGTAGGACCCGGTGATCTGCTGCGTGTGCAGGACGAGGAGCAGCCCGAGCGCGCCCATCGGCAGCCGCGCCACGCACGAGCTGATGAACAGGCTGAGGGCACCGGGGGCACGCAGGACGTCGCGCATGGACGCCAGGGTGTCAGCGCCCCGGCGCCCGTGCGAAACGATTCGGCCCTGGCCGGCTGCTCGCGGCCGTGGTCCCGCTCACACCAGCGTGAGCGTTCCGGCCTCCAGGTCGAGCAACGTCCGCTTGTTCTCGAGGCCGCCGCCGTAACCGGTCAGCGAGCCGTCGCTGCCGATGACGCGATGGCACGGGCAGACGATGGCGACCGGGTTGCGGCCGTTGGCGCGGCCGACTGCCCGCGCCTTGCCCGGATGGCCGATGCGCGCGGCGATCTCGCCGTAGCTGGCGGTCTCGCCGTAGGGGATGAGCATGAGCTCGGCCCAGACGCGCCGCTCGAACGCGCTGCCGCCGTCGGGCTCGAGGGGGAGGTCGAACGCAGTCCGCTCGCCCGAGAAGTACTCATTGAGCTGGTTCACGGCGGGCGCGAAGCGGGGGTCGTCTGAGTACTCGCCGGCGCCGAACTCGATGCGGCTGATGGCACCGTCGTCGGCGACGGTCACCCGCAGCGGGCCGACGGGGGAGGAAATGGTGGTCTGCATGTCTGTCATGACGCCGGTGCGCCGCGTGGCGTGAGGTCGCCTTGCGTTCCGTCCACGCCGCCGCGCTACCGTGTCGAACACGTGTTCGCTTTACCTTCAGCCCGCAGTTCGGAGCCGTCACTCTGGTCGACCTGACCAAGCGCCAGCAGGAGATCTTCGACTTCATCAAGCGCTACTCGGCCAAGTACGGCTATCCGCCGACCGTGCGCGACATCGGCAAGGCCGTCGGCCTCGCGTCGTCGTCGACGGTCCACGCGCACCTCGCGAACCTCGAGAAGCTCGGGCTGCTGCGCCGCGATCCGTCAAAGCCGCGGGCGATCGAGCTGCTCGATCGCGCGCGACGACGCGGACGCGCCGTCGGCACGCGGTGACAACGCGATCGGCGCGTCGTGCGCCGCGGCCTGCCGCTCGTCGGCCAGGTCGCCGCCGGCCAGCCGATCCTCGCCGAGGAGAACATCGAGGAGTACGTGCAGGTGCCCGGCGATCGCCGGCGGCGAGGACGGCGAGTACGTCCTGCGCGTCCGCGGCGACTCGATGAAGAACGCCGGCATCCTCGATGGCGACTACGTCGTCGTGCGCCCGCAGGAGACCGCCGGTGACGGCGAGATCGTCGTCGCGCTGGTCGGCGAGGAGGCGACGGTCAAGCGCTTCTTCCGCGAGTCCGATCACGTCCGGCTGCAGCCGGAGAACGAGACGATGGAGCCGATCCGCTCCAAGGACGTGCGCATCCTCGGCCGGGTCGTCGGCGTGTTCAGGAGCGTCACGTGATGGCGGCTACATTTGCTCCCACGACCGACCGCCCGCGCCTCTTCGACGATCGCCCGCCGCGCGCCCGCCGCCCGGTGGCGCCGGACCGTGAGCGCGCCCAGCCCGAGCGCGACCCGTTCGCGCCGCGAGCGGATCCGGCCGCGCCCGAGCGCGATCCGTTCACGTCGCGCGCCGATCCCGCCGCGCGCGGCGCCGATCCCTGCGCACCGGCCGCCGACCCGGCGGCGCCCGGCCACGATCTCGCCAGTTCCAACGCCGACACGGCCCACTCGAGCATCGAGCCCGCGCCGCACCGTGCGCTGCACGCCCCACGCGGCGAGCAACCGCCCGGCACCGATGCTCCGCACCACCGGAACACGCTGGACCATCTCATCACGGGCGTCTGGGAAGAGCTGACCGCGCACCGCACGGTCACCTGCCCGGTCTGCCACGGGCACATGGCACCCCGCTACGGCTCCGGCTCGCTGCCGGTGGGCGGCCGCTGTCGCCGCTGCGGATCGAGCCTCGGCTAGCGACGCGTCCAGGCCGGGCCGCGGCACACGCGGTGTTGGTGCTCGGCGCCAACCGCTCCAGACGTCGGTTCGGCACCACCGCCCCAACGGCCACGAGTTTGTCGGCGAGCAGCGCCCAGACAGCTTCGGGCGCGTCGTTCGTGGTGTGCTCGACTTCGATCGTCGTGGCGGCCACTCGGGTCGCTGCCCGTCGCGCGGCCGGTCCGGCGACCGCCGCCTCGCGCGGCCGCCCGAGCGCACGCTACCGTCGCTCGTGCGCGCTGGACAGTCGCGGCGGGAGAGACAACCCGTCGAGGAAAGTCCGGACACCACAGGGCAAGGTGGTCGGGGAACCGACCCGGGGAAACCCGCGGGAAAGTGCCACAGAAATACACCGCCGATGGCGGGGCCGCTGCACGTCCGCCCTCCGCACAGGCAAGGGTGAAAAGGTGCGGTAAGAGCGCACCGGCGTCGTGGTGACACGGCGGCCAGGCAAACCCCACCGGATGCAAGGCCAAGCAGGACCGTTCGCAGGCTGCCCGCCAAGGTCCAGGTAGGCCGCACAGATGGATGACTGTCCACGACAGAATCCGGCTTACAGGCCTGCTACGGAAAAGCCCCGCTCCGGCGGGGCTTTTCTATCGCGCAGCCGGACGAGCTTGCGCGTGCCGCTGCGAACGGCCTCAGTGGCGCGAACGAGCCTCAGTCCTCCAGCCGGAAGCCGATCTTGAGCGTGACCTGATAGTGGCCGACAGCGCCATCGGCGATGACGCCGCGCACCTTGGTCACCTCGAACCAGTCGAGGTGGCGCAGGGTCTCGGACGCCTTGGCGACGGCGCGGTCGATGGCCTGGGTGACCCCCTCGGTCGACGAGCCGGTGATCTCGACGGACTTGTACACGTGATCGCTCATAGGGGCCGTCCTGCCCGCCAGGGCGTCTCAGGTAGCGTCGGGCTCAGCGCCGGTGCCGATGATCGGAGAGCAGCCGCTCATCGCGGCGGCCCGCAGCGCGCACCTTCCGGTCGCACCGACGGCGTAGCTCGACTCTGAAGGGTCGGTGAGCTCGTTGGCGGCCCCCACGTCTGACTCCCGCATCTGACTGCGCTGTGCAGGGTGGTCAATTGCCTTCGAGGACGGCGCGGAGTTTGCGCGCGAAGGCTTCGGGTTGGCCGGCGTATCCGAACTCGCCGCCGAGGAACCCGCCGTGGTGGCTCGGGAACACCGTCGCCTCCTGACCGAGCAGCTCGGCCGTGGCCACCGACGTACGTCCAGTGAAAGTGCCCTGGGACTCCTCGCCCACGGCGGTCACGACGCGCGTTTGCGCCGCGGCCAGCGCCTCGAGGTCGGGGCGGTAGCTGCTGACCGCCCAGGACCGGTCGGACAGCAACGGGTCGTCGCGCGAGCCGTCGTCCGCAGTCGGCATGCCGAACGCGGCGGGATCGGCCGCGGGCTGGGCGAAGTACTCGTCGGTGAACTCGCCTCGCCACGACGTCATCGCGATGAAGGCCGCCATGCCGGCACTGGATCCCTCGGCCTCGTACGCGTCGCGAACGGCGGCGCGGGCGCGCTCGGCCGCCGCGGAGTCCGGGAGCATCGGAATGAGCGGTGGCTCGTGTGCGACCAAGGTGACCACGTCGTCGGGATAGGCCGCCACCAGCGCGAGCGCGGTCACCGCGCCCCCGCTGCTCGCGAACATCTCGACCGGGGCGGCGCCGAGCGCCTCGATCACGGCGTGCACGTCGTTCGCCTGGACCGTGGGCGAATGGTCGCCCCGGCCGTCTGTGCGGGTGCTGCGGCCGAGTCCACGCGGGTCATACGTGATGACGGTGCGATCGGGGAAATGCGACACCAACGTGCTGAAGCCGCTGGCGTCCATGGGCTGACCGATCATGAACAGCGGTGCGCGTCGGTCCGCCGTGGGCAACGGGCCGTGCACGTCATACGCGATGTCGGCCTCGGCGGTTTGAAGCATGTGCATCGTCGTCATGGCAGTGTCGACCTCTCCCGTGCTGAAAACTCATCGGCGCCACCCACCTGGGCCGCGGTGGTTCTACAGTCGAGCCGGTGCGGGTGCTTCTCAACCTGATCTGGCTGGTCTTCGGCGGGGCGGTGATGGCCCTCGCGTACGCCATCGTCGCGCTGGTGATGTTCGTCTTGATCATCACCATCCCGTTCGGCATCGCGTCGGCGCGGATCGCGCTGTTCTGTCTGTGGCCGTTCGGTCGCACCATCGTGCGCCGACCCGATGCGGGCGCAGGGTCGCTGATCGGCAACATCATCTGGTTCGTGCTTGCGGGCTGGTGGCTGGCCCTTGGTCACCTCATCACCGGGGTGCTGATGTGCCTGACGATCATCGGGATCCCGCTGGGGCTGGCGAACTTCAAGCTCATCCCGATTTCGCTGACCCCTTTCGGTCGCGAGGTCATCGACCTCGACCAGGCACGACGCCTTGGCTACGCATCGCAGGTCACCGTGCCCACGGGTCCCTCCTCACCGCAGTCCTAGGCGATCCCGACCCCGTCGATGATGCCGTCGCCGGAGGCGGCGCGCCTGCCGCCAACCGGCAGCGGGCGCGGTGGAGGATGCGGCGAGGCGAGCGCGGCCGCGGCGAGCCGGCTTCGCAGCTTCTCGCGCGCACTATGCGGAAGGTGGCCTCGCGCGGGAGAGAAACAGGATCAACGAGTCGCGCGGCGAAACACCGACCATGTCTGCCGACACCGTCCTCCTCGACGGCGAGCAACGGCTGCAGGTTGTCGCGGAGTTCTCCGACTACCCGCCCAGCGAGCAGCTGCTCGCCCGCCTTGTCATCCTCGACCGCGTCCGTCTGCAGCACGCGCTCGACGCACGCGTCGGCGACATCGATCTTGCCGCCGGCCGGCTGACCCTGCCGGTCAAGCGCGGAAAGCCGCGCGTCCTGACACTCGACGCGGACGCGGTCGAACTCGCCGAACGTGCCACCGGTGGGCGGTTGGCGACCGAGCCGCTGTTCATCGGCCACCAAGGCCACTCGCTGCACCCTGACCGATTTCGCCAGTCGATCCTCGCGGCGGCCCGACGCGCAGGGGTGCCAAGAGCCCTGACGGTCATGCGCCCGGGCGCACTGATCCACGCGTAGCGTGGCCAACCGCCCGGCGTCGACTCACCCGTAGGCGCCGTAGCACGTCGGTCACGGCCGCCTTGAAGTTGGGTAGTCGATGGCCTCGGCGGCCGCCGCGACGTATGCGGCCCACGTGTCGCGCGGGCGAGGCAGACCCGAAAGCCGGTAGTCGCGGTGCGGCGTCTCGACCAGCGAGCCCTGGCCGACGGCCTCGATGAGTCGCAGGACGTCCTCTCGCGCGCGGGCGCGAACGACGACGGTGTCGGGCGCCTCGTGGTGGGTGACGGCTGAGTAGAAGCCGTCGGTCGTGAACAGCCACATGCCTGAGGGTCGCGCGTCGGCTGTGGGATCTGACGCCGTCAGACGACGCGCTGCGGCGCGACCCACCGAGCATGGAACTTGAAGAGCCCGACTTCCGAGCCACCGTCCGTCGTGACGGCAGCGTCCGTCTGGTCGAGTGGGGGCCGTGGCTTGCCGCCGGCGGCCCGCTGTACACGCTGCTCGAGGCGCGCGCACGGGCCGGCGTCGCGATCGCCGACCTGACGATCATCCGCGACGAGCGAGCAGGTCGCCGTCGAGCTGATCGTCGACTTCCGCGGCCGCGCGGAACCCGCGCACCGCGACGCGCTGTGCGCGTGGGCTGCCCGCGTCGGCTACCGGCGCGTATGGTTTGACGGCGACGTCGTCGAGCTCGAGCCCGTTCCGGGCGGCGAGGCGCAGACGCGGTGCACGGGTTGCCGGGCACGGCTGGTCGACGCCGACGCCTCGTTCTGGCAGTTCGTTCGCCACCGCGGAGCGTTCCCGACTGCCTGCGTGCTGTGCGGATCGGACCTGCCGCAGTGGACGCCGGTGCCCTGCGAGGACGAGGACCGCCACGGCGACGCGCGACGCCCTGCACGAGCTCGACGCGCGCCGTGATCTCGCGCGTGATGCGTGGGCGGGCGGAGCGGTCGTGATGGCGACCGTGCGATGTGAGAACGTCAGACGGTGGCCGCGGCGCGCGACTCCAGAGTATGTGGGGAGACACGACGACGAGAAGCTGCGCCGGTTCCTGGTCGCGCGCCGGGCCGGCGACGAGGCCGGCGCGCGCCGCTGGTGGGAAGAGCTGCTCACCGACAACTTCGACCGAATCCGGGGCATGGTCATGCTTCAGAGCCGCGGCCGCCTGTCGGCACGACGAACAGGATGAGGCGCTCCAGCGGCCCTCGTCAAAATCGCCAACAAGATGATCCGACAGTTTCCGCGGCACCTCGATGGGCGAGTGGGTCGAGTCGACCCGCACGCTCGTGAAGTACGCGTGCATGGACACGCAGCGCCGCGCGGCGGTGATCTCCAAGCGCGAGCGCTCGCTCGAGCGCGCGGGTCGAGACGACGACGACGCGGGTCGCTGGGACGTCGACGTCTACGCCGCGATCGAGGCGCAGCGCCGCGAGCAGGAAAGCGACGAGGACGACGCCGAGGCCCTCCGCGAAGCGTCAGGGCTTCCTCGACTGGGCGGTGCCGCAGCTCTCGCCCAAGCGTCGCGCCGTCATCGAGCTCGACCGAGCAGACGTGCCTGTCGAGGAGATGCAGGAGCGCCTCGACGTCTCGCGCGACGTCGTCTACGCGTCGCGCAGCCGCGCGACTCAAGGATCTCGCCAAGCTCCGCGATGACTACCAGTCATGAGCACCGTCGAACAGATCCTCGGAGAGTTCATCGACGCCTGGAAGGCGGGCGAGCGTCCCGACGTCGACGCCTACCTGCGCGCGCGCCCGCAAGTCGGACCGCGACGAGCTCGCCACACAGCTCGCGACCTGGCTCGAGATCGCCCCGACACCGCGCTACGACGAGCGCACCACGCGCGGCGATCGCCAAGGAGCCTGCGCTTCGGGCGGCCCTGGACGCGGCCGCCGCGCTGCGCTCACCGCTCGCGGAGCGGCTGCCGACGCTCCGCCGGCGTGCGGGGCTCAAGGTGCGCGACGTGGCACGGCGCCTGGTCGCCGTCTTCGACCTCGACGACGAGCCGCGTGCGCGCCAAGTACCTCAAGCAGGTCGAGCGCGGCGAACTCGATGCCGGCGCGGCTGTCGACACGCCTGCTCGACGCGCTGGCCGTGATCCTCGGCGCGGACCGAGACGAGCTCGCGCCCGGGCCCGTCGGCGCTCGCGGCGGGTCAAGCGTTCTTCCGCGCCGACGAGGACGCCGACCAGTGGATCGCCGAGGACATCGACGCCCTCTCGCGGGCGGCGCTCGCGCCCGCGCCCGCGCCCATGGACGAGCTCGACCGCCTGTTCCTCGGCGGCCCCGACGCCTGAGCCGCCCGCAGCGCCGGCTCAGACTCCGATCGCGGCGGCGCCGCCCGCCAGCTGCTCGGGGTCGCAGTCGGCCGCCGCGGCTGCGTCCGTCGACCGACGCGCTGCCGGCGATCATCGCGCCGAGCGCCGAGCCGGCGAGCGCGGGGGAGAGGCGCGGCAGCGCCGTGCCGTCGGTGGCGGCGATGAGATCGTCGACCGGCTCGGGCGAGAGCCTGTCCCACACGCTCGAGTGCATGCTCGTCGTCGATCTCCTGCTTGGAGCTTCTCGTGACGCGCCGTAAGCCCGAGCGTGTTCAGGCGGTAGAGGGCGGCGATCGTCGAGATGCCAAAGCGCGCGGCGATCAGCACGACGTCGTCCAGCGTCGGCTCCCGTCGACCATCGCCCGCACCCCGGCCGCCGGCGCCAGCAGCTCGGCGGCGAACGCGTTGGCCTGGATCTCGCGCGAGTCCGTCGTCTTACCGGCGATCGTCTCGAAGGTGTCGACCTCGACGCGCGCGTCGTGACGGCAGCGCAGATGCCCGAGCTCGTGGGCGAGCGTGAAGCGCTGGCGCACGCCGCGTGCGTGCCGTTGACCCACAGCACGACGCGCGCGCCGTCGTGCCAGCAGCAGCCGGCGATCGAGTGGGGCAAGCGCGGCGATGACGACCGGCAGCCTCGAGCTCGTCGCTCGACGAGGCGTCAGCAGGCATCCGACCGGCGCCTCCGGGTCGAGGCCGAGCTCCGCGCGGGCTTCCCGCGCCCGCTTGGCGCCGATGTTGGTGTCCTTGCCGGCCATTCCGACGAGGACCGTAGCTTGCGCGGATCGCCCTCAAACGCAGGTTCCGATCTGCCGATGCGAAGTGTGCAGGCGCAGCGGATCGGCGAGTCAGAACACGGTGGCGCGTCGCGACCCATAGACGTGAGGAGACACGAGGAGACGACATGGGCATGACGGCGAGATTCACCGACGCGTTCGAGTACGCCCGGGCCCACCACGCCGAGGACGTCCGCAAGGGCACCACCATCCCGTACGTCTCCCACCTGCTGGCGGTGACCGCGCTCGTCCTCGAGCACGGCGGTGACGAGACCGCGGCGGTCGCGGCCTTGCTGCACGACGTCGTCGAGGACGGCGGCGGCGTGCGCGCGCTGGAGGAGATCCGGGGGCGCTTCGGCGAGGACGTCGCTGCGCTCGTGTTGGGCTGCAGCGACACGACCGCACACCGGAAGGAGGACTGGAAGGTTCGCAAGCAGCGCTACCTCGACCATCTCGAGAGCGCGGCGCCCGATGTCCTGCTCGTCTCGGCGGCCGACAAGCTTCACAACGCGCGCTCGATCCTGGCCGATCTGCGCGTGCACCACGACGAGCTGTGGAAGCGGTTCAACCGCGGCGCCCGTGAGCAGCTCTGGTACTACGGGTCCCTGCGCGACGTCTTCGTCCGCCGCATGCCGGGGCGCCTGGCCGACGAGCTCGACCGCACGGTGCGCGCGATCAATCGCCTGGTCGACGCCGAGGATCGCGTCGACTGGCTCGGCCGGCCCTACGCGCTGTGGTCGACCGAAACGGGCGAGTCGGGCGCGTTCGTGGACTGGCCCGGATGCCCGTTGATCGTCGAGCACGGCGCGGGCCGGATGACCGTTCGCGCTCATGTGGGCAGCGGCGGGGACTACTGCCCCGACGCCGACGCTGACCTCGACGAGATCGTCGACGCCGCGCTCGGCGACCTTCGGCTGGAATACCGCGAGCCGGCCGAGGTTGCGTGGCTCGTCGGCGACGACATGGGCGACCTGCGCGAGACCTGCGAGCGGGTCGCCTCGCTTGCGCCCATCGTGGCGCACGAACTGGGTGAGGCTGTCGAGCTCGACCCGCCGATAGTCAGCTTCGACGTACGCCTGCTGCGGGGCCCGTGGTGAGGCGCTCCTTAGCCCGCCATGAGGCTCACGATCGCGGCGCGGGGTGGCGTGAAGACATCCAGGACCTTGCACCCGTCGGGGCCGGCGACGCCGCCATGCTTCACGTTGGGCGGGATCACGACACAGTCCCCGGCGTGCATCACCTTGCTCTCCTCGCCGACGGTGAACGCCAGCTCTCCGGAGAGGACGATCGCGATCTGCTGCTCGACGTGGTGATGCATCGGGGCGGGGGCGTCCGGCTCGAAGGACACGAAGTTCGTCAGCACGGTGTCGGTGGTCACGGGCCGGAACTCCAAGCCCGGGAGGACGACCAGCGGATCAAGATCGTCGACATGGACGAAGCGGCCGGGCGCGTCGGAGGGCTCGCCCGACTGGTCGAAGTAGGTTGGCTCAGCCATTGCGCGGAGCCTATGTGCATGAGGAGCAGTGACCCAACATCGCGAAACCCCGACGCCCCGCCGGTGATATGTCTGCTGTGAGTGGTGACGCTGACCGCCGCCGTGCCGTCGTGCGCCTGGCCGTGCTCGGGCTGGCGATCGCTGCCGCGTTCCTGGCCGTGATGATCGCCGGGATCGGCCCGGGCGATGCGCAGCGATGGGTCGCGGGCGCGGGTGTCGCCGGCCCGGTCGTGTTCGTGCTCGCCGGCGGCGCGCTCGGGCTCGCGCTGTTTCCCGGCCACGTGACCGCGGCGATTGCCGGCTTGCTGTTCGGCGCCGTCGGCGGGACCGCGGTCGCGCTGGCGGCCGCGCTGGTCGGCGCCGGCCTGAGCCTGTTGGTGGCCCGCTCGGTGGGTGCCGACGCGCTGCTCTCGCTGCTCGGCCCGCGCGGACGGCGCTGGCGCGAGTGGGTGGCGGCGAACGGGTTCAACGCGGTGCTCGCGTCGCGGCTGGCTCCGGCGATGCCGGCGGGCGTGGTCAACTACCTGGCCGGGCTGGCCGGGATCCGTGCCGGCGCGTTCGTCGCCGCGGTCGTGCTCGGCTCGCTGCCGAAGACGATTGCCTACGTCACGCTCGGCGGCGCCTTGTCGGACCCGCTTTCCGCTCGCGGCGGGGTTGCTGTCGCGCTCTATGTCGCGGCCGCGGCCGGGGGCGCAGTCGCGGCCCGGCGACTGCTCCGCTCGCGGCCACCTGCGCCGAGCGTCTGAGCCCTCGCCGCGACGTCGACGATCTCGCTGAGCTCATCCTCCGGACGGCCCGGAGGCAGGACCAGCTGGACGCTGTCCGCGCCGGCGTCAAGCCAGGCGGCGATCAGCTCGGGCGCCTCGTCGTAGGTCCCCATGAGCGTGACCTCGCGCGCGAGTTCCTCGGCGGCCGCGGCGAGCTCATCGCCGTCAGCCGCCTCGATGACCGCTTCGACAGCCGAAGCCATCCCGAAGCGCTCGCCGAGCATCCGCGGATACAGCGGACCCATGCGGGTCGTGTACGTCGACAGCCACCAGGCCGCGAGTCGGCGCGCGCTGCGCTCGTCGGGCCCGAGCGCGACCGGGACACCTGCGGAGAGCCGCGTCGGGCCGGAACTCTCGCCACGGGCCTCGCCTTCCTGCAGGAGGCCGCGCCCGTCCTGCACGCGCGATCGTGCCCACAGGAACGGCGCCCACGCGTCGGCAAGCTCGCCCGCGAGCCGGATCGAGCCCGTGGACAGCGCCGCCAGCACGATCGGCACCGGCACCTCGGGCAGGACGCCCAGGCGCAGCGGCCGGGCGCCCGGCGCGGGCTCCGGGAGCCGGTCGCCGGCCAGCAACGCGCGAATCGCCGTCAGCGTGTCGCGCAGGCGCGGTATCGGGCGCTCCCAGGCGAGCCCGTGAAAGCCTTCGGTCAGCGGCGGGCTGCTCGCCCCGATGCCGAGCGAGAAGCGGCCGTTCGAACAGCGCTGCAGGCCCACCGCCGCGAGGGCGATGGTCGCCGGCGTGCGTCCCCAGGCCGAGATCACCGACGTGCCGATGCCGATCCGCGAGGTTCGCAGCGCGATCTCGGCGAGCAGGATCGTGGCGTCGTGCGTCCAGCCCTCGGCGACGTCCACGCGGTCGAGACCCAGGTCGTCGGCCCGATCGGCGAGGCGCGTGATGACGTCCGGGCGCATCTCGAAGGGCGTGAACGCCACACCGATGGGAAGACGGTCGGCAGTGTCGGGCAGAGACATGGCGATCGATTGTCCGTGCCACCGCGCGGCGATGCAATCGGGCGACGACCCTGACTTCTTCGTGGCGCACCCCGGGGTATTTCCCGCATCCGCGCGTGGCTCTGTTGCTTAGGCAGGGACCACGACACGACCCAGGAGGTCGACTACATGACGCAGGAAACCGTCTCGCTCGAGTCGCAGGCGGCCGCGCTGTCGGAGGCGGCGAACGAATCCGTCCATGACCTGTCGGAGATCGCCGGCGTCGACCAGCACCCGGTGACGGCGGCTGTGCAGGCGCTCGGGTTCACCGCGGCCGTCGGCACGGCCGCGTTCGTCGGCCGGTACGCCTCCGGCGACTACGCGGTGCAATTCAACACGGGCAACGCCGGCTACTCGTCGACCTGGCCCGCGTGGGCCGCCGAGGTCGCGAAGGGCGCGCTGGAGAACGGCAAGCAGCTCTGGGTCGGCTCCAACGGCGACCCGTTCGGCAGCAACCTGGTGTTCGTGCTCGAGTTCGCGTAGCAGGGGGCAGGCGCGGTGGCCCCTGTCGGCGACAGGGGCCCGCCTGCTCAGTGCGCGAGCGCTCGCGCCTCCTGTTCGGCCGTTCTCGCTCGTGCTCGATCGCTTCTGCACGACACCGCGACGGTCGCTGTCATGACCATCAGCACGAAGGCCGAGCCGGCCCGAGGCGGTCAGGCGCTTATCAGCCGCGGCTCTGGTAGGCCCAGATCGCGTAGTCGAGGTCGCGAGGCGACACGCCGAGCTGCGCAGCGGCGGCCATGACCAGCTCGCGTGCCTCGTCGGCGCCGACGGCGTTCTGGTTCGGTCGCCCGAGGGCGCTTGCCACGAAGCGGCGGACCATGCGGTCCGGCTTGACCTCGGGGAGCCCCACGAGCATCGAGAAGGCGCGCCAGGACACGCCGGACCCCTGCCCCGGAACCGATGACCATTGACGGCGCAGGTGGTCCAGGCGCTCCTGGTCGGCGCCGGCAAGGTCGGCGGGGACGGCGATGCCCTCGCCTTCGAGGATCCGCGCCTCGCGCAGCACGGCCTCGGCCTTGAGGATGCCGTTGCGAGTGGACGTCCGCTGGCGGTTCGCCATGCGAGCCGCGAACGCCTCGGAGCCACCGCACGACTCGATGAAGCGCCGCACGTCCTCGGGGCGATCGGCGTCGGGCTCGCCGCCGCTCGCGAGCCGCTCGGCGCGATAGCGGGCGACGACGTTCTCGACGCTCTGGTAGCGGACGCCGATCGACCAGACCGCGTCGATGATCGCCAGGCCGACCGACTCGTAGCCGTCCGGTGCGCTCCAGCCGTCCGAGCTGCCGAGGAGCTCGTCGACGGCGGCGAGCATCGCGGCCAGTGCGTCGTCTGCCGCGATGGAGCGCGCCGGATCAGGCATGGGCCGGCGTCGTCGATTGGCGTCTTTCACCTGTTCCGACCGCGACGCTCCCTAGCGTTTCACGGGCTCTGTCGTCTATCCAGGGAGCGATCCATGCACAAGCACGAGCTCGTTGAGCAGATTGCCCAGCGCTCTGGCCTCAGCAAGGGCCAGGCGAGTGAGGCGCTGTCCGCGACGATCGAAGCGATCGAGGACGGCCTTGCGGCCGGGCAGGACATCACCATCACCGGCTTCGGGAAGTTCTCCGTCGCCCATCGCGACGCCCGCCAGGGCGTGAACCCCGCAACCGGCGAGCGTATGTACATCGCCGCCACGAAGTCGCCACGCTTCTCGGCGGGCGCACAGCTCAAGAACGCCGTCAAGCGCTGACATCGACCCCGTTCGCTGTCCGGCCCGCGGCGCGCCGCGGCGGTAACGCGCGCGCGTGGACGAGCCACTCATCATCAACGTCGCCGCGGCACCGGCGCGTACTCACTCGCGCCGGGCCACGGTCATCAGCTTCGAGCCCGACGACGAGCCGTGGCCCGACACCGGCGTGAACATCCAGATCATGCTGCCGGGCCAGCCCAACTGCCGCTACCACTCCGAGCCCGTGCAGGAGGACTTCCTCGTCCTGCACGGGGAGTGCATCGTGATCCTCGACGGTGAGGAGCACAGCCTCAAGCAGTGGGACTTCGTCCATTGCCCTGCCGGGCTCGAGCACGTCTTCGTGGGCGCCGGCGATGGGCCCTGCGCCATGCTCATGATCGGGTCGCGGCGCGAGGACGCCGCCCACTACCCGGTCAACGAGGTCGCCGCGCGATACGACGCCTCCGTCACGCGGACCACCGATGACCCCGCCGAGGCGTACGCCGACTGGCGAAGGGAGCCGCGCCGCGCGGCGCCGAATCCGTGGCCGCTCCAGTGAGCTACGCCGCGTCGAGCTCGACCTCGACCTTGACGCCCGTGCGCTCATCGCCGCGCGCCCACGCCATCCCCGTGCGGCGCACGCCGGCCAGCCGCAGCTCGACGCGCCCGCCATCCTTCAGGTTGCGCCACCAGCGCTTGCGCTCCGGCCAGTCGACGTTGAGCGTCAGCCGGTCGTCGCCCTCGACGTGATAGCCGACCGGGAAGGTGAACGTGCGCCCGCTGCGGCGCCCGGTGACCGTCAGCAGCGCCAGGTGGCTGCTGACCAGCCCGTGGGCGGGCGAACGCAGCAGCCCGCGCACCAGCGGGTTGATGGCCTTGTTGACGAAGACGAACGGGGTGTGCGACTCGGGCATCGGCGCTATCCGCTGATCATCACCTTGATGGCGGCGTCCTTGTCGAGCTGGGCCTCGAAGGCCGCACCGAGGTCCTCGAGCGCGAGCCGGTGGGTGATCAGCGGACGGCCGCGCACCTTGCCGGCGGCGAGCAGCTCGACCGCCTCCTCGAACTCGGCCGGCGTGAAGATCGCGCTGCCGCGCACCGTCAGCTCCTTCTGCACGGCGAGCGTCGGCACGATCTGCGCCGGCTCTTCGTAGAGGGCGATCAAGACGACCGTGCCCGCCGGGCGCACGAGCTCCATGGCCCCCTGTACGAGCGCCGGCGCTCCGGTGGCCTCGAACACGACGTCGATCGACCGGCCGCCGGCGGCGGCGGCGAGCTCGTCACCCGACACCGCCGTGACCCCGAGCTCCTCGGCCACCGAGCGGCGCAGCGGTGAGAGATCGGCGCCGATCACGTCCGTCAGGCCGCGCGCCAGCAGCACCTGGGCCACCTGCAGCCCGATCGTCCCGAGGCCGAGCACGAGCGCGACGTCGCCGGGACCGGTGTCCGCGCGCCCAACCGCGTGGACGCCCACGGCCAGGGGCTCGACCAGCGCGCCGTCTTCGAAGGTCATGGGGTCGGGCAGCTTGAAGACGTTGTCGCCGAGCGTGGCGTCGGGGATCCGCACGCGCTCGGCGAACGCCCCGGGAAGGCCGTAGGCGATGCTGCGCGTCGTCCACGTCTCGCACAGATGGCGCCGCCCGGCGCGGCACGCTGCACACTCTCCGCACGGCTGGATCGGCGGGCCGGTGACCCGGTCGCCGACGGCGATCCCCTCAACCTCGCCGCCGACCTCGGCGACCTCGCCCGAGAACTCGTGGCCCATGACCTGCCCGACCGCGGCCAACTGCGCCGCCACGTAGGTGTGCAGGTCCGAGCCGCAGATGCCGCACGCCTTGACGTCGAGCACGACGTCGCGGGACCCAGGGCGCGGATCGGGGACGTCCTCGATCGGCACCTGCCGAATTCCTCTGAAGACACCGGCGCGCATGGCATTCCCTCCTGGGCGGTCGAGCAGCGCGCACGTTAACGTCCGACGGCCAATGACCGCGACCACCTCAGAGCAACCCCGACGCCTCTCGGAGTCCGCCACGGCGCAGGTGCTCGACGATCTGCGCGCGCTGCTCGGCGCCGACCGCGTCCTCACCGGCCGCGACGTGCGCGAGCAGCACGGCGTCGACGAGTCGTTTCATCCGGTCGCGGCACCCGACGCCGTCGTCCTGCCCGCGAGTACCGAGGAGGCGGCGGCGATCGTCGGCGTCTGCGCGCGCCATCGCGCGCCGATCGTGCCGTTCGGCGCCGGGACGTCGCTGGAGGGCCACGTGTCGGCGCTGCACGGCGGCGTCAGCGTCGACATGCGCGAGATGAACCGGATCCTGCGCCTGTCGGTCGAGGACCTCGACGTCACCGTGCAGGCCGGCGTCACGCGCCGCCAGCTCGACGACGCACTGCGCCCTGAGGGCGTCTTCTTCCCGGTCGACCCCGGCGCCGACGCCACGCTCGGCGGCATGGTCGCCACCGGCGCCTCGGGCACGACGACCGTCCGCTACGGCGCGATGCGCGAGAACGTCCTCTCGCTGGTCGTCGTGACCGCCGACGGCGAGGTCGTGCGCACCCGCTCGCGCGCGCGCAAGTCCTCGGCCGGATACGACCTCACGCGGCTGTTCGTCGGCTCGGAGGGCACGCTGGGCCTGATCTGCGAGGTCACGCTGCGCGTACACCCGACGCCCGAGGCGATGTCGGCCGCGGTGTGCTCGTTCCCGACGCTGCGCGACGCGGTCGACTGCGTCCTCGCGGTCTCACAGCACGCGATCCCGGTCGCGCGCATCGAGCTGCTCGACGAGATGCTGATCGAGGCGATCAACCGCGCCAACGACCTCGACCACCGCGTCGCGCCGACGCTGTTCCTCGAGTTCCACGGCACGCCCGCCGAGGTCGCCGCACAGGCCGCCGAGACCGAGGAGGTCGCCGCCGAGCACGGCGGGCAGGGCTTCCAATGGGCCACCGACGAAGCGGCGCGGCGCCGGATGTGGCACGCCCGCCACCGCGCCTACGACGCCACGCGCGCGCTGCGCCCCGGGACGAGCGCGCTGACCACCGACGCCTGCGTCCCCGTCTCCGCCCTGGCCGAGGTGATCCTGCAGACGCGTGCCGACCTCGACGAGCACGGCCTGACCGGCTCGATCCTCGGCCACGTCGGCGACGGCAACTTCCACGTCACGCTGCTCATGGATCGCGAGGACCCCGCCGACGTCCAGCGCGCCATGGAGTTCCACGACCGCGTCGTGCTGCGCGCGCTCGAGCACGGCGGCACGTGCACGGGCGAGCACGGCGTGGGCTACGGCAAGGCTTCCTACCTCGAGCTCGAGCACGGCGCCGGCGGCGTGCGCCTCATGCGCGCGATCAAGCACGCGCTCGACCCGCACGACATCTTCAACCCCGGCAAGGTGGCCGACGCGGGATGACGGCCACCAGGCGCGTCCCGGCTCCCGTACGGCTCTCGATGGCCAGCGTGCCCTCGTGGGCGGCGAGCCGGTCGCGCAGCCCGAGCAGGCCCGTGCCCTCGGCGGTGTCGGCGCCGCCCTTGCCGTCGTCGCTGACGGTGACGACGAGGTCGGCGCCGCGCCGGCGGACGTCGACGCTCGCGTGGCTCGCTCGCGCGTGGCGGGCGACGTTGGTCAGCGCCTCGGCGACGACGTAGTAGGCCGTCGCCTCGACGCGGCCGGCCGGCCGATCCATCGTCTCGATGGCGACCAGCACGGGCAGCGGCGCGCGATCGGCGAGGCTCTGCAGCGCCGGCCCGAGACCGCGCTCGGTGAGGATCGCCGGATGCAGACCGCGGGCAAGCTCGCGCAGGTCGGCGAGCGCGGCCGCGAGCTGGTCGCCGAGCGCCGCGACCGTCGGTGCCGCGTCCGTGCCCGCCAGGCGCGCCTGCAGGAGGCGCAGGTCGAGGGCGAGCGCGACTAGCTGCTGCTGGGCGCCGTCGTGTAGATCGCGCTCGAAGCGGTGTTGTCCTCGCCCGACTTCGGTCCCGTCTACACCGGCGTGATCGGCGCGGCGCAGTCCGACCCCGCGGTGGCTGACACGCTGGTGCGCGAGATCATCAACCCGCGCGTCGTCGCGTGCCGCGCGCGGCTGGATCGGGCGCGGGAGCAGGGGCAGATCAGGGCCGACGTCGATCTCGACACGGCGGTCGAGCTGCTGTACGGGCCGATCTACCACCGGTTGCTGCTGCACACGCGCCTGCCGAGCGCCGCTCAGGTGAGGACCGTGCTCGAGCTCGCTTTCCGTGGCCTGGGCGATCACTGACGTTGCCGCGCCCCCCCGCGGCGCATAGTCAGCGCTGCTTCGGCGGCCCGACGTACTCGCGCAGCCAGCGCACCAGCGGCGCGGCGGCCTCGAGCTGCTTGCGGATCCGCGCTCCGGCCTGCGGGCGGTGCAGCCATGGGCCGAGCTCGTGTCGGCGCGCGACCGTCAAGCCGCGGTGGCGCAGCAGCTCCACGCGCGGGTGGTTGGGCGGGTAGCCGCGCGGGGCGCGGGCCAGCGCCGGCTCATTGAGCTCGAGCTTCGCGTCGCGCGCGCGGTTGATCGCGCGCGTCAGGCCGCTGGCCGTGCGCCGGTTGTCGATCGCGCGGCGCATGCGCTCGACCTGGTCGGGCGCGGGCTGGTACATCCCAGCGGCCACGAGGAAGCCGTCGAGCGACAGCTCGACGTAGAAGCCGCCCGCGCCCTCGTAGCCGATCGCCAGGCCGAGCTGCTCCTTGATCGGCGGGCGCATGTGAAAGCGCGTGTCGTTCCAAGGGCGGAACAGATGCGCGCGCCCGAGGTCGGCCAGGTCCTCGCCCAGCGCGCGGGCCGGCGCGACGAGGTCGTCGTCGTAGCGGGTGCGGTTGGCCTTGAACCAGTCGCGGTCGTTGTTGGCCTCGAGGTCGCGCAGGAACTCGAGGGCCTCGGGCGGAAAGCCGCGGAACGCCGGCGCTACGGCATCACCACCGGGGCGATCGTCACTGGCTCGTGCATCGTGTAGTCCAGCTCGTCGGACTGCATGACGTCGCCGGGGGTGAGGACGTCCATTGCCTTGGGCACCGTGCTCGGATCGGCGGTGCAGTGTTGGTCGGAGCTCGCGGCCGCGCAGACGCCGAACTGGAAGTCTTGCGGGGTGGGCTGGAAACCGCGCGCCTGGTCGGGGCTGAATCCGTCCTGGCCGGTCAGCACCACGGTGAAGGCCCAGCCCGAGGTCGGCGTTCCCAGCGCTGACTTCGGCACGCTGAACGTGATGAAGCGCGAGATCGCGTTGGCGCGGATCGCGATCGTCCCGAGCGTCGTCCCGCCCGTATCGAAGAACTGCTGGCCGAAGCCCTGCACCTCGAGGCGCTTGTTCCACGCCCCCGCCGCCGTCATCAGGTAGTTGCGCTGCGGGAAGGCGGCCGCGGTCGACGTCGTGCCTCCCGCGGGGTCGTGGACGTAGACGTCGAGCATCTGCGCACCGAGCGGGCTGCCGAAGGTCGGCGTCAGGTCGCGCGTGCGCAGACGGAAGACGATGTCGGTCCCGGCGTCGTAGACCTCGAAGCGCTCGATGTCGTAGGCGCCCGGCTTGAAGTTGTCGCTCCTCGGATAGGCGTAGTTGCCCGGTCCGTTGTCGTCGCCGTCGGGATCGTCGGCGGCGAAGAGCAGCGTGCCGGGCGGCTGGTCGAAGACGACGGTCCGCGCGTCGCGCGCCGTCGCGCCCGAGGGGCTCGTCGCCACCGTGTTCAGCACCCACGTTCCGCCGGTGAGCGGGATCGTCACCGAAAACGCGCCGTTGGAGTCGACCGTCGCCGAGGTGGTGGTGGTCTTGAAGCTCGTGTCGGTGTTGGTGGCTGCAACGGTCACGTTGTTCCCGGCCACCGTGGTGCCCGTCACGGTGACCGAGTCGCCCACCGGCGACGCGTCGGGCGGCGCGGTGACCGTCAGCGTCGTCTGACGCTGGTGGTGGCGGACGTAGCGGTCAACGGTGTAGTCGGGCCGATCGAGGACCTTGCCCGCCGCGGCGTCGAGCGTCAGCCGCACGAACTGGCCGGCCGACCATGTCAGCGCCGACGCGGAGCCCGCGGGCTTGCCGTTGACGAAGCCGATAGAGGCCTTCGTCGGGTCCGTGCCAAACGGCGAAGCGGCGAGGTCGGGCAGCTCCCACGCCTGCTCGGTGATCAGCCCCACGCCCGAGCTCATGTTCCGCATGGCGTCCAGGCGCTCGATCGCGTCGCCGGACTTGCCGGTGTCGACCTCGTACTGGCCGCGCTCGCCGGCGAGCACCGGCCACAGGTGCCCGCTGCCCATGTCGGACGGCGCCCACGGATGGCCGTCGGTCGCCCCGTCGCCGTAGCCATCGCCGTTGTAGCGGTAGAAGCCCACGCCGCTGTCGGTGTCGCGGCGGATCTTGGCGTCGACGACGTCGAGCGAGCGGACGATGTCGGCGTCGGTCGGCGACAGCAGGCCGAGCCGGGCGTACTCGAGGAAGCCGGCGTCGATGACGTCACGCTGGTCGAGCGTCGGGCCGCCGTTGCCGACGTTGTAGGTGATCGCCGCGTTGGGGTCGCCCGTCTTCGACAGGCGGATGAAGTATGGCTGGGAGCTGTCCGGCCCGGTGGTGGTCAGCGTCCACGTCTTGAGGTTGCGCTGGAACTCGTCGGCCACGCCGCGCCACACGCGGGCCGAGGCGTGGTCGCCGTTGCGATCGGCGATGATCGCCGCCGCGATGAGGCCCGCGATCTCGGCTGAGATCGTCGACGGCGAGTAGCCGCTCTGCTCCTCCCAGCGCTCGGGTCCGAACGATGGGCCGTGGCTGGCCACGAAGTTCGCGGCGGGCGCGATGTGCGCGGTGTAGAAGGACTTGTCGGTCAGGCCGACGGCGAGCGCCATGATCAGTGGGTAGGCGCACTCGTCGAGCTGCGTGTTGAAGCTGTCGGGCGCGGCCTTTCCGTTGGGCAGGCTGTTGCGCGGCATCGAGCCGTCGGTGAGCTGCTGGCGCTCGAAGAGGAAGCGCGTCATGTCCGTCGCGGTGCGCCGGTCACCGGCGAGGAAGACCGCGGTCCACGCCTCGTAGAGGTCACGCGCGAACACTTCGCGGTAGGAGCCGAAGTAGGTGTTGGCCGGATCGCCGGCCGAGACCGCCTGGCCCCACGGCGACGTCAATGCCGCGGCGACGGCGCCGGGGAAGGTCTTGTCCTCGGCGGCCTTGACGTAGTTGGCGCTGAGGTAGTACTCGTCGAGGATGTCGCTCCACTTGGAGCCCGACACGCCCTTCGGGCGCTTGGGCTTGACGAGCTTGTCGTCGTAGGCGTGCCAGCCACGCTCGTAGTCCTTGGCGGCACTGCCGAAGCCGTCGTGCAGCGACCGCCGGCTCGCGGAGATCGCGTGACCCTGCGTGTCGCCGTAGCCGAGGGCGAGCGTGAACTTCCCGTTGCGGCCTAGCGGGACGCGCCCGACCTGGACGAGGTTGCCGTGCGCGGCTGAGTCGTGCAGGTCGGTCAGCGCGTGGCTCGCGTCGAGCTGCACGAGCCCGTCGCTCGGCTGCCCGGCGAAGCCGTTGGTCGCCTGCTGCAGGCCGCCGTCGACGTCGATGGCCGAGTACACCGGGATCGCGTAGTCGCGGTTGGCCGCGTTGGTCTTCGTGACCGTGTCAGAGCCGACCAGCAGCGTGTGGCCGCCGGCATCGGCGATGGTGCCGTCATCGGCGCCGCCGTTGCCGTCCCCGCCACCGCCGTTGCCGTTGAGCGTCGGGTCGTGGCGGACGTAGAGCCGGTAGTCCGACAGCCGGCCCTTGAGCGCGACGAAGCGCGAGCGGATGAGCACCGTCGGGCGTGAGGGGTCGGTGACGTAGTCGGTGACGATCTTGTAGCGCCCGCTCTTCGCGGTGGTAGTGACCTCGCAGGTCAGGGCCCGGTCGTCGGTCGCCTTGACCGTGTACGTCGTGTCGCGCGTCTGCAGGTCGGTGAACGTCGAGCCGTCGGTGACGACGTACTGGAGCGTCTCGACGTTGGTGTTGTCGTTGGTCGGGAAGTAGACGTCCGAGAGGACGCCGTCGGCGACCGTGAGCCACACCTTCGACGTCGTGTTGCGCGCCGTCCCGACACAGTCCTTGCGGGCCAGGTCGAAGTGCGACAGGGCGCCCGGGCCGTCGGGTGCAGCCGGCGCGGCCGCCGCCGGAGCGGCCAGCGACACGGCCACCAGCGCAGCCAGGGGGAGGGACCGGGCGGTGCGGGACATGCGGACTCCCGGGGGCGAGGAGGGGCGGGCGCCGGGAGCCTAGCGCCGCCGAGCCACCCGCGACAAACGCCCCCATCACTAGGCTGACAGCCCATGCGCTTCGGCATCTTCTACGAGCATCAGCTGCCGCGCCCGTGGGGGGACGACGGCGAGCACCGGCTGATCCGGGACGCGCTCGAGCAGGTCGAGCTGGCGGACAGCGTGGGCATCGACTCGGTCTGGGAGGTCGAGCACCACTTTCTCGAGGAGTACTCGCACTCCAGCGCGTCGGGCGTCTTCCTCGGCGCCGCATCGCAGCGCACGAAGCGCATCCGGCTGGGGTTCGGGATCCTGCCGCTGCCGCTGGGCTACCAGCACCCCGCGCGCGTGGCCGAGACCGCGGCGATGCTCGACCTCGTGTCGGGCGGGCGCGTCGAGCTGGGGACCGGCGAGACGTCGAGCGGCGCCGAGCTCGAGGGCTTCGGCGTCGACCGCGAGACCAAGCGCGCGCAGTGGGAGGAGCTGCTGCCGGTGGTCGCGCGGATGATGGTCGAGGAGCCGTTCGCCGGTGCCGACGGGCGCTTCCTCTCGATGCCGCCGCGCAACGTCGTGCCCAAGCCGCTGCAGAAGCCGCATCCGCCGTTGTGGGTGGCCTGCTCGCGGCGCGAGACGATCCCCCTGGCAGCCCGGTGGGGCATCGGCGCGCTGAGCTTCTCGTTCGTGGAGCCCGAGGAGGCCAAGGCCTGGGTCGACGAGTACCACCAGATCGTCGACAGCGAGCGCTGCGTCCCGGGCGGCTTCGCCGTCAACCCGCAGGTCGCCGTTGTGCTGCCGATGATGTGCGCCCCCGACGAGGCACAGGCGATCGAGCGCGGCATCGACGGCGCGCACTTCTTCGGCTACTCGCTGGCGCACTACTACGTCTTCGGCGACCATCGTCCCGGACGCACCAACATTTACGAGGAGTTCCTCGCGCGCCGCGACGAGGTCGGCTTCGCCCGCTCGATCATCAACGCCGACGACGGGCCGCTGGGCGTGCGCGTGCTGCAACAGGGTCTCGGGTCGCTGCGCGGGGCGCTCGGCTCCCCGGCGCAGGTGCGCGACCTGTGCCGGCGCTACGAGCAGGCCGGCGTCGACCAGGTGATCTTCGTCATGCAGGCTGGGCGCAACCGCCACGAGCACATCTGCGAGTCGATCGAGCTGTTCGCCTCGGACGTCATGCCCGAGTTCGCCGAGCGCGCGGACGAAGCGGACGCGCGCCGGGCGCAGCGCTTCGCACCCGCCATCGAGGCGGCGCTCGCGCGCCGCGAGGCGCCGCGAGCGCCCGACCCGCGGTACGCGATCGCGCCGGTCGCATCGGGCCCGCCGGAGGAGTCGGGCCTTGCCCGCGCCACCGCCAACGGGCGCCCGCGGCTGGCCGCGCTGCAGGCGCTGGCCACCGAGCAGGGCGAGCGCGCCTTCCGCGCCTTCGTGCGCCGCTCCGATGATCGCCGCCTCGAGCACACCGTCGGCTCCGACCGCGGGCTGAAGCTGCTCTTCGGCGCGATGACGCAGGCCTACCAGCCCGACAAGGCCCACGGCTTCAGCGGCGAGCTGTTCTACGAGTTGCGGCGCGCCGACGGCGCGGCCGTGCCCTGGACGGTCGCGATCTCGCCCGCCGGCGCGAGCGCGCGGCCCGGCGGCGCGGCCGCTCCGGCGCTGACGATGAAGCTCGGCGTGGCGGACTTCGTGCGCATGGCAGGGCGCGACCTCGATCCTGGCAAGGCGCTCCTCACCGGGCGGATGGACATCGAGGGCGACCTCGCGCTCGCCGCGCGCCTGGGAGAGATGTTCGGCCAGCCGCCCACCTTCTAGATGGCCGATTCCAAACCCCCCACGCCCGGCTGCCCGCGCCCCGCGGCGCCGGATCGCCACCGTCCGAAGGGGTCCGTGGCTCTGCCACTGTCCCCCTTCGGCCCGCGTCGCCCGGCATCCACGGTGCACGGCCATCCGGCCGCGTGGGATTCGGAATCAACCATCTAGCGGTCGTACCGCGCTACGACGGCGGCGGTTTCGCCGCGCTTCCGGCCACCGTCCAGCGCCTGCTCGGGCTGGGGGAGGGCGGCGTCGCGCTCGAGGGCGTGCCCGCGAGGGCGCGGCGCGTGGTGCTCGTGCTGCTCGATGCCTTCGGCTGGACCTTCTTCACCCGCCATGGCGATCACCCGCTGCTGCGCCGCCTGGACGCCGTGACGCGGCTGACCACCCAGTTCCCGGCGACCACGACGGCGCACATCACCACGCTGCACACGGGCGCGCCCGTGGGCGAGCACGGGCTCTACGAGTGGAACGTCTACGACGCGGGCCTCGACGCGATCGTCACGCCGCTGCTGTTCTCCTTCGCCGGAGACAGCGAGCGCGACACGCTGATCCGGGCGGGCGCCGACCCCGCTGCCGTGCTGCCCTCGGCGCCGACACTCTACGAGCGCCTCGGCGCGGCGGGTGTCGCCTGTCATGCCTTCCAGCCGGCGGCCTTCACGCCGTCGACCTACGACAGCGTGCTCGCCCGCGGCGCGCACATCCACGCGATGACCGAGTTGCGCCCGGGGCTTGCCGAGTTGGCGACGACGCTGCGCGCGGCCGACGGGCCGGCGTACGCCTATTTGTATTGGGACGAGGTCGACACCATCGGCCACATGAAGGGACCCTCGTCGCCGGACTTCGCCGCCGCGGTGGAGCGCTGCCTCGACGCCCTCGACGCCGGGCTGCGCGCGCTGCCGGACGGGACGATCGTGCTGCTCGCCGCCGATCATGGGCAGGTCGACGTCGATCCGGCGACGACGATCTACGTCAATGAGGCGTGGCCCGAGCTCCTCGGCCTTCTGGCCCGCGGGCGCAACGGCCGCGTCCTCGCGCCCGCCGGCTCGGCCCGCGACCTCTTCCTGCATTGCCCCGAGGACAACGTCGAGGACGTGGTCGACGGCCTCCAGCGGCTCGTGGGCGGGCGGGCGAGGGTGCACCGCGTCGCCGACCTCGTCCGGGCGGGCTGGCTGGGAGCGGTCGGCGCGCAGCTGCGCGCACGACTGCCCGACGTCTGTGTGCTTCCCGCGCCCGGCGAGACCGTGTGGTGGCGAGAGCCCCATCGCTTCGACATGCGCTTCCGTGGCCACCACGGCGGCCTGTCCGAGGAGGAGGCGCGCACGCAGGTGGCGGCGCTCGTCGTCTAGGCGCCCGCCGCGTTGAGCGCTCGCTCGAGGATCGGGCGCAGCTCGCCTTCGTGGCCGGCCTCCTGCCAGCGCCGTTGCCACTCGGCCTCGATCTCGTTGATGTGGTGCAGGCCGCGGCGTGTGAGGTTCCGGCCCTCGGTCGTCAGGCAGACCAGCCGCGCGCGGCCGTCGGTCGGGTCCGGCCGGCGCTCGGCCCACCCGCGGGCCTCGAGACCGGCCACCAGCTCGCTCATCGATTGGTGCGTCATATCCGCGCGCGTGGCGAGCTCGGTCAGCCGCGTGCCGTGGGGGTCGATGTTCTCGAAGAAGGCGTGATGGGCGGGCTGGACGCCCGCGTAGCCGTCGGCGAGTAGGCGCCGCGCCAACTCGTCGACCATCAGGCGGGCCGTGCGCCGGAAGGCCATCAGGATCGTGAACGGCCGCTGATCGGTTTCGGGCATGGTTCGCTCCTTGACAACGCGCAGGGAGCCTGCGTATTATCCGCAGGGTTCCTGCATAGTATCGAGGGGGAACCGATGACTCTGTGGCGCAGCGCATTTCCCGATCTCGACGCCGCTCCGGCGATGGTCCACGACGAGGTGCTCGGCGGCGCGGCGCCGGGGCGCGTCGCGGTTGTCGACGCGGCGGCCGGGGCCTCGCTGACCTACGCCGCGCTGCTCGACCGTGCCACGCGGCTGGCGGGCGGCCTGCGGCGCGCCGGCGCGCGCCGGGGCGACGTCCTCTCGGTCGTCGCCTCGAACGGGCCGGACTTCCCGATCGTCGCCCAAGGGGCGCTGCTGGCCGGCCTGACGCTCGCGCCCGCCAGCCCGCTGCTGACCGCGCGTGAGCTCACGGCCTTCCTGCGCCAGACCGGTGCCCGCTACGTGGTCGCCGATGCGGCCGCGATGCCGAAGGCGGCCGAGGCCGCGGAGGCCGCCGGGGCCGAGGCGCTCTTCGGCGTGTCGTCACTGCCGCTCGGCGAGCCGATCGCTCCCGATGCGCGCGACCCGCGAGCGACGGCCTTTCTGTACAGCTCCAGCGGCACGACCGGGCTGCCCAAGAGCGTCATGCAGTCGCACGACGCCGCGGTGGCGCTGCTGCGCCAGCTCGCGGCCGTGCCGCTCACCCGCGCCCGCCCCGACGACGTCCTCGCCGGGATCGTCCCCTTCGCCCATGTGTTCGGCTCGGCCTCGCTCAACCACGCGCTACGCGCCGGCGCCAAGATCGTCACGCTGCCGCGCTTCGAGCTCGAAGCGTTCCTGCGCATGATCGAGGAGCACCGCGTGACGATGGTCTTCGCGGTACCGCCGATCGCGCACGCCCTCGCGCGCCATCCGATGGTCGACCGCTTCGATCTCTCCTCGCTGAGGCTCGTGATGCTCAGCGCCGCGCCGTGCCCAGCCGAGCTCGAGCTCGAGTGCGAGGCGCGCCTGGGGTGCACGGTCGGGCAGGCGCTCGGGATGACCGAGGGCGCACCGGTCTCGTTGCCGAGCGAGCCCGTCTGCCACGGGTCAGCGGGTCTGCTGGCGGCGAGCACCGAGGCGATCGTCGTCGATCCGGACAGCGGCGAGCGCGTCGGCCCGGAGGACACGGGCGAGCTGTGGGTCCGCGGCCCGCAGGTCATGCGCGGCTACCTCGGCGACGAGATCGCGACGCTCACGGCGATCGACTCCGACGGCTGGCTGCGCAGCGGCGACCTCGTGCGCTTCGACGAGGACGGTCATCTGTTCGTCGTCGATCGCCTCAAGGAGCTCATCAAGGTGCGCGGCTATCACGTGGCGCCGGCGCAGCTGGAGGCCGAGCTGACCGCGCACCCGATGGTGGCCGACGCCGCCGTCGTCCCGCGTCCCGACGAGGAGTCCGGCGAGGTCCCGGTGGCCTACGTCTCGCTGCTCGAGCACGTCGAGCCGGCCGCGCTCGCCTTGTGGGTGGCCGAGCGCGTGGCGCCTTACAAGCGGCTCGCCGACGTGATCGTCGTCGACGAGGTGCCGCGCTCACCGACCGGCAAGCTGCTGCGCCGGGTGCTGGTCGAGCGCGAACGTGGGGTGGCGGCGCCCGCCTGAGGCGGGCGCCGCGTCACGGTTCCTATCCCCCGTTGAACGGCTTGGCCAGCGGGTTGTAGCTTGCGAACAGCCCGTCGGGGTTCGGGTACCACAGCCACACGTGCATGGTCACGAGGTCCGGGTGCCAGAAGGTGAAGGCGGCGCCCGTCTTCGGACTCGTATGCGGGCAGCGGGTCTCCTCGGGCGTCGGCACGAAGGTCCCGTCGGCGTAGTGGCACGCCGCGGGGAACGAGCCGTAGCGCGCGCCGCGCAGCGGTGGGGTCGCGGGCTTCTTGGGGAAAACCCACTCGAGCGCCGCGAGCTGCCACCTTCCGCCCTTGCGCTCGTAGACGAGGATCGGCGGACGGCGGACGTCGAAGTCCTTGATGGCCGGGTTCATGAAGTGCCAGCCCATCTCGGGGATCATGCGCGTGATGATCGAGTAGCCGTCGGCCTTCGCCTGGCCGAGGTTGGTCGCGTACTTGGCGGTCGCCAGCCGCGCGGAGGCGAGTTGCTTGGCCAGCGCGGGCGAATGCTCGGGCGACGAGTTGGCCGTGGCGACGACGCCGGCGCCCAGCGCGATCGCCAGGCCGGCCAGCAAGGTGATGATGGCGCGCCTGCTCATTGTTCCCCCTTTGTCGGTGTGCAGCGAAGCTACGAACGGCGGGGGATGGCCGCATCGGGCGGGTGCCCCATCTTTGGAGTCGGGCTCCCTACCTTTGCCGTCCGACCTCGGACGCGCTGGCGCCGCGGCCGAGGCGCAGCACTACTAGTGGGCCTTCTCGCAACGTTCCACCGGAAATCCCGGGCGCCGATCACCGCCAGGCGGCGTCCTCGACCCTCGAAATACCTCCGGTATTCCTTCGGGACCAACGGCTTCGCCGTCGGTGCCCCGTCCTTGCCCGGCGGCGCCGGCATCCCGGGCTTCCCGGCGTAACGTCACCAGAAGACCCACTAGCATCGCCGGCATGTCCCGATTTCGCATCCAACCGCACGTACGCCTGCAGGAGTGGGTGGCCGAGGACGAGGGGTTCTTCCGCGACGAGGGGCTCGACTACGAGTTCGACCCCGAGGGGTTCGCCGGCGGGTCGGTCTACGCGCCGGGGTCCTCGGTGGCGCCCTCCGACACCGCGCCGATGGCCGTGCGCAGCGGCGCTTTCGAAGACATCGAGGAAGGGCGCTCGTGCGCCGTCTCGGGCGCGTGCCACTGGGTGGTCAACGCCGCCGCGACCGAGCGCCACGGCCGGATGTGGGGCAAGGCCTACTCGGTGTGCGTCTCTGGCATCTTCGTCGCCGCGGACTCTCCCTATCGGCGCCCGGAGGACCTGGCCGGTGCCAAGGTCGGCGTCGGCTATCACTCCGGAAGCCACTACTCCGCGATCCAGGGGCTCGAGCCGTTCCTCGAGCGGTCGGATCTCGCCCTGGACTTCGTCGGCCGTCCGTGGGACCGCGTCCGGCTGATGCTGGACGGGCGGATCGAGGCGGCCAACGTCTTCGGGGCCCAGTACTACCTGCTCGAGCAGCACGGGCTGCGCAAGCTCGTCGACACCACCTTCATCATGGGCTTCCTCGTCAGCGAGGCCGCCGAGACCGAGGACCTCGAGCGCTACTTCCGCGCCATGCGCCACGCGCAACGCGAGATCGACCTCGACGCCGACCGTTACAAGCACTACTGGCATCGCGAGCTGCCCGACGATCTGCGCGACGGCGTCGACGTGCGCCGGTTCGGTCCGGGCGAGAGGATCGTCTTCGAGCCCTACACGCGCGACATGTTCGAGCGCACCCACCGCTGGATGGAGCGCTGGGAGCTGTTGGACTCCAGCGCGGTCGGCCGGGCGGGCTACGAGGACGCGGTCATCGTCTAGGGGTGGCTGGGCGTGGTTAGATCACGCCGATGGCGCAGCAGCCGCCTGTCGAGGAGCCGCCTGCCGTAGCTCCCGCGCTCGCCCCGGACGTCGCGCAACGCACGTCGATGGCGGCCGAGCGCACGTGGCTGGCCTGGTGGCGCACGGCTCTGGCCGCGACCGCGGGTGCGCTCGCGGTCGGGCGCGTGGCGCCGCAGGTGCTCGACGTCGCCTCGGGCCCCTACATCGCGCTCGGCGTCGGCTACGCGGCGCTTGCCGTCGGCCTGCTGCTGACCGGGGCCTATCGCCAGCGCGAGCTCGGCCGGGCGGTCGCCAGCAACGCGCACACGCCGCTGCCCTTCGCGCTGGTGATGCTGTTCACGATCGGCGGCGTCGTGCTCGCGCTGGCCACGATCGTGCTGGTCATCGCGCAGAGCTGACGGCCGAGGGGGTTGATCCTCCCGCAATAGGATGCGAACATATGTTCGTGCAAGTTGTCTGCGTCCTGCTTCCCCGCTTTGAGCTCGTCGTCGCCGCTGCTGCGCGTCCGGCGCTGCTGAGCGGCCCGGCCGCGCTGGCGCCCGGGCCCGGGCGCGAGCAGCTCGTGGGGGAGGTCTCGGCGGCGGCCGAGGGCTTCGGGGTCCATCCGGGCATGCGCATGGGAGAGGCGCTTGCGCGCTGTCCGCGGCTGGCGCTCGTGCCACCCGATCCGGTCGGGGTCGCAGATGCCTGGGTGCGCGTGCTGGCCCGGCTGGAGGCGGTCGGCGCCCGGATCGAGCCGGGGCATCCAGGGCTGGCCTGCTTCGATGTGCGCGGGCTGGAGCGCCTGCACGGCGGCTCGCTCGACGGTGTGCTCGGCGCCGCCCACGCCGCGCTGCGTCACCGGATACCGCCGAGCCCGGAGTCCGGCACGGGCGGGATCCGGCTCGGCGCCGGTCCCTCGCGCTTCTGCGCGGTCGTGGCCGCCGCGGCGCGCGCCGATGAGCGCTGTTTCGGCATGGTCGCCGGCGCGGGGGATCTGGCCGCCGAGCCCGTCGCGCTGCTGCGCCATCGACCAGAGCTGGCGGCGCTGCCCGAGGAGCTCGAGCGCCTGGGGATAGCCACGCTCGGCGCCCTCGCCGCGCTGCCGCGTGCCGCGGTGGCCGATCGCTTCGGCCCGCTCGGCCTGCTCGCTCACGACCTGGCGTGCGGGAGCGACACTCCGCTGCGTCCACGCCTTCCCGGCGAGCTGCTCGAGGAGCTGCTCGAGCTCGAGGAGTCCTCCTCGGGCGCCCAGCTCGAGCGGGCGATGTGCCTGCTCGTCGATCGCCTGCTTGCTCGCCGGGAGCGCGACGGGCGAACGCTGCGCGCGGTCGTCCTCGGGGCGGCGCTGGTCGAAGGCGGTACCTGGCGCGAGCGCGTCGTCTTCCGCGAGCCGCTGTCCGATGCGGGGCGCATGCGCCTCGTCCTCGCCCAGCGTCTGACGCTACTGCCCGCGCCGGCCGAGACCCTGCGCCTGTCGGTGGAGCGCTTCGGCCCGCCGCACCCGGCCGGCGCGGCGCTCTTCGACGACGCGCGCGTCCGCCGCCGGGCGCGGCTGCGCGAGGCCATTCGCCAGGCGCGCGCCGCCGCCGGCCCCGAGGCCGCGCTGCGCATCCTCGCCGTCGATCCCGACTCACGCGTCCCCGAGCGCCGTGCCGTGCTGACGCCGTTCGAGGTGTGAGCTCCCGCCCATGAGCCCCGGCGCTCGCCGTCTCGGAGTCCCGCACCCCACGACTGTTCTTGCGGGCCCCGGTGGGCGTCCGGAGGCGGTCGACCACCACGAGGTCGTCGCCGTGCGCGAGTCGTGGCTCGTCGAGGATCGCTGGTGGACCGACCGGCCCGTGCGACGGCGCTACTGGGAGGTGGTCACCGTCGACGGGCGTGACCTCGTCGTCTTCCGCGAGCTCACCGAGGGTTGCTGGTTCCGCCACCGCTGACGCAGAGCCTGCGCAGATTCGTCACAACCGCGCGGTTGTCCCGTGACGCGATGCAGGCCACGGTGCCAGGATGCCCCCACTGCGCCTCCCAAGACCGCCGGATCGCGGCCAGGCAGGCCTCGAGTACGCCGGCGTCCTCCTGCTGGTCGCGGTGACCCTCGGAGCGGCGGCGCTGGCCGCCGACGGCGCGGGGATCCCGCAATCCGTGAACCACCAGATGCTCCGGGCGCTGTGCGTCGCTCGCGGCGGCGACTGCGAACAGGATCGCGCCTATTGCCCCGTTGCCACCGATCGCCGGCGCGATGCGGTGGCGGCGAGGATCCTGGTGTTCCGCATCGGCACGGACAAGACGGTCGTGCGCGAGCAGCGCTCCGACGGCACGATCGCCGTCACGGTCGCCTACGGCAAGGAGGGTGGCCTGCAAGCGGGTGAGGGCGTCCACGTCGGGCTGTCGCTCGGTCACGGCGGCCTCAGCCTCGGCGGCGAGCTGACCGCCGCCGCCGTGGCCACGCGCGAGCGCGGATACACCTGGGTGCTGCACGACGCCCGTGCCGCCGACGCGCTCGCCGGCAGCCTCGGCATCTCCGAGCGCGAGCTCGAGCGGCTCATCGCCGCCCGGCGTCTGCCTGCACCCGCACTGCGTTACGAGCAGGGCGGGGTGCGCGTCAGCGGAATGCTGTCGCGCGGGTCGGCGGGGCTCGGCGGGGCGCTCGGGCTGTCCTCGCAGGACGTGTCAGGCACGCGGACAGACGCGCGCACGGGCCGCACGACGGTCTACGTCCAGCGAGCCGTTGACGGTTCGCTGTCGCTCACGCACGACGGCGCGAGCGCTACGGGCAGCCGCGGCGACCGCGAGCGCTATGCGGTGACCTACGACGCCGACGGGCGCCCGGTCGACCTCATGGTGATGACCACCGGCAGCTTCAAGCTGTCGGTCGATCTGCCCAACCGCCTGCAGCCGGTCGCCGGCCTGCTGTCGACGCCCACCGGCCACGCCCGTCTGTACGTCGAGGAGACCCACCTCGACCTGACCGACCCCGAGAACCTTCACGCGGCGCGCGCCTTCCTCGAGCAGGTCCGCCATCCCGGCGCGGTCGCCCTCGGCAGCGCGGTCGCCGTGTCGGCGGCGCTGCGCGCGCGCCTCGACACCGCGGGAGTCATCCACGCCCGGGCCTACGACGCCGACGAGCGCCGCTACGGCGTCGACCTGTCGGCTGCCGTGGACGGGGTGAGCATCGGCGGCGAGCTCTCGCGCACGCACGAGGCCACGCACTTGGTCGCCGCCACGACGCGCGGGATCGACGGGGTCTGGCGCACGCGGGCGGACTGCCTGGGGCGGGGGGTGTAGCGGGCGCGTCCGGCGAACCGAGCGCGATCGCTTCATCGATTCGCTGGCGGAGGCCCAGGATCCGCTGATCTCTGCAGCGACCTTGGTCGAAGCGTCGATCGTCATGCGGGCCGGCCGGCTCGACGGACTGACTGGCGTCTCCCTCCATCCGACGGTCATGCGAACATGTGTTCGATGACGTACGTCGAGCTCCACTGCCACTCCGCCTTCTCGTTCCTCGACGGAGCATCCCTGCCCGACGAGCTGGTGGCCGCCGCGCTGCGGCGCGGCCACACCGCGCTGGCCCTCACCGATCACGACTCCGTCTCCGGCTCGATGGAGTTCGCGCAGGCCGCCGGCGATCTGGGGCTGCGCCCGATCCACGGGGCCGAGGTCACGGTGTCCGATTCCGCCGCGGCCGATAGCGACCCACGCCACCTCACGCTGCTCGTGCGTGACGGCCAGGGCTGGGCCAACCTCTGCCGGCTGCTCACGCGCGCGCACGCGCACACGCGCGTCTACGGGCCCGGGCCGCCGCGCTCGGGCCCGCCACAAGTCGAGGGCCCGCGGCGCGTGCGCGGCTCGAGGACGCGCATGTCACGCGTCGTGGGCAAGCCGAGCGTCACGCTCGAGGACGTCGAGGACCACGCCGAAGGCCTGGTCTGCCTCAGCGGCTGCGCGCGCCAGGGCGTGCGCGACGAGCCGACGATGCGCCGGCTGCTGCGCGCCTTCGGGCGCGACGCGTTCCGCGTCGAGCTGCAGCGTCCCTTCCATCGTCACGACCGCGCGCTCAACCGCGGCCTGGCCGCGCTGGCCGATCGCCTCGGGGTGCCGTGCGTGGCCACCGGCAACGTCCACGCCCACACGCCCGCGCGCGCACGGCTGCAGGACGCTTTCGTGGCCATCCGCGAGCACACCACGCTCGACGCCTCCGAGCCGCTGCGCCGCGGCAACCACGCCACGTCCTTGCCACGCCGGAGGCGATGGCGGCCCGCTTCGACGATCACCCCGACGCGGTCGCCGAGTCCGAACGCCTGGCCGACACGCTGCGCTTCGACCTCACCAGCGACCTCGGCTACCGCTATCCCGGCGCCGAGGACGACACGGCCGATCGGCGGCTGGCCGAGGTCTGCCACGCGTGCTTCGAGTCGCGCTACCCGCTCGGCTCGAAGCTGCGGGCCGAGGCCGCCGCACGCCTCGAGGACGAGCTGCGCCTCATCTCGGAGCTGGGGCTGTCGGGCTTCTTCCTGCTGCACCGCGACATGCTCGAGCTCGCACGTGAGGTCGCCGTGGAGGTGCGGGGGCGAGACACGGTGCGCGCGCTGCTGCCACCCGGGCGCGGTCGCGGCTCCTCGGTGTCCTCGATCGTCTGCTACCTCACCGGCCTCTCGCACGTCGATCCGATCGCCAACAAGCTCCTGCTCGGGCGCTTCCTCAACGAGGAGATCAGCACGCTGCCCGACATCGACCTCGACTTCCCGCGCGACGTGCGCGAGGTCCTGATCCCGCGCGTGCACGATCGCTTCGGGCGCGATAGCGCAGCCCTGGTCGCCGCCTTCCCGACCTATCGCGCGCGCGGCGCCATCCGCGAGATCGGCAAGGCACTGGGCTTGCCACCGGGAGAGATCGAGCGCGTCGCACGCGGCTCGGAGGGCTGGACGGCTCAGAGCGTCGATCGCGACATATCCACGGCGCTGGGCGACGATCGCCTGGCCGGATCGCAGCCCGATGGCACGGAGCACAACCGCTGGCAATGGCTGGCCGAGCTGTCCCACGAGGCAGCGGGTCTGCCGCGCCATCTCTCCCAGCACTCCGGGGGCATGATCGTCGCGACGCGTCCGCTGGTCGACTGCTGCCCGGTCGTTCCCGCCGCCATGGAGGGCCGCCAGATGGTCATGTGGGACAAGGACTCCTGCTCGGACGCGGGCTTCCTGAAGATCGACCTGCTCGGCCTCGGGATGCTGTCGGCCGTCGAGCGCTGCGTCGAGCTGATCGCGGCGCGCCGGGGCGAGCGCATCGACCTCTCGCGGATCCCCTACGACGATCCGGCCATCTTCGAGGCCATCCAGGAGGCCGAGACCACCGGCGTCTTCCAGATCGAGAGCCGCGCGCAGATGGGCTCGCTACGGCGCACCCGCCCGGAGAACCTCGACGACCTCACGATCCAGGTGGCGATCGTGCGCCCCGGTCCGATCCAGGGCGGCGCGGTCAACCCCTACATCGAGCGTCGCCAGCGCCTGCGCGCCGAGCCGGGCTACGAGATCCCCTACGACCACCATTCGCTCGAGCCCGTCCTGCGCGACACGCTGGGCACGATCATCTTCCAGGACCAGGTCATCGAGGTGTCGATGGCCTTCTCCGGCTTCTCGCCCGGTGAGGCCGAGGGCCTGCGGCGCGCGATGAGCCGCAAACGCTCCGCCGAGGCGATCGAGGCCCACCACCGCAGCTTCGTCGAGGGTGCGATGGCCAAGTGGCCCGACGTCGATGAAGCACTGGCCGAGCGCGTGTGGTCAATGATCGTCGGCTTCTCGGGCTTCGGCTTCCCGAAGGCCCACGGGGCGGCGTTCGGCCTGCTCGCCTACCAGTCGACCTGGCTGCGCGTGCACTACGGGCCGGAATTCCTGTGCGCGCTGCTCGACGAGCAGCCGATGGGCTTCTACCCACCCGACGCCCTCGTCCACGAAGCCCAGCGCCGCGGCATCGAAGTCCTTCCGCCCGACGTCAACGCGAGCGCGGTCGGCTGCACCGTCATCGACGCGCCGGTCGAGATCCTGCCCTTCCGCTCGCGCACACGTCGCTCTGCGCCTCCAGCCGCGCCCAATTCAAACCCGATTCCACCCACTCCACTGCTCCCCGCTGCCGCGGCCCCGGCCCAGCAGCCCGCTGTCGCCACCGCTCCGCCCACGCCATCCGCTTCCCCCGCCCGCTCCGCGGTCCGCCTCGGCCTCGGCTACGTGCTCGGCGTGCGCGCCGACGAGGTCGCCGCGCTCGTCGCGGCCCGTGAATCCGGCGGGGCCTTCCTCTCGCTCGACGACCTTGCATCGCGCGCCGGAGCGGGCCGGCCGTCGCTGACACAGCTTGCGTGGTCGGGCGCCTGCGACGGTCTCGCCGGCGGGCGCCGGCAGGCGCTGTGGCGCCTGGGCGCCGCCGCGCCCGCCTACGGGGTGGGGGACAGGGGCACCCAGCTCTCGCTCGGGCTCGAGTTGCCCAAGGCACCCAAGCTGCCCGCCCTCGACGACTGGGCCGCGATGATCGCCGACTACGCGACGACCAGCGTCACCATCGACCGCCATCCGCTGCGTCTCGTACGTGCGGGGCTGAAGGCGCGCGGCATCGTCTCCAGCACCGACCTCGACGATCTGCCGCATGACGCCCGCGTACGGGTCGCCGGCCTCGTCGTGGCTCGCCAGCGCCCGGGGACGGCCAAGGGAGTCGTCTTCCTACTGCTCGAGGACGAGACGGGAACGGTGAACGTCATCGTCCCGCCACGGGTCTACGAGCGCGACCGCCTCGTCGTCCGCACCGAGCCACTCGTGGTGATCGAAGGCACCCTCGAGCGCTTCGCGTCGGGCGGCGGCGCGATCAACGTCCTCGTCACCGGCCTCGTCCCGCTCGATGCGCCCAACCTCCTCACCCGCCCGCACGCGCAGATCAAGGACTTCTCGATGCTCGACGCCCGCGAGCTCGCCCGCGCTCAGGCCGAACGGCTCGGCGAGCTGCCACGCGTTGCCGCGGCCGCCGCCGGCGGCGCGACCGCCGCCCACGTCCGCCCACCGGCCTCGGACACTGCGCCCGGCGACGGCGCCGAGGACTTCCGCGCGGTCGCACCACCGGTCATGAGCTTCGCGCAGGGGCGCCGCCGCTGACCTCGCGAGCTCGCGCATGGGCGCGCCGCTGACTCGGGAGCTCGCCCAGGGGCCGTCGCTGACCCGCGACCTCGCGCCGAAGTCACCGCCGCTCACCCTCGCTCAGCGCACCCGCCCGAGCAGGGGCGCGTGCCGGGAGACGGGCATGTATGTTCCCCGCGGCATGGTCGCGGCGCTTATCTTCCTCCTGGCGTTCATCACGCTGGGGCTCGCCGTCGTCTTCCTGGCCTTCACGAGCGGGCCGGCCGGCGCGCGCCTGCGTAAGCGGGTGGCGTCGCGGCAGGGCCGCAGGCTGCTCGGAGTGCTGGTCGCGTTCATCGTCGTCGGGCTGGGCGTCGCCGTGCCGCTGGCGATCGCCGTCGTCAACAGCAACCACCACGCCGAGCGAGCGCCCGGGGGCGTCGATCTCAACGCCTCGCAGACCAATGGGCGGACGCTCTTCGCCCAGGACTGCGCGACCTGCCACACCCTGCAGGCCTCGAATGCCGTCGGACGGGTCGGGCCGAACCTCGACAACCTCCACCCGAACAAGGCGCTGATCCTCAACGCGATCGCCAACGGCCGCGCCCAGGGTCGGGGCCAGATGCCCGCGGGTCTCGTCGACGGCCAGGACGCTCAGGACGTCGCGAACTACGTCTCGGCAGTGGCCGGGCACTAAGAACGCACGCGAGCGCGCTTCGATGGGTTCCGGAGGGCCTCGGCGGGCCCGAAGCTCGCGTGCCGCGGCCGTGAGGCCGCAGCGGCGGCCCGGGAGGCCGCTCGGCGCCGAGCTCGCGAGCCGCAAAGAGCGGGCGCCGGAAAGCCGCTTGGAGCGATTCCGCACAACACCCGCAACCTCGGGCTAAATCCGGCCTGACGGGGTGATCTGCCCCTGCTAGGATGCCGCCGTCAAGACCGCTGAGTTCCTCATCTGGCTTCCGTGTAGAGAGCGGGAGGGGTGAGGAAGCGGGGGACCCAAAGTTGGGGCGAATCGCGTCGTCCGACGCGTAGCGCAAGCTCTTTCAGCGCGAGCCCGTCAGCTAACCCCGTAAGCACACGAAAGAGGACGGCGACACAGGCATGCCCAAGCCCGAGCCCGGCGCGTGGTGGGACGATGTGCAGTACCTGCGCGACTCGATCGAGCGCAAGCGTGAGGACGAGGCCCGTAGTGGCCTGCGTCTCGACGCCCGCTCGGCCGCGCGTGCCGTCGCCGAGCGCGCCGCCGGTGAGGCGGCCGCCGCCCTGATGCAGGAGGAGGACACGGGCACTGACCCGGCTGCGCGCCGCGGCAGGCGCTTCGAGCGCTCGGCGCCTGACAGGCGCGGGCGCTTCGCGCGCGCCGAGCGCGACGCCGGTCAGGCGGAGGCCCACGGCGAACCACATCGCGAGCCGTCGTCGGTGGCAGACGGCCACGAGGCCGTCGCCCGCCATGCCGCGGCGCCGCTGCCGGCCCCTCGTCGCCGGCGCACTGTCGAGATCACCGGCCGCCCGGTGGGTGCCCCCACGCTGCCGCGGCTGGTCGAGATCGATCGCCGGCGTCCGGCGCGGCGCCCGGTGGAGCGCATCGGTCCGCGCCCCGACCGGCTCGCGTTGTGGGCCGTGGTCCTCGGCTTCTTCCTGATCTTCGTCGCGGTGACGAGCACCTCGCACGCCGCCACGCGCACGCACGCGGCGCACACGGCTGCGGGTCACACCGCGACGTATCAGGTCCTCAAGGCTCACACGGCGGCGCTGCGCGCTACCCCCCCGGCGCGCTGATCATCGGTCGGGGCGGCCCAGGAAGGGTCGCTCCGGCCGCGTCGCCGTGCGCCGCGCGAGCAAGTGCCGCGCCGGAGAAGGTCGCTTCGGCCGCTTCGCAGTGCGGGCGGGCGCGTCACAGGAGAGGCGCGCGGCTGTGCGTCGCGCTCAGGGGCGGCCGCGGGCGAGGGAGTGGTCCGGGCGCGCGCTCGTGGCGCGAACGCGCGGGCAGCCGGACATCCGGACCGCGCTCGGCCTGCGTATTACGTGCGAAGTCGTTGTAAGCATCGGCGCCCGCGAATACACTTACGGAGCGTAAGCAGGTTGCTTTTCGTAGGTCATACGGCACGGACGTCGAACCCCCCGCCCCCCTCCGCGAAGGCATCGCCATGAAGAAGAACCCCATGAGTCGCTTTCAGATCCACGACGAGCTCACCGCGCCCGAGGGCTCGGTCCCCGTCCTGCGTGGGGCGCTGGCCACGGGCGGCCAGCTGCCCAACTTCCTCGGCGTGCTCGCCGGCTCACCCGCGGCGCTGCGCGGCTACGCCCGCTTCCGCTCCGAGCTGCGCCACGGCACCCTGTCGCTGCAGACGCTCGAGCGGATCGCCGTGGCTGTCGCCGACCACTACGGCTCTGAGCCGGGCATCGCGCTCCATGCACGCACCGCGCGCCAGGCCGGCCTCGGGCTCGACGAACTCACCCTCGCACGCGAGTTCGACTCCCGCGACGAGCGCGAGGCCACGCTTCTGCGCTACCTCAAGGCTCTCGTCGAAGGCCAGGGCCGACCGCCGATGCACCTCCACGAGGAGTGTCGCGAGGCCGGCTGGACCGACGAGCAGATCCTCGAAGCAGTCGCGGTCGTCGCCCTCGAGACGTTCACGGCGCTGGTCAACGTTGCCGGCGACGTCCCGGTCGACGGCTCGACGGAAGACGCGCGAACGCTCCGGGCCGCATGATGCCCGTCAACCACCAGCGATAGGGTGCGTGCATGAGCCCGGAGCCCGAAGCGACCGGCTCTCGGAAGCAGGCGGGTGACACACCGCCCGCCTGCTGTCCCCTCTACCACGAGGCCGTGGAGCTGATCGGACGGCGCTGGACCGGCGCGATCGTGGCCGTGCTGCTCGACAACGGCCCGATGCGCTTCTCGGAGATCGCCCAGGCGGTGCCCGAGGTCAGTGATCGCCTGCTGTCCGAGCGCATGAAGGAGCTCGAGGCGCGCGGCGTGGTGGCGCGCCACGTCGAGCCAGGGCCACCCGTTCGCGTCAGCTACGAGCTGACGGCGATGGGCGCCGAGCTGCAGCCCGCGCTGCAGGAGCTGAAGTCCTGGGCGCGCCAGTGGCTCGCCCAGGAGGGCGTGCGCCGCCGGCGCCGGCCCGTCCGCACGCTATAGCGAGCGCTACGCGCTGTGCACCGCCGCCGCGGCCTCCAACCCGAGGCTCTCGATAGACGCGTCGCGGATCTTGAACTTCTGCACCTTGCCGGTGACCGTCATCGGCAGCGAGTCGACGAACACGACGTAGCGGGGCACCTTGAAGTGCGCCAGGCGCCCGCGGCAGTACTCGCGCACGGCCTCCTCGTCGAGGTCGGCGCCGGGGCGCGCGATGACCCAGGCGCACAGCTCCTCGCCGTACTTGTCGTCGGGCACGCCCACGACCGAGACGTCGGTTATGCCCTCGTGCGTGTACAGGAACTCCTCGATCTCGCGCGGATAGATGTTCTCGCCGCCGCGGATGATCATGTCCTTGCTGCGCCCGACGATGTTCAGGTAGCCCTCGTCGTCCATCGTCGCCAGGTCGCCGGTGTGCATCCAGCCGGCGCCGTCAATGGCCTCGATGGTCTGCTCGCTCGGACTCGGGTCGATGGGCCAGTACCCGAGCATCACGCTGTAGCCGCGCGTGCACAGCTCGCCGGGCGCGCCGCGCTGGACGGCAAGCCCGGTCTCCGGATCGATGACCTTGACCTCGACGTGCGGAGCGACGCGCCCCACCGTGGCGACGCGCCGCTCGAGCGGGTCGTCGACGCGCGTCTGCGTGGAGACCGGCGAGGTCTCGGTCATTCCGTAGCAGATGGCCACCTCGGTCATGTGCATGCGGTCGACGACTTTCTTCATCACCTCGGTCGGGCACGGCGAGCCGGCCATGATCCCCGTGCGTAGCGAGCTCAGCTCGAAGCCGTCGAAGCCCTCGTGGTTGAGCATCGCAATGAACATCGTCGGCACCCCGTAGAGCGATGTGACGCCCTCGGCGGCGACGGCCTCGAGCGTCGCGCCCGGGTCGAAGGCCGGCGCCGGGATGACGACGGACCCGCCATGCGCGAGCGTGCCGAGGTTGCCCATGACCATCCCGAAGCAGTGGTAGAAGGGCACCGGCAGGCACGTCACGTCGCGCTCGGTGAGGTTGATCAGTTCGGTGACGAAGTAGCCGTTGTTGAGGATGTTGTGATGCGAGAGCGTCGCGCCCTTGGGGAAGCCCGTCGTCCCGCTCGTGTACTGGATGTTGATCGGGTCGTCGAAGGACAGCGTCCGCATCCGCGCCGCGATCGCCTCGCGGTCGACGGCGCCGGAGGAGAACTCCTCCCACTCTTCGCGGTCGACGAAGACGGTGCGCTCCAGCGTGTCCAGCCCGCCGCCGACCTCGTCGATCATCCCGGCGTAGTCGCTGGTCTTGAACGCGCTCGCACTGAACAACAGGCGCACGCCCGACTGGCGCAGCACATACTCGAGCTCGTGGGTGCGATAGGCGGGGTTGACGTTGACCAGGATCGCGCCGACCTTGGCGGTCGCGTACTGAACCAGCACCCATTCCGCGCAATTCGGTGCCCAGATGCCGACGCGATCCCCGGCCTCGATCCCGGCGCGTAGCAGTGCGCTGGCGACTGCGTCGATCGCGGCGTCGAGCTGGCCATAGGTCAGCCGCACGTCTTGATGGCGGCTGATCAACGCCGGGCGATCGGCGAAGCGGGCGGCGGTGCGCTCGAAGTGATCGCCGATCGTGTCGCCCAGCAGCTGCGTGTCGTAGGTGCCATGGCTGTAGGACGGAACGGTCATGGCCGCATTGTCTACCGCCTTGCGACCTGCGGTCCAGTCGCCCTCCGCTAGGTTCCCCCGCATGAGCCTGACCGACCACCCCACGACGGCCGCCGACGTCAAGGCGATCGTCGACGAGCACGACATCCGCTTCATCCGCTTCTGGTTCACCGACATCCTCGGACAGCTCAAGTCGTTCTCGATCAACGCGGCCGAGCTCGATGACGCATTCGAGGGCGGGATGGGCTTCGACGGCTCGTCGATCACCGGCTTCAACGCCATCGAGGAGTCGGACATGATCGCCATGCCCGATGCCACGACCTTCGCGGTGCTGCCGTGGCGCCCCGGCGCGCAGGGTGTGGCCCGGATGTTCTGCGACATCCTCACGCCCGAGCGCACGCCCTACGAGGGCGACCCGCGCCACGTCCTGCGCCGCGCGCTCGAGCGCGCCGACGCGATGGGCTTCGACACCTTCAACGTCGGCCCCGAGCTCGAGTACTTCCTGTTCAAGGACAAGAACTCGACGGAGGTCCTGGACGAGGGCGGCTACTTCGACCTCACGACGCTCGACGCCGGCTCCGACGTGCGCCGTGAGACGGTGCTCGCGCTCGAGCAGCTCGGCATCCACGTCGAGTACACCCACCACGAGGTCGGGCCCAGCCAGCACGAGATCGACATGCGCTACGCCAACGCGCTGAAGATGGCCGACGACTGCATGACGTACCGCATCACGGTCAAGGAATACGCCATGAAGTACGGCTGGCACGCGACCTTCATGCCCAAGCCGCTCTTCGGCGAGAACGGCTCCGGCATGCACACGCACATGAGCCTGTTCAGCGCCGGCAACAACGCGATCTTCGACGCCGACGACCCGTACTTCCTCTCCGGCGTGGGCAAGGCGTTCATCGCCGGCCAGCTCAAGCACGCGCGGGAGATCTCATCGATCTTCGCCCAGTGGGTGAACTCCTACAAGCGCCTCGTGCCGGGCTACGAGGCGCCCGTCTACGTCGCGTGGTCGCGGCGCAACCGCTCGGCGCTCGTCCGCGTGCCGCTCTACCACCCGGGCAAGGAGCAGGCCACGCGGATGGAGCTGCGCTGCCCGGACCCGGCGTGCAACCCCTACCTGACGTTCGCCGCCCTGCTGCAGGCCGGCCTCGAGGGCATCGAGAAGGGCTACGAGCTGCCCGAGCCGATGGAGAAGAACCTCTACCACCTGTCGCCCGACGAGCGAAAGCGCCTCGGCATCGAGCAGCTGCCCGAGACGCTCGGCGAGGCGATCGAGCTGACCGCCGAGTCCGAGCTGGTCCTGCGTACGCTCGGCGAGCACATGTTCAACCGCTTCGTCGAGATCAAGCGCCAGGAGTGGGAGGACTACCGCGTGCAGGTCACGCAGTGGGAGCTCGACCGCTACCTGCCGGTTCTCTGAGGCGCGCGCGTCGCCAGCGCGTCGACCCGCCCGAAGCCGAAGCGCTGGTCGCGCCCGCCCTCACCGAAGTCAGGACGCGAGCAGCGCGCGCAGCTCGTCCGGCTCCGTGACCGGCCGCTGACAGACGAAGCGCTCGCAGACATAGGCGGCGGCCCGGCCGTCGACCGGCCCGCGGTCGCGCATGAGCGCCACCTCGGTCGCGCCATCGCCGGGGCCGGCTGCGAGCACGAGGTGCGGGCGCCGTTGCTCGCGGACCACCGCGGCCAGCGCGGCGACGCTCACGGTGTCGCCGGCCAGCGCCACCTCGCGGCGCGGCGCGAGGTAGAGGTCGAGCGCCTGGAGCAGGTGGCCGAAGGCGGTCGGGTGGCGCACGGCGATCTCGTGCAGCAGCGCGAGCTGGCCGGCGGCGTGCTCCTCGTAGGCGCGCTCGCCCGTGAGCGCGGCCAGGCGCAGCAGTCCGAGCGCTGCCGACGAACCGCCGGCCGGGATCGGTGTGTCCTCGAGGTCCTTGCGGCGGGCGATCAGCGCCTCGTGGTCGTCGGCGGTCGAGAAGAAGCCGCCGCGGACGGAATCGGCGAAGCGCGCGACGATCGTGTCGGCGAGCGCGCGCGCCTCGACGAACCAACGCTCGTCGAACGTCGCCTCGTAGAGCACGAGCAGCGCCTCGAGCAGGAACGCGTGGTCCTCGAGGTAGGCCGGCAGGCGCGCCTCCCCCGCGTTGTAGCTGCGCAGCAGGCGCCCCTCGTCGTCGCGCATCTCGTCCAGGACGAACCCAGCGGCGGCGCGCGCGGCCTCGAGGTAGTCGTCGCGCTGCAGGACGGCGCCGGCGTCGGCCAGCGCGGCGATCATCAGCGCGTTCCAGGCGGCCAGGCGCTTGTCGTCGAGCCCGGGCCGCACGCGCTGCGCGCGGGCCTCCAGCAGCGTCGCGCGGATGCGCGCGCGTTGCTGCGCCGGCGGCTCGGGCCCGCGGGACTCGAGCACGTTGGTGCCCTCGAAGTTGCCGCTCTCGGTCGCGCCGAACCAGGCGATCGCGGCGTCGGCATCGTCGCCGAGGACGGCGCGCAGCTCGTCGACCGTCCACACGTAGAACTTGCCCTCGACGCCCTCGGAGTCGGCGTCGAGCGCGCTGTAGAAGCCGCCCTCGGGCGCGCGCATCTCGCGCAGCGCCCAGTCGAGCGTCTCCTCGCACGTGCGCCGCAGCAGCGCGTCGCCGCTGACCTGGAAGCCGTGCAGATAGGCGCGCGCCAGCAGCGCGTTGTCGTAGAGCATCTTCTCGAAGTGGGGAACGGTCCACTGCGCATCGACGCTGTAGCGCGCAAAGCCGCCGCCGACCTGGTCGAAGATGCCGCCGCCGGCCATCGAGCGCAGCGACTGCAGCGCCATCTGCGGCTCGCCCCGCGCGATCAGGAACTCGATCACCGACGCCTGCGGGAACTTCGGCGCCCGGCCCCAGCCGCCGTTGACGCTGTCGAAGCCCTTGCGCACCGTCGCGACTGCCTCGTCGAGCGCGGCGGCCGTGAACGGCTCCTTGGACGGCGCCAGCAGCGCGCCGCCGGCCAGCCGCGGCGCGACCTGCTCGCCCTGCGCGCGGATCTCCTCGCGCTGGGTGTCCCAGGCCTCGGCCACCGCCGCCAGCACCTGGCGCCAGCTCGGCAGCCCGTGGCGTGGCGCCGGCGGGAAGTAGGTGCCGCCGTAGAACGGGACCTGCTCGGGGGTGAGGAAGACGTTCAGCGGCCAGCCGCCCTGCCCGGTCATGGCCTGTACGGCGTCCATGTAGAGCGCGTCGACGTCGGGGCGCTCCTCGCGATCGATCTTCAAGCACACGAAGCGCTCGTTCATGAGCGCCGCGGTCTCGGGGTCCTCGAAGGACTCGTGCTCCATGACATGGCACCAGTGGCAGCTCGAGTAGCCGATCGACACGAGCAGCGGGCGGTCGAGCTCCCGAGCGCGGCTCAGGGCCTCGTCGCCCCACGGCAGCCAGTCGACCGGGTTGTCCTTGTGCTGGAGGAGGTAGGGGCTGGTCTCGCCCGCCAGTGCGTTGGGCATCAGCCCAACTGTAGGACGCGGCGGTAGCGCGGGAGCTTGACGTGCATGGGTCGTGTCACGGCCGCGGCCGCGCGCGTCGGCGCCTGCACGCTGATCCTGCGGCCGTTGAGGCGCCCGGTGACGGTGCCGTCGGGGTGATAGGTGAGCTTCCCCCGCGCCGCCGCGCGGCCGCTGACCGTCAGCGTGGAGCTGCCGCCCTCGATCGGCACGTTGCCGGTGACGGTCACGCCGGGCACGTACTCCACGCGCCGCAGCCGGTAGCTGCGCGAGCTGGCGGTGGCGCTGCCCGCAGCGAAGGCCGGCGACCTTCGACCCGGCGGGCGCCGCGTGGCCCACCGCGATCTCGTCGCCGAGGAACTGCAGGCGGATGTCGCGCACGCTCCCACCGACGGCCGCGACCGTCTTGAGCGCCTTGGTGCGCCCGGGCAGGCGGCTGAGCCGCGTCGGGGCGATCGGCGTGGGCGGCACGATGGGTCGTTCGTTGGCGCACGGCGCGAGCGGCTGGCCCGCGAAGAAGGCGGTCAGCGCGTTCTTCGCGCAGTCGCCCAGGTCGCTGGTCACCACCGAGTGGCCGGTGAAGGGCACGGACAGGAGCGCGGCGCCGGGGATCCGCGCGGCGACGCTCGCGGCGTCCTCGAACGGGGTGCGTAGGTCGGCGCCACCGTCGAGAATCAGCGTCGGCACCTGCGGCAGCGGCCCCGGCGGCGCCGGCGGCGGGCTGGCGTTCGGCCAGGCCAGGCACACCGGGACTGCCTCACTGCGCAACGCGACCTTGTAGTTGAAGGGTTGGAAGTCGGTGGGCGGGTGCGCGCGCGCCGCGGCCAGAGCTTGGTCGGCCCGCTGGCCGACGCCGGCGGCGCGATCCCACGGGAAGATCGACTCCTCGCAGCGCGTCGCGGCGAACAGTGCGGTCGAGTCGGTCTCGTCCAGACCGCCCTGCAGGCGTACGCTGGGGATCCCGGTCAGGCCGGCCGCCCGCAGCAGCATGCGCAGCAGCGGCCGGCGGTCGTCCTTGATGGCGCTGCGCATCGCGCCGGGCAGCTCGGTGCGCAGCACCGGGTTGAGGTCGCCCGCGAGCAGGATGTCGAGTATCCCGTCCTGATCGAGCGTGACCCGCAGATGGCGGCCGGCGGGCGTGTTGACGTTGCCCCGCAGCGGCTTGCGGCCGAGCCTGTGGACGAGGTTGAAGAGGTCGTGCCCGACGTTCGCGGTGATCCCGTTGCAGCCGCCGTTGGCGCACAGCTCACCCAGCGCGCGCGGCATCGCCTTGAACGTCGAGACGTTGAGGACGTCCGAGCCCTCGGGCGGGACGACGGAGTCGAGCACGAGCGCCTCGACGTTGGCCGGGTACTTGGCCGCGTAGTCGAGGGCCACCTTGGTGCCGTAGGAGACGCCGAAGAGGACGAGCTTCTGGTAGCCGGACTCGACCCGGATCGCCTCGATGTCGTCGACGGAGTCGGCCGTGCGGTAGAAGCCGCGCGCCGGGCCGAGCTCGTTGGCGCAGTCAGCGGCCGCCTCCGCGATCGAGGTGACCTGGTCGTCGAGCGCCTTGCAGCTCAGGCGGCCCGAGGCGCCGGTGCCGCGCTGGTCGAAGACGAGAAGGTCGCGGTTGGCGAGCCCCGGCCCGAGGATCGACGCGAACTCCGTGGCCGCCGGAAGGGCGGCCTGGCCGGGCCCGCCGGCGAGCGCGACGACCGCGCTGGCCGTCGGGTTGCTCGTCGCCACGACCCGCTTGATGCTCAGCGTCAGCGTCCCGGGCACCGCGCCGGTGCGATCCAGCGGCACAGGCAGAAGGCCGCATTGGAAGCCGGCCGGCTGGCAGGGCGTGTAGGCGATGGCGGCGTGGGCGGCGGGTGCGAGAACGACGATGGCTGCCGCGGCCACGAGACCCGCCAGGGTGGACCGGGCGCGCATGGTCCGGGCAGGGTAGTGGACTACTGTGGCGACATGTCCCAGCACCGCGAACCCGTCACGGCGCACGGCGCGCCCGCGGCCGTCGGCCCCTACAGCCACGCCGTCACCACCGGCGGCCTGCTGTTCTGCTCGGGCCAGGTGCCGCTCGATCCCGAGACAGGCAAGCTCGTCGAGGGGTCGATCGGCGACCAGACGCGGCGCTGCCTGGAGAACCTGCAGGTCGTCTGCGCTGCCGCGGGCGCTTCGCTGGACGACGCGGTCCGGCTCGGCATCTACGTCACCGACATGAGCACGTTCCCTCAGGTCAACGAGGCCTACGGGGCGTTCTTCGGCGATGGACCGCCGGCGCGCAGCACGATCGGCGTTGCCTCGCTGCCGCTCGGCGCTCAGGTCGAGATCGACGCAATCGTCGCGCTGCCCGGCGGAGCCGGCTGAGCGATGACGATCCTGCGGCCGCACGTCACCGTCACCGCCGACGACGTGCGGCGCGCGCAGGGCGCCATCGCAGGCGTCGCCAAGCGCACCCCGGTGCTGCCGTCGGTCACGCTCACGCACCGCCTCGGGAGCGAGGTGGTGCTCAAGGCCGAGAGCCTGCAGCGCACCGGCTCATTCAAGATCCGCGGGGCGCTCAACAAGCTGGCGGCGCTGGGGGAGGGCTGCGCCAACGGGGTCACTGCCGGCAGTGCCGGCAACCACGCGTGGGCGCTGGCCCAGGCCGCGCATGAGCGGGGCGTGCCGTGCGAGGTGTTCATGCCGGTGGAGGCACCGCTCTCGAAGGCCGAGGGTTGCAGCACGCTCGGCGCGGTGGTCCACCGCGGCGGCACGTCGGTCGAGGACTGCGTGGCGGCGGCCAAGGCACGCGCGGACGAGGCCGGCATGGTCTTCGTCCACCCCTTCGACGACCCGGACGTGGTCGCCGGTCAGGGGACGCTCGGCCTCGAGCTGCTCGAGGACGTCCCCGACGTCGAGAAGGTCATCGTGCCCCTCGGCGGCGGCGGGCTGGCCAGCGGCGTCGCGATCGCGATGAAGTCCGCGCGGCCCGAGGTGGAGATCGTCGGTGTGCAGGTCGACACCGTCGCCGCCTACCCCGAGTCGCTGCGCCGCGGCGAGCCCGTCGAGGTCCCGCCGGGCCTGACGATCGCCGACGGCATCGCGGTCAAGCGCCCGGGCGAGCTGACGCTGGGTCTCATCAGGCACTGGCTCGACGACGTCGTCGTCGTGCCGGAGGACGCCGTCGCCGATGCCATGGTGCTGCTGATGGAGAAGGCCCGGCTGGTGGTCGAGGGCGCGGGCGCCGTCGGCGTGGCGGCGCTGATCGGCGGCCAGGCGGCGCCGGCCGCGCGCGGCACCACGGTCGTCGTGCTCAGCGGCGGCAACGTCGACGCCGGCCTGCTGGCCTCCATCGCCCGCCGCCACGAGAGCAAGGCGGGTCGCCGCCTGGTGCTCTTCACGCGCGTGCCGGATCGTCCGGGCTCGCTCGCGCGCCTCCTCGCGCTGGTCGGCGAGGCGGGCGCGAACCTCGTCGACGTCGAGCACCTGCGCGAGGGGCTGGACCTCCACGTGCGCGAGACGGCGGTGCAACTGGTACTCGAGACGCGCGGGCGCGAGCACGCCGATGACGTGCTCGCGCGGGTGCGTGATGCGGGCTACGAGGCGCGCGTCGTGCGCTAGTGCCTAGCCGATGCCCAGGCCGTAGTACGGGTTGACCTGGCCCTGGCCATCCTGGAGCTGACCCCACGGGTCGCTCTGCTGGTCCTGGCCCTGGTCCTGCTGGTCCTGCTGGAGCTGATCCCACGGGTCGGACTGCTGGTCCTGGCCCTGGCCCTGGTCCTGGCCGTAGGGGTCGACCGGCTGGCCCTGATCCGGGGCCTGCTGGAGCTGGCCCCAGGGGTCGGACTGCTGCGGGTCCTGCTGGCTCTGCTGGTCCTGCTGATTCTGCTGGCTCTGATCCTGCTGGGCCTGCGGAGCGAGCTTGCCGCTCTTGGCCTCGTCGATGAACGTCTTGACGGTGTTGACGGGGATGGCGAAGCCGATGCCGACGTTGCCGCCCTCGCCGCCACCGGACTGGCCGGTCTCGATCTGGGAGTTGACGCCGATGACCTGGCCGTCGGAGTCCAGCAGCGGGCCGCCCGAGTTGCCGGGGTTGATCGCCGCGTCCGTCTGGATGGCGCCGGAGATCGTCGCGCCGTCGGGCGCCTGCAGGTTGCGGTTGAGCGCCGAGACGATGCCGCTGGTGAACGTCTGGTCGAGGCCGAACGGGTTGCCGATCGCGTACGTGGCATCACCGACGCCGACCTGCGACGAGTCGCCGAGGGGCAGGGTCTTGAGGTCGTTGCCGTCGACCTTCAGCAGCGCGAGGTCGCGCGAGGGGTCGGCGCCGACGATCTTCGCGTCCTGCGCCTTCTGGCTGGTCCCGATCATGACCTTGACCTGCGTCGCGCCGTCGATGACGTGGTCGTTCGTCACGATCAGCCCGTCGTTGGAGACGACGAAGCCGGTGCCGGTCGCCTGGCCCTGGGGCAGCGAGGAGACGATGTAGGTCACCGCGTCCTTGGCGCCGTTGTAGATCGAGCTGGGGGTCGAGTTGGCGGCGATCGGCCGAGCCGACGCCGTGGTGTTGGGACTCGCCGCCGCGTTCGACGAGTTGTCAAGGACTCCATGCGCGATGGCGCCGCCCCCGACAAGGGCGAGGGACGCGGCGATACCACCGGCGAGCATCTTCGGAATTGGCATGTCGACGAGAGTGCGTCAAGTTGCTGACCGGTGGTTAAGGAGTTTCAAAGCGCCACGTAAGAGCGCGAAAGGCTCGTACCCAGAGGGGCGCCCTGTGGTAGGAACCGCACGTGGCTGCGAGGGCTGTCGCGATCGTGGGCGGTGGCGTCGTCGGGGTTGCGGTGGCCTACGCCCTGGCGCGCCGCGGCGTCGGCACGGTCGTGCTCGAGGCCCAGGACGATCTCGCGCTGGCGGCGAGCGGCACCAACTCGGGGATCCTGCACACGGGCTTCGACTCGGCGCCCGGCGAGCTCGAGACGCGGCTGATCCTGCGCTCGGCCGCCCTGCGCGACGCTGTGCTCGACGAGCTCGCCATCCCGGTGCTGCGCTGCGGCGCCGTCCTGGTACCTCGCGGCGCCGATGACACTCGCACGGTCGTCGCGCTCGCCGGCGGCGCCCGCGCCAACGGCGTCGAGGTCCACCTGCGCGACGACGGCGCGCTCGAGGTCCCCGGCGAGGCGGTCACCGACCCGGTCGCCTACACGCGTGCGCTGGCCGCCGCGGCAGGCGAGGTGCGCACCGGTGCGCGCGTCGAGCGCATCGCGCGCGCGGGCGGCCGGCTCGTCGTCGGACTGGCGGGCGGCGAGGAGGTCGCCGCCGACGCCGTCGTCAACTGCGCCGGGCTGCACGCGGACGAGGTCGCGAGGATGGCCGGCGACGACGGCTTTGAGATCTACCCGCGCAAGGGCGAGTTCTTCGTCTTCGACCCGCCCGGCGGGCGGCCGCTCGAGCGCATCCTGCTGCCGGTGCCGACCAAGCGCACGAAGGGAGTGCTGGTGTTCCCCACCATCGACGGCAAGGTCGTCGCCGGGCCGACGGCCCACGACCAGGAGGACAAGGACGACTGGTCGGTGCGCGCCGAGGCTCGCGACGAGGTCATGGCCAAGGCCGTCGCGACGCTGCCTTCGCTCGAAGGGGCCGAACCGGTCTTCGCGTACGCCGGCCTGCGCCCGGCGGGGCGCGGCGTCAACTACGTCATCGGGCCGTCGCAGGCGTGCCCGGGCCTGATCAACGTCGCCGCGATCCGCTCCACCGGACTGTCCGCGTCGCTTGGCATCGGCGAGTATGTCGCGCGGTTGCTGGCCGAGCAGGGCGTCGTGCGGTGGGCCGGGGCGAGCGACGGGCCGTGGTGGCAGCGCACCGCGCGCGGCAAGGCGGGCGTCGCATGACCGACCGGCTCATCCTCGGCATCGACGAGGGCACCACGGGGGTCAAGGCCGCGCTCTTCGACGAGCGCCTGCGCCCCGTGCGCGAGGCCCGTCGCGACAAGGTCAACCGCCATCCGCGGCCCGCCTGGGTCGAGCAGGACGGCGAGGAGGTCCTCGGCGCCGTCGTCGACTCGGTCGCCGAACTGCTGCGCGACGCCCCGGGCGAGGTCGTGGCCTGCGGGCTGGACCACCAAGGCGAGTCGGTGCTCGCCTGGGATGCCGAGACCGGCACGCCGTTGTCGCCGATCGTCGTGTGGTCGGACAAGCGCTCGCAGGAGGTACTCGATCGTCTCCGCGACGACGAGGCGGAGATCCAGGCGCGCAGCGGCCTGCCTTTCGACCCGTACTTCTCGGCTGCGAAGCTCGCCTGGCTGCTCGAGCACGACGACAGGGTCGCGCGGGCGCGTGACGCCGGCACGCTGCGCATGGGCACCGTGGACTCATTCCTGTGTGCTCGGCTCGGCGCCGGCTTCGCGACCGACGCGTCGACCGCGTCGCGCACGCAGCTGCACGCCCTCGGCACCCCGGGCTTCGACCCGTGGCTGTGCGCGCGCTTCGGCGTTCCGCTCGACGTGCTGCCCGACGTGCGCGAGACCGTGGGCGATCTCGGCACGCTGCACCACGACTCCTGGCCCTTAGAGCTGCCGTTGCGCGGCCAGGTCGTCGACCAACAGGCTGCGCTTGCAGGCGCGGGCTGCGTCGTGCCCGGGCGCGTGAAGGCGACCTACGGCACCGGCGTGTTCATCCTCGCCCACGTCGGCGATGAGGTCCCGCGGCCGGCGGGCGGCCTGCTGCCCACCGTCGCCTGGCGGATCGGCGAGCGCACGGAGTACGCGATCGATGGCGGCGTGTTCGCCGCGGGCGCGATGCTCGAGTGGCTGTGCCGCGAGCTGGGCGTGGCCGCCGACCCGCCGGCGCTCAGCGCGCTGGCGCGCACCGTCGACGAGTCGGCGGGCGCGCTCGTCCTGCCGGCGCTGCAAGGCGTCGGCGCGCCCTGGTGGAAGCCCGACGCGCGCGCCGTGCTCGCCGGCCTGCACGGCGGCACCACGGGGGCCAACGTCGCCCGCGCCGCGCTGGAGGGCATCGCCTGGCGCGTGGCCGACGTGGTGGCCGCGGTCCGCGAGACCGTCGACGTCTCGAGCCTGCGCGTCGACGGTGGCTTGACCAACGAGCCGCTGATGCTCGAGCTGCAGGCGGATGCCATCGGCGCGCCAGTCGAAGCCGGCGGCGCCGACGCCACGGTCGCCGGGGCGGCCGCGCTGGCCGCGGTCGGCGCGGGCGTCATCGGCTCGCTGGCCGAGGCGGCCGAGCTGCTGCCCGTCGACCGCCGCGTGGAGCCGCGCCGCGACGACGCGTGGCGCATCGCCGAGCACGAGCGCTGGCGGGCGTTCGTACGCGCCGCGACGGCTATTCAGGCGTGACGTAGGCGCCGCTGAGCCCACCGTCGACGAGGAAGGTCGAGGCGGTGACGAACGACGACTCGTCGCTTGCCAGGAACAGCGCGCCGGCCGCGATCTCCTCTGCGCGCGCGAAGCGGCCCATCGGCACGTGGACCAGGCGGCGCGCCGCCTTCGCCGGGTCCTTGGCGAACAGCTCGCGCAGCAGCGGCGTGTCGACCGGCCCGGGGCACAGCGCGTTGACGCGCACGCCGCGACGGGCGAACTCGACACCGAGCTCGCGCGACAGGGCCAGCACGCCGCCCTTGCTGGCCGTGTAGGACACCTGCGAGGTTGCGGCGCCCATGACGGCGACAAACGAGGCCGTGTTGATCACCGAGCCGCCGCCGTCGTTCTCCAGCAAGTGCGGGATGCCGTGCTTGCAGCACAGGAAGACCGACTTGAGGTTGACGTCCTGCACGCGCTGCCAGGCCTCGAGCGACGTGTCGAGCACGGAGGCGTCGTCGTTGGGCGAGATGCCGGCGTTGTTGAAGAGCACGTCGATGTGGCCGTACTGCCCGCGCACGAGCGCGTAGACGTCACGCACCGCGGCCTCGTCGGTGACGTCGCAGGCCAGCGCCAGGTCGCCGGGCGAGTCGTCGCCGAGGTCGACCCCGACGACGCTGGCGCCCTCGCGCGCGAAGAGCTCCGCGGTCGCCGAGCCGATGCCGCCCTTGGCGCCGGTGATGACGCAGACCTTGCCGTCCAGCCGTCCCACTACGCGCTCCCCGTGGCGTAGTAGACGGCGCGCCGCGTCGTTCCTGTCGACCGACGGCTACCTCGACCCGTCGCAGCTGACCTACGCGCTTGCGGGCGGCGCGCGCGAGGGCGGCTGCCGGATCTTCACGCACACGCGGGTAACCGGCATCGACGTCGACGCCGGCGCCGTGTGCGGCGTGCAGACCGAGTGGGGGCCGATCGAGGCCGAGGTCGTCGTCAACGCCGGCGGCATGTACGCAGCCGAGATCGCCCGCATGGCCGGCGTGCGCGTGCCGGTCGTGCCGTTCGCCCACGAGTACCTCGTCACCCAGCCGTTCCGCGAGCGCGACGACACCCACCTGCCGACGCTGCGCGATCCCGACCTGCTCGTCTACTACCGCGAGGAGGGCGGCGGCCTGGTCATGGGCGGCTACGAGCGACGCTCGGCGCCGTGGGCGCTGCGGCCGGACGCGCTCGACGAGATCGCGCCCGACTTCAACGGGCGTCTGCTCGAGGAGGACTGGGAGCGCTTCGAGGAGATCGCGGTCAACTCGCGCCGGCGCGTGCCGGCCATGGAGGACGTGACGGTCACGCGGCTGATCAACGGGCCCGAGGCCTTCACCCCCGACAACGAGTTCTGCCTGGGGGAGACCGAGGTGCGCGGCCTCTTCGTGGCCGCCGGCTTCTGCGCGCATGGGCTGGCCGGCGCCGGCGGCATGGGCAAGGCAATGGCCGAGTGGATCGCCGGCGGCGAGCCCGAGCACGACCTGTGGGAGATGGACATCCGCCGCTTCGGCGCCCACTACCGCTCGCCGGCCTACACCCTCAAGCGGACGCGCGAGGTCTACGAGAGCTACTACGACATCAAGTACCCCGGCCACGAGCGCATGGCTGGCCGGCCGCTGCGGGTCTCGAGCGCGTACGCCTGGCACCGCGAGCACGGGGCAGCGTTCGGCGAGAAGTCCGGCTGGGAGCGCGTGAACTGGTACGAGGCCAACGCCGCCGCCGGCGACGAGGCGCTGCGCCCGCGCGGGTGGGCGGGCCGGCTGTGGTCGCCGGCCGTCGGCGCCGAGCACGTCGCGTGCCGCGAGCGCGCGGCGCTCTTCGACGAGTCTTCGTTCGCCAAGATCGAAGTCGCCGGGCCGGGCGCGGCGGCCTTCCTGGAGTCGCTGTGCGACAACCGCGTCGCGGGCGAGGTAGGCCGCATCGCCTACACGCAGATGCTCAACCGACGCGGCGGGATCGAGTGCGACTTCACTGTCACGCGCGTGGAGGAGGACCTGTTCTCAATCGTCACCGGCACCGCCTTCGGCAACCACGACCTGTCGTGGATACGCCGCCATGCACCCGGCGACGGTTCCGTGCGCGTCAGCGACGTCACCGCGCGCTGGGCATGCTTCGCCCTGTGGGGGCCGCGCGCCCGCGACGTCCTGCAGCCGCTGACGCCGCAGCCGCTCGACTTCGCGTACATGACGATGCGCGACCTGGCCGTCGGTGACGTGCCGGTGCGCGCGCTGCGCGTGACCTTCACCGGTGAGCTGGGCTGGGAGCTGTACTGCCCGACCGAGTACGGCGCCGGGTTGTGGCGGACGCTGTGGGAGGCCGGCGAGTCGCACGGTCTCGCCGCCGGCGGCTATCGCGCGATCGACACGCTGCGCCTGGAGAAGGGCTACCGGCTGTGGGCGGCCGATATCACCGCCGACGAGACGCCGCACGAGGCCGGCCTGGGCTTCTGCGTGCGCGACGACAAGGAGTTCATCGGGCGCGACGCGCTCGCCGCGCGCGCGGTGGCCAAGCGCCTGCGTTGCCTCGTGCTCGAGGACTCGCGGTCGGTCGCGCTCGGCAACGAGCCGGTCCGGGTCGCCGGCGTGGTCGTCGGGCGCGTGACGAGCGGCGGCTACGGCTACACGGTCGGGCGTTCGATCGCTTATGCGTACCTGCCGCCCGAGCATGACGTCGGCACGGCCGTCGAGGTCGACGTCTTCGGGCGCTGGGTCGCGGGCGAGGTCGTCGCCGAGCCGCTGTTCGACCCGCGCGGTGAGCGGCTGCGGACGTAGGCTTGTCGTCGTTCGCCGACTCCGCGTAGGGTCGGCGTGATCGAGAGGAGGTCGTATGGATGAGCGCGATGTCGCATCGATCCCGCTCTTCGCGGGACTGAGCAAGGACGACCAGAAGGTCGTCGCCCAATACGCCGACGAGGTCGACGTCCCGGCCGGGACCAAGCTGGCGGAGGAGGGGCGCTTCGCCTACGAGTTCTTCGCCATCAAGGAGGGGACGGCCGAGGTCACCCGCAAGGGTGCGGTGCTCGCGACGCTGGGCCCCGGCGATTTCTTCGGTGAGATCGGCTTGCTTGCCTCCGACCGGCGCGTCGCGTCAGTGACGGCAACCGCGCCGACGCACCTGGTCGTGCTCACGGGCTCGCAGCTGCGTGCCATCGAGAGCCGGATGCCGCCGGTCGCCGCGCGAATCCGCGACACGATGGCGGCGCGGCTCGAGGCCAATCAGGTGGGGCGCGCCTAATTCAGGAACGCGCGCTGCGCGTGACGTTGGCCGCGCGGTAGCCGCGCGTGGCGGGAGCGGCCACGCTCACCTTCACGCGATGCCCGCGTGCAACGGTCAGCTTCACGCTGAAGTGGCCCTTGGTCACGTGCGCCCGCGCCCGGGTGCAGTGCTTGCCGGCGCAGACCTTGACGGTGACGGCGCCCTTCCACGCGCGCGTGAGCGTTCCGCTGACCACCAGGCGCTTGCCGCTGCGCGACACGTGCGCGACCTTGAGCTGCGGCGAGCGCAGCGCGGGCGCCTTTGAGGGCGCGGTGTGCGCGGGCGGGGCGGCCGCGGGCGGCGCGGGCGTGACGGGCGGCGCCGGCGGGGCGGGGGGCGTCGGCGGGGCGACGACGGGCAGCTGGGCGACGCGGGTGACGAGCGCGTCGGCGTTGACCATGCCGCCGGAGGTGGTCTTGTCGGCCAGCGCCACGAGGGGCCGGGCAGTCGAGATGATCGCGTCGTGCAGCTGTGGCGCGGTCACCGTGGGGGTTTGGGCGACGGCCAGCTCCGCCGCGGCCGCCACGAACGGGGTGGCCATCGAAGTGCCCTGCCAGTTCCCCAGCGTGCCGCCGATCATGTAGGAGCTGATGCCCTTGCCGGGCCCGCCGACGTCCACAGTGGTCCTGCCGTAGTTGGAGCCGCCGCCGCCGGAGAACGAAGCGAGGTTGCCGCCGCCATCGACCGCCGCGACGCAGATGACGTTGGCGAGGTCGAGGGCGCAGGGATAGTCGCGCTTGTCGCTGGCGAGGCTGTCCTCGTTGCTCGCGGAGTTGCCGGCCGCGACCACGTACAGGGTGTTCGGATGCGCCGTGATCGCCGCGGCCACCGCCTGCGACGGGCCGACGCTGGTGAGCGACGCGTTGACGACACGCACGCCATGGTCGCCCGCCCAGGCGAAGGCGTTCGCCACGGTGGACATCAGGCCGCTGCCGTTTGCGTCCAGCGCCCGAAGCGCCATTATCCCTGCGTTTGGCGCGCCGCCGGTGATGTCGTCCTCGCTGTCGTCCTCGCTGTCGTCGTCGTCCAACCAGGCTGCGGCGATGCCGGCGACAGAGGTGCCGTGGCTGTTGGGATCGGACGTGTTCCCGCTCTGCGGCGACGGGTCGCCGTCACCCGAGACGAAATCCCAGCCGCCCGCGACCTTGTTCTTCGCGAGGTCGCTGATGCTGAAGTCGACGCCTGTATCGACCACCGCGATCGGCGCTTGCGGGCTGCCCATGGACTGGTCCCAGGCATGCGTGAAGTCGTCCTCGGCGTCGAGGAAGTCGCCCAGGTTGCTCCAGAGCCCCCACTTCCAGTTCAGCGGAAACGACATCGCCGCGCGCGCGGGCCGGTCGACCTCGGCCCACGCCACGCCGTCGGCGTCGTTGAGCTTGGCCACGGCGCTCGCCGCGGTGCCATCGGCGACCATGATCGCGTCGGTGTTGCCGAGCGAGGCGAGCGACTGCGTGCTGCGGGCGTGTACGTCGTGCAGCGCGTCGGCGCGATCGCCGCTGTCCGAACCAGAGTCGTAGGCCACGATCAGGCGGTCCGGAGCTCCGTCGCGCGGGCCTTGGGTGGCCGCCGCGGGGGCGGCGAACGAGAGCGGCAGAAGGGTCAGCGCGGCGACGGCGACCGCGGGGAAACGGGGGACCACTTGGGTTCAATCGGCAGGTCGGGCCTCGAACTTGAGCACTTACGCGCCAACTTTCTCAGCCGCTGCCTGTGGGGCCGGGAACACCACGCCCGGGTTGAGGATCCCGTCGGGGTCCAGGGCGTGCTTGATGGCGGCCATCGCGCGCAGCTCGCCCGGCGTCCGCACGAGCTCGAGCCAGCGCGCCTTGGCGACGCCGACGCCGTGCTCCGCGCTGATCGTGCCGTCGCAGTCCGCGGCCGTGCGCAGGATCGCCTCGTCCACCGTGTAGTCGTCGGGATCGAGGCCGAGGACGTTGACGTGCACGTTGCCGTCGCCGAGGTGGCCGAACAGGATCACGCGCGCGTCCGGGGCGATGCGCGCGACCTCGGCGGTCGTCCGGCTCGCGAACTCGGCCAGCCGCACGAGCGGAACGCCGACATCCAGCTTGTGCGGGACTCCAGCGGCGGAGATCGCGTCGGTGAGGTTCTCGCGAAACCGCCAGAGCCGTTCGAGCTCGGCGCTGTCGTCGGCCACGATCGCGTCGTCGACGTTCGCGTCGGCGAGCGCCTGCGCCAGCTCGTCGGTCGGGTCGCTCAGCGCGGCGCACTCCAGCAGCACGTACGCCGGCGAGCGCGTGGGCACCGGCGCCGGGAGCTCCAGGTGGTCGAGGACGAGCTGCAGCGCCTCGTCGATGAAGAACTCGGCCGCGGCCAGCGACGGCAGCTGCGGGCGCACGGCGGTGAGCAGGTCGGCGGCCCGCTCGAGCGAGTCGATGCCGATCAGCGCGGCCACGCGGCTGCGCAGCAGCGGCACCAGCCGCCAGCGCACGCCGGTGATGACGCCGAGCGTCCCCTCGCTGCCGATCAGAAGTGCCGAGAGGTCATAGCCGGCGTTGTCCTTGAGCAGGGTCGGCCGGTCGACGATCGATCCGTCGGCGAGCACGGCCCGAACACCGGCGACGCGCGCCCGCACGGTCCCGTAGCGCAGGGCGCGGATGCCGCCGGCGTTCGTCGCGACCAGGCCGCCCACGGTCGCGCTGTCGCGTGCGGCGAGGTCGACGCCGGCGTCGAGCCCGGCCGTCTGCGCGTGCTCCTGCAGCGCACCGAGCGTGACGCCGGCGCCCGCCTGGACCTGCGCGGCGGCGCGGTCGATCGCGCCGAGTTCGCGCAGGCGCGCGAGGCTGAGGACGACCTCGCCGCCGCGGGGGACGCTCGCGCCCACCATGCCGGTGTTGCCGCCCTGCGGCACGACGGCGGCGCCGTGCTCGCCACAGGCGCCGATCACGGCGGCCACCTCGGCGGTGTCGGCTGGGCGGACCACCGCACGCGCGCGCCCCCGGTAGCGGCCGGTCCAGTCGGCCTCGAAGGGCGCCCGAAGGTCGTCGTCGAGCAGCACGTGGCGGTCGCCCACGGCCGCGGCGAGGTCGTGCGCCAACGGGTCGCCGGTCACACGTGGCACGCTACCCGTCCGCTCGTCATCGGCAAGACCGCCACATGACCCCTGCGCGCGACCACGAATCGATCTTCACGCTGGAGGCGACGCCCATCAAGTTCGGCCCGGGGGCGGCGGCCGATGCGGGCTGGGAGCTCAAGCGCCTCGGGGTACGGCGCGCGTTGCTCGTCACCGACCCGGGGGTCGCGGCGATCGGCCATCCCGACAGCGTGCGGGCGGCGATCGAGGCCGAGGGCATCGACGTCGTCGTCTACGACCGTGCCCGGGTGGAGCCGACACTGGGCTCCCTCCAGGAGGCCGCCGACTTCGCCCGCGACGCCGAGGTCGACGGGTTCGTCTCGGTCGGCGGCGGCTCGAGCATCGACACCGCCAAGGTCGCCAACCTCATCACCACGCATCCGGCGCCGGTCATGGACTACGTCAACCTGCCGGTTGGCGAGGGGCGCAAGCCGCCGTCGCCGCTGCGCCCGCACCTGGCGGTGCCGACGACGTCGGGCACCGGCGCCGAGGCGACCACCGTCGCCGTGCTCGACATCCCCGAGATGAAGATCAAGACCGGCATCTCGCACCGCTACCTGCGCCCGGCGCAGGGGATCGTCGATCCTGAGCTCGTCCGCACACTGCCCGCCGAGGTCGCCTCGTCCACCGGCCTCGACGTGATCTGCCACGCCGCCGAGTCCTACCTCGCGCGGCCCTACGACCAGCGCCCCGCGCCTGCCACGCCCGACGAACGCCCGCCGTATCAGGGCTCCAACCCGGTGGCCGACGTCTGGTCGGCCAAGGCGCTGGAGTACGGCGGACGCTTCCTTCGCCGCGCGGTCGCCGACCCCGACGACCTCGAGGCGCGCGGAGCGATGATGCTCGCGGCGAGCATGGCGGGCGTCGGCTTCGGCTCGGCCGGCGTTCACATCCCGCACGCCTGCGCGTATCCGATCGCCGGGCTCAAGCACTCCTACCAGCCGCCGGGCTACCCCGACGACCACCCCTTCGTCCCGCACGGCCACTCGGTGATCGTGACCGCGCCGGCCGCCTTCCGCTTCACCTACGAGGCGATGCCGGACCGCCACCGGCAGGTCGCCGAGTGGCTGGCAGGCGAGCCGCTGCCCGAGGTCGGCCCGGACACGCTGCCCGACGTCCTGCGCGAGTTGATGCGCGACATCGGTGCGCCGCGCGGGATCGCCGAGCTCGGCTACGACGAGAACGACGTGCCCCTGCTGGTGGAGGGCGCACGCAAGCAGGAACGCCTACTCGTGGGCTGCCCGCGGGAGGTGACCGACGCAGACCTCGGCCACATCCTGAACGCGTCCATGACCAACTGGTGACGACGAACGTCCCTCGCGTACGAACCCTGTTCGTGCAGCAGGGACGTTCGATGGGATTGACTAGGCGTGGCCCGGTGGGAAGAGCCCGCCGAGGATGTGCTCGGTGCCGTCGAGATGGCGGCGCATGATGCGCACGGCACGCGAGGTGTCGTGGCGGGCGAACGCCTCGACCATGCGCGCGTGCTCGCCGTTTGAGTGCTCGAGCACCTCGGGTGGGTGCGCGATGTGGGCGATGAGCTCGGACACGTCGGCCTCGACCTCGCCGACCAGGGCGACCAGGCGCGGCACCCCGCTGGCCTCGGCGATGGCGATGTGGAAGCGAATGTCGGCGCGGCGGTAGTCGTCAAAGTCCGAGGCTGCGGCCATCCGCTCGATGCAGTCGCGCATGAGCGCGAAGTCGTCCTCACCGGCGCGGTCGGCGGCCAGCGTCGCGGCGCCGATCTCGATCGCCAGACGAAGGTCGAGAACGTCGCGCCAGTCCTCGCGCACCGGGCCGGTCGGGCTGCCCGCCGCCAGCGGCGGCTCCTGCACGACGAACGTGCCGCCGCCGCGGCCACGAATAGACGTCAGGTGGCCGGATTGCACCAGGGTGGTGATGGCCTGGCGCAGCGTCGAGCGCGAGATGCCGAGCTGATCGGCCAGCTCGCGTTCGGACGGCAGCCGCAGCCCGGGCCCGAGGATCCCGAGGCGAATCGCGGTGCCCAGGCGCTCGACGGTCTCCTCGAAGGTGGTGGGGGGCTGGACCGGCTCGAAGACGGCCGCGACGGCGGCGTCGCGAGGCATGGGAGCAGAAGGTACACGTGTCCGCGGTGTCTGACCGGCAGCCGGTCAATTGTCCTGCGTGGTGGGGGTCGCGGGCATACACTCAGCGGTCATGGCCACCACGCACGTCGAAATCGACCGTCGGCGCATCAAGGAGCTGACCGAGCGCGAGGAGCAGCGCCTGAACGAGCGCACCCAGGCCTCGCAGAAGATGTACGAGCGCGCGAGCAAGGTGCTGACCGGCGGCGTCGCCTCCTCGTACCAGCTGCGCGAGCCGTGGCCGATCTACCTCGAGCACGGCGAAGGCTCGCGCGTGTGGGACGTCGACGGCAACGAGATGTACGACTTCCACAACGGCTTCGGCTCGATGGTCCAGGGCCACGCGCACCCGGCCATCGGCAAGGCGATCACCGAGCGCTACGTCAGGGGCACGCACTTCGCGGCGCCCACCGAGGACGCGATCGTCGTCGGCGAGCAGCTCGCCGAGCGCTGGGACATCCATCGCTGGCGCTACACGAACTCCGGCTCGGAGTCGACGATGGACGGGATCCGCATCGCGCGCGCGTTCACCAAGCGCCACACGGTGATGAAGATCTTCGGCTCCTACCACGGCCACCACGACACGGTGATGGTCTCGATCGGCGTCGAGTACGACCGCATCGGCCCGCACGAGGCGCCCGCCTCGCTGCCCTATGGCGCCGGCATCCCGCAGTCGACGGTCGACGAGGTCTTCTCGGTGCACTTCAACGACGCCGAGTCGCTCGAGCGGCGCATTGTCGACCTCGACCGCGAGGACCGTAAGCCCGCCTGCCTGATCATGGAGGCGGTGATGATGAACCTCGGGGTCGTGCTCCCGGAGCCGGGCTACCTCGAGGCGGTGCGCGAGATCACGCGCAAGCACGGCATCGTGCTGATCTTCGACGAGGTCAAGACCGGCCTGTGCATCGCGGCCGGCGGCGCCACCGAGCGCTTCGGCGTGATGCCCGACATGGTCACGCTGGCCAAGGCCCTGGGCGGCGGGATGCCGACGGGCGCGATCGGCGGCAGCGAGGAGGTCATGTCGGTCGTCGAGGACGGCTCGGTCTTCCAGGTCGGGACCTACAACGGCAACCCGCTGGGTATGGCGGCGGCGCGCGCGAACCTCACCGAGGTGCTCACGACCGACGCCTACAAGCACCTCGACGCGCTCAACGACCGCATCCTGCGTGGCTGCACCGACGTCATCGAGCGCCATGGCCTATCCGGCTACGCGGTCGGCATCGGCTCCAAGGGCTGCGTGACCTTCTCGCCGACGAAGATCGTCGACTACGAGACGTTCAAGGAGAACCAGGACGCCGAGCTCGCCGACCTCGCGTGGCTGTTCAACATGAACCGCGGGATCTTCATGACGCCGGGGCGCGAGGAGGAGTGGACGCTGTCGGTGACCCACACCGACGAGTCCGTCGATCGCTACGTCGCCACCTTCGACGAGATGGCGCGCGATCTGACAGCCTGACGCGCCGTCAGTGCTCGCTGTCACCGCCTCGCTGGCGGCACTCGCTGCTGCCCTGCCAAACCCATGCCAGGACCCGGCACTCGCGTTGCGCTGCCCGGACATGGTGATGGCGCCCGCAAGCCACCTGCGCCTGGTGCGCAGCCCGAGCGGCCGCCGCGTGCTGCGGATGGAGAACCGGATCGTGAACATCGGGCTTGGGCCCGTGGAGCTGTTCGGCGAGCGCACCTCTCAGACCGAGATGCGCGCGCGTCAGGTGATCGCGAACGCGGCCGGCGTGCGCCGGCGGTTCGAGACCGGCGCCGAGCTGTACTTCAAGTCGGTGCCCTCGCGCGGAGGCTCGTACTGGAAGTGGCAGAACGCCGCGCGCTTCGAGCTGTGGTCGCTCGACGCCGCCGCGCATCGCGCGCAGCTCATCCGCGTCGGACCCAAGCACGATTACTGCCTGCGCGACCTCAAGCGGGTGCGCTTCACGGCGAACGTTCGCCGCAACGCGTTGTTCCCGCATTGCAACGAGACCGCTCTCAAGCACGAGGTGACGCTCGGCACCTCGGTCGGCTGGGCCGACATCTACCCGTCGAGGTATCCGGACAACTGGATCGACGTGACCGGCCTGCGCGGGTGCTTCGCCATCGTGCAGCGCGTCGATCCGGGGCACCACATCTTCGAGTCAAACGAGGCCAACAACCTCTCGTCTCGGATCGTTCGGCTGCCCTTCAAGCACGGGCCGCAGCGCTGCCCGCGGCCGGCACCGGCCGCTGCGCCTGCGCCACCCGCCCCCTGATCAGCGCAGCGCCGCGCGACGGATCTTGCCGCTGGCGGTCTTCGGCAGCTCGTCGGCGAAGTCGACGATGCGCGGGTACTTGTAGGGCGCGGTCTGCGCCTTGACGTGGTCCTGCAGCTCGCGGGCCAGCGCGTCGGACGGGGTGTGGCCGTCGCGCAGCACGACGACGGCGCGGACGACCGCGCCGCGCTCGTCGTCGGGCGCGCTCACCACGGCGGCCTCGGCCACCGCGGGGTGCTCGACGAGGGCCGATTCGACCTCGAACGGGCCGATGCGGTAGCCGGCGGAGATGATCACGTCGTCGGTGCGGCCCTCGAAGAACAGGAAGCCCTCGTCGTCCTGGATGACGCGATCGCCGGTGCGCCACGGGCCTTCGGGCGCGGCGTCGTTCAGGTACGCGCGGAAGAAGGTCGGCACGGTGGAGGGGTCGAGCACGAGCTCGCCGTCGTCGACCCACGCGTCGATGCCGGGCAGCGGGCGGCCCATCGAGCCAGGCACGGCGTCGCGGCCCAGGGGCATGCCGGTGACCTGGCCGGTCTCGGTCTGGCCGTAGCCGTCGCGCACCCACAGCCCGGTGGCCTCCTGCCAGGCGCGCAGGACCTCGGGATTGAGCGCCTCGCCGGCGGCGACGAGTCCGCGCAGCGTGGGGGTGGGGCGGGGCTGCGCGCGCTTGGCGATCATCCGGTACTCGGTCGGGGCCATGCAGAGCACGGCGACGGGCTCCTCGGCCAGGATCGCCAAGCGCTGATCGGGGTCGAAGCGCTCGTCGTGCAGCAGCGCGGCGGCGCCGCGGAGCCATGGCGCTATGAAGACGTTGCGCGCCGACTTGCTCCAGCCGCTGGCCGCGGTGCACCACACGAGCTCGCCCGGACGCGCGTCGAGCCAGTGCTCGGCCTGGAGCTGCTGGCCGGCGAGGTAGCGCTGGGCGTGGACGACGGCCTTCGGCTCGCCGGCCGTGCCGCTGGTGAAGGTGATCAGGCAAGGGTCCTCGGGGTCGAGGTCGGGTGCAGGTGGCGGCGTGCGCTCGGGCCTTTCGCCGGGCACCCAGAACGTCGGCCCGCCCCAGCCGCTCTCGTCGAGCACCTGCTCGTTGCGCTGATCGGCGACCACGACGGCGGGCTTGGCGATGTCGAGGCGCAGCCGCAGGTCCTTCGGGCGCAGCTGCTCGGTGCAGGGCAGCACGACGTAGCCCTGGCGGAAGCAGCCGACCATCGCCGCGACCCAGTCGGGCCGGTTGCCGACCAGCGTCATCACCACGTCGCCGCTCCGGACGCCGTCGGCGTCCAGCTGCGCGGCGAGCGCCTGCGCCGCGTGGGCGACCTCGCCGAAGCTCCACTCGCGCCGCGCGCCGTCGCGCGCACGCTCGATGAACGCGAGCCGGCGCGGCTCGGCGGCCTCGACGACGTCGCGCGCGAAGTTCATCCGTGCGCGAGCCCCACGCCCAGCCACACGATCGCCAGCGAGACGAGGAACACCACGCCCTCGATCCAGTGGTCGCCGGGGCGCTGCATGTGGATGACCACGAGCACGCCGACCAGCGCGACGAGCGCGAGCTTGAGGTGGAGCTTGCTCGAGCTCCAGTCGTCGTAGTGCGAGGCCATCGCCGCGCCGGTCGCCAGCAGGACGCCAAGCGCGATGAGCGTGCCCCAGCCGAAGCGCCGGGCGACCGCGCGCATGCGCGGCCGGTCGCCGCGGACCACGGGCACGACGCAGGCGGCGAGGAAGAGCTGCCCGCCGACGAAGAAGGCCATCGCGAGCAGGTGCAGCCAGCGGATCGCGTGCCACGCGGTCACGGAGCCGGAGACTATCGACTGGCCAGTCAGCCAAACGGGGATCACCGATATCCTCCCGCTGACCATGGCCGCCGCCACGTACACCGAGAAGACCGACGAGCAGAAGGCGATCTGCGAGATGGTCCGCCAGTTCGCGGACGAGCAGATCCTGCCCAACGCCGAGCACTACGACGCCGCCGACGAGTTCCCTGAGCCGATCGTCGAGCAGATGAAGGAGCTCGGCCTGTTCGGCGTGACCATCCCCGAGGAGTACGGCGGGATGGGGCTCGACCTCACCACGTACGTGATGATCGTCGAGGAGCTCTCGCGCGGCTGGATCTCGATCTCGGGCATCGTCAACACGCACTTCATCGGCTCCTACCTGCTGATGAAGTTCGGCTCCGACGAGCAAAAGCAGAAGTACCTGCCGCGGATGGCGACCGGCGAGATCCGCGCCGCCTTCTCGCTCTCCGAGCCCGAGATGGGCTCCGACGTGCAGGCGATCAAGACCAGCGCTCGCAAGCGCGACGACGGCCGCTGGGAGATCAACGGTCAGAAGATGTGGGTCACCAACGGCCTGCTCTCCGCGCTGGTCTTCGTCCTGGTCAAGACCGACCCCGAGGCCGATCCGCGCCACCGTGGCTTCACCTGCTTCATCGCCGAGAAGGAGCCGGGCGCGGCCGAGAACACGGGCGACTACGCCGGCCTGACCGTCCCGCCGAAGATCAAGAAGCTCGGCTACAAGGGCGTCGAGTCCACCGAGCTGGTCTTCGACGGCTACCTCTGCCCCGGCGAGAACATCCTCGGCGGCGAGGAGGCCGGTCTCAACAAGGGCTTCGCCCAGATGATGGACGCGCTGGAGGTCGGCCGCGCCAACGTCGCCGCTCGCGGTGTGGGGATCGCCCAGCGCGCGCTCGAGCTCGCGCTTCGCTACTCACAGCAGCGCAAGACCTTCGGCCGCCCGATCGCCGAGCACCAGGCGATCCAGTTCAAGCTCGCCGACATGGCGACCCAGGTCGAGGCCGCCCGCCTGCTGACCCTCCGCGCCGCGCGCCTGAAGGACGCCGGCGAGCGCTCGGACCTCGAGGCCGGCATGGCCAAGCTCTTCGCATCGGAGGCCGGCCGCTACTGCGTCGAGGAGTCCTTCCGCATCCACGGCGGCTACGGCTACTCCAAGGAGTACGAGATCGAGCGCCTCTACCGCGACGCCCCGCTGCTGCTCATCGGCGAGGGCACCTCGGAGATCCAGCGCATGGTCATCGGCCGCAAGCTCCTGCAGCGCCACAAGATCTAGCCCATCGGACCAGGCCCCGCGCAACTTCACCCCGATCTGGGGTATGAAATGCGCGAGTGAACGCAGGCAGGGGAGGACTCTTGGCGCTCGCGGCCGTCGCGGCACTTGCCGCATGGTCGCCGGTCGCCCATGCCGGCACCTACGACGTGTACTCGTGCAAGTTCGGCCCGAACTTCTACGGCAACAACGCGTGGGTCGCGGTCAACAACGCCGGCGCGGGGGATCCGACGTTCAGCGCTCCGGACACGACGTGCACGGGCGCGGGCGATCCTCTGACCGCGATCCTACGAGCCGCGAACTTCGCGCGGGGCGTGTCTTCGGTACTGCTGTTCACTGCGCCACAGGGCACTCAGATCACCGATTTCACGGTCAACCTGCGCCATCGGTACGCGGTCACCGGCTCGGCTAATCCAGCCGGCGGCGCCTACCGCAACAACAGCACCTACACGATGGCGACATTCGGAGCCTGAGCGTACTCACTCACCGGAGAGTACGACCCCAACGTCGTGGCCTACGTCAACGATCCGGATCACCATTACTGGGGTGCGGGGCCTGTCGACAAGACCGTGACGCTGTCGAAGTCCGATTCGCCAAACCTCCTGACGCGCCAGCCCACTGCCACCTCGATGTCGTTGCAGGCTGGTTGTTATGTAAGCGCTGCTGACATCTGCGGCATGGCGGCCGGGAGCATTTCCCAGCTCGAGCTCAACGGTTCGCGTGTGACAATCGACGATGAGCGTCCGCCGGTCGTCTCCGCAGTCAAGGCGGGCGTCGGGCTGCTCGCCCCTGGTGTGCGCTCGGGCGATGAGCCGATGACGTTGAGCGCCGACGACAACACCGGGATCCGCCGTGCCGAGATTGTGGACGTGACCGACGCCGCCGACCCGGCCGTCGTAGCGTCCGAGGACTACGGGACCGGTCCGAACACCGACGCGGGCAAGCGCTGCGATTTCACCCGACCGCTGCCATGCCCCAACCTCACCAATGAGACGATCGCGGCGTCGCCGCCGATCGGCGGGCATCGGACGGTGCTCGTACGGGTCACAGATGCCGGCGGCAACACTGCCGTCAGCGCGCCATTCGCCATCCAGGCTCGCGGGCCGCTCAACGGCGTCAACGGTGGCGACGGCGCCCGCCTTGTCGCGGGCTTCCCGGCGAAGGTCTTCCGCGGCAGGGGCAAGAAGCGCCACGCCGTGTTCGTCCTGCGGCCGCGACATACCGTTTCCTACGGCAAGAATTCGAAGATCCGTGGGACGCTCAAGGGCCCGAACGGCCAGCCAATCGGCGCCGCAGACGTGCGCATCCTCGTGCGTGAGAATCGGCTGGGCGCGCGGTACGTCGACCGCGGCGGCGTGACGACGGGGCCCGATGGGCGCTTCCAGCTGGGAATCCCGGCGGGCAACTCGCGGTTCTTCCGGCTCGCCTACCGCGCCTACCAGGGCGACGACAACTTCGCCGCTCGCTCGACCGCTGCGCTGAACGTGCGCGCACGCATCTCAGCGCATGGCCCACGCCACGTCCACCGCCACGGCGTGGCGACGTTCCGTGGGCGCCTTGTCGGCCGCCCGTTCCCGCCGCGCGGTGTCACCTTGGACCTCCAGATCTTCCAGCCACACGTCGGGTGGCGCGTCTTTGGCACGACGCGCACACGCAAGAACGGCCGTTTCAAGATCCACTACCACTTCCAGCCGGGCAGCCGAGGGCGCTTCACCTTCAGGCTGCGCCTTCGGCCGAGCGACGCCTACCCCTACACCCGCGGCTTCAGCGGACGCATGCGCGTGCGCGTCGGATGACCGGGGGAGCACTTTCGGCCCGTCGCCCTAATAGCGCCATGAGCGCGCAAATCGTTCCCACGATCGTGGCGATCGCCATGTTGGCGTGCTGTGCCGACGCGTTCGCGGGGACGTACACCGTCAGCGGTTGTCGCACGGCCTGGAATCCCGCAGTCCGGATTACCAGCGCGGATTTGTACGCTGGGGCGTACGACGAATGCGCAAACCCCCAGTATCAGATGCTGGACGCGGCATTTGCGGCGCCAAAGGTGAACCCGGGCGACTTTGTCGGCTGGCGCTTTGACGCCCCACCAGACACAGCGATCGACGCTGTCAACATCACATGGTGGGGCCGGGGGGACTATGCCACCGGCGACTGGGGAGCTGCGGTCGCGACACTCGATGCGTCGACCGGTGGTCAGGCGATCCGGCACCTCGACCTGTTTATGCCCACGACTGAAACGCTGTCGGCACCAGACGCTCGCTGGGTGCAGGCATACGTCATCTGCGTGGCGAACCCGGGTTCCACCTGTCGAGGCAGAGACTGGTTCGCGGGTGCGTTTGACAGCACGCACGTCAGCATGTCCGGCTCCACCGTGAGACTTTTCGATCGCTCGGCGCCCGAGATCCAGCAGGCGGGCGGCGCGGCGGTGACCGATCCCGTGTGGACCGGGATCGAGCCGCTCTCCTACCGCGCCGAGGACAAGGGTGGCGGGCTCTATCGCGTGCTCGTCGAGGTCGATGGTGCGATTGTGCGGGCGCTGCCAGCCATTCCCGACGATCGCTGTGTCGATCAGAACGGCAATCGCGACTTCGCCTACGCGGTTCCCTGTCCGAACGCCGGTGGCGGCACGGCTCGGATCGACACGACGGGAATGCCACAAGGCGCGCACGTCGTCGCGGCCTACCTTGAGGATGTCGCCGGCAACCGAGCACCGCTGCTGCCACCGGCGAGAATCAGGATCGTCAACGATCTCCGCACCCTCGGCTACTTCGCCAACGGCCAGTTCTTCAACCCGCGCTTGGCTGCGCTGCGCGTGCTCAACGGCGACAACGCCACCAGTGGCGCAAAGCTGACCGCCGCGTTCGTGCGGCAGGTCGGGAAGGGCAAGGCGCAGCACAGCGTGCGAAGGACGAGCAGGGAGGTTCGGTACTCGCAGCGCGCCACCGTTCGGGGCAGGTTGACGACGCCGTCGGGTGAGCCGATTGCCCACGCGACGGTGTTCCTCGGGCAGCAGTCGGAGGGCGAGCAGTGGCGGCTTGACGGCACCGCGCGGACCGATGCGAAGGGCGGCTTCGTGTACAGGCCGCCCGCACGGCGGCCCAATCGCCACCTGCGCGCCGTCTACTTCCCGTTCTCCGACAGCAACGAGAACGTCGCCAGCGGCGAGTTGAAGCTCGGCGTGCACGCCGGCATGACGCTGCACGTCAATCGTCACCGGCTTCGCAACGGTGATCGGCTCGTGTTCAGCGGTCGGGTCCTCGGGCCCGTGCCGGCGGCGGGCGTCGCGGTGACGCTCCAGGCGAAGGTCGGCCGGCATTACCGATCGTTCCGCCAGCTGCGAGCCACCAGTCGCACCAAGGGCCGCATGCGCACCATCTACCGCTTCGAGCGCACGACCCAGCCCGCGCGCTATCGGTTCCGGCTCAAGCTCGTCCGACAGGCCGGGTTGCCGTTCCAGAGCGGAGTGTCGCCGGTCGTGAGCGTGTCGGTCAGTCCGTGATCAGTCACACTAGGCGGCGATGATCCGTCGCCTACCCCACGTCGACCACGTCGGCATCGAGGAGCGCGCCGCCTGGCTCGGCAAGCGCTCGATCAAGACGACCGCGAAGGCGCAGGGCATCCGCCTGGCCGTCTCGATGGTCGACCTCACCACGCTCGAGGGCCAGGACACGCGGGGCAAGGTCCGCCAGCTCAGCGCGAAGGCCGTCTGCCCCGCGCCCACGATGCCGGAGATCCCCAGCGTCGCCGCTGTGTGCGTCTATCCGGCCCTCGTGCCGGCCGTCCACGCAGCGCTCGAGGGCAGCGGCGTGCACACCGCCGCCGTGTCGACCGGGTTCCCGGCTGGGCAGACGTCGCTGGCGATCAAGATCCAGGAGACCGAGGAGACGGTTGCCGCCGGCGCCGACGAGATCGACATGGTCATCTCGCGCGAGGCGTTCCTGGCCGGCGACGACACGCGTGTGATGGAGGAGATCGTGCGCGTCAAGGAGGCGTGCGGCGACGCCCACCTGAAGGTCATCATCGAGACCGCCGAGCTGGGGTCCTACGACCACGTCCGGCACGCGTCGATGCTGGCGATGGAGGCCGGCGCGGACTTCATCAAGACCTCGACCGGCAAGGCCTCGAGCGGCGCGACGCCCGGTGTCACGCTGGTCATGCTCGAGGCGATCCGCGACTACGTCGAGCGCACCGGCCGCCCGGTCGGCATGAAGGCCGCGGGCGGGGTCTCGAACTCGAAGGCGGCGCTGCACCGCCTCGTGCTCGTCAAGGAGACGCTCGGCGACGAGTGGTTGACGCCCGACCGCTTCCGCATCGGCGCCTCGTCGCTGCTCAACGACCTGCTCATGCAGTACGCCAAGACCCAGACACGGCCGCTACGGCCGCGCCGAGGACTTCTCGAAGGAGTGACGGCGCGATGACGACTGTGCTCTGCCGCTTCCGGATCGCGGACTACGACCGCTGGCGTCGTGGATACGACCATGCGGTCGAGGTGACCCCGGGCATTCGCACTGCTCGGGCCTGGCGCGCGCAGGACGATCCGAGCCTCGTCATGGTCGAGGAGACGTTCGACACGCGCGAAGAGGCGCAGGCGGCATGGACGGCGCCCGAGGTGAAAACAGCGATGGAGGCCGACGGCATCGAGATGTCATCGCTGTGGTTCGACTACTTCGACGAACTGGCCGCACCCGACGTCCCGACGAAGGAGTAGCCGACCATGGCTGCCACCGACACTCCGCGCACGCGCATCACCTGGGACTACGCCCCGGCGCCCGAGTCCCCCGACCACATCCGCCTGCGCGACAGCTACGGGCTGTTCATCGGCGGCGAGTTCGTCGAGCCGAAGGACGGCCATCGCGTGCCGTCGATCAACCCGGCCACCGAGGAGCCGGTCGCCGAGGTGACCTACGCCGGCGAGGCCGACGTCCACGCCGCCGTCGAGGCGGCCCGGCAGGCGCAGCCGAAGTGGGCCAAGCTCCCCGGCCGCGAGCGCGCCAAATACATCTTCCGCATCGCCCGCCTGATCCAGGAGCGCTCGCGCGAGCTGGCGATCGTCGAGTCGCTCGACGGTGGCAAGCCCATCCGCGAGTCGCGCGACGTCGACATCCCGCTGGCCGCCGCGCACTTCTTCCACTACGCCGGCTGGGCCGACAAGCTGCAGCACGGCGTGGGCGCGCGCAAGGCGAAGCCGCTACGGCGTCGTCGGGCAGGTCGTGCCGTGGAACTTCCCGCTGCTGATGGCGGCGTGGAAGCTCGCGCCGGCGCTCGCGTGCGGCAACGCCGCCGTGCTCAAGCCCGCCGAGACCACCCCGCTGACCGCGCTGCTGCTGGCCGAGATCTGCCAGGAGGCCGAGGTCCCCGCCGGCGTCGTCAACATCCTCGCCGGCGACGGCTCCACCGGCGCGGCGCTCGTGCGCTCCGACGTCGACAAGGTCGCCTTCACCGGCTCGACCGCGGTCGGCAAGGGCATCCAGGCCGCGCTGGCCGGGCGCAAGGTCGGTCTCACCCTCGAGCTCGGCGGCAAGTCCGCCAACATCGTCTTCGAGGACGCCGCGATCGACCAGGCGGTCGAGGGCATCGTCCAGGGGATCTTCTTCAACCAGGGGCACGTCTGCTGCGCGGGCTCGCGCCTGCTCATCCAGGAGTCGGTGGCCGACGAGGTCACCAAGAAGCTGTGGGATCGGATGCGCCTGCTGCGCGTCGGCGATCCGCTGGACAAGAACACCGACGTCGGGGCGATCAACTCCGCCGAGCAGCTCGAGCGCATCGTCGAGCTCGTCGACGCCGGGGTGCAGGAGGGCGCCCACCGCCGCAGCATCGCCTGCGACCTGCCCGAGCGCGGCTGGTGGTTCGCGCCGACGATCTTCACCGACGTCGCGCCCGCGCACCGCATCGCGGTCGACGAGATCTTCGGCCCGGTGGTGTCGGTTCTGACCTTCCGCACGCAGGCCGAGGCCATCGAGAAGGCCAACAACTCGCGCTACGGGCTCGCCGCCGGGATCTGGACCGACAAGGGCTCGAAGGCCTTCGAGGTCGCGGCCGCGCTGAAGGCCGGCGTGATCTGGCAGAACACCTACAACAAGTTCGACCCCACGGCGGCCTTCGGTGGCTACAAGGAGTCGGGCTTCGGCCGCGAGGGCGGAGCGGCCGGGCTGCGGCCCTATCTGCGCGTGTCATGAGCAGCCGGCTGACCGTCCGCAAGACCTACAAGCTCTACATCGGAGGCGCGTTCGTGCGCTCGGAGTCCGGCCGCTACGACCGTGCCCTCAGCGCCGACGACGAGCACGTCGCCAACGTCCCGCGCGGCTCGCGCAAGGACGTCCGCGACGCGATGGCCGCCGCGCGCAAGGCGGCAGGTCCGTGGGCCGCGCGCACGGCCTACAACCGCGGGCAGATCCTGTACCGCGCCGCCGAGGCGCTCGAGTCGCACGGCGACGCGCTTGCCGGGCCCGACGAGCTCGCAGCGGCCGTCGACGTCCTCGTCCACTACGCCGGCTGGACCGACAAGCTCCCGGCCGTCCTCGGCGGCGTCAACCCGGTGGCGATGCCCTACCTGTCGTTCTCGCTGCCCGAGCCGACCGGCGTCGTCGGCGTCATCGCGCCCGACGAGCCGCCGCTGCTCGGCCTCATCGCCGAGATCGCGCCGGCCCTGGCCGCCGGCAACACGGTCGTCGCGGTCATCTCCGAGCGCTGGCCGCTGCCCGCGCTCGACCTCGCCGAGGTCCTCGGCGTCTCCGACGTCCCGGGTGGCGTGGTCAACCTGCTCAGCGGCACGGCGCTCCGAGCTGGCCTCGGCGCTGGGCGCGCACCGCGACCTCAACGCGATCGTCGATGCCGCGGGCGATTCCGAGCTCGGCGCCGAGCTCGACCGCCTCGCAGCCGAGACCGTCAAGCGCACGCGCCACGGCGATCCGGCGACGACCTACGAGGACGCCACCGGCGACGCGCTCGCGCGCCTGGAAGCGGTCACCGAGCTCAAGACCGCCTGGCACCCGGTCGGCGCGTGATCACACCGGCCGGCCCTCGATCACGCTGAAGCCCATCCCCGTCGGCACGGCGCGCCGAAGAGCGAAGCCGCCGGCGCCGAAGAGCGCGGCGAAGTCATCGTACGTGCGCTCGCCTTTGAGGACGTAGCCGTCGGCGCCCGGCGGAACGGCATCGAAGAAGCTTCCGCCGACCACCTCGCAGCGCGCTGCGTCGACCGCCGCGCCCGCGACGACGTGGGGGAGGTCGAAGAGCACGCCGCGCATCTGCGGATGCGCCGACAGCAGTGCCCCGAGCAGGGCGCCGTGGCCGCCGCCGACGTCGACCACCGAGTGCAAGGGCCCGAAGTCGTAGGCCTCGAGCAGGTGGCGGTTCGTCCGCCTGGTGTTGTCGGTCATCGCCCGATCGAAGCGCCCGCCGTCCTCGGGGTGGCGGGCGCGGTAGTCCCAGACGTCGGTGCCGTGCACCGAGCGGAAGGCGCTCTCGCCGGTGCGCACGGCGTGCAGCAGGTTGCCCCAGGCGGCGAAGTGGGCATAGCCGCCGACGTACGCCGCCCACCCGCCGACCGGGTCGGGCGCGTCGGAGCGCAGGCAGCGGCCGATCTCGGTCAGCGCGAAGCGGCCGTCGTCGTCCTCATGCAGGACGCTCACGCTCGCGAGCGCCCGCAGCACGCGGTGCAGTGACGGAGCGTGCGCGCCAGTCGCCGCGGCGAGATCGTCGCTGGACCGCGCGCCGTCGGTAAGCAGATCGGCGATGCCCAGAACGGCCGCGACGTGGATCGCCTGGGTGACCTGGTAACCGTTGAGCAAGCGGCGCAGCGCAACTGTGGGCGGCTCACCGGGCATGCGCGTCGAGGAAGCGCGCGACGTTCTCCACATAGACGTCGCGGTGCGCGCGCGAGTCGTGGATGCCGTGCGGCGCGCCTTCGACCCGGACGACTGCGACGTCGGGATGGGTCTGCGCGAGCCGTTCGGCGTGGCGGCTCGGGAAGGCCGCCATGCCGTCGTCGGCCGCCAGCAGGAACACCGGGACCGAGACGGACGAGGTGGTGTCGGTGTCCGCGAGCGTCGAGCGGTCTTCCGCCTGCTCGAGCACGCCGGGGTCCATCGCGAGCAGGGCGTAGGCCCGCGCTGCGTGGGCGTCGTCGCACGTCTCCGACCCCAGCGGGCCGGCGGCGAGCTCCGCGGCCGCGTCCGTTTCCGAAACACCGTCGGCGTGCCAGCGGGCGGCCGCCGCGATCAGCTCGCCGAAGATCGGGATCGCGCTGTTGCGCTCGTGCTCGGCGGGCTCGCCCATGTACAGCGGCGGGTCCTCGAGAAACGCCGCGACCACGAGATCGGGATGGTTCTGGGCCAGCCACCAGGCCACGACCCCGCCGAGCGAGTGGCCCACAGCGACCGCGGGGGAACCGACCTCGGAGCGCAGCACCGCGGCGACGTCCTCGCCGTAGTGCTCGACGGTATAGGTGCCGGTCGCGTGCGCGGAGCGCCCGTGGCCGCGCAGGTCGATGCGGTAGACGCGCCGACCGTCGACGACCTCCGCCGGCAGGAAGCCATAGGTCTCGCCGCTGCCCGACACGCCGTGCAGGAAGACGACCGTTGGACCGTCCAAAGGCCCGGAAGCCTCGACGTGGAGCCTCACTCCAGTGCGCCCTCGAGTCGCAGGATGCGCCGCAGGATCGCCAGCGAGGACGCGTAGGTCGAATCCATCCCGTAGTACGAGAGCCCGCGCGCGCCCAGCGTCCGCGCCTGCGTGTAGGGCGTGTCGGAGGCGTAGTGGATGATCCCGAAGTCGACCGGCAGCTTGGAGAAGTTCACGGCCTCGCCGACCGGATAGCGCTCGGCGTCGGCGATTTCGTAGACCGCGTTGCAATAGGGGCCGGCCTCCATCTCGACCACCGTGAACGCCTCGCGGTAGTAGAAGTCCAGGTAGGCGCGGTTCTGCAGGAACGTGCTCTTCACGGTCACCGCGCGCTGGTTGTCCAGGCCGGTGCCGAACATCAGGTCGGGCGCGATGTCGTCGACGGTGAACGCGTTGTCGAGCCAGTAGGTCGTGCCGGAGTGCTCGTCGTGGATGACCGAGGAGATCATCACGTCGCCGACGTCGGCGTTGAGCGTCGCCGCCTTGCCGAGCACGTAGACGCCGCGCAGGTCGGCCGAGTCGACCGCGACCTCGCGCAGAAGGTTGTAGGCCGCCACGCCGAGCGGGTAGTCGGTGTTGACGACGACCGCCTCGCTGCGGCCCAGGCGCCCGGCGTCGACCGCACCCAGACGCGGATCCAGCCGCGCGGGGTCGAGCCGCGCCAGCGGGATGACCTGCGCGGGAACGCGCAACGCGGTCTTGGAGCGGATGTGCTCGACGCCGGCCGCGACCTCGTCCTCGTGACGCTTGGCGCGCAGCTCCGGGCCGCCGGCGTCGAAGAAGTCGCGCGCCACGAAGTACAGGAAGTTCTCCCACGAGCCCTCGGTGCGCCCGTCGCGGAAGCGCGCGAGCTCCTCCTTGAGGTCCTCGTGGTCGCTACGCTCGACGAACTCGACGAGCTCGTCCTCGCGTCCGCGGGCCAGGCCGGTGACGAGGTTGGAGAGGGAGTGGGTGTTGGAGGAGACGAAGTAGAGCGGCGCATCGCCGAGCGCGCGCGCGTTGAGATCGGCGCGCACCGGCGCCCACCAGCGCCGCGTCATGCGCTGATAGCCCACCTGCGTGCCCCCGAGCATCCGCAGGCGCATCGACTTGCTCTCCGCGGCGATCGCCGCCATGTTGTCCTCGCACTGCTCGCCCCAGGCGTCGGCCAGCCGCGCCCAGTCGTCGGGCGCGCCGCCGAGCGCTGCCGCGCACGCCTCGGGCGAGGCGCCGTCGTCGGGCGGCCACCCGGCCGCGAGCATCCGCCGGCGGATCTTGTTCCACTCGATCTGGTAGGCGACAAGCGTCGGCACGAGGTCATCGACGTCGGACTCCGAGGCGAGCAGGACGGCGAGCACCTCGTCGCCGCTGTCGTACCAGCGTCGGCGGCGCGCGGGCGCCTCGACGGTCTCCCACTCCTCGAGTGGGCCGATCCCGGCGCGGCGGAACAGCGCCGCCTCCTGGCCCATCACGATGATCTTGATCCGGGTCATCGACTCCGGGAGGCGGCGCACGGCGTAGATGAACGCCCCGAGGTCGATCTCGTCGGAGTCCGCCAGCGGGTGCAGCGACGAGCCCATCGCCATGTGCGAGGACTCGAGCACGCGCAGGCGCGTCTCGCCGCTTGAGCGCAGCAGCGTCGTATACGTCCGCTGGTAGAGCTCGACCTCGTCGGAGAGGTTCGACGGCGCGATCGTCGACGGCGCCGGCGGCGAGACCGAGAGGCGGGCGACGGCCACGCTACTCCTTCACGTAGGGCTGGCCGACGGCCGCCGGTGGCCGCGAGCGCCCGATCACGCCGGCGACGGCGATCAGCGTGAGCACGTACGGAAGGGCCTGGAAGAGCACCGCCCCCGACGGCGAGAACGCGGGCAGGCGCTGGGCCAGGGCGGTGGAGAACCCGAACAGCAGCGCGGCGCCCAGGGCGCCGACGGGATGCCACTTGCCGAAGATGACGCAGGCCAGCGCGATGAAGCCGCGCCCGGCGGTCATGCCCTGGTTGAACGAGCCGACGAAGCCGATCGACAGGTACGCGCCGCCGAGGGCGGCAAGCACGCCGGACATCACGACCGCGATGTAACGCGTGCGCGGGACCGAGATGCCGACCGTCTCGGCCGCGCGCGGATGCTCGCCGACAGAGCGCAGCCGCAGCCCGCGCGGGGTGCGGAACAGGAAGATCGTCAGCAGCGACGACGAGGATCAGCGCGACCCACGTCAGCGTGTTCGCGTGGCCGATCGCGTTGCCGAAGAACGACAGGTTCTTGATCCCGGGGATGCTGATGTCGGGGACCCGCGGGATGTTGTCGGGCGTGCCCTGGTCGCCGTAGTGGTCGAGGAAGATGTAGCCGGTGATGCCGAGGGCCAAGAAGTTCAGCCCAATGCCGCTGACGATCTGGTCGGCGCGCAGGTTGATCGAGAAGAACGCGTGCACGAAGGCGAGCGCGCCGCCCGCGGCCATGCCGACGAGCAGGCCCAGGAACCACGAGTCGAGCAGGTCGGCGCCGAAGATCCCGAAGAACGCGCCCATGAGCATCATGCCCTCCAGGCCGACGTTCACGACGCCGCTGCGCTCGGACATGATCCCGCCCAGGGCGGCGAGGAGCAGCGGCGTGGCGTAGCGCAGCGTCGCGGCGATCAGCGCCGACCACGTCACCACGTCCTCGAGGTTGTTGACCCCCGACTGCGTCGAGGCCACGGCGCCGGCACCGCCGATGAGGCCCGCCGCAATGGCGCCCCAGCCCACGCGTTTCTCACCGCCGCTGATCGCCCACGCGCCGGCGGTCATCGCCAGCAGCCCGATGAGGATCGACGGCACCGGCGTGCGCACCAGGGCCGGTGGCAGCGTGATGAACCACGCGACGAACCCGAGCGCGATGCCGCCCCAGCCCGCGTGGCGCGGATTGACCGCGCGCGTAGGCGTCGCGGTGGCGACCGCCGTGCTCATCGCGAGGGGTCGCTTTCGGACGAAGCCGAGACGATGGGCGAGCAATGGCGCGCTGTCACGACGCCTTCGCCTCCGCGGGCTGTGCCTTCTTCCTCTCGCCGCGGTGGAACATCCCGCGCCCGCGGCGCAGCATGGTCACCACGATGACGTCGGCGCTGACGATGAGCACGACGAGGCCCTGGATGAGGAAGGTCAGGTTCCCCGCCAGCTCGGGCTCGAAGATGTTCGGGTCGAGGTTGCGCTGCGACGTCCCGGTGAGCAGCGCACCGAAGAGCAGCGCGGCGATCACGGTGCCGCTCGCCGTGTTGCGCCCGAGCAGGGCCACAGCAATCCCGAAGAAGGGAAGACCGACCGACGCCGAGTTGAGGATGTCGTTGGTGGCGATGTGGAACTGCCAGCCCAGCAGGTCCATCGCGCCGCCGAGGCCGGCGAAGGCGCCACACACGGCCATCACGAGCACGTAGTTGCGCGCGACGCTGATGCCGCCGTAGCGGGCGGCCTCGGGGTTGAAGCCGACCGCGCGCACCTCGTAGCCGGTCGTCGAGCGGTTGAGCAGCAGCCAGAAGAACACCGCCGCGACGAGCGCGACGAAGATCCCGATGTGCAGGCCCTGCAGCTCGGGATCGCCCCAGAACACCGGGAGCTTGGCGCCGGCCACGATGTCGTTGGAGACCGGCACGGACTGCTGCGTAGGGTCGCTGTTCTGCAGCGGCCCGTTGAGCTGGAACAGGTACGCGCCGACCCAGATCGCGATCCAGTTGAGCATGATCGTCGAGATCACCTCGTGGGCGCCGACCGTCGCCTTCAGCAGCCCGGCGATGCCCGCCCAGACCGCGCCCGCGAGCGTGGCGGCGATCACCGCCAGCAGGATGTGCGGCAGCGAGGCCATACCGGCGAACGACGAGCCCACCCACACCGCCACGTAGGAGCCGACGAGGTACTGGCCCTCGCCGCCGATGTTGAACAGGCCGCAGCGGAAGGCGAAGGCGACGGCAAGGCCGGTGAGGATCAGCGGCGTCGTGTTGATGAGCGTCTGCTGAAGGTTGAGCGCCGCCGTCGTGCGGTCGTCGCTCGACGTCCATGGGAAGAACCAGTTCAGGCCACTGCCGTTGAAGATCGCCTTGTAGGTCGAGAACGGGTTGTGGCCGGTGACGAGGATCACCAGCCCGCCGACGAGGAACGCCAGCAGCGCGGTCAGCACCGGCACGATCACGCCGCCGCCCTGGAAATACCCCGCTAGACGCGCGGCGGGGGTCATCGCGGCGCCCTCGGGCCCCTCCTCGCCGGCCAGCGCCTGGCCTGCCTGTGGCTCCAGGTCGGCGCTCATGCGGTGGCCTCCCGCTGGCGCCCACCGCCCGTCATCGCGATGCCCAGCTCCTCCTCGGAGACGTCGGGCGGGAACTCGCCCACGATCTCGCCCTCGTAGATGACGAGGATGCGGTCGGCCAGCGAGCGGACCTCCTCGAACTCCAGGGAGACGAGCAGGATCCCGCGGCCGGCGTCGCGCTCGGAGACGAGGCGGCGGTGGACGAACTCGATCGCTCCGACGTCGAGCCCGCGCGTGGGCTGTGCGGCAACGAGCACGCGCGGATTGCAGGCGATCTCGCGCGCGACGACGAGCTTCTGCTGGTTGCCGCCCGACAGCGACGTGGCAAGCGACTGCGGGCCGCCGCCGCGCACGTCGTACTCCTTGATGAGGTCCTTGGCGCGATCGCGCATGCGCCCGAGTCGCAGCAGCCAGTGCCGTGACATCGCCGGCGTGTTGTACTCGCGCAGCGCGAGGTTCTCGGCCAGGGTGAAGTTCAGGATGAGGCCGCGGCGCTGGCGGTCCTCGGCGATGTGCGAGACGCCGTGGCGGACCATGCCGCGCGCCCCGGCGTGCGTGAGGTCCTCGCCGCCGACCACGATCGAGCCGGCCTCGGGCGACCGCAGGCCCGTGATCGCCTCGACCAGCTCGGTCTGACCGTTGCCGTCGACGCCGGCCAGCGCGACGATCTCGCCGCCGTTGACCGTCAGCGAGGCGCCGCGCACGGCCGGCAGGTCGCGGTCGTCGCGGACCTCGAGGTCGCGGACCTCGAGCACTGCCTCCTTCAGCTGTGCCGGCGGCTTCTTGACGTGCAGCAGCACGTCGCGGCCCGACCATGAGCCGCGCCAGCGACTCCTCGGTGGCGCCCTCGGTGGGCACGGTGTCGATCCGCTTGCCGCGCCGCAACACGGTCACGCGGTCGGCGATCTCGAGCGCCTCGTTGAGCTTGTGCGAGATGAAGACGATGCCCGTGCCGTCGGCCTTCAGCGCCTCGAGCACGCCGAACAGGTCGTGGGCCTCCTGCGCGGTCAACACCGCCGTCGGCTCGTCGAGCACGAGGATCCGCGCCCCGCGGTCCAGCGCGCGCAGGATCTCCACGCGCTGCTGCATGCCGACGCTGATGTCCTCGATGCGTGCGTCGGGGTCGACGGCCAGGCCGTAGCGGTCCGAGAGCTCGCGAACGCGCTTGGCCGCCTGGTCATAGTCGAGCAGGGCGCCGCGCCGCGGCTCGTTGGCCAGCACGATGTTCTCGGCCACGGTCATGACCGGGACGAGCATGAAGTGCTGGTGGACCATGCCGATCCCGAGGTCGATGGCCTCGAGCGGCGAGTGGATGGTCACGCGCCGGCCGTCGACGCGGATCGCGCCCTCGTCGGGCGTGTAGAGCCCGTAGAGGACGCTCATCAGCGTCGACTTGCCGGCGCCGTTCTCCCCGAGCAGCGCGTGGACCTCGCCGGGCTTCAGGTCGAAGTCGACCGCGTCATTGGCGACGATCGGCCCGAAGCGCTTCGTGATCCCGCGCAGCTCGAGGGCGTTCTCCATCCTGCTTGCGGCTCTACGACCCGCTGACCTTGTCGGGGATGTCCGTGATCGTGCCGTCGGCGATCTGCTTCTGGACGGCCGCGACCTTGTCGGCGTACTTCTGGGCCTCGGCGTTGAGCTTGCCGTAGCCGATGCCGCCGGACTGCACCGAGTTGATGACGTCCTGGCCACCGGTGTACTTGTCCTCCTGGACGCCCTTGATGGCGTTCATCACGGCGACGTCGACCTTCTTGAGCGCGCTGGTGAAGACCTGCGGGCCGAGGTAGGCCTGGTCGGCGTCGACCCCGATGCCCTGGACGTTCTTCGCCTTGGCCGCGTCGAGTGCGCCCAGGCCGCACCCGCCGGCGACCTGGAAGACGACCTTCGAGCCCTTGGCGATCTGGTCGAGCGCGATCTCCTTGCACGTCGCCGGGTCGTCGAACTTCTGGGAGTAGCCGTTGAGCGTCTTGATCGACGGGTCGGCCGCCTTGGCGCCCGGCCTGGAAGCCGGCGATGTAGTGGTCGACCGGCGGGATCTTCTGGCCGCCGACGCTGCTGACCGTCGTCGCGTTGTTGTCCTTGGCGTACAGGCCGGACAAGTAGCCGACGAGGTAGCCGGCCTCCTGCTCCTTGAAGAGCAGGCCCTCGACGTTCGTGGGCTTGGACTTCATTGTTGACGGCGACGAGTCGATGATCGCGAACTTCACGTTCGGGAACTTGCCGGCCACCTTCTCGGTCGCGCCGGCCATCAGGAAGCCGACCGCGATCACGAGGTCGTACTTCTGCTGGGCCAGCGTGGTCAGGTTGGGCACGTAGTCGGCGTTGGACTTCGAAATCAGCACGCGGCCGTCGATGCCGAGCTGCTTCTCGGAGTCCATGAGGCCCTTGTTGGCGAGCGCGTTGAACGAGCGGTCGTTCAGGCCGCCGATGTCGGTGACGAGGCCGACCTTGATCTTCTTGGCCGGCGCGGCGGCCGCGGTGGACGTCGAGCCGCCGCCGGCGCTGCTCGTGTTGCTGTTGTCGCTGCTGCCACAGGCTGCCAGCACGAAACTGCCGACCGCCAGGATGAGGGCGATGAAGATCGCCCGAATGGGACTGCGGTGCACTTCCTCCTCCTTGTCACTCCTCGCGATAGCCGGTGCCCCCGGCGCCGGCCAGTTGCGGCAATCTACCGGGACCGGGCCTCGCCGTTCGCCAGTTCGGTCAGAAGTCTGTCCCTAAGTGCGGGCTCGGCGAAGCTCGCCTCGATGGCCGTGCGCGTCACCCCGATGAGCTCGGCGTCGCCGAGACCGAAGTGCCTGCGCGCGATCTCGTACTCGCCGCCGACGCTCGCGCCGAAGTACGGCGGGTCGTCGGAGCCGAGGGTCAGCGGGATGCCCGCCTCGCGCAGCGCCGGAAATGGGTGCTCGTCGAAGCTCGGGAACACGCCGAGCACGACGTTGCTGGTCGGGCACACCTCGAGCGTGATCTCACGCGCGGCCAGCTCGCGCACGAGCCCCGGATCCTCGATCGCGCGCACGCCGTGGGCGATGCGCGTCACCGGCAGCTCCAACGCGCCCCGCACGGAGTCCGCGCCCGCCCACTCGCCGGCGTGCACGGTGCAGCCCAGGCCGGCGTCGGCGGCCACGCGGTACGCCTCGGCGAAGGGCTCGGGCGGATAGCCGGCCTCGTCGCCGGCCAGCGAGAAGCCGACGACGTAGGGATGCGGGCGCGCGGCGGTCAGCTCGGCGATCTCGATCGCGCGCTGAACGCCGTAGTTGCGCACGGCCACGCTGAGGATGCGCGCCTCGATGCCGTGGTCGCCGAGCGCGTCGTCGATCCCGGCGGCGATGCCCTCCCAGTGCTCGGCGTCGCTGAGGCCCGCGATCGCGCGAGTGGTCGATCGAGGCGGTCAGCTCGACGTAGATCGCCCCGTCGGCGGCGCAGGACGCGAGGTACTCGTAGGTGATGTCGCGGTAGTCCTCGGCAGTGCGGATGACGCTGCAGACGAGGTTGTAGGTGTTCAGGAAGTCCAGGAAGTCGCGCCACGCGAAGCGGTCCGGCGTGGCGAAGACGCCCTCGGGGATGTCGAGCCCGTTGCGCCGGGCGATGCGCCGGACGAGGTCCGGGGTCGCGGTGCCCTCGAGGTGGACGTGGAGCTCGGCCTTCGGCACCGCGTTCACGACACCACCTCCAGGACCGCGGGGTTCTCGTCCAGGACGCGATCGCCGACGCTGAAGGCGGCGCGGATCGCCGCGGCGGCGTGCGCGGCCGCGTCCTCGTCGCGCGCGTGGACGATGGCCAGCGGCCGGCCGTGGGGGCCGACGCGCTCGCCGGGCGCCGCGACCTCGGTGAAGCCGACGGCGTGGTCGATCGCGTCGTCCTCGCGGCGCCGGCCGCCGCCGAGGTCGATGATCGCCAGTCCCACGGCGCGGACGTCGATGCCGGCGACCACGCCGTCGCGCTCGGCGTGAGCCTCGATCGTCACCGGCGCGCTGGGGAGGTGGTCGTCGGGGCGCTCGAGCAGATCGGACGGTCCGCCCAGGGCGGTGACCATCGCGCGCGAAGTGCTCGGCGGCCGCGCCGGACTCGAGCAGCGGCGCGCGGGTCGCCGTCGAGCGCCCTTGAGCCGCAGCAGCTGCTCGCTCAGCGCCAGCGTGACCTCGACCATGCGCGCGTCGCGTGCCGCACCGGTCAGGTGGTCGATCGCCTCGCGCACCTCGACCGCGTTGCCCGCCGTGCGGCCCATCACGCGGTCCATGTCGGTCAGCAGCGCCGCCGTCGCCAGCCCGTTGCCGCCGGCGACGTCGACGATCGCCTGCGCGAGCTCGCGGGCCTGGTCGAGCTCGGGCAGGAACGCGCCCGAGCCGACCTTGACGTCCATGACGAGCGCGTCGAGGCCGGCGGCCAGCTTCTTGGACAGGATCGAGGCGACGATCAGCGGGATCGACTCGACGGTGCCGGTGGCGTCGCGGATCGCGTAGAGGCGGCGGTCGGCGGGGGCGAGGTCGCGCGGTCTGGCCGATGATCGCGCAGCCCGCCTCGCGCACGGCCGCGCGCGAAGCGTTCGCGTCTCGGGCGCGGTGTCGTAGCCGGGGATCGCGTCGAGCTTGTCGAGCGTGCCTCCGGTGTGCCCGAGGCCGCGGCCGGAGATCATCGGCACCGCGCCGCCGCACGCGGCGACGATCGGGGCGAGCAGCAGCGAGACCTTGTCGCCGACGCCACCGGTCGAGTGCTTGTCGAGCACCGGGCGGTCCGACGTCCCACGCCAGCACCTCGCCCGAGCGCGTCATCGCTCCGGTCAGCGCGACGCACTCGTCGGGCGTCATCCCGTCGATGACGATCGCCATCGCCAGCGCTCCGACCTGGGCGTCGCTGACCGAGCCGTCGGTGATGCCGGCCACGAGCCACTCGATCTCCTCGCCGGTGAGCGCGTTGCCGTCGCGCTTGCGACGGATCACCTCCTGGGCGAGCAGGCCATCAGGCGAGCCTCCCGACGAAGCGCTCGAGCAGGCGCGCCAGGTCCCCGGCGGCGCGCTGGGCGTCGGTGCAGCGTCTGCTCGTGGCTGAGCGGCACCTCGGACATGCCCTCGGCGAGGTTGGTGATCGCCGAGACCGCGGCCACGCGCATGCCGGCGTGGCGGGCGACGGATCGTCTCGTGGACGGTCGACATGCCGACCGCGTCGGCGCCCAGCGTGGCGAACGCGCGGATCTCGGCCGGGGTCTCGAAGCTCGGGCCGCTGACCGCGAGGTAGACGCCCTCGGCGAGGTCGATGCCCAGCTCGCCGGCAACCGCGTGCATGCTGTCGCACGCAGGTCTGGGTCATAGGCGTCGCGCCAGGCTGGGGAAGCGCGGGCCGATCGCGTCGTCGTTGGGGCCGACCAGCGGGTTGTGGCCGGTGAGGTTGATGTGGTCGGTGATCGCCATCAGGCGTCCCGGGCCGACCTCGGGGCGCAGCGAGCCGGCCGCGTTGGTGAGGACGAGCACCTCGGCGCCCGCGGCGGCCAGCGCGCGCACCGGGGTGACCCGCGAGGCGGGGTCGCCGCCCTCGTACAGGTGGGCGCGACCCTGCAGCACGCACACCGGCACTCCCCGCAGTCGGCCGAGGACGGCGCGCCCGGCGTGGCCGTGCGACGGTCGGGCGCGGGAAACCGGGCAGCTCCTCGTAGCCGACGGTCACGGCGTCCTGCACGGCAGTCGGCGACGGCGCCGAGGCCGGAGCCCAGCACGACGCCGACCCGCGGTTGCCCGTGCGAGCGAGGACGGCTGCCGCATCGCTCAGGCCCACGGGGTCCCCGCTCCTGGCGGCTTCGTGGCCGGCGTGGCTGCGGCGGGGGCGCCAGCGCCCCTTCGTCGAAGGCCAGCGGCAGCAGCTCGCCGACGCTCGTGACCTCCAGCGGGCCGCCCGGGCGGCCGAGGTAGACCGGCGTCTCGGGCTCGGCGAACTCCGTCAACCGCTGGCGACAGCCTCCGCACGGAGGGCAGACGTCGAGCTTCTCTGCGACGACCGCGACCGCCGCGATCTCGCTCTCGCCGCCGGCGACCATCGCCCCGATCGCCGACGCCTCGGCGCACTGGCCCTGTGGATAGGCGGCGTTCTCGACGTTGGCGCCCGTGTAGATCGTGCCCGACGGCGTCCGCAGCGCGGCGCCGACCTTGAAGTCCGAGTAGCGCGGCGTAGGCGTTGCGCATGACCGCCTCGGCGGCTGCGAGCAGTGTCTCGGGCGCGTCGAGGAGCAGGTCGGAGTAGCGACACGGGGACGAGCTCGCCCAGCCCGAGCTCGTCGCGCAGGCGCGCGACGAGCTCGCGCTCGCGCGCGAGGTCGGACTCCGGCGCCGCGACCCCCTCGAGCTCGACGAACGAGCCCAGGCCCTCGACCTCGTCGAGGTGGATGCGCACGCCCTCCCACAGCAGTAGCCGGCGGCGCTTCTCGACGACCACGCGCGTGCCGAGCGCCGCGTCGAGCGCCTCGCGCACCGCGGCCGGGTCGCCGACGTCGGCGAGGCGGTAGCTGCTCGTCCGAGCCTCGTCGCTGTCGGGCCGCACATAGGCGATCAGGTGTGCGCCGCCAGGCTTCTGCTCACGCAGCTTCAGGCGCCCGCGCGCGCCGCCGAAGTACGTATCGCGCTGGACGAGCACGCCCTCGTCCGACGCGCCGAGCGCCAGGGCGCGCTCGAGCGTCGTGGCCGGGTCGGGGTCGCGTGCCTTGATCTCGACGTTGCGGCGGGGCGGGGTCACGCGGCGGCCACTCTAGTAGCCGCCGAAGGGATACCACCACGACTTGGGCGCGATCTTGGTCTCGATGTGGACGTGCTTGGTCTCCTGGAAGGCCTCGAGGCCCTCCTGACCGAGCTCGCGGCCCAGCCCCGACTGCTTGAACCGCCGAAGGGGCCGGCGTCGTTGTCGGTGAGCGGGTCGTTGAACCACACGGTCCCGGCCTTGATCTCACGCATGCAGCGCACCACGGTCTCGAGGTCGCGCGTGTAGACGTGGCGCCGAGCCCGAAGCGCGTCGAGTTGGCAAGCTCGATCGCCTCGTCGAGTGAGGACACCGGCACGATCGGCGCCACCGGGCCGAACGTCTCCTCGCGCAGCAGGTCGGTCTGCGCCGGCGCCCCGGTGACGACCGCGGGCGCGAAGAGGTGCCCGGACGCCTGCCCGCCGTCGTCGCCGCCGGTCAGCAACTGCGCCCCCGCCGCGACCGCCGCATCGACCTGGGCGGCGACCTTCGCGCGCTGCGGCCCGGACACCATCGGCCCGATGTCGGGGTCCTTGCCGCCCATCTCGAGGTTGATGCGCGCCACGCGCTCGGCGCAGCGCACCGCGATCCGCTTGCCGGTCTCCACCGAGCCCGTGAAGGCCACGCCGTCCACGCGCTCGTCGCCCACCCACCAGCGCCTCGCCGACGTCGCCGGCACCGGCGAGCAGGCCCACGACGCCGGGCGGCAGGTGGTCCAGGCAAGGCGCCAGTGCGAGCGTCGACAGGGGCGTGAGCTCCGAGGGCTTGCAGACCACGGTGTTGCCGGCGGCGAGCGCGGGCGCGAGCTTCCAGGCGAGCAGCGCCAGCGGGTAGTTCCAGGGCACGATCGCCGCCACGACGCCCAGCGGCTCCTTGAGCACCAGCGCGAGCTGCGTCGACTCGATCGTCGGGATCACGCGGCCGGCGAAGTTGCGCCCCATCTCCGCGTAGTAGTCGAATGCCGCCGCCGTCCAGCCGACATCGTCGGCGTTCTCGACCAGAGGCTTGCCGCCCTCGCGCGTCATCAGCTCGGCCAGGGCGTCGGTGCCGGCCCGCAGCCGCGTGGCCACCTCGTGGAGCAGCTCGCAGCGCTCGACCGCGGGCGTGTCGGCCCACCCGCGCGCGGCCTCGCGCGCGGCGGCGATCGCAGCGTCGACCTGCGCGGGCGACGGCAGGGTGACCGTGGCCAGCGTGGCCTGCGTGAACGGGTTCTCCACGTCGAGCCCGGGGCCGTCCCCGGCGACCTGCTCGCCGCCGATCAGCAGCCGGGTCTCCATCGCCGCGCAGCATATGTAGGCTCGCGCGCGCATGCCCGCCGATCTGACCATCGTCGAGCATCCGGTCCTGGAGGACCGCCTCGCCGTCCTGCGTGACGCCGCGACACCGCACGGCACCTTCCGCCAAGCGCTGCACGAGGCGTCGGCGATCCTGGCGATCGAGGCCACGCGCGACCTGCCCACCGTCGAGCACGAGATCGATACGCCGCTCGAGCCCGCGAGCGTGCGGCGGCTCGAGGCGCAGATCACGATCGTGCCGGTGCTGCGTGCCGGGCTGGGCATGGTCGAGGGCTTCCTGCGGCTGCTGGCCGACGCGCGCGTCGGCCATCTGGGCATGCAGCGCGACGAGGACACACTCGAGCCGACCGGCTACTTCGAACGCATGCCGCCGGGGATGGGCGAGGCGCACGTGTTCCTGCTGGACCCGATGCTCGCGACCGGCGGCAGCGCCGTCGCCGCGCTGGACCGCCTGAAGGCCAACGGCGCGCGGCGCCTGCGGCTGATCTGCCTGGTCGCCGCGCCGGAGGGCGTCAAGGCCGTGCAGGACGCCCATCCCGACGTCCGGATCTGGACGGCCGCGCTGGACCGCGGCCTCGACGACCACGCCTACATCCGCCCCGGCCTCGGCGACGCCGGCGACCGGGTCTTCGGCACGACGGGCTGACCGGCTACAGCCGCAGGATCACCAGGTGGCCGCCGGCCGTGGCCAGCCACAGCTCCGCGCCGATGCGCTCCATCGACAGCACGCTGAACTCGCCGACGTGCACGCTGGTGACGGTGCGCCCGTCGCGCGGGTCCACTGCGACGACGCGGTCGCCGTTGCGGCCCGCCGCTTCGACCCAGAGCAGCCCGCCGGCCTCGGTGCCGGCGCCGATCTGGGCGATCCGCACGTGCCAGAGGGTGCGGCCCGTGGCCGGGTCCAGTCGCGAGAGGTCGTCGGGCGAGCCGAGGTACAGCGACGCGCCGAAGCCCACGAGCTGGCCGAGGTAGGGCGCGCGGAAGGTCGCCTTCCGCGCGCCCGTGCGCCCATCGAGGCGGACGATGCTGCCGTCGCTCACGAGCACCCAGAGGTCGCCCCCGAGCTTCGTCGCCCCGCGCATCTGGTAGCCGTTGTGGGCGACCGTGACGACCTTCGTGATGCGGTTCGTGCGCACATCGATGCGCAGCGCGCGCTCGCTGCCGACGACCCAGACGACGTCGCCGATCGCGACCGGGACCCCTTCCGAGGAGGTCCCTCGCAGCAGCGGGATGCGGGCCACGACGCGATCGGTCTGCGGGTCGATCCGCGCCAGGTCGTTGAGCCCCTCGCTGACCCAGATCGCGTTGCGCCCGACGTCGGCCGCGAGCGAGGCGCGCAGCCCGATCATCGCCGTCACCCGGCGCGTGGCGGGATTTATGCGCAGCAGGTTGTCGCCGGTCGTGTCCAGCACCCACGCCGATCCGAACCCCGACACCACCTGGGTGAGCGCGCCGCCCGGCGTGAGCCGGGCCACCACCTCCGGCCCGGCGGGCTTCGCCGGCTCGTGCCGTGACGGGGCGAAGACGAGGATCCCGACGAGCAGCACGGCGCCCAGCGCCAGCGCGACGACCGCCTCGACGCGCGGGATGCGCGGCGCGCGGGTGCGCGCGGTCAGCACAGCCCGCGCGCGGACGGAGCGCTGCTCCTCGCGGTCGGCCGCCTCGCGCAGCTCGTGGCCCAGCCTGGTGATGAAATCGTCGTTCACGGTCGGCTTCCGATCCGGTTGCGAAGGGCGGCGAGGCCGCGGCTCACGCGCTTGCGGACCACCGCCTCCGAGACGTTCAGGTCGTGCGCGATGTCGGCGTAGGCGCGCTCGTCGACGACATGGGCCTTCACGGCCACCCGCTGATCGGGCACGAGGACCTCGATGAGCGCGCCCGATTCGATGCCGGCGAGGTTCTCGATGCGCTCGATGTCCGCGTCGGTCAGATCGATGCGCTGCATGCCGATGCGGCGGCGCGCGCGGCGCTCGGCGTAGCCGCGGCGCTGGGCGTCGGTGAGCTTCTTGAAGGCGATCCCGAACAGCCATGCGCTGGCCAGGCCGGCTTCCCGGCGGTAGCGCCGGCGACCCGCCAGCGCGGCGGCGAAGGTCTCCGCCGTCAGGTCAGCCGCGAGCTCGGGGTCGTGAGTGCGGCGGGCGAAGTAGCCGAGGACGCGCTCGGCGTGGCGCAGGTAGAACAGCTCGAACGACTCGCCGTCGCGGCCGGCAAGCAGGTCCTCGTCGCTGCGCAGCTCGGGGCCCATGCATCCACCTACTTCGGAGGTCACCGAAGAGTGTGACCAGGCCCACGCTACAGTCCGCCCCCATGGCCGAGGACGCCAAGACGCTGATCGACCGCGCCGTGCGCACCTTCCTGGACGAGGTACCCGCGCTGAAGCCGCTTCAGCTCGTGGTCGGCATCGATCTGCACGGCCGCGGCGACACCCAGCAGTTCCGCCTGCAGATGCCCGACGTCGACGTGCGCAAGGACATCGCGGCCGATGCGCGCGTGCGCATCGAGATGCGCCGCGAGTTCTTCAACGCGATGGTCGAGCACGGGGCGCGCGTGGCCGACTGGCGCGAAGCGTTCATCAACGGCCACGCCAAGGCGACCGGCGTGGAGCAGTACATGCGCCTGATCGTCAACGTCGTCGAGCGCCAGGAAGAGCGCAACCGCACGCGCAAGGCGCGGCGCTGAGCGCGCCGCGGGCGGGCGGGATCGTGTCCCTGGAGAGCGTCAGCTCGCCGGCACCCCACTGGTCGGCGCCGCCGCCGGCTTACCGTCGTATGGCGCGATGTCACCGTCGCCGTCGTCGGTCGTCATCGGCTTGCCGACGACCTGCGCCTCGCCGTTCTTGATCTCGGCGATCTGCGCGCCGGTGTAGCCGGCGTGTGAGTCCTTGCTGTAGCGGAACGGGACGAGCCCCGGCCCCGTCAGCTTCTGGCTCTCGATCGTGTCGAGGATGCTCTGGCGGGTCGGGTTGGTGCCGGCGCGCTGCAGCGCCTCGACGAACGTGTAGGCCAGCCCCATGCCGTACTCGACGTTGCCGTCGAACGGCAGCTTGGGGATGTACTGGTCGTGGATCTTGGTGAACAGCGAGATCCAGTCGTTGGACGCGTCGCTGCTCGGCGGCAGGTAGGCGTCGCTCTGGATGCCGTCGATCAGCGCGCTCGGCGCCTTGCCCTTGGAGAACGCCTTCAGCAGCCCCTTCAGGGTCGTCGGGTCCGAGCGGACGTTGCTGACCACGAGCTGCGGGTGGTAGTCGAGCTTCAGGCCCGCCAGCTCGACGAGCGCCGTGTACGCGGGGATCGTGAACATCGCGACGACCTGGGCGCCCGACGCCTTGATCTTGGCCATCTGCGGGCCGACGTCCGTATTGCCGGGCTCGTAGGTCTGGCGCGCGACGCGCTCAGCATGCCGCTCGAAGAGCTCGAGCCCTACCGCCAGCAGCGCATCGCCCAAGGAGCGTGACCATGGCCACCGAGACCGCCGCCAGCCAGCAGACCGCGCGCGAGCGCAAGGTCGACGCGTTCGTCTTCGACTGCGTCTGCCACATCTTCAACTTCGACCCCGCCAACGCCATCGGGCCGCCCGGCCAGCTCTTCGACGAGCACCTGTACGCGTTCCACCAGCTGCTGACCAAGGACGGCGAGAAGATCCTCTCGCGCGAGGAGTACATGAAGGAGTGGAGCGTCGATGAGATCTACGACATGGTCATCGAGGGCTCCGACACCGACATGATCGTGGCGCAGCCGCTGCCGCTGACCGATCTCTTCTACGACGGCCTCTCGCCGTGGGAGAAGTGCGCCGAGATGGCGGCCAAGCACCCCGACCGCGCGGTCTTCTGGGGCTCGGTCAACCCGCTGGAGGGCAAGAAGGCGCTCGACCACAACTTCGTCATCTTCCACGTCGGGCTGCCGTGGCTCGACGAGGTCCTGTGGCAGATCGTCCGCTACCCGAACCTCTACGCGTCGATCGCGGCGACGGTGAACTTCATCTCGCGCCAGCCGCGGGTCTTCGCCGAGACGCTGGGCAAGATGATGTGGTGGTGCGGGGAGGACAAGATCATCTACGGCGGCGAGTCGCCGATCTGGCACCCGCAGTGGGCGCTCGAGGCGTTCTGGAACTTAGAGCTCCCCCGCGACATCGTCGAGGAGCGCGGCTACCCGCAGCTCACGGAGCAGGCCAAGCGCAAGATCCTGGGCGAGAACCTCGCGCGGCTGCACGGTATCGACGTCGAGGCCAAGAAAGCGGAGCTCGGCGTGCCCGGCTGATCAGCTCTGATCCATTTCGGCCTTCAGCTTCGCGGCGGCCTTCACGCACTGGCTGAAGGGCGTGCCCTTCTGGCCCGTGACGTGCTTCTTGCTGAGCGTCCTGCACGCTGACGTGGCGTTCTTGGCCTGGCCGTTGGCGAGCTTGGCCATCGCCGTAACGCACTGACTGAAGGGCGTGCCCTTCTGGCCCGTGACGTGCTTCTTGCTCGTGCCCTGACAGAACCTGCCGTAGGCCTTGGCCTTGTCGCCCGCACTTGCGTTGGGACCGGGAGTGCTCGGCGGCTGCTGCTTGGCCGGGTGGTTGCCGGCGGCCGAGTGGTCGCCGCTGGGGCTGCCGACCGGTGGATCGCCTGCCGCCAGGCCGGGTGTGATAAGCAGGGCCGCTCCGACACTCGCCGTCGCGATGAGGGATCCGATGCGCATGGTGGTCGTCCTTGTCCGAGGTCCTTGCATGCGCTGACAACGCCGCCGGACCGCGAGGGTCAGGGGTTACTTCGAACCGGCCTGCTGCTTGCCGGCGGCCACGCCGTGCGCCACGCCGGCGGGATGGGCCGGCGATGCCGCCGCCGGCGAGCTGGCGGCTGGGCCACTCGCGGACGGGTGGACCGGGTGCGTGGGGTGGGTCTGGGGCGCCTTCGCGGTCTTCGCCGGCCTGGCGTGTTTCGCCGGCCTCGCGAGCTTCACCGGCCTGGCCGGCTTGGCTGCCTTGACGGGCTTGAGCCGCGCGTGGGCGAGCGCGCTCTTGCCCGGGCCGGCGCTCTCGGCGGCCTTTGCCTGGCCCGGAGGGACGCCGTGCGTGAGCCTCCCTTCGGCGTTGCCGTTCCCGTGGGCGGAGTGCTTTGCCGACGCGCCCTTGCTCTTCTTGCGCCCGCTAGCCACGCCGTGCGTGCGCGCGGGCGTATGTCGCTGCACCGTCGAGGCAGGTGCGCCGCGGGTCGGGGCGCTCATCGGTGCCGCATGCGCCGGCTGCGTGGGCGCGGCGCGCGTGGGCGCCGGCGGGGTGTGGGCCGAGGGAGCGACAACAGACCTGACGGCGGCGGTGGAGCCCGCCAGCGCCGCCGTGGTGGCGACGACGACCGCCGCCTTCGTCCCCATCGTGGCCACGAGGCCGCCGCCGGCGCCGCTTGCCGCCCCTGCGCCGGATGCGAAGCCGGCCTTCGCGCCGGGAAGCAGGTGGCCGAGCAGCGCCGCGCCGGTGGCCGCCGGCAACGCGGGCGCGAGCGCGGCCAGGTCGGCCGGGCGGCTCTGAAGCGCGGCCTGGAACTGCCGGCAGGCACGACACGAGCGCACGTGGGCGCGCACCCGGCGCGCCGCGCAGCACCCGGCCTTCGCCATCCGACAGCGACCGCTGCACGTCCTCGCAGCGCATCTCCCTACCCTCGGCGCAGTCCCGCAGCGCCACGCGCGCCTCGAAGATCGTCTGCTTCACCGCCTGTGGCGTGGTTTCCAGCACGCTCGCGATCTCCTTGTGGGAGAGCCCGCTGAGCTCGCGCAACACGAGCGCCGCGCGCTGGCGCTCGGCCAGGGACTGGAGGTCCGCACGCAGGTGGGCCAGGCGCTCGCGGTCCTCGACATTCTGCGCCAGGGAGTCGGTGCCGGCCGCCGCGACCGTCTCCAGATCCGCGACCTCCCGCCGACGCCGCACGAGCGAGATCGCCTCGTTGTGCGCGATCCGGAACAACCAGGGCCGCACCTCGAAGTCCCGCTGCTCGTCGCGCAGAGCCGCGAGCGCCTTGGCCATCGTGCTCTGCAGTGCATCGCGGGCGTCCTCGTCGTTGTGGAGGATCGACCGGCAGTAGCGATACAGCGCTTGGTGATGGCGCTCGTAGATCGCCGCCAGAGCGCGGGCATCCCCGCGGACCGCCTGCGAGCGCACAGGCAGTCCGCGCCGCAGCTGCACCTGCGCCAACCACCCAGCCGACGACGTTCGCTCCACTGCCACGCTCCACGTTTAGGCAACGCACCAGGCACCCGAGAGTCTGGCGCAAGCGATGACAGGCTAAACGTGCCGGTCGGACGCGTCACGCTCGTCCGCGGGCATCTGACCTGTGCCCTTCGGCTGCGGTGCGTGGGTCGCCACGAGCTCGCGCAGGCACTCCGGGCACGAACATTCCGGCTTGGAGAGCCCGGTCTGAAGACAGCGGGTCATCGTTGACCGCGAAGGGTTCCCACATTCGGCGGACGTGAACGCAGATTCGACGCTGCCCGAGGGGTCTAGCGCTGCTCGCGCGGACACCAGTAGGTCGTACGCCCGCCGACGGCGGCGCGCTGCAGCTCGGCGCCACAGCGCGGGCAATGCCCGCCGCGGCGGCGCTCGGGGATGAGCTCGGTGACCCCGGCGCGGCCCCTGCGGACCGACATGCGGATGATCGTGCGCATGTCGCGCCACAGGCGGTCGAGCTGCGCCCCGTCGAGCTCGGAGGCCGGGCGGCGCGGGTCGATCAGCGCGCGCCAGAGGATCTCGTCGGCCATGAGGTTGCCGACGCCGGCCATGACGGCCTGGTCCATGAGCCGCGCCTTGATCGGGGCGTGGCTGCGCGCGAGCAGCTCGCGGAAGCGCGCGCGGCCGACGTCGGCGGCATCGGGCCCGAGTGCGCCGATGTCGGGTTCCAGGCGCGCGCGGCCGAGGCGGCGCTTGTCGCGCAGCGCCAGCCTGCCGCCGTCCTCGAAGTGCAGGACGAAACGGTCCCAGTTGCGCTCGGCCGGCTCCTCGTCGATGGCGATGCGCCCCGCCATGCCCAGGTGCAGCCCGAGGACCGGCCCGTCGCCGGAGGTCTCGATCCACATCGCCTTGCCCCGGCGGTGCGCGGCGATGAGCTCGCGCCCGACGAGCGCGTCGGCGATCTCGCCGGGCGGGTGCGGGCGCGAGACGTAGGTGTCGCCGTCGTCGACGGCGGCGATGCGGCGGTGCAGTCCGCCCGACTCGATCAGCTTCCTGGCCTGCTCGACGTCGGGAAGCTCGGGCACGGGCGGGAGCTTAGGCCCGCTGGAGCTCGGCGCCCTCGTCGTAGAGCTTGAGCACCCGCACGGCACCCGGCGGCGTGGCGTCGAGGCACAGCCCGCAGAGCACGCACTCGTCGAGGTTCTCCACGTGCGAGCACGAGGTGGCCGCCCTGCTCGCCGTAGATGTCGACGGGGCAGACCTCATTGAGCTTTTGCGCCATCGCCGTGTCGCGCGCGGTGGCGTCGTCGACCTCGACGCCGATGAACGTCGCATCGGCTCTCATGCGGCCCTCTCCGGGCCCCCGGCGAGGCGCAGGCCGAGCCGCTCGCGGATCAGCCTCGGGATGTCCTCGATGCGCTCGGCCACGGTGATCCCCGCCGCGGCGAGACGGGCGATCTTCTCGCTCGCCGTGTCCTCTTTGCCCTCGACGATCGTCCCCGCGTGGCCGAAACTCATGCCGGGCATCTCGTCCATGAAGCGCCCGGCCATGAAGGCGACGATCGGCAGGCGCGAGTCGTTCTCGGTGACCCAGCGCGCCAGTTCGGCCTCCATGCGGCCGCCGGGCTCGGTGTAGATGACGATGCCTTCGGTCTGCGCGTCGGCCTCGAAGAGCGGCATGAGCTCGGCGTAGCTCGAGCCGATGATCGCGTCGCCGCCGATCGAGACGGCCGTCGACTGGCCGAGGCCGGCGGCACTCAGCGTCGAGGACATCTCGGTCGTCATGCCGCCCGAGCGCGAGATCACGCCGATCGGCCCGCGCGTGTAGGCCTTGGCCGCGTCCTTGGCGGGACCGCCGATGCCGCCCATCTTGATGACGTCGGGGACGATGATCCCCAGGCAGTTGGGGCCGATGATGCGCGCGCCGCGTAGCGTGGCCAGCTCGACCATCTCGGCCACGTCGCGGCGCGGGATGCGCTCGGTGACGATGACCACGAGCTTGATGCCGTTCTCGATCGCCTCGAACACGGCGTCCTTGGTGAACGCCGGCGGCACGGTGACGACGGAGCCGTCGATCGGGCGGCCGTGGCGCGCGACGGCCTGGTCGACGGTGTCGAAGACCGGCACGCCGTGCACGTCGCGGCCCTTGCGCCCCGGGGTCACGCCGCCGACGACCTTCGCACCGCGCCCGTAGTCCAGGCACTCGCGCGTGAGGTTCACCGCCTCGCGGCCCGTGATGCCCTGGACGATGAACGTCGTGGTCTCGTCGATGAGGATGCTCACGCGGTCCCCTCCACCGCCAGCCGTGCCGCCTCGTTCAAGGAGGTCGAGCGGTCGGCGTAACGCACGCCGTAGCGCTCGAGGATCTTGAAGCCCTCCTCCTCCCAGGCGCCCGGGATGCGGAAGATCGAGATCTTCTCGGCCGGGTCGTAGCCGAGCTCCAGGCACGCCTTGATGACGCCGCGGGCGACGATGTCGACCCGCGTGTTGGAGACGATGGACATCATTACGGCGATCTTGTCGACGCCGGGCTTCTGCAGCACGAGCTTGGCCAGCCCGCACGCCTTGCGCACGCTGGGATTGCCACCGATCTCGCAGTAGTTCGCCGGCCGGCCGCCGTGCGCGCGGACCGCGTCGAACAGCGTCAGCGACCCGCCGCCGGCGCCGATGACCAGGCCGAGGTCGCCGTCGAACTCGGTGACGTTGCCGGCCACGCCGCGGTGGTCCATCGCGTCGACAGCCTCGCCGGCCAGCTCGAACGCGGTCGCCTCGCGCGCCTGGCGTGTCTCGTCGTCGCCCACGCCGAGGTCGGCCAGCAGCGCGCGCTGACGCGGGCGCGCCTCGTTCTCCATTTCCATGTGCGCGTCGAGTGCCACCAACGAGCCGTCCTCGAGCTCGCCGAGCGGGTTGATCTCGGCCAGGGTCATGTCGCGCTCGACGAACAGCCGCGCCAGGCGCGTCAGGATCGGCACGAGCTTGTTCAGCCGCGGCCCGCTGACCCCGACCGAGGCCACGACCTGCTTGGCCTGGTACTCGCTCAACGGCAGGATGTTCGAGAAATGGCCGCGCCCGACGTGGTCGGGATGAGTCTCGGCGACCTCCTCGATGTCGATGCCGCCCATGTCGCTGAAGAGCATCACGGGCTGCTTGCGGATGCCGTCCCACACGACGCCGGCGTAGAACTCCTGGGCGACCCGCGCCATCGGATCGACCAGCACGCCGCGCGGCACGTGGTCGTTGATCGTCAGGCCGAGCACGTTCTCGGCCTTCGTGGCGGCCTCGTCGGGCGTGTCGGCGAACTGGACGCCACCGGCCTTCATCCGCCCGCCGGAGAGCACCTGCGACTTGATCACGACGGGCGCGCCGATCCGCACCGCGATCTCGCGCGCCTCCTGGGGCGTCGTCGCGAAGCCGTAGTCGGTCACCGGGATCCCCGCCCGCTTGACGATCTCGCGAGCCTCGTACTCGAAGAACCTCATGCGGGCGCACCGCTGAAGCCGTAGGCCTCGGCGAGCTCGGGGTCCTTGGCCGCGAGCATCTCGGCCAGGTCGACCATGACGCGGCACTGCTTCCAGGTGGCGTCGTCCTGCATCTTGCCGTCGATCATGTGCACGCCGGCGCCGCCGGGGATCGCCTCGATGACCTTCTTGGCGAAGGCGACCTCGTCGGGGTCGGGGGAGAAGACCTTCTTGGCGATGTCGATCTGCACGGGGTGCAGCGACCAGGCGCCCACGCAGCCCAGCAGGAATGCGGCGCGGAACTGCGTCTCGCAGCCGAGGACGTCCTTGATGTCGCCGTAGGGCCCGTAGAACGGCAGGATCCCGGCGGCCGTGCAGGCGTCGACCATGCGCGCGATCGAGTAGTGCCACGGGTCCTGCTGGGCGCTCACGCGCGGGGCGTCGAAGTCGTCGGGATCGGGATCCTCGATCACGCGGTAGCCGGGGTGGCCGCCACCCACGCGGGTGGTCTTCATCCGCCGCGAGGCGGCCAGATCGGCGGGGCCGAAGCTCATGCCCTGCATGCGCGGGCTGGCAGTGGCGATGTCCTCGAGGTTGGTGACGCCCAGCGACGTCTCGAGGATCGCGTGCACGAGGATCGGGCGCTCCAGGCGCGCCTTGGCCTCGAGTTGGGCGAGCAGGCGATCGACGTAGTGGATGTCCCACGGGCCCTCGACCTTGGGGACCATGACGACCTCGAGGCGGTCGCCGATCTCGGCGACGAGCCGCGTGAGCTCGTCGAGCACCCACGGCGACTCGAGCGCGTTGACTCGCGTCCACAGCGCCGTGGACCCCAGCTCGATCTCGCGCCCCACGCGGACGAGGCCGTCCAGCGCGGCCTCCTTGCGGTCGATCGGGATCGCGTCCTCGAGGTTGCCGAGCAGGATGTCGGTCTTGGTGGCGATGTCGGCGGCCTTGGCCACCATCTTCTCGTTGGAGAAGTCCAGGAAGTGGATCATCCGCGAGGGCCGCACCGGGATCTCGACCAGCGGCGCGGGCGCCCCGATGGCCAGCGGCTTGAGGAAGTCGCGGGGGTTGCGCATGCCCGCAGACCATATTGACTGACCAGTCAACGCGACGAGCACACGAACGTCCGCCGTGTCGGAACAGGATTCGGACGCCATGGACGTTCGGCGGACACAGTGGGTGTCGTCCGGGCATGCGCGTGGTATGTCTTGCCGGATGCGCCGGGCAGCACTCGCAGCCCTCATCGTCGCCATCGTCGCTCCCACGACGGCGCAGGCTCACCGCGTCCGCGTCAAGGCGCCCGCGCAGTTCCAGGTGACGCTGGCCCAGATCCGCTATGCCGTCCCGCACGGCCCGCGGCCGGCGCTGCGCCTGGCGATGGCCGGCCCCGCCGGAATGGACTACGTCGCGGCGGCGCTGCCGCGCGATCAGCCGCGCCATGCGCTCGTCGCGCTCGTGGCGATCGTCAACCGCCGACCTTCGGGCTCGCTCCTGGCCGATCCGAGCCGGATCCTGCTGAGCACGCGGCCTTCGCACGCCCTGCAGGCGCCGCGCACGAGCGTGGCGACGAACGTCCTGGCGATCCACGGTGCGACCATCTCGCCCGGTTGCGCGCTCGGGCCGCTCGGCGTCAGCGATCTGCGCTTCGCCATGCGATCGGGGGCGCCGCCGCCCGGCTTCGGCGCGCGCTCGACGATCGCCCAGGCGCTGGCCGCGGCGTGCGGCCGCGCCGTCGATCCGGCCTTCCGGCAGGCCGTCGCGCCGGCGGAGCCGATCGCGCCGAAGCCGCCTCCGGGATGCCCGCCGTGCAAGCCGTTTCCGCCGCGCATCGCGTGCCCGCAGACACCGCCGCCGGTGATATGTCCGGCCGCGGCGTGATTGACTAGCCCGGCCTAGCCAGACCAAGGGAGCGAACGATGTCCGACACCACGTCGACGGCCGTCGAGACGGATCAGGCCGCGCGTGAGGCCAGTGGCGCACACCCATATGGCCGCTATCTCGAGGAGTTCGAGGTCGGGGCCGTCTACAAGCATTGGCCCGCCAAGACGGTGACCGAGGCCGACGATCACCTGTTCTGCCTGATCACCATGAACCACCATCCCCTGCACATCAACGACGTTTACGCCTCGCAGTCCCAGCAGGGGCGCAACGTCGTCGTCGGGCCGCTCGTCTACTCGCTGGCGCTGGGGATGAGCGTGTCGGATGTGTCGGGCAAGGCGATCGCCAACCTGGCCACCGAGGAGCTCAAGCATCCCGCCCCGGTGTTCCACGGCGACACGCTGTTCGTGGAGTCCGAGGTCCTCGAGAAGCGCGAATCGCAATCCAAGCCCGACCGCGGGACCGTCAGGGTCCACACCCGCGTGCACAACCAGGACGGCGTGCTCGTCGCCGAGTTCAAGCGCCTGGTGCTGGTCCCCCGCAAAGAGCCAGGGGCAACCAGCGCCGCCGAGGGTAACGTCGAGTAAGTAGTTCTTCCGCTGCCGTGGCCGCTGCGTGTGCGGCAGAATCGACGATCCGCAATTACGCCAGAAACAAGGAGTTGACCGAAACAAGTGAGCCAGACGACTGTCCCGACCAAACACGAGCGGCTGCTGGCGTGGATCGACCAGGTCGCTGAGCTGACCGAACCCGACGCGATCCATTGGTGCGATGGATCGGCGCAGGAGTACGACTCGCTCGCCCAGCAGCTCGTGGACGCAGGGACGTTCGAGCGGCTCTCAGATGCCAAGCGGCCCAACTCGTACCTGGCGCTGTCGGACCCTGGGGACGTCGCGCGTGTCGAGGACCGGACGTTCATCTGCTCCGAGCGCGAGGACGACGCCGGGCCGACGAACAACTGGCACGACCCGCAGGACATGCGCGACACGCTCGACGAGCTGTTCCGCGGCTCGATGCGCGGCCGCACAATGTACGTGCTGCCGTTCTCGATGGGGCCGCTGGGCTCAAACAAGAGCCACATCGGCGTGCAATGCACCGATTCGGCCTACGTCGCTGTCTCGATGCGGATCATGACCCGCATGGGCACGGCCGCCCTGGAGGCGCTCGGCGAGGACGCCGACTTCGTCCCCTGCCTGCACTCGGTCGGCATGCCACTCGTCGACGGCGTCGAGGACGTGCCGTGGCCGTGCAACGCCGACAACAAGTACATCGTGCACTTCCCCGAGAGCCGCGAGATCTGGTCCTACGGCTCCGGCTACGGCGGCAACGCGCTGCTGGGCAAGAAATGCCTGGCGCTTCGCATCGCCTCGGTGATGGCGCGCGACGAGGGCTGGATGGCCGAGCACATGCTGATCCTCAAGCTGACCGCGCCCGACGGGCGCGTCAAGTACGTCACCGGCGCGTTCCCGAGCGCCTGCGGCAAGACCAACCTGGCCATGCTCGTCCCGACGCTCGAGGACTGGACCGTCGAGACGATCGGCGACGACATCGCGTGGATGAAGTTTGGCGCGGACGGCCGCCTGTACGCGATCAACCCGGAGGCGGGCTTCTTCGGCGTCGCGCCTCACACGAGCGTGATGACGAACCGCAATGCGATGGCGACGATCAGCGCCAACTCCATCTTCACCAACTGCGCGCGGACCGACGACGGCGACGTGTGGTGGGAGGGGATGACCAAGGAGCCGCCGGCGCACGCGATCGACTGGAAGGGCAACGACTGGACGCCGGGCTCCGAGGAGAAGGCCGCGCATCCCAACGCGCGCTTCACCACGCCGGCCTCCCAGGACCCGGCGATCGCGCCCGAATGGGAGGACCCGGCCGGCGTGCCGATCGAGGCGATCCTTTTCGGCGGGCGCCGTGCCACCACCATCCCGCTGATCCACGAGGCCTTCGACTGGGAGCACGGCGTCTTTCTGGGCGCGACGATGAGCTCCGAGACGACCGCCGCCGCGGCCGGCCAGGTCGGCCAGCTGCGCTTCGATCCGTTCGCGATGCTCCCGTTCTGCGGCTACAACATGGCCGACTACTTCGAGCACTGGCTGAAGGTCGGCCGCCACCCCGGCGCCAAGCTCCCGCGGATCTTCTACGTCAACTGGTTCCGCAAGGGCGAGGACGGCCACTTCCTGTGGCCCGGTTACGGCGATAACTCGCGCGTCCTGGAGTGGATCTTCCGCCGCTGCGCCGGCGAAGCCGACGCCCACGAGACCTCGATCGGGCTCGTCCCGGCGCCCGGCGACCTCGACACCGGCGGGCTCGAGGTGCCGGCCGAGGACCTCGACGCGGTCCTCACCGTCGACGACGCGGCGTTGCGCGAGCAGCTGCCGCAGGTCAAGGAGCACCTGGCGCAGTTCGGCGACCATCTGCCCAAGGAGCTGCGCGCCCAGCTCGACGCGTTCGAGGAGCGCCTGAACCGCTAGCGTCGCGCGCGTCGTCCTGCGGTCGATGCGGTCGATCGCGAGCGCGTGCTCGCGGCCGACCGCGACCGCCCGCCGCTGGTCGAGCGCCGCCGCGCGCTCCTCTGGCGCTCGGCCGCCGGGATTTCCTCCCGGCTGACGGCCTTCGCCAGCGTGGGGATCAAGCGCTCGAGGTAGCGGGCCATCCTCTCTTCCTCGCGGCGGATGCCGCGGGCAAGCTTGGCCGTACTTGACTACCCGCGCGTGCGGCGGCGGGCGACCTGGCGCTCCAGCGCGGCCAGGCGCTCGTCCCACGCGCCCCCGACCTCGGTCATCCACGAGATCGCATCCTCGAGCGGGGCCGGGGTGGGGCGGTAGCGCGTCTCGCGGCCCTCGCGGCGCGCATCGACCAGCCCGGCGTCGGCGAGCAGCGCGAGGTGCTTGGCGACCGCCTGGCGGGTCACCCCGAGCGGGACGGCAAGCTCGGTCGCCGTCGCGCTGCCGCGCGCCGAGACCTCGCGCATCACTGTGCGGCGCGTGGGGTCGGCGAGCGCGGCAAAGACGTCGCCGCCCGCGCTCACGCTCCGGCCAGGGCGAACGGGCCGACCGGCGCCTCGCGGACGCTCACGCGGGTGCCCGACGGCACCGCGACGAGGCGCAGCTCAACGCGCGAGCCGGGCTCGCCCTCCTCCCACCACCAGAAGACGAGGCGCTCGCCGGGCTCGGCCTCCTCGACGACGGCCTCGCGCTCGCCGTCGCCGAACCACTGCTCAAGCAGCTCGGGGTCGGTGAGGGCGTCCCAGGCCTCGTCGGGATCAACCGGGAGAGTGATGTCACGCGCAACCATGGGGTTGCATGATACCGTAGAGAGAAAAGCGCAACCGAACAGTTGCAGGAAGGAGCCGAACATGCCTCTTGTTCCGATGGTCGTCAAGCAGGATCCGCGCGGCGAGCGGTCCTTCGACATCTACTCGCGGCTGCTCGACGAGCGGATCGTCTTCCTCGGCCAGCCGATCGACGATGAGGTCGCCAACCTCGTGGTCGCCCAGCTGCTGCACCTCGAGTCGGCCGACCCGGACGCGCCGATCCAGCTCTACATCAACTCGCCCGGCGGCGTGGCCTACTCCGGCCTGGCCATCTACGACACGATGCAGCACATCCGCTGCGAGGTGCACACGACCTGCTGCGGCATCGCGATGTCGGCCGCCGCGCTCGTGCTGACCGGCGGCGCGCCCGGCAAGCGCACGTCGCTGCCCAACGGGCGCATCCTCATCCACCAGCCCTCGGGCGGCTACCAGGGCCAGCAGACCGACATCGCCATCCACGCCGCCGAGACGCTCGCGCTGCGCCGGCGCCTGGACGAGATCTTCGCGCAGCACACCGGCCAGGGCCTCGACCAGGTCCACCTCGACATGGAGCGCGACCGCTACTTCACCGCGCACGAGGCCTCGGAGTACGGGCTGATAGATCGCGTGCTTAACGGCAACGGCGCGCGCGTCGCGGCATGATGCCCATGCATGGGTCCGATCGAGCAGCTCGTCGAAGAACGGCTGCCGCCGGAGCGCGCCGAGGCGGTGCGAGAGTTCGCCAAGGCCTACCTCCGGCGGCTGTCGGCCGACGAGGACGGGCACGATGAGGAGGCGCTCTTCCACGAGGTGGTGGGCGCCTTCCAGCTCGCCGCCTCGCGCAACGGCGCGCCGATCGCCGTGCGCGCCTTCAACCCGACGCGCGAGGAGCACGGCTACGAGCCCGCCGGCTCGGTGCTCGAGACCAATACCGAGGACCTGCCGTTCCTGCTGGACTCGGTGACGGCCGAGCTGCTGGCCCGCGGGCTGGGCATCGTGCGCGTGCTGCACCCGATCGTCGGCACCGAGCGCGGCCCCGACGGTGGCATCGCGCGGGTGCTGCACCCGCGCGGCGCGCCGGCCACCGAGTCGGTCATGCACTTCGAGCTCGACCGGCGACTGAGCCCGGAGGAGCTGGCCGACCTCGAGGACGCGGTGCGATCGGTGCTCGACGACGTGCGCCGCGTCGTGCGCGACTTCCCGGCGCTGCGCGAGCGCGTCGACGACATGGTCGAGGTCGCCCGCCAGGGCGCCGCGCGCTACTCCGCCGAGGAAGTCGACCAGGTCGTCGACTTCCTCGAGTGGCTGGCCATGGACAACTTCATCTTCCTCGGCGCGCGCGACTATGAGCTGGTCGACGGCGCGCTGCGGGTGGTCGGCGGCTCCGGCCTCGGGCTGCTCGACGACGAGGCGCGCTCGGCGTACGCCAAGCCGGTGCCCGCCGACTCACTGGAACCGCGGCTGCGCGAGCGCGCGCTGGGCGGCGATCTGCTGCTGGTCTCCAAGACGAACCGGCTGTCGCCCGTGCACCGCCGCGCGCGCATGGACTACATCGGCATCCGCCGCGTCGGCGCCACCGGCGACGTCGTCGGCGAATCGCGGATGATCGGCCTGTTCACGACGAAGGCCTACGCCGAGCCGGCCTCCGAGAGCCCGCTGCTGCACCGCAAGCTACAGCGCGTACTTGCGGCCGAGGACCTCATCGAGGGCTCGCACGACTACAAGGCCGCCGTCGCGCTGTTCGAGTCCTTTCCCAAGGACGAGCTCTTCGCGGCGCCCACCGAGGACCTGCGCCGCGCGGTCGTCGCGCTGCTCGGCCTGCATCCCGACCAGGGGCGCGTGCTCGGGCGCCTGGACGCCGACGGGCGCAGCGCGTCGATCATCGTGGCGCTGCCCAAGGGCCGCTATGACACGACCCTGATCGAGCGACTGCGGGCCTTCTTGACCGAGCGCTTCGACGCGGCCGCGGTCGTCGCCCACGAGGTGCTCGGCGAGGAGGACCGCGCGCGCGTGCACTTCACCGTGCACCGCCCCCAGGGCCACATGCCCGACGTCTCCTTCCGCGAGCTCGAGGCCGAGATCCTCGAGCTGGCGCGCACGTGGGACGATCGCGCGCGCGAGGAGCTCGTGGCGCGCCACGGCGACGAGCGCGGCCGCGTACTCGCCAAGCGCTGGACCGCGCGCCTGCCCGACTCCTACAAGGCTGCCGTGCCGCCGTCGGCCGCGGCCGACGACATCGCGAACTTCGAGCGCCTGTTCACCGGTGGTGCCTCCTTCCACGTCGGCGTGCGCAACGAGCCCGAGGGGCTCACGCGCATCGGGATGTACCGCCTGGGCGGCAAGGTCGAGCTGTCGCAGGCGATGCCGATCCTCGAGCACCTCGGCCTGCGCGTCGTCGAGGAGCGCCCGACACGGCTGATGGGCGGCGACGGCCAGACCTGGCTGCAGGACTTCGGCGTGCTCGGCCCCACGGACCTGCCGCTCGATCTCGAGGAGTGCGGCCAGCGCCTGGCCGAGTCGATCGCGGCGGTCTGGCGCGGCGAGACCGAGTCGGACTCACTGAACCGCCTGGTCATCAGCGCCGGCGTGGACTGGCGGCGCATCGCGATCCTGCGCGCCTATCGCTCCTACCGCCAGCGCATCGGCTCGCGCTTCACCGAGGGCTATCAGAACGACGTGCTGGCGGCCAACCCGCACGTGATCGCCAAGCTCATCCGCCTCTTCGAGCTGCGCAACGACCCGTCGATCGAGCGCGACGAGAAGGCCGAGGCCGCGTTGCGCGAGGACATCCTCGCCGACCTCGAGGCGGTGCCGTCGCTCGACCACGACCGCATCCTGCGCAACCAGCTCGGCCTGGTGGAGGCTACGGTGCGCACCAACGTCTACCGTCACGGGCGGCGCTCTATCGCCTTCAAGCTGCGCTCGGCCGAGGTCCCCGCGATCCCGCAGCCGCCGCCGCTGTTCGAGATCTACCTCTACGCCCCTGAGGTCGAGGGGATCCACCTGCGGGGCGGCAAGATCGCGCGCGGCGGCCTGCGCTGGTCGGACCGCATGGACTACCGGACCGAGGTCTTCGGCCTCATGCGCGCGCAGATGACCAAGAACGCGGTCATCGTGCCGGAAGGCGCCAAGGGCGGCTTCTACCTGCGCCGGCGCCCCGACGACCCGGGCGCGCTGAAGGCCGAGGTCGAGCGCGGCTACGTCACCTTCGTCAGCGGTCTGCTCGACCTCACCGACAACCTTGTCGAGGGCGAGGTCGTGCACCCCGAGGGCGTGCGCGTGCTCGACGACGACGACACCTACCTCGTGGTCGCCGCCGACAAGGGCACCGCGACGTTCTCCGATACCGCCAACCGGATCGCCGGGCGCTACGGGTTCTGGCTGGGCGACGCGTTCGCCTCCGGCGGCTCCAAGGGCTATGACCACAAGGCGCTGGGGATCACCGCGCGCGGCGCATGGGAGTCGCTCAAGCGCCACTTCGGCGAGCTCGACCTCGATCCCGCGGTCGACGAGTTCACCGTCGTGGGCATCGGCGACATGTCCGGCGACGTGTTCGGCAACGGAATGCTGCTGAGCGACAAGATCCGTCTCGTCGCCGCCTACGACCACCGCCACGTCTTCATCGATCCCGACCCTCACGCGGCCAAGGGCTTCGCCCAGCGCAAGCGACTGTTCGAGATGGCGGGCTCGTCATGGGACGACTATGAGCGCGAGGCGATCTCGGCCGGCGGCGGCGTGTGGCCGCGCAGCGCCAAGCGCATCGAGCTCTCCGAGCAGGCGCGGGTGGCGCTGGACATCGAGGCCGACGTGCTGACGCCCAACGAGGTGATCCAGGCGATCCTGCGCGCGCCGGTCGACGTGCTGTGGAACGGCGGGATCGGCACGGTGGTCAAGGCCTCGACCGAGAGCGACGCCGACGCGCTCGATCGCTCCAGCGACACGATCCGCGTCGACGCGAGCGACCTGCGCTGCCGCGTGGTCGCCGAGGGCGGCAACCTCGGCTTCACCCAGCGCGCGCGCATCGAGTACGCGCGCGCCGGCGGGCGGATCAACGCCGACTTCATTGACAACTCGTCGGGCGTGGACTGCTCGGACCACGAGGTCAACCTCAAGATCCTGCTCGACCTCGCAGTGCGCCGCGGCGAGCTCGACGGCGAAGGCCGCGACGCGCTATTGGTCGAGGTCACCGACGACGTCGCCGCACACGTCCTCTACGACTCGTTCCTGCAGGCCCAGATCCTGGTTCAGGAGGTCCGCGCCTCGGCGTCGCGGATGTTCGCCTACGAGGACCTCATGGAGTCGCTGGAGGCCGAGGGGCTGCTGCACCGCGACGTCGAGTTCCTCCCGTCCTCCGAGGAGATGGCGGACCGCCGGCGATCGGGGCGCGGGCTCGAGCGGCCCGAGCTCGCGGTCCTGCTGGCCTACGCCAAGCGCAGCCTCACCGGCGCGCTGCTGCGCTCCACGCTGCCCGACGACGCCTACCTCGACGACGAGCTGCGCGGCTACTTCCCGCCCGCCGTGGTCGAGCGCTTCGACGCGCTGCTCTCCGACCACCCGCTGCGACGCGAGCTGGTGTCCACGATCGTGGCCAACGACGTCGTCAACGCGCTGGGCCCGACCTTCGTCTCGCGGCTGGTCTCCGAGCAGGGCGCCGAGCCGGCCGATGTCGTGCGCGCCTATCGGATCGCCCGCGACATCACGGGCGCCGAGCACCGCTGGGCGGTCGTCGAGCGGCTCGACCGCAGCGTCGAGCGCCAGGCGCAGTGGCAGCTCATGGAGGGCGTCGACGCGCTCATGGAGGCCACGTCGCGCTGGTACCTGGAGAACGCGCACGGCGTCGACCTCGGCATGGCGATCGCCGCCGGGCGCGAGGGCTTCGAGCGCGTGGTGGCCGTGCTGCCCGACCTTCCCGAGAGCGCCCGCCGCGAGGCGCGCGAGCGCGACACTGCGGCGCTGGCCGAACGCGGCGTACCAGAGGAGATCGCGCGGGCGTACGCCTACCTGCCCGTGCTCTCCTATGCGCCCGACATCATCACGGCGGCGCAGACCGTCGAGCGCCCGGTCGAGGAGGTCGCGATGGCCTTCTCGCTGATGGAGGACCGCGTCCAGATCAGCTGGATCCAGGAGCAGCTCGAGGAGCTGCCGGTCAACACGCGCATGCAGCGCTGGGCGCTGCACGCGCTGCGCGACGACCTCTGGCGCGCGCGGCGCGAGCTGGTCCAGCACGCGCTGGCCGAGGCGCCGGGCGTGCCGGTTGCGGAGGCGATCGAGCGCTTCGCCGACGCGCGCCCCGACGCGATGCGGCGGGTGGAGGACTTCGCGCGCATGTTGTCGGTCGAGGGCGCGGCCGATCTCGCCGGCCTGACGCTTGCGGTCAGGCAGCTGCGGGCGCTGGCGGACTAGTGTCGCTCACGCGACCTGGGGGCCCGCCTCCGGCGGCCACGTGGCCGCCTCCGGCACCCCAATCCCTCTCGCGCGGCAGCCGCGCCCGGACGACAAAACCCCGGCCCACGGGTCCGGCGCCCAGCTCGCCGCCGCACAGTGCGACGCGCTCGCGCATGCCCACGAGCCCCTGACCGCTGCCCAGCAGCGCGTCGCCGATCGCGCCGTCGCCGCCGACGCGGTTGGCGATCTCGACCTCCAACAGCTCGTCCGACCACCGCAGGGTCACGCGCGCCGGGCCGCGGCCGCCGTGCTTGAGCGCGTTGGTCAGTCCTTCCTGGACGAGCCGGAACGCCGTGAGGTCGACGCCCGGGGCGAGCGGTCCGGGCTCGCCCTCGCTGCGCAGCTCGACCTCCAGGCCGGCGTCGCGCGAGTGCGCGACCAGCGCGCCCAGGCGATCGAGCGAGGGCTGCGGCGAATGGTCGGCGTCCTCGCCCTCGGGGCGCAGGATGCCCAGCAGGCGGCGCATCTCGCTCAGCGCGTCGCGGCCGGTCGCCTCGACCGCGCCCAGCGCGCCGACCGAGGCCTCGGGATCGCGATCGAGCACGCGCCGCGCCGCGCCGGCCTGGACGACCATGACCGACACCGCGTGCGCGACGACGTCGTGCAGCTCGCGCGCGATGCGGGCGCGCTCGCGGGCAACGGCGTCGCGCTCGCGCTGGGCGCGCTCGCGGTCGAGCTGACCGGCGCGCGCGGCGAGCTCGGCGGTGAGCTTCGCCCGTCCGCGCGCCACGCGGCCCAAGATCCACACGCCGCCGAACACGACGATCGGGAAGACCATTGCGTTGTCCCCGGTGGCCAGCGAGACCGTCACGACGACGGCCACAGCGATGGCGAGCCCGGCAAGCGCGCGCCGGCGCGGCTCGTGCGCGGCCACCGAGAAAGTCGCGAGTCCGAGCGCCGCGAAGGTGCCGACGAGATCCTGCGGGTGGGTGAGGGTCGCGCCCATGACGATGCCGACCGCGCCGACAGCGGCGATCGCAGCCAGCGGGGCGGCCCGCCGCCAGACCAGCGGGGCGCCGAGCGCGATGGCCGCGACGAGGTTCGCCGCGAGCGGTCCGCGCCGCGCCCCCGTGAGCAGCATCTCGATCACCAGCTCCGCGCAGACGGCGGCGGCCAGCGCGATGTCGGTCCGGGACGGGCGGCGCGTCATCACGCCGCCTCCGCAACCGGGAGCCGCGCGCGCAGCTCGAAGCCCGCTCCGCGGCGGCGACCGGCGCGCAGCTCGCCGCCATAGAGCGCCACGCGCTCGCGCAGGCCGACGATGCCCGCGCCGTCGCGCACCGGCCCGTCGGCGGCGCCGTCGTCGCTGACGACGAGCTCGACGGTGCCCGGGTCGTAGGTGACGTGTACCGCGGCATGGCTCGCCTCGGCGTGCCTGATGACGTTGGTGAGCGCCTCCTGGACGATGCGGTATGCCGCGGCGTCGACGCCGGGCGCCAGCGCGAGGCACTCGCCGGAGACCTCGAGGTCGACGGGCAGCCCCGCGGCCCGGATGCGCTCGACCAACGTGCCGAGCCGGGCCAGCGAGGGCTGTGGCGCCAGCGCGAGCTCCTCGTCGCCGCGGCGCAGGACGCCGAGAAGCCGGCGCAGCTCGCCCAGGGCCTCGCGCCCCGTGTCCTCGACCGCCGCGATCGCGCTCCGAGCCCTGCCGGGATCACTCATCGCCGTGCGGCGCGCGGCGTGGGCCTGCACGAGCATCACCGAGACGTCGTGCGCGACGATGTCGTGCAGTTCGCGCGCGATGCGCGTGCGCTCGCCGAGGATGGCCGCGCGCTCGCGCTCGGCCCGGTTGCACTCCAGCTCGGCCGCCTGCTCGTGCAGACGCCGGTTGAGGTCGTTGCGCGAGCGCAGGACCCGCCCGCAGATCGCCGGCATGCCCACCGGGATGAGCGTCAGCCACGCGGCGTTGTCCAGCAGGCTGCCGCCGTCGTGCTCGATCTCGGAGGTGATCAGCAGCAGGCCGATCGTGGCCGCGATGCCGATCGCGAAGGCGGCGCGGTCCTCGCGCAGCGCGAGCACCAGGACGTAGGCGATCAGCAGCAGGGCGATCGAGACCGTCGTGCCGAAGACGCGGCCGCCGAGCGCCGCCTCGACGAGCGCGAGGCCATCGAAGGCCAGCAACGCGCCCAGCGGCGCGCGCCAGGCGAAGGCCAGCGGAACGGCGAAGAGGACCGCGAAGGCGAGGGCGACGCCGCGCCTGCCCGGGTCCGCGGCCGCGGCGACCTCGAGTGCGTTCGTGGCCGCGAGCAGCACCGCGCACGCCGCGAGCACGCGGTCGGCTGGGAGCGCACGCAGCCGCGCGTCGATGGCAGCCAGACGGCCCATCTCCGCGGACGGTAGAGCAGCCCCGGCGGGCTGTCGTCGTCCTCAGGGATGACTGCTCAGTGGGGGTCTTCGCCCGTCGCGGCGGGCGGCCGCGACTCCTCGGCCAGCGAGGTCAGGGCCAGGCGGCCGCGCGAGGCCTGCTCGAGCACGTCGGTGGCCTCCTCCTGCGAGCGCGCGTACAGCTCGACGAGCAGGTGCACGGTGATCGTGTTCTCGTCGTCGTGCTTGTGGTAGCGCACGTGGGTGAAGAACTCGCGCGTGCCGTGGTCGCCGAAGGCGGCGTAACTCAGCGCGTCGCCGGCCTCGGGCCCCGAGCACGTCTCGACCTCGTCGGCGTCGACGGTCACCGAGCACGAGGCGACCCACGGCGTGCCGGTGATCATCCGCTCCCAGCGATCCTCGATCGGCTCCACCCGGCCGTCGCGAAAGCCCAGGTGCGGCTGATCGTGCATGCAGTCCAGGCATTGCACGACGGCCTCCTGCAGCTCGTCGACGACCTCGCCGCGCTCGCCGGTCACGGCGTCGATCTTGTGGATCCCCTCGTAGTGGACCTGCACCTCGAGGTCGGTCGACCAGCAGCGGTAGCAGCGCAGCCATGCCTTGGTCTCGACGGACGGTTCCATCTCGCACAGCATAGGCGGGTGCCGAGGACGGCCACGTGGCCGTTCGAGGCGGGTCCCGCCTCCGCGGTCTAGGCTCCGGGTTATGGGCGACACCGTCCGGTACCAGGCCGCGGACGCCGTGGCGACGCTGACGCTCAACCGCCCGGAGCGTCTGAACGCGATCACGCCGGAGTTGATCGCCGACTTCCGCGCGGGCTTGGCACGCGCGCTCGACGACCCAGAGGTGCGCGTCGTGCGCCTGCGCGGCGCGGGCCGGGCGTTCTGCGCGGGCTACGACATCGCTTGGGGCTCGGCCTCGATGAAGGAGGCCGAGGCGGGCGCGCCGTGGGACGCGATCGCCGACTACGAGACGATGCGCGGCTTCGTCGACGCCTACATGTCACTGTGGCGCTCGCCCAAGCCGGTCGTCGCGCAGGTGCACGGCGCGTGCGTGGCCGGCGGCACCGACCTCGCGCTGTGCTCGGACCTGATCGTCTGCTCCGAGGACTGCCGCATCGGTTATCCGCCCGCCCGCGTCTGGGGCTCGCCGACGACGGCGATGTGGATGTACCGCGTCGGTCTCGAGCGCTCCAAGCGCCTGCTGCTGACAGGCGACGCCATCGACGGGCGCCGCGCGGTGGAGTGGGGCCTGGCGTCCGAAGCGGTGCCGGAGGCCGAGCTCGACGAGGCCGGACTCGCGCTCGCGCGCCGCGTCGCGCTGCTGCCCCATAACCAGGCCCACATGATGAAGCTGCTCGTCAACCAGGCCTTCGAGCAGATGGGCCTGCACACCACGCAGCTCGTCGGCACGCTGCTCGACGGCGCCGCGCGCCACACGCCCGAGGGCGTGGCCTTCACGCAGCGCGGGCTGCAAGACGTCCGCGGGGCGGTCGCCGAGCGCGACGCGCCCTTCGGCGACTACGGGCAGGGGAGCGCGACGGTGTAGCGATGCGCCGGAGGGGCCCGAGCGGCGAGATCGAAAGCGGGACCCGCCTTCCGCGGCCACTTGGCCGCTCCAGGCACCCGCTCGGGGTTGTGCTGGCCGGCGGCGTCGGTCGCCGGATCGGCGGCGACAAGGCGACGGTCGAGCTCGACGGCCGGCCGTTGCTGCACTACCCGCTGGCGACCCTGCGCGCGGCCTTCGACGACGTGGCAGTTGTGGCCAAGCAGGCGACGGCGCTGCCGCCGCTGGATCCGGATGTCCCCGTCTGGCGCGAGCCCGACGAGCATCACCACCCGCTGGTCGGCGTGGTCTACGCCCTGAGCTGCGCGCGGCGGCGGCCGGTGGTCGTGGTGGCCGCGGACATGCCGTTCGTCACCCACGCGCTCGTCACGGCGCTGGCCCGCGAGCGCGCCCGGGGCGCGCCGGCGGTGGTGCCGCGCGCGGCGGGCAGGCTGCAGCCGCTGTGCGCCCGCTATGACCCGCCCGCGCTGGCGGCGCTGGCCGGATTCGACCAGCACGCCAGGGCGCAGGACGTCGTCGCGTCCATTGGCCCGCGCGTCCTGGACTGGCCGGACGACGAGCCGTTCTTCAACGTCAATGCGCCGGAGGACCTCCTGCAGGCCGCGGCGCTGCTCGACGTACGTTAGGGGTGCCGGAGGCGGCACGTGGCCGCGATCAGGACCCACCCACCCGTCTCCCGGCCGGAGGCCGGACGGTCTCAGGCGGCCTGCTCGGCGGCGCGGCGCGCGCGGACGGCCTTGCGGATGCGGGCCTGGTCGGCCGTGGTGCGCGGGCGCACGGGGCCGGTGAGCATCGTGCCCTGCTCGATGAGGGCGGTCAGATCGGTGATTCGCATGTCTCGGTGGCTCCTTGGCATAGGTGGGGACACCGAGGAAGACGCGCGCACGGGCAGACCCATCCCGTGACACTCGACACAGACGCGGAGCGCTCAGCCGCCGATGGCGCTCATCGTGCGCACGGGCTGCACGAAGCCAGGCTCGTTGACCTGGTGCTTGAGCTCCTTGCGCCAGACCGCGTCGCGCACGAGCTGCTCGAGCTCGGCGTCGCCTGCGCCGGCGCGCAGCGGCCCGCGCAGGTCGGTCTCGTTGAGTGAGAACAGACAGGTGCGCAGGCGCCCGTCGGCGGTCAGGCGGATGCGGTTGCAGTCGCCGCAGAACGGCTCGGAGACCGGGTTGATGAAGCCGATCGAGCCGCGGCCGTCGGCGAAGCGGTAGACCCGCGCGGTCGCGTGCGGCTCGCGCGGCTCGGCCTCGAGCGGGTAGTGCTCCTCGATCAGGGCTCGCACCTCGGCGCCGGAGAGCACGCTGTCGGGCGTCCAAGCGTGGTCGGCGTCGAGCGGCATGAACTCGATGAAGCGCACCTCGTAGGGGTGCTCGCGGGCGAAGCGCGCGAACGGCAGCACCTCGTCCTCGGTGAAGCCGCGCATCGCCACCGCGTTGATCTTGATCGGATGCGCCTCGGGGAAGGCGGCGAGCGCCTCGAGGCCGTGCAGCACTCGCGGCAGCGCGTCGCGGCGGGTCATCTCGTAGAAACGGTCGCGCTGCAGCGAGTCGATCGAAACGTTGAAGCGGTTGACGCCGGCCTCCACGAGTGCCTCGGCGTCGCGCTCGAGCAGGTAGCCGTTGGTCGTGACACTGAGGTCCTCGACGAGCGGCGCGAGCATCGCGGCCAGGCGCGGGAAGTCGCGGCGCACAAGCGGCTCGCCGCCCGTCAGGCGCACGTCTGTGACGCCCATCGGTGCCAGCAGCGCCACGATCCGCTCGATCTCCTCGAAGTGCAGCACCGCCTCGCGCTCGACCCACGGCAGGCCCTCGGCGGGCATGCAGTACTGGCAGCGGAAGTTGCAGCGGTCGGTGACCGACACGCGCAGGTCGGCGATCCGGCGGCCGTGTCCATCGACGAGGGGCTCGAGCGCCATGCCCTCAAGCCTACCCAGCCGACGGCGGCGCCATGACGGCATTGATCTGACATCAAATTGATGCCATACTGATGCCATCATGGATCTGACCCCATACGCCGAACAGCTCCGCCGTGAGCTCGCGGTTGCGGCAGAGGCCGCCGGCGACGACGCTCGCGCCCTCGCCGAACGCCTCACTGCGCCCCTGGAGTCCGCCATACGGCTCATGCTCCTCGAAGCCCTGTCTGCCGCCGCCGACGAGATCACAGTGGAGCTCGCGCCGGCCTCGGTCGAGCTGCGGCTGCGCGGCGGCGAGCCGGAGTTCGTCGTCACGGCAGCACCGGCCGAGGCGCCGGAGGAGCCGGCCGCCGCGCCGGCCGACGCCGAGGAAGGCGCCATGGCGCGGATCAACCTGCGCCTGCCCGAGCAGCTCAAGGCCGGCGCCGAGGAGGCCGCGAGCCGTGAGCGGCTGTCGGTGAACGCCTGGCTCGTCCGGGCGGTTGCCGCGGCTGTCGGGCAGGGCGACCGCCCGCGCCGGCGCGGCGGACGGGTCGGCCAGTCGTACACCGGGTGGGTGCGCTGAGCGCCACTTCACCCGCATTGCCACAGGAGAACCATGCCTACCTATGAAACGCCCGGGCCGATCTCGGCCACCATCGACCTCGGCCTCGGCGACGTCCGGATCAGCGCCGGCGAGCGTCCCGACACCACCGTCACCGTCGAGCCGAACGACGCGTCGAACGACGAGGACCGCAAGGCGGCTGAGCTGACCCGCGTCGAATACGCCGACGGCCGGCTGCTCGTCAAGGCGCCGAAGCTGCGCTCGTGGCATTCGCGGCGGACCGGCGGCTCGATCGGCGTGACGATCGCGCTCCCGGCCGGATCGGACATCCGAGCCACCGCCGGGGTCGCCGACATCCGCTGCGACGGACCGCTTGGCCAATGCGTCATCAAGGCCGGCGTCGGCCGCATCCAGGTCGACGGCGCGCAGACGCTGACCGTCAAGACCGCAGCCGGGGACGTGAGCGTCGATCGCGTGATCGGCCACGCCGAGGTCTCCATCGGATCCGGCGACGTCCGCATGCGCGAGCTCGACTCGACCGCCGTGATCAAGAACTCCAGCGGCGACGCCTGGATCGGCATGGTTGCCGGCGACCTGAGGATCAGCGGCGCCAGCGGTGACATCGCCGTGGACGTGGCGCAGTCGACCGTGAGCGCGAAGACCGCCAGGGGCGATGTCCGCCTGGGCGAGATCGTGCGGGGCTCCGCCGTGCTCGAGACCCACCTCGGCGACCTCGAGGTCGGCATCCGCGAGGGCACGGCGGCATGGCTCGACGTGCGCGCGGGCACCGGCAACGTGCACAACGCGCTCGCCGCGGTCGACGGACCCGAGCCCTCGGCCGAGAGCGTCGAGGTGCGTGCGCGCACGACGGTCGGCAACGTCGTCATCCGGCGCCCCTGAGGAGGCCGGCCATGACACGCTCGCAATCGGCCTTCGTGGCGACCGGGCTGCGCAAGTCGTTCCGCGGCCACCTCGTGCTCGACGGCGTCAACCTCGACGTCGCCACCGGGACGATCTTCGCATCATCCGCCGGTTCGCCGCGGGCGGCGTGACGATCTTCCTGACCAGTCGGCCTGACGGCGGTCGGCGACGTCTGGGCGCGCAGGGCGTTCGATCGCCCGGTGACCAGCTGACGCGCCGATTCTCAGCCAATTCTTATTGCGTTCTGAGCAGCAGCGTGTTGACTTGGATCTCCCCAACGATGAGAGGAGGAGCGATGTCTCGACGCCTCCGTGCCGCCGCCCTCGGCTTCGCTGTGGCCGGCATCCTCGCGGGCGCCGCGATCGCCCACGCGGCGAGCTCCACCACCACGTCGAAGTCAGCCCCGGCGAGCCCGAGGCCGCAAAGCGGCTACCAGATGCCGGCCGCCCAACACAACCATTCGGGCAACTGCCCGAACATGGGGGGTGGCTCGTCCGGCTCGGGCAACTCGAGCGATTCGAGCGCGCCGTCTGCCATCGGGGTGTAGGACCGCAACGGGCCTCGTCGCGCTTGCGGCGGCGTTCGCTCTCGCCGGGTGCGGCGGCGGCGACGCGCACAAGCGCGGCGGGCTCGTGCCCATCGGCGCCGGCCTCAACGGCCCGCCGGGCTACGCGGCGTCGCTCTACGCGAGCGGGCTGCGGACGGTCTCGGCATTCGCGCTCGATCCGCGTGGCCGGCTGTGGGTCTCCACGTCGGGCGCCACCAAGCACGCAGGCGACGCGGTCTACCTCGTCGCCCGCGCCGGCGCGCGGCCGGTCAAGGTCATCCGCGGCGTGCGCGGTCCGCTCGGGCTGACGTGGTCCTCGGGCAGGCTCTACGTCACCTCGGTGGGGCGCGTCGACGCGTTCGGCGGCCTGCGCGGCACGCGCTTCACCACGCACAAGACGATCCTCGTGGAGCCGGCCGGGCATGGCTGGAACAACGCCATCGTCCGCGCGCCCGACGGCCGCATGGTGATGAGCATCTCCTCTGCCTGCGACCACTGCACGCTGACCTCGAAGTGGTCGGCGTCGATCGTCTCCTTCGGCCCCGACGGCGACAACGTGCGCGTCTACGCGCACGACATCCGCGCCGCGTTCGGCCTCGCCTACTACCGGGGCGAGCTGCTGGCGAGCATGAATCAGCGCGACGACCTCGGCGCGCGCACGCCCGGCGACTGGCTCGCGGTCGTGCGCCGGGGCGACAATTGGCGCTTTCCGCGCTGCTACGGCCAGGGCGGCCCGCCGTGCGCCGGCGTCCGCAAGCCGATCGCGGTGCTCGACAAGCACGCGGCGGCGGGCGCGGTCGCGGTGCTCGGCGACGCGGCGCTCGTCCCGGAGTGGTCCTACGGCAAGGTGCTGCGCGTGGCGCTGGCCCCGACTGCCGGCGCCCCGACGCCGTTCCTCACGGGTCTGCGCAACCCGCTGCCGATCGTCACGACCGCGGACGGCGCGGTGTTCGTCGGCGACTGGGGCACCGGGCGCATCTACCGCGTGGCGGGCTGACCTTCCTCGCGCAGATAGGCGACCACCGCAAGGACGCGGCGGTGATCGGCCTCACCGCTGTCGAGGTCGAGCTTGGCGAGGATGCTGGCGACATGGGTCTCGACGGTCCGCTCGCTGACGACGAGGCGCTGGGCGATGCCGATGTTCGTGCGGCCCTCGGCCATGAGCGCGAGCACCTCGCGCTCGCGGGCGGTCAGGAGCGCGAGCGTGCTGTCCTGCCCGCGCGGCCTGAGGAGCCGGCCGACGACCTCCGGGTCCAGCGCGGAGCCGCCGGTGGCCACGCGCGACAGCGCGTCGAGGAAGTCCTGGACGTCGAGCACGCGGTCCTTGAGCAGGTAGCCGAAGGCGCCGCCGGACACGAGATCCACCGAATGCCGCGTCTCCACGTGTTGGGAGAGCACGAGGATGCCGAGATCCGGGTACGCGGCGCGTAGACGGCGCGCGACGCGTGCCCCGTCGTCGGTCCGATCGGGCGGCATGCGGATGTCGACGATGACCACGTCGGGCTGCGCCTCATGGACGACCGCCTCGAGCGCATCGGCGTCGGCCGCCTTTGCGACGATCTCGTGGCCGGCGTCGGCGAGCAGCCGCGCGAGCCCTTCGCGGAACAGCGCGGAGTCCTCGCCGATCACGATCCGCATGGCACCTGCGCCTCGACGATCGTCCCGCTCCCGTCGGTGCTGCGGAGCGCGAGCGCACCGCCGACTGCCTCGACGCGGTCGCACAGCCCGACGAGCCCCGATCCGTCTCGCAGGCTGGCGCCGCCCCTGCCGTCGTCGCTGACGCGCATCTCGAGCCGGCCGTTGCAGCGGGCGATGCACACGTCGATGCGGGTGGCGTCGGCGTGCTTGACCGCGTTGGCGATCGCCTCGCTCGTCACGTAGTAGGCGGTGGTGGCGACGTCGTCGGGCAGCGGCTCGGTCGGCACCTCGAGGCGGACCGGGATGGGGACGTGCTGCGTCAGCGCGGCGAGGGCGGCGTGCAGCCCGTCGTCGAGGCTGCTCGGGCGCAGGCCGTGGGCGATCTGGCGCAGCTCGGCGACGGCCGTCGCCAGCTCGGCGACCGCCTGATCGAACAGGCGGTCCATGTCGGTCGTCCCGTCGTCGAGGTGGCGCTGCGCGAGGCGCAGCGCCATGCCGAGCGAGACCAGGCGCTGCTGGGCGCCGTCGTGGAGGTCGCGCTCGAGTCTGCGGCGCTCCTCGTCGCCCGCGTAGACCAGTCGAGCCCGGCTCGCCTCGGCCTCCCGCAACGCCGCGGTCACCTCCAGGCGCAGGCGCACGATCTCGACGAGCGTTACCGAGGCTGCCGCCACCGCACGCAACAGGTCTGGGGCAAGCGGCTGCGCACCCGGCAACAGCGCTCCGATCGGCGCGCCGTCGAGGGCGATGGGCACCGATCCGGCCGGGTCCAGCGGTGCGCCGTCCTCGTCGACGAGGCCTTCGCCGCCCGGGATCCGGTAGCCCACCCGCAGCCCGGGGTCGCGCAGCGCCGCGCGCAGGCGTTCTGCCAGCTGCTCCGGCCGGGCGCTTCCCGCGTGGATGTCGCGCTGCAGGTCGGCGATCGCCGACAGCGCGGCCTGCCGCAGCGGATAGAGACGGCGGTCCACGCCGCGCTGCAGCTACGCGGCGATCGCCCCGCACCGCGATTACGTCTGGACCTTCTTCGCGATCGCCGGCGTGCAGCTGATCGTCGGGGCGTGCGCGGCGGCCCTGGCCGCGTGGCTGCTCGTGCCGGATCGCGGCGCCCGCTGGGCGACCGTCGGCGGCGGTCTGGTATGGCTCGGCGCGGCGCTCTACGGCGTCGGGATCGGCGGCTGGGCGGCCGTCTACTACTTCGCCACTGATCACGCGACCCTCGGCGCGGCGACGGCGGCCCGCTTCGTCGACCACGTCAACGAGGACAGCGCGCACATACTGGCCGTGCCGATCGGCGGCGCGGTCCTCATCGCCCTCGGGTCGCTGACCATCGCGGTCGCTCTCTGGCGCGCCCGGACGGTGCCGCGCTGGGTCCCGGTCGTCGGCGCCATCAGCGCCGTGGCCACTGTGGTCCTTCCGCCCGATGGCGTCGCGGGCCTCGTCGGTGAGGCTGCCAGCTCGGCGTCCACGATCGCGGTCGGTTGGTACGCCTGGCAGCTCAGCGCTTGAGCAGGACGTAGACCAGAGCGCCCGCGAAGGCGATCTCCCCGAAGGTCATCGCGGTGCCGAGGTTTGCCGCGCCGAACAGCGCCGCGAGCGCGGTCGTGCCGACGAACGCGACGAAGAGGATCAGCAGGCTCGTCCTCATCCAGCCGCCGCCTGATCCTCGAGCGCGGCGACGAGCGCGGGAACGTCGGCGCCCGGGTCTGCCTGCTCGAGCGCGCGCTGCGCGGCGCGGCGTCCGCCGAGCGCCCTCAGGCCGCGCTCGCCGTGCTCGGCGGCGAAGTCGGCCAGCGCGCTCGCGCGCCGGGCGGCCAGGCGCCGCTCGGCCAGGTCCAGGCGGCCGCGATGCGCGTCGAGCGCGGCCACGAGCTCGTCGATGCCGCCGGCCGGAGGCAGCGAGGAGACGGCGACGACCTCGACGTCGCGCTCGCCGAGCGAGCGCAGCGCGGCGTGCAGGTCGCGGCGCGCGCGCAGCGCGACGTCGCCGAGGTCGGACTTGGTGACCACCAGCACGTCGGGGATCTCCATGATCCCGGCCTTCAGGAACTGCAGTACGTCGCCCGAGCCCGGCTGGACGATGACGGCGACGCTGTCGGCGACCTCGGCCACCTCGGTCTCGCTCTGACCCACGCCGACAGTCTCGACGACGACGACGTCGAAGGCCGCCGCGAGCGCGTGCGCGGCCGCTCGTGTCGCCGGCGCCAGCCCGCCGAGCCGGCCGGCGGCCGCCGTGGAGCGGATGAAGACCTCCTGGTCGGAGGGGTCGAATGGGATCCGGGCGCGATCGCCGAGCAGGGCGCCGCCCGAGCGCCGCGACGACGGGTCGACGGCGAGGACGGCCACGCTGCGCCCGTCGGCGCGCCACGCGCGCACCAGCTCGCCCAGCAGCGTCGACTTGCCGGCGCCCGGCGGGCCGGTGACGCCGACGACGTGCGCGGGCGCCTCGCCGCCCAGGGCGGCGGGGGAGACCTCACGCAGGAGCGCCGCGACCTCGTCGTGGGCGCCGCGGGTCTCGACGAGGTTCAGCACGGCGGGCGCGGCGCTGAGGTCGCGCGCACGCAGCCGCGCGCCGAGCTCGGCGCCCGTGGTCATTGCGAGGGCTGTCGTTGCGGGAAGCGGCTCACGATGGGCGAGCAACAACGCGCTGTTGTGCCGCCGATGCGCCGACGCCGTTTCGCTCGGCCACCAGGGCCACGATGTCGCGCATGATCCGCGTCAGGTCGAAGTCCTTGGGCGTGTACACCGCGGCCACGCCGGCAGCGCGCAACGGCTCGACGTCGGCCTCGGGGATGATCCCGCCGACCACGACGGGCGCATCGACGCCGCGGTCGCGCAGCGCCTGCACCACCGCGGGGATCAGCTCGCGGTGCGAACCCGAGAGGATCGACAGCCCGACGACGTGGACGCCCTCCTGCAGCGCGCTGGCCGCGATCTGCGACGGCGTCAGGCGGATGCCCTCATAGACCACGTCCATGCCGATGTCGCGGGCACGCACGGCGATCTGCTCAGCGCCGTTGGAGTGGCCGTCGAGGCCGGGCTTGCCGACGAGGATCTTCAGCCGCCGCCCGAGGCCCTCGCTGACGCGGTCGACCTCCTCGCGCAGCGCCTCTAGCGCCTCGGAGTCGCCCGGCCCGGCCGCGGCCTCTCCGACGCCCGTGGGCGCGCGGAACTCGCCGAAGGCCCCGCGCAGGGCGGCCGCCCATTCGCCGGTGGTCGCGCCGGCGCGGGCGGCGGCGATGGTCGCCGCCATGATGTTGTCGTCGCCGGCGGCGACCTCGCGCAGCTGGGCGAGGGCCGCGTCGACCACGCTTTGCTCGCGCGCCGCGCGCCACGCGCGCACGGCCTCGACCTGCTGGGCCTCGACCGCCGGGTCGACGGTGAGGATCCCGCCGTCGGCGCCCTCGAGCAGCGGCGAGGGCTCGGTCTCGGTGTAGCGGTTGACGCCGACGATCACGTGCTCGCCGGCCTCGATGCGGCGGATGCGCTCGCGGTGGGAGTCGACGAGCGAAGCCTTCATGTAGTCGACCGCGCCGACGGCGCCGCCGTGCTCGTCGACGATCGCCATCTCGGCGCGCGCGCCGTCGAGCAGCTCGGCCACGAGCCCGTCCATGACCTTCGAGCCCTCGAAGAGGTCGGGATACTCGAGCAGATCGGTCTCGTAGGCCAGCACCTGCTGGATGCGCAGCGACCACTGCTGGTCCCACGGCCGCGGCAGGCCGAGCGCCTCGTTCCACGCCGGCAGCTGGATGGCGCGGGCGCGGGCGTCGCGCCCCAGCGTGACCGCGAGCGCCTCGAGCACGATGCGCTGGATGTTGTTCTCGGGCTGCGACTCGGTGAGGCCGAGCGAGTTGACCTGCACGCCGTAGCGAAAGCGCAGGTGCTTCGGATCCTCGACGCCGTAGCGCTCGCGGCCGATCCCCTCCCACAGCGTCGCCATCGCGCGCAGCTTGGCGTGCTCCTCGACGAAGCGCAGGCCGGCGTTGACGAAGAAGGAGATGCGCCCGAAGACCGTGCCCATCAGCTGCTGCCGGACGCGCTCGCGTACCGCGTCGAGTACGGCGATCGCGTTGCTCATCGCGTAGGCGATCTCCTGCACCGGCGTCGCGCCGGCCTCCTGGAGGTGGTACGAGCAGATGTTGATCGGGTTCCAGCGCGGGACCGCCTCGACGGTGTAGGCGACCATGTCGGCGATCAGGCGCATGGACGGGCCGGGCGGGAAGGCGTAGGTCCCGCGGGCCAGGAACTCCTTGATGATGTCGTTCTGGGTGGTGCCCTGGAGCGTGGCGGGGTCGAGGCGGTTCTCCTCGGCGACGACGACGTAGAGCGCCAGCAGCCACGCCGCCGTCGCGTTGATGGTCATCGACGTGTTCATCTCGCCCAGCGGGATGCCGTCCAGCAGCGCGTGCATGTCGCCCTTGTGCGCGATCGGCACGCCGACCTTGCCGACCTCGCCGCGCGCGAGCTCGTGATCGGGGTCATAGCCCGTCTGTGTCGGCAGGTCGAAGGCTATCGACAGCCCCGTCTGCCCCTTGGCGAGGTTCGACCGGTACAGCTCGTTGCTCAGTTTCGCGGTCGAGTGGCCCGCGTAGGTCCGCATCATCCACGGGCGGTCCGGCTGCGAGAGACGGTGCTCCATGGGTCGATTGTATGGTCAGTCAATATGGCCGCACCCCGCCAGATCGACGTGTTGCACCTCGGCAACCCGCTCGTCATCTGCTGTTTCGAGCTCGACGGCGTGATCGTCGATCCCGGACCGGAGTCGTCGCGTCGCACGCTGCTCGAGGCCCTCGAGGCGCCGCCCGAGCGCATCCTGCTGACCCACATCCACCTCGACCACGCCGGCGCCACCGGTGCCCTCGTCCGCCAGTGGCCCGACGTCGAGGTCTGGGTCCACGAGCGCGGTGCGCCGCATCTGGTCGATCCCTCCAGGCTCGTCGCGAGCGCCACGCGGCTCTACGGCGACGACATGCGGCGCCTGTGGGGCGAGATCGTGCCGGTACCCGAGAGCAACGTGCGCGTGCTCGCCGGGGGCGAGCGCATCGGCCCCTGGCAGGTCGAGTACACGCCCGGCCACGCGTCGCACCACGTGTCGTACCTGCACGAGCCGAGCGGGACGGCGTTCGTGGGTGACGTCGGCGGTGTGCGCATCGACGGCGGTCCGATCTTCCCGCCGACGCCGCCGCCCGACATCGACCTCGAGCTGTGGCACGCGTCGCTGGAGGCGGTCGCCGCGTGGGACCCCGCGCGCCTGGCCATCACGCACTTCGGCAGCTACGAGGACGCCGGCAACGAGATCGCCGCGATGCACGCGGCTCTCGACCGCTGGGGCGCGCTCGCGCGCGAGACCGACAACGAAGGCTACATCGAGGCGATGGTCGCCGAGATGCGCCGCGCGCCGGCCACCGAGGCCTTCCTGCAGGCGATGCCGCCGGACACGTTGTGGCCCGGACTTCATCGCTACTGGTCGAAGCAGAATCGGTAGATTTTGAGGCCGTGGGACAGACAATCGAGCTTCCGCGCACGCAGGATCCGGGGTCAGGCCTCGGCGGCGAGTGGCGTGTGATCGTCCGCAACGACGACCACAACACCTTCGATCATGTCGCGCATACGCTGGCGCGCTACGTGCCCGGCATCACCGTGGACGTCGGCTACTCGATCGCCGACCGGATCCACAACAGCGGGCTGGCGATCGTCTGGAGCGGCCATCAGGAACCCGCCGAGCTGTACTGGGAGCAGCTCAGGGACGCGGGCCTGACGATGGCCCCGCTCGAGCAGGGGTAGCGGGCGCCCTGGCCCGCGAGCTGGTCGTAGGGCCGTTGCTGCGCCATGTCGGCGCCGACCACGCGACCGTATGGGTCGAAACCGACGCCGCATGCGAGGTTGAGATCCTCGGCGCCACCGAGAAGACCTTCGAGGTCGACGGTCACCATTTCGCGCTCGTCCACGTGACAGGGCTGCCCGAAGCGGCCGACACGCCCTACGAGGTCGCACTCGACGGCGAGCGCGTCTGGCCGTCGCCCGACGACGACTGGCCCGAGAGCTGCGTCCGCACGGTCGCCGACGACCACGGGCTGCGGATCTGCTTCGGGTCGTGCCGCTGTGCCTATCCCAACGAGCCGCCGTGGACGCTGACGAAGGATGAGGACCCGGAGGGCCGTGAGCACGACTCGCTGCGCGCGCTGGCCCTGCGCATGCGCGAGCAGGACCCCGACGAATGGCCGCACCTGCTGCTCCTTCTCGGCGATCAGGTCTACGCGGATGAGGTCGCGCCGAGCACGCAGGAGTTCATCCGGGCGCGCCGCGACGTCGAGATCCCCCCGGGGCTGCAGATCGCCGACTTCCAGGAGTACTGCCGCCTGTACCGCGACTCGTGGTGCGAGCCCGCCGTGCGCTGGCTGCTCTCGACGATCCCGACGGCGATGATCTTCGACGACCATGACGTCATCGACGACTGGAACACGTCGCGCGACTGGGTCCTCGCCCAGCGCGCGGAGGGATGGTGGGACGAGCGCATCGTCGGTGCCTTCGCGTCCTACTGGTGCTACCAGCACCTCGGCAACCTCGCGCCGGAGGATCGCGAAGCGGACGCCTGCTACCGCGCGGTGCGCGAGGCGGACGGCGACGCGGCGCCGATCGTCCGCGACTTCGCCTTCCGGGCCGACCGCGACGTAACCGGGGCGCTCTGGAGCTACAGGCGCGACATCGGGCGCACACGCATCGTCGTGATGGACTCGCGCGCCGGCCGCGTGCTCGAACCCGGCTCGCGCTCGATGGTCGACGCCGAGGAGTGGGCGTGCATCGAGGAGTGGACGCGCGGCGACTTCCACCACGTCCTGCTCGCCACCTCCCTGCCCGTCTTCCTCGGGCGCGGGATGCACCACCTGGAGGCCTGGAACGAAGCGGTCTGCGACGGCGCCTGGGGGAAGCTCGCCTCGCGCCTGGCCGAGCGCCTGCGCCAAGGCGTCGACCTCGAGCACTGGGCCGCCTTCGGCGACTCGCTGCGCGCGCTCGAGAGGCTGCTCGGCGCGATCGCCTCCGGACGGCGCGGAAAGGCCCCGGGGAGCGTGGTCCTCCTGTCGGGCGACGTGCATCACGCCTACATCGCGCAGGCGCGACCGGTCGACGGCGAGCCGTGGTCGGCGCCGGTCTACCAGGCGGTGTGCTCGCCGCTGCGCAATCCGCTGGACTCGCGCGAGCGCCGCACCATCAAGCTCGGCATGACGCGAGCCGCCGAAGCGATCGGCCACGGGCTGGCGCGTGCGGCCGGGGTGGAGGCCGAGCCGCTGAGGTGGGAGATCACCGACGGCCCGTGGTTCGATAACCAGGTGGCCACGCTGGAGCTCGACGGCCGGCGCGCCACGTTCAGCCTCGACAAGGCCGTTGGAGCGGGAGATGAGCAGCCGCGCCTCGAGCGCGTGGTCTCGCGCCGCCTCGCCTGACGGCTGTCGGGCGCGATGCTCCTCGAACGGGTGGCCGAAGTTGCGGTCGCGCCGCCCTACGGCGGGAGTATGCTCGCGCGGTCGCATGGACCAGGGTGAGGCCATCACCACCGCTGCGCGGGCCTTGCGAGAGCAGGAGCTCCTTCGCCGCATCCACCAGGACGGCGACGGGCGCGCGCGCGATCAGCTCGCCGAGGAGATGCTGCCGCTCGCCCGCGCCCTCGCAGGGCGCTACGCCAACCGCGGCGAGCCGCTCGACGATCTCGTGCAGGTCGCCTGTGTGGGGATCATGAAGGCGATCGACGGCTTCGACATAGCGCGGGAGGTGCGCTTCTCGTCCTACGCCACGCCGACCGTCCTCGGCGAGATCAAGCGCCACTTCCGCGACAAGACGTGGGCGATGCGGGTGCCCCGCGGCCTGCAGGAGCTGCAGCTCCAGGTCGCCAAGGCCCGCGACAAGTTGACGAACGAACTCGGCCGCTCGCCGACGGTGCAGGAGATCGCCGACGCGGTCAACGCGCCCTTCGAGGAGGTCCTTGCCACCATCCAGAGCGTCAGCGCGCGGCGCACGCGTTCGCTCGACGAGCCCACGGGCGAGGATGTGACGCTGGCCGACTCGCTCGGCGCCAGCGATCCCGAGATCGAGCGCGCCGAGATGCGCGCGCTCCTCGACGGCGCCTTCGACGTCCTGTCCGAGCGCGATCAGGAGGTCCTGCGGCTGCGCTTCGAGCGCGACCTGACGCAGACCGAGATCGCCGAGCGCATCGGCGTCAGCCAGATGCAGGTCTCGCGCCTGATCCGCCAGTCGCTCGCACGGCTGCGGATGGACATCGAGCGCTCGCCGGAGCGGCGGGCGCGCCTGAGCTAACCGGCCAGGTCGCCGCCCGGCTCGGCGCCCGCCACGCCGCTGGTGGCGTGGGCGACCGGCTCGGGCTCGAGCGTGCCGGCCGCGACGCGGTCGGTCCAGGCGTACACGACAGGCACCTGGTACCAGCTCGAGCACAGCACCCGGAACTCGGTGAACTCGGGCCCCAGCCAGTAGCGCTCGAACTGCGCCTTGTGCTCGAACTCGGCCGTCTGCAGGAACTTGTAGCGGTCGTCGCGGTAGCGGAAGACCGAGTAGGAGCGCGCGCCGTAGCGCAGCGCGACGGCGGCCACGTCGGCCAGTGCGGGCTCGAGCTTGTCGCCGCGCAGCCCGGTCGCGTACCACGGGATGTGCACGACGCCGGCCATCAGGCGCCCACCTCCGCGCGGATCGCGCCGGGGCCTTCGGCCGAGCGGCCCTGGCCCTCTCCGGTGGCGCCGACGAGGATGGCGATCTTGCCGAGGTGCTTGTTCTCGTACATGAGCTGGTGAGCTTCCGCGACCTGGTCGAAGCCCATCGTACGCCACAGCACGGGCCGGACCTTGCTCTCCTCGATCAGGCGGTTGGCGAGGTTGCACTCCCAAGCGTTGGCGAAGTGCGAGCCGATGATCTCCTTCTGGCGCATCCACAGGTAGCGCACGTCGAAGTCGAGGTCGTAGCCCGACGTCGCTCCGCAGATGACGACCTTGCCGAACGGCTTGACGGTGTAGACGGAGGTCGGGAACGTCGCCTTGCCGACGTGTTCGAAGACGACGTCCGGCGCGTCGCCGAGCAGCTGGCGCACGCGCTTGGAGAAGTCGCGCGAGACCGCAAAGCGCGCCTTCTCCTCCTCGGGCGTCTCGCCCCCCCGGCGCATCATGCCCGCGAACTCGGAGCGATCGATGAAGCCCTTCGCCCCGAGCTGCTCCACCAGAGCGCCCTTCTCGGGGCTCGAGACCACGCCGACGCTCTCCGCGCCGGCGGCGCGGCAGAGCTGGGTTGCGAACACGCCAAGGCCGCCCGCGGCGCCCCAGATGAGCACGCGCTGGCCGGCCTGCAGCCGCGCGCGGTCCAGGAGCATGCGGTAGGCGGTGAAGTACGTGAGGCCGTACGAGGCGGCCTCCTCCCAGGCCAGGTGCGCGGGCTTGGGCAGCAGCTGCTGGGCCTGGACCTTCGTGAACTGCGCGAACGACCCCCAGCTCGTTTCATAGCCCCAGATGCGCTGCGACGGCGCGGCCAGCGGGTCCAGGCCGTGTACCTCGGGGTCCTCGTAGGAGGCCTGGTTGCAGTGCATGACGACCTCGTCGCCTGGCTGCCAGCGCGTGACGCCGGGGCCTACCTTCCACACCACCCCGGAGGCATCCGAGCCGCCGATGTGGTGGTCGCACTCGGGGTGGTAGCGGAAGACCGAGACCGGCTGCCCGAGCGCCGCCCACACGTTGTTGAAGTTCACCCCGGCGGCCATCACCCGCACGACGACCTCGAACGCGCCCGGCTCGGGCACCTCGATCTCCTCGACCCGGAAGGCGTCCACGGGCTCGCCCTCGCGCTCCTGCCGGATGACCCAGGCCGCCATCGCGGCCGGAAGCTCCCCCGGCCGGGCATCGACGTTGGCGACCTGCGACAGATCAACCGCCATGTTCCATTCCGCTCCCTTGCATGTACGCCCCCGTTCAGCGGGGCACCGAACCCTAGCGCCGACCCACGTATCCGGCGCGCACCAGAAGTACGGCTGCGACGACCAACGGCACGATCATGCCGCCGACGCCGAGCACCAAGAACGACTCGGCTGAGTCGATGTGGCGCACCATCCAGCCGAAGTTCATGCCGAAGAAGCCCGTGGCGAAGGTCAGCGGCAGGAAGATGGTCGCGACAAGCGTCAGGCGGCCGGCCATCTGGTTGAGCAGCACGGTGACCGCCTCCGCCAGGAGTTCGCGCAGATAGTCGACCTCGTTGACGGTGAGCACGAGGTCGTCGTGGACGTCGCGGAACCGGTGACGCGCGACGTCGCGCTCGAGACCCGGCAGGCGCTCGAGCACGTCGCCGCCGCGGCCGAGCATCTCGCGCTGTGGTGTGACGATCTGCTGCAGTCGGAACAGCTCGGAGCGCAGCTGGCTCATCCTCCGGCGCTGATCGGGGGTTGGGCGCTGAAAGGCGATCTCCTCGAGCGCCTCGACCTCGCCCGCATACGTGTCGGCCAGGGCGCGCAGCGAGTCGGCCAGCGCGTCGAGGACGCGGTAGACGAGCTCCTCCTCGGTGTGTACCGCCTTGGCCAGCAGGCGCTGCTTCGTGGAGACGAGATGCCAGCAGGGATCGCGTCGCACCGTCACGACCTCATCGCCGGACACGTGCACGTGGACCTCGACGAGCCCGCCGTCGTGCGCGCCGTAGAAGACGATCAGGACGCGGGTGTCGTAGTCGTCGAGCTTGGGCCGCTGGCCGAACTCCTTGGTGTCCTCGATGGCGAGGTCGGGGATCTCGAGCAGCTTGCCGAGGTCGTCGAGCTGCGCGTCGCTGGGCATGTGCAGGTCGAGCCAGAAGAACTCGCCGCGCTCGTGCAGCGCGCGGATCGCTTCGACGTCGACGGTGTCGAGGATTTCCATCCGGCGCCGCCAAGGTAACGGCGGCGCCGGATGAGCTCAGGCCGCTTCGACGAGCTCCGGCTCGGCCTCGGCGGCGCCGGTGGGAGCGCTCTCGGCGCCGGCCTCGGATGGTGCCTCCACGCGATCGGCGATCAGCAGCCACGCCAGGACAGCACCGAGGAGGGTGATGGCGGCCCCGATCCGCAGGCCGTCGTTCAGCGCGTAGACGAAGGCGTGCTGCACGGCGTCGCCGACCTGTCCGCCGGCGTGGGCGCCGCCGACGCCCAGCGTCTCGGCCAGGTCCTGGCGCCGGCCGTTGGGCAGTGCGGGCAGCAGGTCGTCGAGCTTGGACTTGCCCAGGCCGATGATGAGCGCGCCCATCACCGCGACGCCGAACGTCCCGCCGACCATGCGCCACATCGAGAGGATGCCGCTGGCCACGCCCGCCTTGGTGGGCTCGACCGCGTTCATGGCGGCGGTGCTCATCGGCGACATGACCAGGCCGATGCCCAGGCCCATGAGCATGAAGGCGCCCACGAGGAAGCCGTAGCTGGTGTCGACGTCGAGGTGCCCCTGCCAGAACATCGCGCCGGAGACCATCAGCAGGCCTGCGACCATCAGCGGGCGCGGCCCGATGCGGTCCGACAGGCGCCCGGAGATCGGGCCCGCTACGACGACGAGCAGGGTCGAGGGCAGGAAACGCACGCCCGCCTGCAACGGCGAGTAGCCCTTGATGTTCTGCATGTAGAGAGCCAGGAAGAAGAACATCGCGAGCATCGCGAAGCTCACGATGAAGGCCACGAGGTTGGCCCCGAGGAACGACTTCGAGCGGAAGAAGCTGAAGTCGACCATCGGCTCGTCGACGCGCAGCTCGGCGACGACGAAGGTCGTCAGCGCCACCGCGGCGACCGCAAACAGCCCCAGGATCTGAGCCGAGCCCCAGCCCCACGAGTTGCCCTCGACGAGCGCGAGGACGAGGGCCGCCAGCCCGATCGAGAGCGTCCCGACGCCGAGGAAGTCGATGTGATGCGTGGAGGTCTCGTCGCGCGACTCGCGCGCGGCGGCCAGCGTGACGAACACCGCGACGGCGGCGACCGGCACGTTGAGGAAGAAGATCGACTGCCAGGAGACGTTCTCGGTCAAAAAGCCGCCGACGACCGGTCCGATCGCCAGCGCCAGCGCGCTGACGCCCGCCCACGTGCCGATCGCCTTGCCGCGCTCGGTCGCCGGGAAGGCGTTGGTGATGATCGACAGCGTCGCGGGCATCATGAAGGCGGCGCCGACGCCCTGGATGGCGCGGCCGGTGACGAGCCATGCCTCGGTCTGGGAGAAGCCGATGAAAGCGCTGGACAGGCCGAAGACGGCCACGCCGAAGAGGAACATCCGGCGGCGGCCGAAGATGTCACCCAGCCGCCCGCCGGTCACGAGCAGGACGGCGAAGCTCAGTGTGTAGGCGTTGACGGTCCATTCCAGGCCGCTGATCGAGGAGTGCAGGTCCTTCTGGATCGACGGCAGCGCGACGTTCACGACCGTGTTGTCGAGCATGATCATGAACAGCGCGAAGCACATCGCGCCGAGGGTCCACCAACGGCGGTTGTCGTCGGTAATGGCGGAGCGGAGTCGGGTCATGAGCGGTGGGGGAGGTCGGAGAGGGCACGGGAGAGCGTTGTGCGCTGCTCGGGGGTCAGCGCAGCGGCGTACTGCTCGAGGCCGGCGAGGCGGGCGGTCTCGATGCGATCGACGATCGCCCGACCGGCGGCGGTGATCGCGACGCGCTTGACCCGGCGATCGTGCGGGTCCTCGCGACGCTCGAGCCAGCCGCGGTGCAAGAGCGCGTCGACCGTTCGGCTGGCGCCGGGCAGCGAGAGCGCGAGGCGGTCGGACAGCTCCTTGACGGAGACCTCGTGCAGGGAGTCGGTGAGCGTGTGCAGCGTCTTCATCTGCGTGATCGAGATGTCGATCTCAGCGATCACCGCGTAGAGGTTCCGGCTGCTTCCACGCATGAGGTGGTGCCACAGTTCGAGCAGCTCGCTCGCGAGCTGCTTGGCCGGGACCTGCGTGGGCGCACTACTTGCTTGCACGCATGCAAGTATTGCAGAGGCGCACCGGTCCCGCGGTTCGGATAGCCCCACTCCTGCGCGCTACGGACCGCTCGCCGGGCGGCGCTCGACGGTCACGGTGCGCATCGCCGTGCGCCTGAACGCCTTGGTGCCGGGGTCCCAGACGTAGTCGCGCTCGGTGGCCTGCCGCGCACAGCAGACGTCGTCGCCGCGGGCGTACAGCGGCGTGACGATGGTGAGCGTCGCGCCGCTGACGCGCAGCTGCCCCTGGTAGAGCGACTGGCTGCGGAAGACGACGCTCAGCGCACCGCCCGACGAGCCCTCCGCGCTGAGCACGTAGGCCGCTACCGCGCCGGCCGCGCCACCGTTCTCGACGGTCGCGACGGCGTCGTCCTTGCCGTCGCCGGTGAGATCGGCGAACACCGGCGTGGGGGAGACGAAGCCCGCGTTGGTGCGCAGCAGTCGCTGAACGCCGTCGGCGGTCTTGGGGTCCTTGAGCAGCACGTCGCGGAACAGCGCCTGCGCGCTCGGGCCGCCCTGCTGGCCGACGGCGGCCGGGACCGCGCCGCAGACGAGCGCGGCGGCGACCAGGGCGGCGACGGCCCGGACCGGCATCGCGACGATGGTGTCAGACCGCGGCGCCCGCGGTCTACGGCTGCAAGAGGTCGTTCTGCGCACTGGCACGCTCGGGGCCGACGCGTAGACGCGCGGCGGCGATGCCGTCGCCGCCGACATGAACCGTGTAGCGGCCGGGGCTGACGTCGGCCTTCAGGGTCGCGGTGTCCTGCGGGCTGATCGGCGCCGTCTGCTGCTTGATGCCCGGGCCGCTGCCGGCCTTGCCGGCGCTCTCGAGCGTCACGCTCTGCGACGTGCTGGTCTGGTTGGTGACGATCAGCGAGATCGGGCCCGCGCCGAACCTCTGCGGCGAGACGGAGACGCGCTGGTCGTCGATCGACGCGGTGAGGACGATGGGGCTCGGCGGCCGCGGGTCGTTCGTGTAGTCCGCACCGCTGCCGCAGCCCACAAGCGCCCCCACCGTCGCGATCACGAGCACCGTGGCCGCCACCGTGCGCCTCATCTCCATCCGTCTCCCACTCGACCGAGCCGCCCGTGCGGCTTGTCGCGATCCTACTCGAACAGAGCCGTTCACTCGGCCCCGTCGCGCACCTCCAGCTCGTGCAGCGCGCGCTGCAGGCGCTCCCACGAGAGGCCCTCGGCCTCCTCGTAGTCGGTGCCCTCCAGGTCGCGCAGGCTCTCCCGATAGGCGTCCCAAGCTTCGCGCTCGGCAAGCGTTCGATCGGACCCCTGCCGTGTGGCCGACGTCGTCATGCGCTGCCTCCTTCCAGACCGGGTGCTCCTCGAGGGTACCCAGGCGGGCGGCGGTAGCGGCGCGATCCGTTCTGCACGTCGGCGTTCGTTCCGTCGGGCGCGAGGCGTATAGAGCACGGTCCGGATGGATCTTGATCAGCCAGTCGCCACCGCCGAGTTCCTTGTCGTCGACACCGAGACGAACGGGCTCGCCGGCGATGCCTGCGAGCTCACCGAGATCGGCGCCGTGCTCGTCGGCGGCGGCGAGCTGCACGACCGCTGGGAGACGCTCGTCGCCGTCCGCGCGCCGCTCTCGCGCGGGATCCAGCGCTTCACCGGCATCACGCAGGCGATGGTCGACGAGGCGCCGCCGGCCGAGCTGCGGCTGCCCGAGCTCGCGGCCCAGCTGCGCGGGCGCCTACTGGTGGCCCACAGCGCGTCGTTCGATCGGCGCGTGCTGCGCCAGGCCTTCGAGCGCGCCGGCATCCGCTGGCCCAACCCGCCGCAGCTGTGCACGGTCGCGCTCGCCCGCCGCCTGCATCCGCTCGGCCGCCAGCGGCGCCTGCGTGCGCTGGCCGAGTCCTTGGGGATCGAGGTCGAGGTCTCCCACCGCGCGCTGGCCGACGCGGAGACCTGCGCGCGCGTCTTCTGCGCGCTGTTCCCGCGTCTGTGCGCACACGCCGCCACGGTGCGTGACGCGCTCGACCTGCTGCGCCCGGCGAGCCCCCGGCGCCCGCGCGCTGTTTCGACCGACGGCGGGTCGCGCACGCGCGGCGCGCGGCGGCGCCTGCCCGACCTCGCCGACCTGACCGACGACCCCGGCGTCTACATCGTCCGCAACGCCTCCGGCCAGGTCGTCTACGTCGGCAAGTCGATCAGCGTGCGGGCGCGAGCGCGCGCGCACTTCCAGCCGTCGGCGAACGAGGGCACCTGGGTGACGCAGGCCGAGACGGTCGAGCACGAGCAGACGAACTCCGAGCTCGGCGCGCTGCTGCTCGAGAGCCGGCTCATCAAGCGCCTGCGACCACCGGGGAACGCGCGGCTGAAGCACGTCGACCGCTACGTCTACCTGCGCTGCCGCCTGGACATCCCGTTCCCGGTGCTCGAGGTCGCGCCCGCGCCGGCCACCGGACGAGGGGTCAGCGTCGGCCCGCTGCGCGGCCGCGCGACGGCGGTTGAGCTGCTCGAGCAGCTCAACTCGCTCTTCGGCCTGCGCCACTGCGCGCGCAAGCTGCCCCGCCGCTACTGGCCGAGCGCGTACGGGCAGATGGGCCGCTGCCTGTCGCCGTGCCTGGGCGACCTGGATCCCAACCTCTACCGCCGCCGGCTCGACGAGGCCCTCGCCCTGTTCACCGGCGACGGCGACGGCGGCGCGGCGCTGCTGGCCCACGTCGACGAGCAGATGCGCGCCGCGGCGGCCGCGCAGCGCTTTGAGCGCGCAGCCTGGCTGCGCCGGCGCCGTGAGCGCCTGCGCTGGTTGCTCGAGCGCCTCGGCGGCGTCCTCGCGGCGACCCACGCCAGGCCGCGGCTCGTCTTGGCCGAGCACCCGCGCGGCGGGCGCTACGACGCCTTCTGGCTCGTCGGCGGCCGGGTCGTCGACTGGGGCGCGCTGGGGGACCTCGACGACGTCGTCGAGCGCACGGCACGCGCCCTGCGAGGCGGCGACGGCACCGGCGCGACCGCGTGCCTGGCGCCCGATGAGGTCGACGAGGCGCGGATCGTGGCGACCTGGCTCGACGGCCACGACGCGCCCGTGCTCGACCTGCACCGCCGCGCCGACCGCGCGGCGCTGCAGCGGTTCCTGGGCTCAGCGGACGACGACGGTCATGCCCATGCCGGGCGAGTGCAGCGTGCAGGCGAACCGGTAGACGCCGGGCTGCGACAGGCGGCGCCGGAACACGCCGCGTGAGCGCGTGGCCGCGCGGAAGCGCTCGGGGCCGCTGCGCACCGTCACGTTGTGCGAGGACTGGCCGCGCCAGCGCCACGTGACGATCGTGCCCCGGCGGACGGTGAGCCGCGGCTGCTCGCGGCCCCGCACGAACGCGTTGTCGACGATGCTGACCACCGGCGCGGCGGCGGTGCCGATGCCGGCGGGCCGTGTTCCGGAGGGACGCGCCGGCGCCGCCGGCTGGTGGCTCGGCGGGCTGACGAGCGTCGTCTCGCCTGAGCGTGCGTCGCGCACGAAGACGCCGCGCGTCCGGTCGGGCTTCGCGGGGCTCAGGTCGGGTGCGTCGGAGGTGAAGGCCACGATCGTCCCGTCCGCCGACAGCGACGGGTCGGTGACCGAGCCGCGGCTGCTGATGATCGCTTCGGTGGCGCCGGTATCGAGGCGCCTGATCTCGACGTGGCTGCGTCCGCCGCGAACCAGCGTGTAGGCGATGGCGCGGCCGTCGGCCGAGAGCTGCGGATCCACCACCGCGCCGGCGGCGGGCTCGGTGAGCGCACGCGTGGTCGCGGCCCTCACGTCGCGCACGTACAGCCGCGGCGTCACGCTGCCGGCGGTGAAGGCGACGACGCGGCCGTCGCCGGAGACGCTCGCGTCCGAGGCGAAGCCCGGCACGCCGGCGCTGACGAGCGTCGTCGTCTTTGCCGCCAGGTCGCGCAGCATCACCCGCGATGACGTCGCGCCGGACGCGCCGCTCGCTCGGCTGGTCACCGCCGTGAAGGCGACGAAGCGGCCGTCGGCCGAGACGCGGGGCTCGTAGATCGAGGTCACGGTGCCGCTTCGCGTGCGCGGCAGTCCGCCGCTGGCCAGCGTACGCGCGCCGCTGTGCAGGTCGCAGACGAAGACCTGCGCCGTCCCGGCGCCGCGCACCGCCTGGAAGGCGACGTGGCGCCCGTCGGTGGCGAGCTGGGGGTTGTAGGCCGACTGCGAGAGGTCCTCGCCGCGCGGCGGGTGGTCGATGCGCGTGGTGCGCCCGTGCGCCGTGTCGGTGAGCTCGACACCGATGCGCCCGTAGCGCTTGGCGAAGTTCACGTTGCCCGGCGAGGACTCATAGGCGACGAGCCGCCCGTCGCCCGAGACGGTCGCGTTGTACGCCGAGCGCGGGTCGAGCGGCTCGTTCGCGCCCGGTGCCGCGGGCCTGCTGATCAGCGTGCTGCGGCCCGTGTGCAGGTCACGGGAGACCACAGCGATCTCGCCCAGGCGCAGCGCGACGGGCAGCTTCTGGCGGTACTGCTCGTAGACGACGTGGCTGCCGTCGGCCGACAGTGACGGGTTGGTCGCATAGTCGTGGGGAAGCGCGACGAGCTGGCCGAGGTGCGTCTTGGGCGGGCCGTTGTAGCGGGCCTGGCCGAGCCAGCGCGGCAGCTGGGTGATCTGGCGGTGCAGGAGGATGCGCGCCTGGCGCGCGGTCATCGCACTGCCCACGACGCCGGCGTGGGCGCGCTCGCGCAGGGCCGCGACGCTCAGCGCCTCGACGCGGGCCGGCGAGCGTCCGTGCAGCCGCGCGATCGTCAGCGGGCTGAGCTCGAGTGTCCGGCGCGTATCGCGGAACGCGGCGTCGCTGAGGCCGAAGATCGCCGGCGCGCGCGACGGGATCGCGAACTGGTGCAGCGAGTGGAAGAACAGGTGCTGAGCCAGGTGGCCCTGGGTCAGCGTGCGCAGGGCGCGGCCGCGCAGCAGCGCGAGGCGCGCGGGGCTCACGTGCACGCGCCACGGCGCGACGAGCGCGCCTGCCAGCGGCTGCGGGTCGCGCCAGCCGTGGCGCGCGGCGAGCTGCGCGACGTTGCGGTGGTCGTCGCGCAGCTGCTGCCAGAGCTGCTCGCGCGTGATGTGCAGCAGGCGGTAGAGGCGCGACTCGTCGTAGGGGAGCCAGTGGTTGTAGACCCACGCCTCGGGCGGCAGCCAGTGCGGCGCGGCGTCGGCCGGCGCGAGCGAGTCGTTGGACTTGGCCGCGGCCGCGGACGGCAGCAGCGCGAGGACGACGACGGTGGACAGGGCGAGCCGGCGCGTGGCCTCGCTTCTACCGGTCCGCGCCGGGGTGGGTCAAGCCATACGCTCGCGCATGTGGAATTGATGGAGCTGGCGCCGGCCTCTGGCGCTGGACCGCGCCGCATCCGGCGTGGCGGCCCGGAGCAGCGCCCGACAGCGTCGATGACTGGCCGCGCGACGTCGGCTGCGTCGCCTACGCCGCCCCCGACGCGCTGCTGCTCGTCGATCGGCTCGTCCCCGATGACGGCTGGCCGGCGCTCGACGCGCTCGTGCGCGAGCACGGCAAGCGCGTGCACGTCACGACGCTGCAGTGGCACCGCCGCAGCCGCCCGGAGATCGTGGCGCGCTACGACGCGCAGACGTCGCGCGCGCGGGCGGCGCTGCCAGACGTTGCGAGAGGGCCCACTAGAACGGCAGCTCGCTGACGAGCGCGGTGGCGTCGCCCGCGATCAGTGAATCGCCCACGGGCGCCTCGCGCCGCACCAGCGCCAGCGCGATCGGCCCGTGGCGCGGGGAGACCACGCTTGATCCGATGCGGCCGACCTCGCGCTCGCCGAGCAGCAGCGCCGTGCCGGAGGCGATGGGCGCCGACAGGCGCAGGCCGCGCAGCAAGCGGTTGGGCTTGCCGCGGTAGTGCAGGCGCGCGACGGTCTCCTGGCCGATGTAGCAGCCCTTGGTGAAGCTGACCGCGCGCTCGTTCAGGCCGGCCTCCTGGGGGATCGTCGTCTCATCCAGGTCGATGCCGTAGCGCGGGCGGCCGGACTCGACGCGCACCACCTCCGCGGCCGCCTCGGGGACCTCGGGGACGTCCAGTGCGCCGCGCACGCGCTCGGCGTCCTCGGCGGCGCAGACGACGTCGACGCCCAGGTCGGTGGCGATGAGCAGCACGGGGGCGCCACCGATCTCGGCACTGCGATTGGCGTGCTCGGATGAGGCCTCGAAGCCGGCCACCTGGCCGGAGCGCGGGCCGATGAGCGACAGCAGCGCTTGCTGCAGCGTGCGCTTGTGCAGCTCCACCTGCCAGCCGACGCTGCCGCGGCGGACCGTGTCGAACAATGCCTGCAGCGAGACGCGCTCGGTGTCCAGCCACAGCTCGGCGCCGGTGTCGATCACGCGCAGGTCGCCGAGCATCTTGCCCTTGTTGGTCAGCAGCGCCGCGTAGCAGCCGGTGCCCGGCTCGAGTGCCTCGATCTCGTTGCTGACCTGGCCGTTGAGGAACGCCTTGGCCTCCGCGCCGGTGAGCGAGAGCTTGCCGCGCGCGGAGCGGTCGACGAGGGCGACGTCCTCGGTGATCACGCGGTGTGCGGCGGCGGCCTCGGAGGCGGTGGCGGCCATGTCGTCCAGATTAGTCCACGCGTTTGGCTTGACCAAGATTTAGGTGTGCCATAATCTCATTCTTGATGACCCGGTCACCCGCAGTTGAGGACTACGCGAAGGCGATCTACGCGATCGCCCACCGCGGCGACTGCCCGGTGACCACCAACGCGCTTGCCGAGCGTCTCGGCGTCACCGCCGCGTCGGCCTCGGGCATGTGCAAGAAGCTCGGCGAGCTCGGCCTCGTGACCCACGTGCCGTACAAGGGCGTCGAGCTCACCGGCGACGGCGAGCGCGTCGCGCTCGAGGTCATCCGCCACCACCGCCTGCTCGAGCTGTACCTCGCCGAATCGCTCGACGTCCCGTGGGATCGCGTGCACGCCGAGGCCGAGGTCCTCGAGCACGTGCTGTCCGAGGAGCTCGAGGAGCGCATCGCCGCCAAACTCGGCAACCCGACGCATCGACCCGCACGGCGACCCGATTCCCAGCGTCGACCTCGAGATCGAGGAAAGCGCCACCGACTCGCTGGCTGACCTCGAGTCCGGCGCGCGCGCGACCTTCGTGCGCATCTCGGACTCCGATCCCGAGATGCTGCGCTACCTGGCCGACCGCGGCATCGCGCCCGGCGACAGGTTCGAGGTCATCGACAAGCAGCCGTTCGACGGCCCGATCTTCGCCCGCTTCGGTGACGAGGTCCACGTCCTGGGCGGCGCGCTGGCGCGGGCGATGCGCGTGGAGGTCAAGGCTTGACCGAGCAGGCCGTCGCACCTCCGGGCGCCGAGCGCGCTGCAGCAGCTGCGATCGCGCGGCCGCCTGCGCGAGACGCTCGCCATCCTCGGGCCCGCGTTCGTCGCCTGCATCGCCTACGTCGACCCGGGCAACTTCGCCACGAACATCGCCGGCGGCGCGAAGTACGGCTACCTGCTGCTGTGGGTGCTGCTCAGCGCGAACCTCATGGCGATGCTGATCCAGAACCTGTCGGCGAAGATCGGCATCGCGACCGGGCGCAACCTGCCCGAGCTGTGCCGCGAGCACTTCCCGCGGCCGGTCACCTGGGGCCTGTGGGTGCAGGCCGAGCTGATCGCGATGGCCACCGACCTCGCCGAGTTCGTCGGCGCGGCGATCGCGCTGAACCTGCTGTTCGGCGTCCCGCTGTTCCACGCCGGCCTCATCACCGCGGTGGTCGCGTTCGGCGATCCTCGGGCTGCAGTCGCAAGGGCTACCGGCGCTTCGAGATCGTCGATCGCCGGCCTGCTCGGCGTGATCATCCTCGGCTTCCTCTACGACACGCTGCGCATCGGCTTCGACGCCGGCGACGCCGCGAAGGGCTTCATCCCGGGCTTCGACGGCACCGACTCCGTGCTGCTGGCCACCGGCATCCTCGGCGCGACGGTGATGCCGCACGTCATCTACCTGCACTCGGCGCTCACGCAGGACCGCATCCCGCCGCGCGACGACGCCGAGACGCCGGCGCGCTGCTGCGCTTCCAGCGCGTCGACGTGACGATCGCGATGGGCATCGCCGGCCTGGTCAACATGTCGATGCTGATCATCGCCGCGTCGCTGTTCCACGACAACGGGCTGACGGGCGTCGACACGATCGAGGAGGCCCACACGCGGTTCGACGCGCTCGTCGGCCGCGGCGCGGCGCTGGCCTTCGCGCTGGCGCTGCTGGCCTCGGGCCTGGCGTCCTCGAGCGTCGGCACCTACGCCGGCCAGGTCGTGATGCAGGGCTTCATCGCCCGGACGATCCCGCTCGATGCTGCGGCGGCTGGTGACGATGGCGCCGGCGCTGATCGTCCTGGCGATCGGCGTGAACCCGATCGCGCGCGCTCGTCATCTAGCCAGGTCGTGCTGTCGCTTCGGGATCCCGTTCGCGCTCGTGCCGCTCGTGCTGCTCACGCGCCGGCGCGACGTCATGGGCGCGCTGGTCAACCGGCGCGTCACGACGCTGGTCGCCTGCGGTCGTCGCGGCGCTGATCATCGCGCTGAACCTCTTCCTGCTGGTCGACACGCTCGTCCTCTAGGCTGTACCCCGGCGATGGGCCTTGCCGACACCTTCCAGCAGGTCCTCGACTCGCTGCCCGACGACTGGACCGACCTCGAGCTCGACCTGCGCATCTTCGACGAGTCGCGCTACATCGAGGCCGCGACGTACCTCGTCACCTGCAACGCGCAGCCGTACTCCAAGCACGACTGGCACTGGCGGATGCTCGTGCGCGCACCGCTTCGGCCACGCGGCGGCCGCGCCCGCGGTCCACGGCGCGCTGAAGCTCCTCGACGAGGCGGGCATCGACGGCGAGCTGGCCGTGCGCGAGGCGCGCAGCGGGCGCGTCGAGGTCGTGCAGATGTGGGGCCGGCCCGAGTCCGTGCGCGAGGAGTTCAAGCGCATCCGCGCGCAGTGATGGCGCGCGTCGTCGGCGCTGATCCCCGATCTGCTCTTCGGCTCGAAGGTCCAGGCGGCGCTGGAGAACGCCGGGCACGAGGTCGACCTGATCACGGGCGACGTCGAGGCATGGGACGAGATCGCCGGCGTCGACGTGCTCGTCGTCGATCTCACCACCGACGACATGGACGGGATCGGGCTGGTGGAGACGCTCGCGACCGGCGGGGAGCTGCACGACGTGCGTACCCTGGGCTTCTTCGCCCACGTCCAGCCCGAGGTGCGCGAGCGTGCGTTGGCCGCGGGATTCGACCTGGTGGTGCCGCGTTCGCGAATGGCGCGGGAAAGTACGGAGTTGGTCAGACGTCTGACCACCGATCATGGTGGTTGAGTGGCTCTGCGCCCGGGAACACAATGTTTCTGACGCCTGCCCACCAGCTACACAGAGACAGAGGGCACATGACGTCGCAACGGTCCACCACCAATCTCTTACAGGTCGACCCCGAGCTCGGGGAGGGCCTGAATCCCCAGGAGCACTCGGCCGCCGAGCGCGTCCTGTCCGTGCCCGTGCGAACGCTCGAGCCCGGGCCGTGGGACCCGCAGGAGGACTTCGAGGACGTCACGCCGGTGGTCGGCGTGCTGGTCATCGACGGCGTGCTCACGCGCGACGTCGTCTTCGCCGGGCGCACGACGACCGAGCTGCTCGGCTCCGGCGACCTGCTGCGGCCGTGGGACGACGACGTCCAGTTCGAGCCGCTGCCCTTCAGCGTGGTGTGGAACGTGCACGCGCCGGCGCGCATCGCCATCCTCGACACGCGCGTGGCGATGGCCGCGGGCCGCTGGCCGGCGATAGCGACGGCCCTCGGAGGCCGCCACATCCGCCGCGCCCGCTCCCTGGCCTTCCAGCGCGCGATCGCCCAGCTGCCGCGCGTCGACGATCGGCTGATCGTCCTGCTCTGGGCGCTGGCCGAGCGCTGGGGCCGCGTCGGCCCGGATGGGGTGCGCCTGCCGCTCGACCTCCCGCACCGCACGCTGGCCACGCTGGTCGGCGCCCGGCGCCCGTCGGTGACGACCGCGCTCACCGGCCTGGCGCGTGCCGGGCTCGTCGAGCGCGTCCGCGACGGCTGGCTGCTGCACGGCGACCCGGCCGAGGTCCTGCCGCAACGCCTGCACGCCGACAACGCGCTGAGCCACTAGGCGACCCGCTAGAACCCTGTGGCGAAGCCGCGCGCGACGTCGGGCGGGCGCTTGGTGATGCCGAAGCGCGCCTCCCACTGCGCCCACGCGCGCAGCTTGGCGGGATCGAGCTCACCGTACTTCGACGCGCCTTCGGTGAAGGCCGGCGACACGGCGTCGAGCTCGCGCTCGGTCTCCGCGCGGTCGACGTGGGCGCTGTCGACGAGTGCGTCGACCGCCGACTCGGGGTCGTCGATCGCCTCCTCGTAACCGCGGCGCAGCGCGCTCACGGTGGCGGCGACGAGCGGACGGTCGTCACGCAGCGTCTCGCGGGTGACGCACAGGACGAGCTCGGGGTAGGGCGGCGCGCCGTAGTCGTCGACCTTGAACTCGCGCATGCCGGGTCGCTTGGCCTGCAGCGCGACGCCCTCGGCGTTCCAGAACGCCGTCGCGCCGTCGACGCGCCGCGCCAGCAGCGCCGCCACGGCCTGGAAGCCGATGGTCACCTTGTGCACCTTGGCCGGGTCGCCGCCGTCGCCGTGCACGATCGAGCTGATCACGGCGTCGTCGGAGGGCAGGCCGGTGACGCCGACCTTCCTGCCTTCGAGGTCGCGGGGGCGCGCGATCCGCGGCTGGGCCATGACGGCGGCCAGCGGGACCTGGACGAGCGCCATCACCCCGACGATGTCGCGGCCCTTCTCGCGCGCCAGCGCGAGGTCGTGGATGTCGAGGATCGCGAACTGGGTGCGCCCGGAGAGCAGCAATTTGACGCTGTCGGTCGACGACGAGGGCGCGGCCACGCTCAGCGTCACGCCCTCGGCATCGTCGAAGTCGCGCTCGAGCGCGAGGTAGATCCCGGCGTGCACGGCGTTGGGCTGAAAGTCGAGGACGAGCCGCGCCGGCTCATTGGGCTGGTCCTCGGAGCCGTGCGAGCAGCCGGCCAGCGCGAGGGCTGCGACGAGCGCGAGGACGAGCAGGGGGCGAGGGCCGGCCATCGGCGTCGGTAGGGTGTCAGACGTCGATGCGCCGCCGTGTCACCTTCTCCCGCAACTTCACGCTGTCGCTGTCGCGGACGCTGCCAGTGCTTCTGCAAGTACTGCGCGTTCGCGACGCACCAGCCGCACCTGCACTCGCCCGACGAGGTCGAGCGAGCTGCTCGACGACGCCGCGCGCCGGCGCGTCAAGGAGCTGCTCGTCCTCACCGGCGAGCGGCCCGAGGACCACCCCGTCGTGCGCGAGCGCCTGGCCGAGTAGGGCCACGAGGACTTCACCGCCTACGTCGTCTGGGCGTGCGAGCGGGCGCTCGAGCGCGGGCTGCTGCCGCACACGAACCTCGGCGTCCTGGGCCGCGAGACCTCGCGCGCCTGCGCGAGGTGACGGCGTCGCAGGGGCTGATGCTCGAGTCGATCAGCGCCCGACCTCGTCGCCCACCAGGGCTCGCCGACGAAGCACCCGGCGCGCGGCTGGAGACGATCCGCGCCGCCGGCGAGCTGCGGATCCCGTTCACGAGCGGGATCCTCGTCGGCATCGGCGAGACCGAGGAGGACCGGATCGCCTCGCTGGAGGCGCTCGCCGCGGTGCACGCCGAGTACGGGCACCTGCAGGAGGTGATCCTGCAGAACTTCGTCCCGCACGAGCGCTACTACGGCGAGGAGCCGGCGGAGATCGCCGACGACGCGGCGGAGGCGTTACTGGGCGACGGGGCTGTCCGACAGCCCGCAGCTGCCGCTGCCCGACTGGGCGACGCCGAGGTCGACGATCGAGGACATGAAGCGCCTGATCGGCGAGACGCGGCGGCTGATGCCCGACGTCGGCATCCAGGTGCCGCCGAACCTCGCCGACTGGTGGCCGGAGCTCGTCGCCGCGGGCGCGACCGACCTCGGCGGCCTGTCCGCCAACGGCGACCACATCTCGCCCGAGCACCCGTTCCCGTCGCCGCACCAGGTGCGCAAGCGCCTGCGCGCGACGGCGTCGCGCTGACCGAGCGGCTCTGCGTCTACCCGCAGTACCTCGACGCGAGTGGGTCGCGCAGGGCGTGCTCGACACGATCAGGCCAGCGTTACTGGAGCTTCATCCCGCGCCGCGGCTCGGGCCGCACGGAGGCGCCGTTCGCGATCCGCGCCGACCTCGTCGGCCGGCGCGATCGAGCGCGGGCGCGCACGGCGAGCGGCTGACCGCGGAGGAGCTGACGGCGCTGTTCGCCGAGACGCGGCCGGAGGCGATCGAGGCGACTGCGCCAGGCCGCCGACGAGCTGCGCGCCGAGCTGGCCGGCGACACGGTCACGTTCGTCGTCAACCGCAACATCAACGTCTCGAACATCTGCACCGTCGGCTGCGCGTTCTGCGGCTTCGGGCAGGGCAAGCGCTCGCCGGACGCCTACGAGCACGATCGCGAGGACTTCCGCGCACGCGTCGCACGAGGCGGTCGACTACGGCGCGACCGAGCTCTGCATCCAGTCGGGGATCCACCCCGACTGGACGCTCGACGACTACCTGCACTGGCTGCGGGTCGCCAAGGACGAGGGCCGCGCCGGCACGGACCTGCACCTGCACGCGTACTCGCCGATGGAGATCGCGCACATGTGCGACATCTCCGGCCTGCCGCCGAGCGAGGTCTTCGCGCGGCTGCGCGACGCGGGCCTGGGCTCGACGCCGGGCACCGCGGCCGAGGTGCTCCACGACGGCGTGCGCGAGCGGATCAGCCCGAACAAGCTGCCGGTCGCGCGCTGGGTCGAGATCATCGAGGCCTCGCACCGCGCCGGGCTGCGCTCGACGGCGACGGTGATGTTCGGTCACATCGAGGAGCCGTGGGAGCTGGCCGAGCACATGCGCGTGATCCGCGAGCTGCAGGAGCGCACCGGCGGGATCACCGAGTTCGTGCCGCTGTCGTTCATCCCGTTCCACACGCTGCTCGGGCGCACGCACGGGATCGAGGAGATCTCGCGCGAGGAGAACCTCAAGCACACCGCGGTCTTCCGCCTCGCGCTCGGCCGCTCGATCCCGAACCTGCAGGCGTCCTGGGTGAAGATGGGCCTCGACGCCGCGACCGAGTCGCTGCGCTGGGGCGTCAACGACCTCGGCGGCACGCTGATGGAGGAGAGCATCAGCCGCCTCGCCGGCAGCTACCACGGCGTCCAGCTGGACCCGCCGGAGCTCATCGCCGCCGCGCACGCCGCCGGCCGCCCGGCGGCCGAGCGCACGACGCTCTACGAGCTGCGCCGGTCCTGGCCGGTGGCCGCAGCCGCGTAGATGCAAGGGGTGCCGGAGGCGGCCACGTGGCCGCCGGAGCCGGGTCCCCCCGGCCGGAGGCCGGTTCGTTTCGGCCTGTACGTGGCGCCCTTCGGGGAGCTCGCCGACGTGGCGATGCTGGCCCACCTGGCCGGCACCGCCGAGGCCAACGGCTGGGACGGGTTCTTCATCTGGGATCACGTGATGACCCACGAGTCGGTCGCCGTCGCCGACCCGTGGATCGCGCTGACGACGATCGCCATTGCGACCGACCGGGTGCTCATGGGCGCGATGGTCACGCCACTGGCGCGGCGGCGGCCGTGGGACGTCGCGCGCCAGGCCGCGATGATCGATCGGCTGTCCGGCGGGCGGCTGGTCTTCGGCGCCGGACTGGGCGGCGACAGCCGGCGGGAGCTGACCGCCTTCGGCGAGGAGCGCAACGCGCGCGCCCGCGGCGCGCTGCTCGACGAGTCGCTCGAGGTCGTGGTCGACCTGTGGCGCGGCGAGCCGGTCACGCGCGCCGGCCATTACCGGCTCGAAGGCGCGCAGGTGCTCCCGACGCCGCTGCAGGCCCCGCGCCCGCCGATCTGGCTGGCCTGCGTGTGGCCGCACCTCAAGCCGCTGCGGCGCGCCGCGCGCTACGACGGCGTCTTCCCCGTGAGCTGGCGCAAGTCGCTCACCGGTGCCGACCTCACCGAGATGATGGAAGTCGTCGGCGAGCACCGCGCGCCGGACGCCGGCGCGTTCGACATCGTCGTGCGTCAACAACGAGCGCCCCGACGCCGCGCGCCTGGCGGACCTGGTGCGGCGCGGGCACGACATGGTGGGTTCAGGGCTTCGGCGAGCGCCCGCGGCTGGCCGACGTGCAGGCCGCCGCCGCGGCTGGACCGCCACAATGAGCGCGATGAGCGAAGGCGAACCGATCACCGCGGAGGGCCTGGAGGCCCTCAAGGCCGAGCTGGCGCGCCTGGAGGGCGACGCGCGGCGCGACATCGCGCGACGCATCCAGGTCGCGCGCGAGCTCGGCGACCTCTCCGAGAACGCCGAGTACCACATCGCCAAGGAGGATCAGGCGCACCTGGAGACCAAGATCAAGCGCCTGGTCGAGCGCCTGCGCAACGCGCGTGTGGCCGAGGCACCGGTCAACAGCGACGTCGTCGCCTTCGGCTCGACCGTGACCGTCGCCGACGAGGAGACCGGCCGCGAGTCCACGTGGACGCTGGTCGGTCCGACGGAGGCCAACGTCGCCGCCGGCAAGCTGTCGGCCGAGTCGCCGGTGGCCAAGGCGCTGATCGGCCGCCGCGCAGGCGAGGAGTTCGAGGTGCACACGCCGCGCGGCGTGCGCCGCCAGCGCGTCGTGCGCCTGGGTTAGGACGACGAACGTCCCTCGCGTCGGAACAGGGTTCCAACACCAGGGACGTTCGTCGTCCCAGGGTCAGCGGAACAGGTCCTCGGCCACGGGGCGGATGAGCGCCGCGGCGCCGGGCCCGTCGTCGTGGCTGACGTAGCGCGCCAGCCCGCGGACCACGCACTGCGGGCTCGCGCGAGGTCTTGTCGCGCACGAGGTCGGCGGCGGCCGCGGCCTGGTCGGCCACCGCGATGAGGGTGGCCCGCAGCTCGCGGCCCGCGGTGTCCGTGCGCCCGCGCCAGTCGTCCAGCGCGGCCAGCCCGGCGATGCCGATCGCCACGTCGCACTGGCCGTGGCGCCACGCGCGGCCGAACGAGTCGGCGATGACGACTGCAGGGCGGCCTCCGAGCCCCGCGCGCAGGGCGCGCGCGCTGGCGTCGGGGTCGCGCGGCAGCGTCACGACCGTGCCGTCGTCGGGCGCGTTGGACGTGTCGACGCCGGCGTTGGCGCAGACGAAGCCGTGGTGCGTGCGGCAGATCAGCACGCCGCGCTCGGCGCGCAGCACTTCGGCGGACTCGTCGAGCACGACCTGCACATGGCGCGGGTCCTTGCCGTGGTCGCGCGCAAGCTTCAGCGCGCGGTCGCCCGGCGTGACATCCGCCAGGTGCCGCACCGCGCCCTCAGCCTTCGAAACCACCTTGTGGGCGACGACCAGCACGTCGCCGGGCTCGTAGGCCTCGACGGCGAGGAGCGCGCGCGAGGTCGTCGCCGTGCTGGACCTCGGGCAGCCCGGGCAGCGTCCATGCCCGTAAGTCGCTCACCGTTCGCGCCGGTCGAGCCGCGCGAGCAGCCCGCGCGTGTGAGCCGCGCCCCCGGTGCGCGCGTCGAGCGCGGCGCGCAGCGCGAGGATGTCCTCGGCCGTGTCGACGTCGAGCACGAGCGAGCGCGGCTCGGCGATGCGCCAGCGCGCCCCGGCCGCCGCGGCGGCCTGCTCGTGGCGGGCGCGGCTGCCGGGGCCGAAGCTCGGCGCGATTGCATCGGGCGGTGCGAGCAGCAGCGCGTTGGTTCCCTCGCCATGGCGGTCGGGGACGATGACGACGTCGGGCGCGCTCATCCCGTCGCGGACGAGGGCGTCGATCTCGTGCGGATCGAGCGCCGGGCAGTCGCCCGGCACCAGCAGCACGCGGTCGTAGTCGCGGTCCAGCGCCCAGTCGACCCCGGAGCGCGCGGCGTGCGAGTGGCCGCGGTCGTCGTCGGGAATCGACTCGGCGTCGTAGGCGCGCGCGAGCGCCACGGCGGCGAGCTCGCCGGTCACGACGATGACCTTGTCGACGCTCTGCGTGCGGCGCAGGCCGTGCAGGACGTCCGACACCATCGCCTCGGCCAGCGCGCGGCGCGTGCCCGCGTTCAGGGTGCGGTCCAGGCGCTGCTTGGCGTCGTCGAAGCGCTTGACCGGCAGCACCGCGCACGTCCGCATCTAGAGAGTCTCCGCGAAGCGCAGGACGTCCTCGGCGACGCGCCGGCGTGCCGCCGCGTCGTCCATGCGCGTGTCGATCTCCAGCATGGGCAGGCCGTCGACCGGCTCGTCGGCAACGATGCCGTCGAGCAGGCCGTCGTAGGCGCGCACGACGCCGGCGGCGCTGAGCGGCAGGTCGGCCCACGCCATGAACGCGTGCGTCGGGCCCTTGAGCACCTGGCCGCCCACGATGGGCGAGACCGCGACGACCGGCGCCGCCGCGGCGCGAAGCGCATCGGCCACACCCGCCACCGCAAGGATCGGGCGCACCGAGATGATCGGGTTCGACGGGCCGACCACGATCACGCGGGCGCCGGCGATCGCCTCCAGCACGGCAGCGGTGGCCGTCGCCGCCTCGACACCCTGGAACTCGATCCCGTCGACCGGGCCCTCGCCGCGCTCGCGGATCATGAACTCCTGGAAGGGCAGCCAGCGCCCGCGCACCAGCACCCGCGTGCGCACCGGCTGATCGGCCATCGGCAGCACCGCGCGTCCGCAGGCCGAGGCCGGCCGTCAGCTCGGCGATGCGCCTCGGTCAGCGTGGCGCCGGCGCGCATCCGCTCGGCGCGGCGCAGGCCGATGGCCAGGTCGCGGTCGCCGAGGTTGAACCACACATCGACGCCGAGCTCGCGCAGCTGCTCCATCGCGTTGAAGGTGTCGCCGTGCAGGCCCCAGCCGCGCTCGTCGATCCGGTCGGCCAGCCAGAACGCGCAGAGGTCGGGGTCGGGCGAGACATAGGCGCCGTAGACCTCGATGTCGTCGGCCGTGTTGGCGACGACGACGAGCTCGTCGCCGACCACGTCGAGCATCCCGCGGGCGAGCTTCGCGCCACCCGTTCCGCCGGCGAGGACGACGACCATCAGAGCCCGGTGATCCTGATCCCCGCGTGGACCTTGTTGCGCGCGTTGATCGAGATGAGCAGCGCGGTGAGCGACTCGGCGATCCGCGCCATCTCCAGCCGGCCGGCGTCGACGCCGCGCAGGCCCTCGATGCGGTCGATCAGCGCGATCACGCGCTCCTTGTCCTCGCGGCGGTCGCCGCACACCAGCACGTCCTCGTCGAGGTCGTGATCGAGGTCGCCGCACGTCGCGGCGCTGACGGTGTGCAGCGCGCTGACCACGCGGACGCCGTCGGGGACCATCTCCTGGGCCTGCTGGGCCGCCGAGCCCTGCCACACGCCGAGCGTGCGGGTGGCGCGGCCGGAGACCGCCGCGGCGAGCGGCACGGTGGCGTCGACGAGGATCTGGTGCGGCGCCAAGACGCCCTTGAGGTTCGTCAGGTTCTCGGACTGGTTGCGAAACGGGACGGCGAGCAGCACGACCTCGGCCTTGGTGGCGGCCTCGGCGTTCTCGTAGCCCTCGAAGGCCGCATCGGGACAGCGCCTTGCGTGCACGCTCGCACCGCCTCGGCGGCGCGGCCGGCGTCGCGTGATCCGAAGACCACGGGCACGCCTGCCCGGCCCCAGCGCAGCGCCAAGCCGAACCCCAGGGCGCCGGTGGCGCCGATGATCGCGACGGGCTCGCTCAAGGGCGGCGAGTATATGTTCAGGGTCAGTGACGCCCCTGCCCCAGAGCGTGCGTATCCGCGAGGTCGGCCCGCGCGACGGCTTCCAGAACGAGCCCGAGGTCATCGCCACCGACGACAAGGTCCGGTTGATCGACGCGCTCATGCGCACCGGCCTGCGGCGCATCGAGGCGACAAGCTTCGTGCGCGCCGACGTCATTCCCCAGCTGGCCGACGCCGAGGAGGTTCTGGCCCGCATCGACCCGCCCGACGGCGTCTCGGTGTCGGTGTTGATCCCCAACGAGCGCGGGCTGGACAACGCCCTGCGCGCGCGCGAGCGCTTCGACGAGGTCAACGTCTTCCTGTCGGCGTCGGAGAGCCACAACCGCGCGAACGTCAACCGCTCGATCGAGGAGTCGCTGGCCGGCCTCGAGGTCGTGCTCGGCCGCGCCCGCGCCGAGGGGCTGCGCTGCGAGGGCGTCATCTCGGTCGCCTTCGGGTGCCCATACGAGGGTCACGTACCGCCCGAGCGCGTCTTCGCCATCGCGCGGCGGCTGGTCGACGCGGGCGCGCAGGAGGTCGGCTTCGGCGACACCACCGGGATGGCCAACCCGGCACAGGTGCGCGCGTTCTTCGAGCAGGCCCGCGAGGCGGTCGACGCGGAGCTGACGGCCCACTTCCACAACACCCGCGGCCAGGGCCTGGCCAACGTGCTGGCGGCGCTGGAGTCCGGCGTCGAGTCCTTCGAGTCCTCGTTCGGCGAGCTCGGCGGCTGTCCCGTGCCGGCGGGCGCGACGGGCAACATCGCGACCGAGGACCTCGTCTCGATGGTGCACGAGATGGGCATCGCGACCGGGATCGACCTCGAGGCGCTCCTCGCCTGCGCTCGCGCCGCGCGCGACGTCCTCGGGCGGCCGCTGGGCAGCCACACCCTGGTCGCGGGGCCGGTGGACTGGCACGGCGGGCGCCACCCGCGCTGACCCGCCGCTCAGCCGAGCGCGCGGTCGAGGAAGCCGATGATGCGCCGTTCGTACTCGGCGGGGTGCTTGCGCAGGCCGGCGGTGTGGCCAGTGTCCGGCAGCTCCCAGAGGTCGACGTTCGCGCCGCCCGCTGCGCGGTACATGCGCGCGGTGGGGATCTCGGCGGGCTGCCCGCCGCCCGCGACCAGCAGCACCGGGCGCGGGGCGATGCGCGGGATGAACTCGAGCAGCGAACGCGACGGCTTCATGCCGGAGATGGCGCGGACCGACTCGAGCGTCAGCCACGTCGCCGCGCGCTCGAGTGCGGGCGGAGGATCGGCCTTGTCGGCGTCCGTCGGCCGTGCGGCGCCGTCGGAGACGATGGCGGCCAGTCGCGCGGTCGCGTGCGGCCGCCTCGATCAGGACCTCGCCGCCCAGCGAGAGGCCGAAACCGGCGATCCGCCCCGGGTCGACGTCGGGCCGCCGGGCGAGGTAGTCGAGGCCGGCCCGCAGCCCGGCCTGGGCGTTGTCGCCGAGGCCGTTCGAATGTCCCTCGCTGCCACCGTTGCCGGGGTTGTCGAGTGCGAGCACGCCGTAGCCGTGACGCGCGAGCATCCTGACGTGCGCCGCGACCCGCCCGCGGCTGCCGCCCGAGCCGTGGCTGACCAGCACCGCGGCGCCGTTGCGCGAAGGGACGTACCAGGCCGTCAACCGGCGGCCGTCGCCGGTGGCGATGCGGACGTCCTCGTGAGCGATCCCGAGCGTCGCGTCGTCGATCGCCCAGCGCGGAGCGTGCGTGATCAGGTTGGCCTGGGCGAACGGCATCACCGCGACGGTGACGATGACGGCGGCACCGGCGATCCAGAGTGCCGCGTGGCCGATCCGCCTGGCGGGGCCGGAGCGCGCGCCGGCTCGCCGCGGCGCCGCGATCGCCGCGAGGCCGGCCGCGACGAGCAGGAGACCGCCGATGACGTAGCCGACCCCGGTGACGTCGCGCCAATCCGGGCCGGAGTTGACCACGTGCAGGCCGTGCGAGGCGACGCCGAAGCCAATGGCAACCAGCCCGATGACGACACCGAGTGCAACGCGCGTCGGCCGCGTGACGTGCGGCTGGGCCAGTGCCCAGGCGAGCGGCACGGCCAGGATCACGAGGATGCCGAGCACGGACGTGTCGGGCCCCGACAACGCGAGGTCGAGCAGGTGGGCTGTGACAAGCGCGAGCCCGGCAAGCAGCAGCGGGCGCTCGAGGCGGGCGATCGTCGTCATAGCCCATACGGTCGCGTGCAGACGGTCCGCCCGACAGCGTGTAGGCCCGCGCACCGGCGGCGGGTTTCTGGCGTGCCGGGGTACGGTCATCCCACAGTACGCTGGGGCTGTGGCGACCTGGGACGACGTGTGCCGCCTCGCCCTGGCGCTGCCCGCGACCAGCGAGACGGTGTCGCGCGACCTGCGCCGGTGGGAGGTCAAGGACAAGGGCTTCGTGTGGGAGCGTCCGCTGCGCCGCGGCGACCTCGAGGCCCTCGGCGACGCCGCGCCGGATGGGCCGATCCTCGGCGCCCGGGTCGAGCATCTCGGCGCCAAGGAGGCGCTGCTCGCCGATCCCTCGGGCGTCTTCTTCACCACGCCGCACTTCGACGGCTACCCCGCGATCCTCGTCCGCCTGGACGACATCGCCCTCGACGACCTCGAGGAAGTGATCGTCGAGGCGTGGCTCGCCCGGGCGCCGAAGCGGCTGGCCGCGGCGTACGCCGAGGAGGCGCTCTGATGGCCGACCACTGGCTCGTCGAGGAGGCGAAGGGCCCGGCCTGGGACTCCGCGCGCGGGCGGCGCGAGCAGGCCGGCTGGGATGAGCACGCCGCCTTCATGGATGCGCTCGCCGACGAGGGGTTCGCCGTGCTCGGCGGGCCGATCGGCGAGGGCGACGGCGAGATCGTCCTGCTCGTGGTCGCCGCAACCGACGAGGATGCCGTGCGCACGCGCCTGGCCGAGGACCCGTGGATGGAGACCGTGCTGACGATCGCGAGCATCCGCCCGTGGACGATCTGGCTGCGCGCCACGGCCGCCGAACGTCGCTGAACCCTCAGTCCACTCGGGGATCACCTTCGGGATGACCCGCCAGGGCTTACGGCTGCCCGGCTGGGAGGTCGAGCGGCCGATGGCCCGAAGCATGAACGCAACCACGAATCCCAACGTCAATGACAACTCACTCGGCGGCGCCCGCGCCTGGTTCGCGCAGAGGCCTCACGCGCCCCGCGACGCCGCGTCCTCGCCGGCGTCGCAGCCGGGTTCGCCCGCCGCTACGACATCAACCCCTCGTCGCGCGGATCGGGGCCGTCGCGAGCATCGTGTTCCTCGGCCCGGTCTTCTACATCGGGGCCTGGATCCTGATGCCCCGGGACGCTGCCTAGCGGTACGGTCGTCGCATGCCGATCGCCACGAGTACGGACTTCACGCCGGAGGAGGTTGCCCTCGCGCTGCGCAACCCCGGGATGCCGCTCGAGGCGCTGCGCCGCCCGATCACCCCGATCGGGATGCACTACGTGCTCATCCACTTCGACGTGCCGCAGGTCGATTCCGCGACCTTCGAGCTCGTTGTCGACGGCCGTGTGCGCGCTCCGGTCGCGCTGACGCTCGAGGATCTCCGCGCCCGCCCCGCGGTCTCGATGCCGGTGATGATGGAGTGCGCCGGCGGCGGGCGCGCGCGCCTCGCGCCGCGGCCCGTGTCGGCGCCGTGGCACGACGACGCGATCGGCTGCGCGGAGTGGACCGGCACGCCGCTGCGCGGCGTGCTCGAGGAGGCCGAGCTGCTCGACGATGCCGTGGAGCTGCTGTTCACCGCGTACGACCGCGGCGTGGACCAGGGGGTCGAGCAGGACTACCAGCGCAGCCTCTCGGTCGAGGAGGCGATGGGTGGCGACCTGCTGCTGGCCTACGAGATGAACGGTCAGCCGCTTCCGGCCTCGCACGGCTTCCCGCTGCGCCTCATCGTCCCCGAGTGGTACGGGATGGCATCGGTCAAGTGGCTGTGCTCGATCACGGCGATCGCGGAGCCGTTCGAAGGCGTGCAGCAGACGCAGCTCTACCGCTACCGCAGCTCCGAGGACGATCCCGGAACGCCGGTCACGCGCAAGAAGCCCCGCGCGCTGATGGCCCCGCCGGGGATCCCCGAGTTCCTCTCGCGCGCGCGGCACGTGCGCGCCGGCCGCACGCCGATCGAGGGCCGGGCGTGGTCGGGCAACGGCGCCGTGACCCGCGTGGAGTTCAGCGCCGACGGCGGCCACACCTGGGCGGACGCGCGCCTGAGCGATGCGATCGGCAAGTACGCCTGGAGCGCCTGGTCCTACGACTGGGACGCCGACGAGCCGGGCGACTACGAGCTCTGCGTCCGCGCCACCGATGCCGCCGGCAACGTCCAGCCGCTCGATAGCGCTGAGACGTGGAACCAGGGCGGCTACGGCGTAAACGCCGTGCAGCGCGTGGCGGTGCGCGTGGTCTAGGAGCTCAGCGGGAGGACCGCGGTCACCGTCGTCCCGCGGCCGGGCGGGCTCAGCATCGCGAGCGTCCCGCCGGCGGCCTCGGCGCGATCGCGCAGGCCGAGGATGCCGGTTCCACCCGACATGTCCGCCCCGCCGCGCCCGTCGTCGGAGATCTTGCAGCGCACGACGTCGCCCTCGCGACGCACCGACACCTGCGCCTGGTCGGCGTCGGCGTGCTTGGCGACGTTGGTCATCGCCTCGGACACGATGTAGTAGGCCGTCGCCTCGATGTGCTCGGGCAGCCGCTCGTCGGGCGTGTCGATCGTCATCGGGATCGGGATCCGCGCGGCAAGGCTCTCGAGCGCGGCTCGCAGACCGCGATCGCTCAGGATCGCCGGGTGCAGGCCGCGCGCGATCTCGCGCAGCTCCTCCAGGCCGGTGTCGAGCTCGCGCGAGACCTCGCCGAGCATGTCGGCAGCGGAGCCGGGATCGGAGCTCAGGCGCGCCCGCGCCAGCCGGAGCTTGATGGCAACCGAGACGAAGCGCTGCTGGGCGCCGTCGTGGAGGTTGCGCTCCAGCTTGCGGCGCTGCTCGTCGCCCGCCTTGACGAGGCGGGCACGCGAAGCGATGAGGTCGGCGCGGGCCTGCGCACCGGCGACCGCGAGCGAGACCAGCTCGCAGAACGCTCCCAGCCGGCTTTCGCTGTCGGGCGGCAGCGGGTCCTCGCTGGCGATCGCGACCGCCCCCCACAGGGCCCCCGCGACGAGGATCGGCGCCGCGGCGGTCGATCGGTACCCGGTGCGCAGCATGGCGTCGGCGATCTCGCCCGCCGAGCTGCCCCAGTCGTCGATCCGCGCCGACGCCTTCGTCCGCAGCACCTGCCCCGTCGCGGAGCCCTCCCCCGCCGGGAGGCGCTCACCGATGCGGAAGACGTCGATGCTGTCGCGGTTGTGGCGCCCGACGATCGTCGCCGTCCCGTCGCTCTCGTAGCGCACCACGGCCGAGGCGTTGACCTCGAGTACGCGCGCGCATTCCGCGGACACCGCCGTGAACAGGCGGTCGGGGCTCACGGTCGAGGCGGCGAGCGTCGCGACGCGCCGCAGGGCGCGCTGCTCGGTGGCGAGCCGGCCGATCTCCGCGAGCTTGGCCTCCGCGTCGCCCCCCAGGGCTCGCTCGTCGCCGTCGCGTTGGGGTCCGCGGTCGGTGAGGTCGATGCCGGTGGTGACCAGCGATTCCAGCGTCCCGTCGGGGCCGGCCATCGGCTTGTTCGACCAAGCGATGAGGCGGCTGCCGCCGTCCTTGGTCAGCCAGTGGCCGACCTGCGGGCTGGGCACGCCCGTCTTCCAGACGTAGGCCAGGAACTCGCCGAACGCCTCGCGCTCCTCGATCGGGATGACGCAGGTGCGCGCGTCGCGGCCGATCACCTCCTCGCGGCTGAACCCGGTCGCGCGCTCGCAGGCCTCGTTGAACAGCAGGATGCGCCCCTCGCGATCGAACACGCAGACCAGCGACTGGGTGGCCTCGGTGAGGATCCTGGCGAAGGACTCGCCGACGACGAACTCGCCGGTCTCTGGCGCCTGGCTCCATGTCCGGGCGAGGGTATCGGCCGCTGCTCAGAGGCCGATCCGGTGCGCTTCCGCGCTCGCCTCGCCGCGCGTGCGGACGCCGAGCTTGCGCAGGATCGCCGACACGTGGTGGCCGACGGTCTTCTCGGAGAGGAACAGGCGCTCGGCGATGTCGGCGTTGCGCAGGCCCTCGGCGACGAGCGCGAGCACCTCGACCTCGCGGGCGGTGAGTCCGGCCGGGTTCTCGCGCGTCGCCGCTCGTGGCCCGCGCGGCAGGCCGCGCACCCCGCGATCGCGCAGGCCGCGCGCGACGATGGCCGTCGCCGCCGGCTCGGCGCCGAGGCCGTGCAGCTGCGCTCAAGGCCGCGCGCATGGTGGCGTCGTCGTCGGCGTCGGCCCGGGCGAGCGCCGCCTCGTACGGACAGCCGAGCCCGTCCCACAGCGCCGCGGCCCGCGTCGGCATCGCCGGCCAGCTCGGCGGCGTAGGGCTCGGCGACGGTGCCCGGGATCGCCTCGCCGATCCCGCGCGCCGGCGCCAGCAGGCGAGCTCGCCGACCACCCACGGCGCGTGCCGATGAAGTGCGAGCTCCAGCGCCGCCTCGGTCTCCGCCGCGATGGCGCTCGTGCCGGCCTGCCAGCCATGCCGCTTCCGCGCGCGCGCAGGCGGTCGGTCGCGATCCGCTGCAGCTCGCCGCTGGGCTCGGCCAGCGCGCGGGCCTCGTCGAGCAGCGGCCAGACGTCGGGGTCGCCGCGCCGGGCGCGCACGAGCGCGAGCACGGTGAGCGCGAAGACGCGCGGCACCGGCCAGGTACGGCGATCGCGCACCGCGAAACCGGCCCAGTCGCCGGCCTCGGTCCAGCGGCCGCGGTCGAGCTCCAGCCGCGCGCGGCAGGGGACGAAGAACAGGCGCCACAGATCGAGGCCGTGCTCGGTGCAGTAGTCGAGGCCCTCGTCGAGGTACCGGTCGACCAGGTCGTAGCGGCGGCGGCGAAGCGGCCACCACACGAGGCTGAGATAGGCCCGGCCGGCCTCCTCCTCGGCTCCTGCGGCGAGCGCGACCTGCAGGCTCTGCTCGAGCTGGGCGGGTGCCTGCTCGCCATCGACAGGATCGTCGACGATGCCCTTGTTCGTCAGCGCGTAGCTGATGAGATGTGGGTCGTCGACCTGCTCGGCGAGCGCGAGCGCCTTCGTGTTCCAGGCGGTCGCCTCCTCGGCGTCCTCGGCGACGCAGTAGAGATGGGCGAGGTTGACGTAGGCCAGCGCCAGATCGCGCCCGGGCGGCAGGTCCTCCAGCGTGTCGACCGCAGCGCGGCCGATCTGCGCGGCTTCGCGGGTGCGGCCCTGGAAGCGGTAGAGGCGCGACAGCGAGCGCAGGCAGTCGCCTTCGCGCACGCGATCGTCGAGCGCCCGGCGGCGCGCGAGGGCGCGCTCCTGAGCGGCGATCGCCTCGTCGAAGTCACCGGTGAGATAGCCCTCGTAGGCCTGGTGCTCGAGCAGCTCGGCCTGCGCCTCCGGCGCCAGGGCGTCGGCGAAGCGCAACGCCCGCGCGTACTGGGCTTCGGCCTCGCGATGGGCTCCGAGCGCGGCTGCGCGCGCTGCGGCCGCCGGCGCGAAGCGCAGCACCGCCTCACCGTCGCCGGCGATGTCGGCGTGGTGCGCGATCCGGGCGGGGTCGGCGGCGCGGCCGGGCGTCGCCGCCAGCGCCGCGACCGCGGCCCGGTGCAGCGCGACCCGCCGGTGCGGCGCGAGCGTGTCCTCGACGGCCAGGCGCGCGAGCTCGTGCCTGAAGGCCACGGCATCGGCCGCCTCCGAGACCACCATCCCCGAGGCCAGGCACTCCTCGAGCTCGTCGAGCTCGCCGGGGGCGAGCGCCTCGAGGAACCAGATCTCGGCTCGCGGCGTCGCGACGGCGATCGTCTCGAGCAGCCGCGTCGCGCGATCCGAGAGCCGCGCGACCCGCGCCAGCACCGCATCGCGCACTGTCGGCGGGATGTCGCCCGTGCCGGCGGCCAGCACCTCGGCGACGAAGAACGGGTTGCCGTCGGTCTGGCGGAAGAGCTCGTCGCCGTCGACGGCGTGCGGCTCGGCGAGCGCGCCGACGGCCTCGGCCGAGAGCGGCGGGACCTCGAGCCGCGTGACGGCGCGGGCCGTCGCGAGCTCTCCGAGGAAGAGCGTCATCGGGTGCGCGCGATCGAGCGCGTCGTCGCGGTAGCTGGCCAGGACGAGCGCGGGCACCGCCTCGACCTTGCGTGCCAGCAACCGCAGCACGTCCAGCGTCGCCTCGTCGGCCCAGTGCAGGTCCTCGACGACGAGCACGGTCGCGCGCGTGCCGGCGAGCTCGCGGACGAGCGCCGCGGTGACCTCGTGCGGCCGAGCCTCGCGCGACACGAGCTCCTCGAGCTCGCCGCCGGTGACCTCGGCGAGGTCGAAGAGCGGGCCGAGCGGGCCCGGGGTGAGCAGGCCCTCGCAGGCTCCGCGCAGGACCCGGGTCGGCGCGGGCAGGCGCTCGCAGAACGCCTGCAACAGGACCGTCTTGCCGGCTCCGGCCTCGCCGCCGACGAGCACGAGCCTGCCGGCCTTGCCGGCGATCACCGCGTCGAGCGCCTCGGTCAGCGCGGACAGCTGCCCGGCGCGCTCGAGCAGCTCGCCGGCCGCGCTCAAGGGCCCGCGCGCGGACTCACCGCCCGCTGAACTCCGGTTGGCGCTTCTCGGCGAACGCGCGCGTGCCCTCGGCGAAGTCCTCCGTGCGCGCGCACAGCGCCTGCGCGGTGACCTCCTGCTCGAGCGTCGCGGCCAGCGCGGGCTTGGCCGCGGCGTCGAGGACGCGCTTGGCCAGGCCCACGGCGACCGGCGCACACGCGAGCAGTTCGGCGACGAGGGTGTCGGTTGCGGCATCGAGGTCCGCGGCCGGAGCGACGCGGTTGACCAGGCCGATGCGCTCGGCCTCGGTGCCGTCGATCATGCGCCCGGTCATGACGAGCTCCTTCGCGCGCCCGAGGCCGACGACGGCCGGCAGTCGCGAGGAGCCACCGACGTCGGGGATCAGGCCGACGCGCGTCTCGGGCATGCCGATCAGTGCATCGGCGGCCATGACGCGCAGGTCGCACGCGAGCGCCAGCTCCATCGCACCGCCGATGCACGCGCCGTGGATCTGGCAGATCGTCGGCTTGGCCATCTCCTCGAGCAGGTTCCAGGTGTCGAGGATCGGGCGGCGGAACTCGCGCAGCCGCCCGGGATCGGCGGCGAGAGCGGCGAGCCCGCCGAAGTCCATGCCGCTGGAGAACATCGGTCCGGCGCCGCGGACGACGACGCCGTGCACGTCGCCGTCGGCCGCAGCGGCCGCCAGCGCCTCGCCGATGCCGAGGATCAGCTCGTCATTGAGGGCATTTCGCTTCTCGGGGCGGTTGAGGACGACATGGCGAACGGCCCCGCGATCCTCGGTCAAGACGATGCTCATGGCGCCATCATCTAGCCTCCTGGCCCTCCATGCTTCGCCCGTTGCCGCACAGGGGTGACGTCGTGGCGGCCGGCGCAGTGGCGCTGGCCGCGCTCGTCCTGCTCCTGCAGCTTCGCTTCGATGCCGTCTGGGCGACCGGCGTGCATCTCGTCTGCGCCGCGGCCGCGCTGGGCTTCGTGGGGACGCTCGCATTGCGCGCGCCGCGCGAGGGGGCCGATCCGCGCGCCTACCAGTCGGCGCTGCTGGCGACGACCTTCGCGCTCGCGGTGCCGGCGCTGACGCGGCTCGCTCAGGTCTTCGGCTCCGACGGGCTCGATTCGGCGGGCACGCTGGCCTGGGTGGGCGGGCTGCTCGCGACGCTGGGCTTCGCGCTCGCGAGCGCACGCTCCTCGGCGCTGTGCGTTCTACTTGGTGCGGTGAGCCTCGTCGTCGCCGTCGTCGCGTTCGTCTACTGGGCGTTCTCGCCTCACGGCTTCGGCACCGCCCGCTGGCTGCTGCTCGTGCTCGCCGGCGCGCTGGCCCTCGGGACGGTCGCGCAACGCGACCACCGGCCCGCGCGCGCCGTCGCGCTCGCCGATGCCGGCGGCCTGACCGCGCTGGTGCTGGCGCTGACCTTCGCGATCGAGCCGTTTTCGGCGGGCATCCTCGGCCCGGGCGCCGGAGCCGGGTGGGAGATCTTCCTCTACGCGTGCGGCTTCGGCCTGTGCGCCTTCTCGGCCGTCGACCGCGTCCCGGGACCGGGCTGGATCGGGGTCGCGGTGCTGGTCACCACGACGTTCGTCGTTGCCGGCGGCGCGACGACGCTCATCGGCTGGCCGCTCGTCCTCGCCGCCGGCGCCGGCGCGCTGCTGACGATCGGGCTGCGCCCGAGCCGACCGCTGCCCCCGCCGCCGATGCGCGACGACGCCGATGTCCTCGAGATCAGGATGGAGCGATGACTGCGAGCAGTGGCGGCGGTGGAGAGCGTCGTGCTTCCGACGAGCAGCGGCGCGCTGGTGGCGATCTGCAGGAGGCGCTCGAGCGCGCGCTGGGCGGCGGTCCCGAGCGCCACCACGACAAGGCCCGTGAGCAGGGCAAGCTGCCGGTGCGCGAGCGCGTGGACCGGCTCCTCGACGCCGGCTCGTTCGCCGAGGAGGCGCTGCTGGCCAACTGGGAAGGCGAGGGCCTGGGCGCGGACGGCGTCGTCACCGGCCTGGGGCGGATCGCCGGGCGGCCGGTCGCCGTCATGGCCAACGACCCGACGGTGAAGGCCGGCTCGTGGGGGCCGAAGACGGTCGAGAAGATCATCCGCATCCAGGAGCGCGCCCTGTCGCTGCGGGTGCCGATGATCTACCTCGTCGACTCCGCCGGCGCGCGCATCACCGACCAGGTGCAGATGTTCCCGGGGCGCCGAGGCGCGGGGCGGATCTTCCACACCGAGGTCAGGCTCAGCGGCGTCGTGCCGCAGGTCTGCGTGCTCTTCGGCCCTTCTGCCGCCGGCGGCGCCTACATCCCCGCGTTCTGTGACGTCGTGATCATGCGCGACGGCAACGCGTCGATGTACCTCGGGTCGCCGCGGATGGCCGAGATGGTCATCGGCGAGAAGGTCACGCTGGAGGAGATGGGCGGCGCGCGCATGCACACCGGCGTCAGCGGCTGCGGGCACATGCTCGTCAAGTCCGACGAGGAGGGCATCGACCTCGCGAAGGCCTATTTGTCCTACTTCCCCTCGCACTGGGAGCAGGAGCCGCCGGCCGCTCCGCCGGCGCCGCCCGGCTCGGACGCCGCGATCCGCGACCTGATCCCCGCCGACGAGAACAAGCCGTTCGACATCAAGGCGCTGATCGACGCGCTCGTCGACGCCGATTCGTTCCTCGAGGTCCACCCGCGCTGGGCCAAGGAGGTCGTCGTCGGCTACGCGCGCCTGGAGGGCATGGTCATCGCGATCGTCGCCAACCAGCCCAAGCAGAAGGGCGGCGTGCTGTTCGTCGACTCCGCGGACAAGGCCGCGCGCTTCATCCAGACCTGCAACGCCTTCAACGTGCCGCTGCTGTTCCTGGCCGATGTCCCGGGCTTCATGATCGGTACCGCGGTCGAGCGTCAGGGCATCATCCGCCACGGCGCGAAGATGATCAGCGCGGTGAGCGAGGCGACGGTGCCGAAGCTCAGCGTGATCGTGCGCAAGGCGTACGGCGCCGGCCTCTACGCGATGGCCGGGCCGGCCTTCGACCCCGACTGCTGCCTGGCGCTGCCCACCGCGTCGATCGCGGTCATGGGCCCGCAGGCGGCGGTCAACGCGGTCTTCTACAACCAGCTTCAGGCGATCGACGACCCCGACGAGCGCGCGCGGCGCACCGAGGAGCTGCGTCGCGAGTACGCCGAGGACATCGACATCCTGCACCTCGCGTCCGAGCTGGTCGTCGACGCGGTCATCCAGCCCGAGGACCTGCGCGACGAGCTGGTCAAGCGCTTCGCGCTGGCCGCGGACAAGGCGCGCGACTGGCCGCGCAAGCGCAACCCGATCACGCCGGCGTAGCCCTAGGTGCTCGGCGGCCCGAACGGGCCCGGCGGGCGCTCCTCGTCGTCGGCGTCCGGGGGCGGCGCGGCGTCGTCGGCGAGCGGATCGCCGTGCGGCGGCGCCTCGGCCGCCTCAGGTGCCGCGGGTGCTTCCGGCGCTCGCTCCGCCTCGGGTGGTGCCGTCGTCGCAGCCGGGACCTCCGGCCCTGCGGCGGGCGGCGAGGACGGCAGCGCGCCGAACGCAGGAGCGGGCGCGACGCGCGAGGACGAATCGTCGGTGAACGGCGGCCAGTCCTCGGTGATCAGCGACATGTACGTGTACGCGCGCTGCTGGTAGGACAGCCCGAGCACGATCATGTCCTGCAGGCCCTTCGGCTGGCGCCCGATGAAGAGGATCGCGAACCACGCCAGGAACGCGCCAACCTGCGCGACGATGTTCAGCGCGTAGGCGATGATGTAGACAGGGATCATCAGGATGATCCGGAAGAGGACCTTCAGGCGGCTGTACTGCGCCTCGGGGGGCGCGATGTTGAGCCTCACCGGATAGGCGTCGACGTCGGGACCGAATGCCGGATAGTCGTCCGTCAGCAGGTAGCAGTAGCCGTAGACCGCGGTCGCGTAGCGCCAGAAGCCGCCGACGAAGTCGTACATGCCGTGCGGCCACCGGCCCGTGAACAGCAGCGCGAACCACGCGACGACGATCACCACCCATGCCGCGATCCCGTAGAGCGACACGACGATCAGGTGCGGGATGGCCAGGATCAGGCGGAAGAACGTCGTGAGCCGGCTGCGCTTCTCCACGTAGTCGGCCTCGAACGTCACGGGATAGGGCACAGCCCGCCTCCTCGGATCGGTTGCCCACTGATTCCTACCGGGCGCAGGGGCGGAATCGCAATACGCTGCCGGGATGGACGCCAAGCTGCTGTGGGAGCCCTCGGCGCAGCGCGTCGCGGATGCGACGCTCACCCGCTTCGCGCGCGCGGTCGGGCGCGACGGCGAGTACGACGACCTCTGGCGCTGGTCGGTCGAGGACCTCGAAGGGTTGTGGGCCGCCGTCTGGGACTTCTGCGAGGTGCGCCCATCGGAGCCCTACGAGCGGGTCCTCGGCCGGCGCGAGATGCCCGGCACGCAGTGGTTCCCCGGCGCGCGGCTGTCGTACGCCGAGCACTTCTTCCGCGGCCGCGACGACGACGCGGTGGCGATCCGCCATGCGGGCGAGCTGCGAGAGCTGTCGCAGTGGACGTGGGGTGAGCTGCGCGAGCAGGCGGCGCGGATCGCGACGGGGCTGCGCCGCCGCGGCGTCGGGCCGGGCGATCGCGTCGCCGCCTACATGCCGAACATCCCCGAGACCGTCGCCGCGTTCATGGCCACGGCATCGATCGGCGCGGTGTGGTCGAGCGCGGCGCCGGAGTTCGGGGCGCGATCGGTCATCGACCGCTTCGCCCAGATCGAGCCCAAGGTGCTGCTCGCCGTCGACGGCTACCGCTATGGCGGCCGCGACTTCGATCGCCGCGAGATCGTCGCCGGCATCGCCGACGAGATCGGCGCCCCCGTCGTCAGCTTCGGCTACCTCGACGGCAGCGGCTGGTCGGACGACCTGGTGGCCGAGCACGAGGCGCTGCAGTTCGAGCAGCTGCCGTTCGAGCACCCGCTGTGGGTGCTCTACAGCTCCGGCACCACCGGCTTGCCCAAGCCGATCATTCAGAGCCAGGGCGGCATCCTGCTCGAGCACCTCAAGCTCCACCACCTGCATCTCGACTGCCAGGAGGGCGACCGCGTCTTCTGGTTCACGACGACCGGCTGGATGATGTGGAACTTCCTCGTCGGCGTCCTGCTGACCCCGGCGTCGATCATCCTCTACGACGGCAACCCGGCCGCGCCCGATCTCGGCGTCCTCTGGGATCTCGCCGAGCGCACCGGGATGACGACCTTCGGCACGAGCGCGTCGTACATCGCGAGCTGCATGAAGGCCGGCGTCGAGCCCGGCGAAGGGCGCGACCTCTCGGCGCTGCGTGCCGTCGGCTCGACGGGCTCGCCGCTGTCGCCCGAAGGTTTCGACTGGGTCTACGAGCACGTCGGGGCCGACACGTGGCTCTTCTCGACGAGCGGCGGCACCGACGTGTGCACCGCGTTCGTCGGTGGCGTGCCCACGCTGCCCGTCTACGAGGGCGAGCTGCAGGCGCGTGCGCTGGGCTGCGCGGTGCAGGCGTTCGACGAGGAGGGCAGCGCGCTGGTCGGCGAGGTCGGCGAGCTCGTGCTCACCGAGCCCATGCCCTCGATGCCGATCGGCTTCTGGGGCGACGGGGCACACAGTCCGAGCGAGTTGCTTTCCGGTGACCACTCCAGCTCGGACTGGGTCGGCGAGCGCCTGCGCGAGAGCTACTTCGACATGTATCCGGGCATCTGGCGCCACGGCGACTGGATCATGATCACCGAGCGCGGGACGGCGATCATCTACGGGCGCTCGGACTCGACGATCAACCGCGGCGGCATCCGGATGGGCACCAGCGAGATCTACCGCGCGGTGCTCGCCGTCGACGACGTGGTCGACGCGCTCGTCGTGGACGTGCCGCGCGAAGGAACCGACGGCTGGATGCCGCTGTTCGTGGTGCTGCGCGAGGGTGCGTCGCTGGACGACGATCTGGTCGGCGAGATCAAGCGGCGCATCCGCGAGGACTGCTCGCCGCGCCACGTGCCCAACGAGGTCCACGAGATCGCCGAGGTCCCGCGCACGCTGTCGGGCAAGGCGCTCGAGGTCCCGGTCAAGCGCATCCTCATGGGCCAGCCGGCCGAGAAGGCGGCCAGCCGCGAGTCGCTGGCCAACCCGGGCGCGCTGGACTACTTCGTCGACCTGGCCGCTTCGGAGTAGGGCTCAAGCCGCTGGACCACCGTGCGCGCGAGGTCGCCGAGCGCGCCGTCGGGGCCGCTGAGCGCGAGCGCAGGGCGGGTTCCGGCGGGCAGTGCCCCGCCGCGGCGGCGCTCGGCGCCGGTGTCCTGCGCGATGGCGGCCAGCGTCGGGTGGGCCGAGCGCCAGGCCGGCGCGGCGCCGGGCTCGAGCCACAGAAGCACGACTTCCTCGGGCGCGCGCCGATCTGAGCGCAGGCGGGCGCGCAGCCCGAGGTCTCCGGCGCCGACGAGCACGATCTCCGCCCACGGGACGGCGGCCAGGGTGACCGCGGTGCGCGTGGCCGCCGCGTCGCTGGCCGCCGGGGGCTCGAACGCGGCGTCGAGGAGGGCCGCCGCCGCGAGCAGCAGGACGACCGTGGGGACGAGCTGACACGCGCCCAGGAGCGTGCCATCGGCGCCGGCGAGCCGTGCGGCGACGAAGCCCGTGGTCAGCAGCAGCGCGCCGTGCAGCCACAGCAGTGGCGCGGGCACGCGGTCGAGCACGCTCCCGCGCGGGCGGTCGACCGCCGCGAGCACGACCAGGGTGACGGCGCGCGGCGACGGCGCGGGCGCAACGACGTCCTGGGTGGCCCGCGCGCGGCCGAGGGGCAGCCGCCCGCGGCCATGGCCGAGCGACACTGCGAGGGCCACGCCCACAACGACCAGGCCGGTGAGCGGGCGGTCGACGCTGACCACGCTGGCCACGACGCCGGCGATGGCGCACAGCGCCTGCCACACGGGCCAGCCCGGGCGCACCCACCGCGCCTCCAGACGTGGCGCCCGTCCCGCGGCCCGCAGCTCGGCGGCCAGCGCCAGCGCCGCGCGGCGCTCGGCGTCGGTGCAGGCGAGGGGGCCGCGGTCCATGCCGGTAGCTTTCCGCCTTCCATGGACGCGACCGACCTGTGCTTCGCGGGCGCCGCCGAGCAGGCTCGGCTCGTCGCCGCCGGTGAGGTCTCGGCGCGCGAGCTGGTGGTGGCGGTGCTCGCGCGCATCGAGCGTCTCGACCCGACGCTCAACGCGTTCCGCGTGGTCTTCGCCGAGCGCGCCCTGACCGAGGCCGACCAGGCCGACGCCCGCCGCGGAGCCGGCGCGACGCGCCCGCTGCTCGGGGTGCCGGTGGCGATCAAGGACGACGCCGACGTGGCCGGCGAGATCACCGCCTACGGCTCGCTGGCCCACGGCGATGCGGCGGCGCGTGACAGCGACGTGGTGCGCGCCCTGCGCGAGGCCGGCGCCATCGTCGTCGGCAAGACGAACGTGCCCGAGCTGATGATGTTCCCGTACACGGAGTCGCTCGGCTACGGCGCGACGCGCAACCCGTGGTCGCTCGACCACTCACCGGGCGGATCGAGCGGCGGCACGGGAGCGGCGGTCGCTGCGGGGCTTGTCGGCGTCGGGCTCGGCTCCGACGGTGGCGGCTCGGTGCGCATCCCGTCGGCGTTCTGCGGGCTGTTCGGGATCAAGCCCCAGCGCGACCGCATCTCGCTGGGCCCCAAGCGCGAGCACTGGCACGGGCTGAGCGCGTTCGGCCCGCTCGCGCGCCGGGTCGCCGACGCCGCGCTCTTCCTCGACGTTGCTTCCGGTGGCGGCGGCTTCGCCGAGGCCGCCGCGCGCCACCCGGGGCGCCTGCGGGTCGCGGTGTCGACGAGGCTGCCACCGGGCGCGATCGCGCGGCTCGGCGGCGAGCAGCGCGAGGCGGTCGAGGCCACGGCCGGGTTGCTGCGCACGCTCGGCCACGAGGTCGCCGAGCGAGAGATCGACTACGGGCCGGTCGCCTGGCAGGACCTGCTCGCGCGGTACCTGCGCGGCATCCACGACGATGGTGTCGCGATGGAGTATCCGGAGCGCCTGGAGCCGCGCACGCGCGCGATGGTGCGACTCGGCGGGCTCGTTGCTCCGGTCCTGGTCGCGAAGGCGCGTGACGCCGAGGCGTCGATCGCCGCGCGCGTCAACGCGATCTTCGATCACGCCGACGTCGCCCTGCTTCCCGGGCCCGCCGGACCGCCGTTCCGCGTGGGCCAGTTCCACGGCCGCGGCGCGCTGTGGACGCTGAACGCGATCGCGGCCAGGGTGCCCTACTACGGCGTCTTCAACGTCACCGGCCAGCCCGCCGCCTCGGTGCCCGCCGGCTTCGACGCCGCGGCCCTACCGCTCGCCGTCCAGCTCGTCGGCCGTCCGGGCGACGAGGCCACCCTGCTCTCGCTCGCCGCGCAGATCGAGGGTGCGCGGCCGTGGGCCGGCCGCCGGCCGCCGCTATGAGTGACGACCTGCTCGACGTCGCCGTCGATGCCGCGCGCGCGGCGGGCACGATCCTGCTCGACCACTACGCGCGCGGGGTGCGCGAGGTGACGACGAAGTCGACGCCGACCGACCTCGTCTCCGAGGCCGACCTCGAGGCCGAGCGCGCGATCCGCGACATCCTCACCGCGCGGCGGCCGGGCGACGCGATCCTGGGGGAGGAGGGCGACGACATCGCGGGCACGACCGGCCTGCGCTGGGTCGTCGACCCGCTCGACGGCACGGTCAACTACTTGTTCGCCATCCCGCAATGGGCGGTGTCGGTCGCCTGCGAGGGTCAGGTCGGCGTGATCTTCGACCCGCTGCGCGACGAGCTGTTCTCGGTGCGCGCGGGGGAGGCGGCGCTGCTCGACGGGGCGCCGCTGCGCGGCTCGCGACGCGACGACCTCGCCACGGCGATGGTTTCCACAGGCTTCGGCTATGACGCGCGCGTGCGCGCCGCGCAGGCCGAGGTCGTTGCGCGGCTGCTGCCGCAGGTCCGCGACATCCGTCGCCTCGGCTCAGCCGCGCTCGACCTCGCCTGGCTGGCGGCAGGGCGCTACGACGCCTACTACGAGTACGGGCTCAACGCATGGGACTGGGCCGCCGGTGAGATGCTGTGCACCGCGGTCGGGCTGGAGGTCCGCCACCTCGATCCGCTGCCGGGCACGGGCGCGGGACTGCTCGTCGCCGCACCCGGCATCGTCGACGCCATGGAGGCGATCGTCAGCGGTTAGCCGCCGCGGTGCGCGATCCGCTCGGGCGCAAGCCGGAACGTCACGCGCTGCTGGCCGGGCTGGAAGTCGTAGTCGCTGCCGTCGTACTTGTGCGAAAGCGCGTTGATGACGTCGTCGGCGCCATCGTGGGTGTCCTGCTCGAGGCGCCCGACGATCGACACGTACTCCAGCGGGTTGTCCATATTCATCACGGTCACCGTGCCGCGGCCGGCCCGGCGGAGGTTCGCCGGCCAGGCACGGCCTTCGGCGCTGTTGAGGACCACGCAATCGTCGTCGTCGACGTCGCACCAGACGACGACGGCCTGGATCGTCCCGTCCTCGCGCGGGACGGCAACGTGGCAGAAATTGCGCGCCTTGATGACTTCGCGCTCGCGGGGCGTGAGCGTGCTGCGGGGCATGGCGCCTCCCTGTCAGGCGTGGCTGGCCGCTTCGACGAGCGGCCCCGTCCGATGAGCGATCTGGGTCGACAGGACGATATAGCTCGTCGACCGCCGGACCGCTGACGTGCCGAGCAGGCGGTTGATGATGTCCTGCAGCTGCTCGGTGTCGCGGGCGGCGACGCGGCACAGCAGGTCGCGTGGGCCGCTGGTCGCGTGCGCCTCGAGGACCTCGGGCACCGACTCGAGGTGCTCGACCGCCTCGGTGAGCCGCCCCTGGGTGATCTCCAGGAAGACGAAGGCCAGCACCGGATAGCCCATGCGGGCCGGATCGACCTCGGGTCCGAAGCTGCGGATGATCCCGCGCTCGGTCAGCTTGGACAGCCGCGCCTGCACCGTCCCGCGCGCGACGTTCAGGCGCCGCGAGACCTCCATGAGCCCGATGCGCGGCTCCGCGGCCATGAGCGCGATGAGGCGGGCATCGAGCTCGTCGATGACACTGGTCATGTTGCACAGAACGTACCGGTCGTGGCTGGGCGATGCTGGGCGTCTTGACCGGTCACGGCGTGCAGACTTGCCAGCTCGCCGCCGACGTGGTGCCCTTGTGGCGTAGCGCACCACCGGAGGAGGCAGACATGTTCGAGGAGGCCCAGCTCTACTCGCCCGTCACCCAGCACGAGGACGGCAAGGTCGAGGTCCACCTCGGCCAGGATCACCCGGGCTTCAACGATCCGACCTACCGTGCCCGCCGCAACGTGATCGCCGCCGCGGCGATGGCGTGGACGCCGGGCGAGCCGATCCCGCACGTCGACTACACCGACGCCGAGCACGAGATCTGGCGCGTCGTCTGCCGCGAGTTGCATGACAAGCACGAGAAGTACGCCTGCGGGGAGTACCTCGAGGGCAAGGCCCGCCTACGGCTGCCCGAGGATCACGTCCCGCAGCTCAGCGAGGTCACCGACCGCCTGCGCCCGCTGACAGGCTTCGAGTACCACTGCGCCCCCGGCCTCGTCCCGCTCCGCGAGTTCTACAGCTCGCTGGCCGACCGGATCTTCCACTCCACGCAGTACGTCCGTCACCCGTCCGAGCCGCTCTACACGCCCGAGCCCGACATCATCCACGAGGTCATCGGCCACGGGAACATGCTCGCCAGCCCGCGCTTCGCCGAGATCAAGCGGCTGGCCGGCGAGGCCGCCCGCCGCGTCGAGACCGAGGAGGCGCTGCAGTTCATCGCCGACGTCTTCTGGTTCACGCTCGAGTTCGGCGTCATCCACGAGGACGGCGAGCTGAAGGCCTACGGCGCCGGCATCCTTTCGAGCTACGGCGAGATCGAGGAATTCCGCCACACGGAGATCCGCCCGATCGACCTCGCCGAGATGGGCACGGTCGAGTACGACATCACCAAGTACCAGCCGATCCTCTACGCCGCAGAGTCGATGGACCACCTCGAGGACGTCGTCGGAGGCTTCTTCGCCGAGGCCGACGACGACACGCCGGCGCGGCTGACCGGCGGGCTGGCGACGGCTTAGCGCTTTCGCGCCGACGAAGGCGTCGAGCCTGGCAACCGAGTCGCGGCGCGCGACCGAGATCGTGTCGGGCTTCATGACGCGCCATTCGATGCCGAGGGCGTCGCAGGCATCGCAGAAGATCCGCCTGATGTCGTCGGATCGGTTCTTGAACTCGTAGCGCACGTACTCGTAGGCCTGGCGCCGACGTTTGATGCGGTTGATCCCGCGCCAACCGTCCGAGTGGATCAGACCGCGGACGAGCAGTTCGGGATGTGCATCGACAATCCGCTGTTGCCATGGGTGAAGCGCGATTGGTCGCGTGTGCTTGAGACCCCGTCCGTGCTGCGGCAGGAGACACGGCCACTGCTTCGAGTACGACTGGACGTACAGAACGTTGTCGACAGGGTCCGGGCGCATCACGACGGGCCTACCTATCAACGCCTCGGCGGCTCCCCGCATCCACCACGCAACGTTGATGTGTATCAGCGAGCAGTAGATCGTCAGCCGATACACACCGCGCGGGTGGCGGGCGATGTGCCCATCGCCGAGGTATGCACCCAGCAGATAGGCGTAGTCACGCGATGGCAGCTGGGCGAAGTCGTGGGCGTTGTGGCCGCACCTCGCGCACGAGTTCACGGCGCGCACACGGCGCTCGGCGCGGCGCCAATGCCCCACGGTCGACCGCGGCAGGCCAGAGCGGCGCGAGATCTCACCGTCGGTCAGCCCTGAGGCCACGAGACCGGTTACTGCTGACACCTCTGCGATCGAACGCACGTTCGTACCTTAGCGAGCGCGCCGGACGATACCCGGGGTGGGACTCGAACCCACATGGCCCGAAGGCCACGGCCTTTTGAGGGCCGCGCGTCTGACCAATTTCGCCACCCGGGCGCGTCGCTAAGAGTACGTCACCCCGCCGCCGGCACCGCATCGGGCGGCGCGTCGTGGCGGCGCTCGACCTCGACGTTCCAGGCCTGCGCGAAACCCTGCATCGAGAAGGCGATGAGCAACACCTGCACGGGGACGATGAGCATGGTGATCAGGCCGAGCAGGCTCGAGGACAGCGCGGGATCGGTGAAGCCGGTCTTGTCGCGGTCGAACCACGCGGGGCCCGAGACCGCGGCGAAGATGAGCAGGATGATCGCCAGCGCCGCGGCTACCGGGAGTACGCCGCGGTTCCAGCGCGCGACGTAGAACGCGATGACGAGGTACACGACGATGTAGGCGATCTGCAGCGCCTTCGCGCCTTCCAGCGCGCTCCAGCCGCCGATCGTCACGATGAGGACGAGCGCCGCGGAGACGAGCAGCAGCAGAATGACGATCGCCCTCGTCGACTTGCTCGAGGCCTTCTCGCGGTTGGGGTGCTCGATGGAGACGCCGTCGTCTGCCATGCCCGCGCGGACCATACAATCCGCCGCGGGCCGCGTGCGACGCTCCGCGCGACCTCGGCGGGCGTGGTGGAACTGGTAGACACGCCGGCTTTAGGTGCCGGTGGCGCAAGCCTTGGGGGTTCGAGTCCCTCCGCCCGCACTCGCCCCGCCGGCGGCCGAGCGCGCTTCCACCGCGTCAGCGATCACTCCTCCACAGCGTGGTCCTCGGGCGGCAGACCGAGGACGAGCTCGATCTCGCTGAGGCGGAACGGGACGGCGGCAACCTGCTCGTGCTTGAGCTCGAGCCACGCCTGCCACTCGAGCCACTCGGTTCGGGGCTGCTCGCCCGCCAGCCGCGTGCTCCAGAAGTCGTCCCGTGCGCGCTCGAACAGCGTGCCCGCCTGTGCCGGCGCCCCGAAGACGTGGGCCAGGGCGTAGGCGAACGCGGAAAACGGCACCGTGTAGACGTGCCAGGGGATGGCGAGCTGCACGCTCAGCCGCTGCGCGAGGTCCACGCCGGTGAGCTGGATGTGCAGCGACTGGACGTCGTAGTCCCATGCCCAATCGCGCCCGCGGTGATCGGGCGGCGGTGCGTCGCGCAGGAGGGTCGCAAGGAAGATCTCCTCGAGCGCGGTGAGGATCGCGCTCACCTCGACGGGACGGATCGGGTCGTCGGTCGCGTCGCGGTCGAACACCAGCAGCATCCGGGGAGGCTCTACCCCGGGTTGCCCGGACGTGACCTCGCCGGTCATGGCATCGACGTTCGTGGGACGCTGGTGGAGTCCTCTCCTACCGGAGGCGTGTAGGCGCGCGCCGGGGTTGCCGGCGTTGGGGGGCGATTTCTCACCCGTGTGCGGGCGAAAAGCGCGCGTTGGCAGTCCGTTGGGGTGGGTACGCTCGCCGTCATGCGTGTGGGTCTGGTCCTCGGTGCAGGGGGCGTTCTGGGCGCATCCTGGCTGATCGGGGCCGTGGAGGCGCTCGAGTCCGAGACCGGCTGGCGCGCAGCGGACGCGGAGTACATCGTGGGCACGTCGGCGGGATCGGTCGTCGGTGCCCTCGCGGCCTCGGGCATCGCGTCGGAGTACATGAGCGCCTACGCGGCCGGCCGTACGCTCGAGGCCTTCGCCGACGCCGAGTCGCGCGCCGACGCGCTCTCCGCCCGGCTCCTCGGGAGCGAGTACCGCCTGCACCGCGCGCTGCCGCCGATCGGCCCGGGCTCGTGGCGCCTGGCGCTCAACACGTTGCTACATCTGCGCAGCCACTCGCCCGCGACGGTCGTCGCCGGATGGTTGCCGCGCGGGTTCATCTCGACCGCGCCCATCCAAGGTCTCGTCGAGAAGTTCGTCGCACGGCATTGGCCCGACCATCCCGGCTACTGGGCCGTGGCAGCCGATTACCGGTCCGGCAAGCGCGTCGCCCTCGGCCGCGACGGGTCGCCGAACGCCCGCGTTGCCGAGGCGGTCGCCGCGTCGTGCGCGATCCCCGGCTTCTACCACCCGGTCGAGATCGGCGGTCGACGGTACGTCGACGGGGGCATCTGCTCGACGTCGAACCTCGACCTGCTGTGCGGCGCCGGCCTCGACCTCGTCGTTTGCCTGAACCCGATGTCGTCGGTCGCCCCGATCGTCGGCGGCTCTCCGGCGGACCGCTTCTCCGCGTTGATGCGCACGGCGGCCGGCCGCCGCCTCGGCCATGAGGCAGCCAAGCTGCGCGCGGCCGGCACCGAGGTGCTCATCCTCCAGCCAAGCCGCAACGACTGCGCGCTGATGGGCCTGAACCTCATGAGCGGCACCCGCCGCGTGGAGGTCATGGAGCAGGCCCGCATGTCGGTGGCGCGCGAGCTTCGCCGCCTGCGCGGGAGCGAGTTGCTACCGGCGCGCAGCGCCGCCCGCTCGCGCCCGGCGGACGCCGGGAAGCGTGCAGCGTAGCGATCGCCGGAGCGGGGCAGCTAGGACTCGAACCTAGGACCTCCGGTTTTGGAGACCGGCGCTACCACCAACTGAGCTACTGCCCCTCCGGCGCCGCAGTCTAGACCGTTCATGGCCTTCCGTCCGTTTACGAACGTATGTTCGTTAGATGCGACGAGTATGGAGATCGGGGGAGGAGATCGCCACTGCCCTCCGGCTGCTGGAGGCCGGGCTCGATGACGGCGGCGTTGCGCACCGCACGGGAGTTCCGATCGCAACCGTGCGGACATGGCGACGTGGTCACGTGCCCCAACGCGCAAGCCGCGCGCTGGCCGGGATCCCAACATGTGATCGGTGCGGTGGACTGGCACACCGAGCCGAGGAGCTTCCGGCACACGCCTACGCGTATCTGCTCGGCATGTACCTCGGCGACGGCTGTCTTTACCGAGCCACGCGCGGGGTCTATGTGCTGAGGATCAGCCTCGACGCCGCGTACCCGGGCATCGTGGGGAGCGCACGCAAGTCGATCGTAGCCGTGCGCGGCGGCCGCCTGCCGCATGTTGCGCGCGTCAAGACGTGTGCCTGCATCGTGATCACCTCGTACTGGAAATCGTGGCACTGCCTGCTGCCGCAACACGGACCGGGTCGCAAGCATCAGCGGCGCATCGAGCTCGCGGACTGGCAGCGCCGGATCGTTGCCGCTGCGCCCGATTCCTTCCTGCGCGCACTCATCCATACGGACGGCTGGCGCGGCGTCAATCGCGTGCGCGTCAAGGGTCGCGACTACGTGTATCCCCGCTACCAGTTCTCCAACCGCTCGGCGGACATCCGAGCGTTGTTCACCGACACGTGCGACCGGCTCGGCGTGGCCTGGCGGCCATGGGGTCCGTTCCACATCTCGGTCGCGCGCCGAGAGGCTGTCGCGATCCTGGACGGCTTCATCGGCCCCAAGGCTTAGGCACACCTAGACTCTCGGCGGTGCCGCCGGCCTCCTCGATCTTCGCGCCCGACGCGCTAGCCGGGCGGGTCGTGCTCGTGACCGGCGGTGGCACGAACCTCGGCAAACACGCTGCAATCGAGCTCGTTGCGGCTGGCGCGCAGGTGGTGATCGCCGGGCGCCGCGAGGACGTGCTCGCGGCCGCTTGCGAAGAGATCGGCGAGGGGTGTTCGTTCGTCGCCGGGGACATCCGCGAGGTCATCGACGCCACGCGGATGGTCGAGACCACGCGCGACCGGCACGGACGCCTCGACGTGCTCGTCAACAACGCCGGTGGCCAGTACTTCGTGCCCGCCGACGAGATCGCCGCCAAGGGCTGGCGGGCCGTGCAGCGGCTGAACGTCGACGGCACCTACACGATGACCCGCGCCGCGGCCGGTGGCGGGTTCGGCGCGGACGGCGGCACGGTCGTCAACGTCACCGTCTCGCCGCATAACGGCATGCCCGCGATGGCGCACACCGGCGCGGCGCGCGCCGCGGTGGAGGCGCTGACGCGCGAGCTCGCGGTCGAGTGGGCGGAACGGCGAATCGCGCTCGTCGCGGCCGCGATCGGGCGCTTCGACACCGAGTCGCTGCGCAAGTACCCCGAGGTCGTGTGGCGCGGCGCCGCGCGCAGCGTCCCGCTCCAGCGCCTGGGGACCATGCAGGAGTTCGGCTGGCTCGTCGCGCTGCTCTCCGGCCCGCTCGGCCGTGCGCTCAGCGGCTCGGTGGTCACGCTCGACGGAGGCGCCGACAACTGGTTCGGCCCATGGCCTCCGCCGAACATGACCGACGACGCGGGCGCCGTCCCAACCGAAGAACGTTGATCGTCGGCACCGGCCTCATGAGCTGAGGTACGCTGTGTGCGGCTTGCGGGCGAAGTGTTGTGGCTGCACAGAAGCCTTCCAAGCTTCTAGGGCGGGTTCGATTCCCGTCGCCCGCTCTGGACGTCACGGGGAGTGGCGCAGTCTGGTAGCGCACCCGGCTGGGGGCCGGGCGGTCGCAGGTTCAAATCCTGTCTCCCCGACTACGCAAAAGGCCTGCAATCGCAGGCCTTTTGCGTCGGGTGAACCAGTAGTTCGATGCCCGCCATGGAACAATTATGGAACAATTTCTGTTCGGAGCGCTTCCCGATGTCCTCACGCCGGCTTCCGAACGGCACAGGCTCGTTGGCTCATGGGGCCGGGCGCGAGCGCGTCAGATCGCCTCGAGGCGCGCCGGGGTATGGCGCTCGAGTCGCTCGTCGAGGCCGCGCAGCTCGAAGTGGTCGATCGCGTCGGGCCGGTATCGGTAGTACCGCCCAAGCTTGACCACCGGGATCCGACCCTCGCGCGTGAGTCGATACACGTGGCTCGGTGGGACCTGCCAACGCCTCGCCAACTGCTCGGCAGTTAACAGCTGGGGAGTCGTGATGGTGGTCACAACGTCCTCGACGAGTCCCTACCGCGCCTGGACGCGTGAAACCCGCAGGGCATTGAGACGGAGCCCCACGCGGCAGGGTTCATCACTGCCGGCCGGTTCGCCGAGGGGGACCGCTGGGGTTCTGGATGAGACATCATCCGGCTCAATCCCAGGCTATCAACCACTCTGAAGAACTACAAACAATCATAAACAGACGCTTCAAGATCAACCCCCATCGCCACGGTGCGCCGCCAGCCACGGGCCCTCGAGGCAAGGCGTCGGTTGGCGTGCGCAATTAGGCCGCTGCGTCGAGGAGTTCTGCGACCCGCCGGCAGAGCGCGTCATCGACCCCGGCGGCGACCGCGAGTTGCAAAGTGGCGTCGTAGTGGGCGAGCTTGCGCCTGCGAACGCGGGCCGCGGTGATACGGGCGTGCTGCAAGCTGGCGATCTTGTCAGCGAGCGTGATGGCCGTGACGTCCGGGCCGGCGCCGATCACTTGCGCGCGCAGCGCTCGCTTGCGCTGGGGGTAGTCTGGATGCTGTCGTCTTCGGTGAGCGCTTGCACCATCGCGGCGATCGTCTCGCCGAAGTTGTCGCGGACGTCCTCGATGCTGCGTGGCGTGTCCTCGACGACGTCGTGAAGGAGAGCGACGACTTGCACGCGCCGGTCGTATCCGGCGTCGCGCAGGATGTCGGCGACGGCCTGGGCGTGGGGTAGCCCTTTGCCCGGAGCGGTCCTGACACCCTCGTAGGCGTCGATCAAGAAGGCGATCGCCTGCGCCCCGCCTTCGGAGAGCTCGGTGAGCGTCGTCGCCACGACACCATGCTGGTCAGGCGAGCGAGCGCCGGACCCCGACCTACCCCGGTCGCGGTCCGGCGCGCCGCTACGCCTTGGGCTGCGCCTGGGTGTGTTCAGCACGGGCTGGAGGAGGAAACGCCCGTGCCACGCGACCGCAGCGCCTGCGGGGCGCGTCGGGCCCCGCGTGATCACGTACTTCAGCACCTGCGGCCGCGCGGGCCGTGACGATCCCGAGAAGCGTCATCCGTGGCGGCTCAGGCAATCCGCTTGTCCCAGCCGTGGAAGTGCGACAGGGTCGCCCGCGTTCCAGGCCTCGCGGAGGCCCGGTGTGGCGAGGTCCAGTCCGGTCGGATCTCGCGGCTGACCGCGCGCATTGTGTGCCACAGGTCTACGACCGATGGGCGGCTCAAGAACCCATGGCCGTTGTATTCCGAGTGGATGACCACGCCCCTCGGGAATCAGTGCTGCGCGCGCGTAGCGGCGCGCATCGACATCATCGAACGGGCCGGGCAGGACCCCTCGCGCGATGTCGGTCGCGTAGGAACACATCATCACGACGAAGACGAGCTCCGGGTGCCCCGGTGGGCGATAGGCCAGGTCATCGGCCAGCAGGGAGCACTCGCCCGTGCACGCGGCGACGACGCGCCCGCAATGCGTGATCGGCTGCACATCCATCGTCGGGTCATAGGGGCCAGCCTCACGATGCTCGCCCCTCCCGAGCCGCGCGGGAGACGAGAATCGAGCGCCGGCAACCGTATCCGCGCCCACGCCAACTGCCCGTCACGCCGCCACACGCGACGTCCCACGTCGCCCTCGACCGACCACCCTATACTACTCCGGGCGCGGTGAGTCGCCGGGGCGTTGGACGGGTCGGGGCGGGGAGGCTCTGGGGCTCGTCGGCGTGGTCGAGGGGGAGGGCTTCATCGCGTTGATGGAGGGCCGCCATCCGGGCACGGGTGAGCCGCTCAGACGGGTTGGGGGGCGGTCGAAGGTGGCGGCGTTTGACCTGACGTTCTCGGCGCCCAAGTCGGTGAGCGTCTTGTTCGCCGTCGGCGATCGGGTGCTGGCGCGGGCGCTGGTTGAGGCGCATGAGGCGGCCGTCGATGCCGCTGTGGGTTACGTGGAGCGCGAGGCGTGTCGGGTCCGTCGCGGCCGCGGCGGTGCGCGGCGTGAGGTGGGGGAGGGGTTTGTGGCGGCCGCCTATCGCCATCGCATGAGCCGTGCGGAGGACCCGCAGCTGCACACGCACGTCGTCGCCGCGAACATGGCGAGAGGCGCCGACGGGAGGTGGACGGCGCTTGATGGCACGCCGATCTATCAGCATGCCAAGGCGGCGGGGTTTCTCTATCAGGCGCACCTGCGCGCCGCGGTCCGTGAACGGTTGCCGTGGGTGCGCTGGGGGCCGGTGCGCAACGGGATGGCCGAGATCGAGCAGATCGCCCCTGAGGTGTTGCGGGAGTTCTCCACGCGTCGCCGGCAGATCGAGGATCGCCAGCGCGAGCTCGTCAGCGCGGGCGTCGAGGTCAGGCGCGCGGGGCGGGAGGCGATCGCGCACGACACGCGCCAGCGCAAGCGCAAGCGGGATCGACACGGCGCCGTGGCAGGAGGTCGTCCGTGCGCGGGCGGCCGAGCACGGCCTCGGCGCCCGCGAGGTCGAGGCGCTTCCACGCGGGCCCGCGCGCACTCCGGAGGTTCCTGATCTGCGGCGGGTGGGCGGCGAGCTGGCCGGCGCGGCCGGGCTGACCGAGAGGCAGAACACGTTCGCACCACGTGAGGCGGTGATGGCGTGGGCGGCCGCCCACGGCCAGGGAGCAGCGGCCGAGGCGGTCGAGCGTGCCGCGGCGGAGTTCGTGACTCGCGCCGACGTGCGCCGCGTCCCGGACGCCAGTGAGCGGCGGTTCACCACGAGCGACCTGCTCGCTCACGAGCAGGCGATCGTGCACGGCGCGCAGGCACGCCGTGGCGAAGGCACCGGTGTGCTCGATCGCGCGCTGGTCGACGCGGTGCTCGCGCGCGCGCCGTTTGCGCCAACGGCCGAGCAGGCGGCCGTGATCCGTGGTTTGACCGCAAGCGGTCATGGCGTGGAGAGCGTCGAGGCGCTGGCCGGGACGGGCAAGACCTTCACGGCGGGCCTGCTCGCGCAGGCCTACGCCGCCGGGGGCTTCCGTGTCCTCGGGACCGCGCCGACGGGACGCGGGGTGCGCGAGCTCACCGAGCAGGCCGGCATCGCGCAGGCGTGGACGCTGACGCGCCTCGCGCTTGACCTCGACGCCGACGGGGGCGGCTTCGGGGCCGGGTCGGCGGTGTTGATCCTCGACGAGGCCGGCATGGCGAGCACCCGCGAGACCGCCCGCGTGATGGCGCACGCCCAAGCGGCAGGGGTCAAGGTCATCGCGATTGGCGACTCGGGCCAGCTCTCAAGCGTCCAGGCCGGCGGCTGGCTGGGCTCGCTCACACGGCGCCTGGGGTCCTACGAGCTGCGCGAGGTCATGCGCCAGCGCGACCCGCGCGAGCGCCAGCTGCTCTCGCAGGTCCGCCGCGGCGACCCCACCGAGTACATCGCCGAGAAGCACCGCGCCGGGCGTCTTCACATCATCGCTGACGACCCGCGGAGTGCCGGCGCGGGCGAGCGGGCGGCGGTCGCCGCGTGGCGCGAGCGCCAGGCCACGTGCCCGTGGGGTCAGGCCGTCCTCATCGCACGCGACAACCAGCGCCGCGAGCGTCTCAACGCGCTCGTCCGCGCCGAGCTGCGCCGCGACGGTCGGCTGGGGGAGGGCGTCCACGTCGCCGGGACGGAGTTCGCCGTGGGGGACCGGGTCATCGCGCGTCGCAACGATCGCCGGCGTGGTGTCGACAACGGCACCCGCGGCACCGTTATCGCCGTCGACCCCGTCGAGAAGGAGATCCTCGTGGGCACCGACGCCGGCGCCGACCACAGCCTCGACGCCGCCTACGTGACCGAATACCTCCAGCACGCCTATGCCCTGACCGCGCACACCATCCAGGGCGGCACCGTCGAGTGGGCCGGCGTCGTCGGACACCCGGACGACTTCACCCGCAACTGGTCCTACACCGCCCTCTCCCGCGCCCGCGAGCCCACCGAGCTGTTCCTCATCGACGCCCCAACCGAACGCGAGCTCGAGCGCGCCGACATCGCGCCCAACCAGCCCGCCGAACGTCGCGACGAGCGAACTCCCGTTGAACGCCTCGACGCCGCCATGCGCCGTCGCGACGACGAGCACCTCGCTCTCGACCGCATCGACTACATCGCGAGCCGTCCGCCATCTGACCGCACCCACACACAGGCCAGCCGCGGCACCGCAAACCCGCCCAGCCGGCCGTCAGTCGACCAGCTGAGGACCGAACTCGCGCAGCTCCACCAGCGCATCGGCCACTACCCCGAACACCTCGCCGACCAGCTCCACGCCGCACGCAGCGCACGGACCGAGGCGCAGCGCACCGCCGACCAAGCAGCTGCGCGCCTCGCGGAACTCGAACGGCCCGTCGGCGGGCTCCTGCGCCGTCGGACCGGCGACCGCACGACGCTCGCCTTCGAGCGCGAGCGCCTAAAGCTCGCCGAGCACCACGCCGCCATGGCGGCCGACCGCGAGCGCGACCTCGCGCCCCACGTGCCCGACCGCGCCTCCTGGCAGGCCGACCGCCAAGCACTGCGCGAGCGTGTCGCCGAACTTGAAACGCAGCTCTCGATCCGCCGCCGCGAGCACCTACACGACGCGTTGGAACGTCCCGCCCCGTACCTGTTGGCGTCACTCGGCGAGCCTCCGGACCGACCGCTAGCCCGACACAGCTGGCGGGAAGCCGCCCAGCGCATCGAGACCTACCGCTTCGACCACGCCATCATCGACACCCGCGACGCCCTCGGCCCACGACCCACGGTGTCACCCGCACGCGAGCACTGCCAGCGAGCCCAGCACGACCTCCAGCGAACCCAGCACGACCTGGGCCACCGCGTCAACCGTGACCTCGGACGCGAGCTCTGACGCGGCTGCCATCGGAACGCTGCACACGCGGCACCCGCCGCCGCGCAAGCGCGCCCTTCTGCGTTCGCGTGAGGCTAGGTCGATGGCCCCGCGCCCGTGTCACGCGGGTGCTCTCCGTGACCTCTACGTGGTGGCATGTGGCTTCACCCCGATGATGTGCAGATGCGCCGGGCGTAGGGTCGTGGGCACGATGAACACCACCGCCACCCGGGTCACACCCGGGCTCACCGAACCGCAGACGCGCGCCGTCGATCGGCTCCGCCGGCAGGCTCACCTGGTACTCCCCGACGCGGCCACCACGCCAGAACGCGAGGCGGCCCCACGCCGCGACGACCGATCGCATACTGCGCCCCACGGCGACGCCCTTCTGCCGCTCCGGCGCCCGTAGGGTGCGCATTTGGGCCACCGAAGCGAATGGGGGCGATGACGCCCTCGACGACTTCGGTGAGCAAGACGAAAGGCCGTGACTTGCAGGGGCTTTCTCGTAATGGAAGGCGCCGCGGTAGCCTTCTCGTCCTCCGGATCGACGCTGTAGAGGCGTTCGCGGGCCGTCCCCATGAGCCGGTCGAAGGCCTCGCCGTGCTCGCTGCGGTCGCGTTGCTGGAGCTTCGCGTAGGTCATCTTTGAGTCGCTAGAGGCAATCAGCGGCTCGCCCGCGGTTAACGGCGACGACTCGGCGTCGCTTGATTGGTCGACGGGCGGTCGACGGATCGCGCGCCGTCGCCGGCCCATGTCTGCGCGGTGGGAACGACTATGCGCACCGCGCCGGTCCTGTAGCCGCCCGGTAACGGGTCGTGAGCCAGTGTTGGCCGGCTCGCAGTCCGCGCGGAGATCCACGACGACCAGCACCGGAGCGGCTGCCTGGACGTGAAGGGCGCCAATGGTCGTGTCGCGCCCTCTTGCTGGACGGGTTGGGAGGATCGCGGATGGCCTTGTCGTTTCTCTACGACGTCGAACGCACCAACCAGCGAGGATTGCCCGCCCAGGCTGGGAGTTCATGCGGCCATGTCTCCGTTAAGAGCTCGGCCGGACCACTGAGGTCGTGACCAGGAACCTGGAGATGGGGCCCCAGGAAGCCGATTCGGTAGCTGAGCACGTCCCGCGCGCGCACCACCTCCTCTCTGTGGGTTGCCGCCCGACGAGATATCCATTGGGGGAACTACGGACGTGAATCGCTGCTCGTCCTCGATTACGGCAACGGCGACCGACTGTAGGTTCAACACGTGTCAGACACGCTGACGGCGCTCGACGGGACGTTTCTCCGGCTTGAGGAGCTCGACGAGGGCGCGTTGATGAACCTCGGCGGCGTGATGGTGTTCGAGCCCCCGGCGGGTGGAGCTGCTCCGACCGTCGAGGCCGTACGGGAGTTGCTGGCCGCGCGGTTGAGCGAGATTCCGCGCTACCTGCAGCGGCTGTCGAGCACTCGGACGCGAGCCTAAGTGCTCTGGCTCGGAAGTTCGCCGACGTATTCGGGGTCAGGCGGCGGCTGGTGGCGGGTGGTGTCGAGTCGGTGGCGAGGAGCTGTCGAGGTCGTGGCGGGTGAACTTCCACTCGAACGGCGCGGCGATCTGCTCGTAGCGGCGGCCGAACGCGAGCAGCTGCTGCTCGAGCGTGTCGAGGTCGGCGAAGTCGTTGGGGGTGAGCGACCTTGCGCTGGACGACGGAGAAGTAGATCTCGGCCTGGTTGAGCCAGCTGGCGTGGATCGGGGGTGTGGACGAGGATCAGGTTCGGCCAGGCGCCTTGGAGGCGGTCGATCGAGCGTTGGCCGCGGTGCGCTGAGCCGTTGTCGACGATCACGAACACGCGCTGCGCCTTGCTGTAGGGCTTGATGGCGTCATGAACTGCTCGACGAGCGCGTCGAACGGGCACGATCCCGTCCTTGGGGGCGCAGCGGTCGAAGAGCTTGGCGCGCCGGGCGTCCCAGGCGGCGAGGTAGCAGAGCGCGCCCTTGCGCTCGTACTCGTGCTCGACGCGCTGGCCGCGCGTGACGCCGGCGCGGCGGGCAGCGTCGCGTGCTTGCGGCGTGCGGGCTTGGATCGAGGGCTTCTCGTCGGCGCAGACGACGTAGTCGCCGGGGTGCAGCAGCTCGCCTTCCCAGCGGCCGGCGTACAGGTCGAGGATCCGGCCGGCCTTCTCGGTGAACTGCGGGTCGCGGGGGAAGATCCACGAGCGGTGCTGCCAGGGCTTGATCGCGTCCTCTGAGAGCCAGCGCCAGACCGTCACGCCGCAGATCTGCTCGCAGATCCCGCGCGCGACCGCCTCGCGCGCGAGCTCGCTGGCCGACCAGCGCGACAGCGGCACGCCGCTGCTCGGCGGGCAGCTCGCACGCCAGCGCGATCACCTCAGCGCGCACCTGAGGGGGGAAAGGCCGGCGGTCTGCCGCGCCGCGGCCGGTCCTCCAGGCCGGCCAGGCGCTGCTCGAAGAACCGCTTGCGCCACTGCGAGACGACCTCGCGTCCGCAGCGCAAGCCGCGCCGCGATCTGGTCGTTGCGCAGCCCCTCGGCCGCCATCAGCACCATCTGGGCTCGCGTCACCTGCCAATACGGCAACGTATACGAGCGCGCCAGCGACTCCAGCACCGCGCGCTCCTCGTCGCTCAACTCGATCCGATACGGGCTGTGCCTCGGCATCAACGCCCCTTCACGAGCGGACAGGATGCCACGCACGCTACGGCCGAGCCGGACGCTAATACGTGAGCTTATTTACGAGAGCAACCACTAAGCGTGGCCGCACTGGGTGCCCGATGACCGCTTCGACATTCGCCATCATGTCGGCCATGCGCTGCTCCCGGCGCCGGGCGACTCCGGGCAACTGAGCGACTGGACCGCTGAGTTCTTTTCGCTCCCGCTGGACCGGAAGCGGCCACTGTGGGAGATCGTGCTGGTCGAAGGCCTCGAGAGTGGACGGTGGGCGCTTGGGTGGAAGACTCACCACTGCCTGGTCGACGGCGTGGTAGCCGTGGAGCTGATTGGCCTACTGCTGGGGCCCGGGCCGACGGCGCCGGCGGCGAGGACCGAGCCGACGCCGCCGAGGCGCGCGTCGCGCGGACCATCGTTGCGGTCACATATTCGCGAGGCCGCTGCTCAGGCCGGCGACGCCACCGTGCGCGCGGGCAGCGCCGCGGCTCACGCTGCGGCCCATCCCAGGGAGGCGTTGGACCGCTCGCGCCGGGTCGCCGAGCTGATCGTGCGCGACGAGCTTCGCCGCGCGCCGCACAGTTCATTGAACGTACCTATCGGTCAGAGGCGTCGGTACGCCGTGGTGCGAGCTCCGCTTGACGAGCTGAAAGGGATCGGTCACCACCTCGGCGGGTCGATCACCGATGTGGTGCTGGCGGCGGCGACCGGCGGTCTGCGGGAGTTGCTGCGCTCGCGCGAGGAGGGGCTGCCGTCACGCGGGCTGCGCGCGCTGGTGCCGGTCACCCGCCGCGATGCATCGGACCGATTGACGCTCGGGAACCTGCTCAGCTTCTTGTTCGTCGATCTCCCGGTCGGCGAGCCATCCGCACAGGCGCGGCTGCGCAACATCGCTGCGGCTACCCGTCGGCGCAAGTCCTCCGACGCGGCGCAGGCCACGTCGACAATGATCGAAGTCGCTGCGCTTGCGCCGCCGGTGGTCGCGCGTGCGGCGCTCAGACAGACCGTGTTCTCCAGGCGGATGTTCAACGTGGCGGTCACGAACGTGCCGGGGTCGCCGGTGCCGCTGTACGCGTTCGGAGCGTTGTTGCGTGAGATCCACCCGGTCCTGCCGCTGCTTGCCGAGCACGCGGTGGGAATCGCCGCGCTCTCCTACAACGGGCAGGTGACGTTCGGGATCACCGCCGACGCCTCCTCGATGCGCGACATCGACGTGCTCGTGCGCGGAATCGGAGAAGAGCTCGAGAAGCTGCACGCGCTGGTGCCCAACGCGACCAAGGTCGCCGGTGCAAGGCACTGACCGAGCGCGACGGCGCGCCCGATCGACCACGACAATCCGCCCGCGCCGAGACGTTTCTGCTCGGATAGGGCCATGAGCGAGATGATCGATTGGGACGTCGGCCGTTACGAGCAGATGGCCGTGGAGCTCGCGCCCGTCGCCGAGCACGTGGTCTCTCTCGCCGATGTCCAGCGCGGGGAGCGAGTTGTGGATCTCGCCACTGGCACCGGCAACGCCGCCCTGCTGGCGGCGGGCGGCGGCGCGCTTGTGACCGGCGTCGATACCGCGCCCAGGCTGATCGATGTCGCGTGCAACCGGGCTGTGACCGAGGGTCTCCAAGCGTCATTCGTGGTCGGAGACATCCAGGCGCTGCCGTTCGACGATGCCTCGTTCGATCTGGCCCTGTCGGTGTTCGGGTTGATCTTCGCCGCTGACGCGAGCCGCGCCTTCGATGAAATGATCCGCGTGCTCGGTCCCGCTGGGCGCGCGCTCTTCTCGGTATGGGTGCCGGCCGGGCCGATCGACGCGATGGTTGCCACATTCGGCCGCGCCCTCGCCGCCGCCACGGGACGCAGGCCGCGTCGCTTCGCGTGGCACGACGCTGACGCGGTGGGTGCGCTTGCCGCGCGCCATCACGCACAAGTCCAGTTCCATGATGGACGGCTCTGCGTCACGGCCGAGTCACCCGAGGCCTACCTGGAAGTGAGCGAGCAAGAACATCCGGTAAGCATGGCTGGCCGACCAGTGCTCGAGCGGGCCGGCATCTACGGCCAAGTGCGAGATCAGGCTCTGCGCATCCTGCGCGAGGGCAACGAAGATCCGAAAGCGTTTCGTGTCTTCAGTCCGTACCGCGTAATCGAGGTCCACCGCCTCGGCTGATCGCGGCCGCGCCAGTCAGCCCGCGATCCGAGCCGCGACGTCTATCGGCGCGACACGCCACCACTCCCCAGGACGATGGGCGCCGCGTCGGACTTTGCCAGGCGCCGCTTCGCGGGGCGGCGGCACAATGCGATTGCGTCAGAGTGCGATGGTCGCCCAATGGGCGTCCGCAGATGAGGGCGGGCAGGGCACGCCGTTGCGCCATGCGATGGAGAAGTCGCGCGCGGATGGCGGCGCCTGCTCAGTGGTCGAGCGACGTTCTTGCCCCTGGGGCATGAGCGCGACCGCCATGAACAGGTACGCAAAGGGTTTGGCGATGACAGCGAAATCAAGGATCGGGCAGCGATGTCGTCGTCATAGCACCTCTCGCAAACCGTGACCTGATGCCGATTGATGGTGTGGTCATCCCAGTGTGATCGTGGTGCCGACCGTGCCCATGACGAACGCATCCGGGAGCCGTGCGGCGATCTGCTGGCAGGCCCTCCAGCCCGTGCAATGCGCGGGCATCAGCAGCGACGGCGAGAGCTCGGCCAGCGCGTCGACCGTCGGTCCGATGATCGGCTCGAACATCGGCCCGCTGAGATGAAACCCGCCGACGATGGCGGCGACCTTGTCCTGGCCGGTGAGCCTGCGCGCGTATTGCACCGTGTTGACGATGCCAGCGTGACCGCACCCGCTGAGCACCACCAGCCCCCGATCGCGGAGGCTGAGCACCAGCGCCTGGTCGTCGAGGATCAGCGGATCAGGCTGCCAGCCGTCCTCACGGAGCGCCTGATGACCGGGAAACCCAGTCTCGAACGGCGTCTCTCGATCGACCTCACCGGTGATGAGCACCGCTCCGTCGAGCAGAAACGACGGCTGGCGCTCCTCCACGATCGCGAACCCCATCTCCTCGAGCGCTCCGCGACTGGTGGCTGGCAACTCGGCCATAAGCCCGGGGAAGCTGATCCGCCGGCGGCTCCAGAACTCCGGATGGATCATGACCGGCAGGGTCGTGGGGCCGAGCACCCGCACCAGCCCCTCGATCCCCGTCACGTGGTCCCAGTGACCGTGGCTGAGCACGATCACCTCGATATCGGCCGGATCGATCGCGAGCCGGCGCATGTTCTCCACCATCCCGTTCGGCGACACCCCGCTGTCGAAAAGCAGCGTTCGTTTGCGGCCCGCGTTCTCGATCCGCACCAGCGCCGAGAACCCGGGCTCGGCGATGAGCGCATCCGGCACCCCGGTCGTCGGGCTGACGCGTGCCTGGGCGGTCGGCAGTCCTCCGAGAATCGCCTTGGGCCAGTTCATCCGCGCGATCGCTTCCTGGTCGACGAGCAGCGGGTCGGTGACGTTGTCCATCAGGAGCGTGATTTCCATGCGGTCGACGGGCTCGAGCTCGATGCGGTTCATCGCTTCATCCTCTCCTGACCATTTCCTGCGGATGCCGCCTGCCGATCGGGCCGTCCGCGTCGGCCTCAATGCCAGCCGGCGCTGGGCTAACGAGCACTTGGCGATCGGACGTAGTAAAGCTCCCGGTGGCCGCCGCTGCCGTTCCGCGTGAAGGCAGCACTGGGCGGCAGCGCGGCGCCGTCGTGGCTTAGCCTTCGAAGCCGAATTCCGCGGTCGCGCTCGTCGCCTGCGCTTGGTGG